>NZ_WVEM01000010.1 GCF_009847015.1 Sunxiuqinia indica
AAACGGTATCTTTATTGCTCATAAATGGGTGCGTTAGAAAGTGTTGTTGTTTTGCTTAATATACTTAAAGATAACACTTTGCACCCATTTTATTGTACTCGAGATGAATAATTCGGGTTAATAAACCAGTAAAAAGGTTCAGCCCAATTCGGACTGGGCCTTTTTCATTTTTAACTACTCGAAAACAGACTCCATCGGCTTATCCGCTAATCCCCGAGCTCCGCACAGGGTGCTGTAGGTTTCACTCCCTCAGTGTTCTGCGGAAGAACCGGAGGAGTATAAAACCCGCAGAATGGAATGTTCAGCGCATGATGCCCAGAATTTAAGTCGGGCCTATATCATTCGGACGAATCGCCAAGCGTCTGAAGCAAGGAAAAACAAAGCTGTTCAATCTTCGGCGATTCGGGATGAAAGGCCGAGACGTTGGAAAGAATAATCACGCCGTTCGCCCGGTTGGTATCGAGTGCAATTGATGAGCTGTAGCCTCCGGTTCCTCCATTGTGGCAATACAGTTCCGTTTCAGCAAAGGTTTTCACAATATGCCAGCCCAGCCCAGCCCAACAGCTAACCGTTCATTCACTCCAAACGTCGGTATTCGCGTTAGTTCCAGTTCCCGGTTCAACTCATCAAACTGGGCGAGGGCAAACTGAGCCATATCTTCCGTGCTTGATAAAATGCCGCCAGCCCCAACCATCACCGAAAAATCCCAGCTCGACGTTTCCCGGCCTTGTGCATCAAGCCCGCTCACCAAGCACGATAAGACCTTTTCGCGCCGGGTGGTTGAAGTGCTCATTCCATATTTTGAAAACAGGTATTTTTCCAACAATTGCTGATAATCCAAACCAGTTACTTTTGCTAATGTATAAGCCAGAAGTCCTGCACCCAGATTGGAGTATTCGCTCCGCTCGCCCGGCTGGTAAAGCAGCTCCATCTCCCTCGTCAAGTAATCTTTCAACAGATCTTCGCCATAATTCAGATACGGATTGGCCGGATCGAAAGGAACACCGACATCGAAGTTCGACGGCATGCGCGGCAAACCCGAAGTATGATTGGCTAACTGCCTAAACGTGGGCCGAATGGAATCTTTCAACGCAAAAGGCAGGCGGTCGTTCACCGGATCGTCGAGGTTCAGCTTGCCCTCAACAACCAAGGCAGTCAGTAAACTTGCCGTAAATACTTTCGAAATTGACCCGATTTCAAAGACTTTATGCCGATTGTCAACCAAGCTAATCGTATCATTCTCCAAAATGACACCCGAAAAAGAAACGGCTCCGTTTTCGATGAATGCAAAGGCCAATTGGGTTTGCACCGGAAAAGCACGAACATGCTCAAAAATCTGTTCTTTCTGCGTCCTTGTCCAAACGTCCTTATGTTCGATGCACTCGGGAAGCCGAACCTGACTTCTTACGGAGCCCGTAAACAAAAGCAAAAACATACTAAAAATTATTCCTCTCCTCATGCCTTTTCGGTTGTCATTCAAGCATTACAATTAACTGTTCAAAGTTGTCAATAAAGTTAGAAAAATTAATCTGCGCAGAAGCTGCTTTCGAATGAGCCTAGCTTCGTAGATTCAAGTCACTTAACTTTTCATCGGCCAATTCATGTTTTTCAACAGAAAAATGTACTTTTGTGATTCACATTTTAAACCTGCAAAACAGGGGAATAAAAAATCTGCAAAATTAGAGGACAACATGAAACGACTGAAAATTAAAGAAGTACTCGCTGGAGGACAAGTAGGCCAGCAAGTGTTAGTTAAAGGATGGGTTCGAACCAAGCGCGGGAGTAAAAATGTTAATTTCATTGCGCTGAATGATGGATCGACTATCAATAATTTGCAGATTGTTGCGGATGTTGAAAAGTTTGGTGAAGCATTACTTCGCGACATTAACACGAGCGCATCAATTGGAGTTAACGGCGAATTGGTTGAATCGCAGGGTAGCGGACAAGCTGTTGAGTTGGTCGCATCAGAAATTACGGTTTATGGAAAAGCTGATCCCGAAAAATACCCGATCCAACCGAAGAAACACAGCTTGGAATTTTTGCGCGAAAATGCGCACCTGCGTTTTCGTACGGCTACTTTTAGTGCCGTGTTCCGCATTCGTCATGCCATGGCTTTTGCCATCCACAAATATTTCAACGATAAAGGTTTCTATTATTTGCACACGCCAATCGTAACAGCTTCGGATGCAGAGGGTGCCGGACAAATGTTCCGCGTGTCAACGCTTCCACCGGTAAACCCGCCAACGACTGAAGACGGTGAAATTGACTATGCACAAGATTTTTTTGGTCGTCCAACCAATTTGACGGTTTCTGGTCAGTTGGAAGGTGAATTGGGAGCGACTGCCTTGGGTGAAGTTTATACGTTTGGCCCAACATTTCGTGCCGAAAACTCAAACACAACCCGCCATTTGGCTGAATTTTGGATGATTGAGCCCGAAATGGCATTTTATGAACTGAAAGACAATATGGATTTGGCTGAGGAGTTCTTGAAATACCTCATCAAATATGCGCTGGACAATTGCATGGATGATCTTAAATTCCTGAGCAATCGTCTGCAGCAAGAAGAAAAAAATAAGCCACAGGATCAACGTTCGATGGAGCTAATTGAAAAACTTCAGTTTGTGTTGGAAAACGACTTTATTCGTTGTACGTATACTGAAGCTATTGATATTTTGAGAAACTCGAAGCCCTTCAAAAAAGGAAAGTTTCAGTTCCCCGTTGAATGGGGAATCGACCTGCAAAGTGAGCACGAACGTTATTTGGTTGAAAAGCATTTCAAAAAGCCAGTTATTCTGATTGATTATCCAAAAGACATTAAAGCCTTCTACATGAAGCAAAATGAAGATGGCAAAACAGTAGCTGCCATGGATGTACTCTTCCCTCAAATTGGCGAAATCATTGGTGGATCGGAACGGGAGTCTGATTACGATAAATTGGTAAAGCGAATGGAAGAAATGGATGTTCCTGCCGACGAAATGTGGTGGTACCTGGATACCCGGCGTTACGGAACGGTGCCTCACGCCGGATTTGGGTTAGGATTTGAACGTTTCATTTTATTTGCAACTGGCATGGGTAATATTCGCGACGTAATCGCGTTTCCAAGAACGCCGAAGAATGCAGAGTTCTAAAAAAACATTAAAAACTAAAAAATATAAAGAGGTTGACTGCAATAGTCAACCTCTTTTAGGTAACAAAGGTTATATTTGTTATAGAAATAAGAAGAAAATAATTACAATATGCCATCTCAGAAACTAAGTTTACAGCAAAAGCTACTGCAGAAACTTTCACCTCAACAAATTCAGGTGATCAAGCTTCTGGAGATACCTACCATGCAGCTGGAACAACGCATAAAGAAAGAACTGGAAGAAAATCCGGTTCTTGAAATGCTTGATGATGAGCCGATTGATCAAAGCGAAGAGTCGGAAAGCAGTGATGCCGAAGGTGATGAATTTTCACTTGAAGACTACATTGAAGATGATGAAATCCCAACATATAAACTAAACACCAGTAACTACTCGAAAGACGATAAACAACCTGATGTTCCTTTTAGTACCGGAATAAGCTTTTATGAGTCGCTTACTGAGCAGCTCGGCCTTACCGACCTGGATGGTGAGCAAAAGAAGCTGGCGGAATACATTATCGGAAATATTGATGAAGATGGTTATTTGCGAAGAGATTTGATGTCGATTAGCGACGACCTGGCCTTTACGATGAATATGAACGTTTCAGAAGAGGATCTGGAAGAGATACTGGAAACGATTCAGGACTTCGATCCAGCAGGAGTTGGAGCACGTTCGTTGCAAGAGTGTTTGTTGCTTCAAATTCAACGTAAAAAGGGGAACGAACCGACCTTGCTCGCCTCCCGGATATTGAAAGAAAACTTTGAAGAGTTTACCAAAAAACACTATGATAAAATCATTCATAAGTATGAAATTTCGGAAGACCAGCTAAAAGAAGCGTTGAATGAGATTCTGAAGCTAAATCCGAAACCCGGTGGCTCAATTAATAATCCGAACAACCAGTCGAACCAAGTCATTGTACCCGACTTTATTCTCGACAATGTAGACGGAGAACTGATCCTGACACTGAATCAGCGCAATGTTCCTGATCTGAGAATGAATAACACTTACATGGACATGCTTAGAGGCTATACCGACAACAAAAAGAACGCTTCGAAAAACCAAAAAGACGCCGTTCAGTTCGTCAAACAAAAGCTGGACTCGGCCAAATGGTTTATCGATGCTATCAAACAGCGCCAGCAGACCTTGATTTTAACCATGTCGGAAATTATTGACTTCCAAAAAGAATACTTTAAAGAAGGAGAAGAGACCAAGCTGCGTCCGATGATTCTGAAAGATATTGCCGACCGAACAGGCCTGGATATCTCTACGATTTCCAGAGTTTCGAATAGCAAATACATTCAAACACACTTTGGCATTTATGCATTGAAATATTTCTTTTCAGAGGGTATGCAAAAAGATACCGGAGAAGAAGTTTCGACCCGGGAGATTAAAAACATTTTGGGAGAATGTATTTCGAAAGAAGACAAGCGAAAGCCATTAACGGACGATCGGCTGGCCAAAATACTGAAAGAAAAATCGTATCCGATTGCACGGCGTACCGTTGCTAAGTATCGTGAGCAACTGGGAATTCCGGTTGCGCGTTTAAGGAAGGAATTGTAGAAATTATAACGACTACACTATGAATGCAAAGCCAGCCATCGCACAGTTCTTTTCCGTGGTTCTTCATCCATTGATAATTCCTACACTGGGCTTTCTGTTGCTCATGAATTCCGGTTTCTATTTTTCGATGATGAGCTTTGAGGGTAAAAAATTCCTGCTTATTATTATCTTTTTAAGCACTTTCCTACTTCCTGTATTAAGCTTAGGACTGCTATCATTTAACAAGCATTTTGATGCAACAATGAGCAAGAGCACCGACCGGGTTCTCCCGCTTTTTATGAGTGCTATTTATTACTATCTGGGCTATTACTATTTAGGGCGGCTGGATGTTTACCCAATCTATCGTGTCTTTTTGCTCGCCACAATCCTCATCATCATTATGCTGCTACTGATATCCATGAAATGGAAAATTAGCAATCATATGGCTGGTATCGGAGGGCTTATTGGGGCTGTAATTGCCTTATCATTTCGCATGGGAATCAATAGTTCTATGCTATTGTGCGGCTTAATTATTTTGGCCGGAATACTTGGAACCGCCCGTTTAATCTTGAAAAAACACAGCCAACTACAAATTTATGCCGGCTTTTTTCTCGGGTTCATGGTGAATTACCTGATCATTATTTATCTATAATCATAATCCAGGCATCCTTAAAATCCTCTTCCTGACGAAGCACCTCAAGTGCGTTTTGAGCTAAATCAAAATCATTAAAAGATTGAACAGCTAAACGGTAGTAGCCATCTTCATTACGCATAATAACAGCCGATTTAAAACCTTGCTTCTGGTATTCTTTGTTCCAACTTTCAGCAAATTCCTTTACGGTGTACACATCAACAACCAAAAAGTATTTGTCGTCCAGGTTGACTCCCATATCAATTTCTTCAACCGGAGGTGGTGGTGGTGGCTCAGGAGCTTCCACAACTTGCACGGTATCCTGAGGATTAACTTCAACTTGCAAATCTTGCTTCTTTTCTTTGGTTTTGCATGCAACAGCTATTACAAGCAATAATACGAACAGGTATTGTAGTTTCATATTCAACGGGCTTTTAAACAAAGTTACGGAAAGAAATAAAAAAATCCCTTATTTCTAAGGGATTCTGTTCGTGCTATTCGACAAACTTATAGCCAATACCTTTCAATGTTTTTATATGATCGTTCCCGATTTTTTCTCTCAATTTACGAATATGAACGTCAATCGTGCGGTCTCCCACCACAACGTTTTCACCCCAAACCGAATAGTAGATTTCTTCGCGGGTAAACACTTTCCCCGGTTTCGAGACCAGTAATGAAAGCAATTCAAATTCTTTTCGAGGAAGAATCATTTCCTGACCTCTGGTATTAATCAGGTAACGCTCTTTATCAATAACCAAATCACCAATAGTTATGGTAGTCGAATTTTCAACAACTTGGTCAGGTGCAACACCTCCTGTGCGTTTTAAAAGTGCTTTTACACGGCTAACCAACACTTTTGGACGAATCGGCTTGGTGATATAATCGTCTGCTCCTGCCTCGAATCCTGCAATTTGCGAATAATCTTCGCCACGTGCGGTTAAAAAGGCAATGACGACACTATTTAACGACGGTATTTTACGAATTTCTTCGCAGGCTGCAATTCCATCCATTTCCGGCATCATCACATCCAGAATAATTAAATCCGGAGTTTTCTTCTCAGCCACTTTGATAGCTTCCAACCCATTTTGAGCCGTATAAACTTTGTAACCTTCTTTTTCAAGGTTATAGCTAATAAATTCTAAAATATCGACTTCGTCGTCGACCAGTAAAATTTTGTACTTCGTATCACTCATAATGGTAAAACTTATCTGCTGCTAAAAGTAGAATTAGAGCTTAGAAAATGTGTTAATAAACGATTAAAATCTCAAATCACAGGCAAATTACTACTTTCATTTGGCTTTTTCAAGCGTGAAAGTAAAAGTTGTTCCTTCGTCCACCGAAGACTTAACATTTATTGTTTGTTCGTGTGCCTCGATAATATGCTTTACAATTGATAAACCAAGCCCGGTTCCTCCTTGTTCCCGGGAACGTGACTTATCAGCCCGGTAAAAACGCTCAAAAATACGGGGTAAATGTTTGCTATCTATTCCCAAACCATCGTCGGCAACTTCCACCATGAGGTTTTCTTTCAAGTCGTAAAATGAAATATTAACGAATCCTTTTCTTTTGCCGTATTTAATGCCATTTAAAACCAGATTAGTCATCACTTCCATAATCCGCTTTTTGTCGGCTAAAACATTTACCGGCTTTTCTGGCCGTTTAAAATTCAGTTGTATTTTTCGCTCCACAGCCATCATCTGCTCCAATTCAATCACATCATCCACCAGGCGAACCAGGTCAAAACTTTCCAGCTTAAGCTTCAGCTCTCCGGATTCCAGTTTTGTAATTGACTCTAAATCCTCCACAATGGAAATCATCCGATCAATACTTTTCTCTGTTCTTTTTAGGTAAAGTTTATTCACTTTCGGATCATCGATCCCTCCTTCGAGCAAAGTCAAAATATAACCTTGAATATTAAAAATAGGAGTTTTTAATTCGTGCGATACATTACCAACAAATTCTTTCCGGTATCTCTCCAGATCTTTCAAGCGAGTAATTTCCTGCGTCTGGTTTTTGGCCCACTCCTCTACTTCTTGTCGCGCCGTAGAAACCATGTCAATTTTATCTTCACGCTTCTTGATTTTCTTTCCTGTTACCGGAATTTTGCGAATAATCTTATAAATTGGCTCAATTCTGTTATCAACGTACTTTCGCATAATAAAAAGAATAAGAGAATACACGATGGCGAAATAAAGTATGACTAATATAAGGTACAACCAGAGTGAAAAAGCTGTAAATGAAATTGCTACAACAAACACAATGGTCAATAATGTAAGAGCTTGTGCCAAATACAGCGCTAACTTTCTAGGAGAATAAGTCTTCATAAACGTTTTTGTTTGGCGACTAAATTAGAATAAAATTTTGCTCATTTGCTCATTAATAGTAATTTGACCGTTCGTTAACATTAAATTAACACAAAAGAGGTGGTAGGTTAATTGATAGCACTATTTTTGCCTCCGTCAATCTTATATCTAATATGATGGAACAATTCTATTTAATTCTTGTTATCGTGCTTTTTGCACTAGCAATTTCGGATTTGGTTGTTGGAGTCAGCAATGATGCTGTTAATTTCCTGAATTCAGCGATTGGATCAAAAGCCGCCCCCAAATGGATTATTTTTTCTGTTGCCAGTCTTGGCGTACTTGTTGGATCGACCTTTTCGAGCGGTATGATGGAAGTTGCGAGGAAAGGAATTTTCCATCCGGACATGTTCTTCTTTGCGGAGATCATGGTTATTTTTATGGCCGTGATGATCACTGATGTGATTTTGCTGGATTTGTTTAACACCTTCGGCCTTCCAACATCGACCACAGTATCAATTGTTTTCGAACTTTTGGGTTCCGCTGTCGCGGTGTCTCTCGTAAAAATTAGTGGAGCAGGCCAGTCAATTAGTGAGTTACATAAATACATTAACTCGGAGAAAGCCCTTGCTATTATTACCGGGATTTTACTCTCGGTATTTATCGCTTTTATAGTCGGTGCCATTGTCCAATATATTGCCCGGGTTATCTTCAGTTTTAAACAAAACAAAACATTAAAATATTACGGCTCGGCATTTGGTGGACTTGCCATTGCTGCAATGACCTATTTCATGGTTATTAAGGGAGCCAAAGGAGCTGTTTTCATGTCGGCTGACACGGTAGATTTTCTAAAAAACAACATGGTTAAGATCCTACTTGTTAGCTTTGTGGGCTGGACTATTATTCTGCAATTACTTTATCTTATTTTCAAAATTGATATCCCGAAAGTTATAGTATTGGTTGGTACTTTCGGATTAGCCATGGCCTTTGCCGGAAACGACCTGGTGAACTTCATTGGAGTTCCGTTGGCTGGATTTTCATCGTACAAAGCTTGGATCGCTAATGGTGCACTTGCGCCAGACAGCTTTGAAATGGGAATGCTAACCGGAAAAGTTCCCACCCCCACTTACATGCTACTTATTGCAGGTCTGATCATGATTATCACTCTGATTACATCTCGCAAAGCACGTTCGGTTGTAGCCACAACTGTTGACTTATCGCGACAGAGTGAAGGCGAAGAGCGGTTTGGTTCATCGGCTTTTTCTAGAGCCGCGGTAAGAACAACAATCACGATTAACAAAGGCATTCGAAAAGTTCTTCCAGCCTCTGTGATAAGAGGATTAGACAATCGTTTTGTTCCAAATACCGAGAACGAAAACAATGCAATAAAAGAAAAGGATAAACCTGCTTTCGATAAAATCAGGGCATCGGTTAATCTGGTTGTTGCCAGTATCCTAATTTCGATTGGTACTTCACTAAAATTACCACTGTCAACAACCTATGTAACCTTTATGGTGGCTATGGGTACTTCATTAGCTGACAGGGCATGGGATCGAGAGAGTGCCGTTTACCGGATTTCCGGAGTATTTACCGTCATTGGCGGTTGGTTTATGACAGCCTTAGTTGCCTTTAGTGTTGCCGGATTCATTGCATGGATCATCTCAATCAGTGGAAACTTTATGATCTTCGTCTTTATTTTAGTGGCTATACTAATGGTTGGAAGAACCTATTTCTTTTTCAAGAAAAAAGCGCAAGAAAAAGAAGAGGAAGAAGAAGAACTTGACGTTTCAGAAATGATTAAGGAGAAAACTAAAAAGCAAGTCCTAAATACGGTTATTAATGCGAATCAGATTTTCTCTGTTTGCATCGATAGTTTTATAAAAGAAGACCGGTCGCACCTGAAGGAATCATTAGAACTGAATAAGAAATTTCAGAAAAAAGTGAAAAAGGCGAAGGACAAAGTATTCCCAATGATTCAAACCTTACATCAAGAATCAATGGACAGCGGACATTGTTTTGTCCAGATTGTCGACTACCAACGTGAAATTTCGCATTCCTTGAATTTCATGGTCGAACCACTTTTCAAACATCTGGATAACAATCACAAGCCATTCATCGAAGTTCAATTAGAAGAATTAACCGAATTGATAGGTCTCGTTGATGAATTTTTCAACCTTGCCTTGCACATTGTTAAAGAAGATCAGTACGAGAAGTTTGATGATATCTTGTCAATGAAAGAGTCGCTATCCGGTAGGTTGACTCAGTTGGAGAAAAAACAAATCAAGCGAATAAAAGCAAAAGACGTGAGCACACGTAACTCCCTGTTATTCTTCAACGTTATCAAAGAAACTAAAAACCTGGTGCTACACTCAGTTAACCTGATTAAGTCACAACGTGATTTTGTAGATTTGAGCAATTAAACACCACAAAATAGAATAAAACAAAACAGCCGGATCAATTCGATTCCGGCTGTTTTGCTTTGTATTTGATTCTATTAATTCATTTTATCAGCAACCCAATTTTGATCCATTATATTCGTACAATTATCGATCGAAATTGAATCCGATAATTCTCCGGTTACCGATAGCTGTATCGGTGCATTAGTAGTATTGAAATGAATGTTTTCAAACGATAAGTTTCTGGCATCAACCAACTCAATGATACTGTCGTTTGCCGTTAAATTCATGTTTTTAAACGATGAGTTAACGATATCGTGCGCATAGAAGAAATTGGTACAATTCGCTTCTACGTTTTCGATTTGCAAATTTTCGAGTGGTGATTCCGGAATCCCATAAACTTTAACAAAATGAGTTGCTTTTTCGATCAGAATATCGCGTGCAAAAATAGTGCTGTATTTAGGGGTTAACTCGTTAATGTCAAGCGCTGGGAGCCTCCGGGCCAACTCGCCAACGTACAACTCCCCTCCAAGCATATCCCATTTAAAAGCGGTATGCTTCAAATTCATCCGAATTCGCTCGTAAATGAGGTTCTCGCCACCGCCACCACGTGGTCGTCTGGTTTTAAAACGTATTCCAACTCCGGTGTCCTGAAAAACGCAATCGTGAACATACAAGTTCCGAATCATACCAGCCGTTTCACTTCCACAGGTAATTCCGCCATGCCCCTCCTGTGCCAAGCAATACCGAACAACTATATTTTCCGTAGGTTTATTAATTCGAAGTCCATCATGACCTCTGCCCGATTTCATGGTAAAACAATCATCGCCACAATTCAAGGTACTGTATTCAATCAATACATCACTGCTCGATTCAATGTCGATGCCGTCTCCCCTTTTTATTCCAACCGAGTTGACCTTCACACCGCGAATAATGACATCGTTGCAGTAAATCGGTACAATATTCCAGAAAGCCGTTTGATCGAGTGAAATACCTTCGATATAGACCTTTTTACAATTGATGGGAGAAATAAACATGGGAGGAAAAATACTCCCTGACTCTTGTGTTCCATCGTAAATTCGCTGCTCAACGGCTAAGCCCGAAGCTACTACATTTTCAATTACATCAGACCGCTCAATACGCTCACGAATATCTCCCTTTGAGGCCGACGGACCAACCAGCTGTCCACCTCCGGTAATCGCGATGTTTTGCTGATTATTCGCATAAATACAAGCTCCCAGCGACATGACTTCCACGCCTTCGATGCGGGTAAAAACGCCGGGCTGAAAATCTTTCACCCATGCACTGAACTTTAAGGTGCAGCCCTCGGGAATGTGCAGATTCACGTTGCTTTTAAGCTCCAATCGTCCGCTTAGCCACTCCCCTACAGGAAGAATCAGCGTTCCTCCTCCGTTTAAGCTGAGTTGATTAATAGCATCCTGAATGGTGCTTGTATTGATTTTATCTTCCGAAAGATCAACACGAATGGTATCATCAGGAAAAACAGGCTTTGTAAAAACAATCGTTTCAAAAGGCGCTTTAACCGGAGCGATTTCAGCTGGCATATTATCCTGACCGACTTCTTCAATGGTGGGTATTTCAGCGAGTTGCCAATTCTCTTCTTTTACCGATGTGTGACAAGAAGTCAGATATAAACCAATAATAATTAAGACCAGCCAGGTGTATGAGTACCTCATTTTTTCAATTTTAAAAGTGAATTATATGCTAGTAGTGTAAGCAAAAGGTAAAAATACTCAACTGAAAACGTTTTCACAAGAGCCACCTTTTCTCCAGAAAGAAAACGACTACAACTCCATTTCCCGGGTAGTTAACCCTTTGCACTAAAATAGCGACGAAATAAGACCTTTTTCAGATCGCGGAAGATAATTTGATGAGCAATGACTTCTACTTGATTGTAGCGCGGAAAATCGGCCTGTGTGCGGGAAATATCGCGATCGGTAATGTCAACCTGGTACAAAATAGACAGCAACAAATCCGATTTGTTGATCAACAAGGTATCGATCTGTTCAACCAATTGCTGGTGGAGTTCATGGTAAGCATCATCAACATGACCCGAAAACCGGATTTCAACACCGAACAAACCAAAATCTTTCATGATTTGGGCAATCGTGTCGAGAATAATATCTTCCCGGTTTAGAAAAACATCAACATTGGTATGGGTGATATTCGGCAGATTCATTTTTGTTTGATTTTGAGCGAGGAAAGGTAGGAATTTTCAAAGAAGAAAACCAAGTCACCCGATTTTTGCCTCTTGTTAGAATGAAGCCGACGCAAAACAGATCGAATTGTCGAGGAATATACACTCCATCAATGGGAAAGCCTGTTCATTTCACATTTGTCTTCCTTGTCAATTTTAAAACCCGATTTTTATATCATTAAAAAAAACAAAAATAGACTGAAAAAAAACCGCCCAGATGATAAACATAAATATAAAAAACAATATCTTCGCACTCATTACTGGCATAATAAATATATTTACAAACTACATTTATGAGAAAACTAGTTGTTATCGGGTTAGTTCTTTTTACCAATCTTGTTTCGGCACAAAATTTTGAAAAAAACAACTTGCAAGAAATGGCTAAGATTGGTATCGGACTCCACGGACTTGAGCTTAGTTATGAGTTTCCCCTTTCTGAAAAATTTAGCATTGATAATTCCTTGGGAGCAGGAATGGGAATGACAGACTATGGAGCTGGAGCTGAATATTTGCTCGACGTTGCACGCCCCACGCCATATATGAGGTCGAGACTAAAATACATCTACAACATCGAAAAACGAGTAAAAAAGAATAAGAACACAAAACATAATTCAGGGAACTACATTGCCGCTCAAGTAAAATATAGCTTTGGAAACATAAAAACCTACCAATTAAATCGGGCTTTATTAACCGAAGTTCACTGGGGAATTCAACGAGATTTAGGTGGTAATTTTCTGTTCAACATGCACATTGGCTTGGGCTACCTGCAAGATTTTCAAGAAAATGCTGGTGATTTGTCTCCTACTCTTGGTTTTCAATTTAGCTATATTATGTTCTAGCAAGCAAAATAAGTGCGAAAAACTATAACTATCTGTTAAGAGCATCGATTCTGTCAGATAGTGATCCACGTTCAGTTCTACCGACAGGATTTGAATCACTATTTTCTTATTCAGAAAGAAAACTCGAAAAACAACTTTCAAAAATAAGAGTGGGGTCATGGGCATGACCTCCGACGAAATCCGGATTGCTCGTATTCATCGCTGATATTTACATTCCCTAAGTTGCTGCTGAGAAGAATTCGGGCATTTAGGAAATAAAAGCACTGATAAACAAAAAAATCCGACTTTTAAAAGGTCGGATTTTATTATTCTTGGATTGAAACGATTGCATGCTTTTAGAAAACCGCCTCAACAATTTTTCGTGCATTGTCGGAAACACCGTAAGTGTACATATGCAAACTGGGTACATTGTTCGCGACCAAATCTTTGGATTGGTAAATGGCCCATTCAGTACCTACAATTTTGGCATCGTCGTTATTCTTACACTTTGCAAGCTCGGTTGACAACTCTTGTGGAAGATCGATTGCAAATATTTTTGGCAATACCGTCAACTGGCTTTTCATGTTGATGGGCTTAACTCCGGGAATAATTGGCACTGTAATTCCATTTGCCCGGCATTTTTCTACAAAGTTGTAGTACACCTGGTTGTCGAAAAACATTTGAGTAACAATGTAATCAGCACCAGCCTCAACTTTTTGTTTCAGGCGATCCATGTCTGTATCAAAGTTGGGTGATTCAAAATGCTTTTCGGGGTAGCCAGCAACTCCAATGCAAAAATCGAGTGGTGAATTATTCTTTAAATCCGGCTCTAAATATTTACCTTCCCGGAGGTTTACAATCTGCTCCACCAGCTCGTTGGCATTTCCATTACCATCAGGATTTGGCCGAAAAATATGGTCTGTTTTCAGTCCATCGCCACGCAAAGCTAACACGTTATTAATTCCCATAAAGTTCAGGTCAATCAATACGTGTTCAGTTTCGCTTTTCGAAAAACCACCACACAAAATATGAGGCACCACCGGAATGCCGTATTTGTGTTGAATAGCGGCAGCAATAGCCACTGTTCCCGGGCGTTTACGCACGGTTCGCTTTTCGATGGTTCCATCGGGTAATTCCTTGAAAACCATCTCATCGCGGTGAGTTGTGATGTTAATATACTTGGGATCGTAATCGATCAGGCTCTCAATAGTCCTGTATATATTACTTGCATCATTTCCCTTAAGGGGAGGGAGCAACTCAAACGAAAAAACCGTTTTGTCGCTTTTGTTGATGATGTCGATAACCTTCATTTTGCCTACTTTTTAAACAGATTTTCTATTTTCTTTCCAGCCTTATTTGTTTCTCTTTCCAGTTGTTTTTCAACTGAATTATTGAAGTGAAAAACCATATCGAGCACAAACATAAGAACCATTCCTAAAAGAAATGCGATTATTACTTTTTTCATCGTATTCTTTATTATCATTTAATTTTTATACGCCTTTATAGTTCAAGTTAACCGGCAGGAACTGTTCCACCAAATCTACTGAAACTCCTTTGCGGCGTGCATAATCTTCCACCTGATCTTTACCAATTTTCTCCAAGCTGAAATAACGTGATTCGGGATGGGCAAAAAACTGTCCGCACACCGCTGCGGTTGGGTACATGGCATAATGTTCGGATAGTGTAATACCAATCTTTTCAGCGCCCAACACACTAAAGAGGTTCTCCTTTTCGTGGTGTTCCGGGCAAGCCGGATAACCCATTGCCGGGCGAATTCCCTGGTATTTCACTTTCAGGATGTCATCCCAGCTTAAGTTTTCATCCGGAGCATACCCCCAGTATTCGCGGCGCACTTTCTCGTGCAACAGCTCAGCAAAAGCCTCGGCCAGCCGATCGGCCAGCGCTTCGAGCATAATTGCGTTATAGTCGTCATGATCTGCTTTAAACTCAGCCATCCACTTTTCGATACCAACACCGGCAGTTACGGCAAATGCGCCGCAATAATCGGTTTTATCAATTTCCTTGGGAGCCACAAAATCTGACAAACAGAAATTGGGGGAGCCTTCGCGTTTCTTTTCCTGCTGACGCAAATGATAAAAACGACCCAGTTCTTTTTCCCGGCCTTCATCATCAAACAGAACAATGTCATCTCCTTCGGAATGTGCCGGCCAGATACCATAAATTCCGTTGGCCTGAATCATTTTCTTTTCGATGATCTCATCCAACATCTTCTGAGCATCTTCATACACTTTGCGGGCCTGCTCGCCCTGGCGTTCATCTTCCAGTATATCCGGAAATTTGCCTCGCAATTCCCATACAAAGAAGAAGAAATTCCAGTCGATGTACTTCCGCAATTCTGCAATCGGGAAATCAATCAACTCAAAAATACCCGTTTGTTTGGGTTTATATATTTCATCTCTGCTCCAGTCAATTTGAAACTTATTGGCACGGGCTTCCTCCAGGGTCAGGTATTCTCTTTTCTTCTTTTGACCATGAAACTCGCGTACTTTGGCGTAATCGTCTTTTACCGACTGGATATATTCCTTATTGTTTGCCAATAAGTTCGCCACCACATTCACTGTGCGACTGGCGTCTTTCACGTGAATAACCGGATGCGAATAATTGGGTTCAATTTTTACCGCCGTATGAATTTTTGAAGTTGTAGCGCCACCAATCAGCAGCGGAAGGTCAAAATTCTGGCGTTCCATTTCAGTCGCTACACTGGCCATGATCTCCAATGAGGGCGTAATCAAGCCACTCAGCCCAATGATATCGACCTTTTCCTTCTTGGCGGTTTCCAATATCTTTTGGGTTGGAACCATCACTCCTAAATCAATGACTTCGTAGTTGTTGCAAGCCAGCACCACGCCCACAATATTTTTACCAATATCATGCACATCACCTTTTACAGTGGCCATCAGTACTTTTTTCTGACTGCTTTGCTGATTCTTGTATTTGGCTTTATCAGCCTCGATATACGGCAACAAAAAGGCCACCGCTTTTTTCATCACCCGGGCTGATTTGATCACCTGGGGCAGGAACATTTTTCCCGATCCAAACAAGTCGCCAACCACGTTCATGCCGTCCATCAGCGGCCCTTCAATGATATTTAGTGTTGGCTGATATTTAGGCAATGCTTCGGCCAGGTCCTGTTCAATAAAATCGGGCAATCCTTTTACCAGGGAGTGCTCCAGTCGCTTTTCGAGCGGCAGTTCGCGCCATTCATCTTTACGCACTACTTTATTGGGATCTGCCTTCAAATCCTGGGCAAATTCCAACAATCGTTCGGTCGCATCCGGACGGCGGTTCATCACCAGGTCTTCTACATATTCGAGTAAATCCTTCGGAATTTCATCGTAAATCTGTAGCATACCCGGATTCACAATTCCCATATCCAGTCCGGCTTTAATAGCATGAAACAGGAACACCGAGTGGATGGCTTCACGCACCAAATTATTTCCGCGGAAGGAGAATGACACGTTACTCACACCCCCGCTGGTTTTGGCATGTGGCAGGTTATTTTTAATCCAGCTTATGGCCTTGATAAAGTCCACCGCATAGTTGTTGTGCTCTTCCATTCCCGTCCCAATCGTCAGAATATTGGGGTCGAAGATGATATCTTCAGCGGGGAAGTTGATCTTCTCAGTGAGCAACTTGTAGGCGCGTTCACAAATTTCAATGCGTCGCTCAAAGTTGTCAGCCTGTCCTTTTTCATCAAAAGCCATCACAACCACTGCCGCACCATAGCGTTTTACTTTTCGGGCTTGTTCAAGAAACTGCTCCTCTCCTTCTTTCATACTGATGGAGTTCACAATCGCCTTACCCTGCAAGCATTTCAATCCGGCTTCAATCACTTCCCATTTCGACGAATCGACCATCACCGGTAGTTTGGCGATGTCGGGTTCGGCCATCAACAGGTTCAGGAAGGTGACCATTTCCTTCTTGGCATCCAGCATGGCGTCATCCAGGTTCACATCAATCACCTGGGCACCATCTTCCACCTGGGCGCGAGCTACAGCCAGCGCCTCTTCATATTTTTCATCGCGAATCAACCGCGCGAACTTACGTGAACCCGATACATTACAACGCTCACCGATATTCACAAAGTTGGTATCAGCAGTGATGGTCACCGGCTCCAGTCCACTGAAGCGAGTCAGTTCATCATTTTTTTGTTTGATATGTGGTTCGGCAGCTGCAGCAATACCGGCAAATTTGCGAATATGATCCGGCGTTGTGCCACAACAGCCACCAATAATATTGACAAAATGATTGTCCAAAAAGTCTTTCACCTGCCCCGCCATTTCTTCCGGTGTTTCATCGTATTCACCAAACTGGTTTGGCAACCCGGCATTCGGATAAGCACTGATGTAGAATGGCGCTTTTTTAGCCATTTCCTCCAAATAGGGGCGCATATCTTTGGCTCCCAGCGAGCAGTTCAATCCAATACTCAACAGGTCGATATGGCGCATGGAGTTCAGGAAAGCTTCCACCGTTTGTCCGGAAAGTGTCCGTCCACTGGCATCGGTAATTGTTCCGGAAACCATCACCGGAAGGCGAATTCCTCGTTTTTCCAACTCTTCTTCAACAGCAAACAACGCCGCCTTGGCATTCAGCGTATCAAAAATGGTTTCCACCAGCAACAGGTCAACACCACCATCCAGCAAACCTTCCAGTTGCTCACGGTAAGCTTCTTTCACACTATCAAACGAAGCTGCCCGATAGCCGGGATCATTCACATCAGGTGAAAGCGATAAGGTCTTGTTGGTTGGCCCCAGCGCACCAGCGACATAACGTGGTTTTGAGGGGTCTTTTTGGGTAAACTGATCTGCGACATCGCGAGCCAACTCAGCAGAAGCTTTATTCATTTTATACACCCAATTCTCGGTGTGATAATCAGCCTGAGAAATGCGGTTGGCATTAAAAGTATTGGTTTCCAAAATGTCGGATCCGGCATCCAAAAACTCAGCATGAATCCCACGAATAATCTCCGGACGTGTCAAGGAAAGCATATCGTTATTTCCGAACATTTCATTGGTCAGTTCAGCCATTTCGTCGGTTCGGAAATCCTGCTCCTCCAATTTGTATTTCTGAATCATGGTTCCCATGGCACCATCCAGCACCAGAACCCTGGTTTTTAGTTCTTCGCGTATGTCGTTTTTATCTGTCATCTTATTTTGTTTGGGCGGGTTTTAGTGAGCGGGTGACTCAGAGTCACCCGCTCACTTTTGCCTCATTTTTCAACTTAAAAGTTTTATTTCAAATTCACCTCGGATGCCGATCTGATCATCGCAGATCAGCACAGCCGAAATAACTTCCTCAAAGCGTTCCGTGCGTTTTAATACTTTCTCCACATCGGCTGGCTTTTTAATCAAATTGCCAAACCCTGTTGTAAATGCATCAGCCAAAGCGGCGTCTTTACAGACTATAATTACGGCATCAGCCTTTCCAAAGTTCATCGGGGTTTGCTCTGTCTGAGCAAAAGTACAAATACCCAGTGGTGTTTGTTCAGCATCAATTTCTAATCCTACCATTCCCGACAGGGGCGATTCGCCTGCAAAAACAGTCATTACCTGCGATTTTTGCAGTTTCATGTAGATGTCGCCACCGTTGACAACAACCAATTCATCGATTGAGAAGTTTTCCAAAAGCTCCCTACCAATTAACTCACTAAACATGCCAGACACTGCGGCCATTGGACCAACGCCTGCTTTTTCAGCAGCCTCGGCCATCGACCTGACAAAATCTGGCGCATTTTCCTGTACATCACAAGGTTTCAGGCTTTTCTTAAAAAAACTGTCACCTGCAATGTAAACTTCCAGTTCGCTCTGCATGGCTGTGAGTTTTTTCAACGCCACTGCACTCATCTCATCTTTATATGAAGCAGGATCAACTCCAATCCATAAATCGGAATCATTGCAGGTAATTACAAACGACTGAAAGCGTTCTTTCGAAAAACTGTTGCGATATGTCCTGGGTTCAAAAATCATTTCTCTCTTTGTGTTAGTCTTGTCTCTATTTAAGCTTAGCCCTGATGATTTGGAATCAATCTGCTAAACTATTTTGTGGAAAACAGAAATATATGGCGCCGATCAGCGCATACATCGGTTCGAAAAATGCATGAAGCTTAACAGGAAATGGAAGTTTGATTGTATTTTCACTCTTTCAAATTTTAGTTTCAATTATAATTCCGTTACCGGCCGGGTTTTGGCACCGTTCCCGTTGTTTAACAGAGGGTTGCCAGAGTTTAACAGAGCCCGTTCTCTCCACTCTTCTTTATAACCACAAATTCCCAATCACAGGGAACATTCAATAAATTGATGCAAATGTAATGTCAAAAGTGATAATTATCAAGGAATAAGTAGGCTTAAGATTGAAATTGGCAACACATCAAGTTGCAAAATGGATAAATAGCCCGACAGGGTAGTACGAAAAAATCAGCTACTTTTGCACTCATGATAACCAAAATCAGCATCGGTGACTATTTTTCTCAGGAGCACCCACTGCCTCTGATTGATGTTCGTTCGCCCGGAGAATTTGAAAAAGGCCATATTCCGGGAGCGACCAACATTGCACTATTTTCGAATGAAGAACGAGCAGATGTAGGTACGGTTTACGTACAACAGTCGCGCGAAAAAGCCATTGAACTGGGTTATCAATACGTCACACCAAAACTGGATTGGTTTATCCGCGAAAGTCGCAATGTAGCCGGGAAACAGGCTGTTGCCGTACATTGCTGGCGGGGCGGCATGCGTAGCCAGGCATTTGCCGAACACTTGCACAGCAATGGTTTTGATGAAGTGTACGTAATTACCGGGGGCTATAAAGCCTATCGTAATTATGTGCTAAACTTTTTTGACCAGCCCTTTCAACTTCGGGTACTGGGAGGTTACACCGGTAGCGGAAAAACACAATTGCTTGAAAAAATCAGGGAATTGGGGCAGCAGGTCATTGATCTGGAGGGCTTGGCCCATCACAAAGGATCCGCTTTTGGAGCGATTGGTGAAAGCGCCCAGCCAACGGTGGAGCAATTTGAAAATGAGCTCCATCTGCAACTACGTCAATTTCAATTAAACAAACCAATCTGGGTGGAAGATGAAAGTCACAGTATTGGACATGTAAAAATTCCAATCAACTTTTTCCGCCAGATACGCCAGCAACCGGTTTATTTTATTGACATCCCGAAAGCTGAACGCGCAAAGTTTTTGGTTAGCGATTACGCCTCATTTGGAAATGATTTGCTGGCATCGGCGATTAATGGTATCAGCAAACGGTTAGGCGGACAAAATGTAAAGCTGGCGAACGATTACCTGGTTGAGAACAACTATTTTGAAGTCGCAATGATTGCCCTTCGATACTACGATAAAGCTTACAACCGTGGTGTTGAACATCGCGATCCAACAAGGGTGCATCGATTAAAGCTTTCGAAAATCGATGCCCGGATAAATGCTCAAATCCTTATAAAATTTGTAGAAGAATATGAACGAAGTCAAGCTCACGCAATATAGTCATGGCGCCGGTTGTGGCTGTAAAATATCACCTAAAGTATTAAGCACCATATTGCAAAGCCAGCTGGCTGCGGTTGACCATCCCCACCTACTTGTTGGGAATGATAGCCGCGATGATGCAGCTGTTTACGATATGCAGAATGGTACAGCGATTATCAGCACCACCGACTTTTTTATGCCCATTGTTGACGATCCGTTCACCTTTGGAAAAATCGCGGCTGCCAATGCCATCAGCGATGTGTATGCCATGGGCGGAAAGCCGTTGCTGGCCATTGCTATTTTGGGTTGGCCGGTGAATGAACTGGCTCCCGAAATTGCTCAACAGGTATTGGATGGAGGTCGTCAATCATGTATTGAAGCGGGCATTCCGCTGGCTGGCGGTCATAGTATTGATAGTCCTGAGCCAATCTTTGGGCTGGCGGTTACCGGGCAGGTTGCAATCGATCAGCTCAAGCAAAATGACACTGCCACTGAAGGTTGCCACTTGCTTTTAACCAAACCTTTGGGCGTTGGAATTTTAACTACCGCTCAGAAAAATGGAAAACTAAAGCCTGAGCACAGCCAGATTGCTCCCGATTCGATGATGAAGCTAAATAAAGTTGGAGCCGAACTGGCCCAAATACCCAGTTTAAAAGCAATGACCGATGTGACGGGATTTGGACTGTTGGGGCACTTAACGGAGTTGTGTGAGGGAAGCAAATTGTCAGCAGAAATTGAGATGGACAAAATTCCACGCTTTGCTGAAGTGGCCGAATACATTGTGCAAGGCTGTATTCCCGGTGGTACTCATCGCAATTGGGACAGTTATGGTTGCCGCGTAAAATTAAAGTCGGAAGATGACAAGTTGCTACTTTGCGATCCTCAAACTTCTGGCGGGCTGCTGCTTGCCGTAGAGGAAAGTTCATTAGATGAAGTGAAAGCCATCCTGGAAAAATACGATCTCAATGCTTCTGTTTTTGGACAACTGACAAAACCGAAAGAGGACTTGATCAATGTTGTGTAAGACTGAGTAATCAGCAAAAGACTCCCCGGCGACTGAATGACCAGCTCTGTCACTGCTGGTCATCAACAAATCAGCGTTTGAGCTTTCTTTTGATTGCTTCTACAACTTTGGGGGCATTTCCAACGAATAGCTGACCATCAATTTCAAAAACCGGACGCTTCAGGAACGTGTAATCCTTCAGCAAAAGTTTCTTGTAATCGGCATCATCCTTTACCGGGTTTTCAGTCAACACTTCTTTCAACTTACGGGCCCGTTTATTAATCAGCGCTTCGTAACTGCCAGTGTGCTGGTAGAACTCCACCACTTGCTCTTCGGTTACGGGGCTAGACTTAATGTCTTGCTGCTCAAAGCTATCGTCAACACCTACTTCCTTCATGATCCGCCGACAAGTGTCGCAAGTCGATAAGAAATAAACTTTTTGTTGCATTGTTTTGAATTTAGGACCGGGAAGATAAGGAAAAGCATTTAACCGGAAAAAGCAACAACGCTTAAACTCCGATTGATTAAACCCGCAATATGCACTAGAATATCTATTACGTATTGAAAATACTCATAACGAAGTTCTAATACATAATCCGGGTTAAATTGAATATCTTGCAGCACTGTTTTACTTCCTCTTGAGTAGTTCGGTAAAGAGATTAGCTTAAAGCGCCTATGCAAGTTTTTACGCATTACTTCTTACACTTGGTTTTCCCGCTGGCCATTGCCTGGATTTTCTTCCGGAGCGAATGGAAAAAAGCATACCTCATTCTGCTGTTAACCATACTGGTTGACCTGGATCATCTGCTGGCGACACCGATATTTCAGGCCGACCGCTGCAGTATTGGCTTTCACCCACTGCACTCCTATTATGCCATGGCCGGCTATGTTGTTTTGCTGTTCTTCCGCAGGCCATTCAACATCATCGGCATCGGGCTGCTGTTTCACATGTTCACCGACCTGATTGACTGCCTGTTTACCTTCAGCCACTGCCAGAGCTGCTTAGCAGATTCTCCGATTTATAGCTTACTGGCCGCTATTTCCAATTTCGTGGGATTAAATTAGCACCTGAAATACTAACTTCCATTTTTTCAAACTGAAATATTTTCCAGACCTCTAAAGAAAAATCATCCCCCGGCATGCCACAAATAAAGACTTGTTGGTATTTTTTATGGCCATTTTTGTAACTCCTTCACAAAAAAGCAGTAAGCTAATCTGTTACCAAAACGAAAGGAATACAACTTATGGCAAATGAAGATGAAGTTCGCAAAGCATCAAGTCAGTTTTATACCGCTTTAAATAAGATGGTGAATGGCAATGCGCAATCGCTAAAAGAAATCTGGTCGCACGGACAACAAGTTTCTACCATGCATCCGGTTGGAGGGTGCCAGATCGGATGGGACGACGTTTGGAACAGCTGGGATCAAGTAGCACAAGTGTCCAGCGACGGAAAAGTTGAGCTTAAGGATCAACTCATCGTCGCATCCGCCGACCTCGCTTATGAAACAGGAACGGAGGATGCCGAGTTTAAGATTGCAGGAAACAAGGTTCACGGTCAGGTTCGAGTGACCAATATCTACCGGAAAGAAAACGGAAGCTGGAAAATTGTACATCACCACACCGATCTTGCCCCTGAAATGCTGGAAATTCTGCACAAATTGCAACAAAACTAAGCGAGCTGTTTAAAGTCGATCGGACGGTTTTAAACCGCTCGATCGATTGGGATTGCTAATAATATTCCGCCAAGCCTTCCGGGATCAATTCGAAAGTCATGATTTGTTGTACTGAAGCATCATCAGGCTCATCATATCCGATCTTGCCATTCAGTAGTTGTTCAACTACCTCCAGCCTTTCAGCAGTCAATTCAACAGGCAAAGCTGCCGGTCGGCGTTCAACCACCACTTCCTGTTCTTCATTCAAATAAATCGTTTCAAAATCATTTAATCCGGTGGCCTGTGGAAAAATCTGGCTGACATGGTATTCCACAAACAATGGCAAGTTCAGTCGTTTGATTTCAGGCAGCTGTTCCACGTGAAAATCGAGCCGGTTGATTGCTGCGCTAAAAGCCATTTTCCCTTCAGCCAATTCCCGCTCAAATTGCCTCTGAATTGAATGATGATCATCAGCTTTCACTTTAACAAAGAGATTTCGGATGAACCCATTCTCGGTAATTTCTTCCCATGAATATTTTACGATCGAAGCATGTTTTTGACGATTGGCCGACTTTTGATGCCTGTTTTTATAAACAAACGAACAGTAGTTGATGGGTAAATCAATGCTCTGGTCTAACGCAAATTGAATGAGTCGCAAAGCCGTCAATTCCGAATCCATCACGGTAACTTTTTCGCCATGGTTGTAGGTGTAATCATGTTCAATCAACTTGTTGAAATTGTAAGGGGTCAACCGCATCTGGTGGAAATTCAGGTGATTCACTCCCAAATCTTTCAACTCCCTTATTTTCTCCTTCAGCAATTCTTCTTCCTGCGGAACAGCGGGTATTTCAACTGTTACAACTGGAATTTGCCCAACAGCTAACTTCAGTTGGTCGGTTTTGTAATCGGTAGCACCAATATCGAAGCGTATTTCATTTAGTCCGGCGTTCTTTAGCGCTTCGACTTTCTCTGGCGTCAATAAAATGCCGTTAGTGTATAGCCAAACGTAAACTTCATCAGCAAAGGCCTCTTTCACCGCTTTGACAAACGACAAGCTTTTCTCAAATGAAATCAGTGGTTCGCCTCCTGAAATACTCACTCCTTTAAACCCAAATTGACGGACGTAGTCGACATAGGTTTTTGGATCAACAAATAGTAGCGTGTTGGTCTCCGGCTGGCCCATGTCAGACTGTTGCGTAGGACAATAGAAACATTTCCCGTTACACAAATTGTTGATGAAGAGACAAGACCATTGCCCTTCTCCACAAAGCTGACAACCTTTGGACAGTTTCGAAACATCCACTTTGCTGTTATGAAATCCCCACTTGACCCTGCTTTCAATAGCCGACAAAATCGCTTGTCGTTCTTGCGTCGCAGTCGCTGCTTCTTCCGGTGAAGGGAATTTCAAATAGTTGTATTTCACCTGGTACTCCTCCTGATTTTTCAGCAGAAGCCGCTCTTTTAAAGGCGTTAACCTATTCATTCAAAACATCAAATAACTAGCCGCAAATATAGGTGCAATTTTGAATGAAAAAACAAAGCCATTCATTTTTTCATTTCCCTGAAAATCAGCAAACCCATCACTCAAACAAATCCGGATTCTATAGAATCAAACAAACTTAACGGTTCGCGTGTCGTAGTAGTTGAAACTAATGAATACAATTGCTATGAAATATCGAATTGAAAAAGACACACTTGGCGAAGTGAAAGTTCCTGCAGATAAATACTGGGGAGCGCAAACCCAACGCTCTGTTCAGAATTTCCCAATTGGACCCGCAGCCAGTATGCCTGTTGAAATTATCCATGCGTTCGGTTTTCTGAAAAAAGCGGCAGCCATCACTAACGAAAAATTAGGCGTTTTACCCAACGAAAAAAGTGAGCTAATTCAACAAGTATGCGATGAAATTATCGCAGGCGAATTGGATGATGAGTTTCCGCTGGTGGTATGGCAAACCGGCTCAGGAACACAGTCCAATATGAATGTAAATGAAGTTGTGGCGAACCGGTCATACGTTTTGGCCGGTAATAAGTTGGGTGAAGGCGAGCTGTTTATTCATCCGAATGACGACGTCAATAAGTCGCAGTCGTCGAATGACACGTTTCCCACGGCCATGCACATTGCAGCCTATAAAAAACTGATCGGGCACACCATCCCAAAGGTTGAACTGCTGCGTGATACCTTGCAAATGAAATCTAAGGAAATGATGAACGTCGTCAAAATTGGCCGTACCCACTGGATGGATGCTACTCCCCTCACCCTGGGACAAGAATTCTCGGGCTACGTTTCGCAATTGAATCACGGATTAAAAGCCTTAAAAAATACGCTTCCTCACCTTTCAGAATTGGCATTGGGAGGAACGGCTGTCGGAACCGGCCTCAATACGCCTGATGGTTATCCTGAAGAAGTGGCAAAATCCATTGCCAAATTAACCGGCTTACCCTTTGTAACGGCTGAAAACAAGTTCGAATCACTGGCTGCACACGACGCGATTGTCGAATCGCATGGCGCCTTAAAACAGTTGGCTGTCAGCCTGATGAAAATAGCCAACGACATTCGGTTGCTGGCTTCCGGACCGCGTTCAGGAATTGGCGAAATCACGATTCCCGCCAACGAGCCCGGCTCTTCCATCATGCCCGGCAAGGTTAATCCCACGCAGGTGGAAGCGCTGACCATGGTTTGCGCTCAAATTATGGGCAACGATACCACCATTTCCATTGCCGGATCAAACGGACAGTTTGAATTGAATGTGTTTAAGCCCGTCATGATCAACGCTTTTTTGCAGTCGGCAACCTTGCTGGGCGATGCTTGCCAGGCTTTTAATGACCATTGTGCTGGTGGTATCGAACCTAACCACACCAGGATTGATGAGCATCTGAAAAATTCCCTGATGTTGGTGACCGCGCTGAACACACACATTGGCTATGAGAACGCCGCCAAGATTGCGAAAAAAGCTCATGCTGAAAACTTGACTCTAAAGCAGGCTGCCCTTGATTTAAGACTACTGACATCCGAACAGTTTGACGAATGGGTGGATCCGGGGAAAATGGTTGGGATATTATTAAAATGATCATTCACAGCTGGAAAAAGCAGTTAATTAACTGGAATATTAATGTTGCTGAACATTTTTAATAAAACTATCTGTTGCAAACGATAGCTAAAAGACAAAAATGTTCGTAATATTATCTTCCAACTAACCGATGGCAAGCTGATGTTAGACGTTAATGTAAAAACATTGTTCCTTTTTCTGATCCTTGGAAATCTATTCATTATTACTTTTTTCCTGATCTACATTCGATTGTACCATTCCAGAATTCGTAAACTTAACAAGTATGTTTTAGCCCGATCTTTGCAAACAGTTGCCTGGCTGATCTATTTTCTCCAAGTTAGAAATCTGGAGCCGGCCGCCATGTCTATAGGAAACACTTTTTTGGCTGTTGGTGTAGCGTTGGAAATCTATACTTTGCTTACAGCAACGCAAACGTTTGTCAAAAAGAAATTCACTACTCTACTCATTATCGGACTCATTTTTAGTATTTTATACGCAATAGCATCCAATAATATTAATCAACGAGTTATTGTAGCTTCTTTCTTTTGGTTCTTATTCTACGCCTATGTATGGATCGACTTCTCATTACGAAATCCTCGTTCAAAATTACAAAAAGCAGCAGGTTGGCTTGGTTTTATTCTATCAATCCTCTTTTTAAACAGAGCAATTCATACCTTTCTACTCAAGATAGATCTAATTCTCCATAGCCCAGAATATTATAATGTGTTACCAGGATTGGGGCTTTTTATCGTCTCGATTGCATGGCCATTGATTTTTATCTTATTGCATAAAGAACAAGATGAGCTCGAAATTTTGAAGAAGGATGATCAGATCAAAAGAAAAAATAAGCAATTAAAGAAATTGAATGTCGCAAAAGACCGATTTTTTCGAATCATCTCTCATGATTTACGGGCACCAATATCATCCATGATTAGTTTTCTTGATTTAATTGATGAAGAGATCAAAAACCAAGACTTCAGCAAAATTGGCTATTACAACTCGTTAGTTTCTCAATCTGCAAAACAAAGTTTTGCTCTGGTTGACAACCTCCTAAACTGGTCATATCTTGAATCTGGTGAAAATAAAGTTGAAACTCAACCGATCAATTTGCAGGAATTAGTCAATCATATTTTTCTTCTGTTTCAGCTTAGATTGCAGGAAAAAGATCTTCAATTTATTAATAAGATTCCTTCAGACTTTAGTCTCTCCACCGATCAATTAATGCTTGAGACTGTACTCCGGAACTTGATTTCAAATGCTATAAAATTCACAAGTTCGAAGGGTACGATTACACTGGACGCCTCTAAAAATCATGAAAAAATACGTATTGAAGTACAAGATACAGGAATTGGTATCAGTCCTGAAAATATTGATGACCTTTTTAAGTTAGAAACAAACTACTCATCGGAAGGAACAAACAAGGAAAAAGGAACCGGCTTAGGCTTAGTTCTTTGTAACGATTTTGTCAAAAGAAATAAAGGAAATCTTGAAGTAAAAAGTGAAGTTGGAAAAGGGTCTGTTTTTTCTATTCATCTTCCGGTAATATAAATCTCATTCTCAGCAAGGCGGACGATATTCAAACGTAAATGAGCCTCTCCAGTTGCGCAGAAATTTTCTACCTTTGCACAAATTTCTGGAACCAATGGAAAATCAGCTACAGATTTACAATACATTATCACGCAAAAAGGAAGTTTTCATCCCGCTTCGTTCGGGCAAAGTAGGTTTGTATGTTTGCGGACCAACCGTTTATGGCAAAGCCCATTTAGGGCATGCACGTCCGGCCGTTACTTACGATTTATTGTTTCGCTACTTGAAACATATTGGCTATAAGGTTCGCTACGTCAGAAATATTACGGATGTAGGACATTTGGCCAACGATGCTGATGAGGGCGAAGATAAAATTGCAAAAAAAGCTCGGCTGGATGAGTTGGAGCCTATGGAGGTAGTTCAGATTTACACGAACGACTACCATAAAAACATGCAACAGCTAAACGTATTGCCACCAAGTATTGAGCCACGTGCAACCGGGCATATTATAGAACAAATTCAAACCGTTGAGCAAATTCTCGCTGCCGGCTATGCATACGAAAGCAACGGGTCGGTTTATTTTGATGTTGAAAAATACGCCAACGACTATCCTTATGGAGAACTTTCGGGTCGCAAAATTGAAGATCTGCAAACCAACACGCGGGTGTTAGATGGGCAAGATGAAAAGCGCTCGCCACTGGACTTTGCCATTTGGAAAAAAGCTTCGCCGGAGCACATCATGCGCTGGCCCTCCAAGTGGAGTGATGGTTTTCCGGGATGGCACCTTGAATGTACAGCCATGAGCTGCAAATATTTGGGGGACACTTTTGATATTCACGGTGGTGGAATGGATTTGACGTTTCCCCACCACGAAGCTGAAATAGCCCAAGCAAAAGCCGCTCATGGAAAAGATGCCGTCCGTTACTGGATGCACAACAACATGATTACACTGAATGGGCAGAAAATGGGCAAATCGTTGGGCAATGCCATTTCTCTGGAAGAATTTTTTACGGGTGAACATGACTTATTGGAAAAAGCTTATAACCCCATGACCATCCGCTTTTTTATGCTAATGGCGCATTATCGCAGCACCTTGGATTTTTCGAACGAAGCCTTGCAAGCTGCCGAGAAAGGTATGGAACGCCTGCTAAAAGCGGTTGAAACTTTGGATAAGCTGGAAGCAAAAGCTGAATCGACGGTTGACGTAAAAAGCTTGAGCGGAAAATGCTACGAGGCGATGAATGATGATCTAAACAGTCCGATTGCCATTGCCCATTTGTTTGATGGGGTGAAAATGATCAACTCCATTGCAGATGACAAAGCCAGCATTTCTGCTGACGATTTGGAACAACTTAAAAGCTTATACAGCACCTTTGTTTTTGATCTGTTTGGCTTAAAAAAGGCAGAGCAACAAGGTGGAGCCAACACCGAGGCTTACGAACACGCGATCGATTTACTACTGCAATTGCGAGTTGATGCCAAAGCCAATAAGGACTGGGCAACAGCAGACAAAATCCGCGATGAACTGGCTAAATTAGGCTTTGAAGTAAAAGACACCAAAGACGGATTTAGCTGGGAATTGAAATAAAGAAATAATTGCACTGTAAAGAAAATCTATTGCGTCTGTGTAAGGAATTTTTTTTGCTCCCGCTTTTCCATCAAACTAATTCTTGTTCATGATGTTCTATTAGGTATAATACTAAAATTGAATATATCATGAAAAAATTATTGGCAATTACATTATTAATTACCGGATTAACAATTAGTCAAAAGAGCTTTGCCCACTGCGAAATTCCTTGTGGAATCTATGGTGATTCTCTTCGTATAGAACAAATTTCAGAGCACATCACAACCCTCGAGAAATCGATGAACCAGATTAACGAACTATCGAAAGCCGGCGACAAAAATTACAACCAGCTGGTGCGTTGGGTGGTGAATAAAGAAGAGCATGCTACGAAAATTCAGGACATTGTAAGTCAATACTTTTTGCACCAAAGAATTAAGCCGGTCGATCCTACTAATGTTGAAGCGTACGCCAAATACACCAATCAGCTGGCTTTATTGCATCATCTGCTTGTATTTTCAATGAAAGCCAAACAAAGCACCGATCTGGAAGTGATTGAAAAATTACGCACCACGTTGGATAAGTTTGCGCATAGCTATTTTCACGGACACTCGCATTAATTTTTAGCGTAATCATTATACATTCAGCCTCTCAGCTTTTGGGAGGCTTTTTTTTATTTATACGGCTCAGGAACATGACATTCATTCTATATTTTCCTTTCAAATTGCCCTAACTTGCTAAGCAAACTCAAGGGATTATTTATGAAAGCAATTGTAAAGAGTAAACCTGAACGTGGTCTTTGGATGGAAGAAGTTCCGATACCTAAGGTTGGTCACAACGACGTTTTAATCAAAATAAAGAAGGCTGCAGTTTGTGGCACCGACCTTCACATCTACAAATGGGATAAATGGGCACAAAACACAATTAAAACGCCTGTCGTTATTGGCCACGAATACATGGGCGAAGTGGTTGAAACCGGATCGGAAGTGGATCGGGTTCACGTGGGTGAACGAGTAACGGTTGAAGGTCATATTTCCTGCGGATTTTGCCGTAATTGTCGTCGGGGTCGCCAGCATATTTGCGATCATACCCTTGGCATCGGCGTTCAACGCGATGGCGGTTTTGCTGAATACATTGCCGTTCCAGATAAAAACGTGTTGAAAGTAGACCCTTCCATTCCGGATGAAATTATGGCTATTATGGACCCGCTGGGTAATGCGACACATACGGCACTCTCCTTCCCCCTCTTGGGCGAAGATGTGCTGATCACCGGCATTGGAGGCCCCATTGGAGCGATGGCTACGGCCGTAAGCAAATTTGCCGGAGCTCGGAATGTTGTTGGCACCGATTTAAGCAGTTATCGACGTGATTTAGCCCGGAAAATGGGCGCTACAAAAGTTATTGATCCAACCAAAGAAAGCATCCACAACGCCATGGGAAGCTTAGGCATGGTAGCCGGTTTCGACATTGGGTTAGAATGCAGTGGTTCTCCCGTCGCTTTTAAAGACATGGTAGAAAACATGTACAACGGTGGTAAAATTTCCTTACTCGGACTACTTCCTGAAAACACGCAAATAAACTGGAGTAAACTTATTTTTAAAGGTCTGACACTGAAAGGTATTTACGGACGCGAAATGTACGAAACCTGGTACCACATGGAAATGATGTTGACTTCCGGTTTAAATATCATGCCTGTTATCACCCATCGCATAAAAGCTGAAAAATTTCAGGAAGCTTTTGACATTATGGAAGAAGGAAACTGTGGAAAAATCATTCTGGATTGGGAGTAAGTTTTTTTTTAACAAATTGATAAAATAGAAGCAAGTCAGCGTCATATTGCCTGACTTACATTCGTTTCCACGTGAAACATTTCTTGATTTAAACATCCAGTTCCACCCAAACCGGGCAGTGGTCCGAATGAACAACATCGGCCAGTATTCCCGCATTTGAAATGCGATTTTTCAAGGGTTTTGTCAACATATGATAGTCAATTCTCCATCCCTTATTTCGTGCTCTCGAACCAGCACGGTAACTCCACCACGAATAATGATCCGGCTCCTGAACAACCTCCCGAAAACTATCGAAATAACCATCATCAACAAACTGTTGAAACCATTCTCTTTCCTCGGGCAAAAACCCTGAAGTATTTTGTTGCTTTTCCGGATTATGAATGTCAATCCACAAACGACAAATATTGTAATCGCCTGAAACAACCAAATTCGGACGTGTTTTCCGCAATTCGTTCAGGTAAGCATGAAAGTCGGCTAAAAAATCCATCTTATAAGCCTGTCTGGGGCCTCCGGTGGTCCCGGAAGGGAAATAGACGCTTATCACACTTAAATCGCCAAAATCAGCTCTAATTACCCTTCCTTCAACATCGTATTTATCGTTTCCCATCCCGTACTCCACATGATCGGGTTTTTCCTTACAAAGAATAGCAACTCCACTGTATCCCTTCTTTACAGCTGAATGAGCGTAAATCTGATAACCCATTTCTTCGAATGCCTCCTCACTCATTTGACCAGGCTGCGCTTTCGTTTCCTGCAAACAAATAATAGCCGGATTCTCACTTTTTAACCACGTTATAAAATTCTTTTTAATGGCAGCACGAATACCATTCACATTGTAGCTTAAAATACGTTTCACTATTTTTCTTAATTTTGAATTATCTTACAGATCGAAAGATAAACATTCTTCACTATAAAAATCGCAGAAATTGAATAAAGGAATTATCATAAAATCCACAGGCAGCTGGTACACCGTACAATCAGAAAACGGTGAGAAAGTTGAATGCAAAATCAAAGGGAATTTCCGGTTGAAAGGAATTAAAAGTACTAACCCGATTGCTGTGGGCGACCATGTTGAATATAAAATGGTGGAAGAAGAAACCGAAGGCAACAAAAACATAATCAATGGTCTGATTACTAAAATAGTAGAACGTAAAAACTACATTATTCGTAAATCACCCAACCTGTCAAAACAGTCTCATATCATTGCGGCTAATATTGATCAGGCTTTTTTGGTGGTTACCATTAACTATCCGGTTACAACCACTACGTTTATCGATCGATTTTTAGCCTCGGCCGAAGCTTACCGTATTCCCTGCACTTTGATTTTTAACAAAATTGACCGTTACCACCTTGATCAGACCAAACATTTGGATGAATTGATCGAGTTGTACCAAAATATTGGTTACCGTTGTTTAAAAACGTCAACCAAAAAGAATATTGGTATGGATACGCTAAAAAGTTGGATGGAAAATAAAACCAACGTTTTTGCCGGTCATTCCGGTGTTGGTAAATCAACCTTGATTAATACCGTTGAACCCAAACTAAATTTAAAAACCCGCGAAATCTCAGACTATCATCAAACAGGAAAACACACAACTACTTTTTCTGAAATGTTTGAATTGAGTTTTGGAGGTTACATTATCGACACACCAGGAATAAAAGGTTTTGGTTTGCTCGAAATGGAAAAAGAAGAAATTTCTCATTATTTCCCTGAAATTTTCAAACTGCTCGAAAAATGCCAGTACTACAATTGTACCCATACTCACGAACCAGGGTGCGAAGTCAAAAAATATGTTCAGGAAGGTGAAATTGCCGAAAGTCGGTACTATTCTTACCTCGGACTATTAAATGAAGACGAAAAGTACAGAAATTGATCTAGATTGATTTCAAAACGGATATCGATTTTTTGGGGATATTTAATGAATACAAAATTATATATCAGCGCTTTAGCTTAAAATAATCGAATATTTTAACGGCCTTAGAATCGCCTATTTCCTTGGCAACAGTATCGTAGGGCTGATTTTTTAAATTCTCAAGGCTTTTAAATTGCTTCAAAAGTGACTGAACAGTCTTCTCTCCGATTCCTGGTATTTCTTCCAGTTCCGATTTAATGAAATTCTTCGAACGCAGTTGACGATGAAAAGTAATTCCAAAACGGTGAGCTTCATCCCGGGCAAATTGAATCACTTTTAAACTTTCCGAACTTTTATCTAAATACAGCGGAACGGAATCGCCCGGGAAAAATATTTCCTCCAATTTCTTCGCAATTCCAATAATTGAAATCTTTCCTCTCAAATTTAATTGTTCAAGTGCATTCAGCGCCATTCCCAATTGACCTTTTCCACCGTCAATAATGATTAGTTGCGGTAGCGATTTTTCCTCGTCAATCAATCGCTTGTAGCGCCGGTAAACAATTTCCTGCATTGATGCGAAATCGTCTGGCCCTTCCACCGTCTTTATATGAAAATGGCGATACTCCCTTTTTGCAGGCTTGCCATTTTTAAAAACCACGCAAGCAGCAACCGGATTCGATCCTTGCAAATTGGAATTATCGAAACACTCAATATGAACCGGCAATTCTTTCAATTGCAAATCCTTTTTTATGGTTTCCAGAATACGCTTGGTGTTATCTTTCGGCTTGGCTAAAATTTGCTGCTTCTCTTTTTCCAGTCTAAAATACTTCGCATTTCGAAGTGATAAATCCAGCAATTTCTTCTTATCGCCTCTTACCGGAACTCTAAAATTGACATTCTCCATTTCAAACTCAGGATGAAAGGGAACCAACAATTCCCTGGCATTCGAGAATATCTTTTGCCTGATATCAACAATCGCATATTCCAGCAGCTCTTCCTTCGATTCATCCAGTGCTTTTCTAATTTCCGTGGTATACGTTTGCACAATGGCTCCGTTTATTACTTTCAAGTAATTTACAAAAGCTGCCTTTTCCACAACATCTATCGTAAATACATCCACATCGGTAATTGTTGAACTGACAACGGTTGATCGATTTTGAAATTTTTCCAGAATCTGGAGCTTCTCTTTAACCTCATTGGCCTCTTCAAACTTAAAATTTTCAGCATATCGCTGCATCAACTCTCGCAAATAGTTAATCACAATCGCAATATTTCCTTTCAAAATATCACGAATTTCGTCGATATATTTTTTGTAATCTTCTTCCGCTTGATATCCTTCACAAGGTCCCAAACAGTTTCCAATGTGATACTCCAAACATACTTTTAGCTTTCCACTGGCAATATTATCTTTCGATAAATTGTACTTACACGTTCGTAATTTATACAGTTTTCGGAATAATTCAAGTAATGTTCGAACGGTCATTACCGATGTATAAGGACCAAAATATTGAGAGCCGTCACGAATAACATTCCTGGTTTGAAATACCCTTGGAAAAGGTTCATTTTTGATTACAATCCATGGGTAGGTTTTGTCATCTTTTAGCCGAATATTATACCGGGGTTGGTATTTTTTTATCAGGTTATTTTCTAATAAAAGAGCATCCTGTTCGGTCTCAACAACCAAATGTTTAATGTCAGCAATGGCGCGAACAAGCAATGCTGTTTTTCTATTTTCATGATTTTTTGAAAAATAAGACGAGACTCTTTTCTTGAGATTTTTCGCTTTACCTACATAAATAATCTTCCCCGTATTGTCGAAATATTGGTAAATTCCCGGCTTATCCGGAAGCACAGAAACTTGCTTTTTCAGCTCTTCAATATTTCTATTTACGGATGAATATTTCACTTCACAAAGAAATTTTAATACTCAACCAAGGTATGAGTTTCGTAATTTGATAGTGCCTTTTTCTTTCCATTGGCTATAAATTTCAAATCACAAATGAAGGAAAAATACACCTTTTTCACATTCATTTTTTGCACCAGGTTTAAAGCAGCCAAAGCTGTTCCTCCTGTAGCCAAAAGATCATCATGAATTAAAACAACATCATCTTCATTCAGGGCATCAGCATGCATCTCAATCACATCAGATCCATATTCAAGCTCATAGGATTCCTGTATTGTTTCGGCTGGCAATTTTCCCTTTTTACGCACCGGAACAAAGCCGGCATTCAGCAAATAAGCTACTGCCCCACCTACGATAAATCCGCGAGATTCCAATGAAACAATCTTGGTAATTCCTTTATTTTTGAAGTTCTCATGCACTTGATCAACGACATAATTAAAAGCTTCTGGCTCTTTCAACATGGTCGTAATATCCTTAAAATTAATCCCCTTTTCCGGATAATCAGGAATATTCCTGATGGTTTCTTTTAAATTCATAAGTTGATTTTATCTTTTTGTTCCACGTGGAACATTAGCGTCCTAGCATCACCAAAAGCACGTTGATATCCGACGGATTTACCCCGGATATCCGACTGGCCTGTCCAATAGTTTGCGGCTTGATTCGAGTCAGTTTTTGCCGTGCCTCTGTTGATATTGTGTGTATACTTTCGTAGTCAAATTTATCCTCAATGTTGATATTTTCGAGCCGTTTGAACTTCTCAGCCATTAATTTTTCACGTTCAATATAACCTGAATATTTAATCAAAATCTCAGCTGATTCCACGATTTCCTCGTATCGATTTTCGGGAATTACTTGAAGCATTTTTTTGAAAGGTGTGACCGGTTCGATCACGTCAAAAATAGAAATCTGAGGCCGCGAAATTATATCTTTTAGTTTCACTCCCTGTTTCAAAGGTGAGGTGTTTTTCGCCTCCAAAACCTCATTTATGAATTGTGGTTTAATCGAAAAATTAGAAACAAATTCTATAATCTCATCGCGCAATTTGATTTTTTCAGTCAGCAAGTCCAAGCGCTCTTTTGAAGCCAGTCCGAGTTGAAATGCTTTTGGTGTTAACCGCACGTCGGCATCATCTTGTCGCAATAAGATCCGATATTCAGCTCTAGAAGTAAACATACGATAAGGCTCATCCACTCCCTTTGTCACCAAATCATCGATTAAAACACCAATGTAAGCCTCGTTTCTACCTAATGTAAACTCGGGCTTATTATGCGCCTTTAAATGAGCATTAATCCCAGACATAATTCCTTGCGCCGCTGCCTCTTCATATCCTGTCGTTCCATTAATCTGACCACCAAAATACAAATTCTTGATATACTTTGTTTCCAAGGTATGGTACAACTGTGTTGGATCAAAGTAGTCATATTCGATAGCGTATCCCGGGCGATAAATTTTCGCATTCTCAAAGCCTTCAATCAACCGTAACGCTTTATACTGTACTTGCCATGGCAACGACGACGAAAACCCATTTAAATAGAACTCATGTGTCGTTTCACCTTCCGGCTCGAGAAACAATTGATGTTGTTGCTTTGCTGCAAAAGTTACCAATTTTGATTCAATACTCGGACAATAACGAGGACCTGTACTTTGAATCGTACCGTCATACATCGGAGAATCTTCAAATCCTTCTTCCAATGCCTTATGCACATCCGGAGAGGTATAAGTAATCCAGCAACTACGCTTCTTCAATTTAGATCTTACTTCTGGAAAATAGGAAAATTTATAATGTCCTTCATCTCCTTCCTGCTCGGTAAGCTTTGAAAAATCAATAGAGCGTCCATCAATTCGAACTGGTGTTCCGGTTTTCAATCGTCCGGTTTTAAAGCCGGCTTCCCGCAGCTGATCACTAATAAAATAAGCTGCTGACTCTCCTATCCGACCACCTTCCATCTTCGCTTGGCCAATATGCATCAAACCATTTAAGAAGGTTCCGTTAGTCAAAATCACTGTCTTGGATTGAAACTCAACACCAATTTTAGTCTGGACACCTTTTACGACGCCATCCTCAATTACAAGATGAATGACAGCATCCTGCCACAAATCTAAATTATCAGTATTCTCCAATATATTTCTCCAGTATTCGGAAAAGCGAAACCGATCGCTTTGTACGCGAGGACTCCACATCGCGGGCCCCTTTGAGCGATTCAACATTCGAAACTGAATGGATGACATATCAGCTACAATTCCGGTTTGTCCTCCCAACGCATCAATTTCGCGAACGATTTGGCCTTTGGCAATTCCACCAATTGCAGGATTACAGGACATTTGAGCATATTTACCCATGTCCATTGTTATGAGCAATGTTTTCGATCCCAGATTCGCTGCTGCCGTTGCGGCTTCGCAACCGGCATGCCCACCTCCCACTACTATTACGTCATAAAATGGTAACATCATAAAAAAAATTTAGACGGCAAAATTAATAGAAAAGCTTGAATATGAAAAGACTAAAACTTCTGAAGATAATAATCCTCTTTACCGGTCATTACCTCTTTTTGCTTCAAATCTTTGTCTTTGTATCCAAGTAAGTGTAAAACACCGTGAATGATGATTCTGTTTAGCTCATTTTCAAAGCTGACCTTAAAAACATCGGCGTTCTCTTTAACGCGATCTATACTGATAAAAATATCGCCGGATATCAAACTGCCTTCTACGTAATCGAAGGTTATGATATCGGTATAATAATCGTGATCCAGATACTGACGATTAATATCCAATAAATAGTCATCACTACAAAACACAAAGCTGATTTCTCCGCTTTGTTTTCCTTCATTTAAAATGGTATTTTTAATCCAATCCTCAGATTTTGGTAGGTCTAGTTGAAACTCTTCAACATCCTCAAAGTAAAAGTTGATGCTCACTGCTCAGTTTAAATTTAATTTTCACTAACGATCCATTATTCTCGAATCTAACTTCGTCGGCTAAATTACGAATAATGAAGATTCCCCTTCCCCGTTCATTTTTTAAATTTTTCACTTCTGTCGGATCCTGAACACTATCCACGTCAAACCCATCTCCCTGATCTTCTATTTCAATCTTCAATTCCTTTTGACAACACTCTAATCTAATATCAACTTTTTTATTAATATCATGCCGATTTCCGTGAGTAATTGCATTATTCACTGATTCGCAAACACTCAAAACGATTGAACCATATTGTACATCAGACAGACCTGCTTCTTTCATGAAAGTTTGCAGAAAAGTCTCCACATCATACAAATAGGTTAAATGAGATGGTATACTATGCGCTCGCTTCAATTTTCCTCGATTAGTTTGTTTAGATAGTCCTTATATTTTTTGTCGTAAAAAATTCGCAACTGGAAATTATTACGCTGAATATCATCAATAAACTCCTTATCCTGTTTTTTATACTCAAAAAACTCAATTGGGTTACTATAAAAACTCTCATCAACCGTCTTCGATTCCCTTTCATCATCTACATCTCTCTCCATTTCAGCCTTTTCAGCTTTCAACAACTTATTTAAAATCATATTCTGCCTGTTGATCATCGAAGTCGTTATATTTTTATTCGCCAAATCAATATTATTCATCTCCAATAACTGGTTAATTTGCTTTAACTGTTCTTTGGCTGCGCTCCCTACATCAGAGTTCATCATCAAATCGCGAATCATTTGCTGCATCATCTCCTGCTGAGCCAAGGTTTGCCCCATTTCTTTGCTCATATTTCCAGACTGACCGCTTTTCATCTGCTCAATCATTTGCTGCAATTGCTGTTTCAAGTTTTGTTGCGATTGCTTGAGCATATTCAAATTTTCACCTTTTCCGGAACCTGGTTTATCACACTGTTGATCTCCGGGCATTGAATTAGCCATTTGCTTTTGAAGATTATCAAGTGCCTCGTTTAAGAACAACGCCATGTTGTTAGCTGCTGTAATTGCCATTTGCTGATTCCGGAGAGCAGTACTCAATCGACTTTCTTCAAGCTCGTCTACGGCCTTATTCATGGCCAGTTCCAGGCTCACCAATTCCTTGCTTACAACACTACTTATTTCAGGTGTTCGCGCAGCTAATGCGTACAAAGAGTCTTTAACAACCTTGCTCTGGCCAATCAACCGATCTTGTTCTATTCTTACTATTGAGAGACGCGGATCGCTTTCATCAATCACACGAATTTCATCATGTAACTGCTCCTGATGTAACGATAAATAGATCAGATTATCGAGAATTTGTTGAAGATCGCGTATATTTTCCATACTTTGTTTCTGCTGATTCGCCGCCAACATCTGATTGAGCATAAACGAAGTGCTCTCAAAACTTCGAGAATTGTTTTCTATTTCTTCCACAGCCTTGTTTTTTCGCTTACGATCCAAGTTCTCTCCTATTTCATCATAATTCGTATTAATATCGTTAAACTCCCGGTCCATCGAGTGTAAATTCATCGGCTTATCCAATGTTTCATTCAGCTCGAGCGCCTGCTCTAAATCCTCACTAATCCGCTCTAACTGTTCTTGGTTATCATTCTCTTTTGACAAAATTTCTTCAAAATTCCGTTGCTCGTCCAATTGCTGAGCATTTTCTTTCTCCTTTTGCCCCAGCTCTGTCAATGTTTCTATCACATCTTCAACTTTCTGCTCAATTTTCATGCGTTTCAGCATCTGCAAGTTTCTTTCCAACTGCTTCGAAAGATCATCCATCGACATCTCAGATTTATTAGAAAGCTCATCAAACTTCGATTGGTCAAACTCCTCAGCTAACTTATTAAATTCTTCAAATAGTTCTTTTAGCTCATCATTGAAAACGTCTTCCAGAAGTTCTTCTATTTGCTTTTGCTTCTCAACCATTTCAGCTTTCTCATCCGAGAATGAATTTTTCATATTATTCATCTCTTTATTCTTTTGCTGAACCTGATTCAAAACATCTTCCAATCGCTTTTTCTTATTTAAAATTTCGGATACCAATTGCTGCTTTTCCCAATTGGAAGATTTCTCGCTTAAGCTTTTAAACTTCAATTCCTGAATTGACTGCTGAATTTCATTACTCAATTTAAAGCTCTCTTCCATTAGGGTTTCCAAGTCCTCAAAATTCTGATCATCCATCTTGTCCAATTCATTCTCAGAAGGGAAAACAAATTGAAAAATTTCAGAACTCGTTTCTTTGTAATTATGAAAGTAGTCGTTATCCGAAACCGAAAAATAATAATCTACGTGATCGGCCTGTTGAGCTAAATCACTAAAATCGTATGTATAATAAAAATCTTGTTTGCTTAAATTTTTTACAATTGGTAGCTCAATAATGCTGTCATTTTCATGAATCACCAAATGATAATTCAACGCATGAAAGCCATAATCATCGCCAATATTTCCTTTAAAATAAAAACGAGTAAAATCAGTTGAATCTCTTAATTGAACAACTTTAATTTCGGGATATAAATCAGGGATCACCTCTATTGAGAAGCTCAGCATATCCTGATAATTAAAATACTCGTTTTTAAGCGATATGGAATAATTTGCTTTATTTCGAACCTGGTATTCAAACTTATAATTATCACCTACCAACTGAGCTTTATAAGATTCACCATTCACCGTAAAAAATAAGGAGTCAGTGTCAGCAGTAGTAAACTTCCAAGATATAGTTGAACCATAAGGCACCTCCAGATCTCCCAGCATACTTTCTTTGGTAATTTCATATCCGGTATATGCCGGAGGTTCAATCTGAACCGTATAATTTGAAATTAAAGGAGCAGGCAACACTTCTATTGAATAGGCGCCAGAGCGAAAATTCAAATCAGTAAAATAAATTGTAAAACTATTGTTGACATGTTCTAATTCATAAGAAAACACTTGTTCATTCTTACTCATCATAAAATTAGAACCCGCTATATTTACGTACATCACTTCAGGCAACTCCCTCCCTTTGCACTCCACCTTAATAGTTAACCGATCTCCCTTTTTAACCTGAAGACTATCGTTAAGTAATTCAAATTCAAAAGGTGATGGTTTTACAAATTCTCGATTATAGGCAATTAAACGCTCTGAGCTTTCAATATATAATCCTGGAAATACGCTTGCCAATAAAAAAGCTATTGTGAGCGCTGAAACAAACACCGCAATAATTTTACGGAGCCCTTTATAAGAAACAGCATCAGAAAAACGAACTGAATTAATTTTACCTATTTTTTCATCAATACTCGCCCAAACCAATTTTTGATCCGTCTCCTCTCCTATTTCTTCCAGTTCTATAATATTTAATAGACGATCTTCTATTTCCGGAAAATACTGTGAAATATAAACTGAAGCTTGCTTGTGATTAATTCCTTTTAATAAGCCAATCAACCGAAATAAAGGGATAATAAAAAATGAAACGGCGATTCCCACCACCAACAAACAAGTAAAAAAGAAGATGAATGTGCGTACTGATGACGACAAATAGCTAAAATACTCCAACAGTGAAATAACAGTATAATAACTGATTATCAATACTATAAAGTAAATAAATCCTTTTAAAAATTGATAAAAGTTATACTTTCTAATGTACGAATTGAGCTTATCAACAAGCTGTTTGTAGCTTTCGGCCATAAATATTAAAGCGTTAATCTTAAGTCTATTAATTTTACCAAAGATTGTTAATTACTTTTCAGTTCTTGTTAATTGATAACAAACAAAAAAGCAAAATTATATTTTTAAATCAGGAATCTAATTTCGCTTATCATTTTTTACTTCCCATACAAGATTTCTTTTTGAGATTCGATGCTCAAATTATAAACAAGTTTAAGTCCATGTTAACCGAATAAGAATTCAATATAAACTGCTATTAACAATTGTTAATTAAATCTATATAAACTTGACTATCAAAGTTAATTTATGTGTAAAGATGGTGGATAACTCAACAACAACAATCGCTTTCGATATGAAACAAGCATTCACGTCAAAAATTATACATGTAATCAACAGCCTATTATTATAATCATCTTCTTTTTAAACTTTAAATATTTAATATTAATAGAAGGGTTAAGCAATTCTTCAGAAAAAGTGGGTTTCCTTTTGTCTAAATTAAGGATTAACTTTACAGAGCTTAAATAAATTTTGATGGAGGAGAAACTTTCTATATTGCTTGTAGAGGATAATGTGCTTAATCAGAGGATTGTAACTTTTAGTTTGAAGAAATACAAACACGATGTTACAATCGCTAATAATGGATTGGAAGCTATTGATAAATTCAGAGAAGGCAAGTACGACGTTGTTTTAATGGATATTATGATGCCAGTAATGGATGGATTAGAAGCCACGGTTAAAATAAGGGAACTGGAAAATGAGATGAAGGTAGATTCGCGAACACCTATTATTGCGCTGACTGCGAATACCATGGATAATGATCGTGAAAAATGTATTTCCTATGGTATGGATGATTTTATGGCAAAGCCGTTTGACATTGAAAAACTGAATCAAATTTTTCAAGAACTCGAGATTGTAAAATAAGCTTGATCTTCCTACTCTTCATGAAATAAAGCTATATTTGTTCGTTTATAAAATCATAGTTTTATGTCCGATCCCATTGATCTTCACGACGAATCTTTTCCAGAGAAAGATTTCGATTTAGATAAGCGTTTGCGTCCATTAACTTTTGATGATTTTAAAGGTCAAAAGAAAATTGTAGAAAATCTGAAGGTTTTTGTACAAGCTGCAAAAATGCGTGGTGAAGCTTTGGATCATGTCTTACTTCACGGACCTCCCGGATTGGGAAAAACGACTTTATCGAATATTATTTCCAATGAGTTAGGAGTCGGTTTAAAGCTAACTTCGGGACCAGTTTTAGATAAACCAGGCGATTTGGCCGGGCTTTTAACTAATTTGGAGGAGAGCGATGTTCTATTCATCGACGAAATACACCGTTTAAGCCCCATAGTTGAAGAATATTTGTATTCGGCTATGGAGGACTACAAAATTGATATACTCATTGATAAAGGCCCTAGCGCGCGCTCAATTCAATTGGAGCTAAACCCATTTACACTTATTGGAGCTACTACCCGATCCGGATTATTGACAAGTCCGCTACGAGCACGGTTTGGAATTAACTCGCATTTTGAATATTACGATTTGAGTATTTTAACGGGGATTGTAAAACGATCGGCCAAAATATTGAATGTTGAAATCAATGAAAAAGCAGCACTCGAAATAGCAGGCAGAAGTCGTGGTACTCCCCGTATTGTTAATGCTTTGCTTCGTCGTGTGCGAGATTTTGCTCAGGTGAAAGGCAATGGTAAAATTGATTTGGAAATTACACGTTTCTCGCTCGAAGCTTTAAATATCGATAAGCATGGATTGGATGAAATGGATAATAGAATTTTGACAACTATTATCGATAAATTTAAAGGTGGACCGGTTGGTATTTCCACGATATCGACAGCTGTGGGTGAAGATTCGGGAACGATTGAGGAGGTTTACGAACCTTTTTTAATTAAGGAAGGCTTTATCAAACGAACACCTCGTGGGCGTGAAGTAACCGAACGTGCCTACAAGCATTTAGGAAAAGTCAATTACGGAAATAGCGATTCGCCTAGTCTTTTTTAACAAGTTTGACTTCGAAAAGCTTTGGCCAAAGCTTGCCGGTAATATACATTTTTCCGTTATCAGGATGAATGGCTATGCCGTTCAATACATCAACATCTGAATTAACAAGGACTGATAATAATCCTTCAAAATTAATATTAGCCAGTACTTTACCTGTTTTAGGATCGATTTTTACCGCTTTGTTAGTTGTCCAAATATTTGCATAAAGTTCACCGTTATGAAACTCCAATTCATTTAAATATTTCACAGGTCCTTTGTTATCGAAAACCTGAATCTTTTTTACAACTTCAAAAGTCTCAGGATTCATAAAATGAAGAAATTCAGAGCCATCTGTTTTAATCAAATAGGTATTGTCATGGGTTAAGCCCCAACCTTCCGAAGTGTTATAAATAAAGGAATCAACGCGCGCAAAAGAATTTAAATCGTAAACGAATCCCTTTTGAGCTTTATAAGTGAGCTGGTAAATTTTATCATTAAAAATGGTAATTCCTTCACCGAAGTATTGATCTTCCAGGTAAAATGATTTTAACACATTTCCGGTTTTTAAGTCAAACTGAAAAATACCTGATTTCCCATTTTCTCCTGTACTCTCATAAAATTTGTTGTCGTGAATTTCGAGTCCCTGCGTAAAATGTTCGGTGCTATGAGGATAGGTTTTTACTACTTCGTAACCGTAATTTTCAGGAATAATATCGGAAACCACTTCAAAGGTTTTAAAGGTAACACCTTCTACCCCATCGCTTTTGGTAGCCAACACTTTAATGTTATGTTTTCCAAGCTCATTCAGCTCAGTAATTGAATATGAAAAATCCAGTTTTTTACTGGTTGTAATCAGTTCATTGTCAATGTATAACTTTGAATCTTTCAGCTCGCCATCTTTGTTTTTAATACTGATTGAAATTGTAATAGAGTCACCATAAACATGCTTATTGGCTCGGGGTTGAATGGTAATTTTAGCTACTGGTTTCCGCGACCTTTTTGGTGTATTGGAGCACGAAATACAACCGATAAAAAGTGTCGTTATTAGTGTTAAAAGAAAAAATTTCAACTTCATTTTATATGAGCTTTATTTTGAGTTTTTAAAAATACATAAAGTTTGAAAGAACTCAGATCAAACAAAATCTTTTTGAATGAAAAAAAACATTTATGAATCTCTATCTTTGAAAAAATTTCAAAGATTTGAATTCATTCAAGAAACTTGCCGGAGAGACTGCTATTTATGGAATGAGCAGTATTGTTGGCCGCTTTATTAATTGGTGGCTGGTTCCTTATTATTCGCATGTTTTCCTGACCGATCAATTTGGTGTTGTGACCAACTTGTATGCATACATGGCTTTTTTGCTGGTTATTTTAACCTACGGAATGGAAACCGGTTTTTTCCGATATGCTTCCGACAAAAAGAACAAAGAGCAAGTTTATTCCAATACATTGGTTTCACTTTTCCTTACTTCAGCATCTTTTGTATTGGTTGTTCTAACCTTTTCTGATACGATTGCGTTGTGGATGGATTATCAAAATCATCCCGAATACATTCAGTGGATTGCCATTATTTTAGCCTTGGATGCCTTTACATCCATCCCGTTTGCCAAACTTCGAATTGAATCGAAAGCAATTAAGTTTGCCACGTTGAAGTTGATTAATATTTTCTTCAATGTCTTCTTCAATATCTTCTTTTTAAGTATTTGCCCCAGTTTACTGAAAAGCAATCCAGATAGTTGGGTAAATTTGGTTTATTCTCCTGAAATTGGTGTTGGTTATGTGATTATTTCCAACCTGATAGCTTCAGCATTAAACTTCGTGTTGCTAATTCCTGAAATGTGGATCAAACTCCGGCTTGATGCTAAGTTACTGAAGGAAATGATTTGGTACTCGTTCCCTATTTTACTTGTTGGTGTTGCCGGAATGATCAATCAGAATATTGATAAAATTTTGATTCCTAAACTGCTATCTCCGGAACAAGATCCGATGTCTCAACTAGGAATTTATGGTGCCAACTACAAAATGGCTGTTTTGATGAATATGTTTATCCAGGCGTTTCGATATGCTTTTGAACCCTTCTTTTTTTCGCAGGTGAAATCCGAAGATAATAAGCGAGGTTATGCCATTGTAATGAAGTATTTTGTAATTTTTGGTTTGTTGATTTTCCTTGGCGTTTGCTTGTATATTGACGTTGTAAAACTAATTATTGACAAGGAATATCATTCAGGGTTAAATGTTGTTCCCATTGTTTTGATGGCGAATTTGTTTTTGGGTATTTACTATACGTTATCGTTATGGTATAAGTTAACTGATAAAACACGATTTGGGGCCTATTTTGCTGGTGTTGGTGCCGTAATTACACTAGTTTTAAATTTTGTTTTTATACCAAAATATGGTTATGTGGCTTCAGCTTGGGCCGTGTTAATTTGCTTTATCGTTATGACTGGACTTTCTTACTTTTTTGGGCAAAAGTATTTTCCGGTCAACTACCCGCTTAAACGAATTGGACTTTATTTTTTAGTTGCATTAGCTATTTATACGTCTGCCAAAATATTAAATATTTCTCCGTCCTTCTCAATGTATGCAGTTCATACAGGACTCATGCTTAGTTTTGTAGGTTTGATTTTTAGCATCGAAAAAAAAGAAATTTTAAAGTTTCTTAAATAAGAATTCCAAATAAATACTTTTAAGTATTATTTTTGATTATTTTTAGTGAAAATGAATAAATTAAAGATTGCGTTATCGTCAGACCATGCTGGCTATGAAAGAAAACAGGTGGTGTTGAATTTTTTGAAAGAACAAGGGGTAATTTATCAGGATTTTGGTGCTTTTTCGGCTGAAAGTTCTGACTATCCGGATTGGGCACATCCCATGGCAGAAGCCATTGAAAATAAGGAGTTTGATCTTGGAATTTCGCTTTGTGGAAGTGGAAATGGCATAAACATGACAGCCAATAAGCATCAGGATATTCGGTCGGCCATTTGTTGGAAACCTGAAATTGCAGCTTTGGCGCGGCTTCATAACAATGCCAATGTGTGTGCTTTACCAGCTCGTTTTATCACTGACGACGAAGCAATTATGATTGTTAAAACTTTTCTTTCAACTGATTTTGAAGGCGGACGCCATTTACGACGAATTAATAAAATGCCACTGAGCTAAGTATGTCAAAGGAAAAAGGACATTTCATAAAAGATTCTGAAAATATTGCTTTCGATAAGCGACATCGGGCGACAATTAAATTTAATATGTCGAAATATGATGCTGCAGTTGATCGTGGTAAAAAGCGATACAGCAACTTAGATCTTGCCAAAGAACGGGCATCCTATATAAAGTCGAAGGTCGTCAATAATTTAGCTGATTATTTAATTGAATTTGAAAAAAATAGTCAGGCCAACGGAACAGAAGTGATTTGGGCTGAAGATGCCAATGAAGCTATTTTGTCGGTTCAGCGAATTTTAAAAGATAATGAAGCGAAATTATTGGTGAAAAGTAAATCGATGACCACCGAGGAAATTGATTTAAATGAGCATGTTGAAGCTGTTGGTGTGGAGTCGTTGGAAACGGATTTGGGCGAATACATTGTACAAATAGCCGGCGAAAAACCTTATCACATTGTAACTCCGGCCATGCACAAGTCAAAAGAAGATATCGCTGATCTTTTTCATGAAAAGTTTGATACGCCGGAAAAAAGCACTCCCGAATATTTGACTGGTTTTGTGCGTGGTTTGCTTCGAAATAAGTTTACCAAAGCCGATATTGGTGTTACAGGAGCCAATTTTTTAATTGCCGATAAAGGAGCAATTGCATTAACCGAGAATGAAGGAAATGCAATGATGACCTTTTCATTTCCCAAAATTCATATTGTAATTGCCGGAATTGAAAAAGTGGTGCCGAGTATGAAGGATTTAGGATTGATGTGGCCTTTGTTGGCAGCACATGGTACTGGTCAGCAGATAACCGTGTATAATTCGATTGTGTCAGGACCAAAAAGGCAGGAAGAGCAAGATGGGCCAGAAAAAATGTACGTGATTTTGCTGGATAATAAACGAACGGAATTGTACCAGCAAGATGACCAGTTTGAAGCGTTGAAATGTATTCGCTGTGGAGCATGTTTAAATGCCTGCCCAATCTATCGAAATGTTGGTGGATACACTTATGATGCTACTTATAGTGGTCCGATCGGCTCAATCATTACGCCCTTTTTAAAAGGTTTTTCCGAGTATAATCATTTAAGTTCAGCTTGCTCGGTTTGTGGTAAATGTACCGAAGTTTGCCCGGTAAAAATACCACTTCACAATATGTTGCTATACAATCGGCGCGATGCAGTAAAAAATGGCGATTCTCCCCTATCCTGGAATATTGGCATGAAAGCTTTTGAATATGCTTTTATGAAGCGGAAACGACTAGATCTGGTAAACGGAACTACAAAAAATAAACTTGGCAACTTAAATAAAGATGCAATGGGGGATAAAAAATCTCTGCCAACATTTGCCAGAGAGTCTTTTAGTCAACAATGGAAAAACAAACGATAATATTATGCTGTCTAATACTTGTAAATATGCGATCCGCGCATTAATCTATCTCGGAAAATTTAGTGATGGTGAAGGAACAAAAATTGGAATTAAAAAGATTTCAAATGATTTGAGTATTCCGACTCCTTTTCTAGGAAAAATTCTACAAAATCTCGTCAAACAGAAAGTGTTGGTTTCTACCAAAGGTCCAAACGGTGGTTTTGGTTTGGGAAAAGAAAAAAGCGAAATTTCATTGTATGAAATTGTGAGTATCATTGATGGAGAGGACTTTTTCAAAAATTGTTTAATCAGTATGGAACCATGCTCAACACATCATGAGCAAGGTCAACCTTGTCCTGTTCATAAGAGTTTTTCGGAGGTTCGTGAAAAGCTGTCAATTTTTTATAGCGAAACAACGCTCGAAAGGATTATTGATGATATGGCTGGTCACGAAGATCTCATTAAAATGTAAGCCAAACTTCCGGCAGGCCGTCGGAGAATGAAAGGGAAAGAAAGACTGCTTTATGGCCGGAATTTACATTCATATTCCATTTTGCAAGACCAAGTGTCATTATTGTGATTTCTACAAAACAACTGATTTTGGAGCGAAAGTTGATTTTTTATCCGCACTGAAAAAGGAAATAGAATGGCGTAAAAGTGAGCTTGAACAGGAAGAAATAGCCAGCATATATTTTGGAGGAGGAACGCCATCAGTTTTGAAAATTGCTGAGATTAATGACATTTTAGCTTTAATTGATCAGCTTTATAAGCTATCAACTGACGTAGAGATTACCTTAGAAGCCAACCCCGATGACTTAACTCCTGAGTTTTTAAGCGGACTGAAAACAACGTGTATTAATAGACTGAGTATTGGGACACAGTCATTTAATGATCATGATCTCAAAAGCATGAATCGAAGGCACAACAGTCAGCAAGCATTAACATCCATTCGAGCAGCTCAAGAAGCTGGAATTACCAACATCAGCATCGATTTAATTTACGGCTTACCCAATCAAACACTTGAAGATTGGACAGACAATATTGAAAAGGCACTTTCGTTAAATGTGCAGCATATCTCGGCTTATCACCTCACCTATCATGAAGGAACGGTTTTCTATGATTACCTGAAAACAGGCAAAATAAAAGAGTTACCTGACGAGTTGAGTCTCCAGCAGTTTAAACTGTTATTAAGCCGGCTACAACAAGCTGGTTTCGAGCAATATGAAATATCAAATTTTGCGCGTAATCGGCTGTACTCAAAGCACAACAAAGCCTACTGGGAACGAAAAAAATACCTGGGTTTTGGGCCATCAGCTCATTCATACGATCATCAAACACGGCGATGGAATGTGTTGAGTTTAAAAAAATATCTTCAAGCAATTGAAACGAATAGCAATTTTTTCGAACAGGAAGTGCTTTCGGAGCAAGATCAGTACAACGACTACATGATTACTTCACTTCGAACCAAATGGGGCATTTCAAGTATCTACCTGAAGGAGAACTTTGGCGAAAAATTTGTTGAGTATTTTAAAAATGAAGCGGAAAAATACCTGGATAGTAAACATCTTCGTTTGGATAATAGCTGTTATACCTTGTCAACCGAAGGGCTGTTTATTTCAGACCGAATAATGGAAGAACTGTTTTTTGTCGAATAGCTTTAAAATTTGTTAATGGCGGAAAGTCTCAATGTAGCTTACGATATTTAGCTATCTTTGCAGATTGTAAAAAAGCAACTTATGGAAGTAAAAATAGTTAATCAATCAAAAAATGAATTGCCGGCTTACAGCACAGCATTGTCAGCAGGGATGGATTTGAGAGCAAATTTAGATGAACCAATCGTTTTAAAACCGCTGGAACGTACGTTGGTGCCTACTGGTTTGTTTATTGAGTTGCCGGTTGGACACGAAGCGCAAATCAGACCCCGCAGTGGTTTGGCAATTAAAAAAGGGGTTACCGTTTTAAATACTCCTGGAACAATTGATGCTGATTATCGTGGCGAAATTAAGATCATTCTGGTTAATTTATCAAACGAAGAATTTGTAATTAATCATGGAGAGCGCATTTGCCAAATGGTGATTGCAAAACACGAAACTGTAGCCTGGAAACCTGTTGAACTGTTGGAAGAAACAGAACGTGGAGCAGGAGGTTTTGGGCATACAGGAAAAAATTAAAGATTGAAATGACATTAAGAAAACTGACATATTTTTTGTTGTCGGGCATCGTTTTGGTTTCTTGTTCTACTACTCAAAAACAACTGGTTAACAGCACAAAGGCAGAAACCATTGAAGAGAAGAGAGAAGAAGACACCCTATCGGAAGATCAGCAAAATGAATTTGAGTATTTATTTATTGAAGGATTAAAGCAGAAAAAGCTCGGGAATGTTCAAAATGCGGTTTCCATTTTTTCACGCTGCCTCGAAATCGACCCAAATTCAGATGTGGCCATGTACGAAATGGCCAATATTCATTTTGCAAATAAAGACTTAACAAGTGCTTCGCTCCTGCTTCAAAAGGCGATCAGCTTAAATTCGAAAAATAAGTGGTACAAATTGTTGCTGGCCGAAATTTATCGTCAGCGTCAGCAATTTAGTGAAGCGGCTAAACTTTATACGGAGCTTAGTAATAAGGAACCTGATAACCTGGAATATTTATACTCCAAAGCAGTATTGTTAGCAATGGCTGAGAACTATGCTGAAGCAATTGCGGCCTACGATAAATTGGAGAAGGAAACAGGTTTAAATGAGCAGATATCAGTAGCAAAACAGCAACTTTATGTCGCGTGGGAAAAACCGGATAAAGCGTTTGAAGAGATTAATAAACTCATTCAATCCGATCCGGAAGAAACGCAATATTATGGCTTGCTGGCAGAATTGTATCAGCAACAAGGCGATTCGACAAATGCCCTCAAATATTTCAATAAAATATTGGAAATGGATCCGGAAAATGGCTTCGTTCATTTTTCGTTGGCCAGTTATTACATCGAACAAAATAGTAAAGAAGAGGCCTTTAATCATATCAAAAAAGCCTTTGCCAGCGAAGAGCTGGATGCTGAAACAAAAATGCAGTATTACATGCTGCAAACAAATGATGCAGATAGCTCGGATTGGAGCAATGAACAAATTGGCGAGTTGCTGGATATTTTGCAAGAAACACACCCGGATGATAACCGGCTGTATACCATTTATGCTGAGCATCTAATGAGACAAGGCAAAATTGATGAATCTCGAAGCTACCTAAGGCAATACCTTGAAACCGACAAAGACAATTTCGTGATCTGGCAACAACTGCTGTTTATGGATAACGATTTGATGGACTTTGAAAGCCTGTATAGTGAAAGCAAACAAGCGATCGAATTATTTCCAAATCAAGCTGTTTTGTATGCTTTAAACGCGGTGGCCTCGCTGCAATTGAAAAAGTATGAAGAAGCGTTGCAGGTTTTGGATGAAGGCCAGATTTACGTGTTGGATAATCAATCGCTCAAAGTGCAATTTGAGCTTTACCGAGCCGAAGCCAGTTACAACCTCAATCATGTTGAAGATGCATTTGAAGCGTTCGATAAAGTGCTGAAAATGGATCCCGATAATTACATGGCGATCAATAATTACGCTTATTATCTTTCGGAACGGGGAGAACAACTCGAAAAAGCGGAGCGAATGAGTGGACGGGTTGTACAAGAAAATCCTGAAAATCCTACTTTTCTCGATACTTATGCGTGGGTGTTATTTAAGCGAAAAGATTACCAATTAGCCAAATTTTATATCGAATCAGCCATAAATAATGGCGGAGGTGAAAACCCGGTTTTATTGGAGCATTATGGCGATATTTTGTTTAAACTTGGGGAGAAAGACAGGGCAATGGAGCAATGGAAAAAGGCCAAATCATTTGGAGAAGGAACAGACGTTCTGGAACAAAAAATTAAAGAATCACGATTTATTGAAAGTTTAGTCCCTTGAAAACACAACCCTTAAAACAATACGCAACAATCATCGTTTTACTGGTTTTTGCTTTTACTTCTTGTAAAACAACTAAACTGGTAACCATTGAAAAAGTAAAGCCAATCAGTACCAATCGGCTGATAAAAAAGATTGAAGATAATTCCTTTGACTATGATGTGATGGCTATTAAACGAATAGCCTGCCAATATGAGGGGCCAAATGATAAAAGATCATTCAGGGCAAACCTGAAGTCGGAAAAGGATAAACGAATGCTGCTCACCTTGAGTAAAATCAACGTTCCGATTGCTCGTCTGTATTTGACTCCCGATAGTGTAAAGATGGTCAACTACCTGGATAAAAGTTATTTGACAGAAGATTACGATTATTTAAGTGATTTTGTGAATGCTGACCTGGATTTTAAAATGATACAATCGATTATCAGTAACGAAGCATTTTCGTATAATGATGGCGAACGGGATAATGATTTAAAGGATTTTGTTTCGTACATCGATTCAGGTAGATACGTTCTACAATCGTTAAAAAACCGGAAGCTCAACAAGATTCTCCGTAAAGGGAATGAAGATAAAATAGATCGATATCTTAAAAAGTTGGATGAAGATGATTTTGTAATCCAACGATTATTTGTTGATCCGAAAACGTTTAAAATTGAAAAGATTGAATTGGATGATCAATCGAACAATCGTAAGGTAACGGTAGATTTTTCTGAGTTTGAAAAGGTAAACCGGCAACTATATCCCGGCGATATTGATATTTATTTTGCAAGTCCCGAAAAAGAGTTGTCGATCAAAATTAAACTCAGTAAATTCTCGACCGATAAAGACCAGTCATTTAATTTTAATATTCCCGATAGATACGACCGGGTAAAGCGGCCTTGATTTGTTGGATTCAATTTGAACTGGTGAAATAGTCATCTGTAAATACCGCAAGATTAAATGACGGATGACACTACAACTACAAAAAGCGCTATAAGCCTATGAAAGGTGTTTTTTTAAGCTTGTTACTCCTTTATAGTGGATTGACCTCAATCGGGCAGTCGCTTACCGATTTGCGCACTAAAAAGGAAAATACGGAGCAGGTGATAAAATATACATCTTCACTGCTTCAGGAAGCCCAGAAAAACGAAAAAGTTAGCTTGAATAAGTTGAAATTGCTCAATTCTCAGATTGAAAATCGAAATCAACTGATTCGTGCGATAGGCTCTGAGGTTGATGCGCTCAATAATTACATTGCTGAAAATTCGGAAGTATCGGAGATGCTTCAAACTGATTTGAAAGATTTGAAAAAAGAGTATGCTGCGATGATCCGGTTTGCCCAGAAGAATAAAAACAGCTACGACATGCTTATCTTTCTGTTATCAGCAGAGAATTTAAACCAGGCATACAAGCGCATGCTTTATTTGAAACAGTACGCCAGATACCGGAAATCACAGGTTGAAGTTATTCAGGCTCTCCAGCAAATTCTGGAGGAGAAAGTTGCAAAGCTTAAAACACAAAAACAACAAAAAGCGGAGTTGCTAGCCAGCCAGCAAACTGAAGCAGACCAGCTACTGAGTGAAAAAAATCAGCAAAATCAGCAGGTTCAAAATCTACAAAGGCAGCAACGGCAGCTCCGGAAAAAGCTTCGTGAACAACAAAAGGAGCAAGAAGAGTTAAACCGGGAAATAGAGCGTTTGATTGAAGAAGAAGCTCGTAAAGCCCGTGAAAAAGGTCAGTTTGAAATGACACCTGATCAAAAGCTATTGGCAGCTAATTTTCAGGAAAACAAAGGACGTATTCCCTGGCCGGTTGAACGGGGAATAATCACCGAACATTTTGGGGTGCATACCCATGCGGTGTTAAAAAATATTCAGGTTAAAAGCAATGGCATCGAAATAAGCACAACTCCCGGTTCAGAGGCGCGTGCTGTATTTAATGGCATTGTAAGTAAGGTATTTGCTATTTCGGGTGGTAATATGGCTGTCATTATTCGCCACGGAAGTTTTTTAAGTGTTTATTCCAACCTGAAAGAAGTAGTTGTAAAAGCTGGTCAGCAGGTTGAAACCAGGCAAAAAGTAGGAACAATTTACTCCGATTCGGCCGATGGCGACAAAACGATACTCAAATTTCAGGTTTGGCAGGAAAACCAAAAAATGAATCCGGAAGATTGGATAAGCAAATAAATGCCAACTTCTAAATCCGGGTCGAAATATGACGGTGAGAAGAATTTTAAGGCCGGTATTATAAACCAGCTACCCGAGTTAACGCCTTAATATCCAATAATTTTATCTTTCTACCTTGTAAGTCAATTAAATTGTCGTGCTTAAATTCCGACAGTAAACGAATCACACTTTCAGTCGCCGTACCCACAATATTGGCTAGTTCTTCGCGCGTAAGTGAAATCTGCAAGGTATTGGTATTATCCAAATCAAAACTTTCTTTCAGCAACAGCAATACTTCGGCCAAACGTTCGCGTACAGTTTTTTGAGCTATATCAGTGATATAGTCGTTTGCTTCGCGTAATTCTTTACATATGATTTGCAACATATGATGTGAAAACTGCCAGTTGCTTTTAATCAGAAACTGTAAGGTTTGATAAGGAATATGGCACAATACGGCTTCGTCAATCACTTTAGCAGTTGTACAGGCCGCCTCTTCACTCAGTAAAGATCGATAGGCAATAATTTCCCCCCTTTTTGCAAAGCGAATGATTTGCTCTTTCCCGTCAATTCCTGTTTTGAATATCTTTATAATGCCCTTTGTAACGCAATAAAAACCGGTTAATCGGCTACCTTCTCTATAAATAATACTTCCTTTTTTATACAAAGAGCAAGTCTTATCATAATTAAGTTGAGCAAATTCTTGTTCTGTAAGCTTTTTAAACAACTGAAATCCTGAAAGTTCACACTCTTCTTCAGTTGGTCGGTTAATTGAACTTCTCATGAACCTTAATTTATAATGAATTGATTAATAAATCCTAAATTAAATTTAAATATACAATGAACATTTATATTTGTAAAACTATTTATTTAGATAGTTTCATGTTTTAATCTAGTGTTGATAATAACACAATTTGTATCTATAATTGTTTAAAATTACATCTTTATGAAACATTTTATTGATCTGGCCTGGAAAGGAAATATGGCCTTCGAAACCGATATGGATGGACACCAAGTAATGATTGACGCTGGAAAAGAGAGTGGGGGTGATGATTTAGGACCACGACCCAAGAAGTTGATGCTAACAGCTTTAGCAGGTTGCTCCGGAATTGATGTCATTTCAATTTTAAAGAAGATGAAAATTGTGCCTGAAAGTTTTCGCGTTGTTGTAGAGGGAGATGTGACTGATGATCACCCCAAAAGGTATCAGGAAATCAAGGTAGTTTACGAGTTTAAGGGAAAAGATTTACCCTTGGAGAAATTGCAGAAAGCAGTAGAGCTGTCAGAGGAAAAATACTGCGGTGTAAGTGCTGTTTACAAAAGAGCAATGAATATTAGTAGCGAAATACGTGTGGTTGAATGACGAGTAGTAACCTTTTTGATGACAGCGAAGAGCGGATTTTCACCATCATGAAAATCTGTGAGCTTGGAGACGAGGAACGGCAGGAAAATCAGTTACCTCATCTGCATGATTTTTATTCGATCATATGGATTCAAGATGGTCAGGCGGTTCATGCCACCGACTTTGTTGAGTATGTGCTCGAAAAAGACTCCATCCTTTTTGTTCCTCCGGGATTAAAACATCGCTTGGTTTTAGATCAAATGGCGGGTGGCTATTCCATTCTTTTTAATGAGGAATTCGTGCGTTATAACCGAAAAGACTACACTCCGCTCAAGGAATATGATTTATTCAATAACCCCGAGTTTAAAAGCATTGTAAAGATTGAAGAGAGCTTGGATAAAGAAAAGCTTTCGAATCTTATAAACCTTATGCTTGAAGAATTTCAGCGAACGGATGATTATAGCCAGGATGTCGTTTTAAACCTGCTACATTTGTTTTTATTGAAGTCTATCCGATTATTCGAAACCCAATATCATCCGCTCGATACTAAAGAGGAGGATACCGATAATTTCTCAATTATTCGGTTTAAAAAGCTCATAGAGGATAACTATAGAACTGAAAAAAGTGTATCATCTTATGCTGATATGTTGAGTATGAATCCAACTTGTTTGAATGAAATTGCCAAAAAGACAACAGGAATTACTGCCGGTGAAATGATCCGTAACCGAATTATTGAAGAAGCGAAGCAGAAATTATTTGGTACTGATTTAAATGGAAAGGAGATTGCTTATTCGCTCGGATTCGATGATCCTTCCTATTTTAGCCGCTTCTTTAAAAAGTATACTGGGTTTACTATCAAGGATTTTAGAGATACTAGTCGAAAAAAGTACCATAAAATTTAGTTTTAGTCCATTTTCTATGCCTGTAAAGCTCTGTATTTTTGTAAATGAATAATTACAAACAAAAAACAGATAGATATGAAAACAATGAATTTTAAGAAATGGACCATTTTAGGTATTGCTTTAATTTTTAGCTCAGCAGTTATTGCTGGAAATTATGTTATAGATACCAGTTCAAGTAATGTTGATTGGTTAGGTAAAAAAGTTACAGGCGAGCATAATGGTTCAATTGATATTAAAGAAGGATCATTAGAAGTAGCTAGTGGAGCAATCAAAGGTGGAACTGTAGTCATTGATATGCAGTCAATTATAAATGAAGATATTGAAGATGCAGATTATAAAGCAAAGCTGGAAGGCCACCTGAAATCGGAGGATTTTTTCTCGGTAGAAAAATTTCCGACAGCAAAATTGGTTTTAACAGATGTTGAAAAATCTGGTGATGAATATTCATTCACTGGTGACTTAACAATCAAAGGAATTACGAAACCGGTTTCGTTTAAAGGAAAATCTTTAGCTGATGGTGACCATGTAAAAGTGGAAGGTGCCATAATAATTGACCGATCGGATTATGATGTGAAATACGGATCATCATCATTCTTCGATAATTTGGGCGATAAAATGATTTATGACGATTTCACATTAAATTATGTATTAGTAGCAAAAAAGTAAGAAAGGAGAGAACAATGAATGTTGTTCTATATCGATCAGATAGTAGAGGAACAGCTGATCATGGCTGGCTAAAAAGCAGACACACCTTTAGTTTTGCAAATTATTACTGCCCTTCGAGGTTAAACTTTGGTGTACTGCGGGTACTCAATGATGACCTTGTGGAGCCTAAAATGGGATTTGGTACCCATCCGCACGACAATATGGAAATTGTTTCGATTGTGCTTGATGGGGAGCTGGAACATAAAGATAGCATGGGAACAGGTTCCATTATTAAAAAGGGCGAGGTGCAGGTGATGTCAGCTGGTTCTGGAGTTACACACTCCGAATTTAATCCTTCGGAAGATAAACCGGTTAGTTTTTTTCAAATCTGGCTGTTTCCGAATAAGGAAAATGTTGAACCTCGTTATGGACAGGCTTATTTTGATGAAGCCGATGTGGCCAATAAGTGGCAAATGGTTGTTTCTCCTGATGGCGAAAATAAGTCACTCTGGATTCATCAGGATGCCCGGATATACAGAGGCGATTTTGAAGCGGGGAAATCGGTTGATTACCACATGAATAATTCGGAAAATGGCCTGTTTTTAATGGTTATTGACGGCAAGGTGGAGGTGGACGATTATACCTTATCAGGTCGCGATGCAGCCGGGCTAACCGACGTTGGTGATAAAATCAGTGTCAGTGTCAAAAAGAAGAGCCAGTTACTTTTATTGGAAGTTCCAATGACAAGATAATTGTTAGTGAAAGAGAAATTCTTGAGCCTGGGTAAATACCCGGGCTTTTTTATGGCCAAATTTCTGAAACATTTGCAGGTAAAGCGTCAAGCCTGATCAGGTGGATATCAAAGTCAGTTCTGTTTTCACCTTTTACTTCAAATACGGCCTTGAAATTTTTGCTGTCAAGGGTCTGAATTTTTGTTTCGAACGCTTTCATTTTAGTTTCATCGGTAAAATATTTGGTAAGAGCCATATTCCCGATATCTCTGTCGCACAGAAAAAATAATACACATCGTCCATCCGGAAGCTCGAAATAGGAAACGGTTGCATATTCATAGCTTAAATATGAAGTTGCCCGATTGTTAAACGCGAATGTTGAGTCACCAACCTGATAGTTTAAAACAGACTCTTCAATATTGTAGATTAAACCCAATTTTTCAACTGTTTTTTTAAGATCCTGAAGTGTTTTAAAGGAACCAATGAAAATCAGATTCTCATCTCTAAAATCTTCCAGTTTTACCCGGGACGAAAAATCCATTTCGATGTTTTGATGCTTACCGCCAACTAGTTGCAGAAGATTAAATAAACCCATAGGGGCTTGATTATTAACATAGGTGATGTCGTTTTTTTCCACCTGATCGATTAACTCAGGATGTTGTTTCACAAAATTGTCAAACTCAGCATCGGAATTAATTCTGCTGTCCCGCATACTTCCATACTGTCCTGATGGAACAGTTCCTCGGTAAAAATAATGATCACCCAGCACAATTCGGGTTGTAAAATCAGTCGAAAAAAACGGTTTCCAAAATTCGATTTTCACCGGTTTCGAAGGAAGAAAAACGTGAAAAAGCAGTACTCCGGCAAGAATGAAGACACTAAAAAGAAATAATACCGGCGTAAAGCGATTGACATTTTTTTTCATGGCTTTAATCGGTAAATGCTTAAAATCGATGGTATATTGCCCCTTTGGCAATTCAAAAATTAAATCATCTTCTTGGCCCTCTTGTTCGTAATATTCTTTCAGTTTCTTTCTCAAATTATGGACATAAACCCTTACGTTGACTTCCTTTTCAGGATTATACTTTTTCCCAAATACATCAGCTGCAATTTGGAATTCTTTCGGTTTCTCACCTTTGAATGAAGACTGAACCAAGTATTTTAAGAGCTCTCTGTTAACCGGAGATTTTGAAAAAACATGACTTTCAATAATTTTTTCCAGGTAAATATCGATATGGCTCTTTGATTTTGTCAAGTTGTTAGTTTTCAGTTTTGTAAAACATTTTTTTAACGTAGACTTTACTGCTTTTATAGGTTATCTTTTTCAAAAATAACAAGAACCAGATATATTCAGTATAGAAATCCTAAATAATTCGTAACCAAATGCGATAATAATCACAATAAAACTAAAACTTACTACTTATGATGAAGTCAAAAAATTTAAATCGGCGACATTTTTTGGGAGCTGCCGGAACTTTAACTGCCGGAGCCCTTTTGACCAATCCAGCTCAATCAATGGCGCGGCCTGCCTCGTCAAAAACAAAACTTGCTTTAGTGGGAACAGGAGTTCGGGGAACAAGTTTCTGGGGAAAAAATATCGTGGACAATTATTCAAGTGAAGCTGAGTTTGTTGGACTTTGTGACATTAATCCAGGGAGGCTCCAATTTGCGTTGGATTATATGGGAGTAGATTGTCCTGTTTTTACTGATTTTGAAGAAATGGTAAACAAAACTAAGCCTGAAATAGTGATTGTTACCACAATGGATTCTACGCACGATAAATACATCGTAAAAGCCCTGGAAATGGGTTGCGATGTCATCACGGAGAAACCCATGACAACTGATGAAGTTAAATGTCAATCAATTTTGGATGCGGAACGCAAAACCGGCAGAAAGGTAATCGTTGGGTTTAATTATCGGTATGGACATCAGTTTTCAAAACTGAAAGAATTGTTGACGAAGAAGGAAGTTGGCAAAATTACTTCGGTCGATTTTCACTGGTACCTAAATACTTATCATGGTGCTTCTTATTTCCGTCGTTGGCATGGCGAACGAGACAAAGGAGGAACCTTGCTGGTACACAAATCCACTCATCATTTCGATTTGCTCAATTGGTGGATTGATTCGGACCCATTGGAAGTGACTGCTTATGGCGAGTTGGAGCATTATGGTAGTAACAACGAATTTCGCGGTGCGAACTGCCGTTCTTGTGCGTATACCGATAAATGTAAGTTTTATTGGGATATCATGGAAAATGATCGTTACGTGGATTTGTATGTGAAAAATGAAAAATATGATGGTTATATCCGCGACAATTGCTTGTGGCGCCACGATGTAGATATTTACGATAAAATGGCAGTTCAGATAAAATATGCCAACGATGTGCAGGTAAGTTACTCGTTAACAACCTATTCTCCTTACGAAGGATGGCGAATCGCTTTTAATGGTATGGATGGTCGCATCGATTCGTGGGAAGGTATTCCATGGCGTGCTGATGAGCGCGTAAATCAAGCCCAATTGCATGCTCAGGAAATGAACCAAAATGCGGAGGAAAATAATTCAGCTTATGATGAAATAATGGTGATGAAAAACTGGGAAACTGAATATGATTTGGTGAAAGTACCTCGCATTCGTGGTGGACACGGTGGAGGAGATGTTCGCTTGCAAGATAAGATCTTTAAAGATCCAAACATGGCCGATCCGTATAAACACTCGGCTGGAACTCGCGATGGTGCGATGTCAATTCTTATCGGTATTGCAGCCCGAAAAAGTATTGAGGAACAACGACCTGTCAAGATTTCAGAACTAACCGATATACCGATTAGTGCAAATCGCGGATAGTTGACATTTTTAGCATTGATTTATTTGGGGCTTTCTATTAAGAAAGCCCTTTTTATATCTCAATTTCTGCAGATTATTGTAATTTAGCTTCCTAAATTTTAAAGTACTATTACAATGTTTACCACTAAATCAATAATCATTTCACTATTACTTTTTCTATTTATGGCAAAAGTTAACGCTACGAATAATTCCATGAAACCCGATCCGATTGACGTAAAAGTTGATTCACTATTAAAGTTGATGACGCTTCAGGAAAAAATTGGCCAGTTAAATCAGTATACTAGTCAGTGGGAAATGACAGGTCCGGCTCCGGCAGCGGAGGATATGCAAAATCAGTTGGAACAAATTAAAACCGGTCTGGTTGGATCAATGCTAAATGTAACCGGAGCCGAAGCCACAAGAGAAGCCCAAAAGCTGGCCGTTGAAAACAGTAGACTTGGTATTCCCTTGGTTTTTGGTTACGATGTCATTCATGGCTACCGAACCCTTTTTCCAATTCCATTGGCCGAAGCGGCAAGCTGGGAACCGGCGTTAGCAAAAAAATCAGCTTCAATTGCTGCTAAAGAGGCTTCTGCTGCAGGCATTCACTGGACCTTTGCACCCATGGTAGATATCTCTCGCGATGCCCGTTGGGGGCGAGTTATGGAAGGAGCAGGAGAAGATCCTTACTTGGGATCCTTGTTTGCTGCTGCTCGTGTAAAAGGCTTTCAAGGTGATGATCTGTCCAGTACAAGCACTGTTGCAGCTTGCGCCAAGCATTTTGCCGCCTATGGTTTTATCGAAGCCGGACGTGATTACAATACTGTTGATATCAGCGACAATACGTTGCACAATACCGTGCTACCTCCATTTAAAGCTGCTGCCGATGCTGGTGCGGCTTCGTTTATGAATGCCTTCAATGTGATTGGTGGCATACCTGCTACCATGAACACCTACCTGCTGCGCGATATTTTAAAAGGGGAGTGGGAATATGATGGCATGGTGGTTTCTGATTGGAACTCAGTTGGTGAGATTATCAAGCATGGAGTTGCCCCAAATAAAAAGGAAGCAGCAAAACTGGCCATTATTGGTGGTTGCGATATGGATATGGAAGGTCGCTGTTATGTCGATCATTTGGAAGAATTGGTTGCTGAAGGAACTATTGATGAAGCCTTAATTAATGATGCTGCCGGACGAGTATTAAAGATGAAATTTGAATTGGGTTTGTTTGATGATCCTTATCAATACAGCAATACAGAACGTGAAAAGGAGGTCATTCTTTCTGCTGAGAATTTGGCTGTAGCGCGAGATGCTGCCCGTAAGTCAATTGTGTTATTGAAGAATGAAGAAGAGGTTTTACCTTTAGCTAAAAGTGGTTTATCCATTGCAGTAATGGGTGAGTTGGCCGAAGATAAAGATAGTCCGATTGGAAGTTGGAGAGCCAGTGCAATACCAAATTCGGCGGTTTCGCTTATTGAAGGAATCAAAGCCAATAACGAGCAAAAAAATGATATTCAATTTACTCAGGGTGTTCGATTAATCGATGGTGAGAAAAGCTTTGTGAAAGAGCTCAATTTTAATACAACCGATCGCAGTGGTTTCGAAGAGGCAAAGGTGTTGGCACAAAAATCAGATGTTGTTGTCATGGCTTTGGGTGAGAATTGCTTTCAGACAGGCGAGGGGAGAAGCCAGACTGATATCAGGCTGAAAGGATTGCAAATGGAGTTTTTCAACGAGATTTATGCGGTCAATCCAAATATAGTTGTTGTGTTGATGAATGGTCGTCCGGTGGTTCTAGGCGAAATTGCCGAAAAAGCCAAAGCGATACTTGAAGTTTGGCATTTGGGATTAGAGTCAGGAAATGCCATAGCTGATGTTTTGTTTGGCGATTTTGCGCCATCAGGAAAATTGCCGGTTTCTTTTCCGGTAGTAACAGGGCAAGCTCCAATTTATTACAATCATTTGAGTACTGGTCGACCCGATAATGGCGAGGGAAATGTATTTTGGTCACATTATACCGATGCGCCTAAAGTGCCACTTTATCCTTTTGGTTACGGACTGACCTACACCAATTTTGAATACTCCGATATCTCACTTGACAAAGATCAGATTTCATTCGATGAGTTTGTAAAAGTAACTGTTCATGTAAAAAATACAGGAAAACGGGAGGGAACAGAAGTCGTTCAACTTTACATTCATGATTTATTTGCATCGGTAGCGCGTCCTGTTAAGGAACTGAAAGCTTTTAAAAAGGTAACAATTCCGGCAGGAGAATCAAAAGAAGTGACATTCAGTTTAACACCGCAGGATTTGGCTTTTTATAATATCGATAAAAAATGGACGGCCGAACCGGGAGATTTTAAAGTTTTTGTAGGAACAAACTCAAGAGACGTTAAAGAAAGTCAGTTTAAGTTAGTTGACTAAGCTAAAAATGATAACAAATACGAAAAGGGCTTTTCTTGAAAAGCCTTTTTTTTATGCTTAAATTTAATGGACAAAAGTTGACCAGATAAAAAAGTACTTAACGACTAGTCTTTCAAGATTAAGTCATTCAATTATCGGCGATTATCAGATTTTCAAAAAACAGAAATGCTATGAAATCAATAAATCCATTCACAAATAAAGTAATTGAGAACTATAAAGAACACACCGGATCAGAAACCAAACACATTATCAAAGAGGTCGATGTAGCCTTTCAATCGTGGAGAAAGACCACATTTGAGGAACGAAAAAACTATTTGCTGGAACTGGCCAATCAGCTCACAGAGCAAAAAGAATCACTTTCGAACCTGATTATGTATGAAATGGGGAAGGTGAAAAAAGAAGCCGTAAGCGAAATTGAAAAGTGCGCTTGGGTTTGCCGGTTTTATGCCGAAAATGGTGCTCAGTTTCTCGATCGGGAAGTTATTGAGTCTGATGCTTCCGAGTCATTTGTTAGCTTTCAACCCTTGGGAACTGTATTGGCTGTGATGCCCTGGAACTTTCCCTTTTGGCAGGTTTTCCGGTTTTTGGCACCGGCACTGATGGCTGGAAATACCGGTGTATTAAAACATGCCAGTAATGTTCAGGGATGCTCATTGGCCATCGAAAAGCTGGTTCGTGATGCCGGGCTGCCCGAAAATGTTTTTCGCAGCTTGCTAATTCGCGGAAGCGCTGTAAAGCAGGTTCTAGAGAACCCTAAAATAAAGGCAGTTACTTTAACCGGAAGTACTCCGGCGGGGAAGTCGGTAGCGGCAATTGCCGGATCCGTGTTAAAAAAATCGGTACTTGAGCTGGGAGGAAGCGATCCTTATTTAATTTTGGAGGATGCCGATATTGAAGAGGCTGCTAAGCTCTGTGCTTCAGCCCGTTTGCTAAATGCCGGACAAAGTTGTATTGGAGCCAAACGGTTTATTGTTGTTGAAAGTGTTTATGATCGGTTTAAAGAGGCATTTGTAGAAGAAATGCAAACCGCAATATATGGTAACCCTGAAGATGCGGAGACAAAGATTGGGCCGATGGCACGGCACGATTTACGGGATGAATTACACGGGCAGGTGAGTGCTTCTGTGGCTAAAGGAGCGAACATAATTTGTGGCGGTTTTATCCCCAATGACGATGATTCGTTTTATCCGCCTACAGTTCTGGAGAACATTGAACCGGGAATGCCGGCTTACGAAGAGGAGCTTTTTGGTCCGGTGGCTTCTTTATTCAAAGTAAAAACCGAAGAAGAGGGAATTAAAATTGCAAACGACACGGTTTTCGGATTGGGCGCCGGGGTGTTTACCGCTGATTTGGAACGTGGAAAGAGAATAGCGGAGAAAGGACTCGAAGCAGGATGTGTGTTTGTAAACGACTTTGTAAAATCAGATCCTCGATTACCTTTTGGTGGAATAAAAGAAAGTGGCTACGGTCGGGAGTTGTCTCTTTTGGGTATTCGCGAGTTCGTGAATATCAAAACAATATCAATTAAATGAGTCTTGTTTATCAGTGATTTTATGGGTGTTTTTTTAGATTTAGGTGTGGTTTTTCAAATACCAAATAAAGCCGATCATTATAATGGCCATTGCTGCAAGTACGATTCGTTCATACCGTTTTCGTTTAGTTGTTTGCAGGCTTATTTTATTCAGAAATCGGCCTTTTGTTTCACGTGAAACCTTTTTAAAATGAAGATTCCGGTGTTTTTCTTTGAGCACAATCGGGTCTTCTGTGTTGAAATAAGCTTTCTTTTTTCTCAGCGACCGATTGTTCTTCATCCTTGAGATCATATCGGCAACATGTCCGGCACTGGATAGTAGCATCGTTGAATAATTAGAGTGCATCTAATTTAACCATAAATATTTAATTTGAAAATAGAATTGCTTACTTTTTTTTTGTTTTTTTACTTGATGTAGCCAATGGATTAAATGCTAAACAACGATCAACCCATTTTTCAAGATCCTCGTCCATGTCTGTTCCATCGGCATCAACATAAACATAACCTCTCATCGGGCGACGAGTAAAGTCCATTGGGCGGGCACCTTCATCGTTCAAGAATTCTGTTTCTTGTTCAGGATTCACGCGAGCCATCAAGTCATTTTTGATTACTCCAAGGCACATTTTTTCATTCACCATAAAGCAGATGCCACCAAACATTTTCTTTTCGTTGAAAGGCGATTTCTTATCTTTTAATGCTTGCCTGATTCGGTCGGCTAATAGTTCGTCGTATGCCATCTCTATTTGATTTATTTAGTTGAAAGTTTACAACTAAATAAGTAACACAAAACTAGGTGCTTTTGATTGTTGCGATGGCATTTTTGGAGTTGGTTGTTGTATTTGGTTCTCTTTCTCCAATTAAGTGAAAACCTTTATCGATTCCAATTTGGGCGGTCAGACAAAGACAAAGCGCATCGACCAAATCATCATCTTTTACATGCGATTTCTTGAATCGATTGCGATACTGAATGAAAAAGGATGGCAGCGCTTGGTAGTGTTTGGAAAGGATTGCTAAACGTTCTTGAATACCGACACGCTCTTTGGCTGCTTTCCTGTGCTTTAAAAGCCTACCGTTGTTGAGATTTTTAAAGTTGATCTCCGGATGGCTCTCCATCGTTTTAGGTTTCCAAACCGGATGTTGCTCTAAAAACTGATCCAGTTCTTTTATTTTTGGGACTAAGTTCCAGGATTGAATAGACAAACTTTTTCCGGTAATTTGCTGATTAATCCGTTTTGCTTCATCATAGTTTGTTGCAGATAAAACTTCGTAGCAGGGAGGGGTAAAAATAGTGTACGAGAATCCAGGCGATAATTCCTTGCGGGCAATGGTCTCCAAATCTCTCTTTTCACCATTTCGGGGCAGGCCAATTGGCATATCAATCAGACAGCAGATCGCCTCAGAATGCTCATGAAGAAATTGATTCAGCGTTGAATGAATTTCAATGGAATAGTTCATCCCATCGTAAACCGCCACACACCAGCCGGTTTTGCAACCATCGATACCTAACACTTTATTCTCTTGGTTTCCCAACATGGCGGTAAAGTAAGTGAATCACTTGCTCTGAATAGTCTTGATTTCAGTTAAAATCTCCTCAGCCTGTACATAGTATTTTTCGGCTTCTTTCCGATTGACTTTTGAGATCTCGTGATAGTCTTTCATCAGTTTGTTATATTTCGCCTGAAACTTTTCTATTGGTGATTTTCGTTTAAATAATCCAAACATAGCTTGCTATTTTTTTAAGTAATTAATGAGATAATTGTACCGGTATGCGAAAATATGTTCAAGTTGGCCTTGAATAAACAAGTGATGAGCCAGATGACCAAGTGCTCCAAAAGGTAACTTGTAGCTCACTTTATCAGTCATTAATGTTCCATCTGCTATTTTCTGAAATAGGTGTTCGTGATGCCACATTTTGTAGGGCCCGAAACGTTGTTCATCAACAAAAAAATGCTTTTCCTTTACCTGCGTAATTTCGGTAACCCAGTGGGTTGTGTATCCCGGAAACGGAGAAACACGATAAGTAATTATTTGGCCGGGATACATCGGAACGATTTCTCCTGAGGTAATTTTGAAATGCATACTTGGTGGCGTAATCTTCTCAAGATTTTCCGGATTAGAAAAAAACTCCCAAGCATCATTTAAGCTAATCGGGAGTTTTTGTTCAGCGTGTAAAGTGTAAATTCCAGCGTGTTTCTTAATTGTTTTCATGGCATTGAGTCAGTATCTCTAACATACTATTGCTTCAAAAACAACAGAAACTCCACTTTTGTTTAGGCAATCAGTTTAATATTTAAACAAAAATGGGTTGTAGTCTGGTTGTTAGTTTATTGCGTATGCTATTCTCTTGTGTTTTCCCACTTGGCAAAATTAATTGATGAGAAATAGCCTAGAAGCATTCCGTCAAATATTTTTACCGCTTGCAGACGTGTTGAAGCATAGTTAATTGTCGTCTTCTCAGTTTGAACCTGCTGTGTTCGTCTGCTTAAAAACTCTTTAAAATCAGTTATTGCCAGGTCCGGATTATTGATCCGGTCTTTCTCCGGATTAAAAGAAAGTGCACTTTGGATAATGATATCTGTCCAGTCAATATCCTTGGTGTAAGTAGTTAAAAGCGCTTCAGCATTGGTCGGTAGCGACTCTTGCCATTTGATTATTGGTTTAATTAATGAAAACAACTCTTTGCGTTTTATCCGATCACCGGATTGCTCCAATTTGTTGAGCTCATCAGTTTGTTCTTTAACAATCGTTTCCAGTTCATTCCAGGCTTCTGCCAGTTCCTTGAAGCTACTGATATCCTTAATAACTTCATCACTGGGAGTTCCTTTAAAGTACAGATCTGTCGCGTTTGTTGGGGTTTCAGCTTCTATCTTTCTTACCTGAGTTTCCAATTCACGCATTAAGTTTTGCAAATTCCGTATTTCTCCCTGAACTGAGGCAAAGTCAAAGCTGGTAAGCAAATCTTCAATTGTATCGTATGAGCTTTGAATCCCATTTAATTTTTCTTCTATCGAATTACTTTTGTAACCGGAGGCCTTTATATTGGGTGTTGCAAACCATTCATTTTCATTTCCAATGATATCCAGGTGGATGATTGCATCGGCTTTGTTTTCTTCTAATCGTGTCGTGTTTCCATCAGTAAATTGCCAGGTTGAAACGATCGTCACTTTAATGTACGATTTTTCGACGTTGCCCGCCGGTATGTTTACTTCAACCATATGCCTATTCGCTAGTTCCTGCAACATGTCCAGCTTGATTTTATTGTCCGATTCGAATTCAATGTTTTCACTTAATAGTTCCCAGGTTTTTTCTTGGTCGCTTTCTTGATAAACTATTTTTTTGTTACCCCTGCTGATAATTTTTGCATCGGAACTAAAATCAAAGTAAGTGTCGGGATACCAAACAAAATCTGAGCGACCGCCTTTTAGTTGTGCCAGAAGTGTGAATTGATCGCCTTTGTTAACTTCTAAATCGGAGCCGCTTTCCATAAGCTTTCCATCAATAAACAGTTGAATATATGGTTCTCGCAATGGCTCTGCGGCTATCGTTTGAGCAAGAATAGAACCTAAAATAAGACACAATACAGCAATTCTTTTCATAGCGATCCTTTTTAACCTCGTGTTGTTGTGGAATAAAATTAGTCAAATAGATTTGGCTATCAAATAATCTTAAACATGTCCACTATAATCGTTCGTCTTTTTCGCTCAACCTAATTGTGAAAATTGGATTTTAGTGTTTAGATGTTTGCTGTAAGTATTAGTATATAAGTTGATTCATTGAATTGCTGACTTGCTTGTCGTTTCCCTCCATGGATTGATTATAAATTAACCGCTTGTAGGCTGGCTAAGACCCGAATTCGATCTGTTAACTTCTTACAAACTTTTGGTCATAATGAACTTTTCTGATATCTCTGTTGTTTTTGATGTCAAGTTCGGTGTTCAAAAAGGGAAAGAAGAAATTTGGGACGAAGTAAGTTTGATGTTGAGTGGTAAGAAGAGAACATCGAACTTCAAACATCGAAATGCAAAATATTTAAGCGAATAAAGATTTAGTTTTAGGTTTAGTTGGTTTATTAGTTTGAAAAGGGTACGCGGTTGCGGCCCTTTTTTTTTGTTAGATACACCACTTTTTTTCTATCTTTAAAAAAAAACAAATTTTAATTTTGTAGTGTTTTGAGAATTAAAAAGCTAATCAAAGAAAGGGGAAACTATTTTTTTAAGCGCTTTGCGATTGTTTCGTTGCTATTCATTACTATTTCTTCACTTCTATTTTGGATGGGGTTTCAAGTTATGCTTAGTGAGCGAACAATGGAACTGAAGGCCAGCCAAAAACAAAAAGTGCTGGCTGAGAAAAATTTGATGGAGCATTTACTGGATGATGCCGTATTAGATTTAATGATCATGTCGGATAGCCGGTTGTTTCAAAGCTTTTTTATATCGAAAGTTGATGATTCGAACCAGAGAAATAATTTTAATGACCTTGTTGAAAAGTTATTCGGCTTAAAATCGAACTATTACCAACTAAGGCATCTTGACCTTGATGGAATGGAGGTGTTTAGGATTGAAAGGAGAAATGGCAAGCCATATATTTGTACTCCGGATGAATTACAGGATAAAAGCCAACGCTATTATTTTACGAACTCGTTGGATTTAGAAGCAGATGAGTTTTATGTATCTCCCTTAGATTTGAATGTTGAGCACGGAGAAATTGAACAGCCATATCGGCCATTAATTAGGATATGTGTGCCGGTTTTTGATCCGGCTGGTAAAAAGATTGGGATAAATGTTTTGAATTTTGATGCTACCGGAATTATCCGAGAGCTTGATGAGGGATCAAATAGTATAAATGGAATTAATTTTCTGATCAATGAGCAGGGGTATTTTTTAAATGCTAACGATTCTGTTTTAGAGTGGGGATTTATGTTTCCCGAAAGAAATAACTTAACGATAGATGATGTTTTTCAAGAAGATGCCGAAGTAATAGTTGATACAGAATATGCGCAATTCGAAGGGGAGGAAGGCTTATTTACGTCAGCAATTATAGACCCATTTATACGGTTGGGCAACAGAGATTTTAAAGGAAGGCAAAAAGACCGTTACAGTTGGAAAGTAATTTCATTTGTCGATTCCTCTCACTTAGGTATATCGAGTTTTCTACCCTTAACTTCAATACTTGGCTTGTATGCGGTTGTTGTTTTAGTAGGAATGTTATTTGGCTATTTTTATGCCCAAAACGCTTTTCGTAAGTATCAAAGTCAGCTGGCCTTAATTGATTCAGAGCGAGATCTGAGAATAGCGAATCAATCCAAAAATCAGTTTTTCTCGATTATTTCACACGATTTAAAAAATGCCTCGGGTGTTATTGCTAACTACCTGGAATTTATGCAAGAAGCTTATGCAGATTTTTCAGAAGAGGAGCGGAAATCGCATTTAAAAGATATTGGTTTTGCCGCTAAACAGCACAATAAGTTGCTTTACGATATTCTCGATTGGGCGCGCATTCAAATGGGAAAGGTAGTCGTAGAACCTGAAACGATATGGGTTGATAAATTGATTGAGGAACAAATGCAGTTGGTAGAAATTCCCCTGAAAAATAAGGGTTTAAGAATTGAAGCTGAACTGAAAGAGAAGTTGACGATCTATGGTGATAAAGAGATGATTAAAACAATTTTTAGAAACCTGATTAACAATGCCATTAAATTTTCACATCGCGAGAGCTCTATCCGAATTGAGGCAAGGGATTTGGTAGATCGAATCGAACTGCAGGTAATTGATTTTGGATTAGGAATGCGTGAATCCGATGCTGAAAAAATATTTGACCTCTCATCCAAAGTTCAACAACCAGGTACCGAAAACGAATCAGGAACGGGCTTTGGATTGAAATTGGTAGCAGAGCTGGTCCAAAAAAACAAAGGAACCATTCGTGTTGAAAGTGAATTGGGCAAAGGTTCCAGCTTTATTTTAAACTTCCCATCCGGGAAATAAAAAAAACCGCCTTTGCGTACAAAAGCGGTTTCGTATATGTAGAGTAAGTTACCGATCTGCAGAGCAGTACGGCAACTTACGGAAGCGCCGCCAACAAGAGTTGGCAACGACTGTCTTTAATTCGTTATCTTACCTCCGAACCGTTCTTAACTGCACTTTCCGGAGAGACAAACTTCAGTGTTCCATCGGCATCTTCGGCCATCAGAATCATACCTTGCGATTCGATGCCACGCAGTTTGCGAGGTTCCAGATTTACCAACACCGAAACTTGCTTGCCGATGATTTCTTCTGCTTTATAATATTCGGCAATTCCTGAAACAACAGTACGTTTATCGATTCCGGTATCCACCAAAATCTTCATCAGTTTCTTGGTTTTGGCAACCGGCTCAGCTTCTAAAATGGTCGCTGTGCGGATGTCCATTTTCATAAAATCGTCAAACGTGCAATTCTCTTTCGCCGGTTTTGCCACAGCTTCAGCTACTTCGTTTGCTTTTTTAGTGTCCAGCAATTTTTGAACCTGTGCTTCGATGGTGGCATCTTCAATTTTCTCGAACAACAACTCCGGCTTGTTGGTTTGGTGCCCGGCAGGCAATAAATCTGTTCGCCCCAGCTCGCTCCAATCCAGCTTATCAAAGTTGATAAAGCCACAAAGCTTATCCATGCTGAAAGGTAGAAACGGCTTTAGCATGATGGTCAGGTTGGCGGTAATCTGCAAACAGATGTTCATCACTGTTTTTACGCGCTCCGGGTTGGTTTTAATCACTTTCCAGGGCTCTTCGTCAGCGAGGTATTTGTTACCCAATCGAGCCAAATCCATGGCTAATTTCAACGCTTCGCGAAAACGGTAATTGTCCAGGCTTTTTTCTACTTCAGTTTTAAGGTTGCCAATTTCGGCTAAAGTGGCTTGATCCACTTCATTCAACTCTCCCAAAGCAGGAACTTCGCCATTGTAATATTTTTGAGTTAGTACCAGTGCGCGGTTTACAAAGTTACCAAGTACAGCCACCAGTTCGTTGTTGTTGCGGGCTTGAAAATCTTTCCAGGTAAAGTCATTGTCTTTGGTTTCCGGGGCGTTTGCGGTCAAGGTGTATTTCAATACATCTTCTTTTCCGGGGAATTCTTCCAGATACTCGTGCAACCAAACGGCCCAGTTGCGTGAGGTAGAAATTTTATCGCCTTCAAGGTTCAGAAATTCGTTGGCTGGCACATTCTCGGGTAAGTTGTAGCTTCCTTCGGCTTTCAACATGGTTGGGAAAATAATGCAGTGGAAAACAATGTTGTCTTTTCCGATGAAATGCAGCATTTTGGTTTCTTCATCTTTCCACCATTTTTCCCAATCGGGTGTCAGCTCTTTGGTGGCCGAAATATAGCCAATCGGGGCATCAAACCACACGTACAGCACTTTTCCTTCGGCTTCGTCAATAGGCACAGGCACGCCCCAATTCAGGTCGCGGGTTACCGCACGCGGGTTCAGTCCACTGTCGATCCAGCTTTTGCATTGCCCGTATACATTCGATTTCCACTCTTTGTGACCTTCCAGGATCCATTCTTTCAACCAGGGTTCGTACTGGTCAAGCGGCAGGTACCAGTGCTTTGTTTCTTTCAAAACGGGTGTGTTCCCGCTAATCATCGACTTTGGGTTGATCAATTCGGTTGGGCTCAACGATGTTCCACAGCTCTCGCATTGGTCACCATAGGCCTTTTCGAACGAACATTTTGGACAGGTTCCCACGATGTAGCGATCGGCCAAAAACTGCTTGTTTTCTTCGTCGTAATATTGCTCGCTGGTTTGCTCTACAAACTTACCTTCATCATATAACTTCTTGAAAAAGCCAGCTGCTGTTTCATGATGAATTTTGGAACTGGTGCGTGAATACACATCAAATGAAATGCCGAAGCGCTCAAACGAATCTTTAATCATTCCGTGGTATTTGTCCACGATATCTTGCGGAGTAACACCTTCGTTTTTTGCTTTCAGGGTAATAGGAACACCGTGTTCATCCGATCCACCAATGAGCAAGACCTCTTCGTTTTTCAGCCGGAGATAGCGCGCATAAATATCAGCGGGAACGTAAACCCCTGCAAGGTGACCAATGTGTACGGGCCCATTAGCATAAGGCAGGGCAGAAGTAATTAAAGTACGTTTGTATGATGTCATGTCAACGTGATTTTTTTATTGTGGTGAAAACCAATTCTGTTTAAGGGCTACAAAGATAGTTGTTTTTTTGAAGTAGGAATTCCATAAGAATTCACTTTTCAAAGTATTTCCAGATCTGATGATTTCCAATGCGATCAAAAAAAAATTGTACCTTTGTTTTAGCTAAAAAAGTTTGATGTTTAGAATTAACACGGATTTGGTAAAGTAAATAACCTTTGGGATTCACCTAAGGTTATCCCTTAATTAAACTCAGGCATATTCTTGCCGGAGTTATTTTCATGTCTATACATAATTAGTCGTTTGAACCATGGCGAAAGAAGCATTGCATGCTAATGCCATACGTTCAGCAATATTAAATTCAACATGATGAATAATTTATCATTATATGGTTGGAGCGAATCGTTGTTTCAACAAAAGCAAGCATCAATTTTCAAGGATCATATGCATGGGCGGGTTTCAGTTACTCATAAAACCTGCTACGAGGTTGTTTCGGAAGAAGGTTTCTATATCTGTGAGCTGACCGGAAATATGCTTTATGGAAGGGAGCATGTCGAATATCCCTGCACTGGAGATTGGGTCATTTTTCAGTTGGTTGATTCGAATAGAGGAATCATTCATGAATTGTTACCCAGAAAAAAAATGCTTTATCGTTTAAAAAGTGGATCGGTATCTGAAAAACAAGCGATTGCCTCGTATGTAGATAAGGCATTTATCGTGCAAAGTATTGACGATAATTTCAATGCACGACGTACTGAACGCTTTATGCTACAAATTGCTGATGAAGAGATACAACCGGTGTTGGTGCTGACAAAGTCTGACTTAGCATTTAATAAGGATGAGATCAAAAATGCACTAAAGCACCTATCCGATAAAGCACCTGTTTTCTTTACCAGCATTTCTTCACCGGATAGTATTGAACAATTGCGTGAAGTGATGTTGCCGGGTGAAACAGCTGTATTTATCGGTTCATCCGGTGTCGGGAAAAGTACACTGATCAATGCATTATGCGGGCAGGAAATTCTGCAAACAGCAGCTATTAGTGGCTCAACCGGAAAAGGAAAACATACTTCTACGCGCCGCGAGATGATACTAATGGAAGGCTCAGGTGTGTTGATTGACACGCCCGGAGTAAAAGTCTTTGGAGTTACAAACGACAATGCCGATGCCTTGTCGGAAGTGTTGGATATCGGTCGTTTTGAAGGGCAGTGTCGTTTTCGTGATTGTCAGCATATCAATGAAAAAGGTTGCGCTGTGATCGAAGCTCTGGAAAATGGCGATATTGACAATGGGGTGTATGAAAATTACCTCAAACTGCGAAGAGAAGCATGGCATTATACCACTTCAGTGCAGGAAAAAAGGAAACAAGAGAAATCATTCTCAAAAATGGTTAAAAAAGGTAAAAACAGTCCTTTTAAGAAGTACTGATCTTGGTTGAAAACAAGTAATATTGAGCCTCTGGGTGAAACCACCCGGGGGCTTTGTTGGTTCGCTTACCCATTCTAAAAGAAACATTCTTTCGTTTTCGGATTAATGTATAGAGTAATAAACAAAACCACCCCGTCAACCGCTTTGCGATTGCCACCCCTCCTCGGCGAGGAGGGGAAATTGGCCTGTGGTTAATCATCGGCAATAGAATAGTCAAGCAAGCTTCGTTGATCTGTCTCCATTTCTCCTCATTTTTAAGGAGGAGTCCGGACTTTAGTCCGGGAGGTGGTTGCTTTTAATCCGGGCGATTGTTGTTTTGAATGAAAATAAATTATAGTCACTAGTATTACTTGCCTCCCAAAATTGCTAACTTGGGATAGTTAAAACCCAAATACATGACAACGTTCCGAAACGTTCTGATGTTCTTTGGCAAAAAACAAAAGTCTGCCGGGGTTAATAGTACTGCATTAATATTATGCTACTTGCAATATTGAACAAAACGACATGAACGATAAACCAAATACTGGAGTAATAATTGAAAGCTGCCTAAAAGCTGTTGCATCACAATTTCCTATTGTTTCTGGTGTTGCTAGTTTATATGCTGATTGGAAAAATCAACAGGAGTTTAATAACATTCGCGCACTTATTCAGGAGCATGCGAAATCCCTAAAAAATCATGAAGATTTGATCGATAAACACTACTTAGAAACCGAGGATTATATTTTTACTCTCCATCGTACGGTTGATAAGGCAAAAAATGAAATAAGAGAATCTAAGAAAAAGCTATTCGCGGACTTTTTGACTCAAAGCTGCTTAATCAAAAACACTGAGAAGTCTGATAAATTTATCTTTCTTGAAATTTTAGACAAAGTAGATATAGAGCATATAAAATTCCTTTCTTATTTAAATGAGAAATGGAACGGGATGAGGAATGACATTGCAATAGCCAATGCCATAATTCCCAAAGAGACCGGACTCACAAAAGAGAGAGTTAACTTCTTGATTCACTATTTCATTTCAATCGGACTACTCGTTCATTATGACGATTTTGAGATCAAAGATGATGGTGACCTATGGTCCGATACAAAGTATTATGTCTCTGGCTTGGGCAGTGATTTTTTAGAATATCTAAAAGAATAGAAAGATAAGCCCTATTGCATTGAAGCATTTCTTACTATCGTTCAATCAAAAAACATATGCGGATAATGATTTTATTACCAAGCAGATTACCGTTTATTTTTTGATTTTTACTGTACAATCCTTTACAGGCTAAAGAATCAGCAAACCATTTTTGCGCAATCGCATCATGGGTTTGCTATTCCAGAATAAGATGAAATCTTCGTTGGTTTGGGCTTCAAAGCTTGTCTGAAGTTCGTCGAATGTTGGCAGCGTTTCATTCTCAACAGATAGTTTTGGAAGTTGACCGAAAAGCCATTTCCCTTCCGGCTCTTTGAGCTGGATGGTTAATGCTGCTTTTTTATTCTGAAAGGTCAGCTCTGCCATGGGGTAAACCTGGCTTTTTTTCTTTTTGCTGAAGTAGTTTATTGTAGCTTTTCCTCCCAACCATAACACTGAAGCGGACGAACTTGTCGGCAAATACTCCTGTGATTCGATGGCGTGTTGAATGAAATTTGGGCTGACCGTTGTGCGTGGTACTTTAAAGTCGAACCAAGTTTGAAGCGGCATCTCAAAGCCAATCGCATGCATGTAGTTGAACAGCGATTTTTTAAGGCCTTCACTAAAAAGTTCGTGCTTGCAACCTGTCGGATCATCGTGAATCAGGTCGTTATTGGCAAATGTGCCAACAGCTGTATTTTTAATTTTCACCTTGAACTTTTCGGGATGAAGCCCAACCGGACTGTGAGCTGTCATGGCAAATTGGTGCCAAAAGCCGGATTGAATGACACCTGCCTCGAACAACTGACGAACCACATCGAGCGAATCGATCGTTTCCTGCGCTGTTTGAGTTGGGAAACCATACATCAGGTAGGCATGAACCATTATTCCTGCCTGGGTGAAATTGTCAGTAACCTTGGCTACTTTACTCAGACTTACTCCTTTGTTAATCATTCCCAGTAGTCGGTCGGAAGCGACTTCCAGCCCACCGGAAACGGCAATGCAACCGGATTCTTTCAATAGCAAGCACACATCGTAGGTAAAACTTTTTTCGAACCGAATGTTTGTCCACCAAACCACGCTTAGCTTTCTGCGAATAATTTCGAGTGCCAGCGCGCGCATCAATGCGGGGGGAGCGGCTTCGTCGACAAAGTGAAAGCCAATTTGCCCGGTTTGTTCAATGAGCTGTTCAATGCGGTCGCACAGTGATTTTACGCTGCTGGGCTCGTAGCGCCGGATGTAGTCGAGCGAGGTGTCGCAAAAAGTACATCGGCCCCAGTAGCAACCATGAGCCAGCGTTAGCTTGTTCCAGCGGCCATCGCTCCACAGGCGGTGCATAGGGTTCACAATTTCGATCACCGAAAGATAGTTGTCAAGCGGCAGATCGGAATAGTCGGGAGCACCCACATCGGCCTGAAAAATGTCTTTTTCAGTGGCTTCATCGCAATAAACTACCGTGCCATTTTCACACCTGAACGTACGTTTTAACTGATTGGCTTCTCGCTTTCCATCCAAATATTCGAGGAGCAAAAGGGTGGGGGCTTCACCATCGTCAAGCGTAATAAAATCGAGGTAATCGAATACGCGCGGATCGGAAATTGAGCGCAATTCGGTATTTGGAAAACCTCCGCCCATCACAATTTTAATTTCCGGATAATGCTTTTTCAACCACTGTCCGCTTTTCAGAGCACTGTATAAATTGCCGGGAAAAGGCACCGAAAACGCCACAACAGTTGGTAGATATTGTTCTATTTTTTGCTGAAGTAAAGTGGCCAGTAACTGGTCGATAAAACTATCCGGAGCCTGAAGTGATTCGTGCAGTTCGTCAAAGGTATTGGCCGATCTTCCCAGTCGTTCGGCATAGCGGCTAAAGCCAAAATGAGAGTCAACGGCTTCAACAATTAAATCTGAAAGATCTTCGAGGTAAAGGGTTGCCAAATGCTTGGCTTTATCGTGTAAGCCCATGGTTCCAAAAGCCCAGTCAAGGTCTTCGGTATTTGCAAAGCGCGATGCCTCGGGGAGGTAGCATCCATCGCAAATAACATGAGCCAGGGCACTGTTTTTATTCTGAAGCAAAGCGATCACCGGGTCAATTGTTCGGATATATTCAGCACGCATGTCAAAAATACGCTGGCTATTTTCTGTTAAAGTCGGGTTGTCATCCTCAATTTTCTGAAAGAGAGCTATCAATCCCGAACTGGAGAATAATGCTAAAATGACTTCAATTCCTAAATCACATTGATTGGAATCGATGGAACGTGCATTTAAAAATCCTTTTAAATAAGCTGTCGCTGGATACGGCGTATTCAATTGTGTAAAAGGCGGTGTGATGAAAAGTATTTTTTGGCTCACTTTCAATAATTATATTGGTAAAAGTAATATAAACCATCGAAAGATGAATTTGATGAACCCAAAGAGCAACTCGGGCTTACCTATTCTGAAGCAGTGTAAAAGAAGAACTCTTCGGTTGATTCTACTTCAATGCTTCCATCCCAGCCATCATCGGCCCAGCCAAATCGTGAAGGACCACTTCCTCCGCTTCGGCCGTCGGAGCCATCAGGATTACCATCGCCACCATCTCCTCGGCGGCCGCCATCGCCACCATCACCATTTTTTCCTCCCGATCCGCCGTTGCTGGATGCACTAATCAGGTTTTGATAGGGGAGAGCATCGTCAGTAAAAAATAAGGAAATATGGCCACCATTGCCACCGCCACCGGCAAAACCACCAGCACCTCCCCAACCGCCATCACCACCATCTTCACCAGGCTCCTGATGTCTGATTTTAATCTCAAATTCTTCTTCGACGTCTTTATAAACGATCACTTCAATTTCTTTTTCAACTTCAACTTCTTCTTGTTCTCCTTCGCTATTGGTAATTGTTTTGGTTTCGGTTACAGTTCGTTTTTCGGTAAATGGCTTGCTAACGGTTCTTTTTTCTATGCGTTTCTCAAACCATATTTCTCCGTCGCGGCCATCGCCACCGTCCCCACCATCACCGCCATCCCCACCATCGCCTCCCCGTCCGCCTGTTGAGCTTACGGAAATCCGTCCACCATCAGGATTAATCAAATAGCGATAATCCTTCCCGGTCCAGAGGTTTTCGGCATACACATAAAGTAGCGGTTCATTCAAGATTGAATCATGATAAAGGTCGACCCAAACGCCAATATCGGGGCCGTTTTCGCCGTACTCACCATTCCCCCCATTTCCACCATCACCGCCATGATAACCTGCTGACCCGTTGGATCCATCACTTCCATTGTGGCCGGAATAGCCAGATCGTCCATACAAATTTAATCTGTAGTCGTGTTTGTAATCCAGCAAGATTGAAAAGGTATCGGATACGGCTTGGTTCGTTTTTGAATTCACAATTAAACCAACCCGGTGATTGTCGATGTTTCTAAAATCGGGATCGATTGTGAATTTCCCATTATCCCAATCACCACCCTGGGTGATAAACAAGAAATTCTCGGCTTCCTTTTTTCTTTTCAGCTTGTCATAAATTTGAACCACTTTGTTGTTGAATAGCGAAACAACTTCTCCATCAAATCGACATCCGGGTGCTTTGTCAAAAGAAGTTGTAGGTTGAAAAGCAATAGCTGTTTCATAGTTGAGCGGAACGAACACTTTCCGTTTTAGCTTGGGCTGTCGTCGAGGATAGGCTTCAATACTGATGTATTTTCCTTTGGATGGCATCAGCTTTTCGTTAATTGTTATTCTTCCTCCGAAATCAGTTCCCCCAACAACCTCAACGTTATATTTCCACCAGAGTGTGCGACCTCCGGGCATGCCAAATGTTTTCCGGATTTTTCCGTTTCGTTTATAGCCGATTATGCCTATTTTGAATGTTTCGCCAGGAAGGATGAGTTGATCTTGATCGATTACTAGTTGAATGGAATCTAGTCTAGCTGCTAAAGCCGGGTGCTTTTGGGCTGTAAAAAAGCAGATAAGCAAGGATAGTATGAAGAACCAGTTTTTCATAGGGCTGGGGCTTTAAAGTGTCATTACTCAGCATTTCAAAAACCGTTCCCTTTTTAACGATTGTTCAGAAAGATATTGTTAAACATAGATCGAGAGAGTGTTTGCTATTTTCATTTCTGTTGTAACCGTCAAAAAAGCGTTGTAATTTGGGTGCAGTAAATTTTAAAAATTATGATTGGATTTGATAACGGTGCTTTTAGAGAGTTGGCAGAAATCAGTATTCCCATTACAAGTCTTTCGATTAATCGCAGCTATGGTGCCTTTGAGTTTTTAGAGGTGATTAATGGGAAGCCTTTTTATGGTGATCGACATCTCAAGCGTTTTTTAAAAACAATGGCCATATTAAAGTTGACCACCAATTTTGATAATCAATTGAAATGGATACTAGATGAATTAATTGAACGAAATAAGCTGACTCGTAGTTTTGTAAAGCTATTTGTTTTACCTCATGAAGCAAAGTTCGACGGAATTTACCAGGCGGCACTCTATGTTTTCCCAACTCAAATGCCGGATTATCCTCCTTCATTTTATACCGATGGGGTTCGTTTGGTGATGAAACAATATCACCGTTTTCTACCGGAAGCAAAATCGACCAACTATTTAGCCGGGCAGTATTGGATGAATGAGCAAACCGATCAACGGGTGACCGATATCTTATTTCACAATGGCGAAACCGTGCAGGAAACTTCGCGTGGCAATGTGTTTGCCGTTCAAAATGGCAACGTCATGACACCCTCGAAAAATGTATTGGACGGTGTTACCCGGCGTGTGGTGATTGAACTGCTGAAGGAACAAGGTATTCCTTTTCAGGAAACAGAACTCTCTATTGAGACACTGTTTGCAGCGGATGAAGTGTTTCTGGCGAGTACCACTAAGCACATTATGCCTGTTACAACGATTGATAACCGTACAATTGCGGATGGAAAACCGGGTAAGTTTACTAAAAAAGTGATGCAGGCGTTTCAGCATCACTTTAGGAATTATGGAATGCATGGCTAGCTATTTTCCAGCTTCTCCAGTACTTCCTTTTTGTAGCTGCGACTAATGGGAATAACCTTTCGGCCAATATTGATATACAGGGTTTTCTTCATTTTGTAAAAACATACTGACATACTGTTGTCACTTGTTGCCGTTTTCTTTGTGGAAGTAAACATGAATAATTTTCAGAAATCATGAAACGGCAAGTATCTTTTCAAGTATTCTACTTATCGTTTCTTTTTATTAATTAATCAATCCTCAAATGCCATGGAGAAAAAAACGATCGAAAAGCAAACTGTACTGATGTACTCAACGACAACAACACTTGCAACACTTATGAGTGATGCGGGAGAGATTCCAAGGGAAATTGAATCAAAAGCTCGCGAATTGGGACTTGAAATTACTGCGCCCCCGGTTTGGCAGTATGTTGGCGTAGACGGAAAACCGGATACCCGATTTAACATGGATATCTGTTTGCCGGTAAATGGAGCGAAGGGAAATGCGGGCAAGTTTCGTTTTGTAGAGCTTCCTGAAATCAACTGCATTACCGAAATCCATAAAGGTAGTTGGTACAAATTGGCCGACACTTATAATCAGGTTTTTGGTGAAATGAGTCGCAAAGGAATTGTTCCGGCCGGAGCAAGTCGCGAGGTTTATCATACCTGCGATTTCGAAAATGAAGCCAATAATGTAACGGAAATTCAGGTGATTATTCAATAAGAATCGCCTTAGTTGATGAACCGTCTTTGCGAGAAGGTACGACGAAGCAATCTGTTGATAATCATTTCTACAGATTGCTTCGTTTCACTCGCAATGACGGTTTGGATTTTGTAAATAGTACAAACGTTTAAAACCACGAACCATGAATCGCTTGTCACAAGCCAATCTTCAGTTAGTTTCCAAATGCGGGCTGTATTGCGGAAACTGCAAAAAGTATATAAGTAGCAAATGCAGCGGTTGCGAAGCCAATGAAAAAGCAAGTTGGTGTAAAGTCCGCGCTTGCTGTGTGGAGAATGGCTATGATTCCTGTGCCGATTGCACCACAACCAATCCACGCGAATGCAAGAAGTTTAACAATTTTATTTCCTCATTTTTCGAGCTTTTATTCCGCTCCGACCGCAAGGCCTCCATCGATTTCATCCGCGAAAATAGCCGCGAATCGTTCATCCATTTAATGATTGATGAGAAGAGGATGTCCATAAAAAAATAGAAGCTACAAGTTGCAAGCTTCAAGCCTCAGGCGGGCAAGTAGTCTTTGCTATTTCCTTGTATTTTGAAGCTTTTTACTATTTTGCACTCATGTGCTTCGAACTTATGAATTTTGTACTTATTGAACCATGAACCGCACCAATCGTCTCAATGCCATATTGATTCAGCTGCAAAGCAAGCGTGTTGTAAAGGCGCGGGAAATAGCAGACCGCTTTGAGATTAGCTTGCGAACCGTGTATCGCGATATTCGTGCGTTGGAGGAAGCCGGTGTTCCTATTGGAGCAGAAGCCGGAGTGGGGTACTTTTTACAAGAGAGTTATCACTTGCCTCCGGTCATGTTTACCAGCGATGAAGCTTCTGCCTTGTTGTTTGGCGAAAAGCTGGTTGGGAAAATGAGTGATGAAAAGATTAAGTCAGATTTCTGCTCAGCGCTATACAAGGTAAAAGCTATTCTGAAGCCTTCGGAAAAGGATTACCTGGAGAAACTGCACGAGCACGTGGAAGTTTATAATTACCATTCGATGGGCGACCGTTTTCGTTTACTTTATCTGAACGAGATCCAACAAGCTCTGGTAAGTAAACAAGTACTTCAAATTAAGTATGAATCGAAGCATGCCGAAGAAGCCGTTTTGCGCCGGGTAGAACCCATTGGTTTGTGCAATTACAGCTCGCGCTGGCATTTGCTGGCCTGGTGCCAGTTGCGAAAAGACTACCGCGACTTCCGGCTCGACCGTATTGCAGACTTGCAGTTAACTCCAGAACACTTCAAAGGCAAGCAACACATAAGCATTCGGGAGTACATGGCACAAAATGCTATGATCGCATCCGAAGCCAATATTACGCTGCTCGTTCCCAAATCCAGACAGAAATTGATTGATGAGTCGAAATACTGGTATGGATTTCTTACCGAAGAAGATGCAGGAGATCGGGTTCGCATGCAATTTTCAAACAGCGATTTGCGTGGATTTGCTATTTGGATGCTGAATACCGGGAGCCATGCGCAGGTAGAATTTCCTTTGGAATTGCAGGAAATCGTCACCGGTTACGTGAATGACATGATTAAAACGTACAGAAAAGATTGATTTTTAGTTTAAGTTAGTTTTACCATTTGCGTGGCAACTGTTTGTTAACTAGTGTTTAAGGTTGTCGGGTTTAAATCATTTTTGTGATAGCCCTTCAATTTTCCTATATTCACGCTACAACCAAAGAGAAGCGATCTTCTGATAATGTAAATTTTAAAAACTTCAATATGGCAGAAAAAGAAGAAGAGTACGAGATCAATCCTGAGTTAAAATCCACCAAAAAATATTTTGATGTTGACGGCCCTGTTTTTTGGCCGTCGGCTATTGTAGTTGTTCTATTTATTGCTGTTACTCTAATTGTAGGAGAACCGATGGCAGAGATTTTTAGTACGATTCAAAATTCAATCTCCGAGGGCGGTGGTTGGTTTTTTGTGTTGGCTGTAAATTTCTTTCTGGTATTTGTGCTCTACATCGCTTTTAGCAAGTTCGGTAAAATTAAATTGGGTGGTCGACAAGCCAAGCCTGAGTTTTCCAAAGGAGCCTGGTTCGCTATGCTATTCAGTGCCGGAATGGGTATTGGTATTTTGTTCTGGAGTGTGGGTGAACCTATGAATCATTTTATCAATTCTCCTACTTCAGAAGGCCAAACCGTTGAGGCTGCCCGGATGGCCATGGAGTTGACCTTTTTACATTGGGGACTGCATGCCTGGGGTATTTATGCTTTAGTAGGAATGGCCTTGGCTTTCTTTACATTTAATCGCGGGTTGCCACTCACAATTAGTTCTGTTTTTTATCCGCTGCTTGGTAAAAGAGTAAACGGACCGATTGGTAAAATCATCAATGTGATGGCAGTAGTTGCTACCTTATTCGGATTAGCCACCTCACTCGGAATGGGAGTTCAGCAAGTGAGCGCCGGATTGGCTCATCTGTTCAATCTGCCTGATACCATCAACACCCAGGTGATTTTAATTACGTTGATTACGCTTGCTGCAACAGGTTCGGTTGTTGCAGGCTTGAGCTCTGGGGTGAAGCGCCTGAGTGAGATTAATATTGTATTGGCAGGATTATTTCTGGTATTCATCATTATTGTCGGACCAACTTTATTCATCGTCGACTCGTTTGTCCAGAACCTTGGAAGCTACGTGCAAAACTTTTTTGAGCTAAGCTTTTGGACGGAAACCTATCAGCAGTCGGATTGGCAAAATAGTTGGACGGTTTTCTACTGGGCTTGGTGGGTGAGCTGGTCACCCTTTGTAGGGATGTTTATTGCCCGTATTTCGCGTGGTCGTAGCTTAAAAGAATTTGTACTAGGGGTTCTCATAGTACCCACTTTACTAACCTTTTTATGGTTGTCGGCTTTTGGTGGAAGTGCCATGTTTTTGGAACTAAACGGGCTTGCCGACATTGCAGGAGCTGCAAAGGAAAATGTGGCAACTTCGCTGTACGTGCTTTTGGAGCAATTTCCGATTTCATCGGTGACCTCATTTGTGGGAGTCATTCTGGTGACTAGCTTTTTTGTTACCAGTTCCGACTCCGGTTCTCTGGTTGTCGACAGCTTGACGGCCGGAGGAAAGTTGGATGCACCGGTAGCTCAACGCATATTTTGGGCGCTAACCGAAGGGGCGATTGCTGCTGTATTGTTGTTGGGCGGAGGATTGCAAGCACTGCAAACAGCTGCTATTACAACAGGCTTGCCTTTTGCCATCATTCTCATTATTATTGCCTGGAGTTTACTAAAAGGGCTGCGCGGCGAGCATCTTGAAATGATGGAGCGAGTGCGGGAGCGGGAGCATAAGGACTATCAACGGATTGTTGCTGACATTCTGAAAAAAAGAGAATCGAAATAACGTTCAACATAAAACAAAATACAATGGAGAAATTAGATAATATTATGGTTTGCATGGACCTGACAGAAATGGATGATTTCTTGATCAGCTATGCCAGTTACCTGGTTGAACAAACCGACGCAAAAAAGATATATTTCCTTCACTTATTGCAAAATTACGATTTACCAGCAGAAATTTTGAGTGAGTTTCCTGATCTGAAACGGCCAATCAGCAAGGTGTTACAGGAAGAATTGGAGGAAAACGTAGCCAAGAATTTTTCGCATCAAGAAAGTATTGAAACAGAAGTGGTGGTAGAAGAAGGCGTCAAATCGGACACCTTGCTGCAATTTACCCGCGAGCACAAGATCAACCTCACGGTGTTTGGAAAAAAAGTGGGTTATCAGGGGTCAGGTGCTTTGCCTCGCCGGGTGATGCCTTTAACCCCTTCGTCTGTAATATTGGTTAGTGAAACAGTGTTTCCCAAGATTGAGAAGATTATGGTGCGGATCGATTTTTCCAAGATGTCGGAAATTGCTATGAAGACGGCTATTCAGCTTTCTGAATATACGGGAGCTCAATTGATTGCGCTTCATGCCTACAGAATTCCAATCAGCCATTTTCCACAATATTCACACGATGACGAAAAGCGCCTACAGCAAAAAATGACCAAACATAGTGAGAAGGAATACGAAAAATTCATGAAGAAACTGAAGCTCGATCCGAAAGCCATTCCCTGTGCATTCCTGTATGACCGGAATTACCAGGAGGCGCAATTGCTTTATCACTATGGCTTGAAAAATCATGTTGACTTGATCATGATCGGATCCAAAATTAAGTCGGAACTGGCCAACGTGATTCTTGACCGAACCTCGGAAGAATTGGCAGAGGTGGAAAAGAATATCCCTGTACTGATCGTGAAGGATCGTAAGCAAACTCTTGGATTCCTGGAAGCTTTATTTGATTAACCGAAAAAAAACAAATGTATGATCCGTAAAACAAAGAATAGTCTTATCGCATGCTGTGTGTTGTTAATGTTGGCTGCTTGTACTTCGCAATCAGGTAATCAAAAGAGTGAAGACCGAAAAGTAAAACTGGTTTATACTGATTGGTCGGAAGCGGTGGCCTTAACGAACCTGGCGAAAATTTTACTTGAAGAACAGATGGATATCGAGGTTCAAGCGAAACTCACAGACGTGGAAGAAGCCTATGCCGAAGTTGCCAGTGGAAAATCGGATGTGTTTGCCGATGCTTGGTTACCCGAAACTCATCGTAGCTATCTGGAAACATATACGGGAAAGATTGAAATGCTTTCAATTATTTATCCACATGCCCGAACAGGTCTGGTTGTTCCAGACTATAGCCAGTACCAATCGATTAATGATTTGAAAGGTTCCGATGTACCGATTATTGGAATTGATGCCGGAGCTGGTATCATGGCTCAGGCACGCCAAGCGATTGAGCAATATGAGTTGGAGGGTATTCAGCTGAAAGACTTGTCGGAGCAGGAAATGACTGACCAATTTTCGGATGCTTTTAAGCGCCGCGAAGAGATAGTCATTACCGGGTGGGAGCCTCATTGGCTGTTTGATCGTTTCGAGGTGCGCTTTCTGAATGATCCGCGGTCGGTATTCGGTATTCAGGAGAATATCTATGCGATCGGTACTAGCGGGCTCGAAGAGCGATTGCCTCATGTGGTACGCTTCTTCGAACGTATGCAGCTTTCTGAACAGCAAATCAACAGTCTCATCTATTATATGAATAGTGAAGCAGATCCGGAAGATGGCGTGCGCGAATGGATGCACAAGAATGAATACATCGTCAATCAATGGGTGAAAGACTTAAAACCTGAGCGCAAAAAGATTATGTAAGTGTAAGGGAGCGCGTTGGATGAGCGATTATCTTTGCTCAAAAAGCAAATGAAACGAGCATGTAAAAATATTCCCACACAGAAGCGTGATTATTTTAAGCGAGTTCCATGTGTTGCAAAAAATAAACAATTATAAACACATGAAAACCTTTAAAAACCTTTTAGTACAAGTTACTCAAAATGGCATGGGAAGCGGAGATACGGCGTTGGGCCTTCAGCTTATCGAAAACTATTTCACACTTGTTAGTGAGGAAAGTGTTTTACCTCAGGTAATTGCCTTTTACAATGGTGGAGTAAAATTGTTGGCAGCTGAATCGCCTGTCGTGTCTGTTCTGAAATTGTTGGAGCAAAGAGGAGTTCGACTAGTTGCTTGTAAAACCTGCTTGAAGCATTTTGGACTTATAGACAAAACAGCAGTCGGTATTCCCGGAACAATGGCAGATATTATTGAACTTCAGAAAGTTGCGGATAAGGTGGTGAGTCTTTAATCACACTGTGGAAGGGTAAAGTAAAAGCAGGTACTTTTTTTCAGTCGCTTTCTATCCATATTTTGCCAACGAGCATTTCCACGTAGGCTTTTGAAATGGAGAGCCCTAATCCAGCACCTTCGTAGTTTTTTTTTTAGGTGAGTTTATTTGTACAAACCGTCCAAAGACTGTTTTATTTTTCTCAGGAGGAATCCCGATCCCTGTATCTTGCACGTAAAATTCAAAAGAACGGTCTTTTATTGTGTATTCACAAATAAGCGCTTTAATTCAAATTGTACTGTTGCCAAATAATTTTTTACTTTTGCGTTGTTGTGGTGGCCAGCTTTTCGTTTATCGGAAAGTGCCTTAATAAGGGAATCCGGTGTAAATCCGGAGCAGTCCCCGCTGCTGTAAGCCTTGAGAGATCTTTTTGAAACCCCAGCCACTGTCTGCTATTGACGGACGGGAAGGCATCAAAAAGGAAGGTGAGCCAGAAGACCTGCCAGCAACAGATTGTTTAACCGGATCTTCGGGAAAAAAGATCGTCGGGAACGCTGTTCCTGCCAATTCAATTTCTCTGAGGCTAAAATGCCCAATAAAAAGAATGAAAAAGAAAGCGACTTATTTTCTAACGTCGGTGTTTATTCTCGTTATAGTTGTGACTGCACAGGCACAAACACCAGAACGTATTATTTCATTGGCGCCCTCGCTCACCAAAAACCTGTATTTGCTGGGAGCTGAAGATTTATTGGTGGGGTGCACCAGCTATTGTGTGTTGCAAAGTGAAACCGATGCTGATGTGGTCGCCTCAGCGGTTCAGGTGAATTATGAAAAGGCGGTGATATTAAAACCCGATTTGGTGATCACCACCTCGTTGACCAAGCCCAAGACGATTGAAACATTCAGAAAACTGGGTGTGCAAGTGCACGAATTCCCGACGCCCCAATCGTTTGAGGAAATCTGTAGTCAGTTTGTGGATTTGGGCGAGTTGATTGGGAAAAAAGCCCTGGCCACTGAAATCATTGCCGAGGCGAAAGCGCATATTGAAACAATCAAGAAAAAAGTTCCCGAAGATCAACCCAGGCAGAAAATCTTTATGCAGATTGGCGCGAATCCACTTTTTGCCGTGGTGCCGCATACCTTTATGAATGACTTTGTGCGCTTTTCGGGAACCGAAAATATCGCCTCTGATTTGTCGGTTGGGAGTATTAATCGGGAGACGATTTTGGTTCGCAATCCTGATGTGATTATCGTGGTGTTGATGGGATCACTTGGCGCAGAAGAAAAGGATCGCTGGGAGGAATTTGACTCCCTGAGCGCCGTGCAAAAAGACCAGGTGTTTATTGTGAATGCCGATAAAACCTGCAGTCCGACCCCGCTTTCATTTGTTGAGGCGTTGGACGAAATCATCAGCTTAATTTACGAGAAATGAAAAAAGGACTAGTACATATTTACACCGGCACCGGTAAGGGCAAAACAACGGCTTCGGTAGGATTGGCGACACGAGCACTGGGGCAGGGATTGAAAGTGGTATATGCCCATTTTATGAAACGACCTGAGTTGTATGGCTACCATGAAATCGATAGCCTGAAAAAATTGGGGGCGACTGTCATGGGATTTACCGATGGACATCCGAACTTCAACAAAGAAGTGACTCCCGAACAGCTGAGGGAGCAACTTGCAGAGGCCTTAGTGTATTTAGCAGGGCTTTGTCAGTCGTCAGCACCCGACCTGATGATTCTGGATGAAATCATTATTTGCGTTCGCGATGGGTTTCTGGATGAGCAGGATCTGATTAACTTTATCGATTCGAAACCAGAAACAATGGAGCTGGTATTGACTGGTCGAGGTGTAACTCCCGGACTGATTGAAAAGGCCAATTACGTATCCGAAATAAATAAAGTGAAACATCCCTTTGACGAGGGAATTCCCAGCCGGAAGGGAATTGAGTTTTAAAAAGTACATGAGTTCATTAGCAAAGAACCCGGAACTTATGGATCAATGGACGAAATAAAATAAACATTGCTGACTCAGAATAAATATTTCAAATGGATTATTGCACTGGCTGTATTGCTGGCAGTTCTGTTCGTCTCGGTAGGCATTGGCCTGTCGGTAGGAGAGCTTAAACTGGGATTAACCGATATACTCCGAATGCTCTTTCATGGCGGGGATGATGGCAGTATGGAATACATGCTGATCTCCAAAATAAGATTGCCACGTGTAATCCTGGGCATTGCCGTTGGTGGTGCATTAGGCTTGGCGGGAGTTATTTTGCAGGGGATTTACCGCAATCCGTTGGTCGAACCCTTTACCTTGGGAATTTCGGGTGGCGCATCGTTGGGTGTGGCTTTTACCATTGTGTTTGGACTTCATATCACACTGGGGTCATTCATGCTGCCGTTGTCGGGTTTTGTTGGTGCATTTGTCGTTATTTTTCTGGTGTACACGCTGAGTTCGCGTAACGGGAATATCAACATTCAAAACATGTTGCTAACCGGAGTGATGGTCAGTTTTATTGCCTCTTCGGCGATGATGTTCCTGATGGCTACCACCAGTTCCGATAACTTACATGGTATTGTATTTTGGATCATGGGCTCGCTGGATGAACCGGATACCGGACTCATTAAACTGACGTTAATCGCGAGTTTGATTGTCCTGTTTGTTTCGTACTTGTTTGTGCAACCATTGAATGCCCTTCGTTTGGGCGAAGAAAAGGCCATGCACTTGGGGTTCAACACCAATGTGGTCATTCGGGTACTGTTTGTAATGGCTTCGCTACTCGCCGGAATTTGTGTTTCGGTATCGGGAGTGATTGGCTTTGTTGGTTTGATTATTCCCCATGTATTGCGTTTGTTATTTGGTTCGGATTACCGGTTTCTACTGGTCGGTTCTTTTCTGCTGGGTGGAATTTTTTTGGTATTATCCGATGTTGTTGCCCGAACCATTATCTCTCCCAACGAACTGCCCATTGGTGTGATCACGGGCATTATTGGTGGAGTGGTTTTTTTATTGTTGATGAGTCAAAACCGGAAGAAAAGTTAGTATGGGTGAGGCTTTTTTTCATATCGATAATTTTTCATGCGGCTACCCATCGTTTAAATTGAGTGGCATTAGCTTGAGCCTGAATAAAGGTTCATTCAGTGGAATCATCGGGCCAAACGGATCGGGGAAAACGACCCTGTTCAGGGGGATAACCAGTTCCATTGCTACCTTGGAAGGCTCGATCTATCTGAAAGGAAAAAACCTGCATAAACTGTCGTTAAAGGAGCGGGCCCAAAACATTGCGATTGTCAGCCAGTTTGTGGATATCGACCAAATGAGTGTGGAGGATTACGTGTTGATGGGACGAATGCCTTATCACAATCGCTTCCAGTTTTTTGAATCGAAAGATGATTTGGGAAAAGCCCACCGCTACATGCAGCTTACCGATGTTTTTAAGCACAAGGATAAATTGATGACCGAATTGAGTGGTGGTGAGCAGCAACGGGCGGCCATTGCCCGCGCGTTAACACAGGAGCCCGAGCTACTTTTGCTGGATGAACCAACCTCGCATCTGGATATCACACACCAGGTTCGCATCCTGGATTTATTACACCGCTTGAACCAGGAAATGGGACTGACCGTGTTAATGGTTATTCATGACTTGAACCTGGCATCAGAGTATTGCGATCAACTCATGCTTTTTAACGAAGGGCAACTCTTTACCCAGGGAACCCCCGAGGAGGTGCTCACCTTTGATACCATCGAAAAAGTCTACCGAACACCGGTAATCACGCGTACCAATCCTTATTCCAATAAGCCTGTCATCTTTTTGGTGAGTGAGAAGATGATGAAGAAGTCCAAGTAGTTTGCCTGCGCAAATTACTTCCCGAATGTTTTAATATCTTCTTCATCTTTCAGTTTTATGATAATTTGATGATCCACAATGGTATAATCCATCGGAATGACCATGCTTAGCAATTTTAAAATTTCGGAAATTGAGTCGGTTGGGCTTAGGGAGACAGACACTCTGTAATTTCGAAGGTCCGGAGCTATCGTGATTTTATAAAGATATCGTTGCTCCAATACTTTAAAAAATTCTTCCAGTTTGGCATCCCGAAATTGAAGAAAAGAAGTCGTATCTACAGCTTGTTGAATACTGGTTTCTTTTGTTTCAGAGTTGTAAATCAATTCGGTATCTGGTTGTAGGTCGATGGTGTCGATAGGACATAAAAAACTGATACTTCCTTCATAAAGTTTTACTTTTGTTCTTATTCCCTCGTTCACGTAGAATGTTGTTCCATGCACCTGAATTTTTGATTCATTTAAGTTGACTGTGAACATTTTATCTGGATTGGATTTGACGAAAAAGAACGCTTCCCCATCTAACGAAACCTCACGGTCATATTTTTGAGAGGTGGTGAGTTTTGCGCCCGATTTTAAATAGATGACAGAGGAATCAGGTAAAAGGACAAAAGGGGTTGCCTCTGAGAATTGGTGGATGACGAGTTTGGGTGATGACAAGTAATAGACTAAAGTGCCCAATCCGAAGACAATTAAGAGAGCCGCCGCAATTTTGATCCAATTTGCGTTCAAATGAATTAATCCACGTTTTTCATTTTCCTTCATGATATTTTGATTAAGAGATTTCCATTGGTTTTCAACATTTATTGAGTTATACAAGTCATATGAGTCGGCAGCATCAAAGGCTTGTTTAAACTTTTTGAAGTACACTTTATGTTCATGACTTGCCTTAAGCCAGCTTTTTACCTGCAGAATCTCGTTTTCAGTTGCCGTCTTATTTAAAAAGTGAAACAGCTGCTTGTCACTTACATATTTTTTCTTCATGCTTCATTTATTAGTCGATTAAACCATGGGAACTACTTACTAAAAAGATTAGATTTTTAGAAAAATGTGAAAATGATTTGGGCCAAATATTCTCTTAATCCTGTTTTTAATTTTTTTAATGCCTTGAAAATGTGAGACTCAACTGTCCGGACAGAAATGTTTAACTCCGATGCGATTTCCTTATTCGATTTTCCTTCATTTCGGCTTTTAATGAAAATGATTTGACATTGTTGCGGGAGGCAACTCACAATTTCATAAACTTTGTTTTCCAGTTCTGCCAAATCATAGAAATTTTGCATTTCAACCGGTTGGCACCTTGATCGAAGTAATTCAAAGTATTGCTTTTGTGTTCTTTCTTTTTTTATCAGGTCTAAACTTTTATAGAAGACGGCCTTTCTCAGGTAGGGGTAAATATTTTCGTTTATTTCCTTACTGTCAAGGTTTTCGTATAGATCAAGGAATACTTGCTGAACTACGTCTTGAGCTTTGTCCATATCATTTAAACATCGATAGGAGATTATACAGAGCCTTTTGAAATAGCGATAATAGGTTTGTTTAAAATTGGAATGGCTTATTTTCATTTTTAATCATCAGGGTTGACAGAACTAGTTTTGAATAAAGATAGGAATTAAAGAAGGATGGAAACGAGCTGTTTTTTCAAAAATTAGGATTTGACTAGGTGAACTTAAGCCATGAATGATCTAAATTGTATCATTAACTGTTTTAAGCTAAAAACGGAGATGCATGCGACTAGTTTTACTTTCTTTCCCAATGATAGCGATTTTTCTGACATCACTTAGGGCTTATCCTGTGACTTATGAAACGATGGAGCAAGACCAACGCGATACCACTCTGGTTAACCAGTTTTTCGGGTTGTTTGATGCCGAAGAAGGAGCAGATATTCCCGAAGCTCAGCGATCGAAGCGCAAGCAGGTAGATGAGTTACTAAAAGCGCTTACCAAGCGGGATGGGCAACTCCAGTTCAATGGCGTGGCTACAGCGAGTTTCCAGGTAGAGCCTCAGTCGAATGCGAACTACCAGGCGGTGGGGTCGTTCGACATATTCGCCTTCACCAGCTTTGGACAACACACCATTTTGTTTTTCGACCTCGAAGCCATTGGAGGTGATGGTCCCGATCAGTTAATTCCTAATTTGAGCGGATTGAATGCCGATGCCGGTTCAACACAAAGTGCAGAGGGAATTGACCAGCTGGTGGTGCTGGAAGCCTGGGCTGAGTTTCGGGCGTTGCAAGATTTGTTCACAATCAATGTCGGAAAAATTGACGTGACGAACTATTTCGATAATAACCTGCATGCTAACGACGAAACCTCACAATTTATAAGTGGTGCATTTGTCAACAACGCAGCGTTGCCTGCTCCCGTCAATGCTCCTGGTATTCGCTTTCGTACGTCTTTTGTCAATCGGTTTTATCTGCAATTGGCCTTGAGCAGTCTGGATAATTCGGGTAACGATTTGATGCGTGATCACTTCAAAATTGCCGAAACAGGCTTTAAGCTTTTTCCGCAAACCGGCTGGGAAGCCAACTTCAGGATTTATGGTTTCGAGCATCCGGCGGCTGGCCATAGCCAAGGGTTTGGGCTTTCTTTTGATGAGCTGATTGCCGGGCGGTTTACCGTTTTTGGACGTTATGGGAGAAACGAAAAGAAGCTTTCCGAGTGGTTTGGTGTTGAACAAGCCTGGAGTGCCGGAATTGGGTTTCAGCAGCTGTTTCTGAATCGCGAATTTAAACTGGGATTAGCTTTTGGTGAGACCAAACCATTTGAGCAGGAAGAACGGGAAAAAATAGCTGAACTATACATCAGCAATCAGTTCAATCAATGGGTTTTTGTTTCACCTCATTTACAGTGGATTGATCCTTTATTCCCTGATCAGAATGAGCATTACCTGGTTGGGTTACGGATTAATTTTAGTTATTGATTTTATCCAATGACCTTTTTCCAACCGAAATAATTCCTACATTTGTCACGGATTTGGTTCCAATAATCCGGCAACTGCCGGATGGGATAAATAGGGAATCCGGTTAGAATCCGGAGCTGTACCCGCAGCTGTAAGCCTTAAACAAGCTTTCTGAAACCCCAGCCACTGCTTGGTTTTGCCAAACGGGAAGGCGTCAGAAAGTAAGGTGAGCCAGAAGACCTGCCACAATCCATTATGAATATGAACAAAGGCTTCGGGAATAAAGCTAGTGAAATGTAATCGCGTATTTTTCACAAATCTTATCCTAAGCTCATTCTACTGAATTAGAAATGAGAAGGTTTATTTTATCAGGGCTATTGGCTCTTTGTGTGTTTAGTCTGTTTGCGCAGCATCATAGTCTTTCGGATACCATTGTGTTGGAAGAAGTGAGTACCTATGCGACGGTAAAGAAGTACCAGGCAGGGGCGAAAGTGGAAAGCATTTCGGCTGAGCAATTGGACATCGCCCAAGCGGGTAGTTTGAATGACCTGTTGGGACGGTTTACCCCGCTTTACTTAAAGGCAGATGCTGGCGGTTTGGCAACTATCCGTTTTCGTGGTACTTCGGCCGACCATACTTCAATTAATTTTGGAGGCATTAATATCAATTCGCTCACACTTGGGTCGTCCAACTTTTCGAGTGTCCCTATGTATTTATTTGATGATGTAGATTTACAATACGGATCTTCATCAGCTGTCAATGGCTCCGGCTCTATCGGAGGAGCAGTCTATCTGGGACTGAAGAATAATTGGACGGATGGTTTCCGCGTGCAGGCGACTGGATCATTTGCCTCATTTGGAGAACAACTCTACGGAACCAAAGTATATGTTGGTAATGGGAAGTTTGAATCAGTAACCCGACTTTACTATTTCACACGGGAAAATGATTTTACATTTCGCTATCCTCAGGATGGAAAAGAGTATACTCAACGAGGAGCCCGGATTGAGAATATGGGTCTGCTTCAGGAGTTAAACTATCGGTTCGATAGCCAGCAATGGCTGAAAACATCTATTTGGCTGGAGGACGATTGGCATGAAAAGCAGCCAGAGATGGCCTCGTCCGTTGGTGATAATCTGGTAATTTCCGGACTGGATAACGAACACATTCGCCTTTGGTCTGAATATGAAAACCGCAATCATGCGATCAATTATAAAGCAGGTGTAGGTTATGTCCGTGATGTACAAATCGACGGAGAGAATAACGAACAGAAAATAAGCACTGATCGCTTGGTTGCTGAACTTGAAGGTAAACAGGATATCACTACAAACTTTGGTTATAAAGCTGGTTTAAAGTATATGTATGTTGAGCCAGATGTATATTCCTATTCTGCGGCTGTGATTGACTATGAGCAGCGAGCAGATCTTTATGCTTCGGCATTTTACACCGCTTGGCGAAAATTGAAACTGACATTGAACTTACGACAACAATTTGTCACTGATTTTGAAGTTCCGTTTACTCCTTCAGTTGGTGCTGAATACCGACTTTACACAAATGCATTATCGATAGTCAAACTAAATGGTAATGTTTCCCGGAGCTACCGAGTTCCAACCTTTAACGATCGGTTCTGGGGAGTGCAAGGCAATCCAGACCTAAACCCGGAAAAAGGGATGAACTACGAAATGGGAATTCAATACCAGTATTGTTCCGAAGTTTTTCAAACTGACTTAAAGCTTAATGGTTTTTACATGGACGTTGATGATTGGATTGAATGGCGGCCAACGGGAACAAACGGCGATTGGGTGCCGGAAAACCGTTCGCGGGTGATTAGTAAAGGAATAGAATTCACATCAAACAGTGATTTGTTCTTCGATGGCTATGACATCAGTATTAGCTTGAACTACAGTTATAACCCAACCGAAATCAAAGAGGATGGGCTGAATCGTTTAGTCGGTAAACGACTTATTTACACCCCTGAACACATTGCGAATACCTTTATTCAATTCAAATACAACAATTGGAGCTTGTCTGTTGATGGATCATTTACAGGAGACCGTCAGGTTGATTATAGCGGAAGCATTGCCAATCCAGAGGGTAACCTTTTAGATGCATATGCCATGTTGAATTGTGGAATATCAAGGAAACTCATTGTTCTTGAGCAGCCTATTTCTCTGCGCTTTAATGTTCGTAATGTTTTAGATAACGATTACCAAAACCAGTTGAACTATGCTATGCCCGGGCGTAGTTTCCAATTAAGCTTGTCAACCGATTTGAAATTTTATAAAAACAATTAAATATATCGATTATGAAAAAACTTGTAAAATTATTGCCCTTTTTCTTAGCGTTGGTGGCTTTGGTCGCTTCTTGTTCTGATGATGATGATATTATTGATCAGAATCCGGATGAGTTGGTGAAAGGTGCCTATATCTTGAACTACGGTGGTTATTCGAACGATGCAGCATCAGTTACTAAGTATGATTACGATGCAGATCAATTGACCTCCTTCTACGATCAACAACAAAATAATGGAGCAATTATGGTTTCGGCTCCTCAATGGATTTACGAGCATGACGCCCATATTTATGTAATGGGGAATGAACCGGATCGGGTTATTATCTATGATCCACTTTTTGTGGGACAGGATACGATTACGACAGATATTGTGAAACCTCGTAATTGCATTGCTGATGGCGATTACTTATATATTGCATGTTGGGGTGGTGAAGTGTGGAATGATAATTCAATATCCTATATCGCAAAATATAACACCGTCACTAAAACGGTAGAAAGCACGATTGCCCTGCCTGGTGGGCCTGAAGGTCTTGAAGTTGCAAACGGGAAATTATATGCGGCATTAAACTACGAGAATGCAGTGGCAGTAATAGATTTGAGCTCAGAAGCTGTTTCATACATTGAAACGACAGCAGTTTGTTCCTACTTGCTGAAAGATAATTCCGGCAATCTATATGTTTCTCTTGTCGGAACTTACAGTAATCCAAGTGAGGGAGCTGGTCTTGGTTACATTAATACTGCTACGGATGAGATAACCATCTATCCGCTAACAATGAGTTCTTCTTATGCAACTATTATGGCATTAAGTAATGATAAGGCGAAGTTGTATGCGATTGGTGCATCTGGTTATCCTGTGGTAGGCGGTGTTCGTGTTTTCAATACGCAAACAAAAGAATTTGAAGAGGAGGCTTTAATTAGTGATGTTACCGGTATTAAAGGGATTTCTGTTAATCCGGAGAACGGTGATATTTATGTTTTAATCGATAATGGTTCTAATGTAAATGGTGAAATGAAGATTTACTCGGCCGACCATGAATTACAAGATACTAAAGAAGTGGGGGCTTCTCCCGCGATGACCCTCTTCCTCGACTAATTTTCTATGGAACTTGTTAAGCAAATCAGATAATCAAGTCAGCAGGAGGCAACTGAAACGTCAGTTGGCCTCTTGCTTTGTTTTAAAAGACGTGTAAAAACCCGAAACTGCGATCGAAGGGAGTCCCGATTGTTCGGGAGAATTTGGAATTTGAAACTTGGAATTTCTTAAACTATGGCCACCATCACATTTATCACCGGAGGAGCCCGGTCAGGGAAGAGCAGCTTTGCACAGCGATTGGCTGAGCAGCAATCGAAGCAGCCCGTTTACCTGGCTACCGCCCGTATTTGGGACGAGGATTTTGCCCGGCGCGTTAAACGGCATCAGGATGACCGCGATGATCGCTGGCAAACGGTTGAAGAGGAGAAGGAACTCTCGAAACATGATTTTCACCGACAAACCGTGCTGATGGATTGTGTGACCTTGTGGCTGACCAACTTTTTTCACGACAGCGATTACCAAATCGAAGTAGCCCTGGAAGCTGCCCAAGCAGAGTGGCAGAAGTTCATTGAGCAGGATATGAACCTGATCGTTGTCAGCAACGAGCTGGGGATGGGCGTTCACCCCGAAAATGAAATGGCTCGCAAGTTTGCCGACCTGCAAGGCTGGATGAATCAACACATTGCCCGGCAAGCCAAAACGGTTTACCTGATGGTATCGGGAATTGAGGTAAAAATTAAAGGATAGCGGATTCTAATTCCAAGTTTTAAATTCCATGTTTCAAATGGAGAAGAACAACAATAAATTACGATAAAAACCAATCAAATGACAACACTAAAAGACCAACTTCAACACAAAATTGATTTTAAAACCAAGCCAACCGGGTCACTCGGACGGCTTGAAGAAATTGCCCTGCAATTGGGAATGATCCAAAACACGCTATCGCCAAAACTGGAAAAGCCAAGCCTGTTGGTATTTGCGGCCGACCACGGAATAGCTGATGAAGGCGTGAGCCCTTATCCGAAAGACGTCACCTGGCAAATGGCCATGAACTTCTGTGCCGGGGGAGCGGCCATTAGCGTTTTTTGTAAGCAAAACGGCATTACGCTGAAGGTGATTGATGCCGGCGTGGATTACGATTTTCCGGCCGATGGACCAATCATTGACGCGAAAATTGCCCGGGGTTCCAAAAATATGATGATGGAGCCGGCGATGACCGTAGACGAATGTCAACTGGCGATGCAGCGTGGCGCTGAATTTGTCAAGCAGGAGGCCGAAGCCGGATGCAATACCATCGGATTTGGTGAGATGGGCATTGGCAACACCTCGCCATCGTCCTTGTTGATGCACCGCTTTATGGAGCTGCCTGTTGAGGCTTGCACCGGGAAAGGAGCCGGAGTGGAAGGCGAAGCGCTGGATCATAAAACTGCCGTTCTGAAAGCCGTTTCGGAGAAGTACAATCCGCAAACCGCACTGGAGAATCTCGCCACCTTTGGGGGACTGGAAATTGCCATGATGGTTGGCGCGATCTTAGAAGCCAGGCGCCAGCATATGGTCATCCTGATTGATGGCTTTATCGCGACAGCAGCAACCCTAACCGCTATTCAGTTTGATGAGTCGGTTCGTGATAATTGCATATTTTGCCACGCTTCGGAGGAAAAAGGGCACCAACTCATGCTGGATTTTCTAAATGCGAAACCCGTGTTGAGCCTGGGTATGCGCCTGGGAGAAGGGTCAGGGGCAGCCGTGGCCTATCCTGTGATTCAGGCCGCTGCGACGTTTATCAATGAAATGGCTAGCTTTGAAGATGCGGGCGTCTCCAATAAAGAAGAGGACACAAGCGTACAAAGCTCATAGGTCCGCGAGTCATAGAACAACTTGAAATTTGGAATGTTAAACTTGGAACTTCAATGAAACAGCAACTCAACTTATTCCTGACCGCGGTGATGTTTTACACCCGCATTCCGGTTCCCCGGGCGTTGGGTTTTTCCAATGAGCGGCTGAACCGGTCTACCCGCTATTTCCCATTGATTGGGTGGATTGTGGGAGGTATTGGTGCAACTGTTTTTTATGGGTTGAATCTTTTGCTACCTGCTGAAGTGGCGGTTTTTATCAGCATGTTGGCGACTATTTTCGTTACCGGAGCTTTTCATGAAGATGGGTTTGCCGACTTCTGCGATGGCTTTGGCGGCGGTTACACGCGCGAAAAGATCTTCACCATCATGAAGGACAGCCGGATTGGAACCTACGGAACCGTCGGATTAATCGGCATGTTGGGGACGAAGTTCCTGGCCCTGCAGGCCCTGCCGCCGTTGATGATTCCGTTGGTGTTGGTGGCTGCACACGCGTTCAGTCGGATCATGCCGGTGGTGGTTATCTTTACCAGCTGGTACTCCCGCGAAGATGAATTGAGCAAGACCAAGCCCATCGGGAAAAAAGGCAAATGGTCAGACCTGTTGCTCGCGCTGATCGTTGGCCTGTTGCCCGCAGCTTTCCTGCCCTGGCAGCTGATGGCCGTCGTTTTGCCGCTTTCGCTGTTCATCACCTTTCTGTTCAAAAAATACATCGAACGGAAAATAGGTGGCTACACCGGCGATTGCCTCGGCGCATTGCAGCAGATTGTGGAAGTGGTGTTTTACCTGACTTTACTGGCCCTGGTATGAATATCCACGGCATTCGACATACCAAAGTGGATGTCCCGCAAGGAATTTGTTACGGGCAGAGCGATGTGGGGCTGGCTTCGAGTTACCCGGAAGAGCTGGCTCTGGTGAAACGTCTGGTCGATAAGCAGTCTTTCGATGCCATTTTTTCAAGTCCTTTGCAACGGTGCCGGACGCTGGCGCAGGATTTATTTCCCGGGGATGAAATCAGGTATGATGACCGGTTGAAGGAGCTTCATTTTGGCGATTGGGAATTGCAACGCTGGGACGCTATCAGCCAAACCGCTGAGGCGAAAGCCTGGTTCAACGATTTTGTGCAGGTGAAATGTCCACGGGGGGAGGCTTTTGTCGACCAGATTGAACGCGCGAACGCTTTCCTGGATGAGTTGAGGCAAGAGGCTTTGGAGCATGTGGTACTGGTGACTCACGGGGGCATCCTCCGCGCGCTGGATTGCCTGCTGGGCGGAACAGCGCCGCTAAACGCCTTTCAAAAACGGGTCGATTACGGGGAACTGGTTCATTTCAACCTTTAATACACCGATTGATGATACCGACTTCCAGCGATCCATTTGATCAAGTAAGCTTTTATTCAGGCAAAGTGATAACCCCGGTTCCGGTTATGTTGCTTGATGCTGCGGAACTGGTAGGGCTGCATCTTTTGATGAGCCTGGAAAAACTGCGTAAAGCTGCTTTGCGAAAGTCCGAGAATACGCCCGATCTCTTTAAACGAAAGGGTGGTATCTCCCAGCAAGTCGCAGACTACCTGGCGCAAATACTCATTAATCCAGTCGTGCGCACTCATGCCCGACATGCAGCGGATAGCCCCATCAAAATGGCGCGTGTTGACGCCCAATGTCCTGGCATAGAACGATACCGGGTGTTTACCATGCTGGCGAACCAGGTTGGCAAAAAGGTCCATGTAACTGTTGCCGCTCGGCTTGTTTTCGAGCGTTACGGTCAATACTCGGTTGCCTTCCGGAGCAGTGATGTCTGCCAGGCCGCTGTAAACCACCTGTGGCGTAATGGGAGGGTATTCAACAGGAATCATAGGCTTGCGTTGGGTTGTTTTAAGGACAAGTTAGGGCAATTTTTAATGAAAATCAACCAGTTTCTAAAATCTTTGTGCTTACATTTAAGAAAATCATACAAAGACATAAAAAATGTACCTTTGGATTTTATGAATTTGTGCGAATTTATTGAAAATAGCGGTGTGCATTTTAGGAAAGTAATCAAGATATTAAAATCTACAGCTGTTGATTTTAGGAAATATACCAAAAGTATAAAAATTAACTTCATTTTTCATCAAACGATTACTTAGGATATGGAAAATAACACGAAACTTAAGCCCATTCTGTTTGTTGGCACCGGTTCCGATGTCGGGAAATCGGTCATCAACGCTGCCTTTTGCCGCATCTTCAAGCAGGATGGCTACCACCCGGCACCTTTTAAGGCACAAAACATGTCGTTGAACTCGTTTGCCAGCGAAGAGGGTTTGGAATTAGGGCGTGCGCAGGCTGTGCAGGCCGAAGCTTGTGGCATTCCGTGCCTTAGCGTTATGAATCCCATTTTGCTGAAGCCCACAAGCCATAAAAGTGCGCAAATTGTGCTCAATGGCAAGCCCATGGGCGACCAGTCGGCCCGCGAGTATTTCCTGAAAACCGATCGCGACTTTTTGTTTGCCGAGGCGATGAAAGCCTGGCGGTCACTGGATGCCCGGTACAATCCCATCGTGATGGAAGGAGCCGGAAGTATTTCCGAAGTGAACCTCTGGGATAAAGACATTACCAACATGCGGGTGGCGCTGGAAACCGGCTCGCCCACCATTCTGATTGCCGACATTGATCGGGGCGGGGTGTTTGGCAGCGTGTATGGCACCATCAAATTACTGCCCGAAGCGGAGCGTAAGCTGATTAAAGGCATTCTGATTAATAAGTTCCGGGGCGATATCAGTTTGTTTGAAGATGGACGAAAAACGCTGGAAGAGTTAACCGGAATCCCTGTGATTGGTGTAGTTCCTTATTTTACCGATATTCATATCGAACAGGAAGACAGCGTGGTGATTGACTACAAACGGGGTAGCACCGAAGCCGGGAAAATAAACATCGCTGTGGTTTTGCTGCGGCACATGAGCAACTTTACCGATTTCAATATGCTGGAGCGTATGCCCGACGTCAACCTCTATTATTCGGCCAACCCGGCCGAGATTGCCAAAGCTGATGTGGTGTTGGTGCCTGGCTCAAAAAACACGATTTCCGACCTGGTTCACCTGCGGGATCGGGGGCTGGCCAAGGCAGTTATCCATGCTTCGGAGGCCGGGAAAGGCGTGTATGGCATTTGTGGCGGCTACCAAATTATGGGGGAAGAAATTCGAGATCCCGACGGTGTTGAAGGTGATATTGATGTTATGCCGGGTTTGGGCTTATTGCCTGTTGTAACTACTTTAAGTAAAGAAAAACGTACGGTGCAAACCAAATTTCAATTTGCAGGTCGAAATGAGACTTGCTCGGGCTATGAGATTCATATGGGAAAGACCCAACGAATGAATAACAAAGCGCTCTGCCAATTGGAAGACGGATCGGCGGATGGCTGCATGGTTTCGCCCAAACTGTGGGGAACATACCTGCATGGCATTTTCGACAACAAAGCGGTGGTGGAGGAAATGCTGAAAGCGAATCAACTGCAGGCCGAAGTTGCAGCCTTTGACTACGAGGCTTTCAAGGAGGAACAGTATAACAAACTGGCTGCTCATGTTCGGGTCCATGTTGATATGGACTATGTGTATTCGGTGTTGAAAGAAAAATAAATAAGAAAGATGAAAGTCATTCCGAACTTGTTTCGGAATCTGTTAGCTATTTAAATCAGATTCTGAAACAAACTCGAGGTGATAAGATCGCTCAGTATTATGGATAATTTCAACCTCATCATATTACCACTTTTAATTGGGTTTGCACTCGATTGTGTTTTGGGAGATCCCCGTTGGCTGCCACATCCAATCCGCTTATTTGGTTTGATGATTGCCCAGCTTGATCATGCTTTTAACCGGGGCAAACGTCGCAAGTTAAAAGGTGTGCTGGTTGCTGGGGCGTTGGTTGGTTTTACCTGGTTTCTTTTCTACTTGTTGTTTGAGCAACTGGAACATCATCCCTATTTCTATATCATTTGGGCAAGTGTCGGCGTGTTTTTTGGGTTGGCCAACCGTAGCTTGATTTACGAGTCGTGGTTGGTTATTCGGGTACTGGAAAAAGAGGGAGTTGAAGCTGGACGCAAACAGCTCTCTTTTATTGTTGGTCGTGATACCTCGCAACTGAATGGGCAGCAAATTCGTACCGCCGTGTTGGAAACGATGGCCGAAAACCTCAGCGACGGCGTGATTGCTCCGCTGTTCTACTATGCTGTTGGTGGTATTCCGGCACTTTTCGCCTTTAAAATGGCCAGCACCCTCGACTCGATGATTGCCTACAAAGATGCCCGCTATAAGTACTTTGGTTGGTTTGCTGCCCGCCTCGATGATGTGCTGAACTTAATTCCTGCCCGCATAACTGCTTTATTGATGGTGATGGTTAGCTTAAGTTGGAGCGGAGTACAACACATCTTTCGCTACGGGAATCAACATGCCAGCCCCAATGCCGGCTATCCCGAAGCAGCGCTGGCCGGTATCCTGAAATGCCGGTTTGGCGGACCAAATGTGTATCATGGCAAGCTGGTGGAGAAACCTTACATCGGCCATCATCAGAAAACAATTACTACCCGCGATTTTTGGTTTACGGCCTATTTGAACGTAGCGAGCGCGGTGGTAATGGTCGGAATGACTATCGCTTTAGTTTGGTATTTATTTGGGTAATTTTATTCGCAATCTCCTTTGTCGAAGCGTACAAAATCCCCTCATGGTTCATAAAGGTTGAATTCTTGCGATTTAAATCCAATGGTTCGCCGTGCATGTTGCTGACCCAAGCTCCGGCTTCAGAATAGATACATGCACTGGCTGCATAATCCCACAGGCTGCCGCCACCTTGTTTCTTTTTGGGGTATTTGAAGTAGCAGGCGGGAGCTTTTTCGATCACCCAACATGCGTTAAGTGCTGCGCCTCCTTTAAATTGTGTTTCGAATCCGTTATAGCCCAAATCTTCGCTAATTGCTTTAAGCTCCGAAATTGATTCATTAAACAATGGGTGATCCTGAAAGCTTGAATCACTAACCAGGTAAAGCGGAGCATCCTTTGCTGACTGTACAGTCCATTTGCGTCCATTGCGGAAAGCGCCCTGACCTTTTACGGCCTTGTAAAGGATCTTTTTTAGCGGATCGAAAATAACACCAATTACCGGTTCTCCGCTTTTTGATACCAAGCCAATGGAAACCGCGTAACCATGTTGTTGATTGATAAAAGCCAGTGTTCCGTCAATGGGGTCGATACACCAAAAGTAGTCCTTTTCGAACCGTTCATGGTTGTCGGGGCTTTCTTCTCCCAGCGTGCCCAAGTCAAATAATTTTGAGTATTTGTCCAGCATTTCAAGAATAAGCTCCTGCGCCATGAGGTCAACTTCGGTAACCACTTGCGATGCCAGACTGTCGGCACCGCCTTTGTTTTCAACGTTCAACTTTTTCGAGCTGTGTGACGAAATTAATTCTCCGGCTTTTAAGGCTGCCGAAGTTGCTGCTTCACCTAATGCTGCTAAATCCTGATCGGTTAATTGCATGCGTTTTCTTTTAGTTCTGTAACTGATTAACAACTTTGCGAGCCAGACGTTCGCTGTAACTATTAATTTTCCAGTGGCCAGGGCTCCAGCCTTTCAAAAAGCGGTGGAAGTCGGTCCAGGCAATGGGAAACATTTCCCGCCAATTGGCTTCCAACGCATTGAAATCAATTTCTTTTTGGTGTTTGTTCAAGGCCCGCTTGAGTGCTTCGAAGTATACGTTCAGCAATTGGTCTTCCATTTTTTCGCAGTCGTCTTCATACAAACAACTGCCAATAAAATAGGCAACATCTTTCATGCCGCATCCACCGCCAACGTACTGAAAATCGACGGCTGCAACCTGATTTCCTTTTGGTGAAAAACAGAAATTAGCCAACTTCGCATCGCCATGCACAAAGGTCTGAAAAGGACTTTCCTGTAGCTTCTGATCGATCTTTCTGGCTGCGTGTTTGAGCGGTAAGTCGGTCAATACTTCCAGCTCATCTGGTCGCGTATCTAAATGCCAGTAAGTGCCAACAGGCCACAACCCGGTTGGTTTTTCTCCCATAAAGGTGGCATGAAAATTTGCCAGCCATTGCAAGCAGGCTTCAATCTCCTCCCAGCTTACAGCTGTTTTTCTTTCCGGGAAACCGGCTTCATCCAAATCTTCCAAGACCATCAGCACTTCATCACCTAACGTCTCGATAGCCAAATATTTGGGAACACGACATGCTTCATCACAATACTGATTCCAGTTTTGATACCATGCTGTTTCAACCTGATAGGAATGCAGTTTTCGCTGATGAGACAAGTCGGTGTTCCAGCCTCTGGGGTGTTTCGTGTTTTCAGGAAGCCTGACATGCTTAACCACAACCGTTTTATCGTTCGATCCGGTTAAGCCATAACGAACAATGCTGCCGTAGCCACTCCACAAGCTTTGTATTTGCTCTAATTCAAAAAAATCACGCGAGCCGGTAGCTGTTTTTATTGTTTTCAGGAACTGATCGTTCATGTAAATTTATTACTTCAATTGAGTCGCGAAGATAGTTAAACGTGAGCTTCTGCTAAACTGATATAAGGATTGGTCATCGAACTTAATTTATTCGTAACTATTTTTAATCGAGTGCTGACGAAAAATGTTGTTATTTTGTGATCAACATATCCATATATCATGACCAATTTCACTCATCTTATTTTCGATCTCGACGGTACTTTAATCAATTCAAAAATTGGCTTGCTCAACTCACTGGACTATATGCTTGAGCAAATGAATGTTGATGTGGATGGAGCCGCCATCGTTGATCAGTTGATTGGTCCCCCCATCCAGGATGGCTTAAAAAATGTGCTCGGGTTTGATGACAGGCAAGTTAATTTGGGTGTGAAACTTTTTCGCGAGTATTACAGTCAGCAAGGGTTGTACGAAGGAGAGCTGTATCCCGGTGTGCTGGAATTACTGGAAGAATTGTTCCAACAAGGGAAGCAGCTTTATGTGGCGACTTCAAAAAGAGATGAGTTTGCCCATGAAGTTTTGCGGAGCTTTGAATTGGATCGTTACCTGGTGGATGCGCAGGGGGCGGGCAATGGCGACAAACACTCCAAAGCTGAATTAATCACCAGGCTGATGGATCGTAATCAAATCATGCCATCCGAAAAAGTCGTGATGATTGGAGATACTAAATACGACCTTATTGGTGGCCAGGCCAATGAAATCAGCACGATTGCCGTGGGCTATGGCTTTGGAAACAGCGCAGAACTGAAGGAGCTGAACCCCACTTTCTTTGTTGAGGAGGTAGAGGAATTGTTTGAGTTGTTGGTGTGAAATGCAATTGCTCGCCCTGATCTTGTTGCAGGTTCAGTGTAGAACGTACCTTTCCTTGGCAGATGAAGATCCCGAGAAGAGTTTGGGATGACTTTCTATTTTGAATGTTGTAATTATGGTTATTTTCAGTTTACTATAAAATAAATTGAAAAAAGTCCATTTTCAGTTTTCAGAGGTAAAAGTGAATCCCTATTTTTATCAGAAACTATGTAAAATGGATCGACTAAAGTTATCTTCAGGACTAATTGCTTTCGGAGGGGAAAAGGGCATTGGCAAAACACGTTTCGCTCTTAAGCTGGGAAATCATCTTGCACGAGCAGAAAAGGTATTGTTCTTAAGTTATCAGGATTACAGCGAAAAGCTGATCACAGATATTCGTGAAATGGATGGTTTTATCAGCGACAATCTGGAAGTCAATACTTCAATGGACTACTATGGAGTTGGTAGCTTTCTAGAAATTATCAAATACGTTGAAGCGGGTGATTTTAGAACGGTGATAATAGATGACCTATTTAGTTTTAACAGAGATCAATTTTATGAATTTGATGACCATGGGAGAGATGCAGCTGTTGATGCTTTACTTTATCTAGTCACGCAACTAAAAATTCGACTTGTCTTTAATATTGATATCCATTCATCTCATCAAAATCATACTCCAAGGATCAGGGATTTCAACTGGTCGAGAAAAATCATTAATGATTGCGCACAAATAATTGCGCTCTATCGTCCATCGGTGTTGGGGTTTACTGACGATGAAGTTGGTGAGCCTTTGAAGGATCTTATTGAAATCTACAACCTTAAAAATGAAAATCATCAAGAAGAGGTAATTCAGTTTGATGATAGGGAGATAAGGATATATAACTATAACTAAACAAAATGTATTCAAAGGAATTTAATGACTTAGTAGAAAAAGGAGTGAAAGAAAACTTCTATCTCGGAACTGGTAGACCGGATTCTAGAATTTTAATTGTTGGAAAAGAAGTGGCGATTGGTAATGCAAATGACTTGGAGATTCAGAATCGTAAAAATTATCTAAATAACGCAATTGATTGGAAAAGCAATATTAAAAAGAATATCGTTGAAGTGAGTGAAAACTGGGAAATAGATCGTTATTTGCAAGATGAAAGTGCAAGGAATAACCCACTATTTGCATTCAAAGGTGTGAAAATCGCTGATCACAAAGCCGGCCAAACCTGGAGAAAATACCAGAAACTCCATGATCAAATATTTAAAATAGATTCAGACAACGAGAAAGCATACGACTTTCAAGAACGATTTTTCATTACTGAAATGAGTGATAATCCTTTCCCAACAACTAGTAAAGCCAAAAAACTTGATGAATTCAAAATTAAACTTCAAGAAAGAAAAGAAACATTTTTCAAATCAGAATTTATTAAACAGTTTCCTGTTGTAGTATTGGCTTGTGGGGACTATATCCACAATGGCAATGAAATACGTGAAATTGACGAAATTTTTGAGGTAACTTACGCTGGGGATGAAAGAGGAAAGTATTGGTATTCAAAAGGTAATTGGTTCTACATTCATCACAATCGTGATAGAAGTAAACTCGTAATTCATACGAGGCAGCTCAGTGCAAACGTTAAAGGGGAAATGCTTTTTGAAATGGGAAAGGTCATCCGGGAATTTACAAATAGTTCAGGAATATCTTTGGAATAACAATGATGTTAGTATAAACCCAATTTGTTTTAGGGGCTGTGAGAGATCGCAGGGCGATCCCGAAACAAGTTCGGGATGACTTTTCAGCAGCGTGTTGCGACTAATACGCGGAGTCAAACTGGCGCAAGAACCGCACATCATTTTCAAAGAAATGGCGAATATCCTTGATACCATATTTCAGCATGGTCATGCGTTCGATTCCCATTCCGAAAGCAAAGCCGGTATATTTTTTTGAGTCGATACCACAAAGATCCAAAACGTTTGGATCAACCATTCCGCAGCCCAAAATCTCTAACCACCCGGTGTACTTACATACATTGCAACCTTTACCTCCACAAATTGAGCAGCTCACGTCCATTTCGGCTGATGGCTCGGTGAATGGGAAGTAAGAAGGGCGCAGGCGAATTTGGGTTTGCTCGCCAAACAGTTCACGCGAGAAATAAAGCAACGTTTGTTTCAAGTCGGCAAATGAAACGTTTTCATCAACATACAAACCTTCAACCTGATGGAAAATGCAGTGAGCACGAGCCGAAATGGCTTCGTTACGGAACACACGTCCCGGGAAAATCGCCCGGATTGGTGGTTGTGTCTTCTCCATCACACGAGCCTGCACACTTGACGTATGGGTGCGTAACAGCACATCCGGATCTTTCTGGATAAAAAAGGTGTCTTGCATATCACGTGCAGGATGCTCGGGTGGGAAGTTCAGAGCTGAAAACACGTGCCAGTCGTCTTCAATCTCAGGCCCTTCGGCAACTGTAAAACCAAGGCGAGCAAAGATCTCCACGATCTCATTGCGAACAATCGCCAGTGGGTGGCGTGTTCCCAAGCGCATGGGTTCCCCCGGCATGCTTAAATCGGCACCGCCAGCTCCCTGATCAGCATTTTCAAAGCTATCCTTCAGCTCATTGATTTTATTTAGAGCATTGTTCTTTAGTTCGTTAATGGCTTGTCCAACAGCTTTCTTTTGATCTGCAGGTACGTTTTTAAAGTCAGCAAACAATTGGCTCACCAATCCTTTTTTACTGATGTATTTGATACGAAGTTCTTCTACTTCTTCTTTCGCTGAAGCTTCCAGTGCTTCAATCTCTTCCTGTAACTGCTTAATTTTGTCTAACATCTTCTTATGCTGTTGAAATGGATCGACAAAGATAATCAAACGATATGAAATCGTAAACCTGATCCGAATAAATGCATGTGCTTATTCAAGAATGGTAATCTTTTTAACGCGTATATCTTTTAGTGGGCGAAAATCTTCGTCAGTTTTTACTTTCACAATTTGGTCGGCGACTTCCATTCCACTGATTACTTGTCCGAAAATTGTGTACATTCCATCGAGATGAGGAGCACCGCCTTCAATTTTGTATGCCCGGCGTTGTCCGGCAGTAAAATGATGTCCGGTTTCCTTTTCAATGTCATCCAGTTCCGAGTCGGAATATACCCGCCCGGTGACGATGTAGTATTGCGAACCATCTGAACGGCGTTTACTATTCCCTCGGTCAGGTTTTCGTGGTGAGCCAATCATGCCGCGCTTATGAAACAATTTTGGAACAATATGCGCAGGCAGAGAGTATCCCGGGCCTTTCCAGCCAACGATATCATCCGGTCCGGCATAGCGGGTATCAGCTGCTCCGCTTTGAATGCCGAAGCTTTTGATTACCCGATGAACCAATAAACTATCGTAATAATTTTCACGCACCAGCCGGATGAAATTATCGCGATATTCCGGTGTTTCATTGAACAGACGGATTTGAATATTGCCATAATCAGTCTCAATCAGCAGCCCCCTGATTTTGCTATTTGCTTCGCTGATGACCTGGCTGGTTTTAGTTTGAAGATTCACCAGATTTTTTGGTGTTTGCGTTTTTTTCTTCAATAAATTGGCAATGTAAATTGAGGGAATAACCAGGCTCTGATTTTCATACGTAACCACTTCGGAATAGCCTAATCCAATCGCCTGGTAGTTGGATACAAAAACAGGCGTGCCATACGATTTTGATCTGAACTGATTGTCAACCCGGTATAATTTCGTTCCTGAAATGGTTGTAAATTCGAGAACTTTTCCCCGGTGGAGTGGGAGTGTGTTGTTTTGTGGTTTGGTTAAGTAAATACTTTTGGCTGTTTCGGGCGCTATTCCGGGATACAAGGAAATAGGCGTACGTTGTATGTTTCCGACCTTTAATAAAACCAGGTTATTGATACGGTCAACCGCCAGGTAGCCGATAACCGGGTAGGCCCTTTCTTCGTCGAAAGGGGTAATTTTTGCCGCAGTGGCATTCTCCAGTATCGAAAGTCGGCATACAATGGTTTGTGAATCAACAAAAAAGGCAGTTTCGCTTTCCAGTAAGCGTTCCTTGTCAAAGCTTTCAATTTTTACCAGGGAGGGGACAAATTGAGCAAATGACTGGTCATCATTCGGGGATGGAGATTCGGCTTTGGTTACCTGCTCTCCTTTTGATTTTGTGCCTTTTTTGTCAGACGAAGAGCAACTGGCAAGCACTAGCGCCATCAATAAAATTGATAAAATTTGGGTTGGGTGCTTCATTCGATTACATTCACTTCAATAACAACATCTTTTACAGGACGATTATTTTCATCCACTTTTAAGGCCGCGATTTTATCAATCACATCGAAGCCGGAAATGCATTCGCCAAAAACCGTATACTTCCCATCTAAATCAGGATAACCGCCAACTGTTGTATAGGCTTTTCGCTGTGCTTCTGAAAACTCCAGGGTATTTGAGTTCAGCTCAAAGCGGGAGGCGATGTCTTTTTTTACCCGACTGGCAATTTCCCTGAATTCATCGACTTTATTTTCTTCCTTCAATTTCTTCAGCTTTTCCCGGACTTCAGGCGTATAAATTTGCTTCGTAATTTTTTTTCGGATGGGTCGATTCACGGCCATTTCCAGGGTGTCTAACTGACCTTCGGTGAAGACTTGACCTTTCACAATGTAAAATTGTGAAATATCCGATTGTTTATAAGGATTTACTTCGTCGGGTTGGCGGGGAGCGCACAGGGCTCCTTTCTTATGAAAATAATGATCGATGATTTCGTCATCCACCGTATGGTCCGGATCTCCGTATCCAATGCGCTTCCCCGGAGGTGCATTTCTCGACGATTTGGAGCCTCCCTGAATCAGGAAATCCTGGATAACCCGGTAAAATAAGGTGCCATCATAGTAGCCCTCATTGGCTAATTTGATAAAGGCATTCCGATGTTTTGGGGTGTCGTCATAAAGCTTGAACTTCATGGTGCCCAGGTTCGTTTTTATTTCTACAATTCTGTTTTGAGCCAATCCGGCTGCATTCAGACTTAAATATAGAAGTAACAGGAGTGCTAATTGCTTCATCAATCTATAACTTTCACTTTCATTTTTATGTCTTCTTTGGGGCGGTCGAACTGATCAGTTTCCACTGACGCAATTTTGTCCAATACATCAAGGCCCTCAATAACCTCTCCAAAAACGGTATAATCATTATCGAGCGAAGGATATCCCCCAATGGTTGTGTAGATTTCACGTCTTCCGGGTAAAATTTTCAGTGGTGGTAGTTTGCTGATTTCCTGATTGGCCTGTTCGCGTATTTCGGCAACCCGAATATTTAGCTGATCCTGATCTCCCGCTTGCTTCAGTTGGTTTAACTCTTGCTGGGCTCCCTGGAAATACTTTTGCATGACCGATCGCTGACGCTGCATGTTCATCTTCATTTCCATGGTATCTAAGGCACCTTCGGTAAAAACAGTTCCTTGCACAATGTAAAACTGCGAACCGGATGATCGCTTTTCCGGATTGCTCGGGCCACCCCGACGTGCTGCTGCCAACACGCCTTTTTTGTGGAATAGTGACGAATCAATCTCCGCCGGAAGTGTGTAGCCCGGATCTCCACCACCCAAGCGTTTGCCTGCTTCTGCGTTTTTTGAGTCCGGATCACCACCCTGGATCATAAAACCATTGATAACCCGATGAAATAGTAAGTCATCGTAAAAACCTTCGTTGGCTAGTTTAATGAAGTTATCACGATGCTGAGGAGTTTGATTATATAGTTTTACGATCAGATCTCCGTATTCCGTTTCAATTTTAACCTTTGTTTCCTTCGATGTTTTTTTAGTCGCATTACCACATGAGGTTTGAATGAAAACGGTGGCAATTAAAAAGGCAAATAATAGCTGTTTCATTGTTGTTTGTTTATTGCTTTCTGTTATTTTTTTTGCTTCTGCACAAATATAATTAATAATGGCACTGGCACGAAATTGTTATGTTTTGAACGAATAGACTTAAATTTGAAAAATTAAGTATTTAAACGTTACTATGGAAAGGCTGATCGTAAACTCCAAAATAGAACTGGAACCTTTGAAATTTTCTCATGCTTTTCAGGTTTTTCACGCCATTGATCGCAACCGCGAATTTTTGGAGCCCTGGTTGCCATTTGTGCAGGATACCGAAACACAGGAAGACACCGAAAACTTTATTCAATCTGTTACCTCTCCAAATTCGGGCGATCGGGATGAGGTTTATGTAATTTGGTTTGAGAATCGCTTTGCCGGTTTGATTGGGCTAAAGGACACGGACCGGGTTAATATGAAGACCGAGATCGGTTATTGGATTATACAGCAAATGAAAGGAAAAGGCGTTGTGACCTTGTCAACAAAGCGATTGATAGAGTATGTATTTTCAAGTTCAGGAATGAATAGGATCGTTATCAGATGTGGTGTGGGAAACCAAAAAAGTGCTGCTATTCCTAAGCGATTGGGATTCACGTTTGAGGGAATTGAACGTGAAGGAGAGAAGCATCGACGGAAATTCATCGATTTAGAAGTTTACAGTCTATTAAAAGCAGAATGTGATTTCTTGGTATCGGATTGATATTCAAATGTGTTGAGCTATTTTTTATCATGTTTTTTTTTAACCTTATTTTTTTTAATCTTTGAATCGTTTAATGATTTGTTCGATTTTTTTATATGTCAAAACAAATTAGTGTCCAAAAAGCCAGAAAACAATATGGACAGGAAACAAACTAGACAAGCATGGAAAACAAGACAATTAGAAGAACTTTGTACAGAGTTCTGAGGAAAACAGGCGTTCCTCGAAAAGAGATTGAGTTGGACGCTGCATTTAATGACGATCTGAATTTTGATCAGGTAGATTGGGCTTTATTCCTTTTTTACCTGGAAGACTTTTTTAAGATTGACGTGAAAGATGAAGAAATATCAAGAATGCATGTGGTAAAAGATACCTTAAGTTTGGTGGAGCACATGGCATAACGGATCTGTTAATTTTAAATTATGAAATGAAGACGTTCTTACATAGAGCGTCTTTTTTTAGTTCGTCATATTTCGAACAAGATTAGTAAATTGGATGTTAAAATGCTTTATTAACTTAAAATCATAATTATGGAATATTTAGACGGAGCTTCAGAATGGATATCTGAAATGATTGTTGTCTATGGGATAAAATTGGTTGCGGCCTTAATTACATTAGTCGTTGGTCTTTGGATTATTAAATTAATCACCAATGCCATCTCGAAAATGATGGATAAAAAGAATGTTGATCCTTCATTGCGTGGATTTTTGAAAAGCGTTCTTGGGATTACTTTAAAAATTCTGCTGGTTGTTTCTGTTATTGGGATGATGGGCATTGAGATGACTTCCTTTATCGCCATTTTGGGTGCTGCTGGTTTGGCTGTTGGTTTGGCTTTGTCCGGGACCTTGCAAAACTTCGCAGGAGGTGTTATTATTTTAATTATTAAACCCTTTAAGGTGGGCGATTATATTGAAGCTCAGGGGTATGCCGGTTCTGTTCGTGAAATTCAGATTTTCAATACTGTTTTGAAAACGCCGGATAATGTAACAATTGTGATCCCTAATGGGGGATTGTCAACAGGTTCAATTAAAAATTACTCAGCCGAGGAGCAACGCCGTGTCGATTTTGTTTTTGGTATTGCCTATGGCGACGATTACGATAAGGCAAAAGCGGTGATTACAAAATTGATTGAGGCTGATTCTCGATCATTGAAAGATCCTGCTCCTTTTATTGTTCTTGGCGAGTTGGCTGACAGTTCGGTTAATATCACTGTCCGTGTATGGACAAAAGCTTCGGATTATTGGGGATTCAAGTTTGATATGACCGAAAGGGTTTATAAGGAGTTCCCAAAAGAAAACCTGAATATTCCGTTTCCACAATTGGATGTTCACGTTCAGAAGTAATCAGAATTTTAGAATCAAAATTAATCTATGAAACGTTTTTTTATTCTCTTATTATTTTTGCCGCTTGTCGGTTTTTCTCAGTCAAACAACGATACAACAAAAGTATGGACATTGGGAGGAGATGCATCAATCAACTTTTCTCAAGTTTCACTTTCAAATTGGTCTGCGGGAGGTAAAAGTTCAGCTTCAGGAACATTCCTTTTTAATGCCTTTGCCAATTATTCGAAAGATAAAGTCAGTTGGGAAAATTCGTTGAATTTGGGGTATGGTCTGATGAAGGAAGAAGACAGTCAATCGGTGAAAACTGACGACAAAATAGACTTTAGCTCCAAGTATGGACTTAAAGGAAAGAGTAAGATATATTACACGCTTCTGTTTAACTTTCGTACTCAAATGACTGATGGATACAAGTATCCGGATCGGGATAACGCCATTTCAACGCTTATGGCTCCGGGATATTTGACATTGGCCTTGGGTGCTGACTATAAGCCGAACGATAAGTTTTCACTTTTTGTTTCTCCTTTAACAGGTAAAATGACTGTGGTCTCGGATGATGATCTTTCGGATCAAGGAGCATTTGGAGTTGATCCGGGGAAAAAGAGCCGTACCGAATTAGGAGCTTTTCTAAAAACTCAGTTTAAAACAACCGTGGTTGAAAACGTGAGTTTAGAAACAAAACTCGATCTTTTTTCGAATTACCTGGATAAGCCTGAGAATATAGATGTTCACTGGGATGTGTTGATTAATATGAAAATCAACGACTATCTTTCGGCAAACCTGATTACAAATCTAATTTACGATGACGATGTAGACATCGCTGTTGATTCGAATAACAATGGAGTGATTGATGATGCTGATGATAGAAGTCCACGCGTACAATTTAAAGAGTTGTTTGGCGTTGGACTAAGCTTTAAGTTCTAACATATGTTTAAGTTCCCTGTAAATTTAGCTATCCTTATTAACAATAAATATTCGTTTATGTGATAAAATGGATCGTTTTTGCATCAAAACGATCAGTTCATCTAATGGAGTAGAAAAAGCTTGATTTATTGGTAGCATATGAAGTACTTTTGAAAGAGCAAATAGAGATTAAGCAAGGTTAAGCTTTTTTTTTCTTTCATTCACTCTTAAGCGCACAAGCAATCAAAAGCCGGTGAGTCCTTCACCGGCTTTTTTCTATTTTATTTTTACTGTTTCACCTTCAAATTCGATAACATCACCTTTTCGAAGTTTGGCTCGTTTTCGATATTCTGTTTCTCCGTTTAGCAGAACCAGGCCATCGTCAACCACAATTTTTGCCATTCCGCCCGATTCAACCAACCGCAGTAATTTTAGAAGTTTGATTAGTTCGATGTATTCTGTTTTCAATTCAAATTCGGTCATAAATTTTGAGTTAGAGTTTTTTCAATTCAGCTTGTTGTTTTTTGGGTAGTTTTTCAACAATCAACTTGTATGAATTATCAATCCAATCCAGAATAAGCTGATTGGAAACAGATCCGTCGATCAGTATCGTGTTCCATTGTTGTTTATTCATGTGGTAACCCGGTAGCACGCATGAATAGCGTTCGCGAAGCTCAATCGCTTTTTCCGGATCACACTTTAGGTTGATACGCAAATCTCCTTCCAGGTTGGTTAACGCAAACATCTTCCCCATCACTTTAAAAACCAGTGTCGTTTCATTAAACGGAAACCCTTCGGACACTCCTTTTTTGGAGATGCAGTAATTTCTTAGCTCTTCAATATTCATCAAATCACATTTAACGATTCAAAAATACGGAAATATTCAGAGGTTTCAGGCTGTTGGATAAAAAGCATCTTTTATATGTTCCAACTCAAAGTTTTGTCCATAAAAAACAATAGAGATCACGTCAAAACGAGTATCACGGTGGCTGTTTTTTTCAAAAATATACGCTTCGGCTGCATTTACCAGAAAACGAATTTTCTTATTGCTCACGGCTTCCGAAGGGTGTTCATAGCTATCATTACTTCGTGTCTTTACTTCTACAATTACCAACTCGTCTTTGTCTTGGGCAATAATATCGATTTCATAGTAATGAGCACGCCAATTGGTTTCCAAAATCTGGTATCCCAATGAGCGCAAATGCTCTTGCGCGATTGCTTCACCTTTGTTTCCAATTTCTTTTTGCTGACTCATATTATTGTTTATTGATGTAACAAGATAGTTCAATGGATGATAAGTACAAAATTTGTAATTTGTTACATCAAACAATTTTAGTTTTTATTTGTATAGTAATAAACATTTGTTCCCTTAATCAACTTCCTTTTGCTATGATGAAATATTTCGTGTTTTTATTTGTCTTATATGCAGGAGTCTCCGGCGCACAAGAAAATATATTACTCCTTCAACAAGCGGTTGACTCAGCTTTACTAAACAATCCTGATCTGAATCAAGCAAATGCTATCTTGAAGCAGAAAGAAAGTGAGTGGCGAACACTTACCGGAATTGAAGCACCTGAAATTAGCTATTTTGAAGAAGGAGTCAATCCGGATGTGCCCAAACCCTTCGAAGAAAGACGATGGACCATTTCTCAATCAGTCGATTTCCCGTTAACCACCATTTATCGACTAAAGGCGGTTAAAGAGGAAGCCAAAGCGGTGGGATTTCGAATAAAGGCGATGGAAAATGAAATTACCTCGCAGGTTAAATCACGCTACATCGAAGTACTGTATGCGCTTCATTTGAAGGAAGTAGGAGAACGTCAGAAAAAATTAGCCGATGAACTTTACAATGCAGCTTACACCCGGTTTGAAACCGGAATGGGCAACGGCATCGATTTGTTGAATGCTGAGTTGCAAGTTTCGGAGGCCGAAAATGTACTGAGCGAAGCAGAGCGCTTGTTGCACATGGCTAGGTACAGTTTGTTTTACCTGATGGGGCTTGAAGTTTCGGAGATTAATTATAGCATCCAATTTTCAGATTCACTAAAAAGTCGGCCTGTTGAAATTAATCAAATACAGGCTTTGGCCAAGTTGCAGGAGCAGCCCAATTACATGGCAGCCTTATGTGATTATAACGCTTCAAGCAATAAGTTGAAAGAAGCGAAAAGCAACATCCTACCCGATATTCGTCTCAATTTATACAAGCAAAATTACGGTGGAGGATTTAGTTATACTGGATTTGAAGTTGGACTGAGTATTCCGATTTGGCTGCCTTTTGAGCAAAAAGGGAAAATTGAGATGGCGCAAGCCCGGCAAACCGAAATTGAGTGGCAGCAAAAGTCCATTGAATTGGATATGAAACAGCAGATTGAACATGCCTGGCACAGCTATAAAAGCAGCAAGCAGATTATCGACCGATATAATGAAACGATGAGTGCTAAATCGCAAAAGTTACAGCAGCTAAGTTTGAAAGCTTACCAGTTGGGTGAGAGCGATTTGTTGAACCTGATTAATGCCCAGCAGACGTATTTGTTGAATCAAAAACGATACCTCACAGCCTTGCGCGATTATTACTTACAGCTAGCACAATTGGAAAAATTTCTCGATCAAGAATTAGTCTATTAAAATTCATCATCATGATACAATTCAAGCATTACTTATTGTTCATCTTAGTCGGCGGACTGCCGTTGTTTTTTGTATCCTGCTCAGGCGATAAAGTTGCAAACGAACCTGCAGCCGAAGTCTCGGAAACACCACCATCAATATCAGGTGATTCAGGAGGAAAGTTGGTGATTCATCTTTCGGATAAAGAGAAAGGCGAATTGAAAATAGAAACGGCAAAGGTTTCGAGCAATGTCCAGAATTATAGTTTGCTGGCGCCGGGAGTTGTTTTTCCGGCATCGGGACATGTCAGTATTATCAGTACTCCGATCGATGGACGAATTAGTGCAGTGATGGTTCGGGAAGGCGAACTCATCAGGCAGGGGCAGGAGCTATTTAAAATTGAAAGCCTTGTGTTTGGAAACCTGGTAGCTGAGTATTTACAAGCTATTGCCGAAGAAAAATTTCAGACGACCCGTTTAGAGCGCATGAAGCAATTGGTAGAGCAAACCATCAGTTCTAAATCAGAATTAGATCGAGCCATGTCTGATTATCAACGGGCAACGGCTGCTTCTATTGCGGCTTTTGCCAAGTTGAAAGCTATTGGTGTTCCGGATCATGAGATTGAAGCTTTGAAAAATGCTGAAAAAATTGACCCAACCCTAAAAATTCATGCCCCCATCTCAGGCAGCTTGGACCAGCGAATGGTTGAATTGGGGCAATCGGTCAATGCTCTCGAAAAGTTGGGTCGGATCATCGATCTGAAAAAAGTGTTGATCCGCGGTTATCTTAGTCCGGAAGATGCACGTTTCATTGTTGCTGGCGATTCGGTAAAAATTACCCGTCGCGAGAACGGAAACGACAGATTGACTTCAGTTGTGACTTCGGTGAATCCGGGTTTGGATGAAGATAACCGATCGGTTGTTGTTAACATTGAAGTCAATTCGAGTAATGGGTGGCCAAAACCGGGCGAAAATGTTCGGCTGGAAATTTCTACGAGCTCGTTGGGCGAAGTTTTTGCAGTTCCGTTGAAAGCGGTGACTTATGATGGCAATCGGGCCGTTGTTTTTGTGCAAAAAGATGGGAATACATTTGAAAAGAGATTTATTGAAATTACCGAAATCCGGGATCAGTTTGCCATTGTTAGTGGAGGCATGCAAGCGGACGAAGAACTAGCGGTTTCGCAGGTTTTTAGCTTAAAAGCGCTTTCGCGTTACGAATTAATTGCTGAATAATAACCAAAACGACTTCAATCATGCTCAATAAAATCATCGAATTTTCAGTAAGACAAAAGTTTGTAGCGCTGTCGTTGGTTGTGCTAATGGCCGGAGCGGGAGTCTATTCTCTGTTGAGGATTCCCATCAACTCGCTGCCCGATGTTACTCCGGTGCAGGTATTGGTTATTACAAAGGCCGGCCGTTATTCTCCGTACGATGTCGAAAAGCTCGTTAGCTACCCAATTGAAACCGCCATGAATGGCCTGCCCGATGTGAAAGAAGTGCGTTCTATTTCGCAATTCGGATTGTCGGCAGTGACTGTTGAATTTCAGGAAAGTACAGACATTTATTTTGCTCGTCAGATGGTTAGCCAGCGTTTGCAATCGATTGCTGATGAGTTGCCACCGGATGTATCAGCACCGCAACTTGGGCCAATTTCAACAGCCCTTGGCGAAATTTATCAATACGAAGTAAAAGGTGAGAACTACTCGCTAACCGAACTAAGAGAAATACAGGATTGGCTGATTGCCCCGCAGTTGAAAGTGGTTAAGGGAGTAACCGAAATTAACTCTTTTGGAGGATTTGTTAAGCAGTACGATGTCATTATTCAGCCCGGTAAAATGCGAAATTATGGGGTGGGCATTCAGGATATCATCAGTGCCATTGAGCAAAATAACAGCGTGTCGGGTGGAAATTACCTGGAACACAACCGCGAGCAATACATTGTGCGTGGATTTGGTCAAATTAACAAGAAAGAAGACATCCTGAATATTGTTGTGACCAAACTAGACAACAAGCCTGTTTTTATTAAAGATTTAGCCGATGTAGAATTGGGGACACAAATTAGGCAAGGAGGAGTAACCCGCGATGGTAAAGGTGAAGTAGTCACTGGAATTGTGATGATGCTGAGGGGAGGAAACGGGCGCGAAGTCATTGCTGGGATTGACGAGAAAATAACCTCCATCAATCAGAGTTTACCAGAAGGAGTAGAAATTGAAAAGTTTTACGATCAATCCGATCTAATTGAGCGTACAACAGGAACCATTACCACCAACCTGGTAGAAGGTGGTTTTTTGGTGATCGTCGTTTTGCTTTTAATGCTTGGTGAGATTTCAGGGGCGATTATCGTGGCAATGGTTATCCCGTTTTCCATGCTATTTGCTTTTATTGGTATGCGCGAATTTGGCTTGGCTGCCAACTTAATGAGTTTAGGAGCGATTGACTTCGGGATGGTGGTTGATGGTTCGGTGGTGATGGTTGAAAATATCATTCGCCGATTACACGATAGTAAGAAAGGCCAATCTACCGATGAGACGATCGTTTCGGCGGCAAAACAGGTGGCCCGTCCCATCTTCTTTGGGGTGCTGATTATCCTGATGGTTTACGTTCCCATTATGACTTTTAGTGGAATGGAAGGAATTTTATATCGTCCAATGGCAATTACCGTTGCAGCTGCGGTTTTGGGGTCGCTATTGTTAGCCTTGGTTTTTATTCCTTCAATTTCTGCGTTGGTTTTCAGGCGCGGAGTAAAGCCGCGAAAAAATTGGCTGGTAAATTGGTTGCAGCCAATTTATCAGCGATTTCTGGAACGGAATATTCAAAAGCGCGTGGTGGTGCTTAGCATTGCTTTGGCAGTTTTCGGATTGTCCATGGTGGTCATGTTTCGGCTTGGAAGTGAGTTTTTACCGGAATTGGAAGAGGGCTCCATATTGGTTGAGCAGGTTCGGATGCCTTCAGTAACTTTAGAAGAATCTATCGAAAATGCCAACTGGCTTGCCGGTCAGCTGATGAAAGACATTCCGGAGATTAAAACCGTGGTTCCCAAAACCGGCCGATCTGATTTGGCAAACGACTGGATGGGCGTGCACCAAACCGATGTGTGGGTGGTTTTGAAAAACCCCGATGAATGGCGGGAAGGAATATCAAAACCAGACATTATTGCTCAAATTGAGCCCTACCTGAAAACGGAGCCGGGCTTAGCATACAACTTTACCCAGCCTATTGCAATGCGTGTTGATGAGTTGACCAGTGGCGTTAAATCCGATTTGGCCGTGAAAATTTATGGTGAAGATTTGGATGAATTAAATCGCATTGGTGAAGCTGTTTCGAAAGTTGTTGCAGGGATGGAAGGAACGGATAATTTCTTTGTGGAACAGCCTATTGGGCAACCCTACCTAACCATTGAAATTGATCGTGAAGCAGTTGCATCATTTGGCTTGAATGTAGATGAAGTGCAGCAAGTGATTGAAGCCGGAATTGGCGGACAAGTGGCCGGACAGGTTTACGAAGGACAACGGCGGTTTGATATTCAGGTGCGCTATCCGGAAGATATTCGGAAGCAGTTACAACAGATTCAGGAAATTCCGGTGCATTTGGCCAACGGGCAGTTCATTCCATTGAAACGGGTAAGCAAAATTATAGCGCAGGAAGGACCTCGCGAGATTCAGCGCGAAAATGGCTGGAGGCGATTGATTGTGGGAGTCAACATTCAAAATATTGATATTGGAACCTATGTTGCCAATTTGCAGCAGGGTATAAATAATCAAGCCAACGTTCCGTCCGGCTATTTTCTCGAGTATGGGGGTACTTTTGAGAATCAGCGTCGGGCAATGAATCATTTGTTATTGGTTGTGCCTTTATCGTTGTTTATAATCATTGGCTTGCTGTACCTCAATTTTGGAAATATGCGTTATGCTATGATTATTTTGCTGAACCTGCCTTTTGCATTATCCGGGGGCGTTTTTCTACTTTGGATGCGCGGAATGTATTTGTCGGTTTCAGCGAGTATTGGTTTTGTAGCCTTGTTCGGAGTGGCTGTACTGAACGGAATTGTATTGCTGGATCACATCAATGAATTACGAAAGGAAAGCAAATTATCGCTGAAGAAAACAGTGATCAGCGGAGCAGCCGACCGCTTGCGCCCGGTTTTGATGACTGCTTTGGTAGCCAGCTTGGGTTTCATTCCAATGGCGTTTAACTCGGGACCGGGATCTGAAGTGCAACGACCACTGGCGACGGTGGTTATAGGAGGTTTGATTACCTCTACTTTGCTAACTCTTTTGGTGTTGCCAACCATTTATCTGTGGGTTGAAAAGCGGAGAAAGAAACCGGCTGCGATTCAATAAGAGCAAGTCGCGAAAAGGTATGAGAAGGAGAAGCTGACTACAGGTTCTCCTTTTTATTTTTTATGATCTACTTAATTGTGCCTTTTCTTCGGTAACCGTTAAAATATAATCGGCACCAAAAACCAAGGGTAAATTGCGCGCAATGTGTCCGGCTGGAAAATCAAAGCAAACCGGGTAGTTGTAATCTTTTACCGCATCACGAATAATCTCCAGTGCCGTTTGTCCAAATGGCGAATCATTGTTTTTCATGTCGGTAAATCCACCAACGAGCAGCCCGCGAAGTTTGGCGAGTTTCCCCGACAATTTCAGGCTGTGCATTATGCGATCAAGGTGATACAAGTATTCAGCTAAATCTTCAATAAACAGAATCTTTCCATCAGTTTGAGGTTCCAAAGGGGTTCCTAATAAGCTGTAAACGATCGACAGATTACCCCCAATTACCTGGGCAGACGTATTTCCATTTCGGTTAAATTCATGAGGTGGAACAAGCACATCCGAACTTTTGCCTTTTAGCACGTTTATCAATTCAGTAAAACTCTCGGAAGGTTGATTTTCTTTTAAAAAGAAAGCTGGCATTGCTCCATGAATACTGCAAAATCCTTCTTTTTGAAAAAGAGCATGCAAAACGGTAATGTCGCTGAAGCCAACCAACCATTTCGGCTGTTTCTGGAAATTTGAAAGGTTAAGTTTATCTGCAATACGAATAGCGCCATAACCTCCACGTGCGCAGATAATGGCTTTGCAATCCGGATCGTCAAAAGCCAATTGTAAATCATTTAAACGTTCTTCATCTTTTGCGGCAAATTGAAAGTGATTGCTGAAAGTATGGGGTGCTACCAGAACTTCAAATCCCTGTTTCTGAAGCAAGTTGATACCTGGAACGATTTTATCTTTTTGCACTTTTCCTGATGGAGAAACAATTCGTATTCGATCGCCTGATTGTAAAAAGTCTGGTTTCTGCATTCCTGTTCATTTTAGATTGGATGAAGTTACAAATCTTCCGGGTGGCTGAAAACCATATTTCAAATAAAATCGTATCACCCAAAATAGTTCCAGCAGTAATTTATATTCAAACTAAAATGAGAAAACGAGTTGGTATTATCGGTTCAGGAGACGTTGGCCGTGCGTTGGCTGATGGCTTCTTAAAATATGGTTTTGAAGTGAAAATTGGCACCCGAAATCCGGATCGGCTGATTGATTGGCTAAAAAAGTCTGGTGAAAAAGCTACGGTTTGTAGTTTTGAGGAGGCCGCGCATTTTGGCGATTTGGTGGTGCTGGCGGTAAAAGGCAATGCCGCGGAGTTTGCGCTTGACATGGCCGGAGCAGCTACTTTGCATGAGAAAACAGTGATCGATACGTGCAATCCGATAAGTGAAGAGCCATTAGAAAACGGGGTTCTGAACTTTTTTACAAAGCCTAACTTCTCACTGATGGAGAAATTGCAAAATAAGTATTCTCGCATTCATTTTGTGAAGGCGTTCAATAGTGTTGGCAATGCCTTAATGGTCGATCCGCAGTTTGAAGAGGGTAGACCAACCATGTTTATTTGTGGAAACAATGACAAAGCCAAAGGAGATGTTCAAGAAGTTTTGGACTTATTTGGTTGGGATGTCGCAGATCTAGGTAAAGTTGAAGCGGCTCGTGCCATTGAGCCCTTGTGCATGCTGTGGTGCATCCCGGGCTTTTTGAATAACGAATGGAATCATGCCTTTAAGCTATTAAAAAAATAAGCTTGATTCAAGATCTTGAATCAAGCTTACCTCAGTAAAAACAAGTATTTATTTTGTTTTCGAATTGATTGATTGTAACAAATGTAAAGAATTTTCGAATTAATTGTTCTTTTAATCCAAATAAATTTGGCTTTATCTTAAAAACTTTCCACTGCTGAAATATGGTCGTTATTTCTGTTTTAATTTAACAGTAAAATGTCTCATAATTGGAGCTTCCTCCACAATTTGAAATCCCGATTGAATACTATTCCTTCTCTCGAAAATATTCATTAAGCCTGTTGCCACTACGTCCATGTGATTGTTGGTGTAGGTACGGCGAGGAATTGCCAGCCGCAGAAACTCCAATTTTGGATAGCGATTTTGCTTTGTTTCCGGATCTCGATCGGCTAGCAATGTGCCAACTTCCACTCCTCGAACTCCCGCTTCTAAATACAGCTCAATGGCTAAGGTTTGAGCAACATATTCTTCTTTTGGGATCCGGGGTAAAAAGCTTTTTGCATCAACAAATACAGCATGTCCGCCCAACGGTTTTTGCACAGGAATTCCGGCATCAATGAGTTGGTTGCCGAGGTAATGAACCTGCCTGATTCTATTCTCCAGATAATCACCGTTCGTGACTTCATCCAGTCCAACAGCCAGCGCATTCATATCGCGGCCAGCCATACCTCCATAGGTATTAAAACCTTCGTACATAATATTGAAAACCATGGCTTGTTTGTACCAATTCTCATTGCGCATTGCCAGGATTCCTCCAATATTAACAATCCCATCTTTTTTGCTACTCATGGTCATTCCATCGGCATATTGATACATTTCAGCAACGATTTCTCTGATGCTTTTATTCGCATAGCCTTCTTCCCTGTTTTGAATAAACCAGGCATTCTCAGCAAAACGAGCCGAATCAAAAATAACAGGAATGCCATATTGATCTGCAGCTGCTCTAATTTGTTTTATGTTTTTCATTGAAACAGGTTGACCTCCAGAGCTATTGCACGTCAGGGTGACAATAATTAGGGGAATCTGTTCTTTGGTATGGCTCTCCAAAACGTTGGTAAGCTTTTCGATATCGATGTTCCCTTTAAAAGGATGACCGCCATTGGTGTCAAATGCCTCGTCAATAGTGCAGTCGATCGCTTTTGCTTTTCGAAATTCGATATGTCCTTTTGTAGTGTCGAAATGAGAGTTTCCGGGAACTACCTGTCCTTCTTTTACTAATACAGAGAACAGCACATTTTCAGCAGCTCTTCCCTGGTGAACAGGTAAAAAATAATCGAACCCGAATATCTCTTTAACTTTATCTTTTAAATGATGAAAAGATGATGATCCGGCATAGCTTTCATCTCCGGTCATTAATGCGCCCCACTGGCGGTCGCTCATTGCTCCGGTTCCACTGTCGGTTAACAAGTCGATAAAAACTTGATCGCTCCGCAAATTGAATAAATTGTAATGCGCTTCGTCTATCCATTTTTCCCTTTGTTTGCGGGTACTTTGGTAGATCGGCTCTACCATTTTTATTTTATAATTTTCTGCAAAAGGTAAATCCATTCCTTGCTTATTTTAGGTGAAAAAATAATCAAACTACAATCTCAGTTTAGAGTGCAGGAATGGGGAAAGCATCGCGGTTTTTGATGTTTTTGAGTGTAAATTTTATGGTTGTTTGAATATCCATAATCCAACAAAAGTAAGCTCTTTACTTCAGGAAAAGTATTAAAAATGTCAGTTCTGCCTAATTATTCTTCAATTCCAGAAACCATTTTAACGTGGCAAAGCCGAATGGTAGAATCGCCGATTTATGATTTACGTCAGGAAGTATAGTCAGCTGAACTTGTTGGGATATATTCAGTGCATCAAAATCCGCCTTAAGCTTTTGAGATACTTCTACCGGCACGAAGGTGTCATTAGCGCCATGGTACAAATGAACAGGGGTCGCAATATCCCAGGCAGTAACGCTATTGGCTGAAAAAGCTTGCCTGATTGGCTCATAGGCAACACTGTCTTGATACCCTAAAATATAATCAGCCTGCAGGAGATCGTCGATTTGTGTGGTTAGTTGGGCGTTTATTTGCTCTCCCGATTGCACGCCATCAAAAAGGGCAGGAATTTTTGATGCATATTCATCAGCAAAAATTTCATCCAGTTCATTTGGAAATTGCTCATGGACATTGTAGGCATGCATCAGATAAGCTAAAAAGTAAGGCATGGGATAAGCCTCCTGATTCAAAATCAATGAGGTCGTGTAGTTGAGATCATATGGACCGGCACCGCACGAACTTGCTTTGAGTGTATAGTCTTCAAGTCCAGCCTGTTCAATTGAGTCTTGCAGTTGCATGGTTGACCAACCACCTTGCGAGTATCCCATCAGGTACAGATCGTTGTTCAAATCAGCATGAATATGCGCGCGCTTCGAAAACTCACGAGTGGCTTTCAGCATGTCAATCATTGAAGGAACAGTATTGTTTACTTCCAGATAGGGGTGTAAAACTTCTTGAGATTCACCAAATCCGGGATAATCCGGAATAACTACGATGAAGCCCATTGTGGAAACACTTTTCAAAAGTTTGAAAAGGTCACTGCCTGTGTCAACCGAGGGTGCTTTATTGTGTTCAACATAGGTGCCGTTTTGGAAGCTAATGACAGGATAACTGCCCGGGGTATCTGGCATGCAAACGACACCCGAAGCAAGAAGAGGCTTTCCTTGAAAGCTTGTTCGGTACGAGATTTTATAAAATGAGGCATCGGTAATTACTTCATCAGCTAATCCCTGTGCCTGATCAAACTGTTGTGCCATTGCCGTAAAAATTAGCTTAGAAATACTGGGTTGCATCGAACCGATATATTCGTCCGATTCCAGCGTGTAGAATGTAGGTTCGTCAATAACCGGATCGTTGTTCTTAGAACATGAAATGATCAGGGCGCTGATTATCAGAAAAAAGGGGAGTGTTTTATAGTGAGTTTTCATCGTATTTTTATTTATTTTAAAGTTTACTTTTTATCGTTAAAGCCAAGCTCGGCTGCAGATTGACGAAGAAAATCACGTGTGTAGTAATCTTTGTCTACAATTTCACCGTTCCATATCATCACATCAAGGTCAATGGTTCGAGGGCCGAATTTTATTTGCGTTCGATCGCGTTTTAATTGGTCTTCAATACCCTTCAAGTAAATAACTAACTCTTTTTGCGACCAGTTTGTTTCAATTTTGATTGCTCCATTGGTAAAATCAGCCTGGTTTGTATAACCAACCGGTTTTGTTTTTATCATTTTGGAAACTTCCAAGATAAGAAGATCTTTTTTTAGAAGCTTCAGAGCTTGCTGAATATTTTTTTCTGCTTCAATGTTCGAACCGATGCCAATGATACAAGTATTCATTTTTCAGATTCCATTTGAAAAGAGACTGATTCGGCGAAACGTAACGCATGTGGTTTGTCTACTTCAACTTTTGCCCAAAGCACCAATTCATCTTCCATAATCATTTCCAGTAGGTTTTTGGTCAATACTTCCAGTAGTTTAAATCGGCCTTCCTGCACGTAAGCAATTACCTTTTTAGTTATTTTCTTGTAATCGTAAATACCTTCCGGATCGTCTGATTCCAGCGCTCGTTCGGGTATTGAAACTTCGATTTCAAGATTAATGATGACATCTTGCTTGTTGATCAGTTCTTCAGGGTTGAAACCGATAAATGTACGAAGTAAGAGGTTTTTAACGCAAATTCGTGCCATAGTTATTGATTAGTTTTTTCCTAAGTTTTCACCGCCGTCAGCAAAAAGCAACTGCCCGGTTAGGTGGTCGTTTTCCAAAATAAAATCCAGACTGCGGATTATTGGCTCCAGGCCACCCGGCTTTTGCATCGGAATCTCTTTAGCCAGCTCCCAAAGATAATCTTCATCCTGATCTTCTGGTGGCAAAGTTACTCCGGGAGCGATTGCATTGACCCTTATTTTTGGGGCCAGCTCAAGTGCTGCCATTTTTGTCAATTCCCAGAGGGCTTTTTTCGATATCGAGTAAGCCGCAAAGTTTGACTTATTCGTTGTAATCCGGGTATCAACAAAATTAATGATTAATCCTTGCTTGGCATAATTTGCAAAATCTCGACTTAGCAAAAACGGAGCTTGAAAATTAACAGTCATTTGCTTTTGTAGTAATTCCAGAGCCGTATCTTTCAAATACGAGGGGTCAAAAACCGAGGCATTATTAATCAACAAATCCAACGATTGAAATTTCTTCATTACGTCAGGAATTAATCGTTGTACCTCTTTTTCGTCCATTAAGTTGGCCTGAAAGATAGCAAACTTGTTTTGCGCAAATTGTTTCGACAGTTCACTCTCCAATTCTTCGGCCTGCTTGCCTGATGAGTTGTAATGAAGGGCAATGTTCCATCCCTTTGAGGCCAGGTGATTTGCCAGCGTTTTCCCAATTCGTTTTGAAGCGCCTGTAATTAATGCCGTCTTTTTCATATCGAAATTTACTGTTTTATGTCAAAAATGACAACAGCAGACTGTTGAATTTGTTTGCCAACGAACAATGCAAGTTGGACATCTCTCCGATGATATGTTAAGCAATAGGTTTCAGCAGAATCTGACGCAATTTTGAAACTAAAAGGTGGTAATTTCCATAAAATAGATTAGTAACTGAGTTTATCTAAAAATTGATAGCCATGGAAGAAAAGATCATAACCATCGCGTTGTTGCCTTATTCCAAAGCGGAAGTGCTACGGTCGTTGCTTGAGGCAAAGGGGATTGATAGTTCATTGGAAAACATTAACCTGATACAAGGAGCTGTCGCGACAGGGGTGAAGGTTCGAATTCATGCCAAAGATGCCAAAAAAGCTTATCCTGTTTTAAACAAGTTGTTGGGTGAAACAGAAAGGACGGGGCCGAAGTCGGAGAACTTTATTCTTATACCGGTTGATTTTTCTGGTTATTCGTTGAAAGCTGCATCAATGGCTTTCGAAATTGCAAACAAGTTGGATTCCAGCGTTGTGTTCTATCATGTCATTCCTCAACCAGATTATTTTACGATTCCATACTCTGATGTGATGGCTTTTGACGCTGGACTTTATGAGCATTTGAAAGGTCGTGAAGAGGCGGTTAATGAGGATTTTACTAAATTTTTGAGTAAGCTCAAAGAGCTGGTTGGAACATCTGTTTGGGAGACGGTGAAGATGGAACAGATCGTTAAAATGGGTTATCCTGAAGAAGATATTTTAGCCTATATTGAGTTGCACCCCCCACGATTGATTGTTATGGGAATAAAAGGTCCTTCAGAGGATTCGGATGCGGTTATGGGTAGCACTACTGCCGGAGTAATCTATCGGGCGGAAGTTCCGGTGTTGGTCATCCCCGAAAAGGCACCGCTACTCAATTTAGCTTCGGTTAAAAAAGTGGTTTATGCAACCAATTTTGATGAGAAGGATTTTGTTGCAATCGATAAGTTAGTGGGTATTTTGAAACCGTTTAATACAGAAACGACCTGTTTGCACATTGGAGACCTGGAAGAAGGGGAGTTGGCAAAGACCAGGCTTCAGTTTATGAAGAAAGAGTTAAAACGGAAGTACAAAGATGATGCTCTTTCTTGTGAAATGGTTCATGGCCAGAATGTACTGGCTGATTTGGAGAACTATATTCAGGATAACGAGATTGATATTTTGTCACTCACAACACACAAGCGCAATATGATTACGCGGATCTTTAATCCAAGTATTGCGCGAAAAATGGTTTTCCATTTGAAAACACCTTTATTGGTGTTTCATGCGTGAATGAATGAGAGCTAAAAAGCCGGGCAACTGCCCGGCTTTTTTTTATTTGAAAGTTGCTAATTTGCTGAGATATTTACCGATAATGTCAAACTCAAGGTTAATTACAGTTCCGGCCTCAAAAGTATGAAAGTTAGTCTCCTCGTAAGTGAAAGGAATGATGGCTACCTGAAACGAATTGTCTTTCGAGTTCACCACTGTCAAGCTAACACCGTTAACCGTTACTGAGCCTTTTTCAACGGTCATGTAGCCTTGTTGTGCTTTGCTTTTGTCAAACTCGTATTCAAAGGTAAAGTACCAGCTTCCGTCAGCTTCTTCAACCTTGGTGCAAGTTGCTGTTTGATCAACGTGTCCCTGAACAATGTGTCCGTCCAATCGGCCGTTCATCATCATACTGCGTTCCAGATTAACTTTGGTACCCACTTCCCAATAACCGAGGTTGGTTTTTAGCAAGGTTTCTTTGATTGCCGTAACGGTGTATGTTTTTGCTTTGTCGTCAATTTTCACTACGGTCAGGCAAACGCCATTGTGCGATACACTCTGATCAATTTTTAACTCGTCAACAAATGAGCAGGTTAATGTGAAATGATAATTTTCCTGATCTTTTTCGATGGCTTTCACCGTGCCATATTCTTCTACTATTCCTGAAAACATATGCTTTGTTTTTTTATGGGGCGAAGTTACCGAATTCAGTGGAATTGGTGAAATGGGAATAGCGAAATTAGAAAGACTCTGTTTTTTATGGCTCAGATTTCACAAATTGCTGATTATAGGTGTCTTTGTTGGTTCTTATCTGAATGAAATACGAACCGGCGGTAAGTTGACTCACGTCAACGTCAAGATCTCCATTCGTTTGAAATAGAACGTTTCTTCCTTTAAAATCAATAATTTTTACGTGCTCAATTTTCACCTTGTTTGGAAGTGAAATGTGTAAAATGTCCGTTACCGGATTTGGGTACAACTTCAGTTGCTTATTGCTTAGTTCAACGGCGGATGTAACAACTGAACCTTTGCTGATCAGCCATAAATCAGGATCGAATTGAATTGAGTCTGGTTTTTCGTTTAGCTCGAAGCTTTGTGGATTGGTTGTTTGATGTAAGCGAACATCCGTGCTGTTGCCGTCTCTCCAGAGCCGTAAAGGCACGTGCATTTCAAAAAGATCAACTGATTCGTCAGATGTGGTTTGGTTGATCGTGACCTTGTATTTGCCATTGTCGGTAAAGTGAGCGATGTCGAAACTTGGATATCCTTCGCCATAATACCAATCGTTGAAAAATTTGGTAAGGCTTGTGTCACCTGCCGTTTCAAGATGCCTGACCAAGTCTTCCTGTGAGGCAAAACCATACTTAATATTAGGGTCGTTGAAGTAGTTTTGTAATCCTTCAAAAAAGGCATGGTCACCTAATTCCCAACGCAGCATATGGAGTAGATAAGCTCCTTTTGAATAGGAAAGGCGAGAGCTGAAAAGTGTGGTGATGTCGGTGGTATCAGTGACGAAAACAGAGCCATTGGGTATTCCGGCTATTCTGTCAACCTGTTGTTTTTTCCAAGTCATCCAATATTCCCCGTCAATTAAATGCTCGTAGCTCAATCCGGTGAGGTAGGTCGCAAATCCTTCGTTGAGCCAAATATCTTGCCAGCTGGCTAATGTGAGGCAATCGCCAAACCACTGGTGAGCCATTTCGTGGGCTACCAGGCTAAAATTAAGGTTGTTCATGAAACTCATGGTTTGGTGTTCCATGCCACCGCCCCAGCCAAATTGAGCATGTCCGTATTTTTCGTCGGCAAACGGATAGGCTCCAATCAATTCATTAAACAGCTCCATAATATCAAGCATATCGGCTGTTCGTTCTTTTGCTGTTTCCAGATATTCCGGATAAACGTAATTTAGGATTTCAATAGAGTTTTCCTCTTGTTTCAGATAAACTGAAAGCTCTGAATAATTCGTCACAGCAATGGCGACCAAGTATGTGGCAATCGGGTATTTGTGTTTCCAAACAACCGTTGTTTTACCGTCCACTGTTGTTTCAGAAATCAGCTTGCCATTGCTGCCTACTTTATTTCCTTCGGGGCAGGTAACCTGAATTTCGATACTATCAATTTTATCAACCAAGCTCTGTTTGCAAGGCCACCAGGTCATCGCTCCATAGGGCTCCGAAAGTGTCCAAAGAACCGGGTTTCCGCCAAAGGTTGTCGACGTTTCGAACGAACCAAATCCCTCAGAAGGAGGAATTGCCTGATACCAAATAGTCAGCGAATCGGTTTGTTGAGGGGGGAGTGTTTCGGGAAAAACGATGGTTAGCTGGTTGTTTTCGTGTGTGAAATTCAACGATTGTTCGTGGTAAAAAACCGAATCAATTTGCATGTCGGAATAGGCATCGAAGTTGATGCTGCCAAAATCGTCAACCAAGGGATGAAAGTAACTGGTGATGGCTCCTTCAATTTTACGAACCGCCGGATCGACTCTCCATTGCATGCGTTGAAAAGTCAGATCGTAGTTGGCATAGTCGGCTGCTTCCTCAAACCGCATTTTTTTCAACCAACCTTGTTTTTCTTGTCGAGCTATTTGTTCTATAAAATTGGGGTCAGGAGCTTGATTTTGCGCTTGTGTTAACAGCGAGCTTAATCCGCCAGTCAATATTAAGAAATAAATTGTCTTCATTGTACTTTAAATGGTTGCTCCAGACACTTTTTGCATTCTAGCTTTTCAGAATATCATCGATGCGAGTAAGTTCATCATCAGAGAATTGCGTTTTATCCAACATTCTGATATTGTCATCCAGCTGGCTGGTTGAACTGGCTCCGATCAGGACTGAGGTGATGCGCCTGTCTTTTAAGATCCACGCCAGAGCCATTTGGGCCAAACTCTGTTCTCTTTGGCGTGCAATTTTATTGAGCTTTTGTACTTTGTTGATTGAGGATTCTACCATTTCAGGCTTCAGAAAATGAGCCCGGTTGGCTCGCGATCCTTCCGGGACACCATGTAAGTATTTATCGGTAAGCAAACCTTGGGCAAGTGGCGAAAATGGAATGCAACCAACGCCCTCCTCTTCCAGGACATCAAGAAGTTTATCTTCGACCCAACGCTCGAACATCGAATATTTGGGCTGATGAATAAGTAGTGGAGTTCCCAGCTCGCGAAGTATTTTAGCAGCTTCCAGTGCGCGGTCAGCCGGGTAATTTGAAATGCCAACGTACAAAGCTTTTCCTTGCCTTACAGCTTGATTAAGCGCCATCATTGTTTCTTCCAGTGGGGTTTCCGGATCTGGTCGGTGCGAGTAAAAGATGTCTACATAATCCAGGCCCATTCGTTTTAAGCTTTGATCCAGACTAGCCAACAAGTATTTTCGACTACCCCAATTGCCGTATGGGCCGGGCCACATATCGTAGCCGGCCTTGGTTGAAATAATCATTTCGTCTCGATAGGGTTGGAAGTCTTGCTGCAAGATTTTGCCAAAATTCTCCTCGGCCGATCCGTATGGAGGACCATAGTTGTTTGCCAAATCGAAATGAGTAATTCCTTTGTCGAAAGCGTGACGCAGAATGGAGCGGCCATTTTCAAAAACATCAATGCCTCCGAAGTTGTGCCAAAGGCCAAGCGATAGCGCGGGTAGTTTTAGTCCTGATTTTCCACATCGTTTGTACGCTATTGAGTTATACCGATTGTTGTCAGCTACATAAGTCATGGATTGTACGTTATGTTTGATTTGAGAAAACCGAAATTACGAAATATTTAACCAATACGAAATTGATTAGATCAGCATTTTCAAATAGCTCTTTTCAGAAAGCCTGAGGTTTCGATAATCCATTCCGGAGATCAACATTAAGCCGGGGCGTTTCCCTTTTTCGAGGCTACCAACTTCCTTTTCGAGCTTAATGGACTTGGCTGCATCAAGCGTGAAGATTCTGATTAGCTCGTCAAGTGTTAGTTGCGGGTTTTCACGTTGAATTGCTTTAATCCACGACAAGATATCTTTTTCGGTATTGAGTCGCTCCGGTTTCAGGTGATTAAACTTCTGCAACAAAGGAAATTTTCTAAAAAAACGCTCATCTTCAAATTCGTGAAAAACATTTACAAATGCGGGGCAAATAATTCCGTTATGAAACTCCATGCCTTCCTGCTCGCTCAGCCCATTAACGGGATGAATTAATTCGAGAATCAAGCCGCTTGAATCGACTTTGATTATTCCTTTTGCAATTGGGTTTCTGTTGCCAGGAAACAGGTAGTGAGCGGCATATTTTCTCATTTTTCGGGTTGAATGTTAACTTCTTCTTTTTTGTTACTCTCTTCTTGTAGCATCTTCAACCGGTCTATGACTTGCTGGTATATCCGGGCGTAAATTTTAGGCATGCTGGAGTAATACACCACTGATTCAGCAAAAATTGAATCTTGCATTTTGTGTTCTTCCAATATTGAAAAATAGAGGTCTTTCGATTCAAGTTTGGTGGTGTCGCCGGAATATCGAAATTTTTCGGAGTATGCTTCGCCAAGATGAATGTCGTAAAGTATATCCACCATTTTTTCTTCGCTCACCAGGTTGTCAGGCTTTGGATAACCTTTTTTTTCTTTACAGGCAAAACTCCCGAAAGTCAATAATAAAACAAAAAAATAGAAAGTTATTCGTTGCATGTTTTTCTTTAATGGCTTGACAAAGTTAGAATTCCCTTTCATTTTTGGATGGCTTATTTGGGGAAAAGGTTAAAATTATGAAAAAGTATCGGCTATTAGTTTTTCTGAAAAAGCTTTTTGAAGAAATCATCGACCCGATTTACTTCTTCGATTTGAATTTTAAATTTACTCAGGTTGAGGCTTTTCCCGTTTTTTGGGATGAATATTTTTTGCATTCCCAGTTTTTCGGCTTCAGCGATGCGTTGTTCCAGTCGGTTTACAGCTCTAATTTCGCCAGATAGCCCAACTTCCCCAGTAAAACAAAGTTTCTTATCGATGGACAGATCGAAATTGGATGATAGAATGGCGGAGATAACAGCGAGGTCGATTGCCGGGTCGTCAACTTTAATACCTCCGGCGATATTGAGAAACACATCTTTGGAAGCCAGTTTAAAACCAGCGCGTTTTTCCAATACAGCCAGTAGCATATTCAGTCGTCGTAGGTCAAATCCGGTGGATGAGCGTTGCGGTGTTCCATAGGCGGCAGTGCTAACCAACGATTGGATTTCAATCAGCAAAGGTCGATTTCCTTCAATGGCTCCGGAAATAGCCGTTCCACTCAGCCCTTCGTGGTCGCGGTTAATGAGCAGTTCCGATGGATTGCTGACTTCGCGCATTCCTTCGTTATTCATCTCAAAAATACCCAGTTCGCTGGTTGAGCCAAAGCGGTTTTTTATTGATCGCAGTATTCGGTAGAGGTATTGATTTTCACCCTCAAACTGCAAAACAGTATCTACCATGTGTTCCAACACCTTGGGGCCTGCCAGACTTCCTTCTTTGGTGATATGGCCGATTAAAATGGCCGGAATCTGGCGTTCTTTGGAGAACTTCGAAATGGCATTGGTGCACTCGCGAATCTGGCTGACTGATCCCGGCGATGATTCAATATGTGCTGTTGCTACTGTTTGGATGGAGTCGATGATCAGCACTTCCGGCTCCAGGTGTTCGCAATGTGTCAGAATATTCTCCAGTGATGTTTCGCTCAAAAAATAGCAGTTGTCGTTTTCGCGCTTTAGTCGGTTAGCACGTATTTTAATTTGCTGAATACTTTCTTCGCCCGAAACATATAAGATTTTCTTCGATTTTAAATCAAGTGCAACTTGCAAAACCAGTGTCGATTTCCCAATGCCGGGTTCGCCACCAACTAAAACCAATGAGCCGGGAACGAGGCCGCCACCCAATACACGATTCAGTTCTCGGTTGCAGCAATCAATTCGTTGGGTTTGCTCTGTTCTGACTTCATTTAGCTTTTGCGGTTTTGAGCCGCTTGCAGTTCGCGAGCTCAGCGGACTTTTTGTTTCTTTCACCACCGCTTCTTCAACAAAAGTGTTCCACTCGCCACAGTTGGTGCAGCGTCCCACCCATTTGGGCGATTGGCTTCCACAGTTTTGACAAACGTGAACCGTTTTTACTTTAGCCATGGTCAGAGTTTTTTTATTTTTTCGATTAGTGCGGAAGTGGAAAATCCGTCGGTGAGCTCTATTCGTTCTACTGTTCCTCCGCGGGCAAGCACCACATCGTGTCCGGCAATTTCTTCAATACTATATTCATTTCCTTTTACCAACACATCGGGCTGAATGGCTTTGATCAGTTCGTAGGGGGTTTCTTCATCAAAGAGAACTACGGCGTCAACCATTTGCAGCGAAGCTATCAGGATTGCTCGCGACTCTTCATCGACGAGGGGACGTGTTTCGCCCTTTAGTAATTTGACCGAATGATCGGTGTTGAGGCCAATAATTAATTTGTCACCAAACTTGGCAGATTTCACTAAAGAGTCAATATGTCCGCGGTGAACCAGATCAAAGCATCCGTTGGTGAAAACAAGCTTTTGATTCGTTGTTTTCCATGATTTGAGTGTGTCGAAAAATTCGTCGAAAGAGTGATGGATTTTACCCGTAATTTCATTCATAATTTGGCTGAAGGATATTCAGTAAAAATAAGAAAACCCCAAAGCTAAAAAAAGCCTTGAGGTTTAAAATATGATCATCAACTCTTTTACACGAGTTTGTTGGTCTCGATGTCGGGGAAAACCAAGCTGGGTTTAAATGTTTTAGCTTCTTCAAAATCCATGGTTGCATACGAAATAATGATAACGACATCGCCAACGGCAACTTTGCGCGCTGCCGGACCGTTCAGGCAAATAACACCTGAGTCTCGTTTACCCTTGATTACGTAGGTTTCCAAACGCTCTCCATTGTTAATGTTTACTACCTGAACCTTTTCATTTTCAATAAGATTCGCAGCGTCCATTAAATCTTCATCAATTGTGATACTTCCAACGTACTGTAGGTTCGCTTCAGTAACACTTACTTTATGTATTTTCGATTTACAAACTTCAATAAACATGTTGTAATTTTTTATTCAAATACAATATTATCAATTAACCTAACCTCACCACACTGAACAGCTATGCATCCAACTTTGTTTAGTGGGCTGTTCCAATCTTTGATTGGGTTAAGTTGTTCATCATCAGATATTTCAAAATATTCTGTTTCCAGAAATTCATTCTGATTAATTGTTTCTGCAACCCACTGTTTAAGTTCTTTTACGCTCATTGTGTGGGCTTTGTTCCGAGCTTCACATAGCGTTTTATAAATATGTGAGGCATTGTGTCTTTGTTCTTCTGTAAGCCTTTGGTTTCGAGAACTCATGGCTAATCCATCGTTTTCACGGACAATTGGACAAGGCACAATTTCAATGGGCAAATTTAACTGTTTTACCAGAGCTTTTATAATTACCAACTGTTGAAAGTCCTTAAACCCAAAAAAAGCTTTGTCTGGTTTTACGATTTCAAAAAACTTGCTTACAACCTGTGCCACACCGTTAAAATGCCCCGGGCGAAACTGACCTTCCATAACTTTTTCAAGCTGTCCGAAATTAAACTGTCGTTTGTCTTCTTCAGGATACATGGTGTCAGTATCAGGCGAGAAGACTAAATTACAGGAAGTTTTATCCAGCAATTTTAAATCTCGCTCCAGAGTTCTCGGATAATTAATTAAATCTTTTTTATCATTGAATTGGGTGGGGTTTACAAAGATACTAACAATCACATAGTTTGACTGTTGTGTGGCTGTCTCAACCAATGAAATATGTCCATTGTGTAAAGCACCCATAGTCGGAACAAAACCAATCGTTTTGCCCTCTTTTTTCTCTTGATCAATGATCGCTTGCAATTCTGTTATTTCCTTTACAACCAGCATACAGCAATAAAATTAACGGTGCAAAAGTAAATAAATAATTCAAAACATAGGATAGTCGACTTCTTAAGTTTTTTTAAGAGTCTGGTAATTACATAAAATTGAATGTTAGCGATATTTTTACTAATTTTGCACAATCAAATTCATCAATTTTTCAATGGAAAAGAAAAGAGTACTATTTATCTCTCAGGAAATTACACCCTACCTCCCAGAATCAGAAATGTCGGTAAAGTCTAGGTATCTGCCTCAGGGGATACAGGAAAAAGGTCGCGAGATTCGGACATTTATGCCAAGGTATGGTAGTGTTAATGAACGTAGAAATCAATTACATGAAGTCATTCGTTTATCAGGAATGAATTTGGTAATTAATGATGCAGATCACCCACTTATTATTAAGGTAGCGTCTATTCAGGCAGCTCGGATGCAGGTGTATTTTATTGATAATGAGGATTATTTTCACCGAAAGGAGATTCTGAAAGATAAAAAAGGAAAGGAATTTGAAGACAACGACGAACGTGCTGTTTTTTTTGCCCGTGGCGTGTTGGAAACTGTGATTAAACTTCGCTGGGCTCCCGATATCATTCATTGTCATGGATGGCTGGCCTCTCTGATCCCTCTCTATATTAAGAAAGCGTATCATAACGATCCGTTATTCGCCAACTCAAAAGTTGTTTACTCGGTATACAATGAAAACTTCAAGAATTCGTTAAGTCCAAATACAAAGCATAATGTTTTGTTGGATGGTGTAGCCGAGGAAGATCTTAAACTCCTTGATGAGCCAACCTATGAGAACATGTCAAAACTTGGAATTGAATATGCAGATGCTGTTATTCAAGGCAGTGATGAAATTGATCCAAATTTGGCGGCGTATGTGCAGGATAAAAACAAATTATTTTTAAATTATCAGTCTGAAGAGACTTACATCGATGCCTACAACGAATTTTACGATAAGGTACTGTAAGTTTTTGAAAAGCTGAAAAACAATGTTTACGTGAATAGGAAACAGATAAAACCAGCAAAGCTGGCCGTAGCTTTTATGCTATTGGCTTTTGCGCTGTGGAATTGTAAAGACGATCCGAATGGAACAGGTATGGAACTTTTGCCCGGATCGGATTTAAAAACAGTTGGACAGAGTGTCGATAGCGAATCAATAGAAGCGTTTACTGAAAAAGATGGTCCACTGAAGACCGATGAGCCAAACTACAATGTTTTTGGTACATTCAACGATCCGGTTTTTGGGAAAACAACTGCAGACATGGCGTTTCATGTTCGGCTTCCCGGATATCCTGGTTATGCTGATACATTGCAACTTGATTCTGTTGTTTTATATCTTTTGTATAAAGAATTTTATGGCGATACCATAACAACTCAAAGTCTGAAAGTATATAAGCTTCAAGAAGATATTTACATTGATACTTTGTCGGATGCAGGAGCAAGTGATTACTCCTATTACCAAGATGTTGATTTGAAATCGCTGGCGTTTTCAACTCCTGTCGGAGAGCTGGATTTTATTCCAAAACTTGAATTGGACTCTACCGGTACAGACACACTTGTTCAGGAATTGGCAATCAGGTTGGATGATAGCGTAGCAGAGGAATTGTACAATGCCGATTCTACTCAAATGGTTAACAACGATACCTTTTTAGATTTTTTTAAAGGATTTTATGTTGAGCCACAGGATATTGAAAACGGGGGGGGCCTAGTTCGAATTTCAACTCTCTCTGCGGGATCTAATTTAACGTTGTTCTACAGCGATCATGAAGCAGAAACAGACACCCTGATCAAGCAATACACCTTTAGTTACGGCATCAATTCAAGTTCTGCTCGTATCAGCAGTTATACGCACGATTATTCAGGCACCGCATTTGCTGATCAACTGGGTGCGAATCAAAGCGAACCCGACAGCTTGATCTATTTACAAACACTCGGTGGGCTGAGAGCAAAAATTAATATTCCAAACTTAGATGATTGGAAAGATTCCGTTCAATACGGGGATTATGTCATCAATAAAGCACAATTGATATTCCAGGTGGATACCTTAGCTTCAGATTATCAAACGTATTCTGTTCCGCCTAAGCTCGCGCTTTTTGCAATAGATGAAACCTATCAGCCAGGTGAAGATGAATATTTATATTTTCCCTATGATTATGGTGTATCCCCGAATTTGTATGGAGGCTTTTTTTATGCAGAAGATGCGACTTACAGATTCAATATCACGAATCATTTGCAAGCAATCCTCGAAAATGAAGAGGTTACAAATGATGGATTTTATCTTTCTACTCTTTATCAAAATGAACAGACGCGAAGGGTCGTTTTAAAAGGTTCAACTAGTCATGTTGGAATTCGTTTGGGAGTGACTTATACAAAATTGAATTAGCGCTTACTAATCGGTTCCACCGAAAATTAACAGAAACAAATATGTGTGGAATAGTTGGTTATATTGGCGATAAAAATGTATATCCGATCCTTATAAAAGGGTTGCAGCGATTAGAATACCGGGGATATGATTCCGCCGGTATTGCTATTTATAACAGTACATTAAACGTCTATAAACGTCAAGGAAAAGTTAGTGAACTGGAGGCTTTTGTTGCCGATAAAAATGTTGAGGGGAGTATTGGAATAGGCCATACCCGGTGGGCAACACATGGCGAACCCAATGATGAAAATGCTCATCCACATCAATCGATGCATGGAAACTTTGTTTTGGTGCACAATGGCATTATTGAAAACTATGCCAGGCTAAAGAGAGATCTTGCGGAGAAAGGATTTGAATTTCAATCGGACACCGATACGGAAGTGCTGGCCAACCTGATTGAATATTTTTATCAGCTAGATGAGGTTGAAGATGCAGAAACAGCTGTTCGTTTGGCGCTTTCGAAAGTCGTTGGTGCTTATGGTATCGTTGTTATCTGCAAGGACGAAAAACATCGGATTATAGCCGCCCGGATGGGGAGTCCTTTGGTAATTGGCATTGGGCAAGGAGAGTATTTTTTAGCTTCGGATGCCAGCCCGATTGTTGAATACACTGATAGTGTGATTTACCTGAATGACGGTGATGTGGCTATTATCGAAAAAAATAGCCTGACCCTGAAAACAGTGCAGAATAATCCGGCCAACTTTAAAATTACCAAAGTTGACCTGAGCATTGGCGATTTGGATAAGGGCGACTTTGAGCATTATATGCTGAAGGAAATTTTTGAACAGCCCAAAACCATATCCGATACCTACAGAGGTCGCATCCGCCCAAATCAAAACGACATCAATCTGGGTGGTTTGATTGATGTTTTCCCACAAATTGTTTCAGCCAACCGGATCATCATTATAGGATGCGGAACATCTTGGCATGCAGCTTTGGTGGCAGAGTATCTTATTGAAGAATATGCCCGGGTGCCTGTTGAAGTTGAATATGCTTCAGAATTCCGATACCGAAAACCCATTATCAACAAGGGAGATGTTGTCATTGCGATAAGCCAAAGCGGCGAAACTGCCGATACCCTGGCAGCGTTGAAAATGGCGAAAGAAAAAGGCGCGCTGATCTTAGGTATTTGCAATGTTGTTGGCTCAAGTATTGCACGCGAAACCGATGCCGGAGTTTATACACACGCCGGAACTGAAATTGGAGTGGCCTCCACAAAAGCGTTTACAGCTCAGGTTACTGTGCTTACCTTGTTGGCATTTAAGCTTGCTAGAGAACGTGGCGAAATTGATCAGGAGTTCTACGAAATGCTCATTGCCGAGCTGTTGGAAATTCCAGCTAAAATAGATACGATTTTGATGAGCCATCCTCATATCAAGGAGGTGGCTGAAAAATATAAAGACGCGATTAATGCTCTGTATTTAGGGCGCGGATATCTGTTCCCGGTTGCCTTGGAAGGTGCGTTAAAATTGAAAGAAATTTCATACATGCACGCCGAAGGTTATGCTGCAGGAGAGATGAAACACGGTCCAATAGCTCTGGTTGATGATAATCTGCCGGTGGTGGTGGTTTCGGCTAAGGATAGCTATTACGAGAAAGTTGTAAGCAACATTCAGGAGGTGAAAGCTCGCAAGGGAAATGTCATTGCGGTTGTAACCGAAGGAGACAATGGATTGCGAAAAATGGCTGATGACTTATTCGAAGTTCCCGAGTCGCACCCGGCAGTTGCTGCTTTGCTAACAGTTATTCCGCTTCAGCTTTTTGCCTATTACATTGCAGTTATACGAGGTTGCGATGTTGATCAACCACGAAATCTGGCGAAGTCGGTAACCGTGGAATAATTAACAATTACAAGTCAGCAAATCATTCTGAAATTAGTATGTTTGTTCAGGTTTTAGAACTATGAGAAAAATTTTCCCCATACTCATATTGACTTATGTGGCGTATCTGGTTTTCACAACATCGTGTGCTAACCCGGGAATGCCTACCGGAGGTCCAAAGGATTCGATACCGCCGAATGTTATTAAAACGGGACCTGAGTTTAACGCTATAAATTTTGATGGCAGCGAGATCAGCCTGACGTTTAACGAATTTGTCGTTGTTGATAAATTAAGAGAAGCGCTTGTGGTTTCTCCTCCGTTAAAAGAGCGTCCTATGATTCGGACAAAGTCAAAAACACTAATTATTGACTTAGGAGATTCGTTGCAACAAAACACAACCTACTCACTTGATTTTAAAAGTGCAATTGTCGATAATAACGAACAAAATCCGTTGGAGGACTTTCGTTTTGCGTTTAGTACCGGGGCTGATTTTGATAGTTTGATGATTGGTGGATATGTAAAGAATGCGAAAAATCTGGAGCCTGTTGAAGGCGCTGTGGTTATGATGCATGCTACCGACAAGCTGGAAGCTTTTAAAGATACATTTCCGAATTATATTGCAACAACCGACGAAGATGGGTTTTATGTAATCAGCAATATCGCTGCCGGAGAATACCGTTTGTATGCCTTGGTCGATGAAGACAATTCGCTGACTTATAATCAACCATTGGAGCGGATTGCTTTTTTGGACACCTTGATTTCTCCTCAGGATTTGAATCTTCCAAATTATCAGACTGATACAATCTCCGGCGATACTATAAGCATTAAAACCAAGCGAAGAAATGCATTGGAAACACCTTTCTTTCTGATGCTTTTTGATGAGGAATTTTTCGATCAGTACATTGACAGCTACAGTCGTGATCAGGCTAATCTGATTAATCTTTACTTCACCGAAACATTAAGCGATTCATTTCGTTTTGAGCTTTTAAAGCCAGAACCGACGAATGAAGATTGGAGTTATATTGAGTTTAATCCGACCAGAGATTCGTTGATGATTTGGTTGACAGATACCGTTTTAAGCCACACTGATTCATTGTTGATGGATGTAAGCTATCTGGTAGCAGACAGCTTGAATAATTTGGTACTGAAGCACGATACACTGGAATTTAATTATACCAAACCGGAGGATACCAGCAAGAAAAGACGCAAGAAAAAAGAAGAAGAGGAAGAACCGGAACCGATGCCGCATATTTCATTTAAACAGAATACGAAAAGTAGTGGCTTCGATGTCTATCGGAATATTAAACTGGAAGCTCCCGAGCCTTTAAAAACGTTTGATTGGTCGGCGGTGCATTTGTATCAGCAAGTAGATACCCTAGAGGAAGAACTGGAATTTGAGATGTGGCAGGACTCCTTTTCGATACGGAAGTTCTACATCCAGTATCCATGGGAGTTTATGGAAACATACCGGCTCTTTATTGATTCGGCTGCTGCGTACAATTACGACGGTCATCCGACAAACGAGCTCAATAAAAGGTTTACGATTCAGGAAGAAGGTTATTATGCAAAGATCATTTTGCAGTTGAATGGAATAAATGATCATGGAATTGTGCAACTGCTTGATAACTCAGATAAAGAAAAGGTATTACAACAAATTGGGATTGATAAAGATGGAGAGATTGAATTTCCATACCTGAAACCCGATAAGTACAAAATCCGTTTGATTATTGATCGCAATAACAATGGCAGGTGGGACACTGGAAATATCGACGAAGATATTCAGCCTGAGCAGGTTATGTATTACAATAAAGTGTTGAAATTGCGTTCGAACTTTGAAGTTCGGGAAACCTGGAATCTACCTTTAATTCAGTATGAAAAAGAGTTGATTGACGAAGACAAGCCCAAAGAAGATGCGAAGAACAAAAGCAAAAAATCACAGCGCTCTTCGAGCAGCAATTTTCAGCGTTCTCCTTTTTAATGCTTTTTTACTGAATAGCCAGCCGGGCAAAGCGCAAGTAGCTTTTGTTCCTCAGGAGCAATTGACCTACGGAGCTTATTATAATTGGCATTTTATCTGGATAAATGCCGGAGAAGTTATCTTCAGTGCTGATACCGTGAGGGTGAATGAAAAGAAGATGTGGCGTTTTTCAGCAATCGGTAAAACGTACAAAGCCTACGATTTTTTTTATACGGTTCGCGATACCTTTATCAGTCGGGTGAATTTCTCAAACTTCGAGCCTGATTATTTTATTCGAAAAGTGAATCATGCTAAAAGTTCAACTGTTCACGAGTATCAGTTTAACGATGGATTCCGAAAAATCTATTCCTTTGTCAAGCAAGAAGATCAGCCGTTTATTCGAGACACGCTTGTTTGGGAACCAACCGTTTCGGACATGCTGAATACGGTTTATGATTTTCGGAACTATAACTTTGACGGTCTCAAAAAGAACGAACAGGTTAATTTTAAGATGTTGGTTGATAACAAGACGGAAGATTTGTACTTTCGTTACCGCGGAGAAGAAGTTGTGAAAACCCGCAATGGAAGAAAATTCCGCTGTCATCATATAATCATTCGTTTATTGGGCGGTGATTTTTTCCCTGATGGAGAGTACATGAATGTGTGGTTTACAGCCGACCAGAATAGAATACCGGTAAAAGTTGAAACCGAAATATTGGTTGGTTCAGTCAATGCAATTTTAACAAATGTTGAGCATATCAAATATCCATTAACTTCAGAAATACATTAATTATGGCAAGCGTTCGCGATTTAAAAAAAGACATTGACTATTTGGTATCCTTAGTCGTTGTTGACAATTTTCAGTACATCAATGCTTTTGAAAATGCAGATAAAGAGGCGGCTTTCAAGATTGTGGATGAGATTATGGCCAAGCGGAAAGATCTCATAAGCAGGGTCAATCACCCGGACGGGAAAGACAACCCCAAGTTGATTAGAAAACACTATCAGAGCATCGGTAAAGATTTGCTGGTTGCTTGCGACGAAGCCTATGCAAAACTTGCAAAATTGATTGAGAAAGAAGATTAACTAGTTTTCTTTTCTAACCAGCTGCAGTGTTTTATCAGCAATCACCTGCCCATCGAGGTAGGTGATTAATCGCCACGGGCCAAGTTTGTCGTCCAGTGGTTCCCAAATGCAATCGCCTAAAAAGAACTCATAGTCGTTGCTATTGATGTAATACTCACCGGTAAAGTCGTCCATCACGGCACCACTCTCGTCTTTAAACGGTGGGTGAATAATTTTGAATTCCAGCTTTTTACCCTTTCCCCGTTTGATTTTTAAAATATAGCCAAACTCAGTTCCGATTTCAGCTTGAACGGTGTGCGAAATGTTAACTATTCTCGGTAGTTTTCGGCTGTTGCGATCCCATTCGGTATATTCGCCGTAACTGTATAAATCAATATCGATCTTTTTCTTGCCCAATTGTATGTTAAATTTCTGTCGCTTTTTATTTAGATTGATTCCTCTTAATCCATCATCGCTTATATTTGCAGCGGCATGATGGCGCTTCGCAAATATATAAAAGTATTTATTCTTCTGGTTTTACCGGTTTATCTCATTTTGCTGGTTAATTCCATTAGCAATATGCATGTTCATTTACTTTCGAATGGAGTTGTGATACAGCATGCTCACCCTTTTGATCGCGAGGGTGAAAGCAAATTACCACACCAGCATTCACATGCTGAGTATCAGTTTTATCAGGCTTTCTTTCACAATTACTTTGACAACTCAGCGCCTTTGCCAGACTTGGAGGTTATTCGTCCTTCATACAAAATTGTTTCTGTTCCCGTCGTTCAGCTTTACTGCTTCAAAAGTGCGAACGATCAGCGACTTCGTGGTCCACCCCTTTCATAACTATTGATGATAATGGTGCTGTATATATTGAAAAGACAAACATTATCTGCTTTTAAATACCAATTTTTTGGGATTGTCAGCCAGGCGGGCTCAGCCTACTTTTGACAATAAATTATTCAGCTTCACAGAAGGCTGAGTTAATAAAACCGAATATCAATTTATCACTTGTTTGATTTCAGCAGAAATCAATTACCAAATCAACTAGTAATGAAAAGCATAATTTTTGTGGCAGTCTTGTCACTATTCACCCTTTTGTCATTCGCCGAAGGAGAACCCAAGGACAAATTTACAGATACGATGCTATTTGGAGATGTGCGATCGGAAGGTGAGCACATTCCATTTGCAACCATCATGGTTAAAGGAACAACAATGGGCACCGCTGCCGATGCAACCGGGCACTATAAGTTAGTAGGAGTGCCGGCAGGAAAGCAGGAAGTCGTGGTGTCGGCGGTTGGTTACCAAAACAGGGCTTATAAGGTGGATCTCAAGATTGGTGATCCGCTCACATTGGTTGTTGAGTTAAAACCCGACCAGATTGGGCTGGATCAAGTGGTGATTACTGCCGATCGGAGTGAAAAATCACGCCGTGAAGCGTCCACCATTGTAAGTACCATTAGTCCGAAGTTGCTGGAAAATACGCAAAGTGTAACACTGAGCGAAGGCTTGAGTTTTACCCCCGGCTTACGTATGGAAAATAACTGTCAGAATTGTGGTTTCACTCAAGTTCGGATGAATGGACTGGAAGGGCCGTACTCCCAAATCCTGATTAATAGCCGACCTGTTTTTAGTGGTTTGGCTGGCGTTTACGGATTGGAATTAATCCCTGCAAATATGATTGACCGGGTGGAGGTCGTTCGGGGTGGCGGATCGGCTTTGTATGGCAGTAATGCCATTGCCGGAACCATCAACCTGATTACAAAAGAGCCGGTTCAGGACACCTACAGCATCAATAGTTCGGTTGGATTGATTGGTGATAATCAAACAGCCGATTACAACCTGAGTATGAACGGATCGATTGTTAGTGAAGATTTTAGATCAGGGATGAGCTTTTATGGTTTTAAACGAAAGCGGGATCCTCATGATGTGAACGGAGATGGATATTCAGAGCTTTCAAAACTAAGCAACAGTACATTTGGAGCCAGTTTCTTTAAACGCATGGGTGTTCGCTCTAAAATCAATTTGGATTACTTTTTTATCAATGAATCACGGCGGGGAGGAAATGATTTTGATCTTCCGAATCATGAAGCCGACATTTCAGAAGCCGTCGATCACGAAATCAATTCGGCGAACCTGACATTCGACAAGTTTATGCGCGATCATGACAAGTTAAGCTTTTATGCTGCGATGCAGTCTGTCAATCGCGGTTCCTACTATGGTGCTGAGCAGGATCTGACGGCTTACGGACATACGGAGGATTTAGCTATTTCTGTCGGCACCCAGTATCATCGTGATGTAGAACAATGTTTGTTTTCGCCTTCCGAGTTATTGCTTGGAGCCGAAATGACCAACGACGCCTTGAAAGATCAGAAGCTTGGTTATCTTGATATTACCACCATGGAACATGTTGGAACAACAACCATCACCGATCAGTCAGTGAGCACAGTTGGCTTTTTCGCTCAAAACGAATGGGTAACTAATAACTGGCGTGTGTCTCTTGGCTTCCGCTTAGAGCATTATGCCATTTCGGATAAAGCTGATTCTGATGGTGGTATTTCAGGCAATGTGTTTAGCCCACGGGCAAGCTTAATGTATAATTTGGGTGAAAAGGTGCAATTGCGCTCCAGCTTTGCCAAGGGTTACCGTGCGCCACAAATTTTTGATGAAGACTTACATATTGAAACGTCGGGTGCCCGGCGGGTTACGCATGAGAATGATGCCGATTTGGAGCAGGAAAACTCGCATAGTTTCACTTTTTCAGTCGATATATCAGAGACCTTCGGACGTTGGCAAACTCAGTTTTTAGCTGAAGGGTTTTACACGGTTCTCGAGAATCCGTTTACCAACGAATATGGAACGCCCAACGAAAAAGGCGAAGTGGTTTATACCCGAACAAACGCTGACGATGGAGCCAAAGTTCAGGGGATTAATTTTGAATTCAATGCTTCTCCGGGTGCCAGGTGGATGTTCCAAACCGGATTCACCGTTCAAAAAAGTGAATACGATTCGCCACAGGAATTTAATGAAAAGCGGTTTTTCCGTACGCCCAACAATTATGGATACCTTTCGTTTAGTTACTCTCCAAGCGAGTCTTTTAAGGCATCGGTTACCGGTAATTACACCGGATCGATGTTGGTTCCCTACTTTGGAAATACCTTGGCAAATCCAGAGGTCGGTCAGTTAAACGAAGTGGATTCGTCATTTGATCTCGGAGCAAAAATCAGCCAAAACTTTACTTTGTCAAATGAATTGTCGTTGCAGGTTTATGCCGGAGTAAAAAACCTGTTTAATGATTATCAAGATGATTTTGATTTTGGTATCGACCGCGATCCCGGATATGTTTACGGGCCGTTATCACCCCGAACCATCTATTTTGGAGTGAAGCTGGGGAATCTGTTTTAGCCCTTTATTTTGTTGACTATTCCCAAATCGTTACGGATTAGTTATTGTCTTTGCCAATTTGGTTTGATATTTGACTGCCCACAAAATAATACTATTTTTGTGGGCGTTGTTTTTGGGTGGCTAAAATTCTGAATATATGAGTGATTCGGCAAAAAATAAGAAAAAGTTTTCGCTGGGAGAAACCGATAAGGAGAGACGTAATAATCTGATTGTTATTTTTCTTTCGGTTATTCTTATTGTAGTGGTGGTATTGTTTTTTATGCAGCGAGACGAGCATAAACAAATTATGCGTTCGTTGAATTCCGAAAAGGATTCTATTCAGATTGAGTTGACTGAGATGGTTCAGAACTATGACAGCCTGAAAACGGAAAGCGACACCATGAATACCCAATTGTTTGTGGCGCAAACCAAAGTGAAGGATTTGTTGCTGGAAATTGGGCAGGTAAAAAAGGCCAGCTACGATCAGATAGAGCAGTATCGGGAGCAGGTCGGCTCGCTGCGTCGGATTATGCGCAATTACATTGTTCAGGTTGACTCGTTGAATCGTCGGAACCAGGAGCTGATGGCCGAAAATGAACAGGTAAAGCAGGAGTTTGCTGAGGTTGAAAATAAAAACGAGAAGCTGGAAAAGGAGAAAGAACGCTTGTCGCAACGCGTTGAAAAGGCCGCTACCTTGGAGGCGCAAGGCCTGACCGCATTTGGCATCAATTCGCGTGGGAACGATGTGAATAACAGCGGGAAAGCAGAAAAAATCCAGGTCAACTTTACCCTTGGTAAAAATATTACCGCTAAACGCGGAGCCAAAAACATTTATGTTCGCATCCAGCGTCCCGACCAGATTTTGCTACTCAAATCGAAAAATGATTTGTTTCGATTCGAAGACTTAAGAATTCCATACTCAGCCATGCGTGAAGTAACCTACGAAGGCAATGATTTGCCGGTAAATATTTTCTGGGATAACAACGGTGAGGATCCCTTCATCCCCGGAGAATACACGGTCGATATCTTTGCTGATGGCAACAATATCGGCACAACCCGGTTCTCATTTAAGAAATAGGGGAATGAAAACAATTGGAGTCAGTTGAAGACGGTTGAATGCAATTGTTTTCTATCGTCTTCGGCTTTTTTCAAAATGTGTATTGAGTCCGTTCTGGCTTTAGCTTATCACTTGGTGCATGCCATATCTCAACGGGCAACTTTACCGCTTTTGATATTGGTTTTCGTAGTATTTCTGATAATCGCCACTGGTTACATGCTGTAGCCATTCTTCATTCTGTAAATACCAATCGATGGTTTTTTCCAATCCTTCTTCAAATTGAAGACTCGGCACCCAGTCCAGCTCTTTTTGCAGTTTCGACGAGTCAATGGCATAGCGCAGATCGTGTCCGGCGCGGTCTTTTACGTAGGTAATCAGTTTCTCCGAAGTTCCGGCTTCGCGACCCAGTTTGCGATCCATGATGGAGCACATCAACTTAATCAGGTCGATGTTGGTCCATTCGTTATGGCCGCCAATGTTGTAGGTTTCACCCGGTTTCCCCCGGTGAAAAATCACATCAATGGCGCGGGCATGATCTTCAACCCACAGCCAGTCGCGTATGTTTTCGCCTTTTCCGTAAACGGGTAATGGCTTGTTGTTGCAAATGTTATTGATGAACAACGGAATCAGTTTTTCGGGGAATTGGAATGAACCGTAATTATTGGAGCAATTTGAGATCAACGCCGGCAATCCGAAGGTGTCGTGATAGGCGCGCACAAAATGGTCGGAGCTGGCTTTTGAAGCCGAATACGGGCTGTGTGGATCGTAACCGGTCTCTTCGGTAAACATCGTGCCATCATTGCTTAGCGAGCCATACACTTCATCGGTTGAGATGTGGTAAAACAAGCGTCCTTCGGGTTGATCTTTCCAACTAGCGCGGGCAGCATTCAACAGGTTAACCGTGCCAATTACGTTGGTGAAAACAAACTCAGTGGGGTTCGAAATCGACCGATCAACATGCGATTCGGCTGCCAGGTGAATCACGCCATCGAACTGCCTTTCCCCGAATAGTTTCAACATCGCATCACTATCAACAATGTCAGCCTTTACAAATTCGTAATTCGGTTTTCCTTCCAAGTCTTTCAGGTTAGCCAAATTCCCGGCATAAGTGAGTTTGTCGAGGTTAACAATGTTGTATTCGGGGTATTTGTTGACGAATAGTCGAACCACATGGGAGCCAATAAATCCGGCTCCACCAGTTATAAGTATTGTTTTCATCTCATGATAATTTAAAATTTTCAACGGTATTCGATGGAACTCTCAATAGTCCTCCTCCTTTGTGAGCGAACTGTTGATCATGGTCGTTTCATGCTACTGATTTTACGAACTCAAAAGTAGGGTTTTATTGATAAAAAGGAAAGTCAAACTTAGAACGACTCCATGCCTGAGCTTGTCGGTTTTCCTTTAAAACAGTTTCAGGAAGCTTCCCGGAACGGACGTTTCAAAGCGCATCTTTTTACCGGTTACCGGATGTTCGAAAGCCAATACCCAGGCGTGTAATCCAAGCCGGCCAATGGGGTTCGATTTCGAGCCATATTTTTTATCGCCAATCACCGGATGTTTTAGGTCTTGCAGGTGCACCCGGATCTGATTTTTCCGACCCGTTTCCAGATTTACTTTTAACAAGGAGTACTCCTCGTTGCTTTTAGCGGTTGAATAGTGCGTAATAGCATGCCGCCCCTTCTCCGGATCTTGTGTTGAGTGTACTTTAAATACGCTGCTTTCAAACAGGTACGAGCTAATGGTTCCTTCCGGTTGTTCAAGCTTGCCTTCGATCACGGCCAGGTAAGTACGTTCCGAAATAGTATGTTTCCACGATTCCTGCAGCAGCTCCTGCATTTCTTCGCTTTTTGCAAACATCATCAATCCCGATGTTTCCCGATCGAGCCGATGAACGATAAAGATCTTGGCTTCGCGGTTTTCTTCTTTCACATAGTTGCTTAAAATACTGTAAACCGTGGCTCGTTTTTCCTTTTCGGTGGCCATGGTCAGCAGTCCGGCATTTTTATTAACGATGATGAGGTCTTTGTCTTCGTGAACAATAGAAATGCCCCGCATTTGCTTGGCAATTGGAGCCGGAGCTGTGTCAAGCGAAACCTTTTGTCCGGGTTTTAGCAGGTGATTAAATTGGGTGATGGATTTACCATCGACCCGCACTTGCTTTTTTTTGAGCAGGGTTTTGATGTTGTTGCGATTTTTATGCGGCAGGCTGGCAATTAAGAATTTCATCAACTCTTCCGGCTCTTTGACCTCAAAGCTTTGTGTTTGTGGTTTTTTTGAATGGGAGGCGTTACCTCCTGAATAATTTTTTCTCATGCTTAAAACTAATTTGTACCGGCTGGAAGATCGTGAAATTCCAGTCGTTGTAAAGGTAGAGTTAATCTTTCTTCTTTTTCAAAATTTAGATCTTCATTTTGATTTTAAATGAGCGATGTTGGTCTGCCGGACTTCGGGGCAAAAAGACAAGCCGCTACAAATAATCGAGCCCCCGGATAAACTATTTTTATGGATTGGGGTAACCTTTTGTGTGAAAAAGGTATTAAACAATACGTAGCAGGTAACAAAAGTTCAATTTTCTGTTAAACTTTTACCTTGCTTTTGCCCGCCTAAAGAGTGTTTTTGAAAAGATAAATTGGGATTGAGACTAAGTATCTGGTCTGCTGATCATCATTAATTGGTGATGCAGGCCAGGTTTTAGATAACTAAATAATTTGTCAAACTAAAAAACACAAAAAAATGAAAAGAAGTTTCAGTTACAAAACACTACCGATGTTGATTGCAGCTTTAACAGTTGCCGATCACCTTTGAACAGGAAAAAGAAACGTTTGTGAGTGAAATGCCGGCTTGGAGCGACCCGTTTATTACGGATTTCCGGGCAGCGGTGGAGCTCATCCTTACCGAATATTTTGGGAGCAGTTCACGGGAAGAGCTGCAAGAGCAAACCAACCTGGTGAATGAGCTGACGGGGCTTTTTTAACCAAATTGAGAACCGATACAATCGCAACCACCGAATAATGAAAAACAGGAAGACCTCTGCTGCCGCACGATTCCATTGTGTGGCATTACCGTTTTTTAATAAATCAACCACACGATACAATCGTGCGGTAGCGGCGGAATGATGGGCTAAAGCCCGCGTCATATCTGGCATTCACTAACCCCGGGATTAATCCCGGGGTTAGTGATCGCACCGGAGCGTCGGGGCTTTAGCCCATTTATTTTCCCCGGGCAACAGTGATTTCGAAACATAATACACACCCCTCCCATCTACTTAATCATAGCTTATCGATATTCAATACAACGACATTGAATTCCTCTTTCTTGCATTCTTTTTTTTGGCCGAAAACACTGGTTCCGGCTTTTTTTTTTCTTGTTTTCTGTGTGGAGAAGGAAAAAAATTTTCCAGAACGTTGTTTTCTGTGTGGAGAAGAAACCGGAAAATATTTTTTGCTCTCGCAGGGAGAAAACAACAAAAAAGAAAATTAATTTCCTTGTCTGCCGCACGTTTCAACAAAAAGAAAATATTTTTTTGCGTTTTTCTGTGTGGAGAAGCTCCCGGATTTTCCAGAATTTGATCCACAACCGGTGACAAAATCCTCAGGGCTCCGAAACAACCGCCAGCCCGGCCAGACAAGCCGCTCCTTGCTATTTTTTTACCCCACAGCCTGCCTTCAAGCGCACCAGTGTTTGGTTTACTGTTGTGCAAAAAGTCTCAACATATGATAATCAGACAAGCTATTTTTTGTACTTTGTGAAGCGTTGATAAACAGAAAACTAAAATTGATAAAATAAAACGAATAGCGGTGGGTATGTGCTGGTAGATATACTCAATCGTTGTACCCCATTAGTGCAGAAATTGCGACATTATTAAATAATTACATATGAATGATTTTCCGACAAAGGAGCAGATTAGTAAAGTTCTTTCTGAATTAAGAGAGATGAACCTTCAAGAAGTATCATATGATGATATTTTCAAGAAATTAGCATATGAATTAAAAATAATACCATTTGTTACAGCAAAACTCAAAAAGGGAAACTACATAGAAAGAGGACGAATAAATTCTCCTGAAGAAATCTTTTATTCTGAATCAGATATTAGTTATCGAACAGATATTGAAAATATAAATAAATATGGGCGTGCAAATTGCCCGAAACAATCCATGTTTTATGGTGCATTAAAATCTGATTTTGTTGAATACCCTAGAATTGTGAATTTATTTGAAATTAGTGGTTTGTTTAGAGATGGTGATTTAATATTAAATGGAGAGTTTATTTTTACAGTTGGGAAATGGAAGATAAAAGAAGATTTTGAGGTTGTTGAAATAGTATTTGATAAAGAAACTATTAAAAGGATTCCTGATATTAAAAAAGCGTATGAATATCATTTGAACAATATTAGACAGGAGTTCCCTGAGAAGGTTGAAGAGTTCGCAAAGATGCTTGAGTTTTTTTCAAATGAATTTGCTAAAAAGGAAATTTCAAACGATGATGATTATAAAGTATCAGTTGTTTATACAAATATGGCAATTAATAATAGAGGACATGGCGGGATTATATACCCCAGTGTAAGAACAGAGGGAAAAGGTCGTAATATAGTCTTGCCAATTGAAGTTGTGGATAAGTATCTCGAACTTGAAAAGGTTGCGATGTTCAAAATTATAAAAAATGGTGATAAAGCTGAAATATCAAATATTGCCATAGCTTTAGATTTAGAAGAAAAGAATACTCAATTTAAATGGATATATAGTTAAATAAATGGAAGACTATTTAAAACCTTATTTTAAAAATGAAGGACTTGATATAGCTGAATTAATAAATGACGATTTCTTTTTGGCAATCAAGTTGTGTTATAATAATCAGCTTTATGTATCGTCTGTAAAATTAATAGTATCATTTATCGACTCTATTAGTTTTGTAGTAAACGGAGAGTCTTCAGGTAATTCTTTTAAGAAGTGGCTTGATGAATATTGTAATATTGAACAAATTGACATTTTGTCTTCTGAGATGTGGGAACATCGAAATGCAATTCTTCATATTACAAGCCTAGACTCTAATAAGGTAAAACAAGGCAAGGAGAAGAGACTAATAGCATACGTAGGTGGAGAAATACCAAAAACTGTAATTGAATTAGCTGAGGAATCTCAAACTAAATATTTTGAAATCATGGCGCTTATCAGAGTACTTCAAGAAGGAGTAGAAAAGGTTTTAATAGACTTGAATACTAGAAAACTTGATTTAGAAAACTTTTTAAATCGATATGACTTAATTGTGTCAGACTCAAGAATGCTAAATGTTACTTATAATCAAAAATCGTAAACAGTCTCAAGTATGACCAAAGAAAAATTATACAAGATTATAGTTTCTGTAGGAATTTTAATCATTAGTTTTTTACCAAAGATTGATAAAGAATTATATGTTTTGAGTACAGGGAATATAGGCTATTTCGACTCAGGTCTTGCTATAATTATGATTGTTGGATTATTTCTTAATTGGAAATATATAAAAGAAATTGTATTGGTTCTATTTGCCATGAGAACGATTCTTCCAATAGCATATTTGACACCCTTTATTGCAGGATATAGTTTTAGTGAAATAAGGATTGGCTTTATCATAGAATTTATTGTATTACCAATTGGTATTTTTTCAATTATCCAATTAAGAAAAATTGAAAGAAAAATTCATACGACAACGTGAAAAACCAAGCAAAAAAAATAAGGCCAGCACACAATAATTAAGCGTTCGAGCCGCGCGCAGCGCAGAGCTTGAACGCGGTGTTGACGTAAACCGGGATTAATACCTTGCTGGATCGGATTTGCAATCCGATCCGTGTTAACGATGGATTTTCAATCCATAAAGGCGAACGAATCGGTATCAGTATACTTTGATGGGAATACACTATAAAATATCGCCAGCCACTTTGCATTGGGGTGGTGTAAATTCGGCGCAGCAGGGGTATTCGGATAGCTGATTTTGAAAAAGGAGAAATATTGAAATCTCAACGGCTTAATTTTACTTTTTAGACAGACTGCCGTTGTAGCACCAATAAATGAAAAGACATAATCTACATAACAAAATAAAAAAAATGAAAAAAATAGGATTATTATTAATCGGATTGACATTTGCAATTCTATTAAACGGACAGACTATAAAAATACAAGGAGGAACTTCGATTTCTAAACTTGATTGGCAAAATGCTAATCAACAAGATAACAAGAAACTTATAGGACATGCTGTTTTTGCAGGATTAGATTACTTTGATAAGCAATATTTTAATCTTTCAAGTAATATCGGATTGATTAGAAAAGGTGGTGAATATGATATTAATTTCGGTTCTGATGAGGTCGCTTCAGGTAAACCAATCTTAGATTATTTATCAATTAATACAACTATTGATTTTAAGTATTCAATAAAAGAGAAATTCGCTCCATTTATCAGCATGGGGCCTCGTGTTGACTTTTTAGTTGATCGTAGAGATTTTTATGCTCTTGAGGGGCTTGGCCAACTAAAAGATACATCGTTTGGATTAATACTTGGCGGAGGACTAAGATACGATATTTCAAATCTTCAATTTGGATTACGAGCGGATTACTATTTAGATTTCACAAAAGTTGCGGACTGGACAATTGAAAGTACTGGAAATAGTGGAGAAGTGTCAGTAAATACTTTTACAATAAATTTGACAATTGGATATAAACTAAAATAATTACTGTTTGTAATGTATAAAAATAATAGCCGAAATAGCAGTAAATTCAATGGTTGTAGCCCGCTTCAACTTTTCTGTAACTTGACAGGGAAGTGCCACGCAGGCGGCAACTATTCTAATACTAAACATTGTAAACCATTCATAAATTAGAAAAGTGATTTATCAAATGGAATACTTAGGTTCTTGTTTATGCAAAGGAATTAAATTTAAAGTTATAGGTGACTTTGACAGTTTTTATTTATGCCATTGCAGATATTGTAGGAAAGACACAGGGTCTGCTCATGCTGCAAATTTGTTTTCTACAACAGCTAAACTGGAATGGATAAAAGCGGAAACTGAAATTAAAACATTTCAACCACATAAAAGTAATCATGTGAAAGCCTTTTGTACCAATTGTGGTTCAGCTCTGCCTAATTTACAAATGGACGGTAAGCTTTTAGTAGTTCCAGCAGGATGTTTGGATACTAAATTAGAAAAACGACCGAATGCACATATTTTTATCTCAAATAGAGCAAGTTGGGATGAGTCGTTGGAAGAGATAAATAAATTTGGCCGTTTCCCTGAATAAGAAAGAAACAGCAATAAATTTGTTCCTGTTTCTTTTGATATAAATAGACACCGGGAAACAGCTTAATGGAGATTAATCTCAAAAAAAAACTACGTACAATAAATAGGGCTTTAAGCGGCACGTAGTGCCCAGCTTAGAGCCCCGGTTGAACGATAACCGGCTCATAATTTGTACATTTACGTGCATTAATTATCGGGTGGGCTGTTAGGCTCTACTCTATTGGGAACAAAGAATCAACCAAATGAAAAAATTGAAAATATTTATTCTCATCGCTTCTACTTTAATCTTTTACGATGAATCTTCTGCACAGACAATTGAAGTAAAAGGCGGAACGAATTTATCAACGATGCTTTCAAAAGATAGAATCGAGACATACAGTGAAGATTATCAACTAACCCCAAGATTACTAATTGGAATCACTGCAGATTATCCTTTTACCGAACGGTTTTCGTTCGAATCAGGAATACTCTTTTCATCTAAAGGATACAAACTGGAAACCAACTATGCGCTGTATCAAAATAGCGAACCTTTCCGTGTTTATCAAAATGCGGTTCTAAACTATATTGAGATTCCACTCTTATTTAAAGGCTCTGCCAAGGTGAGGGAATTATCAATTTTCTCGACTATCGGGCCATATGTTGGAATAGGGTTAAATGGGAAAATGACTGCAAATAGCTACTCAATTGGAATAGCTGAAAAACAGGTATATAGTCATGAGATGGGTGCAGATGGTAATTGGAAAAGATGGGATTATGGACTACAAGCTGGAGTTGGAATGGAAATTCGAAGAATTGTTATAAAAATTAGTTATAGTTACGGGCTGGCAAATATTTCACAAAACAAAGACCTTGTTGTATTAAAAAACAGAAACCTTGGACTGACTTTGGGGTATAAGTTTAATATGAATAAAACCAGCTCATAACTGCGGATTCTCGCATCGCCGTTCAGTCCTGGCGGACATGAACGCTCGGCAACATTCGGTACCTTTCATCAACACCCCCGCATAAAATACCTACTCAAGCTTGGCATTCACCCAAAAGCTATCAATTCCGGATTGATAACTGTCTAAATTTCGGGCTTTCTTGGCCACTTTGTAGGCTTTTCGGCCTTGCATGAACGATTGCTGGAAGTAGCTCCAAAACTGGATCATGCGATGAATCACAATTCCCTCGTCCGTCCAGATAACCTGATAGTTTTTCAGGATCTCGTTGTGAAAAGCGATCAGCTTTTCAAGTTTGACTTCATCAGAGTGAAGCTCGCCTTTTAGTTTGGTGGGTAAAAACGGGTCGTTTAAAATGCCGCGGCCAATCATCCATTCGCTTTGGTTGGGAACCTGTTGTCTTATTTCGTTCAGGTCATCAATGGATTGGATATCGCCATTGTAAACCAACGGACTTTTTGATTTGGCAGCTAATTCGGCAAAAAGTTGGCGGTTGGCAGCACCTTTGTATAATTGTTTTGCAGTGCGCGGATGAAAGATCAGCTTTTCGAAGGGATAGGCCTGCAAAAGTTCAAATTGTTTAACAATCGTGCTTTCATCTGTTAAGCCTGCCCGAAATTTCACCGATACCTTGAAATCATATTCAGCAAAGAGGTAATCCAATACTTGTTTAAGTTGATCGGGATTTTCCAACAGAGCAGTTCCGCGGCCACGCTTAGTTGCCATGGGGTAGGGACATCCCAGGTTTAAGTTGATTGTTGTATAACTCATTAGCTTGAGTTCGTCGGCCAATAACTTGAGTTCTCCAACATTGGCACAAAGTATTTGAGGAACTACCGGCACATTTTCATTATTCTCGGGCAAAACATCGCGGTATTGGCTGTTTCTTATTTTTTGTCCCGGCCCAATGGCAATATATGGGATGTAGTATTCATCAATGGAACCGAAAACTTCGTGATAACAGCGGCGATAAACAAAATCGGTGAATCCCTGTAATGGAGCAAAGTAGAAAGAATCCTGTTCGGACATAGGTTGTTTATAACTAATTTAAATACAAAGGTAGCAAGCCAGTCAATTTAACCTTGGAAATCCTTATTTTTGTGTGAAATTTTACAACTGCCCGGAATGTTACAACGCACGCAACAAAACGATACAATATTAAAACAGCTTGACCAGGCAGTTGGTGCAAACACGATTAACACAGTAAGAACGTTGATCGAGCAACAGCCTATTGAAACAGTAGATTCAGCGACCGTGGAAATTCCGGACATTAGCGCTCCATCCAATACAAGGGTCAATCAAAATTCACAATCGGTCAGCTCAAAACTTCCCCGAAATAATAGCCGCAAGTTGGATTCAGTTCAACCAATCCAGTCAGGACAAGTCAAGGTTTTTACAGAAAAGGACTCGAAGCCCGGCATCGTTTTACCTGAAAAGTCTTTTGAGCGTGAACGACCAGATTGGTTGATTGGGATTTTTATCTTGATTTTTGTTTTACTGGCCACCGTGCGTTTGTTTTTTAATAAATACCTGAACCAACTGTTTCATGCCATCATCAATTATCCGACTTCGGCACGCCTGTTTCGGGAACGAACACTAAGTTTAACACATGCTTCTTTTCGGCTTGATTTGATTTTTTACTTTACGTTTGGTGTTTTTGTTTACCAGTTTTTCGATTTATTTCACGTGTCTTTCAATCAGTCAAGCATTATTACTTATTTACTTATCTTGGGGATGGTTATTGGCTATTATATCTTGAAACGGGTGGCTTATTCTTTCGCTGGGATTGTTGCCGGAAGTACTGCTGAAACAGCTGAATTTCTGTATAATATGCATTTGCACAACCGTGTTTTAGGATTATTCCTAATTCCGGTAACACTTGTCATTGCATTTGGTGCTTTGCAAAATCCACGGTTGATGGTATATGCAGGACTTTTTGTGGTGGCTTTTTTTTACTTGTTGCTCTTAATTCGTGGGGCAAAAATATTAATGACAAAACATTTTTCTATTTTTTATTTGATTTTGTACCTTTGTACCCTTGAAATTTTACCGTTGATTTTTATCTATAACATGGTATTGGTTAAAAACGGGATTAAATAATTTAAAAGTTTTACAACTTGAAAATCAAGAAAATATTAGTTTCGCAGCCAAAGCCTGAATCTGCAAAATCACCATATTTTGACTTGGCTGAAAAAACGAACGTACAGGTCGACTTCAGACCATTCATTCAGGTAGAAGCAGTTTCGTCAAAAGAATTTCGTCAAACAAGAATTCAGATTCTTGATCATTCAGCTGTGATTTTTACAAGTCGCACAGCTATTGATCATTTTTTTAGAATTTGCGAGGAAACAAGGGTTACTGTACCCGACTCCATGAAATACTTCTGCATTTCAGAAGCTACTGCTTACTATCTGCAAAAGTACATCGTCTACAGAAAACGTAAAATCTTTTACGGAAATGGCCGTTTCGACGACTTGATGGAGGTTATGAAAAAACACAAGGGAGAAAAATTCCTGGTTCCTCTTTCTCATATCCACAAACAAGAAATTCCTGAATTACTTGATAAAGGCGGATACGACTATACGAAAGCAATTTTGTATAAGACAATTACAAGTAATTTGTCTGATTTAAAAGATGTGAATTATGATATCCTGGTTTTCTTTAGTCCTTCGGGAATCAAGTCGCTGATTCAGAATTTTCCGGATTTTGAGCAGAACAGCACGAAGATTGCTTCATTTGGACCAACAACTGCAAAAGCGGTGCAAGAGGCCGGTTTACGCTTGGATATTCAAGCGCCAACAGCACAGGCTCCTTCGATGACGATGGCTTTAGAGCAGTTTATTAAAAAACATAACAAGTCGAAGTAAGAAATACTCAACATATTCAATAAGGAAAAGGGGAAGTTGTTTCCCCTTTTTTTATTGTATTTTCGATATCAGAATGAACAACCTCAAGTTGACAAAGAAAGAACGGCTATGCAGTACCAAACTGATCGGGAAACTCTTCGATTCAGGAGAGTCGTTTTTCTGCTTTCCATTGAAAGTTGTTTACCTTGAAACATCGCTTTGGGAGAATCACCCGGCTCAGGTTGGTTTTACGGTTTCAAAAAGGAATTTCAAGCACGCCGTTCAGCGAAACTTATTGAAACGTCGAATGCGTGAAGCTTATCGGTTGAATAAGCCCGGGTTTTATGAGGCAATTCCCTCAGGCAAACAAGTCGCTTTAATGTTTATTTACACTGCAAGGGAAGAGAAAGATTACCAGCTAATTGAGAAAAGCATGCAAAAGGCACTCGGGAAGTTAGCTGAGCTTTTGCAATAAAAAAAGGGACTGCCAGCAGCAATCCCTTCGATATGGTAGTCAATAATTTCAGTCTACTCTTGATCCATAATTTCAGTCTGCATTCTTACCGAATCTTCGTGGATCAATTGAAAGAGAATTTGCACAAACGTCTTGTTCAAATTTAACTGTTCTCCAGTAGTAATACGCTTATTCATCAACTCAGTCCACCGACTCATTTGTAGTGCGGTAACATTATTGTCTCTTTTGTACCGACCAATTTCACGCACAATTTCCATTCGCGAGGACAGGGTTTCCATCAACTCCGAATCCAATGCATCAATGCGGTTACGAAGTAATTCCAACTGATTTTCAAATTGCTTATTTGCTGAAGTTGACTGACGGATCACCAATTTATCCAGAATCTTTCCGAGCTCCTCTGGTGTCACTTGTTGATCTTTATCGCTTAATGCGCACGAAGGATCACGATGTGATTCAAGCATTAGTCCTTCCATGCCCATGTCGAATGCTTTTTGAGATACTTCCAACAGGTATTCACGTTTCCCGGCAATGTGACTCGGATCGCAAATTACGGGTAGATTGGGCAACAATCGACGCAATTCGATAAAGGTTTTCCAGTTGGGGTAGTTACGGTATTTTGTTTCCCGGAAAGGGGTGAATCCGCGGTGGATTCCTACCAGGTTTTTTATACCAGCCTGGTTCAAACGTTCCAGCGCACCCATCCAAAGTTGTACATCGGGGTTAACCGGGTTTTTTACCATCACCACCGCATCAGTTCCCTTCACAACATCAGCAATCTCTTGCACAACAAAAGGGCTGGCGGTTGATCGGGCTCCAATCCAAAGAACATCCAGTCCGGCGTTCAGAGCTTCTTCCGTGTGTTGTGCGTTGGCAACTTCAGTTCCCACCGGAAGTCCGGTTTCTTTTTTTACTTGCTGAAGCCATTTCAAACCAATTGATCCAACACCTTCAAAACTGCCCGGGCGAGTACGTGGTTTCCATACGCCACCGCGAAAGACAAAAACCCGTTTGTCTTTTTTTAACTGGCGAGCAGTTTCCATGGTTTGCTCTTCAGATTCTAAACTGCAAGGACCTGAGATTAACAGCGGATTATCCAGCTGTGGTAACCAATCTTTCATTGGTCTGATGTCTAATTCTATTCCCATCTTATTTTGTGTAAAATTTAATAATCTTCTCTTCGTTTTTTATTAATGAAGGGCTGTCTCCACCCAATATCGAGCGAATGTTGTTGGCATTTTTCATGAGCTCGTACATTCTGTCTTCGTCTTGTTCAATACTGTCTTTAAATTCGTTCAGGTGTTTGATGTAAACTTCAAGCGATTCAACAACGTAACCTTTATTTTGCTGAAAGATTGGTCCCCACATTGAAGGGGTGCTTTTTGCCAGTCGAACAGTAGAGCGGAAACCACCACTTGCCAAATCAAATATGATCGATCGCTTTTCCTTATCCTGAACAGCGTTGGCCAGTGCGTATGCGGCGGCATGTGGTAGGTGCGAAATAAATGCGGTGCTGTGGTCTTGTTCGTCAGCCGACATGTAAGCAATGTCCATTCCCAACGTTTGAAACATCTTCTCCATCAGTGCCAGGTGTTGAGGTCCGCTTTTTTCATGATCGCAGATAATCGTTATTTTGTTGTTGAACAGACCTTCCAAAGCAGCTTCAGGCCCGGAGTTTTCGGTTCCCGACATGGGGTGGGCTGCCACGTAGTTTCTACGTTTTTGATGGTTCTCTACCACACGGCACAATTCCTTTTTTGTAGAGCCCATGTCGGTTACCGTTGTGCTATCGGAAACCTGATCAAGTACTTGTGGAAGCACGACCTTTATTTTATCAACCGGAATGGCAATAATAACCAGATCAGCTTTTTCAAGAGCCTTTGGCATTGTCAGAATTTCATCGACCAGGCCAATTTCCTTGGCTTTTTCAGCATGTTTCCTGTTCGAGTCTACGCCAATAATTGAGGTGGCAAAACCACTTTTTCGCAGGTCTTTAGCCATCGAGCCCCCAATCAATCCCAATCCAATAACTGTTATATTCATCTTTCTGTCGATTCGTTTATCTAAATCTCCTGTCTCAAATACATTCGATTTAGTGTAAAAAAAAAGATCCCGATTTCTCGGGACCTTTCTGTAATATATTTTTGAATTTAAAGCAATACACTACTGTTCGACCCCGTTGTTTGAACCGAAATAATAAAACCAGTAATAAAAAGAATTGCTAAAAATCATGGTGCGCTGTGTTAATTCGGAAGCAAATATAGCCATTTCTTTTAAAATCAAAACTTAAGCGATTGTTATTTTTCGTTTTGCTTTGTTTTTTGTGACGGTAAGATTCACCAAATGAACTAGTTGATAGTTTGTATTTTGTCTAAATAAAAACCTTTAATTATCGTTTGACAAACTTTTTTGTGATTATCTGCCCGTTCTCAAATTGGAATGACAACAGGTATAATCCTTTCTTTAAGTTCTCAACGTCAATTGTTTGGTGAAGTTGGTTCGAAGCTAGGTTAATCTCATCCAAACGTATTTGCTGTCCGTAGCTATTGAAAATGGCTAGTTTAAGCTGACCAACTTTCGATTTGAAACTACCGTTAATGTATAGTTTGCTGGTTACAGGATTGGGGTAAATCATGACTTCTCCCGGTGAAAAAGTAAGTTCTCCATTGGCAGTTGGCGGATCCTGGATTCTTAAATCATCAATTGCCCATCCCCATCCGTGGGCATAAGGATCAGAGAATAACCGGAACCGGACAAAGAGGGTATCCCCTTCAGCAAAATTGCCATTTTCGGTCATCTTAAATTCACGGTTGATGTAATAGGTCGCTTTGCCTTGCGCCGCTGAATTGTTTCCAACCTGATTGTTATTGTAGTTCATCTCCCAAGTGGCGTTTGCCCGCGAGTCGTAGCCATCTATTAGAGGTTGCCAGTTGCTGTTGCCTGTTTTGGATCCTTCAACAATTACATAATCCCAAAAATCGGAATCTCCGAACTCGGCACCCTTTTCGGCGGGTTCAACAAGAACAACTTCGTTAAAAGAGACCATGGCGCGATCATCAATGATGATTGGGTATTTTAAGAGTGCTGTAAAATTGTATTCCGTATCATCTTCATCAGGACTCGGGTATGGGTGCGGGCTGTGTAAAGCTCCATCGTCAAACAGATCTTCTATACCGATATAAAAGTCGGAGGAGATAAAATCTCGTGTATCGCTGTTGAAATCGTTCGTATAGGTTTTAACGGGGGCGTTTAATCCATCGATATAAATGGTGTAATATTCATCTTCGACAGGTAAAATTGTACGGTTGTTGTTAGAACCGCTGTCGGTGGCAATAATTTGGTAGCGAATCGAGTCGCCGTCTGTCAATCCGGTAAGACTAAGTGTGCTTTTATAAAGGTTCTCACCCTGATCTTCAAGAATCAAGGTTCCGGGGCTTCCTTCGTTGATGCGATATGGCATAACAACACTTAAAATACCAATGTTATCGGTTGCTTCAGCGGCTACTTCAACGTTAAGATCTGACTCCAGCATTGAACTTACCGGATCGTGAGTTAGTTCGGGATTTACCAGGTCGGGGCCAATTGTAAATTCGAAATATTCTGTTGGAGCTTGACCCGGAAGGTAGAATGTTTTTCCACTTGAATCGTTTACCATCAGGTAATACTGATAGGTTTCGGCAAACTGTGGAATGAGGTTGGCAACAAAATGATCCTGATCTGCGGAGTAGACAAGGTCTATCGTATCAGAAGTTAAAAATGAATCGGCCGAAATGACCATTGCTACAGAAGTACTATCGATTTGGGAATCAGCTTCAATCGTTGCTTCTATGGGGATAATCGTTGCTGTTTCTGTGTCAGGTATTGGAGAATGAATGATGGATGTATAATCCCAGCCCATATCCGAAAATATTGCCAACATCAGCGGGCCCGGATCATGAATCGCTTCAGCCTTATCGAAGAATGGAGTCATCAGAGAGTTTGTATCTCCAACATTATAGGTGAATTCATTCAAATGATAAATACTTGATCCTTCATCAAAGCTGGATGGCGCATACAAGCGCGGATAGGAATCAGAAGGGTTGTTTGATTTCACCGTTTGGCTTTTAAAATATAAATTATTTGAGCGCATTTGCTCATACAATGCAGCCGATGGATTGGCAAATTCACTCGTGTCAATCAATTGTTGTCCGGAACCATTAATGACAAACTCATCAAAAATTCCGGGATAAGGAAGCACATGTCCGTAAGTTCCTAAACCACCTTGTTCGTAGAAAAAGCCTGTAAACCCCAAACCGTGCCCTATTTCGTGCAAAACCACCGATACGAAGTCGTATTCTCCTCTCGGAGTATTGCCATCAGTACCAAAATACCAAGAGTCATTATCACTGTTAAACTGAGCAATCATGTCTGGAACACTTTCATCTGTAATTTCTTCACCCTCCAGCTTTTCAACCAAAGCTACAGGGTAGTAGCGGTCTTTGTAGGGGGCAGAGTCAAAATTTTCAAAAAAGATGTAGGGTCCACAACTTCCCAAGACTCCTTCATCGAGTGCAGTCCAGCGGGCACTTAGGTAAATCGGTACGGGTGAAGCTACCAGGTGTTCCCAAATTTCGACTGCATATTGAAAGGCGGCTTTTGGAGCAGCACTGAATCCAATATAATCAACAATGATTGACGACTTTTTTTGTTGGGTCGATTTCAACCGTTTTAAATATTGGTCGGGAGCATCAACAAAGCTTTGATGCACTTCCTCGGAGCCATAACAAATAGGAGGCGGGAATTTTACACCCTTTTTTTGCCATTCTTTTTGTGCAAAAGACGAAAAAGTAATTGTTAAAATAATTAATGTCAGCGTTATTTGTTTCATGGATAATAGCGTCAATATTCCCTTCAAAATTAAAAGAATTCTTGTCTGATTTTTGTTAATTTGTGTTATCTATATACTTTAACAAACAAGGCATGAAAAGTTTTTGTAACCTGTTCATCTTATTTAGTTTAGTTGTTCTGAGTCCGGTTTTAAGTGCGCAAAACCAATTGATTGATGAGGTCTATCGACCGCAATTTCACTATACTCCAGCCGAAAGTTTGTTAAGTAAGCCCAATGGAATCGTCTTTTTAAATGGGAAATACCATCTTTTTTATCCTCAAGAGCTAAAAGGATTGCAAGATCGTCAGGTATTGTGCAATCGTGCTGTTGGAACTGATTTGGTCCATTGGCGGCAACAGTCCGCTATTTTACTTCCTGCCCCGGATGATGAAAAAGACGAATTGTTCGCTGTAGGATCAGTTCTTGTTGACACCCAGAATCTGCTAAATTTGCAAAATGCCGGTGAAACATCTTCGTTACTTGTTTTTTGTTTAAACGGAAGGTCAGAACTAATTATTTTATATAGCATCGACGAAGGCCAAAACTGGAAACAATACCCTGACAAAATTGACCTATCAGTTGCTGAGGATGATTTAATCGATGATCCGAAAGTTTTTTGGGATCCAGATAGCAAGAAATATATTTTAACAGTTTATCGGGTACCCGGCCGGGATTTAAGCTCGCAGGGGGTTTCGTATTATTCATCAGAAAACCTGATTGACTGGAATTTTGAAAGCCACTTTGCCGGACCCGGTACTTGTGTCGACATGGTTAAGTTAAAGGTTAACCGAAGAGATGATGATACCCGATGGGTAGCTTTTGAAGGTGATGGCTCCTATACCATTGGGAGTTTCGACGGTAAGAAGTTTGAACCTGAAACAGCCAAAGCTCAGGGCGATTTTGGGAAGAACTATCAGGGACCGATTACCTTCCAAAACGGTTCAGGCGGAGATGACCGAATTTTTCAATTAGCTTTTATGGAAGGTGGAGAGTATCCAGGGATGCCTTTTGAAGGGCAATTAAGCTTTCCATGTGAGCTGGGCTTAAAAAAATACCTTGATGGCGTTTATCTGATGCGCAAACCTGTAAATGAATTGGAATTGCTTCATGAAAAAGGAGATACCTGGGAGGAGAAGAATCTTATCCCAGGATTAGGCAAGAACTTAACTAAAAAGGTAAAAGGCGATTGTCTTCATGTTCAAGGGACTTTCGACTTGAAATCAGCGAGTAGTTTTGGTTTTGTCGTACGAAATTCGAAAAAAGCCGTGGGTATTGAAATCCGTTACGATGTAACAAAGGGGATTTTATCATGTCAGGGTAAAGGAGTTAAATTAGCACCCGAAGATGGAAAAATTGAACTGGAGGTGTTACTTGACCGGACTTCCATTGAGTTGTTTGGGAATGGGGGTAAGGCTGTTTTAAGTTCTTGCTACACGGCTGAACCAGATGCCCGGGATCTTGTTTTATATAATACAGGGGGTGAGCTTTTTGTTGAAAAACTTGAAGTTTATCCGATAAAATCAATGTATGAGCCGAAGTAAAATTAGAATACAAAAAAATAATAGTAAGAGGATTGCGAATTAATGCGTTCCTCTTTTTTATTATTATTGAATAGGCTACCTTCAAAAAAAATATTTTATTAAGAATGACAAAGAAGAAAAATAAGAAAAATAAGACGAAAAAACTCTCGAATTTCAATAAGCGCCAGCTAAAAACTTCCATACTGGAAATATTTTATGGCGACGCTCAAAAAACATACAACTACAAACAGTTAGGTAGCCTTCTTGGGGTGAAAGACATGGAAACCAGAAAGCTTATCAATGTTGTTCTGGATGAATTGACTGGAGATGAAAAATTAGAACAGATACAACGAGGTAAGTTTAAGTTAAAATCGCGTGGCGGATATGTTCTCGGGCGTGTGGAGATGCAGCGTCAGGGATTTGCTTATGTTGTAAGCGAAGAAGTGGACCAGCCTATATTGGTGTCCCAAGGGAATTTGAACCATGCCATGGGAGGCGACAAAGTTCGCGTTTACCTGTATGCCCGACGGAAGAAACATCAAATAGAAGGAGAAGTTTCAGAGATTGTTGAACGCGCCAAAACCACTTTTGTAGGTACCGTTGAGCGCTCTCGTAATTTTGCTTTTTTGGTTCCGGTTGGTAAAGTCGGGTTCGATCTTTTTATTCCGGCCGAGAAACTGAATGGAGCTAAAGACGGGCAAAAAGCAGTTGGCAAAATTACCGAATGGCCGCAGAAAGCAAAAAATCCCTTTGGCGAAATCATTGAAGTATTGGGAGACTCGGGAGCTAATGAAACCGAGATGCACGCTATTTTAGCTGAGTATGATCTTCCGCTTCGGTTCCCGGAAAACGTATTGGGTGCCGCAGAGAAAATTCCACTTGAAATTCCGGGCGAGGAGATCAAAAATCGTCGGGATATGCGGGAGGTAACCACATTTACAATTGATCCGGAGGATGCCAAGGACTTTGATGATGCCTTATCGATTCGCAAACTGGATAACGGGCTGTGGGAAGTTGGTATACACATTGCCGACGTGAGTCACTACGTTCGTCCGAATACGATATTGGATGACGAGGCTTTTTCAAGAGCTACCTCGGTTTATTTGGTTGATCGGGTGGTTCCCATGTTACCGGAACGACTATCAAATGGTGTGTGCTCGTTGCGCCCAAACGAAGATAAATTATGCTATTCGGCTGTTTTTCAGATGGACGATAATGCTGATGTCAGCAACGAATGGTTTGGACGAACAGTGATCCATTCTAATCGGCGGTTTACTTACGACGAGGCTCAGGAGATTATTGAAACCGGAAAAGGCGACCTGAAAAGTGAAGTATTAACCTTACAGGATTTGGCTGTTAAATTACGAAACAGACGATTCAAAGAAGGTTCGCTGGCATTTGATCGGATTGAAGTGAAATTCAAAATTGAAGAAGAAACCGGGAAGCCGCTTTCTGTGTTCTTTAAAGAATCGAAAGAAAGTAATAAGCTGATTGAAGAGTTTATGCTGCTGGCAAATAAGAGGGTCGCAGAATTTATTGGAAGAGAAAAAAACAAAAAGCAGGCGAAAACTTTTGTGTATCGAATTCATGATAAACCGGATCCCGAAAAACTGGAAAACTTCAATCACTTTATCAAGAAGTTTGGTTATGGTATTCAAACCACCAGTTCGCGTGCCATTTCAAAATCGATGAATGTTTTGATGGAAGAGGTGAAGGGGAAAAACGAACAAAATGTGATTGAAACGCTTGCGATTCGGTCGATGGCAAAAGCTGAGTATTCGACCCGCAACATTGGGCACTATGGGCTTGGTTTCGAATATTACTCGCACTTTACATCGCCTATTCGTCGTTATCCCGACATTATGGTGCATCGCTTATTGGAGCGCTATTTAGAGGGTGGACGATCGGCAAATGCACAGAAATACGAAGATATGTGCCAGCATTCCAGCGAAATGGAATCTCGTGCTTCCCAGGCAGAGCGCTCGTCAATTAAATATAAGCAGGTTGAGTTTATGAAGGATAAGATTGGCGAAGTTTTTCCCGGAGTAATTTCGGGGATTACTGATTGGGGAATTTATGTGGAGCTGGAGAATAAGTGCGAAGGCATGGTTCCAATTCGGGAGCTGGATGATGACTTTTACATCTTTGATGAGAAAAATTATTGCTTGGTTGGTAAGCACGGAAATAAAAAGTATCAGTTGGGTGAAAATGTAAAAGTCGAAATTTCGAGAGCAAATCTTGAGCGAAAGCAGCTTGATTTTAAGCTCATTGAGGGGTGATGCCTATTTCTTGGGAAAAACAAGGCCATTTTATTCGAAAAATTGAATATATTTAAACACTCAAAAGAAAATCAATAAGCGATGGTGATGAATCTGCAAAACGGGGTGAATAAAAGAGACGCCAACCGGGAAAATATCTTAAAGATAGCTCAGGATATCTTCAGTAAATATGGTTATAAGAAAACGACTCTGGATGACATCGCTAATGCCGTTCGTAAAGGAAAGAGCTCTTTGTATTATTATTTTGAAAGTAAAGAGGATCTGTTCCAGGCAGTTATCATGAAAGAAGTTGACGTGCTAAAACGCGAGCTTGAAAAAGTTGTACTCCGAAACACGGATCCGGTAGAGAAACTCAGAGAATATATTTTAACAAAGCTGACGACCTATCGCGGGTTGGCTAATTTTTATCATGCGCTGGAAAACGATGTAACAGCCATCGAATTTATTGACAACATTAAAGACAAATACGATCAGGAAGAAATCCGGATGATCAAACGTATTTTGATTGAGGGGGTTCGTAAAAACGAGTTTGAAATTTATGATTTCACCTTGGCTGCCATTGGAATTACGACTGCTATTAAAGGATTGGAAATGCCTATGTCGGCCGGAAATTATGGCGCAGTAAATTTAGAAAAAGGAGTCGATAATATTTTAAAAATATTGTGTTACGGTATTATGAAGAGATAGTATCTTGTGCAACACGAAGCAAAAAAGACCAGCATCCATTTTGGATGCTGGTCTTTTTTGTTTATTAACTCAATTCAGAATGTACGCTCACTGATTAACTCACCAACTTCATCGTACTTTTTCCATGTTCCGACTTTATTTCCTTCGGCATACATCATTTCATAAATCAGTTTGCCATTGTCGTTCCAAATTAACCATTTACCATTTTTAACACCTTCTTTGTAATTTGCTAATGCAATTTTTTGAGCTTTGTCGTTATAAGTGGTCCATGTTCCGTCCATTTTACCATTCTTATAATTCCGAATTTCGTTTAATTTACCATTTTCAAAATAGATTTTTACTTCACCATCTTTTAATCCATCCTTCAGGGTCATTTGTACATTTGTATTGCCATTTTCGAAATAAGTCGTGTACTGGCCGGTGTATGGTGTTGAATCGGCATAATAGACACCATTAATTTCGTTGATGTTTTGTGAGCTGGTATATAAAGCAAAAAACATTAATAAGCTGATAATTAAGCTGAATTGTTTCATTGGGGCTCCTTTCTTTATTGTTATTAGTACTTTTCTGTTTGTTAAGACAAAGTTAAGTCGAGAGATGTGTAATTAACAAATAATTAACGTTAAATTTCGAATAAAAAATACCTGTCAGAGATCTCTGTGGGCTAGTCCAATCTTGAAGATAAGTTTTTGACCGGATACCAGGCAGCAAAAAATCCGATACTTAATACGATTAAAAAAGTAGCTAAAACGTCGAAGAATTGCAAACTTACAGGGTAAGCCGATAGTGCAAAAGAGCCATTGCCCGGAAGTTTTAATAACTCGAATTTTGTTTGCGCCCAAACCAGGGCAATTCCTAGTAGCATTCCTAAAATGGCGCCTGAAAATGAAACCAACCATCCTTCAAACAGAAAAATTTGTCGAATCAGTTTTCTGTTGGCTCCCATGCTTTCCAGTATTTTAATGTCGTTTTTTTTGTCAATAATAATCATGGTTAGCGAGCCCAGCAGGTTAAATGAAGCGATAACCAAAATGAAGCTCAGTATTAAAAAGCTCGACCATTTTTCTGATTGCATTACCCGGTATAGGAATTCGTGCTGTTCAAAGCGATCTTGTACCACAAAATCATCACCCAATATTTGTTTCGAAGCTGACTTTACCCGGTCGATGTCCGCTTGATTATCGAGCTTCAATTCGAATGAAGAAATTCGCCCTTCCATTTCAAATATGGAGCGAGCAAAATCAATGGGAACCAAGATATACTTGCTGTCGATTTCCTGCTCAACAGAGAAAACACCGGCGGTAAAAATATAATCATGATTGAGTGCTTGCTCCAGGTTTATCAGGTTTTTAAAATCTTTACGCGGAACGTACACATGAATAGGACTGATGAACGATAATCCGATCGATAGGTCATGCCGCACACCTTCGCCTATAACGGCGTAGCTTTGCGAGCCTTTTTTTAGGAAAAAGTCGCCTTCAAGTAAAATAGAATCCAATCCTGAAAAGTTAACGTAGTCGTTCGGAACACCTTTAACAACGGCATATTTTTGCCGGTCTTCGTAACGAAGAAGTGCATTCTCTTCAACCACCTCAGCATAGTCAATTACTCCTTCCAGGTGTTTGACTGATTCGAAATCAGCATCTTCCAAAGTAAAGCTCTTGCCTTTTACAGCGGTAATTTTAATGTCAGGATCAAAGTTGGAAAGCATGCCTCCAATAAAGCTGTCGATCCCGTTAAAAGCTGAAAGTACAACAATTAAAGCGGTGGTTCCAACAGCGACACCAACCATTGAAATCGCAGAAATCAGGTTGACAATATTGGCTGACTTTTTGGATATCAGATAACGACGCGCTATGTAAAAGGCAAGCTTCAATTATTTGTAGGCTTTAACAATCAGTCCGGTTCCGGTTTTATGCGTATTGCTGACATCTAAATAATTCAGCACAAGAGAAAGTGGAAAAACAATTAAATAGTAGAATGGAAGCAAAATGAAAAACAATTTGCTGACACCCAATAGCAAAATGGGATATTTCATCGACAGTTTCCAGGAAATTTTTCCGGGAGCACCATACGAATAGCGGGCTTCTACTTTGCTAAACCCGGCATTTTTTAGTTTGTCTTCTATTTCATTGATATTGTATCCGTCACGCACATGCTCATCAATAAAGCCATGTACGCCTTCTTCTTCGTGGTCGTGATGCGAATCTGATCCGCCCTGGTCTGAAGGGGTTGAAATTAAAAGAACACTGCCTTTCTTCATTGACTGGCAAAAGTTTTCAAATACCTTGGTGTCCTCTTCGATGTGTTCCATTACGTCAATGGAAATCACTAAATCGTACGCTTCTTTGTTGGTATATTTTGTCAAATCAGCATATTGAAATTTAACCTGCTCTTCTTTCCCTATTTGTTTGAAAAACTGGTTGCAGTCTTCAATTTGTTCGGGTTTTATATCGGCAGCTGTAATTTTAGAACCCGGAAAAAGCTTCGACATACGATAAGTGTATTGTCCGAATCCTGAACCGGCATCTAAAATAGTTGGACTAGCCATTCCCTGTTTTCTTAAAACCCGCAACTCCTTGCGAATATGCCAGGAACGTAGCAGTAGCCAATCGAGTAATTGGTAAAAGGTTTTCCGAAGAAATGGATTTTGGTTAAAAACCTTGCCTAGCGAGCGCTTAATTGGGTCGTACTGCATGTTTACTTATTTAAAAGGCGGTCGATATTATCAATGTAATCCAAACTGTCGTCGATGTAAAATTCCAACTCGGGAATCACACGTAATTGTTTACCAACTTTGCGTCCAAGTAATCCTCGAATTTTTGGATTCGCAATTCTGATTTGCTTTAAAACTTCTTTGCGATTTTCAGTTGGAAAAATGCTGATATACGATTTCGCAAGACCAAGGTCAGGGCTTACGCGTACCGTAGTTACGCTGATCATTTTTCCCATAAATAGGTTGCGGCTTTCCTTCAGAAAAATGTCCGCTAACTCCTTTTGCAGCAGTCTGCTTATTTTTTGTTGACGAGTTGATTCCATGTTAAATTGAATTTCCGGCAAAGTTACAAAAAAGTCCCACCAAAATGGCAGGACTTAATTATAGTAATTAAGATAACTTTGTCTTCTACTTTGGAAGAGGATATCCCTTCAGTTTTTCCAGATTTAGTGCAATCTCTGCATCTGGGTATTCGTAGTCGTGTAATTCTCCGTTCAGGTATTTGTCGTAACCAACCAAGTCCATTAAGCCATGACCACTAAAGTTGAAAAGAATGGTCTTTTCTTTACCTTCTTCTTTAGCCTTTTTGGCTTCGCGAATAGTGGCAGCTATGGCGTGTGTTGTTTCTGGTGCCGGAATGATGCCTTCTGTTTTTGAGAATAATAGGCCGGCTTCGAAACACTCACTTTGGTGAATCGCTTGAGCTTCCATCAGGTTGTCGCGTAAAGCAGCACTTACTAATGGAGACATTCCATGGTAACGCAAACCACCAGCATGAATTGGCGCAGGAACAAAGTTATGTCCCAAACTGTGCATCGCCATGAGCGGGGTCATTTGTGCCACATCACCATTGTCGTAAATAAAAGGAGCTTTGGTTAGAGTTGGGCACGAAAATGGCTCAGCTCCAATGATCTGGATGTCGGCTCCATTAATTTTGTCGTAGATAAATGGAAATGAAAGTCCGGCAAAATTGCTACCGCCTCCGCAGCAGCCGATCACAACATCAGGTTTATTGATTCCCACTTTAGCCAGCTGTTTTTTAGCTTCTAAACCAATAATGGTTTGGTGCAACATCACGTGGTTCAATACCGATCCCAGTGCGTAGCGGGTTTGTCCGGTCGAGTCGCCCACGGCAGCTTCAACCGCTTCCGAAATGGCAATACCCAGTGAGCCGGGAGTGTCCGGATACTGAGCTAATACATCACGCCCAGCCTTGGTTTCCATACTTGGGCTGGCCACACATTGTCCGCCCCAGGTATTCATCATCATTTTGCGAAATGGCTTTTGGTCGAAACTTACCCGAACCATAAATACCTTGCACTCTATTCCGCCAATAACCGAGCAGGCAAAGGAAAGGGCAGATCCCCATTGCCCGGCACCTGTTTCAGTGGTTAATTTTTTAATGCCAAATTGTTTGTTGTACCAGGCTTGCGGAATGGCTGTGTTTGGCTTATGGCTTCCTGCAGGAGAAACACCCTCGTTTTTGTAGTAGATTTTAGCGGGAGTTCCCAACGCTTCCTCTAATTCATAGGCCCGAATTAACGGACTGGGACGCCAGCGAAAAAGGTGTTCACGAATTTCTTCCGGGATGTCGATCCAACGCTCCTGGCTCACTTCCTGCTCAATCAGGTTCATTGGGAAAACTGGTGCAAGCATATCCGGACTTACAGGATTTCCATCTGGTCCTAGTGGCGGATTTAGAGGGGTTAATAGATCGGGAGCTAGGTTGTACCATTGTTTGGGCATATCAGCCTCATCCAAAAAGATTTTCTTTTGTCTGGTCATGATTTTATCGTTTTATTTAGTGTTTTCAAAAAATAAAAAAGGGGTTTGCTGTTTAAACAGCAAACCCCTTCCGCAACCATTAATATGGTCGTACAATATTATTTTGCTCACGTGCTTCCATTTTCACGTTGCGCTGATGCCATTCTTTACCAAATTGTGGAATTGTATGCATATCTTCATTTTGCGTGCCTAAAACTAATTATTATTTTTTAGTTTTCAAGAGCCGAAAACAACGAGGCAATATTTTATAGTGATTCTTGATTGCAGGTTCAATTTTCAGATTATGATTTGAAGAATTGTCTATTCTGCCAGCATCAATGAGCTTGTGTTACCAAAGAGGCTGTAAATACCGATTTGTTTATTTAGTTGGTTGCCACTGACGTGTGGCACTTTTTAATAAGAATTTTTTCTGTTGATTTTTGATGAGTCGAATGTGACTGGTTGATCATTTTGTGCAAGTGTTTGCTGCCAATAAAAATGGTAAGGATTGCTCCAAGTAGTGCGCATAGCATATCTGATTGGGCATCCCACACGTATCCTTGTGTTCCAAGTACGTCATAGGTGTAGCTATTATCTCCGAGAACAACGATGAAAAGCCATTCGAACAATTCGTAAAATGCACTGACCGAAAGAGCAATGTTGAGCGATAGAAAATTGATCCAATAAAAGTTGCGCACAACATGGTTCTTAATCAAAACTTCCCATGCAATGAGCACCGGCAATATTCCCTGAACAACGTGTCCCAGTTTGTCAAAATCATTTCTTTCGAAACCGAACATGCCCTTGAGATTTTCAAAAAGTGGAACATTCGGGAACGAATAATGCGCTCCGACCGTGATTAGGCTCGCTGCGATGAAAAACCAGGTGTTTGTTGTATTGGAAAACCTGATTTTTTTGTAAAAATAAATGTAAACAACTATGAGAAAGAAAACACCAATAATCTCAAGTAGCCATACGTTATAGTCTTTTGGGCTAATTGCTGACCATATAAATAGCAAAAGGTACATAACCAATAAATATTCTGGATATGATTTTTTATTAAGCCATTTCATTGTAAAGGTTTTATGTATTCCGAAGATTTCTTTTGTTTTTTAAAAGATAGTAACGGAAGAACGAGTTATATGCGAGTATAAAAACAATAAAGATGAAAAATGAAACGATAAAAATTGCCATTCCATAAATGAAAAAGAAAGAAAGCAGCCAAAAGGCAATCGTAAAATACACTGCGGCGATCAGGGCTTTTATCCGGATAGCTTCAAAATATTCTTGTTCATCTTTTTCCTTCGAAAAGGAAATAAGGGCAATCCCGATTATCGTCAGAACTGCCGCTAGTTCGTCGAGTATGTTTGTTTGTGACAATACAAAGTAGCGTGTTTCAAGGTATGTGGTTACAAAGGCAAATATTCTGACATTGAATATCTCTGGCTTCCCTCCCCAGAAATAGAGATAGGCAAAAGGCAAAGCCAAGACTACAAGTGCGAAGCCTAAGCACTTTGCTTTATAAGGAAATATTGAAAGTTTATACTCCATTCCATCCCTTTAAATTAACATTCGCAACCAGCATATTTTACGGTGCCATCTTCAAAATGTATTTCTAAACCAACTAAGCCAAACTTGTGATTATAGATAGAGATAACATAATTAACACCCGGAGAATGACTTGTATATTTAACCCGAATTATTCATCTCGAGTACAATAAAATGGGTGCAAAGTGTTATCTTTAAGTATATTAAGCAAAACAACAACACTTTCTAACGCACCCATTTATGAGCAATAAAGATACCGTTT
>NZ_WVEM01000011.1 GCF_009847015.1 Sunxiuqinia indica
TTCTGCAAGCTTTTTCCCTAATTTACTAATAACCTTGCAATTTAACACCTTGAAATCACGGATTTTATTCACACTACCTGTTGATAACCAGTGATTTATTTTGTTTTTAAGGATTGACTAAGTAGTCATGTTCGGGTAAGTATGTGGTCTATTTAGAAATAGCCATGGATGAAATGCCTGATAGAAGGGATTTCTACATTGATTAAGTGTTGGATTCTAAATAATTCATCACGCATCTAAACCAGAACTAAAATGAGCAATACTATTGTTAGAAAAGAGAATCGTGAGTGTATTTGGCCATAAGTCCTTTAATCATTTCATTCGTTGCTACATCGAATTTATTAGCGTTTGCTAAACGTTCCTCGGTGTTCGGTGATTCAATGGATTTATCATCCTGAACAGTCATTCGCTAACGGCTCATGCTGTTTTTACGTGAAATTACCCATTGCTTTGTGCAGCTCCTAATGTGATATTTGGAATATCGATTTTATACAAATTGTTAGTTGTTTCCTATGGAATGGCGAAGTTGTGTAGAATCAACTTATTTTTCTCTCTTCAATGCTAATTGCATTAAGGACTAGTTTAAGTCCGGCTGTGATGCAAGGGGCGAAGCTGTATCAGCTTCACACGATATTATGTATAGGGAAGATGAGGATTCTGGTTGATTAAATTGCAAGAGTATAAAAAACAATGAAACATGGAGCACATAAACTCAGATTATAATTGGTACGCTTTGTATACCCGTTCTAGATATGAGAAAAAGCTACATCACGATTTGTTTAACAGCGGAGTTGAAAGCTATTTGCCACTGAAGCTTGAAAGACGTAAATGGAGCGATCGGATAAAAGTGGTAGAAGAACCTTTGCTTAGAGGCTATCTCTTTGTTAAGGTGAGTAACCGTGAGTATTTTGGCGTTTTGAACAATATTGGGGCAGTGAGTTATGTTACTTTTGGAGGCAGAGCTGCTACAATCCCTGAAAATCAGATTGACGGATTGAAGAAAATCGTCGACAATTTTAACGACAAATTAAATGTGACACGTGAAAAGATCACTAAGGGGACTCAAGTGAGAGTGAAAAATGGTTTGCTGAAAGATGTGCTCGGAGAGATTGTGGAAATTCGTGGAAAGACTAGAATCGTTCTTCGTTTTCAAAGCTTGGGATATTGTTTACACACCGAGATTTCGATGAAGGAGGTTGAGATTCTAGACTCCAATGTAGTCGTTGATAGATAAACATTAGTTTGTATTCCTTGCGTGTCAGGTATTAATTTCGAGTGAAATAAATAAATGCAAAATCCAAATATGAAAGTTTTAATACTAGCGGGAGGTCTTGGAACAAGACTTTCTGAGGAAACCACAGTCAAGCCTAAGCCAATGGTCGAAATTGGTGAAAGACCAATTATTTGGCATATCATGAAGATTTACTCTCAATATGGGTTTAATGATTTTATCATCCTCTGTGGATACAAAGGTTACGTCATTAAGGAGTATTTTGCAAATTATCTAATGCATCGGTCAGATGTAACGATTGATGTTGCAAGTAATTCTATGACATATCATAAAAACCACGCTGAACCGTGGAAAATTACATTAGTAGATACAGGACAAGATACGTTGACGGGGGGACGCATCAAACGAGTGCGGGACTATGTTGGCAATGAACCATTTTTATTAACTTATGGTGACGGTGTTTCTGATATTAATATTAATGAACTGATCGCCTTTCATAAGAAGCAAAATGCATATGTGACTCTTTCTGCCATAAATCCTCCTGGAAGGTTTGGAGCATTTAAGCTTGCTGGAGATTCAAATAAAATTGACAATTTTAGGGAAAAACCCAATGGAGGTAGTGATAATTCTGCATGGATTAATGGTGGTTTTTTTGTCGTAGAACCTGAAGCATTTGATTTTATTGAAGGAGACCAAACTTCATGGGAGCGAGAGCCAATGGAGCAGATTGCTTCGATAGATAAACTGGCTGCATTTCGACATAAAGGCTTCTGGCAGCCGATGGATACATTGAGAGACAAACATTTTCTTGAGGAATTATGGAACCAGGGAAGGGCTCCTTGGAAGATATGGAATCAATAATGGTTGAGATGTCTTAGGACGAAATTTTAGGCGGGAATCTAAAATGCGGCTTGAAAGCGTTGATCGCTGATATTATGATGAAATCGGATGTCAACTTCTTTCAAAATGAATCTTACCTAAAAAATAGGGGATGCCGAATCATGAATTTTTACGAATAAATTATATAGTCCACGCTGAGTATTAGCTGAAAGAGTAAGCTGCACCCACAGAGGTGGGTGTAGTCTTTTCTTTTGGCGTTTTTTTATCAAAGAGAGTAAAGAAAAGGCAGACGGCTGTATGTTTATCATGGAAAATAAGCATGTGAATATCGGCGGAAAGAGGTATGAGCATCAAGGATTTGCCATCGCCAATTAAAAGACCATTTAGTATGGGGGGGAGTAGCTGGTGTTTAATTCCTCGTTACCGGATGCTAAAAGGCGAAAACGAACCGACCTGTCAAAATTAAATCAGCTTGTATGGAACCACCCTGTTGATATAAAGGATGGAATCGATAAACTATGTCAGTGGTATTCAAATATGAAGGAAATTCAGATTGCTGATATCCAATAATTTTAAATTTAATGCGAGAATTAATGAAAAGCGACACTTTTGTAATTATTATGGCAGGAGGGGTTGGTAGCCGTTTTTGGCCGGTGAGTACCGAGCGGAAGCCCAAACAATTTTTGGACATGTTGGGTACCGGGAAAACCCTTTTTCAACATACCGTTGAGCGGTTTGATGAGATTTGTCCCAGACGAAATATTTATGTCGTAACATCAGACCAATACATCGATATTGTAAAAAGTCAATGTCCCGAAATACCGGATTCGAATATATTAGCAGAACCGGTGATGCGAAATACTGCGCCCTGTATAGCTTATGCGAGTTATAAAATTAACAAGCTTAACTCGAATGCCAACATCATTGTCACTCCGTCTGATCATTTAATTGAACAGAAACAGTTATTTCAAGGAGCGTTAGAAAAAGGCTTGAGTTTTGTGAGAGACAAGGATGCAATATTGACAATTGGAATTCAGCCTCATCGGCCTGAAACCGGGTTTGGTTACATCCAGATGGAGAAATCTGATGATGAGGTCGGAAAGGTTAAAGCTTTTAAAGAAAAACCGAATGTTGAAACGGCTAAAGAGTATTTGCAGAGAGGCGACTTTTTATGGAATGCGGGTATTTTTCTATGGTCGGTAAAAACAATTATTAAAGCTTTTGAAACCTATATGCCCGCGATGGCTCGCGTATTTCAAAACGGCGAAGAGCTTTATTTCACAGATAAGGAGCAAAGCTTTATAGATTTAGTGTATCCAACCTTCCAGAGTATTTCAATCGACTATAGCCTGTTGGAAAAGGCAAATAACCTCTATGTTCAGAAGGCCAATTTTGACTGGTCTGACTTGGGAACCTGGTCTGCACTTTGGGAAAAATCAGCAAGAAATTATAGCGGGGACACTGTTTCATCAGAAAATGCGTACTTGTATGAAACCTCAAATAATATTATACATGTTCCTGAAGATAAAGTGGTGGTTGTTCAGGGGCTTAGTGAATATATAGTTGTCGAGTCGAATAACGTATTGCTAATATGTAGTAAAGGTGAGGAACAGCGAATAAAAGCATTCAGTCATAAGGCTTCTGGGCGTAAATAAATTTTCTCTTACTTCTGGCAATAGTACGGATAAAGATCTAGTTGGAATACCTGATTATTGATGATTTTTTCAAGCTTCTACTTCATAGTTAGTAGCTCTTTAACTTGGATTTTAGGCAAGTTTACTTGCCTGTCTTTAATGGTGAATTCGAGTTACGCTCTCCTGATTAGATTGATTATTTCTGTTCCCTCCAATCCTATTTTTCCCGCAGCCCTGTTCTCGTTAATGGACTTTGATTCAGCACGTAGATATTTTTACGTGAAATTACCCATTGCTTTGAGCATTTACTAATTAGATATTTGGATTATAAATTACATCTAACTTCAAATTACCAGAAAGTATAAAATGTGAGTTAGTTGGAAGATATGTGAAGTAAAATAGAGATCTAATGATTAATGATTACCAAATCTCTCACACCAGTATTCAAATTTATTGATGATTTCATCAAGTTTTGACTACATAAGTTGTAATACTCTTTTTACAAGAGATAACTTAATTCCTTTTAAAAAATGACTATGTTACACGAACGAGAATATGCGATTCAAAAAATAAGTATCATCATACAGGTGTTGCTTACGATGGGGTGTTATACCTTGATTTGGTGGCTTGATTCTTCCTCTGATTTGATTACAGTAGATCATGTTAGTGAGTTGAAAAACAACCTGGTTGTCATTGCTCTTTTATGGTTCCTCCTTTTGGATCAATTTGGGTTGGGCGATGTTTCTCGAAAATCAAGCTACGCAAATCAATTTAAATCAAATTTCAAAGCGATATCGATTGGTATGGGTGTTTTGTTCGCGGTAAACGTTATTTCAAATTTTTCTGTTGAGAAGCTTTTAATAATCTCCTATTTTGGAATCTTAAACTTGCTTGCTTTAACCTTCTTTAAGTATTTCTTTCTTACTCTAATGCGATTTTTACGTCGTAGGGGATATGGTATACGCCAGGCTATGATGATTGTTGACGAGCAGGCAATTGATTATATCGAGGAGACTATCCATCGAAAGGACTGGGGGTACAGTATTCGTGCTATAATGACAAATAGCAAGCTTGTTAAGGAAAAGTATCAAGATCGGTATAATGTTATACCCAAGCGAAGTAACCTCAAAGCAATTTTGGATAGAGAAACCATTGACGAAGTCATGTATTGCAATTCTGATTACAATCATGATGAAATTACTCGGTTTATTTCAGAATGTAATGAAGTTGGAGTAAGCTTCCACCATTATACTGGTGTGATATCAAAATTGAGAGGTAAGAGGAGTGCAAAGACCATTGTTTCATTAGTTAATCAAAAGCCTTTCGTTAGCTATATGAGCACTCCCAATGATTATATAGCGTTAAAACTGAAAAATGTATTTGATTTCTTTTTTAGCTTGTTTGTAATCATTCTCTCTAGTCCAATATATTTGGTTCTTGCTATTGCAATTAAATTAGGTGATGGAGGCCCGGTTTTTTTTAAGCAGGAGCGTGTTGGTTTAAACGGACGGCGATTCGGATGTTATAAGTTCAGGACAATGGTTGTGAATGCTGAGGCATTAAAAGCGTCACTGATGGGGCAAAATGAACAGGAGGGCCCCGTTTTTAAAATAACTTCTGATCCAAGGGTGACGCGAGTTGGCCATTTTTTAAGGAAAACTTCGTTGGATGAGCTTCCGCAGTTTATCAATGTCTTGCGTGGAGAGATGTCAGTTGTTGGTCCAAGGCCTCCAATACCCGCCGAAGTCGAAAAATACAAACGCTGGCAAGTGCGACGACTAAGCATGAAGCCGGGGATTACTTGTATCTGGCAAGTTTCAGGTAGGAATGATATCAAATTCGAAGAATGGATGAAGTTAGATATGAAATACATCGACAACTGGTCTTTAACGAAAGATCTAGTGTTGATTTTTAAAACGGTCAAAGTTGTATTTGTAGGAACCGGAAAGTAGTAATGTTGAAATTCAATTTCAATATATAGACTAAATTGTAAGTATAAAAGTAAAGAGTAAAAGTATGTATCACAGAATTAAGAGTAGACAAAGCACTCTTATCTTCTTGTTAGTCTTGACTGGACTGACGTCTTGTGTCTCAAAAAGAAATACGCATTTTTTCAGAGATTTGGAAGATAAAGTTGCACTAGATGGAGTAAAAAGTCCTGAGGAGGACTACAAGATCAAGTCAAACGACAACCTGTACGTTAGTGTCAAAACGATTAACCCAGAAGTAAACGCGATGTTCTCTTCGGGTGAGGGTGGAGGAATAGGGCAAACAAATCTATACTCGTCGCAGGTTGGTCAACACATTTACGGTTATCAGGTAGATAGTCATGGAGAAATAACTTTACCAATTATTGGGTCAGTTTATGTTGCTGAACGAACCTTAAAAGAAGCTAAAGAAGAGATTGGGCGAAGAGCAGAAGAATATTTAAAAGACGCTGACATCCAGGTAAGGTTGCTAAATTTTAAGGTTAGCGTATTAGGGGAAGTGAATTCGCCTGGAGTATACTACAATTATAACAATACACTCACCATACTTGAAGCCATTGGAATGGCCAAAGGAGCAAGTGACTTTGCGAAAATTAAGGATGTTATTGTACTCCGACAAAAAGGAGATAAAATTGTCCCCTATGAAATTAGCTTGACTGATAGCGAAGTATTAACTTCTGACGCATATTATCTACAATCAAACGATGTCGTATTAGTACGGCCTCAACAGTTGAAAAATGTGAAGTTGAATGCTTCATATTACACGATTTTTACAGGAGCGTTGACTACGATAATCCTATTTGTTAATTACTTCTGGGGCTAGGACGAAGTCGTTAACAAGCAATATCAATTGTTGAATAATAGTAAAGACATAGAAATGATGACTAAAGAAACATTTTCTTCGACATTGTTGGAGGAACAGGATAAATTAGCAATTAAGAAGTTTATTTATAAGATTTTTCGTAAATGGTATTGGTTTGTTGCCGCCTGTATTATTGGAGCTGGAGCTGGTTACTTTTTGACACAAACGAAATCTCCAACTTACCAGCTTAATAGTTTGTTTTTGATCGAATCTGATAATATGGCAGAGATGACCCTTGATCTACCTTTTGCCGGAGGACGACAGGGGAATACAAAGCTCCAAAACAAAATTGGTATAATTACTTCATATCAAATTAACAGGCAAGTTTTGGAGAATTTAGATTGGTCAATTTCCTGGTTTGAAGAACTCATGTTTAGAGAATCTGAAATTTATCCACAAAAGCCTTTTGATGTTAGGTATGATAGGCAATCAGTAAACGTGACAGGAATTCCTATTTATATACAAATGATTGATAGCACATCCTATCAAATTACAGTGAATGCAAACAAAAATATTGCAGGTCGCGAGGTCGAGTTAGATTTTACTAAAAGAGCAACTTTTGGCGAGCCTTTTTCAAATACGTACTTTAATTTCACCTTGTATCCTGAGTTTGCGGAAAGAGGAGACGAATTTTTCTTCGTCTTCAATAACTTCGATAGTCAGCTGGAAAGTTATATGAACAGGTTAAGTGTCGGAGAAGTTGATCCTGAGATGAAAGCAGACTTAGTCGGTTTGTCTATGCTCGACCGTGTTCCACAAAAAGCAGCAGATTATTTAAATGAACTAAGCCGGGTATATATTGATCATGAACTGAGAGAAAAGAATCATAAATCAACAACAACGATTAACTTCATCGATTCTCAGTTGAAGGATGTCGTAGATACCTTAAAAGTAGCCGGGAACAATTTTACAAGTTTCAGATCAAAGAATCAAATCGTTAACTTGAATCAGGAAGGTGGTATCATTATGAACCAACTTGTCGATCTTGATACTGAAAAATCAACCATACAGAGCCACCTGGATTATTATCGCAACCTTAAGGAATATCTGAATGACAAGGATAAAATGAAGGAAGTTGTAGCTCCCTCAGTTGTTGGAATTGTTGATGAGTCGTTAAATAATTTAGTTGTTCGATTGAGCGACCTGTATCGAAATCGAGAGGTTATTTCTTATACAGCGCAAGAAAAAAATCCGAAATTGATCCTCATTCAGAATGAGATAGAGATGGTGAAGCGCAACCTACAAGAAAACCTTCGGAATTTAATTAATAATGCGATCGTTCAAATTCAAGGTATTGATCGGAGGATTGAGAAAGTTAATCGACAGCTTGCCAAATATCCAAAAACAGAGCAGGAAATGATTAACATGAAACGCATGCTAGATCTAAACGATGAGCTATATACCTTTCTATTAAAAAAGAGAGCAGAAGCAGCTATAACCCATGCCTCAAATGTTGCAGACACAAAAGTGTTGGATTCTGCAAATCCTAAATTGGCAACATACATGGGACCTTATTTAATTAAAAATGTAGCAATTGGGATATTGGGGGGATTGATGATTCCTTTTATGATTATTGTGGTCGCATCTTATTACTACGATCGTATTCGTTCAGCCGACGATATTGAGGAATATAGCGATATTCCGGTTGTTGGAAATATTGTTCTATCAACAGCGACTTCAGGAAGTGAGTTTTTAACTGCCGTTGACAATCCACGTTCAGCGATTGCAGAAGGTTATCGGGAGTTGCGCACCAATCTTAACTTTATAAAAAAGAAAGATCAGAATGAAGCTATAGTTATTGGTGTGAATTCAGTGATTCCTGGTGAAGGAAAATCTTTTACTGCTGCTAACTTGTCTTCAATGATTGCGATAAATAATAAAAAAGTATTGTTGATCGATTGCGATATGCGAAAGCCAAGCTTACACGCTCGGTTAAAATATAAAAACAAAGAAGGACTAAGTACGTTCTTAACTGCTTTCAGCTCTTTTGATGATATACTGAGACAAACCCGGGTGGATAACTTGTATTTTGTTTCTGCCGGTCCTATTCCGCCAAACCCTTCTGAGTTATTAGAGAATGGAAAGCTTGACGAGTTAATTGAGCGGGCAAAAGAACGATTTGACTATATCGTTTTTGATAATCCTCCTATTTCACTTGTTACCGATGGTATTATCATTGGACAGAAAGTCGACATTAACCTATTTGTAACCCGACAAGACTACAGTAAAAAAAGTGAGATCAAATTTATTGATCATGTTCATAAGAAAAAATCAATGAATAATGCGGGGATTATTTTGAACGGTATTAACCTCTCCAAGCATGCCCATGCTGGGTCATATGGAGCAGACTATAGCTTTAAAAAGAAAAGTGGTAGTTACTACTTTAATTCCAGTCCTAGTCACGCTGGATGATTTCTTTACTTTTATTCTGAGGCAAGGTGGTCTTCGGATCACCTTGCTTTTTTCTTTTGATTTTTGAAAATAACCATATAGAGTAAGTTGATTTTTGAAAACACAATTAGTGGTTTCTCCCAACTTTCTCATCATCCAAATAGCAAAATAGAATATGATTATAGCAGTTGACTTTGATGGAACAATTGTACAACATAAATACCCAAAAATTGGCAAGGAAATTCCTTTTGCCACAATGACACTTAAGAAACTTCAAGAGGAAGGACATCGATTGATCTTATGGACTTACCGAACAGATGAATTACTCAATGAAGCTGTTGATTTTTGTGAGTCGAAGGGGATTGAATTTTACGCCATAAACAAAAGTTTCCCTGAAGAAAAGTTTGATGAAAATGCGCCTCGAAAAATTCATTGCGATATGTTTATTGACGATCGAAATGTTGGAGGATTACCCGGATGGGGCGAAATATATCAAATGATTAATGAAATGTAGCCAAGTAGATTTTTGATAGCTAGAGTTAGTCTCTGGACCAGACTAACAACCCGGCCTGTACTGTAAAATGTGCAGGCTTTTTTTTTGCCTTTTTCTGAACAGATTCTTATTAGTCGTTCATTCATGTGGTTTGCTTTTTCAAGCAAGAGGCAGTCTCATTTTAACGAAAAAACAGTTTGTCCGAGGTGTTGCGTACAAAATTACATGTCAGTAAGCCAGGGAATTCTCATTTTTGTAGTTGATAAAAGTAAAACATAGACTGACTAATAAAATGAAAGCAATGACCTATTTGATGATGCTGGCACTTATACTTCAGCTGGCGTCTTGTTCTACACCAGAAAAGAAAACTACAGACCAATTTCCTGATGGAACCGAAATTCCTGCATGGTTTAGCGATACAACCAAGATTGATGTAAAAGCTTTAGGAGCTCAATTTGTGATAACCGATTATGGAGCTATTGGCGACGGTGAAACCTTAAATACCGAAGCCATCCAAAAAACAATAGACGAAGCTGCCAAAAGTGGCGGAGGTGTGGTTGTAATTCCTGAAGGTCGTTTTTTAACAGGGGCGATTTTTTTCAAACCAAATACACACTTACATGTAAGTGAAAGCGCTATTTTGTTTGGCTCAGATGATATCTCAAATTTCCCTAAAATGCCTTCGCGCATGGAGGGGCAGAGCATCGACTATTTCCCGGCAGTGGTGAATGCCTACAACGTTGACGGATTTACAATCACAGGTAAAGGTACAATCGATGGCAATGGCCTCAACTATTGGAAGGCTTTTTGGCAACGACGTGCTGAAAACCCTGATTGTACGAACCTGGAAGTCTCTCGGCCTCGTTTGGTATTTATTCAACATAGTAACGATGTGCAATTGCAGGACGTCAAACTTCATAACTCCGGATTTTGGACAACCCACCTGTATAAGTGCAATCGCGTAAAGGCACTCGATCTCCATATTTATTCGCCCGCAAAACCAATTAAAGCACCAAGTACCGATGCCATCGATATTGATGCGTGCACAGACGTTCTTGTAAATGGCTGTTACATGGAAGTGAATGATGATGCCGTTGCTTTAAAAGGCGGCAAAGGGCCAACTGCTGACGAAGATCCGGATAACGGACCCAATAAAAATATTATCATCCAGAACTGTGAGTTTGGCTTTTGCCACTCTGCAGTAACTTGCGGTAGTGAATCTATTCACAACCGAAATATTATAGTTCGCGATTGTACTGTTGATGGACCTTCGCGTGTGTTGTGGTTGAAAAACCGCCCCGACACCCCGCAGCTATACGAATATATTCTGGTTGAAAACGTTACTGGAAGAGCACAGCGACTGATTTATGCCAAGCCCTGGACTCAATTTTTTGATTTGAAAGGACATAAAACGCAACCATTGTCGCAAGCCAATCACATTACATTTCGGAATATTGATTTGACCTGCAAAATATTTGCAGACATTAGTGTTACGGAATACGATTTGCTCAAAAACTTTACTTTTGATCACGTTACAATTACGGCTGAAAACGGTGAGTTAAACAAAGATTTATTTGATGGATTGACCATTAACCAGCTTGAAGTTAACGGGCAATTAATAGATTGATTTTAAGACGTTTTTTTTTCATAAATATCTTTCCAAAGTTAGTGACCCCTTGACTACATTTTATTTTGTATGACAAGGGGTTTTTTTATGGGCACTATTGAATCAGTTAGGTGTTAAAAATTTCTTTTCAGAAATTCATAGGCATTCTCTTTCATAAATCGATCAACAATGTCGGAAGCCTTTATTTTATTGAATTCTTTCAGTGATTGGGCTCCCTCCGAATTGAGGAAGTTAAAAGCATGCTTTTCAAGGTAGCTGTCAAACAGTGGCATTTCTTCAGCAGTCCAAAAGCCATTAAGGGGGTTAATCATTCCATCGTAATCAGAACCTATACACTGAATGCCCCAGGCAAATTGACCATGTCGGTTCAATACCCAAGCAACATGTTCAATTTGGTTCCAGAGTAGTTTTGATTTGTGAAACAGCATTTTTCGGCGACTCAGAAATGGGCCACTTTTCTTCAACTCATGTTTGCTGGCTACCCGTCGTTCGTCAAATTGAATCCCAAATACTCCGCCCGATTGAGCTACCCGTAATATTTCATCATCATAAAAATTGATGTCGTTAGACTGAAATTTGCCGTAGTTGAACAGATCATCTTCAACCAACTGGCGACGCGATCGAAAACCGGTAACAGCTCCATGACTTATAACTAACGGAATAATTTCGTCAGGGAACTCCTGCTCAAGGAAATGGTAGTATTCTTCCCGGGCTTTTACGCTCATATGCTTTAGGTCAATCAATATGCGCTTGCCATCTGTATTGTCAAGCAGTTTTTTCAGAACCTGCCAGCCCAAATCTGAAAATCCTTCATTCATGCGGTCGTTTTGGTCACAAAGTTTACTGACAATGCCACTCAGGCTTTTCGCATGGCCTACCAGTTCGTTGTCAAAATGATGTGTTAACCCCATGAAGAAAAGTCGGTGATCCCATTTTTTTACCTGCTCAACATTAGCAAGTACTTCGGTGGATGAAGCCGTTTTTTTCATTCGCTGCAAGCCCGTGTTAAACACGTGGCCGCCTTCGATGGTCAGAATGATATAGACTGTTCGGATATCAGGTTCGGAGTCAATTTCCAGCTCGGCAAACGACGATACAATTTTATATTGATGCCAAAGTCCGTTAATTTTTAGCTTGTGCCCATCCAATTGGCGGTAAAATTGGTATTCCATTTCCAGATCGGTAAAGTAGTTATCCATCTTCTGGACATAGTCAATTCGTTTTTTGCCCATACCAATTACCAGGTTGTTGAGTAGGTCGCCCGGTAGTTTCGTACCCATCTTGGTCATTACAAAACCTTTCTCCAAGCCACAAAGCGATACCATGATGGTATGCGCACCGCCCTTTGCCAATGTCGTAAAATCGGCCTGTCTGAATTTGGTTAAGGAGGTGGTAATGTTGGCTAGCTTGTCGAGTAAAGAAGGAGCATCGGTATACCAGAGGCTATTTTGTCGGTTGCGATTCGAACTATTGATGCCAGCTTGGCTGTTAAAACTTTTACCCATTGGCTTAATGGCCGGGTGAGTGTGTAAATCGATGAATTGTGTCTCCATAATTTATTAGTTTTCGGGTTAATTAAAGAGTGGCTAAATAGTTGGAAAGGCCTAAAAGACTCATGCAGGAACCATGGATTTAGGTTGATTTTGGTTTCGTTGGTGAAGTGATTCACTAATAAGAGTAGTCAATTTACGAAAAAAAGATCTTAAATTCAATTGACGATCAGCTTGTTTTTGTATGTTGTTGATATTGCTGCTGATACGGAGTTGACTTCGAAGTGGCTATTTTGTAACTTGTAGTAGGAAACAATTATAGTTTAGTCACCTTTTTAGCTTCTACCTATGAAATGTATCAATCAACCCGGCGGCAGGGTGTATGTGCTGATTTTGTTTGTGTTCATTTTGTTTGAAGGTTGTTCTACAAGCTCGGAAAAACAGGCAGCTGCTCCTGCTGAAGCGACTGATGCTATTGTTGATTCTCCTGACTCCGAGCAGCTTCCGGAACCAGTTGTGGAGGAAGAGAATATCGTGGTTCCAGCTCCACCACCACCTCCACCTCCGCCTGCGAAAGTGCAAAAGCCGATGTCAAAATCGGTAAAAGACAACGTTTTATCGCAGAGTCCCTCAACTGTTGGGGTTTGGAAGCCGAATGTGGGAAATCCAACAGGCAGTTCAAGTATACCGGCAAAGAAACCGACACCCCGGAGTCAGGTGTATGACGGTCAAATGATGGTTTATGCGTCCGATTCAATGATGGAGCATCGGGGCGAACGCGTTATGGCGTTAGTGAAACAACAGATCGATGAAAGTAAGGCCATTCAGGAGTTTGGAAAGAGCATGGGAATTAGTGAAAGCCAAGCCGCGAATGATTCTAAAATACACGATATTCAGCTCAGCGATTCATTGCGGGTAACTTTGGTGTTCAATCCCGAAGACTTTAAGCTTATTAGCCGGGATGCTGTGTATTACTGCCATTTTGAAAAGGGACAGACTCAATATTTTGATTGGGAGGTGGAACCACAAACGCCTGGTGAAAAGCAATTAACCATCAAAATTGAAAACTACGTCAATAGCTCGTGGAGCAACTTTGTTTCGCCACAAACCATTAAAATACAAGTCAAGGTGAATCAAAATACCCTGTGGACCCGTTTGTGGGATACTATCCAAAATGATCCTCCCTGGGTGCTTGATAAAATTATGCTTCCGCTACTGGCCTTTACTGCCGGATTATTTGCCACTTATATCCGCCGGAAATTGTTTGGTAAAAAGGATGATTGACTTTTTCTACTCAATCACCTTTTCATCATGACTATTCACAAAAAGCATGGAATCGATATTGTTAAATCCCTGAAAAAGAGGAGCTCCTTCGTGTTTCAGGTGGTCACCCCTGAAGCCCAGAATAACTAGTCCGGCATCAACCGACCGTTGGTTAATCATTTCGCGGATGCTGACTTCCGTGCTTTCTTCCAGGAATTCGATATTTTTCAGGGTGATCGGTAATCGACCTTTAACAATCAGATCCTGAAGATATGCCTTTGTCTCCTCCAGTTCTCCGGGCTTATTGACATCAAATATTTTGATGGTTCCTTTTTTCCAATCAGGATGAGAATTGATAATAAAGCTCAGTAAAATCATCAGGTTGGCATTAAACTCGTCGCTACGTTTCAGCCAAAGGTGGATGTCTTTATGGGTATCAATTTTCTTTACTCCGGTTCGCAAAATCAGCACATCAAAGTTTCCGGCGTTTACCAAAGCGTAATTCTCGATAATTCGCTGCAGTCCTTCTTCGTCATTGGTGTCATTATCAAAAATAAGCATGTTGTTTTCAAGCCCGGCAATGCCCGGTAGCTGAACAACCTGAGCAATGGCTGAAGTATATGATGGCGAAATAACAGTATCAACATAAACCTGACTTTCTATTTTTCCAAATTGAGTGATTAATTTTTCCAAGGTCTCCATCGCCTCCATATTTGAAGCTTTGCTGAAATAGCCATTAATCAGGTGAATGTAAGTTCCGAAGCCATATTTATACGAAAGCCAGTTTAACAGGCGGAAAGCTTCCTTTCGCTCAAATGTTTTATCCGAAATGCAAACACTACTCGGTCGCCACTCTTTGTACGATATTCGTTTTCGGGCGTTTTGTAAATAAACCTGAAGGTTGCGGTTAAGCTGAAAAATAGCGTTGACGAAGATAATTTCCAATCCCTTTCGATCCCTGTGTATGTGATTTACAATTAGATAAATGCCGGTCATGGCAAGAAGCGACAGAAAAGCGTATAGTGCATTGATCTTAAACATGATAAATAGAGCAGATGCAAAACCAATTAGTGAAAAATACCAGCGCGATTTAAATGATGGTCGATAAGAAGGAGATGCACCAAAATGGTTTAAGAATGATATCAGACAAAGGGAACCATAAGTAACCATAAAAAACATGGAAATAATTCCGGCAACGGCATCAACATCACCAACTGCAACAAATATAAAAGCAATAATAATGGTGACCAATGTGGCATTAAAGGGTTCTCCTTTTTGCTTGTCGTTTAGTCTTAAAAAGGCATTGATTCGGGCTCCTGGGAAAGAACGGTCGGCAGCAAGTGCCTGCAAGGTTCGTGGTGCAACCATCACCGAGCCAATAGCCGATGACAAGGTAGATGCCGCCAATCCAATAGGAATAATGATGCTGCCGCCCAATGCGACTTTACCCATAATTAATTGTTCCTGAATTAAGTCGGTTTCGCTGGCCGATGAAGCTAGTTTCCACGCAATGAAAAGATAAATAACCATACCCGCAACAGTGGCTATGGTTGTTCCCAAAGGGATCGATTTAGACGGGTCCTTCAGCTCGCCGGAGAGTCCGACCCCAGCAGTCATGCCGGTGAAGGCAGGAAAGATGATGGCGAAAACAGCAAAAAAACTACCCATATTTCGCATATCGGCTGAGAAGATGGAAAAACTTTTATTGGTCGCGTATTCCGTGGTTCCAACAAAAAACATGACCAATGCAACAGCTAAAATGGCTACAATAATGTAGAGGGTTTTCACACCCATGGAAGCTCCTTTTTTCAGAATAAGTACAGATAAGCCAGCCATGGCAGGAATGCTGATGGCCTGACGCGGTAACACAAAGTCGTAATTTACTTGTATGTAGTGAAATAGGAACTCAAACGATTCGGTAAAGGCAATTACATAAAATGCCACACTAATGGCTTGAGACATGTATAAGGCAATTCCTACCGTTGCTCCAATGTTCAACCCAAACGAACGTGAAATGATAAAGTATTCACCTCCTCCTTCGACTCGCTTGTTGGTAGCAATTTCGGATATGGCCAGCGCAGTAGGAATGGTTACCAGGTGACCGATTAAAACAATAAAAACCACACCCCAAAAGCCCAATGTGCCAACTCCGTAGCCAAAGCGGAGAAATAAGATAGCACCTAAAATGGTGGAAATAGCGGTGAAAAATACCGGAGCAGTACCAAATTCTTTCTTAGGAGCAGCCATAATTGGATGTTTTCGTTTATTATAAAATGACCCTTAAGTTGATGACCATAAAACTATTTTCTTACTCTGAATAGATATACAAGATATCAAATAGAATTTAAGGGGAGTATAGTTTGTGCATAAAACTTTGGGATAGATTAAAATTTTATATTTTGATGACACAACTTTCGGCTTGCTTATACGTCGATTAAAAAGAAACGACGAAAAAGCCGGGTGTTATAGAAGCGATAGTCTTTGGTTGACAGAGTTGTAGCTTTCGGAACAAAATCGCCGGCCTAATAGCGGAGACAATATCGCTTTATAAATACCATTACAATATGGTTTGAAATGTTAATGATGGGAATAGATTCTTGTTCTGTTTATCCCGGAGAAGTAGAGCAAATAGTAACGAAATAATTGATGTTACCGCTGTTTCCTTCTATCAGAAATCAAAAAAAAAAGAAAGATTTTACGATATAAACAGAATAGCCTGGGTTCGATATTAATATCAAACCCAAGTTATTCTGTATGTTTTAATTATTGTAATCTTTTTTAAAGATTGTTGTCAATACCAATTAAGATCAATTTGGGGTGCAATTAGAGTAGAAATGTTACACCAACTGTACCACCGGCCAGCACTGAACCGCCGCCTAACTCAAGGTTGATGCCCATATTGTCCTTAATAAAATAACGCGCTCCCAGATGAAGTCCAATGCCTAGTCCTCCGCTTCCAGAGCCAGAGTAGGTATATGAACCTCCTGCCCCGTCATATTTTGTATCCCAGAAATAATAGCCTAACGACATTCCTCCGTAAAAGTCCCATTCGTCTGGTGCTTCTAAGAGCTCGTTAAAATGATAGCTCCCCCGGGCATTCAGCCCAACAATGGTGTGTTTCCATTTGTTACTTCCATAGGTTTCCCCTTTTGACTGAAAAGATAAAGAGCCGCCTGCGGTAATATTATCAGCAACAGCTTTTTCGTACCTGACAAAAAGTGGAATTCCCCAGCTTGAAGCTCCCACTCCAACCGTGAACAATGACGAACCATCGGAATATGGGTTGTACTGAGCGTAACTGTTCGCAGAGAACATGACAAAAAGAACAAAAGCAAAAATAGAAATTTTGTTTTTCATAGTGATGTTTTTAATTATATGTTGAATGTCGGTGTCATGATTAGTTGTAAGGAATGTTGAATTTTTTTAATACCTCACTAATCAATTGTGCTTTGTCAAACCAACTTTATAATAATACAGTTCGGAGCTTCTTTGTTCAACCATTTCAATTTTTTTTTCTACCCTTTGGTTTTCATCTGGACTTTAGCTTTAGTCCTTCTCGGATTAAAGCTTATTTTATGATTATTGATATCGTTGATGTGAAATAAACATCCGGAGCTATTATGCTTTGTTACTTCATGTTCGGTAGATTTAATTTCACACAAATCGTTTTTTTCTTCTTTTAGCTCAGTATTATTTGTATGGTTACACTCATCTACTTGGGTAAATTCTTTTTTTTGAAATAAAAGAATGTTTTCTTTTGGCCCAGGTCGTCAAAATTGTAAATTTCTTTATCGGGGTGTAGTTTGTAAAAAGCCAACATCGCTATGTCGCCCGCGCAGAACAAGGAGTGAATGCACATCAGGCTGACAAAGAAGTATGCCCATGAGGTGCTCCAAAAAATAAGGGCGAACACGATACTGATTACCTTTACAACGATGAAAGGAGCCAAAGCAACAGTTCGAAATGAAGAATGATCAATGACTTCCTGATCAACGGCTGCATAAAAAATAAACTTCCGCCAAATAGCTCCGAACTGAACCTTGCCCGTGCCAACCAACCGGTAAGCGGCTGCATGAATCAATTCGTGAAGAATAATGAGCAATGAGAATGAAAACACCAGGGAGGCTCCAATTGCCCAAAGTGGCTGACTAATACCACTCGTATACGAAAGAATAGCTTTTGTCAGAAGAAAAACAAATAGGGCAATCATCGCTATTTGGTAAACCGAATATTGATGGATCAACTTTTTCTCGTTTACAATTTGTTCGGTAATAAATTGCTTGATATGTAAGTGATCGACTTCGGCCAGCAGCTCAAAATCTTTGCCTTCAGTTAAATCTTTTGGTGTTAGACGATGTTTCATCAGACTATAATTGGTTACTTTTTATCGGTTCATCTGGAACTCGCATATATTCAATCTCCTGTCTGGTAATGAGTTTTTCCATGCCCGTTTCATGCTTGCTTTTTGGTTAAAATTTGGAAAAGGGCTTTTAGCGAAATTAATCGGCTTACAAATGCATAACTGATTTCGGCAATTATCATGGAGGCAAAACCAATGGCCCAGTTATCAATCAACAGGCTGAGTTTTGCTGCTAAAATTGCAAATAAGGTAAATCCAGTGATCTTCAGGATTAGCAAGTAGTTGACTTTCATTTTAAAAATAGAAACAGCAATAGCAACCTGTACAACAGCGGTTAGCAGTTGGGTTACCAAGCTGGCGTAAGCTGATCCGGTTGCCTGTATTTGTGGGATCAAAATCAGGTTGAGTACGACATTAATGATCATACCCGAGAAAGCCATCCAGTTGAGCTGTTTTAAACTTCCGTTGGCCGTTAAAAGGGTACCAAAAATGTAAGTAGTGGCAATGCAGATGAAACCAATCATGAGAATTCCAAAGATTGGTGCTGACTCCTGAACATGCTCGTGATACAGCAGATTCATAATTTCGAAGCCGTAGAAATTGGCCGCGACTCCAACCAGAATTGCAGGTACAATAATCAGTAAAAACGCAATCTGAATGAGCTGCCCCAAATCATCACGCTGTTTAATCATGCGTGCAAAAATGGGGAGCAATAATCCGGCAAACAAAGCCCCAAACATGGCAAATGCGTCCAATAGGCGAAAAGCTTGCGCATAAATACCGGCCTGTTGTTTTCCGAGGGGATCAGGCAGCATGCGTTCCAACATCACCGAATCAATCCGGTTATAAAAAGACATCAATAAAATCAGCAAGGCGAACGGGTAACTTTGTCTTAGAATGAGTAGAATATATTTTAAATCGATTTTGATACGGATTCCCCGGGTATAGTGTAAAACAGTAAAAAAGGTGATTAGAGCTGCGAACAGGTAGGCTAGTGTTTGCGCATACACAAACCAGGTGATGGAGAAGAAGCCGCCAAACCAATCGGTAAAAAGCAATACACTGCAAAACACGATCATCAGGCTTCGGTCAAGCACCGAAAGCAAACTATCGGTTCGGAACAGGTGTAATCCGCTAATATTCGATCGAAGGTAAAAGGTAAAGGAAATCAGAAATTGGTTAAAAACCAGAAAGAGTAACAAATGCAGTTGTACCTCGTTGTAGCCAATGACCATGGCAACGAGCAGACAAACAAATGCGTAGCCAACAGCCAGCAAAAATTTAAGCCCAACAATATTGTTGAGGTATTTCTGAAGTAAATGACTGTGTTGCGCTATGTTTCTGTTGTTGAAATTGGTGATTCCCAGATCAAGTAAGATGTTGAGAACGATTGAAAAGTTAAGCAACGAAAAATACAACCCATAGCTTTCTGCGCCAACCATATTTTGAACCGTGCGGTCAATACCAAAAATCCAAAAAGGTTTGATTAGCAGATTCAGGAAAAGGAGTAGTAAAAGGTTTGTGACAAACTTGCGTTTCAACAGGCGTATTCTTTTTCTGATTAATTTGGTTAAAAATAAGCATTTTTTAGGCAGACTTTGTAAATTTGACTTGAAATGCCCACGATTTTATGAGTTGCTTTTTATTAAACGGTTTAACTTTAATTGTGGCTATTTTTTTAATGATGGCAGAATAATTCTCACATTGAATTTAAATAATCCGAAAATCGAATGATCATCGCTGTAAATACCCGACTATTGCAAAAAGGAAAACTGGAAGGGATTGGTTGGTTTACCAAGGAAACACTTTCCCGAATCACTCAGAATCATCCTGAGCACCAGTTTCTTTTTATTTTTGACCGGAAGTATGATGAGGATTTTATTTTTTCGGATAATGTGAAGCCAATTGTGATTTCACCACCAACCCGACATCCATTATTGTGGCTTTTGTGGTTTGAGATTCGTATCCCATTGGTGCTTCGGAAATACAAAGCGGACTTGTTTTTATCTCCCGATGGTTATTTGTCGCTAAATACCCGTGTGAAACAGCTGGCTGTTATTCATGATATTAACTTTGCACACCGTCCAAAGGATTTACCTTGGCTGACGGCGAAGTATTACAATTATTTTTTCCCCCGGTTTGCCAAACGTGCCAAACGTATTGCCACGGTTTCGTATTACTCAAAAGAAGATATTTGCCGGACCTACCGTGTGCCTGCTGATGATGTTGACGTGGTTTATAATGGCGTAAACAAGTTATATACCGCTACTTCAGACGAAGAGAAAGCAACTGCCCGTGAAAAATATACCAATGGGAAAGCATATTTTTTATACATTGGGTCATTACATCCACGAAAGAATATTTGTGGATTGCTGCGTGCTTTCGATGCTTTTCGTACCTCTGTAGATTCGGATATTAAATTAGTGATTACCGGAGGTGAAATGTTTAAAACCGGTGATATTACCAGAACCTACGAAGGGATGCGTTTTAAAGATGATGTGGTTTTTACCGGGCGCTTGCCTATTGAAGAATTGCATCAGGTGCTGGGCGCTGCACTGGCCATGACTTTTGTCCCGTATTTTGAGGGTTTCGGAATTCCGATTATTGAAGGAATGAGTGCCGGAATTCCGGTTATTTGCTCCAACACCACCTCCCTGCCAGAGGTTGGTGGTAATGCGGTTTATTATGCTGATCCGTTTGAGGTGAGCCAGATTAAAGATGCCATGATCCGGGTGGCCAACGATGCCGACCTTCGGGCAGACCTGATTGAAAAAGGTCGGAAACAACAGACGAAATTTACATGGGATAAAACAGCAGACCAACTGTGGGGAAGCATTCAAATTTGTTTGAACACCTGATTTTGTAATGAGTTGAATGTAGCAAACGATGATCGAGGAGACAAAAGCACTACAATTATTTTTAAAAGAAGGACGGATTGAAGCCGGATGCGATGAAGCCGGAAGAGGTTGTTTGGCGGGGCCTGTTTATGCAGCGGCAGTAATTTTGCCAGCTACTTTCGAGAGCGAATTGCTTAACGATTCTAAAAAATTAAGTGAAAAGCAGCGTTACCTGTTGCGCCCAATTATTGAGGAGCAGGCCGTAGCCTTTGGAGTAGGAGTGGTAACCAATCAGGAAGTTGATGAGATCAACGTCTTGAACGCTTCATTTTTGGCCATGCACCGGGCAGTTGCCAACCTGAGGATAAAGCCCGAACATCTGTTGATTGATGGTAACCGGTTTACAATTTATCCGGAAATAACACACGACTGCATCATTAAAGGCGATGGTAAGTTTTTACCGATTGCTGCCGCATCGGTGTTGGCAAAAACTTATCGCGACGATTATATGAACCAAATTCATCAGGACTTTCCTCATTATCAGTGGGCAAAAAACAAAGGTTATCCAACAAAAGTACATCGTGAAGCAATTAGAGAACACGGGCCAAGTTCGCACCACCGACTGAGCTTTCGGTTGCTGAACGAGCAACTCCGATTGGAGCTGTAAAGCTCCTTTTGCTGCTCAGGATAATTGGTTGATTTTACAAATTTCAAAATATTTGTTAATGGTACTTTTATTCCTGAAATGGTATTTGCAAATTTGTAGTTCAAATGGTTAACTATTTGAAAAAAAACCAACTAACCCTTATGCGAATGAAAATTAGTTTCACAACCTTGTTTCTTCTGTTTTTAATATTTTCTCACCCAACAGTCATGATTGCTTCTACAACCCCTGATGGAGATCCGATTGAGGTCAACGTTTTTTTTGACACAGAGGGGATTGATTTGACCCATATCAGGCAGGAGATAAAACACGTTAATTATTCTCGCACAAGCGACGCGGCCAATGTCCATTTATTGAGTACTTTGCAACGGACAGGGGGAAGCGGGCGGCAATATCTTTTCTATTTTATTGGTGCCGGCGAGTTTGAAGGACTGAACGATACGCTCTATTATTTTTCTTCGCCAGACAAAACCAATTCCGAAATCAGGGACAACTATACCAATGTGATAAGACTGGGGTTGGCACGCTACCTGGCACATGGTTCGCAGATCGTTGATGTTAAGTTTAATGGAGAACATACGGTAGGGAAAATTGAAAATGAAGACAAGTGGGACAGTTGGGTTTTCGCCATTCGTGGCAACACCAGTATTAATGGAGAAGAAACCGAACGAGAGTTTGATCTGGATTTTGCCATTGATGCTGAAAGGATAACCCCTGAATGGAGAGTTGAGTTTGATGTGGATAGCAGATACGATGAGGACTGGTACAAAACAGATGGAGAGGAAATTACAGCGACCAGAACCAGCCGTTCTTTTGAAAACCTGATTGTGAAAAGCATTGGAAACCACATGGCTGTTGGAGTGAATTCAGGTATATCATCAAGTACCTACAGTAACATTAAGTTGAACTTTTGGGCATTGCCTGCCGTTGAATACAATCTTTTTCCTTACGAACTTTCCAGTCGAAAACAGCTTCGGTTTTCATATCGTCTCGGTTATAACGGACGTGAGTATCTGGATACAACGATTTACAACAAAATTAATGAAGATCTTTTTCGGCAAATTCTATCCATAGCCTACAAAGTACAGGAGAAATGGGGCTCTGCATACACGTCGATTTCGACAAAAAACTATTTCCACGATTTCGACAAAAACAGTTTTGCGATATACTCAGGACTTTATCTCAGGGTTTGGAAAGGACTTTCGTTGAACGTCTCTGGCGAATACTCTATCATTAACGACCGTTTATCCATCTTGAAAAGCGAAGCTACCGTTGAAGAAATCTTAACAAAACAGGTGCAACAGGCTACAGCCTATAATTATCGGCTTCGAGTTGGATTGTCTTTTACATTTGGTTCGTTGTATAATAATGTGGTCAACCCCCGATTGAAAGGGTAATGAAATAGTTGATTATCGTTGTCACAAGCAGTTTCAGGGGATCAGGAGGTGCCATTTAGATCAGCTTGTTCCGAAAATTAGTTTTTTGGAATTTGGAACTTCGAATTCCTGCCTGTTATTTATCACTGTTTATTTCATTTGTTTTCAGTTATTTTGATGAAGGGTCAACACCCGGATTTCAATATCTTAACTATTAAAATCTACAAGAATGTACGGCAAGATAAAACAGGACTTACAACAAACCCTCGAAGAATTAAAATCACAGGGACTTTATAAAACCGAACGAATTATTACTTCGGCTCAAGGTGCAGCGATTAAGGTTGGTAACGAAAACGAAGTATTGAATTTTTGCGCCAACAATTACCTGGGATTGGCCAGCCATCCTGATGTTGTTCACGCTGCTCAAAACGTAATGAATGATTGGGGCTTTGGACTTTCGTCGGTTCGTTTTATTTGCGGAACGCAAGCCATTCATAAAGAGCTGGAGCAAAAAACATCGGAGTTTCTGGGCACAGAAGATACCATTTTGTATTGCGCTGCTTTCGATGCCAATGGTGGGGTGTTCGAGCCTTTGCTGGGAACTGATTCTGCCATTATTTCGGATGAGTTGAACCACGCGTCGATTATTGACGGAGTTCGCTTGTGCAAAGCGCAGCGCTACCGGTACAAGCATTCGGATATGGCAGAACTGGAGCGTTGCCTGGTTGAAAGTCAGTCGGAAAAATACCGCGTGGTGGTGACTGATGGCGTATTTTCGATGGACGGCGATTTAGCGAAACTACCCGAGATTGTTGAGCTGTGTGATCAATACGATGCCCTGGTGATGGTGGACGATTCGCATGCAACAGGTTACATTGGAGCAACCGGGCGAGGAACTGCTGAACACTTCGGTTTACTGGGTAAGATTGATATTATTACGACCACTTTTGGTAAAGCATTGGGTGGTGGAAATGGAGGCTGTACTTCTGGCCGAAAAGAAATTATTGAGATGCTTCGTCAACGATCCCGACCCTATTTGTTTTCCAATACACTGGCACCGGCAACTGTTGGCGCTACTTTGAAAGTGCTGGATATGCTTTCTGCTTCCTCAGCGTTGCAAAACCGAACCATGCAGAACGCCAATCATTTCCGTCAAAAAATGCAAACTGCCGGTTTCGATTTGGTGAAGGGTGAAACAGCTATTGTTCCGGTTATGCTTTACGATGCACCACTTGCTGTAAAATTTGCCGACCGATTGCTGGAAGAAGGCATTTACGTGATTGGATTTGTTTACCCGGTAGTTCCTAAAGGGAAAGCCCGTATCCGGGTTCAGCTGTCGGCTGCTCACGCGCCGGAGCAAATTGATCGGGCTGTTGAAGCTTTTATAAAAGTAGGGAAAGAGCTGGAAGTGATCTAGCTTTCCTGTTATTCCAACTGACGCAGTTTAATGAACATTACCCTAAAAGATTGAAATGTGGGTCCCTGCAATTGCGCGGCTGGCTACCCGACCCCTCGGGTAGCCAGCCGCAACTGCGAGCGGGGCAATCTGACGCGCCGGGCAAGCTCCTGCAACAGCGCGGGAAGGAATCCGACGCCTCCGGCAAGGCCCTGCAATTGCGAAAGTACGAAGCTGAAGGCTCAGTTTGTGAGCTGCAACCGCGGGTGGGCATGTAAGAGTAGTCACAAAGGAACCCGCAAGCCGGAAAATCGCTTGTAGAGCCTAAGAAAAAGATCCGGCCTGCACGAGACAGACCGGATCTTTCAATTCAGAACAACAAAATTCTACAAATTCAACGGGTTGCCGTTGTAGAAATCGAGTATTTTGGTTCGGAAAATGTATTCGTATTTGGACTGCGCCAGATCACTTTTAGCTTTGGCCAGGTTATTTTTCGATTGGTTATATTCGACCGAGTTAACCATACCCACGTTAAATTTTTCTTCGGTATACCGAAAAGCTTCCTGTGTTGATTCCACTGCTTTATTACTGGCCATATATTTTTTTAAGGCGGCCAGGGCATTGGTGTATGCTTGTTCAATATCTTTACGAAGCGTATTTTTGGTGCTCTGTAGTTCATATTCCTGATTCAGCACCTGCAACTCCGCATTTTTAACCTGCGTGCGAACCTGCCCTTTGCTGAAAATTGGAATACTTAAATTTACTCCTAGTCCGTAGCGTTCGTTATTCTTCAACTGATCGTTTAGCGAAATTTCGTCGCCGTTAAAATCTTTGTATTTGTTGTTGTACGAGTTGTAGTAGTCGGCACCAAACGTTAAACTAGGGTACAAACTTCCTTTAGCAATGGCTACTTGCTCTTTTAAACTTCCCAGGCGGTATTCGGCACTTTTCACCTCGGGGCGGATTTTGACCGCATTTCGAAACACGTCCATTGAGTTAAGCAACGATCCGTTTGCTTTAACAACAGGTAATACCGGCTTTTCAATTTTAAATTGATCGGGAGAAGCGATCTCCAATAGCTGGTACAAATTAAGATAGGCCAGTTGCAGGCTGTTTTGCTGATTGACCAGGTTCAATTCTTCATTGGCTTGTTGGGCTTCAATTTCCAACAAACTTCCTTTGGCCAGGCTTCCGGCATCAACCAATTTTTGAGTTCGGTCAATCTGTAGCTTGGTTACTTCCAGTTGATCCTCGGCGACTTGCACTAATTCTTCGGCAAACAAAATTTCAAGATATGCGGCTGCAATGTATAACTTGATGTCATCCTTGGCTTTTTGCAAATCTGCCAGGCTGGCTCTTAAGTCCAGGTCTGCTTTGTCAATTGAGTTTTGCAACTTGAAACCATTCCAAAGAGGAACATTGGCACTTAGGCTGGCTCCGGTCTGGTTCGAATTATAATTGGCGTAAGTATTATCGTATTGTAACGAGCGGCCAAAATTAAAGCTGTTTGACAAGCTTCCACTTAGCGATGGCAAGCGGTTATTTTTGGCTTGTTGCAATTCATTCTGATAATAGTCGGTATTGATTGATTGTTGCTGAATCTGAATGTTATTTTCGAGTGCATAATCGATGCATTGCTGCAAATCCCAGTTCTGCTGGGCTTTCGCAGTTCCCGAAAAAATAAGAGTGATCAGTGCAACAATCTGAAATAAATGTTTCATGGTTGATTTCTTTTTGTTATCCAATGGGCTAATTTAGTCATTCGTTTGAAATAGTGCTGATTTAGTCGCGTTATTTTAACCGCAAAAATGTTGGCCTGATCCAGTCGGTTAGCCAGCGTTTGTTTCTTTTTCTTTTAATTTCTTTGGATCAATTTTCTCCCCTTTAACTTTATCTTTCAGACTGAGGCCTTCGGTAATTTCAATATTAATTCCATCAGAAAGACCGGTGTGTACAAATCGTTTTTCGAAGTTGGGTTCTTCCTCTGTTCCGGTATTAATTTCAACAAAGGACGAATCGTTTTCAAAATTCAGAAAACCTTCAGGTATCACCATTACGCTATCCTTTTTTTCTAAAACAATATTGGCATTGGCGCTGTACCCGGCACGTATAAATTGTCCTTCTTTCAGGTTTACGTTGGCTTTAATTTCAAACTGAATGGCTCCGTTCTCTTCCACTCCCTTGGGCGAGAGGTAGGTGAGCTTTGCTTCGAACTTTTCATTTTCAATCGCTCCAATTGTCAAGACGATGTCCATTCCCTCGTGGATTTTACCGACTTCGGTTTCGTCTACTTTTCCATCAAAAATCATGTCACTCATATCGGCAATAACGGCGATTGTGGTTCCATCATTAAAGGTATTTGATTGGATAACAGAATTTCCAACCTCCACCGGAACATCCAGAATCATTCCATCAATCGTTGAGCGGATAAGCGTGTTGGATGCATGCGCTGTTTGTTTTGTCGCTCCTTTTCGAATCAGATCAAGGTTGTTTTGTGCTGCATTTAGCTCTTCGCGAGCCGCGTTAAACGACAGTTGTGCTTTTTGGTACTCTCCATAAGGAATAACTTTTTTGTCAAAAAGCTCTTTTTGCCGGTTGTAGTCAATTTTTGAATCTTCGTAGTTTAATTGTGACTGATTTACTCTCGATTCGGCATTGTTTAAGGTTACCATATCGGGAATAATTTTTACTTTGGCGATAATGTCCCCCATTTTTACTTCCGAACCAGCTTCAAGGTAAATTTCTTCAATAATTCCGGATACTTGTGGTTTTATTTCAATCTCTTTACGGGGAACAACCGAACCTGTTGCAACCGTTTTTTTTGTAATGTTGTCTATTTTCGGGGTTTCGGTTTTATAGACATCAGGTTGGCTTTTCGACTTTGAATATAAAAAATAAATCGTTCCGAAGAAGGAAGCAATAAGGATTACAATTAGTAAGATTTTAAAGAATTTTTTCATGGCTGTGGTATTATTATTTTTTAATTTTCTGTTCTTAGTGCATCAATGGGTTTTATTTGAATGGCTCTGCGTGCAGGAATATAACCTGCAAAAGCTCCTGAAATAATCAGGATTAGCAGGCACGAAACAGCAACGGTTAAGTTTATTTCCGGGTTTTTAATGAAAATGTCAGCTCCATTCTCAGCAGCGCTTTCGAGCCCCTTATTGGCCAGTTCTAAAAGAAAAATTCCGAAAAAGAGTCCAAAATATCCGGCAATAGTGGTTAAAAAAACACTCTCGGAGATTATTTGGGCAATGATTACACGAGGGGTGGCACCAATAGCTCGCATAATTCCGATTTCCTGGGTTCGTTCTTTCACAATTACCAGCATAATATTGCTAACACCGATAACTCCTGCCAGCAGCGTACCAATTCCTACAATCCATGTTAAAATACTAATGCCGCCAAATAAGGTCGCGAATTGCTTAAATTGCTTTTCAATATTTATGTGTCCAACTGCCTGCACATCGTCCGGTGCAATTTTATGTCGTTTCTTAATCGCTGAAATCACTTTCTCTTCAACAGCACTTGCACTCAATCCTTCGGCGGCAGTAATGCCCATCATGTGAACATCATTTCCGTAGTTGTAGGCAATTTGCATCGTTGTAAATGGCAGAAAGATGCTTTCGTCGGTCTTGCCATTCATATTCATATTTGATACCGGATGAATGACTCCGACTATCTGATAGAAAACTCCTCCTATTTTTAAATATTCACCAAGAGGTTCTTCGTCTTTCGAAAACATCTCGTCAACAACTTTCTCGCCAACAACACAAACCTTTCGGCGTTGTTTAATATCAATTTCGTTTAACCAGCGCCCTTTCGGAAATTCGGCGGGATCGATGTTTGCCCACTCCGGGTAATCTCCTTTAATGTTGAATGAACCGCTTCGGTCTCCCCTGATCGTATTATTTCCGCTCAACCACGAACCAAAAAGTCGAGGCGCAACTGTTTTAACTTCAGGAATATGGTTGCGAATATATTCAATATCCTCATTGTTGAAATCCCAGTTGCGGCCACGCCTGAACCCTTCATAAGGCTTACTTGTTCGTTGTGTCCACATAAAAAATGAGTTTACGGCAATTTTACCAACACCATCAGTAATACCGGTTTCAAGTCCTTTTCCGGCTCCTGCCATAATAATAAGCATGAATATTCCCCAGAAAACCCCAAATGCAGTTAAAAAGCTGCGTAGCTTATTTTTCTTTAAGGCGGATAATATTTCGTTAAATCTTTCTATCATCGTATTTGTTTATTCGTTATGGAGTGCTTCAATCGGTTTTATTGATGCTGCTCGTTTTGCAGGAATATATCCGGCCAAGGTACCGGCGCCAACCAAAAGTAATAACGAGCTAATTGCAATACGAAGATCAACAGTCGGGTTCAAAAACATTGTGAACTGCCCGCGATCGCTGCTTGATGCAGCCGAGCTTTGTTGCTCCATAACAAAGTTAATAAGCTCCATCAGTGAGATTCCGAACAGCATGCCGATATATCCAGCCAATAGGGTGATAAATACCGATTCGAGCAAGATTAAACCAATAATTGACGAAGGCGAGGCTCCAATGGCTTTTCGAATACCAATTTCCTTGGTTCGCTCTTTTACAACAATGAGCATAATGTTGCTAACCCCAACAATGCCGGCGATGAGTGTCCCAATACCTATTAGCCATATAAAGATATTTATGGCTTTAAAGATATTCATGGTCTCGATGTAATTTTCCAACGAATTGTAAATACCAATTGCCCGGGTATCGTTTACGTCAACTTTATGATTGGCAGCAAGCAGTGTGCGAATTTTCTTTTCAATTTGAAGGCTCTCTTTCTTCGAAATATCTTTGGTGGTAACAGCCAGATTGTGAATGCGATCGCCAATGTTAAATATTAATTGAGCAGTTGTAATAGGGATGAGCCCCTGTTGTGCTCCTTCCCGCGGATCAGACTCGGCATAGACGCCAATAATTTTATAGAGTACACCTCCAATGTTCAAATATTCTCCAACCGGCTCAATTCCTTTAAAGAGTGCTTCTTTAATGTCTTTACCAATGACGACCACTTTTCGTTTATATTGAATATCGATTTCGTTGATGAAACGGCCTTCGTCAATGTTTAATTTTTCGATATCCCGATAATCAGGATGACAGCCTTGTGTGGTGTATTGTCCGTATTCGTTTTTGAATGAATAGGTCCGTGAATTGCTGAAATATCTTGCTGAAATTTTATCGATGTCATCCAGTTTTTTTATTTCATCGTAATCTTTCATATCAAAATAAATCCTTCTGCCTGCTTTTAGTCCCTGATAAGGCATGCTTGTTTCGCGGCTCCAAATCCACATTGCGTTTGTTGCATTACCCTCAAAGTTTGAACCTACACCATTACTTAGTCCGTTTCCCGCACCCAGCAATACCATGAGCATAAAAATACCCCATGCAATGGCAAACCCGGTAAGGAAAGTTCTCAATTTGTTTTTTTTGATGGTGGCGATGATTTCTTGCCATTTGTCAATATCGAACATGGTTTCAGGGCTAAATGGTTTCCAATTCTTTCGTATAGGCTTCCCTGAAGTTAGTCAGGTCTCCATTTCGAATAATTTCATGGATCTGTCCATCCTTGAGGCGAATAATCTTTTTGGTCATCGAAGCGATGTCGTGCTCGTGGGTTACCAGAATAACGGTAATTCCGTCATTATTGATCTCTTTCAGAATCTCCATTACTTCGTACGATGTTGTGGTGTCCAGAGCTCCTGTTGGTTCATCGGCCAAAATTAATTTTGGTTTCGATATTAGCGCCCGGGCAATGGCAATGCGCTGTTTCTGACCTCCCGACATTTCGTTCGGCATATGCTCAGCCCAATCTTTTAATCCAAGCTTGTCGAGGTATTCCATGGCTATGATGTTTCTCTTTTTGCGCTTTACTCCTTTGTAATAGAGCGGAAGAGCAACATTTTCCATCGCATTTTTAAACGAAATCAGGTTGAAGGACTGAAAAACAAAACCAACCAATTCATTACGAAGTTGGGCGGCTTTCTTTTCACTCATGTTTTTAATCTGTTGGTTGTTTAGGTAATAGCTTCCTTGGTCGTGGTTATCGAGCATACCTAGTATATTAAGCAAGGTAGACTTGCCGGAACCGGATGATCCCATAATGGAAACAAACTCTCCCTGCTCAATATCCAGATTGATGCCTTTGAGCACATGTAGCTTGCTGTTACCCATGACATAGGACTTGTGAATGTTGTTTAGTTTGATCATTTGTTTAATTGTTTTCTGCTTTGAGGTATTAAAATTCCGAAATTCAAGACTTATTTCTGTAATAAATTCGATGAACAACCGATTTTTCTATGTGAGTGGTCTTTTTCGATCCTACTCCTGTCGAGATTCTCTAAATAGGACGAATAATCTTTTCAGACGTTACAGCAGAAATGACGATTTTTTTCTGAAAAATATAGAATTGCCCGGCAGATTGTCCTGAATTTGTTGCAATGTGGTCGGTTAATGCGGTTGGGGGGCTGAGTTGATGATCTTCTTGTCCAAAAGTGTAATCAATACAAGCAAAAATGCCAAACAGACATCTGAAGAGATACCAGATGAAGTTGATAAAAATCAACATGACATACATCTGAATAATTAATTGAATAACTTTGATATCTTTAAATTAATTGCAGAAAAACTACTTATCCTTAAAAAAATGGGAGACATTGATGAAGAAATTAAGGTGAGAGAAATAAGTGACAAAGAAATATGGGTCAATACAAATAAATTTTCTCTAATCTATGATAATATTATCTATGTAATTGCGGTTGGCGAGCAGACAACCGAATTTGCCAAAGCACAAGCTGAAATCTGCATGAAGATGTCTGCTTTAATTAAAGGGAAAGTGAATTTTTTGATCGACCTGAACAAGTCAGGAAAAAACTCTCCGGGAGCTAGAAAAATGTGGAAAACCCTGATTGAGCACGACAATACCGAAAAAGTTGCCACTTTCGGACTGCATCCGGTTGCAAAGGTAATCGCCTCTTTTGTTATGCGAGTTAGCAGTGGTAACAAAATGCGTTTTTTTTCAACAAAAGAGGAAGCCATAGCCTGGTTGAGAGAGTAACTTGAACGGTGGCTTAAAGATCAATAAGAATTTACGCTGAATAGAATGGTGAAGAAAAAGAGAGATAGAATTCGGATTGAGGAGATGATTGAGGTGATTATGAAGGTCGGGCAGGGAGACCTTTCTGTTCAACTGGATTTGTCGGGAAAAGATGATCTCTTGGATTCACTTGCCATGGGGTTAAATATGATGATTGATGATTTAGGAAGCACTCACGCTGTTGAAGTTCAAAATGAAAAATTCAAACAGATCAATACCGAACTGGAAAAGGCAATCGACAGGGCGCAGGAAAGCGAGCGGTTAAAGACTGCATTTCTGGCCAATATGAGTCATGAAATCCGAACACCACTCAATTCAATTCTTGGGTTCTCCGAATTGTTATCCCCTGATCTCGAAGAGGGACAATTCGAGGATTATAGCGAAATCATTAGGAATTCAGGAATTCAATTGCTTCAGATTATTGACGATATTCTTGATTTTTCAAAATTGGAATCAAATCAACTGCCCTTATTTTTCAGCCTTTGCAATATCAATAAGATTATGCAGGAGGTTTATATCACCCAAAAACAAAGCAAAAAGCTTCGCCAAAGTGATACGATTCAGTTAAAGGAGCCGCAAATTGAATTGTCAAATGATATTTATTTGAAAACGGACCCAGTGCGCTTGAAGCAAATTCTGAATAACTTAATCAATAATGCCATAAAATTTACGAAAGAGGGATTTGTTGAATTTGGTTTTTCCATAAAAGCAGGATCAAGAGGCGAAATGATTGAGTTCTATGTAAAAGATACCGGGATTGGTATTTCTGATACGAAGCAGAAGGCCATTTTTGAACGGTTTATTCAGGTTGACAGTTTTTCTATGAAAGAAGGTAACGGGCTGGGGCTGAGTATTTGCAAAGGATTAGTTGAATTGCTTGGTGGAGTTATTTGGGTTGAATCGATTGTGGACGAAGGCAGTTGCTTTTACTTTACCTTACCTTTTTCGGATCAAGGTGAAATGGGGGTGACAAAACAGGTAGAGCAACATAACGGTAAATGGAGTCTTAGCGGAAGCAAAGTTTTTATAGCAGAAGACAATTTGGACTCATTAACTTACCTGGAAGAGGTTTTACTTATCGAGGGCGTGATTGTTAAGACAGCGCTGGATGGTCAGTCATTGCTAGAGCTATTGAAGGAGGATACTCCGGATTTGATTCTGCTTGATATTAATATGCCTGTTAAGAATGGTTATGAAACGATTGCCGAAATTCGCAAAAGCGGATTGACCATGCCGGTTATCGCACAAACTGCTTATGCCATGCCCGAAGAAAGAAGTACGATTCTGGCTGCTGGCTGTACGGATTACATTTCGAAACCGATTCAGAGAACAAAATTATTATCGTTAATTCGTGAGGTGTTGAAGAAGGATTCCAAGTAGAAGTATCTTTCAGTAATCGGCTATCTTTTGCACCTTTCCATTGATCACAACTCCTCCAATTTTCATTTCTTTTGCCGATTTCTGTGCATCTGCTGTCGTATGTGCAATTGGTTCTCCTTTGGTATTAAAAGACGTGTTGATCAATGCCCTGACCTGATATTTTTCGCCGAGCAGATTGAGTAAATCCCAGAGGTAGGGATTCTGCTCCCGACCAAAAAGAGTTTGGATGCGGGCAGTTCCATCACGATGAACAGCACCTTCCAGTTCGGCTTGTTTCTCAGGCAGGATTGAAAAATCAAGGAGCATAAATTGACTGAGCTTATGGATGGTTGTTTGCCCGGTAAAATAGCGGGCATTTTTTTCCAACATCACGGGAGCAACCGGGCGATACCACTCGCGCTGCTTGTGTTGCATGCTTATTTTTTTAGCGAGACTTTTGTTGTTGGCCATGCACAGCATACTTCGGTTGCCTAGCGCACGAGGACCCGATTCGCCAAAGCCATTGCAGACTCCAATTACGTTTCCGGAGATTAGTAATTGGGCAGCTTGCTCTAAATCATCGGTGTTGTATTGAAATTTATTTGTTGGCAAATTCCAATTGTTGAGGTACGCTGAATGCTGCTCCACCTGCCCATGTTTTTTCCACTCGACAAATGCTGCAGCACCCAATGCCAGCCCCGAATCCTCGCAGCAGGGCGGGATAAAAATCTGATCGAATAGTTTGGATTCAATCAGTCGCGTGTTGGCCACAATGTTTAGCGCACAGCCGCCAGAGTAGTAAAGCGTTTTGCATCCGGTTTGCTGTCGGAGATTCTGAAAAATTAAAAGAGTTTCACGCACAAACAGTTCGTGAATGGTGGCGATGATATTTTGCAGAAACGGGTTTTTCTGGTCAAACGATTTCAATTCAATATTAAAATCCTCTTTTGCTTGTCGGAAGAAGACTGATTTTTTTGCCCAGATGTTTTGAAAGAAATCATGCTTTTTCAGCCATTCGGCTAACGCTGGCCGGAACGTTCCATAGCCGGCAAGCCCCATCATTTTACCGGGAACTGAATTCTGCTCATTCAGCTTTGCTCCAATTACGGAAAATACCAACGCATTGGCGTTGAACAGGGCTGTGAGGTGCTGATAATCCCAATTGGCTGTAACTTTTTCAATCTCGTTGTCTCGAAAAAGCCAGGCTGAAAAATTGCTTTTGCTGGCACCTCCGTCGAAATGGACAAGCAGGCTGTTGTTTTTGAAATTGCCATAGAAAGGCAGGCAGGTAAAAACATGCGCCAGTTCGTGGTTCAGTGCCCAGGCTTTGACTTCTTTGCCAAACCACCAGCCGTTTCCTGCTTCCAGATCATTGGCCAGCGATTGATTTAATGGTGCTTCAAAGCGGGCGTTCCCTTGTGTTGTAATAAAACTTCTTCCAATAACGTTGTCAACAAATACGAGATCAAAGTCTTCAGCCAGTCGTTTCTTTTCTTTTAAAATGGAATAGAGGTGTTTGTGTAAATTGTTGTCCCGTTTTCTGCGAGTAATCCGTTCGAGTTGTAAAAAGTCGCGAACCTGCCCGTTTTGCATGATCGCCAGATTGTGGTCGTGTACATAAAGCGGATATTCATAGTCATCACGATCCTGAATTCCATAAATTGCCAAAGTTGGTTTTTGAGGATCCATCAGGTAAACTGCATGTAAATTGTCAAGGCAAGAAAAAGGTACATAATTAGGTTACTCCAGAATCTCTTCTTCATGAAGATGAGGTAATTCGAGATCAGAAATGTGAGCGGGAGTGCCATGATGATCAGAATTTCTTGAGAAACCGCAGGTACAGCAATAAGCAAAACGAATGACACCAGAAAAATTAAAAAGAAAACCTGAAAGTACTTACGCGTGCTGATTTTCTTTTCATCGTATTGGTTTAGTAGAAATACGCTCGAAATTAAGGTGATTAGGATTAAAAATCCAAGGTAAATCTGAAGCGGTAAGTTTTGTCTCAAAAAGTAATTTTCGGTGTACAAATTTTTTGAGATGGTTGCGTTGAAAACGTGAATCTGATCGGTGAGGAAATAGTATGACCAGGCAAATAGCCAGGGAACCATGAGCCCCAAAATGGGCAGGACAAAATTTCGCCATTTAGGGCTGCTTTTAATTAGCAGAAAACCCAGCCAGATAATGGGAAAGAAAAAAATAAGATTGAAGTAGAACAAACTTCCCACGCTGATAAAGAACCCGGCTTCAAAAGCTTGCGCGTAAAACGTTTCTTTTTTGTATGATTGAAAGATACGGTCGACGCATAAGACTATAAACAGCAAGGCAAAATAAACCGGATGAAGAGCATGCAATGAAATCAGACCACTAACAATTAAAACAAATATGTTGGAAGGCAGAAAGGTGCGGACCCGAATAAAGGCATAGGTCGTATTTAAGCGAAGGATCAGAAACGAAAGTGTAATGACGAAAAAGATGGCAAGTAGGTTGCTAATCAATGGCGATTTCGACAGCCAGTGATGCACCAGTTGGTAAAGAAACATATCGCTTTCGCCCTCAAAAAAAGGGAAATACTCCGGATGAATATACGAACGAAACCATAAAACCAATACAAGTACCGGAATGAGTATAAAGTGATAGGCCTGGTTGGTTTTGAGTATTCGAAGTATCATCGTTTTTATCTTAAATAGCCTTTGTTATGATCTTATAGATCGAACCCGAGGTCCTTTCGGAAGTAACGCCCGTCAAATTCAATTTTTTCAGCATTCGCATACGATTGTTTCAGGGCTTCTTTCATCGATGAACCATATGAACTGATGGCAATAACGCGTCCTCCGGCAGTTACCACCTTGTTCGATTCTTGCTTGGTTCCGGCGTGGAACAAGATGCTGTTTTCAACTTTGTCGAATCCAGTCATGGTTTTTCCGTTTTCGTATGTGCCCGGATATCCGCCAGAAACCAACATGACTGTTACAGCCGTGCGCTCATCAATTTCGATGGATTGTTCGGACATGGTGCCGTTGGCTGCTGCTTCAAGCAGGTCGACAAAGTCTGATTTGATTCGTAGCATTACGGCCTCGGTTTCCGGATCACCCATGCGAACGTTGTATTCAATGACGTACGGGTCACCATCAACGTCAATCAACCCAAAAAAGATGAATCCGTTATATGGGATATCATCTTTTTGCAAGCCGTCAACGGTTGGTTTGATGATGCGGTCTTCAATTTTTTTCATGTATTCGGCATTGGCAAATGGAACGGGACTTATTGCTCCCATACCACCGGTATTTAGTCCGGTATCGCCTTCGCCAATTCGTTTGTAGTCTTTGGCTTCGGGAAGAATTTTGTAATCTTTCCCGTCGGTAATGGCAAAAACAGACAATTCCACACCCGACAAGAATTCTTCGATTACCACTTTGCTGCTTGCTTCACCAAATTGGCCATCAAGCATAATTTTTAACGAGGCTTCGGCTTCTTCCAAATCTTCAATAATCAGCACTCCTTTTCCGGCAGCTAGTCCATCCGCTTTTAAAACGTACGGTGCTTTCATGGTTTTCAGGAATTCAATTCCTTCGCCAAGTGTTTCGGGGGTTACTGTTTTATATTTTGCAGTTGGAATGTTATGACGATCCATAAAGTCTTTCGCAAAATCTTTCGATCCTTCGAGAGTTGCACCTTCTTTTTGAGGACCAACAACTTTTACGTCTTTCAGTTCTTCGTCGTCCAAAAAGAAATCGTGCAAGCCATCAACCAAAGGGACTTCCGGGCCAACCACCACGAGGTTGATCGATTTTTCAAGAACCACTTTTTTCAGTCCTTCAAAATCAGAAACGCTTACAGCAATGTTTTCACCGACATCGGCAGTTCCGGCGTTGCCAGGCGCAATAAACAGCTTGTCAACTTTTTCTGATTGCTTAATTTTCCACGCCATCGCGTGTTCTCTTCCTCCTGATCCAACAAGTAAAATATTCAACATGATCTTAAAAATTTGTCTGTTTGTTAGCTTGCTACTTTTGCCTCTTTTGTCTCGGGTAGCAAGGCAAATTGATATCCTTCTTCTTTCAGTTTTTCTATAACAATCGGCAGGGCCACTTTTAAATTTTTTTCTGCCTTTAGCGAATCGTGAAAAATAATAATTGACCCCGGACGTACAAAGTTCAACACATTGTCAATCACTTTTGGGGGGCTGCTTTTTGCATCATAATCACGACTGATTATGTCCCACATGACCATTTGGTAGCTTTTAATCACTTTCTGGTATTGCGACTTTCGCAACCAGCCATGCGGTGGTCGCATCAGTTTCGAATCGATATAGGATGCTGCTTTTTCAATATTTTCAAAATAAACTTCGTCCGTATTTTTCAATCCCTGCAAATGGTTGAATGTATGGTTTCCGACCTGATGACCGGCATCAATCACTTGCTGAAAAATCTCCTGATTCTGTTTTACATTCTCACCTACACAGAAAAAACAGGCTTTTATATTTTCTTCTTTCAGTAATTTCAGAACCCAAGGTGTTACTTCCGGAATGGGGCCATCATCAAAGGTGAGAACCACCCTTTTCTGGTTTCCCGGCAAACGCCAAAGCGCTTTTGGGAAATAGCGTGTCACTATTTTCGGAAGTTGTATTCTCGGATCAAATCGAAACATTAGTTTAATGTGCTGTACGATTGATAATAACTGTTAAAACTATCTGATATTTCTTTTGAAAAATCATCCAGTTTATATTTGCTCGCCGTTACGCCCATTTCGCGCATAAAGTACATCAACCGTTGCACTTCTTCGTCAACTGAAACAATGTACTTGTAGTTCAGTGACAAGTAATAGTCCATCTCTTCTTTGTACGAATTGAAAATGTCACGCATGACTTCTTGTCCTTTCTCCAGTGCTCCGGCAGCCATATAATTCTCGGCTAGTTTCAACGAAAAATAGTTGTAAGGAACAACTTCACTTGGGATTAGCTCCATGCTTCTGTTCAGTACATTAATCGCCGAATCTGTTTTGTTTTCTTCAATCAGGCTTTCCGCCAGGCGGTTGAAGTTGTTTCGGATGTTCATCATCATGCGCTGGTTATTCTCGTCGATGTATACATCCGGATCATTCATATTTCCCCATTTGAAATCCTTCATCATGTGTTCATACATCTTGTCGGTATTCACACGGCCAAAATAGATACCGTCTTGTTTTGACTTGACGGGCGTAAAACGATAAGCCAAACCGTCCAACCGGAAATAGTCTTGCAGGCCAAGGTATTTGTCTCGCCCAACAGTAATGGCATAGTAAATCGGGCGTTTCCATTCCGAGTTGGCAATCATATCCAGTACCATCAACTCATCTTTGGTGATGTAGTTTTTATTTTCAAAATTGAAGAAGATGGTATCTTCAATCATGTCATATTCTGATTCCGGAACCACTCCGTTTTTAATTACGGCTTCCTTATCAACCTTCAGGAATAACCTTTTTGAAGGAATATATGAAGCATTGTCTGCTTGTGAAAGCTTGGTTTTTGGGTTGTCGTCTTTTACAAAGTCGAGTGCTTTTTTCAGTTCCACAGCCCCTTTTATGCGAGGATCATTCATCAGATATACAACATCGCGATTTCCTTGTACATACTGATCTTCGGTAAACGTAATCGGCAGCGGTTCTGACTCATAAGCTTTACGACGCATTTGATCAATGTACCAATCGGTTTGCAGGTAGCTGAGGTTGCAAACACGCAGATCGGTTCTTACACCTTCTACTTCCTGGTTGTACCAAAGGGGGAAGGTGTCGTTGTCTCCATTGGTGAAAATGATCCCATTCTCCTCGCAACTGTTCAGGTAATTGGCACCAAAGTCACGAGCCGTATAACGCCCTGAGCGATCATGATCATCCCAGTTTTCGCTGGCCATAACTCCGGGAACTAATACCAGGCTAATCGCTGAAACAGCTATGGCGCTTACGGTTTCGGGCATCCATTTTTTCAGTGTCTCGGAGAGTGCGATCACCCCCAGTCCAATCCAAATGGCAAAGGCGTAAAACGAACCGGCGTAGGCATAGTCCCGTTCGCGCGGTTGATGTGGGTATTGATTCAGGTAAACCACAATAGCCAAGCCCGTCATTAGAAATAGGAGCGAGACCACCCACATGTCTTTTTTATTCCGCTGGTAATGAAAAAATACACCGATTAATCCAAGCAGCAATGGAAGAAAAAAGTAGGTATTTCGAGCCTTATTATTAGCGTATTTGGCAGGTAGGTTTGTTTGGTCACCCAAGCGTATGGAATCGATAAAGTCGATTCCACTAAGCCAGTTCCCATTTACGATGTCTCCGTGTCCTTGAATATCATTTTGTCGTCCTGCAAAATTCCACATAAAGTAGCGCAGGTACATGTGAACTACCTGATATCGCACAAAGAATCGTAGGTTTTCACCAAACGTTGGCAGTTTGATGGTTTCGCTTTCCCCCTGTCGGTTGGTAATCTGAACGGTCTTTCCTTCTATCCCGGCCCAGCTTTTATAATCCGCAATATGTTGGGATTGACTGCTGTACATGCGTGGGAAAAAGGTGGTAAAGCGAGAGTCGTATTGTGGTTTTTGGCGAATGTCAGATATTACGTATTTGCCATCTTTCTGTATGTAGTATGGTTTGGTGTCAACATATGGATTTTGAGGATTGAGTGGTGTATTATAATACTGACCGGTAACCAACGGACGATCTCCGTATTGCTCACGGTTCAAATAGCCCAACATGGAGAATACGTCGTCGGGGCTGTTTTGATCCATCGGTGTGTTGGCTGATGAACGAATAACAATCATCGCAAAAGAGGAATAGCCAATGACAATAACGGTAAAAGCTACCAACACGGTATTCCAAAGCACGAGGTTCTTTTTGGTTGTGTAATGAATTCCGTAGACAATCAGTCCAATAAACAAGATAGCATAAATAATAGTTCCGGTGTTGAAAGGAAGCCCAAAGCCATTGACAAACATTAATTCAAACCAGGTTGCAATTGTGATAACTCCCGGGATAATACCGTACATGATCACGCCCAGGATAATTAATGAAATTGCCAGACTTGCAATAATTCCATTGCGGGTGGCTTTATATTTTTTGAAATAATAAACGAAAACGATTGCGGGAATTGCAAGAAGGTTTAGCAAGTGAACCCCAATAGAAATACCCATGAGGTATGCGATAAGAATAATCCAGCGATTGGCCTGTGGTTGATCGGCTACATTTTCCCATTTCAGGATGGCCCAAAAAACGATGGCGGTAATTAGCGAGGACGATGCATAAACTTCGCCTTCGGCCGCCGAAAACCAAAAGGTGTCGGAGAATGCGTAGGCTAGAGCACCCACTACACCGCTACCAATAATGCCAATTGCCTGCCCCATGCTGAATTCGTTTTCTGCATTGACCAGCTTTTGTGCCAGGTGGGTGATGGTCCAATATAGAAACAGGATGGTAAACGCACTAGCCAAAGCCGAAAGTGCATTAATCATCATCGCAGCATTTGAGGAGTCAGCAAAGAGGGTGAAAAACCGTCCCAAAATCATGAAGAAAGGTGCACCGGGCGGGTGGCCAACTTCCAGTTTGTACGAAGTGGTAATAAATTCACCGCAATCCCAGAAACTGGTAGTGGGTTCAATCGTCATTAAATAAACAATGGCTGCCACGATAAATACCAGCCATCCTGTAACCGTGTTAATGAACTTGTAGTTTTTCATTCTTCAATAGTTGCTTTGGTGTGCCAAAACGTTTGCAAGTTGTTAATATTCAGCCACTCATTTTGCTTCAATTAAGTCGGTGCAATATCGCTTTGCTCACTTTGAAATTCATGAAATTTTTATGTTTGCGAAGATAGTACAATCTTTGAAATCAGACTAATTCGAAAAAGAAATTAAACGTTTTTAACAGGATCTGCAATTCAGCCTATTGGCGTATTTGTTTGTGAATTTTAGAAGCAGAATACTTACTTTTACGTTGAAATGGAAATTAAAGTATTAGGCTCAGGATGTGTGAAATGCAGGGGATTGGATCATCGGGTACGAAAAGCCGTTGCCGAATTGAGCTTGAATGCCCGGGTTGAAAAGATAGAAAATCTGACTGAAATAATGCATTTTGGAGTCACACGAACTCCTGCGTTGGTGGTCGACAACAAGGTTGTGATGAGCGGCCAACTTCCAACGTATAGCCAACTGAAGGAGCTTTTGCTGAATCTGTAAAAAGAGTGATATGAGATTGACCGGAGTATTATTACTTGGCTTGCTTTTTATGATGGCTTGTACAAACAATCAGCCTGTTAAAAGTGATGATTTGTTGATGCCGGAACCGGGGCAGATTGGCATTTATTATTTTCGAACGTCGATTCGCTGTGAAACTTGCGATGCCATTGAGCAACTAATTAAAGATGAACTTGCAGGTAACTATGCAAGCCAGCTTGAAAAAGGCGAAATTGTATTTCGTCAATTCAATCTGGACGATCCGGCGGTGGCTGACTTTGCACAGCAGTTTGATGTGGTGTTTAAGTCGGTTATTATTTTGAAAGATGAAAGAGCAATTAATTTGACCAATGACTTGTTCTTGTATAGTTTATCCAAACCAGAAAAGAGCCGGGAGCTTTTTGAAAATACAATTGATCAACTCTGATGCAGGAATATTTCACCAGCTTATTGGATCAATCTTCGTTTCCCCTGTGGTCCGCTTTTTTGCTGGGGCTGATTACTTCGCTTGGACCTTGTACGCTCACGACCAATATTGCTGCTATTGGTTTTGTCAGCAAAGAGGCCTCCAATAAAAAACGGGTACTATTGGGAGGCTTGCTTTATGCCGTTGGTCGCGCATTTACCTATATCGTAATTGCTTTGCTTTTGTTTGTTGGAGCTGATGCTTTGAATATTTCCAAACCTTTTGCTCGCTATGGCGAAAAATTGATTGGTCCTTTGTTGCTGATCATTGGGTTGGCGATGCTCAATATTATTCCAATTCGTTTCCCTTCATTTAACGGACTTTCTGAGAAAATTGAAAAACAAAAACGTGATCTGTTGATACAGCACTTTTTATTGGGGGTCGTTTTTGCCCTGGCTTTTTGTTCGTATAGTGGAGTGATGTATTTTGGCCTGTTAATTCCAATGACCCTTTCAGCTCCTTCAGGTTTATTGCTTCCCCTGTTTTTTGCGCTGGGGACAAGTGTAATTGTCCTGGCTTTTACGATTCTGATAGCCTTCGCCTTTTCAGGCATCAATCAGTGGTTTATCCGGATTAAAAATGTTGAATTTTGGTTGCGCCGATTGGTTGCCGCAATGTTTATTACAATTGGTGTTTGGAAAATCTTTGAACTAATCCTGAGTTAAAACAGCTTCTCCGTTTTTTATCTTTTGAGCAAGCGATTGAATGGTTTCTTCATTGACTAGCCGTGTAAAATCTCCTCTCACTTTCGAGAATTCATCGTGCAGCGGACATTTATTGTTGTCATCACAACTTTTGAAACCAAAGCTACAGCGAGTAAATGAACGTTCGCCATCTATCGCAACAATTACCCGGTAGAGTATTAGTGGTTCATCTTTTTCATCAAAAGCAAAACCACCATTTCTACCTTTCAAACTATAGATTAAATTAAAGCGAGTCATTACCTGCAGAATTTTTGCGGTAAAATGCTCTGGTGATTCAATTTCACGCGCAACTTTTCTGTAACCGGGACGTTTGCCTTCCCAGTTTTGAAGTTGAATGTACACCAGTGCGCGAATCGCATATTCTGCAGATTTTGACAGCATATCGTTATTTTATCGACAAAATTAGTTTTTTTTCACGACTTCTTGCTCTAATAGGGCTGCTTTTGGGAACAAAATGTTATTTTCTAAATGAATATGCCGGTGCAGATCTTTTTCAAACGCATGCAAGGTTTCATAGGCTGCACGGAAGGTATTACAAGCATCGTCAGGAATTGAGTAGACTTGTGTTAATCGCGAGATCTCTTCGAACCGGGCACCTTCATTCTCGTGCTCTTGGATCATTGCTTCTATGGGATGAGTAACAGATTGATTGCTGGCAATTGTAATCGTTTTATTGTCATTTTTTAGTTGATTCAACCTTTCAACCAAAGGAAAAAGAATGATTTCTTCTTTTTGCATGTGCATGGTCAGTTGTCCGGCCGACTCTTTAAAGTGAGCATTAACCTCGGCAATTTCAGGGTGGCGCCCGCCGTGCACTTCTTCAATTTTATCCAGTAACTTGGTAAGCAAGGGAATGTTCTCCCGCACAAATGCATGATGCTTGTCTTTTATGTACTGGATTAGGTCTTCTAACGACATCGCATCAAAATCCGGTGACGATGTTGGTTGTTTAATTACGTCTTCCAGTTTTTGAATAACTTCTGTTGAGTCCAGTGATTTCGTATCACAGATTTCACCAAGACTTTGTTTTCCTCCACAGCAAAAATCAATTTGATAATCATCAAAAACTTTGACTGTCTGAAAATGATTTTTTGCAATTTCTCCTACTCGTGTTTCTAAATTAATCATAGTGGTAAATTATAAGATATTATTCGACTTATTGATATTTAAACTTAAGGTGGATAAACGTGTCCACTGATTGGCAAAACTAAAATAATCTTTTTACATTTGCAACAGAAGATCAATGGAGATTAATATCCACTAAATAAAAACACTTATGAGTACAAGGAAGTTATGGTATGGATTCGCCGCAGTGATGGTACTGTCATTTGCGGTTCTTCTATTTTATGGTTGGGAAATTTATCGGCAGGCACCGCCTATCCCAAATCAAGTAATAACAAATTCAGGCGAAACCGTTTTTAGCGGTCAGAATATTAAAGATGGTCAAAATGTCTGGCAGTCGATTGGAGGACAGGAGTTGGGAACGGTATGGGGGCACGGTGCCTATCAGGCGCCTGACTGGACTGCTGATTGGTTGCATCGTGAAGCCATGTTCATGTTGAATTACTGGGGTGAGAGGGATTTTGGAAAGCCCTATTCGGAGTTGGATAATGAACAGCAAGCAAGCCTGGAGGCCCGGGTTCAAAAGGAAATGCGCACAAACACATACGATAAAGCAACCGGGAACCTCGTTATTTCAGAATTACGTGCTCAGGCTTTTCGTAATTTAGGCGAGTATTACTCGGGGCTTTTTATGAATGGGCAGGAGCAGGCTGATCTTCGAGAAGCTTATGCTATCCCTGCAAATACGGTCAAAACTCAGGATCGTATGGATAAAATGAGCACCTTCTTCTTCTGGGCCACCTGGGCCACAGTTACCGAGCGACCCGGACAGGAAATTTCGTATACAAACAACTGGCCACCCGAAGAACTAGTTGGTAATAAACCGACAAGCTCTTTGATTCTTTGGACTGGTTTCAGTGTAATTGTTTTGTTGGCCGGAATTGGCTGGTTGTCCTGGTATTATGCTACAAGTAGGAACGATGAACACCAACTGGAGGTGCCGGCAGTAAACCCTGTTTCAGGAATGAAACTCTTTCCTTCCATGAAAGCCACATTGAAATATTTCTGGATTGTATCGCTTTTAATGGTGGTACAAATAATTGCCGGGGTTATTACGGCTCACTATGGTGTAGAGGGAAGTGCTTTTTATGGTATTCCCCTTGATCAGTGGCTACCTTATTCCGTTTCGAGAACCTGGCATGTTCAAATTGGAATTTTCTGGATCGCAACTTCCTGGTTAGCCACAGGCTTGTTTTTTGCTCCGGCCATTTCCGAAAGGGAGCCTAAATACCAGAAGTTGGGAGTGAATGTCCTGTTTTTCGCCTTGCTTGTGATCGTCGTTGGCTCATTGGCCGGGCAGTGGATGGGCGTGATGCAAAAACTTGATTTGGTCGAGAATTTCTGGTTCGGACATCAAGGTTATGAGTATGTTGACTTGGGGCGTTTCTGGCAAATATTCCTGTTTGCAGGCTTATTCATCTGGCTGTTTTTAATGGGGAGAGCCCTTTTACCGGCTTTAAGAGAAAAAACGGAAAACCGGAACTTACTGATTATGTTTCTGATTGCTTCTATTGCAATTGCTTCTTTTTATGGTGCCGGTTTGATGTGGGGGCAGCAAACCAATCTGGCAATCGCTGAGTACTGGCGTTGGTGGGTTGTCCACCTTTGGGTTGAAGGTTTTTTTGAAGTTTTTGCAACTGTAATTATTGCATACCTGTTTGTACGAATGCAACTGATTCATTCGAAAATTGCGACAACTACCGTTCTTTTTTCAACAATAATTTTTCTGAGTGGCGGTATTTTAGGAACTTTCCACCACTTGTATTTTACAGGAACGCCTACTGCGGTGCTTGCACTTGGCGCTACGTTTAGTGCACTCGAAGTGGTTCCTTTGGTATTGATGGGCTTTGAAGCTTACCACAACCTAACCTTGAGTAGATCGGGAGAATGGGTAAAGGCTTACAAGTGGCCGATTTACTGTTTTATTGCCGTAGCGTTTTGGAACTTTCTGGGAGCCGGAATTTTCGGATTCTTAATTAACCCACCCATTGCACTTTATTACATGCAAGGATTGAATACGACTCCGGTTCATGGGCACACCGCCTTGTTCGGTGTTTACGGTTTTCTTGGTATTGGATTGATGCTGTTTGTTTTGCGCGACATGAACTTAACGAAAGAGTGGCGAAATGGCCCGGTTAAGTTTGCTTTCTGGGCCATTAATATTGGTTTATTGCTGATGGTGTTAATTAGTGTGTTGCCGGTTGGCTTAGCTCAAACCTGGGCGAGTGTCAAATACGGACTTTGGTATGCACGTTCGGCTGAATTTATGCAGCAACCATTTATGGTAACCTTAAAATGGTTGCGTGTAATTGGTGATACCATTTTTGCAGCTGGCGTTTTTGTGTTGGTGTATCATGTATTTGGACTGGCCTTTGGCTGGTCGTACGAAAAAAAATCGTTGGAAAGTTAGTAAATACGAACTGCTATTTTACAGGTTTTGAAACCGCTCCAAATGGGGCGGTTTTTTTTATAAGTTTTTGATTGCTTTTACTTTGGCCTTTTAAAACTATTCCAAAAGCTCTCCACATAATCTGCATTTTCGAAATAATCTTTCCCTTGAATTTTCTCAGCAGTTGTGTTTAATTCCAGAACACTTGCTTTTCGACTATAACTCACTTCTTTGTTATCTTGATCTAAATAAGTTTTTTCACAATCTAAATAGTTTACCGCATACTTCCCGTTAAAAGGGTTGTAGGTCGCAGTATAATGGTAATTAACCTTGGACTGTTCAAGCTTTTTAGTTGCCAGCGACCTGTTGTGTGGATGGTTTTTTTCTGCATCGATCATACATTCGTTGCGAATTACTTCGTAGTTATTTTTGCTGATATAGATTTTTCCATCTAACTGCGTAGCGTAGAAATCTCCGGTGTGAGCCAAGTCGGCTTTGCTTGTTTTGTAGGAGATAATCCAAACCGAATCGTCATTAAACTTGCTGATTCCTTCCAGCTGCAGATCGAAGTCATTCAATAGTTTTTCATCAAAGATCGTGTTCGACAGCCGGGCAATATCCATTTCAAGCAGTTCTTCAAAACCGGTTTTTGCTGCTGGAATGGAGTACGATTCAAAATTCTTTTTCACCTCCGAAAATTTAAAGTGGCGCTTGCTAAACGCGTCGGTAATTGAGGGTGATGCATAGCCGGATTCATCATATAGCTGAACAACCGCTTCGCGTTTTTGCTCCAAAGCACCCGCCACTTGTTTTGTTTCTTCAAAATACAGTTTCAAACCGAGTGGACCATGGTAAAAGTTTTCGGGTACTTTCGCTGCAGCTGTTTTGATCACACGAAACAAAACTCTCGACTGTGCGGCTACATCTATCGTATCAATATCGTACGTTTGCTCAACCAATTGAATTCGCGTAAAATCTCTTTTCAAAAGTTCAGGAATCCGAAGAACCATGTTCCCGTACCCCACGGCCGAGAAAAATAGCTTTTCATTTTTGAATTCATCAGGAACCTTCAACTCAAAAAATCCTTCCGAATCGCTTGCTGTGCCGTAAAAAGTTCCTTCAACTCCAATATTTGTATAAGCAATTCCTTCTTGTGTGTTCGAATCAACTACACGACCTTTAATGACTTGGGCGCGTACCGAGGCCGAAATAAAGAAGACTAGAAACAGAGATATGATTAGATTTCGCATAATGTTTTTTTTAGCTCGGGGTTTTTTCTACTTTAGCTAATAACGCCAAAACAAATTTAAAAGTACAATTTGAATAACATATTTATTGTGCCAGCGTTATTAATTTTGAAACAAACAAATAAAAATTACTTCAATAATGAAAACAAAGAACCTTATCATATTGATCACTTGCTTAGGATTTTTAGTGACTTCTTGTGTGTCGAAGAAAAAATATCTGGATATGGAGTCTTCGAAACTGCGTGCAGAACAGCGTGTTCGAGATTTGACTTCGGAAAATAGTGACAAAGCCGATCGGATTAAACAGTTGATTGCAGATTATGAGCAAACCAAGGAAGACTTGATGTCGAGCAATGCCGAAAAGGATCAGATGATAAGTGACCTGCATGGAGAGATTAATGATCTTTCGACTAATGTGCAGGAGAGAGATGACAGTATTGAAGAGAAAATTTACGCTTTTGGTTATGAGAAAAGACGAATGGCGCAGCAGATGGAAGAGTATCAGGAGCAAATTAAAACACTGAAAGCTGATAAGCAGAGTTTGTCTTCGGAACTAAAAAAAGCAACCGGCGATCTTTCCGAAGTGCAATTTGACTTGAATCGCAACAAAGGAGAAAATACCAAGCTGGAAGCTCAACTAGAAAAGAAAAATTCAAAAATCGAGCAACTTTCAGGTCAATTAGCTTCGGTGAAAGCCGATGTGCAAAAGCTGAAAGTTGAACTTCAGAGTAAAGACGAAACTATTGAACGCCTAAATAACAATGTCAGTTTGCTAAAGAGCCAGCTCGGTAAATAACGTTAGCCAATCGATGGCAAATTGATTCCTTTTATTTTCCGGAACAAATCCAAAGCATATAAATCGGTCATTCCGGAAACAAAATCGATCACCGATTGCACTTTTTCATAGGTGGTTTGGTGGTTGTTGCGGTATTGTTCCGGAATCATGGAGATTAATCGTTTAGAGTAACCTTCATCCGGAGCCAGCAGGGCTTCAATAAACGCTTCCAGTAATGTGCCGATAATTTGGTGTCCTGAAATTTCAACCTCCACAACCGATCGGTGTTTGTAAATTTTGTCAACCGATAGATCTTTTATTTCTTCCAGTGCTATTCTGGAAGTCCCTTTTAGCTGGCTGATTAGTGATTTTTGAAACGTACCCTCGAAGATGTCGTCTTGCTTACTTTCGAAAACAGCAATACACTCGTGCACCAATTTGTTGATTACGCCGGCTCGTAGGTAGGCAATTCGTTCATTGTGGTCTGAAACTACGTTAAAGGTTTCTTCAATTTTTTTACGAATTTCTTTATCGGCTTGCTGGTCGTAGAAGTTCAGGAATAGTTCTTTGGTTGTTTCGTAGCCCAATATTCCCAGTTTATGTGCATCTTCCAGATCCATCATTTGGTAACAGATGTCATCGGCTGCTTCAACTAAAAACACTAATGGATGGCGAACAAACTTCAATGGGTTATTTCCAAGCTGTTTAATGCCGAGCTCGGTGGCTATTTCGTGATAAAGCTCTTTTTCCGATTGAAAAAAACCAAACTTGGGTTTTTGAATACCAACTGATTCAAATGGATATTTTACAATGCTGGCCAGGGTTGTGTAGGTTAGTGCAAATCCTCCGGCGCGACGTCCGTTAAACTGGTGACTTAACAAACGAAAAGCGTTGGCATTTCCATCAAAGTAGACAAAATCGTTCCATTCTTCGGCTTGAAGCATGAGTTGTAAATTATGTCCCCTACCATTTTTGAAATAGCTTGAAATAGCTTCTTCGCCGGCATGGCCAAATGGAGGATTTCCCATATCGTGAGCCAGGCAGGCGGCCGAAACGACAGCTCCGAGTTCAGGAATCAATGGACTTGTTTCGCCTTTTACAATTAGTTTTTCAGCCAATATATTTCCAAGCGAACGGCCAACGCTTGCTACTTCCAGGCTGTGGGTGAGTCGGTTGTGTACAAAAATACTGCCGGGCAAAGGAAATACCTGGGTTTTGTTTTGCATGCGACGAAAGGGTGACGAAAAAATCAAGCGATCGTAGTCGCGTTGAAATTGTGTGCGGTTATACAGTTCGTTTTGTTTTACCGCGGGCTTTGTGCCAAGTCGTTTGCTCGATATAAGTTCGTTCCAGTTCATAATTCCTTTTTTATAGAATAAGTTGTTTAAAGGTCTTTCTGTTCAAAAAATATCAACATGGTACTTTTTGAGTTCCCGATCCAGTTGTTTTGAGCCCGGGCATATTTCTTCAAGCAGATGCCAGAAATTCTTGCTGTGGTTCTTCTCTTTTGTGTGAGCCAGTTCGTGCAGTAAAACATAGTCAATTAAACGATCCGGAAGTCTCATCAAATGCAGATTCAGATTGATGTTGTTCACTGAAGAGCAACTTCCCCATCGGCTTTTTACATGTTTTACAAATACTTTTTGAAATTGAAACCCGTGGTTTGAGGCTAATTCCTGAAGTCGAACGGGTAAATAAATTTTAGCTTCCTGTCGCATGACTTCAATAAGAATCTTGCGTATAAACTGTTGAATGGTTGGGCTTTGATAATCGTATTTATTTGGAATGTTAATTTGGATAATTCCGTTTCCGATTAAATTCGTCACTTGCCCCTGATCAACTTTTACTATTTTTAATTGATGAAACTTTGTTCGAAAAGAGTTATCTTGTCCGAAAACAGTTAAACCTGTTTTAATCTTTTGTTGTTGTTGTATTATCCATGCTGATTTTGACTTTACAAAGTTGACAGCTTTAGCCTCGGAGGCTAAAACAGGCATGGAGACATGAGCATGACCAGTTGGTTTTACCCGTAACCGAAAATAACGGGAACGTTCATTTCGAACTAAAGTAACCTGTCCGACAGGTTCAATTAAGATTACTTTTTCAGCACTCATACGATACGAATTGCTGACGAAGATAATGAATCCTTCAAAACTTGAACTATGGAACAAAAAAACGACATTGAAGTATTTGGAACGATAAACAAAAGGGAAACGGTCTTTACTATTGACGATAAAATAGAGCCCGGTACGCTGGTGTTTGAAGCTCTTGAGCCATTTCCGGGGTATTATCATGAAACGCCTTTTGATACCAAACCGATCTATATGTACATTGCCCTGGCGGAACATTATCCGCTTGAGAATATTATTCGGGCGACTCAGGAAGTTGAGAAAGTGTTTGATGAGAAATTTGATGCCGGAAAAGGTTTTTTAAATATTTACAATACCACCTACAATGTGTTACGAGTTCGCCACCTGAATCGGTATGATTTAATTGGTGCGTTACAAAAGGCGTACGAAGATAATGGCATCCATTTTTTAGGGAAAAACAAAAAGAGCCTGAAGGAAAAAGCCAATATAAAGGTGGTCAAATTCTTTAAGTTGGAAGAAATTGATAATGGCATTTATATTGACAAAAAGGAGCGCTTCCATGCCTATATTGAATTACCTACTTATTTTGAATTTGATGACTTTAAGGCATTGAGCAACCGTGTACAGTATAATTGGGATGAAAGCAAGTTTGATGCTGCCGTAGGATCTTTCTATTATAATGGGAGACTGCGAGAGTTTGTTCGTATTTACAGCAATAAACTGAGCCTGGAATATCTGCAACAAATTAAAAAATTATACTTAGAGAAGATGAGGTAATGATCTAACAGTTAATTCTATATTGTTGTTTAAGGGTGCTCCTGTGGGACACCCTTTTTTTATTTGTTGGTTTGGTTTCGTCTCTCTGATTGATCATGTCTTCTGAAACTCCGTTTAATAGCCGGAACTACCCATTTAACATCTTCAAATAGCTTGCTTGCTATCTGAAATGTACATTTCGTATTTTTTTCGATTTTTTAAAGTTGTCATGAACTATTATTCTTTTAAATTTATACTTCTTTATAATAAGTTACGAAAAAAATACCTTGTTGTCTTAATTTATATTTCGTGTTTATGACTTTCGTGAGCGTAGGGGCAGAAAATAATATGAAAAGTAAAAGGGGTGGGGAATCTTAATTTTATCAAACAATAACTAATTTAGTTCGTATGAGAAAAATTTACTTAGCGTTATTGACTATTTTGCTTTTTGGGAGCAGTTTGTTTGCTCAGAGTTCGCTGAATCAGGCGCAGATTATGCAGTTGTGTATTGATTTGCCTGTTTTCGAGCAATATGGACAATTGACTTCAGACGAGAATGTTGTCAAGATAGTCAGCCAATATCCAATTGAGTTTTCAAATGAAATGATCAAGCTGGTGGATCCTTCAAAAGTTGTTTTTCAGACTTCAGAAATGGTCAAAGTGAATAAGGTACAAGCGTATTTTGCTTTCCGTTTTTTTGAAGTTGGTCATAATAGTGCAAGTGCGACAGTGAACTATTTCTATGATTATGATCTTGATTCCGAATCCTACAAAATGGTAGCAGTTAATGTTTCCTTAAAAAAATCTGATAAGATGTGGAGTGTTGAAGACTTAATATTAAATGAAATGTCACGATGAGAAAGAGATTTATAACTTTAATTAATGGCGTCTTCTTTCTAGCGTTATTCTTTGGGACAGGAAGTTTTTATAGCATTCAAGCCCAAATTACGAATGAAGGATTTGAGGATAGTTCAGCTACTTTGACAGGTTGGACACAAAATGGAGCCACGGTAAGTACAGGAACAACCATAACAGGTTGGACTGTAAACCCTGCTGACAGTCAAATGGCACATATTATTCCAGTAGGTTCATATATGCAATCTGCCGCTGAAACGGAGTTAAACTTAACATCAGGTTCTTTAAGTTTTAGCTCAGCGACAAATTTTGGAATATTATATCAAGACGTAGTTCTTCTGGCAAATCAAGAGATAACTTTTTGGTGGAACTACGTTTCTGAAGATTATGACCCTTATGACGATGGATCGTTTGCGTCTTTTTCAAAAGTGGGTTATCAGGAAGTTATTACTCTGGTTCGCACTGTAAGTAGCGGGTTGGTACCAGCAACTGGAGATTATGGCAGTAGTGGCTGGCACACAGTGACTTTCACGGCGCCAACAGCAGGCACTTATCGATTGGGGTTTGGTTGCTTCAACTATAGTGATCAATCTGCTAATCCACATCTCTTTGTTGATGATGGTGCTGGTGGCACAATGGCGCCTGGTTATCCTGTACTTACTACAAATGCAGTATCTAGTGTTACAGGAGTGTCAGCTACTTGTGGAGGGAATATCACTAGTGTTGGTACAGGAGCATCTTCTATTACAGCCCATGGAGTATGCTGGAGTACCGCTGTTTCACCTACCATTTCGGGTAGTCATACCACGGATGGTGCGGGAACTGGAAGTTATACAAGTACGATAACAGGTTTGACTACAGGTTTGACCTACTATGTGAGAGCTTACGCTACAAATAACCTTGGAAACACCGCTTATGGAGGGACGGTAACTTTCATCGCTGAAAATACAAACACCCCTCCAGTTGCCAACAACGACGGTACTTATAACGCGAATACAGGTGGCACAGTTTCTGGGAATGTTTTAACAAACGATACGGATGCTGATGGAGATGACTTAGACGTAACAACCGAACCGACTTTATCTCAAGGATCATTTACTTCGTTTGATTTGGAAACAGGGGCTTTTGTTTATCAGGCACCAACAAATTATGTTGGAACGTTTACATTTAGCTACACTGCTACTGATGGAACTGCAACAGATAATGCAACTGCAATGATAACAGTTGCCGATACCATTGTTCCTGTTGTGACGACACAAAATATAACCGTTCAGCTTGATGCTTCTGGAAGCGCATCTATTACAACAACTGATATCAACAATGGCTCAACAGACAATATTGGGATTACAGGGCTTAGCCTGGATAAAACTTCTTTTGATTGTAGTAAAGTTGGTGCAAACACGGTATCACTTACTGCCGTTGATGCTGCTGGAAATTCTGCATCAAATACTGCTACGGTTACAGTGGAAGACAATGTTGATCCTTCTCTTACCGTTCAAAATATCACCGTTCAGTTGGATGCTTCGGGTAGTGCCATGATTACTGCAGCTGATTTGGTTACCAGTGCTTCTGACAATTGTACTGTTCAGGATACGACGATCAATGTGAGTTCATTTGATTGTGGTGATATTGGTTCAAATTCGGTTCAGGTTACGTTGAATGATGTGAATGGTAATTCGACAAGCAAAACGGCAACGGTTACTGTGGAAGACAATGTTGATCCTTCTCTTACCGTTCAAAATATCACCGTTCAGTTGGATGCTTCGGGTAGTGCCATGATTACTGCAGCTGATTTGGTTACCAGCGCTTCTGATAATTGCACTGTTCAGGATACGACGATCAATGTGAGTTCATTTGATTGTGGTGATATTGGTTCAAATTCGGTTCAGGTTACGTTGAACGATGTAAACAGTAATTCGACAAGCAAAACAGCAACGGTTACTGTGGAAGACACAACTGATCCGGAAATTGTTCCACCGGTAAATCTGTCATTCTATGCTGACTCAAATCAATGTGGAACATACGTCAACGTAAAATTTTCGACTTTCGATAACTGTAACTCAAATGGGAATTTGGCATACAATGGTAATGCCAATGGTAGTTTGAACGGATGGAACATCACCCAGAATTATGGGAATGGCTGGGCGGTTTCAGGAGGTATGTTCGTCACTTCTTATGCAACTAATATAAAGAGTCAGGTGATTGATTTGCTTGCCCAGGGATATGATACAGCCACCTTAAATGCTGCTCCTAATATTACAGTTTCGGAAGATTATATTGGAAGATGGCCCAACTATGGCGACACCTATTTCCTAAATGTTCAGCTCCGAGATGCACAGGGGGCTGTTATCACTACGTTTAACACCGGGAACCTCACTTGTACGAACAGTTTGCAAACTATATCACATACTTTTAGTGGTTATGGAACTGGAGTCCGGTACATTTTTGTTGAGCATGGGGGTAAGGATGCTGAGTTCTGGGTGGGGCATTATGGTTCAAAAATGGATAATCTTCAGGTTTTGGTAGATACCCCTTCAATTACGCCAAATCTTCCAGTTCAGCAAACACACGGAATACCTTTAGCGGATATGTTTCCTGTTGGAACAACTACCAATTCCTACATTATAATGGATATGTCAGGAAATACTTCAAGTACTAGTTTTGATGTTGTTGTTGAAGATACCATTTCTCCGACACTTTCAGTTCAGAATTTAAAAGTTCAATTAGATGCTTCAGGTAATGTTTCGATTGTTGCTGCTGATTTGGTAACAAGCGCTTCTGATAATTGTACGATCCAAGACACTACGTTAAGCGTAAGCTCATTTGATTGTGGTGATATTGGTTCAAATTCGGTTCAGGTTACGTTGAACGATGTAAACAGTAATTCGACAAGCAAAACGGCAATGGTTACTGTAGAAGATAATGTTGATCCTGCACTAACGGTAAAAGACACCACTTTATACTTAGATATTGACGGTAATGCCTCAATTGTAGTAGCAGACGTTGTTACCAATGCATCTGATAATTGTACCATTCAGGATACCACTTTAAGTATTAGCTCATTTAGTTGTGATGATCTGTTTACTCCGGTACCAGTAGATGTTACATTAACTGACGTTAACAGTAACTCGACAGTTGAGGTTTCTACCGTTACTATTTTGGATACCATTACACCGGTTGCCATTTGTCAGGACACTACCGTTTACCTGGATGCAACTGGTAATATTGCGATTGATCCCACATTTATAGACAATGGTTCGTCTGATAACTGTAGTTTTGACCTTTCACTTGATATTACTGCCTTTGATTGTTCCAATGTTGGAGAGAATGCAGTTGTTCTAACGGCTGAAGATGCTTCAGGAAATTCAAGTCAATGTCAATCAACCGTAACGGTTCTGGATACTATTGCCCCAATTGCTATTTGTAAAGACATCACGATATCGTTAGATACGCTGGGAGCTGTTATTATTACTCCCGACATGATTGATAATGGCTCTTATGATGCTTGTACTGAGGTTGTTTTGGAGATTGAATCTGATGCCGCGATTACATTGAGTTGTGAACAAATAGGAGAGAATGAATTGACCTTGAGTGTAACAGATATCTATGGAAATGTTTCTACCTGTGTTTCAACTGTTACTGTCGAGGATAATTCCAAGCCTGTTGCTATCTGTAAAGATGTAACGGTTTATCTGGATGAAACAGGCTTTGTACAAATTGATGGACCAACGGTAGATAATGGCTCGTATGATGCTTGTGGAGTTCACATTGTTCCTTACGTAAATACAGAGAAGTTTCATTGTGACGATTTAGGTCCAAATCTGATTACACTGACCGTTAATGATTATCATGGTAATTATGATTTTTGCGAAAGTATTGTTACAGTAGCAGACAGTATCAAACCGGAAATTGATAGCATGGAGGACATCTCCACTGTTGTTGCATCAGCTGATGACTGTTCTGTGGTGGTTGAGTTTGAAACTCCAACTGCAACTGATATTTGTGGCGGAGTTACGGTAGAGCAAACGGCAGGTTTAGCTAGCGGAAGCGAATTTCCCGTAGGAACAACTGTTGTTACATTTACTGCCACTGATGCATCCGGAAATACGTCAGAAAGCTCATTTGCAGTTACCGTTGCAGGAATCAATAAAGCTCCGGTGATCGACGCTATCGCAGATCAAACCGTATCACCTTATATCGTAACAATGGAAGTGCCATTATCAGGCATTAGTGCTGGAGATGATTGCATGGAGCAAATTGTAAGCACAATTACAGCAGAAGCTGCAGACCCATCTTTGGTAACAGTAGCGGTTGTAACTTACATCGAAGAAGAAGAAACAGCTGTGCTGACCCTCACTTTAGCAGGACAGGTCAGTGGAAGCTCCGAAATTACCGTGACATTGAAAGATAACGCAGGTACTGCTAACGGAGGAGTTGATGAAACAAGTACCAGCTTTACCGTAACTGTTCTGCCTAATTCAGCACCCGAAGCAAATGGTTCAATCGATACTGTTTATATCGATAAAAACAGTACGAAAACAGTTGAGTTGGCGGCTGCATCCGGCTTATTTAGCGATAATGATGAGGGTGATGAGTTGAGCATTTCTGCAACTGCAGAAGATGGTTCTGCACTTCCGGACTGGATCAGCATGAACGAAGCGGATATGAAACTGACTCTTTCTCCCACAGCAGATGAGTTGGGAGAGCATAAGTTTATGCTAACCGCAACTGATAAAATGGGTGCAACTGCAAGCGTAGAAATAGTTGTAGTTGTTCAAATTCCAACTGGTTTCGATGAGCTGACTAGTGAATTTGGCTACCGAGTTTATCCTAACCCAACTGATGGATTTATTAAAGTTGATGTGAAGAATGGTGATTTGTTAGAAGGAGAAATTTTTGTTCGTAACCTTGTTGGTCAGGAAATTCATCGTCAGGTATATCAATTGTCTGATCCGATTATGATTAACCTGTCTGGGCAGGTTGGTGGTATTTATTTTGTCACACTAAAATTGGGCGACAAGGAATTTACCAAGAAGATTATTAAGAAGTAATCAAATTCAAAATAATTCAAAAAAGAAGAGGCAATACTATAAAAAAAAATCGTATTGTCTAAAAGGTTACCCGGATGGATCCTGTTCTCGGCAAGTGAATGAGCTGCACACGCAATCACAGCAAAGAGTCAGATATTTTTCTTAAAAGACGATGCTGCCTATTCAGGTGATAGCTGTGAACACATGTTTGATAATTCAGAATGATTCTATGATGTTTAAAACAATGAAATATGATACATTTAGGTCAGTTTTCGAATTAAAAACCAGAATAATAAAATTATGAAACACATTTTTACTTTTTTTTCTTTTGTATTGATTAGCTTTCTGGCATTTTCTATTGATGTTGTTCCAACTACGTCAGTTGAGGTCAGCCTTGATTCCGTCATCAGTGCTTCTTGTACTAATGGAAACAATGGTGCGATATTTATTTCCGTACAAGGCGCGGGAAATACTTATTTAGTTGAAGGAGCTGGAACAGCAGATGCTAATGGTATTTATTCTCCAGTTTTTCCTCTCGATCGTGGAGATGCTGGTTTGAATGACATCTATTCCAATGGGGTCTTTTTTATTTATTTTCATTGGGGTCCCGAGGCTTGGCTAATTGATGATAATTTAGTGGCAGGTGATTGGGATGAACTATATTATTTGGATGAAACTCGATCTCTTAATTTGGCAGATGCCGTTTGGTCAAATTTAATTCCGGTGTGGGGTGGTAAAGCTAAAACATCTGATTCTAAATCTAATTTAAAGTACAGCCGGGTGTCCAATGCGTTTCCTCCTTCCGCGAATGTAACAACAGGTGTTCCATCAGGAATGCTCGGGGCTGATCCAATTCCAACAGGATCCTTTAGCGGTGATGTTTTTGCAATCTCTGGGGCTGGTACTGCCGATGTTGACGGAGTTTATTCTGCAGTAAATATTCAGGATAAAGGTGATGGCGAAGGATATCAAGTTTACTCAAATGGTTCCTATTTTGTTTATTTCAATACTAATTTAGGTGTTTGGGTTATTGATGATAACCTGTATGCTGACTATATTAATGAACTTTATTATTTTGACCGAAACTATTTGTTTTCTGGTTATGACGCATTGGCTTTCGGTGGATATAGCCCAACCGATTTGGCCCATGTGGTTTGGACAAACGGGGTTGATTTTGATTTAAGTGCTAAAGAAGCACCAACCGGTGCAGCTTCACTGCTTGGCGATCAGAAACTTGCAAAGACAAATTCAGCGGTGCTAAGTCTTGGGACGCTGCCGGAAGAAGTATCACTTGGGGCTAGCCCTGCTCCGGAGGGGTATTTTTACGAATTAAGTTATAACTGGACCGGGTCTGATGATTTTACTTCTACCAACCAGGATTTAACGAATATTCCGGCGGGTGAATATTCACTGGTCATAACATCGGAAATGTCAATGCCCACTGTCAAAGCCGATGCAGGAATAAAATACTTAAGGCCAATAGAATTTGATACATTGGCTGTTTTTGGGCCTGTTTCTGTTGAAAAAGCAGGTGCGCAGTCAATCGTTTTAGGAGATATAACAGATGCCAGTTGTCCGGGCAGTTTAGACGGGTTAATCGATATTTCAGTTGAAGGTGGAGCACAACCGTATTCCTATGAATGGAAATCAGCTTTTGGGAATGGCGAAAATTTCAGCGGATACTATTCTCCTGATAATTGGCTTGTTGACACAGGAGCTGGAGATGGTAATGTGTCAATATCGACAATCTCATTGGAAATTGAAGGAAATAATAATGGTACAGATAGCGTCTACACTCAGGCAACTATTGTTGTTATTGAAGGCGGGAGTTTTTCGTTTGATTGGGATTACTCAACTATTGATTGGGGACCAAGATTTGATCCTGCATTCTATATAAATAATGACAGAATCCCTCTAACCGATGATGGAGGACCTTCAGATCAATCAGGCCATGTTTCATTTGAGGCTGAAGCGGGAGATGCCATTGGGTTCACGGTTTATTCAACTGATGGAGGAGTAGGGGAAGGTTATTTAACGATTTCAAACTTTGCCTATCCGACATCCGAAGTTATCTCGACCAAGCAGGATTTGGAAGCTGGTAGCGGTTCTTATCTAGTAGAGGTGACCGATGGCAATGGATGCATGGTTATATCGGATGTGTATGAGATTTCCGATCTGGATACTGAGAAACCAGTGGCGGTTTGTAAGGACATTACGGTATATTTAAATGAAGAAGGAAAAGCGTCTATTACTTCAGCCGCTATTAATAATGGCACAACCGATAACTGTAGTTTTCACTTACCCTTATTAGACAAGAAACATTTTGATTGCTCAAACCTTGGTGAAAATTTGGTTACCATGACTGTCACCGACTACAGTGGGAATTATGATTTCTGTGCATCAATTGTGACTATTGCCGACAGTATCAAACCTGAAATTGATAGCATGGAGGACATCTCCACTGTTGTTGCATCAGCTGATGAATGTTCTGCGGTGGTTGAGTTTGAAACTCCAACTGCAACTGATATTTGTGGCGGAGTTACGGTAGAGCAAACGGCAGGTTTAGCTAGTGGAAGCGAATTCCCGGTAGGAATAACTGTTGTTACATTTACCGCCACTGATGCATCCGGAAATACGTCAGAAAGCTCTTTTGCAGTTACCGTTGCAGGAATCAATAAAGCTCCGGTGATCGACGCTATAGCAGATCAAGCCGTATCACCTTATACCGTAACAATGGAAGTGCCATTATCAGGTATTAGTGCTGGAGATGATTGTATGGCGCAAGTTGTAAGCACAATTACAGCCGAAGCTGCAGACCCATCTTTGGTAACAGGAGCGGTTGTAACTCACATCGAAGAAGAAGAAACAGCTGTGCTGACTCTCACTTTGGCAGGACAGGTCAGTGGAAGCTCCGAAATTACCGTGACATTGAAAGATAACGCAGGTACTGCTAACGGAGGAGTTGATGAAACAAGTACCAGCTTTATTTTAACTGTTTTAGCTAATTCAGCACCCGAAGCAAATGGTTCAATCGATACTGTTTATATCGATAAAAACAGTACGAAAACAGTTGAGTTGCCGGCTGCATCCGGCTTATTTAGCGATAATGATGAGGGTGATGAGTTGAGCATTTCTGTAACTGCAGAAGATGGTTCTGCACTTCCGGACTGGATCAGCATGAACGAAGCTGATATGAAATTGACCTTATCTCCCACAGCTGATGAGTTGGGAGAGCATAAGTTTATGCTAACAGCAACCGATAAAATGGGTGCAACTGCAAGCGTTGAAATAATTGTAGTTGTTCAAATTCCAACTGGTTTCGATGAGCTGACTAGTGAATTTGGATACCGAGTTTATCCTAACCCAACTGATGGATTTATTAAAGTTGATGTGAAGAATGGTGATTTGTTAGAAGGAGAAATCTTTGTTCGTAACCTTGTTGGTCAGGAAATTCATCGTCAGGTATATCAATTGTCTGATCCGATTATGATTAACCTGTCTGGGCAGGTTGATGGTATTTATTTTGTTACGCTGAAATTGGGCGACAAGGAATTTACCAAGAAGATTATTAAGAAGTAATCACATACAAAATAATTCAAGAAAGAGGCAGTCTAAACAGCTGCCTTTTTCTTTTTGTAAAAAAGTAAAGCCTCCTGACTCAGGAGGCTTACACTTCGAATTGATTGATTAAGATATCCCTTTCGGGTTGATTGATTGATTATTCTCCACTTTCTTCAGCTGGCACATCAACAGGTGTTAACAAAATATCGACTGATGTTGTGTCGTTTGCAATGACAACGATACCTGAAGTTTCAAATTCTTCGTATCCTTCAGCAATGCATTTAATGTCGTAATCTGCTGTAGGAAGACCAATTGCTGCATAGTAGCCGGTTGTGTCGGTTAATGCTGAAGTAATTAATGAATCCATCTGATAAAATTCAACGGTTGCATTTCCAATAGCAATGGTATCTCCAACTGACACATATCCGTTGATAATGCCTGTGAAATCTTCTTGCACTACGGCGCGTATTACTGGCTTAAAAATAAAACCTTTAATGCCCTTTTTGCTTTTCGCATTCCCTTGAACAACAAATGATTTACTTACATCAAAATCCAATAATACTGTAGATGCGCCGCCGTCAGCAACTGTTAGTCCGTCCATGATTTTAATTTTCAACCCACTGCTCGATCCACTTGGAATTTTAAGGTCGTAAGTTGTGCTATCTTCGTCGTTCAATACCACGCTGGCATCAACCACATGCATTCTGATCAAATCATATGTTCCTGTATCCAATTCTGCTTCGGTCAATTCCGCAGTTACGCCATTTCTTAAATCCAGTAAATTGAATTCCATCATTTCTTCAGAAACCGTGATAAATGTCGTTGAGTCATTCTCTGTAGAGTCTGAATCAGCCACCATGCGGATTTCAATTTTATCGATTGTTACATTGGCTTCGGCCACCATGTCGGTTGGGAACGGAGCATCGGTCAATAAAAACGACACATGGCCTTTCCCTGTTAGTGAGCCATTCGAATTTTCATCTGACAAGCTTCCGCTGTTCGGATCTTGACTATTTTCTGTACATGACATGAAAAATCCTGCCATCATCGCAAAAAGTATAATTGATGCTGTTTTTAATCTAACTTTCATAACTGTTATTTTTATTCGTTAATTATATATTCTTGACTTGAGTTAATTTGGTATTGCAGTCCCAACGATCGGCAAACAATGCGGACAGCTATTTCTGCATTTGTTGTTTTTATCTTTCCCGAAAAATGTTTCCCGGTACTGGCTTGGAGTTTAATCTTAATGTTGAAAAACTGTTCCAGATTTTCAGTTAAGGCTGAAAGTTCCTGGTTTTTAAACGTTCTGTTGAATACTGCGAGCTCTGGATAGTCAATCGCAAGCTCTTTTAAACCGGTTAATTGATTGTTTTTATATTCCAGCGAATTTCCGGCTGGTATTAGTTGTTCCTGCTTGTTGTCCGAAAATTTCACGTTCCCCTCGTAGCAACTGACAAGCATATTGTTTTGCTTTTCAGAAACCAGAAATCGTGTACCCAAAACACGGACTGCTCCGAGCTGGGTTTGCACCGTAAATTTTTCTCCCTTTTCAACTTCAAAATAAGCTTCTCCATTTAAATCAACTTGCCGTTTCCACCAATATTTAGGATAACTAGCCGTGCTGTTTGGGCTGAGAACAACGCGCGATTGATCAGGAAGTCGAAATGTGAGAACTTGCTGGGTCTGATTTTCAAACGACTGTTCAGCAAGAAAAAACTGAAGAAGGAAAACCAAAATAAGGCTCGCTGCAATGGGAATTGCAATTCGGTAAAACTTGTGTTGTAAAGATTTTTCCTTTGCCTGTTTGTTTTTTCCCTCTCCAATTTTCTGGATGATTTCTCTCAACACAACCTTTTCATCTTTCGTTTCCGGAACCCGATAGGATTCAATCACCTGTTCCAACCGGTCTTTTTTGTTCGGCAGAACAAGTAAAATTGGAAACTCAGATTTGTTGGTCGTGCACATAGCTCAAATGATTGATTGATACCCTTACTATCCATTCAATTGAAAATACCCTACCAAGAAAGTGAATTATTTTCCTCAGGCCTGTGTAATGTGTTGGTTTATTGAAGTTTGATGTTGATAAAAAAAACGGGCGTAAATTTCAGGGCAGTGATGTCGGTGCGTATGGAATAAGAGCCGGTATTGTCAGAAATATTGAAATAGTCAACTTCTAACACATTTTTACGGTTTAAAATATTGAGCAGTGAAATGCCTGAGCTAATGGTGAAAAATTTTGACTTGAACCGCTTCATTAACGATAAGTCGGCTTGGGCGAAAAAAGGTAGGCGACCAAACTCCTGACTAATTCCAGTTTCTTCACTTTGTGTGATCAGATAAGGACTGCCCGAATGATAGGTTAAATTGGTTGATAGAATCCAACTATTGTATCGGGCCATCTCGGTCCAGCGAATTCGTTGGCGTTGATCATCAAAAGCCGGATAACTTTCACCATTATTAAAAACCTCAAACTGTTCGGTTGATTTCGATAAGGAGTAGGCCAGCATGTGCGTAAACATTCCCTGTTTGTAATGAATCAGCGCATCAAAGCCATAATGCTCAGATTCTCCATTTCGAGTAGAATAGCGAATGGTTTTTTCTTTGCCGCCACTCAACTCGGCGTACAGGTTGACTTTTCCCGATGTCGTTTTATAATAGGGTTCGACGTTGATTGATAAACCGTTGTTTTCATAGCGCAAACCCAAAACATGTTGCTGAGATTCCAGAATGCCAACTTCTGTTGAGTCGGGTAAAAACCAAACTAAGTCACTGTTTCCATCCGTGTCTATTTTTCTGATTCGAGACATAAATTGGTTATAAATTCCACCGGAGTAAAACAGATTTAGCTTTTCCGAAATCGTATAACTAATTCCCCATCGTGGTTGAAAATAGAGTTGATTCTGGATGTTTTCCTGGTTCACCCGCACTCCAAGCCTGGCGTGTAGTTTTTCGGTCAACTGGATTTCTTCTTGTAAGAAAGCATGTAGAATTGTTGCTTTAGAATCGTAATTGATAGAGTCAATTTTGACATTCCCAACCGTTTTATTGCTAGTGTACGAGTAGGAAACTTCGTCAACGTTGGCTCCAATTCCAAACTGATGGGTGAGTTTTCCTGTTTTCCATTCGCTCGACCAATTGACCATGGTCTCCTGTAAATGGTTCTCGTTAGTATCGGATTCTTTCTTTCCGCCTTTTCCGTTTTTGTTTGGCTCCAAACCCGATGCCGAAGCCGAGTATCTATTTAGTTCGTTGTATCCGAGGTTGAAATGATGTTGCCAATTTCCTGCTTGGTATCTCCAATTTCCTCCAATGCCACGGTTCTCGCTGGTTGCCTCATCTGCCTTGAAAAACCGGGAGTTGTCGCTGAAAATAAAGTTGCGATTTTGCTGATCGTTACTTTGAAAGGCATTCAGCGATATCTCCTGACTTGCTGAAGGTTTAATGCTTAGTTTTAGGTTGGCATCATCGTACAAAACAGTTGGTGATACCGATGCCTGATCATCGGTCTGGGTGCCTTGCTCTAAAATTTGCCGATACAAATAATTTTCCCACTGGTCGATGTAGGATTTCCGGTAGGCTCCACTGATGGAGATGACCTGACCAATAGGAAGTTGCCCCGATGCATTTACATTGAGTAGGTTGGCTGATAGATCAAGGCTTGGACGGTAATAATTATCTTTCCCGGTTAGCTCTACAACGCCTGAAATCCGCTCGCCAAACGAGGCGTCAAAAGCACCGCGCGACACAAAAGCTTGCGAAATATATTTGGCATTGAGTACACTCAGGTTGCCAAACAAGTGGCTGGTTTCCAGGATCGGCATACCATCCAGCAAAATCAGGTTTTCGGAAGGGGAGCCTCCGCGGATGGAAATACCGGAGGATTGTCCGCTAAGAAAATTAACGCCGGGAATCAAACTCAGCGAAGTCACTAAATCGCTGTCGTCAATTCGGGGCAAGTTTTCTGATTGCCTGGGGTTAGAGGCCATTCGTCCGTTTTGCTTGCCCATCTCAATCACATTTTTTTCTTGTTGATGAACCTCAATCGCTTCAATGTGGATGGCAAAGGGTACCAAGGCAATCTGATGGAATTCATTCGGAACTATATTCATCGTAGTATCTAATCGCTGGTAGCCCAAATGACTAATTTGGATAGTTATCTCATCCGTTTTTGTAATCTTTTCGTTGAAAATTCCCAACTCATTGGTGATTGTTCCAAGGTTTTTACCGTAAGCGACACTGCAAAACAGCAATGGCTCGCCGGTAGTTTGATCAATAACCTGACCTTTTAGCGTGATGAATTCCGGCTTTTTCGGAGGTAGAGGTGCCGGGTTTTCGAAGAGCACGTAGGTGTTTTCAATTTTCTCGAAAAGCAAGTGATATTGGTCGCTCAATAAAGTTAAAAAATCAGTGACTGAAATTTTATCCTGATGAATCGTTACGTTGATGGTCGAAAAATAGTCGGCATCAAAAGCAAATGGCGTGTGGTATGTTGCCGAAATTTCTTCCAAAACGGTATTCAGACTTTTGTTTTCAGCGTGTACGGAAATGACTTGTTCCTGTGCAAAACCAGAGATGCTTAATAAAACAAGAAGTAGGCTAAAGACAATATGTGTTTGATGCTTTTCCAACAAGGTTTAATGTTTTTGTGCTGCCTAAAGATAATCACCTTAAAACTGTTTATCTACTTTCGATCGTAAATGTTTAAGAGCCTTGCTGATGTGTTTTTCAATCGCTTTGACACTTAATTGCAGGTTGTCAGCAATTTCCTGATAGGTCATTTTGTCAATCCGGTTCATTAAAAAAATGGCTCTGGTTTTTTCGGGCAACTGTGCCATGGCAGATTGCAATTTTTGATCAAACTCTTTCAGCTCCATCAGATACTCCGGCGACTCATTTTCGTGCTTTGTGACTAGCGAACTACTAAAGTTGAGCTGAATTTTTTTCTTGCGATGATGCTTGAAATAATGATTTCGGGCAATGGCGAAAAGATAAGACCGGACAGTTTCCTGCTTGACGTTGAATCGTTCTTCCCACAAAACAAGGAAAACATCCTGAGTCAGATCGTCGGTAATCGTCAAGTCCCCCGAGAGGTAGTAAATGAAATTTCGAACATACTGGTAATGTTCCTTAAATACCGACTGAAACCAATTATTATCACGTTTTCCTTCAATCCTCATCCTTCTCTCCTGTCTTGTCAACCTAAACAAATATAAGAATTTACTCTATCTAACTGATTATTCACGTTCAATATTGCTCAGGCTAAAAGTTTGCTAAAATCAGGAACTGCTTCTTTTAGATTAACAATTTGAAAGCTTGGATTTATCAATCCCCTTTTTTATTATTTTTGCAGGCCTATGGAAAATAACAACACTCAAAAGCGAATTGTGGGTATCGGAAGTGCCCTGGTTGATATTCTGGTTCAATTAAAAGATGATCAATTGCTGGACGCATTTCAGCTGCCTAAAGGAAGTATGACCTTGGTTGATGCTGAGCTTTCTCAGAAAATGCTGGATCGTACTTCAGACATTGATCGGAGCATTGAAACCGGCGGTTCATCAGCCAATACGGTTCGCGCGATAGCCCAACTGGGAGGGAAAGCTGGTTTTATTGGCAAAATTTCGAATGATGAAATGGGGCATTTTTTCAAAGATGAATTTGAGAAGTCGAATATTACACCTCATTTATTTTTCAGCCAGATTCCTACCGGGAAAGCGGCTACCTTGATTTCTCCCGATTCGGAGCGCACGTTTGGCACTTACCTTGGTGCTGCCAGCGAATTAAGTGTTGATGAACTTTCTGAAGAACTATTTGCCAACTATGATTACCTGCATATTGAAGGCTACTTGGTTTTTAATCATGAGTTGATTGAAGGTGTTTTGAAGTTAGCGAAAAAGCAAGGGTTGAAAATCTCTCTGGATATGGCCAGTTTTAATGTTGTTGATGCCAATCTGGAATTTTTAACCCGACTGGTTGACGAATACGTAGATATTGTTTTTGCCAATGAAGATGAAGCGAAGTCGTACACCGGATTGGAACCAGAAGCAGCCTTGACAAAAATTGCTTCTCAGTGTGAAATTGCTATCGTGAAAATTGGTAAAAAAGGCTCATTAATTCAGGCCGGGAACCAATTTATTCAGGTTGAAACGCCGATTGTGAAAAGCATTGACACGACTGGGGCAGGCGATGTTTATGCCAGCGGATTTTTATTTGGATTGGCCAATAACAAGGGTTTGCAGGAATGTGGTAAACTGGGGTCGTTGCTGGCAAGCAAGGTTATTCAGGTGCTTGGTGCAAAAATACCTGAATCAAAGTTGGCCGAAATTAAAGTGGAAATGTAACCGATTCATGGTTAAAACAGACCATGAATCTGAGCATCAATTTTGTCAATTACACCACTTAAATCCTCCGGACTGTTAGTAATGTCAATTTTGTCAACATTGACGACCAGAAGTTTACCGTCGGTGTAATGATTGATCCAGGCCTCATATCGCTCATTGAGTTGTTTGAGGTAATCCAACCGGATGGAATTTTCGTATTCTCGTCCTCGTTGCTGAATTTGGTTGACTAAAGTTGGTACGCTTGCCCTCAGGTAAATCAACAAATCAGGAGCCTTTACCAACTTGCTCATCAACTGAAACAAGGTTTTGTAATTATTGAAATCGCGGGTCGACATCAGTCCCATGGCGTGCAGGTTTGGAGCAAAAATCTCTGCATCTTCATAAATTGTCCGGTCTTGAACCACTGTTTGTCCCGAATTCTGAATATCCATCACTTGACTAAAGCGACTGTTCAGGAAAAAAATTTGCAGGTTGAAAGACCAGCGTTGCATGTCTTCATAGAAATCATTGAGGTAAGGGTTTTCATCAACGTCCTCATAATGAGGTTTCCAGCCATAGTGTTTTGCCAGAAGCCCGGCCATTGTTGTTTTCCCGGCCCCAATGTTGCCTGCAAGTGCGATGTGCATGATTTTATTTTTTCAGTAATTCGAATACAAATTTAATGGAGCTTGCTGAATACTCCCTATAAATTACAATCTTTTTTGGAGCTCAATAAGCTCATCCAGGTATTTCCGGTTGTTGGCCAGTCGAGGAATTTTATTTTGTCCGCCGACTTTCCCGCGTTGTTTCATCCATTCGTAAAACAGCCCGTCTTTGGCAACTACCAAATGTGGTTTTTCCAGGGTCAGATTTTTGTGTCGTTTGGCTTCGTAATCCGAGTTAAGCGTTTTTAAGGCGTCGTCCATTACTTCCATGAAATAATCAAAATCTTCTGGCTTTTGCTCAAATTCAATGATCCATTCGTGTGCCCCTTTCTGGTCACCTTTCATAAAAACAGGGCCCGCAGTGTATTCCTTTATATTGGCTCCGGTGCGTTCGGTTGCAATGTTCAAAGCTTGCTCGGCATTGTCAACAATTACCTCTTCGCCAAAAGCATTGATAAAGTGTTTGGTGCGTCCGGTAATTTTTATTTTGAATGGTTTTTTCGATGTGAACTGAATTGTGTCGCCAATAACGTAGCGCCATAGCCCGCCGTTTGTGCTAATTACCAAAGCATAGTTTTGTCCCAACTCAACTTCCGAAAGATTTAGGGCTTTCGGATGATCTTCCTGAAAGTTTTCCATTGGTATAAACTCGTAGTAAATTCCGTAATCGAGCATCAGTAACATGTCGCTGCTTTCCGGGTCGTCTTGAATAGCAAAAAAACCTTCGGAGGCGTTGTACGTTTCCATGTAATTCATGGATTTCGAAGGAATGATATTTTGATATTGTTCGCGATAAGGATCAAAATTGATTCCGCCATGAATGAAAACTTCCAGGTTGGGCCACACTTCCAAAATATTGTTTTTCCCGGTATGTTCGAGTACTTTTTTTAGGAGCACCAAATACCACGAAGGCACACCTGCCAACGAGGTTACGTTTTCATCAAGGGACTCTTCAATAATTTTGGCTACCTTTTCTTCAAATTCTTCAATCAGCGCAACCTCAACTGATGGAGTCCGAATGAACTCAGACCAAAAAGGAGTGTTTTCGATCAGGATTGCTGACAAATCGCCAAAATAAGATTTATTGCTAAAGTTATTTACACGGTGACTTCCTCCCAGAGTTAGCGTCTTCCCATATAAAACGCCCGAGTCAGGATTGTTCTTGAGATATAAGGCAAAAACGTCTTTAGCTCCTCTGAAGTGCACGTCTTCCAACGATTGCTTGCTTACCGGAATGAACTTGCTTTTATCGTTTGTGGTGCCCGATGATTTGGCAAACCATTTTATTTCGCCCGGCCAGAGCAGGTTTTTTTCTCCTTGCCGAAGCCGCTCAATATAAGGGGCAAAATCTTCATAGTGGCGGATCGGGACTCGCTCCTTAAATTCCCTTTCAGAGCTAATGCTCTTGAAATCATATTGTTTCCCGATCTCGGTGTCGCGTGCTTCCTTTATTAAATCAAAAAAAACCTCCAATTGGGCGTCAATAGGGTGTTTTTTGAAAAGGTCAATTTGATAGATTCGTTTGAAATTTATCCAGTTTATGATCGAATTAAGAATAGGCATTTTTATTTTTTATATGATTTAACAAATATGTTTGTTTTCGGTTTCCAAGCCAGCCAAATTTATCTTTTTTGGATGAGACTACCTATGAACTGCCAGCCAAAAATATTTTTCTATTTTTACTGAAAATATTGTTTGCTGAAAAAGGTAAACCTTAGATAAAACAAACGACTAAAAATCAAACTGGTGAATTACATTGATATCGTTTTAGGTGTTTTGCTGATATTTGCCGCGGTTCGTGGTTTCTCGAAAGGTTTTGTTGCAGAGGTGGCTTCGCTGGCAGCTTTAATCCTTGGTGTTTGGGGGGCTATACACTTTTCGCAGTTTACCGCCGAGTTTATCGTTGAAACCTTTAGTTACGATTCGAAACATCTCGGGCTGATTGCATTTTTAGTCACATTTGTTGTCATTGTTATTCTGATTCATTTGGTTGGGAAAGCTGTTGAAACGATTATTTCAGCCGTAGCTCTTGGTTTTATTAATCGGTTGGCCGGTATTTTGTTTGGTGTCATAAAATCGGCTCTAATCATAAGTGTACTCCTTCTGATCCTTGATGAGGTTGATGAAAATGTTGGAATTCTTCCGAAGGATGTCAAGGATGATTCACAGATGTATGAGCCTGTGAAAAATCTGGTGCCGACAATTCTTCCATTCCTGAATTTTGATGCAATTGACCAGGATCTTTTCAAACGTAAAAATCATCTCCGTGAGAAAAGAGTGGTTTAGAAAAAATCAACCTCCATTTGATGAACTTGAAGAACATGCATGCCCAAACTGTTCGCAAGAATTCAAAGGATTCTATTGCCCCAATTGTGGACAATCTGATTCTGAATTTAATCGTCCGTTTGGTTTTGTGTTTTATGATTTTCTTGGCAATTTCGTCTCTTTTGACACCCGGTTTTTACGCACTTTTCGTGATCTGGTTTTTAGGCCAGGATTCCTGACATTGGAGTTTTTTAGAGGACATCGTGCGCGATATGCACCACCTTTTCGGGTTTATATTTTCTTAAGTTTTGTACTTTTTCTGTTACTTCAATTACTTACAAATCAGGGGTTGAATACAGCGCTCGATTATAAGTTAGCTGGAAATGATCAAATTGTTCTTGCAGATTCGCTCATTCAGGAAAACGTTGACAGCTTGAATGTTGGTCAGTTTGTTGAAACTGAAGATTCGATGGAGATTGCTGAATTTAAGCTCAACTATTCAGACTTGTTGAACCAGCAGACGATTCAGGGTAAGCTTCGGAATCTTGCCGATCAATTGGAAGAAGGGGTGAAGGAAACCGAGGATCCTGCAAAAAGAACCAAATTGCTTAATTTAGTTCACATGCTTCGGTCTCCGGAGAGTTTGGTTTCCAGGATTTTAAAATACCTGTCCTATGCTTTTTTCGTTTTATTGCCGGTTTTTGCCTTGTTGTTGAAATTGTTCTATGTCCGGCAAAAAGTATTCTACATTCGACACCTGATTTTTTCTGTACACATTCACGCTTTTATGTTTTTTCTGCTTAGTCTGGTTGTTGCCATTAACTTAATCTTTTCATGGGAAGTGGCTTCCTGGTCATTGTGGTTGTTAGCATTCGTTCCTGCTTATATCTATCTCGCGTTGAGGAATTTTTATCTTCAGCCTTATGTCAAAACCTTTATTAAGTTTCTGTTGCTTGGGGTGGTTTATAATCTTATTTTACAATTTGCGCTAGTCTACATATTTATCAGTGCCTTGGGAGTTCTATAATCAACTGATTCCTTGAAAATATTAGCCTGATTCGTTAAACCTTAACGGTTCATTTTTATATCTTTGCCGAGATTTTTGCAATTAGTTAGCGTCCTGCGGATTTCTCACTTTTGAGATTCCGAATGAATCGCTTTTCGAATATGATAATAACAGACCCAAAATAATACAGATGAAACGAGCACGTTTAGTCAAAACACAAAAGGTAATGATTAAAGTGCGAGTTACATATGATACCTTATAAATAAACAATTTGAATCATATGAACTTTGTTGAAGAATTACGTTGGCGCGGAATGCTCCACGATATGATGCCCGGAACAGAAGAACAACTGCAGAAAGAAATGACAACAGCTTATGTTGGTTTTGATCCGACAGCAGATTCGTTGCACATTGGAAGCCTAGCTCCAATTATGCTATTGAAGCGTTTCCAAATGGCTGGGCACAAACCCCTTGCGTTGGTCGGGGGTGCTACTGGTATGATTGGCGATCCGTCGGGAAAGTCGCAAGAGCGAAATCTGCTAAACGAAGAGACTTTGCAGAAGAACCTTGACGGAATCAAAAAGCAATTATCGAAGTTTTTGGATTTTGAAAGTGAGGTTGATAATCAGGCTGTTATGGTTAATAATTTCGATTGGATGAAAGAGATTAGTTTCCTTGAATTTATTCGCGATATTGGCAAGCACATTACCGTTAATTACATGATGGCCAAGGAGTCAGTAAAAAAACGTCTAAATCCAGACGCTAAAACCGGTATGTCTTTCACCGAATTCACCTATCAGCTCGTGCAGGGATTCGACTTTTATTGGCTGCATCAGAATATGGATTGTAAGTTACAGATGGGAGGATCAGATCAGTGGGGGAACATTACAACCGGGACTGAACTGATTCGGAGAAAATCTGGTGGAGAAGCTTATGCGTTAACGATTCCATTGATTAAGAAAGCGGATGGTAGTAAGTTTGGTAAAACCGAAAGTGGTAACGTGTGGCTGGATGCCAAATTAACTTCACCCTATAAATTTTACCAATTTTGGTTAAATACCACTGATGAAGATGCCGAATCTTACATCAAAATTTTTACCCTTCTTAATAAGGTGGAAATTGATGCATTGGTTGCCAGCCACAAGGAAGCTCCCCATATGCGTGAGCTTCAGAAGAAATTAGCCGAGGAAGTTACGGTGATGGTGCATTCGCGCGAGGATTATGAAATGGCGGTTGAAGCATCGCAGATTTTGTTTGGTCGTGGGACTGCCGAAAACCTTAAAAAGCTTGATGAGCAAACTTTCCTGGCTGTTTTTGATGGTGTCCCTCTGTTCTCCGTTTCAAAAGCGGAACTGGAATCAGGTGTTAATGTGGTTGATTTGCTAGCCGAAAAGGTTGCTGTTTTTCCTTCAAAAGGTGAATTGCGCCGGACAATTAAAGGGAATGGATTGAGCATCAATAAAGAAAAAATATCAGATCAGGAACTAATGATAAATGCTGAGCACCTGATTGGAAATAAGTATGTTCTGGTTCAAAAAGGGAAGAAGAACTACTACTTACTAATTGCCGAATAAATATTGGTGGACTGATAATAATATATGCTGAATTCCGTTCAGAAATAACGACCAAACAATCTCACTTTATGAAAAGCTTTTTTGATAACCAGAGTCTTTTTACTGTTATCTGGAAATGGAAACAACATCTCATCATTGTTGGAGTCATTACGATTATAGCGTCTGCAGTATTTTCTTCGCCGTATTTTATAACACCATTGTTTCAGTCACAAGCCAGGGTATATCCAACGAATACCCAGTCTTATTCTGAGGAATCGGAGAGTGAACAAATGTTGGAAGTTTTTAATTCTACCGATATCAAACGGCAGGTTGTAGATGCATTTAATTTGACCTCACGTTATGGCATTAAGGAAGATGATCCTTATTTCCGAACTAAAATACTGAAAAAATATGACGATCGGATTGAATGTAAAAAGACAGAATATGAGTCGATTGAATTGATGGCGCGGGATGCAGATCCACAAATTGCCAGTAATATAGTGGATTCGTTGGTTGCTTTTTACAACCGTAAAGTGTTGTTTTTACGCCAACAAAAGGCATTTGAAGAAGCCTTCTCCTATCAAAATGACCTTGTGCGTAAAAAGAAAGAGATTGATCGGGTTTCTTCGGAAATGGAAAGCTTGAGAAAGGAGTATGGTTTGCTTGATTATGAGATTCAGACAGAGCAAGTAACAATGGGGTATATGACAGCTCTTGCCGAAGGAGCCAACAGAACGGCGGTCAATGATATCAAAGATTTGATGACTAGTCTTGAGGAAAAAGGAGGACAGTTCTTTTTATTACAACGGGAGCTTGAAGCGTTAGAGATTCAGCGCGATACGATAAATCGGCGATATGATAAGGCAATTGCAATTGCCGAAAAAGAAGAGACCTACACGATGGTTGTTGAAGAACCATTTCCTGCTGATAAGAAGTCATACCCGACTCGCTGGCTGATTGTTTTGGTAAGCTTAATTGCCGTTGAGTTTTTGGCATTGCTTACTGTTTTTAGTTTAGAAGGAATTAAATCTTCAAAGCAGTAAATTTTGCTCAGTAAACATTATAAAATTATTCTGTTTTATGTTGTTTCAGCTTTATTCTTAGCACTCAACATTTATTTTGTCGTACAAAAGGAAACCCTGCTGGCAAGCATTTTACCCCTTGTATTGGCCATTGTATTAGTCGCCATTGTTCGGTTAGATAGCTTGTTGTTGTTGGTTACATTTTTTACTCCGATATCCTTGCCCTTGCACGATTTGGTTGAAGGGTTGCCGTTTGATATGTTTCTTCCCACGGAGCCATTGTTATTTGGTATACTGATTTTGTTTTTATTTAAACTGGCTGAACGGCAGAGCTTTGAAAAGGATATTCTGACACATCCAATTTCGCTTGCACTGTACTTTTATTTGGGCTGGATGCTGATTACCGCTGTAACCAGTACCATGCCAATTGTGTCGCTCAAATTTTGGTTATCCAAGCTTTGGTTTTTGGCTGCATTCTATTTTATGGGTATTCTTCTTTTTCGCAATACGAAGAATATTTATTGGTTTGTTGGATTGTATTGCGGAGCTTTTGTGATCGTTATTTTTTATGCCTGGGCGCGTCATTTTGCTTTTGGATTTCATAACGATAAGGCGGCGCACTTTGTTATGAACCCTTTTTATAAAGATCATACCTCATATGGAGCCATGCTTGCTTTTTTTATCCCAATTTTGATCGGATTAACATTCTCAAAGTCATATCGAAATGGCTATCGTCTCCTTTCAGGCTGTGGGTTGCTGTTGTTTACGATTGCTTTAATTTTGTCGTATACGCGTGCTGCCTGGCTGAGTTTAGTAATAGGAGGAATGGTTTGGCTGGTAATTAAGTTGAAGTTACGGTTTAGGCCATTGTTTATTACAGGCCTGTCTGTTATTGCGATTGTGCTTGTTTTTCAGACTCAGATCTTAATGTTTCTCGAACGAAACAATCAGGAATCGTCAGCCGATCTGGCAACGCACCTTTCGTCGATGACTAATGTGACAACCGATGCATCTAACCTGGAGCGAATAAATCGGTGGAGTTCCGCTTTGCAAATGTTTGAGGAAAAACCCGTGCTTGGGTGGGGGCCCGGAACTTACATGTTTCAGTATGCACCCTTTCAACTAACGAAGAACCGAACGATTATTAGCACCAATTCAGCAGATGGGGGGAATGCGCATAGCGAATATTTGGGGCCACTTGCCGAGTCCGGTTTTTTAGGTGCGCTCAGCTTTATTTTGTTGGTAGTCGTTATTTTGTATGTTGGAATTCATGCATATTCGCGATCGTCGAAAAAGGAGCATCGAATGATCATCTTATCTGCGATTATTGGGTTGGTGACCTATCTCATTCATGGCTTTTTAAATAATTTTCTGGATACCGACAAGGCATCCATTCCATTTTGGGGATTTGTTGCAATTCTGGTAGTTTTTGATTTGCAAACGAAATTGGAACAGAAGAGGGCTTTGCCGAAGAAGAAATTGGAGGTATAAAAAAACCCGGAAATTCCCGGGCTTTAAGTGTCAAATGAAAATCTATTTTATTTCTTTACACGTTCGCTGTAACTGCGTTCGCGAGTGTCAATCTTAATTATGTCGTTTTCGTTGATGAAAAGTGGAACCATAATTTCAGCTCCGGTTTCCACCGTTGCTGGTTTTAAAGCTGTTGAACTTGCTGTGTTCCCTTTTTCTCCTGGAATTGTCTGAGTAACTTCAAGTTCCACTGAAGCTGGCAGCTCGGCGGTAAGTGGAGTCTCAATCTCTGTTTGGAAATTGACTTCGATTATTTGTCCTTCCTTCATCAAGTCAGAATTTTCAATCAAATCCGGATCCAACGAAATTTGCTCGAACGTTTCCGTGTGCATGAAATTAAATCCCATGTCATCTTTGTATAAATATTGATAAGGTCTTCTTTCAACCCGAACAACATCAATTTTAACGCCTGCATTGAATGTATTTTCAATGACTTTACCGGTTTTTACATTTTTCAACTTTGTGCGAACAAATGCCGCGCCTTTTCCTGGCTTAACATGTTGAAACTGCACAATGGTGAAAATCTGACCATTGTATTCAATTGTCAATCCGTTTCTAAAATCTGAAGTACTTGCCATATCTTTGATATATAATGAATTACAAAAATTTTGTGCAAAAGTAGTTAATTTCTGCCTAAAAACGGTAATTTCTCATGTAATCCAATTGCGTTCGTGTGTTATTCAATCTGCTCAACACCATTGATTTTGTATGAATCCAGTTCACATTTTAATGAACCCACTTTCAAGTCAAATTCTAATAGTACCGGTATTCGGGCTTTGTCGTTGGTAATGTAGAACTTTAGTCCGCTGTTGCTGTTCAACACTTTTCCTTTATCAATTCGAGGTTGAATAATATGGCATTGTTTTTCACCTAAGGAAGATTTGATTTTTGTTTTTCCAAGGTATTTTACACGCATCCAGAAAAACTTATCGGCATGAAAAACAGGTATGGAGAACTCCTCTCCGCCATCAAACTCATCCAGGTAAGGGGTGTTTCTCATGTAATAAAATGAGGTTACAAAATCGATTGTAGTGGGGGGTACTTCGTGCGCCCCGGACTTTAAGGAGTACAAAGAGTCTTTCTCTGGAAAGAAATAGGCTTCGTTGTACCACTTGTAATCGCCTTCCTGAATATTTCGGATAGCCATGTATGGTTGATAGGTTTTTGGATTAACAAAACTTTCATAAACGTCGTGCACTTTAAACAGCAAGTCGGTAACACCAACCGTGTTGCCGTCCAGTAGTAAATGAATAGCTTCTTTCCCCTCGTAAGTGGTATCTTCAACACTCAAAGTTGCTTCGCCTCCTCGGAAAAAACCATACCTCATATGGTATTTTAATTCTTCCTTGGGCTGAGCTGATGCAAAGACCCAGGCGGTTAAAAAAATAAGTATCAATTTTAATTTCATTGTTTCAAGATGTTCTTTTTGGGTTTGCCTGCAATGAAGTCTTTTAGGTAAAAAGGCTCGAAGTAGGCAACATCCACAAAATCATTATTTTCATATGCTTCTTGAGACAAAGAACACATAAACTGTGCCGAAGTTTTTATGTTATCAATAAATATGGCATTGGGATGATCAATTGCTGATTGGCATTTGGCTGAACCGTTTCCAAAAAAAGCGATTGGCTGTTTGTCCAATAAATTATGGAACGATTCACGATCGATGATCGTAGCAGAGACGGATTCAATCGGCTGATGTTCATGATTGTACAGCGCCGTGTAAACTTCCATGCGCCGGGCGTCAATCATCGGGCAAAAAAGCAGATTGTCAGCTTTGTTGAGTTTGTATTTTTTGAGGTTTGAACTGACATGATGACTCATCGACTGTAGAGGACTGACTGCAATTAATGGTATTTGGTTCGCATAGCATAGTCCTTTGGCCAGTGATACACCGATTCGAAGACCTGTATAGGAACCCGGACCTTTGCTGACTGCAACAGCATGAAGTTGCCGATAGGTAAGCTGGTTTCGTCTCAATAGCTCATCGGTAAAAACGCTTAACTTTTGGGCATGGTTTTGTCCTTCGTGACTTTCAATATAGTCGATCATTTTTCCATTTTCTGCAATCGATACGCTGCAAACTTCAGTCGATGATTCCAAGTTCAGTATTCGAGTCATTATCTTGATATTTAACTGCAAAAATAAGATATAAACAGAATAACAAGTAAAAATCAGTAAAGATTATTGAAGCGTATTTTTTTGTTAAAAAGTAATCGGAGGGAAATTTCTGTTAAGTTTCTATTTTTTATTAGTTTTAGATGATTTTTAATACGATAGCATGTATAGAGCTGCAATTATTGATGATGATCAGTTAGCCCGACGAGTCTTGTTTCGAATCCTTGATCAGCATTTTTCTGATATTGAAGTTGTTGGAGAAGCAAATTCTGTCGAAAGTGGCGTCGATTTGATTATTAAGGAAGCTCCCGATTTGGTTTTTCTGGACATTGAGATGCCAGATGGAACTGGGTTTGATTTGATAGAAAAGCTTCCGACTGTAAATTTCAAATTGGTTTTTACGACTTCATACAGTGATTATGCAATCACTGCATTCAAATATTCTGCTTTTGATTATATTTTAAAGCCCGTTTTAGTAGAAAATGTCAAAGCAACTATTCAGCGGATTAGTGAAATTCCGGTGCTTAGTGAAAAACATCGCGTTGAGGTATTGAAACAAAGTATTGAGAAGAAGGAAGATAGTTCGCATGTGACGATCGCTCTGCCCGAAATGAATGGATTTGCGATTATCAAAGTCAATAATATTATTCGTTGCGAGGGGGAACGAAACTATACACGGGTATTTTACCAAAATGAGACTTCGGTGTTAATCAGTCGCACCTTACTCGAGTTTGACCAATTACTTGTGCCGCACGGATTCTGTCGTATACATCGTTCGCATTTGGTCAATTTGAAATATGTTAATCGGTATTTAAAAACCGATGGTGGAATGGTGGAATTGGCTGATAAATCGCAGTTACGGGTTTCCCCAAAATACAAAGAAGAGTTGCTTGATAAATTACTACATAACCGCCTGTAAACTTGTTGATAGCCCTTTTGATTCGGTGTAATGGCCTTTTTGAGAACTGAAGTTGGTCGTTCGGTAATTTAGAAACGTTATTGAGGTATGAAATATTATATTTGTCAGCGGATTTGGGAGATGGGATTTACTGAATGATAGAATGATGCGAGAAATGGGTGAGTGTCATTCAGAGTTAACGACTGTGGTAAAAAATTGAGCCGAATGATAAACCCGAAAAATAGATATCGGTTATTCTTTTTTCTAACTAGATATTTTTTCTTTTCAGTAGACTCCAGTTCGGAGCAGCCGTATAGTTGTGGTCAGTCACAATTCAAAATTGCGGTTGTTATTTTTTCTTTTATAATACTAGTGCTTTTTCCCTTAGCAGGCTTTTCGGCTAGCTATTCCTCAGTACAAAGTGGAGATTGGAATGATCCTGCTACCTGGGGAGGAAGTGGCATTCCTGTATCCGGAGACGATGTTAGGATTAACTCAGGGGATGAAGTTACGTATTCGGGAGATTTAAATTGGACTTCTGGGATTATCTCAGGAAATATTGATTTGATCGTTACCGGAGATTTTAGCATGTCTGGTGGGGCATTCAGTGTTTGGTCGACGCTTTCTGTTCAGGTTGGTGGCGATTTTACATACTCGATTGGCAGTTTTCCAATGAATAATGGGTATTTCCTTCAGGTGGATGGTAGTTTTACCAGTACAACCGGAGGTCTGAGCAATAATAGTACGAATACCATTACGATTGGGGAAAATGTAACTGTGGATGGGGATATTATCCTTAATAATGGAGCAATAACAATCGGTGGAAATATGACATCAACCAATGGAAAAGTAGAAGTCAATAATAATTCCAGTCTGACTATCGGTGGAGATTTGCAAGTTGCTAGCTCAATTAAACTCAATAATGGAACCCTTTATGTTGATGGTAATAGCTCTGCTACAAGTCTAGAGGTAAACAATGGGAGTACCTTTTTTTCAGGACAGGATTTAGCGATTGGTAATTCCATCGCAGTGAATGGTGGAGTTATTGATGTGAATGGTGGATTAAGTACATCAGATATCACGCTTAATAATAGAAGCATTATTGCAATAGATGGGGATTTAATAAAAGATGGTAATATTACCATTAATTCCGGAAGTTCTAATCTTGTAGTAGCTGGAAGCTTTGTATCCCGTGGAGGTGGAACAACGATTTACAATAATGGTGGATTTTATGTGTTTCAGGTTTTGGATGAAACCAGTAGCCAAGCCAATTGTCAGGCTGGTTGCTTCCCTCAAGAAATCTGCAATACCTGCCAAATCAAAAGCTATGCCGAGTGGACAATTGATAGCTCGCCGGCAGAGGACTATCTAGATCCTCATGGTGGTATTTTTTATAGTTCAGGAACATTTACCGTTCCTGATGGTGTAACGTCAATCACTGTGGAAGCTTGGGGTGCCGGAGGAGGTGGCGCTAGTTCTACAGGGAGCAAAGGCGGTGGCGGCGGTGGCGGCGGAGCCTATGCACTTGCAACTATTCCTGTTAATTCAGCACAATCTTATCCCGTTGCTATCGGTGCAGGAGGCAATTCAGGTTCCAGTGGAGGCAATACATATTTTAACAATGGAGATGAAGTAAAAGCTGCAGGAGGTAGCGTTGGAAATTTTGCCAGTGGAGGTCCGGGAGGTTCTATTGCCGCATCCGTAGTCAATGGTACTGCTACTGCAATATATGCCGGGGGCAACGGAGGAGTTGCCAATAATGCCGGCGGCGGCGGCGGTGGTTCGGCTTTCACAAACAGCGTTGGTGGGAATGGTGGAGATTCGTCGGGAAACGCAAAAGGTACTGGAGGGGGCGGGACAGGAGATGGAGGAGATGGGGGTGATAGAAATAATATTGGAGATCCGGGAAGTTTCCCAGGCGGAGGAGGCGGTGGAGCAGGCCGCGATGGTGGCGCAGGAGGCTCCGGTGCCGATGGATTAATGATCATCTCCTGGATTGAACCGGGATTCGAATTAGCTCGTAGCTCTCAGCAAAATGTAACCTGTAATGGCGGATCGGATGGGGAAGCTACAGTCTTGGTAAACGATGGGACTAATCCTTATGATTATGTATGGAGAAATTCATCCGATGTTGAAGTTCGGTCGAATCTAAATTCATCAAATGCTGAAGATACTGCAACTGGACTAATTGCAGATGATTATACTGTTACCGTGACGGATAACGATGGTTTTTCATCGAGTATCATTGTTTCCATATCAGAACCTAGCGTTTTAAGTGCCGTTATTGGTTCAAGTTCTGCGTCATGTGGGAGCTCTGATGGGAGCCTATCTTTAACTTCTCCTTCAGGCGGTAGTGGAAATTATGAATATTCGATTAATGGCGGCGGAAGTTGGCAATCGTCAAATAGTTTTACAGGCCTTTCGGCAGGGACGTACAACGTTCAAATTCGGGATGCCTCTATCCCAACTTGTGTTCAGGTTTTGAATACCAATTATTCGCTGACCTCTGCCGGGATTTCTATTCCCTTGCTTGCAGGCGCGAATACTGTTGAATGTCAGAACTCCTTAAACGGAACAATTGACTTAACTGTTCCATATCCTATTCAGTTTAATAATCCCGATTATATTGACTTAGGTAACATGTTAATGTCAAACCTATCTCAATTTACGTTGGAAGGATGGATTAAAGTAGATTTATCTACAATTGGTTCCCGCATCAGCTTGTTTGGGCAAAACGATGCCATCGAGTTTGGATTTAGTAACTCAAGCACGCTAGATTGTTGGACTGCATCAGGAGGAAGTGTCTCAACGAACGTGTATCCATCTGATAATGCATGGCACCATGTAGCTGCAGTTGGTGATGGAAGTACGATTATCCTTTATATTGATGGGACTAGCGTTGCCACAGGGGGGAATTCGACTGGTAATTATGGATCAAATACAAACTATTCTTCAAAAATTGGAGCTGGGGTCTGGGATCCAACGGGAGGAAGTTTTCCCGGACAAATGATTAAAGTAGGTTTTTGGAATTCCGATTTAAGTTCCGGAGAAATCGGAAACCTCGCTTCTGGATTCTATCAGTATACGGGGTCAGAATCCGGATTGTTAGCCGGCTTTAATTTTTATGACGGATCAGGTACAGCTCTGACATCAGTGCCGGCGGGAAATGATGGAGCTTTTTCAGGCTCGCCCACTTGGCAGGATGATTACTCCTATTTATGGACAAAATCCGGTGATGCCGGTTTTTCTGCAACAACACAAGATTTGTCTGGAGTCGAGCCCGGAACTTATGCTGTTAATGTTTCAAGTTCTTCGATGGGCGGCTGTGCGAGTAATGGTAGTTGGACTATTAATTACAGCGACACAACTGATCCAACTGCCGTTTGCCAGGATATAACAATTGCTCTTGATAATTCGGGTAATGCCACAATCACCCCGTCTCAAGTTGATAGTGGGAGCAATGATAACTGTACTCCTTCAGGTAGTCTGGGTTTGAGCCTGGATGTGAGTTCCTTTACATGTTCCGATTTGGGAAATAATACCGTTACACTAACCGTTACGGACGAAAGTGGTAATACGACTACCTGTAGTTCTGTAGTCTCTGTTGTTGACACGGAAGCTCCAACTGCTATTTGCCAGGATATTTCCGTAACCATCGGTGCCGGCGGTCAGGCAACAGTTGCCGCAGCAGATGTTGACAATGGGAGTATGGATAATTGTACCTCTTCCGGCAACCTATTATTCAAGATTGATGGACAAGATCAGTTAACTTTTGACTGTGCGAATGTTGGAGTTAACACGGTTACGCTTTCTGTTGAAGACGAATCCGGAAATTCCAGTACATGCCAGGCACAAGTTACCATTGTCAATGCAGCACCGTCTTTTTCTTCATGTCCTGCGGATATCTCTGTTGATCTTACAAGTTCAGATGTCGGTGGATATTGGCAATACCGTAAACCGATTACGATAACGAATTCAGGAAGCACCTTAACGGACTATCAGGTTCGTGTTGACGTGCCGATGGAGACCGGTAAGATGAATGCGGATTTCTCCGATATTCGGTTTCGTGATTCTGATGGATCTACGTCCCTGTCTTTTTGGCTTGAACAGCAAGACGGTTCAACTGCCGTTTTTTGGGTGAACGTTCCAAGTATTGGTGCTTCTAAAACGATCTATGTACTTTATGGAAATTCAGTTGCGATATCGGCCAGCAACAGTTCAAATACCTTCATCTATTTTGATGATATGAATACAGCAACCGGTTGGAGTGATGTGGCTGATGGTGGATCTGTAACTACAAATAGCTCGGAGTTTGGGTATAATGTTCTGGTCAAGCAAGATAATGACGATCCAAGTGGAGGTCAAAAAAGTATTGGAACAACGATTTCCGATTTCAAATTGATTACCAGAGAGCAAAGAGCATCGACAGGACCGGCTGGAGCATCAAACGGTGGATCAATGGATCGCTACGGACTGGAGGATGGTTCGGGAAATGGTTACACCCTGACCCGAAATGCAGATGTATCGTCAACTGGAACATTTGGGTTTGAGCGTCGTACCAATGGATCTGCGTCAGGCGGTAGTGCAAGCAATGTCTCTCAGCCACGAGATAACTGGTACATTACAGAATTGGAGAAAAATGGATCGGCGTTTTCGGTCAGAATTTATGAAGATAACCACAGTAACCTACTGGGCTCTGAGTCGGGAAGTGACTCAAACCACAATACCTTTACGCATTTGACTGTGCGAGGGGGCCACTATTACTATATTGATTGGATGGCCGTTGCAAAAAGTACTTCTGCAGAACCTTCCCTGAGCCTAGGCGGCGAGGAGGTGCTTGGTGTGGCGTCTTGCGAAAAAGATGTTACTGTTCCGCTTCCTGCTGTTTTTGATGACACAGGTGTTTTTACCTTAACAAACGATTTTAGTGAAGGCCCTGATGCATCAGGAACTTATCCGGTTGGAACGACTACGGTTACTTTTACTGCAACAGATCCTTGTGGACTGACTGCAACCTGTTACCTGGATGTGACCGTAAACGATAAAATAGACCCGATAATTGCTTGTGGTGGCGACATTACTGCTGATGCAACAGATAATCCACTGGCAATTCCTCAACCTTCGTTTGACGACAATTGCAGTGGGGCAGTTCTTACAAATGATTTTAACGGAACTGACGATGCTAGTGGTGCTTATCCTGTTGGCACAACTACGGTTGTTTGGACGGTTACCGACGCAAGCGGGAATACAGCTACTTGTAGTTTTGATGTCACCATCGATGAAGTTTGTGCCATTAGTGATGTGAGCTTTACCCCAATAACCTGTACCGGAGATGATGATGCTGCTATTCAGATTACGGCCACTGGATTTGGTCAGATTAACTATAGTATTGATGATGGTGAAAGTTTTCAAGCTGGCAATACATTTTCTGACTTGGCAGCGGGAACTTATAACGTCCAGATAGCTGATGAGTCAGGTTGTACTACGACATGGCCAACTCCAATTATAATTTATGAGGCCAACGATTTTTCAGTGAGCGACTCTGTTACTAATGTCAGTTGCTATGGTAATTCGGATGGAGCCATTGATGCCACTTTAAATTCATACCTAACCAAATCAATTTATTTTGACGGTTCGGATGATTATATCGCATTGAATCAAAGTTATTCCGGCACATCAGCAATTTCAGCGATGACTGTTTGTGCCTGGGTAAAATGTGATCCGGGCGATGGGGGCTGGTCGGTGCTTGACTTTGACCGTTCTGAATATTTTAATGTTTCGCTGGGTGGAACAAACCGATCTGGCAGCACGGTTGAGTTTGCTACCAATTCAGATCTGGACAGCGGTATTGATGATATGACCGGAACCATCAATGTGAAAGATGGGCAATGGCACCACATCGCTGCAGTTTACGATGGAACCGATAAATATCTCTATGTTGATGGTGTGCTTGATAGTCAAAAAAGCAATCCCCACAACGGGCAACCATTGGGAAGTAACTTAACTCGCTACGGATTTATTGGTGATGGCTCTGAAGCTACTGGTTTTGATGGTGGCAGGAATAATGCGTACTATAAGGGGGGGATCGCTCAGGTAGATTTATGGGAGCGCGCATTGACCGCTGATGAGATTAAGCAGCGTATGCATTCGGAATTGATCGGTTTCGAAACAAATTTAGCGGGCAACTGGTCGATGGAGGAAGGAACAGGAACTTCTGTAAGCCCTCAGGGAGAAATGATTAACGGGCCAACATGGTCCGATGATATTCCCTATTCTTACTCATGGACAAAGCAAGGTGATGGATCTTTTTCTGCCAACACGTTAGATATCTCAGGATTATCAGCCGGAACCTACAATTTAACAGTAACTTTTGATGGAGCCTGTGTTAAAACTACATCGGTAGAAGTTACTGAACCTGATGAATTAGTGATTACTCCAACAATTAGCCAGATTAGTTGTGATGGCCTGGCTGATGGTGCTATCGACATTACCGTAGCAGGAGGAACAGAACCGTATACTTTTGAATGGTCAACGCCGGATGGCAGCGGATTGGTTACCAGCGACGAGGATCAGACCGGACTCGATGTTGGTACTTATGACGTGACTGTTACCGATGGCAACGGTTGTGTTGCAACTGGAAGTTATGCGATTACCGAACCACCTGTATACAGGATAATTGTTTCCGATCAAACCAATCCTTCAACCTGTGGCGGAAATGATGGTGTTATTGAGTTGTCATTACCCAATGTGCCTGATGGCCCGTATGATATTACATACGATGCCGGAACTTTCACGGGAGTATCAGTGTCTGGCGAACTGGCAACAATAAGTGATTTGTCTGCCGGAGCTTACAATAATCTGCGTCTGACTGTTGGAACTTGTGTGACTTCGGATGATCCGGATGTAGTTTTGACTGACCCTCCAACGCCGGACATAACTGAATTGGCGCTTTCTTTTTCAGGAGGCAATGATGTTTGCTTAGATGCTACGGCTACGATTGAGGTTACATCTTCCTCACTCGCCGATGGAACTTACACGCTGACTTACGATTTAAGTGCACCAAACGAATCAACAGGCGAAACGGCAACACTGGTTTTTGCCACAGGATCGGGTTCGTTTACTACGACTGCATTGGCCAATACCGGCACAACAATCCTTTCAATTACAGCTATCGAGTCGAATGGATGTTCGATTGCCGCATCTGCCAGTGTTGATATCCTTGTTGATATTACTCCTCCGGTTATTGCGACTTGCCCTGCTGATGACAATTTAGCCTGTGTTGAAGAAACGAATGCTGCTCCTTATGTGGGAGCGACCAACTATGCTGAATTTGTTGCAGCCGGAGGCTCTGTTTCCGACAACTGTACAATCGGAACAAACTTAATTGTTGAATTTTCGGATGTCACTGACAAGAAAGATGAAACCAACAGCTGTGAAGTCAAACGGACTTATACGATAACCGATGAAGCCGGGAACTCACAGACCTGCACACAAACGTTTACGATTACCGATTCAACACCACCTGTTATTCAGGATTGTCCGGTTGATATCATCGATTTTGCAGATAGCAATTGCGAGAAGGTAATGAGCATCACTGCCCCAGTTAGTTTCACTGATGGTTGTGGTTTTGGCGATCTTACCGTTTATCATGAATATACGATCAATACCATAACTGTAAATGGAACCGGGGATCTTGTTGATGTCGCTTTCCCAAAAGGAACCACAGTAGTTACCTGGAGTTTTGAAGACGAATGCGGAAACATAGGAACTTGTGAAACAGAGGTTACAATCAATGACGTTACGGAACCAACTGCAAGCACTCCTGCTAATCAGGATTTGGATGCAGCCGGTGGTTGTTCTGTTTTAATTCCAGATTATTCTTCCCTGCTAAATGACTTATCCGACAATTGCGATCCTTCACCAAGTATCACTCAGGAGCCAATAATTGGAACTGAGGTTTTTGCTGATACTGATATCAAACTGGTTTTTACCGATGCGTCGGGTAATAAAGATTCGGTCACTTTTACAGCGATTTTAACCAATCTCGCTCCATTAACAATATCCGGAATGACATACGATGGAGGGCAGTCGGGAACAGGAGAAGTGGGATCGGGGCAAAAACCATTCATCACGTCAACCCACACTTACGTGGTTGATGCAAGCGAATTAAATCCAGTGAATTACACGTACACCTGGTTAGTTTTGGATCAGTCGGGTACGGATGTAACCGCTTCAATTTCCTTTAACAATACGGAGCAAACGAGCGGGGATATTCTTTTTGAAGAAGCTTCTGTTGCTAGCGGAAATACCTACACCATTCGGGTGATTAAGGAACAAAATAGCGGCAACTGCTCCGCTGTTTTCGAGTTTGATGTTGAGGTGCAGGAGACCGATTTCAACTCAGGTGTGAGCCCCTTGGGAGACAGTTGCCAGGATGGAGGAACCGGAACAACGACAGTTGTTTTTTGGGATGTTGACTTTACAGGTGGTGTTGAACCGTATGCGTTCGACTTTACGGTTTCGGATGGTACAAATGGCTGTACGGGAAGTGTATCCAATTTATATACAAGCGATAGTCAGTCAATAAGTACGTCGGAGAGTTGTAATGGAACCTATGTTGTATCGGTTACAAAAACTTCCGGAGAACCTGCGGTGCAAGTTGCCTTTATTTTTACCAATCAAGCAGGAATAGACAAAGATTTTAACCTGACCATTGATTCTGCAACTGATAATTTCAGCATAACCAAACAAACAAGCAATACCGACGAAAATGATGATGTAACATTTTGGGGTGTGCCAAACACCTCGGAGATTACAACAGACTAATATATAGATAATTGAAAATAGAATTTATAAAAATTAAATGTTAACCTTAAATTTTACTAAAATGAAAAAGTTATTTACGTTATTAAGCCTATTTGTTTTAATAGGCATGAGTGCAAGCGTTTTTGCACAAACTGATTCTGGGACGACTCCTTTTGTTGGTAGTGTTCATAATTACCAAATTAATGAGGTTTCTGGCTCAAGTGTGACCTATACTTGGACAGTTACAACTCAAGCTGATTTAGGTGGAACAAATTTACTCACCGCGGGAACCGTTGTTTCAGGTTCTTCTGCAACGAATTCAATTGAGCTTACGTGGTTAGCTCCAGATGTGACAAATGATCAAATTTATTATTTGCATGTTGATGTTCAAGATGACAATGAATGTAAAAATCACAAGGTTATGGCAATTCAACCTGTTAATAACTTTAATTTAGAGATTGTTAACGCTGAAAGCGATGGAACTGAGATGACATCTACTGATGCGACTAATTATGCTATTTGTGCCCCTGATATCGCTTCTATTGAGTGGAATGGAACGGATGGTGGTGCTGGTTCTGTAACTGCAGGAAATGCTACTGATTTTGACTATGCATATGGCTCAAGAGTGTTCTATTACAAAATTACAGTAGATGGAATCAATTTAGCAACGACTAGCTGGACTCCTCACTTTGATGTAACTCAAGTTGCAGGAACAAACGCTGATGTTGCTGTTGATTATTATATTGGAGCAGATCTTACATCTCCAACATGGGTAACTGAAACATTGGCAGTTGGTAGTGATCAATTTGTTGCAGTTGGAACAGACGAAGGAACTCTTTGGGTGAGGATTACTGTTGACAATAAAACAGGGACTCCTTCTACTGCGAATGAAAATACTCCAAACGACAATGTTTTCACTTGTACTTTGACAAATGATAGTGAGGATGAAAACGGCAATAATCCGGTTGATTTAGGAAATGGTTCGACAATCCAAACTCAGACTGCTCGTCCAAATACTGGAACAATACAGGCTATAGACTAATCTTTTACCGGATTAGTTAAGTGAAAAATAGTATCCTGTTGATAATCTTATCATTAGCCGTCACATGTGTGGCGGCTCAGGATGCTATTTCCCCTTTTGTGGGGGGGGCACATACTTATCAAGTTGAAAACCATACTGGAAGTAGTTATGAATGGCAGGTGTACGATGCGTTAAATCCATTGTCGTCGGCTGCTTCTTCGAGCTATAATTTCATTTCTGTAAATACGAGCTCAACCATAGAAGTACAATGGTTGATGGAAGGTATTTATTATTTAACCGTAACTGAATTCAGTACTGACGGTTGCTCAAATTTAAAAGCTATCCGGATTGAAGTTACTCCCAATAATCTCGGCTTTTCAATCGCTAATTCAACCACAACCCAGTGTTATCAGGAAACTGACAATTCGATTACTGTAGATGTCTCTTTTGATGATGGGAGCGGGAATTCCTGGAGTCAGGATCGTTTTCCGGCTGAAGTTGCTTATGCTGTAAATGGTGTTCAGCAGCCTATTCAAACGGTTGAATATTCGAGCCGGCAATTGCGGGTTAGCGACAATTTGTTTTCGGCAAGTCCGAATGCAAATACGACAGTTACAATTACCTTATTAGAAATTACCGATGCTTTGGGAATTACTGCAGAGGCCGAACCCGGACAAAATACGCAGACAACGACGATTCAGTCTACCCCAAGCATCGATTTTGATACCGATCCGATTCAAACGCCGGAAGGAACAATTGCGTCCTATTCCGCAACCGGGTTAGCTGCTTATACTTACCATTGGTCGATACAAAAACCAGGTGGTACAATTCTGGAGCTAAGCTCCGAAACAACTGCAACTGAAGAAATTGACTGGAACCAACCGGGCATTCATGTTTTAAGTGTTGAAGCGACGAATGCAGAGGGCTGTCAGTCCGAAACGTTGTCAAAAACGATAACTGTTATTTCCAACGATAATTTACCAGTTGCCTATATTGCAGCCGATACCGTTTTGGCCGGAAGTTGCTTGCCGGTTCAGATAGATGCAAGCGGCAGCTATGGTCAGCAACCGATTCAATACCAATGGGAGCCGAATACTTATTTAGATGATGCCCAAAGTTCCACGCCTGAATTTACGGCAGGGCGGTCGACAAATTATGTGTTGACGGTTACTGATTCGAATGGTTTTTCAGCTAAAGACACCGTTTTTGTGCAAGTTGCAAGTTCTCCTGAAATCGTTATGGACAGGCAGGTATTTGTAAATAGCCCTACCGATGTGATTATGCTCGACGCTTCATCCAGTCTTGGCGAGGATTTATCTTATAACTGGTGGACCGAAGGCGATGAGCTGATTATTAACGGAGCTCAATCTGCTACTCCACAAGTATCGGGAATGGGGACTTATTATTTGGAGATCTCTGATCAGTTTGGTTGTTCGGTTTTAGATTCGGTGAATGTCGGATTGCTCGTTCAGGTGACCGCGTTTAATGATACCGTGGGGGTTCTCGTGAATACCTTTGCTGATATCAACGTCTTACGAAATGATATGCCTCAAGGGCAACTCGACCCTGAGTCGGTGACCATTGTAATGCCTCCTGATCATGGTGTTGCTGTTGTTTCGTCCGATTCAATAATCACTTACACGCCCGATCAATACTATGTGGGGCAGGATAATTTTATTTATGCAGTCTGCGATTTTTCGAATCAGTGCGATGAAGCCACCGTATTGGTCATGATAACCGATGATGAATTGTTTGTACCGAACGCATTTTCGCCCAATGGAGACGGCATTAACGATTATTTCGAGATAAAAGGAATTGGTCAGTACGAACAGGTGAGTATGAAAATATTTAACCGGTGGGGAAATCTGGTTTACCAATCTGCAAACTATGGAATGGGAATTAGTCGCGATGGCTTTTGGGATGGTACTGTCAATAAAGGGATACGAACCGGAAGTGGACAGGTACCGGCAGGAACCTATTACTACATCCTTGATTTAGGAGTAGGGAATGAAAAAATTAATGGATACATCTATGTGGAACGCTAGAAGAAGATATTATTTTTCGAGATTATCGTTGAAAGCATATTTGAGCGCAGGATGTATTTATAACTTTTGTTTTGATGTTTAAAATTTTGATGAATAGATTAATTGTAATTTTGATCGCTTTGTAGTCCGATGTATTGATGAAGAAGATTTTTATTTATATCATTTTATTGTTGATTGTATCTTTTTTTCAGACGAAAGAAGGACGTGCACAGCAAGATCCGATGTATACGCAATACATGAATAATATTCTTTCGATAAATCCGGCCTATGCCGGTTCCCGCGATGTGCTGAGCATGATGGTTATGTCGCGCAATCAGTGGGTTGCTTTTGAAGGTGCACCGGTAACCCAAACGTTTGTGATGCATTCTCCAATTACACGATTTCATATGGGCTTCGGCTTTTCGTTATTGAGAGATCAGTTGGGGCCTATTTCTCAAACCGGCGCCTATTTCGATTATTCATACAGCATTGATTTCGACCGCGGAAGGTATTTGTCGTTTGGCTTGAAAGGTGGCGTTAATTTTTATGAGGCAGGCCTTTCCGAATTGAAAACGGTTGACAACAATGACCCGATTTTTTCAAGCGATATCAATCAAAATCTTTTACCGAATGCAGGGATTGGAATTTACTATAATTCTGATCGTTTTGTTGCAGGTCTGTCAGTTCCAAAGCTTATTCAAAACAAAATAAACAAGTATAATTTTTCTTCTAAATATTTAAGTAAAGAACAAATTCACTTATTCTTTCTGGCAGGATACGTGTTTGATATCAACAGAATTCTTAAATTTAAGCCTTATTTTTTAACAAAATATGTACAAAACTCACCGATCTCTTTTGACGTCACCACACAGTTTTTATTTTACGATAGACTGTGGTTGGGGGCAATGTACCGGGTAGGAGATGCTTTTGGGGGAATGTTGCAGCTACAGATAACAAATCAGTTGAAAGTTGGATATTCTTATGATGTAACAACAACTGATATAGGTGTTTACAATAATGGTACGCATGAGGTATTAGTAAGTTATGACTTTAACTTTGGACGTGGAAAGGTCAGATCGCCACGTTATTTCTAATTTTGAGTTTAAATGATGAAGAAACGGTTTAGCCCGAACATATTGGTTTTCTTCCTGTTTTTTTTCTTATGCTATTCGCAGGCAGGCGCTCAAAAAGTGACCATTCGTCTGGCTGATAAAGCCTTTGATGAATTCGCATTTATTGAAGCCATTGAGCTATATGAGTATGCCTATGAGAAAGATCCGGAAAATGACTATGTTGTTCAAAAGCTTGCCGATGCCAACCGCCAGGTAGGAAACACCGAAGAGGTAGAAAAATGGCTTAAACTTCTGATTGATCGTCGGGCTGAAGAACCGGAAGACTTATTTGCGTATTCGCAGGCGTTGAAAAGTAACGGTAAATATTTGCAGGCCGAGCAATGGCTGAAAGAATACTCTGAACTGCGTCCGGAAGATGGGCGGGTAAACATTCAAACCTCACTGCTCGAATACATTCAGTTTTTACACCGCGATTCCAGCAAATACGAAATACGTCCAATCTCCCTCAACTCCGAAGGATCGGAAATGGGAGTTGCCTTTTATTACGAACGGGTTGTGTTTTCATCAACTAAATCACGAAATGGCATTGTCGAACGCAAATACAAGTGGAATGATTTACCCTACCTGAATTTGTATATCGGCGACCGGGCTCCCAATGGCGATATCCTGAATGTTGAGGATTTTGCTCCCAAGCTGCGAACAACCTATCATGACGGGCCTGTTTCCTTCGACACGAAAAGTAACCGGGTTTACATTACCCAAAATAATGTGGGTAAACGCGGGGTTTCGAAGAGCGAAGAAGGTGAAGTGAACCTGAAGATTTCATTTGGCGGGAAAGAAACAGGCAAGTGGGAATCCCGGGGTGAGTTTTCATTTAACAGCGATGATTATTCTACCGGACATCCGTCGATTGACACAACAGGCAAAGTGCTTTATTTTGCATCAAATATGCCGGGTGGATATGGAGGGTCGGATATTTACTTTTCGGTATTCAATCGTGGTTTTTGGAGCGAGCCGTTCAATTTGGGACCAAAAGTAAACACTTCGGGCAACGAGTTTTTTCCTTTTATCAGCAATGACGGTGTGCTTTATTTCTCGTCCAATGGCCATGGTGGACTGGGTGCCTTGGACGTCTATTTTTCGGTACCCGAAAGCGGCGTGTTTAGCACGGTCGAAAATATGGGGTATCCGGTAAATAGTCCGAAAGACGACTTTAGTTTCGCACTCGACAGTACGGGAACTGCCGGTTATTTCGCGTCGAATAGAAAGGGAGGCCGCGGAAGTGATGATATTTATTACGTGAAGTTGACTTACATTCCGGTAATTATTCGTGGCGTAGCTAAAGATCGCGAAACCGGCGATATTCTTCCTGATACTAAAATTAGTATTGTGAATGAATTTGCTGACACCATTTATACAAGCCTTACACAGGTTGATGGCCGATTTGAGTTTGAAGTAAATAAAGGCAAAGACTACATTATCAATGGGCAGAAAGAATTTTATTTTCCGAACAATGAGGTAGTTGAAACCCGAAAATTACGGCAGAATGATGAGGCCTTTGTTGAGCTCTTTCTGGACATGAAACCTTTTGACAATGATGGAGCTCCCGAACCATTGATGATGGAAAGTGAAGGAGGTGAAGCGCTCCAGGTGATTGATTTGGAATACATCAGTTTTGCACTCGGAACCTGGGGAATTGATCCGGCTGCTGAAAGAACAATCGATAAATTGATTGAGTATCTGCTAAAATACCCGGAGACCGAAGTCAGGATTGAGTCTCATACTGACTCGCAGGGTGACGATCAGGAGAACCTGTTGCTTTCAAAACGAAGAGCGAAAGCGGCTTTCGATTATATTGTATCTAAAGGAATTGACCCCTCGCGCATTGGGTACAAGGGATATGGCGAAACCCGACTGCTAAATCGGTGCGACGATGGAGTCGACTGCTCAGAAGCGGAGCATGCCATCAATCGCCGGACAATTGTTAAGGTGGTTAAAAAAGGTGAGTACCGTGGTAAACGATCTAAACGAGACATTTTCTACTTCTAGGATTGATGACGAATTGGGGAAAGTCAAAATTGTTTAAATGGGGCTCTGCCTACTTGCCTGTTCAATTCTCTAAGACAGGCAGATGTTGTCATTGATTGTCATGGCAACTTAATAGCCTTTGGTTGACTGACGGCTAGTCATTGTTGTTTAATAGCAGTCTATTCCAAGTCAAAAATACCTTCGGGACATTGAATTGTTATGGTTCGTTTCGTTTCATTTAAATCAAGTAGCAGTTCTTCATTAAAAGGAACCAATACTTCTTTGTTTTGGTATTGAACTTGAAACAGGAGATTTCCACCATAGTCTTCTACTCGTTCAATAAGCCCAATCTGGCCAATTTCAGGATCCTGGAGTTGAAAACCAATCAAATGATGCACCGTCAATTCTTCTTCGGGAACAATCACATCATCATTTTTTAGATAGACGGAGTGCCCGGAGAGCTTTCTGGCTTGTTCTTCGTCTTCAACCCAATCGAGATGTATAAGAGCTGATTCGGCTGTTTTAAACCGGATGCCTTCTTCTGAAAAAAAATAGGGGACGAGTAAACCGTCAATTTCAACAAATAGTACCGGTTCCTCCTCTAGGCTGATATCATATTGAGGTTCAAAAATCATGCTCAAAGCGCCTTTTATTCCGTGTGGCTTCTGAAAATAGCCCACTTTCTGGCAGGTGTTTTTTTCAATCGTTTCCATGCCTCAAAAATAGGAAAAGAGTTGGTCTCCATGCAATTTTGGCTTGAAATAAAAATACGCCCACTCTGTCTCCAAGCGATTCTGAGCTGCTTCGCAGGTTTCTTGCCAATGGGATATTGGGTTCAAGTATATGAATCGGCCTGATTTCTGTCATCTGAGTTTGACAAATAATTAAACGAATTGCGATGCTTGCGAAAGCAAACGGTTTCCCTATTTTTGTAGGTAATGAACAATCTTTTTGACATCCAGCAGTTTCAGCAGTTTGATAATATGGAATTGATTGCCCGGGAGGTAGTTGAGGGATTCATTACAGGCCTTCACCGAAGCCCTTTTCATGGCTTTTCAGTCGAGTTTGCTGAGCACCGGCAGTATAATCAAGGTGAATCAACCAAGCACATTGATTGGAAATTGTTTGCCCGGTCCGATCGTTTGTATGTCAAACAGTACGAAGAGGAAACCAACCTGCGGTGTCAGGTCGTCATCGACACGTCATCGTCCATGCTATTTCCTTTTGAAAAAGGGAAGAACAAGCTGTTTAACAAGCTGGCTTTTTCGGCTTATAGCGCGGCAGCATTAATGTATCTGATTCGTAAACAGCGCGACTCTATTGGTCTGACTTTGTTTTCCGATCATATTGAATTTCATTCTGAGAATCGCCTTTCATCAGTTCATGCCGAATTGTTGTACGGTAAATTGGCAGGTTTGCTAACGAGCGGGAAAGACGATCTGCAAAAAACGACCAATACCGTCGATGCTTTACATCAAATTGCTGAGCAGGTTCACAAGCGTTCGTTGATCATTATTTTCAGCGATATGATGGGAGATGGCAAAGAAGATGAACTATTCTCGGCCTTGCAACATTTGCGTTACAACAAGCATGAAGTCATCCTTTTTCATGTGACCGACCGCAAGCAGGAGCGGCAGTTTGATTTTCAGAATCGCCCCTATCGGTTTATTGATTTGGAAACTGGTCAGCAATTGAAATTCTCGCCTCACGAGCTAAAAGAAAACTACAAAAAGGCTGTTGATCAGTATTTTGAAGACCTGAAGGTAAAGTGTGGACAGTATCATATTGATTTAGTTGAAGCCGATATCAATGAAGATTTTAAACAGGTACTGCATAGTTTCCTGCGTAAACGAAAAAAATTATTCTAATCGGTAATTTTGATTTGGCAACTGATCGGGTAGTGATCTGAGTAATCGACTTTATCAACCTGAAAATTGTAGCTTTCGAATGTTGGACTGTGCATAATGTAGTCGATTCGAAAGGAAGGTAATTTCCCCAGATATGTATTGCCAATTCCACTTCCGGAGTGCACAAAAGCATCTTCTAAACCCTCAATAACTGTGCTATAGGTATACGAAACCGGAGTGTCGTTAAAGTCGCCACACAAAAGAACTTCGTATGGAGAATCTTTAACTAGCTGATGCAGCTTTTCGGCTTGTTTAGTACGCTTAATAAAAGCTTGCTTAAGCTTTGATCCGGTGAACCTTACTTTACGGAGGCTTTCTTCCTGCTTGTTAAATGAGATGGAGTCGAGTGAATTGATTTCAGCATCGGAAAACCGATAACTTTCTAAATGGCAGTTAAAAAGCCGGATGGTATCTTCGTTAATTTTAAGATCGGAATAAATGATCATATTTGAAGAGTTTTCAAAATGGACTTCTTCTTTATGAATAATTGGGAACCTGGAGTAAGTTACTTGTCCACCCTTTTTACTAGCATGAGCATAGTTTAAAAAAGGGATTTTACTTTTTCTTGAGGATTTTGATGAAAAGCTTTTTTGTCCGCGTAAATTAACTTCTTGCAGGCATACAATATCGGCTTCTTTTTCCTTAAAAAAGTCCAGTACTTTTAGCGCCGTCTCTTGTCTGCTTCCATTGTTGTTCCCATAGAAATTTTTCACATTGTAACTTGAAATAATAAGCCCTTCTGCTATCGATTCCTGGCTTCCTGAAAATTGAAAATAATGAGTCAGATGACTGTAGCCAATGGCAATAACGATTAAAGAAAGAAGTGCGTATCGGGTTTTGGAAAACAACCATAAGAAAACAAAGAGAATGTTGGTGAGCAAAAGATAGGGGTAAGCTAATCCGAAGAGGGCAGGAACCCAAAATGTAGCCGGACTAATTTTGCTCGACAGGTAACTAATTAGAAGCCCGAAAATGGCTAATAGATTCAGGAAAAGAACAATATTTCGGAAAATTTTTTTCACAATTAAATATCAATTTTGTAACAGCTCAGACAAATATATATAAAACCAAAGCTTGAAGCGGTTCATCCGACTATGATTTATCTACAGAATACTGTTTTTTAAGATAATACTTCTGATGCTTTCCGGGGATAGACTTGTTGCTCCCAGTCCCGCATCTTCTGCCTGGCTCAGGTAAGGCAGTGAATTCAGTTGAATTCCAATTCGTTTTGCCGCATAAGATTCTGCAGCGACAATATCCGATGACACAACCAGCGTTTTGTATTCGTTAACCGCATCTTTACCCGGAACCCGCGTGATGTCCATGATATTTAAAACGGGAGTTTTAAACTTGACAAAATCTATCAGGGATTGTGGATCAGTTGTTTGATTCCAGAGTAATCCTGCCAGGTTTTGAAAAGCTCCGAAATAGTTTCCATCGGAATCTTGTTGCACCGAAGGTACATTGATGATCAGATCAACTTCCTCAATAACCTCATGGATTTTGGCAGAGGTCATGGTTTCGCCCTGCGGAAGTGGAACCTCTGGATAAAGAAATTCCTGATCTCCCGGGAGAATCTTTGCTCCGGCATCTTTAACTGCCCGCTCAATGCCGCTGTTTTTGTAGCATTTGGTCCATTCGTCTTCAGTATGATCGACTAAGTACACGGCGCGGGAACCTAGTTTGTAGCAAGCTTCAACCAGATGAGCTAAAAGCTCCGGGTTTGTATTTCTGCCACTTTCCGGCCCTCGATTCCAGCGCAATGTGGGTTTCACCAATACCTTCGCTCCCTTCGGAATAAATTGCTCCAGTCCGCCAAGAGCTTCCAGCCCAAGATCAAGCATGTTAGCCGGACTTCCCCCTCGGATAACGGACAGTTTCGCTTTACTGATCGACTTGGTGTTGGATGCAAAGAGTAGTCCTCCGGTTGCCAGCAAGCTATTTTGTATGAATTGTCGTCGTTTCATTTCGAATAGAATTTAGTGCTCACACAATTTAGCAAAAATCATGCGATCTTTTCCGTTGATATCTTTCTTTAACTGAACGTTTGAAAACCCGTTTTCTTTTAGCAACGATTTAGTTTTTCTACCAAACGCTTCATTGATCTCAAGAAATAGCTTGCCGTTTGTAGCGAGATGTTTTTTCGCAAAAACAGCGATGGCCTTATAAAACATCAAAGCTTGACCATCGGGTACAAACAGCGCAGTTTCGGGTTCGTATTGAAGAACATTGTTCTGCATTTGTTGTTTTTCAGATTCAGTCACATAGGGTGGGTTGCTGACCAAAACGTCTATCTTTTCGAATGTTTCAGGCAGTTGCGGGTCTAGAATGTCGAGGTGAAAAAAGGCAATTTCAGCCTGATGTCGTGCTGCATTTTCTTTGGCTACATGAAGCGCATCGGCCGAAATGTCGCAAGCTAAAACATTGGCCTTTGGGTAGTGTCTTTTCAAACTTATCGGGATACATCCACTGCCTGTTCCAATATCCAGAACTCGGAACATTCCGTCTTTCTGGCGACGCAAAATCCAGCGGACCAATTCCTCTGTTTCGGGGCGCGGGATTAGCACTTTGCGATTGACTTTAAAAGTTAGATCGTAAAAATCGGCTTCTCCTAAAATATATTGAATTGGTTCAGATTGTTTCAGGCGGTCAACAATAGTGTGAATTTTCTCGATCTCCTCCGAAGTTAAAGCTTCGTCCTGCTTAGTAACCAAGTCAGTTAAATTATATCCTTTTAAGTGTTGAAGGATAATTCGAATAAAACCTTCAACTTCTTCCTTCGGATATGTCTCTGCCAATTCTTTTCGGATATATTTGATGCTTGCCTGCATTTATTTGTATTTTTGACAAAGTTAGTTTTTTCCTGATGAACACTGCCGAAAAATACATGAACCGTTGTTTGGAGTTGGCTCGGTTGGGTGCCGGAGATGTGGCTCCAAATCCAATGGTGGGCTGCGTAATTGTGCATCGGGGGAAAATAATTGGCGAAGGGTATCATGAAAAATGTGGAGAGTCACATGCTGAGGTGAATGCCGTTAATAGTGTTAAAAACAAGGAATTACTAAAGTCGTCGACTTTGTATGTCAGCCTTGAACCGTGTGCTCATTTTGGTAGAACTCCTCCCTGCTCTGATCTGATCATCGAGCACGAAATTCCGGAAGTGGTTGTTGGTTCAATCGATCCGTTTGCAAAAGTTGCCGGTAAAGGAATTGAAAAGATGCAAAAGGCAGGAATCAATGTAACGGTTGGGGTGCTTGACAAGGAATGCTTGTGGTTAAACCGTCGGTTTTTCACTTTCCATCAGAAAAAGCGGCCTTATCTGGTGCTGAAGTGGGCTCAAACCCTGGATGGTTTTTTGGATATTGACCGTTCTCAGATTGCTTTTGGACAACCAACGTGGATAAGCAACGAATTATCGCGTAGGCAAGTGCATAAACAGCGAAGCGAAGAAGCAGCCATTTTAGTAGGTACCAACACAGCATTGAAAGATAACCCGACCCTTACTGTTCGGGAGTGGTCAGGCAATCAACCGAAACGTTTATTGCTGGATCGCAAAAACCGGCTTTCAGAAAAGCTTTTCCTAAAAGACCAAAAAGTACCAACCATCGTTTTTACGGAGGAAAATGTAGAGTCGAAGCAGAATCTTCAATTTGTAAAGATTGATTTTCAATCCAATATTCTTCCTCAAATCCTGCATTGGTTGCATGAGAATGAAATTCAGTCGGTAATTATTGAGGGAGGTCTACACTTACTACAGTCTTTTATTGATCAGAATTTGTGGGATGAGGCGCATGTGTATTATGGAAACACCTTTTTTGTAAAGGGAGTGCAAGCACCAACTTTGCCAGTTTCGCCGGTTAAAACCGAAAATATGCACGATACCATGTTAAAGTTTTTTGAGAATCCCGGCTAAATTGCATTTGGGCCATTAGCTATAATGGGAATACCTAGTTCCTTTTCAACATACTGAAAATAGTAAAACAACTTGTGGTTAATTTCAAGCCCATAATCGGTTTGAGCATCGTAATTGATTTGTCCTTCCAATAACTGAGAGTTACGTTTCCAGATCGACTGATGATTCCAGGCATTTACATATTGCTGGTTCCAATTTTCGTAGTAGTCCTGCGAATGATACCACGATGGTTTGCTGTTTGTGACATACCAGGTTTCGAAACCAGAATCCAACACAATTAGTTCATAAGTAACGGTATCTTCTTCAGTCGTTTCCTGTGTTACTTCTTTTTGCTGGATGGGTTTTTGTGTACCACACGCAAATGCAATTATCAAAATAAAGAGTATAAGAATGTTTTTCATGACTTCTGTTTTTAATCTATACGAATAAGGTAAGTAGTTTGTTTATCAAATTAAAATTGCTGAAATTTAGTTGATCGATTTAAACACTTACTGAATGTTGGAATTTCTTAAGGAAATTTGGCACTACACGCCCGGAACTATTACTATTTTATATTTCGTTACAGTAGTTTTTATTGCCGTATTAATTGTGCTCGAAAACCGGAATCCGATTAAAACGATTAGTTGGGTTTTGGTGTTAATAACGCTTCCCGTTTTAGGAATCATCATTTATCTGTTTTTTGGTCAGGAGTACCGTAAAAAGAAAATGTTCTCGAAAAAAGGACTCTACTATCTGGAGAAATTACGGAAACAAACTCAGAATCAATTGAGGCGACTTCCTCAAAATGAACACCTCTTTGAAGAAAAAACGTTATCCAAGAAGCATTTAATAAATTTAATGCTGGCTAATTCCAATGCTTTGTTAACCGACAATAACCAAGTAACTATACTTAAGGATGGTCAGGAGACTTTTCCGGCAATTTTTCAAGCTATTCAAAATGCAAAACATCATATTCATCTCGAATATTATATTATTGAGAATGACAAGCTGGGAAATCAGTTAAAAGATTTACTAGTCCAAAAAGCCGGACAAGGAATTGAAATCCGGTTTATATATGATGATGTTGGCAGTTGGCAATTACCAAAGAAATATATCCGAGAGTTATCAGAAGCGGGGGTTAAAATAGATTGTTTTATGCGGGTTCGTTTCCCCATGTTGACTTCGCGGGTAAACTACCGCAACCATCGGAAAATAGTTGTAATTGATGGTGAAATTGGCTTTACCGGCGGCTTAAATATCGCTGATCGGTATATGAATGGAACAAAGTTGTTAGGGAAATGGCGCGACACTCATTTGATGGTTCGGGGAAGTGCAGCCACTTCGCTTCAGATCGTATTTATGGCCGATTGGTATTTTGTTTCAAAAGAAATACTGAAAGGCGAAGCCTATTTTCGGGAGCTACCCCAAGGCGAAGGAAAATTAATGCAGGTGGTCTCCAGTGGACCCGACTCGGACTGGGAAAGCATTGGACAGGCTTACTTCTCGGCCATTGCTTCGGCAAAAGAACGGGTGTTTATTGCCACGCCATATCTGATCCCGACTCCGGATATCATTTATGGCATGAAAACTGTCGCACTCGGAGGAGTTGATATTCGTGTACTGCTACCCGAGAAATGCGATGCTTTTTTTCCAAAATGGGGAACTGATTCATACATCGAAGAGCTACTTGAGGCAGGCGTAAAAATCTACCATTATAAACCCGGATTTACACATAGTAAGGTAATTGTTGCCGATGGTATATTTTCATCGGTTGGGACTGCGAATCTGGATTTTCGGAGTTTAGAAACTAATTTTGAGGTGAATGCTCTGGTTTATGATGAAGAAACTGCCAGTTCTTTGGAAAACTACTTCTACCAGGATTTTAATAGCAGCGAACAGCTGATTCTAAGCCAATGGCAGCAACGCGATAAGTGGCGCAAGGCAATGGAGTCTTTTGCTCGAATTTTAAGTCCAATGCTTTAATTGAGAACTACTTTCTCTACGTTAGTCGAGCGAATCTACCTTCCTGAAATAGCTCGAAATCGAGTCAAAATATACTTGGTAAGCTTCAATTCCTTTCAGGGTAATCGTGCAGGTTGTTAACGGGTAGTTGCCTTTAAATAATTTTTTAATCTCGATATATTCTACTTCATTCAATTTCTTCATTTGGAAGCTGAGGTTTCCCTTTGTCGTATCAATATTGTCGAGCAGATAACTGAATTCAGCATTTTTAAAATTGATCAGGATTGACATGATTGCTAGCCGAACCGGGGAATGAAGTACTGGGTCAAGTTTTTTATACATAGAATGCTGTTTTGGTATATTTAGCATAGAGCAAACATTTTGGAATGATCGTAGATTCTTTTGTTTCTTTATCCGTTCATAGTTTTTCCTTTTCAATGGTAATATGGAGCTCTCGATGAAATATAGTCACGCTTGTTTATGAAATATTGCAGATAAACTTTAGGTTCGTTTCGTTTTACTAGTTTTAAATATAGAATTAGTCTGTTATGCAAACTTAAATTATTAATTGTTGAAAATCAACTGTTTTTACAGGTTTTTAATCGATTGATGCTGAAAAAGATATAGGTGGTTCAAAAAAGGATTATCAAATTGAATATTCAATGAATAAAATGCGTACAATTGCAAAAAATATTGATTGAATTAAAACATGCAATCTACTTTAATTCTTTTAGATTCGATCACGCAATGGAAACCATACTACGAAACAGAAACCATTACGATTGCTGCGAATTACTTGCAGGATGAACACCTGAGCAAAAATCCGTTGCTCGTCATTAATCTTTGCGAAAACTTACAATACCATACTGAAGGTTACTACTGTTCGTTGTTGGCTCAGGCTCGTGGACATAAAGTATTACCCGACGTCGATGTATTGAACCGACTCGAAAGCGGAGCAATTTCGCGTTTGGACGACAGCCTTCAGAAAATCACGTATCGATGGATTCAGTCGCTGCCATCGCAGAAGGAAGAGCTGACGCCCCTGGATATTTACTTTGGTATCTGCAATGTGCCTGAAATGAGTAAGGTAGCTCGTTTTGTATTTGAGCAATTGCCTTGCCCTATTTTGCGAGTGCAATTTGCCAACAGACCGAAAAACCAGATTGAGAACATCCGACCATTAAGCTTAAATGAACTGGCGGATGAACAGCAGGATTTGTTTGCACAGGCGTTGGATAATTTCAGTAAAAAAGTCTGGCGTCAACCCCGTTCGCATAAGTCAACCCGTTTTGATTTGGCTATTTTGCACGATCCGAACGAGCTGCTTCCTCCGAGCAATAAGGGAGCGTTAAATCGGTTCTTGGCACAAGCAAAAAAGATGAACATCAATGCAGAGTTGATTACCGAAGAGGATTCCATTCGCCTGCTGGAATTTGATGCTCTGTTTATTCGTCAAACTACGGCTTTAAACCATGTGACTTATCGTATGGCCCAGCAGGCCCGTCAAGCCGATATGGTTGTCATTGACGACCCGATTTCAATTATTCGGTGCACCAACAAGGTTTATTTGAAGGAGCTTCTGGAGCGGGAAGGAGTTCCCACGCCAAAGTCAAAATTGATTTTTAAAAACAATCTGCTGTCATTTCATGAGCTCGAAAGCTATTTGGGGAATCCAATTGTACTGAAGGTTCCAGATGGTTCATTCTCGGTGGGTATGTACAAAGTGACCAACTCCATTGAATACATTGATGCACTGGAGACCTTGTCTGAAAAGTCGTCTGTTTTTCTGGCTCAGGAATTTATGCCAACACCCTTCGATTGGAGGATTGGATTGCTAAATGGCGAAGTTCTGTATGCTTGTAAGTATTTCATGGCGCGGGGACACTGGCAAATATACGACCATCAGAATAATGGCAAGACCCGTTCGGGAGCATTTCAAACGGTACCAGTTGGTCAGGTTCCAAGGCACGTTATCCGAAATGCGGTAAAGGCCGCTTCTTTAATAGGAAAGGGCTTGTACGGTGTAGATGTGAAGGAGGTTGATGGTCGATCGGTGGTTATTGAGGTGAACGACAATCCGTCCATCGATCAAGGGGTGGAAGATGTGGTGTTGGGAGATGAATTGTATCGTCTTGTTTTGCGGGAAATTTTAGAGCGCCTGGAACAAAAACGTCGATAGATGGCAGGAGTTGTAAATATCAGAGTCGCACAAAGAGCAGATGTCCCCGAGCTGTATCGCTTGGAACAGCTTTGTTTTGAGACCGAACGTTTTTCACGCCGTCAAATCAGTTATCTGGTATCTCGTTCAAATGGTGAATTTTTAGTGTTAACTGAAAATGGCAATATTGCTGGATTCATGGTTTTGCTGGTACGCAGAAACTCGGCGGGGGTGCGAATCTATTCGCTGGCCGTTTCACCCGATTACAGAGGGAAACAATATGCAAAACAACTTATATCGAAAGCTGGACAGGTAGCTGCGAGTCTGGGGAAGAGTTTTTTACACCTTGAAGTCAGCCATGCTAATTTTTCAGCCATACAATTGTACCGGAAATTGGAGTTTCAAATCACCGGGAAGCGCGAACGGTATTATAAAGATGGGAGCGATGCTTGGTTGATGAGATTGGGAGTCAATCCATCAAAACCGAGTTAGTCGACGGATCTTCAAATTACTAATTTCAGAATCACTTAAAAATATTAACTTTGTGGCCTGAAAATACAGACTGATTTTATGAGCGATAACAGGTACATGGCACGAGGCGTTTCTGCATCGAAAGAAGATGTCCATCAGGCTATTAAAAATATTGACAAGGGACTGTTCCCCAAAGCATTTTGCAAAATTATTCCCGATGTGTTGGGAGGTGATCCGGACTGGTGCAACATTATGCACGCTGATGGCGCCGGAACAAAATCCTCATTGGCTTACATGTACTGGAAAGAAACCGGTGATGTTTCAGTCTGGAAAGGTATCGCGCAGGATGCGTTGATCATGAATATTGACGACCTGCTTTGTGTGGGAGCTACCGACAATATTTTGCTGTCGTCAACTATTGGGCGCAACAAGAATAAAATTCCGGGAGAGGTCATTGCAGCCATTATCAATGGAACCGATGAGTTGTGTCAGGAATTACAGAAAATGGGTGTTGGTGTTTTTCCAACAGGTGGCGAAACAGCCGACGTGGGTGATTTGGTTCGAACCATTATCGTTGATTCAACGGTTACTTGTCGCATGAGGCGTGCAGACGTTGTCTCTGCTAATAATATCCAGGCTGGCGATGTGATCGTAGGATTATCTTCTTTTGGACAGGCGACCTACGAAAAGGAATATAATGGAGGCATGGGCAGTAACGGACTGACTTCTGCCCGACACGATGTATTTGCCAACTACCTGGCTGAAAAGTACCCCGAGAGTTTTGACTCCGAAGTGCCGGCTGATTTGGTTTATTCAGGAAGCAAAAACTTGACGGAAACCATTGAAGGGCTTGGGTTGGATGCCGGTAAACTTGTTTTATCTCCAACTCGCACGTATGCGCCCGTCATCAAAAAAATATTGGATGAGCACCGTGCAGATATTCATGGAATGGTGCATTGCTCGGGTGGGGCACAAACCAAAGTGCTTCATTTTGTTGATGGTGTTCATGTCATCAAGAACAACCTTTTTCCGGTTCCGCCGTTGTTTAAATTGATTCAGGAAGAATCAAAAACCGACTGGGCTGAGATGTACAAGGTATTTAATATGGGACACCGAATGGAGGTTTATCTGAAACCAGAACTGGCTGAATCGATCATCGAAATATCAAAATCATTTAACATCGATGCACAGATTGTTGGAAAGGTTGAAGCTTTTGAAGGAAAGAAACTAACCATCGAATCAGAATATGGAACTTTTGAGTATTAGCTCCGATAATCTCTCATGGAAATGTCGGGAACCACACAACTAAAATCAAGGTTGAAAAATTCCCGATTTTGGAATTTGAAACTTGGAATTTAGAATTTGAAACTGAAATATGGCAGACCATTCAATATTAGAAAAATACGAAGCTATTCAGCACCGGCTGGATGAAGTAGGGCAGCAAATTACTGATCCGTCGGTGATGGCTGACATGAAGCGCTATGTGAAACTTAGCCAGGAGTACAAACGATTGGAGTCGTTGGTAACAGCGTTCAAAGAATATAAAAGTCTGGTTGATAATATTGAATCAGGCAAAGAAATGCTGGCTCAGGAAACGGATGAGGAAATTCGCGAAATGGCCAGAGAAGAAATGGAAGGCAGCGAAGAGCAACTTCCTGAAAAAGAAAAGGAAATCAAAATGTTACTGGTGCCTGCAGATCCTGAAGATGGCAAAAATGCAATCCTTGAGATTCGTGCCGGAACAGGTGGAGATGAGGCCAGTATTTTTGCCGGGGATTTGTTCCGTATGTACACCAAATACTGCGAGAAAAAAGGCTGGCGCATGGAAGTTACTACCGTCAATGAAGGCACTTCGGGTGGTTATAAGGAAATTGTGGCCAATGTTTCAGGCGAAGGTGTTTATGGCGTGCTGAAATACGAATCGGGCGTACACCGGGTGCAGCGCGTGCCACAAACCGAAACTCAGGGACGTGTACATACATCTGCTGCGTCGGTAGCTGTGCTTCCCGAAGCAGAGGAATTTGATATCGATTTGCGTAATGAAGATATCCGTCGCGATGAGTTCTGTTCTTCAGGCCCTGGCGGACAGTCGGTAAATACGACTTATTCAGCCATTCGACTAACACATATTCCAACCGGAATTGTTGTGCAGTGTCAGGATCAAAAATCGAAACTGAAAAACCTGGATAAAGCGATGGTTGAATTACGGTCGCGGATATACAATATGGAGCACCAGAAGTATTTGGATGAAATTGCTTCGAAACGAAAAACGATGGTTTCAACCGGCGACCGTTCGGCGAAAATCCGTACATACAACTGGCCACAAGGACGGGTGACTGATCACCGAATTAACCTGACGCTATATAATTTGCAAGCCATTATTAATGGTGATATCGATGAGATTATTGAGAAGTTGATGGTGGAAGAAAATTCAGAAAGACTGAAAGAAGCAGAAATATAGAATGTGTTTCGAGTTTCGTGTTGTTTTTCACTCGAAACTCGTAAGCCGTAACAAAAAACGAGATGAACCGCGAACAATTATTTGAACAGATCAAGGAAAAACGAAGCTTTCTATGTGTTGGATTGGATTCTGATATCCTCAAAATCCCTGCTCACCTGAAAGAAACTACCGATCCGATATTTGCTTTCAACAAAGAAATTATTGACGCCACACAAGACTTGTGTGTGGCTTACAAACCAAACCTGGCTTTTTATGAAAGTCTTGGAGTTGCCGGCTGGGAAAGCCTGGATAAAACGGTGCGTTATATCCGTGAAAAGTATCCGGAGCAGTTTATTATTGCCGATGCGAAGCGTGGCGATATTGGCAATACATCCAATTTGTATGCGCGTGCTTTTTTCGATCGCATGGATTTTGACGCGGTGACTGTTGCTCCCTACATGGGAGAAGATTCAGTAAAACCATTTATGACCTATCTGGATAAATGGGTAATTCTATTGGCGCTGACATCAAATAAAGGAGCATTCGATTTTCAGTTCATCAAAAATGAAGAGAATGGCGAAATGCTGTACGAATCGGTTCTGAAAACCTCTCAAACATGGGGAACTTCTGACAATATGATGTACGTTGTTGGTGCCACCAAAGCTGAAAAGCTGGAAGAAATTCGTGCGATTATCCCTGAGCATTTTCTATTAGTTCCCGGAGTTGGAGCACAGGGTGGAAGCCTGGAGGAAGTTGCAAAATACGGCATGAACGACCAGTGCGGATTGTTGGTGAACTCGTCGCGTGGAATTATTTATGCATCAGTCGATACTGACTTTGCTGAAAAAGCCAGAGAGGCAGCAATGGACGTGCAAGTTGATATGGAAGAACTACTGCTTGAAGCCGAATTGTTGTAATAACGATTTTTTATCTATTATATTGAGCCCGGCTATTTGTCGGGCTTCTTGTTTTAGCGATGTTACGGTGCAACCGCCTGCATAATCAATCCACACATCCATGCACCGTAAGTCCCCATGGCGTAGCCTAACACGGCAAGCAGCACTCCAACCGGTGCCAGCGATGGATGAAAAGCGGCAGCGACAACCGGCGCACTGGCTGCTCCACCAATATTGGCTTTACTTCCTACTGCTAAGAAGAAATAAGGGGCTCGAATGAGTTTTCCAACAATCAGTAACAGAAGTACATGGATCAACATCCAGATACCTCCAACGGCAAATAACCCAATGTTGTCAAAAATCTTCGTGATGTCCATTTTCATCCCAATGGTTGCGACGAGCACATAAATAAAAATGGTTCCGATTTTTGAGGCTCCGGCTCCTTCGTAATTGCGCAGTTTGGTAAATGATAGTCCAATGCCGATTGTTGTCGATAGAATAATCAACCAAAAGAACCTGGATGTCAAGCTAAATTTGTTGAGTGACGGAGCATGAATCTCGATGTATGGAACAATTGCATCAGCAACGAAATGTGCGAACCCCGTTATCCCAAGTCCAATCGCCAGAATAACCATCAGGTCAGTGGTACTTGGTATTCGAGCAGTTTTCAAGCTGAAATCATGCATCTTTTTTTGCAGGTGGTCAACACTACTGGCATCTGCTTTGAAAAATTTATCGATTTGCTTAGCCTTACCAACGCCGATCAATAAAATAGCCATCCAGACCTCAGCCACTAAAACATCAACGGTAATCATGATGGAGTAAAGCCGGTCAGAGGGTTCAAATATTTCATACATGGCCGCCTGATTAGCGCCGCCTCCAATCCAGCTTCCGGCAATGGTTGTCATGCCTCGCCATACTGCATCGGGGCCAGCTCCTCCTATTAAGTCAGGATTAATGGCAGAGGTGATCAAGATCGCCAATGGCCCTCCGATAATTACCCCAAAAGTTCCGGTCACGAACATAATTAGTGCTTTGCTTCCGAGTTTAAAAACTTCTTTTAAATCGATACTGAGCGTGAGTAGCACCAAACTGGCAGGGAGCAAATAGCGCGAGGCCACAAAATAAAGCTGCGAGTTTTCGCCATCAACAATGCCAAAAGTAGTTAGCAGGCTGGGCAAAAAGTAGCACAAAAGCAGCATTGGTATTACACTATAAAACCTCTTGAAAAATGGGTTCGATGAATTGCTGGTATAGAATATCCCGGCCAATAGTAGGAGTAAAAGACCCAAAGTAACGGCATCGTTTTGGATAAGGGCGCTGGCATGTACAATCTGCATAACTATTTATTTTTTTGAGAAATAACTGAAAATTTCAGCTTTCTTGCTCAAGCTTAATTCGTTCACGATGGCAAAAATAACCATATTATTATGGAATAAAACTACAAATATCAGGTTCACTGCTTCATTATCGAGGTCAGATTGTGAGAGCGGATTTAGAAATAGAGCTTTTGAAGTGGGCTTTCGGGCTCAGGCATAAGTAAGACAGTGCTCAACAACTATTCAGGCAGATTTGTTGTTCTACAAATAATGTGCATTTAGGATTGGATTCATGGACTAGTTGAAATCAGCAAGTTTGTTGTCAAGCTTTTCCCGGAGTCAATGTTCCGGAAAATTATATCGTTGATTGTTGGTTCTTATTTCCGATCCTTGGTTTGCCTAAAAAATAATCTATGAAAAAAATATTTTTACTCTCCCTGTTATTTATTCAGATAACTGTATTTTCTCAACAGCCGTTAAAGGTTGAAAAGGCTGAACGACCATCTTCCATGGGCATTCAGCCGGCTTTTGAAGTAGCTGTTCCCAATGCCAGTGTGAAGGACGCCGAAGAATTATTTAAGAATTCGATGCACGAGCGAAAATTCTTTGGATTGATCAAGAAGAAGGCTGATTCGAAAAAGAGCGGAGACGAGTGGATGACTGAAGAGTTTGACTTTAAGACCGTGAGTGATAAACCGATGGTTGTCCTTTTCCAAGCGGCTGATTACGATGACTTGACCTATGTGCGTTTCTTCTTTATTCAGGACAATCAGTTTTTAGGATCTTCCGATTATAACCCAGCGAAGGTTATTCGAAATGCAGAGAGCTTTGTTCAACAATATGCCGTAACACTTTCTCAGCAGACTATCCAGACTGAAATTGACAGTGAGAAGAAAGCGTTATCCAAGCTTGAGAAGAAACTCCGAAAATTGAAGAAGAAAGGCAAGAGGCTTCGAAAGAAGATGGCCAATAGAAAAGATGAATACTTCGGGGAGCTTGTAATTTTAGATGATCCGGTAGAAATTGATGGTTCTACAAAAGGCCAGAAACGCAAGCTCAAAGGCTATGAGAGAAGGATGAGACGGAATTATAAGCAGCAACAGGATATTGAAAGCCAAATAGCGAATCAGGAAAAAGTGATTGAGAGACTGAATTCAAAACTGGAAGATGTTGAATAGCTTCGGGGATTAATTATCATGGTTTCTGGTATTTTTCATAACTTTAGTGAAAAATCACCCTGTTATGAATGAAGCTTTTCTTCAGTTTATATGGAAACATAAGTTATTCAGTACTGAGAAGTTGAAAGTTGATCGTCAGCCTGTTCAAATTCTTCAAGTGGGGCAACATAATTCTGATGCCGGCCCCGATTTCTTTAATTCACGCATTAAAATTGGGCAAACGACTTGGGCCGGAAATGTGGAAATTCATCAAAAAGCTTCAGATTGGTATCGACATCAGCATGAAGCGGACGAGGCTTACAATAACGTGATTTTGCATGTGGTTCGAGACAATGATGAAGAGATTCGTAACTCAAAGGGCGAATTAGTTCCTGCAATGGTGGTGGATTATCCGAAACATTTGGAGGTGAACTATCAGCAACTTTTAAAATCGGATCGGTGGATTGCCTGCGCTGATCGCTTTCACGAAGCCGATCCGATGGCTTTGCAAATTTGGTTTCATGGTTTGATGATTGAACGGCTTCAGCAAAAGACACAAAACATTGTTGATCGGCTGGAGCAGAACAAAAACGATTGGAACGAAACATTCTACCAGATGTTGGCCCGTAATTTTGGATTTAAAGTGAATGACCAACCCTTTGAAATGCTGGCCCGGGCCTTGCCGTTGCAAATTTTAGGCAAGCATAAAAACAACTTGTTTCAGGTTGAAGCATTGCTTTTTGGAACAGCCGGTTTGTTGAACGAACAGTTGTTGGGCGACGATTATTATTTGGCTTTGCGGAAGGAATATTCATTTTTATACAAAAAATACCGGTTAAAGCCCGTTGAAACACATGTATGGAAGTTCTTGCGTTTGCGTCCGGTTAACTTTCCTACAGTGCGTTTGGCCGAATTTGCCGCACTCATTCACCAATCTTCAGCATTATTTTCATCGCTCGTTGAGTTGGACGATTTATCCGAAATTCAAAAGCTGTTTAAGGTGCAAGCTTCGGCGTACTGGGATACTCACTATCGGTTTAATAAAACTTCAGCGAAACGGAAAAAAGTACTTGGCGATACCGCATTTCAAAACCTGATGATTAATACCGTGGTGCCCTTTCTTTTTATTTATGGTGAGTACCACAACCAGGCTCATTTGAAAGAGAAAGCACTTGATTTTCTTGAACGTATTCCGGCTGAGAAAAACTCAATCATTTCAAATTGGCAAAAATTAGGGGTCGATGTTCGCTCGGCATATGACAGCCAAGCGTTGATTCAGTTGAAAAATTGTTATTGCAATCCCAAAAAATGTTTAAATTGCCACGTAGGAACCAAATTAATTAATCACGCGATTAAAGGGGAAATAAGTTAGCCCATGAATAAATTTCAGGAAGTTTCACATAGAACAATCCAAACCGGTATTTTTTTGCTGATTTTCATGGTTTCGCTTGGAACGGCTGGCTTTTGGTACATTGAAGATTTTTCGCTGATTGATGCGTTCTTTATGACTATTATCACCGTCTCGACAGTTGGCTTTGGCGAAATTCATCCGCTGTCTGATGGTGGCAAGTTGTTCACTTCCGGATTAATATTTTTCAGCCTGGGTAGTTTGGCATATGTCGGTTCAAGTATGGCCAGCTTTGTGTTCGATGGCGAATTAATGAACTATTTAAAAACCTATCGCGTGGATAAAAAAATCGTGAAATTGAAAGATCATGTTATTATTATCGGTTACGGACGTAACGGAGAACAAGCGGCCATAGAGCTGCGTGATCATGGAGTTGAATTTGTGATCATCGAACGACGCGAAAATGTTTTGGCACGGATCCGAAAGGATGTTCGTTTGCTTTACATTCAGGGAGATGCAACCCATGAGGAGGTTCTGAAAAAGGCTGGTGTTGATCGGGCGCGAGCCTTGATTGCCACAACCCCGAATGATGCCGATAATGTTTTTGTTGCTCTTACTGCCCGAAGTATGAATCCGAGTTTGCGAATTGTAAGCCGCGCTTCTGAAATGGAATCGGATATGAAGCTGAAACGTGCCGGAGTAACGAATGTTATTATGCCCGAACGGATCGGGGGGCAGCGAATGGCTAAATTAGTTACTCAGCCTGATGTGGTTGAGTTTCTCGAATACATTTTACTGCAGAAAAGTAAAGATGTTAGTTTAGAGGAAATCAACTGTAGTAACATGGCTGATTATTTTGTAAATAAGCCTATCAGTATATTGAAAGGTGAAGATTCTTCGGGAGTCAATATTATTGGAATTAAAATTAGTGGTGCCAAGTATGTGTTTAATCCTGACCCAAATTTGACATTGAGTCGTGGCGATCAGCTGTTTGTGATTGGTTCGCCCGAACAGGTGAAGTCTTTCAGAGAGTCGCTGGAATCGCCTAAGTATTCGTAACGCTTCAATATTAAATGGTTCTGGCTTGCGTTGGATGCACGTAGTTGTTTTGCGAAATTGAAGAGGAGCGTATTTTCTAATAAAAGTAAGTATTAAACAAGAACCATTTTCAACAGCTATTACCTATTTTTCTCACCATGAGATTGAAAATCAAAGTTTTTTGATTACTTTTGCGCTAGTTTTGAAATTAATTTTAAGCGGTTGTTATTGAATGCGATGCAACGGTTTAAAAATTGTATCACTTTTAAATATTAAAAAAATGTATTTAACTTCAGAAAAGAAACAAGAGTTTTTTGAAAAGTTTGGTAAAGATGCGAAAGACACGGGTACAGCCGAAGGGCAAATCGCTTTGTTCTCATACCGGATCTCTCACTTAACCGAGCACTTGAAAAAGAACAAAAAAGATTACAGCACTCAACGTTCGTTGGTTCGTTTGGTAGGTAAACGTCGTAGTTTGCTTGACTACCTTAAAAAGAAAGATATCGAAAGATATCGTGCAATTGTAAAAGAATTGAAATTACGTCGATAATTTTATACACAGAAAGGGCAATATATTTATTGCCTTTTCTTATTTTTGAAATCCCCACCACCATTCGACAAAGTTCGTATTGTTAAATTTTATCACAAAAATTGATTATGAATCAAATTATTAAAACAATTGACCTCGGCGATGGCCGGCAAATTACGATTGAAACAGGTCGTTTAGCCAAACAAGCTGATGGTGCAGTTGTCGTTAGAATGGGTGACACCATGTTGCTGGCCACTGTGGTTTCAGCTAAAGAAGCCAGAGAAGATGTTGATTTTATGCCGGTATCAGTTGATTACCGCGAAAAATTTTCTGCTGCAGGTCGTTTCCCTGGTGGGTTTTTAAAACGTGAAGCTCGTCCGAGTGACGATGAAATTTTGGTTGCCCGTTTGGTAGACCGTGCCCTTCGTCCACTCTTTCCTGCCGATTATCACGCTGAAACTGCGGTAATGATCAGCCTTATTTCCTATGACAAAGACGTTATGGCCGACTCATTGGCCGGATTGGCTGCATCAGCAGCAATCGCTGTGTCTGACGTTCCTTTTGAAGCGCCGATCTCCGAAGTGCGTGTTGGACGCGTTGATGGCGAAATGATTGTTAACCCAAGTAGCACGCAGCTAGCTGAAGCCGATATTGATATTATGGTAGCTGCCACTTACGACAATATCATGATGGTTGAAGGTGAGATGGATGAAGTATCAGAAGAAGAGATGCTTGAAGCCATTAAAGTTGCTCACGAAGCCATTAAAATACACTGTAAAGTACAGGAAGAGTTAGCTGCCGAAGTTGGTGTTGTTAAACGTGAGTATTGTCACGAAGTAAACAACGAAGAACTGAAAGCTAAAGTAGAAGCAGACTTATTTGATGCTTGTTACGATATTGCAAAACAGCAACTAAAAGATAAACAACTTCGCATTGAGTCATTTGCTAAAATTGTAGATGACTATGTTGAGAAGTACCTTGAAGAAAATGCTGAAAACGAGGAAATAGACTTAGTTCAAGATGAAAAGCTTATCCGTCGATACTTTCACAAAGTCGAGGGCGAATCTATGCGTCGCATGATTTTGGATGAAGGTATTCGCTTGGATGGTCGTAAAACAGATGAAATTCGTCCAATTTGGGGAGAAGTTGATTATTTGCCGGGAGCTCATGGTTCAGCCATTTTTACTCGTGGCGAAACACAGTCGCTTTCTTCAATCACTTTGGGAACCAAAATGGATATCAAAAAGATTGATAACGTAACGTTCCAGGGAACTGAACGATTCTTGTTGCATTACAATTTTCCCCCATTTTGTGTTGGTGATGCGAAAACACCTCGTGGATTAGGACGTCGCGAAATTGGTCATGGTAACCTGGCTTTCCGTGCCTTGAAGCGTATGATTCCTGAAGATTTTCCATATGTTGTTCGTGTTGTTTCTGATATTTTGGAATCAAACGGATCATCATCAATGGCAACAGTTTGCGCCGGAACCATGTGTATGATGGATGCCGGAATGAATATGAAACGTCCGGTTTCGGGTATTGCCATGGGATTGATTACCGATAAAAACTCAGATAAATTCGCGGTACTTTCAGACATTCTGGGTGATGAAGATCACTTGGGTGATATGGACTTCAAAGTAACCGGAACGGAAAAAGGCATTACAGCAACCCAAATGGATATTAAGGTTGACGGACTTTCATACGAAGTGTTGTCACAAGCTTTGCATCAGGCCAAAGAAGGTCGTGAACATATCCTTGGAAAAATTCTTGAAGTTATTCCTGAACCTCGGGTAGAATACAAACCAAATGTTCCACGTGTTGAAACCATTCAGATTCCGAAGGATATGATTGGACCAATCATTGGACCTGGAGGTAAAAATATTCAGCAAATGCAGGAAGAAACCAACACCGTTATCGTTATTGAAGAACGAGATGACTTTGGTTGGGTTGAAATCTCGGGTTTGAACAAAGAAGCCATGGATGCTGCAAAAGAACGTGTGAAACGTATTATTGCTCTTCCGGAGAAAGGCGAAACTTACAAAGGGAAAATAAAAAATATCACAACCTTTGGAGCCTTTGTTGAAATTATGCCCGGAAAAGAAGGTTTGCTTCATATTTCTGAAATTACCTGGGAGCGTTTATCCAATGTTGAGGATGCCCTTAAAGTAGGTGAAGAAGTTGAAGTCAAACTATTGGACATTGACCGCGATGGAAAACTGAAACTTTCTCGCAAGGCATTGTTGCCAAAACCCGAAGGTTATGTAGAGCGTGAGCGCAGCGACCGTGGAGGCGATCGTCGTCCACCTCGTCGTGATGGCGGTGGCCGCGATGGAAATCGCGATAACCGTGATCGTCGCGGAGATCGCAGACCACCAAGAGAAAACAGAGATTAGTTCAACGTTTAAATATATAAATGCCCGCTTGTCGGGCATTTTTTTTCATTAGTTATGGGTGAATGGAGCCAAAAAATTACTGCCGGCATTGAGCAAGAATTATCGGGCACAAAAGATAGCGACCTGCGTTTTTTACGTGTGGCAGAATACCTGCGAATGGTAAAACGGGTCGACGAGTTTTCGAAGGATTGTGATCAATGCCAGCAATTTCAGAAAGAAATAGAACAACAACTAAATACGATTAGCAGCGCGGTTAATAACACCGGGAAAGACCGAAGAAACTACGATCGGCACATTGATCGGTTGGCTCGACATATGAAAAAGGAACACGGCTTTTACCCGCCATTCTTCTATCGCTATTCGTTGAGCTTTTTTTATACGCTGGTTGGCGGAGTTTCAGGTTTGTTAACAAGCTTCTTCTTTTCTTCGATCGACCGCTGGTTTTTTATTATCCCGCCGTTGGTTGTTGGATTGCTTGTTGGGCAGTTTATAGGAGGACAAAAAGATGCCAGGATCAGAGCAAATAAAAAAATACTGTAATATTTCCGACAGGTTCATAACTGATAGCTTAAGAAAAGTTTGAAGAGATATTATCATGACAAAATTAAACTACATTTTATTCATAGTACTGATGTGTTCTTGCAGTAAGAAACAAACAATTGATTATCCTGTCACCCAAAAAGGAGATGTTGAAGATACTTATTTCGAAACCGTTGTTGAAGATCCATATCGTTGGTTGGAAGATGACAATTCGGAAGAAACAGCCGAATGGGTGAAAGCTCAAAACAATGTCACTTTTGATTATTTAAACTCGTTGCCAAATCGTGACGAAATCAAGCAGCAGTTAACAAAGCTGATGGACTATCCGAGGCACGGAAAACCATTTAAAAAGGCCGGTAAATATTTCTTTTTCAAGAACGATGGTCTTCAAAATCAAAGTGTGCTTTACATGACTGAGGCGTTGAATGAAAAGGCTCAGGCGGTTTTGGATCCGAATACCTTTTCAGAAGACGGAACGATCGCTTTGTCCGGGACTGAACTGTCCGAGGATGGGAAATACCTCGTTTATATGATTGCCAAATCCGGTTCCGATTGGAATGAGATTTTTGTAAAAAACATTGAGACAGGAGAGAAGCTGAGCGACCATATTGAGTGGGTGAAATTTTCAGGCCTGGCCTGGTATAATAATGGGTTTTACTACAGTGCTTACGATGAACCCAAAGAGGGCGATGAGTTGTCTGCATCCAATCAATTCCAAAAAATATACTACCATAAGTTGGGAACTTCGCAGGAAGAAGATGAGTTGATTATGGCTGATGAGACAAACCCAAAACGAATGTTTGGTGTAGGAATCACCGATGATAAGCGTTTCTTGCTGGTGTCCATGAGTGAAGCTTCACATGGGAATGCCCTGTCGGTAAAAGATCTTTCAAAAAAGGGTTCGGATTACATTCCATTGATGAAAGAAATCGAGTATGAATTTCATACCCAGGAGAATATTGGTGACGATCTGTTTGTGTTGACCAATTATAAAGCACCCAAGTACCGCCTGGTAAAAATCAACATCAACAAACCCGAAGAGAAAGATTGGGTTGAGGTTATTCCGGAAGGGGATGAAATACTGCAAGGGACAAGTTTTGTGGGCGGTAAAATTGTAGCCGATTACATGGAGAATGCACACAGCGTCGTCGAAGTGTATAATTATGATGGCACATTTGATTATAAAATAAATTTACCCGGAATTGGTAGTGTCAGCGGTTTCTCTGGTAAAAAAGATGAATCTGTTGCTTTTTATAGCTATTCATCCTATAATACTCCGGGCGAAATTTACCAGTACGACTTTAATAAAAAGGAATCCGAGCTGTTTTATCGCCCTGCAGTAACGTTTAATCCCGATGATTTTGTAGTAAAACAAACGTTTTTCGAATCGAAGGATGGAACGCGTGTTCCGATGTTTATCGTGCACAAAAAAGGAATTGAGTTAGATGGCGATAATCCTACTTTGCTGTATGGCTATGGTGGATTTAATGTCAGCCTGACACCCGCATTTTCCGCTACCCGGATGGCTTTTATGCAAAATGGAGGAGTTTATGCGGTGGTAAATTTACGTGGAGGTGGCGAGTACGGAGAGGATTGGCATCAGGCAGGAACAAAGCTGAATAAGCAAAATGTGTTCGACGATTGTATTGCGGCTGCCGAACATTTGATTGCTGAGAAATATACTTCAAAAGAAAAACTGGCCTTGATGGGCGGTTCGAATGGCGGCTTGCTGGTTGGTGCGGTAATTAATCAACGCCCTGATTTGTTCAAAGTGGCTTTGCCGGCTGTTGGAGTGATGGACATGCTCCGCTTTCATAAGTTTACCATTGGCTGGGCTTGGGCCGGCGATTATGGAACCAGCGAAGACAGCAAAGAGATGTTTGAGTATTTGCATGGTTATTCGCCTTACCACAATATCAAAAAAGGAGTTGATTATCCGGCGGTGCTGGTAACAACTGCCGACCATGATGACCGTGTTGTTCCCGCACACTCGTTTAAATACATTGCCCGTTTACAGGAATATCACACCGGGCCAATGCCAACTTTGATTCGTATTGATGTAAAAGCCGGCCATGGAGCAGGAAAACCCACTGCCAAGGTGATCGAGGAATATACCGATGTTTGGTCGTTTATGCTTTATCATTTAGATGTTGAGATGTAAAGCTGAATTTATAATTCAACAAGAAATATTGTACTTTGATGTCCCGGGAGTGAAAAAGCTGCCGGGATTTTTTTTGTTATGAAGATCAATTATTTATTTAGAGTCTCACCGCCTTTTTTGATTTCATTTCGCACATCTCGTTATTGTCAGGCAGGCCACCCCCGATTTCTTTCACGACAGTGTTGCCGCACTATTTGATCTAGAATCATGTAATAGCAAAGGGCAACGTATCTCAAATCAAAATTATTAACAAAATAGTTAAGAAACATTTGTTCTATTTAAAATAAATGTGATAACTTATGTCTTGTTAATTAAGGTTCGTCAATTATCATTTTATCCTAACCCTGAAATTTTAAAATAATGGAAAATCAAATTAATGTTGAGTTATTGGCTGAAGACCTGGATTTGATCCTTCAGTCCATTGTAACGATTCGCGAAAAAATGCCTTTCCTGGTGAGGCTAACACCAGAAGAAAAGAAAACACTGGCCATGATGGATGACGGGCGCGCCCCGTTCACGGAAAAGGCCATTGACTATGCCGGACATGAACCCGCTCTGAATCCGAATGAAACCCTGTTGGATGAATCCCGTAAAGATATCTCATTGTATGAAAGCCTGGGCAGTGTTGAGCGGGAGTTAAGCCGTTTGACGGAGATGGTCTCCGATACCCGTATGCTGGCCGGCGCCGAAGCCTACGAAACAGCCCGCATCATATACAAAATGGCCAAAATTGCCGCGTCCATGAGTGTTCCGGGAACCAAAACAATTGTAGACGACCTTGGAAAGTTGTACCAAAGACAAGGCAAAACGCAGAAATAACAATCATTTACAGAACCTTGTTAACAAGAGAAAATCTCCGGGATGCCGTCATTTCCGGAGATTTTTTTTATCTCTTGGTTTATATGAAAACCGGCCTTTGTAAAGCCGGAGGAAGAAGAACAGGCCTTTTATTGGGCTTTATGGCCAAACACTGTTTGAAAACTAATTCCTGTTTTAACACTGAAAACAAGTCTGAAATGAAAAGCAGTTCTTAATTTGACCTCAAATTCAAGGTCGAAATGAAAACCAGTTTACAGTTTGACCTTAAAACCGGGGTCAAAATGAAAATTAGTTCAGCTTGTCTCCTCGAAGTTGATCTTCCGATGAGAACCAGTTTATGTTTTGACCCTGAAATTACCCTCCGGCTGTTCAATTGTATTACTTCCGACAGCGTTTACAAACGGCAACACCCCGCTATTCGTATTTTCCGCTAAAGAGCTTCGGTTTCTGACAATAACTTTGCTCCAGAAGATATACTCCGGGGCTAACCCGGTATTAATCCCGGGGTTAGTCATCGCACCAGAGTGTCCGGGCTTTAGCCCATAACTCCATCTTGTTGAATATCAACTGTTCTATTTTCATTCGTTTCTTGCATCACCCAAGTTTTTATTTTTCCCGGACAACAGTGAAATTTTTTCTTGTTTTAATCTGATCTAAATACAAATCAGCCTCTTCTAAAAAAAAATTGAAACAGGATTTTTTCATGAACTGCTTTGTTTTCGTGATGAACTATACTGTATAGCTCATGAATAAATATATATGGTTAAATTGGTGGGAGGGGAGAGCTATTGGACTCTGTTCTATGAGGGTTACCTTTTACGTAAAAACGGAACTAAAAAGAGATAAAGAAAGATACCGCACAAAAGGCGGTATCTCATTTTCAAATTATTCATTAATTGGGAGCGGCAACTCCCCAAAAACATTCAAAAGTATGAAAAAGATTTTACTTCTGGCTGTATTCAGCCTGGTTGTTGGTTCGTTAAGTGCTCAAATTAAAGTAAACAGCACCGGAAAAGTTGGTATTAACAATACCAGCCCAAGTTATCAGTTGGATGTTAGCGGAACTTTCCGAGTTTCCAACAGTGGCAATAGTATAATCTTTGAATATGGAGCACTATCTCCCTCATATTCTAGCTACTGCTCACTAGGTACATATGGAAATATGTGGGAAGCCCTCTTTGCTTCTAATGCTTATTTTTCTTACTCCCCAACCATTTTGTCCGATATCAACGCAAAAACCGATGTCAAGGATCTTCCGGATGCAAAAAATAAGCTACTTACATTACGACCTGTTTCCTATAAACTAAAACCAACGTATAAAGGCAATGAAAAAGCAGACGTCAAGATTGCGGAAAAGGCGGAGAAAGATCAACTTGGCTTAATAGCCCAGGAGGTACAAGAGGTATTCCCCGAGATTGTTTCGGAAAGAGAAGACGGTGCATTGGGAATTCGCTATACCGAGCTTATCCCTGTTTTGATTAAAGCCATGCAGGAACAGCAGGCTGAGATTGATGATTTAAAGGCAAGGATTGAAAAACTTGAAAATGCTACAAAATAATTGCCATGAGAAAACTATCCATTCTTTTGACATTTTCGCTATTTCTTATCGTAGGTGCCAAATACAATGCTACAGCACAAACTACCTATTATCGTTACCAATTCTCATATGATGATGATGGCAATAGGGAGAAAAGAATATATGTTGGGACGCAGTTAAAAAGTGCGACAATCGAAAATCCTATAGCCTTTGATGAAAGCGAACCTGCAATTGACAAAATAGGTTTTGATCAGATAAAAATCTATCCTAATCCTACCAAGGGAAATCTAATTGTGGAGATGCCGGATCTGGAAGGTGATAAAGCTCAGATTCGGGTTCTCAATCTTCAAGGGAAGCAAATAATTAGCAGTATGGCTTTTCCTAATTCCAGGAATTCGATTGATCTGACTCACTTCTCTTCAGGCATGTACGTTATGACTATCTGTGTCGGTTCTGAATGCTCAGACTGGAAAATCATAAAAGAATAATGTCTTGTCACATAATTTTATTCACGGAAGAACCTGCATTTTGAGTAGGTTCTAATCTAAATATATCAATAATAAACATATGAAAATGAAATATTTATTAATCGTCGCTGCGATGATGAGTATTGTTTCAGGTTTCAGCCAGGAATTTGACATTATATTGGGTTCTCCTGAGTCTGGAACAAAAACCCATCAAGCGAGAAATAGCATCACTTTCGACAATAATTACTCCTATACTCCTAGCGGAGGCACATTGACTGCGGAAATTGTAGATCCTGTCGTGGGAGGAACTGTTTCTTATTCAAGCACTGTTGACCCAATGAGCCGATCATTAAACACATCATATCTTGTTGGCGCAACTAACGGGGCATTTAATGTTGATGCATTAGGCCGTGGGACTTATACGATTCCTTTTCAGGTACCCGAAGGGGTTGGCGGCTTTGCCCCATCTCTTTCATTAACGTATTCAAGCAATGGTGGAAACGGCATTGCAGGGGTCGGTTGGAATATTGGAGGTCTTTCGGTTATAACCCGCAGCCCTAAAACCTATTATCACGATGGTTCAAATGTTGGTGTAGACTTAACTTCAACAGATAGGTTTTCTCTCGACGGACAACGTTTGATTTGTGTTGCCGGTTCATATGGCGCCAACAACTCGGTGTACCGGACAGAAATTGATAACTTTTCAAAAATTACCTGTCTTACTGATGGCACTTCAACCCCGAAACGATTTCTTGTCAAGACCAAAAGTGGTGAAACCGTTGAATATGGCTATGAAGGAGACTCTGACCAAACCATTGATGGGCTGACAGAGGAAGTAAGCTGGTACGTTGACAAACGAACCGATCTTTATGGAAATATCATGGAATACAATTACATAAAGCAATTTGGGCATAATTATCTCGCAGAAATAAAGTATGGTTCCAATTCCGTTACTTTTTATTATAAAGATCGAACAGATAAACAAACAAACTATTTCGCTGGAGGTACCTTGCAGCAAAACTTGATTCTCGACAAGATTGAGATGAGATACAATTCAACTCTGATAAAGAAATATGAATTGAAATATAACTACCATAGTACAACCTATGGCAGCACCTCTGTTTTGAATGAGGTAGTTGAATATGGAACAAATAACAGTCGGTATAACTCAACCGCTTTTTCCTACGAATATCCTACGAACTCAGTTTCCAATTATCCCTACTTGGAATACAACAGTTACATCTCAACGAACTACACTCAATATCGGGGAGACTACAACGGAGATGGAAGAGACGACATTTTTACGGTAAGCAAATCAAATCGGAAGTCCTGGAGATTATATTATGGATCTGATTATGGTGGGTTCACTTATAAGACATCAGGAAGTGCTGCATTCGAAATTGATCAGGTTATACCAACTGATCTAAATGGTGATGGGATGCAGGATTTAATGTTTAGGTGCTTTGTTGAGAGGGCTTATCACTATGGTTATGGTGTGAGTGATCTTTATGTCTTTTACTACGCTCTTAGTAGTGACGGTTCTATACAGACGCCTCAGAATTTCACCACAGCATATTACTCATATTCTACATTGTCAGGAGTTAGAATTGAGGATGCAATTATTGAAAATGCTTCAACAGATTTTGACGGTGACGGCTTGGACGATATGTTCATTAGAACTTATAATTCATGGAAAGTGTTCGGATTTACTTTCAATGGATCTTCATTATCCTTTTCCGAGAAAATAACTGGTTCTGGAGGTTTGCCTGGTGATATCCTCAAATTTGGAGATTTTAACGGTGATGGCAAAACAGATTTGTACACCTTTGATGCAAATGGATTAAAAGTATATGCTATTGATGGAAGTACACTCAATTTGCTAAAGTCTGAATCTATTCCTAAAAAAGATCATCACTTTCAAGTGGGAGATTTCAATAGTGATGGGAAAACGGATATTTTTATTTACGGCTATACAACATCCGACTGGTCAAATTGGCAAATGCGTTTGTCAACAGGTACAGGATTCAAGATTAACTACATTGCTCGAAAAAAAGCAAACCTTAAAGATGACAATGTACTTACCGGTGATTTTAATGGAGATGGCCGTACAGATATATTGGCTTTGAGTGAAAATACAAGCGGTAATCCAAGGCAGTATTACTTTATTACCAAACCCAATGGAACTGATATGAGTAGCGAATATTACGATCGATCGGAATATGCCAAAGACCGGGATTTTACACTTGGGGATTACGATGGAAACGGACAGACTGATATTCTGGTCACCAGATCCACAAACCAGTTTTATCGTGGCATACTTGATGATAAGACAAACATTCTGCTTTCGAGAATCGCCGATGGATTAAATAATACCACAAGTATAAGCTATCGAAGATTAGACGGGGCATACAGTGATTATACTAAAGGCAGTTCAAGTCCGGCATTTCCGGTTTTTACTTACATGGGACCATTAAATGTAGTAAGTGAGTATTGGATAAACGGGGGAGGGGCGGTATCTCCGGATTATTCTTATACAGGGCTAAAAATACACCGTCAAGGGAAAGGGGCCCTTGGATACGAACAGATTGTTGTAGAGGACACCTACCAGGGAACCAAAACCGAAACAAACTCCGGTTACGATGCCACATATTATTATCCAACAGTACTATCAACAAAAAGCTATGTTGATGATGATTTGGTCGGTTATAATAGAAATGAGTGGGATCATGACATAACTAAATCGAAAACAGTTGGCAATGTTGATCCTATTTTCCCCTATATTGATTATACTCTAAACCGTAATGTTTTAAAAGGGCAACAGGACTCTAGCACCTATGCCTACGATCCTATAATCAAAGGTAGTTTAGAAAAAGCCATACAGAAATTTGACAACGGGGTGACTAAAACCGTTACAAATACCTACTATCCGAATGACGAAGATGTAAGCTGGTACATCGGAAGGTTAAAAGAGTCAACCGTCAAATATGAAAAAAGCGGCGAGACTACTATTTCTGACAAAACAACCTTTACTTATTACAACGATGGGAAGCTAAAACCCGATTTTGTGCGGTATCACGTCGGGACTTCATGGGAGTACTACATTAACCATGACTACAATGGACATGGAAACCTAACACAGGAATATAAGTACTCAAGTAACGGAGGAGTTCGCGATACGGATTATGAATATGAAACAAACGGAATTCGTTTGAAAAAAATGATTGACCCAGTCGGGTTAAAAACGGATTATACTTACGATACTTATGGCCGTTTGCAGAAAGAGATCGATAACCGGGATAACGAAACCACCTATACCTATGACAATATGGGACGAGTAGCAACTAAATTGATCCCTGGCGGCTTTCAGACGACAACGAGCCGTAACTGGGGATCGGATAGCTATTTGACAGGTGAAGTTTACGCGGTAAGCACAACCGGCAACGATGGTTCGCAATCCAAAACTTGGTACGATAAAGAAGGGAAGGAGTTGCGTAACGATGTTAAAGGTTTTGGTGGTTCGTGGATTTATAATCTAACAACATACGACACCAAAAATCGGTTGAGTAAAAAGTATGAACCCAGTTCTTCTACTTCACCCAGTGATTATACCTTGTATGAATACGACACCAAAAACCGGGTAAAGAAAATTACCTATTCAGGTGGCAAAATTACCAATATTACCTATCCAGGGAAACGGGTAACTGAAAGCACGGAAGGGATGACAAGCTGGAAAGAAACCGACAGCCAGGGACTGTTAACAAAAGCCAATGACTTTGGAGGTACGATAAACTACAGCTATTACCCCAATGGGCAGGTAAAAAAAATAACTCATCCTGATAATAGTGAAACCAGCATGCTTTACGATGAAGCCGGGAACCAGACTAAACTTACCGACCCCAGCGCCGGGGTAAACGAATATTCGTACAATGCCTATGGGCAAATAAAAACCCATAGAAATAACAGAGGTGACTTAACTAATTATAGTTATGAATCCGACGGACGCCTCGATAAGCATACAACTGGTTCAGAAATCACAGACTATACCTATGATGGAACCTATAAGCACCTTACAAGTGTCAGTTCGCCTGGTTCTGTAACGCGCACCTATTCGTATGCAACATCCGGTGTAAAAGGACGTTTAACAGGTATTACAGAAAATATTGACGGAGAAATTTTTTCCACTACCTTTGATTATGATGGCATCGGGCATTTGTACAAGCGGACCCATCCGTCAGGAGTTGTGGAAGAGAATGTTTACGATTCCAATTCAGGGCTTCTTGAAAAAGTAAAAGCAGGAACAACAATTGTTTGGGATATTAATGGTATGAATGAATACGGACAGATAACCAGTGCTAAATATGGTACCAACCTTACAGCTACTATGGCTTATAACAAGGGGTTGCCCCAGTCAGCCACGATTGGTAGCCTGTGTCAGTACAGTTATGGTTTCGACCAAAAATTTGGCTGGCCAAATTCACGTACCAATAACAAACATTCTTCACTTACTGAATATTTTGGGTATGAAAACCTCCGATTAGACAGCATCTGGGGCAACAGTAATGCAACCAACGGTTTTGGATACGAAACCAACGGAAACATCATCCGGAAAGAAGACGTGGGCCTGATGGAATACGATGGTTATCAGATTACCGACTTCTATGCTAAAGATGCGAACCTGGTGCCAACCGACCTGCAAGATATCAATTACACCTGGTTCCAGCAGGTGAAGGATGTTACTGAAGGGGATTATTTTGCTGCTTTTACCTATAACAGCGACCAGCAACGTTGTAAAATGGTGATGAAACAAAACGATGTGGAGCAATACACCCGTTGGTATGCCGGCAGCAAGGACATAAAAGAGAAAGTAGGAACAACTGAAACCCACTACGCCTGGTTGGGCGGCGATGCATACTCGGCCCCGGCCGTAAGTGTAAAAGTGGGTACTACCCAACCTGTGATTTATTATATTTTGCGCGATTATTTGGGAAGCATTACCCACGTGGTAAAAGCTTCTGATTTATCAGCCGACGAATATAGTTTTGATGCATGGGGGCGACGACGAAGTGCGAATGATTGGAGTTACACACTGGATACGAACGACAAAGAGTTGTTTGCTGGTAGAGGTTTTACCGGCCACGAGCACCTGCCTGAATTTGGTTTGATTAATATGAACGGACGCTTGTATGATCCATTGTTGGAGCGTTTCTTAAGCCCCGATGAGAATGTACAGATGCCTGATTTTACACAGAATTTTAACAGGTATTCCTATGCTTTGAATAATCCACTGAGGTACACCGACCCCAGTGGGGAGTTTATATTTACGTTGTTAGCAGCGATTATTCCAGGGGCACAGCCATTATTACCTTTAGCGATTGCTGCTGATGTTAGCTGGATGACTGATTATGCTGTTCAGGCAGCAACAAACTATTTATCAAATCCTAATGGAAAGCCGGAGGATTGGTTTTTTAAGGATATTGATATTGTAGATTTGGGCGTAAGTGCTGTTGCAGGGGCTGCTTCACAGGGGCTTGCCAATGTGGGCAAACTCAAGAAGGGACATAAATTGTTAAAAGCCACAGTTGAGTATGGGCTGCCTGCGATTTCTGCACGTTATGATTGGAAGCCATTTTCTGATGATAAAAAATGGAATGTAAATAGAGGAAATGACTTTTGGGCACCATATATTTTTGCTGCTGTGAAGCAGGGAGTTGCCACGAGAAATTCAAATAAAGTAACTGATGCAATATTATCTGATAAACCCTGGTTATTAAGAGACCCACTAAAAGGAGGTTTGTTAGGTACACTCTTGGATGTCCCTGCATCAATATTTACAGGTTGGCTTACCAATAAAGCTACCACACCTACACCGAAAGATAGTCCGCAAATGCCTACGCTTCCTGGAGAAGTACCATTGCCACCAAATTGGTGGGAGAATATAAATAATTATGCACCAAATAGAGAAGATATTCAAAACAGCCTAATTTTGAATAAGTTTTAATAAAAGTGAAATGAATAAGATTAGAATGCAGAGCACTCAAAATATCGATAGAAAAAGATTATTGGTTGTTATTATCCCTGGATTATTGATTATGGCTATTTTTCTTTTTTTCATTTCCAGAAATTCCAAATGTGAAAAATTACTAAGTAAAAATAGTGGTATGGCTCAAAAATCATATTCATATTATTCCGAAGAACACATGTTAGGTAATGGCACAAGAGCAGTTTCAACAGGGTTCTACTTAAATTATGATGGAAAGAAATATAAAGTAACTACTAAAAAATTTGCCAAGCCCATCGCAATTGGAACTCCAATAATAATCCGTTTCATTCAGGGATCCCCTAATTGTAATGAGATTTTATGGGATTCTGTTTTTGTCCATGAAAATGTCAAATATGAATATTTTTATGTGGAAGAAAAAGGATATGAATGTAAAATGACAAAAATTGCAAACTGAAACAAAAGCCTCGGTTTCTTCCGGGGCTTTTCAATTAATAAGACCTGCTTTTATCTGCAGTTCAATAAGCTGCCCCACCTGCCCCTCATCTTAGCGATAGCGGTGAAGAGGGGTAAGCTGGATGTCGTTTGTAACGACAATACACAGACGTATTGCATTGAGACGCATTTCTTAATACCTTTCATTCAAAAATGTCTGCTGATAACTATTTTATCACTGATCAAAATGCTGTTTACTTTTTAACCTTTACGGTAGTTGACTGGATTGATGTCTTTACACGAAAAGAATACAAAGTTGTTATAGCTGATTCCTTAAACTACTGCATCGAGAACAAAGGACTGGAAATCTATGCATGGTGCCTGATGTTCAAACCATATTGTGAAATGAGTTACAAACTCAAAACAGCTAGCCTCTCGTTTCCGCTTCGCTCAAACGAGGGGCAGGCCGGCTTTTTTAATTCCAATAAGAATCTGGGCCAGGAGATTATGCTAAAAGATGGAAGCCTTGGGTTAAGAATTCGACTTGGAAGTGGGCAACCTGGTGGCATTTTTACACCTGATGGAAAAATCGTTAGTTTCTGGTATTATTAAATCTAGAATTATGAGTATGCAGAAAGCGTATAGAAAGTTTCATGATACACCATTTCCACCTGATTTGTCAGACAATGAAAGGCTTGTAGACATTCTTTTTGATCTAAGGATGTATGATGATTATGCTGCAGGTACATTAGATAAATATTTATCAGGAGGACAAGTTGATGCCTCTGAACTTAAATATGATACTAGTCTAGAAAATCGGCTAAATGAATTTATTAACGACGGTAAAAATTCTGATGAAGATGTATCTGCTGCAAAACAATACCTAGAATATTTAAATAGAATAAAGGAGGTATTTGAAAAAATTGAATGAGAAACATCCTGCCCCCACCTACCCCTGTTAACTTAAAAAGTATGACCATTGATGATTTTGCCAGATTTTTGAATAAGTATACACCACATTCTAATTATTCCGCGAATGATGCTTTGCAAATATTTCAATTAATTTATAACACAACCAATCCATGATGCTTATAATATTGGGTTTCCTATTTGGCTTTAGCTCTTTCTTTTTAGGATTGCATTATAGTCATATCAAGTTAGAGAATAAAAAGATTATAAGAATTATTATAAAGCAATAATACTGCTGAGGTATCTAAGTATTCTATTTTTTCTTATGGGAATAGGATATGTAATAATAACCAAAATTTGACTTTTTAGTCCCCCGCAAAAATCCATGAGGGGGTGTTTGTCTTGTCCTAAAACAGGTTTACGCAAAAAGTAAACTAATGTCAGGATTAAAAACTTACAGTGAAACCTTAAAACACAAAGTGGTTTCAGAGGTTTTGAGTGGTCAACTCAGCATAGAAGAGGCGCGTCGTCGATATCATATCACCGGTCATTGCACTGTTTTAAAATGGATTCGTAAATTTGAAAAACAGGAATCACCACCTGCCCCACCTGCCCCTCGTCTTAGCGATAGCGATGACGAGGGGTAAGCTGGTAGTCGTTTGTAACGACAATACACAGACGTATTGCATTGAGACGCATTTCTTAATACCTTACAGTCAAAAATGTCTGCTGATAACTATTTTATTACCGATCAAAATGCTGTTTACTTTTTAACCTTTACGGTAGTTGACTGGATTGATGTCTTTACACGAAAAGAATATAGAGTTGTTATAGCTGATTCCTTAAACTACTGCATCGAAAACAAAGAATTGGAAATCTATGCATGGTGCTTGATGTCAAACCGCATTGTGAAATGAGTTACAAACTCAAAACAGCTAGCCCCTCGTTTCCGCTTCGCTCAAACGAGGGGCAGGCCGGGTATCAGAGTAAATCCTTTTGCAATTATGGATACCCATACTTGGCTTAAGAACCCAAGCTTTTACAGATACTGGTCGTACTAAAATTCAGGAATTATGAAAAAATTTAATGCTATTTTACTGTTATTGATCATTTTGAGTACTAATGCTCATGGGATCAATAAAAAGGACTCAACGATATGGCAGAATTTAAGAAATGCGATAGAAGTTGGAGCAGATCAATTTGTAAACCATGAGCTTGATCAATTCACAAGATTTACTGTTTTTGTGATAAAAATCATAACGATTGAAAAAAACAAGGGAGTTTTTTCTATCAGTTATATTTTAAATGACCCATCATTCGAAAATGTAAATGCTTCCAATTATTTTACAGTAGATGATAGGTTGGTATTAATAAGAACAGATTCACTCGAAAATTTCTTTACCAAAAGAAGCGGATTTCCCTTAATGAATGATAGCATAAAAAAGAAAGCGTATCATATTCTATCTGGGCCTAACAATTTTATTACTGCTCAGCCACCGCCTGTTATGGTTTTCAGTTATAAGAGAAAAAAGGTAACGGGCAAATATTTTAAAGCTCAGTGGCAGGCAGAAGATATATACATGTATTATAATAATGAGCGATAATGATGTCATATAAACTATTGCATCGAGAACAAAGGATCGGAGGTATTTGCGTGGTGCCTGATGTCAAACCGCATTGCGAAATGAGCTACAAATTCAAAACAGCTAGCCCCTCGTTTTCGCTTCGCTCAAACGAGGGGCAGTTTGAAGTCTGTTGAAACGCTATAATTCCCCGGAGAATATTGTACTTTTATGTTCCCGGAGCAAAAAATAAGGGCTTCGTTTTTGGTATGAAAATCGACTACTTAGTTATTGAAGGAAATATAGGGGCTGGAAAAACGAGCTTGGTTAATCAGATTGCAAATGATTACAAGGGGCGTAAGCTTTTGGAGGGATTCCAGGATAACCCGTTTTTACCCAAATTTTATGAAGACAGGGAGAAGTTTGCTTTCCCGCTCGAAATGTCATTCATGGCAGATCGCTATAACCAGTTGAAAAACAATATTCGTGAATTTGAATTGTTCAGCTCCTTTCTGGTTTCTGATTATTACTTCATGAAATCGTTAATCTTTGCTCAGAATACACTTTCCCGAGATGAATATTTGCTGTACGAACGGTTTTTTACGATTATTTACGATAAACTTCCAAAGCCCGACTTGTACGTTTATTTGCATGCCGATGTCGATAAATTGCTTCAGAATATAAAGAAACGAGGACGAGATTATGAACGAAACATCGATCCCGATTATTTAGAGAGAATCAGAGCTGGCTATTTTTCATTTTTCAAACAACAAAATGAGTTTCCAATTTTAATTATTGATACCACTAAAATTGATTTCGTCGCCGATGAAAATCAGTATAAAAGATTGTGTTCTGCTATTTTCGAAAACGACTATTCTACTGGGGTTAACAGGTTTTTGATGGATTAAAAAAGTGTTCAATATTCTTTTATTTCACTAAAACATTGCTAATTTTGTAAACGAGTACTGAATAATTATAAAATCAAATATTTTAATACTGTCGACATGAAAAAATTTAGCTTAAAACCTCTTGCCTTTTTTGCTCTGGCTGCTGTGCTTTTTGCAGGCTGTTCTGGCTTACAAAAGATGAAGAAGAACGCAGACCAAATCGATTTTAATGTAACACCTGAAATATTAGAAGCCCATGGTGGCGATGTGGATGTTGCGATCAATGGTCGGTTTCCCGCGAAATACTTCAACAAAAAAGCGACCCTGGTTGCCACTCCGGTGTTAACCTATGAGGGTGGTGAAACAGCATTCGAGCCCGTAACATTGCAGGGTGAAAAGGTTGATGCCAACAATAAAGTTATCAGCTACACAAATGGAGGAAGCTTTTCATATAAAGATGCAGTTGATTATAAAGACGACATGCGCATGTCAGATCTTGAAATTCGCATTACTGCTTCGCAAGGAACCAAAAGCCTTGATTTTGAACCGATCAAAGTTGCTGATGGTGTAATCGCGACTTCAGAAATGGTAATCAACTATCCTGCTCCTATTTTGGGTGTTCAACGTGAGAAAAACACAACAGGTATTTATGATCCGAATATTGATGAATTTCAACGTGTTGTTCCTGATCAGTATGTAGCAGACATTCATTACCTGATCAACAGTTCTTATGTCCGCGGAACTGAACTGAAAGGTGATGACATTGAAAAATTGTATGCTTATACAAAAGACGCTTTTGAAGCAGAACGTAAGGAATTGAAAGGTGTTGAGATTTCGGCTTATGCATCTCCTGATGGTGAGTTGGATTGGAATGCTAAGCTATCACAGCAACGCGAAGGATCTTCAAACAAAGTAGTTTCTCGTCAACTTAAAAGAGATAACGTTGAGGCTGAGTTGAAAACAAAATTCACTCCGGAGGATTGGGAAGGTTTTAAAGAAAAAATGGAAGAATCAGACATTCAGGATAAAGAGTTGATCTTGCGTGTTCTTTCTATGTATTCTGATCCTGAAGTTCGTGAGCGTGAAATCAGAAATTTGTCTCAAGCGTTTACCGTAGTTGCTGACAAAATTCTTCCGGAATTACGTCGTGCAAAAATTTCAGCTAGCGTTGATTTGATTGGGAAAACTGATGAGGAAATTGCTGCTTTGGCTGATTCTGATCCTTCATCGTTGAACCCAGCTGAATTGCTTTATGCTGCTACTTTAACAACTGATCAAAACAAAAAGCTAGCTATTTACAACTCTTTCTCTAAAGTATATCCGAAAGACTGGAGGGGTTATAATAACGCCGGAATGGTATTAGCACAGCAAGGAAAATTTGATGAAGCAAAACCATTATTTGAAAAAGCTGAAGGCTTAGCTTCGAGCGAGCCGATCATCAAAAACAACTTAGGTGCTGTTGCATTGCATAGTGGTGATATTGAAAAAGCTGAGTCATTATTCGGTGCAGCTTCAGGTGCTGGCGACGAAGTAAATTACAACTTGGGTATTGTAGCCTTGAAAAAAGGTGAGTACGACAAAGCTGTTAAATTGTTCGGCGATAGCGATTCTCCAAACGTAGGTTTGGCTAAAATTTTGGCTGGCGACAACAATGGCGCATTGAAATCATTGGAAAACTGTACTTGGGAAGGTTGCTACATGAAAGAATACTTTAAAGCAGTTGTAGGTGCTCGTACTGCGAAAGAAAACTTGATGTACGAAAGCCTGGAAAAAGCTGTTGAAATGAAGCCTGAATTAAAAGAGAAAGCTGCAACAGACTTAGAGTTTGCAAAATACTGGAATGACGCTAAATTTCAAGAGATTGTAAAATAAGCGCTCACAATTTACTACTCCGGAAATAGCCAATGTGCTATTGGATTAGGAAACTTATATAAACTGGCCGTTTCAAAATTTATTTTGAAACGGCCAGTTTTTTTTTTGTGGTGATTTTATCTTCAGATCGTTTATTCAGTTGTGTTTGGGGTTTTATTTGAAAGGAGTACTTGAGGTCTGTTCATATTGGGTGCTTTAATTGTAGCCAAAGCGCTTATTTCTGCACGCTTATTCTGAGAGTTGTTCAATAAGAACTTGAAGTTTTATAGGCTAGTGCTTCTAGCCTAATCTGCAATCAGTGGTTTGTTGATCCGACTTGGTCGCGCTATTGTTTAATTCTCTTCTGGGTGTTTGCTGTCTTCTTTCCGAGGCTATTAAAAAATGATTGCCATTTGCGTAGTCGCATCAGCAATTGGAAGTGCCTCTTTTTTCAGTGTTGTCCGCTACGATAAGTGCACAGGATGCCGATTATTTCTTGTCGGTGAGCACAAGTACTTGCTATCATCTTTGTCATCGTACTACTCCTTGTTTAAGCTTATTTCGGAGCGAAGCAATGTAAAAAAAGCTCCAAAAGGATTAATCCTTTGGAGCTTTCTTAAGCTTGAGTTTATATTGCCTCTTAAATGATAAACTTAAATACAAAGAGTATTGCCAGAATGTACATGATTGGCGAAATCTCCTTGTGTTTGCCTGTTAGCAGTTTCAGAAGGATATAAGCCAACATACCAAACACAATTCCTTCGGCAATGCTATAGGTTAATGGCATCATAATGATGGTGAGGAATGCTGGGATAGACTCCGTAAAATCTTCCAGATCTATTTTCATGATTGGCGAAAGCATAAACAAACCGACCAGGATTAGCGCAGGTGCCGTTGCTGCTCCCGGAATCATGATAAACAGCGGAGCGAAAAACAATGCAATGAAGAATAAGGCAGCAGTAGTCAAGGAAGTTAATCCGGTGCGACCTCCTTCAGCGACACCAGAAGCACTTTCAACATACGTTGTAACAGTACTGGTTCCAAGCATAGCGCCAAACGTTGTTCCTATGGCATCAGCAAATAGTGCCTGCTTTGCACGAGGTACTTTCCCATCAGGGGTAAGCATGTTGGCTTTTGATGACACACCAACAAGAGTGCCAACCGTGTCGAACATATCAACGAAAAGAAATGTAAAAAGTACAATCAACATGTCGATTGTAAAGACTTGTGAAAAGTCAAATTTCCAGAAAATAGGTTCAACTGAAGGGGGTAAGGAAATTAGATGTCCGTCAGGCAATTGGGTTACTCCGAATGGAATTCCGGCAACAGTGGCCGAAAAAATACCAATCAAAAGGGCTCCTTTTACTTTTAAGGCCAGAAGCACGCCGGTAAGTAGTACACCAAATAATGCAATCAGTACACTAGGCGATCCCATGTCTCCAAGACCAACCAACACAGCATCATTATTTATAATTACTCCGGCACCTTGTAGCCCAATAAAAGCAATGAACAGTCCAATACCCGCAGAAACAGCATGCTTTAATGAAAGCGGAATTGCATTAACAATTAATTCACGGATATTAAAGGCTGTAAGTAGCAAGAATATGATACCTTCGAGAAATACGGCGGTTAAAGCAAATTGCCAGCTATACCCCATGCCCAGCACAACGGTGAAAGCAAAAAAGGCATTTAGTCCCATACCGGGAGCCAATGCAAAAGGCAAACGGGCGACAAATGCCATCACTAAGGTCGCAACCAATGCAGCAAGAGCAGTGGCTGTAAATAGTGCGTTTTTATCCATTCCGGTAGCACTTAAAATGCTTGGATTTACCGCCAAAATATAGGCCATTGTCATGAAGGTGGTAATACCGGCCAATACTTCTGTTTTTACGGATGTATTATTTTCTTCGAGTTTGAAAAAACGTTTCATATTATCGGAGATTTGGGATTAAAAAGTCCACTTGGCGGCGATAGTTGGATTTACGACTGTGCCATTCGTGACAAAGTTATTACTGATCTCAACTTCAGTTCCAACAGCAAAGTTAGGGCAGAAGTTATACCACAATTGTGGTTCTGTTAAAAAGCGGTAATCAGTACCCCAGAACATTTCTTCTTTCCAGAAATCGGCGAATCCGGTGAAGGTCATTTTACCTTTTAGCATTTGAACGGTCCAAACAGCAGTTAGCTGAAATGAAGCATCTTCTTTGTCTTTAATGTTTTTGTAGTTTGCCTGCAAGGTCAGTATTTTAGAGAAGTCGGCCGATGCCCAGGTACGTTCAACTCCCGCTAACCAACAATTCTCAATAGGAATGAATGGGTTTCCGGCTCCGTCGAGCTTAAATACTCCGGCGTTAAACTCTACGCGTGGCATAAATTTTTGATTTTCCGTCCACTTAAAAGCCCGGGCAATTTCCCAGTAAGCGAGCGATGCACCGGTATCAACGTCCCGAACATCGGAGCCATAATCAAAGTCAATAAAAAAGAAAGTTGAACCGTATTTATCAGGACGGAACATTTCAACTGTCGAAGTAATTAGTTTACGGTCTTTGCCGAAATCATAATGAACTTGTACATTTTGGGCAAAAGCACCCGATGCAAGAACACTCACAAACAGAGCAAGTAAAAATTTCTTCATTTTGGTTTTGTTTTTTAAGTTTTCGTAATAGAAATGAATGCGCTAAAATAATAAAAAACAGCTATCTGGCTAGTATCTTATATCATTGACAATGTTTTTTTCAATTGGGTAATTCAGTTCGATGAATTAGCTGGCTACGGAGGTGGTGGAAGTTATTGTGCTTTTACAGTCAATCCGGAATTGTGTCAGGTAAGTTGATGCGATCATCTAACGTGTAGGTATGATGTTGATTTTATGGCTTGTAGCTTCCAGGCTGACTTTAACCAGAGGGTGGTGAATATTTTTTCGAAGCATGCTTGATGAGACTGCGTTCACGGATTCAAAAGTATCTCGGGGAGGAGAATGGATGGAACAAAAAAACCGGATATCTATGATACCCGGTTTTTCCTTTTTATAAAATGAGTTGATTGGGAAGAAACTATTCTATAAGTTAATTCACCGATGCAGCAAAAAGTAACCCTTCTTTTTTTAAAAATGGATGAACTGCACTTTTGGGTGTGTGAAGTGGGCTATATCTCACACGAACGAAAATATATTGTTCATTTATTTCTTGTCCAAAGCATGATTTATGAACCGATTTGCTTTGTGCAACTCCCTGAATACATCAACCGACAAACTCACAAATTGCTCTTCGGAAATAGTTTTGTCGTCAATTTGGTAGCCAAAAACATATGATTTGTGTTTGAGCAGTTCGATATCTTCAAAGTCTTTCGGAAATCCTTTTGGGGCCATTTTTAGCTTGTCGTCATTCATTAGCGAAAAATATTTGGCGAAATCTTTATCAGCTAATATTTCTTTAAAGTCGTTTGCATTTTCAAAAATCTCAGTTCGAATGACCTTTAAAGTATCCGCCTGCGGACGCCAGATTCCACCACCTAAAAACGAGTTTCCCGGATCGATGTGGATGTAATAACCGGCGCGGTCGCTTTTACGTCCGTGTTTGGCAATAAAACTTCCCATTTGAGTTTTATAAGGACTTTTATCTTTCGAAAAACGAACATCTCTGAATATTCTGAATAGGCAATCTTTGGGATTTAGAAATGGAATTTCCGGATCAAATTTATGGATTTCCTGAATCATCAGCTCAGTAAAAAACAACATTTGTTCTTTGCTTTCTTCGTAGCGTTTCCGGTTGTCGTTAAACCATTCACGGTTATTATTTTTCCGGAGGTCGGTTAAAAAATCTAGAATTGCTTTCATGCGTTTTGGAGTATGAGATTACTTATTTGATTTAAATATCTTCATTGAAAAAAAATAGGATTGTTTGGCTATTTAGGCCACTCGAATTTTAAAATGGAATATTACTTTTGCTTAACATTCTAATTCATGAAAAAGTTTGCATTAATAGTTGCCGGAGGTGTTGGCCAAAGAATGGGCGCGGAGGTTCCCAAGCAGTTCATTCGAATTGCCGGAAAGCCAATCTTGATTTGGACCATCGAACGATTCACTGCATTTGACAAGGATATTAATATTGCGCTGGTGTTACCAGAGAGTCAGTTTGACTATTGGAGGGAAATAGCTCTTGAATTTAATCTCAACAAAGATATTGTTTTGGCAAAAGGTGGGGAAACACGATTCCAATCTGTAAAGAGCGGGCTAAACCATATTCCCGACGAAGGAATTGTTTTTATTCACGATGGTGTTCGTCCGTTGGTTTCGGCTGAAACTTTAGACAACTGTTATCGCATGGCGTTTGAAAAAGGGAATGCGCTACCGGTTGCACCAGTTGTTGAATCGTTAAGGCAAGTTGATGGTGACCAAAGCAAACATGTCGACCGAAGCCGATACCGATTGGTGCAAACACCGCAGACGTTTAAGATCAGTATCATTAAACAAGCGTATCAGCAAGACGAGCTTCCTTTTTTTACTGATGATGCCTCTGTTTGCGAGGCCAATGGTGTTCCAATTCACCTGGTTGATGGCAATGCGGAAAACCTCAAAATAACCCGTCCAACAGATCTTGTAGTTGCAAAAGCCTTGCTGATGTGACGACAACCAGATCGCTTCCTTAATCTTTGTCAGCCGTATTATCACCATTCCTCGACTTATATCTCTGTTTACCGATAACTGTTCAGGAAACTTTGTGTGATAGTATAGTTTCGTGCCGGATTGTAAAGAATTTCTTTTTTTAGCGTTAAGTATTGTAAACTGAAAAAACTTTTGTCGTTAAAATAGTTTCCATCTTAAAAAGGTGCTTTATATTTGCCGGAATTATGGAAGACAAGAAGCAGTATATTCTAGAGGAGGTTGGAAAAATGTACATGCGGCATGGCATCAGAAGTGTGACCATGGACGATGTTGCAGCAGAATTGGGTGTTTCGAAGAAAACACTTTATCAATACTTTAAAGACAAAGCGGAGTTGGTTTCACAAGTGGTTGAATCTTTTTTATCAAAAGATGAGCAATGCCATTGTCATGAAAATGATACGCTAAATGCCATTGATCGGGTGTTTTGGATGCGAGAACATTTAAATAACCTGTTGAAGCTTGTACACAATAATTTGGAGTACGATTTGAAAAAGAGCTATCCAAAACTGTATAAGAAGATTTCAGAATACAAGAAAGAGCGGTTTTATGAGGATAGCTTTTCGGTAATAGAACAAGGGAAGCAAGAAGGGTTTTTTAGAACAGAGGTGGATTCAGATTTCGTATCGAGACTGAGCGTGGGTAGGTTCCTGCTTGTTTTTAACCCTGATCACGGTTTGTTTACGCAAGATGAAGTGCAAAACATCAGTCTTTTCGATCAGGTTACGGATTATCATTTTCATGGCATTTGTACCGAAGAAGGCTTAAAATACTATAAGAAACAATTAAACAAAGTTCAGAATGAAAACTAAAACAAAACAATTATTCATCTTGCTTTTATTCCTGATTGCCAGCTCAGGAGTAAAAGCCCAGGATGAATTGGAATTTACCTTAGCCGAAGCTCAGGAGTATGCGCTAAGCAATTCTTACGTTATCCGGAACAGTAAGCTTGATGTTGATGCGGCGAAGAAAAAGGTATGGGAAACCATTGCGATGGGGCTCCCTCAGGTTTCGGGAACATCAAATTATACAAAAAACATCGATGCAGCCAAAAGCCCAATGCCAGTTGCAATCATACCCCGGGATTTTTGGTCAGAGCTTGGAATTCCGGAGGATACTCCCCTTGACGGAACGTTTCCTATTTCATTTGCTCAGAAATTCAACGCAGACTATGGCTTTAAAATCGATCAACTCATTTTTGATGGTTCTTATATTGTAGGCGTTAATTCTGCGAAGATTTATCTGCAGATGGCTGCGCAAACAAAGGAGAAAACAGAGATAGAAATTAAGCAGGCGGTGGCTCAGTCTTATTTTTTGGTGCTGGCGGCTGAGGAAAACCTCAAAGTAATGAAGGAAAATCTGAAAAACTCGGAGAAGCTGGAGTCGGACACCAAGGCACTTTACGAAAATGGTTTTACCGAGGAGCAAGATGTTGATCAGATGCGGCTGCTGGTTCAGAAAGCCGAAAATGAGATTTTGAAAGCTGAACGCGAAATTCGGGTATCTCGTATGGTGTTAAAGTATACGATGGGGGTAGATGTTGAAGAAAGCATTGTACTGACTCAACCACTGACTGAGTTTTTGAATCCCTTGCTTGATGGGGAAGAAAATTTGGGAGGATTCGACTATTCTTCGCATATCGATTATCGAATGTTGGATACCCAACGTCAGCTAAGCATGAAGGAGTTAAGGCTTGCTCAGGCAGCCTACCTGCCTCGCCTTACGGCATTTTACAATTGGAGCAAAATGTCGTTCGGTGATAATGCGAACTTATATAAAAGCAGTGTTCCCTGGTATAAATCTTCCATGTTTGGATTTAATCTTTCGATTCCGATTTTTACATCAGGTCAGCAAATGGCTAAAGTACAGCAAGCTAAGTTTTCGTATCAACAGTCGGAAAATGAGCAAGCCCTGGCTGAGCAAACCTTGAAAAAGGACTACCTGTCGGCTGTGGCAGACATTGAAAGTGCCATCGACCAGTATCGTAATGACATTGACAATAAAAAGCTGGCGAAGAAGATTTACGATAAGACAACCATAAAATACAACAATGGGATCAGCAGTAGTGTAGAGCTTTCGCAAACCGAAACGCAGTACATTCAGTCTCAGGGAGCTTGGGTGGCATCAGTCATTCAGCTATTGAACTCAAAAATTACACTGGAAAAAGCAATCGGAAAACTTTAAATAATAAAACAATGAACAGAACATTTACACACAAACAATTGATGAGCCATTTTGCCATTTTGTTATTCGCAATGGTCCTGGTTTCTTGCTCTGCGGGAAATGCAGGCAACGAAGACAGGCAGGCAAAGCAGACTCAACTGGCAGAATATAAGCAACAGGTTCACGACCTGAATTTGAAAATTAAAGAGCTTGAAGCAGAGCTTAATAAAACTGCAGATGTAGAAAGAGTGGAAGTTGTATTGACCGAATTGCAAACGACCGACTTTGAACACTTTATTGAAGTGACGGGTAGCGTTGAGGCCGATCAGGAAGTGAATGTTAGCCCGGAGGGATCAGGTCAAATACTCGATATTAAGGTGAAAGAAGGTCAACGGGTAGCTAAAGGAACCGTTTTAGCGGTACTCAATTCCGAGCCAATTAACCGTTCAATAGAACAAACTAAGATTAACCTGGAGTTGGCACGAACAACCTTCGAACGCCAAAAGAACCTGTGGAACCAAAATATTGGTTCGGAATTGCAATACCTGCAAGCGAAATCAAGTATGGAATCTCTCGAAAAACAATTGGAAAATTTGCAGGCACAGAAAGACATGTCGATTATTAAAGCACCGGTTAACGGAATTCTCGATGTAATTTACCAAAAGCAAGGTCAAATTGCCAGCCCACAGATTCCATTCGGTAAAATTGTGAATATCGATAAAATCAAAATTTATGCTGATGTGTCTGAGTCATACCTGACAAAGATTAATGAAAATGATGAGGTGTCGGTTTACTTTCCGGCTATTGGCGAAGAGCGTAAAACAAAAATTCAGTTAATCGGAAATTATATTGATCCGGATAATCGAACGTTCCGCATTCGCCTGGATCTGAAAAATCAGGATAAAATGATTAAACCCAACATGGAGGCCGTCGTTAAAATTCGTGATTATGCTGCCAAAGAGGCCATTGTCATTCCTTCGCTTTTGATTAAAGAAGATTTTAAAGGCAAATACACCTATGTTGCCGAAAAAGGCCAAGGTGGACTGGTTGCCAAAAAGGTATATGTTACGCCTGGTGTTTCCAATAATAATACGACTGAGGTGAAACAAGGATTAAGTGTGGGTACTGAGATCATTTCTGAAGGTTTTAGCCAGGTTTTTGACGGTTCACCAATCCGTGATAATAAATGATTCAGTTTGAAAAGCTTTAAACAAGCAGAAAATGGATAAAGAAAAAACAAGCGACAAGTCGCAAAGTATAACACGGAAGTTTAAGCCAACCTATCTGGCACTGAAGAATAAAACTACGGTTTATATTCTGACGCTCATGCTGGTATTTTTCGGGCTTTTCTCCTATCAGCAGATGCCTCGGGAGGCGATGCCCGAAATTGTTATTCCCTACATTTTTGTACAAACCATTTACCCGGGAAACTCGCCGGTTGATATCGAAAATCTGATTACCCGACCCATTGAACAGGAACTGAAGGGAATGGATGGAGTGAAAAAGGTATCGTCGGCTTCGTATCAGGATGTAAGTACCATTGTGGTTGAGTTTAGTACCAATGTTGAAATAAAACAGGCCTTACAGGATACCAAAGACAATGTGGACAAAGCGCAGTCTGATTTGCCGGATGACCTGGAGAATGACCCTTTGGTTATGGATTTGAATTTTTCCGAGTTCCCCATTCTGAACGTCAACCTTTCGGGCGACTACAGTATGCGTGAGTTGAAAGACTTTGCCGAAATTCTTCAAGATGAATTTGAAAGTCTTCCGGAGATTTCTGAAGCAAATATTCAGGGGATCGACGATCGGGAGATTCAGATCAATGTAGATCCGTATAAAATGGAAGCGCGTGGTGTCGGTTACAACGATATTGCCCTTGCCCTTCAAACCGAAAATGTTACGATTGGTGCCGGGCAGTTTACTGCGGATAACACCCGCCGGGTGGTGCGTACCGAGGCTGATTATACCAATATGGATCAGCTGCGAAACACCATTATCAAGCTGAACAATGGCAAGCCGGTTTATGTGCGCGATGTTGCTAATGTTGTCGATGGCTACAAAGAACAATCGACCATCTCGAGGTTGGACAATAAGCCGGTAGTGTCGCTGTCGTTGGTAAAAAAGAGTGGGGCAAACATATTGGAAGCAACCGACGAGGTTCGTCAGGTGCTGAAAGATCAGGTAGACGATGGCTATTTGCCCAAAAACCTGGATATCATCGTTACCAACGATATGTCGACCTATGTGAAGAATGATATTGCGACTCTGGAAAACAGCATTATCCTTGGAATGATTTTGGTAATTTTCGTTTTGTACCTCTTCCTCGGATTCCGGAATGCTCTATTTTCGGGCTTAGCCATTCCGATGTCGATGTTCCTGTCCTTTGTTATCCTCGATCAGTCGGGTACTACACTTAACTCGATGGTACTGTATGGATTGATTTTGGCCTTAGGGATGCTGGTCGATAATGCTATTGTTGTTGTTGAAAACGTCTATCGTCTGCACGGCATGGGCTATTCAGCCTCCAGAGCAACAAAGAAGGGAGTTAGTGAAATTGCATTCCCGATTATTTCTTCCACACTGACCACGTTGGCAGCATTTGTTCCACTAATGTTTTGGGAGGGTGTTGTTGGTGAGTTTATGGGAATTTTACCCCAAACGCTGATTGTGGTATTGGCATCATCTTTATTTGTAGCACTCGTGCTCAATCCCCCGTTTATTGCTCGTTTTATAAAGATTGATGATATTCGGGAAAAGGTTGAATGGAAGAAGACGCTTAAAATAGCGGGAATACTTGCCTTGATTTCTGTCTTATTCTATTTGCCAAAAATATATTTGATCGGAAACATCCTGATGACAGTTGTGCTCATTATGGTATTGAATGTGGTTGCATTTCGCCCCCTGGCCCGATGGTTTCAGTTGCGCTTTTTGGTGTGGTTAGAGAATTTCTACGAAGGGCAATTGCGTTCAGCGTTAACCGGGTGGAAACCAATCGTGTATTTTGCCGGAACATTTGTATTGCTGATCGCTTCTGTCTCTTTTTACATTGTCCGTCAGCCGAGTGTCGTATTTTTCCCCGATACCGATCCACAAACGATTTATGTAACCATGGAGCTGCCACTCGGAACCGCCATTGAGAAAACCGATGAAGTTTCACGACGGGTTGAAAGTATCATTAACAGAACCATTGAGCCTTATCAGAAAATTGTAAAATCGGTAACAACTTCGGTGGGTACCGGAAAAGGAGGCATGTTCGAGAGTTCAGATAGTTCCAGTCCAAATAAATCGCTGACAACCATTTCTTTTGTCGAATTTAAATTGCGCGACGACATCAATACATCGGATGTTATGAAGGAGGTCTCAGCAAACCTGGAAGGATTCGTGGGGGCTAAAATATTTGTCGAAAAAGAAGACCAGGGGCCTCCGGTTGGAGCTCCTATCAATATTGAAGTGTCGGGTGATGACTTCGACCAGCTGATTAAAATTACCAACGATTTTGTAACGAAGATCAACGAAGACAACATTCCGGGAATTGACGAATTGAAACTGGATATCAATGTGAATCAGCCCGAAATGCTGATCAAAGTTGATCGCGATAAAGCACGTCGGTATGAATTGTCGACCCAGCAGATTGCCATGGCACTGCGCAATTCGTTATATGGGTATGACGTGGGCGACTATAAAGATGGTGAAGATGAATATGACATTTTTATTCGCCTGAAAGATGAATTCCGCAACGATGTTTCATCCTTGATGAACCAAAAGCTGATGGTTGAGGGCAATAAGATTCCGATCTCAGCAGTAGCAGACTTCGAGTACTCTTCCACTTACGATAAGGTAAACCGGATCGACTTTAAGCGTACGATTACCATCAGCTCCAACGTGGTGGAAGGATACAACGCCAACGAGATTAACAACCGAATCAGACAGGTATTGCAGGAGTACGATATGCCACGGGGTTACGATTATGCCTTTACCGGTGAGCAGCAGTCGCAGGACGAAAGCAGCGAGTTCCTGATTTTTGCCTTGTTGGTTGCCATTGCGTTAATTGGATTGATCATGATTACCCAGTTTAACTCGTTCATCCGACCAATGATCATCATGATAACCGTGTTGTTTAGTACCATCGGTGTATTCCTCGGTCTGGCAACTTTTAAAATGGAATTTGTAGTGATCATGACCGGTATCGGAATCATCTCGTTGGCCGGAATTGTGGTGAACAACGGAATTGTGCTGATCGATTATATCGACCTGATGCGTAAACAGAAACGTGAGGAATTGGGCTTTAGCGAAGGGGCTTTCCTTCCGGCAAGTGTTGAGGTTGAATGTTTGGTGCTGGCCGGTAAAACCAGGTTGCGGCCGGTACTTTTAACGGCTATAACAACGGTGCTCGGACTGGTGCCACTAGCTGTTGGATTAAACTTCGACTTCATTACCCTTTACACTCATTTTCAACCTGACTTCTCGCTGGGTGGCGAAAGTGTGGCTTTCTGGGGACCCATGTCGTGGACTGTTATCTTCGGATTAACATTTGCTACATTCTTAACCTTGCTCATTGCTCCGGTGATGTACATGTTGACCATCCGGATTAATTTCCGCATTAAAAAGATGATGGGACTGTTGCCAGAAGATAATCAAACACCGAAAGTGGTTGAAGAAGAATAGAACGACCTTCAAAATAGTATAAACGAAAAGGGGATTGCAGCTGCAATCCCCTTTTTTGTGGTTTCCGATTGAATTTATTTGTTGAAGTTCTTACCCAGGGTGTAGAAGAGTGTCATCCGGTTACGGGAGCCGGCCTTGGTTTATGTTTTTTGGCGTGAGATAATAATGTAGTTTGGATGATGTCTTGCTTATAGCATTTTTTCAGCGGGAGAGTTTTTCAGGTTGAATGATTTTGGAATGACTATGGTGGCTATTTATGGGACAATAATGAATAAATAGTTTAAACTTTAAAAACAGAAAAATGATGAGAAAATATATGAACTTGAAGATTGTTGCAACACTTTTTGCCTTCCTGTTTTTGGTTGGATGTAATGATGATGATGACAATTATATTGACGATTGGAACAATAGCATATTGATGCTTCAGGTTGATTACTCAAGCTATGAGTTGGAGGCTGGACAAGAGTTTCTTTTCTCTGATCCGATATCAACCTCAGACACAATACCAATTGGTGTAGATTACGACGAACCGAGCGATTTTGGAAATGTTTCGTTGTACTACGCACCAACAGATGATGTATTTTTCTTCGGAACAGTTGTCTGGAATGGAAAAGGCGAAGTTAAATACCCTTACCATTGGGTTGCTCCGTCTTCGTTTTTAACGATCGATACACCGGTTGATCAACCGGCTGAGACCAATTTCCAGTTAATTCATAGTGCCACAAGTGAGGAAAACATCGACTATGCTGCCATTTGGGATGCGGTTGATGATTTGAGCATTGTTGACGAGTACATCAGTTCGGGCAAAAAAGTAGGTTTATTCCTGTATCAACCGAGTGTAGGAGCTGGTGATCCGGATGATTGGGACTGGTATGTTATTTTAAACCATGAAGTCTGAGTAAAATAGCGAAGCCTCATTCATAAAAGAACAAGAAGGCGGAAAGTGATTAATCACTTTCCGCCTTCTTGTTTTTAGTCAACTAATTTCTTGAGGCTTTGGCCAGGAGAATCGTCTCTCCTTTGCTCCCGGTTAAAAGTCATTTTCCAAAATGTTGCAGGCTGTTGCTACAAAATGAGGGCAGAACTCATTAAACGCATTTTTTTCTTTGGCTTTTACTTGTCCGTCCGGTGTGGAAATATCGCAGCCAACCAGTTCTTTGCAAATTAGAGAGCCGTGTTTTGCAACAAATTTTTCGTTGAATTTCAGGATGAGTTCTTTCGTGTTATTTTTTTCTAACAAGTCGGTGCTGGCATGACCATGTTTTAGTCCAATAACCAAGTACGAGGCCGTTACTGCTCCACAGGTTTCGGCACGGGCCATGCCGCCACCAAAACCACTGGCAAGTTTTAAGGCTGTTTCTTCAGCCAGATTCAGGTCGTCAGCAAATGTGGAGAAAACTGTTTGTGCACAATTGTATGAAGGGAATTTTTCTAACGCTTTTTTTGATTTTTCCATGATCGTAAATTTTCATATAAAGATAAGAAGAATGAATAAAACAGTTGTGGCAATTCGACCATATGTTTTGATATGTAAGGAAATGGTGACTGTTAGCTTTTTCGGTGGGTCTGATCACCAGACTTCTGGTCATCCTGAACTTGTTTCAGGATCTTTCAGTGGATTGCTCCATGCCTATTGAATTTCCTTCTCTGAAAGGGTTATGCAACAATAGCCACAGGCAACGCCTGGGGTAAAATGCGTTAGTAGTTGAAATGGCGCAATCGGTGGGTGTTGAATGGTGTGAACGTTTTATGCGCCCTAATGGAAAATGTTTTTGAAATGTGTTAATCGGATGTTGTGCTTTTTTATCCCTAAATCCTCTGGAGGGGACTTTGTGGCCTGCTGGAATCCAATTGCATGGGGCTTTATAGCTATCGGAATTTATGCCAATTGGTTGGGGGGTTGCCCCAAGCCCCAGTTCCTTTTCTCCTTGGATGAGAAAAGGAACCAAAAGAATCAAGGCTGACGATGCTTTTGAATGAAAACTACGGATCAGTCACTGCCCGAAAACCAAACTCCTCCTTTCAGTCGTCAAACAAGGTTTTCTTAGCGAGTCCCTTCGCTGTTTCCTTTCCTTGTTTTCCAGTTCAAAACCCTCGTAGGCCGGGCTTTTCGCCTGCCGGCGAAGTGGGGGATTTTGCTGTCCCAATTGAGTGCTCGTCATCCTGGACTTGTTTCAGGATCTTTTAGCGTAATGCCGCTATCTCACCATCTCACCATCCAACCCTCTGATTATCCGAGAATCTGATTGTCTATTAATCTTGATTCTGGTATCTTGGATCTAATATCTAAAGTCTTGTTCTCTTTTCCCCAAGCCCCAATTACTTTTTTGTCTTGATACCAAAAAGTAATCAAAAAAGATCAAGTCAAAGTTGTCCTTTCAGACGGAACCTGATTTTTGTCTTGACACAAAAACCAGGAAAAAAAGTCAAGGCTGACGATGCTTTTGAACAAAAACTACGGGTCAGTCACTGCCCGAAAACCAAACTCCTCCTTTCAGTCGTCAAACAGGGTTTTCTTAGCGAGTGCCATTGCTGTTTCCTTTCCTTGTTTTCCAGTTCAAAACCCTCGTAGGCCGGGCTTTTCGCCTGCCGGCGAAGCGGGGGACTTAAATATCCCAATTGAATGTTCGTCATCGGGAACTCGTTTCTGGATCGGTTGGCGAGTTGCTCCAATATTGACCGAAACAGATTGCTGCTATCTTCACCCTCCTGGCTCTTGGTTCTTTATTCTTGGATCTAATGTCTGATATCTATTGTCTTGGTGTCATTGCATGCGCTGGGGCGTTGCCCCACGCCCCAAATACTTTTTTGTCTTGATACCAAAAAGTAATCAAAAAAGATCAAGTCAAAGTTATCCTTCCACGCGCGTCAGGATTTTTTCTTTCCGGCGCACTGCCCGGGATACCCGCCAAAAATCCTTCCCTCCATCGCCGGCCCGGGCTACTTTGACTGGCCATCGCACTTTTCGCCTGTCGGCGAAGTGGGGGATTTTGCTGTCCCAATTGAGTGCTCGTCATCCTGAACTTGCTTCAGGATCTTTTAGCGTAATGCCGCTATCTCACCATCTCACCATCCAACCCTCTGATTATCCGAGAATCTGATTGTCTATTAATCTTGATTCTGGTATCCTGGATCTAATATCTAAAGTCTTGTTCTCTTTTCCCCAAGCCCCAATTACTTTTTTGTCTTGATACCAAAAAGTAATCAAAAAAGATCAAGTCAAAGTTGTCTTTTCAGACGGAACCTGATTTTTGTCTTGACACAAAAACCAGGAAAAAAAGTCAAGGCTGACGATGCTTTTGAACAAAAACTACGGGTCAGTCACTGCCCGAAAACCAAACTCCTCCTTTCACTCGTCAAACAGGGTTTTCTTAGCGAGTGCCATTGCTGTTTCCTTTCCTTGTTTTCCAGTTCAAAACCCTCGTAGGCCGGGCTTTTCGCCTGTCGGCGAAGTGGGGGATTTTGCTGTCCCAATTGAGTGCTCGTCATCCTGGACTTGTTTCAGGATCTTTTAGCGTAATGCCGCTATCTCACCATCTCACCATCCAACCCTCTGATTATCCGAGAATCTGATTGTCTATTAATCTTGATTCTGGTATCCTGGATCTAATATCTAAAGTCTTGTTCTCTTTTCCCCAAGCCCCAATTACTTTTTTGTCTTGATACCAAAAAGTAATCAAAAAAGATCAAGTCAAAGTTATCCTTCCACGCGCGTCAGGATTTTTTCTTTCCGGCGCACTGCCCGGGATACCCGCCAAAAATCCTTCCCTCCATCGCCGGCCCGGGCTACTTTGACTGGCCATCGCACTTTTCGCCTTTCGGCGAAGTGGGGAATTAACCGCCCCAAGTCATGATCTCGTCATCCTGGACTTGTTTCAGGATCTTTTAGCGTAATGCCGCTATCTCACCATCTCACCATCCAACCCTCTGATTATCCGAGAATCTGATTGTCTATTAATCTTGATTCTGGTATCTTGGATCTAATATCTAAAGTCTTGTTTTCTTTTCCCCAAGCCCCAATTACTTTTTTGTCTTGATACCAAAAAGTAATCAAAAAAGATCAAGTCAAAGTTATCCTTCCACGCGCGTCAGGATTTTTTCTTTCCGGCGCACTGCCCGGGATACCCGCCAAAAATCCTTCCCTCCATCGCCGGCCCGGGCTACTTTGACAGGCCATCGCACTTTTCGCCTTTCGGCGAAGTGGGGAATTAACCGCCCCAAGTCATGATCTCGTCATCCTGGACTTGTTTCTGGATCTGCTGGCGAATTGCTCAATACGATTTGAATTCCTTCTTGTTACCCCTAAATCACAAAAAATGACATTTATTCGGAAAAAGACGGCTCCAAACCAAGTAAATATTCATCGAAAGAACAGGTGAAAAAGCATTGATTTTGTTCGTTCGTGTGAGAAATCGCCTTGTTTACATCGCAAAACAGCCCATTCATAAAACACTTCGAAAACATTATGTCATTTAGTTCTCAATGTCCTAACTTGTTGCCTGTTACTTCATTTTTTAATTTTTAATCAAAACGTATGGAAAATAAAATCAACTACCAGTTGCCCGACGATGTCGCAGGTCAAGCGGCTGATCAAATCAATCAGGCAATCAACGTGTTAAAACCTTACCTGATTGCCTTAAATAGCGAAGAACGGCAGTCGCTACCTAAAATGAGTGATGGCACCGTTCCTTTTGTCGAGAAATGTCTGGATTATTGCAACAGCGATGAGCAGTTTGCACCTCCTTATCTGGATGTGGAAGGCTTTAAAAACGATATGGATGCCTGGGAAAAATTAATGGCTGTTTTACGCCCTGTTCAGCAACTGATGCAGAACCTGGATGACACGACCACCGAAGCCGGATCGGAAAGCTACACTGCTGCACTGACTTATTACAACTCGGTGAAGCAGGCCGCCAAATTGAGTATTCCCGGAGCAAAAACGATTTACGAAGACCTGAAGGAACGTTTTGCAAAAAGAAGTTCCTCAAAGAATGGGACAACGGTATAAGCCATTCAACGGAAACTTCTTGAAAGTTTCCGTTTTTTTTGAAAAGAAAATACTATCCGTATTCATAATCAGGATTATCCTTTCATGATCAGCTTCCCAAGTTTAACCAGTGAGCAAGATGATGGAACGATGCAGCATTTCGATGATCCGATGAAGCTTGGAAGCGAAAACCTCCACCTTTTATATTCAATCGAGCGGTTCGGAGAACCAAGCTTGTATCTTTCTTGTGGAAATGTTCATCAATTTGCTGCAAGCTTGAAGCAAAATACGGCAAGCCCGACTATTTTTCGCGGAAGTTTTCAACAAAAAGCTTCAACACTGAACCAAAAAGATGCTCCGTTGAATCAAAATCAGGCAGCCTTGCATCTCCGGGGTACTCGCTTGAATGTTTTTCATGCTCCATTGCACCTCCACAGTGCAAGCGAGCATGTTCGAAGTGGGTACCCCCACTTCCGAAGTACCCTGATGCACCTCCGAGGTACCCCTTTACATGTTAAATAGACGTTGTTTTGAATCATTAGTGTCCGGTTAAAATTCCAAATGATGGGCTAAAGCCCGCGTCATATCCGGCATTCACTAACCCCGGGATTAATCCCGGGGTTAGTCATCGCACTAGAGAGTCCGGGCTTTAGCCCATAACTCCATCTTGTTGAATATCAACTATTCTATTTTTATTCGTTTCTGGCATCACCCAAGTTTTAAGAACAGGATGTGCGGCCGAAACGTAATTATTATAATTAATTGACTAAATTGGTGGCTTGATAAACTATTTATAAATAACGTGTTATTTCCAGGTAAATCGTAAGGTAGATAGCACCTTTTGTAACGCCTATAGAAAAATAAGAGGGATAAAAGTTCTATTTCACATACGTTGGGCAGATCTGCTGACAGAAAATCAAACCTGGAGTAAAATTATTATAAGATGAATATTGCAATCGATTTTCCAATAATAGAAACTAACAGATTCATATTAAGACAATTTACCGGGAGTGACCTGAGAAATGTGTTTAAGGGTTTGTCACATCCTGATGTGATTCAATACTATGGGATAAGTTTTGACACGATAGAAGGAACGAAGGAGCAGATAACCTGGTTTAGAGACTTGGAAAAAAACGGTACCGGAATATGGTGGGCAATCTGCAAAAAAGAAGATTTAACGTTTATTGGAGCAGGAGGACTGAATGATTTGGAGAAAGAAAACCGAAAGGCTGAAATAGGTTTTTGGCTGTTACCCGAAAACTGGGGTAATGGGATAATGAAAGAAGTAATGCCTGTAATATGTAACTACGGATTCGAAAAATTAGGACTCCATCGGATTGAAGGATTTGTTGAATCAGAAAATAAAAATTGCAAGAGTGGATTAGCAAAACTGGATTTTAAACATGAAGGGACAATGATAGATTGTGAGCTTAAAAATGGAAGATATGTTAGCATTGATATTTATGCTTTGATTAAATAGACCCCCCCCCCGCACCGGTGCCAGCCAACTTTAAACTGGAGACAATGAGCATTAAACGATTGACAGCGAACAAAACGCCTGTTTTCCATCCCCTTTACCATTATTTTGAATGAATTTAAATTATAGTCAGTAGCATAATTTACATCCCAGAATTGTTAACTTGGAGCTGTTAAAAACCAAATACACAATACATGAACCGAAACCGATCTTGCAAGAACACGAATTCGACTAAGCATGTTTTTGCAATGATAAATTCAGGTATTCAGTTCGATTAGTGCTACGCTATACAAGTGAAATGTAATACAGTTGTTGTATACACAGATGTTAACTGCAATTTTAAAGACTGAGTCAAAGTGATGAAACAAGAATTGGACATACATAAAATCAAACAAATTGCTGAAAAAGCAAAGAAAGATTTTTGGTCAAATGATGGTTTCCCGTATGAAAATGATAAGTTATTATCCTTTTACAATTTAAATGAAGCAACTTGGATTTCGAATGCTTCAAAATTACGAAGTTCAGAACCAATAAAAACAAATTTCTTTCTCGCTAATATTTATAGAAGCAACTTTACATTTAAACTCATTGGCGACAAACTAAACATTTTCGACAAAAGAAAAAGATATAGTATTCAAGACAAAGTTGACCTTATAAAAAACGCTTTTGAAAATGCCTATTTCCATTTTGCATTTATCTCAATTTGTGCAAATTTGAATGATGACTTTTTGAATTCTCTTTATATAAATTGGCATCAACCTACTAAAGCAAAAGAGTTTATAAAAAGCAAGAATGAAAATCAGTGGAAAGTAGATAACGTTGCAGTATCCGGAAAAAAGTGGTCAATAAAGAACTGTCCTCTTTTCAAATTTTGTCCAATTTCAACAGATTATTTAAGCCTAATTAAAAATGCTGACAGCCATCAAAAATTGGTAATAACGAATAAAACCCTTTTTATCTTAAATGAGAAAAACCAATCCATTTCAATAAAGGATTTTAATAAACTATTTCAATATGTTAGAAATGTTGTATTTCTTTCTTTTAGCTTCAATTTAACTTTGGCGATAAAACATAATTTTTGGACAACACCTGTTCTGATTATATCAAATGCTAAAAAATTTAATTACTCAAAAGTTACTTTGCCAAACATTGAGGAGTTAGAAAAAAAGAAAAAAAGAAAGAAAAAAAGGAAACTTTTAGAGAATTATGGTTCTGAAAAAACTGAATATTTCATTGCAATAATTTACGCCTTGACAGAATTCATTTTCAAAGACATTTGGTTAAAAATAGAGAATGATAAATCAAATATTAATGATTTCCTACATCACTACGACTTAAAGCTCGACATGCAAAAGCTTGACTTCTTTAGACATGAATCGTTACGAGATGTAGCTGAACTATTTATTTCAATGAACTACAAAGTAAGAACTTGGTATTTAAATGATAAGATTGAAAAACCTTCTTTTGATATAAAATCCTCAGAATTTGAAAGTTTTGATTTTAACAATTTAATCCATGAGGTTTTAAAAACCATTAAAAGAATTAAAGAATTAAACGAATTTAATGACAAAAGAGAATCACTGATACTATTTTTAATATCAGGAGCTATTTCAATGTTTGCTCCTTTGAGCAGACTTAATGAAAGTATGGATAAAATATTAATACCGAAATAAAAAACAGCAGTTAACAAAGTACATATTGCAGGGCGGGGTTCGGTGGTACGCCAACTGCGGATTCTCGCATCGCAGTTCATGTCCTCGCGGACAGGAACGCTCTCCGAAATCCGCAACGACAACATGGTGTGCCGAGAAGCAGAACATCGGCTAATTCATCGTTCTGCATGCTGTAAATAAGATGGGGGAGTCCGGCAGCAGCCGGATGAACCTCCGGTGTCGTCTTGCAGGAGGGGGCATCAAACCACCCAAAGGTGCTTAGGTAAAGAGCCTAGGTACTGAGCGTTTGTAAATAGCAAATAAAAAAGTATCATTTTTTCGCAACGTAAAAGTGCCATTTAGAAGACAAAAAATTATTGTTTAAATATTGTTTTTCTGTTTTCCATACGATAACTGTTGCCATCCAAT
>NZ_WVEM01000012.1 GCF_009847015.1 Sunxiuqinia indica
AGCAGGGATTATTGCAGACCGTTGATTTTAAACAAATCCGAGCAAGCTCAGCACGAAGAAATATGCAAGGAAAGAATGCGCGAGGCTTCAATGAGATACCGAAAGTAGTATTTGCGGTAACTAGTATATATAAAGACAGCCATAAAACAACCAATAAATCAAACAGATAACAAATGAACTTCGGAAAGTACGTTAACGAGTTTACCAAAGATTTAGAGTTTAAGAACTACAGTAAGAACACGATAGAAAACTATGCTTCACAAGTAAAGCTATTTTTGGTCGATTTTACAGGCATAGCAACCAAGCCAAGCGAAGTAAATCAGCAGCAAATAAAAGAATGGATCATGCAGGCCAAAACGACCAACACGTGCAAACAAAGGATGTCGGCTTTAAAGCTATTTTATAAATACACAATAAAGCAGCCTCGCAAATTCAGAGGCATTGAATATCCACGATCCGAAAAGCATCTGCCGCAGGTTATTGACAAAGATTTGATCATAAAAAGAATAAATCAGATAAAAAACATCAAGCACAAGGCCATTCTTTCGCTGGCTTTCTCGGTTGGGTTGAGGGTTAGTGAAGTTGTCAACTTAAAAATAGAGGACATTGACTCAACCCGCATGATAATTCACATAAAAAACGCCAAAGGTCGGAAGGACCGAATCGTTCCACTATCCATGAATATTCTTAATTTGTTGAGGGCCTATTTTAAAATACACAGGCCGAAAGTATATCTATTCAACGGCCAAACATCATTGAAATACTCCGTAACATCATGTCAAAAAATATTTAAGCAGCACATCGACAAGAAATCACATTTCCACATCTTACGACATTCATCATTCACCGCCTTGCTCGAAACTGGCACCGATTTACGGATAATACAAAAAATAGCCGGGCACGCATCAAGCAAGACAACAGAAATTTACACCCATGTAACAAACAAAAGCCTATCGAAAGTAACTCTACCTATTTAAGCGAAAAAGCATAAGTGTACGACGGAATTAAAATAGAATGCAAGGTTGACAACCCGCGCAAATGGGAAGAAACACTCCAACTCGTTGGCAGGCATAGTAATGCCACCGGCGAGGTTTTGCCATTACCTTCTGATTGTCATGTATCGGCATGCACATTCAATCGCATTCCAACCCTAACAGGGCACCGTCACACACTTCAAGGATCACTGCACAAGTTTTATAAATCAGGCGGAGAAAACGACGACGACTACAATCTCGCACAAGTTTGCGAGACGTTTAAGAGGCTAGAGAGTCAATTTAGTATCAATCCGCGTTATTCAAAAGTTATTAACTTCGAGTTTGGCGTCAATATAAACCTTCCGCCAGGCGTTTATGCTCAGGATTTTCAAAAGTACCTGGTCGCTGCATATACAAAGCCATTCGAAAAATTAAACCCCAAACGCCCCGCCGTTGGTTACATTGCCGAGTTTCACGACTTTAGTATAAAGGTGTACGATAAAGGATATCTGGCAAAAAATGGTAACACAGATCAAATAAGAGTTGAAATAAAAGTCAACCGCACCCGATGGCTCGACCAGTATGGATTCAATAAAAAGAAAGACTTATACCTATCAGATTTACTCGATCAGGATAACATAAAGATATTAGGCGATATATTAGCACAGAAAGTACGTTCATTGATACTGACACCACGTCAGATTGACACATCAAAACTGTCGCCGAAACAACGCCTCACATTCTACGAATGCAGAGACGCCCGCAGCTGGGAAGAATGGACCTCAAAGCAACGCGAACGCAAACGTAAGCAACTCGCAAGCATTTTCGAAAAAGCAAACCAGCCCGACCCGGTAGACGTATTGGCAAGGCTGGTAAATGAAAAGTGGCAAGAGCTCACCACCATCCGGCCTGTACAACCGGAAGAATCGAAAACACGCAAAAAGGTCCGCATTTCCACTCTTATTGTAGCGGGAATTCGTGACCTTTTGAGGTACTTCCTCAAAAGTCACGAACACGATCACCGACAATTCTATCATGTGCACAGTCCGAGAGGAACGCCGTTACCACGTCCACCCACACCAAACCTATTAACAGGTTTCAGCAGGTGGATAGATTTAAACTGTAGGTCACCGCCTACACACACAATCAACTAGGTAATAACATCCTGTCGGAGCTGATCACTCCGACAGGATTAAACAATAACACAATGAAGAACAACAACCATAAAGAAGAACCATTGTGGTGTAAGATGTACAGAGAGCAAGTAATAAAGCCAGCACAACAACAAAGACAAACACAACAACAAGGCTGGACCGAAGCAAGTAGAGCAGGATTTTACAACACAAAAGCATGGAAGAAGATAAGAGACAAGAGGCGAAACGAGAATCCATTGTGTCAGTTATGTGAGGAAAAGGGAATACTTCGCCCCGGCAAAGTTGTTGACCACATCATCCCTGTTGATGTTGAGCCAGCCAAGGCGCTTGATTACACTAATACGCAGCATATATGTACATCATGCCACAGCTGGAAGACAAAGGAAGACAAGAGAGAGCAGAAGCAACAGGACAAGCTTAACAGAGGCAGAATGCTAATGAAACAGTTTGAAACAAAACACAATACCCCAGGGGGGTAGGTTCAAAACATAACCCATTTTGGAAACCACAAGACAGGAATCGCACTTTTTTTTTGTCAAGGTTGAACCAACGGGGGGTGTCAATCAGGCCAATATTGAACGGGAGGGGGTGCAAAGTTTAACAGTCTGAATATTAAAATATTAACATAAAATAACGTGCGCAAAACGCCATCTAAATAAAATCAAATGTCATTCAATAAAACACAGGTTGAAAGTTTCTTCGAGCGATTAGGTTACGACCTTGAAGTGGTTGAGAAGGGCCGCAAGACAATGGATGCTTTGCGCAAGAGATTTAACAAAATAAAGAAGCAGCTTAAAAACTCTGAAATCGATTACCAGGACACGGACGAAATGCACATCGTTACAATCTGCATGTGTGAAGAAATACAAATGCGTGCTTTGATGGACGTTGTTGCTACCGGCTCAATCATGTATGTTGACAAAGACAAAAAGGTAAAGCAGAAGAACCACTCGATAAGCACCTTCTACCAAATGTCGAAAATGATCAACGACACATCAAAGAAGCTAGGACTATCAGCACTGGATCGCAAGGAGTTGAAAGTTGAAATGCCAATAGAAGACGGAATGCCAGACTAAAAAGAAAGACACATGAACTACTTCAATGGCGAAACAGGACAACCAGAAACAGAAGGACGCGTACATATCCGAATCATTAACGAAGGCGGAAAACTACAAGCGCGACATAGAAAACGGAAATCAAACAGCAAGCAAGTGGATTCAGTTAGCCGTGGCCCGGAGCCGTTCCGACGAGAAACGCGCTGACATTTATTTCAACGTTGAGGCCGTTCGTCGTGTTTACGACTTCTTTTTCTACATCAAGATAAAAGACGGCAAACGCTACGGACGTTTTAATTTAACACCATACCAGGCGTGGATCTTATCCGAGATATTTGGCTGGTTTTACACCGCCGACAAAAGCCGCCGGTTTCGTTACGCCATTCTTTACACAGCGCGGAAGTCAGGCAAAACAGTCTTTTCAGTTGGCATAGAATTATACATGCTAATAAGCGACAGAGAAGCAGACCCCGAAGCCTACCTATGCGCCACCACCCGCGAGCAAGCCGGGCAAGCATTACGCTACACAAAAAATATAGTTAAAAATTCACCCGCATTAAAACGCCGGTTAAAAGTTCAGCAATTCCAAATCCTGTACAACAAGCGGTCCGGCATCCTGAAAGTACTAGCCAACAAGCCCGACTCAAACGACTCGCTTAACCCCTACGTGTTTATCATCGATGAAATGCACGCACACCCCACGCTCGACTTTTTCAACGTGATGAAGTCCGGTGTCATGTCGCGCGAAAACCCGCTCGGCATCATCACCAGCACCGCCGGATTTAACAAAGATTACCCATTCTTTAAAATGGTTGAAACAGGCAAGCGCACACTAGAGGGAGTCATTGACGACGACATTACATTCTACGCACTCTATTGCCTGGACGACGACGACGACATTGAAGACTATGAATGCTGGGTAAAAGCAAACCCCAACATCGGGCAAACCATCAGGCTCGACGCACTTAAAAAAGAATACAGCAAAGCCAAGCTCACCATATCCGAGTTAAACAACTTCATTACCAAAAACCTGAACCGCTATTTAGACGGCTTAGAAAACTGGATTCCCGACGACGTTTACAAAACATGCTTTACTAACATCGCACCGCCAACCGATCAGCGCGTCCAGGCATTTATGGGCATCGACCTGTCGGCCACCCGCGACCTCGCATCCATTGTCATCGTATGGACCGACCCCGCCACCGGCAAGATGTGTGTTATGCCCGAATTCTATTTCCCGCAAAACGAAGTCAAGCGCATACGCGAAAGCGGCATCGACCTGGGCGAGTGGATAAAGAAAGGCTACATCATGGAACACGATAGCCCCACAATAAACCAAGAATTAATTTTTGAGCGCATTAAATACTGGAACACCGTTTTCGAAATCACCCAAATCAATTACGACAAATGGAACTCAGGCTTTATTATTCCCAAGGTTGAGGCAGAACTATACATCATGTGCCAGCACTTCCAGCAACAAACCACCTGGTTTAACTTCCCGCTGAAATACATCGAACGTCTATTCTTTGACGAAGCAATCGCCATGAGCGAAAACCCCGTATTGCGGTGGATGTTCCGAAACATTGTACTCTACTACGACGGCAATGGCAATATTAAGATCATGAAAAACAAATCGCTCGACAGTGTCGACGGCCCCGTCTCGTTAGCCATGGCCATTGGCGGTTGGCTCCAATACAATGGCGACGCTACCGCCGCATTCTTCAAAGAACTAATGGACCAGCAAAAAGGCGACGCCGCATAACCCACCGCCGCGCTTCGATATATTACAACAAAAGCGCGCGAAAATGAACATATTTGCAAGCCTGCTAACTGGTGCATACAACTGGTTGCAAAAAGGCAAAAACCAAGTTTGGCGATGGGGCACCGAACTATTCAGCCTTCCACGAAATGGAGTAACAGGCACCCCCGAAAAAATAGCTACCGTATTCACTTGCTGCCGGATATTATCCGACAACCTGTCGCGCATGCCCCTGTCGGTATTTCTCGACCAAGGCAATGGCCGCATTGAAATGACCCGCCACCGCCTCACCTTTCTATTGAAATACAAACCCAACAATTACCAGTCGGCCAAAACCTTTTGGAGTACTATTGAATTTCACCGCAGTAAATACGGCAACGGACTGGCCCGCGTTTACAAAAACCAGAACACCGGCTACCCTACCTCAATGGAAATCATCCATCCGTCACAATTTAAAGAATACTTCTTTGAAAACGGAATACTCTATTATTCAATCTACAATGTAGGACGCGAGATTTACGAAGATATTCCCGCCACCGAAATACTACACTTTCGCAACATCAGCGAAGACGGCATTATTGGATTCTCGCCACTGGTAGCCATCCAACGACAAACCAACATAAACGAGCGCGCCACCGCTACCATGGACAACTTTTATAAAAACAACGCCATCACCCCAACGGTATTGGAAACCGACATGGTAGGCAACTTGTCAGGACCGGCCGCCGGAACATTAAAAGAGCAAAAAGAACAATTCCAGCGCGAGAACGCCGGGCCTGAGAACGCCGGTAAATGGATGCACCTACCCATGGGGACAAAGGCGAAATCAATCGCCATGCAATTTGTCGACGCCCAATTAATCGACACGTTGAGGTTCACCCGCGAAGACATCAGCTCAGCATACGGCGTATTACTCGGCATGGTCGACGGATCATTCGAAAAAATGGACGTCGAGCAACTCACCACCCTGTTCAAGAACAACACCATGGGCCCAATTGTGGCCGAGTACATGGCCGAAATAAACAGCAAGCTACTCACCTCGCAAGAGCTAACCAGCGGCTTTTCGGTTATGTTCGACGTGCTTTCACTCATAGGCATGGACTATGCCACACTGGTAGCCGGTATTAAAGACCAGGTCGTAAATGGCCTCATGTCGCCAAACGAAGGAGCCAAAAAATTAGGCAACAAACCAATCCCCGGAGAGTGGGCCAACAAACACTACATGCAAGCCCAATACATCCCGCTCGAAAATTACGACAAATACAATACACTCATGAAAGTTGATCCAACCCTCAAATCCAAACCAAATGACAACAGCAAATAAAATAAGCGTAAGAGCCACAAGCGCCGAAAAAATAAGCGTAAGAGAAAACACCGAAGAAGGCAAACGCTACATAGAATGGTACCCGATTGTATTTAACCAACGAAGCAGGTTGATTAGGGAGTATGGCGAAGAATTCTACGAAGTGATTGAGCCATCAGCACCCGAGTCTATTTTACGCGACGAATCAATAAATACAAAAGCTACAGTGGACCACGACCGCAGCAAGATGTTGGGGCGTACCAAGTCGGGAACATTACAATTACGCCAGGACGATCACGGAGTTAAAGCAATCGTTGAGGTACCTAACACAACAGTCGGGAACGACACCTACGAACAAGTAAAGCGCGGCGACTATTTCGAAGGATCATTTATTTACACGATCGCTGAAAATGGCGTTCGTTACGACCGCGCCGAAAAAACACCGGTAAGGTATGTATCTAATTTACGGAATCTAATTGATGTCTCAATAGTTCAGGATGGGGCATTTGCTACAAACGGTGTAGCCATCCGCGGGCTGCTGGAATTTGAAGAAAACCAAAATCAACCCACCTCCGAAAACTCAAACGCCTCGCTCGATATATTAAAGAAAAGAACAGCAATTCACAAATTAAATTCATAGTCAAAATGAAACGATCAGAAGAACTTCGCATCGAAAAAACACAAAAGATCGAACGGATGCAAGCCATTGTCGCCGCAGCCGAAAAAGAGAAAAAACGATCATTGACTGACGACGAACAAGCCGAATGGGACCGTCTCGACGGCGAGGTTCGCAGTCTGACAACCGAAATCCAGCGCGCCGAGCGCATGGAAGAACTCGGGCAATTTACAAGTAAAAAAACAAAGAGCCAGCGTCAGGACACAGACACAGACGACGACGACGACCCCACCCAGCACCAGCGCGATGGAAAAGGTCCATTTATCAAGCGTGAAGCAAAAGTGTACAACCTTGGTAAAGCCATGAAGGAATACACGTCAGCGCGTGGCGATGTTTCACGCCTTACCGGCCTTGAAAAAGAAACGCAGGACGAAATGGCGAGAGGCATTTCATCCGATGGTCTGTTAATTCCGAACAACGTTTTTAAACGTGCAGCAACTTCAAACACAACCACCAATGCCGGTTCTATTGATGTGCAAATCGCCGGTGGGTTATCAGTACTTGACACCGAAGCAGCACTGTATCGCCAAATGGGTTTAACCATTTTGGAAGGATTGCAAGGCACGTTCAAAGTTGGAGCAAAGGCTAAAGATGTAGCCGGGAAATATGCAGAAGGTGCAACAGTTACCGAGACCGGAAACAAAGCCACCTTTAAAACCATGGCCCCAGAGCGCTATGGAATTACCGACACGCAGTCTAAAGAGCTATTGGTTCAGGAAAACCCGGAAGTGCACATGGCCTATCTTAACGACATGATGCGCGGTTGCGATCGCAAAATCACTGCCGAAATATACGCCGTAGCATTAGCCGCAGCAACCGAAGTTGCAGGAGTTGATTTAACCGATCCTGGTTTCCTTTCTTTGATGAAGTCAGTAAACGCCGGTGGCGGTGCTTTTGCCATGAACAGAAACACATTTTTCGACGCGCAAGGCGTAAAGGTAGACACCGGATCAGGTAAATTCCTGACATCAATGAACGGCGACGACAACGGAGTAGGAACAACTCACCGTGGTACTCGTGCGTATTATCACGATTTATTCGCCGATGGAGCAAATCAACAATACTTGCTTTATGGTATCTGGGCCGAAATTTGGTTAGGCATGTGGGGAGCAACCGAAGTACTGTTCAACCCATTCTCTTACCAGAAAGAAGCTGAAATCGAAATTACCGTAAACAAGCTGGCTAAAGCAGTATCGCGCAACGATGCCGCCTTCGTTAAGTCACCAGACTTAGACCCAGCAGCGTAGACCATCCAACACTCGTTATAGTTACAACAACAACAACCCAAAAGGGAAGGGAGAGCCCTTCCCTTTTTTTCATTCACTAAAAAAGCAAACGCCATGATCATTGTTTCCAACGAACCCGAAAAAACAAAAGTAGCCTCACCCATCACGCTCGACGAAGCAAAGGCGCAGCTACAAATTGAAGACTTCGACAACGACGACGATTACATCACAGGATTAATTGACGTAGCCACCGAGTTGGTCGAAGATGACTGTAATGCCGACATGTTGGAAACCACCAACGCACTCGAAGTAAAGCTCAACTGCGGTTTCCAAACCCTTTGGCGCATCATGCAAGCCCCGTTTTTAAGCTTAACAAGCGTTGAGGTTTACGACGGCACCAACTGGACCACTGTAGAAGCATCAACATACGAAGCCGAAAAAGCCTTCCATTATTTCGAAGTTGAGTTTTCGAGCACCCCCGCAGGCAACATCGAGAAAGTACGCTTTACATTTAAAACAGGCTACACCACCGCAAAACTACCCAAGCGCCTAAAACAAGCAGTATTAGTAAAAAGTGCCGACATGTACGACACCGAGCGTCAAAGCTACAACCTGAACAACCTCGCCGAAAACAAAACCTACGAGCGACTAATTGCCAAGCACCGCCGCCGCAATTGGTAAACCTTTAACACGCAAGCACCATGCTACCCGGAAACCAAAGAGACAGGATCGAAATACTCAACGAAGTAGAAGCAGCAAAAGACAGCTATAGCGGGCGCAATAAAAGCTACACCCATGCCTTTTACGACCGCGCCAATATATCGTGGGCCAGTGGTGGCGAGGCCATGATCGGGCGTATGGGAACCGAGAACCGCACCTTTAAAGCAAAAGTACGTTTCCGCATTGGCCGGTTCAACGAGCGCCAGGTAATCGCATGGCGCAGCGAGTACTACAACATTCGCAGCATCGACCCCGACCGCCGCCGAAATTACATGATCCTGACCATTGACCGCATACCCACCGGAACAATAGACATTGTATAACCATGAGCAGCAAAGTAGAACTATTCGGAGTAAAAGAACTAAACGATTTTTTCGGTAAGATGAAGCGCGCCGAACAACGCCGGTTAATACTCGCCAGCTTCCGCATAGGTGCCAAGCCACTCATCACAACAGCCAGGCAATTGCTACGCTCGCGCATGCAAACCAGGTCAACCACGCGCAACCTCGAAAAATCAATCGGGTTTGTAGCAGGTCGCAGCCGTGGCAAGTCCGTATTTATCACCGCCAAAGTTGGCGCCCGCAAGTTCGGAAACTACCGCGGGTTTCACGGTCACCTGTACGACGCCGGAACCACCGAGCGCCAAACCACTGCCGGGCATTCCCGCGGCCGCATGCCCGCATCAAAGTTCTTTACCGACGCCATCAACCAAACCGAACAACAACTCGTCGGGCAAAGCCAGGACCACATGCTCAAAGCACTCGACAAGCTCATACAACGCAATCTTAAAAAAATAAACAAATAGTAATCAACATGATTGGAAAAGCAATAACACAAATTATCACCGAAGACGCAGCCATTCAGGCCATCATTAACGGACGGTTATTTCCGGTATCAGACTACGACCAAGGCGCCCCCGCGATATATTACATTGTACAGGTTACCCCCGACTATGTAAAGAACGGGCCAACCATGCAAGACTGGCGCTTTACGCTGTTAACCATGTGCAAACATTACGATGAAAGCTGGCAACTGGCCTCAAAACTATTGCAGGCATTTAACAAAGCGAACCGAAAAACAAAAGCAAGCATCAAGTTAAACGAAATACACTGTACAAACATAACCGACGACTACGAATTCAACATCAACACCTTTGGTCAGAAGCTTGAATTCACCGTCAACACGGCAAACATTAAAATAACATAGAGTCAAAACCTTAAAAAGACAATACCATGAGTAACCGAAAAATTCAAAGAGGCTCCGATTTAATGGCCTTCCTGCGTGATGGAATCGAAGGCGCGTACACCTATCGGGCCATCGCAGGGCAAACGGGCGTAAGCTTCGACCCACAAGTAGCCGACTACCTCGAAAGTCAGGCAAAGAACCTTAACGGCTGGACCAAACGATTCCCCAGCGGGAAAGACTGGACCGCCTCTGTAGAAATGGACGTCACCGACGAGCTCGATGTTGATGCAAACGAAGTAGACTACAACGAACTGGCCGACGCCAGCCAGGCCGGAACATTGCTCGATTGGGTATTCGCCTGGGTAACCGAGGGAGCAACCCCCGAAGACGCCGTAGTAATTGACACCACCCGACGCATGTGGTACGGGCAAGGCTTTGTCAACCTGCCATTAAGCGGCCCTGCCCGCGACAAGGTAACCACCACGGCAACGATCACCCCATCACTCGCCTTAACAGCAATTGATCCAGCATAGTAGCAACCACGAAAGGCGCATGTGTTTCATGCGCCTTTCGTTAAACCATCACACCAATGAGCACCGAAACCATAAACATACAAGGCACCGACTACAAAATTGGCTTTTCATTTCGAGCCATACGCGAGTTTGAAGAACTCACAAAACGCTCAATAACCAACGCCAACAGCACCTACGACAACCTGCTGTTTTTCTACTCCACACTAAAAGCACTGAACAAAGACTTTCAGATGAATTTAGAGCAGTTTATCGATGAAATGGACAAACGGCCCGACCTCTTAATTCAATTTCAAACCACCCAGACCGAAGCCCAGCAAGCCGAGACAGACCAGCCGGACAATAAAAAAAAAGCGACACTCCGCGAGACTTTTATGTTATGGATGCTTTCGCTATTGCTGTTGGTTTTGCCGGTATGGCTCCCGGTTATTTCTGGGATTTTTGCAGTTCTGCTGAGTTTGAAGCTATTGGTCAAGCTTATCGCGAGTCTTGGGAAAAAGCGCGGCTCCCCATGATCGCCATGGGGCACGATTACCCACTCCCATGGGATAAGGAAACCCGCAAAAAGCCAAAATTCAACGCCAAACAACGGGTATCGCTGGCCGCCCAGGTAACCGACATTATGAACCGAAAGAAAAAAACAGCATAAGCAAACAAAAATGGCAGGCAATAAAGAAACATCAATAGGCATTAAGCTCGTTGCCGATCTTCGCAACTACCAGCAAAGTTTAGGAAAAGCACAATCAACCTCGAAAACCTTTGCAAAAAATGTAACCGCTAACTTTAGTTCGGTAAAATCATCATTCACGAGATTATTGTCCGGCGATCTTACGGCAATGCCTGACTTATTTAAGTCGGCCACAAAATCAATTGCAGGAACCACCAAAGGATTAGGATTTTTAAAGACCGCATTAATCTCTACCGGTATTGGAGCTATTGTCATTGCCGTAGGAGCATTGGCCGCCGCGTTCACATCAACCGAAGAAGGAGCCGCAAAGTTGCGAAAAATCACAATGCCGCTTGGTGTTTTGCTCGGAAACCTAACCGACATTGCCGCCGACTTGGGCGAGAAAATAATCTGGTCATTCGAACACCCCAAAGAAGCAGTACAAGGACTTTGGGAGTTTATAAAAAGCAACTTTGTAACCCGAATAAAAGCACTACCCGAATTAGTACAAGCAGCGTTCAGGGTGATTAAAAGTGTGTTTAACGACGACTCTACAACCGAAGCACTTAAGGAAATGGGCTTAGCCTTTACCCACCTCACCACCGGGCTCGACGATAAAAAGCTAAAAACAGTAACCGAATGGGGAAAGCAAAACAACAAGGAAATGGCGAAGGCGGCGGCGCTGTCTGATAAAATACTTGAAACAGACCAAAAAGAGCGCAAGCAAAAAATTGAAAAAGCAAAACTGGAAGCACAAATAGCCGAACTAAGATTAAAGTCAAGGAAAGAACAATACACCGATCAGGAAGCCGCTATTAAATATTTGAATCAAGCCAACATTTTGCAAGACAAATTATTGCAAACCGACTTAGATATCGCACAAGCCCGTTTGGAAATTCAAAAAGAAAAGAACTCCTACTCCCGGTCAAACGCCGAAAACTTAAACGCCGAAGCCGAACTCGAAGCACAGGTTTACCAGATTCAGGCAGCCCGACAAAATGCAGCCCGACAAATTCAGCGTGAATTAAACACACTCACAAAAAGTTACAACGCCGGATTAGAGAAAACATTAAACACACAAAAAGCGATAAACGCGCAAATTGATGCCGACACCGAAAGCGAATTTACGGTAACCGGTAAATCAGATATCGACATTGAAAAAATTGTTGGTCCGCTTGGAGCAATGCAGGAGCGTATGAGCCAATTACGAGAGCAACAATCGCAAGCCCTGAGCCCGGAGATATGGACCGAATATCAATCGCAAATCGAAGCAACGCAAAAAATGATTGACGAGTTTACGGGCGCTGTGGTCAACACCTCATCAGCCGCCGAAAACGTAGGCATCATGTCGCAATCATTCGGACAACTAGGCTCAGCCATAGGAGGCGCCGCCGGTCATTTCGCCAACATGGCCAGCACTATATTGGGGATGATACCGCAATTAATAACACAACTGGCAGCATTAACAGCCACCGAGGTAGCAGGCTCACAAGCCAAAACCGCCGCCGCCGGATCAGCCGCAATCGCAAAGGGAACCGAGCAATCGCAAAGCGTGCCATTCCCATTTAACCTCATTGCATTGGCCGCCACCGTCGGGTCAATTATTGCAGCCTTAGCCACCAAGCCCCCCGCACTGGCTAGTGGGGGTATAGCCTATGGCGACACCATTGCCCGCGTGGGTGAATACTCCAACGCCCGCGCCAACCCCGAAGTAATCGCCCCGCTCGACAAGTTAAAAAGCATGCTACCAAGCAACAGTGGCGGCACCACCTTCCAGGTAAACAACACCTTCGACGGAGAAAAAATAATAACCACCATTCGCAAACTCGAACGCCGCGAACGACAACGAACATAGATATATTAAAACAAACCAATAAGTATGGCACTCGGACACCGGCTCACCATTGAAGGCGACAACATATATGGCAACACCACAACCGTTAAAGTATGGCTCGAAGGCTATGCCGGACCCGTTGAGGAACGCTCGGGCACCAAAAAAATGCTCACCGTCAAGTGGGGCAGCAAGAGCAAACAAGAGCTGCCAAACATTTACGGCGCCGAGGCTACCGTCGAATTCTATGCCGAAAACGATTATGAATTTCTCGACCTGTATACTGCCAATGCCCGCGACGTATATGTCGAAATATTTAAGAACGACACCGATGTCTTGTTCAAAGGCTTCATTGAGCCCGACAAATGGAGCGAGCCACTAATTTCGCCCCGTTACCCCGTAAGCCTTACCGCCTTCGATGGCTTGGGACTGTTAAAAGACGAAGACTTTACCGACGACCTGAACGAACCCTATTCAGGCGAGAGCACCCCCATTGAAATACTCGCGCTCATACTCGCAAAAACAGGACTATCGTTAAACATCAACACCGCCGTAACCCTGCGCGAGAGCACCCAGGCCACCGGCGCCGACCCCTTAACGCAATACAAAAAAGAATTACTCACTTACGAAGATAAAAGCTGTTACGAAGTACTCGAACAACTGTTCAGGCCCTTCCGCATTATGCAACGCAATGGCCAGTGGTGGATCATCAGCAACGACCAATGGAACAAAACCACCGTAAGCTACTACACCTACACCTCGGCAGGTACAGCCGCAGGCAGCGGAACGCTAAACCCACAAACCGCGCAAGAATGGTCATTCCTTGGTATTGCCAATATGGACGTCAGTCCGGCGCTCAAACAAATGACCATCAAGCAAGACTACGGCTACAAATCGAACCTCATTGAGAACGGCAGTTTTACATCCCTCGAAAATGGTAATTTTGAAGACTGGACATTTATAGGCACCACACCGCAGCAGCGGATATACGACGATAAAGGCAACAAGTTTATCTATATACCGGGAAAAGAAGCAGTGCCCGGCGAAAGTTGGGACACCTATTCGCATACCAAATACGGAGTAACCGACGCCATACGCGTTTATGCAACAACAGCAATACCAACCTTATCATTATCCTATGCACTTATGGGAGCCACAGGAGCTAGTGCATTTATGTATTTCGGAATTGAACTGATTGGAGACGGAGGCACCCGCTACGTCATTAAACCAACTTACAACTACCCGTTTGACCTCGACATTTATTACGAGTGGGCCCCCGAGCCAACACTGAAATACGGCATTCCAATTGATGCATATGTAAACAGGTTTAAAAAAAGCATTTTTGACGGTGGCGGCTGGGAAACTGAAATAAAAAGGAAGGTAATAACCGCATACCCGTTTGATGAAGTTGCAGAGCATTTTAAGCAATTAGACATTAGCCTGAAAGAAGGAATACCGGAAACAGGGCAGCTCAGGTTTTATTTATACCTGGCCGACAGCTCAGCTGCCGAGGTGGCGGGTTCTTGCTTCAGGGAACTAGGCTTAAAATTTGCCGACGAAAACAACGAAGAACTACCAACCGACCGCGAGTTATTACTAACCAACAACCCTAAAAACAACTACACGCCCGACGATCTGGAAGTTCTGAACGGCGATTTGCCCGACATACCGAACAACCTGATAATCTATCAAGGCGGATTTGTATTAACCGACGATACCCCCTCCGCCTTATGGAAGCTCGACGGAGTTGCAGGTACCTACACCTACGCCGAAATAGTAGCCCGGTTAATTGCTAGCAGCATGCGCCAACCCGTACAAACGTACGATTGTGCCCTTCTTAAAATGCTGCCCGGCACCGACATGGTAATCTCCGACCCCGACAACAGCGACAAACTACTTGTTGAGGCGGGAATCACCTACAACGACCGCAACCAAACCATTGAAGGCCGTTACATAGAAGTCCTGTCGGTTAATTTAGCAGCCTTCACCGTAGGCGAAAAAATCAACTACACCAAAAGCAGCAATGCAAATTCGGGAAGTGGCGGTCAAAAGGTTGTGAACACCGACGAAATGGTTGGCTTTATTACCCCCGAATTTCAGAAGGTGAACCAACCCGGGCGACTAAACGCTGACTATTTCGAAGGCATCGAAGATTCCGTAACAGGCTTGGTAGAAATACATCCCTTAACCCGCTTAATTCACGATAATGTTACCGACCGTATCAACCCCATTGCCACCGGCGACAACTCCATTGCTATTGGTGAGGGTACCGAGGCCGCCGCATTTCGGGAGGTCGCTATCGGTTCGTTTCCTACGCAGGTGGCAGGCACTGCCGATAGCTGGGTAGATACCGACCGCCTCGTAGTGGTTGGTGTGGGTGAGGACGATTTAAACCGAGCCGACGCGCACACGATTTTTAAAAGCGGCTACCAGGTAGCCACCAACGCCATAGCCATAGCCGACTATGTACACGGCGCCGAGCTGCCTGTAGATGGCTCCCTGCAATTTAAAGCAAGCACCGCCGAATTTCAGGGCTACCACTCGGCCGCATGGCATCACCTATGGACCGATGCCGATTTTACCCAAGCCGACATAGATAATTGGGCGAACGTGCGGTTAGATGAAATACAAGACCCCGCGGCCGACACGCTGTTGAGCATGGGCGGAAACCTCGTTGAGTGGCGGTTTACCAACCCCATTGGCGGCATGCTCATTAACATGACAGGCGGATGGAGCGGACATGTATTTGAAGTGTTTGACAACAGCACGGTACCCAATGGCGCCGCGGGCGACCACCTGCTGCACATGGAAACCAGCCGCATAAACGTACTGCCCGCCCACCTCATAAACAGCGCTGGCGGCAATGCCCTGCGCGTAGAAGGCACCAGCCAGTTTACAGGCACCGTAACCGTAACAGGCACCGTAACCCATGCCGACGCTACCCTTGATACCCAAAGTGCCACACTCGGGCAAGTCAACAACCTGATAACCGCCGCCGCCCACCCCGCCGCCTCGCTTGTGAGCGATGATACGGCAATACTAAGCTTGAACGAAAGTACTCAGGAGTTGAGTTTTGTGAGTAGTAATTTGGCGAAGTTGGATGCAACAAGTCATAATTTTACGGGAACTGGAAGCCATACCTTTGCGGGGGAATTAGGCATAAATACAACAAGCCCAGATGCACCATTGGATGTTGTTGGAACCGGATATCCAGTCGGACTATTCAGGCGAACAACAACTGTTACGGGGGGTGATTTGAATTCAACGGCAGGGATTGCAAGTGGCTACAGTCTTAGAACAGTAACATCTGGAGATATGTTTGATGGATTTGGAGGCGGTGTTATATTTTCAGTTCAAGACGACTCATCACCGACAGGGGTAACGCAGGGGACGCTCAGCCGAATTTATTCACGTAGAGATGGAGCAGACGATAGGGGCTTGCTTCAGTTTTTTACAACTGGAATCACTGGAAATACCCCAACTATGACTCTTAGGAACTCAGGGGATGTGGGTATAGGAACGGTGACACCAAACACTACTTTAGACGTAAATGGCGAAATATCAAAGGAAGGAACGCAATTATTATTAGACGCCCACAAATCCGGCAGTCTAGGCGCCGCCGGTCAATTCTACATAAGTAACGGTTCAACATCAACCCCCGTTTGGACTTCGCCCGGCTCGATTAATATTTCAGGCTTTAATAACGATGCCGGATACCTCACAGGCTACACCGAAACTGACCCCGTTTGGACAGCCGAAAAATCAAACTATTACACCTCAGCACAAGTTAACGCTTTGCCGGTATCTACGTTTACAAACGATGCAGGCTACATCACCTCGGCACCAACTTACACAGAAGGTACGGGCATCGACATAACCGGATCAATTATTTCGATGGATATTAACGGGCTAACGGCAATAATAGACCCGAGCACCTCGCTCGATTACATTCCTATTTACGACGCCAGTGCGGGGGGTATTCGGAAGATTGCACCGCTATACCTATACAGCTGGAATCTCTATGTTGACGACTCGAACAAAGGCACCATTTCAAAAAGCGAAAATGTCAACTTTAAAGCAGGTTCCGGCATGTCGCTTGTTTATTCATCAACAAACAATACGATAACATTCAACGCATCAGCAAGCAGTTACAGCGAAGGATCAGGCATCGACATAACGGGCGGCACCATTTCGCTCGACATTGCCGGGCTCACCAATACAGCACCAACAAGCGACGCGGTAAGCCTTGCCTTTTACGACAGCTTTTATGGCACCAACCGCCGAATGACACTTGCCACATTAGGCGCAGCCATCGACGTAAACAACGCCTTCGAGTTACAAGGGCGAACAGTAGCAACCACAGCGCCAACCTCGGGGCAGGTATTAGGCTGGAACGGCACCAGCTGGACACCAACAACGGTTAGTGGAGGCAGTGGCCTGTGGCAGGATTTAACAGGCGTGATAGCCCAAGCCGACCCAACCGACCTGGTGCGCGTTGGTACAACGTCGGCAATAGGCACCGCCGACCTGCAAGTAAGCGGAACCGTTGCACTCACCGCCGGGCTTCGGTTTTTCTCGCTCGGCAAATGGAGCCAGATTGACGCTATTTCGAGCGCGGGTATTATGCGGATTAGCGTAAATGCGAGCTCCGAGGTCGGCACCTATAGCGAAGGGTTGAGGCTCGATGGTCCAAACGCACGGGTAACCTGCGGCTTGGAAAAATTTAAAGTTCCTGTTCGCACCTCAGACCCTAGTGGAGAGGTTGGCGATATATATTACAACACATCAACCGGCAAGTTCAGGGGATACGCCTCGGCCGGATGGGTAAATTTGAATTAGTATCAACCAAATAATTAAATAATCATGATTACACAAACAAGCACACGAGGAATCGTAAAGCCGGAAGGCATCGACAACGTAGAAGCAAACTTAACCGCCAACAGCGCCGAGGTAAGTATTGATTTGCATTTGAATGCCCGCATTGCATTTAACCGCGAAACGGGCGAATTTGTCATTACCGGGCAGGCCGAACACATCAGCACCGCGCTACTCGACCAGCTAAAAGCCGAAGTATTGACCTTAAACGAATCACTCACCTTTTAAATTGAACCAGTAAAATGAAAAACGAAGAAATTAAACTGCAACTGCAAAAATTGAAATCAGCCGACTTTAACAACATCGCCGACTTTGAGTTTCAATACATTCTGGGAAAAAACATCAAGCGACTGGAACGAGCCGAGAAAGACATTGGCGAAGCAATTTTAAAAGCCCGCGATAAAGAGCTAGTCGAATGGATGGATGCGCACAAAGAAGGAGCCGATAAAGCGCAAAACGACTACATCAATGGTAAGATGAAGGCAGCCCGCGAAGCAGGACACGAAAGGTTCACCTATTCGCAAACCGAAATGGAAGCCGCCGAAACCGACTTTTACGCCAAGCAAAAAGGCTGGTCGAAAGTTAAGCCCCTGCACCAAAAGTGGCGCGAGCACATCAAGCTGGCCATGATGAATAAAAGCGACTTTGAGCCGCACTATTTTAACATCGAAAAGTTGAAAGGGTTACAGCTAAACCAAAGCCAAACAATGGCCATTTGGGAGCTGATAAAACCCGAGGAGGACGGGGAGTAAAAAACACACAGTCGCCCATCAATTATTTTGGGCGACTGTGTAGCAAATATATTAAAGTAAACAATATGGAGTTGATCGTAAAATTAGCCATCGCGCTGACCTCAATAACAGTAACAGTAGTATTTGCGATTATCGGGTTTTTCATTGTCAAGTATTTCAAAGACCAGGACACCCGCGACGAAAAGCAAACCGAAGCAATAGCGACGTTAAACGATACCTCGAAAACCCTTCGTGCCGCGGTTGAAGTACTTAAAACAAAGCAAACAATTTACGAAACCTATTGCGACAAAAATCATTCAGTTGTTAATCATCGTCTTCACTCACACGATGAAAAATTAAATGAGCACGACAAAGACATCTCCATTTTAAAGACAAAAGTAGGATGAGAATAAAAGACCAGTCAGTAAAAGTAAAAGGCATCACTCCCGAGATACTTTTGGCCGGAATGATAGCCGACCAGGTATGTCGCGATCATGGCGAAGAGGTAGTTATAACCAGCGGTGTAGATGGCAAACACTCCCTCACCTCGCTGCACTACTCAGGCAATGCCATTGACATTCGCACCCGTTTTTTCAGCAAGGCAGAAGCGCAGCAAGTACGCAGCGAAATAAAAGAGCGCCTCGGCATCGACTACGATGTGATACAGGAAGCCGACCACATACATATTGAATTTCAACCCCGTTACCGATGAAAAAGATTTTCGAAAAATTAAAACAAGCATGGCAGTGGCTCGATGGTAAAAAAACAACCTTAGGAGCAGCCGCCGGAACCGGTTTGTTTATCGCAAACCTCGTTAAGCCCGGATTAATACCAAATTCGACCTATGTAGAAGTACAGGCAGTCATTTCGATGTGGACCGGCTTTGGTCTGTTCAGTAAAGCAAAAAAACAAAAATGGTAGCAGACGGCAAAGACCTTACCCAAAAGCAAATTGACGGAATGATTAAACGTTCATTCCGATTAAAAATAAAATTCAGCACAATAAAAAAACTCTTTAAAAATCGAAAACATGGACGGAAAAGTATTCACACCCGAAACAAAAAAACTGATCGCTAAAGCAGGCGACGACATGATTAAATTACCATTTTACGCGGAGCCATTCGACGGACCGGCGTTAAAGATTGTATTAAACTTTTTGGATGAAAAGGCCGACAAATTCATTCCCGACGACATCGATCCGTTGTTAAACCAGTCGATCAACATGGCATTCGAAGGCAATTACAGCGAAGCCTCAGAACTGGCAGGCACCGCACTTAACAAGGTAATTGACATACCCCTGTTGGAAGAAGACACCGAGCAAGTTATGTTTGTTGATGGAGTCCGGTTCATCATCAGGCTGGTAAAAAACTGGATTGAAAAGAAAAAAGCAGCATAGTTTAGTTTCAGGTTTATTGGTTAGAAGTCCGTCACGAGTTGGCGGGCTTTTTTTTTGGCTTATAATTAATCACCGCATCAATCACCTGTCGGTTCGCTTTGTCAATCAACTCGCGGTCCAGATCGATATATATGTCCGTCACCGTATTATCTCCATGCCCCAATGCACTGCGAATATCATCTTTACTCACACCGATGTTTCGCGCAATACTGGCCCATGAGTGCCGCGCGTAGTAAGTCGTCAGTTTCGGAACATTCAACTCGCTTGCCAGTTCGCGCATGGCCGAAGTTGCATACTTTTTAAAGCTATTGTACACCTTCATCCGGTCGCCATAGAACAACAATCTATTTTTACCCTTGTATTTTTTGAGCAGCGCCATCGCTTCAGGCTCCAATTTAATACTGTAATGTTTGCCACCCTTCCGCCGCCGGTATTCGATCCGGCCATCATGCACCGCCTCGAGGTAAAACAAATCGATCAGGTTAATGCCAATTAAAAAGAAGATCAGAAAGAACAAGTCGCGAGCCTCCGTATTTTTGAGCCCCTTTTTGTGATACAGAGCATGGAGAAATTCAATAGAAAAATTACGCTTAGCCGTTTTTTCGTGCATCACTTTAAACTTTCGAAACGGGTAATCGCCCAGCGTAACCCCCGGCAACTCATCATCATCAATCGCCGCATTAAACACCGCCCGGATATTTCGAAATTCAATTGACCGGGTATTAGCCGAGTTTCCCCGGTTGATCATCCACAAGTCGAACCGATTCAACCAGCTCACCGAAAGATCAGCAAACATCAGCGGAGCCCCTTTTTGAAACGCTAATATCTTTCGCCTTGTAATACCGTATATTTCTGCGGTTCGTTTATTGGTTGCCCGCTTTCGCACCTCAAACGCTTCCATATAATCAAGAAACGAATCGCTCACCACTAGATCACTATCAGAGCATGCCACCTCAATACGTCGTTTCAAATCAGTTAAGCTCAGCCGCCTGATTAATGCGGTACCGTTTAACTGTTCAATAACCTCAGTAGCCTTGCTTAGTCGCTTATTAATGTCGGCATTGGCCCGCGCCACATTAGCAATACCCGGACAACGCTTTTTAATTTGTCCGTTCTCCCAATAATCCTTTGGAATAGCATAAGGAGTTTTAATCGTTGTTTTACTTGATTTGTGGCCAATTTGTAGCCGAATAGCAAAGCGCCCGCCTTTCGTTGGTCGGAGTTCATCCAAAAACAATTTTACCGTAGCCATACAACATCGTATTTTTTACCCGTTTTTTACCCGTTCTACTCATTAAAGATACGGTTTAAATAGACAAAAATGCAACTAAGCATAAAAAGTACCCACCCACAAAAAAACCCTGCAACAGCCGCTTTCACGATTATTGCAGGGTTTTTAACAGTGTCGGGATGACAAGATTTGAACTTGCGACCCCTCGCCCCCCAGACGAGTACGCTACCAGACTGCGCCACATCCCGATTATTCCTTCTACCTAAAACCAAGCATCCAGCTGATTTTACTGAAGTGCTTGCAAAAGTATATAAAGCGGCGAATTCTGCAAAATTAATTTCGACTATTAAAATCATTTTTCAATAGTCTACATCTATCACACCTTCATTATTATTGATTGATCAAATGTTGTAAATATCTAGATGTTGTGTAATTTTGCTAGCCAGATAATAAAAAACACTAAGATACAAAGTCATGTTTAAATCATTAGATCTTAACGAAAACGAGAAACAAAACACAGAGCCTACAGGCGATGCTGAAAGAGTGAAATGCCTGATTATTGGTTCGGGACCGGCTGGGTACACAGCTGCCGTTTATGCGGCCCGCGCAAATTTAAATCCGGTGATGTATGAAGGTCTTCAGCCGGGAGGTCAGTTAACCACAACAACCGAGGTTGAAAACTATCCGGGTTATCCCGAAGGAGTAACCGGCCCGGTCATGATGGAAGACTTTAAAAAGCAAGCTGAACGTTTTGGAACTGATGTTCGCTTTGGCTACGCTACCAAAGTTGACTTCTCCGGCGATATTCACAAAGTCTGGATTGATGGTAAAAAATTGATCGAAGCTGAAGCTGTGATATTAGCAACCGGAGCAACTGCTAAATACCTGGGACTGGAAGATGAACAAAAATATGCCGGTGGAGGCGTTTCTGCCTGTGCCACATGCGATGGATTCTTCTACCGAGGAAAAGATGTAGCTGTTGTTGGAGGTGGTGACACTGCGGCCGAAGAAGCGCTTTACCTAGCCGGGCTAGCTAAAAAAGTATATTTGGTTGTACGTCGCGATGTGCTAAGAGCATCGAGAGTGATGGCTGATCGCGTGAAAAAAACACCAAACATTGAAATTCTTTGGAAACACCAAACCAAAGGGCTAACTGGTGATGGAGTGGTTGAAGGAGCAATTTTAGTAAAGAACCAAGGTGAGCCTAACGAAGAAGAAGTTAAAATTAAAATTGATGGATTCTTTCTGGCTATCGGCCACAAGCCTAATTCAGATTTTGTAAAAGACTTTCTTGAAACCGATGAAGTTGGCTATATCAAAACTGAAGCAGGGACATCAAAAACCAACGTTCCCGGGGTGTTTGCCTGTGGCGATGTCATGGACTCCATTTATCGGCAAGCAGTAACTGCTGCCGGGTCTGGCTGTAAAGCTGCAATGGATACAGAAAGATACCTGTCTGAAAAACACGCATAGTACTGAAGTACCTATTTAGATGCAAAAATAGCCGGTTGAAAATATCAACCGGCTATTTTTACATGTATAGTCTTAAGTTTGTATTTCTAAGCCATATCAGGTACTTCCGTACCTTGATATTCTCCAGCCTCAAGTTTATCTCTCACTTCTTTAAATGCCTTAATAGTCATGTCAACATCTTCCAACGTATGCATCGCAGTAGGAATCAAACGGAGAATAATTTCACCCTTCGGAATGACAGGATAAACAACTACCGAGCAGAAAATACCGTAATTTTCGCGTAAATCCATAACAACTTTAGTTGCCTCTACTACCCCACCCTTCATATAAACAGGAGTTACCGGCGAGTTCGTACGCCCTAAGTCAAATCCAGCTTCTTTCAAGCCTGATTGGAGACCATTAACAACAGTCCATAATTGCTCGCGTAGTTCTGGTTTTGTTCTTAGCAACTCCAAACGCTTCATTGAACCAACCACAATCGGCATTGGCAATGATTTTGCAAACGTTTGAGAACGCATATTATAACGTAGGTAGTTACAGATATCTTTTTCGCAAGCGATAAATGCGCCAATTCCGGCCATCGCTTTTGCAAAAGTACAGAAATGAAGATCAACCTGATCTTGTACTCCAAAGTGTTCGGGTGCTCCGGCTCCTGTTGGTCCCATTACTCCGAACCCGTGAGCATCATCAACCAACAAGCGGAAGTTGAACTCCTTTTTCAAAGCGACAATCTCATCCAACTTGCCTAAGTCTCCTGACATACCAAAAACACCTTCAGTAATAACTAAAATACCACCACCCTGTTTTTCAGCAAGCTTTGTAGCACGGGTTAACTGCACTTTTAGGCTTTCAATATTATTATGCGGATAGACATAGCGTTTACCCATATGTAGACGTACTCCATCCAAAATACAAGCATGTGCTTCGCTATCGTAGACGACTACATCGTTACGACCGCAAACAGCATCGATAATTGACACCATGCCCTGATAACCAAAATTCAAAAGAAAGGAATCTGGCTTTCCAACATAAGCTGCAAGTTGCTTCTCCAATTCTTCATGCTGACTGGTTTGCCCCGACATCATCCGGGCACCCATCGGATAGGCTAATCCCCACTCTTTGGAAGCTTCGGCATCTACCCTGCGAATCTCAGGATGGTTGGCTAATCCAATATAATTATTTAAACTCCAGGTTAAAACTTCTTTTCCCCTGAAATTCATTCTGGCACTGATTTCACCCTCTAACTTTGGGAACGCAAAATAGCCATGGGCTTTTGCCATGTGCTTGCCTATGTCACCTTTATTTGATCGAAATTTTTCAAAAATATCCACTTCAAAAAGCTTTAAAAATTAACTCTGCAAATGTAATTTTTTTTAATAAGTCTACAAATTTGTTAATTTATATTAAACCAAGTCGCTACTTAAGTAATTCTTGCGTAATTTGCCGCTGGTTTTTAATGAAAAATGTATCTTTGCGCCATGTTTATAAAAATGAAGAATTTTTCCCTTTTTGCATTGTTTGTTATTCTTATTGCGACTTCGTGTAGCGATTACAATAAAGTACTAAAAAGTACCGACTACGAGTTCAAATACAAAAAGGCTCTTGAATACTATGAAGACGAGGAATTTGTTCGTGCTTCACAACTTTTAAATGAGCTGGTCAATATCTACCGTGGTACCAGTCGTGCTGACGAGATGTATTACTATTACGCCAAAAGTCATTTCGAAATGCGGGACTACTTAATGGCGGGACATTGGTTTCGAACCTTAGTTAAAGATTTTCCGAGGAGTAAGTATGCCGAAGAAGCTCAATTTATGATTGGATACTGCTTTTATATGGATTCTCCCAAGCCACGGCTTGATCAACAGGTATCACAAAAAGCAATTGATGCGTTGCAACTCTATGTCAATCTTTACCCTAACAGCGACCGTATTGAAGAGGCTAATCGGTTGATTATTGAACTTCGGGACAAATTGGTTTACAAGTCATTTTTAAGCGGAAAATTATATTATGATTTGGAAAATTATAAAGCTGCTGTTGTTGCTTTAACCAATTCGCTTAAAGATTTTCCGGACACCAAGTACCGGGAAGAGCTAATGTTTATGCTTTTGAGAGCAAAGTACCTTTTGGCAGTCAATAGTATAGAAGAAAAAAAAGAGCAACGTTTAAGCGAAGCTTTGGATGAATATTTTACCTTTGTCGATGAATTTCCGGAAAGTAAAGACCGGAAAGATGCTGATAAGTTCTACAAAGAGGTAGCAAAATTACTGAATTATAACGAAGAGGCTAATTTATAAATAGATATGGATTATAAGAAAATCAAAGCAGAGAACTCAACAGTTCCAAGAGATTTAAACGATTTAGAAGACCAAACCGGAAACGTATACGAAACCGTAATGATTCTGGCTAAACGATCAAACCAGATCGCTTCAGAAATGAAAGAAGAATTGAACCAAAAGCTTCAGGAATTTGCATCTTACTCTGATAATTTGGAGGAAGTATTTGAAAACCGTGAGCAAATTGAGATCTCGAAGTATTACGAACGTTTGCCAAAGCCTACTTTAATTGCTTTTGAAGAATTAAAACAAGCTCAAATTTATCATCGTAATCCTGCGAAAGAAAACCGCAAAGGACTTTAAAAAAGGAACAGCCTTCATGAGGCTAAAAAACAAACATATCATATTAGGGATAACCGGAAGTATAGCTGCCTACAAGGCAGCTTATCTTTTAAGGGGCCTAGTGAAAGAAGGTGCCGAGGTTCAGGTTGTGATGACCCCTGCTGCCAAAGAATTCATTACACCGGTCACCATGTCTGCACTTTCGGACAGGCCGGTGGCATCTGAGTTTTTTGCGGCAAATGATGGCACCTGGCATTCGCATGTAGACATGGGGCAGTGGGCTGACTTAATGCTCGTAGCGCCCGTTACAGCGGCAACGCTTGGTAAAATGGCGCATGGAATTGCCGACAACCTATTGGTAACGACATACATGTCGGCCAAGTGCCCGGTTTATCTGGCACCCGCCATGGATTTGGATATGTTTAAACATCCTTCGACTTTAAAAAACCTGGAAATCCTTCAATCGTATGGTGATGTGATTCTTGAACCGGGAGAAGGAGAACTGGCCAGTGGCTTGCACGGAAAAGGCCGAATGCAGGAACCGGAACAGTTGGTTGAAGAAGTTGTCGCTTTCTTCAACTCAAAAAAAAAACTTCTGAATAAAAAGGTGCTGGTAACTGCCGGACCTACCTACGAAAAAATTGATCCTGTTCGTTTTATTGGGAATTATTCATCGGGCAAAATGGGCTTTGCTCTGGCAGAAGAATTGGCGAACCAGGGTGCTGAGGTTACCTTAGTAGCCGGTCCTGTTGATTTAGAAACTTCCAATTTCAACATTCATCGAATTGATGTAGAGTCTGCCCAGGAAATGCACGCCGCTTGCCTAAATTATTTCCCCGAAATGGATGCTGCCATCATGTGCGCCGCAGTAGCCGATTACCGGCCCAAAGCTATTGCCGATAAAAAGATTAAACGCAAAGCTGACGAGATGAACATTGAGCTTGAAGCGACTACCGACATTGCTGCAGCTCTTGGAAAGCTGAAAACAGATAATCAGATGTTGGTTGGTTTTGCTTTGGAAACAAACGATGAAGAGAAAAATGCTGTGAGCAAAATGGCAAAGAAAAATTTGGACTTCATAGTGCTAAATAGCTTACAAGATCAAGGAGCCGGCTTCGGTGTTGACACCAATAAAATTACGATCCTGTCGAAAGACAATAATGCTCAGGAATTTGAGTTAAAACAAAAGAAGGAAGTAGCAGCCGACATTGTGGAAAAGCTTTCGCAGGAATTGCAAAAGCTGTAATACTTCCGCAGAATTTAATTATTTTTACTCCTTAGGTATTTTTTAGTTATGAAGAAAATCAGCTTTATATTTCTATTTGTTTTACTGATCGTTACGTCATCCTTGGCTCAAGAACTTCGTTGTAACATTAGTGTTTCGGCACAACAAATAAAGGGAGCAAACCAAAATGCGTTTCGAACCATGCAAGCCGACTTGTATGAGTTCATGAACAATACAAAATGGACCGATCATGTTTATTCGATGGACGAGCGGATTGAATGTAGCATCTACATCCGTCTAACCGAGCAGGTTTCATCCAACGAATTTAAGGGTAGTATTCAGGTTCAGTTACGTCGCCCGATTTTCAACTCGGACTACGAAAGTCCACTGCTCAACATTAAAGACAATAATTTTCATGTTGAATACGTGGAATTTCAGAATATGGAATTTAATGAAACTTCGAATCGTGATAACCTGACTAATATTATGGCCTACTACGCCTATATTATTCTAGGGATGGACTATGATTCGTATTCGCCGAATGGAGGCACCGAGTATTTCCAAAAAGCACAGCAAATTGTAAACAACGTACAAAATGTGCGTTATTCGGGATGGAAAGCCTACGAAAGTGAAAGAAACCGCTACTGGCTGATTGAAAACCTGTTGAATAAATCGTACTCATCATTTCGTGATTGCACCTACCAATATCACCGGCAAGGCTTAGATCGAATGTCAGATCAAATTGAAGAAGGAAGAGCCCAAATTGCGGAGTCATTAAAGTCAATTCAAAAAGTCTTCCGGTCACGTCCTTCATTGTACATTTTACAGATTTTTTTCGATGCTAAGTCCGATGAATTGGTAAACGTCTTTTCTAAATCGTATCCCGATGAACGCAACCGGGTTTTGGCGATCCTCAACGAAGTCGATCCATCGAATGGAAGCAAATACGAAAAAATAAAAGAAGCAGCTGAAGAGTTTTAACACTTAAAAACGCCCCCTTGCTACAAACACTTTATATTAAAAATTACGCACTAATCGATAAACTATCGATTGAATTAAACACTGGCTTCAATATTATAACCGGCGAAACCGGCGCCGGCAAATCCATCTTACTGGGAGCGCTGGGCTTAATTCTTGGCCAACGTGCCGATCTTTCGGTATTGCGCGACAAAAATAAGAAGTGTACTGTTGAAGGTAGTTTTGATATCAAAAACTATCAGCTTTCCGATTTTTTTGATCAGCATGAATTAGACTATGATGATCAAACCATTTTGCGACGCGAAATTACGCCTGCCGGAAAATCAAGAGCTTTTATAAATGACACTCCTGTTAACTTAAAAACGATTCGGGAGTTGGCTTTGCAACTTATCGATATCCACTCCCAGCATCAAAACCTGGAATTGGGAAACCGACTTTTTCAATTAAAACTGGTTGATCTGGTAGCCCAAAACAGATCAATCCTGGAAAAATACCAGCAAGCATTTCGATTGTATTCATCGACTAAGTCAACATACAATAAACTTATTGAGCAAGCTGATCAAGCCAGAAAAGACTTGGATTATTTTGAGTTTCAATTCAATCAACTTGATGAAGCGAAGTTAAAACCAGGCGAGCAGGAAGAACTGGAAGCCGAACAAAATCAGTTGGAGCACGCTGAAGAAATCAAGCTCACCTTTGGTCAATTGAATGACGCGTTAGAAGGCGATGAAATTGGATTACTTTCCAACTTAAAAGACCAGGTAAATCGCTTAAATAAACTGAGCGATTTCTTACCGGAGGCCAAAGAGCTTCATCAGCGACTGGAATCGTGCTATCTGGAGATGAAAGATATTTCGGATGAAAGTGCCGGTGTTGCCGAGAAAGTTGAACATGACCCTAGTCGCATTCAACTGGTAAACGACAGACTCGATGCCATTTATTCACTTCAACAAAAATTCAATGTCGCTACCGTTGATGAATTGTTAACTGAGCGTGATGAATTGGATTTGAAAATCAACCAGATTGCTTCGTTCGATGATGAAATTGCAGAACTGGAAAACCAACTGAACGAACAAAAAACTGAACTTAACCAAGTCACTGAGGAGTTGACAACAAGCCGTAAGTCAGTCACTCAGGTTTTTGGTGATTCGGTGGTGGGAATGCTTCAGAAACTTGGTATGACCAATGCTGCCTTTCAGCTAGATTTTGAGCAAACCCCACAACATACGATTACCGGGAAAGATGAAGTCCGATTTTTATTTAGTGCAAATAAAAGTGCTGCTCTTCAGGAGATTTCAAAAATAGCTTCGGGAGGTGAGATGTCTCGATTAATGCTGGCACTGAAAAGCCTGATCACTGATAGCAAATCGTTACCGACCATTGTTTTTGACGAAATTGACACGGGAATATCGGGCGAAATTGCCGTAAAAATGGGCGATATTCTGAAGACCATTTCTACACGCATGCAGGTCATTAATATTACCCACCTCCCGCAAATTGCAGCCAAAGGCGATCATCATTATCAAGTTCATAAATTTGATGAAGGGGACGAAACCTTTACTTCAATAAGAAAATTGACTGATAACGAACGCATTGATGAACTGGCTCAAATGCTTAGTGGCGACCGCAATTCGGATACCGCACGCGAAACTGCACGCGAATTATTGGACTAAAAAAGGCTCCACTATTTATTGTAAGTGAAGCCTTCTCCTATTCTATTTAACGTACCAAATTAATAACGCTGAGCCAGTATCTCCTTAATTTCAGCAGGACCAATATCTCCTTTTTCGCCAAACTTAAATCCTCTTTCTTCAAATCGATTTGAAATTCGGTCAATGGTTTCCTTGGGGACATCGTAATCTGACAGGTTTGTTTTAATACCCACCGATTCGAAAAAAGCAATCGTCTTCGCAATTGTTTGGTTAATTCGCTCATCAACACTTCCGTCAGTTATATTCCAAATACGCTCTCCATACTGTAAAATCTTATCTTGTTTCTCTTTACGACGAATATCCATCATTCCTGGTAAAACAACTGCCAGCGTTCGGGCATGATCAATGCCATGATAAGCCGTTAGCTCATGACCAATCAAGTGTGTTCCCCAATCCTGCGGCACCCCAACTCCAATTAGTCCGTTTAAAGCCAAAGTTGCACTCCACATAAAATTGGCTGCTGCTTCATAGTCCTTTCTATTTGCTAAAACCTTGGGACCTTCTTCTATTAAGGTTATCAGAATACTTTCTGCAAAACGATCCTGAATAGGCGAATTGACGGGAAAAGTCAGGTATTGCTCCATCACATGCACAAAGGCATCAACCACTCCGTTGGCTACTTGCCTATCGGGCAATGAAAAAATCACCTCGGGGTCAAGCACCGAGAATTGTGGCATAACGACCGGTGAGCCAAATGCCAGTTTCTCTTCTGTTTCTGCTCGGGTAACCACTGCATTTCCATTCATTTCAGAACCGGTTGCCGGAAGAGTCAACACGGCTCCAATCGGCAAAGCTTCGGTTACAGTAACTTCATTGCTTTTAGCACAAATATCCCACGAATTATCCCCTTTATAAAGGGCAGCAGCAGCAATAAATTTCGTTCCATCGAGTACCGATCCGCCGCCTACAGCCAACAGATAATCTACATTCTTATCTTTCACAATAGAAACGGCTTTCATCAATGTTTCGTAACGCGGATTTGGTTCAATGCCACCAAATTCAATAACATTCATTTCCTGAGTAGCCGCTTTTACCTGATCGTAAACACCATTTTTAAAAATGCTTCCTCCTCCATAGGTCAGCAAAATAGTTTTGTCTTTCGGAATTTCCTGTTTGATTTTGGCAATCTCCCCTTTTCCAAATATTATTTTAACCGGATTTTTAAAATTGAAATTATACATCTCGTTTTCATTTTTTGGTTTGTATCTCAAAAATACAAAACCTATTACAGAAAGACTGTTAATAAACTTAAAGCTTTGAAAAAAAGAAAATGGATGTTGCTCCCACAAAATACTGGTTCTCAATTATAACTTTTCTATTTTTGCCACATGGAAAATACAGATCTGAAAGAGAAAATTTGTTCGCTAAAAGATGAGGAATTAATAACCTTATTGCAACAGCGCAATGGCTACCGAAAAGAAGCGATTGAAATAGCCATACAAGAAGCGCAGAATCGAAAGATCATTGATTCGGAGGAAGACTTAAAAACTCAACGTTTTCAGCCCGTACCCAAGCCTTCTCGATCGTTTTTTCCTCACCTCTCTAGCGAAAATCAAGTCACAAAAATATTCACCAGCCTGGTACGAATATTATATCTTATTGCTATGATTCCATCTTTTTTTGGCGCCCTAAAAATTATTGAATCTCAAATTCTCGACGGCATATTCCTAATAAGTTCTGCAGCATTGTGGATTGGACTTAGTGTCCTGTTACAAAAGAAACCAAGCATTCAACTTCCTTTCATACTAGCTATTATTTTCAGCATCGTAGTGGCATTTACTTTTTATCGGGAACCCTTTTCCATCTATTTTAAATTATCAGATTGGATTGTTGTTTCCATAGCCATTTCACTGGTTTTATACATACTTGGATACCTCTATGTCCTACAGAATCGTAGAAACAAATCCCGGTAAGCTCATCCTTAAAACTTCATTCACCCGAAAAAAACAGACTTTCATCGAATAAATAATCTCTTCAGTTTCCATTTTAACTAGTTTTGTTCTATCCAAACCGAAACAGAATAAGCGATGAGAACAATTCCGGTCCTTTTACTTCTATTATTGGCAACGTTCAAGTCGCCAACAAAACTGATGGCTTCTCCACAGTGGGACGATGACAACGTTCAAACTTACGACATTGCAAATTTCAACCGTATTGAGATTGAAGGTGGTTATAAAGTAATTTTAAGACAATCTGACCAACCTGCCTTACGCATAAAAGCTGACGAAGAAGATTTTGAGTACATTGATGTTAACAGCAACTACGGAACACTGTCGATCAAACTCAAAGAAAAACATTTCACCTTCGAAAGCATGGTTTTATACATTGAGTTTGTTGAACTGAATGAAATTGAAATTGAAGGAGGAGTAAAGCTTGAAACAAAAGGATATGTTGAGCTGAATGATTTTGCACTGCATGTTGAAGGAGGAGCGAAAATTGAAATGGGTATGAAAGCCAATCATTTTAAAGTTGTTGGCGAAGGTGGAGTTAGTTTTGATTTTCGAGGGGTTACAAAATCAATGGATGCCCGGATTTCCGGAGCCGGAAATTTAGATGCCGATGAATTAAAATCAGAATCAGTCACCATCGAAATTGAAGGGGTTGGTGGAGCATCGGTTTATGCCACCGACTATTTAAAAGCAACAATTGAAGGAGTGGGGAAAATACGATACAAAGGAGATCCGAGAGTTGACAAAAATATTGAAGGCATTGGTTTTGTAAGTCCTGATTAGTCATTAGATTAATTAGTAAATCGGTAAACAGGAGGCGTTGAGCTTCCTGTTTTTTATTGAAATAAACTCTGGAAGTAAGCCTCAACAAAAAAGCGGTATCAATTTTGTTTAGGTTTTTAAATCATTATTACTATTTTTGGGGAACTTCGTTAGAAATAAGTAAGAATTTAACTTTATTTTATTATAAAACTGAAAGAGGATAAAATTATGAAGCGATTTTTTTTAGTAATTGTATTTTGCCTGGGGATGATTGCAGGTTTTGCACAAGATGCGGTTGATGCCGTTCAATTAAAAAATGAAGGCAACGATGCATTAAGGGGAAAAGATTACAAGAAAGCCCTCGAGTTATTTGAGAAGTCATTAGCAAATTGGGGCGAGGAAGAAACAGACAATGCAATGGTGTACAACGCTGGGTATTGTGCCTATAAAACAAAAGAGTACGAAAAAGCAGCCAAATTTTTTGGGCAATCTATTGATAGTAAGTACAAAACGTCTACGGCCTATTTGTATAAGGCCAACTCACTCCTGAAAAGTGGTGATGAAGAAGGTTTTGTTGAAACGCTGGAAACCGGTATTGCTGCAAATCCAAATAGTTCGAAAATGAAAAGCATGCTTTCTAAGTACTATTTAAAAGAAGGAAATGCGTTTTACAAAGAAGGTGCTGCAATCCTAAAACAAGCTGCTACAGATGTTTCCGCCGGAAAATATAAAACAACCGACGATCAGTACGCTGAAGCAACAGCTAAAGCTAAAGCAGAGTTTAAAAAGTCATTACCTTTATTTGATAAAGCGTTGGAATTAACTCCAAACAACGACACTGCAAAACAACTTAAAGCTGCTGCAACGCAAGCCATCAACGGATAATTTTCTTATTCGAATAATGATATTAAGCTGTCTTCGGACAGCTTTTTTTTGCACATTTAAATCGTTCAATTAAAACGTAGTGTGTTAATAAGCAAGCTGTAAGCCATCCAGCAAGTCCACATAAATTTTAAAGCCATCCTCAATTTCGGAAAGTAAGATGTATTCGTCAGGTGTATGAGAACGAGCACTGTCCCCGGGACCTATCTTTATTGAACGAAATGGCATTACCGCCTGATCTGAGGTTGTGGGCGATCCGTAATAAGTCAGTCCTAATTCCAGTCCACGCTTAACAATTGGATGATCCAATTCAGTCCCTGAAGAGTTTAAACGGAACGAACGTGCTTTGACTTCAGATTCAATCAAGGAATCTATAATCTCGAATGCTTCCTGATTTGAATAATACTCATTGGTTCGCACATCCACCACGAAAGAACACTGATCAGGCACGACATTGTGCTGAGTTCCGGCACTGATCTGAGTAATCGACATCTTTACATCACCCAAGACTTCTGAAGATTTCTCAAATTGATAGTTACGCAACAGTTGAATGTCATCCAACGCTTTGTATAGTGCGTTCTCTCCTTCGTTACGGGCAGCATGACCGGTTTGTCCGTGTGCCGTGCCATCTAATACCATCAAGCCTTTTTCGGCAATCGCCATTTGCATTTGAGTTGGCTCTCCAACAATGGCCAGATCAACTTCTCCCAACTCGTCAATCAAGCTCGCCATGCCATTCGGACCTGAAATTTCTTCCTCTGCCGACGCAGCATAAATCAAGTTAAATGGCAAATCAGCCTGTTTATTGAAATGAATAAATACGGCTAATAACGTGACCAATGAAGCACCCGCATCGTTACTTCCCAATCCCCACAAGCAATTATCCTTTAGCTCAGCACCAAACGGATCTTTAGTCCAGCTTTTCCCGGGGCGAACCGTATCCACATGTGAGTTGAGCAAAATAACCGGAAGACCATCCTTCCAGTTTGCATTTTTTGCCCAGGTATTATTTGTCTTGGTTTGAAATGGAATTCCCTTTTCTGCTAACACCTGACGAACCAAATTTGCAGCCGGCTCTTCTTCTTTGCTAAACGATTGGGTTCTGATTAAGGTCTGTAAAAGCTCGATATATTCTTTCATGAATAGGAGTTATCAATTTTTCTTCAGCAAACTGTGTCCTGTAAAAATATGCTTTTTCCCGCAGTTGAAATAATAAAACAAAAAACTTAATGTGATCTAAAAGATTATTTCATACTTTTGTTCGTAATTTAACGAACAAAAATGATTGAGCAAGAAATAATCACTGAAGAACAAAAACTGGCAGCCCGCTATGCTAAAGCGATGGGCCACCCAATAAGAATGTACATTCTTGAATTGCTCACCAAGCAAGCATGCTGCTATAGTGGTGACTTGTCAGAGATTCTTCCAATTGCAAAATCGACACTTTCACAACACCTGAAAGAGCTAAAAGATGCCGGATTGATTCAGGGAGAAATTGAAGCCCCAAAAATTAAATATTGTATTAATCGGGAGAATTGGGAAAAAGCAAGACAACTATTTAAACGCCATTTTAAGATCTAAAAAAATTTAGTTACAATGTTCGTACTTTTACGAACTGACAATAAAAATAAAGAACCATGGAAATCAAAGTATTAGGAACCGGATGTGCGAAGTGCAAAACGGTTGAAAAAACAGCTCATGAGGCTGTTAAGGAAATGGGAGTGCAAGCCAAGGTTGAAAAAGTGGAAGATATGCTTAAAATCATGCAATACGGCGTCATGCGTACTCCTGCATTGGTCATTAACGAAAAAGTTGTTTTAAGCGGCAAAGTGCCTTCAAAAAAAGAAATTATCGAACTTATCACCAAAAACCAATAATCATGAAAACTGTATTCTTAAGCCTTTTATTAATGTTGGGAGTAAGCTGTTTTGCACAAACAGAAAGTTCTGCCGAGAAACAAGTAGATACGAAAATCGAAGCGTTTTATTTCCACAATACGCGCCGTTGCGAAACCTGCAAAGCTGTTGAAAATGTTTCTTCGGAAGCACTAAAGACCATGCAAATCCAACTCAAGTCACTCAATATTGACGAGGATAAAAATATGGCTATTGCAGAAAAGGTTGGAGCTGGCGGACAGGCTTTGATTATTACTAACGGAAAGAAAAACATCGATCTGACCAACAAAGGATTTATGTATGCCCGAAGCAATCCAGACAAATTGAAAGCTGCGATTGAAAAAGCGGTGAAAGAATTGGACAACGAATAAACATGGAGCTTTTACAAAGCATACTTGAAAATACCAATTATGCCGCATTGTCAGCCTTAATTTTGGGTTTGATGACGGCTATCAGCCCCTGCCCGATGGCCACAAACATAACCGCTATTGGTTTCTTGGGTAAAGATGTTAGCGACAGGAAACGGGTATTTATCAGTGGGTTGGTATACACACTGGGAAGAGCTTTTTCGTACACCAGCCTGGCTTTTATCCTTTTTTTGGGTGCCGATCAACTGAAGTTCTCGAGAATTTTTCAACAATATGGCGAACGCATCTTAGGGCCACTTTTGGTACTGATTGGTTTGGTCATGCTTGGAATAATTAAATTGAACTTCCCGGGATTCAGTAAGCTCAGTCAAAAATTTGAAGCTAAAGAAAAACACAGCTTTTGGGATGTTTTCCTGGTTGGTGTTTTGTTTGCTTTGGCTTTCTGTCCATACAGTGGTGTGCTTTATTTTGGAATGCTGATTCCTATGACAATTCAATCGGCGTCCGGCTTAGTTCTTCCCATAATATTTGCGATTGCAACAGCCCTGCCCGTGATTGTATTTGCCTGGCTAATCGCTTTCGCCATTGCGAAAGTTGGCTCCATATACAATCACCTCAAAGTAATTGAAATTTGGTTCCGCCGAATCGTTGCCACCCTTTTTATTGGTGTCGGCATTTATTACATCATCATTATCTGGTTTTCATGAAAAACAAAAAAACATACCTCTTACTTCTCGGCCTCCCGATTTGGATATTGATATACGTAAATATGCAATGGTTTGCTGACCTGATTACTTATGACGTTTTTCATATGAATCCGGAAGCTCATTTGACACAGGCAGTCAACTTTTTCTTGTTCGAAGTACCCAAGGTGATCCTGCTGTTGATATTGATCATTTTTATTATCGGCATCATCCGAAGCTACTTTTCGGCCGAGAAAACACGAAAGGTACTGGAAGGGAAATCGCTATTCACGGGCAATATAATGGCTTCTCTGTTAGGAATTGTTACGCCGTTTTGTTCCTGTTCGGCAATTCCGCTATTCCTGGGTTTTGTTGAAGCGGGAATACCAATTGGAGTTACTTTTTCATTTCTGATTGCGGCTCCGCTGATCAACGAAGTAGCCTTGGTATTGCTCATTGGCCTGTTTGGTTGGAAGGTGGCTGTCATTTATGTTGTCTCAGGCTTGCTAATCGCGATTATGGCGGGGTTCATCATTGAAAAACTTCACCTCCAAAAATATGTGGCTGAGTGGGTTTACAAGGTAAAAGCAACCCAACTGGAGGAAGAAAACGCAAACCTTACTTTTCAACAACGTATTCAAGCGGGTTGGGATTCGGTAAAAGAAATTATTGGCAAAATCTGGATTTACATTTTAGTTGGTATCGCGATTGGTGCAGGAGCACATGGCTTTGTCCCCAACGATTTTCTATCCTCCGCACTTGGCAATCAAAATTGGTATTCCATTCCACTAGCTATCTTGGTTGGGATTCCGCTCTACTCCAATGCGGCTGGTATTATTCCAATTGTAAGTGTGCTAATTGAAAAAGGTGTATCACTAGGCACTGCTCTAGCCTTTATGATGTCCGTAATCGGGCTTTCTCTTCCTGAAGTAATCATTCTGAAAAAAGTACTAAGATGGCAACTGATTGCAGTCTTTGTGCTTGTCGTCGCTTCCGGAATTATACTAATTGGCTTTACGTTCAACTACCTGATATTCACTTAAAATAAAAAAAATCATGGAAAAGAAAACTTGTTCTTGTGATGAACACACACCAAAAACAGTATTTGCATGTTCCGGTGCAGCTGATCTGGGACAAATCTCTGACTTGGTAGCCCGCAAGATGCATCAAAATGGCGACCGACAAATGAAATGCCTGGCTTTTATTGGTGCCGGTATTGAAAACATGATTAACTCGATTAAAGATTCTGAGATGCTGATCATTGATGGATGTCCGCTTGATTGCGGAAAACACACGATGGAAAAAAATAACCTGGATAACTTTACTCACGTGCGACTTACTGATTTTGGCTATGTAAAAGGAGAAACGCCAGCCAACTCACACAACGTAGAAGAAGTTTATTGTAGAATGATAAACAACTAAAAAGAAACGAAAAAAAAAAGAATAGCGGTTCAGTTTCCACCGAACCGCTACTTTGAAATACTACAACAGAAAAATCTAGTTTCTTTCTTTAAATTCGTTCATCCCTCGATCCAAAAAGTCGATAAAATTATCCGGATTCAAATCGTAGGCCTTTGGATCAACCAACAAGTCTCCGTTATTATCTAAAAGCACATAATACGGTTGAGCATTTACACCAAATCGTGTAATTTGAAAATCTGCATATTTTTTACCTAAAGTCTTCTTTACTTTTCCATCGTAAGTTGAAGTCACCCATTCACTTTCGGGTAATTTACTTTTATCGTCTACATACAAAGCAATAATCACAAACTCATTTTTTAGTCTTTCCAACACGCGTGGGTCAGACCAAACATTAGCTTCCATCTCGCGACAGTTTACACAACCATGCCCTGTAAAATCGATGAATACGGGTTTATTTAAAGCCTTTGCACAAGCCATTCCCTGCTCGTAGTCGAAATAACCGTCGAGCCCATGTGGTAAATGTAAAAACTCTGCAAATTTAGGATCTTCACACTGCTCGTTTCCTTCATGAAAACCAATTGTTCCACCCGTAGCACCAACCAATTTAACCTCATCCCGAATAATTTTATGCAAGTCAAAATCGTGGGTTGTTTGTGGGGGCAGGTAACCAGAAATAGCCTTCAATGGTGCTCCAAACATTCCAGGAATTAAATAAACCACAAACGAAAAAGTTATAATTGCCATCATCAGTCGAGGTACCGAAACAAATTTCACATCACTATCGTGCGAAAACTTCAATTTACCTAATAAGTAAAAGCCCATTAAAATGAAAATGACAATCCAAAGAGCCAGATAAACCTCACGATCCAGGATTCCCCAATGATACGTCTGATCGGCAATGCTTAAAAATTTGAGACCAAGTGCCAGCTCCAGAAATCCAAGAACCACCTTCACCGAATTTAACCAACCTCCTGATTTGGGTAAATTGTTTAACCATCCCGGGAATAATGCAAATAAGGTAAATGGCAAAGCAAAAGCTAATGCAAACCCAAACATTCCTACAATGGGTTTCAACACCGCTCCCCCAGCCGACTCAACCAAAATAGCTCCAACAATGGGACCGGTACAAGAAAAGGAAACCAAAACTAAGGTCAGCGCCATGAAAAAAGATCCCAAAAACCCGCCTTTATCGACCTGTTTATCTGACCGATTAACCAACCAACTTGGTAAAGTTATTTCGAACATACCAAAAAAGGAAAAGGCAAAAACAACAAAAATAATGAAGAACAAGGTATTGGGTAACCAGTGAGTACTCAACCAATTGGCTGCATCTGGTCCAAACACTACAGCTACAAGTGTACCGACAATCGTATAGATTGCAATAATCGAGAATCCATAGAAGGCAGCATGTAGTCTGGACTTCAATTTTGATTTTCCACTGTGCATGAAAAATGACACCGTCATCGGTATCATCGGGAAAACGCAGGGAGTTAGAATCGCTGCAAACCCTGCCAAAAGCGAAAAGAAGAAAAACAACCAAAGTGTCTCCGTGGAACCCTCTTTTCCTTTATCGGTTAATATTTTGGTTGTATTCGACTCAACATTTATTTTACTCTCTCCGACCGCCTGCTCTTTTGAATCATTGAACGTAAATGAAAAATCAACTTCTGTTGGAGGCAGGCATGTTTCGTCATCACAACACATAAACTCAACATAGCCGTTTATGGTAACCGGTTCATCTGTCTTCAATTTCACATTTTGGACAAACTCTGCTTGGTGACTAAAGTATCGTAAAACCATCTGAAATGTTTCATCAAACTCTTCAGAGGGTTCTGGTGTTTTCTGCAAATCACCCACAAACGCAAACCGGGTCGTATCCTCATAATTAATTGAAGTTGCGACAGGACCTCCTTCAGGCAGGTAAGTGTCGTACAAATGCCAACTTTCTTCTATCGTTGCTTTAAAAATTAGCTGAACCTGATCTCCATCTTGTTTTGAATCGAAAGACCATTTTACAGGTTCCAGTATCTGACCAAATGATGTGAAGGAGATAATTAAAAAGGTGATGATTAAAATAGGTTGCTTCATTGCGTTTGAATTTGTATTTATTTGTTCAACACAAATATAAGCATGCGAATTGGGAAATGACTTACTATTTACGGCTTCAACCCGGAGGCAATTGGTTTGAAATAGGGACTAGACCCCCAAGAACATTAGCTTTGCGAGTCGCTATAGAGTTTAATAGCCTCTTTGCGATTAGCAACATTTAACCTGCGGTATAAGCTATTAATATGGGTTTTTACCGTGCTCAATTCAATAAACAGTTCACTTGCAATTTCTTTATTACTTTTTCCTGTTGCCAACCGTTCCCAAATTTTAAATTCCTTGTCGGTAAGTAAAGAGCGATAATCAACCACTTCCTTTTTATTAAGAGATCGACGTATTCTAAAAATCCACCATACCAACAACAGGATCACCAATCCCTCACCTGCGATAATCCAGTCGCGCCAAGGCTTTGTAATTCGTGGAATTTCGCAAACCAGATCACGGTAACCAACCAGGTTTGTTAGCATATCGTCATAAGCGTAAGTATAAATATGCGATGGAAAATCCAATTTCAACCGATCCTGAAAATGGAAGTAAAACTGGCTGTTTCTCAAAAAGTCCGTTTTGGGATCAATAATATGGTATATCGCAAACAAAGCAACCATAGAATTTTCACAGCTATCTACAAAATTCCGAATATACCTGTTAAGACTTTGTGATTGAAAATCGCGCTTTGCAATGGTGTTTATAGAATTCAGGCGTTTCTGTTTCTCAAAATAGCTCTTCTCAAACTGACTGATTTTGGAGTTTATCTTTGGTCCTCTTACAACTAAAGAATCAAAAACAGATTTATTGTCAGAACTCTCTATCTCTATTATTGACGAATTGCTCAATAACAAGTGTGCAAAATTACGCACCGAGCCGGCAATAAACTCAACGGCAAAAAGATTATTCCGAACGACGTAAATACGATAAAACCGGGGTTCTTCAGGCAAATCATTTCCGGTCAACAAAAACTGGCCATCGGCGTCAATCAATGCCTCATTAATAATAAACTCGGGTGAAGCGACAAACAAGTTTTCCGGCGCATTGATTGACGCCAGGTAAACCCGAGGCTGCCAATCATCTGACAGATTCAGTTTTCCTGAAATTTCGTATGCTCCAGCAAACGATGAGAAAAATAAAAACAGAACTGTGTATAAATATCTCAACATAGAATGACCCAATTAATTTAGCCCTAAAAATAAGAAATCCCGAACAAAGTCCGGGATTTCAATATTAAAGAATAATTTCTTCTAAATTATCGTCATAAAAATGATATTCCAAAAAGCTGTAGGCGTTAACCGATTCAACATTGATTCTTTTGAAATATTTAAAAGCCCACTTCCGTTTAATGGAATGAATTCCTTTAGTCAGAAATGCCGCTACATACGGATGAACTTTCAAGGTCAAACTCTTTTTATTTAAGTCTTTAAAAATGTAGTTGACTTTGCTACTTAATTCATCAGTAAAGAGAATACTAGGCGTAATTTTTCCGGTGCCTTTGCATGATGGACATACTTCAGCTGTGTCCACATGTTCTTCGGGTCTTACCCGCTGGCGAGTGATCTGCATCAAACAAAACTTACTTAACGGAAGTATGTTGTGCTTGGTACGGTCGACTCCCATCGCCTCTTTCATACGTTCGAAAACCCTTTGGCGGTTTCCTGATTCATGCATATCGATAAAATCGATAACAATGATACCTCCCATGTCTCTTAACCTCAACTGTCTTGCTATCTCCTCAGCTGCTGCCAGGTTAACTTCCATTGCATTGGTTTCCTGATCCACTCCGGCTTTTGACCGATTGCCGCTGTTAACGTCAATCACGTGAAAAGCCTCTGTATGTTCAATAATCAGGTAAGCTCCGTTTTTAAACGAAACTGTTTTACCAAATGACGCTTTAATTTGCTTATCGACCCCAAAATGTTCGAAAATGGGTTGTCCACCGGTGTAGGTTTTAACCATTTTCCTTTTTTCAGGAGCAATCGTTGCAATATAGTCTGCAACGTCATCAGAAACAGCTGTATCATTAACAATGATGCTGTTAAACGTTGGGTTATAAATATCTCGTAGTAATGCTGTTGTTCGGTCAATCTCTCCGACTACTAAAGCTGGGGCGGTAGCTTTTTTGAGTTTTTGGAAAGTAGTTTCAAATTTAGCAACCAGTCTTTTCAATTCCTGGTCTAGTTCTGCTACCCGTTTTCCTTCGGCAACAGTTCGAACAATCACACCATATTTCTTCGGCTTAATACTTTGAATTAATTTTTTCAGCCGGTTTTTTTCTTCGGTTGAGCTAATCTTTTGCGAAACACTAACTTTGTCGCTAAAAGGCATCAACACTAAATTTCGTCCAGCTATTGAAAGCTCTGAAGTTAATCGTGGCCCTTTGGTAGAAATTGGTTCTTTGGCAATCTGAACCAAAATATTCTGGCCTGTTTTCAATACTTCTGTTACTTTGCCCTCTTTATTGATATCGGGCAAGGAATGAATTTTAGATAATGAAGAAATACGGTTCTTTTTGGAACTGGCAATTTTCATAAACTTATTTAAAGTTGAAAATTGGGGTCCCATGTCGAGATAATGCAAAAATGCATCCTTTTCATAACCAACGTCGATGAATGCAGCGTTCAAGCTCGGCATAATTTTTTTCACCTTGGCTAAATAAATGTCGCCAACTGCAAATTTTGCTCCGCTTTTTTCCCTGGTAAGTTCAACTAGGCGTTTATTTTCTAATAAGGCAATAACGACTTCTGAGGGAGAGACATCAATAATTAGATCGCTACTCACAACGTTATTTTGATTTTAATAATAATTTATTTTTTAGTTAGTTAATAAACGGATTAAACCTAAAGCACTTTTGCACTTTAGGTTTAATCATTAATTTCTCTTAATAGCTACTGCTAAAAAAAGGCGTCAGACTATTTCTTTTTCTTGTGTCTGTTTTTACGCAATCTTTTCTTACGCTTGTGCGTAGCCATCTTATGTCTTTTTCTTTTTTTTCCGCTTGGCATAACTTTATTTTTTTACTTCGTCTTTAACTTGAGCAACAAACGTTTTGGCTGGTTTAAATGCCGGAATGAAGTGCTCAGGAATAATAATTGTTGTATTCTTTGAAATATTTCGTGCTGTTTTCTCAGCTCTCTTTTTTACGATAAAACTACCGAACCCACGAAGATAAACATTTTTACCGTCAGTAAGTGAGTCTTTTACTGTTTCCATAAAAGCCTCAACAGTTTTTTGAACTGTTACTTTTTCGATTCCCGTGTTCTTGCTAATTTCATTAACAATATCTGCTTTAGTCATCTCTTAAAATATTTAGTTTTCAATAAATTATATAATTCCCGCTAATTGGTCTGCAAAAATAAAAATTATTTAAAAACTATAAACACCTGAAATGATTTATTTTTGCAATCTATAAAGATTTTAAAGCAGTTATGAGAAAAATTGGCATTTTAAGGGCTCAATTTCTGAAATGGTACGAGGAAAACAAAAGAGATCTTCCATGGCGTGAAACGACTGACCCCTATACGATATGGCTGTCTGAGATAATTTTACAACAAACTCGAATTGATCAGGGATTAGCCTATTTCATGCGGTTTGCAGAAAAATTTCCAACAGTCGATGGTTTCGCATCAGCCTCTGAAGATGAAATTTTAAAATTATGGCAAGGTTTGGGCTATTATTCGAGAGCCAGAAACATGCACATTGCTGCAAAGGCTATTGTAACCGAATACAACAGCCAATTTCCGGCCGACTATAAAAAGCTGCTTAATTTAAAAGGAGTGGGCGATTATACTGCTGCAGCAATTGCTTCTATCGCTTTTAATTTACCACATGCAACCGTTGACGGCAATGTATACCGGGTATTATCACGAGTTTTTGGAATCGAAACTCCGATCGACAGCAGTCAGGGCAAGAAAGAATTTTCGCTATTAGCCAACCAACTACTGGACCACAACCAGCCTGGAAATTTCAACCAGGCCTTAATGGAATTTGGCGCTCTTCAATGCAGCCCTAAAAAACCAAATTGCGAAAACTGCCCTATTAATAATATGTGCGTCGCGTTTAATAATGATACGATCGAAAAACTTCCCGTGAAAAAAGGAAAGGTTAAAATCAGAAATCGCTATTTTAATTATTTGGTTATTGATCACGGCAAATACACCTTTCTGAAAAAACGGACAGAAAATGACGTTTGGAAGAATTTGTACGAATTCCCGCTGACTGAAACGAAAGAAAAAACGGAACTTGATCATTTAATAACAAAGGAGCAAAAGTACCTGCCCGACACTTCAAATTTTCTTGTCAATAACGAAAGTAGCTGGAAAAAGCAGGTACTTAGTCATCAACATATATACTACCGCTTTATATACCTACAAATAACAGATAAAAAAAATATCCCTTCTGGTTTGATTAAGGTGAATAAAAAAGATATTTTTAACTTTGCAGTTCCCAAGCCAATTGAAAAAGAACTGGAAAATTACAATTGGCATTGATGCGTTCATGGTGAATACGTTACACTTCATCCAGAAAAATGTAGCGTTCATGAAATTTTTAAAAAAGATTCTCTTTCAGAGGAAGAATTTTTGTAAATTTATTATTGTTTAATTTTAAAAACCCTAATTATGTCAGTAAACAAAGTTATTTTAGTAGGAAATGTCGGTCGCGATCCTGAAGTTAGATATCTGGACAAGGATGTGGCTGTCGCAAACTTCCCACTTGCTACCTCTGAAAGTTACACCGCTAAAAATGGTGAAAAAGTAACATCAACCGAATGGCACAATATCGTTATCTGGAGAGGCTTGGCAAAAGTGGTTGAACAATACGTAAAAAAAGGAGACCGCCTTTATATTGAAGGACGTATACGTACTCGCTCATGGGAAGATAAAGAAGGAAACAAGCGCTATACAACAGAAATTTATGGCGACAACATGGAAATGTTGGGAGGCCCTCGTAATCAACAAGGAGGCAACGACAACCAAAACCAGTCTTCGGCCGCACAAAACGACAAAGGAAACAGTGTGAACGAACCTGATTTTAGTCCGAACGAAGAGGACGATTTACCATTTTAAAAACTTAAAATAAATTAATTGGAAACAGACCCTTTACCGATACTCTCAGCAATCAATTGGGATTTTCAGACATATCCCTTGACGCCTGCTGTCATATTTAGCCTTGTTTTAATTTTATTATTGCTTTTATCATCAGCTTTGATTTCAGGATCCGAGGTAGCCTATTTCTCGTTAAGTCCGCAAGACAGAGTAAAAATAAAAGCATTTAAAAGCAAGCACAATGATACGATATTAGAGCATTTAGACAACCCTGAAAAATTGTTGGCTACGATCTTAGTAGCCAACAATTTTGTTAACATTGGGATCGTAATCTTGTCTGCATATACAACTGAAAAAATCTTTGACTTTTCATCAGCCCCAACATTGGGGTTCGTCTTTCAGGTTGTCGTTATTACTTTTGTACTACTACTTTTTGGCGAAATTATTCCAAAGGTATACGCATCAAGTAACACGCTGATCTTTGCCCGATTAATGGCTATTCCACTAGATGTGCTTGAACGGATCTTTCGTCCAATCAATTCAATTCTTATTCATTCAACAAAGTTTGTCAATAAACACTTTCAGCGACAAAGTCAAAACATTTCAGTTGACGAACTTTCTCAGGCTCTTGAGCTGACTCTTGAACACGACCATGCTGAAGACAAAGAAATACTAGAAGGCATTGTTAAGTTTGGCAATAAAAATGTTGTTGAGATTATGCGTTCCAGAGTTGATGTTGAAGCATTGGAACTGAAAGACTCCTATTCAAAAGTAATTAACCTGATCAATGACTCGGGCTATTCGCGCATTCCTGTTTACTCCGGTTCATTCGACAATATTAAAGGAATTCTTTACATTAAAGACCTGCTGCCCCACATTAATAAAAAGGTAAACTTCAAGTGGCAAACCATTATTCGTCCTCCTTTTTATGTGCCTGAGACTAAAAAAATTGATGATCTTCTGGAGGAGTTTCAAAAAAATAAAGTGCACATGGCTATTGTGGTTGATGAATACGGTGGTAGTTCGGGCATTGTAACCCTCGAAGATATTTTGGAAGAAATAGTTGGCGAAATAGCGGATGAATTTGATGAAGAAGAAAACTATTTCACAAAAATTGCCGACAACAAGTATCTTTTTGATGGCAAAATACTGCTGCACGACTTTTTTAAAATCACAGGAACCGACGACCACACATTTGATAATTACAAGGGAGACGCTGATACTCTGGCCGGACTAATCCTTGAATTGAGAGGTGAAATACCGATTGTACACGAAAAGATCACTTGCAAAAATTTTGTATTCTTAATTGAATCGGTTGATAATCGTCGGATCAAAAAAATCAAAGTTGAAATAAATTAACTTTGCACAAAAAAAGAGCGCGTTGTATGTACCGTATATTCTTTATCGTTTCTATTTTACTGCTAATTGGTTGTCAAAAAGAATACACACCAAAGCCTCGCGGTTACTTTCGGATTGATTTTCCGAGAAAATCATACAAAAAACTAGAAAAAGACCTTCCCTATTCTTTCGATATTCCCAGCTATTCGATTACCCGACGAGTAAACGAACCAGGCGCTACCCCGAAGTGGGTCACAATAAGTACTCCTGAAAATAAAGCTGACATCCACATCAGTTACGACGAACTTGACCACAACCTGCTCAAACACATTGAAGAAAGTCGCAAACTTGCTTACGATCATTCAATAAAAGCGGATGCGATTAGTGAACGCATCTACATAAATCCAAAGGAGAATGTTTATGGAACAATCTATAATATTGAAGGCAATGCCGCCTCCCCCATTCAGTTTTTTTTAACCGACAGTACAAAACACTTCTTGCGTGGGGCGCTCTATTTTAGGGAAGTACCTAACATAGATTCACTTCGTCCGGTTATTGAATTTTTTCGTCCTGATATTATCCGATTGATTGAAACGACAAAATGGAAATAGCCGATGCCCTTAATTCTCGAAAAAAATATTGACAAAGGCCTACTGCTTCTTTGGGAGTTGACCGAAGACTTAGAGTGGTTTAAAAATCAATTTCCACATTTAGTCGATGACGACACCTTTAAACAACTAAGAAACGAAAAGCGACAGAAAGAATGGCTCGCGGTAAAAATGATGCTAAAACACCTTGGATGCACCGACTTAAATCATTTTTACAATGAAGCCGGACAGCCTCAATTACATCATCCAAAATTTAAAAAAATCAGCATTAGTCACTCCAGCCAACTTGCCGGTATTCTTATCCACCCCAATCAAGAAGTAGGACTTGACCTTGAAAGCCTTGACCGAAACTTTAAAAGTATTGAGCGCAAATACCTTTCACCCAAAGAAATTGAACTGGCTCAAAAAACAGCTAAAAACTATGCCTTATTTTGGTGCGCCAAAGAGGCAGTCTATAAAACTGCCGGAATTCCGGGCATCAGTTTTTCAACCCAAATTTTACTCGAATTAAACAAGCAGAACAAACTAACGGCAAAACTACGAACCCCTGAACTGACAAAAATTTACGAAATCAGCTATTTCGAGCATAAAAATCAACTTGTTGTATACTTGCTTGCGAATAATAAAAGTTGAAAAATATTGATTAACAATAGAACTTCAAGGGCTCAAACTTGTTATGCCTGACAAAAACAATAATGCAATGAAACAAGCAGAATCACATATACTCGTTATTTTTGGAGCTTCGGGAGATTTAACTAAGCGTAAGTTAATCCCCGCTTTAATGGAACTGGAAAAACAAGACCTACTTCCGGACGATTTCGCCGTGCTTGGCGTCAGCCGAACCGAATTATCCGATGACGATTTCCGGGAACGAATGATGGAGTTTTTATCTGAAAAAGACAATAAAGAACTCTTGAAAAAGTTTCTTGATCGGCTTCACTATCAAGCAATATCAACAGGCGAATCATACGACTACCCGGTTTTAAGAGATCGGCTTTTCACCATCGCCAAAGAAAAGGGCATCCCCGAAAATTTTATTTTTTACCTATCCACACCGCCATCGCTTTACGAAATTATACCACAAAATCTGGCAAGCGTGGAGCTGAACAGTTCAACCGACGGATTTCGTCGCCTGATTGTTGAGAAGCCCTTTGGAACAGATCTGGAATCGGCAAAAGTGCTAAATAAAAATCTGTTAAACTATTTTGCTGAAGATCAAATCTATCGTATCGATCACTACCTCGGGAAAGAATCTGTTCAGAACTTATTGGTAACACGTTTTTCAAACGGCATTTTTGAACCAATCTGGAATCACAACTTCATTCATCATGTCGAAATCACCTCAGCCGAAAGCCTGGGAGTAGAAAACCGTGGAGGTTATTACGACCACTCCGGCGCAATGCGCGATATGGTGCAAAATCACTTACTGCAGTTGGTAGGAATGGTTGCCATGGAGCCTCCCGTGGTTGTTGAAGCAGATGCCATTCGAAACGAAGTTCTCAAAGTCTTTCAATCTCTGCGACCAATTAAAGAAAAAGAAGTTGAGAAACACGTGATTCGCGGACAATATATTGAATCGCACGTCAAAGGGAAACTAGTTAAGGGTTATCGGCAGGAAGAAGGAGTGGATCCTGAAAGCCGAACTGAAACCTTTATGGCAATGAAGTTTTTCATTGATAATTGGCGTTGGGCCGGGGTGCCGTTTTACATCCGTACCGGGAAAAAACTCCCCACTCGTGTAACGGAAGTCGTCATTCATTTCAAAAAAACACCGCACCATTTATTTGGTAGCGAACACGAATCAGAACAACAAGCAAACCAACTGGTTATCCGCATACAACCTGACGAAGGCATCTTGCTGAAATTTGGCATGAAAGTTCCCGGCGCCGGCTTTCGGGTTCAGACCGTCAATATGGATTTCCATTACGATGATTTGGCCGATGTACGCTTGCCTTCGGCTTACGAACGGTTACTGCTCGATTGTATGCAAGGCGATGCCACACTATACTCACGCGGCGATGCTGTTGAAAAAGCATGGGAATACGTTCAACCCATAATGAATGCCTGGGAAAATAACAAAGACATTCCGGTTTACGGATATCCGGCAGGTACATGGGGACCAGATGTTGCCGACCAATTGGTGAAGGGGTCACAATGGCGATATCCGTGCAAAAACCTTTCGAACGACGGCACCTATTGTGAATTGTAGTTTTCAAAGAAAAAATAACGCCTAATTCTCTCGACCATGAATGAAAATAAAGAAGTAAAGATTTTCCCGAACGCACAGGATCTTGCAGAAGCCTTCGCATTTGAGCTCTTTCAAATGACTAGAAGTAGCAAACAACGACTTGACATTGCACTTTCGGGAGGTAGTACACCGAAATTACTCTTTGAAGTTTTGGCCAATCAATATGCTAACAAAATTCCCTGGGAAAGAATTCACTTTTGGTGGGGTGACGAGCGATGCGTTTCTCCCACCCACAAAGACAGTAATTTTGGGATGACTCAAGAATTTTTGCTTTCAAAAATCAATATTGATGCGGACAACATCCATCGGGTGAAGGGAGAATTACCTCCGGAGGAAGCAGCGGCTGATTACATCCTTCAAATTCAATCAAACCTCAACGAACGGGAGGATTGGCCAGTTTTTGATCTGATCATACTTGGCATGGGTGATGACGGACACACAGCGTCTATTTTTCCGCATGAGATGGAATTACTCACATCGGACAAAATTTGTGAAGTGGCCACACACCCCGAGAGCGGGCAGAAACGAGTGAGCCTTACCGGAAATGTAATTAATAATGCCAACCGCATTTATTTTCTGATATCGGGAAAATCAAAAGCAAAACCGCTTTCGGCGATTATGAACAATCTAAAAAGCGCGAATAAGTTGCCAAGCTATCACATCGAACCAAAACAAGGACAAATAATCTTTTTCCTTGACAATCCGGCTGCCTCAGAAATCTCGTAATTTAATATTGAGAACGCTTTGGGGCAATGAACAAAATTCAGCCATTCAAATTTAAGTCGATTGATGAGTTTCTTGACTTTTTGCCTGAGCATGAGTTGAGAGTGGTTGAAGCTTTGCGACAGATCATATTCGATTGCATTCCGAATTGCAAAGAAAAGTTGGCCTATAATGTACCGTTTTATTCCTGTCGTTCCAATATTTGCTTTATCTGGCCATCATCAATACCGTGGGGCAATGTTCAGAAAGATGCTGTTGTGCTCGGTTTTTCAAAAGGTAGCTTACTAAATGATGAACTGAACTACCTTGAAAGTAATAATCGGAAAAAAGTGCGCGCGAAACACTTCTTTTCTGTTGTCGAAATTGAATTAGACATCGTAAAAACATACCTATTTGAAGCTCATGAAATTGACAATCATCCATTCAGAAAGTAAAATTACTATCTCCATCAATCAACACTCTAGAAAAGGCCAATGACTGGTAAGTCATTAATAATCAACCACCTACTCCTAACCGTGCGATATTTAGCCAGATTAGAAAGTAGCCAACATTCTGATTGTTAATATCATTGTGAATAAGATTTTGCTCTTCAACCAGTCAAAAGCAACAATAAATCGTAATTTTAATAGCATAAAGAAAAAATTCAAACATCTGATTATTAACGCTGGCTGTCAATCTTAATTAATTGGAACAAAAACCGAAAATACAAATCTCACAAACTGGCATAATCAAAAATGCTTTTGAAGCTGCCCAGATTGGTATTTGGCATTGGTCTGTTAACTCCAACGAACTTATTATAAATGAAGCTTACGCCAAAGCAATTGGATACAGTTGTAAAGAACTGGCTCCATACAACGGCGATTTATGGACAAGCATTTGTCATCCTGACGATCAAGAGACTTTAGTTGCTGATCTCAATGGTCTTCCCCAAACATCAAAAAAACATTTTGCATTTCGGGCAAGGCTAAAGCATAAAAATGGATCTTGGATTTGGGCACAAGTCAATGGTGGTATCTCAGGGTACAACCCTGATGGCAGCCCGGCAGAAGTCAGTGGCACGTTGACTGACATTTCTGAACTATACCAATCAAAAAACACCCTGGATTATAGATTGCAAATTGAAAAAATAGTCTCAACTATTTCAGCTGACTTTGTTGGATTTCAGCCAAAAGATCTAGATAAACACATCAATAAAGCAATAAAAAAGATTGGCGAATTCCTGGATGTTGACCGTTGTTATGTTTTTCAATTCGAAAATCACAACTCCATTATGAACAACACGCATGAGTGGTGTAAAAAAGGCATTCCTTCTGAATTAAAGAACCTACAGAACATCCCTACTTTGGCATTCCCCTGGTGGATGAAAAAATTAAATATGCTGAAGCATATTAACATTAAACAAGTTAAAAGATTACCTAAATATGCTGCTGCTGAAAAGGAGATTTTATTGAGCCAATCAATTACCTCCTTACTCGCTGTTCCCATTCATTATAGAGAAGTCTTACTGGGTTTTATCGGCTTTGACTCTATTTCGAAAAGCCGAGAATGGCCCAAAGCTGATATTCATTTATTGAAAACGATTGCGCATACAATCGCAAATGGATTAAATGCAAACGCTAGTCAAAAGGTTCTTATTGAAGCAAAAGAGAAAGCAGAAGAGAGCAATAAAATAAAGTCGGCGTTTCTTGCCACAATCAATCACGAACTTCGTACACCTCTTCATCATATTCTTGGTTTTAGTGAGTTAATGCGAATGAATAAAATTCCACCAAATGAGATCAGTAGTTTTGCCGATAAAATTCACAGGAGTGGAAACCACCTTCTACAAATTATTGAAGATATATTGAAACTCGCATTAGCCGACAGTTCGTTTGTGAAGGTAAGAAAAGAGAGCTTCAAAGGAATGGAAATGTTCCTTCAACATAAAACTCTTTTAGAAGAACTGGTTCGATCGTCGAATAAGGAAAGTCAAATAGAACTTATCTACAAACCGACCCCAAATCTTGTCAATCAAAAATTTATAGCCGACAATAATAAAATCAACCAAGTAATTGTTAACCTGATCAAAAATGCCGTCAAATTTACGCATTCCGGACAAATTGAGTATCATGCTAACATCAGTGATAACACATTGCTCTTGAAAATAAAAGACACCGGAATCGGAATTCCTCATCACCAACAAAAATTGATTTTCGATTTTTTCAGACAAGGAGATGACAACTCAACGCGCGCTTATAGCGGAATTGGTGTTGGACTAGCCATATCCCAAAGGATTACCAATATCATGGGTGGCGAATTATCAGTTCAGTCGATTCAAGGAAAAGGAAGTACGTTTACACTCAGCATCCCGGTAGAAGTTATTTCTGCAGTAAAAGCAGAAACAGCGATCGAACTAAGCCACCAATAAGAACCTTCGTATTTTTCGGACTCATTTTCATTTCGTCCCCCAACAAACATTGCAAATCTACCGGAAATTATCCTCAACAATAAAATTTTATTGGACTCACCCAATGTGTTAATCTTAAAAAGAAAGATCCCAGACCCCTGGTTCTCTGAAAAGAGTCTCAAAATTACGCATTAAAAGAATAAAAGATATTTTTTTATTCTACAAGGCAGCGCTTGTAACTTTTGCTCCGTATCAATAAGTAAGTAGAGATCATTACGCGAATTTAAAATTAATGCTTATGAAAACATTATTTACTTCTGAAAAGTATCTTCGAAATGCACTAACTCTTTTTTTTCTCCTTCTGACGGTTGGCATCTATGCTCAAACCCGACACGATATCGAAGTGACAAGCAACGTATTTACTCCCTCTAGTTTAACAATTGACGCTGGAGACACTGTTGTCTGGACAAATACTCAAGGCTCGCACAATGTAAATGGGAAACAATCCAGCTACCCGTCAAATCCTGAATCTTTTGGGAACAATGTAGGAACCGGATGGACTTATTCGCATGTGTTTACAATTGCCGGCAATTACGATTATCAGTGTGACCCCCATCTGGCCTTAGGGATGACTGGAAAAATTATCGTAGAAGAAATTCAGCAACCCACAAACAAACTGACGGTAAATTTTACCGGAATGACTCCTCATGTAGGACAGGAACTCAAACTTGCTGTTGTGAATCAAACAACTGGGAGTGAATTAGCGAGAACCAGTGAAACCGTATCTGAAAGTTTTTCGGTGGAAATATTGGGAATTGAGAATGGTGAATCTTACTTCGTTGACTTCTTCTCTGATCATAGCGGGAATGGCATGTATGATGCGCCGTCTAGCGATCACGCCTGGAGAATGGAACTCAATGATGTCGACGGTGACGAAACACTCGATTTTGCGCACAACACCAACTTTACCGATATCATGTGGATGAACAAATTGACTGTCAACTTCACGGGAATGACTCCCCATGTAGGACAAACACTAAAGCTTGCACTAATTGATCAGGCAACCGGAATGGAAAAAGCCAGAACAAGTGTTACAGTTGAGGAATCATTTGAAATTCACGTGATGGGAATCGAAGACGGAAAATCTTACTTTGTTGATTTTTTCTCTGATCATAGCGGAAATGGAGTATACGATGCACCGCCTACTGATCATGCCTGGCGAATGGAGCTCAATGATGTTGACGGTGACGAAACACTCGATTTTGCGCACAACACCAACTTTACCGATATCATGTGGATGAACAAATTGACTCTCAACTTCACGGGAATGACACCGCATGCCGGACAAATGTTAACCTTGTACTTGCTGGATGTAGAAGCCGGAACATACATCGACACCATTGAGGTTACGGACATACCTGTTGAATTTTCTCTGTCATCGTATAAAATTGAAGTTGGAAAATCGTATGAACTTGATTTCTTTGCTGATCACAATGGTAATGGAGAGTACAATTCTCCGCCCACTGATCACGCATGGAGAATGGAACTTAACGATGTTCAAGGAGACTCAACGGTGGTTTTTAGTCACAATACAAACTTCACCGACATCTCAATTGCCACATCTACTGATGATTTAATATACAAAGACAACGATTTAGTTGTCTATCCAAATCCAAGTTCCGAATATGTTTACCTAACATCAAACAGATTCAAAATAGATGAAGGCAACATCAGTTTATACAATTCATTAGGAACTAAAATTCAAGCATCTCAGGTTGGTATGCAGTCGAACAGAATTGGCTATCATGTTCAACATCTTAAACCCGGACTTTACCTGTTTAAGGTTGAAACAGAATCTGCAACACTGGTTCGAAAATTCATCAAAAAATAGATAAAATAACAAGAGCCGCGAAATTCGCGGCTCTTGTTATTTTATGCTGTTGACTTAGCTTTTATTTTAACCATTTATCTAACCATTGCTTAAACACGCGTTGCCATAGAATCCCATTTTGAGCACTACTCACCCAATGACTTTCGTCTGGGAAATAAAGAAACTGAGCGGGAATATCTCTTAATACGGCAGCATTAAAAGCTCCCATACCTTGTGTGTAAGGAATACGAAAGTCTTTTGCTCCGTGAATAACTAAAATCGGCGTATCCCATTTTTCGATAAACAAGTGTGGCGAAAATGAATAGGATCGTTGCGCCGCTTTATTCTCTTTATCCCAGTATGGACCGCCAATATCCCAATTCTCAAACCACATTTCTTCGGTGGTCACGTACATCTGATCGAAATTAAAAATACCACAATGTGAAATAAAAGCCTTAAACCGTCCTTCATGATGACCTGCCAGATAATTAACTGAGAAACCACCATAGCTAGCTCCAACAGCCCCTAAACGATCTTCATCAACAAAAGGCTCTTTAGCAACATGATCGATAGCGGAAAAATAATCCTGGATATTCAAGCCGCCATAGTCTTTGCTGATTTGCTCCAGCCACTCCATACCAAACCCGGGTAAGCCACGACGGTTTGGTGCAACAACAATATATCCATTGGCAGCCATCATCTGAAAATTCCATCGGTACGACCAAAACTGGCTAACAGTTCCCTGCGGTCCTCCCTGGCAATACAGAATGGCCGGGTACTTTTTATTCGGATCGAAATGAGGCGGGTAGATCACCCAAACCAACATATCTTTATCATCAACCGTTTTTATCCAACGCTCTTCCACTTTGCCCATTTCCAGTTGATCGAGCAAGCCTTCGTTGACTGATGTTAACGGCTCATCTTTCCCATTATTCGGATCAACCAGATACAATTCTGCTGGCTGCGACATGGATACTTTTGCCGCCAGTAACCGACCAGTTGGAGTTTCAACAACCGACTGGTAATTGTGCACACCATCTGTTAGTCGAGTAATTTTTCCCTCCGTTAATGTCAATTGATAAATTTCATCGGTGGCATGAATATCGCTGATGAAAAAAATAGTTTCCCCATCATCTGCCCAACTCAGATGAGCGGCATTTTGTTCCCATCCTTTTGAATAGTTGATCTTTTCCCCAGTCGCCATATCCATTACAAACAAACGGGTTTGATCCGACTCATATCCATCGCGTTCCATGCTGGTCCAGGCCAATTTTGTTCCATCAGGCGAAAAAACAGGGCTTTTGTCGTATCCTTTATTTTCCTCTGTTAAATTCTTCGTCTCGCCAGTTTCCAAATCGTATTGATATAAATCGGTATTGGTTGAAAGAGAATAAGCTTTGCCCGTTAGCTTTTTGCACGAATAAACGATCTTTTTACCATCAGGACTCCAAACCACTTGGTCTAAACCATCAAATGGCTTATCGGGAGTATCAAATTTTTCTCCCTCCAAAATATCAGTTCCTTTGGTTATTTCGCCCTCCCCATACTCGGCAACAAATATGTGATTATAGGTATAGTCGTGCCATTGATCCCAATGTCGGTACATCAAATCGTCCTCCAACCGGGCATCAGCTTTGGGGAGGTCCGGAAACATGTCGTGAATGTCTTCATCCAGCTTCACAGCCTTTGCATAAAAAATATGCGTTTGATCGGGTGCATACTTAAAACCGGAGATTCCTCCTTCAATTTGGCTAACTTGCTTTGGCTCCGAACCATCAGGATTCATCTCCCAAAGTTGTGTTTCATCATTTTCAGCATACAAATAACCAATCTTTTTGCCATCAGGTCTCCACTGAGCACCTGATTCTTTTAAAGCAGTATTGGTAAATTGCTGAAGTTCGCCACCTGCAACAGGAATCGTATACAGCTCTCGGTATGACTTATTTTCCTCAATCTGATAATAGGTAACATCTAATAAAACAGTCTGCCCATCTGGCGATAACTCCGGGCTACCGACACGACCAAACGACCACAAAACCTCCGGTGTCATCACATTTGATTTCAACTCCGGCGTTTCCGGCACATAGGTTTTCTTTTCTTCTGCCATCGAATTTTGATTTATTCCAAGATAAAATAATACTGTCAGAACAGGCAAAATAACAATTTTCTTCATGGATATGTAAATTTTTCAGTGGCTGGGAAAATACACTTTTGAAAAGAATAATAAAATGATTCCTTAATGCAAATGTCGTTTTTTCAAAAAAAAGCACCCGCTTCATAAAGAAACGGATGCAATCATCTTAATCAATTGACGTAATCACCCATCAATATCGATAAGTTCCTTCGTATTCGTAGGTTTCTCCTCCATAATCTTTACCGGTAATTTTATAGGTTACTGAATCCTGACCGGCTAACTGTAATTCACTTAAATCGAAGGTTACAAAAGCGGACATCTGATAACCAGGTTCATCATCATTGTTATTGTGTCTCAATTCAAGTTGAATTGGCTCATCAGCTGAAGTAAATTCGCCGGGCTCCTTAACCAGATTCACATAGTGTGTTAAGCCGCTTCCGTAATATTCCAACTCAAAAGTTAGCATGTTGTTAGCAGCCCAAACATCTTCCACGTGTACCGGATCATTTCCAATGCTATCTTCAGTTTCCTCTGTAATATCAAAAATACCCTTAAATAGAATTTTTTGCACTGAATTAACCCGCACATAATACTCCTCATGCTCATCGTCAACCAACTTCTCATCCAGTACCGTGAAATTAACCAAGACACGCGTACTGTCCTCGTCTTCATCCCAATGATAGTAACCATCTGCCGGGAAAAGCTCTTCACCATCATCCATTTTAATTGTGTAGCCGGATCCATCAACATCGATAATTCCAAATCCAACCCAAAAGTTTCCCAGAGAATACCCCTCATCATCATTCAAGTCGCAACCAAAAACTAAAAGTGCCAAAATGGCAACTAAGCTAAAATTTAAAAGCTTTTTCATTTTTTTTCTCTCCTTTTCAAAATTTAATTGTTCAGTTAATAGATAAATGCATAAACCTTTTGGTTGCGTTAGATGAAAAAAAAATACTTGAATCTGATGAAACTCACAAAATTTAGAATGGCATGATGATTGATATGCATATTTCTATATATTTGCATTAGTTGTTGAATCAAATAAGAAATTACAACGGTATACGTCTAATGAAATAATAGAAAATATATGAATAAAAATAGGAATAAAATGAAAAAGCTGTTAGTTATAATCGCATTAGCCGCAATTACAACAGTCGGTTGTGCAACAGGAACCCGTGACAACAAGAAAGAAACAGGGGTTGAGAAGGCTTCGAGCCTATCGCAAAACGATGATGGTGGAACAAGTTTAATCGGGAAAGACCAATTTGTCAAGAAAGTATGGAACTACGAAGAATCACCCGAAGAATGGAAATTCCTGGGTGACAAACCCGTGATTATTGATTTCTACGCAGATTGGTGCGGGCCATGTAAAATTGCATCGCCTATTCTGGAAGAGGTATCAAATGAATACGCCGGAAAAGTAAAAGTATATAAAATTGATACTCAAAAGGAAAGAGAACTGGCAGGAGTATTTGGCATTAAAAGCATCCCTGCTTTTCTATACATTCCGGTAGAAGGAAAACCTGTCATGATGGCGGGAATTGGAAGAACAAAAGAAGACACGAAAAAAATGTTTGTTGACAACATTAATAAATATCTTCTTACCGAAGAATAATACTCAACACCAACATATTAACGAAAGCAGCCCCCGGGTTGCTTTTTTTTGTTTATACAATAGTTATCTATTCATATTAGTTAAAGTCCTTCTGCTATAGTTAACTGAAAAGGCTTAATTTTACGGGCTCATAATTTGAATTGATGGCAAATAAACAGCACAACACGACTTACGATTTGATTGTAATAGGAGCAGGTCCGGCAGGACTCATTGCAGCAGGACGAGCAGCCGAATTAGGAGCCAAAGTGCTTGTAATCGAGAAAATGAAATCGGCAGGACGTAAGCTTCTGATTACAGGGAAAGGGCGATGCAACATTAGTAATGATGCTCATCAATCAAGCTATTTCAAGAATATCTTTCCGAACGGCAAATATCTCAAATCAGCATTTGGCGCGTTTTTTTCCACCGAAATTATTAACCTACTAAACAGCGAAGGCGTAGAAACCACTGTTGAGCGGGGAGGTCGCATCTTTCCGACCAACAACAGCGCTCTGGAGGTGCTTAATGCTTTAATGAATTGGGTGAAAAAACGTCAGGTAGAAATAATCTATTCATCAAAAGTAGAAAAAGTAACGACTGAAAATAAAGCAATAAGGGGAGTATCTATCATCAGAAAAGGAGAAGTCGAAACCATTCCCGGTACGGCGGTCATCATTTGTACAGGAGGCAAATCCTATCCGGCAACAGGTTCAACAGGAGACGGCTACGAACTAGCCAGCCAGCTTGGACATTCGATTCAACCTACACGCCCCGCCTTGGTTCCACTAGTCACGTCAGGAAGTCTAGCTGCCAATTTGCAAGGTTTAAGCCTGAAAAATGTAAACGCCAGTGTTTGGGTCAACAATAAAAAAGCGAAGGATGAATTTGGTGAAATGCTCTTCACGCATTACGGGTTAACAGGACCGATTATTTTAACGCTAAGCCGCCTGGTTGTAGATGAGCTGGATAAAAAAAGCAACGTTCGAATTACAATTGACCTAAAACCTGCATTGGATGAAAACAAGCTTGATGCCCGGTTAATTCGTGATTTGGCTTCAAACGGGAAAAAGCAAATCGAAAATATTTTCAAAGAATGGCTCCCCTCTAAAATGATCCCTGTCTTTCTCGATTACCTGAAACTCGATGGTAAAAAACAAGGCCATCAGATGAACTCAAAAGAACGACGAAAAGTAATGCTTTTGATGAAAAACCTGCCTTTTGAAGTAGTTGACTACCGAGGATACAATGAGGCAATTATTACAGCAGGTGGAGTTAGCACATCCGAAATCGATGGCAAGACGATGCAGTCAAAACTCATAAAGAACTTATTTTTTGCTGGAGAAGTGATGGATCTGGATGCGAATACCGGTGGTTATAATTTACAAATAGCTTATTCTACAGCCTGGCTAGCAGCCAGTTCTTTCGTAAAACTAGCTCAATTAGAGCATGCTCAAAATTAATCGTCATCATGCATCTAAAAGAAGCCTGTATCGAAAGCTATGCCGAAGGCTTATCCGCCCAAAAAGCCGGAGCTGATCGCATTGAACTATGCGAAAACCTAGCTATGGGAGGAACTACCCCATCATTCGGAACGATCAAAATCTGTGTGGAACAGCTGACTATTCCAACCTTTGTGATGATTCGGCCACGAGGTGGTGACTTCAGATACACGCAAGCAGAGCTTGAAATTATGAAAGCTGATATTGACGTTTGCAAGCAACTCAACGTTCCAGCTGTCGTGTTTGGCCTGCTCACAAAAAAGGGTAAAATTGATGAGTTGAATACAAAAATGCTCGTTGAGCGTGCCCGTCCCATGCAGGTTACTTTTCACAAGGCCTTTGATGAACTGAGCGATCCCTTAAAAGGAATTGAAACCTTAATACAACTTGGAGTAGACCGGATTCTAACTTCCGGAACCAAATCAACAGCCATAGAAGGTGTCCCCATCTTAAATCAACTGATTGAAAAGGCAAATGGACGAATCACCATCGTTGCGGCCGGGAAAGTCACTAAAGACAACTTGTATTCGTTGAATCAGTTGATTCACACGAATGAATTTCATGGTAAGAAAATTGTGTAATACGAAGATTCTTCTTTTTAACCGAAAGCAGCACAACTATCTGTAAGACAATCGTTTCAGTATCGGCCTTCACCCTTCTGTCCGCGTTATGACAATCAGTTAATTCAATTCTGTTTTCATTTTACCTTCGTCTGAATTGAACCTTCTTATTTTCGCGTGTACTGTAGAAAACAACACTAATTACAAGCAATATGTTATTCGACAGGAAGAAGTATTTGTGGCTAATATTTGCCCTTCTTTTATTAACTTTAGCTTACGTTCTGATGAGCGGACCGGATAATCATCAGCCCGATAAATTTGATGAACTCATTTTCAGTTTTCGAAGAATCACCCTGGCCCCGCTAATTATTGTTGGAACGTATTTTAGTTTAATCTTTCTGATTTTAAAACAACCGAAAAAAAGATGTTCGGAAGAGAAAAGAAAATAACAAGTGACGAAAAGTTGATGCAGAGTATCAGACACGGCGATCAGGAAGCGTTCAACCAACTCTATGAGCGCTATAAAGACCGCCTGTACTATTATTTCTTTCGCATGTTGAATTCGGAGTCGCAAGCGAACGACTTTTTACAAGATCTGTTTTTGAAAATTATTGAAAAACCTGGGCATTTTAATCCTGCTTACCCATTTAAAACCTGGGTATTTTCGGTAGCATACAACCTTTGCAAAAATGAATACCGCCGCAGGGAAGTTCGTAAGGAAACTCATTACGGCGACAGGCATGTAAACCCTGTTTTACCAGAGTCAATTACGGAAGAAAAATTAGTCAACTCAATTTTCAAAAGTCTGGATTCGCTAAGCCCGGAGCATCGATCGGTATTTATTATGCACTACCGCGAGGGATTTCCGGTAAAAGAAATTGCAGGAATGCTTGAAACTGCGCCAGGAACTGTTAAGTCGAGGCTTTTTTACACGCGAAAGTATTTAGCTGAAAAGTTTCAGCACTTAAAAGGTGAAATTGAATTTTAAATCCAATAGCAATGAGCGAAAAACATATAGAAGAACTGATTCGGCGAGATCATGTTGGTGAACCTTCACCCAAAGTAGGGCATCGCATTAATTATATATTTATGTTGGAATCAGTCCGAAGTAAAGTCAGACAAAATTCATTCAGCGGTTTCTTCGGATGGATATTTTCCTTGAAAGGACTTGGAGCCAAGGCTGTCGTAGCCTCTGTGCTTTTTGCCTTTGTAATGATAAAGCCTGAGCTTAAATCAACCAATGGAACTACTCCACTAATTGATTCCACACAAGTTCAACAAAATTTAGTTTTGGATTCTACCTTATTTCATACGGATTCAAAATCAGCAACCGATCAGGCTCTTTAATTACAAATAAAGGTTACATATTACAAGAAGCTCGTCTTTTCAACAAGGCGAGCTTTTTGTTTTTCAGGGACATGCTGCTTTTAATTCTTGCTAATTTTCCAACAGAGCCAGGTACCCATCCAATTTGTCCTTCATATCATCCGATGATGCGAACTGATTTGCCTCAGCTCTACTTACTAAAGTCTGATATAAATAAAGTTTCAATTGAAGGTCGCGCGATAAACTGACAAGCTTGGGATCCTCCATATTTAGATAATAATTGATCCACTCCTCCAAATTTTCGCTCAACTGCCTTAAGTCCAATCCACCAGCTTGCTCCTTCCCCATTTTGAAATACAGTTCGTTCATCAAAACGGAGTAATAATCCAATGGCCAATTTCGAAACGGAACAATCTCCCGGGCTTTATTGATTACTTCAAGTGCTTCCTCATTTCTATTCTCGTTAACCAAAGCCTGAGCCAGTCGATAAAAAGAAAGTCTAATCTGTGCCGAGGCAAACAATCGTCGGTGGTGCCAGTCGAAATACACGTCAGCATCTTCCATGTTTTCCCAATTACATTTCTTCATCAATTTGTTATACAAGCGATCAGTATCTACAATCCCGGCATCAATTACTGAGTTACTTTTCTGGTAGTCAGGCACCAACCGGTACACCAATCCGTCATAACTCAGGTGATCCTGCAATCCGTATTCCATAGCATCAGAAATCGAAGTAAAACAAATGGGACGCTCAGCTGCATTTGAACTCAAAATATCCCAGAAGGCCAGCTCATTTCGCATGAGGTATTTCTTGTCGGTTCCAATTGAAATCTTGTTATCACCCACAGGCAAATATATTTCTGAAACGGGAATGAAATTAACCCGCTCGCCCGACTGTAAACTAACCTTGGTTTGAGAACTGTCGTTTGCCACAAAATCCAGCACCCTATCAATAGCCTGCTCCTTGCTGATTCGCGGTACAACTGGCAAATAATCAACTTCACCTTTGCTATACTTGTCTGCCGGAATGGTCAATTTCACTCCTTCATTTTCGTATATTTTGTGATGAATTTGTTTCATGTACCAACCTGCATTTAAATAGGGCATGACCACTATGCGAACATCCTGCCGAATCCCTTCCACTTCCTGACAATACCACAGCGGATAGGTGTCATTGTCGGCATGCGTAAACAAAATAGCATTGGGCTCGCAACACTCCAGGTAATTCCGGGCCAGATCGCGAGCGGTATACCTGCCCGAACGATCATGATCATTGTAGTTTTGTTGAAACAAAATGCCCGGACCGGCGGCCATTGTCATCAGTCCAACTATAACCAACGCAGAATTAGTTCGAATTTTCTCTTTCAAAAAAACGAAAAAGGCGAATGCGCCTACTCCAACCCACATGCTGAATACGAAAAAAGAACCCACATAAACGTAGTCACGTTCCCGCGGTGTAATTGGAATTTCATTGAGGTAAACAACCAAGCCAATGCTCATGATCCCAAAAAGTAGGATCATTTCCAGAAAGGTCTGTTTATCTTTTCGATAATGAAAAAACAGCCCCACCAAGCCCAACAACAAAGGCAAAAAGAAATAGCTGTTGTGTGCTTTGTTTTGCTGAAGTTCTTTCGGATAAGTTGATAAATCTCCCAATCGAGCCTGATCAACCCAGGATATACCGGATTGCCAGTTGCCATTCTCCACGCCGCCAAACCCCTGGATATCGTTTTGTCGGCCAACAAAGTTCCACATCAGGTAACGCCAATACATATGTCCAAATTGGTAGCGCCAGAAATACTGCCAATTCTCCATAAATGTTGGTATTGTCGTTTGCTTTGCCTCACCCGACTTGGTGCGAATATGTACTTTCTTCCCTTTTAAATCAACCCATTTGGCATACCTTTTTAAATGCTGCTCTTCCCTGCTATTCATGCGTGGGAAAAAACTCGCTGTTCCGGGTTCATACTTAATATCCGGGTTTAGCTTAATCGGATAATACTGTTCTCCATCGTACTCATAACTGATTCGGTCAGTATACGACCGGGCAACTGACCCGTATGTTGCGCCATATAGAATGGGGCGGCTACCATAATTTTCACGATTCAGGTAATTGATTAGTTCAAACGTAGTTTCGGGGTTTCCCTGGTCGACTGGCGGATTGGCGGCGGAACGAATAAAAGGAACAAAATACGAAGTATAGCCAACCATTAAAAAAACCAGGCACAGCAAGCTCAGATTGAGCCCAACCTTTTGTTTTTGGTGCGAATAAAAAAGACCAGCCGACAAAGCTGCAACCAGTAAAATTACATAAACGTAAAAGCCACTATTTACCGGCAACCCAAGTTGATTGACCGCAAAAAGTTCGATTGGACCAGCCAGTGAAAAAATACCGGGAATAAAAACCTTCATGAGAATGATAATAAACAAACCAGAGCCTGCCAAAACGAAGAATATCCCTTTTAGAGAAGAACGATACTTTTTAAAATAGATGATTAATGCCACTGTTGGTAACACCAGCAAATTGAGCAAGTGCACGCCAATGGACAAGCCTGTAAAAAAGAAAATCAGCAAAATCCAACGATTCGCAGATGGATGGTCGGCTTCGCGTTCCCAGCGGGTGGCAGCCCATAAAACTAAAGCCACAAACAAGGATGACAAAGCATAAACTTCGGCTTCAACCGCCGAAAACCAAAAGGAATCGGTAAAAGCAAATGTTAAGGCACCAACTGCCGAAGCCAACAAAACTGCCGCACGGTTTTCTGTTGTAAACTTCTCCATCAGCCAAGCTGAGATCCAAAATAACAGCATCACTGTTCCGGCACTTGATAAGGCCGAAACTAAATTGATCAGCAAGGCTACTCTCTCCACATCTCCAAAACTGAGCAGCGAGAACACCCGTCCCAACAGCATAAACAAAGGGGCTCCCGGTGCATGGCAAATCTCAAGCTTATAGGCCGAAACCAAAAATTCGCCACAGTCCCACAAACTCAAAGTAGGTTCAATGGTTAATCCGTAAACAAGCAGAGAAATCAGGAATACAGTCCATCCGAGGAGCATTTTCGATTTTTGATAATTCATGGCGGTTTGTTTTCCTATTGATACACGCCAAATTGGAAAGGTTCAACAACCGAACGAACATTAACCTAAGTGTTCGTCCTAAAAAAAAGCTATTCATTTAATCATACAGCCGTGCAATCCCTTGGCTGCGATTAAATGATAAACTATTAGTTTTTGTTTTAGATTTTATTTGTTTTGATATTTGCACATGACTAACAAAAGAGAAAACGATGGACGGAAAATCAACATTTAAAGCGTTTCGAGTGAAAGAAGAAAACGGCAATTACCTTGGTTCAATTCAAGAAATGTCCTTTGAACCTTTAGATAAAGATGAAATACGCGTCAAAGTTCAATACAGTTCATTAAATTATAAAGATGCACTTTCAGCATCTGGTAACAAAGGAGTAACCCGAAATTACCCACACACCCCTGGTATTGATGCCGTTGGAACAATTACAGATTCGGACAACGCTTCCTTCAAAACAGGCGATCAAGTACTTGTTACCAGTTATGACTTGGGGATGAATACCGATGGTGGATTTGGTGAATACATTCAAGTTCCCTCAGATTGGGCTGTAAAGCTACCCCAAAACCTATCGATGAAAGAGGCTATGATATATGGAACGGCTGGTTTAACAGCTGGCATGTCAGTACATCGTCTCACAGAATTAGTAAAACCTGAAGATGGAAAGATTATTGTTTCGGGTGCTACCGGAGGAGTGGGAGCACTAAGTGTATCGATTTTGAGTAAATTAGGTTATGAAGTGATCGCCATTACCGGAAAAGAAAACGAACGAGAGTATTTACACAAATTAGGAGCAAAAGAAATAATCCTGCGACAGGAGTTTGAGAACTTAGATCGGAAACCGTTATTAAAACCCATGTATGCCGGGGGAATTGATACCGTAGGCGGAGTGATATTAGAGAACATCATTAAGTTGACAAAGCCGATGGGAGCAGTAACCTGTTGTGGCAACGTGGCCTCACCCAAGTTAGAACTGACGGTTTTCCCCTTTATTCTAAGAGGCGTCACCCTGGTAGGTATCGATTCGCAGAATTATCCGATGAAATACAGAGAGATCGTCTGGGAAAAGCTTGCACAAGAATGGAAACCAAAGCAGTTATCTAACACAAGTACTGAAATAACGCTTGACGATCTGCAGGAAAAAATCAATTTGATGCTCGAAGGAAAATCGAAAGGAAGAACAATCTTGAAAATTGACGAATAACATACGCTGTAAACACAACTTGATTATAGCGAAAACACGTGCAGCTATTCAAAAACCAGATCAAAATGCATGTTAATTATCTCAACAATATAGCATGACCGAAATATCTTTAACCCGGATAAACAAATACTTAAGCGAAGTTGGATACTGCTCTCGCCGGGCAGCTGACAAGTTGATTGAAGAAGGTCGGGTAACAATTAATGGAAAAGTCCCGGAAATGGGAACAAAGGTTTCTGCCAACGACGAAGTGCGGGTCAATGGCAAATTGATTTCAGAACCAAATGATTCACCGGTTTACATCGCCTTTAATAAGCCGGTGGGTATTGTTTGTACAACCGATACCAGGGTAGAAAAAAATAACATTATCGACTACATCAACTACCCCAAACGTATTTTCCCAATCGGACGATTAGACAAGCCTAGCCAAGGTTTAATCTTATTGACTAACGATGGCGACATCGTCAATAAAATTTTACGAGCACGTAATCATCATGAAAAGGAATATCTGGTAGTTGTTGACAAACCAGTTACCAAAGATTTTATTACGAAGATGAGCAACGGGGTTCCGATCCTTGATACCGTAACCCGTAAATGTTTTGTGGAAAAAACCGGCAAGTTTTCATTCCGCATTATTCTTACACAGGGACTCAATCGGCAAATTCGACGGATGTGCGAATATCTGGGATTTAATGTAACCGAACTTCAGCGCATTCGGATTATGAATATTGCATTGGATACACCCGTTGGAAAATGGCGCTATTTAACAAACAACGAGTTAAAAGAAATTAATCGACTGGTCGCAGATTCGTCTAAAACCCACAAAAGTGAAACGCCGGATAGCAGTTCGAAATGTCGCAACTAAATAACATGCAAAGGAACTTTAAACTGAAATTATAAATCAAACAAATAAAATTGTAACTTTAGCCGAAATTTCAGATGAAAAATTCAGGTTCGAAAGACTATTTCAACTTGCTTCGTTTTTAGACCGCAGCCCTTTGGATGATCCTAATTTTTAAAACTTCTGAAATAATCCTTGTTATTACTGTAACAAAAGGGAAATTACACAGTAAAAGTCTGAACGAGGTTTTGCTAATGTAAAACTTAAAAAATAGTAACATTTATAATTGGAGAATTTTAATTTATGGGTAGATCTCAAGAAACATTTAACAAAAAAGAAGTACGGAATAAAAAAGAAAAGAAGAGAAAAGAAAAAGAGAAGAAACGCTTAGCCAGAAAAGACGGCGATAAGTCGAACAGCCTGGACGACATGATCGCCTATGTTGATGCGAATGGCAATATTACCGATACTCCACCCGATCCGACACAAAAAGAAGAAATCAACATCGAAGACATCGAAGTTAGTGTTCCTAAAGCTGATCCGAATGCAAAAGAAGATCCGGTAAGAAAAGGAACTGTTTCATTTTTTAACGACTCCAAAGGATACGGTTTCATTCGTGATTCTGAAACCAAGGAAAGTGTCTTTGTACACATCAACAATGTAGAAGGAGAAATTAAAGAAGGAAATCTTGTTAGCTTTGAAGTAGAAATGGGCCAAAAAGGACCTACAGCTGTAAGAGTTAATCAAATAAAATAAAGAGATCCTGCTCTTTTCTTTGGTAAAGAGCAATTTCTGAAAACATATAAAAAGGCTTTCTTTGTTAACAGAGAAAGCCTTTTTGTATTGTCTAAAATTGGTTATTCAAGTTCCTTAAGCTTGATGTTTCTCCAAGCAACCTGAAACGGTCCGCGCTGCCCAACACCATGGACCTGCAAACCAATAAATCCCTTCGGATGAGATTCAAATTTCTCATTGTCAATCAAGTCTGAAATTTGTTCTCCATTAATCCATGTTTGAATTCTTGCCCCATTTGCGACAATCCGATAGGTATTCCACACGCCATCCTTAAACGCTTTATGAGGAATTAATTCTTCTTTGGGAGTCATCCATCCACCACAAGCTTCGCCATAAATATAGCCGGCCTCTGCTCCTTTTTCCCCGCTGGCTTCAATTTCAACCTGCGGGCCATTAACCCGACCAAACTTCTCGTCTCCTTCTGATTCTTTTGTCGTTGAACGGATTTGTACGCCGGAATTCAATTCATTATCCAATAATTTTACATCGAATTCCAATTCAAAATTGCCATAGTCTTTTTGCGTACATAGAAAAGAGTTAGGACTGTCTTTAGCTGTTGTTCCAACGATCATCCCGTCTTCAACGGTATAGGTTGCCTGCCCATTTTTTTGGATCCAACCATCAAGATTTTTACCATTAAACAAAGTCAGCCAATTCTCTTGTTGTGCAAAGGATGCAAACACTAGAAATAAAAACAGTGCTGTCAATACAGCTTTCAAGTTTCTCATGGTTTAATTTTTAGTGGTTTATAATTGCAAAACTATACAAAAGAACCCTCAGAAACCAAAATTGTTTTAAGCAAGCGAGGCTTTCCAAATTGGAAAGCCTCGCTGCTATTTCGTCTATTTTATAATTTATGCTTTGCCAATATAGTTAGCAATCCAATCGCCAACTTCCGAGGTTTTGAACGCTTTACCTTCAGCAATATCTTCGGTAACAACTTTTTCAGCCAACGAAGCGTTGACTGCATCGCGAATCAATTTTCCTTCATCCATCAGATTGAAAGCATATTCGAACATCATCGCTGCAGAGAGGATGGTTGCAATGGGATTCGCAATATCTTTTCCGGCAGCTTGTGGGTATGAACCATGAATAGGTTCAAATACCGAAGTATGGATTCCCATTGATGCAGATGGAAGCAGACCGAGAGAGCCGGTAATTACACTGGCTTCATCTGTCAGTATATCACCAAACATGTTTTCGGTAACCATCACATCAAAGTTTTTAGGCCACTGAATGATCTGCATGGCAGCATTGTCAACAAACATGTATTCGGTTTTTACATCCGGATAGTTGGGTGCCATTTCCTGGGCAACCTCGCGCCACAAACGTGAGCTTTCCAATACATTGGCTTTATCTACAACAGTCAACTTTTTGTTGCGTTTCAAAGCAAACTCATAGCCTAATTTCAAAATTCGCTCAATTTCAGCACGGGTATAAGTACAAGTATCAAAAGCTGTGTTTCCATCATCTTTACGGCCTTTTTCACCGAAATAAATACCTCCGGTCAACTCGCGAATAGCCACAAAATCAGCCCCTTCAACCAACTCGCGACGAAGCGGTGATTTGTGCAATAGCGACTCAAAAGTTTCAACCGGCCGAATATTGGCGTACAAACCCAATTTTTTACGCATCAATAACAAGCCTTGCTCCGGACGTACCGTCGCTTTTGGGTTATTATCATACTTTGGATCACCAATCGCTCCGAACAGCACAGCGTCAGATTTCATACACAATTCGTGTGTGTCATCAGGATAAGGCTCACCAACTTTATCGATGGCCGCTGCTCCGGTTAAAGCGTATTTGTATTCTAATTCGTGATTAAATTTTACTGCAACGGCTTTCACCGCTTTCATGGCCTGCTCTGTTATTTCAGGACCGATTCCGTCTCCAGGGAGAACCGCAAGATTCAATTTCATTTTTATTTATTCTGTTAATTATTCCTATTTATACCAGATCTGATAACTGATATCATCCGTTCATTTTCAACCATTTTTGAGTTATGACATCCTACTTTTTGACATACTCCCACACAATGCTGATAGGAGTTATCTTTGGTCGTAAAAAGTGTCAACATATGATTGTGGCATATGTAACAGCTTGAATAAATTGGTATTTTCGCATTGCATTCCGGGCAAAACATTTCAAGCAGATCGCCATTTTTGAATGTGATATCAATACTCATTTTGGAGTAATCTCCAAATTTAGGGCTTAAAACTAAAAAGCCTTCATCTCCCCCATTTCTTATCACCTTAACTTTAATTCCGGGGTGGTCACTAAATTTACTGTTTTCATCAAGTAGCGAATGTCCATTCGGACAGTAGCATTTTTCAATAATAACAGTTTCTTTAATGTTAGCTGATCGTCTTTGTGGACGAAAGAATTTGTTTTTGGGAAAATGGATTTTCCCTTGTTTGGTGAATCTGGTCATGGGGCTTATTTTTTAAGTGTTCGTATGTTCCAATAAATTCAACATACGAGTTGTAGCTTTAATAGCTGCTGCCGTTTGATCAGAATCCAGCCCCCGGGTTTTAAACTCCCGATCGAGCTGCCAGATAATTACCGATTCTACTAATGCGTCAGTTTTTCCTCCCGGAGGAATTGTAACACTGTAATCCAATAATTTTGGGAACGGCTTTTTCAACCGACGATAGATGTTTTTCAATGCATTCATAAAAGCATCGTACTGACCATCTCCCGACGCAGTTGATTCGTATGTTTTTCCATCAATTTGTATGCTGAGCGTTGCTGATGGCTTTAAACCCATGGCGTGCGACAGCGAATAATTATTGATGAGAATCTTTTGTTCTAAACTCTCTTGAAGAACGTCAGCAACAATATACGGTAAATCTTCGGCAGTTACGGTTTCCTTTTTATCGCCAAGGTCAATAATCCGGTTCGTAACCATTTTTAAGGCCTCAGTCGACAGTTCAATGCCCATGTCTTCTAGGTTTGCTTTAATGTTAGCTTTTCCTGAAGTTTTCCCAAGAGCGTATGATCGGGTACGTCCAAACCGTTCCGGCAACAAATCATTGAAATACAAATTATTCTTATTATCACCGTCGGCATGCACTCCACTACACTGGGTAAATACAAACTCCCCGATTAATGGTTTGTTGGTTGGAATTCTGATTCCAGAAAAAGTCTCTACCAATTTTGAAACCCGGTTTAACATGCTTTCGTTCACCTTCGTTTCCATTTTCAGGTGATCTTTAATTGTTGCAATCACACTTGAAAGAGGTGCATTTCCTGCGCGCTCTCCTAATCCATTTACGGTTGTGTGTACACAGCGGATACCAGCTTTAATCGCATGAAAAACATTTGCAATTGCCAGGTCATAATCGTTGTGTGCATGAAAATCAAAGTCAACATCGGGGAACGATTCAATCATTTCCTTACAATACATGTATGTTTCGTCCGGATCTAAAATCCCAAGAGTATCCGGCAACATAATGCGTTGAATTTTCATTTCTTTCAACTTGCCGACCATGAAGTGCACATAATCTTTGGAGTTTCTCATTCCATTTGACCAGTCCTCCAAATAAACATTGACTGCAATACCCAATTCGTTAGCGTAATCTACTGATTTTTGAATATCGGCAATATGTTCTTCCGGTGTCTTTCTCAGCTGTTGGCTGACATGTTTGTAAGATCCTTTACACAGTAGATTAATCACCTTTCCCCCTGCCCTGTCAATCCAGTCGAGTGAGATTTTCCCATCTACAAAGCCCAATATCTCAACGCGATTAAGATAGCCAAGTTGACTAGCCCAAACCATAATTCGACGGGCTGCTTCAAATTCGCCTTCAGAAACACGAGCTGACGCAATTTCAATACGATCAACTTTTACACTTTCCAACAGCACTTTTGCGACACTTAACTTTTCAGTATCCGTGAACGACACCCCCGAGGTCTGTTCTCCATCCCTCAAGGTTGTGTCCATTATACAAAGTTCCTGGTCTTTTACTTCAACCATTTTTCCCGTCATTACACGTTTATTTATTTTCAAATGCTTCGATATCTTCTTTCGAGTCAACAAGAAAATCTATATCATCCAATCCATTTTGCAAACAGTGTTTTTTATATGGATTGATTTCAAATTCTTCAGCCTCCCCGGTAGCCAGCAGGGTAAATTTTTGTTTCTCCAAATCCACTTCAAATTCGGTGGATGGATCACTTTCAATTGCCTTAAATATTTTCTCCAGAAAAGCTGGAGTAACAACAACCGGTAGCAGCCCGTTATTCAGGGCATTACCTTTAAAAATATCAGCAAAAAAACTGGAAACAACTACCCGAAAACCAAAATCGTAAATCGCCCATGCAGCATGCTCTCGGCTCGATCCACTTCCGAAGTTTTTACCTCCAACTAATATTTTTCCGGTGTACTTACTGTCGTTCAACGGGAAGTCGGTTATTGGCTGATTTGACTTGTCGTATCGCCAATCGCGAAAAAGATTATCGCCAAATCCTTTACGCTCCACTGCTTTTAAAAATCGCGCTGGTATTATCTGGTCGGTGTCCACATTCTCCACAGGCAATGGAACTGCCGTAGAAGTTAATGTTACAAATTTATCGTATGCCATTTTATTTTCTGAATTTTAAAATTAATGAAAGCCCACTTTCGATTACATCAATTCGCGTGGGTCTGTTATCACTCCGGTTACTGCAACGGCGGCGGCAGTCAATGGACTGGCCAACATCGTGCGTGCACCTGGCCCCTGACGGCCTTCAAAATTTCGGTTTGACGTAGATACCGCGTATTTTCCTTCCGGAATTTTATCATCATTCATTGCCAAACATGCCGAGCAACCGGGCTGACGAAGCGCCATCCCTGCATCTTCGAAAATTTGATCCAGCCCTTCAGCAAGAATCTGTTTCTCAACGGCTTTTGACCCAGGGACCAACCACACATTTACATCGTCGGCTTTTTTCTTCCCTTTTACAAATTCAGCAAAAGCTCTGAAATCTTCAATACGACCATTGGTACAACTTCCTAGGAATACGTAATCCACCTTTTTGCCCGTCATTGTATCTCCCGGTTGGTAATCCATGTACTTCAACGACTTCAGGAAAGTTGTTTTATCAGTTCCTTCCATTTCGCTACCAGTAGGAATTGACTGAGTAATTCCGATTCCCATTCCCGGATTTGTTCCATAGGTTATCATGGGCTCAATGTCCGCCGCATCAAAATGATACTCAGTATCAAATTTTGCTCCGTCATCAGACTTCAACGTTTTCCAATAGGCAAGCGTTTTATCCCATTCTTCTCCCTTTGGAGCGAACTCACGTCCTTTTACATATTCAAAGGTTGTTTCGTCCGGAGCAATCATTCCACCACGAGCACCACATTCAATACTCAAATTACAAAGTGTCATCCGCGCTTCCATGCTCAGGCTGGTAATCGCTGATCCTGCATATTCAATAAAATGACCTGTTCCACCACTGGTAGAAATCTGCGAGATAATGTAAAGTGCAATATCTTTTGACGTTACACCTTTACTCAGCTCACCATCAACAGTAACACGCATTTTCTTTGGCTTTGGCTGCATGATACACTGACTGGCCAACACCATTTCCACCTCGCTGGTACCAATTCCAAAAGCAATTGCTCCAAAAGCTCCGTGCGTAGAAGTATGACTATCGCCACAAACAATGGTCATTCCAGGTTGTGTTAAGCCCATTTCAGGCCCAATAATGTGAACAACTCCGTGTCCTTCGCTTCCTAAACCATGATGAGTTATACCATGTGTTTCGCAGTTACTTTTCAGCATGTCTACCTGATTACGCGAAAGTTCGTCCTTGATACTCAGCTCCTGATCAATTGTTGGAACATTGTGATCTGGTGTTGCGGTAGTTTGATCTGGGCGAAACACTTTCAATCCTCTGTTTTTCAAGCCCAGAAATGCAACAGGGCTGGTCACTTCATGAATAAAATGACGATCAATATACAATACATTTGGGCCTCCTTCTACTTGCTTCACTACGTGAGCATCCCAAATTTTGTCGAATAAAGTTTTTGCTTCCAATTTATTATCTTTTTTTGTTAAATTATACTTGATTATTTTACCGGAATCTTATTTACGGCATCAATAAAAGCTTCGACCGATGCTGTGATAATATCGGTATGAGCTCCGAATCCGAAAAATTTCACGCCATCAAAGTCCAGTTCCATATGCACCTTACCAACGTCGTCGCTTCCACGAGTAATGGCCTGAATCAAGAACTCTTCCAAGGTAACCTGACGGCGAATAATTTGTTTAACCGCATTGATCGCTGCATCAACAGGGCCGTTACCCGAGGCTGTTGCATCAAATAGTTCTCCGGCTACGTTTATTCGAACGGAAGCCATTGGCAACAACGACTTTCCGGTTACCACCTGCAAGAACTCCAGTTTTACGCGACGTTCCTTTTGCTCGGCATCGCCTACCAATAAAGCAACATCATCATCACGGATGTCTTTTTTCTTATCAGCCAACTCCAGAAATTTCTCATAAACGTCTTCCAACTTCTCTTTGGTCAACTCATAGCCCATCACTTCCAAACGGTGTTTCAAAGCAGCACGTCCACTTCGGGCGGTCAGCACAATCGACGATTCATTGATACCGACATCTTTGGGATCGATGATTTCATAATTCTCACGATTCTTCAACACGCCATCCTGGTGAATACCCGACGAGTGAGCAAATGCATTACGCCCCACAATCGCCTTGTTTGGCTGCACCGGCATGTTCATCAGGTTCGAAACCAATCGGCTGGTTTTATAGATATTCTTGGTATTGATATTCGTATCGAGACCCAACACCTGATAACGGCTCTTTAAGGTCATCACCACTTCTTCCAGCGATGTATTTCCGGCACGCTCGCCAATTCCATTAATAGTTACTTCAGCCTGGCGAGCTCCATTTATAACTCCGGCTATTGTATTCGCTGTTGCCATTCCCAAATCATTATGGCAGTGGGTTGATAAAATTGCTTTTTCAACACCTCGAACATTATCAATCAGGTATTTGATTTTTTCACCAAATTCATAGGGCATCGTATAACCCGTTGTATCAGGAATATTAACAACCGTTGCCCCGGCTTTAATAACTGCTTCAACTACTTTAGCTAAATATTCGTTATCCGAACGACCGGCATCTTCGGCGTAAAACTCCACATCCTCAACATACTTTTTAGCGTATTTTACTGCAGCAACAGCACGTTCAAGAATTTTTTCAGGGGTTGAATTGAGTTTATGGTAGATATGGTAAGGTGATGTTCCAATTCCGGTATGAATTCGTCCTTTTTTGGCATACTTGAGGGATTCGGCGGCAACATCAATGTCTTTTTCTACTGCGCGGGTAAGGGCACAAATCGTTGGCCAGGTTACCGCTTTTGAAATTTCGACTACTGATTCAAAGTCGCCAGGACTTGAAATTGGAAATCCAGCCTCGATTACATCGACACCCAATTCTTCCAAAGCTTTGGCCACTTCAATCTTCTCAACCGTGTTTAACTGACACCCCGGAACTTGTTCTCCGTCTCTCAAGGTCGTGTCAAAAATGTACAATCTGTCGCTCATGATGAAATGATTTATTTATAATCTGTTACTATTGTTTACGCCACAAAAAAAGCCACTCTCTTTTGAGAATGGCTTTATGTCTATTTTTTATTATTAGTTACTCCATACCATTCTCATTACCGCATCCATAGTAGAATACCGAGTAGAATACCGAGAATAGAAATAGAGCTAACGTGTGTCATTTGTTCAATGATTTCCTGCAAATATGACAATTTAATTTTAAACTGAAAATTTAAACGCCATTTATTTTACGATTCTTAATAAAAAGATGGAGTTGTCCGTTTTATAATCAAAACTGATTATTCTTCTTTTTCCGTTTAATATCAAGCACTCTAAAAGACCAAAAGTCTTTTTTGCAATTACCCGCTCTTTCTTGTAACATTTCTTATTAGCTTGCATCAAAGGGGCAAAACTTAAAAAATAAAACAATGGAAGATTTGATGTTAACATTAGTTTGGCTTGGTTTTTTCGCCAGTATTTTCTTTGGATGGTATTACTTTCTACAGGCTCGAAATAAAGAACGAATGGCTCTGATTGAGCGGGACAAGGATGTTTCTGAAATTTATGCCAAACGTGAATTTCGGTTTCGATTTCCCTGGCTAAAGTTGGGGATGCTGATAACCGGAGTTGGTTTTGGATTGACATTAACGGTACTAATGATGATGAACCCGGTACTGGAACAATTTGTAAAGCGAACAGACGGCATGGTTGTAGCAGCATCAATAATTCTATTTGGAGGTATCTCTATGGTGATTGCCCACTACATCGACAAACCAAGCAAAAACTAGAAGTTACGAATGGACGACCTTTACATCAAAAAGGTATTGAACGGTGATACGGAAGGATTCAGGTATTTTATAACAAACTACAAGGATCTGGCTTTTACTGTGGCCATCTCAGTCGTAAAAGATGAGTTTTGGGCTGAAGAGGTCGTCCAGGAGTCGTTTATCAAGGTATTTAAAAATCTGAAGTCATTTAAAAGACGTTCGAGTTTTAAGACTTGGTTTTATCGCATTGTCATCAACGAGGCATTTCAACGAATAAGGAATGAAAAGAAAGAACATTTTTACACCGATAATTTCTTCGACCAGGAACCGACAGAAGAAAACTTCGCTGGACTGAGTGCCGAAGAACAGATTGTTCTGGTTCAGGAATCACTAAAACGACTCTCACCAAAAGAAAGTTTGGTCCTTCGCTTGTTTTATCTGGAAGAACAAGATACCAAGACAGTTTCAGAAGAAACAGGATGGTCGGAATCCAATATTCGGGTAATCCTCCACCGTGGGCGAAAAAACATGCTGGCCATTGTTCAACAACTCATGCAAAACGAATTTAAAACGACTTGATTATGGAGCAGTTTAAAGAAGAAGACAAGCTCGTAAAAGACCTGATGAAACATTCTGCTTTAAAAATGCCTTTTGAGGATTTTGAAGATCGGATGATGGACAAAATCTATGAGGAAAAGCGACAACAAACTTCGGTGCAAAAAAGCACTCGTATTGCCTGGGTCTTCTTTTTCCTGGGCTTGTTTTTCGGTTTGGTAATTACAAGCTTAACTTCTTCACTGGACTACCAATTCGCTGGCATTCCGTTGAAAAAACTAGCCTATCTTCTTCAAATCGGCGTAGCTCTCATACTTCTGTTCCAATTCGATTGGCTATTGAATTTGACCCTCCGAAAAAAAGACTAAAAAGCGACTCGAACGGGAGGTAATTCCTCTTGTTTTTCAAAACTGATTGTGGCTATCAAGTCCTCATCCGGTCCCCAGCTCATTGGTGGGCAAGTTAATTTGAGGCTTTTACCTCTAAACCGAGCCTTGCGTATTTTGTCCAGACCTTCATCATTGGGAAACAACGACCCCTCAACATGATGAATGATGTAATCTTTTTCCCGGTTGTATTCGTAGCTTCCGAAATAAGAAATTCCTTTTAAGTTATTCGGATCTTGTTCTTTTGGCATATACTGAACCGAAAAATGACCCGATGCGGTGTAATTCACATAACCAATTGCATCTTTCCCAAACGGATACTTCAATTCTCCATCTTCTTTCTGAAGCTCAAAAGATAAAAGCTTCCAGGTACCAACAATTACACTATTCATGCTTTTCTGATTTAAATAAAAATTGAATAGTGTTACGCTCAATGATCCGAATTGTTCACGAAGATAAATATGTTTAAAAGCTTATTGCACCAAGAAGTTTGATTGAAAATTAGCCCAAAGCGACATCTAAAGTCATCATCACAGCAAAACCAAGCATGGCACCAATTGTAGCAATATCGGTATTTTTCTCCAACTGCGATTCCGGAATTAACTCTTCAACAACCACATAGATCATTGCCCCGGCAGCAAAAGATAAGGCGTATGGCAGTATTGGGCGCATCAATAAAACAGCAGCGGCTCCAATCACGCCGGCAATTGGCTCAACAATACCGGATGCTTGTCCGTACATAAAACTTTTTGTTCTCGACATTCCCTCTCGTCGCAAAGGGACGGACACAGCTGCCCCCTCGGGGAAATTTTGAATGCCAATACCAATGGCCAATGCAATGGCCCCAGCCAACGAAGCGGCTGGAATACCGGCAGCAACAGCTCCAAAAGCCACACCTATTGCCAGTCCCTCGGGAATATTGTGCAAGGTAATTGCCATAACCAGCAACACACTCCTACGCCACGATGTTGGTATCCCTTCTGCTTCTTCTTTCGGAAACCCAAGGTGAAGGTGTGGGAGATACTGGTCGGCTAGCCACAAAAAGGCTCCTCCGGACAAAAAGCCAATTACTGCTGGAATCCATGGTGAATTTGTAGTTTCTTCCGCCAACTCAATAGCTGGGGCAAGCAAGGACCAAAAGCTGGCAGCGATCATCACTCCTGCTGCAAATCCAAGCATTCCATCCAACACTTTCCGATTGATTTTTTTGAAGAAAAAAACCATCGCAGCTCCAAGAGCTGTTACAAACCACGTAAATAGTGTTGCAAGCAAAGCTTGCATAATCGGACTCAATTCAACAAACCAAGAGTACATATATGTTCAATTATATTGTTTTTCAATTTTCATCCGAATAACAAACCCGATGGAAATATCTGGTCAACATTCGGAATTCCGGCGAGATGAAATTACAAAAAATAACGGAGTCTGCTATTCGTTCTTCAGTGGACTTGTCCAGATTCGACATCAATTAATACTGAATTCAAGTAAGTATTAGTGAAGTCAGTTTATAAATATACCACCTCTTTAAAATGATACTCATGTATTGGTCCCTCTTTCTCTTGTATCCTGAGTTGCCCAATCTCATTTACTCCTGTAATCTTCCCTGTGTAATGGTGATTTTCATCCTTGAAAGCATGCCATTCTTCAAATCGATATAGTCGGTCATGAAACGCCTGATCGAGGTATTCAAACTTTCCCGCAACCAACTGCGCATAACAATAATCGATCGACTCAAGAATATCCTTCAGAAGAGCATCTAAATCGTAGGTCTCCCCCGAAATAAGTTTTAACGACACGGGATTAGGGGCGTCAGAGTGGAAGCGCGCTTGATTAACATTTAGTCCAATACCAATAACACTCTGCCGAATTTGGCTATTCATAATTCCATTTTCAATTAAAATGCCACACACCTTTCGATCATTTACATAGACATCATTGGGCCACTTTATTTTTACGTCGTCAATAAACTTGCTCAAACAGTTTTCAATTCCAAGGCAAACAACCTTTGAAAGCATAAATGTTTGGTGAACTGCCAAAAACGCCGGCCGAATAAAAATTGAGAAGGTTAGGTTTTTCCCTGCTTCACTTTCCCACTTATTGGCAAAGTGTCCACGTCCGGCAGTTTGGTCGTGTGCCAAAAAGACAGTTCCCTCTTCCACTTCATTTTCATACACTTGACCGATGGCATAGTTATTGGTACTCTCGGTTCGGTCTACTTTAACGAGGGTTTTACCGATATGCTGACACATAGTATAAAAAATTAATTCGCATTTTTAAATAAGCTATTTTATAGATTTTCAAGCGTTCCCGATTTTTTAAATAAAAAGTAACCCCTGAATCTGAATAAAGAACAATCGGAATTTAAAATCGTTACTGTATTGATGCTTATTTCAGGTTGTTACCGAATGTATTTAAAATCGTCAAAATAAGTGAAAAAATTTATCTTTGTAGTTCTAAAATAAATCTATGCAGAAAACGCCAATAGGAAAAGATAGTCAACAGCTGTTAAACGCTATTCTGGAAGGGATCCATAAGATCAAGGGGAAAGATATTGTGAAAATAGACTTGACAAAAATAAATCATTCCGAATGTAATTACTTCATCATATGTCATGGGAACTCAACCACCCAAGTTGATGCTATTGCACATTCAGTAGAACGGACGGTTGAAGAGATGGTAGGAGAAAAAGCCTGGCACAAGGATGGTTACCAAAACTCCGTTTGGGTTTTGTTAGACTATGCTGATGTCATGGTACACGTATTTCAACATGAAACTCGAAAACATTATAATTTAGAAAACCTTTGGGCTGATGCAGCCACAGAAAAAATACAAACTGAAAATTAGACGAAATGGCAGATAACAATAAAAAGAATAAACAGCGTCCTGGTCTGGGGAATTTTAAACCCGGGGGAAAGCCACCAAAATTTAATCCTTATTGGATTTATGGAATCGTGATTGTCATTTTTCTGGCCATCCAGTATTTCAGCTTTGGCGGCGGACCGGTAAAGACGACCTGGAACGAAGTTAAAACCAACATGCTGACACAGCATGACATTGAACGAATTGTTGTGGTTAACCGAGAGGAAGCTCAAATATACTTGAAAGAGTCGAGCTATGATGACTATTCTGACAAATTAAACACCGGTTTTGGTGCACCGTCAAAATTTGGTCCTCATTTCGTATTCACCATCGGATCAGTTGAAACTTTTGAAAGTAACCTGCAAGAAGCGCAGGCTAACTTTAACGATTCGGATAAAGTTCCCGTCGAGTATCAAACTGTTCACAATTATTTTAGCGAAATATTAAGCTGGATACTTCCTTTCCTGCTCATCATTGCTATTTGGTGGTGGATTTTCCGCCGCATGAGTAAAGGTACTGGAGGTGCTGGAGGTGCTGGAAATATATTCAGTGTAGGAAAATCACAAGCTAAGGTTTTTGATAAAGACTCACGCGTTAGCACTACGTTTAAAGAGGTTGCCGGATTAGCTGAAGCCAAACAGGAAGTTGAAGAAGTGGTTTCTTTCTTAAAAAGCCCTGCAAAATACACGAAACTGGGTGGTAAAATCCCTAAAGGTGCACTTTTGGTTGGACCTCCTGGAACTGGTAAAACATTGCTGGCAAAAGCAGTTGCCGGCGAAGCCAACGTACCGTTTTTCTCTATGTCGGGTTCCGACTTTGTGGAAATGTTTGTCGGAGTTGGGGCATCGCGTGTTAGGGATTTATTTAAACAAGCCAAAGAAAAAGCACCATGTATTGTCTTTATTGACGAGATTGATGCCATTGGTCGTGCCAGAGGTAGAAACCCCAACATGGGCTCAAACGACGAACGCGAAAACACTTTGAACCAACTACTTACTGAAATGGATGGTTTCGACACCAATTCCGGAGTAATTATACTGGCTGCGACAAACCGGGCAGACATGCTTGACCGCGCCTTAATGCGTGCCGGGCGTTTCGACCGCCAAATACACGTAGAATTGCCCGACCTGAATGAGCGCGGTGAAATTTTCAAAGTTCACTTGCGCCCCATCAAATTATCAGATGAGGTGGAGGCCCAATTCCTGGCCAAGCAAACACCGGGATTTTCGGGTGCCGACATTGCCAACGTGTGCAATGAAGCAGCTCTGATTGCAGCCCGAAAAGAACGTGACAATGTTGGTCGTCAAGACTTTCTGGATGCCGTTGACCGTATTATCGGCGGCTTAGAAAAGAAAAATAAAATTATTTCGAAGGAGGAAAAAGAACGAATAGCCTACCACGAAGCAGGTCACGCAACAATTAGCTGGTTGCTCGAGCATGCACATCCATTGGTGAAAGTAACCATTGTTCCTCGCGGAAAAGCACTGGGAGCTGCCTGGTATTTACCCGAAGAGCGATCGATTACGACAAAAGAACAACTACTTGACGAGATGTGCTCAGCCTTGGGAGGAAGAGCCGCCGAAGAAATTATTTTTGGAACAATTTCATCAGGAGCTCAAAACGACCTGGAGAAAATTACCAAACAAGCTTATGCGATGATTAGCATCTTTGGAATGAGCGAAAAAGTTGGAAATGTTAGTTTTTATGATTCAACCGGCCAAAACGACTATGGTTTTACGAAACCATACAGCGAAAAAACAGCCGAACTGATTGATTCCGAAGCAAAAAAACTGATCGACGCGCAATACAAACGGGCATTACAAGTATTGAAAGATAATGCTGAAGGCCACAAAAAACTAGGAGATCGCCTGCTGGAAAAAGAAGTTATTTTTGGTGAAGATCTGGAAGAAATATTTGGGAAAAGACCTTGGGTTAGAGAAGAATTAACGGCAGAAAAACAAGAAGTCATTAAATCAATACCCTCGAAAGAGGAGCCCAACGAAGCTACTTCAGTGTAATTTCAATTACAAATGAACTCATCGAGAGCTAAAATACTAAGTCGGTTACAAGAAACTCAACATAAAAGGGGTGGGCAGCATTTAGCCCGCCCCGATTTCAAATCTCCAATTTACCCTTCATTGGAGGAAAACCTAGTCGACTGTTTCCAAGCGAATCTTGAACTGATTGGTGGGAAGGTTCTCCGCATTGAAAATCTGAATGGCGTAATTCCTGAATTAAAGAAACTGATTAAATCAGAAAAGCTTGAGCACCTGGTGTGTTTGGAGCCTGAAATACAGGATGTCTTAAAAGGAGATATTGCGTATAAAAAACTGCTGGATAATTTTGAGCATATTGGCGTGGGTATAACAACCTGTGAATACTTAGTTGCACACCTTGGATCTATTTTAGTCAGCTCAGCTTCGAGATCCGGTCGTCGACTAACTGTTTTTCCTGAATGCCACATTGTACTAGCAAGTAAAGATCAGCTGGTTAGTTTCCTTGATGATGCATTAACTAAAATAGAAGAGAAATATCCAGACCGACTTCCAAGTATGATTACCAACATATCCGGCCCTAGCCGTACTGCAGATATTGAAAAAACATTGGTTATGGGAATGCATGGTCCCAAAAAATTATTCGTACTTTTAGCTGACGAACTATTTTAAGAACCAAGCTATGGAAAAAGATTTAGTAATTGTTTATTCTTCCGATCAGGAATATCAGGTAAAGATTGCGCAGGAATTATTGGATGAACATGGTGTTGAATCCTTCACTCTTAATCAGCATGATTCTGTCATCCCAAGTATCGGTCTTGTCGAACTTTATGTGAATCAAAAAGATCTGGAAAACGCGGAGAAAATCCTCAAAAAGCTCAAACGTTGAAAAACCTTTTTATCAGAACGCTTACTGGAATTGCTTTCACCGCGGTTGTTATTGGGAGTTTGTTACTGAGTGAGTATGCCTTTGGCTTGCTTTTTTTAGCTGTTATAATCATTGGACTTCGTGAGTTTTTTAGCTTTTTTAAGAAATCCCCTATTTCTCCAAACCAGATTTTGGTCGTCACCATTGGTATTCTATTTTTTGTTTCCTTTTTTCTGGTTGGGAAAGGTATTTTACCGCAAATAGCCTACTACTGCCTCATTCCAATTTTTCTTTTAGTTTTTATTGCTGAGCTATATCGAGGAAAAGATTTTCCGTTTGAAAACATGGCCGCCGGCGTCCTTGGACTCATATACATTGCCCTTCCAATAAGCATGATCTGTCTATTGGTCTTCCCCTCGAACAACATCTACAATCCGTCGCTATTACTGGCACTATTTGCAATTATTTGGACCTATGACTCGGGTGCTTACCTGTTTGGTGTAAGCATAGGAAAACATCGATTATTCGAACGAATTTCACCAAAAAAATCATGGGAAGGAGCGATCGGAGGAGCACTGTCAGCCGTTGGCATTGCGGTTCTTATTTCAAGCAAATTCATTCCTGAAATTGCAATTCACCACTGGATCGCAATCGCTTTGCTCACCGTTGTGTTTTCAACTTTTGGCGATCTAACAGAGTCACTTTTCAAGCGCCAATTCAGTTTGAAGGACAGCGGCAACTTTTTACCCGGTCATGGAGGCATTTTGGATCGGTTCGATAGTATCTTTTTTGCCGTCCCCATCATAGTCCTTTATCTCAAAATCTTCACCTGAAATCTGTCAGGATTACATCACGATGAAATACAAATTCTAATAATTTGTTTGTTAAAAACGACTCCATAAACAAGGCATCAATTTATTTCCTTATTTTTGTCCTGACAAAAACGAATGCTATTCTAATGGATCAACATTCGGACAACTATTGACATTATATACATTGACATTATGAAATTTCACCCGGCAGGAAAATCAATTATCCGAAATACAATAATAATCGTTCTTATAATAAACCTTCTGACCTGGCTATTGGCATCATGCGCTATTGTGGGATCAATTATTTCCTTTGGCACATTAATTATGCTAGTCCTTGTCCTTCAGTTTTTCAGATATCCTGATCGCAAAATTACACTCAACAGCAAAGAAATATTAGCTCCGGCTGACGGCAAAATTTGTACTATTGAAGAAACCGAAGAAAAAGAGTACCTCCATCAAAAATGCAAGAAGGTCTCTATTTTCATGTCTCCATTAAATGTGCATATCAATTGGATTCCGGCTCCCGGAACCGTCACCTTTATAAAGCATAAAAAAGGAGAGTTTTACGCTGCATTCAAAGACAAATCGGCCGAGGAGAACGAACGAACCTGCGTTGCCATCAAACTAAAAGACGGACGTGAGATCATGGCCAATCAGGTTGCCGGAGCAATGGCACGGCGTATTCTAAACTTCCTGCATGTTGGGCAACTCGTAACCCAGGATATGGAAATGGGCTTTATTCGATTTGGTAGTCGCGTTGATTTATATTTACCGCTCGATACTGAAATTAAAGTAAAACTTGGCGATAACGTAACGGGGTCACAAACTATAATTGGAGAATTAAGCTAATGAAACGAGTCAGCGAATTATTTTTTTGGGTTCCTAACTTCATTACCTCAATGAACCTTGCCGCGGGGAGCTTGGCTGTTTTCTTTGGAATTGAAGGACAGTTAGGCTGGGCTGCCGTGTTTATTTTTGCTGCCGCGGTATTTGATTTTTTAGATGGGATGGCTGCACGTTTATTAGGCGCGTATTCTGAAATTGGCAAACAATTGGACTCACTGGCTGACTTGATATCATTTGGACTGGCTCCGGCTGCCATGCTATTTACCATGCTCGAACTAGCCTTGTTTCAAAAAAATCAACCCATTTTTGAAATCGACGCAACTCCATTGCAGTGGATATTTTTATTTTCAGTATTACTGGTCCCTATTTCCGGAGCATTTCGGCTGGCAAAATTCAATCTGGATACCCGGCAAAGCGAGAGTTTCCTGGGGCTCCCCATACCGGCCAATGCTATTTTTTACGCGTCACTCGGATTAATTTTAGAACTTGGCACGAGCCCGGTCATTGGAAAAATCATTCTCAGTCGATTTAATCTGCTCACTGCAATTGCAATTCTCTCCTCTCTAATGATTTCAGAACTTCCTATGTTTTCAATGAAATTCAAGAATTTGAAATGGATAGGAAACGAGGTTCGTTTTTTGTTTATTGCATTTACTGTAGTAATTACAATCCTGCTCCAATATTATGCTATCCCATTAATTATAATCGGTTACATTTTGACCTCATTTCTCTTAAGGGTGATCAAAAAATAAGGCCATACCGACTTGGCATGGCCTTGATTTATCTCCAGTAAAGGAAGTTTACTCTTCTACTTTTTCCAGTACATCGCTATATCTTCTCACAAAATACTTGACCAAATGATACGACAAAACAATTAGTGCCGGCCAGGTCAGGAAATATAAAATTAGTTTCAAATACATAATTTCAAGCTTTAAATTGTAATACAACAAACTCAGTTAATAGGCGTGTGAATCTTCCTCCTGCATTTCGGCCTCATCGATTTTCTTGGAGTTCATCGCTTTCCACACCCACCAAATATAGGCCAATACAAACGGCACACCTAAAGAAACATAGCTCATCGCTGTCAATGTAAAGTGACTCGACGAAGCGGTTTCAATTGTCAGCGAATCCTGTAAAGCAAAGTTCGACGGATAAAAGGCTGTTCCATTCAATCCGGCAATTAAAAACAAGGCCAACACCGCCAACACCGTGCCGGCTCCGGCAAACCAAATTCCTTTGGAACTATTCTTCAAAATAGTAACACCAATTCCCCAAAGCACACCAACTACACCCAATAAGAAAACAACAGCCACTAAAGGCATCTGAATTAAATTATGCAGGTATTTGAATTTCTCCATAAACACTTCTGTTTCATTGTACGCATATCCATCCTTCAGCAGGAGCCAAATGACGAAGTACAAAAAGAAAACCAGAAACGGAATGGTATTATACAGAACTTGCTTTTTAGAACGTGTAAAGATCGCTTCACTTTCCACCGAATTCATAAAATACAAAGCACCGAGGATCCGTGCCAGAAAGAATACAGACAACCCAAGAGCTACATTGTGAAAAGTCAGCACGGCTTCAAGTCCTCTGAAAGGTGTTTCCCAACTCACGTTGTTCATATCATTCAGACTAAACATGGCTCCATTAAAAAATGTACCTACCGCGGTTCCGATCAGGATTGTTCCCAATGCTCCGTTCAGGAATAAGAAACTCTCAAAGGTTTTAGTTCCTAAAAAGTTGGCTGGTTTAGTTCGGTATTCGTACGAAACCGCCTGTATAACGAATGAAAACAAGATGGCGATCCAAACCCAATAAGCCCCACCAAACGAGGTAGCGTAAAACAAAGGGAAAGATGCAAAAAATGCTCCTCCAAAGGTTACCAGAATTGTAAAGGTAAACTCCCATTTTCGCCCAAGTGTATTAACCAACATGGTTCGTTCCGGCTCAGTTTTCCCAATCGTATAGATTAAAGTCTGGCCTCCCTGTACAAAAGTCAGGAATACAAATAATGCACCCAACAGCGAGATAATTACCCACCAATATTGTTGCAAAGCTAAATGTGATAACGTTTCGAACATTAGTGCTGCCCTCCATCCATTTTAGGTCCAATTTTAATTTGTCGAAGCATAATTTTAAGTTCTGCAATTAAGAGCATGGTAAAAATAGCTGCAAACAACCAGAAGGTTACCTGAACAGCACTTGTACTAATTTTTGTAACCGCGGCAACCGTAGGCATTAAATCTTGAATTACCCAAGGTTGGCGCCCAACCTCGGCAACAATCCAACCTGCCTGCGAAGCAATGTAAGCCAATGGTATTGTCCATACCGCCAACCGAAGGAAGCCTTTCTTTTTTTCCAGCTTACCACGAATTGTATATAAAAAGGCGAGGACGAAAAATACGATAAAATAAAAGCCAAGCCCCACCATAATGTGAAAGCTGTAAAACGAAAGTGGCACACTTGGGATTAGCAGGTTTTTGTCGGTAATGTATCCGTAGCCAAAATAGTTGAAATAGTTTTCCTGAAAATCAGGATCCATAAATTCAGTTTTCAATTGATCTGCCAACTGCCCATCACCACTATTTTTGGCGTCTTTATACTCCTTCAGTTTGGCGATTGCTGCTTTTCCGCGCGCAATTTTCTCATCGGCTGATAGGTAGCCATACTTTTCATTCCCATTAATCAAATCATTAATTCCGGGCACAAAAGCATTCCAGTCCATATAGGCCATGTACGAAAGTACATTGGGAATTTCGAGTTTCATATTGAAGTCCAGTAAATTCTGGTTGGTGGAATCAGAATCCGACGTTGAAAAAACACCGAGCGCAATCAATCCGGCTCCTTCACTTCCATTGTACAAACCTTCGAAAGCAGCAAATTTCATCGGCTGCTGCTGCGCAATATCGCGTGCCGAGCTGTCTCCGGTAAATGCCACATAAACGGAAGATACAAGCCCAAAAATAGCTGCAACAAGAATACTTTTCCGAGCAAAAACCAGGTTGCGTTTCTTCAGTATAAACCAGGATGAAATACCAATAACGAAAATTGACGCTAACACGAAGCCGGAAGAAGTCGTGTGCAAAAACTTGTAAATAGCAGTTGGCGAGAACAACACCTCCCAAAAACTAACCATTTCATTGCGGGCTGTTTCGGGATTAAACTGCATGCCAACCGGATTTTGCATCCAGGCGTTGGCAACCAAAATCCACAGTGCCGAAAGATTTGCTCCGATAGCCGTCAACCAGGTTGATAACAGGTGAACTTTCTTACTCACCTTATTCCAGCCAAAAAACATGACTGCAATAAAGGTCGACTCCATGAAAAAGGCAAAAATACCTTCAATAGCCAGTGGAGCTCCGAAAATGTCGCCCACAAACCAGGAGTAATTGGACCAGTTGGTTCCAAACTCAAACTCCAGAATAATTCCGGTGGCTACTCCAATAGCGAAGTTAATACCAAACAGAACCATCCAGAACTTTGTGATTCTTTTCCATTCCACATTGCCTGTTTTCACGTACATGGTTTCCATAATTGCGATAATCACGGTTAATCCCAGCGTGAGTGGAACAAAAAGCCAATGGTACATGGCAGTGAGCGCAAACTGCGCCCGTGACCAATTGACCAGAGATAAGTCGATAGCTTCTAACATTGATTTTTTATTTTACGGGTTCTACTAAATTTTCAAGCACATGATTACCTCGCTCTTCATCGGTATCAAAATTTGTTTTTAAAAAATTGGGGAAGAAAAAGAGCCTCAAAACAAAAAACATGATGAACAGCTTAACCATAATTACGATCCAGACCTGCTTTCCCCAGGTGCTCATCGACCGAAAACCATCGTAATAAAGATGCCATGCCCTGGAAAGGAATTTACTTTTCATTTTTGGTTTATTTTTTTGTTTACCAGAAAAAAACGGATGGAAAATTAATCAAACACCAAACAAGTTCCTAGTCAAATTGTTGAGCTCATTTTACAAATGATTAAAACGCATTAACCGATACTTTTATCGTTAATTATATAATCACATTATAATCAAAAGCTTTCAACTAATCGCTTAGCTAAAACACATGATAAAAAAATAAAGAGCATACTCCCGCAATCCGATACAGAAAAATTCGCATCTTCGATTTGAGACTTGTTAAGCTGATCATTAAAAACATTTTTACAACCTTTGAAGTCGCACGATGTTTTAAACACAAAAACAAATCAACCAATACAACAGACTTGAAAAACGAACACCAAATATGTATTCATTGTGGCGAAGATTGCGGCCCGGCACCAATCATTTGGAATGATCAGCCATTTTGCTGTAATGGTTGCCAAACAGTGTACGAGTTGCTCAATGAGAAAAAACTCACGCAATATTATTCCATCCAATCTTCGCCAGGCGTAAAGCTTGAAAACGAGCACATCCAGAGCGAAGAGAAATTTGCTTATTTGGATCTGGAGGAGATCAAAAACAAACTGCTGGATTTCTCCGATTCGGGGATCTCAAAAATTCGCTTTTTTATCCCTGCAATTCATTGTGCTTCCTGCATTTGGCTTTTGGAAAACCTTCACACACTTCACAATGGAGTTATCCAATCTTCGGTTAATTTTCCAAAAAAAGAAGTCAGCATTACTTTTCATGAAGAAAAAATCAGTCTTCGGCAACTTGTAGAATTGCTTGCCTCCATTCATTATGTGCCAGAAATAAGCGGACAAAACCTGGACAAAAATCCCAACCGAAAAGCAAGTAACAGCTTATTAATTAAAATAGGAATAGCCGGTTTTAGTTTTTTGAATGCCATGCTATATCATTTCCCACAATACTTGCCGGGAAGTGAAAACCTTGAATCAGGATTCAGGTTGGTATTTGGTTGGCTAAGTTTTGTTTTAAGCTTGCCAGTTTTATTTTATTGTGCCAACGACTATTTTTTGTCAGCATACAAGAGCTTGAAAAAGAAAATTATCAGCATTGATTTACCCATCGCGCTGGGGCTTATTACACTGTTTGTTCAGAGTTCATTCGAATTAATCAGCGATCAGGGAATTGGCTATTTTGATTCGCTAACCGGCCTGGTGTTTTTCTTGTTAGTTGGCAAATGGTACCAAAGCATCACCTACGAAGCACTGACTTTTGAACGCACTTACAAATCGTATTTCCCGGTTGCAGTCACCAAAATCACAGATAACAAAAACACAACAATCCCCTTAGATGAACTGAAAGTCGGCGATCGCATTTTGGTGCGTAATCAAGAGCTCATTCCGGCTGATGCGACCATCGCCAAAGGAAACGCCAGTATCGACTATAGTTTTGTTACCGGAGAATCAATCCCGGTAAGTAAAAACACGGGGGATTTTGTTTTCGCAGGAGGCCGACAAATGGGAAGTGCTATTGAACTGTTGATTCAAAAAGAAGTGGAACAAAGTTACCTGACCCAACTGTGGAACCAGGATCAGAAAACGGATCATGAGTCAAAATCAATGTCGAGTGTTATCAATAAGGTTAGCCAGTATTTCACAATTGTAATCATTTCCATTGCCCTGGGAGCCGCCATTTATTGGAATTTTGCAGATCCAAGCAAAGCGCTTTTTGCATTCACCTCCGTTTTAATTATTGCTTGCCCGTGTGCGCTGGCTCTGACCATTCCGTTTACTTTTGGCAGCACCATGCGACAGTTTGGGCGCAAGGGTTTTTACCTTAAAAATTCGGACGTTATTGAACGGCTTTATAAAATAAAAACGGTTGTGTTTGATAAAACCGGAACGATAACACATTCGCAATCAACAAAGGTTGATTTTAAAGGTGAAAAACTAACCGAAGAACAATTACAATTGATCAAGTCTTTGGTTTTTCATTCGACACACCCACTGAGCAAAACAATTAGCAACTCCATAAAAACAGTTCATCAATTTGAAGTTGTTAATTTTAAAGAGATTCCCTCGCTTGGAATAACAGGAATGGTTAACAACCAGCAAATCAATATCGGTTCGAAATATTTTGTTACCGGCGACCAATCGGGAACCAAAGAATTGAAAACCCAGGTGTGGATTTCGATCAACAAAAAAACGGTGGGGCACTATCAGTTTGAGAATAATTACCGCGAAGGATTGGCTGAAACGATCTCTCAACTAAAAACACGTTTTGATCTCCATTTAATTAGTGGCGACAACGAATCAGAACGAGAAAATCTTCTCCCGCTGTTTCACGATCATGCTAAACTCAACTTCAACCAATCGCCCACCGACAAGTTGGAATATGTCAGAAACCTCCAAAAAAACGGTGAAGCTGTTCTGATGATTGGTGACGGACTAAATGATGCCGGAGCATTAAGCGAAAGCAAAGTTGGAGTTGTTATTGCCGACAATATTTACAATTTTACGCCTGCTTGCGATGCTATTTTGAAAGCCGATCAATTTGCATCGCTACAGCGTTTTATACAATTTTCGAAAACCAGTATGAAAATTGTTTGGTATTCATTTTTAATTTCATTTTTGTACAATCTGGTGGGAATCTCATTTGCAGTGCAAGGAAGTTTATCTCCGATTATCGCTGCAATCCTGATGCCATTAAGCTCTGTTACCGTAGTTGCGTTTGCAAGCTTTTCGGTAAACCTAAGTTCAAAAAATAAACTACGTCGAGTTTATCGTTTAAAACTCTTCAAAAAAATTGCTTAATTTCGACAACAAAGTTTAACAAATCTTGTTGATTGAAGTTGATTTGTGAATAAATGTTGTGACCCGCAATATACAAGCAAGTTGAAGCAAAAAACTGAATCTTAAACTAAAAGAGAAAAATATGTCCGTTGTATTTGTATTGATTATTATTGGAATATTAGTGGCATCCGTTTTTCTTGTTGCGTTTATCTGGGCCGTTCGCAGCGGTCAATTTGATGATTCTTACACCCCATCTGTCCGCATTTTATTCGATGATCCGGTTTCTTCGAAAGAAAACCAAGGTGACTTGCAAAAAGACAAGCCACAGGAAAAGCAATCTATTAAATCATAGCTATATGGAATTACAGAAGTTCACCTACGACAACAGGATTACACGGGATTTTACTGTGGCAACGATTGTGTGGGGAGTTGTAGGAATGTTGGTCGGCTTATTGGTAGCCTTACAAATTTTTATTCCTGAAATGAATTTCAGTCTGGAATACACCACCTTTGGAAGAACCAGACCCGTACACACCAACGCGGTTATTTTTGCCTTTGTTGGAAATGCCATCTTCACGGCCGTTTACTATTCGATGCCACGCTTGCTAAAAACAAGCATGTACAGCAAACTGTTGGGTAAGATTCATTTTTGGGGTTGGCAGTTAATTATTGTTGCAGCCGCTGTTACTTTACTTGCTGGTTACACCTCCGGAAAAGAATACGCAGAACTGGAATGGCCCCTTGACATTGCCATTACCCTGATTTGGGTGATTTTCGGAATCAACATATTTGGCACCATTTTACAACGCCGGGTGAGCCACATCTACGTAGCGATCTGGTTCTACATTGCCACCTGGGTAACCGTTGCCGTACTTCACATTGTCAACTCCATCGAAATTCCATATAGCTTAATGAAAAGTTATCCGGTGTATGCTGGTATCCAAGATGCCCTTGTACAATGGTGGTATGGGCACAATGCCGTTGCCTTCTTTCTCACTACTCCCTTCCTTGGGCTGATGTATTATTTTGTTCCGAAGGCAGCCAACCGGCCCATCTACTCTTACAAATTATCGATTGTCCACTTTTGGTCGTTGATTTTCATATACATCTGGGCCGGACCGCACCACTTGCTATACAGCTCGCTACCCGACTGGCTACAGGCACTGGGAACCACCTTCTCCATCATGCTAATTGCTCCCAGCTGGGGTGGGATGATTAACGGCTTATTAACCCTGCGTGGAGCTTGGGACAAAGTGCGAAGAGACCCGGTTTTGAAGATGTTTGTGGTTGGAATTACGGCCTACGGTATGGCTACTTTTGAGGGGCCCATGCTTTCACTCAAAACCGTAAATGCCATCAGCCATTTCACCGACTGGACCGTTGGACACGTACACATTGGTGCTTTGGGATGGAATGGCATGCTTACCTTTGGAATGCTCTATTGGCTGGTGCCGCGAATTTACAATACCAAACTCTACTCGGTCAAACTGGCCAATGCACATTTCTGGATCTCCACACTGGCCATTATATTTTACGCCGTTCCCCTTTACATTGGCGGAATTACGCAGGCGCTGATGTGGAAAGAATTCACCCCGGAAGGTTATCTGGCTTACCCCAACTTCCTGGAAACAGTAACCCAGCTCATTCCGATGTATGCTACCCGTGCATTTGGAGGCTTTCTGTATGTAGTCGGTATGTTCATGCTGGTGTTCAACGTTGTTAAAACAGCAAAACAAGGAAAACTCGTGGCCGTGGAAGAGGTGGAAGCTCCTGCATTACACGCTCAATCCGCTGTGAAAACGAAGTCGGAAAGCTGGCACGGATTTTTGGAACGCAAACCCATCCGCTTCCTGATTTTTGCGACGATTGCTATTTTAATTGGTGGAATCTTTGAAATCATCCCGACTTACCTGATCAACTCGAACGTACCTATTATTTCGAGTGTACAACCCTACACCCCGCTTGAGTTACAGGGTCGTGATATTTATGTTCGCGAAGGATGCTACAATTGTCACTCACAAATGATCCGGCCATTCCGGTCCGAAACGGAACGCTACGGCGAGTATTCGAAAGCAGGTGAATTTATTTACGATCATCCATTCCAGTTTGGCTCCAAACGAACAGGTCCGGATTTGGCCCGGGAAGGAGTAAAAACCGGACGGCTATATAAACCCAACGCCTGGCATTACAATCACTTCATAGATCCACAAAAGATGAACGAAGGCTCCATCATGCCTAAGTATCCGTGGCTGGCCGAAAAAGACATCAACCTGAAGTCGACCGCGCCAAAGATCAGAGCCATGAAAAAACTGGGAGTCCCCTACCCCGACAACTATGAACACAAAGCCAACGATGATCTGCTGAAGCAAGCCGAAGAGATTGCCCAAAACCTGCGTGAATCCGGAATTGAGACCGAAAGCACCAAGGAAATTATTGCACTCATTGCCTACATGCAGCGCTTGGGAACAGATATTATGAAACCACAAGTTGAAGAAGAGGAGGAATAAGCATGATCAAAGAACATTTGCAAAGTATCATTGGAGTGGAATTGTATGCCATTGTCGGCTTTTTGATCTTTTTTGTTTTTTTTATTCTGGTCACCGTACACACCATCCGAATGGATAAAAGCCGGGTGAGAAGACTGAGTGAAATTCCGCTGGAAGATGAATTTAGAACAAACCAGGAGTAGCCTAAAATAGAAATCCTATGAGCACAAAAGAAGAAAAGAAACACGAACAACATCAAGCTAAACCCGAAATAGATGAGTTGACTAATGACCAGTTACTCGAAGGACACGAATTTGATGGAATCCGCGAATTGGACAACCAGCTTCCACCCTGGCTGAAATACTTGTTTTATGCCAGCATTGTTTTTGCAGCTTCCTACCTCACCCTGGTTTTCGTTTTTGAAGATGACCGGGTGATTCAGGCCAAAGAATACCAAAAAGAAATGGCAGCCTATACGGAGGAGGAAGAAGCAGCGGAGGAAGAAGAACAAGCAGCTCCGGTTGCCCGAACGCAGGAAGAAATTATGGCCAGCGGAGAAGAGACCTTCTCAAAAATCTGTTCGGTATGTCACGGTAAATTCGGCGAAGGCCTGGTTGGCCCGAATTTCACCGATGAATACTGGATTCATGGCGGTTCGCGGGAAGATATGCACGAAGTAATTGTTAACGGAGTGATTGAAAAAGGGATGATCTCCTACAAAAATCTGCTCTCCGAAAGACAAATTCAGGATGTCATCACTTATATCAAAAGTTTACAGGGAACCAATCCTCCAAACCAAAAAGAACCTCAGGGTGAAAAATATGATCCGGAGTCTGAAGAAGAAACGCCAAGTTAACCGACTTTCATAAAGGCAAACTATGGACAACACAGCAAAAAACACCGCCAATCAAAAAGCTAGCTTTCGCGATCACATGGCTACCGTTGACAACGAAGGACAACGAGTCTGGCTTTTTCCTAAGATGCCAAAAGGCAAGTTGTACAATTACCGGCGGGTTGTCGCTTACGGATTGCTGCTGTTTTTCTATCTGGCTCCACACCTTAAAATGGGTGGTGAGCCGCTTCTTTTTTTGAATTTTGTCGGGCGAAAATTTGTCTTCTTTGGAAATACGTTCTATCCGCAGGATCTTCACCTATTGATTTTCCCGCTCATTGCGCTCTTTGTTTTTATCATCTTGTTTACCGTTGTTTACGGGCGCATTTTTTGCGGGTGGACCTGCCCGCAAACGGTGTTTATGGAATTCTTGTATCGCCCCATTGAGTATCTGATTGATGGCGACCGTCGCAAACAACAGGTACTGGCACAGCAGGAAATGGATCTGGAAAAGTTTTTTAAACGGTTCATCAAACACTCACTTTTTCTGACAATTTCTTTTTGGACAATCCTTACGTTTTGGTCTTATCTCATTGGCTTTTCCGAAGTGCAGGTTTTTCTGTCCAATTGGCCAACCTCCAATTTTTCTGCCCTGCTCGTCGTACTGGCTTTTACCGGCATGCACTATTTTGTGTTTGGTTGGTTTCGTGAGCAGGTTTGCACACTGGTTTGCCCCTACGGAAGACTGCAGGGCGTAATGCTCGACAACGATTCCATCGTAGTTGCCTATGACTATGTGCGAGGCGAACCACGCGGCCGGGGCCGAAACGAAGAAAAAGGTGACTGCATTGACTGCAAACGCTGCGTGGACGTTTGTCCTACCGGAATCGACATCCGGAACGGCACGCAAATGGAATGCATAAACTGTACGGCCTGCATCGATGCCTGTAACGCGGTGATGTATACCGTAAACAAGCCCAAAGGCCTGATCCGTTATGCTTCTGAAAACTCCATTCTGAAAGGGAAAAAACAACTTTTAAATGCGAGGGCAATTGCTTATTCTGTAGTTTTGATATTGCTGGTGGGTATCGCCAGCTATTCGTTCATCAACCGTAGCGACATTGAAACCACGCTCATTCGCGCTCAAGGAAGTATGTTTCAGGAGTATGGTGCCGATTCATACAGCAATTTGTATAATCTGCAAATGGTAAATAAAACCAATGAGCCGTTGGATGCAGAACTAAAATTACTGGAGCCCGAAGGACAAATCATGATGATGGGTGACGAGCTCAACCTGGAAGCAGGAAAAATTGCCAAACGCAATTTGCTAATCATCTTAAGAAAAGATCAACTAACAAAATCCAATACCCATCTGCGTATTGGAGTATTCGAAAACGGCGAATTGGTAGACGAAATCAGTTCGAGCTTTGTTGGCCCGAACTCGCTGGACTATTAGCACACAAAAAGCTGTTAACTTTTTTCGATATGGATAAAAGTTAACAAAGTACTCACACGATAAAAAGTACAACGATGAAATTAAAAATAAACTGGGGAACAGGCATTGTCATTGCACTGCTGATCATGATCTCAGGAATGCTTTTTCTGGTATCCATCGCACTAAGGCAAGATTTCTATTTGGTTGAAAAAGACTATTACCAGAAATCGGTGAATTACCAAAGTCAAATTGACAAAATAAACAACGTTACCAAATTGGCTGTACCGGTCAAGCTCACTCAATCTGACAAAGCAATCCAAATTAATTTTCCCGAACTATTCAAAAAAGAACAACTGAAAGGAACCATCCACATCTACAGCCCGGTGAGTGAAAAAAATGACATGAAACTGCCGATCTTGCTAAATGCAGCCTTGAGCCAATCAATCTCAGTAAAAAATCTGCCCAAAGGACGCTACACGGTTAAGCTGGACTGGACTTCGAATGAGAAACCCTATTATCAGGAACTTGAAATGCAACTACCATGATCTTTGATTTCATTGCACCGTTAACGATCGGACTAGTCGGAAGTTTTCACTGCATCGGCATGTGTGGGCCCATAGCAGTAGCCCTGCCCTTGAAAAGCCACAGTGCGGGAGCAAAAATAGCCGGAGGTTTGCTCTATAACATTGGCCGTACGCTAACCTACGCCGTACTCGGTTTGCTTTTTGGTTTGCTTGGCGCAGGAATTCATCTGGCAGGTTTTCAGCAATGGACCTCCATACTACTTGGAGTGAGCATGATTCTGACGGTGCTTTTCCCTTACTTTTTCAAACAGCGAATAAGCCTCGGTGCTTTATTTACAGGCTATGCGGGACGGTTAATTTCACGCTTGCGCAAGCTGTTCTCCAACCATTCGTACCAATCACTGTTCACCATTGGCTTGCTCAACGGACTGTTGCCTTGTGGACTCGTTTATGTGGCCGTTGCAGGAGCTATCAATACCAACCATGTTCTTTCCGGAGCTCTGTTCATGATTCTATTTGGCTTAGGAACCATTCCCATGATGTTAATGATTTCACTAACCGGCAATATGATAAGCTCGAGCTTACGTACGGGCATGCGTCGGGTTGTTCCTTATTTTGTTGTTTTGCTGGGCATCCTTTTTATCCTGCGTGGCTTGTCGCTCGGAATCCCGTATATCAGTCCAAAAGCAGAAAAACTAGCTCCGGTAGAACGAACCATGGAAGAAAGTTGTTGTCACTAAATCAGATAAAAGATGTTTATTTCCGAAATCAAGATTGAACAGAAACCCAATAAATACGCTATATTCAGCACTATAAAGCACGTGTACATCAGTGCCAAAAAAAAAATATCGCTTTTATGCTATTTTTTATAAACATTCGATGGTGGTTCTGGGTTTCTTATGATGAAAAAGTGAATCTATATCTTGTTTGCAAAAGAAATCAAGAATCACAAGTTCAAAACATATGAGACTAGCGCCCAAACTATTAGTATTTTTATTTATTTTACTGTTCCAGCTCAGTTCATTTGGACAAAAAACAATTTTCAACGACGAATCATCAAAAGATCCTGAAATTGGCGTTGTTGAGCATCTGGACGAATACTTGCCAGATGGGATCTATATAACTGGAATCGACTCTCAACGGGTTCTGTTGACAGATTTAATTGATAAACCCACTATACTCAATTTCGTTTATTACCGCTGCCCCGGAATTTGTAGCCCTTTAATGGAAGGCTTAGCTGAAGTAATGGATCGATCGGACTTAAAACCCAATGAAGACTATCAGGTTCTTACTATAAGTTTTGATCCTACAGAAACACTTGATTTGGCGCAGCGCAAAAAAACGAACTACCTCAATTTGGTTAACAAGAAAGAGTCCATTGCCAAAGGTTGGCATTTTTATATATCAGACAGTGCTAGTATCGCCAAAGCAACAAATGCAGTCGGTTTTAAATACAAAAGAGTGGGCAACGATTTTACGCATGCAGCATCTGTCATGGTAATTAGTCCCGACGGAAAAATTACCCGCTATTTAAATGGAATCTATTTTCTTCCTTTTGAATTTAAAATGGCTGTTATCGAAGCAAACAAAGGACAGTCAGGTCCTACAATTAATAAGATATTACAGTTTTGCTATTCATATGATCCCGAAGGGCAAACCTATGTTTTAAATGTCACGAAAGTTGCAGGGTCAATCATTTTATTTTTTGCATTGTTTATTTTCCTGTATTTAGTATTTAAACCTAAACGAAAAAAAGTTTAACAAACGAACATTTATATGCAAACAAGTTCTAAAATCCCCACTGATGTAAGTTATTTGGAATACAAAGGCAAGCATAAAGGGCTTAAGGCGTGGATTTTTTCTACCGACCACAAGCGTATTGGGCTGCTCTACCTGTATTCTATGATGACCTTGTTTTTAGTTGGAGTTGTGTTGGGATTAGCCATGAAGTTTGAGCTGATTGCTCCAGGCAAAACCATCATGGAAGCCAAAGACTACAACGCTGTCTTTACGGTTCACGGTGTTATCATGATTTTTATGATTGTGATTCCGGGACTACCGGCAGTATTTGGTAACTTCATGCTTCCCATTATGATTGGAGCCAAAGATGTGGCTTTCCCTAAATTGAATCTATTGTCGTGGTGGGTTTATATTGCCGGAGCTTTTCTGGTCATTACCTCCGTCTTGTTTGGTGACGGATCGCCTGACACCGGCTGGACCTTTTACGCTCCCTACAGTTTTAAAACCGGGGCCAACATGCTCCCCGCTATATTTGGAGCCTTTGTGCTGGGTTTTTCATCGATATTGACTGGGCTGAATTTCATCGTTACCATGCATCGCATGCGCGCCCCCGGTATGACATGGACCAAGATGCCACTGTTCCCCTGGTCACTTTATGGAACGGCCTGGATTCAATTGTTGGCAACCCCCATTGTAGGAATTACCCTGGTATTGGTTGCCCTCGAACGTATTTTTGGCATCGGTGTTTTTGATCCCGCCTTGGGAGGAGACCCAATCTTGTATCAGCACTTGTTTTGGATCTATTCGCATCCAGCAGTTTATGTAATGATTTTACCCGCCATGGGTGCTATTTCTGAAATTATTCCAACTTTCTCTCAGAAACATATATTCGGTTATAAAGTCCTCGTCGTTTCTACTCTTGCCATCGCATTTGTCGGTTATTTTGTTTGGGGACACCACATGTTTACATCGGGGATGAGCGGAACGGCACAATATACGTTCTCCATTTTAACCTTTCTGGTAGCTATTCCAAGTGCCATTAAAGTATTCAACTGGATTTCGACCATGTACAAAGGATCCATCAATGTGCAGACCCCGTTTTACTGGGCCGCATCATTCATCTTTGTTTTCCTGATCGGCGGATTGTCCGGGCTGGTTGTTGGTGCATTGGCTACCAACGTTTATCTGCACGATACTGCATTTGTAGTTGGGCACTTCCACTTCATCGTGTTTGGAGGGGTTGGATTCTCCTTCTTTGCAGCGATCCACTACTGGTTTCCAAAAATGTTTGGCCGCATGTATGATACAACCTGGGCTAATATTGGATGGCTAATTTTCACCATCGGTTTTCTCGCCTTATATTCGCCCATGTTCTATTTGGGTATGCAAGGTATGCCACGCCGCTATTACGATTATATGGAAGAATTTCATGCCGCCAATATTCTATCAACATTGGGCTCGTGGGTCATGACTCTGGGATTGATTATTGTGATCATTAACTTATTCCGGTCAGCCAAAAACGGACCTATTGCAGAGGCAAACCCGTGGAATGGAAAAACACTGGAATGGACTGTCCCTTCCCCACCACCTCTTGAAAATTTTGATGAAATTCCTGAATATAAAGAACACGACGGACCATACGAATATCAATAAACGCTATACCTATGTCACAAGTTATTCACCATGATGAGCACTATGACCCGGAAGGATCCAAAATCGGAATGTGGCTCTTCATTTTTACTGAATTGCTTCTTTTTGGAGGACTTTTCATTGTCTATTCGGTTTACCGGTACATGAATCCTGATGCATTTCACCTGGCTGCCGAAGAGCTAAACACAACTGTTGGTGCTTTAAATACCGTTATTCTGCTGATCAGTAGTATGACCATTGCCATGTCAACAACGGCTCTTCAGAAAAAGCAAAAAGCAACCACCATTGTATTGTTGGAAATTACCTTCATGTTGGCGTTAATTTTCCTGGTAAACAAATACTTTGAGTGGGGTGTGAAATTTGATCATGGTATTTTCCCGGGATCGGAATTTATGAAGGCGGAGATGAGCCAAGGTGAAGTATTATTCTTTGGATTGTATTTCGTCATGACCGGACTGCATGCCCTGCACATTATAGCTGGATTGGTCATTATGGGATTTGCCCTGGCGAGGGTGCAAAAAGGCACGGTACACGCCGATCGCCCATCGCTATTGGAAAATGCCGGATTGTACTGGCATCTGGTCGACTTAATTTGGATTTTCCTTTTCCCATTATTTTACTTAATCACCTAACAACTGAATCATGGAGAATGAAAAACATCATATTGTTCCGTACAGAATTTATGCGATTATTTTGCTGCTCTTGCTGTTATTGACCTTTCTGTCAATAGCGATAACAAATATCGAACTAGGAGCATTCACTGTTGCCGGAGCACTATTGCTTGCCTCAATCAAGTCGAGTTTGGTGCTGGTCTATTTCATGCACCTGAAATTTGACAAAGCCTACATCCAAATAATGGTTGGATTGGTTATTTTGTTATTTATTGCTGTCGTTCTAGTTACGTTTTTTGACTACTATTTCAGATAAGAAACTATGTATATTTTAGCATCACCACAAGCCTCTAATTTTGTTGCCGACGTTGATCGGGCATTCATTTTCATCCTTGCTGTAAGCTTTTTCTTTTTGATAGGCCTCACAGCAGTCATGATCTATTTTATATTCAAATACAATAGAAAACGACATCCAAAGGCTGTCCAAATTAAAGGAAGCAACTGGTTGGAATTCACCTGGACCATCATTCCCACCATTTTGGTGCTCATCATGTTTTACTACGGATGGGCAGGATGGAAACCTATGAAAACGGCTCCGGATGATAGTTTTGAAATTACCGTAGTTGGCCGCATGTGGAACTTTACGTTCGAATATGACAACGGCAGACGAACTGACACCTTGTTTGTTCCAAAAGACCAGCCCGTTAAGTTAAACCTTCGATCGATGGACGTTATCCACTCGGTTTACATTCCAGCATTTAGGGTGAAAGAAGACGTGGTGCCAGGAAGCGAAAAATTCATGTGGTTTACACCAACCAACGAAGGCATTTATGAACTCTTTTGTACGGAGTACTGTGGACTGCAGCACTCCTACATGTATAATTGGGTGAAAGTAATGCCTCAGGAAGATTTTAATAAATGGTATACTGACACGACCCAACAGGTAGCCAGCGCTGAAGTTACCTCGCCTGCAGCTGCAGGAAAACGAATTATGACCAACATCGGATGTTTTGCTTGTCACTCAATCGATGGATCAAAAATTATTGGTCCATCCTTTAAAGGAATCTATGGCCACGAAGTGACAGTAAAAACAGACGGCAGCGAGCGCACCGTGACCGTTGATGATGAATACATCAAACGATCGATTTATGAGCCGGGTGCTGATGTTGTTGATGGTTTTAACCAGGGATTGATGCAAAGTTACAGAGGCCAGTTGAGTGACGACGACATTGCCAAAATCACTGAATATCTGAAAACTCTTCAATAGTATGAGGCGTCAAACCATTGGCTCCTATTTTCAAATTATTCTACAGCTGGGCAAAGCTCGGATTTCCTTGCCCGTTGCTTTATCATCCCTCACCGGTTACGCCCTTCAAATGGGAACCGTTGGCCTTGAAGGGCTTTACTTGGGCATTGGTGTATTTTTAATTTCATGTAGCTCTGGAGCAATCAATCACTTGCAAGAGCACAAGATTGATAAGAAAATGCCACGCACACAAAACAGGCCAATTCCTTCAGGAAAAATTTCGCCTTTACTCGCCTCGTTAGTCGTCTTACTTTATTTTGTATCCGGTGCAGCAATTTTAATCATTCATTTTCCGCCAGCAGCACTCATCGCAAGCACAGTCACACTCATTTCGTACAACGGCTTTTACACTCCACTAAAAAAATACACCGCTTTTGCTGTTGTGCCGGGCTCACTGGTCGGTGCCTTACCTCCATATATTGGCTGGCTGGCTACCGGGGGCGATCTGTTTAGCCCAATTATCTTCTGGGTAGCTGTTTTCTTTTTTATCGGCCAAATCCCTCATTTCTGGTTGCTGCTGCTCATGTTTGGAAAAGAATACAAACTGGTCGGATATCCTAGTTTGACAGATATATTTAGCGAAAACCAGATCAAACGCCTAAGCTACACCTGGATTTTATCGACCATTGCAGCCGCATTAATCATCGCCTTCAAAATCATGATCAGCAAAGTTGTAATCATCATTTTATTGACGTACATCTTCTATGTGCTGATTTCCACCAGTTCACAGCTTCTTTTAAAACACAACCTTCAGGTACGAGGCACGTTCTTCAAACTGAATTTTCTATATCTTTTTATGATGATTGCTATAATCGTCGACAGCATTCTTTTTCGTTAATGAACAAACAAAAAATCCAGACGTTACATCAACATATTTGGATTTATTAATACTCTAATCATGCAGAAAAAATCAATACTGTTTCTAACTGAACTGAAAAAGCGCATGAAAATAAGCTTGCTTTTTGTCGCGCTTAGTCTTTTTTCCATAGCCTGTAATCAAAAAAAATCAACAACAGCCGACAAGGAAAATGTTGAAGAGATTGAGCTGGTTTATCATGTTGAAGGAATGACGTGCGACCACTGCGAAAAATCGATTCAAAAAGGGGTGAATGAGCTGAATGGGATCTCGTTGGTTGAAGCCAACCACGAAGACTCAACAGCACATGTTGTTTACAATCCGGCTGAAACTGATGCCAAAGAGATAATTGCAGCAATTGAAAAAAGAGGTTATCACGTAGTTGAATAAATGCTTATGAAAAAAAAGATCAGCGTAATTGGGGCTACCGGAAAGCTGGCGATCCCAGTTATCAATCGCTTACTTGAAAATGGGATAGCTGTAACAGCTATTGTTCGCGATCTTAAAAAAGCACAGCAGGTTCTTTCTCCTGATGTTGAGTTACTTGTTGCTGATTTGAAAGATATTGATTCGTTAAACAGTGCTTTACAGGGTACCGAAACGCTTTACCTGAATTTATCAACACACCCATCGTCGGACGGCTTTCAAGCTGAGATTGATGGTGTCAAAAACCTGTTGAGTGCAGCGTCGGGAACACCACTAAAGCATATCATTAAAATTTCAGCTATCGGCGCTCTTCATCCTGAGTTTAACCTAAAGGGTGAAAAATTTCAACCCAACGAAATAAGAATAAAAAGTCATCAATTAATTAAGAAATCCGGAATCAATTACACGATATTGCATCCGACCTGGTTTGCAAATGCTCTGCCTTGGTTTGTAAACGATGGTAATTTTATTGTGTATGGCAAAGATGAGTTTCCGCTTTATTGGACTAACACTACTGATTTCGCAGATCTGATTGCAAATGCAATTGACAATAAGTCATCGTTTAATCAGGAGTTTCCAGTGCAGGGAAAAAATGCAATGACTTTTACAGAACTCGGAGAAAAGTATAACGAACTTGTTAATCCGACATTAAGGATTAAGCGAGCACCTATTAATGAAGACGCTGGAAAATTTAAGGCTTTAATGGGATATTACGAGAACTTCAAAGAGCGATTTGTGGCTGAAAAAACCTGGCATATTCTAGGCGAACCTCAATCGGGGATTGACCAATTTTTACGTAAAGAACTATGAACTATGCCCCTGAGCTAGTCGTAAATCGATATTAATAAGATCATATTTGAAAGCTGGCTTTTTAGCAAATAAGCAATTTCTTACTAATAAAAATTTGACAGCAATGACAAGCACACCTGTTTTAACATAACGAAGAGCTTATACTAAATATGGTTGGTATATCTCTTACTTATACCTTTTTATAGAATATAATATGCCTATTAATGAGATTCAACCTACAATGTCCGCAGCATAAAAATCTATTCCAATAAAAAACTCCTTCCCCACTACTTATTTACACAATAAATTATTTAACGAGGGAAATTGACCGAAAAATTATACGAATGACCTACCAAAATAAAACAGATAATTTTATATATTAGAGATTGATTAAGGCGACTCTTAACATTTTAAAATTAACGTCAACCATAGTTATTTACAATAAAATATGAAGCAATCTGTAACAAACGGTTCGTTTTCTGTCTTGATACCTGATGGTGAATGTTCTTATGCTACCTCTGTGGTAAGATGCTTAGCTGATGAAAAGAACATTCAAACATTTGTTTTTTCTAACCACAAGAATGCACCTATTCGTTTTTCACGCTACACATCGCAGTTTATACATTACTTGAGTGGGGAAAGTAAAGAGGAAAAACTAACTGCAATTATAGATGCAATAAAAAAGACAGACGCTGATGTCTTACTGCCAGTAGATGTTGAAACCATACGTTTGATTGCCGAGTATAAAGAAAAACTCACACCCCTGATAGCTATTGCTCCCGTTCCGAAGGTTCATTCATTTGATATCGCTAACGATAAATGGTTACTCTCATTATGGCTTCAGGAAAACAATATTCCTCATCCAAATACTATTCTCTGCAACTCAACCATTAGTTTAGACGACACGATTTCTTCCCTAATATTTCCGATACTAATAAAGCCACGAAAAGGGTCAGGAGGAAAAGGGATAGAAATATTTGAAAATGCTGAAGAACTCCAAAATTGGTATAATAAATCGAATCATTCTGAGGATTTCATTATACAGTCGTATATAAAAGGCTACGACATTGATTGTAGCGTATTATGCCTTGAAGGAGAAATTCTTGCGCACACAATTCAAAAAAGCTTAAAATATGAAACTGATTCTGTTACATGGCCTTTTGGAATAGAATTTTTAGATAATGACGAAATATTCAACATTGTCAAAAAAGTTGTCCGGAACTTCAAATGGTCTGGAGTTGTTCATATTGATTTGAGGTATGATGAAGTTGAACAAAAAGCAAAATTAATTGAGATGAACCCCCGATTTTGGGCGAGTGTATCCGCTTCATTGTTTGCTGGCGTTAACTTTCCATATGTGTCTTGCCTTTCAGGTTTAAAAAGAGAGCTTCCCGTTATCAAAACGCAAAATAAACGCGTTGTAAGAACCGGACCTGCAATAAAGATGATACTAAAACGATTATTTATAAAGCGAAATGATTTATTTTTTGATAATACATTTTTAGAATTTATTATAAAGGATCCTCTGCCTAGTCTTTTTACTAAATTCTACAATACATATAATAAGTACAAGAAAAGGTTGAAAATTTAAATTGATAATTTTAAGTACTTCCACCTAATCTACCTATAGACTACTTTCCAGATAAAAACTCTCTGTATTCAATCATACAAAAAGAACGCTTTTAACATGAATTATTCCTCTTTTACAATTATTAAGAATTGGAAAGCAACCATTTGGTTAATTTGTTTGTCATTAACAACAGAAACAAATCAGGAAACAAACTTTAAAATTTCATTCGATTAATCTTTCAGAAAACAAAAAGCAGAAATGAAAACATTAAAGTGAGTTTCGTACGTACCTTTTAAAACATTAACGTATGAAAGCACCACTTATCTTATTTAACTTATTGATGATTTCAAGCCTGATGGCTACAGCAGGCAGAGCACAAACCTCCAACGTTTACGGTAAGGTGATGGACAACCAGACGCATAAACCTCTTTACGGGGTCAATGTTTGTCTTGAAGAAAATCAACTCGGTATTGGCACCATAACCAACGAAGATGGAGAATTCCGCCTCTGGAACCTTCCGGGTGATAGCATTAATGTTCTCATCCGCTGTGACGGCTACCAACCATATGTACTAAAGATTACGCCATTGTTGAGTGCTTCGCACGAACTAAAAGAAATCTATCTGAAACCCGAAAAAATCAAGGATCGAAAGCAAACCAGTTTTCTATTTTTGACGAAGAAAGACGATAAGTAAGCTTCCGGAATTATTGAGACTTTAGTGTTAGACAACTGCATTAAAATCAAGATAGCACGGGGTTTCCAAAAAGTCTCGCTAGTCAGGAATTTCTTCAGGAAGTGCTTCCCTGACGCTCATCACTACACCTGAAAAAATTAAATCTTTACCAGCCATCGGATGATTAAAATCCATGGTTACCTGATCATTTTTCCGGCCAACGATTTTGCCTAAAAGCTGATTTCCCTGGTTGTCGGCCATTGGAAAAACATGGCCAACCTGAACCACTTCATCATCAACTCGCCCATCTTCTTCAGCAAATGTGGTCACCGGTAAATCGATGATTGCTTTGGGATCAATTGGGCCGTAGGCTTCGTCTTGTGTTGCCTGAAAATAAAAATTCTCCCCGGCTGACAAGCCTTGTAGATTTTGTTCGAACACTTCCAACAACAGTTGATATCCGAACAAAAATTCCTGCGCTTCATCTGCAGAAACCTGCTGAAGTATTTTTTTATCTGCCGCATCAGCAACCGTATACTGAACGGTAGCAATCGTATTTATTTTGATTTTCAAAAGACAACAATTTTTAGATTCCATTTACCGGTTTCATATCAATACTCTCCGGATAATAAAAGATTCATAAACTCCCTCGAATCTCTAATCAATACTTTTTTATCTCGATGCTAGGGTAATAGGGTATTCGAAAACCACAGATTAACTGAAGTACTATTTTTTTGCTAAACTTCGTACATAGTGAACAATTTTCCATCTGTTTTCGGGAGTGATTTGTCCGCCGTGAGGTCCCATTAAGCCTGAGAAAGAACCGACTGTGATCACATGAAAAATTTCACCATCCGGCTTGGCCTTCAAATAATCGTCAATCAGTGAACGAGGCTTGGCCGGAAACATTCTGCTCGTAAACAGATGCCCGTTTCCATCGCCAATCTCTCCATGACAACTAATACAGAAAATCTCATATTGGCGCTTTCCTTCATCCAATACCTCAGGTGTAGCACTTAATGGATTCTCAAGTTGCTGACCTGCTTTCACTTGCTCTTGCATTGACTTCCCCTCAAACGGATATGGTTTAAACCCTCGCGGAATAGTCCCTTCTGCAGGCAAACGCATCGTCTTCCCATCTTCAAAGACTGGATTTTCCGAATAGGTTTTGTAAGCGGGAGAATAAGCCATATCAGGAAAATATGTCCGCCCCGGCTGGTTCTTATCACGAGTGCATGCCGCAGTTAAAGCCACGACAAAAAGCAACAGATATAGGTTCACAGATTTTCTCATAATCAGTATTGCGTATGGTATTCAAGACTTTCTTTATAAAATGGATGATTCTTGGGTATTAGCGGAGCTTTGGCCAATGAACGGAAAACAAAAAATAAGAACAGGCCGACAAAACCAATGGTAATTCCGACTTCAGGAATTCCAATTCCGGACGCTTCGCCACCAACAGCCCCTGGCATAATTAATTGGTAGAGATCGAGCCAGTGGCCAATAAAAACGATCACCGAAACAGGCAGCAGGATTAAAGAACCGCGTTTTGAATTCCGAGTCATCAAAGCAAAAAATGGAATCACGAAATTCAAAATCAAATTGACATAAAATATAGTGCTGAAATTTTTGTGGCGTTCATAAAAATAAACTGTTTCCTCGGGAATATTGGCATACCAGATCAACATGTACTGCGAAAACCACAAGTAGGCCCAAAAAACACTGAATCCAAAGAGATATTTTCCCAGATCATGAATATGTTCGTTGTTGACGTGCCCCATATAGCCCATGCGTTTCAAAGCAATCAAAAGAATAATCAACACCGCGGTTCCGCTAGCCAACATGCTTGAAAAAACATACCAGCCGTATAGCGTACTAAACCAATGCGCGTCAATCGACATCAGCCAGTCCCACGACGAGGTAACACTAGTAACCGCCAAAGTCACTACAAAAACGGCTGAAAAAATCCGAAACTTCCGGTAATATTTTAAATCGCCTGACTTATCGAGCAGAAGCGAATATTTACGTATAAAATGAGCCAGAATAACCCATACGCCGAAGTAAACCGCAAATCGAATATAAAAGAAAGGCGCATTTAAATAAGCTACTTTCTTCAGTAGAATTTCATCCAGATGGTCTTCATGCGTCCACTCATAAAGCAAGTGCAATCCGCCAAAAACAAAAAGCAGCAACATTAAAATACCAGCTACCGGAATAAAGGAGCCCATACTCTCTCCAATCCGCTGAATGCTTGTGTGCCAACCTGATTCAGCAATGGTGTGAACGGTAACCAAGAATAGCCCGATTAGTCCCAAGGCAAGAAAATAGTAGGTATTCAACAACAGGTTTGCGGCAATACGCTCTGCTCCTGTGCCAATTAAAAAGCTGACTGCCAGCGAAAGAACACCAATTCCGATCATTCCGTAAATCAGGGTTGAAAGCTTCTTTGTTAATATGAATTTTTGATTCTCCATGACCATGTTATACTTTTAAAGTGATTCCTTCAGCACCAGCTTCAGCAAGTGCTAATTCGATTTCTTTGATATTCTCTTCGCCCTCGCCATCACCCACTTTCACAACAACCAAAAACCGATCGTCTGTGATACGTTCGTCATGAATAACAGCTTTAGCAGCCGGCCCCAATTTATTGCTCACAAAAAAGGCAATCACCATAGCAAATGCAGCAAAAAGAACAGTTAACTCGAAAGCGACTGGCATAAAAGAAGGCACGGCAAAAAACGGCTTTCCTCCAATATTAATTGGATAATCAACCGTGAAAACCCAAGCCTGAAAACCAAACCCAAGAGTAGCCCCAACAACTCCAGCAATAAAAGCGACCCGCGTCAACCTCGAACGCCTCATGTTTAAAGCCTTATCAACACCATGAACAGGGAAAGGTGTTAATACATCCATAATCTCTAGACCTTTAGCTTTCAGCTGGCCTAAGCCCTTCAGTAAATCTTCTTCATCCAGATAGTAAGCTGTAATGTATCTATTCATGATCGGTTATTTTTTTTTGTTCACCTGAAGATTTTAAAACGCCTTTTACCTCTGCCACAGCAATTACCGGAAATACCCGGATGAACAGCAAAAACAAAGTGAAAAATAACCCCAATGTTCCAACATATAAGCCAACCTCAACCACGGTAGGTTTATACATCGTCCAACTTGAGGGTAAAAAATCGCGGTGTAATGAAGTGACCACAATGACGAAACGTTCGAACCACATACCAATATTTACAAAAATGGATATGATGAAAGTTAACAGCACACTTCTACGAATCTTTCGAAACCAAAAAAGCTGAGGTGTAATTACATTACAGGTCATCATGATCCAATAGGCCCACGCATAAGGTCCGAAAGCACGGTTAAAAAACGCATATGTTTCAAACTCTACTCCCGAATACCAGGCCATGAAAAACTCAGTCAAATAGGCTATACCCACAATTGAACCGGTCAGAATGATTACTTTATTCATCGACTCTATATGATTCAGCGTTATATAGTCTTCAAGGTTTAGTGCCTTTCGAGTTACGATCATCAGGGTGAGCACCATCGCAAAACCAGAGAAAATTGCTCCCGACACAAAGTAAGGAGGAAAGATGGTCGTGTGCCATCCCGGAATGACCGAGGTAGCAAAGTCGAAACTTACAATGGTGTGAACTGATAACACCAGCGGAGCAGCTAAACCTGCCAATATCAAACTAACGGTTTCGTGACGTGACCAATGCCGGGCTGATCCGGTCCATCCAAAACTCAGAAACCCATAAATCGCTTTTCTGATTTTTGTTTTAGCCCGGTCGCGTACGGTACCCAAATCGGGAATCAAACCAACATACCAAAATATCAGGGAAACCGCGAAATAGGTTGAAATGGCAAAAACGTCCCACAACAAGGGTGAGTTAAAGTTCACCCAAAGGGATCGTGTATTGGGATAGGGAAAGATGTAAAAACCGAGCAAGAGTCGTCCCATGTGAATCAAAGGGAAAAAGCCAGCACACATCACTGCAATCAGCGTCATGGCCTCGGCTGACCGATTAATACTGGTGCGCCACTTCTGCCTGAAAAGCAGAAGAATAGCAGAAATAAACGTACCGGCATGGCCAATACCGACCCACCATACAAAGTTGGTGATTCCCCATCCCCATCCAATGGTTTTATTGAGCCCCCATTCTCCAATCCCGTAAAACACGGTTCGGAAGGTAGCCCAACCACCAAATAGGAGGGCAATGCCTGCCAAGGTAATTCCGGCATACCAATACTTGGAGGGTTTACCTGCCATGGGTGACAAAACATCATCTGTCACTTGTTTGTAGTTCTTATTCCCCCGAATTAACGGTTCTCTGAGCGGAGATGTATACATTCCTAATTCGTTTTAAGTTAAATGGTTTTATTTTTAACCTTGGTCAGGTAGCCGACCGATGGCAGCGTATGCAATTCTTCCAGCAGGTGGTAGTTACGCTCATCGGCAAAGAACTTTGAAATACGGCTTTCCTCGTTATTCAAATCACCAAAAACAATGGCATCGGCCGGACACGACTGCGCACAAGCAGGGACTACTTCGCCATCCTGCAATTGTCTGTTTTCATTCTTGGCGACCAGTTTTTTCTCTTGAATACGCTGAATACAGAAAGAGCATTTTTCAATTACACCTTTGGCACGAACTGTCACATCCGGATTCAACACCAAACGTCTCAAGTCGGTCGTCATCTCTGCCGGATCTTTTCTGTTGCCCGGCATGGAGTCGGCTCCTGTATAATCGAAGAAGTTAAATCGTCGAACCTTGTATGGACAGTTGTTATTGCAATAGCGGGTACCTATACAACGGTTATAGGCCATCTGGTTAATTCCTTCATTGCTGTGGGTTGTGGCAGCCACCGGACAAACATTCTCGCAAGGCGCATTATCACAGTGCTGGCACATCACGGGCTGTCGGACCAGCTCCGGATTATCCGGATCTCCTTTATAATATCGGTCGATACGAATCCAATGCATCTCACGAGCCTTAATCACCTGCTCTTTTCCAACCACCGGCACATTATTTTCGGCCGAACAGGCTACGACACAAGCATTGCATCCGGTGCAGGAGTTCAAATCGATCGCCATTCCCCAGTGAAATCCTTCAAACTTACGCTGCGCATAAAGTGACTTCATGTGCGCCTTGATTGTTTCACGCATTTCATTGCCTGAGGCTGGGTTAGCCAAATAATCTTCCAGCGTTGTTTCACGCACAAGGTTTCTCCCTTCCATGGAGTGGTGAGATTGCGTCCGGGCCAATTGGTAGGCACCGTCCAATTTCTCGATGGTCACCTGTGGTAAATGGTATTGCTTAATTCCATTGCTGGATTGAATAAGCGGGAAAGCGTTTTTTCCAACCGTACCATCGGGAATGCCCATATTGAGTCTCCCGTAGCCCAAAGCCACCGAAATCGTTTTATATTCTTGCCCCGGCTGAACAATCACCGGAATTGGACCAAAGTCATTAATTTTAACCAGCTGTTCGTCTTCAAGCTCCAATTCCTCGGCAAGCTTTGGCGAAACTGCAGCATAATTATCCCAGCAAACTTTGGTAACCGGATCAGGAAGTTCCTGCAGCCATGGGTTATTGGCTTGCTTTCCGGATCCCACACTTATGTTCGTGTAGAACGACAGTTCCAGGGAATCGTCACCAGATGTAATTTTTGCTTGAGCCAGGGCGGAATCAACAGCTCCGGCATCAAATTCAAGCATTCCATTTTCCAGCTGTCCCGACTCATAAATACCATCGTGTAACTTGCTATTCCAAAAATCATCGAACGAGGTTTCACCAGAACCTGCAAATAAGTTCTCTTCCCAGTTCTTCCGAATGTAAGTATGATAATCCACCGGATTACCAGCCCATTTCAGCAAACTTTCCTGTGCTGCCCGAGTTTTAAAAATTGGTCGAATAGTTGGTTGCGCGAGTGAATAAATGCCCGTTTTCACTTCAGCATCATTCCACGCTTCCAGGTAGTGGTGATCCGGACAAACGTAATGCACATGCTCCGAAGTTTCTTCACCCAAAATGGGCATCGCAATTTTCAGATCAATATTTTTCAGCGCACTAACAAACCGGTCTGCTTCAGGATAATCGAAAGCAGGATTGACATCATAAAGAATCAGTCCTTCAACTTGTCCGCTTTCCATTTCGCCAACCAGTCGATCCATGTCTTCATCCATGCCCTGACGCAGTTTCAAATGAATATCAGTTTGGATTGTTGATCCATAATTCTGTAACAGATGATTGATAGCATTTACCAGTAATTGGTTTTCCACATCATTGCTTCCGCTAACGACCAATGACTTTCCCTTTTTGGATGACAACTCACCGGCAATCTTTTTCACATCAACCGGCGAGCTTGGAACTGATGAACCAGACTGTCCGTTTAGTGATAAAAGTTCCTGGTACAGATTTGCCAGAACCAATTTTTCCTGGGAAGGTCGTATTTGGTAACGCTCATCAGCATTTGATCCTGTTAGAGACATGCCGCCTTCAAAGTGAATATGACGCGACATGCTACGTTCACCATCAACCAGTTTCCTGTTTTTTGCATATTGTTTGGTGTATTCAACCGGAGAGAGCCACGTTCCAAGAAAGTCGGCATCAAAACCAACAATCAATTCGGCCTTGCTGAAATCGTAAGCTGGAATAAAACCTTTTCCGAAAGTTTTCTCATTGGCTTTCAGAATACCCGAAGCCGACAGCACATCGTACTGAATGTGTTCCGAACCGGGATGAGCATCCAGAAACTCCTGAATAGCAGCTTTGGTAGAAGGACTGATGATGGTTGAGCTTAAAATCACGACTTTGCCTTGTCTCTTTTTTACCTCATCCAGAAACAGCATGATTTTGTCATCGGCTTCGTCCCAGCTTATTTTCTTTCCTTCGTAGGTCGGATTCTTGTGCCGTTTGTTATCGTAAAGTCCCAACACCGAAGCTTGAGTTCGGGCATTGGTTCCACCCATGGTCACCGAAGACATTGTATTCCCTTCAATTTTGATCGGACGCCCGTCTCGTACCTTAACTAAAATGCTACAGTAATCAATACCATCAAAATAGGTTGATGCAAAGTAGCTGGCTTCTCCCGGGATAATCTTTTCGGGTCGAATTAAAAAAGGGATGGCTTTTTCAACAGGCTGTTTGCAGCTAACTGCAATTGCAGCAGAGGCCACCGAAAATCCAAAAAGCTTCAAAAAGTCACGTCGTGAATTTCCAGTTGACTTCGCCTCTTGTTTCATCTGAAGAATGGACTTTCGATCTCCGGCATCAGGCTCGCTTGATGCCTGCCGAGCGTCATAAATTAAATCATCCAAACTTTTATAATATTGTTCCTTCATTCCAAATAGGTTTGTTGTTTATTAATAATGACACTTCATACAATCGGTTCCACCAACCATTTCGACGGTAACCTTATCAATTTCACCTTTTTTGATTTGCTCATGAAACTCATCGTATGATTCATAGAAATTATTATCGACAAATTGAACTTCTTTTGTTCGGTGACATTCAAGACACCAGCCCATGCTCAAGTCTTCCACTTGTCTGACCACATCCATCTCGGCTATTTCCCCATGGCACTCAACACAATCCAGCTTTCCTGCATTTACGTGCTGTGCGTGGCTAAAAAAGACATGATCAGGTAAATTATGAATTCGCACCCATTCAACCGGAACACCATTCTCTGTGGCATCAATAACTTTAGCAATTTCAAACTTTCCAGAGCGGGTTCCTTCCCGAACAAGCGAATGGCAATTTAAACACAGATCGGTCGGAGGTATTCCGGCAGACTTGCTTTGTTCAACGGTAAAGTGGCAGTATTTACAATCAATCTTATTTTGTCCGGCATGGACTTTATGTGAAAACTTAATGGGTTGTTCGGGTTCGTAATTCTGCGATCGTCCTAAACTCACTCCCTCCTCATAAAGCATCTTAACCTGGTATCCAAAAACTCCCAGGAATATAATTAGCGGGACAGCCTTATATTTTATTTTTCTGAAAAAGATCATTTCCAACAACGCCCACGTAACAATCAGTCCGAGGAAAAGAAAGAGCAGCAGTCGATCAATTGTTGGTTTTACAGGAGCAGGACCACGCATCGACAAGTCGTCCAAATAAGCTTTTACCGTTTTTAAATCTGCGTCTTCAAAATTATAATCTTTATGAACTTCGGCCATCTTACCTCCTGAGGGTTCCATGACGACAGCCTTAAATTCAGCAAAACTCTTCTCAATATACTTATTGGCAATATCCTTTGCAGAAGGATTCCAGTTAAGCGTATCTGAGCGTGTAATATTGTGACATGACACACAGGATGTTTGCTCATTGTTGTGTGGCAATAATCCTCTAAAAAAACGTTCACCGCGCTTAATATCGTTTCGGTAATGGCCAAATTTATCCTCTTCGACAGGCTTGCTCTTCGCTGATGCCGTTTCATTCGAAACCGTATCTGGCTTTGCAGCTGATCCTGTGCTATCAACCTGAGTTTCTGCGCCAGTTTCATCGACTGCCTTTGCAACAACAGAATCCGATTGGGTTGATGCGGTATCGGTTGGTGAGGACAATTTCACAGCAGCTGTATTTGCTGAGTCTTGTTCACTTTGTTGCACTTGTGGTTCAGCAGAAGCCGCTGCCGAAAAAACAAAAATTGACATGAGGAAAACGAACAGAAAACCCTTTGGGGAAAACCCGGATTTCCGTAAAACAGGGAACTTAAGTTTCATTCTATAAGCTTTAGTAAGTTTTTTTTCAAACCTAGGATTTTGCGACTCATCAAGAATTAACAAATTTTTTACTTTATGGTTTTCCATTCAAGCTAAAAAGTTAGTCAAAAAAAAACGTTCGAAGTCAATAACCAGCCAACGAAAGCCAAAACAATCATTAAACAACTGACATTTAGCACTATTTCAAATAAACCAATATTGCGAAAATAGTCACAATCTATGCTTATTTATTTTTCATAGACAAATTCAATATAAATTATTCAAGATTCTCAGTAAGCTTTCGAACAATCTTCAGATTGTCAAGGAATTCTTTTGCAATAACCCGGACAATTGTATAAACCGGAATTGCCAGAATCATGCCTAAAATCCCAGCAACACTTCCGGCTGCTAAGATCACCAGAAAAATTTCCATTGGATGAGCTTTAACACTGCTTGAATAAATCAGCGGCTGAAACAATATATTATCAATAATCTGTACCGAAGCGAAAACAAGCAACATAAAACCTAACAACGGCAGGGTATGCGACGAAAAATCGGCATTAAGATTGATTGCAATACCTATTAGCAAACCAACTGTTGCACCCATCCAGGGGCCCAAGTAAGGAATTACATTAAACAGACCGCAGAATAAGCCAATTACCACCGAGTGGCTAAAACCAACGCCAACAAAGGTTAACCCGAGAGTTACCAGGGTTCCGACCATTGTTACTTCGAAGAGTAAGCCAATAAAGTAGCGGCGAAGTAAATTATAGATCGAATTCAAAATTCGATCGACTTTTTCTTCGTAACCCGATGGGACAATAAGCAGAACGCCTTCTTTAAACATATTTTCTTCTTTTAAAAAGAAGAATGTAATAAATGAAACCGAGAAAAAAGCAACAAGTAATTCGCCCAAGGTGCCGGCGACAAACCCAAAGATTCCGGTCAACTGCGAAAACTGCATTCTATCTCCAATCTGCCCTCTCAATAGTTCAACTAAGTTAGCACTCGCATCAACATGGTCTTCCTCTCCGACAAAATCCATCCACTGCCTGATCGGTTTTTCAACAATTTGCAGAACCGCATTAAAATCGATGGTGGAAAGCTGCTCGAACTCTGCCACCAGCAATGGAATCAAAAAGCGAACCGATCCGATAAAAAAGATCCAAAGGAGTAATATGGTAAAAAAAGCCGCAAGGGTATACGGAACCGAGAGACGACCAATATGAATTCCATGCAAAAAGCGAACTATAGGCCGGCCAATCAGCGACAAAACAGCAGATATTAATATGTAAGTGACAATATCGCTGAAGTACCAAACCAAAAACAGAAAGACAAGAACACCGACAGCTAATAATAAATTCTTTGTCCACCCTTGCACCTTAATCATATAATAACTTTTTATACAAATATACCGGAATAATTCAAGTTAGAAAGTTTAAATATCAAACACAACTCAAGTGCTAAAAATATGAAAGCCCGACAATCAATTTGGTGTTTCACCTGGCTATCCATATCAAATAACAATAAGATTATTCATATTTTTTTGATAAATTTGTTTTACCTAAATAAGTAATATGAGAGACAAAAAGCTTACTGCCCTAATTGTTGATGACGAAAAAGAAGATCGGGATATATTAATATACATGCTTAAAGAGCACAAAAATATTACGATTATTGATCAGGCCGAAAGTACGGAGTCGGCACTTTTCAAATTCTTAGAACTCAAACCCGATATTGTTTTTCTAGATTTAGTAATGCCCGGAAAAAACGGCATGGAGCTTATTTCTCTCTTGAAGAAACAAAAGCTAGAGACAGACATTGTAATTGTTAGCGCCTACCGTGATATGGCTATAGAAGCAATAAAAAATGAAGTTTACGACTTTCTACTGAAACCGATCGGACCGCGAAAACTCCATAAGGTAATTGCGAATATTGAAAGAAGAAGAAACAAGGCAAATAACACACATTTAGACAACTTGCTTGACAATTTCAAACATGAAACAAAACTTAGGCTTTCTTCAACCAACAGTCATATATTGGTTGATCCAAATGATATTTTATACTGCGAAGCCGAAGGGACGTACACGCGTATTTATGTTGAAAACGGGAACGTTGAACTAGCCAACACATACCTTGGCAAGATTGAAGATTTTCTCATTAAAAACAACAATTTCTTCAGAATTAGTAGAAGTCACCTGATAAATCTTGATAAACTATGGCGGGCAAACAAAGCTGATAATTCCTGCATTTTAATCGCCAATAATGAGGAATTAAAATTGTACGGCTCGAAAAAACAGATTAGAGAACTTTGTAAAATCGATAACCCTAAATAATGGTTGTAAACAAGACGATAACGGCGATGATTATTGACGACGATGAAGAAGCAATCGCTCTTCTCGAAATTTACCTGAAAGCCTTTCAGGAGATTGAAATCGTTGACAAAACCACTAACCCCAAGCAAGGGATTAAACAGCTAATCAGAAAGATGCCGGACATTGTCTTTTTGGATATTGACATGCCGGACATTAACGGGCTGGAAGTTGCAGAGGTTATCAAGGACAATCAATTGAGTACCGAAATTGTATTTACAACAGCGCACAGCAAATATGCCTTTAAATCGTTAAACTTAGAACCACTGGATTACCTTGTAAAGCCCTTTGGTCCCGAAGAATTAATCTCTGTTGTTAATCGCTACAAAACAAGGATAAAACGGAAAGAATTAGAGCGCAGCATGGACATCTTCATCCAAAATAACCGTCCTGTAAAAAAGGTAAAACTCACGACAAAATTCGGTGTCGTTTTTATTAATCCACAAGAGGTAATGCTGCTTCAGGCTAAAGTAAATTACAGCATTGCCCATTTGTCCAGCGGCAGTATTGAACTAATTACTCAGCCGATGCAAAAGATCATCGACTTAATGGATTTTTCCAACCTGGTAAAAGCAAACCGCTCATCTTATATCAATATTCAATATTTGCGCAAAGTTGACCGCCGAAAAAAAATGTGCTTGTTAACTCACAAAGACATTGTTATTGAGGAACCAATCAACCGCTCAAGTATTTCTTTCTTCGAGAAGTTGAATTGTTTCCCCATCACCTGATCGAGTTAACCTAGCTCTTCAGCAAGGCAAAATCAAGTACGTCACTGATGTTCTTTACGAAATGAAACTTCAGCCCCTTCAAATAAACGTCTTTAATTTCCTCCAAATCTTTCTCATTATCAACAGATAAAAGAACCTCTTTAATACCGGCACGTTTTGCTGCCAAAATCTTTTCTTTGATTCCCCCAACCGGCAGCACTTTACCGCGTAATGTAATCTCGCCAGTCATCGCAATATTCTTCCGTACTTTTCTTTTCGTTAAAGCCGAGGCCAACGAAGTTACCATCGTAACGCCTGCCGAAGGACCATCTTTGGGGATCGCTCCCTCCGGAACATGCACATGGAAATTATTCTTGTCAAACATTTCCTGTTCCAGCCCCAGCTCCTCGCGATGCGATTTTAAATATTCCATTGCCAGCATGGCAGATTCTTTCATCACTTCTCCCAGATTACCAGTCAATGTCAAACCACCTTTCCCGGTGCTTAAACTAGACTCTACAAATAGAATTTCGCCACCATGGGCAGTCCATGCCAAACCAGTAACAACGCCGGGTATCTCATTACCCTGGTAGTTTTCGCGCGTATACTGAACCACACCGAGATATTCCCGAATATCTTCTTTGGTTAATTTCTTATTATAAGGTTCTTCGAAAGCAATTTTTTTAGCTATTCGACGGATAATCTTGGCAAGCTTTTTATTCAATTCACGCACACCGGATTCGCGCGTATAATTTTCAACAACGTGTTCAAGAATATCCTTTGTAAACGAAACCTGGTTTTTCTTCACCCCATGATCCTTTAATTGCTTAGGGAGCAAATGGCGCTTGGCGATTTCAATCTTCTCCTCAACAATATATCCGTTTACATCGATCAACTCCAGGCGGTCACGCAAGGGGGCTGCAATGGTGTTCAGCGTATTGGCTGTCGCCACAAACATCACATTAGACAAGTCATAATCGACTTCCACATAATTGTCATGAAACTCTGAATTTTGCTCAGGATCCAACACCTCAAGCAACGCCGAGGCCGGATCGCCATGAAAATCCTGCGATACCTTGTCAATCTCGTCAAGAATAAAAACCGGGTTGGAGGTTTTTGCTTTTTTAATATTTTGCAAAATACGTCCCGGCATTGCTCCAATGTAGGTTTTTCGATGACCACGAATCTCGGCTTCATCGCGCAGTCCTCCCAAGCTCATACGAATATACTTTCGGTTAAGAGCTCTTCCGATTGATTTTCCAAGCGAAGTTTTACCGACTCCCGGAGGACCGTATAAACACAAAATTGGGGCTTTCATATCCTTTTTCAACTTCAATACAGCCAGGTGCTCCAAAATGCGTTCTTTCACTTTTTCCAATCCGTAATGATCTTCATCCAATACCTTTTGTGCATGCTTCAGGTCGAAATTATCTTCAGTATACTCATTCCAAGGAAGCTCAAGCAATGTCTGACAATACGAGAATTGGACTGAATACTCACCAGCCGCTGGATTTAATCGATGCAGTTTGGTTACTTCTTTATCGAAAAAAGCAGCAACTTCTTCGCTCCACTTCTTATCCTTGGCAGCTTCTTTCATGTCAGCAATTTCCTGCTCTATCGGGTTGCCCCCCAGCTCATCCTGAATGGTTTTCATTTGCTGGTTAAGCAGATATTCACGCTGCTGCTGATCTAGGTCCGTTTTTACTTTGGTTTGAATATCACGCTTCAACTCCAACATTTGAACTTCTTTGACCAAGTATGAAATGGCTTGTATTCCACGCTCACGAACATCGGCAATCTCGAGCAGTTTCTGTTTTTCCTCAACCTCAAGATCAGTGTTAGAACAAATAAAGTTGATCAGGAAGGTAGAATTTTCGATATTCTTAACCGCGAAGGTTGCTTCGGGAGGAACGTTGCTCGAATATTGAGCGACCTTAATTGACAAATCTTTAAGAGAGCCAACGACAGCACTGAATTCAGTATTATTCTCTGCAGGTAAGATTTCGTCGAGTAAAGTAACCTGTGCTCTAAAATAAGGGAACTCTTCCAGGTAGTTGCCCACTTCAAACCTCCGTTTACCTTGAATAATAACAGAAGTTGAACCGTCAGGCATCTCAAGAACTTTCAGGATTTGAGCGACTGTGCCGACCTGGTACAAATCTTTTTGCTCCGGATCATCAATGCTGCCATCCTGTTGAGTCACCGTTCCCAATAATTTATCCCCACGAAAAACATCCTGAATGAGTTTCAGTGATTTTTGTCTTCCAACTGTAATCGGAATCACAACACCGGGAAATAATACTGTATTTCGAAGTGGCAAAATTGGCAGTACTTCTGGCGCCTGAAAATTTTTCAGTTCTTCTTCATTCCCATCGGCAATGATTGGAATAATTTCAGAATCGTCGTCTCCCATACCTGTGAATATCATATTTTTTAATGAATGACCTCTATTTTCTCCCATTATATTTTCTCTTTCTCTATCAGTGTGACAATCTGGCGTAAAATTAGCCATATTAATTCAGGGCTATTATTAGTCAATAGCCATGCCAAAAGAATTTGATACAAGTTTAAAAACTGCGAAAAACCGAAGTCCGATCAAAAACGGCAGTTAGTATTTGTTTATCAATTTCGGTCAACTCCCGATTGCGACGTGTCATCACTTTTTCAGCGACACTAAAAACACTTTTCAGTTGATGAAGTTTAAAACCTCCCGGCCCTCCATCGGCAAACGAAGGAACAAACTGTCGTGGAAACCCGGTTCCATGAATATTGCAGCCCACACCAACAACCGTTCCTGTATTGAACATGGAATTAATGCCTGCTTTGGAATGATCACCCATGATCAATCCGCCAAACTGCAATCCGGTCTTATAAAACCGGCCAGTGGTATAATTCCACATTTTAACCGGCTCGTAGTTATTTTTCAGGTTCGAAACATTGGTTCCGGCACCTAAATTACACCACTCGCCCAAAACCGAGTTACCTAAAAAACCATCATGTCCTTTATTGGAATATCCAATCAGAATTGATTGACTGATTTCGCCACCAACTTTCGAAAATGGTCCAATGGTTGTTGCTCCGTATATTTTGCTTCCCATGTTCACCACCGCATGATCGCCCAACACAAAAGGCCCGCGAATAAACGATCCTTCCATTATTTCGGCATCTCTCCCAATGTAAACGGGCCCGGCTGTCGCATTAATCGTAGCAAACTCGAGTCTCGCCCCCTGCTCCACAAAGATATTCTCCGGATGAATTAACTGATTTGTATGACTAATTGGCTCTGATTCACGATCGGCTGTCAACAAGTCAAAATCCAACTGAATTTGCCGGGAGTTAAATTCTGTCAAATCCCATGGATATTGAACCAGATCCAACTCTCCTGCAAAATCCATCCAGTGAATTTCAGCAGTACTTTCAAAAAAAGAATCGGATGCGGTATCATCAACAAGAGCAACAATTGGCTGGCCATTCCACACAATTCCTTGCCCCAACTGAAGCTTTTCCACCTGAGCAGTCAACTCGTCTGTTGGACAAACATGAGCATTGATCAGTAAATTTTCAGATGCGGTTACTTTGGGATATTTAGCTTGTAAATAGCTTTCGGTTTGCCATGAAAAGTCTCCTTTCAGACGCTTTTCCCACTTTTCCGTTATCGTTAAAATTCCGGTTCGCAGCTCAGAGACGGGACGAGTAAAACAAAGTGGCAACAGGTTTTCCCGCCCCGGGAAATCCAATAAAATTGCATTCATGACGATTTTTTTTCAAAAGTAGACAAAAAAAAAGCTCCGCAAAAGCGGAGCTCATATATCGTATTTAAACGTAGATTACTTTTTCTTGCTATCCATGTGTTTCTTATAACGGTTCATGAATTTGTCAACGCGTCCAGCAGTATCAACCAATTTCATTTTTCCGGTATAGAATGGATGCGAACTACTTGAGATCTCCACTTTCATCAATGGATACTCAACTCCGTCAACCACTTCAGTTTCTTTTGTGTTAACGGTTGATTTAGTCAAATAAACCTGGCCATTTGACATATCTTTAAACGCTACTACGCGATAATTTTCCGGATGTATTTCTTTTTTCATTGCTGATTCTTTTTCAACTTTATTTCAATCGGTGTGCAAAGATACTTACCTATTTCAAATTTCCAAAAAGTTTTTCTTCTTTTATTCATCTTTTTCAGCTCCAATTATTGGAGCCCGCTCAAATGGCTTATTCCGATCAAACAGATAGCGCATGGTATGATGCGTTTTTACATGTTTCCCGCCTACTGATTCGTACAACGAAATGATTTTAGGGTTAAAATCGCCGGCCCAGGAAAGCTCAACTTCAGTATACTGTGGCTTTTTCTTCATCAACTTATCCTGATGCCAAAAAATAGCAGACTCAATACCGGACTTTTGAAACTTTGGAACAACACCCATAATTAAGATACGTGTACGTGTAATTGCCTTTTTCTTTTTATAATAAAGAAATTTCAGCATGTTGATGAAGTTCAGCTTTCCGTTCAGCTTTTGCAATATCTGGTTGATATCAGGCACCATTACAAATAATGCGATGGGTTCATCTTCATGATATGCAAACCAAATCATTTCCGGATCCAGCACAGCCTTCGAATCCTTAATGAAATCCCGCAAATCCTGCGGATCCAGAGGATTAAAATGCTCGTGAAACCGCCAGGCTTCATCATAGATATAACTGAAATCTTTGATAAACTTCTCCGTATTGTTATAATCGAAATGCTTAAAACTATATCCCGGCTTTTGAGCTACCCAACCCGCAATTTTCCAGAAACGTTCCGGAAACGGCACTGAATAGTCCAGGTGATAGCTAAATTGCTCAAAATAAACTTTAAAACCATAGTTATCAAATAGCTTTTGGTAGTACTTCGGATTGTAAGGCATGCCATAACCTTGTGGCATAAATCCATCTACTAACAAGCCCCAGTTCATGTAGTTCTCGCCAAAGTTAACCGGTCCATCCATGGCTTCCATTCCACGCTCTTTCAACCAGTCGCGAGCCGTGTCAAATAACAAATTGGCCACCTCCTGATCATCAATACACTCAAAAAAACCACAACTACCGGTGGGTTGCTCAAACGTTTTTGCCTTATCGTAATTGATAAACGCAGCGATACGTCCAACAGGATCACCCGATTGATCAACAATCACCCACCGTTCAGCTTCTCCATGCTTAAATGACGGATTCTTAGCAGGATCAAAGGTATTTTCAACCATTCCCTGAATTGGCGCTGCCCAGTTTTTATCACCCTTATAAATCAGGTGTGGCAACTTATGAAAGAGCTTTATTGTGTCTGAATTATTGACTTTTTGTAACTGCATGTGCTTGGTTAATTGTTTTAGTTGACAAGATACAATTATTTCTATTTGTAAAAGATGATTTTTGCTTAATCCTCAATGATTGCCGAGCGCTTGAATTCTTTTTCCCGGTCAAATAAATACCGCAGGGTTAAATGTGTTATGGCCTTTTTCCCTCCTACCGCTTCAAAAATTGAGATCATTTTCGGATTGAAATCGCCCACCCAACTGAGCTCCATTTCATTGTACCAATCTTTTCGCAGAAGCACTTGCCTTAACTGGTAAAAAATAGCCGACTCGATACCCGATTTTTGAAACTTCGGAATAACTCCCATTACAATTACCCGACAACGGTTAATTACCTTTTTCCTTTTCAAATAATACAATCGGAGCAACTTAAATAAGTTCATTTTTCCACTTGGGAAGTATTTTATCAATTGGTTCGCATCAGGAATCATCATGAAAAATCCGATTGGCACACCTTCTTTGTATACAAACCAAATGAATTCTTCCTCCAGTATTAACTTCGATTGGTTAATCATGTCACGTAAATCCTGCGGATCAATTGGCTTATAATTATCATGCTTACTCCAGGCCTGATCGTATATATTGATGAAATCGCGAATGTATGTTTCCTGATTTTTAAACGTGAAATTCTCAAAAGTGTAACCCGGTTTTTTAGCCATCCATGCCGCAATTTTCCAAAAGCGTTCAGGCAAATCAGGGCTTGTAATATTTAAGTGATAACTGAATTGCCGGTAGTATGTTTCAAATCCATAATTACTCCATAGCTTCTGGTAATAATCCGGGTTATAATTCATCCCAAAGGTCTGCGGTATAAATCCCTCAACAAGCAACCCCCAGTGAAAAAAGTTTTCCCCGATATTAATTGGTCCATCCATGGCTTCCATTCCTTCAGCAGTCAGCCACTCTTTTGAGACATTGAACAAAGCATCAGCCACCTCCTGTTCATCAACGCATTCAAAAAAACCAACTCCTCCGGTTGGCTGATCAAATTGATGGGCATAGTTAGACGAGTGAAATGCAGCAATCCGGCCTACCGGTTTGCCTGCTTTGTATGCAACCCAACGACATGCTTTCCCTTTTTTCAGGGTATTATTTTTCTCAGGATTGAAAATATCCTCAATCATCATCCGAAGAGGAGCAACCCAATTTTTATCGTGTTTATATATTGAATAAGGAAGCTGATGAAATGCATGAATCAGCTTTTTGTCCGTCACCTCTATTAGCTGCATTTACTTTATCTTGTTTTGAAAGCACCGAAATTAATACTTATCGCCAGAAAACAAAAACAGGAACCGAAGCTCCTGTTGTCTTTTTTATGCTTATCTAAATGAATTTGATTCAATTAGCATCGCTATTTTTATAATCTTTATAAACTAATTCCCGCTAAAACTAGTCACGGCTGGCCAGTTTCGATAGCAGCCTCAATATTTCGAGGTACAACCAAACCAAAGTAACCATTAATCCGAAAGCTCCATACCACTCCATTATTTTTGGCGCCCGGGCTGCAGCACCCCTTTGGATAAAGTCGAAATCCAAAATCAAATTTAAAGCGGCAACAGCAACAACCACTAAGCTAAACCCAATGCTAAACAGACTATTGCCATGCAAAAAACCGAAACTGGCTCCAAACATGCCCGCGATAAAACTGATGAAATAAATCAGTGCAATTCCTCCGGTAGCAGCCATTATAGCCATTCGGAACTTTCCGGTTGCCCGAATTTTTCCTGAGCGAAACAGAAACAGCATAATAAAAAACACACCAAAAGTTAAAGCCACAGCACGCATAACCAATCCCGGGTATTGGGCTTCGAAGAAAGCAGAAATACCTCCAAGAAAAAGACCTTCGAAAACAGCATAAATTGGAGCTGTAATATTAGAATAACGTGGAGCAAATACCGTAATAATGGCAACAATAAAACCGCCGATTCCGCCGCCGATTAACCACGGAGCAACGACCGAAAATGCACCTTCAGGTGAGCCATAATCATAAACACCAAAAAACTTGCGCCAGGTAAACGCAGCGGCAAAAGCCAATATCAGAAACATCAGACCGGTTTTATTTACCGTTCCATCAATGGTCATAACATCAGTTTGAGCACCCGTTTGCACCTTGCTAAAAACTGAATTCCCAAAAACCGGATTTGATGATTTTGTCAAATTCATAATTCAAAAATTTAAAATGTTTGTGTCAATAACTATAAAAACCATACCATGATTTTCATACTGACATTTTGGACTCAAATGATACAACCAAGAAAAACTGTTAAAGTTCGACGAAATCTTCGAGTAGCAAATTGGCTATTTTCTGTGCCTGCTCCTCTTCCATTTCTTTCGCCGAGTTCAGAAATTCGACACACCGTTCTTTCAAAAAATTACTTCGGTTGCCCACAATCAGCAAACTGCGGTAAATAATCTGCCCCAGTTCCGGATCCTTAATCAGGGGAACAAGAACGTCAAAGAATGGCTCAAACATTTCATCAATGGCCTTTTTATCAACCATCGCAAGTCGTCCCATCAGGTGGAGGCCTGTAAACCGCACCAAATACTTTTTACCCCGGCACCACTCCAGCGCTTTCACATACGCAAATTTCGACGGCACAAACAAGTTGGAAACAGCCTGCTCGGCAATCTCCGAAGTAGCAAAACTTTTCGTCCAAAAATCCAGTTGCTCTTCAGTCATCTTTTCAGGTTCATCCAACAAGGTTGCCATAATCATACTTTCGCGCCACTGCTTATTCCAAAGTTTTAAGGCCAGCAAATGATTTTTGTCGTACTGCTTAGCCAGCTCACGCAACGAAATAATGGAAGCCCCCCAATTGATTTTATACACCAAACCCATGGCCTTCATTTGAGCGACCGTTTCTCCATTTTTCAAACGCCGTATTTTAGCAAGAATCTCTCGAAACTGCTTATCAACCGACGGATCATCAATTAATATATCCATATCAATAAATTACAAACTCAACCACGTAAAATAGAATTAGCAAAAGTAAGGAATAGATAAGGTGCCTGGAAATGTTCTGGTATTTTGTTATTGAAATATTCAATTTATTTTGAACGATAACAATCAAATACAGCTTTTCGAACAAGTAAGCGACCACCGTAGCATAGGCAACTCCGGCAATTCCCCAGAACTGAACAAACCAAAGGCTAAGCGAGACATTAAGCAACAACTCCCAAAACGATGCCCAGGCGATCGATTTTGTCTGCTTTAAACCGATCAGAAGTGTTTGAGGAAAAACCAACCGACTAACAATTAGCAACAAATAAATATTGAACACCGTAGCACTCTCGGCAAAATGGGAATTAAAAACTATGGGAAACAGCTCGTGACTAGCCAGCAACAAGCCCGCAGAAAGTGGGAACAGGTAATTTGCCAGACGAGTAGACTCTTTTTTAATTTTTGCAAGCGTTTCGGTCAGCAGGTCCTTATTCGACAATTCCGGTAACAGAGCATTACTAAACGCGTTGGCCAATAACAACACAAAAGGCAACTCGCGGGCACCATATCGGAATACTGCAAAAGCCGCCTCATCAAATTTTGAGGTAATAATAAATCCATCGACATATTGAGCTGAGCCCCCCAACAACGCAGATAAAATAAGAGGTGAAGAAAGCTTCAGATGCTCCTTAATAAATATCCATGAAAAGTGATTCTCCTGAGCACGCACAATCAGAAGCAGCAAATAAGCGTAGCGCATGAAAGCACCCAACACTAGTCCATACAAGGAGAATTGAATGGGCATTCCGAAAAAAGTTGGCAGGACAACTAAAAGCAGCAACACCAAAAAGCTGATACCACCATATAATACGATAGCACGAGTTCGATTTCGCAACAAGAAAAAGTACTCAACCAAATTGGCAGGGACACTAAAAAACAGATAAGCCGACAACAGGTAGAGATAAGGGAATGAGGCAATACCAATACTTTTGCCGACAACAGGCTGACTAACTACAACCAAAACTCCGATAACTAAAACTGTAAAAAAACTAATCAGCAAGAACGCATTGAAAACCGGAGATTGCGACCTTGCTCTTTCATCCTTTGAAATGGGTAGTAAACCACGAATCAGACCATTCAGCCAAAAGAAACTAACAGCACCAGCCAGAAACAAAAATTGCTCGTATTCTCCAATCGACTCCGTGGTCAAGCTGGTTTTGGTAAAGACAACACCAATCAAAATAAAAGTACCAAACCGCAACAGGTGGAAAATCTGCAAAGACGAAATATTGGTCAGCCTAAATTTCATTGATCAAATCTAAAACTAAATATGCAAAGCACAAACGAAAATCAGTGCACTCAGAACTTACTCCTTGGCCGGTATGGTATGAGTTTTAATGGGCATCGTTGTATTTGACATGGCCGATACCCACACTAATCTCATTAATGTTGCTAAGTAAGCTCTCGTCATATTTCACTTCCAAATACACACGTTCCCTATTTTTCCACAAAGTACCGTAATTGATCGAGCATGATTGGAACATCATCCTGATCAATCTCCTGCTTGATCAATTGCGGCAAATCTTCATAGAAAACCTCCATAAATTCGCTTTCAGAGAACCCTGCTTTGGAAATCGACTGTTTGTAATATTCCAAAGCTGATTTCCGGTTTCCCAAGCTCCATTGCACATGCCCCATGTTCATCAGATCGTGCTGGTTAGGCTCATCATCCATCAACTTCTGAAAATATTTTTCCGATTGTTCCTTTTTGCCGGTCAGAAATGAACACCAAGCAATTGGACGCCATACTTTTTTATTACCCGGTTTTAAATATTCTACCTTAAAATAATATTTTAGCGCTTCATCAAACCGATCCAGCTCAAGTAAACAATGACCAATATTGAGGTGGTTATTCAAATCGTCAGGGTTCATCTTCTCAACCTCATGATAATACTCCAGGGCTTTTAAAGGCTGCTTAAGATTTCGGTAGCACAACGCAATTTTCTTTAGATTCCATAACCGGTTTAATTCAAACAGTTCTGCCTTTTGGTATGCATCCAGCGCCTTATTATAGTCACCCAGTTTTTGAAAGCTAAAGGCAATTTTTTGATACAATTCGGCATCTTTCCCTTCTTCCAGTAAGTATTCAAAAACGTCGATCACCTCCTCAAAATGATTCTTCGAAAAATAATATTCCCCAATATTTCGAAGTATCGTTTTATCTTCTTTCAGAATATCTCCCAATGCCGTTTTGTTATGAAAATCAAACCGCCAACTAAACACATCATCAAAATCCTTTTTTCGCGGATGCAGCTTATAAAACCGGTACAAGTCCTGAATATATTGATTGGAGATCAGCCCGGCTTTTTTGCCCGGATCAGTGAGTGCTTCATCTTGTTCAATCTCTTGATATTGATTCATTTCTGCATTCATCCCCTGCAACATAAATTCCCGACTTTCCTTCGGGATATTTTGCATGCTCAGGCAAAAAGAATATTTATCTGAGTTACACAAAATAGGTGCAGTGCTTATCGTTTCAACAAAACCTCGGGTTATTTCATCCGAAAGATCCAACTTCTCATTCAGGCTCGGATTACCCGCAAAAAACGGGATGAACCAGTTGGCTATTTCATTAAAAAACGGAAACGATTTCAGCATCGAAAACGATCCCATAAAAACATCGGCTCCCTCCATCTGTAATTCCGAAAACTCTTCCATTTTATCCATCAGCCCGGGTGAATCTTTGAAAATATCCTGCCACTCCGGATTTTTATCATCCGAAAGCCCTTCTTCCATCAAGCTATCCAGATTGATTTTGTCTTTCAGGTTCGGACTAATTTTAACCATCTCGGGAAGCAACTCATCCTGAATTCGTTGCTGTAGTTTCTCCGTTTCTTTGCTACGAATTAACTGCACAATAACCCGCTCAAGGTTTCGCTTGAACTCAGCGTCTTCATTCAGAATTTTCAATCGTCCGGTTAGTTCAGAATAAAATGGCATTCGTGCGTCGTATTGATAAAGGGCTATCAGTAAACCGACCAATGCACGCTGACTCACAACGATGTCTTTTGTCTCGTAAACATCAAATAATAAACGGAATTTATCCGAGTCAAAATAACGTTGCAAACTCAAGGTTAAAGCGGTCACTAAAAGCGACTTGTAGGAAACTTCAATAGATGGACTGGTTAAAACCCGTTTGAAAAACTGAACTTCATCAACGCTCAGTTGATCGCGAAACCAAAAATGATAAAACAAACGCAACATTTGCTGATGATTCTTTTCCGTTTCAGCTTGTTTATCCTTGTCGGTGGGTTCCTTTCCTGCGGTCATTGCTTGCAGTTCATCGCCTAAGTAATGCGCTTCGAGCTCCATAAAAAATGAATCAAAATCGCTAATAAACTGATCCTTGAACGATCTTCGCTTTTCATATTCAACAGACGATGCGTATTTCAACCGAATGGCTTCATTTACTTTATCAGCCAGTTCGAAAGCAGACTCAATTAGTTTGCGATACACCTTTTGACGCTCCGGATCCTGAATACCTTCAACCGTGTACTGAAGCATATAATGATAGGTTTGATCCAGTTCGCGCCATTCATCGTAAAAAACCCCCAAGCCATTTTCGCTGATGAGCTCCTTTAATAAATCGAATGCAGGCTTCAACTTACGCTCTGTCAGGTTGTGGCATATTTCTGTATATCGTTTATGTAATTCTTTATTTGTCATTGTAGTTGTCATTTTTTTAAAAGATACGAAAAACCAGTATCATCAAAAAACACTCCAACGCAAATATGACTGCCAGATGTGCAGCCAAAAAATTCATCTGGAAAAATTGTCAAATGAAACGAGCATGTAAAAATTCCTATACAAATAGGGATTATAAGCGAGCTACATACATCGCAATTAAAAGTATAAAATGTAAACGGATGAAATTTAATCGTATCGTTTCTTGTACAAAAAGAAAAAAAATCAACTAGATCGCTAAATTAATTTTGAACTTTAACGAGAAGTTATCCTTGAAAGAATCCAGCTGGTAAGGACCGAGTCGGTAAAAAGCTCCGGCCCCCAACTTTAACAGCCCCACGCGAACCAATTTCGTGCCCAGCAAGCCGGCTTCGTAATACCCCTTTGGAATTGAAGAATAGCGCGAAGAAAAATTCGCTTGATCATCGTATTCCGATTTGCCGACACCAGCATTGAAAACCATGAAAATATCAGGATGGTCTAGATTGTCGCGAAATAATGCAGGTCCAAAATTATGCCTCCAGAAAAGTGCGAACAACTGATCGGTAACAAACTCGTTCACCCGCATCGTCGCAAATGAGTTTTCGTTGTAATTAGAAATTAGTTCTGAGCGAGAAAAAGGCGGACTCGCAAGTAAATTCATCACACCACCCGACTCCCGCAGCGAACCGAGCAAGGTAAATTCACTCTCACCTAGTTTCCCAACCGTATACGAATCGCTCAGCTTGAGCTCAACAGCTTGATAGGGTCTGTCTGAATGTTGATCCAATGCTCGTTCGAAATTGAAGTGAATTACCGGAAACCGTCCTCCCCTGGAAAATATCTCACCCCGCTGCCGAAACAGTTTTTCTTTAAATGTTAAACGAAATTGAACGCCTGCTAAATGATAGTTAACCAACGGGTCGGTTATGGATTCATCCAAAAATGTTGGATTATTGAGCTGGTAGTTCTTCCAATAAATCTTGGTAATAAAGGAAGGTAGAATACGACCAACAAAGCCGGCCTGATAAATCTCGTGATAGGTAAAATGAGTCCGATACCAAACATCTAATTGATGAGAGATGAAAGGTTTTGGTTGTTCTAAAAAATCAATGCTTCCATCTTCTTTAATATCATTTTCGTAATGCACAAAAAAGCGACTGTCACTCGCCGAGTCTAGCCGGAAAAACAGATCTCCACCAAACTTACTTTCATCATCGAGAAACCCGTAACGATAATAGCCTTTCAGTGACAAGAGCCTGCTGAAATCCTGATTCGTTTGCAAACCCAATCCCAACTGAAAACCTTCGAAACGGTTATAATTAACAAGGCGATCAAGCAAAATATCGATTTTACCAACCGGATATCGCCAGCTTGAAAATGACTGCACCAGTTTTAACTGATCACTTTTATCGATCTGTAATCCCAAGATATCAACAGATCGCACCGCAGAAGCATCGATTGGCTCGCCAACTGATACCGGATCACGGCTAGTCTGCGACTGCTCCTCATTTTCCAACGAATCCCAGGAGTCCTGTCGTTCAAAAAAAGAATCACCAAATGGAATATTTAGTTGACTGCCGGTTATAAAACTTTTCCCTGAAATCTGAACATCAAGAGATTCTGATGGAAATTCATGAAGCTTGAATCTTTCAATTCCGATTTTGAAGCTCATCGATTTTGGAAACCATTGCCCAGACGGTAACTGATTATAAAGTTGATGGAGTGAAAAATCAAGTGTGTCTTCAGTTGAATAAGTCGCATTTATTTGCAACGACTCAATGGCATATCCATCAGAATTGATGGCTAAAACGCCTTCAAAAGCACTGCCACGATTACTCTCCGATGGGTTGAATGAAATAACAAAGAGACTATCTCCTCGAGTATTTAACAACTTTTTATCGATCGAAAACAGGTAATTCTGAATACCCGAATCCGAGATGGGGCTCATGTATTTTTCGTTAAAAAAAGGAATTGTATCCTGATAAAATGAAAATGATTCGAGCTGTTTCGTCAGCCTGACCAAGGCAGAATCTTTCAAACCGGCAGTGCGATCAGCAATCACGATCTCTTTCGACTGATCAGGTTTCTGATAAATCTTTGTGCGCACACCTTCCTGCAAATACAAATCTTGCTGATCTGCCATTTTTTTCAACTTCGCGTGGAGAGACCCGGCTTGAAGATCTGTAGAATCGTAGAGTTTAGCCCGGCTATCGTCGTCAGTTAACTGAACGGTCAGTTTGTTGTATAGTTGATATTTATAGGAGTTGATGTTTTTAAGTTGATGAACGGGACGATTGTCCAGCACTTTCTCAATAACCCTTTTTGCACCTTCCGGCTCAGTCGTATTGTGGAAACCGGAAAAGCCTTTCTGCAAGCGAACTAGTTCTCCATCTTTTAGCTTGGCCAAAACCTGCTTTTGCATCCGGTAGCCGGCATGATACAACAATATTGTGTCGTTGGTCATGCCGTACAGGTTTAAGTAACCATCAATATTACTTGTTGTCTCAACACGAACCGAATCACTTAAGGCCTTCACAAAAGGTAATGGCTGTAAGGTGTTGGCATCGACAACCCTCACTGTGCGGGGCTGGGCAGCTGATTGAAATGGAGCTGCACATACAACAAGGAAAAATAGTATGTTAAAAAAGATCGTCTTATTCAATTTCATCCAATTCCATCAGGGTTGCTTTCAGCTTAAAGATATAATTTCCATAGAGTTTTCGAAAACCCCATCGAAATAAGAAAAACAAACCACTAATGACAAGCAACAATACGACAACACCAATGGCAATCATTCGAATCATGGGTGGCGCAGTACTCAACGCGTCGACATTGGTGCCCAGCTCATCAGCTTTCAGTTCAACTCCCATAAACATTCCCGAGATAAAACTGATACTGAGAATCAGTAACAAAATACCAAGTGCCATATAAAACAGCTTGCGATAGACATGAAGAATGCGGATGATTGATGTCAAGACCCTGGAAAGGTCGTTGCTATGCGAATAATCTTTGGTAGCCAATCGGTAGCTGATCAAAAAATAAACGAAAGACCCCACAATAAATAAAATACCTGCGCCTTCCATTAACTGAATCCAGATCGGAGTGGCTTGGTAGCTCATATCAGACGAGAGCAAAACATCATCGAAAGTAAAAAACAAGGCCAACAAAATCAAGACGACGACTCCGATACGAATGTTCCGGTCAATTCGCTCTATGAAGTTTCGGGTGCGTTTTTTAAGCATTTCGTAAATGGCTTCTTCTCCCAACTGATGCTTACTTGCATCATTAGACGAAAACTTATCCCAGGCCGATTTTAAATCTTTCAGTTCCATTCCTCTAGCTTCAATGATTCATGTACTTTTTCAGTTTCTTCTTGATCCGGTTCATCTTCACACGCACATAATTTTGAGTAATCCCCGTAATCTCCGCAATTTCTTCGTATTTCTTGTTTTCGAGATATAACAAGACGATAGACTTTTCAATCCCACTTAAATTGGTGATTGCTTGATGTAGTAGCTTGATCTGTTCCTCGGTTTCGTGGTCATATTCCTCAACAGCCAGTTGAAAGTTTCCCACCTCAATGCCTGTTTTATCAGGCTGACGTTTATTCTTTTTAAAACTGGTAATTGCTGTATTTAAGGCAACACGGTACATCCAGGTCGTAAATTTGGCTTCGTTCCGGAATGATGGAAATGATTTCCACAACTGCGCCAGTATCTCCTGAAACAGATCGCGACGATCTTCTTCCGAATCACAATAAATGGAACATACCTTGTGTATAATTCCCTGATTTTGCGATATAATCTGAACAAATTCCTTTTCCAAAGCGAAGTTATTAGTCTGGAATTATCGGATAAATTACACTAGCTCATTTTTAAAAATCCAACTTCTTTATCAGAAAGGAAACGCCATGTTCCTCGGGGTAGGTTTTTCTTGGTTAGTCCGGCAAAAACAACACGGTCGAGTTTAACAACCCGATATCCCAGGTGAGCAAATATGCGGCGCACAATTCGGTTTTTCCCCGAATGGATTTCGATGCCCACTTCCCGTTTATCGCCGTCTTCTACAAAACTAATCGCGTCGGCAGCAATAAAACCATCTTCGAGCTCAATGCCTTTTTTAACCTGCTCCAGGTGGTCTTGCGTAAATTCTTTATCCAAAAATACGTGGTAGATTTTTTTCTTTTCATAACTCGGGTGAGTCAATTTAGTCGTCAATTCGCCATCATTCGTAAATAACAACAGTCCGGTGGTGTCCTTGTCTAATCGGCCAACCGGATAAATACGCTCCTCGCAGGCATTTTTGACTAACGAAATCACTTTTTTCTCGGCATGCGGATCATCCATGGTGGTTACGAATCCCTTGGGCTTATTCAATAGCACATACACATTTTTCTCTGCACTAAGCATCTTACCCTTATAAACGACCTCGTCCTTGGTTGTTACTTTGTGCCCGAGACTGGTGACAACTTCGCCATTCACTTTTATTTCACCTTTTTCGATAAGCTGATCTGCATCGCGGCGCGAGCAAATACCGGCATTGGCGATAAACTTATTGAGTCGAATCTCCCGATCAGACTTTTTAACAATACTCACTTTTTTATTTTGAGGAGATGATGACTGATTGTCAGAATCGTTTCCCCAGGAATAATTTCGTCCTTCAGTTTTTGAATTTTTCGTCATAACTTAATTTCAATCGCTGCAAAGGTCGGAAAAAGAATTCAGATTGGCACATTAAGGATGAGGGAAGATGTAAGTTGAACCTGCGAAGGTACGAACTTGGAATTTAGCTGTTCATTGAATAATTGATTGTAGCAATTTGAAATCGTTACAATCAATTTTGGGAAGCTGGATGTTGAAAACTCGAAACTAAAAACGTCTCCGCTATTCCTCTTCCAGCTTATACAATTCATACTGCTCCAAAATGGCTTCACGAACCTCGTAATCATTATCAACCTGATTGAGCATTCCTTTTGAGTTGAAGTAAATCATAAACGAATCGGCTTCCGCTTCCTCCAAACCTGTCAGGTTCATGACTAACTCTTTATTGTAGTATTGCGATAAGTATTCCCATCGCTTTTCTGTAATAATTGCTTTTCGAACTTCGCGCTTCTCCTTTTCGCTGCGACTAACATGATATTGGATAAACGAGGCCGGAGAAAAAATAGCGGCATACCAAGGCGGTTTTGAATTAAACGCATCTCCCCGCAATTCAGGATCAATATCAACCGGTTTACCCGTTGAAACCCCTAAATCCACAGAGTTCGACTTTCCCTTTACTTCAACCTCCCCAATGGCAAAGCGGATTGGCTTAAGCCAAATGGTGTACAAACTGTCGGGATTTTGTTTCGGGGGAATGTGTAAATATTCTTTCATAAAACCCATCGCAGTGATTCCAAGGCTATCTACATTCAGCATTTCCATCGAAAAACGTCCTTGTGCATCCGTTGTCGTGCCACCATGAGTTCGCATGTTAACCACATGAACATAAGGCACCGGCAAACCATCTTCTTTGTTCAGAATTTGTCCATTTAAGTGAATGAGAATGGGATCGATATCTGCCCAATCCTGTGCAGCCAGTTGCATGGCGTTTGCAAAAAACAATAGAATCAGTATAGCAATTAGCTTATTCATGATCTAACAAAAGTAGCATTTTACAAGTGATTCAATGACTAATTAAACAAAGCTTAAAAGCTTTTAACATTCTTTATTTTTTTGATATCAGCAAGCCAGCTACTGCGATACAAAAAAAGGGAACCAATCGGCTCCCTTTGAATCATATTTGTGACAATTCGATTAGCTCAAATTCTTGATGCGAGTCATTGCCTCAATCGTACTTTCCCGATCAGCAAAGGCTGAAAAGCGAAAATAACCTTCACCGGCAGGACCGAAACCGGAACCTGGAGTTCCTACCACGTTGGCTTCGCTCAACACTTTGTCGAAAAACTCCCAGGAAGTCATGCCTCCTTTGGTTTTCACCCAAACGTAAGGTGCATTCACCCCTCCGTACACCGTGTAACCAATTGCTTCAAGGCTTTCGCGCATGATGCGGGCATTTTCAAGGTAGTAAGCAATTACTTCCTTCACTTCTTTCTGACCTTCAGCCGTATAAACGGCAGCAGCCGCTTTTTGTACCGGATAAGAAACCCCGTTGAATTTAGTTGACTGACGACGCAACCACAATTTTTTAACTGAGTGAGCATTGCCTTTGCTATCAAAAGCTTTCAACTCTTCAGGAATTACGGTATACGCACAACGAACACCTGTAAAACCAGCTGTTTTCGAAAAACTTCGGAACTCAATTGCTACTTCTTTGGCTCCTTCAATTTCGTAGATCGAACGAGGAATGCCATCTTCGGTAATAAATGCTTCGTAGGCCGCATCGTATAAAATGATGCTTTTATTCTCGCGGGCATAGTCCACCCATTTTTTCAACTCTTCTTTGCTGGCAACCGTCCCTGTTGGGTTATTGGGGTAACACAAGAAAATCAAGTCGGGGCGCTCGGTTGGAAGATCCGGAGTGAAGTTATTTTCATCGGTACAAGGCATGTAAATAATACCATCATAGTAGCCATTCGACTTGCACTCACCGGTTTTACCCGACATTACCGTAGTATCAGAATAAACAGGATAAACAGGATCGCAAATGGCAATTTTATTGCTTGCTCCAAAAATTTCCTGAATATTTCCGGTGTCACACTTCGAACCGTCAGAAACGACAATATCATCAGCCGGGATATTAACTCCATTGGCTTGATAGGCATTTTCAGCAATTGCCTTACGCAGAAATTCGTAGCCTTGTTCCGGTCCGTAACCTTTAAAGGTTGCTGCTGTTCCCTGCTCGTCAACTCCCTCATGAAATGCTTTCAACACGGTAGGAACCAACGGTTGGGTGACATCACCAATACCCATTTTGATAATTTTTTTATCGGGGTTGGCTGCCGCAAATTCGCTAACGCGTCGTCCAATTTCGGGGAATAAATATCCCGCTTGCAATTTCAGATAATGCTCATTAATCAATGCCATATCAATTTTCTATTTTTAGTGATTATTCTGTTTGAATACTTCAAAATTCAGGCGCACAAAGGTATAAAATTGCTTGCTTAATGCCTAAAAGCCCTACCCGATTTTACGATTTAGTAATGATTGCCAGGAGCTTAAATCAAATGAAACGGCTCCAGGCATCAGGTAAAAAGAAGCAATCATCCGGGGAATCTGAGATTGATTGTCATCCGGGAAATTGACCGAAATGAGTCAACTGAAAAAAGAAAACCGCATTGCTCAATATCAATTGAGGCAAGCGGTTTATTCGATTAAGATCGTGTACTATAATGCGGCTTTAATCTTCTCGATTACCTCTGCATATTCAGTATCTGACAGGGTTGTTTTTTGTGGATTCATTTCAAAAACACCTCCAAATCCATAGCCATCTACATATTTTGGAACGATGTGCATGTGCAAATGAGACAAGGTGTCGGCATAGGCTCCGTAGTTGATTTTGGTTGGGTTAAAAGCTTTGGCAATCGCTTTTCCAACTTTGGCTACATCGCGCATAAAAGCATCGCGCTGCTCGTTGCTTAACTCGTGAAACTCGACTGCGTGGTCGTTATAAACAACATTGCAACGACCTGCATAGGATTGCTCTTTAAATAAAAATAATTCGGAAACTTCTAAATCACAGATTTTGATCATTAGGCTGTTTAAGGTATCGTTCTTTTGACAATACAAACATTCTGACACGGGTGATGACATAGTCTGATTTTATTGAATTTATCCCCAAAGATAATTCAATCATTTTTAATCTGGCAAGAAAATCATGTTGCCAGCCGCTCTCTTAACATTATCGCTCAACAGCCCTTATTCAAACATCTCGCAGCTCTTCTCTTAAGCTGTAGCCGACATTCACTTTTAAGGAATTCTTCTTTTTTCTACAACTTTGGTTGAAACAACCCGGGGTGCGACAACCGAATAGCACTATTTAGCTGGTTCATAAGCATCAATAATAAAGTCATCCAACAGCACTTTTTGCTTGCCCCGATGCCAGACATAAATCTTCAAGTTATCTTCCTTGGATCGAACTTCAGGCGTGAGGTAGTCGAACTGAATTTCATTCCAGTCTCCCCAAACGACCTCTTCGGCTTTAAGCTCGAAAGCCTGGTATTTATAAGTCTTACCCTGATGATGAAAAGCAGCCACCAATACCGGAAGTATTTCGCTGTACCCATTCGGAATAAATAACTTCACCGAACCGCTGATCCAGGCATGATCAACGTTGGTTAAGTCCTGATATTGAATATCAATTCCGGGAGAAAAATGATGCTTATCGTCAAGAACAAATACATTTTCGTGGCGTGATGAGTCCGCGGGCATTTCGTTAAACGAATTTTTGTAAAGCGACTTACGCCGGTAATCGTTCCGGTTCTCAAAGTCCTGAAAAGTTTCTGTCGACCGATTGACCAACAGCAATTTCTTATCTTCTTCACTAACCGATGTTTGACCAAATATCGCCCAATAATAATCCCAGGTCATTCGCTCTTTACTAAGCACCTTGTTTTCGAATTGCCACGACTGAAATAAATTCAGCACAATAAACAGCAGTGCTACCACACTGAATGCCAGTTTTCTTGTGGGGTTTACTTTTACCTTTTCGATAAAAAACCCCATTGGGATGGCGAGCAATACATAGGCAGGAACCATTGATCGGGAGCTAAAACTGCCTCCTGCATACCACCAGGTTGTCCAGCTTGAGGCAATGTAAATATCCAGAATGATAAATATAAAGATGGTGTAAAATACCGGCTTGTTTTTTTGATACAGATGATAAAACCCGACGAAGGAAAAGAGAATAATGGGGGTGTAAATAAACCATCCTTTTCGAAAACTAAATAAAAAATCGATAGTATACGGTGTTAGAAAGTCGAGTCCCTCACCCGGATTTGTATACGAGTAAAATAAATACTCTCCGGTAATGGCTTTCCAGTACAGGGCTTGCGGAAGAAGTGCAAGCAGAAAACAAAAACCGGCAAGCAGGATCTGTATATAGTGCGTTTTCAATTCGCTTAGTTTCTGCTTGAAATAGTTTTCCTCCCCGGCATACCACAGCAAAGGAATCAACACACAGATTCCTTCCGATGGCCTGATTAAAGTGATCATTCCGGCTGATAACCCGATAATGACAGCGTGTTTTATTTGATGATCAGCATACCATCTTATGGTGAAAAAAGTTAACAGGGCGTAAAAGGTAAACAGAAAATTATGCGACAGTAAGGTGCCATCCCAAATGGTTAAATGAAAGTAATTCGTTCCGAAAAAGATAATGACCAACAGGATGCTGGTGGTGTACTGATTGAAAAAATGAAGCAAAACTTTTGCCAAATAAACCAAGCCAATCATGGCATAAAGGAGTCCTCCCAAGGTGAGGCAATACTGATAGGGCAAGGACAAGCCATCAGCCGGATAGCCCAGCGGTTCGGCAATGAAATGAGCTAAAAAGAAAAAGGGGGAATAAAGTATGGATAAACCCATGGTATACTTAATGACCCAGTTCCCATTGCCCAAATGAACCAACTGATAAAGCGTTGACGTGGGTTGGTAGGTTTCGACTAAATTCGTGAGCCACTCCTGATTGCTTAGCCCCAAATCGGAGTAAATAAATTTTGCCGGAAGATACAAGTAGTATCCAAACACATCCCAGGTCAATACATTTACCGGATCGATAAAAAAACGAAAGACCACCAAAATCAAGCAAAGCAATACGATCAGGTGTTTATAGGAGTAGTTGTATTTCATATCGAAGCTGACTTTCATGAAACATTAAGGTGTTGTGTAACGGCTACTTTTGTTTTTTAAAATCGAAGCCGCAATCGAAACAATGAATTTTCTTTCTAATCAAGGGAAATGGAACCAAAAAGAATAAGGATAAAATCAAATACAACATATCCCACTTATAATCTATTGCATATCCATTCCGTGTATTAGTTGATTTGCAATTTGGGCAAATCTCAGCAAAATCGGATGAACTTTTCGGTTTATAATTGGCTACAATTTCTTTGTCCAGATAATATTCAAATGGCTTAGTCCTTAAACACTTAAAAACATCGCCGTCAAAATCGAACAATTCAAAAAGGAAATCCTTCCAAGTAAATTCGAACTTATTATTCAATAAAAGTTGAAAATTCGTTTCAGAATCAATTATACAATCAATGTCATTCCGACTCAAAATGCCTGCTTTAATCTCCATTGGTCGATCAATCAAGGCTGGATTGTTACGAATTTCAGATTTTATTCTTAAAACCTCCATCTGCTTTTCATATTCTGAATGCAAGATTTCGGCTATTTCGTATTTCCCATTTTCATCAAACAGGTAGCCTTCATTTATTTGTTTTAATATTTCTTTAGCAAGATCCAGTTGGTCCGAGGGAACTTTTAATTTCACTCCTCCAATTGCAACAGCCCTAAAAGGATGCACCCAAACTATATTTTCATCAAATACAAAACAATCGATCCCTTCACGTTCTAATCTACCTTTTAAAATGTGACAGTCAATCGGACTATTCGAACGATACAACGTTTCAAGTTTAATCATCTGTATTTATTGGTTGTTTAGGTTACCGTTAACGGCTTAGTATCTGTTGCCGAGCGGATTTCGGGGAGCGTTCCTGTCCGAAGGACACGGAACTGCGAAACGAGAATCCGCAGTTGGCGTACCACCGAACCCCGCCCTGCAATATGTACTGTGTTACCTGCTGGCTTTTAATCCTTTTGCATTGTTTTCAATTAAGTCTAACATATTTGAATCGAATCCAATAGGAATTCTTTCTAATCCAGACATTATTTCATTCTCTTCATTGATAATTACGAATGGAGAATAGTTTTCTTTAATCATGATTTTTCCCAATATCGCATATGAAACCAAGTTTCCATTCTCTGAAATACCGTATTCTCTTTTTGCCTGAAGCTTTTCTAACACCATTTCAAGAAGTTGAATTCGTTGATTTGAATTCGTTTTATTTAACAACTCGTCCTGAAGCATAAAGAATTCAATTGTTTCAAAAGAAATTTGAATTGGAGTCTCCATTTCTCCGATAAATGGCGGATAATAATTTTTGTCACAATTTAAAGACATTAGCTTATATCGTTCTGTAATTACATTGAAGAAATCAGTTCTTCCATAAAGTTCGTCAAATCCATTGTTTTCGGATTTAATTCTTTCAAATCCGTCCTGTTGTAAATTAAATGCACCATAGTCAAGTATTAGCGGATATGTCAATAAAGTTTCCAATAAACCCTCTGTAGAAATAGATTTTAATTTGCTACTTGGGATTTGGCAAGCCTGTACCTTTTCGGTTAATGATTTTAAGTCTGCCCATTCATCCGTTCCTGGAACAATTGGATATTCGTAAGTGTCAGAAATGGAGAAAGGCATACACTCTCCTTGTTGAATAACAAGTTCGTCTTTATTACAACTAAGCAAACCAACTAAGGCAATTGTGTAAATCAATGTTTGAATGTTTTTCATAATTTGGTTTTTTATTGATTTCTTTTTCCAATTAGATGATTTTCAATTCATAATGGTTGCTTTTTCAAGCTTGCAGGTAACGGCAGTCCGTCTAAAAACCCAAACATTTTTTTCATTCATTGATGATTTCGGGCTTTTTAAGCTGCGATATGAAAATAGGGATTAAATTTTGTTTTGATAAGCAAAAGGTGTAAAAAGTATGTATTGAAGTGATTTAGGCTCTTATTTATTGAAAAATAATGGACAAATTCTCCCAGGAGCTGCTCCCACGCTTTTTTATCAATCAGGTTGATGAGTCTTCTGAAGTTGTAGGCAATCATGGTGAATCCGAAGTCAGCTTCGGCGCTTGCAAGAAACTTTTTGGTGATGATGTAATTGAATCCCCACTGGCGTTTAATGGTTCCAAAGGGATGTTCTACGATTGCCTGCCTTCGTTTGTACAACTTTTCACTGATTCGAACCCGTTTTTTGTTGTTTTCAATATGATCGGCGAACTCGCTACGCCTGACTTGCTTGCCATTCACAGCCGATTTCGTGCACAGGGGGCGTACCTGGCAGGTTTTGCATTTTGGTGTTGTGTAGTTGCGGAAACGGTAGGCTGTTTCACCGGTAGCATTTTTTGCGCGGTGCCAGTAACCTGTGGTTCTTAGGGTGTGTCCTTGCAGGCAGGTATAGGTATCGGTTTTCTGATCGTAATCAAAATGCTGCACGTCGTATCTCAGGTCAGGGGCATGTGAGGCGCCGGAAAAAGGGGGAATGGCAACAATCGCCGAAATGCCCAGAGCGTCGGCAATTGCCAGTTGGCTGCCTGTGTGGTATCCCTTGTCGTAAAGGACGGTAAAGTTGTTATGCCTTAGAATTGATTTGGCCCTTCGCAGCATCATTCCCATGGCTTTTTTATCATTGGCATTGGTTATTTTATAGTCTATCGGGATATTATTCTTGGCGTCTACGGTTGTTTGTGCTGAATACGCTACTTCGGTAATGTTATTGCGTGTAATCTGGTGTCGGCTATCAGGGTCTGATGTGGATATTTGCCTTTGTCCCGAATCCTTTAACTGTTGCTCCAGTTTCTTATATGCGTCTTTACGGCGGTTTTGCTTTTCAATTTCCTGTTCAACTTCTTTTTTTTCATCCCCGTCGCTTTGGGCCAGTACTTTGTTGTATTCGGCCAGTTTGTTGTCGATGTATTCCAGGTGCCGGTCTATTTTCTTTTGGTTGTAATTGTTCTTTTTGCTGTTCTGAGCCCTGAGCTTGGTGCTGTCTCCTGCCAGCAGCTTACCTCCGATCAGGCCGAAATACCGGGCGATACGGACTGTTTCCCGGAATACCTTTTTGATGGCCTTTGGATTGTCCCGCCTGAAATTGGCTATGGTGTTGTGATCGGGAGCCAGCGTTTTCAAAAGCCACATGACTTCGATGTTTCGTTTACACTCCTTCTCCAGTTGCCTCGATGAACGGATGCGGTTCAGGTACCCGTAGATAAAAAGCTTTAATAAGTCGGCAGGGTGATAAGCCGGCCTGCCGTTTTCCTGAAATTGACTTCTAAACCCGAAAGTTTCCATGTCCAGACGATCAACAAACAGATCGACCAGGCGAACCTCATTGTTGGAATCAATGGCCTGATCCAGTGATATGGGAAAAAGATGGGTTTGATGGCGATCATGTCCCTGTATGTATTTCATGCTTTAAGACACAAAACCAATAACAGGGATCCTCCGGTAAAACGGACTTGTTATAAACAATTCAATGTGGGTTTTTAGACAGTCTGACGGTTTGGCTATGTGGAGTGCGGGACTTTGAAACGCTTCACAGTCAGGCTGCCACTGAGCCAATTCGTTTATTCACATTTTTGTTTTTTTAGTCAAGTCGTCAAAGACGAATTGGCGGTGTAGCAACGGAGAACCGCGATTGAATTACCTGCTGAACCCCGCATTACATATAGCTTTTGTTACAAACTGGGCTTTAATTTTTTTATTCTAGTTCTACCAATTCATAACTTGTACTTCGTCCGCCTCCTTCAGTCTTTCTCAAAATATTTTTATTTATCAAGTCCTGTATATCTCTTAACGCAGTGTCTGTTGAGCATTTGGCAATTTTTGCCCATTTTGATGAAGTCAATTTTCCATCAAATCCATCTAATAATTTATTTAGAAGTAATTTTTGCCTGTCGTTCTGTAGTTTTGTTGCATTCAAATTCCAGAATTTGTGCTTGTAGATTACTTTGCCTAAAACCTGGTTCGAAGAATTTAGAGCATTAAATAAGCACATTAAAAACCATTCCAACCAACTTGTAATTTCTACAGTTCCTTTTTGTGTCTTTTCAAGAATATCGTAGTATTGTTTCCTTTCTTTGCTTATTTGTGTAGACATGCTATAAAATCGTTGTGATATTCCATCCGATTTTGCCAATTGCATATCTGTAATTGCTCTGGCGATTCTACCATTTCCATCTTCAAAAGGGTGAATAGTGACAAACCACAAATGTGCGATTCCTGCTTTAATAACAGGGTCTTGTATTTCGTTTTTGTTGAACCATTCTAAAAATTGGGTTATTTCATTCTCAATAGTTGAAGCGTCCGGAGCTTGATAATGAACTTTTTCTTTTCCCAAAGCACCGGAAACAACTTGCATTGGACCTGTTGAGTCGTCTCTCCAGTCTCCAACAATTATTCTATACATTCCACTTCTTCCAGTTGGGAATAGAGCAGCATGCCAATCAAAAAGTCTTTCTTTTGTTAATGGTATAGAATAATTTTGTGTCGCATCCACCATCATTTCTACAACTCCGTCAACATCTCTGTCGGATGGAATTAGTCCTGAAATTTCCATTCCCAAATGACGAGCCAACGATGAGCGTACTTGTTCTGGATTTAAGATTTCTCCCTCAATTTCGTTTGACTTTATAACATCAAGAGTTAATGTTTCTAGTGTTGCTTCATTTCTAAGGTCGAAGCCTAGTGATTCCATCTTACCTACAAGTTTTCCTTGTAAATTTCTTACTTTTCCTAACAACGAAAGCAGTTTTTCATTGTCCCATTTAAAGTTAGCCCAACCTTCTTTTTGGTATATATAGATTTCCATTCTCCGCAATATTTGCGATAAATATACTGCTTATTCTCCGCACATCTACCCTATTCGTTGCATATTATGCGATAAATATTGATGTTAATCGCCGCATGCTGTCTTTCTTAGCATTGTTTGTAACGGCAGTCTGTCTGAAAAGTAAAATTAAGCCATTGAGGTTTCAATATTTCATTCTTATTAAAGCCAGCTACCCAAATAATTCTTTCATGGAAAGAGGTTTTTAGACAGTCTGACGGTCACTTGTATGTGGTCGGGCGGGATTTCGAAAAGAAATCCTGTCAGACCCGCAGGAAAGTGGGCACGAGGTCTGACTTGTCAGACCGCTAAAACCCCCGCCTGCCATATACAATTTGTTAACGGTATGTAGTTTATTCATTTTCTTTTTCTTCGTTTACTGCACAGATTCTGTTTAGTCTCGGTTGGAGAAACCAAACTCCTATTGGAAAAATTGCAAATAGAATCAAGTCAATAAGAAATTCGGAAAACTTAGCTTCGTGTCCTAACTCAATTGATTTTAATGATTTTGGAACTTTATAAAATATGTAAATTATTCCCCAAAAGGTAAATGGAAACGAAACAAACGAAAGCCACATTGGAACAATATTTTTTTCAAGTCCAAGTCTTTGTAAATTTAAAAGCGAGTATCCAAGAATGCATGAAATGCCAGCGATAATTATCAAGTACTTTTTAAAGTGATATGGATTGTCAGAAATTTGATTTAAAAAGATTCCAATTGTCATAAACCACAAAAAGAATAAGACTAGCAAAATTATTGTCGATGCAACGGTAAGTTCAATCGGAGTCAATTTTCCAATACTTAATTCCATCTCTTGAAATACAAAAATTAAAATGTAGAAAAATGTCAGAATACTGAAAACTTGCCAATGTCTCAATTTTATAATTCTTTCCATATCTGTCGATTAAAGTCTAATTTTAGTGCGTGTTCTTTTTTTCACTATGTCTAGTCCTAGAATACGGCTACAGGTTAATCATTATTTTAAGCTACGTTTTGAAACACCGAGTTAGGTGTTTTGTACCCTAAAGATACATGAAGCCTTTTGTTATTATATAGTTTAATA
>NZ_WVEM01000013.1 GCF_009847015.1 Sunxiuqinia indica
AACTTCAAAGGATTACTTCGGAAAATCAAAGAAGAAGTTCTTTGGCTTAAAATTTTACTGGAAATAATCATTAGACAAAAACAATTATTTCCAGTAAATATTAGTTCATAAGGATTAACTACTTATTTTATTTTTTTTCACATCTTTACCAGCATAGATTTGTGCATTTGAGAGAGTGTGTGTATTATAACTGCTGAACAATAATAACCATAAACCCATTACTAGTTTTAAAATCAGGAGCTTAATTTAGTCTTGGTGGTGCTCTTATGTTTTTTGATTATTAATTCATTTTAACACATATAAGCATTGAATAGCAGCCTTCCAAAGCTTATTTAGTTTCATTATAAATTACTAGTATTCTTTGAATTAACTATGAGATTTCCAAAATAATTCTCATTATTGTAATGACAAATTTGAGCGTGTTTTTATTATCGTGAAGAGGACTTTGTGCGTGAGGGAAATAATAACAACATAAATCAAATTGAACATTGAAAAATTATAGTCAATTTTCTAGCGAAATAGTTTTAGGAATATCTAAGCCTAAAAGGTATAGCGTTGCGTTTTTGAGAAACCCATATAGCCTGTACCTTAGATTTAACAACAAACAGAAAACTATTTTTAAACGGTCAGGTAATTCTATCGGCCGTACTTATAACAAAATTCATAATTCTCTAAAATTCTCAAATGAATTCCATTTGAAGATATTGGGAATCTATCTTATTTTTATGAAAGTATGCACAATTAGATCCTTCAGAATTCCTGAGGATCTTTATAGTGCTTTTCAATCCCCCCTCCACAACATATCAACAGCCACGGAGATCGGGATCAATTCCCTAGCTAACAAAACTTTTATTGACATTGCTGTCGAAGAATCCGATCGAAAATCAATTTATTTTTCAAGTGATAAATCTGGAAGCATGATTTATAGCACTCATCTAGTACCAAATTTTGCCAAGTCATATAACTAGAGTTTAAATAATAAATACGAAGAGAGATGATTAATACGAGAGAGATTTTATTTATTATGATGTTGTTGCCTATAAGTCTATTTGGGCAAACAACTTACTACATTAGTAGCAGTACTGGAAACGATTCAAATGCGGGCACAAGCACTAGCGAGGCCTGGAGTACATTAAACAAAGTAAACGCACAACATTTTAGTCCCGGAGATCAGATTCTCTTTAAGAGAGGGGATTCATGGGAGGGTACCCTAAAGCCTAACTCTTCAGGGACAAAAGGAAGTCCTATTAAGTACGGAGCTTATGGAGCCGGAGAGAAACCCAAACTTTATGGATCTAAACTTGTAACCAACTGGAGTTTACACAAAGGAAACATATATAAAGCACAGATCCAGGAGACGGTATCTCAAGTTTTTGTCAATAACAACCGAATGCAAGCAGCTCGACTCCCGAATACAGGTTATATATATCCAACAACAGCTGTATCGGACCAAACAACAATACAATGTGATAACTTAGATTCAGGGATTGATTATAGTGGGGCAAATATAATTGCAAGATCGTACCGATGGAGGTACTGGGGGAGCACTGTTGCTTCCTCATCTGGAACAACTTTAAAGTTAGATGCGGGTATTAATGGAAATATTTCAACTAGTGAAGGATTTATCTTAACAAAAAAACTTGACTTTCTAGACCAAGCAGGAGAGTGGTTTTATGATTCAGAAACTAATACATTGTATGTATGGACACCTAATGGAGATTCACCTTCAAATCATATAATTAGAGCATCAGTATCTGACTATAGCATTTATAATTACGGTAACGATTATATCTCGTTTGAGAACATTCAATTTCTCCATGCAGGCACAACAGGAGGATATTTTGAAAGTACAACAGGAATCCGTGTTGAAAATTGTGATGTTAAAGGCGTGGGTAGATATGCAGTCAGAGGTAAAAAAGGCACTGCCATTACAATTAATAACTGTGTCATTAAAGACTCCAGCAGCGATGCTATTTTACTATCAACACCAAATTCTACGATTAGCAATAATACAATTCAGAATATAGGACGTTTTTCTAATATTGGTGCTAATTGTCCAGGAACTTCCACTGCAATCGTAACCACGGGTGATAATATCACTTTCTCATACAATTTGATTGATAATATTGCCTACAATGGCATTATGTTTTCTGGACAAAACAATTTGATTTCAAACAATGTAATTAAAAACATTAATATGAATCTTGATGATGGTGCTGCAATTTATACCTATCAAGCTCAAACAGGAAGCCCAGGGTCTGGCGGTTCAATAATTAAGGAAAATATTGTATTAAATATATACGGCAGCGGAGAAGGACGGCTGAGTGAATATCCTCTCGGATTTGGCATTTATTTAGATAAAAATACCCATGATGTTGTTGTCGAAAAAAATACTGTTGCTCATTGCAGTGGGGCATTCATATTAGGAGAAGGAAATCAGAATAACGTATTTAAAAACAATACTGCCTTTGACTTTGCACTTGGATTATGGGCCGGTAGCTCTACTCTTTCAGCGAATGGAACATTTAATAACAACATTTTGTGTACAACTAGTAGACTTAGTTCGTTCATATGGTGGAAAAACTCTTATCAAAGATTTATCAAACTAGATGGCTTAACAAAACTCACATCTTTTGATAACACCTACGTGTCGCATCATAACTCTGAACATATCTTTGATGCGGACAACCCCTCGTTTTCTACTTTTGAAAATTGGAAAAGGGATACAGGTCAAGATTTAAATTCGAACTGTGATAATACGAAATTGAATACAGGAGAGAAAGAAGAATTATTTTATAATGGGACAAAAAATTCAAAAGTCATATCATTAGGACAGTCGGTTTACAAAGACATCTACAATAATCGCGTTACAGGAAGCATCACTCTTGAACCTTTTACATCAAAGATTCTGATTAAAACAACTGAATCAATTAGCTCCCCATTAAATCAGCCACCTTTAATTGACAATCAAACCTTTGATGTTAGTACGGTTTTAAATGCAAACGACCTGATTGGCAATGTTGCAGCCAGCGATCCTGACGTCGGTCAATTAATTGTTTACCAAATAACCAATGGGAATACTGATAATTTGTTTTCAATTGACCAATCCAGTGGAGCTATTTATGCGACATCAGCTATTTCATTGACAAGCGATAAATCGTATGCTTTAACAATTCAGGTTACAGACAATGGCAATTCTCCATTGTCCGCAGAAGCGACGATAACAATCAACATAAAAAAAACAGCACTACTAGAAGACACTACACCTCCGACAATTGAGGTATTTAGTATTCCTTCTACTTTTCACTCTTTAACAATCCCCATTAGTTCCTTAATTGCTTCCGATAATGATTCAATATCGAGCTATTTAGTTACTGAGTCGTCATCAACGCCCTCACTGGAAAATAGTAATTGGTCATCTTCAATGCCGAATGAGTATACGTTTGCAGAAGAGGGCATTCATAGTCTTTTTGCCTGGGCGGTTGATGTCTCCGGAAATATCTCGAATGCGAAAAGTGCGGATATCATTATTTCATTGCCTGATTTATCACCTGCTTCATCAGAATATCATTTTGAAGAGGTTTCGGGAGCAACCGTTATCGACACAAAAGGGTCAAACGATGGCACTCTTATCAATGAAACAACCAGGGTTGACGGTTACAACGGAGCTGGAATCGAATTGAATGGTGCAGGCTACATTGCTCTTGGCGAATCCTTTAGCAATAATATACAGGAAGAACTCACGTTGAGTGCACGTCTAAAACCCAACCTTAATGCCTCTGGCTATCAAGGGATTATTATGCATGGAGGTCCGAATGTTGATAATTTTGCACTTTACATTTTACCAGATAATAAATCAATTGGATTTAAAACTTCAGGGACAAGCAACGCTTGGGTTTCCATCGAAAATATTAATAAACTGTGGGATGGCAACTGGCATCATCTGGCAGTGACATACAACGGAACAGAAAAAAGAATCTACCTAGACAACCTTCTTCTAACTGCTGTAAGCGCAACAGGAAGAATTGATTCAGGTTCAGGTTATAATCTTTATATTGGTGCAGGGCGTGATGAAATTCAACCTTCATTATTGTACCAGGGACTAATCGATGAAGTTCGAATTAACAATCGAGCTTTGAATAGTTACGAAATTGTGGATTTAGTTAACTTTTCGAATCCGAATGAGATAGATCTCAACGCGACCCCTTCAATTTTAGATCAGACCTTTGAGGTTGCCGGGAATCTAACTATAAACAATTTAGTAGGGCAGGTTACTGCCTCAGATCCTGACGCAGAACAAAATCTCACCTACCGTATTACTGCAGGAAATGAGAAAGCACTATTTTCAATTGATTCAATCACAGGTGATATTTTCACACAAGAATCTATTTTAACCGAAACTGACCAAAGCCACGTATTAACTATTGAGGTAACCGATAATGGTCAAACCCCGCTATCTGCAGAAGCTTTTATTACACTCAGGTTAATTGGTGTCTTTACTAATCAAAATCCTGTTATATCAGATCAGATATTTGAACTAAAGAACAATGTTACCACCGGAGATTTAATTGGCATAGTTATGGCTTCAGACCCCGATGAAGGACAAACAATTAGTTATTTCATCGAGAGTGGAAACAACGATGGTTTATTTTCTCTTAATTCATCAAGTGGCGAGATTTATCTATCATCAGATATCCCCGAGAATTACACAAACGAAACATTATTTATTGTTAAGGTTGTTGATAATTATTCTGGAGATTCACTTTCGGCACAAGCAACTATTACGATTTCAAACTTAGGAGCTTTTTATGAAAACCAAGGTCCGGAAATTCTGGCACAAACATTTTTGGAAACAGCCCCACTGGCCACTAATAGTCGAATCGGCCAAGTTATTGCAAGTGACCAAAATTTAGATCAAACATTGAGCTTTTCCATTATTCAAGGAAATGAAAATAACGTATTCTCAATCAATGCAAATACTGGTGAAATTTTCACAAACCAATCGTTTGCATCCAATAGTGAATATTACAATTCCATTACTGTTCAAGCAACGGACAACCACCCAAATAACCCATTGGCTTCCAGTGCAACCATTACGATAAAAATATCTGCCAGCTGGGTCAATGAACCCCCGGTTGCCCAAGACTTAGTGATTGATATTTCAAACAATGTCGCTATTAATGATTATATCGGACAGGTAATCGCAACTGACCCAAATCAGGACCAAACGCTCAGTTATACAATCACTCAGGGCAACGATGACAACTTATTTTCAATAAATGAATCGACAGGTGAAATTTTCGCTCTGTCCTCAATATTTACAACTTCGGATATTCAGTACAATTTTGTTGTTGAAATAAAGGATGACGCAGAGATCCCTCTTTCTGCGTTGTCAAACGTTAGTATCAACATTACAGGAATGACTATCAATCACAGCCCCGTAATTGAGGATCAAGCTTTTGAAATCCATAAAAACGATAAAATAGGGAATGTTATTGGCCAGGTTATTGCAAATGATCCGGATTTAGAGCAAACCTTAACTTATGCGATCACGGAAGGAAATGAGCTTGGATACTTCGAAATTAATTCGCAGACCGGAGAGATTATTACCACTTCATCGATGTCGCTGACTGGCGATCAAACCTTTGTTTTAACCGTTGAAGTTACAGATGATGCTTCAATACCATTGTCTGCAGATGCAGCTATTACAGTTAGTGCAATTATCAATGGGAAACTCGTTAAGGGAGAGGTTAATAATAATAATTCAAAACGTATCATACTCTATTATGATACGCAACTGAAAACATCTAATTTAAAGAGTACTGCTCTTATATCCGACTTTAAACTTAGTGATAACAGGAATATTCAGGATGTAAAGATTAATGGTAATATGATCTTTTTGGAAGTCGATGAAGACTACATGCCAGGAGAAGAGGTAACCTTATGCTATACTCCGGGAGCAACTGCGATATACACTGCTACAGGTTATGAAGTTGATTCTTTTGAAAATTTCGTGATTGCCAATAACCTTGAAGAATCAATAACGACTGGTATAGATGTAAATGAAACCATTTTAGATGCTAAGGTTTATCCCAATCCAACAAATGGAATATTAAACATTAAAGCATCCAATTTAATTTCTGATCAATGCCAACTTTCATTATACAGTATGATGGGAAGAATTGTGATCAAGAAAACATTGTTATCTTCATTCGGAAATCTTGAAGAAACCATTAATGTTTCGCATTTAAGTAAAGGAACATATTTATTGGTAATTGAGTCAGATCAGGCAATTCACAAAGATAAAATAGTGGTCATATAAATTAACATACAAACCGTTCCTGATCTAGAAACAGGCTACCTATTTTACAAATAAGTAGCCTGTTTTTTTTTGCCAAACAACAAAAAGATCAAGGCTGGAGATAGAGCAACAACTTTGCTAAATCCAATGCAAAAAATAGGCAATCAGAGATTGAGCAGATATTAAGCCTTAAACATTGCTTTTTGCCGTATGACATCGATAAAAAAAACAGGTGTTGATAACAGATATCTTCGCCACATTCTTTTAGGCTCCTTTAACAACCGTCCCAGCCATTCTAATTTTAAATTAATCATCAGATTGGAAGGCCGTTTGGAAGTACCTGCATAAAAATCGAAAACAGCTCCAATTGAGCAAATAACATCTACATCCAATCGATCCTTATTTTCGCTAACCCACTTTTCCTGTTTAGGAGCGGTCATTCCCACAAACAAAACCTTCGGCCTATGCTCATTTACCTTATTCTGCATGATCAAATTTTCTTCCGGAGAGAATACCGGTTTATATGGAGGCGAGAAACTTGCAACTTTTACATTTGGAAATTCTTTAGCAATTCTCGACTTTATTCCTTGCAGGGTCGCTTCTGTTGATCCTAAAAAGAAACACTCTCCGTTTTGCGACTCCAGGTAGTTGAGCAAAAACAAAAATAGGTCATAGCCTGCTATTTTTTTAATCTTCTTCCCACATAACACTCTTGCCCCAATTACCATACTCACTCCATCTGGCAGCAAAATATCAGAATCGCGCAATGCATTTCTGAACAGCTGATCCTTTTTAGCCACTGTGTACGAATGGCCGTTTAAGGTGTTGATCACAGTCTTTCCATTTAGGGGCATCGTATTGAGTTCTCCATCAAAGACCGAATAGCCTAAAATATTTACTCCTGAGGGCTTCATAGTCATCAAATTTGGGATTACGATCAAACTGCCGGCGACGCGGTTTGAATCATTTCAATTAATCGTCTCTCAAACATATCCAAGGTGAAGTTTTCTTTGTATTTATTATACCCGGCTTCACCCATTTCAGTTCTAAGTTTTGGATTTTTTATTAATATCTCAAGCTTATCAGCTAACTCTGTTGAATCTTCTTTGCGGACCAGAAAGCCCGTTTTGTTGTTCTCAACAACATCAGGAATTCCTCCCTCGTAAGTTGAAATTATTGGCAAACGATATTTCATCGCTTCTAAATTCACCAATCCAAATGTTTCATAAAAGTAAAATGTGGGGAAAGCAAAAATATCAGCCTCAATGAAAGCTCTTTCTTTCTCCTCTCCGTATTTTCTGCCTAAGTAGGCAACATCCTGCTCCAAACCGAAATGTTTTACTTTCGCTTGAAATTGCTCGCGTGAAATATCGCCTTCACCCCCAATAAAATCACATGAAAATGAGATTCCTTTTTGCTTCAATTTTGCACAAGCTTCCAATAAAATAAAAACACCTTTCGATTCAATTAAATTTGAAAAGAAAAGGATCTTGGGCGTTTCATTACTCCTTACTGTTCGGCTTAATTTGCTCGTTTTATCATCGAATGGTATGCCATTCGGACAAATGTGTAAACTCGATTCAGGAACGAAGTTTTCAATATCAGCATACAAATGTTTTGATAATAAAATTACTTCAGCGTTATTAAAAACATATTTATAACAAATGCGATACACCCACTTCTTTTGCCAATAGCTCACTCCCTTATTATGCAAGTGAAACACCCGTTTTACCCGAAACAACTTTAACAGGAACACCAAAAAAACATCTCGGAAAAAAGCAAAACCACACACTGTTATTGCAAAATAACAAACATCCGGCTTTTTAAAGAGTAATTCAAAGATCATCTTAAACCAGATTGCCAAGAACCCAATTACTTTACTAAAACTGGGTCTACCTGTTTCCGCTATCGTTTTTGATGACAACACATTGATATATCGACTCGAAAAGACATCGTTAATACGTATGCTGTCAAAAATATACTTGCCAACCATAGATGAGCCATGCACCGGCGGCGGAAGATGCAAAAGGAACAATACATTCATTATAAATGCTTTAGTCTATTTTTCAATCGATTACCAAATGAAAATTTGTTTCGAAATTCATTTAACAATTGTGTTTGCAAGGTCAAATCCTCTGAAAACACAAAATTTTCCTTAAGCTCAGAATCTAAACTCGTTTCAAATCGCCCAGTATGTTTAGTATGTGTTGCCCTGGGACCAAAACCAACATTTTCTATTTTTGAAGTGGATGGAAAAACGGTTAATAAATTATGGATGAACTGAAAACAAGACCAACGAATCGCCCAGGAATCAATCTTTCCATTTATCTGCTTCCAAAGCATGAAGGGCAAATCAGATCCACCTCGCATAAATTTGATATGCTTGATTGGATTGTATACTATATGACGATAATTATTCGCTTGCCAATCAACCTTCATCCACCGATCCTCCCAAGTAGCCCACCCCCATGAAGAAGGTCTGTGACCGAGGTAAAAATCTTTTTTGTATCGATTTAACGACGGCAAATCCAACGTATAACCAGATATAGAAAAAATTTGTTTGTTACCGGAATAAAAATCCAGTGCCTGGTTCATAAAATTTAGGAAATTGGGTGTCGATACCAGATCATCCTCAACAACAATAACCCTTCCGTATCGCTGAACTATTTTAGTTACCCCATCAATAATTGAATTGGCCAGTCCCCTATTTTCCGGTGACTCAAATATTGTTACCGATTTAAATCCTTTAATTGTTTTCAGATACTTGCGAACCTCAACTACCTTATCGTCCGGACTGCCATCTTTTGCACCATCTGAAAAAACAAATAAATCACTTTCAGAGGCTAAGTAATTCTTAGTCAACGCATCTACTGTTAGCTTGAGTTCAGCCAAACGATTGTATGAGAATAAGCAAATTGGAGCAATCATATTAAAATAAATTTCGTGTACACTTCGCTAGCGATTTCAAAAGCTTTTACGATCAAATATTTACGAACTATAACTGTTCGGATGTTATTCGAAATAATAAGGAAATAAGGATTAGTTTATATCTTTATCAGATAACGAAGCGTTGTTATAAATAGTTTTTAATCGAATGTTATCGATATATCAATTATTAAAATCCGAAATATCGCGTTCGATAGAATGGTCTTGCCTAAAAGAACAGGGGAAAAGGTTTATATTGTATCCTTCCCGGTATAGTATTGCAAATCTTTTTTACACCCTAATGCTTCAATCACTTCGTTCATGAAAGCTTTATCATATTTCCACCAGGCGTGGATCGCCATAGGATAGGTATTATTACACAGTTCATACAAATAACGAGGATTGGTATCAAAAGCAAAATATTTCGACTTCTCAGGTTCACAGACCTTATACCAAGAAAATTTTTGAGGTACAATTATGGACCAATAAACATCTTCATTGATAACTGGTCTAAGCGATTTCAGGCGGTAATTAAAGATGACCCCATCACGAAGCACTCTAAACAATTTCCAGGGCAATGTTCTCTCCATATTCCATAGCGCAAAGATATTCGAATAAGTCATTTTCAAATCCGATAAAACTTTATAGCAAGATGCAGGTTTACGAAGAGAAAAACCACCATTATTTCCATGATCTCTCATCGTTGTTGAAGCTTTCTCATATCCTTCAAATAAAGGGGCTCCAACATTATCATACCCCTGATTACACCAATAATCCAAGTCATCTTTTACCATAAAGACATCTAGTTGACTTATTGCCATATAATCATACTCCAAAAAATGCTTATAAAAGCTCTTGCTCATAAATAAGCGGCTATAATACCGAACACCTCTCTGAAATACCCGGTCAAAAAACAAACGGGAAATATTGTCATGATTCTCGCAAAGACTATCAATATATTCCTCAAGAAATGGGGGACCAATGAGAACAATTTTTCGATCAGAAAAAATTTTTAATATCCTTTGAAATGAAAAGTTTTCTAATTTGGTCATAACATGATGAACCGGCACAACAACACAGATTTTTAGTCCACTAGGTTTCATTTAACTTTATTGATAATTTTCCGAATTCTGTTTCTTATAAATGTCAATAGCCGATCGATGAAATCATGTGTAAAATGGTACAATTCATAATTTCGGTTTGGCAAGATGTATGTTGGCTCATTTTCTATTGAAAACACTTCCGAAGCCCTCAAATTTAGAGCCTTTGTCGCTCCAGCGAAATGTGTTCCATCACATCCAATGTTCTTAATCAAATTTTTAGCGGGAATAATCGTTAAACCCCTATTTAAGTGCATACAAAATGCAAATTGGAAATCCCAAACATGAGTCGCTAAATTCTTTTCTCTATAGAGTCTCGAATAGAAAAAATTCCAAAAATACCCTTCAACTCGAGATAGGTAGACATTTTTATATCCTCCCGACCGATAAAAATCTGGCCAATGATTTTCGAGATGTATATCGAAGTGCTTCCAACATCGTTTCCATGTAGCCCACCCCCATGTAAGAGCATAATTACTAAAGAGATAATCAACCGTGTTGAACTGATTACTTTTGGTATAGTGAGAACGTCCACTAACAATCCATACTTGCTCATTCTTTTCGTATTGAATAAGCATCTTTTCGCAATAATTAAAAAAGGGTAATGAAGGAACACAATCATCTTCAAGAATAATTCCCATTTCCACATGTTCGAAAAACCATGTTATTGCTTCAGAAGGCCCTCGTCCACATCCTACGTTTTCGGTTCTGAAGAATGTTTTTAGATCACAGTCCCAATCAATTTCATCTACAATACTTCTCGCACTCTCGCAAAGCTCCTTTTCATCCGGCTTATCAATCCTTGGGCCGTCGGCTGCAATAAAAAGAAATTTTGGTTTTATCGCCTTGATTTTCTCAAATACACGTCTTGTTGTATCTGGTCTATTAAATAGAATTAATAAAACAGGTATGTTATATGGGGCATTCATCTTACACTCGGTTCTTCATCTCAGCTTAAAAAATCACCTTTCTTATAATAAAAAGCTCATTGCTATTTGCAAAACGTTTTAAGTTAACTCGAACAATTTGACAATATTACGAATAATTATGGCTCGTGCTAGATTTACAACATAATTTAGAATGAAACCAAAATATTTAGTAAAAATTATTGATGACATCCTTAATTTTAATGTCCCAGGTTTGCTTTCGAGAGAACTCAAAAGCTGCTTTACTCATCGATTGATAACGACTCGAATCACTTGCAAGGCTAACAATTGCATCTGCTAATTGCCGGACTACAGTTTCCGGTTCTCCTAGTGGAATTCTTATTCCTGTTTCATCAGTAACAATCTGTCCCTGCCCATGTAAATCAAGAGTTACAATGGGTAAGTTAAAAGCCATCGCCTCCATTAATTGTGCAGGACAAGAGTCTCTTAGTGAAGTAAATAGGAAAAGGTCATGTGATTCATAGTAGCTTCGAACTTCAGACAAAGGAACCATGCCGGTAAAACTCACATTATCGCCCAACCCCAACTCACTGGCTTTCAGCTTAACATCCTCTTTCATCTCGCCATCTCCTACAACTGTTAATGTTATGCCTTTATAAGGCTTTAGTATGCTCATCACTTCCAGAACAAGTAATAAACCTTTTCTAGGCATAAACCGTCCTACCCAAAGTAACTTTAAATGATCTATTGACGGCGATCTTTTTATAAATTTGCTGGGAAAAAAGCTATTAGCTAATGCAGCATCAAGTGTAAAATAAACTTTTTTAGCTCCTCCCTTTCTTACGAATTGTTCAGTGTCTTTATTTGACACTAAAACAGCAGATGCATTCTTTAACATGTTACGACATGCCGGGTTATATTTAAATAAGAATTGACTAACTTTTTCACGCTTTTCTTCCGTTTCCCAATGAGAAAGAAAATAGTCTTTGAATGTTTCCGGAGCTTTCTGCCCTCCTCCTGAGGGACCAAAAATAAACGGAACTTTTAATTTGTATAAAAATGACCCCTGCTGGATACTTCCCCAGGAAACATGGTGTACTCTATGAAAATGAAGCTTCTTATTTAATTTCTTACCTATAAGATAAGCCTTCCATTGCCAAAGCAGATAATACAAATACATCGTTGGCTTCGAAAAAGAATACAACCGTTCCATTCCGAACGGAAAAGAAATGTAATGGAAGGATAAATTGTCAACCATGGGATGTCTTTCAATATCCTCTTTACTTTCTTTACGAGTTAACACATGCACATTAAAACCTTGTTGAACAATTCCTACAGACCAGTTCCACCCATTTGCAGATTCAGAACCTTTATAGGGGTTACACGAGAACGCTGAGAGCAATACATTTTTCATAAAAACTAAAATTAAATCTAAGGGGATGTATCTGAACCAGACTGTTAGCGATTTCGTTTTTCATCGTACAATTTCTTCTTTATCCTCTTTATAACAGCCGAGGTAATAATTAACACGGAATTGAAAAACCCGTCGACTTTTACTGAAAGAGCAAAGGGAGAAGTTACTGTCTTTGATAATTCCCTTAATTCTGATGCAGATAAAGAAAGGATATATTTTAGGTTATGCCTAAGAAAAGGGAATCCGTGATTACTTGTACTAAACTGAATTCGATTAACAAGCTCCTTATTCCTCAAGTTTTCATATTGAGCAATATCAATTGAAGATTTACAAGATTGAAAATAGAAATATTCTGTTTTTTTGTTTAAATAGTTGTCCACCCGATAAAAACTGGATCGAGATTGATCTTTATACTTAAATAGCAACGGATCAACTAAGCTTGTGCTTTTTGAAATAATATACGCTAAATCAAACTGTGGATTAAAGGCATACACCCGCTCTACTTGCAACAAACTTCCATAAATTAAGGCTGCGTACCCCCCTGCAGAACTTCCTATCGCATAAACGCGATATCCCTCAGTCTCATTCGCGATTAGCTCTCTCAATTTTTCGGGAGAATTTATCGTGGCATTTATTCCTTCAATATACCATTGCTTTTGAAGATCCCTGAAAAAGATGTGCTTATAAACATTTGGAATCATAGATCTTTGCCACTCAAACTTATCACGACCTACGATAGAAAAATTAAATGCTTTTTCTGTATTTGGGTAGTACAATTCGTTACTGCTAAAATATATCGCACACAATTTCTTGTCAACACCTATCGATTCATCGTACAATATCTTGTAATTCTGATCATTCTGATAATATTGTTTGACCAAAGGAGAATCTATTTGAAAAATCAGTTCTTTTTTAGCTTCCATAATCGTGGAAATAAAAGTCGTAAATGAATGGTTAAAAAATGTTTGATTGCTAAACCCAGGCTGTAATTTTTTCTTTCGTAATAGAAAAAATAATAAGGATGGCTGTTTCCCAAAGGAGAATAAAGTGCTTTAATTCTTTTCTTTAGCGGGACTTCCGACAAACACCAAATTGGCAAACTATCGTGTTCATCACAAACTCCCAAAAATCCTGGAGTAATATAGTTTTTAAAACCGCTTTTTATGGCTCTGTTTGCATAATCGAAATCTCCAATAGCATGTGGGAATTTAGGATCAAGATTTCCAACTTTCTTATAAACAGAATCGGGAACTAACAATAAGTTACCGTTAAACTTCGTGCATTGTTGAATTACATCACTCGGTTCAAGTAAATTATGGTTTTCATCTATGCCTCCGTAAGTAAGTGTTTTGTTATTGCTAGAGCACATTGATCCACAAATGATAGAATCTGGTTTTTCTTTTGAGCTCTGAAGGATCACCTCCAAGGCTTGCTCATATAAGATAACATCATCATTAAGCCACATGTAATAATCAAAATCTGCTTGGTTTGCAGCAGTCTCCCATGCCAGATGCATTCCCCTGTTCCAAAAAAGATTGCCTGTTCCTTGAATAATATTGATCGATGGGAAAGTGTCTCTCACAGCTTCTGATGTTCCATCAGTAGAACCATCATCCACCAAAAAAACTTCCAGCTTAATCCTAGCTGGCAACGAAGCCCTAAACAAGGATTTTAAACAGGCTATCGTTTTCTCTCTTCGATTAAAACAAGTAAGGAGTACTGCAATATTTTCTTTATGATCCATACATTCTTTTATTTTACGCGGATTTGGAAAGAATGTATTTTCGATAAACCAAATAATACTTTTTACTGAAAATCCCCCAAACCCACAGTTTCACTTCTGAATCGCTCATTTTTCGAAATGAAGATGAGAAGCAGACTCCAATCATCATCCAAATCACCAGGTTGTTCATATTAAACCCATTATAATCTTCCACCCAAGCATAGAACCACCGAAAAGCAATAAAAACTCCTACCATTTTGACATAAATATTATTGGAGCGATTAATTGCCAAAAAAGAGGACTGGTAAAAAACCAGAAAAAAAAGTACTACACCAACTACCCCTGTCCATGTAAAAACATTCAATACTGCCACTTCATTGGCCAAACGCTCCTTTCTTCCGGTAGTTTCTTCAAGAGACTCAAAGAGTTTAGTGTCATTTCCTCTCGCAGGCGATCTCCCAATTAACCAATAATCATTTTTTAATGCCGATACAATAACCTCTTCATACAGACCGGTTCGCGTATCTGCTGTTAAGTCTTCTTCTTCAACCTCTCCTTGCCGGTTAACACTTGTTTCAACATAATCTCCTTCAATATATTGATCCATCTTAAAAATCTCAAAAGTGCCAGTTACAGCTAAAAATAAGAATACAAAAGGAGCGATCAAAAAAGCAGCTCTTACAAACCTCATAATCTTTATCGACATAGGAAATTTTCTTATTGTATAGAAAGCTAGCAACAAGACAATCGGCATACTATACTTGATAGCATGACTTCTCGCTCCCAAATCAATAAAAATAGCAATAAGAGTAACGATCAAAACAAGTGCTTTACCCTTTAAAGGCAAAGCAGGGAAAAATATCATCAAAAAGCTTATTGGAAATAAATACCATCCCCAAGCTCCTGTGGGTAAAAACGGAATGAAAAATACCAAGAGCAGTAAGACATATTTCAAATAAAATGATAGAATATCTTGAACTTTCTCTTTATCAAGTGCAAGATATGCAATAACGGGTATCAATAACGCCATTCCTACATCAGCAAGCCCCTTATAATCCCAATATATTTCTGCAACAAATACACCCCGGATAATACTAAATACATTCCAAAGCAAGTACCATTTCAATGATCTGATTAAAGAAGAATCCTCCAATTGTCTTCGACTGTAGCGCACATCTAAGAAAAACACTAGCAATACCAATGCCTGAACCCCCCACCATATTAAAGTGTTTCCTAGCGGAATAGTAGAATACAATTTTATTGATGTTACAGCAATTGGTAGCATCGTTAGAGGAATCCACCTTGAAAATCTACTTTGATCCATCCGTTATAGCTTTTTTATACAAATCGCAGGATTACCAGCCCAAATTTCGTTGGCAGGAACACTTTTTGAAACAACTGAACAGGCACCAATAATTGAATTTTCCCCTATTTCTACTCCTTTTAATATTGTTGAATGAGCTCCTATAAATGCATTATTTCCAACTTTCACAGGCATGTTCTTTTTTAGTTTTGTATCGGTCTCGGGTTGTTTTCTTGACTCAGCATCCAACGAATGAAAGTCTGTATCATAAATACATACTCCTCCTCCTATCTTGACATAGTCGCCTATCTCAATACGTTGATGTGCAATGATTGCTGTTGAGCTCATTCCTACACGTTTACCAATTATCAACTTCGCCCCTCGGTCAACAAAAAAGATGCAGCGCTGGGGGCGACCAATTGGATTTCCAACGTTACCATTATTCATTTGAAAATCATCACCAATGATGCATGATCCACCCTGGGCAACGCTTACATAGGGAAATCCATTCGTCTTAAACTTTCCGAATTTAACATTATTCCCATAAAAAATTATCCAGGCAATCAACTTATCCAATCTATTTCTAATCAATAGGATAACTTTCCGAATAACCTTATATAATAAAGTAACTATTTTTTGCATATTGCTCTATATATCTCATTAATACGCTCTGTGTTGGAATCTTGAGAGTGTCTATGCAATGCAACTTTTCGTTCATTTTTAGAAATGGAATTTGCAAATTCCTTATCCCTAAAAACACGGCATACGGCACTGGCTAACATCTCTACCTCTTCAAATCGATAAATCAATCCGGTTTCTCCATCATCAATCATATCTGCTACTCCTCCAACATAGGCTGAAACACATGGCACTCCAAGTAATTGGGCTTCACCAACTGAGTTCGGGCTATTTTCAATAGAAGAAGGGCATACAAATACATTGGATTTCAGGTAACGATTACACATTTCTTGCTCTGAGAGTAATCCTGTAAAGATAAATTTATCTTCAACACGACTCAACTTCATTAAAGACTGGATATATTTCGCAAAGCCATTTAACCGCCATTTCTTTTGATTGGAAATAAAATCGTTCCCGGCAACATAAACCTTGACATCCGGATAATGTTCAAGAATATAAGGCAAGGCTTTAATCATTTGTTGAAGTCCCTTGATTGGATAATGAGCTTGACTTAAAAAGATACTATGACTTTCAATTTTCTCTTGATCCCACTCGTGTTTGTAAAATTCGTTTCTAAGCGTTTCATTACAAAAATGATATTTAGCACCAGGATTAATTGCCCATACATGATCTTTATCCCAAGAGGTTCTTCCAATTATATCATTTAATTGGCGAATTAAGCTCTTTTCCAATTTTCCCCTCTGCTGCATCTGTACTCGTTGTTTGAACAAAGAATCATTCCGAATAAAATCTCTCGATGTTATATTTCTTTTTAACTCCCTCTCAGATATTCCTCCCAAGTAGTATCTTTCGTATACACTAACCAAACCTTGAATGGATAAAACGACATTTTCGTTGCCGCACGCATTAACATAAGCTAAACCATGTGGATATTCGCTTCCGTGAATATGGACAACATCTGGAGCTAGCTGGTCTTTTATTTGCTTCCAGTAAGGATGCAGATATGTTGCTTCTTCCATATTATTTCCTTTTTGAGGGATCAGGAAATAGGTTATCCCATCAATCTTGAGCGATTGCAACGACTCGCCTCTATATAAGGAAGCAACCCCTAACTCAATGTTTTGGTTGAAATCGAGTAAAGCTTCAGCTGCAGAATACATCCATCCGCCAACGACAGGAACCGGGAGGTCTAGTTTTTTTGAAACGGCAGGGAAAAGTGTGTTGGTTATCCAAAGGACTTTCATGTAGTTTAAAATTTCAAGGAATCAGAAAAATATCGAGAATAACTTCATGACATTATATCGCTTTTCAGTTTCGAAAAATACCTTTCTTCAAAAAAAGCCGGAAGCTCAAATTCTGGAGGTTTCTCAAGAATTTTCGCAGCCATATCATATCCTTCATTTAAGTTCTTCGCATAATAAACGTAGTCGGAAAACTCTTTGGGAAACCATTTAACTCCACTACTCAATTTGTGATCTGCAGAGGACAGAACAACGACTGGTGTATTCGCAATGAGAGAGAATATTGTGCCGTGATACCTATCGGTTACAACTAACTTGAATTGTGAAAAATAATTAAAAGTATCATGCAGAATTCTTGATCTGTTTTTTCTAATCTCCCAATATGATTGTTTTAGTTCTGTATCTGTTAACGTTATTTTTCCATGGGAACTCAATCTACTCATCAACTCCCTAACTTGTTCTGGTTTGTAATAAGCTTCAATATCATTTCTCATACAAAATAAAATTCCATCTCTTTTGTTTGAAAAAGAGAGTTTCCCTATTAAAGAGGTTACCATATCGGGGTAGAGCAACCTTTTGCAGTTTTTAAATTGAACATTTGCATTTTGGAAAGATATTTCATCTCTACAAATCAAAGTCACATTTGAATGCTTATTTAAAGAATCTGAGGTAATTCTCCGAATATTATTATCTGTCAAATTGATCGTCTGAGGTAAGATAATAAATTGGTGATTAGGAAATGATTCCGCAATTTTCCTATAGACCGGAAGTTCCCGATGTGGCTCAAAAAAGAAATACCCACTATGTCCAAATATAATATCTTCTTCTTTGATATTTTTTTTTATTTGCTTTAATATTCTTGGAGTTGAAGTCTTCCAATTAAACTCAATAAGTCTATGATCTGGATAATTTCGTTTAAGCCATTCTTTAATACAGTAGGTTTGTGCTTGATCTCCAAGATTTGGATGAACAGGACATCCAAACAAAAAAATAGTCCACCTATCTGATTCACGTATTTGGGCTATGGTTCTTACTCGCAATAAAAAGAAACCTATTCTATCTCTAACTTTATTTATTAATCTATTTATCATCTTTTTGCCGTAAAAAAATCAATATTGAAAACATAATTTACCAATAACAAGCTCCCTCTACCATGTTTGCTTTTGAAGGCCGTTCTTCTTCACTTGGCTTTACCCAGTATTTATTCACCAAACTCCGATAGTCTAATCCAACTGCGGCCGCATAACCTGGTGTCTCCCACCTTTTTCCTCTAATTCCGAATAGTAGTTGCAAACTTCCACCTAAATGAAATCCTTTTTTACCTATTCGCTTTACATGCGCAGCCAAAGGAAATCCATATGCTCCAGCTCCAATTAAGCATATATCGAAGTCGATTTTATCGATTTCTTCTTTCATGTAATCCAACGCATTAAACCAATTGTCAAACCCAGTTTCTGTTCCGGCGAGACCTTGCACTGCCTTTATAGTCTTCAATTGAAATTCAGGCAACATTCCATTAATAAATAAGTTTTCCCTTTTTTTATATTGATGCTCAATAGTCGTCGCAAATGGATGAACGACCAAGACTTTTTTACCCTTCAACGACAATGTCCACGGATTCTTTGCCCAAAAAGGATCTAAATAAATTAATCGAACTTTCGGAATATCAAGAGTGTCTTTTACAAAATATGATTCAGCAGGCAACCAAGAGCCAAGAACATCAAGTTGATCAATATCTTGAAGCATCAATTCACAAAACTGCTCAAGGTTATTCTCACTCGGAGGAAAAAATCCACTCCAACGTTGCATTTGATCAATAATCTTATCATCCCACCACCATTGTGGAACCTCTCCTTTAATATACTTTAAGATTTCTTTTTGAGACCTCGAAACACCTAAATAATTAACCATACATGTTAGTTCAGTACTTCCAAAACGAGCAATCATGGCAGGACTACTATCAAGGAGTTTCTTACTTACAATGTCTGCTACAATATTTGGATCCTGAATACAGTCGGGACGCATCTGCTTTTCAACTCCGACTGAAGATGCATAAATTTTTCGACAACCTTTATAAAATGATTGGGTTATTTTTTTCATGATATACTTTGTTTCAAAACGAATTTGCTATACACGCGGGAAACCATGCAACCGCCATAATAGCTTTGTGAAATAAATATAGAATATCTTCATTTTCACAAATGAATCATGTTTATAGCTTTTAAATTCAAAAAAAGGGAATAATTTAATCACACCATCTTCGAGATTTGAAAGATATACATCGATCATCTTAAAATCCCTCGCCTTCAATGCGGTTAGCATAATATGCCTTAATTCATATTTAAGAAAAACCTTAAATAATTTATTTTTTCTCCCAACCTTATGCCATAACTTATATGTAATGTTCATACGTGTGCAGACATCGATTTCGGAAGTATATGAGTTTTTCTCATTTATAGTAGTTAGCTGCCCTTTAACGTTTCCATAATAGTAGGATAAAGGGAAACCGCAATACACGGTTGGAGCAACTAATGCAGCGGAGAAGAACAATACATAATCTTCATTTTTATTGAGCCCTTCTGGAAAACCTCCAAGATCAATACAGAGTTTTCTTGTTACGACAGTTGCACTTGTATGTGAAAAAACATGTGGATTTTCAAAATAGTTGATCACTTTTATCTGATCGGCGTATTTTTCGGCTACTCTTCTTTTTGTATTCTTTGTTACTTCATTTTTATAGTATCCGGCACAGCTAATCATACCACTCTCTGGGTACATTTCAATTGCTTTACTGATTGTCTCCAAATAAAGGGGAGCCCAATCGTCATCGCCGTCTAAGAATGCAATATATTCATAATTTGCCTCCTTTATTCCTTTATTACGCGCAACACTAACACCGCCATTTTCTTGTTCAATAATCCGAATTCGAGGATCGCTTGTGAAACCTCTTATCACTTCGACACTATTATCCGTGGATCCATCATTAACAATTATAATTTCATAATCCTTGAAACTTTGGTGTAAAACGGAGCCTAATGTTCTTTCAATAGTATGTGACTTATTATATAGTGGAATAACAATAGAAAACATATTTGATTTTCTTTATGAAATTTAATAGTAAATATTATCCTCAAGAAATACTATCAAAGAAGCTCTTAGACCTTAATTTTGCTTCCTCGATTAATTTATTGACTTTTTCATAGTCAATTGCCGATCGAAGAACATCTTCTAGAATTTCATCTTCTTCTAGAATTAGACGATTTCGTAGATCCAGCTGTTCCAAAATTGACTCAAAACGAGCTAATCCTCTTTCCACATTTCCAATAACAAAAAAGGGCTTATTAAAAATAATTGAAAATACACAAGCGTGAAATGAGTCCGTTAATACGTATTCTGCATCATAAAAACATCGAAGCCAACTAGTAACTGTATTCGACTTACGATAAACTGTTTGTCCAATTTCTTTGAAGAATTCTTTCTCGCTCTTATAGGCTTTAATTTTCAACATTGCAGAACACCTTTCTACGATTTCAAGTTTGCTTTGGGTTTCATCCAAAAAGTAATAGAAAAGTTCACCATCTCTTCTTTTCTCTTTCTCCTGATCTATAAGTTTTATGTAATGCTCTTTATTGAGAAGAAGAGTAGGGTCAATATTCTGAACTGCGTTTACTCCAAAAACATTTTCGCAAATCTTGACACCTGATTTTTCTCGTACTGAGATCGCATCAAAATCTTCCAATAACCGACCAACCTTATTAGTAAGCTCAGGATCATGTTTCCAGAAATCAACTCCAAATGATGCCGCATAGCCAACTTTCTTGATATTATTCTTCAGTTTAAAATCCAAAAAAAAATTAAACTTTAGCTTGCCACTGTATTCAATTCGCCAAACCTGATCACTCCCTACAACAATAGCATCAAGCTTCCTATTATCAATAAACTTGCATAACTCGTTATCTGTTTTTAGAACAGGACTCTTTGGAGAAATATATTTTGATATAAATTGGGTGGGATTTTCATTTAGCTTTTGATAATCCCCATGTTTTAAAAATTTCTTGCCGAGAATATAATTCTTAATCATTCTCAATTCTCTGTGAAAAATTGGTGCCGGATTTTGCCTGTCTAATAATACGACCTCGTGCCCACTTTTCTGCAAGAATTTTTGAAGTGCGTACGCTTGTAAAATTCCACCATTATTCGATACCAGAGGTAAGGTTAAAATTCCAATCTTCATTTTATTTATTTTTCGATTAATTGATGAACGCTACAATTATTTTCGTCTGATGAACTTGATACCAGAACTATAGGCAACAGCAATAAAACTTTGAACAAGTTTTTTTTCTTTTTCATTTAAGCCTAAAAAATAAACTACAAGTGGAAATAATGAGAAGTTAGTCGCCAAAATAATTAGCAACCTTATTAATGAAGCTTCCATTGAAAGATAGCTTATTAGCATTGATCCCGTTAATACTAGAGTAATAAGCAGCGACTTGATAACCACATCTGAAAAGAAATATTTTAACGACAAACCACATTGTTTTTTTGCATGGTACAAAACAACGACAAACGAACGAATAAGCACATTCACAATAAATATGTAATAAAGCCATTCCGGAGAATATCCCAGCTTAAAGAAAAGAAATGAAAGCACAACAGCAGAAATCGCAAGAATTGAAACACCAATTTTGAGACCTTTTATTTTGCCTATTGCTGAGATTGCTGTTGGGAGGGTCACAAACATTTGCTCTATCAAATTTAACACAAGCAATAACCGACAAAATATAACGGCATATTCAGGAACATCTTTTAACCATAGATTCAGAATAAACGGCATATCCATAATAACCGGCAATGCTAAAAGCAACAATAAATAATAGGATAGCTTAGCTCCTGTTAATGTAGCTTTAAGCATCCCTTCACGGTTGCCCGATCCTTCACTTTTTACGATAACAGGATTTAGTGCTTTTAACATAGTCGTTGAAAACGCGCCTAACTGCCCTGCAATTTGATTGGCAATCCCCTGAGCAGCATTCACAATGGTTCCAAAGAACATATTCAGAACAATGCCCTGGCCGTATTGAGCTAACATACTGACTCCGCTTCCCAATAAAGACCACCCTCCAAAGCTGGTCATCTCCCAGAATAGACTCTTATCGTAATATTTTCGAATTTTAATTTCGACTTCTTCATACTTCTTGTGACAATATACACGCTGAACTAGCAATAACAGGATTGCTAGTGCTGCCATAAGAAACCCGTAACTTTTCAATCGATCCAAGCTTGTATAAGTAATAAAAAGCGCAATTCCCAATTTTAAGACCGCCTCAAGGATACCCAAAATAGCCACAAACAACATATTTTCATGTGCATTAATAACGGCATCGTAAGGCACAGAAATCACTTTAACAAATGTACTTACGACTAAGAAATGGTAAATCAGCTTGGCAACTCCTATCCTATCGGCGTCTATCTTTAAAATCCCGTTAAAGAAAAAATAGCCAGCAACTTCCAGTAGTAAAACAATGATTAAACCAATGATAATGTGTAATGCAACACTCACATTAAAAATCTTCTTTTGCTGATCCTCGTCTCCTCTTCCCTGAGCAAAAGACATAAAACGCTGGGTGGCTGCAGACATTGCACTATTAAGAAATGTTAGCATAACTACCGCTCCCCCAACCACGTTGAAAATACCAAAATCGTCAGCTCCCAATGCCGCTAATACAAGCCTGGTTGCGTACAGAGAAATAAAAACGGTAATTGCCATCCTGGCATAAAGAATACCGGTATTAACCGCTACTCTGTTAGCTGCACCCATAAATATTGTTTATCGGAATCGTTAATTGAGAGACGTAATGCGAAAATCACATCTCAGGTTACTCTAAAACCGCTGAATTAATAATTTGCCCTGTATATTTTTTCAACAATGCCGGATTATGGAATTCAACATCATCCAACGTGATGAGATCATCTTTTTTTAATAACCTTTTGACGACACAGTCTTCGGCTAATCCAATTGGCAACAGGTTATCTTCCCTGGCAGAAACAGTATTGTCACATATCCCATATGTTTTGTACCCTCCCAGCCCATCAATTTTATCTCCGGGGTTCAGATCCTCTTTAGCGACTGTTACGACTTCTACCTTCATTCCAAATTCAGCATCAAGCGTCACATCTTTAAAATCGATTAACCGTGCAATTGAAAAAGCCAACTCAAAAAAGAGAAGATGATAAGGGACGTAAAAACTATACAATGGTCCGTCTCCCAATTTTCCATATTTGAGGTACTTGGCCGACAATGGATCATTCGTAGTTGCATAGATAAATACGCCGGGACCGGGCTTACCTCCGACAACATAGTCCACAATTCCTCCTAATTCTTTCAACTTATCGATATCCGGGTAAAAACCAGAAGTCATTTCATCAACATGCCCTTTAAAATTGGGTCCTATCATTCCACGTTGAGCAACACTCATATTCGTTGCATTGGCAGTAACCGCTTGTTCAAATGATATCTTTGTACCATCAGCAAAACTTGTAACCATCTCAGGAGTCATGTCCCATTGTTTGGCAAATGCGGCCTGGGTTGATGGATTTCGATAATGGTCTTGTAAACCTTTGATATTACCACAAAGAAGAGGTTCAAACCCCATCATTTTTACATGTCGAAACAAGTTTTGAGTAACGCCGGGTTGATCACCATCTCCAAGCGTGTAACGCACCTTGTGCTCGGCTGCTTTTGCTTTTAGTAGTGGGCCAAATGTCGCCTCCAGTTCTGCATTAAACGAAACAACATGCTTTCCTTTTTTAAACGCTTTTAAAATATTTTCCAGTGCAAAAGTAATATGGCCGGTCATTTCAACCAACACATCCACTTCCGAACACTCGATTAATACATCAATATCATTCGTTATAGCTGTTTTTCCATTCTCAATTGCGATCGTCATTTCTCTCTCAGTTTTAACAACCTGAGCGCCCCTGACACCTGAAGCGAGCATGGCTTGTTCAGCCTTCTCAACCGTTCGATTGTATACTGCGGCAACAATCATCCCGGGAGTATAACGACAAATTTGGTTGATCAATCCTTTACCCATTTCTCCAACACCAATCACTCCAACTTTGATTGGATTATTTGATGCTTCTCTTTCTTTGAGTTTCTGGTCGATTATATACATTTTTATTTTTTTTAAAACGGACTTTCAAATTGTTCAAAAGGTAACATGTTCCTATCTTTTTCCGAAACGATAACCGGAATTTCCGGCCATTTAATTCCACAGGAATCCCAGTGAATCCCCGTATCGCAATCAGCATGATACACCGAAGTAGTTTTATTCAGAAATATGGTATCATCGGTCAATGACATGAAGCCATGAGCCATTCCTTCAGGAATATACAACACCGTAGGTTCTTTACTATTAAGAGTGATCGTAAAATGTTTACCATAAGTTGGCGAATCTTTGCGTAAATCCACTACCGCATCAAAAAGCTCTCCTTGTATGCAACTAATACATTTTACATGCTGCTCAGGTGGAAGTTGGAAATGCAATCCGCGTACAACGCCTTTTTTTGAAGTTGAATAATACTCCTCTTTAAAATCGCTTCTCAATCCCAGTTTTTCAAATAATTTGTCGTGGAACAGTTTAATAAAAAGTCCGCGGTCATCAGAAAAAATCCGAGGCTTAACAATAAATAAACCCGGGATTTCAGTTTCAATTTTTTCAAACATATCTAGTAGATGTATCGGTAATCAAATACGTTTTTGGTTTGGATTTTATCTTTGTTTTCAACGAATTCTTTCCAGCCCGTTAATACTAATAAGTTGTTAGATTTCGAGAGAAGTTCATCCAATGAGTTACAATAATCGATTGCCATATCAGGATAAAACTTTTTAAATTCTTCATTTGCAATTGGGTCATATGCATGAATCGAATGATAGCCCTTCTCGAAAAGTAATTCTATAATTGCTTTGGTTGGTGTTATCCGGACATCATCAGATTCCGGCTTAAACGATAGCCCGAGGATACCAATTGAATCCGATTTTTCAACTTTTTCTTCAATGGATTCGGTAATGTAATACTTGATTTTATCGTTAATATCAATATTCGCTTTAAGGATTTTAGGCTCAAACCCACTTTCAATTGATCTTTGAACAAGAGCCGAGGTATCTTTTGGTAAACAGTAACCACCATATCCACATCCGGGATAAACATATTTGGACATGCTGGCCGGAGCTCCAAACCAACGCTTGTCTTCATGTAATATTCGAAAAGCCTTTGGAATATCAATATCTCCTATTTTTCCTGCTATTACAGACATCTCATTCGCATAACTGATCAAAGTAGACAACAAGGTGTTCGACAAATACTTAATAAATTCGGCTGAGTTGTAACTGACGTAATGAACTGGGGCATTAAAAGGTTTGTAAATTTCATCCAAAATGTTCTTGGCAGCCTCATCTTCCACGCCGATTACAATTCGATCAGGCTCAATAAAATCTTCCCAACAATAGCCTTCACGCAAAAATTCAGGATTTGAAGCAAAGACAACTTTTCGCCCGGGAAGCTTATCCAGTTTCTCATCGACAAAAGGAATAACCTTTTGTGAGACCGTTGAAGGAGGAACAGTTGATTTGGTAATAATAACCTGCAACTTGTCCGTATTTACATTCAACACCTGCTCAATCGCAGCATAAATATACTTCAAATCAGCGCTTCCATCTTCTTTACTTGGAGTTCCTACGCATAGAAATATAGCGTCACTATTTTTAATTGCTGTTTCAAAATCAACATCAAGGTAAAACGACTTATCGAAAGTCTCTTTTAAGATATCCTCTAAATGGGGTTCGTGAAAAGGAATTTTGAAACTTTTAAGTGAATTTAGTCGGTCTGAATCAACATCAAATCCATAGGTTTGAAACCCTTTTTTTGCAAAGCCAAGTCCTGTAGTCAGGCCAACAAATCCTAGTCCAAGTACTGTAATTTTCATAATAATTTACCATTATAAACTTTCAAGAACTCAAGAAACCGACCAATCCCTTCGTCAACGACAACTGTTGGATTGTAACCCAAAAGACTTTTTGCTTTATCGATGACCGGACACCTTCGGTTTGGATTATCGGTCATGTAGTCCTTATCATCAGACTTTCCGAAGGTCGCAGTGCCTGTATAATTTAATATTTGCTTTGCGTTTTTCACATAGAGCTCAGCAAATTCCTTGACTGAAATTTCGGGTTTGTCAATTCCAATATTGAAAGCTTCGAGCTTGTCATATGTTAATACTTTGAGATAGCCGGTAATGGCATCCGAGATGTAACAAAACGTACGGGTGGGGGTTCCATCCGACAAAATATCTAAATCACGTCCTTCAATAACACATTTTGCAAAGTCAGCTGGTAGCCGCTTGTCATGAATACTCATTCCGGGTCCGTAATTATTGAACGGACGAGCAATAGTCACCGGGAAATCGTACTTGCTGTTAAAAATCCAGCACATTGTTTCTCCAAATCGTTTGGCTTCATCATAACAAGCCCGAGGTCCCATCGTATTCACATTTCCACGATAAGTCTCAGGAGTAGGGATAAATTCCTTTGCAGGATCGCCATAAATTTCGCTACTTGAGAAGAATAAAAATCCGGTGATTTTTTTATCCAGATAATAGTCAAACAATCTTCGCAAACCTGTGATATTTGCGTCAATCGTTTCTACAGGATAAATACGGTAGAAGGTAGGTGAGGCTATGGAAGCCATATGAATAATCAAATTGGCCTTATCAGAATCAGGAACTGAAGCAACATCGTCAGAGATGATGTTGAATTCGTGAAGTGAAAAGAAGTCGTATTCATCATTCACTTCATCTAGCCAATCTTTATTACCCGTAAGAAAGTTATCGAGGGCAATAATCTTTCGAATGTTTAGCTGCTCTTTGTATTTTGTCAGAAAATGAACGAAGTAGTAGCCTAAAAAGCCACCGCAGCCTGTTAGAAGGATCGTTGAATTATCAAACTTTGCCTTCTCCTGATCGGTAAGTCCATTAAATATATTTAACAGATCTTCCGTAAGAATTTTGTTTTGTCTCATCACACATGTATTTCTTTACTTTTGATACAGTCTTACTAGCTTCTTGGTTTTAACAGCAAGAGACCTGAGGATATGGTCAGTATCCTCACTACTTATCGATTCAAAGGACGGCAGCCCCAAAAATCAAAAGTTTATAAAATTAGTACATCATATAAAAAGGTAGAAACAGGAGGACCCGATACAGCTTCGCCTCCTCACTCACAGAAATGTTATTCTGGTGAACTTTAAAATTCAATCTTCCTTAAATCCGGGTTTTCACTCCCCTATTCTAGGAGAAGATACTGCTTCGCCCTTTCACCCACAAACAAGGTACTACCAAAGCGTGAGTGATGCAAATCTTATATCATCAAATATGCGATGAGATCTTTCCTGACACAATGGGTAATTTCACGTAAATACTCCACTCTTATTACAAGATACGACAGCAAACACCCATTTTTTGGGATTAATCGTACGATCAACTTGAAGTTTACTCTTACAAACCTGAGTGAGTCATCCAAAACCAGGTGAGACATCAAACATTCCTAAAAACAAAAATGGCCATCAATTATATTGACAGCCATTCGATATCTTGTTGTATATTTTTACAAAATCAACATTGCATCGCCATAGGTTCCGAATCGGTAGCCTTCTTTAATAGCTTGTTGGTAAGCATCCATAACCAAGTCATATCCTCCAAAAGCAGCTACCATCATCAATAAGGTTGACATAGGTAGGTGAAAGTTAGTAATCATGCGGTTTGCCACACTAAACTCGTATGGAGGGAAAATAAACTTATTGGTCCATCCCTCAAATGGTTTCAGATGACCTTGGGTTGAAACGGAAGTTTCCAATGTGCGCATCACGGTTGTTCCAACAGCACAAACATTCTTCTTTTGCATTTTCGCATTATTGACGACTTCACACGCTTCATCTTTAATCCAGATTTGTTCCGAATCCATTTTATGCTTAGTCAAGTCTTCAACGTCTACACTTCGGAAGTTTCCAAGTCCAACATGTAAAGTTACATAGCTGAAGTCGACCCCAATAATCTCCAGACGCTTCAATAGCTCCCGACTGAAATGGAGTCCTGCAGTCGGTGCAGCAACAGCACCTTCGTGTTTCGCAAAAATTGTTTGGTAACGATCTTTATCTTCAGGGGTAACTGGTCGTTGTATAAAACCGGGTAGTGGAGTTTCGCCCAGACTGTACAACGTTTTTTTGAACTCATCGTAGGGCCCGTCAAACAAGAAACGTAAAGTACGTCCACGAGAAGTCGTATTGTCAATAACCTCGGCTACCAACATATCGTCTTCGCCAAAATATAGTTTGTTGCCAATACGTATTTTACGGGCGGGATCAACTAATACGTCCCATAAACGCTGTTCGCGATTTAATTCACGTAGTAAGAACACTTCAATTTTAGCACCCGTTTTTTCCTTGTTCCCATATAAACGTGCCGGAAATACCTTGGTGTCGTTGAATACCATAACATCTTTGTCGTTAAAATATTCAGTGACATCTTTAAATAATTTGTGCTCAATTTTGCCGGTGTCACGATGCAATACCATCAATCTCGACTCATCCCTATTTTGCGAGGGATGCAAGGCAATCTGCTCTTCATCCAGTTTATATTTGAACTTAGATAACTTCATATATGAATAATTTTTTGATAATCCAAAACCCCGTTTTACGGGCGAATATTCAATTGGTTACAAATTTGTCTATATTTTTTAGAAACTCTTCTGTCGTTAAAGCATCCTCAATCCGAAAATCTCCGATTTGTGTTCGTCTCAAACCAACGAGATAAGCTCCGCTTGCGAGTGCCTTACCAATATCACGAGCTAGAGAACGGATGTAAGTTCCTTTACTACAAACAACTCGAATCTCAATTTGATTTGGCAAAAACTCAACCAACTCAACTTCTTTAATCCTAATCTGGCGAGGTCGCATTTTCACCTCAGTTCCTTTCCGAGCGTGAGTATATGCACGCTGTCCATCAATTTTAACGGCACTGAATACCGGAGGTACCTGTTCGATATCGCCAATAAACTGCTGCAAAACTTCCTCGACTTTCTCTTTATTAATATGTCCCGTTTCAAACCGGGCATCTTCTTCGGTCTCTAAATCAAAAGAAGGAGTTGTAGCCCCCAATTTCAGTTTGGCAAAGTATTCTTTTTCACCTGCCTGAAAAGACTCAATTTGCTTGGTCGCTTTTCCGGTACATAAAATCATCAGGCCGGTAGCTTTCGGATCTAAGGTACCAGCATGCCCAACTTTGAGCTTTTTAATACCGATCGCACGGCAAAGATTATTCCGCACCTTTTGCACCAGATCAAAGGATGTCCAATTCAATTCCTTATCAAAAAGCAATACTTCTCCTTTGACAAAGTCAACGTTTTTGGATTCCTCGCCCATGAAAAACTCTTTTAATTAATAGTTTACCAGAAATATGGAGTCGATTTTTCAGCCTGCAAAGATAGCAATTAAACCGATAATGAGGCAATAAGCAGCGAAATAAATTAGTTTGCCTTGTTTGACAATCTTGATCATCCACTTGCAGGCAAGTAGCCCGGATATAAACGCAGCAATAAATCCAACAGCTAAAGGAAGCACTCCAATTGAGTCTGCAGCGCTCATCTCACCACCCACAAGGTCGAGGAAATTGGCACCTATAATTGGAATCAGTACCATTAAGAAGGAGAATCGAGCCATATCTTCCCGTTTTTTACCGAGCAAAAGCCCTGTGGCAATTGTCGATCCGCTACGTGAAATACCTGGAACAACAGCCATCGCCTGAGCAATTCCAATGAGCAAAGCATCGAGCCAGCCAATGCTCTTTTCTCGCGATTTGGCAAAATAGGTGAAGCCGAGCAAGCACGCCGTAATCAAAAGCATGCTTCCAACAAACACAATGTTGCCGGTAAACAGACTTTCTATCTTTTCTTTAAATAACAACCCAAGAATAAGTACAGGGATTGCCGAAAGAAGAAGGAAGGAGACATATTTGGTTTCCTGGTTCCATTTAAAAGCCAATAAACCTTTAAATAAATCAAGAATATCTTTTCGAAAAACAACCAAGGTACTTAATACGGTTGCGCCATGAACGACAACTGCAAAGAGTAAATTATTATGACCTTTTACACCCAATAGTGCGTGTCCTATTTCGAGATGGCCACTAGAGCTAACGGGCAAAAATTCGGTTAATCCCTGAATAATGCCTAACAAAAATGCCTGTAATAAATCCATTGACTATTTCTCGGTTTTTGATCGTTTCATAATAGCGTAAATTTCAAATAGAAAGCCAAACAGAACCACGAGAGGTGCCAGCGTAATTCTTCGAAAACTAAAGATTTCGGGATTAAAGACTGAAGGGTCTTCGCTTTTTCCGCCAACCATTAAAATGAAGCCAACTACTATAATTGCAAAACCGATTAACAACAACTTGTAGTTTTCTTTGCCCAGTGCGAATGTTGGTTGCGAGTTTTCCTGCTTGCTATTTGCCATAACTGAAGTCGATTAAATTGCTACGAAAGTAAAAAATCTATTTTTAATAACCATTCTCAGCAATTGAATATTGTCTGAAAACAGATGAAATAACAATTTCATAGAGTTTTAGTAATTTACAAAACGCTAATAGCTAGGTGTAAAAAAGCTCTTCGTACCTGGCTCGAAGATACTTGTTGACAGAAAAGTAGGTCGATAACCAGGAAATCAGAATACCAAAGCCTAAAACGATAACGAAAACAAGGCCGATGGCACTAAACTGCTGACTGTCTATAATACCTTCAAAGTCTTGCCGGTAAGAGTATATTATTGCCAGGATTCCCATATTGGCGATCAATGCTCCTACAACTCCAAATACAATGTTTTTCAGGATAAAAGGTCTTCGGATAAACGAGCGGGTAGCTCCTACTAATTTCATCGTGTGAATGATAAATCGTTGCGAATAAATAGCAATACGGATCGTGTTATTTATTAAGGTCGAAAAAATGACAAGCAGCAGCACCGAAAAGATCAAGAGGAATAAACTAATTCGCTTGACATTTTGATTGATAATGCGAACCAGATCACGCTGATAATAAACCTCTTTCACCTGAGGATACGACAAGAAGTCATTCTCAAGTACAACCAAACTATCTTCCTCCATATAAGCAGCATGCAACTTAACATCGACAGAGGCGAACAACGGATTGAAACCTAAAAACCCGACAAAATCCTCGCCCAATTCTTTGGTCAATTGTTTGGCGGCATCTTCTTTATTCACATAATTGGAAGACTTTACGTAATCCGAAGCACTCAATATTTTCTGAAGGCGTAAAATTTCAGCCTCACCAACATTGTCGTTTAAAACCAAGGTGAAACCTACGTGTTCGCGCACATAATCAGACAGCCGACCGGCATTCAGTATTAGAAGTGACAGCATCCCCAGCAGAAATAAAACTAGCGTGATGCTGATGGTCGAAGTCAGGTAAGAACGTATTAATCTGCGCTTAAGCTTTGTCGGTCGCCTCTTTTTCATTTTTTCCTTTCTTCTTTAGCTCATAAATAGTAACTCCTGCCAACGCCAATATCAAAATGATAGAACTAGCCAGCGAAATGTTATTCCCAACAAGGTATGACTGTGGTTCGAACTTGAATTCAACTTCGTGTTTTCCTGGAGGAATAGGCAGCGCTCTCAAAATATAATTTGCTCGCACATGTTCAACAAGCTCCCCATCAATATAGGCATTCCAACCCTTGTCATAATATATTTCGGAGAAGACGGCCAATGGTGTTCCGTTCTCAACATTGGCTTCGTAGGTTAAGTGATTGGGTTGATATGCAATCAATTTAATCACTGATGGCGATCCTGAGTCGAAACTTACATTGGTCAGTTCATCGGAAAAACGCTGATCAATAACAGCCTCGTTTGCCGGATCAAGTTCATCCAGTGCTTCAATTTCTTCGTCGGCATTTTCAACAAACTGAATATCCTCAACAAACCAGGCATTGCCCAAGGCTTGCGGGTTATGAAGTGGTGCCGCTTTCGGATTATAAATGACATACTTGGTATTCAGCATATTGATGGCAGGCAGTCCCTGAAAAACAGCATCCATGCCGGCTTGCGAATTGATGTTTTGCAAACGACCTCCGAGCTTCTGCGTCTCTGGAGAAAGGTGGTATTCTATCATCTCCTGGTAGCGTTGCAATTTAGCTCCATGATAACCACCTACTGATTTGTGGAAATAGGAGGTTGAAGCATCGGCCCACGGATTCACTGATAGATTCAAAACCCGATAATCCAAACTCTTATCTTTCAATATTTCCTGATCAGCCTGAGATGCCATAAACGGAGTTTCTGCTTTTTGCTTCGATACAAAATCTTCATCATTCAGGTAACGCTTATTGACAGGCCAAAGATCTACCAGAATTAAAATCGCCCAAATTGCCAAAGCATAGCTGGCTTTTATTTTTTGTTTGATGTAGAGCCAAATTACCCCGGCAGCAATAGTCACAAAAAGAAAGGTTTTGAAAGCATCAGTCCTCAACACCATCCTGCGGTCCGCCCTCAAGGCTTCCATTAGTTGATCCGGCCATCCGGCTTGTATCAACCGGGCATCCGACGGTGCCCTAAAATCGCCTGCTAAGCCAGGCAGTAGAACAAAGACCAAAGCCAAGCCCCCAACAACAAACCAGGTGTATTTCAGTTTTTGAATGAGTTCTTTTTGATTTTGCCGGTTCCGGTACAATTCACGCACGGCTAAAACACCCATTAAAGCCATGGCAAACTGTTGTATAACGATGATGTTTTTCACATCCCGAAACTTGTTGTAAGCGGGAAAATAGTCAATCATAAAATGACTTAAGACACCGAAATTCTTCCCCAACGAGAGGAGAAAAGAGACAACCACCACAGCCACAATCCACCACTTATCCTTTCCCTTTAAGACAAACAGACCAAGCACAAATAGAAAACACAACACCGCCCCGTAGTAAAATGGCGCACCCGAAATCGGCTGGCTTCCCCAGTACAACGGTAAATTTTCGGCTATCCGTTTGGCTTGGGCCTTCCCTTGATTGTTGGCAAAAAATTGGTAGACGTGTGATTCATCCCCCAATGGTTCCGACATGCCCCCACCTTTAAAGCGGGGAATAAAAGCGGTCATCACTTCACCCAAATCATAACTGTAATCCAATATATAGCTTTTATCCAACCCGGAAGTTTGATCTTCGTCAGCCGTTAATTCAGACTCACCCCGCATCGACTCCTCACCATATTCATAAGTGGTATAAAGTCGGGAGAAGTTCGTTCCTACTGCTAGTAATAAGGCGACTATGAGCAAGGCCGAAGTTTTCAAAAATGCAGGAAGTGATTTTTCTTTCAACGCATCAATAAAATATGTCACACCAATAATCAACACCATAATGCCGGCATAATAGGTAATCTGGGGATGGTTGGCACTCAACATCCAGGAGAGTGAAATGGCTGTTAACAGGCTTCCCAATATTGGCTTTCGTTTATAGGCTAGCAAAACCCCTGCAACAACCAAGGCCATATAAGTTAGCGTGTGCGCTTTAGACATGTGCCCGGCATCAATCCATACAAAAAAGGCTAAATTAAATCCATAGGCTAAGGCACCAATAAAACTAACCCATATATTGACTTTAAATACCAAAAGCAAAATGAAGAAAAGCGTTAAATTCAGTATCAAATAGCTCGCTGGACGTGGAATCTTATTGTAGAATTTTTGAGCATACGCAAGTATATTTCCCGGGTATTTTGCTGAAATTTGGTACGCAGGCATTCCCCCAAACATGCTATTGGTCCATTGCGATTCAATGCTATTACTTCTATAATCTCTAATTTCTTTGGCCATGGCAGTGGCTCTATTGGTATCGCCAGGGGCAATTGTTTTGCCTTCTAACAAAGGAGAGAAATAACTAAATGAAAGAATAATAAAAAGTAGGATAATTCCGAGAATAGCAAGAATATTGCGATTGCCTTTTATCTTTGTCATCATAAACAAAAGCTTATTACATTTTGAATGGTAACAAAAGTAAGCAAATAATTATTGAATCCGATAGCAATGGGGATTATCATAAGGCAATCGATTAAAGGAAGTATTTGGTCATATCTGGGGGTTCTCATCGGGTTTGTAACAACTTCTTATTTGTATCCAAATTATATTTCGACTGACACCGTTGGACTTTTCAGCTTGCTTGTTGCTTACGCTACTTTATTTGGACAGTTTTCACTTCTGGGAGTTCATGGAGTTACTTCCCGAATGTTTCCTCATTTCCGAGATAAGAATAAAAACCATCAAGGATTTCTATTTATTACATTATTATTCCTTGCTGTCGGTTTCTCAATTTTCATTCTTGCCTACTTATTCTTTTCACCCTATTTGATTGAAAGCAACACCGATAAATCCAAACTTTTTGCAGATTACATATTTCTACTTCTCCCGCTCACCTTTTTTACGATGATTTTTGCTTTTTTCGACACCTATAACAAGGTGCTATATGATGCAGTATTTGGGACTTTCCTTCAGGAGTTTTTTCAGCGATTTGGCATATTGGTTGCGATGCTGTTGTATATCTTCGAAGTATTTAATATCCATCAGCTAATCATAGCGTTTGCCATTGTGATAAGTAGCAAAGGAATAATTATCTTAATTCACCTGTTTTTGAAGGATGAACTTCATTTTAAACCCAACCTGAAATTTATTACAAAAGAGCTCCGAACAGAAATAATAAGCGTTGCCTCCTTTTCTGTTTTGGGAGGACTTGGCTCTATGATTGTCTTTAATATTGACAAAATCGTTATTAATCAAATGCTGGATTTATCTAATACCGGAGTTTACACCATTGCTTTCTATTTTGGTACTTTGGTCATTATCCCGTCAAGGCCTCTGCTCAAAATTGCCGGGACACTGATCGCCGATGCATGGAGAAATGATGACTTATTAAAAATCAAAGAGATTTATTACAAAAGCTGTATTAATCAGTTTATTATTGGAGGATTTTTATTTTTGGGAATTTGGGCGAACATAGAAAACATTCTAACCATACTTGGCCCGGCTTATGAGCAATCAAGATGGGTGATTTTTTTTATTGGTCTGGGCTACCTATTCGACATGATGACCGGCGCAAACGCTCAGGTTATTGCCTTTTCAAAATATTATAAAGTATCGCTCTATTTTATTCTTTCGCTAATCGTTGTTGTGGTTGCATTGCTTTATTTTCTAATTCCAATTTGGGGAATTACCGGTGCTGCCATTGCCATTGCTGTTGCACTTTTTCTAAATAACCTGATGCGCTTTTTATTTTTGTTCCACAGATTTGGCTTGCAACCATTCAATTACAAGTTCGTAGCTGTAATTGTCTTTAACACAGGGATCTATTTATTACTACAACTTATTCCTCAACAACAATTTATTTTAGATATTTTTATTAGAGGAACGATAATCACTATATTAACCGCTATTGTGGTATACAAGGCGCCAATCTCAGAAGAAATTCAAAAAGCATTACAACAAATAGTAAAGATTTAAATTCGTAATTGACTATGGAGAAGACGATTCAGATGTATAACATCCCAGTGAGTATTCAAATTCCAGATATTTATAAACAGGGAATAAAAAAATTCAGAGCACAATTTAACTCTCTCCCTGATACAAATGCGAATCCATTAGTCGAAATAAGAGTGGTAGATAATGACACTTCTGCTTCAACAGAAACCCTTAATAATCCTTCCAGTCACAAGCTTTTAAAAGATGGTTTTACCGCAAAATATCCTAAATATACAATTTGTTATTACTATAAAAATAGCAAACTTAAGATTGAGGTACGGCTTTTTAAACAAGGGAATAAAGCTATTGAGTATTTAAAAAAGCTTTACAATATCCAATATGAGAATATCGAAGAACGGTTAACACAAATTATCTGGGAAAATTGTTTGTATCCTGCAGTTTATTTCTTTCCAGAATATACACTTGTGCACTGCTCCGGTTTTTCCTATAATAATGAAGAAGCTCTCTTATTGGGCGGAACAGGAGGCGTTGGGAAAACCTCACTGGAACTAGAGCTCGCAAAAAATGAAAATTTTGGTTTCCTAAATGATGATATTGCCATTTTAAATAAAACAGGACAGGTATATCCAAACTTATCTTGGCCTAAAATTTATGCCTATAATCTGGTTCACAATAAAAAGATCAAAGATTTAATCTTCGCAAACAGAAGCATCGATGACAAATTAGCATGGAAAATAAAAAAAGGCATCTTCGGTTCCTCTAAAGTAAGAAGAACAATTAATCCATCGGAGTTATTTTCTAAGGCTACATCACTCTCTCCTGTTCCTTTAAAAAAATACATTTTTCTTAGTCGAGGGAATTATTCAAAATTGAAATTGAAAAAATTTAATACTGAAAAAGTAGCTGAACTAAACGTATCAGTCCTCAAAACTGAATTTTCCGATTTTGAGAAGCACCTCAATTGGCACTATTTTAACTCTGTACTTGCCGATAAAAAGCCAATCATCGATTTAGAAGTTGTTCATAGAAATTGGTTAAAACTTAATCACGATATTTTTAAAGATGTAGCTTGCTATATTATGGAGATTCCAATAAGTATGCCTCATAATCGTTTTAAAAGTTCAGCGTCAAAAATGATTAGCAAACTATTTGAATGACTCAATTAAACCCCCAATTTCACTTTTACGTTTCTTGATGTCATAAAGCTTTATTATCCTTTCACGAGGGGCAATAAAGTCGTCACAATAAAGTGCCTCCTCAATTAGTTGAACGGCTTTTGACACATCCTGATTTTCTAATATAAAACCAGTTTCTCCAATAGCATCAGGAATTCCATTTACATTACTGCCAACGGGAACACAACCACAAAGCATGGCCTCACATAGCGTATTGGGTAATCCTTCGCTTAGAGAAAACTGTGTGAAAACTTTATGATTTGAAAATTGCTGTATCATTTCTTTCTGTGTGATGAATCCTAAGACTTTCACATTAAATGGGACTAACCCTATGATTTCCCTCCGCATCGGTTCCGCAATACCACATAGGGTAAACTTGTATTCTGGCATGCTGCGGGCAACATCCAGGAAAAAATCATGCCCTTTTCGTCTAAAAGTTTTCCAATCCGAACAACCTCCTACAGTGATCACATTCCTTCTATTATCGTTATTAAGCCTTTTCCAAAAATCAGAATCATATCCCGTGGGCACTACTAAAATTGCAGCCTCTACATTTTCAACAAAATTCAAAACTCCTATCTTTTGACCTTGTGGATTGACGTAGTAATTAGTCGATTTAACAAGAGTTTCATCAACCGGCAAAATAAACTTTGTCAATTTATAAGACAACCGAACAAACTTTGTTCGTAAATTATTTTTATAGAACACACCAAATTCAATTTCTGGAATTGAAACTGCATCAAATCCTCCAACAATTATTATAGACTTCTTTCTACTCAAGTGGGCAAACAACGTAGGCAGAAAAGAATGATAGTCGGCAAACCAAATAAAGAAAACATCATACTTCCACCCATTTATTAAAAGATGAACGAATTGTTTTAGGAACTGGAATAAAAAGGGAAATAGGCCTTTTCGCGGACGAAACTTGTATCGGTCAACTTGATATTTTTCAGATAAAATTTCGTAATCTGACTTTACGAAAGAGCTATAATTAGAGTAAATAAGTAATACACGTTTACTCATAGCTAATCCTTTCCCGCTAAAAACTCTGCTATTTTCATTCCAGCACTTCCATCTCCATAAAGGCGAGTGCTAAAGTTATTTTTTTTCTGCACCATTTTTTCGGCTTGAACAACAATAGTATTCTTTCGGGCTCCGGTCAACACATTATAACCTTTTTCTACCAATTCGGTCCATTCGGTTTCGTCGCGCAGCGTAATGCAGTTCTTCTCAAAAAAGTAAGATTCTTTTTGCAAGCCTCCGCTATCTGTCATCACCAGCGAACAATGTTTGAGCAGCTCAATCATATCAAAATATCCAACCGGATCAATTACTCGGAAATTCGTTTTCAGTGCTGCTTGCTCAATAATTTTTCGGGTACGTGGATGCAGTGGCAACAAAACTTCTGTCGATTGGCCAATTTCATTAAAAGCCTCAATAATAGATGTTAAGTTATTCAGGTCATCTGTATTTTCCTGCCGATGTAGAGTTGCCAGAATAAAAGGGGTGGTCAAATTCAAGTCATGGATAATTTTTGATTTTTCTGCCGATTTCTCACTGTAGTACATCGCCGCATCATACATTACATCTCCTACCAATTCAACCTGGCAATTGAAATGTCCGTACCCTTCTTTCTGTAAATTACTGATAGCAGTCTGCGTTGGACAAAATAAAACAGAAGAGATTCGATCCGTCAAAATCCGGTTGATCTCTTCCGGCATCTTCCTATTAAATGATCGCAATCCAGCCTCAACATGTGCCACCGGAATATGTAATTTCGAAGCAGCTAGCGCTCCCGCCAATGTTGAATTTGTATCACCATAAACCATTACAAAATCAGGTTTCTCCTTCAAAATTATTGATTCGATCTCTTCAAGCATCCTACCTGTCATTGCACCATGCGACAATGAGTTAATTCCCAAATTATATTTAGGGTGAGGTATCTCCATTTCAGAGAAGAAAATTTCTGACATGCCATAATCAAAATGCTGTCCGGTATGCACAATGATTTCATTCAAATCAAAATAATTTAATGCTCGACTCACCGCTGCAGCTTTTACAAATTGAGGTCGTGCACCTACGATAGTTAAAATCTTTTTATTCATGAACTAATTTCTCTAATTCAATTGTAAGCTTTTCAGTTAGATTCTTTCTAGAATAATTCTCTACTCCTTTTGAAGATATAGACAATTGCTTACTCCTATATTTTGAGTAAAACTCTGAAAGAACCTGAATGAGCTTTTCTAAGTCATTAAAATTAACAATTTCACCTGTTTCTGTTTTCTTTAACAAATCTCCCAGATCTCCATTTTCAGGCCCTATTGCCAGAATTGGTCGCTTTGCTGCAAAATATTCAAATACTTTACCGGTTAGAATTCCATCGGCATTTTGCGTGTTATTTAATGGCAAATACAAAACAGAGGCAGCCTGGAGTCTTTCTATAACCTCACTGTGTGGCACATACGGCAATATCTTTATCCATTTCGACAAACCATTTTCTTCAACATCAATATGAACCGAGTGATCCAACTTCCCAATTAAATGGAATTCAAATTTTTCAGAAAACTCCGAATTTTCCTCAATCAATGACTTTAGTGCATTCCAGAAAATAGAATGATTTCGATCTTTATTAATTGATCCAACGTGCATTAGAATAAATCGTTCCGGATCGACAGGATTTGTCCTTTTGGGAATATCATCATCGTCATATCCATTGGTGATCACAATTTGTTTCGTTTTCGTTTTTTTTGAAAAAGCACTGGCCATTTTATTCCCAACTGAGACAATCAGATCAGCACAATCCAAAACGTTCTTCTCTAGTACCTTGTGTTTTCGGTCGGCGTATCCTGACAAATTCAAATGTTGATAAAAGTCTATTTCAGTCCAAGGATCTCTAAAATCAGCAACCCAAGGCAACGCAAATTTACGCTTTAATCTATAAGCAATCATATGGACAGAATGCGGAGGTCCAGTGCTAATAATTAGGTCAACTTTATTCTTCTTTAAATAATGTTCTAAATATGTGCTGGAAGGCCGGATCCAAAATTTTTTAGCATCTGGAATAAACAGATTTCCCCGAATCCAAATAGCCAGTTTGTCTCTCAATTTTGGAGCTTTCGACTCTGACAAAAAACCAGCCCCAAGCTTCTCTGTTGGCTTTCTACCCGTAAACTTCTTATAGGCATTCAGTGGCTCCCATATTGGCAACTTATGGACTTCAATTCCATTAGGTATATCATCCAATAAAGACTCATCCAGTGCTGGCGTTTCAGGATTCTCAGCTGTATAAATTATTGGTTCCCATCCAAATTCCGGTAAATACTTCGCAAACTTCAACCAGCGCTGTACTCCCGCTCCACCACTGGGAGGCCAATAATATGTTATGATGAGGACTTTCTTCATTTGTCACTTTGTTGAGCAAATGTAATAATCTTACATGAATTCCATTATTTTTGTACCACTATTAAAAACACTATGAATTTCTGTGATCTCAATAAACAATACCAAGCCTATCAGCAAGAAATTGATGCTGCTATTCATTCGGTGATTAATTCCTCTTCTTTTATAAATGGAAAAGAAATTGAATTACTGGAGTCAGAATTGGCTAGCTTTACTGGTGTAAACCATGCGATCTCATGCAGTTCAGGTACTGATGCGCTTCTGCTTGCGTTAATGGCTCTGGAAGTAAAACCAGGGGATGAAGTTATTTGTCCGGCCTTCAGTTTCATTGCATCGGCATCAATGATTGAGTTTTATAAGGCCACGCCTGTTTTTGTTGATGTGTCACCCATTGATTTTAATATTGATCCTAAAAGAATTGAAGAAAAGATAACTCCCAAAACGAAAGGGATTATTGCTGTCTCACTTTATGGTCAGTGTGCTGATATGGATGCGATTAATGCAATTGCGAAAGAATATGGACTTTGGGTGATCGAGGATGGCGCGCAGTCATTTGGAGCAAAATACCATGGCAAACGCTCCTGTTCATTGACTGAAATTGCAACAACCAGTTTTTTCCCCGCCAAACCACTAGGATGTTATGGCGATGGAGGAGCTGTTTTCACCAACAACGATGAACTGGCTGAAAAAGTGAAAACGTTTCGCTCACACGGGCAGACAAAGCGCTATATCCACAAATATATTGGGATTAACGGGCGAATGGACACCCTGCAAGCTGCAATCCTACGGGTGAAGCTGAAGCACTTTGAAGATGAAATCACGAATCGGCAAAAGGCTGCTGAGCAATATTACAAACAACTTAATGGCCATGTACTTTTACCTGAAATTGTAGAAAATCGGGAGAGTGTTTGGGCTCAATACACCATAGGCGTTAGTCAACGAAATGAATTGAAAACGAAGCTAGCTCAGGAAAGTATTCCAACGGCAGTTCATTATCCGTTAATATTGCCGCACCAAGAAGCGTTTAGAAACAATGTTTCTGCACAGGAATTGTTTGAAGTTTCAGAACTATTGTCTGAAACAGTGTTGTCATTGCCCATGCATGGATTAATCACCATTGAAGAAATAAACCAAGTTGCTAATGCAATTATAAATAACATTTGATGAACGAGATAAAGAATTACTTTGCTCATGAAACAGCCTACATTGATGATGGTGCCGAAATTGGAACAGGAACCAAAATCTGGCACTTCAGTCATGTGATGTCTGGTGCTCAAATTGGCAAAAGCTGTGTGCTTGGTCAAAACAGTTATGTCGGCGGAAAAGCAAAAATCGGCAATAGGGTCAAAATTCAGAATAATGTGAGTGTTTACGATTCAGTTGTTCTGGAAGATGATGTTTTTTGTGGGCCAAGTTGTGTGTTTACCAATGTTGTCAATCCCCGTTCTTTTGTGGAGCGAAAAACGGAATACCGGGAAACCCGCATTAAAGAAGGAGTTTCTATTGGCGCCAATGCAACGATTGTGTGTGGAGTCACCATAGGAGAGTATGCTTTTATTGGAGCCGGGGCTGTTGTTACTAAAGATGTTAAACCCTATGCACTGATGGTTGGTGTGCCAGCCTTACAAAAAGGCTGGGTAAGTCAATCCGGAGCCGTGCTGGATGAAAATCTACAATGCCCCGAGACCGGTGAAAAATATCAAGTTGTCAACAACCAGTTGGAAAAAGAAAACGCATGAAATTAAAAGAAACCATACTTCAGAAAATTACTGATTCCAAAGAAGTGGTGGGAGTCATTGGCTTAGGATATGTGGGATTGCCACTGGCTGTAAGCTTTGCGTCTGAAGGCGTTCAGGTTATTGGCTTCGAGAAATCAGAAGCGAAGGCCTCCAAAGTTAATGCTGCTGAAAATTACATTAGCGATGTAAAAGATAACGATTTAACCAGCGTTGTTGAAGGAGGAAAACTTGTAGCGACAACTGACTTTTCGAAACTGAATAGCTGCGATGCCATCCTGATTTGCGTGCCAACCCCGTTGGATATCTTCAAAAAGCCCGATATGAGCTTTATTGAAGATTCGTGCAATTCGATAGCCCGGCACATGAAAAAAGGGACTTTTGTCTGTCTGGAAAGTACAACTTACCCAACCACAACTGAAAATGTTATTCTGCCAATTTTAGAGGAGCAGTCCGGGTTGAAGCATGGTGATGATTTCTGGTTGGCTTTTTCTCCCGAGCGTGTCGACCCGGGAAACAAGCAATTTGTCACCCGAAATACACCTAAAGTTTTAGGTGCCTTAACCGATGATGGACTGGAGATTGGAAAAGCCATTTATGCAAAAGCGATCGATTCGATTCACACCGTAAGTTCGCCACGGGTTGCCGAAATGGTTAAAATTTTGGAGAATACCTATCGACTGGTAAACATCAGTCTTATTAATGAATTGACTTTACTGTGTGGAAAAATGAACATTAATATCTGGGAGGTGATTGATGCTGCTGCAACAAAGCCATACGGATTTCAAGCATTTTATCCCGGCCCCGGAATTGGTGGACACTGCATACCTTTGGATCCATTCTACTTGGAGCATATCGCTAAAAAGTTTGGCTTCGACCTTAGCATGATTCACACTGCCGGCCACATCAACAATATGATGGCTCACCGGATGACGATTAAAATCACATCGGCACTTAATCGGCACAAAAAAGCAATCAATGGGAGTAAAATCCTGTTTCTGGGTGTCGCGTACAAACCCAACATTGATGATTCGCGCGAATCGCCGGCGCTAAAGATTATGGATGAAGTTGCCAAAAAAGGTGGTGACGTTTTATACCATGACCCGTTTGTTGCCGAAACCACAACTGATGAAGGCCGCAGCTATCAATCTTCAGAATATTCCACCAAGTTATTGGGTGAAGTTGATTGTGTGGTTATCAGCACAAATCACGATTTATTCGAAGCTGACTTCATTGAAAAGAATTCAAAACTGATTGTCGATCTAAGGAATGTGATTAAAAATCCATCGGATAAAGTATATAAACTGTAATGAAGAATTTTGCAATAATAGGAGCCGCCGGCTTTATTGCCGAAAGACACCTGCGGGCCGTCAAGGAAACCGGCAACAGAGTTGTGGCAGCTACCGACACTTTTGACGTAATGGGGCGCATGGATAGCTTTTTCCCTGAAGCCGAGTTTTTTCTTGACTTTAGTAAGTTTGAAAAATTCCTATCCGAAGAGCAAAAAACGGATCACCCGATTGAATACATCAGCATCTGCTCTCCAAACTATCTGCATGCTCAGCATATTCAATCGGCTTTAAACAATAATGCTTTTGCTATTTGCGAGAAGCCCCTGGTTTTGTATCCTGAGGAAATTGAGGCGATTGAAAAAGCACAACTTTCCACCGGAAAGAAAGTATTCAATATCTTACAGCTTCGACTTCACCCAACCATTATAGCATTGCGAGAAAAGATCAAAAACGGGCCGAAAGACAAAAGTTACGATATTGATTTAACGTACATCACCTCTCGCGGGAAATGGTACTATAAAAGTTGGAAAGGCGACATTGAGAAATCAGGAGGAATTGCCACCAACATCGGCATTCATTTTTTTGATATGCTACAGTGGATTTTTGGCGAAGTGCAAAACAGTATTGTGCATCTGTACGAAGCCGATAAAGCTGCCGGCTTTTTACAACTAAAAAATGCGCGTGTTCGCTGGTATTTAAGTCTCGATAATAACGACATTCCTCTCGAAGCAAAAGAACGGGGGATGCGGACATATCGATCAATATCGGTTGAAGGAAACGAGATTGAGTTTAGTGGTGGCTTTACCGATCTGCACACTCAAACCTACCAGCAAATTTTGTCAGGGAATGGATTCGGGCTAGAAGATGCCAGACCTTGTATTTTACTGACACATGAAATAAGAAATACGAAGCCAGTTGGAGCAATTGGCGATTTCCACCCAATGGTAATAAAATGAAGAAGCCGCTTCCTGGGGGGAAAGCGGCTATTGAGGTAATAAACTAATTAATGTTAGTTGAGGATATTTTGATATTGTTCATTGACCAATTCGGGAAGAAAATCGGCGATTAACGCTAATGCTCTTTCACGGTCAACCTGCAATGCCAAAATAGTTTTTTGATTAGCCAATTTGTCTTCATTAATCACTTGGTTGTTTAAACTTTCGGGAACAATCAGGTCCGAAGAGTCTATTGAGCGGGCACCAAATCCCTTTTTCGAACTAACATACTTTACTTCGAAATACTTGGTGCGAACAATGTATTCGTCGCCTTTACGGGTTGCTTTCAATAAAACCTCAACGGGCCTTTTTGATTCTCCATAGGTAATTTCCCAACTTTTCTGATAGGTTTTGCCTGGTTCGAAATCGACTTTTGAGGAAATCTTATATTCATCAACAAAATCAGTTTCGCCACCAGCGAAAACGCTCAACGAGCATGCAAAAAATGCAACAAATAGCAAGCTAATAATTCTGTTTCTCTTTTTCATATGATTATAATTATTTGTTTTTTTATGGTATCATATGGAACTCGCATAAAATCATACTTCTGTGTATAAAAGCTGTTAAATGCTCGTTTCATCTTGTAAATTTTTAAACATTCACGATTATTTATCAAACACCCCCGGACAATGTTCATTTGATGTCAATACATCTATCCGGTTTCATCTTCAATTATTAGATGTGATTCTAACAGTGGCAAATTTAAAGGCAGAATTTCTACTAAAACCTGACAAAATGCATGTTTTTATTTTGTTAACAAGAGTAAACTTATAAAATGAAAGTTAAAGCTCATATTTCAATACTAAAATGATCACATCAGGTCTTCTAAAACTGATTATTCGGAAAATAAATGAAATCTAACTTACAGTTTTTTAAAAAGATATTTTACAACATGAATCGACAGCTATCATTAGACCTACAGCGCATTTTGTAATCGTTTTATCATGAGATTAGCAGCAATTAATTTAAATATCGTATTAATCTGTATCAAATTGACACAATACTACCCAAAATAGAAAAATAAAAAACTCCCTTTAAGGAATAATTATTATCATTTGGCAGCTATACTACAATGCAAAAAAAAGGGTGGTTTCAAAATTGAAACCACCCACATCTATTTTGCTTAATCTTTTATACCTCTACTTCAATTTTGCAAAAAGAGCTTTGAAATTGACCTGAGAAGAAACGACTTCTTTTAAGTCAGCAATTGGCAAGCGCTCTTGTTGCATGGTATCGCGATAACGAATTGTTACTGTTTGATCTTCCAATGTTTGATGATCAACGGTAACGCAGAAAGGTGTTCCAACTGCGTCCTGACGCCGATATCGTTTCCCAATCGAGTCTTTCTCATCATATTGACAATTGAAATCAAATTTAAGGTCGTCAATAATTTCGCGAGCTTTTTCAGGCAGTCCGTCTTTTTTTACCAACGGCATAACTGCTAGTTTTACAGGAGCCAATGGTGCTGGTAATTTCAAGACTACCCGGGTATCCTTTTTACCATTGGCTGCTTCCAGTTCCTCTTCGAAATAAGAAGCCGACATAATTTGCAGGAACATGCGGTCGACACCAATCGATGTTTCAACCACAAAAGGCACGTAGGATTTCCCTAATTCAGGATCGTAATATTGAATTTTTTTACCGGAGAACTCCTGATGCTGTGACAAATCGAAGTCGGTACGCGAGTGAATTCCCTCCACTTCCTTAAAGCCAAAGGGAAATTTATATTCTACATCGACAGCCGCATTCGCATAGTGCGCCAATTTCTCATGCTCGTGAAAACGATAATTGTCGTCGCCAAACCCCAGAGCACGGTGCCATTTCATTCGGGTTTCTCTCCATTTGTCAAACCACTCCAATTCTGATCCGGGACGAACGAAGAATTGCATTTCCATTTGTTCGAACTCACGCATACGAAAAATAAACTGACGAGCCACAATCTCATTCCGGAAAGCTTTACCAATTTGTGCAATCCCAAAAGGTATTTTCATTCGTCCGGTTTTTTGTACGTTCAGGTAGTTTACAAAAATCCCCTGTGCTGTTTCCGGGCGAAGATAAACTTTCAAGGCGCCATCAGCAGTCGAGCCCATTTCTGTGCCAAACATCAGGTTGAATTGGCGAACATCAGTCCAATTGCGGGTTCCGCTAACCGGACATGCTATTTCCTGATCAATAATGATTTGCTTCAATTCTGCCAGATCATTATCATTTAGTGCATTTGCAAAACGCTCATGCAATTCATCCCATTTCTTCTGATTTGCTAAAACACGGGGATTGGTTTCGCGAAATTGCTTTTCGTCAAAGGCATCACCAAAACGCTTTTGAGCCTTGGCAACTTCCTTGTTCATTTTATCTTCGAACTTGGCCAATTGCTCTTCAATTAGCACATCGGCACGGTATCTTTTTTTCGAATCTTTATTATCAATTAATGGGTCGTTGAAAGCATCAACGTGACCGGAAGCCTTCCAGATAGTTGGGTGCATAAAGATGGCCGAATCTAATCCCACGACATTTTCATGGAGCATCACCATACTATCCCACCAATATTTTTTGATGTTATTTTTAAGTTCAACTCCATTCTGACCGTAGTCATAGACAGCTCCAAGCCCATCGTAAATTTCACTCGATTGAAAAACGAATCCATACTCTTTACAATGAGCGATCAGCTTCTTAAAAATATCTTCCTGAGCCATAAAATCTTTATTAATATCGTTTGAATTTAGTCTACTTCTTCAAAATCAACATATTCCCCTTCGTCATTCGAAAATTTTCCACCTTGGGACTTATTCCCTTCAATGGTAACATCTCCTTCTTTTCGGGACTTTTGCTGATTGTTGAAATTGTTCGATTGTTTGGGTCGATTGAAAAACAATGGAAGGACTAATCTTGCAACAAAGCGAATCAGATAATAAATCACTATGATTACAAAAAGTGTCTTGACGAAATTTACTAAAAACAAAATCACGTTTAATTCTTCCATATCTCTTGAAAATCAGCGGCCGTAAAATTAACAATTAATTGTGAATTCGAAATCTTGCTAAGCGAGAATCTTTCTAGCAGTAATATTCAATTAATATGAAATTTTAGAATATTTCTACCTTTGCATAAAACAGGAAAAAAATGACTGCATATAAACGTATATTATTAAAGCTGAGTGGCGAGTCTCTTATGGGGAATCAGTCCTACGGAATCGACCAAAGCCGACTGAATGAATACGCTGAGCAAATTAAAGAAGCGGTTGCGCTTGGCGTGCAAATCGGAATTGTGATTGGTGGTGGAAACATCTTCAGAGGGCTGAGTGGAGCTACCCAGGGCTTCGATCGTGTAAAAGGCGATCAGATGGGCATGCTTGCCACCGTTATCAATAGCCTGGCATTGAACTCCGCATTAACAGCTCATGGCGTAAAATCAAAAGTGCTGACCGCTATTCGCATGGAACCGGTTGGTGAATTCTACTCAAAGGACAAAGCGATTGAAACACTGGAAAGCGGAGTTGTCGCTATTTTTTCGGCCGGAACAGGAAATCCTTATTTTACAACCGACACAGGCTCCTCATTACGTGGAATTGAAATTGAAGCTGATGCGATGTTTAAAGGAACCCGCGTCGACGGAATCTATACGGCAGATCCTGAGAAAGACCCGAATGCCACCAAGTATGATAAGATCTCATTTGACCAGATTTATCATCAGGGGTTAAAGGTAATGGACCTGACGGCGACAACCATGTGCAAGGAAAACAAGCTTCCGATTGTTGTTTTCAATATGGATGTAAAAGGAAATTTTATTAAAGTATTGAAAGGTGAAAACATTGGCACACTGGTTCACCTGTAAGAAATTTCACCGAGGATATTTTGATTAAAAAAGTTAAGATTTTTCAAAATTCTCTAAATTTTTCTATATTTGCTCACAGCACAAAAATGAACTGATCATCTGAACATGGAAGAGGAATTAGAATTAATAATTGAGGTCTGCAAAGAAAAAATGGAAGCTGCCATTGATCATCTGGAAAATGAATTGGTTCATATCCGTGCTGGCAAAGCTTCTACAAGGATGTTAGATGGAATCGTGATTGACTACTACGGCAGCATGACTCCTTTAAATCAAGTAGCAAACCTGAGCACTCCTGATGCTCGAACAATTGCGATACAACCCTGGGAGAAAGCAATGATTGCTCCCATTGAAAAAGCAATAATGAATGCGAATTTAGGATTGAATCCTGAAAATAACGGTGAAATCATTCGCATAAATGTACCACCCCTAACCGAGGAAAGGCGCAAAACACTAACAAAGCAAGTTAGCCAGGAAGGTGAAAAAGCCAGAATTAGTATTCGTGGTGCAAGAAAAGAGGCTAACGAAAGCTTGAAAAAGCTTTTGAAAGATGGCCTGTCTGAGGACGTGGAAAAAGATGCCGAATCAGAAGTACAACAAATGACTGATAATTTCGGCAAAAAGGTTGACGACTTATTAGAAGATAAAAATCAAGAGATTTTAACAATATAATTGTTTCTAGTTTTCTGTTTTCTGAACATTGTTTAATTGTTTTCATGGCTTTGAGGCAGCTTAATTAGGCTGCCTCTTTTTTCGTCTTCCCTCTCCTGATTGAGAGATAGAATTCAGATTCCTTTCGAAGATTCTCTCCCCCTTATTTTTTCATCCATTATTTTTATATCTCCTCACTTTCGTTAATTTTAGAATGCTAATGATTGGGGCATATTTAACACACTAGCAGATGAAAATTGCCTGAAAACTAGTTTTCATCAACCTCAAAGTGTGTTGGGAATGCCATCGAAAACTTAACACATTCAGGCGATTAATATAAAACGATAAACATGCAAGGTTTAATAGATTATCACATGCACAGCATTTTGTCGGACGGTAAGAATACCCACGAGGAGATGATCAAAAGAGGAATTGAGTTAGGACTTGACGAAATTGGCTTTAGCGACCATGTTTGCCTTAAGCCGGTTTCCTGGGCCATATCTCCAATCGATATTCCTGTGATGACTGAGCAGATTCTTGCTCTTCGTGAAAAGTATAGCGATCAAATAAAAGTTCTTTATGGAATTGAAATGGATTACTTCCCCGGAAAAGAACAAGAAATACAAGAGCTAATTGCGAGTCTCCCACTGGATTATGTTATCGGATCGGTTCATTTTATAGGCGACTGGAATTTTGACACCGATAAATCGCTTTATGGAAAATGGACTAATGACGAGCTATATCATATGTATTATGAGCTGATTCAACTCGCGGCAAATTCGGGTTTGTTTGACACCATTGGACATCTTGACATTATCAAGAAATTCAGGATTTATCCAGAAAGCAACTTGTCCGGGTTGGTTGAAGAAACCCTCAAAGTAATCAAAGAAAACAAACTGGTTGTGGAGCTCAACACCGGAGGGTTAGATCGACCTTGCGCCGAGTTGACTCCAAGTCCATATATAGTCGAACGGTGTTATCACCATCACATTCCGATGACCATCTCATCGGATGCGCACAGCACAAAACAAATAGCCAGGCATTACGAAACCGGACTGACTTTGATGAAAAAGGTTGGGTTCGAAAAAATTGCGACTTTTGAAAACCGGGAACTAAAAATGACCCGAATCCCGTAATAACCCTAACAAATGAACGTTAGCAGCATACAGATTCAGCTTTAAACTGACGAATGTATAAGGCTGTGTTTAATAGAAGTTGTATATTTGAGCCCAAATTTTTTGAATGAAGGAACCTGAGGGAAGCATACTAAAGAAGATTAACAGCCCTGCGGATTTAAGGAAGTTAAAACCGGAAGACTTAACATTATTGTGTGATGAACTGCGACAGTTCATTATTGACGAGGTTTCAACAAACCCTGGTCATCTCGGTGCCAGTTTAGGCGTTGTGGAATTAACCGTCGCTCTTCACTACGTCTACCAAACTCCTTACGATCAACTCATTTGGGATGTTGGCCATCAGGCATATGGTCATAAAATATTGACTGGCCGCAGAGATATATTTCACACAAATAGGAAATATAAGGGAATCAGTGGATTCCCAAAACCTTCAGAAAGTGAATATGACTCGTTTGGCGTTGGACATGCCAGCACCTCGATTTCCGCAGCCTTAGGAATGGCACTTGCCTCTTCTGTAAAAAAAGAAAGAGACCGTAAAATTGTAGCCGTTATTGGCGATGGATCAATGACGGGCGGCATGGCTTTCGAAGGGCTGAACAATGCTGCATCGAATAATTCTGACGTTCTTATCATTTTAAATGACAACAATATGGCTATTGATCCCAATGTTGGTGGGGTTAGCAGCTATTTGCTCAACATTTCAAAGTCGAAACAATACAATAAACTGAAAAACGATGTTTGGGATGGATTGGGAAAACTCAACGGATTTGGTCCCAAAGCACGTCGCTTGGTTCAAAAAACCGAAGGGGCTTTAAAATCCTATCTATTAAAAGAATCCAATCTTTTTGAAAGTCTGGGAATTCGATATTTTGGTCCTATTGATGGGCACGACATTGAATATCTGACTAAAGTGCTTCGCGACTTACGCGATATTCAGGGGCCAAAGCTACTGCATATCATCACCAAAAAGGGAAAAGGATTTAAGCTGGCCGAACTAAACCAAACAGTTTACCATGCCCCCGGAAAGTTTGATAAAACAACCGGGAAAATTATTGGTTGCGAATGCGAGCTGAACAAACCTCCCAAATTTCAGAATGTATTTGGAAATACGCTTGTAGAACTTGCTGAAAAAAATCCTCGGATTGTGGGCGTTACTCCTGCCATGCCTACAGGCAGTTCGTTAAATATCATGATGGAGAAAATGCCGGATCGGGCTTTCGATGTGGGTATTGCAGAACCTCACGCGGTTACGTTTTCCGCAGGGATGGCTATTCAGGGAATGATTCCTTTTTGCAATATCTATTCAACATTTATGCAACGAGCTTACGACCAGATCATTCATGATGTGGCCATTCAAAATCTAAATGTCGTTTTCTGCCTCGACCGGGGAGGATTGGTAGGAGCAGATGGAGCTACTCATCATGGGGTTTTTGATTTAGCTTACATGCGGAACATTCCAAACATGACGGTGTCGGCTCCAATGGATGAAATTGAGTTGCGCAATATGATGTACACTTCGCAGCAAGATAATATGGGCCCTTTTTCAATTCGCTATCCTCGCGGATGTGGCTGCAAAGTGGATTGGCGACAACCATTCGAATTGGCAGAAGTAGGCAAAGGACGCGTGCTTACGGAGGGAGATGATTTGGCCATTTTAACTATTGGAACTACCGGAATAGCAGCCTCGCGTGCTGTAAAATCGCTGCACAAAAAAGAATTCTCAGTTGCTCATTACGATATGCGATATGTAAAACCGCTTGATGAAGAGTTATTGCACCAGATTTTCACGAAATTTAAACAGGTTATCACCATTGAGGACGGAGTGATTCAAGGTGGATTTGGCACGGCCGTCTTAGAATTTATGTCATCTAATAACTATTGCTCAAAACTTGTGCGGATGGGAGTGCCCGACCAATTTATTGAGCATGGAACACCGGAAGAGCTCCAACGTGATTGTGGCTTCGATCAAAAAGGCATTTTCAATAAGTGTATTGAATTAATTCTGGGGTAACTGCAATTTCGCCGGGCACGAATACTTTTTAAATACATGATTCGTTTAGCAAGCAGAACAAAACTTGACAATCTTGGAACTATACTTTAAAAAACGACGCTGGAAGATCCTGTTGCTGTTGGCTGCAATGCTCATTGGGGCAGGCTCTTTGATTTACACTAATTGGCTGGTTAATCAAATGTCGGTTCAAGAACGCAAAAGTGTTGAATTGTGGGCCGAAGCGATGAAACGGTTAGTTGATAATGAGCACGGAGCAAATCAAGACTTAACCTTGCTTCAGGGGATCATCGAAAACAACACGTCGATTCCCATTATTTGGACCTCAGCCAATGACGATATTCTGGGAGACAGAAACATAAAATACAACGAGAAACGAAAAAATGCAGTCCTGCAACATGAATTGCAGAAGATGAAAGACCAAAAAGACCCCATTGAAATTGTTCTTTCTGAAAATACAGTGCAATACCTTTATTATCGCGATTCATACTTGCTGCAGAATTTACGTTATTTTCCATTAGCACAGTTTGGAGTCATTATGCTTTTCATAACCGTGTCATACTTTGCGTTTAGCTCTTCACGAAAAGCCGAGCAAAACCAGGTTTGGGTGGGAATGTCGAAAGAAACAGCTCACCAGCTGGGTACGCCCATCTCATCGTTGATGGCGTGGATCGAAATCCTGAAAATGAAAGATATTGATGAGACCACTATTTCCGAAATAGAAAAAGACGTTTCACGTTTGGAAAAAATCACCGAGCGTTTCTCAAAAATTGGATCAAGACCGGAATTATTAACCGACGACCTCAAAAAGGTGCTAAGTTCCTCTGTGAACTATCTCGAAACCAGATGTTCTCAACGAGTTAAGTTTATCCTTGACATGGATGAAAACACCTATTACGACGTCCCGCACAATGCGGCTTTGTTCAGTTGGGTAATCGAGAATTTGTGCAAAAATGCCATCGATGCGATTGACTCCCATGGCGTTATCAGCCTTCACCTTATAAAGAAAAATTCGAGCGTGGTCTTGGATATTTCGGATAATGGAAAAGGGATTTCAAAATCGCAGTTTAAAACAATATTCGAACCTGGTTATACAACTAAAAAACGAGGGTGGGGACTTGGCCTTTCACTGGCAAAGCGGATCATCGAGAACTATCATAAAGGAAAAATTTTCATTAAACATTCTGAAATTGGGAAGGGTACAACTTTCCGGATTGTCCTTCCAACAAGCTGATTTTTCAACATCGGAAAATCCAATAATCGACTGACAGAAAGATTTTTGCAGAAAAACAGGTTTTCGTTGTTAAAAAAATCAGATAATTTTCGCTGTTTGTTTATTTTTTATACTTTTGCAACACTTTTTTCCAAGCAATGGCAAATTTAAAAGCATATAACATTGCACTCAAAGGACTTGGAACTGGAGAGCATCGTTTCGACTATCAGGTAGAACGGAAGTTTTTTGAGTATTTCGACGGAGGAATCGCCGAGGATGGCGACATAAGCGTCGTGTTGAAGTTGGAAAAACAGAGTTCATTAATTGTTCTTTGGTTTCATGTTGAAGGAACGGTAAAAATACAATGTGATCGCTGTCTTGACTTATTTGATCAACCGATTGAAAGTGAGAACACGGTTTACGTTAAGTATGGCGAAGAAAAATATGAAGAAGGCGACGATGTTGTCTGGATTGCACCAGACGAATCACACATCAATGTTGCCAAGCTCATTTACGACTTCATCATCTTGTCCATTCCAATAAAACATGTTCATCCGGATGATGAAAATGGCAATAGCCTTTGTAATCCGGAAATGTTGAAAAAATTAGCCCAAATGTCCGTAAAGGTTGAAAAAGAAAAACCAGCAGACTCAAGATGGGACGAGTTAAAAAAATTATTAGATAACAAATAAAGACTTTAAAAAATGGCACATCCAAAACACAAAACATCAAAATCCAGAAGGGATAAGAGAAGAACACACTACAAAGCAACACCTTCAACTCTGTCTACGTGTTCTAATTGTGGCGCTACTGTAAAATACCATACTGTTTGTGGAGAATGTGGTTACTACAGAGGCAAGCTGGCAATCGAAAAAGACGTAATCGTTTAAGATCCTCATCATATGATCAGAAGATTAATCTTCTGATCTTTTTTTGCCCTCCATATAAACTTTTCGAACATTTTAATTGATTGTTTTAAAACGACTTACGGTAATTCTTTTGCCTAATTTTCTTTGCTGTTCGAATATTTCACCCTATCTTTCGCCATCTTTTTTAAACAAATTTTGTTACTCAATTAGCAATCGCTTTTTGTGATTTAAAATTACGCGCTAATTGATTGATTAACGTATAGATTATGCAAGAGACACGTGCTGCAATTACAGGCATTGGAGCCTATTTGCCAAGTTACAGGCTGACCAATGAAGAGATAAGCACTATGGTTGACACCACCGATGAATGGATCATGCAACGCATCGGAATTAAAGAAAGACGCATCCTCAAGGAGAAAGGCAAAGCCACCTCCGATATGGGAACCGAGGCAGTAAAACAACTGCTCGAGAAAACAAACACCAGGCCCGATGAAATTGAGCTGCTAATTTGTGCCACAATTACTCCTGATCGGCCATTCCCGGCAACAGCAAACATTATTAGTCGAAAAGCCAGGTTGACAAATGCCTGGAGTTATGATATTAGTGCTGCATGCTCTGGATTTGTTTTTGCCCTGACAACTGCTGCTAAATTTATCGAATGCGGACAGTATAAAAAGGTGATTGTTGTCGGAGCTGATATGATGTCGGCCATTACAGACTATACGGACAGGTCTACTTGCCCATTATTTGGTGATGGAGCGTCAGCTGTATTGCTTGAACCAACTACTGAAGATGTTGGAATTATTGACCACATGAATCACACTGACGGCAAAGGCCGTCATTACCTGCACGTTAAGGCTGGGGGGTCAAAAATGCCAACCACTCCCGAAACGCTCCAGCAGCGAATGCAATATGTGCATCAAGACGGACAAACGGTTTTTAAATACGCCGTATCACGAATGGCCGATGTTGCTGTTGACATAATGAAGAAACATGACATCACCCCGGATAAATTAGCATGGCTTGTTCCTCATCAGGCAAATATGAGGATTATTGATGCTGTTGCTCGGCGCATGAAAATAAGTCGTGAGCAAGTAATGATCAATATTGAAAACTATGGGAATACTACGGCGGCCACAATTCCGCTTTGCCTTTACGACTACGAAAATCAGCTAAAAAAAGGAGACAATGTGATTTTGGCTGCTTTTGGAGCAGGTTTTACGTGGGGATCCATGTACCTAAAATGGGCATACGACACGAATAAATAATCTATATTCAATAACCAAAAGACATGATCTCATGAGCCGATTGCTAATTCAAAGTCATCAAGAGTTTGAGCAACATCTTGGTAAAAAATTGGGAGTTTCAGACTACCATACAATTACACAAGATCAAATAAACAAGTTTGCTGATGCGACATTGGATCACCAATGGATCCACACCGACCCTGAGCGAGCCAAAAAAGAAGGTGCTTTTGGCAGCACCATAGCACATGGATATTTAACAATCTCGCTGCTGCCATTAATGTGGGAGCAAGTTGTAGATGTCCGTAATTTCAAAATGCTTGTCAACTACGGAATCGATCAATTTAAATTTGGAGCACCGGTTTTGGTGAACAACAACGTTCGCACCCACGTATGGTTAAAAGAATGTACCAACTTACGTGGTATTAGCCGGATAAAACTTCGAGTTCAGATGGAAATAGAAGGAAGCAAAAAGCCGGCCTTCGATGGCTCAATCACTTTCCTTTATCATTTTAATAGCTAGCTTTTTGAGTCACCAATTCTTCTTGATTAGACCACAGCTAAACATTTTTCATACTTTACCTGGGAATCAGATTAGCCTAGCAAAATTTATAAATAATTGTTCTATAGCGCCTTAAGCTCCATGCCTTAGATTCAAGATTGAAACAAAAAAGTAGTATTTAATCAGTTTCTTAGTATATTTGATGCTGTTCAAAAAAGCAAACATAATGGGAAAAGCAAACAACGAAACTGATTCGCAGGGAATTAATCTAATAGGCAAAGGTACGCGCATTACAGGAGATGTGGCTTCTGATGGAGATATTCGCATCGATGGGGAACTTAATGGAAACCTGGATTGCTCGGGGAGAGTCGTTATTGGAGTTTCAGGCAAAGTAACCGGAGAAATTAAATGTAAAAACTCTGAAATCTCCGGCTATCAAAAAGGAAAGCTAAAAGTAGAGCAACTATTAAGTCTCAAATCTTCATCAAAAGTATATGCTGAAATAAGCACGGGAAAATTAAGTATCGAACCCGGTGCACTTTTCTCCGGGTCGTGTGCAATGGGCGAACAAACAAAACATGAAGGATCCGGAAAACTCCAAAAGGCCTAAAAATAATTTTAACGATTTTATCCGATACTCCAGCTTGGCTTTTGAGATGATTGCCATCATGGGGATTGGAGTTTTTATAGGCTACTTAATTGACCATTGGCTCAAGCTTTCGTTCCCCGCTTTTATGCTTGGCCTTATGATTTTATCGGTTGTCGCTGCAATTTACCATGCAATTAAAAACTTTTTGAAATGAATGTATTTATGAAGCGATTTTTAGTTCGCTCGATTATCGTATCTGTCAGTCTTTTTTTTATTGGTTGGATTGTTTACAGTCAGGTTGTTCCGCAATACTACCACATCATTTTTCCTTTCATTATAATTTTCTTCTTTCTTACAACAAACATTGTTCATTTTTATTTGTTAAAGATTGCCGATAAAAGTATGCCAAAGTTCTCCGCACGATTTATGGTGCTGAGCACCTTAAAAATGTTCTTTTATCTGGTTATAGGTATTGGGTATATTGTTATTAGCAATGTAAACGTAAAAGCTTTTTTAATCAATTTTCTAGCGGCTTATGTCATCTATACAATTATAGAAGTTGCTGAGATTAGCCACGTTGTGAAAGTGAAAAAATAGCTTGACCTGATTGATTTTTTTAGTAATTTGCAACAACTTTTGTTGAAGCGACATTCTGACCGATTTATACTTTATGAAAGCAACAAAAACACGGATATACTTCACCGCATTTTTACTCTTTATATCGACATTTAGCTTGACTTCCGAATCAGTTTTTGCTGAAAATGAGCATCATGAACTGGACACCACGAAGCATGCCGAAACAGGCTTTAATCCTGGTGAATTTGTCATGCACCACGTTTCTGATGCTTTCGAATGGCACATTGCAACATTTGGCGAAACACACATTAGTATTCCACTTCCAATTATTTTATACAGCGAAAATAGTGGATGGCACTTTTTCTGGTCTTCAAAATTTCACCATGGCAAAGTTGTCTACAAAAATTTCGAGATTGCACACCAGGGCGAGAACTCCGGGAAAATTGTTGAACTTGACGAGCATGGCGAAGTTGTCGGATTACCGATTGATTTATCAATCACGAAGGCTGTTGCCGGTGTCATTTTTAGTGTGATACTACTTCTGTGGATATTTCTGTCGGTTGCAAAATCAGCAAAACGAAATGCCAATCAAGCTCCCAAAGGACTTCAAAACCTCATTGAACCGATCATCCTCTTTTTAAGAGACGAAGTAGCAAAACCTGCAATTGGAGAAAAAAAATATGAGAAGTTCATGCCCTTTTTATTGTCTTTGTTCTTTTTCATACTCGTGAACAATTTCATGGGGTTGATCCCGATTTTCCCCTTTGGAGCCAATGTAACCGGTAATATTGCAGTAACCATGGCATTGGCATTATTCACTTTTGTTGTTACAACAATCAACGGAAATAAACATTACTGGAAAGAAATATATAATCCTGACGTTCCCTGGTGGCTGAAGTTTCCCATCCCTCTGATGCCAATTGTTGAATTATCAGGAGTAATTACAAAACCATTTGTACTAATGGTTCGTTTATTTGCCAACATGATGGCCGGACACCTGATTGTGATGGTATTCATCAGCTTAATATTCATATTTGCTAATTTAATGGGACCTGCTGCCGGCGCTGCTATTAGTCCGGTATCTGTCGCGTTTTCAGTATTCATACTTATGCTGGATCTGTTGGTATCCTTTATTCAAGCTTATGTATTTACCTTACTGTCCGCCCTGTATTTTGGCATGGCAACATCAGAACATCACTAGTTTAATCATAATAAATTCAATCTTATGCTATCAACAATTTTAACTGTGATTTTACAAGCAGCCGCCGGTGCAAGTATCGGTAAAATGGGTGCTGCCTTAGGTGCAGGTATAGCTGCAATTGGTGCAGGTATGGGAATTGGCCGTATCGGTGCTAGTGCTATGGAAGCAATTGCACGCCAACCAGAAGCAAGCGGCGATATTCGGTCAAACTTGATCGTATCTGCTGCCCTGATTGAAGGGGTTGCGTTCTTTGCTGTAATCACCTGTGCTTTGGTCCTTTTTGTTTAAAGGAATGTATTGATTAGTCGTCCGCTCCCGGGATTGCCGGGAGGCTGGATGACTTAAAAATTAAAAACACAAAAATTATGGGATTTGTTACTCCGGATTACGGAACCCTATTTTGGATGCTCATTGTTTTCGGAATTGTATTATTCATTCTGAAAAAATTTGCCTGGAAGCCGATTCTTAGTGCTTTAAAAGATCGTGAAAACTCGATAGCCAATGCACTGTCTTCAGCTGATAAGGCACGTGAAGAAGTGAAAGACCTGAAAGCTGATCACGAAAAAATAATTGCTGAAGCGAAAAGAGAGAAAAGTGCGATCCTGAAAGAAGCAAAGGAAGTAAAAGATAAATTATTAGTCGAAGCAAAAGAGCAGGCCGCCAGCGAAGGACAAAAAATAATTGAAGCTGCCCGGCAACAAATTGAGATAGAGAAGAACGCTGCAATTAGCGAGATGAAAAAGCAAATCGTTGATTTATCAGTTTTAGTAGCCGAGAAAATAATTCAAAAGGAATTAAAAAATAAGGATACTCAAGAAGGCATGGTTGAAGATCTTCTGAAAGATCTGAAATTGAAGTAAGCTTATGAATCATAGCAAAATAGCAGTTCGTTATGCAAAAGCATTTTTTAGTTTGGCCAAAGAGAAAAAACTCCTTGATGAACTGAAAATAGATGTGAGTGTAATTGCCCAGTTGACTAAAGACAGTAGTGAATTTCTTTTGCTATTGGGAAGTCCTGTCATCAAAACTTCACAAAAAGTAAAATTGTTGAAGACAATTTTCGAAAAAAAGGTCAACGAGCAAACCCTGAATTTTCTAGTTCTTATTGCTGAAAATAAACGAGAAGCACATGTTCCCGGTATTTGTCGCAATTTTATGGAGCTATATCGCAAGGAACAGGGTATTAAGACAGCAACAATTACTAGCGCAATTTCATTGCGTAAGGGTATTATCTCGCAAATACAAAAGAAACTCGAAACTGAATTCGACACAAAAATTGAATTGGGAGAACGAGTAAATAGCGACCTTATTGGTGGATTTGTCTTAAGAGTAGACGACCGTCAAATTGATGCAAGCGTTGCCACGCAATTGCGCAAGGTTAAAGAGAACCTATTACAAACAGAAATCAACAAGTAAAAATATAGACAATGGCTGATATTAGACCCGCAGAAGTATCCGCAATTTTAAAACAACAGCTCGAAGGCTTTCAATCGGAGGCCGAACTGGAAGAAGTAGGAACAGTACTCCAGGTTGGCGATGGTATCGCCCGCATTTATGGGCTATCAAACGTCGAAGCAAACGAAATGATTGAGTTTGAAGACGGCGTAAAAGGAATTGTTTTAAACCTTGAAGAGGACAATGTTGGAGCAGTGCTTTTAGGTTCTTCATCAAACATTAAGGAAGGTGACACAGTAAAACGACTACAGCGTATCGCCTCGATTAATGTGGGCGAAGGACTTTTAGGTCGCGTAGTCAACACCATTGGTGAAACAATTGACGGTAAAGGACCTGTTCAGGGTGAAACATTTGAACTTCCGCTCGAGAGAAAAGCACCAGGTGTTATTTATCGCCAACCGGTAACCCAGCCATTGCAAACAGGCATTAAAGCGATTGATGCCATGATCCCTATTGGTCGTGGACAACGTGAGTTGATCATTGGCGACAGGCAGACTGGTAAAACAGCTGTTGCCATCGACACAATCATCAATCAACGCGAAAATTTTGAAGAAGGTAATCCGGTCTATTGTATTTATGTTGCTATTGGCCAAAAAGGATCAACAGTTGCAAACATAGCCGCCACCCTGGAAAAATATGGAGCCATGGACTATACTGTCATTGTATCGTCAACAGCTTCAGATCCGGCAGCATTACAATATTATGCACCTTATGCCGGTGCTACAATTGGAGAATATTTTCGTGATACCGGTCGCGATGCATTAATTATCTTCGATGACCTGTCGAAGCAGGCGGTGTCTTATCGTGAAGTGTCACTACTTCTCCGTCGTCCACCAGGTCGTGAAGCCTACCCTGGAGACGTATTTTACCTGCACTCTCGCTTGCTGGAACGTGCTGCAAAAATCATCAATTCGGATAAGATTGCAGCTCAAATGAATGATCTGCCCGAATGTTTAAAAGATAAAGTTAAAGGAGGAGGTTCTTTAACCGCCTTGCCAATCATTGAAACTCAAGCAAGTGACGTTTCAGCCTATATTCCAACCAACGTAATCTCGATTACTGATGGACAGATCTTTCTGGAATCTAACTTGTTTAACTCAGGAGTTCGTCCGGCAATTAACGTGGGGATCTCCGTATCGCGTGTGGGTGGTAACGCCCAGGTAAAAGCAATGAAGAAAATCGCCGGTACATTAAAACTTGACCAGGCACAGTTCCGCGAACTGGAAGCCTTCTCAAAGTTCGGATCTGATCTTGACGCTGCAACTATGCGTGTGTTAGATAAAGGGAGTAAGAACGTCGAAATTCTGAAACAGGGACAGTATGCTCCAATTAAAATCGAGCACCAAATTGCCATTATCTATTGCGGTACAAAGGAATTACTAAGAAGCGTACCAATTGCAAAAGTAAAAGATTTCGAGAAAGATTTCATAGAACTAATGGAGATGCAGTACCGCCCAATCTTGGATGAATTACGTAAAGGAATTTTGAACGACGAAATCACCGGAGTGTTGGAGAAAGTTGCTAAAGAAGTGGCCGAACGCTTCAATTAATCGAATGGTAAATGAGCGATTTTCCATTCATTTAATCATTCAATGACTATAAAATATGGCCAGTTTAAAAGAAATACGCACACGAATTTCATCCGTTAAAACCACACGGCAGGTAACCAGTGCCATGAAAATGGTGTCGGCGGCAAAGCTGAAAAAGGCTCAGAATGCCATATTACAAATAAGACCGTACGCTGACAAGCTGCACGACATCCTTGCGTCGCTTAGTGCTAGTCTCGAAAATAGTGAAGAATCGGTTTACACCCGGCAGCGCGCGCCCGAGAAAGTTCTCATAGTCCTGATTAGCTCAAACCGGGGATTATGTGGCGCATTTAACTCAAACATTGCAAAAACTGCTTATGAGTTAGCTTCAAGTAAATATGCCAGACAATTTAACTCAGGCCAATTGGATTTCTTTACTGTTGGGAAGCAAGGGCAAAAATACCTCAAGTCACGAAAAATTCCGGTTAGTGATCAAGCCGACGAAATTTTAGACTCACTCACCTATGATAATTGTTCTAATCTGGCGACTAACTTAATGAATGACTTCGTCTCCGGAAAATACGATCGAATTGAATTGGTGTATAATCAGTTTAAGAATGCGGCTGTTCAAATCTGCACCAAGGAGCAGTTCCTACCGGTTGAAATCTCGGAGGAGGACGATATGTCTGCAAAAAACAGTAATTTCATTTACGAGCCATCTAAGGAGCAGATCGTTGAAGAATTAATACCAAAATCGTTGAAGGTTCAAATCTTCAAGGCTCTGTTGGATTCGAATGCCGCTGAACATGGAGCCCGGATGACCGCTATGCACAAAGCAACGGACAACGCTACCGATTTGATTCACGACCTAACGCTGACATTTAACAAAGCCCGCCAGGCTGCCATTACCAATGCTATTTTAGAGGTAACAAATGGCGCTGAAGCCTTGAATGGTTAAAAGAAAATATCACATTAAAACACATAAAAAAGGGGTTTCAAATTTGAAACCCCTTTTTGCTTATATCTCGTAAATTACTTTTGCTTACTCCGCAAGTGTAAAACGAATAAACTCAGTTACTGTCAAATCACCATCAACTGATTTTAGGTAATCTTTCACAGTTTGTTTGTTGTCTTTAACAAACGCCTGATTCAATAGCGTGTTTTCTTTGAAGAATTTGTTTAAAGAACCTTGAGCAATTTTATCAAGCATCGCTTCCGGTTTTCCTTCCTGACGGAATTTTTCCTTTGCAATTTCTAATTCCTTATCAATTACTTCCTGAGAAACATCACTTTTATCTACGGCAACAGGGTTCATTGCAGCTACTTGCATCGCTACATCTCTCATCACCTGAGTATCAATACCACCTTTGTTGAAACCAACCAGAGTAGCTAGTTTATTACCTGGGTGAATATAAGGAACAACTGATTCTGCTTCGATTTTACCATAGAATGATATCTCGATTTTTTCGCCAATTACTCCGGTTTGCTCAGTTACGTGTGATTCAATTGAACGACCATCAAGCTCCAATGCTTTCAAAGCATCCAGATCAGCAGGTTTGTTTGCGATAGCAGCATCCAAAAACGACTTTGTTTTCTTAACGAAATCTTCGTTTTTTGCAACAAAATCAGTTTCGCAGTTAAGAACTACAATTGCTCCAAATTTACCATTTTCACTTACGCCAGCCAGTGCAGCACCTTCAGATGCTTCACGATCAGAACGTTTATTGGCTACTAATTTACCTTTTTCGCGGATAATTTGTACAGCGGCATCAAAGTCGCCATTTGCGTCGGCAAGGGCGTTTTTACAGTCCATCATGCCGGCACCAGTTGCTTTACGCAACTTCATTACATCTGCAGCAGAAATTGCCATGATTGTGTGTTTTTTTGAATTATTATTTGAGCAATTATTCTTTGTCTGTATCGTTACTTTCAACGTCAACCTTTTCAGCTTTTACATCAGCTTTAGCAGCTGACTTTTTACTTTTTGCTCTTTTAGGTTTCTCGTCTGCACCGTCGTTTTCACGCTCAACTTTACGCTCATTCAATCCTTCTCCAACAGCATCGCACATTAATCGAACGATTAGGCGAACTGACTGAGAAGCATCATCATTCGATGGAATGATAAAGTCAAGTCCTTCTGGATTCGAATTGGTATCAACCATTGCAAATACAGGAATTCCCAATTTTTGAGCTTCGCGTACTGCGATTTTCTCTTTCATCACATCAACTACAAAAAGTGCGGCAGGAAGACGAGTCAGGTCAGCAATACTACCTAAAATTTTCTCCAGCTTGGCACGTTGACGTGTAATTTGCAACTTTTCGCGTTTTGACAAGTTATCCCAACTGCTATCCTTCGTCATCTTATCGATGGAAATCATTTTTTTCACCGCTTTGCGGATCGTTGGGAAATTTGTTAGCATACCTCCTGGCCAACGCTCAACTACGTAAGGCATATTTACTGCACTTACAGCATCAGCAACGATATCTTTCGCTTGTTTCTTCGTTGCTACGAATAGTATTTTGCGACCCGATTTGGCAATTTGTTTCAAGGCGGCAGCGGCCTCATCGATTTTCACTACTGTTTTTTGTAGATCGATGATGTGGATTCCATTTTTCTCCATAAAAATGTATGGAGCCATGTTTGGATTCCACTTTCTTTTCAGGTGACCAAAGTGTACACCTGCATCCAATAATTCTTGAAAATTTGTTCTTGGCATCTTTTGACTTTTTTAAATAATTTGCTGAAAAGCAACCCCTGAGTAGCCCCTAACCCAAAGCCGGGAGTCTCAGTGATTTCAGATCCACAGTCATATTTAGTTTGAAAATTTCGATTAACGTTTTGAGAACTGGAAACGCTTTCTTGCTTTTGGCTGTCCTGGTTTCTTACGCTCCACCTCACGCGGATCACGAGTCAGAAAGCCTGCTTCCTTCAATACTGCTCTTGCTTCCGGATCAATTTCAATCAAAGCTCTAGAGATCGCTAAACGCAATGCTTCAGCCTGACCTTTAATACCACCTCCGTCAAGATTAACTTTCACATCATACTGATCAGCTACACCAAGCAAGTTTAATGGTTGCATAACAACATATTGTAGTGTTCCATTTGGGAAATACTCTTTTAAATCCCTTTTGTTAATGGTAACATTTCCTTTGCCTTCGCTTATGTATGTACGAGCAACGGCAGATTTTCTACGTCCTAGGGTATTTACTACTTCCATTGTTACAATTTAATCTTTTTTAAATCAATTACTTTTGGGTTTTGAGCTTCTTGCTTGTGCTCAGCACCAACATACACTTTCATGTTTCCAAAAACCTTGCGTCCTAAACGGTTTTTTGGAAGCATACCTCTAACAGCTGACTCAACAACACGCTCTGGATATTTAGCAAATACGTCTGCCGGATTCTGTGAACGTTGTCCACCTGGATATCCGGTATGACGCAAGTAAATCTTGTCGGTCATTTTTTTACCTGAGAAACGAACTTTCTCTGCATTGATCACAATTACATTATCCCCACAATCTGCGTGAGGTGTAAAGTTGGGTTTATGTTTTCCTCTAAGGATTTTTGCGACAGCGCTGGCCAAACGACCAACGATCATATCTGCTGCATCAACAACAACCCATTCCTTATTTGCCGTGGCACTGTTGGCCGAAACGGTCTTGTAAGATAAAGTATCCACTTGCCTTTAATTTTTAAAATTAACACTAAAAGTTGCAAAAACTTACATTTCAATTGGTTGCGTGGCTTTCCACGTTATTAACACCGGGCATGTTAATAAGCTTTCTACCATCAACATATTCAATCATTTATAAGAACTGCAAGTACGGACAATAATCGGGACTGCAAAAGTATTTCTTTTTTCTTAAAAAGCAAACAGAAAATGACAGCAAAAACAAAATTAACACAAAGATTTACAAGCAGGAACGAAACACAGGGATAGCGAGAATGTGCAGAAATGATGAAGTCACTACTTCAAATTCAGGCGTTCTAGTCTTCCTCCCTCTTTAAACTTCCTCGTCTTTTATATATTTGTTGCATGGAGTTGAAAAACGATAGGCTTTTAGCTGATTTCTTCAGACGCGACACCGTTGTGGTTGCGAGGGAGTTAATTGGCAAAACACTTATTCGGGTTTTTGATGATGGAACAATGCGCCGCTATGTAATTACTGAAACAGAAGCCTACTGTGGACAAAGCGATCTGGCTTGCCACACCAGTAAAGGGCTCACCAAGCGAACACAAGTGATGTTTGAAGCCGGAGGATTGGTATATGTCTACTTAATTTACGGTCAGTATTGGCTATTGAATTTTGTAACCGAACAGGAAGGAAGTGGATCCGCAGTTCTAATCCGAGGCTTGAAAAGGCACAACGGCCCAGGCAGACTTGGCCGCGAACTTAAACTAGACAAATCCTTTTATGGTGAAAATCTGGAAAGCTCCACCCGCATTTGGCTGGAAGATGCCAACCCTGTAAATCAGATTTCAGAACATCCACGGGTTGGGATTCATTATGCCGGCGAACCTTGGGTCAGCAAATTATGGCGCTTTAAAGCTGACTAAATACAGGCTGCATTGAACTGTGCCCGCCTCTGACACTTCATCAATTAGCTGGCGGTGTTTCGGCAGATGCTCTATTTCGTATTTTCTCAATCTCATTGGGGTATTCGGCATACAACTTCTCTAAGTATGGTCGCATAAAGTTTTTCATGTCCACTTCAAACCGCTTAATGAGCTCTTTGCACAAATAGCTGCTTTTATTGTTTTCAATATCGTTAAATACTTTCATCAGGTCCTTTTCATAAGTTTCTCTCTCTTCCTCGTCAAAAGCTTTGCTTATTCCCATAATATAAAGCTCCAGTTTTAACGCAAACGCTAACCCGTAGTCAGGAAGTATCTTAATCGATTTGTCGCAGTTCTCGATCGCATCATCTAAATAATGCTTTGCCCCATAGAGGTGATACATGTCGTTAAATGCAATGGCTGAATTTGCGTAAGTTGTATGCAGTAATATATATCTTTCTTCATATTCTTTAATCAACCCAATCATCTTCTCCAATCGTTGCGGGAAGCTGCTATAGTAATAACAACGCATGATCGTATCAATAAGCGTTACGTTTTTATGCTCGGGAATGGTCACGGTCTCATCATTCAGGTAGCTTTTCAGGTCGTCAACTTCTTCTTCTTTTACACGGTGTTTGTTTTTCTTAATGGTGTCTATTTTGAAATCAAGCAAACTATTGATCACACTGGAAAAGTACTGATTACTGATTTCTTTTATCCGGTCCTCGTTTTCTGTTTTCAACTGGTTTACCTTTCCTTCGATGGTCGTTTGCAGATAGCTTCGCGCATATCGGTTTACCAGAAACCCAAGCAGCGAAATCAAAGCTGCAATTACAAACAACCACCAATTGGCAATCTCGCGCATCGATGTTTGAATCTTTGCATTTAATATTTCCTCAAAATCCTCGTTGGGTATTCTGGTATAAGAACCTTCATCAATAACCATTTCCAACCTACTGATCTGCCCCTGCAAACTGTCATTTAATAACATCAAACGAGCGAGCGAATCTGAACCATGCTGAGCTTTCAGGTTCATTACCAATCCCAATAATAACATCAAAAGCATAAAATAAAATGGCCTGAGAGACAATTTTAATATCATAACCTTAAAAATTAAAAATGAACATAGGCTTACTAATCGCGATTAATCATTTCATCATCAGTCACATACAGACACTAAGTTACGGAATAACTAGCTATTTCACATCTTTTTATCTGTTTCTATTAACCAAATTCATTAGAAAAATTCAATACCTGTGTCCAAGAAATGCTAAGAAATTCGTAAAATATTGAAGAATAGTAATTGTTTTACTGTAATGTCAATTAAGAATATTTAACTAATATCTTGAAAATGACAACAGCTTTTAAACAAAGCTTTACTATTTTTGTCGATTGTCAATAAAAACAGTTAATGATGAAACAAAATAGAAAAACGAAGATAGGACTTTCAATAGCAGGCCTTTTTCTGGTGGCGTCGATCGTAATGACCGGGTTTAACCGGGATGAAAAACTATTTCTTGTTGATAAAAACCTCGATATTTATTACACACTGGTTCGCGAACTCAATTTGTTTTATGTCGATGAAATTAACCCGACCGATTTAGTTAAAACCAGTATCGACGAAATGCTTGGATCGCTGGATCCCTATACCAACTATATTCCTGAATCGGACATGGAGGATTTCCGGTTTATGACTACCGGAGAGTATGCCGGAATTGGGGCGATGATTAGCAAACATGGTGATCAGGTAATAATCGCTGAGCCTTACGAAGGATTTCCGGCTCAGAAGTCAGGGCTGAAAGCAGGCGATATTCTTATTGAGGTTGCCGGAAAAGAGACTGAAAAGATGTCTACCGAAGATGTGAGTAACTTATTAAAAGGCCCTGCCAATAAAGTGGTTTCCGTAAAAATCGACCGTCCGGGACAAAAAAAGAATCTTGAAATAGACATCGTTCGTGAAAAGATACAGATTGATGCTGTTCCTTATTATGGAATGATTGACGATGAAATCGGCTACATTCGACTTTCCAACTTCACCCAAAACTGCGGCGATGAAGTTAAAAAAGCGTTCACCGAACTGAAAAAGCAGAAAGGAGCCAAATCGCTGGTTTTGGATTTACGGTCGAATCCCGGCGGTCTGCTAATTGAAGCCGTAAAAATCGTTAACCTGTTTGTACCCAAAGGATCGGAAGTCGTTAGCACAAAAGGGAAAGTGAAACAGTGGGATAAAACCTACAAGGCAACTGAAAACCCGATAGACACCATCATGCCAATGGCTGTACTTGTTAATCGCGGATCAGCTTCTGCATCCGAGATTGTTTCAGGCGCGCTGCAAGATCTTGACCGGGCTGTAATTATTGGTAGCCGCACGTTTGGGAAAGGTTTGGTACAAACAACCCGCGACTTGAGCTACAATACAAAATTAAAAGTAACCACCGCCAAATACTACATTCCCAGCGGACGTTGCATTCAGGCATTGGATTACGCCCACCGAAATGAAGATGGCAGTGTGGGCACTATCCCGGATTCATTAATCACCGAATTCACAACGAAGAAAGGTAGAAAAGTGTATGACGGCGGAGGAATTGTTCCGGATCTGAAAATTGATCTGGATCGATTGAGTAGCTTGAGCATTAACCTTGTTCGCGACTTTATGATTTTTGATTATGCGACTAAATTTGCGAATGAAAACGAATCTATTCCTTCTCCCGAAGAATTTGAGATTTCCGATGAGATATTCGATGATTTCAAAACCTTTGTCAAAGAGCAAAAATTCTCGTATCAATCAGAAACCGAAGAGGTTTTCAGTGAGTTATTGGAAACTGCCAAAAGCGAAAAATATTACGATGTAGCTGAGGAACAATTCGAAGCTTTGAAAGTCAAAATTGGACATGAGCTGAACAAGGATCTGGAATCATTCAAAGAAGAAATCAAGGAAATGCTGACCGACGAAATTGTTACCCGTTACTACTACCAGAAAGGAGCCATCAAGTCGGCTTTAAAAGACGACAAGGGGCTTGAGAAAGCAAAAGAGACCTTAAAAAATCCGCAAGCTTTTAGTACCGTATTTACCAAAGGGAAAATCATTTCAATGAATTGGAAAACACTAAAAACGAGAAGCCATTCAATAACCGAATCTTTTTCTAGCGAATACGCTGGTGCTTGATTTGAAAAATAATATTCTGTGACAATAAAGCCTCCGCAATTCTATATTGCAGAGGCTTTATTTTATATCCGGCCTCTTCACCGGCTTCACCACAATTTCGCAAAGGCAACTGGGGCAAGTATAAATCTCGCAGCCTGTACAGGCAAAGCAGTTGCTGCAATCACGCTGCAAGTCATCCTTTGAGTATGAATTGCCACAACTGTTGCAAGTTATCTGGTTGCCTTGATCAGCCACGGGTAGTTAAATTTTGTCGAATAAAAAAAGCCAGCTTCATCAAACCAAAAAGTAAAACAAGGGTGAAAATGATAGATGCACCCGAAGGGATGTCGACATAAAAGGAGAACAGCAAGCCAACAAACGAACCAATAAAAGCAAACAGCACCGACAGCGGCATCATCCGCTTAAAATCTCTGGTGAACAGATTGGCAGTAGCTTGAGGCAAAGTAAGCAGTGAAAGAATGAGAATAATGCCCACTACCCGAATATTTAGAACAATCGTAATTGCAATTAAACTAATCAGCAAATAATTAATCAGGTTGACCGGCAGACCTGTCGTTTTGGCAAACTCTTCGTCAAAAGCCACATACAATATCAACCGATAAAATAGAATGAAAAACAGAGTTAGCACCAGCGACAATGTACCCATTAACCAGAGCTCGGTAACGGAAACCGTCAACACGCTGCCAAACAAGTAGCTCATTAAGTTGGGTGCATAACCTGGCGTGAGGTATATAAAAATAATGCCAATGGCCATTCCCAAAGACCACCAAATAGCAATGGATGAATCTTCGCGAACCTTAGCCTTTTGAGTGAACAGCTGAATGCCCAGACCGGAAAGGACGGCAAATATCGCTGCTCCAACCAACGGATTCCAACCAAGAAAATAGCCAATACCAATCCCTCCAAACGAAGCGTGGGTAATCCCTCCGCTTACAAAAACAATGCGCCGCGATACAATATATGTTCCCACAATGCCACAACTAATAGCAGCGAAAAGCGATGCCCAAAAGGCATGCATAAAAAAGTCGTATGAAAACAGCTCAATGAGTGTGGCCATGGTGATGATCATGATTTTCGTGCTGACTCAGCACCGTATGAGGAATGTCTCCGTGTGTTATAATCTGAAGCGGACAATTATAAGAAGTCAGCTGCTCCGTGCTGATCACATTACTGGGATGATAGTGCACCTGCCGATTCACACAGGCTATCGTCTTCACGTAATAGGAAATAGTCCCCACATCGTGCGAAACCAGCAAAATGGCCATTTGGTTATTCAGCTCTTTCAGTTTTTCGTATAGCTCGCTTTCAAACTGGCTGTCAACATATGTCCCCGGTTCATCCAAGATTAATAATTGCGGGTTGTTCATCAGCGAACGACATAAAAATACACGCTGCATTTGCCCGCCGGACAATTCGCCAATGGCCTTGTTTTTTATCCCTGAAATGCCCATCTCTTCAATTAACTGTTCCGCATATTTGATATCATCTTGCTTTTTCGAAAACAAACTGAATGATTGACTCCCTGTTTTTCCTGACCGAACGACATCAATCACTGTAATTGGAAAGCGTTTATCTATTTGATTGATTTGGGGCAGATAGCCCACCTTTTTCAGCGGAATATGAAATTTAACCGATCCGGACTCCGGTTTCACCAACCCAAGCAATGCTTTGATAAGGGTGGTTTTACCGCCTCCATTCGGACCAATCACTCCCAGAAAATCATTGGGTAGGATATCCAAATTAGCTTGTTCCAAAACCGTATTTTGGTCATAACTAACCGACAGGTTTTTTATTTCAACCAGCTTGTTGTTCATTCTGATGCTGCTACTATTTTATCTGCGATCTCCCTAATTTGTGCTTCCCAATGCTCACTAAGCGGATCAATCTGAACCACTTCTCCATCCAATTCTTTTGCCAATTGCTGTGCATTTTCCAAATCAAACTCCTTCTGAATAAAAACCACGCGAATACTGTCTTTCCGCGAATGCTTCACCAGTTCGCTCATGTATTTCGGAGAGGGTTCTTTCCCTTCAACTTCCATTGGCAACTGCACTAAATCATAATCTCGAGCAAAATAAGTCAAAGCCGGGTGAAAAATCAAAAACTTTCGGTTCGCCAAGCGAGCAAACTTAACAGTTAACTCCTGATCCAGCTGCTCAATCTCCGACCGGAAAACTTTAAAGTTTGTGTCAAACGCCTGAGCGTGTTCCGGGAATAGATCAATCAAAGCCTGAAAGGTCAGTTCCGCTATTTTTACCACTTCGGTCGGCGACATCCAATTGTGCGGATCAACTCCGTGTTGATGGACATGATCGCCGTGCACCTCTTCCTCTCCATAAATCCACTGCGTTGAATCGGAGGTATCGAAAATCTCCAGCTTTGGATTGCTTTGTTGTATCTTTTCATGCCAGGCATTTTCGAACCCAATCTTTCCAATACGCAACCACGCACGCGAATCCGACAGATCTTTCATTTGAGAAGGCAACAAAGAATAGGTAGCCGGGCTTGCACCGGGCGGAACCAACACCTGAACCTCAACCAAATCACCTGCAATTTTCTCCACAAAATATTTTTGAGGCAGTACACTCACGGTAATCAGATTCTGTTTTGTTTTTTTAGGAGAGGAACACGCCGCACCAAGGATAAGTAACAAGAATAATAATCGCTTCATAACATGTATAATCTGTATCTTTTGCCAAAGATAATTAAACTTCACTACAACTTAAGAAGTAACCAAAGGTGAATACCTTTTGTTGACAGAAGCGAAATTAATATGCCACAAGGGTGTGCACAATAATAAAAAGCCCGAGAAAAAGATTGATGTACAGAACGACTTTTTTGAAAAAGAGTTGGTCTACTTTTTTTGAAAGCATGTCTCCAATTTTCGACCCAATAACAATGGCCGGAAAAAGATATAAAGCAAACTTCAGCGAAAATCCCAATGTAACTCCATGTATGATATACAAGATGAAACTAAGAGCGGCATTAATCACACTCACTAAGGCAAATATTTTACGAAACGACTCTTTGGAGTAGCCTTTTCGGTTCATTGCCAATGCGATTGGCGGACCTCCAATTGACATACTGGATGTTAACAGTCCACTTAAAAAGCCCGCAAAAACAATAGGTTTTCTCCTTCTACTTTCCGGAATAGGATGCTTGGCACCCAACAAAAACACCATGGAAATAGAAAAGATAGATATCCCGGCTGCTAATTCCAGAGTTTTCTCGGGGAAATATGTCAAAATGTAAACACCAATCGGAATGCCAACAAAACTAGCTAACAACATTGGTAAAAAATACTTTGCTTTTACCTTCAACTTAATGGATGCTAAGATATAAACCGACGTGAGCAAATTGAAAATTGTCATGGCCGGGATTAACGACTGAATCGGAAAAATTAAAGAAAGCAACGGAACAGCCAACAGAGCAAAGCCAAAACCCGTCATTCCTTTTAATAAGGCTGCCATTAAAACGACTACTGCACTAATTAACCATTCCATCGTAATTTATTTGAGGGTGAAGACATAAGTATAAATACGTACGCCCTGTACGCACATAAACCTATACAAATAATTCGCGAAAAAGATTTCGACAAGGACAACTATTTACGATTATTTAAGATTCAGCTTCTCCGTTTTTACATGATCTTTCTTCGGAACCGGATCATATCCATGCGTTCCCCAAGGATGGCATTTGGAAATTCGTTTGACAGTCAACCAAAAACCTTTAAATGGTCCATGAATTTTTATGGCTTCAACAGCATATTGAGAACAGGTAGGAACATGGCGACAAGAAGCCGAGGTAAATGGCGAAATGGCATATTTATAGAAATAGACTGGCAGCAATAGCAACCAGCCCAAGGCTTTCAATATCCATTTCCTAAAATCACGCATAAAAACAATCCCCTTTGGTGGGAACAAAATTAATTAAAAAGCACCTACTATTAATAACAAACAAGATTTGAATTCCAAGCGTTTGAGCTAAGGGCAAGCAGGAACAGTCGAAACTTCCTTTTTATCAGCAAAATATCGGTTCCATTTGTCGGCGTCCCAGTCGGGAGCACTCCCGTCTTCGTCATAAAAGTGGCAATAGGCACATGACCATAAATCGCAATATAAGTTATAGTACAACTTCCCTTCAAACTCGGAAATGGTCACATGGCAAATATCACACATATTTTCATTAGAAGTCACTTCATCAATTTTTGTTTGCAGCCAGACAGGAAACTCTGTCTGCGCCTCTTCCTTTTTGCAAGTGACCATTAACAAACCAAGAAGTAATAAAATGAGAATCCGGTTTTTCATGGTTTTTTCTTAATCTGACGAAAACCAAATGCAATTGGTTGCGTTAATTGATTGAATAAACAAACCCAAAATGCCCAAAGCAGAAGAATATCAAAAAAAGGACATTCAGCTCTACAAGGAAACAATCACCGGCAATGAAGAAATTTCACCCGGAGTGTTTGTTATTTCGTATCCCCGCAAGCATGATTTTATCCCGGGGCAAGTCGTAAAAATCGCAATTAACCAAACGCAGCCTCCACGCATTTACAGTATTTGCAGTGGCAACCACGAAAATGAAATTCGAGTACTTTTCAACATCAAAGAAGATGGCTTCCTAACACCAAAGTTGGCAACAGTGATTCCCGGCGACAGCCTGCTTGTATCAAAACCTTATGGTAGTTTCCTGGGTACCGATCAACCTGCTTACTGGATTGCTACCGGAACCGGCATTGCCCCCTATTACAGTATGTTTCAATCGGGGCAATTCGAGAACAAAACGCTGATTCATGGCGCACGCCATTTAAACCAGTTTTATTTTGAAGATGATTTGGAATGGGCCTTGGGTAAAAATTATATCCGGTGCTGTTCACAGGAACAGTCGTGTGATGTTTTCCCCGGACGGGTAACCGACTACCTGAAAACGTTGACCGAGCTCCCGGCAGACCAAAAATATTACCTCTGCGGAAAAGCTTTAATGGTTGTTGAAGCGCGCGATTTACTGATTGAAAAAGGCGTTCCGTACGAAAACATTGTTGCCGAAATTTACTTTTAGCCGACAATGGAAACGATTGTTTTAAACTGCTCTCCATTGTCTTCAACTGTTTTCGGATCTAATTCTCTTTTATAACTTTGCAGAAAATTTACACGATGGTCAAAGAAGCACTTTTTGGAAAAACACTGAACGAACTGCAAGAGTTGGTTTTGGAATTGGGATTGCCCAAATTCACTGCCAAACAACTGACTGACTGGCTGTATAAAAAAGAAGTGACTTCGATTGAAGAAATGACGAACCTGTCGAAAAAAGCTCGCCAGCTGCTAACTGAAAAATATTCGTTTGGATTAATCAACTCCACCAAGGTGCAGGAAAGTACCGATGGCACGAAAAAATACCTGTTCCCAACCGGGAATGAAAAATTTGTTGAAACAGCCATGATCCCAGACAAAGACCGCAAAACAGTTTGCGTATCGTCGCAAGTGGGATGTAAAATGGGCTGCCTGTTTTGTATGACCGGCAAGCAAGGGTTTCAAGGGCAGCTAACAGCTGGTGAAATTGTCAACCAAATCCGAAACATTCCCGAATGGCAGGAGGTGACCAACATTGTCTACATGGGCATGGGCGAACCGTTTGATAATTTGGATGAAGTGCTGAAAAGCACCGAAATCATGACTTCGGAATGGGGATTCGCCATGAGTCCGCGCCGAATTACAGTTTCGTCTATTGGCATTGTCCCGGGACTCGTGCGTTTTTTAAACGAAAGCGAGGCTCATCTGGCGATTAGCTTACACACTCCTTTTCATGAGGAACGCCAACAGTTAATGCCTGTAGAAATTGCCTACCCGCTTGAAGATGTGATCGAAGAAATTCGCAACTGGGATTTTGGTCGCCAACGTCGCGTATCGTTCGAATACATTGTATTCCATGGGTTGAATGACACCCCGGCACATGTCCGGGAAATGGCAAAACTCCTGGATGGCATCAAATGCCGCATCAACCTGATCCGTTTCCATCCGATTCCAAATACCCCACTGAAAGGAACCGACGAAGCAACCTTAGTCGAATTCAAAGAAGGCCTGGAGAAAAAAGGCATCACCACCACCATCCGCGCCTCCCGCGGACAAGATATTTATGCCGCTTGTGGGTTGCTGTCTACAAAGGCATTGGTGAAAAACTAGGTCATTTTTGTTTATTATAAATTTCACCACCAATATTGATCTTAGTAGAATTAATCACAATAACCGGATTTGGAGTCCAATCCATAACATCTAGGGATTTAGTATAAAGATAGTTCTCTTGTTCATTTCCGTTTTCATCTTTTACTTTTGTAAATTTGTATTGATACTGCAAGCCAGTCTCCTCAATCTTCAGTACTTTCTCAGATGCCTCACATTGCCAATACCCTTGAAATTCATTTGTTGTCATTCTATTTTGTGATTTTATAAATTTGGATTCTTCTTCGATTTCGAAATTGAATAATTGAAGACTTCAGGTTCAAAGTTAATTTGATCAAGATTACACCCTTCAGAAAAGAATTCGTTAGGTTCTTCAACTTTGAACTGACCATTGCTAAGAGATAATTTAAATAGCCGCACACCTTGGAACGCTGCTCCAAGAGTTAAAAACAAGTCATTATAAACCACGTTGACTTTATAGCCGATAATAATTCCTTTTAAGGATTCTTCTATATTCAAAAAACGATTTGACTTCTTAGCATCTTTTTTTCTTGGAGGAACAATAAGTCTAAACTCATTTTCATAACTCCAGCCATCGGTTTTTGTGAAGAATAAATCAATATCGCTATTATTTATTCGCTCAAATATGCTTTCACCTGTGTCTTTTACATTCGGCATCGCTGGACAATAACGAATGTAATCTCCGGATTTACAGTCATCGTGTTGATCTATCAGCTCAGTAACAAGCTTTTCTTTGTCAAAGACCAAACAAACACCTTTATGCCCATCTCCATAATGTGCCCACATTGGATAGTTAAGAAAACCAAACTTTTCAGGGTCATTTTTAAGTCCTTGGCAAAAGGATACGAATTCAGTATTTTGAAACCCCTTACGAAACTCTTTAGAACCTTTTTTAAAATTAAAATCAGACAAATTCCTTATATATTCAGGTGGGTCATTTGATTCTTTAATTTTATTAAATTTTAGCTCTCTGTTTGGAAGAATGTATTCGATACATGTTGCTAAACTCGTGTAATGATAAAGATACTCTTTCATCGAAAAATCAATTTTGCTATGACTAAATTACAAATAATAAAATCAATGCTCAATTGGGGTATTTAGTATCAATTGATCAAAAATTCAGCATCAAGTCCTCAATAATCCCTCGGATCATCCTCCACAATGGCAAAATGGTAGTTGTCTTTCCACTCTCCTCTGATGGGAAGAATTTTACGGCGCAGTCCTTCTTTGGTCATTCCAATTTTTTCTAATACACGAATTGAGCGGGTATTTTCGCTGGCAACGCCGGCTTCCACTTTGTGCAGTTTTAGCTCATCAAATCCAAATCGAACAAGTTCTCGGGCAACTTCGGTAGCAAAACCCTGCCCCCAAAAGTCAGGATGAATTTTATAGTAAATTTCAGCCAACCGAAAGCGATCATTGGACGGAAACATGCCAGCCAGTCCGATTACTTGTCCGGATTCTTTCAAACTAATTTTCCAGGCAAACTCCGAGCGAGGATTATTACTCTGATCGTCAATTCCCGATTGAATGACTTTTTTTGTTTCTTCCAAATCTTTAGGAATACCAAGTGTATTAAATTCATCTAGTTCGGGAATGCAATGTAATTCGTGGACCAACTGCAAATCGTCTTTAGTAATTTCTTCCAGCAATAGTCGGGCTGTTGAACGTTTCATCTTGTTGTTGTTTTTTATGCAAGTTACAAGAAAAAAAAAGAGCTTGATGATCATTGCATCGACAAGTTCAACCAATTTCAAACTTTACCGCAAATACTCAATCGAAATTGACGATGCTCCACTTAGTTTTCTGATCTAAATTTTCTAACTTGCAAGGACTATTTTCTACTGTTATGGAAAAACTGCTCTGGACAAAAGGGGTCTTCAAAAACCAATTGCAAATTACCCGAAACAAAGAACAAATTGGGACTATTGAATGGAAAAGCATGTTCAGTTCCGAAGCACTTGCCACGTTAAAAGGACGACGATTTATTTTAAACCGCGACTTCTTTTTATCAAAATTGGAAATTTCAGATGCCAATAATCAATCGTTATTGGCTTCCATCATGATTAACCTTTTCAATCCCAAAAGTGACGTCGTAATTAATGGAAAGCGTTTTGAACTGGAAATTAAAAATTTCTGGCAATCCCGATGGGCCTGGAAATTCAATGGACAGGAAATCGTCATCTTCCAAAGCAACGAACTCTTATCGAAAGACAAAGGGCAGATTGAAATTTACTCAAGCGACACCGAAGAGTTGGAGATCTTAATATTGATGGGACTTTTTATTCGCAATCAATTAATTCTTTTTATGCTTCTGTTGCTGCTCATTGTTCTGGTGGTTATTATTTAATTTCTTTTCGTTTGTTATTTTTGCTTGCCTTTTCGGACTTTCATAATCTAAACGTTCGAATTCCGTTTCAATATTGAATGAATACCCTAAAAAAGAGAATCATGATCAATTTACTTCGCTCGAGAAGAAGCATCCGAAAATTTACAGAGCAAAAAGTTGAACAAGAAAAAATTAACCTTTTGGAAGAAGCAGCCTTACGCTCTCCTTCATCAAAAAATGGAAATCCGTGGGAGTTTCTTTTTGTTGACGATCCGGCCATCATTGAAAAACTAAGTCAATCAAAACCACATGGTGCAGCTTTTTTGGCAAACGCTCCTTTAGCCGTAGTTGTTTTGGCCGACGAAAATAAAGGTGACGTGTGGGTTGAAGATTGCTCTATTTCAAGCACTCTGCTTCAGCTTACAGCTCAATCGCTCGGATTGGGGAGCTGCTGGGTGCAGATTAGAAAACGCCCGCACGATGAAAACCAAACCGCAGAACAATATATTCGCGAACTCTTTAACCTTCCGGAAAACCTCCGGGTGCTGAGTATTATTGCAATGGGATATCCGGCAAAAGATCGCACAGGAAAGCCTTTTGAGGAATTGCAGCGGGACAAAATTCATTGGAATAATTTCAATCAACGTGAATCCTAATCTGTTTTGATAAAGTTCAGATAAAGAATTAACTTTGCCAGTCGCAGAAAATAACTGTGAACAAGAGATTTTCATTAATTTCTCACTACCATTAAACAGACTGAAGAGATGAGTAAACACAAGATAAGAATTGGGATATCGCATGGTGATATCAATGGCATTGGCTACGAAGTGATCATGAAAACCTTAATGGATGCACGAATACTGGAAATGTGCACTCCGGTGGTTTATGGTTCACCCAAAGTAGCTGCCTATCATCGAAAAGCGCTCAATTTAAACAACTTCAACTTCAACAACATTCAAAACGCCAACGAAGCTGATACTCGCCGGGCCAACATCATCAATTGTATTGACGACAATATTCGCGTTGAACTGGGTAAATCCTCAGGAATTGCAGGTGAAGCATCATACATGGCGTTGGAAAGAGCGGTGAATGATTTAAAAGCCGGAGAAATTGATGCATTGGTTACAGCTCCAATCAACAAAGACAATATTCAGTCTGACAAATTTAATTTCCCGGGACATACCGAATTTCTGGCTCAACAATTTGAGACGGATAACTACCTGATGTTAATGGTGAGCGAGATGATGAAAATTGGAGTGGTTACCACACACATTCCTCTTTCTGAAGTTTCAGCGGGTATTACGAAAAAGGCAATTCTCAGCAAGCTTCGCATTATTTCCAGTTCACTGGAGCAGGATTTCAGTATCAAAAAACCACGCATCGCAGTTCTTGGATTAAACCCACATGCCGGAGATGGTGGCTTGCTTGGCAGCGAAGAAAAAGAAATTATTATTCCGGCCATTGAACAAGCTAAAAATGAAGGTATTTTGGCATTGGGACCCTATCCTAGCGATGGATTCTTTGGCTCAGGCGACTACGTAAAATTTGATGCCATATTGGCTATGTATCACGACCAGGGATTAACTCCGTTTAAATTGGCATCTTTCGACAAAGGAGTTAATTACACCGCCGGCTTACCTTTTATTCGCACATCGCCCGCACACGGTACTGCTTTTGATATTGCCGGAGAAGATAAAGCATCTCCCGACTCATTGCGTCAAGCGCTGTACCTCGCTATTGATGTTCATAAAAGTCGTGAGCTATATAAGGAAATCAGTAAAAATCCATTGAAGAAATTCGAAATCAACCCCAATCAGGTTGATGAAACGATTGATTTACAATCGAACGACGATCCGGAAATTTAACGACAGGCTATCATGTACGAATATATTCATGGCAAAATAACCGGTCTCACCCCGACCTATGCAGTTATAGAAGCCGCATCAATAGGATATTTCATCAACATTTCGCTCAACACCTATTCTCTGATTAATGGAAAAGAGCATGCAAAACTGTTCCTTCATCAGGTAGTCAGAGATGACGCACACTTGCTTTATGGCTTTGCTGAAGCAGCCGAAAGAGAACTCTTCCGCTTGCTGATCTCAGTCAACGGAATTGGTTCCAATACCGCACTGATGATGCTTTCGTCACTTTCGCCCGATGAAATTCGAAAAGCGATTCTGGAAGAGAATGTTACGCTTTTAAAAAGCATCAAAGGAATTGGAGCAAAGACAGCTCAGCGGGTCATTATCGATCTGAAAGATAAAATTGGAAAGACAGCTGCCAGCGATCAAATTTTAATGTCGTCAGCAGACAATACTATCCGAGATGAAGCGTTATCAGCATTAGTAATGCTGGGATTTGCCAAGAAGAGCATTGAAAAAGAATTGGATAAACTGATAAAGGCAAATCCTGACCTAACGGTAGAAGAAACCATAAAAAAGGCCTTGAAAGGGCTATAACGCAGAAAAAGACTGGCATTGAAAAAAAGCTTGAAAAATATCCTTATCACAGTTGTTTTTCCGGGATTACTAAGCATGGGGTGGATGACCATTCCAGGTCAGAAAGTAGCAAATCCCGAAATAAATTACATCTCAACAAATGACTCACTGGAAATTGATACGGTAGGTGTTCTCCCCTATCCCTTTAACGATGAGCAAGAGTTTAGCTACCCCGATTCCAAGGACAGCTCTGAGTTATTTCTGGGCCGCCCATCCAATATCAATACCGAAATTGAGTATGACCCGGTAACCGGCGAATATATTTTTTATGAAAAAATTGGCAATCTAAATTACAGGCTGCCAAAAACAATGTCGCTCGAAGAGTACGTCGATTATGACTTTAAAAATTCGGTCCGCAACTATTGGCGGGTGCGTGGCAATCAATTGGATTTTGAAAACCAGGGATCATTCATCCCGAGTTTGACCGTTGGAGGAGAAGCTTTTAATCGAATTTTCGGAGGCAACACCATTGATATTCGTCCGCAAGGATATGTTGAAGTAAGCTTCGGCGCACAAGTCAATAAAACAGAAAACCCGGCTATTCCTGAGCGTCTTCGGAAAACCACCAATTTCGATTTTGACCAAAAGATCCAGATGAATGTGATGGGTAATATTGGCGAAAAAATGAAGATGCGGGTGAACTATAACACCGAAGCCACTTTCGATTACGAAAATAAAATGAACATCGACTACACAGGCGATGAAGATGAAATTCTGAAAAAGATTGAGGCCGGTAACGTTTCACTTCCGTTGAATGGTTCTTTGATTACCGGCGGAACAAACTTATTTGGTGTAAAAGCCGAAATGCAATTCGGAAAACTAAACTTAACCACGGTTTTCTCACAAAACAAAGGAGAAACCCAAGTGATTGAAACCGAGGGAGGAGCCCAGAAATCAACTTTCGAAATTGAAGCACTGGACTACGATGCCAACCGTCACTTCTTTTTGGCGCAGTATTTTCGAGACCATTACAACGATGCGCTAGCGAATCTTCCTGTAATTAACTCCTCCGTAACCATTAATAAAATTGAAGTTTGGGTAACCAACAAATCCAACTCAACCGATGAATCAAGGAATATTATTGCTTTTATGGATCTTGGTGAGCATCAACCAAACATATACAACACCATTCCTGCCTTTCAGGAAAATTCGTCCTGGAGCTACCCGGAAAGCGTTTACCCGTTTAATGAGGCTAACGCCCTCTACAACGAGTTAACCACTTCGTATAATGCCATTCGCGAGGTCAATCAAATTAATGAGACACTTCAACCGCTTTCGTCACAAAACTTCAAAGGAGGTCAGGATTTTGAGAAAGTTGAGCAGGCCCGCAAATTAAATTCTTCAGAATACACGGTGCACGAAAACCTGGGATACATCTCCCTCAACTCATCGTTAAACACCGACGAAGTGTTGATGGTTGCCTACAATTACACGGCAAATGGAAACACCTATCAGGTTGGTGAGTTTTCCACCGACGGAGTGCAAGCCCCGGCAACGCTGATCATGAAGTTGTTGAAAGGAACCAACCTCTCAACCCGCTACCCAACCTGGGACTTGATGATGAAAAACGTTTACAGTTTGAATGCCTACCAGCTTTCGAACGAAAATTTTATTCTGGATGTCATGTATCAAAACGACTCAGGAACGGATATCAACTATTTACCTGAATCGAACATTGAAGGACATATTCTGCTCAATGTACTGAACGTCGACAACCTGAACTCACAATTAGACCCGGGAAGCGACGGAGTTTACGACTACATATCAGGCGTAACTGTTCTCCCGTCAAGCGGGCGAATTATTTTCCCGGTATTGGAACCTTTTGGAAGCAACCTGACAGACTCCATTAGCGATCCGGCTTTAGCTGAAAAATATGCCTACCAATCATTATACGATTCCACAAAAACGGATGCCGAGCGGGACACCAAGCATAACAAATTTATTCTGAAAGGGAGTTACGAAGGGTCTTCAAGTTCTGAAATTTCACTGGGAACATTAAATGTAGCTCAGGGATCAGTTCGAGTAACAGCCGGAGGCCGGGAATTGCAAGAGTATATCGATTACACGGTAGACTACACACTAGGACGGGTAAAGATTATTAATGATGCGTTGCTGGAATCCGGCACGCCAATCCAGATCAGTACCGAAAGTGAAGACCTGTTTAGTGTACAACGCAAAACCCTGATGGGGGCGCATGCAAACTACGCATTCTCCGATAATTTCAACCTTGGAGCAACTGTTCTGCACATGAGCGAACGCCCTTTAACTCAAAAGGTAAGCTACGGCGAAGATCCGATCTCAAATACCATCTGGGGGCTTGATGCCAATTATAGCACCGAGTCAAACTTGCTAACAACATTGGTTGACAAGCTGCCTTTTATTGAAACCAAAGAGCGCTCCTCCGTTTCAATGGAAGCTGAATTTGCGCAACTTGTACCCGGACATTCCAGTGTAATTGACAAGGAAGGTACGGTATACATCGATGATTTTGAAGCTACTAAAACTTCAATAAGCCTGAAAGCCCGACAAGCCTGGGTTTTGGCAAGTACACCGCAAAACCAAGAGAACTTATTCCCCGAAGGAAATCTAAATGGAGACCTAGCGTATGGCTACAACCGGGCAAAATTAGCTTGGTATATCATCGACCCCTTATTTTTGAGGAATACCTCGCAAACTCCCGCTCATATTAAGAATAGTGCTCAGCAGCACAACCATTTCATGCGTGAAGTTTTTCAGCAAGAGATCTTCCCTGACAAGGAAACTGCCACAGGGCAACCAACAAATATTTCCGTTCTCGATTTGGCTTATTACCCATCAGAAAGAGGACCATATAACTTCGATACGAATCCTTCGACTTATTCAGCAGGACTTAATTCTGATGGTAAACTAAACGATCCGGAATCGCGCTGGGCAGGTATTATGCGTAAAATAGAAACTTCGAATTTCGAAGCAGCCAATATCGAATATATTGAATTCTGGATGATGGATCCATTTGTTTACGACAAGGAAAATGGGAATCCTGTTGACGGAGGAAGTCTCTACTTCAATCTGGGAGATATTTCGGAAGATGTTCTGAAAGATTCCCGGAAATCTTTTGAAAACGGACTTCCGGAAACAGAGCTTGTTCAAAATGTTGATACTACAATCTGGGGGCGGGTTTCAACCAAACAATCGGTAGTTGATGCCTTTGCCAACGATGCCACTTCTCGTCAATTCCAGGATATTGGGTTCGACGGACTGGCGGACACCGACGAACAGTCATTTTATAGTAGCTACACACAGGCGCTGCAAAATATCCTGAATCAAAATGTACTGGAGGAATTTTTGAATGACCCATCGGGTGATAACTACCATTATTACCGGGGAGGGGACCTGGATCAAGCCGAAGCAACTATTTTAGAACGGTATAAAAACTATAACGGACCCGAGGGAAACTCAGCTCCGGCCGAAGCATCCGGCAATTCGTATTCAACAACAGCTACCACTATTCCAAACATGGAAGATATCAACGGCGATAATACCCTGAACGAGTACGAACGGTACTATCAATACCAGGTTAAACTTAGTCCTGATGAGATGAAGCTGGGGCAAAACTACATTACCGATATCCGTGTTGGACCGAGTGACAATGGGCAGGGAGGTATTCAGGAAGTTAACTGGTACCAGTTTAAAATTCCGATTTCCGACTACAAAGAAAAATTTGACATTGAAGATTTCACTTCCATTCGTTTTATGCGGATGTTCCTGAAGGGCTTTGAAGATACGACGATTTTACGGTTTGCGACACTTGATCTTGTTCGCTCTGACTGGCGCAAATTTACCGACAACATTGATGAAACAGATGTTGCTCCAAGCAATCAAACTGAGTTTGAAATTTCGGCTGTTAACATTGAAGAAAACAGCCGGAGAGAACCAGTCAACTATGTTCTTCCTCCCGGAATCGACCGGGTAATTGACCCTGCCAATCCACAGTTGCTGCAACTAAACGAACAATCTCTGGTTCTAAGAACCATCGATTTGCAGCAGAGTGATGCCCGGGCAGCTTATAAAACGCTGGGGATGGATCTTCGTCGCTACAAAAGGTTGAAATTGGAGGTTCATGCCGAGGAGATTGAGGGCTACCCATTAAGCGATGATCAACTGCACTTCTTCGTGCGTTTGGGAACCGATGAAAATAACTATTACGAGTATGAGGTCCCACTCAGCTTAACCGACTATGGAAATTACAATGGAGATATTGAAAGCCAACGATATTTGGTTTGGCCCGATGATAACCGAATTGATATTCCACTAGACTTATTTACGGATGCGAAACTGGCACGCAACGCTCTGATTCGCCAAGCCGGATCAAGCGTTTCAACCAACGACATTTACGAATTACCACACGACGGATGGAATAGCAATAAGAATCTGGTCAAGGTAAAAGGAACTCCAAACCTTGCTGAGGTTGATCTTGTATTGATGGGGATTCGTCATAAAAAGCAAGGAAACTTCAACCCCGGACCATTGTCGGTTGAAGTTTGGGCCAATGAACTTCGATTGACCGATTTTGATGAAAGTGGGGGCTGGGCCGCCAACGCAAGAGTGTCGGCACGTTTAGCCGATTTTGGCTCAGTCGTTGTTGCCGGGCGTACACGCTCTTCAGGCTTCGGAAGTGTTGACCAAACTATGAACGAGCGGGCGTTGGATGATTTAGTTGAATACGATATTTCGTCAAACTTTGAGCTGGGCAAGTTCTTCCCCGAGAAAGCCAATGTACGCATCCCGTTGTATGTTGGTGTGTCCAAAAGCATCAGCAATCCGAAATACAATCCGCTCGATGCGGATATTGAAATGGACGAAGCGCTGGATAATTTGGAAACAAAGTCGGAGCGAGACTCTCTGAAAAACCTGGCTCAGGATTATATGAGCCGCAAAAGCATCAACCTGACCAATGTGAAAGTTGACAAGATGAGTAAGTCAGGAAAGCCAAAACCATGGGATCCGACAAACTTCTCATTAACCTATTCATACAACGAACTGAAAAGAAGAAATGTAAATACGGAATACAGCCTCGAGAAAAACTACCGTGGTTTGTTTAGTTATAATTACAACAACCGTCCAAAATTAATAGAGCCTTTAAAAAAGGTCAACTTTGTTAACGGAAAAGCTTTGCGACTTGTAAAGGATTTCAACTTCTACCTTTTGCCAACTCAAATCTCTTACCGAACTGATTTGTATAGGCATTACAAAGAGGTTCAAACGCGTAACCTGACCAACCCAAACATGATCATACCGCGAACCTTTGATAAAGACTTCATCTGGAACAAATATTTTGATCTCAACTATAACCTGACCCGATCGCTGAAACTCGATTTCTCATCAAAAGGAACGTCACGAATTGATGAACCGGCAGGTCGAATTAACCGATCAGATGACGACTATGAAATGAAGCGTGATTCGATCCTGACCAATCTATTTAATTTAGGTCGGCCAATTCTTTATCATCACACCTTTAATGCTTCGTACATTGCTCCGATCAACAAAATACCACTACTAAACTGGGTAAGCATGACCGGACGCTACCAGGCACAATACGACTGGTATGCCGGGGCAATTACCGACGAATCAATCGTACTTGGAAACACCATTGAAAATGCTCGCGTAGCTCAGGTAAACAGCCAATTGAATTTGCTCAATTTATACAATAAAGTTCCTTTCCTAAAAGAAGTGAACCGCAAATATGGTGCAAGCACCCGCTCAGCACGAAGTTCGAGTAGCCGGGCACGAGCAGTTTCCCGTTCGAACACAAAAGCCAGCGAACCAAAATATAAAACGGTTACCTACGAAAGCTCACCGACCAACCTGAAAGCAAATACGAACAAATCAATCAACCACAAGTTGAAAACGGAAAGTGTAGATGTCAACATTGTGAATTCGGGAGGAGAAAAAATCGAAGGTGAAGTTGAAGTCGTAAATGAAAACCGGATTATGGTATCGGTACCAAACAATGTTCGTCAGGCAATAATTACGGTTACCGGTAAGCGCGAAGTTGGAGATAATATTTTTCTGAAAATTGCCCAATACACGGCCCGAACGCTCATGAGTGTAAAAAATGTATCACTCTCCTATTCCAGCTCCGATGGAACCATTATGCCAGGATTCATGCCTGAGCCTACCATCTTTGGTTCCGGCTCATACAATCCCGACCCGGCTATGTTTGGAAACATCGCCAGCAGCAATGCTCCGGGATTTCCATTCCTTTTTGGGTGGCAGGATGAAACTTTTGCCCGCAAGGCTATTAGCAAAGGGTGGTACACGAAAGATACTGCGCTAAATGCAGCTTACCAGATGAACCACAATGAAACGTTCAGCGTCCGTGCGAGTGTTGAACCAATTCCATTCTTGCGAATTGATTTAAACGCTAACCGCTCCTTTTCGGAGAACATGAAAGAATATTACATTTACGATAGTGAATCAGGTAATTTTGATACTTCAGGAAAAACCCTGCAAGGAAACTTTACCATGTCGATAAATACCTGGAGCACGGCATTCTCAAAAATGGGGGAAGCCGAAGTGCCGGAATCATCAGCTTTCCAAAACATGTTGGATAACCGACGCACAATTGCATGGAGATTGGCAGGTCAACGTATAGCTAATCCGGATATTGGTTATAATCCGACGAATGGTGCTCACAGTGAAGTTGAAGGTTACCCCACAGGATACGGTCCAAATTCGCAACAAGTATTGGTTCCTGCTTTTATTGCCGCCTACACCGGCCAATCGGCTGATAAAGTATCATTAGAGCCGTTCCCGTCAATCAAATACATGCGCCCTAACTGGCGAGTTACCTACGACGGTATTGTTTCGAAAATTGAGGGCTTGAACAAATATTTGAAAACGCTGAACATCAGCCATTCCTACCGTTCGAGCTATAACGTTGGATCTTATATCACCAATTTAAGATATAACGAAAGGGAATTTGGTGACGGATTCAGCTATGTTATGAATGAGCTGAGCGGAAACTTTGTGAGCAGGTACGATATTAACGCGGTGAGCATTAATGAGCAATTCAACCCGCTGATCAATATGGACGTCACCTGGCTGAATGATTTAACGACAACTGCTGAAATTAGCCGAAGCCGGAACCTGACATTAAACTTTGCCAATAACCAACTAACCGAAGTGTTGACCAACGAGTATACTTTCGGATTGGGTTATCGCTTCGAACGCATGGATCTGATCATTAAAACCAAAGGCTCGCAAAAAGCATATTCAAATGATTTAAATATCCGCGCTGATGTTTCATTCCGTAAAAACAAAACCTTCATCCGAAAATTAGTTGAAGGTAATGACCAGTTGACTGCAGGACAAAATGCCATTACCATTAAAACAACAGCTGATTATATGCTAAGCGATCGTTTTCAATTGAGGGCATATTACGACAAGGTGATTAACAAGCCATTCACCTCTTTGTCTTATCCAACGTCCAATTCCAACTTTGGGTTGAGCTTCCGCTTTACACTGGCACAGTAGTTTGGAACTTGGCCGCAACGAAAAAACTAAAAGCCCCTTTCCCCTCCTTAAACAAAGAGGGGAAAGGGGCTTGCTCACGAATAACGGTGTGTGTTTGATCGTTAGCCAACGTAACCGCCATTGGCCACTGCACTAAACCAAGGTCTGGGCAAGAAGTTTCCGTTCAATCCACGCGAATGTATTTTTCAATGTTACAGTTATTTTTATCGTAATTTTCAATGCCGCCAAATGGATAAATTTGATACAGCGTATCTCCTTTTATTTCAAGAAATTGTTGGACTTCTCTTCCCCGAAAGGATGCGACACTGTGATATTGAACTTCTTCACTATAAACATTTTTTTTCAAATCATAGGTTCCGCCTCCAAAAGAGTGCTGCAGTTGATTCCCCTGGAAACTACTGCCAACAAACATAAAATATTCATCCGACCAGGTTTTAAGCTGTCCGCCATTTGCTTCATCCAAAATGGCCACATTGCTTTTTCCATTTCTAACTAAATCCTGGCTAATGAGTTTCCAGGTTCCGTTTAATTTTGATTTACTGCCTGAAAAACCAAAAAGAGTAAAAACGACTGCTAATAAAATGAGTGATTTAAGTTTCATAATAATATTGATTTAGGTTACTATTAGGATGGTTCTAAAATTACAATTTATTTTCTTATGTACATGACAAAATATTAACTATTTTTATTTCACAGTTTATTGATCGTAACAGGCTCCAGGTTCATCCTTTACCTGAAAATCGGAAACGAGTCTTGAAAATTCGGTCGCATGTTTGAACCCTCCTTCTTCAGAAGCTAATTTTTAGTACTTTTGCCCCATTAATTTGAATGCCGAAATGGAAAGAAGAGATATCGAAATTATGGCACCTGTTGGTTCATACGAATCGCTGGCAGCTGCTATTCAAGGAGGAGCAGGATCGGTTTATTTTGGAGTTGAGCAGCTCAACATGCGTGCCCGCTCGTCAAACAACTTTACGCTCGACGATTTAAAAAAGATTGCAGAAAAAGCATCAGCCCACGGAGTGAAAACTTACCTCACCGTCAACACCATCATTTTTGATAATGAGCTGGACAAATTGCACGAGGTGATTGATGCCGCAAAAGCAGCCGGTATTTCGGCTATTATTGCCAGTGATATTTCGGCTATCGCCTACGCCCGTAGCATCGGTGTAGAAGTTCATATTTCGACTCAGGTAAATATTACCAATATTGAAGCGGTAAAGTTCTATGCCCAATTTGCCGACGTAATGGTTCTGGCCCGTGAAATGAACATGGGTCGCGTTTGGGAAATCAGCAAGCAAATTCAAGAGCAAAACATAACCGGCCCCAACGGTAAACTAATTCAACTCGAGATGTTTGTGCACGGTGCCTTATGCATGGCCGTATCGGGCAAGTGCTACCTGAGTTTGCACGAAATGAACTCGTCAGCCAATCGGGGAAGCTGCATGCAAACCTGTCGTCGTTCCTATACGGTTATCGATAACGAAACGAAAGCGGAGCTGGATATCGACAACGAATACATCATGTCGCCCAAAGATTTAAAAACCATTCACTTTTTAAATAAAGTGCTTGATTCGGGCATAACAGTCCTTAAAATTGAAGGAAGAGCACGTTCTCCCGAGTATGTAAAAACGGTAGTTGAATGCTATCGCGAAGCTGCCGATGCTCATTTTAATGGTGATTTCACCGATGAAAAAATAGCAGCTTGGGACGAACGATTGAAAACCGTTTTCAACCGTGGATTCTGGGATGGCTACTACCTTGGACAGCGTTTGGGCGAATGGAGCAAAAACTACGGTTCGGTTGCTACCAAAAGGAAGCTATACATTGGAAAAGGAATGAACTATTTCGGAAAAATCGGAGTAGCCGAATTTAAAATGGAAACCGGCAAACTTCAGGTGGGCGATAAAATATTGATTACCGGACCAACAACCGGAGTGGTGGAAGCCGAAGTAGACGAAATACGTGTCGATCTGAAACCGGTGGATGAGACCCAAAAAGGGGAGCGGTTCTCCATCAAGCTCGATCAAACCATTCGCCGATCTGATAAATTGTACAAAATTGTCAATTCCGATGAGGTGCATCAGCGAAAATAAACGACATCGAGCAGGAAATTAAGAATGCATCGTTAATAAGTCATTCTAAATTCAAGTTCGATTTATTTAGCAGTAGCTTGACTTTCTTCTTATTTTTGATAAAAATTCAACTTATGCGCAAGCTAATACTTCCTCTTGTACTCGTTTCGATTGTGATTGCCGGAGCTGCCTTCTTTTTCTTTGCCGGACAAACCCAAGGCTACTCCGAAAATTCGGCTTTTCGGGCAATTCCTGTAAAAACTCCCCTCTTCATTGAAGTGCCGGAATTGGAATCACTTCTCGACGAGCTCGACAGTCAGAATCCACTTGTTAACGAACTGAAACAAATCAAGGGTCTGAATTCTTTTTTTACGGACATTCGGGACTTGAAGGAACAGCTAAAAGCACATGAGTTGCTGCGCGAAGTCATTGCGGACAAAACCGTTTTAGTCGCCTTCAACCCCGAAGGTAAAAATAACATCGGTTGTCTTTTTGCGACCAGTTTAGACAATCGCAAAGAAAGGTCTGCGTTGACTGATTATTTCAATTCACTCGCAACCAATAATCAAATTGAACTGGGCTCCAGAAAATACGATAACACAGATATTTATCAGTTAAAATCAGGCAACTCGCAGTTCAGCATTGCATTTAAAGAAGGTATTTTGCTGTTCAGCCGTTATCCGCTTTTTGTTGATGAGGCCATCCGTCAAATCTCAGCTGAAAACTTAACGGGCGACCAACAACTTACCGAACTGCACAAAACTGCCAGCGGAGGTTCGGAGTTCAACATTTACGTCCAGCATAATCATTTTCCAAGCTTTATTTCAAAAGCTATTCCACGCGATTTCCGCAAACAGATCAAGTTGCTGGGCAGTTTGTCTGACTGGACGGAACTGGATGTGAACATCAAAAACTCGGAATTATTGTTGAACGGATTTAGCTTTTCCAACGATTCAAACAACAACTACTTCAATGTTTTCCGCAGACAAAAAGCGGAGCGGGTCACTATTCCCGAAGTGCTTTCGGCCAACACCAGTTTGTTTCTCAATTTATCCATCGAAAATCTGGAACGATTCAATACTGACTATGAGGAGTACCTGAAAAAGCAGGGATTGTATTACTCTCGCGAAACTGAATTATCAAAAATTCAGCGGTACAGCAAAGTACCTTTTACAAAACTATTTCAGGAGATTGCAAAAAATGAATTTGCCGTAGCCTTTGGCACTATTACCCAAAACAATCCAACACAAAATCGCTTTTTCATTACCCAAATCAAAGGGCAGTCGGTTGCCCGCGAAAAATTATTGCCAGTACTTCAGAACTATGCTAAAGCGCAAAAAACAACGCTTGAAGCAATGCGATCCGACTATCAAATTCAAAATGACCGTTCGTTCTCCATCTATCAATTTCCGTTTAAAAAATTGCCTGAATTACTATTTGGCCAAGCTTTTTCAGGTGTCGAAAGTAACTTCATGTGCTTTTACGACAACTACCTGATTTTTGCGGACAACTCCACGGCACTGAAAAATTACATCCATGACCTGGTGCTTTCTGAAACCTTGGAAAATGATACTCAATTTCAAGATTTTAATAGTCAGTTAACGAGTAGGTCAAGTATTTATTTCTACCTTAATTTTTCAAAATCATTCTATTTAAGCAACTATTATTTAGACGAAGACATCTCAAAATCGATCAGGGAAAATGAACTTTCCGTTCGGAAATTTCAGGCTCTGGGATGGCAAATCTCACCGAGCAACGAACAATTTCTAAATAGTGTTTACCTGAAATTTGATCCGGTTTTGAAAGAAGAGCCGCAAACGGTTTGGCAAAGTAAGTTGGACTCAACGGTTGCGATCAAGCCACAGCTGGTAATCAACCACAACGACAAAGCCAACAAAGAGGTCATCATTCAGGATAACAAGAACAACCTGTACCTGATTAACAAAGAAGGGGTGAGCCTTTGGAAAGTGAAACTCCCCGGTCAAATCATGGGCAAAATTTACCAGATTGACTATTACAGAAACGGGAAACTGCAATACCTGTTTAACACGAAGAACCAGCTTCACTTAATTGACCGAGAAGGAAATAATGTTGCTCGCTACCCAATCAATTTGCGAGCCCCGGCAAGCAATGGACTGGCTGTTTTCGACTACGATAATAACCGCAAATATCGTTTTTTCATTGCCTGCGAAAATAAAGAAGTTTATGCCTACGACAACGAAGGCAACCTGGTTCGTGGCTGGGATTTTAAAGGTACTGACGGGAAAGTGACTTCACCCGTAAAACATTTCCGTGTAGCCGGAAAAGATTACATCGTTTGTGCCGATCAGTATAAAACCTACATTCTTGACCGGAGAGGAAATACACGTGTGAATACGAAGGCCGGTTTTGAGCATTCTGACAATGAATTTTATCTGGTAACCGGCAAACAGCAGGCGATCGCTTCAACCGATGTGAATGGTGTTGTTCATTTACAATACTTTAACGGCCAAGAAGAAAGTGTGAAAACAACCAGCTTGAGTAAAAACCATTTTTTCGAAGCCGAAGATATAAATGCGGATGGAAAATCTGATTTTATACTCGCTGACGAAAAACAGCTGATTGCATATACTGATCGGGGAAAGCAGATTTTTGATCGACAGTTTGACAGTCCGATTACCAGCAAGCCCAACAGCTACATGTTTTCAAACAAAGACCGGAAAATTGGTGTTGTTTGTGGAGCTGAAAACCGGGTCTATTTAATCAATTCCGATGGTTCTGTTTATGACGGGTTTCCGCTGCATGGAAACACCGACTTTACCATTGGCTTTTTTAATCACTCAAATCCCTTTTTCAACTTGGTGGTTGGTAACCAAGACAATAGCTTTTACAACTATCAGGTGGAATAATCTAAACCAAAACAGTCAATAGTCTTTCCACCGAAATTGGCCTGATCGCAATCTCAATTTTCTTGAGTCGTTGCGTCAACTCCTGATAATCATGTCGAGCGTCCAGCAGCGCATTTGTTAGTAAAATAGCTTGTTCATTGGATATTTTACCGAGAAGATCAATTGTGTGTATAACACCTTTGGCTACCTCCAATGTGAACTGGATAGAATTGCCTTCCAGATCATCAACCTGGTTGCTGTACTTATATTTTGGAGAATAGCCGTAAATCCAGTCCCAGGTTGCATATTTCTCATCCCTCAACTTTTGAATTCTTTCAATATCGTTCTCCGAAAATTGAAAAACCTTCGGCTCCGGATAACTGGTCCGAATCCCCTCAAAAATAAAGTCAGAGAAATCGTTCACACTCATCTCCCGATCCAGGTAATTCACAATGTTGGTTACCTCGCTTCGGTTCGACTGCACAGCCTTATCCTCGAAACGCGACAGATCAACTTTCAACGCGTTTTTTAACTTTTCTAACTCGCTATTGTAGAGTAATGTTCCGTGGTGCAGCACCCGTTTTTTAAAAACATGCTCAGCATTGCCCGATATCTTTTTCCCATCCAGCATCAAGTCGTTGCGGCCAGTGGTATAAGCATCCAAACCCAACTTCTTCAACACTTCAACAATAGGCTGCGTAAACACCTTGAAGTTAACCTGATCAATCCGTTCAACGGTTTTAATAAAGGTGAAATTCAAATTTCCGGGATCGTGAAAAACTGTGCCCCCACCCGATAGCCGGCGGGCGATTTTTATTCCATTTTCGGCCACATAACGATGATTAATTTCGGCGAGCGCATTTTGGTGTTTCCCAACCACAATGGAACTTTCACCTTGCCAAAGCATGAAAACATCTTCGTCGAAATTCTTCAGCAAATATTCTTCGGCTGCCAGGTGAAAATATGGATCCAGCCCTTCTTGTTGAATGCAAAGTACAGTCATAGACCACAAAAGTAATTAAAACTCCAGAATGATCCCGATGGTAGGAAGCGTTGTTCCCGAAGTATTTTCAACCCGATCGAGCACATACCTGGATCCTCCATCGGTAGTCACATAATTGCCATTTTCATTTTGTTTCCGAACAAGAATGTCCTGATCTTCATTTTGGAAATTGTAGAAATTCTGAATGTCGATGTAAAATTTGGCTGTGATCTTATCCAAATAGTAAGCTTTATCAATCCGCAAATCCAGTTGATGAAAAGCATCAAATCGTTTGGTATTCCACTGGTCGGTATTCAAATATGGGCCGTTATTTACATTCCAGGCCTCAACCAAAGCCGACTTTTCCAAATCGTAAGGCGTGTACGGTAAACCACCAACAAACCGCCAACGAGCTCCCACACGCCAATTGCGCTTTAACTTTTTGGTCGAGGTAAGCACCAGCAAGTGTCGGCTATCCCAGCTCGAAACGATGTAGTTGTTATCTTTGTCCTGAAATTCGCTCCGCACCCAGGTATACGACAAATTCAGGTTGAATTTATTGGACGACGCAATTCGTGTTTGTAACTCAATACCGTAGGCACGTCCCTCCGAAATTGATCGGACTTCTTCGTTTCCAATCACTCCAAAATCAGCACCCAGATTAGCCAAGCTTACCGAATCATTAACCGAAAACGGGTAGTCGCTGTATTTTTTATAAAACGCCTCGCCCGAAAAAACAACATTTTGCTGTGGCTGAAACTCAATACCAGCGATCAAATGGTCAGCCTGAATATATTTTAAGTCGTTCTCCTTATTCACCAATACGCCATTTTCTTTATAACCAAGTGCAGTATATGGTGGCAGCTGGAAATAGCGACCGGTATTAAAATTCAAGCTCCATTTTGGCGATAGCTGATACGAAGCTGAGAGCCGTGGCGAAAGCTGGTCAAAGGGCGACAGCATACTCGAAGAATAGTTGTTGGCATCAAGCCGGATACCCAACGACAATGTTAACCGTTCATCCAAAATTTTATTACTCGCCTGCCCAAAAAAACCCCACTTTATGAGGTTCAAATCGGTATCAAAGTTAACATCCAAAATACCATCCGAATAATAACGCCTTTGCTGGGTTGAATTCGTGTAAGTCACAAAATCAGCATTCGCGCCATAGTTAATCTTGACATTACCAACCCGTGTTGAATTCTCATAGCGCAACTTATTTTCAATCTCTTCCGAAATGTAGTCAAGCGTTTTATTTTCCTCAGAGCTGTAATCATTATCCAAATATTTCACAGCCGAATTATTCAGGTGGCTACGGCTAAAAACAATGGTTTGAAAACCATTTTCGCGATAATGCTTGTAAACTGCGCCTACCGTATAACTCCATTGCTCATTTTCGGGTATTGTTGACAAAATATACCGCTGTTGGGCATCCGGATTTTCAAGATCCAGGTTCAAGTCAAACTTATCAATTGCTCCTAGTCCAATAAACGAGATTTCGTTCTTCCGATCGAGCTTGGTTTTTACTTTAAATTGAAAATCGTTAAAGGTTGGCAAAAATGGCAGTTCAAATAAGCTAAACAGCAACTGCAAATACGAACGCCGGGCTGAAAAAATATAAGTCGTATTTTCGCCAATCGGGCCATCAAAAGTGCCGCTAACTTCTGAGGCTCCAACTGAAAATTGCGCCCGTAACTTGTCGGTATTCCCATCAACCTGATAAAATTCGAAAACTCCGCTTAATGCGTTCCCCCGATCGGCAGGAAAAGCTCCCGAATAATAGTTGACCTCACGCAACAAATCAGCATTTATAATTCCTACCGGTCCCCCTGAAGCCCCCTGAGTAGCAAAGTGATTAATATTGGGCACTTCAACACCATCCAAAAAAAAGCGGCTTTCTGCAGGTCCACCACCGCGGATAATAATATCGTTGCGAAACGAAGGTGTTGACTGCACACCCGGAAACGACTGGATTACCTTGCTGATATCGCGGTTGGCTCCGGGGCTGTTTTCTATCTCAGATATCCCAATATTTTTCAACGATAGTGGACTCTCCTCTGTCTTTCGAAAAAGTGAAGCGGAAACAGTCACCTCATTCAACTCAGTATTGCTTTTTTCGAGTGCGATATCTAAATCAACCGGTTTTGAGTTGCTCACCTCTACTTCGGGTGAAATCGTATTTTCATACCCAACAAACGATACTTCCAACCGCACGAATCCCGGCTTCAACCCGGTAATATGATAGCTTCCATCCTCTTTGGAAACTGTGCCAATGGTTGTTCCCGAAACCACCACATTTACAAAGGGTAATCCTTCGTTACTGTCGGCATCATAAATACGCCCATGAACTACAGCCCGCTGCGCAAATACTCCATTCCCAATGAATAACAATATTAATATGAGGATGTAGAAAAATTTGTTTCTGATCGGTTTTTGAATCATTACCTTTGATGTTTCAGTTCTTATTCAGCAAAATCTGTTGAAATGATCGCTGAATTAGTTAAACAAAAATAACGAAAGCTTGTTCGATTGAACAATGTTTTTAATAAAATAGCGCACGAATATGCGAATTGTAATACAGCGGGTTTCCAAGGCCTCAGTTACTATTAACCAAGAAATAAAATCAAAAATTGGACACGGATTACTTCTATTAATCGGAATTGAAGATGCCGACACCTGCGAAGATATTAGTTACCTGGTGAAAAAAGTCAGCCAGTTGCGCATTTTTGATGACGAAGATGGTGTGATGAACAAGTCGCTGCTGGATGTAAACGGAGAAGTGCTGGTTGTGAGTCAGTTTACACTGCACGCCAGCACCAAAAAAGGCAATCGACCATCCTACATTCGTGCCTCAAAACCGCCCATTGCCATTCCATTGTACGAGCAATTCGTAGATGCACTATCGGCAACTCTTCAGCAAGAAGTGAAAACCGGTGAGTTTGGAGCCGATATGAAAGTAGACTTGCTCAACGATGGTCCGGTAACCCTCATCATCGACTCAAAAAACAAGCAGTTTTAACAATAAAAAGCAGCGGGCGTTTGTTTCTAATATATGATCAATGATAACTAACATGAGCACAAAACCCGAAGCCATAAGTTTACCTGTAGCTCAGGAAATGGTTGACCAATGGATTAAAACCATAGGCGTCCGATACTTCAGCGAATTAACCAATATGGCTATTTTAACGGAAGAAGTTGGAGAATTAGCCCGTATTATGGCACGAAAATACGGCGACCAATCGTTTAAAAAGAGTGATGAAAAATATGAAATGGCTGATGAAATGGCCGATGTGCTGTGGGTTTTAATTTGCCTGGCCAATCAAACCGGGGTTGACCTAAACAAAGCATTCATAAACAACGTAGAAAAGAAAACCAAGCGGGATGAAAACCGCCATCAAAATAATCCGAAACTAAAATAGTCTCCAATGGAAACAATCCACCGAAGCTTAGCAGAGATCAAAGTCGCAGCACAAAACAATTCCAATTCAGACTGGCAAGAGCTGGCATTTTCTTGCATTGACTTAACGACATTAAACTCGACAGACACTGTTAGCCATGTAAAGGCTTTTACTGAGCGGGTGAATGATTTTGAGAATGACTATCCGAGCCTTTCCAATGTGGCTGCTATTTGTGTTTACCCAAACATGGTGCGCACCGTTAAGGAAAACCTCAACGATAACAATGTAAATATAGCCGCTGTGGCCGGTGGGTTTCCCGGGTCAATGAGTTTTATTGAAGTGAAAGTGAAAGAAGCCCGAATGGCTGTTGAATACGGTGCTGATGAGATTGACATTGTGCTGCCACTCTGGGCGTTTATGGATGGCAATGATCTGATTTGTCGGGAAGAAGTAACAACCATCAAACAAGCCATTGGAGACGCACACTTGAAAGTGATATTGGAAACCGGTGCCATTGCCGAACCGGGGCAAATTCGTCATGCTTCGTTTTTAGCCATGGAAGCAGGTGCTGATTTTATAAAAACTTCAACCGGAAAAACTAGCCCAGCAGCAACACCTGAAGCCGCCATGGAAATGTGCCTGGCCATTAAAGATTTTTATAAGAAAACAGGTAAGAAAATTGGATTTAAACCGGCAGGGGGCATTTCAACTTCAGAAGATGCCATCCTATACTTGACTATTGTTAAAGAAATCTTGGGTGAAAAATGGATGACTCCTTCCCTATTTCGAATTGGAGCCAGCCGTTTGGCGAATAATTTATTGAGCGATCTTTTGGATGAAGAGGTGAAGTATTTCTAGCCCGATGTACCGGGCTATTTCCTTTTTTCCACTTCAAACACCTTACTAACAGAGCCATGCAATAGCAATAATCGGCGGGCAATAGCTTCCTCAAAACCAAGCTCATCCACAATCATCTGAGTACCGCGGGCAATCAATTTTTGGTTGGTCAACTGCATATTGACCATCTTGTTGCCTTTTACTTTCCCCAGTTTAATCATCAGCGAAGTGGTAATCATATTCAAGATCAGTTTTTGAGCTGTGCCCGATTTCATGCGCGTACTGCCCGAAACAAACTCAGGTCCGACGATAGCCTCAATAGCAACATCCACATGTTTGGCCAATTCGCTCTCTGGATTGTTGACGATACAACCAGTCAGGATACCATTCTCACGAGCCTTCTTCACAGCTCCAATTACATACGGCGTACGTCCCGAAGCAGCAATGCCAACCACCGTATCTAACTTGTTAATATTGTAGGTTTGCAAATCCTGCCACCCCAACGCTGCATTATCCTCAGCTTTTTCTACAGCTTTCCGGATGGCCTGATCACCACCCGCAATCATGCCAATTACCATATCATCGCCTACCCCATAAGTTGGAGGAATCTCCGAAGCATCCAGAATTCCAAGTCGACCACTGGTACCTGCTCCGATGTAAAATAACCGACCACCTTTTTGCATGCGCTCGACAACCTGCTCAACCAACCGCTGAATTTGCGGAATGGTTTTCTCCACTGCCGGAAGTATTTTTTGGTCTTCGGCATGAATACTTTCGAGTAACTGGCGAACCGACATTTGTTCCAGGTCGTCGTATAATGATTCTGATTCGGTAATACTGTCTGAACTCATTACTCCTATATTTAGCTCGTATGAAATTTCTTCAACATTTCGATAGGATCTTTTAGAATTACAGGCTTGTCAAAACCGTATTGTTCGGCCAGTTCGCTAATAAACATTCGAAAGCCCCAAGCTACTGAACCAACAAACCCAATCGGAAACTCAGAATATTCTGGTAATTGAATCACATTGCGTTCGAAAAATTCTTCCATGCTTGTCATCACCGACTGGTGGCAATACTCCTTGTCGATATATTTCGATAAAAATGGAGCAAATTCAGCCAAATATTTATTCGGCCGTTCCTGTTTATAAACGCGCCTCAAAACTTCAGATTCTGTAAAGTCGAATTCTTGTTCAAACAAGTTTTGAACATCTAGTGGCATGGTATTCTTAAAATAATCGCTTAACAACTTTTTACCCAAAAATGCTCCACTGCATTCGTCACCTAAAATAAAACCAAGAGATGGAACCCGGGCAATGATCTCATTACCATCGTACAAACACGAGCCTGATCCGGTTCCCAGAATACAGGTGATTCCTGCATCGTTTCCAAACAAAGCACGGGCAGCTCCAACAAAGTCGCTACTCATTTCAACCGAACTCTCCGGAAATAATTTCTGAAGCGCATCTTCAATCACCTTCCCTCGCTCGTGGTTAATGATACCTGCTCCGTAAAAATATATCGCATTGACCTTGCCAGAAACATTTGGCAATAAATCCGTTTTAAGCTCTGAATAAATGTCTTCAGCTGATCGGAAAAATGGATTAATCCCAGTAGTCTGAATGGAAGAAGACTCCCCGTTTTTACCACTTATAAGGAGCCAGGAGGTCTTTGTTGATCCGCTATCTGCTATTAATAGAGTCATATAACAAATGTAAGTAATTTTACTGCACATGCTATCAATCAAATAAAACATGTATGATCGATTTTGATTCTTTTCAAATAGCTGCAAATACGAATTAAACACCAAAATTTTTTCCGTCAAAAATGTATCTTAGCGGCGAACATTCAATTTGCAGCTGAAAAAAGATAAATCGAATTGGATTTCGTACGTTGGATCTAAAATAAAAGAAACACACGGAAAACAAACAGAGACCAAACCATGAGTACCACCTTGATTTCTATTATCATCCTGTTGTTTTTTGCCCTGCTGATGGCTATTTCATATTTCTCATCGCGCCATGCAACAAACGACACGTTCTTTACCGGAAATCGGCGCTCACCCTGGTATCTTGTTGCTTTTGGAATGATTGGCTCCACCATTTCAGGTGTTACTTTTATATCTGTGCCAGGAGAAGTTGGGAACAGCGCGTGGACTTATCTGCAGTTTTTAATTGGAAACTTCTTCGGATATTGGCTCATCGCGTTGGTTTTGATTCCGCTTTACTACAAACTAAACCTGGTTTCAATCTACACCTATCTTGATCAGCGTTTTGGTGTCCGCTCATACAAAACCGGAGCTTTCTTTTTCCTATTGTCGCAAACAATCGGAGCATCGTTTAGGCTTTATCTTGCAGCGGGGGTTTTGCAAATTGGCTTTCTCGAAGCGCTTGGAATTCCATTCTGGCTCACCGTATTAATGACTTTATTTTTGATTTGGATTTACACCTACAAAGCCGGAATAAAAACAGTTGTCTGGACCGATACACTCCAAACTCTTTTTATTTTAGGCGCCGTTGGAATTACAATTTTCATGATTTCAAAGCAACTTGATCTCAGTTCGAAGGAGCTGGTAGATACTGTCGTGCATCACCCATATAGCCGAATATTTGATTTGGACTGGCAATCGAAAACAAATTTCTTTAAGCAGTTTTTTGCCGGACTAGGCATTGTATTGGTGATGAACGGACTGGATCAAAACATGATGCAAAAAAACCTCACTTGTAAGACACAAAAAGATGCACAGAAAAACGTTTTTTGGTTTAGTTTTGCCTTCATCATTGCCAACATATTTTTCCTCAGTCTGGGCGTAATGCTTTACGCCTTTGCTCAACAAAAAGGCATTGCTATTCCTGATCGTAGCGACGATTTATTTCCCTTTTTGGCTTTACAGCATTTTGGAACTTTTGCTGGTGCCTTATTCCTTCTTGGCATTTTGGCGGCAGCATACTCAAGCGCCGATTCAGCGCTGACTGCCTTAACCACATCTTTTTGCATCGACTTTTTAAATATTGATGCCAAAGAACCAAAAAGTAAAAAAACAAGATTCTTTGTTCATATTGGCTTTTCGTTGTTAATGTTTGTCGTTATTGTTCTTTTCAGAATCATCAATAACGACAGTGTGGTAACGGCTGTTTTCCGTGTTGCAGGATATACTTATGGTCCATTGCTGGGGCTTTTTGCCTTCGGTATTTTAACGAAACGGAAAGTATACGACCGGCTAGTTCCTGCTATCGGAATAGCCTCTCCACTAATAACTTATTTCATCAACATCAATTCAGAGGCTTGGTTTAATGGTTATCAATTTGGATTTGAACTACTCTGGCTCAATGGAGCACTCACATTTCTGGGGATGCTAATTTTTTCAAATTTAAAGAATGACGAATGAATTTTCAGAGAAGAGAATATGGAACTTTGAGACAGAGTCTCGTGGAAATATTTGATTAAAACAATCTCCGGAGGCAGAACTGAAGACCTCCTCAACAAAAAGAATTATATTCGTGCAGTTTCTCTTTATCCTGACGAAGATCGATGCAAAATACAATGTGTAGCAATGAGCAAACAAGACAAATGTCTACAACTTCGGTTTAAGCCATATCATCTCCAGTTAAAACATACGTTTACACTTGCTAAAAGTACGCGCGTGTCCACACCAACCATGTTAACGGAAATAGGCTACAATGGAATGGTGGGATATGGAGAAGCTTCCATGCCTCCTTACTTAGGTGAAAACCATGATACAGCAACCAGGTTTCTGCAATCTCTAAAATTGGATCAGTTTAAAGATCCTTTTCAGCTAGACGATATTTTAAGCTATGTAGACCAAATAGCTGAAGGTAATTATGCCGCCAAGGCCTCCATCGATATTGCTTTGCACGACCTGATTGGAAAAATGAGGGATCAACCATGTTACAAAATCTGGGGATTCAATCCCAAAGATGCTCCCGATACGTCATTCACAATAGGTATTGATACACCGAAAGTCATTAAGCAAAAGCTAAAGGAGGCTGCTGGATTTAAGATTCTGAAAATAAAACTGGGCCTCGATAATGACAAGGAAATCATTGAAGCGATCCGCTCCATGAGCAGTGTTCCAATTTGCGTTGATGCCAATCAGGGTTGGAAAGATAAGCATCAAGCGCTGGACATGACCCACTGGTTAAAAGAAAAAGGGGTTATTTTTATTGAACAGCCAATGCCAAAAAAAGCGTTGGAAGAAACAGCCTGGCTCAGCCAAAACAGCCCATTGCCAATTATTGCCGACGAAGCCGTACAACGATTAGATGACCTAAAGAAGATAAAGGGTATTTATTCCGGAATCAACATCAAATTGATGAAATCTACGGGCATGCGCGAAGCACACAAAATGATAACGCTCGCCCGGGAATTGAACATGAAAGTAATGATTGGCTGCATGACCGAAACATCATGTGGCATTTCAGCAGCAGCTCAATTATCGCCAAAAGCTGATTGGGCTGATCTGGATGGGAACTTGTTGATCAACAACGATCCGTTTACCGGCGTAAAAGTTAACGATGGCAAAGTAATCCTGCTAAATAAACCCGGGATTGGAGTAAAAAAGCGGACTTAATAAAAACCTAAACACACCAATACAGCACAAGTTATTTTTTGCGGGTCGTCACGTAATTGATCAGCTCAATCATCGCATTTCGAGAATCGGTTTCCGGGAAGTTGTTGATTTCGGATATCGCCCGGTCGCGGTAAAAATTCATTTGCTCGGTGGCATATTCCAGTCCTCCGCGCTCAACAACAAGATTAACCAGTTCCTGCACTTTTGAGGTATTCTTGTTTTTACGCTTTACTTCCCGTAAAATACGACGCTTTTCTTTTTCTTCGGAATTGCTCAACACATATAGTAAAGGCAGCGTAATCTTCTTTTCCTTGATGTCATTCCCGGTTGGTTTTCCCAGCAATCCTTTCGCCTGATAATCAAAAATATCATCCTTAATCTGAAAAGCAATTCCCGCGTCAATCCCAATCCGAAACAATTTTTCAACCAACAATTCGTCATCCGATACCGATGCTGCTCCCATTGCCATGCTTGTTGCAATTAGCGAAGCTGTTTTTTTCTCAATAATTTCGAAATAAGTATCGTAATCAATGTCTAGTTTGCGACTTTTGCGCAATTGCAGTATTTCCCCCTCACTCATGTCTTTCACAGACCGGCTGATCAGCTTCAGGAAATTGTAGTTCTCATTATCAATATTCAACAACATTCCCTTCGCCAAAATATAATCGCCCACCAAAACTGCCAGCTTATTTTTCCAAAGAGCATTAATAGAAAAACTACCGCGACGTTCATACGATTCGTCGACGACATCATCGTGGACCAAAGTAGCCGTGTGCAGCAACTCGATAGAAGAGGCAGCCATGTAGGTTGAATCGTTAAATTCACCAGTCATTTTAGCCGAAAGAAAAACAAACATCGGTCGCATTTGCTTCCCTTTCTTCCGCAGAATATAATTGATAATCAATGACAACAAGGGGATATCACTTTGAATAGTCTTTTTGAAGTAGTCTTCAAATTGATCCAATTCATCTTTTATGGGTTTCTGAATGATATCCAAAGAGGTCATTTGTTCCGTGTTTTGAACCGTTCAAAAATAGCAAATTAATTAGGTTTTCGGCTAATATATTAAAGTCATACACAAAATAAGAAGCTCTTTGTTCATCGGAAAGTTAGCTATCAAGTGTTTGTATTCATTCTAAAAATAAAACGACCTAAATTTTTATTTTAGAAGAAATTAAATATTTATATATTTGCATTTGTAATTAATAAATAATACAATGCAGTTTAAAGAACTAGATGCTGATCGGCTTGATACCGCTGCCAATATGCTAAAAGCGATTGCGCATCCGATGCGTATAGCTATACTCAAGCATCTTGAAGGGGGTAAAAAATTAACCGTTACCCAAATCCATGAACTTTTAGGGATTGAGCAGTCAACGACGTCGCATCATTTGGGTATTTTAAAAGATAAAGGAGTTTTATGCTCACGCCGCGAAGGTAAGAATACCTTTTACTATTTGAAGCACGATGTTCTAAGTCAGGTTGTTGACTGTCTGGAACGCTGTACCTGTGGAGAATAATTGCAACAAACAACATATTCTGAAAAACCGGCTTTTTGTCGGTTTTTTTATTTATTGGAGGGAAGTTCTTAATTTCACCCTCTCAAATTTGAATCATGGCAAAAATCAGAGTTACCAAGCAATTTGGATTCGAAATGTCTCATGCGTTATCCAATTACGATGGCTTATGTCGTAATATTCACGGGCATTCCTATAAATTACAAATTACGCTCATCGGAGAACCGCTTAATGAAGAAGGAGATCCAAAGGACGGAATGGTCATCGATTTTAGTATCTTGAAAAAGCTGGTTAAAAAGTACATTGTGGAACCCTTTGATCATTCACTCATGATTAATAATCTTTCAGCACACGAAAAGCTGATTGAGCTGGGCGAAATGTACGAACGTCAGCACCTGGTCAACTTTCAACCAACGACCGAAAATATGGTTATTTTTATAGCCGAGAAGCTAAAAAAACTATTGCCTGAACATCTTGAATTATTTAGCGTTCGACTTTATGAAACCACCAATTCATTTGCCGAGTGGTTTGCTTCCGACAACCTGTAAAACAGAACATTATGCCTGAACAAAACGACAATAACCATCGCCTTTTTCTGCTCGACGCCTATGCCTTGATCTATCGTTCGTATTTCGCGTTTATCAAAAACCCACGATTTAACTCCAAAGGATTAAATACTTCCACCATGATGGGGTTCGTCAATTCGCTGGAGATGTTGCTCAATAAAGAAAACCCAACACACATCGCCGTTGTGTTTGATGTGCATGCCCCCACTTTCAGGCACGAAATGTACGCCGAATACAAAGGTACCCGAGATGAGATGCCGGAAGATATTCGGACAGCCATTCCATGGGTGCGAAAAATTATTGAAGCTTACAACATCCCAATCCTCGAAAAAGAAGGCTTTGAAGCTGATGATGTCATTGGAACATTGGCTAAAAGAGCCGAGAAAGAAGGCTACAAAACTTACATGATGACTCCCGACAAAGACTATGCCCAGTTGGTTTCGGAAAATATTTTCATGTACAAGCCGGGCCGCGCCGGAAACGACGTGGAAGTGTGGGGAGTGGAAGAGGTGAAAAAGAAATTTGAAATCGAACGTCCGGAGCAAGTCATCGATATTTTAGGCTTGATGGGCGACAGTTCGGACAACATCCCCGGATGCCCCGGAATAGGACCGAAAACTGCTATGAAGCTGATCTCTACTTATCACTCTGTTGATGGCATTTACGAGCATATTGATGAGTTAAAAGGCAAACAAAAAGAGAACCTTGTAAACTTTGAGGAACAAGTCAGGTTATCGCGCAAATTGGTTGAAATTATTCAGAATGTACCGGTTGAGTTCGATGAAAAAGCACTGACTAAAGATGAGGCTAACATTGAAGAACTTCGGAATATATATAACGAACTTGAATTTAGGGCATTGGCACAAAAACTTGGTGCGCCAACGCAAAAGGCAGAACCGAGTTTTGAGCAAGGAACACTATTTGGCGGAAGCGAAGGATCTGAACAAGTTGTTCGCAAGGATTTAGTGAATTTGGAAAACACACCTCATAACTATTTTTTGGTTGAAAATGCCATGCAACGTGCCAGCCTGCGTGCAGAACTTTCGGTGCAGGAAGAGTTTTGTTTCGACACTGAAACAACAGGATTGGACACGCATACAGCAGAACTGGTTTGTCTTTCATTTGCCTTTAAAAAAGGAGAAGCATACTGTGTAACTTTACCTACAAAGCGCGAAGATGCTCAAAAAATAGTTGAAGAATTCCGCTTGATTTTTGAAGATGAAAACGTTCGTAAAATCGGACAAAACATCAAGTATGATATCCTGATGTTGAAGCATTACAACGTTGAAGTAAAAGGACCGATTTACGACACCATGATTGCGCATTATCTTATTCAACCCGAATTGCGTCACAACCTGGATTACCTGTGCGAAACTTACCTGGGGTACCAAAAGGTAGAAACCGAAGCCTTGATTGGCAAAAAAGGCAAAAAGCAGCAGAGCATGCGGCAAGTTCCGGTTGAAAAGTTGAAGGATTATGCCTGCGAAGACGCCGACCTGACCCTGCAACTAAAATTAGCGATTGATCCCGAATTAGATAAAACCGGAGTTCGCTCTGTTTTCGAAGAAATTGAAATGCCATTGATCCCTGTTTTGGCTGACATGGAAATGGCCGGAGTAACGCTCAACACCAAAGAATTAGATATTTTTGCAGACAAGCTTCGCGAACAGCTAATTACCCTTGAAAAAGACATTAAAGATTTGGCAGGCGAAGATTTTAATGTCTCTTCGCCAAAACAACTGGGACCCATTCTGTTTGAAAAACTAAACATCGTTAACAAGGCCAGAAAAACGAAGACCAAGCAATATTCCACTGCCGAAGACGTGCTGAGCAAATTGGTTGACAAACATCCGATTGTTCCCAAAATATTGGAATTTCGTGGATTGAAAAAACTGCTTTCAACCTACGTTGAAGCCTTGCCACAATTGGTAAATAGCCGTACCGGAAAGATCCACACCAGCTACAACCAGGCCATTGCTGCAACAGGACGATTGAGCTCCACCAATCCGAACTTGCAAAACATCCCAATTCGGGACGAAGAAGGTCGTGAAATCAGAAAAGCGTTTACTGCTTCAGATGAAAACCATGTGTTTTTGTCGGCCGACTATTCGCAAATTGAATTGCGCATTATGGCTGCATTGAGCAAAGATGAAAATCTTTTGGAGGCTTTTAATAACAAGCAGGATATTCACTCAACAACAGCTTCAAAAATCTATAAAGTTGCTTTGAATGAAGTGACTTCCGATATGCGCCGAAAAGCCAAGACTGCCAACTTTGGAATCATCTACGGCATTTCAGCTTTTGGTTTGTCTGAACGTCTTAACATTTCACGCACCGAGGCCAAGGAGTTGATCGATGGTTATTTTGAAAACTTCAGCCGCGTGAAAGAGTTCATGGACGAAAGTATTAATGTGGCTCGCGATCACGGCTATGTGGAAACCATCAAAGGTCGCCGCCGATATTTGAAAGATATTAATTCGGCCAATGCGGTGGTTCGGGGTGTTGCCGAGCGAAACGCCATCAACGCTCCCATCCAGGGATCGGCTGCCGACATCATCAAGCTGGCCATGATCAACATCTGGAACGCGCTGAACGAACAAAAATTACAAGCTAAAATGATTTTACAGGTACATGATGAATTGAACTTCGACGTACCTAAAAATGAACTGGATCAGGTGAAAGAAATTGTCAAACAACAAATGGAGCATGCCGTTGAGATTGGTCTTCCGCTAACCGTAGAAATGGACGCCGGAGTCAATTGGATGGAAGCCCATTAATTTTGGATCCAGCGGATCAAGTTTATTGACTTAGGTAAGATTATCGGCAAATCAGAATCTCTGAAAGCCAGATATAAAAAAAGTGCACTCTTTCATCCGCTCTCGCTAAAACCACTGCTCTAATACACACTTTCGCGATAGCAACCAGACCATTGTAGTTTTTCAAAAGACGCTTCCGGTTGTTGGTTGCTCGTTTGAGCCAGGATTTGCTTTAAAGCTTCCCGCACCCCTTTGCCCATTACTTTTGAACCGCACACGTAAATGTGAGCCTCCTGGTTGATCCATTCAGCCACTTGCTGCTGTTTTTCCATCAACACATCTTGTACATACTTCTTATTGACGCCGGTTCGTGACGACACAAAATCGACCTCACAGCAAGCAGCCTCACGGGCATAGGTCTGAAACTCCTGATAATACCGATGCCCGGAGTGGTGGTTTTGTTCTCCCCAAATCATCCATACTTTTGCCGGTGACTTTTCTTGCTGTAGGTGTTGTAAGAATGCGCGAAAAGGGGCAATCCCCGTTCCTGCCCCGATAAACAAAAACGGTTTTTGGGAGTCTTGAGGTAGATAGAAATCCGGATTGCTGACATGCCTGAACCGGATGGAATCGCCCGCTACCAATGTCTCGTTGGTGTAAGCTGATGCGGCCCCCACATGCACCCGCTCTTTGAATTCAAAACGAACGGATTTAACAATCAGTTCCAATTGATGAGTTCCCTTGTACTGGCAGTTTGAAATAGAATACTGTCGGTAATGAATGGGAGGTAACAGGTTAAGCAAGGTGGAAGCATTAATTGCTGCCGGAAAGTCCATCAGCATGTCCAGCACATTGGCTTTTTGGAGGTAACGACCAAGCTCCTCTTTTTGATCGAGAAAAGCCAACAGCTTTGCCTGGTTTGTATGGTGGGCATATGCCTGCAAGGTTGCTATGCTCAGCCTGCAAATCTCTTTTTCATTAACCAGCGCAGATTGAAAATCGGTAGTGCCCAATTGCTTGCTGATGGACATAGCGAGCCAGACCGGGTTTTGCGGCTGCAACTCAACCAGGTCGCCCGGCATGAACTCCAATGGTTGATCCTCCATTCCGATTTCGATGTGGTAGGTCGGGTTATCGTCAGCATCGGTAGACAATAATATGGCTCGTTTGATGGTACCCGTGTAGGCATTTTTCTGGCTCAGGCTGACGAGCTGTTCCTGTTGCGAAGAGGATTTTTTCCCGCTTACCAGCTCAGTTACCTGCTTGATCCAACCTGCTGCGGGATCGGCAAAAGCTTCATCGCAGTCGACACGAGGATGGAAAGCCGCGGCGCCAAGATCATTTAACCGGCGCTCCATGATCTTACCGGCCTCACAGTATTGCTCATAACTGGAGTCACCCAATGCGCAGATGGAATATTGAAGTTCTGATAACCGGGGTTGGTCGGCAGCATGCAATTGCCTGAAGAATTTTCGGGCACTAACCGGTGGCTCACCATCATCGTAGGTACTAATGACAATCAGCGCCCGGCTTACTTGCTGGAGGACAACCGGACTGACATTAGAAAGGTTGTTGCAGTAAGTCTTCAGCTGTCGATGATTCAGCTGTTTCTCCATCTCCTGCGCTACCTGTTTGGAATTTCCGGATTTAGTTCCATACAAGATCAGCAGCGTGTCTGGTGATAGCTTCTTTTTTCTTTTGATTAAAAAACGCATCATGAATTGGATAAGCGGGTGGATAAACGTAACCGTTGTTGTTTGCTCTTGCGGCGTTTCTTGTACCAGATGATGAAACCGGTGACCGGTAGTGAAGCACCAATCAGGGCAGCAATAAAAGCCAAGATTTTTCCGGTTTTCCCAAGGATTGCTCCGGTATGAATGTCGTAATTCATGGCAATGAGTTTCTCCCCTCGGCTTAAATCTTCAAAACCCTTGGAATGAAGTAGCTCTCCCGAATATTTATCGTATTGCTCCTGGTAAGCCTGGAAATAAACTGAGGGCTCGTTTTTGACAAAGACACTGATGAGACCAGTACTGTCAGTCGAAGCCGGGTAGACATTGACTGAATACGCTTCAGGGTGTTTTTTCCTGACTTGCTGATAGACGGCAGAATAGGTCTGGGGACGAAACTGCTGATCATTAAATGATGATGCAATAGTTGCCTTTTCCGGGGGTGTCGTGCTCAGGTTTGCTACCGCATAAACGAGCATCATAAACCATTTGAATGCCCACACCATACCGGTGAGTGAGAGAATGATATTGACCGGCAGCATGTAAAATCCCAACACATTGTGCAGGTCGTAATTCAGTACTTTACGGCTCGACCGGGTATTGATGGCATAGCCTTTTTTTCCCTTGCGGAAAGGCCACCATAAATACAGGCCGGTAAGCAGGCTAATCAAAAAGACCACCACGGTAAAGGCGACGATGGGCTGACCGTATTCTGTATTCAACAAAAAGCTCCAGTGAAACATTTTGACCAAATGAAAAAATTCCCACTTGTGATTCATTACATCAACGACTTCCCCCGAGTAGGGATTCACATAGGCTATGTAATCGTATTTCAGCCATTGATTATAGGTCACTCCTTCGCTGTCGTAGTGGTAGGCTTTAAACGACCAATTGCGGTTTTTATCCTTGTAGCAGGTCCCATAGCTGATGGGGTATTCTTCTCCCAGGCTGTGTTGGGCGTTAGCCCACAACTCGTTCAATGGCAGCGCCTGGGCCATCTCATTGGTATTCGCGTTGTATAGTTGGTCGTGGTGGATGGCCTGGAACAATTCTTCCTTGAACGCATAGAAAGCCCCGCTGATGCAAGTCAGAAAAATCAGGACACCGGAAGTGAGTCCCAACCACAAATGTATTTTTCGAAATAATTGCCCCATGATCTGTTGGGTTTATTGACTCATATACCCGGAAACAATGAGGGCTTACCCTATTTGTTCCCGGGTGGTATGAATTGATATGAGAATTCTCTAACTAGTAGTGATATGGAAAAGTGTTTTTAATATTTAAAGATTCCCTGAACGTCGATACCTTCAATTTGTGCTCCCCGCTCAGCGGTTACTGTTTCTGGATTAACCTGGTAGATGTACCATTCACTCTCTGTACCAACAACCAGGTAAACTAAATCATTTTCAACATAGTAAGGAGTCATGTACTGACCACGGTGGACAGGAATCGATTCAACCAACTCGAAGGTTTGTGCTTCCAGGTCGATGACTGCTGTTTCCATGACCAGTTCATTTCCAAAAGCAGCCCACGACGCATCAATGGCATCATTTTCCAGGCTTACGACTTTAACAACCGCCTTGTTGTTCCCGACATAAACACCACTCAATACCTTGTAACCGTGTTCTTCGATGTTGAAGAAATAATTGCTGTCGAAAGCTTGCTCGCCTTGGTTAATCTTCAGGATTCCTGACGGTTTGGTTGTTTGTGTGAAACCGGCAGCCAGTGAGCTGGAGGAAAGCGTGTAATGATCTCCGTTTTCATTTTCGAGAATGGCCGGTTGAGAAGCATAATAGCCAACAGGTCCGGTGCGGTCGTCGGAAAAGTACCCCTGATACTCAAACTCAGGGTAAGAGAACACACTCACGATGGCCGAGTCTGTGTTGGGTGTTTCCCAGGTGTCGCCGTACAGCGAGTAGCTGGAAACGTACAATTGGTCACCCGCGACATAGGCCGCCGTTGGCCAAGCATTCAGCTGCACACCTTCTTCATCGTAAGATTCATAAATAGGGTGCGAGATATTCCTTGAAATTGCCACATTATTAACGTCAATCAGCTGAATCTGACAGTCGTAAGAACCGCCCCCCCAGGGAGCTCCAATACCAACAATGTGATTATCATCCACCGGATAAAGCATGTCCAGTCGGTCAAACAGCAACTTATCATCAAATATTAGGTTACCATCCTGTATCTGGTAGGAGATCACCTCATTTAACGTATAGCCTACGGAGAAATAATTATCGCCGGCTGAAGTGAAATACGACCATCCGGATTGTTCCTCACCCTGGCCATCTGCAGAAATCACGCCCGACATCAAATCGTCGTGTGTTAGCAGGTAATCAGCTGAAGCATCACCATCGCTGGCTCGCAAGGCAATGACATATCCTGTTGCTTCTTCTTCCTCTGGTTCATCAACAACCGTGTTATCCTCTGTACAGGAGGTTATTCCCATCGTTCCCAACAGCAGCGATAAAGCTAAAATGGCTTGTTGTGTATTTAAAATTTTCATCTTGTGTTAATTTTTAAAGGTTATTTATTTATTTGATTTATTATTTGTCTAAAAAATAGCTAAGCTTGATATTGAAGGCCCTGCCTGGTTTTTGCATATTAAAATTGTCGTAGGCCAGGTTATCAGTCAAGTTCGTACATGCCAGCGAAATGTTATACCGGCCGTCATCCAGTTGATAGGAAACCGATAGGTCGTGCAATAGCTGCCGGGGAATGGTGAACTTGGAACGGGCGTTGCCCTGGCTGGGCCATTTCCAGTAAAACTCATCCACAAACAAGGTGTTCCACGAAATGGATAGGCGACTACGATCCAGGCCAACATTGTCGAACTGAAAGCCCAGGTTGGCATTGGCAAACAGGGTTGGCTGATTGGGTAGCTGGTCGCCATACAAATGATCGTTTTTATTGTTGTTGGTGTTGTGCTGGCGGGTCACGCTCCCCGAAAAGTTGATCAGCTGTTTGTAGTGATATTGCGCATTGATCTCAACGCTCTTCAGCTTCACCGCCTCCTCGTTGATGTAATTGGAATTGACCGGATTGGATGCATCCTGCCGAATGTAATCCTTAGCGGTCCGGTAGAGGTAGCCTCCCTCCAGTCGGAAAAGGTGCTCATTCGACCTTTTGGAGACAATGAATCCAGCATTCAGATTATTGCTGCTTTCCGGTTTCAATTCGGTATTGGGCTTAATGGTCAATCCGTTACCGAAGATCTCCTCACCATCGGGAAGGCGGTAAGTGTGTTCGTACGACACCTTAACCTGCGACCAGTCGTTGAAGTGAAAAGTGGAAGCCACTCCATACCCGTTTTTCAGCTGACTCTCGTCGTACTCGAGGGTATAGTCTTCCGTTTCTTCGTCTTCAATCACGGTATGGTACTGGATGGCAAAAAGCTTGTAAAAAACCACTGTTTTCAATTTTTGCTGAAACAGGCTGAATTGATAGGCTGCCGCCGAAATGTTTTTGGCGATGGTATTGGGTTTGTAAAACGGTGTAAACTCACGGTCAACCAAAGGATTTTCTCCCTGCCGGCTGAAATAATGATAGCTGTTATTGAGCGAAACCGATTGCACTGGACTAATCGCGTAATTGAAATTGACCGACGATTGGGTTACCCAGTCATCATAGGTCAGTGACGTTTTGTAATAGCTGAATTCACCGTGGTTGGCGTCAATGCGTTCAATGGTTTCACCCAGCCAGTTGTATTCCACCGAAGCGGTGTCAATATTGGTCAACTGTCGGTTGAGCATCATGGCGTTAGCCGTCACATCCAGCCCTTCAATAAACAGGTCCTGCTTTTTGTATTTGAGCACAGGCATCACCAGTTGTTCTTCGTCACGCACTTCGCCAAAAACTTTGGTCAGGTTGTAGCCATGCTGAATTTCATTATCGTTGGATGATAAAGTAATTGCCAGTGATAGTTGATCGGCAAACGCTTTGTCGCTGACTCCCAACTCAACAGTTCCGGCCTGCGACTGGTAGGCATCATGGAAACGACGCACATCCAGCAGTTCCGGTTTGCCGGTGGTATTGCCGGCACGGATCACCTCCATATCATGCATCATATAGTTGTTGTCGGAATAGTTGAAAAACAGGCTGGTTTTTAAAAACAAGTCTGACTTGGGAAAGTGAACACCGCCGAGGAAGGAGGCCCGGTGGGTATTGAACGAACCAAAGCTGTAGGAGGCGTTGAGGTAATCCTTCACGTCCTGCTGGGTGGTAATGTTAACGGCCCCTCCCAGGGCGTCGGATCCCAAATGAATGGGGACCACTCCCTTGTACACTTCAATACCGGAAATCATGTTCACGGGAATATTGTTCAGCGAAAGGGATGATCCAAAATGATCCATGGGGATACCATCCAGAAAGAACTTGACTTGTTTGCCAGTAAAGCCATTTAGCGAAAAGCTCATGCTGCTTCCCAAGCCTCCTGTCTCGCGAATGCGTACCCCGGAAATTCGACCCAGCACCTGGTTCACATCCAGGTTTTGGATCTTCAGTGGTTGAGCATCAATGGCGGCAATGGTAAACGCCTGTTCTCGCAGCAAGGTAGTTTTACTTTTGCCGGAGACCATCACTTCGTTCAGGGCCACCTGGTCTTCTGCGAGCTGTTCATTGACCGTATAGGTTTTCCCGGGTGAGAGGGATAATTCCACTTCCCTGGATTCGTAGCCGATGCTTTGAATAACCAGGGTAATCCGTCCACTTTGCTGTAACCGGAGAGAAAAACGTCCTTCCTCGTCGGCAGCCACTCCCTGCGACTGGTTTTTTACCGCCACGGATGAATATGGCAAAGGCTCCCCATGGCTGTCGGCAATGAAGCCTTGAATGACGGCTGGTTGGCTTTGTGCCCAGGCCATGCTGCTGATGAATAAGGCCAATAAGATTCCGGCTAACTGAATTCCCCCTCTGATCATAGTTGTCAAATTGCTGATGAGTTTTTCAAGGGTCAAAAATAGAGGCATCTGAGATGGTCGACAATCCCCAATAATTGGGATTTTATCGCGTGAGGATACAGGGACATCAGGATGGATACACACTTACCACCTCACAATGAATTAATTATACAGATTCAAATACGAAGAGGAGATGTGAGAAATCTATCTTGCAGTAGCGATTGCTGTATTGTAAGAGCATCCTTTACAGCCGCTGATCATCATTTTTAAGGATTTTGATTGGTTTTATTGAATCGGTAAGGTCCAAATGATTGGGGATAAAAGAAACTAGCGAGCCACTTGCCAGGAGCCCATCTCAGCTCAAAGTAACTACAAATCACCAAACCCCCGGCATAAAAAAAGCGCGGACCTTTCATCCGCGCTTTCTTAAAATCTCAGTTGTATGAATCTATTCCTTCACCCCCGCTTTTTTCAGAATCATCTCCAGCGGGCAAAATTTGGTAAACGACGACTGAAACAGGTTTAGCCCCACAAAAGCCGCTAAAAATAGCCAGTTGATATCAACTGTGATGGCCAAAATTAAGCTCAGCGAAACCATAAAACCGGCAACAGCCCGTACTATTCGTTCTCTCATATCCGTTTTATTTTTAAAAATTATACAAACTTTTCCACTCCTACGATGTATGCATTCATCGGGCTCATTGCGTCAATACTGTGATTGAATTCATCAATTCGTTCCAACAGCTTATTCGCTTTGTCTTCGGCTAAAAAGGTAAATGAAACCATATAGTTGTAAGGATTTTTCCGGGAGCCAAACCAGTTCGAAAAATCAGTATAGCCGTCGGCTTGCTCCATAAAACCTTCCACATCCATCTCGCTATAAGCACTAATCTTTATCGATTTAAAAATCTGCTGCAACTCATGGTGGTAGGCCTTTACACATTGAATAATTACAAATTTCATCATACTTGTTTATTTTATTGGTTCGTTAGAAATTTCATCATCTGATTCGGTAACAACCACTTCTTCCTCCTCAACGGGATATTTCTTATTCTCTGTCATGTAATAAATGAGCGGCACAATGACAAGAGTTAATACTGTTGACGCAATGGTTCCCCCCATCAACGAGATCGCCAGTCCTTGAAAAATCGGGTCGAACAGAATAACGACAGCGCCAATAACGACGGTTCCCGCTGTCAGTAAAATTGGTGTTGTCCGCACAGCTCCGGCTTCAATCACCGCCTCTTTCAGTGGAACGCCATCGCTAAGCCGCAAGTTGATAAAGTCGATCAGCAAGATCGAGTTTCGAACCATTATCCCGGCCAGGGCAATCGCACCAATCATGGATGTTGCGGTAAAGAAAGCCCCCATCATCCAGTGTCCAATCAGAATTCCAACCAAGGAAAGTGGGATTGCCACCATCATCACAAAAGGGACTTTAAAGTTCTGAAACCAGCCGATGATTAGCATATAAATGACCAGCAGAACCACCGCAAAAGCAGTTCCCAAGTCGCGGAATACCTCGTAGGTAATTTGCCACTCACCATCCCATTTCAGGCTATAGTCGTCTTGTGTAAAAGGTTGCTGCGTGAACTCTTCATTTAGCGTGTAACCTTCCGGTAGTTGAATTTGGTCCAAATGATCTGACATATTCAGAATTCCGTAAACCGGGCTTTCCAGTTCTCCGGCAATATCAGCCGTTACGTAAAACACCCGCTTCTGATTTTTGCGGTAGATGCTTTTATCTTGAATACCTTTTTCGATTTCAACCACGTCGCCCAGCGCAATCATCTGCCCGGATTGGTTCATGATATTGACTTTTTTCAGGTCTTCAATATTCGACCGCTCACTTTCTTTTAAGCGAAGGACAATGCCAATTTGCTCATGCTCGTTTTCCTGGTAGAGTTGCGTAACCTCGTGACCGCCCAACGCCACCTGCAAACTGTGAACCACCTGTTGGGTTGAAAGCCCCGACAAAGCAGCTTTTTCTTTCAGAACATTAAATTTATATTCTTCCTGATCACTCTCCATGTGCCAATCGATATCGACCACATCAGCAGTTTGAGCAAACAAGTCTTTCACCTGGCTGGCAACATCCATCTGTGTATCATAGTCCGGTCCGTACACTTCGGCAACCAACGTTGACATGACCGGCGGGCCAGGTGGAACCTCAACAACTTTGACATTGGCATTGAATTTTTCAGCCAGTCGTTGAAGCTCCGGACGCATGAACTTTGCAATATCGTGACTCTGTAAATCGCGGTCACCTTTGTTGGTGAGATTCACCTGAATATCGGCAACGTTGGAACCACTGCGCAAATCGTAGTGGCGAACCAAGCCATTAAAGTTCATAGGAGAAGCTGTTCCCACATAAGTCTGATAATCCACCACATTTTCCTGTTGCGCAATGTAGGCCGCCAATTCTTTGGCTACCGCTGCTGTGCGCTCAAGCGTCGTTCCTTCGGGCATATCAACGATCACCTGAAACTCGTTTTTATTATCAAACGGAAGCATTTTAACCGTTACCATTTTGAAGTACACCAAGGTCATTGATCCCAGCAACAACACCGTCACCCCAATGATAAATCCCCAGCGTTTAAAACCTGAGTTCAACATGGGTTTCATGGTTTTGCTATACATGCGATAGATTAGCGAATCTTCGAGCTTGAATTCCTTTTTATTATCGCCTTCCTTTTCGTTAAATCGAAGTAAGCGATAGGCTAAAAATGGTGTAATCGTCAACGCAACCAGCAATGAAAAAATCATGGCAATGGATGCTCCGATGGGCATCGGGCTCATGTAGGGTCCCATCAAGCCAGAGACAAAAACCATGGGCAACACCGCGGCAATCACGGTAAATGTGGCCAAAATGGTCGGATTCCCCACCTCATCAATTGATCGTATAGCCGCCTGAATAAACGGCAGTTTCTTCATCTTAAAGTGCCGGTGCATATTTTCTGCGATGATGATGGAGTCGTCAACCACAATCCCGGTTACAAACACCAGCGCAAATAAGGTAATGCGGTTCAAGGTGTAATCCAGAAAGTAGTAGCTGAACATGGTAAGTGCGAAGGTAATTGGCACAGATAAAAAGACGACCAAACCTCCACGCCAACCCATGGCCAGCATCACCACAAAGGTTACCGCGACAATGGCTCCCAGCAGGTGCATCAATAGTTCGGATACTTTGTGCGAAGCCGTTTCGCCATAATTACGGGTTACATCTACATGCACATCCGAAGGAATGAGCGTTTGCTCCAGGTGACTGATCTTCTCCAGGATTTGATCCGACACTTTCATGGCATCGGCTCCCCGACGCTTGGCTACCGAAATGGTTACGGCAGGATATTCGCCACGGAAATGTTCCTTTTGTTCGTTGATCTTGCCATAGCCGAAATTCACATATTGAATGGGTTCTTGCGGACCATCGATAATTTCGGCAACCTGCTTGAGGTAAACCGGACTGCCATTGTGAATACCAACCACCAGGCTGGCAACATCATCTGAAGTTTTCAAAAACTCACCAGCTTCAACCAGGTATTCATTGTCATTATTGTTGAATGAGCCCGCATTGAACTGCTCGTTGGCCAGCTGAATTTTCTGCGCAATACTCAGGGCATCCACATGAAATCCGGCCATCTGCTCACTATTCAACACCACACGAATCTGGCGCGAACGACCTCCAATAACTTTGGTTTCCGAAACGTCGTTCACCTGCTCAATCTCGTTGTTCACTTCCTGAGCAATTCGTTTCAATTCAAAATCGTTATAGTTTTCGCTCCAAAAGGTCAGTCCCAGTACCGGTACATCATCAATCGACCGTGTTTTTATCAAGGGCAAACTGGTTCCTTTGGGCATCTGATCCATGTGTTTCATAATCTCGTTGTACATTTTCACCAACGAGCGTTCCACATCTTCGCCCACATAAAACTGAACAATCAGCATCGCTTGTCCGGGCATTGAAGTGGAATAAACGTACTCCACACCCGGAATATTGGCCACCACTTTTTCCAATGGCTGCATTACGCGCGATTCGATTTCCCTTGGACTGGCTCCGGGATACCGAAAGAAAATATCGGCAATCGGAACGTCAATCTGGGGTTCTTCTTCCCTGGGCGTTAAGTAAGAGCTGTAAATACCGATCGCCAAAAAAGCAACCATCAACAGCGGAGTCAGTTTTGAATTTATAAATAGTTTGGCGATACCGCCTGCAAATCCTGTCTTCATGTTTCTTGCTTATTTGTTTTCAACTAAGGCTCCATCAAACAATTTCCCGTTTGAAGTTTGAATGTAGCTTTCTCCGTCCATCAATCCGGAGAGAATTTCAATGGAATCATTGTAGCTTTTACCGGTTTTCACCCACCGTAATTGCGCATTGCCGGTTTGACTAACAGCGTACAATCCAACCAACTGCCCTTTCTGTATCAACGCTGTTTTTGGAACCATAATTAATGGCTTGGAACCATGCGCATACAACACGGTAGCATACATGCCCGAGTACAATTGCTTATTGTTGTCGGTCAACAACACTTTGGCTTCAAACTGGTTGCCGGTATTGGCCGATGATGGATTGATTTCAGCAATCACTCCATTCAATTCCAGGCCATCGGCTGCCTTGAAGTGGACTTTCACCGAATCGTTCAATTCCAGGCGGGCAATGTCCGACTCCGGAATACGTGCCACCACTTTCCACTGCGAGGGATTTTCAATGCTCAGCAAGGGCATTCCCGGATTAGCCATGTCGCCTTCCTGTATAAACTTGCCGGTGATAATTCCACTGTATGGTGCACGAATAGCCGCATATCGAAGCGATTCTTCCACTTCTTTCTGCATCTGGTTAACGGCATCCAAACGAGCTTTAGCCATTTGATAACGCGAGCGCATATCATCTATTTCCTTGTCCGAAGCACTTCCTGACTTGTACAAGGATTCGAATCGTTTCAAATCTTTTTCGGCGCTTTCAAAGGCGGTTTCAGCTTCAACCATATTCGCTTCCACCTGGGCTTTTTTTGCCAGAATATCTTGGTTTCGAATCTGCAGTAACAAATCGCCTTGTTTCACCTTTTGCCCCGGACGAGCATAAATACGGTTCACCTGGCCCATGATCCGGGTACTTAAATCAGACTGCTTTTCAGCTGCCAGCTTACCGGAGAAACTATGCACTATAGGCTGTTCCTTTATTTTGGCAACCGCTGTTTGGGCAGCTACTTTGGCAGGTTGTACAACTTCTTGCTTATTGTTTTTGCCGCACGAGGAAATTAATATCCCGAGTGCCAGTGCTATGATGTATGGGCTTGTTCTAACTAATTTTGTCTTCATTGTTATCTTGGCTTTATTCGTTAATCTCTTTTTCAAGCAACAGTTCCAGTTCAAAAACAGCTTGCTTATAATTGTATATGCTTTGTATGTAATCCAGGCTTTTCTTTGAAGCTAGTGCTTCGGCAATCAACAGGTCAGTCGTTTTTTCCAGCCCCTGCTCAAACCGGTCGGTGCGAATTCGAAGCGACTCTTCGGCTTGCTCCCTGGCTAGTTTGCCCGACTGAATCTGTTGATAGGTTAATTCCAGTTTCCGTTTTGCTCTGTTTAATTGCATTTGGCTTTGAGACAGATAATCATCGTAGTTGTATTGGGCTTCATTGAGCTGCGCACTGGCTTTTTGTACGCTTCCCACATTTTTATACCCACTGAATAAATCCCAGCTCAAACTGGCGCCAACCATGTAGTTGGTGGCCGATGTTCCAAGTATTTCCTTGTCGTTCCACTCGTAACTTCCAAAGGCATTTACGCGAGGTATGAATTTCATTTTTTCTGAACGAAGCATGTTTTCGGTTGCTTCAATTTGTTTTTGGACGGCTTTGAGGTCGGAACGATTTTCCAACTCACCGGGAATATAGTTTACCGTAAATAGCGTGGGATCCTGAGGCATGGAATCGGTTGGCTCAATGGCAGTCTCTAAATCCAAGCCAAGCAGATGAGCCAGAAATTCATTGGCTGCCTGATATTGATTTCTTGCCTCACGCAGTTGATTTTGTCGTTCTTCCAGGCGAACAGAAGCTTCCAGCACATCGGCATGTTTTACGAAGCCTTGTGTTTCGTTGTCTTTGGTCAACTTCAACGCCGATTGCGCCACCTCCACCGATTGCGTCAACACATCAACAGCCGATTGCGCCAATTCCAGTTGGAAATAGGCTTTCTTCACTTCATACTGAATTTGCTGATGCGTTCGCTCGGCCCGAAGCGAAAGTGCTTCGTATTGATTCTTGGCAGCTTTGCGAGCGTAGATACCATCGACATTCAGGATGGGCTGCTGCAGCTCAATTTTAGTCGTAAAATTCTCAATATCATCCGGATCATTGAGTGAAGCCGGATTGAAGTCGGCCTGACTGACGGTCTCCTGCTTTAACTTAAACCCAAAAGCAGACAGTGGATCGTTAGTTGATACGCCAGTATGACTAACCGACAGACCGGGTAAAAACAGGGAATTGGTCATTCGATAAGATCCGCGTGCTGCACGCTGTCGCGCATCGGCAACCTTTACCGACCGGTTGTTTTCACGAGCTAACTGCAGAGCGTCCTCTAAACTCAACCGCTTTACCTGCCCCACTCCAATTAGCGGAGCCGCAAAACTCAATAGCAGTAGATAAATGTGTAATTGTTTTTGCATATCTTTTCTTTTCTAATACCTTTTCAGATGGCAAAACTAATCAATCTATATGTATGTATCTATATTTTTAGATGTTTGTATGTTTTAATTTTTAAAAATTGGATTTTAACGAGCAAAATGCGGAAAGTGGCTGACGATTAACAAAGGACTCAAACCTCTTATTTTCAGCAAAAAACAATACAAGCAACATCTACAGGAGCACGAAAGAATTGAAATGTTAAGTTTATGTTATGTGGAAATATTGTGTGAATAAAGTTGCAACCAGGCTTGGTTTTGGGACGAAGACGAATCTCACTCTCCGAAAGTAATTCCAATCAAAAAGCTCTTTATATCCGTATAAAAAAGTAAACGCCTTTCAACTAAAAACTATTCAAAATTCGGGTATTTAAACAATTAGAAAGAATTGGCTCTGTCTTCAATAGTTCAAATAAATACAGCGCAAACCATCAAAAAAAGCCAAACGGATTTACCGCCTGGCCTAATTTTTATTCTAAGTACTATTTTTTTAATGCTCCTACTCTATTCCCCGCACTTTCTTCTCCCAGTTCCAAGCCGAGAGCAAAGTTTCTTCCAGTCCCTTTTCGGCTTTCCATCCCAGCTCTTCGTTAGCATAGGTGGTATCAGCCCAAATTTTTTCTATATCACCGCCACGGCGAGGTACAATTTTATAGTTCAGCTTTACACCGGTCGCCTTTTCAAAACCGTTGATAATTTCCAGCACCGAGTAGCCATTTCCTGTCCCAAGGTTAAAGACTTCGTAGCCGGCTTTATTCTTACTTTCAAGCAACCGTTTAATTGCAATAACGTGAGCTTTGGCCAAGTCTACTACATTAATGTAATCGCGAATAGCCGATCCGTCCGGAGTATCGTAGTCATCGCCAAAAACGCTCAATTGTTCGCGCAGTCCGGCACCTGTTTGTGTAATAAAAGGCACCAGATTTTGCGGCACCCCAAGAGGTAACTCACCAATCAAAGCCGTTGGATGCGCTCCAATTGGATTGAAATAACGCAAGGCGATTCCCGTAATTTCAGGATAAGCTTTAATGCTGTCTTGCAAAATATCTTCATTCACCCGTTTGGTATTTCCGTATGGTGACTCCGCATCTTTGCGAGGCGTATTTTCAGTTACCGGCAATTGATCCGGTTGCCCGTAAACAGTACAAGAAGAAGAAAATACAATGTTGGCAATGCTGAACTTTCGCTGGCATTCCAAAATATTCATCAACGAAACCAAGTTGTTGCGATAGTAATGCAAGGGCATCTGCACCGATTCGCCAACAGCCTTCGAAGCCGCAAAGTGAATAATGGCCGCGATATCCTGATTACGACTAAAAAAATCTTCGGTTTTGTTGTAATCAGCCAAGCTAAATTGCTCGAAAGCCGGTTTCTTCCCCGATATCTTTTCGATGTTTCCCAGAACGTCGGCACTGGAGTTGGAAAGATCATCCACGACGATCACTTCATATCCTGCATTTTGCAGTTCGACAACCGTATGAGATCCGATATAGCCGGTTCCTCCGGTCACTAAAATTTTTTGAGTCATAGTAATTGATTGAGTATTTTTCCCCAAAACTACAACTTTTTCAGCAGTGCATAATGGATCATCAAAGTACATCCTAATCTCCCACCCTTGAAAACTCCCAACAAATGTTGAAAACTTTGACTTGTTAACGTATTAATTTTTCTTTATTTTTGATGCAAACATTGAAATTCTGTGGAAATATTAAGCTATATCAAAGAACTTTTATTGTTGAATGACTGTGTGATCATTCCTGAGTTTGGAGGATTTGTAAGTAATTACAAACCAGCCACGCATCAGAATGCACAGTTTGCACCTCCTACAAAAGCCATTAGCTTTAACGAAAAGCTGAAATTTAACGACGGCTTGCTGATTAATTATCTTGTTGAAAAAGAAGGTGACAACTATCTCGCAGCCAGTCGTAAAGTTGATCTGCTGGTTCAGGAAATGAACTACCGGTTAACCGATGGTGAGACCATCAATATTGAAGGGATTGGCGAATTGGTTTATGATGAAAATGAAAGCCTGGTATTTAATCCGGTGATTATTGAAAACCTGAACCTGGACGCCTATGGACTGGGAGCTTTTGAGTACGAAACACTGTACGCAAAAAACACCGTTCGCACTCCAATTTCGCAAGAACAACGCGATGCCGTTCAGGTACTTTTCCAAAAACGCACACTGAAAAAGGTGCTAGTGGCAATTCCATTGTTGTTTGCATTGGCACTCGTGCCGTTTCACAACAACAACAGCAACCTGCAAAAATCCGACATCACAAGTTTGACTGAGATGATGCCACGTCTGGAAGTAGTTCAAAAAATCGAGCCTCGTCCTGCTGTTGTTGAAGTTTCAGCTATGACTGAAAAACCGGCTCTTGATCACGCATACTACCTTATTGGCGGTAGTTTCAGAAGTGCAGCCAATGCTGCAAGGTTTGTACAACAAAAGCAAGACGAAGGTTTTAACGCACGTAATATAGGTGTAATAAAAGGGTTGAACTACATTGCACTGGAGAGCTTCGCCTCCATGCGAGAAGCGAAAACATTTCGAGCAAAATTAAGAACGGAATCACCCGACTCAGGAGTATGGATTTACGTTAAAAGATAAATGGAAGCCCCTTTTTAAAGGGGTTTTTTATTGCCTGATTTTTCAGGAACGCGCCCCAGAGAAACCCCCAACTCTATATTGCTGAAAGCTTCAATGGTACAATCTCCGAACCGATAGGAGTGTTGATTGGCTTAAAGAGATGACGGAATTCCCTACTTATTTGGGCTTAGTAGAATTTGCGAAACCCAACCAATTTTTTCACTTCCTGCAAGGTAGCAACAGCTGATTCACGAGCCTTTTCAGCACCCATTTGAGCCACTTTAGCCAAGTAAGCGTCATCTTCTAAAATATCTACAATGCGCTCCCGAATAGGGTTGGTGAATTTCACAATATCTTCAGCCAATTGCTTTTTCATATCGCCATAACGAATTTCGCATTTGTTGTAGGCCTCATCAAACTGAGAAACCACTTCCGGCAGCGAAACAATTTTCATAAGGGCAAACAAGTTCTGAATCGCCTCCGGTTTCTCTGCGTTCATTTCTGTTGGTCCGGAATCAGTCACCGCACGCATCACTTTTTTGCGAATTTCCTTCTCGGTATCGTATAGATTAATGGCATTGCCTTCTGATTTACCCATTTTACCGCTGCCGTCCAATCCGGGAACTTTAACCAAATCAGCACCATCAAAAGTAAATGGCTTTGGAATCGGAAACACATCAGACTTGTACATGCGATTGAATCGCTTAGCAAACTTTCGAGCCATCTCCAGATTTTGCTCCTGATCCTTCCCTACCGGAACAAAGTGTGCTTTATGGATAATGATATCTGAAGCCATTAACACCGGATAGGTCAACAAACCGGCGTTCACATTCTCAGGCTGTTGGCGGGCTTTATCTTTAAATGAAGTTGTACGTTCCAATTCCCCCAAATAGGCATTCATATTCAAGATGGTGTACAGCTCCGAAATTTCCGGCACATCACTTTGAATAAAAATCGTTGATTTTTCAGGGTCAATACCACAAGCCAAATACTCAGCCAGCACTTGTTTAACTCCAGCCTGCAGATTCTCAGGCGTAGGATGCGTTGTTAGCGAGTGAATATCGGCAATAAAAAAGTAACAGTTGTAATCTTCCTGCATACGCAAAAAGTTTTGTACTGCGCCAAAATAGTTTCCTAAGTGTAAAAATCCGGTTGGCCTAATGCCACTTACAACGGTCGGTTTATTCATTGGGTAAATCTTCTATGAAAATGAGCTGCAAAAATACGCTGATTCCTTGAAACACAAAAATTTATTTTAGCTCATTGAAAGGAAAGAGCTTTGCTGATTCAAAATCTCTTCTGATTTCTTCCGAGCACGATTTAACGAACTCACCGAACCAAAGCCGGCAATCTGAACTTGAACATCTTTTGGGGTGTGAGGAAACTGCTTTAAATAGTCATTGAGGTACCGAATTCGATATTGGTTAACGAAGGTGTTGAAATTCATTCCAAAGCAAGAATTAATCAGCCCTGAAAGGTACGATCGATTGGTTCCAATTTGCTTGCAAACGGCTGTGAGACTTAAATCGGGCTGTAGAAACGGCTGCTCTTCTTCGAAATAACGAAGCAATGATTTCTCCAGTTGGCTCTCACCGGAGTCTATTGAATTCTCAACAAGAGGCAGGCTAATTTCCGTTTCCTGCAAATCAACTTTTGGCCTCTTTTGTTTGAACGACCAAATACCAATTACCCAGATAAAAGCGGAAATAAAAAATAAAAAGAAAACCAAAAAGAAGTCGTTTCCCTGATGAAAAGGATTTAAAATATAAAAAGCAACACTCAACAGCCCAACCAAAACAAAGGCGATATTAAACAACTTCAGCCAGTTAATTGAGAAGTTCTCAATATTGGAATATTCCTGCATCAAACGGTCGTGATACTTCCCCGGAATGCGAATAAAAGCAATTGAATAATAGATAACCTGAACAACAATCATCAATACATCTACTGAGCGAAAAACAGACAACACTTTCAAATTAAGTTGTGTAAATCCAACGCCGGTTCGATAGGTCGAGAGATACAAAGCCCGCTCCTCTTGATCGAGAAATCCATAAAATAAAATCGCCGAAGTAGTTCCAAACAGTAAGCCGGGAAGTAAATGAACAAGCTCCTTTTTCAAGTTATTGCTGACAATGCTCTTAACGTACAAATAGATGGATGGAAACAACCACAATACCGTGGCAATATGCAAACTGTGAACGTGAGTATAAAACACATATAATTTTTGAAAATAGAAGTAATTAGCCAGAAAAACGAAAAACGCATTCAGCAAGGCGAATGCCATTACTTTTTTAGGAAGGTCTCTCTTAGAAACAACCAAAATTGTTATCGCCAACAACAGCGGGATAATAAAAGAAGATATTAATAAACTAAGTTTTAAATGCTCCATCACCAGTGCTAAAAAGCATCATTTTATGCTAATGCAAAGATACATATTTTGAATATTTATTCATTCGCGCACCATAATTAAGAAACACCCCAAGATTTTACCTTTTGACCCAAGATTTTTATCATTTGAAACCTGCGAAAGACTGCATCCCCGTACTTTTAGCAACAAAATAAAAACCCAAAACTCAATTAATTATGAAAAATTTGAGACTATGTCTAATGGCGCTATTGATTACAGTAGCCTCATGCAACAAAAATGACGATGACTTTTTGAATCTTGGTGGTAACCAGTCTCCGATTGGAGAGGTTGGAAATACGATTGCTTGGACCGTTGGCCAATTCGGAATTTCCAACACAAGTATGCGTGTTACAAAACTAGAAGGTGGCGTTTCAACCTTCCAATGCTCAGGCAGCACTACAAATAGCACCTACACTGATTTGCTGAAGATGGTACCAACAGAAAGATTTCCTGGAACAGTAAGCATCTCCGGAAACACAGTAACGGCAGAGGTCAATGCAAAAGTTACCGATGAAGGCGCTCAGGTTATTTTTAACGACGGAAGTAAACTAACGCTGGTAAACTATGGTTCAAAGGTTGGTGACAAATACACTGCAACTGTAGGTGGTACGACTCTGGAAAACGAAGTTGTTGAAAAGTCAACAGAAGACGATTATTTATGGGTGGGTGGCATGTATCTCAAAGTGATCAAAGTTAACCCGCATTATTCATCAGCCAAAGAATCGGACATTGTAATTTGCGGGGTTTTATTTTTGATCGTTGGATTTAATAAAAATTGCGTCAAATTCTGATGGGGATATAAATACAAGGGCAT
>NZ_WVEM01000014.1 GCF_009847015.1 Sunxiuqinia indica
TTTGATTTTTGCAAGAGACTTTGTACTCACGTGGGTGTAAATCTCCGTTGTTTTACTCGATTCATGTCCCAATATAGTTTGTATGTAACGAATATCAACTCCTTGTTCCAACATGTGAGTGGCAAATGAATGGCGAAGCATGTGAGGTGTTACTCGTTTGCGAATTCCTGCTTTCTCAGCAGCAGCGTGTAAAACGCGAGCAATGCTGGTTGTACTGTATTTTGTCCTGCCGGGGCCTTCAAATAGCCAATAGTTTGGTTTTTCCTTTTGCATATAGCGTTGTAATACGATGCCGATTGAATCGGATAAAAGACTTGTTCTGTCTTTCTTTCCTTTTGCTCCTCGAATATATAAAATATGCTTATCAAACTGAACGTCTTGAATGCGTAAATTAATTAATTCACTTCTTCTTAATCCTGCCGAATAGATTGTCCCTAATATAGCTTTATGTTTGATATTTTGGGCAGCTCTTAATATCGCCAATACTTCATTTTCAGAAAGCACTTTGGGTAACTCAAAGCTTTTACGAGGGCGCTCAATAGCGTAAAATTCTCCCGGCCTTCCCAAGACTTTCTCATAGTAAAATTTGACAGCATTGATGCGTTGATTCTGCTGGCTGGCCGAAATGCCTTTCTCGCGGATCAGCCACAAAATATACCGGTTAATCTGGTCTTTAGTCACGTCCCGCAAATCATACTTCCTGAACATGGTCGCAAAATCGCGCATATAGCTGATGTAAATCTTTTGGGTATTCATGCTGTATCGCTTTTGTTCCAGCATCTCGCGGTAACCCCCAGGAACGTCAGTTTGCTCCTTCGGGTGGCTTTCGGCTTTTGCTTTTCGAGCTTCGGGCATTGCCGGGGCATCGGTGGTTTTCAATCCCTCATAATCCACCCAAGCCTTTCCCCTGAGTGTCTCGAAAAATTGGTGCAGGTCAAATTGCGCTTTTGGCACATACCAACAACCCATCGTTTGGCTCCAACGGGTGCCTTTAAACTGTTTCACCTGGGCGGTCAGTTTGGCATCGTAAGCAAAATCAATCCGCACAACCGTTTGTTGCCGGTGATTGGCGTAGCTCAAGGTGATGGTTTTTTGTTTGGTCATTGAAGTGGGTTGATTTCGCTCCTCAATATACAAAACATAACAAAGTTAACGGCTTGATTAACTTAATTTATTCGCATTCTAAACAAGGTCTATTTAACAGGCCATGGGGGTACTTCCCAAGTGGGGTACCCCACTTCCGAAGTCCCCCCCCCACTTCAAAACCGAACTCGCGGAGTTCAATATAGCATTCACTCAGCCCGGAGATGCGCGAGTTCGGTAAAAAGGTGAATTAGAGCAGTTCCAAACCGAACTGGTTCACCTTTGAAGTGAATTCATTCGGTAAAAAGATAAACGAAAGCGGTTTTATGCAGCACTCATTCTATTCAAAACCGACTCGAGTCGGTAAAAAGGTAACTGCAGTCGGGTAAACGCTAAGTCGAGTCAGGAAAATGGTGACTGCAGTTGAGTAAATGATAACTTGAGTCGGTAAAAAGTAAACTTCGCCCGGGCCAGCGGTGGAGGGAAGGATTTTTGGCGGGTATCCCGGGTAGTGCGCCGGAAAGAAAAAATCCAGACGCGCGTGGAAGGATAACTTTGACTTGATTTTTTTTGAATACTTTTTGGTATCAAGACAAAAAAGTATTTGGGGTTTGGGGCAACGCCCCAACACAGGTAATGCGAACAAGACGTTAGATATCAGACATTAGATCCAAGAATAAAGAACCAAGAGCCAGGAGGGTGAAGATAGCAGCAATCTGTTTCGGTCAATATTGGAGCAACTGGCCAACCGATCCTGAAACGAGTTCCCGATGAAGAACATTCAATTGGGATATTTAAGTCCCCCGCTTCGCCGGCAGGCGAAAAGCCCGGCCTACGAGGGTTTTGAACTGGAAAACAAGGAAAGGAAACAGCAATGGCACTCGCTAAGAAAACCCTGTTTGACGACTGAAAGGAGGAGTTTGGTTTTCGGGCAGTGACTGACCCGTAGTTTTTGTTCAAAAGCATCGTCAGCCTTGACTTTTTTTCCTGGTTTTTGTGTCAAGACAAAAATCAGGTTCCGTTCGAAAAGACAACTTTGACTTGATCTTTTTTGATTACTTTTTGGTATCAAGACAAAAAAGTAATTGGGGTTTGGGGAAAAGAAAACAAGACATTAGATACTAGAACCAAGATTTTCAGATATTCGGATTTTCAGATCGACACCAAGTCCCCCATTTCGCCGAAAGGCGAAAAGCGCGAAGGCCGTCAAAACGCCCGGCTGAGGGTTCGGTTTGACAAGATTTTTCTTTGTTTCGTTTCTTTTCATCGGAAAAGAAATGAAATGGGGTTTGGGGCAACGCCCCAGCGCATGCAATGACACCAAGACAATAGATATCAGACATTAGATCCAAGAATAAAGAACCAAGAGCCAGGAGGGTGAAGATAGCAGCAATCTGTTTCGGTCAATATTAGAGCAACTGGCCAACCGATTCTGAAACGAGTTCCCGATGACGAACCTTCAATTGGGATATTTACATCCACTACTTTACTAGCAGAAGAAAAAGAACCGGGGTTTGGGCTGAACCCCCAACTACAGCAAACCAGACATCAAGTAAAACTCAGTTTTCAGAATGACTTCCTAAATAAAATCTTAATTTTGCCTGTCTCGAAAATAAAAAACATGGGCAAAATTTTCAACAATCTGATCGTTTGGCTTCTGAAAGCCTTATCGCATATACCTTTTCCTATTCTGTATTTAAAATCAGACTTCTTCTATCTGCTTGTGTTTTATGTTTTTCGTTACCGCCGGAAAGTGGTATATACTAACCTTCGCAACTCGTTCCCTGAGAAAACAGAACAGGAAATTGATACCATCGCCCGCAAATTTTACCGCCACCTGTGCGACTTGGGACTGGAAGCTATCAAGCTGCATAGTATTTCAGATCGGGAGCTGAACAAACGGGTAACAGTAAAGGGAATTGAAAAAGTAGAAGAATACTTCAAGCAGCAAAAAAGCATTATCCTATTGGGGATGCACTACAATAACTGGGAATGGAGTGCCAGCCTGCAACGTTTGGCCAGCCATCAGCTGCTAATGATTTACAACCCGGTACGCGATAATTTTGAGATGGAGCGATTCATTCTTGACATGCGCGGGCGGTTTGGAGGAATCTCGGTTCCGGTGCACAAGTCCGCTCGTTTTGCGATTCAGTTTGATAAAACCGAACGCCCGGGTTGCCTGTGGTTAGCCGCCGACCAAACACCTTTTCAAACCACGAAGTTCTGGACGACCTTTTTAAATCAGGAAACGCCTTTTTTCAGCGGGCCCGAGAAAATAGCCTACAAAACCAATCAGCCGGTCTTTTTTCATCACACAAAAAAAATTGGTCGCGGAAAATACGAAGTTAATTTTATCGAACTGTTTGCCGAGCCGAGCAAACAAAAGCCGGAGGACATTTTGCTGACCTACATCGATAAAATGGAAGAGGTGATCAGCGAAACACCCGAGTATTGGCTGTGGTCGCACCGCCGCTGGAAGCACAAACGTCCCGACGATGTTGAAATGATTGATCGCCTGCCGAAAAATACCCCATGAGCAAACTAGCCAGCTATATTGGATTTGTGTTGCTGACCTTGTTGTCGCTACTCCCTTTTTGGCTGCTCTATGCCTTGTCTGATTTGTTGTTTTTTCTGGTATACCGAATCTTCAAATATCGGGAAATGGTGGTCTTGGAAAATCTGCATCACGCATTCCCCGAAAAATCATCGGAAGAGCTAAACACCATCGCCCGTAAATTTTACCATCATTTTTGTGACTTGCTGGTGGAGTCGTTTAAGCTGAAAACCATTTCGGAGAAAGAGCTTGCAAAACGCATGGTGGTGCGCAACCCCGAATTGGTGAATCAATATTTTACTGACGGGCAAAGTGTGCTCGTGCTAACCATGCACTACAATAACTGGGAATGGAACTCCTTTTTGCCCTACTACCTGAAACATCGTTGCCTGTTGGTATACAATCCGGCTCGAAATCTTACCTGGGATGGGTTCATTAACCGGATGCGGAGCCGCTTTGGCGGGGAGTTGGTATCAACCAAAAAGATCGTAAAAACTGTTTTGAACTACAAAAAGAAAGAGCAAGCAACTTTCACCTGGTTATGTTCGGACCAACGCCCCAAGGCTAACACCCGTTTCTGGACAACTTTTTTGAATCAGGATGCCGGTTTTTTCCCCGGAGCCGAAGCTTTGGCAAAGCATACCAATTTTACGGTGCTATACCAGCATATCGAGAAGGTGAAACGCGGCTACTACCAAACTTATTTTGAAGTGCTGGCTGAACGCCCCGCAGAACTTCCTGCAGATGAAGTGCTACATCGGTACGTAAGCAAGATTGAAAGGATCATTCAGGAGCGCCCCGAATTCTATCTCTGGTCGCATAAACGCTGGAAACACAAACGCCCAACGAAAAACCAACAAACACGAAGCTGATGAGAGTCCAAATTTACATTCTTCTGCTGCTGACATTTCCGCTTGTTACTCTTGCTCAGCAAAATGCCGAGACGGAACTATCAAAAGCATGCGTATTCAGTAAAAAAGCATTGGAGGCAGCAGAAAGATCGGCCGATCACCTGCGTTTTTTTGAAGGAGCTTTTGACAATACCGAAATCAAGGAGTATTTCCTTTATGCCCGGGAGGATTTGGATAGCACTTATTTTTATGTGAAAAATTCATCGTACAAATGTGCTGACGCAGCTTACTACGCACAAAAGAATTCAAACGAAAGAATAGCAAAAAGAGCCTTGCAAGAGCAAAAGCAATTCAAAAGCGTGGCTGCAAAACTGGATCAAATCATAAAAAAAATTGACGAGTACATTGTTCACGGCATTTATAACCGCGATGCCTATATCATACAGTTCATTCAGGATTTTAACGAAACACACAAACAACTTGAACAAGCAGATCACCACCTGCAACAAACCCAGATGATGCTTGAAAATAAGCCCTTTAACTAGGCCGCCAGGTCCAGATCGGATCACCACATTTTATCGAGAAATCGATATTAAACCGCATTTAAAACAAACTATCGCCCTGCTCCTTTCTGTCTGTTTTGATGATCTTGAATGTACATAATAAGTGGGAAAATCATCATCAGAAAAACAATCCTCGCATAATTCAAAGAAATGTTTAAATTAGCTGTATCAAAATTCGTCGGAAACGAACGGACAACATGTGGAGGCTAGAAACCACAATAAAAACAGGGCGCCCCCGAAAAGCCTGATGAGTAGGGAAAAATAAAACTTATGAAATGAATTGGTATTTAAAAGTCTTAAAGCAATATGCTGATTTTAAAGGTCGCGCCAGTAGAACCGAATACTGGATGTTTATTTTATTCAACCTAATTTTTGCGACGGTCGCTTTAATTCTGGACAATGTTCTGGGCCTTGCATTTGGCAAATCAGGAATTGGAATACTTTACAGCATTTTTGTTCTGGCCCTTCTGGTTCCCAGTGTTGCTCTTTCGGTAAGACGAATGCACGACATTAACAAAACAGGATTGATGGTTCTTGTTGGCCTGATTCCGGTTGTTGGAACACTTTACTTGATATATCTGCTGGCGAAATCCAGTTTTCCGGGCGAAAATAAATATGGCGAGAATCCTACAATCAGCTACAACTACGATGAAGAAACAGATTCGATGCAAACAGTTGAACTATCGTCTGATGATTCCTCCATCGAAGATTCTGTCATTCTGATTATTGTTATCTGGATGGCCTTTTCCCGATTGTTTTGGGCGCTTGTTCCCATATTCACCGAGAATCACTATTCGCCAGTTTGGTACGAACTTGTCAATATGCTGATGGGAATCGTTTGGGCATTTGTTCCGTTTGGATTGGCATTCGCCGTAAAAAACAGAGTCAAACAAACTACCTTATTTGTCATTGGTGGATTATACCTGATGTACAGCCTAATAGAAGTTCTTCAATCTTTCGCCGCTTCAGGACAATCCGGAATGATGTAATTCATACACTATATTTTCAAAAAGAAATCCGATCCTGCAAATCGGATTTTTTTGCTTTCTATTGCGCAATCGGTTGCACTTTTCTGCAACTTTCTTTATCAGAAATAGCTTATTTACTATATTTGTAAAGAAACGACATTGATAAAGTGTCTTTATCCATACCAGTTATTCCCAGAAAATTCTATTGAATAATAGCTTTAAAGTAGATGATTGAGAAAGATAAATACTGTCGAAAATTTTAAATTAGATTGAGATGAAAAACCTGATCACGTTAGCATTAATCGCATTAATCGGGCTTCCGGTACTAGCCCAAAATAAAACCGATAAAAGTTTATACTGGAAAGATAAACACGAACAAGTTGATTGTATTTCGTCTGAAACCGGAGACTTGTATCAAAAAGTTGGTCACCACGGACCGGCGGTTGAAAACGAATGGATGGGTCTTCGTCTTTACTTCGACCACAAAGTAGCCATCGATGTGTACAACAAAACAAAACCTCAGCTGGAACTGGCAGAAGCCAAATGGTATCCAACTCCTGAGCAGCAAGAAGAAGGCTGGGGAGCCGATCAATACAAAGTTGGTCAAACAGTCGGTCTGGGTGGTGTTCGTTTATGGGACGGAGAACAAGTCGTTTTCCTTGATCCCGTTACAATGCGTACCGCCTGTGTAAAAAAAGAGGCTAATACATCGTACATGGAAATGCTGTCGGAAAATGTACCCTATAAAGGCGATAGCATTGATGTGTTGGTTCGGGTAACTGTTTACTCAGGCATGCGCGAAGCCAAGGTGGAAGCTTTTGCTTTTAGCTCGGAGCCTGTTCAGTTTGTAACCGGTGTTAACTACCACGCCGGAACCGAAACAAAAGAAGGTGAAGGCTTTATCGCCACCTGGGGCTTGCACCCCGAAGATGTAGCAGCTTTCCAATTGAATATTGGCGCGGCAATTATGTACGATCCTGCGGACTTTGTAAAAGAGGAAAAGTTAGAAAAAGAATATCAGTTAATTTCGAAACCAACCAATTACATTTCGACCTGGGTTACTTCGGCCTGCCAAAAAGAAGAAGGTTTTGACAATATGACTGACTTTATTGAGTACGTCGAGAAACTCTAACATACATTAAAAAATCCTGCCTCGAGCAGGATTTTTTTTTCAATCTATTCTCGAATAAGATTGAGATACGAATAGTCGAAGCCATTCTTTTCGTCATGAAAATCCTCACGACTTTCGACATCCCAATCCTTATAATCTATCGTCGGAAAATAAACATCGGCATCAAAATCTTTATGGACCAAGGTTAGATACAGTTTGCCGGCCATCGGGTAAAACTGCTTATAAATCATGCCACCGCCAATCACAAAAGCTTCCTTCTCATCCTTCACTTTCTCAATCGCTTCGTCAATAGAAGAGACCACTTCACATCCATCAAAACAATCGTCCAACTTATCGCTAATCACAATATGACGGCGATTGGGCAAGGGCCATTTAGGCAGCGAAAGCAAAGTATTACGCCCCATAATAATCGTGTGTCCCGAGGTAATTTCCTTGAAATGCTTTAAATCGTTGGGTAAATGAAACAGCAAATCGTTGTTTTTACCGATGGCAAAGTTTTGTGCAATGGCAACAATGATCGAGATATTTTGATGAATCATAAGCGGTGTATATTTGGTATTATTAAGAAGCTTACTTCAGCTGAGTCTCCTAATAATTTTAATTCAATATTGTATTTAAACAGCAACTTTCCCGGGAATATGCGGATGAGCTTCGTAATTTTCCAATTCAAAATCTTCAAATTTAAAATCGAAAATTGACTTCACATCCGGATTGATTTTCATCGTGGGTAATTTCTTCGGAAGACGTGTTAATTGCAATTCAACCTGTTCCAGGTGATTGGAATAAATATGCACATCACCACCGGTCCAAACAAATTCGCCGGGCTCCAATCCGGTTACTTGTGCCATCATCATGGTGAGCAGCGCATACGAAGCCACATTAAAAGGCACGCCCAGAAAAACGTCGCAACTACGCTGATAAAGCTGGCAACTTAACTTACCATCAGCCACATAAAACTGAAATAACAGATGGCAAGGCGGCAAATTCATTTTATCCAGCTCGCCAACATTCCAGGCACTCACAATAAGCCGCCGTGAGTTGGGATTATTTTTAATTGAATCAACAACTTCTGAAATCTGATCGATCTGCTTGCCATCGGGAGTAGGCCACGAACGCCATTGGTAACCATAGATATGTCCCAGGTCACCGTCTTCATTCGCCCACTCGTTCCAAATACGAACACCTTTTTCTTTTAACGTATTGTTATTGGTGTCGCCATCCAGAAACCATAAAAGCTCATGAATAATTGATTTTAAGTGAAGCTTCTTGGTGGTTAGTACTGGAAATCCTTCAGCAAGATTAAAGCGCATTTGGTGTCCAAAAACACTGATTGTCCCCGTTCCTGTACGGTCATCTTTTTTTACACCATTTTTGGTGACATGCTCCAGTAAGTCAAGATATTGCCTCATGATTTCTCCTTCAACGATTAATGTTCAATTTCCTCTTTTTTTCAATGCGGGAAGTTAAGCTTTTTGATTGAATAGGGAAAGGCAATTTTATAAACAATTAGAGGTCGAAACGAAAAGAGCGTGGACAAAACGGCCCACGCTCTCATCAAGAAAATGACCGGTATTGGTATCATTCAAATACTTCCTGTTCGGCAATAAAACCTTCCGAAATGACGGTCATTTTAATATTTTGTTTGTTAACAATTTGCCCTTCCAAAAGAATAGCCGGCACCAAATGATGACCATTATTTACCGTAAAGCTCATGTTATCAGTAGGATTTTTGCCTTTCGCCATTTTAACAGCTGCAATCGCCGCGTTAAATGCCATTGACTCTAAAGGCTTGTAAACTGTAATCGTCTGGTTTCCAAAAACAATATTCCGAATGGCGTTTATGTCGGCATCCTGTCCGGCTACCAAAACTTCACCTTCAAGGTCATTTTCGTGAAGAGCCTGAATAGCACCGCTTGCCAATGCGTCGTTCCCTGCAATAATTGCATCTAGTTGAACATCATTGTCAAGTAAGTCTTTAACAACCGTGTATCCATTCTCTACATTCCACTCGTTTGCAAACGTATTTGAGACAATGTTGATATCACCTTTATCAACCAAGGGTTGAAGCACATTCATCCAACCAAGATATAGTTGAACTGAGTTGTTGTCAATAGTTGGTCCTCCAATAAGCACATAGTTTCCCTCTGGTTTCGAGCTTGTAAGGAAGTTAGCTTGCTTTTCTCCAATCTGAATATTGTCGGTTGAAATGTAGAAATCCAGATCGCAATCCCAAATGAGTCGGTCATATGCCACTACCGAGACGTGTGATTTTTTCGCAGTTGTTACAATACCGGCAGCCACGGTCTTATCAACCGGAACAATAACCAATACATCAATCCCCTCATTAATCAAATCAAGCGCTTGCTGAAACTGAACCGATGGGTCAGATTCGGCAACTTTTACGATCACAGAGCCTCCAAGTTCTTCCACTTTGTTTACAAACAGGTCTCTGTCTTTTGTCCATCTTTCGCGTTCAACGGTGTCCAGAAGCAACCCGACCTTAGGATTGGTATTGCAGCCGGAAAACAGAAAGGTTAACAAGAAAAATCCGAGAATTACGTTGATGTGTTTCATAACGGAAAGTTTTTGAATGATTCATATATATGATCATACGTTAACTATCCACGAATGTTAAGTATTCAACAGCATGAAGTAAGTGGTAACCTTTTGAATGTCACGATCACGATCCCAAAATCATACCGATAATTGTTGCCGACATCAGAGAGGCCAACGTTCCGGCAATCAAAGCCGGCATTCCGTATTTCGATAAAGTAACTCGTTTGTTGGGAGCTAATGCTCCAATTCCACCAATCTGAATCCCGATGGATGCAAAATTGGCAAACCCACATAGAATATAGGTGGCCATTATGATGGATTTTTGATCAGCAAAAGCGCCGGCTGCTTTCAGATCTGAGAGACTAATGTAGCCAATAAACTCTGTCAAAATAAGTTTCTCACCTAACAGACGGCCAACTAATAAAATGTCTTGCGGATTTACTCCGATAAGCCACATGACAGGCGCAAAAATATACCCTAATAAAAATTGTAATGACAGCTCATGAAATCTTCCGTCGGTAGCCTGAATAATAACATCGTTAAGGCCGGTCCAATAGCCAACTTTTCCGAAAATAAAGTTGAACATGGCAATCAGAGCTAAAAAGGCCAGAAGCATGGCTCCAACATTTACGGCCAGTTTTAAGCCTTCGGAAGTTCCGTTGGTGATGGCATCCAGCACGTTGCTACCAATACGGTCTTTACTCACCTCAATATCTTTATTGACTTCGTCGGGATTGGGGACCATAATCTTCGAAAAAATAACAGCTCCGGGAGCAGCCATTACTGAAGCGGTTAGTAAGTGTTTAGCAAATTCCAACCGCAGTACAGGATCACTTCCTCCCAGCATGCCGATATAAGCTGCCAAAACTGCTCCAGCAAGCGTTGCCATTCCTCCGGTCATGACCAACATGATTTCAGAGTCATTCATCTTTGGCAAGTAAGCCTTAATCATCAATGGTGACTCTGTCTGTCCAAGAAAAATATTCCCGGCAACTGAAAGAGACTCAGCACCTGACAATTTCATTAACTTGGAAAACACCCAGGCGAGTGCCCAAACAACCTTTTGAATAATGCCCCAGTAAAATAACAAGCTGGTTAATGCCGAGAAAAAGATGATTGTTGGTAAAATCTGGAAAGCGAAAATCATTCCGAATTGACTTGTATCGACCAGTGTTCCAAATAAGAAATCAGTCCCAGCCTTTGTAAAGTCGAGAATCTTCACGAAAATATGGCCAAAAAAATCGAAGCCTCCCCGGATAAATGGAACATACAACACCCCCAATGCCAGCACAATCTGGAAGGCTAAGCCAATCGCCACTGTTTTCCAGGGTATATTCTTTCGGTCGCGAGATAGCAAAGCACCAAGTCCAACCAGAACCAACATACCAAGTAAGCCACGCAACACGGTCGCGAAATTAAAATTCCGCTCTTCGGCATGCTCGATTAAAATATTGGATGTTGAGGACGACTGTTCAGAGACCACGGTTGTGCTATCGTCAGCCGTCGATTGTGTACTGGAATAAGATGAAGCAGGAAGCGAAAACACCAAAAAACATGTTGCCAGTAGCAGGATCAGCAATCTATTCATTGTCGTATTTTAAAGTTCTTTTTGCTCAGCAACGCCCAACCTCTCTAATCCTGAAAGCTATGTTTCCGTCGATATGGGATGGTCTGAAATGTTTACTGAAAATTATTTTTTGCGTCGGTTGAGTTCATCTCTGATTCTCGAAGCACGCTCGTAGTCTTCATTACTAACAGCCTCATTCTGCATATCATTGAGTTCACTCTCTGTGTAACTTTCAAACTCGTTCTTGCTACCCGGCTCACCAGATCTACTTTGAAACTCCACCGGATCTTCTTCTTCGTTTTCCATAACGATACCGGCTTTATCCAAAATATCTCCATTCGTGTAAATCGGGCACTTAAAACGTAAAGCAAGCGCTACGGCATCCGAGGTGCGTGAATCAATCCGAACTTCGTCTTCTCCCATCACACACACCAATTCAGAGTAAAAAATCCCTTCTTCTAACTTATAAATAATTACTTCCGACACATTAACATCGAAAGCAAAAGCCAGGTTTTTAAATAAATCGTGCGTTAATGGCCGTGGTGGCTTCAAACCTTCCAACTGAATTGCAATTGCCTGAGCCTCAACCGGCCCTATAATAATTGGAATTCGTCGATCACCATTTTCTTCGGCTAAGACTAAGGCGTAAGCGCCTGATTGTGTTTGACTAACTGAGAGTCCGAGAATATTTAGCTTTTTTTTCTGCATAGGATATAGAACATCACCAATGTATTCAAACAAATATAACAATACTTTTAGTGTTTCATTAAAAACAGGAGGTGTTTCTTAGTTTCTAAAATGACCATCATTTCACCTCCCATTTCTAATCCAATCAGGCTCAGCTAAAAAAGGACTCTATTTTTTTGCTTCTGAGTAAAAAATATCTACTTTTGCAGACCGAAGTTTTCGAGTAGGCTCAAGAAGTGGACGATCATTTGATTTTCCCGCCTGCCGGAGGAAATTATAAAAGATAGAAAATGTACGCTATTGTAGAAATTGCCGGACAGCAATTCAAAGTAGAAAAGGACAAAAAGATTTTTGTTCACCGTCTTCAGGAAGATGAAGGATCAAGCATTGAGTTTGATAACGTTCTTTTAGTAGAAGATGAAACAGGTGTGAAAGTAGGAACACCAAAAGTTGAAGGAGTTAAAGTAAGTGCCAAAGTATTGGAACACTTGAAAGGTGACAAAGTAATCGTCTTCAAAAAGAAAAGAAGAAAAGGTTACAAAAAGAAAAACGGTCACCGTCAGTACATGACTCAGATTCAAATTGAAGATATTATTGGATAACCCTTAAAAACATTAGACCATGGCTCATAAGAAAGGTGTCGGTAGTTCGAAAAACGGACGCGAATCGGAAAGTAAACGACTTGGTGTAAAAATATACGGAGGTCAAATTTGCAAAGCTGGGAATATTATTATTCGTCAGCGTGGAACGTCTCATCATCCTGGAGAAAATGTTGGTATGGGAAAAGATCATACATTATTCGCCCTTATTGATGGTACTGTTGTTTTCAGAAAGAAAAGAGACAACAGATCGTATGTTTCTGTAGAACCTGTTACTGCAGTAAACTAAGCGATTTTAACGATATGTTATAAGAATCTCCTGTCTTTACTGAGGCAGGAGATTTTTTATTTTTTAACTTTGCCCGACCAAATTAAAAACCCGTTCAAAAATGCTCAATTTAAGATTCATCCAGGAAAACCCGGAGTTGGTTATTGAAAAGCTTAAAAAGAAGAATTTTGATGCTTCTGCCATCGTTGAACAGATCAACGATTTGTATAAAAAGAAAAACGAAACGCAGGTTCAGGCCGACCAATATAAGTCGGAAATGAATACGCTTTCGAAAGAAATTGGACAATTGTTTCGCGAAGGCAAACAAGAAGAGGCCAATCACACAAAAGCCAGAACTTCGGAACTGAAAGAAAATATCAAGAATCTGGATGAAGAATTCGCCAAAATTGACGAGCAGGTTTTTGACTTGCAGGTGCAACTTCCTAATTTACCAGCCGATATTGTTCCGGCAGGAAAAACTCCCGAAGATAATAAAGAGGTAAAAGCTGCCGGCGAAATGCCAGTATTGGGTGACAACAAGTTACCTCACTGGGAATTGGCTGAAAAATACGATCTTATAGATTTTGAGTTGGGTGTAAAATTAACAGGAGCAGGGTTCCCGGTATACAAAGGGAAAGGCGCTCGATTGCAACGTGCTTTAATCAACTTCTTTTTAGACGAAGCTCGCGATGCTGGCTATCTGGAGATTCAACCGCCGTTGGTGGTAAATGAAGACAGTGGTTTTGGCACTGGTCAATTGCCCGACAAAGAAGGACAAATGTACCATGTGACCGAAGACAACCTCTACCTGATTCCAACAGCAGAGGTTCCGGTAACCAATTTGTACCGCGATGTGATTTTGGATGCCAAACAACTGCCCGTAAAAAATACAGCTTACAGTGCATGCTTCCGTCGCGAAGCCGGATCGTATGGCAAAGATGTTCGTGGATTAAACCGCTTGCACCAATTCGACAAAGTTGAAGTCGTGCAAGTTGCCCACCCCGATAAAAGCTATGACATTCTGGATCAGATGGTGGCACACGTAGAGAGCTTGGTTACTAAACTTGGCCTTCCTTATCGCATCCTTCGGCTTTGTGGCGGCGACATGAGTTTTACTGCGGCATTGACCTACGATTTTGAAGTATTCTCGGCTGCCCAGGAAAAATGGTTAGAAGTAAGTTCTGTTTCCAATTTCGAATCATTTCAGGCCAATCGTCTGAAACTTCGTTTCCGTGAGGAAGGACAAAAGAAACCGCAGATTGCACACACTCTGAATGGCAGTGCTTTGGCTTTACCCCGAATTGTTGCCGCACTGCTCGAAAACTACCAAACAGCAGACGGAATTAAAGTGCCAGATGTATTAGTTCCTTATTGCGGGTTTGACATGATTGACTAACACATTATAAAAAATATATGATTGAAGGTCATTCCGTTTGGGATGACCTTTTTTTGCACCTAAAAAGCAGACATTCAATTACGTTAATTTTTTATTTTACAAGAACTTTACGAAGTAATCTCATCCAAAAACTCCCCCAATGAATAGATTTCCCTATATTCAGGTTTTGATTGTTTTGGCATTAAAGCAAATTGAGAGCCGAAACGAGCATGTAACAGTTTTTTACGTTAGGAACAAATCATTGCAACTCAGTTCCGTGAAATACTGTTGAAAATAAAAAACGATAACAAAATGAAAAGTAGAATGAACCTGATTGTAATGTCCCTATTTCTTTTGCTGACTTTTAATCTTCGAGCCAAAGATGTCGAAGTGATTGAGTTTGGAGCAACTGCTGATGGCAAAACCTTAAATACTGTCATCATTCAAAAAGCCATCGACCAATGTTCCGAAACCGGAGGTGGTGAAGTAATTTTTCCTGCAGGTAAATACCTGACCGGTTCAATTATCTTAAAAAGCGGTGTCCATCTTCATCTCAAACATGGAGCCACATTGCTTGGAAGCACCAATATTGAAGACTACCTCAGCATACAACCTGACTATGTTGCGCTGAGAACCTTGAAGGAAACCAAACAACTTATTTTTGCCGAGGGACAGCATGATATTGGCATTGTTGGTAACGGAACAATTGACGGACAAGGGGAAGTATTTATTCGAATAGGAAACGATGAAGGAATCAGGCGACCTCATGGAATTCAGCTAATCAATTGCAAAAATGTAAAAATAGAAGGTGTGTTCATGACCAATTCAGGAGCATGGATGCAGCATTATCTGGCGTGCGACAATTTGCAAATTCGTGGGATCAGGATATACAATCATTGCAATTACAATAACGATGGTATTGATATTGACGGCTGCCATGATGTTGTGATTTCAGACTGCATTGTAGATTCAGACGACGATGGAATTTGCCTGAAAAGTACGAGCCCACGTTCCTGCAAAAATGTGACTGTTAATAACTGTGTGATTCACTCACACTGCAACTCGCTAAAATTAGGAACTGAAACAACCGGCGGATTTCAAAACATACAAATCACGAACTGTGTTGTTAGTCCGAGTGAGAAAAAAACAACCTACTATGGCACGGCAATCGGTCAATCGGCCATCTCTGTAGAAATGGTCGACGGTGGTGTTTTAGATCAGGTGAGTATTGATCGTATTTCGATTATGGAAACAGGATGTCCCATATTTGTTCGATTGGGAAACCGCGCCAGAAAGCATGCTCCTGATGCTCCTCAACCTCAAATTGGTGAGCTGAAAAATGTCTCCATTACCAATATCACGGCAACGACGACTTCTAAAACGACATCCAACATTACCGGAATTGAAGGTACTTACGCTGAGCGTATTTTCCTGGGGAATATTCTGATCACCAACTTAAGTAACGGAACCGTGGCGGACGAAGCAACGATAGTCCCTGAAAACGACGCAGGCTATCCAACTGCTGCTATGTTTGGCGATATTTTGCCTGCCTCAGGCTTTTATGTCAGACACGTTAAAAATATCGTTTTTGAGAATGTCCGCTTGAAAACAGGTCCCCGCGAAGTTCGCCCGGCGTTTGTCCTTGACGACGTTCAGCAGGCAACAATTGAAGATGCAGAAATACGATCTGATTTAAAGATTGACCTGCTATCAAAGCATAAATCTCAGAATATAAAAGTGGAATGTGGAGAATAAAAGAATAAAGATCTAGCTACTTTGTTGATATTGGCAAGCTAAAAGAAACCGTCGTACCTTTTCCTTCTTCGCTTTCGATCCAAATGCGGGCACCTTGCTTTTCAGTCAGCTCCTGACACAGAATTAAGCCGAGGCCACTTCCTTTCTCCTGACTTGTCCCAACAGTAGATGATTGAACACCGACATTGAAAATATTGGACAGGCGCTCCTTCGAAATACCGATTCCTTTGTCAACCACTTGAACCACCTGGTAATCTTCACCATCAATAGATCTCTCTTTGGCTAAAATGGTTATCACTCCGTTGGTCCGACTGAACTTTAAGGCATTCGAAATCAGATTACGTAGAATCGTATGGGTCGCGTTTTTATCTGCAAAAACAGTCGCCTCCTCCTGTATGCTGCTTTCAACAACAACCTGCTTTTTATTAGCAATATGCTCAACACCACCGATCGCCTCTTTTACAAGTGGTTGAAGAAGGATTTTGGCTGGTTTCAACAAGAGCTCGTTACGATGCGACAAAGACCATTTTAATAAATTCTCCAACAATTCATTCAAACTAATTGATGAAGACAGCATCGATTGGATCAGTTGCTTCTTTTGCTCGTCATTATAATGATCATATTCCTGATGCAACAATTCGGAGATACTTTGAAAATTAGATAGTGGATTACGGAGATCGTGAGCAATGATGGAGAAAAATTTGTCTTTTGTGGCATTCAGCTCTTTGAGTTTCTTTTCTGATTGTCGAATGTTTTCTTCGTCGTTCTTTTTTTCAGTAACATCGTAAGCATTGAAAATCACGGAATCTTCTGACTTATACGAAAGGCGGGCTGTAAACCAACGGGGCTCACCACCGACTTCCAACGGATAATCGATAACAACTAAAGATTTTGAACGAATGCATTCTTGAATAGCATGAAGGATGAGATTTGCACGGTCAGCGTCAAACACATCGTGAACAGATTGTCCGATGAGTTCTTCCTCTGGTTTAAAAAGTAAACTTTTATTTGTGGGAGCAATTTTCACATATTCGCCTTTCCGGTTGTATTCAACAATCAGGTTGTGCATCGATTTAAAAATTGCACTTAACTCCCGAGCATTTCTCCTTATTTTTTGATGTGCCCGAACAACCAACCAAAATAAGAAGCTGATGATGATCGAACTCACAATGAGTAAAATACTGAGCGTCTTATCCTGATCAAGATAGTGACTCCATCCGTTTACCGGGGTGGCCCCCAAAATCCAACTTCCATCAGGCAAGTCGACAATTATTTTTACTGGCTCTTCTTGAAAAACTGAAGCGTCCCCCCAAAAGATAGTTCCATTTTCACCCTTACCGTCTGTACCCTTCAACGAATATCGAAACCCGTTATCAACCGCCGCTAATTCCGCCTCATCTAAAAGTTTATCTTTGTATATAACAATATCGGTTATTCCCCAAAAATCGCCATCACGTGTTGACAATCGATTAAAAACCGGCGTGTAGCTGATAAACGCGACACCACCCTCAACGAGTTCAACAGGTCCGGCAACAAAAGTTTTATGTGTTTCAATCGTCTTTTCAACGATTTCTTTTCGGGCAGGGTGCTCCAGCAAGTTCAGGCCAATGGCTGCCATATGCCCTTCCTGAGGATAAATAGCACTTAGTATGCAATCCGGAGAAATTGAAATGGTACTGATCACCGAATCTTCTTTTATCAGCTCTTTCGCCAACTGGTAAAAGTCTTCGTTGGTGAGGTTAGGGTTGACCGACACAAACGCAGCAACTCCCTTGGTATAATAAATTCGAGAAGACAGTGCTTTTTCCAGCTTCGATTTTTTTCCAATCAGGATTTCCAGCAAATTGGCTCGTATATCTTTCTCCCACTGTCCTCTTTTGTACGAAATATAGTAATAGGAGATTGACAACAACAGCAGAAAAAAAAGAATTGCAAATATCGAAGATATCCTGGATCGAATAAAATGAGCTATTCTGTTTAATTTCATCAGCACTGATTTCTGGGTCGTTTAAAATTAGCCTAGTTTTTCGGATTTATATCATGAAACGGATACTATTTCTTTAAAAAATGAAAGAAACAAAATGAAAATAGAAAAGGAGTAGTCGGCCTACTCCTTTTTATATCTACTATTTAACCAATTTGGAAATTGATTTGAATTCAGATGCTGCAGCCGAACGGGTAAGTTCGAACAAAATAGATTCGTAGGAAGTCATCATAATTCCTTCAAAGCGGAATCGGTCGGCAGCCAACTCAACGCTTTTCAACGTGCGCGATGAAACACAATCCATCACGACAATCGGGTTATAGCCTGACTCTTTTAAATCAATGGCCGTTTGCATGACGCAAACATGGCTTTCAATTCCACAAATGATAACATTGTGAGCCCCATTCATTTTTAATTCATCTGCAACCACCGCTTCATCACAACAACTAAAATCGCGCTTTTCAATCGGACGAAAGTCTTTAATTAATGAACTGATTTCTGGAATTGTATCTCCCAAACCTTTGGTATATTGCTGGGTAACCAACAAATTAAGGTTTAAGGTTTGTAATCCTTCAATGAGGATTTTTGTGTTATTCACAAAGGTTTCCTTTTCTGCCATTGCCGGAACCAAGCGTTCCTGAATATCAACGACCAATCCTACAGTGTTTTCTCTGGTAATACGCATAACTTATTTATTAATTTGAAGAAGAAGTGCCTGTGTGCGTGATTTGTCACCCAAATAACCTCCGTGGTGACGTTTGGCATATTCCTCATTTGTAAATCCAATTTCTTTCATCATCAGCACAACCAGCACATCGCCAATTACAGTCATTGTCGTTGTCGAGGTACTTGGCGTTAAGCCCAAGGTACACACTTCGGCCGGGTTTCCGGTAAAAAGAACAGCGTCTGCAATTTTGGCTAAATCGCTATCCGGATTTCCTGTAATCACCAAAATTGGTATTCCTTTATACAGATTATCCACCAGATTAACAAGCTCCAAAATTTCCCTTGTTTTTCCTGAATTCGAGATTAACAACAAGACATCATTGGGCTGAATTACCCCAAGGTCTCCATGCTGTGCATCGCTCGGGTGTATAAAAACCGCAGGAGTGCCTGTCGAACTAAACGTTGTTGCAATATTTAGCGCTATTTGTCCGGCCTTGCCCATACCACTGGCAACCAATTTGCCGTTCAGTTTATGCACCTTGTTCTTAATAATCTTAACCGCTTTTTCATATTCATCAGTAACCGGTATCGCTGATATCGCTTCCGCTTCCTGCCTGATAAGCTTAATAACTTCTTCTTTCATAACTAAAGTGTAGTGTCACTATTTTCCAAAAATAATTCATCCGGACAATAGGTTTTGATGATGAAATTTAAAGGATACAAAAATACTTAATTTTTAGCTCGAACCAATCCACTCAGATTTTTTAGTAAAAATAGTTAAGCGAATTTATGGAAGACTCAACGATGGACACTTATTCTTTATTGCATGCGACATTTTTTCTGAGAATTACTAAAAATCAAAATCCCCCCAAAAAGCTTCTTCCATGCAACTTCAAAACTCAATCATCACATAATGCAATCGATTGTATTTTTTTGACTTTTCAACCAAACAATTCAGGAAACCTGCTGTTAATATGTTTTAAAATAGCGAAGTGAGTACCAGAATTTCTTCTTGCCCATTCGATATTTTGATACTTTTATGAGGAATAAGAATTCTCTAACCTTTTAATAAAATATGTAAATTTATGAAGATACACGAATTTCATTCCAGAAACATCTTCAGGAAATACGGCCTTCCGGTACCGAACGATGTACTTTGCCATTCGGTTGAGGAAGTAGAAAAAGCAATGGCAAAGTTTGACGACATGGTCGTTGTAAAAGCCCAGGTACTTGTTGGAGGGAGAGGCAAGGCAGGCGGTGTTAAACTTGCGAAAAACAAAGAAGAAGCAGTAAGTGCAGCCCGTAAAATATTGGGCATGGACATTAAAGGCCTCACCGTTGAAAAGGTATTGGTCACCGAAGCTGTCGACATCGAAAAGGAGTTTTATGTTGGTCTGATTAACGACCGAAATACCAAAACTGTTACGCTGATGGCAAGTGCCGAAGGGGGAGTTGAAATTGAAGAAGTAGCGAAAGAAACACCTGAGCTAATTCACAAACTTCCGATCGATCCGCTGATCGGCTTGCTGGATTTTCAAGCCCGCGAGGTTGCCATGAAATTATTTGGCAATGTAAAATTAGCCCGAAAAGCAGCTGTCATCATGCAAAAGCTATATCAGCTTTTTGTTGAAACTGATTCTACAATTGCTGAAATCAATCCATTAGTTTTAACCCCCGATCACAAGATTTGGGCTATCGATGGGAAGATGAATTTTGATGACAATGCACTTTATCGTCAGGCTGAAATAGAAGCGATGCGAGAAGCAGACGAAGATGAGTTAAAGGAAATTGATGCTCACGAAAAAGGTCTTTCGTATGTGAAACTTGACGGAAACATTGGCTGTATGGTGAATGGTGCAGGCTTGGCAATGGCTACAATGGACATGATAAAATTGTATGGTGGAGAACCGGCGAACTTTCTGGATATCGGGGGAAGCTCGAACCCTCAGAAGGTAGTTGATGCCATGAATATTCTCATTTCAGATAAGAATGTAAACGCCGTAATGATTAATATTTTTGGTGGTATCACACGTTGTGATGATGTTGCCCGCGGACTGATTAAAGCTCTGGATATTATCAAATCGGACATTCCTATTGTAGTTCGACTATCAGGAACGAATGCTGAAGAAGGTTTAGCATTGCTGAAAGAGACAGGACTACCCACTGTAGAAACCATGAGTGAAGCCGCAAAAAAAGCAATCGAGTTAAGCCAAGGTCAGAAATCATAAAAACCAAACGAATGAGCATTTTAGTAAATAAAGATACAAAACTGCTGGTGCAGGGAATCACTGGCCGAGATGGACAATTTCATGCCGGACGCATGAAAGAATACGGTACGAACATTGTAGCCGGAACCTCGCCTGGAAAAGGAGGGCAAGAAGTGAATGGAATTCCCGTTTTCGATACGGTATCAGATGCCGTAAAAAAGACAGGAGCTAACACCTCTATTATTTTTGTGCCGGCTGCCTTTGCGGCGGATGCAATTCTTGAAGCTTCTTATGCCGGAATTGATTTGGTCATTGCAATTTCGGAAGGCGTTCCTATTCAGGATATGATCCGGGTGAATTCAATAATCAAACAAAATGGCACCAAGTTAATTGGCCCCAACTGCCCGGGATTAATTACTCCGGATGAAGCACTGGTTGGTATTTTACCAGGCATGATCTTCAAAAAAGGAAATATTGGGCTGATGTCGCGTAGTGGAACACTCACCTACGAGGTTGTCAACATGCTCACCATGAACGGACTGGGACAAAGCACTGTTGTCGGAATTGGGGGTGACCCGGTTGCCGGACTATACTACCAGGAAATATTGGAAATGTACGAAAACGACCCCGAAACGGAAGCAGTTGTTTTAATTGGTGAAATTGGTGGCGATGCAGAAGAGCAGGCTGCCGAATACATTGCCCAACATATGACCAAGCCAGTCGTTTCGTTTATTGCCGGACAAACGGCACCTCCCGGAAAACGAATGGGACATGCCGGAGCAATCATCTCTAGTGGTGCAGGTACTGCCGAAGAAAAGATTAAAGCCTTTGCCAAAGCTAACGTACCGGTCGCTAAAGAACCATCCGAAATTCCTGGTTTGTTAAAAGAAAAGCTAGCGAAAGCCACTTCATAAATGAAAAGAAAAATCCTGCTTAACAGCGGGATTTTCTTTTTAGCCTATTCTTCTTTCTACTTGTTGTGGGAGAACTACTACTTTCGTTTTGCTTTTCTAAAAATAGTTGGCAGTTGACCTCTTTTACAAACCTCAAAATGAGCTGTTTTCAAGTTCTACACAAAGAATAAACAACTCGCTCAGATGAGTTATAGATAAAGTAATCAAACAAGTTTAGCTTTCGAATACACAAGAAAGAACAACAAAAATCCGGTGAAAAACCGGACTTTCATTTTAATAGAGCAACTTCCCCAAGTTGTCAAATCGTTTTTGATAGTCTGTTATCGATCGCTGAATCACCTCATACGCTTCCTCAACCTCGTACGTATGCGTAATTTCCGTGTCATTGTCTTTCCCCGGCATATCTTTGTAAGTCAGGAAGTAGTGTTTTAAACGTTCTATTACAATGGGAGGTAGGTCTGAAACATTTTTATATCCTTCGTAAACAACATCGTTGTTCAATACTGCAATGATCTTGTCGTCAGCTTCGTTACCATCGATCATCCGAAAACCGCCAATGGGTCGGGCATGGACCAAAATATCACCGTGTGTAATATCTTTCTCGGTCAAGACACAAATATCGATAGGGTCGCCATCTCCTTTTATGTTTTCCCGCCCTGTTTTTTCCATGCAATATTTACCAACTTCATCACCACAAAACGTTTGTGGTATAAACCCATACAATGCCGGCACGACGTTTGAATACTTTTGCGGACGATCAATTCTCAAGTAGCCGCTATCTTTATCGATTTCGTACTTTACCGTGTCCGTAGGAACAACTTCAATAAAAGCAGTTACTTTTTCAGGAGCGTTTTTACCAATATAAATTCCGTGCCAAGGGTGTGATTTATAACGAAGTCCCATCAGTCGGCCGATGGGATCAGACAATTTATCTACCATATTTTATCTATTTATCAAGAATCAATAATAATTAACCTAAGTTTTTGAAAAAAGTTTTTGAAAACCGAACATTTTGCACAAAAATAGGAAAGTAAAATTGTTACAAAATGAAAAGACGCAAATTTGACTTAACTTTAATTGAAATCAACTACCAAACAATCAATACTAATGCCTTTTAACTGTGTTCTACGTTACTAGTAAATTGATCTCTTTGACTTAGAAATACAAAAATCGACGTTCATCGGAACAGTCATAACACAAGACCATTAAGCCCACCCAGGATATTATTTAAAAGTTATCAGATCCGGCTACTGTTATTCAACATTTTGTAGAATTTATCTATTTTATTAGCTTCAACCTCTATGAAGTATGTGATTTGTGTGGTATTGAGTTTAATCGTTTTTAATTCAGAGGCAATCCTCCCCGACCCTGTTCAACAATTCTATAGTGACTCGGCCAGTATTCACCGAGCGGAATTACAGACGGACAGCTATGTCCATAAACAACTGGACGATAGTTATCAGAATCAGGCTCAGATTGCGATGAGTTATTACCCTGAGCTGAAAGGAACAGAAATTGAGTTTGTGCGAAAAGACCTGAAAACTACGATGGCATCCCGACCAACTCTTGGATCTATTTTCAAGAAAAAGGGAAAACGGAAATACCGAATTTATATTGACACGAGTGTGAAAGGTGAAAAAGGTTTGTTATTGAGTGATGTTCCTTTTAACGCCCAGATTGGTATCATTGGCCATGAGTTGGGCCATATCGTTGATTACAAAGAAAAAACAGGAATGGGTATTGTTCTGACTGGCTTGGGTTATTTATTCCATCCATTTCGTAAAAAATTGGAACACAAAGTTGACGAAATTACCGTTGCCCACGGACTAGGACACCAAGTGCGGGAATTTTCAGAATATGTACTGAGAGAACCCAGAGTTTCTGAGAAGTACAAAAAGTATAAGCGGAAGATCTATTACAAACCCAAACAACTTTCGACGCTGATGTCGGGGTATTCGATTTATTAGTTTAACGATTTACGCTCCCCAGTTTTCCCGATCTAAACTTCGGTACTGAATCGCCTCAGAAATATGGGCTGCCTCAACTTTTGCAGACACTTCCAGATCGGCAATTGTGCGCGCAACCCGTAGAATTCGATCGTACGCTCTGGCTGAAAGTCCAAGTTTTTCCATGGCATTTTTAAGCAGATTATTGCTGGCATCATCCAACTCAACATAGTCACGAATTTGGCGTGATGACATTTGCGCATTGCAAAAAACTCCTTCAACCTCGCGATAACGGACAGATTGAATTTCACGAGCTTTAATTACGCGTTCGCGAATGGTTAAACTTCCTTCCGTTTCTTTCAACTCCGAGAGTTTTTTGAACGGAACCGGAACAACCTCTAAATGAATATCAATGCGGTCGAGCAGTGGACCCGAAATTTTATTTAAATATTTAGGAACCATTCCCGGCGCACAAACACACTCTTTGGTAGGATGGTTATAATAGCCGCATGGGCATGGATTCATGGATGCAACCAACATCAAACTAGCCGGATAATCTACTGAAAATTTTGCACGCGAAATTGTGATTTTCCGATCTTCCAAAGGTTGGCGCATCACTTCCAAAACCGTGCGTTTAAATTCGGGGAGTTCATCCAAAAACAATACGCCGTTGTGTGCCAATGAAATTTCTCCCGGCTGCGGATAAGTTCCTCCTCCAACAAGTGCCACATCAGAAATCGTATGATGTGGGCTGCGAAACGGGCGCTCAGTCATCAAGGAAGTATCTTTATCAATCCTTCCAACCACCGAATGAATTTTAGTGGTTTCCAAAGCTTCGTACAAAGTAAACGGGGGCAAAATAGTTGGTATTCGTTTGGCAAGCATGGTTTTGCCTGCTCCGGGAGGCCCAATCATAATTACATTATGACCACCAGCAGCCGAAATTTCCAATGCCCGTTTGACATTCTCCTGACCTTTTACATCAGAAAAATCCAGATCTGTTGCGTTCAATTTTTTATAAAATTCTTCTCTTGTATTCACAACGGTTTGTTCCAGCTCCTCCCGGTCGTTAAAGAAATCTACCACTTGATTCAGATTATCAACCCCATAAACTTTTAGTTGGTCAACAACAGCAGCTTCTTTGGCATTTTCGCTAGGCAGGATAAATCCCTCAAAACCTTCTTCCCGAGCTTTGATGGCAATGGGTAATGCCCCTTTTATTGGCTGCAAGGTTCCATCCAACGAAAGTTCACCCATCATTAAAAAGTGCTCAAGTTTCTCTGGAGCAACCTGCTCCGAGGCTGCTAAAACAGCGATCGCCAATGGCAGATCGTAGGCAGAACCTTCTTTGCGAATATCTGCCGGAGCCATATTGATGACAATCTTTTTGCGAGGCCATTTAAAATCATTTAGACGCAAAGCCGACTCAATCCGCTGCTGGCTCTCTTTTACTGCACTGTCCGGTAGTCCGACAAGAAAAAACTTTATTCCCTGTGATACGTCCGTTTCAATGGTAATGGTTGTCGCATCGATGCCATGAACAGCGGATGCAAAGGTTTTAATCATCATGGAGGTTGAATGTTTTTAGTTTACACAACTAAATTTAACGAAAAGTTGTGAATTGTAAAACATTTACGCGAAGTAGTTTCTGGCTAATCAAAAAATTGCAAAGGTAGAAAATACAATATTGTCCAAGCTGGCCATTTATTGAGGATTAAGTATTAGAAGAGTTGATGAATTAAATCAACCAGCACATCTCTTTTAATGGGCTTAGAAATGTAATCATTACATCCTGCAGCAAGAGCTTTTTCTCGATCTCCCTCCATCGCAAATGCTGTTTGCGCAACAATGACTACGTCTTTATTGAATTCTCTTATTTCCTTTGTGGCTTCATATCCGTTTTTTTCAGGCATCTGAATATCCATCATAATCAGATCAATATCGGGGTTATTATTAACGAGCTCAATCGTTTGAACACCAGTAGTGGCATGGATAATTTCCGTTGAAAAACTTTTTAATAAAATGCTCAGATATTGATAGCTCGCAAGATCATCTTCAGCAATTAGAATTTTCAAGTTTTTGTTATCCGTTCCTGACATTGCTGCCAACGTATTGTCTTTTGTTTGATTATCTTTTATTTTAGAATTTTTTAGTGGGATGGAAAAATAAAAAGTTGAGCCTTTATCTTCCTCCGACTTTACTCCAATTTCTCCATTCAACATCTGTACATATGCCTTAGCGATAGCCAAGCCTAAACCAGATCCCTCATATGCTCTTTTGGTTGCAATATCGCCTTGGATAAAACGCTCAAAAATAGCTTGTTGTTTTTCACATGGAATACCAATACCCGTATCTATCACCTGGCAAATTAGCTTTCCATCCTTCTTTTCAATTTTAATTTCGATGGATCCCGCTTTCGTATATTTAATGGCATTCTTTATTAGGTTGGTAGTTATTGAAATAAACTTTTTGATGTCCGTTTCGATAATTTCTTCATCGCTGCTCAGCAGACAAGTACACATCAGCTTTAATCCTTTTCGGTTTGCTTCCTCGGTAAAGAAATCATATAATTGATTGATTTCCTTTTTCACGTTCATTTCCTCAAGCGACACGTCCATCAGCCCGGTTTCAATTTTCGCAATATCCATCAAATCATTAACTGTTTCAAGTAGCCTATTTCCACTTTGCATGATAATATCCAGGAATTGCTTTTGGTCTTCACCCGACAACTCCGGATCCTGAAGTAAGCTTGTGAAACCCAAAATACCATTCATCGGTGTTCGGATTTCGTGGCTCATATTAGCCAAAAATGCAGATTTTAACCGATCCGATTCTTCGGCTTTCTCTTTAGCTCTTCTTAGTTCTTCCACAACCGCCAGTCTTTCAGTCACATTGCGCATCATTCCGAGGTTCCCGATCCATTCTCCTTCTGTATTAAATAGTTTTCTTCCAAAAGTCTCCCCCGGAAAGACAAGGTTATTTTTGTCTTTAAAGTCGGTGACAAAAAATTGATCCTGACTTTTCGCATTTTTTCCAAAAACCATTGTTCCGGCTTCTTTATATTTTTGCTCATCGGCATAAAGTATCTTGGTGGTTTTCCCAATTATTTCTTCCGGGCTATAGCCAAAGGTTGTTTTTATTCCTTTATTTGCAAGTATAATTTTTCGCGATGTATCGGAGACAATGATGCCATCTTCAATAGCATTAAACATGGTTTCAAAAAGCAACTTTTGATCGACTAGCTGTTTTTCCACCTTTTTGTAATCTGTGATATCCTGAACAACCCCGTACAATTCATTAACTTCTCCACGCTCATCTTTTCTACAAAATCCTTTTATCCTGATCCATACTATTTTATTATCACGATGCACTAACCTGATTTGGATATCATAAGGGACTTCCTCTTCTATTAACTTTTGTACTGCATTGTCAAAATACGCCCAGTCATCAGGGTGGACAAATTTCTTTTGTTCAAAGTAGTTTGGCTCTCCGTTTTCTTTAGGTACAGCATACATCTCAAAAACCTCATCGGTCCAACTGGGTATCTGACTTTTAACATCAAAACTCCAGTAGCCCAACTTAGCGATATTTTGTGCCAGCGAAAGTTGACCGTTCAATTTAACCAATTTCTTTTCATGTTCCTTTCGTTCGGTAATGTCTTGAAACGATCCATAAAGTCCAATTACCTTTCCAGATATATCTTTTTTTGCATATCCTTTAACTGCACAATTTAGACTCTCCCCACTGCTCCGAATAAGAATAAGATCCAGATGATAAGATATTCCTTCGGCAACAGCTTTTTCAACTGCCCTGGTAAGCAGTTTTAAGCTTTCTTCCGAATACATTTTGGAGTGTTCTGCAAACGATGGTGCACCGTCTTTGGGATCGAGTTGAAAAATACGGAACAATTCATCAGACCAAGTCACGGTATCGGTCGCAACATCCCAGTCCCAACTGCCAATTTTCGCAAGTTCCTCGGTTCTCTTCAGCCTTGACTCGCTCTTTTTAATCTCTTCTTCGGCAATTTTTCGCGCTGTTATATCTTGAAAGGTACCCCGTAACCGAACACATTTTCCATCTTTCATCAATGGCTTCCCGATTGAATGGGTCCATATTTGTCTTCCTTTGGCAGTGATCAAAGGAATTTCGAGATCGAAATCTATCCCTTTATCGATCGCATCACGAATAGCCTTTTCAACAATACTGCGAGATTCTTTGGGGTAAAAATCAAGTGCTTCTTCCAGTATTGGTGTAAAGTCCTTCGGGACTTCATGAATTTCTTTTGTTATCTCGGTCCAAGAAACCCTGTTTGAAAACAAATCCAGTTCCCATGCCCCAATCTGAGCCATTCTTCCAATTTCGGTTAAAAGTTCTCGGCTCCGTTCTAATTCTTCTTCTGTTTCGGCAAGTTTCCTGTGCTTTTCAATATCAACACAAATACGTTTGACTTTTTCGGGTAGAATAGTCGTAAAATCTGCTTCCTTTATTAGGTACTCACGGGCTCCTAATTTCATCATGTCAACAGCAATCCGCTCATCGCCATAACCGGTCATGACAATAAAATCTGGGATTTGCGGCAACTTTTGTTTTAAACGTTCAGCAAGCTGCATTCCGTTCATGTCCGGCAGCTTATAGTCAATAAGCAACAATTCGTTACCGGCTCCGGTTATTTTATCAATAGCTTCCTTTCCACTAAGAGCAAAACCTGTTTGAAAACCTTCTCGTTTGAGTCTTTTTTGTATTAAATGATTCAACCCTTCATCGTCTTCAATAACAATGATTTTGAATAATCTCCAACCGTCACTATCTACAACTCCCCCATCGTTCCCCGCGTTACTCATGTTCGCATATTTTATATGTTTTGATTCTCCTTTTTCATATTCTACATTACATTGAAGAACCGATAATAGCTGAATTCAAATTAATCCATCGGCTTATTAACATCGGGTATTTCAACAATTAGCAAAAACAACCCCAGCTTTCTAATGGCGTCAACAAATTTGTCATAATCGATTGGTTTACTAATATAATTGCTGCACCCCAGCTCATGGCATTTAGTAATTTCTCTCGGGTCATCAGTAGTTGTGATCATGATTACCGGCATCCTTTTTAAGTCCGGGTCCTCTTTAACTCGGCGCAACACTTCGACACCATCAATTTTAGGCATGTTGATATCTAATAATAATAGCGAGGGAATTCCATCCTTTTTTTCTTTGGTTTGAAACAGGTAGTCTAGCGTTTCCTCTCCATCTTTAAAATGAATAATTTTGTTCATTAAACCTGACCGCTTCAGATTTCGTCGAATTAGCGTAGCATGGCCTTCGTCATCCTCGGCAAGAATAATTGTTAGTTCCTTTTTCATCGTGTTATATAAGGTGAGTTTTACTTAATGCATTTGGCTTATCTATACTTTTGGTAACAAGATAATAAATTTTGTTCCAATACCGACTGTCGATTCAAGTATAATTTTGCCTTTATGTTTTTCAACAATCTGTTTCACAATACTCATTCCCAGACCAATACCTGACGTTTGCGGGTTGAGTTTATGAAATAATTCGAAAACCTTTTCCTGGTGATCCGGATGAATTCCTATTCCATTGTCTTCAACGGTGTATTTAATAAATCCATTTTCCTTTTCTCCAGAAATGTTGATTTTACCAGGTCTTTTCGAATCAAAAAATTTCATCGCATTATCAATCAGATTGGAGAATAACTGATTAATTTGAAGTTCATCTCCTTGGCATTGGGGTAAATCAGAAACATCAATCTCAATCTGACTTTCTCTTATTTTATATTTATAATTCTCAACAACCTCCTCCATTAACTTATTCATATCCAACAAACTAAGAGCGATCTTTTGCCGCCCCAAACGCGAAAGGGAGAGAAGCCCTGTTAGCAAGGCATCCATTTTGCCAGCGCTGGTAGTAATAAAATGCATAGCCTCTGGTATCTCTTCATCTAAAATTTGGTTACTAATTAGCTTTGTTGAGTCTTGCAAATTTTCATTCTTAATGAGTTCTGAAAGTTCTTTCAACGACGCTTCCAGCTCTCTATTGAAGCCTTGTATATTGACAAGTGGTGAACGTAAATCGTGCGTTGTAATGTAAAGGATTTGTTGCAATTCCTTCGTTTTAGCCTCTAATTCCGAATTCAATCTCTGTAAGTCCCGTTCTGCCTTTCTTCTCTCGGTGACATCTTGAATGGATAACAAAATCAACCTGTCTTTCGCCCGTTCCTGCAATAACTCTCTGGCATTAATCAACATAATTTTTCTGCCAATTCTTTCAAAGTCGTGTTCCACCTCATAATTGTCCATCGTTGATTTTTCAGGAAGCACGTCATTCAACAGCATCTTGAGAGCAGGAACATTCCACTGGCCGTAATCAAGCTCATAAAAAAGCTTGCCTTCCGTCTTTTGGGGAACAGTTTTAAATGTGTCGTAAAAAGAGCGACTTGCAGACACAACACGAAGACTCCCATCCAGAACGATTAAAGGTTCGCGTACCGTCGCAATAATATTCTCAGCATAATTGCGGGCGAACCGGGCAATCTCTTCTTTCTCAATTAAATCCCGTTCACTTGCAGTTAATTGCTCCGTTAGTGCTTTTAGCTGCTGCTCAGAGGCCTGAAGTTGCTGGTTGGCAGCATCTAACTGTTGATTGACCGCCCTAAGCTCTCGCTCAATATTCTGCTGCTTTCCCAGTTCATTCTCAAGTGCAGTAATTTTCTGCTGTTTTTCTTTCATTTTAGCGGATGCTTTGTTTCTTTTCAATTAAAGATACAATCTTACGTTGAGAGTTTGGTAGTATTTGAAAGTAATCTCTCATCCGAATCTCCTTCGGTATAATAAACAAAGCCACTGGAAACATTCATAAAAGCAGATCTTCTCAAGGTGCCGCCCACCGACAGTGCTTTGATCGAAAATCCTTTATGACCAAGAATTTCTTGTACCGACCTTACATTATTCTCACAGATCGTGTCATTTTCTCTTTTCAGCACATTGCCTCCGCCAATTATGCATACTTCCAGATTTTCCTTTTTCGCCCCTAGCTGTGATAGCTGACCAAATAGATTATCAAGTGCGTTTGCCGCATATCTGGTTGCATACTCCTCTTTACTTTGGGGAGCAACTCCCGGCAACATCACGTGAGCCATTCCTCCTATTTTCTGAAATGAATCCCACGCAGTTACCACGACGCATGAGCCAATCGCTGTTGACTTTAAATGGTGATTGACGTCACACACTTTTACTTCTCCAGTAGATACGAAGATCACATTCCCCATTTCTAGTCATTTAGGTTATAACAAATTCGCAGAGTTTAAATTTCGATGCAGACAGAATTTCAAAACGCTGACAAACAAACAATATACTAAGATTCAAAGATATCTGTAAATTAACAAGCTGATGATTGAAAAAAGCTCTGTCATTTTGCAGCTATCAAATATTTCGCAAAATCTCTATCTTTAGAATTCATTCAGGAAACCTATGAAAAACAGTATCAGAAATAAAATTTACGAAATTATCTTTGAAGCCGACACTCCCAAAGGAAAGGTTTTTGATGTGGCTTTACTGTTTACCATTTTAATCAGCATTGCACTGGTTATCATTGAAAGTGTTCCATCAATCAATAGTCAGCACCGAAGTTTGCTCCGCATTATGGAGTGGGTCATTACAATTATCTTTTCAATTGAATATGTCCTGCGAATACTCGTGGTTAAGAAACCGTTCAGATACATTTTCAGTTTCTATGGCATCATCGATTTACTGTCGGTGATACCAACCTATTTGAGTTTAGTTTTTGTTGGAAGCCAAAGTTTAGTGGTTATTCGTGCATTGCGGTTGCTTCGCGTTTTTCGTATCCTGAAGCTGAACCGATACACCATCGCGGGAAATAATTTATCAAAAGCACTCTGGGCAAGCCGCGAGAAAATATTCGTCTTTCTTTTCTTTGTCATTAATCTTGTGGTGATCGTCGGCACATTAATGTACCTGATTGAAGGTCCGGAACATGGCTATGTAAGCATTCCTTCGAGTATTTACTGGGCCATTGTTACCATGACCACTGTTGGTTATGGCGACATTTCACCTCAAACGCCACTTGGCCAATTACTGGCAAGCGCTGTGATGATTGCCGGCTATGCCATTATCGCAGTACCAACCGGCATTGTTACGGCTGAAATGATGAAGCCGGCCAAGAGTACCAACACTCAGGTTTGTCCGCATTGCCTGCAAGACAAGCATGATAACGACGCCGCGTTTTGCAAAAAATGCGGTGGTAAACTAAACTAAACACAAACCCAAAAAGTGAGTTTAGCATCATTTAGGACTTTTAACGAATTCCCTTTCACCATCTGGCTTGGTTTTTGTATTTTTGTAGATCAATCAATATTTGACAAGCCATGATCGGGAAATTTTTTCATATGCCCAGCCACCGCCGTTTCAGCATACCATATCGGTATTACGATCCGGAAAAGGAAGAGATGCGAGAACGTGAAGACAGAATCAAGAAAGAAATGGGGATTCATGAGAAAAAAGAATTTGACCCGAACTACCGGGCAAACATTCGCGGACAATTCAGAAGAGCAATGGGTGAATCATCAAAAACGTCATCAGATGCTCGCCGCAATTACAATACCCGTTTAATTACGTTTGTTATTGTTTTATCGATTGCCGTATACCTGTTTTTTAAATTTTAATAATTTTCTGTGTCAGATATCATTCAACTACTCCCCGATTCAGTTGCCAACCAAATCGCTGCAGGAGAGGTTATTCAACGTCCTGCGTCAGTAGTCAAAGAGTTAGTCGAAAACGCGATTGATGCCGGGGCATCGCAAATCAAAATCAACTTAAAAGATGCCGGCCGCACCTTAATTCAGGTAAGCGATAATGGCTGTGGAATGTCGGACACTGATGCCCGTATGGCGTTTGAGCGTCACGCCACATCTAAAATTAAAGAAGCCAACGATTTGTTTGCCATCCGTACGATGGGTTTTCGTGGTGAAGCACTGGCCTCCATTGCAGCAATTGCGGATGTTGAACTGCACACACAACAGCACGATCAGGAAATTGGCACCTTGATTCACATCAACGGGTCAAAAGTAATTAAGCAAGAAGCCACGCGTTGCAGCTGCGGAACAAATTTCATGGTGAAAAACTTATTTTTCAATGTTCCTGCACGACGCAAATTCCTGAAATCGAACGCCACAGAGCTCAAGCACATTATCAATGAAATTCAACGGGTGGCCTTAGCCAGCCCCGAAATATCTTTTTCGTTGATTCACAATCAGCAAACGGTTTACGAGTTGGGACAAGGCAACATCAAAAAACGCATTGTTGCTTTATTTGGAAAAAACAGTGCTCAAAACCTAATTCCGGTAAACACCGACACCAGTTTGGTGAAAATTTCCGGCTACATTGGACAACCCAAGCACGCCCGAAAAACCTTTGGAGAACAGTTCTTCTTTGTCAACAAGCGTTACATGCGCCATCCGTTTTTTCACCGGGCGGTAATGCAGGCTTACGAAAAAATATTACCACCAGACGGAATTCCTTCTTACTTTTTATTTTTTGAAGTAAAGCCGGAAGATATTGACATCAACATTCATCCAACGAAAACGGAAATAAAATTTGAAAGTGAATCTGCAATTTGGCAGATGATTAAAGCAACGGTTCGTGAATCACTAGGAAAATATAATGTGGTGCCATCTATCGATTTTGATCAGGCCGGAAGCATTGATATTCCAATTGCACGAAAAAGCTCCGAGTCAGTTGAACCACCTAAGATTGAGATCGATCCTACTTATAATCCGTTTGAAGAGGAAAAGAAATTTTCCGGAGGGTCTTCGTTTTCGTCAGGCTCAACCAATCAGAAAAGCCAGTCGCAGCATTGGGAAAAATTATACCGTGATTTTAATACGGATGAGCAAGAGGAAGAGTCATTCAATTTTCCGATCACTCAGCCAGAAGAACAAGCAAGCAGAACACTGGAAATCAAACATGAAGAACAGTACAGTGGAAAAACGTTCATCCAGTTTAAAAATAAATACATTCTAACTCCTGTCAAATCAGGATTAATGGTTATTGACCAAAAGCGTGCTCACGAACGGATTCTTTTTGAGAACTTCATGGCGATTCTTGAAAGTGAAGAAACCGTTAGTCAGCAACAACTTTTTCCCCATACGTTTGATTTGAATGCCGCCGATGCTGAAACGCTTCGCTCGGTGTTAGATGACCTGAAAGCGCTGGGCTTCGATATCCGTGACTTTGGCAATAACAGTTTCATTATCAATGGAACACCTGGCATGCTTGATAATTCGTCGCCTTTGGAGATTATTGAGAGCCTGTTGGAAGATATAAAAAGTTCGGCGACCAACTTTAAAGAAAAAGCCCGGGAAAAAGTTGCAGCATCTTTAGCTGGCGCTTCTGCGGTTTCGTATGGCTACACCATGAAACAGGAAGAAATCAATCAATTAATCGACCAATTATTCGCCTGCTCAACACCAAATTTTTCGCCAACAGGCAAACAAGTGTTAACAATTATGCCGTTGGAACATTTTGAAAAACTTTTGAAGTGACAATTTGTCCTTTGTATTGTTACTTTGTATTGAAAACAATGTTTGGCGTGGCTCTTGCAGTCACCATCTAAATTTTTCAGATATGCAGAATTTCAGACCCAATTTAAGCTCCATACCTCCGGTTGTTAAAAACCTGATCATCATCAATGTGCTAATGCTTTTGGCAACTTACATCTTGAGCATGCGAGGCATTAATTTTTCAGGCATACTCGGCCTGCACTACATTGCTTCACCCAAATTTGAGCCGTACCAGATTGTTACCCACATGTTTATGCATGGAGGTTTTACACACCTCTTGTTTAATATGTTTGCACTTTGGATGTTTGGGCGAATTTTGGAAAGTGTTTGGGGGCCGAAACGATTTTTCATTTACTATTTTGCGACCGGATTGGGTGCCGCTGTTTTGCACACTTTTGTCAATTGGATTGAATATCAGTCAGTGGTTTCACAAATGACTCCGGAAAAGATTGACCTTGTCATGCAGAACGGGGGCGATATTTGGATGCAAGGGAAAAACTATACTGATCCACTGATGGGCAAACTCAATCTACTGCTGAACGTTCCGACTGTTGGTGCATCCGGTGCAGTATTTGGTGTCCTGCTTGGCTTTGGAATGCTATTCCCCAATACCCAGTTGATGTTACTTTTTCCTCCCATCCCGATTAAAGCAAAGTATTTTGTGATTGGCTACGGTTTGATTGAGCTGTATCTTGGACTGTCTCGCCCGGGAAGCAATGTTGCTCACTTTGCCCACTTGGGAGGTATGCTTTTTGGGTATCTGCTTATTCGCTATTGGAATAAAAACAGTAATAACTTCTATTAGTCCGAGCCATGAGTATTGTAGATGAAATAAAAGAATCATTTAAAAAAGGGTCGATACTAACGCGCCTGATCTATGTGAATATTGCCGTTTTCTTGTTCATTCGGATCATTAACGTGTTTTTCTTTTTACTGAACCAGGATCTTTCGTTGGTTAGCTGGCTGGCTTTACCGGCCGACATCCATCAATTGGCGTACAAACCCTGGACCTTGGTTACCTACATGTTCCTTCACTTCGATTTCTTCCATATTCTATTTAATATTCTCTGGCTGTATTGGCTTGGCAAACTTTTTCTATTTTATTTTACCGAAAAGCAATTATTAGGAGTCTATATTTTGGGTGGTTTAGCCGGGGGGCTCTTTTTTCTGGCTGCTTACAACTTGTTCCCGGCTTTTTCGGATATGGTTGTATTTTCTCGATTGCTTGGCGCATCAGCTTCGGTTATTGCTATTGTTATTGCAGTGGCCATGTGGGCTCCAAATCACACCATCAACCTGATGTTTATTGGTCCGGTTAAAATGAAATATGTGGCACTGGTTTCTATTGCTATGTATGTGATCGGAATAGCCTCATCAAACTCAGGTGGAAATATTGCTCACATCGGAGGTGCTTTGCTGGGTGTGATTTTTGTTTTGCAATATCGAAAAAACAAAGACCTGACAAACATCGTCTCCACAGTTATCGACAAAGGAGCCAAAATTTTCACCCCAAAACAAAAGATAAAAGTAACCTACAAAGGTAAACCCACCGACGATATTGAATACAATCGCCAGCGAAACCTGAAGCAGGAAGAAATCAACCACGTATTGGAAAAAATAAGTAAATCAGGTTACGATTCGCTAACAAAAGAAGAAAAAGAGCTACTGTTTAAAATGGGGAAATAAGCTTCGTTTTCAACACCAGCTTTTCGGCCAACTTATGCTTTTATGACCAGTTACTCCACATATATTCCTGACTTGAGTAGCGAGCTATCGTTTCGCACCTCCAGAAGCAGTGGCCCCGGAGGACAGCATGTTAACAAGGTCGATACTCGTGTTGAATTACGGTTCAATATTAGCAACTCGCAACTGTTACGTGAAAGTCAAAAAGAAATTTTGCTTAAGAAATTAAGCAAAAAACTCACCAATGATGGCGACCTAATCATCGTCAGCCAGCAAGATCGTTCACAACTTCGAAACAAGGAAATTGCAACTGAAAAATTTTATTCAACCTTACAAAAAGCACTGCGCCCGGTTAAAAAACGGAAAGCCACCAAGCCTACCCGATCATCGATTGAAAAACGCATCAATAAGAAAAAACAAACTGGTGAGAAGAAAAAATGGCGTGGAAAAATTGAACCTTAAATATCCGTTCAACATGTTCTTAAAATCGATCAAAACACAATTAATAGCAATGCTAATCCTAACCACAGGAGCAACATCCAAAGCCCAGAATTATTCCTCGGAAATTATCAGAACCGGAGACTTGCTATTTCGTGAAACAATGTCGAACGGTCTGTCGAAAGCCATTGACAAAGTAACGCAAACCGAAAAACATACGCACTTTTCGCATATTGGCTTGGCAGTTGTTGAGAAAGACTCGGTTTACGTGCTTCACGCCAGTCCTATTGGGGGCACCTGTAAAGTGAGTCTGAATGAGTTCTCCCACCCTGAAGGTGATTCAACGCAAGTAACCGTTTATCGGTTAAAAACAGCGTATCAAGAAGCGATTCCGGCAGCGATAGACAAAGCCAGCAGCTTGCTTGGAAAACCATACAACTTTAGTTATTTACTGTCTGACACCAGCCACTATTGCTCCGAATTTATCTACCTGGCTTTTGCTCAGGATTCTATTTTCCAGCTCAACCCCATGACTTTTAAAAATCCTGAAACCGGAAGATTTGCACCAACCTGGGTATCCTATTATCAACAGTTGGGAATTGATATTCCGGAAGGAAACCCCGGGTGCAACCCCAATGGGTTAGCAGCTTCTGAAAAAATCGAACGCATTGTAGTGCTAGAATAAGTTGATTCGGTAAATAATTATGCAACACCAAAGGCAATTGAATTCAAAAGCTGCCATTTTTTAAACCAGCTTTCTATCGAATTATTGCGGAATGGCAGCACATGGTAAGATCAGGCTTCCAAATCATTAATCTTCTTCAAAAAGTGGCAGTTCAATATAAAAAGTGGTGCCTTCATCCAATTCGGTTTCGAACCAAATTGTTCCTTTCGCATTTTCAATAATTTTTTTGACAATTGCCAACCCTAAACCCATCCCGCTGCTTTTAGTTGTAAAATTGGGCTGAAACATTTGTTGGCGAATATTTTCAGGAATACCACACCCATTGTCCTCTACGGCAACTACAGCGTTCTTTTTTCGTTTGGTAAGTACCACTTTTACCTGCCCCCGACGTTTAGCTGGAATTGACTGAATGGCATTTTTTATCAGGTTGACCACCGCTCTGGAAATTTGCTCATGGTCGGCATAAACAAGAAACTGTCCTTTTTCCTCAAACTCCATTGAGAAATCGATCTCCGTATTCGATTGAAACAACTCGGTAACATTAATTAACTGATTGGCTAAATCGAACGCTTCATTCCTGGCCTTTGGCATTTTGGCAAAGTTTGAGAACTCGGTGGCAATATCTGACAACGTATCAATTTGCTCGATCAGCGTGCGTGTTACCCGGTCAAAATAGTCGTCAAAGTGCTCACCCTTACTGTCTTTAGCTCGCTGTAAATATTGAATATTCAGCTTCATTGGTGTTAGCGGATTTTTTATTTCATGTGCAATTTGCTTCGCCATTTCACGCCAAGCCAACTCACGCTCACTCCGAGCCAGTAAATCCGCACTCTCGGCCAATTCTTCCACTTTACGATTGTATTCCTTAATCAGGGCTCCAATTTCATCATCACGATTATAGCTGATTTGTTCGTTCTTTTTAACCAGTTGAATTCCTTTGAGTTTTTCGCGAACCAGACTCAACGGACGAGTAATTTGGTTGGCCAGCAATACGGCAACAATCACACTTGCCAAAAACAGTAAAACATACAGGTTAATGAATGCCACAATAAAAGTAGAAATCTCCTGCTTCAACTCATCGCCCCTCGAAAAATAGGGCAAGTTGATAAAACCGAGGTAGTCGCCACGATTGTTTATTATTGGCTCATAAACTGACAAATAAGACAACTTGCCAATCTTTTCAGGCTGCGAATAGTTGACCTGGTAATTCTCAATCAATTCATAAAAAGCTTCTGTATTAATCCGGTTCGAAATAATGCCTCGCAAATAAATCTCGGGTCGCGAAGAAGCAATTAATTCTCCATTCATTCCGAAGATATTGATGTCGGTTCGAAAAACAATGGACAGTTTATTCAGTTCCCGCCATAGCCAATCGACCAGCTCCGGCGATATCTCATCCACATTATTCAATCGCATATCAATCTCTTCAGCAATTGATTTCATCTTTTCATTCAGATCATCCTGATGCTTTTCTTCATATTGTTGAATATTATAAAAAATTGTTCCCCCGGCAACGACCATCAACGAAACTAACACAACAGTAATGATGGATGCCTGTATTTTAAACTTCAGGTCGTAGATCATCGCCTTTTTCCGGTAGGCCGGATTGCCACCAAACACCACCACCAAAATGAACAGAAAGTAAAAAACAAAAAGGTAAGGGAAGGAAATTAAGTAATCCAGCAATTCAAATGATTTACCGCTGACAATGATGTAGTTGTTATGTCCCAATTTATGAATCAGATGATCGTAACCATCCCATTTCTTGAGAGTAAACTCACCACTATCGCTCTCAATATCGTAACTGTCGATGTAATAATTGTACTGGTAGTCGCCACTTAAATGCACCAACTCTTTGTCGAAATATTTTGAATATGAAAAATGTCGATAGCGGTCTGGTTTGGTCATCGATTGATCCAGCAAAAGCTCAGGAAAACCCGCTCCCTCGGGTAGCAAACGCGAATTAAGCTCAAAGAAGATAGACGTACCCAACGAATCGGCAGATAGTGGATAGAAAATTTTTCCCATATAGGAAATCCGACCATTCAGATTATCCATAAAGTAAAAATCGGTACCCGGAATCTGAATACCCGATTCATCAATCATATTTTCAAAAAACGGGAAACAGGGAACCCATTGATTATCGGGTTCAACCAGTAAGCTATCCGAGCCACGACATAGAATGATATCCACGTCATATTTTCGAAAATAACCACCAAAATACTGGCGTTCAATATAACTCTCCAGCTCTTGATAGGTCGTCGACAATAGATACGGAATTACCGAATCAACACTCAACTCTTCGTAAATCTCTGTTAAAAAGATCTCTGCAGCAGGATCATGCTCCGAGTTCAGAGTTATACTCATCAACTTCTGGCTTTCAATCCGCCGAATCTCGCTGTAATGCTGGATAGTAATCAGGGTGAAAAATGCAAAAAGCGAAACAAAATAAATCAGATAAGAAAGTGAATACCGCTCAAACTGGGTATTCTGCAAGGCAAAGACCGAAAAATTGGTCAGCAAAAACAAACTAACCATGTACACGTAACCATTTCCTGCAACAATAGCCGAGCTAACACTAATGATAATTAGCAGCAGATGAATCTGTAAAAAACGTTTTTTAGAAATATATCGACCACTTAGTTCTACGATCTTTAAATTGATTAAAAAAGCAGAAAAGAAAAGTAGCGCTACAATGAAATATCCGATAACGCTATCCAGGTTAATATCGTCAATTTGGTTCAGCTGAAACGAAATACTACTATTTTCAATCAGGTTTTTAATCAGGTAATTGGCAAGAAGGTAAACAAACAAACTAAAGGAATATACAGTAAGAAGTTCAGTCCATTTGGCATTTTTGGAGTACGAAAAATCTTTCACAAAATTCATGCTCCAAAAGAAAAACAGGATGGCAAAAATGAGTAAATCGCCCAAAGACGGAAGCCAAAAAGAATAAGCGTACAGCGATGGCCCAAATAAATCGAACGCATATAAAAACTCGGGAATACGAAACAAAATATGAATCCAATAGAACCCGATAAGCGATAAGCCCAAAACAATAACACGGGCTACAAAATTCTCGTGCCGAAATAGTTTGAAAAACCTTCGGACAAAGACCAGTAGAAACATAAAAGCCAGCACGAATACGAATGCCGGAAAATAAAGCTGATCAACGCTACATTTTATTTTCCCTGTCGGCATAACCGAAAACAGGTAATTCCCATTCTCATCGCGAACAGGCAGGTTATAATCTGACTTTTCACGCTGAATAACAAATCCATCCGGCAAATCAAATGGTTTGACAAATTGATTGTTTATAAATTGATTTTCAATGCTGAACACATCCTTGATTTGAATTAGTCCAACGACATTCAAAGAATCCACTTTACGGTTGAGTCCCAAGTAGGTGCCATTTGGCAGAGCCAGCAACTGCTGGTCTTTCATTTTGCTTGAATAGCGGCTGGTAAATGCAAAATGATTATGTGACCAATACAGCAACTGGTCGCCTTTCAAAATAACAAACCCAAGTCCTTGATCATGGAAAATGGTTGAATAATCGATAAATGCATTCTGAAAATGGCCATCAAAATCAGGGTTGTTCAGCGTTTGCTCAATTTCATCCAACTGAGCATTTAAAATATCTTTTTGATCATGCAGTTTCTTTTCAAAAGTCTGCACCAACTTAACTTCCGGATTATGATACAACACATGGTGTTCCAAGAAAAAGGCCCCGACAAATAACAAAAGCGAAAAAAACAGGTAATTATATTTTGTGTTGTATCTCATAAATCAGTTTCAATGCAACTATTCGTGATGGTATGGCTCGCCTTTCAAAATCGTCAACCCTCGGTACAGTTGCTCGCTAAAAATCAATCGAATCAGCTGATGAGAAAAGGTCATTTTTGACAAGCTTACTTTACCAGTGGCTTTTTGATATACTGTATCCGAGAATCCATAAGGTCCTCCGATGACAAAAACAAGGTTCTTAACTCCACCAAGCATCTTCTTCTCCAAAAATCGTGCAAATTCAGTTGATCGAAAAGTTTTCCCCTTTTCATCGAGCAAAATCAACTCATCGCCAGCCTTCAACTGATCGAGAATCAGGCCCCCCTCCTTTTCTTTTTGCTGATCTTCCGACAACTTTCTTGTATTTTTTATATCCGGAATCACCAAATAATCGAACGGAAGGTAATGAGGGATTCGCTGATGATAAATTTCAATTCCCTTTTGCAAATAAGGCTGGTCAGTTTTTCCAATTACAATCAATTTAATCTTCACTCTATTCTCTTTTAAAACAACGTTCTGTTTTTTTTCACTCTAAAAATGTAATCTATAAATATCAGCATTCTTACTGAAAAGTTTGTATCATTACGACAACAAAAAATCAAGCCGACCATTACTTGATAGATACAATCTTAAATTTGTTAACTTTACAAAGTTATATAGCGTGTTATATGCATAATCTTATTTGGTACAATTTATGCATACAAACAACGCATTAAAATTGATAAACAATGGAAAATCAAAGCATTAAAACAATCACACTGGGACTTTTTTTTACAATTGCGACTGTTGTTAGCTTTGCTCAAGTTCCTGACGAAGTGATATTAAGCCTGAAAACAGGAAATGCCTCAACCTTGTCAAACTATTTTAACGATAATATTGAGTTAGTCGTTCTCGAAAAAGATGATGTTTACAGCAAAGATCAGGCAAAACAAATTGTTGCCAACTTCTTTTCATCCAACACAGCACAGCGTTTTGCAATTATTCACCAAGGAGGAAAAGAAGGTGCGCGTTACGCCATTGGAAACCTGACAACCCAATCCGGCGTTTACAGAGTGTATTTTTTATTGAAAGAAAAAGGATCACAAGTATATATTCACCAGTTACGAATTGAAAAACAGTAAGCTGAATGAACATCAGCAAACGGAGGCATAAAATTAAGCGCTTCTTTCAACGGCTTTTAATTTGGGCCCGAAAGGCGAGTTTGCCTGGTTTTGATGATATTGCGCTTTATGATGTTGGGCTCTTTTTTTGGCACAGTATTGTCAACGGATCCATCACCACCAGAGCTTCGGCAATTGCTTTTAGTTTTTTTCTGGCACTTTTCCCGGCCATTATTTTCCTGTTTACCCTAATTCCATACATCCCAATCAAGAATTTTCAGCAGGAATTATTTTTCCTGATTCAGGAATTTCTTCCTCCCGATGCCTTTTCGACCGTGGAAGAAACCATTCAGGATATTTTAACCCGTCAGCGGGGAGACCTATTGTCACTTGGTTTTTTTATGGCTCTTATTTTTTCAACCAATGGTCTGGCTAGCATGATGAGCGCCTTTGACGGCTCGCTACACACCTTTAAAAGGCGGAGTTGGCTAAGTCAACGGATAACAGCAGTGGTGCTTTTATTTATTCTCTCCATTTTAATTACGCTTTCCATTGCCTTAATTACGGGAGGTCAATTTGCAATTGATTACATGCTAAAAGTGGGTTTTTTGAATGACAAGTTCACCTACTATCTGCTCACTTTCGGAAAATGGATTATCACCGTCACCTTATTTTTCTTTGCCTTTGCTTTTCTGTACTATTTTGCTCCGGCCAAGAAAACCAAGTGGCGTTTCATTTCTCCAGGAGGAACACTAGCCACTTTTTTAAGTATTTTTGTGATGATCGGTTTCAGTTATTACATCACCAACTTCGGGCAGTACAACAAACTTTATGGTTCCATCGGAACTCTGCTGGTTATTCTGCTTCTTTTTTATTTAATGTCCTTGATCCTGTTGGTTGGATTTGAGCTTAACGCCAGTATCAATGAGGCACACCAACAAGCACAGGAAGTCTGAGTTTACCTTAAAAAAACATCTTTTCGTCGAAAATCTAACTCATCAAGCAAAACGATTTGTAAATTTAGGTTCAGAAATAAATTCAAAAATGAACAGATATGCAGTCACACGAAATTGATTACAAAATTATCGGGCACGATGTCCAATTGGTGGAAGTGGAGCTTGACCCGGGAGAAACTGTCATTGCGGAAGCCGGTGCCATGATTTACATGGAAGACGGAATTAGCTTTGAAGCTAAGTTAGGCGATGGTTCCAATCCGAGAGCAGGCTTTTTCGACAAAATTTTATCGGCCGGGTCCCGCATTATTACTGGCGAATCGCTTTTCCTGACACACTTTGCTAATCAAGGCTGGGGTAAAAAGCATGTTGCATTCTCTGCCCCTTATCCCGGTACAATCATTCCGCTTAATTTAGCGTCCATCGGTGGCCGAATCATTGTTCAAAAAGATGCATTCCTTTGTGCAGCATTGGGGACCAAAATCTCGATCACGTTTAACAAACGACTGGGAGCCGGTTTTTTTGGCGGCGAAGGTTTTATTATGCAAGAACTTATTGGTGATGGAAACGCATTCGTTCATGCCGGCGGAACAGTCATCGAGCGCCAGTTGAATAACGAAGTTTTACGCGTTGACACCGGCTGCATTGTGGCTTACGAACCTACTGTTGATTTTAGTGTAGAACAATCGGGTGGTTTGCGTTCCATGGTATTTGGTGGTGAAGGAATATTCCTGGCCTCCCTCCGCGGAACCGGGAAAGTTTGGTTGCAATCCATGCCAATCCGAAAACTGATTGCTCAACTCTCACCGAGAGGTGGAAACCAACGGAAAGAATCCGGTGGTTTCCTGAATCAATTTTTGCAAGACTAACCAATACAGAAAACAAAAAAGCCGGGTTACCGGCTTTTTTGTTTTCTGTTATTTTGTTTATGAAGTTGTTTCTAAATGTTTTCGATAGTTATCAATCGCTACGCGATAGTTCGGATCTTCAACAATATTCACATCGCAAATCTTTTCGGCTCTTTTAATCAACTTGATACAGTCTTTGCTCAAGTGGCGTAAGTGAATGGTTTTTCCTTCTTTCTGATACCGTTCATCCAGCTTGTTGATTGCTTCAATAGCCGATTGATCCATAATTCGGGATTCTCTAAAGTCAATAACTACTTCTTGAGGATCATTTTGCACATCAAATCTGCCGTTGAAAAAGGTGGTTGACCCAAAGAAAAGAGGACCAACAATCTGGTAATGTTTGATTCCGTGATCATCTACTTTTGTATTCGCACGAATTCGAACAGCATTCTCCCAGGCAAATACCAAAGCCGAAACAATAACACCTGCCAATACCGCAATGGCTAAATCGAAAATAACGGTCAAGGCTGTTACTAAACCAATAACAATCAAGTCTGCCACCGGAATTTTATTAATGACGTTGAACGTACTCCAGGCAAATGTTCCGATTACCACCATAAACATCACCCCAACCAAAGCGGCAATTGGCACCATTTCAATATAATCAGAAGCAAACAGAATAAACGCCAGCAATGACAAGGCTGCCACAATACCGGATAATCGGTTTCTTCCACCTGATTTTATATTGATAATACTTTGACCAATCATGGCACATCCCCCCATACCACCAAAGAAACCATTAACCAAATTGGCAGCACCCTGTGCGGCACACTCCCGGTTTCCGCTCCCCCGTGTTTCGGTCAGCTCATCAACCAAGCTCAAGGTCATCAGCGATTCAATCAAGCCAACAGCAGCCAAAATTATCGCATATGGGAAAATAAATTTCAAGGTTTCAAAATTCAGAGGGATCATTGGAATATTGAAGCTTGGCAACCCCGCCTTTATACCTGTTCCACCTCGAGCCTGAATAAAGCTTTTCACGGTTTCCGTTTCAATTCCTCCAAATATTACAATTGCCGAAATCACCAGAATACCAACTAGTGCCGCAGGTATCGCTTTGCTAATTTTAGGTAGAAAAGTCATAATAAGCATGGTACCCCCCACCAAACCGAGCATCGTAAAAAGTGGTTCGCCACTCATCCATTCTCCGCCTACTTTAAACATACTGAGTTGAGAAAGAAAAATAACAATAGCCAATCCGTTTACAAAGCCCATCATTACAGAATGAGGCACCAATCGAATAAACTTACCCAGTCGCAAAAATCCGACCGTCATTTGTATTATCCCGACTAAAACAAGGGTGGCGAACAAATACTGTAAGCCCATCATCTCACCGGCTCCTCCCATGGCAGTTCCTTCTTTCACCAGACTGACCATTACAACGGCCATTGCACCTGTTGCTCCGGAAATCATTCCCGGACGACCTCCTAATATGGAAGTTACCAGCCCCATCATAAAAGCTCCATACAAACCAATAACCGGCGAAACTCCTGCCACAAAGGCAAATGCTACGGCCTCTGGCACCAAGGCCAATGAAACGGTTAATCCTGAGAGAATATCGTCTTTAACAGTTCCCTGCTTCTTGTCAATAAACTTAAAATCATACTTCAACTTCATATGCGTATACTTTGTCAGCGCGCAAAAATAGACTTTAAATCTTGAACGATGCTCTACAGCATATCTTTTGACAATCTGTTAATGATGCCTTAATGTAAAATGAAGCGTTCGGTTTACAGACTCTATTTCTTCCTGAAAAAGATTTGCAGAGGCACACCACTAAAGTTAAAGCTATCGCGAATCTTATTTTCAATATACCGGCGATACGGATCTTTAATGTATTGTGGCAAGTTGGCGAACAAGGCAAACGAAGGCGTTGGACTCGGCAGCTGAGTTACATACTTAATTTTAATGTACTTCCCTTTAACTGATGGAGGTGGGTATTTCTCAACAGCTTCTAAAAGGATTTCATTCAGTTTCGAAGTTTTGAGCTTTTGTTGGCGATTCTCATACACTTCAATCGCCAATTCCAGTGCTTTAAAAATACGCTGTTTGGTTAACGCCGACATAAAAACGATTGGCACATCGACAAATGGGGCAATGCGTTCGTGGATTTGCTCGGTAAACTTTTTCACCGAAGCATTGTCCTTTTCAACCAAATCCCATTTGTTTACCAAGATGACTACTCCTTTTCGGTTTTTAATCATCAGGTTGAAAATGCTTAAATCCTGACCTTCCACGCCGCGGGTGGCATCAATTAACAACATACAAACATCTGAATCTTCGATAGAACGAACCGACCGAAGCACCGAATAAAACTCCAAATCCTCGTGAACTTTGGCTTTCTTTCGAAGCCCAGCAGTATCTACCAGGTAAAAATCGTGTCCATATTTTGTGTAGCGGGTGTTAATGGCATCTCGTGTTGTTCCGGCAACATCGGTTACAATATTCCGGTCAACGCCTGTCAATGCATTAATGAATGACGATTTTCCCACATTAGGACGGCCAACAACAGCAAAACGCGGAACGCCTTCCTCATCGGGCAAGGGTTCTTTTTTGACAAAGCTATTAACCACGGCATCCAACAGCTCGCCGGTTCCGCTACCAGTCATGGCCGAAATACAATACAGTTCGCCCAAGCCCAGGCCGTAAAATTCGTGCGAATCGATAATACGTTCGTGGTTATCAACTTTGTTGACAGCAAGGAAAACCGGCTTTTTAGAACGACGCAATATATGAGCCACATTCTGATCCAGATCGGTAATTCCGCCTTCAACATCAACAGCAAACAATATTACATCAGCCTCATCGATTGCCAGGTGTACTTGCTTGCGAATTTCTTCTTCAAAAACATCTTCTGAGTTAATTACGTAACCGCCTGTGTCAATCACCGAAAACTCTTTACCATTCCATACTGCCTTACCGTAGTTGCGGTCGCGGGTAACACCCGAAATTCCATCAACAATGGCTTTTCTACTTTCAACCAACCGATTAAACAAGGTTGATTTACCGACATTCGGTCTTCCTACTATAGCGACTATATTGCTCATTCTTCCTTTTGTTCCATTTATAAATTTCAAATTCCAAGTTCCCTGCCCTGGTGAGTTTCCACGTTCAGCTTCACTCTTTCTACTTTACTGAAAATCATATCCAAAGTTACCCAACATACGATCTTTATCCCGCCAGTCTTTAGCTACTTTAACATACAATTCCATAAATACTTTTTTCTGGAAAAACTCTTCCATGTCTTTCCGAGCCTGCGTACCTACTTTCTTCAAGGCAGCCCCCTTGTGCCCAATAAGAATACCTTTTTGGCTGTCGCGTGCAACATTAATCACACACCGCAAGCGCAGTAATTCCTCTTCTTCCTTAAACTCTTCCACCTCAATTTCAACCGAATAGGGAACTTCCTTTTGATAGTACAACAGTATTTTCTCCCGAATAATTTCGGAGACAAAAAACCGATCATTCCGATCCGTTAACTCATCTTTTGGGAAATACGGAGGTGCTTCGGGCAGCAACTCAATAATGCGGTCAAAAATAGGTCCGATGTTGAAACGCTCGGTAGCCGAAACAGCAAACACATCAGCAGCCGGCAAAAGATCTTTCCAGTATTCATACAACTTCATTACATCACCTTGGTTCGACAAATCAATTTTGTTGACCAAAACAATTACCGGGGCGTTCGACTTGCGAACTTTTTCCAGATACTCCGCATTTTTATCTGGTTTCTCAACTACATCTGTCACGTATATGATCACGTCAGCGTCAGACAATGCCGTGTTTACAAACTTCATCATCGATTCCTGAAGCTTGTAATTGGGTTTCAAAATGCCTGGAGTGTCTGAATATACAATTTGAAAATCCTCCCCACTCACAATCCCTTTTATTCGGTGACGAGTCGTTTGCATCTTTTTAGTAATGATCGATAACCGCTCGCCAACCAACGAATTCATGATGGTTGACTTCCCGACATTCGGGTTTCCAATGATGTTTACAAATCCTGATTTATGTGCCATTTGCCTGATTTCCTTTTAAAAAGCTCGGCAAAGATAACAATATCCTTTTAGCAGTTAAAAATCAAGTTCTTAATTTTTAGGAAATACGCTATTCGCTGCTGTTTTACTTTTTGAGAAATGCAATTGCACTCTTATTGTACGATTGACTCAAAGCTATCTGAACATGAGAAAGATAAAAAAGCCCGACCAGCGTGGTCAGGTCGCCAAGCCGCCAAAAACCTTACAAGTACTTGCCTTTCGTACACAGGGGATCATGTCTCGCCCCTTGGGGAAAACAATAAGTACCTTGGGAATCGGGCCTTGCCCCTGGGGGATAAAGACAATCCCCAACATCAAAAACTGCTTATCTGGAGAAAAGCCGGGGCGTCTGTCGCGGCGGCACTCAGAAATAACAAACACAAAAAAAAGACCATCCTTTCCGGACAGTCTTTCTGATTTTTGGTTTTCTTCCCAGTCATGCGTTAGCATCCGCCTTGCACGCGCTTTTTCTTTTTATTTTTAATTACCGGAGGTGCTGCTGCCGGTGCATCCAGTTCGGTGGCAGCTGGTTCAATGTCGCCACCACCTCCGCCAAGAGCAGAGCCTGCAGCTTTCCGAAAGTCGTATTTTGCGATCTCTTCATTCGGGCTGGTTGAAGCGGGTTTTTCAGGATTCATAATCGTTTCAACCCAGTAGTTTAAGCCTCCCTGCAGCACATAGTTATTTTTGTACCCCAACTGGCGGGTAATCATCCAGGCTTCGTTGGCGTCAGTCGATCCGTTGGAATAAAACACGTTCAACTTCACATCCTGGTTAATGTCATATTCGTAATCTTCGGAGAGCAAGTTTTCCAACGGAACATTGATCGCTCCCGGCAGGCTAAACTTCTCGAATTCAGCTTTACTTCTTACATCAATCAGCTGTAACGAAGGATCTTTCTGAATCAACATATCGGCCACCTGGTCGGGATGAATAAATTGTAAATTTTCCCGAACTTCGTTGAGAAGTTGCTCGGCGGTTAATTTATAGGCTTTGGTGGTATTGGGCGGAACTGCCGCGATGATCAGTCCCAACGGTAAAATAACACTTGCTAATATTAGTCTTGGTTTCATCTTTTAAGTTTTTTTTTAGACGTTCAACAATTGAATGATTGAAGCTTAGTGCTGATTGATTTCGTAATCATCACGGGCAAATTTCTTCTCGGCCCATTCGCCCACCCAAAACATACCAATTGCCACAATAGCAATTAAAAATGCCAAGAGCCCGCGTGACATATTCAGCCAGTCGCTTAGCAACGGGCTTCCCATATATTTTGCTTTAAAGAAGCCTTCCCACAGTGGGTAACCTTCCATAAAAATGACAATACCAATCAGGATTCCTCCAATAAAAGCTAATGCATCAAGTTTACCAATGGCAGCCGCACAGAAGGAAGTTCCCGGGCAATAACCACCCAAAATAAAGCCGGCCCCCATAATTACTCCTCCGCCAATAGCCGACCAAAGAAATGTTGGGTTAATATAGATGAAGCTGAGATCGATCCATCCAAAAAGGCTTAAAAACAAGAGGCCGATTCCGGCAGTAATAGCAGCGGTAAAAAACACTTTAAGCACAGTCGTGTCGTAGCCATAAAACATACCGGCCAAGCGGCGGCTGGATGAAAATCCATTGGCTTCGAGCACAAAGCCAAAGCCGATGCCAATAAAAAAGGCAATAAGTAAATTGGTATTGGATGATATTATTTCGTTTACAATTAATGGTCCCATAATAGATTGAATTATTGCGTAATTGAATGAATGAATGGTTGAATTAAAGCCAAAGTTTTCGAACAAAATAGGCCATGCCAAAAGCGGTTCCAAAAATCGCTGCCATGGTAATAAAACCTCCGGCCGAAAGCACTGCCATTCCGGTGAGCGCCGATCCACTGGTACAACCACGCCCCAGTTGCGAACCAAACCCAAACAGAATTCCGCCAAACACGGCGAAAATGATCCTTACTTTACTGGTTACATTGGGGCCTTTTTCAACTTTAAATTTCAAACGGCCTGCCACAGCTCCCGAGAGGAACCCACCAACCAGTACACCCAGCATCTCAAACACCAACCACGACTTCAACGGATGCGCATGTCCGCCCAGGTACTCTTGGTAAAAAGCTGTATTGGCCGTATGCGAAGGAGCAATAGCATTGATCCCTGCAACCAACGCAGCTTTTGGTGCACCACTTGCGCCTAAACCACGCCCCGACACCCAAAAGGCAACAATCAAAACCAATCCCAGCAAAACTCCACCGAGGTATGGATTCATGTATTTTTTAGCTTCTTTCATATCTGTATACGTTTTATAGTTTTTCTTTAATTGTCATTTCTGAACTTGTTTCAAAATCTGTTTGCAAAGAGATCCTGAAACCAGTTCAGGATGGCCCCCACGTTATACTAGTAAAGCCAGCGGCTCATTTGTCCGGCATAGGAAATAATAAAACGAAGCATTAAACTTCCGAATAAAACCAGGACTACCGGAATATAAACCGGAATTTTCTTGTGACGCAGCTCCATCAGCTCCAAAATTGCGGGAACAATCATCCCCAATACCACCACAAAAATCCAGAACGGTGCAGTGTAAGCTCCTCCCAAAAACATATCTGCAGCGTCAATCTGCACCTGCGTACTAGCTCTGAATCCCATAAACATATGGATGATCAGAAACAATTCAATAACGATAAGCATGATATCTATTTTGGCAAAAACCACTTTCTCTTTCTTGCTTTGGGCAAACAAAATAATGGCAGCCGCACCTGCCGACAAACCGGAGGTCAGAAATAATGGCCCCAGAATAGAAGTATTCCAGAGTGGCCGGGCATTAAACGCAGAAAACAAAATACCGGTGTAAATTCCAAGGATAACGGAAAGAACAATGGTCACCCAGGCCAGCCCAACTTTATTCTTTAAAAAGAATGCATTCAGGTCTCTCAGAATGACATTTTTCCATTCCCACCCGGGGAAGTATTCCTGAATATGAATGGCGACCCAAATAATTGAAATCGGAGTAATAGCCATCAACGTCCATGCTCCCCACGACATCGGAGATTCTAATTTTATGGTTGTGTATAGTTGCCAGAAAAACAGTTTGTGACGTAAATCGAGAAACAATGCACCCAGTCCAATCGCTAAAATAAACGGAACAATAATGGGGGCACGACGAACAGCTCCACGATATTCGTTTTCTTTACCAAGAATAACATAAAGGGAAGCAAAAAACAGAATTCCTGCAGCTAATCCTCCCAGAAAAAGATAAAGCGGAATTTGCCAGTGCCATATTTCCAAATATGGATCAACGTTCGGATTCAATCGTCCGCTGGTAATAAGTTCTTCTCTCATCTTCTTACAATTTTAAATCAAATAATAAACCTGAGGTTTGGTTCCGGCCTGCGGTATCAGGGTTTTAAACTTTCTTTTCTTCAGCACTTTGGAGACTTCACTATTTGCGTCATCCAGATCGCCAAAATACATACACTTGGTAGGACACACCGACACACAAGCAGGTTGCAATCCATCCTGAATCCGGTGATCACAAAACGTACATTTGTCGACATATCCATCGGGGTGTCCATATCGGGCATCGTAGGGGCAACTGGTAATACAGGCACCACATCCAATGCATTCGTGCGGAGTAACCTTTACGATTCCACCTTCGACATAATGACTCGCTCCGGTTGGGCAACAACGCACACAAGGCGAATTGTCGCAGTGATTGCAGCGCTCAGATCGGATTTCGATCTCCAACTGCGGATAGGTTCCATCTGTCACCTCCACAATCCAATCGCGGCAATAACCAATCGGAACATTATTTTCCGTTTGACAGGCTACCACGCAATCGGCACATCCTACACACTTCTTTGTATCAACTGCCATCGCATATCTCATGATGTCACCTCACTTTCTTTTTCAAAACGGAAGGTTACAAAATTGCCGCGCATACCGGTTCCCCCCATTACCGGATCAACCAGCACCCGGGTAATCAACTGCGAGTCGCTTGCTCCCTTACCAAAAGCCCGACTTAATTTTTTATTGTTATGACCAAAACCATGTACCATGTAAACCGAATCAAAGCGAATACGCTCGGTAACTCGAATTTTGATCGGAAAATCAGTAACCACTCCATCCTGATTTTCAAGATAAATGGGTTGTCCATTAGTCAGTCCCCATTGTTTTGCTACTTTCGGATTAACCCAAACGGCATTCTCATCTTTTAAATCCGTCAAGTTTGGATTATTGGCAGTACGACTAAACGTATGTTGTGGGGTACGACCATAATTCAAATGATAATAACCCTCAGGTGGCTCCATGTGGGGCGTATATTTTGGAAGTGGATCGAAACCAGCTGCAGCCAACGAAGTTGAGTATAGCTCTATTTTTCCGGTATTGGTGAAAAACTCCGGTTCGGAATGTTCGCTGAAATAAGGCTCGCCAAACGCACGAGGTAGTTGCTTTACACCAATGCGTTTCATTTCCTCTAATGAAGAACCAACTTGCTTCAACTGCCAGTCCAGCATTTCCTCGGCTGTTTCCCACTGGAAATACTGATCCAAACCTAGTTTTTTTGAAAGCTCTTTGGCAATCCAGCTATCCGGTTTCGAATTGTACTTTGGCTCAGTTGCCGGCATGCGTAAAGCAATCGTCGGGAAACGTCCCGGCAGAATCCTCAACGCATCATACCGTTCCAAATAAGTACATTCCGGCAACACAACATCAGCATAACCGGTAATTTCCATCGGCATGGTGTCAATAACCACCAGAAACTCCAACGCCTTCATCGCCTCAACGGTTGTTTTTGTATCTGGCATGGTCATCGGCAGGTTGGTGCCATTTACCACCCATGCTCGAACACGCTTATCTTCTGGAGCAGTTGGCAACGATGCTTCAATAACCCCGTTCGACAAATCGCTACCGGAAAGCGGATACTTACCTTCTTCAATCGCGTCGCGCCAGGTCCACTCCGCCTTTGGGAAAGGTGCTGATGGAAATGACGGAACTGAAGTAAAGTCAGGAATATAGAAACCACCCCGGCGCCCCCATGAACCAAGCAGCGCATTTAAAATGGCAACTGCACGGAGTCTCTGGGTATCATCACCATACCAGGTTGTATGTCGTCCGGGGTGAATAATAACTGCCGGCGAAGCATTGGCCATTTCCCGAGCAGTTTCGCGAATTACGTGCGGCTTGATGGTTGTAATTCCGTATGCCCATTCGGGCGTATAATTTTTAACATGAGCCTTTAACTGCTCAAATCCATAAGTGTACTTTTCAACGTAATTTTTGTCGTACCATTCATTTTCAATAATCTCATGAATCCAGGTTAACAACAAAGCGATATCGGTTGAAGGTTTTATCGGTAACCAAAACTTCGATTTGCTGGCAGCTGTTGAAAACCGTGGATCGACGGTAATGATTGCTGCTCCTTTATCGATAGCATCCGACATTTCCTGAACCTGCCCATTATGCATATTTTCACCAATGTGTGAACCAATCAGAACCAAACAACGGGTGTCGCGAATGTCAGTTGGTTCGGGCGAGTGAAGTGCCTCTCCAAAAGTAGTACTGAAAGCCACTTCTCTTGGCCCTTTACATTGTGCATAACTCGGCGCCGGAAAGTTATTGCTTCCCATCCCTTTTAGTATTGGCTTTAAAAATGAACCACCGGAACCGTGACTAAATAAAGCCAGACTCTCACCTCCATATTTCGACTGTACAGCCTTTAGCTTTTTAGCAATCAGGTCCAAAGCCTCGTCCCAGCTGGCTTCCCGGAATGTTTGCTTTCCATCTTTGCCCGTAACCCGGATTAATGGCGACTTTAAACGATCTTCATCATGATACATTCCAACACCGCCGGTCCCGCGAGGACATAAGCGACCATTGCAATTCGGATCGTCATCATTACCAACTACTTTTTTGATATTACCTTCTTTGTCTTTATAAACCCATCCGGCGCACTTCCAAAAACAAACTTCGCAATAGGTTGGTGTCCGAAGAGTATCCAGCGGGCCAAAATCACCTAACTTGCTTTTTGAATTTATCTTTGTTGCCGAGCTTAATTGCTGAGCCCCGAAGATTAATCCGGCAGCACTTAAAGAGGATATTTTTATAAAATCACGACGTTTTTGTGCCATGTGTTTTTAATTTTATTTCCACAAACATACAAAACTCTCTATATCGAAATATATAGAAATATCAATATATTGACGAGCTTCGATATGTTGATTTCAAACTTGAAAAAACAACTCACACAAATTACTGAATTCCAAACGAAAGCAGAGAGATTGCCGCCTATTTAGATTTACTATAAATAAAGTGGCAGCTCAATTTATATCCATTCCAAGCAAGCAGATAGGACTTTTAAAAGCATTATTTCTGATTCAAATCCTCAGGCCTGTTTAGATTTAAGAACAAATCGGGGAACTTTTGAAGCACAGACGAAACATCAACAAACCGAACGGGTATTTCCCGAATAACCTTTTGCAATTTCAGATCTCCGTGCTTGATCTTTTCTTCTAAAAACCCGATGAGCTCTTTATTGTACAACGCAGCCATGGGTTCTACACCTTTATCGTGTTTAGGAATTATTGCCTGTGCATCCTCCTTTTTGGCAAGTAGAAACTGAAATAGCAGGCTGTTTAGGTTTGGAGTATCGCAGCTAACGACAATATTCCAATCAGTTTTCGATCCACTTAAAGCAGCGTGCAAACCTCCAATCGGCCCACAATCCGGATAAACATCATTCACGACTGTCAATCCAAATTGATCATAGCCTGATTGATTGGCACTAATGAGCATGTGTGAACAAAGTGGTCTCAACAAATCAATGGCATATTCAATTAACTTTTTGCCCTGGTAGTCAATCAAGGCCTTATCCTGTCCCATTCTCGAACTTTTCCCTCCTGCCAATATAATGCCCGTTAGTGCCATAAATTGTTTTGAAAAATATTACTCAAAATTGTCGATTTTTTATTTGAGAAAAAATAAAAATGTTATATTTGCACCCGCTTTGGCAATCAAAGCAAACATGGTGGTTGTAGTTCAGTTGGTTAGAACGCCGGATTGTGGTTCCGGAGGTCGTGGGTTCAAATCCCATCATCCACCCAACAAAAAAACTCCGTTGGAAGCAGCGGAGTTTTTTTTACTCACATACTCCCCAACTCCAAAAAAAATGTCCGGTAAAATCTACCAGCCACGAATGATTGAAAACCTGTAAATTGATTGATTGTCAAGAAATGGGATTCCCCGATGATTGGAAGAATGAAGTTATTTGGCAATAATATATCTATCTTGAAAATCTCTGCTCCTCGAAATCTGTCGAAAGCTATTAGTGGCTGGATCGGATTTGCAAACCAAGTCGAAAAAAAATGTACTGTCACTAGCCGGTGCTGTTCGAAAACTCGAACATGATGTTATCAGATGTTGACGAAATGCCTGAAACACCCCACCTGATTGACTATGCGAAAAGCCCACCAGCATTGATTACTAGAAAGACAAGCCCTTGCCAATATTATGGAATATCATCAATATGAAATGATTAACATAACCCCTTCCCGCATTCTTAAACCGGGCATTTCAAGGTAGATTAAGATTATCAGGAAATAATATGTTTTGCATTTCTCTGAAAAAACGTCGGCAATGCGACAACGATGAATTAAAATGGTTAATTTTTTTTAGATTCCTTCGATATTGTGAAAAGAAATTCGGAGCCCTCGCCGAGTTTCGATTTTACCCAAATTTCACCTCCAAACATTTCAACGATACTTTGCGAAATACTTAATCCCAAACCTGTTCCTCTGTACATCACCTTTTTGTCCTCTATTTTAATAAAGCGGTTAAATATTTTCAACTGGTGCGCTTCAGGAATACCAATACCCGTATCTCTCACAAAGAACAGGATATGATCGTCATTGTCTGCAAAGCCAAACGAGATTTCTCCTTGTCTGCAAAATTTGATTGCATTGCTTATCAGGTTACTTAACACCTGTTTAATCCTGTACTGATCTGAAAAAAGAATCACTTCATCAGTATGTTCACTTAAATTTGAAAAGACCAGCTTAACCTCCATCCCGTGCTGCTGCTCAACCTCATTCTTAAAAGTACTGAACAAACCGGCCATCAGCTCATTAACACTAAAACTCTCATTTTTTACCGTGAGCTGTTTTGCTTCAATTTTCGAAAGATCAAGGATATCATCAATGAGTTTAAGCAACATGGTTGAATTAGAAATGATCATATCAATATACTGCCTTCTGGTTAACTGGTCCAGCTCATCCTCTTCCAGAAGTGAAGAAAACCCACAAATAGCATTTAAAGGGGTTCTGATTTCGTGTGACATGTTTGCCAGAAACGACGATTTCAGTTCTTCGGATTCTTCTGCCCTACGCATAGCAAGTTCCAATTCACGCGTCCGCTCACGGACATTATTTTCAAGTTCGGCATGATGCACCTCTATTTCCTTTTTCTGTCCGCCAATTATCCGGTTTTTTTTCGACAATTCTTCAACTGCATCTCTTAAGTCGCGGGTTCGCTCGCTCACCAATCGCTTTAATTCAGCCTGTCTCCTTTTTATTTTTGTTGACTGGTACTTATAGATAAAGAAAATCAACCCGATAATAACTATGCCCATCAAAAAGCGGAACCAGTTTTTTTGATAAAAAGGTGGTTGAATTAGGATACGAATTTTCGGTGTTACAGATGACCATATCCCATATTCATTAAGTGTTTTAACCTTAAAAGTATAATCACCTGGCTTGAGACCACTGTAGGAAATAAAATTTCTGTTCCCCGAATTATTCCACTGCTGATCAGCACCTTCAAGCTTATAAAAGTAATTATGCCGGTAAGGGTTTTTGTAATCCAGCTGGATAAAATCGAAGCTGATGTAATTCTGATCGTGCGAAAGTTTCAGCTCTTCCTGGTAAAGTACGTCCTGCAGCGTACTTTTCCCGTATATCAGTAAATTTGAAATCATAACCTTCGGTGCGATATTCACATGATTGATTTCGTCCGGATAAAAAATATTGAATCCGTCATTACCTCCAAACAACATTTCTCCTGTTGGGAAAAAACAAACAGCCCCCGGTTCAACAATATTGCTCTTTAAACCCACTTCGCTGTTAAAGTTCACGAAGTGTTCGGTTTCGGGATTAAACTTTGATATGCCGTTATGCGTACCGATCCATAGATTGTTTGATCGGTCTTCTCTGATGCTCATGATTAGCGGAGATGGCAACCCGCTTGCAACATCGTAATAAGAAAAGCGGCCGGTATTTGGGTCGTATTTATTTAAGCCGCCTACCTTGGTACCTATCCAGATATTCTTTTTCGAATCTTCATACACGCATCGTACCATACTGCTGTTAACACTGGCATACAATGGCTGATTTCCGGTGTAATGACAGAAATAATCCGATTTGGTGTCGAAAACAAACAAGCCATTGTTACGTGTTGAAACCCACATTCGCCCATCGGATGCCTGAATAATAGAATAAATATCGAGCAGGTCATTTTGAAACAGAATAGAATCGCCCTGATCATGGCCACGCACCAGCTTATTTAACTGATTATCGATATAAAAAAGCCCTTTAACAGTACCAACCCAGATTGTACCTTCTTCATCCTGAAACATCGTATTGATTGACAATGTACTAATCCGACGAAAAGAGTTATCAGTCTTGTTGATGAATTGCAGCCCACGATCGGTACCAACCCACAACACACCATTTCTGTCGCGAAATAATGCCTGCACCCTCATGGATAGCAACGAACTGCTGTTTGAAGGGTTGGTTGTATAATTGATTATCGTATCGTTGTTCAGGTCGCATTTAAACAACCCGTTTAATTTAGACCCTACCCAGCATACTTCACCATCGTCCAGAAACGAATACATATAAACTGAATTTATATTCTGAAGCAACTTGTATTTTTCCGGCCACTTTCTAAATAAGTTGATTCTTTCATTCATCTGGAACAATCCGCTAAACTTCGTTCCTACCCAAATAACACCATCACGGTCATTAAAAACATACTGAATGTGATTGCTTTGAAGAGCCCCGATTTTTCCAGGTTCTGCTTTGATAAACTTATAGCTCTCATTATTGGTGTTAATAACCAATATCCCTTTCGTATAGGTGCTAACCCATAACAAAGAATCGTTAATACATTGAATGCTGTTAATACCTTCTTCCCTGTATTTTGATGAATCAGCCGTTTTGTAATGCCAATTGTCGAACCGCTGGTTTTTTAAATCGAAGCGCTGAAGTCCACGATGCGTTCCTATCCATAATCTCCCTTTCGAATCAATTTCGAAAGCCTGTACAAGTTTGTTGATCAGATTATTATTTTCCCCCCATCTGTTCAAGATACCCTCTTCAACAGAAAACTTAAACATGCCCTGATTAGTTCCCAGATAAAAAATGCCTTCGGGATATTCAATAATCTCATATACCGAAAATTGGCCTTCGAGAGCATCGCCACCGGTAACATTCAAAAAGTTTTGAAATGTTTCTTCATCTTCATTCAAGAAAGCGAGGCCATTTCCGGTGCCAATCCAGATACGTTGTTTTGAATCAATAAAAATGGTATTGCATTTATTATGTGGCAGGCTTGCTCTGTCTCCGGGGTGAACATGAAACTGTTTAAAAGATAATGTTTCCCTGTCGAACATGCTTAAACCATTATCGGTTGCAAACCACAAATTATTTGATTTGCTTTCGACAATATAGTTCACAAAATTATTTGAAATTGAAGTTGAATCACCGGGAATATTTTTAAAAGTCGTAAATATTTGTCCGTCATAACGGCAAACACCTGAACCTTCAACTGATATCCACATGATACCTGAATGGTCTTGAATCTGGCATATCATATTATTGCCGGGCAAACCGTCTTCATAATCGATTTGCCTGAAAAAAACTGAATCATTAGCTGATTGATTAGTACCCATGCATACTTGTTGTATGAAAAGCATTAATACCACCAATAACAGTTTCTGAAAAAAATCCCCTTCCTCGATCTTTGCTAAACGCCTCATAATGTGAACTAAAAAAAACCTGCGGTAAATATAAAGAATTATAGTGATAAGTCGTCATGATACCACTCTTCAATGCACCTGTAGTATTAAAAACCAGACAAATACACTGAATGGTAGTGGATGGCAGGATAGGAATCAGAATGAGCAAAGAAAACTGTACACAAAGGTTGATCCGGCGTTTCCGCAAGCCATTTCTTTCCACCTCTGCCAACATCAGCAGCGAACCATCAGCCGTCAATTTCAACGACATTTCAAACGACATCAAAGCGCAGGTTGATTACTTTATACAATACAGCCAAAATGAATTAACGCCCCCCAAACAAACCATTGAGCATCATCAAACGAGGGCACTCAAACCTTGATTAAAAATAAACGGAAATAAAAATGGAGTCCTCACTTCTCATTAATACCACCCTGCTGATCGGGTTATGGGCTATAATTGGCAAGGTGCCGGCAGGCTTCGAAATTTCGGGACGCAATTCCTACTTTATTGACAATAGATTGATAATTTGCAACAAATGGCTAATGTGTCAAACATTGGGCGATGGCAATCCAGTCCGCCTAAGTTTTCGTATTTTTACACTTAAAATAGATAAAATGAAACCACTATTGCTCGCCTCACTGATCGTTATACTGTTTACAGGCTGTCAAACTTCAGAAAAAGAAGTCTATCTCTTTTCTTATTTTCAGGACAATGGACAAGATGGACTTCATCTGGCATACAGTTACGATGGGTACAATTACACCGCGTTGAACGATAACAAATCATTTTTAACACCGACTGTTGCTGAAGACAAACTCATGCGCGACCCGTGCATTATTCAGGGGCCTGGCGGCAAATTTCATATGGTTTGGACCGTGAGTTGGAACGACCGGGGGATTGGCTATGCCTGGTCCGAAGATTTAATTCACTGGTCGGAGCAACAATTTATTCCGGTAATGCAAGATGAGCCTGATGCGCTGAATTGCTGGGCTCCCGAACTTATTTATGATGAAAAAAGTGATCAATACATGATCTATTGGGCAACGACCATTCCCGGACGATTTGCAGAAGGCGAAGGATTGGGTGATTCGAAATACAACCACCGAATGTACTATACAACAACCAAGGATTTTGTCAACTTCAGCGACACCAAACTTCTTTATGACGAAGGATTTAATGTAATAGATGCTGTTATTAAGAATATTGATGGTGCTTATTACATGTTTCTCAAGGACGAAACAAAAAAACCGGCAAAAAAACATATCCGGATTGCAAAAAGTGACAAACTAACCGAAGGCTATCAGTTAATTAGCGACCCCATCAGCCCCGACTGGGTTGAGGGGCCTACGGTTACCAGGATCGGTGACAGCTGGGTGCTTTTCTACGATGAATATACCCGCCATTACATGGGAGCTGTGCGCAGTACCGATTTAAAAAACTGGGGAGTTATTAATGATCAGATCAGTTTCCCTGAAGGAACACGGCATGGAACTGTTTTTAAGGCTTCGGAAAGCGTTCTGAATAAACTACTTGAAGTTCATTAACCTGAATTCAAAAAAGCAGGCTTCAAAAACCTGCTTTTTCTTAAAAAAAAGCGAATTTGTTAAAATCCGCTTTCCATCCGAAAAGATTGATAATTTCGAATTGATTGATTGATTGATTGATTGATTGTTTGTTTGAACTAACTGAGTAAAGCCTTCACTTTATCAGCGATATCTTTTCCGTCGGCCTGTCCGGCCAACTGCTTTGACGCCATTCCCATTACCTTTCCCATATCTTTCATGCTGGTTGCTCCTACCGAGTCGATGATGGTTTTAATGGTCGCTTCGAGCATCTCATCGCTCATTTTCTCGGGCAAGTATGTTTCCAGCACTTCCACTTGTTTCATCTCTTGCTGATACAAGTCGTCACGACCTTGCTCTTTATAAATAGTAGCTGAATCACGACCTTGTTTGGCCAATTTCTGAATTGCCTTTACGACTTCCTGATCATCTAAATCGGCGGATGCTCCTTTTGCTGTTTTGGCTTCCAAAAGCACTTTTTTAATGGCTCGTAGTGCTTCTAGCTTTTCCTTTTCGCGTGCCTTCATGGCCGCTTTTATATCTTCATTAATCTGATCGAATAAACTCATGATATTAATTTCAAGTTTTAAATTTCAGGTTTTAAGTAGTACAAATAATTTGGTGTCATGTTTCGAGTCTTTAACAATTTGTGATAGAAGCGAAACCGAAAATATCAAATAGGTCCGTGACCTTACGTTCAACTCCCTGAGCCACTAATCTACTTTATCGTGCAGATAGGAATTGTTGTCGCGCAACTTTGTGTTGTCATCATCATCGGGTGATAACGAAAAACGCGACAATTTTTCTTCAAACTTCTTTTTCATACTCTGAATGTTAACCTTTTTGCGTCGGTAAGCCGGAATATTTTCCAGTTCATCAACTTCCTCATCACTCGAAATCGAATAATCCAGTTTTACCGAGTACTCTTTCTCCGGATCAGCCGATGAACTTGATTTTCCGTACAACTCATCAAATTCATCACCCGGCTTGTTTACCTCAAACTCAATCGATTGTTGATTTTGACTTGTAACAGAACGACTCGAATCACCAGTGAATGGAACTCGCGCCTCCGGCTTCGGTCGAGGTGGTGCGGTTGGCTGAGGATCATCAACCAGTGTATGGTAGGTTTTCTCCACTTTTCGGGCAGCCATCATTTCCGGTATGCTGCTTACGCTAAACCCTGTTGCAATTACAGTTACTGAAATTTCGTTGCCCAGCGCCTCATCAACACCATTACCCCAAATGAGATCGGCATCGTGCCCCGCCTTAGCCTGAATATAGTCCGTAATCTCACCAATCTCATCCATGGTCACTTCTTCACTTCCGGAAGTAATATTCAGCAATATATTTCGTGCACCATTAATATCGTTATTATTTAGCAAGGGAGAATTCATGGCTTCTTCAACCGCTTTGAGCGCGCGGTTTTCACCTTCAGCTTTTGCCGATCCCATAATGGCCACGCCACTGCTACGCATAACGGTTTCCACGTCGGCAAAGTCAACATTAATATACCCCGGAACCGTGATAATTTCGGCAATGCCTTTCGCTGCAGTGGTTAACACATTATCAGCCTTCGCAAATGCCTCCGAGATTTTAAAATCGCCATACATTTCGCGGATTCGTTCGTTGTTGATTACCAACAGCGAATCAACGTGAGTTTCCATCTCTGCAATACCATCAATGGCCTGTTTAATGCGTCGGCGACCTTCATTACGGAACGGAAGCGTAACAATACCGACTGTTAAAATATCAAGCTCGCGGCATGCTTCCGCAATCACGGGTGCAGCACCCGTTCCGGTTCCGCCACCCATTCCGGCAGTAATAAACACCATCTTGGTATTCGATTGCAATGTTCTTTTGACATCTTCAATATTTTCGATGGCTGCTTCACGCCCAATCTGAGGTTTATTTCCGGCTCCCCGTCCTTCAGTGAGTGAAGCTCCGAGTTGTATTTTTAGAGGCACCGGGCTGTTTTTCAAAGCCTGCTCATCAGTATTGCAGAGCATAAACCCCACATCTTTTATTCCTTGCTCATACATGTGGTTGACCGCGTTTCCTCCACCGCCTCCAACTCCAACCACTTTAATAATTGCATCGGAAGATTTATCTTGATCGAAATTCACCATATCACTTGACATACTCTTTTCTCTTTTTATTAATTATCCATTTCTTCATCCTGATCGTCGAAAAAACGATTAAACTGGCGTTGAAACCAGCTATCTGTGTTTCCATTTTCCCGAGCTTCTTCAGAGACCAACTCGCGCCTTTTTTGCTTTTTTGGATTACGCGACTGGTTTGTTTTCTTAGCCACTTGCTGTAGTTGCTTTTTCATTTCATCTTCAAAAATCCTGGAAAAATCATCTTCCTCATCTTCCAGGTTAATATCTACTGGTTGATCTTCAAGAATAACTTCCTCTTTGGGCTCTTCCTTTTGAAGCAGGCTATTGGGGTTTTTATCAAACCGGGTCGCAATCAAGGTTACGCTGACTTTCGTTCCAAGTCGCTTATCCAAACTGTTACCCCAAATAATATTGGCATCCTGACCTGCTTTCTCCTGCAAAAACTCAATGATATCCCCAATCTCGCCCATACGGATTTCCTCTTCACCCGACGTAATATTCAGCAGGATATCTTTTGTGCCTTTGATGTCGTTGCTATCCAACAAGGGCGACTCCAATGCTTTGATCACAGCATCCATTGCTCGGCCGTCACCTTCAGAAACACCAGTTCCCATGATGAATACCTCACTCTTCGCCATCACAGTTTCAACGTCTGCGTAGTCAATATTGATATTTCCGTGCAGGGTAATAATTTCAGCAACACCTTTTACCGCGGTTCCCAAAATATTGTCAGCCTTTTTGAAGGCTTGTGAAGCAGGCAGATCGCCATAAATTTTGTGCAGTTTTTCATTACTGATCACGAGTAAACTATCTACGTGCTCCTTGAGCTTATCGACACCTTCCAGCGCTTGTTGAAACCGGCGTTTCCCTTCGGCTGGCGACGGAATGGTGACAATCGCAATGGTCAAAATATCCAACTCTCGTGCTAATCCGGCAATAACCGGAGCAGCACCTGTTCCTGTTCCGCCACCCATTCCTGCTGTAATAAACAGCATCTTGGTGGTTCCATCCAGCACGGTTCGAATATCTTCGAGGTTTTCAATGGCAGCCTGCTCGCCCTGAGCTGGTAAATTACCTGCTCCGCGACCTTCGGTAAGGGTTACCCCCAATTGAATTTTTACGGGCACAGCACTACCCCTCAATGCCTGAGCATCGGTATTGCAAATCATGAAATCAACACCTGTTATACCTTCTTCGAGCATGTGGTTAACTGCATTGCAACCACCACCGCCTACTCCAATCACCTTGATGATTGATGATTTTGTTTCTTGAAAACCGAAGTTTAATATGTCCTCATTCATATTCGAGGATTAATTGTTTACTAAAACATTTCCGTATCCTGATCTTCGTCGAAGAACAGCGTAACCTGGCGAGCTACCTCATTTTTCATTTTTGATAAAAAGCCAGGTTGTGTTGAGCGCGTTTTCTTTCCCTTTTTATTTTTAAAAGAGTTCCTGGTCGTCTCCGAATCTTCTGATTCGGTCAGAGCAGTGAGCAGCAAGCCAAGAACAGTTGCATTTCGAGGATCTTCCAATTCCTTCCACTGCTCACCAGCTTTCATCCGTGGAATCCCCTTACGAACATCCAGACCTGTTTGAAACTTGATCAACTGGCTCAGGTTAGGCATCAAAGCACAACCACCAGTTAGTACAATTCCTGCTCCCACTTTATCCATATAGCCCGACTTTTCAATTTGGAAGAAAAAAGCTTCTATAATTTCCTCCATCCGGGCCTGGATGATAAAAGCCAGGTTTTTAAATGAAATTTCTTTAGGTTCCCATCCGGAAATTCCGGGTATGGTAACCACTTTATCTTCAGGAGCAAAATCCCCCATTGCCTGTCCAAACTGTACTTTAAGCGATTCGGCCTGACGGGCTAAAATGGTGCATCCCTCTTTAATATCGTGTGTAATCACATTTCCTCCAAACGGAATGAGCGATGAGTAGCACAAAACGCCATCGTGATAAATTGCCATTTTTGTAGTACCTCCGCCAATGTCGAGCATGACGACACCGGCTTCCTTCTCATCTTCAGAAAGCAGTATTTCGGATGAAGCCAAGGGATCGATCACTGTTTTTCGAACTGTGATTCCAGCTCGCTCGAAGCAAAGCTGTAGGTTATCCTCGTACAATTGGGGGGCAACCAAAAGTTTGAAATCCGCTTCCATTCTTTCACCCGTCATCCCAACCGGATTTGGGATACCTGCCTCATTATCGATTGTAAACAACTGCGGCGACGTATGATAAATTTTATACCCTTCAGGTATTTCAACATTTTTCACCTGTTGAAACATGGCATCAACGTCTTCCTCAGAAACAATCCGGCTTTCGTTAATGTATCGTTCGCCACGCTTGGTAAACGTTTTTAGTTGTTGCCCGACAATATTGACATACACCTCCTCAATGTCGCCTTCGAACATATCTTCAGCCTGACGAATAGCCTCGTGAATGGAAGAAAAAGCTTCGTCGATATTCAACACCACGCCGCGCTTCACGCCCATGGAACAAGATCTTCCGTATCCCAGGATTTCGATCGTTCCTTCTCTATTCTTGCGACCGGCTACCACAACCACTTTGGTTGTGCCGACGTCAACTGCTGCTACTATTTTTTCGCTTTTGCCCATAAGCTTCATTTTTTTGTACACACCACCTGATTCGTATATTTCAAGTTTATTTTTGAATAGTATTCCCATCCTACTTTCGAAAATGCCTGATCGTATAAAGCTCTCAGATTTCGAAATTTTATTTGAAAATCAACCGTTTTCCCCAACTCAATAATTTGATCGCCAACCAAAGGCGCCATAATCACATCTCCCTGTCTGCTGACCTGCAATTGCTCAATCTGAGCGTTCCAGAATTCGTCGCTCCGAATAAACTTTACCATGGGTAACAGCTCTTCTCTGGCATATTGCTCACTAACATCACCGTTTACCAAAAGCACCTGAGTAGCAACTCCCTGGTTGGCAGGAATCCGGACTCCCTCGTCATCCAGGTAAAAGTTTTCCGTATCATTAATCACACGCAAAATAGGCTGACGTTGCTTAACTTCAACCATTAGGCGACCTTTAAAATCCATGTCATCGCCAGTCACCCTGCGATAAATTTCAATATTTTTTATGGCTGTCACTTTTCGAAGTTCAGCCTCCAACTTCTCCGTATTAATACTATCAAAGCGGGTGTTTAGCAAATTTCCTCCTGCTTTTTTTACAAGATCTGCAATCTCCTTTTCGTCAATAAACCGAGGCGAATCTTTGTCAATGACTACCACAATCTCATCGCAATGAACTTTCGCCAACTTGCTGGTTGAAAATGCCGTGGTGACGACCACAAAGGCAACCAACAAACCCAAAAATGCTATTTTTACAATTGACTTAAACATGTTCAATTTCCATTAGCTTTTTCTTAACCGGTTCAACTAAAGTGTCAATATCACCTGCTCCCATCATCAGAATCACTCCCGGATCAAATTTCTCAGCCAATTCCGGTAACGACTGTTTCGTAGCCAGTTGTTTATTTTTATTCTGAATTTGATCAAAAATGAGGCTTGAAGTAACTCCCGGCATCGGTTTCTCTCGTGCCGGGTAAATATCCAGTAAAACGACATTATCCAAACGATCTAATTCTCTGGCAAAGCCATCAGCAAAATCATTTGTTCGACTATATAGATGGGGTTGAAAAACACCCGTCACCTTACGCCCTGCATACATATCGCGCACCGAAGTGATGGTAGCTCTCAATTCTTCGGGATGATGTGCGTAATCATCAATCAACACAAATTGCTCGCTTCGATATTGAATATCAAACCGTCGCTTCACCCCTTGATAAGCAGCCAGAGCAACCATCAATTCTTCGGAATTTGCTCCGGCGAGCAATGCCAACGACGAAGCAGCAATGGCATTCTCCACATTCATTAATCCCGGATAATTTAGGTGCATGCCTTCAATTTTACCTTTCGGATGAACCAAATCGAATTGGTAAGCTTCATCAACTAACTGTATGTTTTCAGCAAAAAAATCAGCCTGTTCATTCAACGAATAGGTGTAATATTTTATATTCTGGTTTCTTGTTTTATCTATTGGCAATCCCTTTTTAATAACAACTGCTCCTTCGCTTTTCACCTGACTTGCAAAAGCGTTAAAAGAATCAACGATAGCCTCTTCACTTCCATAGATGTCCAGGTGATCCGCATCCATCGATGTAATTACTGCCAGATTGGGGAACAACCGTAAAAAAGAACGGTCAAATTCATCGGCTTCGGCAACTACCCAGTCGCTATCCGAGCTCAGTAATAAATTGCTCCGGTAGTTTTTCGATATCCCACCCAGAAAAGCAGTACATCCTAAAGTTGAAGTATAAAGTATGTGAGCCAACATGGTTGAAACGGAAGTTTTTCCATGCGTTCCGGCAACTGCACAACAGCTCAACTCGTTGCAAATCATTCCCAATACTTCCGAACGTTTTTTCATTGGGAAGCCATTCGACTCCACAACGATTCGTTCGCCTAAATCATTGGGTACTGCCGGAGTAAAAACCACCAGACAGTTGCCCTTTTTCAAGTAAGCTGTCAACCACTCAGGCCGATCATCAAAATGAATATCAATTCCCTCTGATTGCAATTCACGCGTCAAGGCAGTTTCCGTTCGGTCGTAACCGGATACCTCGTACCCGGCATGCTTAAAGTAGCGCGCCAAAGCACTCATCCCGATTCCTCCGATTCCGAGAAAATAAACCTGCGTGATATTTGCTAATCCAATCATAAATCCTTCACTTCATTTAAAATGACATTCACAATGTCGGCTGTTGCATTTGGCCGAGCCATTTGCTTGCTGTTTTTCGATAACTCTGCTAATTTCTCTTTATCCTTAATAAGCTCAAATGCTGTTGGAAATAAATTCTTTACCGCATCTGAATCCTTCACCATCACAGCCGCGTTATTATCCACCAGTGCCATCGCATTTTTTGTTTGATGATCTTCCGCCACATTCGGAGAAGGCACCAGTATTGAAGGCTTGCCCAGTAAACATATTTCAGAAATAGTCGCTGCTCCCGCTCTTGAAATAACCAAATCAGCTACAGCAAAAGCTTTATCCATATGAGCTAAAAATTGATGCAGCTGTATATTTTCCCGAAGTTTTCCGTTTAATCGTTCCAAAATAGCATTGTGGTAAACTTTACCCGACTGCCAAATAACCTGAACACCAGAGTGATCAACAAAATCCATATTGTCAAGGATGCTTTCGTTTAATGTTTTGGCACCCAAACTACCACCCAACATTAAAACAACCGGCATATCTTCTTTCAAACCAAGCAACTTCAGAGCCTTTTTCTTATCCACTTTCTCCAACAAATTCTGCCGTATTGGATTTCCCGTTACGACCAATTTATCTTGAGGGAAATATTTGTCCATTCCCTGATAAGCCACACAAATTTTGCGAGCCGACTTTGCCAACAATTTATTGGTTACACCAGCATAGGAGTTCTGTTCCTGAATGACCGTGGGAATACCTTTCTGGTTAGCCGCTTTTAGCAACGGTCCACTTGCATATCCTCCCACTCCAATGGCAATATCGGGTTTAAAATTCCGAACGATCTTACGTGCTTCGAACATACTCTTATTCAGCAACCACAAAAACTTGAACATCTTTAGAGAAAACTTCCGGGGCATACCGATTACCGGGAGTCCGTATATTGGATAGCCAGCAATTGGGACGCGTTCCATTTCCATTCTTCCTAAAGCTCCAACAAATAAAATATCAACTTCTGGAACACGAGCTTTAATCTCGTTGGCAATGGATAGAGCCGGAAACAAATGTCCCCCGGTTCCTCCGCCGCTAATGATAACTTTTAATTTTGTCATTTTACAATTCCTCGTCTTCGTCCGGCATATCGACTACAACCGGTGGTTCAACAACTTGATTTTTACGCTGATTGTGATAACTAACAGATAAAATGGCTCCAAATGAAACTGCCGTAAAAAGCATTGAAGTACCGCCCATACTCACCCATGGCAATGGTTGCCCGGTAACAGGTGCCGCTCCAACCGAAACCGCCATATTGATGACAGCCTGAAATACGAGCAGCAAAACTAGTCCTGCGGTTAAGAATGCAGGGTAAGTCCGTTTAGATCGCCTGACAATAACAACACCTCGATACAACAGGATGAGGTAGAGTAAAGCGACAAAAAAACCTCCTACTATTCCATACTCTTCAATAATTATAGCATATATAAAATCATTATACGCAGCCTCCATATAGTTACTCACCTCACTCCTTCCGGGCCCTTTTCCGAATGTTCCTCCTTCATAGATTGCTAACTTAGCGTAATCAGCCTGAGTTGTTCCCAACTCTGCATCATCATCACCCGATACAAAATCATCAATCCGTTCTTTAAAGGTATGAACACGTCCGGCCCATTCAGGAAGATAGTCAGCCGTTGAATATACTAACAGCAATAACAGCACTCCTGTTGCGAATGTGAGGAATAAAAATTTTAGCGGAATTCGTGCAATCAACATCAGCACCATAATACTGGCAAAAATGAGAGCTGAAGTAGAAATATCGCCGTAAAAGATAATACCACAAACAACTCCACTCACACCCATCACCCACAAAAAAGCCTTTTTTAAATCCTCTTTCGTTTTTTGACGCTTGGCCAATACTTTTGCCACAAACATCACTAAAGAAATCTTCGCCAACTCAGCGGGCTGAAAACTCAAAAAGCCCAGATCAAGCGAACGTGGGGTTGGTTTAGAAGGTGTTAGTTTATACTGAACAATGGCAGCCAGCAAGGCGCCGATTGTTATCATCAAAAGTAGTGGAGCAATATAGGTGTAGAACTTAACAGGTATCACATTAACAAGGAAGGTCATTACCCCAAAACCAAGCAATAGGAAGACAAGCTGCCTGATTAGGTAATAGCCGGTATTGCCACCTGCCTCGCGGTAGGCCAAGCGCCCCGTGGCGCTGTATACAATCAACAATGAGATGAGCGATAAAAATACCAACACCACCCAAAGTATCCGGTCTCCTTTTAATATTTTACCTATTGAAAAATCCATTCTTCTTTCGTTACAAAATCATCTCAATCCAAAAAAAACTACAACTCGCGTACGGCCATTTTAAATTGGCGACCACGATCTTCATAATTATCGAACAAGTCGAAACTTGCACACGCAGGCGACAACAAAACGGTTTCTCCATCCTTGGCCAGATAATAAGCAGACCGAACGGCGTCTTTCATATCTTGCGTTTCAATAATATCCGGCACAATACCGACAAAGGCTTCCATTATCTTTCGATTGTCGGTCCCAAGACAAATGATCGCTTTCACTTTATCTTTCACCAAGTCTTTCAGGGCATCGTAATCGTTGCCTTTGTCAACTCCTCCTGCAATCCACACAATCGGCTTGCTTAAACTCTCCAGCGCATACCAGGTCGAATTCACATTGGTTGCCTTTGAATCGTTGATAAACTCGATCCCATGAACGCGCAGAAAGCGCTCCAAACGATGCTCTACCCCTTTGAAATCAGAAAGACTTTCTCTGATTTTTTCGTTCCTGATATTCAACACCATTCCGGTTAACCCCGCTGCCATGGAGTTGTAGGTGTTGTGTCTTCCCTGTAATGCGATATCAAAAATGGACATATTGAATGATTTTTGTTTCCAATTGATTAATAGTTCTTCCCCTTTTATTCCTGCTCCATTTTCCGGAGTCTCTGTCCAACCAAATGGCAAGCACATAGCTGGTATATTTCTTTTCTCTATTTCTTTTTGAATGATCGGATCATCAGCACCATAGATGAAATAATTCTCTTCAGTTTGGTTTTGCAGAATTCGAAATTTTGAATCCACATAGTTTTGCAACTGATAATCATATCGATCTAAATGATCTGGCGTAATATTGAGCAAAACTGCTACATCCGCTTTAAACTCATACATGCCATCCAACTGAAAGCTGCTTAACTCAATGACGTAATAGTCAAAATCTCTTTCAGCAACCTGCCACGCAAGGCTTTGTCCAACATTTCCAGCCAACCCAACATTAAAACCCGCTTCTTTTAGCAGATGATAAGTCATCATGGTTGTGGTTGTTTTGCCATTGCTCCCGGTAATACAAATTGTTTTAGCCTTGGTGTACCTTCCTGCAAATTCGATTTCCGAAATCACCGGAATTTCCAGTTCTCTTAATTTCAGAATCAGTGGAGCTTTGTCCGGCACTCCCGGGCTTTTTATCACCAAGTTAGCATTTACAATTTGCTCTTCTGAATGCTTGCTCTCTTCATAAAGAATATCAGACTCTGTTAGAACGTGTTTGTATTTATCTTGTACTTTTCCGGCATCGGTAACCAACACCTCAAAGCCTTGTTTTTTTGCTAAAATAGCAGCACCAACACCACTTTCTCCTGCTCCTATTACTACGACACGACTTGCCATAACTACCTCATTTTAAGCGTAACAATAGTCAGAACGGCCAATATAATTCCCACAATCCAAAAGCGCGTAACAATCTTCGCCTCCGGAATTCCCTTTTTTTGATAGTGATGGTGAATCGGACTCATCAGAAAAACCCGGTGCCCTTCACCATATTTGCGTTTTGTATATTTAAAATAGGCAACCTGAATAATCACCGATAAATTTTCAACCAAAAAGATTCCGCACAACAAGGGAATCAGAATCTCTTTACGGATAATAACTGCAAAAACTGCTAAAATACCACCCAGTGCTAAACTTCCGGTATCGCCCATAAACACCTGTGCCGGGTATGAATTGTACCATAAAAAGCCGACTGTTGCACCTATGAATGCTGCAATAAATATCGTCAGTTCTCCAATATTGGGAATGTACATGATATTCAGGTAATCAGAGTAAATGACGTTACCACTGACGTATGCTAAAATCCCCAAAGTCACCCCGCTAATTGCCGACGTTCCGGTTGCCAGTCCATCGATTCCATCAGTTAAATTGGCGGCATTTGAAACCGCCGTAATGATGAGAATAATAGCCAAAGCGTACACCAGCCAACGCCAGAATTTCCCTGTTTGATCGGCAAATGGCACCAACCAGGCATAATCGAATTCATGGTTTTTAATGAATGGGATAGTGGTGCGAGTTGATTTTACATCCTTGGTTACGAACTGCACATCCTGAAGCCCGGATTCAACATCAATTACAATTTCCTTTTTAAAATCGCCACTTTCGTTCAGCACCCTTTCCCGTACAACTACTTCTTCAGAAAAATAGAGCGTTGAAGCTACAATAACTCCTAAACTAATTTGGCCTAAAATTTTAAACTTGCCGGCCAGGCCTTCTTTATCTTTCAGAAACACTTTGATGTAATCATCAGTAAAGCCAATCAGTCCCAACCAAATTGTTGTAATCAACATCAGGAGGATGTAGATATTATCAAGCTTAGCAAATAGTAGCGTAGGAATGATAATTGAAGCCAGAATAATCAGTCCCCCCATGGTCGGCGTGCCTTTCTTTTGTATCTGACCTTCCAGCCCTAAGTCGCGGACCTCTTCTCCAATCTGCTTCTTGTGTAGAAAGTTGATCAGTTTGCGACCAAATCCCATCGTAATGAACAGCGATGTAATAATAGCCGCCGCTGAGCGAAATGAGATGTATTGTACCATCCCAATTCCGGGAATATCTAAATATTTCAACCACTCGTACAGTAAATGAATCATCTTGCTGTATTTAGTTTAAATTGAAAATTTCTTTAATAACCTCTTTATCATCGAAATGATGTTTCACCCCGTTGATTTCCTGATAATCTTCATGACCCTTGCCAGCAACAAGAACGATATCACCGGGCTGTGCCAACATGCATGCTGTGCGAATGGCTTCTTTCCGACTAACGATAGAAAGCACTTTATTCTTCTGGTGTGGCTCAATACCGGTTTCCATATCAGCAATAATTTGCTCCGGCACTTCACTCCGAGGATTGTCTGATGTGAGGATCACTTTATCGCTTTGCGATGCCGCCTCCTGTGCCATCACCGGACGCTTTGTTTTATCACGATCACCACCAGCACCAATAACCGTAATCACCTGCTCGTTGCCCGTTCGAATATCAGTAATTCCATTCAACACATTTTTCAATGCATCGGGTGTGTGAGCATAGTCTACCACAGCATATCTCCCATCAACCGAGCGAAGAATTTCAAACCGTCCGGCAACAGATCTCATCTCGCTAATCACTGGCAGTATACTTTCGACTTCTTCGCCCAATAAAATCGCCGAACCATAAACAGCCATTAAATTGTAAGCATTAAACAGACCCGCGAAATGAGTCCAGACCTCCCGGCCATCAACATCCAGCAACATGCCGTCAAAATGTTTTTCGAGCACTTTACATTTGAAATCAGCCAACGATCTTAACCCGTATGTTTTTTTAACTGCTTGTGTATTTTGAAGCATGACCATGCCATTTTTCTCATCGGCATTCGTGAGTGCAAATGCTGATTTGGGAAGCTGGTCAAAAAACTTTTTCTTGGCTTTTAAGTACTCAGCAAAAGTTTGATGATAATCCAGATGATCGTGGGTTAGATTTGTAAAGACTCCTCCATCAAACTCAACTCCTGCAACACGGTCCTGGTGAATGGCATGCGAACTCACCTCCATGAAGCAATAATCACAACCGGCATCAACCATTTTTGCCATTATTGCCTGAATTTGCAATGCATCCGGGGTTGTATGTGTTGCAGGTAATTCTTCGTCTCCCACATAATATTTTATAGTTGAAATTAAACCAACCTGATACCCCAATTTCTTAAATACACGATACAGCAAGGTTGCAATGGTTGTCTTGCCGTTTGTTCCGGTTACTCCCACAACTTTCAAGTTAGAAGAAGGATTGCGATAAAAATTAGCTGCCAAGCGCCCAAAAACAGAAGCTGTATTTTTCATTTTTACCAAAGTAGCCGACCCAGTCTGAACACCATCAAATCTCTCTGCAATAATCACCTTCGCTCTTTCATTCAACGCATTTCCTATAAATTGGTGTCCATCGACATGTGTGCCGGCTACCGCGACAAAAACATCGCCCTCACTCACTTTCCTGGAATCGAATTGCAATTCGCCTACGTCTACCGAATCGTTCCCTTCGATCACTTCGTATTCCAGTCCTTTCAATATGTCACTCAGCTTCATCATTATCCTAAATCGATATAGATTGTTTGTCCTTTTCTAATTTTATTTCCAGCTTTCAACGATTGTTTTTTGACCCTGCCAATCCCTTTCATCTTCACCTTCAGTCCCGCGTTCTCCAATAAGTAAAGTGCATCGCTGCCACCCATTCCACAAACATCAGGCACCAATCCTTCTGCAACAGCCAATGCTTCTGCACTTAGCTCTTCAGCTCCTTGATTAATCTTGATTAATTTTGAGTCCACCTTCGCCTCAATCGGCAAGTCAAGCTCATTTGCTGTTATTTCAATTTCATCTTTAAACCCAGCTTTCACGATTGGAAGAGCTGCAACCTGATTCATCTCTTTTTCGCGTGGATCCATAAAACTCGCATACACTTTACTCACAATTTCTTTGAATACCGGCCCGGCTACCGATGAACCGTAGTACGTTCCCTTAGGTCCAACAATAACTACGACACAAGTGTATTGCGGATCGTCAGCCGGGAAATAGCCGGCAAATGAGGCCTGGTAATTTTTACGGCCGCCTTTAGAGTAACCCTCATTATCGTACGCCACCTGAGCTGTACCTGTTTTTCCGGCAATTGCGAAATACGGATTATTTAGTGATTTTCCGGTACCATCAACACATACTCCTTCGAGTAAAGCCTGAGCCTTTTTCAGTGTTTGCTTCGAGCAAATGGAAGGGTTAATCACTTCGGTTTTAAACTCCTTTTCTAAAATACCATTCCGACGCACTTCCTTAACAAATTTCGGTTTCACCATTCGTCCATCATTGGCAACTGCATTGTAAAAAGTAGCTGTTTGCAGCGGTGTTAATTTAATCTCGTAACCATACGAAATCCAAGCCAGTGAGGGTCCCCACCAAACCTTGTCATCCGGATACTTAATGTAAGGAACACCTTCTCCTGCAAAACCAAGTCCAAGTGGCTTATTTAAACCGAAATTGTAAATCCGGTCAATATAATCTTCTTCGTGTCCTTCGTAATATTTCGTAATTATTTTGGCTACCCCAACGTTAGACGAAAGCTCAAAAATTTCTTTCATGGTCAGCTTGCCGTGCCCTCCATGGTGGTAGTCACTGTCATAAATTGTCTGACCACGATAATCCCATGCTCCGTTTCCAGTGTCAAACACATCAGCCGTATCAACATAACCCTGCTCCATGGCAACCATCATCGACATCAGCTTAAAAGTTGAACCCGGCTCACTGCATCCGGCATGCCCCAAAGCAAAATTGTAAGTTTCAGCATAGGCACCATCTTTACGGCGACCAAGATTGGCAATGGCTTTCACCTCACCAGTCTTAACTTCCATAACGATTGCTGTTCCCCACTCCGCCTGCGAGGTTTCCATCTGACGAAACAATGCGTCGTTGGCAAAGTCCTGCAAATTCACATTCAGCGTAGTGACCACATCACTACCATCATTAGGTTCAATAATGGGCACATTAATCCAACGTCCCGAATAGTTACGTTTAACGGCCTTTCCATTCTCACCACTGAGGTATCCTTCCATCAATCCTTCGATACCGGAATAGCCGACATTACCATGAATACCACCAAAAGCTCCTTTGTTTAATGTCCCAATGGTTCGGCTGGCCAACTCGCTGTGTGGCATCACCCTCTCATTCTCAGTCACAACAATCAACCCAGAGCCAAATATGCCCCGGTTCATTGTCGATAAGCGCTTAAATCTTTGAAGTTGATTATAGTTAACTTCTTCTGGATAAATCAAAAACCATCGATTCCCCTTCTTAAAGTCCTTATCCAGTTTTAGTTTGAATTGATATTTTGAAATTCCAAAAAACTCTGCTACCTCCAATGCAAAAGCATCGGCCTTCTCATCATAAACTCGTTTAATTCGTGGAGCTGCCAAATCCAATCGTAATTCATATTTTGGTACCGATGTGGCCAGAATACTTCCATCGTCAGCACAAATATTTCCACGCTTGGCTTCAATTTCGGTCGTGTTGTTTTTTAAATCTTTTGCGATTCCCTTCCATTTTTCGGTATCCATATTTTGAATCATGAAGATTTTAGTAACGATGACAATCCCAAAAATTGCCGCCGCAAAGTAAATAAACCCAAAACGGGCTGTTATTTCTTTTCTAATCTCCATTATTCGTTGTCTATTTTTTCAACCTCTATCCTCCGGGCCGGCTCAGCTGGCTCCAACAAGTCCAATCCACTCGACTTTACTTTCGCCACAATTTCCGAAGGCCGGTTCATTTTCATCAACTCAGTCTCATAGGTTACCGACTCTGCTCGCAATTCCTTAATCGAATCCTGCGCAGCCTCCATCTTCCGAATTGTTTTTTCGGACCAATAGCGATTTGAAATCAACAGAATACCAAGAAAAACCAAGAAAAACACAAAAGGCATTTGCTTCACCACCTTTTCGCTGGCCAGCAAGCTGCCGCCTAACAAGGACTTCAGTCCGTTTCGACGATTTTTTGCTTTTCCTGTTATGTTTTTTTCTTCGCTCATACTTTTTCCGCTATTCGCAATTTGGCACTGCGAGCCCTCGGATTGCTGTTAACCTCCTCCTCAGAGGGAACAATAACCTTTCGGTTAACCGCTTTCAACACCGAGCTTACATTTCCATAAAAGTCTTTCTCTTGATTGCCTTCAAAATTTCCGGCCTTAATAAAGTTCTTTACCAACCGATCCTCTAACGAGTGATAGGTAATTACGACAAGGCGGCCACCTGGCTTTAACAGGCTGGCGCTTTGCTCCAGAAAATCTTTAAGCACGTCCAGCTCCTTATTTGTTTCGATTCGCAAAGCCTGAAAAACCTTCGCCAAATATTTGCTCTCATTCTTTTTTGAAACACAATTGGCAATTATAGCTTTAAACTGATCAATCGTTTTGACCGGGCTATTACGCCGTGCCGCAATCAACTGCGTCACCAACCGATAGGCATTATTGATTTCGCCATACTCCCGAAATATCTTGATCAAACCAGCCTCATCGTATTCATTAACAATATCGGCTGCGGTCAATTTGGCATCGCGGTTCATGCGCATATCCAGCTCTCCGGAAAACCGGAAAGAGAACCCACGTTCAGCAACATCAAAATCATGAGAGGAAACACCAAGGTCAGCTAAAATTCCATCCACTTTTTCTACATCATGGTAACGTAAAAAATTGCGGATATATTTGAAATTGTGACGAACAAAAATGAAGCGCGGGTCGTCAAAGGCGTTTGCCGCTGCATCTTCATCCTGATCAAAGCCAAACAAGCGACCAGTTTCAATATACCTTAAGATTTCGCGAGAGTGACCACCTCCACCAAAGGTGACATCAACGTAATCGCCATCGTGTTGAATGTTTAGTCCCTCGATGCTTTCATTCAATAAAACCGGTATGTGATACGGCTGTTCCATGTAGTTCTACTCTCCTCCAAAAAATTCGGTAAACATATCCTTGTAGCTTTCCTTATCAGTATCTGAATAGTAAGCCTTGTATTCATTTTTATCCCACAATCGAATCCGATCGCCAACACCAACAAAAAAAACATCTTTCTTGATGTTCACTTTCTCCAAAAAACTGTTGGGGAAGTTCATTCGGCAACTTTCAGGTACATTCAGGATTTTAAAATTTCGGTAGATCATATCCAGCAATCGACTTTGCCGGGGGTTATTTCTATTCAACTTTGCTTTAAAAGAAGCCAATCTAGCCTCCCATGCTTCCATTGGATAAATATTTAGACACTTCTCAAACGGATCAATCTCAATCGCCAGCTGACCGCCCGGAATGCGCCCTCCCATCTCGTTTTTATAGTCGACAGGCAGCACGACACGTCCTTTTTCGTCAAATGTTGCGCTCTTTTCTGCTGAGAAATCCATGAGTTAAATGTCTATTTTTCAATTGTAAAATTAGTAAATTCTTCCTCAAAATTCCACTCTTAGTCACATTTAGTCACTCTATCCCACATTTATTTGATTTTAAGGATGTTCATTATTTGTTAATAACAACATCAGGCATGTTAACAACACCAATCAAAAGCCTCAATATCTGCTGGTTAAAAAACAAACAACACTTTTCAACATACGTTGATAAAACAAAGACACAAAGATGAAACGAGCATGTAAAAATTATTCACCCACAGAAGTATGATTACCTAAAGCGAGTTCCATGTGTTGCAAAAAAACAACCAATTATAAAAACATGAAAAATTACAAATAAACCGAAGAGATAAGTTAGCTCAGTTTTATTTCTTATTTTTCGGCATCAAAAAATCCAGACATGACTGATCAATATCCAAATGGCATTAAACCGATTGATATCAGGGAGGTTTTCAAAGCGAAGAGTCCAAAACTTGCCAAATTTATCCCGGGATTCGTTTACAATTATATTACCCGGATTATGCACATTCACGACATCAATGAAATATTGGCTAAATATGGCGACAAGACCGGAATCGAATTCGTGCACCAAATCGTAGCGCATTTCGATGTAACCGAAAAGGTTATTGGCACTGAAAATATTCCAAAGAACGGTCGTTTTATTTTTGCCTCCAACCATCCTCTTGGAGGCTTCGACGGACTACTACTCATGTCGAACGTAAATAAAATACTCGGTGATGTTCGGTTTTTGGTTAACGATGTCTTAATGAACATCCCTCAACTCGAAAGTGTATTTGTTCCTATCAACAAACACGGTGGCCATGGGCGCGATGTTGCCCGTATTGTGCATGAACAATACCAGTCCGACTCCCAAATTCTGATCTTCCCTTCAGGCTATGCTTCACGAAAAATAAAAGGCACCATTACTGACACGGATTGGAAAAAACACTTCATTCAAAAATCGATTCAATACGAACGAGACATTATCCCTGTTCATGTCTCGGGGCGAAATTCAAATTTCTTTTACAATTTTGCAAATATCCGCAAGTTTCTGAGCCTGAAGTGGAACCTTGAACAATTTTTCTTACCTGATGAGACTTTCAGACATCGCGGGCAGAGCTTCACGATAACCTTTGGAAAACCAATACCCTATGCCACATTCGACAAAAGCAAGAAACACAAAGAATGGGCTGACTTTGTAAGAGACAAAGTCTATTCAATGTCTGAAATACACAAGCACTGAATTTAAAGGTAAGCACACCCACGTTCTTAAATAAATTTTTATAGTTTTGTAGCTCAACAAATTTAGCGCGATTAAGTATGAAAGATATTGTTGCACCGATGCCTAAAGAAGCTATTATTGCCGAGTTAACCCCGGATAAGCTTTTGAGGAAGACGAACAAAGGTGCCAATGAGATCTACGTGATTACACATCACGATTCTCCCAATTTAATGCAAGAGATTGGCCGTTTACGAGAAATCACTTTTCGTGATGCCGGAGGCGGAACAGGCAAAGAGCTCGACATAGACAAATACGACACGAAGGAAAATCCCTATCATCAATTGATCGTTTGGGATCCGGATGCGCAGGAAATACTTGGTGGCTACCGCTACCTCATGTGTGCCAATCTTCCGGTTGATGAAAATGGGGAGGTCGTACTTGCCACTTCCCGCTTATTCCATTTTTCTGAAGAGTTTACGAAGAATTATCTTCCATACACATTAGAGTTGGGCCGCTCATTTGTTCAACCGGCATATCAATCAAGTAAAGCTGGAGCAAAAGCACTCTTTGCACTCGACAATCTATGGGACGGCTTGGGCGCATTGATCGTTGACCATCCGGAAATGAAATACTTTTTTGGAAAAGTTACGATGTATTCTCATTTTCACACGGATGCCCGCAACACCATCCAGTATTTTTTCCTAAAATACTTCAGGGACAGGGAAAATTTGGTTTACCCCAAAACACCCATGGAGATGAATATGGATATGGAATCATTGGAGAAAATATTTAATGGCGGTTCTTATCAGGAGGATTACAAAATATTGACCCAACGAGTAAGGGATTTTGGAGAAAATATCCCCCCTTTGATTAATGCTTATATGAATTTGAGCCCTTCAATGAAAACGTTCGGAACGGTTCTAAACGACCACTTTGGAGGTGTTGAAGAAACGGGGATTATTCTTACCATTAAGGATATTTACGAGGCAAAAAAGGATCGTCATATTGAGACGTACGTAAAAGGTAAAGAGGATAATTTCCCTAACCCAGAATAGATTTATAAAATACAGATATAAAAAAAGCAGGCTTGAAGCCTGCTTTTTTTGTTCTTATCGATTTCTTTATTAATACGCTCTTCCTGAAACCCCCTCAACAAAGTTGATAAAAGATTTATTGACCACTTTATTACCCCCCGGAGTTGGGAAATTGCCAGTGAAGTACCAGTCACCTTTGTCATTCGGACATGCCTGATGCAAGTTCTCGATGCTCTGATATACAATTTCGACTTCAGACTCACAATCCTCAGGCTTCAATAATTCAGCAATTTTAGCCGATATTTCCTCCGCTGTAGACTGGCGATAAATATCTTTCACATAATTGACGATTTCTTCTTTCGGAAGATTTTCCTGTGCCTTACATTTCTTATAAACTTCGTCAATGATATGCTCTTTCTTCTTATCTTTTAACAATTCAATGGCTGCCGTAAAAGCAATAAACCTCTCCAACACAGCCATATCAATACCATAGCAATCGGGATAGCGAATTTGAGGTGCTGACGAAACCACGATAATTTTCTTCGGATTTAGTCGTCCGAGAATACGAAGAATACTTGTTTTTAAAGTAGTGCCACGAACAATGGAATCATCAATAATCACCAACGTATCTGTCTTTTCACGAATGACGCCATAGGTAACATCGTACACATGAGCCACCAAATCATCGCGACTCGCATCGTCAGCAATAAAAGTCCTCAGTTTAACATCTTTTATTGCGATCTTCTCAACGCGGGGTTCAATAGAAATAATATCCTCTAACTCCTTCTCAGTCATCGTTCCGTTTCCTTCACGAATCAACTTCTTCTTACGTTCAAGTAGATGCTGACGCACACCGGTCATCATGCCATAAAAAGCAGTTTCCGAAGTATTCGGAATATAGGAGAACACTGCATTTTCCAGGTCATAGTTGATTGACTTCATAATCATCGGAGCCAGCAATCGACCTAATTCTTTTCGCTCTTGGTAAATATCCTTATCACTCCCGCGCGAAAAATAAATACGCTCAAAAGAGCATGACACACGATTGTGTGGAACACGAATCATTTGCCTCGAAACATCTCCGTTTCTTTTAATGATTAATGCTTCTCCCGGTTTGATTTCTTTTACCTGATCGGCCCTTACATCCATGACAGTCTGAATAACCGGACGCTCAGATGCCACAACTGCAATCTCATCATCCTCGTAGTAATGAGCAGGACGTATTCCCCAAGGATCTCGCATTACAAATGCATCACCATGTCCTATCATTCCGGCAATCGCATAACCGCCATCCCAGTCTTTGCTGGCATTCTCCAAAATACTTTGGACATCCAGGTTTTCTTCAATTAATGGCGAAATTTCTTTATTTGAATAGCCTTCGTTTTTGTATTGACGGAAACGAAATTGGTTTTCTTCATCCAGAAAATGACCAACTTTTTCGAGAACAGTTACTGTATCAGTATAATTCTTCGGATGTTGACCAAGGTCGATCAGCTTCTGAAAGAGCTCATCTGTATTTGTCAAATTAAAATTACCTGCTAAAACCAATGTGCGCGACTTCCAGTTATTTTGCCGCATCACCGGATGCACAAAGTGAATGCTGTTTCGCCCAAAAGTCCCGTAGCGCAAATGGCCTAAATAAAGCTCGCCCGAATACGGCAGGTTTTTATAAACCCAGTCTGTATCATTAATATCCTTACCATGCTTTATGGCTTTCTTAACTCCTTTGGTTACCTTATCAAATACATCTTGAATTGGATTTTGCTCAATTGAGCGATACCGGCTAATGTATTCCTGCCCTGGCTTAAGGTTCATTTTTACACTAACGACTCCTGCGCCATCTTGTCCCCTGTTATGCTGCTTTTCCATCAACAGGTAAAGCTTATTAACCCCATATTGCCAGGTGCCGTATTTTTCCTGATAATAACTTAAGGGTTTTTTCAGACGAATTAAAGCAATTCCACACTCGTGTTTTATCTGATCACTCATTTACTCTCTTTGTCGGTAATTAATTTTGGAAACTGAATTATATCTTTCACAATAAACGCATTGGGATACGTTTTTTTGATTCGATCTTTCAAGGCTAATGCTTCGTTCTTTGTCCGAAAGTCTCCAACCCTGACCTTGAAATCAGGACTTTGAAAAATCATATAAGCCTGAACATCCGGGTATTTTGTCAGAAACTCGGTCTTTACATTCATCGCCTCCTCCCTTGCCTTCAAGCCAGAGCCGAAAAAAACTTCCAGCCGATACCCATCAGTACCGTTCATCCGTTTATTCATCGCAATATGCCTCTTTAACAAGCTATCAATCCGTGCGTCTTGCGACACAGGCAGTTGCTGACTTATTGGTTGCGACATATTTTCTGTTTCAGACTGATTGGGGTTGTATGAGGACTGTTGAGCACTGACACTCAAGCAAAAAAGGATAAATGCGATCCATGGTATGATCAACTTCATAATTTATTGTCCTTTAAAAGTGCAAATATAAACTTAATTGGTAGAATACAAGAACGGATAATTTCAATCATCTGAAAAAACGAAAAAACTTTACATTAACATCAAATGACTAATATTTACTATTCGTTCACACAAACATAACGAAAGGGATTGAAGAAAATTTTCCATTTCAGTATTTCTTCAATTTTGATAAATTTGCGCGTCGATTTCTGAAATCCGGGAAGGACTGATCATGTAAGTGCTGCATCTCACTCCTATTCCAGTCGGAACTAAGAACTTTTAGTGTTTTAAACCGTTACTGAAAAGTATATTTTCAGATTAATACAGGCTGTCAACTTATAATATTTCCAGGCAATGAGCAAATTAATTGAAGATTTCCAGAGTTATCGTTCTGAAATGAACGAAAAGATCCTTGCGAATGACAATAAAGTGATGAAACGGATCTTCAGTGTTGATACCATAGCCTACCAGGAGGGAGCGCTGAGTGTAAAAACAAAAGAAATGCTGGGACTGGTTGCTTCAATGGTGCTGCGATGCGATGACTGTATAAAATACCATCTGGAAAAATGTTTTGAACAAGAAACAACGACCGACGAAATAGTTGAAGTTTTCAGTATCGCAAACCTTGTGGGAGGTACGATTGTTATTCCACATACCAGACGAGCTGTAGAGTATTGGGAGGCACTTCAAGAACAAGTAAAGAGTAAATGACAAATTTGAACAATTTAAATTAAGGTATTATGATTGCAATCAGCGCCACTGAAAAAAAATTAACTGCTCCGATGGACTTAAGATTCGGACGTGCTCCCTATTTTTATATCTCCGATGGTGAAGAATCTCGCTTTATCGTGAATCCCTACTGCCAGGAAGAGAATAACGTTGCTCCCCGGGTTGTGGAATTATTAGCAACAGAACGGGTTGATAAAATAATAACGGGGGAAATTGGACCGAAGGCACACTCCAACCTGCAGAAAAACAACATTCAGGTTATCATGCTTGAAGAAGAACGGATTAAAATAAACCAGATACTCAAAAAAATTAACTCCTGATTTCGAAAATCAATCGTATAATTCAGTGTTTAAAAATGGAATGAGGGTCAACATAATTGCGTGTTGGTACAACTGCTGACGCGTAATCAAGTCGTGAGTTAGTAAGCCAACGGCGCCATTTTGTTGTTTCGAATTACTTGCTTTGAATACCTGATCATCTGCGTCTCCAAGCTCCAGACCTTGCACTACCAGTTGCGAAATTTCAGGAGGCAACTCAAAACTTCCTGTTCGTCCAAGTGCTAGTTTATCCCCATTCGAGATCGCAATCCATGCAAAAGCCTGCATACGATCATCTACCAAATCAACACCTCCTTCAATACCAACATAAAAATCGGCTTTCAAATCAGCATGCATCAAATTATTCACCCTGTTTTTTGCCCCTGTCCTGGTTTCGCCATCACTCATCGGCTGATCCGAGACATCTGATTTCACGGACAAACCAGCAACATCAACAGGATTCGTGAAGCACATTTTGAAAGCTTCTTGAACCGCATTAACTTTGACCGGATTTTTAGATGCAACCAGAATTTTCATTCAGATAAATCTATAAAATAATCAGTCAATAAAGTTACTTTTACACGGCAAAAACCAAAAAAAATATCCAGAGAATGATTATCCGTGAAGCAAAAGTTAAAGACGCCGAACAGATTGCAGAATTCCAATTGGCTATGGCCTTGGAAACAGAAAACATACAATTAGACAAAACAACAGTTGATCTGGGTGTAAAACACGTATTCGACGATCAATCGAAAGGAACCTATTATGTGGCTGACCGGGATGGAAGAATCATTGCCTCGTTGCTAACAACCTACGAATGGAGCGACTGGAGAAATGGCACTGTTCTTTGGATTCAATCGGTCTACGTTTCACCAGAATTCAGAGAAACTGGCGTTTACAAAAAAATGTACAGCCACATCCAGGGCTTGGTGAAAAAAGAGGATCGGTTGAAAGGAATTCGTTTGTATGTTGACCAAAGCAACACCCCGGCTCAACAAGTCTATCAAAAATTAGGTATGACGGCTGAGCACTACCAGTTATTTGAATGGTTAAAAGACTGAAAGATGGAAAGAAAACCAATTTCTCCTGAAGTTCGCAAGCAACTGATCATTGCACAGCGAAATGAAATTACAGAATATAATATCTACAAACGGCTGGCAAGTCGGGTCAAAAACGACCATAATCGCAAAGTTTTAAACGACATTGCTGACGATGAACTACGGCATTACAAAATCTGGCAAAAATACACTGCCCGTGAGGTTAATCCGAGTCGATGGGATATATTCAAATTTTACTGGATTGCCCGTATTTTAGGAATTACGTTTGGTATTAAACTAATGGAAAAGGGCGAAGAAAATGCCCAAATCAATTACAACCAAATTGCCAAAGAGGTTCCCGAAGCAGCCGGCATCAGCAAAGATGAAAACGACCACGAAAAAGAACTGATCAAGCTCATTAAAGAAGACAAGCTGGAGTACATCGGATCAATCGTGCTAGGACTAAACGATGCTTTGGTTGAAATCCTGGGAACTTTAGCCGGGCTGACTTTCGCCTTGCAAAACACCAAAATAGTTGCTTTGGCCGGAATCATTGCCGGTATCGCCGGTGCACTATCCATGTCGTCGTCGGAATACCTCTCGAATAAATCAGAAGGCAACGAAGACGGAGCAATTAAGTCTGCTATTTTCACTGGTCTGGCCTATCTGGTTGCCGTTGTCTTTTTAGTCGCACCATTCCTTATTTTTGCATCTCCCTTTATGGCGCTATTAGTTGCTGTAGCCGACTCCATATTTGTTGTTTTCGTCTATAGTTACTACATCTCAATTGCCAACGACCAGCCTTTCAGAAAGCGGTTTTTTGAGATGGTGATTTTAAGTACTGTAGTTGGTTTGATTTCATTTGGGCTGGGTTACCTGGTTCGCATTGCTTTTGGTATCGAGGTTTAAAACAATCCAAGCCAGGGCTTGTTAATCTGAAAAATGGAGAATTATTGTGAGTTTTTATTTGTCAAAATTGCTCCTTGAAGGAGAACACCAACGACAGGATTTTAAATATTGCATCAGAGATTCTAAAAAGATTGCCAAATCGCTCGTTGCCTTTGCCAACACCGACGGGGGACGCCTTTTGATTGGCGTAAAAGACAATGGCAATATTGCGGGAGTGCGGTCGGAAGAAGAATACTACATGGTTGAATCGGCAGCCACAATATACAGCAAACCCGAAATCAATTTTACAACCCAACAACATTTTATTGAAGGAAAAACGGTACTTGAGGTAAAAATTGACCCCAGCACGAATAAGCCACATTATGCAAAAAACGATGATGGAAAATGGATGGCCTACTACCGGAAAGATGACGAAAACAAACTAGCCAATAGAATTATGATTGAGGTTTGGAAAAAAGAAAAACGAAAGAACGGCATATTCCTCAACTACTCAAATTCGGAACAATTTCTGCTTGATTATTTGGACAAAAACGAAACCATAAGCCATTCGGCATTTACCCGGAAAGCGCAAATTAGTTATCGCGAAGCCGAGCGAATAATTTCCGATTTTATTGTTTTGGGAATCCTTGAAATAAGAACTCCAGAGAAAAAGATCATCTATGCTATTTCTGAAAATTTCGATCGCGATGAGTGGAATATCGAAAAAATCCGGTAGCTTAAATAGTCATAAGTTCTTTTCAACGTCAACTGATTTTACAATCATTTAATCGCAAATAGCGAACCTTTCTCATAAAAAATGAGTTCTTTTAGATAGGGAATAATTCTCTACAAAATGATTCGTTTCTTAATACACTTTTCTATTTTGATTGCTATTCTAATAGCTTTTGTTCGTTGTAATAATGGCGGAACAGATCCTGTTGACCCTCCAATCCCGGAGGTTCCGGAGCAAAACATTAACGACAATGTTACTCCAAATGATTTTTTATCAGATGTTAAATACAAACAGCTTATTATTGAGGCGGTATACCTCGATGGGCAACAACCCGATAGTCTTTCAATTTATAAGTTAGTCTCTTTTCTGGATGAACGTATCCACAAACCGAAGGGAATCCAGCTTTTTTACAAGCCAATTCCCAAGACTGGGAAAACCTCTTATTCGCTTGATGATTTGAAAACGATTGAAGCGAGCTACCGGGAAAAATTGACGAATGACACCTTGTTGACCGCGTGGATTTTTATTACAAATGGGGATTATGCCGGCAACAGTGCTGACGAAAAAAAGCTTGGACTAGCCTATGGCGCAAGCTCGTTTGCCTTGTTTAAAAAAACAATTCAGGAATATAGTGGTGGTGAAAATCAGCCCACAACACACAACATGGAGACCACGGTCTTAAAACACGAATTTGGTCATCTGTTTGGACTGGTAAACAATGGTACCCCGATGATCAATAATCACCTTGATAGCACTCACGGCAGTAATCATTGCTCCAACCCAAGGTGCTTGATGTATTACGTTGCCGAAACCAACAATTTCTCTTCAACTTTTTCAACAAGCAGCACTCCTGCACTACGATCCGACTGCATAGAAGATCTGAGGAACAACGGAGGCAAATAATCTATCTATTCGATTAATCAATAATTAATCAGGTTAAACCATTCATTTCTATTTTTCTGATTATTTTTACTGTTCTAAAACAAAACAGAGAAACATGAAGAAAATAGCAACTTTTATTTTGAGTATTATCATGACCTGTTCGGTATACGCTCAGGAAAATTACAAAACCCTCACAAAAGAAGACTCAGTAAAAATCTTTAAAGGCACCTCCGATTATGAGGTAATAAAATATGAGGATTCATTCAACAATAAGAAGCCGAAAAATATCATACTAATGATTGGCGACGGAATGGGAACAGCTCAGGTTTTTGCGGGATTAACCGCCAACGGAGGTCATCTGTTTCTTGAAAATTTCAAACATGCTGGCTTTTCGAAAACACAATCGGCCAGCGACTATATTACCGACTCAGCAGCCGGAGGAACAGCTCTTTCAAGTGGTTATAAAACCTACAACGGAGCTATTGGTGTTGACTCCGATACTGTTTCACATCCCACAATTTTAGAGTTGGCCGAAAAGGATGGCTTATCAACCGGACTTGTTTCCTCTTCTGCCATTACCCATGCGACACCCGCTTCATTTATTGCACATCAGTCATCGCGTAATATGTATGAAGAAATTGCCGCCGACTTTCTGAAAACGGATATCGATGTTTTTGTTGGAGGTGGATATAAACATTTCACGGAGCGTAAAGACGGCCGAAACCTGGTTGAAGAACTGGAAGCCAAAAATTACACGGTATTGAAAGACATTGATCAGATTGAAAATTTCACCGAAGGTAAATTAGTTGGGCTAACAGCACCCGAGCACAATGGCCGAGCTCCTGAACGAAATGGATTACTGCCCAAAGCGACTAAAAAAGTGATTGACCTACTCAGCCAAAACCATAAAGGATTCTTTTTAATGGTTGAAGGTTCTCAGATTGACTGGGGGGGGCATCAAAATAATACCACATACATTACCGAAGAGATGCTTGACTTTGATCAGAGTATTGGTAAAGCCCTTGAGTTTGCCGCCAACAATAAAGAAACGCTGATCATAGTAACGGCGGATCATGAAACCGGAGGATTTGCGATAAATGGAGGCGACATAGAAAACAAAATTGTTGAAGGTGGATTTGCAACCGGACACCACACGGCAGTTATGGTTCCTGTTTTTGCTTTTGGCCCGGGAGCTGAAAATTTCACAGGAATCCTTGACAATACTGAAATTGCCAATCGGATGATGAAATTACTTGATTTAAAATAGATTCAACACTCACAGAACTAAAAAACTATTGAAGGGACATGCTTTCTTTCAATAGTTTTTTACTTTTAAAGCTTGGTTTAACTAAGCTTTTCCCGATGAATTCGTCAACAGACATAATTGACCATGTGCAACTGAACTTCTCCTCTTCAGGCTTATTGTTTCTAAACATTTCATTGGCCGTTGTTATGTTCGGGGTAGCACTAGAAATAAAACCAGCTGATTTCAACGATATTCTACGAAAACCCAAGTCAGCAATTACGGGAATTATTTCCCAATTTCTTTTATTACCCCTCCTTACATTCTTGTTAGTTATTACAATAAAACCAACTCATTCTATCGCGCTGGGCATGATACTTGTGGCGTCTTGCCCGGGAGGAAACATTTCCAACTTTATAAGTTCAATAGCAAAAGCCAATGCGGCATTATCGGTTAGTTTAACGGCATTTAGCACGCTTAGCGCCATCTTTATGACTCCGCTAAACTTCGCAATATGGGGAAATCTTTACGTTAAATTTTACAACAACCATGCTGCTGAATCGTTGATCCGTCCGTTACAGATTGATCAACTTCAAATGTTTCAAACAGTCTTTATACTTCTTGGTATTCCGGTGATTCTGGGGGTTTTATTTGCTTCAAGGTTTCCAAAAACCACCAACAAAATTATAAAACCGCTAAAAACAACCTTCTTAATTCTGTTTATTGTCATTGTTATTGCGCTGTTCTCAGCTAATTTTGAGCATTTTATACAGTTCATCCATATCGTATTCTTCATTGTCTTCCTTCATAATGCACTTGCACTATCTACCGGATTTATATTTAGCGCAGTTATGAATCGTCCGCTAATTGACCGACGAACCATCGCCATAGAAACCGGCATTCAGAACTCCGGGCTGGCGTTGACCCTGATCGTTAATCCCAAAATCTTTCCTCCGGAGCTGGAACTGGGAGGGATGGCTGTGGTTGCGGCCTGGTGGGGAATCTGGCATATTGTCAGCGGTCTGGCTATAGCTGGTGCATGGTCGCCAAAAACAAAATTAGCATGAAATGAAGAAGTGGTCGGTGGGATATGAAGTGGTGAAACAGCTTGTACGACTCGCGTTTTGGCTAAGTCACAAAAAAATAACTGTCATCGGAAAAAATCAAATCCCTGATGATAGACCAGTAATTTTTGCCCCCAATCACCAGAATGGGTTGATGGATCCACTGGCAGTAATATGCACCAGCTCTACTCAGCCCGTTTGGCTTGCGCGGGCCGATCTGTTTAAATTAAAATCAGTAAGACCAATTCTCCATTTCTTCAAAATACTACCCATATACCGCATTCGAGATGGGAAAAGTAAATTAGCTGAAAATGAAACTATTTTCAATAAAGCAATCGAAATATTAGAACACAAAAAGCAACTGGCACTATTCCCCGAGGCTACTCACTCAGGGAAAAGGCAAATGTTGCCACACAGGAAAGCTATTCCCCGGATTGCGTTTCTTGCTGAAGAAAAGAACAACTTCAAGCTCAACTTGCAAATTATTCCTGTCGGTATTTATTACTCCCATTATTGGAAGTTTAACCGTGAGGTACTCGTTAATTACGGAAAGCCGTTCACCATTGATCATTACCAAGAGCAATATCTGCAAAACCCAAATCAGAGCCTCTTGGATTTGAAAGATGAAATAGAGCAAAAAGTTGAAGAACTGACGATAAACGTCCGAAGTAAAAAATATTACGAGAACTACGAACTCATTCTGAAATTACTAGAACCGTCGTTTATTTGGAATCAACAGAGAGACTCCCTCAAAGAATATTTCTTCAAACGAAGAGAGTATCTCCTCAGAATAGAAAAACACGAGCGCACGAATCCGGGTGCTTTCAAGGTTTTTCACGAGCAACTTGACCAGATCCGAGAGGTGATTGAAAAACAAGAAATTAACATAGAGGCTATTGATCGTCGGCAATTAAAACCTGAAGTTTTGTTTATTAAAACACTGCTGGCGTTAGTATTAAGCCCACTAGTTGCTCTGGGCTTTATTTTACACGGACTACCTTTTCTACTGCCTCGCTACTTCATTCAACGCAAAGTAAAAGACCCGACATTTTACAGCACCTTTCAATTTGTTTCCGGATTAGTCATTTACACATCTCTTGCTATAGTCATTGGTGCTTTGCTTTTTATTCTGACAGGGCAATGGTTTTGGCCATTCGTTTTTCTGCCAGCCTTTCTATTTACCGGAAAGCTTAGTTTTATGGCCTTTCAGTATTGGGTAAAGCATTGGCAGCAACTAACGTTTTATCAGTTCAGCAAAAAACATCCGAAAACAGCAGAAATCCTAATTGTCGAAATTGAGTTTATAAAGTCCGAATTAGATCGAATTATCCATGCCTGAGAAATAAAGGATACTTTTTTTATTTAAACCCGCAAGGGAGAACAAGAGTCAAAATTTGTATATTCACACAGACAATATTACCGCATGCATCACGAAATTGGAACATACCTGATTACTCCCTTAACGATCATACTTCTCATGTCAGGAGTCACAGGGATAATCATCAGTGTTTACTTGTATAAATACCGAAAAACGCCGGGAATTTTGTATCTGTCGCTTTTACAAATTGCGATAGCAGCCTGGGCTTTTTTTTATGCTCTCGAATATTCTGCCACGGGACTCGAATCAAAAATATTCTGGTCAAAACTCTCGTATCTGGGTATTGTTTTTGCTCCGGTATTTTTCTATTTATTCAGCCTTCATTTTGCCTATAAGCAGCACCGAATAAATGCGACTCTATTGGCCTTGTTATTTGGATTATCTACAATTTTCTTAATTTCAGTTACCACCAATAATTACCATTTCCTACATTGGAAATCTTATCATATCGATCCGAAATTAAACACCACAATATACACGTACGGGATATCATTCTGGCTTGTTTTTGCTTTCAACTACATCTTGTTAACCTTAAGTATAGCCAACATCATTCCGTTAATCTTTAAGTACCCGGAAAACTACCAGCAGCAAATCATTTTCATCGTTATCGCCTGTGTGTTTCCGGTGGTTGGCAATGTGATGTATGTTTTCAATGTGGGACCGATACAGGGTTTCGACTGGACTCCAATTTTCTTTGCTTTTTCCGGAGTTATTCTAACATACATCAATCTGCGATTTGGCATATTCGATCTGGGTCCAATTGCCCGAAACAAACTATTAGCCATTTTACCCGATGGAGTTATTATTGTTGATAAACACCGTCGGATTGCAGATGTGAACCCAGCCTTTCTGGAGCTCACACACCGCAGCAAAAATGATACAATTGGGAAATCGCTGGCAGATGTGTTCCCTAAACAGAAATCATTGATTGACCAACTCGCCCCAAAGGAACAAATCGAATCGATGGAACTGGAAGCAGAGCTAAATGGCCAAGTTACCTACTTTGATATTCGGGTTACTTCACTGTTTGATCAAGCGAATCAGATGAATGGAAAACTGATTGTTTTGCGGAATATTACCGAAAAAACGATTTATCAGCAATCCATTCAAGAAACGAATCAGCAATTAAAAAAAGAGATTGAAGAAAAGAAAAAACTGATCGCTGACTTGGATGCTTTTGATCACACGGTGGCTCACGATTTAAAAAACGTGATTGGAGCTATTGTGACGTCCAACGATTTACTGAAACTTGAAATTGAGAACAAGAATTATCAAAATCTGGAAGAAATAATTGAACTGATCCAGCTTTCGGCGAACAAATCCTTTCATGTCATAAAAGAGCTGTTGACAATGGCCAGTGTTCGCCAGCAGGATATGAAAAGAGAGCAGGTAGACATGGCTGGTATACTAAAAGAATGTGAGATTCGCCTGGACGACATGATTAAAACGTCGAAAGTCACCATCATCAAACCCAAAGAATGGCCCACAGCTCTTGGCTATTCCCCATGGATTGAGGAGGTGTGGGTTAATTATATCAGCAATGCCATCAAGTATGGCGGAAAACCTCCGGTTCTCGAACTAGGGGCAAAACAATTCTACCGTGAGAAGAAAATTCGTTATTGGATAAAGGACAATGGCAATGGATTGCCAAAACAAGACCAGACAAAGCTGTTCAAAAAATACGAGCGATTCAACCAAACACATATCGAAGGAACCGGACTCGGTCTGTCAATTGTCAAACGAATTGTGGAGAAGCTCGGTGGAGAAGTTGGTGTAATTAGTGCCGGAATTAACGGTGAAGGCTGCATCTTTTATTTCACGTTACCTCAAGAATAAAACACGATGAAACGACCATGATCAAAATTTCGCTCACTCAGGAGGATGATTATTGGAAATTCTGTGCGTTGGTGTACTAAACTTAAGAACTACAGTGATGTACGGAAATTGTACAAACGTAAAATTAAAAAGCATATGAAACGAACTTGTAAAGGTCATTTACACACAGGAGAATCATTATAAGCGAGTTCCATCGAATACCGTTGAAAATTTTAAATTATAATGAGATGAAAATTATTGCGCTCGAAAAAGAACTTCCACACGCTAAAACGACAGACTTTACTAAATACGCTAAGGAAGAAGCCAGAAAAGCCTGGGAATTTCAGCAAGACGGGTTTATTCGCGAAATTTACTTCCGGGCAGATGAAAACAGTGCCGTTTTAATTCTTGAAGCCAACTCGGTTGATCAGGCAAATCAAAAATTACAGCAACTCCCTCTCGTTAAAAATAAGCTCATTGAGTTTGAATTAATCCCTTTAAAAGCCTATCCCGGATTTGCCAGACTGTTCCAATAGTTAACGGCGTTTGCGTTTATGCTTCTTGCGTTGTTTCGCCAGGTTTTTGCCATCTTTTCTTTCCACAGGTGGCTTTCTCTTTTTTTCGTGGAAAGCTCCTTGAAAAGTAGGATCATCCATTTTCTTTTGCCGGTCGATTTCCCGCGATTGCTCCTGCGCTTCAGCTTTCCCGGTCGGTTCGATCACCACTTCGTCAGGAATAGCCTTTTCCTCAACTTTCATTCGGATAACCTCTTCAATTTTTACTAAATGATATTCCTCTGCGGGATCAATCAGCGCAATTGCCTCACCATGATTATTGGCTCGTGCAGTTCGTCCAATTCGGTGTACGTAATCTTCGTAACGCTGTGGCAAATCAAAGTTGATAACATGTGTTATCATTGAAACATCCAGTCCCCTAGCCGAGACGTCGGTAGAAATCAGGATTCGTAATTCTCCATCTTTAAAGGCCTGAATCGCATTCATCCGGGCATTTTGCCCCTTGTTTGAATGAAGTATCCGCTTCTCCCCTTCCGTCTTTCGTTTGATGACTTTAAAGACCTTTTCAGCGTGTTCCTTGGTTCGTACAAAAATCAAAACCCGGCTAAACACCTCCTCATCTTCTAACCAGTGCCGAATCAGATTCAGCTTGGTTTTAAAATTCGGAACTTTATAATAGGATTGTTTAACCAACTGGGCAGGTGTAGCCGATGGAGAAACTTCCACGCGCTCCGGAAAATCAAGAAACTCGTGAGTCATTACTTCCACCTTCTCATTAAATGTTGCAGAGAACAGCAGGTTTTGCCGCTTGACCGGGATAATCTCCAGCAATTGACGAATCTGTGGCATAAAGCCCATATCCAACATTCGGTCGGCTTCGTCAATCACAAGTGTTTTTATTTTTTTCAGCGAAACAGCATTGGCATGATACAAATCACGGAGTCGCCCGGGTGTTGCCACCAAAATGTCAATACCCGGCTCAATCAAAGCTGCGTGTTTGGTCCAGCCTACGCCACCAAAAACGGCAGCATGCCGAATGTTACTATAGGGAGTCAACTCTTCAATATCCTCTCCAACTTGTATCGCGAGTTCCCGGGTCGGCACCAAAATGAGCACTCTTGGATCTTCGCCTTCTGCTTTCACCAGTTTGGAGAAAATTGGCAACAGGTAAGCTGCGGTTTTTCCCGTTCCGGTTTGCGCCACTCCAACGACATCCATGCCCGACTTAATGATAGGAATTGCTTTTTCCTGAATAGGGGTTGGATGTTCGAAGCCAATCTCGTCCAACACCTTCAGAATCGACTTGTTTATTTTTAATTCACTGAAACTTGTCATAGGCTGCAAAGATACACTTTTAAAGCTCCGGATTCCAATCCGGGTGTCGCGGTTTTCAACCGCGAATTAATTGTCGATTAAAAATCACTGCCCCCATCAAGCCAACTTGTACATTTTCCCGGGGAGGCTCGCCACCAAACCTTTAAATTCGAGAGCCAACAATACTGAAGAAACCTTGCCCATTGGCATTTGCACGATGGAACAGAGTTGGTCGATGTACAAAGGAGCATCGCTCAACGAATCAACAATTCGCTGCTCTTCATCATTCAATTCAACAAACAATTGCTTCTGTATTTTGGTGGGTTTGTCCACAGTTTGTTGCCACGACATGGCATACTCCAGATCATCCAACGTTTCAATCATTGCCGCTTTATTTGATTTGATCAGTTGATTGCAACCTCTCGAAAACAGATCGATATGCCGGCCAGGAAGCGCAAAAACATCGCGATTGTACGAATCGGCAATGTCAGCGGTCACCAGTGAACCTCCCTTTTCTGCGGATTCAACAATTATTGTGGCATCAGCTAAACCGGCAATTATCCGGTTGCGGCGCAAGAAATTCTGGCGATCGATTTTCGTTTCACTAATAAAGTCAGTGACCAAGCCACCCGACTCAAGCATTCGCTCTGCCACCTGAAGATGCTGCCGGGGATAAACCTGATCCAAGCCATGAGCAAAAACACCAATCGTTGGCACTCCATTTTTCAAACAAGCTTTGTGAGCCGCCACGTCTATTCCGTAGGCCAAGCCGCTAATTACCGTGTAACCGCCTCGCTGCGCCATATCCCGAACCAACCCATCACAAAAATCACGGCCATAGTTCGTGGCATTACGGGTTCCTACAATTGCCACCGTTTTTTCTGCATTAAATTGGATATTCCCTTTCCAGAAAAGCATGACCGGTGCATCCACACAACGCTTTAATCGCCGAGGATAATGGTCATCCCAGAATGAAATATAATGAATATCATTTCTCAGAATAAATTCAACTTCCTCTGCAGCACGCTCCAGCGCGTCGCTTTCAATAATGGCACGAGCTTTTATTTCACCAATGTACGGTATTCGTTTTAAGATCTTTTCGTTGGCTTCAAAAATATGCTTAATTCCGCCTAAGGCATGAACCAGTCGCCTGGCATTGCCCAGACCAATACCCGGAATTAATGATAATGCAATTTGGTATTTTAGATTTTCGGATTCAGACATTCACGAGGTTTATGATAAATTTAGTGATTCCCTCCTGAATTTGCAAGAACTATTTTTCCATTAAGTATTGAGATAAATCGGCCTTAATCGCGTTAATATCTCTCTTACTCATTGCCGCCAAACTGACAGATGGATATTCGGCAATTCCTCTTTTTGTTTTTACTTCCAGAAATAAATCGCTGAATAAAAACGCCTTCTTCACTTCAGCTTTGTGCAAAAGCACTTTCCGAAACTCGATTGAATTGTACTCCTTACCGAAAAAAGAGATGATCGGATAGTAACGCACTTTAATCATCTCATTGGTAGACTCATACTGCACGTAATCCAGTCCCACAATTTGAAAAACAATAATAAAAATGATTAACAAACCGCCATTTATCAGCGCAAACAAGTCCATCTCCTGCCACACAAAAAGCAAAATAGGCAATAACAACAGCACAACTCCGAGATTAAAACCTCTTTTTATTTTCTGTGATCGCTTTTGATTCGATATCTCCATAACCTTTTATTGAATTGTAAATAATAAGCCGTTTTTGCTATTGACTTTATAGCACTGCTAAAAATATCTTAACTTTGTGCTCCGCATTTTAAAACAGACAAATGGCGACATCAAAAATACATTCAAATATTATCTTTTCCCAAAAGGTAGCTGACGAACTCGGGAAAATCGTTCAGCAATTCCCTGCTGGCAAAGTATTTTTATTGACCGAAGAAACCCCCAAAGAGCTTTGCCTTCCTTCAATCAACAATGTTATAGAAGAGTATGGCATCAAAACAATCAGTATTCGAGGAGGAGAACCCAATAAATCAGTTCGCTCAGTAGAGCAAGTTTGGGAATTCCTATCGAAGAATGGTGCTGACCGCAAATCGCTGCTGATCAATATTGGTGGCGGAATGCTCACCGACTTGGGTGGTTTTGTAGCCTCAACCTTTAAACGCGGAATGTCATTCGTAAATATCCCAACAACCTTGTTAGCACAGGTCGATGCTTCGCTGGGAGGAAAAACCGGCATCAATTTTAATGGCTTAAAAAATGAAATCGGGGTATTTAATGAGCCGGATGCGGTAATCATCAACACCGGATTTTTAAAGACAATTGATGCGGACAATTTCCTTTCGGGTTATGCTGAAATGCTGAAACACGGCTTAATTAAAAATCCTGAGCACTGGGAAGAATTGATGCAATACGATCTTAAGAAGGTCGACTACGATTCGTTGCAGGAAATTATTGCACACTCGGTAGCTGTCAAAGAATGGCATGTGCAAAACGACCTGACCGAAAAAAACATCCGGAAGGCATTGAATTTCGGACACACGGTTGGTCATGCATTTGAAAGTTATGCACTATACGACAATCGCCCAATTCTGCATGGTTTTGCAGTGGTTTACGGAATGATTGTCGAGCTGTACCTGTCAGCTAAAGTGTGCGGTTTCGACCAGGTAAAGTTAAACGAGATCAACCAGTGGATGCTTCAAACCTACGGCAAGTTTGAAATTGAGTCATCAGCTTACGACGAGCTTTACGAGCTGATGACACACGATAAAAAGAATGAAGGCAGCCGGATTAACTTCACCTTAATTTCAACAATTGGTCAGGTTGAAATAAACAAAGACTGCTCAAAAAAATTGATTATTGAAGCACTTGACTATTATCGTCAACTCTAATTTCGGAACAACAAATCATGAAATACCGTCTTTCCAAGTCAGACAAAACCGTTAAAGGAAGTATCGACCTTCCATCGTCGAAAAGTATTGCAAACCGCGCACTCATTATTCACGCGTTAAGTTACAGTCCTTACCATTTGAAAAACTTATCGGTTAGCGACGATATTGAGGTAATGCAAAAAGTACTGACCTCCAACACCAATAAATTTGATATTGGCCATGCCGGAACGGCCATGCGCTTTCTGACAGCTTTCCTGTCGCAGATCGTTGGTGAATGGACCATTACCGGATCGGATCGGATGAAGCAACGCCCAATCCATATTTTGGTAGACGCCTTAACCGAACTGGGGGCAAAAATTGAATACGTGGAAAACGAAGGTTATCCGCCACTTCGTATTTTTGGCTCGCATCTCAAAGGAAAAGTATTGGAATTGGATGGAAGTATCAGCAGTCAATACATTTCGGCATTGCTCATGATTGCTCCTGTAATTGAAGGAGGCCTGACACTTCGGTTGAAAAACAAAATTACCTCGCGCCCCTACATTGAGTTGACCCTGAAACTAATGAAACAATTTGGCGTTCGTTCCGTTTGGAAAGGCAATGAAATCCTTGTTGCTGAACAACCGTACCAAGCCCGGGAGTTTACGGTTGAAGCAGATTGGACTGGTGCATCTTATTGGTATCAACTAGCTGCCTTGTCTGACGAAGCAGAAATTAAGTTGAAAAACCTTCGGTTGATGAGTTTGCAAGGCGATTGCCAAATTGCAGCTTGGTTTAAAGATTTTGGAGTTGACAGCCAAGCCACCGCAGATGGCGTAATAATAACAAAGTCGGCTGACATTCAACCCAAGCATTTACAACTCAGCTTTATTGAAAATCCGGATGTGGCACAAACCATGGCTGTGCTGTGCGTGCTTAAAAAAGTCCCTTTTCATTTTACAGGCCTGGAAACTTTAAAAATTAAGGAAACCGACCGTATTGCGGCTCTGCAAAATGAGCTGGCTAAATTTGGAGCCGAAATTACCGAACCCAAACATGGTGAGCTAAAATGGGATGGCAGTTTTTCGTTACCCAAAGACGAAGTTCCTTGCATTGCGACTTACCACGACCACCGCATGGCACTGGCCTTTGCCCCAATTGCTATGTTTCAATCAATTGATATTGACGACCCGATGGTTATCTCCAAATCGTACCCGGAATACTATGAGCACCTGAAGCAAGTGGGATTTGAAGTAACCGATAGCGAATAGCAAATACTTGTACAATGAGTTCGATGGTTATCAACGACCTCAAGGAAAGTCATCCTGAACCTGTTTCAGGATCCGTCTGAAATCAACATAGATTCCGAAACAAGTTCGGAATGACCTTAATCTTGCAAAAGGAAGCTCGCGACTACAAAAAAAAAGCCACCACCTTCCGGCAGCAGCTTTTCAACGTATAAAGTATCTTATTCAGGCAATATTGGTAAACACCTGTTGAACGTCGTCGTCTTCCTCAAGTTTATCAATCAACTTTTCAATTTCTTCCAGCTGTTCTTCGGTAAACTCAACAGCCGAAGTCGGAATCCGTTCCAGGTTTGATTTTTTCACATCAATTTTTTTCTCTTCTAAAGCCGATGAAAGCGTTCCAAAAGCTGTGTAGTCACCATAGGCATAAACAGTTTCTTCATTTTGCTCAATGTCATCCAGCCCCGCATCAATCAACTCCAGCTCCAGCTCTTCCAAATCCATACCTTCGTAGGCCTCGAACTGAAAAACCGCCTTACGGTCAAACATAAATTCCAACGATCCGGTTGGCACTAAACTACCGCCAGCCTTATTGAAATAGGATTTTACATTGGCTACCGTACGGGTTGAATTGTCCGTAGCACATTCGACAAAAATAAGCACCCCATGTGGACCTTTTCCTTCGTAGTTTACTTCGGTGTATTCGCTGGCATCTTTTCCTGCTGCACGTTTAATGGCCGAATCAATATTGTCTTTGGGCATGTTTTGCGCTTTGGCATTCTGAATCGCTGTACGCAACTTAGCATTCATGTCCGGATCAGGGCCTCCTTCTTTGGCTGCCATTGTTATTGAACGCGATAACTTCGGAAAAATTCGAGACATATGTCCCCAGCGTTTTTCCTTTGCTGCTCTCCGGTATTCAAATGCTCTTCCCACAGTACAATTATTATTAGTGTGAATGAATTATTTTAAACGACTGCAAAAATAAAAATAATCATTCACAATTGATTTCTGAAAGGCTAAAAATTCAATTTTCGTATATTATTCATCGATTGTAAAATAAAAAGTAGCTCCTTCACCATAAACTGATTCTACCCAAATACGGCCATTTAGTTTCTGAATAATTTTTTGACACAGAAAAAGTCCAATTCTTGTTCCTCGGAAGTATTGTTTTTGCTCATCTTCCACCTTAACGAAGCGATCAAAAATATTATGCTGATTTTCAGCAACCATCCCGACTACGAATCTCATCACTCATAATTCATTCTAATATAACCGAATCAACTATCTTTACGCCCTTAAATGAATAAACTTGCAAAAAACGTACATAATCTGCAATGGTAAAAAACTCGCAATCAACATGAAAAACACATCCTGGATATTCCTGATAATTGTAATGCTTGCTGCTTGCTCAAGCAATAGTCAATACATTTCTAACGAAGGATTTATTTTTGGCACCATCTATCATGTCACTTATGAAAGTCCTGAAGGCAAAGATTTACAACGTGAGATAGAAGCCGTGATGAATGAAGTGAATCATTCCATGTCGACCTATGATTCAACATCAACTATTTCGAAAGTGAACAGGAATATTGAAACTGAATTGGACGAGCAATTTACAACGATCTTTAAGAGAGCTGAAGAAATCTCGGAGATTACCAATGGAGCTTTCGACATGACGGTTGCGCCCATGGTAAATATTTGGGGATTTGGATTTAAAAACAAAGAACAGGTCACTTCGGAACTAATCGATTCGCTGAGAGCAATTGTAGGCTATAAAAAAGTTCGAATAGAAAACGGACAGCTTATAAAAAACCATCCCAGCACAATGCTCGACGCCAGTGCTATTGCCAAAGGTTTTGCCAGCGATATGGTCGCCAACTACCTGCACGAACAGGGTTGTAAAAACTACATGGTTGAAATTGGTGGTGAGGTGGTTGCCAGCGGCAAAAACGCCAAAGGTAATTACTGGTCAATTGGGATCAGCAATCCGGATGACAATGAGTTGTTCACGGAGCAAAAACTGAAAGCCATTGTAGAACTGAAAGATATGGCCCTGGCCACTTCGGGTAATTACCGCAATTTTTATATTGAAGACGGGGTGAAATACGCCCACACCATTGACCCAAAAACAGGATATCCGGTTCAACACAGCCTTTTGAGTACAACCGTATTAGCCGACAACTGCATGACTGCCGATGCCTTCGCAACTGCGTTTATGGTTAGCGGATTGGAAAAGTCCATTGAAATTGCGGAAGCTGATCCGGAAATTGAAGTGTACTTTATTTATTCGGATGAGGAAGGCAACTACAAAACCTACATCAGTCCCGGCTTTAAAAGCATGCTTAAAAAGGAGTTTTAAGAAGTTGAGAGCTTGAAGGCAGCGGCCGCCTGTCGCCCTGAATATATTTCAGGATTTATTGAAACATGTGGCGGTTACGAAAAACTGAGTATGAATAAATTCAGACTGACTTTATCCCTGCAAAAAAAAGGAAGCTTAGCAGCCTCCTTTTACATCATTCAATATCGATAGTTCTTTAAATGAAAGTTGCCGTTTCGCTTTGGCTTGCTCCATTTTATCGAAAGTTTGAGCACAGGTAATTCCACGTGCCTTCATATGTTTGTTACTTCCAATATGCAGGTTTGGAAATTTCCCTTTCTTTTGAATCAACATCCGAACAGCCAACCCCACAAAAGCAATCGCAACCAATGCCACTGCCAATCCAAATACGATTAAAAATTCCATTGTTTTCTCCTTTCTTTAACGCAACAAAAATACTTAAAATCAGGCGAACCGAAAAATTTAAGCTTCTTTACATGATAAACACGCTCACCAAACAAATGGTTGAGTTTTTAGCCTCGGATTTTAACAGAACGAGAACAAGTCCGTGTAAGGCATTCCCATAAAACTTATTGGTTAAAATCACATCATAAAATCGACTCCTTCGCTATATTATTTCCTCATGAATGCGAACTGGGAAAATAGTTCGCCAGTTCACGATCATCACGTTCGAAACAGATTAGGTGTTTGAGCATCAGCACCCCATGAGAACACACAATATGGAATCGTTTTAAATAAACGAATGCCCGTTTTATTTTCAAACCTTTTAAGCTTCCTTCCTGTTAAGAAAGACAAAAACAAACATAAAATCGTCTAACTTTTAAATTACAAAATTATGTCATTTGAATTACCTGCATTACCCTATGCAAAAAGCGCTCTTGAGCCATACATTAGTGAAAAAACATTGGATTTTCACTATGGAAAACATCACCAGACCTATGTGAATAAGCTGAACGACCTTGTTCCTGGAACCAAATTTGAAAATGCTGATTTGGAAACGATCGTTAAAGAAGCTGAAGGCGGTATTTTTAACAATGGCGCTCAGGTTTGGAACCACACCTTTTATTTTATGCAGTTTTCTCCTGATGGTTGCAAGGAACCAAAGGATAAGCTGAAAACTGCGATTGAAGCGGAGTGGAAAACCGTTGAAGATTTTAAAGAGGCATTCTCGCAGGCAGCTGCTACATTGTTTGGTTCTGGTTGGGCTTGGCTGGTTAAAGATGATGCCGGCAAATTAAGCATCGTTCAAACCAGCAATGCAGCCAACCCAATGCGCGATGGACTAACTCCAATACTGACTTGCGATGTGTGGGAGCACGCTTATTATTTGGATAAGCAAAACGCCCGTCCTAAGTACGTGGAAGACTTCTGGAAAGTACTGGACTGGAAAGTTGTTTCAGAGCGGTTTTAAGAGATCGCATTAACACATTTTGGGAAAGTCACTCTAAACCTGCTGCAGAGTATCCTTTTGCTACTGATACTAAAACAAGTTCAGCATGGCTGACCCAGACTTAAAAAAATAAAAAGAGGGAATCGTGGTGATTCCCTCTTTTATGCTTATTTATTATTTCAGAAACCGAATTGTCCAGGGATAGCGATAAAACTCGCCTTCGTTTGCTTTTATGGCCGCAATAATGGTTAGCACCAAAGCGCCAATGCCAATAACTGCCAGCAACAGAAATCCAATGCCTACAATAATTAACATGCCCGATACAAACATCAAGATGGTTACTGTAATTTGAAAATTCAAGGATTCCTTTCCCTGATCTTCCACAAAGCTGAATTCTTCCTTTTTCAGTAAATACACAACCAAAGGGCCTATAATATTTCCGGCAACCGGAATCACCAAACCCGCGAATGCAGCAATATGGCAGAGCATGCCCCACATGCGCTCGTCCCGATTATCAATGATTCTTTCCATATTTTAATTTTTTCTTTGCAAGATAGAGAAGTATGAATTGAAATCAAAACCCAAAATACTTGTTTTCAGCTATTAATCCCGGTTTACGTCAACACCCTGCTGCTCCGCATTTACAGCCCCCCAATGCAAAGTAGCTGGCGATATTTTATTGTGCATTCCCATCAAAGTACACTGATACCGATCCAGCAAGGGTTATGTTGTTTTATTGTCATTGCTTTTAAGAAGTGGAAGACTTGTGCCACTTGGCAGTTCTTCCGCATTCGCCTGAGTTCTCCAGATAATTTGTGCTATTTCGCTAATCCTGTCAACAAAAGGCTTTGCATCTTGTCCAAATTTACCTAGCACAATTCCTGCATCACCTACCAATCCCCAAAATTTGTCTATAGAAGACATTTTTTTGTGAAGTTCTTTTTGAAGTCTCTCAAGTTTATTTAAAAGTCTTTCTTTGTGATTTGCGTCGAATAATTGACTTGATGAAATTGAATCTCTCAATTCACTTATTAATTCTTGAACCCGATTTAAATCTCCGTCTGTAAATTTATAAATGAATCCATTCTCGAAGATTCCATTATATTTATTCTTTGCATTTTCATATTCATTAGTCGATATTTTTTTATCAAAATCAACGTCTATTTCTTGACAGAATCTATGCAAAGATTCAATAGTTTTATGTCTATCACTCTCAATATTAGGCATAACATAACCAAGGCCATGGTGTTGAATAAAGGCATCTAGCGCAGCATAGGCGTCAATATAAGAGCTATAGCCATTATATCTATCGGCGGGCTGTTCTTGATCATAATAGTATTCGATTATTTTCTTGCAAATCATCTGTCCAGCTTCGTATTTATTTACTGGCAGATTATTAAAAAATTCTTCGTTAAAAATCATATCTATCTGGATTTTATTTACAAAAAGCTCAACGTCTGTATATTATACACCAGCACATTTACACTACAATTCGTTTATATTATTAGTTTTCTGTTTATTAAAGCTTCACAAAGTACAAAAAATAGTCTGTCTGATTATCATATGTTGAAAAGTTTGCACAACTGTAAACCAAACACTGGTGCGTTTGAAGGCAGGCTGCGGGGTAAAAAAAACAGCAAGGAGCGGCCTGTCTGGCCGAGCTGGCGGTTGTTTCGGAGCCCTGAGGATTTTGTCACCGGTTGTGGAGCAAATTCTGGAAAATCCGGGAGCTTCTCCACACAGAAAAACGCAAAAAAATATTTTCTTTTTGTTGAAACGCGCGGCAAACAAGGAAATTAATTTTCTTTTTTGTTGTTTTCTCCCTGCGAGAGCAAAAAATATTTTCCGGTTTCTTCTCCACACAGAAAACAACGTTCTGGAAAATTTTTTTCCTTCTCCACACAGAAAACAAGAAAAATAAAAGCCGGAACCACTGTTTTCGGCAAAAAAAAAGAATGCAAGAAAGAGGAATTCAATGTCGTTGTATTGAATATCGATAAGCTATGATTAAATAGATGGGAGGGGGTGTATTATGTTTCGAGATCACTGTTGCCCGGGGAAAATAAATGGGCTAGCTTACTTTTCAATCCGAATACGCGCATCAACAGCCCGAATTTGATCGCCTCCGGCTAATAGCGGATTAATATCCAGTTCTTTGATTTCAACAGCAAACCGCAGCATGCCTGACAGGCGAACAATAATTTCGGCAAACCGATTTTCGCTGATTCCTTCCTGCCCGCGATAGCCTTTGATCATTTGATACGACTTCAGGTTTTGAATCATGGAAGTAGCTTCGGAAAAACCAAGAGGCGCCAGGCCATAAGTAAGGTCTTTGAGCAATTCAACCATAATGCCACCCATTCCGCAAAGGATAACATGCCCAAACCGATCTTCGTATTTTGCTCCCAGAAACAACTCGATCCCCGATGCCATTTCGGCTACCAGCACGGCTTCGGTTCCGGGAATATGAATGAGTCGGTCAAACTCGTGGATCACTGTTTCCTTGTCGTGCACGTTGAGCACCACCCCACGCACATCGCTTTTATGAACGGGCCCGACAACTTTCATCGCCAATGGCCAGCCGAGTTTTTTGGCGGCTTTCAATGCTTCCTTTTCCGTTGTTACGACCTGCTCCTTCACGCGGGGAATTCCGGCAGCATCAAACAGCTGGTGAATAATTTCCGGCGGCTGATAGCCGTTTTCAGCATGATCAACAATTTGTCTGATTTCAGAAATATCGATTCCTTCGAGAAAAATATCGTCAGCATGAGGCTTGGCAGTATTTGTAATTTTAGTTAAGGCACGTCCAAGCAAAACTTCATCCTGAAAATTCACATTCCCTTTTGCAATGAAATGAGTTACTTCATCTTTCACATTAATAATTGAAGGCAGAATGGGGAAAATGGGCTTTTTGCAGGTGCGCATTTTTTGATTGAGCACATCGTAAACATCGCCAACCGGAAACAAACCGGGACTTCCATAAATTACCGCCATGCCATCGACCTCCTCAAAATCATTATCGCAAGCATCAATAATGGCTCCGAGCTGTTCGGCATTACCGGTTGCTAAAAAGTCGATCGGATTTTCGACCGACGAACCGGGAAAAAGCTTTTCTGCCAGGGCTTTTTTTTGCGGCGAATCCTGAATTTGAGGAATCTTCAACCCTCCGGCTTCCAGGGCATCGGTTAGCATCACGGCCGGGCCTCCGGCATGGGTAATGATCGCCATACGCTTGCCCTTCATTTCCTTGCACATAAAAACACACGCAATGGTTGTGAGTTCCTCCCTGCCATAACAGCGCACAATTCCGGCCTTCCGAAAAAGTGCTTCCACCGCCGAATCGGAACTAGTCATGGCCCCGGTGTGCGACGACGCTGCCCGACTTCCGGCATCGCTGCTTCCGGCTTTGATGGCCGCAATTTTGCAGCCTTTCCGGATTAGCGACGATGCATGTTTCAGCAATTTATCGGGATTCTGAATGCTTTCAATATACAGCAGTTTGACCCGGGTGCTGGTTTTAGGATCGAATACCTCATCCATAAACTCGAGCACCTCTTCGACTCCCACCTGAGCGGAGTTGCCCACTGAAAAAACACTGGCAAAGTGAAGCCCTTTGGAAATCCCCGATTCCATAATAAAGACCGCTGTTGCTCCTGAGCTGGAAATAAAATCGCAGCCCATTTGATCGAGCCGGGGCACAGGAGTGGTAAACACGCTGGCATGTGCCGGGGTAATTATTCCGATGCAGTTGGGCCCGATCAGCGAAGCCTGATAGCAGTTTACAACATCAACGATTTGCTTTTCCAGTTTCCGCCCCTCGTCGCTTTCCTCACTAAATCCGGCCGAAATAATAATGATGCCACGCGTATTTTTATCGCGGCACAACTGCAACACAACATCCGGGCAAAGCGCGGCCGGAATAGCCAACACCGCAGTTTCGACCTGGGGCAGTTGTTCAACACCGGGGTAAGCGTTGATTCCCTGAACTTCCTCTGAGCGGGGATTTACGACATACAAATCGCCGCGATAGTTATTCTCAATCAGGTTTTTGAGCAGTTTTCCTCCAGGCTTTCTGATATCGTTCGATGCACCAATTACAACAATACTTTTGGGCCAGATGAGTTCTCGTGTCAGCATAACAGCAGGTTATTTTTGATCTAAATTACGAATTACACAGAGATAGCTGCTGACATAACTCAGGAAGTCGATGAATTTGTGCGAAGTTGGGGCTTGAAAGATATTGAACACGCATCAAACCACTTCCTGCTCTTAATTTTCAGGCTCCTTTGCCTTTCCGACTCCGGGGAGATTCCGACCTACGTGGGAATGACGAGCCTTCGGGAGAGGAATGCGATTAACAACTGAAACTGCCCACTGATCAGGTTCCCGGCTACCCGTCCTTTTTTCAGTTCAATTTTTTTAAATAGCTTTGGCGTTGTTATGGCAAACCTCTCGGAACAACGAATTATGGTGCTTTGCGACTTTTCGGAGTCGATGAACGATGCCATTGTGCATGGTGCACGAATGTCTGGTATCTTTCAGAAAGAGCTGTGCCTGTTTCACCCGCTTCAGCAAAAAGGGAAGAGTGATAAATTAGCGGTACAGAAGGCGTTGGGGAAAATCATTCATAAGCTGAAAAACGATCTGCCCAATATCCCGATTTCCAGCCTCACGCTAAAAGGAGATCTTACTCAATGTATTGACCGGATTGCGAATAAGTACGATGGGATTATGTTGGTGCTCACGTCTGAAAAAGTAAAAAAGAAATTACCGGCCCTGCAAATCAGTCAAATTCCGTTCCTGTTTGTCAACGGCAGTAGTGAGCATTCTTTAAACTACAAAAATCCAATACTGCCTGTTGATTTCCGAAAGGTTATGAAAGACACCTCATTGTGGGCCAGTTATTTTGGTCGTTTTAATCAGGCAAACACAACCGTATTCGCTGCCACCGAAAAGAATAAAGACGATGCTAAAATGATCAGTAAAAATTTGAAGTTTATCGAGAAGCTCCTGATGAAATTCAAGCTCGATTTTCAGATACAGAAAACTCCAAAAGGTAGTTTTAAATTACCTTTCGAAGCATTGAGTCAGTGCCTTCAAAACCAACATGATTTACTGATTATTCCGTCCAGTAAAAACATCAGTCTAATCGATCTGATTATTGGCTTGCCGGAAGCGAAACTTATCAAAAAGGCACAGCACGTTCCCGTGCTTTGCATCAATCCAAAACGCGACATGTACATTCTTTGCGATTGATTGAACACCGTCTTACTACAATTCGAAATTTTATTATTCCTTTGTAATCGATTACAAATTTCAATTTATCCGATCATGCGTGCTTGTTTATTATTTCTTTGCCTTCTCGTTGCCAATGGCGTTTTTGCTCAAAAATTTGAATACGATGTTACGTTTCACGGCCTTGGAGATAATCGTGAATTCCAAAGCCAGGTCGCTAATTCGCAAACGATTTTAGGAGAACGAACCAGTTTTGCTGTTGGAACAACGTTAGACGAAAACCACCAAATCAGGGTTGGACTAAGTCATTTGTTTGAATTTGGAAGTAATATGGAAGAGCAAAAGCCCATTTTAACGGCTTACTACCATTACGCCAATGATGAGCAGAAAGAGTTTTACTTCGGATCGTTTCCGCGCATGGATTTGATTGATTTTCCGCTGGCGCTGATTACTGATACGCTTTTGTATTACCGCCCCAACATCCAGGGCTTTTTTGGTCAGTACAATTGGGACTGGGGTCATCAGAATGGCTTTGTTGACTGGACAAGCCGACAAACAGACACCCGGCGGGAAACTTTTATGGCTGGTTTTTCAGGCGAAATAAGGCACAACCACTTGTTTTTTCAAAACTACATTACCTTGTTTCATTTCGCAGGTACGGCTGTTCATGGAGCCGAAAGCCGTGTGAGTGATGATTTGGGCATGATCTTTTTTGTTGGATCCGACTTGCATCAATTGCTACCGTTGCAAAAATCGTACATCAGAGCCGGTGTTTTTAGTTCGAAATACCGGGAGCGAGGATTGACCGATGGCTATATCGATTCCAACAGCTTTATGGCTCAACTGTACGGCGAAAGCAAGTATTTTGCACTTCGATCGACCCTAAACATAGGCGATGGACATCACATTAAGAATGGCGATCGTTTTTACGATGTTGACAGTTACTGGCGAACCGATGTAATCTGGAAATTCATCAACAGCAAATACGTCGAAGGCCGATTCAATCTTTCTTTCCATCTGGTTGAAGGTGGAACATTGGATCAGTCGCAACAGCTGGCCATTATTTATAAGTTTGGCAACTAATCGGTGTTGCCTGTGATTTCCATCTCATCCAGCAAATAACCGGCTCCTGCATATTTGTCGATAATGAGTAGCATGTAACGAACGTCGAGCATGATGTTTCGGCACTGGTCCGGATCGAACATGATGTCGCTCATGGTTCCCTCCCAGCAGCGGTCAAAATTCAGTCCGACCAGCTCGCCATTTGCATTGATGGCCGGGCTACCGGAATTTCCTCCGGTAGAATGAATGGAAGCAATATAAGCAACCGGCATTTCGCCATTTTCTGAAAAGCCATTAAAATCCTTGCTGCTGTAAATTGTCTTTAATTTCCCGGGAATCTGATAATCCGGATGATCGGTGGCAACCTTCTCCATAATTCCTGTTAAGGTCGTGTAATAATCGTATTCCACGCCATCGCGAGGTTCATAACCTTGTACTTTTCCGTAGGCAATCCGCATTGTAAAATTGGCATCGGGGTACAATCGTTCATCTTTTTGCATCGCCAGAATACCCTGCATATATGTTTTCTGAACGTCATCAATTTTTTCGTTCACTTCCCGATAAACCAGTTCAATGTTTCGCACGTAATGAAACCGCAATGAATGATAAAGCTCAACTAAAGGATCTTTTTGAAGTTTGGCAATCCACTTTTCATTAAAATTCAAACTGATTTCCTTCATTTTTTCCGGATCAGCCAAAACCGATTTGTCGTATATTTTCCGAATAATTTTTTCATCATCGTATCGATCAAACATTTCCTTAAAGTCAGCCGGCAGGAAACTAGGATCCAGATCCTGGCGCAACATTCGAAGAAGTTTAAGAAAAACTTCCTGATCCGTTTCTTTGTCGTAATTCCGATAGAATTCGTCAATTTTCGTCGCTATTGCTTGCCGATAAAGATCTCTTCTTGACTCTGACATGCGTTTCCATCCGCTGTCATTTTTGGGGAAATAGCCTGGCAGACCGAAAACGTCAATTCCTTTAAAGACAACTTCCTGATAATAATTATAAGCTCTGTCGAACGGCAGCAAATCCATATATAGTTTATCAAACTGAGGCAGTACAGAACGATACTGTTCTTCCAACCGATCATTTTGTTGATACCAGGCTTCAAATTCAGCCTCAAACTCACGCTTTTTTTCAACCGCATTTAATCGGTTCAATCCTCTGATTTCGCCCTTCCATCGCTTCCAGGAATTACTCGATTTGGCAAATTTAGAGGCATATTGAATTCTGGTTTTAGGATCAGCTTTCATATGTTTCGAAAAAATATTCAATCTGGCTGTGCGGATTTTTATCCGATCAGGATTACTTTGCTCAATAAGCATTTCAACTGCCTGAGAGGGTAAATATTCCTGGGTTGTTCCCGGATACCCCATCAGCATCATAAAATCGTTTGGTTTTACACCATCGAGGGAAATTGGGAACCACTTTCGGGGCTGGTATGGAACATTACTTTCTGAATATGCTGCCGGTTCATTATTTTCATCGGCATATACCCTGAAAATCGCAAAATCAGCGTTATGACGTGGCCACATCCAATTATCGGTATCGCCACCAAACTTCCCGATTGACTCGGGCGGCGCCCCCACCAAGCGAACATCAGGAAATACTTTGTAGACATACAAAAAGTATTGGTTTCCAAAAAATAAGGGTTTAATCACCGCTTCGTATTTTCCGTCTTCGGATGCATTTTTCTGAAGTCGGTTGATATTTTCGTTCAGTTTCAGTTGAAGGTCTCCAGCTTGCAAACTATCACAATTTGCGTACACCGAGTCAGTGACATCGACCATTTGCTCCAAAAACCGGGCAGTCAATCCGGGATTCGACAATTCCTCCTCTTTTGACATCGCCCAAAACCCATCCGACAAGTAATCTTGTTCGACCGAACTATGCGACTGGATAGACGAAAAGCCACAATGGTGATTGGTCAGCAATAACCCCTGATCGGAAATCATTGCACCCGTGCAACCTTTGCCAAATATGACGACTGCATCCTTTAGGCTATTTTGATTGATACTGTATATGTCGTCTGCTGTCAGTTTAAAACCCATTTCCTGCATTTCATCAATGGTATACTTCTCGAGCAAGGTGGGAATCCACATCCCCTCTTTTCCAAATGCAGAAAGGGAACATCCAATTATAAGTAGTGCGAACAAAAGATTCTTCATTATTCTAAAACAAGTTTTATCAGCAACAAACAGGAAACACCTGAAAATAGTTTGAGGTTGAGTACACAATCAAAAAATAACAAGAAAATAAGAGTTAATAGATTTCTTCAGTTTGGTGATAACCATCTGCAACGACTGTGGAAGAGATATTGTCTTTATTCACCAGAATTGGCTCAAGCAGATAAGAAGGAACAAGTCGCTTACCGTTACTTACGGTGGTGTAGTCTTTTTCAATCGTCTTGTCTTTCGCCAACTTTACAGCTACCTCAGCCGCTTTCTTCGACATTTCGCCCAAGGTTTTATAGATCGTGGCTGTATGATTTCCTTTGACAATTTCTTTGATTATCTCCAAATCGGCATCCTGGCTTACAATTTTAACTTTCCCCAATAATCCAGCTTCGTTTAATGCCCGATGAACACCATACGCAATTTCATCTGAGCCTGCAATTATCACATCGATCGAACTATCGCTTTGGGCTAAGATCTCATTGGTACAGCGATAACCTTCTTCAGGAGTCCAGCTGGAAGTATATTCACTATAAACGATTTGAATATCTCCTGATTCAACCTTCTCATGAAGCTTGTTCATTTGCCCGATAAACAACAATAATGCATTGTTGTCATTCTCGTTACCAATAATTAAAGCATATTTACCAGTTGGAACAATTGAGGTCATGTACTCGGCCTGTAGCTCGCCCACCCGAACACTGTTTGTCGTGATGTAAAAATCCAGGTCACAATTTCGAATTAACCGGTCGTAAGCAATTACCTTCACCTCTTCACGATGGGCAGCTTCGATAATTTCCGCGGCTTCATTTTGATTAGAAGAAACAACAATCAACACATCTACTCCCTGCTCGATCAGATCTTTTGCCTGTCTGTTTTGTTTCGCTTGATCATTGTCCGCCTTTCTAAAAATAACCTCGCCACCTAATTTTTCAATATTTTCGGTAATCAAAGATTTCTCTCGCTCCCATCGTTCGTGATCCAATGAGTGCATCAACAAGCCCACTTTTACGGTTGACTTTTGACAACTTTGAAAAGCTACAAAAGCCAATAACAAACACACTACAAATACATTATGATTCTTCATTTCTTAAGTTTCAAGTAAAGAGGGTGCAAAAGTAGTCAATTCACATTAGTATGTGAGCGTTTCAATTCTGCTTCATAACAGGATTAAACACAATAAATTAGAAGCGCTTTAAGAATTGATAAACCTTATGAACAGGAAGTCCCATGACATTGTAGAAAGAGCCTTCGATTTTTTGGATGCCGACAAACCCAATCCACTCCTGAATACCATATCCGCCAGCTTTATCGTAGGGCTTAAACCGATCAACATAGTACCCTATTTCTTCTTCTGTCAAATCATCAAACCACACTTCTGTTACGGCGTGAAACGAATATTTTTTGGTGGATGATTGAATATTTACACCCGTAATAACCTGATGTTGTGACCCCGAAAGGAGCTTCAACAACGCTACTGCTTCTTTTTTATCTTTTGGCTTTCCAATTACTTCTTCATCTTTCCATACAATCGTATCTGCAGCTATTACCAAGCTATTTTCAGGCGATTCTTCACGTACCTTAGTCGCCTTTAAATCAGCCAAATATTCTGGAATTGCCGTCATTCCTAATTCCGGTGGATAATATTCTTCGACATTTGAAACCTGTATCTTGAAATCCAATCCAAGCTCTTTTAGCAGATGCTGACGTCTGGGTGATTTTGACGCCAATATGAGTTGATATTTATCTAGATTATTTATTACCATTAAGTTGACCTCCAATAATATGAGTGATCGTTAATCCACGTATCCTGTGCTTTCATGACCTGTTCAATGACATCCCGGGCACAGCCTTCTCCCCCCTTCTTGTCCGAAATATAAGAAGAAATTTCCTTAATTTCATTGACCGCATCAATCGGGCAAACCGCTATTCCAACTGTTTTCATTACCTGATAATCCACGATATCGTCGCCCACAAAAAGGATTTCATCATCTCGCACTCCCGTTTTCAACTTAAAATCCACCAGGCTTTTCATCTTATCACGCACTCCCATATAGATATATTTTACGCCCAGTTTCTCGTAACGAAAGCGTACCCGCTCTAAGTTTCCACCGGTAATAATTCCCACTTCATATCCCATATTAAGGGCATTTCGTAAGGCATAGCCGTCTTTTACGTTAGCCGTTCGAATCGGAACTCCCTCTTCGTCGAGAGCCATCGTATCCGCAGATAAAACTCCATCGACATCAAAAACCAGGGCCTTTATATTTTTTAATCTTTCTTTGAAAAACGCCATCTTCAACTTTTACTTTTTTGAATTATAAATACTTCTCGAGACAAAATTATATATTTTCCGAAGTTCCGGTTTATATGACAACAATTCCAGATGTTTATCGATGATTGTTTCATCGTAGCGAACAGCCGGCCCTGTTTGCGCATCAATTGGTTTTAACGACATCACTTTCTGTGCTGTTTCCTGAATTAATGGTTTTAACAAACTAAACTCGAGTCCTTTTTCTCCAAGCAAACCATCGCCAATATGGTAAAAGTGGTTGACAAAGTTGCACGTAAAAACTGCCGCCAAATGCAATGATTCCCGTTCTTCAGAATTAACCAGCGATACATTTTGCGATAACCCATTGGCCAACTGTCTCAATTCCTGTAAGAATTCGACAGAGCTTGCTTCCAGGCAAATTGGGATGTTTGAAAAGTCGACCTCTCGCTGTTTGGAAAAAGTTTGCAGAGGATAAAACACACCGTGATTCTTGAAATAGCCGGCAAGTATTTCCATCGGTACACTTCCCGCCGTGTGGACAACTCGTGAGCTTTTATCAATTTGCTTGAAAACACGTTCAAGTGCATCATCTTTTACCGATACAATAACTAAATCAGCCTGTTTCAATTCCTTTAAGTCAATAGTAAAAGGACAGCCTAACTGCTCAGCCAATGCTTTAGCCGAAGTTTCGGTTCTGCTAAATACCTGAACTATTTCAATTTCATTTTTCTTTAAAGATTTACCCAGCTGTGTCGCCAGATTTCCAGCTCCCACCAATGTAACAGTCTTTATCATTTTTGAGAATTTTTGCAGTTTCAAAATAACTAAAAACGAAACGATTTCCGGGTTTTATATCCACCTATTTTTTTCACCCCGAACCCCTAACGAGGTCTATTCAATAGTTTTTTTCAATTAATATGGCTGTAATTGGTACTGATCTACTATTTTTAAACATTGTTGTCCGGTAAAAAGTTATGGGCTAAAGCCCGGACGCTCTAGTGCGATGACTAACCCCGGGATTAGTGAATGCCGGATATGACGCGGGCTTTAGCCCATCATTTGAAATTTTAACCGGACACTAATGATTTTTAAACTCAAATGATTTCAAAAGAGACGAGCATTTTAAAGTTCTTGCATCAAGGAGTGATTATAAGCGAGTTCCATATGATGCTTTTAAAACTAACAATTATAATCATTTGAAACGAGCATGTAAAAATATTCACACACAGAAGCACGATTATTTAAAGCGAGTTCTATGTGTTGCAAAAAATAAACAATTATGAACAGATGAAAAATATTTGCTTTTTTAACTCCACCTTATTCTGGGGCGGTGGCGAAAAGTCGCATCTGGAGTACGCTATAAATTTTCATCGACACAACTACCAGGTGTGCATTGTTGCTTCTTCCGGTTCGGTTTTGGAGTCTAAAGCAAGAGCATCCGGAATTCGGGTTTACACCTACAAAATTTCGAATCTGTCATTTTTAAATCCTTTCAAAATAAATGCGCTAGCAAAATTCTTTCGATCAAAGAACATTGACACCCTGTTTTTAAATTCTTCTCCCGATTTGAAACTTGGAGGACTCGCGGCCCAAAAAGCTGGTGTAAAAAATATTGTTTACATGCGGGGATTGGCTGTTCCGGTAAAAAGCAATGCGTTAAATCGTTACCTGTTAACAAAAGTCATCACGCATCCTGTGCCCAACTCGCTCGATACCCGAAAAGCGTTTCTTACCCATTTGAAACCCCATTTAAATGAATCGAATGTGCCGGTTATTTATCGCGGAATTAATTTTGAAGAATGGGATTCACGTCCGGTGAGCACAAGCGATTTTAGCGAAAGCGGTAAAATTATTCTAGGAAATGTTGGACGGCTGGTGGAACAGAAAGGACAAAAGCATTTGGTTGAGCTTGCAAATATTTTAAGGGAAAGAAAACTCAATTTCAAACTCTATATTGTTGGTAGCGGCCCGCTGGAAAACAACTTACAAAAACTAATTCAGGAAAATGGGCTGGAAAACCTGATAGAATTAATAGGATTTCAATCGGATGTAAAAAGCTTTTTAAACAGCATTGACCTGTTTGTTTTTCCATCGCTTTGGGAGGGTTTTGGGAATGCTATGGTAGAGGCTATGGCAGAGAAAAAAGTACCTGTTGCTTTTAAACTGACCAGCAATCCGGAAATTATTGAAAACGGGGAAAACGGCTTCTTAATTGATTATGCAGATATGAATGCATTTGCTGATAAAGTTGAATTTCTGGCAACGCAACCGGAAAAACGAAAAGAAATGGGCAAAAAGGCCAGAGAATCAGTCATTCAAAAATTCTCCTTCGAAAAAATCATGGATGAGTGGAAGAAACTATTGGGTTAACTTTTCAGAACTTCTATCCATCCAGGGGAATAGGAAAAAGCAATAAAAGAAGATAAAGAAATTGGAGCCAACATGGGTTTCAAAATTTGAATCGCCAAAGTTTGCGATAAACATACTAATCAGAAAAAGCAGAACGATCGGACTCCGATATGCCTTTGACTTCACAACCGGGTAAACGATAAAAAAAGCAATCAATAGTAAACCTATAAGTCCGAATTTCACCATGTAATTGAGATATTGGTTATGTGCATTTCCATAACGAGCCGGGTCCATTTTAGACTGATTTTTCTTGTAGGCCTCGGCATAAGCTTTCTTCCAATTTCCGGTTCCCACTCCGAACCAAAAATGATCTTTAATAATTGTTATGGCAGCACGAGTATATTCAATGCGTTGTGCCAACGAATGTTGGTTTGCAGCCCTCGTTTTCAAGTAGGTATCAATCTCCCAAATACTCATGTATATTCGGGGATAAAGAGATATTCCTTTATCAGCAAAAATATAATTGCTTATGCCATGCTCTATGTTTTCTATATCCTGATCAGATAGTTTCCTGATTCCCACTGCATCTTTGCGTAATCCTTTCGAAGTCATGTATCTAATCAGTGTTTGACTAACGGGATAACCCGTTTCATCAACTTCATTATACTTAATATCAGCCCGTTTATTCCATTCTAATTCCAACTCCTTCTCACAAACAAAAAGCCAGACGTAATGTCCGTTTTCCAGCAATTTATTATCCAAATTATGGTTGTATTTATTACCCAAATGAGTTGTTTCCTCTAATTCTTCGATTGTAACTTTTTCAACTGTATAAAACCGTTTTACGGCGTAGGCTAAATAAAGCGACGGAACTAAAACCAAAACAAGCAAAAGGCTGAAAATAATTCGTTTGAGTACTGGCTTTTTTATGCGAGAAGACAGGATCAGCAAACCAAAAAACGCTGTTCCAATGAAAGTAAGCACTCCGGTGAGCGACTGATGCCAAATCAGGAAAACAACCAGAAAAATTGCACCGCCAAGCACTATTAATTTGAGGGACTTTTTTTGCTTATAAAAGTTGGTCAGCAGAAAATAGCCAATCAGAATTAGTGATAAAACCAGTTGAAAGCTAAACCGAATGTGATGTATAAATCCATACTTCTGCGCTTCTAGTAATGAGTTTTCATCTTGTAAATAAAAATAGACAAATGTGATTAACGCTGAGCTAAAAACCGCAACAATAAAAACATACAAAACATTTCGCTGCAATTTTGCTGAAATAGATGGCGCAAAAATAAAAGCTAACGGAACCAACAAATACGACAGATTTTTCTTTAAATCATAAATGGCCCAATGCCAATCGTTAGTAAAAACTAACCAAAGCACATAAACTAAAAAAACTGCCACCGGAAAAAGTAACAGTTGACGATTTCGAAAACGAGTTTTAATCTCGCTTTTCTTTAATTGAAACAAGGATGCTAAAAATAATAACCCGATCGACGTTGATATTAATCCTTCAGAGAAAGGCAATGCAACCGCAAAAATTAACATTGCCGCATAAAAAAAGTCGATCCGATTTAGCTTGGTCATCCTTTACCTTTAATAGTTTAAAACGCTTGCGAAAATAATATAGTATACCCAATTTAAACTATTCTACGACCACTAAAATAAAACAAGCAGAGTTTTTTACTTCATATTATTCGGTTTCCGGCTGTTCCGTTCTTCCTGACGTTCTTTTTTATTATTGCCCGAAAAAAGATTAAAAATCCAACTCTTTTCAATGGTTTCAGCAGCATCAACAATATTATCGACGCTCTTTCCAACTTTATAAATCGTCGTGTCGACATTATCGGCCATGGTGGAATCATAAACCAACCGATTGACAAGTCCGTTACCATTATTCATCGATTTTGAAAAAATCATTAGCTCATTTGCAATCGTATCAGTACGCAACATGATATTTCCAAATTGATCCATTGCTGAATGAAACTCGTGAGTGATTGTGGTGTCGTTCACCAGTTTTCCCAAATCGCCTTCGCCTCGGTTAATTTTGCGAGTAATACCATCTATGCTCTGTGAAACTGAAATCATTTCATCACCAAACTGACTGAGCTTTGTCGTAATTTCGTCATCATTCAGCAACTTAGCGATGTCGCCGTCTCCGTTATTCAAATTATCAGTCATCTCAACCAGATTTTTCGTAATTATTTGCCCATCGTCAATAACTACTTTGGCTTCTTTAAGAATCTCTTCAATGTCCAGCGAGTTTGTCGATTCTAATTCATCATCATCGGAGATACTTCCAGCGTTGGCTGACCCGGGATGAATCTTAACAATTTTACTACCCATTAGTCCATCACTCCCAATTTCAACTTTCGAATCCTTCCGTATAAACTCTCTTACTTTATCATTAATTGACATTTTAACAAGAATCGTCGAATCGGAAACAATATCTATTTTCGACACCGTACCGACATTGATTCCTGAGTATCGAACATTATTGCCTTGAACAAGACCTTTTACATCTCTGAAATAGCTATTTACTGTAAAGGTTGAGGAAAACAAATCCTGTTTACTCCCTAAATAGTAAATACCAACAATGAATATAAATAAACCGAGTGTTACAAATATCCCAAGCTTCAAAGGCTGGTTTTTATTTTTTTTCATCTCTTTATAATTTTAAATTTTCATAAGAGTTCATCTCATTCCATCGATTGTATCAAAGTTTTTCAATCGAATTCGCAAGCTCGTTTCGAACGAACTCTTTGACCATAACTCTCCAGTGTCTCAAAACTTTTACATGCTCGTTTTTTCACTCCACTTTTAGGTGAAATAGGAGCTAACTTTCTTATCATCACTCTCACTTAGCTCTTTAAAAGTCCCTTCAACATAAAACTTTCCACCCATCATCAACTTCAATTTTTCTGAAGAAGTAATGCGGGCGCACTTGATATCGTGAGTGATTATAATTGACGACGTATTGTATTTTTCCTGAACACGAAGAATAAGCTCACTAATCTCTCCTGAGGTAACCGGATCTAAACCAGTGGTTGGTTCGTCATACAGAATTATTTCAGGCTTCAGAATAAGCGTTCTGGCTAAACCAATCCGCTTTTTCATACCTCCGGACAACTCTGCAGGCATTTTATTAATCGCATCCTTCAACCCGACACTTTCCAGTGCTTCTTCTACCATTTCTGCAACTTCCTTCTTGTTTTTTGACTCCTGGGTTCGTCGAATAGGGAACTCGAGATTTTCCTTAACCGTCATTGAATCATAAAGCGCTCCGCCCTGAAAAAGGTAACCAACCTTCTTTCTCATTTCATCAAGTTCTTCATTTTCCACACCCAAAATATCTTTTCCTAAAACACAAATTTCACCCGAATCGGCCTCTATCAGCCTAACAATACATTTTGCCAAAACAGACTTACCAGTACCCGATTCACCCAAAATAGCAATATTTTTACCCCTTGGTAGAACCATACTAACATCTTTCAACACATCTTTCTCTCCAAATGCCTTTTTAAGATTCTTTATTTCGATAACGTTTTCCATCCTATTTTTTAGAAGCCATAAATAATATCCGATACCTGCACAGCAATTAAATCAATAATAAATATTACCAACGAAGCTGTTACAACGGCTGAATTTGCTGAAATCCCTACTGACTCCGTTCCTTTATCGGTATGATACCCTTTATATGCACCAATCAGTCCAATAAAAAAACCGAAAAACACAGATTTGATCGTTGCAGGAATAACATCTGAAAAGCTAAGTGAATTAAATGCTTGAGACATAAATAATCGAACTGACATACTTTCATGCATATTAACTGCGACAAAAGAACCTAAAAGCCCGACAGCATCAGCGAAAAAAACGAGTATGGGAACCAATAAAGTAGTTGCCAACACGCGGGAGGCAACTACGAAATTTAACGGTTTAGTTCCGGATACCTCCATGGCATCCAACTGCTCTGTTACTTTCATTGCACCCAGTTCCGCACCAATTCCCGAACTTATCTTACCGGCACAAAGAAGTGCAGTAATGACTGGCCCAATTTCTCTGATGATCGATACAGCAATCATCCCGGGCAGCAAAGATTGTGCGCCAAAATCAACCAAAACCGGACGCGATTGCAGGCTCAAAACCAGTCCCATAATAAAACCAGTAATTGCAATTAACGGCAACGTCTTGTTTCCAATCTGATAGCCCTGCTTGATTAACTCTTTGTGCTCAAAAGGACCACTAAAAAGTTGCTTGACGACATTTACTGTAAACAATAAAATATTTCCCACCTCAATAAAAAATGTATTCAACGAGCCGGTTATTTTACTTAGCATCATATTCATAGTGCAGTTATGGCTTTCATTTTCAACTGCAATAACTGTACGCTATACAATAACTTTTGACTAATTACAAAGTAAGCATTCGAAATTCAAGAGCCTAATTCGCTCATAATCTGAATATTTAATATAAATAAGAGTATTACGGGAATGTGAATATGATGTTAAAGAGTAATGAGGTGAGATCAACTTCTGTAGATAAATGCAAACAGATATAGAAAAAAAGTCTACACCCTAAGCCTGTAACTTTGTAGAAAAAAGTTAAGAAGAGAACAGGCTTGACAATATGTATAGAAACAAAAAGCCCGATGCTCTGGAGAACACCGGGCTGGTAAAGAATGGCGACGACCTACTCTCCCACATTTCTGCAGTACCATCGGCGCTGGCGGGCTTAACTTCTCTGTTCGGAATGGGAAGA
>NZ_WVEM01000015.1 GCF_009847015.1 Sunxiuqinia indica
CATCAAATAGTAGGGGCTTATTATTTATGCGATTGCTTGAACAGGCTGTTATTGCAGAGCCTGTAACATATGAAAAAATAATTAAAGAAAATCACGGGTATTGATTGGATACCCCCATTAAAATATTTAATATTGTTGTCACTTATCTGGTGTTCATGTCTGTTGAAAATGAAAAAAATAAAAGTGATAATGAACTATTTCAAGATTTTCTGAATGGGAATAATCTTTATTTTTCTTATTTTTTTGATAAATATTATCGTGGGCTATGTGTCTATGCCTATAAGATGATTGGCTCTGAGAGTGCAGCTGAAGACCTCGTACAAGATTTATTCGTTAAAATTTGGGAAAACAGAAGTAAATTTTCTATCAAGGCGAACGTAAAATCATATTTCTTGCGTGCAGTCCATAACAAGTGTTTGGATTTTATTGCTCATCAAAACATAAAAGCAAGTCATCGTTCCTATCATTTAAGTCATTTCTCTGAGGCAGAGTTGTTAGATTATCCGCTGATGGATTTCGAATTAGAGGAAAGGCTAAAACAAGCTATTGATTCATTACCAAAGGGTATTCGGGAAACTTATATAATGAATCGTATTGACGGTTTGACTTATCAGCAAATAGCAGAAAAAGAAGGAGTTTCTGTAAAAGCTATCGAATACCGAATGAGTAGAGCCATCTCATTACTGCGTGAAGACCTAAAAGAGTATTTGCTATTAGCTCTTCTTTTCCTAACCCTACAATAAAATTCTGATTTCCTTTTAGGGTACTGTTTTATATACTCGTCATATTTATGTGTCATCATTATGAATCAAATTAAAAATATACCCGATTTTGTATTTGCCTGTCTAAATGAATCAGCGACAGCGCAAGAAATAGAGCAACTTGACCAATGGTTGGTTGATCTTGAAAATGCACAGTTATACAAACAACTTAAGACAATCAATATGCTTAGTAACGATTTAAAATTATATCGTTCTTTTAATATTGAGACTGCAAGAAAAAAAGTTGAACTTGAGATTAAAGAAAGGAAAAGGATAGTATTTTTCCATAGGTTGCAACGCTATGCTGCTGTCTTGCTCGTTCCTGTGCTTTTGACTGCGGCATTTTTCATATACAAAACTATTCATTTAAAACAAGATATTTCCAGATCAATTGTTGTACAGAATATTTATGCACAACCCGGTACTAGAAGTCATTTCTTCTTACCTGATAGTACTGAGGTGTGGCTGAATACAGCAAGTTCCATCAAATTCCCTTCAATATTCAAAGGAAAAACAAGACTTGTTGAGTTGGATGGGGAAGCATACTTTAAAGTATATAAGGATGAGAAAAAGCCGTTCATTGTACAAAAAGATGGCTTCCGGGTACGAGCATTAGGAACCGCATTTAATTTTTGTGCCTATGATGGAGATCGACGGTTTTCAGCTACTCTTGAGGAAGGAAAAATTCAGGTAACTGAAATTTCTTTAAATAAGACACTTTTAATAAATCCGGGGGAACAAGTCGATTTTCTGGTATCCGAAAATAAATTCAAGAAGTCAAAGGTTAATGTTCAAAATGTTATCGCATGGAAAAATGGCCGCCTGGTATTTGATAAAACACCATTATCAGATGTAGTCTTAGCTCTTGGACGTTGGTTTAATGCTGACATTGAGCTTGTTGATCCTTCCATCGCAAACTACAGGTATACAGCTACTTTTACAAATGAAAGTTTAAAGCAGGTGATGGAATTACTTGAACTTTCAGCCCCAATAAAATATACCATTAAAGAAAGATCAAAAACTGATGATAACTCATTTACTAAAGAACTAGTCAGAATACGTAAAAGTTCCAATATCGAATTCATAAAACAAAACTGAAACGCTTATGGAATAACTGATTTATAAAACAAAAGAGGCAGTCTGCCAACTGCCTCTTTTAAACCGCCTAAACGGCTAATTATATTTATTAAAAATAAAATCATTCAAATTTATGAAAAAAAAACGTAATCCTTTCATGGGAATTGGGGAACCAATCCTGTGGGTTAAATTTTTAATCACAATGAAGTTAACAATCGTCTTAAGTTTACTTTTAGTGGTACAGTCTTTTGCTATTCAAACTTACTCTCAGGAAACGACGCTGAACCTCAACGTCTATGATGTTTCAATAAAGAACGTTCTAAAGGAAATTGAAAACCAGTCGAAATTTTATTTCTTGTATAACGACGATCTTATTGATGTTTCAAGGAAAGTTAATATAAACGTGCAGAATTCCAATATTGAGGATATCCTCAACCAGGTTTTAAAAAAACAAAAAATTGGCTATGTGATTAAGGGGAGGCAGATTGTTCTTTCTCCTCTTGCTGAAAAAGACTATTTGGCTTTACTTCAAGATATTACGGTTGGCGGAAAGGTTTCTGATTCATCAGGTGATCCCCTTCCGGGTGTAACGGTTGTAATAAAAGGTACAACGAAAGGTACAATTACAGATTCTAATGGAAATTATGAATTGACAAATGTGTCTCCTAATCAAGTATTAGTTTTTTCATTTGTTGGAATGCGATCACAAGAAATTCCCGTGAAAGGGAAGCAGCAAATAAATGTTATGCTTGGTGAAGAAACGATTGGGTTAAAGGATGTTGTTGTTGTTGGATATGGAACTCAAACTAAAACAATGGTTTCAACAGCAATATCATCCATTGATTCAGAAAAATTATCAAGTATTCCTGTAACTAGTCCGGCGGAAGCAATGGTTGGACAGATTGCCGGTGTCAGATTTCAGCAAGCTAGTGGAGATCCTGGAAGCGCACCATACATCAGGATCCGGGGAAATGGTTCATTGACAAGTAGTAATAGCCCCCTTTTTGTTATTGATGGATATCCTACTGATGATGCAAGCCTATTTAATGCAATTCTCCCTAATGATATTGAGAGCATTGATGTTTTAAAGGATGCTGCGTCAGCTGCAATATACGGGTCCCGGGCAGGAAACGGTGTCATTCTGGTGACAACAAAGCAGGGGAAACTAGGGAAAACCAAATTTACTTTTGATGCTACGACAGGGATTCAGCAAGTGACACAAAGATATGAAATGGCTGGACCAGAATTATTTGCTGAAGTTGCTAAGGAGTCTCGAGTAAATTCAGGACTGGATATTCCCGATTTTTTAAACCAACCGGAAAGGTGGGCTAATACTGATTGGCAAGATGTGATTTTTCGTACAGCCCCTTTTCAGAATTTCCAAATTGGTGCTTCCGGAGGCAGTGAGAAAATGAATTTCAATATTTCTTTTGGGTATCTGGACAACCAAGGAGTACTTGTCAATAGTTTTGAAAAAAGATATTCGATGAGAGCTTCATTTAATTCAATGCTTACAAAAAAATTGGAAGTTGGAGTCAACATCGCCCCAACTTATTCTGTCGTTCGGTCCCAAAATACTTCAGGAGGGAATACTCGTAGTGGAGTCACCGGAGTACTTGCTGACGCTCTGAATAACATTCCAATGCTTCCTGTTTGGAAAGAAAATGGTGATTATTATGTCAATATCCAGGATGATGAAATGAAAGCTATTTTCAATACGAAAGTGTCTAATCCATTAAACAAACTTGATGCATATCGTGATTTTACGTATTCGATTATGCAAACAGCCAACACATTTATTTCTTATACTCCAATTGAAGGATTGACATTGAAATCGACATTTAATGTGGGTTATACAAATTTTCGAAATGAAATGTATACGGAAGCATTTTTGGCTCTGGGTAATGGAAACACGGGAAATATTTCGACCCCTAATTTGGCACAGATAACAGCAAAAAGAACAAATGTGACAAATCTGAATTGGTATTGGTCTAATACAGCAACTTACGATTTCAAGTTAGGGAATAAAAATTTATTCACTGCTCTTCTTGGCTATGATACTTCAAAACAGGAAAATTACTCTTTAGAGGTAACTCCGAGAACGGACGCTGATAATCCTGTAGCTTTTATTAACACAAACATTAAGAGTGTCGCAGGGGCTGTTCTAACCTCAGGTGCTTCACTGAAGGATGAGTATGTTTTTGATGCTTTTTTTGCTAGAGTCAACTACTCCTATGACAGAAAATATCTTTTATCTGCGTCTATTCGAAAAGATAGGTCAAGTCGCTTCGGACCTAATAATCGAGATGGAATTTTTCCGTCTGTATCTGCTGCTTGGAATATCAGTCGAGAACAATTTATGGAAGAACAAAAATTATTCTCAACAGCTAAGGTCCGGTTAAGTTACGGTGAAACTGGTAATGACAGATTGTCTGGATCATATCCTTGGTTGACAATTTTAAATAAAGATTATTATAATTTCGGCACGGTTGATGCCCGTGTATTGACTTATGCTCCTTCTGGATTTTCAAATGCCAATCTGGGGTGGGAAAAAAATAAACAGTTTGATATGGGGATCGATATAGGAGTATTAAAAAACCGACTCAATTTAAATATCGATGTCTATGAACGAAACAGTAATACAATAATTGAAGCCTCTATTCCAACAATTAACGGAAAAGCTTCGAGCGCCCTTCAGAATATTGGGAATGTTCAAAACAAAGGGGTTGAGATCACTCTGAACTCTAAAAACTTTACTGAAATTTTTCATTGGCAAACCGATTTCAATATTTCATTCAATAAGAATAAGATAACAGAGTTGAATGGAGACGCAAAAGTTTTTGGAACTGAAGATGGCTATATTAGGAACTATTTAGGACGCCCCATGGCCGATATTTATGCTTACAAAGTGATTGGAACATTTAATAATGAGCAGGATCTGATCGATTATGCACAATTTGGCACACAAGGGATTGGTGATCTTCGATTCGAAGATGTTACAGGACCAGATGGGGTTCCGGACGGTAAAATTGATGGGAATGATATGACCCTTATTGGAAATGCTCAACCCAACTTTGTATGTGGTTTGACTAACACTTTTCAATATAAAAGTTTTGACTTAAATATAATTCTTGATGGTTCTTATGGTGGTTATGTTGTAAACCAATTTGAAAGGGCTATTACATTAAATAGGCATTTGGAAAATATGACGGCAAGCAGTGCCAAAAACCGCTGGCAATCTGAAGAAAACCCAGGAGATGGCAAAACTCCGAGGGCTGGTTCACAGCATTTAAGTACAAATATTACAACTAACAGCCGGTATGTTTATAAAACAAATTTCCTAAGGATTAGAAACGTATCATTGGGCTATACACTCCCAAGGTCTACTTTACAAAAGTTGAAAATACAAAATATGAGAATATTTTTAACAGTCGCTAACTTATACACTTTTACCAAATATCCAGGATGGAATCCTGAAGGAAATACTAATGGAGATAATGCGACTTCGAATGGGTATGATATCGGGGCTTATCCTGTTTCAAGGAATAGCTCATTAGGGATTAATCTTAGTTTTTAGTTTTTCTAATGATATTAAAAAGTACAAAATAAAATGAAAATAAATAATTTACTTAGTTTGATAATCATAGTAATTTTCACTGTTTCTTGTAGTGAAAGTTATTTTGGCAGGTATCCGTTGGATTCCCTAACGGAGAGTAGTTTTTATTCTACTCAAGAAGAACTTGAATATGGACTGAATGATGCCTATAGCTCTCTAAGAGTTGCGTACGCCAATTATTTAGGTATCGGAGATTTACCTACCGATAATGCATTCAATCTAAAATTCAATAATAGTGCTGACAACATTAGTATGAATGAATCTAATGTTGTTGCTTCAAACGGGATTGTGTCTGATGTATGGGACGGAGCGTATCAAGTGATTTCAAGAACAAACCTGATTTTAACAAAGATGGAGCCCGTTAACTTGGACAAAACTTTACGTGACAGGTTTGAAGGTGAAAGCAAATTTTTACGAGCGCTAATGTATTTTAATTTGGTACGGATTTATGGATCGGTTCCCTTGGTACTAACAGATATCAAAACAACTCAGGAAGCATTCTCTATTGGGAAAGAGACTGTCGATAATATTTATGTTCAGATCATACAGGATTTGACTGATGCAATGAATTTATTGCCTGATCAATATATTGAAAATGAAAATAAGGGAAGAGCAACAAGCCTAGCCGCTAAAACTTTATTGGGAAAGGTTTATCTCACACTCCATCAATACCAAGATGCATATGACGTTCTACAAGAAGTAATAGACGCAGAAGTCCATCATTTGTTAGATAATTATTTCGATGTGTTTGATGCTGCAAATCCCAATAATAGTGAGATCATTTTTGCTGTACAATATGCTCGCGGATTTTCGCCTTCAATGGGAAACCCATTTCAGGTCAGGCATTTCCCAAATGAACAAATAGGGACTGCTCCTTATCTTAAGATGGGAACAGGAGAATATATGTTGACAACGTCGTTAATTCGGTCATTTGAGGACTCTGATAAAAGAATGATTTATGTTGATAGTCTTGCTAGTATTACACATGCACCGAGGTATATGTATATTTCAAAAAAATATATTGATCTTGGGCAGACTACAGTGACTGATTCAGGGAGCGACCTAATGATTTTACGATATGCTGATGTTTTGCTAATGTGCGCGGAAGCGAAAGCAGGTTTAGATAAACCTCAAGAAGCTCTACCCTTTGTAGCTGAAATTCGCACTCGTGCAGGATTACCAACTGATAATTCCATTGCAGATAGTAAAGAATCAATGAACCTGGCAATTGAGCATGAACGGAGAATTGAATTCTTTTCCGAAGGGCAAAGATGGTTTGATTTGCTTAGGACAGGACGTTTACAGACAGTAATGAACGCACATTTCGCGAATGGAGCAAAATACCCTGCAGAGGAGACTGGTTATAGTGGAACAACAACTAGTACAATTGAAAACTATGAACTTCTATTTCCAATTCCACAATATGAAGTGCAATTGAATCCTGATAAATTGGAACAAAATCCAGGATATTGATTTTTTTGATCATAAAAGGCAGTACTTTGTAACATCTAAACCTATAAGGTGCTGCCTTTTACTAAATAGTTAATAATTGATTAATACTGGTAGTTTTTAATATAAAATATATACATAAATGCTATTTGTAAAACAGTTATTTGCCATATTTTTAGTGTGTTTTCTCATAATTGGGATGAATACACATTCTCAAAGTCAAAGTGTTAAATCTAATGTAAATGAAAGGATTTGGCCAGAAGTACAAAAGGCAATGAAGCCTTGGACTCGTTGGTGGTGGATGGGAAGCGCCGTGGATAAGAAAAACCTTGACTTGCGTTTAACCCAAATGGCCGATGCCGGGATTGGAGGTGTTGAAATCACCCCAATCTACGGTGTAAAAGGATATGAAGACAGGTACATTGATTTTCTGTCGCCAACCTGGATGGACATGCTTGATTTTACAGAACAGAAAGCAAATTCGTTGGGAATGGGGGTAGACATGAACACAGGTACAGGCTGGCCTTTTGGCGGACCTCAGATTACAAGTAACTTCGCTGCCGCCAAGCTTATCGTAACACAACCTGGACAAGCAGTTGCCAGAAAATTATTTACAGCAAAACTGACTACAGGAATCCCAATGCAGGAGAGACTCGGATCTCCATTGGAAACCGTGATTGCCATTAATGAGCAGGGCAAAAGGATTTCCATTACGGATAAAGTGGATGCGGATCAACTATTAACATGGACACCTGAAGAAGGGAAATGGACCATTTATGCCGCGTTTTGTGGCAAAACAGGACAGAAAGTTAAACGGGCTGCTCCAGGAGGGGAAGGTTTTGTTATGGATCATTACACCAAAAAGCCGGTAGAGATCTACCTCAAAAGATTTACTGATGCTTTCCAGGGACATCGTAAAGGAATCGATGCATTTTTTAACGATAGCTATGAAGTCTATGAAGCCAACTGGTCGCCCGATCTTTTTGAAACATTTGAAAAAGAGAAGGGATATGATCTTCGGCCGTATATCAAAGAACTTATGGGTGATGAAGAAACTGATCTGGTGGCACGCTTAAAGTGTGATTACAATGAAGTACTGGGAGATATGTTACTCCATAATTTTACTAAAAAGTGGGTTGACTGGGCACATCAGAATGGTGCCAAAGCCAAAAATCAAGCCCACGGTTCTCCGGGAAACCTGTTGGATTTGTACAGTGCTGCGGATATTCCTGAATGCGAAGCCTATTTCGGGATATCTAAGTTTTCAATACCAGAATTAATATATGATGAAGCTGATCTTGATAGAGACCAATTTGAACATAATCCGGTGATTTTCAAGTATGCTTCTTCTGCTGCGCATTTTTATGAAAAATCGATGACTTCATCTGAAACTTTTGTTTGGCAAACTGAGCATTTTCGAACGGCTTTTTCACGGTGTAAGCCGGAAGTGGAAAAGCTTTTCCTGTCGGGGGTCAATCATGTCTATTTTCATGGGAGTACTTTTTCTCCTGAAGATGCAGTATGGCCTGGTTGGACTTTTTATGCATCAACTAATTTTGTGCCAGCCAACAGTACTTGGCCCCATTTAGAGGCCATGAATAAATACATCACTCGTTGTCAATCTGTATTACAAATAGGTAAACCGGATAATGAAATATTGGTGTACTGGCCAGTCTACGACCAATGGAATAAGGCTGACGGTATGGAAAAAAGGTTCAACATGCACGATTTGGATAAATGGTTATTTCCAACAGATTTTTATAAAACAGTTAATATATTACAACGAGATGGTTTTTCTACCGACTTTGTATCGGACAAAATGATTGCCGAAGCTGCAAGCGGAGAGCATAAGGCCAGTTTTTCAGAAAAAGTTTTAATCGTTCCCGAATGCCATTATATGCCTGCTAAAACTCTGGAGAATATTTTGGCATTGGCAAAAAGTGGCGTGCTGGTGGTATTTAAAAGCCTTCCGAGAGATGTGCCAGGATATGCAAACCTTGATGTCAATAGGAAGAAATTCACAAAGGATTTAAACGGACTGCAGTTTGCACCCGATGCTAAAGGGATCAAGTCCATGAGGATAGGCTCTGGCAAAGTCATTTTGGCAACCGACCTAACTGGTGCACTGGAAACAAATTCTGTTTTACCCGAAGAAATAACTGACTTTGGGCTACAGTTTATCCGGAGGAAACTGGATGACGGGAAATATTATTACCTAGTCAACCATTCATCCAATGCCATTGATGGTTTTGTGCCACTTCATGTAAAAGATGATGCTGCCATTTTGATGAACCCGCAGACCGGGACATTTGGTATCGCGTCTTCAAAAACGGATGATGGTAAGCTAGAAGTTCGGATACAATTACAACCGGGAGAAGCCATGATTGTGCGGACTTATACCAACTCAAAGAATAGTTTCAATGTAAACCCATGGAGCTATTGGGGATCACCATTGGCTAGCACTGTGATCACTGGCCCATGGAAGCTTCACTTTACACAAGGGGGGCCTGAATTGCCGGAAGATAAAACAATTGATGAACTCAAATCATGGACGCTATTGGGCGACGCTAAGGCTGTTGCTTTCTCCGGAAGTGGAGTATATACGACAACTTTTGAAATGGACTATATTTCTGCCAATGAGTATATGCTTAATTTAGGAAAGGTTAGCGAAAGTGCACATGTTTGGATTAATGGGAAAGATGCAGGAATTGCCTGGAGTATTCCCTTCCAACTGAAAATAAAACAATTCCTGAAAACCGGAACCAATACCCTGAAAATTGAGGTTGCCAACCTGTCGGCAAACCGTATCCGGGATATGGACAGGCGTGGGGTTAAATGGCGGAACTATCACGAGATTAATTTTGTGAACATTAAATACCAGCCATTTGACGCTTCCAATTGGGACCCCGTGCCATCGGGCTTAATGGGACCTGTTACAATCACTGCATATACCACTGATCAGTATCTGGAATCAAGGGATTGGCTTCATGGCTGGAAGGCATTGCCCCATCCGTCTATTAACCGGGATGAACTCGCCCTCCAAATAAAGACGAACAAGTCACTATGGGACAAAGCTTTCGATTTTTTGGCGAACACTAATCTGGATTCGATTCCTCCAGGTCGGTATCCGATTGTTGGAGACAGTGTCTTTGCCACAGTCACATTGGCTCCTTCCAAGAAAATCGACGTGTCAAAATGGGAATCGCACCATGAGTATATTGACATCCATCATGTCATAAAAGGGAAGGAGATGATTGGTATGTCTCCTCTGTTGGCACTGACCATACGGGATGCTTATGATCCGGAAAAAGAAATCATGTTTTGGGAGGACCATGGGGGCAGGAGCTACTACGAAGCGACACCAGGTAATTTCTTCATATTTTTTCCGGACAATGCACATCGCCCCAATATTGAAATTCCCGGCTATGACCCAGTAAAAAAAGTAGTCGTAAAGATTAGGTACCATCACACAAACAAACCAACATTATGAAACTGAGTAGACGTAATTTCCTTTCAGCAACAGCATTGGGAAGTGTGGCAACCGCATTCCCGTTTTTATCTTATTCAAAAGGATCAAATCAAAATATTGATTCGATTTATTCCAAGTTGGATAATGCCATCAAACAACCTGTTTTCAAAAGGGAGTTGTTTCCCTCTCCGGTTATTATTGATTCTGTTGAACTTCTTCGTTATAAAGATACTTTTCTTTGCCGTGTTAGGTCAAAAGATGGGGCAGAAGGAATTTCGGTGGGCAACAGCCTCCAACTCCGGTCGCTTTATCCTATTTTCGTAAAAAGGGTTCAACCGTTTTTCATTGGAAAAGATGCCCGGGACTTAGAACATTTATTAGATCAGGTTTATGTGTACGGAAGTAATTACAAACTGCAAAGTGTTGCCCTTTGGGTACCGATTGCTACGCTTGAGTTTGCCATCCTTGATATGATGGGACGGATTTCCGGAAAATCAATCGGGGAACTGATTGGTACAATCCACAACAAAGGAATCGCCGTTTATCAGGCTAACAGCGAAAGAGGGATCACTCCCGAAGAGACAATTGATCACTTAAAAGAGCAACTTTCCCGGACACATGCCAAAGCCATCAAATTTAAATTGGGTGGTCGTATGAGTCATCCCGAATATCCTCCATATCGTTCGGAAAAGCTCATTCCATTAGTTCGAAAAACTTTTGGCGATGACATGGTTATTTCTGCCGATTCAAACGGGTCTTACGATGTGCCGGAGGCTATTCGCATTGGGAAAATCATGGAAGAATACAACTATGCTTTCTATGAAGAGCCTGTTCCGTTTGACTGGTATGAAGAGACTAAACAGGTTGCCGACGCCCTTACTATTCCGGTTGCTGGCGGAGAGCAGGAACCGAGCTTGCATAATTTTCGCTGGTTGATTGCGAATAATGCATTAAAGGTTCTTCAACAGGATATGTTTTATTTTGGAGGCATGGTTCGTTCGATGAAAGTGGCTCGAATGGCTGATATTACAGGGAAAGTATGTACTCCGCATATTACTGGCGATGGCTTTGGTTATGTATATATGATGCATTTTATATCCAGTATTCCCAATTCAGGGCCTTATCATGAGTTTAAGGAATTGAGTAAAGACATTCCGTTTGAATGTAAGACATCATCTTTAGTAAGCGAAGATGGAGTTGTAAAGGTTCCAACCGGTCCGGGGCTGGGGGTCGATCTTGATCCTGATTATATAGAAAAACATGAGATTGTAAAAGGATAATTCTTTTTTGTTGTTAACAGGAAATCTCTTGTTAATCATATCATTTTATTTAATCATATAATGAAAGTATTAAAAAAGCATTCCTTATGGAGTGTAACAGGACTTTTGGCTTTTACATTATTACTCGTTTTTAATGTAGAACCGAAAGACCCTGTTGTGGGCAAAGCTTTGGCGATTACGGTTCTAATGGCTATTTGGTGGGTGACTGAGGCAGTTCCGTTGGCTGTTACAGCTTTACTTCCTGTTATTCTTTTCCCAATTTTGGGAGTTATGGATGGGAAAGCCATTACGACTACCTATTTTAATAATATCATTTTTCTGTTTATGGGAGGCTTCATAATGGCTCTGGCTATGGAGCGTTGGAATCTTCACAATCGCATAGCGCTTCAAATTGTCAATTGGATTGGCGTGAGTCCCGGAAGAATCCTGATGGGGTTTATGGTTTCTACGGCATTTTTATCGATGTGGATGAGTAATACGGCCACTACGATGATGATGCTACCGATAGCCATGTCAGTGGCTACCAAACTGAAAGATTTAATAAACAGTAAAGAGTCGGTTAGTCATTACGCTATTGGACTGTTTTTAAGTATTGCATACAGTTCTTCTATTGGGGGAATGGCAACTTTGGTAGGTACTCCTACTAATATGGTAATGGTCAAAATTCAGGATATTCTTTTTGCTGGTGCCCCTGAGATTTCATTTACACAGTGGTTGATGTTTGCTTTGCCTCTATCTGTTACAATGATTGGAGTTACGTGGCTGCTTATTTACTTTATCTTTCGTCCGAAAAAAAGGTGGCATGAACTGAATTATGATTCCTTTGACGTTTATTTTAAGAGAATGGGAAAGATGACTTATGAAGAAAAATGGGTCTTAAGCTTGTTTGGGATGCTGGTTCTCGCCTGGATTTTCCGTCCTGGGATTAAAATAAATGATTTTTTCCTCCCCGGCTGGGCTGATTTGTTTTCCAATAAAAACTTTATCAGTGACGGGACAACTGCAATTCTTTTTTCAGTAATTTTATTTTTGATCCCGTCAAAAAATAAGAAAGGAAAGATGTTAATGGACTGGAAAACTGCCAATAAATTGCCTTGGAATATTGTTTTACTTTTTGGAGGTGGATTTGCTCTTGCTAAAGGATTTGAATCATCGGGTTTGTCAGTTTGGTTAGGAGAACAAATGCAGTTTGGAGAATATTTCCCAAGTGCTTTATCTCTCCTGCTGATTATTATTTTAATGTCTTTTCTTACAGAATTAACATCGAATGTGGCAAGTACTACTATCTTATTACCAGTATTTGCAGGAATTGCAATATCAAAGAATATTCATCCTTATTTTTATATGATCCCTCTGACCTTGGCTGCAAATCTGGCTTTTATGTTACCAACAGCAACACCCGGAAATGCAATCGTATTCGGGACTGGTAAAATTTCGATTAGACAAATGATGAAAACAGGTATTTTGTTGAATATGATTGGAGTACTATTAGTTTTACTTATTTCAATTACGCTCTTGAAATGGGTATTTGAAATATCTGTTCATGAATTGCCTTCGTGGGCTATTTTAAAATAAATTCTCATGAAATTTTTTAAGGAAAAGAATTAACGGATTTAACCAGGAAATGTTAATCTCAGTAATTATCTATTATTTTTTTGTCATTTGTTGCTGTATAATTTGATACGGTCAATTTTAGAGAGAGATTTCAACATAGTCAGTCTATTCATAAAAAATGCAAGATTAGGGAAAGTGCTCTGCCGTTTTAATGGTTTCCTATTTACAGGTACTAAGTTTTGATTCTAAAATTTAATTTCCCATATAGATTGGATCCTAATTAAACATGTTTATAATTTCATCGATGGCATCCAATGGTAGATTTGTCATCCATTCTTCTTTTCTAAGGTCCGACATTAAAGCTCTGATAGACAGGGGGGGGAGTGTTTTTGGCAAAATGATTTTAGGCTATTTTTTTGCAGGTTTTCTGTACTGATCAATGGCAAACAATCAATTTGGGCGATCATTGATTTTGGGATGTAGACAGGCATTGGCACTTAAAATTTTACAATTTTTCGAACGACTTTTTCGTCCTGCAATACACTTTTTCGAAGGACTTTTTGAGAAAGGAATGTTTTGCTATTCTATTCATCTCCATCAAACCTCAAAAAGAAGCCCCAATTTAGCCAGTCCGTTACTTAAAAAGTACAAGGCCAAGACAAGTGTCCTGCCGTTTACGATTTTTAATAAGATTTGGACCCAGTAAATCCAGTTTGGCAGGACAGCCTTGATTTTTCACCGGACTGGCAATTGAAAGGACTTTCTTTTTATTTTTTTGACTGTTTTTTCTTTTTCTTTGAGGAATTTGGGTGCATGTCAATTGATTGATATTGTGTTGTTTTACTGTTTTGTTTTTTGTTTCTATCCCCTAGTTTTACTGGTGACAATATTAGAGAAAAGTGCGGATAGCAAGATACTATTTTAAAAAGCAACAATTAATGAGCTTTTTTTTGCTTCAAAGTAGAAGCGGGCTGGAAGGTATCTTGTGCGGGTAGTCATTAAGTGCGTAGGCATTGCAAGATGTCAGTTTGTATATACAAACTGCTCTTGCCCGCTTCCGCTAAGTGATGACACCCAAATGGGGTCATAAAAGGAGTCTGGAATAATGAACAAGACCAAAAATATTATTCTCAGGTGCAGTGTTGGAGAAAAGAGAATCATACATCAGCTGGCAAAGAAAAGCGGACTAACGCTTTCCGAGTATTGCCGCAGGCAGGCCATGCATGGTGAAGTAAAAGCCATACCCGCACTAACGCAGCAGGAGATTGAATACTTCCGGATGTTGAAGACTTACAGTACCCATTTTAACCGGATAAGCAGCCTGATACGAAAAAAAGACCCTGCATTGGTTGAAGATATAAGGCAACTGGTAAGTGAGCTGACCCGGCTTCAGCAACGCATTGTTTAAGGAGAGCAAAAGGGATTAATGTTTTATAAAACCGTTATAACAGATGATAGCCAAAGCCAAAGCAATAGCGCATGGAAGCAGGGCGATAGAATATGCACTGCGGGAATCAAAGAAGGGGTCTTTGGTGGCATCCAACCTGGTTCAAAACGAAACGCCCGGCGCGATTTACAACGAGTTTCTGGAGCTGCAGGAATGTAATACGCGTTGCAGGAATAAGTTTATCCGGATCGAGATAGGCATTGCCCCCGGAGATGAGAAGAAACTTGGAGAGGAAGACCTTGCCGGTATTTGCAGGGAGTTTAGCAGTCGTTTTGGTTTTGAGAATCACCAGTGGATTGGATGTATCCACCGGGATACGGAGCATTTACATATGCACATGATCGTTAACCGGATCGGGATAGACCAACGTGTTTATGATACCAGTTTTATCAGCAAACGGGCCGGAAAGATTGCAGAAAGCATCAGCCGGGAACTGGGACTGACCATTGCCAACCAGGTAAAACGTAAAAGCAAGTACCGGCCTGAAGTAATGGGCTTTGAACGGATACTGGCCAAAACACTGATCTGCAAGGCTGCCGGAGAAGTGTTATCGGGGCATCCCACATCCCTGCAAGAATTTACAGCAATGATGAAAAAGCATGATATCGCTGTTCAGCAGGCGGTCAATAAAAAAGGAAACACCTATGGTTTGCGGTTTACCGGTCACAATCAGACCTTCAAAGCCTCTCAGATCGGCAAAGAGTTTGGCTACCGTACCCTGCTGAATACATTTAAGGAAAACAGAGAGATCCTCAGTCAGGATTCCGGGCATCTAAACAAGCAGGAACAATCACAAGGTAAATCGGTCAGGAATGCAATTTTGTCTGGTATCGCTTATATATCCGGTCCGCGGCAATTACTTCGGGAAAATGATTCCAGGATAAGTGAAGAGGAAAGAAAGCGAAAACAAAACCTAAAAAAGAAACGAAGATATGGCCCGAAATTCTAATCCACGGACGCAGTCGGTCAAAGATGCGATGCTGGCAGAGATCATCGTAACGGAACTATCAAAGTTCAACACTTCGCATGAAGTAATCATGGAAAGCACAGAAAAGATCCTGAGCCGGTACAATGACATAGGGTTGCTGATTAAACGTATGCACCAGCGGGACCAGGCGATTGCCGGGAGTATCAAAGATTTACAGTTCTCGGCAGAACAAAACCGTTACATGACGGATCTATCCATGCCTATAGTCCGTAAATTGAAAGAGATTGACGAACATGGCATCCGCATTGAGCCCGGGGCACTGGATAAGATAACCAGTGCCGTAGAGCAAGGTAACAAACCACTTCTTACACAAATCAAATGGGTTAGTTATGGCTTGCTGGCCGGCTTTGTCATTCTGTTGCTGATCCTATTGTTTTAATCGTTAAAATATTGTCAGGACACAATTGTCCGGCTAAAGGTTATTAAAATCGTTTGTTACACCTTATCTTTGTACATAAGAGGTTATACCCTTTCTGCGGATCGGGTAGAGACCATCTACCGTAGCCCGCTTTGCCGGGCTACTTTTTTATACCGCTACCGGTTCCTGAGAGTCTTGCAGAACAATATTCTTTTGAGAGTTATTCGTGTGGCCTAAAACATAGTCCGTATTGTTTTTATAAAGCGTGTAAATAAGGATCAGCAATTTACGTTCCAGGGCGATAACGCCAGTTTTCCCGGGTTTCCCGTTCTCCTTCATCCGGTTGAAATAAATACGCAGGGTTTGGTTGTGGATAATGGAACATACGGCCGCCATGTATAAGGCAGCCCGTATATATGCGTTTCCCCTTTTGGATATCCGTGGCCTCCATGCCAGTGTCCCTGATTCCCGGATCACCACATCCAGCCCGGCATAGCTGACCAGTTGCCTGCGGTTGCCAATATTGGAGAAGCCATCGGTTTCGGCAATAACCGTTGCCGCAGTTACAAAATTGATCCCGGGAATAGTAATTACATGTTTCATCTTTTCGTGCAACACAGGCGATTCGGCAACCAGTTCCTGCATCTGTACTTCAATCTCAGCCAGTTGTTTTGTGGCTAACTTAACCCGTTGCTTCAGGCGTTTAATACTTTTGGCATACGCTTTATGGGAATGATTTAGAGCATGCAGTTGGTTGGTAAGGGCATTCCTGTCCCGGATGATACTGATCCGTTCCCGGCTCAACCGTTTAAGAATGCGCAGGTTTTCTGTTGGCCTGTTCCACAAAGGCAAATCTCTTTCCAGTCCCATGCGTGCCAGCATAATGGCATCAATACGGTCTGTTTTATTCTTCTCATCCAGGCTTCTGGCATATTGTTTTCCTTTGGCAGGTTGGATAATACTCAGCTTAAAGCCCAGGTCACTCAAAAAATAAGCTGCCTCTTCATGGTAAACACCGGTAGCTTCCATATTAACATGCAGGTAAACCGCCTTGTCACTTTTCTTTTCAATCCATTGCCTGAGTTTCAGCAGCCCTTTACCGTTGTTCTCAAACCTGCTTGTCGACACTACTTTTACCTGCAGATCCTGCGTATAAACAGCGAGACAACAGTCCACTTTTTTCATGGATACATCAATACCCACACATTGCTTAAGAATCGTTTTTGTGTTCATAGAAATGTTTTTAATGGTTTGATTTTGATATCTAGAGAGCTATTATCCCACCGTCCATCCTCATGTACTACGCAGGCTCGAAGTTTATACCACGGCTTAAAATACTATCCGGACTCATGGATAAAGAATACAGCAGAGGCCGGTTCTTGCATAAGCATATTCCACAGCCCGTGGAACTGAAAGATGTGCATGTCGCTCTTCTGCTGTTTCTCTATATATCAGCAATTTAACTAATCTTTCTTCAAAAATACGAACAGGCAAAGGATAAGGCAGGTATAATCTTGCTATACATACACAGGCTTCTCTGTTGCAGGTTTATGTTCGATACTCTCCCTTAACTTTTATCATGACGAAGAAGCAAGCAAGACAGCAGAGGCAGATTCTTGCAGATAAACATACTCCACTGCGGTGGAGCTAAAAGATGTGTTTGATGCTCTTCTGCTGTTTCTTGCTTTACGTTCTAAATACATGATTTTGTAAAAGTATGAGTTTATGTTTTGGTCTTACCAAAACTCCCTTTTCATCCCGTTGGTCTCAATTCAAAATGGCAGAAAATGAAAAACAGGTACAAAACCGGCCGGCCTAACAAAAAACTAGGTGAAAAGAAATCGTACCGGGTCAGTGTTAAGATGGCCACTGCCGAGTACTACTCACTAAAAGCCAAAGCCAGAGAAGCAGGAATAAACAGGAGCGAGTTCATCAGGAAGAGCATCCAGAAAAGTGTCATTAAACAACGTTTATCAACGGAAATACTTGATTTGGTGCGAAAGCTATGTGGAATGGCCAATAACCTGAACCAGATTGCACGAAAAGCTAATGCAGTGGGATACGCGGATGCCAGGAGTGAATACCTTTTTCTTGCCGGTAAGATCGATAACCTTTTAGAACAGATCCGCAATGATGGCTAAGATTGTAAAAGGACAGGATTTTAGGGGAGTCGTTAATTATGTACTTGATAAGGAGAAAGGCACCCAGCTATTGGAGAGCCAGGGAGTGAGGCTCAAAGACCGGGAGTCCATCATTCAAAGTTTCGCTTTCCAGTCTGAAATGAATCCCCGGATCAAGAAACCAGTTGGTCATATTTCTTTGGACTTTTCGGCAAAAGACAAACAAAAACTTGATAACAGGCTCATGGTGGAGGTTTCCCGGGAATATATGCAGAGGATGGGAATTGAGAATACCCAATACATAGTTGCCCGTCACTACGATAAGGAACATCCACATGTCCATCTTATTTTCAACAGAGTTGACAATACTGGAAGAACAATTTCCGACCGGAATGACCGCTACCGAAGTGAAAAGATCTGCAAAGAACTGACCACAAAATATGGATTATACTTTGCCAAAGGGAAGGAAAATGTTAAGGTTCAGCGGCTCAAAGAACCGGACAAAACCAAGTATGAAATTTATGAAGCTTTAAAGAATCTTATTCCCCAATGCCAAAACTGGGATCATGTCATTGGAAGACTCAAAGAACAAAATATAACGGTTGATTTTAAGTTCAGGGGCAAAACCAGCGAGATACAGGGAGTGAGCTTTATTAAAAATGGTTATTCTTTTAATGGATCAAAGGTCGATAGGCAGTTCAGCTATTCGAAAATTACCTTTCAAATGAAACAGAATCTTGCTCAACAAATGAAACTAGATCATAAAGCCCACGCCCAAATATCGGATAGAATGGTTGCTGGAAACTTTTTGGCCAGTCTCATTTACAAAATGGGGAAATACGCTGATGAAAGAAAACAATGGGATAAAAAACATGCAATCCCAAAAATCAAAAGAAGAAAGGGGCTAAGGAGATAACCAGCGAGCAACAGAAAATCATAATAGAAAAATACGTAGTCATGAAAAACAATGCCATTATTAGCGAAATGTTCGAGGAGATCAAATCCCGGCTTGTAGCAATTGAAACGAAACTTAATGGCCAGGAGGACAGGCCAAAAGTGATCGATGAAGAAAGAAGGCTCAGAAATAACAGGACAGCCATTGCATCTGTATTAAAGCAGATTTCCACCTATCTTTCAACCATTCACTTGGAAGCTACTGGAATTCCCGAGAAAATACAGGAATCTCAACAAAAAGTCCTTTCCAGCTTGGAACAAGTTCAGGCAATCGTTACTAAACAAGAAAAAGATAGCACAATTCACCATCGTCATGTCATTGACCTCAAGTCTTCTAAAGTAGTTCTGGCGTTTATTGTATTGGGGTTTGTTTTGCTTGGGTCATTTGTAGGCAATGTTTACCAGTATAGAATGAATAGCCAGATGGGTGATAATGACTTAATGTTCCGTTATATCAAAGTCCATGATGGGATTAATTCGAAAGACCTTTCAAAATTGGAGGATATCTTTAATTACCATCGCGATAAAAATCTGATCAAAAAGATTAGGGGAGAGGTTGAAGAATTTGAAATGAAAGTGAGGAAACGAGCTGAGTATATTGAAAAAAAGAGGTTGAATGAAAACTAATAATTAAAATTACAGAGATAGTCAATTTTATATAGAATGTTTTCTGAAAACAACAATATTTGATTAATATGTTGTTTCTAAACAACAAAATGAGTAAGTACTTTGATGTACATATTCTCACTTATCCACTTGCTTTTTGTTGGTTAGGCTTTTGCACTGAAAGTTTTGACTTTAGCGCTTCCATATCATCCGACAATTTGGAATCTACAATCCGGGCATAAATTTGTGTTGTTTTAATTGAAGTGTGCCCGAGCATTTTTGAAACAGATTCAATTGGAACACCATTGCTCAAAGTAACTGTCGTTGCAAAAGTATGACGGGCCAAATGATAGGTCAGGTATTTAGGAATGTTGCAAAAGTCGGCCACTTCTTTTAAATAGCTGTTTAGTTTTTGGTTTGAAATAACAGGGAAAATAGTCCCATTGAATTTTGATCGGGGATTGTCAATGTATTTTTGAATAAGTTCCCATGCCTTTGGGAGTACCGGAATTCTCATAGAAACACCGGTTTTCTGCCGGCTCGAGATGATCCAATGATTTCCGTCGGTCCCCAAATGAATATCTTCAGGTTTTAGTTGAACTGTGTCAATATAAGCGAGACCTGTGTAGCAGCTAAACACAAATAAGTCTTTTGCGAGTACAAGTCGTGGAAGCTTAAATTCTGCTTCTTCGATTCTTAAAAGTTCATCAGCTTCTAGGTAGCCCCGTTCGACCTTCTTGAATCTGATTTGATAATTTCTGAATGGATCAGTTTTAATCCAGTCGAGCTTGAGGGAAAGCTTGACAACAACCCGAAAGCGTTCGATGTGCTTCATTACGCCGTTGTTTTGAAGGGGCTTTTGATGATCGGTGGGTTTTCTTGTTCGTAGAAAATGGTCAAAATCTGTGATCAGTTTATAGTTGATTTTTCTCAAGAGGATATTTTCAGTTTTATATTGAGATAACAGAAATTCCTTTACATATTTTTCGGTTGTTGAATAATGATGGAGGGTATTCTTAGATATATTTCCTTCTGATATCTTCCTATGGTAATCAAATGCATCCTGGATGGTATTGCCAGCTTCTTCAATACCTAAAAATTGATTTTTAACCATGGTTGCGGTGGGTAATTCTCCTTCAACCAGAAGCTCCCGGTAAATATTATTCAGCCTAGTTCTAACCTTCTCCAAAAACTGGTTCAGTTCCTTGTTTTTCTTTTTTCTGCCATTAGCTTTTTCGGCGACAGGATTCCAGTCGCTAGGTTCGACTCGTTGCTTCAGTGAAATTTCTGACCTCGAACCATTAATTGTAATTCGGGCATAAATGATTTGATTGTTTTTGTCGTTGTTTGATCTTGTTACGAACTGTATACCAAATGATTGTGTCGATTCCATGTCAATTCAATTTGACCTCTTTTTGTTTAAAATGTCATTTCCTAGTCGTTTACTCACTCCAACTTCTTAAAACATGATCCAAAATGGTTCATTTTAGGGGTATTAAAAGTAGAGTTTGAAAAACGTATAAGTCAGTATTTCAAATTATTACAGCGATGCTGGTGAGTAAATATAACATAAATAAATCACTCACCGGATCACTCACGAGAACATTGAATTTGATTGGATTATTTTGGTGTAAGAAAAAAATTAAAAATCCAATAAACATTTGATTTACTGGATTTTAGTTCGATTTGAAGTTTGCCCAAAGTGGGTTGTACTGGATTCGAACCAGTGACCCCTACCCTGTCAAGGTAATGCTCTAAACCAACTGAGCTAACAACCCGTTTGAGCCACAAAAATAGAAAAAATATGATTCGGTGATCATTTTTTACTTGAATTGCGGGTGATTCTTACTACTTTTTGTTACTGATTGAATGGTATCGTTATGAATCAAGCCTTTTTATATCTTTGTTAGATTATAAATTTGATGGTGGATGGTCATTAGTCTATGATACAACAACGAGCAATAAAATATATTCTTCTTTTATTTTCATTCTGTATAACATTTCAAGTTGGAAAAGCAGCTGAAGATGTTGTTTTTAAGCATTATGATGAAAGTATATTTGTGGTTTCCAATTTTTCAGGAATTGATGCTACAACACGAGAAAATAAAACCGTATCAGAGTTGCTTGATGCCAATGTTGGAGGCTTTCGGTTTTATTTGGAATGGGATCGGCAGAAAAGTCAGTTGATGTTGCGTGATGCTTATGGGAGATATCAACCTTTGCAGGACCCGTTGGTTGTTATTCGTAAAGCACTTGAAAATGAGCCGGATAAAATTCTGACCTTATTTCTCGATTTTAACGTTAATGCGAACGAGTTAACAACGATTATAGGAGAGACCGGTATTCTGCCTTATCTCTATGTGCATGAGGAGGAAAATGAATGGCCGACCTTGAAAAACATGGTAGAGACCGGGAAACGAATTGTTATTTTTACGATGCAACAACACCGAAACAGTCCCGAGTGGTTGCACTATGTTTGGGATTATGCGGTTGAACCTTATTTTTCAATTTTGGAAGCTCCGGATTTTGCCGGTGAGTTTTTAAAAGGAGATGCTAAAAACAGCTTATTGATTTATAACGACTATAACTTCCCCAAAAGAGCCGGTCAGCCAGATGAATCATTTTTCAATACAACTCAGAACCCATACTTGATTGAGCATATTAAGAGTGTTTGGAAAAGTACCGGAAAGACTCCGAATTTTATTATGCTTGATCGCTATCAAGACTGGATTTTGCAGGTGCTATATCAACTTCGAGATTTCAAAACAATAAAAGGAACGGTTACGTTTAATGCACAACCTTTAAATTACGTGAGTTGGGCAGGGACAAATAGTCTTAGCTTTGGCAACTATAGTTTTCCTGTAGGGCCGGGAGAAACACTGGTTTTAACTCCTAAAAGCCCGGGATATCAGTTTAAGCCGGAATCGGTTGTTTTTGAAGAGCCCGAACAAAACAAACAGCAACATTTTGTTGCAATACCATTGGAAATTACGGAAGGGCTGGAGGCCTATTACAGTTTTGAGAACGGCTCAATGGACTATAGTATCAACAGCTTTAATGGGAAAGATGTTGATATGCAATATCAAGATGATGAGCAACGTGACATGGTCGCAGTTTTTGAAAAAGACAGCTATATTATTTTACCGAAGGCTGAAGATTTGAAGCTCAGAGATCATGATTTTACGGTTTCAACATGGATAAAAATAAAGGACTATAATGTGACTGAGCGTGACATTAGTATTCTCGGAACCAAAGGAAGTTCCTACCAACAATCCATTCACCTTGTGTTGCGAAACCAAAAACCGTATTTCGGATTTTATGCCAATGACCTGCAGGGAAATACGACAATAGAAGCAGGGCGATGGTATCATTTGGTTTGGCGTTACAACAAACTTACGGGTGAGCAAGCCATTTATGTGGATGGTAAACTGGATAGTCGTTCGCTCGGACATCCGTCGTATAAAGGCCGCGAAAATATTTATGTTGGAATGACCGGTTATAGTGCCAGTACGCATATGAATGGTCGGATTGACGATTTGGTAATCTGGTCGCGTACTTTGGGTGATGAAGAAATCTGGAGTTTGAGTAAGGATTTGGTTGATTTGGCTCAAAGCAAGAATATTTTCCTACGCTACCCGCTATTATCGAAAATCGGTATAATTACTTTGGCGCTATTATTACTGTTGCTGATCTACCTAAAGCTTCCCATGCGTTTGGGACGAAAAAGCTATCTTCCGAAAGAAAAGCTTAAGGAATTGGAGGATCTACAGAATGACTATCCAGAGCGGAATTACATCCAGCTTTTTGGGGATTTTCGGGTAGTTGATAAAGAGGGAGATGATGTTACACCTCAGTTTACTCCAAAAATAAAGCAGCTCTTTTTATTGATTCTGGTTTACTCGCAACACCGAAAGAAAGGGATTTCAACAAAGGAGCTATCAGAGATTTTGTGGCCGGGAATGAGCTATCAAAATGCAAAGAATAGTAGGGGCGTCACAATCCGGAAGTTGCGGATTATTCTTGAAAGACTGGATTCTGTTGAGGTTGTTTTTAACGTCGACTGTTGGAATATTCATTTTGGAAATTCGGTTTACTGTGATTATGTAGAATGCTTGAAAATATTGAAAGAGAATAAAGAGAAAGAGCCAACATTTTACCCCGATTTTTATAAAATTGTCCGTGCTGGGGAAGTTTTGAAAGATGAGAACCACGATTGGCTTGACGACTACAAAGGTTTTGTTGGAAATAATATTGTAGACAATCTACTAAAGTTTATTCACCGATTGGAACTGGAAGTTGATCACGACTTGATTTTAAAACTGGCAGATCGTATTTTGCTTACCGATCCGATTAATGATCAAGCACTGTCTTATAAGCTTCGAGCATTGGTCGTTCAGAACAACCTCAATACAGCAAAATATACCTATGAGAAGTTCGTAGTGCTTTACGAGAAACTTTATGGTGAACGATTTGAGCTCTCATTTGATGAACTAATTCACACTCGCAATTAACTAAGTATTCATCAGGGTTAATTTATTTTATTAATCTTTTATTCGTTTGTTTTTTAGTGCATTATGTATTTTCAGAATTGCTGAAGAGCATAAAATTAACCCGCTTTATAACCCGAAAGTAACCTTTGTTTAAGCCGTTGTTAAGGTTTGAGTAACTGGTGTATGCTAGATTCGTTTCGTCTTTATACAGCACACTGTAAATATTTGGAAACTTAATGAAACGGAAAAGCATTTTGGGTGGTAAGCGAATTTATTTGGGTCTTGTATTGATCGGAGTTGTTGCATGTGTGGTTATTCTTCAATTAAGTAATCAAGCAATTGAATATACTTCTACTGATGACTATTGTATGTCGTGCCACGTTCATCCACATGCTGAACAAAGTTGGAAACTTTCAACTCACTACAACAACAGCGCAGGTGTAATTGTGCATTGTGTTGAGTGCCATTTGCCACCAAAAGGACATGGACATCTTGCAGCCAAAGCCAAACACGGCTTTAATGATGTTTATGGCATGTTGTTTAAGGATAGTGCAGACTACAACTGGGAGGATAAGCGAAAGCTTGAAAATGCCAAACACTTTGTTTACAAAGATGCTTGCTTAAAGTGTCATCAAAACTTATTTCCTACAACGCTTTCCACCGAAGGAGATGATGCTCATTTATATTACCTGACGAGCGAAGATGAGTTGCGATGCATCAATTGTCATTTACATGTTGGCCATTATGACCCTAATGCTAAACACGAACACAACTTAGGTTTTGGCAAAGTGCCGGAAATAAATACTGAAGTATACGAAAAACCAACTGAAGTAACTTCATTTAGCGATTTTACTGAAAAAATTCCAGGCACAAGTGTTTCCTTCGAGATGGTTGCTGTTCCGGGGGCGACTTTTACAATGGGAAGTCCTAAAGATGAACCGCTGCGAGATGAAGATGAAGGACCCGTTTTTCAGGCAAAAGTTTCTGACTTCTGGATGGCAAAAGTAGAAGTTAGCTGGGATGAATATCTGGCATTTTTTAAAGCAACCTCTTCGCAAGGAAGAAAAGAAGCAATGGACATTGATGAAGAGGTTGATGGAATTACCGGGCCAACACCGCCTTGGGGAGCACCTGATCAGGGATGGGGAAAAGGAGCAAAACCGGCTATTACCATGAGCTGGCATGCCGCTAATACTTATTGTAGGTGGTTAAGCCAGGTGACTGGCAAGAAATATCGCTTACCAACAGAGGCGGAATGGGAATATGCATGTCGTGCCGGTCAGTCAACCCCATACCCGTTTAAAGGCAATCCAAAAGACTATTCTTCAAAAGGAATATTGAGAAAGATATTTTCGCCGGATACTGCAATTATCAATTCGTTTGTTGCCTATGAGATGAACAGCGAGGGGATGACAGTAGATCCTGCTAAGGTGAAAGCCAATGCTTTTGGGTTGAAAAATTTGCCGGGGAATGTTGCTGAATTCTGTTTGGATTATTACGATCCTCATATCTACCAGAAGTACAGCGAGCAAGATATAGTGGTAAATCCAAGAGGACCACAAAAAGGACGAGAGCATGTCATTCGTGGCGGATCGTTTAAAAGCGATGCTAAAGATGTGCGATGTGCTGCCCGGGATTACACAAAAACGAAAGCCTGGTTAATGACTGATCCGCAGATGCCTAAATCAATTTGGTGGTATTCTGATGTCGTGGAAGTGGGTTTCCGCGTTGTATGTGAAGTAGATGAAACATTAGAGCAATAAAACTCAGTGAACAATGACAAATAAATCAAAAAATATTAATCGTCGCCGGTTTCTCGAAGCAACAGCTTTGGCAGGAATTGGAGCAATGGGAGCAGGTGCAGTTTTATCGTCGTGCAAGTCAACGAAAGATGCAAGTGAACTTGGATTGCCGCCAATACTAAGAGCAGCGCCAAGTGGCAAAAAACTACGAGCAGGATTGGTTGGAGTTGGTAATCGCGGAACGGGGGCTGCGATAAACTTTATCAGTGCCGGACCCGATTTGGAAATTGTTGCTTTGGCTGATGTTTTTCAGGATAAAATTGATGCTTGTCGGAAGCGATTTGCAGGTTACAAGCGACCAATCCCGGAAGAGAATTGCTTTGTAGGATTTGATGCCTACAAGAAATTAATGGCTTTGAAAGAAGTCGATGTCGTTATTTTAGCAACACCACCACAATTCAGGCCGGAGCATTTTAAGGAAGCAGTTAAACAAACAAAGCATGCTTTTTTAGAAAAACCTATGGCAGTCGACCCAGTTGGAATTCGTTCAATAATTGCGACGGCTAAAAAAGCGGAAGCGATTGGCTTGAATGTGGTTACCGGAACGCAACGTCGTCATCAGGAAGATTATATCGAAACCTACAAGCAGGTTGCCAATGGAGCCATTGGACAAATCACTTCAGCAAAAGCTTTCTGGAATCAAAATCATGTTTGGTTTCGCACGCGGGAAGACGATTGGGATGATATGACTTACATGATCCGTAACTGGAATAATTTCTGCTGGTTGTGTGGCGACCATTTTTTGGATACGCACGTGCACAACATTGATGTGGTGAATTGGTTCATCGGCAAACATCCCGAAAGTGCAATAGGCTATGGAGGAAGAGCACGGCGAATTACAGGCGATCAGTACGACTTTTTTAGTGTCGATTTTGACTTTGGAAACGGAGTGAGCTCCCATAGTATGAGCCGCCAGATTGATAACTGTGCCAATGGAACCGGCGAAATGGTTGTTGGAACTGAAGGTTACACGAATTGCCAGAACACAATCTGGAACCTGGATGGTTCGGTAAAATGGAAGTTTGAATACCCGCTGGGGGAAGATGGTGAACCAATGAGCAAGGTGAAAATCCCACCCTACGTTCAGGAACATATGCATTTAGTGCATGCCATTCGAACCGGAGAGTATGTTAATGAAGCAGAACAAACGGCAATTTCAACCCTGACTGCGATTATGGGACGAACTGCGGCTTACACCGGGCAAAAAGTTAGCTACGACGAAATTTTTAAATCAGATATGGATCTTGGGCCAAAAGAAATCAAGTTTGGTCCTGTTGATCTTGAATTTCCGGTTCCTGTGCCGGGAACAGCACACAAAGCTTGAGTATATAACTAGCAAGCCAACTAAACCACTATTAACCTGAATTGGGGGAGCCATTTGGCTTCTCCATTTCGAAACGAGCAAAAGAACGAACTAAAAATGAAGTAAATGATATCTCTGGTAGTTCCAATATTAAACGAAGAAGAACTGATTAATGAATTAGTTTCAAGATCTGTCAGTGTGCTCGAAAAGCTTTCTGAGGAATTTGAGTTGATCTTTGTAGATGATGGAAGTACCGACACGAGCTTACACAAATTAATCGGTCATCAGGAGCATGATTCCAGGATAAAAGTTATTTCCCTATCCAAGAATTTTGGACATCAAGCAGCTTTTACGGCGGGCTTGGAGAATGCTTCGGGAGCTTATGTAGCTATGATGGATGGAGACTTGCAGGACCCCCCCGAAGTGCTTGAGGCGATGTATCAGAAAATCGTTAACGAAGATTACGATATTGTAAGTGGTAGAAGGTCTGATCGGAAAGGGAGCCAAACGAAAAATGGAATGACACGCCTGTTTCATCAGGTTTTTAAGTCAGTGGCCAATCTGGAGGATCTTGAAAATGCCGGCAATTTTTCCATGATGAACCGCCAGGCGTTAACGGCGCTTTTATCAATGAAAGAACGGGTTCGCTATCTTCCCGGCTTACGAAGTTTCGTGGGATTTAAACAGGGATTTGTAGATTATGTGCGGGACGAACGCTTGCAAGGGCAGGCTAAAATGACCTTTGGGAAGCTATCGCTTTTAGCAGCTGATGCCATCTTTTCCTTTTCAAAATTTCCAATTCGCTTATGCCTCATTTTAGGCTTCGTCGGAACCATTGTTTTCATGTTTGCAGGTATTTATGTGTTGACCGCTAAAATATTGGGATTTGCCATTACTGGATGGCCATCAACAGTTTTGAGCATTTATTTCTTAGGCTCAATACAACTGATTTTTTTAGGAATTATTGGCGAGTACGTTTATCGTATTTATAAAGAATCGCAAAAGCGACCACTTTATTTTATCAGGAAAATATATCAGAACGAAGAAAAAAAATAATGCAACAACGTCACCTGAAGATCATATTTTATGCGTCGGCAATAGCACTGCTTTTGAGCTTGCTGTTTATTAGCCGCGATGCAGGTATTTCAGGAGATGAGCAGGTACACTATCTGCATTCAGAAAAAGTGTACGACTATTTTGCATCGATGGGTAAAGATCGTGACGCATTGAAAACCCCTAAAACCCATCTTCAATATTATGGACAGCTCCCCGATAATCTTGCAACCTTTTTAATCCACTGGTTCAATATTGAAGATGTTTATGGTTTTCGACATCTGGTTAGCAGCGTTATTGGTTGGCTGTGCATTTTTGTTACAGCCTTGTTTGCTACCTGGCTAAAAGGGTATCGCGTCGGTATTATTACGCTTATTCTTTTTGCAGTTTCCCCCCGCTTTATCGGACATTTACAAAATAATTTAAAAGATATTCCTTTTGCCCTGGCTTATATTGCCGGTGTGTTTTACACACTGAAATTAACCTATGCCAGATTTAAAACCAGCTCGTCGCATTCGATTTCACTTTTAATTGCGAGTATTGCTTTTTCCGTCAGTATCAGGGCAGGAGGAATCTTATTAGCTTTTTATTTGCTCCTGGCCGGAGTGCTCTTCTATTTGGTTGAGTACTTCGACAGAGGGCAGATAAATTGGGCTCAGGTACAACGAACAGTTGTTAAGTTAGTTGTATTTTCAATTGCAGGTTATTTGCTCGGTCTTTTGTTTTGGCCGTACGCCCTCCAAAATCCAATTGTCAACCCCTGGAAATCATATCAGGTGATGACAGATTTTCCGACTACAGTTCGACAGATTTTCGAGGGCGAATTTATTTGGTCAGACTTTCGGCCGTGGTATTATCTTCCCAAGTACATGTTAATTACCATCCCAATAATTGTTTTTGTTGGAGTGGTCATGTTTTTTTATCATTGGAAAGCGGTGTCTGGTAACAGCAGGCATCGCTTCACCTACTTTTTTCTGATCCTGACCACTGTCTTTCCAGTGGTTTTTGTAATTTTATTGAAAGCTAATTTGTATGGTGCCTGGCGGCATTTCCTTTTTATTTACCCTGGTATCGTAATTTTAGCTGCCGTTGGAATTCACGAATTTTACAGCCGCATTAAATTGAAGTCGGTAAAAATTACGTCAATCGTCATTTTGTTATTCTTGTTAATTCACCCGTTAAGGTTTATGGTAAAAGCTCATCCATATTACTACTTATATTACAATCAGTTTATTGGTGGATTAAAAGGTGCATATGGAGATTATGAGACTGATTATTATTACCATACCATGCGAAGTGGAGCCGAATGGTTGAACGATTATATGGAGGAGAATAATGTGAGCGGGCAGGTCGTTGTGGGCAGTAATTTCCCTGTGGATTGGTATTTTCGAGATCAGCCTAATCTGAAATTTACGTATTTTCAATACCGGCTCCGGAGTGATAAGGATTGGGATTATGCGATTATCGGTAACAGCTATATTTCACCTGATCAATTGGCAAATGGAAACTTCCCACCTGAAGGAACAATTCATGTGGTTGAGGTTGATGAGGTGCCGGTTTGCGCCGTTGTAAAAAGAAAGTCAGAAGCTTCTCACCTTGGCGTAAAGGCCATTCGAAACGAGAACTATGAGCTAGCCGAAGATTATTTTTGGAAGGCGTTGGAGTTTTATAAAAAAGATGAACATATTTACTATCGTTTGGGAAAAACCTTAAGTTTGCAAAACAAGAATGATCAGGCAATTCTAGCCCTTGAGGGTTCTTTGAAGGTAAATCCGAATTATGAGCCTACATTAAGTTTGATGGGGCGATTGAAGGAAAAGGAGGGAAGTTTTGTGGAAGCAAAATATTATCTTGAGCATTTGTTGGATGTTAACCCAAAGTATTTCAGTGCCTACGTTAATTTGGCAGAAATTTATGAAACGACCCAACCTGAAAAAGCTCGGGAAGTATTGAAGCGTTGTTTAAAGATTTATCCGCAATATAAACCGGCAATTCGGGCTTTGGCTGATACCTATCAGGAAACACATCCCGAAATTGTGGATAAATACAAGGAATATTTGAATACATTTAATTGATAACTAAAATACGATACGATGAAAAAATTATTCATGATTTTGACACTTTTTGGTATGTTGGCAGTGGGTGGAATGAGCCCGGCACTTGCCCAGGAACAAGAAGATGATTTATTTGAAATGGCAGATACCTTATCAATTGACGATATGGATCCGGTTTTTTACGAGGAAAATGAGGAAGCCAAGGACAGCCAGACGGTGACAATCGTAGTTATAGCTGCAGTGGTGATTGTTGGCGCCGGTATTTATTTTGTTTCAAAGAAGAAAAAGAAATAACAATCTGCGTAAAAAAAAGAAAAGCGGCTTCAGATGAGGCCGCTTTTTTTTTATGTCTTCTTTTTGATAGCGATTCGTTAATAACGGAATTTTTTAAATAAATCCCATAAAACAATGCCGGCACTCACCGAAATGTTGAATGAATGCTTGATACCAAATTGCGGAATCTCAATGGCTCCATCGCACATATTTACAACTTGTTGCTGAACACCTTTCACCTCGTTCCCAAAAACCAATGCCAGACGATCGGTTTCTTTAACTTCAAAATCAGGAAGCATAATACTCTTTTCAACTTGCTCGATGGCAAAAACTTGGTATCCTTTTGCTTTTAACTTTTGTACCGAATCTTCTGTTCGCTCAAAGTAAGTCCATGGAACCGACTTTTCGGCATCCAGTGCCGTTTTATGAATTTCTTTATTCGGAGGAGTTGCCGTTATGCCACATAAATGAATCCCTTCAATTAGCAAGGCATCGGAGGTACGAAAAACTGATCCGATGTTGTTGCAGCTCCGAATATTATCGAGCACAACAATTAGGGGCGTTTTTGTTGTTCGCTTGTATTCTTCGGTGCTAATCCGGTCCAGTTCGTTTGTTCTAAGTTTTCGCATAATTAACTACCATTCAAGTGGTTTTCGACGGAAGGGCATGGTCATACATCGGGCTCCACCTCCACCACGAGCGAGCTCCGAACCGGCAATGGTTATCACACATTTTTGGCCTTTCGTAATTTCGGCATTTCCGTTGATAAAATCTTTCGCCTTTATAACTTCAAATCCGTGCTTGTTGAGTTCCTCTACGGTGTTGACATTCCGTTCGTAGCCAATAACCTGGCCTGGAGCAATGGCAAAGAAATTAGCCCCGCTATGCCATTGTTCGCGTTCCTGTGTCCAAATGTCTTTACTACCTCCACATTGCACCGGCTTTAAGTCAATGCCTAGTTTTTTTAATGCTTTTGGGAGGTTCTTTCTTTCTGTTATATGTGAAACCTTTCCGTTTTCAATTTGGATATGAATGGTATGATACCGGTTTGTTCCCAGGATGAGCGGTTCGTATACCATGCAGGTGTCGCGGTCTAAAAAGGTAAAAACCATATCCAGGTGAATGAAAGATTCCGGCATGTCAGGCAGTTCCTGAACAATTACGTGTCTGATTTTTTCCTTCTTCGATTGAATTTGTTCCAGAATAAAGTCAATGCCGGTGGTGCTTGTTCTGAGGCCGGTTCCAATGACAAGAACATCTTCGCGGGCAACCTGAAAATCGCCGCCTTCAATCATAATATCCGGACTTGAGTTCAATCGGTTTGTTTGAAGTGGGTTCACCGTTTTGGCTTCCAGCAATGGGTGGTGATTAAAGATTGCTTCCATAATCAAAGCTTCCCGATCGCGTACTTTATTAGCCATCTTACCAATCACAACTTCATCGCGAAACGACATCGAAGCATCGCGGGTAAACAGAAAATTGTGCAAAGGAGCCAGACTAAAACGCTCTTGGCTTAAATAACGGGTCAGGTTGTCTCGTTTTATAGGAACCCCCTGAATGAGTTGTTTTGCCAATTCGTCAGCATTGATTTCCCGTAATGAGGGAAGAATATCCAAAGCTCCTTCGGTGTGGCAAATCTCCTGCAATAAGCTGCTGCGCGCTGCATCATTCGTTAAAACATCGCTTAATAAATCCTTCACTTCAAAACACCGGCTAACTTTTGATAGCACGCCTTTTAGTTGCTGATATTCTTTCCCGGCAACAGCCAAATTCAGGATGTCGCTATACAGTGCCCGCTTAGCGGTTTCCGGTGTCATTTCCTCTACTTCGAGCCCCGGAGTATGTACAATAACGCCTTCGAGTTCCCCAAACTCTGAAGTTACGTTTACTTTTAGTCTTTCAGACATCATTAACCCCTTTCTTAAGTTTGGCACAAATATAGTAACTCTAAACCGGAAGATAATCTGAAACTTCTATGATTCATTTCAGGTTAAATAACATGTGATTATCTTCGTATTTTGAATGATGAAACAGCTGTTGATTACCTCCATATTTGTTTTGATTTTGTCTGGACTTGGACTCGGACAGGAATCTGATACACTTCATTTTCTGGAAGGAGTTGAAGAGAATGGAGATACGCTGCCGCATCAGGATTTAAAAACGATATCGGTGTATCCAAAAATTGTTTTTAAATCGAAAAGGTGGGAGCGACGTTATTATCGACTTGAACGGAAAGTAAAAAAAGTATATCCCTATGCTCAAAAAGCAGCTGAGTTACTTAAAAAATACGAAGATGAATATTTAGCAGCCGAAAGCAGGCGCGAGCAAAAAAAATACATCAAGAAGGTTGAGGAAGAGTTGTTTGATGAATATGGCGATGAGTTGAAAAAACTGTCGATTTCTGAAGGTCGGATCTTGATTAAACTGATTGATCGGGAAACCGGGCATACCTCTTATGAGTTAATCAAAGATTTAAAAGGAGGGTTAGTCGCCTTTTTTTGGCAGGGAGTGGCTCGGATTTTTGGAAACAATTTAAAAGATGAATATGATCCCGTTGAGGAGGATATTCTCATTGAGCAAATTATTTTTAAAATTGAAGCTGGTATCATTTAAAAGAATGGTAGTTGATGATGAAAACGAAGCGTGTTTTTATTGCTGTAAACGTTGAGCTAAATTGTGACCTTGAGCGTGTTTTTCAAGAACTGAAAGATGAACTGGAAGGTGAACGGATTCGGTGGGTGCCTGAAAATAACTTTCATATTACCTTACGATTTATAGGTGATCTTCAGCCAGATCAGATAGAAATCGCAAAATTGATTTTGGATCAGGTTTGTTCGCAAAGAAGAGCTTTTGGTTTCAAATTGCATCAGGTTGGTTTTTTCAAACACCGGGGAAATCCTTCTGTGTTATTTTTCAATTTAGATCACGTTGAAGATCTCATTTGTTTATCCGGCATCATTCAGAAAAGATTGGATGAGAAAGGTATTTCTTCGAACAAAAAGTTTACTCCGCATTTAACATTGGCACGAATAAAGAAAATTAAAGGCCTTTCTAATTTCTATCATGTCGTTGATAAATACAAGGAAATACCGACTCAGGAGATAAAGGTGGATCGAATTGTTTTTTATGAGAGTGTTTTAAAGCCTTCTGGAGCTGAATATCATGTTTTAGATGAATATAGATTGTCATAAATAGCGCATCACTAAAAAAAAAACTTGCCGCAACCCGGTTTGAATTTAGAAAATGGGAAGCATCTAAAATTCACTCGTTTGTAAATTGTTTTCAGGCTTGTTCTGCTGTTCTAAAATAGGTTGTTCTTCGGGTTCACCAACAACTACTTGCCATCTCCTTTAAAGCAAGCGATGATCGTATAGATGAGTATTTTAAAGTCGATGTATAATGAGATATTTTTCAGGTAAACCATGTCGTATGGAAGCCGTTCAAGCATTTCATTCAGGGTAGAGGCGTAGCCATATTTAACTTGCCCCCACGATGTAATGCCAGGCCTTATTTTATGCAGGTGAGTATAGTGGGGGGCTATTTTAACAAGCTGGTCAATGAAATATTTACGTTCGGGGCGAGGTCCAACCAACGACATTTCCCCTATAATGACATTGTAAAATTGCGGTATTTCATCCAGATGAGTCCGCCTTAGAAACTGTCCGATTTTTGTTATCCGGTCATCGTGATTGCTGGATAATTTTGGGCCATTTGTCTCGGCATTATGAATCATTGTACGAAACTTGTAAATTGTAAATGCCTTGCCAAATCGTCCAATGCGCTTTTGCGTGTATAAAATCGGTCCCTTATTTTCCAGCTTTATGAGTAGGCCAATAAGTAAAAAAGCCGGAAGAAAAATGATGATTGCCAGAATTGAAAAGCTAACATCGATCAATCGTTTCATATTGGCTTGCCAAGCCGACATGATGCCGTTTGAGATTTTTAAAAGCGGGCTGCTGAAAATGCTGTTCGTCTTTGTATTGCCTGAGAGCAGGTCAAAGAGGTCGGGAATTCCCCATATGGTCAAGGTTCGATTTTGTAATCTGGTTAAAATTGATGACAGTAACTCGTGTTGAGATGATTCAATGGCGATGATCACTTCTTCCACATCATATTTGTCGGTAATTCCTGAAAACTCATAAATTGTACCTAGCTTCGGCAAGTGCTTCTCCAGCGGGTATTGTTCGCTTTCATCAACACTTAAAAAGCCGATAAATTTGTACCCGGTAGGTCGAATTTGGGTGTTTAACTCCTTATATATTTTTAAAGCTTTCTCATCTCCGCCAACTAATAGTGTGTTAAATCCAAACTTCCGATTATGAATCCGATGAATAATTCGACTGGTTTGTATTAAGCGAAAAATATAGGTTAAGCCAAAATGAAGCCCCAAAAGAGTGAGGAATAAACTGTAGTAGTTTTTATACGAGCCGATAAAATCGTCCAACATCAGTGCAAAAAAGATTATTAGAACGCCAACTAGCGAAGTTAAGAAGGTTTGTCCCAGTTCAATCAATCTTGATTTGCGATAAATATTACTGTAATAGCCGGTAACGTAGTAAAACAAAATCCACAACGCTGGTATAATAATTAGGCCCAGAAAAAAACGATTATTAAACTCAAGCGGAACGTCTGTTCCGAAATATTGAGGTTCAATATAAAGCTTACGGTAAATGTAAAACAGAATCCAGCTTGCAGCTGCTGCAAACAAGTCAAAAAATAAGTACTTGGCAACTTGTACCTTCTTGCTCATTAGAAAGCGGAGTTTTGTCTGGTCAATCCTTCAGTGTTTAGTAGTTCGAAAACGACAAAACACCTTATTTATTGCGGTAAAAATAGGCTTTTTACATCAAGGGTGTATTGTTCAGGTACTTTAATTTGTCCTTGATTTCATTTAACGATGTTAAAGCTTCTTCTAACTCGCTAAGAGATATAATAATAGCTGGGTTTTTCTGAATGGAGTGAATGAAATTCTGAAGGGCATTCTTTTCCGTGCTCTGGATCGCACGATTTTCGATATGATTGGACGGTAATGAGATAATTGACTCATCATTTTGAAAAATCTCAATAAACGCGTGCTTGCTGCTGAATTTTTCGCTCAGGTCTATTTGGGCAATTGAGCCGGTCGAGAACGAAATCCGCAAATTAATTAGGCTCAATTGGGTTTCTCCTTCTAATGCAAAAACATCAATTCGTTTAATTTCGCTCTTTTCAATGGTTTTGAGATAAAGCAAGAGGCTTAGAATCTGTTTTTCGAATTCCTCCGGATCAAGTTTGAGCCTGATGCTAATTAGCTTGAGCTTGGTTAAATGATCCAGAATTTGGATGTTTTCATTCACATAGGTGAGCGGATTGAAGATCATCAGACATGTTCCGGCTTCGTTCACCAGATTATTTAGCTGACGGGTTTCGTAGATGGATAGTGCCGGAATAGACCGTAAAAAAAGATGATTACTCTTTTTGATTCCCATTTGAATTAAATCAAAAGAAGGCTGGCCAACATCAATATAACAAGCATCCGAATTGGTAATCAGTTCTTCAATGGTATATTTTTGGTGACTATTGTCTTGACTTACAATGTCATCAACAATTCCGGTAATCTTGAAACTTTTAAAATGTTGGATCAACTTTATTGATGCTGATGGCGAAGCCACCTTTGAAAGAATTCCGATTCTGATCATAGCTGCAAATTAGAAATAAAAAGCTATTTTAATGGGCTCAAAATGCCAGAACTTTTCAACGCTTTTTGTTGATAATGTAGGCTATTCAGCGCTGGGCGAAATAAGCATTTTGGACTATTTTTACAAAAAAACTAAAAACAGATGGATTCCCGCGACAGTTTAAGACATCAGGGCTTACGAAAACGCTTAATCGATGGCATTCGAATAAAAGGAGTCCGGGATCAACGGGTATTGGATGCAATTGCCAAAGTTCCACGCCATTTATTTATGGATAGCAGCTTTATTCAGTTTGCATACAAAGACCAAGCTTTCCCGATTGGCGCCGGCCAAACAATATCTCAGCCATATACCGTTGCTTTTCAATCTCAATTACTCGATGTACAACCTAACGAAAAAATACTGGAAGTGGGCACCGGAAGTGGTTATCAGGCAGCCGTTTTGGTTGAAATGGGAGCTCAGGTATACACCATCGAACGTCAGCGCGAGTTGTTCCTGAAAGTGCAGGTGCTGCTACCTGAACTAGGGTATAATCCCAAATTCTTTTTTGGCGACGGCTACAAGGGACTGCCTACTTATGGCCCATTCGATAAGATTATAATTACCGCCGGAGCACCGATGATTCCTCAGGATTTGTTGATGCAGCTTCGGATTGGAGGCGTTTTGGTAGCACCAATAGGGCCAACCGAAAAACAAATTATGTACAAAGTTACACGGGTTTCCGAAGATGAATTTGAAAAGGAAAAGCACGGAACATTTGTTTTTGTTCCGATGTTAAAGGGAACAACAAACTAATATTAAAATGATTCAAGTTAAAAAGTTTACGTTCAATCCAATTCAGGAAAATACCTACGTTCTTTACGATGATACCAAGGAATGCATTATTGTTGATGCGGGGTGTTTTTTTGATTATGAATGTCAGGAATTGGATAAATTTATAGCAGAGAACCAACTAAAACCGGTTAAGTTGGTGAATACCCATTGTCATTTTGACCATATTTTGGGAATCAACCATTGCCGGACAAAGTATAATATTCCTTTTTATGCACATGAAGAAGATGCTTTTTTAGTAGAGGGCATTGTGGCGAGTGGCGATCGGTTTGGAGTTCCCGTGGAACCTGTTGATCCGGCAGACCACTTCTTGAACGAGGGAGATCAGGTTTCTTTTGGTGAATCAACCCTGGATGTTATTCATGTTCCGGGTCACGCTCCGGGTCACGTGGTTTTACATCAGCCGAGTCAGCAGTTTATGCTGGCAGGCGACGTCCTGTTTTACGGAAGCATTGGTCGCACAGATCTTCCCAAAGGTAATTTCGAGCAGCTGATAAGCAACATTAAAAGTAAGTTGTTTACACTCCCCGGCGAAACGGTTGTTTACAGTGGCCATGGCCCCGAAACAAGCATTGGGTTTGAGCAAGAGAACAACCCCTTTCTTATTGACTGATAAGAACTTTGTAAACGGATAAAAATCATTTTTTTATCCGCATCTTCTATATAGTATTGTCTCAAATTTCAGAAATACATACAAAAACATGGGAAGTGATAAATTTGTAGCCCGTCATATTGGGCCTCGTGATTCGGATATAACAGCTATGCTGGAGGCCATTGGGGTATCTTCTTTGGATGAACTGATTGATCAGGCGGTGCCTGCAAATATCCGGATGGAGAAACCACTTCAGTTAGCCGATGGCTTAACTGAACGAAAGTATTATCGCCGGATTCACGATCTGGCTAAAATGAATAAGGTTTTTAATACCTACATCGGAATGGGCTATTACGACACCATTACTCCGGCTGTAGTTCTTCGGAATGTGCTGGAAAATCCGGTGTGGTACACGTCATATACGCCTTATCAGGCTGAAATTTCACAAGGTCGGCTGGAGGCCTTGCTGAATTACCAAACCATGGTTTGTGAATTAACCGGCATGGAATTGGCCAACGCGTCATTACTTGATGAAGCTACCGCTGCGGCAGAAGCTATGGTATTGATGTTTAACTCCCGATCACGGGCGAAAGCGAAAGCTGGTGCCAGCGTGGTTCTTGTTGATAAGCACATTTGGCCTCAAACGCTCGATGTATTGCAAACGCGGGCAACTCCATTAGATATTGATTTGAAAATTGGGAAAGCTTCTGACTTTTCGTTTGATGAAAATGTCATTGGGGTGATTGTTCAGTACCCAAATTCGAATGGCGAAATTTTGTCCTATGCTGATTTGGTTGAACAAGCGCACGCCGTTGATGCGAAAGTGGCTGTGGCAACTGACTTGCTGAGCCTTTCCTTGCTTACTCCTCCGGGAGAGTGGGGTGCCGATGTGGTTTTTGGAAACTCGCAACGCTTTGGAGTACCCATGGGATATGGTGGTCCACATGCGGCCTTTTTTGCTGCTCGTGCTGATTTCAAACGAAATATGCCGGGACGTATCATAGGTGTTTCAAAAGATAAACATGGCAACCATGCTTTGCGAATGGCTTTGCAAACTCGTGAGCAACATATTAAGCGCGAACGCGCAACATCAAATATTTGTACAGCGCAAGCACTTTTGGCAACAATGGCCGGATTTTACGGTGTTTATCATGGACCGGAAGGAATTCGTGCGATTGCCGACCGGGTGCATTGCATTGCTGTTTTACTCGATAAAGAAATTACTGCTCTTGGTTATCAGCAGCTCAATACCAACTACTTTGATACCATCCGATTTGCATTACCAAAACATGTGAAACGAGAAGATATTGAATGGTTGTCGCATGAGTTGGAAATGAATTTCCGCTACCTGGAAAATGGAGAAGTTGGACTGAGTATTGACGAAACAACCAATCTCGATGATATCAACTGGATGATAGAAGTGTTTGCCAAAGCGGCAAATAGGCCTTATCCAAACATTGTAAATTACCCGGAAGATGCCAATATCGATAAAGATTTTTTGCGAACTTCTGCTTTTATGCAGCAGGACGTATTCAATAAATACCGGTCGGAAACGGAAATGCTTCGGTACATTAAACGCTTGGAACATCGCGATATATCGCTGACGCACTCCATGATTCCATTGGGATCGTGCACGATGAAACTGAATGCGGCTACAGAAATGCTGCCATTAAGTTGGTTTGAGTTTGGAAGCATTCACCCATTTGTACCCAAAAACCAGGCAAGGGGTTATCAGGAAATGATGGAGGAACTGCGCCGTGATTTAGCCGAGATAACCGGTTTTTCAGATGTTAGCTTGCAGCCAAACTCAGGTGCTGCCGGAGAGTATGCGGGTTTAATGGTAATTCGCGAATATCACTTGAGTCGAGGTGATGAGCAACGGAATGTTGTTCTGATTCCATCATCAGCTCACGGAACAAACCCAGCGAGTGCAGTGATGGCCGGAATGAAAGTCGTTGTTGTGCCTTGCGATGAAAAAGGAAATATTGATGTGGAGGCACTTCGCCAGAAAGCGGAAGAGTTCAAAGATTCGCTATCGGCATTTATGGTGACTTACCCGTCAACACACGGTGTTTTCGAAGCATCAATCGTTGAGATGTGTGAAATCATTCATCAAAATGGAGGGCAGGTGTACATGGATGGTGCCAACATGAATGCTCAGGTTGGCTTAACTAATCCAAAGCGTATTGGCGCTGACGTTTGTCATTTGAATCTGCATAAAACATTTGCCATTCCTCACGGAGGTGGTGGTCCCGGTGTTGGGCCAATTGCTGTGGCTGAACACCTGGTCGACTTTTTACCTTCCCATCCGGTGATGAATAACGGACATGTGGGAATTTCAGCTGTTTCGGCCGCTCCCTGGGGAAGTGCTTCGGTGCTGCCAATTACGTATGGTTATATCAAAATGTTGGGTGCCGACGGATTGACCCAGGCGACCAAAGTTGCCATATTAAATGCCAACTATATCGCCAGCCAATTGAAAGATTCATACGGAATTTTATATGTTGGAGAAGAAGGGAGAGTAGCTCATGAAATGATTTTAGAATGCCGTCATTTTAAAGCTGACTCAGGAATTACGGAGGCGGACATCGCTAAACGATTGATGGATTATGGCTTCCACGCACCAACCTTGTCTTTTCCCGTGCATGGTACGTTGATGATTGAACCAACTGAAAGTGAATCGAAAGAAGAGCTTGACCGGTTTATTTCTGCATTAAAGTCAATTTATAAGGAGATTCAGGCTATCATTAAAGGAGAATCTGATCAAGTGGATAATCCGTTGAAGAATGCACCACATACTGCCGAAACGGTGGTTGCAGATAAATGGGAGCACTCTTACACCCGTCAGCAAGCTGCGTTTCCTTTACCTTATTTGGTTGAAAATAAGTACTGGCCCCCTGTAGGACGTGTCGACGATGCTTATGGAGATCGAAACCTGATGTGTACCTGCGATCCGATCGAAACTTATCAATAATCGATATTTGATGGCTGCTGTTTTGTATCTTTACAGCAGCCATTTTTTTATGCCATGATTGTTTATCCCATTGCAAAAATAAATTTAGGCTTGCTGATCACCGAAAAGCGGGCCGACGGGTTTCATAACCTTGAAACCATTTTTTATCCGGTTCCTGTTCAGGATGCCTTGGAGGTTGTGCATGCGAATGAGTTTCAAATAACCATTACCGGTATTGATTTGCAGGAAGACCCGACATCAAACCTGGTAGTAAAAGCTTATCGGTTACTAAAGGATGATTTTGACTTACCGCCGGTTCGTATTCATTTACACAAAAATATTCCGGTTGGAGCAGGACTTGGCGGCGGATCGGCTGATGTGTCGTACATGTTGAAATTGTTAAATGACTTATTTCAGCTAAAACTTGACCAACAGAAACTAATGGACTATGCGTTGAAATTAGGCAGCGATTGTCCGTTTTTTATTCAACCAAAGCCTGCTTTTGCAAGAGGTAGGGGAGAAAGACTGGAGGAGATTCCACTTGATCTGTCCGGCTATTATTTGGTGCTTGTAAAGCCTCCGGTTCATGTTTCCACTGCCGAGGCATATCAGCATGTTCGTCCTGCTCACAGTCGGATATCGCTAAAGGCATTATCGAAGTTTCCGGTGCGCCGATGGCGGGGCAATATAACCAACCAGTTTGAGAAACATGTGTTTGAGAAACACCTCGAGATTGGAGAAGTTAAACAGAAGTTATATGACATGGGTGCCGTTTTTTCGTTAATGTCGGGCAGTGGTTCTGCTGTATATGGTTTATTTCGTACCGAAAAAAAATCTATTCAATCTTATTTTCCGGAGAACTATCGTTTTTTCTTCCAAAAGCTTTAGTTTGCGTTTAAGATTTCATTAAGAAATTCTTTACAAGCTTTAACATTTTCCGCTTTAACCTTTGTGCTGTTTGTTGGTCTATCTAATTAGAAAACATTTAGAAACACAAACAAGTAAGTTTTAAGGTTATGAAAACAAAGTTTGGGAAATTAGCTTTAGTAATTGCAGTAATCGTCTTAACCGGAGTTCAGGCAAAATCATCAGGTTTATTAAGTAATGTTGAAGTTGAACCAGAACTGCAAATTGAAAGTTGGATGGTAGATGCAGCATTTTGGAATGATGAGTTAATTGATTTAACTCCAGCTACTGAAAAGAGTTTATCTATTGAAAAATGGATGTACGATGATGCTTATTGGAAGTATTATTCTAGGTAACTTTCCATTACTGGCAAGCAAACAGTAAATAAAAAAAGAAGGGGTTTTAACCCCTTCTTTTTTTTATAATCGTTTGATTTCTAGCATTAAATGTTTTTTCGGTATTTTTTGTCCCGGTTTAACATGTATCTTTACAATTTTGCCATCAAAAGGCATTTGTACATTGTTGTGCATTTTCATTGCTTCCAAAATCAAAAGGCTGTCGCCTTCTTTTAATTTCTCACCGGGTTTTACGTGAACATCAATAATTGATCCCGGCATGAAAGAAAAAATATGATTTTCATTTGGGTATTCCCAAACTGGACGATTGATGTACTTTTGCGTATATTCTGTCTTGTAGACGGCGCTGTGTACAATTATCGTATCGTATTGCTTTTCTTCAACTTTTTTCTCAGCCATACTATTAAAATTTCGATTAAAACGGAGGAATTCCGTGCTTCTTGTTTGGTCCCATTACCGATTTGTTTGCAGAAACCTGTAAGGCATGTAAAAGCATTTTGCGTGTATCTTCAGGCTCAATAACTTCGTCAATGTATCCCTTGCCAGCAGCGACATATGGGTTGGCAAATTTTTCTTTGTATTCATCAATTTTAATCTGGCGCATAGCATCCGGATCTTCTGCTTCAGCAATTTCTTTGCGGAATACAATGTTTGCAGCACCCTCAGGTCCCATAACAGCAATCTCGGCAGTAGGCCATGCGAAAACAAAGTCGGCACGCAAGTGGCGTGAGTTCATCGCAATGTAACCACCTCCGTAGGCTTTTCTAATAATAACTGTAATTCGAGGAACGGTAGCTTCACTATATGCATATAGAATTTTTGCACCGTGACGAATAACTCCAGCATGCTCCTGGTCAACTCCCGGCAAGTAGCCCGGTAAATCTTCAAGAGTGATAATTGGAATATTGAATGCGTTACAGTAGCGAATAAAACGAGCAGCTTTATCAGAACTGTCACAATCCAAAACACCTGCTAGCACTTTAGGTTGGTTGGCAACAAATCCGACAGTTTCTCCATTTAATCGTCCAAACCCGATCACAATATTTGGCGCAAACAATTCCATGATTTCGAAGAACTCGGATTTGTCGGTGATAGCCTCAATAATATCCCGAATGTCATAAGGCATTTTAGGATCACTGGGAACGATATTCTCGACTTTTTTTCTTCTCTTTGGATTGGCAGGCTCAACTCTGGTAGCCTTTTGTTTATTGTTCCATGGAAGAAATTCCATGAGCTTTTTGATTTGATCAAAACATTCCAATTCACTTTCGGCGTAGAAATGAGCATTTCCGGTAATCTCGGCATGTACTTTTGCTCCACCCAAAGCTTCCATTGAAATTTCTTCACCCAAAACAGTTTTAATAACACTTGGGCCTGTGATAAACATTTTTGAAATGTTATTTACCACAAAAACAAAGTCGGTTAATGCAGGAGAATAAACTGCTCCACCGGCGCACGGGCCAAGAATAACCGAAATTTGAGGAATAACACCGGAGGCCAGTGTGTTTCTGAAGAAAATTTCGCCATACCCAGCCAGTGAGTTCACACCTTCCTGGATTCTGGCACCACCCGAATCATTGATTCCAATTAATGGTACTCGCATTTTCAAGGAGTGGTCCATAATTTTGGTGATCTTACGTGCATGCATCAATCCCAGCGATCCACCGGCAACGGTAAAGTCTTGAGCAAAGATGCAGATGGGAGCACCATGAATGGTTCCTGTTCCGATGATAACACCATCGCCATGCAATTTTTTATTTTCCATATCAAAATCGCGTGCAACATGTTCAACGAACAGATCATACTCATGAAATGAACCCTCATCAAGGATGTATAAAATACGTTCGCGGGCAGTGAGTTTCCCCATTGCAACTTGTTTCTCAATGGCTTTTTCTCCGCCACCTTTGAGAACTTCACTTTTCCTTTTTCTAAGGTCCAGGATATTCCGTTTCAACGACATATCATTTAGTTTTAATTAAAAAAAATGCTCCGGTAAAATCCGGAGTTTGAAAAATAGTTGACTTTTTTCTTTTTAAGAAGTGTCAAAATTATAACTTTTTCACACATCAAGGAATTATTTCACAACATTATACCCTCTGGGCTTACGTGTGGCTTGTAATTTGGTTTTGAACAATTAATTGAATGGTTTGAAGTTTCATTTATCGGCTTCCCATTTTGTATAAATAAGCGGCTAGCGCACCAAAAATCATGTTCGGAATCCAAGCTGCTAAAAGAGGGGAGACGGCCCCCGAAAGAGCAAAAACGGTCGATATCTGCATAAACATGATGTACGTGAATACGAGTAAAATTCCCAATCCTAAATGAAATCCAATACCTCCTTTTACTTTTCTGGATGCCAGCGATGCTCCGATTAGTGTAAGTATAAAAGCAGAGAATGGCCCGGAAAGTCGCTTGTGTTTTTCAATCTCAAATTCAAGGGTATTTACTCCCCGTAGCTTCATGTCTTTTATTTCTTCATTCAGCTTGGGGAGTGTCATCGTTTCAACAATGTTTTTCACAACCCGGTAATCTTCCGGCGACATATTAAGGGTTGAGTCCATTTTAGTGCCCGTTGTTAAGGTTTCTTCGTATCCATCAAAATCGCGGATGACGTAATTGTGTATCACCCATTTTTTTTCTTCCCGATCCCATTTGACATAGTCGGCCTGTAGCTTTGATTTTAGTTTTCCTTCTGCAAATTCCTCAATTGTGAACCGATGGCCGACATCACTCGAGGTATTGTAACTGCTGATGTAGATATAAACTCCGGGTGATATTTGGCGGTGAATATTTCGTTCGTTATAGCTGCGGTTCGAATCGATGTACGTATTCCGAAAATCAATTCGCTTTTTGTTTGAAGGAGGAATAATATAGTTGCCAAGTGTATACGAAAACAGAGCGATAATAAACGCCCCAACCATGTATGGAAGCATTAGCCGCCGATAGGAAACCCCACTACTCAGGATGGCAATAATCTCTGAATTGTATGCCATTTTGGAGGTGAAATAAATAACTGCAATAAAGGTAAAAAGTGAACTAAACAGGTTGGCAAAAAATGGGATAAAGTTCATGTAATAATCAAAGACGATCGCGTTTAAAGGCGCATCTTTCGAGATAAATTCATCCAGGTTTTCAGAAATGTCAAACACCATTGCAATACTAATGATGAGTGCAATAGCGTAAAAGAACGTTCCCAGAAATTTCTTAATAATATAGAAGTCAATTGTCTTTAGTCCTGATATTTTCATATCCACCACTAATTTTCTGAGAATTTATAATCGGTTTCCTAGTTTTTGTACCATTTCTTCTTTCCAATCTTTAAACGTATTCGCCAATATTTGCTTTCGGGCTTCTTTTACCAACCATAAATAAAATGCCAAATTATGTTGGCTGGCTATTTGAGATCCCAGCATTTCGTTGGAAACAATTAGATGACGTAAAAAAGCCTTCGAATATTGCGTGTCTACAAAAGAAGTTCCATCTGCGTCAATCGGAGAGAAATCATCGGCCCATTTTCTGTTTTTTATATTGATCAGTCCGTTCTTTGTGAAAAGCATTCCGTTACGACCGTTTCTGGTTGGCATTACGCAGTCAAACATATCAATACCGCGGTCAATGGCTTGTAAAATATTGATCGGGGTTCCCACTCCCATCAGGTAACGAGGTTTTTCCTTTGGCAGAATTGGCGTAACCACTTCAATCATGGCGTACATATCTTTTTCAGTTTCACCTACCGAAAGGCCGCCAATAGCGTATCCATCACTTGGGATATTCGTCACAAATTTAGCCGCTGCTTCTCGCAAATCCGGATAAACAGCTCCTTGCACAATTGGAAACAGCGACTGGCCGTGTCCATACAACGGGTTTGTTTTTTCCATTTGGTTTACACAACGGTCAAGCCAGCGTTGGGTGAGCTCCAACGATTTTTTAGCGTAATCATATTCTGCATCGCCGGGTGTGCATTCGTCAAAAGCCATAATGATGTCGGCTCCAATCTTTCGCTGAATGTCAATGACACTTTCCGGTGTAAATAAATGACGCGAGCCATCAATGTGGGACTGGAATTTTGCTCCTTCTTCCGTCAATTTTCGAATATCGCCTAATGAAAAAACCTGGTAGCCACCGCTGTCGGTTAAAATTGGGCCATTCCATCCGTTAAATTTGTGCAGGCCGCCCGCTTCTTCAATAATTGCAGTTCCGGGGCGCAAATACAAATGATAAGTATTTCCAAGGATGATCTGGGCTTGAATATCTTCATGTAAATCCTTTACATGAATGCCTTTTACAGACCCAGCCGTTCCGACCGGCATAAAAATCGGAGTTTCAATTTTCCCATGTCCGGTTTCCAGTGTTCCTGCCCGGGCGCTGCTGTTAACTGCTTGATGATGAAGCGTAAAATCCATGCACTAATTTTTGAGTGCTCAAAGATAGGCATAAAAGTTAAACGGCCAGAGAATACCTGTTTTCTGTACGAGTTAAAATAGTTTAAAAATGATGTTTATATAGTCTGTGTGATTGTTATTTTTGCTGTCAAACTCAAAATATGATTCTTGATTTCTTTGACCGAACGGGCGCGGAATGGATTGCTCCGGCTATTTTCTTTTTTTCTGTTCTGACTGAGCTCTTTTTTCTGTTGTTTTTCTATTTGAGGCTACTGTTTCAGAAAAGAACTACGGATACGCTGCTTGAGAAGCCGATGAGCATTTGTATGTGTGTGCGTAACGAAGAGGAGCAAATTGAAGCGGTGTTAACCCGGCTTCTGAAGCAAAACTATTCTAATTTCGAAATTATTTTGGTTGATGATTTCTCAGAAGACAATACCATTCAAAAAGTAGCTCAGTTGGCCAGGAAGTATCCTAAACTGAAATTTACCTCGATCAATCAGGAAACAAATTTTTCTGAAAAACTGGCCATTAACCTGGCCATGAAGGCAGCAAGTTCGGAGCAGGTGATTATGTTGCGTCCGGAGCTTGGAGAGATTGACCCCAACTTTCTTAAGAAGATGAACGATCTTTCAGACGAATCAGAATTTTTGATCAACTATTCAAACATCATTCCTCAGAAGAAATTTATCAATAAACTGATTCGGATAGAACGCTTCTTGTCGTTTTTAAATTCAGCAGCTTATTCTTTGGCAGGCATCCCCGTCTTTTTTAATGATACAAACGTTCTTTTTAAAAAGACAGTCTATTTTCAGCGGTCGGGTTTTCGCGGAAAAATGAACTGTCATTTTGGGAATCTGGAGCTCATTTTTAACGACCGGTTTAAGAAGAAAGTACTTGTTTCGATTGAACCAGAAACTTTTATCAGGGAAAATGCGACTCTTCAAAAGGGGGATTTTTCTGGATTGTTGAAAAAGAAAATTCGTTTGAATCAGCAAGTTGGATTTGGAAAGCGCCTTATTCAATGGGTTGAGGAGTTTGGTAAGCTAACCCTAATCATATCGTTGACTTGGATGTTGGTTACTGAACCTGCAAATTGGTTATTTGTGTCAACTCCCATGGCAGTTCTAATCGGTCTTCAGATTTTTATCATTAAAAGAATGACTACCCGTTTGCGGGAAAGGAAAATCTTTTTATCTTCGTTAGCATACGTTTATGTTCGGCCGGTTCTGTATTTTGTCAGGGCTTTCGAAATTTATTTATACGATAAAAGGATTAAAAGTAATAAATGGAATTGAACCCCAATTTATCAGATAAGGCTCAACAAGATTTTGCCTTGGTTGAATCCGCACTAAAAGGGGATGAAAAAGCATTTGCAAAGCTTCTGAGTAAATACAAAGATGCCATTTATTTCATGTTGCTGAAAATGGTTAATAATAAGAGTGATGCAGAAGATTTAACCATTGAAGCGTTTGGAAAAGCTTTTAAAAACCTTCATCAATATTCGCCGAGTTACGCATTTAGCACGTGGCTTTTTAAAATTGCCTCAAACAATTGCATCGATTTTTTGCGTAAAAAGAAAGGAGTTCACGTCTCGATCGAGAATAGCCAGGACGGTAATGATAATGAGCAATCGGTGAGGTTGAAATCGAAAGATCCCGATCCGGAAGAAAAATTGATCCGCATTCAAAAAGCCATTTTGCTGCGTCGCATCGTTCATAAGTTAAAGCCTCGTTACCGAACCTTGGTGGAGCTCAGGTACTTCCGGGAGTTTTCTTACGAAGAGATCGCCAAGGAACTTGATCTGCCGCTTGGTACGGTAAAAGCACAATTGTTTCGTGCCCGGGAAATGCTTTTTAGAATGATTGAATCTACCGAAATGGACGATCACGAGTCCTGATCGTATTTCATTTCTTGCCCAAACCGTGAAGTTTTATGGAAATCATCAAAAAATATTTTCCTGATTTAACAGCTCATCAAATTGAACAATTTAGCCGGCTGGAGCCACTTTATCAGGAGTGGAATGAAAAAATTAATGTGATATCGCGTAAAGATATTGATCAATTATACGAGCGTCATGTGTTGCATTCGCTGGGAATAGCACGATACATTCAGTTTGCTCCGGGAACATCGGTTATGGATGTAGGATGTGGTGGTGGATTTCCCGGGATTCCGTTGGCCATATTATTCCCCAGAACGAATTTCTTTTTGGTCGATTCGATTGCCAAAAAAATAAAAGTAGTGGAAGAAGTTAGTTCAGCCTTGGGACTAGAAAATTTGAAGGCTCAACAAAACAGGGCTGAGAAAGTGAGCGGACAATTTGATTTTGTGGTGAGCCGTGCTGTTACCGCCTTTCCGAAATTTGTATCGCTGGTTCGAAAGAAGATTGCGGTGAATCAAAAAAACACGTTGGCAAATGGCATTCTATATCTCAAGGGAGGCGATTTTGACGAAGAGCTAAAATCGTTTAAGTCAACAGTGCAGATTTATAATCTGAGTGATCAATTTGACGAAGAGTTTTTTGAAACTAAAAAGGTGATTCATTTGCCTTTGCGCTAGCGGTTCATTTCTTTCGTTGGCTTTTGAGCCCAGTCTAGATCTCCAAAGAGGGGTCGCCCGGATATTCTGCCGAGCAGTTTCCCGCTTGGCGTAAATCCAGCTCTATTGAGTAAGAAAAACAGATAGCTTGTGAGCCTTTCTAACTTTACAGCGCTATGTGTGGAATTGATTGTGGAACAAATAGAAGAAAATAGTTATCAACTATTTTGGATGGAATAAAAAAAGGATTATTTTTGCAGTCCGAAATAAAACAAGAGTAGAATTACACATAAAAATATTGACAAATGAAAAGGACATTTCAACCATCAAACAGAAAGCGCAAAAATAAACATGGTTTTCGCGAAAGAATGTCTTCTGTCAGCGGTCGTAAAGTATTAAAATTACGTCGTGCAAAAGGAAGAAAGAAATTGACTGTTTCTGACGAGCCTCGTCACAAGCGTTAAGCTGTAGGCAACAGTAAAATTTAAGATACATACAAAAACCGTCTCAAATCTGATTTGAGACGGTTTTTGTTTTGCCTTTTTTCTGGCTCCACACAAAAAAATGGGCACTCAACGAGCGCCCATAATTCTTTTCTCAATCTATATTCCTTACAGTAGTGCGTCTACTTTGGTTGCTAAAGCCGATTTTGGTGCTGCTCCAACGTGTTTGTCAACTATTTCGCCATCTTTAAAAAACAAGATGGTTGGAATATTGCGGATGCCAAACTTGGTTGCGGTTTCAGGGTTGCTGTCTACGTCTACTTTGGTAACCAGTAGTTTTCCCTCATAATCTTGCGACAATTCTTCAACAACAGGAGCTACCATGCGACAAGGTCCGCACCATTCAGCCCAAAAATCAACTAAAACCGGTTTGTCTGATTTAAGTACAACTTCTTCAAAGTTTGCATCATTTACTTCTTGTGCCATAATTCAAATATTTTTATGAGTAATTATTCTATTTTAAGCCGTAAAGCTAATTAATTTTAAAATTCAGATTTTTATGATCGCGGAAAAACTTTTCCAATTCGCGAGTCATTTCAACCCTTGTGTTTCTTGAAAACAGGTTAACCATACTTTTTGTTTCTGAATCCCAGATATTAAATCGCAAAAGAGCTTTTCCCTTATTTTTAATACTGATGCTTTCAATTTCCTGGATTAATTTGGGTGTAACCACTTGAAGAGGAACTTGTAGAGTAACCGTCTTGATGTTATTCTTTCTTATTTCAGAAAGAAGCTCAATACTTCGGATTTTAAATTCCAGCTGGTCGGAGTTAAAGCGAGGTTGAACCTGTCCTTTTATCATTAGAAAGAGACCGGTTTTGCTGTATTTTGAAAACTCGACATAGTTTCTCCCAAAAAAGAAGAAGGTATAGGAGTCGGTATAGTCCGACAGGGTTAGTGTGCTGTATGGCTTTCCCGTTTTTCCAACTGCTTCCCGGCTTTCAGTAACCATGCCGGCAAATGTAATATCTCTTCCCTGAAGGGTTTCAATGTTGTTGTTGAGGTCTTTCAGTGCAAATTCCTTGCTGGTGAAATTATCAATCTCCAATTTGTAATCGTCCAGCGGGTGTGCCGAAAGATAAATACCGATCAAGGCTTTTTCTTTTTCCAGAAGCACAATTTTTGGCCACTCCTGTACATTGGGTATGTCAGGTGTTTTAACCGCCTGCGCCGACATTGCCTCGCCAAATAACGATTGTTGCGCATTGTTGCTTTCCAGTTGCATCTGTTGCCCGTATTTCACTATTCGTTCAATAAAAGAGGGTTCGTTTTCCTCGTTGCTTGCGAAAAGCTGGCTGCGCTTCAGCCCAAAGCTATCAAAGGCTCCGGCCATGGCAAGTCCTTCCAGGTTTTTTTTATTGACGGTATGCAGATTAACCCGTTCAACAAAATCGAAAATGGAAGTAAATAAACCGTCTTTGCGGGCTTTCACGATATCGGACACGGCGCCAGCACCAACACCTTTGATGGCTGCCATTCCAAAGCGAACGTGACCTTCCTTATTTACCATGAACTTGTTGAAACTTTCGTTTACATCCGGTCCAAGTACGTTGATTCCCATTCGTTGCGATTCTCCCATCAGTTTCGTGATGTCGATCATGTTACTCAGGTTTCGGCTCATATTGGCTGCCATAAACTCTGATGGGAAGTGTGCTTTCAGGTAACCTGTTTGATAGGCAATGTGTGCATAGCAAACCGAGTGCGATTTGTTGAATGCATAGGAAGCGAAGGCCTCCCAGTCTTTCCATATTTTCTCGATAATTACCTCGGGGTCCTTGCCCTTTTCTTCGCAGCCTTCAACAAACTTAGGGTTAGCCTTGCATCCCTCGATAAACTTAACTTTCAGTTTGTCCATCATGGCAATAATCTTTTTACCCATTGCCTTACGCAGCGAGTCGGAATCACCACGTGTAAAGTTGGCCAGGTGTCTCGAGAGTAACATCACCTGTTCCTGGAAAACTGTAATTCCGTATGTGTCTTTCAGGTATTTTTCCATCATTGGGTGGTCATACTCTACCTTTTTGCGGCCATGTTTCCGGTCAATAAAATCGGGAATGTATTCCATTGGTCCCGGGCGGTATAGGGCGTTCATGGCTACCAGATCCTCAAACCGGTTGGGTTTCAGGTTGCGCAAGTGTTTTTTCATTCCGGGCGATTCAAACTGGAAGATGGCAGTCGTGTCTCCATGACTAAACAGCTGGAATGTTTTTTCATCATCGTCGGGAATTGCATCAATGTCTACTTCTAATCCCTTGGAAAGACGAATGTTTTCGAGTGTCTCCTTGATAATCGAGAGTGTTTTCAAGCCCAGAAAGTCCATTTTCAGAAGTCCGATATCTTCAACATAACGACCATCGTATTGGGTTGTGTACAAGTCCTCTTCTTTGGTGGGCATCAGAGGAATATGCTCGTTCAATGGGTCGCGACCAATCAGAATTCCGCAGGCATGAACGCCGGTTTGGCGAACAGAGCCTTCCAGCGTTTCGGCAAATTTTAAGGTGGCAGCCACCAGTGGAATATCCGATTTCCGTTCTTTCTTCAATTCCGGACTTTCCTTATAAGCTTTTACAAAACTCATTTTTGGAGCTTCGGGAACCAGCTTGGCCAAACGGTCGGCCTCGGGAAGTGGCAGCTTTAGCACGCGGGCAACATCGCGAATGGCTAACTTTGTGGCCATTGTTCCGAAGGTACAAATGTGTGCCACACGATCGCGACCATATTTTTCCGTTACCCAGTCTAATACGAGTTGTCGGCCATCATCATCAAAGTCAATATCGACATCGGGCATGGAAATCCGGTCGGGGTTTAGGAAACGCTCAAACAGCAAATCGTGCTTGATTGGGTCGATATTGGTAATTCCAACGCAGTACGAAACTGCAGCTCCCGCGGCGGAACCACGCCCGGGACCAACTAAAACTCCCATTTCGCGTGCTGCGTTAATAAAATCCTGCGTGATCAAGAAGTAACCGGGAAATCCCATTGTTTTAATGGTGGCTAATTCGAAGTCGAGCCGTTCTTTAACATCGTCAGGGATTGGATTTCCATAGCGATAATCTTCCTGGGCTCCTTGGTAAGCCAGATGCTTTAAATAGTCAGCTTCCAGTTTAATACGGAGTACGCTTTTGAAACCACCCAGCCGTTCAAAAGCTCCGTCTTTAAATTCTTCTTTTAATGCTTCCTCGGTATATTTTTTTGCATAATCTTCCTCCGTTCCAAACTCTTCAGGAATGGGGAACTCCGGCATAATGGGCGAGGAGTTGAGTTCGTATTCTTCAACCTTATCGGCAATTTCCTGCGTATTGGTGAGCGACTCTGGTACATCGCCAAAGAGCTGGTTCATTTCGGCCGATGTTTTAAACCACTCCTGCTTGGTGTATCGCATCCGGTTGGGGTCGTCAACATCTTTCCCGGTATTCAGGCAAATGAGCAAGTCGTGTGCATCGGCATCTTCAGCATTAATAAAATGGACATCGTTGGTGGCAATCAGTTTGACATCGTGCTTTTTTGCCAACTCAATAATTTCCTTGTTGACAATCACCTGGTTTTTGTATACATCTTCGTTACGTGCGGGGTCATCTGACTGGTGTCGTTGCAATTCCAGATAATAATCTTCACCAAAAACTGATTTAAACCATTTGATTGTTTCTTCGGCAGCTTCAAGATCATTTTTCATGATATGCTGAGCAACCTCGCCACCAAGGCAGGCTGAAGAGACGATGATTCCTTCGCTGTGTTTTTCGAGTATCTTTTTATCGATACGGGGTTTGTAGTAGAATCCTTCGTTGCTGGCTATGGAAATAAGTTTCACCAGGTTGCGGTAGCCTTTCATGTTTTTGGCTAGCAAAATCAGGTGATTACCCGAGCGGTCGACTTTGTCTGATTTCGACTCTATTGCTCTGTTGGCCACATAGGTTTCGCATCCCAAAATTGGTTTGATTCCTTCGCGTTTGCAAGCGTCGTAAAACTCTTTTATTCCGAACATCATTCCATGGTCGGTTAAGGCCAGGGCTTTCATGCCGTCGCCCTTTGCTTTTGCAACAAGCCCTTTAACGCTGGCGGCTCCGTCTAAAATTGAATATTGCGAGTGTACGTGTAAGTGAGTAAAAGGAATCATTTTCAATCTGTTTTGTCGTTCTCCAACTATCTTTTCCACTGAATAAATCAGCCCCCTAAAATTAAGTTTTTCATTGTGCTTATGAAACCGATTGTTAATAAAACGTGATAAAACCGGAATTGGTTTTCAGGTAGTAAGTTGAGGCTTTTTTAGTTGGGCTTTTTCTGATTTTCCGGTTCGCCCAAGTCCTAATGGGAGCCGGACAATTTCCATATATTCGAATTGCTTCAGTGGGATGTTATTTCAAAATTTCGTCCAATGCCATATAAATCAAATCCATTTCAAATCCACGGCTTTGGGCAAAACGAACCAACTTGCCTTTTCGATCGTATTGGTTCGCGGCTTTTATGTTTTTGTTCTTTTCTTTAACAAGGTCAATCAAAGCCTCCCAGTAATCATCGCCGTCAATTTCTTCCATGGCTGCACTAACGGTTGTTGAATTGATCCGGTTAGCTCGAAGTTGATAAGCGATTTTCGTTTTTCCCCATTTGTTGAACCGAAATTTGTCGCGCACGAAGCTACGGGCAAAACGTTCATCATCGATGTACTTTTCTTCGATTAACCGATCGAGGATTAACTCGGCATCATCTTCATTTACGCCCCACTGGCTGAGTTTTACCAATATGTCGTTGGAACATTTTTCGGCCCGGCTGCAAAGAGCTGCTGCGCGATGGAAAGCTTGTGTTTGTTCTCGGTTCAATTCCATATTTTAAATTCAAATTGAAAGCAGTTGTGGACTCAAATTTAAGCATTCCATTGAAAACTGTCTTGATTAAACGGGCCTTGATTTTTGACTTTCCCTTTTTCAAGCTCCAGGAGGTGGGTAACCGTAGAAGGGATTTCATTTATTCGGTGGGAGACATAAATTAAAGTTGGTTGAAACTGTTGACTGATGATCGTTAGCAGGTGGTTGAAACGGGCGGTTTGCTGCTGATCCAGACCTTGGCACGGTTCGTCCAGAATAAGCAGTTGCGGCAATTTTACCAATGCTCTGGCTAGTAGCAAAACACGCTGTTCGCCGAGCGAAGTGTGGGTAAACGCACGGTTGTGTAATTTTTCCAGCCCTAGTATTTTGAGCCAGGTTTGTCCCATTTTTAGCTGATGACTGGTTGGGGAAGAAGTAAATCCAACTTCGTCATTTATGCCCGAAAGAATGACCTCTAAACACGATAGAGAGCTGTGGATGGTGGTGTTCGGGTTTGAAAGTCCCGGGATGGTGTTGTAGATGCCCGCGCCTCGCAGAAAGTAAAGATGCAGCTCGGGAGAAACAAAGCCAATTCGTTTTTTGATGTCCCAAATGCTTTCACCACTTCCCCGCTGGCGGTCGAATAAAATGAGATGATTGTTGTAGCCTTGTGGATTGTCGGCTGTTATCAAGCTTAGTAAAGTACTTTTGCCGGCTCCATTGGGCCCCAGTAATGCCCATTGTTCTCCGTTCTTAACTTGCCAGTTGATGTTTTTGAGAATCGATTTTCCATTGAGTTCGACCTGGAGGTTTTTCATGGAAATAACATCGTTCGAAACTTCGTTCTTAGTCGGAAGCAATGAAAGGAGCCCTAGGTCAATTTCATGCCGGAGTTGAGGTGAATGATCGATTTTGGGAATGTACTTATTGCGTTGCGTAAGTTGTGTGATTCTCCCTTGATCCAATTCTAACACATAGCTTGAATTTTCGGGAATCGTTTGGGGATCGGTGATAATAATCAGGCACGTTTTGGCATCGATTTTTTCATCAAGTAGTATTGCTAATTTTTTGCGCGAGAGAAAATCCAAGCCCACAAAAGGTTGATCGAGTACCAGTAAATCCGGCTTTTTTAGAAGAGCCAAAGCCAGTTGGGTTCGTTTGCGTTCGCCATTACTCAGTTCAAGAATCTTGCTGTTTGCCAGATGTGAAATCTCCAATTCACTCAGCATACCTGTTAGTTCTTGCATGCTCGGTCGGTTGGGTTTTTGCGCCAGGCTGCGCTCCAGGAATTTTAAAAGAGTGGGAACGCTTTCCATCCCTGAGCTTTCGTAGCGCTGCCCGTGGTGCATACTTCGGCGACCCGAATAAGCAATGAAGTGGTCTTGCTGATCAACCATAAGACGGTTCTCAATTCCACCAAGAAAAAGTTCTCCGGAAGTCGGTTTTCGAATGCCGGCTAATATCCGACCCAGTGTGGTTTTTCCACTTCCGGAAGCCCCCGTGATTGTGAGTGATTCTCCGGGATTTAATCGGAAATTAACGTTTTCCAGAATGGCTTCACCGTCAATTTTCAGATTGATATTAGTTGCCTCCAGCTGGTATTTTGAAATTGGCATAAACATGAGTTTCAGGAGAAGCAAAGATACAAAACCGAGAGATAATTGACGCGGTACTTGCCACGCGTACCTTGGGGATAAGCTCTCGCCCCTTGGGGATGATCCTTTTCCCCTTGTGATTTGTCGCACGCCCCTTGGGGATAAGCTTGCGCCCCAAGGGAATTGCTCCAGTTACCTTGGGGATAAGCTTGCGCCCCAAGGGAATTGCTCCAGTTACCTCGGGGATAAGCTTGCGCCCCAAAGGGATTGCTCCAGTTACCTCGGGGATCATGTCGCGCCCCTTGGGGAAAACAAGAAGTACCTTGAGGATCGGGCCTTGCCCCTGGGGGATAAAGACAATTCCCAACTGCTGTAGAAAAGCAAAAAGTAGTATTTAAACTATCTTCTACGAGTTCTGTGTTAGGTCTTTAATGATTGAGCTTGCTTGTGCCAGATTTTCCTCCTGAATGTAAAGGTCGATTGCAGAGGGAATTCCTCCTGAAAAGCCCGCTATTGCACCAGAATTAAAATCATCTTGAATAACGGATGGTATTCCTTGTTTTTCGAGCTCTCCCTTAATATAGGATATGTCGACCTTGTTTCCCGTAAATATTCTTACTGTTTTAGCTTTTCGCATTGTTTAATTTTTTTATGGTGGTAATTGCAGACACTTATGGTTGTACAAGTTAATGAATCGTGTTAAACAACTGCAGTGATAAATAAATATGTTTTCCGCTTGGTATTTATTATCAACGAACAAAAGCCCCCAATTTGGAAGCCGCTGTTGGTTGGAGCAAACCACTTATTTTCCTATTGTAATACAAACGTTATGGGTACGCTAAATGCCACCCGGACAGGTTGCCCGCGTTGTTTGCCCGGGCTCCACTGAGGCAGGCTGTTTACAACACGCAATGCTTCCTTATCCAGCGATGGATCAACACTGCGGATTATTCTTGCATTGGTAACATAGCCATCTTTGCCTACAACAAACGAGACATACACTTTCCCTTCGACACCATTTTCCTGAGCAATAACCGGATACTTGATGGAATTGGCCAGAAACTTTCTCAGGGCAAGTTCGCCGCCCGGAAATTCCGGCATTTCCTCAACAATATAGAAGATCTGTTCTTCTTCCTCTTCCTCCTGTTCTTGTTCGTAGGCGGTAACGACCGGAGTAATGTCGATAGCTGTTTGATCATCGGCTTCCGTGTCTTCAATTTCCAGTTCCTCATCAATTTCAATATCGTCGGAAACAATGTTGAGAACTTCTACTACTCTTGGAGGCGGAGGAGGAGGTGGCGGTTTAACTTGTTCTTGTCTGGTAATTGGTATGATTTCGTTGTCGATATCCTGAGTAACAATTGAGCCGGTAATTTCACTTTTTTTGACCGTTGTTTTCGTCTCAAAAGCCAATAAGCAAATCCCAAGAGAGAGGATTAAACCAACCTCAATAAGTAGACCCCGATAACGATTCAAATCGCAATATGGATACTTCTTGACTTGCATGATTTTTAGTTTTAATTTATTTGGATGATAGGGGGCGGTGCAGGAACGATGGTGGCGATTAAATGTCCTTTTGGAAAAGGATATGAACACGGTTCATGAGCTGCTTTTAAGCGTATCGGTTTTGGTTTAATATACGTTTTCCCGGCTCAGTGTGTTTCCTTTTACTCAACAAAAGAAATATGATTATTGACAGCTATTTGTGTTTATTTCGTAGGAAAGTATTTGTTTCACTATCCTCATTCAACTTACTTTTTCTATTTTTGATGAAAACTATTTAGCTACTATGAAATCAATACTCCTAAACCTAATGCTTGTTTTATTGGTGTCGAGCACCTTCTTCTCTTGTCGGCAAAAAGAAGTAAAAAAAGATCTCAAACTTTGGTACAATGAGCCCGCCAGCGAATGGATGGAAGCCTTGCCTATTGGAAATGGCAGCTTTGGAGCGATGATTTTTGGGCGGCCTGATCATGAAGTTATTCGATTGAATCATGACGAATTCTGGTCGGGATATCCACGGGATTTGACAAATGCGGACGCTGCCGGCTATGCTGCGAAGGTTGCCCGATTGGTTGAGGATCGAAAATATACGGAAGCCGATGAAGTAATACGAAACATCCAGGGGCCTTACACCGAATCCTATCAGCCCCTGGGAGACTTAGTGCTTGAAACCGGACATCAGACATTTTCGAATTACAAGCGGCAGTTGAATATTTCTGAGTCTGTTTCCGAGGTGACTTATGAAACAAACGGGGTTGGATACAAGCGTGAGGTTTTGGCCAGTTATCCCGATCAAGTCATTGCAGTAAAACTTACAGCTTCAGAGCCCAGTCAACTTAGTTTTTCGTTGTCGCTGAATAGCCTGCTGAAACATAAAATTCTTTCAGAAGATGGGGTTTATAAAATGATTGTTCAGGCTCCGAAACAGGTAGCACCTAATTATCGGGATGTTGATCAACCCATTGTTTATGATGATTGGACTGGAGAAGGGATGAAGGCTCAGGTGAATGTGCAGATTCGCTCGGAAGACGGCGAAGTCCAGGTAGCCGATGACAAAATTTCCCTGAAAAGTGGAACAGAAGCAATTGTATTAATTTCAGCGGCCACCAGCTTTAACGGGCCGTTTAAGTCTCCGGGCTTGGAGGGGAAAGATTTTGAAACGATTGCAAATCGAAATTTGAAAGAAGCGGCTCAGTTGGACTGGGAGACCTTAAAGAGCAATCATGTTACGGATTATGAGCAGCTTTTTGATCGGGTTGCCCTGACACTGGGCGAGGAGCAGCATGTAGACAGTTTTCCAACTGATGAGCGAATTATTTCATTCAAGGAAAACAAAGATCCGGATATGGTTGCGCTGTTGTTTCAGTATGGTCGTTATTTGCTTATATCTTCATCAAGACCTGGAACGCAAGCGGCCAATTTGCAAGGGATTTGGAGTAGCACCGTTCAGCCTCCGTGGAGTAGTAACTATACCCAAAATATTAATGTTGAAATGAATTATTGGCCGGCCGAAGTAACCAACTTGTCAGAGTTGACCGACCCGCTGATGAATTTAGTAACGAATAACAGCCTAAAAGGGAGGGCTATTGCTGACTCGTATTATGGCTTGGAAGGTTGGGCGTCGCACCATAATGGCGACATTTGGGCGCATTGTGCACCTGTTGGCGAAGGAGGAACTGCTGACCCGGCGTGGGCGAATTGGAGTATGGGAGGCGTTTGGATGCTCAGTCATGTTTGGGAGCATTATTTATTTACGGGTAATCAGGATTTTTTGAAAACGATGTATCCGGCAATGAAAGGAGCCGCTCAGTTTCTTATTGGGATGTTGAATACAAATAATAGTGGTTACCTGGAAACCCAGTTTGGGACCTCTCCTGAAAATAAATTCATCGATCCGGAGACTGGCCGTGCGGTGGCTGTTTGTGCGGGGCCTGCATGCGATTTGGCTATGACCAATGAGTTGTTAAACAATTGTTTAAAGGCAACGCTTGTTTTGGGTATTGATCCGGAGTTCCAGTCGGAGTTACAAATGCTGATTCCTAAGTTGCAACCTTTTCGGATTAATGACAACGGCATTTTGATGGAGTGGAACGAAGATTTTGAAGAGACAGACCCGCATCATCGACACTTGAACCACTTGTATGGAATTCATCCGGGGAACCAAATTAATCCATGGGATACCCCGGAATTGTTTACGGCCGTTAGAAATTCACTTGAGCGACGAGGTGATGAGGCCACTGGTTGGTCTATGGGCTGGAAATCGAACATGTGGGCACGAATGTTAGATGGTGATCATGCTTTAAAGATTATTCAGAATTTGTTTACTCCCATTAATTTTGGAGATCAAGCTGGCCATTCAGGAGGAGGTCTCTATAAAAATATGCTTGATGCTCACCCGCCATTTCAAATTGATGGTAATTTTGGTGTAACTGCCGGTGTTGCCGAAATGCTGGTGCAAAGTCATGCCGGAGCCATTCACTTTTTGCCTGCATTACCCAGTTCCTGGTCAAAAGGCGAAGTTAAGGGGTTAAAAGCTCGGGGTGGTTTTACTATTGACGTGAGTTGGGCTGACGGAAAATTTGAGCGTGCAACCATTTATTCTTCTTTGGGGGGAAAAGCAATTATTCGTTCGGAGTGGCGACTTAATTTGCCCGGGTACGATCCGGGCTCCGGGAAAGCGAATTCGTTGATGAAAGCAACAGCGATTCCAGAGCCTGAAATAGCTGGTGATCCTGATTTGCAACCGAAAGAGCTGAAAACATATTTTTTATACGAACTTGAAACGAAAGTGGGAGAGCATGTTTTGGTTGAAAGGGCAGATTGATCTGATTTTTGTATGCAAACGCGTGCTTTAGGATTAACTTCCTTGGCATAACTAGATAAAAAGAAAGACTCCATTATTCGAATAATGGAGTCTTTTCAATAATTGATGTTATTCAATTATTCGTAATGATTGCTGCTGTAGTAGCCCATCGAATTCACAATTTTTCCCTCGTCGTTAAAAGTATGCGAAAGCATCATTGGGAATTCTATTTTCTTCCCATCTGCAATCGACGTTGCCGTAAAAACCCACCAGGAGTAAACAACATAGTCATCATTTAAAGCATAGTAGATGCAATCCGGATATCCAACTTGCTTCATGTTGATGTCGTCCATTTCAGAAAACTGTGATTCCCATACCTTAGTCTGAGCTTCCATGTCATTTTGTTCTTTCAGTTTCATGGTGGTGTTTGAGAAGAAAACATCATCTGCATAGAACGCTTTCATGGCGTCAAGATCTTTGTCGCAATAGGCATTAGCAAGTTTTCGAACTTTGGTGATGTAAGGGTGTCCGATATAGACTTTACCGTTTTCTCTCGTTGTTTTACTTCTGTTTATTTCCTGAAAAACATCGTTGTTTGAATAGTGATGGATTGAGGTTATTTGTCCCTCATCATTAAAACTATACAAATTATGAATAGATAAATCGAGCTTAATTCCTGTTTCTTTGTGCGTCCCTTTTAATCGTAACCAATCCTGAACCCATACGCCACTCTCTTTATAATCAATAGCATCGGCATAAGCAGGAGTGTCCGTTGCAACTTTCAGATCTTCAAATTCTTTGTTCCACCAATCAACACTCTTGACCTGTTCATCACGAGTTTTTAAATTTCGATTTCCGTTGATAACAACCATTACAGTGTCTGCCAACAAGCTGCCATAAGTTGTTTTATCACCTTTTTCGAGGGCATTCCATAGTTTATCCACTTTATCCATTGCTGGATGCTCAATAAATACTTCGCCGTTTTTTTTCTGTGCCAAAGCGGCCATCATAGCCAATAGCAGTACAATAAGAATAGGAATTTTTTTCATCGTCAATTCAGTTTTAAGATTAATAAATGCAAGCTGACTATTTAGATACAGTCTAAATAAAAATAAGCAAAAGAATCTTCAAAAGAAATGCTTTTTAACATGTTGATTTTTAGTTGGTAATTGTGTTTTTTAATTTCGGGGGTTGGATCGTTTGTTTATTGCGTTGACAACAGGAGCTGTATCATGAGCGATTTTGTTTTCGTCTAGCAATATAACTCTTCATTTTATTTTTTCTCTATCGAATTTAAAAGTGCTCAATACCTACCATAATTAGCAAGTATTGTTGACTCTGTTATGTTTGTGTCATCCCATCAGTTTTTCAGTGGGTTGACAATTGGTTTTAACTCCCGTAAAGAAACAGGAGTATCTATTTTAGTTGGTTTGGACGAAGAGTGACCTAAAAGCTCTTGTATGAATGTTAAATCAATACCTTGTTCCAACAAACGCGAAGCCAAACCACGCGAAAAGATTTGCTCGGGAGCAGGAGTTGCACGAGGTGAAAAGAGGTCGTTGTTTCACTTGGAATAGGCGTTGATGCAGGTAAAGCGCCCATTGCACGACTTGAAGTTGTCATTGTTTGACCCACAGGTTACTTTTGCTTTTTCAAAGCAAGACCCGGGTCACAGACCTGCGCCAGCGGGGCTACTGCTTCAACCATTTTTTCTTTTTGAAGTAGATAAAAGGCAACAGGGCCGATAAGATCATAGCCACCAGAGCGATTGGGTAGCCATAAGTCAATTCAAGTTCAGGCATCGTTTCAAAGTTCATTCCGTAGACACCTGCTATAAAGGTTGGTAGAGAAATACACACGGTAACCACTGTGAGCATTTTAAAAATATGGTTTTGCTCTAAATCAATCTTATTCGATACGTTTTCTTTTAAATCGTCCAGGCGCTCGAAATTAAAATGGATATAGTCGGAAACAGCCGACAAGTCGGTCAATTCAACAGAAACACTTTCTTTTATTCTGGTTGTTTGTTCCCAATTGCTCTTCATATACAATGTGAAAATCCTGGAGGTTTCCAACAGTGCCTCTTTGATTAACAGGTTGTTGAAATTGTAGGTGGTAATGACATCCAGCTCTTCCTTCGAAAACTCTTTTTCGATTAAAATTCTGCTTGCAAGCGTTTTAATTTTTTTCGATTGATGTTCAGTAATATCTGCGAAATAGTCTGAAATGAACTCAAACTGGAATTTAAAGATACCTTCAGTATCCGATGATTCCTGGATGGATCTGATCTTGTTGGAATAAGCTTCGTTAAAAACCGTATCCAGCTTGCAACTTGAAAACAGAAAAACGCCATCCTTCGTGACAATGATAAAAACAGGCTCTTCAACCATTTTCTTTTCACGATCCAGGTAGGGAATGGAAAAATGGAATGAGGCCTGGTAGGTGGTTTCTAAAAAGTGAGAGCTGATTTCAATGTCTTCATAATTTTTCATGATTGTGAAGTCGAGCCCATAATTCTCCGATAGCCAATCCAATTCAACATCCGTGGAATCATGAAACTGCATTAAATGAAAGTCGAGCTTGGAAGACGAAATGTCGCTAACGGCTTGAAAAGTCAAGCATTCCTTATTTTTTAATAATATTTCTATCATAGTTGTTCGCTTTGAGTGAAGGACAACAAATGGGTTGCGGACAGGCAGCCAGGTGAAAAGCCAAGCCATTCAGATACCGCAATAGCCAAGCCATGTTCCCTTCGGGTTTGGTGTCTGCTGCGACCCGATATTAATGAGCTAACAATTTACACAGTATAACGGTTAAATCAAACCGACATCTGAACCTTTTACTTCAGCGAAATTGGTGTATTGAATAATCGTATAAATACGTTCACGTTCAAACTTCGGCAACCATTATCCGAGTATGCAGGAACGTGTAGCGTTTTTGATAAAATACAGTTCTACCAATCGGTATGAAAGGTACCCTCTTCTCCAATTCGTTGGTAACCAAAATATTCGCGCTGCGCCTGAATCAGATCAATCCAAAATCATATTTTTCCATAGCTGTATTAAACCGTTATGTTGAGTATCTTCTCCGTGTCAAGTAATAATTCTCACACGCTAAGTCTTAATTTGCTTCTTTTTCAATGCTTTTGAGTAAGCTGTCAAACGGGTCGGTGAATTTTTCGATACCTTCTTTCACCAGTTGATCTGTGATCGCGTCTAAATTGAGTTCAATTTTTTCAAGATCACTAAAAACGCTTAAAGCCTTTTTAACATCCTCGTTGACGGTATTGGGAAGAACTTTACCATGATGTTTAAATGCTTCGATGGTTTCGGCGGGCATTGTGTTTACAGTGAACGGACCAATAAGTGGTTCTACATATCGGGTGTCACTGTATCCCTCGGTTTTATTGCTGGTACTTGCCCAAAGTGGACGTTGCACCCGAGCGCCTTTCGAGGCCAGTTTCTCCCAGCGGTCGCCGCTGAATGCATTCAAGAAACTTTGGTATGCAATTTTGGCGCTTGAAATAGCCGTTTCACCCAGCAGATTTTCTGCTAATATTTTTTTATCGCCGTGTGAATTGGGAATAATATCATCCGACAGTATTTTATCGGTAAGCACATCAATCCGGCTTAAGAAGAAACTGGCTACTGATGCTATTTTATCAATGGGTTTGCCTTCTTCAGCCCGACGTTCCAGAGCTTTCAAATAAGCTTCGGCAACGGCTTCATAGCTTTCAATGGAAAAAAGCAGCGTGATGTTGATGTTAATTCCTTCATACAACATTTCTTCAATGGCCGGAATTCCTTCCGGGGTTCCGGGTATCTTAATCATACAGTTTGGGCGGTCAACCGATTTATACAGTCGTCGGGCTTCGGCCTTGGTTTTTTCTGTTTCCCTTGCCAAATAAGGCGAAACTTCTAAACTTACGAAACCATCTTCGCCGTTTGATGCATCGAACACGGGGCGCAACAGGTCACAGGCTTTCTGAATATCCTGAATGGCCAGTGCCTCGTAAATTTCGTCTGGTTTTTTTCCTTTTCCGGCCAGCGCTTTTATCTGGTCGTCATACAAATGACCGCTGGAAATCGCTTTATTAAAAATACTCGGATTAGAGGTAATTCCTCTCAAACCTTCATTTTTGATTCTGTTTTCCAGTTCTCCGTTTGTAATTATTTCTCTCGATAAGTTGTCAAGCCAGTAGCTTTGTCCATATTCCAATAGTTTATCAAACTTTTCCATAGCTGTATTTTATGTTACTTTTTCTGATTGAATTGTTTTCTTTCTTCGGCACGGCAAGCCTTACGTTCATGATTTACTTTGTTCTATTGATCGTTTTACATGATCAATCACATTGTCAACCGTAAAGCCATAATGTTTGAAGTTTTCCTGATAAGGAGCACTTGAGCCAAAACGTTCCACCGATACCACGGTGCCACTGTCGCCAACCCATTCTTTCCAGCCGAGTGAAGCACCTGCTTCTACTGCTGTTCTTGCTTTCACCTTGGGCGGAAATACTTCATTACGGTAGGCTTCGTCCTGCACCTTAAATAGTTCCCAGCAAGGCATGCTCACTACCCGCGAGTCAATATTCATGTCGCGCAGTTTTTCCTGTGCTTCCAGTGCCAGCGAAACTTCGGAACCAGTCGCCATAAGAACTGCATCAGGCGTATCGCCTTTTTCGTTCGAAAGGATGTAAGCACCTTTCATTACACCTTGAGCCGAGGCATATTTACTCCGGTTTACAATCGGAACATTTTGCCGTGTCAATACCATCATCGAGGGACCTTCTTTTCGCTTTAATACGGCTCGCCAGGTGTAAGCTACTTCGTTGGCGTCGGCCGGACGAAAAACAAAAATGTTGGGCATGGCTCTAAACGAAGCCAGGTGCTCCACGGGTTGGTGAGTGGGGCCATCGCCTCCCAGACCAATGGAATCGTGGGTGAGCACATAAATGGCTGGCAGTTCCATCAATGCTGCCAGCCGGATCGCCGGGCGGGCATAATCGGAAAAGATGAAAAATGTAGACGCAAAAGCCCGAAGTCCTCCATGAAGTGTCATTCCTGAAGTGGCCGCTGCCATTCCGTGTTCTCTGACTCCCCAGGCGATATTTCGGTTCTGGTAGTTTCCTTTGCCAAAATACCCCGATTCTTCCATCAATGTTTTTGTTGAAGCTGCCAGATCAGCACTTCCACCCAGCAGGTAAGGAACCTGCTCCGCAAATGAATTAATAATTTTTGCCGATGCTTTACGCGTTGCCACAGGGCCGTCATCGGGCTTGAATTCGGGAATATCCTTATCCCAGTCTTTATCGAGCTCAAGTGCTCTCCCTTGTTCCAGCAACGCATGCAAGTCCGGGTGTTTTTGCTGGTATTGGTCGTACATCGTCTGCCATTTTTTTTCGAGCTCCTCGCCTCTGTCAATGGCTTTTTGCATGTGAGTTTCCACTTCCTCCGGAACATAAAAGGATTTGTCCTCGGGCCAGCCATAGGCTTTTTTGGTTGCTTTTACTTCGTCTTCACCCAGCGCCGAGCCGTGTGCTGCTGCTGTATCCTGTGCGTTGGGTGCGCCATAAGCAATGTGGGTACGTAAGATTATCAGCGAGGGTTTATCTTTTTCCTGTTGAGCGGCCTCGTAAGCTTTGGTAATTTTTTCGGTATCGTTGGCACTTTCACCTAAATCCTGCACGTGCCAGTGGTATCCTTCGAATCGTTTTTTCACATCGTCGCTGTAGGTTACTTCGGTGTCCCCGTCAATGCTGATGTGGTTGTCGTCGTAAAGAAAAATAAGTTTTCCCAATCCAAAATGACCAGCCAGTGACGCGGCTTCACTTGAAGCTCCCTCCATCAGGTCTCCGTCGCTGCAAAAGCCATAAACGTGATGATCAATTATTGGGGCGTCTGGTTTATTAAATCGTGAAGCAAGGTGTGCTTCTGCCATGGCCATTCCCACAGCAGTCATAAATCCTTGTCCCAGTGGTCCCGTTGTTGTTTCAATACCTTCGGTGAGTCCATATTCGGGGTGACCGGGGGTTTTGCTGCCCCACTGTCGAAGATCTTTCAGATCATTCAACGATAACGGATAGCCGGTTAGATGCAACATAGCATATTGAATAATGGACGCGTGACCACTCGATAACACAAACCGATCGCGGTTAAACCAATGGGGGTTTTTAGGATTGTACTTCATGATATTATTCCACAAAACATAGGCTGCCGGTGCCAGCGACATGGCTGTTCCCGGATGACCTGAGCCAGCTTTCTGTACAGCATCCATCGCCAAGGTTCTTATCGTGTTAATCGATCGGGTTTCAATATTTTCTTTCTTCATAATCTCTGTTTTTAGTTTGATAAGGTTATTTCGGTTTAAACTGAATTCGGTAATAACCTTTTACAGGATATAGGAGAAAAACCATGCCAGTATTTTGCAATGTAGGGTTTACTCTTGATAACCAACTGTGCAAAAGGAATTCGGAATATGAGCTGTTTTTTTAGTTTCTCCGAAGTGTGGAAGAATTGCGACAAATGAGTAGAATTGAAACGAATACGAAGGGAATGGCTTGTTTTTCTGGTGGGGTTGGGGTCGGAAATGGAATTGATTAGGATGGGGTTTAATAATCATTAGTGTCCGGGTTGAAATTTCAAATGATGGGCTAAAGCCCGCGTCATAGGTATCGCACTAGAGCGTCCGGGCTTTAGTCCATAACTCCATCTTGTTGAATATCAGTCGTTCTGTTTTTATTCGTTTCTCGCATCACCCAAGTTTTTATTTTTCCCGGGCAACAGTGTTTAATAATAAAAAGCGTTGTCCGGAACTCAACAGTTGATTCGAAGATGCACTGCTTAAGCGAAAAAAAGGCTGCCCAAAATTGGACAGCCTTTTCATATCGTGAGCAGTAAGTTTTACTTCATTTGTACTAATACAACTGACTTTGCTGGGAGATCAACAGTTAGTTTTCCATTCTTTGGTTTTGACACCTCAAAGGTTTTGATGTTTACCGATTCCTCACTGCCAAATTCGTTGTGATCATTCATATTTTCTGACGTAATAATTTGTCCCGATGCTGAAGAAAAGTCATTGCCGGTTATATTTATATCGACTGATTCGCTTTTATTCGGGTTCAGGTTGCACAGTGTAATCGAAACCACATCGTCTTTTGTTGATGCCGAAGCATGCACCGCAGGAACTGATTTGCCATCTAATTCGTAGGTTCCTGTTTCGAGGTTTGCCGGTATCAGTTTTGCATTTTGATGAACACTGTACATTTTAAACACATAGTAAGTCGGTGTTAGTACCATTTCATCTTCTTTGGTTAAAATAACCGATTGCAAAACATTTACGGTTTGCGCAATATTTGCCATTTTTACACGATCGGCATGATTGTTAAAAATGTTGAGGTTTATTCCAGCTACCAAGGCATCACGCAATGTATTTTGTTGATAAAGAAAGCCTGGATTTGTTCCTTCTTCCACATTAAACCAGTTTCCCCATTCGTCAACAATTAAACCGACACGTTTTTGTGGATCGTATTTGTCCATAATGGTTGAATGACGATTCACCAGTGTTTCCATCTTTAGGGTATTGTTTAATACTGCAATCCATTCTTTTTCGCCGAAATCGGTAGCGTGGCCTTTGTCGGTCCAGCCTGTTGTAAATGTGTAGTTGTGTAGCGAAACTCCCTGAACCAGGTGCGGATGACGCATTGTTTTGCGCATCAAAACTTCCATCCAATTGTAGTCGTCAACATTTGGACCACCGGCAATTTTGTACAAATCACCACGGCAATAGCTGGCAAACCGGTTGTACAAATCGGCATAGTAATCCGGAGTCATGTTTCCACCACAGCCCCAGTTCTCGTTGCCAATTCCCCAGTATTTTACGTCCCATGGTTCTTCACGACCATTCTTTTTGCGTAAGTCTGTCATCGGGCTAATGTTTGCCGACGTTACATATTCAACCCATTCTGAAGCTTCCTGTACAGTTCCTGAACCGACATTCAGATTGATATATGGTTCTGCTTTAATCAAATCACAGAAATCGAGAAATTCGTGTGTTCCGAAGCTATTGTCTTCAGTAACTCCACCCCAATGAACATTGACCATTGATGGGCGTTCTTGGCGGGGGCCAATTCCGTCTTTCCAATGGTACGTGTCGGCAAAGCAACCTCCTGGCCATCGTAATAATGGAATTTTCATATCAATCAGCGCACCGATCACGTCATCGCGGAATCCTCTGATATTTGGAATTTCAGAATCTTCACCGACATAAATACCTCCGTAGATACAGCGTCCCAGGTGTTCTGCAAAATGCCCGTAAATGTCTTTGCTTATTTGGGTCTTCGCCTGGTCGGTATGTAAGCTAAGCGTAGTTTGACTAAATGCTGCCATCGCAAACATTAAGAATAAGATTGAAAGGCTAAATTTTAGTTTTTTCATGATTAAGTATTTCTATTGAATTTGTTCTTATTGCAATACTAGTTATTTTTTTTCACCCAAACTGGTTTTCCCTGATCTGTTAACCCAGATAAGATGAGTGTTGCTTCCCGTGGGTGTGACTCCCAGTTATAGCCATCGCGAACAATCAGTTGCAAGTTACCAATACGTAAAATTCCTTTTGTGTCATCTAACGTCCAGTTTCCAGATAGTGTCCCACTTACAGTTCCGTCAAGGTGAAGTTTAAACGTTCTTGAGGTTTTAATTATTTGGTACTGGTATTCCATGAGAATTATTTCGTATTCGCCAATCATTGCCTCATCGGTTAATGGCAGTTGTGGAACTCCGGCAAAACGCTCGGGCATAACTACCGGCCAACCATCATCGGTCCAGTTCATCTCGCGCACATGTCCCATCATTAGCGCATTTGAAGCATTAATGCCCGGCACATTTTCGGGCAATCTTCCTTGCGATGAAAAGTACCACTGTTTTGTAGCCGGATTTTGAAATACACAACAGTGCGATATTCCAACCCACCCGGTGTGTGCATTGAATGCGTAAGGATGGGTGAGCATGGGCCAGCACTCATCGCCATTGGTAATGTTTTCGCCATTAATTCCCAGGAAAGGACCGGTCATGTTTCTTGAACGTGCTACCCGCGTATTGTAGGCTACCGAAAGTTCGTCGTACGCTAAAAACAGGTAGTAATATTCCGTTTCCGGATTATAGATTATTTCGGGTGCTTCCAGTGCTTGCCAGCGGTTGCTATTTACATTTCCCCGCCCGGCAATCCGAACGCCATAATCTTCGGGTGTTTCTAATTTATCAGGTTTTCCGGTTTTGGGGTTTAACTGAACAGCGGCAATGCCGGAATGCCATGAGCCATAAATCAGCCAGTGTTCTCCTTCGGGTGTAACAATAAAGCTTGGATCGATGGCGTTGAACTTGAAATACCCACTCCAGTCGTTGGATCCTGTTCGGGTGTATGTTTCTTTTCCATCCGGTTCAGAGCATACCACCATTCCTTTATCTTCCCAATTATTTGAAGCAAGATCGTCGGTTTCTGCCAATCCAATAAATGCTCGTTCTGTCCACGATGTTTCCGTGTTATTCCCAACAATTGGGTTGGTAACTACAATGCTGTAATAAAGCCGGTATATATCCCCAACTTTTCGAATGCAAGGAGCCCAGAAAGCATAACTTGGATTTTCAATCGCCGGAAGGGCAGGCGTCATTCGAGATCGTTTGTTGTTTAACGAGTCTTTTAACCATGCCGGGACGGTTTGAAAAGCCATGCCCTGAAACTCCCAGTTTATCAGATCTTTCGAGCGACGGTATGGAAAATGTCCATGTCCATCGTGGGCATTTCCGTACGATGCATCGGTTTGGTACATGTAATAATATTCCCCGCTTTTTTCAACAGTTGGATCGTGCACATTGGCGAGATTCCATTGAGAGCGGTTTTCCCAGCCTGCTAATGGAATATAGTTGTCAGCATACGTTGGACCAATAAAATCTTCGTTTCGCGGGGGAGAAACCTCGTCAGCCGGATCAGGATCAGGAATTTTCGGCTCCTCGATCTCCGCATCCTTTTTACAGGAAACGACCAGAATAGTAAGGGCGACTATATAAAGCAGGTATTTTCTCATTTTCTTGTCGGAAATAAATCTATTCAACAATTTTACCTTTTAGCATTGTAAATGAGTGAGGAGGAAAATTATAGGTAAATGCATCTTCCTTTTTGATATTAACTGATTCTTTTTGAACCGTTTTAACCTTGGTTTGATCGAAGTCGTTCTCCGCTTTAATATCAGGACCGTTGACTTCAAATATTTCAAACTCACCATCAAAAAGTCCTTCCTGCGAAATAATATCAGTCGTAATCGTTTCATCTCGATGTCGGTTAATTACACCGATAACAACTTCTCCATTGTTGTAAGTTACCGAAACGTCTAAGTAGGGAACATCGTCAATTTGGGCAACCTGTTCTGCAAGTCCCAGCTGAAAATGGCCCGTGTTGTAGGTTTCACAATCAACAAAAACATCGAGCGAGGTACCAAACATATTGTTGGCGAACAGTTGAAGTGGATAATATATTGTTTGCAAGAAAACACCATCTTCTTCAGCAAAAATTGGGGCAATAACATTTACCAACTGCGCCATATTTGCCATTTTCACGATATCGGCATTGCGTACAAAAGCATTCAGGAAACCTGCAATAACCAAGGCATCCTCCAGGTTGTAACGCTCTTCAAGGGCGCGGGTTCCGGTCATGGTTTCTTTAGCCCTCCAGCGATACCAGATGTTGTATTCATCCCAGGCAATGTAAATCGGATCGCGATCGCCGCGGTCGGCTTTTTCCATCTCTCGATCGATCATTCCTTTCACTACTTTCGTGCGCTCTTCCAAAACCAAAGGAGCCGAAACAAAATTGTAGTAATTGTCCTGATGGTTGCCCAAATACATGTGCAAGGCAATGTAATCAACAACGTCCCTGAGTTCAGAAAGGACGGTTGCATTCCATTCGTGTGGGTCGTTATTCGGGCGAAAATTTGAAGCTCCGGCTGCAATCAGTTTAATATCCGGATCAGTTAATTTCATCAATTTACCGGCTTCACGTGCTTTTTTGCTGTAATCTTCAGCATTCAGATGTCCCATTTGCCAAAAACCGTCCATCTCGTTCCCCAGGCTCCAGTATTTAATATTGTGAGGTTCGGGATATCCGTGCTTTTTGCGCAGCTCTGCATAATACGGTCCTTCTTTTACGTTGCAGTATTCGACCCATTCCTGTGCTTCCTTAATGGTTCCTGTTCCCAGATTAACGGCAAAATAGGGTTCGGTATTCATTCGTTTGGCGTAATCCATAAATTCGTTGGTGCCAAACTGGTTGGTTTCTAAACGTGCCCAAGCCAATTCCATTCTTGGAGGACGCTCGTCTTTTGGGCCAACGCCATCTTTCCAGTTGTAGTTCGAAACAAAGTTTCCACCCGGATAGCGGGTTAATGAAACATTCAATCCTTTGACTGCTTCCAGTACATCTAAACGGATTCCGTTTTCATCGGAAAGCGGATTTCCAGGATCGTAAATTCCTCCGTAAACACATCGTCCAAGATGCTCTACAAAATTACCGTAAATGTTTTTATCTACTTCTCCTATCTCACGGTCAACGTCAATTTTTATGCGTGCATTTTGAGCAACTGAGCTTCCTGAAAGAACTGTTGAAACTATTGCTACCGCCAGAATGAACTTCCCAAAACCAGGACCACTATGTTTCATATTCTCAATTTTATCGTTTCCATTTTTTGTTACTCATCAATGAAAGGCCAATTATTCTCATCCCATGACAATTCCTTAATAATCAATTTCGGTTTACCATCATCATGAGCATCATAACCATGAAAAATCAGATAGTCTTTTTTATTAAATGTGTATGCCGAATTGTGACCGACACCGTGCCAATTTTCATCTCCTTTCAGCAAGATGGAACCACCACCTTTTGCCAGAGAATTTCCTGCTTTATCTAGATATGGACCCGGTATAGTTTTCGATCGTCCGACAATCACTTTATAGGTGCTCTCAACTCCTTTGCAGCAATAATCAATCGATGCAAAAAGATAGTAGTAATCTCCCTTTTTAAAAATAAATGGAGCCTCAATAGCATTTCCGCCGGCGTCAACCGGATTATCATCAATAGACGGAGGGTTGGACTCGTCGGAATCTTTTTCTCGTGAGGCAATGGTTGGAATGTTCGTTAAATCTTCAGCCACTTTCATCGCGTCTTTCGTCAGTTTTACGAGCTTCAATCCGTCCCAAAAAGAACCAAAACTTAAATACGGAGTTCCATCTTCAGAAATAATTAAGTTCGGATCAATGGCATTCCAATTGTGTTCTCCGGGTATTGATTGAATAACTTTTCCATGATCGACCCACTTAAAATCCGGATCTTCAGGGTTCAGGGTCTTGTTAGTCGCTAAGCCAATGCACGAGGTATTCTTTCCAAAAGCTGATATCGAATAATACAAATAGTAAGCTCCATTGTAAAAAGCAATATCGGGCGCCCATATGTGCCCTTTGAATCCTTTTACTGCTTCCAGAGCCCATTGTGGGGCTTCATCAAAGACCGGGTCTTCACTGGTCCAGTTTTTCATGTCTGGTGATGACCACACACTAATTCCCCATCCCGTGGAAAACAAGTAATAAGTTCCATTTTGCTGAATCATTACGGGATCGTGAACAACAATTTCATTTGGGAAAACTTTTATTGATAAAAGTAATAGGGCGATAATTAGGGTGATTCCTTTTTTCATTTTGATAAAGTTTATTGAATTCCTTCTGAGGTCATAGCAACACGTTTCATCGTGCCGTCTGTGTTATAATAAAGTTGGTCGATACAAACCGAGCGCCTGAAACTGCCACCATGTGGCTGAATTCCGCCAGTATGATAAAAGAAGTACCAGTTATTGTTGTATTCGATAATTGCTTGATGATTTGTGTTTGAATTGCCAGCCAGTTCATTCAGGATACCTTTAAATTCCCATGGACCGGTAATGGATCTGCTCATAGCATAAGCTGTTTTCTCCGGGAACTGATAGGCGTATGACAGATAATACCAGTCGCCACGTTTATGAATCCAGGGCGCTTCGGTAAAGTTAGGCAAATCAAGCGTGTGTATATTGCCATCCAGTTCGATCATATTGTCTTTTAGTTTTGCCCAGTAGCAAGCTGTATTTCCCCAAAACAGGTAAGCTTGGCCATCGTCGTCAATATAAACGGTCGGATCAATATCGTCCCAGCTAATCTGTGTTTGATCTGTGGTCATATTGTTTGTGATTAAAGCTTTCCCAAGGGCATCCTTAAACGGACCTACAGGACTGTCGGATACAGCTACCCCAATCGCTTTTCCCGGAATATTTCCGTGTTCAACTGTTACATACCAGTAAAATTTTCCGTTGCGCTCGATTGCCTGAGCAGCCCAGGCACTGTGTGCAGCCCACTCAAAATCGGAGGGCTTCAACGGAACCGGATGTTCTTTCCAGTTAACCAGATCGGTTGATGAATACACCAGCCACTCATTCATTTCGTAGAAATTCTTTTCTACAGGAGCCTGATCGTGTCCTACATACAAGTAAACCGTATCGTTGTATACCAATGCAGCCGGATCGGCGGTGTATTTATCCGTGATAATGGGATTATTGATCTGCGTTGGAGTGGAATCTCTGGAAGAGGTCTTTTCTCCCTCGGTTTTAACGCTCTGTGTGCAGCTGAAATTTAATGCCAGAAACAGAACCGAAAGTGATATTTTGATTAATGTGCGCATGCCATTGAGTGATTATGAAAAGAAAAGGCAAGCTAAAGGAACCTGCCTTTTCTGATTTATCTATTTATTAAATCCCCCAACCTGGGTTTTGAGTATAATTCGGGTTTTTATCGCGTTCTGCAGGTGGAATAGGGAAGTATTCACGCCCTTCGATAAATCCTGAAAATTCTGAATCATGATCCTTCAGTTCCTGAAGTCTGTCTGCGTTGTATAACCAACCCCAGCGGACGATATCTTCAAAACGAATTCCTTCGAACGCAAACTCCAGCACTTTATCATGTGAAAGCTGAGTGTAGAATTCCTGGTCTCCCATTGCAGCGATATCAGATGATATATCAGGCAAATTAGATCTGTCACGTACCGTTTGGATGTATTCTGCTGCTACTTCAGGATTTCCAAGTTCATACTGACATTCTGCATACATCATCATCACTTCGGCATAACGCATTACTCTCTCGTTAATGTCTGAACGCCAATCCAATTCATTTTCTCTTTCGGATGAATAAGCGTTGGTGTATTTACGGATGTAAACGCCGTCCCATCTCGACTCATTAAAAGCTTCTCTGAAAGGAGTTCCGTACATGGTTGTTGCAGTTGTATCGTAGCTCATGCTTACAACAGCACGTGGGTCAACTTCACCGTCAACAGTTTTTTCAGCCATATATTCATCAAAAATCCATTGTGTTGCGGCAGCATCACCAAATCCAAACGGAGTTGGTGCAAAAGTAATGGCATGGGCTGTTGTTTTCGACCAGTCGGCAGCAGGTTGGCTTACCCACCCAAGTTCTGTTCCACCTACACTGCGGTCGAGCTGAATTTCGAAGATCGATTCAGAATTGTTCTCATTTGAAGTGGTGAAATTGTCAGCGTAATTTGGTACCAAATCATAAATGCCAAGGTCAATCACTTTTTTCAAATAAATAGAAGCATTTTCGTAGTCGTGGTTCATTAAATATGATTTCCCGGTAAATGCAAGTGCAGCACCTTTTGTAGCACGGCCCAAGTCCGATTCAGGATAAGTTGTTGGCAATAAATCAGCTGCTGCTTTAAAATCATCTATTACGGCTTTCCATGCAATTTCAGGACTTACTTGTTCAGGATACAGGTCTTCTTCGCTTTGGTACGTATTCATTACCAAAGGAATATTTCTGAAAAATGAAACAAGGTAATAGTTTGATAAACCTCTTAGGAATAAGGCTTCTCCTTTGTATTGATCGTAAGTTGCCTGATTAGCAAACTCTATGTTATCGATATTTTCAAGAACCTGGTTGGCTCTGTTTATTACACCGTAAAATGCTGTCCATGGCCATTGTGCCATAATCGGGTCTTCATCCAGGTTAAATTTACCCGTTAAACTTAATACTCGCCATGGGCTGAAACTTTGAATATCGTCGCCTTTAAGACTTAATGCGAAAGGGACAAAACGTAGCCAGGTACCATCGTAAAGTAATCCCATGTATGTGGCACTTACGCCAGCTTTTGCATCAGCTTCTGATTGCCAGTAGGTTTCGGTCGTTTGCAGGTTTGGGTTGCTTAACTCCAACCACTCTTCGTTACATGATGCCATGAACAAAGTTAAAAAGGTGAGGAAAATATATTTTAATTTCATGATAATGCTTTTTAGATATTATTAAAATCCAACTTTTACGCCGAACAGAATTGTTCTAGGAGTAGGTAATCCACCTGAGAAATCGGTAAATGCTCTGTTTGCTGTTACGCCATTGTCTGTTCCTCTATCGAATAATCCGTCGTTATCAAATTCAGGATCGTAGCCCGAGTAACTGGTAATTGTAATGGCATTTTGAAGTGAACCATAGACGCGAACTGAAGAGAGACTTAAGAAATCGAGTGCTGACTCAGGTAGTGTGTATCCTAACTCAATGTTCGAGAATCTTAGGTAATCACCGTCTTCTAACCAGAAATCTGACGCTCTTGTGTTGCGGTTCGGATCATCTCGGATAATTCTTGGTCTTCCGGTATTGGTATTATTCGTTATCCATCTGTTCATCAGGTCAGTACTCATGTTTTCTAAACCGGCACCGGCACGAAGACCATTTCCTATTGCATTAACAACTTTGTTTCCGGTAGCACCTTGAGCTGAAATAGTAAGGTCGAAATTTTTGTATTCCGCGTTGAAATTAAAACCGAAATAGAAATTTGGTAATGCACTACCCATGTGTGTGCGGTCGTCTTCCGTAATTTCGTTGTCATCATTAAGATCTTTGAACATGAAGTCACCAGCATCGGTCAGATTTTCCTGGTAAAGTCCGTCAGGAGCATTGGCGTTCAATGCCTCAACTTCTGATTTGCTTTGGAATACTTTTTCAACAACATAACCATATAATTCACCAACTTCGGTACCAACATCGGTACGGCTCCAGTTTCCGTCAATTGGGTTAATACCTTCACCAAGGCTCAATACTTCGTTCTTAAGAGTCGAAAAGTTAGCATTAACGCTGTATTTGAATTGACCTTCAGCCTTGCGATAGGTTGCGTTAAATTCAAATCCCTGATTTTTAACCGACAGAGCGTTTTGTACAGGCGATTCCCAATCGTACCATCCCAGGTGAGTTGGAGTAGGAACAGTTCCTAACAGGTCGTCAACTCTTTTTACGTAATATTCTGTAGTAATCAGGACTCTGTTTTCGAGAAACCCGAAATCCAAACCAATGTTGGTGGTTTTCGATTGTTCCCATTTAATGTCTGTTGAAGCAGGAATAAATTGAGCTCCTCCAGCGACTGGGCTACCATTCAACACATAAGTTGCGTATGGGTTGATATAACCCTGGTAGAGGTAATCTCCAATGTTTTGGTTACCCAATATACCGTAACTAGCACGAACTTTTAACTGGCTGATAAATTCGCTTGAAGCCAAAAAGTCTTCTTTATGCGCTTTCCAGGCCACTGCTACTGACGGGAAGTTACCCCATTTGTTCTGCGGGCTGAATCGTGAAGAACCATCGCGACGTATTGTTGCTGTCATCAAGTATTTATCGTCGTATCCAACAATTACCCGACCGAAATAAGAAGCCAAACGTGACTGGAATTCGTCTCCACTGCTTGTTCTGTCTTCACCGTTACTCAATTGTTTGAAATACGGTTTTGAGAAACCTTCAGCATGTCCATAAGATCTTGACATGAATGTATTGAGTGCACTTTGTCCGAGCAAAGCATTTAACGTAAACTTGTCGATTGTTGTATTGTACGACAAGGTGTTTTCAATAGTACCTGTAGAACCGTAACCGCGGTTGTCATCCATTTTTGCAATGGTGTTTGAAAAGCCGGCAAACCAACCCAAGTCGTAAAGTGGTTCGAAGTGGTAGTCGCGCCAGTCGGTCCGCTCGTAACTTAAACTAAGCTTGTATTTTAATCCTTTGATGATTTCATACTCACCATAAACGTTGCCAATCAAACGATTTCTTTTTGTATTACTCTCAATCAAATTATTCATACCAACAACGTTGGCAGAATAGGCTCCGTGCAAATCGGCGCTGGCCGAAGAGTAACCATTCATTTTAGTTTCGTCGTATACCGGGAGTGTAGGAATAGCAGAAGCCGTGTAACCTAACATCGTTCCATCGTGAAGGAACGACATCAGATCACGATCAGCATAAGTGTAATGGAGCGATTCGCCAACTTTTAGTTTACCCAGTTGGTGATCGGAATTAACCATTATACCGTATCTTGTGTAATTTGGTCCGTTTCCTTCGACCGTACCTGTTTGGTCAAAATAGTTCAAGCTCATACTAAAATTCGAGACATCGTTTCCACCGCTAACCGAAACCGTATGGTTGTTAATATGGCCTGTTTTAAACAATTCGTCTTGCCAGTTGGTGTTTACATTGTCAACATAGTATGGGCTCGATGGATCATTTGCAGGGAAAATGTACAGCTCGTTATACTCAGGATATGCTTTTGCATTGTTTGTTGACTCGTTGACCAGTGTTTGATACTGTTCCCGTCCAAGTACATCCATTCTTTCTGTAATTTCCTGAAAACCGTAATATCCGCTGTACGAAACGTTCATTTCGCCTTTTGTACCACGTTTTGTCGTAATAATGATTACACCATTTGCAGCACGCGAACCATAAATTGCAGCTGCCGATGCATCTTTTAATACCTGAATCGATTCGATGTTTTCGGTTGGAATATCATTTGCCGGAGCAAAAACACCATCGATGACATAGAGCGGATCGTTATTGGTAAAGGAAGTAACACCACGAATTTTTACTTTTGGAGCAGAACCCGGATCGCCGGAACTTTGAATGGAAACACCGGCCACTTTACCTTGTAAAGCTTTACTAACATCGTTTGTTGCGGCTTTGGCCATTTCATCAGTTTCAACAATTGAAATAGAACCGGTAAGATCCGATTTCTTTTGAGTGCCATAGCCAATGGCAACTACTTCTTCGATTCCAAATACATCTTGTTGTAATTGTACTTCAATACTTGATCTTCCATCAAGTTGAATTTCTTGCGCAATAAAACCTATAAATGAAAACTGAAGGGTTGTATTTTCTTCAGAAACAGAAATGGAGAAGTTGCCATTGACGTCGGTGATCGTCCCGTTTGTGGTTCCTTCTTCAACTACATTAACTCCAGGCAATGTATTGTTATTATCACCTGCATCATAAACAACACCCGTTACCGTATGTTGCGCATAATTTGTACCTGCAATAAGCAGGAAGCAGAACATTAATCCACTGGTTAAGAATTTTTTCATAAGATCAAAAATTAGTTAGCGTTAAAATCTGGTATAAAACTACCCAGACTATTACATTAAAGGGGAGGACGAATTGTGAAATGAAGTGGACAAATTGAGAAAGAAGTCGTTTCTGATGGGGGCTTGTGCCCTGTGTTTATCGGATGGCCTGCTTTTTTGAAAATTCGCTTGGACTCATACCGTAAAACTTTTTAAAGATACGGCTAAAGTATTTAGGGTCGTTGAAACCAACTTTATAAGCAATTTCTGATAATGGCTCATTCGTTGTCTTTATTAGTTCGATGGCTTTTTTTAATTTGAATGAATTAATAAAGTCGGTGATGTTAAGATCGGTCAATGCTTTTATTTTTTTATACAACAAGCTTTGGCTGACAAACATTTCTTTAGCGAATTGATCGACTGAAAATTGAGATTCGATGTAATTTTTTTCGAGTACCTCGTATGCTTTGTTTATAAATTCCTGATCCAACGTGTTGGGCATTATTTGTTCGGAAGGAATATTGTCGGGGCTGCTAAACAATCGCTTAATCGCCCTGCGTGATTCAATCAGATTGCGCATTTTTACCTGAAGAATTTGGAAGTTAAACGGTTTTGGAATGTAATCGTCGGCACCGGTTTCTAATCCTTCAATCCAACTTTCCACCATATTTTTTGCTGTTAACAACACGATCGGAATATGGCTTGTTTGTATGTTTTTCTTTAGTCGGCTACAGAGCTCAATGCCATCCATAACGGGCATCATCACATCGCTGATAATTAATTCGGGAGAATACTTTTTAGCCATTGCTAAACCAATTTTCCCATTCTCGGCACCTAAAACCCGATAGTCTGACCGTAAGGTTTGTAACAAGAAACTTCGTAGGTCAAAATTGTCCTCTACAATTAATATTGTCGGTTTGGATTTGTCATTGTGTGATTCTTCTTCCTGCTTATAACCCGATTTTTCGGCGATAATGTGTTCGGCTAGCACATTTACCCGGCCTTCAATGTTTATGTCTGTTGGAACTGCTGTTTGATTGATCTCATTTTCCGAAAAGCGATCTTTGGTGCAGGGGATACACACTGTAAATGTGCTGCCTTTTCCCTTTTCACTTTCAACTTTAATTTCGCCATGCAGAGCCTGCACAATTTCGTAGGTTAGTGCCAGTCCAATTCCCGAGCTGGTAAAGTACGAATCCTTGCTGGTTTCCTCCGCTTTGTAGAATCGCTTAAAAATGCTGGATAGATGTTCTTTCGAGATTCCTGAACCAGAGTCGTGAATACTGATGGAAACATAAGGTAAATCAATGCAGTTGTTGATTTTGCTGTTGATAAATTCAACTTTCATTTTAATGCTTCCCGACACAGGTGTGTTTTTAAACGCATTAGATAGCAGGTTGTAAAATACGTTCTCTACTTTTTCGGCGTCAAACCAGGTCTCTTCATTTATTTCGGTTGCTGAAAAACGATAGTCAATTTGCTGATGCTCGGCGAGGTCTTTAAACGATTCAAAAATACCGTTGAGGTATTGTACCATATTCCCGTTACTTACATTTAAATCCAGTTTACCTGTTTCAATCCGCCTGAAATACAAGAGTTGGTTGATTAAATGGAGCAGGCGTTGTGCATTCCTATTGATAATGGTGATCGTATTTTTTGCATTTTGATCGTCTTTTAACGTTTCCATTAATTGTTCCAAAGGATCAATAATCAGTGTCAGCGGAGTCCGAAATTCGTGCGAGATATTGGTAAAAAAGCGTAACCGCAATTGATTTACAAGTTTCACTTTCTCGTTCAGTTCAATGACTTCGTCGCGTTGCTTGGCAAGCTCTTCTTTTTGCTCTTCTATTTTGTATGTTCTTTCACGTACCTGTTTTTCCAATTTTTGTTTTTGTTCTTTCAAAAAACGGGTTCTGTAACGGATGTAGGCCATTACTGTTAATAATAGAAGGAGGATGACTAAAAGCTGAAACCAGGCAGTTTTCCAAAATGCGGGAATTACGGTAATCAAAAGCTGTCGTTGAGTTTTCGACCACACTCCGTCGCTGTTTGCTGCTTTTATCATGAATCGGTAGTTGCCACCCGAAAGGTTCGTGTAATTGGCAAATCGCCTTGTCGACGGTACTTCTACCCAATCCTGGTCGACACCTTCCATCCTATATTGGTACTTAATTTTATCAGGGTGAAAATAATCCAATGCTGAAAATTCAATCGAAAATACAGCATCTTTATAAGATAAATCGATGTGTTCAGTTTCTTCAATGGGTTTCTCAAGAATTACCTTTGAATGGTATTTATCGCCAACTTTAACAGGGGAATTAAAAACTGATAATTCAGTAAAAACTGGCGTCGGTGTATTGGGGTAGGATTCAATTTGCTCTGGCGAAAAATAGTTTACTCCTTCAATTCCTCCAAAGTAAAGATCTCCGCTTTCGTCGGCGAAAGAGGCTGACCAGTAAAACTGATCGCTTAACAGCCCATCGCTGGTATAGAAATTTTGAAATTCTTCTGTTTTTGGGTTGAATTTAGAGAGCCCTCTATCGGTGCTTATCCACAAATTTCCTTGCAAATCTTCTTCTATCGCGTAGGCAAAATTATTGCACAGTCCGTCTTCTTCTGAATAACTGATGAAATGGCCGGTGTCGCTATCTTCCACATATTTGCATATTCCGTTACCGTATGTGCCTAGCCAAATAATCCCGGCTTTCGTTTCGCGAAGTGAGATCACATAGTTTCCTGCCAGTGAATTAGGATTGTTGATGTTGTTGGAAAACTTAAGGAATTCTATCGATTTCGTCTCTGTGGTGAGCTCGAGTAGATCAGTACGTGATAAACGGTATAGCCCATCTCGTGTTCCAACCCATATTCGTTCTTTTTGATCGGCCAACAGGCAGCCCACCTCTAAATTACTTTCAAGTTGCATTTTTTCGTGAACATGCCGAAACGTGTTTTCTGAAGGGGTAAAAATATCGAGTCCGTCTCGGGTACCTACTAAAATTCTGTTTTTATCGAGTTGCTTTAATGATGAAACGAAACTGTTGCATAAACTGGTCGAATCTAAAGGGTCGTTAAGAAAAGTGGCGAACTGGTTCTTATTTTCAGAAAGCATTAGGTTGATACCGCCCCCCCAGGTACCCACCCACATGTTTTTGTTCTGATCCCGCAAAAGCGAAGAAATGAAATTGTTGTTGATGCTACCCCTTATCGTTGGGTCAAGCTCAAAACGGATGTTCTTTTTCCCATTGGCACTAAGCTTATTCAGGCCGCCGCCAGCTGTTCCAATCCACAAATTATCTTTCTCGATGTAAATGGAGTTGATGGTGTTATGGCTAATTGTATTGCTATTGCTTGGGTTATGCTGAATTGAATAAAACGGTTTTTGAAAGCTGTTGTAATAATTAACGCCACCTTTTTCTGTTCCAATCCAGATATTTCCGAGCTCGTCAGCATAAAGCGAATTGACAAAAGGAGTATTCAGGTATCTTTTCGATTCTGTTTTATCCGAGATACTCGAAAAAACCATTGAGCTGTAGTCAAAGTAGTTTAGCCCTCCGAGTGTTCCTACAATAACAACCCCGTTTATGTCTTCAATAATATCGTAAACGGTTAGGTGGTTCAAATCAGAATCGATATCATTTTCTGCTCCAAAATAGGTGGTCTGAAGCCGCTTGGTGTCGTATAGAAATACCCCATTGCCATTGGTGCCGATCCATATATTGCCTCTCGAATCCTGGAATAGGTCAGTAATACTCTGCCCCGCAAGATTTTCTTCAAGCTGTTTCCAAACCATGGCTGTTTTTTCGTTGTTTAAATGAACTGCTACGGGGCCGTAATCAGTACCAATCAGCAAATGCTGATCGTTTAGCAGACATAGATTGCTGATATTTCGATTTGAAAGTACCTCACCAAACATTTTTGTGGCTGCCGTTTCTCCGTTTTCATGATAACTTATTTTCCAAAGTCCGTTTTTTTCGGTCGCCACCCATAAATTACTGGCATTGTCTGTTATTACATGTGTTATGGAAAAGTTAGCCACATTTTCGTTCAGCAAATTGTTACTCGCAAAGCTTGATTTATCATAGATGAAATGTGCCAGTCCTTTGGCCGTGCCTATCCATATGTTGCCGTAGCTGTCTTCGCATAGGGTTTGAATAAAATTACTGGGAAGTGAACCCAGATTATGATTTTGTTGATACGTTTTAAAGGTATATCCGTCGTAGCGGCAAACCCCGTTACCGGTTCCAAACCACATGAAACCACGGCTGTCTTTCAAGATGCAGTCAACTGTATTTTGGGGTAGTCCATCATTTGTTGTGATATAGCTAAATCTGATTTGATCAGGATGTATATCCGAATTGAAAGCAAAAGCAACACAACTAATTGCTAGAAAAGAAAGGGTTATTAGCGTATTTCTCAAAATAATCAGCATGCTGGTTATTCGTTGTATAGTGATGGTGTAAATCTATGCAATAAAAGACAAAACCCTTAATCTATTTTTATTATTCTTAGTCTAGATTAAAATACCACTTAAGTCATGCAGAATGGTGCTTCGAATAATTAAACAACCATGACGATCCTTAATGGGCTGATCCCCGAATTTATTATGAAAGAGTTGTGATGTGGATATCTGGTACCATTGAGTTTAACGAACAAAAGAATTCATTTAAATCTGCTCCCAACCTTGGCGGTAGGTGTGGCGAATCCATTCTTCAGCCATTTGTTTTGCCGATTGTGTCGTGTATTCCTTGTTGAATTTCGGATCGCCTTTAGTCATTTCAAAATCATCACGAGTCAGTATTTGTAATTGGTCATTACTTCCGATATTGGTGAAACGCATATTTGTTCCATCCCACAATAACTTGCGTTGAAGACTTTGTAAACGAACTGCCAGGTTGCCCATAGCCACCATTTCATTTAACGGGCCGGCATAATCGAAGTTGGAAGATGGTGCTAGTCTGTTTTCCGGTGATTCTTTGCAAGCCCGAATCCAGTCTTGTTCATGACCACCATTCATGGCATTGGGGATTCGACGTATGATTCTTTCGGGTTGTTTAAAGTTTGCCATTTCTGAGCTTGGCAGAAGCGTTGGGTTTTCAGAGAATGATCCGCACATGATTTTTCCTTTAGTGCCGTAGAAAATACAACCGCCACTCTCATTGCCCATTCCTTCTCCTTCACTTAACTCTTCAGGTCGCAGAGGTAGCAGACCTCCGTCGTACCAATTAACAGTCAGCGGCGGCATGGCTACTTTGGGCAAGTTGTCGCGCGCCGGGAATTCATAAATCACCATTTCAGCATTAGGAGGCGATTCCGTGTTTACAGGAGTGGAGCTTCCTTGCACCGAAATAGGGTATTCCAGTTTCAGCGCTTTAAAAGCGGGGGCGAGAACATGACAGCCCATGTCGCCAAGAGCACCTGTGCCAAAATCCCACCAGCCACGCCAGTTCCAGGGGGTGTAAATTTCGTTGTATGGACGGTACTCGGCCGGACCAATAAATAAGTCCCAATCCAGCGTTTTCGGGATGCGCATTTCCTTTTTTGGTCTTTCTAACTCCTGAGGCCAAATCGGTCGGTTTGTCCAGGCATCTACTCTGGTGATGTCGCCAATTTTTCCAGCCCATATCCATTCACAAATTTTGCGAATGTCATCGTTTGAGCTGCCCTGATTCCCCATTTGTGTGGCCACATTGTACTTCCGGGCGGTTTCTGTTAATACCCGACTTTCGTATATCGAATGCGTCAGCGGTTGTTGCAGGTAGACATGCATTCCCTGGCGCATAGCCATTAACGCTGGTAGTGCATGCGAATGATCCGGCGTTGCGATCATAACAGCATCAATGTCATTTTGCTCTTCAAACATTACCCGGTAGTCTTTGTATTGTGGAGCAGTTGGCCATTCGCGAAACGAATTTCTGTTTGCATACTTCCAGTCCACATCACATAGGGCAACAATATTTTCAGTCTCCATATTTTTCAGGTTGCGGTAGCCCATTCCTCCAACACCAATACCTGCGATGTTGAGTTTGTCGCTTGGTGCTTTATGTCCCATTCCCCCAACAACGTGGCTTGGTAAGATGGTGAATCCGGCCAAAGCGACACCTGTCGATTGGATAAAACGTCTGCGGCTCAGTGCACTATTTTTTGATTTCATCGGGTTGATTGTTTGAAAATGCGGAAAGCAATTTAGTAAGAAATGTTGGTTTTGTGAAGTGCAATTTTTTGGGAAGTGAAACCGGGGTTTCACCGTAAATAGAAAACGGGATAAGAAAAAATCTTACCCCGTTGTTATCTAATTGAAATTGAATTCACTAATTAAGCTGGCATATCTGGCAAGCTCCATGGCTTACGATAATCATGCTTGATCAATTCAGCTGCAAATTCTTTTGCAGGAACCGGATCAGTCCAGGTCTTATCAAAAGTTGGATGACCATCGTGGATTTTGAAACCATCTCTTACAACGGTTTTAATAACCTCATCATCTCCAATGTTTGTGAATTTCATGTTTTCACCGTCCCACTCAAGTGTTTTGTTTAAAGCTTGCAAGCGAACAGCAAGCACTCCCATAACAACCATTTCGTTGAATGGGCCTGCTTCAGCAAAATCGGAAGTGGTTGGTTTTCTGTTCTCAGCTTTTTCTTTACAAGCACGAACCCAGTCCATTTCATGAGCTCCTTTGTTCCATGCTAAGCCTAATTCGTCTTCCACTCTTCTTTCTGTTTTGGCAACCTTAGGAGTTTCGCCTCCAATAATTTCGGGTTGTACACCATAACAGCCAACGTGCAGTGTCCCTTTTGTTCCATAGAAAAAAGTACCGCCACCAGATTTGTTTGGATTTTTACCGGCTGGCCAATTGTCGGGCAACATCGGCTTAATACCTCCATCAAACCAGTTTACTTCTACTTCAGGCATTTTTACTTTTCCTACTTTTTCTCTTTCGGGGAAAGTTAGTTTTACAGCTTGCGAAGTTGGAGCACAGTCGTTTAACAACAAGGTTGAACTGCCCTGTGCTTTTGTTGGATAGCCTAATTTCAATCCTTCAAACACGGGGTGAAGGATGTGGCAGGCCATATCTCCTAACGCACCTGTTCCATAATCCCACCAGCCACGCCAGTTCCAGGGATGGTAAATTTCGTTGTAAGGACGCATTTTTGCAGGCCCAACAAAGAGATCCCAATCCAGTGTGTCAGGTACCCATTGACCCTGTTCAGGAGTATTCAAACCCTGAGGCCATATCGGACGGTCGGTAAATGCTTCAACTTTTGTTATTTCGCCGATGGCACCACTCCAAATCAGCTCACATGTTTCAGCAACACCTGCTCCTGAGGCTCCCTGATTTCCCATTTGAGTTGCCACATTGTATTGGTCAGCAAGTTTGGTCAGCAAACGTGATTCATAAACAGTGTGGGTCAAAGGTTTTTGCAGGTAAACGTGCTTTCCCATAGTAATGGCATGGGCAGCAGTAATGGCATGGGTATGGTCGGCTGTGGCAATTACTACAGCATCGAACTCTTTGCCCATCTCATCATACATTTTTCGCCAGTCTTTGTACTTTTTGGCTTTTGGGAAATGGTCGAAACAATTCTTTGCATATTTCCAGTCGACATCGCAAAGACCAATGATGTTTTCCGACTCCAGATTTTTCAGGTTTGCAAAGCCCATACCGCCGACTCCAACTCCAACGATATTTAGTTTATCACTAGGAGCTTTGTGCCCAAGACCAGCAATAACATTGCTGGGAAGAATTGTGATTCCGGCAGCTGCCGTTGCGGCAGTGCCCAGGAATGACCTTCTAGAAAATTGCTTCGATTCTTTTGAAAGCTTTTTCATGGTTTACTATTTATTTGATTTAGGTGTATCTGTTTTTCGAAAATTTAAGAAATTCGAAAGACGCGATAAAGATATAATTCTTTAGACATAAGCACAAATTATTAGTTTGGCGAACAGGAGTTCTTTTTTTTGTTAATTACTTGCGGGTTGTGTTGATAAGAGGAGTTTGTTTCGTTGCTATTGAATATAGCTTTTGTCTATTTCGAATAAAAAAAATCAATTTGATTGGTATGCCGTCTACCTTTATCTTTGTTCTATAATTTTTTATTCAATCACAATTAAAAACGATAAGATCATGTTAACAATAGGACAAAAATTTCCAGAGTTCGAAAAAACTGCCGTAGTTTCGCTAGATGCCGGTAAAGAATTTGATACTATTTCAAATAAAGATATCGATGGTAAATGGAGTGTTGTTTTTTGGTGGCCTAAAGATTTCACTTTTGTGTGTCCAACAGAAATTACAGCATTCAATGATCATTACGAGGATTTTAAAAAATTGGATGCCAATTTAATTGGAGCGTCTACAGATTCAGAATACGTTCACTTAGCTTGGAGAAATGATCATGCTGGTTTGAAAAAATTGAAATTTCCGATGTTGGCTGATACTTCGAAGTCATTGGCAGAGGATCTTGGAATTTTAGAAGAAAATGAGAAAATTGCTTACCGGGCAACATTTATAATTGATGATAAAGGTATCATTCGTTGGGTGAGTGTAAATGATCTGGCGATAGGCCGGAATGTTCCTGAAGTATTGCGTGTTTTAGAAGCGCTTCAAACAGGGCAGCTAACTCCTTGTGACTGGGAGCCAGGACAAGCAACATTGTAAGAAAATACCATAACAAGTAAGATTAGAGGTTTATATTAGTATCAAAAGGATGTTCGTTCGAGCATCCTTTTTTTATGTTTTAAACTGGATAAGAAAGGAGGTCGATATGACCTCCTTTTTAACAAACAAACTAACTCTAAAACTGTAAAAAAAACGAATTAAAATCCTCCATCATCATATTCTACCTCTCTTACACCATCGGCACCACTTGAGCGATCCATTTTGAAATTATTGATTTTATAACTCAGGGTTAAAGTTACAACTTGAGATTCTCGTTCTCGCCTATAGGTATCGGTGAAGTCGATTCCGGATGAAGTTCGTTCAAATTTCATTGTACCAAAGACATCTCTCAAGCTAAGCGTTGCAGTTAGTTTTCGTTTTAGTAAATCCTGTCGATAGGAAATGTTCGTAAAAAAGAAACTGGAACGCTCGCCTTGAGCTGAAACTGACGGTCCCCTGTAAAAACCTGTTAATTGCAAACGAGAATCCGGAGCAAATTTCACCGTGGTATTTAAGCGTCCGGTATAGTTGGTGCTTTTTCTGTCAATTGATTCGCCTAAAACTTCGCCTTCAATACGGTAACGATAAACAGATAAACTGGAGTTGAAAATCAACCAGTCGTCGATATTCAGATTTCCCATCAATTCAGATCCGAGGGAATAATCGTTGTTCAGGTTCATCGTATTAAGATAGAAAATGCCATCGTCGCCCAGTTCAGTAACTCGGGTGATTAAATTGTTGGTTACCCGGTAAAAACCTTCAAGAGAGACGAAAGACTTGCCATAGTTTTTCATGACTCCCAACTCATATGAATCGGTATATTCCGGCTTTAGTTCCGGATTCCCGTAGCGGATGGTGTAGCGGTTATAGTAATTGGGGAACGGGTCAAGATCACGACCTCCGGGACGGTCAATACGTCGGCTATAGCTGGTCATCAATTGTAATTTGTTCAGAAATTCGTACGAGAAATGAAGCGTTGGAAATACATCGAAACGGTTAATTTCTGCGGGGGTTGCAGCTTTCTCGTGTTCAATACTCCGGTTGGTATATTCTCCGCGTAGTCCGAGTTGATATTTGAAATTACCGATTCCGTTGGCAAAAGTGGAATACCCGGCGATAATATCTCTTTTAAAATGTTGCGAACTCGAAAACTGTGGGTTATCAATATAATCATTGGCGCTATTGTCCCAATCGTTGAACGAATAATCTTCAAATTCGCGATCGATACGACTTTGCAGACCGGCTTCAAAGCGACCATCATCTCCAATTGGTTTGGTGTAATCCAATTCAATTCGATATTCGTCTTCATCCTCTGTTTCGAGGGTTTTTACCCGGGCTAAATAGCCTTCAGTTCGCTCATAATTTTCGTTCGTATAATATTCGTCTTCAAATTCATAATCGTCGCCTACACTATTCGAATAGTAAAATAGTGCATCCAGTTTATGCGTTCCGTCTTCATTAAATTTTTGTTGAAAGTTGATGTTTGTGTTGTAGTAGGTGCCTTCCCTTTTCGAGTTTTCATCTTCTACCGAGTAAACGTCATAATCTCCCGGAACTTTATATTCGTGGACATTACCCATTCCACCACTTTCTCGTCCATATTCGCCGTACGTTCCTGAAAAAGTTAAGGTTGCTAAATCAGTTAAGTAGATGTCAACTCCACCTTTTAAGCGGTGTCCACTTCGCCCATAATTGCGGTCGCCGTCTGATATGAGGTAAGTCGTGGTGTCGCCTTGGTAGGTTTCCCGATACGAATTTCCACTTCCATAATAGGTTTCATCGCTAATGTCGGCTCCAAAAAACAAGTTGGTTTTTTTTGTTTTGTAATTCAGCGTTAAGTCTGTCCGGTATTTATCACGGCTGCCAATCATGGCATTTAAAATACCATTGAATCCTGAAAGGATATTTTTCTTCATCACAATGTTTATGATTCCTGCCATCCCATCCGGATCGTATTTTGCTGACGGATTGGTAATGATCTCAATGTTTTCAATTACTGATGCCGGTAGTTGCCGCAAGGCATCATTGCCTTCCAGTACGCTTGGCTTACCGTCAATAAGCACCGTAAAATTTGAAGACCCTCGTACGCTGACATTTCCTTCAATATCGACTTCAACTGAAGGGGTATTCTCCAGCACATCCACAGCTGTTCCTCCTGTTGCATTTATGTCCTGACTGACGTTGATTACTTTTTTATCAATTTTATATTCAACTCTCGAACGATCCGCCACAACATCAACCGTTCCAATTTCCTGATTCGAAGGCTCAAGCCGTAACACGCCCATGTTTACTTGTCGATTGTCTGCTGTTATCGTGATATTGTTAATACGCACTTTATTAAACCCGATAAAGTTAGCTTCGGCGTAGTAGGTGCCAAAATCAATTTTCCGAATTACAAATTCGCCATTTGCGTTGGTAATACCGCCCGAAACCAGCGATGAGTCTTGCGATAAGAAGATGGAGAAATTAGCATATTCCATTGCTTTGCCGGTTCCGGCATCAATAATTTTACCGCTGATAACTGCTTTGCTAAGCGAAGGAGATTCATCGGGATTCGGTTTTGGGGGCTGAGCAATTGTTGTGTAGCTTGTAAATAAGATTGTTATGGCTAAGAGTAAATTAACTTTCATTTTAAATATTTTGGTTATCTATCCATTATGACACTGCCATTGGACAATAGTTTAAAGACGTAGAGGTATTTTGTTGTTAATGATTGTGAATAGAAAGGAGGAATTTGATTCGATTTTCAGTTCGTGTTTATGTTTAAGCATTGGTCTGAGCATTAAAATGAATTTCGTTATCTTTGAAACTGATTTTTTTACCAACTATAATCTATTAAAACCTAAAAAATGAAAAAGTCTTTTTTTTACGGTAAAGCGTTGTTCTTTGCCCTTTTCTTTGCCACATGCACGTCACTAATTTTTTCGAGTTGTACGACCGGTTCTGATAACGAGAAGGAAATTGGTATTCAACTTTGGTCGGTTCGCGATGACATGAAAAGTAGCCCCGAGTTAACAATTGCGAAACTTGGAGAGATTGGTTATGCTTATGTTGAAGCAGCAGGATATGGTGATGGAAAATTTTATGGAATGGAGCCTTCCGCATTCAAAGCTCTTTTGGCGAAAAATGGTATGAGTATGAAAGGTTCTCATACCGGGATAAACTTGCCTAAGGAAGATGAGTGGGATGAAGCCATGACTTGGTGGGAACAATGCATTACTGCTCACAAAGAAGCCGCGGCTGAATGGATTGTTAAACCATCAATGGGACAGGAAGCCTACCGGAGTTTGGATACCTTGCAAATGTATTGTGACTATTACAATAAGGTTGGAGCGATGTGTAATGACGCGGGAATTCGGTTTGGATACCACAACCACGCTCATGAGTTTGAAACAGAGCTGGATGGACATCTTTTTTACGATTATCTGGTTGAGAATACCGATCCGGATAAGGTGATGTTTGAATTGGACTTATACTGGATTCAGCAAGGTGGAAAAAGCGCATTGGACTACTTCGAAAAATATCCTGGTCGTTTCGAGCTATACCATGTAAAGGATGAAAAAGAGCTGGGAGAAAGTGGCGAGATGGATTTCAAACCAATTTTCGAGGCTGCTGAAAAAGCGGGAATGAAAGATTATATTGTTGAGGTTGAACGATACAACTTTGAGCCGATGGTGAGTGTTGAGAAAAGTTACGAGTTCTTGAACAATGCCGAATACACGGAATAGTTTGTGCAAAAAGTATTTTGAGAGCCTGACTCATTAAAGTCAGGCTTTTTTTATTTTTCTTTCGTGCCGAAATTCGGATCAATTTTCAGGAAGTTGACAATCACAAAGCCGGGGATTGTGCATAACATGACCCAGATGAAAAAATATTGATAGCCAATCATGTCCTGGATCCATCCACTAATCATTCCCGGCAACATCATTCCCAAAGCCATGAAACCGGTACACAGCGCGTAGTGGGCTGTCTTGTGCTCGCCATCCGAAAGGTAAATCATGTAGAGCATATAAGCGGTAAACCCAAATCCATAGCCAAACTGTTCAATCACAACCGAAGCGGTAATGATTCCGAGTTGTTGCGTTTGAACAAAGGCCAGAAAAACGTAGACCAGATTGGGTAAGTTCATGGCAATGACCATTGGCCAAAGCCATTTTTTAATTCCATGTTTTGAAACGGCAATGCCTCCCAGTATCCCCCCAAGTGTTAGAGCAATAATGCCGGCAGTTCCGTATACGAAGCCGATGTTGCTGGTCGTGAGCCCGAGGCCTCCTGCCGATGCGTCATCAAGCAGAAACGGAGAAGCCAATTTCGCTAGTTGTGCCTCTCCTAAACGAAAAACTAAAATGAAAGTTAGTCCGGTCCAGATGCCTTCTTTTTTGAAGAAAGAAACAAAAGTTTCTCCAAAGTCGGCCATTATTTCTTGCATGCTTTTGTCTCCCCGTTTCTGATCGGTTTTTGGGTAGGGCAGAATGAACAGGTGGTAGAGCGAAAAGGCAGCAAACAGCGCTGCAAAAATAAAGAAGGTGATGCTCCATGCCCACGACGTATTGTTGGCGATGGTTTCCATGTGGCCCGCCAGAATAACCAAGGGCCCTTGTCCGGCTAGCATGGCAAAACGGTAAAACGTATTTCGAATGCCCACAAAAAATGCCTGGTCGTGTTTGGAAAGCCCAAGCATGTAAAAGCCATCGGCAGCAATATCATGGGTAGCCGAGCTAAAAGCCATCAACCAAAGGAAGGCCAGACTGTATTGCAAGAAATTGCTCATGGGTAGGGTAAACGCCACTCCGGCAAGTGCTCCGCCAACGAGTATTTGCATGCTGATGATCCAGAATCGTTTGGTGCGGAGGTTGTCCACAATCGGGCTCCAAATGGGTTTGATGACCCAAGGTAAATAAAGCCAACTGGTGTATAGTGCAATGTCGGTGTTGGAAATGTCCAGCCGCTTGTACATGATTACCGAAACGGTCATTACAAAAACGTAGGGCAAACCTTCAGCAAAATACAGAGAGGGAATCCAAGCCCAGGCATTGCGGGTTGTGGCTTTTTTCATATGATTACAATTGTTTATTTATAAGGTATCATATGGAACTCGCACTTTAATCGTTACGTCTTGTGTTTTGACTAAACATGCTCGTTTCATTTTAAATTTAATTTTTATCGGTATTTGATGGAACTGGCATGGAATGACTTTTACATGCTCGTGTCAACTTTCAATATATTTTCTTCAAATCTGATCCTTGAAAATAGTGTTTTAATATGGATTGGTAGTTGAAGCCTTTTTCGCCCATTACGGCTGCCCCAATTTGGCAGAGGCCAACGCCATGTCCCCAGCCGGCTCCGTTGATCACAAATTGTTGCGGAATGCCATTTTGTTCACCCAAATGATCGACCACAAAAGCTGAACTGTACAAATGAGATTTGGACAGTGCCCGACGGATTTCCAGCTCCTTGCCAATTACTAACGTTTGCTTGCTGCCTGTAATCTTCAGTTTGATGATACGAGAAGAATGACCCCGCTGAACAGCTTCTAAGCGGATGATTTTGCCAAAGTCAATACCGGTCTTTTTTTGCAGAAGGGCTGAAAGTTCCTGTTGCTGATAACTGATTTGCCAACGATAGAAATCAACGGTTTTCTGATCGAAGTCGGGCAATACTTGCGATAGTATTTGCTTGTTGTCTGTATTACAAAATGCAGGTGGATTATTTCTGATCCAATCCTCTGCTTCTTCCTCTTGCCGCAGGTCAATACAGGTTGTTGCTGCCTGCTCCGAGTCAACTATTTTTGTCAGATAACTGTGTCGCACGGGTTCCCAAACGTTTTCAAAATTCTCGGAAACGCCTCCACAACATTTTGAGAAACGGGCATCACAAATTTCATCGCCGGCAACCAACACTTCTCCAAAAGTTTCATCAATAGCCTGGCTGGCTTTTTTGCCGATGATTTTGGAAATGCCTTGGTAGCGTTGGCAATGATCGTCGGAACAGACATCAAACAGCTGGTGGTCTTCTCGATCGTACCAACGGATGTGTTCGGTTTCGTTTTGCTGTGTTGAAGGAGAATTTGTTGAAGCAGCTTTTAACCTTTTGCTCTTTTCCATTTGAGCCAGCAACCAACTTCGCGAAATAACCGCATGTGCTTTGAGTAAGCTGGTCGAGCTGCTCGCACTCATTTCCGAAGAAATGACCGACCGAAGGTATTCTTCAAGTGGAACAACATTAACAGCCCTCACTTTACCGTCTTCAATCAGTAGTTTTAAGTCGCCGCGAAAGCGTTGGTTCTCTCTTTGTTCCCAATGGAAGTTAATGCCAATGGTAACCTGTTCGAGCAAAAAAGAATCGTCAATATTGGTTGAGTGAAAGATGAATTCTTTATCGGTGAGTATTGGTTCATTTTTCGATTTTACAATGATCAGGTCGTCTTCAATGGTCGCTTGATAATAAGACTCGCATCGTTCACCATTCAACGTATAGTCGCCAGACAGTTCGAAGCTGATGGTTTCTTCGGCCATTATGCCTACTTGCAGGGTTGGTTGTACTGTCATAAGCGCACTCTTAATTTTTCTTTTAATTGCTCAAAATCTTCATCGTTCATGCTCACCTGATTGTAGATATCCTTCAGGTCATCTTGGGTGAGTTTCTCAAAATCTTCTTTCCGGGGAAGAATAACAAGGCCGCCCATTTCTACCGAAGCCGGACTGATCAACATCTGATCGAGCCCTTCAGCAAAAAACTGCGTTGGTCGTTGTTGGTCTCTCGGGAAAAGAATAATCTCCCATCGATCTCCTTCAAAGTTAGCAAGTAGATTTAGCATTGGCTCGCCTTCTTGCCCCTTTTCTGCCAGAGAATTAATGATAATTTTAAAATGATGAATCATATCCTGTTCTGATTTTGAGCTTATATGGATCAACTTTCGAAGATACTCGTTACCAATCGCGGTAATTGTTGAGGTTTGATCTTGAAAAAGAAGATCTCCATAGGCTGCTGCAATTCCGTTTTTTTCTATTTCAACCGGCATTTTATTCTTAGTGCAAGCCTGAAAATGAAAATGATCGGGAGCTGATGCACCGCATTTTGGTCCGTTGTAGAAGAAGGTAAATTGTGGCAATTTTCTACTTATTTTCAGCAGATCGTCAAAATAAGGGGCAATCTCTTGTGGGAGATGTTCTTTTAACGGAATCGTTAAATGCTCGCTGAAAATGGGAAATGGATTAATTAAAATGGAATAGTTGGAATTGAAGTCGATTCCGGTTTGTTCCTGTGGTTTATTCTTTTCGCAAAGAAAACATGGCCGCTTGCGGATCGATTTGGAATCGGTTTTTGCAGCAGATGATCGGATTCGTTTCGGGTTGAATTGAGCGATAATCTTAAAGACTTCGAAGTCGAAGGTTTTTGTTTTGACGGACTTAAGCCCTTCATAGTTCTTGCGAGCCAACTCCCATCCTTCTTTTTGCTGTTGAATGAGCTTATTTACTTCATCGGGCAAATTGTAAGGTCTATTTTCGTTGCGGCTACTCAAAGTATCAGTGGTTTTCTTTGTTTTGTTTGATGCGTGCTTTTAACTCAAAAGTCCTCAAGCTGTCTTTGTATGCATTGTGCGTGTTTTCTTTGGAAATATCCAGCGAAGCATCCGAGTTTTCTTCCCAACGTCGACAGCGGTAAATCGGATTGTAAATACGGCCTATTTTATAGGTTCGGGAAATAGCCAGGCCTACCGCATAATCTTCTCCATAACTGGTGTTTGGAATGCGAATGTCTCGCAACACAGGAGTGTAAAAAGCACGCGGCGCTCCAAGTCCGTTAATCCGAAGGGCATTGTTTGGACCATTCTCTGCAGTCCATTCTTTGTGGTCAATCAGGCCGGGAGGAATTTTCTCCAATTGAAAGTCATACATTTGGTACGATCCAATGACCATGGCACATTGCTCCTCGTAAAATTTATCGACCACCTGTTGCAGGGTCGTTTCGTCGTAATACAGATCATCACTATCTAATTGAACGGCAAACTTTCCGCATGATGGGTGGAAAACTGCTTCGTTCCAGCAGCCACCAATTCCTAAGCTATTTGATTCAGGAATTACATGTATCAGACGTTCATCTTCATATTTGCTCAATAGCTCTGTTGTTCCGTCAGTCGAATGATTATCAACAACAATTAGGTTGAATGGGAATTCGGTTTTTTGATCCAGCACCGAATCTATGGCATCCTGAATCGTTTTAATCCGGTTGCGAACAGGAATAACCACGGTGGCTTCAACGGGAAACTCGCCTTCAAAAAGAATCGACTTGAACGGATGTTGCAGAAAACCTCCAATTGCTCTCAAATGCTCTGTACAGGCTTGCTCCATTTCAACTTGCTTTTCGCGGGCATCGTCACTCACGTAATCAAATTGTTTTTCGCCCGATTTGCGGATGTCGGTTTCGGTCATGCCAACTAAAAATTCAGGCACACGGCAAATGTCGCCCATTCTCGAAGCTTGTAAACGCAAAGCATAATATCCGGCCTGTTTCCAATCGGGATGTTTTTCAGCCAAAAATGCTTTCAACACATCGTTGCGATATAGTTGAACGGGCCCAAAGTTAAAATCGTCACGAAGACTTCCCAGTTGATAATCAATTACCGGATGATTTGACCGGACGCCTTCTTTCACTTCGGTATAATCGGAATAGCACATGCTTGCCTGGCTCGCATGTGCTAGTTGAAGAAGTCGTTCGATTGGGAACTGCCCAAAACCCAATTTGGTGTTTTGAAGAGCCAGAAATGCATATTGATTTGTTGTCGCTTCTGCAATTTTATTGATGCAGTCGGTTGAATAAATCTGGTCGGCAAGTATTAATTCTGCTCCTGTTAGGTTTTGCTTTTCAGTGCTAATCACAGAAATAGATTGAACCTGTTTCGATTTACGAAGTTGATTGATGACATCTTGTGTTTCTGATTGGCCCGTGAAAGCAATAAAACAATCAATTTGCTGAGTCATGAATTACAATTTAATAATAACAGGATTCGAGATTTTACTTTCATTGTTCAGCCTATCGAGTGCAGAAACCCTAAATTCATATTCCACCTCATTGTCTTTCTTTGTGAGGTGAATCTTGTTCTCCGGAGTTATTTTGAAAATAAATCGCGGGTCATTGGGGTCAAATTGTTGTCCAACTTTATTCCTGTATACGATGTAACGATTTGTCTTATCCAACTCAATTTCCGATTTGTCTTTTTTCCATTTCAGCACTTTTCCCCATCCTTTTTTCACTTTTCGTGGTTCCGTCGGTGACTGGTTGTCAATCCAAGGCATTTCAGGGATTAATGCCGGATACTTATAGAGCTGATTTTCCAGGGTATCTTGAAACCCAATTATGTCGCGATAAAAATGGTGGGCACTAAAAAAAGCACTACCTTGTATTTCCGGAATTTGGCGCACGAGTCTGACCTGTTTGGGTAGTTGGTCAGCTTGTTGCCACTCAATGATTGATGATGACGGGTTTATTTTATAAAGCGCATGGCCAACATAGAGGGCTCGTTCGTAGGTATGTAATTTCCACCAGTGGCAGAGCGTTTCAAAGTCGGCTGCCGGATGTCCAATGTGCCAATAAATTTGAGGCATCAAGTAATCAATCCAGCTATTCTTCATCCATTTGACGACATCGGCATACAGGTGGTCGTAATTGGTATTGCCAGCTGATGTTTTCGAGCCAAGTGGATCATTTGCAATGTTACGCCAGACACCAAACGGACTAATGCCAAATTTCACCCACGGCTTAACTGATTTAACGGCATTGCTCAATTTTTCAATCGTAAGGTCAACATTATTTCTCCGCCAGTCTTCAAGTTGATTTTCGGCAAAATTTCCACCATGCTTTTTAAAAGAAGTGCTATCAGGGAAGGCTTCACCAATAATCGGGTAGGGGTAAAAATAGTCGTCAAAGTGGATAGCATCAATGTCATATCGGCGGACAATATCAATGACCACGTCTGTGATAAATTGCCTGGCTTCTGGCATACCGGCGTCAAAGTACAGCGAATTACCATATTTGAGTACCCAGTCCTTATGTTGAAAAGCAATGTGGTTTGAAGCCAATGGTTCATCGTATTTCAAAGCAACTCTGAATGGGTTTATCCAGGCATGGAACTCCATATTTCTCAGGTGACATTGTTCGATCCAAAATTGCAGCGGATCATAGCCTGGATCCTCTCCGGGTTTTCCGGACAGGTATCTGGACCAGGGTTCAAGGTCTGACGGGTAAAAGCTGTCGGAACAAGGACGAATTTGCAGAATTACGGCATTCATTCCCGTTTTTTGAAGAAGGTTAAGTATCGCGATCGCTTCGTATTTTTGCCGCGCTGCGCTCATCCCTGCCTTTGAAGGCCAGTCAATATTATTTACCGTTGCGACCCAGGCTCCTCTAAATTCTCGTTTGGGTGCTACCTGTGAAAAACCTGTTAGGAAAAGAAATAAAAATAGGATAGATAGTTTTATGCGCATAAATCAATCATTAAAACGATTTTCAAACCTAAAATTAGGTCTATTCTGCCAAATATAGTACCAAATGAGCAATAAATATTTAAGTATTTGCAGGTATCACATGGGGCGTCTGCATAGCTTGCTGTTTTAAAGAGTTTTAGTATTGAATTAGGCTATTGCTACACCATTATCTGTCGCTGTCGCTCACTTAATATTGATGTGTTTAGTCCGTTTTGCCCAACGCTCGCGGGCTAGTTCTTGCATGTCGGTTTGAATGTCTCTTTCGTCGGTGATTTCAAGCCCCAAAATCGTTTCAATAATATCTTCCATCGTTACCAGTCCTTCTGTTCCACCATATTCATTTATAATCAGGGAGATGTGTTCTTTTTTGAAAAGTAGTTTTTCGAAAAGTACTGGCACGGTGATATTTTCGTAGCTCACAATAATATCCCTTTTCAGGTTCTTAATCTGATTGTTATTTTCTCCGGCAGCCAGCTTTTCCATCACATCTTGTTTGAGTACATAGCCGGATATTTTATCAACGCTTTCCTGAAAAATAGGAATGCGTGAAAACTGGAAAAAATTTTCCTGCCCGAAAAATTCAGCAAGTGTCATGGTTTCAGCGGCTGTGAGCATAACGGTTCGGGGAGTCATAATGTCTTTGACCTTGATGTCTCTCAGCCGGATCAGGTTGATGATTATTTTGCTTTCAGTTTCTTTAAAAATACCTTCATCCAGTCCCAGAGATGCCAGCATGGCGACTTCCTCCCGACTAACGGATTCTTTTTTGCTTCCTTTTGAAATTAGCTTGGTTATAAACTCAGTGAGTAGAACCAATGGATAGGTGATAGCGATAAGTACCTGTATAATTCTGGCGGAAGGCAATGAAAGCTGCCTCCAGAATTGAGCGCCAATCGTTTTGGGAATGATTTCGGAGAATACCAGAATCAGGATCGTGAGCACGGCTGAAATGATTCCAAAATAAACTTCACCGAACAACTTGGTGGCTTCCGATCCAACACCTGCTGCTCCAATAGTATGAGCCATTGTATTTAAAGTTAAGATTGCTGCGAGAGGGCGGTCGATCTGGTTCTTTAGTTTTTTCAAAACTTTCGCAGGCCGACTGCCACCTTCTTCTTTTAAATAGATAAAAGACATGTTGACCGAAAGAAGCACCGACTCAAGAATGGAACACAAAAATGAAATTCCCAATGCCAATACCAGATAAAAGATGAGCATACCCATAGGTGTAATTTGTTTTTTTGAAAAGATAAGAATTGTATCGGACAATCCAACACGATCAAAAAAGAAGATCGCTTTTAATATGGGAGAGGTTAATTTTTTGCGATTTTTTCAATCAAATAATTCCACGAGACTTTACCGCGGGGATAGTCAGCTTCAAGAATTTTCTTTATTGGTACAGGCATCGCCAGATAGGATTATAGAAGAAGTAGAATCCAACCGGAGCACTCGTTTTCCTAAATCGCCATTTCCCACATAAATGTAGGTTAAGCCTATATTAACACCCTCGGAACGCCCTAAATTTAGGGCTTTATGCTTTTTAACATGAAATGTAGTTGAAATAGGCGCTTCTTACAAAAATGTAGGAAATCCGGAAGGTGTAAAAAGCCGTGCCAAAAAAGTGTAGCGGGTTTAAGTTTCATAAAATCAAGAATATAGATTTTGTTTATGGTGTCATTGGATTCCTCTATTGGAGTTTTGGCATCCTTCTCGTAAAGGGGAAGGCCAAAGAGAAAAATGTTAAACCCTCAAAAATTTTAAAAGATGAGAAAGATAGCAATTTATGGAAAAGGTGGTATTGGTAAATCTACCACAACGCAAAACACAGTAGCAGGATTAGTAAAAATGGGAAAAAATGTATTGGTAGTAGGTTGTGATCCTAAAGCCGATTCAACCCGTCTTTTATTAGGTGGACTGGCACAGAAAACAGTTTTGGATACACTTCGTGAAGAAGGTGAAGATGTTGAAATTGATGATGTAATCAAAAGAGGTTACGGTGATGTTCGTTGTGTTGAGTCAGGTGGTCCTGAACCAGGTGTTGGTTGCGCCGGTCGTGGTATCATTACTTCTATCAACCTGTTGGAGCAATTAGGCGCTTGGGATGAAAAATATGAAACTGACTATACTTTTTATGATGTACTTGGTGACGTTGTATGCGGTGGATTCGCCATGCCTATTCGTGACGGTAAAGCTGAAGAAATTTACATTGTAGTTTCTGGTGAGATGATGGCGATGTATGCTGCAAACAACATCTGTAAGGGAATTAAGAAATACGCTCAAGCTGGTTCAGTACGTTTAGGTGGATTGATTTGTAACTCTCGTAAAGTTGATAACGAAGCAGAGATGATCCAAGAGCTTGCCCGTCAGCTGGGAACTCAAATGATTCACTTTGTACCTCGCGACAATATGGTTCAACATGCAGAAATTAATCGTAAAACAGTAATCGAATTCGCTCCTGACCACCCACAGGCTGCTGAGTACGCTCAACTTGCTGCTGCTATCGATGCAAACGAAATGTTCGTTGTTCCAACGCCATTAGAAATGGATACCTTGGAGAAACTGTTGATCGATTTCGGTATCGCCAACTAATTTATCACCCCGTCTTTAATAAGTCAACTAACAAAAAAAATAGGAGAACACAGATATGTTAATGATCAGAGCAATCATCCGCCCCGAAAAATCAAGTAAAGTATTGACAGCCCTTTTTGAAGCTGGGTATCCCGCGGTAACCAAAATTCCAGTTGTTGGTCGCGGAAAACAACGTGGTATCAAAATTGGCGATGTTACTTACGATGAGCTACCAAAGGAAATGTTGATCGTGGTGGTAAACGACGAAGACAAAGACTTCGCATTAAAAGCCATCATGGATGCAGCGATTACCGAACCCAAAGGAGCATTCGGAGACGGAAAAATCTTTGTGACCCCAGTCGATGAAGCTTATACCATTAGTCGTGGATCGAAAGAGTTATAAACCCGATAAAATCCAGGACTATGAAAATGATATTAGCGATTATACGCATCGATAAAATGAACGCCACCAAGAAGGCCTTAACCGAAGCAGGCATTACTTCAATGACTGCCACAGGAAAAGTCTTCGGACGTGGAAAAGGATTATGGGATGCTAAAGTTTTGGAAGGTGTGAAAAACGACCAACCCGAAGCATTAGCTCTCCTTGGAAAAGAACCCAGACTCAGACCTCAGCGTGTTTTAAATATTGCTGTTTCTGACGAAAACATTCAAACTACGATTGACACCATCATTGAGGTGAACCAAACGTCCAGCCCGGGCGACGGAAAGATATTCGTATTGCCTTTAGGCGACGCTATTCGTGTCCGCACCGGTGAAACAGGAACTACAATCCTTTGATAAAATTGAAAAGTTATGGTTAAGAAAAAAGATTATACTAACGGATTACCAGATCCTTCTCAACTGAAAGAAGAGATTCTGAAAAAATATCCCCGAAAAGTCGCTAAAAAACGCGACAAAGGAATGATTATTAATGAGCCGGGGAAAGAGCAGGAAATTCTTGCTAACGTAAGAACGGTTCCGGGTATCATTACACAACGTGGTTGTACTTACGCCGGATGTAAAGGGGTAGTATTAGGCCCAACACGTGACATCATTAACCTGGTGCACGGACCAATCGGATGTAGTTTTTACGCTTGGCTGACTCGTCGTAACCAAACACGTGTTCCAGAAGGCGGTGATAACTTCATCACCTATTCTTTCTCTACCGATATGCAAGATGAAAACATTGTTTTTGGTGGAGAAACTAAACTGAAAGAAGCGATTCGCGAAGCATACGAAATGTTCAACCCAAAATCAATTGGTATTTTCTCAACTTGTCCGGTTGGTTTGATTGGTGATGACGTTCACGCTGTTTCTCGCGAAATGAAAGCTGAATTAGGAATCAACATTTTCGGATTTAGTTGTGAAGGTTACCGTGGAGTGTCTCAGTCTGCAGGTCACCATATCGCTAACAACGGTGTATTTAAAAACGTTGTTGGTAACAACGACCGCCCCCGCGAAGGTAAGTTCCAGGTGAACTTGTTGGGTGAGTATAATATTGGTGGTGATGCTTTTGAAATTGAAGCATTATTCGAAGAAGCTGGTATTAGCCTGTTGTCCACTTTCTCAGGTAACTCAACCATCGAAAGCATGGAATATTCTCATACGGCCGACCTGAACATGGTCATGTGTCATCGTTCTATCAACTACATTGCGGAGATGATGGAAGAGAAATACGGTATTCCATGGATCAAAGTCAGCTTTGTTGGTGCTGAGTCAACCGTAAAATCAATGAAGAAGATTGCTGAGTATTTTGGCGATGCTGAATTGACCGCAAAGGTTGATGAGATTTGTGAACGCGAAATGGCCAAAGTGAAAGCTGTTGTTGCCGAAGTAAGACCGGCTGTCGAAGGTAAATTGGCAATGATGTTTGTTGGAGGTTCGCGTGCTCACCACTATCAAGATCTTTTTAAAGAACTAGGAATCAATGTTGTTTCTGCCGGATATGAGTTTGCCCACCGTGATGACTACGAAGGACGTGAGGTTATTCCAAACATCAAGATTGACGCTGATACCAGAAACATCGAAGATCTCGTGGTTTCAAAAGACGAAGAATTGTTCCGCGACGACTTAGCCACAAAAAAATCAGAGCTTGAAAAAGCCGGATACAAATTCAGCGATTACGTTGGAATGATGCCCGAGATGAGCAAAAACGCACTGGTTATCGACGATGTAAACCACTGGGAAACTGAAAAGTTGATTGAATTCTACAAGCCGGATGTATTCTGTGCTGGTATCAAAGAGAAATACGTTGTTCAAAAATATGGCGTCCCTCTAAAACAGTTGCACTCTTACGACTACGGTGGTCCTTATACGGCCTTCGATGGTGCAATTAACTTCTACAAAGAAATGCAACGTATGTTGGCTACAAATATTTGGAAACTGGTTGATACACCATGGAAGAATGAGCCTGAAATCGTTGGAAGTATGACTATTGACGCATAAAAACAGGAGGAATTATCATGTTACTAAAACATACAACAGATCAAGTAAGAGAGCGGAAAGCCCTAACCGTTAACCCGGCAAAAACATGCCAGCCGGTAGGAGCAATGTACGCCGCATTAGGAGTGCACGGATGTTTACCACATAGTCATGGTTCACAAGGATGCTGTTCTTATCACAGAAGTGCATTAACCCGTCACTACAAAGAGCCGGTAATGGCTGCAACAAGTTCATTTACCGAAGGAGCTTCCGTATTCGGAGGACAAGCGAACTTGCTGACAGCTGTCGACAACATCTTTGGAATTTACGAACCTGAAATCATCGCTGTTCACTCAACTTGTTTGTCTGAAACAATTGGTGATGACCTTGGCCAAATCGTAGCGAAAGCAAGAGATGATGGTAGAATTCCGGAAGGAAGACACGTAATTCAAGCTTCAACACCTTCATATGTTGGATCTCACGTTACTGGTTATGCCAACATGTTGGAAGCATTTGCAAAATACTTCGCAGAAAAATCGGGCGATAAAATTAAGCAAATAAACTTGTTGTCTGGTTGGGTAGAGCCTTCGGACATGCGCGAGTTGAAAAGAATCACAGAATTAATGAAAGTTAAATCTGTACTTCTTCCGGATACTTCGGATGTATTGGATACTCCAATGGTAGGAAAATACGAAATGTACCCAAAAGGTGGAACAACTATTCCTGAAATGGTCAGTATGGGTGATAGCATGAAAACTGTTGGACTAGGAACTTGGGGAACTGAAAAAGCTGCCAAAGTTTTAGACAACAAATGCAAAGTATCTTACGATATCACTGACCTTCCAATTGGATTGAAAGCAACTGACCGTTTTATTCAGGCTTTAGCAACTGCAGGTAAAGTTTCGATTCCTGAAAGCATTGCCGATGAGCGCGGACGTTTAGTTGACGCTATTACCGATATGCACCAATACCTGTACGGAAAACGTGTAGCTGTATATGGCGACCCTGATAACATTCTTCCATTAGTCGAATTCTTGTTGGATATGGATATGAAACCAGTTTACACTGTTTCAGGAACTCCGGGAAAAGCCTTCACGAAGAAAATGGAAGCATTAGTTGGGGAACGTTGCCCGGAAGCCAAGTACAAAAACGGACCTCAAGCGGATATGTTCTTGATGCACCAGTGGATTAAGGAAGAGCCGGTTGATTTGATTATTGGTAATACCTATGGGAAATACATTGCTCGCGATGAGAATATTCCATTCGTTCGCATGGGATTCCCAATCATCGACCGTATCGGACACAGTTATTTCCCAACGGTGGGTTACCTGGGTGGTTTGCGTATCGTCGAAAAAATCCTGAGTGGTATCATGGATAAAATCGATGCAACAGCTCCTGAAGAGTCATTCGAACTGGTCATGTAATTTACATCTATCTCTACATATATAAGATATCCTTCTCTTCAGCCAAATTGGAAGGATCTTCAGGGAGACATCCCTCTAAACATGTTCTTCATAATGTCAAATAAGAAAGGGGGCTACCCGCAGCCCCCTTTTCTTCAAAAAATTAAACGTATGAATACATTTATAAAAGACAGGCAAAACCAAATTCTCACCAAAGGGAATAGCGATACGAAAATCGCTTGTGGTAAAGCCAGTGTGGCCGGATCGGTCAGTCAGCGGGCATGTGTATTCTGCGGATCACGTGTTGTGTTGTACCCCATTGCCGACGCCTTGCATTTAATTCATGGCCCGGTTGGTTGTGCTGCTTACACTTGGGATATTCGTGGTTCTCTTTCTTCCGGACCACAACTTCACCGGTTGAGTTTTACCACGGATTTAAAAGAAAAAGAAGTCGTTTTTGGTGGCGAAGAACGACTGTATAACGCCTTGGTTAGTTTGATTGATCAATACAAACCCAAAGGCGCTTTTGTTTATGGAACCTGTATAGTCGGAGTAATTGGCGACGATGTTGAAGCTGTGTGTAGGCGGGTTACACGCGAAAAAGGCATCGATGTTATTCCGGTAATGGCAGCAGGTTTCGCAGGAAGTAAAAAAGATGGCTATAAAGTAGCCTGCGATGCTTTAGTAAAATTAATGGGTACCGATACGACCTATAAAGCACCGGAACACAGTATTAACATTCTCGGAGATTTTAACTTGGCTGGAGAACTCTGGATGTTATCAGAATATTACAAAAAAATGGGAGTGAACATGGTTGCCTGCATGACTGGTGACGGCCGGATAGATGATGTTCGCAAAGCGCACACGGCCCAGTTAAATGTGGTGCAATGTTCAGGATCAATGATTGGTCTGGCAAAAGAGATGAAAGAGAAATACGCCATTCCGTTTATGAAAGTTTCCTATTTCGGGATTGAAGATATGTCGGACGCCCTTTACGAAGTGGCCAAGTTCTTCAAGTCGGACGAAATGATGGAAAAAGCCCGGAAGCTGGTCAAAGAGGAACTCAGCCAATTGCTGCCTGCCTTACAAAAGTATCGTCAGGATCTGGAGGGCAAGAAAGCAGCCATTTATGTTGGCGGCGCTTTCAAAGCTATTTCTCTGGTAAAAGCACTTCGCTTAATCGGAATGAAAGCTGTTGTGGTTGGCTCACAAACAGGTAATCAGGACGATTATGATTTATTGAAAGACTTGTGCGATGAAGGAACAATCATCGTTGATGATTCCAATCCAAATGAACTCTCAGAATTCGTGAAACAAACCGGTGCTGATTTATTCATCGGTGGAGTGAAAGAAAGACCAATTGCTTACAAATTGGGATTAGGTTTTTGCGATCACAACCACGAACGTAAAGAAGCTCTCGCGGGATATGATGGCATGCTGAACTTTGCAAAGGAAGTACACGCTTCGGTTTGCAGTCCGGTTTGGCAATTCATGAAGTAGAAAGGCGGAAAAGGGAAAACGAAGGCCGGTGAAGCGGTAGTTGTAACCCGAAACTTTCGACTCGTAACTCAAAAAAAATTGAAGAATATGTTTGAAAATGCACCCATATTAAAATCTACAAAAGACTATACAGCCACGCGGAATGCCTGTAAGCTCTGTGCTCCACTAGGTGCCAGCATCGCTTTCAAAGGAATTCGCGGATGTGTCCCCATCATTCATGGCGGGCAAGGCTGCGCGACCTACATTCGTCGCTACCTGATCAGCCATTACAAAGAACCGGTTGATATTGCTTCGTCAAACTTCACCGAAGAAGCAACCGTGTTTGGTGGCGGTGCCAATTGCTACACGGCGCTCAACAATGTAATTGGCCAGTACAACCCCGAAGTGGTTGCCATGTGCACCACTTGTCTCTCAGAAACAATTGGCGACGATGTTAATTTATACATGCACAATTACAAGGAAGATAATAAGCATGAAAATTTACCTCACATCGTGACTGCATCTACCCCGAGCTACCAGGGATCACACATGGACGGATTTCATGAAGCGGTTGCTTCCGCAGTAAAAACCTTTGCCAAAGCAGGCGCGAAAGGCAAGCATGTGAACCTGTTCCCTGGTTTTGTTTCTACCGAAGATTTACGTCAGCTAAAGTATATTTTGAGTGATTTTGGTCTTGATTATGTGATGCTTCCCGATTATTCGGACACGCTTGACAACCCAATTTGGGAAAGCTACAAGCGAATTCCTGAAGGTGGTACTCCAATTAGCGAAATTGAAACCTGTGGTTCAGCAGCAGCCTCTATTGAGTTTGGTACAATTATCAACCAAGGATCACTCTCTGGTCGGGTCAGAAGTAAGAGCTTGTCATCGACGGCGGCCTCATACCTCGAAAATGAATTTGGGGTTGAAAATCACCAAATGCCGATGCCAATAGGAGTGAAGTTAAGCGATACATTTTTTAATGCTCTGGAGAAAATTTCGGGAAAGGAAATGCCTACCCGCTACAAACGTGAGCGTGGTCGTTTGATCGATTCTTATGCTGATGGGCACAAATATATTTTCGGAAAGAAAGCAGTGGTTTATGGCGAAGAAGATTTTGTAATTGCGATGACGACTTTTCTTGATGAGATCGGAATAAAAGTAGTGCTTGCTGCTACTGGCGGCGAGAGTGGAAAGTTGGAATCTGAAATTCGCAAGTATTGCCCCGAGCGGGGAGAAAAGATTCTGGCTAAAAATCATTTCGACTACGAAAATATTCATGAGTGGTGCCAGGAAAACAAACCCGACCTTTTTGTGGGAAACAGTAAAGCCTACTACATCGCCCGCGAACTGAACGTACCAATTATTCGATGCGGATTTCCAATTCACGACCGTATCGGCGGACAGCGTATTAAGCATGTTGGCTATTCGGGCACTCAGGAACTGTTCGACAAAGTTGTAAACGCTTTAATAGAATATAAACAAGACCATTCTCCGGTCGGCTATAAATATATGTAACCGAGTATTGAGTCAGGAGTGATAATTCAGAAAAATTTGAAACTCGGCACTTGAAACTAAAAAATTGAAAGCTATGATTGATATTGAAAAACATCCATGTTTTAGCAAAGACGCGAAAGGAAAATATGCCCGGGTTCATTTGCCTGTGGCTCCCAAATGTAACATTCAATGTAATTATTGCAAAAGGGATAATGATTGTGTTAACGAAAGCCGTCCGGGAGTAACCAGTAAAGTTTTGTCACCCGAGCAAGCATTAACTTACCTGATAAAGTTGAAGGAGAAAATGCCTCATCTTTCAGTGGTTGGGATTGCCGGTCCCGGCGATCCGTTTGCGAATCCGGTAGAGACCATGACTACTTTACGTTTGATTCGTAAAGAGTTTCCCGAAATGATTTTATGCCTTTCGTCAAACGGGTTGAATGTAGCTCCGTATGTTGATGAGTTGGCTGAGCTTGAAGTAAGCCACGTTACCATTACCATGAATGCCTTGGACGCTGACGTAACCAAAGATATTTATAGCTGGGTGAGATTAGACAAGCGCGGATATGTTGGTAAAGAAGCGGCAAAAGTGTTGTTGGAAAAACAGTTGGAAGCAATTAGAATGCTGAAAATGTATGGTATTACGGTTAAAATAAATACCATCGTTGTGCCGGGAGTCAACGACCACCTGGTTGGTGATATTGCTAAGGAAGCGAAAGAACTGGGAGCCGATCTGATGAATGCGATTCCTCTTTATCCGGTTGCCGATACGCCATTCGAAGATTTGGAAGAGCCATCAGCGATTACCATGCGCGAAGTACGTGCTAAAATCGCGCAACACATCAAGCCAATGACACACTGTGCCCGCTGTCGTGCAGACGCGGTTGGGCTGCTTGGTCAGGATGACCCGGAAGCAAAAAAATTGCTGAGCGACGTAGCAAAAATGTCGGTTGAAGTTGATGAAACCAGGAAATATGTTGCTGTAGCCAGTAACGAAGGTATGCTGGTTAATCAGCACTTAGGCGAAGCCGACTCCTTATATATATACAAAGAAACACCTTCGGGTTACCGTTTGGTTGAAGAGCGTCGTACGCCACCATCAGGGACCGGTAAAAACCGCTGGGAAGAGCTGGGCAAAAGCATTGACGACTGTCGTGCCCTGTTAGTGGGAGGAATTGGACCCTCTCCATCATCGATTATTGGTCGTTCAGGAATTAAAATTGTAGAAATGACCGGGCTGATCGACGATGGTCTGGACGCAATCTACAAAGGTAAAAGCCTGAAGACGGTTAAGAAAGCAGATGTTTTCCGCTGTGGTGCCGAATGCTCGGGAGCAGGAACCGGCTGCGGTTGATCAATCTTGGCTGATCAAGTCATTCCGAAGTTGTTTCGCGATCTGTCAGCACTGTTAACCCGCCTTAAATAGAAAGAGATCCTGAAACGAGTTCGGGACAAGAATAAATAAATCAACCTTTTAATATTTTCAACAATGAAACGAGCACGTTTAGTCAAAACACAAAAGGTAGCGATTAAAGTGCGAGTTCCATATGATACTTTATAAATAAACAATTTTAATCGTATGAAAAAACCTGAATATCACATTTTAGTTTGCAACTCGTACCGGGTGGCAGGCGACGCCAAAGGGTTTTGTAACAAAACCGGCGCTTCTGATTTTATTCCATACATCATGGAAGAATGTAACGACCGTGGAATTGACGCAGCCATTTCATCAACTGCGTGCTTAAATGTCTGCTCTCAAGGACCAGTTATGGTTATCCAGCCATCAAACTTATGGTATGGTGGAATTACTGAAGAGCGCATCGATGAAATTTTAGATGCGCTGGAAGAAGGAGAATCAGTAGAGGAATATTTGATTGCAGATTAAATGACCGCTAGATCACTCCATATAATTGACACAACCCTCCGGGACGGCGAACAAGCCCCCGGAGTGGTTTTCAGCTTTGATGAAAAACTGAAAATTGCCGCTTTACTCGACGAAGCGGGGGTGAAGGAACTGGAGGTTGGCACTCCGATTATGGGGGAGAACGAGCAAACGGTTATTCGCGAAATTGTAAACGCGGGGTTTCGGTTTCAATCTACCTGTTGGGGGCGCGCAACCGAAGAAGATATGGAAGCAGCCGAAAAAACAGGTGCCGGACGGATGAATATTTCATTTCCGGTTTCCGACATTCAGCAATCAGCAATCGATAAAAACCGGAAGTGGGTAATGGATCGCATCAAACCGATGATGGCTTTTGCTCGTGAACGGTTCGATTTTGTGGCTGTTGGCGCACAGGATGCCAGTCGCGCAAACCGAGCGTTTTTGCACCAATTTATTACGGCATGTTTAACCGAAGGAGCGAATCGCATTCGAATTGCCGATACGGTTGGTACCCTGAACCCAATGTCTACAATGGACTTGTTTAGTTGGTTAGTTCAGGAATTTCCTGGTGTTGAGTTCGAATTTCATGGACACAATGATTTGGGAATGGCCACTGCCAATACGGTTTCAGCTGCTCTTGCCGGATGTGCTTCCACAAGTTTAACTGTAAACGGACTGGGAGAACGCGCGGGGAATGCTTGTTTAGAAGAAGTTGCCGCGGCGATGAAAGTTTCAGCTCAATCTGACTGCGGAATTCAGCTCGATAAATTGCAGGAACTGTGCAAAACGGTTTCAGAATTGTCGCTCCGCAAATTGCCCGAATCGAAGCCCATCGTTGGCGAAATGATTTGCCGTCACGAATCGGGTATTCACTGCCGCAGTTTGGTTCGAAACGAATTGAGTTACCAGGCTTTTAGTCCAGCTGATTTTGGTCGCGAAACCGAATTGGTTTTCGGAAAGCATTCCGGCAGCGGTGGATTAAACCACTTTTTGAAGTCGAAGGGAATTTTGATCTCGAAAGAGCAGTTGCAGGATATCATGTTCCGGATGAAGGAAATTGCCCATAAAGCAAAAAAAGCCCTGGATTACGAAGATGCATTGATGCTTTTAAATTCGTATTCAATAAACGAACAGAAATGAAAAGGAATTTGATCGACGGTGCCGTTTGGTTTGACATGAATGACCAGGGAGTGAAATGCTACTTTTGGATGCAAATTCTCTGCTCTATCAAAAGTACCGGATCAATATCGGGGACAGCGCAAGATTTGGGAACATCATATTCAAAAATATACAATGAAATAGAAAGACTGAATTGTGCTGCCGGAAAGAAAATGATTGTCTCAGGCAGAGGCGGCATTGGAGGCGGTTTTGCTGAACTAACTGAAGAGGCACTACAAATTGTTCGCGTGTTCAATAAAGCTCAAAAGCAGTTTAATCAATTTATAGTTGAGATGAACCAGAATCTGGAGCCTTTTTTTTAGAGGTCGTTATTCAAAAATAAATAACGGGTATTCGCTTTTATCAAGCTTTGAATTAGGAAAATCATACACAGAAAAATAAAAAAAATAGAATTATGGAAACTTGGATTGGTTATTATGAAGAGGCAGCGGCGTACTATAAAACCATAGTAGGCGCACGAAGGAAAAATCGGCCATTTGGAAATCTGGTTTATTACAACATGGTTGGTCTTTCGTTAGAAGGTTTTTTAACAGCCGTTATTGCCAAAGACAACGATTTGCCCGAACACTCAAGCATCTCGAGCATGTTACGCATGATTAAGAAGAAATATGAGGTGCCTGAATATTTCACTGATGAAAGTCGGTTCTTTAACAGATTCATGAATTTCTGTTCGTTAGAGGTACTCGAAATGAAGGAGCCTACCGACGAAGAAATCGACCGGATGATCAAATTCGTTGAGGATTTAAAAAACTGGATTGACAAAAGCATAGGTGTTTTGGAAGAATCCTGTTAATTTTAGAGCCATGAAAAAAAATGTGTCCATATTCGTAGTAGTGGCGTTTTTTATTTCATGTTCCGGGGTGAAAAAATCGAATGAAAGGGAGTTAAGGGTATTTGCTGCAGCAAGCTTAACTGATGTCATTACCGACATTGCTGAAAATTTTGAGCAGGAGTACGATGTAACTGTAAAACTGAATTTAGCCGCATCGGGGACTTTAGCTCGCCAGATTGACCAGGGAGCTGAAGCCGACGTGTATCTTTCGGCAAATAAAAACTGGATGGACTTTTTGGTGGACAATCAGAAGACAAAGGAAACAGCTGTTTTTGCAAAAAACGATTTGGTTTTGATTTCACCACAGAACAAGGACTTCCGATTTGAAAAGGTAGACTCATTATTGACGAATTCCGAGAGTAAAATTGCAATTGGAGATCCGGGCTTTGTGCCGGCTGGTAAATATGCCATTCAGGTTTTCGATTATTACCAGCTCAATATCGACGATCGTTATTTGCAAAGCCAGAATGTTCGTTCCGCTTTAATGATGGTTGAATTGGAAGAAGCTGATTTTGGCGTGGTCTATAAAACTGATGCCCTGCAATCGAAAAAGGTGAAAGTGATTTATACCTTTCCTGAGGAAACACACAAACCAGTGGAATACTTTCGAGCACTAATTTCGGATAAAGATTTGGCGAAGCAATTTTACGATTATCTTTATTCCGCAGAAACAGAGAACGTGTTAACCAATTATTCATTTATTATCGATTGACTGAATTATTATCCATAGGATTAACAAACGCAGAGTGGTCAGCTTTGGCAATTTCAGTCAGGGTGTCGTTACTCTGCGCTTTTATTTCATTGCCTTTTGCCGTTGTTTTTGGATGGATTCTGGCTCGAAAGGATTTCAAATTAAAAGCTTTTGTTGAGGCATTCTTGCATGTTCCCATGGTAATGCCACCGGTTACCACTGGTTACGTGTTGCTTTTGGTATTTGGTGCTCACGGCTTCTTGGGCGAATTCTTAAACGAATATTTCGGAATCAAAATAGCCTTTAGTTTTACCGCGGCCGTTATTGCTTCTATTATTGTGTCGTTCCCATTGGCTGTTCGGGCTGTTAAGCAGGCCATCGAAATGGTGGATGAGCGCTTGGAAGATGCCGCAGAAATTTTAGGAGCAGGGCGCGTTAAAGTTTTTTTTACGATCACCGTTCCTTTGGCTTTCCCGGGAATATTAAGTGGCTTTCTGCTGAGCTTTACCCGTAGCTTGGGAGAGTTTGGCGCAACCATCACCTTTGCCGGCAATATTTTTGGCGAAACGCGAACCATCCCATTGGCTTTGTTTTCGGCCATGCAAACCCCGGGAAAGGAAGGTGAGGCATTTCGCCTGATGCTTATTTCTATTGTGATCTCATTTATTGCCATGCTGGCTTCGGAGTTGGTTAATCGTCGCTATCAAAAATCAGTTAAAGTATGAGTAGGCCTGTTTATGTCGATATAAAATACAGGCGCGGAAACTTTCTGCTACAGATGAAAGATTTTATTCCCGAAGGAATAGTCGGCATATTTGGCCCATCTGGTTCGGGCAAATCTTCGCTGCTAAAAATATTGGCTGGCATTGAATTTCCAGACGACGGGCAGATTATTATTCGTGGGCACGAGTTTTATAATCGGTCGTGCAAAATAAAGGTGCCTGCCCGAAAACGAAAAGTAGGACTGGTTTTTCAGGAAGGGCGACTGTTTCCGCACATGACTGTACGAAAGAACTTATTGTATGGTCACGACTCCGATTCTTCCATTAGTTTGAAAGAAGTGGTTGACCTTCTGGAAATCGATCACTTGCTGGATAAGAAGCCGGATCAATGTTCTGGTGGCGAAAAGCAACGCATCGCTATTGGTCGCATGTTATTAAATTCCCCCGAGGTGTTAATGTTGGATGAACCATTTTCAGCGCTCGATCAACGCTTGCGACGTAATATAATACCGTATCTCATAAAAATCCATGAAAAATACCGCTTGCCCATCTGGGTAGTTAGTCACGATATTGCGGACCTGTTAATGCTCACCAGCCAATTAATAATTATTAGTAATGGACGAATCCTGGGGAGTGGAAACTATTATGACTTGCTTTTTGATTCCGTTGTCGGGCCGATTCTCCAACAGGAAGAAGAAATAAATTCGGTTCGGTTGAAAGCACAAAGTATAGATGTTGTCAATGGAATGACAGCCTTTTATTATTATTCTGACTACTCTTCCAATTATTTAATGGTGGATGTTGAGGAGCAATTAGTCCCCGATGACCAGTTAATAATAAGTATTGCTCCACAAAATATTAGCCTTTCGTTAGATCGCGTTGATGCTATTTCAACAAGAAATCAGTTACAAGGGGCAATAACTTCGATAAACAGAGTAGGCAAAAAGGTGTTTTGCATGGTTAATATTGGCTTCCCGGTTTTAGTTGAAATTACCAGCTCATCAATGGAACGAATGAATTTAGAAGAAGGTAAACAAGTGTTTTGTCTGATCAAGTCGAGTAGCATCAAAATATTAAGCATTGGTAAGTGATTGTTTTTTAGGGCGTACCGGAGCATCTTCTGAAAAAGGTTAAAAATAAATTACAAAAGGTATTGTGAGACCGGAAAAGGTCTCTATATTTGCAGCCGCTTTGAGAGACATACTGGTCAGCCAGATGTTTCTGGATGCAGCGTTCTAAAGGGGTTTGAGGGGTATTGCGGAGGCTGAAAATAGTTTTTCAAAAACGTTTGGAAGTTTCAGAAATAACGCTTTACTTTGCACTCGCTTTTCGGAGCAACGTTCAACGACATTTTGAGAGGATCAGTTATAACCTTTTTAGGTTTGTTTTCGTAACAGAGAAGCTGGTTTTCGGCGACAAAAAAAAGAATAGAAAAAGCGCTTATATATTTTGCAGAAATAAAAAAGCTTTCTAACTTTGCCGCCCCGAACGATTGAAACGGTTTACACCGGGAAGGTTGACAGGGAGTTCAAAATCGACATATCAGCAAGAAGTACACAGAAGCCGCGGTGATGAGTTGCGGTTATTTTTTGCCACAAATAGTTCATTGAAAATATTGAAAAAGTAGAAAGATAAGGAAGAATTGCGAATTAA
>NZ_WVEM01000016.1 GCF_009847015.1 Sunxiuqinia indica
AACCAAACTTTTGAAACCATGAAGAACCTTAAAGATTGGCTAGCTGAAAGTGTAAAATAAATGACCGAAAAACAAATAATGTCAATCACCCACAATAAAAAATACTTAGATAATTTCAATGTGGCATTTGTAAGTTAAATTGGTATTACTGATGAATCCGATTTTAATTCAAATTAGCAATCCACGTTCTCTGAACGTGGTCAGAGACGTTCTACGGGTTTGCCTGTTAATCGACCCATCCTTATCTTTTCAAAGTTGTCCCCACAACAAAGAAAGGATACCTGACCCGCACAGTTTGGGACAAATATGTGGAAGTTCCTAAAGGGATGGAAGGCCATCAGAACCAGACGGGCCGGTATGGGATGTTCTTTTTATGTTTGCTTTTTTCGCCCGGAAAGAGTCCTCCTCCCGCTTGCTTTTTAAGTTATTGGTTCAATTGCCGGTTACAGGGAATTGGGAGCAAAACGAAAAGGTAGCGGACAGATCGAACCGGCTGTTGCGGGAAGTTACCCTAAAAGCCCTAGTTACAGCCTGGGATTTTGACGATCCATCGCCTGCTATTTTCATTATGAAACCATTTGAAGATTAACCAATTCCGGTGTTTGTTATCAGAATAAAAAATAGGAGGTATTGATGATGAGATAGAAAGATGATCCAAGATAAATTGCAGTGCGTTATCCAAGTTACTGCGAATTATTTTGTATCTTTGTAAATAAGTAACTCATTTCAATTTGATTGAAATCTGATCAAATTTCAGGTGAGTTAAACGGTGAGTTCTTTCTGGAAATATTCAGATACCTTTCTGATAATAAAATATTTATAGGATTGGTGACAAATCTTGTCATCCCGACAAAAAAGAAAACCCAGTAAAAACATTTTTTCTGTTTTTGCTGGGTTTTTCCGTTTAGTTTGAAAAAAAACACCTTTAGAAACTAGTTTGAATGATCAGAGATGATGTTTGTTTTGCGATAACTATAGCAGAAATTCAAACCAATGTCTTTTTGTTGGGTTGTTAAGAGAATTCCCGATCTTTTTCTTTTGGAATTTCCCATTCAACAACATAATCAAAGCGGTTTCCTTTGCAATGCAATCCATCACTTGCAGGGAAAGGTTTATACTGTCTTCTTTTTGCTTTTTTTAGATAACTGGTGTCAATATGACTTTCATTAATAAACGGAACTTTGTTTGATTTGATTTTTACTTTCATTTTGATGAACTAAGAATAAAACGAATAACTGGCGTGATTCTTCAATGATCACAGTATAGCTTCCATTACCACGCATTAAGAAGATCGAACCTGCAATCAAGAAATCAGAGACGTCAGAATTATAGGTATATAGTCACTATAACAAAGAATCGCTTGAATATAGATTTACGCAGTGAATTTGAAAATGTTATGGAAGTCAGCAATGTTTTTTTCGACCTGAATTTCCGTTTGCGTTACAGGTTTATTGACTGTTCCAGCCACTTGCCAGAATATCAGCTATGTGGATAGGTTTTATGGGTAGTTTGTTTTTTTTGATATAGCTTTCAATATTTAATAAACAAGATGATTCGGTAGAGATAATATACTCTGCTCCGGTATTCAATGCATGTTCAACTTTTTGTTCAGTCATAGCCGCCGAAATGGCTTTGAATTTGGTTACAAAAGTACCACCGAAACCACAACAAGTATCTGTATCCTCCATTTCAACCAGTTCTAGTCCTTTTACTTTAGAAAGCAATAAGCGAGGTTCTCTTTTTATACCATATTCCCTAAGGGCAGTGCAGGCATCGTGGTAGCATACTTTATGAGGGAAGCTTGCTCCAAAATCAATATACCTCAGCTCATTCACTAAAAAATCAGTCAGTTCAAAAAGTCGCTCTTTTAGTTTTAAATGATTTTCGTAATCCAAATCTTCTTTATTGAAGAGGTCGCCGTAGTAATTTTTGATAAATCCGGTGCACGATGCCGATGGACTAACAATAAGACGGTCGCCCGGGAAGTCTTTTACAAATTTATGGGCTAGATTTTTTGATTCGTTCCAATATCCACTATTATAGGCTGGCTGTCCGCAACAGGTTTGCTCCGGATTGTATTCTACTGTAACTCCGGCCTTTTTGAGCAATTTGATCATGTTAAAGGCGGTTTCCGGATAAAGCTGATCAATAAAGCAGGGAACAAATAAATCTACTGTCATGGTAATCGGTAAAAGATTTGGACAAATATAAAGGGTTTTTACGTTATATCGAAGAGTATTGTAGTGTTGCCAAAGCAAAAAAGAGCTGTTCAACAGAACAACTCTTTTGCACGGGAGGAGCGACTCGAACGCCCGACACCTGGTTTTGGAGACCAGTGCTCTACCAACTGAGCTACACCCGTATTTGAATGCGAGTGCAAATATAGTAATTCTTGAAAAACTACCTAGAAAAACTGAGCTGATTCGATAAAAATATTTCACTCGTTTTAAAGTTCTAAAATCAAATCGATTAACTTTTCATCATGTTCGAGTTTCATTTTTTTGCGAACCCGATATCGATGATTTTCAACTCCTCGAACTGATATGCCTAGTAACGGAGCGATTTCCTTTGATGATAAATTCATGCGAAGGTAAGCACACAGCCGTAGGTCTTTTGAGGTTAATTCAGGATGCATTTCTTTAATTTTATTCAAAAACTGTTCGTGTGCTCGTTCAAAATTCATCTCAAACACTTGCCAGTCATGATAGTGGAGTTGCTACTTTTACTCGGACACAAATTTTAAGACTATTTGCTGATAAACAAATATCTTAGAGCAATGAAAAAACGTGTTTACAGTAAAGAATTTAAAATCTCAAGACGCAGGGTAGCCAAAATCATGAGAGAAAATGGTTTGGTCAGTAAATACAAAAAAAAGTTTAAAGTCACTACCGACAGTGATCATAGTTATCCGGAGTGTAGAAATTTACTGGACCGTAACTTTAGATCAAATAAATTAAACCAAGCCTGGGTATCACATATTACCTATATCAAAACTCAAAAAGGATGGTTGCATTTAACCACTATCATGGATTTATACGATAGACAAATCATCGGTTGGTCATTAAGTACAAATTTATATACTCAGAAAACGATTATTCCGGCCTGGAGAATGGCTGTAGGTAAAAGAAAAATAACACAACCGGTACTTTTTCATTCTGATAGGAGGATGCAATATGCCTCAAGGGAATTTAGAAAACTATTAAAGACCAATTTTTTCATCTCTCAATCGTTGAGCGGGAAAGCCAATTGCTGGGATAATGCGGTAGCAGAATCCTTCTTCAAAACCTTAAAAGCAGAATTAGTATATGGCAATAAGTTTGAATGTACTGAGCATGCTAAATCAAAAATCTTTGAATGGATAGAAATATGGTATAACAAGAAGCGGTTGCTTTCTTTATTGGGGTACAGAACCCCTTATGAGATGGAACAGGAATTTTACCAGAAAATTAACAATGCGGCATAGTCTTTTAAAAAATTGTCCGACTTTTTGTCGCAAGTCCAGCTCAATGGACACGAGATGCCGTGTATTATCACTACAATGAATATCCCGGGTTTCATATGGTCAAGCATCACTATGGTGTCGTGACCAAGGAATACAAACTGGCTCATTTTTATTACGACGTTGATGAAAAGGAATTATATGATCGTCTGAAAGACCCCTATGAATTGAATAGTGTTTATAATGATCCTGAATATGCAGATATTATAGCCGAAATGAAAATGAAGTTGACTGAACTGAGAAAAAAGTATAAAGATTCTGACGATCTCGATCAATATTTCATCGAAAAGTATAGGTCGAAAGGAATAATTAGGTAGGCTAAGCTTAATTATTCATCCTTTAAACACGAGGATTTACCCTTAATCGAGCCTTAAATGATGCAGATTGATTATATTTTTATGTTTTAAAGAAGAGAAAATGGCTCAATAATATTGTTTTTTTAGAGTAGATCGTACCTTTTTTAACTGTTCCGTTTTATTGATAACTGCCTTTTGTATCTACGAAAAAGCTATTTGTAAATCACAATTGCAACGATAGCATGGAGTGAGCAGAATCTAAAAAACAGGAAGTGATATAAAATAAAAAGCTGCAAGTGTTTATCTTGCAGCTTTTTATGTGTTGGCGGAGAGAGAGGGATTCGAACCCCCGGATCCGTGAAGATCAACGGTTTTCAAGACCGCCGCATTCGACCACTCTGCCATCTCTCCTTGATGTGGCGGCAAAAGTAGAGGATTTTTTTAAAACTCAAAAATTATTGCAAAAAAAAACTTAGAAATAGCAAAAAAAAAAACTTCAAGAAAGGTTGCATAATTGAATCATATTTTAGAATTTTATAAAGCGTAAAAATAAAGCTTTTGAAAGCATTGATTTTACTGATGTTTTAGAAATGTGAATTTCTTTTTAATGATGTTTTAGATACAAATATGTTAATTATATAATTTCTAAATAGTTTATTTTTTTTAACCCTAAACAAGTTTTCTTATGAACAAAGCTCAATTAATTGACGCAATTGCTGAAAAAGCTGATCTAACTAAAGCGGATGCTAAAAAAGCATTGGATGCTTTTGTCGAATCTACTACTGACGCCTTAAAAAATGGAGATCGTGTTGCATTGATCGGATTTGGATCTTTCTCTGTAGCTACTCGTAGTGCCAGAACTGGAAGAAATCCTCAATCAGGTGCTCCAATCGAGATTCCTGAAAAGAAAGTTGTAAAATTCAAGCCAGGTGCTGAATTAGGTGATGCCGTGTAAATTACGTATCATAGACGAATAATAAAAAAGGGAGGTATACCTCCCTTTTTTATTGCCAATATTTATAGAAACAGCATTTTTGCCCGTTGGGTTTATTCTATTTTCATACTTCTTAAATTGAGCGGATTGCGACTGATATGGCTGATCTAATCTACTCCTTAAGCTCAGTCTAATGTTTGCATTCTGTGCTATTCGGTAGTCAATAATTGTTTCATGGTAACTGAATGATTGCTGGCAAATTTTCAGACCTCCATCCAACTCAGTATTTAATATTCAGCGCTCCTGTAATCTTACCAATATTTTCGGGGTCAATCAATCCCCGAATACTAATCAAAGCATTGTCATCACCTCCCACAACCAGAAGTAATTCAGAGAACTTACCAGCACCTGCATCACGACCGAAAAACCGGACAACTTCGTTTTCTTCTGTCACTTCCATTAAAACCTGATAGTCATGATTTTTGAAGAACCCATCATTTTCAAGTTCTTTGTAGAAATCCAGTGATTTATTGAGGTCATCATCATCGACTGCTAAGATCCTGACTCCATCTAAATCTGCCAGAAGATTTCCTTCGGGCGAGTTTTTATCCATTTGGCTTGCCAATCCAAGTAGGGCACCGCTAATGTTAACGGTAGTCATTCCTTTCTTATTGGCGTATTTTTCAAACAACTTATCAACGGGGCTTTTCTGTGCCATTCCCAATAGTGGGATTAGGCAGATTATTAAAACTAGTAGCTTTTTCATGTGTTTATATTTTTTAATTTAAGTTCGTGCAATTTCCGTACTCCACTTTAGTGCTTTTTATATGGTGCACCAACGCATGGAACTCCCAATAATTAACCTCCTGTGTGAGCGAAATTTTGATCATGCTCGTTTCTTTTTATTGTTTTTTTAGTTTTTGGTTAATTTTTTCTATTTCCTGTATTTCCTCAAAACCCTTATTTAGGGAATTCAGGCTTTTATTTAGTGGCTTCGAAGCGTTGTCAATTTTTTTTATCGGTTGTAACTCACCCATCCCTTTTTGATAGTGTCCGGCAACATATTGTAAGGTGCTCTTGGCTTTGGCATAAGCTTGATCCGGATTCTTGTATGTGTCGTTCCATTGTCGATTGTCGTTATTTAGATTGATAACAAGCAGAGCGATTAAAATTGCTGCTGCAATCCCACTAACGGTTTGCCAAAGCCATCTGTAGTGAATCTTTTCCTGATTTTCATTTTCCAGGATGTGATTCATAATTTCATCTTCCAGCTTCTCGTTTCTTGGGTTTTCTGAGAGTTCGTCAATTCCGGCAAAAAAGGCCGTATACTCGTTCAGTTCCGGATCAATATTGTCCGAATTAAAGTATTTCGCTAGCGACTGCTCCTCCAGTTTTGTGCTCTCTCCCTCAAAGTATTTTTGCAGAATTTGCTTGACTTCCTTTAATTCCATATCCCTGATATTTTAATAATTCGTTTCTAACCTTTTTTCGTGCACGAGAAAGGTTAACTCGTATAGCGTTGACATTCATTGTTGTTATCTCAGCAATTTCTTCATATTCCAGTTGATCGATATCCCGCATTTTCATCACTTGCATTTGCAACTCTGGCAGCTCTCCAATAAGTTTCCTGATCAATACAGATGTTTCTGATAATTCCAACTCATCATTAAGGTCGCCATGCGCCTCGTTGCCCATATTGGGTGTTTGATCTTCCAGAGAATCAGTTTTGTTTCTGCTCGATCGAAATAAATCAAGACATTTATTTCGGGTCATTCGTATCGCAAAAGCTTCCAAATTCTCAATACCATTTAAGTTTTTTCTTTTTTGCCAAAGTTTTAAAAATACTTCTTGAACTACATCCTGCGCTTCCTCTTCGTTTTTTGTGTAATACAATGCATAACGATGAAGTTTGCCGCTAAGGGGGACTACCGATGTTTTAAATTCTTTGGCCAGCATGTTCAAACTAAGTTCTTAACTGTTTTCAAAAGTAAGACGTAGCCGGAGATTTTTCATTACATCAGAAATACTATTTTTTCAAATGATTGACACACCTATGAAACGAACATGAAATTTGATCTACTATTTTTCACAAACATGCTTGATTAAATTTCATCGAGAGTTCCATAGGATACCTTATAAATAAGCAATTCTAATCATATGAAAAAAGGCCCGAAAATTAATTCCGAGCCTGACTATCGTTTAGTTCTTGTTTCTATTTTAAGGTGCCCAAGGCAAATATTGATTTCCTCTGGTGCTTCCGTCATTCAGAGGAATGGCAACACCAAACATGATGCGGGGAACAAGCCCTGCCAAATCCTGTCTGATCTTAGAATCGGTGCTAGTTGTCGCATAATTAGGTGCTCCATCTAAATAGTCGGTACTTACTTTTGAAATCTCAGCAGCCAAAGTGAGAGTCATCCCACTTTTAAAATTAAATCTTGAACCGAGACCCAACGCATATTGCAGGTTTATCTCAGGGGATTTATTGGGTTCAAATCCCTTTCCTATTGAAAATGCAGGATCGTCACTTGGTAATCCTGAGACATCAGTGTAAGCAAGTTCGGAATAGAGGATATTCGGACCGGCATTTAATTCAATATATGGTTGGAATAGTTGAGCATCTCTAACACGACTAGCAAATTTCTTAAAATAATACCGGACCAGTACACTTGGAGTAAAAGCTGTTGTCTTATATTCTATTGGATTGGTATAAAATGCCACTCCGTTAAATCCTTCGTGGGAGCTGCTCCAAACCGACAAATCCATAACTGTCAGAGAGTCGTCGGAGCTACTTAAACTATAGAAGCCAACACCTACACCCAATTCAAAATTAGTACCTAAAGTTTTTGAGATGGTAATGTCCATGCTAAAGCCCATGTTATGACTAAATTCATTGTCGACAGAAGTGAAGCCTGATTCAACTTCGCTCATCAAGGTTGCGGTACCAATTCGCGGGGTTATAAACCATTGTTGACTGCCTTTGCCTTTTGCAAAGGTGAGTTGGGGAACTATAAACGTTAGTAATAAAAATACGGATAGTGCTACGCTGAGGTTCTTTTTCATCATTCAATCTATTTGGGTTTACAAACAGGAGGATACTCATCAAGGTTTCCGCATATTCAACTGTTTGCTTATCTCTTTCTACAAACCAACACTCAATATTACAAACAAAAAGTTATAACAGTACGATAATACGAAAAAAGCGATAAAAAAAAGGTGTTTTTAACTAGATAATGAAAAAAATGGGTCGTATTTTTTTGCAAAAGTTAAATATTATGTTACTCTTGGAGGTTTTGTGTTCAAAAGTTGATTAAACTCCAATAAAAACAAAAAACCATCAGAACCTCTGTTCCGATGGTTTTTTTGAGCTTGTTTTAATATACGTGAAGATTCGAGTGTGTCGTTTTTGGGCTATTATTTTACTTCAATAACAGCGTATTTTGATATTTTCCAGAATTCCTCAGGATTATCAATCTGCAAGTAAGCAACCTGTCCATCTTCTTCTACCAAGGTGTACGAATCTAGAGGGTGTTCAGAAATAATAGTTGCTTTTTTAGAGTGAAGCGGAATTGTTTTTGTTTCCTGGATATTCAGTTCTGTAAAGTACTCCTCATCAAAACTTTCCTGAATTGTTTTATTTTGACCTATCCAAAGAAAACCTCCTTCTTTAGTTAGCAAGCCTTTTTCTTTTAGTTCTTTATAGGTTCCATAGGCAATATGTGCTGTGTTGAGCTCATCTGTTTTCCGATCAATAATGCTTAGTTTGCTTTCGATGGTGTCGTTTTGTTTCGCAATTTCAAACTCCATGTCTTCAACCTTTTCGTTCAATCCTGCAACGAGCACTTCTTTCTCTTCGATCACTCTTCTTAGCTCGTCCATCTCTGTGTTTTGGTTTTCAACAGTTTGAGTTAAAGCAGCAATCTTTTGTTGGAATCCGTTCATTGTAATACCGGATTTTTTTAGTTTCTTTTCAAGATCAGCAATATGTTTGCTGCTTTCTTCCAGCATTTTATTCATCAGGGTAATGTCATCAAGAATGGCTTGTTTCTGATCAATATTACCTTCTTTGTTTTGCTCAATGGATAGCTGCTTTCTTTTTTCTTTAATAAATTGAAGGTTGTTTTCAATATCATTGAAAGCAGTAACCATTTCGTTTACGACAGAATCACGATCTTCTATCAATTCATTTAAATCAGTGTTTTTTGTCAATAATGAATCAACTTCTGATTGCTTCTGCGTATAAACGTAAAAGGTGCCAACTAGTGCCAAAACCACTACTACGACAGCTGTGACGATAATTCCTAATTGTTTTTTTCTTGTATTGTCCATGTTGTTTTCCTCCTATAGTTTTTTGTGCTAAGCGGAAAGCAATGCTCGTGCCAACAACATGAATTTTTGGTAAGTGGTTGTAAATGAGAGGTTCGTTTTGTTGGGTCGTTCGTTGTTTTTATCAATCTGATTACTGGTTTCGCAAATTGATAATTTCAGATCGCACGAATTATTTATTTTCTTCTTTTAGCATACGATAAATGGTTGCTACACCAATATCCAGTTTTTCGGCCACCAATTTAATGTTATTATCGTATTTAGATAAAAAGCGATTAACGATCTCAATAGTGTATTCGCGCATGGTACATTCCTCGTTAGTCAGGCTATCCATCATATTTTGCCCGCCAAATACAAGGTCATCTTTAGTAATCTCGTCATGATCAGAAAGCGTGACTGCAAGTTCAACGATAGACTTTAACTCCCTGATGTTTCCCGGGAATGAATAGGAAAGTAGTTTTCTGCCCGCTTCGGAGCTTAATGCTTTTTCATCGAGCTCATTTTCCTTGCAAAAGCTTTTTATAAAGTGCTTGGCTAAAATAATTACATCGTTTCCACGCTCGCGAAGTGGCGGAAGTTCAATTGGTAAGCCAAATAAGCGATAATACAAGTCTTGCCTGAAGTTCCCTTCCTGAACTTCCATCAGCAGGTTTCGGTTAGTGGCAATAATGATTCGGCAATCAACTTTTACTGCTTCGTTGCTTCCAACCCGATTGATTTCCTTTTCTTGCAGGGCCCGAAGCAGTTTTGCCTGAAGGGAAATGTCCATTTCACCTATTTCATCCAGAAAAAGAGTTCCACTGCTGGCTTCTTCAAATTTTCCGATTCGGCGAGATGAGGCACCCGTAAATGATCCTTTTTCGTGTCCGAATAGCTCGCTTTCAATTAAGTCTTTTGGGATCGCTGCAACATTTACCGGTACAAATGGTTTTTTCGCCCGGTTGGAATTATAGTGAATGGCTTTTGCTACCAGTTCTTTTCCTGTACCAGTTTCGCCGGTTACTGTAACCGAAATATTGGTGCGTGTGGCTTTTTCAATTAAAGAGAACATTTTTTCGGCAGCAGGACTGTTGCCAATAATTGTGTTTTGGTAGCTGTATTTCTTTTTAACTTCTTTGCGTAGTGTAACAATTTCTTTTTTGAGCCGACTTCCTTTACGAATGTTATTTATGGTATTCAACAGTCGTTCTTTCACGTCTGACGATTTCACGATGTAATCGTAAGCGCCATGCCGAAGTAGCTCAACCACGACTTCAATATCGTCTTGCTCGGATATTAATATAACCTGAATATCGTCATTGATCGCTTTGATCTCTTTCAAGACTTCGAGTCCTTTCATATCAGGTAACCGATAGTCTAAGGTCACAACATCCGGTTCTTTACTCAGGTTTTTTATGCAGTCTTTTCCGGTGGTGTACGATTCGATTTCGTATTCAGGAATTAACGACAGGTTATGAACAAGAAGTCGATTATACCAATCGTCGTCTTCAACAACAAATATTTTAAATGGTTTGCCAGTGTCCATAAAATAGGTTCAGGGAAAATATTGCTTTTCTGTATGCAATGTTATGGAAATATTTTGTGAAAATATAGCTATTTACGGGTTTTAACTTTAAATTTTTATATGAAAATCCCCAAAACCGGCGGAGGTTTTGGGGATTATTAATAAAATATATATAGAGGTGACGAAATGGCTAAAAATCATTTAAATACCGTAATCATTTACTTCTTCTAACTGTTTTCCCGACGGTTAGTTTTTCGATGAATTCTTTGACTCTGAACCTTGCAATTCAAGTGCCAAAGCGGTATTCCAGATTTTTGTTTGCTTAAATGTTTGGTTATTAGTGTCGTTTTGTTTTGCGCATGGAATTGGCTCTCTCATTATGAGAATTATTATCTAAAAATGATTTTGAAACCTACACTATTGATCTTCGAGGATGGATTTCAGATAGCGATTAGTAGTCTTCACTTCGTATTCTATTTCTGTAGATAGCTTGATTATTTCCTGTTCGTTTTCTCCCAGCCGAGCTTCGTGCTCTATTTCCTTAATTTTTGAGTATAAATTTAGCGCTTTGATGTGCTTGGCAGGAGCAGCCATTTTATGTGCATATTCCCGAACCATATCCCAATTTTTCAGAGCAATGTTTTTTTTCATTTCTGATAAACCACTATCGCTCGATCGAATAAAGATTTCTAACATTTCATTTACAAATGAAATATTTCCATTTGCCATGCGTTTCAACTCGCTTAAATCTATTTGTGCCTTTGCTTCTTCTTTTTTACGCAATTCATCCTGTGTGTGTTGGGGAGCACTTGCCTCTGATAGGCTTGCTAATAGTTCTTTCTCAGTAAAGGGTTTTGGCAGAAACTGTTGCATACCCGCTTGTTTGCACTTTTCAATATCATCAGGTTTATTGGTTGCCGTGAGTGCAATAATTTTAGCTGCGTTGTTTTGTTGCACAATTTGCTTTGCTGCTTCCAATCCATTTAAAACCGGCATGCGAATATCCATGAAAACAAGGTCGAAATGTTCTTTTTTGTACAAATCGACCGCTTGTTGACCATTGGAACATTCCGCTACATTTATATTCCATTTCTCGAGGATCGATCTTAGTAGATATCGGTTGAATTCCTCATCATCAACAATTAAAATTGACAGGCTGCTAAAATGATCAGGGATTGTCAATGTTTCCTGTTTGGCTTGTTTAATTTTTGACGGGTCGCCAATGTCGTAAGGAATTTCGAGGGAAATTGTTGTTCCTTTACTTAATTCGCTGTCGATGGATATTTTCCCTTTTTGCACGTCAATCAGCTTTTTTACAATGGCCAGTCCCAGTCCGGCACCTCCTTGTTTTCTGGTCAGGTCGGTTTCCAGTTGTACAAAATCGTCAAATATTAGCGAGTGGTTTTCTTTTGATATGCCAATTCCGGTGTCGATCACCTGAATGCTGACCCATATCTTGCGCCATTTATTTTCTTTGGCCGATACTTTTAAGGTCACACTGCCCTGATCAGTAAATTTAATCGCGTTGTTAACCAGGTTGATCAGGATTTGTTTTAACCTGAATGCATCGCCACGAAGCACAATTGGTTCAAGACCATCCGTGTCTAATTTAAGCCGTAAGTTTTTCGATTTTGCTTTTCCTTTGTTGAGGACGATAACCTCAGTAAGTAATTTGCTCAGCGAGAAATCATCTTTGGCCAACTTCAATTTCTGGCTTTCAATTTTCGAAAAATCAAGCGTGTCGTCTACCAGTGAAATTAAATGCTCGGTCGAAGTGTAAATGATTTCCAAATCCTTTTTACGTTTATTGTTATCTGTCTTTTTTATCAACTGTTCGGTTAATCCGTAAATGGCATTGATAGGCGTTCGCATTTCATGGCTTACAGTGGCTACAAAAACTTCTTTGGCACGAGCTAGCTTTTCAGCATCAGTTTTAGCCTTGTGAAGTAGGTTTTGATGGATTCTGGATCTGTTTAAATATCGATAAAACAGAAATAAAACCAATAATAATAAAGTAACCGATCCCAGTGTAAATAAGGCCAACCGTTTGTAGGTGATGGCTGCCAACCGGTCTGCTTCCTGAGTTTTCTCAAGTAGCTTTTTTCGTTCGTCGGTTTCCAATTTAGTTATTAGTGTTTTGAGCAGTTCCGAAAGGATAATGTTTTCTTCGAGCAATGCCTTTTCCTGAACAGAGATTGTCTGGTTGGTTGTTCTTATGCGGTTTTCTATTTGTGCAATTTCCTGTTTGATCGAATCTTTGTCGATGGTATTGGAATCCACCGGTTGAACCTGAATTTGTTCAATGATCTCAGGGTCTTTTTTCTTACCTCCAAAAATACGTTTTAGCAATCCGCGTTTTTTTTCGGGAGCTTCAACTTCAACTAAAATGGTATCAGGCTCAGTTCTTGCACTGTCGATTTTTGTGTACAGGTCGGTGAAAGATTCGTGTGCGTCTTCGCGGGCATGATGAAGCACCAAAATTTCTTTCCATACAGCCAGCTTTGCATTTGTCAACTGCCGAATTGAATCGATCTGCATTTTTTGTTCTTCGCTGGTCTGTGCATAGTCTTCGAGGTTAGTTAGTTTTTTCTGAATGGATTGATTGATTTGCTTGTAGGGATGAAAATATTTCTCATCGCGGGTTACTGAATATAGTCTAACGGTACTTTCTACTTCGGTGAGGTCAGCTGCAATGTCTTTTATTTGCAGCAACTTAAAGTCGGGTCGGGCTTCGCGGTGAATAGAATCAACGATTTGTGATAAACTTTGATAAACCAGATAGCCGGAAAAAGTGACGCCCAGCACTACTATTGCTGTAAGTATTGTTACAGGGAATTCAATTTTAATACGTTTCATCAATCAATCATTTGAATCAAATTTAACTATTTTATGACACCGATGTAGCTGGAGTAAACTATCTAAAGTTGAATCGTATTGTCAAGCCAATGTCATCCATCCAAAAGCCGGTATAGTTAATCACATTAAACATGGGCTTCCAGTCAACCGAAACACTGATCGGAGCATCTTGAATGACATACTCGAGCCCCAATATTCCATCAATCCCAAAAGCGGTGTAAGTTCCGTCATTGTCGTACCAAGGATGTATGTGTCCATTCAAATCCCAATAACCAAGATGTGCGCCCGCTCCATAGTATAAATTGAAATTTGAGTCGTTAAAAACGTCCTGGTGCATTTCATACAGTCCTTGAAATAAAGTTCCATTCCATCTGGATGAAACGATGAATTCCAGCGCTTTGCTTTCGGAGATGAAATGCTTCAGCGACAAGCCAGCCATAGGGCCTGCTCGGAATCCGATCGCTGTTTTATAATCGCGTTGAGCACTCAAATCTGAAAAGCCCATAAAACAGATAAGAACAACTAAAGATATAATTTTAACTACTCTCATAAAGAAGAATGAATTTGAATTTTTGACTAAACCGTACTTGTTTATCGCGATTGAGCCTCTAATTTATTGGTTCAATACAAACTGGTATTTTGGAGAACGAAAAATAAGCATATAAATTATTTCTCGTTCTTCAAATTAACTCCTATTGTAAGACTGTTGAAAAGGTAAAATGTTCAGTGAAATCAGACGTTTAAAAGGTCTTGGTAGATTTTGTAATTTTCATCATCGTAAACACAAAAAGTGACTTCTTCAAACCAATCGTCATCATCTAAAAATTCAAGGACTGTTTGTATTGCGATTTTCGCGGCGAGCTCTTTGGGGAAGGCATAAACACCAGTGCTGATGTTTGGGAACGCGATCGTTTTTAATTTGTGTTCTTTGGCCAGAATTAAACTATTCTGGTATGCGGAAGCCAACTGTTGTTTTTCACCAATCTCGCCACCATGCCAAACCGGACCAACCGTGTGAATTACATAACGCGATGGCAGACGATAAGCTGTTGTGATTTTTGCTTGCCCGGTTTCACAACCGTTTAGCTTTGCACAAGCTTCCTTTAGCTTAGGGCCGGCTGCCCTGTGAATAGCTCCATCAACGCCGCCACCTCCCAGAAGACTTCGGTTTGCTGCATTCACAATAGCATCAACATGCATTTCGGTGATATCGCCTTGTAAAAGTTGAATTCGATCCATATTTGTTGATTTAATCAATCGAAGTTAACAAGATTATTATCGGAATAAAAGTTAGCTTCCTAAACTAATCATTAAGATTCCGGCTAAAATGCCAAGTAGATAAATTCCTTTTTGTCGGATATTACTTTCCTTAAAAAGAAATGCTCCGGTTACAAAAGCCACTAACACTCCGCCTCGCCTTAATGCAGCAATAACAGAAATCATGGAGTCTTCATAGCTCAGTGCATAAAAATAGGCGAAGTCAGCCATCAGCAGAAAGACACCAATCGCAGGAATGCTCCATCGCCAGTCGAATGGTGGTCGCTTGCTTTTGGGTTTGCTCCATCGAAAAATGGCAACTACCGGAAGCATGACTACCACTTGGTAAAACGAAAACCAGGCCTGCACCGCAAAACGGTCGATTTTCCGCATAATGAATTTATCGTATAACCCGCTGGATGCACCGAGCAGCGTTGCTCCAATGATGCACAAAATCCAAATATTTTTGCGAAAGTGGATGCCTTCTAGCTTACCGGCAGTTGATAGCAGGTAGAAAAACAACAGGGTGGTAATAACGCCTGCCCATTGCAAAAAATTGAGGTGTTCCTGAAAAATGATGATGGCTCCGATTAATGTCCACAACGGACTTGTTGCCCGAATGGGCGAGACAATGGTAATTGGCAAATGCTTTAAACCGGTAAATGCCAAAATCCAACTACTTACTACGATCATGGTTTTCAGAAAAATCATGCCGTGTTCCTGTAGTGTGATTGGAGACACATAAAAACTAATGGATTGAAAAAACTCAGGATAATACCAGGAACCTAGCGTGGGAGGGATAAAGATGACAGCTCCGGTAATTGCCGAGATCAAAAGAACCGGAAAAACAGCATTTTCGTTTACCGATAGTTTCTTAAAAACATCGTAAATACCCAACAGAAATGCCGAAAGCAATGTTAACAATACCCACATGAAATTTCATTTAGGCCGCAAAGCTACGGGCAATGATTGGGTTTGAAGTTAATTCAGCTTGATGATGTTGTAAAGTTTAATCATTCCTTTAAATAATGCGAGTTTTAAAAGCAATATTTAATGCTTCAATGTGTTTTCTTAGGAGTTGAATACAGTTGTGTTCAACTATTTTCTGCATAATCCTTTTTCATGCAAAATGAGGAAACTCAAAGAATTATTTTCTTCGTTTTGAACTGGCACCGCCGCCACCCCAAAACATCATTACACCAATCAGAAATCCAAAGTTGTACCATCCTCCTGAGTTGGGGAAAGCATAAATTTCGTAGTCGCTAAATAAGCTGGCTATAAAACTAAATAAGATGATGAAGCCATGAAATAGTCCGTGCCAAAAACCCGGAGGATTGGTAATATTGCCAGCCGATTGAGTTGCACAAGCTGTAAAAAGTAGGATGGAAAGCATTAGCCATAGAATGAGGTAGCTGTATTTTCTCATGATAATTTAGTTTGAGTTATTAATCAGACGTTTGCCAACGGTAAACGCTTTTGCCGGATTTGAAATTAAAAGTTGGTTGATATCTTCTTCGTTGAATCCCTTTGCTTTCAGATTTGGAATGAGCAATTGAAAAATGTTTGTGTAGGGTTTGAATTCGTTCCCGGGTTGTGACGGGTCGTACCAGCCGGCATCGTGTGAAACTAAAATTCTGTCTAAAACGCCCTGATCTTTTAAATAAACAAGAGCATCACCTTCGAGATGTTTTTCATTCCATCCATACTTATCCAGTGAAACCCAAGCTCCCATTTGTGCTGCCTTAACAAGGTTTCCCCAATCTTTTTCATCGCTCGCATGTGTCCAGATAAATGCTTTGGGAGAAACGCCTTCTTCTTTTAATATTTCAAGCTCTTCGAATGCGGCAATTGCAGGCCCGGTATGTGCCATAATTGGAAGGCCGGTTGACTTGTGCGCAATTGCAGCAGCCCGTATCAGTGTTTGATGAAACTTAGAAAGTGGGGTTCGATTAACAGCTGTTTTGATAAAGCCGGGCTTAATTCCAGTACCTTCAATACCTTGTTCAAACTCTGCAATGTAAAATTCAGCAATGTCCTCAGCTGGCATCTCCAGTACATGCTCAGGGATAAATTTATTGCTTTGGGCACCATAAAATCCGGTATTTGTCAGAATATGCATTCCTGTTGAATCGGCTAATTGTTTTAGCAGTTTTACATCTCTTCCAACAAAAAGAGGAGTGCATTCAACTAATGTTTTGACCCCGTATGTTTCTAACTTGAGTAGTTCAGGGAGTATTTTTTTTAACGCATCACGGTGATCGTAGTTTTCTGGATGGTAGTTTGCTGCACCTGCAAAATCGACCAAAACGTGTTCGTGTGCAAGGGTTTTCCCAAGCTCACTTGGATTAACGGGGCCATTAATCGTAATTATTTTCCCTTCATGGTCACCTTCTTCAGAGCAAGATAGGAGTGTGGTTAGTAGCAAAACCAGAATGTATCGCATAGCCTTTTTTATACAAATGTAAATGATGTAGACTAAATTAGTAATTCATAGATGATTACCCAACAGTTATTTCCTCTTATTCTTAAATCGTGCTTTAATGCCTCTCAAATGGTTGATTGAGTTGATGAATAAAATGATAAGGGTAAGCCCCACGGCAATAACATATGCTTTTAGAGCCACGGCGATTCCAATCCCCGACGAATAGAGCAGGGTAGAAGCTGTCGTGAGATTCTGAACCGTATTTTCATCTTTTGATTTCAAAATGGTGCCAGCGCCAATAAAGCTAACCCCAACCACGATCGATTGCAAAATTCTCACCGGATCAACACTCATAATATCGGTTGCAATGTTCTCGTTGATAAAATTACTTAGAGCCGGAGAAATTGCTACGAAAAAGCATGAAATACTTCCAACAATCATATTGGTGCGTAAGCCAGCCGGTTTATCCAGTTTTTCCCGTTCGCCTCCAATCACACTGCATAAAACCATAGCGATTACAACGTCGAGTAAAATCCAGAGTTGATTGACAACCATTTCCATGTTCATAAATTTTTTTGACGCATATTAGTTGTTCTCGTTCAGCCCGAGGTCCATTTCCAAAATACTCAGGGCAAACAGCTCGTATTTTGAATATCGCTTTTTTCCTTTGATATTTTTCAGCAAATCAAAATCATTTAAACTTTTCTTGCTCATGGTTGGCAGTATTTTGGGGTAAATCTAATACTTCCGGCTCTTAGGGCAACGGTGTTATTTAATTCTTTCGAAACTAAGCGAACGAAGGTTACATTTTTTTCTTTCGTGGGGGTTCTTCGACAATTTTTCTCGCTTCGGGCTCAAACTTGATTGATAGAACGGTACCTCTCCATGTCCTGAAGTTTTTGGCAATGGTCTCGTGGGAGGAAATTTCTCGCAGGTATTCGGTTACATCTTCGGAATTCAACACTTTGTAACCATCATTTGATTTACAGTGGAACAACTCGTACCCGGGAAGTTCAGAGCATCCTTTCAATAATTTTTTCGATGTTGGATGATTTGTTGTTATAGTCTTAAACTTTCCACTCTTGCCTTTAAACTGGATTTCGAGCGTGGTTTCGCCTTCCTTCAGATGTTTTTTAAGGCAGAGTCGTTGTACCATAAGTGTCGTTTTCTTTCTCCTTCGTTTTTTGTAAATAAAACCTTGACTGATTTTTATTCGGTGGTATCCTGGCATTTCGTCGGTTGCATAAACAAGCGAGGAGGAAAGTTGCTCTGTTTTCATTCTGTAAAAAATGAATACGTTGAATTGTCAGCTATTTCGCAGGGCGTTGATTAATTCTTTTTTCGACATATTGCTTCGTCCGTCAATTCCAACTTGCTTTGCTTTTTCATACAGATCTTTTTTCGTCCATTTTTCATATTTTTCGCTTGAACCTCCTTTTTTTCCTGAATCAGGTGAATTCGCAATTCGTGCTGCTTTTTGCTTGCTAGCGCCTTTCTCAATCAGTGCTTCGTACTGATCTTCATTCTTAATTCGAGATGATCCTTTTTTATTAGGCATGATGTCTATTTTAGAAGTTAAAAAAGATCGAAACCATGCTACTGCCTTTGGTTTCGATCTTTCATTATTGTTTACAATAGAATATTAGTGATTACCTTCGGCGATTTCTTCAACCATTTTTGAGCTAAAAGCTTCAAGATCCGAAGGATTGCGGGAAGTGATCAGACCATTGTCAACAACCACCTCTTGGTCAATCCAAGTAGCTCCTGCATTTTGCAGGTCTTTTTTGATCGAAAAGAAGGAGGTCATTGTTCGTCCTTTAACTGCATCAGCTTCAATTAGCATTTGAGGCCCATGACAGATGGCTGCAACCGGTTTCCCGGTTTCCATAAAATCACGAACAAAGCTGACCGCTTTTTTATCACGCCTGAGTTTGTCGGGATTAATTACCCCACCCGGAAGCATCAGCGCGTCATAGTCTGAAACCTCAGCTTCCGAAATGTCAACATCAACGTCGATCTTGCGGCTCCATTCTCCATGTTTCCACGCAGTAATTTTGCCTGATTCCGGCGAAATTAGCCGAACATCAGCACCGCTTTTTTCAAGAGCATCTTTTGGCCCAAACAACTCCGATTCCTCGAAACCGTTAGTCGCTAATATTGCTACTTTTTTTCCTGTTAATGTTCCCATGCTGTTTTGTATTAAATGCTGTCAATGAAATCTTTGACTTCTTGCTTACTTTTTCCAGTTTTTTTCTGGATACGTCCGATCAGTTCATCTTCCTGACCTTCAGCATAGGTTAAATCATCGTCGGTTAACTCACCATATTTTTGTTTAAGACTACCTTTAATGGTGTTCCAGTTTCCTTTGATTTTGTCTGTTGTTGCACTCATAATATTAATTTTTATTGTTTATTAAATTGATTGAATTAAAGTATATATTGTGATTATACTTCTGCTTTAAGTCCATTTAGTTATAAAATGGCACCTTTGATTAATTTTTGTTGTTCTTCCAAAATTTCGCGCAAATATCTGGGGATATTTTCATTACTCAGGACTTTGTTATAGGTGTCAACTGCTACTTTTTCGCCTTGCGTGCTTTCGTTGATAACCTTTTCATTGGTTTCCTTGGAAAAAACAGCTTTTGTGACTAAGCAAGTGCGGTAAAAAAAAACTTTGGTCGAGCCGGATTCATCTAGATCTAGTTCGGCGCCTAATTCGGACGCTTCGTTTTTTATCTTTTCAAAAAAGCATTTTCGTTGCTGCGATAACCTTAGGAATAAAGTCTACAGGTCACCTTTCTCAATTTTATCTGCAGCAGTTTCATAAACTTTTACGCTGTCCTTGCAGATATCAACAATAATTGTGTAGATCTTTTGTGACATATTTTTTGCACTTATAGATTAATTTCTTCGTTTTATCATGGAATTAGTCAAATTGCTTTTGCTCAGCACTATTCATAAATTCTGAAACGATTTCAGAGCCATCGACACCGTAGGAGTCGACAACTGTTCCTTTCGCTCCCGATTTTGTTTCAACGGCATAAACAATGCTCATGTCGGCCGGATTGGTATTTCCTTCAAATCGGTGGAATTCATGTAGTATTACTTCTGAAGCCTGATAATGCTTATCAGAATTTTCTTCAAGTTGACCTGATTTGTTGACTGAAAAATTATGCGTAAAACCGCGTTTTTTCAATGCTTCAATTGCTCCCACCAGTGTGTCGTATTGGTTATTGTTACTCATGATTAAGATTTTAAAAATTGCTTTTTTACTTTACTAAGCTTTTCTGTACGGAACTTCCCATTCTTGGTACAAAAACTCATCAAGCTCTTTTCTTTCCGACTTTTTCGTTTCTTGTTTTCTGAGGTCCTCGGGGAGTTGCCCGGGATCAGTTGGCTTTCCAATGACAAACATGGTGATCGGCTCAAATTCATCAGGAAGATCAAAATGATCGACCACCTTCTGGGGTGTGAATCCGGCCATTTGGTGAGCAAATAGTCCCATGCTTGTTGCTCGCAAAGTAGCAGCCGCCATAAAAGCACCCGAATCGTAAAAGCGATGTCGATTTATCTTGTCCTTTTTGGTGAAGTGTTTTTTTGCTACTACTACTCCGAGACAGGGTGCTGTTCGAGCCCAGTCTTGGTTAAATTCCCCCAAACAATCAAATAATTTTGAGTAATGAGGATCATCTTTAAACGCAAAGATGATTCGCCAGGGCTGTTCATTGAAACTCGACATGATTGTCTTTCCAGCTTCAAAAATCTGCTGAATTGATTCGATCGGGATTTTTTCATCACTGAAACTCCGGGGACTCCAACGCTTCTGAATTAGTTTTAAAAAGTGTTCTTCTTCAGGGGTAATATTTTGAGTATTCTTATTTTTACCTTGTACATTGTCCATTTCATTGTTTTTTTATGCATTTTCTCTAAGGATATTGAAAAAATCCTGCCAATATGGACTGATACTTGGCTTTTTTGTGCTAATATGTTGGTATATAGTCTAGTAGTGTGTGTATGTGTGTGTGGATTAAAAGGTGTCAGTGGAAAGTATTGTGTGGATATGTAGATGTTATTCCCCGATTCCTCAGACATAAAAAAAGCCGCTGTTGCGGCTCATTTTAATGGTTATTATCTCGTTTTTTCTTTCGGAACTCCTGAAGCATGTGTGATCGAAAGTCATTTTCGACATCGTAAAAACTGACCACTTTTTTAGCAGGTAAAACATCGAAGAATTTATGACTGTATTCTTTCATTAGATCGGCTTCTTGTTGAAACAAACTAACAAAATCATTCGAAATGGCTTTTAATTCAGAATCAGACAACCCATCCGTATTTTCCAATGTTTCATGTTCCATTTTACGGCGCTCCATATGAATTTTGAAACGTTTCTCTTCAAACTCATTATATACAGGCCAGAACTTTTGTGCTTCCTTCGGGGTTAGTTCTAGCTTGGTCGTCAGGAAAGCTACTTTTTCTGATCTGATTTTTTCCATCCAGTCATCATCCAGTTTCATCCTGTTTTGAGCGAAAGCAAAACTCATTGTTGAAAGGATCAGTAAAGTCAATAAAAAAAATTTCTTCATTTTATTTCGGTTTAATTTTTTTTTATTTTAATTCGGCATAAATCTCTGCCTCATTCATCGAAAGTGTCAAATAATCCAACATTTCGTCCGAACTAATTTCTTCTTCCGTTGCAATTTCATCATTGGCAAATAGATCATAAACAGAGTTTGATGAGATCGAAAAGTAAGAATACAGAAGGTCTTCTTCAGATGCGATCCCCTGATTTGTCTCGGATTTGTCCGTACTTTTTGCCAGATAATCGGGCAAATAAACACTTAGTGGATAATAGACCAACAGAAAAACAAGAGCAAAACTTGCAGCCATTCCCAGCAATGGTTTAAGCATTCGAATTACTTTTCCTTTTTGCGATACAGGTTGAAATTCTTCTTCAATCCGAGATTCAATTCGATCGTCTAAGGTGTCAAAATAGCCTTCGGGAACTCTAAAAGGTGGTTCCAAAGGTTCATTTTGTAATTCGTCCCATATATCAGTATTCTTTCTCATCATCCACTTTGACTTTTTATATTTAGAAAAGTTTAATCATTGCGCTAAAAATGCCATGTTATTCTTCTGATTTAAAGTATTCTTCAATTTTCTTTACCGCATGATGATACGAAGCTTTAAGTGCACCTTCTGACGTTTCAAGAATTTTCTCCATGTCCTGATACTTAATATCATCAAAGTAACGCATATTGAAAACCAAACGCTGTTTGTCTGGCAGCTGTGCTATTGCTTTTTGCAACCGATACTGAATTTCATCACCATCAACATATGGATCAGTCTGTAGATTTTCCAAAATATAGTCGTTGGACTCTTCGTTGCCGACAAAGGTTTTCTTCTTTTTTTGGTTTAGAAAAGTTAGAGATTCATTCGTCGCAATTCGGTACAGCCAGGTAAACAATCCGGATTCTTCCCTGAAATTGTCGATGTTGCGCCACACCTTAATAAAAGTATTCTGCAAAACATCGTCGGTGTCATCATGACTAATTACGATTTTGCGAATGTGCCAGTACAATCGTTCTTTATAGGTCGATACTAAAGATCGAAAAGCTGCTTGTTTTGTCTTTTCTTGTTTTAGTTCGAGAATGATTTGCTGGTCGCTTTTCATGAAATTATCCGAAAGGGTTTAGTCGATAGATCAATTAATCTTGCAATGGTTTAATCTGCTTAACGATTTTTAACGTTGTGTGTTTGCGTTTAAATCAGCCTTTCATTGATGGTAGTTTGTTGCAATTTTTTGTTTTGTTAATTTATTAATCCCAGAATAGAATCGGTGTTCAAAAATAGTCAAAAAGGATTAACTTTGCCCCTCAATTTTTTAAGAAGAGAATAGAATGGCTTTAAAGTGTGGAATTGTAGGACTTCCCAATGTAGGTAAGTCAACCTTGTTTAATTGTTTATCGAACGCAAAGGCTCAGTCGGCAAACTTTCCGTTTTGCACCATTGAACCGAATGTTGGAGTAATTACTGTCCCCGATGATCGTTTGATTAAACTGGAAGAGTTGGTAAATCCCGAGCGGGTAGTGCCTACAACAGTGGAGATTGTTGATATTGCCGGCTTGGTTCGTGGAGCCAGCAAAGGCGAAGGGCTGGGAAATAAATTTCTGGGAAACATTCGGGAGACTGACGCAATTATTCATGTATTGCGTTGCTTCGAGAATGAAAATATCACACATGTTGATACCACCATTGATCCGGTTCGTGATAAGGAAACAATTGATATTGAGCTTCAGCTGAAAGACCTGGAAACTGTTGAAAGTCGTTTAGCAAAGGTTGAAAAACAAGCCCGCACCGGAAACGATCCTGATGCCAAAAGGTTGTTTAAAGTTCTTTCGCTGTATAAAGAAGCTTTGAATCAGGGAAAGTCTGCCCGCACGGTTGAGCTGGATGAAAATGATTTAAAAATCGCAAAAGATCTTCAGCTCTTGACTAACAAACCCATTCTTTATATTTGTAATATTGATGAGGCTTCGGTAACCACTGGAAATGCCTATGTTGAGGCAGTGAAAGAAGCGATTAAGGATGAAAATGCGGAGATGTTGATGATTGCAGCAGCAACAGAAGCTGACATTGCTGAGTTGGAAGATTTTGAAGAGCGGAAAATGTTTTTAGATGATCTTGGCCTTGCAGAATCGGGCGTTAATAAATTAATTAAGACGGCCTATAAATTGCTGGAGTTGGAAACTTATTTTACCGCAGGAGTGAAAGAAGTGCGTGCCTGGACTTATAAAAAAGGCTTTAAAGCCCCTCAGGCTGCCGGAGTTATTCATACTGATTTTGAAAAAGGCTTTATTCGCGCCGAGGTTATAAAATATAACGACTTTACAACGCTAGGATCGGAGCAAGCGTGTAAAGAAGCCGGGAAGATGGCCGTTGAAGGGAAGGAATATGTGGTTCAGGATGGAGATATTATGCATTTCAGGTTTAATGTTTAATGTACATTATCAACCCTAAATATAGAAAGCAGCTTGAAAAAGTTGCTTTTTTTGTTGCAGCTCTAAAAATCACGCGTATTCGTGAAGTTTCTATAAAAGGTTATCTTTTTCAATGAAGGGGTGTCGAAAATCGGGGGTGCTTTTCTGAAAAGATTTCTTTCTCAAATAGGCACTACCTATTTTTAGGGGCATAATGAATTTACTTGCGTTTCAAATAGAAACCAAAACATTTGTTTTTATCTCTGTATGATAATATAGTTTCAATATTTGTAGAAAAATGTCAGAATATGTTTTTGTGTTTGATCAAAAAGCTTATTTTTGTCAGGTTGTTTGAAAATATTATAAAGAATTAGATTTAAAATTTTGGCATTATGTGTGGAATAGTAGGTGTATTTGATTTGAAAACAGATGCCCAGCAATTGCGGCCTCAGGTTTTAGAACAGTCAAAAAAAATTAGACATCGCGGGCCAGACTGGTCTGGGATTTATTGTGGCGACAAAGCAATTATCGCCCACGAGCGATTATCAATTGTTGACCCGGAATCGGGAGGTCAACCGTTATATAGTAAAGATAAAAAGCTGATTTTAGGCGTTAATGGCGAAATCTACAATCACCAGGAAATTCGGGAACAAACCAAAGATAAATACGAATATCAAACAGGGTCGGATTGTGAAGTAATTTTGGCACTTTACCAGGAAAAAGGGATTGATTTTCTGGATGACTTAAGCGGAATCTTTGCATTTGCCCTTTATGATGTTGAAAATGATACTTACCTGATCGGTCGCGACCATATTGGCATTATTCCATTGTACATGGGATGGGACAAAAGCGGAAACTTCTACGTTGGATCCGAGTTAAAATCACTGGAAGGTGTTTGCACCAAGATTGAGGAATTTCCTCCTGCCAGCTATTTATATAGTAAAGATGGCGAAGTTAAAACATGGTGGACCCGCGATTGGATGGATTACGAAAATGTAAAAGATAATGAAGCCAGTGTCGAAGAATTGAAAGAGGCGATGGAAAAAGCAGTACATCGTCAATTAATGTCCGATGTGCCCTATGGTGTTTTGCTTTCCGGTGGCTTAGATTCTTCTGTTACTTCTGCTTTAGCTAAAAAATTCTCAGGCAAAAGGGTTGAGGCTGGCGATGAGAAAGATGCCTGGTGGCCACAATTGCACTCCTTTGTAATTGGACTAGATGGATCTCCTGACCTGGCTGCAGCGCGCAAAGTAGCTGACCATATTGGAACAATTCACCATGAGATAAATTATACCATACAGGAAGGACTTGATGCAATTCGCGACGTAATTTACCACATTGAGACTTACGATGTAACGACGATACGGGCTGCTACTCCGATGTATATGTTGGCTCGTGTCATCAAATCCATGGGAATCAAGATGGTTCTGACCGGTGAAGGTGCTGATGAAATCTTTGGAGGTTACCTGTATTTCCATAAAGCGCCAAATGCCGAAGAGTTTCACAAGGAAACACTGCGCAAACTAAGCAAACTGAATTTGTACGATTGCTTGCGTGCCAATAAGTCCTTGGCAGCCTGGGGAGTTGAAGGTCGTGTCCCATTCCTTGATAAAGAGTTTATTGACGTGGCCATGCGCATGAATCCTCAGGCAAAAATGGCTGGCAAAGAAAAGATGGAAAAATGGGTTGTTCGTAAAGCATTTGAAGATATTTTACCAGCAAGCGTTGCCTGGAGACAAAAGGAACAATTCTCAGACGGCGTTGGTTATGGATGGATTGATACGCTGAAGCAAATTGCTAAAGATAAAATCTCGGATGAGATGATGGAAAATGCTAATTTCCGTTTTACGATAAATACGCCAAGATCGAAAGAAGAGTATTTGTATCGTACCATTTTTGAGGAGCACTTCCCCTCTGATGCTGCTGCATCATGCGTGCCATCGGTACCATCAATTGCGTGTAGTACTGCCGAAGCTTTGGCTTGGGATGAATCGTTCAAGGACAATGTTGATCCATCAGGACGCTCAATAAGTGGTGTGCATGAGCAAAGCAAAATATTTGAAAAATAAGTTTAGACCAAAACCTCTTATAAATAAGCGTTGCTGAAAAGCAATGGCACATTTTGCCAAAAATGAGCGGAAGCCGGTGTTGAAAGACACTGGCTTTTTTTGTTTAAAACACTGAAAGTAGAATTATTTTAAAACAATTTAAAGCTTCTCTCGTTGAAAAATAAAGTGCTGATTAAATAGAAGTTTTAAATTAATTACAACTAAAATTTATTGTTATGGCAATTACAAAAGTTTGGATTGAAGAAGGTTGTACGTCGTGTGGATTGTGTGAAAGTTCGTGTCCTGATGTGTTTGAAATGCCTGATGAGGCTATTGTTAAAGAGGGAGCTGACTATGCAGCTAACGAAGATTGCATTAAAGAAGCAGCAGAAGAGTGTCCGGTAGAAGTTATTCAGTTCGAAGAATAAAGGAAGCATTCATTCTTATTCGATAATTTTATAACCGATTTTTAAAATGTAGTAATGAGCTCGGGGGTGCTAATTCTAGATCTGAATCATAAACCCCAACTTGTTATTTTCAGAGTAAAAACGAATTGACTTATCGGGAGTCATTAAATAGAAAGACCGTTGGTTAGACGGTCTTTCATTCATGAGTAACAAAAATGAAGATCTTGCTTCATATTTAATCATGCTAATTAAGGCAATGTTTTTAGTAATTTGTGTGTTTTGCATTGAAAAAAGGCAAAAAGTAACTTTTACACCAAAAACAGGCCTCCCGAATGATTTTTATTTACCCCTAAAGGATCTTAATCGCATAGAACTACGCTGGTTTACTGCTGAAAACTCGAAAGCGAGATGTCCTTTTTAAAAGCTGAATTTTATATGTTTGTAAGTCTGATTATTTCTTTAAATTAGCCGCCTTTCAATGACTATTTAAAAATCAGAGTTAAAGTACAAGTATGAAGGAGGCTTCGTTGTAATGCAGACTTATTGGGGTGAAATCGCAGCGTTGCTCACCGCTGTGTTTTGGACGGTAACCAGTATGGCATTTGAGTCAGCCGGTAAAAAAGTAGGCTCTTTGGCTGTAAATCTGATCCGATTGGTTATCGCATTCTTTATTTATTCGGCCTATACACAGGTAACACGTGGAATGTGGTTTCCTTTTGATGCGAACGCCTATCAGTGGTTTTGGTTGGCTGCTTCGGGCATCGTCGGGTTTGTAATTGGCGACTTGCTGTTGTTTCAGGCCTTTGTGGTTATTGGTGCCCGTATTTCAATGCTAATGATGGCCATGACTCCGCCTTTCACCGCGTTTATCTCCTATTTTGTATTGGACGAAGTTCTTTCACTATCGAATTGGATTGGCATGGCAATCACCTTATGTGGAATTAGCATGGTGATTTTGAAGCGTGAGGCTGGGCCTTTGAACGGAGAGAAAAAAATTCGTAAACGGTTAACTTCAGCGTATTCAGTCCCCGGCATTTTGTTGGCGTTGGGTGGCGCTCTTGGCCAGGCTACCGGCTTAGTAATGAGCAAAAAGGGGATGGGAGATTACGATGCTTTTGCGGCTTCTCAAATTCGGGTGATGAGTGGAATTGTTGGCTTTGCCATTTTGTTGTTGGTATTGAAACGTTATCATCGGGTGTGGGCGGCTTTGAAAAATATCTCAGCGATGAAACGCATTACGCTGGGTTCTTTCTTTGGGCCATTCTTGGGGGTTTCCTTTTCGCTTATTGCCATTCAAAATACAAAGGCAGGAATTGCGGCAACGATTATGGCAATTGTTCCGGTTTTAATTATTCCTCCGGCTATTCTTATTTTTAAAGAGAAAGTAAACTGGAAGGAAATTATTGGTGCCGTGATTACAGTAATCGGAGTCGCCATTTTCTTCGTTTAGCTTTTGCTATTCTTGTTGATTTTCTTCGGCCAATTGATGAAGCAGTTGTGCATATTTTCCCCCGTGTCGAATTAGCTCAGTATGATTTCCCCGTTCAATAATTTTTCCGTCTTCCAGAACCAAAATCAAGTCTGAGTTTTTAATTGTACTCAGTCGGTGAGCCACAGCAATTACTGTTTTCATCGAGAAAATATTAGCTATGGCTTGTTGGATGTATTGTTCAGTAACTGAATCTACAGCACTGGTTGCTTCATCCAGGATGATTAGTTCGCTGTTGCCGCTAATTGCCCGGGCAAATGAAATAAGTTGTGCCTGACCCTTTGAAAGGTTGTCGCCATTGTCTTGAATAATAAAATCATACCCTCCCGGAAGCTGGTTGACGAAGTGATTGGCAAAAACAAAAGATGCTGCTTGCTCGACATCGCTTCGACTTATGAATTTTCGACCCAACGAAATATTAAATTCAACCGAGTTATTGAACATGAAAATATCCTGTTGCATGACCGATATTGTTTCGCGAACCTGTGCTAATGGGATGTCGGTGAGTTCGATGCCATTAATTTTTATCGATCCGCGGTAGCCGGTGTAGGTTTTGGTCAGTAGTTTAATGATGGTCGACTTGCCTGATCCGGTTGTGCCAACCAATGCCATTCGGTCACCTTTTTCAAGTTTGAACGATACATCTTTTAACACATCTGGCGAATCTTCATTGTACCGAAAAAAAACATTTTTAAATTCAATTTCTTTTAGCTCGATTGGCTCGGTTGGTTGATTGGTTGCAACTTCTTCGGGTGCTTCAACTCTTTGTTTAAATAACTCGCTGATATGTTCCAGCGCCGATAAAGCACGTTGGATGGTGGAAATCTGCTGTGCAAACTGCCTGACCGGAATAAAAAGACGTTCCAGTGTTGTGACGAAAACAATGAGCACCCCCATTGTAAATCCATAATCCCAAATTTGGATGGCACCGTACCATATTACCAACGCTGTTGCCAGGGATGTAATTCCTTCAACAATTGAATAAAGTGCTGAATCGTATACGTTTGAACTGTTTTGGGCATCGCAGTACTGCTTGTTCAGGTCGTTATATTTTTCGAGTACTTCGTCTTCGGCAGCATAAAGCTGAATGGTTTTCATACCATTGAGTGATTCCTGTAAATAAGCTGCCGATTTGGCCAGGCTGCTGCGGGAAGTATTGTAGGCTTGGCGAATCTTTTTCCGAAGATACCGCATGACCAAAACAATCAGAGGCACAACCAGAAGCAAAACCAGGGTTAGTCTCCAATTCAGATAAAACAGGTAACTCACCAGTGCCAGCGTTTTAATGCTGTCGGCCAGCAGCCCTAAAATTCCGGCAGCAAACGATTCTTGGATAGATTCCATATCACTAGTGAGTCGCGATAAGGTTACACCGATAGGCTTTTTGTCGAAGTAGCTCAAGGGAAATCGCAACGACTTTCCAAATAACCTTTTGCGAAGGTCAACAATAGCCAATCCTCCGGCTTTGGAGAAGGAATAGCTGTAAAAACCATCGAATAGTAAATTGACGAGCAATACCACTGCCAGTAAAATAATTTGCGTTGTTAGCCCATCAACATTGCCTGGTACAATATAATTATCAACAATATTTTCAACCAGCCAAAGGAATAAAATACCGGCAACGGTTGTGATCGGAATTGAAGCAATGCTTAAAAAGAACCACTTTTTGTGAGGCACAAAAAATCCCGCAAATTTTCGGAGTAGTTTCCAATCGTTAGTATTCGATATCTTATTTATTGTTGCCTTAAACATTTCTTTTGTCTTCAGTTCTTAGTTTTCTTGTTGCAGGGTTAAAATCTCCCGGTAAAAATCTGATGTTTGAAGCAACTCCTGATGATTTCCTTTGGCTGCCATTCGCCCTTCTTCCAGAACAATCGTAAAATCGGTTTTTTCGAGCACGCTTATCCGGTTCGAAATAACTAACAGGCTCTTTGCCGGGTGATGATCGAAAATCTGTTTGATCAGAAATCGTTCGGTGTCTGTGTCTACGGCCGAAAATACATCATCAAGAATGAGTAAATCGCAAGGAGTGTAGAGTGCGCGAGCCAGACTAATCCGTTGTTTCTGTCCGCCCGAAAGCATGATGCCTTTCTCGCCAACCAATGTTTTTTCTTGCTTGTTCAGTCGATGTAAATCATCATAAAAGGCACTTTTATAAATCACATCATCAAATTCGTTCTTTATAGTCGATTTTTCTGCGCCAAAAATAATATTGTTTTCAATCGTGTCGGAAAACAGGAATACCTCTTGTGTTACGGTTCGAACGACCGATCGAATATCTTCACTTCGTAAATCAGCCGTGTCTTGCTTGTCCAAATAGATCATTCCCTTTTCAGGACGCAGATAACCATTCAGGCAGTTAATCAAAGTTGTTTTACCCGAACCAACCTGTCCGGTGATACCAACAACCTGCCCCGGTTTTACCGAAAATGAAATGTCTTTCAAAACGGGTTTGTCTCCGTTGTGGTAGGTGAAACTGAGATTTTTTACCCGGATGCCTTCACTGAAAAGTTGGTCTTTTGCTTGAGCTGGCAGGGCTTTTCTATGATCGTCGGTTCCCTCACGGTTTAAAATAGTTTGTAAGCTGCTAATACCAACAAAGCCTTGCTGAAAAACGGTAAGCACCCAGCCCAATCCCATGATGGGGTGACTTAACAGGGCTGCATATGCCATGTAAGCTGTGAGCTCTCCAATTGTGAACTTCCCATTGATGACATACATTCCGCCTACAAAAAGCACGACGATTTTCAGGATTTGCCCAAGATTTCCGAGCAATGGCATAATGAATGAGCGAATCCAGCTGATTTTAAGTGTTCTTTTATACAGCGAGACACTTTCTTGATGGACTTCTTCTTCAGCCCATGGGTAGATGTTGTAACTTTTAATGATACTGTTCCCTGATAAAAAGGAGATTGTTTTACCCGATAACTTCTGGAGAATACTCATTTGTGCACGGGTGTTTTTTACCATAATTGCCATTCCAACCCGAACAACGATAAAAACAACAACCATTGGAATAACGCATAGCAGCGTTAGTTCGGGCGATAATTTCCACATTTTGTAGGGTGTGAGCGAAAGGGAGAGTATGATATTCCCGATTTGCAGAATACCAAATCCGGTAATCATGCGCACGCCATTGATGTCGTTATTGATTCGGGAAATAATATTTCCTGTTGAGTTTAAATCGTAATAGTCTTTTCCAAATGAGGACAGCTTTTTAAACATCATACCTTTAAGCTGTTTTTCAATAAGGCGTGCCGGAATAAAAATAAGGATTCGCGAAAAGGTTCTCACGAGTATAAGTATTAACGCAAGTCCCACAATTATCAGTACATTTTTGTGGAATTCCGATTCGTTGCCTATGCGTCCCTTCTCAATCAGGTCGATACTTTGTTGGATGAATTCGGGTATGGTGACTGATACCCAGACTGTTAGTGCTAAAAAGAGCAGTCCTCCGGTATACCACCAGCGATATTTATGTGTGTAGCTTAGTAAGAATTTCAGTTTCGAAAACATGAATATACGTGTCGTTTTACTTTTTATTCGTTTGGACAACTTTGCAATTGCAACATCTGCCAATCATCCAGGAGCGCGGTTAAGTTACTATTATATTTGTTGTGATAGCGATCCAGCAACCTTTCAGCCTGAGTAATTCCACTTTCTGTAATTCTGCGAACCGGCTCAAGATATTGAGCTTCGTCTTCGGAATTGCAAATTACTGATCGTCGGATCAATCCATCTACGGCAATTTGATATAGCTTTTTGGCTATTTTGCCAACATTAATATTTCCTGATGCTGCTTTTAGTCCTCGTTTTGGAACCTGACTTCTTACAGTCTGAATCGTCTCAATATCCCATTCTGAGATCATTTTATAGGCTTCATCGCGACTTTGTCCATCGTAAAGTAATCCAACCCAAAGTGCCGAAAGAGAGGCGATATGTACGGCACAGCTTGCGTCGGCTCCACGCATTTCGATGAATTGTTTTAATCGAACATCCGGAAAAGCCGTTGACGTATGTGTTTCCCAATCTTCCATTGTTGGCGATAGGCCATGCTTTCCGTGCATAAATTCGCGGAAGGTGATGCCGTTGGCCGCGATGTATTTCCCATCACGATAAATGAAATACATTGGGATATCCAGCAAATAATCAACCCAGCGTTCAAAGCCAAATCCTTCATCGAAAAGAAAAGGCAAGAATCCGCAACGATCCGGGTCGGTGTCGTTCCATATTTTTGAACGGTAGCTGAGGTAACCATTGGGTTTGCCTGCCGAGAATGGCGAATTCGCAAAAATGGCGGAAACAATTGGTTGCAGGGCTTGCGCAATACGCATTTTCACAACCATGTCTTTTTCACTGTCATAATCGAGGTTGACTTGAATGGTGGCCGTATTGGTCATCATTTGTAAACCTAAATTCCCTTTGGTTGGCATGTAGTTACGCATGATTTTGTAGCGTTCCTTGGGCATCCATGGCACATCCTCCAGTTTGGTTATGGGATCAATTCCCATTGGCAAACTGAAAAAATTGAGCTTTTGACAAATCAGTTTCAGTTCCTCAAAATGTTTGTTTGTTTCAATATAGGTGTGGTGTATGGTTTTAAAGTTTCGACCCGACAATTCGAACTGTCCGCCTGGTTCGAGGGTGATTGAGGCACCATTTTTGCGCAAGCCAATCAGGTGTTCTTGTTCCATAATGGGGTGCCAGTCATTTTGCTGCATGTGCTCCAAAATCGTACGAATTCCTGTTTCCGAATTGTAGGCTAGTCGCTTAAAGTTCCCGACTTGAAAAAGGAATTTCTCGTGCTCGGTTCCAATGCCCCAATCCTGAGGCTCTTTGTTACCTCTTTCAAAGTATTCAACCAATTGCGACTTATGTGATACTGCTATTTTACGTTCTGTTTCTGTCATCTAACAAGTACTTTGCCTGCGTTGAGTTTTTTTTAAAGTCGAAAATATGATCAATCCTGCGACTTAAGTTTTATCTGTTTGGAGTTCAAAATACTATCTAAGACATATTTCTCGACGTGCCTGTTTTTCCCTTTGTAAGGAAAATTGTGCATCGACAACATGGCTGGAGCATTTAGTTCTACCACAATGTAATTCTCGGTTGACGGAGATTTTTTCATGTCATTGATAATAATGTCGATACCGGCAATGTTTAGGCCTGCAGCCTGAGCTGATTTTACGGCCACGTCTTTGTAAAAGTCAGGCATGTCGTCAGTCACATCAATGCTGTCGCCCCCTGTGCTCAAATTGGAGTTATTTCTTAAATAGATTTTCTCTCCATCTTTCAAGATACTTTCGGGTGTTAGCGATGAGGCTTTTAAATGCCTCTGTACTTCTTCATCAATAGTAATCTTTAACAATGGATGACGGTAATCGGTTCCCCTGCCTTTGTTTTTTTGATCAATCAATTGTTTGATGGTGGATTGGCCATCGCCCGTTACATTGGCTGGAACCCGATATGCAATGGCCCGAACTTTTTCATCAATGACTAAAAAGCGATACTCCTGCCCTTTAAAATATTCTTCAATAATGACTTTTTCAGAATGCAAAAAAGCAGAGCTGACGGCCAGTTTCAAATCTTCACGATTTTGAATGTTCGTGCTGACAGCAATGCCATGATCGGTATCAGCAGGCTTCACGACCGCTGGGAAATTAATTGAATTTAATTGCTCCGGCTGATAATTTCTGGACAACAAAATTCCGCTGGCCTGTCGAATTCCTTTCCTTTTTAAAAATTGACGCGTCATCCATTTGTCGTTCGAAATCCAGTATGCAATCAGGCTGTTGGCATCGGAGATGGTTCCCTCGTGGATAATGTATTCTTTGTTGTTGTACTTTACCGCGAGGAGGTTGTTATCGGCATCAATAATCTCAAAAGGAAGATTGCGACGCAGAATTTCGGCAATGATAATCTGAGTCGTTGCTTCAAAATTCTCGTATCCTTCGAGTGGCTTGAAATTATAATTGCTGTTTTCCATTTCCAGAATTCCTCATTTATTGAAAGATCAAAATTAGGAATAACAACCGGAAAAAAGCCTTATCTCGCTCAGGTTTAGGAAATCGATGATTCAGAATAAAATAGAAAGTACTTTGTTTATAATTTAAGTTGTTATTTGTCAGTGTTTTATTGTCGTGTTAAGATGTGTTTAAACTTATTTATTTGATATTTTTCAAAAGTGCGATGGATCGTCCGTTCAATTCAAAAACATTTGATACTTTATTGTTTTTAGGATCAACATCATCCAGGTAGGAATCAACAAGAACCTCCCAATCAGTGCTCAATCCTTCATGCGGAAGTGTAAATGAAATAGGCTCCCAAAAGCTGTTTACCAAAATCAGCAAAATGTCTTCGCCTAGCACATTCCCATTTTCATCTATTTCTTTCATCAGCTCACCATTAAGTAGCATGCCCATTCCGCGGATGAAACTGGTATCCCATTCTTCCTGGCTCATGTCAATCCCATCGGTATTGATCCAACGAATATCTTTAATTCCTTCACCCTGGATGCGACGGTTTTTGAAATAACGACGTCGATGTGTTACCGGATGGTTGTTTCGGATATGGATAATCTTTTTCGTGAATTCAAAGAGTTTCTGTTGATCTTCGTCCCAATCCCAATTCATCCAGGTTAGTTGGTTATCATGGCAGTACACGTTGTTGTTACCATATTGTGTTCTTCCGTATTCATCGCCATGACTGATCATTGGAACTCCCTGGCTTAATAGTAAAGTCCCCAGAAAACTTCGTTTTCTTCGTTCCCGAAGTTGAATAACCTCTTTATCATCAGTGATTCCTTCAATGCCACTGTTCCAGCTGAGGTTGTGATCTTCCCCGTCCATACTGTCTTCCAGGTTTGCATCATTGTGCTTGTTGTTGTAGCTGACCAGATCATGTAAGGTAAATCCATCGTGTGCCGTAACAAAGTTGATACTGGACGAAGGCATTTTTCCGTTGTCTTCGTACAAGTCACTGCTACCACTTAGCCGGAAAGCCAGTTCACTTACCTGGCTTTCATCACCTCGCCAGAATTTTCGAACAGAGTCACGGTATTTTCCATTCCATTCGGCCCACAATACGGGAAAGTTTCCAACCTGATAACCTCCTTCGCCTAAATCCCAAGGCTCGGCAATTAGTTTAAGCTGAGAAATAGTCGGGTCTTGATGAATGGTGTCTAAAAAGGTTGATAGTTTTCCAACGTCATATAATCCGCGTGCCAATGTAGATGCCAGGTCAAAACGGAAACCATCAACCTGCATATCGTTAGCCCAGTAACGTAAGCTATCCATTACTAATTGCAGGGTTCTCGCGCTAAGCATGTTCAGTGTGTTTCCGGTTCCTGTATAGTCGGTGTAGTAGTATTTGTTTTTAGGTTCAAGGCGATAATAATTTTCGTTATCAATACCTCTGAAAGCCAATGTTGGACCTAAATGATTTCCTTCAGCAGTATGGTTGTAGACCACATCGAGAATTACTTCAATGCCGGCCTTGTGGTAGGCTTTCACCATTTCTTTAAATTCAGTTACCTGATCTCCATACGAATCGTATGCACTATATTCGCTATGTGGAGCAAAGTATCCAATGGAGTTATACCCCCAATAATTGTTCAACCCTTTATCCAGCAGAAATTTATTGTGTGCAAAATGATGGATCGGCATGAGTTCGATAGCTGTAATGCCCAGTTCCTTAAAATAGTTGATAATCTTGGGGTTTGCCAATCCTTTGTAAGTTCCGCGTTCTTCTTTCGGAATATCGGGATGTTGGGCGGTAAAACCTTTAACGTGCAATTCGTAAATGATTGAGTTGTGCATCGGTATTTCAGGCTTTTTGACCCCCTCCCAGTCAAATGTGGTATCAATCACCACACTTTTATTCATTTTGGCTGAACTGTCTTCACTACTTTTTTTTGCATGTCCTTTTTTCGGAACAGAACCAAACTGATAATCAAACATGCTATCATCGATTTCAATGCGACCGCTAATCGCTTTGGCATAAGGGTCAATCAATAATTTTTGAGAATTAAAGCGCATGCCGGTTTTTGGCTGATACCTGCCATAAACACGATAACCGTAAAGTTGACCAGGTTTTATGTCAGGCAAATAGAGGTGCCAGACATAGTCCGTTACTTCATCAAAATCAACTTGTGCATATTCTTCTTCATCCTGAGGCGAATTGAAAAGACACAGTTTGATACTAGTTGCATTTTCACTAAAAATGGCAAAGTTGACTCCGTTTCCATCATAAGTTGCTCCAAGTGGATATGGTTTCCCTGGTAAGACTGGTGACTTGTATTTTTTCATCTTGGTATATCAATTGATTAATAAGTAGGGTGAATAACTTTTTATCTGAATATAAACCCAAATACAGGAAAACCCGATAAATAATCATGCCACAATCAATGAAGAGTGAATTCGCAGAATTGAGATTTTGGCAGGAAGTTTCCCTCTTAGGTAGGCAGTTGCCCGATTTTAGGATGAAAATCCCAGTCGTTTATTGAAAATCAATTTCGGTCTCGCTTTTGAGAATCTTAAAATACAAAATGATAGCACAATATGACAGAAAAAACAATTTTCCCGACACGTTTAAAAAACAACGATTACAAGTTTACAGTATGGGCACCTAAAGCCCGTTCGGTAAGGCTTTTGGCTGAATCTCCGAAGCTCGAAATTACCATGAATAAAGAAGAGTTTGGCTATTGGTCATTAATCGTTTCGGGCATTGATGCCGGCACCCGCTATAGATATGAACTTGATGGAAATAACAGTTTCCCGGATCCGGCGTCACTTTCACAACCCGATGGCGTGCATGAAGCTTCGGAAGTGATAGATATTCATGACTTTGAGTGGACTGATGATGAGTGGGTAAATATTCCTCTTGATCGCATGATTCAGTATGAACTGCATACAGGAACATTTTCGGCGGAAGGCACATTTGAAGGAGTTATTGCTCGTTTGGATTACCTCAAGAACTTGGGAGTCAATACGATTGAGCTGTTGCCGGTGGCGCAGTTCAGTGGTTTCCGAAACTGGGGATACGATGGGGTGTATCCATTTGCAGTGCATGATGGGTATGGTGGAGCCAAAGAGCTGATGAAACTAGTCAATACCTGCCATCAAAAGGGGATAGCTGTAATTCTTGATGTGGTTTATAATCATTTTGGACCAGAGGGAAATTACGTGTCGAATTTTGGCGACTACTTTTCGGGAAAATATTCTACACCTTGGGGAGAACCGTTGAATTTTGATGACACAAATTCGGACGAGGTTAAAAATTATTTTTTACAAAATGCATTAATGTGGTGTCGTGATTTTCATATAGATGGACTAAGGCTGGATGCTGTTCATGCAATTTATGATTTTAGTGCTGAGCATATTATGAAACAGTTGGCAGGGAAGTTGGACGAATTAAGCCAACAAACAGAAAAACCCTATTATTTGATTGCCGAGTCTAATTTAAATGATGTTCGCTACATTTCATCTCACTCAAAGGGTGGGTATGGATTAAATGGTCAATGGTCAGACGATTTTCATCATGCCATACACGCACTCGCAACCAACGAAACAAGGGGGTATTATGAAGATTTTGGCACTCCGGAACAATTGTCTAAAGCAATCAAGCAAGCCTTTGTTTTTGATGGATTGTATTCGAAATACAGAAAGAAAACCTACGGAAATTCAACAAAAAATAATAGCGGTGAGCAGTTTGTAATTTTCAGTCAAAATCACGATCAGGTTGGAAACCGGAAACATGGCGAACGGCTGATTTCGCTTAGCAGTTTTGAAATGGCCAAGCTCGTTGCCGGATGCATGTTTGTATCTCCAAATGTTCCGATGCTTTTTATGGGTGAAGAATATGGTGAGCGAAATCCCTTTTACTATTTCGTGAGTCACCTGGACGAAGAGCTCAACAGGTTGGTGAATGAAGGTCGGAAAGAAGAGTTTAAAACTTTCTTTGATGACAAAGGGGAAGCTGTTAATCCCGCTTCAGAAGAGGCTTTTGAACGGTCAAAACTTTCCTGGGGCATTCAGAAAAATCCGGAATATCAATCGATGTACAATTATTATAAAAAGTTGATTGAGTTGAGGAAAAATCATCCGGTACTGCAAGTTCCGGATAAGGATAAATTAACGATTACCGAAAATGGAAAAGGGTTTACACTGCATCGGTGGCAGGGCGATCGCCAGATTTTGGCATTCATGAATTTTGATCAGAATGATACTGAATTGGAAGTACCATTTAATCAGTCTGGCAACATGGACAAAATTCTCGATTCCACATCAACGAACTGGAATGGTAAGGGGGAAACCAGCCCACAAAAAATAATAGCGGGCGAAACGATTAAAGTAGCAAAAGAAGCAATTCTAATATATTCAAATTAAGCAACTATGAATGGTCAACAACGAGTAATTATTGAAAGTATAAAACCGCAAATTGATTGCGGGGCGTTTCCTGTAAAACGTGTAATAAACGACAAGGTAGAAGTTAGTGCTGATATTTTTTGCGATAGTCATGATGTGTTGAGTGCTGAAGTCTTATTTCGTTTTCAAGGAGAAAAGGAATGGCACATTGCGGCAATGGAGCATCTGGTGAACGACCGATGGAAAGGAGAATTCACTGTTTCGAAACTTGGGTCGTATACTTATTCGGTGCAGGCGTGGGTTGACCATTTCAGATCGTGGCATCGCGATATCTTGAAACGGATTGATGCCCAAACAGATTATTCCGTTGATTTGTTAATTGGTGCAGAAATTATAGCGGAAGCACTTCAGAATAATTCAAAAGTTAGTGCCAAAGAAAAGGAATTTCTAAAAAATGTAATTCAGGATTTTCAAGCTAAAGATAAAGCCGCTGAGGACAAAATTGACGTCATTTTAAGTCAACGACTTTACCAGATTATGACTCAATATCCGGTGAAAAAGCATGTTACTTTATATCCCAAAGAGTTTGAAGTAAACGTTGAGCGTGTGAAGGCAAATTTTAGCAGTTGGTATGAGGTTTTTCCGCGTTCGCTGGGGCTTGATGAAAAGCATGGAACATTTAATGACGTGGTTAATTTTTTACCCTATGTAGCCAATTTAGGATTCGATGTGCTGTACTTGCCGCCTATTCATCCGATTGGTGAAACCAACCGAAAAGGGGAAAACAACAATGTTACCGCCGAGCAAGGCGAGCCCGGATCTCCATGGGCTATAGGAGGTAAAGAAGGAGGGCATAAAGCGATTCATCCGGAACTGGGAACGATGGACGACTTTGAAAAGCTGGTTCAGGAAGCAGCCGGAAAAGGAATTGATATTGCGATGGATGTGGCATTTCAGTGTTCTCCGGACCACCCTTACGTGAAAGACCACCCGGAATGGTTTAAGCAACGACCCGATGGCAGTTTACAATATGCCGAAAATCCGCCAAAAAAATATGAGGACATTTATCCTCTAAACTTTGAAACTGAGGATTGGAAAAATTTATGGGAAGAGTTGAAAAGCGTCTTCTTGTTTTGGATTGAGAAAGGGGTGAAAATATTTCGGGTTGATAATCCACACACAAAGTCGATGCGGTTTTGGGGGTGGGCTATTCAGAACATTAAAAAGGAACACCCGGATGTGATTTTTCTGGCCGAAGCTTTTACCCGCCCCAAAGTGATGAATAACTTGGCAAAGCAGGGATTTACGCAATCGTACACCTATTTCACGTGGCGAAATACCAAATATGAAATTACCAAATATTGTAAAGAGTTGGTGAATTCGGATGCACGAGATTTTTTCAGACCAAACTTTTGGCCCAATACGCCCGATATTTTACCGGAGTTTTTACAGGTTGCCAACCGTGCCGGCTTTATTCAGCGCATTGCACTGGCAGCTACTTTAAGTTCCAATTATGGTATCTATGGGCCGGCCTACGAACTAATGGAAAACACGCCTACTCATCCGGGAAAAGAGGAATACCTCAATTCAGAAAAATATGAAATTAAAAATTGGGACCTCAATAAGCCCAACAATCTTGGGAAAATTATAAAGAGGCTCAATAAAATTCGGCATGAAAATGAAGCCTTGCAAAATACGCATAGCCTGAAGTTTCATGACATTGAAAACGAGGCTCTGGTTTGCTACAGTAAAACGACTGATGACCTAAGTAATATTATTTTGGTTGTTGTGAGCCTCGATCCGCATCATACCCATTCCGGCTGGGTGCGATTTCCTCTGGAAGAGTTTGAAATGGATGAACACACTCCATTTCAGGTGCACGACTTGTTGAGTGGTGCTTTCTATTTATGGAATGGCGACCACAACTATGTAGAGATTGACCCTGGCGTTATGCCAGTGCAGATTTTTAAGGTGCGGAGGAAAGTCCGTTCGGAGAAAGATTTTGACTACTTCATGTAAAAACTTAACTATTATGGGAAACGAAAATAACAAGCGATGGTACAAAGATGCCATTATTTACCAATGTCATGTGCGTTCATTTAAAGATAGCAATGGAGATGGAATTGGCGATTTTAGAGGGTTGATCGAAAAACTAGACTATCTGCAATCGTTAGGGGTCAATGCAATTTGGCTGCTTCCGTTTTACAAATCGCCGTTGAAAGATGGAGGGTACGATATTGCTGACTTTACCAGTATTCATGAAGATTATGGTACAATGGCTGATTTTAAGCGCTTTATTCGCGAAGCACATAAAAGAGGACTACGCGTAATTACAGAGCTGGTTTTAAATCACACGTCGAGCGATCACAAATGGTTCGAACGAGCCCGACGGGCGAAGCCAGGAAGCGCTTATCGTGACTTTTATGTTTGGAATGATAATACGGAAAAATACAAAGATGCCCGGATTATTTTTCAGGATTTTGAGATTTCCAACTGGTCGTGGGATCCGGTAGCAAAAGCCTATTATTGGCACCGGTTTTACTCACATCAGCCAGATCTGAATTTTGATAATCCGAGTGTGCACAAGGCGGTTACCAAAGTGCTCGATTTCTGGTTTGAAATAGGAGTGGATGGCTTGCGATTGGATGCCGTTCCGTATTTGTATGAACGAGAAGATACCAATTGTGAAAACTTGCCGGAAACGCATCAATTTCTAAAAAAGCTTAGAACTCATATTGATGAGAAATACGACGATAAAATGTTACTGGCAGAAGCCAACCAGTGGCCTGATGATGCCTCGGAGTATTTTGGAGAGGGCGATGAGTGCCACATGAATTTTCATTTTCCATTAATGCCGCGTTTGTACATGTCGATGCGCATGGAAGACCGTTTTCCTTTGATCGATATTTTAGAGCAAACACCGGAAATCCCGGATTCTTGCCAGTGGGCAATTTTCCTGCGTAACCACGATGAGTTAACCCTTGAAATGGTAACAGATGAAGAGCGGGACTACATGTATAAAGCGTTTGCTCAAAATCCAAAGCAACGAATAAATCTTGGAATTCGCCGACGATTAGCTCCATTGCTGGATAATGACCGGAAGAACATTGAGCTGATGAATATTTTATTATTCTCAATGCCGGGAACACCAATTATATACTACGGCGACGAAATTGGGATGGGTGATAATTATTACCTGGGCGACCGCGATGGTGTTCGCACACCCATGCAGTGGACCTCCGATAAAAACGCCGGTTTTTCAAGTGCAGAACCACAGCGCATGTTTCTACCCGTAATTTTTAATCACGACTATCATTACGAGTCTATCAATGTCGAAAATCATCAGAAAAATCCGTCATCTCTACTTTGGTGGATGCGCCGCGTAATCGAAAAACGGAAGGAATACAAGGCTTTTAGCCGGGGAAATATCGAGTTTATCGATACGAATAATCCTAAAATATTGGCCTTTACCCGAAGTTTCGAAGAAGAAAAAATATTGGTGGTGATCAACTTGTCCCGATATTCTCAGCAAGCACAACTCGATCTTTCTGAGTTTGAAGGATACACGCCCGTGGAGGTGTTTAGTAGAAATGAATTTGCTCAGATTAGTGAAGATCCATATATGTTTCCTTTGCAGTTCAAAAACTATTTTTGGTTTGAACTGACGAAACCCCAAGAAGACGAACAGCTTGAAGGTCTTTCACCGGAATTCAGTATGTCATTAACATCGGCCGACTGGAACAAGATGGATAAGAAAACGAAGACCTCACTTTCGAAGTTGCTTAAAGAGTATATGAATAAAAGCCGTTGGTTTAGAGGAAAATCAAAGCGAATTAAAAAGATTGCGATTAGTCAGACTATCCCGATTGCCAATAATGAACTGAAATCGTATATTCTGCTTGTTGAAACCCAATACATTGAAGGTAAAGATGAACACTATGTTATTCCCCTTTCCATTGCAACCGGAGAGCAGGTTTTCGATATCAAGCATAAAACTCCCGAAGCAGTGGTCGTTGATGTCGAGGTGGATGGTCACGAAGGTGTCATGTTTGACGGTTCGTATAACAAAGAAGTACGAGACAGTATTTTTAGAATTATTTATCAACGCGGAAAGATTCGAAATCAAAGTGGCTCAATCGTTGGACTTCCGGGTAAAAAGTTAAATACAAAAGTAGAAAAAGATAAGCTTCCGTTGCCTTCAAAAGTTTTGGCAGCCGAGCAGTCCAATACTTCTTTCTTGTACCAACATGATTTCTTTTTCAAAATGTACCGTAGCCCGGAAGAAGGAAATAATCCGGAGTTGGATATTATAAAAACCTTGTCTGAAAATACATCATTCAAAAATTTCCCGAATTATGCCGGTACCTTGGAGTATCGTGCTGCGGGAATGGATAATTTGCCGTTGGGGATTATGGTTGATTTTGTTCCGAATGAAGGAAATGCCTGGGAGTTTACCCAGTCTTCGATTGAGCGATACTTCGATCGGGTTTTATCAAGTAAAGAAGAGTTAATGGCCGGATACTCCGAGAAGAATGATCTGATTGATCATGTCGGTGCGGAGAGAATGAAGGACTTGCTCGGGCCATTCTTTGTCGAAATGGTTGAATTGTTAGCTCAGCGAACTGCCGAGATGCATGTGGCACTGGCTTCTGTTAAAAACAAGAAAGATTTTGTGGAAGAACCTTTCTCGTTGTTGTATCAAAAGTCTTTGTATCAGTCATTCCGTACGCTAATTAAGCAAACGATGAATGATATCAAATCGTCGAAAAAACAGCTGGATGATGAGCAGCAAGAGTTGATTGATGATATTGTTAAAAATGAGCCACTCTTGCTGAGTACGATTAAAAAGACTCTGGAAAAGAAGAAGATCCATTCTTCAAAAATAAGGGTGCATGGTGATTATCATCTTGGTCAGGTTTTATTTACAGGAAAAGACTTCATGATCATTGACTTTGAAGGAGAGCCTACCAGGTCGCTTACTGCTCGTAGTTTGAAATATTGTCCGTTTAAAGATGTCGCCGGAATGTTACGTTCGTTCCATTACGCAATTTATATGTCGCAATTGGAGAGCAAAACCAAGATTGCCGGCAACACCGAGTTTATTCAGCCGTGGCTTGAGGCATGGTATAAAGTGGTTTATGATATTTTTATTAACAGCTATTTAAAAACAGCTGGCGATGCTTCGTTTATTCCATCAGAAGAAATCCAGGTACACAACCTTCTTTCAGTTTACACCATTGAAAAGGCAATTTACGAAGCCGATTACGAATTTAATAACCGGCCCGACTGGTTGCATATCCCGCTAAATGGACTGAAAAAGATTCTGAACGATCTCGTGGAATCGAATCAATAATTTGAAATTGAAAATCAGAAAATAACATAAAAATGAGCGCAAAAAAGAATATATCTTCAAAAGCAAAAAATAAAGAGCCGGTTGCCAAGCCAAAAGTTAAACAAGTGTCAAAAGAGCAACCAACTCAAAATAAAAAATCTTCTGTTTGGGAATTTGATGAATTTTTGACCGAGTATGATATTTACCTTTTTCGCGAGGGGAAGCACTTTTCCCTTCACAAAAAGCTTGGGGCACATATCATAACCCATGAGAAAACCAAAGGAACTTTTTTTGCCGTTTGGGCTCCCAATGCAAAGTCAGTTTCGGTAATTGGCGATTTTAATGGTTGGAACCGAGAGTCGCATCATTTGAAGTTGAGGGAAGATGAATCAGGTATTTGGCAAGGATTTATTCCTTTTGTTGGCAAAGGTGAAGCTTACAAATACTTTATTTCGTCGAAATATGATGACTATAAGGTTGAAAAAACGGATCCCTTTGGAACGTATAGTGAAGAGCCGCCAAAAACAGCTTCCGTTGTTTGGGATTATGGACACGACTGGGAAGATGCTTCCTGGATGGAAAAGAGAAAAAAGAACAATGCGCTAGATAGCCCGTTTTCGGTTTACGAGGTGCAGTTGGAATCCTGGAGACGCAAACCGGAGGAAGACATGCGGCCACTCAATTATCAGGAATTGGCAGAGGAGTTGAGCGCCTACGTTAAAGAGCAGGGATATACACATATTGAACTTCTGCCGGTTACTGAATATCCGTTTTCAGGTTCGTGGGGATACCAGGTTGTTGGTTTCTTTGCGCCGACCAGCCGGTTCGGAACCCCCGATGAGTTTATGCATTTTGTTGATGTGATGCACCAAAATGATATTGGTGTGATTATCGACTGGGTGCCATCTCATTTTCCGGGCGACCAACATGGGCTCCATTTTTTTGACGGTACTTATTTGTTTGAACATCAGGATCCACGAAAAGGATATCATCCCGACTGGAGTAGTTATATTTTCAACTACGGACGTAGTGAAATCCGAAATTTCCTGATTAGCAGTGCACATAGCTGGCTGGAAAATTTCCACGTTGATGGAATTCGTGTTGATGCAGTAGCGTCGATGTTGTACCTCGATTACTCACGAAAAGAGGGAGAATGGATTCCAAACGAACATGGAGGTCGTGAAAACCTGGAAGCGATTTCCTTTTTAAGAGATTTAAATGAGTCGATCTATACGAGTTTTCCGGATGTACAAACCATTGCAGAGGAATCGACTGCCTGGCCAATGGTTACCCGTCCGGTTTATACCGGCGGACTGGGATTTGGTATGAAATGGAATATGGGATGGATGCATGATACGCTGGGGTATTTTCAGCGCGAACCAATTCACCGCAGCTACCATCACAACCAGATGACTTTTAGTATTATGTATGCTTTTAATGAGAATTTTATGTTGTCGCTTTCGCACGATGAGGTTGTTCATGGCAAAGGCAGTTTGATTGAAAAAATGCCGGGCGATGTTTGGCAAAAGTTTGCGAACCTCCGGGCAATGTTTGGTTTCATGTTTGGTCATCCTGGTAAAAAACTTCATTTTATGGGTATGGAAATCGGCCAATGGAAAGAATGGAACTACAAAACCAGTCTCGATTGGCATTTACTCGATTACGATACACATTCGGGATTACAGTTTTTCATGAAAGATTTAAACAGTGTGTATAAGCGACATCCGGCTTTGTATGAACAGGATTTTACACCTGATGGCTTTAAATGGATTGATGCTAACGATTCGACAAACTCCATCCTGAGCTTTGTTCGGTACGATAAAGAGCGAAAACAGCATGTGTTGGTTGTCGCGAATTTTACACCTGTACCACAATATAACTATCGGATTGGAGTCCCTGATGATACAAAGTGGGTCGAAATACTCAATAGCGATGCTACTCAATATGGCGGAAGTGGAATGGGGAACTTTGGCGGTGTAGAAGCCAACCCGGTGGCATATCACGGTGAAGAGCAATCCATTAATATCATGATACCACCATTGGGAGTCGTGTATTTTACTCAGGAATTATAGAATCTTTAAAGTTTATGACAACATATAACCCCAGATCAACCTATCGTCTTCAGTTTAATAGCGATTTCACGTTGACGGATGCAGAAAATATTATTCGATATCTGGATAAAACAGGAGTTAAAACAGTTTATGCGTCTCCTGTTTTTCAGGCGGTGCAAGGAAGTATGCACGGATATGATGTGACGAATCCATTAAAAATAAACGCTGAAATCGGAGGAGAGGATGACTTTGGACGAGTGATCGATAAGTTACATGCCCGAAAAATGGGATGGATTCAGGATATCGTGCCAAATCATATGGCTTATTCACCTCAAAATCCGTGGATTGCAGATGTGTTGGAGCTTGGGGAGGAATCGGAGTATGTAGAATTTTTCGATATTCAACTTCGTCATTTTAAAGATCAGACGAAGGGAAAACTGATGCTGCCTTTCTTTGGTCAAAAGTTAGATGCCTTAATCGAAAGGAATGAGCTTTCAGCGGAATACAGTGAAGCGGGATTTCAACTAAAGTACTATGAGAATACTTATCCGGTGTCGAAAAATGCCTATAACGTTTTGCTAAACCCTTTAAAAGAGGAACGTATTCCAATCGATTTACATGAATGGTTAATAGAGAAGGATAACTTGCCATGGGATCGTGCCAAGCAAAAGCTCTTCGCAGTATGCAAGCAGGAACCCGAGGTGATTCGCCATATCAATCACTGCCTATCGATTGTGAACTCCAATTCGCAGAAAATGATGGAGGTAATGAATCAGTTGTTTTATTGGCCAACCTTTTGGAAAGAGACGGAGAAAATGATCAACTATCGCCGTTTCTTCACCATCAATAGCTTGATTTGTGTAAATGTTCAACACGAAAAAGTTTTTGATGCCACACATAAAATGATTGCTGATTGGATCAAAAAAAAGCTGGTAGATGGAATTCGTGTCGACCATATCGACGGGTTGTTTAATCCGTCACAATATCTGGGGCGCCTGAGAAAACTGGCAGGAGAAGATACACACATTACAATCGAGAAAATTCTGGAGAAAGACGAGAATCTTCCAACAGATTGGCCAATTGAAGGAACCACAGGTTACGACTTTTTGGCATTGGTGAACAACTTACTGACTAATCCTGAAAAGGGACCAGTTTTTTATTCATACTACAATAACTGGATTAAAAAGACGGATGAATATCGGGATGTTTTTCACAAGAAAAACCGATTTATTCTATATAACCGGTTTAAAGGTGAATTAATCAACTTGACTCAGGAATGGCGCTCAATTAGTGCTGATTTAGGAATCCCGCTACAGGAAGAGAATGCACAGCGGGCGCTTGGCGAGTTTTTAGTGTTTTGTCCCGTTTATAAAATCTACCAGTCACCCTCCGTGTTCTCCAACACCGAGATGGAAGAAGTTAATTCTATCATTGACGCTGCGATAACTGGGGGCCAATCAGAAAAGGACGAATTGGAGAAGCTACGAAACTTATTTCTGTTAAAAAATATTGACAAGGAGAGTGAGCGAAAACAAATTGATACGTTCTTTCGGCATTGTATGCAATTTACCGGTCCATTGATGGCTAAGGGAATTGAAGATACCGCCTTTTATTCTTATAATCCATTTATTGGTCATAACGAAGTTGGTGACTCACCCGGTTTTTTGGGGATTCGAACAGAAACTTTCCATCAACTGATGCAAGAGCGGCAAACAAAAGAACCACTAACTTTGGATGCCACTTCAACCCACGATACCAAGCGGGGAGAAGATGCCCGGGCACGATTAAATGTGCTGAGTGATGTCCCTGAAAAATGGATTGAAGCCACAAAAGATTGGCGCATTTTGAATAAGAAGTTCAAGATTTTTGACGACGAACGAGAAATGCCGACGGCCAATGATGAATACTTTATCTATCAGGTATTGTGTGCACATTGGCCCATGGGTGGTTTATTGGATGAGACATTTATTGATCGTTTGACTGAATATTTGGTCAAAGCGATGCGGGAAGCAAAAGTCAACTCATCATGGAGTGATCCTGATGAAAGCTATGAAACAGAAACGATCCAATTTGTGCGGAATGTTTTGTCAGAAAAGAGCGACTTCCGGGAACGTTTTCAGGCTTTTGTTGTAGATATTATCCCGCATGGGATCGTTAATTCGTTGACCCAGCTGATTCTAAAAAATACATGTCCCGGAGTTCCGGACACCTATCAAGGCTGCGAACGCTGGAACTTGAGTTTTGTTGATCCGGATAATCGTCAGCCGGTTGATTATGCACATTTAGAAAGTGAGCTGGATGAGATGATTCGAAATAGTGAGGTTGACAAACTAAACTTTGCCAATCGGTTGATGCAGGAACCTGAAAGTGGCCGGATCAAGCAATGGATTACTTACCTGACCTTGAAAGAACGGAAGGACAATGAGAAACTTTTTCAGGAAGGGAGCTATGTTCCGCTCGAGGTAGAAGGGAAATACAAAAAACATTTGATTGCTTTTTACCGGCAGTTTCAAGAAGAGTATTTTTTAGTGATACTTCCGTTGAATACGGCAGCATTGCCAACTAATTGCAATTGGGAGGATACATGGATTTTAATGCCGGAATTAAAGCTGCTTGACTGGCAAAATTTACTATCGAATGAATTTTTGAAAAACACCAATAAGCTTGAGGCGAGTAGAGTTTTTGGGCGTATTCAATTGGGCTTGTTTCGGGGAATATAAACAGAATATACAGGTTTATCTACAAATGAAAATGGCTGTCGAATAAAGACAGCCATTTTGTAGTTTCTATAATCCGACTACTCTTTGTCCATATTTGGGATGTTCATTGAGCCGATATTGGTGATTTTGTAATTGCCCATGCTAAATTTTTTGTTGGCATTGGTATCAATATCCGTTACTTTCATAATTGAACGCTCCCCGGTTTTTGTATTTTCCGATTCTGCTTCCATGACAAAGCCCCACGGCATTCCGTTCGAATACTGAGCAGATTTCATGATTGTTCCAAAAAAATCACGGGTAATGATATCAACATCTTCACTAATCCAGAAATTCGATTTGGTTTCTTCTTCCGGGTTATCGTATCGGTATTCTTCGCATTTATATCCTTTAATGGTCTTTGTTTGTCCGGTCTTTTTTACATAGGGATTCATGGCAATATTGTCTGACACGTCTTCATCTTCAAGCTCCTCATAGTCTTCCATATCAAAGCCCATTCCCAGCGCACCTGCTCCATCAAATCCATACACGATGCCATTTTTCTCACCATCTTCATCAGTTAGAATAATCATGGCCTTATTTTCAAAATCCATGATAAACAAGCCTTGTCCCTTTTCTTTCATATCTCCGTTAACAACCTGATAAGCAAAGTTTTTGCCATTTGGGTCGATGAAGGTGATAAATTCGCCGTCGCTATCTTTTTTACCATTCTTTTTATACGATTCAAAATGCATTTGCAATTTTGAGTCAAAGGAATAATCATCTTCGATTGAGACAGGTTCGCCGGACATGCCCAGGCCTTTCATCATTTTCTGCATGCGTTCGTTTTGCCGGGCACTCTTATTTTCATCTGCATTTTCTTCTCCTTCAAAAACTTTATCCAGGTTTTTGTCAACCTCTTCGTCAACCTTGTCGTCAACTTTTTTTTCTACCTTTTTCTCGATCTTATCCTGAACTTTTTTGCTCAATTTATTTAAAAAACCTTGGGCTGAAGTAGGTTCAGATAATGATAGAAGAACTAAAATAACCAGAATTTGGGGTAAATATTTATGCATAGCACAATAAGTTTTTAGTGTTTAAAATTTAATATGCTACAAGTTACAACAATCGTAATAATGGTTGCAAATAATTAGAAGAGTTTTTTGTCTTATATAAAGGATTAAAACTTCATGGCTCGATCCATGTCGCGTTTTGCATCTTTTTCCTTTAAGGTTTCGCGCTTGTCGTGTGTTTTCTTTCCTTTTGCCAGACCGATTTCGAGCTTTGCCAAACCACGGTCATTTAGGAACATGCGAAGGGGAATGATAGTTAATCCGCTTTCTTTTATCTTTTTTTGCAGCTTGTCAAGCTCTTTTTTATTCAAAAGAAGTTTGCGATCACGACGAGATTCATGGTTGTTGATATTTCCGAAGTCATATTCTGAAATATTCATATTCACCACATATAGCTCATTTCTTGTGAACCGGCAATAAGCTTCGCCTACCGAAGCCTTTCCGTTTCGGATTGACTTTATTTCTGTCCCAACCAACTGCACGCCGGCAACAAACTTTTCTGAAATTTCGTAATCGAAATAAGCTCGTTTGTTCTTAATGTTTATATGTTGTTTTTTATGCACCATATCCGTAAAAGGCTTGAAGTAATTTCCAACTAAATACGTTCAAAATTATGAAGATAAGAAAAATCAGGAGCAAGGCAATTAATATGTAACGATTCTGATTTTCCGCCGGTAAATTCAGGCTTTCTTTTACACCCTGAAAAAATAAGAAGACTCCGTAAAGGCCTAAAATACCGATGACATATAATCCGGGAAATAATCCGGTGATAAATGATACTGCTAAAAAAGGCAAGAACGAATAAGCTACAAGCCGACTAATAGCACTCTGGTCTTTTTTTCCTCCAAAACTGGTTAGCAATTCATTCAACACATAAACCGAAATGTAGTATTGAAGGATATAGCTTATTACTTCGCGGGCTGCTTTTGCAACTGCATAGCCAAACAAAAGCTCGCCGCGGAAAATCACTTCGCCTAAAAAAACACCTGTGCCAACCAGGAGCACCAATGGTAAGAAATAGTCTTTAAAAGTTGTTTGAGCAGAATCTTCACTTTTTTCATTTTTCCAAACCTTAGTTGGTTCAATAATCACACTGCTACATGTTTGAAAAAGCTGGCGATATCGTTGTTTAAAATCCATAATCTCTGGTTTTGCGTTACAAAAATACATTAATTTGTAAACCCTAATCATAAATGTCGATGAATCAACGAAAATATCATATGCTGACCATACTTGGTCCAACAGCTTCGGGTAAAACAACAGTTGCGGCACACGCAGCTAAACTGCTTGGCGGAGAGATTGTTTCGGCAGATTCAAGACAGATTTACCGAGGTATGGATCTGGGCACAGGAAAAGATTATGAAGATTATGAAGTGGATGGACAACAGATTCCCTATCATTTGATTGATATTGTTGATGCCGGATATGAATACAATGTTTATTTATTTCATAATGAGTTCTTAAAGGCTTATAATGAAATCAATTCAAAAGGTAAATTCCCAATTCTTTGCGGGGGGAGTGGACTTTACATTGAAGCTGTTTTAAACAATTATAAACTCATACAGGTTCCTAAAAACCTGGAGTTACGCAGTCAGTTGGAAGATAAAAGTCTGGAAGAATTAGCAAAAATTCTGGAGGTGATGAAACCTGAATTGCACAATACAACTGATACCGAAAATCATCGCCGGGTGTTGAGAGCAATTGAAATTGAAACTTACATGCAGAATAACCCGGAGCTATCTGATGACATGCCACAAATCAACAGTTTGGTAGTTGGTGTGAAATTTGACCGCGAAAATCGCCGAAAACGGATTACTGAGCGGTTAAAACAACGCCTGGAAGATGGTATGCTTGATGAAGTACAACGTTTACTTGACAAAGGATTAAAACCCGAGCAGTTGACTTATTATGGCTTGGAATATAAGTATCTGACTCTTCATTTGATAGGCGAAATTTCATACGATGAAATGTTTACAAAGCTCGAAATTGCCATTCACCAATTTGCCAAGCGGCAAATGACCTGGTTTCGACGTATGGAAAAGCACGGAACTCAAATTCACTGGTTGGATGGATTTATGCCCTTGGAGGATAAGGTTTTAAATATCAGTGAATTACTCGGCTTGTAAAACTAAGCTTTACGAGTTCGCCAATGCGTATCCATACAGCACAATGGCAGTCCATCGCTTTCCCGAAAAATAGTCGATTTATAATGTAAATCATCAAGCTTTTGTGAGTCAACAGCTAGTTGATCTCCTGCCATTCCCTCTTTTAGGTAGTTAATCTCGAGGCTCGCCAGTTCATACTGATTCAAGAAATCTATTCCCAGGCAATCCAAAACACGCTCCAGGTACTTTACACTGTTGAAATGCTTATTGACATCTAAATCGCTGAACAATACAGGTCGGTAACTTAAGCCTTCTGATGCCTTGGGTGGTTTAATTCGTTTGGGATTTCGACAGGGCTGCGATTCATTCAGCCGAGGAAACGTATCCATAAAATCACGAAGTCTGACAATGCGTTTAGTTTCCACATCCAGAATTAACCAGGCTGAACTTGCTTTAAGTAATACTTCTTTGTGGGCTCCTTCTAAAATAAACTCGCGATAGGCGTACATTCCATCAGTGCCTGCCGACCAGGTGTTTAGCGTGATTTCTTCTTGCCACTCCGGGTATCGTTCAAACTCGAAATAAACTCGCGACAACACCCAGAACATGTTATTTAGTTTTAAATTGTCGTACCCCCAATCCATTACCTGAGCATGTTTCCAGGCTGCTTCAAGCATCATATTAAATAATGAAGTAACCGATGCTTTAGCGTATTGATTAGTGTGATATGAACCTATGGTATAATCTTGAATGAATTTTTTCATTTGTTGTTGTGGTATTTTTTAAACCTTTCCACAAAAATATTGTTCAGTTTTGAAAATAAAGAAGCTTTTGCGACTTTTGCGAAAATTTTTTCTACAAGATGAGTGATATTATTATAAAAACGCCCGAACAGATTGAAGGGATAAGAAAAAGTAGTCAGTTAGCGGGACAGTCATTGGTAATGATTGAGGAATTTGTGAAACCTGGGGTGAGTACAGAGTTTTTGAATGCCAGGATTGAGGAATTTGTCCGCGGTCATGGAGCCGTTCCGGCAACGATAGGTTACAATGGTTATCCCAAAGCAACCTGCATATCACTCAACGATGTTGTATGCCATGGCATACCAAGCGATAGTCAGATTTTGAAAGAAGGTGATATATTGAACATTGATGTAACCACGATTTTGAATGGTTATTATGGCGATACCAGCAAGATGTACTCGGTTGGCGAAATATCGGAGCATGCAAGCCGATTGATCAAGGCAGCCAAACATTCACTGGATCTGGGAATTCAGCAGGTGAAGCCAGGTAATTACGTTGGAAACATAGGCTTTGTGATTGGACGATATGCCAAAGCTCAAAAATACAGCGTTGTCTATGAATTCTGTGGGCATGGAGTAGGGCTGGAGTTTCACGAAGCACCTCAGGTTGATCATATTGCCCGCAAGAATACCGGAGATATTATGCAACCGGGAATGACCTTTACCATCGAACCCATGATTAACGAAGGACGGGCGTCAACAAAAGTTGATCGAGAAGATGGATGGACGGCCCGGACAAAAGATGGGAAACTTTCTGCTCAGTTCGAACACACCATTCTGGTTACCGATGATGGTTATGAAGTACTTTCGGATGTAAGTGGTGATTACCGCTAAAGTTTTATCATTTAATATTTTTTGAGTAGTGTATTAGTCTACTGAATTGGCTATTTTAGTATGAAAATATAATGCTGTGAGTAAGCTTTTTGATTACTATTTTAAATTACTACTTTTTAACACGAATGATAGCTCATACGAGTTACTGGAAGAAAAGAAGAAGAGCATTCTATTGCATCTTTTCCTCTACCTGTTTTTTTTAGCGATTAGTGTTTCCCTGGTTAGTAACATCTTTCGTGCTGATTACACAACTGCCATTTTCAATGTTAGCTGCTTGATTGTTGGATTATTGACTTTCTATTTATTGCGAAAGGGAAAAAATATATTTATTCCGTCCCTCATTTTTGTTATCGTTATTTCAGTTATTAGCACCTACTTTTTTCTAACGGGCGGGAGCAATAATTCCGGCATTGCTTTTATGTTGATGCTTCCTCTTCCGGTGATTTTAATACTTGGGAAAGAAAGAGGGCTATTGGCTTTGAGCATTTTTTTTGTGTTAAACGCGGTCGCTTATTATGGGTTAAAAGAGTTCTCTTGGAGTCCTGGTTACAACATCAGTCTCATTTGTCGGCTTTCAATTGTTTTCTTTTTTATTTCTGCAATGGCTTTTGCCAACGAATATGTTTTTGAAATCCTGTATGGCCGCTTAGAAAAAATATCATCTTCATTAAAGACCAGTCAGCAGAGGTATAAAAACCTGGCGCTAAACAGGGAAAAGTTTCTGTCTGTTATTTCACATGACTTAAGCGACCACATTGGTAGTTTCATGTCTATTTCAACGCTGTTGAATGAGCAATACGATGAGATATCAGAAGAAGACCGGATGAAATTGATTAAACAAATGGCTAATGTTTCGAAAAACAATTATAAGTTGCTCGAGGATCTGTTAAAGTGGTCAACCGTTCAGCTTGATCATATTCCATATTCTCCGACTGCTTTTAAATTGGAGAGAATCTACCGTGAGGTTATTGAGCTTTTCAATCCCTTGCTTGAAGGGAAAAAGCTCTCAATCTTTCTGAAAATGAAAAGCAACTCTGAAATATTTGCCGATTATCATATGGCGAGTGCTATCTTAAGGAATCTGGTTTCGAATGCCATAAAATTTTCGCATCTCGAAGGTGAAATACGCATTTCGGCAGTCGAAAAGGAGGATAAAATGCTGGTTACTGTTAGCGATCGTGGAATTGGTATGAGCGAAGAATTGCTGCTGCGTTTTAATTCATCACTTTCGTTTTCAAACCCGGGAACCATTCAGGAACCCGGAACAGGAATTGGATTGATTCTTACCAAAGAGTTTGTTCAGAAAAACGAAGGAGAATTATTCATTAAAAGTGTGCCAAACGAGGGTACAGAGGTTAGTTTCACCCTACCGTTGGTCGATTAAGGAATGTGGTCCTCTTTCATGAATCTGAATAATAACACACCAAGTATAAATTTTACCTTTGTAGAAAAAAAAACATGTCTCTAGTTATAGAAGAAAAGGATCTCGAAAAATTTATCATGATAGGAGATCGGGTGTTGATTAAACCCAAACACCCGAAAAACAAGACAAAATCTGGATTGTACCTTCCTCCAACTGTTCAGGAAAATGAAAAAACACAAAGTGGTTACATTGTAAAAGTAGGTCCGGGATATCCAATTCCATCAATCACTGATGAAAGTGAACCATGGGAACGGCCGAAAAATGAAGCCAAATATATTCCATTGCAGGTAAATGTTGGCGACTTGGCAATTTATCTGGCAAAGAGTGGTTTTGAAATTGAATTCAAGAAAGAAAAATATATTATTTTGCCACATGCTTCAATTTTAATGATCATTCGCGACGAAGAATTGTTAAAATAATACGAATCGTTCAATCTTCGGACTATTGTTTTGTTTGATTTTACGAATCGTAAATAAAACGATATTGATAATTTCAAATTGAAAGAAAATTAACTATTGAATCAAGTTTTTTAATAAATTGCGCCCGTTTTTGATCCAGTCAGGAATATGGAGTTTTTCTAAACTGTTAAATAATTAAATATGAATCCACAAGCTGAAGAATTAAACAAAATTATTCAAGCTAAACATCCAGTTGTTTACGATCTTTTGTCTGATAAAGGAAAGAATATCTTTTTTCCTAAGAAAGGGATTTTAGGACAAACAGCTGATGCAAAAGGCACAAAAATAAATGCCACCATTGGAGCAGCTGTTGAGGATAATGGCAGTCCAATGCGTTTGGGCAGTATTGAATCAAACGTTAAGTTAGATCCTTCATTGGTTTTTCCATATGCACCAAGCTATGGCCGTCCTGATATTCGTGCGAAATGGAAAAGCATGATTTACGAGAAAAATCCGACTTTAAGAAATAAGGAATTAAGTGTGCCTGTTGTAACCAATGCTTTAACTCACGGTGTAAGCATGGCCGGGTATCTGTTTTTAAATGAAGGCGAAAAGGTAATTGTTCCCGACTTGTTCTGGGGAAATTATAACTTGATTTTGAACCATGCCTATGGGGCTGAAGTATCCAAATTTAACCTTTTTAATGATGGTGGTTTTGACGTTGATTCATTCAAAACTAAATTAGCAGAAGGCGGAATTGGTAAAAAAGTACTGATTCTAAATTTCCCCAACAATCCGACAGGGTACACTCCAACAACGGATGAGATCAAAGACATCGTCATGGTAATTAAAGAATCAGCAGAGCAAGGCAATAAAATTGTTGTTTTCTCCGACGATGCTTATTTCGGACTGGTGTATGAAGATGGCATTGAAAAGGAAAGTATCTTTTCGTTTCTATGCGACCTGCACGAGAATGTATTGGCGCTGAAAATTGACGGTCCTACAAAAGAAGATTACGTTTGGGGATTCCGCGTAGGATTTATGACTTATGGTATTAAAGGTGGCGATACTGAATTGTATACCGCCCTTGAAGCTAAAACTGCCGGAGCTGTTCGTGGAAACATCTCCAACGCAGCAAATATCTCTCAATCGCTACTCTTGAAAGCATTTGAAGATGAAGCTTACCAAGCGCAAAAAGCGGAAAAGTTTGATATCATGAACAAACGATATCACGCAGTAAAAGAAGCACTAAAAGAAGAAAAGTATGCTGAGTATTTTACAGCATTACCATACAACTCTGGCTATTTTATGTGTGTTCAGCTTGCTGAAGGATTAGACGGAGAACAAATCCGCAAAATATTGATTAACAATTACAGCATTGGACTGATCAACTTGAATAACGTGCTGCGTGTTGCATTTTCGGCCGTAGCAGCTGCAGATGTTAACGAGTTGTTCGAAGGAATATATAATGCATGTAAAGATTCGAAGCAATAAAATAAATAATTGACTAATGATAAGTGCCTTCTCATTATTGGGGAGGCACTTTTTTTTACACGACTTCCATATTTTCCATTGGGATTATTTCCTCGCCTTTATAGCGCAGCAGTAGGTTAGCTACTGCCAAGGTATCTTTCTCGCAATATCGAATGATTCTGTCAATTTCTCCGTCATTGTAATAAACACTGGCCACCTGGCTGCCGTCAATATCGTCCTTTGGAGTTGGGATGTTGAAGACAGCACAAAGCAAGTTCAGTGACGTATAGTTTTTGTAATCGCCAAATTTCCAAAGTTGCAAGGTGTCCATTAATCGGTCTTTAACTTCCCAGGGTTTCATGCCCGCAATATCCAGCGATTTTGGAAGCGGCAGACCGTTGATCAGAGTTCGCCTGGCAATATACGGGTAGTCAAATTCTTGTCCGTTGTGGGCGCAAATTCGTCTTCCCGGATGCGACATAAATTTATTGAGCATGTCGTTAAACTGGCTTAGCAGTTTTTTCTCATTGTCATCAAAAAACGACTTAACCCGGTAGAATCGTTCCCCTTGCTTTTGTGTGACAACTCCGGCTGATATGCAAATTATTTTTCCAAATTCAGCATATATCCCGGCGCGTTCGTATACGTCGCCGGCGGTTTGATCATCAGTTCTGAAATAGGTTGATTTTTTATCCCATAACTGCTGAAATACCTCAGGTAGTTCTCCAAAATCAGGCTGTTGTGGTACCGTTTCAATATCGATAAACAGGATGTCTTCTACATTTAATTGAGTGAGCATGGTTATAGGTTTTGTTTGATGAAATTGGTGAAAATATTGATCGCCACCGTATTGTTGCCACCTTGTGGAATGATGATGTCGGCAAACCGTTTGGTGGGCTCTATAAATTGCAAATGGCTTGGTCGAACGGTTTCTTCGTATCGTGTTAGTACCTCCTCAACATTGCGTCCTCGCTCAATAATGTCGCGTTGGATAACCCGCGAAAGACGGAGATCCGAATCGCAATCGACGAAAGCTTTAATGTCCATCATTTTGCGCAACGAAGCGTTAGACAGCACTAAAATCCCTTCAACAATTAATACTGATTTTGGATGAATTGTTCGAGTAGTTTCTTGTCTGGTGCAGCTTAAATAGGAATAGGTTGGCTCTTCAATACTCTTTCCTTCCTTTAGTTCCGCCAAGTGCTTAGTTAGTAGACTAAATTCAATGGAATCAGGGTGATCAAAATTTATTTCCTTGCGTCGTTCCATTGGAATATGGCTGCTATCGCGGTAATAGGAGTCCTGCGAGATGACAGCTACTTCGTTTTGAGGTAGTTGTTCTATGATTTTTCGGACAACCGTTGTTTTGCCTGAGCCGGTTCCGCCAGCAATACCGATAATGATCATTCTTGTATAATTTTGAAGTAAAGATAAACAAGCCCAAACGTTTTTCTATATTCTAATGGTTGTTTATGGCTCTATAGTTGGAAAATATTACCTTCGCAAACGAAAAACAAACCGTAACCAAATTTTTTTTGATATGATAAATCATGTTGTTCTTTTCAAATTAAAAGGATATCCTGAAGCTGAAAAAGAAGCCGTGATCCGGAAAGTGAAATCAGCGTTGGAAGCACTAAAAAGTAAGATTGAACAAGTTAAACATTTAGAAGTTGGTTTAAATTACGAATTGAATGCAAAATCGTATGATATTTGCCTGATTTCGCATTTTGAATCGCTATCTGATTTGGATGTTTACCGTGTTCATCCGGAGCATTTAAAAGTGGTGGAGCTGATTAATGAAACTACAGTAGAACGTGCAGCAGTTGATTTTGAGTTCTAAAAAAAACATTAAAACCAATCAATGAAAAGCTTATATCCTTTGAAGTTTAAATCCCAGTTTATGGATAAAATCTGGGGTGGAAATAAGATTAAAACACATCTAGGAAAAGATTTTGGGAATTTGCCCAATTGTGGCGAAAGTTGGGAAATATCCGGAGTTCAGGATCATGTGTCGGTAGTTGAGAATGGCTTTTTGGCAGGAAATAGCCTGGAAGAGCTGATTGAAATATACATGGGCGAATTGGTCGGTGACAAAGTGTATGAGAAATTTGGTGTCGAGTTTCCACTTTTAATTAAGTTTATTGATGCGAATGATGATCTTTCTATCCAGGTACATCCTGATGATGAGCTGTCGAAAAAACGGCATCAGGCTTTCGGGAAGACTGAGATGTGGTATGTGATGCAGGCTGATAAAGGGGCTAAACTGAACCTGGGCTTTAAAAGTGAATTGACACAAGATCAATACCTGGAAAAATTCAATGCTGGTCAACTCATGGAAATTCTCAACTTTGAGGAGGTAAGCGAAGGAGACGTGTTGTTTATGCCGGCAGGTCGTGTACATGCAATTGGCCGTGGCGTGATGGTTGCAGAGATTCAGCAAACTTCTGATGTCACCTATCGTATTTACGATTACGACCGAAAAGATGCGCAGGGGAATGGGCGTGAGTTGCATACCGAGTTAGCTTTGGATGCCATTGATTTCGCAGTACCGGAGTCTTATAAAACGGATTATACACCGAAGCAAAATGAACCGGTAGAAGTTGTAACGTGTGACTACTTTACAACAAATGTGCTTGAGTTAGATCAAAAACTGGAGCGCGACTTTCATAAAAAGGATACTTTTGTGATTTACATTTGCCTGGAAGGAGATTTGGAAATTGAATATCAGGAAGGACTTGAAACGGTTAAGAAAGGTGATACAATACTGGTTCCTGCGGCTTTGGAGCATTTTATCCTCACCCCACAAAGTAAAGGTGTAAAGCTATTGGAAGTTTATTTGTAATAGAGAATTAATCTCGCTGGTCATTGCTGCTGATATTTATTACAGTAATTACTGACACCGAATTTGGAACTTGAAATTTATTGAAGTTATGGAGATAAAAAATGCCCGGTTTTTAATGAGTAATTCAGATGTCAGTAAATGTCCAGCTCCCAATAAGCCGGAATTTGCTTTTATTGGCCGGTCAAATGTGGGCAAATCTTCGTTGATCAATATGATGACCGGGCAGAAAAAATTAGCCAAAACTTCTTCGCGCCCGGGGAAGACTCAGTTAATTAATCATTTTGTAATCAATGATGATTGGTATTTGGTTGATTTACCTGGTTACGGTTATGCCAAAGTTTCGAAAAAAAGCAAACAGAAATTTCAAGCTTATATTGTCGATTATGTGTTGAAAAGACAAAGTCTGTATTGCCTGTTTGTTTTGATCGATTGCAGACATGAGCCTCAGCAAATCGACCTGGAATTTATTAATTGGTTGGGTGAAAAAGAGGTGCCTTTTGCTTTAATCTTCACTAAAGCTGATAAGCTTGGGACGAACCAATTAGCCAAAAATATGACAGAGTACAAGGAAACGCTATTGAAGCAGTGGGAGGAACTACCTCCTGTTCTGGTTAGTTCGGCAGAAAATGGCATGGGGCGAGAAGAAATATTAAACTTCATTGAGCAAAGTATCTGAATTAGTTTTTTTTCTGTTAGAAAACAGGGATTTATGCTATTCGTGAAGTGCTTTGTATGCAATTTAAATGAACTTCCAATTCATACAGGTAAAGATATTTTAAAGATTTTTTTACCTTTGCCCGCGATCCCAAGCTACATAAATTAAAAGAAAAAAAATGTCAAAAAAGGCTCCGTTAAAGATTTTTACAGGTACGGCAACAAAGTATCTAACTACAGAGATTTGTAAAAGTGTTAATGTTGACCTGGGAAAATCTTCCTGTCCTGTTTTTGCAGATGGTGAGTTTGAACCCTGTTTTGAAGAAACAATCCGTGGAGCGCATGTTTTTCTGGTGCAATCAACCTTCCCTACAGCCGACAACTTATTGGAGCTGTTGTTGATGATAGACGCGGCCAAAAGAGCTTCAGCGTATAAAATTATTGCTTGTATCCCATATTTTGGGTATGCTCGCCAGGATAGAAAGGATAAACCACGGGTTTCTATTGGAGCAAAGTTAATGGCCGATCTGCTTTCAGCAGCTGGAGTCGATCGCATTATCACCATGGATTTGCACGCTGATCAAATTCAGGGGTTCTTTAATGTTCCTGTTGATCACTTGTTTGCCTCAGCGATGTTTATTCCTTTTATTAAGAAAATGGGATTACGTGATATTGTGATTGCTTCGCCAGATGTTGGTGGAACGAAACGAGCCAATACTTATGCTCGAATGCTTGGAACCGATATGGTAATATGTCACAAGTCGAGAGCTAAAGCTAATGTTGTAGGAAGCATGACCTTGATTGGTGACGTGCGTGACAAAGATGTGATTATTGTTGATGACTTGATTGATACAGCAGGAACAATAACTAAGGCGGCTGGTTTGATGATCAAAGAAGGAGCAAATTCGGTTCGGGCATTTGCTGCTCATGGTTTACTCTCAGAGCCTGCATACGAACGAATCGAAGAATCTGCATTGCAGGAGGTTTACTTCACCAATTCGATACCACCCAAAAAGGAATCAAAAAAAATTAAATATATTTCAGTAGCCGAAGCGTTTGGAGAGGCTATTCAGCGAGTGTATAGAAATGAGTCAATAAGTTCGCTTTTCTTTAAATAATTTGATACATTTGCACCGCTTTTTCAACGGCATAGTAGTTATGTATGCTGTTTGCCCTTTTATAAAAAAAGGGAGGGCTGAGTACCATAATTTAAAAATATTAAAAAATGAAATCAATTGAAGTTAAAGGCCATTTAAGAGAAGGTCTTGGAAAAAAAGAATCGAAAAAATTAAGAAGTGAAGGAAAAGTTCCATGTGTTTTGTATGGAAATGAGGAACCAATTCATTTTTATGCAGATGCAGCTGCTTTTCGTCCATTAGTATATACACCAAACGTATATCTGCTTGATTTGGATATTGACGGAACTGTTTATAAAGCAATTATGCAAGATGTTCAATTTCATCCGGTTGATGATCAGGTGCTTCATGTTGACTTTTTGAAAACGACCGATGAAAAACCAGTTAAAATTGAAGTTCCGATTAAAGTTTCGGGTTATGCAAAAGGTATGAAAACCGGTGGTAAGTTGAAAGTGAACCTACGCCGTTTGAAAGTTAAAGCTTTAGCAAAAGACCTTCCTGATACGATCAAGATCGACATTACTAATCTTGAGTTGGGAGATAGCTTTAAAGTTGGCTCACTGGAAATGGAGAATATCGAATTCTTGAATAACAAATCAGTGCCTGTTGTTTCTATTGTTATTACACGTGCTGCCCGTGCAGCGCTTGGGTTAGCACCTCTTCCAGAGGATGAGCCTGAAGAAGTAGAAACTGAAGGAGCAGAAGCAGCTTCTGAAGAATAGGGAATTTCCCTTTGCATACGTTACTGTCAGATAAAATGAATACCAACGTATGAAATATTTAATAGTAGGACTAGGAAATCCGGGTAGTGAATATGAAAATACCCGGCACAACATAGGATTTAAAATATTGGACGCTCTAGCTGATGCGTCCAATATTGTTTTTAGCGATAAGCGTTATGGCTTTATTGCTGAATACAAATTCAAGGGGCGAACATTTGTTTTGCTGAAGCCAACCACTTTTATGAATTTGAGTGGAAAGGCTGTGAATTATTGGTTGCAGAAGGAGAAGATAAGTTTCGACAATCTTTTGATTCTGACCGATGACTTGGCGCTGCCTTTTGGTACGCTTCGCTTACGTGCCAAAGGTGGAGATGCCGGACACAATGGTCTTAAAGATATCCAACAGGTAATGGGGCGAAGCGACTATGCCCGACTTCGATTTGGTATTGGTAGTGATTTTCGTCCTGGGCAGCAGGTGGATTATGTGCTTGAAGAATGGAGCAAAGACGAAGCTGCTGAACTGCCTCTGAAAATAGATACCTGTATAGAAATTATCAAAAGCTACGGCACAATTGGTGTTGCCCGGACAATGAATCAATTCAATAAACGAAAATGACATGGGTGATCAGGTTCGTGTTGATAAATGGCTATGGGCTGTGCGGGTATTTAAAACCAGAAGTGCAGCAACAGAAGCCGTTAAGAAAGGTCGGATTTCAATTGACGATTTGCCCGTAAAACCATCGCGAAACATAAAAATAGGGGACGTTATTAAAGTTCGTAAATCTCCGGTAACCTATAGTTATAAGGTATTAAAACTCGCAGGGAAACGAATGGGGGCGAAGCTTATTGATGACTTTGTGGAGGATGTAACACCAAAAGAAGAGCTGGAAATACTGGAAGTGCAAAAGAATATGGGTTGGTTTAACCGTCAACGTGGAACAGGCCGCCCAACAAAAAAGGAAAGAAGAGATTTAGATGACTTCTTTCAAGGAGACGAGTAATCATGTTAATTGCCAAAGAAAAAAGGAAGACAAATATTGCAGAGTATATTCTATACCTGTGGCAGGTTGAGGATTTGCTGCGCGCATTGAAATTTGATCTTGATCAAATTGGCAAAAGTTTAGTTTCCCGGTTTGATGTTGATGACGATACGCGTCTCGAAATTTTCGATTGGTACCGTAATTTGGCTACCATGATGGAGAAGGAACGAGTTACAAAGACCGGACATTTGCAGTTTATCCTGAACTTGATTGATGATCTGAATGAATTTCACATCAAGCTATTGCAAACAGGCAAGGATCGTCAGTACCCTGCATTATTTCAACTAGCTAAACCCGTGTTGAACGAATTTAAATCAAAGAGCCTGGAAAAGGAGGATAACGATATTCGATTGGGATTTCAAGCTTTGTACAGCATTATTCTATTGCGCCTGCAAAACAAGGAGATTTCCGCTACTACACAATCTGCTGTCGACCATATTAGTAAACTGATGGGGCATTTGTCTGCCCGTTATCTTCAGCACGAGCGAGGCAAATTCGAGTTTTAGAGAAAACGATCTTTGTCGTCGGCTGATGGAATCATACAGCTGTTTCGTTTTCCAAACCAATGAAAACGATTTTTAGCAACCCACCGATAGATTTGATCGCGCCACTTTCGTGGAAGTATTTTAAATACCAGTGCGAGTTTAAAAAAACCTCCCAGCTCGTTTGCAATACCCAAGGCTGCGTTCGATTGGATATAGTAATGTTTATTTTGAATTAGAATAATTGAATCAATGCCTGAAGGGATATTGAATTGATCGATTAATTCTCGGCCTGCGTCACTGCTTAACGGACAAAATAAAAACTTCTTTTCGTTGTCATGCTTTAGAATCGTCTGCACCGACCGACTGCATAAATGGCAGTATCCGTCAAACAGGACAATGCTTTTAGGCTTGGGAATTTGAATCATTTGTTGTTTTTAAAATCGAGCAATAAACCTTCGGCAAGCCAGTTTGCTAGTGCTTGCCGATTATTGTTGCGTATAAATCTTTGCTGATCGCGATAGTGATTGATATTTCCCAATTCAATAAAAACGGCGGGAGGGTAACTGTACTTCAATACGTATAAATTCCGATCTGAAATTGTTCCATGATATCCCCGGTTGGGTTGATGAGTGTCGTATTTCTTTTTAAAAGTCTGCTGTAGGTTGCTGGCTAATTTTTTTCCTGTTTTACTGCGTTTGTCATGATAGAAAAAAACATCGATATTTTCTCCTCTGCTTCTCGAATCTACATGAGTAATGATTAGCCTTTGAAAGCTTCCTTTGTGCTTAATGTAAAGCTTGTTTACAGCGTCTTTTCGTTGTCTAAGTCGTCTTACCTGATTTCGGGGTATTGTATGGTTTGGGTAGCACTTTTCATCTTTGTCAGGAGTTAAGTAGCTGTCATCCCTGATACCATCATTTTCATCCCTGATAATCATATAAACCAAGGCGCCATGTTCGATCAACCTACGGGCAAGCCTTAACGTCACATCGTACGCATACTCATCTTCGCAAAGCGTATGATTGCCGTAGCGACCAACAGCTCCGGGGTCTGGGCCGCCATGGCCGCTTACTAAATAGTAAACAGCACCATTTAAGGCATTGTCAATTGGAATGACTTTTTCGTATGCTTTTCCGAAAATCGAATAGGTAGCTCCGCTTACAGGTATGCTATTTGTCATTTCTGCTTCAATAGGTAACGAATAGCTTTGACCCGCAAATAAGGTGTTGTTTCTGCCCAGTTTACTTTTATTTAGCTCAATAAATGGGTTAAAGTGATCTGAAGGAGACAGTCCATTCCGTTTTAGTAAACTGTAAATTCCGTCTCCTTTTTGGGCAACAACTGTTTTATATTCTTGCGCCAGGATGTTGGTTGTAAGGAGAAGGAACAACAAAAACAAACGGAAATATTTATACGAAAAGCTGATTCTATTATCTGAAAATTTGTTTTTCATGTATTTTCACAATGTTTTAATAAGAACGAAATGTTAAGTTTAATGTTTATATTTAATATTGAGAACGTAATTTTGAATAAAGCTATTTTATATTCCGTAAAAATAAAACGAATGCGAAGCACAGTTTTCATCATCGGATTGTTAATAATCATGGGTTCCTGTAAGACGTCTCTGAATATCAGTGATGTAGAGGGTGGGAATATCCCTGTTGCTTCAACCGAACTATCTGCCGATTCTTCAATTATTCTGATGGTTATGCCCTATAAACTCAATTTGGAGAGCGATATGTCGAAAGTAATTTCAATCTCGAACGAAGAATTGGTTGCCGGAAAGCCTGAAAGCAAGTTGACTAATTTGATGGCAGACCTCATCCTGCAATCGGGGGGTGCTTATTGTAAAATAAATAATAAAAATTTTAGACCGGATATGGCTTTTGTGAACTACGGTGGCTTGCGTTCGTCGTTGCCAAAAGGACAGATTACTGTGGGAGATATTTATGAGTTGATGCCTTTTGAAAATACCATGGTTTTATTAAAAGTTGACGGCGAAACTATGTACGAGTTTGTCAGTCAAATCGCAAGTCGTGGAGGTGATGGAGTTGCTGGCATTCAATTGGGAGTAAATGATGATTCTATCGGAACGCTTCTCGTTGGAGGAAAGCCATTTGATAGATCGAAAGATTTCTGGATTGTAACCAACGACTATGTGGCAGCGGGAGGTGATAATATGAGTATGTTGTTGGATCGAAAGCAATTTATAAGTACAGGATTAAAAATTCGCGATTTGGTGATTGATAGTCTGAATGAACAGTTTAAAAGGGGTAAGCGTATACAGATTCAACTTGACGGGAGGATGTATTATGAATAGCAGGAGGAAGTTTTTAAGAGATTTAGCGGGAGTTTCAGCCGGTGTTGGTTTATCTGCTTTGCCATACGATTTATTGGCTAAGCAGGATCTGGAAAGTTTGACAATTCTTCACACCAACGATATTCACTGCCATATTGATCCCTTTCCTGAAGATAATTCGACTTATCGGGGGCGGGGAGGCTTAGCCCGAATGGCTGGAATGATTAATCGAATTAAAGAAGCGAATGACAATGTTTTGTTACTCGATGCGGGTGATATGTTTCAGGGTACTCCTTATTTTAACTATTATAAAGGTGAGCTGATATTGAAGGTTATGTCAGAAATGGGATATGATGCTTCGACTATTGGAAACCATGAATTTGATAATGGACTTGAAGGTATTGAGAATTCTATTGACTTCGCAAATTTTCCATTTGTATGCAGTAACTACGATTTTTCAAATACACGTCTTTTTAACGTTTTTCCTGAGTTTACAGTATTCCGTAAGAGTGGTATCAAGGTGGGCGTTTATGGTTTAGGCATTGAGTTAGAAGGCTTGGTTAGTGAGCGCAATTACCAGGAGACAATATACCGAGACCCGGTAAAGATCGCACTCGAAAAGGAAGACTTTCTGAAGCATGAGAAAGGTTGCGATGTCGTCATTTGCTTATCTCACCTTGGACTGGAGTATACGGAATCGAAAATTTCGGATAAACTGCTGGCGGCAGAAACTCATCATACCGATTTGATTATTGGAGGGCATACACATACATTTCTGGATGCGCCATTGGAGCTGAGAAATGCAGATGGTAATCGGATTATTGTCAATCAGGCAGGCTGGGGAGGAATGGCTCTGGGCCGGATTGATTTTATTTTTGATCGAAATAGAAATACCAAAGAAGCGATTCTTACTCAGAATTCGCTGACCGATTTATGAAAAAAAAACACTTCGTCTTATTGTCGATATTGAGTGGAGTCTTGCTAAGTCTTCCATGGTTTACAGCCGCTGCAGGGTGGGTTTTGTTATTTGCTTTTGTTCCGCTGTTGTTGGTCGAAGATTTTTTTTGTAGCAACAAAGAACAAAATTCTCACATTGAGTTTTTAGGCTATTCCTTTTTAAGCTTTTTGACTTGGAATTTACTTTCCTGTTACTGGATCGGACGGGCGGTTCCTTTTGGAATGATTGTCATTGTTACACTCAACGCATTGTTGATGTCTGCTGCTTGGTGGATGTTTCATCGTATGAAGCGAGAGTTCAATGTAAATCTTGCTAATATTTCACTGCTTGCTTTTTGGCTTGCCTTCGAATATTTACATTTCAATTGGGACATGGAATGGCCGTGGCTAACTTTAGGTAATGGATTTGCCAACCAAGTGAGACTGATACAATGGTATGAATTCACCGGAGTTTTGGGTGGCTCGCTTTTGATTTTGGCAGCCAATCTTATTCTATTGAGCTTCCTGAAAAATGTTCTCAAAAAGCAGATTTTTCAGGCTGTGTTTTATTTGTTTGTATTCTGCGCTGTTATTTTTATACCATTCATTTGGTCGAATCATTATTATCTGAATTATGTAGAGACAGGAGAAAAATATGACGTTTTGGTTCTTCAGCCTAATGTTGACCCATACACCGAAAAGTTTGACGATAAGCAACGTGAAAAACAGATCGCTACTTTGTTGGAACTAACTGACTCATTATTGAATAAGAATACAGCTCTTGTGATTGCTCCGGAAACTGCTCTGCCAACGTTAACTGAAAATGACAGTTTACTCACCCGGTCTTCGATATTTCAGTTTCGCAAACTGGCACAACAAAGTCCGCTGGTCAGCTTTGTAGTTGGTGTAAATACCCTGAAATACTATAGTGGTGACGAAAAACTTTCCAAAACAGCTCGATGGGACGCTGATCGAAATCAATACTTTGATATCTATAATTCAGCCTTGCTGGTCAATGAAAATCCTTTTGTGCAGATTTATCACAAAGGGAAGTTGGTTAGTGGGGTTGAGAAGATGCCTTTCAGTAAATATTTTTCGTTTATCGAACGATATATCGTTGATTTGGGCGGGGCAACCGGTAGTCTTGGAAGGCAAAATACACCAACAATTTTCATAACTAATTCAGGCTTAAAAGTAGCTCCCGTCATTTGTTTTGAATCAGTTTTTGGACAGTACATTAGCACAAACGTGATGAATGGTGCCGAATTGATTGTGATGCTGACCGATGATGGTTGGTGGGAAGGGACAATTGGTTATCGTCAACATTTAGCGATTTCGAGCCTACGAGCGATTGAGACAAGAAGAAGTATTGCACGTTCAGCCAATACCGGTATTTCAGCATTGATAAACCAGCGGGGAGATATTCTGAAAAAAACGACGTATGGCGTAAAAACAGCTATGAAAGGTAATTTGAGAGCCAATGAGAAACTAACTTTTTACGTAAAATATGGAGATTACCTTGGACGAATAAGTGCCTTCGTTACTGTATTGTTATTGCTATATTTTTTTGTTCAGAAGAGAATAAAAGAAGGTAACTAAAAAGAAAAAAATCCGCATTAATTCGTTTGTGTAAAATCCCTAAAAATAAGGATTTGAGTGCCTGAACGATCAGACTTCCACCGGTAGTAAACTACTCACCCCGAATACTCGGGGCTACAAGGCCTGTCTTTACGTCCATAAGCTTTCTCGGTTCGATATAAACTGTTGAATTTACCAAATTTGAACTAATGCGGACAATATCTTTGTGAAAGAACGTTTTCTTAGATCAAATATAGTTTTAGGATGCTGACTTTCCAAGTAAAATGTGGGATTTTATAACATTTTAAGAATATCTCATTGATTTATAATACGATCGGATAAGGCAATGTTTTTCGAGATTAACTTTCTTATTTTTTCTGCGTACAAATGCCCTCGAAACCCTTGTTGTTATTGTTTTTGCTTGGCAATAAGCCACTTTGCTTTTAAGGGGTGAAAATGATTTGTTTTTTTGTCGAAATAATTTTGCGAAAGAAAAAAGTAGTTCTATATTTGCACGCACATTCACAAAGGGGTAAGCCTAGAGTGGAACAGTTCTAAAGAGAATTAAGGAGAAAAAATTTAGTCACGATATTTCAGGAGAGATGGGTGAGTGGCTGAAACCACCAGTTTGCTAAACTGGCGTACTTCGCAAGGGGTACCGGGGGTTCGAATCCCCCTCTCTCCGCATTAAAATATTTTTCGGGATGTAGCGCAGTCCGGTTAGCGCACCTGCTTTGGGAGCAGGGGGTCCCAGGTTCGAATCCTGGTATCCCGACAGATTGGGAAACTCTTACAAACCCTACCAAGCAAGGCTTTTGGTAGGGTTTTTGGTTTATATATGGTGAGGTTATTTTATTTTTTATCTCTTTTTTATGGGTGTTTTTGATGCAAAAAGGGTAATTTAGTTTCATTATTCATGCAAAATTCATGCAAAAATGGCTTCAGTAAAACCTTATTTCGACACCCGGTCAGAACGAAAAGATGGAACTTACCCGTTAAAATTAGCTGTTACTCATAAAGGGTCATTTACAGTTAATTTGAAAATATACCTCAAGAAAAATCAGTGGGACGGGGTGCAAATTGTCAATCATCCGCAAAAGAGAAAGCTCAACCAGGGGTTCAGCAATAAACTACAAACGGCCAAGACAAACATTATTAACCTGCATTCGTCGGGTGAAATACGTTTTTTAAGCAATAAGGAGTTGAAGCTAATCATTCAGACTGGCGATATAAAGGCTGAATCGAACGAATCAGGATATAAACTGGCTGAACACTTTAAAAGATACATAGCGGCGGCCAACAAGCCTAAAACGGCTGAAACATACCAATACACACTTGACAAGATTAATTTATTTTCGGAAGGGGTGATGTTTAATGAAGTAGATTACGGGTGGTTAAAGGAATTTGAGCGTTTTTTATCTACCGGATCGGGGATAAATGCGAGGTCAATTCATTTAAGAAATATAAGGGCAGTTTTTAACGATGCCATTAAATACCGGTTGGTATCACAAAACATTTACCCATTTAGGGAGTTTAAAATTAAGAGCGAAAAAACAGCCAAGCGATCACTTACTGTTGAAGAATTGAATTTAATTCGGTTTTTCCCGGTGGAACCTCACCAAGAGAAATACAGAGACTTTTTTATGCTTGTTTTTTACCTGATTGGAATAAATGTAATTGATTTGGTGAATTTGAAGGAAATTAAAAATGGAAGGATAAACTATAAGCGGGAGAAAACGGGCAAGCAGTATGATATTAAAGTGCTTCCAGAAGCGATGGAGTTGATAGAAAAATATAAAGGCTCCGATTTTTTACTTTTCCCGATGGATGGATATTCAGATTACAGAGATTTCAGGCACCGGTTAAATGAAAATTTGAAAGAGATTGGTTTTTTAGAAAGGAAGGGACCAGGAGGGAAGAAAATAAGAACCCCGTTTTTTACAAATCTGTCTACTTATTGGGCACGGCATAGCTGGGCGACCATAGCATCAAAAAACGGGGTTCCGAAGGATGTAATTTCGGCTGCCCTGGGGCATGAAATAGGGAGTAAAACAACCTCTATTTATATTGACTATGATCAGGACTTGGTAGACAAGGCTAACCGAAAGGTTGTTGATTATTTGAATAAAAGTTCTTGCTTGAATCCTTATGTGTTATTCGCTAAAGAAAAAACAAGAATTGATTTTGAAAGGATTGATTTATAAGGTGTTTCTGGATGGTGAGTTTATTCGCACGTTGTGCTTCATTAAAACGCCACTTCGTTAAGCACAACACGCAATAAAAATAATTGGCTGTGCTTCGTGCGAAAGTTTCTGCGTAATTTGTAGGAATAAAAACAAAAGCCTACCGCGCATTTGTAGTCATCCATCCAGTCTCCCACTTTTGTATTTTACTCCAAAATTCTCCGTGTTTAGTTCCCATATTATACCCATTTTCATCACGAATAACACCATCTTTCATTTTTAAGTATTCATTATCCGAATAATATTCATGGCATATCTTATGCCCCTTCTCCATTAGGTTATAAGCTTCATCTTTACTTATATTGCTGTGCATTTCTGTTCTAATATCCATCGCTATTTTTGTTTTTATTTGTGTTTCAATTCAACTTTTCTGCAAACTCGGATAAGCCAACTATTCTTATTGCCATCCGTTGTGTGCAAGTGCTACGATAGAGCATTTAATCAACAGTTGCAGCAACTTGACCATAATTAAATATTTTTTCACCACTCGCTTTGGTTTTTTTCAAAACCATTAAAATATTCAGTTATCCACTTTTTTATAGCACCGATATTTTGAGTAGATAATGAATCATTTTCAAATTCATGTATAGTTTTAAATATCTGAAATGTTTCTCCGCTTACCTCTCTTAGTGCTAATCTATCATGCGCCCAAACTTTGCACAATTGATATTTTGTTTTATTATTTGAAAACGATTGAACAAATTTCTGAAGATTGTCTCTCATTTTTTCATTTCTTAACTTTCTATTGTGTATTTTTTCTGCATTGGTTGTATATTCATAAATATTACACAACTTCTTAACCTTACAATTATCAATACAAACATACGGGGCTATTTCCCATCTGCCGAAATCACCCATCTGTCCACTGTCATGATAAAGTTTAATGTTGGTAATTTGAAATATACCATCGTCATAATTTGATAATGTATCCTCAATGTTCTCCATATCTACATAATCGTCCGATATTTCAATGTCAGATTCTATTACATCAATAAATCCATTGCTTTTTATAAGAGTTATTTTATCCATCGCTAAAAAATATTTAATTATTACTTCTGTTCATTTAATCAAGTTTTATATGTTAATCCCGCACCAGACACACAACAAGCGGTATAGTGCAGTTTGCCATTAAAGGCGGTAGTATGTTGAAAAAGTCTGCAAGGCAAACCGACACCATACCGCCAGCCGTTATGCCCCATAGTGAGTCACAACCTTTTCATATATTCTTTTAACGGTATCCCAACTTACAGGTACTTTTTGAATTACCGTTTCAGTTGCATCTTCATCTTGTATTTCTATGCAGTAATCACATTCACCACATCCACAATATTCTTCGTTTGGCACTTCTATTTCCTCAAAAAATTCTCCTATTAAAAGTGCCTTTGCTCCGTTTTCAGCAGTTAAACTACGGGGCATAACAACACCTAAAGATGAATTGCCAGTCTGCGAGTTTCCGATAAGTTCTTGCGTTTTACTCATGTCATTTTAATTTGAAAGTGTAGTGAGTATTTATGGCAACTCACTTTAGCCCGAAACGTTAGCGTGCATTTTTAAGAAGCGATTAATAAGTTCTATACTCAATTATTAAAAACGTTCGCTTCGCCGCGCTAACACGCTACATAAATCATTTTTCATTTCATTTAATCAACGCTTGTGGTTTAATAATAAAAAAAAGAAAGCCTACCCGCGTTAGCTTTTTCAAAGCTATTTTGATTTTGTTTCGTTCTCAATTGCTATTTTGAGACTCTTCAATGTTACTCTCGATAATGGGCAGTCATAATCAAAGTCAAACGAAAACATATTGTTTGTCCATTTTTCTCTTAGTGTTATTTTTAATTTTTTAGGTTCAAAATCAACTTTTACAAATTTCCACATGTAAATGTCATAAAGAGCTTTTCGTATCTTTAACATTATTTTATGCTCATTTCCGCATAACTTATACATATCAGGGAAGTTTCTAAGAACTAAAAACATTTCATTAGTGTAGTTACATGTTTTGTTTGAGCCAATTTCCTGAACAAGAAAATCACTATATCCTGTGCGCTCTATAAAAAATGAAACCCCAAATTCATGATTTGGATTTGTCATTCCACAAACTATATCACCTTTTTTTAACTCAGTATCTTCATGGATATGCTCCCATCTTATTGTATTTTCATCAAACACGCGATGTTCGGTTGTGGAATAAGCAGTCATTGCTGCTATTGTTGTTAATATCCTCTCTTTATCATTCATAATTACTTGTAATTGTAAATTCTTATTTTATACATTACGCCGTCTGTAATAGTGTCAGAAACTAATATCCACCATTCACATTCGCCATATAATTGCAGTAATCTTTGAAGTTTATTTAAAGTACTTTCATGAAAATAATCACCGTCAATAAATATAATTTCTCCTTGTATTCTCAAAAGCAATTTCGAGTCATCGACTACTTTTCCAATTTTTTCTATAAAATCCTTATAAGTCATTTTAAAACCCTCCCTTTTTCTTTTTTTTAGGTTCGTACATCTAATCAAATTCACTGGAAAAAACGCAACTTGTACAGGTCGTTATAAGCAAAAAATTAAAATTATTTCTGCCTGCGCACAAGTTTACTTTCAATATCATACCCATAAATCATTAACCCATCATTGAACTCAAGTGTTGCGCCACGTAGGGAATCGCCAACCTTATTAACAAAACATCTTGACCATGCCATTCCATAGTTTGATAATATTATTTCAGCATCCTCTATGAATTTTTCTAATTCCTTAATATCAACATACTCATCATCTGGTATGCTATTAAATATAACAATGTCGTATTCTATTCCCATAACACAATAACTTTAATTTTCAACTTATAACAAAGGCTAAAAAGCAATTGCCACTAAGCGTGTTACCAAGCAGTATTTATTATAGGCAACTGCTTTTAGCCTCAACCGTTAGCGTTCATTTGCCAACGCTCTCTCTACTTGCCGCCATTGGTTTTTCATCTCCTTTATTGTAGTTCCATATCTAAAAGCAAAATCTTCCATTCTTTCACCTTTTTTTGGTGGGCGGCTTGGTCTCATATCTACATAGTCGTATTTTGCTATACAGTTCTTTTCGTAAGCTAAGGCAGCATTAAAAGCCCTTTCCTGTGCTTCAATCCATTCCTTGCTTGGTTCAGCAAAATACTTATCTCTAAATTCTTTATTATCGCCTTTGTCTATTAAAAATTTATCTATATCCATATTTGTTATTTTTCTCAAACAATGTTAATATTTAATTCGCTCATAACCTGCTCTATTTTATCGAGAGGCATGGTGCGTTTCCCTTTCAGGAATTGATTAAAGTTACAACGGGAGTAGCCTATTTTTTCGGATAATTCAGTCTGGCTTATTTTTTTATCGGCCAGTGCTTTTTTTATTGCTGTTCGGTGGTCGTACATGCTATTAGTTTTTTAAATCGTTTTTGGAAGAAAAATTTTTCGTGTGTCGGCTTATTTTTGGGATCAATACATATAAATTCACCCGCATTTAAGGCTATTTCTGTATTATCTTCAAAACGGTATTTTTTACCAGTGAATGCAGATACTAAAAAGCTTTTAGCCTTTTTGCCGCTTTTCTCATTAATGAGCTTATTTTCTCCGGTCGTGTCATTCTGATACATCCGGAAACTTTGGCCCGTTGTTTTTTCTGTGTAACTTCTTTGTGTAGGTCGGTACATGGTCGTTATTTTTTACGGTTTGCAGTAATAATAGAAGCCAGGCAAAGCACCCAGGGGACCAGAAAAAGACCTGCAAAAATTCGTTTCAGCAGGTCTATATTTTTTACATCGAAATAAAAGGCAGCCCCGGCCATTATAGCCATGCCTAAAATGGAAAGTATTGTATTTTTCATTTTTTAGAATAGTGTTTTTTGTTCGGTTAAAAGTTGTTTTTTACTTTCTCTTTTCGGGCTGGTACATATAATTTCACGATCAGCGCAAGAGATATCATAACCATCAATCACAATGTTTTTGAAATTGCAATCAAAGTATTTATTTACAAGGTCTAAAACGTTTGTTTTGGTGTATTTTAGCCCCATGTGGGCGCGTTCTAAATCTTTATAGTTTCCTGATCCAATATTGTGAAGATGTCTAATTTTTTCGTTCCATTTTACCCAATCTTTGGAGCCGTATTTTTTAGTATTTCTTTGAAGAAAGGCATGGGATAGCATGTTTTTTATCTCAATTTCTTTATCCCTGTCAATGGAGTGATCAATCCGAATTTCTTCGCCTCGTCCGGTACCTACTTCAATGAAAAACCGTTTCCCTTCTGAATTTAAAAACTCGGTTCTTATGCGATGATTACAAGCATCATCATTAAAACGCGGTTCATAATCGGAACCCATCGACACAAAAAGCAAATCATTTTCATGTTTTTTAAACGTTTCGTTTTTTGCCTTCAAAAGCTCGTTTTTTGCGGCTTCTATTTGTGATTCTGTTACAATGTATGTAGTCGGATATGAGCAGGTTTGAAAGTGTTTAAAAACTCCGTCGCTATTACAGTTTTTATGTGCTCTTGCTACTTCATTTCTGAATTTTGGATTGCTGTATATTTCCCGGAACTTTTCCGGGGTTAATTCGATTGTATTTTTCATGATGTCAGTTTTTTAAACACCCTACTAGGAAACTGTTTTCTTTTCGGGTGTTGTGTTAACCATTAAATAAAACAAAGGATATTTTTTTACTCCTGTAAAATTCGTTTTGCCCGGTCTACTTGGTATTGATTCCGGTAACTTTGCCAGGCTTTATTCCGGGGTGACCATCTGAAACCGTTCTTTTTTAGCTCGGTTCTTGTTTCGGCCGGTGGTATTGAGTCAAAAAACACCTGGACCCGGTTTAAATCAGGATTATCAAGAATTTTAACCCCATTTATTTCTATTTCGGTGGGTTCTTCTGTTTCGGCTTTTTCAAGCTGCTGAATCCGTTTTTTAACGGTTGCCATATTTTGGCTGTTATTTGAAAGAGCATAAGAGGCAAAACCAACGCGCCCGGCGTAATCGGGTTTCAAAATTTCGTTGGCTTGTTCTTCATTAAACCCTAATTCAATTAATTGCTTGACCTTCGCCGCGCTTAGTGTGTGTTTTTCGCGGACTATTTTATTCGCTTCTTTCATTAATTCATGAGCTTTTTGAAGTCCGGCCAATTTTTGTTCGAGTTTTTCAATAGCCTGTGGATCATCGGAGCTGATAACATTTGAATTTTCAGCGTTTTTTGCTTTCTGTTCGTAGTATTCCGCTTTTTTATCAGCCTGAACACTTTTTTTCATGTTGTTATCAATCCGGTTTAAGTCTCTACGGTGCCGGCCTTCTGAATGATGACCCACCAAAATAGGTTGCCCCATTGGGATAAAATCGCCTATTTGCTTCGCTGTTTTATAGGCTGTGTCTGATTCGTTTTTCGCTTTTTCTGCCAGTTCTTTATAACGCTCGGCCTTTTCTGCTTTGCGCTGGTTGTACTCGTTAATTTTACGCTGTTTTTCGGCTTCTTCGATTAATTCCTCAAAGCTTACAAAAGTTTCATTTTCTTCTGTTTTTTCCGGATCTCTGTTTTTTACCTCTTGTTTTTTCTCGGGAGCTTCGCCACCTTCAAAAACAATCTTGTAAAAATATTCATATTGTCCGCACGTTTCACCAGTTCGGCCAATCTCTTTTATTTTTCCACCAACCGGGAACGATGTTTTATTAAAAATCCGGTAGATGCTGTTTTCTTTTTCGCGCTTTATCTGCCAGTCATCAGAATCTTTTAGAGAAGTTTCTAAAAATTCGCTTAGTTTTTTAGCTGTTTCTTCCGATTTTTCACGATTTGCAGAAACATATTTAGCCTGGGGGATATCGTCGCGGCTGTTTGTATTTTCGTACATATCTATCATACCATCAAACCGGCCGTATTGATATTTATCACTGAATTTTTCAACTTCTGCGGTTGTTGGTCCGTCGGTCCATGAAATATTAACAGAATCGCCCATGCTAAAAGTGTCTGAACGAACAGAAAACTTAACGCCGGGAAATTCTTTTTTCAGTTCCTTTTTTATAGCTGCAGAACAAGCCGCCGCGCCAGTTAAAAACCCTTTTTTTGCTTTGCGTTCAGCTTTTGACTTTTCGCGACTGTCAAAAAGCTGTTTTATTTCTTCAATTTTATCATTCATCCGGCTTTCATCCCGATATTTTACGAAGTGAGTCGGGTTTGTGCTTGTTCCCTGAAATACTTTCAGAAGAAACCAACCAGGCCCGGCCTGAGTGAAAAAATTAACATCTTTGTAAGTCTGTTTTTTATAGCCGTTTTTTACAAGGCTTTCAAATTGGTAGCTTAGATATTCTAATCTTTTTGCTTTCGTGTTTAATCTTTGCATAACTTTGTAGTGTTAAAATGTTTTTTACTCGAATGTTTTAAATTAAAAAAGGGTGCCAACTGTGGAGGTTGGCACCCTTTTAGCTCATTAAAAACCCCGTATATATAAAAATAAATACGGGGATTAATAGTAATAAATAAAGCTCTTACTATTTTTTAGATCAAATTTGATTTGTGTCGAAATTCCGGCCGCCCCATGTGCGTGTTATTGCTGCTTCTAGTTTGCCGGTTTCTTCATCTTCTGAAAGCTCAAATATACCGTAATTCGTAGTATCTTGGCTAAACTGGCGATGCTCGCGCAAACTTTCTTCGCTTAAATCACCGTCAAAATCATCTTCATCAAATTCAGTAGATTTATACATTTTCACTAATTCGTCCACGGCCTCTTTTTCTTCTGAATGTCCAAAATAATCAAGTATAGTAGCGAAGTCTTGACCGTTTTTAAATTTTCCGATGTAGAATTTTGAAGTTTTCATGATGTTTAGTTTTAAATTATTAAATAATATTTTGCCGCTGCTCCGGCATTGAACCGGATAGAAAGCCTTACTTCCGTAAAGCTCCTTTATTTTTTGTTCGATTAGTTCAATCATTATGCTATTTGCGTTTCAGTTCCGTTAAGAAGAAAAGCATAAATTTTATTACCTCTTTTGTAAACTTGGTCTACGTTGCTATCGTTTAATGCTTCAATAATAGCCTGTTTTTTAACTTCTCCTAATCTGCTTTTTACCCATCCTGTGCGAGTTACGTTACCAAAAGTTCCATTTCCTTTAGTGCTAAATTTTGCGTTTTTTTCTGATGTTTGAAATAAAGTAGTCATGATATTTAATTTTTAAGTTTCTGCGGGATTATTAGAAATTATTTTCAAGTTGACGAATAAAAGCAGCCTGTGTATAAGGTTTGCTTTCATTCCATACTTTCAATGAAGCAATATGCTCGTGTTCATCGTCACGGTATTCAGAATTAATTAATATTTCGAAGTTTGAACCATTTGAATATATGTGCATTGTACCATTTTCAATAGTTTCGCTTTTTTCAACTGCCAATTTTGCAATTTGTTTTTTCTGAGTTACTGTTAAGTTTTTCATGATTTCAATTTTTAATTATTACGTTTTTTACGTTTCATTAGTATTCAAATTCTGTAATGTCAAAATCAAAGTTTTCACGAAGCATTGCATGAACTTCTTCTCCAAGTTCATTCCATTTTTCAGGATTTCCGTTCATTTCTTCGATTTCTTCATCGGTAAGATATTGATAGAAGTTATTGTCGTTTGAATCAACTTCTAAAATCATATACTCAGCAATGTTTCCATCAATATACTGTTTGTTGTCGTTTACGATTTGTCTTGCTAATTGTAACGCTGAATGTTTCATATTGTTAATTTTTAAGGGTTTAAATAAATTCCCTGCGGGTGCGATTAGATTGATCTAAATTAATAGAAAAATATAGTTTTTTAGCTCATTTATAGCAGTTGTTTTTTTATTTTCTATTATTTCGAACATATTAGAGTTTTTTACAGGTTTAAAACAAAATCCCTCTTAATAAAGCAGGGTTGAAAAAATCTAAAACAGATAATACAGTGAAGAGAGAGATAAGAACCATTCCAGCGAATAAAGCCGCCACTTTGATTTTTTCAGAAATAGTTAATGTTTTCATGATTGTATTTTTTAAAGGTTATCTACAAATTGTGTGAAAGCTGATTTTTTAGAACCCAAAAAGAACAAAGCCAGTTGATTAGAATAGACTTTTAAAGGATAGGCGTTAATAACAAAGTTTTCCTTTGCTATTCCTTCACAGTAGTTAAGTAACTGTTCATTGTTTTCATGGTCCATAATTCTAAAGTCTTTTTGAAGAACCAGTAAACGGGCTACCATTTTACTTTGATTGAAGTTTTTGATATCAATTTTTTCAGTTTTCATGATATTTTGTTTTAATAGGTTATTAACTCGCTCACTCTGTATTCAATAGGCTTGTGACTATCAGTTATAAAAACTGGCTACATTAAGCAGGATAATACTTTATCGTATCCGGTCATCTGCTCTGTACCGTTATGCAATGTTTAATGTCTATGTTTTGCGAAGACTTGGAAGCCGCTGTTTGTCGCTAACTCCCTTATTTGTTACTACTAAGATAATACATTTGTGTCAAATACGAAACTTTATGCAGTAAAAAAACAAACAAAATGCAGTATAATTGATACTAAATATCTATCATACTGCAAATAGTATTGATATAATCTATTAAATGCAGTATCTTTGAATTAAACAATTAAACTCAACGAAATGGGAGCGCCTAAATACAACGAATACTGGAAGGAACGGAAGAAACACGGCCGAGATAAGCTATTCGAAAACCCTGAAGAAATAATCGATCTTGCTCAAAACTATATTGAATATTGTACTAATAATCCTATAATCGTCAAAGAACTTATTAAATCAGGTCCACGCGGTGGCGATGTCGTAGACATTGAACGGCCTAGAATCCCCTCACGTAAAGGATTTACAGTGTTTCTAGGTATTGACGGAAAAACGTTATGGAACTACGAAAAGGACGAAAAATATAAAGATTTTTTCCAATCCTTCGCGTACGTGTGTGATTTATTCGATTCTGAATTGACCGACAATGCGACTACAGGTCAAGCAAATCCAGCAATTGCGGCCATGCTATTAGGACTGAAACAAAAACAAGACATTACATCCAATGACCAGACTATAAAAGGGGTTGCAATGTCCAGGGATGAAGCGAAAAGAATAAATGAAGACTTAGAAGATAGCGTTTGATTTTTTCATATAGTTAGTTTTAGTTAGGTTAGTAGTCCCAATCTCTATGAGGTTGGGACTTTTCTGTTTAATATGCTTCATGCTCAGGAAATAGCTAAAAAGGTATTAAAAACAGCGATATAATTAACAATAAACAGTAATTTATATGTATTTCGTATATGTCACAATATCAACGTGTTAGGCAGGCATCCACGCAGGGAAAACAAAACTCTAGTTTATCAATAATATATGTCTACTAAACACAATACAAACTATAAGACAAACAATATATTAAACAGTATAATGCTGAATATCAATAAAATACAGCGATCTATGTATTATTATGTTCGAATATGTGAATGATTTTAAAACACTGCCATACTGCCAGTAATTTATTGACAGTCAGAGGATAAAAGTATATTGATTGATTGAATTAATGCGGTATCGATCGCCGCCGGCCCAAGCTATCAACCCTTCATTCATTCAATAATCCACGAACCCAAGCCCAGGAGCCGCCCAGGGGTACCCACCCCAAAATGAAAACGCTTTTATTCCTATTGGGGCGTATAATCAAACTAAACCCTCCACAACTTTGTAACATTTTCCACCACCTTAAAGCCGATTAATTCAATCAATAATCCAGCCTTATTTTAGCAGCCCCATGTATTTTTAACTCATTTATCCAGTCATAGGAGTATTTAGTCGCACGAAAACCGATAGTTTCTTAAAAGGGCTTATTTGGCTTCATTTGATATGATATTGCAAAAAGTATAACGAAATAGATGAGATGCAGTAAAGTATGCAAAAAAGTTATAAATTTGTTGGTGTATGTAAACATCGACTTGCTATGAATGACAACATTCTATTCTTCGACACAGAGACAACGGGCTTACCGTTAAAGGGGGCTAAGTACGAAATTGATTATGACACGTTCCCTTATGTGGTTCAGTTGTCATGGTGGTTTGAAGATGTATTTCACGATTATATAATCAAGCCTGATGGATGTGTTATTCCAGAATCGTCTACAGAGATACATGGGATAACGCATGAAATGGCCATGAATCTTGGTGTTCCTTTTAAGGATGTGATTCCGTTGTTTGTTCACGACTGTTTGAGTGCTGAAAAGATCGTTGGTCACAACATGTATTTTGACACATCGATTATTAAGGCCAATGTAATCCGGAATTTTGGTGTTGATGATGATTTCTTTGCTGATACAAACAAGGCGTTGGATAAATACAAGCGTATTGACACGATGTACAAGTCTATGAAGTATGTAGGGGCAAGAAAGGCTAATGGAAGCGGTAAATTTCCGACACTTGAAGAACTGTATTTGAAGCTGTTTAATGAAACGTTTCCGGCTCACAATTCACTGGAAGATGTAAAGGCAACGATGCGGTGTTTTAATAAGCTAAATGAAATGGGAATAGTTTAAAAATTTAGGAATAATAAAACCATGAGTAACTACGAAGCAACAGGACGTATCCAGGAGATATTTGATAAACAGTCAGGTGTGTCTAAGGCCGGTAAGGAGTGGAAAAAACGTGAATTTCTGGTTGAAACGGAAGATCAATACCCTAAAAAGATCTGTTTTAACCTGTTTGGCGACAATATTGACTTCATGGACAACCTGAAGACAGGCGATTTGGTTAAGGTGTTATTCGATGTTGAGTCAAGGGAATTCAACGGCCGCTGGTACCATAACGTCAATGCATTTAATGTACAGTCGTTGGAAGAAGAAACAAGCAACAGTCAATCCCCGGAAGATCTACCGGAAGAATATAATGCTCCGGAAGAGGAGGATGACTTACCGTTTTAATTTCATAAACTTGTAATCATGGAGAATAAAAATCCACAAAGATCATTTTCAGATTTTGTAGAAATAATGAAAAAAGAATATCCGAACAGCGATAAATTTCGCTTGGCGTATTTAGATACTCCTCCTAACGAGCTTATTATTAATCACAGGCGTAGAAATAACGTTTGGAAAACACATTCCAATGCGCTTATACTTCTTGGAAAGTTGAAGTCAGGAGATAAATGCGCGGTTGCAGCAATGGATATCGAAAAATTCAAGGCTGAATTTACACGAATAACAGGACATGAGATAAAAAGCAGCCCCCTTGGGAATGACATTTATTCGGTCGTGTTAAATGGTTCTGTAGATTAATCCACGCCAATTATTTAGTGTTTTTGTATGCTGTCTTTTAAAGGATGGCATTTTTTTGTCTTGCTTAATAGAGAATATCTATGTAATTTTGAAAATAGATAGAAAGTATTTATAACTTAACACGTTTCGAAATGCCATTAATAGTAGACAATCTCGATTTAAGCACCGGTGAAGTGCTATCAACAGCCGTAGCCAATGCAAACAATGTGCGAATACAGTGGAAGATCAGTGGAGCAGTGGACGAAAAGCAAGTTGTTGAATTGGAATTACTCGTTTCGGACGATGGAGGGGTAAATTACGAAACCCTGTTTGATGGAGCCGACCGACCTATCCGTTTTAAGCTGGCCGGGAACAGTGCCGGAAGCCGCAACTATATCGGGGTGAACAGTGCACTTTTAAAGGTCAAAGTAACTCCTGAAGCTGGAAGTGTCGGTAATATCGACATAAATACCTCAGAATCGTAACCTATGAGCGATGCATTTAAAATAGCAGGCAAGGTTGTCGGCAAAATAACAGGTCGCAATAAAAACGCTCAAATAGGGGCATTGTTGAACCAGGTTCCGTCAAATGACCTGTTAAACGAAATTGTGTTTTTTCTTCCGTTAAACGAAGAATCTGGAGTGGTTGCAGCTGATGCCAGTGCGCAAGGGAATGACGGAGAAGCATTTTTTGCAGGAATACTTGGCAATGCTGGTGTAATTGACACCTATGCAGCTGATTTTGCAGATCCATTTCGGAATGTTGAAATCCCAAATGCAGATAGCTTGCTGACATCATACAATAACATCACATTTAACGCATGGATTAAAAGAACTCTTGATGCTACCACAGCCTCTATGAAAAGAATTTTCACAATACCTCGAACTGTTGGAGGCAGTACTGGATTGGGATTTGGATGGGGTATTGATCATTTCCTACAGGTGTTTACCTACGATGAAGGAAACTATGTATTAGTCAAGAGTGCGTTTGAAATACCATTAAACGTGCCAACTATGGTAACTCTTGTCATTAACGATGATACAATTAAGCTATTCGCTAACGGTGTACTTGTAAAGAGTGGAAATGCTATTATCACGGAAGAGCTTTCTGCGGCTCCGTTGATTCTAGGGAACTCCACCGGGGGCGATCTATATCACATGGAAGGAAACATGAACTGGGCTTCATTAAATCAAATTGCATGGACAGATCAGCAGGTTCTCGATGTCTATAATGATGGGAATGGTTTTTTTTTGTCTGAATGGCTGTTGAAGCCTCAGACAGTTTTGAACTCTGATACACCTTTAAATTCAAATACCTCTTTATGAAAGACATAAAAATAACAGACACAACATGGGGGGTAGAAGCCCAAAAAATACAGGATAATCTAAAAGAAATACTTGCTCCTGTAATCAACGCTAATTGGAATGGGTGGGATGAACCCCGGCTGGTGTTTGGTGTCGACAAAACCGCAATTCCAAAGCCAATCGAAATTTTAACACAGCTAATCTCGCAAGGGACAGTAATTGCAGGCGGAATTAATACCAATTTCATGCGCTGGGGGTATCATGTGTTTGAAGGATATGCTGCGGATGAAATTAAGCGTATAACGATGCTTGTTAATAAGCATACGTTAGGAGGAATTCCGATGGCAGAGTTATACTATTATTTAACAGAACACACGCATAGTGCGGCGTCGTATGGGTGGTTTAAGGTTGGGTCGGACGTAAGAGATCATTCTTTTTTATTTACCCGCGACAAGGCGATTGCATATGGTGAATGGGATTTGAAAAATGTAATTACGCTTGCCAGGATTGACCCGACAACTGACTTAAACAGCACATACGAAACGATCGCAGAAGCCGATGCGGCTTATAACCCAGATAATAACCCAGAGAATGCAAAGTGTGTGCTTTATATTGCTCTGAAAAATGCTGAAAATGGAGCTATGTTTTACGATACAAACAGGGATGAAATAGTAATAAAAAAGGCAGGAGAGTGGTGTGACATGAATGTGACACCTGTACCAGTCGGCACTTACTCTTTCTAATTCACCTATAGGGCTTGTTGAATCCTTTTTATGAATTTACAATTAACGATAAAAAAATAATTTGAGGTGTGGTGTTGGTTGATGTGGATGTAAGATGATTGAAGAATGATGCAGGGAAGAACACACCTCAAATTAAAAAATACCAAATAAAATGAAAAAGATCCTATCCATATTGATGCTTACGCTTTCGATAGCGTGTTTCTCGCAATCATATGATTTTCGTGTCCCAGCAAATGAAAATGTCTATGCTGAGTTTTACAGTCTGTCCACAAATCAAACATTCACGACTGACTTGTTTGATTTATACATGTTCGATAATGTAACAGAGACAAGCCAGGGAGATACGGTGCCAAGCTTTTCAACAGGCTTTCAGGCAAAGCTACATCTAATTTCTTACAAGAACAGTCTTGTCAATATTACAGGCATTGACAGTAGTATAATTGCCCTGAATGACACTGGAATAGTAAGATTGAAATTTTGGGATACAAAACTGTATGGGTACTGCCAAGTGAACGAATTAAATCAGTTTGCCGGAAATATCACAATCAATATTGTAGGAATTAAAAACGTACCCCAGCGCAAAAAATTACTGTTTAAAGATTCATCCCGGCTAAGAATGTGGAACAACCCATGGATCGGAAATTAAGCACACACGTTCAATTCACGATAACAGCAATCCCTATTCTTGTCAGAGGACACGCTTAGGGGTTGCTTGATTTTTATTTCAAATAGTATGATTACTCCTAACCTTTAAAAATTATGGACAGAATAGAATTACGGCATATTACTTTATTAGACGACCCTTACGGAATGCCAACAACTCCAGAAGAAAAAGAAAAAGCTCAAAAATGGGTTGATAAAACCATAAAAAACAGGAAATGTAAAGACGGACCAAAGATTATTGTATTCCCAACTCGATTGCACGAAGATGATGAAACAGTACAGCTTACATTAGATCCGCGATATCAATAAAATCAATCGAATACTAAAACACATAGATAAAATCTATATCTTTGCTAAAGATTATCAGTTTTATCTATGTCAAATCTTACGCCCGACGAAATAAAAAGACTCAAAGTAGCGAAGGTAAAGTGCGAAAAAGAAATGCTTTTCTTCACCCGCTATTTCTTTAAGGCAATCCATAAGCGCAAATTTATGGTCGGGCCACACCATGTAATTATTGCAAATGCACTCGAACGGGTTATGCGTGGCGAATGCAAAAAGCTAATTATAAACATCGCTCCACGTTTTGGAAAAACCGAGCTTGCCGTTATCAACTTCATCGCATATGCCCTGGCTTTAAATCCGTCAAGCAATTTCATGCACCTGTCGTATTCCGATGACCTGGTACTCGAAAACTCGGAGAAAATCAGGGATATCATCGAATCAGATGAATATAAAACCCTGTTCGGGAATGTTCAACTAAAAAAAGACTCCAAGGCAAAGAAAAAATGGAAAACAGAAGCCGGTGGTAGTATTTATGTGGCATCAGCGGCCGGACAGGTTACCGGGTTTGGTGCCGGGAAAGTTGACGATGACGATACCCAAACCGACATTCAGTCCGACATTGATATCTTAAACTTTATCGATGGCATTGACGATAAACGGGGATTTAACGGAGCCATTATTATCGACGACCCCATAAAACCTGCAGATACCGATTACACTACCCGACGCGAAAAAGTAAACCAACGATTTGAAAATACCATCCGAAATCGTGTAAATAGTCGAAATACCCCCATCGTCATTATCATGCAGCGGCTACATCCCGAAGACTTATGCGGCTACCTAATGGAAAGTGAACCCGACGAATGGGAAGTAATTAAACTGCCGGTCGTATGGGATAAAGATTCAATTAAAACAGCCCAAAAATACGGATTTGATATCTCTGGGATTAAAATAGGCGATCCGCTGTGGCCGTTTAAGTTAAACCACGAAGAAATTGCCAAAGAAAAGAAAAAAGCCCGCCTAAAAAATACCACCCACTTCGAAACCCAATTCATGCAAGATCCACAGCCAAAAGAAGGACTGTGCTTTGCAAAAAGCGAACTGCAATACCTCGATGATATAAAATTCGACAGAATGATGGAGCAGCCCGGTATCGAACTGTTTTATGGCGATACAGCCGACGAAGGAGAAGATAATTACTCCATGCCAATGGCTAAAATAATTAATGGCAAAGTGTATATTCACGATGTTATTTTCGCACAGGACAACCTTTCAGCAATCGAACCCCGAATAATCGTAGCTGTTGGCGACCACTCCCCGGTAAAAGTATTTATAGAAGCCAACAACGCCGGGTCGCTGCATATTAAAGACCTGCGTAAAAATATACCGGCTTACCAAAATGTAATCAATAAACGACTGGCAAAATCCGGTAAAAGTAAGATGTCTACAAAGGTGCATGGGGTTAAAAATACAACCAATAAACTCATCCGAATCTTATCACAGGAAGGATTCATTAAGGATCACTTCGTATTTCGTGCCGAGATAGTTCCTGATTCAGAATATGGTAAATTCATGAAACAAATTTGGCGATACCTTAAAAACGGGAAGGAAAAGCGCGACGACGCTCCCGATTCAATTGCAGGACTGGCCTATGTTGTTCGAACATTCTACGGCCAATTATTCAATTAATTCACTTTCACGACATTGATAAATAAATAAAATCTATGAAAATATTCATTATCATAGAAAAAATCTATAATTTTACAATGCACAATAAATTTTATCAATGTGGCAAGCAAACTAAGGCATAAATTGGCAGAGAAAATTTTGGGTGGAGCTATTGTCGCAAAATCCGACCCGTTATCACCTTTAAATATAAGCTCAGCCAGAGAAGTTCTCTTAGGTGCCGGAACGCCAATGTTCACAAGGCTTGGCACAATGACTCAGCTCGAGAAAGAATATTGCGAAAATCCGGTTTTGGCATCGGTAATCAATTTAAAAGCTGATTATGCCTCAAATGCCAGAATTTACGTCCGCGATATCAGGAACGGAGAAATATTTACCGATAAAATATACCGCGAAAGTAAAGGTGTAGACAAGATTGTCCAAAAGATGTTCCGGCTAAAAAACAACCCAAACCCGGTTCAGTCTACAAAAGAATTTCTGGCTCTGGCATCCATTTTTAAAGATGTATTTGGCAACGGATATACCTACGCGAACAGCGGCACAGACGACATTAATATTAAAGATGTCGAATACTTGTGGCATGTTTGGTCACAGTTTATGATCCCTGATATTACAGGCAAATACTTCGACCGCACAAGCAAGGAAGGGATTATTCGCAAATGGGAGTTTGTCAGAGGAGTATATACAAAAGAATTTCACCCCGATGAGATTTTACACCGGAAGGAGCCAAACGTTCGATTTACAAGATCTACCGATATGGTGCTTGGTCAGTCCCGGCAGGAATCTTTATCGTGGGCCTTGTCAAACATTAAAATAGCTTACGAAAGCCGTAATGTTATCGCCAGGGAACGGGGAATGAGGGCTATTATTTCAAGTGCTCAGGCCGATGGCGTTGCTGGAACCATGCCAATGGACGACACCGAGAAAGAAGAGGTACAGGAATCATTGAAAACAGAATACGGATTCATGGAAGGGCAAAGCCAGTTCATGGTCACAAAAAATAACATCAATGTTCATCATATCGATCAGGATGTTCGCAAACTCGGACTGTTAAACGAAATTGCTTCCGATGCCATGATTGTTTGCTCCCGCTATAATGTTCCCGAAACATTGGTAAAGCTTTACATGAAAGGGGCCACATTTGAAAATCAGGACACGGCCGAACGACGCATGTATCAAAATACAACCATCCCGGAAGAAGAAGACCGGTGGGAAGATATTAATAACTGGCTTAAATGCCGCGACTTCAACTATGAGTACATAGTCAGCTTCGACCACATCCCGGTGCTGCAGAAAAACGAAAAAGACAAGGCCGAAACCAACAAGTTTGTAAGTGCTCAATACAAGGAAATGTTCTTTGCAGGGGCTTGTACTTATAACGACTGGATACAGGCCGTAGGACTACCGGCTACCTCATGGGGTAACAAGCGAATTACCGAAATGTCAATGGATGAAATTCAGAAAATCAAAGGCAATTATACCATAAACGACTCATTGGAAAACCCAAACGCTTAACGATATGGCACACACGATAAACACAACCAAGGATAAGAAAAAGGAAAAGCTTGATAAAGAAAAACTGATCAAGGATAAGGAAAAAGAGATTAGGGATAATGATGTAATTCGAAAGTGATGGAAATACCCGAATTTAAAACACAAAAGGAACTATTTGATTTTTTGGTGAAAAACCAAAACAGTCTTATTGCTCAAAAAAAAGCAGAGATGAAATGTGCTGACGCAATTTCTTTTCAGTGCATAAAGATTGCCAAAAACACAGGAGCAAATAAGGCCGACGAAGATAACGATAACAATAATCCGGATGAAATAAAAGTGAAGGTTGTCATCAATACAACAAACCTTCTTGATAGCCATAAAGATGTTCACATTCCCGGATTATGGCATAAGAGCTTAAAGGAAAACAAGCTCATTATGCACCTTCAGGAACATCAAATGAAGTTCGATAAAATAATCTCAGATGGTGACGACTTAAAGGCTTACACCAAAACATATACATGGGAAAAACTCGGGTACGAATTCGAAGGTGATACCGAAGCACTGGTTTTCGAATCAACAATTAAACGGGCAAGAAACCCTTATATGTTCGATCAGTACCAAAAGGGGTACGTTAGAAACCACAGCGTAGGCATGCGCTATATTAAGCTTATCCTTTGCATAAATGACGAAGACTACGGAGCTGAACATGATGCTTGGGAAAAGTACTATTCGCAAATAGTAAATAAAGAAGATGCCGACAACTCCGGATTTTTCTGGGCTGTTCGCGATGCTCAGGTCATCGAAGGTAGTGCGGTCCCCAAGGGAAGCAATTGGGCTACTCCAACATTAAGCGTGAGTTCAAAAAATGAGCCGCCAGTAGGCACTCAAGAACAATATACCGAGCCGCCAGCAGGCACTCACAAGGGAATTAATTATGACTTTTTAATCGAAAATCTTAAAAATTAAAACAATGAAATTAGGAAGATTATTTTTTGGAATGGGTAAAAAATCAAACTACTGGCTGGTGGGGTTATTTGCCTTTTTAGCAATTACCATTTCCTTTATGGCAGGTGGTACCGAAGCAGGAATTATGATGGCTATGACTATGCCGGTAGGATTAACGGCTGAAGAACAAGCGAAGCATGAAAAATTGCTTGCTGATATTAAAGAGAAAAACAAAGAGCAAATTGGCGAATTCAAAAAAGAGTTTCAGAATCTTGGTGCCGACTTCCGAAAAGGGTTGATTGATGAAAAAACATTCAACGAAAAATTTCAGGAAGTTACCAGCAAACTTGAAAAATTCGATGCTGGAAAATTTGCTGAGTTTGAAAAGTCTCTTGAAAAGTTTGAAGAGTCGCTAAAGAAAAGCAACTTAAAACTGAAAGAGTTTGAAGAAGGTGGAATGGGCGGCGATGACAAATCATTGCGTAAAGAAATTGGCGATATCCTTTCAACCGATGAGTTTAAGGAGTTTGTTGATAGCAATGGTAAGAAAAAAGCGTCATTCAGCCTCAAAGCAACCTCTATTACCGATAACTATACCGGAGATTCACGGGTGCATATCACATCAAGAGACAGCCGCGTAGTTGATCATCCAAAGGTGACAAGGTTGAATATTCGCGACCTGTTAACTGTTATGCCAACCGACCTTCCATACTTGGCCTTTACCGAGGTTTACGACTGGAATCGCGCAATTGGCATGAATACTGAAAATGGAACATTGGCCGAAAGCTCGTTCAAAGTTCGCGAAGCAACTGCCGATGCAAAACGGATTGGAACCCACGTTCCGATTTCTAAGCGCATGCTGAAATCAACTCAGTATATTTTGAATCACTTGATGCAGAAACTTCCTGCCTTGGTTAAATTTTTCGAAGACTTCCAATTGCTTTGGGGTGACGGAGAAGGAAATAACGTATTGGGTATTGGTAAAGTAGCGTCCGATTTTGCAACCTTGGTTAACACAACCATTACAGGTGCCGCTAATTCAGTAGCCAGCGTAGCTTCTTACGATAGCGGAGCTAAAACATTAGTTACGTTTGCAGCTAATCAGAACATTCAAAACGGTTCAACAATCACCTTTGCAAGTGCAACCGAAGCAACTTATAACGCAGCGTATAAAGCATACGTTATCAGTCCTACTCAAATTGTAATTGATTTGACTTACGTTGCCGAAGCTGATACTTCTGCATGGACATTTGTTGTCAACAGTCCGTTTAAAGGCTCTATTGCTGCCGCACAGCAAATTGATGCGCTTAAAGTAGGTAAAACACTGGTTACCTCACAAGAATACACAGCCAGCGGTATTGTTCTTAACCCAATTGATGCTACGCTTATCGAGACCTTGAAAGGTAATGATGAACATTACATCGATGTGCAACGCCTGGATAACGGTATATTGACAATCTCCGGTATTCCGGTGGTAGAAACTACTGCAATGCCAGCCGGTAAGTTTGCTGTTGGCGATTGGGCCATGGCTGCCGCCTTGCTCGAATTCTCTGAGCTTGTGCTTGAATTCTCTGAGTCTACTCAGGAGAAATTGGGTAACTACGTTGAAGCAATTATCCAGGAAGAAGTATTGTTCCCAATCTACAACAAGTACATGTTTGTAGTTGGCGATTTTTCAACTGCTGTTGCTGCAATTAAAGCTGCATAATGGGAACTCTGACCATAAAAGGTGATATCAGGCAACTCGAAATAATTGCTAAAACCAGTCGTGTTCGGGTGGCTAAATACGGGTTGAAGGTATCACTGACAGAAGATAAAAAGCAGGAGGTTGAACAAGAACCTCCTGTTGAAAACAACGATCTGGTGGAAGAGCCGCAAACAACTGATAATCCTGAAAATTCAGGGAAAGAAGAAAATGCGACACCACCAACTGCCAACCAGGTGAAAGAACTGATTGAAAAGGTTGAAAAAACCGAAGATCTGGAACAGTTCAAAGACGACACCCGGCAGGTTGTAAAAAATGCTTACAAGAAAAAACTGAGAGAGCTTTCTGAGTAATGAGCTTAATAGACACCACATATTTTATTCGTGATATCAACGTTCCGCTGAGCGAAAAGCCGGAGCTTAACAGTGTATTCACAGATGCGGTAACCGAATATGAGAATGAAGTTCTCCTGAAATTGTTAGGGTACCAGCTGTGGAAAGAGTTTACCGATGCGGTAACTGCCGACGCAATAGGCGAAGGGAACGAGGGCTATGTTGCCCTGGCTCAAAAATGGATCGACTTACGCGATGGAGCCGAATTTTCATTTACATGGAACGGGCAAACAATAAACACAAAATGGAACGGGCTGATCAATACCGAAAAGAAAAGCCTGATTGCCTACTACGTGTATTATAACCATCGTATTAATCACGAATCAGAATATACCGGAATCGGTGAAGTGTCTTCAAAAAGCGAAAATGCTCAAAAAGTTAGCCCGCTAAATAAAATGGTGCGTGTGCACAGTCAAATGTTGGATTTATACGGTAAAATTCCGGCAGCAGCAAAAAGGTACTATCAATTTTTAAATAGCGCAGACTACCGGCATTTTAATGCTAAACCTTCTGCCTACAACTTTTTGCTTGCCAATGTTGAAACCTATTCCAATTGGGTATTTACCCCAATCAGGAATGTAAATGCTTTTGGGATATGACAGTTGAATATGTAGTAAATAGTGAGGTTCAGAATATTGTTGATCTAATCGGTCTTGTTATCGATGATGTAAGGGCCGAATATGACCCCGAAAACAACGAAAAACCCTACTACCTGCATGGTCACCCACTGGAGATTGTAAATACGCTGATTGAGAAGACGCAAGATGCTCAATACAAATTTAAAAAGTACCCGCTGATTGCGCTTTTCGAAGATTTTGAAGCAGAGGGTCCGCTGGGCCTGTTCCGGTCAAAAGCAAAGTTAAACATTGTAATCATGACCGATTCAAGTTCAAGCTATAAGGCCACTCAGCGTTACGAAAAATCATTCAACACCATTTTAACACCCATTTACGACCTGTTTTTAAAACACCTGAAGCGTAGACGGGGATTACACATCGATCATAAATCTATCCCTCACAAACCGATTAATCACCTCTATTGGGGTAAAAAAGATGTCGGCAATGATGGAATAGACTTTATCGATGCCATTGAGTTAAAAGAACTCAGTATTAAGGTTTACAGAAATTAAAAACTTGAAAAATTATACAAAATGACAGTAGCAAAAGTAACAAGCGCAAGCTACGGCAATTTGGGTGTAAAAGGAACAAGAAAAGATAACGAAATGGTTTCTATCGATGGCGTTATCCTCACTACTTCTGATTTTGCCCCTAGCATTGCTGACCTTGCCTTAGAAGCAACTTGGATTGCAGGTATTCGTGCCGGAACAGTGATGCCACTTAACGGACTCGACAGTTACGAAGATCAATCTTCAGATGACACCATTTATGAATCAGCACTTGGGAACAGAAAATTGCTGAAACGTGGAAAAACAAGAATGATGTTCCAATTGGACATTCCTTTATCGGTACATCGTACTCTACAACAAGACTACAACAATGCCGATTTAACTTACTGGCCATTGCGCGACGGTAAAATCTGTTTTTACAACGATGGTGGAGTAGCCAAAGGGTTTTCAACTGATATGATCAACATTGGCCGGATGAAAGAAGTTCCTGCCGATGGCTCAACTCCGGCATTTACTCCGCTTTACCTCGATATGGATAATTACCGCGAGTGGGATATGTACGGTGAGTTTATTGAACCTACATGGGAAGCAAACGACCTTGAACCGCTGATTGACGTTGATCTTGAAGTGGTTGGGACACCAACAGCAAGCGAAATTATTGTTCGCGTATTCGGTAGCGATGGGGTAGACTCCGATGGGTCGGTCAAAAAAATAGGTATTAAGGGTATCGTTGAATCCGACTGGCAATCAACGGCAGGCGTATGGACCGCTGAAACCGGATTTACCGATAATGGCGATGGTACTTATACATTCGCTTCGGCAGCCGCATTCAGCACCGGAACAATGGATCTGAAAACACCTGCAAACATGGTGTCCGATGGTTTATTGATTAAATCAACCGGGGCAGCAACGGTAACTATTGCATAATAGAATAATTATAAAATAAGGATGCCTTTTATTCTGGCATCCTTATCTAAAGCTACTGGCGATGGATCTGATTCAATTTCAAAATAACATCCTGAATATTGACCCTTGGGAACTGTTAAGGCCAATATTGGAAAAGCATTTTGACGAAATTGAACAACTAAACAGGGATCAGTTGAGCAGGGGCGAACGTGCTGACGGGTCGGCAATGCCGGACTATCAAAATATCGAGTATGCCGGGTTTAAAGAACAGTACATCGACACCTATAACATTTTCCCAACAACAGACCTTCGCTATTCCGGCGACTTTTACAAAGCACTGAAAGCCGGGTTTGGTACTTATGGCATTTCCCTCGAATCGTTCGACAGTAAAGCGTCTGAACTGGAAGCAAAATACGGTTCTTCCATTTATGGACTAACAGAAGAATCAAGGGTTATTTTAATCAACTCAATTAACGTGGAATTTAAACAGGCACTACACAATGCCATGTTTTTAAACTAAAGACCATGAAACTGGAAAAACTGTCATTAGCCGACCTGGAAGTACTCGAAACAAGACTATGGAATCTTTTTTACAGAGCAGCAGAAAGAATGTCGGAAGGTAAAGAAGATCAGATTCCGGTAAAAGACCTGCTGGAAACCAAGCTCAATGAAATTAAACTGGAAATAAACTCCCGGATTGATAACCTCATAAACGAAGACTAATGAAAACAAACGGACACGAACTGGAAACCAAATACCTGCATATGATCAATGAACTGAAAAGGGCAAGCAAAAATCCGCATTGGTCCGACAGGTTATGGCAATCGAAATACAAGAAAAAATTAACCCGAAGGCTTGAAAAAATGGAAACCGATAAGGCTAATGGCCTTATTCATCCAAAGGCTTTCGCTATTTGGAAATCAATGATAAATGAAGTGTTATGACAAATCTGAAATTACAAAACATCGACCATGTTAAAATTCTTGCAAAAGAACAGGCTCAAAAAACAAGAGAAGACCAGGCCGTCTTCCAAACAGTCGAAAACAGGTACAAAATCTTCCGGTTCAAACCAGTTAAAGACTACCCCGGAAAACCAAGTGCCGTTGTACGATACACCAAGGAAGATAAACGTGGAGCTGTTCTACCAGATCATGGAGACTGGAAACAGGGAACTGCTAAAAGTAAACCCAAAAAGCAAGGTAAGTCCTGAAAAACTGGATGAGGTCTGGCTCGACCTGCAGGAGTATTATTACGAGGGAACAAACAAACAGAGCTTTCAGAAATTTAAGCGTTCCCTGAAAAAAATAATCCAGCTCGAAAACGAAATAATAAGCTGCAAGGCCGCATTACACATGGTGGAATTAGGAAGTGATGAAGGATATGAGGTCTTGCAGTACTTTAAAATAAAAGCGACAGAACCGGACAAAATTAAGTCGGCCATCTTTCGAAAAGAAACAAAGCTGGACTTTGCGAAAACAGCCGCCGACCGGAAAAGTAAAAAGGCCGACAGCCACGAAGCATCAACCTTTTATAAAATGTTGGCCAGTGTTGAACGAAGCTTAAACCGACAGCTAAATACAACCGAAGTAAACCTTGAACGATGGGTTGCTTACCTGGACGATATCAGGCAGAAACGCGAAGCCGAAGCACAGGTAGCAGCAAAAAGTAAAGGCAAACGAAGAACAGCAAAAAACTAAAAACACAGCGTAATGGCAGGGCAGTTGAGAAGAGAAGACATACTTGATGCTGGAATTAAGCAGGAGCTAACTGAAATAGCAAAAGCTGTTCAGCCAGTTATCGATGGGTTTAAGCGCGTAGCCGACGAGGGCGAACGGCTTAGTAAATCTGTTGGTGGAGCTGAGTCGTTGTCTCAAATAATTAGCTTGTCTAAAAAAGCTACTACGAATTCACGAAACTTATCTCAAGCCGAAAAGGAACGGTTAAGAGTAGAAACACAACTGCAAAAAACGATTGCCAGGTCAAACGCATTAAGAACGGAATCAGGTAAAAAATTAATCGAAGAAAAAGTAAGATTACAGGAAGCTACTCGTGCCGCACGAGAAAAAGCACGAGCAAACCAGGGAATTGTTACTTCAAACAGAGGTCTTTTAGGATCTTTTAACAATCTGATTAAGTCGCTAAAAAGTTACTTGCTAATCTATCTTAGCATAGCAAAAGCGGGCGAATTAATATCCAGTATCATCAAAACAACAGCGACACTTGACTCGCTCGATTTTGCGATGAAACGAGTGATTACCGATCAGATTGAATTAGCTCAAACACAGCAATTCTTAGCCGATATAACAGAGGCTTACGGTATTGAACTCGTATCAACAACAGAACGATATATAAAATTTCGTGCCGCTGCCATGCAATCCAACTTATCGGCAAAGGATACACAGAAAATATTCGAATCTGCAGCAAAAGCGGGGTCAGTACTTGGACTTCGTACCGATGAACTAAGAGGTGTATTCCTGGCCTTAGAACAAATGTTGTCCAAAGGAAAGGTAACAACCGAAGAATTACGCCGGCAATTGGGTGAGCGTCTTCCGGGTGCGTTTGGTATCATGGCAAAAGCACTTAATGTTACCATCCCACAACTTGATAAAATGCTCAAAAAAGGTGAGGTTTTATCTGCCGAGGTACTGCCAAAGTTTGCAGAAGAATTAGAACGGTCATTTGGTATCGAGAGCGTAGATCGTGTTGACACATTGGTTGCTGCACAAAACAGGCTTACATTGGCATGGCAGGGATTTATTGATGAACTGAATGCGAGTAAGCCGTTAATCTCAATTTATAATTCATTTGCCGACTCCATACAGCGAATAAATTCCTTAATGAAATCTGATGCCGATACAATTGGAGAAAGGAGCGCAAAGATTGTAAGCGATATTCGCGATGAAATGGTAAAAACGGAAGATGTCGAAAAAAGAAGGGAGATATTAGTCAAAAAGATTGGTGACTTACAAAAAGAACGGCTCGATGTAAACGAGAAAATAAATAAATTACAAGAACAAGAACCCGGATTTTTAACAAAATTTGCTGAGCAACTCAACCAGGCAATTGGGCTTGGAGGAAGTTTTACCAAAAGTATTGATTTGCAATATGTACGCAAGGACTATGAAAAAGATAGTGATGCGATAGTTAAAGCAATAAACACCATTACTACTGAATTTGAAAACCTGGTAAATACAAAAACGAAAACTCCTGACATTGACACTAGTGATCCGAAGGAAGAAATTAAAAAGCTGAAAGAGCAACAAAAATTACTTCTTGAAGAAACCAAGCAACAGCAACAATTACTGCTTCAAAATACACAGCTGACAGCCGACCAACGTAGACAGGCTGAATTCGACAACGACCAGGAGTTGTTACAAATGCGAATTGGATTCATCGATGAACAGTTGAAATATGCCGATAAAGGAACAAGCGAAGAATTGAAACTAATTGCTCAAAAAGCCCAACTGGTAACACAGGTCGAAGAAAATTTAACAGACAGGCTTCTCGATGAACAAAAAATACGGCAGAAAGAACTTGAAAAAATTGAGAAGGATAAAAATAATGTCAACGAGCAAGAGGCCGACAATGCCCTGGCCAATGCTGAAGCGGCTAATCATGAATACTACATAAAAAGGCTGGCGCAAGCGAAAGACGAAATTTCAGCAGCAAAAGGTAAGGCCACTGAAATAAAACGAATTGACGATCAACTAACTGATGATTTAATTGCTAATGAGATCAAGCAGCTTGATATTGCCATTGAATCGATGGATTCCGAAACCAACGCCTACGAACGTGCCGTTGAGCGAAGACGAAGACTAAGAGAGCAACAGGGTGAAAATGAGAATCAAAAACTTGCCGAAAACGAGAAAATAAAGCAGGATTTGAGGCAGCAGACCTACGAGAAATCAAAAGAATTATTGATGGAGGGGTTTAATTTTGCTTCGGCACTTTACGACAGGCAATTGCAAAATGTAGAAACACGCTACAACTACGAGGTGGCTGCAGCAGGAGATAGCCTTGAAAAAAAGGTAATAGCCGAACGTAAATACGAGAAAGAGAAAAATGAAATCATGAAGCGGCAGGCCATTGCCGAGAAAGCACAGGCCGCCTTGTCCATCGCGCTAAACACAGCAGCAGCTATTGTCGAAGCATTGCCAAATATTCCTCTTTCAATAATAATAGGTGTTCTAGGAGCCGCACAACTGGCTACTGTACTTGCTACGCCAATACCGGAGTTTGCCGAGGGAACAGACAGTGCACCAAAAGAATTTATTGCGGGTGACGAAGGTTCAGAGGCAATATTTAAACCGGATGGGACGGTTGAAATTACCCCCAACAAGCCTACGTATTACAACGATAAATCATACATCGGCTCAACAATTATCCCACACGACGAAACACAAAAGTGGCTGGCAGACTATGCCGTTAACCATACATACGACAATGTAATTGACATGTCGGGTACCAACAAGTACCTCAAAAAAATTGAAGACAATACAAGGCGCAAAAAAGAAGTCTTTGAGCGCAACGGCCAAACCTATATCCGACGAGGATATATAACATCTAAAGTAGTATGAGCATACTGGCGCAATACAATGTATTAGGAGTTTACGCAAGTAAAGAGGCGCGGCTTTGGGAGTCGCTTAAAGTAAACGGTAATCCTGAACTATTCAGAATATTTCTGGAAACAAATACAATCCCGGCAATCCAACTTATTGTTGACAATGCCAGTACCGCTTCAGTCCAATTGCTCGATGCAAACGATAATCCGCTTGGCAGTCCGTTGTCAATGACCATATTATCCGAAACAGGCTATAAAAAAGTAATTTATGCCGGTACAACATTAAGCGGCTACGACGATGGCGATTACAGCCTGAAAATAACGATTGACGCCGTTGTTTATTATACCGATGTTTTCGGATGGACCAGCAACGAGTACTACCTGGACGACTTGCTTAAAATAACAGCCGTTTCATCAAATATAAGGCTGAGCAATTACTACGACATGGATTTGACCGGGTTTACATTCGAATGCTATATAAATTCGGAATACCTGGGGCTACAACCCGAAGTTGATGAAGAAATTGCAACAAGGGGAGGCGTAACAAAAGTCCTTTACGGCAACCTGGTACCTTTACACGAGTTCGAGGTTTACGCTGCCGAGTATATCTACCGGTTTTTGCTCGGGCTACGGGTGCTCGAAAGTAACGGAACAGTTACCGTAACATGGAAGTCGGTAAGCTATACCGCTAACGACATCATGACCGATGTAACCGAAAACAACGGAAATAAAACTTACCAGTTAAAACTTACCTTTATCGATATCAGCGAAACAATCAGCGTAAACAACAAATTGAATTAACACCCATTTGCATTTTAGTTTTATTTGCCATAATTTTAATCTTTCTAAAACTAAAATCAAATGAAAAAATTAACCATTATCATTCTTTTATTATGTCTGAGTATATATTCATTTTCACAGACAAACAGGAATTCTATTTTAGGATCAATAAAAGTTAAATTAAATCAAGATTATAGTAGAGATATAGGGTCTGATACTTTATCTTTTATCATGAACCATACAAATTATTGTTTATATAAATTTCAGAAGGAGAATATGCTTGGAATAAGCAGCCAATTATTAGGAGGTGTTTTAATTGCTATTGCAAACATAGATGCTTTAAATGGAATGGGTAATGCGCTTGATACCTATAATTATGAGATTGCAGCAGCAGGCACAAGTCTTGAAAGAAGAATTTTAGCCGAGCGAAAGTATGAGAACAAAATAAATGATCTAAATAATACAATTGATGTCTTAAATGTTGGTGGTGGAATCTTAATTATTGGAGGCAGTATATTGCATGTATTTAGCTATAGATGGTTGAAACGTGCTTATCTGATACCTAATAAAAATGGATTAACAATTGGCCTTAAGTTTTAATCAATTGAAATATAAAACAAAAGGGGCATCACGCCCCTTTTGTTATTCAATAGCAGCCATTTTCTTAATTGGCTTGTCTGTTTTGAAAAGCTTACTCAAATAGTTAAGCCCCTTTTGGGTAATCAACACTTTTAACACAACAAATCCCGGATGATCATTGCGTTCAATAAACTTTTCTTTTACGGTGAAATATCCGCGGTTCACATACTCCTGTTTTGGTTCGTTCCTGTTGGCAAATAAAATACCCTTTTGCCTCATTTTTTTAAGCAGGGTATTCCGGCCAAACGGCAATCCAAGAATCTTAGCAGCCTGTCCAAAGTCAATCAGGTCGTCCGAGTCCAGTACCCGGTCCATTAATTCAGCTTTTGGAGCCAGCTCATGTATTCTTTTTTCAGCTTCAATCCTTCGTTTTTGTTCGTCAGCCCAATTACGAGCCAACATCAAAACAGCATTCGGATCAGAAAAATCAATTCCTTTGCGAAGTGTTTCTTCCATCTTATTAAAAGCATGAATAAACTCAATCTTAAATCGCAATGCCTTGGCTCCGGTAAATCCCATTACCAATAAGCTAAATCCGTCACGATTCATTAAATACATTGGGTAGTCTTTTCCTCTGTTGGCATAGGTTGTTTTATGAAAAAATCTGGCAGCCGAATTTTCGGCCACGAGAAAATCAATTGACTCGAGTACATGTTTATGATGTTTCCCGAATTTTTTAGCCACCAACAACGAATTAGTAACCGGATTACCTTTTGATGATTGAAATACAAGTTCATTCATGACGCGCTCCTTTCCTGATAGTTTTCAATATCTGAAAGAAGTTCGTTAATCAACTTATAGGTCATTACAGCAGATGATCGGCAGGATTGATCTGTTTCAGTGTCCGATGCCACCCATTCTAAAAAAAGGTTGGTAAAAATAGTTCGTACTTCGGCAATGTCGGTAAGTTTAGCAAAGCCGTTAATTACTTCTTCAGCCGTTAGTGGCTGGTTGTTCTGTCCATTTGTGTCTCGCATAATGAAATGATTAAAATTAAACAAAGCGGGGAGGTCACTGCGAGACACTTCAAAGCGATGCTATGAAAGGACTGGCGGACTTGCACCGATATGCCTCCCCTGTATCTTTGTTTCAGTCGTGTAATAGATGTTTGTAGCATCATAGGTAATATTTAAAGTATCTCGCACTACAAACATACAATACCCGGAATACATTTCCAAAAAGAACTCATTTAGCTTAGAAACACGAAAATGCATTTAAAAATGCAATAAGTTTCCACACAGCGACACAAAAGCAATTAAATGCGAATATATATAAACAAAAAGCATATTCAATGAAAAAATGCAGCAATATCAATAGATAATATCTATTAAATTAGTAATTTTGATATATAAAATCAATCAAAATTAAGAGTTTATACGTGCTGCATGTTGAATTACTCGCTACATATTAGCCTTGACAACGAGGAAAATTACTTTGAGGTTGAGCCTGAAAACGGGGTGAAGCATGGTGAAGAAATGGTTGACAGAATGCCTTCGTGGAGAAAAACATGGCAGCCGTTTATGATCAGGAATAAACCTTACAATTACAAGCAAAGCGCGTTGAATGGTTTCCGGCTTTACGATATCATTGTGAATGATCCAAATTATACCCCAACTACAAAATACATCGTTAGGTTCACCCTTGGAACTCAGGTTGTCAAAGGGTACTTCGGAAAGGTAGATTGCAAAATAAATGAAGATCATTCGTTGATCCAAATAGATGCGGCAACACTTGATCAATACACTGAGTTTCTTGAAAACTACGAAACAAAAGTTAATGTATTCGGAACATCAAACGTGGTTCGTAACGGAGATTTTGAAAATTGGTTTGATGGACTCCCAATCGGATTCGAATCATCAACAGGTATTGCCCGTGGTATTTTGCTCGACAAATACTGTGCTAAACTAGGATCGTATAATTATATCGATGGAGGGTTGCCGCCATACTACCTTCCAACAATGTCTATTCTTACTCAAACGGTAGCAGGATTAAGAGAGGGGGCACAGTCTCAACTATCATTCTACTATCGTGTTGTTGGAAACCTTACGGAGAATGTAGACCTTGAATATAGCTTGACAATATCGAATGATACGGATACTTACCAATATACAGATCAGGATTCCTGGATATTATCGTCCGGGAAGCAAGAAATAAAATACGCTACCAATAAGGTTCCACTTCCGACTGATTCGGTTGATAGCTTTTCATATTTTAATAAAACAATCAGTGCTTTCCCAATTTCGGGCGATGTTGAAATAAGGCTTTACTATAAAGCTCCTGTTCTGTTCTATTATTCTGAAGCTGATTTTTCGCACCTGTATGTCACTTCACTCGAATTCGCAACATCCGATATTAATTACATGTCGGTAGATGTGAGCTTGCTTGATAATAAATTTAAAGAATATAAGCTGGAAAGCATTAAGCGCGAAGATGGTAGTTTTTATCCGGAGTTTTTCAGAGTTGGTATCAGGGAAAAGGACTATCCTAACATTGACGATTATTTTGATGACGATGGGAGCCCTAATGAAACATTGCTGGCTGATGGAAAGTTTGGCCCGTCAGACGAGAATGGACAACAAGAATACATCACCGATTTGATGAATAAATTTGCGGACGATCCAAATTCTTCATTTTTCTTAGGCGAAATTTGCGAACTGTCAATTTACAAGGATAACAATACCTACACGCAGTTTTTCAAAAAATACAGAAGTTTAAAAGCGAGTGCCAAGTTTGCCCGTGAAGAAATCTGGACCCAAAATGATAACAATGGTGAATCGGTTAAACCTGACGGCGGAGGATGGGCGAACATCAATATTACCGAAGATAAAAAAGGATATACCAAGTGGGGCAGAACCCCATACAATGGCGCTGGCAATTGGGTGAAATACCCAAAAGATACGTCAGGAGGTAGCGAATATGAATGGGGATGGTCGGAAAAATCAACATCGATAAAGCAATATCCAGCCGGCGATAACTCAGAAACAATCGAATCTGCAGTAGATTTTCGTGATGTATGCCGTAAAATATACCGCGGAACGCATAACAGCCTGTTATCAAAAGAGGTGTATTCGGCGTTCTTTTGGAACGATTCCCCGTTTATGGACTTCCTGGAACTACAGAATGGCGAAAACTATTACCGGATGAATCGGAAAAATGGTAATTATCTAAACCAGATTGCCGCTGTGCATACATCCGATCTTAAAACAGTATATAATCCGGATAAAGAAAACACAGACCTTAAAGTAAGCTTTAAAGATTTCTTTGAAGATTTAAAGGTAAAATGGCCTTCATTAATTTGGTGGATCGACGAGGATTACAACTTGCACATCGAACATTTGCGGTTTACCGACCGGTTTCTTGTATTTACTGACATTATAAATATAACGGGATACAATTATGTTGGTGATTATAAGGAGTACGACTTCAACCCCGACGAGCTTTATGGTAATATTATTCGCGAAGAACTAAACTCAAGCTACAAGGATTTCAAGAGAAGCGAAATGATCTTTGATAAGATTGTAACCAACAAGCGAAACAGAGATCTTAAACAGGAATTGGCAACAAAGGTAATCTGTACAGATGTGCAACATGCTATTGAATACCGTGATGAACTTGAAAACGGGATGTTGCTTGTAAACTACATCGATGACGGAACATCAAAGACAATACGCTACGGAAAGGGCATAATTACAAAAAAAGAAGTTCCCAATGGCTTGCTGTCAACGCCATCTCTGCTACGAAATTTTGGAAATTACGAAGGAACATGGTCAAGGGGTTATATCGATGGAGATATAGTCAATTTCAAGTTCACAAAAAAATGCCGGAACGGGAAACAAATTAAACTGAAGGGGATTATTGAAGACCATTATTTACTCACCGGGCTAGGTATGGCAAATATCATTGAAAAAGAATACGACTACGACAATGAAACGACAACAATAACACCTGTTTACAGGCACGAAGATTACTACTTTGTCGCTGACAATAACGAATTTTTACAGTTCGAACGCGACTTAAACGAGGAGTTCGACTATTACCACGGCCTACCAATAGGCTATGATAAATTAATTGTTTAATGCGGAAATTATGCCCGAAGAATTAATTATAAAGAATCCGATAACGCAGACCAGGCCATATGAGCTTCCACTCTATATTCAGTATGGAGAGGGTGACCCTGAATATGTTGATCCGGATAATATTTTCTTAATGGTTGACTATGTTGACTGGTCGAAACCAAAGCGGTTCTCTTTGGGCGAACTACTAGCTGGCGCCGGTGGGCTTGGCGGGGGAATACACATCGAAAAAGGTCGCCTTACCGGGCTGACAGATCATTATGTAGCTGTTGATTTTGAGTTTGCTTTTGACGACATACCAATAGGCAGGGGAAACCTTAACGTTTACAAGGTGCGAACACATGGCGACGGGAATACAACTGACATTAAATACACTCCACTAAACCTTGATGTGAGCACCGAGGGGTTTTCATTTTACATTGATGAAAGCATTGACTTAACGGGGATTATTGTTGAATACATTTTTTTATAACAACATGAAAAAAACATTTTTACTCATAGCATTATTCGTAAGTATCCTGTCGGCAAAAGCACAGGACAGAGATGCTTATTTTTTGAAGGTTAGAGAACAGGCCGTTATTGATACGGTATTGATCTTAAATGGCGACTCGGTTCAGTTTGGGCGCAATGTAACTCCGGCCGATGGTCAGATCATTAAACGCATTGATGGTTGGTGGACCAATGTAGAGTCTAACTTATGCCTGGACAGCCTGACATATGATGTTGATGAATATTTAAGGGCTTATTGCGGGGCTAACGTGATCGACAGTGTTTACCTGCCGCAAATATCATTTATTGTACACCACGACACAACGCTTGTTGGTTCAGGAACAGAGCCTGACCCGCTAAAGGTAGACACCTCGATTATTGGTACTAAATGGTACATCAATCAGCAAATAATTACATCCAATGGCTATAACGACGAAATGGCGCAAGATGCCGTTGGTGGAATTATAGACGACGGTACTTATGGCGATGTTATTTTTGAATATTTCGATGCCAGCAACTTAATAACCGGAATTGTTAAAGATAGTAGTCATCTACACCCGATTTCACAAATTACAAATCTTCAGGATTCATTAGATAGCAAACAAGATATAATTAATGGGGCTGCATCAACTGTGGCGAGTGATAATCTCAACAGTGGGAGAGCTTTGATATCAAGCGACGAAGGGAAGATAGCTGTAAGCCCCATTATTTCAACTTTCGAACTCGGCAACCTGGATAATTCAAGGAGCAATTTACAAACACAAATTGATGCCATTGAAGCCGGTAATGGAATAGACACAATCTATACTGAAATTGATTCAGTATTTAACACTGAATACCTCAAATACGACTACGGACTAAACACCTATACCGTTACTCAGTTGTTTAAGTATGATGGACTAAAAGAGGGGGGTAATGTTACCTGGATTGACAGCTTGAATTTTGCTGTCAGCCCGGCAGCGTATTACATAAATGGCGAATTCTACACAACTTCATCTGAATTTGTTACGCTTGCCGATGCTGATCCGACTTATTCACGAATTGATATTATTGTTGTTGATACACTCGGGCAAGTTAGTGTTGTTGCAGGAGTTCCGGCAGCTAATCCGCAAAAGCCTACAGCTGATCCGCAATACCAGATTGAGTTAACACAGGTATGGATTCCGGCCGGATCTATTATTCCCGGAGGCTCGGGTGGTGGAACAATTGAAGATGAAATTATCTACGATGAAAACATTGAATGGACCGGATCATCGACCGGAGTTATTAATGATTTTGACAATACGTCTAATGCTTATAACGGGGTAAAGAGCGACAGTGTTAGTGCGATATCAAACGGAGATGTAATTACCTTCTCAACCGCTACGGCTATTGATAAAACCAACTATACCAACTTCTCCTTTTTTATTTATTTGAATGAAAGTATGTCGAATCGGCACAGTTTAAGAATACAATGTTTTAATTCAGGTTCGATTGCTTCACCGAGAGTAACACTGCCAGTAGATAAATCAGCTACCGGACAGTGGCAAATCGTTTCATTAACAATCGATCAGCTGGGTATTTTTGGAACCGATGTTGACTCGATTGTATTTAGCTGGGGAAAAACCGGAGCAGATACCGAACATGCCGGGTTTTATATCGATCTGATTAAGTTACAAGGTGGAATAGAACAGCCAATACCAACAGGTGAGCCAACCGGTAACGAAGCTGCCTTTGACGGATGGGATAAAGACGTTTCGGACGACTTTGATGGTAACTACAATAGCCTGATCAATAAACCAACCATTACCGATGACCAAATTCTTTCACTCGATTCATCTTATAACGCAGGAACGAAAACCTTCCATCTTCAAATTGAAAATGGGAATACCGTTTCATGGACTGATAGCACTGGAACGGCTGGTGGCGATAATTGGGGCGTACAAACTGTAGTTAGCGATAATACCTTGACAGGCGATGGAACTTCAGGTAATCCATTAAAAGCAGATACTACAATTATCGCAACAAAAGCAGACTTGCCAACTGCCGGAACTGATGATCAAACTATTGATGTTTTTCAATTAGCTGGCAACATCTTACAGCTATCGGTTGAGAATGACGGTGAAGCCACAAAAACAGTTGATTTATCATCATTAAGCGGTGGATCGAGTGCCGACACCCTATTTACCACCATAGCACTGAGCGACGAAACAACTGATTTAACGATTGGAACAGCAATCAGGACATTTCGAATGCCTGTAGCATGTACAATCACAAAACTCAGAGCCAGCTTAACAACAGCAACGGGTGGTACCAACTTGGTTCTAGATATTAATGAGGGTGGTACATCAATCCTATCAACAAAGCTGAGTATCGACATTGGGGAAACAACAAGCAAAACAGCAGGCGCTCCTTATGTGATTTCGGACAGCTCCATAGCTGATGATGCTCAAATGACTATAGACATCGACCAGGTTGGAAGTACAACTGCCGGAACCGGCTCAAAAGTGATAATTTACTATTTAAAAAATTAACGTCATGAAAAAAGTATTATTAGTATCGTTTATCCTATTGTCAATATTTTCGAGCTGTAAGAGTCAGGATTATATTGATTGGGTAGGAATATCTAATGAATGGGAACTGTTGGCTGATTTTCAAACGAATAAAGATGGGACATTAATAACCGACATAAATAATGATTCTGGAGTTTTAAAATGGAATGTCGATGGAATAGATTACAATCAAAATGATTTATCATTACCGCTATCCGGTAGTTTGATTGCTGCAAAATTATACGGAAAAGAATCTCCTGTTTTATCAAGAATCTATGTTGATAATGCAAAAATTGTTGGTCCTCTAGACCTAACAGGAGTAACAGAACTAAGCTCTCTTTCTTTATACGCCTTTTTAAATCAAGAAATGACAGATATTTTAATTTCTCCGACAGTAGTAGGCGATTGGTCTTCTTTTTTGGCCTATTCATGCAATTTAACAGGAACGCTTGATTTATCGATGATTACCAGTATTTCTAATTGCTCGTTTTATTTGTTTTCGAATCCAAATTTAACACAGATAAATTTCTCAAACTCTATAACTGGATATGTTAGATATCTGTACTTGTACAATTGTAATTTAACAGGAAATCTTAATTTAACAGGTTTTTCAGCCTTTTCACCTTCTTATTCAGATATACGGGTACACGGTAATGCAGGTCTTACGAGTCTTACTATCAACTCAAGTATAACAGGAGTAATTAGAACAATTTATGCCTATTCATGCAATTTAACAGGAACGCTTGATTTATCGATGATACCTGCATTCCTTGCTTCCGGGGCTGAAATTAGATTATCTTCAAATCCAAACCTTACCTCTATTTTACTGCCTGCTTCAACAGGAACAATTTCATTGTTTGATGCAAGTGCTTGTGATTTGGGTTATATTAATTTTTCTGGAATAATCAACCTTGTCAAGGTTGATGGGTGTCAGATAAAATTATCAAACAACAATCTCACAAGCGAAGAAGTGAATCATATTTTATATGATTTATCTGTGCTTGTAGTTTCGGAAGCAAGTGGTGGAGATTATACCGGCAGGGGAATTTCAATAGCCGGTTCTAATGCAGCCCCAGATAGTAGTTCTGGCGGCTATAATGGATTAGCAGCAAAGGCTAGTTTAGAGGCGAAAGGATTTATAGTAACTACAAATTAGATTTTAAAAATGAAAAAAAGACCTCGGACAACGGCAGATGAATAGCAGAATTAAATATTTTTTATTAAAAAGTTAAAACATAAAGACAATGAAAACAGAAAATTGGTTTGTACGAATGGTAAAGTGGATTGCAACTGTTGTTGAAGATAAGGCTGGAAGCATATCAAGTAAACGGGTTGGATTTTTCTGGTGCTTATGGATGTTAAATCGGGCGGCTGTAAACACTCAAATTAATGAGATTGTGATTTATGCTATTGTTGGTCTTGCCTTTGGTCTTGTTGGCCTTACAGTTCCGGAGTGGTTTTCCAATCACAAAAAGCCAATATCATGAACATGCTCACTAAAACACTTATTGGTGTAATAATTGCCTTGTCTTTGGCATTTTCGGCTCAATCTTATCTGTATAAAAAGAGCAGGGAAACAGCCAAGCGCGAAACAGCCAACGTAAAAAGTCTTTTAAAAGATAAGGATTTAGAACTTAAACTGACTCGTAAAGAGTATAAAGAATCGAATCTTGAAGCTAAACAAAAGATTGATTCAATCAGGAAGGAGTACAACATTAAACTGAAAGAAGTCAAATCGGCAACAGTAGTTAAAACGGTTTATATTGATACGACTACTCAAACGGCAGAGATGGGACTACCAGAAGAGATTATTCAACCGAAAGATACGATCTCTCCAATCATCATTCAGAATATTAAACCACTATATCGAATTCCGACAAATATTAAAGGCTCCTGTTGGTCTATGAAAGGAGAAATAATTTCTCACGATCCCGAAAGTAGATTAAATGTTATTGAAAGACGATCAGATAATTCAATTCAACTATTAGTGACCAGAGAACGATTTTTAGGGTTTTTATGGTGGAAAGGTAAACAAGAATTTAAGGCTTATTCGGATTGTGGAGAGAAAAAAGTTACAAAAATAGAGTTTACGAAATAAACATCTTTGATTATGAGTGACAGTGAAAGGGACTATTTATTAGCATTGATAGAAGAACAAATGGAGTCGCATATGACCTCCATTAAAAAAAACGTTCATAGAACAATGATAGTTGCAATAAGCACAATGCTTACAATGCTTGGGCTGACAATAGCTCTTGCAGGTCCGGCTACGGCAACAGCGTATAATGCTAAGCAGGGAGCCGCCGAAAATAAAAAAGACATTCTGCAGCTGAAAGAAGAATTAGACAATAAGATAGATGAAAGATATGTTTTAGAAAATTTCATTTCAAGAGGAAACTACGTCTATCTTGATAATATTGAGCATTCAGCAGATGTTGAAGCAATTAGGAACCCCAATAACTCCGATGTTATTTATTTTAAATTTAACAATGGTCTTAAAGAGCTATTGAGAGTCGATAATTTTAGAGGCACTAATGAAAAGCATGATTGAGAATAAAATCATTGAAATAGCCAACCAATTTATCGGGTTGACCGAGAAACCAGGTAATTCAGGATTCTATGATCATGAAGGGATTCAGGCGTTAACACACATGCACCCGGAGGAATTGTTTAGAACGATAGGGTGGAAGAAAGGCTATGCCTGGTGTATGCTCAATTGTGAAGTAATCTGGAAACTGGCGTATGCCAAATACGATTCAATGATGATACCGGAACTCAATAGATTGTTTTCGGCTTCTGTGGCTCAAACGGAGGCTAATTTTAAACGATCAGACTTGTTTGTGGTAGATGACGCCCCAAAGGAGGGAAATATCGCTGTGTGGCGTTCTTTTAATGCTAAAAGACAAATGCAATGGTCGGGCCATGCCGGAATAGTCATTGACTATGCACACGACCACATCAAAACCATAGATGGAAACACCAATTCAAGTGGGGGGCGCGAAGGAATTGAAGTTGCTGAAAAAAGAAGGGTGCTTGACTTTACCGAAAGGCCCGGACTTGTACTACGATGTTTTATTCATCCGAAAGAAATTTAACCATTAAGCTGACATCCGGTGTCTCAACTTGACCCTTCCAATGTATCGGGTAGATACATGCGTATAAATTTCTGTTGTCTTACTACTTGCATGTCCTAAAATTTCCTGAATAACACGAATGTCAACTCCTTGTTCGAGTAAGTGGGTTGCAAAAGAATGCCTGAAGGTATGTGGAGTTACATTTTTGGTTATTCCTGCTTGATTAACCGCTTTCTGTAAAAACTTACGAATTGAAGTTGCTGAATACTGTCCGTTTTTCGTTTGGCCATTAAATAACCAGTTCTCAGGTTTGTACTGATTGTAATATCTACGAAGATTATGCAGACACTCGTCATCCAATGCAACTTGCCGATCCTTGTTAAACTTCCCATCCCTGACATAAAGAAGACCTCTTTTTGAGTCGATGCCAAGCACTTTCAGGTTGATTACTTCGGATATTCGTAATCCGTGACAATAAATTGTCTCAATAATACACCGATGCTTAAAATTTGGAATGGCATTTAGAATTAAATCTACTTCTTCGATCGACAATACAGTTGGCAATTTACGGTCCTTAAAAGGCCGGTCAATAAAATAAGTATCTCTCGGATTATCCAGAACCTTTTCGTAGTAAAACTTAATGGCATTAATGCGTGAATTGATATAGGATTTAGATACTCCAAGATCATACAATGATTCCAGGTAATTCAAAATGTCGTTTTTAGAAATATACCTTGAATCCTTACCTTCAAAATATTCCAGGAAGCTATTAAAGGCACTCAAGTATTGTGCTTGAGTGCTTTCGGCCATCCCTAAAATCTTTAATTTTCTTGTGTAGTTTTCTAATATTTTCACAATAGATTAGTTTTAATTGGTTAGTAATTAATTATTTAGTGTATGGTGAGTTTATTCGGTCGTTATGCACCATGCTAAAAATCAATTTAATAGCTCTGATGCAATGGCAGTTTTTCAAAGTACTGAAAGCACGGTGCATAACACCGTGTTTATGGTATTGCTGCCGTATTTCATAGCTAAGTTTGTGCATAATTGCCCGTTTTCATTGTTTTTTTTGCCTGGCCGACCCGGCCTTTGAAATCGCTTTAAATATCTCCAGTGCAACTTGTGGCACTATCGCATTTCCGTAGGCTTTTAGGCTTTCTTTGCTCCATTCAGAAACGGTAATTCCGTCCAATCTGTCGGAAATCCCATCATTTCCGCTACGAACCCAGGGTTGAGTTGGCCATCCACCATTTGCGTTAGTCCAACTTGCTTCCCAATTTCTATACGTCTTTTCACTGCATTGTCCTTTGGTCCGCCCCTGTCCCGATTGTCCGAAGCGTTCGGTGTTGGTAATAGTTTCACTAACCTCGCTAATCCTACGCTCCCATCCGTTCCGTTCTGGTTTATTTTCCGTGGAAGTCCGGCAGTCTGTTTGAAGGTGTCGTTCTTCCCTATTATTGCTCCCGTTGTTGCATCGCTCGTCACCGGAGTAGGCCACAAACCAAACTCGTTCTCTTTTGTGGGGAGCATTTTTGCCACAAGCTGGAAGTATAACCGGCCATATTTCGTACCCTTCATTTTCCAAGTCAGCTTGCACTTCGTCGAAAACCAATCCCCCGTTCCAAGTAAGTAACCCAGGAACGTTTTCCCCCACAATGTACGTCGGGTGAATCTCTCGTATTGCTCTAAGCATTTCTGGCCACAAGTGGCGTTCATCCTCTTTTCCAAGCCTTTTCCCTGCAACGCTGTATGGTTGGCATGGGAACCCTCCGGTAAGGATGTCAATATTTCCTCTGTGAATAGTGAAATCTGTTTGTTTAATGTCTCCATAACTTATTGCATTTGGCCAGTAATATTTCAGAATCTTTTGCCCGAACGGATTCCATTCGCAATGAAAAATATTGTTCCATCCCATACATTCGGCTGCGAGGTCGAAACCTCCAATTCCTGAAAATAAACTACCGTGATTTAAAACCATAAAAAATCCCTCCCTAAAAAAACAATAAAAACTACTTTCGTTCATTTAATCAAAGTCAGTGAAGCAACACCACAAACACCAACCGTTGTGCTTCATTAAAACGCCACTTCGTTAAGCACAACACGCAATAAAAATAATTGGCTGTGCTTCGTGCGAAAGTTTCTGCGTAATTTGTAGGAATAAAAACAAAAGCCTACCGCGCATTTGTAGTCATCCATCCAGTCTCCCACTTTTGTATTTTACTCCAAAATTCTCCGTGTTTAGTTCCCATATTATACCCATTTTCATCACGAATAACACCATCTTTCATTTTTAAGTATTCATTATCCGAATAATATTCATGGCATATCTTATGCCCCTTCTCCATTAGGTTATAAGCTTCATCTTTACTTATATTGCTGTGCATTTCTGTTCTAATATCCATCGCTATTTTTGTTTTTATTTGTGTTTCAATTCAACTTTTCTGCAAACTCGGATAAGCCAACTATTCTTATTGCCATCCGTTAGGTGCAATGCTAATGACACCCATCTCTATAATATTTATCTGTAACGCTATCAACGTGAGCAAGTACAAATCCGCTCATTGAATAACCGTCATTAATTCTCTGCACTAAATCAAAGTAGTCCTCATCGTCAATCATCGTTTTTAAATCCCATTGTGGTTCTTGTGTTGCAAATTCCTGTACAAACCATTTATCAAGTTTTTCACTACTTAGATAGTCAGATTTAAAAACTTGGTGCAATTCATCATCATTTTTCAAACGGTTATACAATTCGCTAAAATTCTTGTAACGCACAGCACCTAACAATGTATATAGTGCATTGTCGTCCGTGTCTTTTGTAATCTTTCCGTGTAAATTCATAGTTTTTGTTTATTTAATTAGTTCAGTGCAACAACGCACCATATACTCGTCCGTTATATGCAAGGCTTGGGCAGTTCATTTAATCAAAGTCCGTGCAGTGCGATGAAAAAATAAAAAGCCCAGCCCGCATACAGCAAAGCTGTTAAGGATTGTACTTGCAATTGTGTATAAAATTGCGAAGTTCACCTGTTAAATATTTGTCCTCGTCAAAGTTTGCGAAATCCTGAGAAACGATACCTTTTAAACCTTTTTTCGCATCTTCATCGGCTTGCTGGTATTCTTTGTAATATTTTAAGGCTGCTTGTCTTTTGCCTTCAACGTAACTTTGAGTTTGCTCAAAAACCTCCCGTTTAGCATTTTGTTGCGCTTTACCGATAGTTTTAGTTTGATGAACACCAATCCACCCAAAAGCGTAGCTCAATCCAATCATCAAGCCGATAAACAGGATAAATCCAACTATTGATAATAAAACTGTTCTTTTCATGTTATTTCAATTTAAAAGGTGAAACAATTATTTGCGGTTCAATATAAACAGGTCGCGGCTTTTTAGTTTCCGGGTCAAGCATTATCAACCATGTTGCGCTCAATCCTTCTGGCTTAAACAATCCGTTTGGTTCGGGTTGTGGAAGCGGCTGAACTGTTTCGTAATTATGCAGTGAAAAACCAAGCATTTCTCCACCATCAACCATTTTTTCAGGATTACTAAATTGTGTACTGTACGGTATTCCGTAGCCAATGCATTCGCCTAAATATTGTCCGATTGTTCCCTGCATTTCATTAAATAAGTAAGCATAGCAAACTAAATCCTCTTGGTCGCACAATTCGTAAATCCATTTCAGATTTTTCTTTTCCTGAAAATTGATGATTGCAGGCATTCCAACTTGTCTATTTGATTCCTGCATCGCAATTTCAGTCTGTTTCTGTAACTCCTTGTCTGCATTCGGTTTCGGAGTTTTGTCGCAACTTGTAAAAACTATGGCAGTTAAAGCCATTAATAAAAAAACTATTCGTTTCATTTTGCTGTATGTATTAAATTTTAGGTACTCTAAAAGAAGTTTTCCCCATCCCTTCTCTTTTTATTTTTTTGTTCATTTAATCTAAGTCAGTGAAGCCATGAAAGCCCAGCATATAACACGTAACATATTGCAAAAGCCATGTTAAGGCTGTACGCTGAATCCGGTGGCAGTGGTTGGCTTTCGACAACATGTTACCACCGTTACCGCAAATACTACTTTCGGTATCTCATTGAAGCCTCGCGCATTCTTTCCTTGCATATTTCTTCGTGCTGAGCTTGCTCGGATTTGTTTAAAATCAACGGTCTGCAATAATCCCTGCT
>NZ_WVEM01000017.1 GCF_009847015.1 Sunxiuqinia indica
TAGCCCATAAAACTACACCTGCACATTTAATCAGGATGGAAATCCAATGGAGACTCCAAACTCCCGAAAATTTGAGCAAGCTCATTTTCTCCGTTTTCCGTTCCATACTCGCGAACCATTACCGTGCATTTTGCGCTGAAAATTTTGTGTTTAAAAGAAAAGATACGCAGCGCAAAACGTACCCTTTGGCACGGTAACAATGTACAAACTGCATTGCTATCCGTGCCATTAATAAACTTCATCGGTTTACGAAGAATAAAATTAATTGCCATCGCTATCTGAATGCATCTTTATCTTTTTCAATTGCGGAAATAACTTCCTTAATAGGAGTATTTGCACTGTCCCAGTTTTTATCTGAATGAAGCACCACAAATCCATCGCTTTCTTGAAAAAGAACCGTTATTTCATCATCAAAAAATTCCTGTAACATAGAAGCCATTATCTCGCATTGCCCATGTAATTGGCTCTCGGCTTTTTTAGCCCTTCTAAGTGCGGTACTAAATTTTCTTTTATCCATCGCTATAATTAATTTTATTTGTTTTTCAATTAAAAGTACGTGTAAGTTCGTAACGCAACGACAACTTGTACGAACCGTTGTGTTCAATTATTGAACGATACGTCCGTAACTACCACAAACAGGGCATCCACCACCTTGGCAAGCATAGCAAGGATAAACTTCGCTTACACTTTCAGGGTTCAAGTAGTCAATATGCTTTGATGGTGGTTCGTCAAATATTCCAATCATTATTCCGTGAGGAAATTCCTTTATTTCTGCAAACTCGTAAAATGCACCTGCATAAAACACCTCGTTGCCCTGTTTTAAGTTCTTTGCTGTTTCTATTGTCATATCTTATTTGTTAGGTTCAATGCTTTCAATAACAGTGTACAACACTGTATAAAAAACATTATAACGATTTTTTATTAAAACCGTTAGCGGTTAATTGAAACGTGATTAGTGGCTACGTTTCTTAGCCATATCGGTATAAAAAATACTACTGTGTATCTCGTATCAACTTCGCTGCGTAATTGAAGCAATTAAAAATTACCAACTGCAAATTATGTTTTCACATCCATTAATGGGGTCGGTGTGTAGTGTAAACTTAAAGCCCTCGCGCATTAATTCAGTAACAGCTTCTTGCTTCAAATTATAAAACATCAATGATGTTCCGCCTGTTTTGCTTGTTGATTCAATAAGTTCCAATGCTTGTTTTTTATCCATTTGGTTTTGGATAGCTAATTTTCTTGCCTCGCTCGCATTCATGATTGTAATTTTTAATTAGTACTCGTTTATAATTTTGCGGGTAATTCCCGTACTTTTCATACACAAATCGTTAGCGGTAATGCCTAAAAAGGCTATTGCTAAACTCCAACACTCAAAAAAACAAGGCACATACCGCTAACACGTTGTAAAAACAATACTACATTAGTGGCTCGCATCAACGGTAGTGCATATTTGAAGCAATTAAAAATTAAAGCCTACCCACGCTTCCATTTTAAGAATTGCCATACACTCATTTTCTTAATTTCATCAATGGTAGTTTCTTTTGGTTTTGGGTTTTCAAGGTCTTTAATCCTATTTTCAAGGTCTTTAATCTTATTTTTTAAGTTATCGTTTTTCTTATGAAGTTCTTTTGCCACTTCATCATTTGTATAGTATCTTGTTCTGCTACTTACACCAAAACCAAAAGAATAGTATTCAACCAACACATTGCCATCGGTTATTTCTTTTTTAAAATCTCTAAGTGCGTTATAATCCTCAACGCTCAATAATACTGTGTTTTTGTCCATCGCTTTTTTAATTTTTAATTTGTACTACGTTTATAATTTATCGGGTATTTCCCGTACTGTTCTTACAACCATTCGTTAGCATTCATTAGCCAACACACTTTTTAAAAAATCAACCTGTCTACCATAATCATCAGCTATCTCTTTTAATAAATTCTTAACAGAAGCATTACCGTCATAAATACTGTACAATCCACTTATACTACCTTGCTTTTCTGCAAGTAATCCAATCCTTTTCAAAATCTTATTTTTTAACCCCTCGCTCAAAAACGAAATGCTAACATTTTGTAAAGGTAATGCCGCTGGTGCTTCGATTGAGCCTTTTTCCAACGCTTCAATTAAAGCATTGTGTTTTTCCACCAGTATTCTAAATATTTCTCCTGAGAAGTTCGGCTCTCCGTCCTTTTCATTTAACACCCAATTAAGTTCACTACATTTTGAATCAGTTGTAATTTTTAAGTCTTTTAAATCCATCGCTCTTTAATTGTTAAGTTAGTACTCGTATAAATATTTGTGCGTATTTGTCGCACGATAATTTACACTCAACGTTGTGGCACATTAAAACGATGCTACACCACATAATATAAATAATAAAAATACTTACATTATGTCGTCAATTGTAACATTTTTCACTTTTTGAAATTCGTTGTTAAATGCCACAAAAAACGAGCGTGGCTGTACAACCCTTGGGTTGCTATCAATATAAAACCACCCTCCTGCTACTCTTATTACCTCGAACTCATATGGGTAGCCAGTTCCATTAGTTTTAACTATGGTGCTTTCATGTAAGTCAAGATCGTAAATCGTTTTTTGTTTAATTTCGTTCATTTTATCCGTATTTTTACTATTCATATTATTATTCGGTTAGGGCTGCATTACGTTCGCTCCAAATCATTTCTTATCAGCAAGCACCGGTGACCTTCCGTGTCAATCTTTTCATTGAATATTTGACCGCAATGTCCGCAGTTAAACGGAATAAATGATTCTTCACTCTCTCGAATGTTTTCATTTAATTTTCTTATGTAACTAAATGACTTCATTTTTTTAATCTGATTTCTAATCCTTTTGCTTTGCTGTTTTTTGTAACTCATGATTTTCGGGTTATTTTCTTCTGTTCTTTCCTCCAACCGCAATAACATTGAACATGTGAGGTATCCGGCTTCTGATTGCATCGCCGTAGTACTGTTCGACCTCGTTCATATCGATGTTGGTCGTGCAGTAGGTTTTTAGTCCTGTTTGTTGCCAATATCCGTATCGGGTATGCAAAATGTACTGAATCACATTGCGCTTGGTTCCGAAGTGTACAGATGGTTGTGGTTCGTGACCAATTTCATCAATCGCCATATTAACCGGGCAACCCGAATACCCGTTTTGGTTCGAGGTGTAAAGGTCAAGCTCTCCGGTTTGCTCAAAGTGAAGGGCAATGTCGTTAGCGGTATGAACCTTAAACCCCACGCGAAACTCTCTCAGAAAGGCTGCAAAGATGTAAAGCAATCCACTTTTACCGGTTCCAGGTATTCCCATCATCCAGATTCCTTTAACGGGGTCAAGCGTTCCTTCCTTTCCCAAAAAGTAATCCCAAAGCGATGAAATGATTTCTTTGTTGTCTTTGTCAACGATGAATTTCAGGTCGGGATTGGTTGTTTTTACAAAAGCGTGTGCATGGTTCATGAAAATCCGCTTCAGCTTGTCTTCGTCAAAGCCCTTGAAGTTAGGTACGGACGCTGTAATCTCTTTTTGGCGCAGTAGTTGTTTGAGTTTTTTCATTCTTTCTCCAAACTTTATTTAATTCAATGGCATTTGTAAATGTCAATTTCCAATTAATTGATTTTGATTTTTTCTTTTTCTTTGAATTCCATCCGGCCTCGGTCCCCCAAAAATTTTCTTTTGCTTTTTCTAAACTTAGAAGAATATCGATGTTTGGATGGTAGCGTTCTTGTTTTTCAAGGAAGTCATGATCATTGATCAATTTATCGTATTCTGAATTCATTTCATCGAGATAAATTTCAAAGGAGTTTCGCCATGATAATATTACTTCTTCTTCATTCTTTTCATTCTTATCATTCTTGTTAGGGTTTACTTTCGGTAAAGCTTTCGGTTTACTTTCGGTAAAGTTTTCGGTTTCCTCTTGTTGATATTCCTTCCAGTTTAGCACTGTTAACAGGTGTTTCCTTCGGTTTCCTTTCCCCATATTTTTACGGGTAATCATTTTGTCTTTTTCGAGCATCTTGAAAAACTTAATTGTGGTCGGTTTTGAGCATGAAAATAATGCGGTCCACTTATCAATTGATCGAAAAGATTGTCCGGGATTACAGGTGAAAATATCATCGCCAACAGGAAATTCTACCGACTTGTGGTTTACGTTTAACAGGACGATAAGCCACCATTTAAAATATTTATCATCTTGCCATGTCCAATGATCTTGAACGGCTCGATGTAACTTTATCCATCCTTCTGCCATATTATTTCAGTTTTTCAAATTTTTCACACTTGTCTTTTTTAGGCTCAAATCGTTCTACCTGGTGGTTCTTTAAGCTGTCGTTTTGCTCCGGTAGTTTCAGTAGGTTCATGTATCGCGTACACCGTTTGCGTAAGGTGTACGGGCATTTGGAATTGTTGCAGAGAATCAAAACAGTTTCGATTGCGATTTATCAGTTTTCTTCTTTCTTTTTTTTGTGCTTATCCTTCTTTCGGAGAAGTGTTGACAGGGGGAATTTAGTCTCACAAATATTTCGTCACCTTGTTGGTTTCGCTTAGAGGTACCTATAAAATCAACTGTTGCCGGTACTAAGTACCCGGTAGCAAACGATAAGTGAACTTTATACTGATGTTGGCACCCGGATCGCTTACATGAATCACAGTTGGCATCCAACCATGATAACGCTTCTGATCCGTTGCTGAAGGGTATGTGTTTCTTTTTCATATTACTCTTAAAAATTTACCATGTTTATCGTACTCAAATTGCACCTCTCGCTGATTGTCTGGATAAACAGAGATTGTAGATCCGATTAACGTATTGCAGGAGCTAAAAGGAATCCCAATGTCTAAGAAGTGCTGTTTTGTTTTATCGAGGTCGGTCATTTTTTCCAAGGATCTTTAATGCCTCTTTCCTGAAGAAGCTGTTTGAATTTTGCTTTGTATTCTTCCGCTACCTGGTCGAGCGTTGTTTTGTCGAGCCTGCAGATTTGGTGCTTCTTAATTTCAAGCTCCTGAATGGCTTCCTCTCCGTGTTGTTTTACCAGCCAGTCGCGCATTAAATCCATCCGGCCACCTCCGTATCGGTTATCCTGCAATGACTGAGGACCAACATTTCTAAAATCAAATGCCGTGGCATAGTTGGTTTTAGTCATGTCGCGTGTTTTGATATAATGGCCACACTGACAATTCTTGGTTGTAATGGTCATTCGTTGCCCGGAAGTAGCACAGATCGTAACATTATCTCTGTCGGCATAAAACAAAAGCACGTAGCGGCTAAACCATTTCCATGCAGTTGTAGTGTAGATGTTAAAGTTCTTGGATTTCGATTTTAAGCCGTTTTTAGCCGATTTGGATGTTTTGATAGGTGATTGTGCCAGTAATGCCTTATTACGAGCAATGCGTTTAGCTGATTGCTGTTCTCTCTTCTCATTTTCGCACAGGGGGCAAGCAAAAAGAGGCGAATTATATTTTCGCCTCTTTTCGATGTTGTGGGTTGAACAGGTTGGTGTTTTCATGGCTAAACCTGTTTTAATTTCTCTCCTGTTATTGCTAGGTACAGATTTTGAAGTTGATGGACGTATAGGATATCTACTGGCAATAAAGTATTAACAATTTCATCTTCATCATTTGATTTATCAATCGTTATAAGTTCGATGTTTTTAAATCTATTTCCTCCATAATTGTGTACTTCAAAAATTCCATATACATATTTTGAAGACCCATATCCACATGGTTTTTTCTTAAACCCAAACTTAATCAACCATTCTTCAGTAAGTTTAACTGGCTCTACTTGTTTCGCCCAAAGCGTTCTGTTACCATTACCTTTTACTTGAATGTCATTCCATACTATTGCATGAACAGGAAGAATACCATATTCTGTATTGATTATGTTTCCTCTTATAAATATTGATTCGGTTATTTTCATGGCTCAATAATTTCAGGTGTAAAAAAGCCAAGTTTACCTTTGCATGGAGTGAATGGTAGAGGCTTTGCATTTTCGATAACAAAAGCGTTTGGTCCGGAAAACCACGGAGAATCTGATTTGGTTATAGAGTTAGTAAAAGTTGCAATTCCAATAATTCCACCAGATTGCATCTTTTCATGAACTGGCATTGGAATTGCAACAAGGTGGTCTTTTGTGTATTTGCTTGACCAATTCCACCAATTTTTATCCCAATTTTTCCCCGCATGAATCAAAACATCGCCTCTGAAATTCTTTAGTGTGTTCCGGTTTTCAAGATCTTTGTATCCGTTTGCTATTAGCCAAGCCCACGGTTGTTTAATTGATAGGGCAGGAATTAGTGTCATTTCATCAGCTGGTTCAAATCCACTCACTCCACACGTTTTGCATTTATAGACAAATAATGATGCAAATTCGTTAGACGGTTTGCGAAAGGCAGCCAAGATTGGTTGATTACATTCAGGGCATTTAATGAATTGTTTCATGATTTTTAGCTTTAGGATTTCAATTTGAAAATGAACAAGAGGGGGCTTTCTGCTTTATTTCGGCCACTGTTGCGGTTACCATCACGTGGATTAGACTATTGGCTCAGGACTTACAAAAGAGGCTGATCGATCAGCTGCATTCATACTCATTACTCGACCTTTATTTCGGGTTCATTTTAATTTGTTCCCTGCCCGGAATCGAACCGGACAAGTACACCAGTACAGGGATAATTATTGTTTTTCTTCAAAATCCACCTCTGCGATTTCTTCATCCTTGAAGTAGGGGAATACATCAACAATAGGACTTAAAGCCAGTGCTGTTTCCATAATTGGTACTAAGACATAAGACAGTCCTTTTTCGAGGCGTTGTTGGGCTTGTTTGAGGTCGTCGGCAGCTACCAGGAAGTAGTTGTTTATTTTCTTCTCTTTCCCTGCTTTTTCGTCGATGGTTACCAAGCTTACCTTTGCTTTAAACCAGAATTCACCATCGTCATGCGGGAAAATCTCAATGATGTTCGATTTCTTGATGTTGTCGATCTGGAATTCACCACCACGAACAAGCTGCTGCATTTGCTCAATCATTCTTTTTTCGGCATCGGTAAACGATACGGCATCAATTAAATACCATTCACTAACTTTTCGTTCGCGTCCGTCCTGATCGACTTTGACGTACTTTACTTTTACTTCAAACCATTGCATAGAATTAATTTTTAAGTGATTGTTTTTTGAGATTGACAGCCTGTTTGAATTTAGGCTCGTTATGAAATACCTTCCATTTGAGGTATCTTGAATTAGCTTCTTCCCGGTCGGGTGCCGACTTGATATCACGTACAGCACATTCAAGGGCTTTTATTTTCAGGGATCGGGGGTCAGGATGAAAAACGACTTTGTTCTTCATTGCTCATTCTCTTTCAGGATAAATTCAACATCAACCAGTTTGACCGATTTAAGCAATTGTTTGCTGTAAAAATGCTCAGCTGCTTCCATTGTCGCTGTATTGGCAAAAATGAGCATTGGTTTTTGTGAGGTGTATATTTGCCCGTCGTGAATGGATGCGAATTCTTCCGTGTTTTTGGTGATGAAAGTTTTAAAGGTTCCTTTTTTCATGATCATTGTAATACTTTCATAGTTGATTGGAGGCCGTTTAATTGAGACTTCTTAGCATCCAGAATGCTTATTTTGGCCTTGTATAAGGCTTCCTTTTCCTCTTTTTCAAAACACTCTTTGTAGACAATGCCTCGGGCAATCTTTTCGAGCGACGAAGCTGGCATTGATGCGATTTCAATAATCTCACCGGTTTCTTCATCGGTGAATTCTTTAATCAGCCCGTTTCTGAGTTTCAAGACTGTAATCGTAATTGCCTTGTCGTATTTTGAAATGGCTGTTGCTTTCTTGTTTGCCGCTTCTTCCAGCGAACTTGCAATCAATTCTATCTCGTCATTTTTCCGGTAGATCTTATTGCAGATCTCCGTTATCTCAATTTGCTTATCTGCCATTTTAAGCTCCTTCTTTATTGATATTAATGATTAGTCCTTTCTGTGCCACGTAAACCGGCTTTCCGGTGTGGGCTGTTATTTCCTGTTTGAACTGCCCGGCGTTTGAATTACGGTCGGATAGGTGAAGCAAAACAATATTATTTACGCTTGACAGGTCGTTTGCCGATAATAATTGCTTAGCTGTTTTCAGGCTCATGTGTGAGGTTGTTAATCGTTTTCGCTGCGATGGGTGAACCTTGCCGCCTTTGATGTTTTCGTTTAATATTTCATCGGAGTAGTTCACCTCACAAAGAATGTGATTAAGCTGCTTGAACACGTAGTCGGAATAGAAGGTGTCGGTTAAGAAAATAAGCTTCCCCATTTCAGGATGAAAGACCAAAAACCCAAGTGGTTCCCGACAATCGTGCTGGACATCGAACGGCATAACTTTAAAGTTTCCGACCATGAATTTCCGACCGTGACTGATTACTTTAGGCCGCCTGATTTGCTTAAACTTGATTCCGTCAATTGTTCCTTGTGAAGTATAAACCGGAATTCCCATTCTCAGGTATTGTTCAATGTATCTTGAATGATCGCCATGCTCATGACTGACTACAGCCCCTTTGATGGATGAAATATTAAAGTCAAGTGCCTTTTGAACATCCGAAAACCTGGCTCCGCATTCGATAACCAGGCTTTCGGTGTCATTACTTAAGATGTAGCCATTTCCTTTTGAGCTACTTCCAAGAACTGTTAACTGCATTTAGAAACTTGGTTTATTTTCATTTTTCTCAATAACCAGTTCAAGCTTGTTGGCAATGGCAGCGGCATAAATCTTTTCATCAGTAGTCAACTCTGTGAATTTCACACCAAAATCATCCATTAGTATGGTTCGAGCTTGACCTAATGAAGCTACTTTGAGAAGGCTAAACGATTCCAGTTGTTCATTGACCGGTGTTTCGGGTTCTTCCTCTTCAAAATCAATCGTTTTTTTGTTCGCTTTATCCTTGATTGTTTTTTTTGATAGATCCTCGTAGTCTACATCTTCAATGTTTGATTCTTCTGGAGTATACATCGCTCCAAGCTGAGTCGGGAACGCTTCTCTTAAAGCCTGTACTTTGGCAACCTTAGAAATCATGGTGCTTTTCTTTTCGTTCCAAGTCGATTGCTTTTTATCGTATTCGTCTAGCGAAACACGAGCAATAACAGGATATTCACGGTCAGCCCGGTAAACTTTAGCCCATCCACCGACAAGCTTGTCTTCCGGCATCTTAAAGCATCCCTCCACTTCCTGTACTTCTCCATCACGAACAATGATGATTCCGGCCTGAATGCCTTTGTAATTATCACATGAGTCGGCTCTTTTCATCAATGCCTCTTTGCTGACAATCATCTGTGCCGGCTTATCTCCAAACTTCACCAAATAGGCTTCGTTCAAAAACGGGTTAAGCTGGTTGTATTTGCAAACGCTGATGAATTGGGTCAAATCCTGATCGGATACGTTGCCACTTCCTTTTGTTAGGAAGTTACGAACGATTGCATAAGACAGCTTTACATCCTGTCCAGCTACTTGATAAACGATTGATCCACGTTCTTTGTCAGTTGTGGCCGGGGTGTTTGAATTCTGTGTCATAATCTTTTTATTATTCTACGGTTAATACTTTATGTTTTTCACTTACAATAAGCTTTATCAGCTGCGCCCCGGTATTGGGTAGCGTAGTCACACTTTCAGAGTTGTCTACAAAAATTGGCAGGGTAATTCCGTAGTGTTGATTCAGCACGTTGATAATTTCAATGCCTGACTGTATTTGCGCTGCATTGTTGGCAGCAGGAAAAGGAACCCCATCGATTAAAGTCAGACAGGTTTCTTTTAGTCCACCGTTAATCTGATCTTCAAACATTTTGAACTTCACCGATGGGAAAAGATCATTCACCCGGCTTTCGAGTGCATTGACTTTAGCCCGTGTGAATTGCTCGGACAGGTATTCATCGCGCTCCCATTGTGATAGTTCGTTGGCTAATTTTGTTTCCTGTTTTTCCAGTTCAGCCTTACGTTCCTGAGCTTTTTTGATCTGATCCCGGATGTCAAGTTGTGATTTAAATTGATCAAGACTTGCAACTAACGTTTTCTTCTCGGCTTGCAGTTCTGTGGTCTGCCCATCTTCCGGCTTCTGCGGAGGATCGTTTTCGATTGATTCCTTCCGGGCTTTCAGTTCAGTGTAAAGGCTGTTTTCTGACAGAATGGATTGAACATCTTTAACTCCTGTTGGAGTATTTTCAAGCTCTTTTAATTGTGCTTCGATTGGTTTGACTTGTTCTTGATATTCGCTGATCTTCTTCAGCAACCGATCTTTGGTTTGCCTGATGGTTTCCAGTTCATTTTTATAAGCTAAGCCCTGTTTATTGATCTGCTCTAACTTATTGGCCTTATTGGTGTTGAAGTTGGCTTGCATTTCAGATACTTGCTTCTGAATATCTCCCGGCTCGTACTCACGCTTACAGGTAGGGCAGGAAAATTCATTTTCATCAAGAACCAGCTCTTTTTTGCTTTCCTCTCCATACTGAATCCTTAGCTGATCTTGCTTAATAATGATCTGCTCGGCTTTTGAATCTTCGTGTTTTAGTGTTGACTGATCTGTTTCAATGGCCTGATTCAGTTCGCGGATTTGCTTTTTCAGGGCGTAAACACTTTCGTTTCGTTCGTTTTCTCCTTTTTGGTTATGCTCGGTAGCCTTTTTTTCAATCTCCCAGAGCTGTGTTTTTAAATCAGAAATAGATTGTTGCCAATTGGCAAACACGGTATTAAAGTGAGTGAGGCTTCCAGTTTTGGAATTGATCAGTGAATCAAGCTCTGAAATTCTCGATTCAGTATCCTTAATCTTTTGCTCGATGGCTGCATAGTCTGGTTCTTCCGGTGTGTTTCGGTCGATTTCATCCAAGCGAACAGGGATTAACTCTAATTCCTGCTTGATTTTGCGCTTCTGCTCCTTGATTTGCGCTTCGTACTCTTTAAGTGACTTACCAGTTAGCTTGTCGATCAAGTCCTGAAATTTGGAGTTCTGAGCCAATAAGTCAGTGTTTGAAATTTCACCAACAATGTCAATCAGTATTCCCCTACGTTCTTCCCAATGCAAAGAATTAAAAAACAATGGATTGGTTAGGGTTTTAAAGCCTGATTCCTCACCGAACACCTCTTTTACTTTTGCGGTGAAGTCGGCCAGTTTCATGGGAACATCATTCCACCAAAGATCAGTAACATGGCCGGTAAGTTCTTCATTTTTCTCTCCTCGCTTCTTGGTCCACTTTTCTTTGTAGATTCGTTTCAGGCTGATTTCAATTCCATCGACATCGAGCAAGCAGGAAACTTCGTGTTCTAACTTGTGAATAGGATTGTTGTTTTCATCAAGGGTTTTAATCTCGTAGTCCTTCCGGTCCTGCAAGTCTTTGCCCCACAGCAACCAGGTAAAAGCAGCCGCAAGGGTTGTTTTTCCTGTGCGATTATCACCAGAGATGTTTGTAATAGCCGGGCTTGGAGCCAGCGTGAAATTCTTTGCCTTTTTGAAATTCCGCAATACGAGTTGATTAATCGTTATTTTTCGTGTCATTTTTAATATCTGTTGAAATGTTTATAATATCTTGAATAGTAAGGTCGCGTTTGAATTTGTAAATCCTGAAAAAATGCCCCTTGTGAAATACTTTAGCGGTGTATTTAAAGTAATCGACTAAGGCGTAGGTGTCGGAGGAGATTCTGAAGTAGTCTTCATACATAATTCAGGATGACTTAGTTTCAGGTTTTCGGACAACATAGATCCGGTTAGTTTTTTAAATTTTAGCAGGTATTTCTCGGGCGTTGAGAACTGGTATTTGGCCCGTTCTTTCTTAACCTCGATAGAGTAGGGCATTTCATTATTACTTGGAGCTTTTATGCGCTTTCGTTTAAGAACTTTCTTGTCTTCGCGCGCCATGTTGCGGGAGGTTTGAATAAGATCAATTTTACTCATGATGTGGTATTTTGTTTAGTGAATGTTCCATCTTCTGCCCGTGGCTGATCGGCTCGTGATATTTTCCTGTTAAGTTCATCGTTAAGCTTCATAAGTGTTGCATTTAATTGCTTTGAAACAGCATAATTTGCTTCTACTTCATCAAGCTGTTGTTGGGCTAGTGTTACCTTGATAGCTTCAAATTCGCAGTCCAGGTTAGCTTGTGTAAGCTCCATGTTCATCGATTTAAGCTGTTTTCTCTGCTTATTTTTCTCCTGATTCAATTCCCTGACTCTTTTTTTCAGGAACAGGTTTGTTGTGAACAGATTCGCGCTAAGTATAATTAGTGCAATAAGAACTGCTCCTAAAATAATTTGCTGTGTCTCCATTTTTGTATCGATTTATTAGTTAGGAAATATGACTGTTTGATCGCCTTTAGGGTGTGCCGGATCGTAATAAACTTCGTATTTGAAAGAAGTGTATTCTATTTTATTTTGATCGGTTAGTTTTTTAATTTTTGAAATTCGCTCCGCTTTTTTAGTTTGATTGTAACGGGTAAGAGCCGACATTTCAGAATGATCTTTCCGGTCTTTCCGGATGGCGATAATCATAGCGACAACAAACAGGGCAACCAGTATTAATCCCCACATGTTTTCTGGTGTTAATTCATTTGTATTCATATCATTTAGTGTTTAGAAATTGTCTGTAAAAAAAGACCGCCCCTCTGGACGGTCTTTAAAACCAAAAATCAACTAACCTAACCATCACCCTTTGGTGATTGAGCCGGAAAGAGGATTCGAACCTCAATAAGCACAATGGTCCTTATGCTTTCATCCCCGTTGGATGTCCGGTATGTACCCCGAACTTAATCGGGGCTTCAATTACGCTGCTACTTTAGCTTCGTAATCAAACATTTGAATTGTTTTGCCTGTTATGGCTGATTTGTTCTCTGTTATTCCTAATTGCTGCCTGTCAAAACCAAGCACCCCCTCAGCCAGTTTTAAGTGTTTTTGGCAACCACCAACTTTTAATTGGCACGTGTGGAGGTGGCGGGGATCGAACCCGCGTCCAAACAGTTTCAAAATAACTTCATCGAACAAAGTGGAGCAGGTTGGATTCGAACCAACGACTGGCTTTGCACTGTTTTTAGAGTTCACTAGGGACTTCCAACCCATGCTTCACCCCTCTCGCCTCTGAGGTACTGCCCCATAACCGCACCGAAGTGCGGCATTCAATCAGGGAATCTAAGTTGTCGGTATGGTGGCCGAAAAATCAACTTAGTACAATCTAGAACAATGTTTTAATATCATCGGGGAAGCTATTCCATTGATCAGATGGAAGGGTAATCTCATTATCAGTTTCAACTATCTTAAGCTAATTGAAAATCAAACTCAATTACTTTTCACTTCCCCTTTTCTCATTTAAGGTTGTGGCTGTCTGCAATCAAATGCTACGGTAGAGCCGGACAGCCTTTTAGTCTATATCATTAATCCAACCACCGTGAGTAATCAGCGACTACCTGTTATTTCAGTCCGTTGGATTAATTCGTTACTTTTTATCCTAGTTTTCTAGTCTCAAGGTGCTTTTCCGGTTTCCCATCTATTGAGCAATGAAATTCGGTTCTAAGTGACCGCTTTACCTTTTCCCGTATATTCTAGTTCGGGTTCTAGTTTTTATTGAGCCGGAAAGAGGAATCGAACCCCCGACCCGCGCAGTACAAATGCGCTGCTCTACCAATTGAGCTATTCCGGCATTTCCCCCACCGCCAAAGCAATGGGGGAGGTATTTAGAAATTCAAATAGAATGATAGAATGGTATCAATCGAGAAAACCATTCAACTCGGTAGAACGCATGCCCGTTATTTGCAGCCAGGACAAGAAGGCTGTTTATAGTTGTGCTTTCCAGTATCTTTTTATCTCGTCGCCTTTGTAAAACTTGCGGCCGTTTGATCTTCTGATTCCGCATTTGATCGCCATTTCGTCGGTATGTCGTTGCAATGTTTTGCGGTGAATGCCTAAAATCTTACATGTTTCGGTTACCGAATACCTTCCTGTTTCGGCTACTTCCGGTTCAAGTGGTGTAATCATGAAGCTTGCTGTTTAGAGTTCAGGAATTTGTTAATGAAGTATTGCTGTCCTTTGCCCGTCACCCTGGTCGTGAATGAGGTAATGGTCCGGTCTGCTGTTGTCTTTACAAACTCGTCGAGCTTAAACAGTCCCATTTCAATATATCGTTGTGCCGGCCTGTTGTAGTAATCTCCTTTTGAAAGGAGGTAGCCGTTTTCGCGCATCCACTTAAAAAGCCTGTTTTGCCCGATGTCGATTCCGTTTTGGTTGATTATTTTGGCTAAATCAGCAATCAGTATTGTTTTTGCCGATACGCTCACCGAATCAGCAAACAGTACTTTAGGTTTTTGCTCGGCAATCATCTTGTTTTTTAGCTCAATTTCTTCTTGTTGCGCTGCAGCCAGTTTAAGAGCTTCGGCAAAGGTGTTCGGAATTTGAAATTGCTTAACCAGTTGGCGGTATTCATTTTCCTTTTCAATAAAGTATCGGCGGGCTAGTCGGCCTCTGTCGTTATTCTCAACCATGCACAACTCTTTAGCCATGTCGGTTGTAATTGCATATTCAGTTGTTTTTGAACGATTCACAATTTTGTGAAACGTAGTATAGTCCTGACCGTCAATGAATCCGTATTGCGAAATGCGCTGCTTGATCCAGTCGGCAAATTGTCGTTTGCTTCCAAGAAATGCATGAAGTTCTCTTGCGCTGACAACTTTTTGCCCTTTATGTTCGTGTATTTTGATTAATTCGGTCATAATACTGCATTTATGCAATCTTGGTTACCTTCAACATATTATTTGATTTATCCTTTTTAGTGGTAAAATCAGAAGAAGATTCAGTTTTTAGCTGCTGAATTGTAGCTCTCACCGACGTAACCCTTGACAACGGGAATTCAGCCGTATCGTATAGATTCATGCCTTTAAGGGTAGGGGCGATAGGGGTTTTTACTGGTTTTTGCATAACAACATTTTTTTCCATACCTTTATTTCTTTCTTTAGTTAAATGATTTGTAGATTTACAATTTAATTCGTTCTTTCTTTTTCAAAAGTATAAACAAAATGCAATCTACAAAACAAAATGCAATATTTAATATTAACAAAAAATTGTTAATAACTAGTAATTCATTGAAATGAAGGATGATATAAAAGACAGGGTTATTGCAGTGATGCATTATTTTGACTGCAATAATGCACAGTTCTCCCAAAAGGTTGGGCTTAATAACAATACGACTATCGGCAGAATTATTAAAGGGGACACCCGCCCGAGCTTTGACGTGCTGTATAAAATATTGTCAACTTTCCCGGATCTTGACGCAAATTGGCTTATCCTTGGCCGTGGTAAAATGTTTTTACATGCAGAGAATAAAACTGAAGTTAATGAACCTATTCCTGCTTATGGGTCCAATGATGGTAATGAAATTGAGATTCAGGAAATCAAGCTTGATATTTTGAAGTTAAAGCGTCAGGTCAATATCATTAATAAATTTGTTGAAGCGAATGAGCTTCTTGACCACCTTAAATCAATTAAAGAAAGTGCCAGTAAGCCCAATGTTGGCAAGTAGGCTTTTGGGTAGCGGTAAGTCTTCATTTTCGTGCATTATCTTTAAAAGTTCCGACTTAATTTCGACAATTATCTTTTCATACTCGCCTATGGTTTCATCGGTGAGTTGATTACCTTTTTCCAAATGTTCCGATATCTCCCTCAGTCTAAGGGTTAATTGTTCTAGTCTCTCCATTTTAAAAACCGTTAAAAATTAGTGGTAGAATAGTCCCTTCCCCAAGAGCCACTTATTTTTTATGATTTCTTTTCTGGTGTAAGTTCTTCTCAATGCTGTCGATATCTTCAGCAAGCATATTGATTACATTTGACTTATAAACTGATCTATGCTGAATTAAGTATCTGATTCGGTATAAAATGATTAACACGATTAATGCGACAGGTATTACCAATATCCACTCCCATTCATCAACTTTGGCAATGCTTGGGTCAAAAGCTCCCCATGTTCTGAATACCTGGTGTGCGAAAGCAACAATAAATCCGTGTGCATAGTATTTATTGATGTGCAAAAAAGCCAGCAGTGCCAATAATGCAGTTGCAATCCTGGTTGATGCATGATAAACAAACAACCTCGCAGAAGTAAAACCGTGACTTGATATCGTGAATATACCGACATCGAACGAGTCGGTTCCATTTGGAATTGAATAGGTAAAATAAATAATAAATGTCACCAGCATGGTTATTATGTTGGTGAATAATATCCGGTAAAAAACTGGGGACCGAAAGTGAATTCCATCGGCCACCAATCTTTTAATTGATTTTCTCCAGTTATTATAATACTTCTGGCTCAGTAAGTTCGTCCTTGTTGATAAGAACTTTTCGGGTTTCTGGTTTTTCATCAAATTCATCGTCTTTCTCGCATGATGTAAAACAAATGCTTGTTACAAATAGAACTAAAAATAAAAAAAATACCTTTTTCATGATTCGAAATTTTTATGATTAAAAATGTAGAACCATGAAATTAAGCAATCGAATTGAAAAAAAAGTGGTGTTTTTGTTAAAAACGAAATCAAATATAAACAGATTTATTAACAAAGTAGTTGCATAAAAGCTATTCTGTAACATATATGTTTATTTCTTTATTGTTCGCCTATGTTCAGGGTAGTTATTATTTTTGCACGTGTCATGCAAAATACATGCAAAAATAAATAATGAAAATGTAACAATCAGTAATAGAATTGAATGCAGTGGTGATCATCCTGCTTTGGGAGCAGGGGGTCCCAGGTTCGAATCCTGGTATCCCGACAGAATGGGAAATCAAAGAAAGTCAAAAGCCTGTAAATTGTATGATTTACAGGCTTTTTTGATTTTAGCCATATCAATTCATATCAGAAAATATGGATCACTTTAAAAAGTTGTGGAAATAATAAAAAGTTAGAGATTTGTGTCTTTTTTAGAAGATACAAATGACGTCACAGAACGACCACTATTTTGGCTTAATTAAGCTGATCTTACCAGAAGAATTATTCGATTATTTTGAGTTGACCAACGTTGAAGTTCAGGGCAAGCAGGTCCATGTTTATCTTGAAGAGGCTGATGAGAAACCGGCAGGCTATGAGGGGAAAAAACTAATTTCCAAAGGCTTTCATTCTCCTGTTACGATCCAGGACTTTCCCTTACGTGATAAAGCTATGTTTTTGCATATCAGGCGAAGAAGATGGCTGGTCGAATCCTCCGGTCAGGTGATCAGCCGCGATTGGAATACTATTGCTAAAGGTACCCGCATGACCAAAGGTTTTGCGGCTTTTTTAAAAGGATTATTTGGACAATTACCCCATCAGCAGCAATAGTCTGGATAAGTTTTATTCAATCAATGGCAACCAGTTCGGCCAGCAATACAAAGAGCATTTAAGTGATTATCGCCATTGGGAACAGAAAGCACATGCAGATGATTGGATCCTGTTTCCAGGGAACCTTGGTTCAAGGTTGAGTATTGACGAAACATCCTTGTCGAACGGAGAGTTATACACCATTGTGACCAACAAAGCAGCCAAAGGAAAGCGCGGTGTTTTAGTGGCCATGATCAAAGGTACCAAAAGCCAGGAAGTTGTTGCTGTTTTGAAAAAGATACCGGAAAAGTTGCGCCGCAAGGTTGAAGAAATCACCCTTGACATGGCCGGATCGATGAACCAGATTGCCCGACAATGTTTTCCCCGTGCAACAAAAGTAGTCGATCGGTTTCATGTCCAGAAACTGGCTTACGATGCCCTGCAGGAAATGCGTATTGCCCATCGCTGGGATGCCATTAATGAAGAAACCAATGCCCTGGACAATGCCCGCTAGGAAAAGCGGGAATACGTCCCTTTACGGTTTGAAAACGGCGATACCAAAAAGCAACTGCTGGCCCGTAGCCGATATCTATTGTTCAAATCTGCAGAAAAATGGAGCCCATCTCAAAGGCAAAGAGCCCGGATACTTTTTGCACAATACCCGGACATCCAAAAGGCTTTTTGTTTGACCCATCAATTAAGACTAATCTTCTCGAAAGCAAAAGACAAAGCAAGCGCTTACACCAAACTGGCCAGACGGTACAACGATGTGACAGAATCAGGATTCAAAGTATTCAATACCATCTCTGCAACCATCTACACGCATTACAAAGAAATCCTGAACTTCTTTGACAATCGGAGTACCAACGCTTCTGCAGAATCGTTCAATGTTAAATTGAAAGCTTTTAGAGCAACCTTGAGAGGAGTGACAGACACCAACTTTTTCCTGTACAGAGTAGCTAAGATATTTGCCTGAAAAATAATCTCCACAGAAATTTAAAGTGATCCGTAAATATCACAATTCAGGTGAGTTAAACGGTGAGTCTTTTTTTATTTTACCATTGAACTCACCAGAAGGGATTAATCGTTTGTTTTTCAGCTGTTAGCAAAGGTAGATTTTGTAATTATAAAGCATGCTTTTTGACCGGTTTTGGTAAATTCCGGTGAGTCTTTTGACCTTGTTTTTCAACTGAAGCAGTTAAAACGGATTAAACCGATAAAAATTTAATGATATGAAAACAACCCACACCTTTGGTATCCAGTTCATTATCCGGACCGGCAAAAAGGACAAAGACAAGGGGCTGGTTTACGCCCGGATTACTGTGGAGACCCGCAGGATCGAGATTTCCCTGAAGAAAACCATCGCAGTTGAAGAATGGAATAAAGCTCGTGGAATGGCCAAGGGCTTTAGTCCGGAAGCCAAAAAATTTAACAGTTATCTGGAGCATGTCCGTTCGCAACTAACAGATGCTTACCGGGAGTTGCAGATCAACAAATTGAAGATTACCCCGGAAAATATTAAAGCGCTTTTCCTGGGCGATTCTGACGAACATACACTGATCGAACTGGTAGATTATCACAATACCACTCAAGCCAGTGTCCTTTCCCTAGGGACGATGAAAAATTACCGGACTACAAAAAAGTACCTGGAACGGTTCCTTAAAAAGAAATTCAATGCTTCGGATATTTATCTGGTACAGGTCAACTACAAGTTTATCACTGATTTTGAATATTTCCTGAGAAATTACCAACCGTTGGATCATCAGAAGCCAATCGGGAATAACGGGGTGATGAAACACCAGGAACGATTTCGCAAAATGATTAACCTGGGGTTTCGCCTGGGCTGGATAACTCAGAACCCGTTTGATTCTTATAAATTGAGCTTTCGTAAGGTTGATCGTGGATTTCTAACGGAAAGAGAACTACATGCCATTGAAAACAAAAAGTTCAAAGTCGAACGGTTACAAATTGTGAGGGATGTTTTTATTTTTAGTTGCTACACCGGCCTTTCTTATATCGATGCCATTAACCTGAGGACTGATGAAATCAACTTGGGGATCGATGGCCAATATTGGATCTTTTCAAAACGACAAAAGACAGATACGAAGCTGAGAATTCCGCTTTTACCAAAAGCACTGGAAATAGCAAACAAGTGTCAGAAACATCCCAAATCAATCAGCAGGGAGAAGATATTTCCATTAATCTCAAACCAGAAGTTGAACAGCTATTTAAAAGAAATTGCCGACTTATGCGGAATAAAAAAGAACTTGACTTTTCATTTGGTCCGTCACACTTTTGCAACCACAGTTACCTTGAGCAATGGTGTCCCAATTGAAACAGTTAGTCAGGTGTTGGGACATAAAAGCATTTCTACCACTCAGATTTATGCAAAAGTATTGGAAAAGAAGATCAGTGAGGATATGGGAATGCTCAAGTTGAAGCTGAGATAACAAATTTTGCTATTACTCCGCTCAGGCATATTGGCCCTATATTATCCGGATCAATTACGTTCCGGTATCAATGACAAAGAAGGCGAAGTAGCTGATCGAAAAATGAGATTCCTTGCCGGATGGATTGATTAGACTAAGTTTTGTTTTTTTGTTAGTTTTGTCACACCTGGAATTAATTGAAATGACTGAACCCGAAGCACAACTTGTAAAGAAAATTATGAATGGCGACGATGTTGCCTTTAAAGTTCTCTACAATAAATATTTTCCAAGGCTGTATTATTTCATTTACGAGTTCGTTCGTATAGATGATATCGCGGAGAATATTGTCCAGGATACATTTGCAACGTTTTGGGAGAAACGGCAAACCTTAAAGGAGGATATGAATGTCAGTTCTTACTTATATTCTGTTGCAAGGAACAATTGTTTATACCGGCTTCGGGATCAACGCTACAGACAAAAACTATTCACCTCGGGCTTAGCCGCTCCGAATGAATTGAACCAAAATCTAAGAGCTTTAGATGCAATTGACACGTCAGTCCTGGTTTTTAACGAGATTGAGCAAATCGTCGATAGAACGTTGGAAGATTTACCTCCTCAGTGCAAAAAGGTATTTATGCTGAGCCGGTTCGAAGGAATGAAAAACAGGGAAATCGCAGAGGAACTCAATATTACGACTAAAGCGGTTGAAGGGCATATAACCAGAAGCCTGAAAATATTTAAATCAACATTAAAAGATTACCTCCCATTGGTGACCTATATTTTTATTTCATAACATTCTGCTTTTGAGAATAATAAGCTGTTTCTTGCATTTTTATTCAAACTTTTTTTGAAATTTCATATAGGGTAAATTCAATTTCGTGCAAATAATAAGTGTATGGAACGAAATATGAAAAATACTGAGGACATAATGAATCTTGCCGCAGGCTGTATTGAGCCAGGACGTGAAGAAGAATTATTTTCAGAGATCGAGAAGGATCCGGAAAGTGAAAAGATATATAACAAGGCAAAAGCAGCATGGGCCTTTCTGGCATCATCCAAAGATATGCCAGAATACAAAATCGAAAATTCATACAAAAAGCTACAAGCAAGACTAAATACGAGAAGTAAAACACTCCGGTTAAAAACAAATCTTCTTTTAAAATACGCCGCTGTCCTGCTATTGTTTCTGTGTACACTACCGTTAGCATTCTTCCTGAAAAATCAATTTGCCAATGAGACCGACTTAAAATACACATCAGTAGTTGCCAAGTATAAACAGATCGCTGAAGTGATTTTACCGGACAGCTCAGTTGTAGTGTTAAACTCAGGAAGTACGTTAACATACAACAACAACTACTCTCGGGACAATCGTGATGTATCCTTAATAGGAGAAGCCTATTTTGACATCAAAAAGAATAAAAAAATCCCATTAACGGTTAGTATTAATGATTTTAAAGTGAAGGTTTTGGGAACTAAGTTCAATGTCAGCGCTTACCCGGATGACCAGAAGATAACCGTTGCCCTTGAAACAGGAGCAGTTGAATTGCAGCATGAAATAAGCAAATCCTTCAGTTATAAACTGGAGCCTGGAGAAATAGCAGAATATAACAAAGCGATAAAAGATGTCAGAGTGAAAAAAACATCTATAGGAGATTATACCGCTTGGAAAAATGGGTTATTAGTTTTCAAAGATACACCAATGGATGAAGTCATTAAGATATTGGAAAGAAAGTTTAACGCAGATTTCATCGTTGAAGATTCTGCCATTTATGACCCTGCGTTTAATGCAACATTCCAAGACGAGAATCTGGTTGAAGTTCTGGATTACATTAAATTCACATGCCATGTCAACTATACTATTGGTAAAGATGATCGCAACAGAACAATCATAAAGCTCTACTAAAATTACTTGTAGTTAACCTAAAACAACCGCTTATGAAATAAAACGATGCTTAAAAAAAAGGAGATGCTACAAACACCTCCTTCTCTGTTTCTTATGTGCTTAAGCTCCTTATACTTTTTGCACATAATAATTTGAATTACAAAACTCAAATCATTACAAATTTATGAAAAAAAATCATTATTCATGGATTTCCACGGCTAAGCTTCTGTGGAGATCGAAACTGTTAAAAACAATGAGACTAACCTTGTTTGCAATACTGGTAAGTGTAGTCCAAATTTTTGCTACAAATGCACAAGCTCAGCAAACCCGTCTGAGCCTAAACCTGAAAAATACTTCCATAAGGAGTGTATTTGGACAAATTGAAAATCAGACCGATTTTTATTTTATCTACAATGCCAAAGCTATTGATGTTGAAAAAGAGGTGAGTATTGATGTTGAAAATGAATCGATCCCTGAAATACTTGACGAGATTTTTGAAGGGACAAATGTCTCCTATAAAATCGATAAAAGGCAAATTGCTATCTCGACAAATTTAGCAGGAAATGCTGTTCAACAAGACATCACCATTTCTGGCCGCGTCACCGACTCCTCTGGTCAACCGCTTCCGGGAGTAACTGTTTTGATAAAAGGTACCACTCAAGGAACGGTCACCGATTTTGATGGAAACTACACCATTGGGGAGGTTCCTGATGATGTAGCTTTGGTGTTTTCTTTTGTGGGAATGAAATCGCAAGAGATTGCTGTTGCAGGAAAAACATCAATTAATGTTATAATGGAGGAAGATGCGATCGGCATTGAGGAAGTTGTGGCTATTGGCTATGGAACCATGAAAAAAAGTGATTTGACAGGAGCTGTTCAGCGTGCTGACTTGACTGCTATGCAAAATTCTCCCAATGTTAATGCTATACAAGGAATTAAAGGAGTAGTCCCAGGGCTGAATGTTGGCACGAGCACAACGGCTGGAGAAGCTCCTGATATATCAATTCGTGGGCGCAACTCTATCTCTGGTACAACAAGCCCTTTAATTGTCTTAGATGGTATTATTTATCGTGGGAATCTTTCGGATATCAATCCCAGCGACATAGAGTCAATTGACGTATTAAAAGATGCCAGTAGCGCAGCTATTTATGGATCACAGGCAGCAAATGGAGTTCTATTAATTACTTCAAAAAATGCAGAAGTTATGTCGAAGCCGGTGATAGAATATAATGGAACTTTTTCACATCAGGCATTAATCAAGGACCTGAGGCCTTTGGATAGAGATGGGTATATACAATTAGTAACCGATTCGTATATGCATAAAAGTCGTAGTGGTGATGATCTGCACCCGAATCCTGATTATGACATCACCTCCGATTTTATGAGGATAGAAGATATGCAAGGATATGCAAACGGTACCAATATCGATTGGCTAGACCTTCTCTCAGTGGATTTTCCTTATATCCAAAATCATAATTTGAGTTTACGTGGTAAAAATGAACTTGCTTCATATTATCTTTCATTTGGGTTAACTGATCAGAAAAATGTCGTTAAGAATGATACGTACAAACGGTATAGTTTCCGCGTAAATATAGATGCGAAAGTTACCGATTGGTTTAAAGTAGGGACGCAATCATTTTTTACTGTGAGTGATATGTCTGGAGCAAATGTGAGCTTTGGTAGCATTCTGCGTACGTCTCCCCTTGTTACTCCTTATGATGCGGAAGGGAATTTGGTTATTCAACATTGGGGAGGAGAAACTAATCCTCTGTTATACTTCGATATGCCGGATGATGATAAACGCTACAACCTAACAGGTAACTTCTATGGAGAAGTAAATCTACCCTTGAAAGGATTGACTTATCGTGCAAATTATTCCCAAAACTTGGTGTTTAGCAAGCATAATGTTTTTGATCCCTATGGTAATGGATTACAGGGAGATGCACAGAAAAATAATAGTTTCGCCCAATCTTGGACTTTCGACAATATCGTTAATTACAAAAATACATTCGACATTCACCAGGTTGATGCTACGTTTGTTTACGGAGTTGAAAATCGTGACTACGAATGGACAAATACGACAGCCAATAATTTCAATGACAAGACGTTAGGTTATAATAGCTTAGAGTCAGCTCAGAGCGATTTGAACGAACTCTCATCTGGAGCATGGGAAGAAACCAGCCTCTATATGATGGGGAGATTGAATTATACTTATAATTCTCGTTATTTAGCAACAGCAACAATAAGACATGATGGGTTTTCAGGCTTTGGGGCTATGCATAAGACCGCACTTTTCCCATCCGCATCGTTGGCCTGGCGATTGAGTGAAGAAGACTTTTTTAAAGATAAACTAGGACATATTGTAGATAATTTAAAAATCAGAACTTCATATGGTATAAATGGTAATCGCACAGCGGGACGATATGCAACTCTTGCATCTATGTCAACTGGTGATGGTTACGTATATGGCGATGGTGGGTCTCCTGAGTTGAAACAATCGGTTAACAATATGGCAAATGCTGATCTGAAGTGGGAAACAACTGCTTCGTTGAACTTTGGGATGGATTTTAGTCTGTTTAATAACCGTTTATCTGGTACCTATGAATATTACAATTCAAAAACAACAGACTTGATCTACGACATAAATATTCCTTACATGAATGGGGTTAACTCGAGCAGTATAGCTTCAAATATTGGGGAATTAAGTAATCATGGACATGAGGTTGGTATTACTGGTGTTCCCGTTAAAACAAGTGATTGGGAGTGGACTTCTACCTTTAATTTCTCATTAAACCGTAATCGGGTGGTTAGTATAACTGGATTGGATAATAATGGAGATGGGCGTGAAGATGATCTAGTCTCAGAAAAAATATTCATTGATGAACCATTGGGTGTAGTGTATGACTATAATATCATTGGGATGTGGCAGGTAGATGAGTACAACCAGGGAATACTTCCGCAAGGCTCAACGTACGGTACTTATAAGGTCGAAGATATTAATGACGACGGTATTTACTCAGCCGAATTCGACCGGAAGATACTTGGTTATACCGATCCTTCATATCGTTTTAGTTGGCATAACAGGGTGAATTATAAGAATTTTGAATTGAACGTTTTTATAAATTCAGTGCAAGGGGGATCCAATTACTTTTATGGGTCACCAATGTCGTCATTAGGTGTAAACACGGGTATTTTATTTAACTTCTTCGATTTTGATTATTGGACACCAGAAAATACCGATGCAAAGTACCGACAACCTTACCAGTGGAATCAGGCTTTGGGTTCAAATTTTCACCCCTACCAACAACGTAGCTTTATTCGTTTACAAGAAGTCTCGCTTGCTTATTATCTCCCAGAATCACTTTTAGAAAAAATGACATTTAGTCGCGCAAAGGTATTTATAACTGGTACTAATCTTTTCACACTTACCAATTGGGAAGGCTGGGATCCTGAGGCCAATCAGGGAGTGTCGAATAGTCTTAGCGGCTATCCCACAATGAAAAACTTTACTGTCGGTTTGAATTTTGAATTTTAAATTGAAAAGAAATGAAAAAATATATATTAACTTTTATAATGTCGGCTATTATGCTGATATCGTGCAACGAAACGAGCTGGCTAAAGGAAGAACCACTTGATTTTCTGGCCCCGGAAAATGCATACACAACAACTGTACAGTACCGGCAAGCTTTAAATTTTCTATATGACAACTATCGTTATTTCCTCTGGAGTTCAGCAGAAGACTTTAGAGTTACGCTGTCATGTTCAGATTATGCACATGGTGGGTACGACTTTCCCGATCAAAAGTATAATAATTTTAAGGGATGGATAACATCGGAATCAAGTTATGTTCAGCAATTGTGGACGACTTGCTATAATGGAATTGGAAATGCAAATATGATACTTTCTCGCCTTTTGGATGCGACAGAGGTAAGTGACGATGATAAAGCTATAATACGAGGAGAGACATTATTTTTTCGGGCCCTTTATTATCGCATCCTGGCTAATATGTACGGTGGAGTACCTATTGTTACTGAGCCGCTTAATTCGCCAAAACTTGATTTTACGCGTAATGCACGGATCGAAGTATATGATCAATGTCGTGTCGATTTAGAAGAAGCATCTTCTTTGCTCAAAAATATTGAAAATACTGGTGACGGCTATATCAACAAACAGGCGGCACAGCACTTGCTTGCAGAAGTTTATATAAGTCTTGGTGAATACCAGAAAGCAATTGGTTCGGCCTCGTCTGTCATTGACCACCAAGGAATGGGCTTGATGACACAACGTTTTGGCTCACGGAAAGATGAACCTGGTGACGTGTATTGGGACCTTTTCCGAGCAAACAATCAAAACCGAAGTACCAGTGGTAATACAGAAAGTATATGGGTGTTGCAATATGAATATCAGAATGCTGGCTCATCTTATTCGTGCCAAACATTGCGGCAAATTATCCCAGGATATTATTCTATTGTAGTGGAGTCGAACGAACCCGGCAAAACAGTCGCTGCTTTTACCACCTGGACAGCAGAAAAAGGTGGTCGAGGCATAGGCGCCGTCCAGCCTAATCCCTGGTTCTTTAATGAACTCTGGGACGATGATAATGATATTCGTAATTCAGACTACAACATTATCAAGGATTTTCGGATTGATAATCCTAATGCAAAAGGGTTCGGGCAATGGTTTGTAAAAGACGGCTGGGTACAAGAGAGCCACGAGATCCGTCTTTGGTACCCGTTTATCCAAAAATTTAGCCGGACAGGCAATTTCCCTGCTGAAGCGTATGCGATAAACGCAGATGGGACACTCAAGACTACCGCTTTGGGAGAACATGCATTGCTCAATAGCAATGGTTTGGATCGCAGTTCGTTTAAAGACGAATATGGTTTCAGGCTAGCAGAAACATATCTTTTGCGTGCTGAGGCTTATTTAGGAGCATCCCAAAATGACAAAGCAGCGGAGGATATCAATGCTGTGAGAGCCAGAGCAAATGCCTCTGCTGTGTCCGCAGGGGATATTGATATCGATTTTATTCTTGATGAGCGTATGCGGGAACTTTACAGCGAAGAGGTGCGGGTGTTTACTCTAAATCGGTTAGGGAAAATGGTAGAACGTACAAAGAAATATAACTTGACAGGATATAATATTGGCGATTACCAAAACATTTGGCCGATCCCTTACGGTGAAATAGAGAAAAATACAGGGGCTGTTTTAGAGCAAAATCCTGGTTATTAAGCCATGGAAAGGTAGTTTTTATGGGGGTGTAAAAATTTGATTTGCATCCCCATAATTCGATGTAATTGAAGGATGGATAAATCAAGATCTTTTAAAATATAAATAGAATATAGAAAGCATGAAAAAAAAATTGAAGGATGTAGCTTTATTAACAAGTTTCTTGATCATGTTGTCGCTACATGTATTTTCCCAAAACGAATTAAGAGTAAAAGAAAATTTTGACTTTGACTGGAGGTTTACACTTAGTGATTCTACTGTTTATCAGCAAGCTGAATATGATGATTCTAATTGGGGTATTGTAAAACTTCCGCATGACTGGAGCATAAATGAGCCAGCGGGGATAAATTCTGGACGGTCAATGGGGTTTTACCCGGGAGGGATAGGTTGGTACCGTAAAACTTTCACTATTCCTTTGGGATACGAAGGAAAAATAGTTTCAATACAACTTGACGGCGTTTATCATCAAAGTGATGTCTATATCAATGATAAGCATGTAGGATTTCATCCTTACGGTTATACTACATTTGAGTATGACCTAACTGATCATTTAAATTATGGTGGTGCAAATACGATTGCTGTTAGAGTTGATCATAGCGATGCTCCTTCCTCAAGATGGTATTCAGGCTCTGGTATCTACCGGCATGTTTGGCTCAAAGTAACCAATCCTGTACATGTAGCTACTTGGGGGACGTACATAACCACTCCTAATATATCAGAGAATGAAGCAACGGTAGATATCGAGACAACCATAGAAAACAGTAGACAAGAGCTGGCAGAGGTCTCGGTTCAGAACCAAATTTTTGATGAGCAGGGAAACGTAGTCGCGCAGAATCAGTCAAAGATTAAAGTGGGTGAGTCAAAAAAAGAAGTACTACGGCAATCTATCCTGCTCAATGAGCCTCTATTTTGGTCGATCGAGGAACCTCATTTATACACGATGGAAACGACTCTAAAGGTAAAAAGTAAAATCGTAGACAATTATAAAACTACGTTTGGAGTTCGAAGTATTCGGTTTGACGCAAACAAAGGTTTCTTTTTGAATGGGGAAAATATTAAACTAAAAGGTATGTGCCTTCATCCTGATGCAGGTTCTCTTGGTACGGCAGTGCCTGATAAATCCTACTTGAGGCGACTACGAATTTTAAAGGAATATGGAGTTAATGCAATTCGATGCTCTCATAATCCGCCGAGCCCTGAATTCTTAGATATGTGTGATAGCTTAGGATTTGTAGTTATTGACGAGGCTTTTGATAAATGGAAAAGCGGATACTATTCTGAGTACTTTGATGAATGGTGGAAAAAGGATGTGGAAGCAATGGTACTCAGGGACCGAAATCATCCGTCAATTATTTTGTGGAGTATTGGAAATGAAACCCGAGAACAGGATCTTACATCTAAAGAAGGTACGAAAAGAGCAATTATGCTTAGGGATTATGTCCATCGACTGGATCAGAGTCGTTTGGTTACAGCGGCAATCAGACCAACATTTGATAGAAATTATAATAAAACGGGCTTTGCAGAATCTCTTGATATTGTGGGATATAATTACCAAGAGCCATGGCTGATAGATGACAAAGAAGAGTTTTTTAATCGTATCATGTATATTTCCGAAGCATTCCCTTATTACAGGGGAAGAGATGGTAAGTATAAAGATTTTTATCCGCTGAATCCCTGGTATGATGTTGCTCAAAACGATTTTGTTTTTGGTCAGTTTATATGGGCAGGGATTGACTATATTGGAGAAAGTACCAATTGGCCTAGCACCGGATGGCCTACAGGACTTTTTGATGTTTGTATGAATGAAAAGCCCAGTGCTGCTTTCCATCGGTCAGTATGGAATGACGAGCCCATGGTTAGGATCGCAGTGGCAGATCAATCTTTAAATATTGATCCAGGTAAACCTCATTGGAGTTGGCCTTTCTTAGCTGCCCACTGGAATTTTCCACAATATGAGGGGCATGTTATAAACGTACAGACAACCACAAACTGCGATGAAGTTGAACTTTTTCTCAATGACAAATCATTAGGGATTAGAAAAACATCGGATTATACAAATAATACCATCACCTGGAACATCCCTTACGAAGCGGGAACTCTACACGCGGAAGGTTATAGTGGAGAAGAAGAAGTTTCTTATTACGAATTAAAAACTTCAGGTAAACCATCCAGAATTGTGTTATCAGCAGATCAGCAACAGATATTGGCTGACGGGCAAGATTTGTCACATATCACCATTCAGTTAGTAGACGAACAAGGTATCCCAGTACCTGATGCAGACCAATTAATATCTGTTGAAATTATCGGAAATGCCAGTTTAATAGCTTTGGATAATGGCGATTTACGAGTAGATGCTCTTCGAAAAGGAAATAAAATCGCAACATATTTTGGTAAAGCTCTCGCTACAGTTCAAGCCGGGTTTAAGTCTGGAGATATAAGGATTGTAGTTAAATGTGATCGTCTCCCGGAGGCTAGTTTGGTACTTAAATCTCAATAAAGCCATTTAGTAAGTGTAATTATTATGAGAAGTTCTTTAGTTATCATCTTTCCGCTTACTTTTTTACAATTTTATCCTGTAAAAAAAGCGAACCGTCAATAATTCTACGTAAAATCGAGGTCAATGCGCCTTTTGAAATGTCGGCAATAACAGTTCCTGATTTCGCTAATTGCAGAGAATATATTATTACTGATTTTGGTGCAGTGCAGGGAGACAAGGATAAGACTTCGGTAGCCATTGCAAAAGCAATTGATGAAGCGAATAAAAAAGGAGGAGGTACAGTTATCATTCCTTCGGGCGAGTGGTTAACGGGAAAAATCCGCTTTAAAAGCAACGTGAATCTCCATCTGGAAAAAGGAGACTGAGAAGGGTTTTATTAACTCCTTACACTGCTGTGGTAGTATTTGCTTTTGGAGTTCTTATCAGCAATTTCATTTTTAATACGATATTGATGAAGCACCCGGTAGAAGGGAGCCCTGTCTCGTATAGGCAATATCTCTCTGGAAATTTAAAAGAACACCTAACTGGAATAGCAGGAGGGATTTTATGGTGTATTGGAATGTCATTTAGTATTATTGCTTCCAGCGAAGCTGGATTTGCTATTTCATATGGATTAGGACAAGGGGCAACATTGGTTGCAGCGCTTTGGGGTGTTTTATCTGGAAAGAGTTTAAGCAGACTAAAGGAACTTCAGGGCTAATAACTAAAATGTTTATCCTTTTCCTTGGAGGCATTGCAATGATAATATATGCTGGGCTATAAACTAAAATATAATTGGCATGAAAAAATATGCATTAGTTATCGTTGCTGTGGTCATGGTATTGACCGCAAGTGCCTTTGTGATAACAAACACAAGTAATACCGAATCTCAATCGACTTATTGGTTTTTAATGGATGCATCGGGTAGCAGTGTGACAAGCACCCAGGTGTCCAATCCTGATAACCTGTGTCCGGACAAACTGGAAGATCCGGACTGTGCACGCGAGTATACGGAAAGTCAAACAGAAATTATTGGTGGTGTGCGTCAGGTAAAAGCATCAGAAGTGAACAATCACATCGATTTTCGTTCGAAGGACTAAATAGAAAAAGATGCCCTGAAGGCGGGCACCTTTTTGCTGCTTAATTCAAACCCCGGGAAAACAACTGCCCGGGGTTTTTTAACGACACTATTCCCGGATGTTCTGGGGGATATCGGAAAGTTGAATCACATCATCGGCAATAGGTAACGTATAGTTGGGACTATTGGGCTCCAATTGGTAAATCGTTCCGTTTAGGTTTCGGTACAGTGTTTTGGTGGTGGATGGATTCAGGTTGAGCCGTCGCAGGTCGGTCCATCGGATTGCCCGCAGCAGCAGTTCCTTCCTTCGTTCCCGGAGGATAAGCTCCAGGGCTTCGGCCTGACTATCGGCACTAAGCGGGGTGAAATCACCATTTTCATAACGGGTAGCCAGCAACTCATTCAGCGTGCTGAGCGCTTCTTCAACCGAGCCATTGCGTGCCAGGCATTCTGCTTTGGTCAGGTAACACTCATCAATTGCCAGTCCGTTGAATATTTGTAATGATCCGCAATAACTTCCCCGAAAGGTATACCCTTCACTAACAGGCCGGAACCAGGCCGCCTTGCGGATATCCTCTTCTGTATAAGACCGGAAAAGGAGTGAGTCCACAATCAGGCGGGAGCTGGACAGGGTTGAGTACCGGGTGATTCTGCTGTGAAAGATCACTTCGCTGTTGTAACGCTCCATCGGGTAAGAAGCTGTCAGGTCGAGCTGGTTGAAATCAAGCAGTTCGTAGTTTGACCTTAGTGCTGAATCCGCGTAAGCAAGCGCGTTGTCATAATCCTGCATGGTCAGATGCACCCGCGAAAGCAGGGCATAAGCCGCAGCTTTTACAGGTCGGGTTTTGTAGAGGGAGCTTTCGGGAAGCAAGCTGAGCGCTTTCTGAAGGTCGGCCAGAACCCGGTCGTAAGTTTCCCGGACCGTCGCCCGGCCGACCCGGACATTCAGATCAGAACTTAAGCGCAATGGGAGTCCGTCCCCGTTATTGGAGTCTGATTGATCAAAGGGGGCACAAAATACCTGTGCCAATTGGTAAAATGCGTGAGCCCTAAAGAATAAGGCACTTCCTTTCAGTGTGTTCCATTGGACCGGATTTTCTGTTTGATCCATCTTTTCCAAACCTTCCAATACATAATTGACATAAAAGATCTGTTGGTAGCGGTTGTTCCAATCGATTGACGTGGAGCCTTCCCAGATCTCTTTGGCCCAGATGTAGCCGTTTTTCATATACTCGGAACGCAGGGTATTCCATCGGTCGTAAAGGATATAATAATCGTCTGAGGAGAGTTCGCCCATCCCCACCATATTGGCGTTGTGAACATCAAAATAGTCAAGCATCGACTGCAAGTCATTCAGTGTAGAAGGGACAACCAGTTTTTTATCCCGTTTGGTGTCCAGAAAATCTTCATTGCAGGCAATCATGCCCAGCAGAAACAATAGTAATAGTGGTGTAAAACGTCTCATAATTGCTTAAAGTGTAATGTTAATGCCTAATGAATAAGTTTGTGAAGCCGGGTAGGGCTGGAAAACGTAGTCGGGGTCCAGTTTGTGTTTGTTGGCTCTCCATATGATCCCGATATTATTGACATATCCATAAACAGATAACTTGTTGAAAGGAAGCCAATGATACTGTGATTGCTGTAAGTCGTAGGAGAAATTAATGTCCTGAAACCGGATATGGTCACCTTTTTCGATCAGGATGTCTGAAAAAGTATACATAAAATCGCGTGAGCTGCTTGATCCCGCTGCGGGCATGGAAGGCACCTGCGTGAACAGTTCATCCCCCGGGTTTATCCACCGCTTGCTATAATCTTCGTGGCCTATCCAGGTATCGAAGAGGGCTGAATAGCTTATGGATGGTCTGCGGAAGTAATAGCCAAACTTATAACTGATATTAAACCCCAGCGAGAAATTCCCCAGCCGGAAGTTATTGCGCAGTGAACCAAAACTTGTTGGCAGTGCCGATCCGCTGTAGCTTAAATCTTCCAGCGTTAAATTCGACATAATGGAGCTGTAGTCTTTGGAGATCTCTCCGTCGAAGTAGATTTGCGGATCGCCGGTTTCCGGATCCAGCCCTGCCCATTTCAGGCTGTAAAGGCTGTGCCTTGGATTCCCCGGAACAGGTACGGGAGACGAAGAAAAGTAAGCCGTGATGGTATTACTTTCATAATCATACCGGGTAATTTTGTTGGTTGACTTGCTGTACAGGAGTTGGGCGGTCCAGTTAATGCGGCTGATGGTTTTATTGACGTTTAGCCGGACATCAAGTCCCTGTCCCTTCAGGGCTGAATTGTTACCAATAAATTCGTTGCGCCCACCGACACTGAATCCGATGGTTGGATCCAGTTGCGCCCTGCCAATTAAATCGATGCCTTTCTTTTTGTAGTATTCGATACTACCGGAGATCAGATGGTTTCTGCTTTCGAAATCAAGACCAAAATTGATCATTTTTACTTTTTCCCACCGGAGGTTTGGGTTCGGAGGAGTCAGTATTTGCACATAAGGAAGTCCGGTAACCGAATTGGTGTAGTAATAGCCGGTGGCATAGGCGGTAAGCGATTTGTTTACATTACCGCTGTAACCATAGGTCGCTCGTAGCTTCAGCACCGGAAGCCGGTTGCCAAACGGGTAGAACTCTTCAGAACTGACTTGCCAGCCCAAACCGGCTGACCATAACGGAACACCCTTGTTGTTGGCATCTACACCAAATAAATTGGATTTGTCTTTGCGGGCACTTGCCGTAAGCATATAACGGCTTTGGTAACTATACGACGCATTTCCATAGTACGACACATTCCGATCAGTCCGGTCAGTCAGGGAGGCTCCGTCGGGAATCGTTTCGGTGTAGCCATAAGGATTAAGCAGGTAACTGCTTGTATAATCCACACGCGAAGAAGTTAATAAGTCATCGTTATAGCCATATACCCGGTTTGAAAGGCCTGTTGTCTGCGCTTGCCTGACTTCTGTTCCGGCCAGTACGTTTAACTGGTGAATATCGTTCCAGTTCCTGTTAACGTTGAGTTGTCCCCGGGCAGAATGGGAGGCCAGCGTGAGGTAATTGTTATCCAGTATAGCTCCCCGGGGGATGGGGAAGTTTAAGGTGCCGTCAGTATCGGTGTAGGCATACTGGTTGATCAGGTTACGGGTTGCATACAATTCCTGGCGCTGATGATTGCGGGTATGTTTGATGTTCATACTGGTACCGCCTTCCATTGTAAGCCAGGAAGTAAAGTGGTATTTCAGGGCAGTGTTGATCCGGATATCATCGGTGTTGATGTTGTAATCTTTATACTGCAAATCCTCCAACGGAACATACGACCAGTCCAGCAAACCGTTAGCGGGTGCCTGGTTAACAAAGTCGGTGTTAAAATCCCGGACAATAGCCAGTGGTTTTCCATTGTCATCGGCAAGGCGGGCATAGGGATAAATCCCTTTTCCACCTCCACTGGTTATCGTGCTGCTTCCACCATTGTTCTGAGACTGTTTGCTGTGGGTATAAATAATACCGGCAGAAATTTCGAACGAACTTGCCGGGTGATAGCTCAGCATCGAGTTTAGGGTAATCCGGTCGAGCCCGTTACGTACCAGGTTATTCTCGTTCTGGTCGGCTCCGCTGCTTAAATAATAGCTAACCGTTTTACTGCCTCCTTTCATGGAAAATGAATACTGCCTGTTAACACTGTTTTGGTACAGGTATTTGCTGAAATCCCTGCGTACATCCTGTTTGCGGTAATTGTTTAGTTGTTTTTCAGCCTCTTCGGAACTGACTAATCCATCTCGTTGGGCAATTAACAGTTGTACTACCGGTGACATAGCCGGGTGGGCCGAATAGTCCTCCATCCAGGTGTAATAATCCTGTTTAAACAGGCTTTGTTCCACATCAATAAAATCGGATGCATTCAGAAATTGTTTGTTGTAATATAGATCCGGTTTTCGGCCAATGCTTACACTGGCGTTTAGCTGAATGGTAAGGGGCTGTTCCAGCCGGCCTTTTTTGGTGGTAATCACAATCACCCCGTTGCCGGCCCGCACACCCCAGATTGAGGCGGCAGCGGCATCTTTCAGGATCGTGATATTCTCAATGTCATTGGGGTTAATGTTGTTGATATCCCCTTCGTAAGGGAAGTTGTCGACAATAATCAGCGGGCTGGCTTCCGATTGAATAGTGCTTTGCCCCCGGATGCTAAGGGATGGGGAGCCGTTAAACCGGTGGTCGAACAGGAGGCCGCCGGAGATATTTTCCAGCCTGCTTAAGATGTCAGTACTTACAGTCCGGTTTACCAGTTGATTGTCAATAAGGGTGTAGGAACCCAGGGTTTTATCTTTCGACAAGCTTTGGTAACCGGTTGAAACAACTACTTCGCCAATGGAAACCACTTCCTGCTCAAGGTAAATCGTCAGAGGGCTTTCATTTTCCGGAATATAAACAGTCTTTCGGGAATACCCAATATGAGAAACCCGAAGGAAGGATTCAGTAGATGGCAGGACTAATTGAAAGCCACCCAGACTATCGGTTATGGCCGAATATTTTAAATCGGTCGTGGTTATAAAAACTCCGGGAATTGCGTTTCCATCGCTTGATAAAACAGTTCCCCTTACTTGTTTTAGCTGGGCGAACGATTGGGTTGTGATCCCAATACCGATTGCCAGCATGAATAAATAGCGTAACTTTTTTTGCATCATGAGGGTGTGAGTTTTGAGTCGTTTATTTGAATTGTTTAATCACCAGCATATCAATTTCGCAGAGCTCCTGCTCCAGATTTAGTCCATATTGGATCAGGTATTCCTTAAACCGGAGAATGTCCTTCTCGTTCGTTGGAAAGCTGATGTCGATGTCGGAGGTAATGCCGGTTCGGTCAATCACCGGACAGGCTTCGTTCTTGTACAGGCTGGCTACTGCCTTGTAAAAATTCTGAAAAGGCTGCTTCCGATAAACCAGCCGACCCGAATCGTCGGTTGTAATTTTAGAGGTGGGGCTTTTCGAAGCCAGTTTCTCCTGTGTGCCATGTCGTTTCAACACCCAGCACTTTACCTTTCGCTTTTCAATGGTTCCGCGCAGGTGATGGATGCCACCAAAGAAACGGTTTAAATCTTCCAGCATGAGCTCACCGGCCTGTGCTTTTAAAGCGGAGGGAATAATTAACTCGTAGCAATAATACTTGTCGCGGGCAGTTGGCAAATAGGCCGATACGTTTGGAGGGGGCAGGACTTCCTGCTTGTCGAACGCTGAAATACATCGGTTGGGGTGAGCCAGGGTGGTGTTCCCCAGGTATCGCACTGCTCCCTGGTACAATTGCAGGATGGTGCCGTTTAACGCCCTGATCTTGTAACGATCCAGGCTGTCGGTATATACTCCTCCGCCACCGATACCGTCCAGGTAGCCGGTAATTACCGAGTGGTATTGCAAATCTTTTGACTGTCCGCCGTTACCATCAATCAGCAAAGGTTTGGTCAGGTCGTAATCAAAATTGCTTTTCTTTTCGGTAAGAGAGGTCTCGCTGGCCGAGAGCAGGGTTCTGATGTTTTCGGCGGTTACTTCCGCGTCATCGGTAATGGCAAATACTTTCCCGTCTTTAATCCAGACCTCGTGGGGGACATATTTATGAGGAAACAGTTTGGCCAGTGTGGTATCGGCGGTCACCGACGGCAGCGTGATATCCCGGTCCGAAAAGTACCGGGCAATAGCCGCCTGGGGTTGCGAGGTCACCATCAGTACCTGCAGCTGGTCGCCAAACTGGCGTTGCAGCTTTTCAAACTTGGGGATGGCTTCAACACACGGATGGCACCAGGTGGCCCAGAAATCCAGGATCAGCAATTGGCCTTCAAAGTCGGAAAAGCGGGCTGTTCCTTTCGGGTAGTTGACGATATCCGTCAGCAGGATATCGGGAACGGGATCACCAACTTTTAAGGGCGTGGAGGTTGCCGGCCCAGTGACTTGAACTGGTACAGCGGCGCAAAAGCCACAGAAGGTGGCAGGAAGGAATAACAGTGCCACAAGGGATATACTTAAATAGGTTTTAATTGTTTTTTTCATTGTTCGTTTGGTTGATTTTTAATTTTCGAAAAGGGCATAGCAATTCCATGAAGCAGAAAATAGGTTTCATACTTTTAAGATTTTTGTTCGTAAATAGATGGTGTGTTTACCAAAGCCCTCAAGGGTTGAATAAACCTTGAAGGACTACATATGGGAGTTCTTGATGCTGCCCTTCTGTTTAGGGGGCATGTCGGGGAAATAGAAAGCGTTTAAAATGAGCCATAGCACATTCGTTTTCTGGGGTTAAAAACTAGTTGGAGTCTCGTGTGATGGGGTAGGTAGTATAACCTTATGCCAAAACCGGTAAGTTAAGGACAGGCCATAAAAAAGGGCGCGGACTCAACTTATCCGAACTGAGGCACTGGTATACCTTGTACACAGATAAGAGAGCCCACGCCTAGGTCGTGAGCCTTTTTACTTATCATCTCGTGTACTTAAAATTACCAGTTTTCAGTTCGAGACTCTAAGCGAATGCTTCTAATATTTTTGCCTGTAGAAGGTTCGCAAAATTACATCTTTAAAATATAATCTTTTCAAATGTAATAAATTTTTTTAATTGTGGGTTATTATCCCCACAATATTTTTCATCATTATTCTCAAATTGCCATTTAACTACTTCTATTATGGTGATTGGTGATGATAAAAATGAATTTCTATACCTTTTCGGAGAGCGTTTGAAACATCTTAGAATGGATAAAAAACTTAGTTTTAGGCAATTAGCTCAAAATTGCAATTTAGATTATAGCGATATTAGCAAAATTGAAAAAGGAGAAAGAAATATTCAATTGTCCACAGTATTAGAATTGGCGAAAGGATTAGGAGTGCAACCCAAAGATCTTTTTTATTTTGAAATTAAAATAAGCAAAGATTAAAGCTATTGGGACTCTTTATTGCTTTGAGCTACGGATATTAGATTTCTAAAAAGTTACCTAACCCTTTGGTTGTATTAACTGTACTCCCAGAAATAGGCCAATAGTGAATTCCATATTTTACCGTGCATTATAACCTCTAGCAAACTTGTCGTTAATAGTAAATATTTTTACTTTTAACAATAATTTATTTGAACAATAGGTAAATTACTAAAATTCTGACAAGTAAGCGCCCCCTTCATATAGATTTTCATTAGGAGGTTATATTGTGATTGGGGGTAGGAATATGTACTTGGCAATTTGCACAAATGTTATGTACAATGCCGGAAAAATCAGACATATGAAAAACGTAAAAAGTAATTGACAAATGAGTAACTATAATGGTCTTGCTAATCTGATTAGTGTAATTACAGACTTTATTACGGTTTTTGCATTAATTACTGGTGGAATATGGGCTTTATGGAAATGGGGATACCTTGAAAAGATTCGTAAGAAAAAAGAAATGCCAGCAATTGATGGGATTCTAAATTTTAAATTGATAGAAATAAATGAATTACAAGTAGTAGTATCTTTTGAAGCAATTTGGAGTAACAAAGGTTCTTTTGCTATTTATCTAAATAGCAATGACTCTCATCTTAACGGGAAAAAAATAAAGAAAAAATCAGTGTCGAATGGTGCATTGGAGACAGAAAATATTGATATCCAAGAAAAACTATTCTCTGGTAAATATATATTGGAACCACAGACTAATTCAATCATGCAGAAGCAGATAATACTACACAAAAAGGATACATATTTATTTGAATGGATAATTGGTCTCGACGAGAAACATGCTCATGATTTTCACACAAAGGGCGTAGTATTCTGTTCCAGAGAAATTGTAATTAATCCAGAATTTGAATTACGAAAGCTCAGTAAATAAAAAAATGTAATATAGCAGGAGGAAATAATGTGCAAGCTTAAAATAGCCGCGAAATTCAAATAAGTAGATGCTAAAATTAAATCGAATAAAGAATTTGAAACATAAACAAACAATCAAAATTATGGCTACAGATAGGAACAGACATTTACAAAAGTCACTTGAAACGCATGACATTAATAGAGTTGAAAAACTTGACAAATTTATTGCAAAGAAGAATGCTGTTAAAAATGCATTGAACGAAAAGTTTTCTGATTCAAAAGCATCTAATTGTTTAGATTCTGGATCCTATGCTAAAAACACAGCTATAAACACAAAATTTGATATTGATTGTTGCATCCCATTTAAAAAGAAGACAAGTGAAGATGAGAAAGGATATGATAACCTGAAGGATATGTTTGAGGATGTGTATAAATACTTGAGAAATGAATATACTGAAGAAGACGATGATATCACGAAAGATGATGTTAGAAGACAAAAAGTATCCATTGGATTAAAGTTTGATATTGAAGGTGATGAATTTGATATGGATGTTGTACCGGGAAGAGAAAGACCGAATCATAATGATTACAACAACACTTCTACAGATTTAAGTTTGTATATATACCCACCTAATAGATCGAAAAAAGAAACAGACAATAATAAAACTCGAATTAAAACTAACATTAAGACCCATATTGATTTATTGAGCGGATCTGGAAGAACTCATGAAAGAAAAGTTGCCAAGCTACTGAAAGTGTGGAAAACAGAGCGGAAAAATAAAAATGGTGGTAAACTAATCAAATCGTTTATGATGGAGTTATACACCAAAGAAGCTTTCGATAACGCAGAAGAAATACCGGCTGGATTGTGGGCAAAAATAAAAATGGTAATGAATCACATTATTGATAATATTACTGAAAATGATTTAGTTGATCCCGCTAATTCGAGTAATATTGTTTCCGACTCTATGAGTGAAACTGCCAAATCGGAAACAAAAAAAGACATGAAAAAGACTATCAAGGAAATAGATGAAGATTCCGATAAAATAAAGGACTATTTCCCAATAAATGAAGACTATGATGATGAAGATGAAAGTTCTGAATCAGCAAGCACTGCATCTGTATTAAGCACTAGTAAGTTTGGAGAAATTGAATAAGGAGTATAATATAATTAATAAATTCCATTCCTTGATTGAAAAGGATGGTAGTATAAATATAGTTGAAAAACTAAATAAGTTAGACAATTACTATGTTGGTAAAATTAAAGTTCTCTATTTGGATCAGGCTTTACAGTTTGAAATAAAGATCCCTTTATCTTACCCTTTGACTCACCCAAACTCAGACAATATTTCGATTATTTTCAAGAATAAAAATCTTATTGGATTGAATCATATAAATTTAGATGGTTCAGTTTGTTTTCATCCAGACAAAGATGATGAGCTTGAGCGGAAATTTAGTTATGAATTGCTTTGCTTGAAACAGTGGATTAGAGATTATTATGTTTTGAGAAAAGAGGATGAAAACTATGCGTACTTAATTCACCAAGCGGAACAAAATTGTATTGACAAGTTATATTTTACAAACACGAAAACTAACTTTAAAAAACATGAACATGGTGTATTTTCGTACTCGATATTTTCTGACGAAAAGATAGGTGAAAAGAAGTTTCCTGTAAAAAAACTCTTTCGGCTTGGATTTGATGATCACGATAATGACAAGTGGTCAGATTCATTTATACAGATACTCAAAAGTAAAACTTGTAAAAAAGGTTTCTTTTACTTCATTGAAGATGAACCTTTAAATAAAGAAGCCCTTGGAAGAAAAGGAATTGAACAGTGGCATGAGTTAGAGGCTTATTTTAAACCGGAGTTTGTAGATTTTTTATTAAATGGGCTAAAAAATGAATTTGGCAGGAATTTTTACTATGAAAACAGCCTATTTCTCATTCTTGGTTATAAGATACCAAACAAAGAATCTTATGAAGAACACTGGGACTTAATAAGAATTCAAAAAAATAATATTCCTATTGAATATTCTAAGATACCTAAAAAGCAGCAGACCAGCTCAGGAAAAAGATTTGTAAGTCAATTAAATAATAAACGAGTCAACTGGGGTAGCACTGAGAACCTAGATTATGATAGATTTTTCGGAAGAGGAAAGTTAGTTGAAAAAATTACAAACTCAAGAATATTAATTATCGGTTGTGGTGCTCTGGGTAGTTCTTTAGCCGAAGTGCTTGTTAGAAGTGGGGCAAGAAATTTAGTATTGGAGGATTTTGACACCATCAAAGGTGGTAATTTATGTAGAGCTAATTACGACCTGAGAGACATGATCTATTATAAAACTAATAGTTTATCAAAGAACCTACTCTCCATATCTCCTTTTGTTAGTATTAATTCAATATCTGTCAAATTAAACAGTTTTGATATCGAAAAAGTTAAGAGTGTTTTTAATGAAAATATTGATATAATTTTTGATTGCTCAACCGATCCAGAAGTGACTTATATTATTGACAAAATTGATTTCAAAGGTCACGTTTTTAGTTTTGCAATTACAAACCATGCTAAATCTTTTGTTTCAATTTCAGGCAAAAACTTAACCCAGCAAGCTAAAACTATCTTTGATTTAATAGAAAATGATCCTCCTTCATTTTATGAGGGAACTGGTTGCGGTTATCCAACTTTTGAAGCGAATTTCAATGACATTAATGCATTGCTCAATTTGGGGCTTAAAGTAGTCAATGATAAATTCCTAAAAGGAGAAAAAAATGAAACTTTTGTTATCAAACCTTCTTTTATAGACTCCTTATCGATAAATATTGATGAGTTTGAATTTTATAATTGCGATAGTTCTGAAGGTTCATTGCATATTTCTAAAAAAGCTATTTTGACAATTAAAGAGTTATTACATTATTACTTCCCAAATGAATTTGGAGGTGTTTTTATAGGATACAGATCAGATAAAAATATCATAATTACTGATGTGTTAATTCCTGATAGTTATAAAAATGGAAAAACCGTTTTTATAAGACACCCCGGTACGTTAAATGAAAGACTATCAAAATTACATGAAGAGACTAATGGAAAAATCAATTATATAGGTGAATGGCATTCTCACCCAAATGGTAGCACAAGTCCAAGCCTAACCGATTTAAACGCAATGAAGGAAATTAGTAAGGATTTGAAAATTAACAATCCTAATCCAATATTGATGATCTCAAGCGTTACTAAAACATCCTTCGTAAAGGACATTTATTTTTTCGAACAAAACAAGCTTAAAAAATATGAGTAGCGAAATAAACTTAAAGGTTTTATTTAAGGGACTTCAAAAACAAATGGTTAGTCAAATGGAAACTAATCGCGAGTCAATACAGCATCCAGGAACAAAAGGTGATTCATTTGAAGATATTTGGATTGTATGGCTTCGAAAATACCTACCAAGTAGGTACTGTGTTGACAAAGCAATAGTAATTGATTCCAAAAGTCAGACAAGTGATCAAATAGATCTAGTTATTTATGATCAAACCTATACACCGTTTGTATTTAATCAAAATGGTGTAAAATACATACCAGCAGAAGGTGTCTATGCTGTTTTTGAGGTAAAACCAGAATTAAGCAAAAAATATATTCTTTATGCAGGTGATAAAGTTGAAAGTGTAAGAAAGCTTGAAAGAACTTCTGCTAGTATTATAGATAGGGGGCGTAAGCATCCACCTAGAAGTTTAACTCAAATTTTAGGTGGTATTTTAGCCCTTGAAACAACAACTGAAGATTCAACAATTGAAAAGCATATTAAGTCCCTCAAAGGTTTAAAATCATTAGAAATCGGTTGTGCCGTAAACCATAAAAGTTTCACTGTGGACTATAAATCAACTGATACTTCAACGGAAGCATTAGACTTGCTCGATAACAATCAAAAACTTTGGGACTACTATGCGAATAGATCTTTAAATTCTGTTGAATTTAGTTTTAAATACAATTCACTAGTTACATTCTTTCTCCAGCTGACTCGTTATTTACAACAATCAATCGGAACAGTAGCTGCAATTGATTTATCAGAATATGCAAATGCAATTAATTTTGATATTGATGAGGAGCTTTAAGCTTAGGATACAATAAAAACTCGGCCTGCCCCTTGTTTGAGTGAAGCGGAAACGAGGGGTTCGCTGTTTGTCGTTTGCAACGACACTATATTGAAGTTTGCTGTAAGCATTCGCCTTAGCACAGCTTACAAGCTTGCATGAGCTCTCCCGCATGCGCAGGAATGGGAGCGTAAGTCAGGGCAAAGCGCATCTGAGATTGGCAATTCGTGAAATTTATGGGTCAATTTGTTTTGTAGACGGTTCAAACTGCTCAGGGACCACTCAAATTCTTCCGTGGAGCAGTCAAACTGCCGATGGAGGGGTCAAACCTGCCGCGGGGCTAATAAAATAAGGGGGTCCCGCTCTTCCGGGTATGCAAAAAAAACAGGTGTTGTGGCTAGCTATGGTTGCTATTCCAGGGAATTACACCTTGTATAGAGCGATGTACTTCTTGACGGTGTTACGTGACAGGCCCAGGTACCTACTGATAAATTGTTTTGCTTTTCCCTGGTGGTGCAACTGAATGACTTTTCTTACTTTACTCATGTTGATTAATTTATTAGCCATGTTTTCATATTAATTTGTTTAAATCAGTATGAAATTATGGCTTCGACAGAAGTAAAATCGTTCTCTTTTGATGGGTGGTCACTTTAGTCCGGCGCAGGTGGTTACTTTGCTCCGGCACGGGGTGGTCAGTTTAAACTGGCGAGGGTGGTCAGTTTGACCGTTTTTCCCGTCACTTTTACAGATTTGCAGACTATATCTGATGAGGGCTGTAAAACTTGATTTGCTAAAACTCCTTTATTTTGCTTATTTAGCCGTAGCCCATTTTTTGTAATTTTTCTTAATGAGAAGTACCTAATATAATTGTTAATTCATGTTCGAGGATAAGAGTAATTTGCTAACGGGTTTGAAAAGTAAGGATTTGAAGGCTTATGAAATGATATTTTTTTAATATCACGGAAGGTCGGTTTTGTTTGCTAATAAATTTACTTATGATCTGGAAGTTGCTCAGGATATCGTTTAGGACGCTTTTTTTTAACGCTTTGGGAAAAGGCGGACTTGCTTACGATCAATGTTTCTCCTAAGTCCTATCTTTTTCAGATGGTTAAAAACCGAGCCCTAAATCATAAAAAGACATATCGGTGTTAAAAGTTCAGTAAGGGATATCTTAATTGCTGAAATGCAAGCATTGCAGAAAAGTGCATACATCAGTATGGGAGATCAACTGTTCAGCCTGTTGGAATTAGAACTTGAATAAAAAAATGATCAAATTATTCAGAGTTTGCCCGTTAAATGACAACAGGTTTTTGTGATGAGTCGAAAGCAGCATCTGAAAAGTAATAAAATTGCGCTTGAGATGGATATTTCTGTAAAAATGGTCGAAAAATATATATCGAGAGCACTCAAAACTCTACGAACTGAACTAGCCGAGTATACAGGAATTATTCTGTGTTTCATTTTCAATATTTTATAAAAAATATTCCCTAGTGGTAGGGTCTTTTGATTTTTAAGTGTCATAGCTTTTGAAAACCAGTATTATGAATTCGAAAAAGTCGATCAAGTCAAAAATTATCGGGTATCTTGATGGAGAATTGGAACAAGATGAGCTGAAGAAGTTGCAGCAATGGATTGGTAGCTCGGAAGAGAATACACGCTACTATGCCCGAGTTAAGGATTTGTGGGAAAGTTCCATCGGCCGTTATTCAGAGTTTGCCGAAACCGAAAAAGAATGGGCCAGATTTCAGCAGACGGTTAAAAAAGATAGTGTGCGAAAAGTGCACTTTAGAACTGTTGACTGGAGAGTAGCGCTGAGGATGGCTGCGGTGCTGGTCGTCGGAATTTTCTTGGGCAGTATACTTCTCCAAAGTCCTTTCGAAAGCGGTGGAGCGTTAATCACTACTTCTGCTCCGATGGGATCAATCTCGAAAACTCTGCTCGACGATAGTACCGTGGTTTTTCTAAATGCCGGATCTGAAATCCGTTACACAGTGGGTGGACGTAAAGTCAGGGAGGTATTCTTGCAGGGAGAAGCTTGGTTTAAGGTAAAACACATGGACAATAAGGCTTTTATTGTCCATACCGAGTACTATGATGTTCAAGTGTTGGGAACCGAATTCAACGTGAAAGCATACGAAACCGAAAGCGAAGTCACTACCACATTGGAAAAGGGCTCAGTACTGATTTCAGGGAATAAGCAATATGAAATTGAAAAGGAGATCACCTTGAAACCAGGAGAGCAATTAGTTCTGAACCGGGAAAATGCATCGTTCAAAATTAAAAAAGTAAATACCTCGCTATACACATCATGGAAAGATAGTAAGCTGGAATTTGTAAAGATGCGTCTCGATGAATTAATTGTTTTGCTGGAAAGGAGATATGGTGTAGATATAGAGGTCGTTGATAAGGAAATCCTTACCTATCACTACAGCGGAACAATCAAAGATGAGACGATTTTGGAAATACTTGAAATACTTGAGCACACGCTTCCAGTTCATTACGAAATAAAGAATCAGAAGATAAAAATCTATAAGCAATAAGGAAAGGAGGGTTCAGAGAGCAGAGTGAAAAATACGCAATCAAAAGCCGGCAAATGCTGTAACATTATACCGGCAGCTGAATTTAAATAATACGGTGCTGTAACACCATATAAATAACTTAAAATCATTCAAATTTATGAAAAAAAATGCAAATGCCAGCCGGCCCGGTGTTCGGGCATGGCAAAAACTATTATTGAAGATGAAACTAACAATGTTGATAATCTTGACTTGCTTGTTGCAAGTTTCTGCAACAGTTTACTCTCAATCAACAAAATTTTTTTTTGAGTTTGATAATAAAGAGGTTGTCGATGTCTTGAAAGAGATTGAAGGGCAGAGTGACTTCCGGTTTTTCTACCAGAATGAGCAGATTGATGTTCAGAGGAAAGTTAATATCAGTGTTTCGGGGAAAAACGTTGAAACTGTTCTTGATAAAATTTTTAAAAATCAAGGTATAACTTATAAGATATTTGAAAACAAGATGATTCTCTTGTCTCCGGATGTAAATTCGGTCAATTACAAAAGCTCACAGCAAGGACCTGTAAGAGGTAAAGTAATTGGCGCGAACGGAGAACCGTTACCAGGGGTGACCGTTGTTGTTAACGGCACTACAAATGGTACAATTACTGATTTTGATGGGGTATATAACCTAGCTAATATTCCTGCGGATGCGACTTTAACATTTTCATTTGTGGGTATGAAAAACCAGAATATCAATGTTGAGGGTAAATCAGTGATCGATGTGGTTCTGGAAGAAGATGCTATTGGTTTGGAAGAAGTAGTTGCTATTGGGTATGGAGTTACAAAAAAGAGTGACTTAACGGGTTCTGTCTCTGTTGTTTCTGCTGAAAGTTTAGAACGCAAGCCAGTAATCAGGGTTGAAGATGCATTAAGCGGTCAGGCTTCGGGTGTTCAGGTACAAAAGCCAAATGGTGCACCTGGTTCAGGAATGAAAATACGTATCCGTGGTGCAAACTCAATCAATGGAAGTAACAGTCCTTTGTATGTAATTGATGGCTTTATTGGAGCAGACATTGTTTCATTAAATCCAAGCGAAATTGAGTCAATCAATATCTTGAAAGATGCATCATCTACTGCAATATATGGATCACGTGGTGCAAATGGTGTTGTACTCATCACAACCAAATCAGCTAAAATAGGCGATGCGAAAATCGAATTTGACGCATTTTACAGTGTTGATCAAATTAGTAAAACTTATGATTTGCTCGGGCCTGTTGAATATATGGAGACCGTAAATGCACGACTCAGTGCATTGGGACAAGGGGTACAATTTACACCCGGTGATATTGCGGAGGTTGCTGCGAATGGAGGTACTGACTGGCAAAATGAGTTGTTCAGGAACGGGGCTACTCAGAATTATCAGTTGTCGTTTAATGGTGGAACAGAAAAAACACAATATTATTTGTCTGGTACAGTTGCAGATCAAAAAGGTATTGTTCTGAATTCCTTTTATAAAAGATATGGCTTACGGACGAATATTAATTCACAGTTGAGAAATAACTTTGATCTGGCTTTTACAATGTATTCTACTTATGAAGAATTTAGAAATAACTACAACCACAATGGTAGGGGAAATGCATCTGGAGCAGCTTTGATATTTGCGCCAAATATTCCGATATGGGACGAAGCTGAGAACGATTACACTCAGTCTCCCTCTTATGGCCCTATTGCCAGTAATCCAATTTTTGCGGCCAAAGAAGTACTGTATGACAGCAGGCAATTTAAAACATTGGCAAACCTCCAGTTAAATTATGAAATTTTAGATGGATTAACCATTTCTATAGGTGGTGGAGCAAAAGGGTATATCTATAATAATCCTTTTTTAAAGACAGCCGGTCCGGGAACTCCAAAGTCAAATACAGAAGCCGGGTACAATAACGGGTTTACATGGAATTTGCAGAACACAAATATGATTAATTACAGCAAAGTTTTTGCTGACAAACACAGTTTTAATGTTTCTGCTATTCATGAACAACAAATTAGTATTGCAAGGGTAAACGGATCATGGGCTACAGGTTTTCCGACCATATCATTAGGATACAATAGTACACAACTGGGAAGTACCGCAAAAGTAAGCTCGGGTTATGAAAACTGGTCAATAGAATCATTTCTTGGCAGGTTGAATTATACCTATGATCAAAAATATTTATTCACGGCCACTTTTAGGGCTGATGGTTCCTCTAAATTTTACGGCGATAATAAATTCGGTTATTTCCCTTCAGGAGCTTTTGCCTGGAGAATGTCTAATGAGCCTTTCATCCAAGAAATTTCAGCGATTCAGAATTTGAAGTTCAGAGCGAGTTACGGTGTCACCGGTAGTCAGGCGATAGGACCATATAAAACGTTGAGCTTGTTAGCCCTGGGACAAAACTATTCCTATGATGGATCAACAAATCAAAAAATTGGTATTGGTCCGGGAGTTGCTGCGAATCCTGATTTGAAATGGGAAACTACCGCTCAAACCAATGTTGGATTTGACTTCGGTTTGTTCAATGGAAAGCTATCTGGGAATGTTGATTATTATTATAAAAAGACCACTGACCTACTTTTGGATGTGAATATTCCGGATTATAGTGGTGGTGGAAAAATTACACAGAATGTGGGTTCTTTAGAGAATAAAGGTTTTGAATTTTTATTGTCAGGAGTACTTGTTGATAAATCAAAGCTAAAGCTGAACACTAGTTTTAACTTCAGTATGAATAGAAATAAAATCCTTGATTTGGGAGACGATGAAGAGATCTTTACAGATGGTGGTTATACTGCAAATTCCTACGCGGCTCCTCCATTTATTCTTAAAGTTGGTGAACCTTTGGGACAGTTCCGCGGATATCGATTTGATGGGCTTTGGCAAGAAAATGAGGCAGCTCAAGCGGCCGAATATGGCTTAGTTTCTGGTGATTCCAAGTATTGGGACAAAAACAACAATAAGAGCTATGATGGTGAAGATATGACCAACATTGGTTCTGCTCAACCTGATTTTATTTGGGGATGGAACACTTCTCTTCAATATGGCGACTTTGATTTGTCAATATACGTTAACGGAGTACAAGGTAATGATGTATGGAACCAGACTCGTTGGTTAATGATTGGTATGGGTACTGATGTAGCAAACCCCACCTCTGTCGATATTTTGGATCGATGGACTCCTAACAATACTGATACAAATGTTGCTGGTTTTAGCGCAAGTAACACGACATACGCACAATCATCCTTGTTTGTTGAAGACGGAAGCTTTATTCGGTTGAATAATGTGACACTGGGTTATACATTTCCCAAAAGTGTTCTTTATAATAAATTAGGCAATGCAAGGATATATGTAAGTGCTCAGAACCTGTTTGTGATTACCAACTATTCTGGAATTGATCCTGAATTAACCTCTACTCCAACCTGGTCTGATACTGCTCAAGGTATCGATAATGGTACTTATCCTTCAACACGGACATTTACTTTTGGTGTAAAAGTTGGTTTTTAATTAGAATGAATGTTTAAATAAAAAATGATTCTTATGAAATTCAATTATAAAAGATACAAATCATTATTCTTCCTGTTTTTGGTATTAGGAACCTTTTCATGCCAAGACTCGGAAGAGCAGCCTCTTGGATCATTGGTGAATGATTCTTTTTTCAAAACCGAGTCGGATTTGACTGCTGCAGTTACTGCCGCATATAGACCATTGATTCAGGACCCTTGGGGTGGATATGGGTCAACCAGAATGTGGGTTCCTTTAATGGGAGCTGATGATTTAACGACTCTTCCGGGTGGAAATAAGCAGGATTTTCGCGAATTTGACACTTTTAATCCAACGAACATCAACCCGGCTTTGATCGGATCGGCATGGAGAAATCCATACGATATTATTTACGCTGCAAATAATGTGTTGGAAAATTATGATAAGGTCGAAGGTAGAGAGGAATTTATCACTCAATCTGTGGCACAAGCACGTTTTTTAAGGGCGTTTGCCTATTTCTGGATAACTCGTGTTTATGGTGACCTCCCCTTGGTTACTTCAACTGTAACTGATTTGGAAATTGAACTTTCACCTGTTTCTTCAATCTATGAATTAATTGTTGAGGATTTGCAATTTGCAAAATCGAACCTGCCTGTTTCATGGACCGAACCGGGAAAACCAACTTCCTGGACTGCAAAATCGTATCTTTCATTGGTATATTTAACCATGGGAGGCTGGCCTTTAAAAGATGAATCAAAATATGCATTGGCAGCAGCTGAAGCAAAGGACGTGATCGATAACGGTCCATATACGTTGATGGAGAACTTTGCTGACCTTTGGACAATGGAAAATGAAAAGAATAGTGAATTTATATGGTCTATTCAGTATACAGGAATTGCAGGTAATCCGCAGCTAACTTCCATCGTGGGTTACACAACAATGCCAAGTGAGGAAAATGGTTGGGATGATTTGTTTTTCGAATTAGGATTTTATAATCGTTTCCCTGATGGTCCGCGCAAAGATGCAACATTCCATACGCAATTTGAAGATGCAGAGGGAAATCCAACGATTACCTTTGATCAGAGTTCTTCAAAACATCCGTATATGGCAAAGTATCGTGATGGAGCGATCAGATACTTGCCAAGTTTTATGCATCCATTTATGACAGGTCGTGATATCTGTCACTTAAGATTAGCTGAAGTGATGTTAATTTATGCTGAAGCTCAGACAATGGCCGATGGTTCTCCGAATACAGCAGCTTACAATGCTATAAACCAAATTCGGTTTCGCGCCGGGTTAGACGATTTGACTCCAGGTTTAGGAAAGATTGATTTTAGAGATGCAGTTATTGAAGAACGTGGGTGGGAACTAGCTGGAGAATATTCTCGTTGGTTTGATCTGATTCGCACAGAAAAAGTGGAAGAAATGGCAGCACTTAAAGATCCATTGGATTTGCAACCGAAGGGAACCGTCAATAAAAGTATTTATCATGCTCCAATTCCATACAGTGAAATACTACTGAATCCGAATCTGGCTAACGGAACGCAATATCCTTAAATATAAAAAAGAAACTTTAGTAGTAGGGTTTCTATTGTTATTTGTAAGAAGCTGATCCCATATTAGTTGGGATCAGCTTACTCAAATTAATAAAAATAACCTGTCCCATTTTTTAAAACAGATACTCTTATTAAAAAACAACTTTTGAGAGATTAGGAGTCTAAAGATTATAGAATAGAATCTTGACTTCCAAATGCCCGATTAATGGAGTAACAATACATAAATTCAGATCAATGAAATTCAGACTATTTATTATATTCCTACTGTTTAGTAGTGTGTTGTCAGCGCAAGATCTTGGGAGTGAGCTTATGGGGATTGCGAAAATAAGAGATGGTATAAAGAGTAAACGAGTGAGTAGCTATGATATTTCAGGCAAAAACGATGACCGTCTGACAAATATTGAAGATGGGAAGAAGGCTACATTATTTGATGTAAAAGGATCAGGCGTTATTAATCATATCTGGATTACTATCGCACCACTAAATCCTGACATTACCCGAAATGATATAATCCTTCGCATGTATTGGGACGGAAATGAGTACCCAAGCGTTGAGTCACCTATCGGCCCGTTTTTTGGTCAGGGATGGAATGAAAGCTACAACTTTTCTACTTTACCTTTAGCCGCTGCTGCCCGAGATGGAAATGCATTGGTGAGTTATTTTGCAATGCCCTTTGAAAAAGGTGCCAGGATTGAAATTGAGAACCAAAGTGGCAAGACCATACATGCTTTTTACTATTACATAGATTATCAGGAATACGGTAAACTACCTGAAGGATTAGGCCGGTTTCATGCATGGTACAACAAAAAGTTAACACTTGCTCCTGATAATGGTGAAAGTGAGTGGAATTATCCTCGGGAATATGGTGTAAACGATTGTGAAGATGAAAATTATTTAATTGCCGATATCCAAGGAAAAGGACAGTTTGTTGGAGTCAATTACTACGTAATCAATCCTTCTCCAATGTGGTATGGTGAGGGCGATGACATGTTTTATATCGATGGTGATAAAAAACCAACATTACACGGAACTGGGACTGAGGATTATTTTAATACCTCATGGAGTCCCAATGAAAAGTATAGTCATCCCTATTTTGGGGCGGCCAGAGTAAATGAAAAAGTTGGATGGTTAGGCCGAACTCATGTTTACCGCTTTCATATCGCTGATCCTGTTTATTTTGAAAAATCGTTGAAATTTAGCATTGAACATGGACATGCAAATGGGCTAACTCTTGATTTGGCGAGTGTTGCATACTGGTATCAGGAAAAAGCTTCATCAATACCACAAGCAGTATCCAAAGAAGATAGACAGCCACTGCCGGAAATAGGAGTGAACGAAATTTTCAGGTGGAGGCAAGAATGGCGAAAGAACAAAGGGAATATGAAAGACCTGTGGGGAAACGAATGAATAAATAAGAGTAAAAAATACTCTAAAAATTGATTTAATGTGTCCCGATTTTAAATTTTGACTCTCTTAATTGGTAAAAGGTCGAAAGTTTACGCATTAATTTCTTGTTTTTGGGTGGGTAATCTTATGAAAATATTTCTAAACGAGGTTTTTTTTTTATTGCCGGTCGTCTGGTTGTTCGTTTCTTGTTCAAGTCCTGGTTCATTAACCCAGGACAGAATTCATTATAGTGAGGTGTTTCACAATGAAAGACATTATCGGATATACCTGCCAGCTAATTACTATAAATCAAATCGCGAGTATTCGGTAATCTACTTCTTCCACGGGTGGGGAGGTCGTCATTTTGAAGATCCAAGTGCCCATTTGGATTATGAGAACATAGAGAAACTAGTTGATAAGTATCAGTTAATCATGGTAATGTGGGATGGTAAAATGGATGATGAAGAAAAGCGCCCTTATAATATTGGCGACCACCATGATGTGAAATATGATATCCAAATGTCAGATTACTTTCCCGAGCTTGTTCAGCATATCGATTCCAACTACAGAACAGTTAAAAATCGAAACAATAGGGGGATCATTGGCTTTAGCATGGGCGGATTTATGTCTTTCTATATTGCCGGCAAGTATCCTGAAATGGTTTCAGCGGCTGTAAATATTGTTGGCAGCCCGGGCTTTTTTGTTGGGCTTCCCGAAAATCATACGCACTATCCCGTAAAATACACGTTCGACAATTTGGCTGATGTGGGGTTACTTTTTATAAATCGGACTAATTGTCCAATGGTGGGTTTGAATGACGCGGTTCACAATGGGGCTTTGTGGGAGAATCTAGGAAATTATGAGTACCGAAAGTTGGAAGGCGATCATCAGGTTGATATTCCCGGCGAAACCAAAGTGTTCGAATCTACCATTAATTTTGTCGTTGAGCAGTTTAAAAATCCCCCGGCTCTGAATGACCGATGGACGCACTATGATTTATCAAAGGACTTTGATACCTGGGATTATTCAGTGAAAAGTAATAAATCAGAGCCAGGCTTTATTGTCCTGGAAAATGTTGATCAGGATGGTTTTGGTCTTTATTCAAAACAGTGGTTACCTAAAGGCCCTCCAATTAAAGATATACAAATCAGCCTTACAACAACACCAAAATATGTTCCGGATTCACTTTATAAAGTACAAATTGTCTATCCGAAAGAAGATAAAACCGAAATCAGGAATATACGAACTAACCAAGCCGGAAGTTTGCAGTTTGATTTGTCTGGAAACGGTTGCGAGGTGGGAATTTTAACAAAAGACAACAGACCAGACCTTGTAGTTTCGGATTATCATTTTTCTGATGGCAAACATTTTCTGATACCCGGTGAAAAGCAACAGTTATTCGTTGAATTATTGAACAGAAAAGGGGATAGTCTTCCTTTTGGTGAGATTAAAGTTGAAGTTTCATGTTCTGATTCGTCTGTATTAATCAGTCAGCCTTCTGTAACATTTTCTGTTTGCAATGGTGAAAAGCTTCAACGGATTCCACCCTTTGAAATACAGTGCAATAAAATACCACCCACTGACGGATCACCAGCTTGGGTGAAGTTAAATCTAACGATTCATAACGATAGCCTTAAGTTTGAAGATGATATCGTCGTACCGGTTTGGTTTGACGTTGCTCCATTTGAGAATATTAAGGTTGATGATGGCATTCCTGTCTCGTTCACAAACCTGCAAAGTGATTATTTAAAAAACAAAGTTGATTCTGCATACGGTATCGGAAATGGAGATGGAGTTGTTAACCCATCAGAGCGTATTCTGCTTTATAAAGATAGTTGTCGCTTGCGTTTATTTTCTGAAGATCCATACCTGGTAGCCGAAGATGAGACATTGGTGGATGAGATGCTTCCGGGTATTTGGCCGGATGGTTTCACTTTTAGCTCGGTGGTTCGCATTGCTGATGACTGTCCGGATGGTCATGAAATTGAATTTTTAGGGCATTACGAAACAAAAACCCACATGCCGATGTACAGGTCGGTTCATTGGGGTAAAATAAAAGTACAGGTCAAGAAAAATTAAGAAACGAACAGACCCTATAAAACTAAAAAACTTATGATAAAGCTTAAACTATCAATTTTATTAATACTGATATGTTCATCCATCGGCTCTTTCTCAATGGTTGATGAAAAAACAAGCTGGAAACACGCATCCGGGAATTTCAATTTTCAGTGGGATCTAGAAAATGACCAGGCAAAAACTGTTTTGCAGACAACCGGACAACAAATTTGGAGTGGCAGCGTGTTGCCTGCGTTTTTGATCGAAGATGAACAGAAAAATAGGCAGTACATTAAAGCCGAAGTCAGCGAAAATGGAATTTCAACTGAGAATGACCAAACAATTTTAGCATTGAATTTTGGTGAGTTTGCCACCGGAGAAATGATTGTGAGCAAGCAAGATTGGGGTGTCGGTATTGAAAAGCTTTCTTTAAAATGGACCAATAGCATCCCCAATATCATCGATTTGTATTTTGGTACTTCCATGGTTTCTGAGGAAGGAAAAGCTTTTCTGGACGCCGATGAAATAGGCTTCCGAGGCGACTGGAGTGCTGCCGGATTCTGTGTGCCAGGAGCTAAAGAAGGAACGGCTCAAAGTTACTTCCGGATGTGGGACTTTGGTCAAACCACGATTGCTTTGGGAAATTATGGGCCATCAATGGGAACGCTTTATGGAGCAGCTTTCCCAAGACCTGTTTTAGGCTTTGCCATGGGAAATGACAACGGTTGGACTGCTTTTGGTGCCGGATCAATCCCTAATGCAGCTATGTTGCTTCAACTTAGAAATATACATGGTTATGTCAAATATGTTTACAGGGAAGATTTATGGGGAGCCGGAGAACAGGAAAGAGTATGGGAGCAACCGTTGCGCATCACTTTTGGCGAAAACTCCTGGTTGGCTTTTCGCGATTATTTTAATTCATTTCCACCGAAAGAGCCAATCTCAGAAGTTCATTCAAAATCGATCTGGAACACATGGGGAAATTGGAAAAACAAAGAATATCCTATTCGTCCGATGGTTGATTTTGCTAAAAAAGTTGGAGCCGAACTTTTCATAGTTGATGATCCATGGGAGGAATCACAAGGTTTGGGCAGGCCAAGTTTTGAGCGGTTCCCAAATTTCTATGAGGATTTTCAGTATGTCGATGACAATCAGATGCATCGGGGTGTGTGGGAGACTTTAGGCTGGATTACTGATACGGCAAAAGCCGGATTGACTTCAGCAGATTTGATCGTCAATAAAGATGGAATACCTTGTAAATCCAGCTGGAGTTTTGATCCTTTTGGTGACGGGTTTTACTGCATTGATGTTAGTTCAGAGCGTTCTCGTAAGTTTCTTCGGGAACGTACTATTTGGACAATGGAAAATGTAAAACCCAAAATAATCAAATTGGATTTTGGGTACGGAATGCCGTCACCGAATATGGGGGTTCCCAGAAATCCGGCGATTAGGGGCGAAAGATATAGTTTCGAGCTGTTTAAACTAATCGTTAATGCAGCTAAAAGCGTCGATCCCGATGTGACAATCATGTATTATGGCATCAATCCGCTTTTCCTTTCGGTGGTCGAAATGGTTTCCTTGGATGATCAAGGGGATTTATGGCATGCGGTAAAAGAGGGGCATGATCAATGGAGTATCTGGGCTTCACTGCTTTCGAATAAGCAAGTAGTTGTTAGCGGGTCGTCCGGGTATGATTGGCACAAAGATGATAATGTGATTCTAAACTCAATTATTTTGGGTATTCCCGGGGCAGTTTTGGGTACGCACTTAGATGACGGAAGTTCAGTTCCTAAAAAATATTTGAATCGTAGATTGGCAGTTTACACCTGGTATAGAAAGAATGTTCAATGGGAGCCAGTATGGTTGAATAGCCATGTAGGAGATTTAACAAATCCACCCGAAATAAAATGTTGGGGACGAGAAGATTTAATAGAAGAGGAGAAAGTGCTTACAACATTGATTTTGAATGGCTCCAAAGACGAAAGTATTGAAACTCTTAAATCTATTGAATGGCAGGGACGCTGGGCTGTTATTTCTCAAACAGATGAAAGCATCTTTAACTCATCAAAACTTGCTGTTGTACCTTTTGATGCAGGTAGTTTTTCTATTCAACTTTCCCGTAAACCATCGTCTGTACAAAAATTAAGCGTTGATGGAATTGAACCCTGTTCGGATTGGAAATGGGAAAATGGATCAATCATTTTTGAGGTAGACGACACACAGCTAGCTGAAACAGCTGGATTTATCATTCAAACCAATTAATACTAAACATGAGAATTTCGATGAATTTTAAGACTGCTGCTTCCCTTTTTATCATCCTTGTGATGGGACTGATAATGGGATGTCAATCAAATGTGACTGAAACAAAGAAGGAATTTGACAAACTTGTTGTTGACCAAATATGGTCAGGTTGTGCCGCAAATTATGATATTTTAACGGTTCCACCACATCAATTTATTGCCTATTACGACAGCGCTAAGTATATGACAGTTGCCCAACGTAAGTTGGGAGAAAATACCTGGATAAAAAAGAGGTTGGATACTCAAGTCGAGTGGGATGCGCACAATTACATCACCATGGTGCTGGATGAGGAAGGCTGTTTGCACGTTTCAGGGAACATGCATGTGGTACCACTCATTTATTTTCAAGCTGAAAAACCGTATGACGTAACCAGTTTGGTTAAAAAAGAAAGTTTAATTGGAAACGAAGAACATGCAGTAACATACCCACGGTTTTTCAAAGATCATAATGGCGATTTAATTTTCAATTATCGGACCGGGAGCAGTGGAAAAGGAAGCCAGATTTATAACCGGTACCAAGCTGAAAGTAAAAAGTGGAGCCGATTAGTTGAGGAGCCACTCATTAATGGAGAAGGTAAAACAAATGCATACATAGAAGGACCACAGTTGGGGCCTGATGGATATTTTCATATGCTTTGGGTTTGGCGGGAGAATCCGGATGCCAACACGAACACCAATTTAAGTTATGCGAGGAGTAAAGATCTGATTCACTGGGAAAAAAGTGACGGCTCTACACAGGCGATTCCAATTACGCTGGCTAATTGTGATATTGTTGATCCCGTGCCAGCTCAAAATGGGATGTTGAATGGCAATATCAGAATTGGTTTTGACTCCCAAAATCGGGTGATTGCTTCCTATCACAAATATGATGAGAACGGAAACATTCAAATTTACAACGCAAGAAGTGAAAACGGGAAATGGAAAATTTACCAGGCGACTGATTGGGACTGGCGTTGGGATTTTGGCGGCTGGGGTTCCATCATTGCACGTGTTGGCTTGTCGAAGGTTAAACTTGAAGGAGATCAGCTTACTCAAAAATACTACGTGGATACTGTTGGACAACAGAGATTTGTGATTGATGAAGCCAATTTGAAAGTGATCAAGCAAATTGAATTCAAACAAAACTACCCGGACAGTTTAACCAATTTGAGGTGGGATAGTGATTTGGCTACCGTGAATATTCTTGAAGACACTTCAGATGAATATGGCACTTATATACTTCGTTGGGAAACCTTAAGGAGAAATGGTGATAAAGGATGGGATTTTATTCCTGAATCGCAGCCGCTTGAGTTGTATCATTTCGAAAATTAAATCAAACCTCAATAAAAAGATTAAAGTAAGGCAAAAACAATAACGTATATAAAAGGTGAAACAGACGCGAATACTACTCATACTACTTATTGTCATATTTCCTTTAACGGGAAAGCCACAGGAGAGACCAGTGGAGGTAAATACGGATTGGAATAATCAGCGACACATGTGGCAGTCAGCCTGGATCACTCATCCAACAGCTTCCGGTTTTGAATATTCTGTATTCAATTTTAGGAGAAAATTTTATCTAAATGAGGTTTGTGATTCATCAGTTATTTACGTGTCGGCAGATAATCGTTATCGGTTGTATGTTAACGAAGTAGAAGTCGCAAAAGGACCTGCAAAAAGCAGTCTGCAATATTGGAAATATGAAACAGTCAATATCACTCCATTTCTAAAAAAGGGCGAAAATATTATCGCTGCTGAAGTTTTCAATTTAGGTGAATTTCGACCAGTATCGCAGTTTTCAAACCGCACAGCTTTTATTCTGCAAGGAGCAGGATATTTAGGTGAAAAACTAAATACCGGAGGTACTAATTGGCGTGTTACCCACAATAAAGCCTACAAGCCCAATCCAGTAACAAATAAAATGGTAAGGCATTTTTTTGTTGCCGGCCCCTGTGATTCGATTGCAGCTGATTTATACCCATGGGGATGGCAAAAACTAAGTTATGATGACAGTAAGTGGTTAGCTCCAAAAGCGATTGAAACAGGTGTAGGTCGTGGATTTTTACATGGTGTTTTATGGCATCTTGTCCCGAGGGAAATTCCAATGATGGAGCAACGGCTCACGCGATTTAAAAAAATTGCTCGAACAGAGGGGATTGAAGCTGATCGGCAATTCTTAAGTGGAGGTAAAAGAATAATTGTTCCGGCCAATTCAAAGGTGAAGTTGCTCCTTGATCATGAGAAATTGACTATTGGATATCCGGAGCTGATTGTATCAGGAGGTAAAAATAGCTCCATAAAAGTCACCTATGCAGAGGCACTCTATGCAAAAGATGGTAAAAAAGGGAACCGAAATATCATCGAGGGCAAAGAAATAGAAGGCTATTACGATATTTTTATACCAGATGGTGGAACAAAAAGGAAGTTTATTCCATTGTGGCTCCGTACCTGCCGTTATGCGGAGCTGGAAATAACGACATCGGAAGAACCTCTCGAATTAGAAGATTTTTATTTAATCTTCACAGCCTATCCGTTTGAGGAAAATGCTTTCTTCAAAACAGACGATCCTTCCTTAACTCAAATATGGGACACGGGCTGGTGGACGGCACGTCTATGCGCTGGTGAAACATACATGGATTGCCCCTATTGGGAACAGCTTCAATATCTAGGTGATTCCCGCATTCAGGCTCTGATTTCCTTATATGTTTCTGGTGATGACCGGTTAATGAGAAATTTATTGTTGCAAGCAGACCAATCGAGAATGCCGGAGGGACTAACGATGGGCAGAGGACCAACCAATAATCTGCAGGTAATTCCCCCATTCTCGTTGTATTGGGTTGATCTGGTTCATGATTATTATATGCACCGAAATGATCCTGTTTTTGTTCGTCAATTTCTTCCAGGGATTCGTTCAGTGTTAGGTTGGTTTGAAAGACGAATGGATGATAATGGGCTGTTGGGATCACTTGATTGGTTCAACTTTACCGACTGGACTGATGGTTTCATGTGTGGAATGCCTTCAGGTGCAGATTCTGGCAACTCAGCTCTTATCTCATTGCAATTTGCATATGCACTGGATAATGCAAGCGAGTTATTTCAGTATTTTGGCCATGATTATGAGGCTTCACAATACAAGAATTTGGCATCAAATATAAAAGAAGCTGTTTACAAGCTTTGTTACGATCGTCAAAAAGGCTTTTTTCGCGACATTCCAACAGATGAAATTTACTCGCAGCACACTAACATCTGGGCTGTATTAACAGATGCAATTCCTCAATCGGAGCAAAAAGAACTGATTGAGCGCGTGATTGAGGATAAATCGCTAATTCAGACCAGTATTTATTTTCGCTTTTATCTTTTTCAGGCCATGTATAAAGCGGGCTTAGCAAATGATTATTTGCATCAGTTAGATGACTGGAAGAAAATGATAGAGAATGGGTTAAGTACTTTTGAAGAGGGGGACTATTCAGAACGATCAGATTGTCATGCATGGAGTTCAAGCCCCAATTATGACCTTTTAGCTACTGTTTGTGGTATAAGACCATCAAAGCCCGGGTTCAAAGAAGTTTCTATAAAGCCAGCTTTTGGTGATTTGAAGACTGTTCATGCCCAAATGCCGCATTCCAATGGAATAATTGAAATTGAGTTAACGAGAAAAGGGAAATCAGGTATTACAGGTTTTGTATCCCTTCCTGAAAGTATCGTTGGCACATTCGAATGGTCAGGTAAGCATATTCACATAAGTCCCGGGAAAAATATTATTGACTTAAACTGATCGAAATATCGATATGAGATGAGCGTAAAATTGATTAATACAAACAAGGTTGGGATAAAATATCCGCAGTTGAATCTATCAAGGGGGATGGCATCATGAATAGACGAATTATACTTTTAATAGTTCTGATTGTGTTGACCTGTCAGGTAATTAATGCTCAGTTTGCATGGCCTGACGGAAAAAAAGCAGCCATTGTTTTATCATACGACGACGGATTGAATTCTCACTTAGATAATGTTGTTCCTCAGCTGAATGCTTTTGGTTTTAAAGGAACGTTTTTTCTTTATGGGTACCTTCCTGAAAACAGATTTGATGAATGGAAGCAAGTAAGTGATCAGGGGCATGAAATTGGGAATCATTCACTTTTTCATCCCTGTAAAGGAAATGGGAAAGCGGGTAAATCTTCACGTTTCTATTCTGAGAATTACGATGTTCCTTCTATCCTTAGGGAAATAGGAATGATGAGCAAACTTATCCTTGCCATAACCGGGAAGAAGCCGGTTAGTTATGCCTATCCATGTGGCGAAACGGTCGTTGGAGGTGTCGATTACTCGGATTCATTAAAACAATCGGGATTAGTGAAATATGCCAGAAACGGCAAAGATACTGATGGTATTACAAGCCTGGATAATCTTAACCCATACAAAGTTCCAGCTTACGGTGTAAAGCAGGGATCTAGTGCAAATGATTTGATTCAGTATGCTAAAACTGTAGTGAAAAATGGTGGATTGGGAATCTTTCTTTTTCATGGTGTTGGAGGCGATTACATTGATGTTGATGCGGGCGTGCACCAGGAACTTCTTGAATTCATAAATGATCAACAAGATGAAATTTGGGTGGCCACTTTTACGGAGGTGATGGGATTTGTTCAAAATACGAAAAACTAAAAATTGACTAACCGATAAAGACTATGTTGAAATTATTTAAAAAAGAATACGATCATTTTACATCGTTCCCGCGCAACATGCGAATTTTGTTGCTAACTAACCTTATTTACGCGTTGGTATTACCAATTTTGGAGCTTTTTGTTGGCGCCTATATCTTGCGTCAATCCGATAATACTTCCTATGTGGTAGTTTACCAACTAATGGTTTACCTGGGTATACCCGTCGCTTTTTTGGTCAATGGAATGTTGCTTCGGCGAATAAAAATTGCTCGCCTTTATTCGCTTGGTATGCTGATGAGTGGTGTCGCAATGACCATCATGATGATGTTGGATTCAGTTGATATTGTTGGAATTTCAATTTCAGGATTGGTGATGGGGTGTTCGTATGGATTTTTCTGGGCTAATCGCGATTTTCTGTCGCTGTCTTCTACCAACGACAGCAATCGGAACTACTATTTCAGCATGGAAACTTTTTTCTACACGATTACTTTTATTTTTATTCCCGCCATTGCAGGTTATTTTATTGCCACTGGTGAGGAGTTTGGGTGGTATCCTGCAAAAGCAGCCTACATCACATTAACCGTTGTCGTCTTCGGATTAACGATTTTTTCTTCGATCATGGTGCATCAAGGTGATTTCGATAATCCTAAAAATGAACGATTTATCTTTTTCAAGTTTCATAAAGATTGGAATTGGATGTTGTTACTTGGAGGTTTTAAGGGGATAGCCCAGGCCGCTATTTTCTTTTTCCCCATTTTGCTGATTCTTAGCTTTGTCGGTAAAGAAGGCTCACTGGGCGGACTGGTTGCTGTAGGATCAATAATCACAGCGTTGGTTCTTTACCTGATTGGTCGATTTTCCAGGCCAGAGCATCGAATCTATGTTTTTTCATTTGGCTTATTGGTTTTTCTCATGGGTGGCATGGTCAATAGCATCTTTTTCAGTGCTATTGGAGTAGTGATTTACCAAATATGCAACTCGTTATCCCGACCGTTGCTTGATGCAGCTTACTATCCGATTCAATTGGGTGTAATTGATCACATATCCGAATTGGAAAAACGAAACAAGTTTGCTTACATCTTTAATCACGAAGCGGGATTATTTGTAGGTCGTATGATTGGATGTCTTCTTTTCTTGATAGCATCCGAATATGCTTCGCCTGAGTTTGCATTACGATATGTTCTGGTGATAATTGCTTTGATTCAAGCGTTATCCATTCCGGTGGCTCAAATGCTGATTAAGAAGGTTCGAAACTATAAAAAGGCATAAACATTAAAGTAGAATAATTTCAAAATAGAAAGACAATGAGTAAGTACGGATATTTTAACGAAGACGGAACAGAATTTACGATAACCGATCCAAAGACCCCCAGGGCTTTTGATAATTTTATGTGGAACGATGTACTCTTTTCAGGAGTACATCAAACAGGGGTGGGTTTTTTTGATTACCAGGTGGATGAAAAGGAAGCAGTGCAGTTGTTTACTGGTATTGGCCGGATTTGTGATTTCGATGTTTTTGGTCGCGATCATTTGATGAGCCGCCTGATTTATGTGCGTGATAACGAAACCGGAGAGTATTGGAATGTGAACTGGGAGCCGGTAAAGAAAGCTTTTGATTCCTACGAATGTACTCATGGCCTGGGTTATTCCATCATTAAATCGGAAACCAATCAAATCGGATCATCTTTCCGAATTTTTGTGCCTAAAGGCAAAGATCCGGTTGAGCTTTGGACCATGGGATTTGAAAACAAATCAGGAAAGAAAAGAGACCTGAGTGTTTTTGTGTACAACCAATTTCAGTTCTCGTACAAGTGGGGCTTCAACAGTTACGGCGATATGTTTTTCCGAACTACCTATTTGAATGAAGAAAACAACGCTTTGATTGCCAACAAACATCCACATGTAACCCCACATAATCATCAAACAGCCTTTATGGCTCCTGATAAGAAAATTATTGGTTTTGACGGTAGTCGCGATGCGTTCGTTGGTCAGTACAATAGTATGAACGAGCCACAAGTGGTGGTAGAAGGAAAGTGCCGCAGTTCAATTGGGTCAAGTGATGCAACAGTTGGAGTTACCCAATTTAAACTGGAATTGGAGCCGGGACAATCTGAAAAAATCAATTTGGTTTTGGGTATTTCAGATTCGGTGGAAGATATGACGCCGTTGAAGGATAAATACCTCGGCAAAATGGATAAGGCTTTCGAGGAATTAAAAGAATATCACAACGATTTTATTGCGAACAACCGTTTTAATACACCGGACGAGCACTTGAACAGGATGTTGAACGTGTGGATGAAACACCAAACTGCCTACGGTGCGCAATGGTGCCGATGGGGCTGGATGGGCTACCGCGATATCGTACAGCACGGTTACGGGGTTTCTTCTTTCAATCCGGAGCGGACCAAAGTGATTTTGCGTGAAGCCTTACAACACCAATATACCAGTGGAATGGCCCTTCGTGGGTGGAATCCTGTGGATACCAAGCCATACTCTGATAGCGCTTTATGGTTGGTGTTTACATTGGTGTCATACTTAAAAGAGACCGCTGATTTTGATTTTCTATCTGAGGAAATTCAATTTTTCGATGAAGGTTCAGCTACCGTTTTGGAGCATATTGAACGGGCTTTAAATTTCCTTGAAAATAACAAAGGCGCCCACAATTTAGTACTAATTAAATTTGGCGATTGGAACGACTCTTTAACTGCAATCGGTAAAGAAGGACGTGGCGAAAGTGTTTGGCTGAGTATGGCTTATGCCGAAGCGTTACGACAAATGATTGACTTATTTGAGCATCTGGAAGATGAAAAAGTCAATGGATACAATTCTAGATACCAAAATATTAAGGATGCAATCAACAAAAATGCATGGGATGGTGATTGGTACATCCGTTGTTACGATGATAATGGACGTGCGGTTGGTTCGAGTGAAAGCCATGAAGGTAAAATATTTTTGAATACCCAAAGCTGGTCAATGATTGCCGGGATTGCTGATGAAGGACGTCAGCAACAAGTGGTTGACTCAGCCAATAAAATGCTGAATACAGATATTGGCTACCTGCTTTTGGCCCCAACTTTTACTTCTTTCGACCCGAATATTGGCCGTATCAGTTGCATGGAACCGGGTATTTGCGAGAATGGCACCGTTTATTCACATGTTAATGTTTGGATGGTCATGGGATTGTTACGAGCAGGTCGTGTGGAAGAAGCCTATCAGGCATTCAAAAAAATTACGCCGGGGTATTTTGAAGGATCGGGCAGCGATGCCAAACAAAATATGCCTCCCTATATTTATGCGAATGGCTGCTACGGCCCTGACCATAAAAACAACAAATTCCAGATGGAATTTACATGGATTACAGGATCAGTGGCATGGTTTTACAATGTATTGACTAAGGAAATGGTTGGTGTTCAGCCAGATTTTGATCAACTTGTTATCGATCCCAAACTGCCTGCTGAGTGGAATGAAATCAGTGTTAGTCGCATCTTCAGAGGCAAGAGCTTTGATATTCAGATTAATCGCTCCACTGTATCTGAGATAACTGTAAGTCTTAATGGAAATGTGATCAAAGGCAATCAAATTAAATTAGCTGATTGTCAGGCATCCAACACTGTAAAAGTTTTGATTCCTTAAATATTTCTGATGATGAAATTTATTTATTGTTGTTTGGCTCTCTGTTTTATTGTTCAAATTCTCGTTGCGAAAGAATTTGATGTAAAAGACTATGGGGCTGTCGGCGACGGGAAATTTTTAAATACGGAATCAATCAATGCCGCAATTAAAGATTGTCATAATTCCGGAGGGGGAACGGTTCGTTTTCCTTCCGGCGTTTATCTTTCCGGATCGATACAAATCCTGAGTAGTGTGACGCTTGAATTGGATGCCGGTGCAAAAATCCTGGCCAGCCCAAATCTGGAAGATTACGATGACCTCGGTGTAAAATCAGAAGGCAGAAGTACTTCGTTTATATGGGCAAAGAGAGCTAAAAATATTTCGATTGTTGGTCGTGGAGTGATTGATGGCAATGACATGGCTTTTTTTGATGCAGATGTCACTGGGCCGGAGTGGCAGGTGGATTATTCCGTGGTTAGGCAAGGGAATGATTTTAAAGTTCGATTACCGGATGGTCCGCTAAAAACGAAAGACCGTCCCGGTATGTTGATGACGTTCATTGAGTGCGAAAACATGCTGTTTGAGGGAATAACTGTTCAGAAAGCACCAAACTGGAACATTCATCTGGCATGCTGCAAATACGTTGATTTTACTAACATCAAAGTGCTGAACAGTTTGTTGGTTCCTAATTCTGATGGACTGGATATCAGCCAGTCTCAGCATGTGCATATTTCTGGATGCACCATTATTGCGGGTGATGATGGTATCGCCATTAGCCCTTGTGCCGATGGCTTTTGTGATGGTGAAGCTCGGGATATTACAGTAACAAACTGCACCATCGAATCTCGTTCGGCTGCCATCCGCCTAGGTTGGGCAAAAAGCAGGATTGGTGACTGTGTTTTTCAAAATTTGATTTTGAATAGCAATCGGGGAATTTGCATCAACGGTCGTTTGGGTGAAACTATTGAAAACATCATTTTCTCCGATTTAATTATTAATACCCGCTTGCATTCGGGGTGGTGGGGAAAAGCGGAGCCCATTCATATTTCAGAAATGCCGTTGGATAATTCCTATGAAGATGCCGAAAAAAGGCGGGAACATTCGCTCATTCAAAACATTCGTTTTTCCAATATTCAGATTAATAGCGAAGCTGGTGTTTTGTTGTACGCTTTTCATCCGGGCTCAATACGAAATATCAGTTTTGATGGAGTTGATATGCAGATTTCCAATGGAAAATTTCAACAATATTCAGGAGGAAACTTTGATTTACGCCCTTCCAAAGACCATAAGCTGTCAGTATTCGCGCATGATATACCTGCTATCTATTTGAAAGGAACAAAGGATATTTCAATTAGAAACTATTCTGTGCAATGGTTGGATGAAATGCCCGATTACTATACGAATGCCATTTATGGCGAAGATTTTGACGGATTGCTGATTGAAGATGTACAGCTAGCTGTCCCTCCCGGAACCACCCACCCGGAAGCCTACCTTAAAAACGGTAAGAATTGCAGGCTTGACAACCGAATAAAATCCATTGAAAAAAAGAATATTAAATAACCAGAATGACGTAAGTTATGAGAATGAGAAGTAAACTATTTTTTCTAATCTGGTGGATGACTTTTGCGGGGATGGCTCCCGAGAAGGTTTTCTGTCAGCCCAAGGAAGAATTTATTAAGGTAGTTGTTTCACCTGATCACAGTGATTGGAATTATGCGGTTAATGAGTCGGTTCGCTTTTCGATTAAAGTGTTAAAATCGAATGTGGCATTGGAAGGTGCTCAGATAAGTTATACAATAGGACCTGAAAAAATGCCTGCTATCGATTCAGCAACAGTAGCAATTCCAGAAAGTGGTTTAATTGTAGATGCCAAAGGCATGGCGCAACCCGGTTTTTTAAGATGTACAGCTACCTTTAAGTACGAAAATAAAACCTATACAGGGACGGCAACTGTAGGATATGAACCAAAGAAGATAAAGCCAACGGGTAAGCTTCCAAAGGATTTCGAGGAATTTTGGAATCAAGGAAAAATGCAATTGAAAGAGATTCCTTTGGAACCGGTTTTCAGGGAACTGCCAGAACGCGAAGCAGGTGGAGTGAAAGTATATGAAGTAAGCTTCAATAATATCACAGGCAAAATATTCGGAGTTCTTTGTGTGCCAACCTCCGAGGGAAAACATCCTGCGTTGCTCGAAGTGCCTGGTGCGGGAGTTTGGCCGATGTACGGTGATGTTGAAAAAGCAAAAAAAGGAATTATAACCCTTGCGATTGGTATTCATGGCATTCCGGTTACCATGGAGTCTTCGGTATATGCTAATTTAAGAGAAGGTGCTTTAAAAGATTACTGGTATAATAATCTGGACAACCGAGATGACTACTATTTCAAACGGGTATTCTTGGGGTGTGTGCGAGCTGTCGATTTTCTTTGTTCACTTTCAGAGTTCGATGGAGAAAATATTGCCGTTGCCGGCGGAAGCCAGGGGGGCGCACTTTCAATTGTGACCGCTTCGCTTGATTCCCGAATTGATTATCTGGCTGTCCGTTATCCGGCTTTCTGTGATCATACTGGCTTTTTGCATGGACGGGCGGGAGGATGGCCCTTTCATTTTCAGAGAGAACCGCATCCCATTGCTGAAAAAGTAGAAACTTCAGCTTACTATGATGTGGTCAACTTTGCTCGGTTTATAAAGGTACCCGGGCTGTACTCCTGGGGATATAATGATGGGGTTTGTGGCCCCACTTCCACGTTTTCAGCATACAATACAATTACAGCTCCCAAGGAAATATTTATCGTTCCAGAAACAGCACACTGGACTTATCCGGAGCAGGAAGAAAAACTGGCTGATTGGTTAATCGAAAAACTAACAAAAAACTAAAATTATGAAATTGAAAAATGCTATGTTTATTGCATCCATATTGTCTGTTATAATTGGGTGTACTTCTAAAACACCTGAAATAATAAAGATATCCGAAGAAATGGTCATAAACGAAACCGGTTCGGGAGAGCATATGAACTGGTTCGATGAGCAAGATACGACCGGTATTCCCGAGACTCTTTGGGACACTTATGGTGTAACAACGTATTGGCCTGCTGGGCTTATTATTGACTTAGGGTGCCACTATCAAATCACTTCAATTTGGGTGTTTGATGGCAAAAAAGATAAAAATATTGAAGGTGGTAAATTTCAGGTTTCATCAGGTAAGCCATTTGCTTGGGAGAATCCTCATGTGTTGGAAATGCAAAACAGCGGCAAATGGTTAAAAATTGACTTAAATACTCAAACGCAATTTGTCCAATTGCAAAAGCATGCAACAGAGCAATACGATAAAACTGCTGAGTTTCCTAAGAATTGTGATGTTGCCATAAAAGAAGTCGTTATTGTTGGTTATCCGTTGGAAGAGAAGGTAGTGGAAGATGTTGCTGCTACTCAAAAGCCGGTAACAACAACCATGGATAAGTTTATAGGAATGAATTCATACATCAGCACTCCAGACCGAGTTCATGAAGCCATTGGTAGCGTTCGGGAATATCGTCCATGGCGTTGGAATGGAGTGATGGATTTGGAGACTCCAATCGATTGGGGTGACATCAGAAGTGATAAAGGACACAATGAATACGCTGGAATGGAAATCGGCAATAGTGATGAATACTATCAAAAAATGCTGGACATGGGAATTGAGTGTGTACCATGTATTCATCGACATGTTGACGAGGAAAATGAAGAAGAAAGTAAGCCAAATTTTGGAGGTGATCCTGACGATCCGTTTTCGTATAAATTAATTTCCGATTATTCGTTTCAATACGTGGCTCGCTATGGGCACAATCCGGTTGAGGACCGACTATTAAGAACCACTGAAGTAAGCCCAAAGAAAACGGGAATGGGATTGATTCGCTATTTTGAAAACTGGAACGAGCCGAATGGCTGGTGGGGTTGGCCGTCTGAACATTTCACACCCTACGAATTTGCCGCTTTCTGCAGTGCCTCCTATGATGGACACCTGAATCAAATGGGGGAAGGATTTGGGGTAAAGAATGCTGACCCGAATATCAATTTTGTGTTTGGAGGGCTTGCCGGTATATCCTTGAGTTATGTACAGGCTATGAAATTATGGTCTGATTATCATCGTGATGGCAGTTTCCCATCCGAAGTGATCAATCTACACAACTACTGCAATACGATGGGGAAACAACACTCAGGGGAAGAAGCTTATGGGATAAGTCCCGAAGCAGATAAATTAAAAGAAAAGCTTGAAAAAGTCATCGCCTGGAGAGACAAGAACTTGCCCGACAAAGAAGTATGGTTAAGCGAATTTGGTTGGGACACCGACTCATCAACGTATCAGTCTGCAGCTTGGGGACATGAGTTGTACCCCGAAAAAATTACCATGGAAGAAATTCAGGGACAGTGGTTGGTTCGTGAATTTCTAATCGGTGCAGCAGCAGGATTAGACAGAATGCAGATGTTTTTGGCCAATGACCTGAAAAATTATCCACACGGAGTCTACGGTAAATGTGGTTTTATCACTGTCGACGAAGAGTACAAGCCATCGTGGTTTTATGTGAAAACGCTAAAACATGCGTTATCTGACATGTTATTTCAAGAAGAAGTGGACTCAGGAAACGAGAATGTGTGGATTTATCAATTTAAGAATCCAGAGAATGGTAGGGGAGCCTATGTGCTTTGGTGTCCTACTTCTGATGGGACATCGGTTGATGGATTTCAATTAAACTTATCAGAAAAGGTTAATTCAGTCACACAAATTCGTTTAGAGGACCAAAAAGAGCTTGGTGAAAAGGAAGCGCTGACCGTAGTGAATCACAAAGTAGAAGTCAACGTATCGGAGCGTCCCGTGATCGTTCAAGTGGATGAGCTATAATAAACCTTGATGGTAATTGTACCACGTTGGAGCGTAAAAAACGGAAAGTTAAAGTAAATAGCTTAACTTGAAGAAGTTTACAGTCATTTAAAATATCGGTTTATGAAAGTGATAAGTTTTGTTACTGTATTAACCTTGCTGGTTCTCAGTATTGCATCGTTTGGGCAAGCTAAGGTTGAGAAACAAGTGGCAAGGCAATATTTTCAGCTATTCGAAGGATCTCCCCATTCCGATCGCTTTAGGATTGAGTTGAAATCAGATATTGATTCAACCTGGAGCAAGTGGACGAACAGGGGATATCATTTTGGGTTTGATCCGACGTTAACTCCTATGTACACCACTGTAAATGGTATTTTAAGTACGCCCTATATGGTTCAGGTTCGCGGAAACCAAAACGAGAAAAACAAAAAACGTTGGGGGTTTCATGTTTTCGAAGGATATGCGAAGGACGACAAATCACGCATCACGCTTTTGGTCAATAAGCACATCGAGCAAGGGAAACCTGTTGCTGAAATGTATTATTACGGGACTGAGTATAATCATTCTACTCTGGCTTACAATTGGTTTCGCATAGGTTCGGATGTCCGGCAACATTCGTTTCTATTTGGCCGCGACCAGGCTATTTTTTACGGATCGCTGACACTTTCGAATGCGCTGACGTTAGGAAGGATTGGGACTGATGATATTCGGAAGGAGAAACCCGAGGGAGATGATGAACAGAATTATGAAGAGAGTGCCAAACACGTGAATTATCAGTCGCTTAAAAATAGTCAGGATGGCACCATTTTTTACGATAAGGACAATGATATTGTGGTTATAAAAATAGAGGGAGAATGGCGTAAGTTGGCAACAGAACCGCAGCCATCAACAATAAAATATGATTTTTAAAGAAGAAGATTGCGAGTTGTGAAACACAATTCGCTCATTGTTTTCTTATGTTTAAACAGAACGTGTCGAAGGAATAAAAACGAATTGCTTGATCTAAAATTATTCAATTTAAACTGAATTTATGAAAATAATCAGTATTCTGCTAATGGTGCTTTGCTCCTGTACGGGAGGAACAAAAAAGGTTTTACATTCCGATAATAATAGGGGATGGCTTAGTATTTTTAATGGTAAGAATCTGGATGGCTGGACTCCAAAAGTTGCAGGTGACTCAGTGGGTGTAAATACATTGAATGTCTTTCGTGTGGAGGATGGCTTGCTTCGGGTTTGTTACGACGAATACGATCAGTTCAATAATCGTTATGGTCATCTTTTTTACAAGGAAAAGCTTTCAAAATACAAACTGAGAGTTGAATACCGGTTTGTTGGTTCTTTGTTACCCGATGCCGAGTCGTTTTGTTACCGAAACAGCGGTATCATGATTCATTCCCAATCGGCCGGGAGCATGGGTATTGAGCAATATTGGCCGGTGTCTTTGGAAACACAGTTGCTGGGAAGTTCCGATTCTGTGAAGCAGCATACGGCAAATCTCTGCACACCGGGAACCACTGTTGAATGGAGAGGGCAGCGAACTGAGAAGCATATTGTCCCTGCCTCTTCAAATTATTATTTTGACGATGAATGGGTGACCGTTGAAATCATTGTAAATGGAGCCAGATCAATAAGTCATGTTATGGAGGGTGATACCGTTTTGCACTGTTCCGAGCCACAAATTGGTGGTTTTTTATTACCTGAAAATTACCCCATTCCTGTGGGGGCAATTATTGAGGATGGATATATCGCACTTCAGGCCGAAGGGCAACCTGTTGATTTTAAGAAGATAGAACTGTTGAAGCTGGATGATTAGACATCAACAAATCAGTATGTAAACGAACAAAAACTAAACCTATGTACAAGCTTTTAAAAATCGGGTGTTTTATTATTTTATCGGTAACACTATCCTGTCAGGGAAAAAAAGAGGCCAAGAAACCCAATGTATTGTTTATCGCGGTCGATGATTTGCGTCCTGAATTGGGCTGCTATGGACAGAAACAAATCATTTCGCCTAGTATTGACCGCCTTGCCTCAGGGGGGCTTACGTTCATAAATGCCTATTGCAATGTTCCGGTTTGTGGAGCTTCGAGAGCAAGCTTGTTAACTGGGATGAGGCCTACGGCTGATCGGTTTGTAGGCTATGCTACCCGAGCAGAGGAAGATGCACCACAAGCGGTTAGTCTTCCTGAAGTTTTTCGAAATGAAGGGTATTATACCATATCGAATGGAAAAGTTTTTCACCATTTAAATGATATCCGGGAAAGTTGGTCAGAAGATCCTTGGAACCCAGCGGAGAATGGCGGTTCGTACCTGAACTATCAAGCTGACACTAACTTGAATATTTTGAGAAGCGGAATAAAACGGGGGTTACCATACGAGGCTGCTGATGTTGATGATAACGGTTACAATGATGGACTTTTAGCCGAAAAAACAATAAATGATTTAAAAAGGTTGAAAGAAATGGGCAAACCGTTTTTTTTAGCTGCTGGTTTTTTGAAGCCACATCTTCCGTTTAACGCACCCCAAAAATATTGGGATATGTATGAGCCGGATGAGATCCAGCTACCTGATAATTATTATCCGCCACAGGGTGTTCCGAAAGAGGCCATGCATAATTTTGGCGAATTGAGAAGTTATTATGGAGTTCCGGCTAAAGGGCCTGTTTCTGATGAAATGGCCCTGCAATTAATACACGGGTATTACGCCTGTGTCAGCTATGTCGATGCACAAATTGGGCGCGTACTTGATGCACTTGATGAACTTGGGTTGGCAGATAATACCATTGTTGTTTTATGGGGTGATCATGGATGGCAGCTGGGCGAACATAGCCTTTGGTGTAAACATGCTAATTTTAAGACCTCTTTGAATTCGCCTCTAATTGTTAAAGCTCCTGGCTTCAAGAATGCGGGAGAAACGAGAGCTTTGGTCGAGTTTGTTGACATATTTCCATCACTTTGCGAGTTGGCCAATATAGATTTACCAAAACAGCTTCAGGGGAAAAGTTTTGTACCTGTACTGGAAAACCCTCAAAGAACATGGAAAGATGCTGTTTATAGTCGATATATACGGGGGGAATCAATTAAGAACCAGCGATATCTTTATTCTGAGTGGACTGATGAGAATGGTGTTATCCAGGGACAAATGATTTATGATCACAATATTGATCCGGATGAAAACCAGAATATCATTTCTGACGTATCGATACAAGATACCGTCAAGGTGCTTCAAAGGAAGTTACATCAAGCTATTGAGAGTAGAACGAAGTAAACTGATCGCAAGCTGATTGGTTAAGAGAAGACATAAAAGCTTAACTTTATATTATCGCAAGTGAATAAGGGATTGAAAGATAGGGAGTACTGGCAGGGGATTTGGGAGCTGTTCATCAATGGGAATAGACTCGCTTTTCACGAAATTTACAATGAATACGTTGATGTACTTTTCGCCTATGGAATGAAAATCACACCTAATCGGGAATTGGTTCAGGACTGTATTCAGGACTTATTTATAAGTTTATACAAATACCGCAAAAACCTGACTAAGCCGGAATATCTGGAATTTTATCTTCTGCGTTCACTTAGAAGAACGATAATCAAAGAAATTCAGCAAAGTAAAAAAGTTGCCAAAGTCGGTGAGGAAGAGCTGTTAAGCTTTCATCTTAAATTTGACCTTGAAGAACAGCTGATCGAAGGAGAATCGGCTGATAACCGAACGGCTTCGTTGCAGAAAATGTTAGCAAATTTAGATCCCCGGAAAAGAGAACTTTTGTATTTGAAGTTCTACAGTGGCCTTAACTACCGGGAAATAGGAGATTTGCTTGGAATCAAACCCGACACCGCCAAGAAACAGGTTTACCGATTGTTAGAGGACCTGAGAGGGCGGTTTGGCCAAAAACTGATGGAACTCTTCTGCTTATGTTTTAGGACCTAAATTCTTTTTTTACTTTTTCTTGTCCCTTTTTCACTGTTCTCTCCTCTTTCTATATAGTAACGCGTCACTACTATGAATAAACGAAATCTAGAAATAATTGATAATCCATTATTTTTCAAATGGGTATTCAACTCCGATGAAATGGTTGATGCCTATTGGGAGAAATATATGAAGGAAAATCCAGATGATGTAGATTTTATTCTGGAAACAAAATTAAACTTATTGAAATTGAATCACCCAAACGAAATAATGTCATCTGCAGAAAAGAAAACTCTTTCTTCGAACATTATTCACTCATTGGAAAATGAAGATAAGAAGCTTCGCAGTAGACGATTCATAAAAGAGTTGTCTAAATATGCGGCTATTGCTATTGTGTTTTCAATAATTAGTGGCATTGCCGTGTATTATCAGATGGATAAGGATGTTCAAAATACCTTTGATCAATTTGTTTACACACCGGTGCAGGTGAATGAGCCCACCCTGATCCTTTCTGAAAATAATAAAATTGGACTTGAGGATTCCGAATCGACACTGTCTTATAGTGAACGCGGAGATATATTGCTGAATGAAAACAAAGTAATAAAGGCAACTCAAAACAATCGTCAACGAATTAATCAGCTCGTTATTCCCTATGGTAATCGTTCTAAAATAATACTGAGCGATGGTACTACAGTATGGTTAAATGCAGGAAGTCGCTTAATGTACCCTGAGGTATTTGGGGCGAAAAACAGGGAGGTTACTTTATATGGGGAAGCTTTTTTTGACGTGAGTCACAATGAATCTAAACCCTTTATAGTTAAAACTACTGATTTAAATATTCGTGTTTTGGGGACAAGGTTTAATGTTAACGCCTACCCAGACGACTATACAATACAAACGACTCTGGAAGAAGGAAGTATATCTGTTAAAAAAAGAGAAGCCGGATTGTTTGAGCGGGAATTGGTTTTAAAACCCAACCAGCAATATGTCTTCAACCGCCAAACAGAAGCATCAAAAGTCAATCTGGTAGATGCTTACAGCTATTCAATCTGGACGAAAGGCCTCTTAAGGTTTAATGACGAACAGTTTAGTCGAATTGTTAGAAAAGTTGAGCGTTATTATAACGTTTTAGTGAGTATTGAAAGTCCGGTTGTTGCACGAGGAAAGATAACTGGAAAACTTGATTTATCGCAGGGTATAGAAGAAGCACTAGAATATTTATGTAGAGTGTCACAAACTAATTATAAAAGAGTGAATGAGAATAACTATCTAATTAAAAAATAAACCGGTAAGTGGTGACGCACAAACCGGTTTAATACAAATACCTTAAGAATAAAGTATTTATTAACAATTAAGTTGATCAAATTTATGAAAAAAAAATCGTTAACTGGCTTTCCTGGAAGGGGAAGTTGTAAAAAAATGTGGCGAATTATGCGCTTATTAATGCTATTTATTGTAGGTTGTTTTTTATCGGTTTCAGCAAATAGTTATTCCCAGACCACGAGGCTGGATATTAGCTTGCAAAGAACGACCATAAATAATGTCATTCAGTACATTGAAGAGAACAGCGAATTTGTGTTCTTGTACCGAAATGAAGATCTCAATGTGTCTAAGGAAGTGGTTGTTGATCTTAAAAATGCAACAATTAATCAAATTTTGGATAAAGTGTTGGCTGATGAAACAGTCCGTTATGATGTTTACGAAAGGCAAATTATTATTCGTAAAGCATTGAGCCAGTTGAAATATTCACAACAGGATGAAAGAAAAATTACCGGAAAAGTAAAGGATAGCGACGGACAATCGATTCCGGGAGCTTCTGTATTCGTGCAGGGAACTACAATCGGCACTATTACTGATTTTGATGGAAACTTTACGATTACTGTTCCAACATCTGCAAAAACACTCTCGGTTTCTTTTGTTGGTATGAAACAGACCGAAGTTTCAATTGAAGGAGTAAATCAGGTTACCCTTGTTATGGAGCATGATGCAATTGGGATTGAAGAGGTTGTCGCTGTAGGCTATGGTTCTCAAAGCCGTAAGAAAATATCAGCTGCGATCACTTCTGTTTCTGCCGAAGATATCAAAGGCATGGCTGCAACAGGAATTGACCAGGCCATTCAAGGTAAAGCTGCCGGAGTATTGGTCACCAATAATACTGGTGAACCAGGTGGTGGTGTAACGATCCGCGTTCGAGGAACAACCTCAATTGGTTCGGGTAACGATCCGTTGTATGTGATCGATGGTATTCCACTGGAGAATACGCAGACCAGTAACCGTAACGTTGGAGAGAACAGGGTAAATGGGATGTCGCAAATTAATCCTGCAGATATTGAATCAATTGAAATCCTGAAAGATGCAGCTGCAACTTCTATTTATGGTGCGCGTGCTGCTAATGGGGTTGTGTTGATTACCACAAAACGAGGTGTTGAAGGGAAAGGTGAATTTAGTGTAAATGTTTATACCGGAATGTCTGAAGTGACAAGTCAATACGATTTACTAGGTGCTTCGGATTATATGAGGATGGTGAATGAAGGTCGCTCTCAACTTAGTGAAGAAGAGCCGGAATATGTGAATATTTACCCAGAAAGTATGATTAATAATCCTCCGGTTAATACTAATTGGCAGGATGAGATTTTCCGCATGGGATCGGTCAATGAAGTTAACATGTCGATGCGTGGTGGTACCGAAGCAACACGTTATATGGTTAGTGCAGGTTATTATAACCAAAAAGGGATCATCATTGGTTCCGATTTTAGTCGCTACAACATGCGTGCAAATGTTGATCAGGATTTAGGAGAGCATATTTCAGTGGGAACTAGTTTGTATGCAGCTTTTACCGATCAGAACCGTACTAAAAACGACGGTAGTCCCGATAAAGCAGACGCTTCAAATAATAACCATCTTTATGGAGGATCAGTATTGTCAACAGCTTTGGTTAAAGCTCCGGTAACTCCAGTCTACCTGGCTGATGGGACTTTCACCAATGATCCATTTCAGAAAGAATATGGCAACCCGGTCAGGCAAGCATTGGATGTTGATATTACAACTAACGTAACTCGTATCATTGCTTCAGCTTATGCTAAAGTAGATTTATTACCTGGATTGAATTATCGTGTTCAGGCTTCGGGTGACATTCGTGGTGAACTGGAAAATTGGTTCGATCCACCAAATCCAAATGCTTTTGAAGGCGTGGATTGGAGAGGTCAAAAATCTCAGCGTACGTTTAATCAAAAAGCATGGACACTAGAAAATTACGTCACTTATGCATTAGGAGTTAAAGATCATAGTTTTACATTCTTAGCGGGTAATACCGTTCAGGAAACAATTTGGGAAAACAGCTTTGTATTGGTGAGTGGAATTGTTTCTGACAAAGTGGCCACTCTAAACGCAGGAACCGACATTGATGTCGCTGATTCTGATAAACAAGCATATGGTATTACTTCTTTCTTTGGTCGTTTCAATTACGATTATCAAGGAAAATATATGCTGTTATTGAATGCACGTTACGATGGTTCTTCACGCTTCGGTAAAGACAACCGTTATGGTTTTTTCCCATCAGGGTCTGTAGCATGGAGAGTATCCGAAGAATCGTTCATGCAAGACTTGAGTTTTTTGGATGATTGGAAAATCCGTGCGAGTTATGGTGTAACAGGTAATCAGGAAATATCAAACTATGCTGCTCGTGGTATTATGACTGTTGGTACAGGAACGAATTCCGGTAGTAATTACAATAATCAAACCGGTGGTGTAATTTCAAGTTTGCCAACTCCGGAGCTGCAATGGGAAGAAACAACCCAGTTTAATATTGGTACTGATGTGAGCTTGTTAAATAGTCGATTGAATTTCACTTTTGATTACTATGTAAAAACTACTGATAACTTGTTATTTCAGGTTCCACTTCCCAATACCCGAGGTGTTGGTTCTAAGCTTGATAACATTGGTAAAATGGAGAATAGGGGTTTGGAGTTTGGAATAAACGGAACCATTATAACGAAAGAAAACTTCAACTGGAATGCTGACTTTAATATTTCAACAAACCAAAATAAAGTTCTCGAACTATTGGGAGGTAAGGATGTAATTGTAAGTGGAGCTGGAGGCAGAAGTATTGCAAGAGAAGGAGAATCGATTGGTTTCTACTTATATGAAAGAGAAAAGTATGTTAATCCTGATGATGGTACGATTGTGATTGTTGATCAGGATGAAAGCGGAGGCCTTCCGAACGAAGGTGATTTGATTATGGCAGGAAGCCCCTTTCCTGATTTCTTTGGAGGTTTAACAAATAACTTCTCATATAAGAATATCGATCTTTCAATTTTCATGCAGTATTCTTATGGAAATAAGATTTATAATGCCACTCGCAGATGGTTAGAAACAATGACCTTGAATGATCGTACAATTGTTGGTGCAAATACTACTCAGACAGCATTTGATAACAGATGGCAGCAACCTGGTGATGTGACTGAATATCCGGTTATTAACTATGACGATAGGAACAATGATTACACGCTTCCTCATACAGGATGGTTAGAAGATGGTTCTTACCTGAGGTTAAAATCAGTTACTCTTGGTTACACATTTGAGTCAGGATTATTGTCAAGACTTAATCTTAAATCAGCAAGAATATACCTGACAGCAAACAACCTTTTGACATTTACCAAATATTCTGGTTTCGATCCTGAAGTAGACCACTTTACTGGGGTTAATGGCGGATCAAACAGTGGATTGCTGCGTGGTTATGATTATGGTTCTTATCCACAATCAAGAGCTTATCGCCTTGGTGTTAATATAACATTCTAATCAGGTTTGTAATTTTTAATATTCAAAAAATGAAGAAAATATATAAATACTTATTAATACTCCCGGCTGTATTGTTTTTTGTACAATGTCAGGAAGTATTGGAGCAAGACGTGTATTCGAGTATTGAGATGAATGCCTTGTACGATTCGGAAAGTGCTGCGGAAATAGGCCTGACCGGATGTTATAACCGCTTTTTTAATGAAAGTGCCTATTCTCAGTTGATCTGTTATTTTCAGGTATCAACCGACGATATCAAGCAACCTAGTGGATGGTGTTTTCAGTTGAAAGATCGCACTCAGTTAACGGCAAATCCATCATCTGGTGGTGGTTATAATGGCTCGTGGGCCAAAATGTATGAGGCCGTTGCGAATGTTAACTTGTTTTTAGAGAAGACCGCTGAAATTCCAGACGACAAATTCAGTGGAAACAGGAAAAAAGAAATGTTGGCAGAAGGACATTTCTTACGTGGTGTAACTTATTATTATTTGACCATGATGTGGGGAGATGTTCCATTGGTACTCGAATTGAAGACTGGTGGCCCCGAGGATAATGAGATTGCCAAGTCAACACATCAGCAAGTTCTTGAGCAAGTTAAAGCTGATTTGACTATTGCCGCTAATGACCTGCCAGCAGTACTGGAAAATTATGCTGACGCTTCTGAAACTAACTTGAGGAAAGGACGTGCAAGTAAATGGGCTGCAAAAGCTTATTTGGCCAGAATTGCAATGTATCAAGGAGACTTAACTACAGCCCTTGCATTATCTGAAGAAGTTATCGCCAGTGGCTTATACCCTCTAGCCGTAAAATGGAGAAGTATCTTTGATGAGCCAATGAACTCAAGTGAGTCTATTTTTGAGCAACAAAATGATTATTCTCCCGGCTTTTTCGGTTCGGGTCTGTTTGGCTGGTTCATGGGATTTGATTTTGAAATTGCCGATCAAGTGTACGATTTATTCGATACTGCAGATGAGCTGATGGTTTCACAAGGAAAAGATATCCGTTGGGAATTTATGTACGGAGACCACCCATGGTCAAATAATATTGCTATCCGCAAACACGTTCCGCCAAGAGGATATGCCAACGGTGGAATTGAGCAGTTGAACTTTGTGTTGATTCGGGCAACCGAATTGTATTTTAATAAATACGAGATTTTGATTGAGCAAGACTACGAATCAAACAAGCAAGCGGCACTGGATTTCTTGAATACCATTAGAGCACGTGCTTATGATCCGGACTATGAAAATCCATTCTGGGATGTACCCAAAGGCACCACAGGAATTGATGCTCTAACATTGGCTGACGTCGACACGAAAGAAAAAATGGTTCAGGCAATCAGGGATGAAAAGCGCAGGGAAATGATTTATGAAGATGGCATGCGTTGGTTTGACTTGCTACGCTGGGACAAAGAGTATGCAAAGCAAATTACAAATTCTGCAACAGACAATCATCTATTCTTACCAATTCATGAAGATGAATTACTTAGAAATGATGCGCTGGAGCAAAATCCGGCTTATCAATAACCCAACTACAAAAAGAGCATGTCCCTATGGGGCATGCTCTCGATATTAACCTATAAATTCGATTAGACCATGAACAGACTCAGAAAATTAATGATAGCGCTAACTGCTTTGTTATTCCTTTCTTCCTGGCAGTTATTGCCAGACGATGATTGTAAAGTACTTCTACCGAAAATTTCAGAAAAATATGATGGTGATTGTAAAAGGGGGAAAGCACATGGCGAAGGAATAGCTGTTGGCGAAGACACTTACGAAGGAGAATTTAAAAAGGGATTACCCGAGGGAAATGGAACATATACCTGGAGTAATGGGAATGTTTATAAGGGTAACTGGAAAGATGGCTTAAAAGATGGTGAAGGTCAATTGGTAATTAATAGGGAAAATCAGCCAGATAGTGTTGTCGTTGGTTTTTGGAAGGATGATGAATACATTGGTAAATATGAAAAGCCATATGAAGTAGAATCGAAATCTTCAAACATTAACAAGCTGGTAATTACCAAGAAATCGCTAACTCCGAGTCAGGTTGAGATTATTATCATGCGGAAAAATTCGACAGTCGGTATTTCCAATTTGCGGGTTAACTCGAACGCTGGAACATTCTATGATAAAAGATTTGTTGTGGACAAATTTCCACTGGAAATGGAAATTGAGTTTGATTCAAAATCAGCAACAGGATTTGGCGCTGCCAAAGAGAAATTTACTTGCGAAGTTAAAATATTTGAGGCAGGCAATTGGCAGATTACCATTGATTTGTCAAACGTCTAGCAGTTTTCGATATTAATATCTGCCGCACACCTAAGTTCTTGTTTGTGAGCTGAATCTATAACTGCAGTCATCTATAATGCCGGTAACTTACTGCTGGTGTCCCTATGTTATTCGAAAAAAAGTGTCCGGATTTTCACTTGAGGCCCTCTTTATTGTATAATTTGACCATAAGGGCTAGCTATATCAGTGATCGAACATCTCAAAATAGTTTTATGACAGTAGAATTAATGAATCGATTGAAGAGACTAACAATTACAATTGTATTTTTAATTACTTGTTTTTCTCAAGTCGTATCTCAAGAGAATGAAGATAAATTCTCTGAGTTCGTGGGGGCAAATACATTTTTGGGAGAGTACAATAAGCAATACCTCGCCGACCTGTCGAGCTGTGTAAAATGGGTTAGGGAATACCACGCCTGGTCTCATTACGAAAAACAGAATGATCGTTATTCCTGGGCTGACACGACCAGTCGAAAGGATGATGTGTGGGCTCGTCATTATGAATTTTTGGAAACCTGCCGCGAACTTGGGGTTCAGGTATTATTGGATGTGCTCAATCGGCCGGATTGGGTAAATGACGAGCATATTCCTAACAATACAGGTGATGGTTCCAAATCATCCGACTATATAGAGCGTATTGAATTTGTATCCCAATTAGTTGCTCGGTATGGATCAACAAAAATTGATACAGCATTACTTGAAACCGAAGATAAGACATCAGGTACCGGATATGTTAAATACTTCGAAGATGACAATGAGCCTAATTATTGGTGGAAAATACCGGCGTGGAGTGCTGCCGATTATGCGCAATATTGTATAGGAGTTCATGCTGGCTCCGGCTTGCAAACAACAAACGAATACCCATTGCTCGGTATAAAGTCAGTTGATCCAAATGCGATGCATGTTATGGCAGGATTAGCAAAGATTGACACCCTGTACATTTCTGAAGTAATGAAGGCTTGCAACGGGCAAATTCCATTCGACATTTTAAATGTTCACATGTATTGTTCCGATCATAAAGATTATTCATTCTCGCCGGAGAATGAAGAGCATGGTTTCGAAACTTACTTTTTTGAGTATTTGAAGTGGAAAAATCGGGTTTTACCAGACATGCCTGTTTGGCTGACCGAGTTCGGATGGGATACTTACAAAAATGAAGATGGGCAACATTCATATGCATATGCAACTCCAGAAAGCCAGGCAAACTACTTGTTGCGATCATTCCTTATTTTAAAACACTTGGGCTTCGAAAAGGCTTTTATGTACATGGCCGGTGATACTGATAGTAAAGAGATATTGCAATATGCGACCTGTGGTTTGTTTATGGACAAAAAGAACAAACTAAAAAAGAAACTTTCCTACTATTACCTTGCTACACTTCAAAGGATCTTAGGAGACTTAGTTTATGACAAAGCACTCACATATCGCCAGAAACACGGGGAAAACGAAGTATTTAATTTAAAATTCACAGACCGATCTTCTAAAAAGAATGTATTGGTATTATGGACAAGAAAAATTGAGTCTGACCATGATAGTGGGGTGAAAACTGAATACCAAATCGAAGTTACAAAAGACGTAAATAATGCCTACCTGATTAAGCCTAATTATTTAGATATGGACGGAGATACCACTCTTGTAAAACCCCAAGGCGGTAATTTAGGTGTGGTACTTACAGAAACACCACAATTCCTGGTCATCGAAAATGACAACTTATTTTAAATGGAACCATGAAAATTTCTAGCATAAAAAAGACAACGATTAAGATTTTAACACTTTTGCTCCTTATCAGTTCCGTCACCCCTGTTTTTTCGCAGGATGAACGCCAAAATGTTTCTGATTTTTTAGGTGCAAATACGAATATCGCTGCGCACGATAATAAATATTTGGATGAAATATCAAACTGCGTAAAATGGATCCGGGAATACCACAGTTGGGCACATTATGAAGCGGCGAACAATTATTACAAATGGGATAATATTACAAAAGAACCGCATACTTACACCTGGCCAAATCACAATAACTTTATGGATGAATGTACTGAATTGGGGATTAACGTTCTTATCGATGCATTAAATAAACCGGGTTGGCTGGATGATGATCATATTCCCAACAATACAGGAGACGGCTCGAAGGCGTCGGATTATATTGAGAAACTTGAGTTCATGGGGCAGTTGGTGGCTCGTTATGGTTCAAAGCAAATTGAAGAATCAAAACTTGAAACTGCTGACAAAGCAACTGGCTTAGATATTATCAAATATTATGAAGATGAAAATGAGCCTGACTATTGGTGGTGGTCGCCCGAATGGCCGGCAGAAAATTATGCGACATACTGTAATGCGGTTCACGACGGGTACGGTGTTCAACCGGATGCATCTCATCCCTTACTGGGTATAAAGTCCGTTGACCCCGATGCCCAGCATGTCGTTGCAGGTACAGCTGGTGCTGATTCATTGATTTTTCATGAAATATTGCAACACTCAAACGGAAGGGTTCCTTTTGATGTTTTAAATGTTCACATGTATTGTTCCGATCATACGAATGGATATTCTCCCGAACACGAAACTTATGGCTTTGAGGTTAAGATGGAAGGACTTTTTAAATGGAAAAACCGTGTACTCCCTGATATGCCCATTTGGATAACTGAATTTGGTTGGGATACTTATAAAGCAACTAGCGGATCTCACTCATACATTTATGCAACATTTGACGCTCAGGCAAATTACCTGGTAAGGGCAAACCTGATTTTGATGAAAATGGGTTTTGAGAAAGCGTTCATGTTTATGGCTGCAGATGTCAACAGCACGAATGCCGGACAATATTCATCCAGCGGATTGATCAAAGATAAAAATGCGGGATATGAGAAAAAGCCTTCCTATTTTCATTTGGCTACAATGCAAAATGTGTTGGGGACAAGCTATTATGACGGAGTTGTTACATACGCCCAAAAAGCTGGAAACAACGAAGTTTATTGCCTTCAATTTGATGATCCTGATAATAATGGTAAAAAATATGCTCTGTGGACACGACAGACCAATTCGAACCAAGATAACGGGGCTACAACCGATTATCAGTTGGAAATTGGCAGTGCGTCAGCCGTTTATTCAATTGTACCATCTAATTTAGACGAAGACGGTGACACTGTTTCTGTGACGATGGAGGGAACGAAAGTAAATCTTACTTTGTCGGAAAGACCGATCTATATTGTTGCGTCAGAAATTGAGACCGGTTTTGATCAATTTAATAGTGTTAAAGCTGATTTGGTTGTTTACCCCAATCCAGCCCAAACTTCGGCTCAGATATTAGTTAAGCTTCCTGGCAGGAGCGAGGTAAGTGTTTCGGTATTTTCTTCTGATGGACAATTAATCCAGGTGCTGGAACAAAATGCTTTTGTTGAGGGGGAGAAAGTTTATCGTTTTGGTGACGGTGTGAAGTCGGGTATTTACCTGGTGAGGTGTCATAGTAAATGGGGAACGAACGTTAAGCGACTTGTAATTTTAAACTAATGAAACGAAATATTTTAAGACTTTTTGTGATAGAACTCTTTTTTTTCTGGATTTGTCCGGAAATAGTTGCGAATAAAGTCAATCAAGTTTGGGAGAAAGATGGATGCAATTTTCATCTTTCATATGACATTCCTTCCGGTTGTGACAAGATTATTCTGGAAATACACAGCGATAGGAATAAGGATGTTTCAAAACTAACGGATGTCTCGCCGGATAATACCAGGGGTGAGAATCAGGGAATGGTTCATGGAAAGGACATGTGGTTCCCGGTCATTGATTTGCAATTAAAAGAAAATCTACATGCAGTTGCAATTGTTGCTAATGTTAGTGATGGCGATCACTACAGCTGGAATAGTAATTTTTGGAATAGCTATGCTGAACTTAGGGATACTCTTGTTTTTGCAAATCACCTGGAACATTGGGAAAACCATATTTATGTGGAATCTGAGACAGCAGAACTAAAGAGTTTCTATTTGCAGGAGATTGTTGAATTGTCAGGATCAGGGAATCATTTCGATTACCAACTAACAACTTTATCTCCTGTTTGGAGCGGGACTATCAAGATATACTCTCATAAAGCGGGTGAAAAGCTATTACTGGATGAAGAGGTTATTACGGATAATACCGTTGGGAAAGAAATTCAAACTGATTCAGATTTAATTAGGGAAAATTTGATTACCTCCCTAAGCCAAAGCATTAGCTTCATCCTAAGTGCTCAAAACCTGAATCCACTCAGTCCGACTTATGGGGGTTTATTTCTTTTTTATGATTTAGACTCGAAAATGTACCGTCGTTCAGACTGGATGTGGACATACGGGCCTGCCATAAAGCTATTGTTAGATGCTTCAAAAATACCCGAATTAGCCGAAGAGTTTGGCTATGAAAAATTGATTGAAACCGCGAGGCTTATTGGTGAAGCGTCCCTCCGGTTTCAGATGTTGGATAAAGATCACCCTGCTTACGGGATTACCATTTGTCGCTACGATCCACGAATGATTTATGATGAAGGTTTTTCAGGCTATCTGAGCCCGGCTGATGCACATTTTCTGGCCGGATGGGGATGGATTCCACTCTATGAAGCGACAGGTGATCAGCGATTCCTGAATGTAGCGATTCTTCAATCTGAACAAATTGGTAAAGTGATGGAAGGCGATAGCATTGTTGAACAGGATTTCGTTTTGAAAGCCAACAAATGGAAAAACTGGACGATGGATGAATCCGGCTTTGGTATGATTGGTTTTTCCGAAACATACAAGTACACCAAAAACGAAAAGCATAAACAGATTGGCAAGGAATATTTGGATGGGCTGATAAACGTTCTGGAAGATCCCAGTGGTTTGTGGTATAGAACGTTTCATAGAAATCAGGCAGATCATACAGACGATTGCTGGCCAACAGGAAGACCGGTTGGAACTCCTATTTTAATGAAAGATGGGCAAACAACTCGTGGAAATGGCTGGGCAATGATTGGATTATTATCTGCTCACCAAATGATGCCGGAAGGTGATTATTACCTGAAAAAAGCAATTGCACTTGCTGAGAATGTTATTGGTAAACAGCTTGATGACGGTTCGTTTCCGTGGCAATTGTATGTTGATCCACAAAAAGTTGGGATTAGTGAAAAAGGAACACCACTATGGAGTTTGCTGCTATATCAACTTTATCAATACACCGATAATCCAAAATACCTGGAGGCAGCCCAAAAGGCATTGCTGTGGTGTATGGAACATCAATATACCGGAGATGATATTCTTGCAAGAGGAGGAATCGTTGGCGATACCTGGGCTTCAGGAATCGTTTATCGCCATTATTATCCGTTGATCTGTACTTACACGATGGATTGGTTTGGATTGGCCGCTTTAGAGCAATTAATATTATTGGAAAACAACTAGACTTAAAATGAAAAACTATATTCTTATACTACTAATAACGCTAACTGCCTGCTCGTCACAAAGCGAAAGAAAAGTTATGTCGCTAAACGGTGAGTGGCAGGTTTCGGAATCAATTACTCCAGATTATTTACCTGAATCTTATTCCCATACTGTTCAGGTTCCCGGCTTAGTTGATTTGGCGACTCCTGCTTTTGATAGTGTTTATTCAAAATCGCCGTTGCGAGATTATTTCTGGTATAAAAAAGAGATAAAAGTCGAAGGAAAGGTTCCTCCGGTTGCGATCATCAAAACGCATAAAATTGCTTACGGGCAAAAGGTTTTTGTAAATGGACAAGCAGTTGGCGAAAAGTTATATTCGTATACTCCGGAATTTTATGACGTTGCCGGATACTTAAAAGGGAATAATGAGCCAAACGAAATTGTAATTCGGGTTGGGGCAAATACCGATATTTTGCCGGATACAATTCCTTACGGAAAGGATAACGAAAAAATCCGGTATACTCCCGGTATTTACGATGAGGTTGAGTTAATTCTCACCGATTATCCGTACGTTGAAAACGTTCAGATTGTTCCTGAAATTGAAACCAATACAGTGAGGGTTGTTGCCTATCTGATCAGTGATCAGGATAAAAATGTTCAATTGAAATATGAATTGTCTGAGTTTAAAAGCGGAGCCGCAGTTAAAAATGGCAAGAGCAGGTCAAAATTATTAAAAGCAAATCAGTTGGATACGCTCGATTTTCGAGTTCCCATAGCTGATTGCCAGCTATGGTCGCCGGAGAATCCCTTTTTATATTCCATACATCTATCAACCGGATCAGATACAAAGAATGTCCGCTTTGGAATGCGTGAGTTCAAATTTGACCCAGAGAAAAAAGTTGGAATGCTAAATGGCAAGCCCTATTATATGAGGGGAACTAATTTGGCTTTGCATCGCTTTATGGATGATACTGTTCGTCAGGATTTGCCATGGAATAGGGATTGGGTGATTAAAATGCATCAAAAATTTAAGGACTTACATTGGAACACCTATAGATATCATGTTGGTTTTGCTCCTCATTTTTGGTATGATATTGCAGACGAAATGGGCTTTTTAGTAGCTGATGAGTATGCTTTTTGGGGTATTTTCCTTGATGACACAAGCCGGGTGAATACAGGACAACATGAACGTTACACGGCAAGCACATTGGTCACTGAATATACAGACTGGATGCGGGAGCGCTGGAATCACCCTTCCGTGGTCATTTGGGATGCACAGAATGAAACGCTTTGGCAGGAGGTTGGAAAAGCGATTAATCAAGTCCGGCATTTGGATTTGTCAAATCGGCCTTGGGATAATGGTTTCTCCGCGCCAATGTCTCCTACCGATTGTATTGAATCTCATCCATACTTGTTTCTGCACCCGTATTTTTTAGGCGATGATCAGGTTTCTAGAAAGGGAATGCTTTACGATGTGCTGGCAGGCGAATATATTGAAACTTTCAATGATCCGAACGAATATCAACCACCAATTAGTCGCGATCGTTGGCCAAATGCAATCATCAATAACGAATACGCTTGGGTATGGCTTACCCGTGACGGTAATCCTACCCCGTTAACCGAATGCGTTTACAGTCGCTTACCGGAACTGGACACACCGGAGAAAAGACTGGAATGGAAAGCGAGAACTCTGGCAGTAAAAACCGAATACTGGAGATGCCATCGTCAAATGGCGGGAGTGCTACATTTTTGTGCATTGACAAATAGCACGAATGCAATGACTGGAGACGACTGGAAAGACGTGAAGAATTTGATTCTGCATAAACCTTTTGAAAAGCATGCCAGATCAGCTTTTGCACCTGTCGGTTTAATGATCGACTGGTGGATTAATCACGCTAAGGCTGAAGAAAAAAAGTCTGTTTCAGTATTTGCAATCAATGATTTATATGAAACCTATTCAGGTGATTTGAAATTTCAGATTTTAAAGAACGAGAAGATTGTTTCCGAGTCCACAAAATCAATCAGCATCGATGAGGTAGGTCGAACAATTACTGACTTTGATATTGAAATGCCCAAAGAAACAGGCGACTATCAGTTAAAAGCCAGTATTGATTTTAATGGTGAGGAAGTATTCAGTATTCGTGATGTTAAAGTAGATTAACTGCCTAAAAACCAAACTATGAAAATTGCTATCAGTCTATTAATTGTGCTGTTCTATGTAGGAACAAGTTCATGCAATAGTCAAACCGTTGATGAAATGATCGAAGAGGAAACGTCAGAACCAACCTTAACGGATTTTCCGGTTAATGGAGGGTATCACCAGCCATTGTACCTTGATAAAACCAGTTCCCCGTATGGTTATTATTTCTTTACACCTTCAAGTTCATTGAACTCTGATGGGAATTATCCCTTGCTGATTTTTTTACATGGATCTGGTGAACGGGGAAATAGCACAACCACGCTAGCCGATTTGAACAAAGTCCTAAAACATGGTCCTACAAAAATGATTGAAAACGCGACATGGAATCCATCAACTGAAATGTTTGTTGCATCTCCACAATGCCATGGAGATTGGTGGAACAGGGATCTCGTGAAGCAGTTTATAGAATTTGTCATGGATTCAAATGATCAGATTGATACCAGCCGAATTTACCTTACCGGAATAAGTATGGGCGGCTTTGCTACTTTTGATCTGCTTTGTTCATTTGGTGAAGCATCACATCTTGCTGCTGCTGTGCCAATTTGCGGGAAAGGTGAATTAAGTGAAGAAGGGAATGAGAATTTATCAAAGATTCCGCTTTGGGTTTTTCATGGTGATGCGGATGGAACCGTTTCTGATGAATATTCTAAAGCGATTGTTCCCGCAATAAATGAACTCAATCCAAAAGTTCCAGCCAAACTGACGATTTATCCCGGTGTGGGGCATGACTCATGGACCAGAACGTATGATGGTTCCGGAATGGGATCGGAGGATTCGGCCTATGATGCATTTGATCAGGATATTTACACCTGGATGAATCAATTTAGGAGAGATTAATTTTTGATTCAAAAATTTAAACGATGAACAAATTGAAAATATTTCTTGCTGCATCACTGTTCATGTTTGCAGGAAATTTGATAGCGCAATCACTTTTCGAAAAACCGACAGGCACACAAACCCGCTGGGCCAGCGCCGAAAACTGGAAGGGAGAAAAAGGAAAAGGAGGAATGGCAAATGGCGGACGAAAAGGTTCTGCGTCATTCAAATTACCTGCCGGCCAAAGCAAAGTGTTGGCTGAAACGTCAGGAACGAGCGGAATGATAAGAAGAATTTGGCTTACTATTGATGAGCGGACACCTGAGTTTTTGCGCGGATTAAAAATTGAAATGTTCTGGGATGATGCGGTAACTCCAGCTGTTTCTGCACCTTTGGGCGATTTCTTCAACCAGGGACTAGGCAAAATGAAAACCTTTGAAAATGCCTTGTTTGCAAGCCCCGAAGGACGAAGTTTCAATTGTTACATTCCGATGCCATTCCGCAAAAGTATGAAAATCACGGTGACAAATACCACCGAAAAGGATGTGGCTATGTTTTTCTACGATGTCAATTACACTATAGGTGATAAGGTTGACGACGATGTTTTGTACTTCCATGCCATTTTCAATCAGCAACAGGCTACCATTTTAAAGGAAGACTATCAGATTTTACCGAAAGTAAATGGAACTGGTCGGTACCTGGGCGTAAATCTGAGTGTGGCAGTAAATGATGTAGAATATCACCGAGCCTGGTGGGGCGAGGGTGAAGTGAAAATTTATCTCGATGGTGATTCCGAATTTCCTACTTTGTGCGGAACAGGAACCGAAGATTATATTGGAACCGGCTGGGGACAAGGCGAATATGCTAATCAGTATCAGGGGTGTACCATTGCCGATGAACCGAATTTCGAATATGCGTTTTACCGATTTCACATTCCAGATCCAGTATATTTTTATGAAGATATAAAAGTTACCATTCAGCAAATTGGTTTTGCAAAGGGAGAGGAAATTGAAAAGTTGAGTAACATGAAAGGCCCCATCTATAAAGCTGGAAAAGAAATGGTAGAGGTTGATTTTTCAAAAGAAATGAACTACTTGTTTTTCGAAAGGTCTGACAATGTTACATCGTGTGCCTATTTTTATTTGGACTCACCGGAGTCACCTTTAAATGCCCAGTAGTCAGCAAAATAAACGAGACTAACTAATTAAAATTTTGACACCTGCACATTGTGCAGAAGTAATTCAGAAAGACGATGAAAAGTGGGTTGTAAGTCGCGCAGGGTGGGCGCGAGTAGGTGTTTACCTAGCCCTTTATTTTGGAGTGAAAAAAACTAAATATTTATATCTATGAAAAGGCATTTTTTTAAAATTAGCTTGGTGTTAATAACCACAATTCTTATAGCAGGAAACATTGCTTTTGCACAATATGATCCCGAAGTAAAGTGGGGGGAATCAATTGCAAAGTATGAGAAAAAGGATTCTGTTTCAATGCCCGAACCCGGAGGGATTTTAATGCTCGGTAGTTCATCGTTCACGATTTGGCAAGATGTGGGTGACTATTTCCCAGGAAAAAACATGGTCAACCGCGGTTTTGGCGGTTCAGAAATGAGCGATGTCCTTTTCTTCAAAGAACGTTTAATATTGCCATATCAGCCCAAACAAATTATTTTGTACGAAGGTGAAAATGACATTGCTGCAGGCGAAAAACCTGATTCAATTTTTGCTGAGTTATTGCAGTTGGTAGAATGGACGAGAGTACAAATTCCGGGTGTTCAGATTTCACTGGTATCGATGAAACCTAGTCCAAAGCGATGGGAACTTAAAGAAACAATGCTGGTAATGAATCGGAAGCTAAAGCAATTTGCTGCGGAAAATGAAGATATTGATTTCATTAACATTTGGGATCCTTTGCTCGAACCCGATGGGGTTCCGGAAAACGAAAACTACCGTGAAGATTTACTTCATTTAAATGCCAAAGGATATAAAATCTGGCAAAAAGCTATGAGCCCGTATTTGAAATAATAGACTAAACCAACGAAATCATGAATTTAAACCAATTAATCATACTGGTATTCGGCTTGCTAGTCACTTCTGGTGTAGAAGCTGAGAGTATTCGAAAAGAGAAACCCAATTACATTGTTATTTTTTGCGATGATCTTGGTTATGGGGATTTAGGATCATTCGGTCATCCTACCATTCGTACTCCCAATTTGGATAAAATGGCAGAGGAAGGACAAAAGTGGACCAATTTTTATGTTTCTTCTTCTGTATGTACGCCTAGTAGGGCGGGCATTATGACAGGCCGATTGCCAATTCGTAATGGCATGTGCAGTGATAATCATCGGGTTATTTTTCCCGAATCGAAAGGAGGCCTTCCTGAATCAGAGATTACATTCGCTAAAATTCTCAGCGATCACGGCTACAATACCGCGTGTATAGGTAAGTGGCATTTGGGACACGAACCACAGTTTTTGCCAACCAGTCACGGATTTGACTATTTCTATGGACTGAAATACAGCAATGACATGGATCGTGATCCGAATATTGATTATTGGAAATCATGTAGACATCCGAAGCAGGAATATTTTCAGATCTCTCTTTACCGGAATCACGAAATTGTTCAGGAACAAGCGATCCAGACTGAGTTAACCAAAAATTATACGAAGGAAGCGATAGCTTATATCGAGAAAAATAAAGACAAGCCCTTTGCGCTTTACCTGGCACATGCTATGCCGCACGTTCCGCTTTTCCGTTCCGATGAATTTGAGGGAACAAGTAAAAGAGGACGTTATGGAGATGTAATTGAGGAGCTTGACTGGAGTGTCGGACAGGTATTGAAAGCACTCAGAGATAATGGACTAGAAAAAAAGACATTGGTTGTGTTTACTTCGGACAATGGACCTTGGCTAATGTTTCAATCTCATGGTGGTTCTGCAGGATTACTTTCCGGGGGTAAGGGATCAACGTATGAAGGAGGTATGCGTGTGCCAACCGTTTTCTGGGGGCCGGGAATTGTTGAGCCAGGAGTCGTCATGGAAATGGGATCTACGCTTGATTTATTTCCGACCTTTTGTGCTCTGAGTGGGATTGATTTACCTCAAGATCGCATCTATGACGGAAGTGATCTTTCACCGCTTCTCCAGGGAGGTCATGAGCCAGTCCGCAACGAAATCATCTATTACAGAGGTACAAAAATCTATGCCGTTCGAAAAGGGAAATACAAGGCTCATTTTCTGACTAAATCCGGCTATGGAGGTGATCCGTTAGTGGTTCATGAAACGCCATTGCTTTATGATTTGGAGGTTGATCCGGCTGAGCGATTTGATGTCGCTTCGGAACACCCAGACATCATTGAGGAGATTAAAACGTTCGTCGATGCCCATAGAAGTACGCTAAAACCTGTTACCAATCAATTAGACTTATATTAAACGATATGATCAAGTATTATTCAGCCATTATTACTTTAATAATTTTTACATCGGCCTGTAAAATTAGCGGCAAGGAGGATCGTAAAGAGTTGAAAACGTATTGTAATCCGCTGGATTTAGATTATCGTTTTCAGTTGGAAGATCCTTCTCGCAGGGAAGCTGCTGATCCAACAGTCGTTTATTTTAGAGATCAGTACTATTTATTTGCATCAAAAACCGGAGGCTACTGGCATTCAAGAGATTTGGCAGAGTGGAGTTTTGTAGAAACAGATGAAATACCCACTGAAGAATATGCGCCAACGGCTATTGAAATTAATGATACACTTTATTTTCTGGCATCTTCCAGAACCAAAAGTACGATTTATAAATCCGGGGATCCTTTGTCGGGCAAATGGGAGATAACCAGAGATTCGTTGGACATTGCCGTTTGGGATCCGGCATTTTTTCTGGATGATGATAAACGTTTGTACCTGTTCTGGGAATGTTCGCACAGGTTTCCCATCAAAGGAATTGAACTTGATTACAAAAATAACTTTGATACCATTGGACATCCGGTAGAGTTTATTCTGGCTAAAACGGATGAGCATGGTTGGGAAGTTCCCGGAGACTATAATGAACGGATTGATAATCATCCGTGGATTGAAGGAGCTTGGGTAAACAAATATAGAGGGAAATATTATTTGCAATACGCCGGGCCAGGAACGGAATTCAAAAGCTATTCAGATGGGGTATATGTAGCAGGATCGCCGCTCGGGCCATACAAAATTGCGAAACATAATCCATTTGCATATAAGCCGGAAGGTTTCGCTGCGGGGGCTGGTCATGGAAGCACATTCAAAGATAAATACGGCAATTATTGGCATGTTGGAACAATGAGTATTTCAATGAAACACCCATTTGAACGACGAATAGGGCTTTTCCCAACTTTTTTTGATGAAGACGGTGAGTTGTATTCAGTAACCAAATTTGGCGACTTTCCCATTCAAATTCCGGGAGAAAAGGTAACGTCGTTTGATGATGTTTTTCCGGAATGGATGCTACTTTCCTATAATAAACCTGTACAGGTTTCATCGTCAATCGATTCGCTTCCTGCCTCAAATATGGTAAATGAGGATATCAGAACTTATTGGTCAGCTAAAACCGGAAGCGAAAATGAATGGGCGGTAATCGATCTGGAGAAAAGCTACGATGTTTACGCGATTCAGATCAACTTTGCAGAGCATGAAACCAATATTTACGACCGGCCCGATGGCGTGTTTCATCGGTATGTAATCGACTATTCTGTAGATAACAATAATTGGAAAATTTTGATTGATCAATCTCAAAATCAGAATGATCGTAGCCATGCGTATTTTCAATTGCCTGAAAAAGAGACATGCAGATATTTGAGAATCAAAAACATTGAGGTTCCTGACGGTAATTTTGCCATTTCAGGATTTCGGGTTTTTGGTTTGGGGAACGGGAAAGCCCCTGATGCTGTAAATGATATTGTACTGAACAGAAAAGATGACAGGCGCAGTATAACTTTGCGCTGGAGCTTGAGTGAGAGTGCCGACGGTTATAACATCTGTTACGGATCACAGAACGGAAAACTCTACCATACCTATCAAGTTTATACTGACACTTCTGTTACAATTAACAGTTTGAACACCAACTTATCCTATTATTTTACCATTGAATCGTTTAATCAAAATGGTGTTGGTAAAAGTCAAATTACGGAGTATGTAAAGTAAGGTATCTACAACCATAAAAACCTGTTATGAAAACAATTCCAACGCTGTCTATTCTTCTGATTTTGGTTCAGTTGTCCTGCCAACAAAAAGTTGCTGTTGAAGACAATAAGCAAATTAGTTTTGTTGCTCCAACGAATACTGAACGAATGCGCTTGTTCGATGATAACTGGCGTTTCGCAAAAACATCGAATGAGGACGCCATCTCACCAGATTTTGATGATCAATCATGGCGAGTGCTTGATTTGCCCCACGATTGGAGTATTGAAGACCTGCCTGAAGGGGAAGGAGTGATCGGGCCATTTTCTAAAAACAGCCCGGGAGGAGTCTCTACGGGATTTACGATTGGTGGCACCGGGTTTTACCGAAAGACTTTTTCTGTTTCTCCAAAGGACCAGGGAAAGATTTTTACCATTTATTTCGATGGGGTTTATATGGAGTCTGACGTATGGATCAACGGGCATCACCTTGGCTTTCACCCCAACGGATATACACCTTTTTACTATAACCTTACCGATTACTTAAAAGCACCTGGCGAGGAGAATGTTCTTGTAGTTCGCGCAAAGAACATTGGCGAAAACAGCCGTTGGTATTCCGGTTCGGGTATTTACCGGCATGTCTGGCTTCGGGTGACCGACCCGTTGAATATTCCGGTGTGGGGCGTTTTTGTTAAAACAGTTGGGGTGGATGAAAAATGGGCTACAATTGACGTTTCGACAACGGTTCAAAACCAGGGAGAAAAAGTGAAGACATTTGTATTCCGGCAGGAGGTTGTAGATGCCGAAGGAATTACCCTGGTTGAAATGCAGGGGAAAATGCCTACAGATGGTAGCTCTCTGCCAATGGAAACAAGTTTTGAAATTGAAAACCCGGAACTCTGGTCCCCTGAGCACCCGAATCTTTACACATTGAGAACGGAAATCAGGGAGGGAGACAGCCTGGTGGATCTTGTGGAGACCCGGTTTGGTATCCGGACACTGGATTTCAGCCCGGACAATGGTTTTCTGCTGAACGGAGAACCGGTTATTTTGAAAGGGGCCTGCCTGCACCATGATAACGGCATCCTGGGGGCGGCAACATTTGACAGGGCAGAGCAGCGAAAGGTAGAACTGATGAAGGCTAACGGTTTTAACGCGATCCGTACCAGTCATAATCCGCCATCACAACAGTTTTTAGATGCTTGCGACCGTCTTGGGATTTTGGTAATGGATGAGGCTTTTGACCGCTGGGAAGAACCAAAGAAACCGGATGACTACCATCGTTACTTTAAGCAGTGGTCAAAAAAGGACATTCAAAGCATGGTTATGCGCGATCGGAACCACCCGTCCATATTTGCCTGGAGTTATGGCAATGAGATTTATGAGCGGGCGGATTCTTCGGGCATCCGTATTGCAAAAGAGTTAATTCGGGCCATTAAGGAGAAGGATAACACCCGACCAGTTACCCAGGCTATTTGTGGTTTCTGGAACCATCCGGGGGATCGGCCGTGGTCAGATTCAGCACCCGCATTCGAGTTGATGGATGTTCATTCCTATAATTACCAGTGGAAACAATATGAAAACGATCATCAGCTTTTTCCTGAACGGGTAATAATTGGTTCCGAAACTTTTGCAGTTGAAGCCTATGAAAATTACAAAATGGCACTTGATAAGCCTTATGTAATTGGGGATTTTGTTTGGACGGGGATGGATTACCTTGGAGAGGCCGGCATTGGGCAGGCTTCTCTGGACTCGGTACAAATGGCTTATCCCTGGTTTAATGGATATTGCGGCGATATTGATCTGCTTGGTTTTAAGAAGCCGCAATCCTACTACCGCGATGTTGTTTGGGGAAGAAGTGGTCTGGAGATAGCAGTTGAGAAGCCGGCACCGGAAGGACACCAATGGGAGATTAGCAAGTGGGGCTGGCGGAATGAATTACCAAGCTGGAATTGGTCTGGTTTTGAAAATCATCCGATGGATGTATTCGTGTATTCTCCAGCTAAAAAAGTGACGCTGATGCTGAATGAAGTGCAGGTTGCTGAGAAATTTGCTACCGACAGTTCCCAATATGTTTTCCATTTTAAAGTGCCATATCAACCGGGTGAGCTGACAGCAATTGCATATAACGGAGATGACGAACTCGGACGGAAAACCATTCAGACAACGGGGAAAGCGTCTCAGATAGCGTTAAAAGCAGAAAGGGAAGCGATCGCTGCCAATAAAAATGACCTGGCATACATTGAGATCAATATTCTTGACGAGAATGGCCGATTGGTGATGGATGATGATCAGAAAATAACGTTCTCGGTTGAAGGCGACGCAAAGATTATTGCAGTTGGAAACGGAAATCCTACCGATATGAAAAGCTTTCAGTCCGATAGTTGTATGACATATTTAGGTCGATGTATGGCAATTTTAAGGCCAGGGGGTAAAGTGGGGTATGTAAATGTTACTGCCAAATCCAAGTCACTCAAATCTGATGGCATTGACGTAATGATTAAGTAGATATTATAGTATAAAAATAAATTCAGAACAAAAAAAAGAAGAGTAAATGGAGATTAAAATTAGAGGACTTTTTCAAAAAGTACTGTGTGTAGCCTTTATTGGGATACTAACTTTGAATGCAAGTTGCACGAATACAAAGGAAAAGGAAATTGAGCAGGTTATTAATGATGCGTTAAATAAATCAGTAAAGCAGAGTCTTTTAATGGCAGAGAAATATGCGGATCAACCTCTGGTTTTGCCACGATCCTTTGTTGATGGAGAAATGACTACATCTGACTATGGTTGGTGGTGCAGTGGTTTTTTTCCCGGAGTTTTGTGGTATTTATATGAGGATAGTGGTGACGAAGAGTTGTTAAAATACGCCCAACAATATACCCAAAGAATAGAAGATGCCAAGTATATGACAAGTAATCATGATGTTGGATTTATGCTGTATTGTAGTTACGGGAATGGATTGAGAATAACAGGAGACTCTGCATACAACGAGGTACTGCTTACGGGGGCAAAATCGTTGTCAACACGATACCGGGAAAAGATGGGATTAATCAAGTCGTGGGATTTCAATGAAAAAATCTGGCAGTACCCCGTGATTATAGATAATATGATGAATCTGGAATTGTTGTTGTGGGCATCGAAGGCTTCAGGTGATAGTATATTTAAGCATATTTCAGTATCGCATGCCGATAAAACAATGGTCAATCATTATCGTCCGGACTACAGTTGTTTCCACGTGGTATCGTATGACACGGTGACTGCTAAACCGCATGCCCAACAAACGTTCCAGGGATATAGCGATGAATCATCCTGGAGCAGAGGACAGGCCTGGGGATTATATGGCTTTACTTTTATGTTCCGCGAAACAAAAGAGAAAAGATACCTGGATCAGGCTAACCGGATTGCATCTTATTTACTGAATCATCCAAATATGCCGGAGGATTATATTCCTTATTGGGATTTTGATGCTCCCGAAATTCCGAAAGAAGAACGGGATGCTTCTGCTGGGGCCTTAATCGCATCAGCCTTAATAGAATTAAGCAGTTATGTAGACAAAGATTTAGCGGATAAATATTTGACTGTTGCCGATAAGCAGATTCGGACACTGGCTTCGGATGAATATACCGCTAAAGTGGGAGAAAACGGAAATTTTATTCTGATGCACAGTGTTGGGTCTAAACCCCACAACTCAGAAGTTGATGTGCCGTTGACTTATGCCGATTATTATTATGTAGAAGCGCTTATGAGGTATAAAAATCGATGAATAAAACAGCACAAAATAAATAGTGAGCTTGGGGGTGGAGATGGAATAGATATGTCGCTACCAAGTTTATAGAACTAAAGATAGAATAGATAGGTTTTGTGTTTAATATTAATATACAGTGAGTTGCAATAATAAAGGAAGAAGATATTATGGGAATGTTTAAATCCATTTTTTGCCTGTTTTTTTTACTTTACTTCTTTTCCGTGTCATTTGCTCAGGATAATTTTTCGGTGTTAAATCCAAACTACATGAAGGACAAAGTTTGGATAAAATATACGGACAATCAGCATGCCTTGTATCAATATATTTATGATTTAGCAGGAGAATCTCTGGATGACCGACAAGTACAAATTTCCAAGCTCCAGTCTGTCGAAGATTGGCGGAGATATTTGGAACAGACTCGTGATAAACTTACTTCACCGGTTGCCAAATTTGAAAAGACACCGTTGAATGCAAGAATTACAGGTAAGCTTGAAAGGGAAAATTTCCGGGTTGAAAAAATTGTTTATGAATCGCACCCTGGATTTTATGTGACGGGAAGTTTGTTCATTCCTAAAAATATGAAGAACCCACGTCCTGCGATTCTTTATTCGGTTGGTCACTCGCAAAATTCTTTTCGCAACAAGGTATACCAAATTAGCATACATAATTTAGTAACAAAGGGGTTTGTTGTCTTTTCTTTTGATCCGATCGGACAGGGGGAGCGGACTCAATATTTGAATGAAGAAACCCAAAAGTCTAATATAGGAGGAAGTACACAAGAACATTCATTTGCTGGCGGGCAATGTTTATTAGCTGGATATTCTATCAACGATTACTTTTTATGGGATGGAATACGTGCATTGGATTATTTAAGTTCACGTCCCGAAGTTGATGCCACCCGGATTGGAATGACCGGCAGATCGGGTGGTGGGCAACAAACAGCAATGCTTTCAGCTGTTGATAAACGAATTTACGCTTCTGCACCTGAATGCTACATTACAAGTCACCGGCGCTTGCTTGAGTCCATCGGGCCACAGGATGCGGAACAAAATATGTTTAACGGATTGAAGCTTGGTATAGATCACTCTGATTTATTGATGGTTCGTGCTCCTAAGCCTACAATGATAATTACAACCACTCAGGATTTTTTCAGCATTCAGGGAGCACGGGAAACGTATGCTAATGCAAAGGAGATTTTCGGGAAACTGGGTCATTCAGAAAATATGACTATGGTGGAAGCTGACGGGCCTCATACTACTAGAAAAAAGAATAGGGAAAGTATGTATCGGTTTTTTCAAAAAAAATTGGAGCTACCAGGTTCATCTGAAGATTTAGAAATTGATTTATTCCCGGATGAGGAGCTACAGGCTTCTCCAACAGGGCAGGTTACCACTTCCTATCAAAGTAAAATTGTTTTTGATTTAAATAAAGATTTAGCCGGAGAATACATTAATCAGCGTTCAGTTACCGATCCTTCTAGCCTGAATAAAAATAAAAACGTCATTCTTCAAAAGGTTAAGGAGCTTTCCGGATATGATCCTGATCGGAAGATTGAGTCAGTGGTATTTACAGGTAAGATTGAGAAGAGAAATTATAAAATTGAGAAGTATTTTATTCAGAGTGAGGATTTTGAGTATCCCATTCCATTTGTATTTATCAAACCATACAGCAATGACAAAAGGCCATTGTTAATGTATTTCAACTCTACAGGAAAAGAGGAATTATTGAAAAACGAAGCAGAGATTGAGAAGTATATTGAAAAAGGTTATTCAATTTTGGCCGCAGATGTTCTGGGAACAGGAGAATTGAAAAATACGGATGAGCGAGGAGACGCCTTTATTCAAGGAGTTTCCTATAATCTTTTCATCGGAGCAAATCTCGTGGGCAAAAGCATTGCAGGTATCCAAGCCAGCGATATGCAGTTGCTTTTTAATTATATCAAGCAAAGGCCAGATGTTGACCCTGAAAACATTACTTCATTGGTAAAAGATGAACTTTGTTCTTCGTACCTGCATTTCGCCGCATTCCAGAATGAGATTGATAAAACGATATTAGTGAATCCTTTGGTTGCGTTTGAAGATATCATCAATAGGCGCTATTATCACCCCAAATATATTTGGACGGCAGTTCCCGGAGCAGTTCAATACTATGACCTGTCGTATCTGGAAGCATCACTTGCACCTTCCGAGTTGATAATTATTAATCCGGTTAATGCCAAAGGGGAGACGGTTTCTCAGGAAACGGGTATCAGAATTTTTTCCTTCCCGAAAAAGGCATTCGCATTACAAGGAGCGGATGATAAGATAAAAACGTTGTTTTCCGGAAAGAATAATCAGAGTGAACAAATAGAGAGAATACTTTAAAAAAAACAAATTAAAAAAAATTATAATGTTAAAAAATACATTTTCAGCAATTCTGATAATTGGCCTCGTTATGGTCGGTTCATCTGCAATCATGGCAAAAGGCGATGATATTTCGAATAAAGTTGAGGATTTGATATCAAGAATGACCCTGGAAGAAAAAGTCGGTCAATTACAACAGTATTCCACCCGATGGGAAATGACAGGTCCGGTGCCTGATGGAAAGGTAGCACAAGAAATGCATAAAAACATTAAAGATGGCTTGGCTGGTTCTATGTTGAACATAGCTGGAGCTGAGGCCACTCGTAAAGCACAAGAGATGGCTGTGAATAACAGTAGACTGGGAATTCCAATGATTTTTGGATACGATGTTGTTCATGGATATAAAACCATATTTCCTATTCCGTTGGCGGCAGCTGCAAGTTGGGATGTTGAAGCAGTAAAAACCAGTGCAAGGGTAGCTGCAAAAGAGGCTGCTGCTGATGGTTTACATTGGACTTTTGCACCTATGGTTGACATTTCGCGAGATGCACGGTGGGGGCGCGTAATGGAAGGAGCAGGCGAGGATCCTTATTTAGGATCTGTTATGGCAAAGGCTCAAGTTGAAGGTTTTCAGGGGGGAGATTTAACTGATGAAACCACCATTGCCGCATGTGCCAAGCATTTTGCAGCCTACGGCTTTGTTGAAGGAGGACGTGATTATAACATCGCTGATATCGGTGAGTCAACACTGAGAAATGTTGTTCTTCCTCCTTGCAAAGCATGCTCAGATGCGGGAGTTGCTACATTTATGAACTCGTTTAACGAGGTTGATGGAATCCCGGCTACTGGCAATGCTCATTTACTGAGAGATATTTTAAAAGGAGAATGGGGATTTGATGGCTTTGTTGTGTCTGATTGGGCTTCGATTGATGAAATGCGTTTTCATGGAGTGGCTGCCAATAAAAGTGAGGCTGCTCTTTTAGCGATCACAGCAGGTTCTGATATGGACATGGAAGGACATTGCTATTTTCCAAATCTTATTGGAATGGTCGAAAAAGGGGAGGTTGATGAAGCACTGATTGATGATGCAGTTCGGCGGATTCTGACTATTAAATTCAGGTTGGGATTGTTCGATGATCCATACCGATATTGCAATCAAAATGTCGAAGAGGTTTTCCTTAGTGCTGAACACCTGGAAAAAGCCCGTGATGTGGCTCGAAAAAGTATTGTTTTGTTGAAAAATGAAAATCAGTTGCTGCCATTAAGCAAAGAAAATAAGAAAATTGCGGTTATCGGTGATCTAGCCGATGACAAAGATACTCCGTTGGGAAACTGGAGAGGAAGAGGCGGACGAAATATGGCTGTATCGTTACTGGAAGGACTCCAGAATGCTGTCGAAAATAAAAGCCTTGTAACCTTTGAACAGGGACCTGTTTTTGCTGAAAACCTTCCTCAATTCGGGACTTTAGTACAAATTAATGAAACAGATCGAACAGGATTGACAGAAGCAGTTGAAGCTGCAAAAGATGCCGATGTGGTTGTGTTGGCATTGGGCGAAAATTGTTTCCAATCAGGAGAGGCAAGAAGCCAATCTGAAATTGGACTTAAAGGACTTCAGCAGGAGTTGCTTGAGGCTGTTTGCGCCGTGAATAAAAATGTTGTAGTTGTTTTGATGAATGGTCGGCCGATGGCTATTAGTTGGATGGCAGAACATGTTTCGGCAATCGTCGAATCCTGGCATTTAGGATCGGAAGCAGGAAATGCAATTGCTGATGTTTTATTCGGAGATTATAATCCTTCGGGTAAATTACCAATGTCTTTCCCTCGCACTGTTGGGCAATGTCCGATATACTACAATCATAAAAACACGGGTCGTCCGGCAGAGAATGAAGAAGACTATATGTTTACGACCAGGTATGTCGACGAAAAAGTTAGTCCGCTATTTTCATTTGGATACGGACTTAGCTATACAACTTTCGACTATTCAGGATTGGAGCTCAGCAATCGGGATATAACGAAGGGTGATACGCTGAAAGTTGCAGTTAATTTGAAGAATACAGGAGAAATGGATGGGACAGAAGTGGTTCAGCTTTATATTAGAGATTTAGTAGGAAGTGTGACTCGACCGGTAAAAGAGCTAAAAAATTTCAAAAAGGTTTTTCTAAAGTCAGGAGAGACAAAAAAAATTGAGTTTGAATTAACTGTGGAAGATCTGACATTCTATAGTAAAAAAGGCGTTTGGGAAGCTGAACCTGGCGAATTTCATTTATGGGTGGGGACAAACTCAAGCGAAGGACTCCAAAGCCAATTTTATTTGAAGTAAATCGAAAAACATTAGATTTTAAATCTGAAGTTTTGGTTGTGACGCATTGTGTTCGGTTGTTGATATGTGAATTTATATATGGAACAGGAGTGATAACTCTAACGAAATAATTTAATAAAAATGAATCGAATAAAAAGTCCGTTTTCAATACTAGTTTTACGTTGTACTATTATTCTTTTTCTAATGCCGGGGTTATCTTCATGCCAACGGGCTGGAAATAGCAACGAAGCTGATATCATTATTTATGGTGGAACTTCTTCTGGGTTGGCAGCAGCAATTCAGGCAAAGCGAATGGGGAAGTCCGTTATCGTTCTAGAACCTTCGGGAAGAATAGGAGGCTTGACAACTGGTGGACTAGGACAGACCGACATTGGGAAAAAACATGCCATTGGTGGTATTGCCCGGGAATTTTATCAGAACATCAGAAAGTATTATGACAATGCGGATAACTGGAATTGGCAGGATCGATCGGAATACAAAGATGGAGGGCAAACCAGAACCGGAGAAAGTGAAGATGCTATGTGGACCTTCGAGCCGTCCGCGGCTTTAATTGTATTTCAAAATATGGTCAATTCAGAAGCTATTGATATTAGGTTCAATCATAGGCTTGATCTAATCCAGGAGGTAACGAAGGAAGGTGGAAAGATTATGTCGATTTCCATGGAGAATGGAGAAGCTTTCCGAGGGAAAATGTTTATCGATGCAACCTATGAAGGAGACCTGATGGCAAGAGCAGGAGTATCGTATACGTTTGGGCGGGAAAGTGTCAGTCAGTATGGTGAGTCCCTAAATGGAGTGCAAACCAAACGGGCAACACATCATCAATTTAAGGATGGAGTAGACCCATATGTGATAGCAGGAAATCCGGAGAGCGGATTGTTGAAAAATGTTTTCGAAGAAGCAGGAGAAGAAGGCAGTGCAGACAAAAAAATTCAGGCATATTGTTTCCGGATGTGCTTAACTGATTTGCCCGAAAATAGAATTGCTATTAAGAAACCAGCCGGGTACGATGAGCAAGAGTATGAACTTTTATTTCGGGCTTTTGAAAAGGCAGATTTGTGGCCACTATTTATCATGTCGAAAATGCCAAACAGGAAAACGGACTCCAATAACTATGGCTGTTTTTCTTCAGATTATATCGGAATGAATTACGACTATCCGGACGGAGACTATGAGACCAGAGAGGCGATTATTAAAGCTCATAAAAACTATACGCTGGGATTGTTGTGGACCTTGGCTAATCATCCTCGTATTCCTCAAAAAATTAGAGATGAATATAAAAAATGGGGTTTGCCAAAAGATGAATATATAGAATATGATAACTGGTCGCCACAGTTGTACATTCGTGAAGCCCGCCGTATGGTTAGCGACTATGTGATGACGCAACATCATTGTACTCAGGATTCTATTTCCGCAGAACTGTCGGTTGGTCTTGGAGCGTATACGATGGATTCTCACAATGTTCAAAGATACCTTACAAGTGATGGATTTGTGAAAAATGAAGGGAACATAGAGGTCGGAGGATTTGGTCCCTACCCAATTGATTACCGTTCAATTGTTCCTAAAAAAGATGAATGTAGTAATTTGCTTGTGCCTGTTTGTTTGAGTGCAACGCACATTGCTTTTGGCTCTATCAGAATGGAACCTGTTTTCATGGTATTGGGACAGTCGGCAGCCACAGCGGCTAGTTTGGCAATTGACAATCAAGTGAATGTTCAGGAGGTTGAATATCGTCAGTTAAGAGAAAAATTGCTGGATTATAAACAGCGGCTCCAGTAGATTGAATTTACTTGAACCTCAGTTGGACTGCCGGCGACTGTTTTCTGTAAAGTCCTGGCGATTCTCCTGTTTCCTTTCGAAAAAGGTGATGAAAATTACAGGGGCTTTCAAAGCCGCATTCAAAAGCTATTTCATGAATTATTGCATCGGGTTATCGGTGGAATATGAACATCTAATTGAAATTTGAATTGAGAGGTAAAAATAATATTATTAGATTTATGTATTGAGCAATATGACATAACCTGAGAGAACACTAGGTGGTGGGGTTTGATTCAATCAACAAATATTTTGGCGATTATTTGTGTCGGGAATAATTTAACGTGGCTTGAATACTAACTAAACTAAAACAAATGAACCTAAAACGATTAAAACCTCCACGAATGTTACTTGTCTTGTATACAGTCGCTTTTTTTACAGGGATGAACCAATCGCAAGGCTCCAGTACTCAAAAACCTAATTTCGTTTTTATTATTGCCGATGATATTAGCTGGAATGATTTCGGGTGTTACGGAAATAAAGTTGTTAAAACACCCCATATCGATAAACTTGCCAGCGAAGGATTACTTTTCAATAATGCTTTTCTTACCGCCAGTTCCTGCAGTCCCAGTCGTTGCAGCATAATTTCGGGTAAATACCCGCATTCGAATGGTGCTGCGGAACTGCACACCGCATTACCCGAGTCCGAAATCCCTTTTCCTTTATTGTTAAAAGAAAACGGGTATTACACTGCTCATGCCGGCAAATGGCACATGGGAGAAGCAACACACCGGGCTTTTGATCGCTATACCGATGGAAACGGATATAATAACGGCGATGGCGGTGAAGCGAACTGGGTGCGATTTATTAAAGAACGCCCTAAGGATAAACCCTTCTTTTTTTGGTTGGCATCGTACGATGCTCATCGTCCGTGGGGCGCCGATACTTTTAAAATAACACATGATCCTGCAAATATTGAAGTACAGGTATATTTCAATGATACCCCGGAAACGCGGCAGGACATAGCCTCGTATTACAACGAAATTGTCCGTTTTGATTATCATATTGGGCTGGTTGAGAAAGAATTACAAAAACAGGGAGTGCTGGAAAATACCGTTATTATTGTTATGGCGGATAATGGCCGGCCGTTCCCGCGGTGTAAAACCCGGGTTTACGACAGTGGAATGAAAACACCTTTTGTGGTTTACTGGCCTGCGCAAATTGATAAAAAAGTAGGTCACACCGAAAGTCTGATTAGTGCCGTTGACATCGCACCTACGATTCTGGAAATCGCCGATGTTGCGGTTCCCAAAAAATACCAGGGAGTAAGTTTTCTGCCAATTCTGAAAAACCCGGAAGCAGAAGTCAGGCAGATGGTTTTTTCAGAACATAACTGGCATGATTATGAAGCACATGAACGAATGATGAGGACGAAAGACTTTCTTTACCTTTTTAATGCGCGACCAAATCTCAGTAATTGTGGTCCGGCCGACTCGAAAAGCTCACCAACACAAGCGTCGCTGAACGAACTGCGCGACCTTGGCAGCTTAACACCGGCACAAGCTGATATTTTTGTTACGCCCCGTCCTGTTGAAGAACTCTTTGACCTTAACCTTGAAAAAGAACAATTGCTAAATGTGGCTTCCCTAAGTCGTTATCATGAAAAACTGGTTGAAATGAGAGCTTTGTTAAAGAACTGGCAAAACGAAACCGGCGATACAACTCCTGAAAATTTAACCCCCGACTGGTTCGACCGTGAAACTGGAGAACGATTAAAAACAGAACAAATAAGAGGGACAATGCCCGGAACCGAAAACTAATTATACTTATGAGAAAACCACATTTTGTAATATTGTTTTTTATGCCAGTACAAAAGACGAAAAGACAACTTTTCAATTTGATCATCTAAATGATCGTATATGGATCGGTGAGGATTTGTTAACCGTATTATTTCCCATTGGCCTTTGATGGTCGGTTGGTTTAGTAGTGTATGCTATGGATTCACACAATGTTCAGCGCTATGTTGCAAGTGATGGATTTGTGAAAAATGAAGGGAACATAGAGGTCGGAGGATTTGGTCCCTACCCAATTGATTACCGTTCAAGTGTTCCTAAAAAAGATGAATGTAGTAATTTGCTTGTGCCTGTTTGTTTGAGTGCAACGCATATTGCTTTTGGATCTATCAGAATGGAGCCTGTTTTCATGGTGTTGGGACAGTCGGCAGCCACAGCGGCTAGTTTGACAATTGACAATCAAGTGAATGTTCAGGAGGTTGAATATCGTCAGTTAAGAGAGAAATTGCTGGATTATAAACAGCGGCTCCAGTAGACTAGATTTACTTGAACCCCAGTTGGACTGCGGTTGACTGTTTTCTGTAAAGTCCAGGCGACTCTCCTGTTTCTTTTCGAAAAAGGTGATGAAAATTACTGGGGCTTTCAAAGCCGCATTCGAGTGCAATCTCAAGAATACTCATAGGGGTAGAAACCAATAAATATTTGGCATGAGCAATGCGATGTTTGTTTAGCCAGGTTGTGGGAGTAATTCCCATGTACTTTTTGAATGTGCGTGTCATGTGCTCTTGCGAACGACCGCAAAGTTCAACCAGTTTTTTAATTCCAGATTTCAGGTATTCAGGATTTGTGGCTTCTTGCAATGCTTCTCGTAACCAATAGGGGGCTTCGTCGTGGAGAAGGGGGGTGCGGGAAGGGCGTAGTAACCTTAAAAGCCCATAAAGGAAAAATTCTGCATCTAATTGATCATGGTATCCTTTCTCGATATGAGAGGTTAGTTCCAGGAAGGATTTTTGTTCCGTCTCCGTTAGTTCAATACGAGCAGGCTCTGAATTTTTGTCTTCCCAGGCATCGAGTGGGAATTTGTATCTATCAATAAAAGACATAACAATGGAAGGTTCAATTGCAACATTGTAAATTGAGAGAGCACTATTCGTATTCGCTTTAAGTCCATGGATATCTCTTGGCGATACAAAAATAAGATCTCCCGATTTTAAATGCATGTCCGTTTTTGTTAGTGTTTGTTTGCCAGATCCTTCGATGATGAAAGAGCATTCATGGAAATCGTGAGAGTGAAGTTGCCAATGTTCTGATTCACGAGCATAAAGTCTGGCGAGATGAATCGATCCATTGGGGCAAATAGTTTTCCATTTCAAATTTTTCACAAGCATAATATCAATATATAGCACAAAGTTATCATTTGCTTGAACTTAAAGTATGTTTCGGTCGAGTATTTTTGTTTGGAAGACTAACGCAGATTTAAACATAGAAAAATGGCAGTTTATAGAGACGTTGATGTTTTAGGCCTGGATTACGCCAAGAAGTTTACACAAGCATATAAAGCCGGATCAGCTCAGAATAAATATGTGCGTGAATCCTTGTGTGAAGATGTTCAGTTTCCGAGAGTGCTGGTTTCACCTCGAAAGACGGATTTACTCTGTGGAAAAAGATTGTACCCGGAGGTGGGGTATTCTCCACAAGTTGGAGGAATGGGATTTTATTTTGACACGACGAGTTGGGATGGCGAAAACCCAGTAATAAAGTATTCTCAAACAGAATTGGAGGAATGGAAAGCCTTGAGGGAATTCTGGTCAAATGAAGCAACAGCAGCAAAATGTTTAAAGTCATTTTCTCCTGAAATAAGGGGAAGACTCCCTGGGGTGTACGACGGGGGTAAAAACTTAGATTATCCTGCTTACGCACTTTTTCGGATGTCGGGGTTGCAAGTCAATCTAAAGAAGTTAGGTAATATAGGAATTGGTGGCTTAGAGGAAGAAGTAACCTGCTTTCTCAATAACGCCAATGATCCAGAATCAGTCGCTTTCTTTCAAAGTGCACTTCATTCGGTTTTTCGAATAAAAAAATGCGTCGAATATTACATCGGCAAAGCCCAGGAGCTTCCTCCATCTCAGAAAACAGAAAAAATGCTTCGTGCCCTAAGCGGGATATTGTACCAAGCGCCTGCTACTTTTCATGAAGGCCTTCAGTTGGTTCTATTGGTTCAAACGATTGCCGGAGTCATCAATTTTGGTCGTCTTGATACGGTATTGGGACCTCTTTGGGAGAATGACCTTGCCACCGGCCGAATAAGTTGGGAGGAAGCGTTGGAGTTAATGGAGAATTTTTATACGATTATCGAAGAAGAAATTTGGCATTTTGACGGACGCATTGTCATCGGTGGAGTCGGAAGAGAAAACGAAGCGGCAGCTGATAAATTTGCAATGTTGGCCATGGAAACGACCGAACGATTAAGCCTTCCGATGCCCCAATTGACTTTGCGGTTTTACCAAGGCCAAAATGAAGAATTAATAAGTAAGGCTTATGACGTCATCGGACAAGGCAAAACATTTCCAATGCTCTACAATGATGATGTAAATGTTCCGGCTGTTGAAAAGGCTTTCAGGATTGACAGGCAAACAGCCGAACAGTATATCCCTTTCGGGTGTGGCGAATATATGATAGAAAATCGTAGCTGCGGAACGCCGAATTTCATCATCAATCTGCAAATGTGTCTTGAACTGGCAATGAATAACGGTCGAAGAATTCATGATCAGAAGCGATTGGCTCCTGACTACGGCGCAATAGCTAACTATCAAAATTTCGAACAGCTTTTGGGAGCATACGAAAAAACGGTGACTTATTTTCTTGAGGTTGGAGCTCTCGCTCAGTATCAGATTTATGAGGGGACCGGCAAGGAATGTCCTTTCTCGTTAATTAGTGTTTTATATGATAATTGTTTAGAAAAAGGGCGTTCAATATTTGATGGGGGAATTGAGTTCCTTGGTGGAACCAACGAAACTTATGGGAATAATAATACCGCGGATAGTCTGACAGCGATTGATGAGCTTGTTTACAGTCAAAGGAAATATTCGGCTGAGGAATTGCTAACAGCCTTGAAAGCTGATTGGCAAGGCTACGAAACGATGCAAAAAGCATTCAGGGAAGCTCCGAAATTTGGAAATGACAATGATACTGCCGACCGTATGCAGATGCGCGTCCATGATCATGTCTGTAACGAAACGCAGGGGTCAATAGTAGGGACAGGTCTTCATCATTTTTTGGTTGTAATTATAAACAACAATCACAATACACTCTGGGGAAGACAAACTTCTGCTTCGGCTGATGGACGAAATCATGGAGACCCCTTAGTTCCTGGTAATTCAGCTGCTGCGGGTAGTGATCGAAATGGATTAACGGCTCTTCTTAATTCGCAGGCAAAACCTGATCCGTCGATTCATGCTGGAGCAGTCCAGAATGTGAAGGTATCATCGGCTTTTCCAGCGAAAAATAAGGATTTGTATCGCGTGCTATTCAATACTTATTTTTTACAAGGTGGTACGCAGATAATGATTACCACGACTAATCGCGATGATTTAATTGCAGCACTCGAAACACCCGAAAAGTATGCGAATCTTTTGGTACGGGTTGGTGGTTTTTCAGCGAGGTTTATTGACCTTGATCTAGCTACACAGATGGAAGTTATTTCTCGAACGGAGTATTAATGTCTGATAACTTGAAAGGAATAATTTCAGATATACACCGAACGTCAGTAGTTGACGGGCCAGGAATTCGCACAGCTGTCTTTCTGCAGGGATGTCCTCTTAGATGTATTTGGTGCCATAATCCAGAAACTCAACAAATGAAAATAGGACAGTTTGGTAGCAGGGTTGTTGAACTGTCGGAAGTCGTCGCGGAGTGTAAGAAGGATCTGGCATATTATAATGTGAGTGGAGGAGGAGTAACCATATCAGGAGGTGAGCCTTTGATGCAACCCTTATTTACGTTAAAGTTTTTACAGGAATTGAAAAAGGCGGGCATTCACACTGCATTGGATACTTCGGGCTATGCATCGAGAACAATCGTAGAAAAGACGCTGCTTTTTACTGATCTGTATTTGTTTGATTATAAGGTTACAGATCCTTTGTCTCATTCTGAATTAACAAAGAGACCGCTGAAAGGAATTCTGGATAATTTAGAGTTTCTATTAAAAAATAAAGCAAGTGTAATTCTTCGTTGTCCGTTAGTTCCAGGAGTAAATGATCAGGAAGAGCATCTGCAGGCAATTGCCGGAATGGGAAATAAATATCCTTCATTAGTTCAAGTCGATATATTACCCTGGCACTCGATGGGAAATGTGAAGTATATAAAACTTGGAAGAAAAGTTGACTCTCACCTCCCGAGAGGAAATGTGTCAAAACAAATGATTGATCACTATAGGGCTTTTTTTATTGAGCATGGTTGTAGTAAGGTCGTTGTAAGAGATAGATAAGTGGTAGTTTGATTTTTCGGTACGATCATTTAGTGATGTTTGTGGCTTCTTAAAAAGTTTCGCGGGCGAAGCTGTTGCCCAAAAGATTGTATGATTTTTTTATCCCTAATTCTATTTTGCTTTCATGGGGAAAGTGCTTTAACTTGCCTGTAGTTAATATATTATTGTGTGTTTGAGATGTAAGGTTCTATGGGTTTTAGTGGTCTTGTAACCTTTTAAGATACAGTTCGAGGCAAAAATGCATTCAAATGCAGTCATCCAGACAAATCAGGAAATCAAGGATAGGTTTTTAAAGAATAATATTGAAACAATTAGTCATGAGTATTTTTGTAGGTGCTAATAATTCTCGGATATCTACATCTAAAACTTCAGCAATTTTTTTAAGGCCGGGATAGAATGGTGTATTTGTCAGACAGTAAAATTATTGTGGTAGCCCGGATGGAAGTAGCATCTACTAAATTGTTAACCGTATCATTTTTGACGTTTAGATCAACTTTAACGTCTGCTATTCTTTCTTATCGTCATTGATAGATTCCAAGAGGAACGATTAATTTATTGGTGACTTCGTCCAACAAGAAAACAGTATGAAAATCCCGATTTTGAAGCATAATTCGAATCTTATGAAAGTTTTTTTGATTATATGGTGTGGATCCCAACGATTGTTAATGGTAAATGATCAAAAATTGTGGAGTTTCTGTTAGCTTTAGATTTATTGTCTTTCCATTTATATCAGCATCTATTTTTTCACCATTTTCATGCTTGTCTTTCGGAAGAACGGAATAGGCAGACGTTGGTTTAAACCCTAAATCGAGCTGATAAGCAGAGGTTGCGCCCGTGTCGTTGCTTGAGTTAGTTTCCCTGGTCCAGAGCACATAAATCTTTTCAGATTTATTTGAATTTTCAAATTCGAAGCAATAGTTTTCATTGGTACCTGATATTTCAGCAAAAGAAATAACCTTTTTAAAAATCGAAGAACCCAGAATATTTTGTGCCAGTACCTGGTAGTAGAACGAAGGTTTTCTTTTCTGAGCCAGTCGATTGTCAAAGAAATAGCCGCTTGATGCATATTTAATGGTATCGTGGCTATTATGGTCCGAAGCCATATACATAAACGCTTTTTCAAATCCCATCTTTAATAAAATGAAGTAGGATCGGAGCAAATAATTGGCTTGTTGCTCAAAATCGATATAAGTGCATGAATGCTGTTTATTCTGGTCAATGTAGGTATCCCAACCAAACTCTGTCATCCAAAAAGGCATTCCCGGAATAGTTCGGTCCCTCCAGTTTAAAAGAGGAGTGAGCTTTTTTTCAAATCCGTATTTCTCGTTTTCGGGAGAATAACCATTAGTATCATCAGTGCAATACATGTGAATATTGACCACGTCAAATGGTACTTTTCCATTGGAACTATCCAATATTTTTTGAAGATATACCGTATCCTTTTTTGCCAGACCTGCAAGAACATGTTTAGCATTAGGGTCTACTGTTTTTATGCCAAGTAAGGGATGCTTGGAATTTGTTTGTACGCCTGTGCCGTCGTGAACTGCATTACAATATTTGGCGTAATGTTCCGCAGGCCATTTAGTTTCCCACCACCAGTAATCCGGTTCATTATCATCTTCATAATAGGTAATGTAATTAAGACCACTAAGTTTATCGGCCGTTTTTAGAAATGATGAATCAATTTTTTGAGATCCATATCGTGCGACCAGTTGGCTAACGAACTCAATTCTTTCCAGGTAATCGGTAGCTTTGGATCCGTCGCCCGAACTATTTGGAATATGATCCTCCTTACCTATCCATTCGGGAAGGTCTAAAACATCAATCAAAACATTCACTCCCAATTCGTTGCATTTTTCGATGAATTTTGTGTGGTGAGGCCAATTGTTCCCTTTTTGATCCTGCGTGAAATCATCCCATTTGAAATAGTCATTTGTACTTTCATAGTGAGCCCAATTGTGGTACTCCCGGATCCATTTCACACATTTAGACAAGTCTTCAAGGTAGTCTTGATCATAGGATGCTACATTGGTGTTTGCTCCCATAAAGTCAGACATTCGTATCGGTTTTGTTTTTTGAGCCAGGGAAAGATTTACGGACAGGTATGTTAAAATTATAAGGAGGAAAATTTTCATGATTTTTTGGTGTAGGTTGGTGAATTGATAAATGAAATATTGATCCGCTATGCTGCCATAGCGGATCAATTTAACGACTCTTATCCAAGTTAATTAGTCAATCCTTAAAAACAAAATAAATCACTGGTTATCAACAGGTAGTGTGAATAAAATCCGTGATTTCAAGGTGTTAAATTGCAAGGTTATTAGTAAATTAGGGAAAAAGCTTGCAGAA
>NZ_WVEM01000018.1 GCF_009847015.1 Sunxiuqinia indica
AACTTCAAAGGATTACTTCGGAAAATCAAAGAAGAAGTTCTTTGGCTTAAAATTTTACTGGAAATAATCATTAGACAAAAACAATTATTTCCAGTAAATATTAGTTCATAAGGATTAACTATTTAGAAAAATCTTCACGGATCATATATCGATAAACCGTTGGGGGTGCGCAAAACGTATTAATTTTATACTCACTAATCACCCTCAGCATATCCGCTGGGCTAAACTTTTCGTGATCGTAAACAAACACGGCTCCACCTGCCAACCATTGTCCGTAGAGTTTCCCCCAAACAGCTTTTCCCCATCCGGTATCAGCCACGGTCAGGTGCAAATCATTTTCTTCGATACAGTGCCAATACGATGCGGTAGTGATATGACCCAAAGGATAGGTAAAATCATGTGCCACCATTTTCGGATTACCGGTAGTTCCCGATGTAAAATAGAGCAATGAAATATCCGTATTTTTTGAAGGGCATTCCGCTGGTTGAAACGGAGAAGCCTGCTCAATCCCTGTTGTAAAGTTCTTCCACCCCTCTCCGCCTTGAGGCCCAATAGAGATTCGCGTTTCCACCGTTGGAGATTCGTTCATGGCCAGATCAACTTCTTTTAGAACACCTTTATCATCAACAGCCACAATCGCCTTAATCCCGGCTGCATTATTTCGATAAACAATATCTTTCTTTTTTAACAGGTGAGTTGCTGGAATGCAGGTTGCTCCCAGCTTATGCAATGCAATAATCGAAAACCAAAACTCAAATCTTCGTTTCAAAATCAGCATCACCTTGTCGCCAGGCCCAATACCCTGAGATTGGAAATAAGAAGCTGTCTGATCGCTATATTCTTTCAAATCTGCAAACGTAAAATTCCGGTGTTCACCCCCATCGTTTGTCCATACCAAAGCTATTTTGTTTGGCTCAATGCGGGCGTATTCGTCAACAACGTCATATCCAAAGTTAAAATTAACCGGAATTTGAATTTCCAGATTATTGTTAAAGTCTGAGAGCGTGTCGAAGCCTGTTTTTTTTAAAAATTTCTCACTCAATATCATACTAACGTATTAAAAGGCACTACAATGGATTCCTCTACCCTCCCTTTTCAAATCTCAAAATCACACACACGCGCGTGAAATCAATTTCAGCAAAAATAACACATTAAAACACCTGTCAAATGCACAATTACTGGCAATATCTTGATATTCTCAGTTCATCAAATTCTACGAAAGGGAAAGTCGAGAAATCATTTACTTTAAGGTTGCCCAAATTTAACAATTATATCCAGAATTAAACCTCGAAATTATCTACTGTAAAGGAAGCCAATAAGAACAAAAGTGTTAATCACTCAAATTCAATCCCTTAAAATAAACTTGCTACTTTTTAGACTAAATAAAAGAGGCTGTCCAAAAACAAATGGGCAGCCTCTTCTCTTCGTTCAGTAATTATTTCTATCCCAAAAACGAGATCAAAACTCCAGCAGCAACGGCCGAACCAATTACTCCTGAAATATTACTGGCCATACAATATTGTAGAACGTGATTCTTTGAATCGTACTTCAGTGCAATTTCATTGGCTACACGAGATGCCATTGGAACAGCACTTAATCCGGTAGCTCCAATTAGCGGATTAATCTTTTTCTTTGCAATCAGGTTATAAACTTTGACAGCAAAGATTCCTCCTGCAATTGAGATCGCAAAAGCAATAAAGCCACCTACGATGATCATAATCGTCTGCGTATTCAAGAATACCTCAGCCGACATCGTCGCTCCCACAGTAAGCCCAAGGAAGATGGTTGCTGTGTTCATAATCGAACCTGTTGCTGCATCTGACAAACGAGCAACAGTTACCCCGACTTCTTTTATTAGGTTACCAAAAAGCAACATGCCGAGCAGTGGCACGGAGGATGGCACAAATATGGAGATCACAATTCCCAACACAATAGGGAACGCGATTTTCACGGATTTTAAGTTCTTAATCTTCTGCTTGGCAGGATATAATTTATCCATTTCCTTCATGTTTATTCGCAATTCCTTTTCGGAACATAATACCCGGGTAACCAGAGGAACAATTACGGGCACTAAAGCCATGTACGAATACGCGGCAATTGCAATAGGCCCCAATAAGTGAGGCGCAAGCATAATTGTTGTATAGATTGCCGTTGGGCCATCAGCACCACCAATAATACCCAGCGAAGCTGCTTCAGCAGGAGTAAACCCAATCGCAATGGCAGTGATTAATACTGAAAAAATTCCTATTTGAGCTGCAGCTCCAAAGAAAGCCAGACGCAGGTTTCTCAACATCGGCCCAAAGTCGGTTAAAGCGCCGACTCCCATAAAAATAATAGGTGGTAAAAATCCCGTTTTTATCAGCGAATAATACAGGAAATTCATAATTCCATGATCGTGGGCAATCTCAAAAAGGTTTTTATAGTGATGTTCATCAATTTGGATATTCTCTGCTGAAACAACTGCCATACCTCCTCCAGGAAGGTTTGCTAAAATTAATCCGAACGCAATTGGTATTAACAACAGAGGCTCATACTTTTTCTTTATACCCAGGTATAAAAGCAAAGCTCCGATTACTAACATCAAGATTGTTCCGGGTCCATTAACAATCTCCTGGATGGCAGTCATTTGATAGAGTTTCTCTATTATAGACATATTCAGGATTTTCTGTTATTGGATTTTTATTAAAACGTCGTCTTCTTCAACTTCGGAACCAGTGGCAAATGCAACTTCAACTACTTTACCTGACACATCTGATTTTATAGCGTTGAAAGTCTTCATTGCTTCAACGTAACCAACCAAATCACCGACTTTAATCTCATCGCCGACTTTAATAGCCGTTTCCGAGCTTTCTTTTGTCAGATAGAATTTGCCTTCAAGTGGTGCCAAAATCTCTTTTGCGTTTCCATTAACGGTTGGTGCGGGCGCCGAAGCAGGTGCTTTTTCGGTCGACGCAGGCGCAGCCGATTCAACTGTTCCATTCTCCCCATAGGCAACTGACACTTTGAATTTCTCACCGTCAACGTCCACAATCATTGATGATGGATTAAAATTAGTCGGAGCTGCCGCAGCAGGTACTTCTTCTTTTTTCGTTCCTTCCAACAAGCCTGCTCCTTCTTCACGTTTTTTAGCCAAATCAGCTTCAAAAGCCTTTTTAGCTTCACCTGACTTATAAGCACGATATTGCTCCGGATGCATAGCTAATTCGAATAACTCTTCGTCGTCCTGACCGTAATCCCATCCCTTTTCATCCATTTCCTTGCGGAATGTATCTAGTGCATCAGGATATAAGCTTTGTGGTTTATCTGTAAATTCTTCTTTGCCATTTTCTTTAGCCAGGGCTTTCAACTCAGGAGCAAGTTTCCCAGGTAATTTTCCTCCTCTACCCATCAACATATCCCAAATATTATCAGCAATCATACTCCAGCGTTCTTTGCCTTTTTCCAATTGCATAACATTCATCATGGCCAAATTCTTCACATACTGGCTATATGGAGTTACCAACGGTGGATATCCAACCATTGGCCAAATATGCTCAACTTCGTGAAACAGTTTAACTAACAAGTCATCCTGTGTCAACGTAGGTTTATTATTCTTTGTTTTCCACTTGTTGATGCTCGATAGGTTGCTTTCCAAATCGGCCATTAACGATCCCATCATTCCTCCCGGCAAACCAGGGCCAATAAGCAAGGAGTTCATGAAGCGATTCTTTGGATTGATGTAGTATCCCAGGAAATCCTCGATGAAACTCTGAGTTAAACCTCTAACTTTCATGTAAGCGTCCATGTTAATTTTGGGAACATCAAATCCTGCATCTTCCAACATCGCATGAACGGCCAACAAGTCAACGTGCCCGGTACCCCATGAAAGTGGCTCCATGGCAACATCAACATATTCAACACCGGCACGACAAACTTCAAGAATAGAAGCCAGTGCGAAACCTGGACCTGAATGAGAGTGATATTGAAGCGGAGTATCTGGATGAAGTTTTTTAATTCCTGTAACAATTTTACCTAACCATGCCGGACGTCCGATACCTGCCATATCTTTCAAACAGATTTCATCAGCTCCACCTTTAATTAAGGTATCGGCAAGCTTCACGTAGTATTCAACTGTGTGTACTTTCGAATAGGTTAAACTCAACGCTGCCTGCGCTATCATCCCGCCTTCTTTGGCATACTTGATCGAGTCTAAAATATTACGAGGATCATTTAAACCACAAAACGGACGGGTAATATCTGTGCCCTGTGCTTTTTTCACCTTGTACATCATTTTTCGAACATCAGCCGGAACAGGGCTCATTCGAAGACCGTTCAACGAACGATCTAACATGTGAGTTTGAATACCGGCATCGTTGAAAGGTTGTGTCCATTTGCGGACAGCATTATTTGGGTTTTCACCAAAAAGCAGGTTGATTTGCTCAAAGCCACCACCATTTGTCTCCACTCGGTCAAAACATCCCATTTCAATAATGTGTGGTGCTACTTTTACTAATTGATCTACGCGTGGCAGGTATTTTCCTGACGACTGCCACATATCGCGATAAACCAATGAAAATTTGATTTTTCTCTTTTCCATAAGGCTATAATAATTTTATATGGTTTTTTATTGGGTTGCTAGAAAGTTTGGATTGAAAAACGCTTAAAGCTTTTCAATTTTTGTAACGTGTCCTTTCCCTTCGGTAACTGTCTTTACAGCTGAAACAATAGCTACGACTTTTTTGCGATTGAAGTCAGTAGCCTGGCTGGCTACTTGTTGAACTTTCTTACTTACTTCTTCGGGGAGGTATTTATTGACAAAACGTATAATCAAATTACCGATTAAAACAACTAACGACAGAATTAGAAACACAGTAATCATTCCTATTCCCATCAATTGCAATGCAAATCCTAAGTCACTCATCTTTTCAATATTTTTTTAAAAAATTCTTCCCATGATATGGATCGATAACAATGATACCAATTTTTTAACCGAACAAAAATGTTTAAAAATATATGCGAAATACAATTATTAATTAATTAACATTGATTTTTATCATTTCGAAATCCATCAATACATGTAGACATACAACCAAACAACAAACATTCTCAAATCCCAATAGCAAAGCCGAAACCAAGGGATTTTATCATTTAATAGATTTCAGAAAATAATAGTTTTTTATCGCTTTTTAGACCTGTTTTTTTCAGCCTCCATAAAGTTAAACTTATCCACGACAAATACATTGAATATCGTCACTCTTCTTTTAGGACTGTTCTTGCTTTACGAACCAAAATGCTTTATTCTTATGATTTAATCTCTATTTTTAGAGAACTTAAAACTTAACTATTCACTATCAATCTAATTAAATACTCTATTTGAAAAATCAGACGAAACGTTCGATTTCACGAAGACGTTTTCTTAACACGGCAGCCATTGGAATGGCCGGCATTACTTTTTTTCTTCAATAAATGCGTGTACATCACAAACTGCGGCAGATGACAGTATTCGCCTTGGCTTTATTGGTATGGGACGACAATCTATATTCCTTTTAAATGGATTCATGCAAGTTCCGAAAGTTCGTGTTGTTGCAGGGTGCGACGTTTACGGACGCAAACGTCAGCGTTTTGAAAACATCGTAAATGAATTCAACACAAATAATAGCATTGAAGAGGAAGTAAAAACCTACGAGAGATACGAAGATTTACTTCAGCGTGACGACATTGATGCCGTTGTAATTGCTGTACCCGACCATGCCCATGCAATGATAGCCATTGCTGCTTGCCAAGCAGGAAAAGATGTTTATTTGGAAAAGCCAATGACCTTTACCATTAAAGAAGGACAGGAGCTAAAACGAGTAGTTCGCGAAACGAACCGGATCTTAGGCATTGGAAGCCAGCAACGGTCAGACCCTAGATTTCAGCATGCTGTTAAAATGGTTCAGTCCGGCAGGTTAGGAAAAATGCAAAAAGTAAATGCCTATGTTGGTGCTCCGCCAACACCTTACGATCTACCGAAGGAATCTGTTCCGGAAGATTTAAATTGGAATCGTTGGTTGGGACCACTACCTGACGATATTCATTTCAATAATGAGTTGAATCCACCAATTTCGCTTGATCCGGTCGAAAATGAAAAAATATGGGGTGCTTGGCGCTGGTACAAAGAAATGGGTGGCGGCTTCACAACCGACTGGGGAGCTCATATGTTTGACATTGCTCAATGGGGACTCGGAATGGATCGAAGCGGACCGATAGAAATATCTCCGATAGGTGATGGCACTGAATTCATGATGTTTAAATATGCAGATGGGGTTGTTATGACCTCGGAACCATTTGATGAGAAATTAACCAAAGGGGTGAAGTTTTGGGGTGAAGATGGGTGGATTGAGGTATCACGTGGTCACTATTTGGCTTCTGATGACTCATTATTACCTCCCGAATCAGCAAGCGCCGTTGATGATGACACTCCCTATGAGACTAAAATTCCTCATCAAATCAACTTCATCGAAGCTGTCAAAAACCGGGTTGACCCAATCGTTCCGGTAGAAATTGGACACAGTTCGTGTACCGTTTGTACATTAGGCAATATTGCCTGTGACCTAAAACGCACAATTAAATGGAATCCCGAAACTGAAACCTTTGTAGATGATGAAGATGGAGAGGCAACTGCTAAATTGCATTACCATTATCGTGATGGATGGAATTTACTGTAGTGTTTAAATATTTCTTTCTTGAAGCTGTCTTGCATAAGGCAGCTTTTTTTTACGCAAAAAAAAAAAAATCGAACCTATTATCAAGCACAAAGTTTTACGAAACCACAGGTCATAATTGAGAGTACATAAAAGAAAACCACAAATAAAAAGGAGGTAATTATGTCTGAAAGCGTTTATAAAATTGTAGAACTGGTTGGCACCAGCAGTGAATCATGGGAAAAAGCAGCTGCAAATGCTATTTCCAAAGCAGCTGGATCGCTACGTGAATTGCGTATAGCAGAGGTATCCGCTATGGATATGCACATCAACGACGGCAAAATTGAAAGCTATCGTACTAAAGTGAAGGTGTCGTTCAAGTTTGACGGACATCATTAAAAATCACAACAGATCTAAAAATCTGCTTACAGGATGGAAGAACAACTTTCATCCTGTAAGCATACGGAGAGAAAAATGAAGCTAAAAATCAGTTCTCAACCATCCACAAGTAGTGCGAATAATTTAGTGTCATGTTTCGAGTCTTTAACAATTTGTGATAGAAGCGAAACCGAATATATCAAATAGGTCCGTGACCTTAAGCCTTTAATGTAATTCCGTATTGCAGATCTTGTCAAAGATTAACAAAAGCCCTCGATTTCCAACAGTTAAAGGCAAAAAAAAGCCGCTTCGAAAAAATCGAAACGGCTTTAAATATTATAAGTAAGAATTAAGCTTCAGCTGTTGGTCCTCCAAAGTTCATCGGTGGAACCATTGGATTGCCACCGCTAACTTTTATTGACCCATGTTGTTTCTCAAACTTGTCAACATTGTCCTGCAAAGCTAACAAAAGACGTTTTGCATGTTCCGGAGTGAGAATCACCCTGGATTTAACGTTCGCCTTTGGAACTCCCGGCATTATGCGTACAAAGTCGAGAACAAACTCTGAACTGGAGTGAGTAATAATAGCCAGGTTCGAGTATGTTCCCTGAGCCACTTCTTCACTCAACTCAATGTTCATCTGATTTTTATTCTTATTTTCTGACATAATTAATTCTCCTAATTTTGACGTTCAGTTTCCTTCACATCAACGATTCGATCATACTCTTCGCGAGATCCAACTACCAAATTCTTGTATTCTTTCAATCCAGTACCTGCAGGAATCAGGTGACCACAAATAACGTTTTCTTTCAATCCGTCTAAGTAATCAACTTTTCCCTGAATAGCTGCCTCGTTCAATACTTTGGTTGTTTCCTGGAATGATGCAGCAGACAACCAACTGCGTGTTTGAAGTGCGGCACGTGTAATACCTTGGAGAATTTGACTTGATGTTGCTGGAATCGCATCACGAGATTCAACTATTTTCTTGTCTTTACGACGTAGAACTGAGTTTTCATCTCGTAAACGACGTGCAGTAACAATCTGCCCAGCACGCAACTCCGAATCACCCGGATCAACGACAACTTTCTTGGCGTAAATCCAGTCATTTTCATGAGCGAATTCGTTCTTGTCAACAATTTGTTTCTCGAGGAAGCGAGTATCACCAGAATCAATGATTTCAACTTTACGCATCATTTGACGAATAATCACCTCATAGTGCTTATCGTTAATACGCACACCCTGCATCCGGTAAACGTCCTGTACTTCGTTCAAAATATAATCCTGAACAGCAGTAGGTCCTTTAATCGCCAGGATGTCAGAAGGCGTAATTGCACCATCAGACAATGAAATACCAGCTCGAATGTAATCATTCTCTTGCACCAGAATCTGTTTAGAGAGTGGTACCAGATATTTTTTCACTTCGCCGCCTCGTGATGTTACGATAATTTCGCGGTTACCACGTTTAATTTTACCGAATGAGATCTCTCCATCAATTTCAGAAACAACAGCTGGGTTAGATGGGTTACGAGCCTCAAACAACTCGGTTACACGTGGAAGACCACCGGTAATATCACCTGCTTTTCCAGAAGCGCGAGGTATTTTAACCAATACCTGACCGGCTGTAATGGTATCTCCATCACTTACTGAAATGTGTCCGCCTACCGGCAAGTTATAAGTACGAATCACGTCACCACTTTCGTCAAGGACTTTTAATGATGGGTTTTTCGTTTTATCACGGGTTTCAATAATTACTTTCTCTTTATAACCGGTTTGTTCATCCGACTCTTCGCGGAAAGTAACTCCGTCGATCAAAGCTTCGAATGCAACTTTACCTTTAAATTCAGAAATAATCACCCCGTTATATGGATCCCATTCACAAATCTTTTGTCCTTTAGTTACTTCTTGTCCATTCTCGATGTACAATTTCGAACCATAAGGAATGCTATGATTTGACAGTGGGATTCGAGTATTTTTATCAATAATTTTCAATTCTGCCAAACGTCCGATCACGATTGAGGTCTTATCTCCGGTTTCGTCCTTCGTTTCCACTGTACGAAGCTCTTCGATTTCAGCAATACCGTCGTAACGAGATTCAACCATCGACTGAGATGAGATGTTACCAGCAATACCACCAACGTGGAAGGTACGAAGCGTCAGCTGAGTACCAGGCTCGCCGATCGACTGTGCAGCAATTACACCGACAGCTTCACCGCGTTGAGCAAGATTACCTGTTGCCAAATTTCGTCCGTAACATTTACTACAGACACCATTTTTGGCCTCACATGTTAATACTGAACGAATTTCAACACTCTCAATTGGTGAGTCTTCAATTTTCTGCGAAATTTCTTCAGATATTATCTCTCCTGAAGAAATAATTAAATCTCCGGTAAGAGGATGATAAACATCGTGAACCGTAGTCCGACCGATAACACGCTCAGAAAGCGATGCGACAATTTCTTCGTTATTCTTGATAGCAGAAGCGATCAGTCCACGCAACGTGCCACAATCTTCATCGGCCACAATCACATCCTGCGAAACATCGACCAAACGACGAGTCAGATACCCTGCATCGGCTGTTTTCAGGGCGGTATCCGCCAAACCTTTACGAGCACCGTGAGTAGAAATAAAGTACTCCAATACGGAAAGGCCTTCTTTGAAGTTTGCCAAAATCGGATTCTCAATAATCTGCGCTCCTGTAGAACCGGACTTTTGAGGTTTTGCCATCAATCCACGCATTCCACAAAGCTGACGAATCTGCTCTTTAGAACCACGGGCACCGGAGTCAAGCATCATATACACAGAGTTGAAACCCTGTCTATCGGTACTCAACGTTTTCATTACCGAGCTAGTCAGCTTGGCATTGGCATGGGTCCAGACATCAATCACCTGATTGTATCTTTCATTATTGGTAATGAATCCCATGTTATAGTTGGCCATCACTTCTTCGACTTCCTGATAACCGGCTTCAACAATACCAACTTTATCTTCCGGAATAATAACGTCGTTTAGGTTGAACGACAGACCACCATGATAAGCAGCCTTATAACCCAAATCTTTCATATCATCCAGAAATCGCACAGTAGTCGCGTTTCCAGCTTTTTTGAAAATATCGGAAATAATTGTACGTAATGACTTCTTTGTCAACAACTCGTTGATATAACCAGCTTCACGAGGAACCACCTGATTAAATAACACACGTCCTACAGTGGTTTCAACGATATGTTTGAAGTACTCACCATTATCATCAACATCTTCCACTTTTACTTTAATAATGGTGTGCTTTTCTAAACGGCCTTCGTTGTAGGCAATAATAACTTCCTCTGATGAGTAAAAAGTCATTCCTTCACCGATAGCACCCTCACGTGGTTTTGTCATATAATACAGACCCAAAACCATATCCTGAGAAGGTACGGTAATCGGAGCACCATTCGCAGGGTTTAGTAAGTTATGAGAAGCCAACATCAACAATTGTGTTTCCAAAATTGCAGCATTTCCCAATGGCAAGTGAACCGCCATCTGGTCACCATCGAAGTCGGCATTGAAACCGCTACAAACCAATGGGTGTAGCTGAATCGCCTTTCCTTCGATCAATACAGGTTGGAATGCCTGTATTGACAAACGGTGAAGGGTGGGTGCACGGTTAAGCATTACCGGGTGTCCTTTCAATACGTTTTCAAGGATATCCCAAACCACCGGATCTTTACGATCGACAATCTTTTTAGCAGACTTAACGGTTTTTACAATGCCACGTTCAATCAACTTACGAATAATGAACGGTTTGTAAAGCTCTGCAGCCATATCTTTTGGAAGACCACACTCATGCAATTTCAACGTTGGTCCTACAACGATTACTGAACGAGCAGAATAGTCAACACGCTTACCCAACAAGTTTTGACGGAAACGCCCTTGCTTACCTTTCAACGAATCAGAAAGTGATTTCAAGGCACGGTTATTTTCCGTTTTAACGGCGTTCGATTTACGCGAGTTGTCAAATAATGAATCAACTGCTTCCTGAAGCATCCTTTTCTCATTACGAAGAATTACTTCGGGCGCTTTAATTTCGATTAATCGTTTCAACCGGTTATTACGGATAATAACACGACGGTATAGGTCATTCAAATCGGAAGTAGCAAAACGGCCACCATCCAATGGCACCAACGGACGTAAATCCGGTGGAATTACTGGAACAACTTTTACAATCATCCATTCCGGACGGTTGATATTTTTGCTCGCACGGAAAGCTTCAACAACCTGCAAACGTTTTAATGCTTCGTTTTTACGTTGTTGTGATGTTTCGGTGCTGGCTTTATGTCTTAAATCATACGAAAGTTCATCCAGCTCGATACGCTCAAGCAAACCATAAAGGGCTTCAGCTCCCATTTTGGCAATGAACTTATTTGGATCGTCATCATCCAAATATTGATTTTCTTTTGGAAGCGTATCCAAAATATCCAGATACTCTTCTTCCGTTAAGAAATCCAATTTTTTAATTCCATCCTGGCCTTTTATACCCGGTTGGATGACAACATATCTTTCGTAATAAATAATCGTATCTAGCTTCTTAGTTGGTAATCCAAGTAAGTAACCAATTTTGTTTGGTAATGATTTGAAGTACCAGATATGCGCCACAGGAACAACTAATGAGATGTGCCCCATGCGCTCGCGTCGTACTTTCTTTTCAGTTACTTCAACTCCACAACGGTCACATACGATCCCCTTGTAACGAATACGCTTATATTTACCACAATGACACTCATAGTCTTTTACGGGCCCGAAAATCCGCTCGCAGAACAAACCATCTCTCTCTGGTTTATAAGTTCTGTAGTTAATGGTTTCAGGTTTTAGTACCTCTCCGTGCGAACGTTCTAAGATCTCTTCAGGAGAAGAAAGACTAATCGCTATTTTGGCAAAATTACTTTTAACTTTATTGTCTTTTCTGAATGCCATATATCGATGTATATTTAAATCAAGTTAATAATAGGACTGCGGTGTAACCCAGAAATTAATCCAAGGTAACACTCAAACCAAGTCCACGTAATTCGTGGAGCAATACATTCAATGACTCAGGAATACCTGCTTGTGGCATTGGTTCTCCTTTTACAATTGATTCGTATGCTTTAGCACGACCCAGTACATCATCCGACTTCACGGTCAGAATTTCCTGAAGGATATGAGAAGCACCAAATGCTTCAAGTGCCCAGACTTCCATCTCTCCAAAACGCTGCCCTCCAAATTGTGCTTTACCACCAAGAGGCTGCTGCGTAATTAATGAGTATGGTCCAATAGAACGGGCATGCATTTTATCTTCAACCATGTGCCCCAGTTTCAACATATAGATAATTCCTACAGTTGCTGGCTGGTCGAATCGTTCTCCGGTTTCCCCATCATGCAAATATGCTTTTCCGTAAGCTGGCACACCTGCTTTGTCGGTATATGCAGTAACTTCTTCAAGACTTGCACCATCGAAAATCGGCGTGGCAAATTTCAATCCTAGTTCTTTTCCCGCCCATCCAAGAACAGTTTCGTAAATCTGTCCAAGGTTCATCCGCGATGGTACACCTAATGGATTCAGAACAATATCAACAGGAGTACCATCAGCAAGGAAAGGCATATCTTCATCACGAACAATACGTGATACAATCCCCTTGTTACCATGTCGTCCTGCCATTTTATCTCCAATTTGCAGTTTACGTTTTTTCGCAACGTACACTTTTGCCAATTGAATAATTCCGGCTGGAAGCTCATCTCCAATGGTTACGTTGTAACGTTTACGACGAGCAACGGCCTCATGCTCCTTATATTTTTGGATATAATTAACAATTAGTCTGAAAATCAAATCATTTTTCGACTGATCGGTAGTCCACTTGCTTGGGTTAACTGTCAAGAAGTCTATTTCCTGAATTTGTTTCAAGGTGAACTTAACACCTTTCGCAATAATATCACCACCGTAATAATCTTTTACACCCTGGCTGGTTTTACCATTCACCATGCTGAAAAGCTTATCTTCCAGTTTCGCTCGCAATGCACTTACTGCGCGTTCAAGTTCTTCATCAATTTGATCAAGCAATGGCTTAGTAGCCGCTTTACCTTTTTTATCTTTTACAACTCGCGAGAATAGTTTTTTATCGATAACAACGCCTTTTAATGACGGAGAAGCTTTCAACGAAGCATCTTTTACGTCACCGGCTTTGTCTCCGAAGATAGCACGAAGCAATTTTTCTTCGGGTGAAGGATCTGATTCTCCTTTTGGAGTAATCTTACCAATCATGATATCTCCCGGCTTAACATTCGCACCAACACGAATCAAACCAGCTTCATCCAGGTTGCGAGTGGCCTCTTCGCTAACATTTGGTATATCGGAAGTAAATTCTTCAACACCACGTTTTGTATCACGAACTTCAAGGGAATACTCATCTACGTGAATTGAAGTAAAAATATCTTCGCGAACTACTCGCTCCGAAATCACAATTGCATCCTCGTAGTTATATCCCTGCCATGGCATAAAGGCAACTTTCAGGTTACGTCCTAAAGCTAATTCACCACCTTGGGTAGCATATCCTTCAGTTAGTACCTGGCCTTTAGTTACACGCTGTCCTTTACCTACAATTGGCTTAAGATCAAGCGTTGATCCCTGGTTCGTTTTTTGATATTTTGGTAATTTGTAAGAAACGACTTCCGGCTCGAAACTAACGAACTTCTCATCATCGCTCATATCATACCGAACAATCACTTCATTCGCATCAACATACTCAATTACTCCTTCACCTTTAGCTGAAACGAGAACGCGTGAATCCCGAGCAGCACTACCTTCCAAACCTGTTCCTACAATAGGAGCTTCAGGTCTCAATAATGGCACTGCCTGGCGCATCATATTCGATCCCATCAATGCACGGTTCGCATCATCATGCTCCAGGAAAGTAATCAACGAAGCTGCAACTGATGCAATCTGGTTAGGGCCAACGTCCATCAACTGAACTTCTTCTTTTTCAACAACAGGATAGTCACCTTCAAGACGTGATTTTACTTTCTGATTGACAAAGTAACCTTCGTCATCAATCGGTGCATTCGCCTGTGCAATTACTTTTCCTTCTTCCTCTTCCGCTGTCAGGTAAACAACACCATCTTCTGATAAATCAACTTGTCCGTTCTCGACCTTACGATACGGAGTAGAAATAAATCCGAGGTCAGTTACTTTAGCAAAAACGCATAATGAAGAAATCAAACCGATGTTTGGTCCCTCTGGAGTTTCAATCGGACAAAGACGTCCGTAGTGAGTAAAGTGAACGTCACGCACCTCGAAACCTGCACGCTCACGCGACAGACCTCCAGGTCCCAGAGCAGACATACGACGTTTGTGTGTCATCTCCGCCAATGGATTCGTTTGATCCATAAACTGAGAAAGGGCATTGGTTCCGAAAAATGAATTAATAACCGATGACAAGGTTTTTGAATTGATCAAATCAATTGGAGTAAAAACCTCATTATCTCGAACATTCATTCGCTCACGAATAGTCCGGGCCATACGTGCTAATCCAACACCAAATTGGTTATACATCTGTTCGCCAACTGTACGAACACGACGGTTACTCAAGTGGTCAATATCATCAACATCCGTTTTAGCATTAACCAGCTTGATTAAATATTTGATAATCTCTATAATATCTTCCTTGGTCAGTACCTGAGTATCCATCTCAATATTCAAGCCCAACTTCTTGTTGATACGGTAACGTCCTACTTCTCCTAAGTCGTAACGCTTTTCAGAGAAAAATAATTTATCAATTACATCGCGTGCAGTCGCTTCGTCTGGTGGTTCAGCGTTACGCAACTGGCGATAAATATGCAAAACAGCTTCTTTCTCCGAGTTACACGGATCTTTTTGAAGCGTATTATATATAATTGCAAAGTCTTGCAGATTCTGATCTTCTTTATGCAACAAAATTGTTTTGGTGCCTGAATCCAGAATTTCTTCAATATGATCATTTTCAATGACGGTTTCGCGGTCGATGACCACTTCATTCCGCTCGATCGAAACAACCTCTCCGGTATCTTCATCAACAAAGTCTTCAACCCAGGTTTTCAAAACACGGGCGGCTAACTTTCTTCCTACTACTTTCTTTACACCGGATTTGGATACCTTAATTTCATCAGCCAATCCGAATATTTCAAGAATATCTTTATCGCTTTCGTATCCAATGGCCCGCAACAATGTAGTTACAGGTAATTTCTTTTTACGGTCGATATAAGCAAACATCACCGAATTGATGTCGGTTGCAAACTCGATCCATGACCCTTTAAATGGAATAATACGTGCCGAATAAAGCTTTGTACCGTTAGCGTGCAAACTTTGCCCGAAGAAAACCCCCGGAGAACGATGTAGCTGTGAAACAACAACACGTTCGGCTCCGTTAATAACGAAAGTTCCTCTTTCTGTCATGTAAGGAACAGTTCCCAAATACACATCCTGAATAACCGTGTCGAAATCTTCGTGTTCAGGATCAGTACAGTACAACTTTAATTTTGCCTTAAGCGGAACGCTAAAGGTTAAACCTCGTTCAATACATTCTTCAATCGCGTACCTTGGCGGGTCAACCTGGTAGTCTAGAAATTCAAGAACGAAATTATTTCGAGTATCCGTGATTGGAAAGTTTTCTTCGAAAACCTTGTATAGGCCTTCAACGGTTCTGTTTTCAGGAGTTGTTACCAACTGAAAGAAATCGATGAATGACTTTACTTGAACTTCCAGGAAATCAGGATAATCAAATTTAGTTTTTGTGGAAGAGAAACTAATTCTCTGATTTTCAGTATTTAACGACATGTATCAACAAAATTAAGTGAACTTAATACATCAATATACAAAAAGGCTTAGAACCCCACTTATGTGAGGTTCTAAACCATTATTCAGACCATTCTTAAAGGTCTTAAGTCTCTTATTTAAGTTCAACTTCAGCTCCAGCTTCTTCTAACTGACTTTTTAATGCTTCTGCTTCGTCTTTTGAAACTTTTTCTTTGATTGCTTTAGGTGCTTCGTCTACAACAGCTTTCGCTTCCTTAAGACCTAAGCCTGTCAATTCTTTAACTAACTTCACAACTGCAAGTTTTGAACCACCAGCTGCTTTTAAGATTACGTCGAATTCTGTTTGCTCTGCAGCTCCAGCTTCTTCACCACCACCAGCGGCAGGTCCAGCTACAGCTACAGCAGCTGCTGCAGGTTCGATTCCATATTCTTCTTTTAAAATGTCAGCTAATTCATTGACGTCTTTTACAGTCAAGTTTACTAACTCTTCTGCAAGTGCTTTTAAATCTGCCATTTCTTCTTAATTTTTATGCTATAAAATTGTAACTAAATTTATTCTTTTTCTGAAAGTGTCTGAAGGATTCCATGAATTTTGTTTCCTCCTGATTGCAATTGACCAATAACTGTTTTCATTGGTGATTGTAACAGGGCAACCAAATCTCCAAGTAATTCATCCTTAGACTTAATTGTTGATAATGCTTCTAATTGGTTTTCGCCAACATAAACTGATTCTTCAACATAAGCCGCCTTCAATAATGGCTTTTTATGTACTTTTGAAAATTCTTTGATCAGTTTAGCGGGAGTATTTCCAACTTCACAAAACATGATTGAAGTACTACCTTTGAGAGAGTCGAAAAGCTCGTCTGTATTCTTCTCAGAATTTTCTAACGCTTTTCTTAATAGTGTATTCTTAACTACAACCAGCTTTACATCTTTGGTAAAACATAGGCGCCTTAAACTACTAGAGTCTTCTGCATTAAGGTCAGCAATATCCGCCAGGTAAAAGTGATTGTAAGAATTGATCTGCTCAGTCAGATTGTCAATAATCGTTAATTTTTCTGATCTTTTCATCTTGCAATATTTTACTAGTCAGTAACTGACTTTAATTCGACTTGAATTCCAGGACTCATTGTGCTTGACAGGGAAATACTTTTTACGTAAGTACCTTTCGCTGCAGTCGGTTTCAATTTGATAATGGTGTTGATAAACTCATGGGCATTTTCAACAATTTTATCAGCAGTAAAGGAAACTTTACCAATTGAAGTGTGAATAATACCAAATTTATCTACTTTAAAATCAATTTTACCTTGTTTAACTTCACCGACAGCTTTGCCAATATCCATAGTCACGGTTCCGCTCTTTGGATTAGGCATCAAGCCTCTGGGTCCTAAAACCCGACCTAACGGGCCAACCTTTCCCATAACTGGAGGCATGGTAATTACCACATCGAAATCAGTCCATCCGCCTTTGATTTTCTCGATGTACTCATCAAGACCAACAAAGTCAGCACCAGCTTCTTTGGCTTCTGCCTCTTTGTCAGGCGTAACCAACGCTAATACACGGACTTCTTTACCAGTTCCATGGGGTAAGGATACAACGCCTCGAACCATCTGATTGGCTTTTCTCGGGTCTACTCCTAAACGGACATCAATATCAACTGACGCATCAAACTTTGTAAAAGTAATTTCCTTCAGCAAAGATGCAGCATCAGATAGTGAATATATTTTATCCTTTTCAAGTTTCTCCTGAGCAAGCTTTCTATTTTTTGTAATTCTGCCCATTTTTAAAATTTTAATTAGTTATTTGATGGAAATTGACCTGTTACGTTAATTCCCATGCTTCTGGCAGTACCAGCAACCATTTTCATAGCAGATTCCACTGTGAAACAGTTTAAATCAGACATTTTAGATTCTGCAATCTTTTTTACCTGATCCCAGCTTACTTTACCCACTTTTTTAACATGTGGTTCAGCTGATCCTGATTTCAATTTAGCGGCTTCTAGCAATTGAATGGCCACTGGGGGTTGTTTAATTACAAAATCAAACGATTTATCCGCATAAACAGTAATAATTACAGGAAGCACCTTACCAGCCTGGTCTTGTGTCCGCCCGTTAAACTGTTTGCAGAACTGCATGATATTAACCCCTTTGGCACCTAATGCTGGTCCTACCGGAGGTGAAGGGTTAGCTGCACCCCCCTTAATTTGTAACTTAATTAATCCAGCAACTTCTTTAGCCATAATAAAATCAATAAAAATTTAACTACTCCTTTTCAACTTGCATAAAGCTAAGTTCCAAGGGTGTTTTACGTCCAAAAATTTTGACCATCACTTTCAACTTCTTCTTCTCCTCATTGATTTCTTCAATGATTCCGTTGAATCCGTTAAAAGGACCATCAGTAACTTTCACAGTTTCACCAACAACATAAGGAATGTTCATTTCCTCATCATTTTCAGCCATTTCATCAACCCTTCCTAAGATACGGTTAACTTCAGTCTGACGCATTGGTACAGGATCTCCTCCTTTGGTGTCACCTAAGAATCCGATCACGTTGGTAATACTTTTCAACATGTGTGGAATCTCACCTACCAGAGCAGCCTCTAACAAAAGATAACCAGGAAAGAAGTTACGCTCTTTGCTCACCTTTTTCCCGTTACGGATTTGATAGACCTTTTCAGTTGGAATTAGTACCTGTGAAACATACTCTTGAAGCCCAGCATTTGCAATTTCGCTTTCGATATATTCTTTTACCTTCTTTTCTTTCCCACCAATAGTCCTAAGAACATACCATTTTTTTACAATTTCGCTCATGTAGATTCTCCAATCGTATTAATAAAATAAACTGTACACAAAGTTCATAATGTTCTCAAAAGAGATGTCCATTACGAATACAACAAGTGCTATAATAAAGGAAGCAACCATAACGATAAATGCACTGTTTTGCAACTCTTTCCAAGTTGGCCAAGAAACTTTATGAACAAGCTCATTATAAGCTTCTTCTAAGTATAATTTAAGTTTCATCAATATTGTGTTTTAAGTTGTCAGATGGCAGGAAATCGAACCTACTTTATAAAAGCATAAAAAACTCCCTATTGAGTTTCATCCGTAAAGAGTCCCGAACCCTTCGGTCCGGGACATCCTACTCTTATTTCTTTCTTGTATTATTCTACAATTTCAGTTACCTGACCGGCACCTACAGTACGTCCACCTTCGCGGATTGCAAAACGTAGACCAGTATTCAATGCCACTGGGTAAATCAAGCTTACGTTGATTGTTACGTTATCGCCAGGCATTACCATTTCACGTCCTTCTTCCAAGGTAATCTCTCCAGTTACGTCAAGCGTACGCAAGTAAAATTGAGGACGGTATTTATTATGAAATGGAGTGTGACGTCCACCTTCTTCTTTTTTCAATACATAAACCTCAGCTTTAAACTTTGTGTGAGGAGTGATTGAACCTGGTTTAGCCAAAATCTGTCCACGTTTGATTTCTTTTTTGTCAACACCACGAAGCAACAAACCAACGTTGTCACCAGCTTGACCATCATCCAAAATCTTACGAAACATCTCAACACCAGTACAAACAGTTTTACGACCTTCAGCACCTAAACCAATCAACTGAAGCTCATCACCAGTATGAACAACACCTGTTTCGATACGGCCGGTAGCTACAGTACCACGACCTGTAATTGAGAATACATCCTCAACCGGCATCAAAAATGGCTTATCAATATCACGAGGAGGAAGCGGAATCCAAGTATCACAAGCATCCATCAATTCAAGAACTTTTTCTTCCCATTGTGGTTCTCCATTAAGAGCACCAAGAGCAGAACCTTGGATAACAGGAGCGTTGTCACCGTCGAATTCATAGAAATCCAATAATTCACGAATCTCCATTTCAACTAATTCCAACAATTCTGGGTCTTCCACCATGTCAACTTTGTTCATGAAAACAACCAATCTTGGCACGTTTACCTGACGAGCTAACAAAATGTGTTCGCGTGTTTGTGGCATAGGACCATCAGTTGCAGCTACTACAATAATAGCTCCGTCCATCTGAGCAGCACCAGTTACCATATTCTTAACGTAATCGGCGTGACCCGGACAATCTACGTGTGCATAGTGACGCGTAGCAGTTTGATACTCAACGTGAGCAGTATTAATAGTAATACCACGTTCTTTTTCTTCAGGAGCACTGTCGATTGAATCAAATGATTTAATCTCAGAAAAACCTTTTTTTGCTAATACTGTTGTAATAGCAGCTGTCAGGGTAGTTTTACCATGGTCAACGTGGCCAATAGTACCAATGTTCACATGGTCTTTATCCCTATTAAAATGTTCTTTAGCCATAACTCGTAATTATTAATTATCTTTTTTCTATTTATTTATCAGTGAGCCGAGGACGAGAATTGAACTCGTGACCTCATCCTTACCAAGGATGCGCTCTACCCCTGAGCTACCCCGGCAACGAATAATTTCGTTTTAAAAATTGAGCGGGAGACGAGATTCAAACTCGCGACCCTTAGCTTGGAAGGCTAATGCTCTATCAGCTGAGCTACTCCCGCAAAAAACCCCGTAAATATCAGCTTCCTATTTCAGAATTCCAAATTAAAACCACTGTTATTCGGAAACTATATTAAAAGAGTTGTGGGGAGAGCAGGATTCGAACCTACGAAGACATAAGTCAGCAGAGTTACAGTCTGCCCCAGTTGGCCGCTTTGGTATCTCCCCAACAATATTTTTAGAACGTTATGAGCCGAATCTCAGATTCGAACTGAGGACCCCGAGATTACAAATCACGTGCTCTGGCCAACTGAGCTAATTCGGCAACATTTTCTCCCCATTTTTTTGGTCAAATCAAAACCCCGGCAAACGATCAATTTCGTATGTTTACTGAGGTTTATCATATCCAAGCTCTGACTAACCAGAGACTTGCCCAAAAAGGGTTTGCAAATGTATGAATATTTTTAAAAAACTCACAAGAATTAAAGCTTTTTTTGAAATTATTTTTCCTTCTTCTTTTCTTTGAATTTAGTAAGTTGTTTACGAATGGCATCAGCAGCTAAATCAATAGCTTCCTCAAAAGTCGCAGCTTCTTTTTTAGCAAACAAATATCCATTAGAAGGTATCGAAAGCTTGATCTCTGCCATCTTATTATCGACCGCCTCAGGTTTGGTCACCTTCAAAATTAATTCTGCTGATATAATTCCCTCAAAAAAGGTGTCCAGTTTATTTAGCTTTTTATTCGCAAAACTGACTAATTTCTGATCTGGTGTAAAATGAACTGCATTCAAATTAATGTTCATGTTTTTTCCTCCTTTAATTTAGGCTCTCGGATGAGCTTGTTTGTAAATGCTTTGAAGTTTGTCCGTTGTTGTATGAGTATAAACCTGGGTCGCAGCAAGATTACTATGTCCCAGCAGCTCTTTAACGGCATTCAGATCCGCTCCCCGATTCAACAAATGCGTTGCAAAGCTGTGTCGAAGTACGTGCGGACTCTTTTTTTCAAGTGTTGTTACCAATGTTAGGTACTTTTTTACGACTCGATAGACCAATTTCTCATAAACCTTCTTCCCCTTTTTCGTTGCAAAAAAATATGGCATTCCTTCGCCGAACTCCAATTCCCTCAAAACTAAATACTCTTCAATCAAAGTATTCAAGCTTCTTGGATAGGGTACAATTCTTTCCTTGTTGTTTTTTCCCAACACCTTTATCAGGTATTCCGAAAGAAAAATCTGCCCACGGGTTAAATTAACCAATTCTGAAAGTCGAATCCCAGTTCCATAAAACAGGCTCAGGATAAGCTTATCGCGAACTCCCTCAAAGTCTTTCGAAAAATAACCGTCATCCAACAAATGGTGCAAGCTATTCTCGTCAACAAAAATCGGGAGCTTTTTGGGAATCCGAGGTGTTATCACTCCATCAACAGGGCTTACCGGAATTATCTCTTGCCGAAGCAAGTATTTGTAAAAAGCTTTAAGCGAAGTAACTTTTCGAGTTACCGTTTTTGCTGTTAGCCCTTGACTCATTTGATAAACGACCCAGCTTCTGATCAATTTTGTATCTACCGTTTTAACATCAAAATCCCCGACCGTACTGAAGACAAACTCTTCAAACTGATCGAGGTCTTTCTCATATGCTACAACGGTATTCTTTGAACACCTTTTCTCGAATTTCAAGTATTTCAGAAATGATTCCCGATTTGACATTTAAAAACGTCTTTTTATTTATTGCAAAGGGAATCAGGCTAAAGTAATCTAGTCTTCTTCGCGTTGCAATTGTTCAATATAGATAGCCTTTTTCACTTCAGCTCTTCTTTCTACTGAAGGCTTCACATAGGCCTGTCTTCCACGTAACTCTTTGATTACGCCAGTTTTTTCAAACTTTCTCTTGAATCTCTTAAGGGCTCTTTCGATATTTTCGCCTTCTTTAACAGGAATAACGATCATATAATTTTAATTTTAAGCTGTTTAAATTTCGAGCCGCAAATTTATGAATTCTATGATAGTATTCAAATTAATCTAATAAAAAAATAAACATTTAAATCGTACTGCTCATAATCGGCTAGTAATTAAACAACTTCAATCAGTTTTTAGTTCTCAAATAGGGGGTGATTTTTTTGAAGTCTTCCTCATTCATCAAATTGTTTGATCGTATGGTTCTAACATCTTTAATAAATCCGTTTCTCGAACGGAAGTCTACAATGGCGTTTGCCTGATCCCAGCTTACGTATGGGTGTCCTGCAATCTCAGCAGCATCAGCAAAATTAACGTTTATCTTTCGAATGGTCGCGGTGTCTATTTTCAGATACGGAAGTATGTTATCAATAGTTTCCGGTTTCAAGCCATAAACTTCGTGAAGTTGCTCCAACGTATAAAAACCACCAAGAAGTTCACGGTACTTTACAATTCGTTTCGACAATACACTGCCAATACCACTTAACAATTTGAGGTCTTTTGCTGTTGCCGAATTTATTTCAAATGTTCTTTCAATCTCAACATTAGCTGGTGCTTCTTTTTCGACTATGCGGACCTCAGACTTCTCAGAAAAAAAGGAATTCGCATTCTCTTTTTTTGCAATTTGTTTCTTTTTAATGGAGACATAAGGATAAACTGCTTCAAAAATAGAATCATTCATCCCATATATTTTCCGGATATCTTCAGCTCGATAAAGGCGCCCTCCTTTTTTCCGATATTTCAGTAAATTCTGCCTAACTCTATTTGGTAAACGCAAACTATCCAACTGAATAGAATCGATCGTATTGGGATCAAACAGAAAAAGCTTTCCCGTTTCCGGTACTTCATATTTCTCCTTTTCCTCCAGCATCGCGATGAGCTGCTTAAACTTTTCAGGATCGGCTTCCCCGGGACTTTCGAAATAAAAGATAAGTTGATTGGCCAGTAGAAAAAATAAAATCAAAAATAGAAGGACAAACAAGCCACGTCGCTCATTTTTGGTAAACGTAAAATATTCCAGAATTATACGGTGTAGTTTCACTAGGATATTCTTTTGATCAGACTTTAGCGTTCTTCAGCTGAATAACAAAATCTTTTCAAAAGTTACAATAAAAATATTTAGAATAAAAGCTATATTTTCAGCAATCCTATTCCACTAAGAAACACAATGGCAATCGCAATGGGCGCAATAAACTTCACGAGAAAGATAAAACCAGAAAGCATTAATTCAGAGATGCTTCCTCCATTTTCAATCTCAGCTCGTATCTTTTTACGCCCAAATTTCCAGCCGATGAACAGCGAAATAAAAAGACCACCCAAGGGCAAAAGTAAGTTAGCCGAAATCCAATCCAACAGGTCGAAAAAGTTCAGATCGTAAAATGTATAATCTTTGAAAATACCCATCGACAAAGAACAAATGACACCCAACAAAGCAACTAGTGCTGTGGCAAAAATCGTTGCAATCTTTCTCTTCAATTTCAGTTCTTCGTGAAAATAAGCCACAACAACCTCTAAAATAGAAATTGATGACGTTAAGGCAGCAACCGTCAACAATAAAAAGAAAAGAATTGCAAAAATGTAACCGCCTGGCATTTGCTGAAAAACATTGGGAAGAGTTATAAACACAAGTCCCGGTCCGCTGCTGGGTTCAATCCCGAATGCAAACACCGCAGGGAAAATAGCCACGCCTGCTAAAATTGCAATCAGGGTATCAGCTATCGTAACTTTAACCGCAGTGTTGAGTAGATTATTCTTCTTGTCAATATAAGATCCATACGTGATGAGGGTTCCCATTCCTAAACTGAGTGAAAAGAATGCATGTCCTAATGCACTTAAAACCCCTTCGCCCGTTAATTTTGAGAAATCCGGATGAAACAAGAAACGTAAGCCTTCTCCTGCTCCCGGCAAAGTGACTGCCCGAATATTTAAAATGATGATAATTACCACTAAAACAGGCATCATTACTTTCACATTGCGCTCGATCCCATCTTTAATCCCGAGCATCACAATAGCGCCGGTTAGCACCATAAAGAGAAGTTGATACAAAACAGGCTGTACTGGAGATTCGATGAAGCTCGTAAACATGACAGCCAATTGATCCGGACTTTGATCTGCAAACCCATTTGAAAGCGCTGTGACGACATAATCAACACTCCAGCCGGCAACCACCCCATAAAATGCCAGAATCATAAAAGCAGCCCCAACACCTAGTATTCCAATATATTGCCAAAGAGATTTTGGAGCCAGCTTTTTAAAGGCTCCGAATGCATTGCGATGTGATTTACGTCCAATGATGAACTCGGAAAGCATGACTGGCAAGCCAATTGCTAAAATAAACCCGAGATAAACAAACAAAAAGGCCGCTCCACCATAAACTCCGGTTATGTAAGGAAATTTCCAAATATTACCCAGGCCTACAGCCGAACCCGCCGCTGCTGCTATTACTCCAAATGAACTAGAAAACTCTGCCCGACCTTTTTTCGACTGCTTTGACATAAACGATAAATAAAATGGAAGTATGTGTTTACTAATCTGATTAGCGGTAAAAATGCGAAATATTTCCTTTCACACAAAAAAAACAAGTGTATTGGCGATGGAAATTAATGATATAAAAAAAGACCCTCCAAAAATGAAGGGTCTTTACAACTATCTAATAAAAATTAGTTTCTTCCAATGCAGTTCAAATCTTCGAAAGCACTTTTCAATCGTGCAATCTCTGCCTCTTCGCCTTTACGAAGCCATACGCGTGGATCGTAATACTTTTTGTTTGGCTTTTCTTCCCCTTCAGGATTACCAATTTGAGCTTGCAAGTACGGACGATTAGCAGCTTCGAATTCACGAACGCCATCCCAATATGCCCACTGCGTATCAGTATCGATATTCATTTTGATTACACCGTATGAAATAGCTTCACGGATTTCGGCATTTGATGAACCAGATCCACCGTGGAAAACAAAATTCACAGGTTTTTCGCCCAAGCCTAATTTCTCAGAAATGTATTTTTGAGAAGCATCCAAAATAGCTGGTTTCAAAACTACATTACCAGGTTTGTAAACACCATGTACATTACCAAATGAAGCAGCAATAGTGAAATTAGGCGACACCTCGCTCAACTGCTCGTAAGCATAACAAACTTCTTCGGGCTGCGTGTAAAGCAATGCGTTATCAACATCAGAGTTATCAACTCCATCCTCTTCGCCACCAGTAATACCTAGTTCAATTTCCAGGGTCATACCGATTTTGCTCATTCTTTTCAAATACTCTTTACAGATTGCGATATTTTCTTCAAGAGGCTCTTCTGAAAGATCAAGCATGTGAGAAGAAAATAAAGGTTTACCTGTTTCAGCAAAATGCTTTTCACCGGCATCCAACAACCCATCAATCCAAGGAAGTAATTTTTTTGCAGCGTGGTCTGTGTGTAAAACAACTTTTACACCATAGGCTTCGGCCAACAGGTGAATTGCTTTAGCTCCGGCAACAGCTCCGGCAATTGGTGCTGCTTGTCCTTCTAATTTTAAACCTTTACCGGCAAAAAATTGTGCGCCACCATTCGAGAATTGAATAATTACCGGAGAGTCAACAACCTTAGCAGACTCTAACACTGCACTAATCGTACTTGACGTAGTTACATTAACTGCAGGCATTGCAAATTGCTTTTCTTTTGCAACTTTAAATAAATATTGCAAGTCGTCTCCGGTTACTACACCTGGCTTGATGTTATCAAAAAGTTTTTCGCTCATAGCTATTATTTTATTAAAAAATTAAACGGGATAATTTCAATTTGAAATCTTAATTATTTGATCGGCTGCAAATTTAAGAATAAAAAAACAAAAAACGGAGCGGCTATATTAATTGCAGGTTAAAACGGATAGCCAATAGCAAAGGTCAGGTTGAAATGCTCAGAAGAGATTGGATAATTCCCAATAATGGAACGTTTACCTGCTGGCAACGAAGGATCGCGAAGCTTCATTCCCAAGTCTAATCTGAAAATGAAATAGGTAAAGTCGAACCGAAGCCCCATTCCTGTTCCAACGGCAATTTGCTTATAAAAACTATCAAAATAAAACTGAGCGCCGGGGCGGTTATCCTTTTTATTGATGGCCCAAATATTTCCGGCATCCAGAAAGAATGCACCTTCAATTCGCCATACAAAGCGATAACGATATTCCAGATTGGCTTCCAGTTTAATATCTCCCGACTGGTTCGGATAAGCATTTCTCGGTGCATCGTAGGTTCCCGGGCCCAACGAACGAACCTGCCAAGCCCTAATACTGTTGGCTCCACCCGAAAAATACTTTTTCTCAAAAGGCAACACATCAAAATTGCCGTAAGGCATAGCAACTCCTATAAATGCACGTCCAACAACGGTATTGTAATCATCAATCATGTGCCCATACCGATACTCAAAATCACCTTTCAGATATTGAGCGTATCTCACTCCGAGCATTTCGTGATAGCTTGTTTCCACACCAAAAATGGTATCTACTGAAGTTTCTTTGGTGCGATTTAATAAATTCGAATAAGCAGAAAGCATATTACCGGCAGATTCAAACGACCATTTCATATAGTTGTAATCAGACCTTCGTTTCAGGTTTTGATTGTTGTTGACCTGCGTGTAGTTTAGTGCGAAAATCAGGTGGTCGGTAAAACTACTTTTGATGTATAAATCCCTAATCGAATTGATGAAGTCGTCGTTGAATTCGTATAAGTTTACAAAGTTGAAATCAAGAACATTCAGAAAATGCGACCGTACAGGCGACGACTTCCAGTTGTAGCCATATTTCAAATTAGTAATGGTTCGTGTATAGTCAGGCCGCCGTTGGTAATTAAACCCCAGGCTAAAAATTGTTTGAGGAACCTGATAGCTAAACAAACGACTGCGTTTAAGCGGATTTAAGAACTTCGGGAGTGTTAACGATCCTTCCAAACCAAATTCCCGGGTGTTAAAGTCCAGGTTTCCATCATCGCCAAAGCGTTGTTGTCTCTCAACCGCGCCCTTTAAATTTAGGTTAAATATCTCGGCACCCCGAAATAAATTACGGTGTTGGTAATTCAAATTTCCGGCTACTCCTAAATTTCCCGACGAGTTCGTACCTTCCAAGTCAACCGAAAAACCTTGCCGGGGTAGTGCAGTTAACTGAAAATTACTTTTCAATATGCCGACGGTATCATTCACAAGCGTATCAACCTCTTCGAAGCTAAGGTTCACAACCCGAAACTGCCGAAGCTGAACCAACGAGCGATAGGTTTTTTCGACGTTAGACAGCGAGTAGTAAGGATCATCCTCAATTCGATTGACATTGTAAAAAAGCTCGGGCTTGTGCTTCAGTTTATCGCGATATAAAAAAGTATAAGGTGGATCAAGCAAAGTATCCTGATCGGTTGTTTCTTTTGAACCGCCCAATGGTACCGACACAAAGTCAGGAGTAATCGAATATGATTCGACCCGATACTTTTTATGTGGTTGAATCGAGTCGACCTCATCCTCCAAATCGTTGTCGGCAACCTCAATAAGCAGATCTACCAACTTAGGGTTTCCTGTCAAACTCGTATCAGCCAGGTAAGTAATATAATTTTCTGAAAAATAGTAATAGCCAAAGTTCTTTAAGTGGTTGGCAATGCGGGTCCGTTCGTTGTTCAACACATCAACATCAAAAATATTCCCGCCGCCAATCAGCTGATCTGTCGTATCTCTTAAAATCAGGGACTCAATATTTTTATCCTGAATTTGATAGGTATAGTTTCGAATCCGGTAAGGAACTCCCGGTTCAATGTGGTAAGTAACGTTAACCTTTTGCTTTCTCTCTTTGTAACGAACGCTCGAGCTAACTTCAGCATCGTAATACCCTTTATTCTTTAAATAAAGTTTGAGCTGCTTTTTCGAACGCTCCATCATAAACTCGTCGTAAATTACCGGAGCTTCACCAATTCGCTTAAACCACCCTTCCTCTTTCTTTTCAGATGATAAATTATACAGACCAAGGTGAAATTTTATGAATCCTAATATTTTGAGGTTTTCCTTTTGACGAATCTGAGTCCGTAATTCTTCTTTATTGATTGACCGATTGTCAATTTCAACGTCGGTATCATTCAGTAAATACTTGCCGTCGGGAACAAATTTGGTGGAAGAACAAGAAAAGAAAGAGACTGTAATCAACAGTTCAATCAAAAATAAAAACAATTTTTCCTTTCTCATTTTTTCTATCTAAGTAGTGCGAATAATTTAGTGTCATGTTTCGAGTCTTTAACAATTTGTGATAGAAGCGAAACCGAAAACATCAAATAGGTCCGTGACCTTAACGCAGTTTACACAAAAATAAACACTATCGAACGCAAACAAATCGATTAGGCTTTTTATTTTTACAAAAATGTTTGCCAATCGCGATGCTAAGTAAAAACAAAATAAAATTCATCCACTCGCTCAACCGTAAAAAAACGAGAGAAAACGAAAAGTTATTTCTGGTTGAAGGAAATAAATTGGTTCTGGAAGCCATTAGCTCCAAGCTACCCCTAAAATTATTGATTGCTACTCCCGATTTTTATGCGCGCAACGAGCTGGACAGCAACTTAGCGGAGGAAGTCATTGAATGCTCAGCAGAGGAACTTAAGAAGGCCAGCATGCTTCAAACTCCTCAGCAAGCAATGGCTGTCGTGCACATGCCAAACAATGCCTTGCATATCGATCAACTTACCAACCAGCTTTCTATTGCTCTCGACTTTATTCAAGACCCGGGCAACCTGGGAACCATTATTCGAATGGCCGATTGGTTTGGAATCCGGAACATCCTTTGTTCAACAGACACGGTAGACTGCTACAACCCAAAGGTCATTCAGGCAAGCATGGGCGCTGTTTTACGGGTAAACGTTCATTACCTTGATTTGGAAGAATGGCTTGAAAAAGCCAACCATGCTCAACTACCTGTTTATGGCACTTTCCTGGAAGGTGAAGACATCTACCGATCAACGCTTTCAACCAAGGGCGTTTTAGTTATGGGGAATGAAGGGAATGGAATTTCTCCTGCTATTGCCGGAAAAATTAAACACAAAATTCATATCCCGGCTTTTGCTTCAGGTGGCGATGGCTCCGAATCGTTGAATGTGGCTACCGCTACAGCAATTTGCTGTTCGGAGTTTAAACGGAGAACTTATTGATTGACCAAGGATTTTTTAAACTCACTAAGCTTTTCAGGAATCAATCAAATTGATTCGTAAACGTTCGGTCACCGTCTGCCAAATCTATTGACCCGGTTGAATGTTCGTCATCGGGAACTTGTTTCAGGATCTATCAGCGGATTACGGTATCTTATCTTGACTCTTGGTTTTACTATCTAGCGTCTTGTTCTCATTGCTGTTGTTGGGGCGTTGCCCCAAACCCCAATTACTTTTTTGTCTTGATACCAAAAAGTAATCAAAAAAGATCAAGTCAAAGTTGTCTTTCCAGACGGGACCTGATTTTTGTCTTGACACAAAAACCAGGAAAAAAAGTCAAGGCTGACGATGCTTTTGAACGAAAACTACGGGTCAGTCACTGCCCGAAAACCAAACTCCTCCTTGCAGTCGTCAAACAAGGTTTTCTTAGCGAGTGCCATCGCTGTTTCCCTCCCTTGTTTTCCATTTCAAAACCCTCGTAGACCGGGCTTTTCGCCTTTCGGCGAAGCGGGGGACTTGGCTGTCCCAAGCTATGCGCTGGTCATCCTGAACTCGTTTCAGGAACCAGTCTACCCGAACAGAACTGCAGTTTAGTTAAACATGATCCGAGTTTGTTTAACAGCGACTGGAGTCACCATTTTCCTGACTCGACTTAGCCTTTAACCGACTGCAGTTACCTTTTTACCGACTCGAGTCGGTTTTGAATAGAATGAGTTCTGCATAAAACCGCTTTCGTTTATCTTTTTACCGAATGAATTCACTTCAAAGGTGAACCAGTTCGGTTTGGAACTGCTTTAATTCACCTTTTTACCAAACTCGCGCATCTCCGGGCTGAGTGAATGCTATATTGAACTCCGCGAGTTCGGTTTTGAAGTGGGGGGGGTACTTCGGAAGTGGGGTACCCCACTTCCGAAGTACCCCATGGCCTGTTAAATAGACCTTATTTTGAATGAAACTAAATTATCGCTACCAAAATTAATTATTCTGTAAAGTTAGCTATCTTGTTCCGCTGGATAACAATCCCTTTAAAACTGATAGAAGAAAATATAACAACCATCGTTGATGCTCACTAGTTGGGCACAAGCTTGAAAAGAGAAAAAATAAGAAACACCAACGCACAAAGCATAAGTTTTCCAGCCCTTCCCTACAACCGTCCCTTCACTGTCAAGCACATGCTTTTTTGCCGACGCACACTTTTGTGCTGATTGATTAAATTGTGCTAACAGAAAATAGTATTTTAGTAATTTAAACTAAAAACACAACGAACCCCAAAATATGAGCATAATTAACTTCATTCTGAAATCGAAAAAACCGACAAAGAAATTGACCAAATGGGTTACGAGTTTTTGTAATTTGACAAAGAAGGAAGTTGAGATTGTTGAGGAGAAATAATGAAAAAAAATCGAGAAATCTTTTTATTTGGTGCTGGAGCAGTTATTGATTGGAATGCTCCTCCGACTTCAGAAATAACAAAATTAATTCGTGAGTCTGGTTTTACATTAAAAGGTTCTAATATTAAGATAACGGAGTTTATTTACCAGCGCCTAAGAAAATGTGGTTATTCGGATTCTGAAGTGAATTTTGAAACCATTATAAATGTTATTGAAGAACTGATTGTTTATAATTCAGAATTTAATACAGAAAAATGTACACCTTCTTTATTAAAATCTTTTCTATCAGAAAATGACCTTTGTAACATTTACAATTACTCAATAAGAGGTGGAAAAAGGGAACATGGATATGAAATTCAAGTCACTAATGGACAAGATTTTTACTATTCCAGACCTGCCTATTTTGGGGAAAATACGAATCAATATTTTTTACAATTTTTATTGGCTGAACTGTTATCTCAAATTTGTAATAAAGTTGCACAATACTCCTGGAATACACCAAGTTGTTCCCATATTGACAAGGATTGTGATAATAGCAAGAATTTCAGAAATTGGCTTAAAAAAATCCACAAAACAAGTATTCTCCGGCTTTATACTTTGAATTATGATAATCTTTTTAAAAGCCTTTTAGAATCAGATGATATCCAATGTTTTGATGGATTCTTTAAGAATAAAGACGTTTATTCAAGAACTGATGTTTTAAAAATTTCCTCCGATACAGAATCAAACATCCATTATAATTTGCATGGTTCTGCCTATTGGAAAGTTCTTTCGGCTAGTAATGACCAAATGCCAAATCCTGAAATTGTACAACTTAAAGGAATCCATTTGCAAATGAATGATAGTGTAGCTACCATGCAAATTGAGAAAGGTAAAACTCTTCAAGTTTCAAATATTATAACAGGTTATCAAAAATCCCAAAAAGCAAAACTTACACCTTTCAGACAGTTTCATTCAGCTTTTGATAAAGACTGCTATACTGCGGATAGAATAACAATTGTGGGATATTCATTTAATGTTGAACATGTAAATGAAACACTGAAGATTGCATTACGATATAATACAAATCTTAAGATTGAAATCGTTGACCTTTCATTTAAAGAGAACTCAATGGATAAAATTTTTGCATCAAGATTTTTCACATTCAATGAATCTGATGACATGAATCCAAAAACGATTTCTGACAATATTGATAGTTATTTTGATGATAAAATCACAGCGTATAACATGCGTTTTTCAGATTTCTTAAAATATCGGCAAATAATAAAAAAATGAGCGATTCAGAAATACTACTTTATCAAACCGAAGACGGACAAACCAAAATTGATGTCCGGTTAGAAGATGAAACTGTTTGGCTTTCGCAGGTTCAAATGGCAGAGCTTTTTCAGACTACAAAACAAAACATCAGCCTGCACATAAAAAACGTTTTTGAGGAAGGCGAATTGCAGGAAAATGCAACTGTCAAGGATTACTTGACAGTTCAAACCGAGGGCAAACGCAAGGTTCAGCGTAATTTGAAGATTTACAACCTCGATGTAATTATTTCGGTTGGTTACCGTGTAAAGTCGCACCGTGGAACTCAATTCCGTATTTGGGCGACAACTCAACTTCGCGAATACTTGATAAAAGGTTTTGTACTCAATGATGAGCGTTTAAAAGAAACCGGGCACACCAACAAATACTTCGATGAACTGCTGGAAAGAATCCGGGACATCCGTAGCTCGGAGAAAATTTTCTATGCAAAAATCAAAGACATTTATACCACTGCTATCGATTACGACCCGGCAACAGAAGAAAGCCAGTTGTTTTTCAAATCGGTACAAAACAAAATGCACTGGGCAATTCACGGACACACAGCATCGGAAATCATTTACAAACGTGTTGATTCCGAAAAACAAAATATGGGGTTAACAACCTGGAAAAATGCGCCTCATGGAAAAATCAGGAAAACCGATGTTTCGATTGCAAAAAACTACCTGTCTGAAGATGAATTAAAAGACCTGAATTTAATTGTTGACCAGTATCTTTCGTTTGCCGAGTTGCAAGCAAGAAACCGGAAACCAATGTACATGAAAGACTGGATTCGTAAACTCAATGATTTTATGACATTGAACGACAGGGAAATTTTGGAACACGCCGGGACAATTTCGGCAAAAATAGCAAAAGAACTGGCAGAATCGGAATATGAAAAATATCGAAAAAACCAGATTAAGATTGAAGATGTACAGGAGATGAAGGAGCTAGAAGAAGGGCTAAAGAAACTGGAAAACAAAAAGAAAAGAAAGTAATAGGTGCCAACACACACCATCCCTTCGCTTTCAGGCACATTAAACCTCCCTATCGAATTTTGAGCAACGTATCGTTCAGCCCTTCAGCTTTTCGGTGAGTCCTCCGCCTTTTCGGTGACGGATCGTTTCCAAAGCCTACTATGACCTCTGCTGACTTCTCAACTATCCTTTCAGAAAAGTTGAGACCTCCCCAGGTAAGGGCATCTTCCTTCAGTGCTGACCTCGCGGTCAACCACCTTGCAGCTTACTAACGGTTCGGAGCGGTCCCCCGTCCGTAAGGGACTTACACCCTTTGGAATAATTTCACACAACACCTTATTATTTGCAAAAGAAAATTTGTATTTTAAGCATTTCTTCAGAGCTTTCGGTAAAGTAGTGCATCGAAATGACACATTGAAAATAAAAATATGATCATATCTTCCATCTTAATAATAAGCGGATTTGCAAGCCTAATTTTTGGAGCGAACTGGCTTGTTGACGGAGCGTCGTCATTAGCGAAAAAGAACAATATTTCTGATTTAGTTATCGGATTGACTATCGTTGCTTTTGGAACATCCGCACCCGAATTAGTTGTAAATTCCGTAGCTTCATTTAACGGACTTTCCGATATCGTTTTTGGCAACATCATTGGCAGTAATAATTTCAACTTGTTTGTCATACTCGGAATAGCAGGTTTAATTTACCCGATTACGGTTCAATCTTCAACTGCCTGGAGAGAAATTCCAATATCTCTTGTCGTAACAATATTGTTATTCCTGCTTGCCAATAATTTTTTCGTTACTCAAAATCCTGAAATCTCAAGACTTGACGGAGTTTTCTTACTCGGTTGCTTTTGTTGCTTCATATACTATGTATTCAATCAACTCAAGCAAGAAAAAACAGAAGTGTTAGCTTATAAAAACAAATCCAATTACAAGATTTGGGGATTAATAATAATTGGAATAGCCGGACTAATAACAGGCGGAAAATTAGTGGTTGACAATAGTGTAAATATTGCGACTGAATTGGGGATTAGTCAAAAAATAATTGGACTAACTATCATTGCCGCTGGAACTTCCTTACCTGAATTAGTTACATCAATAGTAGCTGCTTTAAAGAAGAACAGCGACATCGCAATTGGAAACGTAATCGGTTCAAATATTTTCAATATTCTGTTAATACTTTCTATTAGCTCGTTTGTGAATCCGATACCGTATAGTCCAATTTTTAACCAAGACTTATTGATCGTGAGTGGCGGAACGCTTTTTTTGCTAATTGCCATGTTTACTGGAAAAAGAAAAAAACTTGACCGATGGGAAGCTTTAATCCTGTTAGCCTTTTATTTGATTTATACCACTTACTTAGTTTGGAAAGAACTATAAACACGCACCAGAGTTGAGTAAGCCAGGGGAGTCTCACCATTAACTTCTCACAAAACCGTAAGTGAAGCTCCCATTCATACGGCTCTTATTCTGCAGTAAATTTCATTTCGTTAGTTGATAGCCAAATATCCAGACAATCACCAGTAGTTCAATTAAATTAGTGGTTGCAAATTTCGGCTACAGCCTCGGCACACCGCTCCCCATCAATGGCTGACGAAGCGATACCTCCGGCATAACCGGCCCCTTCGCCACATGGAAACAAGCCTTTAATGCGGATGTGTTGCAAGTCGTTTTCATTTCGGGGAATGCGAACCGGGGACGAAGTACGCGATTCAACGCCAACTGCCGTGGCTTCCTTTGAAAGAAAGCCTTTCGCTTTTTGATCAATTTGCTGAATACCTTCGCGCAAGCGGCCGGCAATTCGTTTCGGCAATTTATCGTGTAAAGCAGCAGCCATCAGTCCGGGACGATACGACGACTCCGGTAAATCAGTAGATTTCTTACCGGCAACAAAGTCGGTCAACCGCTGAGCCGGGGCAAACTGGGTATTTCCATTAATCATGAAACAAAGCTTTTCGACTTGCTTCTGAAACTCCAATCCGGCAAAAACACCATGCTGCTGATATTCGCGTAAATCCTCTGGTCGAACTTCAACCACTAAACCAGAATTGGCAAATGGTGAATTGCGCTTCGAAGCCGACATGCCATTAACAACCAATTCACCGGGAGAGGTCGCTGCCGGAACGATGAAACCGCCCGGGCACATACAAAATGAGTAAACACCCCGATCTTTCACCTGCTCGACAAACGAATACGTTGCAGCAGGCAAAAAAGGTCCTCGTTGAGCTTGGTGATATTGAATCGTGTCAATCAATGCTTGTGGATGTTCTACACGCACACCCATTGCGAAGGTTTTAGCTTCTAAATTGATCCCTTTGCGGTACAACAACTCATAAATATCGCGGGCAGAATGGCCGGTTGCCAAAATTAAAGCCTCAAAATCGTAGGAGCTGCCGTTGGCCAATTTGATCCCGGTGCATTGGTCACCTTTCAGAATAAAATCGGTCACCCGACTATTAAAATGAATTTCTCCTCCCGATGCGATAATTTGCTCACGGATTCCTCGTATCACGCCGGGAAGCTTATCGGTACCGACATGCGGATGGGCATCAATTAGAATTTCCGGATCGGCACCAAACTGAACCAAAACCTCCAGCACCTTCAGCACACTTCCGCGCTTTTTTGACCGCGTGTAGAGTTTCCCATCCGAAAAAGTACCGGCTCCTCCCTCACCAAATCCGTAATTGGAGTCGGGGTCAATGATATGCTCCCGGTGGATCAGTGCGATGTCACGCTTTCGGTCGCTTACATTTTTTCCTCGTTCAAAAACGATGGGTTTCAGGCCCATTTCAATTAAACGCAAGGCCGCGAACAAACCGGCCGGACCTGCACCTACAATGCCAATAGGTTGTTTATGCTCAACATTTTGATAGTGATATTTTACAGAAGAAACTTCAGGCTCTTCACCCAAATAAACGGTCACGCCCAAATTAATTCGGATCTGCCGTTGTCTGGCATCAATGGATCGCCGGCGAACAACAATGGAAGTGATATCGCTATCGGATGCACCCAACTTCTGGCAAATCACAGGACGATAAAACTGTTCATCCGACGCCTGTTTGGGAGTCAGTGATATATTGAGGTCTTTTTTCATGTGTTTATAATTGTTTATTTTTTGCAACACATGGAACTCGCTTTAAATAATCATGCTTCTGTGTGCGAATATTTTTACAGGCTCGTTTCAATTTATTCGAAATGGAAGCTTAAAGTGAATACGTTCGAACTCAGCTTTTCTATTGCTGAAGTATAATACTGACGCTGCGTTTCATCGGGTCCGCTATTCAATATATTTCCGACTCCCAGACTCACTTTCAGCTCGGTTGACAAGCGGAAAAAGCGCAAATAACTATCCCAGCCAATTCCGGCTTCAAGATAAAAACCGCCTCTTTTTACCCGTACTAAATCTTCAACCCCGGTTTTCGAAATATCTACTCTGAAAGCCGGCCCGGCAATCAGGTAAGGGCGTTGATTATTCAATCGGCTTGATTTGTATTTCACCAATAATGGCAAATCGATGTAAGTTGATTTAATTGAATAATACTCCTGCCGAGCAGAGCTTGGGGCATTGATATCGTATATCGGGACATTGTATATCAAGCGACGTTCCCCGAATGACAGGCCGGGCAAAAACCGCAAATCAAAGTACTCTCCCAGGCGCAGACTGGTTACAATTCCAACAGTCAGCCCGGGAACCTGCTCAGCAATATCAGCATGAACCGTATCGCCATAGGTAATTTCATTTCCGTCGATGTTGTTCCATTGCTTTGGCACAAAATCGGGATTTTCTCCAATTGGCCGGTAATGTTGAAACCGAAAATCCAGGGTATTAATTGCAATGGTAAACCCAAAGTGCAATTGCTTCTCATCAAAGGTTGTCAGGTTCTTCACCCGTTGAATTTGAGCGAATGAACTAACCGTCAAATAAAGAAGCGCTATGCTAATGAAGAGTTTTTTCACTGATTCTGATGAATTTATTGTCCTAAATCAAAAACCATCTAATTCTCAAAATATTGTCTGTTTCAGCATGTGAATCATCACATTTATTTTTGAGCGATGTATATTGTTGCAATTCCCATGGTCAATCTTCGTTGCCGAACCTGACGAAAACCGGTATCCGATAAAATATTCAACATATCCTGATCATCAGGGAAAGCCATCACCGACTCGGGTAAATACGTATAAGCTGAAGAATCTTTGGAAACCAATCCACCGACAAACGGCAAAATATGGAAGAAATAAAACTTATACAACTGTTTGAACGGGAAATATTTGGGTTTCGAGAACTCCAGAATAATGGCTACCCCATTATGATGGAGCACCCGATAAAACTCGTCCAACCCACTCTGTAAGGTTTCAAAGTTACGAACCCCAAAAGCTACTGTGATGGCATCGATCGAATCATCTTCAAAAGGCATACTTTCCGAATCTCCTTTCTGAAAGCGAATGAGAGAATCCAGTCCTAGCTTTTTAACCTTTTCCTCTCCTACCCTAATCATTTCACCCGATAAATCGTAGCCAATAATCTCATCAACATCCAATTTGGAAGTAGCGATAGCGAAATCGCCGGTGCCTGTAGCCACATCTAAAACCCGCTTTGGATGATATTCACGGAGAATTTTAACGGCCTTTTTACGCCATAACCGATCGATTCCCAGACTTAAAAAATGATTTAAAAAATCGTATTTTGCCGCGATATTGTCGAACATCTGCTCGACTTGTTGCTTTTTATTTTTATCAGAATTTTGATAGGGAGCTACTGTCATTCAGCTTGTGGTATCATTTTATCAATATAACCCAACGACTCATCATCAATACGAATTTCGCCTTTCGTAACATGCCCAAGTGTAAAAAACGGTAATTTCGTACTTTGCATAAAATCAACGAAATCATCTTCACTCTCCTGAGGAACACCAACAATTAAACGTCCCATTGATTCGCCAAACAAAAAGGCATCGCTTCGAATCTCGGCATCGGTTGTAATATCAAATCCAAGTCCGGCTGGCATTCCGGCTCTCATCAGGGAAAAGAAAAGTCCACCTTTTCCGACAGGGCTGGCAGAGGTTATCAATTGTTTTGAGATTAACGCTTTCATCGCTTCCTGTAAACGAACTTCTACATCAATATTAAACTGAGGAAGCGGCGAATCATACACTTCGTGGTAAAACTCAAGATATTCTGATGAATTGATATCATCGTAAGATTTTCCGATTACAAAAATATTGTTCCCCTTATTCTTCAGGTTATGCGTAATCACTTTGTCTTTATCTTCCACACTACCCATCATACTAATAATGATTGTAGGTGTTAAATCACCATGTCCGGTAAAATAGTCGAACCTGATTTTGCGATCAGCAACTTTTATATTGAATTTTTGGCAAGCATTCTCCAAACCCTGTTTTGCACCCGAAGCAATAAACTGCCCATTCGGATGAGCAATATTAATGTGGTACAAAAAAGCACTCACAGCTTCAGGTTTCACTCCGTAACAAGCCATTCTTCGAGCCGCCCGACTAATCAAAATTTCAATCGCTTTTTGAGGATCAGTGGCTAAATGATGGTGAAAGGCATGCGTTGTCATGGCCATCATCTGCCCATTGTCAGCAGTAAAAATACCAGTTTCATCCGAATCTCCATTGGCCACATTTTCAAGCTCCAATCCTTCCTCACTAAAATCATTAAAGTAGTTAACCGGGGCCAGGTTTGGATTGACCATTAGGTTAAAAACAATTTCATTAATATCTTTGGGCTCTTCAATCTGATCAATAGAGAACACCTCTTGGTTTTCAACTGTTTCAGCCATAACTTTTAATTCTTTACTTCTTATAAGAAAACAAAAATAGTCAAGTAGTTGATTTTTTCATAAAAAAAAGGGAATTTTAATTTCTCTGAAAAGACAGAAAAATACCATGAAACAAAAGATTGCGTTAATTACCGGAGCAACATCCGGCATCGGACTGGAAACCGCTAGAATACTCTCAGAAAATAATTTTAACCTTATCATAACCGGACGAAGAAAAAATCGATTGGAAGATTTAAGGCAAGAACTTGAACATGATCATTGTGTTGTCCTCTCCCTTTGCTTTGATATTCAATCAAAAGAAGAAGTTGACCAAGCACTTTTGTCTTTATCCGAAGAATGGAGAAAAGTTGACGTTCTGATCAACAATGCCGGGCTTGCAGCGGGCTTTGATCCGATTGACAAAGCTAAAACGGAAGATTGGGAAAGCATGATTGACACCAACATTAAAGGTTTACTTTATGTAACACATGAGGTGTCGAACTGGATGATAAAACGAAACGAAGGTCACATTTTAAATATTGGGTCGATTGCTGGAATTGAACCTTACCCAAACGGAACGGTCTATTGCGGAACCAAGCATGCGGTAATTGCGATCAGCAAAGCCATGCGCATCGAGTTGGCTCCCTACAACATCAAAGTGAGTACGGTGAGTCCGGGAGCTGTTGAAACCGAGTTTTCGCTTGTTCGTTTTAAGGGTGAAAAGGAAAAAGCCCAAAAAGTGTATGAAGGTTTTACTCCTCTTAATGGCCGTGACATTGCAGAAAGTATTTACTTTGTGGTGTCAAGACCGGCGCATGTTAATATTGATGACCTTTTGATCATGCCTACGGCGCAGTCTTCGGCAAGGGATATTTTCAGAAAATAACAGAAAATGACGATAAGCTCAACATATCTTAAAGAATTTACCCAACAGGTTTTTGAAAAAATAGGATGCTCTCCGGCAGAAGCCGAGTTAGCAGCGGATTGCTTAAATCAAGCTGATTTGCGTGGTGTTGATTCGCACGGAGTTGCCCGCCTGAGTGGCTACATCAGATTGTGGGAAAAGAAGAGGCTAAATGCAAAACCCGATATGAAAGTGGTTCATGAAACACCATCGACCGCGGTGTTGGATGCTGATTTGGCATTGGGACTGGTTGCCGGCCCCAAAGCCATGCAAATAGCTATCGACAAAGCCAAACAAGTTGGCAGTGGCTGGGTGGCTGTAAAAAACTCGAATCACTACGGAATTGCAGCCTACCATGCCATGATGGCGCTGGAGGAAGACATGATCGGCATCTCAATGACCAATGCCAGTCCGCTTGTTTCTCCTACTTTTTCGAAAAGTCGTTTTTTGGGAACTAATCCAATTGCCGTTGCCATTCCGGCCAAAACCGAACCTCCATTTATAATGGATATGGCTACCACAACCGTAGCAAATGGGAAACTGGAAGTTTTACAACGCAAAGGCGAAGATGCCCCATTGGGCTGGGCACAGGATAAAGAAGGGCAACCAACAACAGATGCTTTTACGCTGAAGAAAGGTGGAGCCATGCTTCCGCTTGGTGGCGACCGGCAACACGGAAGCCACAAAGGCTATTGCCTGGGCGCTATGGTCGATATTTTCTCCGCCGTTTTATCAGGAGCCAATTATGGGCCCTGGGTTCCACCGTTTGTATCCTTTCTCGATCCTCCAGCAGATCCGGTTGGTGATGGCATCGGCCATTTCTTCGGTGCATTTCGGATTGATGCGTTCCGACCTGCTGAAGATTTTAAAAGTCACATGGATAATTGGATTAAAACTTTTCGTAATGCTGAAACGGTAAATCCTAACGATCAGGTTTTAATTCCCGGTGATCCGGAAAGAGAATTAACCGCTGAACGTCAACAAAAAGGCATACCTTTGCAACAAGCTGTTGTTGAAGATTTAAAACAATTAGCTGCCAGCCTGGACTTAACTTTTAATCCGAAACAACATGCCTAAAACACTGGTCATAACTCCGGTTAAAGACTCGATTGAAACTACGCTTCAAACAATCGAAGCAATTCATGCGGCAGATGGTGATCATCTGCACTATGTTTATAATGATTTTAGCACGCCCGAGACAAAAAAGATACTTGAAAAGAAAAAGAAAAAGTTTGGATTTGAGCTGATCAACCTCGAAGAAATTACAAATACTCCATCGCCCAATTACAACCTGGTGCTTCAAATGGCACAGAAAAAAGCAATTGACTTAAAAGTGCCTTTGGTGATCGTTGAATCAGATGTAATTATCAAGCGCGACACCTTAGACAACATGTACGACCTCAGCCTGAGTACGCAAAATTGTGGCATGCTGGGAGCAATTACGACAGATGAATCAGGACAAGTTAATTTTCCGTATCTTAATTTCAAAGGAGAAAAAAAGGAGATTACAGATACATCACACAGTTTGAGTTTTTGTTGTACACTACTTAGTTTAAAACTTCTGGAAAGCTTTTCGTTTAAAGAGCTGTCCAGTGAAAAACATTGGTACGATGTATTTATCTCAAGAAAGTCGAAGTTACTCGGATTTAAAAATTACCTGGTTACAAATCTTCCGGTGGTTCATAAACCACATAGCAGCCGCCCCTGGAAGCAACTCAAATATACCAACCCGCTAAAATACTATTTCAATAAGCTGATTAAACGGAAAGATCGTATTTGATGGCTCTCATAAAAAACTACCAACGTTTCAAAGTATTGCTGCAGCTACTTTTTTGGCTTAGCAGTTTCACTTTTGCGTTGGCTTCCTTTTATGTTGCTTCCGATTTTCATTTCAACCTGGCTAAAGATACCCTGCGAGCATTAATTCTTAACACGGGCTTTGCTGTTGGAGTATACGTCAATCTCCGAATTCTTATTCCCAGATTACTGAAAAAGAAATTCTATATTTTTTATGCGTTTTGGTTGATTATTACCCTGGCTGTCTCGTCCTTAGTCATTCTGACCCTTTTCTACTTCTTGCTTCACTTTAACCGTCCGCGGTTGTTTTCCTCTTACTTCTTCACCACGGCTTTCTATGTTGGAGTAACGTCGCTGGTCAAGTTTCTGCACGAATGGATCGAAATGCAGGACATTTCGCTACGTTACAATCAGGTAGAACGTGAAAAACTGGAAGCAGAACTAAACACTCTGAAAGCCCAGATCAACCCGCACTTTTTGTTTAACTCGCTGAATAACATCTACTCTCTTTCGCTAACAAACTCCAAAGAAACACCCGGTATGATTTTGAAGTTGTCGGATTTAATGCGCCATGTATTATATGAGTCCCGGGAAAATTTCATTAGTCTAAAAAAAGAAATTGAATTTATTCAAAACTTTATCGAACTGCAACGTATCCGGTTATCGGGTAAAACAGATATCAAATTTCAGCTAAGCGGAGAACCGAATAACAAACTCATTATTCCTTTGATTTTTGAGCCCTTTGTAGATAACGCTTTTAAGCATGGGAGTAAGTCGATTCAGGAAAATCCCTTTATTCATATTGAAATAGAGATCAAAGAGCATTGGCTGCATTTTAAGGCAACAAACAGCTTTGATGAGACGAGCACCCATGCAAATCCAAAAGCGTCCGGCATTGGTCTTAAAAACGTACAAAAGCGACTCGATTATTTGTATAAAAAGGATGAATACGATTTAAAAATCAGTAAAAAAGAAAATATCTTTAGCGTGGAATTACAACTGACTTTAAAAACAATAAAATGATCAGAGCAATAGTAGTTGATGACGAACCGTTGGCGCAAAATGTAATTAAGCAGTTTGCCAAGGATATTCCGGAACTTGAAATAGTATGCTACTGTAACAATGCTTTAGAGGCCAACAGCCTTTTAAAAGAAGAACATGCTGATTTAATGTTTCTGGATGTTAATATGCCAAGATTAAGCGGCTTAGATTTTTTGAAAAACCTTACAAATCCTCCATTGGTCATTTTAACAACGGCCTATGCTGACTATGCTATGGAAGGATATGAACTTAACATACTCGACTACCTGAAAAAGCCCTTTTCATTTGAACGCTTTTATAAAGCTGTACAAAAAGCTGAAGAACAGTTACTATTAATGGCTGCTCACGACCACGAAGAAAACAATCAGGATTATATTTACATAAAGGCCAACAAAAAGGCGATCCGGGTTGAATTCAAATCAATAATTTACATCGAAGGTCTGGGTGATTACATTAAAATTCATTTGAAAGATAAACACCTGGTGACCAATCTATCTATGAAAAAGATGGAAGAGCTACTTCCTGCAACCGAGTTTTTCAGAACTCACAAATCATACATCATCCGACTTGATCAAATCCAATGCATTGAGGGTAATCAGCTTGAAATTAATGGCCGGAAATTGCCCATTGGTAATAACTTCAGACACGATTTTCAAGAATTGATCAACAAACATATTATCAAATAGCTGATTAGCTATATATTAAATCCCTGCTCTCTTAAGGTTGCCAGCAGCTTTTTAGAGAAGAATTCACTTTCAACCTTTTTATAGCGTACATCGGTAAATACCTGTGCCAGATTATCTTTCTCATTCTCTTTCACAAACTGTTTTGAACTTGCTAAATTCTCTTTTTCTTCATGCAACTCATTAATTCTTTCAGGCATATAATCCTCATATTTTTCGGAATGAATCACTCCATCCAGCGGCAAACGATCTGTTAACTCAGGTTTGTGATCAGGATAGCCAACAACAACCGCAGTAATCGGAACAACGCCTTTGGGAAGCTCAAGAACATCAATAAACTCTTTCGCATTGTATAGTGCTGTTCCCAGGTAACAGATACCCAATCCGTGAGACTCCGCTTCGACACACAAATTCTGAGCAAATAATGAAGCGTCTATCGTTGAATTCATCAACCACAATAAGTTATTATACCCAGCATCCGCATTTCGTTCTTCGCACCATAAATTAAACCGGTTAATATCAGCACAAACAGTTAGTAAAACGGGCGCTTGCTTCACCATTGGTTGATTAAAGTGTAAAGGAGCGAGCTTCTCCTTCGCTTTAATGTCTTTAGTGATGACAACGCTATAAAGCTGCATATTCCCCGTATTTGATGCTCTGGTTCCAGCCTCAATAATCTGGTTCAACACTTCATCCTCAATCGGCGTTGATTTATACTGACGAATAGATCGGTGTTTAAAAAGTATGTCCATAATTGTTGATCTTTTTTTTTACAAAAGTACAAAAAAAGGGGAAGCCAACCGGCTCCCCCTTCTTAATCAATCAATTCGGCATTACTTTTTAACAAGCCTTTCAGTTTTGGCAACTACATCATCTTTAGTAATTAAAGTCATGAGGTAGATACCACTGCGTAAGTCACCCAAGTCAATGTTAGTGTCAGGGCTAACAATGTCTTTCACACGTTGACCAGCAACGTTTGTAACAATGATTCGTGAAAGTTTATCAGCATTATCAACAGTAACAAATCCATCAAATGGGTTCGGATACACTTTGAACTCGAGAGAACCATTTATCTCTTCAGCACCAGTAGCAAAATCACCAGTAGTGAAGTTCCATACTGTATCGTCAGTCAATCCAGCGCTTTCATTACCTGCAGCATCAGCTACAAGACCAGCGTCGAACGTCACAGAGTATTCTGTATTTTTATTCAATCCACCTACTTCAGGATCGTAAGTATAGTCTACAGTAACTGTTGCACCGTCAACCATACCCGCAGTTAATGGGATAGTAAGAACAGGAGTTGTTCCACCAACTTTAGTAATGTAAACATTACCGCTTCCTGCCACAACATCTTCATCAAATGTTACAACAAGTGTTGGGTGGTTATCAGCGATTGTAGCTCCATCCTCTGGAGAATAAGTGGCAGGCATTGGACCAGTGTTATCACCTACTGTGTAAGTAAACGTAGTTTCGGTCAATGCATTTCCTCCCATATCCATGATAGTAGAACCTGCAGTCAGAGTCAAGTCATCTCCATCAGCACCTGTCATCGCAACTGTAAATTCAGTTCCGGTTCCAGGAGTTACAGTACCACCAGTGATATCACCTTCCATGATTGTTACTTCACGGTTGAATGTCAATACAACATCGAACGTTTGTTCCATATCATCACCTGAAGCAGGATCAGCAGTAACCATTAGTTCTTCAAGAGTAACAGATGTGTCGGCTACACATTCGTGAGAATCCATAATTGTAATAACATTCGCTCCTACAACTAAAGAATCAACCACTACTTCTCCGGCAACTGCACCCATATCAACTCCGTCAACCATTAACATGTAAGGAGCAATACCACCTTCGATATCAGAAATAGTCAACACAGTTCCTTCAACAGAGAACGAAGCAGTTAACTCATTCTGTACAGGAACAAACGTTTCAAATACAACTTCAGAGATACATCCAAATTCATCTTTCACCTGGAAGTTATAGTGACCATCACTTTCGTTGTCATCACCATAGGTTAATCCAGAACTATATACATGTGTTGCTGTTCCATCTTCCTCATTGAATGCCATCCATGAGCTCCATGCTCCAACGGTGCTGGCACCTTCAACTTTTTGGTAACGAACCATCAAGTCACGTCCTTCTTCTGACGTGGCAGTAATACGTACCGTAGGAGATACTTCACCATAACAAGTCAAATCCTTAATATCAGCAATTACAACTGGTTCAGGAGTTTCAATCATGATGGTGTCACGGGCTTCACAGCCTTCTGCGTCAGTAGCAACAACGACATACTCATGTCCTGATGAAACTACGTGTGAGTTAATAGGAGTCTGAGAACGAACCATATCACCATCACGATAAAGATCATAAAGCACACTTCCGTTACCACCTTCAACTGTCACAATATCAATAATACCAGAAAGGTCATTTGCACAGATGAAAGCATCTTCATCAACAACAATGTCGATGACAAACTCTTCTGGTTGGTGAACAGCGATGTAGAATGACTCAGCTGGACATCCTTTCACATCATATGCAGTAACTTCATACTTATCTTCCATTCCGATATACATACTTGTATCATCAACAGAAGCAAATACATTTTCTAATACATCATTTACGCCTGTAAAATCATCTCCTTCACTATCAACTTCAAATAGATAAGAAACAGATGTACCATCATATTTAGTTCCTTCAACGGTGTAAGTAAATGGACCACCATTTCCACCAACTACGCTAGCAATTTTGATTGTTCCATCTTCAACACCATAGCAAGTTGCCGGTGTAGTCGTTGTGTCTGTTACTACAATTTCTACCGGCTCATCAATTACAACACGGTGTTGATCGATAACAGCGCCAGACTGACGTACTTCACCTCCAGTAAAACAGCCTTTAGCGTCTTTAACCCATGCAATATAGGTTCCTTGCTCTAAGCCTGTAAAAGAAGCATCTGATTGCCACCCTGCATAAACATTGCTAGGCATTGTATATGGATGAGAAGGAGATGCAAGATCTGATCTTGTTATCGCATACTCATAAGGAGCAGTACCACCTTCAACCTCAATCGTTAATTTTCCATCAGCACCACCGTTACAGGTAACATCTGCTAACCATCTATTTTCTGTAATTTTCAAAGTATCAGGCTGATTAACTTCCCAAGATTCAGGAATCTGACAAGTAGAGAAAGAGAAACCAGTATTATCACGAATATACAGTGTGTAATGACCGTAAGTTAATGTGTCAAATGTGAAAGCTGTCACATACATTGCATCACCTTCGCTGTCTTTAGGTTCCCATAGTGCATCGTCCGATTCATCGTAAGTTGGATTATCGCTACTTACTAATTGGAACTGATATCCTGTACCATTACCACCAGATACATCTGTGATAACCATTTCACCATCATTTCCGCCATAGCAAGAAACATCGTTAATAGCTACTGTATAATCAAATGGTGAAGGCAATGATAAAGATTCAGTTTCCGAACCATTACAAAGTGCGCTTGGGTCAGCACCATTGGCTGTCGCATCAGCTGGCTCAATACGATAATATACAGTATAATTACCGTAATCTAATTCATCAAATAGATAACTATATCCACCAGTCACAGCGGATGCATTATACCAAGATCCGTCATTCAGTTTAACCTGAGGAGCATATCCTGGCCATCCACCAGTTAACGTGATTGTAATTTCTCCATCAGGATCATCCATTTCACAATCTGTAGGTATCTTTGAACTCAATTCTACATCCCACATATCAGGTTGTACAACCTCAATGGTGTCAATAACGGAACAATTATTTCCATCTTCAACTTTAACTACGTATTCGCCTGCTGCAACTTGGAATACTTTGCTATTCACATCATCAGCGAAAGCATACGTACCATAAGACGTACCGCCAGCATCAGTATTGTTAATTGTTACTTTATATCTCTCACCATCGGTGCTGTATTCGTCATCAACTTCCATTCCTCCAAGTCCATAAGAACCGCCAGTACCGCCAGCGATGCTAACAGTAATTGTTCCATCTTCTTCTCCATAACAACTTACATTTAAGCTATCAAGTGTCAAAGTAAGCATATCTGGAGTTTCAACAGTTAAATAAACTGTATCGGCAGGACAAGAAACAGGTTCAGTACTATCATCAACAACAAGTTTATAATCACCAGCTGCTAAATCGTTATAAACAGGTGATTCTTGCTTGGCAGAACCTATCAGTGTAGATCCCAAAGTCAATGTATAACGATAATCTCCATTACCACCTTTAAATGCGCCAGTAGCGTCAATTACACCATCACCAGCTCCATAACATGAAAGTGGACTTGGTGAAATATCATTTTCCTGAGCAATAGACTCGGCACTGGTAATTGTTATTTTCTCACTAACAACAAGATTCTGGCAAGAGTCTTTAACGGCAAAATAATAATCACCAGCTAATAACTGAACAGTAGTTGTACTGTCATTTGCCATATCATCATTAAAGAATGGATACCAAGTCAAAGTAGAACCAGTATTTTCTAATACAGCTACATCATTGGCATAAGTATATTCATAACGATGTGCTGGACCTTCACTTCCGTCCACATCAATACCACTTCCTCCAGTAACCTCAAGAGTTACGCTACCATCCCAAAATTCAGCGCACGAAGCTGCAACAATTGTTGGTTGATTTACCCACTCTAACTCAGGAGCTTGTTCTATTAGCAGTTCAACAGTATTTGACCAACATCCATTAGGACTCATCGCGGTAATATAATATGTTCCAGCAGGGAATTTATCAGGACCTTCAGTAGCAGTAGTACCAGCAGCCTCAAATTCTACACCTACATCTCCAGCAGTAGTACTGATGTACAACTTATAATTTACTCCAGTAAATGATGGATAAGTCTTTGACGTAATAGTTGTATCGATTGCAACTTCATCACCATAACACTGAATAAATGGAGCTGAGGCAGTAATTTCTTCAACTGGAAGGTCAGCTACCGTAAATTCAACGGTATCAGTACATCCAAATGCATCACGTACAACAATCACGTGATCACCTTCAGTAACACCAAAAGTAGGATTCATCACCCAATTTGGAGAATTATCCAATGAATACTGATAGTAAGGGTTGCCATTAATCATGAATGGTTCGCCTTCACCACTGATATATACATCGATACGTCCGTCAGTACGATCTTTACAAGTTGGTTGAATAATGCTGTTGATTGTAGCAGTCTCATCAATTGCTAATGCCTCACTAGGACCATCAACAACAATCGTTTTATCTACTTCACAACGCTCAGTATTATCTGCGTCGCGTGCTGTAATCGTATAAGAACCTGCGGCAAAAGCCATAGCTTCAATTTCAGCTTTAGTATACCAATTAGTTCCACCATCATAGCTAAATTCTGGATTGGTTACATTGGCGAAACTTCCAATCGATATAGTACCGTCAACATCGCCGAAGCAAGTAACGTGAGTACTACTTAAAGTAAAGGTAATCACGGCAGGATCCATTACTGGAACTGAGTTACCACTTTCATCTGTATTTACATATGCGACAGAATCTCCTGGACAAATGTCACCACCTTTTAAATAGACACTATAATAGTTCGGATATAATGACCCAACAGTATCACCAACTGCAGCCTCACCAATGTAGGTTCCATCTTGCTCGGTTACAGAGAATACGTAATCACTGCTAGTAACAGTAATAGCCGTATCAGCCATCATGTCTACCCAAATTTTTCCAGTTGGCGTTGTTCCACAAGGAACATCCTTATAATCAACACTGAACGAAATTGCTTCTGGCTCATCAATAGTAACAGAGAAAGTCTCTGTACAGAATGAATCCATTACAGCAATATTATAAGTACCTTCTTCAAGAGTTGTCCATGGATATGTATCATTCGTATTTACGGAAAATGGAGTTCCATTATTAACAGAAACCATGTAATGATCTCCATCCCAAGGTTTTCCACCATCTGTTGTGGTTAACGTAATACCACCGTCACTACCACCAGTACATTGAACATCCTGATCTTTAGCAACTGATGCACCAATTGGAGCAGGTTCTGTGATGGTTACATCTGTCCAAACAGTTGATCTTAATCCCGAAACATTGTCTGCAAGAACTAAACATCCATTAGCATCCTGAACAGCAATCCAATATGTTCCAGCACCACGCAAAATCTGGAAATTCTGAGTATTATATACATCTAAGTCATCCTCTTGTCCCGCTACCATTTTCGAAACAACATAAGCAGAGTCAACAGCAGGAACAACCCAATAAGTATAAGGCTCAGTACCACCGTTAGCAACGATTGTTATTTCTCCATTTCCTCCATTACAAGTTGGATTATCAACACTTGTTGAATACGTAATCGCTCCTGGTGAGTCAATGTCAAATGTTTTCTCCAAAGAAATACATCCTGAAGCAGTTTTTACAACAACTGTATTCCCTGTTGAAGGAACAGCAACATTACCTTTATTAGAAGACGAAAATGAACTTCCATTAAAAGAATACATATAATTAGCTCCTGTTGGAGTTACAGTAACATCCACATTGGTACCGTGACATAAAGCATCTGCATCTGGTGTTACAGTAATAGTTTGAAGATCAGTCTGAACAGTTGCAGTCAAACTACCATCTTCATATTCTGTAGTCTTAACAGCATCTCCTCCTGCAGCTTGATATAGATATTGGCTGTTTGCCTCATCCCAAACCAAAGTTGTTGTATAACTATTAACAGTACCCAGGACAGCTGCATCAACAGCGAATTGCAAAGTCACAATCTTTGTTGTGTCATTATTTGGCTGAATATCAGTTGCAGTAGCAGAACTCCAATTAAAACTAACAGTACCACCAGTAGCTGAAACTGATAATCCAGAAAGTTCTGAAATAATTGATCCAGACTTAACGCCAACAAAGTCAAATTTTGAATTGTCAAAATCCAACTCCACATCCATTTCTTTGATTTTCACAAAGTCGCGGACATAAATGTCAACTTCATAAAGATTTGACTCACTATAACATTCACTGACAGGCTGTATGTCAGCAAAAGTTTCAAGTGTCGCCTGTGACTCCTGCGCTAAAACCCCTCGAGGCATAGCAAAAGCCAACAAACCCACTAGCATTAAACTAAAGAGCCGAGTAAATGATTTTCTCATAGCATTTGTTTTTTAATTGTACTTAATTGATTGATTGATTGTATTATATCATCCATATTCATAAATCTCTAATACGGCCAAGGCATAACTTTCGCCAAGACTTTACAAACCTATAAAATTTATCAGCAATGTACAAGCGTTTTTTCGCATAAAAACAAAGATTTTTTACACAAATTAACAAATACCAAAAGCCCCCAACTGCGGAGTATATGCAAAGTTCCAACGCTTTCCATTTGAAGATTAACTTAATAATATAACTAGTAATCGGGATTTTACGACTTCAATGAACACCTCAAATCTTCTTTCAAATTCCAGGGATCGATACTCGAAAAAATCTCAATACAATATTTTATAGATATCTTTGTTTTAATAACAAATGACAAACATGAAATTAAAACCAACTGATAGACTGATAGTTACTGTTGCAACAGTTCTCTTATTCTCAATTTCCTCATGCAAAACCTGCAAATGTCCGGCATACAGCCAACAGTTGGATAAGAAAGAAAATATAGAACTCAGCATACCTTCAACGGTTGGCGCAAACAACACGGGGAAATTGATTTTAAACGACATAGCCCAAATTGAAAATGAACAGGCCAATTTATAGGTTTTCAGAAGGCATCCTAAACCATGTTTTAAAACACGTATGCAGTTGATAAAAGTACGGCACAAACTAATTCGTGCATTTTTTTGCTCCATACCCGGATGAGATTATTTCTACAGAACACGGAAAGCCAACCACTATTTCCAATTTTACGACGGAACTCCGCGCCACCCGCACAGTTCTCACTCAAACACGATGGCTAGAAACGGCAATAATTCAATATATTTCAACAACTTAGGTGATTTTAAACCCTCTGAGAATTCAATATTTCAAGCAAACACGTGGAAATACACAGTATTTTTATTTCTAAACCACTTACCAGAAGCCAAATTTGAGCGGGCTATACAATTATATATACACCAAAAAACTTATCGTATAATTTATAACTGCCATTGAGTTCACCTTGAACCGATCAATAACAATCGAATAAAAAAGGAATAACTACTTTCAACTGCTTTAGAGAACTCTATAGGCAAATATGTAGGAAATCATTACGCAAAAAAGAATCAATTATACAATGAACTCAATTTGAAGTTTCAAAAGGAAACATTAACTGAATTTTAAGCTCTCGTGAAAATAAATAAATCAAAATCGAAAAATTTGATCATCTAGATTTTAGTTAGTTATTTTGTGGGGCTTTGAAAAAAATAGATAAAAGCTAATAAATCAAAAGAATAATCTTTCATTAATTTTAAATTATCAACTATGTCAAAAATTAAAATCGGTATCAACGGATTTGGTCGCATCGGTCGCTTTGTTTTCCGTCAAGCTATTGCAAAAGGAACAATTCAAATTGTAGCAATCAACGACTTGATCGATGTAGACTACATGGCTTACATGCTTAAATATGATTCAACTCACGGACAGTTTGACGGTGACGTTACTGTAAAAGACGGAAAATTGATCGTAAATGGTGATGAAATCCGCGTTACAGCAGAAAGAAATCCAGCTGACATTAACTGGGGAGCTGTTGAAGCTGAATACGTTGTTGAATCAACCGGTCTTTTCTTAACGAAAGAATCAGCTCAAGGTCACTTGGACGCAGGTGCTAAAAAAGTAGTCATGTCTGCTCCTTCAAAAGACGATACTCCAATGTTTGTTATGGGTGTTAACAATGCATCTTACTCAAACGACATGAACTTTGTGTCAAACGCTTCTTGTACAACCAACTGTTTGGCTCCTGTTGCTAAAGTATTGAATGACAAATTCGGTATCAAAGAAGGTTTGATGACAACTGTTCACGCAACTACTGCGACTCAAAAAACGGTTGACGGTCCTTCAATGAAAGACTGGAGAGGTGGTCGTGGAGCTGGTCAAAACATCATCCCATCTTCAACTGGTGCCGCTAAAGCTGTTGGTAAAGTAATTCCAGAATTGAACGGAAAATTGACCGGTATGGCTTTCCGTGTTCCTACTCCCGACGTTTCAGTTGTTGACTTAACTGTTACATTAGAAAAAGGAGCTTCATACGAAGAAATTTGCGCTGCCATGAAAGCTGCTTCTGAAGGCGAATTGGCTGGTGTACTTGGTTATACGGAAGACATGGTTGTTTCTAACGACTTCGTTGGCGACACTCGGACTTCTATCTTCGACGCTGGTGCGGGTATCTCTTTGTCTCCAAACTTCGTAAAAGTTGTTTCTTGGTATGACAATGAAATGGGTTACTCAGCAAAAGTTTGCGAATTGATCCAATACATGGACTCAGTAAAATAATTACTGAAACCAATTAGAATATTGAAGGGCATCCGGTTGGGTGCCCTTTTTTGTCATACAGCTTACCAGAATTGACTAGTTGGAACTGTCGTTCGAATTACCAAGAAGACTATTCATACCGAAGACTTTCAATCGGGTCCATACGTGCTGCTTTTTGCGCAGGATAATAACCTGAAATAATTCCAACAGCAAAACACAACAATACCCCGCTAAACATCCACAACCAAGGCACAATAAACTGACTGTCAATCATCATTGAAATGATATTGCCGACCAGAATTCCAAAAACGATACCTACAACACCTCCAATTTGACCAATCACAACAGCTTCAATTAAAAACTGCTGACGAACTAACGAAGAATTCGCCCCGATTGCTTTCCTAATACCGATTTCGCGAGTTCGTTCCGTTACCGAAACCAGCATAATATTCATCAAGCCAACAGCAGCGCCAAAAAGAGTAATGAATCCAATGATAGTCGCTACAAGTGTGATATTTCGAATATTATTCAATAGCATATTAACCAGATTATCGCTCTTCTCAATATTGAAATCCGTTTCATCAGTAGGTCGTAAATTTCTTACGTTGCGAAAATCAGCTTCGGCCTGCCCAATAGCAGCCTCAAGCAATTGAGCATTGTCAACCTTTATCTGAATATCGAAATTCATTTGTGGCCTGGAAAAATAATTCCGCACAGTGTAATACGGTAGAAAACAAATCTCATCCCCACCACTGCCAAAGCCGCCACCTTTTGGCTTGAGTGTGCCGATTACCTCATAACGCCCGGCTCCAATACTTACCTCTTTATGAAGCGGATTTTCATTTTTATCAAACAGCCTTTTAACCAACCCACTACCGAGCAACACTTTATTTAAGCCTGACTCGATATCCGTATTGGAAAAATTACGCCCTCGTTCTATTTCAAACCCTGATGTTGCCAGGTAATTTTCGTCAACTCCACGAACGTTAACATTCGGATTGGATTTCTTTGTCTGAAACTTCACCGTCGCATTTCCGCTACCAGCAACAGAAGTAGAAACGATGGCAGGAAAACTAAAGCGCTCCTTAAATTCCTGTGCCTCATAATAACTAATGTATTGATGATTTTTTTTCCGCATCCGGCTTTCACCTTGCTGAACCTGTATTGTCCGCGAAGTAACTGTAAACGAATTTGCCCCCATAAAGTTAAACTCATTGGTAATAGAAGCCTTGATTGAATCAATAGCAGTTAGTATTCCCACAAGTGCTGTAATTCCAATTGCAATAATCAAAACGGTTAGAATAGTGCGCAATAAATTCGACTGAATGGCATTCAACGAAATTCTCAAATTCTCAAAGACTAATGTTTGATATTGCATAATAATAATTTTCGAACTGGTAAGATCACTAATTAAAAATACTAAAACAATGGATTCATCAACAAATTTTTCGAATTTAAAAGACCATTTTTCATCGAATACACGAAATTTAAGTTCAATTTTTCGTTAATCGTGCCAATCAAAAACAAAAACAAACCAGCTCCAAATTACTATCAACCAAAACAATAAACAAGACAAATCTTCAATTAATCTTTTTTAACATTTATAAACTAACCTTTTGCAACCTCTCACCGTTAAAAACACCTGTGTGCTTAAATAACAACTTTAATTACTGAAGATTTTTTCAGAAAAGAGAACTGCATGGTATATCAGTTTAAAATAACATCTATCGAAAATTCGGAGTTTTTACGCGTAATTGAAATAGATGCGGAAAGAAGTTTTGCTGATCTCCATTGGTGCATTCAAAATTGTTGTCAATTTACTTCAGATCAACTCGCCTCTTTTTTTGTTGCGGGCGACAATTTCGGAGTACAAAAGGAAATTACATTTTTAGATTGTGGCAAAAACGGTTCCCGGATTGAGGTCATGGGAAAAACCCAACTATATGATATCCTCTCTGACACAGGGCAGCGCTTGCTGTATGTGTTCGATTTTTTTAGTGACAGATCTTTTTATATTGAATTAACTGAAATTTACATGAAAAAGAATCTTCAAGAAAACCAAGTCACCGAGATTAAAGGTGATGCCCCTGCACAAGTACTGGAAGAAGAACTCCAGGACCAGGGTCAAGTAATTCTCGAAACGGAGAATGGTTACCAGGATTATGGTGATTTAGATGATTATACCGAAATTTTTGGAGAAATGGAGGATCTAATCGAAGGGGACTAACAGGTCCCCTTCCTGTTTTTAGGTAAAACCTTTACCTTTGCCCTTCAACTATTCAAACAATGCGTAAAACACTAATTGTTATTCAAGGGCCTACCGGTATTGGAAAAACAAAACTAAGCATCGGGCTTGCAAACTATTTCAACACCGAAATAATTTCATCCGATTCCCGTCAACTTTTTAAAGAACTTTCCATTGGGACAGCTGTCCCTTCTCCAGATGAGCTGAATCAAATTCCTCATCACTTTATCCATTCACATTCCATTCACGAAAACTACAATGCGAGCCGCTTCGAAAGCGAGGCCATCAAATTAATCACTGATTTATTTGAAACGCATTCAACTGTGATTCTAAGTGGTGGCTCCATGCTGTATGTTGATGCTGTATGCAACGGGATTGATTTCCAGCCGGATGTTGATCCTGAAATTCGCAAACAATTAACTCGAGAATTCGAGGAAACCGGTTTGGAGCACCTGCGGCTGAAACTGAAGCAACTCGACCCCGCATATTACCAAAAAGTCGATTTAAAGAATCCTAAACGTATTATTCGAGCTCTTGAAATATGCATGATGACTGGCAAAACCTTTACCTCTTTTCGAACTAAAACCGTAAAACAACGCCCATTTAAAATTATTAAAATTGGTCTGAACATGGACCGGGAGCAACTTTACAATCGAATCAACAAACGCGTTGACCAAATGATGGAAGAAGGTTTGGAGGACGAAGTGCGTCGTGTATTTCCTTACAAAAATCTAAACTCATTAAATACAGTTGGATACAAAGAACTATTTGCCTACCTGGATGGCGAGATCACCAAAGAAAAAGCGGTGGAGCTGATCAAACGAAACAGCCGTCACTACGCTCGAAAACAGTTGACCTGGCTACGGAAAGATGAAAACATACATTGGTACGAGCCTCATCAAACAAATGAAATCACTAAATTTATCGAAATTAGTATTGCAGAATGAACCAGCAAGCCAACGCAAAATTTAATATTCGTGTTTACGGACTCTTTGTGAATGAAGATGATGAGGTATTATTAACTGATGAATTTCAACTCAATACAAAAATGACGAAATTTCCCGGCGGCGGGCTTCAATTTGGAGAAGGCACAATTGATTGCCTAAAGCGTGAAATGCAGGAGGAGTGCGATCAGAAAATTGAACAAATAGTGCATTTTTACACCACCGACTTCTATCAGAAAGCATGCTATTTTGAAAATCAACAACTGATCAGTATTTATTACAAGGCCAAACTAAAACCACCAGTCAACTTTAAAATCTCAACCAAAGCTTTTGATTTTACTGAACTAAAAAACGGAAGTCAATCCTTTCGCTGGGTTAAAATAAAAGAGCTAAAAGCTGATGAATTATCTTTCCCAATTGACAAACATGTTGCAAATTTGCTGATCCAGCAAACAGAAGAGTAAGTTTAAATAGTGCAAATAATTTAGTGTCATGTTTCGAGTCTTTAACAATTTGTGACAGAAGCGAAACCGAAAATATCAAACAGGTCCGTGACCTTAGCAAAAAAACATGATCAAAACTGTAAAAATAATTGGCCCAGCCTATCCGTTCCGTGGAGGATTAGCATCCTACAATCAACGCTTGGCAGAGGAGTTTCAATCACAGGGAATGGAAGTTGAAATTGAAACCTTTACGGTTCAATACCCCAATTTGCTGTTCCCCGGGAAGTCGCAATATGTAGATGGTGCTGCTCCCGACAATTTAAACATCAAGCGAACCGTCAACTCTGTAAACCCGATTAATTGGATAAAAGTTGGCACACGTATTCAAAAAGAGAAGCCCGATCTACTAATGGTTCGCTATTGGCTGCCGTTTATGGGCCCGGTTCTGGGTACAATTTGTCGTCTGGTGAGAAAAAATAAACACACCAAAGTTATATGCTTAGCTGACAATATCATTCCGCATGAAAAAAGGCCGGGTGACAAACCATTTACAAGCTATTTCATGAAAAGCATCGATGGGATGGTTGCCATGTCGCAATCTGTCCTCAACGACATAGACACCTTCAATCCCAGACTTCCTCGGGCACTTTGTCCTCATCCGCTATTTGACAATTTTGGAGAGAAAATTGAAAAAGAAAAAGCCAAAGAATTACTTCAACTTGAGCAAGGAGTTAGTTATTTGCTTTTCTTTGGTTTTATTCGGGATTACAAAGGACTAGACCTTCTATTGAACGCAATTTCGGATGAACGAATAAAAAAACTACCGGTCAAGCTAATCATTGCCGGTGAGTTTTACACAAAGCCCGAACCCTATCTGCAAATGATAGAAAGTCTCGGATTGAAAGATCACGTTTTACTACATACTGACTTTATCCCCAACGAAAAAGTCAGTCAATACTTTAGCGCATCAGACCTGGTGGTGCAACCATACAAGCATGCCACACAAAGTGGTGTAACTCAAATTGGCTATCACTTTGAAAAATCGATGCTGGTAACCGATGTTGGTGGCCTTTCCGAAATTATTCCTGACAAGAAAATAGGTTATGTAGTCGCTCCAAACGAAAAAGCAATATCCGATGCACTATTGGATTTTTACGAAAAAAATCGTCAGCCTCTATTCGAAAAAAATATCATTGAAGAGAAGAAAAAGTTTTCGTGGACCAATATGGTAAATGCTTTTATTTCCGTTTACAACAAACTAAACCAGACCAAATGAAGCAAATAACCAATCGAATTGAGCAAGCCATTGAACTAAAAAAAGACTTGCTTTCAAACGAAAAAATTTTGAATGATATCAAACAAGCTATCGACGAACTGGTTTCATGCTATCAAAAAGGCGGCAAAACACTTTTTTGCGGGAATGGCGGTAGCGCTGCCGACGCCCAACATCTTGCAGCTGAACTAGCCGGCAAATTTTATATCGACCGACCTCCGATACAAGCCGAAGCCTGTCATGTTAATTCTTCATTCATCACAGCTTATTCAAACGACTATGATTTTAAAGTAGCCTATGCAAGATATATTGCCGGAGTTGGAAGAGCAGGCGACATCTTAATCGCAATTTCAACATCAGGGAACTCCGAGAATGTTGTCAATGCAGCAAGAGAAGCTAAAAATATCGGCATGAAAGTGATCGCCTTAACCGGAAAGTTTGGAGGCCAACTAAAAAGTGTATGTGATATACTTATACCAATTCCATCCATTGATACCCCCAGAATACAGGAAGCCCATATTTTTGTTGGGCATGTTATTTGCGAACAAGTTGAAAAAGCCTTGTTTGACAAGCACCAAAATTCCTAAAAACTGAACAAATTTGACCAGTTAATACTTTATTAATGATTAGTGAAATTTAATTTGACTTACAGGGATCGGTCTCTGTTTTCGAAAGAATTAAAGTATATTTACTTTTTGCAAAAAAGAATAGCTTTTCGAGGGATTGAAGGATGGATAAAAACAAACTACAGACACAAGCTGAGCAACGGTTGATTGCTGATTACTATGAGAACCTTACAAAATCATTTGACCAGCGAATCACCGAGGAGGGACGGGAACGGATTCATAAGGCTTTTGAATTTGCGAATAGTGCTCATGCAGGTGTAAAACGGAAATCAGGCGAACCATACATTGTTCACCCTATCGCAGTTGCAATGATTGTTTCTCAGGAAATAGGACTCGGAGCAACGTCCATTATTTCGGCCATTTTACATGATGTGGTTGAAGACACCGATTATACAACCGAAGATATTAAAAACCTATTTGGTGAGAAAGTGGCAAAGGTCGTTGACGGCTTAACCAAGCTTTCGGATGAAATAACATCTCAACACGACTCCAAGCAGGCTACCAATTTTCGAAAAATGCTAATGACCCTTTCCGATGATATCAGGGTTATTTTAGTTAAGTTGGCTGACAGACTGCACAATATGCGGACTTTGGACAGCATGCCAACTCCAAAGCAGTTGAAAATTGCAGCCGAAACACTTTATATCTTCGCACCTATGGCTCATCGGCTCGGGCTATATTCCATCAAAACAGAACTGGAAGATCTAAGCCTGAAATACAAGCAACCGGAGACATATAATCAAATTGTATTTCGATTAAGAAACCAACAGGAACGACGAGAATATTTGGTTAATGAGTTCGTCCAGCCCATTCAGAATCAACTCCAGAATGAAGGTATCGATTTTACAGTCTCCGGACGATTGAAATCCATTTTTTCAATCTGGAATAAGATGCAAACCAAAGGGATTTCATTTGATGAAATATACGATTTACTCGCTATTCGCATTGTCTTTAAGCCAAAAACAAACATATCTGAAAAACGCCAATGCTTTGACATCCTTTCTCTGATAACTGACATCTACAAACCCAAACCCGACCGTATCCGCGATTGGATCACAATCCCAAAAGCCAATGGATACGAAGCGCTCCATGTGACCGTAATGGGACCTCAAGGAAAATGGGTTGAAGTGCAAATCAGAACTGAGCGAATGGATGTTATCGCCGAACGAGGCTTTGCCGCTCATTACAAGTACAAAGGTGTTCATTCGATTGAATCGGAACTGGATAAGTGGCTGGAAAAAATTCGTGAAACACTTCGCAATCCGGAGTCTGATGCATTAGAGTTTTTGGATGAATTTAAAATGAACCTCTATACTTCGGAAATCGTCATTTTTACCCCAAAGGGTGACATGATCCCCCTTCCGAAAGGAGCAACAATTATTGACTTAGCATACGAAATTCACACCGACCTTGGAAATCATTGCATTGGAGCAAAAATCAATCATAAATTGGTTCCGGTAAGCTATGTCCTGCAAAGCGGAGACCAGGTTGAAATCCTGACCTCAAAAACTCAGGCGCCGGATCTGGAATGGCTCAAGTTTATGAGTACTGCGAAAGCGAAAACAAAAGTCAAACAAGCATTCAAACTTGACAAAAAAAGACACCTGGAAAAAGGTCAGGAGATCATTGAAGAAAAGCTCAAACAATATAAGATAAAACCCTCGGCTGATACCCTGAAAAAACTCGCCGCGCATTACAACTTATCCAATAAAGACCAGCTTTATGCTCATGTGGGAATGGGATTTATCCAGATCGACGATTTAGAAAGTATCCTCAAAACGCGACGGGAAAACAAATTAGCAAAGTATTGGAAAATTTCATTTGGGAAAAATAAAAACAATCAGGGGCGCGAATTGGAGCTCATGCTACCCAAAACGCAAATCAACAAGAAAAATACATTCTTACTCAAAGAAGATCCTGATGAACGCAATTACACGCTTGCTAAATGTTGCCAGCCAATTCCGGGAGACGATGTTTTGGGTTACATGACCTCGAATAACCACGTTATTATTCATAAAACAAAATGCCCGGAAGCCAATAAATTAATGTCGCAACATGGCGATCGGATTATCACTGCCGAGTGGACTAATTTTAAAAAGCGCTCTTACCTTACCCGCATCAAAGTGAGTGGATTCGACCGAATTGGAATCGTGAACGAGGTGACTAATATTATCTCGAAACAAAGTAACATCAACATGCGAACGGTGATGTTTGACACCCATGACGGGATCTTTGAAGGTGACCTATATATATACATTCACAATCTCGGTGATTTAAACAAATTGATCGCACGACTAATGAAAATCAAAGGGATAGATACGATTGAACGGATCGAGAATATTGAAAATTAATTTTTATTTAGTCTAAACAATCTTAATTTTTTACTATTTTTGAGGCTACAACACAAAACTGTTTTGAGTATGAATAGCCATAAGACAAAAGATACTGTGAAAAATATGTTCACAGAATACTTGGAGAAAAATGGTCACCGGAAAACCCCCGAGCGATTCGCTATTCTTGATGAAATTTATTCCCGCGAAGGTCATTTCGATATTGAGTCACTTTATATTTCAATGAAAAATAAAAATTACCGGGTAAGTCGGGCAACCCTCTACAATACCATTGACTTGTTACTGGAATGTAAATTGGTCGTAAAACATCAATTTGGTAAAAACATCGCCCAATTTGAAAAAGCTTTCGCAACGCTTCAACACGATCACCTCATTGATACAAGCACCGGAATAGTAAAAGAGTTCTACGATCCACGAATCCGGGAAATCATAGAAGAAGCTTGTTTAAAGTATAATTTTAAACTTTCGCATCACACGTTATACATCTATGGCGAAAGCCTCGATTCTTAAAATATATAGTAAACTCATTATAAATAAATCGCCTCTGATGAATCGGAGGTTTTTTTATGCCTAAATGAAAAAATAATTTGTAATTTTATTGGCCAAATAATTTTCATTTTGGCACCGTGGAAATCAGTCTGATTTCAGGCTTTATTTCTGCGGTTCATTATGTTTGAAATATTGTAAACTACATAAAATGAAAGTAGATGTTATCTTAGGTCTCCAGTGGGGAGATGAAGGAAAAGGAAAAATTGTTGACGTCTTAACCCCTAAATATGATGCCATTTCAAGGTTTCAAGGAGGTCCAAACGCTGGACACACACTTGAAATCAACGATTTCAAACAAGTTTTACACTCAATTCCATCAGGAATTTTCCACGAAAATAAAGCTAACGTTATTGGGAATGGAGTTGTTCTTGATCCGCTTGTTTTTAAGAACGAAATTGAGTCGATAAAAAAACATGGTATCGACCTGCATAAAAATCTATACATTTCGAAAAAGGCACACCTGATTTTGCCAACCCATAAATTGCTCGACGCTGCTTCGGAAGCCGCAAAAGGTGATACTAAAATTGGTTCAACCTTAAAAGGTATTGGTCCAACGTACAAAGATAAAGTTGGACGAGATGGCCTTCGGGTTGGTGATTTGATTGAGAACTTTGACGAAAAATACAAAGCTCGCATTGATGCGCACAAAATAATTCTGGAAAAACTTTACCAGTTCGATTATAAACAACTACTTGAAGAAGTAGAAAAAGAATGGTTCGAAGGCATTAAAGTACTGAAAGAATTCACCTTTGTTGATAGCGAGCATATGATTGACGACCTGATACAGGATGGTAAATCAGTACTGGCAGAGGGCGCACAGGGAACCTTGCTTGATATCGACTTTGGTTCTTACCCATTTGTAACCTCATCAAACACCATCTGCGCCGGAGCATGCACCGGATTAGGAATTGCACCGCAAAAAATTGGAGAAGTGTTTGGTATCTTTAAAGCATACTGCACCCGGGTTGGCATGGGACCATTTCCGACCGAATTACACTGCGAAACCGGACAAAAGCTGCGTGATGCCGGAAACGAATATGGATCAACAACAGGCCGTCCGCGTCGTTGTGGCTGGTTAGATTTAGTCGCACTAAAATACTCGATCATGATTAATGGGGTAACTCAGCTTTTCATGATGAAAGGAGACGTATTGGATACCTTCGAAACCATTAAGATATGTGTTGGGTACGAGATTGATGGTGAAGTGATTGACAAATTTCCTTTTGAACTGGACGACAACGTAAAGCCAATTTATGTTGAACTTCCGGGTTGGGAAACAGATTTAACAAAACTGACTCACCAAAATGAATTCCCGGAAGAACTCAACAACTACATCAGTTTTATTGAAGATGAAACAGGGCTTCCGATCACCATTGCATCAGTTGGGCCAAACAGAGCACAAACAATCCATATTGAGAAGTAACAAGATATTTTTCCCGATAGTTAAAAGAGCCTCCCAAAGGGGCTCTTTTGTATTTTAAATTCATAGGTGTCCGGTTGAACTTTCAATTATGGGCTAAAGCCCCTGTCATATATGGCTTTCATTTATTAACCCCGGCATTAATGCCGAGGTTAGTCATCACATCAACAAGGGAGGGCTTTACCCATAACACCATCCTATTGAATATCAGTTGTTCTATTTTCAATCCTTTCTGGCATCACACAATTTCCCATTTTACCAGACTACAGTATTTTAAATTGACCTTAAATTCATTTTTCAGACTTTCAATTCTGGAGTTTAAATATTACATTTAGGCTGCTTATTTCAGATTGCTTGAAAAGAGATTGAATTTAAACCTCAAATAATGAGTTATCATTGTGCAGATAACTTAATTATTTTGATCGAATTGAAAACAAACCTTTTGATATATGAATATATCAGTGATAAACACATGCGGTTTGATTACAATATAAATAAGGCAGTTTGTTTTATTTTGAGTACATTCAAAAGCGTCATCACAACAAGTAATTTGATATACAAACACTGACTATAAAAAAAAATCAGAGACGTTTATGGAAATAGTTCGACCGACGCTGATTCTCGATAAAGAGGTTTGCTTAAACAACATTAAACGGATGGCTGCCAAAGCTTCATCCAAAAATGTATTTTTCAGACCACATTTTAAAACCCACCAATCAGCAGAAATTGGAGCGTGGTTTCGCAGTTTTGGTGTCCAAGCCATCACGGTATCATCGGTGGAAATGGCTGAATACTTTGCCGATCAGGGGTGGGATGATATTACCATTGCAATTCCAATAAATATTTATGAAATCAATCAAATAAATACCCTGGCCCAAAAGATAAAACTCAACTTACTAATTGAGAATAAAGACATGCTCATTCAGGTTGATAAGTTTATAAAATCGCCTGTTGGAATGTTCATTGAAATTGACACAGGACACAACCGAACAGGCATAATGGCCAGCAAAACAAACCAGATTGATGCTTTGATTCAAATTATTTCCAAAAACGAAAACCTCAACTTTAAAGGGTTTTTGACGCACGGTGGGCACACGTATAAAACGAAATCCAAATATGAAATTTTCAACCTTCATTTTGATGCTTTGTTAAAAATGCGTTCGCTAAAAAACCGCTATCGTAAGGATTATCCAGACTTGATGGTTTCTCTGGGCGACACTCCTTCGGCTAGCATTTGCGATAATTTTGATGGAGTTGATGAATTGCGACCGGGTAATTTTGTCTTTTATGATTTAATGCAATATAAATTAGGGAGTTGTTATTTCAACGACATTGCCATCCGGCTGGTTTGCCCGGTTATTGCCAAACACGGATCGAGAAACGAAATTACCATATACGGCGGAGCCATTCATATTTCAAAAGACTCAATTATCAACATTGACGGGAAAAATTTATATGGCCAAATCGTTATCAGAAAAGGAAATGAAAAGATTTTGCTGAGCGAAAAAAATTACCTCTGGGATATGTCGCAAGAACATGGCATTTTAAAGATGACTTACAAAGATTTTGACTTAATTAAAGTTGGTGATTTGGTTGAAATCATTCCTGTTCACAGCTGCCTGACTGCAAACCTAATGGGTAAATACATAACAACTGAAGGAGAAGAAATAACGACCATCCAACAAAGATTACTTTAATTTTCAATTGCTCTGCTCAGTGCATCCAGATAAAAGCTTAATGGGTATAATTTTTCATCGTACCAAAGCGATGCAAAATAAAGACCTATTGGAGAGGGTCTCAACCCATTTCGTTTAAAAGAAAGATCCAACCACTTCAATCCATCGTCATACGCTTTTTGATGTTCGCTTCCTGTCAATGCCGCAACCGCCAAAGCAGTCTCTTCCATTGTACCAACAACACCTTTGTCACCCCCCCAGCTTCCATCTTCATTCCGGGCATGAACCAAAAATTGCTCGCCCCGACTAATCAATTCATTCATTCTGCTTTTTAAACTCGAATTTAGCCATTGATGACGACTGGCATCTCGTAAATAAGTTAATACCCGAGCCGTTCCGTAAACCGGATTCGAATGATCGCTGGTTAATTGATTGCCAAACCAAAGAGGAGTCCAACTACCATTTGCTTGTTGGTTCTTCTCCAAATACTTTATCGCCCCTAAAATTGCAACACGATTTCTTTTTGATTGTCTGCGACTCACCCCATCACCGACCGCCTCTATTGTTGCTGAAAGCGCCAATAAAGCGTGCCCCGTCAAATCAGCACAACTTTGATCAAAAGGCAATTTACCCCATCCTCTTGAGAAAGTCGGAAAGCCTCCATCACGGTTTTGCAAGCCCACCAGCCAATCGCAACCAGCAACAACAGGTGCATGAATCTCGCCAATTGGTTTTAGCTTCAACAAGGTCAGAATTGCCCCGGGAGTATCGTCACCATCAGGAACCGCGCCTGTATGATTCGTCCATCCCCAACCACCTGCCTGGCTCCCATTAAATGGATGAATCTGCTTATTTTGAATCCGCAACAAATGGCCTGCGATCTGGTCTTGCACTTCCTGAGAGAGCACTTTGTCCTTTTGATTCCGTAACGCCCGAACCGACAGTCCGGTTACCCAAGTCGACAAATCCACATCAATAGGCCAGCTTCCATCACCACGTTGTGTCTGTTTCAAAAAACCGATTCCTTTTCTTACGACCTCCAAGTCTCCATAGCCTGCTTCAATTAAACTTAAGCACACAAAAGCCGTCAATGGTATTGCCTCCAGAAAACCTCCGCTGGCAGGTGCCAAACGATCAAGTAACTCTAGTGATTTCCTGACTGAGCGATTTCTTACCAAGCGACCAAAAGCACTCGATTTCTTCTTCTTGAAGATCACAATACCAACTGCGATCAAAGCAGGAATAGCATAGCTCACCACGCTTAAATTTAAAAACCGATATAAGCCTCTTGGCAACAAAGCCATTTCAAATGGCAGTTGTGGAACACGATCAAACGCTCTTTTATCAGGCACTCCACACAAGCCGCACATCGTTAAAATTGGAACCGAAAAAGTATAATCTTTTCGATAGTGCTCTAAAATGTAGTCGGCAACCTGTGATGATTTTGTATCAATCCCCTCGGCCAATAAATACTGTCCAACTTTGGATTGTAACAAGGCCACATCAGCCTTAGAAGTTGAGTATAGATTTGTTGCGGCATAAACCAACAAACTGGTGCTCACATTTCCCGGACTTTGGGGGGAATCACCAAAACTGCCATCGGCGTTTATATTATTTTTCAACCAGTTAAAACCCTTAGCAATTTCAAGTTTAAATTGTTCTGCATCATAAAAATGAAAAGCGGCAATAGCGACAGCCACACCGAGCGCACTGGATGATAATTCACCGGTCCAAAACCCTCGTGGATTCATATCCTTCACCAGAATTTTGGTTAACTCTTCAAACCTATTTTGCAGCTCTTGTTTTTCCATATAACCAATTGATTAAGCTATACTACCCAACGCCAGTAAACCATAAAAGGTGTACTCCAAGTCCCGGGTGAGGTCTCCATCACCAGACAGGAAAGCTCCTCGTTCGTAATTATGCTGAATAAAATCGAAACACGTAGGAGCAATGATGCGACTATCGAAACCTGTTTTTTGAAGCGCATATAAAGCAACTCCCGTTGAAAGTGTGTCGGCACTTGCTGTTTGTTGAAAAGCTTTAAAGCCAGATGAATCATCAAAATAGCTAAGCAGTTGTTGTTGCTTTGGGCTAACATTTCCGCCGAGCTCAAAAATCGCTATAGTAATTGCCGCCCATAAGCTACTGGGAGCTCCAGCGGGTGGTCGATAAAACCAAAGACCTATTTTCCCAGTTAATATGAGCCACCATTTTCGGCCAAACCACGCATCAAAAACCAATAGAAATAAAAATAACCGGTACGAAAAACTAGCCCGGAAATCTCTGCCAGGGAACAAAGACTTTAATTTAGGCGGTTTTGTTTCAACAGTTAGAGCTTTCTTCAGCAATAACGCACAGTAGCTATCAACAAGCTGTTGCGGTTTTTGCTGCTCATTATCGGCAATAAAACTCCTTAGTTTTTCCAGGTTTTCCGGTAACTGTAAGGCCGCTGATAACCAATATCCGAAGAGTGAATAATACAAATCACCCTGTCCTCCACGGTCGACAAATGCTCCTGTTTCATCTTGCTGGCTATTTACAAATAGCTTGATTTCTTCTTGTGTTTCAGTCCCAAGCAGATTAAAGCCTTTTTTCAGAATCTGGATAAAATCAGCATAAATGGGAGTATGGTTTTCTCGCAAGCCCATAGCTATTTTCAGAATATTTTGCCCATCACTCCGTATAAACTCAACTTAAGTTTTAGATTCCGGAGCTGGTTCAATTCGTAATAACATTTATCAACGTACAGCTTTAAGAAAGCATCCGCACGCCGATCGATTTCCTCCTCACGCAATACTTGGTGCAATTGTTCTGAATCCAATTGCTCGATTGAAACAAATCGGTCTGTTTCACCATCTGCTGCCAATTTCTCGTTCAACAAAGCCAATAGAAACGGAAAATGGTGAGTATGCTCAGGCTGATGATCGTCACGGAATTCGTTGAGATCATCACGAATCTGGTAGGCAATACCAAACCAATCAGAAAAAGTCTCCAGACACTTTAAATCTCCTTTTGATGCCCCTCCGTTAATCGCCCCTAGCAACAGCGCTACCTTTACAGCTTCCCCTGTCTTTTGTGTAAATATATGTAGTAAATTATCGACTGCATACGACTTCAATTGACCGTCAAGATTCAAGTCAGCCCCCTGCCCTTTTGATAGATTTACATGCGATGAAGAAACGACTTGCAGTGATTTGGCCAAGATGTCAGAACTTACCTGTAAACTGGATAGCAACTGGTAACCTTTCCCGATTAAAAAGTCACCCACATTAATAGCTACCGGAATTCCATGCGAACGGTGCAGTGTTTCCTGATCATACCGAAAATCGTCATCATCCTCAATATCATCATGAATAAGAGAGGCTTTATGAAAGCATTCAATGATTAATGCCAGTGCAGCCTGAAGCTCATCGCTCGACTCACTCGCGTAGGAGCGATAGGCTAAAACAGTCAGCAACGGTCGAATACGCTGTCCTCCCATAATCAACATACGCTTCGCCAGTTTCTCCGTTTCATCATTCGAATTGAAATAATGTTGAAGCGTGAATTCAGTAAAATAATCTTGCACCTGGTCTTTCAGTAGAGAAACTGATAGCGGTTGCTTTTCATCATCGGGTTTCAAAAGATGCATCTCTTCAAACAGCCAACCATAATCCACATTGGTATTTTCGCAGCCGTTGTGCAACAGTGGTAATCCCATAACCGGAACCGCTGCTCTAGAAACAGGCTCAAATGAACGCTGCAAAACCGGCATGCAACTCACACCAATCACGGCATCAATGGCTCCTTCCTCAACCAAACCCACGGCAACCGTAGTTCCTTCGGCCACCAAGGTTGTGTATCCCAAAGCTTCCGCTTTACTCAATACCCTGTCAATCTGACAAGCTTTGCATCCGGCACAAATTAAGCCAAGTGAGTCCATGTCGCCCTCGCATGATTTCGAATTTTTCAGACATTGAGGCAACAACAACAAACGACGCTCAAATGGGGTGGCTGCAATAACGTCTCTCCACAATTCATTTCCACACAGCACTATGGTAAAATCCAAAAATTCCTGATCAGCAGACAAATTTGCAAGTACCTCCAAAGCCATTTCTTCCAACAGCGAAAAATCAGCAGGCGGAAGCATTCCTTTCTGCATAATCAAGCGTTTGGCCTCCTTTCGAAGAAGGTTCCGAAGCTTAATATCTTGTGGAACTTTTAATAAACGTTGTGTTTTTATCATCGTTGTTTATCCGTATGCACCCAAACCGAAAAAAGCCCGATTCTTTGCAAATTTATAAATCCATTTTTTCTCCGGAATTGGAATTCCCGACCCGTGGCTGGAAACAGGAGCCATCCTCCTCAATCGTTCAACTTCATTCTCTCTACCTGAAGTGTCGTTTGCCTCATGCTTCTCAACAAAATTAGCCAACCATTGCGGGTCTTCCATAATAATGCAGCCTGAAGTTTTCCTGGGTATCTCAACTTTCAACTCTTTTAAAAACTCCGAAGACTGGTAAATTTCGGCCAATGGTTTGTCTCCAATATGATCTTTGGCAAATTGAATCACAGGACAAGGCTCAATATCTCCCGATGCGTTGATATGGTGACTCAATCCGGAAGCAGCCGGACATAGTCCATTCCCATCACCATCCCAGTAAGCATCGATAATAGCGATGTTGTATTTTGTTCGTGCTTCAACCATGTGCAAACGTAGCTGTTGTATTTCTTCTTTACTCAAACTTAATTCGATGGTCGCATTCTCGCCAACCGGGCGATAAACATAGTACCACAAATAGAGCACTCCTTTGTCAATCAGCGACTGGATAAATTTTTCAGACAAAGCCAATTCCAAATTTGATTTACACACACTCATCGCCACACCAGTAACTAAACCGGTATTGGTAGCGTGTTGGATGGCTTCTTGCGTACGATGAAAAATATCGTTTCCGCCACGACGTACATCTGCGACTTGTTCATCGCCTTCAAAACTAATCAGTGGTGTTACATTCGCACACTTCCGAAGCTTTTCAGCAACTTCCCCGGACAATAAAGTTCCGTTGGTAAACAACTGAAAATAGCAATCCTGATGTTTTTGAAAAATATCAAACAAGGGCTTATATAGCAGGGGTTCGCCACCCAGAATCCCGAAGAAATAAGATCCCTGAGCTTTCGTTTCAGTAATAATCTGATCCAACAGTTCGGCTGACATCCGACTGTTTTTCTTTTTCCCCATCACCCAACATCCCTGGCAATTCAGGTTGCAATCATCGGTTACCGAAATGAAATGGAAAGCTGGGAAAAACTCACCCTTTTTCAACCGCTTCTGATAACGATTAAAGCTCATCGTTCCCTTCACACCCATGTTGTAGACGAACTTATATAAGCATTTCCTATCGGTTTTAAACAGCAATTGTTTCAGCATATTACTCCGTTTTTCCTTCACTCTTTCTAAACTGTTCTAGCGCTTTGCGTCTTTCATCCTCAGCCATTTGAACAACCCCCTGCTTGAAAATATTTTTCCGAACTTGATTCCGTTCATTTAATCGGACAAATAAACTACTCTGCTTACCTACTCCCGACTTGATTTCTGCACCGGGTTCTGCTCCAGCCAAAGTTGACTGTTCTGCCAACCGTGGAAACATGATGGCCGAGGTTGGACAAGTTCGTCCACATGCCGGGCAATTATTCTTACAAGCCAGCGGATTAATTACTTTTAAGGCCTTTTTGTTATAGCTATAAACACCAAATAAGCAAAACCGTGCACACTGGCCACAAAGCGTACATCGAGACTCGTCAATAACCGGATACCACGCCGGCACATCCAAATCAGACACCTGAATCTGATAGCGGGCTTCTCCATCACTCAATTGAAACTTCCCGTGCAACTGCTCAAGAATTTCATCCAGCGAAAGTTCTTTGAAGTTCAGCACGTTATAACGACCAAGGTCTACTCCCCCTTGTTCAAGCATTTTCTTAACGGCTCTGGGGTAGCACGCAATAACGATTTTGTGGGTATAGTTTTTTCCTATAGTATGAAGTACATCCTTTTCATGAACTGAAAAAGCACACAGATCCTTCAATTCAAACACATCAACATCCAGCTTACTAAAACGATCTGCTAATTGGTCTGTTTTTGATGATGAAATGACATTTGCTCCACACCGGCAAAAAAGGATACATGTTTTTGCAATCATACTCTTTGTCAATTGAATGAACTAAGTAAATTAAAATCTTTGCAACCGGGAAATCCAAACACGAATTCTATGACAGCATTAACAAGTTTTTACAAAATGCTGAATAATAATTTGCTGAATATATTTATTATGTCATTATACCTTTGCGATTTCAGCCAAATATCAGTACTATTATAATATAAAAATCATCAATCTCAACCTGTCTTATGGCCACTGTAAATACGATTCATTGGAAAGATAAATACTCTATCGGAAATGACTCCATCGATTCAGATCACATCAAATTATTTGAAATATATAACCAATTGGCTGAGTTGATAAATACGGGCTACAACAAGTCGACGTTTACTGAAGCACTTTCGAAGATGACTGACTACAGCATCTATCATTTTAAAAAGGAAGAAGCCTACATGGAAAAAATGATGTATCCTGACCTAACCGAGCACAAAAAAGAACACCGCGCATACATTTTGGAAATTTCCTACTTCAACGCAAACTTCGCCACCAACCTTCCTCCAAATGTGGAGGACGTAATGCAGTTTTTGGAAAAATGGTGGAAAAATCATATTCAAAAGCTCGATTATGAATATGAATACTTCAGAAAAGCAAATCACCTTAAAGTTCGATACCAAACATTGAAGTTCTAATTGACCAACTACCTACACTAAAAACTATGCAACAATTACGGGATCTACCCAATATCGGGAAAGTAGTCGAAAACAAATTAAGGGAAGCTGGAATTGAAACGCCCGAACAGCTGCAAGCAATTGGAGCGGAACAAGCACTTATTCGTTTAAAAACAGTTGACAAAGGAGCCTGTTTAAGTATGTTGTGTGCGCTGGAAGGAGCAATACTTGGGATTCGGTGGCACCAGTTGCCTAAAAAGCGTAAGCAAGAGTTGAGAGAATTCCTGAACATACGGGATATACAAAAATAGAATCATGAAACCACGTTTAAACATCGTTACCGTTGGCGCGAACAATCTAAAACAATCACGTGAATTTTACAGAAGAGCTTTGAGCTGGGAGCCTGCGAAAGGCAGTGACGAAAATATTGTTTTCTATGACCAAAGCGGTATCGTATTCGCTTTGTACCCGCTGGATAAATTAGCAGAAGACGCAGAAATCCCCGCCGACCGAAGCGGATTTTCAGGTGTTACTTTGGCAATCAATCTGGAATCAAAAGATGCTGTGGACCAGCTTTACAAACAAGTCATTGAAAATGGAGGAAAATCATTGGTCGAACCCAGAAAGACCTTCTGGGGCGGATACGATTGCTACTTTGCTGACCCTGATGGTCATTCGTGGGAAATAGCCTGGGCTCCGTTTTGGAAGTTTGATGACAATGGGAGTTTGATTTTGGAATAGCAAAAACCTTAACAGCTAAATATTCTCAACCAAAAGCCCGCGAAAACGTTTTGATAGAATAAATAAATACAGAAACTATGTACACAGGTTTATTACACTTGCACAACTCATTACGTTGGTTGATTTTATTGGTGGCTTTGGTGACCTTGGTAAAATATTTCATGGGTTGGTTCAGCCAAAAGGGCTGGATGAAATCAGACAACATCCTGGGGATTTTATTTACAGCAATCATGGACATTCAGTTAGTCGTTGGACTTGTCCTTTATCTTGGTTACAGTCCAATTACCAAAGCTGCTTTTCAGGATTTTGGTGCAGCAATGAAAAATGCCGACTTACGTTTCTACGCCGTCGAACACTTCATCATGATGATAATCGCTTTGGCGTTGGTGCATATTGGTAGAAGTAAGACCAAAAAAGCGATTTCAGCGCGAAGAAAGTTTGGTATTTCACTCGTATTTTTTGGAATTGCTTACATCATCATTTTGGCTGCGATACCATGGAGCAGGGTAATAGCATAACCTGAAGACCAGTTCACGATTACCCATATTAAAAAAAATGGAACTACAGGTAAAAGATAAAGTTTTCATGCTTGCTGCTTCCAGCAAAGGCTTGGGATATGGAATTGCCCGCGAACTGGCAAAGGATGGCGCCATTGTATGTCTGGCAAGCAGAACAGAAACTGAATTGACGCTAGCTGCCAAAACATTGCACCAAGAAACCGGAGCAGAGGTTTTCCCTTTTGTTATGGACACAGCATCACCTGAGTCTATTTTGAATTGGACAAAAGCGGTGATAAACCGTTTTGGACGCATTGACGGGCTTTTAGTGAATGCAGGAGGCCCTCCGGCTGGCGGATTTCAGGACTTTACGGACAATGATTGGCAAAAAGCTTTTGAGCTAACCTTGATGAGTGCGGTTCGAATGACACACGCAGTTTTACCATCTATGAAAGAAAATGGTGGAAGTATTTTGACGATTACATCCATGTCGGTGAAAGAGCCAATCGAGACTCTGCTTTTGTCAAATGTATTTCGCTCAGGAGTCACCAGCTTGGTAAAATCACTCGCTAAAGAACTTGCTCCCCACCAAATCCGTGTCAACAATCTGATGCCTGGCCGAATTGATACCGATCGGGTGCGCTCACTCGATCAAATTAAAGCGCAACAAAGCGACCTTCCTGTTGAAGATATTCAAAAGGCGAATTGCAAAACCATTCCCCTGGGACGCTATGGCAATACGGATGAATTTGGAAAAGCTGGTGCTTTTTTGCTTTCCGAGGCAGCATCATACATTACAGGAGCAAGCTTACAGGTCGATGGTGGATTAATAAAAACCGTTTGGTAGACTCTCTCCTTAAAACCTTAGTTTTTTGAGTAGTTCATTTGAGTCAAACCGAAGATTAACTTTCATTTTAGGCAGTTTTAACCCACCTCCTCCATTGTTCGATTTTGAACTGGCATAGATCTCATCGATAATGTGTTGATACTTTTTCGTTACGAAATTACGCTTCAACTTGAGTGTTGGCGAAAGCTCGCCACCTTGCGGTGTCCATTCTTCACACACCAGGCGAAAACGCTTAATCTCCTCATGCTGCCCCAATGATTTATTGATGATTGACACCTCCTTGAAAAACTGGGAGTTAACTTCTTTTTTTTGCACCAAGTCTTCGTTGTCGCGAAAATGTATTTTATGCTGAGAACACCAGTCGTGCAAATACTCAAAGTTGGGAGAAATTAAAGCACTGGCAAACTTTTCATTTTCGCCAATCACCATGGCCTGTTCAATAAAGAAAGACTCCTTTAACTTATTTTCAATCATTTGAGGGGCGATATACTTTCCGCCCGACATCTTAAACATCTCCTTTTTCCGGTCGGTAATCTTCAAAAGGGTTCCTTCGTCCAAAAAGCCAATATCCCCTGTGTGAAACCACCCTTGCTCGTCAATCACTTCAGCTGTTAAATCGGGAGCTTTATAGTAACCTTTCATAACTGATGGTCCTTTACAAAGAATTTCCCCGTCATCAGCAATTTTAACCTCTACACAGTCTAATACCCCTCCAACAGTACCGATTTTCATTTCTCCGGTAGCCGGGTTATTAACAGCAATAACCGGTGATGTTTCGGTCAACCCATAACCTTCAAGAACCTGCATGCCAGCCATGCCAAGAACACGGGCAATTCGGGGCTGTAAAGCAGCTCCACCTGAAACGATATAAGTAATATTATTTCCCAGCGCTTCGCGCCATTTCGAATAAACAAGTTTATCGGCTAACCGAATCCTCAACTTCAGAAAAACAGAGTACTTTTTATTGTACTCAAAATGGCGAGTCAAGTGCAATGCCCAAAAGTATATCACCTTTTTGACTCCTGTCAACTCCTTCCCTTTCGACACAAACCCATCGTAAATACGTTCGAGCAGACGTGGCACCGAGTTAAAAATATGTGGTTTTATTTCCTTAATGGCCGGCACGATCTGTCCAAGGTTACCAACGTAATAAACGCCCATTCCTTTATACTGAAAATGATAGTTCACACTACGCTCATAAACATGACAAAGCGGAAGAAAGCTAATCACCCGGTGATCAGCTCCCAAGTGATGTACATTAACGTGCGATAAGAAATTTGAAACAAGATTTCGATGAGTCAGCATCACTCCCTTGGGAACTCCGGTAGTTCCTGAAGTATAAATCAGCGTTGCAATCTCTTCGGGACTTACAGACTGCTTCATGTGTTCTAGCTGATCGGTCAGTTCATCCTTTTTAGCCTTGCCGATCTCCAAAATTTCTCTGAAATGAGCACAACCTTCAAAATCTTCAAAGGCATAAATTCCCTGAATTGACTTGATTTCTTTCGCAACAGGATAAATTTTGTCAAATAGCTTTTTATCCCCAACAATCAGGTATTTGATTTCAGCGTGCTCCAAAATATATTGATACTCGTCTTCTCCGATTGTCGGATAAATCGGGACATGAACCAAGCCTGCCATTGCAAGTCCCATATCCACAAAGTTCCACTCCGGGCAATTCGTTGTTACCGTGGCAACTTTATCACCTTTGTTTAAGCCAAAGGACAAAATTCCTTTTGCAAACTCATCTGATTTTTGTTTATACTCAGCCGTAGAATAAGTATACCATTTGCCATTGGCTTTACCTCCAAGGGCATCTTCGCGAGGATAATTCTTTTCACAATAATCAAGAATATCAAAGGTTCTAGTAACGCCTTTTCCCATAATAAAGTGTTTCGTTTCTTCCAATCAACCTCGCAAAGTTAATATTTCAAACTTTTAAATATTTGTGTTTTACAACTTCTGAAAAAACCAATGCCGGGAGAAATAGAAATTCGCTTCAAGTGCTTTGCTGACTCAATATCAAGTTATTCGATCACCTCTTCATATTTTTTATATTTGAAGTATGACCAAACAGCCAGAATAGCTATCACTCCAAAAGCAACGTAAACCGCCCAATGAATACCATTGGCAGATCCTTTACCATAAGAGTGCATGCCCGACAAAAAGTAGTTGACACCAAAATAAGTCATCAGCACAGAGGTAAAACCGATTACCGTTGCCAGATTATAATTATAACGGCCTTTTAAGGAAGGAATCATCCGCATATGAACAATAAAGGCAAATATGACTGCTGTAATTAAAGCCCAGGTTTCCTTTGGATCCCATCCCCAGTAGCGCCCCCAGCTTTCGTTAGCCCAAACACCTCCCAAAAAGGTTCCAATGGTTAGCATGTAAAGCCCTATGGTTGCCGACAACTCGCTGATGGTTGTTAGCTGATCGATAAAGTAAGCGACATTTTCTTTGTTGCTTTCCTTGATAAGCGCATATAAAATCAGAACCAAAATACCCAAGAACGAACTTAATCCGATAAAACCATAGCTCGCTGTAATAACAGCAACATGAATGAGCAGCCAGTACGATTTGAGCACCGGCACCAAATGAGTAATTTCAGGATTCATCCAGTTCAGATGAGCTACAAACAAGGTGATACCGGTTAAAAAAGCGCCTGTTCCGAGAACCATCGGATATTTCCGGCCAAAAATAACACCGGCCAGCATGACTGCCCACGCCACGTAAATCATCGATTCGTAACCGTTACTCCATGGCGCATGACCGGCAATATACCAGCGTAAAATCAGCCCACCGGTATGAATCAGAAAAATAAGAAAGATCAAACCGGTAAAAATATATTTGGTGATATTGCCAATCGTTTTTCTACGAAAGATATTCACAAAAAGAACTGTCAACAACGTAAATCCGATTAGCAAATACCACGGAAAAATACGTTTAAAAGGCTGATAACTATTGTAAAATATTTCAGCGGATTTCCGCTGTTCTGATGGTAAAATATCAGCTCCAAACTTTTGCTGAAACGAAGCGATCGTAGCCATAATTTGCCGTGGTTGAATATCCGATTCTGTTTTGATTGACTCGGCCAGCAAATGAAAGCTTCGGTTTACAAACAGCGAGTCGGCTGAAGGATATCCTGTTGGGTTGCTACCAGCCGGCCACCAGGCATCGGTTTGATTTTCGGGCGGAAAAAAAGTAAACAAGTTGCCACTGAATATCATAAAGCTGATATTCAATCGTTCGTCCAAATAGATGTATTCTTTTTCCAATTTATTCCTTAAAGCTGGTGCTTTTGCAAAAGCCGCCTTCACCTCGTTGGTAATTTGATATTGTCCGCTTTCATCAAACAAATCAAGGATTTTAGCATACTTCTGAGTAACGCCAAGAGTCTTCGCAATCTCAGGATCGATCTTAATAAATGGAACTGTTTTCCAATAATCCGGATAAAGATTCATGCTCAGCACAACTTCGTCTGACGACATGCCATTCAATGATGATTTCCGGCTCAATTTTCGTAAGATTTCGCTCGACAACGTAGACATGGGCTCAATACGTCCGTCACGCCCATGCACCCACAGCTCTGAAAAATCCTCGACCAGCTGCTCATTCAGCGGAGGAATTATATTAGCAGGGCTCTCCTGTGCAAAGCTTTGACTTCCGACCATCGTAAAACCCAAAAGTAATATGGCCATTTTTGTATTAGCCGATGACTTTAGATGACGTACTAAAAACTGGAAATACGAATTTTTATTGAATAATGATAAGATAAGCGCCACCGTTAACAGCAAATAGCCAATATAAGTCACCAGAGTTCCCCAAAAATCCTTGTTAACAGAAAGTACGGTTCCCAACTCATCCTGATCGTATGAAGATTGGTAAAAACGATAGCCGCGATATTGCAATGTGTTATTCATGAAAATCCGCACATCCCGCCTGACATTTTTCTCGGGATCAACTAATTCAATTTCGCTCGCAAATGACGATGGACTTTCTGAACCGATATAACGTTCCAATTGAAAATCTTTCAACCCCAAACTAAATGGCAAATAAACCGGCTGTGAACCATAAGTAAGTTCAATCGCTGTATTTCCAACCATATAGGTTACGGGGTCTCCAATTTGCCCGGCACGCCCGAAAACATTAATAACAGCCTGCCGCTCTCCATCCGAGATTTCAACAATAACCGCATCTTCCTGAGCATTTCCCGTTTCATCTTTACTAACTCGCAAACTAGCTGTCTCATAATACTTCTTCACTAGTAACATATAATTACCAAAGGCATATAACTGCATGGTTTGTAATTCGGTTCGCGACCCGGCGGGGATGAGTTTTGATTCACCTCCAGTCATCGAACGTAGCTCCAAATCCCGGTCGGTCACGATGAAAAAAGCTGAGCCTTCCTGCTCAAAACGAATATCGGCATTGCCTTCGAAACCGACAACGGCCGCCCCCAGGTTTATTGTTTCTCCTTTCCCAAAAGTAAAGCTCTGCATTCCTTGTCCTGCTGAAACCACAAAATCCACCAATGGCGCCCCATTTGGACTTTCCACTGGAGTTTTAACAGCATTCTTCACAAAGCCAACAGACTTGACACTTACCGATTGACCTTCAAGGTCAATACTTTTGCTAAATTGATTTGGTGTGAGCTCCGAAAAAATAACCTTCTTCTCAATTTCCTTGTCCGGTGTTTTCAGGGTGAAATAAGAGTCAGTTGAAACAATATAGTTGTTTGAACTTCCTTCGCGAATATGCATTACCCCTTCAAAACTAATGTAACGAGTAACGGCTGCTCCCAGAATGATAACGATGAATGACAAGTGAAACAATCCGATGGTCAGCTTCTTTTTGGTATATAAACGATAACGCAAAACATTATGCACCAAGTTAACCCCCAACAATAAAAATACAAATTCGAACCAATGTGTATTATATATCAGCGCTTTTGCTGCCGGTGTACCATAACTACTTTCGACAAACGTAGCTATAGCCATTGAAAAAGCAAGTACCAACAATAAAAAACCCATAAAAGAAGTGGAAACCAGAAATTGATATATTTTCTTCATCAGAAGTGTCTTTGAATTACTAAAGTCAATATAAAAGCATAATGCAAAAGCGCAACAATAATAATGTTAGTCAGATAAACACATTTTTAGATATTTAGTTTAGCTTGGTTTTATGCTGAAAAAAAAACTCCGAAGTTTTGCTCATCGAAATAACGACTTATTTGTCTTAATATTGTAATGTAAGACGACCAGTTGAATCAATTGACGTTTTACCTTATGTAGCTGATAAAAAGTCAAATTCCGAGAAAAGAAAACAGAATTTAATGTGCCGGAAATTACCGGAAGCAAAACAATACAGTAACAAAATATTCCTTTCTGAGTATAAGTCCTTATTATTAATCAACGTTAAGAACAATGAAAAAGAACATGGGAATCGCTGATCGGGTCATTCGGACAATCGTTGCCGTATTAATTGCTATTTTATATTTTGCCAATATCGTTACCGGCACACTTGCAATTGTTCTGCTAATTTTCGCTTGCATTCTGCTACTTACCAGTGTGGTTAGTTTTTGCCCACTATACATGCCCTTTGGATTAAGAACCTGTAAAAAAGAGAATTAAATAAACTTATAAAGATCGACCTTGATTAAACTGGGTAGATCATCTTTTGTTCTCTCATTTCTTTATCCAGTTAAAAATATATCAAGTCGAAATAATTCCTTAATTTGAATACTTTAAACTATCATCTTCGTCCATGATCCGAACACCAGACAGGGAAACAGTTGTCGTTTTTAGAGGCCATCCAATGAAAGCTGAAATGGTGCATGAGCTTTTAAAAGGCCACGAAATAATAAGTTTCATAAATAACGAACTTATGGGAAGTATTGCACCTTGGCAAGTGTCTGCGGGTGGATTTCAACCCGTTGAAATTGTCATCAACAAAAAAGATGAGCTGAAAGCCATTTCTTTAATTGAAGAATTTCAATCGGCGACATAAAAAAGCTCCACCTGAAAACATCAGCTGGAGCTTAAAATATCGTTATTGTAGCTTTCAACCTACAAATGATTCTGCTTTGGCAATCGCTGCATCAATTCCCGCAACATCCTTCCCGCCGGCTGTCGCATAAAATGGTTGACCGCCACCGCCGCCTTTCATTTCTTTGGCAGCTTCGCGAACAATCTGCCCGGCATTTAAGCCTTTTTCTTTCACCAAGTTGTCAGCAATCATAATACTCAAACTTGGTTTTCCTTTTATTTCGGCTCCTAACACCAGGAAAAGATTATCAACTTCGCCTTTCAACTGAAACGCTAAATCTTTAATGGCCTGTGGCGAATCTAAATTGACCTTAGCCGCAATAACATTTACCCCGTCAAGTGACTTAATTTTTTTCTTCAATTCATCTTTCACTCCAGCTGCAGCTTGCTTCTCAAATGCCTCCAATTGCTTTTTCAGTGCTGCATTTTCCTGCATCAAATCATCAACCGATTTCGTTAGGTTTTTGGTGTTGTTGAACAAGCCCCGTAATTCAAGAAGCTCATCCATATTTTTATTGATGTAGCTTTCTGCTTTATCAGCTGTAATTGCCTCAATACGACGAACACCGGCAGAAATAGCACTTTCCGAAGTAATCACGAAATAGCCAATTTGCCCGGTTGCCGGAACGTGTGTTCCGCCACAAAGCTCTACTGAGTCGCCGAACTTAATTACCCGGACATTGTCGCCATATTTTTCACCAAACAGGGCAATAGCTCCCATTTTCTGAGCTTCAGCAAAAGGCACATCCTGCTTTTCTTCTTGCTCATAGTTTTGGCGAATCAGCTCATTTACACGAGCCTGAATTTTATCCAGTTCTTCCTTGCTTACTTTCTGAAAATGCGAAAAGTCAAATCGTAAATAATCGGCATTCACCAACGATCCTTTTTGCTCCACATGTGTCCCCAGTACTTCACGCAAAGCTTGATCGAGCAGATGTGTTGCGGTGTGGTTATTCGCGGTCAACTTACGTTTCTGATTACTGACAATTGCTTTAAAAGTTGCTTCCGGATCAGATGGCAATTCCTTTGCGATATGTACCGTCAGGTTGTTTTCCTTTTGTGTGTCGATAATGCTTGTTTTGGCACCATCAGCTTCAATATAACCAGCGTCTCCTGCCTGACCTCCGGACTCACCATAAAATGGGGTTTGGTCGAAAACCAAATGATAAAACTCCTTATCTTTTTGTTTCACTTTCCGATAACGGGCAATTTGAATGTCTGCTTCAAGCGTTGTGTAACCCAGAAACTTCACTTCATCAATTTTCTTCAATTCTACCCAATCGCTGGTTTCCTGAGCCGCAGCGTTTCGCGAGCGATCTTTCTGCTTTTTCATTTCCGCATCAAACTCAGCACGATTAACCGACAATCCATTCTCACGTAAGATCAGCTCCGTTAAATCCAATGGGAATCCAAATGTATCGTAAAGTTCAAAAGCACTTTTGCCTGAAACAACTGAAAGCTTTTCCTTTTTGGCCTTGCCCATCACATCATCCAACAGTCGAATACCGGTTTCAAGGGTACGCAAAAAGCTTTCTTCTTCCTCTTTAATTACTTTTTCGATCAACTCCTGCTGCGACTGTAACTCAGGGAATGCTTCTCCCATATTCTCTTTCAATGCTTTAACCAGCTTATGGATAAAAGCCTCACGGAAATTTAGGAAAGTATAACCATAACGCACAGCACGACGCAAAATTCGGCGAATCACATAACCGGCCTTATTGTTCGAAGGCAACTGTCCGTCAGCAATAGCAAACGCAATAGCTCTCAAGTGGTCAGCAATTACGCGCATGGCAATATCTTCCTTCTCACTTTCGCCATACTTTTTGCCACAAAGTTCAGCCAACTCGCCAATTACCGCTTGAAAAACATCGGTGTCGTAATTCGACTTTTTATTTTGTAGCACCATACACAAGCGTTCGAAGCCCATTCCGGTGTCCACATGTTTTGCAGGCAATTCTTCCAGGCTGCCATTGGCTCTCCGGTTAAACTGAATGAATACCAGGTTCCAGATTTCAATCACCAGCGGATGATCTTTATTCACCAACTCAGCGCCAGGCACTGCTGACCGTTCCTGGTCATCACGCAAATCCACATGAAGCTCAGAACAAGGACCACAAGGACCGGTGTCACCCATTTCCCAAAAGTTATCTTTCTTATTTCCGTTCAAAACATGATGAGCAGGTAAGTGTTGCAACCACAAATGCTTGGCTTCCTCATCCAAACCCAACTTGTCATCAGCACTGCCCTCGAAAACGGTCGCATACATCCGGTCAGGATGGATCCCCATTTTGTCGTGCAAAAATTCCCAGGCCCAGTTGATCGCATCTTCCTTAAAATAGTCGCCAAACGACCAGTTTCCAAGCATCTCAAACATGGTATGATGGTAGGTATCATGACCAACCTCTTCCAAGTCGTTATGCTTACCGGAAACCCGGAGGCATTTTTGGGTATCGGCTACCCGCACTGATTTTGCCGGCTGATTGCCCAGAAAAATATCTTTGAATTGGTTCATCCCGGCATTGGTAAACATGAGTGTTGGATCATTTTTCACCACCATTGGGGCCGAATCGACTATGGTATGTTGCTTTGAAATAAAAAAGTCCAGAAAGGCCTTTCTGATCGCTTTGGAATTCATCTCCATCGTTCCTTAATATGTTTAAAATTTGTTAAAAAGTGGTTCACAGCGCACTAATCAAACTGATTAAACCAATAATTCAATTACTTTTGCGTTGAGTAGTTAATCTGCCTGATTTTAAAGTCTTGCAAAGTTAGATTAATTACTTAAATTTGTTATACTTCAGAAAAAGAAATTGGTTTTTTATGGCAAAAGTTAAGTATAAATTCAACCCCGAAACCCTCAGTTACGATAAGGTTGAACGCAACTTAAAATCTAAAGTCAACCGCTTTTTATTGTTATTCGCCGCCAGCTTGGTTATGAGTATTATTTTGGTTGTTGTTTTTCTTCAATTTTACGAAACACCTAAAATGCGCAACTTGAAGCAGGAAAACCGAAGACTGCTCACACAATACGAATTTATGTACAAGAATCTGGAAAGCATTGAAGATGTTCTTGCAGATATCCAGCAACGAGATGACAATTTGTATCGTGTTGTTTTTGAAGCTGATCCAATACCAAACTCGATCAGAAAAGCGGGATTTGGTGGAGTAAACAAGTATGCAAAACTCGAAAGCATGGACAATTCGGAACTTGTGATTAACACAGCCCGCAAGCTTGATATGATAGCAAAAGAAGCCTACATTCAATCCAAATCATACGACGAAGTTTTAAAGCTGGCTCTGGACAAAGAAGAAATGCTATCGAGCATTCCGGCTGTGATGCCGGTGGCCAATAAAGATATGAAAAGAACTGCGTCGGGTTGGGGTTTTCGCATTCACCCGATATATAAAATTCGCCGTTTTCATTACGGAATGGACTTTACCGCGCCAATTGGCACCGAAGTTTATGCGACAGGTGACGGAACTGTAAAAGAGGTAAAAAGATCCCATACCGGTTTTGGACAGTGGATTGTGATCGACCATGGATTTGGTTACGAAACCTTGTACGGTCACTTAAATGAGTTCAATGTTAAAAGAGGCCAAAAAGTGAAGCGCGGAAATGTCATTGGTTACGTTGGAAGCAAGGGAACCTCTTCCGGACCACACCTGCATTACGAAGTACACAAAAACGGCAAGGCAGTGAATCCGCAATATTACTACTTCAAAGACCTGACACCACAGGAATACGAAAAGATGATCGCGATTTCGTCGAACATGGGACAATCGTACGACTAACCTATTAAACGTGTGCCATACAAAAAGCCCAAAATAGAAAAAGTCTTTTATCCTATTGGCGAGGTAGCTGAGATGTTTCAGGTCAATAAATCAAAAATTCGCTATTGGGAAAATGAATTTGATATTCTGAAACCTCAAAAAAACAAAAAAGGCAACCGCCTGTTTACCAGAGAAGACATTGAAAACATCAAGCTAATCAACCATTTAACCAACGAACGAGGTTTAACGATTAAAGGTGCTAAGCAAAAATTGAAAGACAATAAAGAAGATACGTTGAATAAGCACGAATTGGTAGACCGGTTACAAACCATTAAGCAAATGCTAATCGACATCAAAGATAAGATGAAATAAGAATTGGCGGGAAGATGATAGTTGATGAAATTTAAAACTTTGAACCCGAAATTGGAAGCTGAGTAAATGAAATTAAGCGAAATTACAACATACCTCGAGTCGATTGCACCACTGGCTTATCAAGAATCATACGACAATGCCGGACTGTTGGTCGGTAATCCCCAAAAAGAAATCAAACAGACGCTACTAACGCTGGATGTTACCGAAGCCATTTTGGACGAGGCCATCGAAACAAAAAGCGATTTGATTATCGCCCATCATCCGCTCATCTTTGGTGGATTGAAAAAAATAACCGGTAAAAATGAGGTTGAGCGATGCGTGATTAAAGCAATTAAAAACGACATCGCCATCTATGCTTCTCATACCAATTTGGACAGCGTACTCGGTGGCGTTAACAGCAAGATATGCGAAAAACTTGGGCTCAAAAATATTCAGATTTTGGCTCCCGTTTCCGGTCAGCTAAAAAAACTAGTCACCTTTATCCCGTTTGACCATGCTGCAAATGTGCAGCAGGCAATCTTTAAGGTAGGTGCGGGACACATAGGAAATTACGATTCCTGCGCTTACTCAATTCCCGGTAAAGGAAGTTTTCGGGGAGAAGAAAAAACCAAACCATTCGTGGGAAAACCCGGGGAAATTCATTATGAAAATGAAATTCGTTTTGAAACAATCTTCCCAACACATATCCAAGGACAAGTGATCCGTGCATTAATTGAGGCTCACCCCTACGAGGAAGTTGCTTACGATATTTATTCGCTGGATAATGAAAACCCGCAAGTTGGCATTGGTATGATTGGCGAACTTACAACACCAATTGAGGAGAAGAAATTTTTGCAACAAACAAAAAAAACATTTGGAACCGGCGCTGTGAAACACAGTCCGTTGATCGGTAAAAAAATTAAAAAAGTTGCCGTTTGCGGGGGCTCAGGTAGCTTTTTAATTCGTCAGGCCATTAACTCCAAAGCAGATGTATTTGTTACCGGAGACCTGAAATATCATCAATTCTTTGAGGCTGATGGTAAAATTGTACTAGCAGACATCGGTCATTTTGAAAGTGAGCAATTCACTAAAGAAGTTTTTTATGAATTACTTACAAAAAAATTCCCTAAATTTGCAGTCCGTTTATCGGAGGTAAATACCAACCCGGTAAATTATCTGGTTTAAAAAGAAAATTAGAGCATTCAAAATATGAATACACAGCATCAAGAAGACAAATCAGTTCCAATTAGCGAGAAGCTAAAAGCACTTTACGAGTTACAAACTGTTGTTTCTGACATTGACAAAATTAAAACCCTTCGTGGTGAGCTTCCTTTGGAGGTTCAAGATTTGGAAGATGACATTGCCGGATTGACAACTCGTGTGGGTAATTACAGCGATGACATCAAAACGCTGGAAACATCAATTGCCAACCGTAAAGCTGCCATCAAGGAATCGGAAGCTTTAATTGCCAAGTATACCGAACAACAAAACAATGTTCGCAACAATCGTGAGTACGACTCATTGAGCAAGGAAATTGAATTCCAAAAACTGGAAATTGAGCTTTCAGATAAGAGAATCAAAGAATTTACGGCCGATTTAGCTACAAAAAAAGAAGCAGTTGATTCTTCTAAAACTCAATTAACAGAGCGTCAGGAAGACCTTGAACGCAAGAAAAGAGAATTGGAAGAAATTACAGCTGAAACGAAAATTGAAGAAGAAAAGCTGAAAAATAAAGCAGAAAAAATTGAAGGCATCATTGAGCCACGTTTACTTACTGCTTTTAAACGTATCCGTAAAAATGCCCGCAACGGACTTTCAGTAGTTACCGTACAGCGCGATGCTTGTGGTGGTTGTTTTGCGAAAATCCCACCTCAACGTCAGATGGATATCGCCAACCGCAAGAAAATTATTGTTTGCGAATACTGCGGACGTATTTTGGTTGACAAAGACATCCTTGAACCAGAACAACTAAGCGAAGAAAGCAAATAAGCCAGCTTATTTCAACGATAATAAAAAAACCTTTAGAAGTCAATCTAAAGGTTTTTTTTATGTCATATTTATTGAGTCTGACTTTAAGTCATCCGCTCAAATTAACTTAAATCCAACCTATCAGGAATTCCATTCCTCTACTTATTCGACCATCAGCCGATCAGAATCTTGTGTGCCAAAAAGAAAAATCCGGTCTTTTCCGAAAAGGTCGGATTTTTTATTTAGCGAAAATATTTTATTGCCTCGTGCGTTTACCAGCTTCCACCTGCCCCGCCGCCGCCGAAGCCACCGCCGCCAAACCCGCCGAAACCACCGCCGCCACTGGAGAAATTACCAAACGAGCCGCCATGACTACGACCAGAGCCCATCATGCCACCCATTAATAACCAAAATGGCAAACTGCTACCACGACTGGTCGCACCGTAATATCGCTTTCGTCCGCGAAGAATTGGAACCACGAAAAAGAAGATCACAAAGAGGAAGATAATAACCCCCAGACCTCCGCCACCTCCACCACTGGCTTTCTCATGGTATTCAGCTGCCGAAAATTCTCCCTTAGCCAATGATTTGATCACCTGTGTTCCTGCATGCAACCCACCATAAACATCGCCTTGTTTAAAGTGCGGAATCATTTCATAATCGACAATGTCGCGATTAGCGACAGCATCCGGAATTGCCCCTTCCAGACCATATCCTACAGCAACAAATACCTGTCCTTTCGAATCGCTGGTTTTGGGTTTGAATAGCACCACTACTCCGTTGCCTTTGTCCTTTTGTCCAACTCCCCACTCTTCACCTAATCGAAAAGCAAATTCTGATGCCGGATAGCCCCCCAGATCAGGAACAGTTACAATCGCGATTTGATTAGAAGTTTCGCGCGCAAATTGCTCCAACTCCATCTCCAATTGTTGCTCCTGTCCATTAGAAAGCACGTCGGCCATATCGTTGACCAACTGAGGAGGATTAGGCCGCTCAGGAATATCCTGCGCGAAAGAACTCAGCGAGATAAAAAGTGCTAGTATTATTGTGATTTTTTTTAACATGCTTCTTTATTTTTTTCCGAATGAAATTTCATCGGACAATTCGTTAACGTCATCTGTTTGGTGAGGGAAATGCGATTTGAGTTGTTCTCCTGCCATTAAAATACCTTCGGCTAAACCAGCGGAAAACAGCCCCTCCTTGAACTTTGAAAGCATATGTGCTTTGATCTTTTCCCAAAAGTCGTCAGGAACTTTGGCATTAAGTCCGGCATCGCCCAAAATGGCAAACTTTTTATCTTTCACTGCCAGATAAAACAAAACACCGTTGCGCAGTTCTGTTTTGTGCATCTCCAGTTTTCCAAACCAATAGGCGGCCCGATCGAGCACATCTTCAGGACACTTTCCCTCTACATGTAAACGAACTTCACCGGAGGTATTTAACTCCGCTTTTTTGATTGCATCGGTGATCTGTTTCTTTTCTTCTTCGGTAAAAAATGATTGTGCTGACATCGGTTCTCCTTTTTTTAACTTTTATTCAAAACTTACCTCTGGAGCCTTTTCGGCACCCTGTTCTGCTTCAAAATAAGCTTTCTTTTCGAAGCCGAACATATTGGCATACATATTTTTGGGGAATGAACGAATGTAGGTATTAAACGAGCGGGCACTCTCATTAAATTTCCGGCGCTCGACTGCAATACGATTTTCCGTTCCTTCCAGCTGAGCCTGTAAATCCAAAAAGTTCTGATTGGCTTTCAGATCGGGGTAGCGCTCAACAACCACCATCAAACGACTTAAGGCCGAGCTTAACCCCGATTGTGCCTGTTGAAACTGCTGCAAACTTTGTTCATTCAGGTTTTCAGGATTCACATTTACTGAGGTTGCTTTCGAGCGGGCTTCAATTACCGATTCCAATGTCTCCCTTTCGTGGGATGCATAACCCTTTACTGTATTCACCAAGTTTGGAATCAGATCAGCACGCCGTTGGTAAACGTTTTCGACCTGAGCCCAGGCAGCATTAACCGACTCATCTTTCGATACCATCGTATTATAAGTCCCTTTAAAGGAAGAGTAAATAATCAAAATAACTACTGCAATAACAGCTAGAACAATCCAAGTCTTCTTCATGTGTTTATATTTTTTATTTTTAGTTTGTACAACTTCTGCATTCCACCGTAGTGCTTTCCTGTCGTGCGACAACGCATGGAACTCCAAGATAATCATCCTCCAATATGAGCAAAATTTTGATCATGGTCTTTTCATTTAGCTATCGATTTAATGTCTCACAAATATGATAAAACCGGTCAAAAATCGCTTTCCATTATCGGGGAATGTTACATTTTTGTCGTTGGGCTTGTTCTTTCAAAAGGTGAACCAAAAACACGTGTTTTGGCTGAAATGAAGAAAACCCGATACCCCCCGGAGCCATAAAAAAGAGAAGCTCAGTTCCGACCAGGCTTAAGTCAATAGATAACAGCGCGATACAGAAACAAAAATGCAAATGACCGAAATTTTGAATCACAAAATTCTGTTCTATGCCGACCAATCAGATTGTGCCATTTTGGCATCGAGGTCTATCGAGAACAATTATCGCCTTAAGACTGAAGCGACTGATATTTCTTCAAAGTAAAAGAGAATTTACTACCTTTATCAACAACCGACTGAACTTGAATATTCCCACCATTTATCTCAACAAACTCTTTACATAGAATCAACCCTAAGCCGGATCCTTTTTCGTTGTTTGTGCCATAGGTTGATAAAAGATCGTTCCCATCAAATATTCGGGGAATATCGTCTTTTTTAATCCCAACCCCCGTATCGGTAATGCTCACTTCATAAAACTCATCGTCCTTCGGTTGAACTCTCACCCAGATTTTGCCCTCTTTGGGGGTAAATTTCAAAGCGTTTGACAGCAAATTTCGAATAATAAGATCAACCATATTTTGATCAGCAAAAACAAAAACACCATCTGATACTTCAGAATTCAGATCGATCGATTTTTGCTCGGCAATACGGGTATTTAGTATGATGTTATTTTTTACTATCAGGTTAAGCTTGAGCTTTTCGGGCTTAAATTGAATACTGTCCTTCTGTGTTTTAGCCCAAAGCAACAAGTTATCAAGCAAAAAATAGGTGCCCTCAGCTTCATCCCTTAACTCCTCCAGTATTTGTGTTCGAAGTTCTTCAGTAAACATGTCAGGGAATTCAGCGAGCTGGCTAATCATGTCTTTAAACGCACCAATTGGGTTTCTTAAATCATGACCGATTATTGATAGAAATCTGTCTTTTGTCTGGTTTACCCGTATGAGTTCTTCATGCTGACTGAGTATCTGATCATTCTTCTGTTGCAACAACAAATTTGCCTTTTTCCTTGATCCGTTATAGACTAACGACAAAGCAATAACAATGACCAACAGGGCAATCGCAACTATTAACGTACGAGCCTGAGACTTTTGCTTAATTAACTGCAAGTCCTTTATCTCGTTGTTTTTCTGAAGAAGTTCAATTTCATTTTCTTTATCTGCAATATCCAACTCAGCCCGATGCAATGCTAGCTGATGGGCCTGATTTTCTTTGCTCAATGAATCACTTATCGCAACATAGCTTTTATAATTCTTAAGTGATTCTGCATAAAGGTTCATCCGTTCCAAAATCTGAGCCTGCAACAAATAAGCTTTTAAACTAAGCTCTCTTAATCCTACTTGCACTGACTTTTCGATACAGTATTCAGCATGCGTTCTGGCCTTCCGCAAGTTGCCTTCTTTCATGTCGACATAACCAAGAATGAGCTTTGCATTGATGACTCCTTCTTCCATTTCTGCACTTTGAAATACTTTCAATGATTCATTGGCATATCGTCTGGCCGAATCTAGTTTTTCGATTTTTGAGTAGGTTTCGGCATACCCAACCTTTCCAACAGCAAGATAAAACTCACTAATTTCATTGGTTTTTGCCAACTCAAATATCTGGTTGTAATATTTGAAAGCCATTTTATACTGGCTTTTATCTTTATAAATTTCTGCAATATTATTGAGCACCACTACTTTCCCCAAAATATCTCCGCTCAACTCGTGTTTGCGAAGGGTTTTTCGGTAATATTCCAACGCTAAATCATACTCTTTCCAGGCATGATAGTTTACCGCAATGTTGTTCAATATTCTTGCTGCAATGGATACATTGTCGGTCGATTCAAAATACAGCAGCGCTTCAATCATATTTTTAAGGCCACCAGCCCGATCTCCTTTATTCGTTAAAATTGAACCGATATTAAACTTTGCCCTTGCTTTCCATCCCGGCAAGTCGGCTTCTGTTGCAACCTGCAAGCTTTGCTTGAACAAGCTTAATGCTTCTTCATAATCTCCCGTATTCATGTGGTAGGCCGCTAAGGAGCTCAAGCCAATACTAATGTATTTCTGATTATTTAACGTCCTGGCAAGTTCCAATCCCGGAGTTAAATGCTTTCTCCCTTTTTGAAACTCCCCTGTAAAAATATATCCGGTTCCAATTAACAAATTAGCGTAACAAGACTGATCATTCTGAATAGAATCACCCAAGATGACTAGTGAACGCTCGCCGTATTCTATTGACTTGACCGGAACGATATACATGTACTCTTCAGCAAGAGTAAGATATACGTCCACCAACTCAGCTCCTTCAAATTGGGGAACCAGAGCCTCTAAACTATCGATTTTTGATTTTTCTGACTGAGCATTATGCAAAAGGCCAGTGAGAAGAATAACAAGCAACAATATATGTCTCAATGTAAAGGCTTTTGTTTGATAAGTAAAATTAGCCTTATTTATGAGTTTGTCAAAATTATTTATTAAACATTAAACGATACGGACGGGCAATCTCATCCTCCAGTTCGGCAAGGCCAAAACTACGGCTTTTGCGAAGGTATTCACGCCCTCCGAATACAAGCTGAATCGCTGGCACTGCGAATATCCTATTTTGTGCCGATAGTTCAGGAGCCGTGTTTAAGTTGATATAAAACAATTTGATCTTCGGGAAATTGGCACTCAACAATTCTTCAATTTTAGGTTTCAGAACTTTACAAACCTGACATTCATCGGTAGAGAAATAAAATAACAGCGCCTGTTCTTTTCGAATCAGCTCGTTATATTCTTCGAGTGTCTTTACAGGTGTATACATTTAGTAGGCTCTAATACTCAACAACACCAAGGTACAAGCTTCCTGAACTTCAATGCCATTGTCTGCCAATTGAGCAGCAAGTTCATCATTCTCAGTTCCCGGATTAAAAATCACACGCCGGGGTTTTAAGTCGATCAAGTAATCATAATATCCGGACTGATGACGAGACCCAACATAGAGTGTTACTGTATCGAGGTCATCATACAATAACTTGCCAGTATCAAACTCAACATCATCAACCCGGCCAGCTCTCGGAGCAATGGCAACTACCGGATGCTGATGCTTTCTCAAAGCCTTGATCGCTTTGTTGGAATATCTTTCAGGCTTCTCACTCGCACCAATTACCAATGTCTTTTTTTTCATCATGTCTTTTTCAACAGTAAAACAACCGCATGAGCAGAGATTCCTTCTTCACGCCCTTCAAAGCCTAATTTTTCAGTGGTGGTAGCTTTTATTGAAATTGATTCGGCATCGGATTGAAGCACCTCAGTAAGCGCTTTTTCCATTGCCGGAATATGATTCATCAACTTGGGTTTTTGAGCAGCAATTGTAATATCGGCATTACCTAACACATAACCTTTTGATTCAATCAGATCCTTTACTTTAGCCAACAGCTTTTTACTATCAATATTTTTGTAGTCAGCTGAATTATCCGGAAAGTGAAACCCAATGTCGCGAAGTTTTACAGCACCCAACATGGCATCGCAAAGCGCATGAATCAACACATCGCCATCTGAATGAGCAACGGTTCCTTTATCGTGCTTAATTTGAACACCACCTAGCCAAAGGCTTTCTCCATCCGCCATTTGGTGCACATCGTAGCCATAACCGATACGAAAAGGGTTCATCGTCGTTGATTACTAAACGATTCGAAATCAAACGAAAGTGTAAATCTCAGGGTATTTGCCAACGGATGATTTTGCTCCGTAGGCATGAGGTACGAAAAGTCCAATGCAAATACATTCAACTTTAGTCCTGCTCCGGCAGAAAAATATTTTCTGTTACCCTTATTCTCGTGCTCATAAAAATATCCGGCACGTAAGGCAAATTGCTTGTTGTACCAGTATTCGGCACCAAAGGAAAGGTTAACTTCCTGAAGTTCTTCTGAAAATCCGCCCGGGGCATCGCTAAATGAACTAAATATACCCGCAATAGGAGACTTATCTTCACCATAACGATCGCCGAAAATACCGACAGTATCCAACGCTGGCGTTGGAACAAGTAGTTTATTAATGTCAAAATAAAAACCAATGGTATTATACCTATCCATTTCGGTTTTATAACCAACCCCTAATCTTAAGTTTGTAGGAATAAAATCTTTCTGTTCACCATCAGTATACGATATCTTACTACCAATATTAGTGATTGCAACACCTGCTGAAATAGTTGATTCTTTGCGATTCACCCTCATTTCATTTTGGTAATAAAAAGAGATATCAGCAGCATATGAATTTCCCGGTGTAATTCCTTCCTGTCCGGGAGCCAAATCAGAATGAATGTACCGCAACGCAACAGATCCTGAAAAGTAGTCGGATAACAAACGGGTATAGGCTACATCAAATGCAAATTCGTTCGGACTTTGTGTTCCCTGAAATGTACCTTCATTGCTCATAAAAGAAATATCACCCAACGAAAAATAACGAAGAGAGGCACTAAACGATTGCAAGTCATCTAACTTTTTATGACCAACCAAGTAAGCCACATTAATATCATCAACCAGATTTCGTAACCAAGGAGTGTATGATAAGGCAACACCCATTTCACTTTCGATGAAAGCATATTTTGCGGCATTCCAGTGCTGAGAGTTCATATCAGGTGTTGTAGCAACACCAACATCTCCCATAGCACCAGCACGCGAGTCGGGAGCAATTTGAAGAAATGGCACCCCCGTTAAAATTGTATTAGCACCTGTTGTCGAATTTGTTTGAGCAAAAGTTTTGTTTGTCAATAAACCTAGTCCAATTAAGGTTATAAGAACCACGAATCGTCTTTCCATTATTTCTGTTTCAAAAAATTGAGTTGCAAATATATATCATTGCAGCAGAGTTACCAAGCTGCAAGCACAAGATTGAAAACGTAAAGAATTCTTAAAAAGTATGTATTTGTCAATACTAATATCTGGAAATAATAATTTTACCTGATTTACTGGCAGAATATCCATCGTTGGCGATAATCGTTACGCGATATAAATAAGCGCCATTTCTGATTAATAACTGGTTGTTGTTGATTTGCCATTTCATGGGTAAGCTTTTGGCACCACTTGACGCCAATTGCTGCTCCAACACTTCGACGAGACTCCCCGAGAAATTAAAAACCTCCAACTTGGCATCGAAGGATTCGTCTGGTCGGTTATGTGTAAAAACAATATTAGTAAATTCGGTAGCCGGATTCGGATAGGCTTCCACTTCTACAATTTCAAGCTTCTCGTCCACCACAAATTGAATTTCAACCTCTGTTGAATTATTGAGTACATCCCAAACTTTAAGTTTCAAGGTGTGCTCTCCAACTGACAAGCCATTAAGAGGATAGATGATCTGTCCTTTTTTATAACTATCCTTTTCGCTTAAATAATAATCATTCAGCACCCGGATATTTGAATAATCATTGTCCAAAATAGCCGTAATATCATGACCAATGCCCACTCCAATCGTATTAATTCCGTTTTCATCTTCCACATCAGCTATTAGAATTGAGTTTTTGCCAACCTCGTCTCCTGATTGAAAATTTTCATCATTTAAATACAAATTGACATTCGGTCCCTGGCTGTCATTGATTGTGTTATTTGAAGCACCTCCAATATAAAAATTCTCCAAAACGCCCTGAGCATCGACCTCTCCATTATTGGCATAATAAGAAATCTTCCCTTCGTCCACTGCATACGAGATATCTTTGGGAACAATGAAAGTAAATTCAAATTTTCCACCGGACACTGTAGTTATCCCTTTATAAATAATGCGATCCTGAACCTTAAAATTGAATGGGTTCTCTCCTCCATTACCAAATGTTTCAACATCATATTCTTTGTCGTAAACGTCAATAACTAAATCACCTTCAAAATCGGCGAGCAATGCACCGGTCTGATCGGCCACCTGACCTGTTATTGTTACTATAGACAATGAACCAATCGTATCTGTCATCTGATCAACCTGAACACCATTAATTGTTTTCGTTTGAACCTGATATTTCGGGAACGCCAAACTCAGCGCAGGATCAGCAAGCAGTGTGAAATTTCGTTTATTAATTCCGGTATTAATTCCATTTTTTGAAAGTCGTAACACATCTCCCATCCGGAGTTTTTCCCCATTTTCATCCTGACTAAACACATGTTCATAGAATTCCTTATTTATAACAAAATTAGGACCTGAGTAAACTACCCGAGTGGTACTAAACAATCCGATACCTCCTCCATTGGGATTAAAAAGGATATGCTCACCTCCCGAATTTTCTTCATCATCGAATCGACTAATTTCGCATGTAGCAGTCACAAAAATTGGCAGCCTATTGTAATTCGACCACTTATCGATGTCTGTTGTTCCAAGAACTTTTTCATCAGCCATCGAACTTTCACTAGCATGTCCGGTATAATTTAAAATCAAAGCTCCTTCTTTTACCCGATTGTTGATTGCTTCGGTAACCCCGGGATAACGATCGCCAGCAGTTGTAGACTTTTCCTCGAAAGCATCAAAATATATTTTGTCGGTATAAAATGCCGGATTCTTTTCATTAACAATATCAGCCAATTGATTGGCCTGCCTCATGTGTGTGCTGTTATCTTCATCGTCTCCAATTAAACAAACTACATTTCGCCACTCCCCTAAAGCAGCAGTGTTTGCATAACTTTTTATTTTTGAAACCACAATCTGGGCTTCGGTAGCTGTTTTAACAGGAAGTCGCCCAATTCCCAAATCAATTTTTCCACTATATTCACCTTCGCCATCATCCAGCAGTACAAAGAAATCGTCTGTTACAAATGACGAAGTTGGCACTAACGAGTTCGGCGATTGGTAAGTTAGAATGAAATTATTTGCTTCACCACTTACATTTTTATTATCAAAACTTCCGTCGCCAAATAACAAAACATACTTTAACGATGATCCGGGCTTATCATACAGCATTTTCAGAAAATTCCGGATTCCCGCAACATCAGGCGCTCCACCTGAAAATTCGTTGTATATTTTGGAGGGCGTTACGATTTGAGTTGATAACTGATCCGTTGCTTGATGAAACTCTGCCAACTCAGTGGCTTCATTCAAAAAGTCAGGATGTGAAACAATAATCATATCCATCCCGGAAAGTTGGTGTAAGTCCTGATTGTCAACCGCTGTAACATATTCAGGTTCGGGCAGGTTTCCATTGGTTTTAAACGCTACAAACTCATGCAAAGATTCAGTTTCAATTTTAAAAGATGTTTGATTTCCACTAATCGAAAAAGGCATCGATACAGGATTCGTATAGTCAGTGACGTCCCAAATTTTAAGGTTGGCGCCGGAAGCCGACAGATTAAACTGAGTCACCCGATTTTCGCCAACACTTTCAATATCCCTAAACAATAATTGATCATCAACGTCAAGCGTACGTTTATAATTTATAGTAATGTAATCCAACCATGCATTGGTGTTGCTACTAGCTGCCACATACTTCAAATCCACTTTCAGCGAATTTGTCGGATTGCTAAGCTCGTATTCATTACTTTCCAGGTCCGCATGAAGAACTATCGGATCAGTCGTATTAACCGGTGAAAAGTTTAGTGCATCAACCGAAGAATTATTCATCTTCACCTCCATCTTGGAGCTACTGCCCGAACGACCGGCCGCCTCAATATCTATCTTTGCAGATTCTCCATCAACAATATTTTCCAATTTCAGGGTAACTGATTTGGTTTGACCATTAATGAACTTTTCTCCAAACCATCGCCTTCCTGATTTAATCAGGTTATGCTCTTCCGACTCATGAAACACATGCTCATCAGAATAATTAACCTGATTTGTAGCCACAGCACTCACAACTTGTGCTTCCTCAACGTTCTTTTCACTTCCTTGGTCGCTCAAGAAGTAATACGCATAGTCTGAATAGTCATTTAACTCTTGAAAAAACTGACCTTTTACTTCGTCTAAATTCCAACGAACGGTGCCTGTTGAGTAAAAGAAAATACAGTCATTTCCGCTTCCGTCTTTACCATGATAAATGGCATTCTGTTGTAAATCGTCATAGTAGAAGTCATCGTTCATTTTCGGCAACATATATCCACCATTGCCATATAAATGCACACTGCCGGGATTCGAGAAACCCCAACTTTGAAGTTGAGAATAGGTGATTTTATGAATTCCCGCTTCCGAGGTTCTGAGTTTTACCCACTGGCCCGATGCCAAAACAGAAGAATTTCTCCAGTCTTCCTGACTTAAAAAAACAGATTTCTTTTCATTCACCGAACGAACTTTAATACTGAAAGAATCCAATCGTTTTGCAACACCTTCTTTATCAACCACGATTGGGACAAAATCGAGTATTGCCTGGAAGCCAGATTTTGACTCAACATATTCAATGGAAATATCCAGCTGATCATTTGTTGAAAGCTCATCGATATCGCTCGCGCCTTGAAATACTGAAAAAACTAAATCAGTAATTTCAACACGTTCGTTCGCATCATTCAACTCAATAACCTCCTGATAACGGGGAACACCATTGTCATCCAAAATAGCATTAGCAATCTGTCCAAAAGGAGCATTGGTATTGCTATGTGCAGAGTCAACCCACGATATATCACGACTCTGTTTTTGACCAAAAACAGCGGCTGACAACGAAAAAACCAGAATAAAAAGTAAACAATTTTTCATTAAAATAAACTCTCAGATTACAATGACAAACGCTTCAATTCTTACAATATTGCAACTAAAGGATAGCGATTTCCCGACTTCATGCAACAATACTTCTTTTTGACAGAAAGCAAAAATACAAAGACTAATGGATTATTTGATATTAAAAAGTTGTTCTGTCCAAACAATAAGAATAGAACAATTTAGTTATATTTGTGCATATTAAAACAAACTGAAAACACTGATGATGAAATTTAAAGCCATATTATTTTTAGGTTTGGCTGTCTTGGTGGCAAGCTGCGGAATGTTGGGCAAAGGTGGAAAAGGAGGCAATAAAGCTTCCAGTAAAACGGGATGGGAATACAACAATCCAGACAATGGAGGTTTCCAAGCTGACGGGGACTTTAACCAAGTAACCGGACCTGGCTTAACATTTATAGAGGGCGGTACTTTTACCATGGGACGAGTTGAACAAGATGTCATGTACGACTGGAACAACATGCCTCGCAGGGTAACAGTTGCTTCATTTTACATGGATGAAACCGAAGTTTCCAACCTTGATTACCGCGAGTATATTTTTTGGTTAAATCGTGTTTATCCTGAAAATAAGGAAAAAATTGAGCAAGCACTGCCCGACACACTCGTTTGGCGAAAAGAGTTGGCTTATAACGAACCCTACATTCAAAACTATTTCAGGCATCCTGCCTACAGCGATTATCCTGTTGTTGGTGTTAGCTGGGAACAAGCAGAAGCTTATTGTAAGTGGAGAACCGATCGTGTAAACGAAAAAATACTGGTCGACCGTGGCGTATTGCAACATGACAATACACAAGGAGGACAGAATGTTTTCACTTCGAACACATATCTGGCCGGACTTTATCAAGGTACTGAAGGCGAAGACCCAATTGAAGATGCAGCTGGAAATCCAAGAAGATTGAAATGGGAAGATGGAGCTTTACTGCCAAGCTATCGGTTACCCACCGAAGCAGAATGGGAATACGCTGCTTATGGCCTCATTGGAAATACAGAAGGTGAACTACTCACCGAACGTAAATTATACCCGTGGAACGGAAGCTACCTAAGAGACGATTCGAAAAAAGATCGTGGCCAAATGATGGCTAACTTTGTTCGCGGACGTGGTGACATGATGGGTATGGCTGGTGCATTAAATGACAATGCAGATATCACGGCACCTGTCAATTCATACAATCCAAACGATTTCGGCCTATATTGTATGGCTGGCAATGTCAATGAATGGGTTGCCGATGTTTATCGTCCGTTAAACCAACAAGATGTTGAAGAATTCCAGCCATTTCGAGGTACGGTGTATACCGAATACAAAAGAGATGGTGATGGAAACTTAATTCGAAATGAATTCGGTGAGCTCATCGCAGATACAATAGCAGACTACCGAAATTACGAAGACGGCGACTATCGGTCTCAAATTATTGAAGGCCTGGACTGGGAAGCTATGAAAGATCAATTGTCAACTGAAGATATGTATATAAAAGGAGAAGAATCAGGAGAATTTACTTCGCTTATCTCTGACAATGTGCGTGTTTATAAAGGTGGATCATGGAAAGATCGCCCTTATTGGTTGATTCCTGGAACAAGAAGATATTTGGAGCAAGATAAAGCGACCAACGATCTTGGGTTCCGCTGTGCAATGACACGAGTTGGAAGTCCGAAAGGATTCTAAAAAGATATTTATTTTCACACCTAAACCTCATTTGTAAAAATGGGGTTTTATTTTTTCCCAGAATATGAAGATCGAACAACTTTATGAGCTATTTTTAAAGCATCCGGCAGTTTCAACTGATAGTCGGAATATTGAAAATGACTGTCTCTTTTTTGCACTAAAAGGCCCGCACTTCGACGGGAACAAATACGCTGCTGACGCGCTCAGCAAAGGAGCGGCTTTTTCGGTCGTGGATGATAACAAGCTACCTGAAAATCCAAATTTCATTCTGGTGAAAGATGTTCTGAAAACGCTTCAAGAATTAGCATCCTATCATCGTAAATTGCTCGGAATTCCAATTTTGGGAATCACAGGCAGCAATGGCAAAACAACAACAAAAGAACTGATCGTTGCAATCCTTCAGAAAAAATACAATGTAAGTTCCACCAAAGGGAATTTAAACAACCACATCGGAGTACCACTGACGCTATTAACGATGAATAACAACACCGACATTGGTGTTGTGGAGATGGGAGCTAATCACCCGGGAGAAATCGCAGAGCTTTGTCAAATTGCAGATCCTGATTTCGGTTTAATTACCAATATTGGTAAAGCTCACTTAGAAGGCTTTGGATCGTTTGAAGGTGTCATCAAAACGAAATCGGAACTATACAAGCACCTAAAACAGAAATCAGGCTCAGCTTTCATACATATTGACAATGAAATACTGCAAAATCAAGCCAAGGGAATTGAACTGTTGACTTACGGACGATCAGACCAGGCTCAGCTGCGCGGAGAACTGCAGGAGTCTGCCTATTACCTTACCATAAAAGCACTCTTCCCCAAAGGCTGGCTCTATCTAAAATCGAAACTAATTGGTGCCTACAACTTTGAAAATATATTGGCTGCAGCTCGTGTTGGCTTACATTTCAAAGTCGACCCAATAGCCATACAAGATGCCGTTGCAAACTATTCTCCGACAAACAACCGATCGCAATTGGTTGTAAAAGGCAAAAATAAGATTATCATGGATGCTTATAATGCGAATCCAACAAGTATGGCTGCATCCTTATCAAACTTTGACGCAATCAATAAAAAAGGGAAAATGGTGATTTTAGGGGATATGTTGGAACTTGGAGATCAAACTGATTTTGAGCACCAAAAGATTGTGGACATTTTAGGTACGATGGATTTGGACCAAATATTTTTGGTAGGAAAAGAGTTTGGAAAAATTTCGACTGATCCAAAAACAAAGAAATTTGAAACTGTCGAGCTTCTTTCTGACTACCTCTGTCAACAAAAGGCAACAGAAATTAATTTGACCTTAATTAAAGGATCTCGCGGAATTAAGCTCGAACGAATCCTCGAAATACTCTAATATCGTTCCCTGAATACAGTCAATTAGGCTCTCTGATTACAAAAGCCGTTAGTTGTTGTGTTGGAAATAGCAGCACGAAAATCTAATATTCTATTATTCCTCACAACTTTTAATGTGATAGCGAATCAAAAAATGAACCTTTTGTTGGATTCATCTTTCTAAGGCACAACGATTAAGCGAAAAACGATACATCTCTCACTCCTCTTTGTTCAGAACTAATCGCTTTTATTTTGGCATTGAACGATTCGGCAAAAGCATTTCTACTTCTATTCTTTAAAAGCAATTTTCAAATTGCCAAACCCTTCAAAGTAATCACCAGCCTGCCACCGACAAGCCGAATCTTCCTAAAAGAACCCTAACTCCAGCCGGGCTTCTTCACTCATCATCGATTTTTCCCATGGCGGATCAAATGTTAACTCCACGTGGGCATCATCTACTCCTTCGGCTGTTATTGCTGCTTGCCGGGTATCTTCTACCAGCATATCGGCAACCGGGCAACCGGGGGCAGTAAGGGTCATAATTACACTAGCCTTATTATTTTCATCAACATCGATGTTATAAATCAGGCCTAAATCGTATATGTTTACCGGAATCTCCGGATCATAAACTTCCTTTAAATTTTCTATAATTAAATCAATTCTTGGGTCCATGGCTTCTCCTCCTAACTAGAAATCTTGTTATAAGCAACAGCATATAACTTAATTTGTTTGATCATTGCGACCAGTCCGTTTGATCGTGTTGGTGATAAATGTTGTTTCAAACCAATATCATCTACAAAATGGAGTTCGTTATTTATTAACTCTTCTGGAGTACGTCCCGAAACAACACGCAGCAAAAGGGCAACTAAGCCTTTAACAATCACGGCATCACTCTCTCCTTGAAAATAAATTTTCCCATCTTTAAATTCAGGAGCCAACCACACACGCGACTGACATCCTTTTATCAGATGTTGATCATTTTTTAATTTGGGGTCCAGCTCTTTCAAGTCATTTCCCAATTCAATCAGGTAGCCGTATTTGTCCATCCAGTCCTCGTAAATCGAGAATTCTTCTACAATTTCTTGTTGTATATTTTCTATCGTCATGAATCTTTCTTTTTAAAAGACGTAAAGGTCGTAATTTTTTTACGAATCACACAAGATTCACTTTCACCTCGAGCAAAGAATTATACTTAATTTAAAAAGCAGTTTTGAGTTTCGTTGAATGATTCTAAATTCCACCCGGAATCAGCTTATCCACTGGTAATTGCTTATCTTCACATTCCCAAAAATCAACAATAGTAATTATTTAAATAAAAAAATCATGACTTCAATAGTTGGAACACAAACAGAAAAGAACCTGCTAAAAGCATTTGCCGGTGAATCTCAAGCAAAAAACCGCTATGAATTTTTTGCCAAACAAGCACGCAAAGAAGGACTGCATCAGATTGCATCAATCTTTGAAGAAACAGCCATCAACGAGCAGGCGCACGCCAAACGTTTCTTTCGCTTTTTAGAAGGTGGCGTAGTTGAAATTACAGCCAGCTACCCAGCCGGAGTAATTGGAACCACCATGGAAAACCTGACGGCTGCTGCAGACGGTGAAAACGAAGAATGGACTGACCTTTATCCTGAGTTTGCCCGAGTTGCCGAAGAGGAAGGTTTTAAACTCATCGCCGTGGTTTTTAGAACCATTGCCAAAATTGAAAAACACCACGAAGAACGCTACCGCAAATTATGCAAAAATCTGGAAGAAGGAAAAGTGTTTGAGCGCGAAGGTAAAGTAACCTGGAAATGTCGTGTTTGCGGTTTTCTTCACGAATCAAGCAAACCACCGGTTAAATGTCCATCTTGCGAACACGCTCAGGAATATTTTGAAATTGAAGCTACAAACTACTAGGCTTTGAGTCTGGATTGCACCTAGCCGATTAATATAGGCTGTTCAAAACATAAGTCAAAAAGTCATTCCGAACTTGTTTCGGAATCTGTCTCTAGAGGATTTTTCCTTTAATCTACACAGATCCTGAAACAAGTTCGATGACGGACAGAAACGTTTTGAACAGCCTACTTCTTTTTAATGAATGTGAATTTCATGAACCTGTCCGGAACCTCTTGGGTAGCGAATGCTTTCTGTCAAATCCTGAACTAATTTCGGAGGTGCAGCAGTCATTCGTGAAACAACCATCGCAACCACAAAATTCAGTATCATTCCCAAGGTTCCAATTCCTTCAGGAGCAATGCCAAACCAGTAGCCCTCGGGCGTGCCCGGCCCTCCCAGTTGCGGCTTGAAATAAATGATGTAAATTGCTGTAAATACAATTCCTACAATCATCCCACTTATTGCGCCCTGTCTGTTCATTCGTTTATCGAAAATCCCCAAAATAATCGCTGGAAAAAACGAAGAAGCAGCCAAGCCAAATGCAAGCGCAACTACCTGTGCAACAAACCCAGGCGGATTCAAGCCGGCAAGTCCGGCCGCAACAACTGCCACAGCAATGCTAATCCGTGCAGCCCAAAGTTCATTTCGTTCCGAAATTTCAGGCATTAAGTAATTTTTAAGCAGGTCATGCGAAATCGAAGTGGAAATTACGAGCAACAATCCGGCAGCAGTTGACAAAGCTGCAGCCAAACCGCCAGCTACCACCAGGGCAATTACCCAACCGGGGAGGTTGGCAATTTCGGGGTTAGCCAACACAACAATATCCCGATCAATAATTAGTCAATCCTTAAAAACAAAATAAATCACTGGTTATCAACAGGTAGTGTGAATAAAATCCGTGATTTCAAGGTGTTAAATTGCAAGGTTATTAGTAAATTAGGGAAAAAGCTTGCA
>NZ_WVEM01000019.1 GCF_009847015.1 Sunxiuqinia indica
TTCTGCAAGCTTTTTCCCTAATTTACTAATAACCTTGCAATTTAACACCTTGAAATCACGGATTTTATTCACACTACCTGTTGATAACCAGTGATTTATTTTGTTTTTAAGGATTGACTAACTAGATCCTATAAATTGAAGTTCCTGCTTTTAAAATGCAAATCACGTTGTGGAAATGGGATCTCAACTTTATTTTCGCGGAACTGGTGATCAATTTCAAAGCGCAGATCACTTTTGATATTTTCGACCATGAAGTCATTAGCTGTCCAGAAATACAACTCAAAATCAAGTGAAGACTCTCCAAAATCATTAAATCGAACAAATGCGGCCGGGGTCTTCACAATTTGAGAGTGATCTTTAGCAGCCTCAAGTAATATTCGTTCCACCAACCTGACATCAGAACCATAAGCAACGCCCACAGGAACATAAAACCTGGTGACATCAGCATTGTGACTCCAGTTAATCACTTGCTGCCCTGTAAACCGAGAATTGGGGACAATAATAACAACGTTGTCGCGCGTCAACACTTTTGAAACACGTAAACCAATTTCCAGCACGCGTCCTACAACGCCCTCCATTTCTACCACATCGTCCACTTCAATCGATCCATCAAATAAAATGATAATGCCTGAAAAGAAGTCGTTAAAAATATGTTGTAAGCCGAATCCCACACCAATCAACAGAGCTGATACACTGGCAATAATCAAGGTGATTTCGAATCCAAGTGAGCCAATTGCCACACTAATCCCCAGCATCCAAATAATGTATTTAACAATCTGAAGGAACGACTTTCCCCTTCCCTTATCCAGTTTTTTACTATCAATCCGATCATCAAACCAATACTCAACTAAGAAGGATAAGCCTCTGACAATATACAGGACGACCAGAATGATAAAAATATTAAAAATTTGCAACTTAAATTTTTCACCGGCATACAATACGTAATTAAAGACGATGGAACTTTTAATACCCAGCACTTCAAGTGCAATAAAAAAGAAGCTGATCCACCCCAACAACCTGGCTCCTTGCAATAAATAGCGAGAAAAACGAAAAGAAATATGCTTATTTGTCAGCAGCTTTTTAATGAATCGATGTAATAGCCGTATTATTATAAACGCTACAAAGCCTATCGCAATGATTAAAATCAAATCCAACAGGTCAACCCTGAACACATCATTTTCAAATAAAATAAGTTCTTTAAGTTTAGTCAGCATCGTCAATATCTATAATAATATTTTCAAGTATATTACTCAAATCAATCCCCGAGAGATTGTGCCTAAGTTCGCCAGACAGAGCAACCGAAATCCTTCCGGTTTCTTCAGAAACAATAATTGCACAGGCATCCGTATTTTCGGTAATTCCAACTGCTGCCCGATGTCGCAATCCAAACAGCGGATTTAAATCTTCCTTGTTGGTCAGCGGTAAAATACATCTTGCTGCCATTATTTTATTCCCGTTAATGATTACAGCTCCATCATGTAAAGGGGTATTTTTAAAAAAAACGGTCTCCAACAAACTATCCGAAATACGAGCGTTCAATTTTTCACCTGTTCTGATATATTCCTTCAACTCCGAATTTTGCGCAATAACGATTAAAGCTCCTGTTTTCACTTTCGCCATATTTTCGCAAGCTCTAACAATCATTTTCAAATGTTGCCCGGAAGCTGACTTCGTTTTTAGATTGAATAATTTTTCAACGCTCAGAAAGCGATTTACCTGTGGGTTACTCCCAATCAGTAACAAAAAACGTCGGATTTCGGGTTGAAACACAACAATCAAAGCCAAAATACCTACCCCAATAAACTGCCCCATAAATGATCCGAGCAGCTCCATATTTAGCGCCCTCACCAGCAGCCAGAATAGGTACACTAAAAAAAGCCCAATAAAAATATTAAAGGCTACGGTGCCTTTAATCAGCAAGTAAAGCTGGTAAAGCAAAAAAGCCACCAGCAATATGTCTAAAACATCTAAAAACCTTAATGTTATAAATAAGCTCATAAATTAGCCGTCTCTTTAAGCTTGGTAAAAATCTTTACCGACTCAACAGCATCTTTCACATCGTGCACCCTCAAAATATCGGCTCCACCAAGCAGTGCCATCGTATTAGCCGTAATTGTTCCTCCTAAACTTTGTTCGGCATCAACTTCCAACAACTTATGGATCATTGATTTTCGGCTCATACCAACCATTACCGGCAATTGAAAAACCTTAAAGGAATCCAACCGATTTAGCAAATCATAATTATTCTCTAACGTTTTACCAAAACCAAAACCCGGATCAAGAATAACATCTTTGACTCCCGCTTTAGTCAGTTTTCGTACTTTTTCAGAAAAATATTTCGAAATATCTTTTATTATATCATCATATTGAGGATCGTCCTGCATCGTTTGAGGCGTTCCTTTCATGTGCATCAAGATGTATGGCATCCCCAATTTCCCAACGGTGTCAAACATGTGCTCATCAAAATCACCTCCTGAAATATCATTGATGATACAATCACCACATTCATCAATTACGCGCAATGCCACCCACGAACGAAAAGTATCGATTGAAATCGGAGCCTCCGGAAACCGTTTCCGAATAGCGGTTACTGCTGGCAATAAGCGGGTCAGTTCTTCCTTTGTTGAAATGGAATCAGCCCCCGGACGAGATGACACTGCACCAATATCGATAATGCTTACCCCCTCTTCCAGCATTTGTTCTGCACGCCGAAGAATGGCATCTTCGATTACATATTTTCCTCCGTCAAAAAAAGAATCGGGGCTTACGTTTAAAATCCCCATCACAACAGGGTTCGACAGGTCGATTAGTTGCCCATTAACATTGATCGTATGTTTTCGTTTAAAGAACTTACTTGCTGAGGTTGTGATCAACATAAAACCTAAGTATTAGATAAGTTAAACAATGCTTCATACAAAAGTATAATAAAGCCAACAAAATACGCATTTTTTCCTATTTTTATGGCTCAAAATTAAATGCACAAAATGGAAAGAACCATTGAACAATACAATCATATTATTGAAATTTGTGAGGATATTTTCGTAAAAAAAATGAAAGACTACGGAGTTGCCTGGCGTATTTTGCGTCCCAGCTCTATGACTGATCAAATTTTCATCAAAGCTCAGCGAATACGAAGCATTGAAATGAAGGAAAACATGAAAGTTGATGAAGGTAGTCGATCAGAATATATTGGAATTATCAATTACTGCATCATGGCGCTTGTTCAACTTGAAAAAGGAATTGCCGATGAAGATGACCTTACTGAAGAGGAAACCCATGAGCTTTACCTGAATTATTTCAATCAAGCTAAAGATCTGATGTTAAATAAAAACCATGACTACGATGAAGCGTGGCGTCAGATGCGAATCAGCTCCATTACCGATCTTATTCTGATGAAAATTAAGCGAACAAAACAGATAGAAGATAATGCCGGAAAAACAATCATCTCGGAAGGAATTGATGCCAATTATTTAGACATGATCAATTACGCCGTTTTTGCGTTAATTAAGCTAGAATATAAAGAATAGAGGAATTTTATGAAAACATTGTGGCACATTGCCCGAATTCTGCTCGGGCTGGTTTTTATCTTTTCAGGTTTTGTAAAAGGCATTGATCCTTGGGGAATGGCTTATAAGTTCACCGATTATTTTAATGTCTGGGGTATGGATTCGCTAACGTCATTCGCGCTCCCTCTCGGTATTTTGTTATCGGCAACAGAATTCGCCATTGGCATCGCACTGGTTTTCAACGTTTTTATCTCACTCACCTCGGCCCTTGCCGTATTGGTGATGAGTTTTTTCACAGTGCTTACATTTATTCTGGCCTTGACGAATCCGGTCACCGACTGTGGTTGTTTTGGAGATGCACTAATTTTAACCAATTGGGAAACATTTTTTAAGAATATCGTATTTCTTGCGTTCGCGATTATTGTTTTTGCCTATCGCAAACGACATCATTCCGCAAAATTTAAACCAATTGCCTCCATGATGGCGATCTCTACAATACTGGTATTTGCTTATCTAATTGACTACTCGTACAACCACCTCCCTATTATTGATTTTCGACCTTATAAAATTGGAGTTAATATTCCTGAGGGAATGACTGTACCAGACGATGCTCCTAAAGATGTGTATGAAAATACCTTATACTATAAAAACAAAAATACAGGAGAAGTAAAGAAGTTTACTGAAGAGAATTCCCCCTGGCAAGATTCTACAACCTGGGAATTTGAATCAATTGACACGAAATTGGTACAGGAAGGCTACAAAGCTCCAATTCACAATTTCTTTATAGAAACACCTGAAGGGGAAGACATTAAAGACTTTTTCCTTTACGATGAGAATTATACTTTTTTCTTCATATCTAAAAACCTCGATGACGCCGATATTTCTAACTTGGAACAGCTGAGAGAACTGGCTCAATACGCAAATGCCCAGGGAATGAATTTTATAGGGTTAACGTCTTCGCTCCCCGAAAATATTGACTACTATATTGCTGAACATGATTTGCCCTTCGAAATGTTTAATGCCGACGAGATTACCTTAAAAACAATGATCCGTTCGAACCCAGGGCTAATGCTTATTAAAAATGGTACCATTCTGGATAAATGGCATTACAACGATTTTCCAACAATTGAAGAATTTGAGAAGCAATTAAAATACTTCGAAGTGCTAGGAAAATAGATTTTCTAACAAACTCATATTCATCTTTTTTAATACCAGTTCATTTTGTACATTTGATAATATCAATAGTGCAAAATGAACCCAAACCATTGCAGCCTTAAAAACGGAATATCTCCAACTCACTCTGAAAACATTAAGGGTTTGTACAAAACCGGATTGATTCTCATCCTGTGTTTTGGCTTCATTGCGACCTTTGCTGAAGAGACTTTTTTGTATCAGGTAGGACTTCCAAATGTCCCTGGCTTTATGTCTCGTGACCAAAATGGAGAAGTAAAAGGATTTCCGTTGGTACTGTTCGAAAAAATCGCTCAAGATGAAAATATTCAGTTTGAATGGGTCGATGGATCGTGGAATGAGCTTTTCATAAAAGTGCAGAACGGAGAAATTGATGTGTTACCGGGCACACAGGAAACGGCTAAGCGAAAAGAAATACTTGACTTTACCGATTCCAATTTGTACACCATGTGGAGCGAGCTCTATATGAACAAGCAAACTGACTTCAAGAATATCCTTCAGCTTGAAAATAAAAAAATAGGATTGGTTATTGACGACAACAACGCCGCTGGTTTTCTTAAATACATCGCCGAATTCGATATCAAAATACAAGCGGTCTACATCAATAGTCATTCTGAAGCATTAAACAGACTGAAGAGGAAGGAACTGTTTGCCATTGTAGGTCCATCTCCGAATTTGTTAGGAGAACTCCCACCAGAAGTGGTTAGCTCAGGCCTGTATTTTAACCCCACAGAGTTGAAATATTCTTTCCCAATTGGCAAAAATGAAGACTTACGAAAAAAGATCGATAACCGTCTGGCTATTTACAAAAGCACTCCGAACTCAATATATTTTCAACTAATTGCTGATTACAAAAAGGCTGTTTTCGAGCAAGCTCAATGGGTTTTGCCAATCTGGTTACAATTTTTGATCTACGGATTTATCACTCTGTTTGGTGTTGCTTTTCTTTTTATAGCAGTGCTAAGACAACAAGTAAAAACAAGAACCCGGGAACTGAAAGACCGGGATACCTATTTGCACAAAGCAATGGAAGTTGGAGAAATGGGAACCTGGGAAATGAGTTTGGAGGATAGAAAAATTTACTGGTCTGACGAAGTGTATAGTTTTACCGGGGTAAACAAAGAAAAAGAATATTTGACTGCAGAATATATCAAAAGTCTTATTCATCCTGATGATCTTGAAGATGTAATAAATTTTTTCAGGAAAATTGACCAGAAAGAAACGGTCGAAAAAGAATGCAGGATAATTAACAAGCTGAATCAAACAATTTATGTCCGGCTTTTCGGTCAGCTTTTAAGAAATGAGCAACAAATTCCAGTAAAATCTATCGGAATAATCCAAATGATAACAGATCAGAAACTGCGTGAACAAGAACTAATTAAAGCAAAAGAAACAGCCGAAAAAAACGAAAAACTGAAATCAGCCTTTTTAGCAAATATGAGTCACGAGATCAGAACCCCTCTGAACTCAATCATTGGCTTTTCATATTTAATTGCATCTAATGAGGTTGAAGAAGATAGAAAACAAGATTTCATCAATATTATTATCAAACAAAATGAAAACCTACTGACAATCATTAACGATGTTATTGATATTTCGAAAATAGAAACCAACTCGCTTGAAATTGCAAAAAAAAGAACCGAAGTAAAACCTTTACTGAAAAGGATCTATGTCCAACACAAAGAAGATTGTCCTGCTTTGATCGACTTTAAACTAGATATTCAGTTGGATTATTACGATTGCATCATCAATACCGATCAGACTCGCCTGGAACAGATATTAAACAACTTTATTTCGAATGCATTTAAATATACGCCCGAAGGTGTTGTTACACTAGGGTGCCGAGAATCATCCATTCCCGGCAATTTTGATCTTTTCGTTAAAGATACTGGTATTGGTATTTCCCAAAAGGACCGGGCACTTCTATTTTCTCGATTTACTCAAGTCGATAATTTAAAGCAAGGTGCCGGATTAGGACTAGCGATCTCTCACTCTCTTGCACAATTACTCGGTTCAAAAATTCATGTTATTTCTAAAAAAGGTAAAGGCTCGGAGTTCTATTTAAGCTTTCCGCTTTTCGAAGCCTGACACAACAAGTAATTTCCGACATATTGCAAAAAATCCCCCGCCGGTAAGGTGCGAGAAAGGATTTTGGCGGGGGTCTAAATTATTAATTTAATCCGAAATTAATCAAATTTTACTTTTCCCGGAGCAATCGTCTCTATTTTATTTACAAATTTCTTACATTTAATCTTAATCGATTTACAAAAACAAAACTTAAAAGCAAGCAAACCACTATCTGCAAAAGCTTCTTCCAATTAAAAACGACCAATGGAAAAAACACAACTTTTTGTTTACGGAACAATTGGTGATCCTGAGTTTTTTGAGTGTTTATTGAAACGAAAACCCAAATACAAAGCGGGCCGTCTGTCCAACTATAGTCTTTATGTAAATCCTGAAAGTGGTTATCTGTTTGTAAAACCGGATCAAGGATCAACAGTAAGTGGAAAATTAGTAGAGGTTAATGAAAAAGAAGTAAAAATTTTGGACCTGTGGGAAGATGTTCCTTTTTATGAGCGTGAAACCGTTTCGATCGAGTGCGACTCAGGCCTTGAAAATGCTTTTGTTTACACCCAAAATGATGCGATTGGAATATCAACAAACGTAGGAACAACTAAAAGCAGACAGAGCATGTTGGATGAAATTCAAGCCTTTAGAAATTGGATCGACAATCTGCTATTCAATGCTTAATTCAAGATAGGTTGTAATAAAAATACGTTTTCAGCTACTTTTAATTAAAAACGAATTGTCTTCTTAACCACGAACACATGAAAAAAATCGTCTTCCTAATTATCTCAATCAGCCTGTTGGCTTGTAATCCGAAACCCAAAGTTACCCAATGGCGTGGGATAAATCGCTCAGGTACCTATCTCGAAACCAACTTATTAAAAAGTTGGCCGGAACTTGGTCCTACTGAAATATGGGGCACTGAAACCATTGGCAATGGCTACAGTAGCCCGATTATTACTGATAAATTTGTGTATATAACCGGTGAAATTGATAGCCTCGGATACCTGTTTAAATTGGACCATCAAGGAAAAGAAATCTGGCGTTCAGCCTATGGTAAAGAATGGACAAAAAACTTCGCTGGATCGCGAGGAACACCAAGCATATTGAACGACCAGATTTATGTTTGTTCTGGATCTGGTGATTTGTGTTGTATTGAAACGGAAAACGGCAGTGTTTTGTGGAAAAGAAATATGCTCGACGACTTTGGTGGCGAGATTCCACGCTTTGGATATTCGCAATCGCTAGTTATTAACGGGGATCTGGTTTATTGTCAACCCGGTGGAACGGATCATAACTTGATTGCATTGGACCGAAATAGCGGAGAATTGGTTTGGTCACATCCTTATTTTAAAGAACGCCCCGGTTACAACTCTCCTCTCCTTTTCGAATGGAATAACAAAAAGATACTAGCGACATTTTCCGCCTATCATCTACTTGGCATCGACGCAGAGACAGGCAAACTACTTTGGTCGCAAGAACAGACAAACACTATACTAGAAGAGCGAGAACCGGGAAAAGGTGACACCCACGGAAACACGATCTTGTTTGACAACGGTTTTATCTATTATTCTGCGGCAGATGGAAATGGAGGCGTAAAACTAGCAATCAGCGAAGATGGAAATTCGATTGAAGAAATATGGCAAACACCAGGTTTCGACAACTATATGGGTGGTTTTATCAAGCTCGACGACCAACTTTATACAGGCAGCCACAGTAAACGCCAACTCGTTGCTATAAACGGTGAAACAGCAGAAAAAACCGACAGCCTCAAACTTGGCCGAGGAATTACGATATTGGCAGATGGACTGATCTATTTTTACGCTGATAAAGGAGAGCTTTCGCTTGTTGACCCTTTTGATAAACTGGAATTAATTAGCTCTTTTGATATAAAAAAGGGAACCAAAGAACATTTTGCTCACCCGGTAATTCATCACGGAGTTTTATACATAAGGCATGGCAACTATCTTGGAGCGTACGATATCAGAAAAAAATCATGAGGTAAATACTCAAGTTGAAAACAGACCCGATATAAAAAGAGCCAGCGAGATAAAATCTTGCCGGCTCTTCTGTCACTCAACCACTATTTATTAGTTTCCACCCAAAATAAGCGGTAATCCATCTTTTGTGCTTCCAACGACTATCACTTTAGCATTCGGTGATTTGGCTAAATCCAAAGTCGCCTCAATGCCTCGTTGTTTTAAAATACTGGCTGTCAGCGATGCATCAAGAATGCGATTGAACCGTGCAATACCTTCGGCATCAATCCGTCTTTTCTCCGCCTCCTGCTTGGCAGTTTCAAGCGTATATTGGTAGGTTAAGAAAGCCTGTTCTTCCTCCAGCTTTTTCTCAATAGCTTGTTTAATCTTGTCAGGAAGATTGATAGAACGAATCAGCAAGGCCTTCATGGCAATATCATTATTCTCCAGAACCTCTTTGGTTTCATTAATAATTGATGCTTCAACCTCGCTCCTTTTGGTAGAGTATATTTCTTCGGCAGTGTAACGCCCGGCTACCTGACGAACCGAAGAGCGAACCTCTGGCACGATAAGATTATCGATATAACGCTTGCCAAAAATCTCATGCAAATAGCCAATTCTGGTATAAGTAGGATTGAAACGAACCGAAACATCTACGTTTATCGACAATCCGTTTTTATCCAATACATCCATTGTTTCTTCACGCTGTTGTTCCTTTACATCGTATACAAATAGGGTATTCCATGGGGCCACAACATGAAACCCTGGTATGTAAATATTCTCTTTGTCTAATCCAGAACTAAAAGGGCGGAAAAGAACTGCCCGTTCTCCTGGTTGAACGGTTACAAACATGCTACTTCCAAAAAATAAAAGGACCACCACTACTACACCCAAAATAATTAAATACGATTTTTTAAAATTGAAATCCATTCGCTCTATATTTTTAATTTGTCATTCAGGTAAATGTAAGGTTTTTAAACAAAGACTCAAATATTTAGCTCAAATTAAAGCCGAACATTAAAATAGTCTGATTCATAGCGTGGAAAGGTTTGTTAAAATCTTTTTTTTACTTAGATTTGGCATGTAATCAAAAATACTCTTGTATGATCGGGTCTTCAGAACTAATCATCAACAAAGACGGAAGTATTTTTCACCTTCATTTAAAGCCAGAAAACATAGCTGATTATGTGATTCTTGTAGGCGATCCATCCCGAGTTAAAGCAATTCAGTCATTTCTTTCAGAAGTTGAATATACTGTTCAAAACAGAGAATTTGTTTCCACTACCGGAAAGTACAACAATACGCGTATTACGGTCATTTCTACAGGAATTGGCACCGACAATATCGATATTGTATTAAACGAACTTGACGCATTGGTAAATATTGATTTAGACAAACGTAAAATAAAAGATGAAAAGCGCTCTCTTAAAATTATACGCATTGGAACTTCCGGAGGTATGCAAAAACATTTGCCGGTTAACTCCTTTGTAGTATCAAAAAAAGCAATTGGCTTCGACGGATTGCTAAATTTTTACGCAGATCGAGAACTCATATCTGATATTGACTTTGAGAAGAACTTTTTTAATCACACGGAGTGGAACACGATACTGGGACGTCCCTACGTTGTTGATTGTTCGCCCTTACTACTCAGATTATTTTCTGACAAAAACGTTTTTCACGAAGGTGTGACGATTTCGGCTCCTGGCTTTTATGGCCCCCAAGGCCGTGAACTAAGGCTGAAAACAATTGATCCATCATTAAACGAAAAAATAGAGAGCTTTTACTACAAAGAACTTCAGGTTACGAACTACGAGATGGAATGCTCTGCTATTTACGGACTTTCGGCTCTACTGGGTCATGAGGCTGTAACGGTTTGCCTGATTATTGCAAGCCGAACGAATAAGGAAGCAAATGAATCCTACCATACCTATATGGAAAAATTGATTGAATTGGTTTTAGAAAAGATAAGTAACTCATAGGATGCTATGAAAAGTGATCGATTACAAGCCTTAATTACGTTGTTGGATGATCCGGATGAAGCCGTGTATGAAGAAGTAGAGCAACAATTGTTGTGTGAGGATAGCAAAATTGTTGAGCAATTGGAACATATTTGGGAGACAAGTTTGGATGAATTGATCCAAATGCGAATTGAAAATCTGATTCAACAAATTCAATTCAGCGAAACCCGAACGAAACTATGGAATTGGAACAACCAAAAAAAAGTTGATTTATTTGAAGGCTTCTTCCTCATTTCCAGTTACCAATACCCTGATTTGAAGTTGAAAAGCATCAAATCTAAAATTCAAAAAATTAGTAATGATGTCTGGCTTGAAATTAATAACAGGCTGACTTCTCTGGAAAAGATTACCGTTCTAAATCATATTTTCTACGACACCAACAAGTTTTCGGTCAATCTCAACAACCTCAATTCGCCGCAAAACAGTTACATCAATCAACTACTTGAGACCAAAAAAGGCAATGCCATTTCAGTCGCTATTTTGTACGCATTGGTTGCTCGTGAGTTGAGTTTGCCAGTAGAGTTCGTCAACTTTCCGAAAACACCTTTACTTGCTTATGTAGATGCTGAAGCAGCTCAAAAAGCACATGGAAGTGAACACCAATCGCCCGTTCTTTTTTATATCAATCCTTCAAATAAAGGAGCTATTATAGGGCGGAAAGAAGTTGATTATTTTTTGAACAAAAACGAGCAATTTGGAGCCGATGATTTTTATGCCCCTTGTGAAGACAAAATCATCATAAAAAAACTCCTTGAAAGCCTGATCGAAAGCTATGACTCACTCGGCTACCAGGATAAAGTGAAAGACTTGCGCCAAATTTCAAACTTCCTTTAAAACCGCGTGAAGCTCCGTGTTGCTCGTCATACCAAGATAAGTAATCGCTTCATAATTGGGGATGGAATACAGAGTTCACTGTTTCCGGTGAGACTCTTCTTATGTCAGTCGATCTTCCAATAAATATTCAATGATCCGTTCCCGTGGATTAAATGGTGCCAGTTCATCTAATCCCATTGACTTGATTGCCATATCGACAATCTCTTGATCGGAAATATTAGTTGTACGATTTTGGCTTTGCAAAAAATAGTTACCGGCATCAAGCATTGCCTGCAGTGGAATAAGTCCGATTAGCTCTGAACCAGTAACACTCACTCCTCTTCTCTCTGCACTTTTACAAACTTCGCTATAAGCAATATGGACTGGAGTTACCGAAAGGTCGATCAAATTCATGGAAACTTGCGCGATCTTATATTCTTCTATGTACCAGCCGATTGCACGCACTTTCTTTAATACTCCCGGGATCCGAACCGGATTCCCGCTTTCGTCTTTAACTATTTTACCTGTCTCGCGCCTTACACGGCCAGACTCCCGTACATCAGAAGCAACAGCGCTAGCCTTTGATATCGAACGGGTATTCAGATTAACATTATAGGCAATCAGGAAATTGCGGGCGCCAACTGCAATCGCCCCAGCATTTACATTTGGCTTTGAAGGACCAAAGTCCGGTTGCCAATTTGGATCTTTCAATTTATCTGGCAATCCTTCATACTCACCAAAACGGCAATTTGCAAGGCTTTTTCGAATCTCACTTCGTGCCGCGAACTCATAGCAAAACACAGGTATTTCCAGTTCTTCACCAATTCGCTTTGCTAATTGGTAGACATATTCAACAGTTTCCTCCATTGAAATACCCGTAATTGGCACCAGAGGACAAACATCAGTCGCACCAAAGCGAGGATGTTCCCCCTGTTGCTTACTCATATCAATAACTTCGGAAGCTTTTTGGATACCGCGAAAAGCCGCTTCAATCACAGCAAGAGGTTCGCCAACAAACGTTACGACAGTCCTGTTCGTAGCTTTTCCCGGATCAACATTTAGTAGCTTAATACCGTTAACGCTTTCAATCGCATCTGTAATCTGCTTGATTACGGCTGGATTTCTTCCTTCACTGAAATTCGGCACACATTCTATTAGTTGTGTCATTAGTTTTGACTTTTACTCACGAGTCTTTACGGAGTTAAATTTTGCTTCAAATATATATGAACTGGTTCTTCGAAACTAATAAATTTCGCCATTGATAATGACAGTTTCAATCGGATTGGTTCCAAAATAATACGGAATAGCTGTGTACGATGGAAGTTCTTTTGTTATTAACAAATTGGCTTGCTTTCCTTTACAAATGCTTCCCACACTGTTTTCTAAGCCCATCGCATAAGCTGAATTCAAGGTGCAGGCATTAAGCGCCTCTTCAGATGTCATGCAGTAGTTAATACAGGCCAATGATTGAATCAAATTCATATTACCCGAAGGAGCAGTTACCGGGTTATAATCGCTGGCCAAAGCAATCGGCAAACCAGCACCAATCATTTCTCGAGCAGGTGATAAAGCTTGGTTTAAAAAGAAAGCAGCTCCCGGCAAAATGGTTGGCATGGTCTCCGAATTAAGCAAAGCAGAAATTTCATTTTCTCCAATATACGTCAAACAATCAACAGAAAGTGCTTGATTATTTACTGCAATATCCACTCCTCCGGTCTGGCCAAATTCATTCGCATGTATTTTGGGTTGGAGATCATACTTCAAGGCTGCTTCTAGGATTTTGGTCGTTTCTGTAGGGGTGAAAAAGCCCTGATCGCAAAATACATCTATATAGTCCGCCAATCCTTCATACCCAATTTCGGGAAGCATTTCCTGAATAATCAAGTTGATATATTTTTTACGGTTATTCTTAAAACCGGGAGGTATTGCATTTGCACCTAAAAATGTGGCTTTTATCATTAAAGGACTATCTTCTTTCAACTGTCTAATCACACGCAACATTTTCAACTCCGACTCTACAGTTAACCCGTATCCACTCTTGATTTCCACCGAAGTTGTTCCCATTTTTTTGATCTCATTCAAGCGTACTGTTGCAGCTTCAAATAAGTCATCTTCCGAAGCTTGCTCCATTTCTTTGGCCGAATTCAAAATCATTCGCTCCCTTCGTGCTTTCTCTTCGCAATTACGGCCCTTGATCCGGTTAACAAATTCATACTCGCAACCAGCCGGAAAAACCAAATGGGTATGAGAATCGCAATAACCGGGTAACACTATTTTTCCTGAACAATCAATCTCCAGAATCAGCTCGACACCATCAACCAAATCTTCGCTAAAACCATCCATCGACCCAAAAGTCTCGATTTGGTCATCATCAACAATCAAATAAGCATTTTTTAGTATATCTAATTTAGCCATTTCTTTTCCAGCAACCCACACCCTGGACTTTTCTTCAACCTGAACCAATTCCTTAATATTTTCCAATATCAACTTCATCGCTAAATTCTGAGGTTTTATATACAAGTTAGTAAAAAATGACGTTGAAATAAACTTTTACTCACCCAACAAATCCCATTCTATTCGTAATTGAAGTTGAAAGATCCCTGCTACGCCAATAATGGATCTAAATTATGGAAACATTTTATGCAACGCACATTGAAGAATGACAAAACTGGTTCTATGAAAACCATCAAAAAGCAAGTGGGATATCGTTTAGTTATTACAAAACGAAATAGGCAAATCATCAATAACTTTTCGCAATTCTTCGGAAGATACCGTTCGTTTTGGTTGGATCGACGTATTTATTGAAAAGTTGGAAAAAATTAGACAAGCAACAACTAACGTAATTCAGAGCTTCCGAATTCGCTTCACAATTATTTGTTTGTCTATCGTGGCTCGAAGCAAGTAAAACCCGTTATTTAAATCATTTGTTTCCAACTGTATACGTTGACTTCCCGGAACTAATTCAACTTTTTTCCAAAGCTTGACTTTATTTCCAAGAATATCAATCAAATCAAACTGAACAGTTGAATATTTCTCAGAAGAAAGCTCAACGTAAACAAAGTTTTTTACAGGATTTGGATAAATTTTCTCGATTTGATAGGACTTATTATCAACTTGCTGTTCGGCTGCTCTGGCACCAAACGCTATAGGAAGTGTTAAAAATGAGATTAGTATAATTGAAAGTATTCTTGTTTTCATGATAATTCTTGTTTGCTTTTTTATAAAAATGACAAGAATTGTTCCAAAAAGCTGCAAACTTTCTTAATAAATATTAATCAAGTCAAAGAATAAAAAAACCTTCCAGGACAAATTGAGAGGTTAATCTGAATAATGCAAAACTAACTACTTCCCAAGTGATATATATTTTAGAAATTCGTCCTTGCGGTCTTGTTGCTTAAATATGCCGCCGTACTCCGCAGTAACAGTTGAACTGCTTTCATCCTCAATGCCTCTCGATGAAACGCACATATGTTTGGCATCTATTAGAACAGCCACATCATCTGTTTTCAGAATCAGTTTCAATTCGCTTGCAATTTGAACCGTTAAGCGCTCCTGCACCTGTGGACGTCTGGCGAAATAATCGACAATGCGGTTTATTTTCGATAAGCCGATTACCTGCCCGCTAGAAACGTAAGCAACGTGAGCCTTTCCTACAATTGGAAGAAAATGATGTTCACAGGTCGAATTCAGATTAATATTCTTTTCGACTAGCATTTCGCCATACTGAAACTTATTTTCGAAAACTGAAATCTTGGGTTTGTTTTCAGGATTTAGTCCGTTAAAGATTTCCTTAACGTACATTTTGGCGACACGCCCGGGAGTTCCCTTCAAACTATCATCATTCAAGTCGAGTCCAAGTGCATTCATTATGTCACGGAACTTATCTTCAATGACTGCCATCTTTTGCTCATCGCTTCTCATAAATGCATCATCACGCAATGGTGTATCTGCTGACGTTGCAACATGGTTGTCTCCAATGATATCATGATCTACAAAATTACTGACAGAGCTCCCATTTGTTCCACCGTTCACTAATTGCGATGGCTGACTTGTTTTAACAAAACCCTTTACTTTCATCATCTATCCTCCGAATGTTTTCATATCTAACCAACAAGCAAATAGTATGTTTGTTTAATATTTATGTGTTTTTTTTAAACAAGGCATATTTCTTACTCATATTCAAATATTTACAAAATAGCTACAACCCTGAATAATGTTTTACTAAAACTCTTTCGGAAGAGTAGGCCAATTGGTATCAAACAATGTTCGATATGACACTGTTTCAGAAAATCGTTGAGTTCCTCTCCTGATTTAAACTGCTTAAGAAAATCATCATTTAATAAATCTTCTTTTTTCATTACTGTGTAAAATTTATAATTGAACAAAAAAATACCGGGAGTCGCCCCCCGGTATTTCTATTTACACAATTTATGAGATAGTGCTATAGAATCGCATCGTTGTCCGCGTATAAACCCACGGATACTCATTTTAAACATTTCAAATTTTCAGGAGTTTTATATTCAATTTATTTTTCTTTCACTTCCTTATCCTGTGTTAAAACAGTCGATACGAGAGCTGTTAAAATATCGGATTTATTCACAAAGTACTTGTACTTTTTCTGATCGATTACAGGCATGTACTCCTGTTTATATTTTCTCATTTTTTCAAGAACATCGCCAGTATTGTCATTTGGTTGAATGGTTTCGTGATGAATGCCGGCCAAAAATTCTTTCAGTTGTTCATATTTATACTCCTGCTGATCATTGGCCAATATTTGCCCCGAAAAGATGCTGCTTTCAATCCACCCATCAAAATGACCACTGCTATCAACAAAAATGAGTTGTTTGATTCCCAGTGTACCAACATATCGAAGCAGCAGGTTTTTAAAATAGTATTTATCGGGTCGAAGAATCATCACATCAATGGAATTCAATTCAGAATTACGTAATTTTTCTTGTAACTGATTAAGCATTTCCCAACTTCCCTTTTCAATAGCAAACTCATCTCCCTCCATCGCCTCAATACTAAGGTCGCCGGTTGCAAATTGCTTAATTTCCGTTTCTTTAATAGCCTGACCGATCTTAAACACGCCAGCAATTTCAATCTCACGGCCTTCAGTAGCCATTTTGTACAACCCCTCTAATTTACCTTTAAACACAATTAGTAGAAGCACAATAAACACCGGCCAAATCAATTGTTGCAAAAAAGGAATCCATTCCTTCATTTCGTTTATTCTTAAAAGTTAAATGATTATCTGGCTCGCCAGTTTGAACCGGTAATGACGCGCATCGCTGTCGTAAATGGCAAATAATTACTCGGTGTTACCGTATTATTTAAGCCCATAATATTGGCACGCTCTGCTCTGGTTGTTCCATAGCACGCATTGGAGTTTGTGTTGCAATGAATATGCGGTAAGCCCATCATATGTCCAAATTCATGAGCAGATGTATATTGCCGCATAGGAAAACCGCCGCGAGACTGTCCTCGAAATAGTCCGACATCGCGACTTCCCAATCGCAGCCAGCCATTGTCATTGTCAGCTGCAGGTCCTCCATTCCCTATTGCAGCTCCCGGCGGATTGGTATTGTCGTACGCGTTTGCAGTTCGTGTAATATGTGCCACATAATGCGGATTGGTTGCTGTATTGACAATTCGAATATTGGCGTAATAGGTATCCAGGTAATTGCGAAGCAGGTTTCTGCCCGCTGGCACAAGCGCATACATAAACGACCACACACGACGTACATCACGCCGGAAACGAGTGATAAACGTATCCTGTTCATTGTTAGTCAAGTTCGTGCCCGAGCTATCCGGATGAAACCGAAAATTGATCCGCATCAAAAGTGTTAGCATCGCATTTTTGTGGCTCAAAATCGCATCAAACAAATCGCTATGCCCACCCACGTCAATGTTATTTCGCCGCTCATTACTCTTGGTTCTGATATCCAGCCGACGGCCACGTTCTGCCATATCAGGAGCCAGCGTGCTCTCGGCCTGATACTCGGCTACCAAAGTAGCAACGGTATTCGGTCCGAGCTTACCATCCTGCCCCAGCCCATGCGAAGCCTGCCATCGTCCAACACTTCTCACAAATTCTTCGTCGATCAAATGCTCAGCCTCCGGAGAAAGTCCAATCACATCACGAATTACCTTCAATTCATCTTCGTTCGCAAATCGGTTTAAATTATAATGCAAGGCTGCACTAACCTGCTCAGGTGTTAATGGAATAACCTCTGCATCAGGAGTTGTAGGAGCAACGGCCAAATCACGCTGAACGGTATCCGATTTCTGACTGGCTCCTTGCTGAATGGTATGAGTTAACTCATGGGCAATTAGCTTTTTACCCGAGCTGGTTTCGGGAGAATAATATCCTTGATTGAAATAGATATGATTTCGATTGGTAAATGCTTTTGCCTGTATGTTCGAACTCATGGTTGCAGCACTAGAGTCATGATGAACACGCACCCCGCTAAAATCATGACCAAATCGAGTTTCCATAAATGACCTTGTATTTTTTGGTAGCGCTTCCCCTCCACTTTTCGAGTTATTAATTTGCTGCTCGAGCCATGGTGAAGCCACGCTTGCCGATTGATTCAATCCTTTTTTTTGCAACGAATCTTCCCGGTCACACGGGCAAGCCTGAATCTGAGAAACTGATACGGCCTCGATTGGTGACATTTGCGCCGCCTCCTCCTCTTCCTGTTTTTGAATCGATGGTTCCGATCCGGTGACCACCTGATCAGCAACACGATCGGCTTCATTTTCATATCGGTCTCCCGGTGCACCTACTTTCATTTTGGGTTGAACAACAACTCCAACCGAATCGGCGACCGACCGACTTACATTTTTATCTTGCGATTCCTTCTTTTTTGCTTTGGTTGTGTTCATACTGATTTGTTTTTTAGCGTTAAATGGTTCGGCCTTCTTTCTGGTATTCCTTCCGAACACCGGTTAGCAGGTCATTTTTCGAAATCTCCTGCGAGTTCTTCTTTAAAGTCATCAGCGATGCGTAGCCAACAGCATTCATGATCGCTCCTCCTGAAAGTTCATACCCCCTGGCAATCTCTTTTAGCGAGATATCATTCGCCAAAGTTGATTTTTCGGCAAAGGCATTTTTCCATATTTCCAACCGCTGATCAGGTCGCGGCAAAGTAAAATTGATGATATTATCAAAACGTCGGGTAAAGGCTTCATCCATATTTTCTTTCTGGTTTGAAGCCAATAAAACCAAGCCATTATAATCTTCAATACGCTGCAGCAGGTATGAGACTTCCTGATTGGCATAGCGGTCGTGTGCATCCGATACGCTGGTACGCTTGCCGAAAAGAGCATCGGCCTCATCAAAAAACAGGATCCAGTTTTTATTTTCAGCCTGATTGAAAACCGCCGACAGATTCTTCTCGGTTTCACCAATGTATTTAGAAACAACCATCGACAAATCAATTCGGTAAACATCGCGGTTTGTATCTTTTCCCAGCAAGCAGGCAGTCATTGTTTTTCCGGTTCCCGACGGGCCATGAAACAAACAGCGATAGCCTTTACGAAGCTTTTTGCTCATGCCCCACTCGTAAAGCAAAGTGTTGCCGTGTTCAAGCCAGGTTTTAATTTCTTCAATTTGATGAAAGGTCTTCTCATCAACAACGAGGTCAGTCCACGCCCGCTCTGTTGTAATCAGCTTGGCAGGGAATTTTGAGCTCATCATTGGACGATGAACTTCGCCCCGCGTTAAATGATCAAGAACATCTCCTGAAATTTGAATGATCCCAGACAAATAAGGTTCTCCTTCCGGAGCCGATTCCAGTTTCAATATTTGGTGTTTGGCAAAAACATGCTCGGCACTGAATGCTTCCGACAAAGCAAAACGCTCCTGCAATACACCACCGGTCATAAGAAATACAAAGGTTTCACCCGTTGGTATAATCCCGCCATGGTTTTTCCCTTTGATGCCGCCAAATTCAGTCCAGCCACGGTTGGTCTTTTGATTCACCAAAAGCAGCGGATCTAGCAGCTCTGGTTTTACATGCGGAATTAGTGACAGCAAAAGCAAAATCCGTTCAGCAAACGATAAATTGTAATAGTGAATAAAATCGGTATAAATGGATTCGTCCTTTTTAAAAGCAGGTGGTTCAATATCGTAAACCGACGCCACCGAACATTCCTGACCGAAGTAGAGTTTTAACCGAACATCTAAAACTTGCGAAAACCATTTCAAGTCTTGTTCGAGCGATGTCGCATTATTGATGATATTGTCCATTACCATTCCACTTTCAGTTTATGATTCATCCAGGGCAATTGAATAATGCCGATTGTAAAAGGCAACGATTCCATTAACATATCGTAGCTTTTACGTTCAACGTTTAGCTGCCAGCTTTCATTTACAAATTTCAGCACGCCGTCTCGTTTCAAAAAAGAATAGCGATATCCGTCTGCTGACGTATTTTTTAAGGTGCTCCAATGTTTAATCGCTGAAATCAGAAGTTCATCAGCTTCCTCTTTTTCCTGTTCGCCGATTTCAACCAAAGGATCTATAGCCTCCTGTATTTGCATCCCGCACAAAATCTTATTTAATCCCAACCTATGCTCCGAAACAAAGTTCTGCTCACCATAAACCAAATAGTCGGTCAACAATACGGCTTGTGCTCGCCTATTTTCGTTTATGAATTGGTTGTTTTCCATCCAGTTCAAGCGTTCAAAAAGATGTTTTAAATAAGGATAAAGCAGAACTAAGCCGGCATTATCGAGGTTGCAAATCATCGAGTCTTCAACCTGCTCTTTTCCTTGTTCTTGCTCAGCCACCTTTTTGTCGGTCTTCCGCTTTTTCCTGCTTTCATCAATTGCAGGATCAGGACGATCCAATTCGTCCAGTTTCCCTTGCTTTTTCAGTTCATCAATCACATCTACAAATTGCGTTAAAAACCGTTCTGACTTTGCAAACATGGAGAATTGCCTGACGTACCCCGGAATTTGTTTTCGGTCATAATTAAAAAACGACAGCAACTCGCTAACAGTTTTCGCCACCGATTTGCCTGTAAAAACAATCTGTCCGAGAGCAGCTCTTTTAATAGCCTGTCGATATACCACGGCTTCAATTTGCTTCCGGCTAAGATGAATATTTTGCATATGATTGAAACGCGCCAGCTCCCCAATCAGCAGCATAGCTTGTGTAGCTGCATCTGAGAAAGCAATTTCGGCTAAAAACAAATCAACGGTATCCGAATGCAGCGAACGAACCAAGCGGTTCAAAACATCATCCGAAATCAAAAGTGGTTTTAGTTGTTTTATCAGCTGCGAACTGTCATCATTCAACAGTTTCAAAACCATTTCGTCGGGATCTTTGTACGCGACATGCAAGTGCCATGGGAAATGCCCTTTTTGCAGAAAGAAGATAAGTTGATCTAATAAGACTTGCGGATACTCAACATGAACAAGTGATTCTTCTTCAATTTTCTGCCTTTGCGAAAACAAACTCTTCAATGTTTCCTTAATTTTTGTTTCGAATAGATCCGGCATTTCATGCGCCAAGTCATCAAACGGAATGGCTCCCAAATCAATCTCCAGGCGATCCAGCTGAATATGTGTATTTTCATCAGACCATTCATCCAACACCTTTTCCGTAATTGGAATGATCTTATTTTTCATGATGTACTGTGTCTGATCGGCTGCAGCCTGCCCAATTCGTTTATTGGAAACATTGATCTCAACTTGAAAGCCTTGAATTATATGATGCTTTTCTTTTTCCATTTTAGCTGGTTGTATTTAAATTAAGGTCACGGACCTATTTGATATCTTCGGTTTCGCTTCTGTCGCAAATTGTTAAAGACTCGAAACATAACACTAAATTATTCGCACTACTTATAATCGAAACATTCCAAGTGTTTCCACATAGTTTGTTTTTGCTGACGACTCGGTTTTTATAGTTTCTATCACATTGCGAACTTTAGACTTAGCGCCATCGCTTTGTAAGTTCTTCGTTAAATTAACCATCATTTCAAGCGATTTAGCTTCATCACTTCCTTTCACAATATCAGAGCTTGTTTTTGAAGTTTTTACAATGGTGTCTTCCACAATTCCGGCCATCACCATTTCCATGTCATTGTAAACCGCTTTTTCAGCATCTGTTGCATTTCCGGCATTGATCTGGTTTTCCAAATTCATCTTATAATTATTCATCTCAGTAAGTAAACCAACATTTTTCGCCAGATCCGGATCTTGAACGCCTGCTGTAATGCCACCTATGCTTCCATAATCCAATTGATAAGCAGGAATAGTTTGAATTAGCGTATTAATACTTCCCTGATATGAATTCAGATTTGTTTTCTGTGTTTCAACATCAAACTTCAACTGATCAAATTGAAGGTTGAGATTTGACAAACTTTCCTTCAGCTTATTGTTTTGGTTGGTGTAAACGAAAATGTCATTATTAAACTTCCAGTCGAGTACTAAGTTGTCGTCTGAAACATCCGATTCTTCAGGTACTTCCTGAACCGGAATATCAACATACCAATATGGCAGACTCATATCGGCCACCACCTTTTTCGTTGAAGAACTGTACAGCAGTACAAACGTACCACCACGGGGTACTCCTCCAGTATGTTCCAATCCGGGATGTTCTTCCAGGAAAGTTTGCAACATCGATTTTTCCTTGTCTTTTTCTCCGCGCTTCTTGATCAAATCGGCCAACCCTTTCAGTTTACTGAAGTTGATATTATTGACTGTTTTTTCAAGGGGAGTGTAGGCCGAAGCAAACGTAACTCCCTTTATCCCTTTATTTAATGCTGCACCATGCGATATCACTTCTTTGTAATTATTCTCGAAGGAATCATGATCAAAATCAACAATAGATTTGGCCAGAAATTGCTTAGTCGTTGTAATTTTTTGGTTGACCAAATTGGTTTGCTGGGCCGTAAAAGCTTTTAACGAAAGTGAGTTAGATTCAATATTCAGCGGTGGTAATTCCTCATCATCAGCCGCCTGCACTTTACTGTTTAGTTCTACATTAAAGCGCTTCAACTCATTCAGGTTATTGACCAGTTCGTCACGATAAAGCTTGTGCAAAATCTCCATTCCGTAGTATTTCAAGCCCGGCCACACCCATGCGCGTTCAAAGTCAGTTTCAATCATTATGGGAAGCACTTTGATGGGCAGGTTATTACTACTGATCATGCTTTTCAGCGTTTCGAATGCCGTTTTAAACGGTTTTCCCAAATGCCCTTCAATGCGAAAATGATCGAAGGTTGTCAAATCATAACTCAGCGGATTAACGACCTCCGGTAGTTGCGAATATTGTGATGCATGATAGCCGCGAATGCTAATCTCACGATCTTTTTGCGTTAAATCAAAGCTCCACTTTTCAAAGAGTCGCGTACTTCCGGCTGGCTGATAATAAGCCGGAATCGCCTTATTTCCCAAACAATCATTCAACGTTGATGGAGTAATTTTAATCGTTGTATCTGATGAAAAATCAACCGACTGAATCAATGCGCCAATTCGTTTGAACAGGAACAAGCATTTTTGGAATTGCTCCCGACCTTTTCCCTGATAGGGTATTTCAATAAATTGCTGGAGATACGGATCTTTTTTATCTTCAATTTGAGCCGCGGCATCACCAATAAACAAATGCTTGGGTGATAACCCGATTTCAGCCAAACATGCCACATCCAGCTGATAACAAGAATCAACAAATTCATTGTAAGCCTGTACCACATCTTTAATAAAGGCGTATTTGTATTGTTTCCCAACGGTTGATGTTAAAGCGGAGATCTGCGCTAACTTCTGATTCCATGCCACCGTCGGGTTAACATTGTTGAATGATTCGGCCAACAAGAAACTCAACTGGGCATAACAGTTTTTTAAGGCTTCCTGTAACGATTGGCTTGTTGTTTTAATAATTGATTGATAAGCATTTGCCAACTTGGTGTAATTGTCGTACGATCCGGGAGTCATCACCAAACGCTGAACGGAAAGCTTGTTCAGTTTAAAAAAGGATTTTCCGGCAGACTGCAAACTGGGCTGTTGAGCAGCAACAGACTTGGAAACCAAAAGTACACGCAACCGATTAACCTGCTTTTGTCCTTTATTGTCGCAGTCGCCCCCAGTACATAAATCAGGATCAAATAAAAAACTTTCCAGATATAGCAGTGCTGCAAAATCGTTCAGCTTCCGCTCTGTTTGCTGGCTAAACTGACTAAAATTCAGCATGTCCTCTTCCTTCACACCGTCTGGTAGCAACTCATAAACAACGGCATCCTGAAATAAAGGATATTTCGCCTGATCATCTTTAAACAATCTGAAATTTGGAAAGCCGGTATCAGCAGGCCATTCCAGCAAATCGCCATCGGTAGTGAGACCACAACCTTTTGAAAGGAACAACTGACGATTAACCACACTCAGCTTTAAACCGCAAACGATTCCATAACCGTGTAGATTTCGTCGGCTCAACCGCGCTTGCTGATCAAGATAATTCACAACCTGGTTGAGATGATCTTCTGTTAACACCTGGTTTTCTTCGAAGACCGGAAACTGATCCAGTCTGTTTTTCAATTTTAATAAGTTGCTTTCCATGATGCTGTATCTTAAAAGTTGCTGCTAGTTGTATTTCATTATCAATCGTAAAAAGAATTACTGCTCACTATTTTTATTCTTCATTGAGCCGAGGCTCGTCAGGTTCAAAATCATGGGGTTCTCATCGCCCCCGTCAATGCAGTCATGCAATGTACCCTGCGGGTAAACATTCTTTAATCGAACCAGAATATCCAACAGGCACTGAAGTGTCTCTTTATATTTTGTGGCATATTTCGGATATATAGCGTAGGCTTCCAGCCATTCCAGGTAACAATCTTCAAACTCCGACATTTGAATTTCATCAATCCAACAGACCTTTGGAAAGATATGAGCAGGAGTCTCCTGGCGAATGGTTTTCTCCACAAACCGTCGGAAATTCATGTTCTGAAAACGCTTTTCCCAGGCAGGTAAAATCACCGAAATTTGATATGAATATGGATCTTTGACCAAGCAATCAGAATCTTTTCCTTCACAAATTTCAAATACCGGATGCCCTTTCACCAAAGGTCTCAATAACACATGTTCTACTACGAAGAGCCCTTCGCTACTGTAATTTGCCTGTAAAAAGCGTCTGAGGTATTTGATAGCTTCCGTGCGTTCCTCCACCGTTTCAAAGTATTCTATCCGGCGGCCAATCACTTCCTGTTGCTCGTTCACCAAATTGAAATAGAAACGCCCGTCAATAGTTTCTTTCAGCTCATAATTCTCCAGATCAACACCCATGGCCACGCAGGTTTTCATTTCCGCAATGGCATCATCTTCATCCAGGTAGTGCGTACTGCTGCTAATCAGTATTTTGTCGGTTTCGCTATCAATTACCCGAAAGCGATATTCGGTAATATCATCGTCATCTTTTTCGTCGTAAATATCATACTGAATACGAGCCAAATCGCGCCGCTTGTAATTTCTGATTCCCAGCAAATGAGCCACACGGTGCTGAAGTCCCGAAACATTATTGGTATTCCACAATTCATCTTTCAACCTAAAATTAAAGCCAGCTGATCGGTTGCGGGAAATCCACTCGTAATTTTCAAGAAAGTTGGACTTATCTTCAAGCATATCGTCACGCTCGCTAAGCTCTCCGGACATCGAATACATCAACAGCACATAATCGGTAAACTGCTCGTTAAATCGTGCCAACAAATGATCCAGAAACTGATGCCGACGTTGGTAAAACAGATCTTCGTTCTCAATAATTTGCTCCAGATTGGCATTCACATTTCCCCAATCAGACATTAAGTTTTCAATATCATCCATGCCCTCTACAACCTGTGTGAAGTAGGTTCGACTGATTGAACTATCCGCAGAGAAAAGCTCTTTCACCTGCGAGAGCTGAGCAAAATAATTTGTCATCAGCTGGTCAAAAAATAGCAAATAGGCCTTCAGTTGCCGAGCTTGGGCTTTTCGTTCCAAAGTTGCCTGAGCCGGTAAGCCGATATCGCCAATGCCATAGTTCATCGGAAATTCCTTCGCTACCGACAGAAATGAAGCCGGATCAACATATTCCCCCTTGATCATGGGGAAATCGCTAATTTTCACTGATTCAAAAGCTGTTTGAGTAGCTTTATTCAACTCAGCCAGTTCGGCATCAACCAAAGTTTTGTTTGATCGAAAAGCCAATAAATCCTTGTAAAAAACCAACCGCGATTGGTCTGTATCTAAATGTGCTTGTTTATTTTCTTCAATTGGCACCACCCACTTATCCCAGTTTTGGGGCAGCTTAGCCACATTGGGCTGAATAATTAAATCACGCACCGACTCAACGCCTTCAATATCCATGATCAGATGAATCAGATCAGACAAATAAATCGAGGACTTTAAACTAGAGGCTTCCAGTTCATCATCGTCAATAAAGCCGCCCGAAAAAAGCTGTTCCGAATCCTGATACAGTGGTCCATCAAAGATCTCTTCAGCCTTTTTGCCTTTGTCCAGCATTTGTTGCAGCGTATAAGTATGAACCGAAGGCGACAAATAATTCTGTACTTCGAAGAGGATTCTAGCCTCCACTTCCTCAACGTTTACCTCTGACCCCAACCCAATTTCGCCACATAAAATGAAATCCTGCGTCGTTATCGGTTCCACAGAATTAAAAGTTTCGCACAGATTTCGGTTGGCATGCAACCGCCGCTCAACTTCAGTAAAGACTGCTTTTTGTTGAGCGGGTTTCAATTCTGCCTCAAATTCAACAATTACTTTATAAATCCCCTTTATTTCTACTGAATCAATGGTTTTTAAGCCAGCTTTCAGCGTTGTTAGTTCTTCTTTTTCTTTGTTGAAATATATCGGTACTTCGGAGTTACCTTTCTTCAACCAGGCATTTTTAACACCAGATATATCGATCAGCAACTTACGATAGTCGGCTATACTCACAGGGCGCGAGGGCAATGCTTTAATTGCAGATAAAAACTGCTTATGCATCGCCAGTTCGTTGTCCGTTTCCTCGGCAAGCAAATCTTCAATCGGGAAGTTAGTCCGATAGTCCAGATCGGTCAAGGCAAAACAGAGTATCTCCAAAATTGTTACACCCGGGTCATGCGTATTGTAATCCGTCCAAATTCGTCCGGAAAGCTCCTGAATGTATTTCAACCCTTGCTCTCGCAACCAATAATAATTCCCGGGATTTTCATCCTGCTTATTTATTTTTGATATGACCGGACTTTCTTTCATGTGTTTATAATTGTTTATTTTTTGCAACACATGGAACTCGCTTTAAATAGTCATGCTCCTGTGTGTTAATATTTTTACATGCTCGTTTCATCATGTATTTCTAGCTGTTATAGTTGTGAATTAGATGTTCGGCATGCGACACCAAAATGGCCCGCGCATTAGTGGCAATGGCTGACTCCACATCTTTGGAAGATGTATTGTGATACATTTTGAAATGAGACACAAAATCAACATAGCTTCGGGTCTCGACAAATTTGAGTAAAACCGACTTTTCAATGCGACCGCCAAAGTAAATTTCGGCTTGCTTTCCGGTGGACCATGGCGATAGAAATTCCATTAGCTCACGATTTAACTCTTTCCGATAATAGCCATAGTCATAACCCTTTATGAAGCTTACTTCAAATTCCAATTGAACCTGTTCATAAACTGGATTACTGGTATGAATTTCGATGAGCGAAGGAGCCAATCGTTTCACAAAAGTTTTGACATCATCCAAAGTCGCTTTGCTCACCCGGGGCTGCAGCACGTTCACCGCGTTTTTATTCTGAAGGTCAGGAACAACCGTCAAACTCACGTGCCCCGGAGCACGCTCCAGGGTATCGCATGTGTGGTTCAGGCACTTCACCTTGCTAATAGCCGGAAATTCCTGTAGCACCAGTCGCTCGTAATCCCAGAGGGTGATGGCCCTGTTTTTGTGGCGCAAACGCTCACTCACTCTCGTGTAGTAAGCCTCGCTCTTTTCTTCGGAGCGACCACCAAAGCTGGCGTAGGGCTGAGAAACCCTCTTGATGGTGCCAATGGGTTTTACCAATTTACTGATTGATTCAGCTTGCAGTGGCGCTGGCAAATGAGTCGGGTGGTTTTCCGGCTCTGCTAACTCTGCCAAACCCGCTTCCGCATGAATATTGATCAATTGGCAAACCGCATCAGGGTTGGCTTTTACCGATGCCCTGATCCACACCATATCATCGGGCAACCAATTGTGGTCCTTTGAAGCTTCATCAGGCAGATTGAGTTTTACAATTCCGCTTCTCAACAGACCATTGGTCGCATCAGCCAGCAAATAGTCTGAATTCAGCACCTGCCAATCATCTTCAACCAAGACTGACCAGGTAACCTGTTCTTTATCTTTTTGTGGATTGGCGCTGCCATCAGCGACTTGAATCAATAAGTTTACAATTTGCCCTTTGCTCCAGTCCTTCATGCCAACCAGCAGTTGTCCCTGCTGCGAATAGTCCGCCAACAAGGTATTCCTTCCTATTTGCACCTTCGTCTGAGTTGATAAATAACCATGTCGTTCGCGCTGTCCGAAAGCTCCAATCTGAAAAAATTCAACGTCTTTATCCGCAAAGGAATCTTCATCAGTCAGTGAAAAATCCACCGTTGTAGATGAAGCTTTATAATTGAGCGATATGTTTTTAATTTTGGGCTGATAAGGTTCTTTGGGCAGGTACAATGTGTTGCCTTGTGCAAACTGAACGGTGGCCTTCACATACTTTTGACGATACTCGCGATGCAAAAAATCGTCCAGTAGTTCGAAGGTTACAAAGCCTTCATCTGGTGATTCTGTTTGCAACTGTACCTTTGGAAATGGCTTCCGAAGTAATTTATTTCCTTGCAACAAACGGTATTTACGCTGGAAAAGAGATGAAATTTTACGACTCGACGACACCGCTAATTGTTTGCTCAACATGAGTTGTGGCACTAGCGCAATCAACAACGGACTTTCTGAAACGGTATAAATTGCCCGGTTTTGATTGTTCGTGGAATTGAACAGACCGACCGTTTTCGTGCTGGTCTGCCCCGTCTTATTCCGATAACTCAAGTTTGCTTTAAACTGGTTTGAAGTCAAATTATAATTCAACCACGAGTAATCCCCTCCATACGAGGAGCCATAGTAACTATTCAGGTTGGCCGAGGGTACATCCATCCAATCCACCACGATCTTAAACTCGTTCAACCTTTTTGTAAAAGCTTCAGGATAACCCACATCAAACGAGGATCCCTGAACAGGATTGGCGCCAAACGGCAGAAATGCCTTGGAAGCATCCAGAGCTCCCTGATCGTTGCGAACCTTCAGCGATTTGATTCCTTTCACATCGACATGAATCCGGGCACTTTTCAAGGTTACCCCTTGCAAATAGGCATTAAGGTAGTTTGAAGAAGAAGCATCCGGAACAACCTTCATCATAGGGAATATAGTTTGGAAATTGCCGTTTAAAACCTGGCTGTCGAAATAGTCCACCGGTTTTTCTGTTGCTGGCAAATTGATGCTAAAAACAAGCTCAAATTGTCCGGATACCTTCTTTAGGGAAGGAGTCGAATAATAGGGTCCCAACCATTCTTCTTCACCACTCAAATATATTTTAAAGGCATTTTGAAGCGCCTGGGTCGGTATGTCCAGTTCATCTGTTTCGAGTATTAAGGTCACCTGAATTGTCCGATCTCCTTCCTGCAGCCATAAAACCGGACTAGCCAGAGCAAATCCGACATCGGCTTTTGGAAAGCTTGTTCGCCCAAAAGCTGACCATTTAGGATCATCTTCCGGAAGCTCTTCCTCCAGGCCGTCAGCACTGTTTACCATTTCTCCGTAATGCACGGCATTATTGCTGACTGGATCAACCAAAATGCTTTTTATCGCATTAACTTTGGTGTGATTAACGACAACATCTTCCAACAATTGATAGGCTAATTCATTACCTTCCGAATCTTTTCCGGCCTTCAGCAAAGTCTTAGCTTTCACGAGAGTTGGATCAACTTTTTTAGCCAGTTCAAATAAAACATGCACCTGATCAGCTTTAGCCGATTTGGGTTGAATGTGAAGCACATCACGAAAAAAAGTATCTAAATGTTTTTTTGTCAAGCCATTTAGCTGATCCTGCTGTTTTTGGAACAAGCGTAAGAATGTTAAAAACAAGCCTGCTTGTGGTGTCATTGTCCCGCTTAGGGCAGCTTTCGCATCGGTTTTGAGTTGGCTGAGGAAAGGCGTCCAATTTCCATCCACCTGATTTTCCAAATCGTAGTAGTTGAGCATTTCAGCAAACTGAAGTGCATAATCAATCAAATCACTCTCCGACCGACCGTCAATTTTCACAGAAGAAGGATCTAAGCTCTTTGGAAATCGATCTGACTGACTGGTGCCGTCGCGAACTAAAACCGGTATTTTATCCTTGCAGTCCTTCATTTGTTTTTACTTATTGAGGTTTGTTCCTTCGTTGATGTAAAATGGATAGACGTAATTCTTTCTCGAATTGGTTGAACTGACTGTATACTCAACTTTAATTTTCACCAACCCTTCATTTTCACTATCAGCCAACAAATCAATTTTATGCAGCAGAATACGTGGTTCGTGATACAAGATGGCTGTTTCAACCAAATTGGAAATATAGGTCTTCACCGTTACACTGAGCGGTTCAAAAATCAAATCGGTTAAGTCACACCCATAATCAGGATGCATGATTCGCTCTCCAAGTCGAGTTGATAACAAGATTTGCAGACTTTCTTCAATATCTCTTTCGTCGGCCGACATACGAACTTGTTGTGCTTTTTTTGCAAATTCAGGAGGAAAGCTCCAGCCTGTTCCTAAAAATGATGTATTGAATTCGTTTTTTGCCATAATCTTCAATCGTTTATCTATCCGCCAATCATTACAGTAGCTGCTCCCACTACAATCATTCCACCGTGAGCCGTTGAATCACCCATTCGTGCCGCGGGCATTCCACCAATCATTACCGTGCCCGAGCCGGCTGCAATGGTATCCGGCGGTCCGGTGCAAACAGCCATGTCTCCAACTCTTGCCGCTGGCATTCCTTCAATTAAAACTGTTGGACATCCAACCGCAACCGGACCGCCAACATGTGGTACAGTTCCAGTCACCATCGGGCAAGTATGCATATCTCCTATTCGTGCTGCTAAAGGCATGTGTATTTTTTTAGTTGATTTGTACAATTGAACCTTCAATTTTCAACGATCCGGATGAAGTAATATCAGTCGATGCCGATCCACTCACTTTCATTTGCGCATTGGCTCCCAGTTCGATGTTAGTTCCCTCAAATTTGAGATCGCCACTGGCTTTCAAAATCAAATCGGCAGCTGACTCCAGCGTAATGCCAGAACTGTCCATGATGATGCTGTTACCATTTTCATCTTCCAATAACAGGTGGCCGGAATCTTCGCTGAGTTGTAATTTATTTCCACTTGGAGTGCTAATAGTGATGCTTTTTTCATCGTCGTTAAATACAAGTTTAAGCTCATCGCGGCTTGAATAGCCTTTTACATGATTATCATCGCTGGCTTCAAACGCTGCCGGCTTAGAGCTACTATTCAGCATGCCAAGAATGATGGCATCCCGTGGGTCATCATTCAAAAAGCCCACCACCACTTCATCTTCAATCTCGGGTAAAAAAAATGTTCCACGATTACCTCCTGCATCCAAGGTGGCAACCCTTGCCCAAATCCCTTCGTCCTGATCCGAAATAAGCGGCAGTTTCACCTGGATACGAAATTCGCCTTCCGGATCGCCTTCCAGAGCTGTGACAATACCAATTTGCAGCCCGTTAACAGCAGGGATAACGCCCGATGCAGGCTGGTCTTCATATCCTTTAACATGTGCCGAAAACCAATCTCTACTCATGCCAAACTGGACATGAGTGATCCAGCCACCCTGCGCCACTTCATGATTGACAGAAGCAACAAATACGTTTCCGTTAAACCGGTCGCCAAGTCCCTCTAGTTCAATCAGATCGCCGGGCTTCACTCCGGCAAATCCCTGAAAGCTCACCCGTCCGTTTATTTTCGACAGCTTACTTTTCAGCATCCTTGCGTCAATCCAAGACTGCAACTCTTCCGTTTTTAACTGCCCGGAATGCCTAGCATTCAAGCTTTCGAGTCCCACCGTCTCCGACAATTTAACTGTCGACAGATTGCCAGCTTCTTCAAAATTCGCATTAGCCGATTCCAACGTTAAAACCTCGAGATTAGTATAATCCCACGACTCGCCGCTTACAGCGGCATATTGGTCCCGGGCGTCGATCTCTGCCTCAAACTCCATAATATTAGCACCGTAGGTCAGACTAAGCGTGGGTTCACCACTTAAATCAGGCTTTCTAAAACTCAACTTACCATCATCGGTAAAAAGCAACTTGTTGCAAGCTTCGGAGCGGCTCAATAAAAAATCCCAGTCTGAAACATTCATCTGCACAATGCTGGAGTTGGTAAAAGAGTCCGTTTCAATCGTGTCGGTTTCCACACCATTGTCTGACGCCATTTGTTCACAAAGCTCTCCGTCAGTCAGTTCATAAAAGTATTTACTGTGTCGGTTTAAGGTCATTTTGTAGGCTTTGTCGCGGCATTCAATTCTCAATTCTGATGAATTATTCCTCCGTGTTTTCAAGCCATGCTTCGTGATGATTCCCTTAAACAATGTCTGTTCGTCTGAACTGTACCCAAGCTGGATTTCAATTTCATTGCCCGGTAAAAAAGATGTCCCACTGCTAACCTCAAAATTTTCCTGAGCGGCCGAGCCATCCAAAATTGATAGCTGTGCATATGAAATCCGGTTCACCTCTTTAGCTACCGCAATAGACTTTATGCCAATAGTACCCGGAATTGCTTCACCATTGATTAAAATGGTGAAGGTCACAACATCGCCCGGTGAAGGGATTGGAATGTTTCGCTCGTTTGTCATTTGCTTGTTTTATTTATGGGTGGAAAATGAATTTGCGTTCCTGTTGCAATTTGGCGCAAACTGCGCAGTTTGTTTACCTCGGCAACCTCTCGGTAATAGCCCGGCTCTTTGTAAATCCGGTGAGCCATCAGAGGCAGATTCTCATCGTTCTTCAACGTTCGAACATGGGTCAAATCCGGTGATTCAGCCCGCTCACGAGCGGCTCTCAAGGCATCGGCCATCGACTCAACAAATGTGCATTTTGCTTTTGCCCGAATCGGTGTACCATCCGGCTTAAAAAGCGAGTAAGTAATAATCAGGTCTTTCAATTTACCACGAAACAAAAAACTCCCCCACTGAATTTGCAATAAGTTGGGCGCATGATTTTCGCCATCGTACTTAAAAACAATATTCTTGAAACGATCCAACTGCGAATCAACCCCCTCAGCTTGTTTTGTACCCAAAATGTTAGACAAAGGCATCTGGTCATTGGCAATTACTCCAGTGCTGTCAAACAGTAAATCGGTTTCAAATCGCTGTGGCTTTTGCACACGAAAACGAACATTTGCACCCGTTGTACCATCGGCTTGCGATTCATCAAACTGGGTCGCGTACTTCTGTTTAATTTGCTCGGGATTCACCAAAACCACGAACTCATAGTCTTCGCCGGAGCGCGGATTAAATGGCTCGGTATTTTCACAAACGCTTATTTTCATTTTGGTCAACTGACCTTCCAGTCCTGTGAAGATATCCATGCTACCGTTCTGTTTTTTGTTTCAATATTTCCATTACCTGCTCAACACATTCTTTGATAATCTCTTCTTTTGAAGATTGACTCTCAGCAGAAGAAAAGGCTGATTCGCCTTGAGGATTTTCAGTCACATTGGCTCGTATAACAAGTTCTCGAATTACTACTGGCATGAGCTATATTGCTAAAATTTTAAAATAGTTGTACTGAAGTTTAATTGATTCGATGACCACTTTACTTTCCATGGCGTTAAAGTCTGAAACGGACCAGGAAACAGGATAAGCATTCACCACATACCAAGCAGCAACCGGAATGTGATCTTCGTTTAAAAGAGCGATCGTGAGGTTTGTCGGTTGAAAATTGAAGCTTTCGATGGCATTACGGCACCACATCAATATTCCGGAGCCCATAAACATTCCCCGCTTCAACTCAATATTGTGATACTTGGTGCGGGTTGGCAGCTGATGAACAAACCGGTTTTCACCTCCCTCTTTATATTCTTCTGTTTCCACATCAACTGTTAAACCGGTGACCTCCTGAAAACGGAAATCATTAGGCAGCTGAGGCAACAATTCAAATACAACAGAAAAGTGAAATCCTACCGGTGGATAAGTAAAGTCCATATTTTCTTTCGTTTAACTCATTTCCATTGACAAACCTTCATGGGCCAGTTCCAGAGTTTCGATGGCCACCTCGTTTCCATCGGATTTCAGATCGGTGCTTTGAACTTTTACCGGCCAGGCATTCTTAATTTTCCATGACAATACCGGAGCATGCTCTTCATTCAGCAAGCTGATGATAATGTCGCGTCGCTCAATGGTATTTAGCTTCACAGTATTCCACCAATCGTAAAATTCGTTGTCCTTTTGGAACACGCCACGCTTCAAGGTTATATTGGAAAACTTTTGCATGCCCGGCATCTTCAGTTTGTTGTATTCGGGCATGTTACCGTCGCGGTATTCAATTACTTCGGTTTCAACGTCGAGGCCTGAAACTTCGGAAAACCCCAGTTTGGTTCCGCCCCACTCAACCTGAAAATGAAATTTTGGAATTGGATATTCAGCCATAATATTTCGTTTTAATCAAATTAATTAACGGTTTTGTTTTAGGACTCCTGGAGCTTGTGAGAAAACTTCAGGATAATAAATTCAGCCGGGCGAACCACAGCCATTCCGATTTCAATATTCATGCGTCCTTCAAGAATATCGAGAGAAGTCATCGTCTCGCCAAGTCCAACTTTTACGAAGTAAGCATCCTCTGCTTTAGCACCAGCCAAAGCACCAGCACGCCATTGTTTGGTCAGGAAGTTTTCAATCATCGCTTTTACCCGCACCCAAGTATTGGCATCGTTGGGTTCGAACACCACCCACTGCGAACCTTTTTTAATGGACTCTTCGGCAAAGTTGTAAAACCGGCGAACCGGCACATAGCGCCACTCATTATCATTACCGGCCAATGTGCGGGCACCCCACACCAATGTTCCTTTTCCGGCAAACGAACGAATAACATTGATCGATTTTCCGGTTGGATGCACATTCAATCCATCTTGCTCTTGGTTCGTCACCTTTTTATTTGGCCCGATTACTTCCATCACGCCAACATTAGCAGGAGCTTTCCAGACACCACGATTGCTATCAACGCGGGCATAAATTCCGGCTACCGCTGCTGAAGGAGGCAAGGTTAATGTGAGTTTATTAAGTTCAATTTTAATTTGATTGTAAAGTTCGGTGTTAGCCGTCAGGTCACTGAGTTTGTCCCCATCGTAACTGGTCGTTCCTCCGGGCGCATCAACTTCGGTATGCGCAATACTCACATCGCTTTCCTGGCACGCATAGGGCAATGTCGTTTTCAGCCAGGGATAATAAACAGCTCCGTATTTCAGATAGTCAGTTCCCAAACTGATATTTGTACGCAGGGTATCAGCAAACCCACTCGCCTCATTGTAAGTATCTAAAATCGTAAACCTGTCCTGCAATGATTGACACTGCTTCAGCGCATCTTCATACAATCCATAGAAATTGGCTACGGTGGAGACACCTGTTGCATCAGGGAAAACAATCAAGGTTGGCTCATCTTCCTTGGCCAGTTCGGCTAACCCGCCATTGGCTCCCAAATCGCTTTTACTGACAGTAGCAGTATAGTCTCCCACCGAAATAATGTAGCATGGCCCTCCACCATTGGCGAAGTACATTTGTAGAGAATAATACATCAAGAATTTTGATTTTGTAGCAGGTTCAGGCACTTCAAGAACCCGGCTCAAATTACCAGCAGTATCATAGGTGTCAGTAATGTTTACCAGAATTCCTGTTTCCAAATCAGGTCCACCGAAATAGGCTTTGTATTCTAAAAGCGAGGTAATCCGGGTGGGAACGTTAGTTAGCGACTGATTATTTTTTTTGGCTTTTTCAGTATACCCGATAAAAGCCGGAATAGCAGTTTCAACCTCTGCTATGGATGGAGGCAACAACGAAATTTCTTCGATGTAAACTCCCGGTGTTTTGTACGTTTTAGCCATAATTTATTAAAATTTAAGTGTCAGAGATAGATGTACATATCAGAGTAGATTGTTGTTGGATCTCCCGGATCAGGCTTTATCAGCGAAGGATCGGGATTCGGTAGATTATCGATAAGAACTGAAGCCATATTATTTTTTTTGCCGAGCAGGGCAATTCCTTTTATAGAGGCTTCTTTTAAGGGCATTGGATTGTCGGAAACAAAAACATTGTTCCCGATATCGGTAAATTCCCAGGGTGTATCGGCTTCCCGCACTCCCGGATTTGAAAAATCGACTTCGCTACGGTTAAAAACCTGATACCGCCAAGTGGTTTTGCGGTGTTCAAATGCTATTCGGTATTTTTTGGGCGCAACTTCGTTCGCATTAGTAAACCATCTATAATTTGAAGGAGCCTGACTAAAGAGTTCAAGCACTCCAAAATGCCTGTTTGAAAATTGCTCGCCAGTAAAATAAAATCGGTCTACCTCCCCTCCATCAATCATTAGCTTATACATTCCGGCAGGAAGGTCATTCAGTTTAAATTGAAAATTGTAATGCTCATCGACCGGATCCAATTCTTGCGAATCGACAGTTCCATCGTTATCAACCGAAACCAGCTCAGCCTTTTTCGCTCCGTCATTTCCATCATGGATGTATGAATAAACCATTCCGGAAGCAACAATCTGATCTACATCACCGGTATGGGTATTCTGGTTTAAAAGCAGCGAATCGGCACCAGTGTCAAAAACCTCTTGCTCGTTACTGGCTTTATTGGAGAAGTAATAAATTTTCGAATTGCCCGAATCAAAGGGAAGATTTGTAAAATTAAAATAAGACGGGTTATTCAACTTCAGAAAAAAGACAAGTTTAAATGATCCTGAAACCTGATCATTTTTTAGCTTTCCGGTTTCATCAACTTCAGCAAAAAAATTCAACATTCCATTTTTCTCCATCGACCGAATCCCCAAACCGTTCATTGAACGAGCGGTATTTCGTTCTGGCACAAAAGAAAAATCAGGAGATATTAAAGATTTATAGTAGTCGTTTAAAATCTCGATTTGCATGATTGACTGATAGCTAAACAACTGCATTATTTAAGAGTTAAGATTTGCTTCTGTAATTGGTGGAGCATCCATTTTAATGTTATCGTCATAGATAGCCAGCATTTTAACTTTATACATCACCGAGCTCATCAGTTTAGCTCCGAGTGATCCCCATAAGTTATTTTGCTGCTCAAAAGAGAGAGTGTGAAGCTCTGTTGTCAACTTGGCAACCTGCTCGTTAAGATCGGGATAGTTGATAGGTGTGAAAAGGCTGTGTGATTGAAAAAAGCCAATGACATATGAAATAAACTTAAGCGATTCGCGATAACCAAACTCATCGTCACCAAAGTTGGCCGCAAAAAGCACATACAAATTGACCATGATTTTGGGATCGGTTTTGGCGATTGTTCCCTGTGGTGTTTCTCGGTATAGATTCTGATTTTTTAAAACCCGTTCCTCTTCAATACTCACCAGAGTCATTGCCAAGCTGGAAACCTGTTGTTTTCCATTTTTATCGAAAAGTGGAATTAGCTCAACCTTATCATCATCAGAATTAGTACGTAATCTGAGGTAATTATTCAATTGGTTTTTCAAGAAGAAAAGCGATTGTTCAATCATGGGGGCTTTCTATTTATTCGGCTAATTCGCTGAACCGTGATTAACTAAATACAGTCGGAACGTACAGGTTTTTAAACCATGTATTTTTTCAGAGTTCGCTTCCAGAAAACATGTAGAATCCTTCAGCGAGTTAATTCTTTCAGGATAATATACGATAACAAGAAAAAGCATGATCCACCCCACTTATTCATACATTCCGATCTTTTTCTTATTATATCCTCTAATTGTTAATACAGTTTACAACTAAAAGGTAACCAAGTATTTTGATCTTTTTCAATTTTAATTTATCTATTTATCAAAACAGAATAAATCGCAAAAAAGGGACAAAAGTTTATTATTCTGAAAATAAGTTCAGTTATCATATTTCTGAAAATATCGGGAAAGTCGCACTCACAATGATGCATAATTTAATAAGAGTATTTTTCACCTATAGGGTTTTCTGATCATGAAAATCGACAAAGAAAAGTCTGTACTTGCTAACATATTAATAACTGCAAATTAACCTCATAAAGCAGAGTGTCTTTTTGAACTTTTAAGGATTTGAATATTACTTTCAATAGTTAGAAAACCTACTGTAGTGATTTATGATAGATAAAAATAATAGCCTATCAGCCTGAATATTCTTTTGTAAAACACTCCCCTTTTTATTAACGTTAACTTTACAAACAAGCCTGTATTGTCTAGACCATTTTTAAATAAGTTTCATTCGCTTATTATTGATAGATTCTTTTTTATATTTGCCGCAAATCTCAGAGCGCAATCTATTCTAATTCACAATTATGAAGCAAATTAAATACATTACTCCTGAGGAGGCAGTAAAAGTTATAAAATCCGGCGATCGTGTTCATTTAAGTAGTGTGGCGGTAACACCGCATACATTAATTAAACCAATGGTAGAACGCGGACGTAACGGAGAACTCGTTGATGTAAAAATCCAGCATATCCACATCGAAGGAGAAGTGGAGTACGCCAATCCTGAATTTGAAGGGATTTTCGCAGCAGAGCAATTCTTTGTTGGAGGAAACCTACGAAAGCAAACTCAGGCTGGGTATGCCGATTACATCCCCGTGTTTTTAAGTGAAACACAAAAGTTAATCCGCGAAGGATACTTAAAAGTGAATGTAGCGATGATTATGGTATCAACTCCAGACAAACATGGTTTTGTATCGCTCGGAACGTCAGTAGATGCAACTAAAGCAGCTATTGAATGTGCCGATGTTGTTATCGCTGCTGTTAACCCTAATGTACCAAGAGCCTGGGGCGATGCAATGATTCATATCAACGAAATTGATTTATTTGTTGAAGATGATATTGAGCTTTACGCACACGAAATGGGTACACTTTCAGACATTGACGTGACCATTGGTAAGAATGTAGCAGAACTTGTTGAAGATGGAGCTTGCCTTCAAATGGGTATCGGAGGAATTCCGAATGCTGTTTTAGCTCAACTCGGAAACCACAAAGATTTGGGAGTTCATACTGAAATGTTTGCCGATGGTATTCTTCCTTTGGTTGAAAAAGGAGTTGTTACCGGTAAACACAAAACAACCGACAAAGGTAAAATGGTTGCCTCATTTTTGATGGGAACCAAGGAACTATACGACTTCATTGACGACAACCCAATGGTTGCCATGATGGACGTTGCCCACACAAATAATGTACACATTGTAAGACAAAACGACAAGGTTACAGCAATCAACTCAGCGCTGGCTGTTGATTTAACCGGACAAGTTTGTGCCGATTCAATTGGAACAATACACTATTCAGGTGTTGGTGGTCAAATTGACTTCATCCGTGGAGCTGGTCATTCAAAGGGCGGTAAACCAATTATTGCGTTACCATCGGTTACCGCAAAAGGAGTTTCTAAAATTAGTCCGATACTAATTCCAGGGTCAGGTGTTGTAAGTACTCGTGCCAATATGCACTGGGTAGTTACCGAATACGGAGCCGTTAACTTGTACGGAAAAACGCTACAAGAACGTGCGCGCTTGCTAACATCTATTGCACATCCCGAACATAGAGAAGCATTGGACAAAGCCGCATTTGAACGGTTCGGTTCTCATTATCATTTTGTCCAACAACAACAAAACGTATAACAATCAAACAGGCAGGGGAATCCTGCCTGTTTTCGTATTCAATCCGTTTTTATAATTATACTTTAATTGCTCCTTTTTTTTGAGCAATTTTCGAACTTTTGAGCAATTTGTTAAAAAAATATTCTAACAAATAAATAAACATACTATCAACCATTTACATAAATAACTAATCATGGGAGTTTCACATATTGAACACATTGGAATTGCAGTAAACAGCTTAGAAGAAGCCATACCATATTACGAAAAAGTATTAGGCCTAAAATGCTATGCTGTTGAAGAGGTTGCTGACCAAAAGGTAAAAACAGCCTTTTTTAAAGTTGGTGACACTAAAATTGAATTATTAGAATCAACCGACCCCGAAGGACCAATTGGTAAATTCATCGAGAAAAAAGGACAAGGAATCCATCACTTGGCTTTTGCTGTCGACAACATTAATGAGTCACTAAAGCAAGCAGAAGAAGACGGTATCCGCCTGATCGACAAAACCCCAAGAAAAGGAGCCGAAGGGTTGAACATTGGTTTCTTACATCCAAAATCAACACTTGGCGTACTAACTGAATTCTGCAGCGATAAATAACCAAAAATCATTTATTATATATACAATGAGCAATCAAGATAAAATCAACAAATTAATTGAATTACGTGCAGAGGCCAAATTAGGTGGCGGCATCAAACGAATTGAAGCCCAACATGCCAAAGGCAAATTTACCGCACGTGAACGCATCGAAATGCTACTTGACGAAGGTAGTTTCGAAGAGTTTGACATGTTTGTCACTCACCGTTGTACCAACTTTGGTTTGGAGAAAACCAAATTTATGGGCGATGGTGTTGTTACCGGTCACGGAACAATCGACGGTCGTGTAATTTACGTTTTCTCACAGGATTTTACCGTATTTGGTGGATCCCTGTCTGAAACCTTTGCACAAAAAATCTGCAAAGTTATGGATATGGCTATGAAAGCAGGTGCTCCGGTTATTGGAATCAACGATAGCGGTGGTGCACGTATTCAGGAAGGTGTGACTAGCTTGGCTGGTTATGCCGAAATCTTTGAACGCAACATCCTGGCATCAGGTGTTATTCCTCAAATTTCAGCCATTTTTGGTCCTTGCGCCGGTGGAGCTGTATATTCCCCTGCCCTAACTGACTTTATCATGATGACCGAGGAAAACTCGTACATGTTTGTAACCGGTCCGAAAGTTGTTAAAACTGTTACCGGAGAGGATATTTCAGTTGCAGATTTAGGTGGCGGTAAGGTTCATGCATCAAAATCAGGAGTTTCTCATTTCTTAGTTGAAAATGAAGAAGAAGGACTTTTGGTCATCCGCAAACTATTGTCGTACCTTCCTCAAAATAATCTGGAAGATGCACCAATTACCGACTGCGACGACCCAATTGACCGGTTGGAAGATTCTTTGAATGAAATTATTCCAGACAATCCAAACCAGCCTTACGATGTAAAAGAGGTGATTCACTCGTTAGCCGACTATGGCGAATTTTTAGAAGTACACCGGAACTATGCCAAAAATATCATTGTTGGATTCGCTAAATTCGACGGACAATCCGTTGGTATTGTTGCCAACCAACCGAACTACCTAGCCGGAGTTCTCGATATTGAAGCATCACGTAAAGCTGCTCGATTTGTTCGCTTTCTGGATGCCTTCAACATTCCAATCGTCACGCTGGTTGACGTTCCTGGATTTTTACCCGGAAGCAAACAAGAATATGGTGGTATCATTACACACGGAGCAAAATTAATGTTTGCTTACGGCGAGGCAACTGTGCCAAAGATCACTATTACTTTGCGTAAGTCATACGGTGGAGCACACGATGTAATGTCGTGTAAACAATTGCGTGGCGACTTAAACTATGCATGGCCATCAGCTGAAATTGCAGTAATGGGAGCTGCCGGTGCTGTTGAAGTATTGCAAGGACGTAAGCTTTCTTCAATCGAGGATCCTGAAGAACGTGCTAAGTTCATTGCTGAACACGAAGCAGAATACAAAGAAAAGTTTGCAAATCCATACCAAGCTGCATCATACGGCTATATTGACGATGTCATTGAACCTCGTAACACTCGTATTCGTATTATTCGTGGCCTGCAAAGCTTAGCAACTAAAAAGCTTGTCAATCCACCTAAAAAACATTCAAACATTCCATTATAATCAAACTAGTCTATGAATAATCTTTTAATCATATTGGCTTCTCAAATGGATTTCGGATGGACCGTTGCCCTTGTTGGGTTCTTTATCGTGTTCTTCGCTTTAACCTTGCTCGTGATTGTTTTTCTGAGGCTTCCAAAGCTGATCAACATGAAGTTCAAAAAGAAAGAACCTAAGAAGAAAGCCCCCCATTGCGAAGACACAGAAGGAGAATGCCACATTGAAGGAAATGTGACTGCCGCGATAGGTATGGCACTGCACCTTTACTTTATAAACCAACACGACGAAGAAAGTAACATTGTAACCATCAAAAAGGTTAAGAAAGCTTATTCCCCGTGGAGTTCAAAAATTTACAGTGTGACCAATAACTGGCCGCGATAACAGTTTTATTGCATAATTTTTAGAAAATGAAAAAATATAAATTTACCATAAGCGGCGATGAATACGATGTTCATATCAAAGATATTGAAGAAAACATTGCCACAATTGAAGTAAACGGTACAAAATACCAGGTTGAAATTAAGGGTGAGGTGAAGTCCTCTAAAACCCCTAAACTTGTTCGTAAACCGATTATTCAACAACCTGGCGAAGGCCAAATCAAAAAGCAACAATCCAGCGGAGGAACGGCCGTAAAAGCGCCACTTCCGGGGACCATTTTTAAAATGCTAGTTGCTGTTGGCGACGAAGTGAAAGAAGGTCAAAACCTACTCATCATGGAGGCCATGAAAATGGAAAACCAGGTACTTGCTGAGAAATCTGGCCAAGTAACAGCCGTCAAAGTTAAAGAAGGAGATGCTGTGCTACAGGATGATGTATTAATTGAAATTAGCTAAAAAAATCTGCTGGTAATGAAAAAACTATTATTAATAATAGCTGCGTTGCTGTTGATTTTACCCTCATTTACAAGGGCTGATGAAAGCAGTAATTTAGCTGAAAAAATAACCGATGGGAAATGGATTAACCGAAGCGACGGTTATGTCGCTTCGCCCACATTCAACCCTGAGGTAGACAAGAAGGAAGATTTTGAAACGGCTAAACGTTACAAAACACTTTCTTTTTCGGAGAACAACACGTTTGTGATGGACTCCCTAAAACAACGTTATTCGGGTAAATGGAAAATAGAAGATGATAAAGTCATATTAGGTTTCTATCCAAAAACAGTTACCCACCTGTATAAAAACATGAATCCGAATAGCCAATCCAATGACTATGTCTCAAAGGACGAATTATTGGAGCTTGGCACTCGTGAACTTAGCTTGAAAGATGGTAAATTGACCGGTGACGGATACGTGTACAAAAACTATTCAGGAGCAGTTTCCGGATTGTTTAACTTTTACGAATTTTCCGGTTTTGCAAACGTCTCGTGGAAACACATTCTGATGATGTTCATCGGCTTTGTATTCTTGTTTTTGGCTATCAAATACGATTTTGAACCACTGTTGTTGGTGCCAATCGGCTTTGGAATTCTGATCGGAAACATTCCAATGTTTCAGGCCGTTGACTTCAACCTGAAATTAGGAATTTACGAGCCGGGATCTGTTATGAATATCCTTTATCAAGGAGTTGTGCAAGGTTGGTATCCTCCATTAATTTTCTTGGGAATTGGTGCCATGACCGACTTCTCCTCGTTAATTTCGAATCCGAAATTGATGTTATTGGGAGCAGCAGCCCAGATTGGTATCTTCTTAACATTCCTTGGAGCACTTTGGATGGGATTTGCGCCACCTGAAGCTGGTGCGATTGGTATTATCGGTGGTGCTGACGGCCCAACGGCGATCTTCATTTCATCGAAACTAGCCAACGGACTGAATGTGATGGCCAATGGTGAAACGGTGAAAAACCTCATTGGTCCAATTGCAATTGCAGCCTACTCATACATGGCTTTAGTTCCAGTTATTCAACCTCCGGTTATCAGACTTTTAACGAGCAAAAGAGAACGCCTCATCCGCATGAAACCTCCAAGAGCGGTTTCTAAGCTAGAGAAAATTTTGTTCCCGGTTGTTGGATTGATTTTGACGGCCTATATCGCACCGTCAGCGCTACCTCTTTTAGGTATGTTGTTCTTTGGTAACTTACTGAAAGAGTCAACCGTTACTAAACGCTTGGCTGACACAGCAAACTTTGCCTTAATTAATACCATTACTATTTTGCTTGGTATTACGGTAGGAGCATCTACACAAGCTGACGTATTTTTAACCCCTTCGTCAATCAAGATTTTCTTGCTTGGTGCAGCGTCTTTTGTTATCGCAACAGCTGGTGGTGTCATCAGTGCTAAAATTATGAACTTGTTCTTCAAAAAAGACAATAAAATCAACCCGATGATTGGTGCAGCGGGAGTGTCAGCGGTGCCCGATAGCGCGCGTGTAGTGCAAACCATGGGATTGAAAGAAGATCCAACAAACCACTTGCTAATGCATGCTATGGCTCCGAACGTTTCGGGAGTAATTGGCTCTGCTATTGGTGCAGGTATCTTACTAAGTTTCTTGATGTAAAACAAACAAGACTATAATTCAAAAGGTTGTCCTCGCTTGAGGACAACCTTTTTTTTGTATTATTGCATAACTATAAACCAATTCGAACTAAGCCATGAAAAAAATATTTCTCCTGATGGTTCTCTGCATTACTCTGTTTTCAGGATATGCTCAACCCAGTAAAAATTTCCCTCCAAAAACCTTGAACGTGCTTGTATTCTATAAAACCGAAGGCTGGCACCATCAATCTATTTCAAGTGGCATTAAAATGTTTGATGAACTGGCACTACAGGAAGGTTGGAGCTTAACTGCCACCGAAAATGCGAATCTGTTCACAATGGATTTTCTGGTTAATTTTGACGTGGTTGTTTTCCTGAATCCGACAGGGGACGTTTTAAGTCCAAATCAACAAAAAGCTTTCGAAACATTTATGAAAACAGGTAAAGGTTTTGTTGGCATTCATGCTGCCTCCGACTGTGAATATGAATGGGATTGGTTTGGAAAACTATGCGGTGCTTATTTTTTAACACATCCACCTGCGCAAGAAGGAAAAGTTATCATTGAAGATCACAATCATCCGACCATGAAAGTTTTTGAAGGAATGGACAGCTATACAACTGTCGACGAATGGTATAGTTTTAAAGAAAACCCACGCGAAAAGGTACACGTTCTTGCCCGTCTTGACGAATCGAGTATTAAAAAAACGAAAAATGACGATTGGAAAATGGGAGATCATCCACTAATTTGGTGGCAAGAGTTTGACGGCATCCGTTCGTTTTACTCGGTTTTTGGGCACACGAACGAATCCTTTCAAAATCAAAAAGTGAGAGATCACTATTCGGCTGCTGTAAACTGGGCCGGAAAAAACGAGTAGATGTAGTCGGAAAAATAAGAAGTAACAAGGTTTTTACTTCTTCCCAAACGGAGAAAACCGATATTGAAAACTAAATTGGATGTCGGGCGCATTATTAACCGAAAACAGATCTTCACCGCAATAAATATTAAACTCGTGCCCATTTTTATGAAATCCGAATATGAAATACGTTTTTAACGAAAAATAATATAAAGCTGCTGGTGTTAATTTCGACAAATAAAACTCCTGCGAAATCGGCTCACCTTCCCATACATCACCTTCCCTCAATACATCAATACCAATTTCATGGTATCCGGTCTGATCCCAGGTAAAATAGTAGCCTTTCAGCAAAGGGTCCTGATAATTTACAGCCAGACCAATTACAGTCGTATTCTTCTTTTTCGACATCAGATTGAGTCCGAAAAAAGTACGTCCATGCTTGCGATACCTCCAATCGATTACACGGACATCACTCCCCATCTTTGCAAACAGCTGATCGGTTATTCCTCCATCTAAAGCATAAGTAAACGAACTTTGTTCTCCTAAAGGGAAATCCATTCTGAAGCCGGCAGAAATACCTGGAATTAGGTATGGATGTACGTGATTAAAAGGAATAGACAAATGCCCTCCCAGTTGTGAATCAAAATGAAAATTGGAACTTTTTAGCGTGAAAAGCTGACGGTAATAGTGTGCATCAACCACACTTGTGAAAAAATCACCTTTATTTTTTCGAAAAGTATTTCCCTCCTCATCTGTATATTGAATAGAAGCCCGGTTAAACGGATAAAGCCTTCGTCCGTAGTTATCCTCAACAGCAAAGTTTGAGTGAAAAGTTTCGATAAAATTATCACTAACCAAATAGTTCAAAATTGACTTCCCACCAACCAACTGATGCAGATTTAAATTAACAATCAAACTGTGTTTTGATGTCCAGGTATTCAAATAAGTCAGCTTTAAATGTTGAATGACCCCATCTGAGTGAAAAGCTTTGTCTCTGGTTTCAATTCGCATTACTTCGAAATATTCAGGACGAACAGTCATCGGAATTTCAGTAAGCTCTTCTCGCTGATCAACAGTCAAATGTTGTGGATACAGAAAACGTGCCCTCGGATGCCACGTATTTGCCATAGTATAACTAACTGAGAGCTGGTGTTTTTTAGGATCTGCATCTGGAAAATAAAATGGCAAATCGAGCGAATAAATGCCTATTGCACTTTCTGGATTTATTTCGGGATAGAAAAAAGGGACTTGAAGAAGGTCAGTAAAATCGTCATTATTTTGCGCAAATGACTGAGCAAAAAAACAGGTCAATAAAAATACCAGAATAAAAAAACACTCCCTCATTTTTAAATTTTCAACAAATGCCCAACTAAAATAGAATTTAAGAGGGAAAGCGGCAACCTACTTTGGTTATTTAAATTTATTTAACAGATATTTTTGAAAAGAACGTGTTGACTTTTTTATTTGAGTCAGCATCAAAAAAGATGGTCTTCGTGATTTATAATTCCAATTTTTTTAACAATTTTGAGAAGATGGGAACAAGAAAGATTTACCAAAACGACCACGTCGTTCAAAGTTGGGAAGAACTGTGCGAAGAAGTTTACCATGATTCATGGAAACCCCGGTTGAGCCGGTACCGCTCCGACTATGCTTTTCGCGGGTTGTCAGATGCCAGCTACGAACTTAAAAATAGTTTCCTGCGTAACTGCGGTGTACGATCGGAATTAGAATATCACCTACTCCGTAACTTCAGAAAATACAGTATCTCAAAAGATGCACAATTAAGTGCATCGTTCTGGAGATCACTTGTTATGGCTCAACATCATGGGCTCCCTACCCGCCTGTTGGACTGGACTTATTCGCCATTTGTAGCAATGCACTTTGCAACATCAAATACCGAGAAGTTTGATATTGACGGGGTAATATGGAAAGTAGATTTTGTGAAAGCCAATAAGTTGGTTTCGGAGCCTCTAAACCAACTGCTATGCGACGAAAAGTGTAATGCTTTTACCGTAGAAATGCTTGAGGAAAACATTGTTTCATTGAGCGATTTTGACAAGAAATTAGGCAAAGATCAGGTTATATTTTTTGAGCCACCATCTCTGGATCAGCGGATTGTTAACCAATATGCCTTTTTTAGTGTAATGACCCAACCAACAACCACACTTGATGAATGGCTCGTTAAACATCCGGGGCTTTACCGCAGGATTATTATTCCGAAAGAACTGAAGTGGGAGGTTCGCGATAAACTTGATCAGGCTAATATTACTGAGCGCGTACTGTTTCCGGGACTGGATGGATTGGCCAGATGGCTAAAACGCCATTACCAGCCAATTGTGGGAGATCCTTTCAATTCGGAAGAATTCGAATAAAACCTGCTACCGGGACTTCCAATTGAATTAAGTTTTTACGTTTTACCTTTAAATTATTTTGCTCAAGTAGCTCTCCTAAGTGATTATAGATCTCATACCTATAAACGCGACCTTCTTCATTCACTAAAAATTCGACTTGGGCTGTTTCTTTTGAGTTTATGACATCAATGGGGCGATCAACAGCCAGCGGCAAACTCAGCGTGTAATCGCCGTACAGCGCATAAATAATCTTCTCATCGCCTTTCACCTTAATAACAGGATACATGTTTGCAACCTTCTGAGGCTCAAAGTCTGACTCCATCAAGACTTCGTGGTTCTCTTTCCAGTAGTTTAACCAAAACCGAATGGTTTGTTTGGCATCATTTGGCAAGGTGGTGGTAAAAAACGACAAGTGTGGATTTCCAAACATAATGGATTGAAATTTCCGTGCAATATCTTCACTGTTATCACGTGGATGAATTCCCATAATCTCCATAAATGGAGTATATCGTCCATACAAGATGCGATTATTGACCATCTTTTCCCGTATCAGTTTCGTACCGTCGACACCAACGAAACCAACTATAAAATTTCGGTCATGATTCTGATCCGGCCCAACTGGATTAAACTCCTGCCCCATAAAAACATTCGGATTAATGGATTGTAACCGAGATACCATTCCTGCCATCAAACTGTCAACCGCCAATTGAACATCCGTAAAGTCACGTCCCAAATCCTCGCTCACAATAATCGGTTCATCCGGATAAAAGTTACTGATAAAATCAAACCAAACCCCATCAAATAACCAATCCTTGTAGAAGTTATAATAAGTGCTCACCAAGTGGTTGCGAACATCCAGATAGCGTGGATCCAAAACATATATTTGTTGTGGATCTTTATATCGAAGGTATTTCCCTTCAAATTTCTTCGTAATCACCGGATTGCCGCCCATAAATGGTAATGAATACCACAAATAAAGCTTCATGTCCATTGCATTACTTTTCTCGATCAAGAGCTTCAAGTTTTTTAAGTCAGCCTTTTCGTAATCGTAAACGGTATCTACTTTTAGTTTCACGAGCGAGCGCCAACTATCATCAATTAAAATTGATTTGAAACCAAAAGTTTTAAGTGAATCCAGCTCGCGGGAAATATTCTCCAACGGAATACCACGATACATTGGATACCAGGTTGAATAAACAGGAGCTACACTTCTGTTCGATTTTAAAGCGGCATACTTAAAAACTTTTTGGAACCGCCACTTTGAAGCTTCGTAAACAGCCTGTGAAAAATGAATATTTCTAAAATCGATCAGTATTTGCGTAACGTAATCCTGCGTACTTGATCGTGGAGGATTATCTTCAAAAAAAGTGATTCCAAACTCTAAGGTATCATTTTGTTCTTTCACAAATGTAGTCGCAAACCTCGAATCGAATCGATCGCTGCAAGTAAACGTTATTTGATTCTGATCATTAAGTGTCAAGCCGGAAATAATGGAAAAGTCAGCTGTAGCACGGTCATACGATGGCAACGAAAAATAAGACTTGTTTGACCAGGTTTGAGAGTTCCACAGTTGATTAATTTTATTCTTGGGGAATTTAAAAGTCATTGAGAAATCAGGTAGTTGGCTCGGCGCAGAGGAATGAAGAGCAAAATATACCTGATAACGGCTCATTGATATCTGCTCAACACTAATTGTAGGCCTAAATGGCCTCAAACTTCCTTCAATCGTAATATCACTTTCATCAAAATGATACTCGTTTTGCCCTTGAACTGTATTCGCAAATGCAAAAAAAGCCAATATCATAAAAATCAAGGTTCTATTTCTACGTCTACCAACAGTTATATCGTCCACGAAAAGAATTATTTATATGAAAATTGCCCTACTAAAATTAAAAGGTCTAAATTAACTGATATGCTTATAAAAGCAAACATTTTACACCATCTGTTTGGCATAATTTTTAAAACTTAAATACACAAAATTCAAATTTGATGATTCATTCAGCTTTTTCGATAGACTTATTTTAAACTGGTATATCTTTGATACGCGGCATCCCAGTCCAAATCAGAGCCAGGAGTAAATTCTTCCACTTCAAAAGAATGCTTTACAACTGTGCGCATCTCTGCTAATGATTGCAATGCTCCCATTGCCTTGGCTTGCAATAGAATATTTCCGGTAGCTGTTGCTTCTGTTGGTCCGGCAACCACCTTTAGCTTTGTAGCATCAGCTGTTAGTTGATTTAAAAAGCGATTATTGGCGCCTCCTCCAATGATGTGTATCTTCTCAATAAGTTCTTCGCTTACGGAAAGAATTTGTTCCAGTGTAAATCGGTATTTCAAAGCCAGACTATCATACACACAACGAATAATTTGAGCATGGTTTTCGGGTTTACCCTGGCCCGTTTTTGCACAGTATTCTATAATTGCCTCAGGCATCTTCTTCGGATTCAAAAAGCATGAATCGTCAGGGTTAATCAAATATTTAAATGGTTCAGAACCTGACGCAAGTTTCACCATTTCATCCCACGTGTAGTTCTTCATATCGAGCCAGGCACGCCGACATTCCTGGATGAGCCACATGCCCATAATATTTTTTAAAAAGCGAGTTGTTCCTTCCACTCCCCCTTCGTTCGTGTAGTTCATTTCCAGTGTCTTTGACGACACCAAAGGTTTCTCACTTTCAATCCCCATCAGCGACCAGGTACCTGAACTGATATAGGCATAGTTTTTATCATCAGCCGGCACCGAAGCAATAGCAGAGGCAGTGTCATGTCCGGCTACAGCAATCACCGGCACTTCTGTGCTTCCTGTTTCTTGCGCCACATCTGGTTTTATTTTTCCAATTTGGGTACCGGGCTTCACTAGATTGGCTAAAATTGAAGTCGGGATTCCTGCTTTCTCTATTAATCCGGTTTGCCATTTCATTTCACCCGGAACAACCATCTGACTGGTACTTGCAATGGTATATTCAGCAACAGCTTCACCAGAAAAAAGATAGTTCAGCGCATCAGGCATAAACAAAATTTTATCGGTGATCTCAAGCAATGACGATTGATCCTGAATCATAGAAAAAAGCTGAAATAAACTATTAAATTGCATAAACTGGATGCCGGTTTGCTCGTATACTTCTTCTTTTGGAATTTTAGCAAACAATTCATCCATGGAAGTATCTGTCCGCGAATCGCGATAAGCAAACGGAAGCGAAATGATCATTCCTTCTTTGTTCAGATGCACAAAATCAACTCCCCAGGTATCAACTCCAATAGAATCCGGTTGAACACCAAATTCCTGAATACATTTTTTTAAGCCTGTTTTTAACTCATTAAACAAGCTGAAGATGTTCCAAAAGAAATGTCCATTGATGTATTGCATCTGATTATCAAAGCGGTGAACCTCTGTCAGTTTCAGTTTTCCTTGTTCCAAAGTGCCTAAAATTGCTCTTCCGCTTGATGCTCCCAGATCGAAAGCCAGAAAGTTATTGTGTTGCATAAGTTTGTTTGTTAGTCGGTTAATTTCAGTTTCAATCAAATTAAGTAAGAATAATGAGATTGGCTATCCTGTTCAATCCTGACAACCATCAATCAAATTTTATCAAGATGCCAGTTTTGCCAGCTTTACAACAGTATTGTAATTTCGGGTAGTAATTTCTTTCCCAAATTCCCTATCCAAAAGTTTCATGACCTCCGTTGTTTTTATTTTGCTCGTATCACTCATCCAAAACACAGAATGATCAGTAACTTGAAGAATCCTGAAAGAACCATCTTCGTTTTGAAACGGAATACTTAACGAGGTTTTCAACTCAGCCTGCGAAAAAGTGACATTGCATTTGATCGTTGAAGCCGTTTCAACGTCCTTAAATGGCTGATTTTCTACAATGGCCTTAATGTAATCGAAAGGAAACACGATGGTAGGTATCGAAAAACCAAAAGCTTCTTCAATAATACTCTGAACTAAACGAATTCGCTCTTCCTCACTTTCAAAAACGACATTTCCCGAAGCCAAAAGCGTTTTTACATTATGGTATCCATTTCGCGTTAAAACATCTTTCAATTGGTTCATAGGAACTTTTTTGTTCCCTCCTACATTAATACCACGCATAAAAACAACATATTTTTTCATCAGTACAAAACTAATCCCCCACTATTCTTCGGGTTGGGAGTAAAACTGTTTGTTGGCAAAGTTGATAAATTGTTCCCAGTCATAAGGAGTAATATCGTGCTTCCCGGTCCGAATATGGTAACCCACAGTTTCCGAAACCGGGGTATTCGGTGCAGGCATTTCGGTTACGGGCAAACCTCTCTTATCGTAAAGTTCGTATACTTTTCCGGCTTCCAGTGTCGACAAAAATTCACCTTTCGGATCTGACCACAAATCGGCCGTAGCGCTGGTTACATAGAGCGGCCGAGGGGCGATCATTCCTAAAAGCATGTGTTGGTCTATTGGTAGTTTATCTTCGTGCCCGGAATACTTATTCAGGTTTTCACAAAACCAGTGTGGAAAATGATAAGTAATAATCCCAATTGTTTCTCCAATGCGACGACGAGACAATGCTGCTCCCATACAACCGGAATTATTGGAGATACACATCGCAAAACGTTGATCTAATGCAGCAGCCCAAACAGCTGCTTTTCCCATACGCGAAAAACCAAAAACCATTACCTTGGTCGAATCAATATCTTGATCAGTTGTAAAATAATCCATCGCTTTTGACAGTCCCCAAGCCCAGGCAGAGATACTTCCCCATTCGTCATATCCCGGACGAAATTGCCCCAGCTGATACGAAAATGGATGAATGCCATCCTGAAAGTTATCCCGGTCAGGATCAATATCGCCGCAATATATTGTTGCCACACCATATCCGGCTTCGATCATCTTTTTAACCGGCCATTTATCGGTGGCTACTCCTCTGGATTGCTCGGTAACCTGATTGTGAACGATTCCCCAAGATGGATTATCGGGCACCCAGGACTCAGTCAGCCGAATGTTCGGATCGTAAGAAATTGTATGGTTTCCGCTGAAGTTATAACCAACAAAAACAGGAGCCTTTACTGAATCCTTTGGTGTATAGATCAATATCTCTGCACTCAATTCGCGATCGTCTTTTTTAAAGATTATTTCCACTTGCTTACGCTTGGCTAGCCCGTCAAAAAAAACACCATTTTCTTCATGGACAATCACGTCGGAAATATCAATTTCCTCTGGAATATTTCCATATATTTCGTGTTTAAATATTTCCAATAACTCCGGACGACGTTTCTTCTCCCAACGCTTTACGTTTTTAACTTTTCGACCAGATTCAGTAATCAGCAATTTTGGCAATTTATAATCAGGAATCTCACTTTCGTCGTAATTAACATCGGTTTGCTGTCCGAACAAATTAAAACTAATTATAAAGGAAAGTGAGAGAACAAGGTATCTCATAGCAAATTCTGTTTTTTTTCATGAAGTTTTAGCTATCTCAAAAATAGCGTTTTCTTTTAAATCGGACGAATAACAAACTATTCTTTATAATAGTATTAATGGTGCAAATCCAATCATTTTTGCTTGTTAACTTTTTCCGATTCTATTGCCTTAAACAATCCTGCAGCCTCATCAATTATTGTGAAAAACATCAGTAAGTTTACTCTCTTTAATTTTCTGAAAGGGTAGTTTCTCCTGCTGCGCTATTTTAATATCTTTTTCTTTGTTCTTCAACCTGGCATTAGCAGTTTCAGAAATCAGTGACCAAGCCATAATCAGACTGGTAAAAATAATTACAACCAACAACGCACCACTTTCGAGCTCAGGCACTTTAAAATCTTCAGGAATAGCAAAGAACAACAAAATTGAGATTAAACCTCGTGGTGCTAAAAACACTTGCGGAAATATGTCCTTTCGTTCTACTGCAAAAAACATGACATACCGAATCAGGTAAAGAATAACTAAAAACAAGCCACTCATGATCCAAACTTCCCAATTCACCAATGTATTAAGCGACAAGCTGATTCCAAATACGACAAAGAAAAAGGTTCGCACTAAAAAGGAACTTTCAATCGTGATCATTTTAAAATTCTCGAACAAACCATCAATAGCCTCATCATCTAACCATCGTTCTAATTTTCCCCACAGTAGTACTTTATGATTGCGAAGTAATAAACCAAACATGAGAATAATTAGCAAAGAAGACAAATGGAACAGTTTTGCAACGGCATAAAGTAAAACCAAAACAGCCAAAAACAAGAAAAACTTAGCCTCTGTTTTTATGTTTTGAATAATATACGTTAAGGCATAACTTAAAACAACCGAGATAATAAGCGTAAGGAAAATATTACTTCCGAGAGCAATTGCAACTTCTCCGGCACCACTTGCATCCACATTTTCAATTAAAAAATAGAAAAACATAATACCAAGAATATCAGAAAATGTACTCTCGTAAATCATGAATTCCCGCTTGTCCTTTGATAAATTAGACACACTTGGAATAATAATCGCACTGCTCATTATCGAAAAAGGAATGGCGTAAATCAATGCAGAAATGAAATCCAGGTTTTGAATGAATAATTGGGTTACAAAAGCGATTAATACACTGGAAAATCCGAGAGAAACAAACGCGATAACAAATGATTTCCAAATAATTGGCCATTTATCTCTCTTCAATTCCAAGTCAAGCGCCGCTTCCAGTACAATCATAATCAAACCTACGATACCTAACACCTCGAGGGTATTAAAATATTGAGGCTCAATCCCGAAATAGAGCAATACTTGTTGAATTCCAACTCCTAGAAGGATGAGCATTAGCACGCTCGGCAAATTGGTTCTTTTAGCTATTAAACTAAAGAAGAATGAAATAATAACAACAACACACAAGCTAATTACAAATAAGTAAGCACTCATTCACTAAATTTTATTTTAGCCGAATATAACAATTAGCCTGAAATATGCCTGAACAAAGTAAGCTAAACTGATCCTAGTTCTGCTAGTTTTTCGAGATCACAAGTATACTCTACTTAAGATCAAGGTCCTACTTCTTACTTTTAAATTCCGCTTGCATATATTGTTTATACAACCTGGAGATCGATTGAGGTTCTCCGATAATAGTCAATATGTCATTCTTATTTAGCAAGGTATTTCCATGGGGTGCAAACGAGAGCCCATCTCGTTCAACCAGTGCAACAAGAACATTTTCCGGGAAAACTACGTCCTTTAAATACCTACCAATCAATTCTGATTGAACTGTGTTTCTCAATAATTGAACTGTGATGTAACGTTCATTGTGCAACAAGTATTCCTTGATACTCCGATCATTATCTTTATTCAAGAGTTCTTTCACAAAATCTTCGCGTTCTACAATGTCGATTAACCGAGCTAACATGCGCAATTGAAGTCTGGGTTCACCTTCAGGATTGGCAAGGAAGAAAAATATTTTGATATTATCTTCTGATTGAATTCCTGATTTTGCCACTGGTTTAGGTATGCCTTTTTCGAAGAGTATTACATGAAGCAACGGCTTTTTTATCCGGCTGTTTTTTGCATGTAAGATTGCAACTTCAGGTTTAATCAATGAGGAGTCAAAGGCTGATAGCGCATGGAAGTCATCAATAAGCTCCTTTTTAGAAACAACGAGTTGAAAAGAAAGCCAGCCAGCCACCTGAACAACCAGTTCTTCAAAAGTCATGTTCTCCTGCTTAATTTTAGTAATCTTGGAGTTAATGATTAATTCATCAAAAGGATCTCCCTGTCTTAATCCTTTTTCTTTTAATATTGTCATAAATTCATTTTCAAGCTCGACATGTTGGTGCTGTCCTAAAAGTGCGAACCAGTGATAAATCGCTCCCTCACGCTTTACATTTTTCTTGGCATAATAATAAAACCACATTGAAGCCAATAAAATAATAACAAAACTGAACAGAATAGCTCCCCATCCCATAAATACAATTAAAACCAGAGAGATAAGCATACCTGCAATTTGCATCCAGGGATACAGCGGAGAATTGAATCCCGGATCATAGGAACTTATTTTACTACTTCGAAAAACTATCACTGCAAAATTTATAAGTAAAAAGATAATGAGGTTGAATGTGCTGGCTAGTTTAGCAATTCCTTCTTCTGATAAAACAAGAATGAAGATGACAATTAATGCGGTGGTCATTACGATAGAAACCACGGGAGTTCCTTTCTTTCCAACTTTCGAAAATAAGGCAGGAAACAACTTGTCTCTTCCCATTGCAAATGGATAACGAGAAGAAGACAGTAAGCCTGCATTACCGGTGGAAGCAAAAGCAGCCATAGCTGCACCGATCATCAGATAGGTTCCCAAATCTCCTGGTAACCATGTAAATAATACTTTTACAGCACTTGCTGCAGGTGCCAAATCAACTGCGAACTCATCGGGATGGATCAACGAAACCATGATAAAGACTCCGAGAAAGTATATGAGCGAAGTAACGATCAGTGATAAAGCCATGCCCAGTGGGATATTCTTTTCCGGATTTTTGATTTCTTCAGCGACACTTGCAATTTTTGTTAATCCTAGATAAGAAACAAAAACAAAGCCAGCCGCTGTAATCAGTCCTTCAAAACCATTGGTGAAAAAAGGATTAAAATGAGTGTTGATCGAAGGTTTATCCACGCCAACAGTGAAAAATATTCGATAAAGACCGTCAAAAACGAAAGTTCCTAAAACAACCAACAAAAAGACAACTAAAAAGCTCTGCATTCGCGAGGTTTTTTTAGCACCAATTAGATTCAATGCCATAAAGAAAAAAGTAGCTGCCACCGCAATCGTTTTAACAGGGACATCCCAAAAAATAGCGGCGTAAGCACCTATTCCAACAATCGCAAAAGCTGTTTTAAAAACCAAGGCGAAATAGGTACCTAAACCTCCAATGGTACCCATTAATGGACCTAAACTCCGATCAAGGAAAAAATAAGCTCCTCCTGACCGGGGAAGCGCTGTTGAAATTTCAGCAATACTAAACATCGCCGGAAGAATTAGTAATCCGGCAAACAGGTAAGCGACAAAAACAGATGGTCCGGTATACTGAGACGCTAACCCCGGCAACAAAAAAAATCCTGAGCTAAACATTGCTCCTGTGCTAATTGAAAACACATCAAATAATCCAAGCTCCTTTTTTAGTTTTTCAGTTTTTTTCATAGTTCACCGTTGAAAAATTGAATTAGACAAGAAAATCGAACTGATTAGAACACGACTGTCTTTCATACCCAAATAAATTAGATCACTAAAATACAACTATCATGAATAACAGATAGGAGAATAAAAGTATTGAAGCTGATCTCAAAAAATCAATCAGAAAAAGAATGTTGACAAACCAATGTCAATATAATGGAATCGCTATTTAACTATAGATGAGACACCTTTGCTCAACATGAAAATTGAAACGGCACAATGATGTGTTATTGTTAAAATTGTAAATATTTCTAAATTATCCCTTCGGATATCTGGGCTGATATTTTTGGGCTACAACTTCTTCCCGAGCTACTCTCAGGGCATTTTTTGCCAATGCTTCTAATTCATCTTCACCTGGATAAACGAATACCTCGGCAATGAATTGTACTTTTTTGCGAATGTAATCTGTTAAATAATTATTGTAAGCAACACCACCGGTTAGCAAAATGGCATCCACAACGCCGTCAAAAACAACAGCCATTTGTCCAATTGATTTTGCTATTTGGTAGGCCATAGCGTCCTGAATCAACTTTGCCTGCGCATCTCCCCGACCAGCAAGCTCCTCAACTTCTTTCGCATTGTTGGTTTTTAAATAAGCGACATAGCCACCTTCTCCAACCACCATGCGACGAACTTCGTCCTTAGTCATGTTACTATCGAAACACCAGTCGATTACCTGGCCGGTTGGTAATCCCCCACTTCTCTCCGGGCTAAACGGGCCATCTCCATCCAAGCCGTTATTAACGTCCACAACGCGTCCTTTTTGGTGTGCTCCAACGGAAATACCTCCTCCCAGATGAGCAACAATCAGGTTCATATCTTCATATATTTCACCTTGTTTTTTAGCATGAAAACGAGCTGTTGCTTTCTGATTCAGCGCATGAAAGATTGATCTCTTCTCGAAATTTGGATGACCTGTAATTCGAGCAATATCGCTTATTTCATCAGTAACCACCGGATCGGCAATAAAAGCCTGAGCTCCGGGTATTTGGTTGGCTATGTAATCAGCAATCAAAGGCCCCAGGTTGCTGGCGTGCTGGCCGTAAACTCCCTGGCTGGCATGCAATAGCATTTCGTTGTTTACCAAATAAACGCCTGATTCCAGAGGATAGGTCAAACCACCTCGACCAATAATATATTTGATGCGATCCACCTCAAAACCTTCTTCCACCAGAGAATCAATAATCATCCCCTTACGATAATCAAATTGTTGCAATATGTTTGTGTAACGAGACAAGTCATCGATCGAATGACGTAATGTCTTATTCAACTTGCATTCTTCGTTAAAATACACAGCAAACTTAGTTGATGTCGACCCCGGATTAATGGCTAATATTCGGTATTCATCCATAGTTCTAATTACTCAATAATACAGCTAACACAATCGAGTTTAACTTTGTTTGCGTGTCATCTCCCCGCGATGATAAAACAATGGGAACTTTTGCACCGAAAACCACGGCGGCCTGGTTGGCATGACAAAGCTTAGTGTTGGTTTTATAAAAAACATTTCCTGAATCGATGTTCGGGAAAAGCAAACAGTCCGCATCTCCGGCACAAAGGGAAGTGATTTTTTTAATTTTTGCCGATTCTGAATCCAAAGCTACGTCAAGTGCCATGGGACCATCAACTATACCTCCGTAAAAAAAGCCACTCTCTCCTCTAATTTTCAATTTAGCAGCGTCTGCACACGATGGAATTGACTCAATCACTTGCTCTGTCGGTGCAATTATAGCCACTTTCGGTTCATCTATTCCCAGTTTCTGACCAACTTCAATTAGATACCTGATCATCACTTCTTTTTGTTTCAGACTGGGAAATGGAATAATCGCCACATCACTAGCCAAAAGCAGTTTATGATAATTGGGATTTTCTAACAAAGTGATGTGTGTTATTAGATCTCCCGAATTAACCAGCCCCAGCTCCTTATTCAAAATCGCCCGCATATATTTATCGGTATTTATCAACCCCTTCATCAAAATATCTGCTTTCCCTTTTCGTACCATTTCAACAGCTTTCCGCACTGCATCCTCATCATCTGGAGCATCAATAATTTGCAACTCGCCGATGACGATATCCAGTCTTTTGCAGGCATCCTCTATTCGCTCACGATCTCCCGTTAGTGCAATTCTGACAATACCCAGCTGATGAGCTTTCCAGGCAGATTCAATGCTGTGTTCATCAATCCCATTAGCAACGACAATCGTTTTAATCGATTTCTTATTTTTAGCTAATTGATACAGATCTGATAAATGTTTTACACTCATAACAGTACTTTATGGACTTGAAAATTACGATAAAAATGATTGAAAATACAGAACAAAAGTCAATCTAAAAAATATTATAAAACCCCATAAAACAAAAACATCCGACACATAAATGCATCGGATGTTAATTGTAAAATATATTGTACTTTGAAGTTTCAGATTTCGGTAATATCAAATGTAAAACTTACACTTTGGCATGGCTCAATACTTTTTTCTCAGTATCAAGGGCAATCATTAATTCTTCATTGGTTGGAACAACGATAACCGTAACCGGAGAATCATCAGTACTGATAACCCCCTCACCGCGGAATCCGTTATTTTTCTCTGGATCAATCTTGATTCCCAAGGCTTCCAAATCCCCGGCAACTCCTTTACGTGTGGTATCCGCGTTCTCCCCAATTCCACCAGTAAAAATCAACACATCTAATCCGCCCATACCAGCCATGTATGAACCGATATATTTTTTAACACGGTAATCGTAAATTTCTAAAGCGATTCTGGCTCGTTCGTTCCCTTCTTCGGCAGCTTCTTCAATTTCTCTCATATCAGAAGATACTCCTGATAATCCAAGCATGCCACTGTGCTTATTAAACAGCGTATTGGCCGATTTCAATCCAAGTTCTTCCTTTTCCATGATGTAAGTTGCGACACCAATATCCAAATCACCGGAACGGGTTCCCATAATTAATCCTTCAAGAGGTGTAAACCCCATGGAGGTGTCGTATGACTTGCCGTCTTTAATGGCGGCAACAGAAGCTCCATTACCCAAGTGACAAGAAATAATCTTCTGACTTTCGTAATCACGTCCCAGAAGATCACATGCACGTTTTGTAACATAGCGATGGCTGGTTCCGTGAAAACCATAACGGCGAATGCTATATTTTTCGTACAGCACATGCGGAATACCGTACATGTATGATTTAGGCTCCATGGTTTGGTGAAAAGCAGTATCGAAAACACCAACCTGGGGAATCCCGGGAATTAGCTCTTCCATAGCCTCTATACCTTTTAAGTTTGGCGGATTATGCAAAGGCGCTAAATCAGTACATTTCACAAGGGCATCGATAACTTCATTAGTTATCAATTCACTGTCATGGAAATACTCACCACCATGAACAACACGATGTCCAACAGCATCAATTTCTTCCAGACTTTCCAAACAACCATACTTTTGGCTGGTCAAAATTCCCAGAATGTATTCGATACCACTTTTGTGATCCAGAATTTCCCCTTCAAACATTATTTTACGTCCGTCAGCATGATTGTGCTTCAAAAATGAACCTTTCATGCCTATTTTTTCTACTCCTCCTTTTGCAATAACCGATTGGTCATCCATACTGAAGAGCTGATATTTTATTGAACTGCTACCGCAGTTTAAAACCAGAATTTTCATGTGTATATTTTTTCAATTTAACGAGGTGCAATTTTCGTATTAAGCTGTTCTCTTTTTTTTGATTTAGGAGACCAACGCATGAAGCTCCCTAATAATCGTTCTCCTGTTTGATCAAAGTTTTGAGATTGATTATTAACAATTATTGGCTGAACCTTTAATCCGATTACCATCCTCATCATACTCATAAAATCCTTTTCCTGAAGCTATACCCAACTGTTTGGCCCGAACAAGGCGTTTAATGTAAGGAGATGGTTTGTAATGAACATCGCCAAATTCACTGTAGATATTTTCCATCCAGCGAACAATTTTATCCAATCCCATTTTATCAGCTACTTCAAAAGGCCCTAATCTCATTCCAAGACCTATTTTCATTGTTGCATCAATGTCTTCCATATTCGCAACACCTTCCAACAAGATTTCACAAGCTTCGTTTAACAAGACAACAAAGAGACGAACACTGACCAATCCAGCTGATTCTTCGACAGGTACAATTTTACGATTGATAAGTTTAACAAACTTGCAAACTTTATCATATGCATCTTCTGATGTATAAAGCCCTTTTACAACCTCCATGATACGGGCTTCGCGAGACGAAACCAGAAAGTGCAGACTTACACAACGGTCTTTGTGTTTCATTTCAGAAGAAAGCTCGGTTATAACGATAGTCGTTGAGTTTGTACCGATAATACAATCACGATGCACGACTTTTTCAATCTTCTTGAAAATCTTTTTACGCTCTTTGATTTTTCCACCGCGGTCAACAGCACGAATGGCTTCAACCACGAAATCGCATCCTGCAAGATCTTTATAATCTAACGATCCTTTGATCCTTGCCAGGATTGCTCTTTTTTCACCTTCGGTTAATCCCCAATGCTCGATACGATTGTCAAGGATTTTACCGATATTTTTGTATGCTTCCCGTACCTTTTCTTCGCTGACTTCGATGAAGACAACTTCAATACCGTAGAAACTCGCTACACGGGCAATATTCTGTCCGACAAGTCCACATCCAACAATACCAATTTTAGAAAACAGCGACTTTGATACCTTTTTCTTTATTAAACCAAATTCTTCAATTGGTTCATGTATTAATTCACTAGCCATTTTAACTTTTACTAAATTTATTTGAACATTGCAGCAGCCTGGTTAGAGGTAATTGCCACCATATTTACGATATCGCTCACCGAACAACCTCTCGACAGATCATTAATCGGAGCTGCCATTCCCTGTAATACAGGACCAATAGCTTCTGCTTGCGACAAACGTTGTACTAATTTATAACCAATATTTGCTGCTTCAAGTCCTGGGAAAACCAATACGTTTGCACGACCAGCAACTTCACTGTCCGGAGCTTTTAACTTGGCAACCTCTGGTATAAGCGCTGCGTCCAACTGCAATTCACCATCGATTTTTAACTCGCCATCTAGCTCCTTAGCTATTCTTGTGGCATTTACCACCTTGTCAACACGTTCGTGCTTCGCACTTCCTTTAGTCGAGAAGCTCAGCATGGCCACCCGAGGTTCCATGCCAACAAGAGCTTTTGCGGTACCAGCAGTGGTCACCGCAATTTCGGCTAACTGTCGTTCATCAGGATCGGGCATTACTGCGCAATCGGCAAAAACTAAAATTCCATCATGCCCAAAATGAGGATCGTTTACAAACATCAGGAAAGCACCGGAAACAACACTCACTCCCGGCAATGTTTTTACAAACTGGAAAGCCGGACGGAGGACGTCACCTGTTGCATTTATTGCACCGGCTATTTCTCCATCTGCATCACCACTTTTAATCATCAACGGAGCAAACACCAACGGGTCGTTCAACATTTCCAATGCTTGTTCCTTAGTCAATCCTTTTGATTTTCTGATTTCAACCATCAAGTCAGCATAGGCTGACCGACGTTCGTCAGTCTTCGGATCAATCAGTACAGCACCTTTAATATTGACTCCCAGGTCTTCGGCTGCCTGCATAATCTCTCCCGGATTTCCCAATAAAGTAATCCGGGCAATATTTTCATTTAAGATGATTTCTGTGGCTCTCAGAGTCCGGGGTTCTAATCCTTCTGGAAGAACAATACGCTTTTGATAACTTTGGGCGTTCTTAATAACACGTTCAAGTAGTTTCATCTGAAAGTTTAAGATTTTTAACTTTTGAGTAAAATATTCAAATACAAAAGTAAGGAAAATTACCAGTTGATATCCCCAATGTGTGCTAATTATTTGTTAACCCCTCCAATAATTAAGGACTTATAGCTATTTAGATGAAAAACAACAACAATTTGAGCAATCGATTGCATTGATCTATCTAGCTTTACGCATGTAGACATATGCTATGTTAATTTTTTCTGAAAATTAATTGAGAATTAATCGAATCTGAATATTCTTTCAGCTCAAATAAATTGATAATTTTGTTCGTCGCACCAAGAATTCTTCTATGAACACAAATGATTTGTTTCTGGAATTAAAACAAAAACTGGATGGTGATGTCTATACAGACAATGTGCAAAAGGTTATTTACGCCACCGATGCTTCATCGTACCGGGAAATTCCACAAGCTGTTTGCAAACCAAGAAATAAAGCAGACATCCGCCAAATTATTGACTTCGCCCGGGAGCACAAAACCTCAGTAATTCCGCGAGCCGGCGGAACATCGCTTGCCGGTCAGGTTGTAGGAAAGGGTATTGTGATTGATGTTTCTAAATACATGAACAGGATCATTGAACTCAATGTCGATGAAAGGTGGGTGATTGTTGAACCGGGAGTAAACCTGACAGAACTAAATATGTATCTGGCTCCACACGGATTACAATTTGGACCCGAAACGTCAACCGCCAACCGTTGTTGTATTGGCGGCATGGTGGGAAACAACTCTTGCGGACTGCATTCGCTGATCTATGGGAGTGCCCGCGATCATATTCTGGAAGCAGACTGCATTCTTTCTGATGGGTCGGATGTTGTTTTTAAAACGTTGAATACGGAGGAATTTCTTGCTAAATGCAATGACAAACACGACAGTTTGGAAACGCGAATCTATAAGAACCTGTATGAAACGCTTTCAAATACCAACAACCAGGAAAATATCAGGAACGAGTATCCTGCCCCAACAGTAAAACGACGAAACAACGGGTATGCGATCGACATCTTGCTTGAGACCGATCCGTTTACAAAAAATGGAGAACCAATTAACGTTTGCAAACTGCTGGCCGGAAGTGAAGGAACATTAGCATTCACCACTCAAATCAAACTCAACCTAATTCCCCTTCCTCCAAAACACAAGGGATTAGTTTGCGCTCATTTTAATAGCCTGCAAGAAGCCTACCTTGGCAACTTGGTTGCCCTAAAACACAACCCGGGTGCCATCGAGTTGATGGATGACATCATTATGAACTGCACAAAGGAGAACATTGAACAACGTAAAAACCGCTTTTTCGTTCAGGGTGATCCGAAAGCGATGTTGATGATTGAATTTGCCAGAGATACAGAAGAAGAAATTCACCGTATTGCTCAAAACCTTGAAAAGGACTTTCGTAAAGCAGGACTTGGCTACCATTTTCCTTTGGTACTAGGCAACGACATGATCAAACGTGTATGGGCTCTTCGCACAGCAGGGCTCGGCCTGTTATCGAATATTGCGGGCGATAGGCAAAGTACAACAGTAATTGAAGATACCGCCGTGGCACCCGATTATTTGCCTGACTACATGAAGGAATTTGATGAAATTCTGGCTAAATATGGATTAAGCTGTGTGAAATACGCCCACATTGCAACCGGTGAAATACATTTACGTCCTCTTTTAAATTTGAAAGATGAAGCAGACGTTCAGCTGTACCACACCATTGCCAAAGAGATTGCAGCGCTGGTGAAAAAATACAAAGGTTCGTTGAGTGGCGAACACGGCGATGGCCGATTACGTGGCGAATTTATCCCGTTTATGCTTGGCGAGGCAAACTACCAACTCATTAAAAAGCTGAAACAAACCTGGGATCCGGACAATATTTTAAATCCCGGAAAAATAGTGGACACCCCTCCCATTACTGAAAATCTCCGGTATTTAATTGGAGAAACAAAAAAGATTGACACTACCTTTGACTTCTCCGAAACCAAAGGTTTTTTAAGAGCCATTGAAAAGTGCAACGGAACGGGCGATTGCCGTAAAAGTGTTCTGATTGGTGGCAGCATGTGCCCGACTTATATGGCCACCAAAGATGAGGACAAAACCACCCGGGGACGAGCCAATGTGCTGCGCGAATTTTTAACCCGCTCAGATAAAAGCAATCCGTTTGATCATGAGGAGATTTACAACATCCTGGATCTGTGTATTTCCTGTAAAGCCTGCAAAGCCGAATGCCCATCGAATGTGGATATGGCCAAGTTTAAAGCTGAATTTTTACAGCATTATTACGAAATTCACGGTATCCCATTACGCACCCGGTTGATTGCTTATTTGCCGCAATTAAACAGATTAGGTAGGCCTTTTCGTGGCTTAACCAATTTCATAATGGAAACCAATACACTAAAAAAAGCCATTGGTTTTGCACCGGAACGAAACCTTCCAAAACTTTCAAAGCTGAGTTTGCGAAAATGGTACACCAAACCACGATCAAGCTCCGGCTTAAGCAAGGGAAAAGTCTATCTTTTTGCTGATGAGTTTACCAACGAAAACGAAAGTGACATCGGAATCAAAGCGATTTTGTTACTCAATAAGTTGGGGTACGAAGTTGAAATTCCGAAACATCGCGAAAGTGGCAGAACATACCTGTCAAAAGGACTGGTAAAAACCGCCAAAGGAATTGCCACAAAAAACATTCAGCAACTAACAGAATTGGTAAGCGATTCAACTCCTTTAATCGGAATTGAGCCATCTGCAATTTTGTCTTTTCGAGATGAATACCCGGAGCTGGTTGACGATCAGTTTAAAGACAAAGCAAAAGAATTAGCCAAAAACACCTTTCTTTTTGACGAGTTTATTGCTTCCGAATTTGAAAAAGGAAAGATTGATCAATCGCTTTTCACCGAAGCAACACAGGCAATCAAACTGCATGGCCATTGTCAGCAAAAAGCGATTGCAAGTACCGCCTCTACAAAAACAATGTTGGAAATCCCCAAGAATTATATCGTGTCCGAAATCCCAAGCGGCTGTTGTGGAATGGCCGGTTCTTTTGGTTATGAAAAGGAACATTACGAGCTCAGCCAAAAAATTGGTGAATTGGTTTTATTCCCGGCAGTGCGCGAAGCCCAACAGCAAGAGATTATTTCAGCACCGGGAACTTCATGCCGACATCAGATTCTGGAAGGAACCGGGCGAAAAGTATTGCATCCGGTTGAAGTTTTGTATGATGCTTTAAGTTAAACCTGACAATACAAACAAACAGTAACGACTCTTGTTATTTCGTAAAAATATAGATTCATGAATAATTTCTGGGACGAACGCTTTTCAAGCAAAGAATATGTATATGGTATCGAACCAAACAATTTTCTAAAAGAAGAACTACAAAAATTAACTCCGGGTAAAATACTGCTCCCGGGCGAAGGAGAAGGACGAAATGCGGCATTCGCAGCAAAATCAGGTTGGCAAGTCACCGCTTTCGATCCAAGTGTTGAAGGCAAAAAGAAAGCCGAAAAATTGGCGCAGCAGCTTCAGGTCGAGTTTGAATACTTAATCCACTCCTACGACACCATTGAGTTGAAAGATGAATCGTTTGATTGTATGGGCTTAGTTTTTACACACATGCCTGCGACCAAAAGAAATAGCTACCACCAAAAACTAGCGAGCTACCTAAAAGCCGGTGGAACGTTAATTTTAGAGGGTTTCTCGAAAAAGCAAATTAAGAACAACACCGGTGGTCCGCAAGACATCGGCATGCTTTTTTCGAAAAAAGAGCTGCAAGCAGATTTTGCTAATTTCTCAAAACTGGAGATTACTGAACAAGAAGTTGTTTTAGACGAAGGGCCATTTCATAAAGGTCGAGCCGACGTTATTCGACTGGTAGCAACCAAATAATTCTTAAATAAACATAAATCAAAGGTAGAAAACCTGACAATCTGTATGGCTTTTCTACCTTTGGGTGCATTTTAAAACACAATCAACAATGACAACTTTATTCTGGATCATTATAGGAATTCTGGTCTTCGATTTTATTCTCGAACGATACCTCGACTATCTAAATACCACTCGCTGGAGCAATCAATTGCCCGCCGAAGTAAAAGACATTTATGACAAAGAAAAATATCGAAAACAACAGCTGTACTCTAAAACCAACCATCGGTTTGGTATGTTGACCAGTTCGTTTAGTTTCTTGTTGATCATGCTGATGTTTTTCTTTCAGGGTTTTGCTTTGGTAAATGACTGGGCGATGGATATTTCGAGTAATCCGATATGGTCAGCACTGCTTTTCTTTGGTATTTTGATGCTGGCATCCGATATTCTCAACACCCCATTCGATTTATACAGCACCTTTGTTATCGAGGAGAAATTCGGGTTTAATAAAACAACGGCAAAAACATACGTACTCGACAAAATTAAGGGCTGGCTACTGGGCGCTGTTATTGGAGGTGGTTTACTGGCCTTAATCATTTTCATCTACCTAAAAACCGGGCAATGGTTTTGGCTTTATGTCTGGATCGTCATCAGTGTATTCTCCATTTTTATGGCCATGTTTTATTCGAGCTTGATTGTTCCGTTGTTCAACAAACAAACTCCCTTGGAAGATGGTGAATTGAAGCAAGCCATTCAAAATTTTGCCGGTAAAGTCGGCTTTAAACTCGACAATATTTATGTGATTGATGGCAGCAAACGATCAACGAAAGCTAATGCATACTTTGCCGGATTGGGTGCAAAAAAACGAATTGTGCTTTACGACACCTTAATCAATGACATGGAGATCCCGGAGCTGGTTGCCGTACTGGCTCACGAAATTGGACATTACAAAAAGAAACACATTATCTGGAGCTTAATCATTGGTATCTTGCAAACCGGATTCATGCTTTTTGTCTTCTCCCTCTTGATCAATAGCCCGACTCTTTCAGAGGCACTTGGCGTAGCAGAACCCAATTTTCACATCGGACTAATTGCGTTTGGAATTTTATATTCACCTCTGTCCTCCATAATTGGAATTGGTATGAATATGCTATCGCGCAAGAATGAATACGAAGCGGATGCTTTTGCAGCCGAACATTATGACGGTAAACCATTGGCCTCTGCATTAAAAAAGCTATCGGTTAAAAATCTAAGTAACCTTCGCCCACATCCGGCCTACGTGTTTGTGCATTACTCGCATCCAACACTATTGCAACGCCTGCAAGCATTGGAAAAGAGAGGGTAAGAAAACTTGAAATCCGAAACTTTGAATTCAGAACAAATAGCATGAAAGCAGAAATTATAACGATAGGAGACGAAATACTAATCGGACAAATTGTTGATACCAACTCCGCGTGGATGGGTGAACAACTCAATTTACATGGAATAGAGATTTTTCAGATCACATCGGTGCATGATGACCATGAGCATATTCTAAAAGCATTGGCCAGTGCCGAGAAGCATGCTGATCTGGTTTTAATTACCGGAGGATTGGGACCAACAAAAGACGACATCACCAAAAAGGTGCTTTGCGAGTACTTTGACTCTGAAATGGTAATCAATCAGGAAGTGTTACAACGGGTAACCGAGCGACTGACTAAACGCAATATCGCCATGAATCAGCTGAATAAAGATCAGGCGTTGGTTCCCGACAAATGCACGGTTCTGACTAATTCCACCGGTACTGCTCCGGGAATGTGGTTCGAAAAGAATGACACCATATTTGTATCAATGCCGGGCGTTCCATTCGAAATGAAAAGTATTATGAGCGAGGAAGTGCTTCCGCGACTCAGTAAAAATGGGAAAGCCAGGTCTATCTATCATCAAACGGTTTTGGTTTATGGCATTCCCGAATCAATGCTTGCCGAAAAGCTGGAAGAATGGGAAGCCGCCCTACCCGACTTTATTAAACTGGCCTACTTACCCAGCCAGCTGATGATTCGACTAAGATTGAGTGCCTACGGAAAAGAAATGGAGCTGCTGAAAAAGGAAGTTCACCAGCAGATTGAGCTTCTGAAACCTTTAATTGCTGAAAACTTTTTTGGTTACAACGCCGATTCTTTGGCAGGAGTAACCGGACAGCTTTTAACTTCAGCTAAATTGACTTTGGGAATTGCCGAAAGTTGCACCGGAGGGAATATTGCTCATATGTTTACCGCTAATCCCGGCAGTTCATCCTATTTAAAAGGCGGTATTATTGCTTACTCGAATGAAGTCAAACAACACCTATTGAAAGTAAGTGCCGATGAGCTGGAAAAATATGGAGCAGTGAGCAAAGAAGTCGCTCTGCAAATGGCCCAAGGAGTGCAGCAAGCACTGGATACCGATTACGCCATAGCTACAACAGGAATCGCAGGCCCCGACGGCGGAACAGATGAAAAACCCGTTGGCACCGTTTGGATTGCCGTTATCAGTAAACAGAATATCAAGCTGGAGCGTTATACTTTTGCGCATAACCGCGAGCGCAATATTTTACGTTCCTCGCAAGCAGCAATTGACCTGCTTCGAAAGCTTATATTATTCGAAAACCCACATTTGGCATGATTCTTTCGTTAAAGAACATGAATTATCATTTACATGTAATTCTTTTGCGTAAAACTCGTTTTATATAAACACAAATGAGATCGAACAACCACAAATTATAATCAATCAATAAACCCATGAAGAAAGTATTCATTACCATAGCCATCATTATTCTGTTACTAATAGCTGCAATCATCATAGTTCCAATCGTTTTTAAAAAGCCACTACTAAACAAGGTAAAAACAACGTTGAATGAAAATGTTAATGCGAAAGTTGAATTTGCAGACTTTAATCTCAACTTGTGGAGAAATTTTCCCAATGTAACCATGGAACTTGAAGGACTGACCGTAACCGGAATTAATCCATTTGAAGGAGACACCTTGGTGAAAATGGCGTCGTTGGCTACTGATATTTCGTTAAGTGATTTAATTAACGGAGAAGATTTCACCATACAGAGTTTACGATTGAACAAGGCGCAAATCAATTTATTGGCTAATGCAAATAGCGAGGTAAATTGGGACATTGCCAAGGAAACAACAGAAACGGAGACTACAGGAACGAGTGAGAGCGGGATGTCCATTTCGCTGAATGACATTGAGATTCGCGACCTAAGTTTAATTTACAGAGACGCATCAACGGCAACTGTCGTTGGGCTTTTGCATTCCAACCTCGATGCCAGCGGAACATTGGAAGGAACAATTACAAAATTTGATCTGGATGCTGAAATTGGAGAATTTAGGCTCGAATACGATTCAACCGAATATATTGCCAATACCGTTTTAAAAGTGAATAGCCAACTCATGGCTGACTACGATAAGATGAACTTTGAATTCGGCGAATCAACCATCCATTTAAATGAGCTGCCGCTCGACTTGAGCGGGCGTTTTGAAATGCCGTCAGACAGCATGTATTTCGATCTTCAATTTAAGCAACCACAAAGCGACTTTGCAACCTTACTAGCTATGGTTCCCAAATCGTATCAAAGCTGCTATTTAGAAGACATTCAAACCACCGGCGAAGCAGGATTTGAAGGGCAGGTAAAAGGTTGGTTTTACGAAGATAACTATCCTGAAATTGATGCTCGCCTGTATGTGCAAGATGCAACCCTGCAATATGCCAATGCTCCCGACAAGATCGAACGTATTTCATTGGATGGAAAAATCTCCAAGCCACAGGGAGAATTGGATTTGCTAACCGTGAATATTTCGAATGCGCATGCACAAATTCGTGAAAACCCCGTTGACGCACGCCTAACACTAACGCATCCTATGAGCGATCCGGCATTTGATGCATCTTTTAAAGGAAAAATTGATTTTACCCGACTAACGAGTGTGATCCCCATGGACAGCATCGAACTGCAAGGTATAATGGATGGCAACCTGAGTGTAAAAGGGAGAATGTCGGCCATTGAGAATGAAAACTACGAGAAAATCGCTTCCGATGGGGCGTTTACTTTTAGCAATTTCAAAGTAAAAACACCACAAATCACTCAAGCAGTTGAAATAAAGTCCGGCTCGGTAAAAGTTGATAATACGTCGATCACAATCAGCTCTTTCAATGCGAAAACCGGTCAAAGTGATTTTGCGCTAAATGGCAAACTCACCAATTATCTTCCTTATTTCTTGCTCGACAAAACCTTGCAAGGAAATTTCTCCTTGCAATCAAACTACCTTAATTTTAATGAATTGTCCAATCTAATGGCAGCTGAAGCCGATTCCGTTTCAACAACAACCAACGATAGTGTTTTTGCATTTCAGGTTCCGGCAAACCTCAATTTAGCTTTTAACTCAAGCATTAACAGAGCAATGTTCGACCGCATAGAGATCAGAAACATCGTTGGCCTAATTGAGGTACAAAACAAGCAACTGAAACTGAAAAAACTGAACATGGACTTGTTGCAAGGACATCTGGCAGTTGATGGCAGTTACAAAAGCAACGCAGCAAACAAACCCTTATTTGATTTCAATTTGAATATCAGTGACATTCAGATTCCCGCCGCCTATCAATCGTTCGGATTGGTGCAGCGCTACCTACCAATTGCTGCACGCAGCCAAGGGGAATTCTCCACCGATTTAAAGTTTAATGGTCAATTGAACGAACAGCTCAATATCATTCCGTCAACCCTCGATGGTAGCGGTTTTTTCAACACACAAAACTTACATATTATCGACTCTCCCACCTTCAACCAAATTAAAAGTTTCATCAAAAAAGAGAAGCTAAAGAATGTGAAGGTTGATGATTTCACCGCCTATTTCAATTTTGATAACGGAAACATCGAACTAAAACCATTTCAAACGAAAATAGCCGATCAGCAAGTTTCGATGCACGGAAATCTGACGGTGGACCAAATGCTTGATATTAAATTGGACTTTCAGGTAAACCGCGAAGATATAAGTGGAGATATTAATAGCATGTTGGGATTTCTTCCCGGATCAAATAACATCACCCTCATTCCGGTTACCGTTGGTATTACCGGAAACTTAACCGATCCTCAAGTGAAAATGGATTTAAGTAAGGCAAAAAAAATGATTCAGGAAGAAGTAAAGAAATCAACTCAGGAAGGAATTGAAAAATCGGTAAAAGATATTGGTGACAAGTTAAAGAAACTATTTAACTAGTTGTCATCTGGTTGCCATAGTGTTGCCCAACACAAAGGCAAATCGGACAAAACCTTTTTCCTAAATAAAAGATAAATTTCTTCTTTTATAGAATATGTTTTAGCTAGCTTTGCACCGCAATAATAAAAACAAACTGTCAAATGGACGAAGGCCCGGGTCACCCGAAAAATAAGTTATTAACCTCACTGTAGGGAGCTTTCGCGCCTCCTGCAAACCGATTTAAGGAGGCAAAGTCATGCTAAAAATATTTAAAAGCTTCGGTGGGTACACCGAAATATCAAAAGCCGAAAAAGGATGTTGGATCAATGCTGTTAATCCATCAAAAGCAGAAGTTGAACGTCTGAAAGAAGAGTTCCGAATTCCGGCTGATATCATTCAGGATATTCTGGATACCGATGAGCGACCACGTTACGAGGTCGACGAAGACTGGTCGTTAATTATCCTGCGAATTCCGGTTGACAATCCCAATAATGGTGTCCCTTATTATACCTTACCCTTGGGCATATTTTTATCTAAAGAGGTAACCATTACTATTTGTTCCAGAAGCAATGAGGTGCTGCCCCTGGAAAAACCGATGCTTTACCGCGGGCAAAGTCTATTGGTGCACGATGATTTAAACTTTGTTATCAAGCTATTTCTACGCTCGGGAACCGCTTATCTGCGCTACCTGAAACAGATTAACCAACAAACTACGCAAATTGAAAACGAGCTGGAAAAATCGGTTCGTAACCGGGAACTCAACAAGCTTCTGAAGATGGAGAAATGCCTGGTGTTTTTCATTACTTCACTAAAAGCCAACGAGATAGTACTAGCCCGACTGCGAAATGGTCTAAAGCGAAGCATGACTGAGCTGAATGAAGACCTGCTGGAAGATGCGATCATCGAAAACAAACAGGCACTGGAAATGTCGCAAATATACTCCGATATCCAGAGTGGCATGATGGATGCTTTTGCCTCTGTGATTTCCAATAACCTCAACGTGGTGATGAAGCAACTGGCTTCCATCTCAATCATTTTGATGATTCCGACCTTAATTGCCAGTTTATACGGAATGAATGTCCCCAACCACCTGGAAGGAAACGCTTACGCATTTCCAATTATCCTAATGGGGTCCATTTTGCTAGCCTTACTGGGTATAATTATCTTCTGGAAAAAGAATTTATTTTAGCGTTTACTTTCCGGCTGCGAAGAAAGGTAGTCACTTAAAATCTGACGATTAATTAGTTTCCATTACTTGGTTTTCGTCGATCAATATAAATCCGAAGAAAAAAGTAGCCGATGGTTAGCGCGGCATAAATCCCTGCCTGACGATAAAGGAAAAATAGTTCCGACCTGATATCGATCAGACTGACGCCCATGGTTCGCAAACGCAAGTAAGCAGGTACAGCGGTCGTTCCGGGTAGTATTTTCGAAAGGCCTACCAACCAATCCGGCATTGCAGAAACCGGCCACGAAATTCCACTTAAAAAAAGCGCAATAGGCGATAAAAACATCATAAAAACGATGGCCGACTCGCGGTGTTTAAATAAGGTAGACAAGCCGATTCCGAGAAAGATTACAGCCAGTAAAAAGGGAAATAGCAGCATCAGTACGTTGAGCATCCCGGCTTTATCAGGGTAGTGAAACCAGTGGTGAATCACAATAACGGCCAAACAGATATTGAATAGCGAAAGTAAAATATAAGCACCCACCCGACCAAACAACAAAGGCACAATCTCTTTGGTCCGGTTCTGCTGCGAAAGGACAAATGGCGAAGCTTTCGACTCGGAAAACGTACCACCTAAAATTCCGATTCCAATCAGTAAGGTTTGCTGAATGATAATGATAATTAACCCCGGCATAATAAAACTTCCGTACGAACCCGAAGGATTATACAGCATATGCGTTTGCACATCGAATGGACTGCTGGCTACTTTTGCCTGCCGAAACGATTTCCCTTCGGCCATGTAGCGTTTTACACTCACCCCTCCTCCAAAATAAGCATTCACCGTTGAAGCTGCCAGATAGAACGTTTTATATTTTAACATGTAGCTACCATCAGCATAAACGGCCACATTTGCCTGCTCTCCGGCTAATATATTTTTCTGAAAGTCTCTTTGAATCAGCAATACGCCGGATATCTTATTGGCCATAAACAACTCTTCCGCTTCTGTTAAGTCCTGCGGATTATAGGCCACACTTACATCGCGGGTTGCATCCAACATGGCGGTGTATTTTCGGCTGGTGGGTGTTTGATCCAGATCAACCACACCTACGGGCAAATCAGTCAACACCTCATTAAAATAGCCAAACGAATAGAGTATCGGATAGATCAATAAGGCGCCAACAAGAATAAGCACTGCCCCACTGTCGGTAAAAATGGCTTTCAATTCATTCTTAAAATGAATGTTTATCAATTCAAAACTATTTATTTTTCTGTCTTTCGTCATGATACCTTAAGATTTTCCCCAATGCGTTGAATCACCAAGCGTGCGTTTATAAATGCCAAATGAAGCAAGGCCCGTTAGCATGAAAATTAGAATATAACAGATATAAGGCAGTGCCTCACGTATGGGAGCTCCTCGCAAAGCTTGTGAAATCAGCAGTTTCTCCCACCAGGTAAAAGGAAATATTGCTGTAACTGCCCGCACTAGTGGCGGCATGCCTTCTATCGGAAAGGTTAATCCAGAAAAAGTAATCCCCATCATAATGTATGCACTACCCACCGACAGTGAAAGACGCATATTTCTGGTAACGGCAACAAACATCAATCCCAGCATTTGATAGGCCAGGATGGTGATAAACTGCCCTACAAACAGAAGCAGAAAACTACCTTTCAAGGGCATACCTTCAACCTTGAAAAGCAGAAAGGCAATAAACATCGCAAATCCTGAAAAAATGATTGTGTATGGAAATAGTTTGCCGACCACTGCCAGCCGTACGCTGTTGTTTCCCGATTCGAGCAAATCTAAACCAGTTCCTCGCTTCAACTCGTTACCAAAGGTGTACACCGAACTCATAAAAGCAAAAAGAAATAAGGTAAAATACAGCATGGCCGAGTTTAAAAAATACCCGTAGTTGGAATACGGATTAAACAGAATATGCTTCTGAATATTCACGGGCATTACTCGTGCCATGGCCTGCTCGCGGGTATTTCCGGCCAGCATTAGTTTTTTTAGCTGCACCCCTCCCGAAAAGGTACCCAAAGTGGTGAGCACCGAACGCTGTACGACACCTGCAACCGTAACATTGGTTCCGTTAATATACACCGGAACAGGAGCTTCAACTCCCTGTAAAACATTTTTCTGCAAATCCTTGGGGAGAAGAACAATGGCCTCGACAAGTCCTTTTTTCAGCAGCTTTTCGGCCTGAAACATATCGTCAACAATTCTGACAACAGCCACATCAGACGACGCATTTAAGGCATTGCTAACTTTTATCGAAAGCGAAGTATTGTCTTGATTGACCACCGCAATGGGCAATTTTTTAGCAACCCCCTGGTGAAAAATAAAAAACAGTAACAGAATCCCCACCAACGGGCCAACAAACAATAGAAACCGATAAGCAGGATTCTTTGCAATCCGATCTACTTCGCGTAAAATAACAGCAAATATGGGATGGTCTTTCAGTCCCTTCATACGACTATCGGTTTTCGGGCAAGGTGACTATTGCCGACATTCCAGGGCGTAAACCCTCTATTTTTCTCACTGGTCGTGCCTGAATTTCGAACGACTTTAAATCGAACTCACCCGAAGTTTTGGTGGCATTCCAACGGGCAAAACTTCCGGTTGGGCTAATGTAAGTTACCTTAAACGCTGAAGTTTTATTCTCTAAGCCCGGTAAATCGGCCTCAAAGGTGCTTCCCATTTTAAAATGATTCAGGTAATCTTCACGCACATAAAATGTCACCCAAATATCGTCAACATCAATGATTGTAACCACCGGAAATCCGGTAGAAACCAGTTCCCCCTGCTCAATATTAATTCCCGAAACTTCGCCATTGGCAATGGAGTTAATCGAGGTTTCGTCCAGGTAAGACTGCACCTGATCAATAGCGGCATCTGCCCGTTCTACAAGAGCAAAAGCAGCCGCTTTGTCTTCCTCGCGTGCTCCTTTCTCCGCCTTTTGCCAAACTGCTTTGGCTGCTTTTGCCGTTTCGCGAGCCGCTTTCATTTTTGTCTCCGCCTCGTCGCGTTGCTGTTCGGGTACCACTCCTTCGTCATACAAATTTTGAATACGAGCAAAGGTCTTTTCGCCAAACTGAGCAGCAGCTTCAGCTTTTACATATACGCTATAGGCAGCCGTAATATCTTCTTCTTGCGCACCATTCTGTGCTTTTCTACTTTGCGCACTGGCAGCAGAACGAGCCGCATGCGCTTCAGCCAACTTAGCATCAATTTCGGGACTGCTGATCGAAAAGATAAAGTCGCCGGTTTTAACTGTTTGTCCTTTTTTAACAGCCACCTCCTGAATTCTTCCGGGCACTTTTGAGGCTATACTATATTGCTGAGCCTCCACTTCTCCCTGTAAAATAACCGGTTGCGGTTTTAGCACAACAATAAAAGTGTAAACTATAAATGCAACGATGGCAACTAGTACAACTATCGATGTTAGTGTTTTTTTATTCATCGTATATTGAAATTAGATTTTAAACAATGCTTTTCGAATGAACTAATATGAATCGGTTAATGTATTTTCTCCGTAACAAAAGCGTGCAAACTCTTCGGGAATACCGGCCGTTTGCAGAAAGCTGGCTAAAGCGACATCGTATTCGTAAAACACTTTTAAGCGTAATGTTTTTACCTGTGCCACTTTGGTATAAGCGTCAACCACCGATGTAGAGGTTGCGAAACCTTCGCTAAATGCTTTTTCGGTACTTCGAAGATATTCTTCAGCCAGCCTGAGTGTTGATTCCAGCTCTGTTTTTTGCTCCATTTGCATTTGCAACTGCTGGTACAACTTTGTTAAGTATGCTTTTAGGTCATTGTGCGCTTTTTGTTCGGCATAATTAACCTGACTGTGCAAGGTTGCGCTGGCTCTTATCCTGTTTTTGCGGGCCATGCCATCAAAAAGAGTCCACTTCATTCCAACTCCAACCAACCAATCGGGCATGTATGGCGACAAGTCTTTGTTCGCAATGTTATAGTTTCCCATCATGGCTACCGATGGCAAGTATTCTTGCATTTCCACTTTGTGCTTAATCTCAACCAATTCTTTTTTCCCTTCCAGTTGTTTCAGCTGCGGATTTTCGGTTTGGGCTCTGTCAACGTAGTACGACAAATCCGACAATTCTTTATTAATAAATAAAAGACTGGCAGGAATCACCTGGTTTAATGAATCGCTGGCCAAGGTAGCCGCCAGTCCCGACCGAATAATTTCAATATTACGCTCTGCCTTTTTCAGTTCTCGTTTTGCTTCATTTCGCGAAACAGTGGCATGAAGCAATTCGACCTTTGCAATCATTCCATTGTCGAACAATTTTTGTGCATCTGCATAATGGTTTTGCATGCCTTCCAAGGTCTGCTTTCGGAGCTCACTTACCTGAACCCCTAGTGCCAAACCGTAATAACGGCTTACCAGCTCGGTCAACAATGCGCCCTCCGTCTGCCGTAAATTTTCGTGACTCATTTCAATTTGCACATTAGCAGCATCGTTGGCTCCTTTTATTTTACCACCTGTAAAAACAGGCCAGACAAAAGCAGCCGATACATTGGCAAAATTTTTCTCCTGTATCATCTTGTCCCATTCTGCATTTTGGACTTCTCCACCTGCATGCAACAATTTTTCCCGAACAGCTGAAGTACTCATATCGTCAGGTAAAACAGGCATCATCGAGTTTGTTGCCGGATCGGGATTGGGAACACCACTAAACACTCCGTAGTTTCCCAACGTATTGTAAAGCGGCGTAATGGCGTCGCGCACAGGAGTTAAATCGAGATGCAAAGGATCGGACATTGAAACCGCCTGCGCACTTAAGGATACCTGCGGTAAATGCAAGCCTCTTTTTACTTTTAGTTCGTACTCCTTTTGCTTAATTTCTTCTTTTACACGCAAAAGCGCCGGATTTTGTTCGGTCATAAGCTGCCATGCATCCTCAAAAGTCAGCAGCTGTTTTTGCTCTTGCGCCATTAGTCCATACGGGCAAAGCATCAAGGCAAAAAGTGTTTTAAATATGGTCTTTTTTATCATCATCATTCTATTTACAATACCCTACACTACTATATTGGTTTTTTAGTCGAATAGCAGTCAAAAAAAATTTAAGTGAAAAGTCGGGGCACAACAAGTTCTACAATCCGTTCTATTTTCTCTTCGTTGTAATAGCCATCCTTTTCAACTCCATATTGAACAACCCCGTAAAAAGAGGCTAAAAACATCTCTGCAATCCACGGAATGTCTTCCTTCGCTGAAGTATTATACTCCCCGGAATCAAAACCATCTTCCAGAATCCGAACAATGTAAGATTGCTCAAACTCCATCATTTTCAGAAATTTATCTTTCGCAAACCCAAACGATTTTGAATCCTGGCGGATGAGGCGGTACAGGTTAACCTTATTCACCACTTCTTTATGAAATTCAATGACATAGGTCTTAATTTTGTCGAGCATTGTTTTATGCTCTTCTACTTTATTTTTCACGAATTGCCTAAGATTCAACATCTCCAACTGAATAACGGCATCAAACACTTCATCCTTACTTTTAAAGTAATGATAAAGCGTACTTTTGGCCTTACCGCAAGCTTCAGCAATTTCATCCATCGTTGTCTTCTTCAACCCAAACTGCTGAAACAACCGCTGTGCTTCTACCAAGATTTCCTTTTTTACAATTTCATCCTTGCCTGTCATTTATCGACCGTATTGGTTTTACAGTAGCGAAATAAATCAATTAAAATGAATTTTCCAACAATCGAAATCAATCGCCGGAAACTGTAACATTCAATTAACAGTTCAATCCATCGAAGTATTAAAAATTACGGGCTATACGGTTCGACAGCTTGTAAACTTTACCCTTATTAAGCTGACTAATTGACACAACTTTACTTATTCTTGCAATTATAAAAGTTCCAGCTTAAAAAAGAATACAGAACGCAAACCGTCCCTAATAGCTACATTCCTAAATAGAAGAAATAAACATCAGGCGCAAAAGCAGCAGCTGCGTCCTGCAATTCGGCCGACGGATTTCCATATACTTCCAAGGTAAAATCGGATATCGCAAATATTTTCCCTAATTGTTCTTGTACATCTCCAATATGGGTGAGAACAGCATCTGAATCGGCATACATTTCCTGCACAACGCACTCCGTTTGGTCTGGGCTAAAATACCAATCATACCGAAGGGTTCCTTTTCCTTCTTCTTTTTCTTTAACGATTGCAATACATTCGTCTGCAATTGCTTTCGCCTCATCAAATTTGCCATCATGAATTTTGAATTTTGCTGTCAATTGAATTTTTTTCATCGTTATTTATTTAAAGTTAGCTATATCGCTTTTTACAATCAGAATTGATTGAAGGAAGATGATTATTGGCAAAAATGACTATGGATCGTCGATGAAACCTGTGACGATAACCAATGGATAAGTTACGTCTTATTTAGACTAATTCAAAACAAAAAAATTACTCCGGATCAATGCGAAATTTGTGCCCGCAAAATTACCGGGGAAGAAATTCACGCGAAAAAAAGAAAGCGATCAGAGCCAACCACAATTAGACTTTTTTTATTGACGATTCCTGTTACTTTTTTAGCTTATACTTAAAGTTGACTTTTCACTTCACCACCTTCAACCAGGCGCCGGCCATGAGTTGTGCACCCGCCATTGAAGGATGAACCCCATCCCCACTCCAATAAGCAGCCGGAGCGTGTTCAAGTGCCTTTCTGAATATTTTATGGTATGGAACAAACAGGGTATCAAATTCGGTCGAAAGCTTTTTAGCAGCCTTCCGGTAAGGCTTGAGTTCTTCTTGCCATCCGTCTCCAATTGCCGAACCTCCGGTAACTGAAAAAGGTTCGCAAATCACCAGTTTAACATCGGGCAATGCTTCTTTTGTTCTTTCCAATAAAGCACGGTAATCATTCTCATAAATCTCAACAGTTCCATCGTATTTACCATTTCGTTTATGCCAATAATCATTTACACCAATTAAAATACTCAATACATCAGGGTTTAAATCCAGGCAGTCTTCGTTCCACCGATCACTCAATTGGTACACTTTGTTCCCACTAATGCCTCGGTTATAAATAGTAAGGTTCTTCGCTGGCAATTTCTTTAATAAGCTTGCGGCCGCCATCAGGGCGTAACCATTTCCGAACGAGCCGGCATCGTTGGGTAATTGGCGCTCACGATTTCGTCCGGCATCAGTAATTGAATCTCCCTGAAAAAGAACAATTCCATCGTCATCGAACATCGAAAATCTGTCCTTTTCCTGTTTATCCTCTTTCGGTAAAGTAGCTGATAAAATCATCGGGATAGATGCGATCCCGGCAGTTTGCGTAACTGCTCGTTTAAAAAATCTTCGTCTTGATAAGCTCATTATTTTGTTGAGTTAGGTAATTGATAATAAATTTTGCGCGTGTCTCCACGCTTGATTCAGGCAATTCTACTAGTTTATAATTTAAGTCGATGTACGTTTGACAGATGATCTCATGCAAACGGCAAGCCTCTTCATATGTTTCGTTTCTAACCGCATCTGTCCCATAAATTCCATTCCAGGGTGAAGTTATAAATACATGCGGAAAATAGCGATAGTTTAGTACAAGGTCAAGCATGTCAGTTAAATTAGCTCCCCGGGAACGGGCAAAAGCCAGCTGATCCGGCAACCCTCGGTCTGAAAACGCAAGTTCTCCGTTTTTCACCGACTGGTAAAAATCCAGCCGATGAGCGAAAACCGCTTGTTGAAATCCGCGACTATCTTTCCAAGGCAATTTATGGCCGCCTGTTTTGAGTTGCTCGTCAATAATTTCGCGGGCAAACTCATTGGCCACCTTAAAATGATACTCGCCCAGCTTTCGAATGACACTCGATTTTCCAAAGCCGGGGCCACCGGTTATTACAACAATCGTTTTTTCCAAACTCAAAGTATTTGATTTCCAAAGATAATGAATCCGGGTATAAACTGAACGGGATCGGTCGCACAGCACAGATTTCCATATTTAGAATATTTCTAAAATAGACTGGTTAATAATAATTTAACACGATTTGAAGAAAATAATTCGGCAGAATTAGAAAAATATTATACTTTCGCCGTTGAAATCGTGTGCGAACACGGTTTTTTAAAATCAACATTCCGTGTGCGAACACGAAATCAAAAAAAACTAAAAAATAAAACAATATGCAACTGAACAGAACGAACGTTAAAAATGCAGAGAAATACCCAACCAAAATTCTTCAGTTTGGTGAAGGTAACTTCTTAAGAGCCTTTGCTGATTGGATGGTTCAAAAAATGAACAACGAAATTGGCTTCAACGCCGGTATTGATGTGGTACAGCCACTTCCAAACGGAATGGTTGATTTGCTAAACAAGCAAGACGGTCTTTACCATGTGTACCTGAAAGGGATTAAAGACGGAAAGCCTGTTAAAGAATTTGAATTTATTCAAGCAATTAATAAAGGAATCAATCCTTATACTGAATTTGATGTTTACAAAGCATCGGTATTAAATCCTGAATTACGTTTTGTGATTTCCAATACCACTGAAGCAGGTATTGCTTTCGACGAGAATGATACCCTGGAGATGGAGCCTCAAAACTCCTTCCCCGGAAAAGTAACCGCTTTATTGTATGAGCGTTTCAAAGCTTTTGAAGGTGCTTCAGATAAAGGACTTATTTTCTTCACCTGCGAATTGATCGACCGCAACGGCGACATGCTGAAGAAATATGTGTTGAAACATGCCAACAACTGGAATCTTGGCGACGAATTCACCCAGTGGGTTGAAACGGCCTGTGCGTTCTGCAACACCTTGGTTGACCGTATTGTACCAGGATTTCCAAAAGATGATATTAAAGAAATTCAGGCTGAACTTGGTTACGAAGATAACCTGGTTGTGGTTGGCGAATACTTCCACCTTTGGGTAATTGAAGCACCGGAGTGGGTGGCTAAAGAATTCCCTGCAGAGCAAGCCGGATTGGAAGTGAAATTCGTAAAAGATATGACTCGTTTCCGTGAGCAAAAGGTAGCTGTACTGAACGGAGCCCATACCGGAAGTTATGCCGTATCTTTCTTATACGGAATTGATACCGTTCGTGAAGCTTACGAAAGCATTGAAGTGGGTAATTTTATGAAAGAGATGGTTTATGAAGAAGTTCTTCCGGTACTGGATGGCACGGAAAAAGAACTGAAATCATTTGCCGGTAAAATCCTTGAACGATTCTCGAATCCATACATTCGTCACCTGTGGCAAAGTATTGCTTTAAATGCTATGTCGAAATGGGAAACACGTAACTTACCTTCACTTATAGGTTTTGTTGAAAAACACGATATGTTGCCACAAAAGCTCGTGTTCTCGTTGGCTGCAATGATCTCCTATTTTAAAGGTGAAACAGAGGCAGGACAATACCAGGTACAAGACGACCAGTGGATTCTTGATTTTTATAAAGAAGCCTGGGCTGCATGTGACGGACGTCCGATTTCGGTTTACGAATTGGTAGAAAAAGTATTGAGCCTGGATAAAGTCTGGAAACAAAACCTGAACGATATTCCAAACCTGACCATTACCGTTAGCCACTACTTATTCCTGATCAACCAGGTAGGAATGAAAAAAGCTGTAAAAGCTGTATTGAGCGCTAAAAACCCATTGATGGGTATGACCATAGAAGGTAAAGCAAAAGACGAACAAACCGTTGTCAATAATTAATTAGTTAGACCAGAAAATAATGGCCGCAGATTTCATTAAAATTAACGCACTTGATAATGTAGTAATTGCATTGAAAGACTTTTCACAGGGAGAAGTCATCGAAGTCGATAACCAACAAATTATCGTTTTGGCTGATATCCCAAGTGGACACAAAATCGCTGTAAATGCGATTCCTGAAGGTGAAAATATTATCAAGTATGGTGTTCCAATCGGACATGCAACAAAAGAGATAAAGGTAGGCGAACAAGTCCATGTGCAGAACACCAAAACAAATTTATCGGGTACCATTGCGTACGAATTCAATCAAAAGCTAAACGAGCTGACGATTAAAAATCAAGACCGCACGTTTAAAGGATTCAAGCGTGGTAACGGAGACGTTGGTATTCGTAATGAATTGTGGATTGTGCCAACTGTTGGATGCGTAAACGGACAGGCTGACCAGATTATCAGCCAGTTTAAAGCCAAGTATCCGGCAACCGACATTGACAATGTACAGGTTTTCAGACACAGTTATGGATGTTCTCAACTTGGTGACGACCATACGAACACCCAAAAAGCATTAGCTGACCTGATCAATCACCCCAACGCCGGGGGTGTATTGGTCATGGGCTTGGGTTGCGAGAACAACCAGATTGATCATCTGAAAAAATTTATTGGAGAATACGACGCAGACCGGGTGAAATTTATTGTTTCCCAGGATGTGGCAGATGAAGTTGAAGAAGGCTTCAAGTTATTCGAAGAGATTTACGAGGTTATGCGCCATGACCAGAGAGAGGACTGTCCGATTTCTGCATTAAAAATTGGATTGAAATGTGGTGGTTCCGATGGTTTATCAGGAATCACTGCAAATCCTCTGGTTGGTGCTTTCTCTGACTTTCTGATTGCTCAGGGAGGAACAACCATTCTGACCGAAGTACCTGAAATGTTTGGTGCTGAGCACCTGTTGATGGAGCGTGCCGAAAGCAAAGAAGTTTTCGACAAAACGGTTAGCCTGATCAACAATTTCAAAGAGTACTACATGAAACACGACCTTCCGGTGTACGAAAATCCATCGCCGGGAAACAAAGAAGGTGGTATTACAACGCTTGAAGACAAATCGCTGGGATGTACCCAAAAAGGTGGAACCGCAACGGTTGTTGATGTATTGTCGTACGCCGAGCGAATCAAGAAAAATGGTTTAAACCTGCTTTCGGCTCCGGGGAACGACCTTGTTGCAGCTTCGGCTTTAGGTTTTAGCGGATGCCAGATGGTGCTGTTTACAACCGGCCGTGGAACACCGTTCGGTAGTTTTGTACCTACCATGAAAATTTCAACCAATACGGCTCTTTTCGAAAAGAAAAGAAACTGGATCGATTTCAATGCCGGTAAGCTGGTTGAAGACACGCCAATGGATGAGCTGGTTCAAAATCTTTTAGATGAAATTATAACGGTTTCGGAAGGTAAAAAACTGAAACACGAACTTAGTGGATTCAAGGAAATTGCGATCTTCAAAACCGGAATAACCTTATAATTAAGAGATCCTCTCGGGAAGAGGTAGTTAGTAGTAATTGAGTAGTAGTAAAAAAGTCCTCCGGCATTGCGGGAGGACTTTTTGTTTTAAGGAAAAATCAGCTTTTTCACTTAAAACCAGAATAGTCACGAGACTAGCTCGGTGCTACTACTTCCCCGTTATCATTGTCATTTGTATTATTGGTACTTTGCTTAGCCCATGTGGTGGCTTCGCTGACGTATTGCTTCACTTCGTTGGCTGCAGCGCCGATTCCCTCAGGTTCATTCATCGCATGCAGCGAATTTACCACGTTAACCAGCAATTCCATCGCGTTCTGCAGCTGCTTGAAAGCCTCCATGTCAGTCAGGGTATCATCAGCCGACCGCGCGGCGCTGCGTTTGCGAATTGCACTAACAAAGATCTGGTTATCACGTTCCAACTCGTCCTTCCACTCCAGCGCGTTAATGGTCGCCAGGTGTTCCTGGTTTTCGGGTTTACTCAAGTCTTTCACCAAACTGTCGATCGCTGCTGTTTCTTCGCTATAATTTGAGTAGTACAAATTCAGCCCATTTTTCTCAAATTCCCCCCACAACGCTTCGCAAGCCAGCCGGTAAGGTTCATTTTGGCGCAACAGGCCCGCCTCTACATGGTCGCGCAACGAACGGAAACTGCTGTCGCGCAAGCCATCGGCCGCCGACACGTCCTGAGTCAATGTATGCTTGGTAGTGCTACCAATGGCCTGTATAGCCGGCACCAGCTTGAGCTCCAGGTTGTCGAGCACCGAAGTGATCATCGGGTGATCAGGAAATTTTTCACTTAATAAATTACGAATTCGTTTAGCCAAAACAATGAGGTTGGCTAATGAAAAATAGGAATACAAAATTTTAATTAACATGTCTTTGATTTTTTGGCATTTCAAATTGAAACATAATTTACAACCCTTTTCTCAATTTAACAATAGCCTACCGATATTAAATATAAAATAATTGAATTTATTTTTTATTGTCTTCTTATTTTTCGGCAAAAACAGTCGTTCGGCTTTCTTTTTTGTTGTTTTAAGCCGGTGAGAACAAAAAATATTTTCCAGTTGCTTCTCCACACAGAAAACAACGTTCTGAAAAATATTTTTTGTTGTCCAACGCAGAAAACAACAAAAAAGAAAATTAATTTCCTTATATCCAACGCATTTCAATAATAAAAAAATATTTTTTTGTATTTTCCTGTGTGGAGAAGCTCCCGGATTTTCCGGCATGAGCTCCACAGCCGGTGACAAATTCCTCAGACAATCGCAAACCACCGCCTGGCCGACCAGACAGACTCTCCCATACCACTTCTTCACTCCCACTCCACATTAAAACGCACCAGTGTTTGTTTTGATATTGCACAAACTTTTCAACATATGATAATCTGAAAAACTATTTTTTTGTATTTTGCGAAGCGTTAATAAACAGAAAACTAAAACTGATAAAATAAAAAGAATAGCGGCGGGTTTGTATTGGGAGATATATGCAGAGGTTACCATTAATTTAAAATACTATAAACTGACGCCCCCCGCTCCCGCGCGATTGTATCGCGTGGTTTAATGCAGCCAATTTTTAGATTTAAAATTTCGTCAAGAGAAAATCTCAGTTCATGAGCCGTAATGATAAATTCCATAATACTGCGGTGTTTATTTTTAATGTACACGATGCAATCCTTCGGCAGCGAGGAGGATCGTTAGGCAAGTATTGAACGATAATAATATAATTAAACGCTGTCACTGTTGTCCGGAAAAAATAAAAACTTGGGCGATGCGAGAAAAACAATAAAAACAGAACAGTTGATATTCCTCAAGATGGAGTTATGGGCTAAAGCCCCGACGCTCTGGTGCGATCACTAACCCCGGGATTAATCCCGGGGTTAGTGAATGCCAGATATGACACGGGCTTTAGCCTACCATTTGAAATTTTAACCAGACACTAATGAAACTCTATAAAAAAAGATAGTATGAAAATTAAAGGTTTTGCAATGATGGTCGTTTGTTCACTAATTCTTTTGGGCTGTAAAAAAGATAATTTTATTGAAGGTAATGAGCTTATGATAGCTTTATCTGAAGGTATAGGAGTAGACATGCATAACACATGGACACGTTCGGCAGATTTACCATACTTCGATATTTCTAGTTATTCGAATATCAAATCGGTTGTGATGGCTGTAAGTGATATAAAGACAAATGACGAAACTGGAAATGATCTGATTGGAGAAGCAAGCTTCGAACTATATGACATTACAAACGACAAACCAATTGAGAACAGTATTGTCATATCTGATGATATTGAAAACAACAGCTATAAGTCCTCAGCCAATATTATTAATGATATCCCGAGACAGAAAATTAAACTTGGAATTAGGATATCAAGTGATGGAGATTTTTCAGCATCTTGTAGTCATATTTATTTGATACTCTCAAGATAAAACGCCCCCCGCTCCCGCGCGATTGTATCGCGTGGTTTAATGCAGCTAATTTTTAGATTTAAAATTTCGTTATGAGAAAATCTCAGTTCATGCGCCGTAATGATGAATTCCATTATTCTGGCGATGTTTATTTTATACGTCTTGCTGTTGTAGAATGGTTAGATGTATGTACCAGGATAGAATACAAAAAATATTGATTGACAGTTTACATTTTTGTAAAAAACAAAAAGGATCAAAAACATGAAAATAAAAGGAATAATTTTCGATTTTAATGGGACTCTTTTTTTTGATACCAGTTTGCACAACCAAGCATGGGATATCTTTCTGGAAAAATATCGTCTAACTCTCAGTGATGATGAAAAGAATGACAAGATTCATGGTAAGAATAATGCAGAGATTTGTACAAATATTTTTTCAAAGAAGTTAAGTGAAAAGGAAATTGCAGATTTAAGTCTAGAAAAGGAAAACATATATCAATCACTTTGTTTGAAACAAAAAATGGAGTTGGCACCTGGCGCCAAAGACTTTTTAGAATATCTTCTTTCAAAAAAAATTCCCTTTACAATAGCCACTGCTTCTGATTTATATAATGTAGAATTTTACTTCAAACATTTGAATCTAGACAAATACTTTGATTTATCCAGAATTGTCTATAATAATGGGACTATAAAAAGCAAACCAGATCCTGAGATTTTTTTAAAAGCCATGGATATATTAAAAGTTGCAGCTAATCAAACATTGATTTTTGAAGATTCTGCATCTGGAATAAAGGCCGCAGAGAATTCACACGCAGCAAAAGTTATTATTGTTAAGTCAATGAATGCAGACTATGGTAAATGGAATCATGAAGTTATAAGTTCATTCTCTGAAGTTGACAGATCAATGTTTTGAATAGAAGTAGATAGAATACAATGTGTAAATCTAGTCATGAGAAAAATCTTAATTCATGAGCAGCAGTGATGAATTCCACAGTCCTGACGGTATTTATTTCTTATGCCACACGATGTAAACGTTCGGCAGCGGGGGGAATGCCGAAATCTCAACGACTTAATTTTACTTTTTAGACAGACTGCCATTATGGGCAACAATTTGACGCAACCATATTGAAGAAAGTGTCATCTATGAAAAGTGAAATTTTAAAATTAACAGATATGAAAAAGCTGATATTAATAGTTGTTCCTGCATTACTGTTATTCTTTTCTTGTGAGAAAGACGACACCTATCCCCGAATAGAAAACACAACAAGAGGAGAAAAATGGACACTTCAAATTGGAAGTTCTCCAATACAAGTTTATAATCAGCTTCAAGAATTAGGAATAGAGAAAAAATTTGGTTCTGTTTCAATTGTATATAGAAAACCATATTCAAAACCAGAAGAAATACAGAATATTTTTGATTATTACCGGACTATTACTTTAGAAACAAAATCGGGAGTTACCGAGCGGGCTGTTATCGGTTTTAATCAAAATAAAGTTAGCTCCATAGAAACAGGCGGTGCATTGTTGGACCCAATTTCCGCATGGCCTTCAAATACATCTGATGAGAATACAATCCATATTAATGACCAGACAGATATCGTATATCAGAAATTAGTAAACATTTGGCAAATCTCTCCATATAATGATTATCAAATTATCCTTCCAGACAAGTTGTTGGAAGATTCTTTCGACCCAGACATGGCAAATTACGATGAATGGGCATTTAATTTTCAGGATAATATCAGTACAAATATTGTTGGACGATCATCGGTAAGATTATTTTTCGACAATGGAAAATTGGTTAAAATCAGACACGAATATAACGAAAACGAAGTAGTTAATTAAGATGGTCAAAAACAATGGTTGTCCTGATCCAATTTCTTATTCATGCCTCGATCTATACGTCAAAAAAAAATCTTTTACATACAGAGCGTTGTGTTCGTTTTATTATTCCAACACCCACTTAATCGCAGCTTCCATAGTTGTGAATGGCGCTGACTGATATCCTTCATCTTCTTCTTTAACTAAAACAGGAATAACGATATCTTTAGGTTTTTCAATAAGAATAGCAATCTTGCAGCCCTGGAAAAAACGTAGGTTTTCTTTATAAAATTCAGGGATCTGGCTGTACCCCGAAACACTGATGTTAAAAGTGGCTTTTCGATAATCGAGAATGAATCCCCGATTATTCTCAGGAATTAAGTTGTTCGCAAATGCAAACTCCCATGAACTGATTATATCGGCAATCGTAATTTCCCCGTAATAATATTTAACGACTATCCGAAGATCTTCTATAGAGTCGTATTTAAAATTCGGTTTTTTCGTTACAGTATCCTTCATACGATATTGTCCAAAAATTCTGAGATTATCATTTCTTACGAAAGAAATGAATTTAAGTTATTTAACATCCAAAAATGAGGTTTCAACAAACACGAAATACGGCGTATATTATTCAGCACCTGATGTATTTGATGGGTGTAACTTCCACGCTCCCGATTACCCCCTGTCCGATTCCTCTGAAACAAAGATAGCGCGAATTTCGAACCCACAATGTGCCAACTTTATGCCGACAAAAAAGCCGGCCGCCCAAAGTTGTCTTTGGAACGGCCGGGCTTATCTATTCATTCCAGCCGGAATAGGCTATTTCGTATATGTTGTTATTCTGCCAACAATTTATCGGCCATTGCATTCGCCAGGTCAATACATTTTTGGTATTTGTCTTCTTTTAAGGTTCCTTTTTCTTCAATCGGGTCGTAAACCAATTCCCATTTCGAAGCTTCGGCAAACTTCATCAGGTTTTTCACGCCTCCCCCATTCCAGGCAAAGTTTCCGAACACGCCCAGGTAGTGATCTTTAACGCCCATATGCTGAACGGTAGTCAAGAGGTTTTCAACATTCGGGAACATGGCATTATTGTATGCACAGCTACCAACAATAAATCCTTTGTAACGGAAAATATCGTTGATGATGTATGATTTATGCGTTTTTGAAGAATCGTAAACACGAATATCTTTGATGCCTCGCTCTGACAACTGACGAGCAATCACTTCAGCCATTTTTTGTGTATTTCCATACATCGAACCATACACCACAACGCAGCCCGGATCGGTCGTGTAGGTGCTCCATTTATTATAGCGACTCAACACCCACTCCAAATCTGTTCGCCAGATTGGCCCGTGTGTAGCCGCGATCATTTTAATATCGAGCGGTGCTAATTTTTTAATGGCACGTTGTGTATGCGGACAATACTTCCCAACAATGTTGGTGAAATAGCGCATGATGTCATTTTCGTAAAAATCAAGATTAATTTCATCGTCAAAAATACCTCCATCCAAGGTACCAAAGCTACCAAAGGCATCACCTGAGAACAAAATTTTGTTTGTTTCCTCAAAGCTGACCATCGTTTCGGGCCAGTGAACCATTGGCACGGTTTGAAATTGTATTTTCGTTTTTCCAAGCTCCAGAACCGAATTGTCGTGCACTTCGAGCGTGTTGGTTGGTTTCATGTAAAATGACTCGACAAAACCAAAGGTCTTTTTATTTCCCACTAAAGTGATGTTTGGGTATTTCATCACAATAGCACGCAAAGCTCCCGAATGATCGGGTTCCATGTGGTTGATGATTAAATAATCGACCGGGCGGCCACCTAGAATAGCGTCAATATCTTCTAAATAATCATCAATAAAAGCACGCTCAACGGTATCAACCAAAGCAACTTTTTCGTCGTCAATTAAGTATGAATTATAAGAAACACCATTGGGGATCGGCCAAATATTTTCGAATAGCTGGGTTCTCCGATCATTATAACCCAAATAGTAAATATTTTCAGCAAGTTTAACCTGATGCATAACTTTCGATTTTTGTGTGATTTTTTTCAGAACACGAAAATAGCCAATTTCGCTTAGATCGAAGCTAGTGTGCATTTCATTTCACTAAAAAATTAAGGTAAAGCTTACACACCCTTAAAATCGTAGAAAAGTTTATTTTTGTAGTTCAAAATTAACAACAAATGAATTTAATGTCGACTAATCGATTACATCTCTTTCCAAAACTCAATAAATGGGTGATCATTTTTTTTGCACTGGCATTTATCGTTGCCGGACTTCGGGGCTACCAGCTTTTTCAATATGTATTTGCCGAGAACGTCAAGCATTCCGGCAGTATTACAATTCCGCTAGAAGCCAGCTACCAGGATGTGTTGGACTCGCTGGAATCGAACGAAATCCTGATTAATGAAAAGGCTTTTAAGTGGGTAGCAAAAAAGAAGAAATATCCCACAACGATAAAAGCCGGAAAATATGTTTTTAGCAAAGGAATGAATACCAACCAGATTGTAAATATGTTGCGTGCAGGAGATCAAAAACCGGTATCGGTTATTTTCAATAACCTTCGCTTTATGGATGAGCTGGCCGGATCGGTTTCGCACGATATTGAGCCCGACTCGCTGGAATTACTCTCATACTTAACAGACAGTGCGGTTATTCAACAATATGGCTTTAACCAATTTTCGTTTCACGCCATGTTTATTCCCAATACCTACGAGTTTTACTGGACCACCACTCCCTGGCAGTTTGTCGAGCGCATGCACTCCGAATATGAACGTTTTTGGAATACCGACCGGCTGGCTAAAGCAAAGTCGCTTGGTTTAAGTCCGGTGGAAGTTTCAACAATCGCTTCTATTGTTCAGGAAGAAACGGTAAAAGCTGATGAAAAGCCCCGGGTAGCCGGTTTATATTTAAACCGAATAAAAAGGGGTATGTTGCTGCAGGCCGACCCAACAATTAAATTCGCCTTGGGTGATTTCAGTATTAAACGGGTTTTAACCAAATACCTCTCGATCGATTCGCCTTACAACACATACATACACGCAGGCTTGCCTCCGGGCCCTATCAATTTTCCGGAGATATCCAGTATTGAAGCTGTTTTAAATGCTGAAGATCACAACTATTTGTACATGTGTGCCAGTGACGAGTTTAATGGCTACCACAATTTTGCGAAAACCCTGCGTCAACATAATCAAAATGCGGCACGCTATCAGGCCGCTTTAAATGCGAGAAAAATCTGGGAATAGCTCCACTTTCGGGTAACTTATTTTTAGCGTTTTTTAAAGCTCTTTTTGTTTTATTACCGTCAGTTAATGAATCTTAACAGGTCAATCATCTAGCTTTGAAACTAAAAACTAATGCGCCTGACCTTGTCAATTTCACTCCTTTTTTCAGTAATAATATCCTTTGCTCAGGAAGAAGAGCAAACCATCACTTTTAGCGGTTATTTTTTTTCAGAAGATTCTATTCCTGTTGAAAACGCACACATTATAAATTACCGGACAACCAAGATAGTAACTTCGGACAGTACGGGTCGATTTACGATTTTTTTGCATGAAGGCGATTCCTTGATGGTCAATCACATGTCGCTGGAAGCCAAAGTAATTTACGCCAATAAAAACCAAGCGACACAAAACAACCACTACATCCCTTACCGCAGCTATGAATTGAACTTAGTGGAAACAGAGCCTTATCGCAGAGACTATCAGAATTTCAACAAAAACGTCGTTAAGCTCAACCGCGAGATTCGCCAGGTTGGTTACCTTACTCCTAAATACAAAGGGATTGATACGAATCCGTATGATCCCAACCCAACAAACTTAGGCTTAACAATTGGGCTAAGTGATATTATACAATTGTTTAAGCGAAAGAAAAAGTAGCAACACTACCTGGCTGGAAAAAGTATTGAAGCAAAAAAAAGGCCGGCTTCAATAAATGAAACCGGCCTAAAACTATTTACCTAAAACTATCCAAAAGATTCTGTACAGCTTATTCTACGCCACCCTTCTCACTGAGTGTGTCATAATTGAAACTCATGTTTGTCCAGTCAATTTTGTATCGAGGGTTGATCCCGTTAATATACGTTTCAATATTTGTATAACCATCACCATTGCAATCTTCATTGGCATCTGACGGATCATTCGGATCAAAGCCCAAATCAGCATACTTTTGTTCGTATTCATCAGGCATTCCGTCTTTATCCGTATCGACGTATGGTTCTCCTTTATACTCGGGGTATCCGCCTACTTGCGAAATATCAGTAATGATTCCAATTTTGTAACTGTCCTCGGGTAAACGACGATGTTTAAATTTTGGAATTCCGTTCAAGCTAATATCGTCGGCATACTCTATTTCTCCGGTACGAACAACTCTTGAAATACGTTGATCAACTGCATCTCTTACCGGTAAAGTGGCACCTGCGTTTTCCAACACATAATCGAATGATTGTCTGGCTGGCATAATTGTCATATAAGGCATTTCCCAAGGCTCATCCCAATAAACAATGTCTTTATACTTACTGATATCGTCAGATAACAATACTTCCTGATAAGGGTTATTTTTATCCGGAACATCTTCGAGCTGAATCCCTCCGGCCCAATTATCATTTGTTACTTTTTCGTTTCCTTCAACAATGTTTCCATCTACAAAAGCACGACCGTAAACGCGACGTGTCAAGGTACTACGACCTGATTCCGGTTTCAAAATCCGATGTCCTATCGGGCGATCAGTTGGAGTAGCCGGACCTGGTTTGAAGTAGTTGTTGATAATATTGAATTTCGCGGTATAGTCGCCACCATCGATTGAACGATGTACCCAGTTAAATAATACATTGTTCACAAAATTGAAAACTCCGTTCCAACCAATCGAAGGATTCCGACCAGCATTATTCGCCCAAAGATTACGCATGAACGAGCAATTTTCTCCTCCCAGCGTACTTCCAAAAGCATGATTCCAGGTATCTAATGCCTCTGAGAAAATCGAATTCTGGATAGTAATATTTACTGTTGGCAATTTGAGATCTTTTTTACCTGTTCCATCACTCCACATATGGCGATAGATTGACATATTTTCGTCTAATCCCCAGCTTGCAGAAACGTGATCAATCATGATATTACCAACCGGATTACCACCAATCGCATCGTCGCGGCGACCAACCCAGGTTTCTCCCCTGCGGAAGCGCATGTGTCTGATGATTACATCGTGAGTATTTATCCAGAAGCTTTCGCCAGCAAGACAGACACCATCACCCGGAGCAGTCTGTCCGGCAATTGTGACATATGGAGCACGAACAATAATCGGTCTTTCGAGATGGATAATACCGGCCACGTTAAAAACAATAATTCGTGCACCACCGGTTTCGCAAGCTTCGCGCAATGTTCCGGGGCCGTGGTCAGCTAAACTTGTTACTGTAATCACTTTTCCACCTCGACCACCAATGGTATACATGCCACCTCCTTCGGCACCAGGGAAAGCAGGAATTTTAGCCTGCGGCAAATCACTTGGACGACCTGCCCATGGAATATAAGGACGGCCTTCTTCCGCTTGTTTATCAACAATTGGTTTCGCTTTTTCCCAAGCCTCATCCGAAAGTCGATACGTCTCTTCAATCAATTCCTTTGCAGCCTTCTGAACCTCTTCCGGAATATCCGGATATTGTGCATGCAGGGAACCTGCAAACAACGTGCAGCCAACAAATGCGATTACTACTTTTAATCTACTAAACTTGTGTTTCATAATACTATACTTTTCTGCAATTGCTTTTAGCATAATTGCCTATTACCATTTGAATTATTAGATAAGCCGGGCATTCAAAGGCCCTTTTTAGTCTACAATAAATTATCAAAAACCAGCACCTTGACTGGTAACTTTTTAGAGATTACAATCTAAAGCTTCTTTTTCAACCAGAACTGCCATGAGATTTAGGCACACAAAGTTCCGAATAAAGTTAAACCATTATGTTTGCATTCGTCGGCAGCACTCAGCCTTTTTTTCGCTTTCTTGTCCCATCAAAGCTCTACGCTCTTCAATTCTTGACAAACTGTAGAACAACATTTCTTTTTTCAAACCCAAGCCGGACAAAATAAATCCCTGAGCTAATTTCAGGCAAAGTTAAACTGGCCTCAAAATCGCCGGAAAGTATCGTGTTCGAATCTTCCATCTCTATTTCACTTCCAAAAACATTGTGTAAGGTAATTGATTTTATTGCCTCCTGTTGAGTATGTCCCCAAAGATTCAACCGGTTGTCTGAAACAGGATTTGGAGCAATGTAAATATTTCCTTGAAAATCATCAAAGTCATTCATCCCAGTTGAAAAATCGGGAGTACAGCTACCTTGGTTATTGGGTTGAAAAAATGCCACAACCTCTTTCGCCTTGCTGTCACCATCTGCATCCGTTACAGTTAAGGTAAATGATGCCATGCCACATGATTCGCACTTGAACACAGCCTGGTTATTTGTAATTTCAACCGATCCGTTAACTTCATCCGAGGCTACTACCGGAGGATTTTCCTCATAGCCTTTGAAAAAATCGGTTAGATTGATTTTTATTGGTTTGTTTACCGATTGGATATAATGTGGTTTAGCCATCCAATGCAGGTAGTCTTCCAGCTCAGTATAGCCATCGTTGTCAAGATCCTGATTGGCTTCGGAATAATCTCCTTCTGCTGAATTTTCATTTAAATTGTAATAGGTTTCCCACCAATCAGGCAGACCGTCTCCGTCACTATCCCACGAAGCATCTCTGCTCTCCTCGGGATAGTTCTCCCAGCCACCTACATCTTCCTGGTCATCGGGCAAACCTGGTTTTCCGGAAACACTACCTGAATAGGTATAAGTTCCGTTTAACGACTCATTTATCACCCTGGCGTCGTGATCATCAAGTGCCGGCTGAGTACACCCCACATCCGACAACACATCTTTATAAGCAGCTCTTGCTGTTTGCGTTTCGACATAAGATTCGAAGAATGGCTCATCGACAAAAGTTTCCCAATCGACTGTAGCTCCATTCCTGATTTTGGATCGCCGTCCATTCTCCTGGTTCGTTTCGTTAAAGTGCCCGGGCATTACATTGCCTTCGAAATAAGCTTGCTGGGTTCCTTTCCCTGCCCCTTCATGATCCATAGTCAACGCATAGAATAGATCTGTTGCGGCACCTGGTTTATAATAGTTTCCTACAAAATTTACTTCCATTGCTCCTCCGTCCGTAGCACGGTGTCCCCAGTTGTAAACTACATTATTTCTGATGTCAAGCCTTCCGGAATAATAACCATCACCGTCAAGACCGCCGGCTAAACTCCAGTTACGCCCTTCGCAGTGAGCCAAAAGATTGTGATGGAAGCTACCAACATCACCACTTATACTAGCTGCGTATCCATGAGCAGTACCTTCCGGATAATTGGGGTGACCTGCAACATTCAATGCTTCAGAAATCAATGTGCGTTGCAAACTGATATTTTTACCCGAACGGGAACTGAAAGCCTCGTCAATCGTCCAACTGATAGAACAGTGGTCGATGATGCAATTATTACTTCCCTGCATTCCCATACCATCTAAACCATGGCCGTATTGACCAATATTACCTCTTCGGACACGAATATTCTGAATAATCGCATCGTTTGCACCACTCAAACCAAAAGGTGCATCCCGCAAACAAATACCTTTACCAGGAGCCGTTTGTCCGGCAATAGTTACATAGCTATCCGACAATACCAAGCGTGATTCTAGCTTAATGATCCCTGAAACGTCAAAAACAATTGTTCGAGGTCCGGTTTCATCTTCAATAGCATATCGCAAACTTCCCTCTCCACTATCGTCTAGATTCGTAACATGTACAACTTTTCCGCCACGGCCTCCTTTGGCATAACGACCGTAACCTGCTGCTCCCGGGAATGCCAAACGAGCCAGTCGGAACGACCAAACATTTCCTTTAGTGACCGTACCATCGGCCTTCACTTCATCAATTCTCCAGAAATAATCGTTGTGCGTATCTAAGTCACTCAGTTGATATTCAGTTTCTGCTTGGGTTCCTTTATATGCAGCGTCATCAGTTGTTGCATTAGTTACGTCATCAGCAGAGGTCGCAAAATAAACACGATGAGAGGTAGCTTCATCATCGGCTGTCCAACTAAGTTTGACAGCTCCATTTTCAGCAACAAAGTGCTCGTTAGCATCAGCCGGATCTGGATTAATTGCCTGATCGAGCAAATTAGCTGTATTTAGCTCAATTCCATTGAGGACTAAATTCTTGAAGGTTTCGTCTCCCGCGGTTTCCGCTCGAAAAGTGATTTCTACATCTTCGGATTTCTGAACAACGAACGTCAGGTAGATAATCTTAGCTTCATAGTTAGAAGCTGCCCGGGTTGTCGGAACCACGTTGTCGTAAATAACTTCTCCGTTTATCAGAATATCAACCGGGCTGAAAGTACCGGACTCCGGACTATCAACATTATTTAGAAAAACCAGTAATGAATGATCGCCAGCCTCAAGTCCTCCAATCGTTAGAGTTATCTCGCCTCCATCATTACCGTCATCAACAGTTACACCGTCATTAACCAATTTTGCAGCACCAATTCCGGCCTTGTACCAATTACTTCTAAGACCTTTTCCCGCAGTTCCGGACTTGGTTAATGTGAAAGATATTCCCTCAAATGTTTTGGCTACAGGATTAGTATAACTGGCCCAGGGTTCGTAGCCAGGTTCATGGACTTCCGTCTCACTTCTACCGGCCTGGTTGAAATCAATCTTTACAACCGGACTTCCAGCCCAAAGTGAAATCGAAAACAAGACCCCGCAGGCAGCTGATAATAATCTTGAAGTCAATATTTTTGCTTTTTGAAATTTCATAATGATTAGTTTTAATTCTACTCTCGAATTTTCAGATTCTATTCAATCTCTTCTTCTCTCCAACATTCACAGCATTCTTTTCCTATCTTATTAAGGTCGCAGTCTTCTTTTGAATGGTTATTGTTTTATGTCCATTCTATTTTTATCGCAAGCATGCTTGCCCAACTGCAAATATCCCCTCTAAAAACAGCTTCCGATTTTCTCTCGCCTTATAAAGTCAACCATCTTTTTCAATCTGATGGTTTGCTCTGGCCAACGCGCTTCGACAACCTATTTTTCCGCCTCATAATTCACAAAAATTTTTGAATGCTTATGGTTCCCAAAAATAATAAAAAAATGACAACGTTTACATTCTAAAAACCTTTATTTAGTTAATCCTTATGAACTAATATTTACTGGAAATAATTGTTTTTGTCTAATGATTATTTCCAGTAAAATTTTAAGCCAAAGAACTTCTTCTTTGATTTTCCGAAGTAATCCTTTGAAGT
>NZ_WVEM01000001.1 GCF_009847015.1 Sunxiuqinia indica
CGATTTTTCAGGCTGTTCGCCATTAACCCGAACTCAATCAAAAATCATCAGCATGTCAAAGAACTATTGAATTTCGGCACAATGGCCGCTTGATTATTTATATTTTTTGAACAAACTATTGAATTAGATAAGTCAAACCTCTGTGATTAATTTGCAGAGGTTTTTTTTGTTAAATTCGTGTTCGTTTGGGAGTGAATTTATCCTTTAAAATTGTCGATTATGAAAAAGATACTCAATGTTCATCGGAATAACAACCCTGAAAAATACCAATGTATTGGCTGTTCACCACATAACCCAATTGGAATTAAATTAGAATTTTGGGATGATGGCGAAAACGTTATTGCGAACTGGAGTCCGCGTCCTGAATTTATGGGCTGGGAGAATGTATTACACGGCGGAATTCAGGCTACTTTGCTTGATGAAATTTCAGCTTGGGTTGTTTATACAAAGTGTAAAACGGCAGGAGTTACCGCTGAGATGCAGGTAAAGTACAAAAAACCGGTTTATACCAATCAAGGCGAATTAACAATAAAAGGAAAGTTAGTTGAGATGAATAAGAGATTAGCAATTATACATGCTGAGATCCTGGATCAGAATAGCCTGCTTTGTGCTGAAGCTGATGTTAAGTATTTCATTTTTCCGGAAGAAATTGCCCGTGAAAAATTTCACTACCCCGGAATCGAAGCTTTCTACGAATAATCGTTTTGATTAATTATGCTTCGGCTGGAATATTGAGATTGTTTTTCATCGGTCCCCAAGGTGCTGTAATTTCTGTTGATCCATAGCTACTGATACTATCTTCTTTGTCTTGTTTAATCGTCGGAAGCTGCTCATCACTGTGCTTAATCTCGGGAGTCGGTGTTATTTCAGCAGGAGCAGTAATCGAAACGCTATCCGGAATAAGCGGCTGATTAATTTTCACCTCATGGGTTAGTTTTAAACCTAGTAAATAAAAGACTGATGATGCAAGAATAATTAATTTCATGTGTTTCTATTTTTCAATTTAAGTTCGTGCAATTTCGATACTTAATACTGTCAAAATTACCCTTTTTTACTTCATGTATCCGAAAAATATCGATGAACGACCGATATTTTTCTTTAAAAAATGTTAATAGAGCTTTTAATCGTCTATTTCAATTTCAGAAATTGGTCGATCAAGTCTTCGAATAATTACACGTTGAGGTGGTAATTATCAAGTATTTTCAGGCAAGTAACTGATTTTCATCAGGCGAATTGAGGTCGTGCTCAGGATAAACAATTCCGCAATCGGCTCTCACGCGATCTAAAATTTCGATTAAATCAAGCGATTTTTGGAGAGACATTAAATTGCTTTCGGTTTTACCTTCATCCAAGCATTGCATAACATGTTGTGCCTCGAATTGGTAGCCAGTACCGTTAGTTTGTTCAACCGGAATGTTTAGTTCTTCGTTCATTCCCTCTTCCCAAATGGTCAGCGTAGTAGGCGTAAACCAGCGTTTGTTTAAGCGTAGGTAACCTTTTTCGAACCAAAACTCAGTTTGGGTAGATGAGTAAGCTGCAAACGACGCACTTAAGGATGCCATGGCACCATTTGAATAACTGAAGCTCATCAAAATACTCTCGTCGCAATTGGTAAAACCACATTGGACAAGCGTTTTTATTTGAGAGGGTTTGCCTAAAGCCAGAAGTGAAGCAAATACCGGATAGATACCAATATCAAGCAAAGCACCACCTCCGAGTTCTGGATTATACAAACGTTGTGCTGCATCTTTTGGGGAATTAAAAGCGAAATCGGAACGAACGATCTTTAGTTGGCCTAATCGTTTTGATTCAATGATTTCCATGGCCTTAATAAAGCTGGGTTGAAACCGAGTCCAAAAGGCTTCCATTAAAAAGGTGTTATTGGCTTTTGCACAAGCAATCATTTCTTTTACTTCTGTTGTGTTTATTGCAAATGCTTTTTCGCACAGGGTAGCCTTTTTATGCTGAAGAGAAAGTAGCGCGTGTTGACGGTGATGAGAGTGCGGCGTGGCAATATAAACGATATCAACTTTTGGGTCATTTACCAACTCTTCGTAACTCCCGTAAGCTTTTTCAAAATTAAATTTGGAGGCAAAAAGCTGCGATCGTTCTATGTTTCTCGAAGCGGCAGCATAGAGATTAGCTTGAGGGAGGAGTATTAAATCAGCAGCAAATTTGGATGCTATTTTCCCACAGCCTAAAATTGCCCAGTTGTATCTTTTTGTCATGCTTGCGATCTAAGTAGTGCGAATAATTTAATGTCATGTTTCGAGTCTTTAACAATTAGTGATAGAAGCGAAACCGAAAATATCAAATAGGTCCGTGACCTTAGATGGTTTTGATCGGGGAAAGATACAAAATATTGAATGAATAATTTTTCATCGAATGCCTCGTATTCATACAAAGAATAATTCTTGGTGCAAGTTTTTTCATTAACTTGTGTCAAGTAGGTAGTTTAAAATTGCCGATGGACGAAGAACAGTTAATTCAAGCAATACAGACGGGCGATGAGAGAGCTTTTAAAGAACTGGTAGAAAAATACCAGTTGTTGGTCGTGAACACATGCAAAAGCTTTGTACATAATATGCACGATGCCGAAGATATTAGTCAGGACGTGTTTATTGAGGTATTTAATTCTGCGCACAAATTTCGAGGAGAGTCGAAGCTATCAACCTGGATTTACCGGATTACTGTTAATAAATCATTGAACTTTATCCGCGATCATAAAAAGCAATCACTCTTTCAATCTATTGGGAATACCTTGTTTGGAACGAGTCAATCGTTGGATGTGAGATTAAACAGCTATGCCGACCGACCAGATTTTCAGGCTGAAAACAATGAGCGAAAAGCGAACTTATATCAAGCGATTGATGCACTCCCGGAACGGCAGCGGATTGCCTTTAACTTAAATAAGTTTGAAGATTTGTCGTATCGGGAAATAGCCGATGTAATGCAATTGTCGGTATCTTCGGTGGAGTCACTAATGCATCGGGCAAAACTGAATTTACAGAAGTCGTTGTATGCGTGTTATAAAAATGAAAATTGAATGCAAGTTTTTAACTTGCTTGGTGTCATATTATTAAATGTTTAGACTATGAAGCATCAGCAAATCAGGGATAAGCTAATTTTTTTTCGGGAACAGTCGTTGCCGGAAAATGAAACGAGAATCATTCAGGAGCATCTTGTTCACTGTAAAGAGTGTAGCCTGTTTCTTGATCGATTGAATGAAGATTTTGCTACTATTCAGTCTGAAAAGCTTGTTTCAGCCGATCCCTTCTATTATACCAGATTAAAAGCGAAAATGGAGCAGCATGAACAGTTGGGAGTCACGTCCAGATCATGGGCGCAAGTTGTTGTATTTTCTGTGCTATTGATCTTTGCAATAAGTGGTGGGATCATGCTTGGCAAGAATTTCTCAACTTTAGATTATCAGAACGAAACAGTAACCTCGGAATTGTTGCTTTTTGATGGCGTGAAGCAGGAACCAATTGAACAATTTTTATTGACTGAAGAATGATGATTGCGAAAACAAAAATATTAGCCTGGCTGGTGGTGATTCTGTTAGCTACCAATGTCTCAACAATCTTGTCGTTTGCTTACCACAGATATACTGAGCTAAAACAAGAGTCAAATGAAGAAATGACGCAAATCCCCGGAGAACAACGTACGCGCTATTTTAAAAAACAACTTGGATTGTCCCCTGGTCAGGTTGATCTTTTCAGAGAGGTTAACCGAAGCTATAATCAGCAGGCCCGAGGGATTACTCATGAACTGGAATTCCTCAGAGCAAGCCTTGTTGACGAAATGATACGTGATACTCCTGATCAAAGTCGTTTAAAGGAATTGTCTGTGCAAATTGGGGAGCAGCATGCCCAGTTAAAAACAATAACTTACTCGTTTTACCTTAGTTTAAAGAAGCTTTGTAATGACGAGCAAAAAGAACAGTTAGCTCATATTTTTAGATCGCTGGTATCGGCAGATCAAAATATTCAACTCCCTCAGCGAAACCGAGGAAAACATAAAGGACAATAGAAATTGCTTGGCTTTCCCATTAAGCGGCTTCACAGTTTTTGTGAAGCTTTTTTTTGAAAATAAATGAAATGAAGCGCAAGTATTTTCAGGAAGGTGTGTCTTATTAATAAATATTCAATTAAACATTTGCTTGTAACGTTTTTCAGGGAAAGCCTGTGGAAATAATTAATGATTTTAAAAATTAAAGAGATGAAAATTAAAGTAATGATTTTAAGTGTGCTGCTTGTACTCGCACTTTCAGTAGTTGGAATTAGTCAACCTAAGTCGTCGGGATCGCTCCCATGTATCAATGAAATTTCTAATTTGAGTGACAAGCAGAAAAGCCAGATTACGGAATTGGAAAAAACTCACCAGACGGAGATGAATACCTTTCGAGCAGAACGCAGAGCAACAACTGACTCGGATAAGAAAGATCAGGTTTACAATAAGATGCAGCAAGCAAAGAGCAATCATCGTAGCCAGGTTTTACAAATTCTGAATGAGGACCAAAAGAAAGAATACCTGGCTATTCAGAAATCGGGCAGAGGGCAATTTAGAAATAATTCGGGAAGACAATGTGGTGTCCCCAATGGCAAAGGTTTAGGTCAGGGACGTGGGAGAAAAGGGTCGGGGAACTGCAATGGCAATTTTCTTGGCAATAGAGGACAGGGACGAAATAGAGTGAATAATAATAGATAAAATAGAGGAGACTATAATGAAAAAATTAGCTCATATCTTTTTATTAGTTGGTATTGTATTGACAGCTTGCGAACAGCACGAAATGAGCGGAGCTGAACTATCAGAGCTTTCTTTACTTTCAGTAGGGCTTGATGGGAACACTGATTTATTAATTCATAGTTTGAAGTCAGCTTTGGTTGTTGAACCAACTGAATTAACTGATGCTGAAATCGAAGGTCTCAGATGGATGCGGGAAGAAGAAAAGCTCGCTGGTGATCTTTATGCATTATTCAATGCGGAGTATGCTATGCGGATTTTTGCTAATATTTCGCGCAGTGAGAATACCCATACCAATGCGGTGATTTATTTGCTTGAGCAATTCGAAATTGAAGACCCCGCAGTTGATGCTTCGGGGGTATTTGCGAATGAAACCTTACAAGGGATATATAGTGACCTGAAAGCGGCAGGCGAAGTTTCGCTGTTGGAAGCACTTAAGGTTGGAGCGTACGTTGAGGAGCTGGATATTTTGGACTTAGAACAGCGTTTGGAAGACACTTGTAACGAAGATATCGAGCTAGTGTACGAAAACTTACTACGTGGTTCGCGCAATCATCTGCGTGCATTTACTCGTGTGTTGGCTCAAAACGGGTTTGATTATGAGCCAACATTATTAAGTGACGAATATTATACGGAAACGATAGCTGCAGAAATGGAGCGAGGTCGTGGAGCTGGAAACTGCGCGCTTGGTTACGGCTACGCCAATCGTAAAAATGGCAATGGTGGTTTGAGTGGTGGATCCAGCTCATCTGTTTGTGATCGTATTCCAGCTTCAGGCGGGACGGGGCAATAGAATCGCTATAGGAATCGAAAAAGAGGGAACTAGTAATTTTTGATGAAAAGTCAAAGGGGAAACAATTGAATATTGTTTCCCCTTTTTAATTTACTTTTATTCTATGAGTCTTTTCAGCTCCAGGCTGAAGTAATAAAGTTCCTTTTTATAGAATTGAAAGTAGCTGGTGAGCACATCAATTTTTTCAAGGATAAAATCATTCAATTCTTCATCATTAGAGATCGCTGACAGTCTATCCAGAAATTCCCAACGATGATTCTCAAACCAACTTTCGTTTCGTAATTTTCGTCTACCACCATAATTACTGTAATAATAGACATACACATCCGTAGCGTGTTCTTTTGTCGGTTCCTCTAATAACCGCTTTAAACCACCGCTTAACGATCTCATTAAGAGCCAGTAGCGATTAAATTCCTCGCTATATTCGCAGAGGTATTTCAGATTTTTAACCTTAATATAGAATTCGTGGACTTCGTGCTTAATTAAGTTGGTTTCAAGCTCATCAATTATTTCAGGTGTATGGGTAATAAATTCTTTAACAAATTCATTTTCACTCTGCGGGTACGATGTATCATTACTTACCCGGTGTTCATTGTTAAAGTATTTATAAAACCTCTGAGCTGGAGTCATATTTTCTTGTATTGAGTAGCTAATTTCAGACATTTTGAGCTAATTGTCAATGGGTTATCGGGACGAGTTATTAAACCCTCACTTTTGGTTATCAAGACAGGTTGTACACTGACCGAAATCGATAACTAGTTAACGAGAAAAGGTATGATTTATTTCCTAATAACGACTGCGAGCGTTTAACCTGCTCAAATACATGCGGTTGGAAAAATCAGCACATTGTGGAATGCTAGTGGGTTTCAATTTTGTATAAGACTGGCTGATTATTAGTTGTTTGAAATGAGAAAAGGCAGAGAACTAATAATCTCTGCCTTTCAATATTTAATCGTAGCCTGTGTACTTTCTTTATTGTAGAGGGAAAATTTTCTTTTCCCGGATGTATTCGATCACCTTTTCAGGGTTATTCCCATTTTGAGTAGGATCAAGATTTAGTGCTGCATTTACCGGAGCTTCAAAAGGAATGTCAACTCCTGGAACATACTGGATTGTTTCATCTTCATACAAATCAGGCTTATTCTTTTTACAAAACTCAAGCGACGCATCCATATGAAATAGGTGGAATTGATTTTCACCGATTATTTCACCTACTTGTGTTCGTATCGATTCGTCGGGAGAAATGAACGAGCATATTGTGATAATACCCTGGTCGTTTAATAATCGACAAACTTCTGCTACCCGACGCAAGTGTTCAGCCCGGTCGGTTGGTGAGTAATCCAGTTCTTTTGACAGGCCGGAGCGAACCGAACTTCCATCAAGTAATACAACTGTTGCACCCATGTCAAATAGTTGCTTTTCAAGGCTGAAAGCAAATTCGTTTTTGCCCGATCCATGTAGGCCGGTTACCCAAAGAGTAGCTCCTTTTTGGTTGTATCGTTTCTGATATTCTTTTTGTGCAATTAATCCTTCTCCTTTTCGGATTTGATCGCGGTGTTTGTCACTAATTTTCGAGGGTAAATCATCCGGGCTTAATTTGTCGATGATCATTCCAACTGCAACCGTATTGTTGGTTACCGGGTGAATTAAAACAAATGCTCCAGTATTTTTATTCTTTTTATAAGGGTCGAAAAATAGTGGTTTGTTGGTTGTTAAAACTGCCCGCCCGATCTCATTCAGCTTCAAGTGATCAATTTCTGATTTTTGAAGGTTGTTGACATCAACTTTATATTTGACCTGATCGATACGCGCTTTTGTATTGTTGTTGGCATGCTTAATGAAAAACTGTGTGGTCGGATCCATTGGCGTTTCATCCATCCAAACCAGCATCGTTTCAAAATGGCGCTCAATTCGCGGTAAATTATCAGGGTGCACCAACATATCTCCCCGGGAAATGTCAATTTCATCTTCGAGTGTAACCGTAACAGCTTGTGGCGGAAATGCTTCCTCCAACTCACCATCATATGTAATAATGCTTTTTACCTTTGACTTTTTACGTGAAGGAAGCACCATCACTTCTTCACCTTTGCGAATTACTCCTGATGAAATTCTCGTCGAAAATCCACGGAAGTCGCGGTCGGGACGCAGCACATATTGTACAGGGTAACGCAGGTCGTCAAAATTACGATCGGAACTGATGTGTACCGATTCTAAAAAGTCGAGCATTGACTTTCCTTTGTACCATTCCATTTTGTCGGTTTTGTCGACAACATTATCTCCTTTTAAAGCTGAAATAGGAATGTAGTTAATATCCGGAATGTCCAACTGTGTCACAAAATCTTTATAGTCCGAGCAAATATCATCAAATATCTTCTGATCAAAATTAACCAGGTCCATTTTATTGACAGCCAACACAACGTGCTTAATTCCCAGTAATGAAACTAAAAACGTATGGCGACGTGTTTGAGTAATTACTCCCTTTGTTGCATCGATTAAAATGATTGCCAGGTTTGCAGTTGATGCTCCGGTTACCATGTTGCGCGTATACTGCTCATGCCCCGGGGTATCGGCAATAATAAATTTTCGCCGATTGGTTGAAAAGTAGCGATAAGCAACGTCGATGGTAATTCCCTGTTCTCGTTCGGCTTTTAGCCCGTCAAGTAGCAGGGCGTAGTCAATATCCTCACCGGCATGTCCCACTCGTTTGCTGTCACGCTGCAAAGCTGCCAATTGGTCTTCGTAAAGTCGTTTGCTGTCAAAAAGAAGTCGCCCGATTAAAGTCGATTTTCCATCATCTACTGATCCGGCTGTTAGCAAGCGGAGTAAATCCTTTTTTTCGTCCTGATCAAGAAATGCCTTTATATCCATGTGTCGTGTAATCTTCAATTAATAATTCAAAGTCGAATGTTGATTGTGGTGGTTTAGAAATAGCCTTCGCGTTTTTTCTGTTCCATACTTCCTTCCTGGTCAAAGTCAATAACCCGGGTTGTACGTTCCGAAACAGTCACAGTCATCATTTCTTCAACAATTTTTTCAATGTTGTCTGCTTCCGATTCAACAGCTCCGGTAAGAGGGTAACAACCCAGCGTACGAAAACGTACTTCTTTCATTTCGGCCTTGTCTGCTAACTCTTTTGGCATGCGCTCATCATCTGCCATAATCAGGTTGCCGTCAACTTCTACGATTGGGCGTTTTTTGGAATAATAAAGTGGAACGATTGGAATGTTTTCCAGTCTGATGTATTGCCATACGTCTAATTCGGTCCAGTTTGAAATGGGGAAAACCCTGATTGACTCGCCTTTGTGTACTTTGGCATTGTAGATATTCCAAAGCTCCGGACGTTGATTTTTAGGATCCCATTGGTGAAATTTATCACGAAAAGAGAAAATACGCTCTTTGGCTCTTGATTTTTCTTCATCACGACGAGCTCCTCCAAAAGCAGCATCGAACTTATACTTGGACAAACCTTCGAGCAAAGCCTGCGTTTTCATGACGTCGGTGTGCACCTTACTTCCATGGGTAAATGGCCCAACACCACTTTCAAATCCTTCTTTGTTGTGATGTACGATTAAGTCCCAACCATTTTCTTTGGCGTAATTATCGCGGAACTCAATCATCTCTTTGAATTTCCATTTCGAATCAATGTGCATCAATGGAAATGGAACTTTACCGGGGTAAAAGGCTTTTTCAGCCAAACGAACCATAACGGATGAGTCTTTCCCGATCGAATATAGCATAACGGGATTTTCAAACTCGGCTGCCACCTCACGGATAATGTGAATAGCTTCAGCTTCTAATTCACGTAAATGGGTCAGATTATATTTATTCATGATATCAATTTTTCAAGCGCATTTGCACGAGCAAGACTGTAAAAAATAATTAGGGTGCAAAAATAAGGTATTCTGACCGAAGTTTAATGAGTATTAACTCTTATTGTCCTTATTTAGAATGGCCAAATCATTGGAATGAGGGTGACAGATATAATAAACGCGATCAGATTCAAGGGTAATCCTACTTTGGTGTAGTCGCCAAATTTATAGTTTCCAAGTCCCTGAACCAGGAGGTTTGTTTGGTAACCGATTGGAGATGAGAAACTTGCTGACGCTGCAATGCAGATTGCAATAAAGAATGGCTTTGGATCTACTCCCATTTGAGTTGCGGCTGAAAAGGCAATCGGAAAAACCAGAGCTGCGGCAGCGTTATTTGTTATAATCTCGGTGAAAACTGTTGTAATTAAATAGATTGTGATCAGTACGCCAATCGGCCCAAATGATTTTGAAAAATTGATCGCGGTTGTTGCAATACTGTCCGCTGCTCCAGAATTTTGTAAGGCTTTACTTAATCCAAAAGCACAGGCAATGGTTATTAACACATCCCACGAAATTGCTTTGGTATATTTCCGGTTTGGAAGAATATTAATCCAGGCCATCAAAACGGCAACGATAGCCGCAAAGTAAAACATGTCCAATTTATTCCCGCCAACTTCGGGTAAATAGCGACCAATCGTCGCACCAACAATCATTAGTAAAACGAGTAATAATGCGAGTAGTCGTTGTCCTTTGTATCGTGGCGGGGGAATTTCCCCAATAAAAGAGGTCAGGTAAAATCCGGTAGATTCGCCCCAGTTTTTTATGAAATTTTCGTTTGTTAGAAGTACCAGGCTGTCACCTGCTTTCATCCGGAAATCTCCAACATTTGTTGATATGGTTTCTCCATTTCTATAGACTGCTAATACTTCGGCTTGGTAGTGGTTTAAAAAGTCAAATTGGTCAACTGTTTGATTAATCCCGGGAAAACGGGGAGCAATAACAGCTTCAATTTGTTTGATGTCGGTGCTTTTATAAAATTTACCAAATCCTTTAAGAGCTTTGAATTCTAATTTACGCTGAGGAATAAGGTTTTCAAGTATTTCAGACTTTACAGCAATAACAAGCTTATCATCCTGATGAAGGATATATTTTCCTTTGCGGGCATCAATAATTTCATGATCTCTTTCAATCGAATGGATAATGATATTTTTTAATTGATGCGTACGTCCATTATTAATTTCTTCGCCAGCAAGTGAGCTGTTGGGTGGGAGAGTCGCATCTAAAAAATACTCTTTGTAATCCAGGCTATCTCTTTTATTGTTGTTTTTTTTGCCCGGAAGCAGTCGATGTCCAATGAATGCCAAATAAATAAAACCGGTCAGGGCGATCCAGATGCCCACTTTCCCTAGTTCAAACATAAACAATCCATCAAACCCGTTTTCAAGCATTAGGCCGTGCACAACCAGATTTGTAGATGTTCCGATTAAGGTACAAATACCACCTAGAATAGTCGCATACGACAGAGGTATCAGAAACTTCTGAGGAGAAAGGTTCATTTTTTCTGCCCAGTTTTTTATCATCGGAGCAAAAATGATGACTACCGGCGTGTTGTTTAAGAAGGCTGAAATGAAAGAAACAGGAATCAAAATTTTAGTCAATGTGATGGGCATTTTACCTCTTCTTTTTGGTAGAAATGCACGGGCAACAATATTCAATGCCCCGGTTTGTCGAACTCCTTCACTAACCAAAAACAGGACAGCCACCGTGAGCATCCCTTTGTTTGAAAAGCCCGCAAGGCTCTCCTGGGTGGTGACAACTCCTGCCGACATTAACACGACAAGTGCTGAAAAGAGCAGCAGTCCTGGACGCATCCAATCGTTAATCAGTGCAATTATCATGACCACAATAACTGCAATAACAAAATAGCCTTCAAAAGTCATCAATGGTGATTTTTGAAACAAAAGTAAGTTTATTTACCTAACCACCTATGGAGTGAAATACTTAATTTAAAAGGAAACCTAGGTGAAGAAAAAAATACTGTTATAATTTACTCATTCCCTTAAAGTTGCCTGTTTTGTTGGCTGTGTGTGCTTTTTTTATTGATATTTTCTTTTGTCGTTTAGGTTGAAAAACATATTTTTGCACCGCCTTTAAACAAAAAGGCAACATACAGGATGACTCAGTAGCTCAGCTGGTAGAGCACATCCCTTTTAAGGATGGGGTCCTGGGTTCGAACCCCAGCTGAGTCACCAATTAAGAAATCAAAAAGACTTAAAAGCGCTTAAATCATAGGTTTAGGCGCTTTTTTATTTTGCGACAGACACCAAAATATGCACCAAATCGCAAAATAAACGAGACCATATCGAGACCTATCGTCAGAAAACCTTAAATAGGTCTCGGTAATCGACGTAGTTTTCTGATGATCAATTCATTTTGAATTATTTTGTTTCGTTTTGATGCTAGGAAATGAGACCCCAGCGGGATTAGTTTTAAGCATGGAAACGAGACCATTTTAAAACCAAAAAATGAGTTGATTTATGCGAATTACTGTAAGTTTTTCTTTAAAGAGGTCAAAGTCCCGTGCAGACGGGAAATGCCCGGTTTATGTCCGGTGCACGATGAATGGCCAACGTTTCGAATTATCTACTGGAATTTTTATTATCCAGGAATCCTGGGATGATGGAATGCAAAAGGTGATTGGAAGAACAGAAGAAGCAAAAATTCTAAACAACCGGTTGGATAAAATTGGTTCACGCGTGCAGGATGTGTACAATCAGTTGGAATCTAAAGGAAATCCCTTTTCCGTATTTCATGTAAAAAGCAGATTGCAAGGAGTGAGCGACGAAAAAGGAGTGATTGAAATCCTGGACAACATTATTAAAGGTATAGAGGCACGGGTTGGAAATGATTATTCAGAAGGAACATTGAAACACTACAAAACCAGCAGGGAGCGGCTGGCACATTTTTTCAAGATCAAACTTAGGAAAAATGACTTCCCTCTATCAATGGTTGACTACAGCTTTTTGAATTCATTTGACCTCTATCTTAAAACTGAGCACCGGCTAAAGCCGAACACTGTCCTCACCTATCATAAGCATTTGAAGAAGGTTCTAAATACGGCCATCGCCATGAATTTGCTTTCCCATAATCCATACAGTTCATTCAAAGTTAGCCGCAATGAAACTCACAGGGATTACCTGACAATCCAGGAACTGGAAAAAATCAAAAGTAAGGAGATCAACACACTCAGAATGGAGATTATCCGGGATGTATTCGTTTTTGCATGTTATACAGGGCTGGGGTATGCAGAACTCATTGAGCTTAGCCACAGCCATATTCATCAAGGGAATGACGGTGGCAAATGGATCATCATTGATCGGAATAAGACCAATATCCGGTGTCAGATTCCTTTATTACCCCAAGCCAAAGCCATATTGGGGAAATATGGTAATTTCCCTGAGAACAAAAATAAAGGAAAGCTGCTCCCTGTGCGCTCAAATCAAAAGATGAATGAATACCTAAAAGAATTAGCAGAAATTTGCGGGATAAAAAAGAAATTATCCATGCATGTGGCTCGCCATACTTTTGCCACAACGGTTACTTTAGCTAATGGAGTTCCTATTGAGACTGTTTCAAAGATGTTGGGACATACTTCGTTAAAAACGACTCAAATCTATGCAAGGATTGTGGATTCGAAGATTAGTAAGGATATGGAAAGACTAACTAGGGTTTTTAAATAAATCCCCTAGTAGATGCAAATTCCAATTATTATTCAAAAAGCGATATATTTGCAAACTACATTTTTTATAGCCTTGAAAAATTTAAAATCAAATAAGGAGCTTCTGATACTCATTCAAAAGGATGACAGGGTTGCTTTTTTCCACATTTATGAAAGGTACTATAATAGACTATATGGGTTTGTCCTAAAATATGTGAAACAGAAAGAAGATACAGAAGAAATTGTTCAGGAGGTTTTTGTGAAAATTTGGGAATCTCGAAGTAAAATTGACGCATATTCTTCGTTCGAATCATTTCTGTTTACCGTAGCTTACAATGCCACAATGAATATGCTGCGCAAGAAAGCTAATGAGAAGAAATATATTGAGTATATTAAATCATTGCAGCGCACCCATGATTCACCTGATTTAATCGATGAAATCCACTTTAATGAATTGAATAGTAAAGTACAATCGCTACTGAATGAATTGACTCCCCGTCAGAAAGAAATATTTCAGTTAAGTCGTGAACAAGGACTATCACATGATGAAATAGCCATTAAACTGAATATTTCGGTTAATACAGTAAAAAAACACATAGCAAATACACTTGCTTTTCTAAAATCTAAAATTGATAATGGACAGGCAATCAGTCTGTTATTTGTTTTCTTGTTTTTGAATTAAAAAAAAGTCACTTTTTACATACTTCGATTAGCCAGATTAAGTGTATAACTTTTAGAAACTTCAAAGAAGAAGTTTAATTTTGGTTTAAGCAGGTCGGTTAATTTATTGCCTTTCAAAGAATTTTGGAAGGTGTATTCAGATAAGAATGAAAAAAGAATTACTTATAAAATTTTTAAACAATCATTGCACAGATGCCGAAGTCGATGAGGTGTATAGTTGGATAAGGACTAATGCATTAAATGAAGAAGATACGAGATGGAGCATTGAGGTATGGAACTCCCACCAGGAGACCAACGATATATATGATGATGACTTTTATGCAATTTTTGATAAAATCCAGAAAAAAATAGATGATAACAATTCAAATAGCAATGGGAGAGAAAGCAAATCACTAAAATTATTTGTTCCACCAAATTGGTTGACAAAAGCTGCAGCTATTTTGCTAATACCAGTACTTACCATCTTACTTTATACTCTTTCTGAGAAAAGAATTGAATCTGATAAATATGCTAAACTTGCCGTTGATTCTCTAGAAGTTATTGCTCCATTTGGATCACAAACTGTAGTACAGCTATCTGATGGCTCAGAGGTGCAGTTAAATTATGGTAGCAAAATTAAATATCCGTATTTTTTTTCAAGTAACACACGGGAAGTAACTCTTACCGGTGAGGGCTTCTTTAAAGTCGCACATAATCCTGAAAAGCCGTTTATCGTAAAAGCTGGGAACTTAAACGTAAAAGCGGTTGGAACGACTTTCAATGTCTTAGCTTATCCTGATAATAATTTTATTGAAACTACGCTTGTTACCGGAAAGGTTATTTTGGAGCAAGAAAAGAAGGATGGGAAAACTGAAACGATTGGCACAATGAAACCCGGCTTGCATGTAAACTATAATTTGCTGAATGGATCAATTTCGAGTACTGACGGTAACATTGAAAAGTACATTTCATGGACTGAAGGCAAGCTAATCTTCATAGATACACCTATACTTCAGGTTACTGATAGACTGAGTCGAATGTTTAATGTTGATTTCGAAGTTAAAGATGAAATAAAGAATTATACATATACGGTCACCTTTACGGGTGATCCCCTAGACCAGATCTTAGACCTGATGGCTTTAGCAACTCCAATAGATTATAAAATATTACCCCGAAAAAAGTTACCGGATGGTTCGTACTCAAAGCAAAAAGTAATATTGGAAAAACGATAATAAAATTAAAACCTAACTAAAAGTGATTTGCCTATGATATAACCTAACAAAACGACAACAGGGAAATGCGCCAACACTTCCCTGAAGAGATTAAATTAAATCCCTGTCTGATATACAGGGTAATTATAAACTAATCAATACAAAAATATGAAAAAAAATCAGGATTTGTCTGGGGATATAAAATTTCCTGGGCATAAAAAAGTATTAAGGATTATGAAACTAACAGCCTTTTTGATCATGATTTCTATGTTCGGTGTTCTCGCGAACAAAACGTATTCGCAATCAAAAATGCTTAATCTCAACATGGAAAAAGCAACGGTTCGCGAAGTCCTATCTAAAATAGAGGATCAAAGTGAATTTCATTTTATGTATAGTGCTGAAGTCATCGATGTAAACAGGTTAGTTTCAATTAATGTTCAGGATACAAAAATAGATGAAGTTTTAAAATCGCTATTTGCGGGAACAAAGGTTGATTATACAATACAGGATAGATTTATTGTGCTAAGTCTTCCTGAAGATAGTAATGCCACTACAATACAGCAGAAGTCACTTACAGTTTTAGGTAAAGTAACCGATTCATCAAATATGCCGCTCCCTGGTGTAACCGTAGTCTTAAAAGGCACGACAAAGGGTACCATTACCGATTCCGATGGGAATTACATTCTTAATAATGTAGCGGGGGATGCCATTCTGGTATTCTCTTTCGTGGGAATGAAAGCACAGGAAATACCAGTTAATGAACAAACGTCAATTGACGTAACTCTTATAGAAGAGGCTATTGGGATTGAAGAAGTTGTGGCTATCGGATATGGGACGATGAAAAAAAGCGATCTGACAGGATCTGTTGTTTCTGCAAATATTGAAGCATTTCGTGAATCTCCCAATGTAAGTATTTTGCAATCGTTACAGGGTGCTGTACCTGGAGTAAGAATAGGACAAACTAATCAGGCAGGGCAAGAAGCTGGCATTTCAGTAAGAGGAACTTCAACTTTAAATGGATCAACAGATCCTTTAATAATTTTAGATGGCATTATTTACAATGGGAGTATTACCAGATTAAATCCTAATGATATTAAATCAGTTGATGTATTAAAAGACCCAAGTAGTAAAGCAATTTATGGAGCAAGGGCTGCAAACGGAGTTATACTGATAACTTCCAAAAGCGGTAAAGCAAATAAAAGACCGGAAATTAATTATACGGTATCTGCAACAATGCAAACACCAACAAATAATGCACGACTACTAAATCAGGAAGAATTTCTAAAAAAAATAAAAGATATAAACTACGAAACAGCTTATCTTGCCAGTGATTATTTGGAAGAAAATACGGATTGGGATTATTCTCAAAGCGAATTGGTTCTTGCAAACATTGAAGGGATAGAAAATGGAACTGATTTTGATTGGTGGGATGCTTTAACTTCTCCTGGGCATCTCGTAACACATAATCTTAGCCTTAGTGGAGGAACAAAAAATACATCTTATTTTGTGTCGGGGGGGTATACCGATTACGAAGGCTTTTTAATGAATGACGATTATCAACGCTCTTCGGTACGTATTAACATAGAAACGCAAGTAACTCCATGGCTAAAAGCTGGCATAAATACATTTGGCACATTCAATGATTATTCAGGAGTATGCCCTAATATGAGTAGCTTAGCAAAGACATCTCCCTTTGTTTTACCTAAAGATGAAAATGGAGACTATGTCGTTAATCATTTAGGAGACAACATTATAAACCCTTTTCTTGATGCCACGGCAGATGACGAAGATTTAAGGAACAGCATTTCAGGAAATTTTTATGGAATTGTTTCTATTCCCTGGATTAAAGGTTTAAGTTATCGTATTAACTATAGCAATAACCTGAGATGGCAGAGTCACTATTACAGTAACAAATACGACGAAAGTCAGACAGGATCAGCATACAAAGTAAATGCTTCGACAAATGATATGTTATTGGATAATATTGTTACTTATAATAAAAAAATCAATGAAGTACACAGTCTCGAGTTTACTATTGTTTATGGATGTACACAAACAGACTATGAAAAAACAACAGCTTTAGGAACAAATTTTTCGAACCTTGACTTATCGTATAACAGTCTCCAGCAGGCAACTGTCCAAAACATTTCTTCTTCAGCATGGAAAGAGTCATCGCTGTATCAGATGGGGCGTATGAATTACAATTACAAAAATCGCTATTTGTTAACGGCTACTATTCGTCGCGATGGCTTCAGCGGTTTTTCTAAAAATAATAAGTTCGGAATCTTTCCTTCAGTTGGTTTAGGTTGGGTACTATCGGATGAAAACTTTTATAACATTCCGTCTCTTGAATATTTCAAGTTAAGGGGCAGTTACGGTGAAAACGGGAATTTAACAACCCGTTATAGTTCGCTTGCCGTTGTCGAATCTGATGGTTATTCTCAATATGTATTTGGAGATGGAGCTTCAACATCAAATGGGCAAGAACCAACATCTTTAGCTAATAACGAACTAAGTTGGGAAACAACCACCGGATTTAATTTTGGGATAGATTTTGCAGCGTTTAACAATCGCTTAAGGGGTAATATTGAGTACTACCGCACAACAACCACAGATTTATTATGGGATATGACGTTACCTGAAATGACAGGTTTTTCGGACATAACAACTAATTTGGGGAAAATTGCTAATACTGGCTTTGAGCTGGCTGTTTTTACAACACCCGTTAAAGCGAGCAATTTTACATGGAATCTGGATCTTAATATTTCTACAAATAAAAATGAAATAAAAGAACTGATAGGAATAGACGAAGATGGTGATGGCGTTGAAGATGATTTGGTTTCAAGTGGGTTATTTATTGGCGAATCTATTGGTGCGATCTATACATACGAAATCGATGGAATGTGGCAGTTGGATGATGATATAATGACTGGTTTTTTCCCGGGAACATACAGGATCGTAGATCAAGATGGTGATGGAATAATTAGTGCGGCTAAGGATCGGAAAATCCTGGGACACACGGAGCCTGTATACCAATTTGGAATTCAAAATACTTTAAAATATAAAAATTTCACTCTTCGCTTTTTCATTAATTCTATCCAGGGAGGAAAAAATGGATATATGAAGGCCAATAATCCGAGTGGATATTCAACAGGCTTAGCTCAAAACTACAACTGGTTTAATTTTTATGATTACTGGTCTCCTTCTAATCCAAATGCAAAGTATAAGAATAGCTGGTTATCTCCGTCTATTAGTGCTTCTAGATATCAATCAAGAAGCTTTGTGAGGCTGCAGGATATTTCTTTAGCTTACAAGCTGGAGGCTTCATTGTTGAACAAACTGGGAATAGGAGATGCAAAAATATACATTAGTGGCAAAAACCTGTTGACCTTTACCAAATGGGATGGATGGGATCCTGAAACTGGGCAAGGTATTAGCAATGGTAGTGCATACCCTGTAATGAAATCCTATACATTAGGTCTCGACCTTACATTTTAACCTAATAATCTACGAAAAATGAAAATAATAATTAATAAATCGAAATACATTTTACTGTTTATTTTGTTTTCATGTCTCTTCTCGTGTAACGAAAGTGAATTTTTAGAAGAAGAAGCATTAAACTTTTACAGTCTCGAAAATTCGTATCTTACTCCCGAGCAATTCGAAAGTGCCCTTACAGATTTATATGCAAAAGTTCGAATTTACAATTTCGGCGGTGGTGATAATGAATATGGATTTGTCCACTTCTTGGCAACAGATATTGCTTTTCATGCCAGGGAAACTTCTGGCCGTTTTGGGGATTATGATGTTTATATGGTTCCTACGAATAACATTGTTGGAGATGTGTGGGATTTTTGGTACAAAGTAATTGCCAATGCCAACACCATTATTTCACGCTTGGAAAGCTCAGAATTAACCGATGAAGAACAAGTGCTTGTGGGAGTTGAAGCTAAATTTTTCAGGGCTTATGCTTACCGTTACCTAGTGTACCTGTATGGCGGTGTTCCTTTGATACTGGAAGAAGTGACTGCGCCAAAAGATGACTATGTCCGGGCTAGCAAAGAAGAAGTGTTAGAGCAAATGGTCAGCGACTTTAAAAATGCAGCAGAGAACCTTCCCTCCATAAGTGAGGTAACCGATGGGAGAGTTTCAAACCTTGTGGCTTATCATTACCTGGCAGAAACTTATATTTCTTTGGGAAAATATGATGAAGCAATTACGGCCGCTTCAGAAGTTATCAATGATGTAAATACATCCCTTATGACTGATCGTTTTGGAAGCCGGGCGAATGAAGATCCATATGACGAATTTTTGAAATTCACTAAACCCGGTGATGTTTTTTGGGATTTATTTCAGCCTAATAATCAAAACCGTAGGAGTGGAAATACAGAGGCCTTATGGGTCGCTCAAATGGAGGTGGACACGGATGGTGGTTTATTATCTTCGACTAGCAATACAGGAAATTGTTTAGAAAGATGGGCTGCTCCTGCAGGTGGCGGAATCTCTGTTTTTCTGGATCCTGATGGATATGCAGGTACATTAAGTAAAGCACAATCGAACTATAATTCGGCGGGAAGGGGTGTCTCTTTTATACAAAATACGGATTTCTTTTTAAATACTTTATGGGAGAGTGATTTTGATAACGACATTAGAAATTCGGAACATAATATTGTTCGTGATATTGTTTACAACAATCCTGAGTCGGCTTATTATGGGCAAAGTGCTGTTTTAGAAGATGGGACCCTGAATAGTCCAACATGGCAAAACCAACATTGGAGATGGTATCCATATCCAAGTAAAATAACCACACCGGGGAAACATCCTGATGCTTTATTCGAAGATAAAGATAATCTAACACTTACATCTGCTGCGGGGTCAACATATCGCGATATGTATATCTTACGACTTCCTGAAACTTATTTGCTTCGAGCAGAAGCTTATTTCGATAATGGAGATGCAACAAATGCTGCTGCCGATATAAATGTTGTAAGGGGAAGAGCTGAGGCTACTCCTGTAAATGCATCAGATGTAACATTGGATTATATACTGGACGAAAGAGCTCGAGAATTAGTTTATGAGGAGCCTCGCAGAATAACTCTAATGCGCACAAGTAAGCTTGTTGAACGTGTGCGCTTGTATAATCAGCTGAATAGTGATGAAATCAAAGATTATCATAATCTTTGGCCAATACCTTATGCTGATATTGAGGCTAATACAGGGGCAGTTTTAGAGCAAAACCCGGGATATGAGTAATTGTTGATATCCTTTAATCAAGGAAGTATACGAGAAAATCATCTTTAAAAAGCAAAGCTTAGTGATCTAAGCTTTGCTTTCAAAAAAATCTTCTGGATTGTATTAACCGGATATTACGGATTAGTAAATTACTGATTCGCAGATATCATGCAAAACAAAATAAACATATGTTTCTTAGAAAAACATTGGCATTGTTGTGCCTTATATTTTTGGTAACTGGAATAATTTCAGGACAAGACATTAAACAAATTTCGACGAATGATTTGGTCCGATCGGTTATAAAAAAAGGATTGGAAGATACGAACCTTGATCATTATACCGGGATTGTATTGCTTAATGCAATGACTGAATTTTCACTTCTTGAGGGTAATGAAGATATATTAACAGAAACAATAAAAAATTACAGAGAATTTGGCACTGGAGAGATCAAGCCCAAAGGAAACTTCATTTGTTACGAAGCTGGTGGTCCGGGGGCAGCATTCCTTGCCTGGAAAACTGGAGCTAATGAGTTAAAAGAACAGATTGCTGTTACCGCAGCGAAAATGATGAAAGAACAAGTAAGGTCTCCTGAAGGATTAATGACCTCGAAACATGTAACAGATGATACACATAAAGTTTTTATTGACATGGCTTATGCTGTTTCTGCCTATCTTTTATATGCAGGACTTGCTCTTGACAATCAAGAATATATAGATTTTGCTGTTTTTGAAACAGTTGAATTGTTTAAAATTCTTAAAGACAAAAGAACTGGGTTATTGCATCAATCCCGAGGATTCAACGGTCATGGAAATTTTTCAAACGACAATTGGAGCAGAGGAAATGGATGGGGTGCCATGGCCATCTCTAACTTAGCAAGGGATCTTCCTGATTCTCATCCAAGGAAAAACGAGGTGGTTAATTTGGCCCGACAATTTTTCACTGATTTAATTCAATATCAAAACAAAGAAGGATTATGGCACCAGGAAATAACCGATCCAAATTCATATGTAGAGACTTCCGGAAGTGGTTCAATTCTTTATGGCATGGGTATCATGCTTGAAAAAGCGTATCTGGATAAAAAGTATATGAATGATTTTAAAAGGGGCTTGCAGGGATATCTTGACTATATCGAAAAAAATGGATCAATTGGTAATACATGTATTGGGTGTTTATGTCCGGGGAATGGAACAAAGTCTGAATATGCAAAACATCCGTGGGCTTATAATGATCCACATGCCTTTGGTCCGGCAATCATGACTTTTGCCCAAGCTGAGAAAATGGGCATAAAAGAAGTGAGCCCTTTGAAAGAATTGGGATATTACGCTAGTACTCCCAGAACTTATGTCCGGTTTGCAAGGGGAAAAGAAATAGCATGGGAGAATGACCGCATAGCTTTCAGGGCATATGGACCCGCCGTTCAGCATCAGATTGGTAACGGGATTGATGTGTGGGCAAAATCTGTTGATTATCCCATTTTAGATAAGTGGTATGAATTAAATGCACAAGGAAAAGATTACCATACCGATAGAGGTGAAGGCTGTGATTTTTATAATATGGGGTTTAAACGTGGTTGTGGTGGCCTTGCAGTCTGGATAAATGGTAAACCATATCCTTCGGAAACATTCGATTCATATAAAATTAGAAGGAATTATTCTAATAAAATTGAATTTCAACTGAATTATAACACTTGGGATGTCCCGGATTTAGAACTACAGGAGTCTAAAATAATAGAAATGAAAAAGGGCACGAACCTTTTCAAAGTAACAAGTACTTTAAAATGTGAACAGGACAAAGAACTTACAATAGCTATTGGCCTGACCACTTTCGGCAATCCTGAAATTTATCAGGATAAGAAGCATGGTCTCTTGTCTGTATGGGAATCAATCAATGATGAATACGGAGAGCTGGGAACTGCAGTGCTTATCGATCCTGAAAAATTTGTTGGTTTTGCTTCATTTGATGGAGATGAATTTATTCTCATAAAGGTGAAGACAAATATACCTTTCAGTTACTATTCCGGAGCAGGATGGGAAAAAAGTGAATTTTTTAAAAATAATCATGACTGGAAGAAATACATAAAAGAAATTAGAAATACAAAGTTTTAATAGTCCTGTACACAACGCAAGCATTCAAAATAGTAAAACAAAAAATATATGGATAAGAAATTTTTATCGTTGGCAATCCTTTTTTTTGTGGTTGCCTTCACATATGCACAGCAAATTGGCTCATCACCAGAATATATAAAAGCACTAACGGCAGAATGGAAAGGGGAACGTTTCGCTGATGGAAGACCTAAAATTTCAGATAATTTGCTTGAAAGACTGAAGAAAATAACCATTGAGGAAGTATGGGCCGAATTGATCGAACTAGGTTATCACAATCAATTTGAAGGCGACTGGAAACTGATCGATGAAAATGAATCCAGTACAATGACCGGACGCGCAGTCACTGCACAGTTCATGCCAGCTCGTCTCGATTTTGAAAATTATGTTATTGAACAAGGGAAAAAGGAAGGAAGAGCTTGGGAACAACGTCGTACAGTTTCATGGGCGATCAGCACTCTGGTTGAAGGAGATATTTATGTGGCTGACGGATATTGTAAACCGTCATATGGAACAGTAATTGGGTCCAACCTTGGTAATGGTGTTTATGCCCGATCGAAAAATGGTGTAATTATTTATGGCAATGTGAGAGATCCTGAAGGTCTTAGAAAAATTGAAGGCTTTAATGGTTGGATAAAGGGAACCGACCCTTCTTACATGAGAAAAACCTTGTTAACTGGTATCAACACCCCAATACGTATTGGGCATGCAATTGTATTACCAGGCGATGCAGTTTTGGCTAAAAAAGACGGCGTAATTTTTATTCCTCCGCATCTGGTCGAACATATTGTGCTAACTGGTGAAGTGACACGTCTTTTCGACCTGTTTGGTCAGCAACGGATCAAAGAAGGAAAATATTCTGCTGGGGCGATTGATAGTGTTTGGACAGAGGAGATCAAAAATGATTTTCGCAATTGGGCAAAAGAAAATAAGGATAGAATCCCCATGTCTCTCAAGAAATTAGATGAGTATCTAGAAGCTCGAAACTTTTAAAATTTTTAAGAAACCGAAAATAAACATGTCTATGACTAAGTTATCTGTGGGGAAATGTGAATCCTTTTCTCGTTTTTATATTCTTTATATACTTTTTTTCACACTGCTTACTTTTTCTGTAAACGCCCAAATCCCGGGATTCTCAAAATTTAAGAATCAACCATTTGAACGTCCTTCTCACTTGCCTCAATTTACAGCTTCTGATTTTATAATTAACGTGGATCGCATGTCGTTGTATCCAGACGGCTTCATGTTTGGAGACAATCAAACATTGAAAGAACTATTTGATTTCCTTTTAAAAGAACCCAATGGACAAAAATTTTGGATTGAAGAAGCAACCAAAGTGGCAACTATCTTAAATAAATGGGATTTTGACACGAGTGGTTTTGGAGGAGATCGCTACTTCTGGTCTGCAAGACAGCTAAAAGACCTCTCTTTGGTGTATTTATTAACAGGACATGCAGCATTAGGGCAATTTATTCATAGTCATGTAATGAAAATTACCGGAATGCCTTATGAATTTTGGTTAAATGCTGAGTTAAGAGGTTATGATCATGATCATCCGGTAGGGGGATTGGAAACATCCATGTTGTGCAATACTTTTTCCGTCGTGCTTTCTGCTGCAGGAGGATTATTCTCTAGCGAGGAAAAAGAGCAAATTGATGATGCGTTATACAATAAAGGATTAATCCCCTGTTTAAACTGGTTTGAGAAACCATATAAAAGTAATTGGATGGCAGTGATGTGTAATGGGACTTTCGTTGCTTCAAAATATTTAAATAATAAGGAAGGTACATCAGTAGCCGTAAAGTATTTAAAAAAATACCTGAATGATTTAATTGATTCAGATGGTAGCTATGGAGAAGGCACAAGCTATTTCGACTTCCCGATACGATCGCTGCTCCCTACTATAATTGTTATGGAAAATGAGAAAGAACCAGACGTTTTCTCTGTATCAGGTCTTCGTTATTCTTCAAAATGGTTAGCTTATCATTATTTATTTTCACCGGATAAAGATGGGCAAACTTTGCCCAATGTTGTCGATTTTGGAGATAACGGATCGATGGGGAACAGCAGTTTTTCAGGACCTACAAAAAATACGACAAATTTGATATTAGCCATGATGTACAATGACGGTTTGGCAAGTTGGCTAATAAATAAATTTGGAGGATCACTGAATTTATTGGATCGACTGTTACTCTATTCTTACCATAATAAGAGAGGATTACCGAAGCCGAAATCCCCCGAAAAAGAAAAACTACCATTAATAAAGGCTTTTGATAGCGGAAATTGTTTTATCCGATCTTCATGGGACGATAACAGCATTGTCATGGCCATGTGGTCTGGAGGCCATGGCAAGACCGGTTTAACTCATCGACGTCCGGAAGTCAGTTCGATCTGCATGGGAGCCTATGGTGAATATCTTATTGTATCACCAGCTTCTGCTTCTTATCGAAGTCCCTTGCATTATTTATGGGATGCAACAACCCACGCTGCAAACACAATCACCATTGATGATAAAAATCAATTGTTCCCCGGGAAAGGGTCATCTATTTGGGTAAAAACTGATAATTCTGACTTTTGGGAACAAGGTCTGCCAAAATCAGAATTAGTTGAATGTAAGGAAGGAAGAATAGCAGATATACTGGTCAATGAGGCAGCACAGGCATATCACGTTCCAATGAAGTATGTGAGAAGGTCAATTATCTACGTTCGCGATCCGGGATATTTTGTGATTGTTGATAAAATAGAAGCGAGAAGCAGTTCTCATAAATATAGCTGGAGGTTGCATCTGAACAACAGAGATGAACAGGGATCTTTAAAGGAAATTGGAGATGGGCATTGGCAGTTTACACGACCATTGGCAGGACTTGACATTTCTCTTTTCGCAGATACCGAAATTGAAACCGAAATAGGAGAAGGATATTTACATGGTCCGATTCGGGATTATAGTCCTGAAGAAAAAAATGAAGGTAAGCTTGGAAGCTCAATTGAACTGGAAGCCTATAACCTCCAGAATTCCCAATCACTAACTTATTATGCTGTAATCTTTCCTACTAAAGATGGGATATCTGCTCCTGAAATAGAATATGAGAATAATTGTATAACTGTAAACCGAGAAGTTTTGAGTTTTAAAGAGGGGGAATGTACCATTAATCAGAAGGGAAGAATTGAAACGTTCAAACTCTGGTAATCGAAAAAGATAAGAAAATGCTGAATAATTTTGAAAACATAGAAAAGCAACAGAAAGATAAGTTTGAATTACCTACAAGGGGCAAACAGTATTTACACATTTTTCTGAACAAACTACATCTTAAGAAACTCTTATTTGTTGTCTTAATAGCTTCAATATTTTTTTCCTGCAGACAAGATTCTCCTGAAAATGTGAAAGATCTGTTGCGCAAACCAAGTACTGTTGACCAAGCAACTTGCCAGGCAAGGAAACTGACAGGATTGATGACATTGGAAGAACGGTTTAAGCTTGTACGTGGTAATGTTTTTGGCACTTTCCCAGTTGAACGGCTTGGTATTCCTGCTGTAAATTTTACGGATGCAAGCTCGGGTATTAGAATTACTAAAAACTATAGCTATGATAAAACGACATCTTTCCCCTGTCTGCAATTACTCGCTGCAACATGGGATACCACGATGGCCTATCAATATGCGAAATCAATAGGAGAAGAATGTCGAGGTAGTGGAATTCATTTTTTGTTGGGACCGGGAATGAACATTATGCGAAATTCCCTTTGCGGAAGGAATTTTGAATATGTTGGAGAAGATCCATTTTTAGCCGGAGAAATGGTTAAATCTTATGTATTAGGATTGCAATCTACCGGAACAGCAGCCACAATAAAACATTTTATTGGAAATGAAGCAGAATACAATAGGAAAATTAGCAATTCTGTAATATCAAAAAGGGCTTTGTATGAAATATACCTTCCTGCATTTAAAAAAGGTATCGATGCAGGAGCAAAGTCGGTAATGACTTCTTACAATCTGTTAAACGGGGAGTGGACTGCAGAAAGCAAACATTTGGTGACTGATATTTTAAGACATGAACTGAATTTTAAATGGTTAGTAATGTCTGACTGGGGATCGGTGTTTAACGGACAAAAATGCGTTCAGGCAGGTGTTGATATCGAAATGGGAATTGGAAGGGCAATCAGTAGGGATTCTTCCAAGGTTTATGGAACACCTGAGATTGATCGAATGGTTGAGAACATATTAAAGACATGCATTTATGCCGGATACTATGGTGATAATTATACAGATAGCACCTTGTTGTCCAACTGGGGAGAGAGAGAGAAAATAGCCTATCAAACCAATCTTGAAGGGATAGTGCTTTTGAAAAATAAAGGAATACTTCCCATCAGTCCAACAGACAAAAAAATTAAAATCCTTGTATCTGGGAACAATGCTAATAGGATGGAACTGTCAGCAGGAGGTTCTTCACATGTTAAAGGCTATAACAATAGGTCATATTTAATGACATTGCAGGAGACATTTGGAGAAGAGAACATTAGCTATACGGAGAAACCATCAGAAAGAGAATTAAAGTCTGCTACCAACATCCTTTTGTTTTGTGGTTTCCCTCAAAGAGGAAAAGGTTGTGAAAGCGAAGGTGTGGACCGACCTTTTGTGCTACCTGATGATGACCTGATAGCAAAAGCCGTATCTCTAAACAAAAATACAATAATCTGTATCCAAACAGGAGGGGCTGTAAAAATGGATTGGCAAATGCAAGCTGCGGCTATTGTTCAATCATTTTATGGGGGACAGACAGGAGCAAATGCTTTGAGGGATATCTTAATTGGAAAAGTAAATCCATCAGGGAAGCTCCCATACACTTTTGAAAAAAGATTTGAAGATTCACCTGCTGCCGATTACAATGCGGTCACTTCTAATAAATTGCGAAGAGTTCCTGATGATGAGGTGGTGGACGAAAAGTATGCTAACCTTTTTACAAACAGTAAGGACACAGCAAAATTTTACACCTATGATGTCTCTTATGATGAAGGGATTTTTGTAGGATACCGCTGGTATGATAAAAAGGGAATTGATGTCTGTTTCCCATTTGGGCATGGCCTGTCTTACACAACATTTACCTACGATAGCTTATCCGTTGAAAAAATGGATAAGGAAGTAATTGTTGCCTTCAATCTGGCAAATAAAGGAACAATAGCAGGAGATGAAATTGCTCAGTTATATGTAACCGATAAAGAATGTTCGGTTGAACGTCCTAAAAAGGAATTGAAAGGATTTAACCGTGTCTCTCTGCTTCCTGGTGAATCAAAAAAGGTTGAAATAATGCTCAGCCCTGATGCATTTAAATTCTGGGATGAAGATACAAACACATGGAAATTTGAACCCGGAATTTTTAATATAAAAGTCGGGGCTTCTTCGCATGACATAAGATTAAATGCGGATATCGTTTTTGATTAATTCCTGATTGATGCAGATACAGAAATAAGAATTTGTAAATCAAAATTGTATTAAAATGACAACAAATAAATTCATGTCTATTGTAGCTTTTTTCGTATTGACAATTTTCACAGCGTGTTCTTCTCTGCCGCCGAAGGAATTTGCAAAAACAGCAATCTCTATCGGTGTGGTTGTCGAAGATCTTAATAAATCATTGGATTTTTATACCAATGTCGTTGGTATGGTCCCGGTTCGGGAGTTTAGTATTGATGTTGAAAAAGCCAACCGCATGGGGTTGAGTAATGGTGAAAGCTTCGACATAAAAGTACTAAAACTTGAAAATGCAGAACAAGCCACTGAGCTAAAATTAATGTCGTTTAATAACAGCACCAATCACTCCGATCAAAATTACATCCCCGAAGCAAATGGAATAAGATACATGACCATTTTTGTTAATTCCCTGACCCCAATATTAGAACGAATTAAAAATAACCAAGTTGAAACTTTAGGTGAAACTCCAATCATGCTAGATGAAAACCGTCGTTTTGTAGCGATACAGGATCCGGATGGCAATTTTATCGAATTTATTGGATTTGTTAATTCCTTTTAAGTATTATTTATGTATAGTTTGATTGTAAATCAGAAAGAATTCGAAAATAAGAATAGAACATCGAAAATTCATGCTTTATTCTTAATAGGAATTTATTAGGAAACGATTGTTCGATGAGATTTGCATTAAATCTACGGTATGGTATTTAAATAAATTGTAGACATTAATAAAATTATATGATATGACTAGTAACTTAAAAACAAGAAAATTTGCACATGGTCTTCTATTGATAATACTACTGGCTTTATCAATTATTTCATGTAAGGAATCCAAGATTACAAATGAAATTGAAGAGGAAGAAACTTACGAAAGCAAGTATGAAGTAGAAACAATATCAGATGTGGATATAATTGTAGGGACACTTAAACAGGAAATTTTAAATTCGAAAACCGAAATTCATTCAGAAGGAGTTAGTTATTACGTTTCCAATAATGGTAATGATTCGAACGATGGAAAATCGCCAGCAACTGCATGGGCAACGTTGTCAAAAATTAACACAGCTTATTTAGTTTATGGATCAGTAGTCCATTTCGAACGGGGAGGTACTTGGCGAGGAATACTAATTACAAAGTCAGGCATTAGTTATTCTGCTTATGGGGAAGGCGAAAAACCTAAAATATATGGATCGCTTCAAAATTACTCGGTAAAAGAAAACTGGAAAATAACTAATATTCCTAATGTGTATGTTTATGATAAGGAATTTGATAAGGATGCCGGTCTCTTGGTATTTAACGAAGGGGAAGCCTGGTCATACAAAAAAGTAATTGATATTGATGGATTTTCAGGTTCTATAGGAGATTTGAAAAAGGACCTAGAAATGTATCACAATGTTGATGATAAGAAAATATATCTCTATTCAGCAAATGGGAACCCTGCTGACCGTTTTTCATCGATAGAATTTTGTTTAAAGAACACCATTGTACAAATAATGGGGGATAACACCCACATCGATAATCTTTGTGTAAAATACGGTGGGGCACATGGCATAGCTTCAGGTTCCAGAAATAATTTGACAATAACAAATTGTGAACTTGGGTGGATAGGTGGCTCAATCCTGTCTGGAAATTTACGTTATGGGAATGCCATTCAAATATGGGGGAGTTGTAAAAATTTTAAAGTAGATAATTGCTATATATACCAAATTTATGATACAGGTATAACCCATCAGTATAAAAACGAAACATCAACAACAACAATGGTTATGGAAAATGTGGAGTATAGTAATAATTTGATTGAATACTGTACATGGTCTATTGAATATTATCTTAATCAGCCAAATTCCCCAAATGATATTATGAAGAACATACGATTCACCCAGAATGTATGTCGTTTTGCCGGATATGGTTGGGGGGAGCAAAGACCAAATAAATATTATGCCCATATTAAAGGTGGTATAGTTGGGAAAGTAATAAAATTTCCAGCTGAGAATTTTTTTATTGATGGAAATATATTTGATCGAAGCGGGCAAATGTTACTGTCTATTAGTGCCTTAAAAGAAGGGCATCTCCCGGAAATGAAAAACAATATTTACATTCAGGAGAATAGAAAGGATTTTGGAATGTATGGTGTGGATGTAAATAAGGTTTATCCATTTAACCTTGGGATTGGTGAATTGCTGAAGCAAAAGGGAATTGAGGAAAATCCAACTATTATTATCGTTGATTAATACTAAAGGGAAAGTAAATTGAATATTATACTTTGAAAAATAATAACAAAATGAAACTAAAAGGATTAATGATATTTCTTGCATTTGTTATGTTTTGCTTAACTGGAAATGCAAAAAACTATGAAGTTAAATCACCAGACGGTAAGATTAAAATTATAGTGGATACGGAAGAACAAATTGTATGGTCTATAACAATGGATGGGAAGCAAATCCTAAACCAATCTGCTATTGCATTGCAGCTTGAAGAGGAGACCTTAGATAATAGTCCCAGACTAATAAAATCTTCAGTAAAAGAAATTAATGAAACGACTCAAGCAGTTGTCCCATACAAGTTTAAAAATGTAGTTGACCATTGCAATGAATTGTCGTTAAAATTCAAAGGGGACTTTGTATTAAGGTTTAGGGCATACAACAATGGGGCTGCTTACCGGATAGAACTCAGCAGAAAAGGAGAAGTAAAAGTAAAAAATGAAGTTTGTGAATTTAATTTTCCAGCTAATTGCTCTGTTTTGTTTCCTGAAGAAGAAGAACTAATATCACATCATGAAGCATTGTATATCGATACACTTTTAGCTGGAATAAATGATCAAAGGTATTGTGACCTTCCCGTTCTTGTAAATAATGGCGACGGTATCAAGATAGGCATTACAGAAACTGGTTTGTCAGATTTTCCTGAAATGTATTTAAAAGGTACAGGACGAAATGCACTAACGGCCCTATTTCAAAAGTTGCCCCTGAAAATAGAACGGTTAAATGATCGGTTCACATCTGAAAAAATAGTTGAAAATGCACCATATATAGCTCAGACATCAGGGGAGCGGACATTTCCATGGCGGTGCCTTATGTTTGCCCGTGAAGATAAAGAGTTAATTGAAAACAACCTTCCCTATATTTTGGCTGAAAAGTGTGTCTTAGAAGATGTCAGCTGGATCAAACCAGGGAAAGCAGCCTGGGAATGGTGGACTGCCTGTAATGTTTTTAATGTGGATTTTAAATCAGGGATAAATACTGAGACCTATAAGTATTACATTGATTTTGCATCAGACTATGGATTGGAATATATTGTAATGGACGGTCGCTGGTCAGATTACGTCAAATTAGACCAGCCCAATGCAGATGTAAATATCCGTGAAATAATAAGTTATGGGAAGAATAAAGGGGTTGGTTTGATTGTTTGGGCACATTGGCGCCCTTTGGTCGATAAACTTCAAGAATACCTGGATTTATATCAAAAATGGGGAGTAGTTGGGTTAAAGGTTGATTTTATGATCCGCAGTGACCAGCAAATGGTTAATTATTATGAGGAGATTGCAGCCGCAGCTGCTGAACGTAAACTGCTGGTTGATTTTCATGGTTCATTTAAACCAAGTGGGCTTCAACGAAAATATCCGAATGTTGTAAATTTCGAAGGTGTAATTGGAGGTGAACACAACAAATGGTCAGATTCGGTAACACCTGCACATAATCTGACTATTCCTTTTACGAGGATGTTGGCTGGTCCAATGGATTATACGCCCGGGGCAATGATTAATGAGACAACTTCAGGTTTTAGGGATAATAATGATATACCGATGAGCCAGGGTACACGTTGTCATCAGGTAGCAATGTATGTTGTTTATGAAGCCCCCCTTCAAATGCTGTGTGATAATGCTTCTCATTACCTAGCTGAACCAAAATTTACTCGTTTTATTTCCCAAATACCGACAACCTGGGACGAAACAATTGCCCTTGCCGGGAGAGTTAAAGAATATTTGGTTGTTGCACGTCGGAACGGTGATAAATGGTATGTCGGGGGGATGACCAATTGGACTGAAAGGGAACTGGAAGTTGATGTGGGCTTTCTTGGAGAGGGAGATTGGGAAATCCAATGTGTGTCAGATGGTGTAAATGCTGATCGTTATCCTTCAGATTATCTTCTTGGTATGGGAAAGTTGGAAAACAAGAAACTGAAAATACGCATGGCACCAGGAGGAGGCTATGCTGCGATACTCAGAAAATGTGATAAATGAGAAGAGTAGTCAACTAAGAATTTTAAAAACGATGATTAAGAAACTACTACTACTATTTTGCGTAGGCTTTACATTTTGCACAAAGCCTTCTAAAGAAGCAGACCTTCCAGATAAATTTGATAACGTATTCGTCTTAGGAAACTCAATTACTCTCGGGTTTGGGACACATGGTATGGCTTCCAGCGATATTAATACCGATTATTATTATTGGGTCCATCAGTATTTATATTTGAAAGATAATGAATTGGTTATGGAAAGGCATAGTGGTAAGCCATGGGAAGCTGGTAATGATGGGGCATTAGATGGACTTAGTGAAGTTCGTTTAGCCTATTTAGAAAACACCGTTGCTGAAAACATAGATGGAACAGAAGATCTTGTCATCATACAACTAGGAGATAATGTTAATACCGATGACAAGAAGAAGCATTTTAAAGAAGATGCAGTTGTTTTGATAAATTGGTTTAGAACAAAATGTCCTGATGCAAAAATCCTTTGGGTATATGGTTGGTATAATTTGACATCCAATATGCCACTTCTAAAAGAGGCAATTCTTGAAGCAGGAGGATGTGAGTTAGTTGATATATCTGGATATTCAAGCTATGCCAAATACAAAAGTGAAACAGGAAATAAATATGTTGACAGGAATGGAAACATTCAGAAGATCACCTCGACGGGTGTTGCAAGTCACCCCGGAGATTTGGGGATGGAAATGATTGCCAAGTCAATTTTGGAAGTATTGGAATAATATCAAACTATGCAATTTCAACCTCATCCTTTTTCCGGAAATATTGGGGATACCAACTAAACTTGATGATAATTGAATATAAACAATTAAAATAAAAACGAATGAAACTTAATTGCGCATTCTTAATACTAGTATCTGCAATGATATTTAGTTCTTGCAGTAATTCAAAATTAAAAAATACGGATACATCTGCTCCAGAAAAAGATGATTACTATGTAGCAGCCTACGTATGGCCATCATGCCATCATGATGAGCGTTTTGGCGATATGCTATGGCCTGAAGGCATTGGCGAATGGGAAGTCATAAAAAAGGGGGACCCCCGTTTTGAAGGGCATTACCAACCAAGACAACCTTTGTTGGGATATGGAATGGATAACGACCCGGAAGTAGTGGAAAAGTGGATTGATATGGCTGTTGACCATGGAGTAGATCTTTTTGTTTATGACTGGTATTGGTTTGACGGTGGCCCTTTTTTGGAGAGTGCACTTAATGACGGTTTTCTGAAAGCAAAAAACAATTCAGAAATGCAGTTCTACATCATGTGGGCCAACCATGATGTAAAACGTAATTATTGGAATGTACACAAATTTAAAGATGATACTTCTCTGCTTTGGGACGGAGCTGTTGATTTTGAAAATTTCAAAAATATTGTAGACAGGGTAATTAATCAGTACTTCAAACTGCCGAACTATTTTAAGATTGATGGGAAACCCGTGTTCTCGGTTTTCAGCTCGGGCAATTTAATCGAAGGTTTAGGAAGTCCTGAAGAAGCTCGCAAAGCATTGGATTATTTCAGGGACGAAGTTAGAAAGGCAGGTTTCCCAGGATTGCACATCCAGCAAAATAATGGAGGAGGCAATATCATGTCCCAAAAAGAAGCTTCTGATTTTTCTGAAAGAGTTACCAAATTGGGCTATAATAGTGTGGCCATGTACAATATGGGAGGTACCAAAGTTGATTATTTGGCATATGGTGCAAATTCACGGAAAATTCGGGCACAAATGGATTCTGTTTTAGATATACCTGTATTTCCATGCGTTTCTATTGGTTGGGATGATACGCCAAGATTTCCTGCTAAAGGGGAAGATAAAGTTGTTCATTATCACAATACACCGGAAAGTTTTGCTGCCTTGCTGCAAAAAGCTAAGGAATATACAGACAACCATCCGGAACAACCCAAGATCATAACCATTAATGCCTGGAATGAATGGGTAGAAGGCAGTTACCTATTACCAGATATGCTTAATGGTTTTGGTTATTTGGAGGCCGTGAAAGATGTTATTATAGAGGGAAAGTACGATAGGTATTAAGTGACTTTTATATAAAACCGAATAAAAACCAAAAAATGAACAACCTGTTTTTGAATAATAAATCGATAAAAAGATTAATCGTAAGATTATTACTTGTTTTCCTGCCATTCAATTTGATGGCAGAGATAAAGCTACCAGCTATTTTATCCGATAATATGGTATTGCAGCAGCAAAGCAATCCTCTTTTATGGGGAGAAGCAAAACCTTTCAGTGTTGTTAAAGTAGTAACATCCTGGAATAATAAGGACTATAAAACCAAAGCTGGTAATGATGGTTCCTGGAAAGTTCAAATTGAAACTCCGGAGGCAGGAGGCCCATACGAGATAACAATTGAAGACAATTCAAAACTCACCATTAAAAATGTACTAATCGGTGAAGTTTGGTATTGTTCTGGCCAATCAAACATGGGAATGCCCTTACGCGGTCATTATAATGCGCCTGTTCTGAATTCCAATGAAGTGATAGCTAAATCGACTAATGAATCAATTCGGCTATTTACAGTCGGTCGAAAAACCAGTTTTGAGCCTCTAACTAATGCAAAAGGACAATGGGATTTATGTGAGCCAAAAAATGTTGGTGATTTTAGTGCGACAGCCTACTTCTTTGGCCAAATGTTGCAGGAAGCCCTTCATGTTCCTGTTGGCTTAATTAATTCGAGTTGGGGAGGAACTAATATTGAAACATGGATGAGCCCCAATAGTATCAAACAGTTTGATTTTATTAATATTCCATCAAAAGATGAGACCGACAGACTTTCTGAAGCTTATCCCAAGACTCCATCGTTACTTTTCAATGGAATGGTATCCCCTATTTTGGATTTTACGATTCGTGGAGTAATTTGGTATCAGGGAGAGGATAATGTTACCCGTCCAGCAGAATATCAAAAGCTATTGCCTTCTCTGATAGAAGGCTGGAGAGAAGAATGGGGAATTGGAGAGTTTCCATTTTACTATGCTCAGATTACTCCTTTTTATTATGGTTCCAATTTGAACTCTGCCTTTTTAAGAGAAGCCCAGCTAAAAGCTTTAGAGAAGACTCAAAATACAGGTATGGCCTGTTTGCTTGATGTTGGGGAAGAGGCAGAAATACATCCTTCAAATAAAAAAGCAGTTGGACAAAGATTGGCTTTTCTTGCCTTGTCAAAAACCTATGATGTTCAGAAAATAGAATCTTCAGGCCCCATTTTAAAAGATATAACAATTCATGACAATATTGCTGAACTAACCTTTGATCATGCCTCAAAAGGCTTAACTTCCTTTGGCAGGGAATTATCAAATTTTGAGATAGCTGGTGCGAACAAACGCTTTTTTAACGCGAAAGCATTTATTACTAAAAAAGGAAGAGTTCGAGTCTACTCTGATTGGGTTGCTAAACCCGTAGCTGTGCGATACGCCTTCAAGAATTTTGTTGTTGGGGACTTATACAATACCGAAGGATTACCTGCATCTTCATTTCGAACAGATGATTGGGAGGAATAAAGCAGTTTGAGCCCAAGTACAACTAACTTGGTGAGTAAGGGAGTTCAACTATACTTTTAAAAGAATAAAAATCAACAGATAATAGAGATGTTAAATATGAAAATAAGAATAGTGTTCCAGTTATTTATTTTACTATGTTTTATCGGGATACATCAAGGTACTTATGCGGATAACCTAGAAAGTCCAATAAGATTGGGAATAGATAATGAAGAAAAGAAAATTGTTTTTTCCAGGGGTGACTCAATTTTGATACAGATTGATTCAATATGCTTTAATTTTCGCTCACCTGAAAGTATGTCAATAGTAAGTGAGAGCAATCAATTAACGGTATTGCAATTAACTTACAAATATATTCCGGATGTAAAGGGAGGTTCTGTTTACAAGGATTGGAAGGTTAAAGTTGAATTTATTTCCAATAGAAACTATTGGCATATAAAGGCTGACGCTCCATGGGCAAATAATTTTACTATTCATTTGGCCGATTCAGGAGAACACTTTTTTGGGGTACAGGAACGAAATTATCCAAGTAACCAGTTATCGCCTGATTTGAGAGGAGAATCAATAACTGTTGCTGTAAACGGCGCAGATTATCTCTATTCTGAGAATTTTGCTTCAGCATGGTCCGCCTTTTATTATAATAGCCTTGGCTATGCCTCTTTTTTTGATACGTTTTATGAAGGAGAGTACAAATTTGGCAACAGAGGGACAACACAATTATTTCATACAACTTCTGAATTGGATTGGTACCTCTTTTTTGGAAAGGACGGGAATGAAATTTTTAACGGCTATTATTCGGTAATTGGAACACCAAAATATATTCCTTTGTGGGCATGTGGATCAATTGTTTGGAGGGATGAAGCCAAAGGAGGGAAAGTACAAATACTGGATGATGCCAAATTATTTACTGATTTACAGATCCCAATTTCAGGGATGTTACTGGACAGACCTTATTCGGATGGTTCGCAACGCTGGTCGAAAATGAATTTCAACGAAAATTTTTCTTCACCTGAAGTATGGATCAAAGAATTGAAAGATGTTTATGGTTTAGAGCTTATTACATGGGTTGCGCCTATGACTTTTTCGGATCATGATTTTCCTGGATTGTTACCAGGATTTCAGGGATATATGGATTTAACTGACTCAGTTGCAATTAAAGAATTTGAAACTCGTTTAGCAAACGAGCAATACAAATATGGTGTAAAAGGTCACAAAATGGATCGGGCTGATGAGTTCTTTCCTTACGTTGAACATTGGTCAGATAAATCTTCTTATCGTACTCATAGAAATAAATACATTTTTTTGTATTCAAAAACAATAGATTCCTTTTTGGAAGAAGCATGGGGCAAAGATCAGTTTAATCTTTCCCGAAGCGGTTTTCAACGATGCCAACCTCATTTAAGTGCGATATGGGGAGGAGATCCCAGATCCAGTTGGGATGGAATGGCGGGCAATCTTGCCAACGCCATGCGAACAAGCTTTATGGGATTTCCTAACTGGGGATCTGATGTGGGAGGTTATCTGGGGGACACAGGTGTCATTCCTGATGAGTTATACATCAGGTGGTTACAATGGGGAGTATGGACTGGCCTTTTCGAGATTAAATATGATGGCGCAGGAGGAAATGGTTCAGATCGAGCTCCATGGAACTGCTCCGAGAATGTTCAAAGCACTTTCAGAAAAGCATGCATTCAAAGAAATCAGCTTGTCCCATATATTTATTCTAATTTGAATACAGCTTCAGTAAATGGGACGCTAATGAAACCACTAAGTATGATGTACCCAGGAGATGATCATACTTACCAGTTGTGGAATGAGTATTTGTTTGGTAATAATTTTTTGGTTGCTCCGGTTACTTCATCGGAGAATAAAAGAGAAGTTTATTTTCCTGAAGGAGTTTGGATAAATTATTACTCACCCGGCGAAAAGATTGCGGGCTCACAAACGAAATTGGTAGATTGTGGGTTGGAACACATACCCATTTATATAAAAGAGGGTTCTGTATTCGTAACAGGTGACATAAAACTGGGAAACAACAACCATTGGAAAAAAGGAAACGACTTTTTTGTGATCAATGCTTTTCCTTCAAATAAGAAAACGAATTCATATTTTGATTTGGTTGATATGTTCGATCAGGACAAAATCAAACATATCGTGATGGATAATAATTCAAACGAAATAAACATTATTTCACCACCGCTTTCACTTGATACCAAAATCAGCATACTTGTTCAGAAACAGCTATACAAAGTGTTTTTGAATGGGAAAAGGATTAGAAGTGAACGAAGTCAGGAAAATTTTTGTGAAATAAATATTAAAAAAGGAATTGAGATTAACCTAACAGTAAAATATGAGTAAATATACTTTCTTAAAGGTGTTCTATTAATGAAGCCATCAGGTTAAAACAAAGCAACCAATCATTTGGGAAAATGGAATAACGATTATTCCATTTTCCTAAATGATGAAGGTTTTACCTAAAGACGGTTAGCACGGCCTAAGGAGGCGTATTTACAGCGTAAGTTAAAACCATGAGAAATTGGAAAAAGCAAATATTGATTTTTTTAGTTACACTGTTATTAAATCCAATTGCAGGATTCAGTACTGATTCGGTTCTAAATCAAAGAACAGATTGGAACGCAAAATGGATTAACTGTGAAACCAATACTGATACCATAAATGCATGGACCATTTACCGCAAAACGTTTGCCGTCGAGAAAGCTGTAAAAAAGGCCATTGCCAATATTGCAGTTGATAGCAAATATTGGTTATGGATCAATGGTGAAATGGTTGTATTTGAAGGAGGGCTAAAAAGAGGCCCAAGCCCTGAAGATACATATTATGATGAAGTTGATTTAAGTTCATATATCCAGCAAGGTAAAAACAGTATTGCCATTCTAACCTGGTTTTTTGGGAAACATGGGTTTGCTCATAATTCAAGCGGTAAAGCCGGGTTGTTGTTCGAACTGGATATTGACGGCAAGACATCAGTTATATCCGATCAGTCATGGAAATGCATTAAAAATCCGGCATATTGGCATTCAACAGAAGGGACTCAGCCCAATTATAGATTATCTGAGTCCAATGTACTGTACGATGCCAGCAAGGAAATCGAAGGGTGGCAAACGAGTGGGTTTGATTGTTCGAACTTGAATAATGCGACGGAACAAGGGGAAGCAGGATGTGCTCCCTGGAACAAATTGATCAAGCGACCAATCCCATTATTTCAGGATTTTGGAATTCAGATTTTCGAAAAGCAATATCCATTTATTGCAGACGGAGATACCATCAAATGTAAATTACCGTACAATGCCCAAATAACTCCATTTTTGGATATTACTTCAGAGGCTGGTCAAGAAATTGCAATGTTAACCGACAATTACCTTGGAGGTTCAGCGCCCAATGTAAGGGCTGAATACATTACAAAATCAGGCGATCAGGAATATGAATCTTATGGTTGGATGAACGGTCATGAGCTTTGGTTTGTCATTCCGAAAGGAGTAACAGTCAATAAACTTGGTTACCGTGAGACTGGTTTTAATACCGAATTCGCAGGTTCATTCGAATGTAACGATTCTTTTTATAACCGATTGTGGCAAAAGTCACTACGTACCTTGTATATCACGATGCGGGATAATTACATGGATTGCCCCGACCGGGAACGTGCGCAGTGGTGGGGTGATGTGGTCAATGAAATGGGTGAAGCATTTTATGCCTTGGATGTTAATTCCCATTCGCTGGCTAAAAAGGGGATTTATGAGCTAATGAACTGGCAACGGGAAGACGGGACAATTTATTCACCGATTCCAGCAGGTAACCGGGATAAAGAATTACCCATGCAAATGCTCAATAGTGTTGGCTATTATGGTTTCTGGACCTATTACTGGTATACAGGCGACAAAGCGACCATTGAAGCTGTTTATCCAAAGGTGAAAAAATACCTTGATGTTTGGGAGTTGGGAGAAGATGGACTGGTTGTTCCCAGAAAGGGAGAATGGCCATGGGGCGACTGGGGTGACAATAAGGATATGACTATCCTTTATAACTGTTGGTATTACCTGGCATGCAAAGGCTATGCCCTAATGTCTGAATTGATGGATAACCCAACTGGAAAAGTTTGGGCAGAACAACAGATGAGTTCAATAGAAGCCAACTTTAATAAGACCTTTTGGACGGGGAAAGAATACCGTTCTTCTGATTACGACAAAGAAACCGATGATCGGGCTAATGCAATGGCCGTATTATGTGGTTTTGCCGAACCGAAGAATTATCACTTGTTAGAAGAGGTACTGGATGAACAGCGCCATGCAAGTCCATATATGGAAAAGTATGTTTTGGAAGCCCTGTTCAAAATGGGATATCCGGAATTAGCTTTGAGCAGGATGAAAAATCGTTTTTCAAAAATGGTAAACAGCGAAATGACAACCTTATGGGAAGGTTGGGGCATTGGCAAGCAAGGGTTTGGAGGTGGAACAATAAATCATGCTTGGAGTGGTGGTGGATTGACGCTGCTATCACAATATGTCGCTGGAATTGAGCCGCTAAAAGCCGGGTTTGAGAAAATACAGATAAAGCCTTACAAGACTCAATTAACTGATGTTAAAGCTGAAGTTGAGACAGTAAAAGGAAAACTTACTGTCAATCTTAAATATGGGGATAATGGTTTAACCCAACAAATAAGTTCCCCGGTATCCATGCAATTGACTTTCCCTTATGAGGTAAGCCAAATTCAATCAATCCTAATTAACGGGAAAGAATTATCTAAAATGAAACTAAGAACTTATAGAGAAAAGGCCTTCTTGACTTTACCCAAAGGGGATTATTACATAAATGTTATTGTTAGCTAATGATAAGAATACTGTTAGTTAGGTTTATTGTACTGCTTATGAAAAAGTACAGATGATTAAACGTGAAAATATAATGAGAGAGGATGGTAGTTGTTTGAAAATTAGTACTAAAAAATTAATTAAGAAGATGATAGATATTGAGGAAAGTATAGTGGATGGTGCTCATTAGGTAAAGTAAAATCATGATTATAATTTTTGGATTGTAATTTCTACACGAGTTAAACAAATTATTTTAAAATATTTATTTGGAAAGGAGGAAAAGTATACGAAAGAAAAAAAGTAAATATCTTTTTCATCGATTAAGATATAGCAGAACCAACGTGTGGAGAGGCGCTGAGGCAACAGGAACAGAGAAATTAAACAGTGGACATTTATGCTTTATTACGATTGGTGTAAATAAGGGACCCAATAAGCAATAAAGAAAACCTGTTTAAGCAATTTAGCCATGAAATCACATTTGAAGATTATTGAAGAATTAAACAATGCGTTATCGAAAACAAAGGAAGTTTCAGTTAAGCTCCCGGACCAAATGGAATATGCGATTGGCCACTGCAAGATTGCACTGGACGATATGCGTAAACTTGTAGTTAAAGACGGATTTGCTGATAAGGAATCAGAAATAGAGTTTTTTAAAAAACTGAAGCCTGAAGTTTACAGCAAGCTGCTGTATTACCGGGAAGTTTTTGACCTTGAAACCAAACGTCAGGATAACGATAAAGAAGGAACCCGGAAATACCTCCATAAAAAGCTGGATAAGATAATGGAATGTATGGTCCGAAATGATATGAAAGTGCAGTATTACCGTTGTAATTACAATCACCTGGATGAAAAGTACTTTTTGCGTGACGGAGCAGAAATCCCCTTGGAATTAAGGGATAACCATCATCTGTTGGATGAACAGTTTTTTACCTGGCATGACCATACCTTTTCAATGATTAGGGCCAATGAGATGTTGATCGATTACATCACAGGGGAATTACGAAAGCTGGATAGTTCTGAAGATCTGGCTGATACAACACCGGTGTCTTCGCTCTACTGGACAGGCAGTAAAATTGATGTGGCCGAAATCATCTACGCCTTATATTTTGCCAAGGTGATCAATGGAGGGAAGGTCACGATCAGGGAACTGGCCGAGGTGTTCAGTCGGTTCTTTAACCTTGATTTGACAAATGATGTCTACCGGTACTATGCAGAAATCCGGCAACGAAAGATCAATCAAACGAAATTTCTTGATGTTCTGCGTCATGTACTGCAACAGAAAATGGACGAAGCAAATGAATAAATATTGACAGATGAAACGATGACAAGAAATTACCAAAAACAGATCAATAAAGGATGTTTTTATATCTTTGTTATGAAAGACCGGAAGACAACTAATTATCGGGAATGTATCCTGATAAATTGAAAATATAGGAAGCGTTAGCTTTTATTCTTGCTCTCAAAATACGCCAAATTTTATGCATAACAAGAATAATAAGTATGACGCTCACGCTATGGCGTGGGCTGTGCTTATTTGTTATGCGGGTGATTGGCGTCACCTTGAGAGCAGATATGATACGGTTCACGCTTTTTTTGTTTATAAAAATCAAAAAACTAAAACCATGTCAATTAATACTCCCAAAATCCGTCAGAATGCTGATTTAATCCCGGCCTTTTCCGGCTGCCCGTTTGGCAATCCAGTTTCAGAATGCCCATTCATCCCGTACTATGAACTAAAAGATGAGAATCAGCAGATCAAGCAGATCGAAGTAATACCCCAGGAAAAACTGGATGAAATGCGCACCTTTCACCGGGCCTGTGTGGAGCGCTACAGGAAGGGTGAATGGCGGTAGATGCACCTACTTAACCATAAAAAATACCTGACCTGACAAGCTATTGATAACAGATTAAATCTGAAGGCTGCAATTTTGAATGGTATTAAAATAAATCATTCAAAACGAAATCTTATGCCATCAGAAATTCTGACCACCGATGACCTCCGGGAATTCAAGATCGAACTGCTTGCCGAACTCAGAAAACTAATAAGAGAAAACCAGGGATTATCCACCAAGAAATGGCTCCGTTCAGGAGAAGTGCGCCAACTACTGGGGATTTCCCCCGGTACACTTCAAAACATGCGGATCAACGGCACCCTTCCGTTTACAAGAATGGGAGGCGTTTTGTATTATGATTCCGGGGATATTCAAGAGATTCTGGAATCAGGCAAAAGCCAGTCGCAAATGAGATTTGGAAGCCGGAAATGAACTACCTGCGGCACCTGAACGGATTTTTTGACCGGCTGGATGAGGATCAACGCCTTTCGTCCTACCACATCAGCCTGTACCTGGCCCTGTTCCGGCAGTGGAATGCTTGCCGGTTTGGTGACCGCTTTGTTATTTCCCGGGCCGAGATGATGCAGCAGGCAAGAATTGGTTCAGCCAATACCTATGCCCGCTGTATGAAAGAACTAACCAGTTGGGGCTATATTCATTACAAGCCTTCGTCGAACCTCCACAAAGGAAGCACCGTTAGTTGCATTTCATTTGATCCGACTTCCAATACTGAATTCGATAGCGGTATTAAAAAAGATACCGCTACCGATACAGGAGAGGATACAACCGCTGCTGCCGGTACTGCCACGAATACCGAAAATGATATCAAAGGAAATGCCACCAAACGTACCGGTAACAAAACCAATACAGGAACTGACACCGCTGGTGATATCACAAGAAATACCCGCACCAACGGTGATACAAAAAGTGATACACCTGCAAGTATATCAAGCGATACGGGTACAGCTTCCGGTCGCCAAAGTGATATCGGAGCAGATACAGGTAACCATGAAGATAACCCTACAGGTATTCAATCTGATACCGGGGCTGATACAACAAGTGATACACTTCTTATAAACAATACAAAGAATATTAAACAAGAAGAGAAAAAAGAAAATCCAAAAGAAAAGGAGAGAGGACAAAAGGATAAGAATTTGAAAATATCCAGGGAAGAGAAAACCTCAATTCCTGAGTTTTCTGATGTGAAATCTTTTTTCAGGAAAAACGGTTTTCCGGAAAGCGAGGCCCAACAATTTTATGCCCGTTACCTGTCCCTGGGATGGAAAACAACAGACAATCAACCCATCGTTTCCTGGCAGGCCCTTGCCCGGAAATGGATGATCAATAACAATAAAAACAACAGTCATGAAAGACCATTCAATCAAATCGGGGCCGGCAGGTTCAGTGTCCCGACCGACAAGGATTATTCAGAGCCCTTATGACCAGGTTGCCCGGTTCAAGAGCGGCGTGTTTCACTTTAATTTCCAGCAAAGTGTGCTGTGGATGGAAGAAAAAGGAAAAATGCTATTCGGTAAACATTTTAGGATTGAGCCCGATGACCTGGAGTTGATCTACAAGCTGCTGGTGTATGCCATTGGTGATCAGGAGAATGCTGAAAGGCACGGTATGAGCCTTTCAAAAGGATTATTGATCTCCGGTCCAATTGGTTGTGGCAAGAGTACGCTGGCCCGGCTGATCAGTTATTTCTGTGCCAGGGAAAGCCAGTTTATGGTCAAGCCCACCCGGGAAATCAGTTTTGAGTTTGAAAAAGACGGGTATGCGGTGATTAACCGGTATAGCAAAGGGTCGTATTTTAAGATCGGTGGGATTCCTGTTCCTAAAGTGTACTGTTTTGATGACCTGGGATTGGAGCAGACACCAAAGCACTTCGGTAACGAGTGCAAGGTGATGGCCGAGATCCTGCTTGCCCGTTATGACCTGTTTATGACAAAGCGCATGCAGACCCATATTACCACCAACCTTTCCGCTTCTGAGCTGGAAGCCATTTATGGCAACCGGATCAGATCCCGGATGCGGGAGATGTTTAACCTGGTGGCTTTTGACCGGGAATCAAAGGATAAAAGACGGTAAGAATCTTTATTTTTTTCAGGATATTCTGCGGCCTGTTCGCCTTGTTTGCTTCGCACCAGACTTACACGCCTCGCTCAAAAAAGAAAGATGCCCGCTTTTGTTTCACCCACAGGAGCCAGGCGTGTGCCTGACTTCCCCGGGGTTTCACTAACGCAGACAACTTTCCTGTTTTTTAGGAGCTGATTGACTGTTATCAGGTTCCCGGTTGTTTTTATCAGGACTAATGCCTCAGCCCGGCGGAACCATCGCTGCGTTGCACTCATTCATTACCCGGACCCGCCGGACAGAGCTGGCGGAGCCAGTCACTCCTTCGCTTGACGATACGATGGACCCGCCGGGCACTTCGCGGCAAGAGAAGCCCATTCACTTCGCATTGCTTCGTTACTGGTCTACACTTGCCCTTTGCCTGCCCACCTTCTCAAAATTGTTCCTGTAGCTTGTTTAATTTCAGTCGAAAACTAAAAAGAAAAGCCAATTTAGCCGGTCTGCCTGCAACCCTCTGCCAGTAAAAATGCAAGGCCGGGCCCCGGGTGTTTCGCTTTTTTGTATCAGCTTCCAGCCATTGATTATCGGGGATGTCCAATACGCGGAACAGCCTTGCATTTTTGCATCGACCGGCTGCCAATCAGGCTTTCTTTCTTTTTTTGACTTTTTTTCTTTCTTTTCAAATGACTTTAATTTCATCAAAACTAATCAAACAGGACCATAGAAAAGGTGAAGCTTTCCTATATTTATCCATGCACCATTCAAGTGAAAGCAAAACGCGTTAAAAAAACACTTGAACTTCAAAACTTGATTAACAATAAAAAGTCCCTGACCTGACAAGGCCTGTACAACAACTACCATTTCACTTTCCAACCTTTGCATCGGTGACTGGTAAGCAGGTTTTCATTTTCCTTCCTGAGGTCACCGGAAATTAATCAACCAAAAAACTGATACCGAAATGTTTGGAATTGATCAGATCAGCTGGACCCGTTTCTGGGAATTTATTCTTTTTGTTTTGGCTATATGGTACCTGGGACTGCTTCTTTGGAGTTGGTATCAAAAAGAAAAAAGCAGCCAAAAACAGCTTTTTGTAGAGCATGCTTCAGGAGCCTTAATGGCGGAAGCGACCACCCCTTTCTCTGTTTGTTCCAGGGATTATCCATCAGGGCTGATCCCGATTCGCCTTTCGGAAGACATTCCATTACCGGTTTCCCTGTATGAAGAAGCGGGGATTGATGATGGCTATCCCATCGACTGTTTCACCCGGACCAGTCATCCCGAAATGTCAAAAATACTGGAGCAAGTCCAGTTTCAATAAGAATCCTTTAAATGATTTAAAAGTGAAAAAGTACATTCAACGGTTTTTCTTTCGAGTTACGGCGATAACCGCCACTCTTTTCCTTGGTGCTTACCGGGCCATGGCCCAGTCATCAGCAGGAATTGACCAGGCCACTGCCGAGGTAAGTTCGTATGTTGATCCGGTTTCCAACCTGATTATCGCCATAGGCGCAGTCGTTGGGCTGATCGGTGGGGTACGCGTGTATATTAAGTGGCAAAGTGGTGACCAGGATACCCAGAAAGCCATTATGGGCTGGTTTGGTGCCTGCTTGTTTTTGATCCTGGTGGGTGTGGTCATCAAAGCCTTTTTTGTCTGATGGAAACCACCAGCTACCCGGTAAAAAGAGTGGATACCCGGCTTTATATCAAAGGGCTTTCAGGCCCTTTGGTTTTCCGGGCGTTGTACGGGATCATTGCCGCTTTTTTCGGCTTTTCAGGAGTCTATATTTTGCTGGGAGCCTTCCCTGCAGTGCTGCTGATTGTCCCTGCCATGCTGGCCTACCTGTATCGGCTAAGCCGGATCCAGAAAACACACGGACCCGAAGGCTGGGACAAAAGGCAAACAGCCAAAAAGCTGCCCCAATTTATCTGTTGCAAACAACGGGTCTATCATACCCTAAAAGGAACACCTGAACAATAAAACAGACATTTATGAAAATTAAAAACCTGCAGGAGGTTCTTCCCCTGCTTGGATTTAACGGAGATATACTGGTCTCCAATAACCTGGATTTAAGCATCGGTTTTCGGCTAGGCCTGCCTGAAGTGCTATCGTCCAGTACAGAAAAGCTTTACCAGCTGCATGATACGTTCCAACGAATCATCAACCTGTTGCCTGCTGGTAGTTTCCTGCATAAGCAGGATCATTTCCTGGTCCGGGAGTTTGAGTTCAAGGGGCAGACTCCAACAAATTACAAGGCTGTCGCTGCCAGTTTGAATGAATCTTACTTAAACCATTTTCATGGGCGCAAATACCTTCGTCATGAGTGTTTCCTTTTTATCAGCCTGCTCAACCGCGGGCTATTGAGAAACTACCTGGAATCCTCACTGATCTTATCCAGAAAGGAGCGTAACATGGAAATGCTCCGCTTTGACAAGATTAATGAGCTCAAAATCAATCTGGCCGCTGTTTTTAGGCAAAACGGGATTACTTGTGAGCTGCTTTCCAGGGAAGAAGCTGCGGGAGGAGAAGATCGTCTGGGATTGATGGAACGCTTTTTAAGTCTGAACTTCACCGGTGACCATCCGGTGTTGGGAGGCATTGATTTCAGGGACCGGCTCAAGGTGATGGACCAGTTTGTGGAGATCATGAGTTTAAGTGATTATTCCCATATCCCGACTGAGCTCAGGCCTGTCTCTAAGCATCCGCAGACAGGCCTTGCGGCTTCGCTGGTGTACCCGGTCAGTTATCACCTGCCGTTTTCGCATGTGACCAACCAGTTTATCTATATCCCGGATCAGCAGGAGATCAAAGCTTCGCTGGAAGGAAGCTATAAAAAGATCTACAGCCTTTCGAAATTCTCCTCGGAAAACAAGGTCAACGCCGGGCTGATTGAATCCTTCCTGGACCAGGTACAGACCATGGGAGAGAAGATCGTGCAAACCCATTTTAACGTCATGCTGTTTGATTCATCGTTAAAAGACTTAAAGCAGCACAAAAGTGAGACGGCTTCCGCCTTTTCCCTGATGAACTGCTTTCCCTACCAGCACAGCCACGATCTGCCCGAGTTGTTTTTCTCCTGCGTGCCTTATTCAAGCCAGCTTCCGGAATCCGAGCTACTGATCACCCAGGTCCCACAGGCCTGCTGTTTCACAAATTTTGAAGGTGAAATTAAAAACAGCTTATCGGATTTTACCATCAGCCTCTCGAACCGGCTGGAGGGTTGCCCGGTCAGGATCGATATTTCGGATGAGCCCATGCAAAAACACCTGATCCATAACCGCAACAAGATCATTATCGGTGGATCGGGATCGGGGAAATCCTTTTTTACCAACCACCTGCTAAGGCAATACGCCGAAAGCGAAAACTGTCATGTCGTGTTGTTGGATGTAGGCCGGAGCTATGAGCTGCTGACCCTGTATCTGAATGAACGATTGAAAAAACAGGGAGGGGCGATGATGATCGAGTTTACGGCAGAAAATCCCATTTCGTTTAACCCGTTTATCCTGGAAGGTAAGCTGGATATTGAACGTAAACAGACCATCCTGTCGGTGATCTTCACCATTTACAAGGAGAACCTTTCGGAGATGGAAAAGGATGTGATCGCCCATTCGGTAACCGCCTTCTTTGAAACAGAAGAGGTGAACGACCGATCCTTTAACGGGTACTATGAGTTTTGCCGGGACTTTATTCCGGGGCTTGTCAAAGAGCAATCCATCCGGTTTAATGTCAACGAATTTTTCTTTATCCTCTCAAAATATTACCGAGGTGGTGAATACGATTATCTGTTGAACCGGCAGATGAATACTGATGAGTTTTTCCGCTGCCCGTTTATCGTCTTTGAGTTGGATCGTATAAAAGACCACGCCATTATTTTCCCGGTGGCAACGCTGATTATCATCGATATCTTCCTGCAGAAGATGAGACGGCTGAAGGGCGTTCGCAAGGTCCTGTGCGTGGAAGAAGCCTGGAAAGCGATTGCAACGCCTCAGATGGCTTCCTACCTGAAATACTTTTACAAGACCATCCGGAAATTCTTTGGCGAGGCGATGGTGGTCACCCAGGAAGTGGATGATGTGATCTCCTCACCGGTGATCCGCGATGCGATTATCAATAATGCCGATACAAGGATACTGCTGGATATGAGCAAATTTAAAAACAAGTTTGACTCGATTAGTGAAACCCTTGGTTTGTCGGAATTCCAAAAGGAGCAAATCCTGTCGATTAACAAAAACCTGCCATCGGACCGGAACCTGAAGGAAGTCTTTATCGGCCTGGGAGATCACTCGCAGGTCTATGCCCTGGAAGTGAGCAGGCCCGAATACTACTGCTACACTTCTGAACAAAGTGAAAAGCAGCAAATTCTTGAAAAGCTGGAGGAAAGAAAAGACCAGTGTTTTCTGTCAATCCTCAAATCCATGTCAACGAATCAAAAAACAATTTAAAACAATGATGATGAAAATGAAAACAAACCATTTAATGATCAGGCTGCTTTTTTTAGTGAGCCTGGCCGGACTACAACCCGCTTTGGCCCAGGCCCCGGTAACTGATGTCGGGGCGGGCATCCAGCGGGAAGCCTTATGGGAACAGGAAAAGGGCATCTTATCGGAAATCAACTGGTACAATGTGCTGATCAAAGTATTAAACGGTGACATCAAAGGGTTGACCGCCGAACTGGTAGGCATTGACCAGCAAAAGCTGGAGAGCCTGCAAAAGGTCTCCAACCTGATCAAGGATTACAAACGAATCCGGCAGACCAAAGAAATGCTGGTAAAGGTCATCGAAGTCTATACTGAAAAGCTTCCCCGGCTGGTTCAGGATCAGAATTTTACCACGCAGCAGGCAGCAGTGATTGTCCAGTCCTTTGACCTGATCCTGGATGACGCCAGCCAGCTGACTACCACAATCCTGAATACCATTGTCAAGGATGACCTTTTTCTAATGGACGACAAGCAGCGGTACGATACGATCAATGGTATCTACGAGGAAGTACGCTGCCATTACGGAACGATCTGCTACCTCTACAACAAACTGCTTTATGCCTCTTATCAGAAAAGCTTTGATTCGGGCAGCCTGGAAAGTTTCGCTTACTACTACACCCTTTATCATTAACTGCAGATTATCGTCAAAATATGAATTTCAGAACGGTGAAAAACAGGAAACGAATGCATTGCACGCTATTGATTATCCTGATACTGATCCTTTCAGTCAATTCACTGAAAGCTCAGTTACTGGATGTCAAACCCTGGCACGGGTATTACCCGGAGATGGAGGGTCGCTATCCCCTGTCTTTTATTGCCTTTAAAGGCTGGCTGTTCCCGGTTCCTCACGTGTTTATCCGCACCTGGCCTACCCATTATTACGTGGAAGTCGGGGCTTTGCCGGTTTCCGATGCCGAAGGCTATGCTGGTTCGCTTCGCATTAACCTGGTGAAAATAGCTTCCCGGCTGATAGAGAAAAAGCAAATAAAAGACCGCCATGAACACACTGCAGGAATACGGGACGATACCCAAACGCAGTACGAGATTGAAAAGATCATTGTTGATGCAGAAAGTGACCAGTTGCCGGATATCTACCTTATCACTTCGGGTTTTATACGACTCTATACCAGCATTGGCCGGCTGGACAAGCTGAAAGACTGTAGATGGCTCAAAGAGCTTTTAGAAAAGGAGGCCGATCAGTTATTGACCCGCTTTATTTCGGTTAACCTGTTCCTGGCAGAGCATGGCAAAAAGCTGGAAGCCTTTGGCGAAATTAAAACCGAACTGAACCGCCAGATCGGTGAGGTGGATTACACTTACCGGAAGGTACACCATTACCGGTTTTACATGAATAATGTCAGTCAGTCCTACATCTTCCTGACTCAGTGAAGTAACTATTCGGATCGGAATCCCAAAATCCGAACATCCCGAAATCTAAAATCTGAAAATCCTATAAATTATGCTATCACAGGTAATTACCACGAGAACTTTTTTTGACTTTACCGATGTCCTGATCCAGGGAGGCCTGGACAACGCCCGGCTGCTGGTGAACATGGCCCGGGCGATCGGTGGCATTGCTGCTTTCCTGTATATCTCCAAACGGATTTATGAGCAGCTGATTGCCGATAACCCGATCTCATTACTGCCCTTATTGCGTCCCTTTGCCCTGGTATTGGTGATTAGCTTCTGGGGACCCTTTGTTCAGCTATTAATGGTTCCAACCAAGGGGTTAACCAAGCTTTCAGAAGCTATTTATGCTGATAAAAAGCACCTGGTCGCTGAACGACTGGAAGAAAAGCAGGAAGCTATTTTTTATGCCGACCTCCCAGCTTTTCAGGAAAACCAGGAGAAGGAAGCGACCCTTTGGGATAAGGGGATCAATATGCTGCTGACCTCTTACAACATCATTTCCGGCAGAGCCCTGCAACACCAAATCAACTTTTACTTGATGGATAGTGTGCGTCAACTGATGGAATCGCTGTTTGAGGCCTTGGTTTACCTGGTGGCCTTTCTTAGGACTATATTTTGCGTGTTGCTGGTTATTTTTGGACCCTTGGTGTTTGCCATCTCCATTTTTGACGGGTTTCAGGATAACTACCTGGGATGGATTGCCCGCTTTGTCAATGTCAACCTCTACCTGCCCATTGCCCTGGTGATATTGTCGCTGGTGCAGGAAGTGCTCATCTTCGTGCTGGAAGCAGAAATCGCCAGTATCAAAGCTTCGCTGATCTACATGCCATCGATGTACTATGTTTCCAACCTGGTGGTACCGATCTGCGGGATAGTGGGACTGCTAATGGTCCCTAAAATCGCTTCGTGGATTATCAGTGCTTCGGGAACCAACACCGGCGGAGGAAGGTTGGTCCGGACAGCAGCGCTGATGGCGATCACCAAAGGTGCCATGAAATAACCCAACGATCAAACATCCATGAATCAATGATCCATATTCCAAAGAAAGAATCAACAATCCACTATCAATAATCATATCAATGAATAAGGTATTTGACATCCAACGAAAATTCCGGTTTACGGTCTATATCCTGTTAGTTGCCAGTCTGACTTTGATTGGCTTCAGCTCCTTCGTGTTCATTCAGTCGTTAAGGCTGGTGGAACGCTCCCGGCAGAAAATTTATGTGCTGGATAACGGCCAATCCCTTCTGCTGGCTCTGCGTGCAGATATATCGGATAACCGTCCGGCAGAAGGGCGCGATCACATCAAGCGTTTCCATGAGCTTTTCTTTACCATGGAACCGGACAAACAATACATTGAAAACAACGTACGGGAAGCCTTTTACCTGGCCGATGGATCGGTCCGGAAGCAATACCGCTCCTATAAGGAAAACAATGTGTACAACCAGGTGATCGCCTCGGATATCAGCATGACCCTGGTAACTGATTCCGTGTACATTGATTTTTCAGCCTATCCCTACCAGTTTTGCTTTTATGGAAAGCAGCGCATTGTTCGTAAATCAACGATCACGATGCGCAGTCTGGTAACCCGGGGCGAGCTTCGTAACTGTTCGCGGACAGATAATAACCCTCACGGTTTTTTGATCGAAAACTGGCTGATTACAGACAACAAAGACCTGGAGACCCAAAAACGAAAATCGTTCTGATCCTTTAAGACAAATCACCATGAAACAAATGAACAATGAACAGAAAACAGGAGAAGCGGGCAGACTGGCCCGCTTGATTGAAAAGTTGGATTCCCGGGACAGGAGTCTTGAACCGGTAAAACGCAGGCAAAAATGGATGCTGCTACTCGTGGCCCTTTTCCTGCTATACCTGGCTTCTTTTTTTCTTCCGGTACCCGGGATTTCCCATAAGAGAATTGACCCCAAAGCATCCGGTTGGCGGGAAGACTCCAACGGATGGCCAACACCCAAGCCACCTGGTCAAAAGTCCCTGACTTTTGAGATGCCGGTTGATTCTTTTGAAAACCTTTTAAAACAACGCATTGATGAAAGCAATCCTGAAAAGAAATAAAGCCCTGTTTGTACTACCCCTGGTGTTGATTCCTTTTGTGGTGCTGATCTTTTATGTGCTGGGTGGTGGAGAAAATGTCACCGGGAAAAAGCAAAAGCTGAGCGGACTGGATCCAATTACGGGAGCGAACTACAACCTGCCGGAAGCAGACCGAAGCCTGGAGATCGTGGACAAAATGGAGGTGGTCGAATCTGCTGACAAGATTTCCCTATACGATGCTGACAACATCCTGGGAGTCGTTGCAAAAGACAATGAGGATAGCCTGAAGGTGGAATCGGAAGCTAAGGATACATCCCAATTGGTGCAAAACGCCACTGAATTTTCCGGTATAATGCCGGAAAGCCATTTGACTGATCAGTCCGATCTGTTAAAGCACATTCAGCACCGTCAACAGCAAATCCGCTCAACGCTGAGAGCCGGAAAGGATGAGGCTCCAAATTTGCAATCCAAGGCTGAACCTATCCCTATGGCTAAAAAGTCAGGGTGGGCTGAAGATACCACTTCAAAAGCAAAACAGACAAATCCGGAGCTAACCATGACAGAAGCCGGCATTGAACAGCTGGACCAGGTGTTTCGGGAAAATGCCTACCTGAAAAAGCGCAATGATTCCCTGAGTTCTCAATTGAGGCAGGCACAAGTGATTCAACAAAAGCAGGATTCGGTGAGGAAGCATTATACCGTCCTTGAAAAACAAGGACAGTCCGCTTTTAAGCCCGGAAAGCAAACCGGCTCGATGCTGAAAGCAGAAATCTATGAGTCAGCCACCGTGCTGACAGGAAACCGTATTAAGCTTCGCTTGTTGGAAGATGGCTGGCTGGGTGGCGTGAAGATCCCAAAGGGTGCCTTTTTGTATGGCCTTTGTGAAGTAGCTGGTGAACGCCTGAAGATCACGATCCGCCAAATCCCTTTGAATGGAAATCTCATCCCGGTTAATATCACCGCTTGCGATCTGGACGGGATGGCTGGCTTGTATGTCCCGGACCATGCTGCCCGCAAGGTAGCTAAGAATGTGGGTGGTGGCATCAATACTTCTTCCATGTTTGGTGTGACGGGCAATCCCTTGACCTATGCCGGTGTGCAGGCAGCAGACCAAACCGCCCGGTCCCTGATCCGAATGGTTCGGATCAAAAAAGTGACAGTCAGGAAAAACACCTTAGTCTATTTAAGCAATAAACCCAAGTAAACGATGAAAGCAATAGTAATGATTATTTTTTGTGCTCAGGTTCAGCTGACAACCCTGGCGCAAGTTTTTTCCGATACCCTGAAAATCTCAGATACCAAGACCAGCCATTTGGTTTGCCCCGGTAAGGTTGACTATGTCCAGGTGGGCGATCACACCCTGGTTCAGGCAGAGGTTGTCCCTGAGCTTGCGAATATGGTCCGGATCAAAGCAACTGCTCCTTTTGAAAAGCCAAGTTCGCTGACAGTGGTATGCCAGGACCTGATCTATACATTTGAACTCCGTTATGGTAATGATGGCCCGATCACCTACCCGGTGGATAGTTTTCACGGGCAGGATGCCCGGACATTCTCAGGAAAACTGATGGCGGACCATGTGCTGAAAGAGCTCTGTGACCAGATTCTTGACAGACACCACCGCCGTGGTTGTTATCGCAAGCGCAAAGGGGAGAAAGACGGGATCAGGATCCGGCTTCATTCCATTCACTTAAAAAATGATGCTTTGTTTTTCGAGCTGGAACTAAAAAACGCAACCCAAATGGCTTATGATGTGGAAAGCATTTATTTCTGGATCACCGACAAACGAAAGGTCAAAGCCACCAATATCCAGGAATACCGGGTTGCGCCGGATTATCGGCACAACAAAGTCACAAGGATCCCCGGAAAGACCAGCGTTCGGGAAGTGTTTGTCTTCGAGAAGCTAACCATCCCGGATGGGCGTGTCCTGAAACTGGAGCTGAACGAAAAAGCCCTGAGAAACACGGGACGAAAGCTCAGCTTCAAGCTGAGAAACAAAGATATTCTGAAGGCCCGAAAGCTATGATTGACAGGGGAGCTTTAGAGATTCCATTGACAGATGATTTAAGAGGTTTATTTCATAATTCTTTAGCCATGAATAACGAACCACGGGAACTGACACGATTGCATGAAGGCTTTCGCTTTTTCAGCTACCTGCTTTTGATCGTATCCCTTTTCATGAGCTGCCTGCCATTTTTTACCCGCCACAATATCTGGATGGAGCAGTTGACCCCTTTGCTGGAAAAGATCAACGGGTTGATCTTTATTTCCGATGTGTATATCTCCAAATTGGTCTGCCTGGTTTTCCTGGCTATCACCTGTGTGGGAACCAAAGCCCATAAGGACCGGGATCTGGCAGTTGCAGTGATTGTTCGTCAGGTATTGGTTGGCTTGATCCTTTACTGGGGAAGCCTGGCAGTATTCAGACTGTATCCGTTGGCCTATCTGTTGCTGACCTTTGTTGGGTTTGTCTTACTGAACCTTGGCTTTGACAATATCTCGAAGCTGATCAATGTAAACCTGATGAAGGACCGATTTAACCTGGAGAATGAAAGTTTTCCCCAGGAGAACATCCTGAAGGCCAATGAATATTCGGTGAATCTGGCCAGCATCTACCAATACAGAGGTTCCAATCATGAAGGCTGGATCAATATCGTTAATCCTTTTCGGGCCACGATGGTCATTGGAACGCCGGGATCCGGAAAGTCTTTTTCTGTGGTTCTACCCTTTATCCGGCAACATCTGAAAAAAGGTTTTTCGATGTGTGTGTACGATTTTAAGTACCCGGACTTATCCCTGGTGACCTATAACCATTTTCTGAAAGCTAAGAAAAGCGGTACTCTGCCTGCCTCGGCTGAGTTTTATGTGATCAATTTTGAAGATATCCAAAAATCATTTCGATGCAATCCATTGGCCCCGGAGTGGATGGAAAGCCCCATTGATGCGTTCGAATCGTCACGTACGGTGCTGTACAATTTGAACCGGGAATGGATTCGCAAGCAGGGAGAGTTTTTCTCTGAATCGGCGGTTTCCTTTTTTGCAGCTGTGATCTGGTTTTTGAAAAAGTACCGCGATGGGGAGCTTTGCACCCTGCCGCATGCCATCGAACTCTTGCAGATGGATTATGACGATTTGTTTGCCCTCCTGGAACAGGAAAAGGATGTGGCCAACATTATCAATCCGTTTATCAATGCGCATAAGCGGGGAGCCAGCGAACAGCTGGAAGGGCAGCTGGGAAGCCTGAAAATTGCTATATCCAAGATCATCAGCCCGGAAATTTACTGGATCTGCAGTGGTGATGATTTCTCACTGGATATCAATTCGCCGGAGTCACCGAAGGTGGTTTGCCTGGCTAATAACCCGTTGAGAGTGGACATGTATGGGGCAGTCCTGTCGCTGTTTATCACCCGGATGCTGAAAGTGATTAATAAAAAGCACCAGCGGCCTTCCTCATTGATCTTTGATGAACTGCCAACCATTTATTTCCGGGGACTGGACACCTTGATTGCGACAGCGCGTAGTAACCGGATTTCGACCCTGCTGGGTGTGCAGACCATTGACCAGCTGATCCGGGATTACGGGAAAGAACAGGCCAATGCCATTACCAGCAATATCGGGAATGTCTTTTGCGGTCAGGCAGCAGGTGAGACCGCACGCTTTATCCAAAACAGGATGGGCAAGATCTTGCAGGAGAGGCAATCTCTGAACATCAATCGTAATACCCAATCCTCGACGTTTTCCACCCAGCTGGACTACCTGGTGCCAGAAGGAAAAATCGCAACGCTTCCACAAGGGGTTATGGTTGGTCAGGTGGCTGATAATTATGGGGAAGGGCTTAGCCAGAAAAACTTCAATGCCCTGATTCGGGTGGATGTGAAAAAGCAGCAGCAGGAAGAAAATCAATACGTCCCAATTCCGGACTTTTACCGCTTTGACAATGCCCGGGAGGTGCTGGATAGAAATCGTTACCGCATACAAAATGATATCCGCTCCATCTCGATAAAAAGATAAAACCGGATCAAAGAAAACTTCATAAACATGAGCAAAAACATGATTGAGAACACGACTTATATCAAATGCAGGCCATCCCAACTGCTAAACCTTGGTAATTTTCTATTAATACTGGTTTTAATACCATTACTTTTTCGTCTCGATGGACTGATCCGGGAAAAGCTTCCGGGTGGTTTCATATCCGAAGAATTTGAATTTCATATGCTTTATCTTCCGGTTTACCTGGGCATTATTGCCGGAGTGAACCTGGTCTACCACATCCTCCGGGTAAGATGCATCCGCTATGAGATCAGCCCGGAGGAGTTGGAATACCACTCCGGGATCTTTTACCGCAAACATGAGTACATTGAGCTCTATCGTGTCAAGGATTACCAGGTCGACCGCCCACTGCTTTACCGGATATTTGGTTTGGGTAACCTCATTATTAATACCTCAGATAAAACAATACCCGTGTTTCGGATGAAGGCCATCCGGAATCCGGAAGATATTTATACCGTGCTTCGGGCTTTTGTCGAGCGAAACCGCCGGGAAAAGCATGTCTACGAAGTAGATTAATCATCCTTAAAATTAAAAGATCATGGAACAAAACACACGCATGACAATGGACCAGGTGCCATTTGACAAACTGGAAAAAGCAGGTATTAAACGTGACCTGATTGAGAACATGGGAAAGCGGGAAATGACCGATTTTTTGAACGGTTTTCGCTCAGCCAGGTTGTATACTCTGAATGCCCGGATTGGTGATCAGGATTACAAGATCCCGGCTAAGATCCGTCTGCATAGTAAAGAAGACGGATCAGTGGATATTAAAGTACACCCCATTCAGCGGCTCAATGTCCCGGATGAATACATGGGGCACAAGTTTACCAAAGAAGAAAAAGGTGCTTTGCTGGGTGACAAGAACCTTGGAAAGACGGTGGAACTGACCAGTCGTAGCGGGCAGAAAGACAATTACTACCTGGCCATTGATCCCAAGACTAATGAGTTGATTCCTTTACGTGTCAGCTATATCCAGATCCCCGATAAGATCAAAGGGGTAAGCCTGACAGCTGATCAAAAGAACAAGCTGGCAGCTGGTCAGAAAGTGGAGGTGAAAGGCATGATGGGTAAAAATGATAAGAAATTTGGTGCAACGCTACAGGTGGATGCAGCAGGCAGGAACATTAGCTTTTCAGATTTTAAGCAGGAGAAGATGGAAAAAAGCAGAAGACCAGAAACAGGATGCCAAAGCTGAAAAGAAAGCCGGGTCCAAACAAAAAGTGAGTTAATAAAGTTATGTCTCGTTTCCATACCGAAGGGGAAATGCTGAAAGCAGGTTTCCCTTTCTTTTTAATAAGAGCAATCACAGATCAGAGAAAAAATGTGAAAACAAGTGAGGATAACTTAGATCAAAGAGGGGAATGCAAGTTGTGTTTTTGTATGCACAAAAACCTTTTCATCTTGCCCTGCGGGGCTAACGCCCATTCCCCAAAAACTAAATGATCCCCCTCTTTGAACCATTGATATCAGTTACCAAAACAAGCCATGCGACCAAAATTGTCCGATACAGATAAACGAAGTGCAAAGCTTATCATCCGGGTTTCCCGCGAAGAGAAGATTCGTTTAAAAGCTTTGACTAAAAAAGGGAAATATGGCTGCATGAGTGACTTGATCCGAACAAAGGTTTTTGGTAAGTCAAAAAGGAAAGCCATTTCGTTGGATGAAGAAGCCACGAGCCAGTTAAAGGGCCTGGATTACGAGTTAAACAAGATTGGTGTAAACCTGAACCAGCTTTCCAAGCGAATGAATTCGTTTGCAGGTTACAGGGTTGATGACAATGACCGGCAGCTGTTGAAACAGGCTTTTGAGATGATGCGAAATTGTTTGACCCTGCTCCAGAAATATCTGCGCTAAACTGAATCTCGAACCCAGAGAGAAGCTGAGATCATGATCATCAAAATCCACCAGGCTTGCAGTACAAAAAACGCTTTATTTTACAACGAACGGAAAGTGGAAAGGCACAAAGCGAGTTTTTATCACAGCCAGAATATGCCCGTCTTAAACCCGTTTCTGGGGGACAAAAATGACCGGTACCGAGTTTTTCAGGAGATTGAGGATCGGAATACCCGGGTTAAAAAGCCGGGATTACACATATCCGTTAATCCAACAGTCAGCGATTTGGTCCGGTTGGGTGATGCCGGTATCAGAACTGATATTGGTAACCTGATGGAACACTTGGGTTATGGCAACCAACCTTATTTGGTTTATAAGCACGCCGATTTGGAACGGGTGCATTTTCATATCGTTTCCACCCGTATCGATTGTGATACTGGTAAAAAGATCAAAGACAGTTACGAAAAAGAAAAGACCCAGCGGTTCATCAAAGAGCTGGAACAGAAATACCAGTTGACAAAAGACGAACATACGGAAAAGTTAAACTATCGCTTTTCCGGCTCCAGCAAAAACCTGAAGCAAAATCTGGAAAGCCTGTTTGGACAACTCAACCGGATGGAGTTCATCACCTCCAAAGAAATGTATGATCAGGCTTTAAAGCTGTTCAATGTGGAGATTAGAAAGGCTGGACGAGGTTATTCGGTTTTTGTGACGGATGAGAATGGGAAGCCGATCCGGCACCCGATAAGGATGAGTGAGTTCGAAGAAAGGCCGAAACTATATTTAGAGAAAAGTGTAAGTCCTGTTGAAAAAGTGAAAATAAATTACAAAGTCGGATTCCCGGAGAATTTAAAAACTGAATTATTAAAAGCGTTACTTTATCAGTACAAAACAGATATAAACAGTCCAACCAGGAAAGTCAGAAAAGGAATTTCTACCGTTCGCAAAAAGAAAGGAAGAAAATATTAATAACATTCATAACTATCTTTTTTGATGATTATTATGCATCTTTAAGCTAATATCTGTGATACCATGATTCGTAAGTGTCTTTTGATCTTAACACATACTTTTACCAGCATTTTTGCTGTTGGTAACTTTGTATAAAGTTATGGAAACCATGTTCTTGAATTTATTGAACTTTCATAAATTGTGTACCGCTGAAAGCACAATCGATTGACAACCCTGAAAACTAGATTTTTTAATGCTTATAGCTGTTAATAATGAAAATATCAGAATCCTACCACAAAAAGGCAAAAGAGGCTTTTGCCCATATTGTGGAAACGAAGTCTTAGCTGTTTGCGGAGAGATCAATGTTTGGCACTGGAGGCATGACGTAACCTCAAATTGTGACCTTTGGAAGGAACATGAAACAGAATGGCATCGGAAATGGAAAGATAAATTTCCGGAAGCATGGAGAGAGTTTATCATTACAAAAAATGGAGAAAAACATATTGCAGATATAAGAACAGATTCAGGACTGATTGTAGAATTTCAAAACTCATCTATTTCAAGTGAAACGATCAGGGTCAGAGAATTCTTTTATGGAAAGATGATATGGATGATTAATGCCGATTATTTCAAAGACAATTTTTCAATAAGAAGCCTGGTTAAAACAAGACTCCGCGAGAATGAATTTCTATACAAAGGATATTTCTCTTACAACAAAACAGATGAGAAAAGCATAAAAGAATTTGAAGATAGGGAACGGGAAATCGAAAGGGATATCAAAGCCTTGGAGAAAAGGATGGATTGGTTTTCAAGCAAAAAAGAAAGTTTTGAAGGACATCTGGAAAATATAGAAAAATCAATTAATTACATTGTCAATCGAGATCGGATTTACAGCGATTTTAGGGAGTTTTATTCGGAGAATATTGACCTTGTACAGCAATGCCAGTTAGAAATGGATAAGCTGGATAAAGCGATCACTCAACTCTCCAGACAGATTGACCAGGTTAATGGGTTATCAAATTCAAAGACACCTGGTTATGAGGATTTAAAGATTGTAGATTTCAATCTGGTTTCTGCCAAAAGCTATGCAAAATGTAAATTGATAAAGAAAGATACTTTAAATACTTTTTTCCCTGAGGTAATCGATGTAAAATCAGAAAGTGAATTTCGTTGGTATTCAAATCAAGCAAACAAATATTTATTGTTAATTGATTTAGGTGAAAATATAAAGGAACTAACTCAAAGAACACAGGATATCTCTCAAGAGAAAAAAGATTTGGAGGTCAAAAACATTCATTCAATCAATGCATTGAGAAAAGATTTACAGAAGTGGCTGGAAAAACAAACAAAAGAGAATGAGGATGAAATCGAGTTGCTTGATTTAAAAATTGACAATCTTCAAAGTATAGCGATAAAGCTTCCAATCGCAAAAGAGAAACGATTAAGAGAGATGGAAGAGGAAAATTTACTATTGGAACAAGAGCTGAACGAAGATCAAAAGAAAAAGGAAATTGAAATAAAAAAAGGCTGTAAAGGAAAATATCTATACGATTGGAAACATCGCAGGAAATCATGGGATTATGCTGAACGCCCATTATTATTAGATTTTGGGCCACATATTTTTAAAGTTGAACCTGATGGTATTTTAATAAAAATGAGTATCGAAGATTTTATCGAATGGATTAAAAATCATTAAAGATATTGCCCCAGCCATTTCCTGAAAATTAATTGAGTTTGTAGGAAAGTAAACACCTTATATTTTGTTATATTTGACAATATTGTCTAAACATACATTTCTAATGAAAAATACTGCGTTTGGGGCATATCTGAAAGCGTTAAGGGAAGAAAAGAAAATTCCGCAACGAAAGGTGGCTCATGCAATTGACGTTGACACGAGTACACTCTCCAAAATGGAATTAGGCGAAAGACAAATTACGATTGGAATGATAAAACCCTGGGCTGAAGCTTTGTCTGTAGATTTCAAAGAGGTTCAAATCAAATATATCTCCGGAAAAATAATTCATGATTTTGACGGTCAACCTTTCCTGAAAGAGGCATTGCAATCAGTTATTAAAGAGCTTTAAAATATTATATGGCGAAAAAGAACGGAAACGGAGCTGAAGAAAAGCTCGAACAGAAGCTGTGGAAAACAGCCGACAAACTGCGAAAAAACATTGATGCCGCGGAATACAAGCATATCGTATTGGGTTTAATTTTTTTGAAATACATCTCGGATGCTTTTGAGGAACTTTACCTGAAGCTGAAAGCCGGCGAAGGAGAATATGCCGGTGCCGATCCTGAAGATCCGGATGAATATGGCGCCGAAAATGTTTTCTATGTTCCACCCTCCGCACGTTGGGGTACAATCCAGTCGCACGCCAAACAGCCCACCATCGGTAAAGAACTGGATGACGCGATGGACGCTATTGAAAGGGACAATAGCACCTTAAAAGGCATTTTGCCCAAAGTTTATGGACGACAGAATCTCGACATTCAGTCCCTGGGCGGATTGATTGACACTATTGGAACCATTGCACTTGGCGATAAAAAATCAAAAAGCCAGGATGTACTGGGACGTGTTTATGAATATTTCTTAGGACAATTTGCTTTGGCTGAAGGGCAAAAGGGCGGACAATTCTACACGCCAGAAAGTATTGTACGACTTTTGGTTGAAATGCTCCAACCATACAAAGGGCGGGTTTATGACCCCTGTTGTGGGTCCGGAGGAATGTTCGTTCAGTCTGAAAAATTTATTGAAAGCCACCAGGGACGGCTGGACGATATTTCTGTTTACGGACAGGAAAGCAACCAAACCACTTACCGCCTGTGCCGGATGAATCTTGCCATTCGCGGTATTGATGGCTCCAACATCAAATGGAATACCGAAGGTTCGTTTCTGAATAATGCCCACAAAGACCTGAAAGCTGATTACATCATCGCCAATCCTCCTTTTAATGTAAGCGATTGGAGTGGCGAGTTGTTGCGTGATGACGCTCGCTGGCAATATGGTGTACCGCCATCCGGAAATGCAAACTTTGCCTGGGTGCAGCATTTCCTGTACCATCTGAAACCCGGAGGTGGTCATGCAGGGTTTGTTTTGGCCAACGGCTCTTTGAGTTCCAATACTGGCGGTGAAGGCGAAATCCGGCAAAAACTGGTTGAAAACGATCTGGTGGAATGTATTGTCATGCTTCCGAAAGCCTTGTTTTTTAACACTGGCATTCCGGCTTGCTTGTGGTTTTTGCGACGGGGGAAGAAACAACGCCATGGAGAAGTGCTGTTTATCGATGCTTCGGAATTTGGCTATATGATTGACCGAAAAAACAGAGCTTTTACTGCGAATGATATCAGCCGGGTGGCGGATACCTATCACCATTGGCTTAACAAAGCAGAAGCCTATCTCGATGAAAAAGGTTTTTGCAAATCGGCCAACCTTGCCGATATACGGAAACACAAATTTGTATTGACTCCCGGCCGTTATGTAGGAATACCTGATGAAGAAGATGATGGTATTCCGTTTGAGGAAAAGGTTTCAGAATTAACGTCCAGGTTAAGAAAGCAAATGAATGAAGCACAAAATCTGGATGTGGAAATAAAAACGCAACTAGCGAAGATTGGCATAGAATTATGAAACTGATTGAACAAATACAAAAAGGCGAAAGCAAAACGCTCGAATTAAAAGAAACTTTACCTAAAAACGAGAATATTGCTAAAACAGTTATTGCCTTCTCAAATACCAGCGGAGGGAAACTGATTATCGGCGTAAATGACAATCGGGAAATCACAGGTATAAACGACAATGAGCTGTTTGATACGCAGGATAAAATTGCCTCTGTTATTGCAGACAACTGTTCTCCGGGAATCATGCCCGAAATTTACAACGTGAATGTCGAAGGCAAACTGGTATTGGTGATTGAAATCGTGCGGGGCAATTTGAAACCTTACTTTTTGAAAAACCAGGGTAAAGCCGACGGTACTTATATTCGTATTGGTGCAACCAATCGTCTTGCCGATTTGGATACGATTGCGGAACTGGAACGGCAGAAACGGCACATTAGCTTTGACGAAGAAATCTGCTATGATGTGACGTTTGACCAACTCGACATTTCTCCGATTCTGCAACGGTTTGAAAATATTGGGAAACCGATAAATGAGGACAAACTAAGAAATCTGAAGCTGATTAAATCAGAAAACGGCAAAGATTATCCCACCTATGCACTGATGATCCTACTTGGTAAATTTCCGCATTGTACGGTAAAGTGTGCCCGGTTTAAAGGTACTACCATGGATGTTTTTATCGACAAAAAAGAGTACGGAGGTGACATTTTTTCCATCCTTGAAAATACCCAAAGTTTTGTATTGAACCACATTAACCTGAAAGCAGAAATAAAAGGATTATATCGTGAGGAAACTTACGAAATCCCGGTGGTGGCCCTTCGCGAAACTTTGACCAATGCTCTAATTCACAGAAATTACGTGAATCAAGGACGGGATATCAAGGTGGGGGTTTACGATGATATTGTAAACATCGTGTCTCCGGGGAGTTTACCCAGCAACATTACTATTGAAGATATTTTTAACGGACGCAGTGAAGCACGAAACCGGGTAATTGCCCACATTTTTAAGGAACTGGGCCTGATTGAACAATGGGGAAGCGGAATAAACCGGATTATTAATGCCTGCAAGGAACAAGGTTTACCAGCTCCTAAAATTGAAGAGAAGAATGATTTTTTTGACGTAGAACTCATTCGTCCACGTCCGGTTACAGCCGATTACGACCGATTGGCGGACGATAAACCGTCGGACACCGTCGGAAAACCGTCGGAAAACCGTCGGATACCGTCGGATAGCAATGAGCAAGAACGGACAATACTGGAATACATCTTCGAAAATGGCTCAATAAAGTCGAAACAAGTTGAAGAAATCCTGAATATTAAAGAGAGCCGGACCAGGGAGTTGCTTAGGGAAATGGTTGAGAAAGGTTTCATCGAAAAATATGGTCAAGGCAGAAGTACATTCTACACTATCGCAAAGGAGGGCAAGGAATGAGTGAATGGAAAGAATTTCAATTAGGGGAACTGTACAACGTTTCTTCCGGGCTCTCAAAGGCCGCAGATCAATTTGGTTTTGGGAATACATTTATCAGTTTCAAAGATGTTTTCAATAGTTACTTTTTACCTGAAAATCCCGAAGGATTGGTTAACTCAAATGAAAAGGAACAGATAAGTTGTTCCGTTAAGGCTGGAGATATACTCTTAACACGAACAAGCGAAACAAACGATGAAGTTGGAATGTCTTCAGTAGCCTTGAAAGATTATGAGAAATCAACCTTCAATGGTTTCTGTAAACGACTTCGGATTAAAAAAGATGCTCCAATAAAAGTATCATCATTGTACATTGGTTATTTACTAAGAACCAGGTTCTTCAGAAAGACAGTGGCAAATTTTGCAACGATGACAACCAGGGCGAGTTTAAATTCCGAATCTATAAAAGGCATACCGTTATTATTTCCGTCTTTTTCACTCCAGAAAGAAATTGGCAAAACATTGCATTGTCTGGATAAAAAGATTAATCTTTTAAAGCAGCAAAACCAAACCATGGAAGAGTTGGCGCAAACCCTGTTTAAGCGCTGGTTTGTCGAATTTGAATTTCCCAATAAAAATGGCGAGCCCTACAAAAGCTCTGGCGGCAAAATGGTTGAAAGTGAATTGGGCGAAATTCCGGATGGGTGGAGAGTTGTCGCATATGAAAACATTGTAAATATTAACTCAGGTAAAGGATTGAAGAAAGATCAGTTTGTTGAGAATGGTCAGTTCGAAGTTATAGGTGCCAATGGACCACTTGGCTTTACCGATAAGTATTTAACAGAGGAAAGACTGATAATAACCGGGCGGGTTGGAACACTTGGAACTGTTTACATTATAACAAAACCTGTTTGGTTATCTGATAATGTATTGGTTTCAAAACCGATTACAGAAAGTCATTTCTACTTCTCTTACTTTACTCTGAAGAGATTCAATTTTAGTGCACTGAATAGTGGAAGTACTCAACCACTTATAACTCAGGGTGATTTGAAACGTGTAGCGGTTACTCTTCCAATATCCGAATTGTTGGAAAAATTTCATAAATCAGTAAAAGACCTATTTGAGAAATCGTTCATTAATAATATGGAGATCCAAACCCTTACTCAATTACGGGACACCTTATTGCCGAAGTTAATGAGAGGGGAGTTGAAGGTGATAATGAATAAAAAGCAAGAAGCCAGTGAACGAACTCGAGTATTTTAAAAGCCTGTTTGATCGGGAGCAAATTCGAAAGGTCGAATTGAATAACGAGGTCAATATCCCCATCGGGATCATTACGTTAATATCAGGAGGAGTGATTTTAGTTTTCAAAGAAACTGTGAGTTCTTTTTGTTCTTTCGACTTCATCTTAATTGTAGTTATCGGTCTGCTACTTATGGTAAGTGTTCTGTATATAGCCAAATCATACAACAATCTTTTCAAGGGTTTTAATTACAGTTATTTACCCGATTCAAAAGAACTATATAATCATAGGAAGGAACTCAAAGAATATAACCGGAAGATAAAAAAGGGAGAGCGGGAAAGCTTCAAGAAATACTTGATTGAAAATTACGCCGAACTAAATTCCGCAAACATGAAAATAAATCGAAGTCGTTTGGATGATTTGTATGTGGCCAAAACTTTGGTTTTAATAGCGTTAATTTTGACGATAATTTTGATTTTTTCATTTATGATTATAAACTTAAATCAATAAAAATGAGCAACGAACAAAGTAAAAAACCGGCATCAACGCCGCAACCAAAACCAGTAAAGCCACAGCGGCCAACGAACACAATCGAGAAAGGAATAAAAACCGGGGAAATTTCAGCTAAAAGGGATAAGTGAAATTTATATGATTAACATCGCAAGAGCTTATTGTCTAAGGCGATGAGTGTAGTTGCAGGTAAAATTTTTAAGGTTATGAGTGAGGGAAAAGACATTTATTTCTACAAGGGTACTGATAATGTATTGGAAAAGTCGGATAAATCTGATTTACCTCCAATTGAAAGGATTCAAAAATCCTTTGAGAAGGTATTGGATGGTAAAAACCTTTCATTTCTTCTTGGATCCGGGTGTTCTTCATACTATGAAGGTGAAATGGAGGTCGGAGTTTCCACCATGAAACCCTTAGCCAAGAAATTTTATGATGATATTTTAAGTGAAGAGGAAAGGGACAAACTCAAAACCACTTTAGGTATAGATGTCTCCTTATCCAAATTCAAGGAAAATCTTGAATATTTCCTTGGCTCGCTGCATAGCATACAGTTTTTTGAAGAAAGCATTCAAGCAGAACAAATTCAGGAAACAACACATGAAGCTGATGAACCTAAACAAGAAGAGCAAGAAGAATCTGACCCAAAAGATAGACTTTCATTGATTATAAAAACCGTAAAAAAGGTCAAAGAGTTTTTAATTGATGAAATGCTCAATGAGCCAAACAAAAAGGATGGAAAAGATGAACCTGTAAATAAGTTATATGAGAGATTCTACCGGAAACTACTTTATCGAAATTCAAATCTGCCTAAGCCAAATATTTTTACTACAAACTATGATCTTTATTCCGAAACCGCATTGGATAAGCTTGGAATCCACTATGTAAATGGATTTTCAGGTGGAATCAAAAAATATTTCAATCCTACTATTTTTAATTATGCGCTTGCAGAACGTATGGATCTTTCCCAAAACAAATGGGGAGTAATTGACAACTTCTTCTACCTCTACAAAATTCATGGCTCTATAAATTGGATACAAGATGTTGAAGGAGCAAAATTATTTAACGTCAGAGAAATTCAAGAAACTACTGCCGCAGTTTTAAAGAGTATGGAAACTGTAATGATACATCCAACTCCTCTAAAACACAATGCAAGTTTGGGCAGCCCTTATTCCGATCTATTTAGGGAATTTCAGAAAAAGCTCATGCAAAACAACAACGTCCTTGTCACCATTGGATACAGTTTTAGCGATGAACACATTAACAATCTTATTTATCAGGCATTTACCATCCCATCATTTAGATTGATTGTGTTGGGCAGTCCGGCAACCGGAACAGAAATAGAAAAATTGAGATCACTCAATGATCCAAGAATCTGGATAATTGGCGGTGAATTAGAAGACGAGAAGAAGCTTCACTATTTTGAAGGATTTGTTGATGCGATACTTCCGGATTTAACCAATGATGAGATCGATGATAAAATTGAAAATGCAATAAGAACATTATTCAAGAGAAATGAACAAGGAAGATAAGCAGAGAGTAATAGGCAAGGTTGTTGCCATCAATTCTGATAGGTTCACTATTGAATTGCTTACTGGCATTGATAATTTCAACATCAGTGGCTTTGATGATATTCACTACTTTGCTCAACTTAATAGCTACGTCATCCTTCCGTATCAAAACTATTATATCGTTGCAGAAGTAGCAGGTGTTAGAGAAAAAGATCTGAATGTTCCATTTAGTGACCCTAAAGAACAGTTCCTTAACAAGGTAAAATCTGGGAAATTTTTAGAAGTAATTCCTATTGGAGCCTTAAAACAAAAAACAGCTCCTTCCATATCATTTGATTTTGAATTTGGAGTGAGTGTCTATCCAGCACTTTACACCGATACCCTTTACATCAAAGAGTCTGAACTGGACGCTATATTCAATGTAAATGATCAGGAAGAAAAAATTTGTGATTCTGATCACTGGAAAACAACGGAGGATGAATGCCCACATGGAGAAAATAAGAGATTCAAAACCCTTTCCATAGGCAAGTCTACTATATTCCCAGATTATGATGTCAAAATTGATATTGATAAGTTCTTTGGCGGTCATTCTGCGGTTCTGGGTAATACCGGGAGCGGTAAGTCCTGTACGATCAGTTCAATGATTCAGGGATTGTATAACTTTAAGGATTATGCTGCAACCGGCAGTACATTCATTTTTTTTGATGTCAACGGAGAGTATAAGCAAGCATTCTCTGAATTAAGCATTAAAAATGATTCAATAGCTGTCAAATACTTAACAATTGATGACTCTTCAACACCCGTACAAGAAGAAATTTTTTCACTACCTAGCTGGTTTTTGAATATTGATGAATGGGCATTGTTGTTACAGGCAAGTGAAAAAACGCAAATTCCTATATTAAGAAATGCCCTTGGTTTAGCATCTTTATTTTCATTGGATGATTCTGCTAACACTATAAGAGAAACAAAGAATCATATTCTCGCAACATGCATAACGCAAATTTTAAGGGATGAAACAAGTAGTCCTTCTAAAAGTGACCGCATTCATTCCATTTTGAGAAAATTCAATACTCAAGACATCAATTTGGATATTTCTTTTACATATGCTGATTCACAAGGTAGAGACTCGAACAGGATACTTTTTGACAATAATAAACAGCAGAAGGCATGTACAATTGAAAATACTTTGTTTGTTCACTTTGGCGGTCTGATTGGTAAAGAACATCTTCACTTTTTCCTAGAACAAACAAATGAAGATGGAGACCATATTTTTTTCTCGTCCTCTTTTAAAATGCCCATTTACGAGAAAGAGAGGAAATTTAATTTTAAATACCTAGAAGAAGCCATTGATTTAGCCATACTTTATGAAGAAGCACATGGTAACAGACATATCCGTGATTATTGCTCTTCATTGATTACCCGTATCAAAAGCTTACAAGATCGACCTGATTATAGTTTTATGAGAGCTGGTAATGGATCAATTAATGAATACAAAAAGAAATTGTTAGGTGTCACCAATGTAGAGAGCAAACCGATCAAGCAAAGCCAGGTTATGATACTTGATCTAAGCAGTGTTGAAGATGAAGTGGTTGAAGTAATTTCATGTGTCCTTTCCAGAATCGTTTATGAAACCATTAAATCATTTGAACCACGAAACACATTTCCAGTCAATTTAGTCCTTGAAGAAGCTCACAGGTATATCAGTCACGATCCACAGCGCTCATTCTTAAAAGCAAATAGGATTTTTGAGACGATAGCTAAGGAAGGACGGAAATTTGGTATGTTTCTATTAATCTCTTCCCAACGGCCAAGCGAATTATCCAGAACTGTCCTTTCTCAATGCAGCAACTTCATTGTACATCGGATTCAGAATCCAGAAGATTTGTCTCATATTCGCCAAATAACCCCACACATTTCTGAGACAATTTTAAAAAGGATGCCTTCAATCCCAACACAACACGCTTTAATCTTTGGTCATGCGGTAAATTTGCCTACGACCTTTAAAGTGAACAATGCTGATCCACTACCACTGAGTGATAATAATAAGATAAGTGAAAACTGGTTTAAACCCAAAGACCATTCACCATCTGTAGACTTAAATTTTAAAAATGACCAAACTAACTGAAAATGACATCGAACATTGGGCTATCGAAGAACTCGAAAATCTGGGATGGAAATACCTGAATGGTGCAGTAATTGCCGCCGACGGTGAACATCCTGAGCGCAATTCTTTTAGTGATGTTGTATTAAAAGGACGTTTGCAGGAAGCCATTGTCCGGAATAATCCGAATATTCCGTTTGAAGCTCAGCAAGAAGCGGTAAAAATTGTTGAGCGCGTGACTTCGTCTGAGTTAATGGACAACAACCTCAGGTTCCATGAGTTGCTTACCGAGGGGGTTCCGGTCGAATATCGTAAAAATGGCATTCAGCGTGGCGACCGGGTACGGTTGGTCAATTTCGAAAATCCAGGTCAAAACGATTTCCTGGTAGTCAACCAGTTTACGATCATTGAAAACAACAATAACAAACGCCCCGATCTCATCCTGTTTGTCAACGGGTTGCCCTTAGTCATTTTTGAACTAAAAAATGCGGTGGACGAAAATGCCACCTTGAATTCAGCCTACAAACAAATTCAAACCTACAAGGATACCATTCCAACCTTGTTTACCTACAATAGCTTTTGTGTTTTGTCGGATGGCGCCGATGCCAAAGCCGGTTCCTTGTCCGCTGGATTTTCGCGGTACCTGGCCTGGAAAACCAGCGATGGCATGAAAGAAGCCTCACCGCTCTCCAGCCAATTGGAGGTGCTGATTAAAGGACTGCTCAATCCGGCGATCCTGCTGGATTATATTCGTCATTTTATAGTTTTTGAAGAATCCAAGCATGTTGATGCCAAAGGGATTGCAACTATTCAAACCGAAAAAAAAGTAGCCGCTTATCATCAATATTATGCAGTAAATAAAGCGATTGAATCGGTAAAAAGAGCCTCCGGAACAAAAGGAGACCGTAAAGGCGGCGTGGTTTGGCATACGCAAGGAAGCGGCAAGTCGCTGTCGATGGTATTTTTCAGTGGCAAACTGGTGCTTCAGCTCAATAATCCAACCGTCTTGGTCATTACCGACCGCAACGACTTGGACGACCAGTTATTCGAGACCTTTGCCTCTTCAAAACAACTACTCCGCCAGGTTCCGGTGCAAGCCAACAGTCGGGAACACCTAAAAGAACTACTGAGAGTAGCTTCCGGTGGAATAGTGTTTGCAACCATCCAGAAATTTCAGACGGAAAATGGAACAAACGTGTACGAGCAACTGTCCGACCGTACCAATATAGTGGTGTTGGCCGATGAAGCCCATCGTACCCAATACGGTTTCAAGCCCAAGAGTATCGAGGTAAAAGATGACCAGGGAGAAGTAATTGGCCAGCGTTTGGTGTATGGTTTTGCCAAATACATGCGCGATGCCTTGCCTAACGCGACCTACCTGGGTTTTACAGGCACTCCGGTAGAATCAACCGATGTCAACACTCCGGCAGTGTTTGGTCACTATGTCGATATTTACGACATCGCACAGGCCGTTGAAGACGGTGCCACAGTGCCTATTTATTACGAAAGCCGCTTGGTGAAGATCAACCTTTCGGAAGAAGGCAAGCAGTTGATTGAGGAACTGGATGAGGAACTGGAGAGCGATGAGCTGAGCGATACCCAGAAGGCCAAGGCCAAATGGACCAAAGTCCAGGCTATTGTTGGAAGCCCGGCAAGGTTAAAGAAAATTGCTGAAGATATTATCTTTCACTACGAAGAACGGACCAACAGCGGAATTGAAGGCAAAGCGATGATTGTGACCATGAGCCGCCAAATTGCAGTTGATCTCTACAACGAGATCACTGCGATTCGTCCGCATTGGCACGGCGACAATTTAGACCAGGGAGTGATTAAGGTGGTGATGACAGCAGCTTCATCTGATGGCCCGGAGATGATGAAGCACCACACCACAAAAGAACAACGTCGGACTTTGGCCGACCGCATGAAAGACAACTCTGATCCATTAAAACTGGTGATTGTAAGGGATATGTGGCTCACCGGCTTTGACGCGCCGAGCATGCACACCTTGTACATCGACAAGCCGATGAAAGGCCATAACCTAATGCAGGCCATTGCCCGGGTGAACCGCGTGTACAAAGATAAGCCTGGCGGTTTGGTAGTCGATTATTTGGGTATTGCTTCTGATTTAAAGAAAGCCCTTTCCTTTTATGCAGATAGCGGGGGTAACGGTGATCCGGCCAGGGCACAGGAAGAAGCAGTCCAATTGATGCTGGAGAAACTGGAAGTGGTGGCTCAAATGTTTTCAGAAAAAACAAGCCAACGTGAACCGGAATTTGCAATGGCTGCCGAACCCCAAATACTTTACGGCAAGGGTTTCGCCTATGAGGATTATTTTGATGCCACAGTCAAACAAAAGCTGGAAATCATACTTTCGGCTGTTGAGTATATCCTCAGCCTGAATGATGGCAAAAACCGATATGTGCGCGAAGTGACGGCGCTTTCGAAAGCCTTTGCGATTGCTTTGCCCCACGAGGAGGCGATGGACGTTAAGGATGAAATCGCATTCTTTCAGGCGGTTAAAGCGCGCTTGATGAAATTTGATTCCGGCAGTTCCCGGAATGGCGGCAAAAGCGATTACGAAATTGAAACTGCCATCAAGCAAGTGGTTGATCAGGCCATCGTTTCGGAACAGGTCGTTGATATTTTCGATGCCGCAGGCATCCGGAGACCCGAATTGTCGGTTCTCGATGATGAGTTTCTGGAAGAGATGCGTGACATGAAGCACAAGAACCTCGCCCTGGAAGTGCTTAAAAAATTACTTAATGATGAAATTAAGATCAGAGCAAAGTATAATATTGTGCAAAGCCGCAGCCTGATGGAAATGCTGGAATCGTCGATTAAACGCTATCAGAACAACCTGATTACGGCAGCCGAGATTATTCAGGAGATGATCGAACTGGCCAAAGAAATTAAGGAAGCCGATAAACGTGGTGAGAAAATGGGCTTAAGTAAGGATGAACTTGCATTTTACGATGCAGTCGCTCAAAATCAAAGCGCCAAAGACCTTTTAGGAGACGAGGTTCTCCTGAAATTAGCCCGGGTTTTAGTTGAACGGGTAAAAGCCAATGTTTCCATCGATTGGACCGTGAAAGAATCAGTGAGAAAGAAACTAAAGGTTATCGTTAAACGCACCCTGCGCCAATACGGCTACCCACCCGACATGCAAAAACTGGCAATGGATACGGTGTTACAGCAAGCTGAAGCTTTAGCTGAGTTTTGGAACATTTGAGAAATGATGGCATGGAACAGTATTTTAAAGGTGGCGTATTAATTATTGGTTCTTTATATTGGCAAGATCATCAAGAGAGAGAAGGAGACGAAATTCGAAAAAAATGGAGAGATACATTTTTGGAAATAAGTCATTCCGTGGATGTCACCATTCCTATAAGATATGGTCGGTTTTCAACCAAAGAACAGACTTACACAATGGTATTTGACTACAGACTTCCAAAAGAAAAATTTGGAAGAGGAAAAGCCGTGCCTCTTAAGAAGCAAATACAGTCAATTGAGGATGTTATCATTTGTGCTCGAGAATTATCACTCGCAGAAGGGAAATATGACAATATGCTAATAAAGGGAAGAAAGTCGCCTGCATGGGGAGTATGTGGGCTCAGCTTTAATCCGAAAATTTCAGTCATCTTAAAAAAGGAATTTTTAGCTAATTGGGAACTTACTCTTAAAGAAAACAAAATAGGATATGAAACATTTTTGAAAAAATCGAACGATTTTAGTTTATCACAAAATGGAGAATTTTTATTTGACTTCCCATCTGAAGCTATTGAATTCGATTTTTTAATTGCTGTCTCAACAGAACCAATATTGAGAAATGGAATTGCTGAATTAACTCCAGCTGAGATAGCTCAATATGTCGTAAACAGAGAGTATTTCTATCCAAATCAGGAACATGGCATCATAACTTACCAAGATGGAGAAATAAAAAGAGTCTTGATAAATTAAGTAAGATTATTAAACTACAGTAGCCAAATACTTTGCGATAAAGAAAATGTGATAACATGATCTGAGAAGTTTTAGAATTGAGGCTCTTGCTTTGAAATGTAAAATTGTTAGCTAGTACTCCAATTCTCTTTGTGTCTCATCAATATCCAGATGTCTTCCCCAACTCTCATAGTGACTTGCAACCTCGTTTAGTAACGATGAAACAATTGGAAATTGATGGCATATTCCTTGAGATAGATTTCTGTATTTTTGCGCGGTAACCCGCTCCGGAGAGCCATTACTTACAGGTCGGATGTGAGCCTCTGTACCCTTGCCATTTATTACTCCAAGTACAAAGCCTTTGTTAATTTCTTCCTGATCAAGTTTTTCAATAATTTCACACAACTCAGGATGAGGCCAATGCTTACAACAAACTGATAACCTTCCCAATAGTTTCCCTATTTCATAAAAACCTCGTTTCTCTCTATCACGTTTTTTACATTCGCCTATAGCAGAATAAATCCAGTTCAATAAATATTCGGAATTGATTTCTTCAGAATCGTTCATTCCGGGGAGAATACACCAACTTTCAATCAGTTCATGAGCATTCTTTGCCCTTGATGCAATATCTTCTTTTCCAATCTTGACCATTTCTTCTTTTGGATTCTTGTTTTCTGGGATATAAATCCAAGAAATAAGTTCTGCAAAAAATGAAGGATCATTTTCAATATATTTAAAAAGATACTTGATTGGGCGATCACTATGAGAACCATTTAATATTGGTAAATAGTACCATTCCAATAATTGCATTTTTTTTTCATCAATAGCTTCTTTATCCAAACGTTTAAATAGCTCTGAAATATGCCATGCTCCATTGTCTATTTTCAATTCTTCAGTGTGTATCCCAGTTGCAATTCCCTCAAGTATTTCAATAATTAATTCAGGAGGAATGTTCTTTCGCTCATATCGAATTAGCTTTAAACTTGTCAGGTACCGATTATACTTATTTAACGTTTTTATCCCTAATTGTAAATCATCTCCTCTCAGCCTGTAGCCATAGGGACTTTTGAATATGTTCTGCCAGTAATGATCTTGTACTTCAGGTAGTTGATCATTTAAAATATTCCATAGACTTGAGGAGGGATTAATGGAAAGGAAAAATTCGGATATCTTTTGTGTTGATCTGGAAATTAAAGAGAAAGCCAATTTTTCAAATATCCAATCAGATCCTTTTAGGTCAGATTTTCTGTTAATATATCCCATAGTCATGGAATAGGGTTTCCCCTCCTCACTTAGAAATAGATGGAAAATATCGTCGTCAATATTATCCATCACATCGGCCAAATGATATCCGATCTCCCAGGATTTTGTAGTTCTGGAAACTAATTCTAATATTCCGTTTATCCCATATTCATTAAAAACAGCATTGACGGCATCTTGCCTTTTCGATTCTAATAACTCAATTCTTTCATCATGCGAAAGGGAATGATGACTACTTTTTTCAATATAATCTACGTTGAAATACCAATAGTATTTATCTATTGTAGTAGTAACTAAGGACGGGAAAAAGTCTTTAAGTAGGGTTAACTCTTCACCTTTCAATGCCCATTTTTGATTTGAGTACATTTCGTGCCTTTGAATAAACTCTCGCAAAGCATCCCTCAATAGGTCAATCTCTCCTTCAAATTCCGCAATACCGGTCAGGGTATTTATCATTATAAGCCTACGTTCTCCATAGAAATTATTAATAAAATCAATAATCTCAGCCCATTTGCTTGCATCATTTTTTGCTAATTCAATTAGCTTTTTTTGAACAAACCCGGAATTCTCATATACCTCTTTCCTTGAAATAACGAGATTATTTAAGTCCCTCATTCGATAAATTGGCTTTTGATTATAATGACCTGTATCTTGCGTCTTTGGAACGAGTAATTTAAGCAATTCAAAGGCAACTTCAGGCTCTTTCATTATTAAAGTCTCAATTACTTCCTGGCGGCTTTTTAAATCAGCGTATGTTTGGGGTAGCCAGTTCAAAAAGATAGATCGTAATGAATTGATCGGTCTGTTTGATAGCGCACTGCCTTTGTCTAGCTTAAAAAGTTTAGCTAATATTATGACCACTCTAGACAGATAAGTGGGATTCCAGGCTAAAAGTTCCAAAGCCCAAAGAATGTGAGTATGATATGAGGGACTAAATAAACTATACTCTTTGTCGTCAAATAACTCAGTAAAAATCTCAGGTGATTTTTTGATTGAATTTTCAAAGGAAGTAAAAAATGATTCAGGTGATGCTTCTGCAAGTACTACCAATTTATTTTCGACTGATTGCCAAAAAGAGATTTCATTCCTTGATAACAATCTCCTGACAATCTTGTCAGTCCACGCTTGAATGTCAATATTAACATTAATACCCGAGGACTCACCATAGACTGCCAATAATAATAACGAATGGGAAATGCCATCTCGTAGTCGCGAAGAAAATTTTCTCTTTTTATCAAATAATGCGGCTGCGTATCTCATATTTGGCTCAAGATCAAGTGCAGGGTCTGTTTCTCCTAACATCTCAAAAACAACGTTTTCAAATTGCCGTAAATGTTCTTCAGTAATGTATTTTGCAAGTACATGCATCAAATCATAAGATGATACTATTCTCCAATGATTGGCGACCTGATAAATTGGGGCATCATTTATTACTGACCATCTTTTTAGCTTTTCTTTATAAATTCCATAATCGCATCGGGAGAACTTTTCGATGACATCCTTGTCACCTTGAACAGCGTCATCAAATTTTTGTATCAAAAATATTGGAATGAGCTCCATGCAATCATTCCCGGAATTCCAACCAACACGCCCCGGAGCATTTGAGAGGATTCTCTTTAATACAGAAAAGCTTCTGCCACATTGTCGCGAAAGTGCTTCTGCTTTGGTACGTTCAATTCCAATACTTTTTAACGATTCAGTGAAGCTTTCCCATTTGGGAATTGGAATATTGATCCCCCTACATTTCACTTCGAAAGTCACAGGCTTGATGAGAAGGTTTGATTTTGCATCGAAGTTGTTAAGTGCATCATTTTCATTAGAGTCGTAGATAATAATTAGCTCATTATGGATTGACAAGATTTCTTTTAAATCTTCCTTATTTGAGACGACTAAAGCTTTCGTGAAAAACTTTTCAGAAGTACTGTTATCAACACTAATCGCGGATGCAATGAAAAAGCAGATACTTTCAGATATAGAGGAAGATTGTATCTCCGTCGATTGGCCGAAATCAAAAATTATTTTTTGTATTTGGCTTTTTTCAAATTCTCTGCCTGAGATTAATAATTCTGGTGTAAAGACAAATGTTTCGTTACTAATAAATCGCTGCCAATATTCCAATGCAGATTCAACATGGTTCGTAAAAAGGTTTAGTTTTCTTGCTAGCCAATGCGCAACGACTGGCTGCTGCTCAAGCCAAAGTTCCAAATCATCAGCATCATATATCTTAAGATCTTTCCATTCATTTGTTTCTTTCTTCGCTTCAATCCATTTCGTTTTTAATGGTGTTATCCACCTTCTTGGAGTTATAAAAACAAAGGTGGAATTAAGACGGTCAATCTCGTTTGTCTGTTGGCTTCTTTTGTTATATTCCCGATCACATTTTCTTTTATAATCTTTATCCCGACCAAATTCCCATAAAGAAGTTCCTTTGGGGACAAACCCATATTTTGAATCTGTAAAACATTGTCCGTCCCATCCTGGTTTGTAAATACTACTCCCGATAGGAACAGTAAGCTCAGGACATGAAGGGCACGATGAGATGATTAGCTTTCTGATTAGTTCGGGTAAAATCCCCTCGCAATCTTTTTCATCAGCCAATTGAACGAGATTTGAAGATTGAATCCATCTCATTTTATTGTATTTGGTTAAATGAATTGTGAATATAAGAAGTTTTTGCCATTGTTTTTTTATCATCAAATATTGTTGTCCTTTTGCACTCAAATTTCCGACAAAGTTATTGATCGCTTCCCGGAACGGTAAAGGGGAACTCGCTTTTCGTGGCTCGTTTCCTTCGGATGCGTTCAGTTTTTTGCCTTCTTCACTAAATGTGAACAGGTTGAATTTGTGAAAATCCAGAAAGGCAAAAACTGACATGCACCCCATTGACCTGATCCGCAACAGCTCAATGGAGGTACGCCAAAAATTTAAGTTTAATGGCGTGCCAGAGATCCCCTTGGTTTCCACGAGGGTGCCAAAACAAGTCCGAAAGGCATCGGCAGTTTCCCATGAATAATTCATTTGACATTTATGAAATGGTTACCAACCTGATTATCGAGCGCCTTGAAAAAGGGGTTGTCCCGTGGCAGATGCCCTGGAAAGCTGAAACTGGTCTACCTCAAAACATGGTCTACAGGAAAACCTACCGTGGTTTTAACTTCTGGTTATTGCTTACCGTGATCGATCAATACGGTTCGCCGTTCTTCCTGACCTTCAAACAGGTCAAGGAGCTGGGTGGGCATGTCCAGAAAGGCGAAAAAGGCTTTCCCGTAGTTTTCTGGAAAATCCTTGAAAAGGAAGAAAAAGATGGTAGCCTTGAGCAGGTACCGTTCCTCAGGTACTATACCGTTTTCAACCTGAAACAGACCGAAGGGATTGATGAAAGCAAAATCCCGTCCACGGAAGCCCACGATCACGATTTTGACCCCATCGGCCAGGCCGAACAGTTGATCGAGTACTGGTCTGATTGTCCAGAGATCAAACTTGATCAATCCCACGCCTTCTATTCGCCTTCAAGGGATTTTATCGGGATGCCAAACCCAAGGACTTTTTTCAAGGACGAACAATTTTACTCCGTCTTGTACCATGAAAGCGTTTATCCCAACTAATTTATTATCCCAACTTTTCCTATAAAGCTCTTATATACACATATTTTCAGCGCGGAAAGTTCGGATAATAATTCAATTCATTCCTTATATTATTAGCAACTGTCACTAAAGTCAGTTGTTAGAAATATGAACATAGCACAATTAAGAAAATCCCACCCGATGTTGCTGAATTACCTGATTCAGCATGGTTACAGCACCCAGTACATTAGGGGCATCACAAAAACCCTTAATCTTCTCTTTGAGAACGAGAACCGTTTTCAGACCTACGCGGAATTTTACAGGAACTGCATATCGAAGGAAGGATTGTATTCAGGTAAAAGTTCTTTGAAATTTAGTCGGATTATGACACGTGCAATTCAAGGGTATGACGAATTTGGGCATTATCCGAATAAGATTCTATTTCGTCCTACTCTTTATCGTAAATGTGGGTACACGCAACTCAACGATAATTTCAAAACTGTTGTAGACAACTACAAATTAGCTGCGTCAAAAACAGAAAAGCGTCCGACGACAATTCATGCAGAGGCAGTTAATTGCTCTTCATTTCTGTTTGCCATGCAGAAACGGGGGGCCAATGAATTGTCCGAGATAACAGAAACTCATATACTATCATTCTTTTACGACGGAAAAGGCCTGATAAGATCAAGATCTTACAGAGACAATATAAAAGCCGTGCTTAAGGCGAACAAGGGCTTTGAGTCATGGGAAGAATGCAACCGTATTATTGGTTCATTGCCGGAAATTAAAGCGAGAAGAAAGAATTTTCAGTTTTTAGAAGACACTGAGATTGCAAAGATAAAGAGTTGCCTGACAGATGATGATAGCGAAAAGATCACCCTACGGGACAAAGCCATTATATCGGTAGCTATGTACACCGGTATGCGCGGTAGTGATATTGCCAGCATGTGCGTCTCTGATATCGATTGGCGTAGAGACCAAATAACACTAACCCAATCAAAAACAGGAGCTCCCCTGACCTTGCCTTTGCGTGCGGTTGTAGGCAATGCTATATTCGATTACATTAAACATGAACGGATTAACAACGGAACAATCAGCAATTTATTTGTAAACGCCCATTGCCCAGACAAAATGCTTGAAATCAGAAGCGTTGGATGTATTGCGACTCGTTTCTTAGCGAAGCTAGATATTAGGGCTAATGGTGGCGAGCGGGGAATTAGGCTCTTTCGTCATTACATCGCGTCTAAATTATTAGAGAATGGAGCACAGGTGCGGGTCATTAGTGATATACTTGGACACCTTTCTCCTGAATCAATCAACCCATATATTGATGCAGACCTGAAACATTTAAGAGAATGCAGTTTAAGTATTGAAATGTTTCCATTGGGGAGGGAGGTGTTACCATGAAAAAGTGTTCTTCTGTAGTATCCGGTTTGTTGGATAAGTATATATCATACAGAAAGGCAGATAGCGGTATTGGAATAGCGTCATCTGCATATTTGAGTTCATTCAATAGCTTCTGTCATAAATATTATCCGCATGCTAAAGAGTTAAGTAATGAAATGGTGACCAGGTGGTGTGCCAAACGGGAAACGGAAACGGCAACGTCACGTAACTCACGCATTGCAGTCATTCGTTCATTTCTGAAGTATACGAATAAACACAATTTGACAGCTCTCAAACCCCCGACATCCTTGTTAAGCAAAAGAGTTGTTCGTGTTTCTGTACTAGACAAAGAATTGCCTCCGTCAGTAGTGTCCGATCTATTAAACAGGTATATTATCTATAAGAAAGCATCTAATGCAATGGGGAACAGTACTCTAGAGTGCCTCTTTTTTTTCAATGATTACTGCGCAACATATCACCCGGAAGCAACGACCCTAACTGAAAAAATCATTAACCAGTGGTGTGATAAACGTATTACTGAATCGTCAGAATCCCACAATAAGCGGATATCACCGATACGAACCTTTTTAAGGTATGCAAATGGCCGTGGCTGGATAAACGTACGATTGCCGGAATTCTTGCCCTGGTCAAAGAAGCAATACACACCCTATCCTTTTAGTCCTCAGCAATTACAGGCATTCTTCAAAATAACGGACTCCTTTGTGGATGCTAAATATCTGAGTGATAAAGTGTCTGGGATCAGGAAGATAGAAATCCCTGTTTTCTTCCGGTTACTTTATAGTACGGGAATGCGTACTGTGGAAGTCAGATTGTTGAGATGTAGTGATGTTGACCTAAAGAATGGCGTTATCAATATCGATCAGTCAAAAGGTTTAGACCAACATCGTATAGCACTGCACCGAACGATGTGGGATCTATTGATCCGATATGATGAAGCGATGTCGGCACTGATGCCTGATCGTAATTACTTTTTCCCAAATGAATATGATGAGCCATACAACAGGATGTGGGAGTCATACAATTTTGTCCGTATGTGGCGTCTGGTCTCCAATGACCATGCAAGATGCTATGACTTCCGCAGTCACTATGCTGTCAGGAATATCAATAGCTGGAAGTACACCGGCCCCGAATGGTTTGACAAGCTGTTATACTTAAGCCGCAGTATGGGGCATCGTGAAATTAGAAGTACTTGCTACTATTATCAGCTGGTACCGTTGTTTGCAGAACAATTGGAAACGCTGACTGCCGAGGAATATCACAAGTTATTACCTGATTTAACAAACTATCTTTCTGATGAAAACACAATCTGAACCCTTAATAATAGCCGCAGCCATGCATGATTGGCTTAGCTCATACTTGCCTGAAGTAAGGGCGAATAGTACCAATACGCTAAAAGCCTACCGGGAAGCGTTGACTTTATACGTCCGGTTCCTGGAAGACGAGAAATCTGTCAAACCCAACAACCTGTCATCGGGTTGTTTTTCAAGCTCATACATACAATCCTGGATGATATGGCTAAAAGACAAGCGCCATAGCAGCAACTCAACCTGTAATCACCGATTGGTGTGCCTGAGAAATTTTCTTAAATACCTGAGCCGAAGAAATATAATGTTTGTACAAATCGAAGCTGAAGCATATGAAATAAAGGCAATGAGAAGCCCGAAGAAAGGCATGGATGAAATCACCAAAGATGCGATGAAGGCTTTGTTTGCGGCCCCTAACCTCAATACATCTATCGGGAAACGCGATTTTGCACTGTTTAACCTTATTTACAACACAGCAACCAGGATAGATGAAATACTTTCATTAACAATATCTTCCCTGCATCTTGATGGGAAAAGCAAAGATTGTATTACCGTTTGGGGCAAGGGTACAAAACGTAGGACCATATTTATCCTGCCCGAAGTAGCAAAAATTATAAAGGCTTATATAAAAGCCTTTCACGGCCCTACACCTAGCCCTACGGATTTTTTGTTTTTCTCTCATTATGGAGGAGGGAAAAAGAAACTTACGCAGGAGGCTATTGATAAAAGACTGAAACTATATGCATCAATAGCAAATAAAAAATGTGCAGATCTCCCAAAGAACCTGCATTCCCACAGCCTGAGACATGCACGCGCAACCCATTGGTTAGAAGATGGTTTGAATATCGTCATGATACAAAAATTGTTAGGCCATGAAGATATAAACACCACAATGGGATATGTTGGCGTATCTACAGAACAAAAAGCAAAGGCCCTGGAGGCCATAGAAGATGACCTTGCCAAAAAGATGGCCAAAAAGTGGAAAAGCGTCAAAAAGACGGACTCACTTGTAGATTTTTTAGGACTGAAGTAAGAATTTATTATCCCAACTTTTTTGCATATAAGTGTTTTGTATTCAATTATCTAAATCGCGATATTGGGATAATAATTTAGTTGGGATAAACACATTTATCCAAAATTTTGGATAAAAGTGTCCATGCTACCGGCCACATCAACAGGACAGGCAGGCATGAAAAACTCCCAGACCACAAGTTCGGCTCACAGGACTACAGCCAGGAGGAATTGGTAGCGGAATTAGGTGCTGCATACTTGTGCCATATCACCGGTATCCAGAATACCACAATTGATAACAGCGCCGCATACATCAAAAGCTGGATCGGGAAGTTTAAGGAAGATAAAAAGATGTTGCTGACAGCTTCTTCCCAGGCACAAAAAGCCGTGGACTATATCCTGGAGCACCAATCCAGCCCGAACCGGCCTGCAAACGCGAGCCAGGCCGGACAATTGGCGGAGGCAGTTTAGCCTTCGCCTTTTTTATTTCAGAAAAAACATAGTTGAACAATTAAAATCAAATATTATGAACCAGTTAAAGAGTTTTCCCCAATATATTCTACAAATCGGCCATAAGTACGGTGTGTATTCAGTGTTTGAAGATTTTCTTGAAATGGTGGTCTGTGCCTTGTCGTTAGGTGCAAAAGAAGACCGTTACCTTGAGATTGTACGGAACTACGAAAAGGAGGATGCTTACCTGTTGTCCGAAGCTTTTGGCGCTTTGGTGCTGGAAATGGATAACGACGGAAAAGGGTTGAAAGATTGCTTCGGTGACTTTTACATGGAGTACTTGAGTTTCGGGCACAACGGACAGTTCTTTACCCCAGAACCGGTATGCGATATAATGGCCAGGATTTCGAACCCGGCCGGGTTTGGCGAGCGTGTGGCAGATTGTTGCTGTGGCTCGGGAAGGATGTTGTTGGCAGCAGCAAAAATCAGTCGGGATTCACTGTTCTTTGGGGCAGATATTGACCTGACGTGTGCCATGATGTGCCTGATCAACCTATGTCTGAACGGGCTTCTGGGTGAAGTCTGCTGGATGGACACACTGATGAATAAATTCTATGCAGGTTGGAGAATCGAACTTCACCCAGAACATGGTGTCCCATACATCAGGGAAATATCAGAAACCGAAAGTTATATGATTTTGAAACTACCTGAGAAGAAGCAGGAAATCATTGATAAACAGGTGGCAAAAGCAGGAGTATCCTAGCAATTGTTGTTTGAATTCTAGGGGCAATGCCCCTTTTTTGTTCGTTTCGATATTGAAATATCTGTATTTTGATAAAAATTCGAAGTTAGTGGCTCTTTAAAAATATCCCGATATTAGTACTTGAAGTACAAAGAGCAGCATCTAAATAAAGAAATCCTGTTTTTTGATTAGGTAAAACCACTCCATTTAAAATTCCCGCAAAGTTATTGATCGCTTCACGGAAAAGTCAAGGGCGGCCCCGCCTATTGACCCCAACGCTTTGCCGCACTCCGTGTTCGGTCAGTTTTTTGTCCCGGCAAAAACCAGACGTTCACCCTTGACAAGAATCCGTGATAGCTCAATGACCGATTACGCCGAAATTTTAACCGGCGTGCCAGATGCCAAAATAAGACCGTAGGGCAACGGCAAATTACTATGAATAATACAGCTAAAAAAATCAATGCTGAAAGTAAGGAACAACAAAACAAAACTTCTTTGGAAGTTGTGAAAAAAGAAGAGAAGGCAACCACAGAAGTTCCTTCCTTGGAAAAACGCATCCAGAAAGTGGAAGATTTGAGTATGCTCATCGAAAAGTGGAGGAAGCTGACGGAAACCCGCAGGAACCTTCAGACCTTTTCGTTGGGTGCTGACGGTATGGGGGCAACAATTTTCCTACGCGACGCTTCCGGTAAAGAGTTCAAGACTTCCAATACCCCGGTTGTTTCAGCCGTGATGGAGGAAATCAAATCAACCTTGGATGAAAAAGTCAAAGAGGTTGAAGAACAGATCAAGTTCTGAAAATGGGGAGGCATTGCCTCCCCATTTTTTTGGTCGTTTGACTTATTTGAAATGATTCTGAATGGTTATGCTGAAAATTTGATAAATTATAGTTCAATTTATGTGAAAGGGTTCTTGGGGAAGAAACTCCATTCTATAGATTGAACTTGTTTGACAGACTTTGTAGCTATTGATTTTGAAACGGCAGAGGGGAAAAGTTACTTTGGCTGCGCTGTTGGAATTGTTGTTGTTAAGAATGATGAAATTGTAGACAGGTATCACAAATTATTTCAACCACAAGGGAATTTCTATCAATTAGGTGCTATTAGGGGCATCATGTTGCATTGGATAAGACTGTTAATTTATTCCCAAAGATTAAAACGCCTTTTAATTTCGTCCTTTAATGTTTGGTTGTTCTGGAAAACAAAATTCATGGTAACCAGCTGTTTTAGTTTTATGCTAGCTTCGTGACGAGACAGCGTTTTACTGTACACGAGGTTGTCAAAAATCCATATCATCCCGTGGATTTTTATTGCTTTGTTTATCGCACAATCTATAACCACCTTATTGCTGCTTAATACAGATGCATTAAGATTATTTGCAATATATATGACTGATTTATCTGTTTCTGACAATGAGTTGGGATATGGTTCTGAGTGAATTACAATGAAATCGTTCTCTGCAAGGTTATGAACGATTAGCTTTTTTACTGATTGATATGCATTAAGTACTTGTCGATGTTCCTCTTTTAAATCAAAATAAACTGATGAAGTTGTATGTATTTCTACATCAAGATTAAAAAACATTGATGCAAGACCTAAGTCATAAAGGTCAATAAAGATACAAGCATCGGTTACGGCAATCTTGGTTTTCATAAAGAGGTAAAAAGGATTAACAATTTTTGAAAATTATATCATGGTCCGATGCTCTTTTTTAAATTCTGCTAAAGGTTTATTGGAGAGGGAGGCTGCCTTGGACATTGAAATCTGGTCCTCAATTAACGCTCTAAATAAGAGTTGTTCAAAACGGTTACTCTCTTCTACACCCTTATATTCTACTGGCTCGTCTATTCTCCAATTCATCTGTCTCATAAAAAAGAAAAATTGTTTGGTATAATGCTCATTGATTATTCCACATACTTTAGCTCTCATAACTATGGCCTGCATTGAAATTCCATATTGTTTTTTGATGTTTCCTAATTCCAGGGTTGACAGTTTGTTCCGATGTTCACCTAATTCAGCTTTGATTGTTTCTTCTGGCAATAACATTGATCCTGCGAATTGGTGGCACAAAGTTTCTTTTTCTCTTTCTGTTATATTTCCAAACTTTAATAAGAGATGAGCTAACTCATGAAGTAATGTAAAACGTATTCTGTCTGGTTTATTTGCTTTTCTGATATTGAATGCAACGACAGGGATTGTATCATTTACAAAAGTTTGTAGTCCATCAAAGTCTTCATCAACGTCCAGTTTTACAACTTTGATATTTTTGTCTTCAAGCAATTCAACGATGTTAAATAGTGGTCCTCTGCCCAGAGACCATTTATCTCTTAACATGTCGGCTGCGTCATTTACTTGCTTGTAATCAACTATTGTATCCGAATTTTCAAATGGATTCTCAAATTTGTTCTGGACTCCAATGATTTCTTCTAATTCTAAATACCTCGATAGGTATTCTTTTGTCTTTTCATTGATTATAGCCGCTTCCTTTTTAGGCATTTTGTTTAGCTTCCGATATTCGACATCGGTTAATTCTATCTTGGTGGACCTAAAAAAATAATCTGAGCTAACGTTGAGGGCTTTACTTAGCCAGTGGATTTTCTCTGCATCAGGAATTACTTCCCCTTTTTCATAGCGATGAAGTGCTTGACGAGACAGCTTATTGTCCATGGCGTCTGCTAAATCCTGCAACGAAAATCCATTCATCAAACGTGCTGATTTGATGCGTTCAGCAAAGAGAGCTTTTGTTTCCATTGTTGATTTTATTTTATGGCGCAAAGTTACAAAAATTAGTTGACAATGTCAATATGTGAGCTTTGATATATGTGGATATCATTAGGGATATGACAATTTTTCATGACAATACTTGTTTGTTAAATATGACATTGTGTCTTATTTTATTTGAAATTGTAATGGTTGACAAAATGTGGTTGACAAAAATATATTTTGGTATGTTATTTGTAACTTTTGTGCGAAGAAATAACAGTTAAAAATTAATCATCATGAAAAAGAATCAGCACGTTGTTCCCCAAGGTAAAGACTGGGCGGTAAAGGGAGCCGGTAATGAAAAAGCAACAAGGTTGGTGTCAACGCAGAAAGAGGCTATTGGAATAGCGAGAGAGATTGCCAAAAACCAGCAATCAGAAGTTGTAATACATCGTAAAGATGGCCGCATTCGGGATAAGGACTCATATGGTAATGACCCATGTCCTCCGAGAGACACAAAGAATTAATTAACATTTAAACATATTAGAAAATGGAAAATTTAAACAAGAAAGACCATGAAAATCATGGCAAGGACACAAAAAAGATTCTGATTGAAGGAACTCTTTATGAATGGGGAGAAGAGAAAATTTCTTTTGCGCAAGTAATTACATTTCGTTATGGGAGTTATGACCCATCTAAAACTTATTCCGTCAGCTACGAGGATGGCCCAAAAGACAACAGGGAAGGAATACTTAAAGCAGGACAATCGGTTTACATTAAAAATAAAATGATATTCCATGCAACAGGCGGATATAAGTCTTAGTGCTGACTTGAAAAAGCTTGAAGATGAGGGCTTCTTTATAGAAGTAAGAGGCTCTTATCTTCTTGTTCATGAAATCCCATACGTTAATTCTGAAAAGCAAGTTAAGTATGGGACGATAGTGACAGTTTTGTCTTTTATACGGCCTGGCGTTATAGGTGGTAGGCCTAATAATCATACTGCGCATTTCATTGGGGATGCCCCATGTGATGAAAATGGAAATAAACTAACGTCAATTATAAACGACAGGGGAACTGCATTAGTTACTTCTGATTTTGAAGCACGATATTATTTTTCCTATAAACCAATAGGAGGGCATTATTTGGATTTTTACGAAAAAATATCTGCTTACGCACATTTGTTGTCGTCGTATGCGAAACTGATAAATCCTGATGTAACAGAGAAGGCTGGGGAACGGGAGGCGCTTTTAAGTGGGAGTGATGTTTTCAAATATCCAGATACAAATTCTGCAAGAGCAAACATCGATTATGAGAATTTGAAATTTCGCAATTTGAAGATTGGTATTATTGGGGTCGGTGGCACTGGGTCATATATTTTAGATTTAGTGTCTAAAACACGAGTAAAGGAAATTCATATTTATGACGATGATGAGCTACAGTTGCACAATACCTTTAGGTCTCCGGGAACTTTGACTGATGAACAAATCCTTTATCTTGATAGGTTAAAGAAAGTTGATTATTATGATTCTGTTTATTCGAGAATGCATCTTGGAATAAAAGTACATCCTTATCGAATAACAAAGGAGAATATCGGGGAGCTTAATGACCTTGATTATGTCTTTTTGTGTGTGGATGAAGCTGATGTTCGTTATATGATTGTTGATGAGCTGGTGAAGATGAATATGGCTTTCTCAGATGTCGGTTTATGTGTAATAAGAAGAAGTGGAGGATTGTTGGGGACAATTAGAGTTACGTCTGGGGACGTTGAAAATAATGAACATCTAAGCGAAATAATTGGGAAGGAGGAGGTGGATGAAAATGAATATAATTCCAATATTCAGATTGCTGAATTAAACTGCTTAAATGCTGCATTTGCAGTAATTAAATGGAAGAGATATGTTGGTTTTTATATGGATTTACGAAAGGAGCATCACTCGCTTTATCATATCGAAACAAATAAAATAATCAATGACTACTTTGCATCCTGAATTTGTTGAATATATTCCAAGAGAACTGGAAGAAGGGATATTGTACATTAGTATGAAGTATAAAACTGCTGGGCACAAGTGTCCTTGTGGCTGTGGAAATTTGGTTTTCACTCCATTATCGCCTGCTGATTGGCAACTGTCCTACGACGGATATGGTGTTACGTTGACACCATCTATAGGGAATTGGAATTATGACTGTAAGTCACACTATTGGATAGTAAATAATAAGGTTCGTTATGCGAGTAGGTGGAATGATTTTGAAATTGATATGGTCAAGAAGAAGGAACTGCGTGATAAAAAACAATATTTCAAGAAACGAAGAAAGAGAAATTTTAGAAATTGGATATACAAGATACTGAGTTTGTCATGTTTTGTCTGAATAGATAGCCAATCACTCTTTTCTTTCATTTTTTAGTCTTTGGATCCAGCTATGTCTTTTGATTTTCGATATGTAAAAATAAAAAGCGGGAGTATAAAGACAAATCATACAACTGTGTAGCCAAATTGACCAAGTGAGCCTGAAGGGAGATATTAGTACTGCAGGAAAGATTGTTGTTGGAATTGGATTGGCAGCAGAATTAGGAAAGGGAATCTGCGAGAATGTAACAAAAGATAATGATTCTCAAAGAACCGGTATTGATAGTTTAATGAAATTTGTCTATATTTGCATTGTAATGTATTGATTATCAATCGAGACTATATCGAGACCTATCAAGATAAGCGCTCCGGAAAATATTGATAATCAGCTGGAAGCAAAGAGAGGTTCAAACCCCAGCTGAGTCACTCTTCAAGACAACAAAGAATAGTAAAAGCGCTTAAATTGAATGGTTAAGCGCTTTTTTATTTTGCGGAAGACACCAAAATATGCATGAAATCGCAAAGTAAACGAGACTATATCGAGACCTATTCTTTAAAAACCTTCAATAGGTCTCGGTAGTCGATGTAATTTTCTGACGATCAATTCGTTTTGGGCTATTGGGTTTCGTTTTGGTACTTGTAATTATGACCCCGTGTGGCTAACTTTAAGTATGGAAGCGAGACCATTTTTTAACCTGAAAAATGAGTTGAGCAATGAGACTAATTGTCAATTTTTCTTTAAAGAGATCGAAATCCCGTGCTAACGGGAAATGCCCGGTCTATGTCCGGTGCACCATGAATCATCAACGCTTTGAATTATCTACTGGCGTTTTTGTTATTCCTGAATATTGGGATGACCAAAAGCAGAGGGTAAACAGAAGAACGGAAGAAGCTAAAGTTCTAAACAACCGATTGGTGAAAGTTGATACACGGATACAAGATGTATACAACCAGCTGGAATCACAGGGAGAGCCATTCTCTGTCATAAATGTAAAAACTAAGTTGCTTGGTATAAGTAACAATAAAGGAGTTTTGGAAGTGCTGGACGGAATTATCAAAAGTATCGACTCAAGGATCGGGAATGATTATTCAGAGGGAACATTAAAACATTACAAAACATCCAGGAAACGACTTGCCGGATTCTTCAAATCCAAATTTGGTAGAACTGACCTGGCTTTGACGGCGGTCGATTACAACTTTCTGAGCTCATTCGATCTTTACCTGAAAGCTGAACTTCGGTTAAGGCCTAATCATCAGCGTTCCAGAAAAGTAAACCACAAAGAGAATTTTTAAAATCAATAAAAGATACTATTGACAATTATTTGAAATCGGAGATTGCTAAACAGAAAATCCAATTTAGCGAAATAGATTGCTTTGAAGATTATCAATTGATTTTTAATGTAAATGGCAAATTGGAAAAAGTTAAAGTATCAGAATACGATAAACCAAAAATATCAAACGGACTTGACTTCTATTTTGAAGACAAAAGAGAAATTCGGAAATGTAAAAAAATGATAAAACAGATTTTTAAAGAAATAGACCTAAGTTCTTTCAATCTGAAATACAAGATAAATAGGACATTAAGTTTTGGATATGAGAAAGAAATACAATTGAGAGATAATACGATATATTAAAAATAAAAAACTACCGCCAATAATTAATCGTTCGAGCCGCGCGCAGCGCAGAGCTTGAACGCGGTGTTGACGTAAACCGGGATTAATAGCCGAAACAAGTATTATGGGTTTTCCGATCGGGAATAATCTATTTTGCCTGACCACGATGGTCGGGTTTTTTATTTCTGGAGGATGCCAGCTCCTGTATTTTCCTGATTCAGCGAAGGATTTACGTTCCCGCTTTGTATTCATGAAGCCGGTTTTCGGTTTTTATTTGGCTAAAGGGCAAAGCTCCGCCAGTCCCTTTTCAGGGCATTTTTACCAGTTTTTTCATAAGGCTTAGGATGGCTGAACCAACCGGTGTTGGCCCGCGTGAGTTAAATCGCCGGATGGTCACCAGCTTTCCTATGCGGCAGACCGGACATTGCGGTTCTGTGTTAAATATTAAAACCACAGCATCTTGTGATTTTAATCCATATAAGAAGTCTATTTCTTAAAATCATCTTAATATCGTATCAAGATGTGGTATTGAAGTCTAACAAACGTTCACCGGATCTTTTGATTTAAAATTCTTATCATTCTGAAGTCCCTAGTGATTGAAATTGTCCTTTTATTGTTTTTCGTGCCAATGATCACCCCCAATAAATAAGACCTGAACTTTGAACAAAGACATTTGGATTTGATGCTACGACCATCCAACCAGCCAGTTGGTTGATACTCCTTTTCATCCAATCATTTTGTTGTAAATGATTGGATTCTTTTTCCCGTTTAATTTGATTCATCGTTTTTTTTAGTATGGAACAGTATTCCCATGTTATCATTGAGTTAGAAGATGATTTGCACCAAATTGCGACGACTTCTGATCGTCTGCTGAACACGGCCAAGATGGCTATAAAGAGATGCCAGGTTTCCCTGACTGAATTAAGAAGGATGGTAATCAGTGAAGGCTTTCCCGACAGGCAGTCCGAAATCCGCTTTTTCAAAAAAATTAAACCAGAAGCCTATAGTCGCCTTTTATTTTACCAGGTCCTGTTTGAGCTGGAAAGCTTCCGGTTCAAATATGATTCCGAAAGGATCATACAATGCCTGAAAGCTAAGCTTCCAAAACCAACCAATAACGAAATAATTGAGCTTCTAAAAATATCTTTTTCCGCCCTTAAGCTAAATCAATCCATTAATTTAGAGCACTACTCAGAAAAAATGGCTGGGATGTCTTATGCTATTGTCGTTAAAATTGCGAATGATGCTGCTAAGAAAGCGGTGATCAATTCCAATAGAGAGATTTCAATAACTGATTTGGATATGGCATTGGAGGAGAACGAAGCCATAAACAAATAACCCATGGAACAATTTCCTCATTTAAAGTTCGTTCAAAAAGTTATTGGTAAACCCCGTTTTTTTGGGGGAGGTAACCTAAATAGTAGAACTCAAGAGAATAAACAAAATCGCAGAAGATACAGCTCCTATCTTTCCAATATAACAAGCCACATTAATCAGGAGTGGGAAAAAGAACTTTCCGAGCGGGAAGGCATAGAACTTCCACCACTGGATAGCAATATAATCCCTGTTTTTCTTCAGATTAACCCAGATTTAATTACAAATAAATGTTGATTATTTATGTCTGACCTCGAAATCTGAATTTATAAGACAAAATAAATTGATATTAACCTGCTTGAATTGCCCCCGCAATTTGATCATCGCGATTCGCATTTGTGCCTCCACTGTTTTTAAAGAGATGTCGAGTTGCTCAGCAATCTGTTTATATGGAATTTGCTGTTTCTTGTGCATTAAAAAAATCTCTCGGCATTTGTCTGGCAGTTCTTCAATGGCATTCTCCAGCAATTTTAGCTTCATCGCAAGTGAATCATCCGGTTCGGCAGCCAGCTCGTCCAAACCTTCTTTTTTCACTTGCTCTACAAAAATCTCGTGTTTTTGCCGGGTGCGTACCGAATCGACAAATAAGTTGTAACCGACACTAAAAAGGTAACTTTTAAAAGAAGTCGAGATCTTTAATTTTTCGCGCTTATCCCAGATCGTCGTGAAACTGGCCTGCGCCAGGTCTTCTGCTTCAGTTTGATCTTTTGTGAATTGCAAGAGGTAGGCAACCAGCGCGGTATAATGAGCCACGTACATTTCCGTAAAAAAAGTACGATTCATTTTATACTCCTTTTGGTTGTCATTTCCCTCTTCCATTCAGCACTCTTGTTAAAATCTAATCACAACGAAATTACTTTTTTCACAAAAGAAGTAAAAAAAAACGATCAACTTTTAAGGGTTGTCAAATAAAACCCCGTCTCTATAACACATTAACCAGAAAAATATGGAAACTGAAGATAATTTGATACAAAAACATTTGCGTAACGAATTAAATGACAGCGAGCTCGAGGAGCTATCCCGAAAACTTCAGGAGGACGAGCAGTTTAGACTAGAGTTTCAGGCACAGGTAAAGCAGGAGTTTCTGGTTGACCAATGGCGTTTGCAGGAAAGTCGCGACGCGAAGCTCCACCGGGTTGAGCAATCGGGCTTGTTCCACGAAGAAAGGGTTCGAAGCATTTACAGTGGCTGGAAGAAATATGCTGCTGCTGTTGTGTTCGTGTTGTTGTGTGGCTATGCTGTTCTACAGCTAACGCCAAAACGTTCTGAAATTTATGAAGACGAAATCGTCTTGACATTGAGTGACGGTACAATGAAAACCATCAGCGAAGATTCACAGGAGACGTTCAGCGAACAAAGAGGTAAGCAAGTCATTGAAGTGCAGAATAACACTTTGACTTACCAGGAATCGGTGGACGGGGAGACAGAAGTAATTGCTTTCAATGAACTTGAGGTTCCGGCCGGCAAGCGCTACCATATTCGTTTGTCCGATGGAACGCTGGTTTTTGTAAACTCAGGTAGCCATTTGCGTTACCCTGTTAATATTCACCGCCAAAATAGTCGTGAGGTGTTTTTAAGTGGTGAAGCTTATTTCGAGGTTGTCAAGGATTCGTTGCATCCTTTTGTGGTGCATGCCAACAGCGAGTTGGATGTTCGCGTTTTGGGAACCCATTTCGATGTTCGCGCTTACGCTGATGATGCAACAATTAAGACGACCCTGGCTGAAGGTAAGGTGGAAGTTTCGCTGACAGCAATGCCCGATATAAAAGCCATTCTAGCTCCGGGGGAAGCTGCAAGCTGGGCAAAGGACGATCAAAAGCTGGAAGTTGCAGCAGCTAATATGGATAACGAGATGGCCTGGATTCAGAACAAGCTACTGTTTATTGATGAGCCTTTTGCTGAAGTTCGGAAGAAAATAGAGCGCAGCTACGGCGTACAAATTCAGAATGAGCTGCCCGAACTTGATTCGGTTCGGTTTAATGGCGATTTCGATATTGAAACAGAGACAATTGAAGATGTGTTGAGCGCATTCTCGGCTACTGGCTATTTCAATTATACCAAACAAAATAATGTAATAACCATCAGAAAATAATTGCCTATGTAGAACCCAAAATTCAACCCCAAAAGCAAAAAAGGGAAATGCGCGAACACTTCCCTCCAAAGGCTTTAACATCAAAACATGTAAAACCATTTTAAATTCACTTCAAAATTATGAAAATTTACAAAACACTGCTGCTCATTTTTGCATTTCATTGCTTCTTTGCAGCAGCTGCCTTTGCACAGGGAGCGATTTACATCAAGCTTGTCGATACCCCGATCCGCGAAGCCCTGACAATGATCAAGAAGGAAACCGGCTACAAGTTCTTCTTCGAGAAAGATTTGCTGGATCCGAAACAGTCTGTTTCTGTTGATGTGACGGACGGCACCATCCAAGATGTATTGAATCAGGTATTGAAAGGACTGCCGATTGAGTATATTGTTCAAAAGAAGCAAGTTCTTCTGAAAAAGAAAGTTAGTCTGGAAGATGGAGCGCAAGAGCAAAAAACAACGAAAATCAAGTTGAAACCGGTTGCCGGTCATGTGACGAACGCCAAAGGGGAAGCTCTCCCCGGCTTGACCATTTGGCTGAAAGGTACCAACATTGGAGCTGCAACCGATGCGAATGGCGACTTCACCATGAAAGCTGCCGAAGGCTACACCTTGGTTTTTAGTTTTATCGGCTACAAAACACAAGAGCTGCCGGTTACAGGCGAGACTTTCTATTCTGTTTCGATGGAGGAGAACATCAATAGTCTGAATGAAGTACAGGTTGTTTCTTCCGGTTACCAGGAAATCCCGAAAGAACGGGCGACAGGTTCGTATGAAACGATTTCACCACGCGAAATTGAATCAGTTCCAACCATAAATATGATGGAACGCCTGGAAGGTCGCGTTGCCGGGGTAAACTTTGATGTGGCCAACAACCAGATCACCGTTCGCGGAACAAACAGCTACTCGATAACAAAGCCATTGATCGTGGTTGATGGTTTCCCGATGCCGCAGGAAGATTACAGTTTCAACGAAGGTAAACGCTTTCAAGGAGGTGCTGAGTTGAGCTACCTGAATCCAGATGACATTGCAAATATCACCATTTTGAAAGATGCGGCAGCCTCTTCAATTTGGGGATCGAGAGCAGCCAATGGTGTGATTGTAATTACGACCAAGAAAGGACAGGCGAGTGCTGAGCCAAAAGTTAATTTCAGCACGGCTATTACGGTAAGTGATAAACCTTACCTGGAAAAGCTGAAACAAATGAACAGTGCTCAATACATCGATTTTGAGCAGGAAATGTTTGATCTTGGCTATTTGCAGGATAATGTCAATGACTGGACCGCAAAAAACTTAAGCGAAGCACAGGAATGGATGTTTCGGCTACAGCGTGGAACGGCAACAGAGGCTGAGCGCGATGGCGCACTTGTCGAAATGGCAACGCGCGATAACAAGCAACAAATTAAAGACTACCTGCTACGCAATGCGATGAGCCAGCAATACAACCTGTCGATCAGCGGCGGAAGTCCGAAAAGCAGCTATTTCATTTCCGGAAACTATAACGACGATAAAGCGGTGATGAAAGCAAACGAGGGTCAAAGCTATAATGTGACAGCCAGTAACACCATGAGTTTATTTGATGACGTGATTAAGCTGACGACCGGGATCAACTACATGGGATCAACTTATACCATCAATAATACGGTGCAGGAAGCATTGTCAATTGTTTCTATTTCGGGGCTTCGTCCGTACGATATGATTGTTGACGAGAAGGGAAACAGCATCGATAACTATTTGGCGTTCCGTCCCGAAGTTATTCAGGGCTTTGAAGATCAGGGGTATCTCGACTGGACATATAACTACCTGGATGAACTGAATTACTCCAGCGTTATTCAAAAATCGAACGCTATTCGTCTGAATGCAGAAATTAGCTCAGACATTACTAGCTGGTTGAACGCGAGTGTATCGGGGATGTATTACAAATTAAGTCAGGAACAGAATACAACAAACGAGTTAAATAGTTATGAAACCCGCAGTGTGTTCAATGTGGCAACTTCAGTTGACAGTTCTAGTGGTGATTTGGTGTACGGAATTCCTATTGGAGCGAAAGTAATCTTGGGAAACATGACAAACGAAAATTATAACCTGCGTGGTCAGCTCGCCTTTAATAAAGAGTTTAATGGGATTCACCGGTTGAACATGTTGGCGAGTGCAGAGATCAGACAAGAACAGCGTTCTTTTTATAGCCACACTTTCTATGGTTATAATGAAGATACCAACACCGGACAAACGGTAAATCCGATGGAGTACTACACTACTGTTTACGGATGGAGCACATTCATCGGTAGCGAAAATAATTCTTACTTGAAATACAAAAACCGTTACTTATCTTACGTTGGGAGCGGTACCTATTCGTTATACAATCGTTATTTTCTGTCGGGAAGTATCCGCTTTGACGATTATAACATGTTAGGAGCGAGTCGTCGCGATCGGGCAATTCCTCTGTGGTCGGGAGGTATGCGCTGGAAAATTTTGGACGAACCGTTCTTCAACGCGCCGGGATTTCTGAGCAAGTTGGATGCTCGCGTGACCTATGGCAAGGGCGGAAGTACGCCGACGGGCGGCTTAGGAAATAACAATGCGATAATTAACTTATCATCCGATGATTATACCGATCTGCCAGTGGCATACCTCAGTTTTCCTGCAAATTCGAACTTGAAATGGGAAACGACAAAGACTTGGAACTTTGGGCTGGATTATGGTTTCCTGAAGGATCGGGTTCGTGGATCGCTTGAATATTATTGGAAGAAATCGGACGATATCCTTGCTCCCATGCCTTTTAACGGAACTTATGGTTTTACTCATTTGAGATATAATGCCGGAACGTTGGAGGGGCATGGTGTCGATTTTGATATTTCAGCACTGATTCTGAATAAGGATGTGAAATGGACCAGTAGTTTCAATCTTTCCTATAATACCAACGAGGTAACTCATGCCAATTACGAATTGAAAACACTGAATGATTATTTCAGAAGTGAACCAATGAAAGGCAATGCCTTGACAAGCTTATACGCTTATCGATGGGCCGGCCTGGATAGTAACGGTCAATCTCTTATTCATGGAAACAAGGAAGAAGTTATTGGTAGTGATGTTAATAGTACCGAATTGGAGCCTTCTATCCTAAAGTATATGGGAACTACCACAGCGCCCTATTTTGGAGGCTTTTTCAATACTGTGAGCTGGAAAGGCTTTGAATTAAGCGCACAAATTACTTATTACATGGGGCATGTTTTTCGAAAACCATTCTTGAGCAATTATCCTACTTGGGCAGGTACGTTCTACGGTAAGCCAGGAAAAGATATTGATATTGCCAGCCGATGGAGAGAAGCCGGCGACGAAGCCAATACAAACGTTCCCGGATTGGCAAGTGTTAATTACTACAGTATTTCGCGCTATAACTATGCCGATATTAATGTACTGCCGGCTGATCATATTCGTTTACAACAGGTTTCCCTGGCGTATCAGGTTCCTATTGAATGGCTGAAGAAATCGGTGGTGAAATCGCTGTCGTTGTCGTTCTATGCACGCAACCTGGGAATTCTGTGGCGTAAAAATAAAGAAGGTTACGACCCTCAGTATTTGTCAACAACAAATTATAGTACGTTAACGCCAGCTCGTAACTATACGATTCGTTTGAGTGCAAACTTTTAAGCTGAATTTATCAAAGTAAAAACACATGAAAAAAAGAATATTCACATACTTTATCCTTTTGATCGTATTGCTTGCTGGATGCAGGGATTATGTAGACATTGATCCGGTTGGAAACAACCGGGAGCTGATTTACACGGAAGACTATCGGTCGTTAATGAACGGCTACTCGAATATGGAATATGGCTGGAGCTACCCGATGGTGAGCTGCGACGATGCTGCTTTTTCCGAAACTTACGCGGGATCGGTTTCCGACCTTGTTGGGCGAGTTTATACATGGCAGGATTTTTTCTATGTTGAAGGAAATCAAGATTCTGACTGGAATAACTTATACAAAACAATCTACTATGCTAACGTGGTGTCGGACGGTGTAATGGATAGTAAAGACGGAACAGAAATGAAAAAGAAGGAAATTCTGGCTGAAGCCAAAGTGCATCGTGCATACTCGTACCTGTGTTTGGTGAACATGTATGCACCACACTACAACCCGGCAACTGCCACTACCGATAAGTCGGTTCCTTTGCTTTTGACCTCCAATTTGTTTGCTAAGTTGAATCGTGCTTCAGTAGAAAATGTTTACAAGCAAATTTTGATTGATTTGACTGAGGCATTGGAGTACTTACCTGATGAAGCTCAATTCAACGTATTGCCCTCCAAAGCCGCAGCTTATGCATTGTTGGCTCGTGCCGACCTGTACATGGGCGAGTACGAGCAGGCGTTGACGGATGCACAGGCGTCACTCGACCTGAATAGCAGACTGAATGACCTGAACTTGTATGCGTCGAACCCTTGGGCCTACCCGGTTTTGTTGCAAAACGAGGAAGTGCTGTTGAGTAAAAAAGCAACTTATTCATTCATTGGCACGCCGCTGAGCAGCGATGTATTGAGCTTGCTTGGCCCGGACGATTTACGTTACAGCGTTTACACCGCACCGGGCTACTCTTTCTCGCCCAGTCACGACAGCCGTGCGTATGCCATTCAGTATTACAGCTACACCAATGGTTTGAACGTAGGTCCAACTGTTCCGGAAGTGATGCTGATTAAAGCGGAAAGCCAGGCACGCACCGGCAACGATGAGGGTGCAATTGCGACCATCAACAGCCTGCGCGAAAAACGTTTTACCTCCGGCTCCGACTATGAAATTTCGCTAGCTGCCGGCGAGAGTGCTTTGGATTACGTGTTGACAGAACGCCGTATTGAATTGATGGGACGTGGTTTCCGTTGGTTCGATCAAAAACGTTTCAACCTTGAAGAAGGTCGTCGCCAAAATTACACACGCGCCTACAGAGGTGAGACTTTCACTTTGGAGCCACACTCCGAAGCTTACGTTTATCCGATTTTTGAAGATCTTATTCAGAAAAATCCCGAATTGGGAGAATAATCCACAGTCCACATCTTAACAGCTCCTATCCTCATGTGATAGGGGGCTGTTCCTTAAATCATGAAACATGTCTAGAAAATTTTCATTCAGCTTTACGCTAAATTTGATTGTGTTCGTATGTCTTATTTGTTCTATTACGAATGCTAATGCTCAGGAAACCAGGGCGACTCGTTTAAGTGGATTGGAATCGCCGGAGGCTGGTGCTACACTCCACCTGATTTATAGTCCGCAGGGAGGACCGCTGGAAACTTATGATGATATTTACGCCATCGTGTACCTGTTTCAGGACTACGATTGGAAAATGCAATGTCTGCATCCGACTTTGAAAAATGGTGTTTTTAATATCGACTTTCAGATGCCGGAAAATTGTGGATTTGTGGCGCTTAAATTTTTGCATGTTGTGGAAGGAGGAGACCCGATAGCTGATAACAATAATGATCGAGGCTTTGTGACTACTGTTCTAAAAAACGGATCTGTTGTTGCCGGAGGTAATTTGGCATGGGGTATATTCCGTATGCCGGCTTTAGGAAAAGCTCCCTACGGTTATTTCAAGGAGTTCACCATTTCGAACGATGCGCTTGAGTTCTGGACAAAAAAAGAAGTGCAGGATCACAGCGAAGAACTGCCCAAATTTTTAGATATTTTCCTGGCTGTGGCCAAAGAATGTACCGGTGACAAATACCCAGCTATCGCAAATTCGATCATTGACCAGTTTTTATCAGAAACAGCAGAACCTTTGGAAGAAAACTATATGCAAATCAGAAACTGCTATCGTTTTGAATTGAAGGATACTGTAAGGGCTGACGCTATGGATCAGTTGATTGCTGAAAAATTCCCGAATGGACAGGACGCGCGCTTCAATGCTTATGCTGACGCGTACATGAACCCGGGAGCAGATCAACAGGCCAAGCTGGAAGACTTTCTTGCAAAATTTCCATTTGCTGATTGGAAAGTAGATTGGGGAGCAGGCCAGCAAGGCTATATGTACGATAAAGTATACCAAGCGTTGGCAACAGCCTATTTCGAGAGCGACGAAACCGATAAGCTTTTGGCGTTGTTGCCCGATATGAATTTCAGCACCATCATCGATACCTGGCACTGGACTGTGGATCGCAGTTACAAAATGAAGTTGAAATCGCTGCCTCAAATTTACCAGGCTTCTACAGCCATGCTTAATGAACTTGAAGCTAAATTGAATGACAATTCGTACGCACAGGCTTTCAGCGCAACACCCTGGGTATTGGAAAACCACACCCGCGATTTGCTTGACAAAAAGTTGGGACGTCAGATCGAGATTCTGAATGATTTAGAAAAGTACGAACTGGCTCCGGCTTATTTAGCCAAGATCTCTTCGGCCAACAAATATACCAACACGTCACTGAACGATGCCTATGTGCACGTGCTGCAACAAGTGGGAACCGAGGCCGAATTGAGCCACTTTTTAGAGAATACCGTTCGCGTGAATGCAGTGTCGCCGGAAATGGATGAAACGCTAAAGATGCTTTACTTGAAAAGAAACTCCAACGGAGACTACAATGCTTATATCGCGTCGCTGAAGGATACTAAAGCGCAAAAAGCCTTTGTGGAAGAGCTGAAGAATAGCCTAGTGAAAATTCCTTACGAAGCCTTTGAATTGAGCGGGCCGAACGGCATCCACGTGAACTCGAAAGATTTTAAGGATAAAATTGTAGTCATCGATTTTTGGGCGACCTGGTGTACACCTTGTAAAAAGGCGTTCCCAGGTATGCAATTGGCAGTTAACGAATATGCCAACGACAACCATGTTGATTTCTATTTCATGTCGACACTCGAAGTAACGCCTGATTTTAAAGAGAAATCAGAAGCCTACCTGAAAGAAAATGGCTTCAAGTTTCAACAGTTATTTGATGAACCCAATGATCGCAATGGTAAATTAAATAAGGTGTTCTTCACCTTTTCTACAATCTTTAATTCAAGCGGTATTCCGCGCAAAGTGATTTTGAAGGACGGCTATATTCGCTACACAGCCGAAGGCTACTTGGGAAGCCCCAGCAAACTTTACGATGAGTTGAAAACCGTGATTGATCTACTGAAAGCAGAAAATTAATTGGAGGCAACAGATATGCAGAAGAAATTAATTTACACAGGGCTTTTATCCCTTTTGGTCGGGTTTGGTTCGGTGCATGCACAGCGCCGGCCGATCAACGATGAGGCTTATAAAAACTGGACCATGCTCCGGGAGTCGAAGCTCTCGGAAGATGGTCGTTGGGTAGCTTATTCCTACAGGTACCTGGAAAGCAATGAAACGCCGGCCGAAGGCACGCCGGTTATCCTGTTAGATACCCAAACAGGCAAGGAAACCCGTTTACCCGGAGCAAGTCAGTTCCGTTTTTTCGACCATGGGAAGTGGGCACGTTACGATCGAACGGTCGATCAAAAATCGGTGACCGTCATGCGTAATCTGAAAACGGGAGACGAGCGGGAATGGAGCCGGCCTGAATATTTCCAGGATAGCTCAGCATCTTCAAAAATTGTCTATTCCTATGTTCCCGGGCGTGAGGGCTACAATGGACGTCGCTTGGTTCTTTATGATGTCGACAAACAGGATAGCCTATGGTATGAAAACCTGCAGAGCTATCAGTTATTTCGTGATAACACCGGTATCGTTTATTCAAAAGATATTGAAGACATAACTTGTCTGGTAGCGGAGCAAAGCTTGGGAGGAAAACCATCGATTCTGTTTAAAGCAGCAAAAGGAACGCTGAGCCAGTTCAGTTTCGATGCGGTAACACTGCAAGGTACATTTCTGATTAGCGATCAAAACTACCAGGCGCAGCAACTGTATGAATTTTCACTTTCGGGTGCCGAGCCGCGTTTGCGCATCAACTACAACAACGTTCCGGCCCCGATGGACGGTTACTCCATGGAGCGTTCGAACTACAACACGAACGGATCAGCCGTTATTTTTCCGTACCTGAAGAGTGATGTTCCTTTTCGTCCAAGTCCGCCGGTGGTAGATGAATCGGGCGTTGACATCTGGAAATGGGACGAAGGAACCATGGCGCGTCGCCAGCAGAAACTCAGAGGTGGCAACCAGCGACCAACCGCGCCTGATTTTGTCTACCTGATTGATGAAAATCGCTTTACGCAATTAACCCAAAATTCGGGAGAGCGCGTACTGAAACCCGAGACGGGCGATTGCTGCTATGTGTTTGTTACTGATTCAAATCCGTATGCGGTTGCGCAGGACTGGAACTTTGAAGATATCTATGATTTGTATTTAGTTGATTTGAAGACCGGCGAAAGGACGCTCTTGCGGAAAGAAACAACCGACTTGCCGATCTGGAGTCCGAACGGCAAAATGGCTGTCATTTTTAACAGACGCGCGAAAGTCTGGGAGAAAATAGATCTATCCGGCAAGGAGCCTGTTTTCGTCGACTTATGCGATCAATTAAGCGTTCCAGTATACAAAGAAGATAATGACGTGCCTTTGTCGATTCCTGCCTACGGAATTGCTGGTTGGATGGACGATGCCCAAACATTGGTCATTTACGATCGCTACGATTTATGGGCTTTGGATGTGAAGGCTGAAAAAGCGCCTCGTTCGCTCACAAACGGATTTGGCCGGAAAAATAAGATTCAACTGCGTTTCCCGAATAACTTTTCGGCTTGGATTAAGACAGACGGAATGGTTTTGCTTCGTAGTTTCAATGAAGAAACAATGTCGGAAGGTGTGTATCAACTGGTGAATGGGAAAGTGAGCCCGGTTCTGGAAGGTGAATACAAAGCACATATCGTTGAATCGGCTGATGATCAGTCGGTAGTGTTGTGGACCAAAGAAAGCTACGGACAAAGTCCTGACTTGTGGTGGACGAATTTGAAAAACGGGAAGACGACACGCATTTCGAGGGTAAACCCGCACCAGGATGAGCTGGCCTTTGGAAAAACGCAGGTGGTGAAGTGGGAGAGTGCCGATGGCGAGCATAACCAAGGCTTACTTTTCGTTCCGGATGATTACGACCCGTTGAAGTCGTATCCGACCATTGTCTACCTCTATGAGAATGCTACCGGCGAACGCTTCAATTTCTTGTATCCAACTTATTCCGAAAGCTCGCTCAACATCCCAACTTATACGAGTCAAGGCTATGTAATCTTTAAGCCCGACATGCACTTCAAGATTGGGCACACCGGAGAGAGCGCAGCTGATATTGTCATTAGTGGTGCGAAGACGTTGATTGAACGCGGCATTGCCGATCCGAAGCACATGGCCATTCACGGACATAGTTTTGGTGGTTACCAAACGGCTTTTATCACCACGCAAACAAACATGTTCACCTGCTCGGTACCTGCTTCGGTGGTTGCCAATCTTACTTCAAACTACACCGCACTGCGCAGCAACGGGCTGGCAACGATGTTTATGTACGAATCGGGCCAAATGCGTATGGGGGAGTCGATGTTTGACGATATGGATGATTACCTAAAGAATTCGACCATCTTCCAAGTGAAAAATATTGAAACGCCCATGTTGATTTTCCACTGCGACGACGATAGCACTGTTCCGTTTTACGAAGGGCTTGGTCTATTCCTGTCACTTCGCCGGTTGGGCAAACCGGCCTGGCTTATCAACTACAAAGGGCAAGCTCACGACCTTTATAAAATGGCTGCGCGCGTTGATTGGACGCATCGTTTGCAGTCGTTTTTTGACTACTATCTAAAAGAAGGCTCCCGTCCAGATTGGATGAATTAAGTCTCTATTTTCCCCTAATAATTATTCAGAAATGTTCCGGTGGTCTCTTTGAGGCCGCCGGAATTGAAAACTATTCTTTTATCCGGTCAGTTCACCTGATCCTGTAAAATTAGATTCCTGATTATGAGATTGAAATTAAGTATGATATTTTTCGTACTCCTTTGTGCGGCAGCTACTCAATGTTTTGCTCAGTTCAAAACTACCATCCCGCTTAACGAGCATGTTGTTGCCGGAGAGTTGGAGAATGGTATGCATTACTATACTTTACATAATGAAGCTGACCTCGTGAACGGGCCAGCTTCTATTTTGTTCAAAACGTAACTTCTATCCTCGAAGATGATTCGCAAAACGGTCTGGCTCATTTCCAGAAACATATGGCGTTCAACGGAACCCAGCATTTCAAAGGAAAGGGAATCATTAACATGTTGGAAAAGCACGGCGTGCAGTTTGGTGCCGATATCAATGCATACACAGCCCCGGATGAAACCGTATATAACCTGAGTAATGTGCCATCAAAGGATGAGCAACTTTTAGATTCGTGTTTGTATGTATTGCACGATTGGTCTTCTTTTGATACAAATTGAAGTCTTTTAATCGCACCATACTGGAATTGATTTTCTGGCATTTTGTTTGTCGATCCTTAGGTGCTTTTATTTTTCCTTTTCCAAAGCTTCCAAAATATCCAGTTTGATCACCTCCCAATATTTACCTTTTAAACAAATCGGGTCAAAATCAACATCTGCTTGTTCAAAGTTGGAAAAATTAGATCGGATTTCCTTTTCACTATGACCATACGGGTAGCGTTCCTCATGGAGTTTTAACATTTGATCTATGCTATAATCTTCCAGAAGCTCATGCAAATCCCAAAAGTTATTTTGGAGGCTGACCGACCGACTATTGATGCAGACGGTCAGGATATCAGCTTTGTAACTGTCCCGGTGGTTGACAAAAACGGGATTCCTTGTCCAACAGCAACGAATCAGCTTTTCTTTGAGGTGCAGGGAGCCGGAACATACCGTGCAGCCTGTAATGGCGATGCTACATCGCTGGAACTGTTTCACCTGCCAACGATGAGGCTGTTTAGCGGGAAGCTCGTGGTATTGGTACAAAGCACAGAACAAACAGGAGACATCACTCTTCTGGTGACAGGAAAAGGATTAAAAAGCGGAAAAGTTACAATCGAATCAAAATAAGTCGTCAACCCCCATTTTCCGAAAGGAATGCCAATTGTTATTAGGGTGTTGAAGATGAACTGCGCGACAACGGTATGCTAACGTTTGCGATATTCAGTAGGTGACATATTCATTACTTTTCGAAATTGACGAGAGAAATAGAATTGGTCTTCAAAACCAGCTTCTCTGGCTACATCAGCTATCGACAAATCATTATTGTCAAGCAACCGGCAAGAGCGCTGTATTTTAAGCTGGATAAAATAATCAATAGGGGAATGTCCGGTGCGAGTCAGAAACAATCGGGAATAATGGGATTTTGAAAGGCCTACAGCTTTGGCGAGCTTTTCAAGTTTGAATTTTTGGTTGATATTTTCAAGCATAAAATTGATGCTTTGGCTTACCGGATCGTGGGTGAATAGTTCATTAACCGATCGGTATTGCGGCAAATGAGTAAATGTGGCAATTAGCCGGGGAAGGCAAAGGTTGACATACTCAAGGATTTCAATACTAAATCCTCGCCTCAGGTTATGGAAGATTTCGTTAAAAAGGTTAAGTCGTTCATTTATTCTTGACGTGTTAGTGCGGATCACTGGCATTGGCTGAAGAACTGGCTGAGCCAGATGTCTGGCTTTTGGCCCAGAAAAGTGAATCCAGTATATGGACCAGGGATCTCTCTCGTTAGCTGAATACGTGTGTGGTATTCCTTCTGGAATAATAATGAAATGGTCTTTTAAAAGCGTTATTTGATTTTTTTCAGTCACAATTTCCCCAATTCCGTCCACATTATAAATCAAGATGGTTTGATTGATCCCTGTTTGACGTTTTCGAAAATGATGACGAGCCTGAGGATAATAGCCAATGTCTGTCACATACATGTCATTACAGATTAGAGATTGTCTGGTGAGTTCCAGTATACGATCTGGTATCACATAGCTTTGTTGTCCTGGAAAACCATCTTGCTTTTTCATTTCTATTATGTTTTTATTGTGAAGGAGATGATTTCTATTTTTTGGTCTTTTCTGTCTAAAACGATCTTAAATATAGTTGTTTAATCTGTTTAGTAACAGATCAGGTTATGGTATTTTTGAATTTAATAAATGATAATATCGTCCATGACATAATAATATCGTTCATTTCTGAGACGATGAAGTCAGCTTATTTTTGAATTGCTAAATTAATTTCCAATGAACCAATACAAATTTAATCAACCATTCATCATAGGAATTACAGTGGTTTCAGCTATGGGGGGACTGCTCTTCGGTTACGACTGGGTGGTTATTGGTGGAGCCAAACCTTTTTATGAACGGTTTTTCGATATTGCCAATTCACCACACTTGCAGGGATGGGCGATGAGCAGCGCATTGATTGGTTGTCTTTTTGGAGCCGTTTCTTCAGGTTATTTAGCCGAGCGCTTTGGCCGCAAAATCCCTTTGCTGGTTGCTGCAGCTTTGTTTACTCTTTCCGCTTTCGGAACCGGAATAGCAGATCAATTTACCTCTTTTGTTATTTTTCGTTTGATCGGAGGTTTGGGGATTGGTCTGGCTTCTGCCATTTCGCCTATGTACATTGCCGAAATTTCGCCGGCAGCTATTCGTGGTCGCCTGGTATCGGTTAACCAGCTGACTATCGTAATTGGTATTTTGGCAGCCCAGTCCGTTAACTACCTCATCGCCGACGCTATTGCTCCCGATGCCACTGATGTGGAAATCCTACAGTCTTGGAACGGGCAGATGGGGTGGCGCTGGATGTTCTGGGCAGAACTGGTCCCGGCATCCCTGTTTTTCATATTAGCTTTCCTGATTCCGGAAAGTCCCCGCTATTTGGTCAAGGAAGGAAAACTTGCCAAGGCGAAGTCGATTTTGAGCCGAATTGGGGGAGATGTATATGCCGATGTTGAAGAAAAAAATATCGAGAAAAACTTAGAAGATGCTTCTACCAAAGTAGATTCCAAAGAATTACTTTCACCGAAAATCAAACCGATTCTGGTGTTGGGAATTGTTCTTGCTGTTTTTCAGCAATGGTGTGGAATTAATGTCATCTTTAATTATGCAGAAGAAATTTTCACGGCGGCGGGCTATTCCGTTGGTGATATGCTTTTCAATATTATTATAACTGGCGCTGTTAATCTGATTTTCACCTTGTTGGCGATGAGAGTAGTTGATAGTTGGGGACGACGGAAACTGATGATCCTTGGTTCAAGTGGCCTGGCCGTAATCTATTTTATTTTAGGCGGGAGTTACATCCTTGAATTGCAGGGTTTTGTTGTACTAATTATGGTTTTGTTGGCTATCGCGACTTATGCGATGACTCTGGCTCCAGTTACCTGGGTGGTGCTTTCCGAGATCTTTCCGAATCGGTTGCGTGGAGCGGCCATGGCAGTTGCGACAACTGCGTTGTGGAGTGCCTGTTTTGTGCTCACCTATACCTTCCCGATTTTGAATGACCTGCTAGAAGCCGGTGGAACTTTCTGGCTGTATGCCCTCATTTGTCTGTCAGGATTCATGTTTATTCTAAAAAAATTGCCTGAAACTAAAGGCAAATCACTCGAAGAAATTGAATCTAACTTTTAAACTATTCGACTTTATGAAACGATCTATTCTGGTCTGGTTGTTCCTTTTATTGGTGCTGGCAGCTTGTTCCCAAAATTCAGAGGACTGTATCAACTTGTCTGGTGTGTGGGAGTTATGTCTTGATTCGACCAATGCAAAGCAAATTGATCAACTGAGTTTTGATCATTCAGTAAAACTTCCCGGCACGTTGGATGACGCCGGAATTGGAAAAACTCTGGATCTGAAGCCAAAACTAAAACGAGAGGTGATGCTCCACCTCTACCGCAAACACGAGTATATAGGGAAAGCCTGGTATAAGAAAACCATCACATTTGTGCAAAAGATCGAAAACACTGGAGTTTGGAGATATTCCCGTCAAGCCAATTATTCGGGTCGTGGATAATTTCTTTAAAAACAGGAATCTAGCGAACCTATTCGAAGCTAAAGTCGGTGAAGGTAAGTTGTTGTTCAGCTCCATGGACTTGAGTGAAAATCTTGATGTTCGTCTGGCAGCAAAACAACTGCGGTATAGTTTGGAGAAGTACATGGAGAGTGATGCTTTTAATCCCCAAAATACAATAACCTTAAAGCAATTGGAGGAGTTAAAAAGAGACTAATTATTTGAGACTAATGTGGAAGGTAGTTAAAGTGATATTTGTTAAATAAAATAATACCTAAAAAAATGAAATGTAATCGAATTGATGTTTCCATGGGAGGATGTTGGTCTGGAATTTCTAGATTTAACAGTGATGCTAGTAATAATGATTGGAGTGTTAAAATGGTCAAAAATTTATTGTTGATTATTATGCTTGTTACCATATCATTTACGGGAAGAGCTCAAGGTCGTCAGGTTCTTTCGCTTGATGGAGAGTGGGAATTTGCAATAGACTCCTTAAACAAAGGGGTGGAAGAAAACTGGCAAACCGGGATTTCAGATGAGTCGTTGAAAATCGTTACCGTGCCTCACACCTGGAACATTGAGGATGGAACCGAAGATTATGCGGGATGGGCATGGTATCAAAAAGAAATAGAAATTCCGCAGGACTGGAAAAATAAAAACATACGACTGAAATTCGGAGCAGTTTATCACGATGCCGTTATCTATATTAACGGAGAAAAGGCAGGGGAAAACTTGGATGCTGGCTACACCCCTTTTACAATTGATATTTCGGAGTTAGTTGTTTTAGGCAGTAAGAATACGATCGTTGTGGCCGTAAATAATGAGTTTTCGGAAACGAATTTCCCTTACAAGAGATCGTTTGATTGGGTGAACGATGGCGGAATAACCCGCTCGGTTTCTCTGGAAGTAACCGGAAAACCTTCGTTGAGATACGTTCATGTTACTCCAGAGCTAAATCTGCAGGATAGCACCGGTACAGCGAAAATAGCCTGTAAATTATGGGAGGACGGCATAAAACGGGTAAAATTGTCCTTTGTCTTTAAAAACAAGATATCCAATGAAATTATTCATTCGGAAGAGAAAGAGCTGAAAGTGAATAATGGCGTGTTTGTCAACTCAGTTGACGCAGGCAAGATTCAACCATGGCATTTTGATTCGCCTAATTTGTACGAACTGAAAACGTCTATTATCAGTAAAGACAAGATTACTGACTCTGAAACTTCAGTTTTTGGATTTAAGAAAGTTGAAATTAAGGGCGAGTCACTGTTACTGAATGGAGAAGTCGTACGTTTACCCGGAATCGAGTATATGCCAGGCAGCAGTCCTGTGTATGGGATTGCCGAACCCAAAAGCTATATGGATTCGATTGTTCGGACCATGAAGGATCTGAATATTTGTATTACGCGCTTCCATTGGCAGCAGGATGACTATATGTTGAGCCTGATGGATCAGTACGGAATCCTGGTCCAGGAAGAATTGCCCTGGTGGCAAAACCCTGCAGGTCTCACTCCCGAGTTAATGAATACAGCAAAAAAACAGTTAGGTGATATGATCGAAGCTCACTATAACCACCCAAGTGTTTTCTCATGGGGGATTAGCAATGAAGTTAATGGAGAAACTGATCGGGAAAAATATATACAACTTCGCGACTTTGTGAGAGGACTTGATTCATCGAGGTTTGTTACAATCGTCTCGAATCGGATTTGGCAGAAGAAAGAAAATGATGAAACCTTACTATGTGATATTCCAACCTGGAATGAGTACATCGGAACATGGCATGGAAAAGATCGTAATAAATTGCCCGGCAAGCTTGATACGGTAAAAATGGCTATCGGTGATCGGCCACTGCTGATTACTGAAAATGGATTATGCGAACCGGCTATCACTGGCGGGGACGCACGTAGAATTGATGATATGTTGTTCCATACCAAAGAATGGAGAAGCCAACCTTATATTATTGGATACATCTATTTCTGTTTGAGCGATTACCGGACACAAATGGGAGAAGAAGGATTTGGGAAATATAGGATTCGCAGGCATGGAATTACCGATGTTTTCCTGAATCCTAAACCATCATATTCGGTTTTGAAACAGATTGCTTCACCGATCGAGATCACGAAGGTAGAACGGGTTGATAATTCAACCGCAGCAATTGAAATTGCAATTAAAGATGATATACCGTCTTATGCTTTGAGGGGGTACAGCCTGGAATACAAAAGCATTGAGGGAGATTTATGTCAAATTGATCTGCCCGTATTGATGCCCGGAGATACTTTTTCAACAGATTTAGAAATGGTAAATGCTAGCTTCTCGTTTCGGATTTTGCGGCCTAATGGATTTTGTGTAATCGAATATTAAACCAAATAGAACAGGAAGCAACTACATTGCTTTAAAACTAAAGACGTAAATCAGCCATTATTCAACACAATTTTTTCAATACTACCGCTGCTATTATTAGTTAACAATGGCTAGGGGAGGAGGTTGTTTTTGGGAAAATTCGATAATTAACTAGAATCATAATCATATGGAAGCAAAAGCGTCGCTCGAAAAGTTGATTATTCCAACTTATGAGTTAGGGCAATCAGAAATTAACCCGGTCTTTTTTGAAAAAAGGGTTTACCAGGGCTCATCCGGGAAAGTGTACCCGGTGCCTTTTATTGACAAGGTATATGATCACAAAGTGGATAAAGAATACCAGGCCGCCATTCTGGAGAATGGGTTTGTGAAAATGGTCATGCTGCCGGAAATTGGGGGGCGTATTTTCGAAGCTCAGGATAAAGCCAATAACAACTACAACTTTTTCTACCAGCAAAAGGTGATCAAGCCGGCTTTGGTTGGTTTGGCAGGGCCATGGATCAGTGGGGGAGTCGAATTTAACTGGCCGCAGCACCACCGTCCGGGAACTTACTTGCCTACCGATGTTTACATCGAAGAGGAGGCCGATGGCGCCAAAACAATCTGGATGTCGGAATACGACCCGATGTACCGTTTGAAAGGGATGCATGGTATTCGAATTCGTCCGAATAGTGCTTTGATTGAATTGCGTGGGCGCTTGTTTAACCGCACACCTTTGACCCAAACGTTTCTGTGGTGGGCCAATGTAGCGGTGGAGGTGCATGGCGATTATCAAAGTTTCTTTCCGCCTGATGTGCATTACGTGGCCGATCACGCCGTTCGTGCTCAAAGCAGTTTTCCGTATGCCGAAAACGATTACTACGGCATTCCTTATCACAAAAGATCTGGAAGAAATGATTTGCGTAATTACAACAATATCCCGGTGCCAACCAGCTACATGGTTTGCGATACCAAATACGATTTCTTTGGTGGCTATGATTTTAAAGAAGATGGCGGATTCATTCATGTTGCTAACCGCCATATTGCTCCAGGGAAAAAGCAATGGACCTGGGGAAATGAAGCCTTCGGGCGTGCATGGGACCGTGAGTTAACCGATGAAGGTGGTCCTTATTTCGAGTTGATGGCCGGTGTTTATACCGATAACCAGCCCGACTTTACCTATTTGCTTCCTTACGAAACCAAAACTTTCTCACAATTCTGGTGGAGTTATAAAAATCTGGGGCCGGTTCAAAATGCGAACAAAGATTTGGCCATTCGTTTCGAAATTCAGCAAGGCAATAAACTGGATCTGGGAGTTGCCGGTAGCCGGAAGTTTGAGAACCTGCAGATTCTGGTGCTGATCGGAAACGATAAAAAGCTGTTTGATAAGCAAACCGTAACACCGGAGAAACCATGGAAAGACAATTCGATCCAAATTGAAGCCGGACAGGAGAATTCCATTTCCTTGATCGTGTTGGATGAGCAAGGAAAAGAATTAATTGCTTATCATCACCGCGAAGTGAGCAAAGAGCGGAACCGCAAGTTGGCATTCGAACCGAAACAACCCCAAGCGGTTGAAAGTGCCAACGAACTGGAATTGATTGGTGAACACCTGGAACTGTATCGCCACCCGACCCGCTATCCGGAACCTTACTGGAGAGAAGCGATCAAAAAAGATCCGAAGAGTTACAAGTCGTACATTGCCTTGGGACGTGTTGAATTGAAGAATGGCAAGTTTGCCGAGGCCGAGAAAAACTTCCGTACTGGCATTGAGATCATGACCACTTATCACCCCAACCCGGCATCGGGCGAGGCGCATTATTTCTGTGGCTTAGCCTGTTCGTTCCAAGGTCGGAAAGATGAAGCCTATGCTTTATTCTACAAATCAACCTGGAACTTCGAATGGCGCGCATCTGCCTATTACCAATTGGCTGCGATCGATTGCCTGAAAGCTGATTACGAAACAGCCTTGGAGCATTTGGAAGCATCGCTGGATACCAACCGTCAGAATAACAAAGCCGCGATTCTGAAGGCTGTTGTGTTGAAACGCCAGGGTAAGAAGGAAGCAGCGCAAAGCGTGTTGGCAGATTTGTTCAAAATGGATGCGCTGGATCAATGGGCTAAATTTGAAATGGCGAATTTGTCAGGTGATTATGCTGACTTTATTCAATCGTCACGCAATGATGCACAAACGATCCTGGACATTGCCTTTGATTATGCTGAAGCCGGATTTTACGATGAAGCGATTGCCGTTATCGAATTGCATCACAAAAATGAAATTCCGGAATGCGCTGTGCCAAACCCAATGGCAAAATCGATTATGACCGGGTTTACTTTAGCCTGGTTGTATGAAATGAATGGCGATCAGACAAAAGCTGCTGAACTCCTGCAGTTGGCGAAAACAGCATCTTGTGATTATGTGTTCCCATCCCGTATCTACGAACAATTGGTGTTGGAGTGGGCTTTGCAAATCGACCCAAAGAATACAGTTGCAGCTTTCGGGTTGGGTAACTATTACTTCAACCTGAAACGCCACAAAGATGCCATTCGCGTTTGGGAAATGGCAGTGGCTGCTAGCAGTAACTACGGAACGTTATACCGCAACCTGGGAATCGCTTATTGGAATACGTTTGAGGACGGAGACAAAGCCAGGCAAGCTTTTCTAAAGGCTGTTGAGCTGGCTCCGAACGATATGCGTGTTCGCTACGAATTCGACCAGCTACGAAAAAAATTAAACGATGATCCGAAGGAAAGATTGGGAAGTTTGCTGCCAATCCTGGATCAGATTACAACTCGCGATGATTTTTCGGTTGAATTGGCTGCCCTTTACAATTTTAACGGTGAATACGAAAAAGCCTTACACTTGTTGGAAAACCGGAACTTTCACCCATGGGAAGGCGGCGAAGGACAGGTGCTGCGACAATTTACCTACGCGTGCTTGAAATTGGGCCAATTGGCACTACAAGCAGGCAATGCAGAAGCAGCTTTGGCCTTTTTTGAAAAATCAATGAACACACCGGATAACCTGGGGGAAAAATACCATCCATTGCAGGCCGTTGCTCATATTAACTACTGGAAGGGAATGGCCTTGAAAGCTTTGGGCAAAACAGAAGAAGCCAATGCTCATTTTACTGCTAGCACCAACGAGGAGGGCGACTTTATTGATATGGCCGTCAGTGCTTATTCGGAATTGTCATACTACAAAGCACTTTCGTTAAAAGAACTGGGCAAGACAGACGAAGCCAACGGTTTACTGGCAAGCATTAAAGAATTTGCAGAAGCAAAATTAAAGGAGAAAGTACAGATTGATTATTTCGCAACCTCTTTGCCGTTGTTGCTGGTATTTGAGGATAATATTCAGAAACGAAATACAATCGATGCTAAGTTTTTGATTGCACTGGCTGAGGTAGGTCTCGGTAACAACGATGAGGCCCGACGGCTGACTGAAGAGATACTCGGGTTAAATTCAATGCACGTTGGAGCTCATGATCATTTATCGAGGGCCGAATTATCAAACGCATTAAGAAAATGACAAGATGAAACGGAGTACGTGATCGCTTTTAGGAAGAGGTAGAATGCGGTAAACCTGCCAACGAGCTTTATCCACCAAGGTAGGGAAATGGAGGGTTGGTTCAGATACGGTTCGTGATCTTGGTAGTTCCTTATGAAATGAATGGACCAAATATTCAGGTGGTTTGCAATGAGGATTCAAAACAATCGCTTCTTAGTCTCCGCATATTGGAAAATAGCGAAGTAAGAGACATTAAATTTTGAGGATATTAGCCATCGAAAATAGTGACTTTGATATCTCTTTCTCGGTAAAAATTAACTTGCTATTGATGAGTTAGTTGTAATGTGTGGACTGTGAGATGAATTGGTTTTTTAGCAGTCTTGTAACCTTGTAACAGACAGTTTATACCAAGACTACATTCTCAATTACGATGAGATTCTGCCAAATCTTTCTTCAATGAGATTTTTATACTCTTTCTTAAAATTGTTTGTTAAAAAGCTGCTTTCGACCAAATCCATCCATTTAGCTTTACTTTTCCCCATTTTTTTGAAGATATTTTCCTGCTGCTTCTCATCAAGGCGAAGAGTTGTAAATGCTGTTTTAAAATCATTTTTTTTGATTCTTTTCTTTTTTCCATTCAGGGTCAAAGCCAGATCCTCGTCATCTGCGACATTGACCAACGCTGTTGCCAGAAGGTCATAAGCAGGAGCAAGTACAGTGCCTGCTCCCGGATGATGGATCAGTGAAAAGTTCTTTAGGTGCATATCGGCATTTCCGGTTAAGAAAGAGAACAGGACCAGTTCACAAAAGTTAACGACATCCAGACCGGGATGGGATGAGTATTTCATGATCGCTTTACCGATTTGTTCATAGCTACCGTTGTATTTTTCTTCGGTCAGCCGTTCGGTTAACTGGCACATATCTTCCATATGAAGCTTGCTTTTTTTTATCCGGTCGATCCGTTTGGTAATATAAGCCAGGTTCCCTGAATGCATGCGTATCAAACAGTGTGGGACTACATTGATTTTAGCCAGGCTTGCCAGGTGCATGGTCAGGTCTTCCACTTCCGGCAGTTGGGGATAGTTGGGGCTTGGAGGTTTCAATATGTAACCGCCCCATAGCCCAACAATGGTAAACCGTTTGGGTACGTCCCGGTGGCCTCCGGGAGCCAGGTGAAGCGAAAGCTTGGCCTGTACCCCGGTTACAGTGGTCTGGCTTTCCAAAACTTGTGCCGCCAGCTTTTCCAGTTCATTTTCCTGATAGGGCAAAACCGGGGGAACGGTCTGTCCAAACATCTTTTTGCTGCACGCTGCATGGAAATCCTGTTCATCTTTGGCCAATGGCTTATAACAATAAAGACAGTTCATGTTTTTACGCATTTTCTTCGTTTGCAGGGATAACACTCACAGCCCCGATACAATCTTTGCAACAGGCCATCAAAAGCCCCATCCGGTCTCGGGGGTTCAACTTCCAGTTTCTTTCGGCAATGTCCAGCAACCATCCTTCAGGGATCAGGCCATCAAAAAAGGGGAACATGATCCTGGAAGTAAATTCGGCCTCCTGTAAAGGTAAAGTAAGGCTTATGGCTTGAGGGGAATCAGAATTTAGGTAATTTTTGTTATATTGAAAATGGTAGCCCTCCTCGTCCTGTACGAGCCAGCCAGCCGTCCGGTCGTGCATCTTTATTTCAGCTTTCCTTCTTGCCATCATTCATCCTTTCTAATTTCAACCGGGCCAACTTCATAACCAAACAATTTAAGTACTTGATTCACTTTGTCCAGGCGCAGGGTTTCTTTTCCTTGTTCCAGCTCGCGGATAAACCGTAAACCTACCCCTGCCTTTTCCGCCAGTTCGGGTTGGGTCAGCCTGACGGTCCCTCGCTTCTCCTTTATAAAATCATTTAACTTCATAACTTATACCTTAACGGGTATAAATTTAATAAATTATTTTGAAATTATACCAGATCGGGTATAGAATATTTTATCTGAATTTGATTATACCCCATCGGGTATAGTATTTATTTACACTAACCTGTTTATACCCTAATAGGTATAAGGTTTGGAGTAGAAATATGCGCCTTACTATGGTTGACAACCCGGATGTTCACGGTTTTCACCTGTTCACGCAAGCGTGAACGCGGATTTCCCAAGAAATCATCTCTATTTGACAAAACAATGAAGATTTTGATGGGTAAATCATTGTCAAAAAAGCCCATGTTTGCATCAAAATATCCCGCTGAAAATTAAGGCCTAATTTCCTTTCATTTTTGCCAAAAAATGCTTTAATTTTGTCATAATAATAAATGCATTCTAATGCATGTGAACTATAAGGTGACCTGGTTTTTATTCGGTCTTGTAACTTGTTGATATACAGTTTGAAGTAAAAATACATTAGAGTCCAGTCATCCCGACAAAAAACAAAACACCGCTGATAATCAGCTACTTTTGTGGCGAAAGTAGACAAAAACTGAAAGCGGTAGACAATGGTAGACAGTTTGATTTGAGGAAATCAAATCAAACGAGATGAAAAGAAAGAAAATAGCGATCTTGCCGGAAATCAATGATTGTGGCAAAGATCTTTCCAAGAAGTGGTTTGTGTACTACTCGTATAGAGACCCTCGAAACGAAAAAATGAAGCGTTTCAAGATGTACCATGGTTTGCATAAATCAAGGATTACGAGGGTAGGATGCAAGCGGTTCTGTCGCATTAATTAGCCACAATTCAACAATTTCTAATTTTGCCATTCAACTAAAACAATTATTCGATGTTCAAGCGCCACAGATATCCCAAAGCGATAATTCTTCAAGCCGTTTATTTAAAATTGAGATTCACTTTAAGTTATAGGGATGTAGAAGAACTGCTTTTAATAAGAGGAGTAAAGATTGATCATTCTACAATTCAAAGGTGGGTTGATAAATTTACCTCTTTGATCGAAGCGAATATGCATAAGAGGAAGCAGCAAGTTTGCGACAGTTGGAGGATGGATGAGACCTACATCAAAGTTGGTGGTAAAGATCGTTACCTATACAGAGCTGTGGATAAGTATGGGAATACGATCGACTTCTTGTTAACCAAGCGAAGGATGAAAGGATCTGCTCAGAAGTTTCTGAATAAAGCCATAGGTAAAAATGGTAAACCACGTATAATCAACATTGATAAGAGTGGTGCCAATAAGCAAGGAATTAAAACCTACAACAAGCGAAATTTTAAGAACGTGAAATGGAGGCAATGCAAGTATTTAAATAATATTGTGGAGCAGGATCATCGTACCATCAAAAGAAGAATAGCAATCACCACCGGATTCAAAAGTTTTGAGTCAGCGCAACGAACACTAGCAGGAATTGAAATAATAAATATCATAAGAAAGAATCAAATTATTGATTCCAAATCCACTAGCTACAAAACTTTCAATTCTTTAGCTGTATAATTCTGAACAATGGAAATAGATTAAGTTGGATTAACGCGACAGAACCTCGGAGCATCAGTTAATCGTTTTCCCCAATAGATCTTGAATTACCACAGAGGCACAATAACAACCAAAAATAGGTGGCATGTAGGATATTGTACCAACTGCTGATTTTTTATTGCGTCCCTCTTCAATTCGAACTCTTTTTGGATCGACTTCCTCTGGCGAAAAAACCACTTTAACTCCTTTTCGAATATCAATTTTATGCAGGCGCTTTCGAATCATTTTGGCCAATCTGCAATTGTAGCTTTTCGAAATATCGCTGCTTTGTACTTGCGATGGATCGAATTTTCCACCAGCCCCCATCGAACTAACAATTGGCAGCTTGGATTGCAGACTGTGAGAAATTAAGAAGACTTTAGGAGTCAGTGTGTCAATCGCATCAACCACGTAGTCGTAGACCGATTCGTTGAGGATTTCCACCATTCGATCTTCTTTCAGGTATTCATTGACGATTTTGATTTTTAAGTCGGGGTTGATATCTAAGAAACGTTTTCCGAGGAATTCAGCTTTTGATTCGCCCTCATTACTAACCAACGCAGGAAGTTGCCGGTTTCTATTGGTCTGTTCTACCACGTCGCCGTCAACAATGGTAAGTTGACCGACTCCTGCCCGGCATAATTGTTCGGCTGCATAAGCTCCGACACCGCCCAGTCCGATTACTAACACGTGTGCTTTTGCTAACTTCTCTAATCCCTCTTCTCCCAGCATTAATGCTGTTCTATCTTGCCACTTCGCCATGTTCAAAAATTCTCTGATAGTTTTTCCAAATCGTTTCTTTTAAATCCCGGCTGTCTATTTCCAGAATTTGGGCTGCAAAAGTATAAATTGTTTCTATTTTTTCAGAACTTTCGTCGGTTTCGAAGAATAATTTGTCGAATGGGATTTCTTTTAGTGATTGAACGAGCTTGTTTTCATTTTTCAGGATTCGGGCTCCAAACGAAAAGTGAAAATTATGATTGAGCAATTGCTTTGTGGTTTGTAAATTACCTTGATAACCGTGCAAGATCCATGGAATTTCTACCTTTCTGTCCTTTTTGATTTTTATGATGTCGGGATACGTTTTTACGGCATGAATGACAAGCGGTTTTTGGTGTTTTTCTGCCAATTCTATTTGGCGAATGAACACCTGCTCTTGGAGCTCTACTGAGGTGTCTATTGCCCGATCAAGTCCACATTCGCCAATGGCTAAAACATTTTTATACTGAGCCACTTTTGCTAGCTTTTCAATCATCTGGTCCTGCTCAAATGCTTTAATATCCCACGGGTGAAATCCAACCGAATAGTTTTGTTCCTGTCTTTCAGGGAATTCGAACTGAATTTGATGATTAACCAGTTGAATGCCGGCAACAGCTGCTTGATGATGAGTATGTATATTTACAAATTCCATATTACAAGCTAGCCCAAATTCGAGCCAATGAAAAACCCGGAGCATCAATTTTTAAATCCAGAAAATAACCAAATGGAGTTTGCGCCGTTTCAAAGTCAGCATTTTGTAAACGTTTTTCAGCCAGATCAAATAACTCTTTTGTAAACTCTACGCTGGCTTTTGATTCAGATAAATGTGCAAAGGAATGCAGAATAACCCGTTTGCACTCATTTTTTCGGGCTGTCCATTTGATATGATTTACGAGTTTTTTCTCGCGGCTTTTTACATCTTTTTCTTCGTCCTGCTCTTCAACCTGTATGAAGGCCAAAATACTGTCGTTATAGGAATTTGCCTCGGTCACTGTTTCTGCATCCTCCAAATTCTTTTCAGAAGGAACATAGCTGAATTCGTTGACATACATGACTAATACTTTCATAAATTCTGTTTTTATTCGACTGATCGGTTTTCAAAATTAGCTTCTTTGTTTCGAAAACCCTTAACTTGGGATGGCTGTTATTTAATTTTTTCTACATTTGGGTAGTCGTGAGATTTATGCAAGTATATCGGATAATATTCGCTTTGATGCTAATTGGGGTTTCAATTCCCGGTAGGGCACAACTTTCTGATGGCGGAAAACCACTGGACATTTCCTATTCACTTTCGTTCAAAAGTAATTCGGTTGTAAGTCTGCCGCCGGTGAATAATGATTTGCTGCTGAAAAATAGTATTGCAAAATCGAATGAGAACAGATTAAAACCTTTTCGTTTTGCAGAATCATTAGCGGTTAATCTGACTTCTCAGAACTCGGGGCAGTGGTTTGTATTAGATGATCACAAAGTATGGCAACTCATTATTACGTCTTCAGGAGCAAAATCCTTGAACCTTATTTTTGATCACTACCGATTGCCTGAAGATGGGCGGTTGTTTTTGTTCTCAGCTGACAGAAGAGATCTGATTGGAGCTTTTACGGCAAGAAATAATAAACCGAGCGGTACTTTTGCTACTTCTCCGGTAGTTGGTGATCAATTAGTTGTTCAGTACGAAGAACCACTTGATGCTTCATTTAGCGCAGAGTTATCTATTTCACAAGTAAATCATGATTTCGTAGGCGTAAAATCCTTAAAGTCTGATCGTCGGCCGCTCGGAGTTTCCGGATCGTGTAACATCAATGTAAACTGTGATTTAGTTGAGGCTTATGAAAATGAAAGTAATGCCGCTTGCCGGATTATTGTAAGTGGAGTAGACTTGTGCACAGGCGCTTTAGTTAATAACACGAATAATGATGGAACTCCATACGTTTACACAGCAGGGCACTGTATCGATTCAAATAAAAAGGCATCAGAATCAATTTTCTTATTCAACTATGAATCGCCGTACTGTGGAGATATTGATGGTGATGCCAGCCATTCGTTAAGTGGAAGTATTTTGAGAGCTGAATCGGATCAGTTGGATTTCAGTTTGGTTGAGTTAGGCACGATTCCTCCGGCCAACTACCGACCGTATTTTCTTGGGTGGGAGCGGGGAGATACCCCTCCAGACTCAACGGTTTGTATTCATCACCCACTGGGGGATGTGAAAAAGATGACTGTTGACAGGCATTCTCCGCAAATTAAAACCTACAGTTCTGATTATATTGATAATGCCCATTGGTTTATTGGCAATTGGGAGGAAGGGACAACCGAAGGTGGTTCTTCCGGTGCACCTCTAATCAATGATGAGCGACGTTTGGTCGGTTCGTTGACCGGTGGAGCGGCAACATGTGATGCTCCGAATCGTGATTATTTTGCACGCCTTGGAGTTGCTTGGGATTATTATTCTCAAGACAGTCAACAGCTCAAAAAATGGCTTGATCCATCCAATTCCAATTCAAGCTCGATTGATGGATTAAACCCCTATTCAACAGATAAAGCATGCGGTGCCTTTACCAATTTTAGAGATGAGGATACGCATGGGAATATTGAAATTGTAGAGCAAGGAGTATCAAAAGGTTACTGGAGTGGGAATAACGGGTACGGTTTTCAGGAATTTGCCGAGAAGTATACACTGACAAATCGTTCCGAAATTTCAGGAGTATCGGTTGGTGTAGGAAAAGCATCCTTGGGGCATCTCAGTTCTGACGGTAAAATTCGTGTGTCCATATACGAAGGAACAGACTATCCAACGGATTTGATTTATGATCAGGCTTTTAGCCTGGATGCCATCGATGAAGGAGTGATGAACTACCTTGAGTTTAGCCAACGTGTAGTGACTGAAGGTAACTTTTTTGTGGCCTATTCGCTGGATTTGTTGCAGCAAGAAGATACGTTTGCCGTTTATTTGGCAGAAAGAGAGGTTGATCCCTTGAATTCATTCTACATAAAAGATGGAACTGATTGGTATACTTATCAGGAAAAAACCAACACATCAGAGGGCTCGGCACTTTTAATGGAGGTGGTGCTTTGCAATATTGATGCAGCAAGGGAAAGGGACACATTGAAAAATGCGAATCTTGAATTTGAAGTCTTCCCAAATCCTTTTCATGCTCATCAAAAATTAAGAGTAAAATTCAAACAAGAGGTTAATCCTTTTATCGTGCAGGTTTTTGATTTAACGGGCAGACAAGTTAATGTGCAATATGAAAAGCCAGGAGATAAATGGCTTAGTTTTGATTTTTCGGGGCAGGCTCCCGGTAATTATTTTCTTAAGATTGTTGAGCGGAAGAAGCGATATTCCGCAAAAGTCGTATTTCTGGGTGACTAACGATTCGTGGTTGTCTTTTCCAAAATGATTTTCCTGGCCTGATCAACGGTTAGTTTTTTAGCAATTATTTTTTTGTCTTTGTCGAGCAAGTAGATCATTGGGGTTGTTCGTGTGTTGTAGTTGATTTGAAAATTACTTACTCTGTTCGGATCCCAGACATTGATCCATCCATTGAGTTCGTGTTCTTCAATAAAATCGAGCCATTCTTCTTTGTTATCCTGTGTGTTTACAGCCATGATTGTTAAAGCCGACGGATCGATTTCCAGAAATACTTTTTCGAACAACTCAGGAATTTGCTTTTTACAGTGACCGCAATTGGGCTCCCAAAAAGCGAGTAGGGTGTATGGCGTGCTGATTTGGTGCAAACTATGGTATTCTCCATCCGGATCTTCCAGGAGTAGCTCGCGGGCCGTTTCTCCAATCAAATTATTTTTTCGAAGGTAGACTTCCCGGCGTATAGTTTCCAGCGTTTTATCTGATGCCCAAAAGGCATCGCCGCTCAAATAATATTTTTCTGCCAAGGCAACAAATACGCTTTCCATGCCCATGTAATGTGATTGTACGCTGTTGTTTAAAATATAAGCCGTTAGGTTTTGAAAGATTTCGGGCTCAATTTTGCTTTGTTCAATCAGCTCAATAGCTACAGGTAAAACCGAATCAGGATGTTGAATGAGTATCTGGTTGAAATAGTGATCTAAACGGTTGTGAATGGTCGGTGTTCGCCACATTCGCTTGTCAAACAAATCAAAATGATCCCAGTAGTGATTTTTATTGAATTGATAGCGATTGAGCCATAATAAGCTATCGTTTGCTTGTATTTCTTTTGGCAGTTCAGATTCATTCAACTGTAGCCGAATGTTGGATGCAACAAACTTACCATAGAACGTACCATCATACTTCTTAGCTTCCTTTTTCCAGTATGCCTGAACACCATTGTCAAGTTCAGTCAGCTTTTTGTTAAGTATTTGTGCTGAGTCTGGTGACGAGGGAAGCTCTTGGAGTTTTTCTTTCAAAATCTTAGCTTGTGCCTTCTGGTCTTTCAAGTAGTCCACGTATGTTTGAAATTGCTGACTCTCCTTCGCTTTGCTAACCTTTATTTTTTCAGCTTCTTTACTAATGCCCAAGGATTGGTCGTTCCCCAGTAAAAAATCATGCAGGTGGTTAGCATCAAAATAGAGCGTGTAAATACCCTCCGGGAGAAGTTCGTTTCCTGAGAACTGACCTTCGCCGTTTTCGTTGAGTACTGTGGTATCGTTGGCAAAAATTTTCCCATTGTAATAATGAGCTAGCACCACGGTGTCATTTCTCTGTTCAGGGAAAACGAGTTTGATTGACAGGGGTTGGGCGCAAAGTGATTTTGTAAATAAAGCAAGAATAAGAAGACTATATAAGCTCGTATATTTTTTGTGCATTGTAAGTGTTCGAAAATTGAGTTTCTAATATCGTTTTCCGCTGTTCTATTTCGTCGGGGGTGATTTCTTCTTCAAACTTTTGCTGGATGAGCTGAATCATGTCTTTTATATTGTCAGCCACGTAACACAAATGGGCAAGTCCGGTATTTTCTACCATCGGCGAATTTGTAATACAATGGCGGCCAAGAAACAAGGAAGCCAACAGCTTTAGTTTCAATCCGGTTGCCTGAAAAGTTGGAATCAGGCTTATTTGGGCATTCTGAATAAGCTGATCCATGACTTTTATTTCGGGGTCAGCTACCAATGAAACATGTGGTAGGTCGTTGATCCTTTTAATCATGCTTTCCGGCGGATTTTTACCCGCGATTACCACCGACAAAGTTAATTCAGAAAAAATGCGATCCAATAAATAGTTCACCGCTTTTTGGTTTTCGCTAACGCTTAGATTTCCATGAAATAAAATGTAATCGCCTTGCCCTGTTTTTACGTTTACCTTATCAAACGGATGAAAAGCCGGTATGAATTTACCCATCCGATATTTTGTTTTGAAATATTTCGTATCGTCGGGTGAGATACTAAGAATGTCGGAAGCTAGTTTCAATTTTTTCTCGAAACACCTAAGTTTAATTGCTTCTTGCTTAAAATAGTATTGTTTGAAAACATTTTTCTCTGCCAGGCTTAAATACCTGTAATAGTGATGCTCGATGTTGTGGGTGCGTACAATTTTTTGATAGGCACCCATTAGCGGATGATTGATATAGTAACAAGAATGAAGTCCTTCAAACAGGATGGGGACAATTTCTTCTTGCAAATTTTTAAGCAACCGCTTAGACTGGCGGGTTCCCACAATGTAGGGTAGCGATGAAAATAAATAAAGAGGTCCCGATTTGCGCTCGTAATAATAAACTTTGTAGCAATATTTCTCAAGTTCTTTTGATTCTTCCCGACCGTAATGAAAGCAGTGCAAAATAATCTCGATATCGGCAGCTGCCAGATGCTTTATTTTATAGAAAACGTCAATAATGCCACCATAGTTGGGGGGATAAGGAATATTAAAGCTAACTATGTGCAGTCGTTTCTTCATGTAAAGACTAAAAGTAAAAAAAAACCGCAAGTATAGTACTTCCGGTTTCTATTTTTACAACAGGTCTTTTGGTTAGTTTTCGAGTTTGATGCCACCATAACGGCTTTTTATGGTCACTTTGGCTTTTGTTGCATTACCAATATTGCCTAGCACGCTAAAGCGGTGGTCTTCTTTTTCGCGATTGCCGACAAATTTCTCTTCCGGATATTTGACATCGCAATAGTCGCAGCTGGCATTCAGATAATACTCGGCTTCATCCAGTCCAATTTCAATTCCTCCATAGTTATTGGTAATATCAATATTCTCAAACGTGTCAGCCACTTTATCTATTTGTACTGACCCGTATTGAGTGTCGAGAACCAATGATTTTCCCAGTTTTTCAATGTCGTAATTGGTGTATTTTGAGTCTGCTTTTAAACTGTTGATTTCCTCAATGGAAACACCATCGTATTTCGACTCAAGGGTTAACGCATCAATTTCTTCAATATTTAAACCTGAGTATTTGGAATCGGCATACATCGACAGAGCTTGACCAATAAAGAGCTTGGAGTAGCGAATTTCAGTTTGCAAGTGGTTGACCGATTCAATATCGGCTTTGCCATAGGCAATCTCCATGTTAATCTTGCTGTTTTCAGGAGCCAGCAAATCGCCGGTGCTGATGTTTCCGTAGCTGATGTTAAATTTACCGTTCGCATTCAGCTTGTTGATAACGACATCGCCAAATTTATTGGCAACTGTTAAATTACGATCAGCGGGAATATTGATGGTATAATCGATTGAGAAATTGCGCTTGGTTTTAAAATCGTCCTTAATTTCCGTTTCAACCTTGAGTAAACTCCCAACCCGGTTGATCTTTATTTCGATTTGATCGAGCAAGTACTCGGCTTTCCCTTCATTTGAATTTTCAACCGTTATCAGTGCATCCACAATAATCGAATCGCCACCAAAGTCATTAATCGTAATGGTTCCAAATTTATTGGTAATGTCCAATGAGTTGATGACCGATTTTAGGTAAGCACTGTGTTCTTCTCGCGTATATTCATCAGCTTGTGCCGATAGATACAGCAGCCCAAAAAACAGGAATAATAGTTTAAATTTCAGTTTCATTATGTGTCAGTTTTTGTTGTTTTACTTCCTCTAGCTTGTTAATAATTATCTTGATCACGCTAAGCTTTGCCTGGTAATACTCCAGCATCGCCTTAATCACCCGTTCATCATCAGGATTTGCTTTTAGTTCTTTTTGAAGTTGGTTTTGCATCTGATCGAACTCTTGCATTTCATTTTCCATCATTTGCTGGTCAGCTTCCGAAATAAATCCTTCCTGGTTCAGCTTGTCCCATTCGTTCAAACTCTGGTCGATTGATGAAGTGTAATAAAACTCTACTTCTCCATATTCTTCTGAAACCGACGCTAACGTGGCTTTCTGATGTTGCCCTGGTGTAAAATACATTCGAAGCTGATTGCCTAAAAGTAGCGCAAAGATAACAGCAGCGGCTATTTGTAAGAACAATTTTCTATTCCATTTTTTCTGATGCCTGAACTTCTGATCCAATTTGGCTTCAAACCGATCAAAATGTCCTTGCGGCGCATCATCCTCAAATGCTTCTCTGTTTTCCCGAAATATCTTTTCCAGTCTGTCACTCATTGTCTTCGGTATTAATTAATTGAAAATACTTCATCCTTTTTTATATAATCACGCAACTTTCTTTTGGCCCGCAACAATTGGGAACGCGACGATGAACTACTAATATTTAGTATTTCCGAAATTTCATCATGATCGTAACCTTCCAATAAGTACAAGCTGAGCACAACACGATATCCATCCGGAAGTTGGAAAATAGCTTGCTTTATTTTTTGCACATCCACTTCTTTGATCTCCATCAGTGGATTTTCAACCATTTCCCCGGTAATGCGTTCGTCCAATTCTTCGAGCTGTACTTTTCTTTTTTTTAGATGATCCAACGAACGGTTTACAACAATCCTTTTCAGCCAGGCTCCAAAACTTACCTGCCCCGAGTAAGTTTTAATTTTTCTGAAGGCATTTAAAAACGCTTCCTGCATGATGTCTTCAGCCTCGGCTTCGTTGCCCACAATTCGCAAGCTGGTGTTGTACATCGATTTATAGTACAACTTATAAAGCTGAAACTGCGCATCACGTTCTTCTGCTTTGCAACGGTCAATCACATCTTGATGAATATTTTTATAAAGAGATTCCAAGTGCTTTGTCGTTTCTGGTTGAAAGACGATCAGTAAAACAGCTTTGTTGCATTTGAGTGAATATTTTTCTGTATTCTTTGAACCAGACAACAAAATTATGAATTATAATAGTTTTACTGACTGTAAGAAATTAGTTTTGTAATAAATCACAACCAACTATGGGACACGACCACACACATACACACAAGCGATTGAAGATTACGATCATCCTCAATGTTGTCATTACGTTGGCACAAATAGTCGGAGGAATAATTTCAGGAAGTTTAGCTTTAATATCTGACGCGCTCCATAATTTGAGCGACGGTTTTGCTGTTGCTCTTGCTTATATTGCCGACCGGTTAGGCAATAAAGAAAAGACATCTAAAAGTACTTTTGGGTACAAACGTGCTGAGATTCTGGCTGCCTTTATCAACGCCTTGATTCTGATTGCTATTTCATTTTACCTGATGGTTGAAGCTGTAAAACGTTATATCGATCCACAAGTGATTGACTTTAGATGGATGCTGTGGCTTGGACTTTTGGGTGTTGTTGCAAATGGATTTTCGGTTTTTTTATTGCATGGAGATCAGCACCATAGCTTGAATATAAAAGCAGCTTACCTGCATCTGATGGGCGATGCCTTAACTTCCTTGGCAGTTATCGCAGGAGCCATATGTATTTGGCAATGGGACTGGTATTGGATTGATCCTACCGTGACCCTGCTAATCAGCTTTTACCTGTTGTTTCACACCTATAAGCTACTCAAGGAATCGACCGAAATACTGATGCAGTTTGCGCCACCCAATATTCTTCCCGACGAAGTTGCTAAAAGACTTTCGAAGCATCAACTGGTCAGCAAAACATACCATGTTCATATTTGGCGGTTGACCGACAAAACGGTTCACTTTGAAGCGCATGTGGTTTTAACTAACGATCAGAAAATATCGGAAACAAAACTGCTGAATGAAGATCTTGTTAAAATTCTCAAAGAGGAATTTAATATTCAGCATATTACCTTGCAGTTTGAATGTGACGGATAGAGAAACGTACTTCCATTTTTCAATATCACTTTCCGTATTTCTTTCGTGTTGAAAGTCTTGCTTATTTTACATCAAACCACAACTATAGGACTGTTAGCGGTAATTGAAATCAGGTTGAAAGTCTTGCTTATTTTACATCTTATCACAATAAGGCTATATGCCGAAGGTGCTAAAACCTGTACTCCCGCTTCGGTGGGAGTTTTTTATTTTATCGCGTTTTTCCTGTCTCTCCAACCTTGTTATTTTTTTGTGTATCCGGTTCTTACGTTTTGCGCCTATTAAAGTAGTATTTTGCTCATTACTTTAACCAAATTATGGCCTTAAGTTCATGAGTTAAGCGTTTTTCAGGATAAACCCTGCTATTTTTCACAGGAATGAGAGAGTTATGATTAGTAGTAGCTGCGAAAAATAGATGCATATGACAACTTTTAACGAATTTATCTACATTTGAACTACAGAAAATTGCTTTTCATTGGTTCGCTTATCGTTTAGTAATGGAAACCTCTCAACGAAAAATTATACATATCGATATGGATGCTTTTTATGCATCGGTAGAGCAACGGGATGATCCTGACTTAAAAGGAAAGCCGGTTGTTGTAGGCGGCGATAGTACGCGGGGTGTTGTTGCTGCTGCCAGTTATGAAGCGCGACGCTATGGGGTGCGCTCGGCGATGTCGTCGGTTTTAGCAAAGCGTAAATGTCCGGATTTGATTTTTGTGCGGGGCAATTTCGACAAGTACAAAGCGGTGAGCCAGCAAATTCGCGATATCTTTTTTGAATATACTGATCTGGTTGAGCCCTTGTCATTAGATGAGGCTTTTTTAGATGTCACTTTTGCGAAGAAAGGAAAACCATCGGCGACACTTATTGCCCGGGAGATTAAAAAGCGAATTAAAGAGGAAACGAATTTGACAGCTTCGGCTGGAGTTTCCTATTGCAAATTTTTGGCTAAGATAGCTTCTGACGAAAACAAGCCGGATGGGATCTTTGTGATTACACCTGAGGAGGCGGTGCCTTTTATTGAACAGTTGGAGGTTCGTAAGTTTTTTGGAGTTGGCAAGGTTACAGCCGAAAAAATGAATAACCAGGGCATTTATTTTGGTGCTGACTTAAAGCAGTTTGAGCTTCAGGAGCTGATTCGTCAGTTTGGTAAATCGGGTGCCTACTATTATCACATTGTACGGGGAATTGACGAGCGACCGGTGGTGGCCACCCGTGAGCGAAAGTCCTTAGGTGCTGAGCGCACTTTTGGGCACGATTATTATTTGTTGAGGGATCTGGAAGAGCAGCTCGAAAAAATAGAAACTGAGGTTTGGAATCGGCTTCAGCGAGCTAATATGCGAGGAAGAACGTTAACCTTGAAAGTGAAATTTGCAGATTTCGAACAAATTACTCGGAGCAAAACGCTTGATAAGAATATTGATTCTTTAACACTGTTGCACCAACATGCTTTTCAACTGCTCAAGCAAGAAGAGCCTTTTATCAAAGCAGTCAGGTTGCTTGGAGTAACCATTTCGAACTTTGAAGAACCCAAAAGGGAGGCCGTTCAACTCACAATCAATTTCTAGCTTTATTTTCGGTTGAAACGAGCATGTAAAGGCCATCCATGCAGGAGAATCATTATAAACGAGTTCCATCGAATACCGTTGAAAATTTTAATTTATAATGAGTTGAAAATTGCATTCGGAAGCTTAAAATAAAAAGCCGAACCTTTTGTCGGCTCCGATTCGATCCAGATTTTTCCTTTTAGCAAATCGCAAATTTCCTGACAAATTGCTAATCCTAATCCTACACCTCCATATTTTCGAGTACTGGTGTCATCAATCTGCCTAAACCGTTCAAATATGATCTCTTGCTTTTCTTTTGGAATTCCAATTCCGGTATCCTTCACATAAAAGGTAAGGTCTTTTCCTTCAACATGACAGCCAAGAGTAATACTTCCGTCTTCGGTATATTTAACGGCATTACTCAGTAGATTGGTCAGTAACTGGGTTAGCTTTGTCTTGTCAGCTTGAATTTGCAGGTTGGGATACTTGTTTACGCAGTCGTCAAACTGAGCTTCAATATGATTTTTATTTTTCTTGCTTAGTTCACTCTCCAGATAAAATCGTAGTGATTTATATAAGTCGCCCAGCATAAACAACTCAATTCGAATTGGAGTTTGATTAGACTGGAGCATTGTTAAATGAAAAATGGACTCAATAATTGAAAGCAGGTGGTTGCCACTATCAAAAATGATCTTTGCCATTTCAATCATCTCGCTCTTCGCTATATTTTCATCCATCAACTGGCTAAATCCGATGATGGCATTAAGCGGGGTGCGTAATTCATGAGACATGGTAGCCAAAAAAGCAGACTTTAAATAATCAGCCTGTTCTGCCTTTTCTTTGGCATTAATCAGCTGGATTTCCGTTTGTTTTTGTTCCGTTATATTAATGCCGATCCCTCTGGCTCCGATTATTTCTTGGTTTTCATCGTAAATCGGGCGGGCAGAATTGCGTATCCAAACCAAATCGTTGTTTTTGGTTTTTAATCGAAATTCGAAAGACGGAATCGCCTGATCGTTAATCAGGTCGTTAAAGTTTATGTTAATATTCGGCAGATCTTCGGGCAAAATAACATCGGTAAACGGTTGCCCGATGAATGAATTTACGGAATAGCCGCTTAAGGTTTCAAAGCTTGGACTTAAATAACTGAAATCCCAGTTGCTATCAATTTCAAAAAAGATATCGTTGATGTTTTCAACCAGATTCTGGTATTTTTCGTGGCTACGTTTTAATTCATTGAGCGCATTAATCCTGACCGTGATATCCAAAAGCGAAGCGACAGACATCGTTGTTCCATCAATGATATCAATGTTCAGAAGGACATGGTGTTTTTTGTTTTTTCGGTCAATCAGAGTGAACTCGTATTGTCTGGGGGCCTTTTCTCCTTTTTCCCTTCTTGCGTCATGAAAACGTTGCATGCGGTGCAAATCTTCAGAAGAGACAAAGTCTGTCCACTTCATGTTATTTTCAAGTTCGTCTTTGGAATAGCCCGTTAGCTCTTCCAGTTTTTCGTTACTCAGAAGTAGTGTTTTATCTTCACGAATAATACAGGTTGCAGTGCCGGTATTTTTAAAAATAGCTTTGTAAAGAACTTCGCTTTGCTTGAGTGCATCCTCATTTTTTTTCTTCTCAGTAATGTCACGGGCAATACCCAGTACGCCAATCAGTTTTCCGGTGCAATCCCGCATAGGGGTCTTTATTGTTTCTAACAGTACTTGGTGGTTGTCACTAGCGAAAGTGACCCATTCCAAATTTGTTTTTGGTTGATCAGCCGTTATTGCAGCTTGGTCGTTCCTTCTGAAAAAGTCAGCCAGTTCTCTATCAACAAAGTCATAATCTGTTTTGCCCACAATATCTTCTTCCCTGGCACCAAAAAATTGTTCGAATTGACAGTTACAATTCAAATATACGCCATCGACATCCTTTAGCCAGACGAGGTCAGGAATGGTTTCAATTACCGTTCGAAGGTGAATCCGCTCATTATTTATGGCTCGGCGAGTTTCCTTTTGTAGAGTGATGTCCGTAAAAACACCAAGGATAACGGTATCTTTTCTTAGCTTGAGCACATGACCCGAGACAAGTGCATTTCGTACTTCTCCGCTTTTCAGACAAAAGTCGTATTCTTTATTTTTAACCGATCCGTCTCGCATTAATAGCCGGATATATTCATCTCTGTTTCTTAGATCAGCCCATAACCCAATTTCTATTGTTGTTTTGTTTAAATATTCCTCTTGTTTCCATCCTGTAATCTCTTCGAAGCTATCGTTTGCCTCAATAATTCTTCCGTCATGAGCCGAGGTTAACATGATTACGGTGGGGCTTGATTGAAAAGCTTTCTTAAATTTTTCTTCGCTTTCCAGTAGCGCTTGTTCCGCCTTTTTCCGCTCTGTAATATCTATAATGTAACCTTCCAGAAATTCGATCTCCTTATTTTTGTTTTCAACTCCGGTTCCTTGTTCCCAAAACCACCGTTTTTTTCCGTCTTTTGTAATGATCCGATATTCGATTGTAAAACGTGTTCTATTCGCGATGGCTTTGTTTATTTCGACTTCAACATGTTCTCTATCTGCGGGATGAATAAGATTTGCGTAGGAAATTTTTTGATTGTTTATTAGTTCGTCTGATCGGTATCCTGTCATTTCAAAAACAGCATCACTAATAAAAGACATCGTCCAGTTCTCATCAGCCAAGCACCGGTAGGCAATTCCTTTCAGGTTGCTGATTAAAGTTGATAACTTCCGGTTGGCTTCCTTCAGTTCTTTTCCCATAATTCGGCGATCAGAATGATCAATCAACGAAATCAATACCCGGTTATAATTGTGGTGACCTGTTGTGCTAATCCATTTTAGGATATAATATCTCTTCTCACCATCGGGCAGTCTAAATGATATTTCGGTTCGGAAACGAGTTGCTCTTATCTGTATCGCTGAAAGTAAATCAATTATACTTTTAAAATTCCGAGCCTGATATAGTTCAAACAAACAGCTTAATTCTTCTTGCTTTTCACCAAATATTTCCCGGCTGAAATTTGACGATTCGCGATTAAAGTTTAAAATCTTTATACTTTTTAATAACTGGATGAAGTCTGCCTGAGAATTACTAAAATGGTTGTGCAGATCAGTAATACCTTTTAAATTTAATTCTTGAGTTTTTAAATATGCCGGGCTAAAGTCAATTTCCCATACTGGAATTGCTAAATCATTAAAACTATTGGAATTGCTTGATGCAAAAGTATCGTTTTTCTTTTGCGCTGCGGAGGGTATCTGCGTTTCTTTTTTCAATTGCTCGAGCTGCTCTTTTAGTTGTGCACTTTTCGCTTGCTCTTCTTTCAACTGATTCTTCAGATTCTCTATTTCATCTCTTTTCGCAACCAATATTGTATGCTGTGGGTGGTTATACTTCATAATCCGTCTCCTCTATCCTTCTGTCCCCATTCTTTTACTTTGCGGAAGCCAAATTAGCAAATAATTATTTAATTATCTATAAATGTATGATATGTTATTAGCTTATTGATACTTATTGGGATGATATCTAAATGATTGGATTATAATTTATAAGATGTGAGTCTTGCGAGTGCCTCTTTATGAGCCTTTTCTATCTCCAGATAGCTGTCAATCGTTTCATAGTAAAAGGCCAATTCATTGAAATACTCAATCACCGACATTTGTCCCAATCGAAGTGCTTTATCCAAAAAAGTAACATTGGCAGCATCTTCTAAAGTCAGCTGGTATTCTTTTCGAATCTGATCTAACTCCTGTACCTGGAAATATAACTTTTCCTTTTCGTTGATCAGAACGGCGATTCTCGATTTCAATTGCTGGGTTTTGAAATCGGCCTGAGCTCTGGCGTGTTGTACCGTGTTTTTATTTTTCCATAAGGGAAGGGATAATCCTGCGTGCAATCCTTTGTAAGTGCCATCCGGCTCTTTTTCTGCTTCGTAGCCAATTTCAAATTCCGGAAGCCAGTTTTGCTTCGCCAATTGGATGTTCATTTTAGCGACTTGCTGTGCCTGGCTCAAATACCGAATCTCTGGTTTTAGCTGTTGGAACTCTGCTAAAATGGTTTCCAGGCTCTGTAGCGCTACCTCAGGGGCATTCCGTATTTTTTGGTCAATGGTGTCGGTTCCTGCAAAAAGCGTCAGGTCTTTCAGGGCATTGTCAATTTTTTTTAAAAGGATTTGGTAACTGCTTTTGATCTTCAGATTCTGAATTTTTGCTTTGTTTAAATCCAGAATAGAGGTATTCCCTTTATCGAAATTTGTTTGGTATGATTGCAGTAGTTGCGTAGAATGTTCCAAACGTTTTTGGTACTCTTGCTTCTTTTTGAGCAGAAAAGCGTAGTTGTAAAACGATAGTTTGGCTTCCAGTAGTTTATTCTGCCGGAAGACCTGGTAATCCAGTTCGCTCAACTGACTTTGATTATTGGCCAGCTTTTTCTTAACAGAATACACGGTTGGAAATTCAAAAGCCTGACTAATACCATAGGTTGTTTTGGTGCCCATCTCGTCTTTACTTCCCGGAAAATATCCGTATTCAATCGAAGGGTTGTCAGGTGTTAATCCCGTTTGGAAGCCAGCTTTTTCAGCTTCCAAAAACTGGCGGGCGGCGATCAGTTCTTGATTGTTTTGTTCAACTAAATCCAGAAATTCATCCAGTTTAGTTTGAGAAAAGCCTGTCAATGAAAGACAGGTTAGTAGTATGATATATGTGATTTTCATATGACTAAAATTGTTTATTTGGAAGGTATCATATGGAACTCTCGATGAAATTTAATCCTGTTTGTTCGTGAAGAATTGCAGATTAGATTTCATGTTCGTTTCATGTGTGTGTTATTTTGCTTCCTGTTTTTTCTGAAATAGATAGTAAATTATTGGAACAACATAAATGTTTAATAGGGTTGAACTAAGCAATCCTCCAAGAATTACAATAGCCATTGGGCTCTGAATTTCGTTTCCCGGTTTTTCCCCGGCCAGTGCAAGTGGAATTAATGCCAAAGCAGCTGTCAAAGCAGTCATCAGGATCGGATTAAGTCGATCAGCCGATCCATGCACAATCCGTTCTTTCAAGCTTACAACCTGATCGGATAAGGATTGATATCTCGAAATCAGTAAAATACCATTGCGTGTTGCAATTCCGAAGAGCGTGATAAACCCGATGATTGATGGAATGCTAATAACACCAGAGGTCATCCAAATAGCAACCACGCCTCCAATTAATGCGAGCGGAAGGTTGATCAGAATAATCATGGCCAGCCTTGTGTTTTTGAATTCGACATATAACAGGATAAAAATGATGAGCAGGGCACCAATCGATGCGATCATCAAAGTACGCGAAGCATCAGCTTCACTTTCAAATTGTCCGCCATACTCGAGATGGTAATTTTCAGGCAGCTGGATGTTTTCATTAATTTCCTTTTGGATATCATTGACAACACTTCGAACATCACGGTCGGCAACATTGACAGCCACGACAATTTTGCGCATCACATTTTCGCGACCAATGGTGTTTGGTCCAAAAGTAGACTCAATGTCGGCCACATAATAAAGGGGTACTTTTTGTCCGTCCGGCGTATCTATCAGCGCATTTCTGATAGCTTCGATATTATCCCGGCTTTCGTCTTCAAACCTTAGAATTAAGTTGAACGCTTTTTCGTTGACAAAGACATCAGAGATTTTTTCTCCACCAAATGCAGATTCCACAAATTCAAGAAACTCATTTACAGAAATGCCGTAGCGAGCAAGCATTTCGCGGTTTGGTTTGATTTGCAACTGCGGAATTTCAATTTGCTGCTCCACCGATAAATCACCAATTCCCTCCACGTCCGAAATTGTCTCTTTGATTTGGTTTGCCAATCGGAACATGCCGCTTAAGTCGGTGCCAAAAAGCTTAATGGCAATGTTGGTTTTTGAGCCTGAAAGCATGGCATCAATCCGGTGGCTAATTGGCTGTCCAACTTCAACTGTAATCCCTTCAATCCGGTTTAGCTTCTGACGTACTTCGCTCAAAAAATCAACTCTCGAACGATCGTCCAACTCATAAGGGGCATCAATTTCCGAAACATTAACCCCAAAAGCGTGCTCAGCCATCTCTGCGCGTCCTGTTCGTCGGGCAACCGAAGTGATTTCGGGAATCGATAACAAGGCTTGTTCGGCCTGGACGCCCAGTTTGTTGCTTTCTTCCAGGTTGATTCCGGGCATGGTTGTCGTATTAATTGTAAGGGACCCTTCGTTGAATGGCGGCAGAAAACTCCGGCCAAAGCTGGTAACCAATAAGATTGAAAGAACAAACAATACTCCGGAAATGCTGATGACTGCTTTGCGGTAGCGAATGGCCTGGCTTAATGTTTTGGTGTAGTAATTTTGTAAGAAGCGTTCCACCCGGCTTCCTTTTGCTTGCTTCTGAAGTCGTTTTTCGTTGGTCAGTAAAAAGCTGCTTAAAACAGGGATGACGGTTACAGCAACAAACAAGGACGCAAACAGCGAAACAATGTAAGCAATCCCCAGTGGTTTAAGCATGCGGCCTTCCATACCCGAAAGAAAAAACAGGGGTACAAAAGCGATGATGATAATCAAAGTGGCATTGAGAATGGATGCACGAATTTCGACGGACGCTTCGTAGATCACGTTAAAGAGCGGTCGCTTTTCTGTGTTGGGCAAACAACTGTTTTCGCGCAGGCGCTTGTAAACATTTTCAACATCAATAATCGCATCGTCAACCAATGAACCAATGGCAATGGTCATTCCACCCAAAGTCATCGTATTGATGGAAATTCCGAGCCATTTCATGACCAAAACAGCTACCAGCAAAGAGAGAGGAATAGCCAGTACTGAAATGATTGTGGTGCGGTAGTTCATCAAAAAGACAAACAAAATGATCACAACAAATAATCCCCCTTCAAGCAGAGCTTTTTGAACATTATTTACGGATGTTTGGATAAACTTAGCCTGCTCAAAAATATCAGTATGGATCTTCACATCTTCGGGAAGCGTTTCTTTTAAATCATCCAGTGATGTTGTGATTTTTTCGGTTAAGTCCAGTGTGTTAATATTGGGCTGTTTGGTAACAGTCAGGATAACCGCTTTTTCTCCGCGATAAGATCCATCTCCAATTTTAGGCGCAGTGCCGATCTTTACGGTAGCTACATCATTTACCTTAATGGGATGACCGTCCTGCATTTTGATCAAAGTATTGCCAATGTCTTCCAGAATGTTGGTACGGGCTAATCCCCGGATCAGGTATTCCTGGCCGTGTTCATTTAGAAATCCTCCCGATACATTTTCATTGGATGCCTGGCATGCTGCGATTAACTCGTGAAAAGAAACATCATAAAATTTCAGCTTGAGCGGGTCGGCCAGAATTTGAAATTCTTTTAGATCGCCTCCAATAATGGCTACCTGAGCCACTCCGCCCACGGAAAGCAGGCGAGGGCGAATATTCCAGTCTGCCAGGGTTCGCAAATCCATTGCCGAGGTTTCATCAGCGGTCAGGGCGATCATCATAATTTCACCCATGATGGATGATTGTGGGGCCAGGGTAGGAGAGCCCACCCCGACTGGCATGGCATCGGCAACGGTGGCTAGTTTTTCGCTTACAATCTGGCGGGCATCGTAAATGTCCATATCCCAGTCAAATTCAACCCAAACGATCGAAAACCCCATGGCAGAGGAACTTCGGACCCTGCGGATATTTGTTGCTCCATTCACTGCTGTTTCAATGGGGAAGGTAACCAGCCGCTCAACCTCTTCCGGCGCCATTCCATGCGCTTCGGTTAGCACGACAACGGTTGGTGCGTTTAAATCAGGAAAAACATCCACCTCCATGTCGGTGGTTACATAAATTCCGGCACCAAGAATAAGGGTCGCCATGATCAGAACTACCAGCTTATTCTTCAGCGAATATTCGATGATTTTATTCAGCATAACTATTTTTTGAAGAATTAGTGTTGGTGACTATGTGCCGGCAGTGCGCTCGACATAGAAGCCAATTTGATTAAGTACGGATTTTTGGTCGCTACATGATCGCCTGCGTGAAGACCATCGATAATGTGGTAATTTTCTCCGTCGTTGCAGTCAATCGTGACGTAGTGCTTTTCAAAACTTTCACCTTCTTCAGCAAAAACATAGTAACGGCCAGCTTCTTCTAGCAAAGCAGACCTGGGAACCACAATCGCATTCGGAATCTCCACTGTTTTCAGGTAAACTTCCACAAATGAGCCAGCCAAGAGGTTTCCCACATTATCGATTTCAAAATAGATCGGGGTGAACAGCGAATTGTCTCCGGTTGACTTGCCGTACGAAATTAACTTACCGTTCAGCTCATTGGTTTTATGAAGTTTCTTGTCGTAGGTTGTGACGAAGTTGGCTGTTTTTATTCTGCTCAGCATCGGAAAGTAGCGTTGTGGAACATCGGCTTTAACAACCAGGCGCTTGTTTTTTGTGATCTTCAAAAGCGGTTGTCCGGTGGTGACGAACTGCCCCTCTGTTACAAAAACATTTTTGATAAAACCGCTGTTTGAAGCGGCCACCTTTTGTCCGCCAGCTGAATAATTTTTGCGAACAATTTCGTAACTATTCTTTGCTTTTTCGTAGGCCATTTTTATCTCGGCGAGTTCTCTGTCCGAGGTTATTTTATCTTCATTCAACAACTTGGCGCGTTCATAATTGGCTTTAGCTGTCTCAAAGGCTGATTTCGAGTCCATAAAGGTTGTCTCAATATTGTCGTGGATTAGACCTTTGCCGGAAATCGTTATGAGCTTTTCACCTTCTCTGATTTTTTCTCCGGACATCAGTGCTTTTTTGCCAAAAACAACAACCCCATCGTGAACTGCTGTTAAGGTAATCTCATCGCCTTGAGCAGGCATAATTTTCCCGCTGGTGTGAATTACTTCTCTAAACGTTTTTGGCTGTAATTCAACGATGCCGTATTGTAAGTCATGAGCATATTCTCCTTCATTGTCTTGATGTGGTTCTGCATCATGCTGGTGAGTTCCTTCATCGTGCTGGTGAGCTCCTTCATCATGCTGGTGAGCTCCTTCATCGTGCTGGTGCTCTGCTTCAGGATATTGTTCTTCTCCTTCGTGTTCGTGGTCTTCATCGTCATGGTCGTGCCCTTCCGCTAAACGGCTGTGCTCTTGCTCTTCGTGACTGTGTTCTGAATCTCCGGTATGTGCGTGATCGTGTTCAGCTTCATGATGGTTATGTGTGCAGGCGATACCCCAAAACAGGTAGCCAGCCATTAAAAATGGTAGAATAATCTTCTTCATGATTAACATGTTAACTGGTTTTCAGCACTAGCTGAAAACGATTAAAAATTAAATTAGAAAACTAAGGTTGGAATTAAGCTAAGGCTGGAGGGCCACGAAGTGAAGCGTGAGAATAAAAATCAAATTGGTAATGATTAATCCAGTAATCTACATGCGTTATTTTTTCTTTGGGGGGAAGCAAATTCGCTACAAAGCTGTATATGTAGACGGCATTGCTAATTGTCAGTTTTGATAGGTTGGTGGTTGCTTCGGTGGAGAAATGACAAGCATGGCAATGTGCATTGTCGTGAGTTTCCTGGCACTGGGTTGTCGCCAATGTTTGATGCAAGTCAACTGATTGTTGAGTAACGCTTGTTGCCGTATTGTCGTGAGTGCATTCATGTTCGCAGGTTGCAACACGAGCATGATGGTGATGAGGGATAACAGCATGTGCGATGATTACCACCATGGCTATCCACATAAAAAATGCTCCGATATATTTAAGCTTTTGAATCATTTCGACAATCCGGATAGCAAAAATACAATTTTCTATCAAACTTGAAACTTTTAGATAGTCATCGGGTGTTAATATTTTTAAATAAAAAAACCTTCACCAAATAAATGATGAAGGTTGATGAATTTAGGGTTTGATTCGCGGACAGGCCACGTAATATTGTATTACTCTAATAATTCGTAGTCGTGCATTTCTTTCATAAACGAAACAAAATCATCTTTCTTTTCCGAATCCATCCAGCCCATTGCACTGCGCGGATGTTCGTTTAAAGCCCCTGTAATCAGGTAGGGAACATGGTATCCCCAGTCAATCTTGTTATTCCAGGGCAATACTTGTTCCTGAATTACCTTTAATAATGGCAACAACCGGTATTTGGGATTTTTCAAGAAAGCAACTAAGATTTCAATCGGGCAGTTTCCGGCACCACGTCCCATACCAAGCAAGGTAGCGTCCAGCATAGTCGCACCTTTCATGAGCGAGGTAATGGTGTTGCTCATAGCGAGCTGCATATTGTTATGCGCATGAATTCCGATTACTTTCCCTGGCAAGGCTTTGGTGTATTTGTCCATCAATTTCTCAATCGACTCGCAGTACATGCTTCCGAAGCTGTCCACCAAATAGAACACAGGAACTCTTGATGCGGCAAAATCAGCCAATGCTTCATCCAGATCATGTTCACTGACTTTAGAAACAGCCATTAAATTGATCGTTGTTTCATAACCTTTATCCATGCAGTGGTGCGCAAGTTCAATTGCTTTATCCATTTGGTGCGCATAACAAGCAACACGAATTAAATCGATCAGGCTTTCGCTGGCTTGTGGGATGTCGTCAAAGTCAATCCGGCCAACATCAGCCATTGCCGATAATTTCAGATTTGTATTATTATCACCGACAATGCGTCGTAAGTCTTTGTCTGCACAAAATTTCCATGGCCCAACTTCTTTGCGGTCAAAGGCTTTTTCGCTGCTCAGGTAACCAATTTCCATGTAATCAACACCTGCTTCAACGCATGCGTCATATACTCCTTTTACAAAGGCGTCATCAAATTGCCACTTGTTCATCAGTCCGCCATCACGAACGGTGCAGTCCAGTACTTTAATATCTTTTTTGTACATTTTTAAGTCTTTATGGTTTATTTTTTCAAAAGTTTGAGTTCTCTTTCAATATTGTGCTGTACTAATTGCTTGAAAATATTTTCGATAAAATCAGCATTCAATTGCAGATCGTTCGCCCATTCGCGTCGCTGGGCATAAACCTCGTTTTGGCGGTCTTGTGCAATTACTGAATCCTGGTCGGTTTTGTATTTGACAATTTCTTCAACAAACTCCTGGCGGTTGGCTAGTAGTTTGAGGATGGAGAGGTCAATGTGATCAATCTCATTTCTAATCTCTTCTATTGTATTACACGCACTTGGTTTTTTCATTTTGTAGAATATTTCGCCACAAAAGTAATAAATTGAAGTTTTTAAGAAATAATTTACATTAATTTATAATCAGAACAAATTAGAAATTAGTCATTTATCTATCCTTATTTAGATTCAATAAAAAAAAAGAAAGTATTTTTTTTGCTTTTTTCAAATATGTATCTACATTTGAGGCGTTAAACAAACGCAAAATTGAATCGATGAATTTTAGAACTTCTGTATATAAAATGATGTGTGTAACATGTAACATGATGATGTGTATGTGTTGTGGATTTCTTATGCAGAAGGGAATAAAGAGATGAAAATATAGTGTGATATAACAATCATAGTAAAGCCCTTCTGGAACCCAGAAGGGCTTTTTTTATGGTTTTAGATAAAATAACATCAATTGAGTATGAGAGAAAAAGCATATCGCAGTGTCGTAAAAACAATTTCGTGGAGAATGGTTGGAACCATAGATACGATAATGATTGCATGGTTGGTTGTTGGAAAATTGGAGTATGCTGTGACCATTGGAGGTGTTGAGTTGTTTACAAAGATGATCTTGTATTATTTCCACGAACGCACGTGGAATAAGGTCAAGTTTGGAAAAATTGATGACTCCGACATCGAATATCAAATTTAAAAGGCATGGAAAAGAATTACTTACCTATTGCAGTTAATATTGCCGGCGAGAAGATCCTGATCATTGGGGGAGATCAGTCGGCCTGGAACAAGATTAAGATTCTGAAGCGTTTTAATGCTTATCTGGAAGTAATTGCGCTGCAAGTGTGTGACGATATTAAAAACAGCGATGTGCCTTATCGCGAAAAAGCTTACGAAAAAGGTGATTTGAATGGCTACCTGATGTTTTATTCATGTACAAACAACCCTGAGCTGGATGCACAAATTGCGAAAGATGGACGCGAAGCAGGAGTACTTGTCAACATTCATGATAATCCGGCACTTTGCCAGTTTGTTTCACCTGCCATCTACCAAAACGGGAACATTCGGGTGGCCGTCAGCTCAAATGCGAAAGATGTTTATTCATCAATCAGAATCAGAAATGAGATCAAAGAATTTTTAGAAACTAAAACAGATAAAGACCAGAAGAAATGAGTATTAAATTATCCCCATTGAATGAAGCTCAGCTGAAAGCCTTGCAGAACCTGACACAAGGTATTCAACCCGATCAGGTTACTTGGTTGAGTGGTTATTTTCAAGGATTAGCAGGAGCAGTCTCCGCCGGCGTAACGCCTCAGGCAGTGGCCGTTGACGCAGCAATCGAATCAGTAGACAAATTACCTTTGACCATTTTGTATGGTACACATACCGGAAGAAGTGAAGCTTTGGCTAAAACGCTTTGCGAAAAAGCAGTGACCCAAAATATTGAATGTGTTACCAAACCCATGGACGACTATAAACCAAAGCAATTGAAAGACGAAAAAAATGTGCTGGTTATTGTTAGTACACATGGAGAGGGAGAACCACCGGAAATGGCTGAAGATTTTTACGAGTTTGTTACCGGGAAAAGAGTTCCAAAGCTCGAGGGTTTAAATTATTCAGTTTTGGCTCTGGGTGATAAGAGTTATAAACTTTTTTGCCAAACCGGAGTTGATATTGACGAGGCCTTCAAAAAAGCAGGAGCAAACGAACTGGTTTCAATTGTAAAATGTGACGTAGACTATGAGGAAGATGCCGCAAAATGGACTGATGATGTGTTGATCGAATTAGGTAAATTACAGCCAAAAGCTTCCTCGCAATCTCTTCAACCTGCGGAAACGAAATCCGAAGAGAATGTCTATTCAAAGAAGAACCCATTTAAATCAACCGTACTTGATAAAGTTCGCATAACCGGACGTGATTCTGATAAAGAAGTGTACCACCTGGAATTGTCGCTTGAAGGTTCCGGTATAAAATATGAGCCGGGTGACGCTTTAGGCGTAATTGCACAAAATCCACCGCAATTGGTGAAAGACATCATCAAATCGTTAGGCGTAATCAACAACGAAGTGGTGGAAACCCGAATCGGTAAATTACAGTTCAATGAGGCGTTGGAACATCATTACGAAATTACACTATTAACCCGGGATGTCATTGAAAAGTATGCTGAGAAAACCGGACTGAAAGAAGTTCAGGAGATTGTAGAGCATGAAGATAAGCTGGATCACTATTTATACGGACACGATGTGCTGGATTTATTACATGAGTTTCCGGCAAAGCTGACCGCGACCGAATTTTTAGAAACTCTTCGGCCGCTTCCACCACGCTTGTATAGTATTTCATCAAGTCAGGAGTCGGTTGAAGATGAAGTGCACATTACCGTTTCGCGTGTGCGTTACGAAAACAAGGGCCGCCAGCGTTATGGTGCTTGCTCAACGTTTTTAGCCGATCGGTTAGAGGTAGATGAAACTGCCCTTATTTACATTGATAAAAATCCAAACTTCAGACTTGCTGAAAATGGAAATCCGATCATTATGGTTGGTGCAGGAACCGGTATTGCTCCTTATCGTGCGTTTTTGCAACAACGTGAGGCTGCCAACCAAAAAGGTAAAAGCTGGTTGTTCTTTGGTGAGCGGCGCTTTTCGTCCGACTTCTTATACCAGGTTGAATGGCAGAAGTACTTGAAGAAAGGTTATCTGGAGAAAATTGATTTGGCTTTTTCGCGCGATCAGGAAGAAAAAGTTTACGTTCAGGACAGGCTGAAACAACAACAGGAGGAAGTGTTTAAATGGCTTGAAAACGGAGCGAGCTTTTACCTCTGTGGTGATATGAAATACATGGCTCGCGATGTTCAGGTTACCCTGTTAGACATTATTAAAACACAAGGTGGAATGACTGATAAAAAGGCTCGTGCCTATTTCAAAAAGCTGAAGAAAGAAAAACGCTTTATGGCTGATGTGTATTAGAATGACTGGATTCAAGAAAACAGAATCAAGAACAAAGAGTCAAGAATTGAGAAGGAAGAATAAGGAACAAAGAATTTAAAAGATATGAGCGAAGTAATAGATTGGAGCACATTAAGTGAGGTTGAAAAAATAAAATACAACAGCAACTACCTAAGGGGAACGCTGGAAGAAAGCCTGGCAGATCCGGTAACCGGAGCAATTGCTGATGATGATACACAGGTTTCAAAATTTCATGGTATTTACCAACAGCATGATCGGGATCTGGAGAAAGAGCGAAAGCGTCAAAAACTGGAACCGGCATATTCATTTTTGATTCGTGTTCGGCTTCCGGGAGGGGTTACCACGGGCAAACAATGGTTGCAAATGGACAAGTTGGCTGACACGCATGCCAATGGAACGTTAAAGTTGACCACACGTCAGGCGTTTCAGTTGCACGGTGTTATTAAAACCAAGTTGAAGGCAACTATTCAGGGAATAAACGAAGGCTTGTTGGACACCATTGCCGCTTGTGGCGATGTGAATAGAAATGTGATGTCGCACGCCAATCCGGGTGAGTCGGACCTGCATGCAACGGTTTACAAATTAGCCGACGATATTTCGGCACATTTAACACCACGCACGAGAGCCTATCACGAAATTTGGCTCGACCAAAAAAAGGTAGCCGACAGTAAGAAGGAAGTTGAGCCGATTTACGGTGTTCGTTACCTGCCACGTAAGTTTAAAATTGGTGTGGCTATTCCGCCTTATAACGACATTGATATTTTTTCACAGGATCTGGGATTTATTGCTATCGAAGAAAAAGGAAAACTAGTAGGTTATAACGTAACTGCCGGCGGTGGTTTTGGATCAACCTTTGGCATGCCGGAAGCCTATCCTCGCTTGGCTGATGTAATTGGTTTTTGTACTCCCGAACAAGCTGTTGATGTGGCTGAGAAAGTTGTTTTAGTACAAAAAGACAATGGTAATCGCGAAAATCGCAAGCAAGCTCGTTTAAAATATACAATTGATCGCCTGGGATTAGATTGGTTTAAAGCCGAAGTCAACAAGTACCTGGGTTACGATCTTCAACCGGCCAAACCTTTTACGTTCACCCGTAATGGCGACCGTTATGGATGGAAAAAAGGAACTGATGACAAATGGAGTCTGAACCTGTTTATCGAAGGCGGACGCGTAAAAGACACCGATTCGTTAAAATTGAAAACAGCTTTACGCGAAGTCGCTGAAAAAGTAGAAGATGCTCAGTTCATCTTAACCGGAAACCAAAACCTGGTAATTGGCAACACCACCGAAAAAGATAAGGTCAGCCGTATTCTGAAAAAGTACGGTGTGTGGCCGGTTCAACTATCGGGACTGCGTCAGAACACAATTGCTTGTGTTGCGCTAAATACATGTGGTTTGGCTTTTGCCGAAGCAGAACGCTACTTACCAACAATGGTTGGCAAAATCGAATCTATTTTAGAAGAGCACGATCTTTTAAAACAAGAGATTGTTATAAGAATGACAGGCTGCCCCAATGGTTGTGGACGCCCTTACCTGGCCGAGATTGGTTTTATCGGAAAATCGCTCGGGCATTACAACCTCTATTTGGGAGGGAATTTCAACGGAACAAGATTGAATACCCTTTACAAAGAAACTCTTTCGGAAGAAGAAATACTGAACGAACTGCGCCCCATTATTGCAGACTATGCTAAGAACAGGAATAAAGGAGAAGGTTTTGGCGATTTCGTTATCCGGAAAGAATACGTGAAAGAAACAAAAGAAGGAAGAGATTTTAGACATTGAAAATATGGAATTACCGGCAATATTTGTAGGAAAAAAATTATCAGTCTTAACTCGCAAATGGCTGATTAGCGAACAAATTCGTTTTATTGAGCAACCACTGGTTCGAATTAATTACCGTAAACCCGACATTCGTTTTTTTGAACATTTGCGGGATGTCGATAAAAAATGGGTGGTAACCAGCTCGTACGCTGCGCATTGGCTTTCGCGTTTTGCTGATAAAATAGGAATGAAAAAGGATGATGTGGTGTATTGCCTTTCGGAAAAGCAGGAAGGCATTTTGTCCAGGTGTGGTGTAAAAGTATTGCGTCCTGTATCATCCAATGCTTATTCGTTGGCCGAACTGATTATTGCACAAAGCGATGGAACAAAAGTGATTTATCTGAGAGGGAACAAATCGCTTAATCAATTGCCTGAATTGCTTGATGGAGAGAATATTAATTGGCAGTCGGTTGAGGTTTATAAAAATACGTCCGTGGAAATTTTATTGAACGAAGTGTTTGACGGGTACTTGTTTTTTAACGAAAGCGATATTAAAAGCTATAAAGCATCGGGGAATTTTCCTGCACCTAAGGCACCGGTTTTAGCGAATGGAGACCGCACGGCACAGGCTGCCTGGGCCGAATTTCCTAACTTGGTACTGGAATCTTCGGAACAAGAAGAACTTTCGTTTGTGAAATATGCGATTAAGCGAATCACCGAAAAGTTGAACGAGCCGAAGCCCAAACACAATATTATCATAGAGTAATACAATTAAGATGAAACGAATTTCCATACTCGGATGTGGTTGGCTTGGGTTTCCCTTAGCCGAAAAACTTTTGGCGAAAGGTTTTCAGGTGAAAGGATCGGTAACGACCCGATCGAAACTGAAAAAAATGGCGTCTGCCGGAATTGAGCCTTATCGACTGGTTTTAGATGCTGATAAGGTTCAATTAAAGAATCCTTCGTTTTTTGATACTGATCTGGTTATTGTTGCTATTCCTCCACGGCGGGTAGAATTTATTGAGACGATTTTTCCGGCTCAAATCAAACAGTTAGTGGGTTTTTTAGAGGAGTACAAAGTTCCACGAGTACTGTTTATTTCGTCTACTTCGGTTTATAATGAATTGGATGGGAGAGTGGCTGAAGAGGACGTTTTACTGCCGGATAAGCCATCGGGTAAAGCCTTGGTTTTGTCCGAATATCTGTTAACCCAAAATCCGAACTTTGAAGCTACCGTTTTGCGTTTTGGCGGGCTGATTGGAGCCGACCGGAATCCGGCTCGATTTTTAAGCCGAAAGAAAAAGGCAATTAGCGGAACCAAGCCTGTCAACCTGATTCATTTGGATGATTGCTTACAGATTATCATTAAAATTATTGATGATGAAGTTTGGGGCGAAACGTTCAATGCCTGTAGCCCGAATCACCCTACTCGACAGGAGTTTTACGAACGGGCGTCAGCTATTTCCGGAATTCCAGCTCCACCATTTAATAATGAAAAGTCGCCTTTTAAGTTGGTTGATAGCAGTAAATTAATTCGGATGTTGAATTATCAATTCAAATTTCCCAGCCCTATGGATTATCTCGGAACGGTTAATCATGAATTTTAAGATCAGCGTATTAAAAATCAATTAGCGAATTGTTATAACCCAATCAGTACAACATAGTAGATGCCAAGATCCACCGAACATATAAAGGGCTCCCAGCCCGTAAATAAACACACTCACCTTATTTCGATTGTTGGTGCCGGGCCGGGTGATCCTGAATTACTCACGGTGCGTGCTGTTCGCCGATTGGAGCAGGCAGACGTAATTTTGTATGATGCGCTGCATGGCACCGAAATATTAGAGGCAGCCAATCCAAATGCCGAACGAATTTATGCCGGCAAACATTACCAGGATGGGCAGCATCAAACCGAGAGGCAGGATCATATTCACAGGCGGCTCAAACAATTTGCCAGCGAAGGTAAACGGGTGGTGCGGCTAAAGGCTGGCGATCCATTTATTTTTGGTCGTGGGGCCGAGGAGCTGGCTTTTTGTTTGCAGGAGAATCTGAATGTTGAAGTAGTTCCGGGAATTACAGCCGGACTGGCTGCCGCCACTTGTTTCCATATTCCGGTAACCTTGCGCAATGCGAATAGCATGGCCATGTTTTATACCGGACACAAACGGAGAGGTGGTTTTGATAATATTGACGAGGTGGCTTCGGTGATTAAAGCAAATGCTCCTGTTATGGTTTATATGGGACTGAAAAACCTCACTCTTCTTTCTAAAGAATTACTAACTCGGGGCGTCGCGGCTGAAACTCCAATGCAAATTGTAAGTCGGGTTGGTCATCCCGATCAGCAACTGTTTACATCGTCACTGGGCGAGATTGAAACCCACCTAACGACTGTCGATCCACCCATGCCGTCTGTTATTATTATCGGTACGCAAGCTCATCAGGTGAGTTCGCGTACTCGGGTTTGACTTTTTTTTGAGACTCCTTCGTCCTTTTTTTGAACTGTTCAATGGTCCAGTCTGTTTAACTGCATGAAAATAAAATAGTCAAAATATGGAGTCTGTTTTCGAACAAGTAAAACAAGCACTTGGAAAACCTTACAAAGATCTTAATTTTTTGCTGCAAAGCTTTGCCGAGGTTCTTACGGAAAGTGGAGCGCAGAAAATAGTTCCTCATATCCCCTGGATCAATTCAAATCAAAAGCCACCGAAAGATGTATTGCTGAGTAATGATTATATTCATATGTTGTCAATGTGTTTTCAGTTACTGAATCTCGTTGAGGTGAATGGAGCAGTGCAAAGTCGTCGGGCAAAAGAAGAAGAAGACATGAGCAAGGTAAATGGCTTGTGGGCTACTAATTTCAAGATGCTTAAGGAAAAAGGAATCGACGAAAAGCAGATTTTAGCCGTACTTCCCACTATCATGATTGAGCCTGTGTTAACAGCGCATCCCACCGAAGCAAAACGTTCGGTTGTTTTACAGGAATACCGGAAGCTATACTTGCTTTTGGTGAAGCGCGAAAATCAGATGTACACTCGCATTGAACAGGGAGATATTCGCGATGAAATTAAGCAGATATTGCATCGGTTGTGGAATATTGGCGAGATTTATATTGAAAAACCGCACATTGAATCAGAGCTGGACAACATCTTACACTATCTGACGAATGTACTGCCCGAGGTTGTTGTACTGTTGGATAAACGTCTGAGACAAGCCTGGAAGGAATCAGAATTCGATGAGCGTTTGTTAAATGATATTGAAGATTTTCCGGGGTTATCATTTGGTAACTGGGTTGGCGGAGACCGCGACGGACATCCACTGGTTAGCGCCGAAACAACAAAGATGACGCTTAATAAACTGCGCTCTCATGCTTTTATCATTGTTCGTCAGGAATTGCTTCTTTTAGCTCAAAAACTGAGCATCTATATCGATAGTAAGGAGGTTTCTGCATCGTTTGTCGATCGGGTACAACAGATGGCGAAAGAGTTGGGACGCTCGGGTGAGTTGGTTTTGGAAGAGCATAGAAGTGAAATATTTAAAGCCTATGTGTTACTTTTATTGAACAAAATACCAATCAACCAAAGTCAGGAATACACACTAGAACTTGAAAATAGACCAACGAGCTACCAAAATTCTGATCAGTTAATACAAGATTTGGATGTCTTGTTTTTTGAGCTACAAAATCGTGGATTACTTGAAATTGCTCAGGTTGATGTTGGGCGATGTAAGCGACTATTAATGGTTTTTGGTTTTCATTTGGCCCAATTGGATATCCGGCAGAATAGCGAATATCACGAGAAGGCATTGTCACAACTTGTTCTATCCTCGTTGGGGCCGGATGAAGGTAGCCAGCTAACTGCTTCGCAGGTTGCTAAACGCTCTTTTCTGGATGCCGAATTAAAGGTTAATCGTCCGTTTTTGGTCGATCATTCTGAGGCTGGCGAAGAAGCTCGAAATGTGATTGAAAGCATGCAGGTGGTGAGCAACCACATTGACAAATACAGCACCCGCTCATTGGGCAAACTTATTATAAGTATGACTCGCAATGCTGAGGATTTGTTAACTGTTTACCTGTTTATGCGAGAAGCTGGAATGACCCTGAAATATGGTGATTTATTGGCAGCCAAATTGCCTGTTGTGCCTTTATTCGAAACCATTGAAGATTTATTAGCCAGTCCCGAAATTCTGGATGACTATCTCAGCCATCCGGTGGTCGTTAACAGTTTGAAATATCAACAGAAGCGGGATCAGGCGGATAATCTCTATCAGGATGTGATGATTGGTTACAGCGATAGCAATAAGGATGGTGGAATACTGGCAAGCTCCTGGTTTTTACATGAAGCGCAGCAACGACTTTCCGAAATTGGGAAAAAGCATGGTGTTCTCATTCGCTTTTTTCATGGAACAGGAGGAAGTATCAGCCGTGGAGCGGGCCCGTCGCATTGGTTTGTGAAAACATTGCCACATGGGGCAATTAACGGAAAACTGCGGATTACTGAGCAGGGGGAAACCATCGAGCGTAAATATGCCAATAAAATGAATGCTGCATATAATTTGGAGTTGATGTTGGCAAGTGTTACTGCTCAAACCATATTGCATGCGAATCAGTCCAAAGAAAATGAGGAAGTTGCAGGATTGTTTCATCAGCTGGGAATTCGAGGTCGGGAGTTTTATAGCGATTTAATTAGTGACCCCGATTTTATACATTTTTTTGCTGAAGCGACACCAATTGATGTGATCGAATCCAGCAAGATTGGCTCACGCCCGGCGCGGCGAACCGGAAAGCGGACAATGGATGATCTTCGTGCTATTCCCTGGGTTTTTAGTTGGGCGCAATCTCGGTTCAATATTACCAGTTGGTATGGTGTAGGTTCAACGTTAAATGAGCTTAAAACCCAAAAGACGGATGAGTATGAGAAGTTGCTGAAACTGGTCAAGTATGATCCATTTGTACGATATGTGATAACAAATCTCGATTCGAGTATTGCAGCAACTGACGAACAAATTATGAATAAGTATGCTGCTTTAGTTGAAGATGAAGCGATTCGGGAGCGGATGATGACCAAGATTCGCAAAGAGTTCGATTTAACAAAGGCCATGTTGGCCGATATGCTTCAAAAACCATTTAAGGAAAGACGTAAAAATCATTATTATTCGACAATTTTGCGTGCCGAGGCGATGAATAATTTGCATGACGCTCAAATTGATTTATTGAAAAAATGGCGGAGTAGCAGAAAAGAACAAACCAAAGATGAGTCTGAACATTTATTTGTATTGCTTCAGTGTGTGAATGCCATTGCAAACGCTTTAGGAACAACCGGATAAAAAAAATAATTATGAGTATAGTTGAAGAAAGGATCAGAGCACTTTTTCCTGAGGCCGCACCTTACCATCAGGTGTTGGACGAATACTACCAGCGAATGATTCATGAGTTCGGATTGGAAATCGAAAACACCATTGCCGCAGTGTCGTTGTGCCCTGATGAATTGAATAACGTAGTCATTGAAAAAGTACGCAGCTATTTTAATAATGTGTTTTTGATTGGTGGATTGGCCGGATATCCGTTTACCGGAATTACCGGCTTCAATGCTTTTGGAGATCATATCCCCGATGATGGAACTGCTTTTGTTTTTTTCGGACCGCACTTAGCTATCGATGAAAAGAGCCTTGGATTTGTTCATCGGCACGGGCAAAAGCGCGATACCCTGTCGTGTGGAGCTGCTTTCGGAGCATACCGAAGTTTGTTGCAGCACAATGGCATGCCAGATCAAATTGACCCCAATGATTTTCAGCAGGGACGAATACAGCAAATGTTGGCTCCCAAACTTGATGTTATTCCCAAAGAACAGCCAGAACCTAAAGTGATGGATATTCTGTTTGATGAGAGCCATGATTTTATTGTGACCCAGTCGAAGAGGATTAAAGAGCTTTTTAAAGCTGATAAAGTTATTTTAATGGGGGCGTTCGTAATTAATACACCGCTGGATATGTCTGATTATTTGTGGGTGAAGTATTTCGAAAAACTATAAGTAAGATCATAGCAAGTATCAGTTGCTGGCTTCTTTCATTTTAATCATTTCATATTCTTCGGAAAGGTAGGGATAGTCCCAGCACCCCATTCGATGGTATAAGTAGCCACCAAATCCTTTTTTGTAAATATGTACGCCGTGTAAGGGATGCATTCGATCTAAATTGGGAGCCGATCCAAACATATCATATTCTGTACAGCCCCATTTTTTAGCTATCCGTATTGCCTCCCATTGAAGAGCGTAACTTGCCATGAGGTTGTTTTTGTCGGTCGATGAAGCTCCGTACAGGTAGGTGCCCCGGTTTTTAGACAATACTAAAAACATCGACGCTAAAAATTCACCATCGAAGTCAGCCATCAACATCTTAATGTTAACCCCATTTTCACGATTGTCCTGATTTCTGAAAATATTGGCAAAGTATTCTTCGCTCTGTAGCGGGATATTGTGCCGCATCGCTGTGTCGGAGTATAGTTTGTACCAATCGCAAATATGCTCGATACCATATTCTTTTATCGAAATACCCTGTTTATTGGCTCGCCTGATGTTATAGCGGGTATTGTATCTCATATTACTCAGTAACTCAGCTTCAGTTTTATTCAAATTTAAAAGAAAGGTATTTTTGGGTAATATATCGACCGGACTTTTGCGTAAGTTCCACGTATTTGTTTTGTAGTTTATCCTGAATTCCTGAATGTTGCTTTCTGGCGGTCCTTGCCAAAAATCAGGATTGCTGAAGTAGTCTGATTCCTGTGACCACTGGTTCTGCCACATTAAATCATAGCGGATAAAGATGCAATTTGCAGGTAAATGATTTTTCATTAATTCAGATAATTTCTCAAGAAATACACCTTGGTTTTCAAAGGTGGGTTCCAACTTGGGACCATACGGAACGTAGGCAAAACAATGAGTGTCATTGATGTACTTGATCAGAACCAATACATCTTCCTTTATTCTTTCATCCGCACTTTTTGCCGGATTTAATAACTTCTTTGACACATTTATTTCGAAACCTTTGGGTTGAAATCCCTGATCCCCTTTTACTCGCCCCCAAAATGGTGTTTGTGGGAGTATGTTAGTTGGTTTTATGGCTTCAATCTCTTTTCTCGCTAGCCTGCAACTCATTTGTTTTCTTTTTTTTGCAAAAGTATGAAAAGGTGATAGCTGTGCAAATTTCTATGCAGAGGAGTTTAAACTACGTTTTTTTGAATCGATAAAGTCGGTTATCCAAAATACACTGACAGTAAAATAGGGGAAGAAGTTCTTTGATTATTTTGTCAAAGGTTTGTTAATGATTGTATTGCTGGATTGTAGCTGTCACATTTTAAAATTAATCAGCAAAGAAGAATTTGAGGAAGTGATAACGAAATACCTGCTTATTGTAACCGCAAAGCACGAATTATATGGCATACCAATTGGTTTTTGTGTAATCACAACAAAAAGGGATAGGAGAAAAATATACGACTGCAATTAGATCAAATATCACCATTAAAGGGGATTGTCTGTAGACATGTGAAAACCTATTTTTGTGTTAATTGTCAGAAGGAAAAGTACAGCTATACTTAATCGTGTAAGTCTGGAAGTTACATTTGGAATATATAAAGAAGGGAAATCGCAAGATGTTAAAAGAGTTGAAAACCAATATCATTAATACAATTGTTAATCTCAAGCCGGGAGAAATAGGTATTATAACTAATTTTTCGGTTGATCAGATTCCCGTAAAGTTACAGGAAATGGGGTGTTTGCCGGGTAATGAAGTGCGGCTCATTCAGGTTGCCCCGTTTAACGATCCGTTGTTTTTAAGTGTAAACGGCAATTTTTTAGCTATCCGTAAAGAGACCGCTGAGTTGATCGAAATTTCAAAAGTTGCATAAAAGTGCATGAGCAAAACAATCAATGTTGCATTAATTGGAAATCCGAACACCGGTAAAACGTCAATTTTCAATTTACTCACTGGCTTAAAACAGAAGGTCGGCAATTATCCCGGTATTACCGTTGAGAAAAAAGAGGGATTCTGCAAACTTCCTAACGGTGATAAGGCTCACGTTATAGATTTGCCTGGGACGTACAGTTTAAACGCCTCTTCGGCTGATGAACAGTTGGTCGTTGAATTACTCCTAAATCCGCAAAGCCAGGATTATCCTGAATTAGCAGTGGTGGTGACCGATGTAGAGAATCTGAAACGAAACCTGTTACTTTTCACTCAAATTAAAGATTTAAATGTTCCGACAGTTCTTGTTATCAATATGGCCGATCAGATTGAAAGGCGCGGAATCTCGCTCGATATTGATTTGTTGGAAAAGAATTTGAATACAAAAGTTGTACTTGTTAGCTCAAGAAAGAACGTTGGCATTGAGCAACTCAAAGAAACAGTCGCAAATTATAAGCAATTGAATACCACTGGGTGTGTTGATCTTCGAAAGATTGATCCAGGCTATTTTGCGAAACTGGAAGATGCTTACCGGGGAGAAGACTTGTATCAACTTTGGTTGGTAGTTTCGCAGGGGGAGCCTTTGCTGAAAATTAATAAAAATCTACTTCCGGTTAACGAGTATTCAGAGAGAAATACGTCAGAGATAAAACGCTTACAGCAAAAGGAAACCATTGAACGGTACTTGTTTATCAATAAAATTCTGAAGAAAGCCTACAATGTTGATATCACAAAAGCAAAAGATTGGAGAGGAGTCCTGGATCGTATTTTAACCCATAAATTCTGGGGCTATATTGTTTTTTTCATGATCATGTTGTTGATGTTTCAGGCCATCTACAATTGGAGCAGCATCCCGATGGATTTTATCGATCAGTCGTTTTCTCGTTTTAGCGAATGGACAAAAAATACATTGCCTGCCGGAGCATTGACTGATCTATTGTCAGAAGGAGTGATTCCAGGAGTCGGGGGAATTGTCATTTTTGTACCGCAGATCGCTTTTCTATTTCTGTTTATTTCAATTTTGGAAGAAAGTGGCTACATGAGCCGGATCGTCTTTTTAATGGATCGGGTAATGCGCCGTTTTGGATTAAGTGGAAAAAGTGTTGTCCCCCTGATTTCCGGCACCGCGTGCGCAATTCCAGCCGTCATGGCGTCTCGTAATATTGAAAATTGGAAAGAACGCCTGATTACCATTCTGGTTACTCCGTTTACCACTTGCTCGGCACGTCTTCCGGTTTATCTGATCATTATCGCATTAGTAATTCCCGACCAAACCGTTCTCGGGTTCAACGTACAAGGGCTGACTCTGATGGGGTTGTATGTGTTAGGATTCGGCATGGCTGTTTTTGCGGCATTTATTCTTAACAAGGTGATTAAAAACCGCTCACGTACTTTCTTTGTGGTTGAGATGCCGGGATACAAATTGCCCTTATTGAAGAATGTGCTCTATACGGTTATCGAAAAAACGAAAAGCTTTGTGCTTGTCGCCGGAAAGATAATTTTAGCCATTTCAATTGTGCTGTGGTTTTTAGCTTCCAACGGCTATTCTGATGAATTTCATCATGCCGAGGAAATTGTGCGTAGTCAATCACAAAGTGGCCAACTCTCGGAGTCTGATATCGAGACCGCTATTGCTTCGTATCAGTTAAGGCACTCGTATATTGGCACTGTTGGCCGAGCTATTGAACCGGCGATTCGCCCCTTGGGGTACGATTGGAAAATTGGTATTGCCTTGATCAGTTCTTTCGCTGCACGCGAGGTTTTTGTAGGGACTTTAGCAACGATTTACAGCGTTGGAAACGACGAAGAGGCTACCATCAAACAACGCATGTCGGAAGATGTTAACCAGAGAACCGGGCGTAAGCTATTTAATTTCCCAACGGGAATTTCATTGCTTCTTTTTTATGCTTTTGCACTACAATGCATGAGTACAATTGCTATCGTGAAAAAAGAAACCAATGGCTGGAAGTGGCCTCTTATTCAGCTCGGATTTATGAGTGGCTTTGCCTATATCGTTGCCATGCTTGCATATCAACTGTTGGCATAATTGTTGGAGGATTTAAACATGACACTATTTCAGGACATATTGGTTTATCTCATAGTTGCAGCAGCCCTTTTTTTCCTGGTTAAAAAGTATTTTTTCAAGAATAAGAGTAGTTCATGTAGCGACGACAAATGTGGCGGGTGCGGCTGATTTTGAAAAAAGACGAACCGATCTGTGTATTTATCTGCTTCTTTCATAAGTTCCTAACGCGAAACAAACGAAGTGACTTTTTGGCGATATCGAATGAGGAAAAATAGCTTTCTGTTTGAGTGCGGTGTTAGCCTTTTGCAATTCAGTTAAATTAGCCTATTTTCGAACTCTTATTTTTGGTGGATGCAGAAAATTGAAAATATTAATGAACGTACTTTGATTGAGCGTTTTAAGGTTGGTGATGAGACCGCCTTTGAGTTGCTGTTTCGTTTTTATTACGCTGGATTGGTTTTATATGCGAATCAAATTATTTTAAATAGACCTGATTCCGAGGAGATTGTTCAGGACTTTTTTGTTCAATTATGGGAAGACCGATTGAAGATCAACTCTGCTGATTCGTTAAAGCCCTACCTGTTCACATGTATTAAAAACAGAGCTTTTAACTATCTGAAAAGTGAGGGTATCAAGGAAAAGGTTCATCAATATATCAAGGCACAGGTGGAAGAGGATATTCTTTATGATCCCGATATTTATATTTCAGAAGAACTTCAGGGAGAAATAAAGAGAGCAATAGACAAATTGCCTGATCGCTGTCGCGAAATATTTATAAAAAGTCGTTTTAAGGGAGATTCTAACGATGAAATCGCTAATGAGCTTGATATTTCGAAGAGAACCGTTGAAACTCAGATCAGTAAGGCTTTACGAATTCTTCGAGTAGAGTTGAAAGATTATGTTGGATTGCTATTTTTACTCGGAATTCTAAAAAACTTTTAATAAAAAATAACATTTGCGTACGTGTGCGCGCCTTTTCATTTGTATTAATTAATGGAACAGTAAATAGTTGTTTGCTTGAAACCTAACTGATCAATGAAAAAGAAGAATTCGATACCAACGAATCAAAAATATGAACGTTCTGTTCAGGAGCATTCCAAACTTTCAGATGAAGATAAACTCATTAAAGCTCATTTGTTGTATTTACAGAAAGACGAAATAGATACCGATGGAGCATATTCCTTTGTGAAAAAACAGATTCAAAAAGGCCGAAAAGTTTTCCGACTATATGAGCAGTTCAGTCGTGTTGCTGCGATTTTAATTTTACCGCTACTATTAGTTACCGTCTGGAGTATTTCTAAAATCAGCAATCGCCCGGAGCCTTTAAACGCGAAACAGCAATTTGTACAATCGGTACAAGAGGTTGTTTGTCCCGTAGGAACCCGATCAAAGGTTCAGTTACCTGATGGCAGCAACGTTTGGCTTAATGCAGGAACAACACTTAAATATAACTTACCGTTTTCATCAGCCAACCGAAATATTGAGCTTCACGGAGAAGCATTTTTGGATGTCGCAAAAGTGGCTAATTCGGAGTTTAAAGTTTATTCTAATAATGTTGAAGTAGTCGTTCGTGGAACTCAGTTTAATTTCCGATCGTATAATCGCGATGACCGGGTAGAAGTTTGCTTGGTCGAAGGAAGTATTGATTTGAATATTGGCGGAGAAAATAAGAATATAAAGCGAGCTAAGCTAAAACCTGGAGACCATTTGAGCTATAGTAAAGAGAAAAAATCGACTGAACTGATCAATGAAAACCTGAGCAAGTTTATTGCTTGGCGAAAAGGTTTGTTGGTATTTGATGATGCTCCATTACTAGAAGTTGCAAGAGAGTTGGAACGTTGGTACGGAGTGGAAGTAGAAATTACTGATGAAAATCTTTTGGCTTATCGCTATACGACGACTTTTGAAAATGAATCGATCCAACAAGTTGTCGACTTGCTTGAGTTAAGTTCATCAATGAAAGTTGAGTATTTACCAAAATCAGAAATAGATTCAGCCAAATCAAAGGTCATATTTAAAAAAAGATAATTGATTTCTATAGATGAGATAAATTTGTGAGTTGAGAAAAGAAGAATGAAAAAGGGAAGTGCTGCAACACTTCCCCCCGATTTAAATAAAAACTTAATGTTCAAATGTTAAATTTAAAATCAGTGCTAATTTATGAAAAAAAACATTGCTAATTTATATCCCGTTTTTCGGAGATATAAAAAAACCTTATCAATTATGCGTAATGTACTATTGATTGTATTGGTGACAGCTTTCCAAACGTTTGCGGTAGGAACCTACTCGCAAACTTCAAAGTTGAACCTTGAACTTAAAAATATATCTTTAAAAGATGTATTAGCGAAAATTGAAGAACAGTCTAACTATTATTTTTTATATAATAGCGAGTTAATTGATGTTGATCGCAAGGTTGATTTATCAATTCAAAATCAAGATGTTGAAGCTGTTCTTTCTGAGATTTTTGATGATTCAAAAGTAACAGTTCTTGTAAAAGAACGCCATATTGTTTTAACTCCTGTAAACACAGTTAGTCAACAAGAAGTATCCGTATCTGGTGTTGTTACTGACGACGGAGGCGTGTCGCTTCCTGGAGTAACAGTAGTTGTAAAAGGCACAGCCACCGGAACCGTAACAGATTTTGACGGGCGATTCAGCTTAAGTAATGTACCTTCGGATGCAACGCTTCAATTTTCATTTGTTGGAATGAAAACAGCGGAAGTTTTAGTTAACGGACGTACAGAAATCAACGTTACCTTGCAAGAAGAAACCATTGGACTGGAAGAAGTGGTCGCTATTGGATATGGAACCATGAGGAAGCGGGATGTGACTGGGTCAGTTGCATCAGTCACAGGGGAACAACTCGCTGCTGTACCTGTTTCCAACGTGGCGCAAGCTATTCAGGGGCGACTCTCTGGCGTGAATGTAATTTCTCAGGACGGACGTCCCGGTGCAGATATTTCGATTCGCGTACGTGGTGGAGGTTCTATTTCTCAAAGTAACGACCCCCTTGTGTTGATTGATGGAATACCAGGCAATATTAGTGATATTCCTGCCGATTTAGTAGAAAGCGTTGATGTACTTAAAGATGCATCTTCTACTGCTATTTTCGGTGCGCGCGGTGCGAATGGTGTTATCCTCGTGACAACAAAAAGGGGCGAGGCCGGTGAGGCTTCAGTGAGCTATAGCGGTTATGCCAAATTCAATACTCCCATAGGATATCTTGACGCTCTTAGTCCGTACAATTACTTGGAACAGAAATGGGGGCTTCTCGATGTGTATTTCGGAGAAACGTATACAACACCGTTTCAAAAATTATGGGGAATTGGAGCCCATAAGGGCGGCAACGCTGGTGGCATTGATGCTTATAAAGATGTGCAGCGATACAACCTTCAAAAGGACGTATATAACAGTTCATTCTCCCAAAACCATGACCTGACCATTACTGGCGGAACAGAGAAAACCAAAGTTATTTTCACTGTTAACTACATGGACGAAGATGGTATGAAGCTGAACTCCTATGCAAAAAGAGCTACGGCATCGTTCAAGTTAGATCAAGAAATAAGCGAAAAACTAGACTTTAACCTGGATGTACGTTATACGGATAGAAAAACGCTGGGAAATGAAGGTACAACCAACGGTTTTGGTTCTGCCCTCTCTGGGTCTTACCGTTTCCGTCCTATCGCTATGGAAGATATAAAAGGTGATCTGGCTATTTTAGATGATTCTTCTTTGGGTGAAGAGAATTTTGTGATGGAAGACTTGTACAGTCCTGTCAATGTGATCAAAGACCGTGAGAACCTGAATTTGAGACAATCACTACGTGCTACAACCGGTGTGGATTGGAACATTATTGAAGGCTTGAACTACCGTACTGAATTGACTCTGGCTCGTGATTATTCGCAAACCAAAAACTGGAGAGGTCCCACACCCGCCAGCGCCAATGAGCAAAGCTATCTGAATAGTGATGGAACGAATATATATTCCGGCGATGCAGATTACAGAAAAGCAAACAGTTGGAGCCTGCGCTGGACTAACACCTTGGGTTATGAAATGGTACTGAATGACATTCATCGGATTAATGCTTTGGTTGGTCAGGAAATAACGGACTCAGGCGGCGAAAACATGCGCATCTCAGGCGAAAAATTTCCGAACAATTTCACCAAGGAGAATGCTTTTGCCAGTATGTCGCAATACGGGTCAGACCTCCAGATTTCTTCGGGAGTTTCTACTCCAAGCCGTATTCAATCTTATTTCGGCCGGGCAAACTACTCGCTGCGCGATAAATACATGATTACCGCTACTTTCCGTGCTGATGGCTCTTCGAACTTCTCTCCCGAGCATCGTTGGGGATACTTCCCTGCAGGCTCTTTTGCATGGCGCGTTTCGCAAGAATCGTTTATGGATAACACGAAAAACTGGCTTGATGATCTGAAACTTCGTGTATCATATGGTGCGGTAGGTAACGATGCTATTAGCGCCGACCAGTGGTCGCAATTGTGGGCCGCCGAAACTGATCCACGTTATCAGATAGGCTTAGATAATGAACATCAGCCTTCTTATGACTTGGCTTCTGACCAATTTGCAAACCGGGATTTAAAATGGGAAACGACCATTACACGCAACATTGGTCTCGACTTTACGCTTTATAACAATCGTTTGTGGGGTAGTATCGAAGTTTACAAAAATACCACAAAAGATTTGTTGATGCTAACCGACATTCCATCTATCACCGGATTTACAACCAGCTACGCCAACATTGGGCAAACCAGCAATAAAGGGGTCGAAATCTCCCTTACCGGCGTGCTATATAAGAATCAGGACTGGAATATTTCGGGAGGCGCTAACATCAACTTTAACAGAGGTAATATTGACGAACTTGCTGAAGGAGTTCAAAGTGCTTACGGAACGCAATTCCTGCAATCAGGAATTCCGAATTCTGATTATATCTTGCAGGAAGGAAAACCAGTTGGAATCGTAATGGGCTACCAAATGGACGGAAACGGATATTATACTCCGGCCGATTTCAATTACGACTCTGCAACAGGGATGTATACCTTAAAAGATGGAATTGCTGATCTTTCAAGTGCTTTTGTTGCCTATCAGGGAGGTTTGGTTCCCGGTGGTCAACAGGCTTATCCAGGTTTACCGAAATTTGTTGATGTTGTAGAAGACGGTGTGATTGATGTTAAAGACTACGTTGAAATCGGCGATATGACTCCGATACATACAGGTGGGTTCAATATCAACGTTACATATAAAAAATTCGACCTTGGCATGAACTTCAACTGGAGTTATGGAAATGATGTCTATAACGCAAACAAATTAGCAACACTTTATAACGGTAACAAGGGTGGCGGCCTTTATGGGAACAAGTTGGCTATCGTGAATAACTCCTATTCCCTTTTTGAAATTCAGAATGGAAACTTGGTAGAGCTTACCACTCCTGAAGAGTTGAACGCTGCTAACGCAGGAGCAAGCTTGCCATCTACTTATCTGCAACAAGGCTATGTATCTGACATCGGTATCGAAGATGGCTCATACCTTCGTCTCAATACGCTGACTTTAGGTTACACGTTGCCAAAACTGTTGTTAAGCAAGATTAAAGCAAACAACCTCCGTGTATACGGATCTGTCTACAATGTATTTACCTTAACCGGTTATTCGGGACTTGACCCTGAAGTGAATGCGAATGCAAACTTGAATAACGCCCGTTATCCGACTCCCGGACTTGACTGGGGAACCTATCCTCGTGCTCGTCAGTTTGTGTTAGGGTTAAATGTTACTTTCTAAATCGTGTAAAGGGATAATAATTTTTAAACAATAATAATGATGAAAAATATAGTTCTATATATATGCTTAGCAATGCTGCCGTTCATGTTTACCGGATGCAGTAGCGACTATTTGGATGTATCGAATGCAGGGCAGTCCGATGATGCCTTTGTGATGTCGAGCCCAGATGAAGCCTTTAAAACCTTATCGTGGGCTTACGCTGAATATCGTCAGGGTGCAGTACACGGTGGAAACTACAACTGGCAAGATCCCCTGGGATCGGACGCTGGATATATGAGTGAATTTCCTACGGCAAACAATGTCATTGCCCGATTGCAACCTGAAGCAACTGCTGTAAACTCCGCAATGGGTTTGTATAACAGTTTGAACGTTGTTGTGGCACGTGCTGCCCGTATTGCCGACTTAATATCAGAAAAAGAAGAGTATCAGGCAGATGCTGAAGGTAACGTGCCTACTGAGTGGACTCAAGTTTATGGCGAAGCCAGAACTCTGTCGGCATATTGCGCCTGGGAACTGGTCCGCCATTTTGGTGATGTTCCATTTGGCTATGATAACCAAATAGTGGAAGAGTACGAGTTGACTTCGCGCTTCGCTATTATGGATTCCATTATTAACGTACTCAAAGCGGCTGAAAGCCAAATGTACGTATTGGGACAAGGAGGAATCACGGCTGAACGTCTTAGCCGGACTTTTGCCAATGCACTAATTGGCGAGATTGCGCTTCATGCCGGTGGGTGGCAAACCATTCGCACTGATGTACCCGGATTGTATGGCGACGTGCAATTTGAGACGAAGGGTACAGATGACGGTGCAAGCGTTTATGCGCGTCGTACCGATTATATGACTTACATCACAATGGCGGAGCAATACCTGAGCGCAGCTGTAAATACCCATAGTGGATCAGCAACGCTTGTTACATCAGATAGCAGAGAGGCCAATAATCCTTTTCAAAAGGTTTGGCAAGAGATTAACTCCAGACGAATAAGTCCCGAGTCGCTTTTTGAAATTGGTACTGTTCCGGGAACAGGAAATGCTGAACTGGGATACAGTCAGGGACGTGCTGGTGGTAGACATAATAATTTGGCTTACCTAAATACCTTTGCTGCGATCCGTATTATTCCATCGTTCCTTTATAATGCTTTCGAACCCGGCGACAAACGACGTGACGTAAGCATGGTTGTAACTGGAAGCGATGCAGCAACCGGACGAGAAGCGTTGGTGCCACTTGGCGTAGGTACGCGTATCGGCGGCGGAGGTCCAAGTATCAATAAGTGGGATAAAAACCGAGGAGATGACCCTGACTACCCGAACGTATCATTCCGTGCGACAGGTATCAACTACGTCATCATGAGAATGGCTGATGCCATGCTGATGCTTGCTGAAGCTAAAGCAATATCAGGAAGCGATAACGGAGGTGCGGTAGCATTGGTAAACCAAATTCGCGAAAGAGCTTTTGGAGATGCAAACCACAATATTGCGGGACTTTCGGGCGATGCGCTATTGGATGCGATTTATAATGAACGCAAATTAGAATTAGTGGGAGAAGGAGATGTTCGTTGGGATATGATTCGTTCAGGTAAATTCAACGAAAGAGCAATCGCAGTGCGTCAGGAAATGAGTGATATGATTGCTGGCCTTGAAGCTAACGGATTTTACACATTCCCAAGCGGTAGAACCATTTCCAATTATGTTTGGACTAAATATGTTCAGGTAGATGGAAACAGTGAGGCTGTTGTTACACAAAGTCCCGACCCAAGTAATCCGGCACTTTATCCCGGTTGGCGAGGTATTTACGAATGGGGTGCTGAAGCTCATGAAGAATATCCTGCCAAAAACCTGGCCATCAAAGGCCTCTATGAGTATATTGATCCTGATGGAGCTGAAGCTGCTGCCTTGGAAGCAGACGGATATCAAAAAGTGGATTGGGGCATTAGGGTTTGGAATGATCCAAACGCCAAAGCGATGTTAAATGCAGCTATTCTGGACGGTGTCGTCGGCCGTGAAACAGCTGCGCCTCGTTACTTTCACCCGATGCCATTGACGTTAATTGACCAGTCGAAAGGAAATGTAACGAATGGCTACGGATTGCCCAATCAGTAAAAATAAGATCTGATTATTGACAAAAAGAATTATGCAACAGCTTGAGACGTTTTCATGAATCAGGTACTGTTTAAATAGAAAAGTAAAAGAAAGAGGTCATCCATCAGGACGGCCTCTTTTTTGGTTTTTAAGCCATCTTTTTCAAAATGTTTTTTTTTACTACTTATAAAAACCAATGCATTACTACTACTACTTGCTAATTTTTTCGATGATTAGCTATTCGCAAATAACAGATTTGTGTCCTGCAACGATTCTGGAATCGAAATCTTTTTCCGAAATTATTGGGACTCCCAAACTGGTCGATTCTCCGTATGGACAAGCCGTTTATTTCGACGGAATCGACGATGCCCTATTTGTCGACTCAATGCCCCTGACAGGCTTAAGTCAATTCACCATTGAAGCCATTTTCAGACCTGATCATGGTGGAAGTTTCGAACAACGATTCTTGCATTTTGGCGAACCAAACCAAGCTCGCTTGTTATTCGAAATCAGAACCACAGAAACTGACTGGTATTTTGATGCCTACCTGAATAGTGGCAAAGACAATATTGCATTAATTGACCCAAATATATTACATCCACTCGATCAGTGGTATCATGTGGCCTTGGTGGTGAACAAGGGCCAGCTGACCACCTACGTCAATCATGAAAAAGAATTGGAAGGTGAAATCGAATTGGTGCCTATAATCTCAGGACAAACCTCCATCGGAGTTCGACAAAATAAAGTTTCTTGGTTTAAGGGAGCTATTTACAACGTAAAAATTACACCAAGGCAACTAACCCCGAAAGATTTTTTATCAATCGAAATGTGACTATAACGAAAATGAACTAAACTTGACAACTTAAACTAACCCGATATGAAAGCTAAAAGAGTAAATGTGATCCTTGCATTATTTTTACTGACTTCATTTCAATTGTTATCAGCTCAAAACAAACGTTTAGTAAATGAAATTAAATCAACCATGCTAAAAGCGACCCGATTTATGGTTGAAGAAGTAAGTTATAATGGTGGATATGTTTGGTACTATCTCCCCGATTTTTCTCGCCAATGGGGAGAAATGGAAGCTTACAAAACCATGATCTGGGTCCAAAGTCCTGGAACCGTCACGATGGGGAATTCCTTTCTGGATGCCTACGAAATAACAGGCGATCCGTATTATTATGAAGCCGCAAAGAAAGCTGCAGCAGCTCTTATTTGGGGACAAAGCCATCAAGGTGGATGGAATTACATGATTGATTTTGGGGGCGACCGTTCGCTGAAAAAATGGTATAACACCATTGGTAAAAATGGCTGGCGGCTCGAAGAATTCCAACATTACTACGGCAACAGTACATTCGACGATGGAGTGACCTCCGGAGCAGCCCGATATTTACTTCGTATGTACATGACCAAACTCGACCCCACCTATAAGCGAGCTCTCGACAAGGCGATCGATTTTATCCTTGAAAGCCAATATCCGCTGGGGGGCTGGCCGCAAAGATATCCTTTGAAATTTGATTACAGTAAAAATGAAACCCCGGATTATTCATCCTATTATACGCTGAACGATGATGTGACCTGGGACAATATTCAGTTTCTGATACAATGTTATGTACTGCTGGGAGAACAACGATTTTTAGATCCGATCAGGCGAGCAATGAATTTTTATCTTGTTGCCCAGGATGGCAGCGGTGGTTGGAGTCAACAACTCAACATGGAGCTAAAAGCTGCAAGCGCAAGGACCTATGAGCCGGCAGGCCTTTTGCCTTCGGCGACGTTTAAAAACTGCATGCTTCTTCTCAGGTTTTATGAATTTTCCGGCGAAAGAAAATTTTTACTTGCAATTCCACCAGCTATTGAGTGGCTCGAACAGAACCAACTTACTGAAGATCAGACGCAGGACGGAAAATATACACATCCTGCTTTTATCAATCCCGAAACTGGTGATCCTATTTATGTGCATCGCACAGGTTCCAATGTAAAATACGGGCACTATTATACTGACCAGAATGATGAAAAGCTGCTGCGCCATTATGGTGGAAAAACCTACATTCCTCTTAATTTTTTAAAAAAGGAATACAAAAGAATAGCTTCCTTATTGCCTGATGAAGCCGTTGCAAACTCGCCACTGAATGACTCTGGAGAATATGGGATTGATATTTTGAAAGGCTTAACAGATCAAAGGAAGTTTCGAGATCGCAATGATTCATTGAAAAAACGCGTTGATGAAATTGTTCGGTCGTTGGATGATGAAGGCAGATGGTTAGTCGAACACGCAATGGTAAGCAATCCGTATATTGGAGAAGGTCAGAAGATGGAGCAAACAGATGAATTTGGATCCACGATGGTTGGCGATGACTCGGATACTTCACCATTTAGCGATGAGACAGAGCAATTGTATGTTTCAACGCGCCAATACGTTCGGAATATGGAATTGTTAATGGAGTACCTTAAAAAAGAGAACTGATGAAACGAGTATATAAAATTTCGTGTGCCTTTTTAAAGAGCTTAATAACAATAGCTTTGATGGGTATTGTTTTTATGTCTTACGCTAAGGAAAAGGTGAACTCGCTAAATGCTAAATTGCATTTTTGCGGCGATTATATCGTCTACAAAGGCGATAAAATACAACTGAATGAGCATGCTTTTTACGTTGATGGACAACTTAGTGAAAAAGATGCCGGGCAATTCCCCTTCGTTTTTAATTCGTTTGCCGAAGCTGTAAAACACCTGTCTGATGGGACTGAAGATGAATCAATGACTTTATATATTGCTCCTTGGGTGTACTGGATTGATGATCCTGATGATCCTGAAATTCGACTTCCAGAGGAAGGACAAAACACGCCGTTTGGAATGGAATTGTCGTGCGAATGGCTGACGTTTTTTGGTTTGTCTGATAATCCTTACGATGTGATTCTGGCTTGCAACCGGGGGCAAACGATGGGTGCAAAGGGAAATTTCACCATGTTCAATATTAAAGGAGACGGGCTCTACGTTGAAAACATCACCTTTGGAAATTATTGTAATATCGATTTGGTTTATCCGCTCAATCCGGAATTGAACCGAGAGAAACGGGGCTCCGCCATTGTGCAGGCACAACTTGTTTTTTCTGATGGTGACAAAGTTGTCGCCCGGAATACAAATTTCATCAGCCGACTGAATCTTGGGCCGTTTTGGGGAAGCAAGCGCACGTTGTTTGATCGTTGCCATTTTGAGTCAACCGACGATGCATTGAATGGAAGAGCGGTTTATCTGAACTGTACGTTTGATTTTTACAGCTCTAAACCATTTTGGGGAACTTCCGGTACCGGTGCTGTTTTTCTGAATTGCGATATGAGGTCTTTTACTCGTGGCAGTCAATATTTTACGAAAAGTGGAGGACAGCTTGCTGCAGTTGATACCCGTTTCCACTCCGAAACGCTCTCATCTTTGGGCTGGCGAGATCATCCTGCCTTGGAAGCTCGCAATTATCAATACAATATTCGTCTAAATGATGCACCAGTTCTACTGAGTCAGCAGCATGCCTACGCAACAGTTGATATGGCGAACAAGCCTGTTTTGAATGCCTATCGTTTTGTACGTGATGAAAAAGTCATTTACAATACCTACAACTTGCTTCGTGGAAATGATGATTGGGATCCGATGGGTTTGAAAGAATTGGTCGAAAAAGCGGAGAAAGAAAATGGTCAGGATTATACTGATTTACCAACTCAACTTTTAATCAAGCCAACAAGAGATACACTGGAAACAGGGAGAGATAGCTTGATTTTAACCGTCACGATCAATAAATTTGGAAACTACGAATTGGAGGAAGAGGTTAATGTAAACTGGTCAGTGGCTTCTGTTTTCAGAGAGCTTGTTAAATTGAAGGATAAGGGCGACGGCACCTGTTTGGTAATCCCCAAAAATGAAAGTGATGAAACCCGCGAAGTGATTGTAACAGCGTCAACAAACTCCGGTCTCGAGGCAGCGTCAGTGTTATACATTACTCCGTCGTTTCTTCCACCTCCGGGGTTTACTAAACGACCGCAGATTCAGAATTCTGGAAAAGGACAGTTAAACGTGAATTACGAACTGGACATGAGCTATGACGATCAGTCTTTGGTGAGTTGGTATCGATGTGCTGATTCCAATGGTTCGAATCCGATTGAAGTTGCGGTTTCGCGTTTTAGCACGCCGCTAAAAACTTACACCCTCACTGCGGGAGACGTGGGGTACTTTATTATGGCCGTTGTTTCGCCCAAACATTTGCGTTGCCACCCGGGTGACCCCGTGGGAACAGTCTTTCCGAAAGCCATTACAGCTGCCGATGTCAAACAGAATCCAAAAGTGTTGATTCCGGATCTTGAACACATGTCGACAGCCTATCAACCCAAAGTAATTCCAGGTTTTTGGGCGCTCGATAGTTACGCGCCTGCCGACACACACGACTTTAATTGGGAAGCTGACAACAGCAAAAATCCATGGTATTATGGCCCCGGAGTAAATGGTGCTGCTAACGATACTGGCTTTGTGCAAGCTACAAAGGGGGCACGGATGCGTTATCAACCGGTTGGTGAATTTTTTGGTGATATGAAGGTTCGGTTTCTTGCTGTTCCGGCAAAAACAGCTGGTCAGGGATTTAGCAGTGCCAGGGCACAATACATGGATATTGGCTTAAAAATGGATCTGAAAAGGATGAACGGTTATGCGCTGCGACTGATCAGAACGACGAAATACAGCGATGCCACCGATTTTATTTTAATGAAATACGAAGATGGTGTTGCCAAAGCGATTAGCGAGCCTGTATCGGTATCATGTTACCGACCAAAATGCCTGATAAGTGCAGAAATAAAGGGCAATAAATTAGTTGTGCATGCTGAAAACACCGGGGAGTATTTTACTGCTCATGATGGCGATCAGGTCAAACGAGTAGTTGATATGGAAGCCGAAATTGAACCATCACCGTTTGGTGGATTTAGTATTCAACATACCGGTAGCATTGGCAGTGGAGCAACTCTGATTAAAGATTTAAAAATTGAATGGTTTTAGTTTATCCAACCTGACGTAAAATTCGAATAAAATGAAACAAAAAACCGTAAAACTCCTATTGCTGATTCTATTTTTGATGCATATCATTGATCAATCAGGATTTGCTCATTTTAAAACAACTTCTGATTCTCCGATTCATATTACTTCGGATGGAAAGTTGGAGTATAAGTTAAATGAAAACGGAGATCGGGTGCCTGACTTTTCTTATTGTGGATTTAATGCTTCGGAAAGTTCCATTCCTAATGTGCCTGTAAAGGTTATCGTGCCGCCATCTGAACACGACGCTACGGTATTAATTCAGTCTGCCATTGATTACGTCTCCGATTTACCGATTGACGAAAACGGTTTTCGCGGAACAGTTCTTTTGGAAAAAGGAACTTACCGAATCGAAGGGAGTCTGAAAATTAGAACTTCAGGTGTTGTGTTAAGAGGCAGTGGTTCTCAGGAGGATGGAACAACCTTGTTAGGAGCAGGAGTTGGTCGCGAAACCTTAATCCAGGTTGCTGGGATAGATAACAAGCAAGGGCTTGACACAACGGAACTGGCAAATCGCTATTTCCCGGTTAATACCAGCGAGTTGTCTTTTGAAGATGGCCATTCTTTTAAAGTTGGAGACCATGTTGTTGTTAACAGACCTTCAACCCAAAAATGGATTGAAAGTATTGGTGCTGATAAAATTGGGATTTATGTGGATTACCCGCTGACCAACTGGGATGTAGGCGATTTCGATTTCAATTGGGATCGAACGGTTGTCGCTGTTACTTCAACCTCAATCCAGCTAGATGCTCCGTTAACCAATTCGATTGATCCTCAGTTTGGTGGCGGAAAAGTAATCAAATATAAATGGGAAGGCCGAATCAGTCATGTCGGAATTGAAAATTTGCGATGCGTTTCAGCGTTTGACGAATCCAATAAAAAAGATGAGAATCATCGTTGGATGGCCATCACAATGGAGAGTATTCAGGATGGATGGGTGCGCAGAGTCGTGGCTGAGAATTTTGTGAGCTCGGCGGTGGCAATTTGGGAAACAGCCGGCCGTATTACGGTTGAAGACTGCAAGTCGCTTTCTCCGGTTGGTGAGATTGGTAACTACAGACGTTATGCATTTCAAACCTTAGGACAGCAAATTCTTTTTCAGCGTTGTTATGCTGAATATGCCTATCATGCTTTTTCAGTAGGGTTTACCACCCCCGGACCAAATGCTTTTGTACAATGTTATTCCTACCTACCCTACAATTTTAGCGGAGCTGTTGGTGGCTGGTCATCGGGTATTTTGTTCGATAAAATGACGATTGACGGAGGCAACATCAATTTTGCCTTTCGCGATGTCGATGGGCAGGGCGGTGGATGGTCCGCTGCGAACTCACTTTGCTGGCAATGCCGGGCAGCTCAAATTCATTTAGATACTCCTCCGCAAGCTCAAAACTGGGCTTTCGCAAGCTGGGCACAGGGTTATGGCAGCGGGCATCATGAGTTACAGCATACTTTTGTGAAACCGGAAAGCATTTATTATGCGCAACTGGAAGCCCGAACCGGCAAAAAGTCGGAAGAGGAGCAAAAGATATTGGTTTATGATTCCGGAGAAACAACAGCCCCAGGTCCCGAATTATCTGCAAGAAACAGTGAACGATCGAAAACTCCTGATCTGACGATGGAGGGGTGGATTGATCAAATGATAGAAGAGTATCCAATTCAAAACGATGTTTCAACGGCTAAACCTTGGACACAAAGCCGCAGCGAAGAATGGGATGATTCCGACAAGTCGGTAATTCCCGCATCAATTACAAATGGATGGATTACCATTGCGGGCGAAGTTGCAACAGGAGGGAGAGACCGCACGTCGCTTTGGCGCGGGTCAACACGTCCGAGCTACGTAAAAAAAGCTATTCCAAATTTAACTCGTTTTGTTCCTGGTCGATATGGGCGAGGATTAACTGATCAGATCGACACGTTGGTTATGGATATGCAAAGGGCCGGGACGCTCGTTCTGATGCATTATCCGAGCTTATGGTACGAACGTCGTCGCGATGATCATGCCCGCACGCGAAGAGCCGATGCAGATGTCTGGGCTCCGTTTTTTGAACAACCTTTTAGCCGAAGTGGCGTTGGCGAAGCTTTCGATCGGCTGAGTAAATACGACTTAGACAAATGGAATCCCTGGTACTGGATGCGACTCAAAAGATTTGCTGATCTGGCTGATCAAAATGGCTTGCTGTTTATTCAGGAACATTATCTACAGCACAACATTATTGAAGAAGGGGCTCATTGGGTTGATTACCCATGGCGATCGGCAAATAATATCAATGAACTGGGCTTTGCTGAAAATCCGCATTATGCAGGCGATAAACGTGTTTATATGGCCGAGGAGTTTTACGATACAACGCACGTGGTTCGTAAAAAATATCATAAGCAATACATCCGAAAAAGCCTCGATGAATTTAAAGACAACACGAACGTGATTCATCATTTAGGATTGGAATACACCGGTCCTTTGCATTTTGTTGAGTTTTGGCTGGATGTTATTGCGGAGTGGGAAAATGAGAACAGCCAAGATGTGCTCGTTATGCTTCCAGGGACAAAGGATGTACAGGATGCGATTTTAGCAGATTCGAAACGCTCAAAAATTGTCGATATTGTTGATGTCATTCAATGGCAATATCGGGATGATGGCAGTTTGTATGCACCAATGGGAGGTGTAAGTTTGGCGCCCCGTCAATACCTGAGGATTATGGATGTCGGTGAAACTTCATTTGATCAGATCTACCGTGCTGTAAGTGAATTCCGACGGTTGTATCCGTCCAAAGCGATGGTGTATTCGCGAAGACATAATAAACTGGAGAATTGGGCCGTATTTATGGGAGGCGGTTCTTTAGAGACGCTCCCTGTGACCGATGATTCTCTTTTGCAAAACGCCATCGAAATGAGCCCTTTGGCAAACAAAAAAGATGATGTTGCTCAATATGCACTAGGCAAGAAAGGTGCAGGCTATATTGTTTATAGTAAGTCTACAGATCTGCAAATTGATTTAACTCATGACTCAACGACTTATCTCGTTAATTGGGTCAATCCTCTGACAGGTGAATTACTGAAAAGTAAAACGGAGATTACAGGCGGAAAGATAATCACCTTAAAAGCTCCTTTTAAAGGGGACGCTGTTTGTTGGCTGAAAATAAAATAACACATACTAAATCATCATCATGAATAGAGGAATTCAGCTTGAAAAACTAATTGTTGTTTTGATCATTATAGGTGGGTTTGCCTTAAATGTAAAAGGGCAAGCGAGATTCAATTCGCTTCCATGGCGAATGAGTACAGCATACAATAAATATCTGATGCGTGAAGTGCATCGTCAATATTCAGGTCGGGAACTCCATTTTAGAGAGGCATCTGCATCAAAGGCTTCTATGATTAAATATCGGGATGAATGTATTGAACGATACAAAAAGATTATTGGTAATTTTCCGGAGGGAGCAGATTTAAATGCCCAAATTATAGGAAGCTCACAGTATGATGGCTTTCGTATTGAAAAAATCATCTTTGAAAGTATTCCCAATCGATTTGTAACCGCCAACATGTACTTGCCGGACGGCGACGGTCCATTTGCGGCGGTGGTTAAACTTTGTGGTCATGGATTGGGTGGTAAAATACCTGCATCGCAAGCAGCGATCCTTTGTGCTAAAAATGGAATAGCCACCTTGGTTGTCGATCCGATTGGGCAGGGCGAACGAATACAGTTTGTGGATGCAGACAGCAAGGCACAAACGCGTGGTGCAACGACCGAACATACCTTGCTGAACAGTGGTGCCAATTTGCTGGGTGCCAGCCTGGCAGCCTATGAGTTTTGGGATAATCACAGGGCTGTGGACTACTTGGTTAGCCGCACGGATATTGATAGAACACGGATTGGTGCGTTTGGTAGTTCGGGCGGCGGTACTCAGGCCAGTTACCTGATTGGGCTGGACGACCGTATACAGGTGGCCACCGTTTGTAGTTACTTCTCAGAAAGGGAAAGGGTGTTGGAATTGGATGGCCCATCCGACGGATGTCAGCACATTCCATACGAAGGAAGGGAACAACTGGAAATCGCTGACTTTGTGTTGATGATGGCTCCAAAGCCGGTGCTCATTATGTCGGGGAAATATGACTTTGTTGACTACTGGGGAGCAACTCAGGCATTTGATGAACTCAAAATGGCCTATACTGCGCTGGGCGTGCCTGAACAAGTTAGTTTATTTACAATTGAAGGCGGGCACGGTATGCCAAAACCTAAACGTGAAGCAATGGTTAGCTGGTTTCGCCGATGGATGTTTCAGGATACGGTAGCGGTGAAAGAGAATGATCAGCCCAATATTCCTGCCGCTGATTTACAATGCACGCCGACAGGGCAAGTTATCACTTCCATCTCTGGCAATGTTTCCATCCCTGAATATCATTTAAAGTTGGCCAAAGGATATGAGTCTGACCGAGACGATTTTCTTTTGAAAGATAAAGCGGAAGTCAGTCAAGAGGTAATGGAAATACTCGGCATCAGTTTGCCCAATGAAGAAATTGAGGTGGAACAAACCGGCTTGATTAAAAGTCGAAATTACAATCTGATCAAGTATCAGATTGTGCGTAGAGGGCAAATGCCCATACCTTGCATCATTGTAAAACCCGAAACAATTGATCCGGAAAGTCCGGTTGTTCTTTATTTGAACGAAGGGGGTAAAAATGAAATTTTGAGCGATGAAACCACCCTCAGTTCATTTGTCAATCAACATCAGATATTGATAGGTGCTGATTTGCGTGGATTTGGCGAAACTGCTGATCCTCTTTCTTTAAACGATACAAAATACTGGAATCGCGAATATCGAAATGCGATGATTAGCATGCATATTGGCAAGCCAATTGTCGGTCAGCGGGTAATTGACATCTTCTCATTGCTTGATTTTTGCAAATCCAACTCTTTGTTGGCCAGTCATCCGGTTCAGCTAAAAGCAAATGGAAGCTACGGGCCTGCTGCTATTCACGCAACGTTTCTTGATTCGCGAATTGAAAATACTGAGGTGTTTAGATCGGTGAAATCATATGTTGAATATCTTGAAAATCCAATGCAACGCGATGTTTATTCAAATGTTTTATATGGTGTTTTGAAGTACTATGATTTAGCTGATTTGATTAAGCTTTCGGATGGACGAACCCGGTTTATTGATTGAAAGACATAAACTCCAAATCGTTATCACGACTATTAAATGATAAAATAAAGCAAAACTAAACGTATACAAAATGAAATGGAATACACTTTTACTTCTGGTAGCTTTGATGGGAACTTGCATTTCTTGCAGCCACTCAAATCAAAAGGAAAAGAATGATCAAATGGAAGAGAGGAGTTATTACGAAAATCCGGTTTTAGGAGGTGATTATCCTGATCCGTCAGTTGTTCGGGCGGGCGATGATTTTTACATGACTCATTCATCATTTGATTATTATCCGGGATTGTTAGTCTGGCATTCAACAGATCTGGTCCATTGGAAAAGAATCAGTCATGCGCTGACAGAATATGTCGGCTCGGTTTGGGCGCCGGATCTGATTAAACATGGTGATTTGTATTACATCTACTTCCCGGCAGGTGGCACGAATTGGGTAGTCACAGCCGAAAATCCAGAAGGTACATGGTCAGATCCAGTCGATTTGAAATTGCCTGGCTTTATCGATCCTGGTCATGTGGTTGATGAAGACGGTAATCGTTATTTATACTTGTCAAAGGGCTACATTGTAAAGCTCACCGATGATGGTTTAGCCACTGATGGTGATCCGGTTCATAATTACGATGGCTGGGAGTTTCCCAAAAGCTGGAGTACCGAGTGCTTTTGCCTGGAGTCCCCAAAGTCAACCGTGCGCAATGGCTACTATTACCTGACAGTTGCCGAGGGCGGTACAGCAGGACCTGCAACATCTCATATGGTTGTTTCTGCTCGTTCAAAATCGCCCTATGGTCCATTTGAAAATTCACCTTATAACCCCATTGTACATACCGAAAGCCGGAATGAACGCTGGTGGAGCCAGGGACATGGCACGTTAGTTGATGATGTGGACGGAAACTGGTGGATCATGTATCACGGTTACGAAAAGCATTTTCATACGTTAGGACGCCAAACACTGATGCTCCCAATTGATTGGACGGAAGATGACTGGTTCCGGGTTCCAGAAGGAATTCACAGCAGCGATTCGATCGCAGTTCCCGCAGGCAAAGAGTCGGTGAATGAGATTGGTCTTTCAGATGATTTCTCAGGCGACGAACTCGGTTTGCAATGGCAGTTCTTCAAATTTTATGAGCCCAACCGAGTAACAGTAAAAGAAGGTGAGTTAATACTGCGAGCCGAGGGAAACTCGTTTGATGAAAGTTCCCCTTTACTTGTCAATTCATCCGATCGTAAATATGAAGTTCAAGTTGAATATACAATCGATGATGGCGTGACAGCAGGCCTGTGCTTGTTTTATAATGAAAAAGGGAATATGCGTATTGCTGTAAATTCAGAAGAATTCACTGTGTATAATCAGAAAGCAAGAAAAATTAGGGAACAAAATGAGTTAGGAGACCATGGTTATTTGCGTATTCTTAATGATGGTAACGAAGTGAGCTTTTATTTCAGTGCCGACGGAAAAGATTGGAGGAGGGTTGAGCGCACCATTGAAGCCAGTGGTTTTAATCACAACGTATTTGGTGAGTTTCTTAGTCTTCGTGCAGGAGTATATGCATTTGGAGAAGGTCTGGTGCGGTTTGACAATTTTGTCTATCAAAAACTTTAGGAGGAGAAATACATGAAAAATTTAGTGTTTATTTTATTAATAATTGCAAGTGCGTCTTGTGCTACAGGGCAAGCTAAGGAAGAGAAAGTTGCTTTTGATCTGAGACCTTTCCGAAGTAGCTCAGGCCATTGGCATGGGATAAAGGATGATGGAAACATCATCAATCCATTGCCTGACCAGAAACGCTATGAAGAAACAAAAATTACGGAAATTGCGGACAATATGCTGCTTTATCAGCGAAATAACGGAGGTTGGCCTAAAAACTATGACATGCAGGCTATTTTGACTCTGGAGCAAAAAGAACGCTTGTTGGAGACCAAAGATGAATTACATACCACGTTTGATAATGGAACATCGTATACGCAAGTAGATTACCTGGCAAAAGTTTACACTAAAACGGGGATTGAAAAGTACAAAGAGGCCAGTTTGAAAGGTTTTCAGTTTATTCTGGACGCTCAATATGAAAACGGAGGCTGGCCCCAGTATTATCCTTTGCAGGATAATTACAGCCGACGTATTACATTTAATGATGGCGCTTATCTTGGGATTATGAACCTGCTAAAAAAAGTAAAGAATCATGACTCGGATTTTGAATTTATTGATGATTCTACGAGAGATAAAATCGAAATGGCCTATCAAAAAGGAATCGACTGCATTCTGGGTTGTCAAATTGTAGATCAAGGCAGGCTGACCGCCTGGTGCCAACAACACGACGAGGTGACTTTGAAGCCAGCCTGGGCCCGTGCTTTTGAACCACCTTCTATCTGCAATGGCGAAAGTGTTTCGATTGTGCTTTTATTGATGAATATTGAAAATCCTGATCAGGAGGTTATTGATGCAATTCAGGGAGCTATAAAATGGTTCGAAGATTCAAAGATCTATAATACGCGCATCGAAACATTTGATGCACCCAAGATGGAGTCAAAGTATAAGACCATCACAAAAGATCGCAGGGTCGTGCACGATCCAACTGCTCCACCTGTTTGGACGCGCTATTATGAGCTGGAAACAGAGCGACCCTTGTTTTGCGACAGAAATAGTGAGTTCCTTTATTCCATGGCTGAAGTAAGTCGCGAACGACGTGTTGGATACGGGTGGTATACCGATGCACCACAACGTGCTTTAAACAAGTATCCGAAATGGCTTGAGCGAATCGGAAATTCCGAAAATGTGCTAGCGGAATAAATCTAGGGTGTTATTTTTAAAATAATGCCATTTATTGAGAGGGCTTCATCATTGACATATCTCAATAGTGAATAATTAAAGTTCATCCGATCCAGGGTGAACTTTTTTTGTGTGTTGATAATAAGGTAGATAGTTGATTTCAAGAAACATAATACTTGTTAACAAGTGTAACTATTTAGAACCTTGTTAAATTCACTCTATGTATGTGTAATCTGGCTTTTCCTTAATAAATTTGGAATCAATTGAAAAACCAACTTTTAAGCAATGAAAAATCAACTAACTCTATTTCTTATTCTGTTTCTTTTTAGTGTTTCAAGTTTTGCTCAGCAGCCAACTCGTTGGAGAGGTGAAAATTCAGAAGCGAAGTATCCTGTACCTGATTTATTAGCAGAATGGCCTGCTGAAGGTTCCGAAATTCTTTGGCACTACGATGAACTGGGCGACGGTTTTTCCAGTCCGGCTTTTGCTAATGGCAAAATCTACTGTACCGGAATGGAGGATGAAACAGGCTATTTGAACATTTTTGATGAGAATGGAACTTTTGAAAAGAAAATCAAATATGGTAAAGAGTTTGACGTAAACTATCCCGGAACACGTCCAACACCGACAATTGTTGGTGATTTGGCATATATATCCACAGGATATGGAGAGTTGGTATGCCTGAACCTAACATCAGGAACCGTAAAGTGGAGTAAAAAGATCGATGATGATTTTGGTTCTGAAAATCTTCGTTTTGGATTTACGGAGTCGGTTATTATTGACGGAGATAAAGTTTATTTCACTCCGGGAGGGAAAGAGTTTAATTTTGTCGCTCTTAATCGAATGACCGGAGATTTGATCTGGAAAAGCGCGGGTAAAGGTAAGCTTTCTGCATATTGTTCCCCAAAATTAGTACAACTGCCTGAACGTAAAATATTAGTTAATCACACTGCTGATTTTATTGTTGCGGTGGATGCGAAAGACGGAAAGCTACTTTGGAGCTATCCACATCCGAACCAATATAATATTCATCCCAACACGCCAATTTACCAAGATGGAGCACTTTTTTGTTTTAGCGGTTACGGGCAGGGTTGTGTTAAACTGGATTTAAGTGAGGACGGAACATCCGTGACGAAAGCATGGAGTACTGAAAAAATGGACAACCAAATGGGAGGTGCCATGATTGTAGATGGCCATGTCTATGGTTCAGGGCATAAGTCACGTGGATGGTATTGTTTGGATTACCAAACAGGTGAAGAAAAATGGAATTCAACAGAAATTGGGAATGGCGTAATAATTATGGCTGCCGATAAATTCATTTTATATTCTGATCGCGGCCAACTGGCATTGGTTAATCCAAGTACTGAAAAACTGGATCTAATTTCTGAAACTAAAGTTGAGCTTGGCTCGGCACAACATTGGGCTCATCCGGTGGTGCACAACGGCATTTTGTATGTTCGTCATGGAAAATCATTGATCGCATATAAGATATAAAGCCGATCTCCTGGAATTTGGGGAGACTGACAAAAACTTAAAAAACAGACATGAGGAAAATACTTGTCATTCAAATGGCGCTGTTGCTTAGTTTGGTTGTGAATGCCCAGATCTACCAATTCCGCGGGCCAACCCGGGATGGTAAATTCCCCGAAAATTCGCTACTCAAAGAGTGGCCGGAAACTGGACCCGAGCTATTGCTCGAATTTGAGGGCATTGGGAAAGGGTTTTCTTCGGTCATTTCTAATGGGGACTACATTTATGTCTCGGGTATGATTGATACGCTGGACTACCTGACGTGTATCGATTTTGAAGGCAATCAGAAATGGCAGGTAGCCTATGGCGAATCCTGGAAAAAGTCATTCTCTGACACTAGAAGTACACCAACCAATGAAGACGATCGTATTTATGTTATCAGTGGTGTTGGAGAGCTGGTTTGTCTGGATGCAGAAACGGGTGAAATCAACTGGAAAGTAAATGTTGATCGCGACTACCATGCCGAATGGCACATTTGGGGCGTTGCTGAATCTCCCCTGATTGTTGATGATAAAGTGATTTGTATGCCGGGAGGAAACGAAACTTCGGTCGTTGCTTTTGATAAGATGACCGGAGAGGAAGTCTGGAAAACAGAGAGTGTTGGTGGACAACGTGCTTATGCTTCAGCAACAACGATCGATTACAACGGACAACGATACGTGCTGGCTGTTACCGCTACTCATCTCATTGCCCTCGATCCGTCAAATGGTGAAGTGAAAATGACGTATAAATACTACGAGCATGATAAATGGTCGGATCAACCAGGTTTGATTTGGACGAACATCCCTTTAGTTAAAGGCGACGAGATATTCCTGTCAATGGGATATGATTATCCAGCTAAAATGTTGAGGGTAAATGCGGATTTCTCAGCTTTTGAAGAAGTTTATACCGATACGATTTTTGATAATCATCACCACGGGATGATTGAACTGGATGGTTACATTTACGGATCGAATTGGGAAAATAACCGAAAGGGGAATTGGTTGTGCAAAAATTGGAAAACGGGTGACATCGTATATGATACTTCCTGGAATACGAAAGGTAGCATGATATATTCTGATGGCCTGCTTTATATTTATGAAGAACAGCGGGGAAATGTTGCCTTGGTAGAACCTGCCCCATCTGGTTTTAAGGTTATCAGTTCCTTTCGAATAGAGAAAGGAGCAGGTCCGCATTGGGCGCATCCCTTTATCAATAATGGTAAACTTTTTCTTCGGCATGGCGACGTGCTGATGGTATATAATATTAAAGCTTAAAGGTGAAGAGAATTCTTATCAATTCTTTGGTCGGATTAGTGGCAATAGTTGGATTGGGAGCTTTTGTCTTTTGGTTGTCGAAAAACCCGACTGATGATTTTCAGGCTAGCTTGCCCGGAGCAGACAACCGCCAAGCCGGAAATTTGATCCAGGAGATTATCCGCATAGGAGAAAATTTTAACTTTTTTGGAAACGATGCTCCTGATATGAACGGCACCTGGTCAAGATTTCGGGGAGAAAATTTTGATAATATTGTTTCGGAAGAACAAAATCTGAAAAACTCATGGTCTGCTGAAGAACCTGAAATTTTATGGTCTGTCGAACTGGGAGAGGGGCATGCAGGACCGGCCATTTATAAAGGTAAGGTCTACTTGCTTGATTACGACGAGGAAGCGCGGGAAGATGCGCTTCGTTGCTTTTCTCTGGCTGATGGTCAGGAAATCTGGCGCCGTTCCTACGGCGTACATGTTAAACGAAATCACGGAATGTCCCGAACCGTTCCAACAGTAACTGAAGATCATGTGGTCACAATTGGACCAAGATGTCACGTGATGTGCGTTGAGCGAGAGTCTGGTGATTTTTTATGGGGCCTCGACTTGGTGACGGAATACGGAACGGAGATTCCGCAATGGTACACCGCTCAGTGTCCGCTGGTTGACGGTGATAAAGTTATCCTGGCTCCGGGAGGAAGTACCATCATGATGGCAGTTGATATTCATACCGGTGAAAAGCTGTGGGAATGTCCGAATACGATGCGTTGGAAAATGTCCCATTCTTCGATCGTTCCCATGAATTTTAATGGCCGGAAGATGTATGTGTACAGCGCTGATGGCGGCGTTTGTGGTATTGCTGCAGATGGCGAAGACGAAGGAACAGTTTTATGGCAATCCAATGCATGGAACCATTCAGTAGTTGCTCCTTCTCCCGTTATTTTTGAAGATGGACGTATTTTCCTGACAGCTGGTTATGGAGCCGGTGGGATGATGATTCGGATCGTTCCTCAGGGCGACCGGTTCGAAGTCGAAGTGCTGGCCGAATATCAACCGAAGGAAGGGCTGGCTTGTGAGCAGCAAACGCCAATTGTTTGGCAGGGGCATCTATTTGGTATCCTGCCCAAAGATGGCGGAGCCAACCGGAACCAGTTAGTCTGTGTCAGTCCTGACGATGTTCAGACGATGGTTTGGACTTCAGGTAAGGAAGCGCGCTTTGGATTGGGACCATATATCATTGCTGATGAGAAAATGTACATTCTGGATGACGATGGAACATTAACGATGATTAGGCCTGATACATCACGATACATTCAACTGGCCAAGAAAAAGATTTTAGACGGACATGATGCTTGGGGGCCCCTGGCAATTGCGGATGGAAGGCTGTTGATGCGCGATTCAAAAACAATGGTGTGTTTAGATATTAGTGAGTAAATAAAATGCTGGTTAAAATTAGAATGATATAACAAATGAAACACCGCAGGTTCATAAATACTATCCTGATGATAATGGCAATTGGTATTGCCATTATCATTGTTCGTGATTTCGTTATCAATCGCGGTGGAAAGAATATCGATAATCCATATGCGTTCGACGTCAGTGAATACACAAAAGTTGATCCTTCTGAAATTATTTACAGGGAAGAGAAGGTGTTGCAATTAAAGGTTGATGAACCAAAAGGAATTGACTTTTACGGCGGTGATATTTACGTTGTTGCGGATAGTAGCTTGCTTAAAATGAACGTTAACGGACAACTTCTTCAGGAAATTAAATTGGGCGATACCCCAACGGCAATCAATGTTAATGGACAAATTTGGCTAGCCTTTAAAAACCAAATTGCCTGTTTGGATGAAAATGGCAAGGAATTGCAGCGCTGGCCCGATTTCGGCCCTCGCTCAGTCATTACTTCACTTGCTGTGTCGCCCGAATTTGTGTATGTGGCCGATGCAGGGAATCGGTTGGTTTATCAATATACATATGAAGGGAAATTGATTCGTGAGATTGGCGCTAAGGACGAGCAAAAAGCAGTTCCCGGTTTCATCATTCCCAGCCCTTACTTTGATATCGATTTAAATGAAGAAGGCTATTTATGGGCTGTTGACCCTGGTCGACATAGCTTGGAAAATTTCAATGCCGATGGTTCGTTGAGAACTTCCTGGACGATTTCTTCGGTGAAAACTGAAGGCTTTAGTGGTTGTTGTAATCCGGCGCACATGGCTATTATGGCCGAAGATAAATTTATAACCAGCGAAAAAGGAATTGTCCGGGTGAAAATCTACGATCAACATGGAGAATATATTGGTGTGGTGGCTGCACCAAACCAATTTAATGAGGTTTCGCATGCGCCGGATGTTTGTGTATCTGATGATGGGAAAGTGATTCTACTGGACTTTAGCAGGAAACAGGTGCGTATGTTTACACCAAAAGAAAACAACTGATGAAACGAAAAGAGTTTATACAAAAAAGCTTGCGGTTGGGCGTTCTTACCGGACTTGTTGGAGGATCGGTTTTTTTAATCAAGCGCAACAACATTGACTTTACTTGTTCGGTAGATGGTGTTTGTAAATCATGCTCGGTATACAGCGGGTGTGATTTGGATAAAGCAAAAGAAAGCAGAAAAGATGAGCGATAAGAAAAAGGGAAAACAACCCAGCCGACGTGAATTCATCCAGAAAGGAATGCGAATGACTTTGGGAGCATCGCTGGCCGGGGTGGCTGGTTTTGCCGCATTGAAAGTTAGCGCTGACGATTATGTGTGGCAGCTCGATCCGTTTAAATGCGTGTACTGTGGTCGTTGTGCAGACTATTGTGTGGTGACTCCATCGGCAGTGAAATGCGTGCATGCTTTCGATTTGTGCGGTTATTGTGATTTGTGTGGTGGTTACCTCAAACCCGATGCGAATGCCCGGTCAACAGCGGCGGAGAATCAGCTTTGCCCAACTGCTGCCATCCAGCGTAAATTTGTTGAGGATCCTTATTTTGAGTATCAGATTGATGAAGAATTGTGCATTGGCTGTGCCAAGTGCGTCGAAGGTTGTACATCATTCGGTAATGGATCGCTCCATTTGCAGGTGCGTCATGATCTGTGTGTGAATTGCAACGAATGTTCCATAGCCCGTGTTTGTCCGGCTGATGCTTTCGAGCGGGTGCCAGCCAGTAGCCCCTATAAAATCAAAGGTGACTTTGCAACTGGAAGTGATAAAAATAAGCCCGCCTAAACGAAGAAACATGAACCGAATTTCTAAGATACTTTTCACTCTCTCAGCTTTCTTAATCAGCTTGCCGGTATGGGCGCAGCAGCGTTTCCCGAAACCGGAATTTGAAACGGGCTACACGCAGCCGTCAACGACACAGCCCTTGCCTAGGGCACTTTTTCTTGAATACCTGGATGTGTTTGTATTGGTTGCTGCCTTGGTCATCGCAACATGGTTTGTTGTTAAAAAACGATCAAGGCTCGGAGTGATGTGGACTTCCGTTTTTGCTTTGCTTTATTTTGGCTTTTTTCGCGAAGGGTGCATTTGTGCCATTGGAGCGATTCAAAATGTGACCTTGGCCATATTTGATCCGACCTATGTGCTGCCGTTTACGGCTCTGGCTTTTTTCGTTATTCCGTTGGTGGTAACGCTTTTTTATGGAAGAACCTTTTGTGCTGGCGTTTGTCCGCTGGGTGCTATTCAGGATTTGGTCGCGTTTCGGCCGATAGAAATTCCTAAATGGTTACAAAAAATATTGGGGATGATTCCCTATCTGTACTTAGGATTAGCCATATTATATGCTGCTACCCGGTCTGAGTTTCTGATTTGCCGCTATGATCCGTTTATCGGCATCTTCCGTTTCGATGCTGAATTTCAAATGTTGCTGCTTGGCGGATTATTTCTGCTTGTTGGAATTTTCATTGCCCGTCCCTATTGCCGTTTTTTCTGTCCGTATGGCGTTTTGCTGGGATGGATGTCGACTTTCTCAAAAAAGCACATGACCATTACACCATCAAATTGCATTCAATGTAAGTTGTGTGCTAATTCGTGCCCCTATGGAGTGATTGAAGAACCGGTTGAAGAACAGGGAAGCCGCCGTTCAAATGTGCAAAGGCTGATGACCTACCTGTTTTTTATTCCTCTATGGATCGGAATCGGAGGATTAGCCGGATCAATGTTGCATGGGCCTTTATCCAAATTCAATACAAAAGTGTATTTGGCTGAGCAGTTGGTGGAAAACCCGGAGTTAAAGCAAGATCCTGACTATTTGGATGCCCGTGCGTTTGTGCAATCAGGGGAATCAATGGATGAGCTTGTAAAAGAAGCCCGCGAAATCAGAAGTCAATTTTACTGGGGGGGCTGGATTTTAGGAGGATTTATGGGGCTGGTAGTTGGACTAACATTGCTGAAATTAGCCTCGCATCGAAACCGTCATGATTACGAACCCGATAAAACCAATTGTTTAAGCTGTGGACGATGCATGGATTATTGTCCGGTGAAGAACTAAAACCATGGAAAACAAAATGAATTGGACGATAAAAGATAAAATGAACCTGGCGAAAGGCATTGCCTGGATTGCCGCTCTTTTTAGTTTGGTTGTGAGCGTAATGCTAATTGCTAATTACTTGCAACTGAAGTCGGTTGATCCATTGGAAAGCCCTGCTTTGCAAGCGTTAGTAGAGCAATTGCATGATAACCCGAACGATGATGTGCTGAAGGAGAATATACGCGCGCTGGATTTGCTGATACGCAAAGCTTACTTTTCGAGCCAATGGCAGATTCGAACAGGTGCCTACCTGTTAATCTTTAGCGTGTTGGTTTTTGTGTTAGCTGTCCGGTATCAGAAATCGCTTCGGTCTGAACTGGAAGAGCTGGAGAGCATTGAAAAGGATGCTTTTCTTGATAAGCAGTTAGCTCGAAAATGGTTGGTTTATTCTGGCTTGGGACTTTTCGTTCTGGCCCTGTTATCCGGCTTCCTGTCGGATGATCTGTTGAGTTCGTATGAACCGACGGGAGCTTTAGCCGAGAATCAGGCGGCATCTGGTGTCGAAGTCATCGATGTGCAACCTGTCGCAGTGGTTAACCAAACTGAAAAGGAAACGGGAGGCGAAGAAAAAGAGGTTGAAGCGGACGCAGAAGATACCAACAATCAGGCTGCAGAACCTTCAGTGGACGCGAAAGCCACGACGGAAGACGCAGGCGCAAAGGGTGAAATGAAGGAAAAGCCTGTTTTAGCAACGGCAAAGGCTGCCATCCCGACTAAAGAACAATTTCGACAAAACTATCCATTTTTCCGCGGGCCAGACGGAGATGGTATCACCTATAAAACGAATGTCCCTGAAAAGTTTGATGCCGCATCTGGCGAGAACGTGCTTTGGAAAGTTCAGGTGCCTAAACACGGGTACAATTCACCTATCGTTTGGGGTGATAAGTTATTTGTCAGTGGAGCTGACAAGGAGTCTCGAGAGGTGTATTGTTACAATACCGCAACCGGTCAATTGCTGTGGCAGACCAAAGCCGACCAAATACCAGGATCACCGGCTAAAACTCCGAATGTGACGGAAGATACCGGTTTAGCTGCTCCAACCCTGGCTACAAATGGAAATGCTGTTTTTGCCATTTTTGGAACAGGCGACCTGATAGCGCTGGACATGGAAGGCAAACGTCGTTGGGCAAAAAACCTGGGTGTGCCGGATAACCACTACGGTCATTCATCTTCGCTCATTATATACAAAGACAAATTGATCGTTCAGTATGATACCAATCGGGGTTCCAAAGTGATGGCGTTAAGCACTGCTGACGGTTCTTCTCAATGGGAAACGGTTCGCGATGTCAATATCTCATGGGCTTCCCCGGTATTGGCTGAAGTAGATGGGAAAGATCAGCTGATTTTAAATGCAGAACCGTTGGTTGCCGGTTACGATCCGGAAACCGGAAAAGAACTATGGACGGTGGAATGTATGATGGGAGAAGTTGGCCCGTCGGTAGGCTATTCAAATGGAATGGTCTATGCGGCCAATGAATATGCCACTCTGGCTGCGATCAAGGTGGGAGCCTCGGCTGAAATTGTTTGGGAAGACAGCGAATACTTGCCGGAAGTAGCCAGCCCGCTGGCTGTTGATGGCTTCCTGATTATTGCCACAAGCTATGGGGTAGTAGCATGCTACGACGCGAAAGAAGGCACCAAATATTGGGAACAGGAATATGGAGATGGGATTTATGCGTCACCTGTTTATGCTGATGGAAAAGTGTACCTGATGGATATGGGAGGTAATCTGCATGTGTTTAAATTAGGAAAAGAATTCCAATTGGTTGCCGAGTCTTCTTTGGGTGAGAAATCAGTATGCCCACCGGTTTTTGCGCAAGGCAAAATGTTTTTACGCGGATTTGATCATTTGTATTGCATCGGAAAATAACGAAATGACAGAAGAACTTCAAAATATTATCACTCAGGTTGACCAGATTGTTCAGCAAAAAGGGAAAACGAAAGGCGCGTTAATTCCAATTTTGCAGGCTATCCAAGATGAATTCAACTATTTACCGGAAGAAGCCTTGCGGCATGTTTGTGAAACCACAGAAATCACTCCGGAAAATATAACGGGAGTGGCCAGTTTTTATTCGCAATTTCGGATGCAGCCAGCAGGTCAGCACATGATAAAGGTGTGCGTGGGTACGGCTTGCCACGTTAAAGGGGCCATGCAGGTATATGATGCTTTCAAAAGGCATTTTAACCTGAAAGGCCAGGAGGAAACGGATGCGGAAGGGAAATATACGTTGGAAAAAGTTTCTTGCCTGGGATGCTGTACACTGGCGCCAGTGGTTCAGGTTGATGATGTCACTTATGGACATGTAACGACTGATCAGGTTACCTCAGTTATTCACGACTTTGAAAGCCAGGTGGGAAAAGTTGGCAAGAAAGGTAAATTCAGAAATGCTGATGGCAGTGAGTTCCAGGGAGAAATTAGAATCGGACTGGGCTCGTGTTGTGTCGCTAGTGGGAGCGAAGATGTCAAAAAAGAGATTGAACAAACCATAGAAGGCACGGGCATCAATCTGCAATTGAAAAACGTGGGCTGCGTGGGCATGTGTCACCAGGTTCCGTTGGTGGAAATCATTGATGAACAAAAACAAAGTAAGTTATACGCGAAAGTCAAACCGAATGAGATTTCGGATATTATCAATACTCATTTCAAACCGAAAGGTCTGTTTGATCAGCTAAAAGCAAAAGCATACAATTTCCTCGAAAAAGTACAAACCGATGAAGTTTGGGAAGGGGTGGACCGTTACGCCATTGATGTGCGCGATGAAATGGTGTCCAGCTTTTTGGATCGCCAGCTGCCAATAGCCACCGAGCATCGTGGGGTGATCAATCCGCTGGATATGGATGAGTACCGTCAGTTTGGTGGCTTTGAAGCCCTGAAAAAGGCGCTGCAAACAGACCGACATGAGGTGATTCAGACAGTTAAAGACAGTGGTTTGCGCGGACGTGGAGGTGCTGGCTTCTTAACCGGGTTAAAATGGGAACTGGTGGAGAAGGAAAATGGAGATAAGAAATTCCTGATTTGCAATGGTGACGAGGGCGATCCGGGAGCATTCATGGATCGGATGTTGCTGGAATCATACCCATACCGGGTAATTGAGGGGATGTTGATTGCCGCTTACGCCGTAAAAGCGACAGATGGCTATTTCTATATTCGAGCTGAGTATCCGTTGGCGGTGACCCGCATTCGGCAGGCATTGATCAATTGCCGGGAGCAAAATTTGCTTGGTGAGAATATTCTGAATTCTTATTTCAGTTTCGATATTCAGATTTACGAAGGAGCCGGAGCTTTTGTGTGTGGCGAAGAAACCGCCTTGATGGCCTCCATTGAGGGTAATCGTGGTTTCCCAACGATTCGCCCGCCATTTCCTGCGCAAAAAGGATTGTGGGGACAGCCCACGCTAATCAACAATACCGAGACTTTTGCACAGGTTTCTTATATCATCCGAAAAGGCAAGGAGAATTTTAGTGGAATTGGCACCGATCGTTCGAAAGGAACAAAAGTATTTTCACTGGCCGGAAAGGTAAACCGCGGAGGGTTGATTGAAGTGCCCATGGGAATAACGATTCGTCAGATTGTGGAAGAGATTGGTGGTGGCGTGCAAAATGGAAAACAGTTTAAAGCAGTGCAAGTCGGTGGCCCGTCCGGCGGCTGTATTCCGGCCTCCTTATACGATACGCCAATCGATTACCAGTCGCTGATTGAGGTCGGAGCCATGATGGGATCCGGAGGATTGGTGGTACTGGATGAAGATGATTGCATGGTGGACATCGCCCGTTATTTTCTTTCGTTTACTCAGGAAGAATCGTGTGGAAAATGTACTTTTTGCCGGGTTGGAACCAAACGGATGTTGGACATTCTGAATAGAATTACCACGGGAAAGGGAACAAAAAAAGATTTGGAGGAATTGAAGTATTTGGCCGACTGGACCAAAAAAGGAAGTTTGTGTAACCTGGGAAAATCGGCACCAAACCCAATTATCACCACCTTGCGCTATTTTTCCGAAGAATATGAAGCTCATATTGAAGGTCGTTGTCCGTCGGGCAAATGCACCGAGATGATTACCTATTCCATTAATGATGAATGTATCGGTTGTACGAAATGTGCCCAGAAATGTCCGGTGGAAGCCATCAAATTTGAACCACACAAAAAGCACTCGGTCAATATGGAACTGTGCATCAAGTGTGATGCCTGCCGCCAGGTATGCCCGGTCGATGCAGTGGTTGTTGAGTAAATGTTTCGTGTTGTGGGTTTCGGGTTATGAGTTATGGGTTTCGTGTTACGAGTTGTTGATGAAAAATAACAGCATATATGAAAAGTTTTAAGGATCTGGAAATTTATCAACAAGCCTATACTTTGGCGATCAGAGTTCATAAAATGAGTTTAGATCTACCTAAATACGAGCTCTATGAACAAGGCAGTCAGGTGCGTCGGTCAACAAAGAGTATAAAAGATAATATCGCAGAAGGTTATGGCAGACGGAGATATAAAGATGAATTCATTCGATTTCTTGTTTTTGCACATTCTTCATGCGATGAAGCAATTTCTCAATTGATGATGATTAGCGATCTCTATTTTGAAAAAGAAGGATTAAAGGATTTATTAGAAGAATATGACGTACTAGGAGCCAGAATCAACAAGTTTATTCAATATGTCGAAAAGAACTGGCAAACCCCAACTCGCAACCCATAACTCGCAACTCGCAACTCGAAACTCATAACGCAACACAATGATCAAGCTAAAGATAAATAACCAATCCATTGAAGTGCCCGAAGGCACGACGCTTTTGGAAGCAGCGAAGCAGTTGCAGATCGATATTCCAACGATGTGCCACCTGGAAGGGACGGAGCATTTTACCTCGTGTCTGGTGTGTTTGGTAAAGGATGAGCGGAATGGCAGATTAATGGCTTCGTGCTCTATGCCGGCAATGGACGGAATGGAAATTATTACCGACGATGATGAATGCCGCGAATCACGAAAAGCGTCACTCGAACTTTTGTTGAGCGAACATGTGGGCGACTGCGAAGCGCCTTGTCAGCTGGTTTGTCCGGCGCATATGAATATCCCATTGATGAACCGTTTGATTGCCGCTGGTAATCACGCCAAAGCCATTGAAGTGGTGAAGCGAGATATTGCCTTGCCTGCCATTTTGGGGCGCATTTGTCCGGCTCCCTGCGAAGCCGGATGCCGTCGCAAACAGGTCGACGATCCGGTTTCTATTTGCCTGTTGAAAGGGTTTACCGCCGATCAGGAATTGGAAAAAGGTGTCGCACCGGTTCAGCCGAAAGAGAAATCGGGTAAAGAAGTGGCGATCGTAGGCGCTGGACCTGCGGGATTGGCTGCCGCCTTTTATTTGAATAAAGCAGGTCACCAGGTCGTTCTGTTTGAAAAGAACACAAAGGCCGGCGGAGAGATCCTGCAAATTGACGAAACTGTTTTACCGGCCAAGGTCAGGGAGGCCGAGATCGGCGCCATTTTAGATTCCGATATTCAGATCAACTACGGTTCGACCATTGACCAGCTTGAATTTGAAAAACTGCAGCAGCGCTACGATGCCGTCGTGCTGGCTGTGGGGGCGTCCACTGATCAATGGAAAGGCTATGGGCTGAACCTATCCAAGACAGGGATTGAAATTGATAAGGCGACCTACCAAACCTCCATCGAAGGGGTATCTGCTATCGGTAACGCGTTGCGCCCATCCAAGTTGGCAGTGCGTTCGGTCGGGCAGGGCAAGGAGCTGGCTTTCATTTTGGATCAGCTCTTCAAAACCGCCCGGCTAAGCGCTTATCCCAGCCGGTTTAACTCGAAGTTTGGAAAACTGCAGGAGCCTGAGTTTGCTGAATATTTAAAAGAATCGAATGACTCCGAACGCCTGGAAGCGAGTCGGGGAAAAGCGGTTGGCTTTACCATGGAAGAGGCTGTCGCCGAGGCGAAGCGTTGCTTGCATTGCGACTGCCGCAACCCGGAAAGCTGCAAATTGCGGGAGCTGTCAGATGTCTATGGAGCCGAACAGCGACGCTTTCAATACGACGACCGGTTTGTCATTCAAAAGGAATTTGCCCCGCAAAATATTGTGTATGAATCATCGAAATGCATCAAATGCGGCATTTGCGTACGTCTTACCAAACAATACCAGGAAGCTTTCGGTTTTTCATTTATCGGGCGTGGCTTTGATGTAAAAGTGGGCGTGCCGTTTTCTGAATCGGTCGGAAAAGCACTGGAGAAAACCGCTGCGTTGGTTGCCGAGAAATGCCCGACCGGGGCGTTGGCAAAAACCGATGCGGAAGAACAATTTAACGAATGAGAGAAAAGCAGATGATGAAGTCAAACGAAAGAGCAGATACAGAGAATTTGTTACCAACCGGTAGGGCAATAACTGGCCAATGGGCTGCAACAAGCTCTTATAGGCTCGCAATAGCTGACAATTGTCCTGCAACAAGCCTTTATCAGCTTGCAAGAACTGCTCGTCGACTTGTAGTAATTGCTCGTCAGCTTGTAGTAATTGCTCGTCAGCTTGTAATAACTGCTCGTCAGCTTGCAATAAACGCTCGTTGGTCTGTAACAATTGCTCGTTGGCCTGTAACAACCGCTCATCGGGCAACACCGAGTGTTGGATGGCTTGCCATTGTCATGTTGCTTGTTTCACTGAGTCAGTTGGCATTCGCACAGTCTGAGTGGCCCATATTCCGCGGAAATCAGCAACTTACGGCTTCCGTTTCGGGCGAATTGCCCAATCAACTGCGGTTGGTCGCTTCCTTTCAAACCGAAGATGATATCAAAGCTTCGCCGGTTATTAAAGACGATGTTGTTTATTGCGGATCAACCGATGGCTTTTTCTACGCTTTCAACCTAAAAGGCGAATTGAAATGGAAGTTTAATGCCGAAAATGCCATTGAAGCGCCTGCCGTTCTGTTGGAAGGAAAAGTGTTGTTTGGATCGTTGGACGGATGGCTTTTTTGTTTGAATCAGCCGGATGGAGCGCTGGTTTGGAAATACAAGACGGATAACCAGATCATCGGCTCAGCCAACTGGCATACCGGGGCAGATCAAACAGTGGTGGCTGTTGGCAGCTATGACTATTTCCTGCATGGTGTCGACCTGAAGAACGGGGAAAACCTGTGGAAATACGAGTCGGATAATTTCATTAACGGCGCGCCTGCCTTGTATCAGAACAAGGTGATTTTTGGAGGATGCGATGGCTTTTTGCACGTGGTCAACCTGCAAACCGGCAAAGCAACCAGCAAAATTGAATTGGCCACTTATGTCGCGTCATCTCCGGCGATTGTAGGACAGGTAGCTTATGTAGGCGACTACGAAGGACGTTTTTTTGCGGTTGATCTGGAAGAAGGGCAAGTGCTATGGACCTATGATAACCCGGATAAAAACTTGCCTTTTGTTGCTTCACCGGCGGTCTCCGTGGATTATATTGTCGTTGGAAATGAAGACCGGAACCTGTACTGTTTCAATCGAAAAAATGGTCAGCGAATCTGGGCAAAACGATTGTCAAACCGGGTGAACTCGTCTTCAGTAATTGCCGGAAACAAAGTTGTTAGCGCTACAATGGATGGTATGCTTTTTATTCATGAGCTGGCAACAGGAGAGGAACTCGGAAGTTATGAAGTCGGAAGCCAGATGGTGAGTTCTCCGGCGGTTTATCAGCAAAAAATTATTATTGGCGCCAACGACGGGCGAATTTATATTTTGGGACAATCGGATGGAAATCGATAACTTGTCAAAAAAAACGTAAGCTATGAAAATCGCACACATCATTCCGGGATCAGGCGGTAGTTTTTACTGCGGAAATTGCTTGCGCGACAGTAAATACATGAGGGCACTGCAAGACTTGGGACAGGAGGTCGTTAAAGTGCCGCTTTACCTGCCATTGTTTGAAGACGCCCATGATTTAAACGAAGTGCCTGTTTTTTATGGTGCGGTTGATATCTACCTGAAGCAACGTTTCCCGGTTTTTCGTCATATGCCCGGCTTTGTGGATAACATGCTGAACTCTAGGCGGGTTTTGCACCTTGCCGCTCAAAATGCGGGATCAACACGTGCAAAAGGACTCGAAGAAATGACCGTTTCCATGTTGTTGGGAGAAGAAGGCCTGCAAAAAGATGAGTTGGAGAAGCTGGTGCATTGGTTGCGCGATGAAGCCAAGCCCGACGTGGTGCATCTTTCGAATGCGCTACTTCTAGGATTGGCCCGCCGCATTAAACAGGAAATGAATATTCCGGTGGTGTGCTCCCTGCAGGACGAAGATGTGTGGGTGGATGTGATGAGCGATAAGCACCGTGAAGAAGTTTGGCAATTAATGACCGAGCGTGGAAAGGAAGTGGATGCCTTTGTTGCGGTGAGCCACTTTTATGCCAAAGAGATGTTGAAAAGATTGCACCTTCGCCGTGATCAGCTACACATTAATCATATTGGAGTGGATGCAGCTGATTACAAGGTTAAGCCAGTTGGGGAAAAGGAGCCGGTAATCGGGTTTATCTCCCGAATGTGCGAAGAAAGTGGCTTGGGAATACTGGTTGATGCCTTCCTTCTTTTAAAGGAAGATGAGGCTTACCAATCGGTCAAACTGAAGATCACGGGTGGCAAGACCAATGATGATACGCAATTCATTAAAGAACAAAAGAAAAAAATTGCCGCGGCCGGATTGGAAGAGGACGTGTTGTGGGTGGAAGAATTCGAAAACCCTTCGCGCCAGAATTTCTTTGATACCGTGACTTTATTGACGGTGCCAGTATTGAATGGCGAAGCGTTTGGCTTGTATCAATTGGAAGCATTGGCCTCCGGAATTCCCTTGGTTCAGCCGCAGTTGGGCGCTTTCCCCGAAGTGGCAGAGATGTCAGGCGGAGGATTGACTTATCACCCCAATAGCGCCAAAAAATTAGCCAAGGCCTGGAAAAGCGTCATCCTTGATCAGGATAAATTAGCTCAGCTAAGCCAAAAAGGCCTGGAAGGCGTGAAGGCTCATTTCGATGTTCTTAAACAATCTGAAAAGCTGGTGGAGATATACAAGAAAGTAGTGAAATGATCTTTTGTTAGCTAACTGTGGCATCGTTGTGCTTACCCATAGTGATTTTGCGAGGTAGTCGATTATTGATAGAAGTTAAACAATAATTATTCGATTCTTAATAATCTAAAGAAGAGTTCATTTTACTTTTGCTGATTCAAGAACGTGAAAAATGGATTTACAAACTGACTCAGCAATCTTTGCCCAAATAAGTCAAGGTGATCAAAAAGCATTGGAATTGTTGTATGAAAGGTACTATCATCCGCTTTGTAACTTCGCTTTTTCCTTTCTAAAAAGTGTGGACTATACGGAAGAAGTCGTTTCTGATGTTTTTCTTGCTGTTTGGTTAAAACGGGATACCTTATCGATCAAATCAAGTATCAAATCATATTTATTTGCTGCTGTAAGAAATCACTCGGTCAATTTTCTAAAGACTCAAAAAAAATATTTTGAAGAAATAGAACGATATGAGTTCCGCAACAATTACAACGAAGATGCTGACGCGCATTTAACTTACGCGGAGACCTTGCAACAGGTTGAAATGATCATTGATAAATTACCTCCCCAGCGTCGAGCCATCTTTATTCTCAATCGGATGGAAGGGATGAAGTATAAAGAAATTGCTGACTTGCTGGCTATTTCAGTGAATACCGTGCAAAAGCAAATGACCGAAGCCGTAAAACATGTCACACAGTATTCTTCAGCTAGTTGTGTGGTCTTGTTCTCTTATTTCAGTCAGCATAAATAGACCCATCTTTTTATTTAACGTTTAGTTGATGATCTGTTAAGGTGTTTCGATGGTAGCTTGAATGACGAATTCTTGTCTCATGAGTGTAAAACAAAGAAAATGGACAAGAGTAAGTTTTTTGAGATCGCCATTAAGGTGTTGGCTAACGAAGCAGATAAAAACGAAAAAGATCAGCTGACCTCTTTTCTGAAAGTTGAAAACTACAATCATCTGTACAGGCAGTTGGAAGAAGAATGGGATAAGAGCTATCGCTATTCTGAAAAACGGTTTGATTATCAACGAGGGCTACAGAAATTAAAGGATAAGGTCAAGCAGCAAGAAGAGATTCAGAGTAAAAAACTGATTTTATATCGATCAAATGCCAGCATACTTCAAGCAGCGGCAATTATTGTATTTGCACTTTTAATTTTCTCACTTTTCAATGTTGTTGATTCAGAACATGAGGAAATTAGTCGTTTTGCCCAATCAATACAATGTGATAACTCCTCGGCGAATACGCATTTAATTTTAGCCGGAAAACGCGAATATGAGATCGATAGTAAAGAGTCAGAGATTAATTACGTCAAGAGCAGCGGCAAAGTAATTATTGACGAAAAAAGAGCAATTGACCGACTCGCTGATGAAAATACCGCAGCCTACAATACAATCTTTGTTCCTTTTGGCCGACGGAGTAAAGTAATACTGGCCGATGGAAGTATTGTATGGGTAAACTCCGGCTCTAAATTTATTTACCCTGCCAATTTCACACAAGAAAAACGGGAAGTATACCTCGAGGGTGAGGCAATGTTTGACGTGAGTCACCAAGAAGATTCCCCATTTGTAGTAGTTACTCCAGATCTTAACATTGAAGTGCTGGGAACAGTATTCAATGTTTGTGCATATAAGGATAATGGTTACACAAGCGCAGTTTTGGAACGAGGAAGTATTGAAATAAATTATGATTCCCAAAATCTCTTTCAACCAGGCAAACTAAAAATTACACCGGGAACACTCGTCCAGTATGATCCTGTCGATCAGGAAATCACTCAGCAAAAGGTAAATACGAAATATTATACGGCCTGGAGGGACGGAATGCTGATTTATAAGAACGAGTATTTAGCTGAGATTGTAAAACAGCTTAAAAGGTATTACAACTGTGATATCAACATTGCGGATGAAACTTTAACCAGCCGGAGTTTTACCGGAAAACTGGATCTAAAAGATGATGTAGCAGATGTGTTGGCTACCCTTGCTTTTGTATCCTCAATAAAAATCAATCAATCGGGTAATCACTTTATAATAAAACAATAGTGCGTATGGTATAAGATTCAGAATCAAAAAAAAAACCGGGAGATGTCTGGACTACATTTCCCGGCAAATGTCAAATTCTAACAAGCTCTAATTCAGTTATTAAAAATTAACATTCAAATGTATGAAAAATAATTTTGAAACAGACTCTTTTATGAGTCCCAAAAAACTTTTGTTGATAATGAAGCTCGTGGTTGTTTTCATTTTTGCTTTCATTGTTACAGCAAGTGCTGGCAGTTATGCACAGCATATTAAGCTTTCGGTAAACCTTCAGGAAAAATCAATTAAGGAAGTTCTAGAGGATATTGAACGACAAAGTGAGTATATCTTTTTTTATGAGGATAGCAAAGTTAGCCTGACAGACAAAGTTACCGTTCAACTGTCAGATAAATCAATTCATGAAATTTTAGATCAGCTCTTTGACGGAACCAACTATGTATATCAGGTGGATGACCGGCAGGTGATGATTGCCCAGAGTACTGCAGAGACTCTGGATGAGAAGGAAATAAGCCCGGTAAAGACACAGACTGGCCAGACAAATAGAAGGACGATAACGGGAAAAGTGGTTGACGAAGCCGGAATGCCTCTTCCGGGAGTATCTATCATCGTAGAAGGAACAAGCATCGGTGTCGTGTCTGGCATAGACGGTTCCTACACGTTGAAGCTTCCTTCCGATGCCAATGCATTGTTGTTTTCGTTTGTTGGAATGGTAGGTAAGAGAGTAGAGATTGGCGCACAGGATACAATTAATGTTACCCTGGAGGAGGAAACTGTTGGCCTGGGGGAAGTGGTCGCAATCGGGTATGGAAAGCTCCAAAAAGAAGACGTAACCGGAGCGGTAAGTTCTGTTAAGAGCAAAAATTTTAATAAGGGAGTAGTCAGTTCTCCCGGACAATTGCTTCAAGGCAAAGTGTCAGGAGTAAACATCACCTCATCGAGTGGGGCTCCCGGAAGCGGACAACGGATAATCATCCGTGGACAGGGAACCATTCGTCAAGGGTCAGGCCCCCTCTTTGTAGTCGATGGATTTCCCATCGGTATGGCAGGGACCGGCTCGAGTTCGAGTCCGCTAAATTTTATCAACGCCGAAGATATCGAAACCATTGATGTTTTGAAAGATGCTTCTGCAACTGCTATTTACGGTTCGCGAGGAGCAAACGGGGTAATCATTATTACCACTAAAAAAGGAAAGTCAGGAACCTCGCAAGTTGCGATCACTTCAAATGTAGGAATATCGAAAATTGCCAAGAAGTTACCGGTTTATAGCGCAGATGAGTTCCGCGAAAAAGTGGAAGAAATAGGTGGTGTTTTGGAAGATAGAGGAGGGGATACAGATTGGCAGGATGAATTATCACGAACAGCCCTTACACAAGACTACAACCTCATCATGTCCGGAGGAAAAGATAACCTGACCTATCGTGCGTCTTTGGGGTATCTTGATCAGGAAGGAATCGTGATCAATACAGGAATTAAAAGGTATAGCGGACGAGTAAACGCAACACAGCAATTACTGGATGGAAGACTAAACATTGATTTTAATTTGAATTCTACGATTGAAACAGGCGAGAATGCACACATGGGAACTGTTGTTTCCAACATGCTTAGTTTTAATCCTACTTATCCTGCCTATAATGATCAGGGAGAACCAACAAAGTATCGGGATTTAATTAACCCTTTGATCCAGGCCGAACTATTCAAAAATTTTGATGAAACACGCAATATGATTGTCAATATTGCTCCATCATTGGAAATTATCGATGGGTTGGTTTACAAGTTGAATTTCGGGTACGAAAATCGCTCGAGTGAGACGGATGCACAGGAAATGCCAAGTATTGATCCTTATGTTGAAGGACGTTTGGCACAAACCTTTTTTAACGGTAAAAATACATTGATTGAAAATTACCTAACCTACGAAGTGGATTTTAACGATCAGCATTTAACCTTACTCGCCGGTCATTCCTTTCAAAAAACAAAAGAAAAATCAAGAAGCTGGAATATTGTGGAATTTGAAGCTAATGGCATTGAGCCTCGCTACAATCCAGGACTGGGACAACGGTTGGATCTGGCAGAAAACAGGCCTTCGGGTTGGGCTCAGATCAACGAGCTGCAATCGTATTTTGGACGGGCAACTTATAATTATCAGGGACGGTACATGCTAACAGCTACCGTGAGGGTAGATGGCTCTTCGAAATTTGGCGGAAATAATAAGTATGGGACTTTCCCTTCGTTTGCTGCTGGTTGGCGGATTTCAGAAGAATCATTTATGGAATCAACTCCTTTCAATAATCTGAAACTTCGTGCAGGGTGGGGACAAACCGGGAATCAGGAAATCCCTGCGAAAATCACAAAAGAGTCATTTCAGTCGTCCAACAGCGGAGATTATAGTTATCCACTAAGTGAAACAGGCCCTTATCCGGTAGGAACCGTTTATACGCGCTTGGCTAATCCTGACATTCAGTGGGAAGTTTCCACGCAAACCAATGTTGGAGTAGATTTTGGACTGTTTGACGGGGCGCTTTCCGGAACGGTGGACTATTTTTACAAAGTGTCGACTAACATTTTGGTGGAGGTACCTTCATTTGACCCTGTCTCACCGGCACCTACTTACTGGACCAATGTGGATGATATGAAAATCACGAACAAAGGATTGGAGATTGCTTTGGATTATCAGCATCAAAACCTGAACAGTTTTTCATACGCTATTGGCGCAAATGCTACGTTTATTGACAATGTGGTGGAGGATTCGCCATTTACTGTACTAACCACAGGGGCAGCTTCAGGATCGGGACAAACCGGAGCAACAATTAACGGGATGATTAATGGGTATCCGATTGGTTCGTTCTACATGAAAAAGTTTACCGGAATAGGCAATGATGGACTTTCAACTTACGAAGATCCGGCAGTTCCTGATGGAGATGACCGCTATGTTGTGGGCAGCGCTTTACCCGATCTGATGTATAATTTCTATGTGGATTTAAGCTATAAACGGTTTGATTTAAACCTAAATTTCAATGGCGTAACGGGAAACAAAATATACAACCACACGGCGATGAACAAGTTCTATAAAGGACAGCTTGCCACTTCAAACAATGTAGTTCCTAAAGCAATTGAATATCCGGAAGAAGCAATTACTAATACAGCACTTGTTTCAACCCGCTACCTTGAAGACGGATCGTTCCTCCGGTTAAATAACATGACGCTGGCCTATAATTTTAATACGAAGTCGATGGGCATCGCAAGCTGGATTAAGGAATTACGTGTAACTGTTACGGGACAGAATTTATTTGTTATAACGGATTATAGTGGATTTGATCCTGAAGTCAATCAGGATAAATCTCAGGGAGGAATACAATCTTTTGGAATTGATGATAACGGCTATCCAAAAGCCAGAACATTTGTAGCAGGAATAAACGTCAAGTTTTAATTGCATGCAACAATATGAGAATGTTCCCTTGGAGGAAGGACCAAATTCCACCGCACAATCGAAAACAAACAATTTTAACATGATGAAAAATCAAATAAAAAATACAATCAAATTAGCAGCCGCATCATTGGCGTTGCTGTTCAGCACAAGTTGTACCGATTTGGACGAGCAAGTATTGGACGAATCGCTCACTGGAAGTGTTTCGGAAGATGAATTGGTAACAAGTGCTGTTGCTCCGGTTTATTCAAACCTTTCTACGTTGTTTTTGCATACGCATTTATTTTGTCTTCAGGAAATTACAACCGATGAAGGAATTTTGCCCGCTCGTGGAGGAAAAGATTGGTACGATGGTGGCGTTTTTATACAGTTGCACACGCACGAATATCTGCCCACAAATAATAAGATCAAAGATACCTGGAATGATTTGACTCAGATGCTTTCGCGGGCGGCCAGTGCCATTGTGGCATTGGAACCGTTGGCTGAAACCGATGATGTTGCCAAAACATACCTGGCCGAAGTACGCGGAATGCGCGCTTACTACAACATGCTGATGCTTGATTTGTGGGGAATTGCTTTTCAGAAAGATGAGCCGGATGAGTTGTCGACCATTTTGAGGGGAAATGAAGCGGTGGAATATATTCGTACCGAACTGGAAGATGTGCTTAGCGATTTAAGAACCGACGTTGGCCCAGGACGTTTGACGCAGGGTGGAGCCTATGCATTGCTTGCTCGTCTGTACATTAATGCTGCCGTTTGGCGCGATCCGTATGCAACAAACTTCGATTTTCAGGATGCCGATATGGATAAGGTAATTGAATACGCAACTAAGGTGATCAACGACTACGACTATTCCTTATCGCCTGAGTTTTTTGCCTGTTTCAATAACGATAATCATATGAACAAAGAGCTGATTATGGCAATTGATCAACGTCCGGACCTGAGTAGTTCGCACAACCGGATGTGTTACTGGTCTATGTCCGGTAGTTTTTATGGCAACCCGCTGTATCCTGATGGTGACGGAACCGACGGTGGCGCCATCACACAGGAGTTTTATGAAAGCTGGGTTGAGGCCTACGGTGATGTTGATCCGGCAGATGCCGATTGTCGCTTCTTTTGGAAACGTTTGATTGTTCCGGAAGATTCCACAATTGCTGCCGAAGATTTCAACCTTAACCGGGGTATTTATCGCGGATTACAAATCGGGTTGCAGAATGCCGGACATAAACAACCATTTTTTGTTGATGACGAAGGTGAATATTACCTGGGACCGGTGAAAGACGTACGTAGAGCCGCCGAAGATGCTTACGTTGATTATCTTTTAGAAATTGATTTTACGGCGGAAGGCAGTGATTACAACAGAGGTTATCGTGTTGAGAAATATGAATGGAGCTCGGTGTCGACCAATGGAACTAACAAGGGCGAGCACGATTTGGTTATTGTGCGCCTGGCTAACATGTACTTGTTGCGAGCCGAAGCCAAATTGCATAAAAACGATGCTGATGGAGCACTCGTCGATGTAAATTTTGTAAGAGCATCACGAACTTCAAGGCCTGATGTTACGCCACCAGCACTTGATGAACTTGATCTGGATCTTCTTTTCCGCGAGCGTGGATTTGAGTTTTACTGGGAACATCAGCGGAGAACTGATATGATTCGTTTTGGAAAATATGAAGATCCTTTGATTGAGAAAACCAATAGTGATGTAACCAAGCGCCTGTTTCCGATACCACAAACAGCGATTGATGGAACATCGGTGGCTGAAGGCTACCTGGTTCAAAATGAAGGCTATTAAACTGCTTAATTTTAATTCGGAGGGGAGACAATTCTCCTCCTTTTTTTTCGAAGGATTTTTGCTGAGAAAATGAATCATTCATTCATAAAAAAGAAAAATTTTAAATGATGAAAATTAAATTGTGGGCTTTATTTTTTTTGCTTCTCACGCTTGCTTGTACAGATGGAACTAAAAATAAAAGCCAAACGAAGAAACCTTTGAATATTATTTTGCTCATTGGCGATGGGATGGGACTATCGCAGGTTTCGTCAGCATATTATTTTAAAGAAGGAAAAGTAAACTTCAGTCGCTTTTCAAAAATTGGTTTAATCAATACATCGGCTGCTGTGCAAAAGATTACCGATTCGGCTGCCAGTGCAACAGCTTACAGTTGTGGGCAACGCACATTTAAAAAAGTGATTGGTATGTCGGTTGATATGGTGCCAATGCAGAGCATGACCGATACGCTTTCGGCACTAAATTACCGAACTGGAATTGTGGTTACTTCGGCGGTTACCGATGCAACACCAGCAGCATTTTACGGACACGTTCCGTCCCGCTATCAATATGAGGAGCTAGCGAGCCAATTGGCTGTTTCTTCTATCGATTTCGTTGCGGGCGGAGGACTGGAAAACTTTACTCAGCGTGAGGATGGAACTAATCAACTGGCAACGATGGAAGAAAATGGTTTTATTGTTGATACGGTTTCTTTAGATCGTTTTGAGGCTGATCCTGAAAAGAAATATGCGTTTTTCCTGTCTCACGAAAATATGCCTAAAATGCCTGAGAAGAGAGGCGACTATCTTCCCCAAGCCACGCAAATGGCAATTGATTATCTAAGTAAAAGTGAGGATGGTTTTTTCCTGATGGTGGAAGGTTCACAAATTGATTGGGCCGGGCACCGCAACAATGCAGAGCATTTAATTACCGAAGTGATTGATTTTGATGAGACGATTGGCAAGGCGCTGGACTTTGCCGAAAAGGATGGAAACACCTTGGTGATTGTAACTGCAGATCATGAAACCGGCGGATTTGCATTAGCCGGAGATCAGTACGAAGATATTCGGTTTGCGACAACACAGCATACCGCTGCGCTTGTTCCGGTTTTTGCTTTTGGACCGGGAGCCGAACACTTTACAGGAACATTTAATAATAATGAAGTGCGTAATAAAATATTTCAAGCGATGCACGAAATTGAATAGTTCTTACCAGGAGTAGGTGTGGATGTAAAAAATGGATGAGGCTGTTCTTTTGTAGAGCAGCTTTTTTCATTTTAAATTGAAGGATTGATGTTTCGTGATGAACACGAGATCAACTACCTTTGTGGGGAAAGGAAGATCCTACTCCGAACGAATAAAAAAACTCAAAACAACATGCTTGAAATCAAATCGCTAACCAAAAGTTTTCAATCCGGATCCGGTGAAAAGCGGGTTATTCTGGATGGACTGGATTTAACCGTTGAAGAAGGTGAAAGTGTAGCTATCGTTGGCCCTTCGGGGTCAGGCAAAACCACCTTGCTGAATATGCTTGGAGCACTGGATCAACCCGACAGTGGCGATGTTCAGCTAGATGGCGAATCCGTCTTCAATAAGAATGAAAAAGAGTTGGCTGCTTTCCGAAACCAGTCGATTGGTTTTGTTTTTCAGCAGCACCATTTATTACCACAATTAACCTTACTCGAAAACGTATTGCTTCCGGTTATCGCAGAAAAGAAACAAGCAGATGAACCAGCGAAAAACCGTGCGGAGCAGTTAACGGAAAAACTTGGAATCAACGCTTTGTTGTTGCAGAAACCCGGCCAGTTGTCGGGTGGGGAATGCCAGCGAACAGCGGTAGCCCGGGCGTTGATCAATCAACCCAAAATCTTATTGGCAGATGAACCCACCGGTGCGTTGGATCAGCATTCGTCCGATCAATTGGCTGATTTACTTCTACAACTCAATAAAGAGCAAAAGACGAGCCTGATTGTCGTTACCCACTCGATGAACCTTGCCTCAAAAATGGATAAAATCTATCAGCTGAAAGAAGGAAAACTACAACTGAACAAGGTATGAATGGATTGAAATACGCAATAAAATCCTGGCTTCATTATTGGAAACTCAACCTGACCATCGTATTGGGTGTGGCATTAAGTACCGCTATTTTGTTCGGGGCGTTTATCATTGGCGACACGGTGAAGCACAGTCTGCAACAAATTACACAGCAACGGCTGGGCCAAACCAATTGGGTGGTTACGGGGGGCGAACGCTTGTTTCGTGCTGCTTTGGCCAACGAAATAGCCGACGATGAAGCAGCGACGACACCCCTGTTATTTGCCAATGGGATGGCTGTGTTGAATGGCGGCGAGGCGCGGGTAGGGCAGTTGCAGGTTTGGGGAATTGAAGACGAATTTAACGCTTTTGCAGGAACAGACAGCCTATATTCGCTTACCGGAAGTGAAGCTGTGATTAACAGTCAACTGGCCGAGATCATGGGAGTAACAGCAGGAGAAGAAGTATTACTTCGGGTGAACAAACTGAGCACTTTCCCGGCCAATACGCCTTTTGTGTCGGCAGACGAGAATACGGTGTCGTTTCGTGTGACGATAAAAGCAATTGCAGAGCAGGAAAATACAGGCAATTTCAATCTTCAAAATATCCAGTCAGCCCCAAAGAATGTGTTTCTGTCGTTGGGGTTTCTAAATCAGCAGATGGAGCTGGGCAAAAAGGCCAATGTTATTTTAGTGGATGCTCCCGGGATTGAGGAACCATTGTTATATGAGCGAATTTCTGCCCATTGGCAACTGGAAGATGTGAATCTATCCATCCGTGAGAATTCAGATTTGGGCTATACCGAATTGATTTCAGACCGTGTTTTCATTGAGCCTTCTATTCTTGATAAAATTCAACAGGCCGAAGGAAAAGCTTACCCGGTATTTTCCTATTTCGTTAATGAATTCCGGTTGGGTGATCACCAAACACCCTATTCGTTTGTCGCTGGTTTGCCTGGTCAACTAGCGACCATTGCAGACGGTGAAATAATCATCAACCGCTGGTTGGCCGAGGATTTGCAGGCGAAGGTTGGCGACTCGCTTCGGATTTCGTATTTTGAAGTTGGTCCGCTTCGGCAGTTGGAAGAGAAATCGGCTTGGTTTCAGGTTGCCGAGATTGTTGAAATGAATGGTCAATGGGGTGATGTCAACCTCATGCCGGATATTCCGGGCTTGTCGGATGCCGGACATTGCAGCGATTGGGAAACAGGTGTGCCGGTTGATTTATCGGAAATTCGGCAGAAGGATGAAGACTACTGGAACAAGTTTAAAGGAACACCCAAAGCATTTGTAAATCTAGAAACAGCACAACAGTTATGGAGTAATCGGTTTGGGAAAGCTACTGCTATTCGTGCAGATGATTTGGAGGCCGCTGATTTTAAAAATCTGGTACTGGCTACGCTTCAACCACAGGATGTCGGTTTTCAGGCAAAAGCAGCTAAAGAAAATGGCTTGCAAGCTGCATCGCAAGGGAGCGATTTCAGCGGTCTGTTTATCGGGTTAAGCTTTTTTGTGTTGTTTGCCGCCTTGTTACTGGCCTACCTGATGTTCCAACTGTACCTGAACTTCCGCCGCCGGGAAATTGGTACGCTACACGCCATGGGGTTCCTGCCCGCAAGGATTCGCCAGTTTTTCTTTTCCGAAGCTTTACTAATAGTATTCACGGGAATTCTGGTGGGGGCGCCGCTTGGCTTGGCCTACAACAGCTTGATTATGGATGCGATTAACACCATTTGGCGAGACATTGTCCGTACATCAATATTGCATGTTTTAGTTACACCAACAGCCGTGGTGAAAACGTTTTTGATTGTGTTGATCATCAGTTTGGCAACCGTCTGGTTTGTTTTAAGGCGATTCGCTAAGCAGGTTATCGTGTCGGTACAACAACAGCAAACTTCCAAATCCAAATCGGGCAAAACATCCTTCTGGATTGGCATAAGCTTGATTGTCCTGTCCGTCTTGCTGATGGTTTGGCAGGGAATTGGTAAGGAACTGAATGCTGAAATTTTCTTCATCAGTGGGTTTGGCTTACTTCCCGGTTTACTTTTACTGGTCAATAAATGGTTCATCCGGAAGGAAAACAACCCTTCTCAAAAGCTGTCAAGAGGCTATTTGTCGTACAAACTAATTTTAGCCAATCGTCGGCGAAATATGCTGATCATCAGTTTCCTTTCGGTTGGAGTGTTTTTGGTTCTCTCTACCGGGCTTAATCGTAAGGATTTGACGAGTCATGCTGATCAAGCCTCCTCAGGAACTGGTGGTTACACCTTTTTTGCGCAAACCAGCTATCCGGTTTTGTATGATTTAAATTCACCGGAAGGTCGCTTCGAATTAGGATTAGACGATTCCCCTGCAGAATTCGTTCAGTTTCATGCACTATCCGGAGACGATGCCAGCTGTTTGAATTTGAACCGGGTGAAACGGCCGCGGGTCTTAGGTTTTGATGTAACGAAATTTGATCAACGGCAGGCTTTTACTTTTGCCAGCCAGTCTGAAGAGTTGGACCCGCAACATCCGTGGCTGAGTTTGGAGAAGCCGTTGCCAAACGGGCAGATTCCCGCTGTGGCTGATCAAACGGTGATCAAATGGGGACTGGGCAAATCGGTTGGCGATACACTAGTCTACCAAAATGAAGCAGGAGAACAAGTCGTTTTAAAACTGGTTGGGGGTTTGGCTAATTCCGTTTTCCAGGGAAATATTCTGGTAGCTGACAGTTTGTTTTCCGAACACTTCCCATCGGTGAGTGGGGCATCTGTTTTTTTGGTTGAAGCTCCCGGGGAAGAGCAGGAAAACCTTCAGGCAGCTTTCCGTAATTATGGATTGGAAATTTCTACAACCAAAGAACGACTATTACTTTTTTACCAGGTTGAAAATACCTATTTGAACATCTTTTTAATGCTGGGCGCGTTGGGCTTGTTGATTGGAACTGCCGGGCTTGGCATTATTATTTTCAGGAGTATTTATGAGAGCCGAACCCAGTTTGCTTTATTGGAGGCCACCGGTTTTCGAAAACGCAACGTTCGACAGTTTGTTTTACGTGGCCATATAGTGTTGGTGCTCGTGTCGCTTGTTTTGGGCCTCATTCCTGCGATTCTTTCTGCCTTGCCCAGTTTGCTTTCTTCGTTATATGCAGGCTTGCTTTATTGGAGTTTACTGATCTTTGTGATCGTTTTTCTGAGTGCCTGGTTATGGGTATTGATCGGCAATCGGCTGGCCATGCGAGGAAATCTATATGAAACGCTTCGAAATGAATAACACATAAAAAATGGGAACAATTCGCGAAGAAAGGTTCCCATTGGTTATTTTTTAAACTTTTTAAGGCGATTGAAGACTATGGAAAACCATTGTTTTAATGTCTTCAATAGTTTCGTATTGTCTTCCTGAGGCACTTCGAATTTGGAGACGAAGAGTTAAAAAAGCTTTATCTTGATATCTTATTCTACCTCCGCATCATCATATGCATGATTCCACCACCATTGCTCACATTTTTAAATCCGGCTTGTTCCAATATGCGCTGTCCGTAGGCCGAACGCGCGCCAGATGCGCAATAAAGCGTAATTTCTCTTGACTTGCTTCCCAACTTATCCAGTTGACTTGTTAGCTCATCTAATGGAATATTGATGGCATCTGGATACGCACCTCCCTGAAATTCCTGGGGCGTTCGAACATCGATTACAATTGGTTCGTTGGATTCGGTGGGCGTCGTTTCTTTCGGTTCCCTGTTAGCCATCATAGCTGTCAGCCCTCCACCGTTTTTTACATTATTGAAGCCCACCTGCATTAAAATACGCTGAGCATACGCTGATCGTGCTCCGGTAGCGCAGTAAACCACAATTTCGCGTGAGGCATTTTCTCCCAATTCCTCGAATCGGTACATCAGTTCATCCAACGGAATGTTGATGGCATCAGGAAAAGCACCGGCCTGGAATTCCTCCACAGTTCGCACATCCACAACAATCGGCGAATGATCGTCAACGAGCTTGCTTGTTGCTTGCTGCTCTTGTTCTTCCTCTTCATTTTCCATCGATTTGTTTTCGATCGGAAGTAGGTTGATTTCGATGTTTTCAAATCCAACTGTTCGGGCCTGACGTTGCAATGAAGTATGGCCACCTGAAATATTGGTGACATCGCTGAAGCCTGCTCCCAGCAGAGTTCTTAATGCCTGATGTCCTTTCTTTCCCGTTTCATCATAAACAATCACCGGACGATCTGAAGGAATTGAATTTATCTCCTGTGGTAATAATTCTAACGGAAGATGAACAGCTCCTTCGATATGACTTTTTTCGAATGCAAAGACGTCGCGTACATCTATAAAAACAGGACTTTTATCAGCTACAAAATCATCCAGCTCGGAAACAGTAATCGATGGACTAAATCCATTTTGGCGGTTTTCAGCCGTATAGGCCGCCATGTTGATGGCATCATTAGCTGTTCCAATTGGTGGGGAATAGGCAAAATCAATGTCAGCCAAATCATGAATGGTGAGCTTGGCTGCAGCAGCGGTTGCAATCACATCCAATCTTTTATCTGCGCCTTTATATCCAGCGGTTTGTCCACCTAAAATAACACCTGAGTTTCGGTCATAGACTAAAAGGCTGGTCACCGTTTCTGCTCCCGGATAGTAAGCCGTGTGATGTTCTTTATGAACGACTACGGCATCGGCGTCAATGCCTAATGAGCGAGCCTGTTTTAGCGATAAACCCGTGATTCCGGCGACTGCGTCAAACACACGAACTACTGAAGTTCCGATGGCACCCTTGTACTGATGATTGCCGCCAAGTGCATTTTCGGCAGCAATCCGCCCCTGCCGATTTGCCGGTCCTGCCAGTGGGATGCGCACTTTTTTATTGCTTACGCGATGTTCAATTTCAACCATGTCACCTGCAGCGTAAATATCAGGATCAGAGGTTTGCAATTGTGTATTAACCAGCAATCCTCCTGCCTCGCCCAATTTTAATTCGGCATCTTTTGCAAGTTGCAGGGTAGGGCGCACGCCAATCGACATGATTACGATATCGGCGTCTAACGTTTTTCCGTTACTGAGCGAAACGGAGTTGGATTTTATTGCTGTTACTCCGGTGTTCGTGTGAATTCCCACTCCGAATGAAAGCAATTCATTTTCAATAAATCCGGCAGTTTCACCTTCCATAATGCCCATTACATGCGGCATCATTTCAACTACGTTCACGTTTAACCCTTGCTTTGCCAGGGCTTCAACCATTTCCAGCCCAATAAATCCACCACCAACAACTACGGCATTCTTTGGCTTTTTCTGTTCCAGATGATCTGAAATTTGATCCATGTCATTCAACGTCCACAAGCTGAAAACATGATCCAGATCGGCACCTGGCAATGTTGGATTGATTGGTTTCCCTCCCTGAGCCAAAATCAGCTTTGTGTATTCATAGGCTTTTTCTTCGCCGGTAATCGCATGAGAAGTCAACACTTGATGTGCAGCTCTATCTATTTTAACGACAGCGGTATTCGTATGCACATCTACATCATACTGTTCCTTAAAGCTTTCAGGACTCTGTAAAATCAGTTTTGAACGGCTTTTGATGTCGCCGCCAATGTAATAGGGTAATCCGCAGTTTGCAAATGAGATGTCTGGTCCTGCTTCGAGCATAATTATTTGAGCGGATGGGGAAATGCGTCTCGCTTTCGCTGCAGCGGTTGCTCCGGCTGCAACTCCCCCTATAATTACAATTTTTTCCATGTTTTTTGTATTTTAATTTGGGTGAAAAGGCTGCTTTTTAGCTGGCCTTTGCAATTTCATTCAATAAATATTTTTTGCTTTTGATTCCCACAAAGCGTTTGATTTCTTTTCCATTCTTGAAAAGAATTAGAGTAGGAATATTTCGAACTTGGAATTTTTGAGCCAATACCTGGTATTGCTCGATATTTACTTTTCCGATGTAGGAATTTCCATTTAATTCTTCAGATACGTCATTTAAAATAGGGGCCATCATTTTGCATGGTGCACACCAACTGGCCCAGAAGTCAACCAAAACCAATTTGTTTTTTGTTTTTATCTGAAAGTTTTTGTCTGTAAGTGTTATAATATTTTTGTGATCATCAACCATCGGCGTATTTTTCATTTTGTTTTTGGCAACTTTAGCCAGAATGAAAAAACCGACAATGACGAGAGCAAGTATTCCAATAATTATTTGGGCCATTTTTTTTGTTTAATTGTTTTCGTGACAAAAGTATTTCGAATGTGCAAGGTGGGAAAGACTATTGACTGAAGGCTTTCCAACTTTCGGGTTGAAATACATCAACTTTTTTATTGATTTATTCCTAACTTCACAACTTCATAAATTATTAGGATTTCATGAAGACGATTTCAGAAAACGATAAGGGTTTTATTTGCGACATACAAGCGCCTTGTTTCCAGGTGCTTGAGCCGGATGAGGTAGATCTGGTGCGATCAAGCCGTGCTCAGGTACATTTTAGGAAAGGGGATAATTTAACCAAACAGGGGGCTTTTGCTTCATATATTCTATTTATTATCAGTGGTTTGTCAAGACAGTATTTGGAGGGTGATAACAATAGAGTATATAATTTGAAAATAATTCAGCAAGGTGAGTTTGTTGGGCTATCATCTGCATTCGTAAATAATACCTTTGATTATTCGGCTGTGGCATTAACCGATTGCATGGCGTTTTTAATCGAAAAACAGGCGATTGCAAAAGTTGTTAATCAAAATGGTTTGTTTGCTTCCACTTTTATTCAGCGGTTTTGCGAGCAGGAATCCGGATTGTATGAAACAATTCGGCAGGTACTCTACAAGCAAATGAATGGAAGGTTGGCCGATACTTTGATCTATTTGAATGGTTTTAAGGCTAGTAATCCTGAAATCTTTCAGTTGCTTACCCGAAAGGATTTGGCTGATTTTGCCGGCATATCTATGGAAAGTACGGTTAAACTTTTGAAAGGATATGAAAAAGATGGATTGATCGAACTGAAAGATAAAGATATTACCATTTTGAAAAGAGAAACACTTCAGGAGATCAGCCTGCGCGGCTAGTAATAGTAGAGGTATAAAAACAACAATGGGAACCACTCGGTATGAATAGCTCCCATTCACTACTTAACAACCGGAGTTGTTGTTCGTGTCAGGCTACTGTTAGTATGACTGGCTGATCCTTGAATCGAGGATTCTGGTTTTCAACCCCTGGCTTTCCGGTAGTGCCTTTTACAGCAAAACTTTCCAGCTGTCCTTTCAACAAACCCGAAGGTTGTTTTCCGGGACGAAGTTTTCGATAGCTTTTGAGAATTTCGGGTCTTTCGATCTTCCATTTCCCAAATTTTGATGTCTAATGAACGTGAGTTCTTTCGATCTCTTGTTTTCGTTTGGGAACAAATTCCTTTCAGAAAACAGCCATCGATCTTAAAATTAATTTCGGCTTACCGAAGTAAGTTGATTTCGTTTTAATCAAGCTTTTAAAGAACTGGTCTTCGGTTGCTTAAACTTCGGCTCTTACGATGTGCAAACCTTGGGGTTTGAATGAGTTGACGCTGGTTCAACTAAGTACTTTTGTCGCCTCCACATCTTCGGAGCAGTCTTTTATCGCTCACCTGATACAATCAAAATTACGACACAAAAGCTATATGAGACAACTATTTTAAGATTTTTAAATTAACGCTGTTTCAACCAGAGAAATTAACAATTGTTAGTAAGCTGCACTTCTCTTTATTGACGGGTGTTTGTCAAGATTTTTGATTTGACGAATTGGTTGTTATTAACAGTCTGTAGCGAGTTTTTGGATTGTTTTTTTTTGACGATTGCTCGATCTTTAACAAGAGTAACCATCAATTTGATAGGAAAGTTTTAATAGAAAGACGCTGTAGGGTTTTTCATTAGAGCTTGTCAATATTTCTTCCAAAGTTAGCATCGTATTCAGCTACTAATGAGTCGCTGTTTTGCGACTAAACAATAAATAGAGATGATCCGGGCAAGTATTCCCAGATAAGTCTCCTGACGGATCAAAGCTTACTTTGGAGGACGCAATTTTTGATCAAAAAAAAATGCTCTTTTTTCAAAGAGCATTTCAAGTCAGTTATTTTAAATGTCAATTAACATCCACCATTTTTTTCGCCGGCTTTTTCATGATACCATTTGAGTGGGAATGAAGAAGGACGTTCGATTGGCAGACCGTATAAACGATCCATCACTAAACTTGCCAATACGCCAAGTGCTCTTGAAACACCAAACAAGACGGTGTAGAATGAGTGTTCTTTCAATCCGTAGTGGTAAAGCAGTGCTCCTGAGTAAGCATCGACATTTGGCCATGGATTTTTAACTTTTCCGGTAGCTTCCAAAATTGGAGGAACAACGCGGTGAAGTGTATTTACAATATTGATTAATTTATCATCCTTCACATATTTTTTAGCAAACTCTTGTTGTGCAGTAAAGCGTGGATCCGTTTGACGTAACACCGCATGACCGTATCCCGGAATTACACGCCCTTCACCCAAGGTTTTCTTTGTGTAAGCGATAATGTCCTCTTCTGTTGGGTTGTCTTTATCCAATTCCTGAATCATGTCGAAAATCCAGTTAATTACTTCCTGATTTGCGTAACCATGAAGCGGACCGGCTAATCCCAGCATTCCGGCAGCATATGAGTAATACGGATTACTCAATGCAGAACCGACCAGATGCGTGGTATGTGCCGAAACATTTCCGCCTTCATGATCAGAATGAATTACCATATACAAACGCATTAAGCGCTTTACTTCCTCCGAGTCATGACCCATCATGTGTGCCAGGTTTCCAGCCCAGTCTAAGCGAGGATCCGGCTCAATATGTTCGTCGTTGAAGAACTGACGACGGTAAATGTATGCTGCGATTCTCGGCAAGCGGGCAATAAGGTTCATCACGTCTTCATAAGTCGTATCCCAATAGTGCTTTTTATGAACACCTGCGCGATATGCTTTTTGGAAGATAGAGTCAGTAGCCATACTTAAGATGGCGGCACTAAACTGTGTCATCGGACGCGAAGTTTTCGGTAGCGCATCGATGACATCAAAAACGTGCTGAGGTACATAAGCACGAGTTGCCCAGTCCTTACTAATGTTTAAAACATCATCTCTTTCAGGAATTTCACCAATTAGCATTAAGTAAAAAAGTCCCTCGGGTAGTGGTTCTCCCTCAGGGTTTAGCCGTGGCAATTTATCACGGAGTTCGGGAATTGTGTAACCACGAAAGCGAATACCAGTTGTTGGGTCTAACTTTGACGTGTCAGTAATTAAGCTCGGAACTCCTTTCATTCCGGTCATAACCTGCCCGATAGTAACATTTGCAATCACTTTGTCGCCATGCTCATTTTTTAACTTTTGGTATTCACCAATGCATTTGCTGGCTTTTTGATAAAACTTATTCTTAATGTATTCCATTCTTATTTTATTTTAGTTTTGATTTTTCTCATAAGTTAATAAATATTTCAGACTATATAATTCAAACCTATCGATTCTACTAATGTTTAGTTTGCAGCTAAACTATTTTTCAGGTTTTCATCAATGGCATTTAAAAACTCCTGGGTTGTCAAGTAGTGTTCTTCTTTTAAATCTTTTCCATGAATAATTAAAGCCAAATCTTTGGTCATCTTTCCACTTTCAACGGTGCTGATACAAACCTGTTCAATTGTGTTGGCGAAATTAATCAATGCTTGGTTCTCGTCCAGTTTTCCACGGAAAGCCAGTCCTCTTGTCCATGCAAAAATTGAAGCAATTGGGTTGGTCGATGTCGGATTTCCTTTCTGATGCTGACGGAAGTGTCTGGTAACTGTTCCGTGAGCAGCTTCAGCCTCCATTGTTTTTCCATCGGGCGTCACTAATGTTGATGTCATTAATCCGAGTGATCCAAAGCCTTGAGCAACGGTGTCTGACTGAACATCACCATCATAATTTTTACAGGCCCAAACAAAGCCACCTTCCCATTTCATAGCTGCAGCTACCATGTCATCAATTAAACGATGTTCATAGGTGATGCCGGCTTCTTCGAATTTTTCTTTGAACTCATCATTAAAGACTTTCTCAAATATGTCTTTGAAGCGCCCATCGTATTTTTTGAGAATGGTATTTTTTGTGGACATATACAGTGGCCATTTTTTCGCAAGAGCTTGGTTCATGCATGCGCGGGCAAAACCAAAAATAGATTCATCGGTATTGTACATTGCCATTGCGATACCATCACCTTCGAAATCATATACGTCGTATGACTGCACTTCACCACCGTCTTCAGGTGTGAATGTAATGGTTAGTTTTCCTTTTCCTTTTGTTAGGAAATCGGTTGCACGGTATTGGTCACCAAAAGCGTGACGTCCGATACAGATCGGTTTTTTCCAACCGGGCACCAATCGGGGGATATTATTAATGATAATGGGTTCTCTGAATACAGTACCACCTAAGATATTCCGGATGGTGCCGTTTGGAGATCTCCACATGCTTTTCAAATTAAATTCAGAAACGCGCAACTCGTCGGGAGTGATGGTTGCACATTTGATGCCTACTCCGTATTTTTTTATTGCATTGGCTGCATCAACTGTAATCTGATCATCAGTTTCGTCACGTTTTTCCATGCCCAAATCGTAATACTTGATGTCAAGATCAAGATATGGGAAGACTAATTTTTCTTTAATGAATGACCAAATAACCCGGGTCATTTCATCTCCGTCTAGCTCTACTACTGGATTTGCTACTTTGATTTTTTCCATTTTCGGGTGTCTAAAAAATTTTATTAGTTATTTTGTTGTCTGATTAAATTTAACGCTGAACCGGCTTTAAACCAACCAATTTGTTGGCTGTTAAATGTGTGGTTTAATTCGATTACCTCCTTATTGCCATCATCGTGAACCAATTCCACATGAAGTGTTTTACCCGGTGCAAAATCCTCAAGATCGATAAAGTTGAATGTGTCGTTTTCCTGGATTTTATCGTAATCAGCTTCGTTCATAAAAGTCAAGCCCAGCATGCCTTGCTTTTTCAGATTGGTTTCATGAATTCGGGCAAATGATTTTACAATGACAGCTTTTACACCTAAATGACGTGGTTCCATGGCAGCATGCTCGCGAGATGAGCCTTCTCCATAATTGTGATCACCCACAACAACTGTTGGAATATTAGCTGCTTTGTATGCTCTTTGAACCTTCGGAACTTCATCGTATTCACCATTCAATTGGTTTTTTACTTTGTTGGTTTCACCATTAAAGGCATTTACTGCACCAATCAACATGTTATTCGAAATATTGTCCAAATGCCCACGAAAGCGTAGCCATGGCCCAGCCATGGAAATATGGTCGGTTGTACATTTCCCTTCAGCTTTAATCAAAAGCTTAGCTCCTGTCATGTTTTTCCCATCCCAGGGTTCAAAAGCCTCAAGCAATTGGAGCCGTTTTGACTCAGGAGAAACTGCGATTTTTACTGAAGAACCATCTTTTGCCGGACTTTGATATCCTGCATCTTCGACTGCAAAACCTTTGCTTGGTAATTCTTCGCCTGTTGGCGGATCAAGTTTCACCTTTTCTCCCGATTCATTAACCAATGAATCAGTTAGCGGATTAAAGGTTAAATCTCCGGCAATTGCCAATGCTGTAACTAGTTCAGGCGATGCTACAAAAGCATGTGTATTCGGGTTCCCATCGGCACGTTTGGAGAAGTTCCTGTTAAAGGAGTGAACAATGGTGTTTTTTTCGCCTTTGTCTGCTCCCGCACGATTCCACTGACCAATGCAAGGTCCACAGGCATTGGCAAAGACACTGGCTCCAATCTTATCAAAAATATCAATAAATCCATCGCGCTCGATGGTGTAGCGTACTTGTTCTGAACCCGGTGTTATTGTGAATTCTGATTTCGTTTTTAACTTTTTATCCACGGCCTGTTGTGCCAAAGACGCTGCTCTCGAGATATCCTCGTACGAGGAGTTTGTACAAGAGCCGATTAGGCCGACTTCAATTTTTGTTGGCCAGCCATTTTTTTCAGCAGCTTCGGCAACTTTTGAGATTGGAGTTGCCAAGTCCGGAGTAAATGGTCCGTTCAAATGAGGCTCTAATTCATCAAGATTGATTTCAATAAGCTCATCAAAATATTTTTCAGGATTAGCATATACTTCATCGTCAGCAGTTAAATGTTCTTTAATCTTATTTGCTTCATCTGCAACTTCTGATCTGCCAGTCGCACGCAGATAGCGTTCGATCGATTCATCGTATCCGAAGGTGGAAGTTGTTGCACCAATTTCAGCACCCATGTTACAAATTGTTCCTTTTCCGGTGGCTGAAAGCGATTTTGCACCTTCGCCAAAGTACTCAACGATGGCCCCGGTTCCACCCTTTACAGTTAAAATCCCTGCAACTTTCAGGATAATATCCTTAGGAGCAGTCCATCCACTCAGTTTTCCTGTTAGTTTTACACCGATCAGTTTTGGAAATTTAAGTTCCCAGGCCATTCCCGCCATGACGTCAACAGCATCGGCACCGCCAACTCCGATAGCGACCATACCAAGTCCACCAGCGTTAACCGTATGTGAGTCAGTGCCAATCATCATTCCTCCGGGAAATGCATAATTCTCGAGCACCACCTGGTGGATAATTCCCGCTCCGGGTTTCCAAAATCCAATTCCGTATTTATTTGATACCGACTCTAAAAAGTCAAATACTTCTTTATTGTTGTTGAGGGCAAACTTCAAGTCTGCTCGTCCACCCACGCTAGCTTGAATCAGGTGATCACAATGAACGGTTGAAGGAACAGCTGTTTGTTCTTTCCCGGAATTCATAAACTGAAGTAACGCCATTTGTGCCGTCGCATCCTGCATAGCTACTCGATCAGGAGCAAAATCAACATAGTCAACTCCACGCTGGAACGCCTCTACTTTTTCGGGATCAAAAAGGTGGGTATACAATATTTTTTCGGCCAAAGTAAGGGGCCTTTTTAGTACGTTTCTGGCCGATTTTATACGAGGGCCAAAATTCTCATAGGTTTTTTTTATTAAATCCAGATCAAACATATTATGGTTTTTTAATCAATTGTATCTTTTGAGGTAAAATAAATTCATCTTCCTTAACAAAAACAGGGCATAAAGGTTTGTTGCAACGGCATTAAGATATCAAAAAATATGAGATTTGGCAGGTTTATACTCTCATGTTGTAGAAGCGTATTCTTTTATTTAGAATTAATAAAAAGAAGCGGATTGCTTTTTTTCTTGATGAAATGAGTTGGTGGAAAGTTGAAATCAGGAATTTATTGATTAGTAGTGCTGATATTCGTGAAAGAGAGAAAAGCTGATTTTTGATTGTCGCAGACTTCAAACTTGCAGAAATTATAGAGTTTCTCGCGCATCCTTGTAAAATGTATATTCCATTTTAACTGAATGTGTTGCATAAATCTACAGTGTTGAAAAAATAAACAAATATCTTAAAAGGTAGAAATACAGGTAGATAGGTGAGTTCGGGATGTTTACTGTTTAAAAAGTCAACAATCCTTTCTGTTGAATCATTTAGATGTTTTGCTTTCAATTGGCTGAAATAGAGATTGTTGAGACCTGTGTTTTTTTTGGCACTCTATTTGGCTAATGACTAATCAGATGAATTATTGATCAGAATATCAGAGTGTTAGTCATCTGTTAGTAAATGAAACCAATTAATATCAACACAATGAAAACCTTTTTATTATTTTTTTCTCTGTTATCATTGATTATTTGCAGCATGACAGGTTTTTGCAATGAGGTCAGTGATACCCAGACAGGAAATGAGCCCACGTTTGGCGAAGTAAAATCTTTGCAGCTGATGAGTTCTCCTGAGTTATCTGAACTGACATTGAATTGGGTGGCCGACTTCGGTAAAACAAAGCCGGATCTAAAAATTGCTTTCTCACAAATAGACGATGGGGCAGTGATTGAACCGGAAACCCTCTATTTTATTGATACCGATCAACAGGCAATGGTTCAAAACGAGCTTGCGTGGAAGATGGTTATCGCCCACGATGTGATTGTACCAATCATCAATTCCAAAAATCCATTTTTTGAGGAAATCTACCGGATTGGGATTACTGCAGAAGACTTAGGAAAGATTCTGTCTGAAGATTCAGGTTGGTCTTTGGTCGTTGATGGCGCACCCGAAAAGCCTATTAATTGTTTTATGCTGGATAATCAGCAGGTAGCTTCAACGATTACCAATTATACGAAAGCAGAGGTGCCAGCGTTTCAGACGACGACAACTGTTTCCGCACAGGACTTAATTTCATCCGTTCAGAGAGATCCATATGCGATTGGCTTTTGCAAACTTGTCGACGTTCTTCAACCGGAACCAAATGCTTTTACTGATCAAATCAGTATTCTTCCGGTTGACAAAAATAGAAACGGACGTCTTGATAATTTTGAAAACATATATGACAGTCCCGATCAATTGACCAGGGGAGCCTGGGTTGGAAAGTATCCACGGAGTTTATCAGGGAATATTTATGCGTTGGCAACTTCCGAACCATCCAATCAAACAGCTTTAGACTTTTTGGTGTGGTTGAACAAAAATGGACAGAACTATCTAAATAACTCTGGCTATAGCATTCTTTCGGGTAGAGAAAAGACCGAAAACCTTCTGGCGCTGGTCAAGCCGGAGGAACAGCCTACGTTGGCAGACACTCCTTTAATTCCTTTGGGTTGGAAACTGGCGATTGGTACAATGATTTTACTTTTACTTATCGTTCTGATCCGGTCCAGACGTAAACAACAGAATGGTATCCTAAGTGAAGATATTGCCACTACAAATTCGCTGAACGAGAAGTCTATTCATGCACCCGCTGGTTTGTATTACGGAAAATCACACACCTGGGCTTATATGGAACCGGATGGAATGGTAATTGTCGGGATTGATGATTTTATGCAACACCTGACCGGATCCCTCACTCAGGTTATAATGAGGGAATCAGGTGAAAAAATCCGCAAAGGTGAAAAAATTATAACTCTGGTTCGCGAAGGAAAACAACTGGATCTTTATTCGCCGGTTTCAGGAGTGATCAAACTACAAAATCAGCGATTGCATGATCATCCTGCCGGTATCAATGCAGCGCCATACACTGATGGATGGACCTATTTAATTGAGCCGGCAAACTGGCATCGGGAAACCCGCTTTTTATTAGTGGCTGAAAAGTACAAGGAGTGGCTCGAAGATGAATTCATCCGGCTGAAGGATTTTCTGGCCAATTCAGCCAATGCCAACGATAAGGTTTTTAATCAACTCATCATGCAGGACGGTGGCGAACTGACTGACCATGTTCTGGCCAACCTTTCACCGGAAGTTTGGCAAGACTTTCAAACCGAGTTTATTGATCATGCCCGCTAACGAATTTGAGAATCCTCACTAAATATTGAAACTATGGGATTAAATCGACGAGGTTTTTTTAATGTGCTGGCTGTCACAGGAGCATCTCTGGCAGTTGGTAAAAAAACGGTAGCCTCACCAAAAAGTGAAAAAGAGATTGAATTCTACGGGATACTATACGATTCTACCCGTTGCGTGGCTTGTCGCACCTGCGAGTATGAATGTGCTGCTGCACACGGGTTGCCTGAACCTCAGCCGGAGGTAGAAGCTATTCGAAAAACGGACGAAACCTGCAACACTGTGGTCAATACCTTTCAAACTGAAAATGGAGAAGTGTATACGAAACGGCAGTGTATGCATTGTAATGAACCAGCCTGTGCAGCCGCCTGTCTCACTCAGGCGATGCATAAAAGCAAAACCGGCCCGGTTACCTGGAATGGCGATAAATGTATGGGATGCCGCTACTGCATGGTTTCCTGTCCGTTTGACATGCCAAAGTTTGAATACCAGAGTACCAACCCCAAAATTCAGAAATGTGACATGTGCATGGAGAGGCAACAAGCGGGAGAGGTACCAATCTGTGTTGCAAATTGCCCTGCCGAAGCCGTTCTTTTTGGAAAACGCCGGGATTTGATTAACGAGGCCCGAAGGCGAATTTATGAAAATCCAGATCAGTATGTTGATCATATTTATGGCGAACACGAAGCTGGAGGAACCGGATGGCTCTACTTATCTTCTGTACCATTCGAGGAACTAGGAATGAATACGCACCTGCGACACTCTTCTTATCCCGAGCTTACGAAAGGGTTCCTGTACAGTGTGCCATCAGTATTTGTGCTGGTGCCAACTTTATTATTGGGCATTCATCAGGCAACAGTAAACAATCACCTAAAAGTAGATGATAACGATGAATAAAGAAATTCAACTAGCAGCCGACCGTGGTGGAAAATCCATCTGGAAATTTCTTCTAAGTGAGCTAAAACCCAGAGGCAAATGGCTCACACCTTTTAACCTGATCTCCATACCTATTATTCTGGTGGGGCTGGCTTTAATTTTGCTTCGCTTCGCAGAAGGGCTCGGTGCCGTTTCAAACATCAACCAGGAAATTCCCTGGGGCTTGTGGAAAGGCTTTAATGTGGTAACTGGTGTGGCTTTTGCCGGAGGAGCTTATGTGCTGACTTTCATTGTTTATATTCTGAAAGTAGATAAGTATCACTCCATTGTCCGGGTAACGGTGCTGAACGGCTTTTTGGCCTATATGTTCTACGCCGGGGCGCTGGTGCTTGACCTGGGCAAACCCTGGAACATCTTCAACCCGATTATAGGCAATAGTTTTGGAGCCAGCTCGGTGTTGTTTCTGGTTGCCTGGCACTTTTTGCTGTATATTGTTGCCCAGCTTATTGAGTTCTCGCCGGCAGTAGCCGAGTGGTTGGGAGCAAAGCGGGCTCACAAAATTTTATCGGGACTGACTTTGGGAGCCGTTATTTTTGGTATCACCTTGTCAACCTTGCACCAGTCAGGTTTGGGGGCGCTGTTCCTCATGGCCAGCGAGAAAATTCACCCCCTGTGGTACAATGAATTTATTCCACTTCTTTTTCTGGTGTCCAGCGTTTTTGCTGGCTTGTCGATGGTCATTTTTGAAGGCTCAATCAGCCAGCGCGTGTTCTTCCGGAAGATCAGCTCAAAGAATCGTGAAGCACGCAACAACATGGTTCAGAGCTTGTCGAAGATTTGTGCCTTTGGTATGTTCGCCTACCTGTTCATGCATTTTCTGGTGTTCATTCACGGACAGCACTGGAATTTGCTGAACACCCCCATGGGTTACTGGTTTTTGATTGAAATGATTGGTTTCGTGGCTGTTCCTATGGGGGTGTTTTTCTATGCCTCCCGCACATCCAGCTTATTGCTGAGCCGGGTGGCCGCCATCATCACCATTGTGGGAATTATTGTGAACCGGCTCAATGTGTCAATTATCGCTTTTCGCTGGGATGCAGCCGTGCGCTACGTTCCTTCCTGGATGGAGATCGTGGTAAGCATCACCATCATATTGATTCAAATTTGGATTTTCAGGTGGGTTATCAGCCGCATGCCGGTACTGGACGAACCCCCTAAATGGGCTAATAACAGTCATTAAACCTCGTTGTAGCCAAGAAAGAACAACCTAGAAATAAATTGTTATGGACGGATTTACATACACTAATATTTTTGAAACCAAAGGAATCGAATACCTGGCTATCATTGCCTTTTTTCTGATTATGGTTCCTTTCTGGATGTTATTGACCCAAAAGTCGAAACAATCCATGCAAAGCCAAGTGGCCGACGGATTCATCACGGCCAAATCACTGCGTATTCCCCAAGGAATCTTTTTCAGCAAGTTTCACAGTTGGGCCTACCTTGAGAAAACCGGTAAAGCCCGGGTTGGACTCGATGACCTGCTGCTTCATCTGACTGGTGAGGTAAGTATCAGCCATTTGCGGGAGCCGGGTGAGCAAGTGCTAAAGGGGGAGTTATTAACCCGAATTAATCACGATGGAAAAAGTTTGAAAATTTTCGCTCCCATCTCCGGCGAAGTTCTGCGAACCAATGAACAGTTGGTGGACGATCCCGGTCTGATGAAGGCCGATCCGTACCAGCAAGGATGGATGTACGTGATTAAGCCATCGAACTGGAAAGTTGACACTGATACCCATTATCTGGCCGAATATGCCAGCGCTTGGGCTGCCCGTGAGCTGGATCGCTTCAAGGACTTTTTGTCGGTTTCGGTGATGAAGCATTTGGCCAAGGCAAATCAGGTGGTGTTGCAGGATGGTGGTGAACTGATTGACCAGCCGCTGGCTGAACTTCCGAAAGAAGTCTGGGAAGATTTTCAGCACACTTTTCTGAGCTAAGAGATTGAGCAAAACACTTGATTCCGACTGGTAGCACTTTAGCATGACTAAAGTGAGCCAGTCGGATTTTATCGTTTCAGGACGCAGGCTCTTTTGTGGTATCTTTTTTACTTCGAATAATGAACAGGTGCTGTAAAACAAGATCACGGATCGAATCTGGTTTCAATTATAAAAATTAACTTCGTCCGTAGTAACTAACTTTTTGCCTTAACCTTATGCCTTGGTATAAAAGAATGAAAAACAAAAACCATATCGGAACACCTCTTGTCAAAGGGTATGTCAAGTTCCGGTCGTCCATCTACGGACGTGTTGTATTTATTATCACAATCGCTTCGCTCGTGCTGTTTGTTTCTTTCGGGGTTATTTTTCGCTCGGTCAATGAAAATTACATGAAATCGGTGATCAGCGAAAACGGCAATAATATTGGTTATCTGGTTGAAGGTGCTTTGTACGATGCCATGTTAAAAAATGACCAGGCTTCGCTCCAAAGGACCTTGGATCTGATCAACTCCATGTCGGGCATTGACAATGTGAGTATGTATGATAACAGCAACAACCTGGCCTATACGTCAATTTCGCCCAACTCGTCCAATCATAGCGATCCGGACTGTGTCAGCTGCCACGAGGATTTTGAGCAGATGTTTTCGCGCGACGAAAAATCTTACCGCATTATCGAAGCGAAAAGCGAATGCATCATGAACCCGGACAATGACAGCATTCGTAACCTGATGATCAAGTCGCCCATTCTGAATAATCCATCTTGCTTCACTGCGGCATGTCATGCTCACAGCGCAGACGAAAAAGTGCTTGGATCGTTAATCATTAAAATGCCGCTGGAAAAGTTGGACAGCGCATTACAAGAATCAACCACTGATTTTTTTTTGATGGCCGCACTGATGACTGTCATACTTATTGTGTTTTTAATTCTGTTCACGAATAAGAAAATTAAAAATCCACTCAACAAGATTATTTTGGCCTCAGAGGCAGTAACCAAAGGCGATAAAAATACACGACTGGAAATCAGATCAAACCAGCTTTCGGACATGCGCATGGTTTCCTATGCATTCAACGAAATGCTGGATAACCTGCAAACGGCAACAACGGAGCTTCAAAATTGGTCACAACAACTGGAATACAAAGTCCAAAAGAAATCGGAAGAACTGGGACAAGCGCAGAATGAGTTAATTAATATTGAGCGGATTTCGTCACTAGGGAAATTATCCCTTTCGGTTGCCCATGAAATCAACAACCCACTTTCGGGCATTTTGGTGTACACAAAGTTGATCCACAAACAGCTAAGCAATCCAAATCTGGATCAGGATAAAGTTGGCACGATGCTAAAACATTTAAAATTTATTGAAAGCGAAACGAAGCGTTGTGGAGACATTGTGAAAGGATTGCTGGACTTTTCAAGAAAAGACCAAGAAGGTTTTGAGCCACGCCACTTGCATGAAATCCTGAAGGACACAGTGGAACTGATGACTCACCCTATGAAAATTGCCAACATCCACTTCCTATCCGATTTTTCTGCCAAAAAAGATTTGATTTCGTGTAGCCCCAATCAAATTAAACAAGCCTGCATTGCGATTTTGGTTAATTCCTCGGAAGCCGTTTCTGAGAATGGTGAAATTGTCGTTTGTTCCCATAACCCAGACAACGAACAGATCAGGATCGAATTTACTGATAATGGAATTGGAATTACAGAAGAAGATCTTCCCCACGTTTTTGAACCCTTCTTTTCAACTAAGGAGAAAGCTAGCGGTATTGGCCTTGGCTTGTCGGTAGTACATGGCATTGTGCAAAACCACCAGGGAAAAATAGAAGTGAAATCAGAACGTGGGAAAGAAACGACTATAGCTATCACCTTACCTTTAATAAAGACTTAAAAAAACGAACCATGGCGAAGAAAATATCCATATTGATTGTTGATGATGAAAGGTCTGTCAGGGAGTCCCTGTGCAGTTGGTTTATCGAAGACGGTTACCGTGTTGTCTCTGCCGAAGATGCAAAAAAAGCATTGTCGCTAATTGAATCCGAAACTTTCGATATTGTGCTGGCCGATATTAAAATGCCTGGAATGGACGGGCTGGAGATGTTGAAGCGGATCAAAACCATACGAAAAGAGGCTATTGTCATTATGATGACGGCTTTTGCGACGGTTGATACCGCGGTGCAGGCGTTAAAAGATGGCGCATTCGATTATGTGACTAAGCCTTTTGATCCGGACGACCTGTCTCATTTGATTCGCAATGCCTCCAGGCAGATCAGTTTGATGGAGGAAAATGAGGTGTTAAGAGATAAAGTGGTTTCGCTTGAAAATGTGGAAGACCTGATTGGCGAAAGTAAGGCTATGCAGCAAGTACTTCTTGAAATTGAGAGTGTTGCACAATCCTCTGCTTCGGTTATTATTACGGGGGAAAGCGGAACCGGAAAGGAACTGGTTGCCCGTGCCATTCATGTCAATTCGCCTCGTAAGTTTTTCCCTTTAGTGAGTGTGCATTGCGGAGCTTTGTCCGAAAGTTTGCTCGAAAGTGAATTGTTCGGCCACGAAAAAGGAGCTTTCACGGGAGCTGTTTATAACCGGAAAGGTCGGTTTGAAATGGCTGACAATGGAACAATCTTTCTGGATGAGATTGCCACCATCTCAACAAAAATGCAGGTAGAATTATTGCGAGTGCTGGAAACCAAAAGCTTTGTTCGGGTTGGTGGAAACAAGGAGATTAAGTCCGATTTTCGGGTTATTTGTGCGACTAACCGCGACCTAAAAACGATGGTGGACAATGGAGCATTCAGAGAAGATTTATTTTACAGGCTCAATGTGGTCAATATTCGTGTTCCGCCGTTGCGCGAGCGAACGGAAGACATTCCTTTGTTGACCGAGTATTTCATCAAAAAGTACTGCTCTACAATGAACAGACCAGTTATGTCAATCGAACCAGCAGCATTGTCACGGTTAGCGGAGTTTCCGTTTCCAGGCAATATCCGCGAACTGGAGAATATGATAGAAAGGGCAATTGTGGTTGGAAACGGCAAAAAAATCTGCTTGAAAGATTTGCCAATCGAAAAAAACAAATCGATGCCGTCCTTTGAGAGTCTCAATGAGTTGGAGAAACATCACGTCCTTCAAATTCTGGACAAATACAATTGGAATATTTCCGTATCAGCAAAGGCCCTGAAAATTGACCGGGTAACTTTGTACAATAAAATTAAGAAGTACAATTTAAAACAAAGCAATTAGATTGGTATTGAGAATGAAGCCGGAAAGCATCAAATTAATTTCATTTGGATATTTTGGGAGAGATTTTCTCGCCGAAATCATTCATGATGTGGAACGCGAATTCTCGGTACCGGTAAAAACACAGGAAGGATACCTTGATTTAAGCGAATATTTTGAGCCTGCCCGCAAACAATATGACGGTAATAAATTGTTGGAAGAAATTGGAAGGCGTTTTGCTTCGGACAAATCAAAAACCTTAGGGATTTTAAATGTTGATCTTTACATCCCTATTTTAACGTTCATTTTTGGTCAGGCTTATTTAAACGGAAGATGTGGCATCGCATCAGCTTACCGGTTGAAAAATGAACGCTATGGGCTTGAAGCCGATGAAAAGGTTTTCGTTGACCGGTTGCGCAAAGAAGTGATTCACGAACTCGGTCACACCTTCGGACTGATCCACTGCCAGAATCCAGTCTGTGTGATGCGTTCAAGCACTTACGTTGAAGATATCGATCAGAAAAACTGGTCATTCTGTTCCAAATGCAGAAAGAAACTGGATATTTCATTTGTTGCAGAATCGCTGTAGAAAAAGAAAAACCTGTCGGCTCTATCTCTCTTAATTAATCAAAAAAAACCACCGTTGAGTGCGGTGGTTTCAAATATCTTTAGGTGAAAATTGTTTTTTTATGGAAGAAAGCTAAGTAGGGTATCTCCCCGAAGCCCCCTGCGAAGTGTTTCTAGTGGAATCACTTCGGTGTTTGAAATATTACCGAGGTTTACATTGGCTCCTAATAGTTTGATAAACCAAACTTGTTGACTTTTAAGTGGTGCTTCCCACAAAATATCTTCCGTATTAATTTCTTTTTTGATATCCATTACCAAATTGCAATTGGCTGATCCATCTTCATTGTAGATGCCCATGTTGCCACTCTCGCGTGCTTCGGCAATTACTTTCCAGGCTCCCGCTTCCAGCTCGCTTTTCATCCACGAAACCCACTCGATGTTGCTAATCTCTTTTCCTTTCAATTTTGTGCCTACTTCTGAAAAGGTTTGAAAATCTTTTGACAGCACACGAATATATTCGCATTTTTTATCGTGGTTGATCGGCAAAACACCATCGGAAACTTCAGCGGCTTCAACGCCACTATCATCAATGAATCGACGGTAGTCATCAAACATATTCCGGGCGATAAAGGCTTCGAAAAGTGTACCGCCAAAATAAGGCGTGATTCCGGCCTGCTTGTAAACGTTTATTTTTTCCTTCAGTCCCGGAGTTAATAACCCGGTGCCAAATCCAAGCTTTACAAAATCAGAATAATCCGATGCGACTTCACATAAACTTTCGGCTTCTTTAAGGCTTAATCCCTTATCCATTACCATGGTTAAGCCAGAAGATCTTGGTTTTTCCGGACGCTCAGGAATAAACGGTAAGTTGAAATTCATTATTAAAATTTGGTTGATTGGTATTCTTTTATCAATTGTTTAATGGACTCGTTTTGTAGGGCTTTCGGGTAATAATCAAATAAGGTGTCGTATCCGTTAAAATCAGCTTTAAGTGCGATTTTAAAATAGTCAGTAGCTGATCGCTCATCGTCGTTTTCAAGCAGGTAAGCTGTCAAACGATAGTTAATGCTCGAATCATCAGCAATCATATCATGAGCTTTCTTCAGTATGGTTATCGACTCTTGAAGCATGCCTCGTTCGTACTGCATTTCGGCATAAGCAATCCAGCTTTCACGGTTATCAGGATCAAGATTGGTTGCTCTTTCAAATGCTGTTTCTGCCAGATCGTAAAGACTCAGTTCGTGGTTTATTTTACCGTACATCAGCCAGAATTCAGGATTTTCATCTTCCAGCTTAATGGCTTTTTTAATGAGAATTTGACTTTCATCTACTTGGTTTTCAATCCACATCACCAGGCCTGATCCATACCATGCATTCGCGTTGTTCTTATTAATCCGAATAGCTTTTTGATAATATACCAAGGCTTCATTGTAACGATCCAGATTCAGATAACATTCGCCTAAATAACAATAAGCGTCATCGTTCTCTTTGTCGATTTCAATGTAATCCTGATAGCACTTGATGGCCTCTTCGTATTGGTTGTTGTTGGAGAAGGCATTGGCTTTATTAAAAAGCGCCTGTTCGAACTCATCGTTAAGCGCGATTGAAAAGTCATACGCTTCGATCGCTTTATCGTGCTTTCCTAATCGGTTTAATGAAATGCCCAGATTGTACCAAACCGACGAATTAAATGGATCAATGTCGAGGTATTTGTTGTAGTAATGAATACTCTTTTCATCCAGACCTTCTTTGTCGCAATAGTAAGCCAATTCGTATAAAACCTGTTCATTGCGAGGGTTTGCGTGGTAAGCACGTTCCAGGAATGAAATCGCTTTTTTAAACTCATCGGCTTGCCCAAGCGTGATGCCGATGTTGTAAAGCAACTCATCTTCTTCATCGTAATTGTGAAAAACAGATTGCTCGTAGGCGACAATTGCTTCGTCAACCATACCCATCATAATCAAGGCTGAACCTTTAATCAGATAGATGTCCGAATTGCTGTTTTCGACCATTTCGACTAAGTGAATTAAATCAAGTGATTTTTCCACTTTCCCATCAACCAGAAGTAGTTGTGCTTTCTTAATTTGAAGGGCTATTGAAGAAGGATGAATTTTGATGCCATTATCGATGGCTAAATTGGCCATGCTAATTTTACCTTCATCCAAAAAATAATCAACAATACCTTCCACCTCAAAAACATCAAAGTAGTCTGTTTGATCGGAATTCATCATCCTCTTGAAGCGTCTGACCGCTTCATCAATTTCCTCATTTTCGTAAAAGTCCCTTGAGTCTTCTTCCATAGAATCCAAAAAAATAGCAGGTGCAAATTTAATAATACTTTTTAGAATTACTTAATCTGGCTGGTGCTCTTTTCGTAATAAGTCGTTCACCGTTTTTACCGGATTGAAAGTCAGGATTGGAACTTCCACAAAAAGTGTGTTCCAATCAGCCATAGCTCCATTCCATAGTCCAGGCAATTCCTGGGCTTTTAGTTCTTTTCCATCTTTTGACTTATAAGAAATAAATCCTGTTTTAGGATCTCTGTATTCTAGTAAATTATACGATTTTCCTTTGTAATTTTTTACCCCGCAAACCAGGTCTACCGGATTGAAGTGGCTGGCTTGTTGCGCAATTAATTTTTGTTGTTCAATTTGCATGTCAACCTGACTGCTTTCAACAACCTGAAGCGAGACTGAATCATCGGCATTTTTTGCCCAAAACGGACCACCACCGGGTTCCCCTTCATTTTTCACCATTCCACAAACCCGGATTGGGCGATTGAATTTTGATTTCAAGTAGTGATATAATTCTTCTTTTTCGGTGTAATATTGATTGGATGGCGGTTTTACATTTAAAACATTTTCGAGAAAGCTAGATGCTTCAGAATAAAACTTACTATCTAGTGCTGAGTAGTGACGCTCGTCCAAAATTTGCTGGTAGCTGAAAATTCGCTTTTGGTAGTTAAGCAGTAACCCAGCCAATGCCTTTTTATACTTGACCGTTTCGTCTTTCAAATAGTCAGGAACAACATTGTCAATGTTTTTTATAAAGATTAAATCCGCATCTAAATCATTCAGATTGTCCAGCAAAGCTCCATGTCCGCCGGGTCGGAAAAGTAAACTGTCATCTTCATTGCGGAAAGGCTCGTTTTTCATGTCTACCGCTATCGTGTCAGTCGATGGTTTTTGCTGGCTGAATGTAATGTCGTAAGTTAGTCCGAACTGATCTTCGTAAGTTGATTGTATTTCTTTCAGGTGTGCTTGAAAAGCTTCCTGATGTTCGGGCGATACCGTAAAATGAATTTTTACTTTGCCTGATGTGTCTTTTGAATAGAGCGCTCCCTCAACACAATGTTCTTCAAAAGGGGTACGCGATTTTTTTCCGTATTGATGGAATTGTAACAGGCCTTTGGGAAGATTGCCATAATTCAAACCATCGTCGGTGAGCAAAAGGTTTAGAACTTCGAGTGCGGAGAGTTGGTCAACCGGTTTGCCGGCTGCTTTCTCCAGATCTGAATAAAAGGCAAAATCTTTTAAGCGATCGAAAAAAGTTTTGATGTCCTTGTCGTTACAAACTTCGTCCTCGCTTACTCCGCTTTCCAACTTCGACTTCGCTTCAAACAGGCTTTTAAACATCCGGCTGGCGGCACCTGAGGCAGGAACAAACTTCAAGATTGAGATTCCCTTTTCAAGGTTTTTGTCAAAAAAATTGATGAATTCTTCGGCGTGTTCAGCATTAAGTTGGATGATGCCTTTTCCAATATTGGCTGCTTGTATGATTTCCATAAATGGAAACCCTTTTTCGAAATTTTTGACTTGTTCTTTTACGGTGGATAAGTTACTCCCTCTCTTTTCGATAAAATCTAAATCTTCAGCTGTAAACATAGATTGATGTATTATTGAGTTACTATAAAATTAGAAAATAGGCGATACAATAAGAACGTTATCATACCTGAAGGAGTTTAAAGTTTTCAACATTTGTTGATAAGAAGCAGCTTGTTTTTTCATTTTCAAGTGAATAAGCAGATACGATTCAGTTGAATGTTCGATTTAATACGTGGTTTTCAGATTGAATTAATCTTTATTGAATCGCATTTATTTTATTTTCGCGTAATATTTTAAGCTATGACTGATCAAATTTTCCCTTGGGGACATCATAAACGTTACAACGACTTTTCGACACATTTTCGAACGCTGTTTAGCGAACGCGTACAGAAAATTTCGATTGATGCCGGTTTTACCTGTCCGAATCGGGATGGAACAAAGGCTTCAAGTGGTTGCTCGTATTGCAATAACCAAACATTTAAGCCAGACTATTGTCGATTTGATAAAAACATCGCCGAGCAGGTAACTGAAGGGATTGATTTTTTCTCGAAGAAGTATCAGGCGATGAAGTTTCTGGCCTATTTTCAGGCTTATTCAAATACCTATGCTGATCTTACCGTTTTAAAGGAACGATACGAAGAAGCTTTGGCTCATCCTAAAATTATTGGATTGGTGCTTGGCACCCGCCCTGATTGCGTCGATGATGAGATACTGAATTACCTGGCCGATCTTTCGAAAGATTATTATGTGATGGTTGAATATGGCGTGGAGTCGGTAAACGATGAAACATTGGAGAGAATAAACCGGGGACATACTTTTGAGCAGGCTTGTTGGGCTATTCGCGAAACAGCTTCCCGGGGCATTCATACCTGTGCTCATGTAATTCTTGGTCTGCCGGGCGAAAGCAGGGAGCAACTATTATCCCAAGCTACAATAATCAGTCAGCTACCGGTTGAAAATATAAAATTGCACCAGCTTCAAATTCATAAAGGGACCCGGATGGCAGTCGAGTTTAAAGAGCATCCGGAGGATTTTCAGTTGCTTACTGCCGACGAGTATATCGATCTGGTGATTGAATATCTGGAGTTACTCAGTCCTGAAATTATTGTAGAACGGTTTATTAGTCAGGCGCCCAAAGAGTTGTTGATTGCCCCTAAATGGGGATTAAAGAATTTTGAGTTTGTGGCTAAAGTTGAAAAACGCCTGAAAGAAAGAAATACCTGGCAAGGACGACTTCATTCTTGAAGTTTCAGGTTTCAAACTCCAAATTCAGAAAATAGAAATGGGTGTCATTTTTATTGTTTTGAAAAAACCCGTTTCAGAAGGTCTGTAACCCTGGCGGCAGGATCTTGGCGAATGTTTTTCTCTGTTTCTCCAATCTTTAGGAAAAGACCATCCATTGCCCGTTTGGTAAGGTATGCGCTTAAGTCAGTTTCAACTTTATCCAAATCGGCCAGCTGGCCGACAAACGATCCGGCTACCTTATTCCATTGCCCGGTCATTTCGTCCCACGATTGTTGAGCCGAAAGATTACCGACCAACTTTTTATCGAGAGAAGTCTCAATTTTAGGCTGATAGAGGTTGACTAGCGCATCGTAGTTGGTACGTTTCAGGTATTCAGTGGCAGCATTGTCACCTCCGGTCAAAATGCCGGCGGCATCTTGTATGGTCATTTGCTTGATGCTATTCAATAAAATTGGAGCAGCGTCCTTTGCCGCATCCGATGCTGCCTGATTGATGTTGGTAATCACTTTATCAACCAAGTCTTGTCCGCCCGGAAGTTTACTCAGGTTTTTGGTAATGGCATCAGCTTCGGGAGGAAGTAGGATTTTTACTGCCTCATCCTTTAAATAGCCATTCAATCCGGAGAGTTCTGCGACCGAACTGTCGGTTCCAACAATCAGGGCTTGTTTTAAACCTGCAATTATTTCAGACTGGGACAATGGTGCTTCCTCGTCGTAAATCGTTTTTGCGATTTGTTGCATCTCCGCGCACCCGGCAAGCACGATCATCAAAATTCCGATAAAGGCAAATTTTATTTTCATGGTAAAAAGTTTCAAATTCTAAATTAAACCAGTGACTAATTGTTCAATTACGAATGACTAATTCATAATTTTCTTCAATAAATCTTTGCGGTTCAATTTAGTTAATTCTTGTCGAATTTGTTGCTGATATTCTCGTTTATACCAGAAAAAGAATTTCCGTTGCGATAGTTTTTCTTTTTTCGACTTAGCTGTGTAAACTTTTTCCATAGTGTATGGATGATAGCCGGTATAATAAATAACAGTGGCTAAAGTCATCGGAGTAGGAGTGAAATCCTGAACTTGCTCCAGCTTGAAATCCAATTGCTTGGTTTCGGCTGCCAGGTTGGCCATATCGGTGTTTTGGCATCCGGGGTGGCTCGAAATGAAGTAGGGAACTAATTGTTGGTTTAGCCCTTCCTTTTTATTGATTTCGTTAAAAGCCTTATTCAATTTATAAAATAGACTGAATGAAGGTTTTCGCATGATTTTCAATACATCGTCTGAAGTGTGCTCAGGAGCAACTTTTAACCGACCTGATACGTGGTGTTTGACCACTTCGCGCAAATAGGTCATGTTATTTTTGTTGACCTGTTTATCTTTGGTTTCATGCAAAATCATATCGTAACGAATGCCGCTTCCAACAAAAGCTTTCTTTATTTTCGGGTGCTGACGGACTTTTCGGTACAAATCGAGCATGGGCTTGTGATCGACATCCAGATTTTTACAAACATCAGGAAAAATACAGGAAGGACGTTTGCATTTACGGCAGATTTCCTCATGAATCCCCTTCATTTTATACATGTTGGCTGAAGGCCCGCCAAGGTCGGAAATATAGCCTTTAAAGTCGGGCATCTGGGTAACTTGCTCCAGCTCCTTCAAAATGGATTTTTCGGAACGGCTGGCAATAAATTTCCCCTGATGTGCCGAAATGGTGCAAAACGTACAGCCGCCAAAACAACCCCGGTGAATGTTGATCGAGTGGCGAATCATTTCGTAGGCCGGAATGGTTTCCTTGCTTTTATATTTTGGATGTGGAAGCCGCGTAAAGGGCAAATCATAAAAACGGTCAATTTCCTTTTCTTCCAGCGGCGGCCATGGGGGATTTACAACCACCTGTTTGTTGCCAATTTGCTGGGTAATTTTGTTGGCTTCCGATTTGTTTGACTCTTCCTCGATGTGCATGAAGTTTTTGGCAAACTTTTTCTTGTCACCCAAACACTCGTCGTGCGAAAATAAATCGATGTTGTTCCACTTTTTATTGGTGGCATATTTTTCTCCTTGCTCCGCCAAAAAGGCGGTTTGTGGCAAGTTGGTAATGGTTCGGGCATCGACGCCTCGTTTGACTAAATTGGTAAAATCGATAATTGATTTTTCGCCCATTCCATAGAAAAGCAGATCGGCTTTTGAATCAACCAAAATGGAGGGCTTCAATTTATTTTGCCAATAATCGTAATGAGTAACACGACGCAGCGAAGCTTCAATACCGCCCAACATAATTGGAGTTTCAGGATACAAATCTTTCAGAATGTTGCAATATACCGTTGCAGCATAGTCGGGACGTTTATTTTGTTGTCCCCCCGGTGTGTAGGCATCATTAGATCGCTTGCGTTTGTTGGCGGTGTAGTGGTTCACCATCGAGTCCATATTGCCCGAGGTTACCGCGAAATAAAGCCGTGGAGCACCTAGTTTTTTAAAATCTCGCAAATCATCCTGCCAGTTGGGTTGCGGCACAATCGCAATTCGCAATCCTTCTGCCTCCAATATCCTCCCAATCACAGCAGCTCCAAACGATGGATGATCAACATAGGCATCTCCGGTAAATAAAATGACATCCAATTCATCCCATCCTCGCTGTTCAATTTCTTTTTTGGTTGTTGGTAACCAATCGCTTGGTTTGTATTTTGCGTATAATTGATTCACGTTATTTCGTTTTGAAATTTGCAACTGCAAAGATACCATGCTTTTGCTGATTAAAAAGACTTTAAGCTCTTTTTTTTGACGTGGTAAGTTTAAAAATAGCCGCTTTAAGGTTTAGGTGCTTTCAGACCTGTTTTGTATTTTGGGAAAACTAATTGTTTGTTTTCAAGAGAAAGAAATTGCTAAATATCAATTTTCGATCTAACTTTATTTTAAACGTTTTGTTTACTTTTAGCGAATAACTGAATTTATTGATGAATAATTTAAAATACAATTTATGAGATTTTTAATTGCATTATTTCTTGTTAGTAGCTTCGCGCTATCTTCTTGTGTACAGAAAAAGAAAGAACCTGTAAAACCTATAGATACCAATACTTTAATGCATCAGGTGACTGTGAATGAAATCATTCAAACGGATAGTTATACTTATTTGAAGGTTGAAGAAAATGGAAAAGAATTTTGGATGGCGGTCAACAGTCAGGAGGTTAGTGAAGGTGAAAAATATTATTACGATTCGCCATTAGAAATGAAAGACTTTAATAGTAAGGCATTGGATCGTACGTTTGAGACTATTTTCTTTGTCCAAAACTTCAGTACAGAACCTATTAAGGCGACTACGAGTAATCCAATGGCCGGAAAAACTTCGCCTCAGGGAAAAGCGATTGAAGATTATAATTCTGATATTGACATTCAACCGGTTGATGGAGGATTGACAATTGCTCAATTGTATGAATCAAAAGCTGATTATTCAAACAAAACGGTAAAAGTTAAGGGCAAGGTTGTAAAAGTTAACTCAAATATCATGGGGCGCAACTGGCTGCACATTCAGGATGGTACCAAGTTTGGCGAGATTTATGATTTAACGTTTACATCGGATGAAACAGCTCAGGTTGGCGATGTGATTACAGTTGAAGGTGTTGTTGTTTTAGATAAGGACTTTGGAGCCGGCTATTTTTACGATTTGATTTTGGAACAAGGAAAGATTACAAATTAAGGTATTGGATTATACACAATAGAAGACTCCTTTGGATTTTAGTGTCAAAGGAGTCTTTGTTTTTTGACGTAATTTCGGATGGGTGAATTGTTGTTTGTAAATGGATGAGTACTATTAAGAGCTTGTAATTCCCTTCTTTTCAGTATTTTTGATGTTCAATAATATTGAGTTAATTCAGGTTTATGCAAAAACAATGGTGGAAGGCAATCGGTCCGGGATTGATTTGGGCAGCAGCTGCAATTGGAGTATCACATCTTGTTCAATCAACCAGGGCAGGAGCCAATTACGGATTTCAACTGATTATTGTCGTTCTGCTCGCGAATCTGTTTAAATATCCATTTTTTCAATTCGGGCCACGGTATGCAATTGCATCCGGCGAAAGTTTGATTGCTGGTTACCGAAGAATGGGGAAGTGGGTGGTTTATTTATTTCTAATTCTCACCATTGCAACGATGTTCACCATACTGGCCGCTGTAACATCGGTTACGGTCGGCATTATTGGTTCTGTATTGCCCTTTTCGTTGAGTTATTTACAATTCACAATCATCTTATTACTGATCTGTGCTTTAATCATTCTGATTGGTCACTATAAAACATTGGATCGGCTAATCAAATTTGTTATTATAGTTTTGTCGCTTTCCACTATTACAGCTTTGGTCGCTTCTTTTACAACTACTGGAACTATGGTTGTTCGGGAAGATGTCCCGTTTGTATGGAATACAACGAATATCTCGTTTTTAGTTGCTTTAGTTGGGTGGATGCCAAGTGCTATTGATATTTCGGTATGGAATTCATTATGGACAATTGCCAAGATCAAGGAATCGGGTTACAAACCCAGCTTGAAGGAGTCGATGCTCGATTTTAATATTGGTTATTTTACTACTGTGTTTTTTGCATTGGCTTTTCTTGGCTTGGGGGCCATGGTCATGTATAATTCCGGCGAAATATTCGCAACAGGCGGGGTTGCTTTTTCAAAGCAGTTGTTGTCATTATACACCAAAACAATAGGAGGTTGGTCGTATTGGATTATCGCCGTTGCAGCTATTGCCACCATGTTTAGCACAACCCTTACTGTTTTGGATGCCTATCCGCGGGTGCTTAATTCAGTTGTGGATACCTTAAAACCCGAGAACACAAAAAGTACGAGTTACACAAAATTGAACCTTTTGTGGATGATTGTTTTGGCTGCGGGCGCAGTACTATTGATTTTTCAATTCTCCGATAAGATGAAATTGTTGGTTGATATTGCGACAACTTTATCATTCATTACAGCACCAGTAATCGGCTTTTTAAACTTAAAAGCGATTACGGCTAAACATGTGCCGGATAAATACAAACCAGGACGTTTTTTGATGGTATTATCGTGGGTTGGATTGATTGTACTAACAACTTTTGCTTTGTACTTTTTGTGGATTCGATTTGTGTAGATATTCGGAGTTTGCAAAAAAAAATCAGCTACTCAATTCAAATAGCTGATTTTTTGTAACCTACAAGATCGACGAATAATTTCTATTCTTCTCTTACGTCTGATTTATGTACGAACCCTGATTTCCCACCCAGAAGTTCAATTTCATACCAGTCCTTCAATCGGTTTTTGATTTTGAATTCCAGGTCTCCCGGTACACGAGCAACAATCTGTTCTCCATTAACTGGTTTAATTCTTACAGGAATACGATCATTGCGATTTCCCTTGGTTTTTATTTTGTCTGCAAGAACACTTGCTCCACCTTCACGAAACTCATATTTTTTGATATCCAATCCCATTTCATTTAGGTAGCTTACTAATGCTAGTTCACTTTCGGCCTGTTGGTATGCTTTGTGGTATTTATTTTTGTCTTCATCAAGTTGGTATGCAACTCCGTAAAGACTATAAGCTTGTTCAAAGTCACCGGTCGCTTCATACAAGATCCCCAAATTATAAGCGAGTTCAGGATTATAACTATCCTCATCGTACATGGCTTTGTATAATTTATAGGCTCGATCTATTTCACCCTTTTTCATGTAATCTTCGGCATCTTTAGCACGGTCTTTAAATTCTTTCACGCGAACACGTTCAATGTCGAATGATTCGTATCGGTAGTAGGGTGAGCAATAGTTGGCACATTCAGATGCCAGAAAACGGAAGCAATCATCAGCCATTTGATTGACGGTTTGAACGGCAGAATGACTGGGATAGCCTTTGTCTGAATAAGCGACATCTTCGAGTGCTTGCTTGGGGGTGAAACTTCCAATGATTTCAGCAGTTTCTACTTTAATAATCTTCATTCGTGCTTCAGAAGTTACCTGGCGGGCAAGTTTATAATGTGTTTTCTTCGAGCCATCTTTTTCTTTTGTTTGGTAGGTTGTTCGTTCATCTTTTACATCGAATGACAGACTTCCCATGATGATGGCATCAACTCCTAGTATCTTCCCAATGCTCACAGCAGTTTGATCATCAATTCGATCGCTGCTTTGAAGATTCTGCTCACGCATGACGGTATTGAGCTGTTCCCTTTCAATGAGCTTGTAGATATTGGTAACAGCACCTTGTATGTATATTTTGTCAGGTTCTCCTCCTCGATATTCCTGTAGCAGATTATCAGTCAGGAAATCGACCATCCTGGTACCAAAATCAACTCCGGCATCTTTATAAAAATAAGGACCAAGATTTTTAAAATTAAGCACGGCTACCCGGTAAATATCAGGGAATGTTTTTTCAGGAGCCGTATAAACATAGGTTTTTAACTGAGGCCCGAACTGAGCCTTGGAGAGTACTGGAGTTAATACAAACAATAAAACAATAAATCTGCGAATCAACTGCTTCATAATACATAGGGGGTTAAAGAGTGAATTTTTTTGGTTTTCCAATAAAGAAAATAAAATTTGATTTGACTCGCAAGTTTTTTCGATGCTTGATCCGAACAATTGTTTGTTATGCTAAAGGGGTTTGTATATGGAGTAGAGTCTTCTATTTAGTTGATGTTATTTCGAGCTTAATGCAAAGTTATCTATATTCGTGCATCTCAAATTATTGAACTAAGCTCATCGCAATGGAGTGGTACTATTATTTTGCTCTCGTGGGTGTCGGGCTTGTCGCTGGTATTATTAATGCAATGGCAGCTGGCGGATCGATGTTGTCTTTACCTTTCCTGATATTTTTAGGTTTGCCGGCTAATATTGCCAATGCAACCAATCGAGTAGCCATTTTATTCCAAAATATTGTTGGTGTTAATTCATTCCGGCAAGAAAAAATATTTGATTTAAAGACGGATTATAGATTGGCTCTGCCAGCGGTTGTCGGTGCAATAATCGGAGCATTGTTTGCGGTTGAAATTGATCCTCAACTTCTGGAGAAGATTATTGGTTTTGTTATGTTTTTCATGCTGCTGGTTATCATTTTCAAGCCGGATGCCTGGTTGAAAAAACAGGTTGGCGTAGTGAATTCCAAACCGAGCCTCATTCAATATATTGTCTTTTTCTTTATCGGAATGTACGGTGGTTTTATTCAGTTAGGTGTGGGTTTTCTTTTGCTGGGTGGATTGGTTTTAGGTTGTGGCTATGATTTGGTAAAGGCTAATGCTATTAAGCTTTTCATTGTATTGGTGTATACCATATTTGCCATCGTGATCTTTATTTTTCACGATCAGATTGATTGGCTAAGTGGTTTAATGTTAGCTTGCGGAAATATGCTTGGTGCGTGGATTGGAGTAAAGTTTACGATGAAAGGTGGCGCAAAATTGGTTCGCTATGTGCTAATTGTTGTCCTTGCGCTGATAACCGTAAAATTGCTTGTCGGCTTATAAAAAATAAGACCGGAAATGACTCCGGTCTTATCACTATTTATCGAGTTATTTTTCTTCTTTCGTTTCCTTTATCGGGTCTAGTTTTTCTAAAAACTTCTCAGCAATTTTCGCAATAGGCAATTCTCCTATATCGTCACCGAGGTTCGAGCATAGGGTAATCACCAGTTTCTGATCGGGGAAAACTCCAACTGCTGAGCTGCCACCAATTGTTGTCCCTAATTTGGCAATTAATTTCCGGTTGAACCGGTCTGCTGTTGAAATCCAACCAAAACTTCTCAAAACTTCCTGGCCCTCGCTTAGTTTGTGTTTGTTGTAAAAAAGATCCAGTGTTGCCTGGTTGAAAAAGCCGGGTTTAAGTATTTGCTGAGCCAGCTGATTTAAATCATCGGCAGTTGATAGATACCCCAAGGTAGGAGCAAATGGCAACAGGTTTACTTCTGGCGCTTTAATCAATCGTGCAATGAAATCACGATAATAGGTGTCACTTCTGTTGGGAATAATTACATGTTGATAATCGACAAGTGTATTTTCTATATTCAAGGTGTCAAGAATCTGCTTTTTAACTAATTTGCTAAATTTGTCCTTACCAACATTCTCCGCCAAAATACCTAATAGCGCGTAATTGTACTCCGAATCGTTAAAGTAGGTGTCTGGCTCGTATACAAGTGTATCATTCTCCAATTTTTGAACATACTCTTTGAGGTTTTTTAGATCTTTATATTTCACGAGATCTTCCATTTTCATATCTCTGAAACCGGAAACACTTGAACCTAGTTCGAGCAGGGTAAAATCATATTTCTTTTTCGGAAAGTTAGGAACATATTCATAAAAACTATGGTTCAGATCCAGTTTGCCTTGTTCGTGGAATTTAGCAATGAGGTAGCTGGTCAGTAGTTCAGACGTGTTTCCAATTCGAAATTTGGTTTCCCGGGTTGCCGGGGCTTTCAACTCTTTGCTGGCAACTCCAATCCCTTCAGACCATACAATTTCACCATCAATCGATACACAAACCGACATACCCGGAACCGAGCTGCTTATTAGGTAGCTTCTTAAGTCATCTCTGGATTTAAGAATCTCTTCTTTGTACTTTTTCTTATAAATTGGAGCATTTTCTGTTTCCTTATTTGGTTTTTGACACGAAGTAAATACCATTAGAAATGCAACCAGGGGGAGGAACGTTTTCAACACTATTTTCTTTTTCATGTTTATATTTTTTTGATTTAAATTTATGCAATTTCCATACTCCAATGTTGTGTTTTTATGTAGTGCGCAAATGTGTTTAACTTTCAGACAATCAATTTTCTGTGTTGGCAAAGTTAGATCATAGTCGTTTTATTATTCTGAGATTTTAGACTGTTAATGTTGATGTTTTGATGCGTTAAATGATGTTGCAAAGGTGCATTTCATTTTCGGGGGCATGAAATTAAAAAAATCAGGAATAAAAGCGCATTTTTCGATCTGAAAAAAGGTTAATAAATGCAAAAAGGCTTTCAAATGAATGAAAGCCTCCTTGTATTTGTTGTCGTGTTAAATAAGCTAAAATTCCTCTAAAATGTCTTTTACTGCATCTTTATGAATTGTAAATCCCATCATTTTTAGTTTAATATAGTCTTCATGGAAAAAATAGTAACCAAATTTCGGATCATCTTCACCTACATTTCGCGAGCCTGAACTGGAGTCTTTAATCAAGTACCAATCGTCACCACTGCCTTTGTAATTTTCCAGAATGCCAATCAGGTGCATGCCATGATCATCAGTGGTTGTTTCATTTGAAAAGCGGAATTGTCGGGCATCTTCATTAATATATGCTGATGGAATATCATAATCAGGAACCATGGCACAATTGGTTTCACGGCTAAAGCCTGTTTCCGAAACATCGCCTCCAATACTCATCGTATATCCCTTTTTCACGGCCTTTTTCACAACATCCATAAATATGTTGAGCGGAACATTGTAATAGTCTTCGCTGTGCCACCAGTTATCCGGCACTTTGTATTCCACTTGTTGCCAGTATGGTTCTTGTTTGTACGAAAGTATTTCAACAAAATCAGTCGGGTTTAAGTGAAGATAATCGGTCATGTATGTTTGGGGCGTGTATGTTTTTCCTTGTACAGTAAATTCTACCGGAGGCTCACCAATGTGGTGGTTCATGATGGCTTTTATTGTTTCCAGTCCATATTCAATATTCCAGGCATTGTTCTCCTTCATTGACTCCAGAAATCCGCGCATTTCTTCCATCATTTTTGCATGTGTGTGAAATTTGCGTTCATCCAATAAACCAGTATAAACTTCTTCGGGGACAACTCCATAACGGTTCATGATTCGAGCTACCGCATTGCCTTCCGATCCTTCGTCAAACAATGATTCCCCTCGTTTCTCAATATAACGGCGGGCTTTTTCAACATATTCCCAATACACGGTGTATATTTCCGAAAGTTCTACTTTCTTTCCGGTTTGCCTGAATACTTCAGACTCGTAAAAAGAAGTGGTTGAGAATGACCAGCAAGTTCCTGCATTTCCCTGAGATTCAGTTTGGTTGCACCAGACCGTTTCATATAAATCCGGATTGTTCGGTAGATCGAGGTCAGACTGATCCATCTTGAATCGTACAAAAGGTTCCTTCTCTTCGAGCTTTTCGTTTATTGCGTTTACGTCTTTCAGGATTGATTCGTAGTAATAACCTTCTCCTTTTTCGTAAACTTCAACTTTCCCTTTGCTGGTGTTTTTTTGTGCATAGCCATTCATCGCAAGACAAATGGCAATTAGGGGTAATAATTTCTTATACATTATATTATCATTTAAAAGTGACAAAATACTGTTTCTAAGTGAATCGGTCGCTGAGTAATGTCAGGAATTACAAATGTTGAGAATAATTTTGCAAAACTTTTTTTAGAACTGCAAGCTTTTAAAAAAGAGTTTTTTATGTCTTAAAATCGGTTATTCGTTGATAAAAAACAGATTTGTCTCATTGGGAGAGAACTTTTTTTCTTATACATTTAGATTTTGTTGAAAATCAGTATTGTAATAATTGATTTTGAGCGCTTTTAACCGAATAGATTGTTTTCATGGAAGCTGATAGTCAATTTATTCTGTTTTAACGTTCTGTTGTTTTCTGAAGTTTGAAATTTCTGATAGGAGAAGCGAGAACCTAAAAATTTCACACCGGGGAACATAGTTACTTTAAGCGAGTTTCAGTTGTTACATTTTAAAGCAAACAATTACAATCATATGAAAATACCTGTTGAGTTAATTGAAAAATATAATGTTCCGGTTCCTCGTTATACAAGTTATCCGCCAGCCAATTTTTTTGGTGGCGATTTTGAAACCGATGATTATCTGGTGGCAGTTGAAGAGTCGAATAAGAAAGAACCTCAAAATATCTCGATTTACCTACATATTCCTTTCTGTACACAATTGTGTTTGTACTGCGGATGTAATACCCATATTACCAAGGATCAGGATATGATGAAGCACTACATGGAAGCCCTGAAAACGGAAATCCATATGCTGAATAAATTGATCGATCATGATCGAAAAATTTCGCAGATACACTGGGGAGGAGGAACTCCAAATGTTTTACCTGCCGAACTGATTGGTGAGGTGATGGCTATTTTTAATTCAGAATATCAATTTATAGATAAACCGGAGATTGCCATTGAATGTAACCCCGCACTATTAAATCAAGCTTATATCGATCAATTGGTATCTTTCGGTTTTAATCGAATTAGCCTGGGAGTGCAGGATTTTCAGGAGAAAGTGTTAAATGCAGTACGTCGTGAAGTGCCTGAGATACCAATTAGCGAGTTGGTTCACATGATCCGGCAGCACGTGGGAGTATCGGTTAACCTCGACTTTATTTATGGATTACCCTATCAAACAGTCGAGTCGTTTGGTAAAGCCATTGAAAAAGCGATTGCTATTAACCCTGATCGTTTGGTGACCTTTTCATATGCCCACGTGCCTTGGGTGAAAAAGGCTCAAAAAAAGCTGGAAGATTATGGCTTGCCTGCTGCTGAAGATAAGGTGAAAATGTTTGAGGAAGCCTGGTCACTAATGACGAATGCTGGTTATGTCCCCATTGGTCTGGATCATTATGCCAAGCCGAATGATGACATGGCAATCGCCTTGAAAAATCGCTCGCTTCACCGAAATTTTCAGGGCTATTGTACCCGCGAAACGACGGGGCAAGTTTATGCTTTTGGAGTAACCGGAATTAGTCAGTTAGAAGATGTATATGCGCAAAATGCGAGAACAGTAAAAGAATATATTGATACCGTTGAAAGCGGATCAATCAAAATAGTGAAAGGTTATTCGCTTTCTGAAACTGATAAAATTATCAGGCAAATTATAAACGAGATCATGTGCAACCAGTATTTGTCGTGGGCACAAATAGCGGATCAATTTCAAACAACAGAAAAAAGCTTGAAGAAATTGCTTGATTTTAAGGAATCAAAACTAGATGATTTTGTCGCAGACGATTTGTTGACTTACACGAAAGATGAGATTTTTATAACAGACTTAGGCCGTTTCTTTTTACGAAATATTGCCGCCGTATTTGATATCCGATTGGAAGGAAGTGTGAAAAAGTTTTCAAAATCAGTTTAAACGATGAGGAAAAAAGTAGCTGTTATTGGAGCCGGATTGACTGGATTAACCACAGCCTATTACCTAAAAAAGAAAGGAATTGATGTTCAGGTTTTCGAAAAAGCTGATCGGGTAGGAGGAGTGATTCAAACGGTTGAGCAGGATGGGTTCATGTATGAAAATGGGCCAAGTACAGGCGTGTTGGGACATCCGGAGGCAGCTGCTTTAATTGAGGAATTGGGAGATGCTTGCGAATTAGAAATTGCTGATAAGGATGCCAAATTTCGATGGATATGGAAAGGTGACCGCTGGCATGCGTTGCCTTCGGGTTTGATGGGAGGAATTAAAACGCCTCTGTTTTCGTGGTACGACAAATTCCGAATCCTTGGCGAACCGTTTCGTAAGCCGGGGACTGATCCGAACGAGTCGTTGGCCGGTTTGGTGAGGCGACGCATGGGCGAAAGTTTTCTGAAGTATGCTGTTGATCCGTTTATTCTGGGGATTTATTCGGGCGATCCCGAAAAGCTGGTTACAAAATACGCATTGCCGAAATTGTATAATTTGGAGCAAAAGTATGGCAGTTTTATTGGTGGTTCCATTAAAAAATCGAAAGAACCCAAAACTGATTGGGATAAGAAAGCAACACGGGAAGTGTTTTCGATGAAAGGTGGTTTGAAATCACTAATCAATGCTTTGGCTGATTCCGTTGGTGAAGAACGTATAACGCTAAATCAAACCGATTTGCAGATTGCTCACTCAAATGGTAAATATCAGATTTCAAACAAATCAACTCAATTCGAGGAATTCGATCAGGTAATTTCTACCGTTGGTGGATATGCTCTACGCACGCTTTTTCCTTTTCTTCCTTCAGCTGAAATAGAAAAAATTGAAGCCATGCCTTACGCAAAAGTTGTGCAGGTTTCAGTTGGTTATAATAAGTGGAACGGAATTCCTATCAAAGCTTTTGGAGGACTGATCCCGTTTCATGAAAACCGCGATATTCTTGGTGTCTTGTTTTTATCCACATTTTTGAAGAACCGTGCTCCCAAAGGCGGAGCATTATTGTCAACTTTTTTGGGTGGTGTACGAAAACCTCAAATGGCTGACTTACCGGATGATGAAATTGTTGCATTGGTTGAAAAGGAAATGAAAAGCATGCTCGGGCTAACAAAATGGCAACCTGACTTGTTGGTTATTAATCGTTATCAGCATGCTATTCCGCAGTATGGTAAAGAATCAGCCGATCGCCTAAAAGCGATAGAGAAAATGGAGTCGACTTATGCCGGCTTGTTGTTGGGAGGAAATATTCGTGGCGGCATTGGCATGGCCGACCGGATTAAGCAAGGACGAATGCTGGCTGAGACCATCGAATAGCGCAAATTTTTGATTAATATGAGAAATGAGAGAGTTGCTTCTGCCTATCGTGAAAAACAACAACAAATCTGTTTCGAATTAGCTTCGGCTGATGGGAGTGCCATTTTTGAGACCGACCATTGGGAAAAGGAAATTGGACATGGCTACACCATGGTGCTTGAAAATGGCGATGCCATTGAAAAGGCTGCGGTTAACTTTTCGGCAGTTGGTGGTCAGGTTAGTGAGCGAATGCGTCAGGCGTTGAGCATTCAGGATGGCGAAGAGTATTTTGCTACGGGGATTTCGTCCATCATTCATCCACGCAATGTGCATGTACCTATTACCCATATGAATGTCCGTTTTTTTCAACTAAGTTCCGGAAAAGCATGGTTTGGAGGTGGAATTGATTTGACGCCTCACTATGTCAATAAAAAGGAAGCCAGTTGGTTTCATTTGCAGCTAAAAAAGGTTTGCGATCAGTTCGACATGGAGTTCTACCGGGACTATAAAAAGTGGGCTGACGACTATTTTTATCTACCTCATCGGGATGAAACAAGAGGCGTTGGTGGAATTTTCTTCGATCATCAGGATGGGACTTCGGAAGCAAATTTTGAAAAGTTTTTTGCCTTTACACAAGCGCTTGCTGAGGCTTATCCGAAGATATATGTTGAGTTATTGAATAACAATCGCAAGAAAGAGATCAGCGATGATGAAAGACAATGGCAACTACTGCGAAGGGGCCGTTACGTGGAGTTCAACCTGCTTTATGATCGGGGAACTAAATTCGGCTTGGAGTCGAATGGTCGTACCGAATCGATTTTTTTAAGCATGCCACCGCTGGCATCATGGACCTACGATTATCAGCCTGATGAAGGCTCGAAAGAAGAAGAAACACTACGATTATTAAAAAAAGAGATCGATTGGATTCACAATATTTAAATTTGTTTTGAAAATCATTGAGGAATACATAAGCTTATGGACAATTCAAAAAGAACAGCCGTTTTACTGGTTAATGTGGGAACACCTGATGAACCCAAAGTTTCTGCCGTTCGACGGTATTTATTCGAGTTTTTGAATGACCGTAGAGTGATTGATCTCCCTCTAATTCCACAAAAGTTGTTGGTGAACCTGATTATTGTGCCATTTAGAGCTCCCAAATCCACCAAGCTTTATGAGATGCTTTGGACCGATGAAGGTTCTCCACTATTGGTGAATGCCAATAAAAACAGAGATAAGCTGCAAGCATCATTGGGCAATGACTATCAGGTTTTCACCGCCATGCGCTATCAGAATCCGCATTTGAGAAAAGTGCTTCGTCAGGTTCGTGACCAGCGTTTTGGGAAGATGATCATTATTCCGGTGTTCCCGCAGTACGCATCGTCAACAACCGGAACGATCGGCCAATTCGTATCAAAAGAAGTGGCCAAATGGACAGTTATCCCGGAGATTCGATTCGTAAGCCAGTTTTACGATCATCCTGCTTTTATTAAAGCATTTACTGAACGCATTAAAGAGTTCAAGCCTGAAACATACGACCACATTGTTTTTTCATATCACGGTTTACCGAACCGACAAGTTGATAAGGTGCATCCGGAAATTGCGTCAACGGAATGTACCTGCGAACAAGCCATGCCTGAGCATGGAAAATATTGCTACAAGGCAACTTGTTACCAAACAACCCGCTTGTTGGCAAAGTCGCTGGGCCTGAAACCGGATGATTACACTTTATCATTTCAATCTCGGCTGACCAAAAACTGGCTCAAGCCATTCTCTGATGAATTGGTCATTCAAAAAGCGAAAGAGGGAGTAAAACGAATTTTGTTTGTAGCGCCCGCATTTGTTGCCGACTGTCTGGAAACAACCGTTGAAATTGGAGTCGAATATCAGGAATTATTTGAAGAACACGGAGGCGAAAAAATTCAATTGGTTGAAAGTTTGAACGATCATCCCTTGTGGATTGAGACCTTGAAAGAATTGATTAATTCATGAAAAGTCATTTCATTTGGACAACTAACTTTTAGAATCATTCAGATGATAGAACTGATTTTTGACAATAGCACCTTTTAATTAAACATTGAACTCATGACAAAGCAACTTCTTTTAGCCCTTGTACTTTCTTTATTTCTTTTCGCATGCAACAATGAAAGCCAAAAGCCTGACTATCCTTCAATAATAGAACTGATTGCTCATGATAATAATTCATTGTCGAAAGAGACTTTGAGGAACTTCTGTGCAGAAAATGGTATTGATAAGGACGCTGTGTATAATTGGGAAAACCACTGGGTTCTCTATTCTGAGTCTCAGAAACTGCAACAAATAAGCGAAAAGCTAAAAGCAAATTTTCCGAATGTTACCATTAAAACTTACGATCAGCCATTTTATCGTTTTGACCGAACAAGGTGTGATGATTCTTCTATTGCCGAGGAATGGGATAACATTTTGTTGACAGCAAATCTGGTTGAAGATACGGTGAAGCAAAATGAATATATGGAGTATCATCGCATTCAGTTTGAAGAGTGGCCCGAGGTTGCTCAAGGATTTTGTAATGCCAGTTTTCAGCAACTGTTGGTTTTTCGCGCCGGAAGGCAGTTGATGTTGGTTATCAGCATTCCGAAAGGAGAGAGCTTGGATGAGCTAAACCCTAAAACGACTGAAAATAATCCTCGCGTTGATGAGTGGAATGCTCAAATGAGTCAATATCAGGAAGGCCTTGAAGAAGCACCAGAAGGAGTTGTCTGGCTATTCCTGAATCCGGTTGAGTAAACTTTATTTTTCTATTCTGGCAGAGGAGAAGACTGAATATTCATCAACACAAAAATTTATTTTTCTTACTTTTGAGGAGCATTGCTTGTGCTAATCTACATGGAAGATCAAAACATTTGGAGAAATATTGTGGCTGACGATATGAATGCTTTAAAGAGGCTTCATGATAAATACTATTCTCAATTGTTTTTATGGGCTTGTAAATATCTTCAGCAGGAGACAGTTATTGAAGAATTGGTTTCCGACTGTTTTATAAAGCTTTGGAATCGGCGGAAGTACATTATTATAGAAAAGTCGCTGAAAGCCTATATATTTCTCGTGTTGCGCAATCAGATCGTAAGTTATATCAGGAAAGATAAAAACAAGTTTGAGGTAAAAGTAAAAGAGCTTCCAGAGGTTCCGACTGAAGAATCGATCAATGAGCAGGAATACTACGCAAATCTGTATAAAGCCATTCAACGAATTCCGGAACAGCGGCGAAAAATTTTGGAACTTGCTGTTTTCGAGTCGTTAACCTATCGTGAAATTGCCGACCGTTTAGATATCTCAATCAATACCGTTAAAACCCAGATTGCCCGATCTTATCAATTCTTAAAGGAAGAATTAGATCCGAAGGATTTTGTATTGCTACATTTTCATTGCATAAGAAAATAAATTAGTTGCTTGTAAGTGGTTGGTATATAACTGTTAGTGTCTGGGCGTTTAAGGAAATTTAAAAAAAGGAGAAAACTCTGTCACCCTCATATGAATCGGATTGCGTCTTACTAGTAGAAATCAATCATTCAATGAGTAATACAAATCAAGATAAGTGGGAGCTAATTTCTGGTAAACTTCATGATGAGTTAGGTGAAGAAGAAAAGGAGAAGTTTGAGGCATGGAGCAATACCCCGGAAAACCAGAAACTACTTCAGAAAGGCCAATCGATAAAGGATGGTTTGTTCGAATCGAGACAACTACAAAAGGCCGATAAGCAAAAGTCATGGAACAAGGTTGAGAAGCTCATTCGTAAACAAAAATTTACGATCTACTTTAAGCGGACTCTTCAGTATGCAGCTGTCCTTATTTTTGCATTTTTAGTTGGTAACTTTTTTTCACCAATCTTCGAAACTGCTAACAATAATCAATATGCACAAGTAGAGGTCATGTATGGCCAAACAAGCCATCTTTTTCTTTTTGATGGGACAGAGGTATGGCTAAATGCAGGAACGGTATTCAAATATCCCAAGAATTTTAACACGAACTCTCGCAACGTAACAATTGATGGAGAAGCATTTTTTAAAGTTGCACCAAACAAACATTTACCGTTCAAAGTCAAAACCAGCAAAATGGAAGTGGAGGTAGTAGGTACATCTTTTAATGTAGCGGCTTATCGTGGAGAAGAAAATCATTCGGTCGTATTGGTCGAAGGAAAGGTTCAGATCAATAATCTTAAAGGAGAAAAAATTGTAGAAATTGCTCCTGGCCAAATGGCAGTGCAATCAAGTAGAAAACCTCTAACAGTTGCAAACACTGATCCTTATTTTTATACCAGCTGGAAAGACGGTAAGGTTGCTTTTAGTGGAGAGAAGATCAGTGATATTGCCATGCGTCTGGAACGTTGGTATAATGTGGAAATTCAGTTTGAAAAGGAAAGTTTAAAAGAATATGATTTGACAGGAACCATCTTGTTGAATAAACCTATTGAGCAAACCATTATGGCCCTGGAGTTACTGGCGCCAATAAAATTTGAAACTAAAGAGAGAGCAAATGGCAAGAATTTAATAACCGTTATTTCAAAATAAAATAAATTAAACCAATAGTAAAGAGGGCGATGAAAGTGCTTGAGACCCATTTCATCGCCCGGAAAATAAAACAATTATTGTTTCATTAAACCTTACAAATTTATGAAAAAACAACGTGAATTCAGTGGACATACTGTGCTGCTGCTAAAATTATTGCGTATTATGAAACTAACGAGCTTTTTGATGTTGGTTTTTGCGTTGAGCGTAAGTGCATCTGGTTACTCACAATCAACAAAATTAAACCTGAATGTAAAAAACGGGACATTGGTTGACGCTCTTAAACAGATCGAGGATCAGTCTGAATTTTACTTTTACTACAACAACGATGAAATTTCGTCTCTTCAAGATGTTTCAATCAGTACTGAAAATAAACAAATTCAAGACGTTCTTGATGAGTTGCTAGCTGAAACAGACCTTGAATACAAAATGATTGACCGTTACATCGTTGTTAAACGCAAGCAAGGATCTGTATTTGATATGCGGTCAATGCAAACGCTGGATGTTTCCGGAGTAGTAACAAATACTTCAGGCGAAGGTATTCCAGGTGTAACCGTTGTAGTAAAAGGAACTACCAACGGAACAATTACCGATATCGATGGTAATTATGCTTTGAGAGAGGTTGCAAACGGCTCTTCTTTGGTTTTTTCTTTTATCGGGTTGAAAACAAAGGAAGTTGTTGTCGATGGCCAATCGAGATTAAATGTAACGATGGAAGAAGAAACCATAGGTTTGGATGAAGTAGTGGCGATCGGTTATGGAACAACTTCAATTAAAGATGCAACAGGCGCTGTTTCATCGGTTCGTGCCGACGATTTTAACAAGGGGATGGTTGCGTCTCCCGAACAGTTAATCCAAGGACGTTCTGCTGGTGTACAGATTACTTCTGCAAGTGGCGAACCAGGTGGAAGCATCAATATCAATATTCGCGGTACTTCATCAGTTCGAAGTGGAAATAATCCTCTTTACGTAATTGATGGTGTTGCATTGAGCGGCGATGCTGTTTCACCCGGAGGAGAAGATGTTAGTTTTGGCGGGAGTACTGCCCGAAACCCATTGAACTTTCTGAATCCCGATGATATTAAGGATATTAGTATATTGAAGGATGCTTCAGCGACGGCTATTTACGGTTCCCGCGGAGCCAATGGTGTTGTGATTATTACAACCAAAAGTGGTAAAGGTGCCGGTGGCGGTATTGAGTATTCTTCATCGGTTGGATTTAGTTCTATCACTAAAAAGTATGATGTACTAGGCCCCGATGAGTATTTAAGTGCTATTAATGGCTTGGGAGGAAACTCAAGTACGCTTGATGCCGGTGCAAATACAGATTGGCAAGACCAGATATTTAGAACTGGTGTTTCTCAATCTCATAATATTTCATATGGCACCGCAGATACAAAAGGAGACTACCGTGTTTCAATGAGCTATTTTGATCAGAATGGTATTGTTGAAGAAAGTAAATTAACAAGATACACGCTGCGTGTAAACGGAAACAGAAGCTTCTTTAATGATAAATTGAAATTATCCAGTCAATTAACGGTTTCTGATGTTGATGATCAGGGAGTTCCTATTGGAAATTCCCCCAACCATTTTGGTGATTTAATTGCATCTGCTCTTTATATGAATCCAACAGAACCGGTTTATTTAGCTGACGGCTCATACAATCAGCCATCGTTTGATCGGTTAAACCCCAAAGCCATGCTGGCATATAGTGCCGATAATACTAATACGCTTAGAGCACTCGCCAGTCTTTCTGCCGAATACCAAATCAGCAAGGACTTGAGCTTGAAGTCGATTTACGGCCGCGATCTTTCAAAGTCCGAAAGATATTATGCTTATTCTCCATTATTGTATGCCAATTATATTTTTGAAAACGGAAAAGCAGGTTTAAGTTCGGTAACGATGGATAACGGACTTTGGGAAAACTTTTTGAACTACAATAAGGAGTTTGGCGAAGTCGCTTTTACCGGTCTTTTAGGGTACTCATACCAGTATTTCGAAACAAAAACGGCATCCATGAATGCTGGTAAATTTCGCTTCGATGATCTGGATTTGATGATGAATAATTTAGCTGCCGGTGAATCAATTGTTGGAAATACAACGATGCAAAGGGATGAATTGCAATCGTATTTTGCAAGAGTAAACTTTGTAACCAAAGACAAATGGTTGTTTACAGCGACTGTTCGCGCTGATGGCTCTACCAAATTTGGAGGAAACAACCAGTATGGCTATTTCCCGTCAATGGCTTTAGGATATCGTATATCGGAAGAAGATTTTATCCCGGAGTCCATTTCAAACTTGAAGTTGAGACTAGGTTGGGGGATAACAGGTAATCAGGAAATTCCTCGCAACCTTTATTCGCAAAGACAACGCTACGGAAGTTCAACTATTGATGGTTCAGGAGACATTACTACCGGATCATTAGGAAACGTAACCTTCGCTAATCCTGATCTTAAGTGGGAAACAACAAGTCAATTTAATGCCGGTGTCGATTTCGGTTTCAATAATAATAGAATTCGCGGTTCACTGGATGTATATCAAAAAAAGACCACTGATTTATTACTTCAATTGAAAAGTGCCCAGCCGGCACCCCAAGCATACTATTGGACAAATTTGGACGGAAATATTGTCAACTCAGGTGTTGAACTGTCGCTTTCAGCAGATATCGTTGAAGCAAATGACTTTGACTGGGGAGTTACCGCAAACATGAGCTACAACAAAAATAAGGTTGAAGATTTGTCAACAACAATTGAAACAGGAGTTCTGGACGGGCAAGGACTTTCAGGTGTAACCATTCAACGAATTACCAATGACTATCCAATGTACACCTATTACATCCGGGTATTTGAGGGATTTGATGAAAACGGTATTGCTATTTACGATGGCGATAATCCTCAATTTACAGGCGATAGTCCGATCCCTAAATTTACAATGGGTTTGACCAATACGTTCAGATATAAAAACTTTGATTTCAATGTGTACTTGAATGGACAGTTCGGTCATAAGATATACAGTAACACGGCTAATGCATTTTTCTATGCCGGTAACTTGGCGATCGGACGTAACGTAACCAGCGACATCGTTGGGAACGGTGAGGCTGCTATAAATACAGCTGACCCTTCTACCCGCTTCCTCGAAGATGGTTCATTTGTTAGATTACAGGACGTGAGTTTAGGCTATAACGTTCCTTTCAAAAACTCAAAATACATCTCAAAACTAAGATTGTATGTAACCGGTCAAAACTTATTTGTTATTACAAATTATAGTGGACAAGACCCTGAGGTGAATGTTAACAAGGGTAGTGGTGGCGTACCTTCGATGGGTATTGACTATACGACATACCCTCGTGCAAGAACAATATTGATGGGACTTAAAGTACAATTTTAAAACCGAACAAATTGATTAAAATGAAAAAGAATTATAAATATATACTGATTGTTTGTGGTCTGGTGGCAGGATTTTTTATGCCAGGGTGCACTGACCTCGAAGTTGAATTTAACGATTCCTATTTTGTTGAACAATCGGATGACGGCTTTTCAGCTGTTGATGTGGCCGCCGTTTTGAACTCAGCTTACGGAAAGCTTGGAGATATCGTTGGGAGTTCGTACACCGGTGTCGCCGGGTTAAATGAACCCACTTCTGATGAAATGATCATCCCGACTCGTGCAACCGATTGGGGAAATGGTGGCGTATTTCGTTTGTTGCATACGCATACCTGGGACCCGGCTCATACGTACATTTTGGATACTTGGGATGATTTGAACGTTGGCGTCTATTATTGCACACAAATTTTAGCATCAAACCCATCAGCCCAACAGGCTGCAGAAGCAAAGACCTTAAGGGCTTATTTCATGTATCATATCATTGATTTGTTTGGGCAGGTGCCTTTTCGCGAAGTGACACAAGGAGTTGATGAATACCCGGCAGTATGGACTCGTTCTGCTGCTTTTGATTATGCCGTGAGTGAACTGGAATCTGTAATGGCAGATCTTCCTGACGGTGGTCCGGAATCTGCCGATCCAACTCAGGTTAGTAAAGCTTTTGCTCATGCACTGCTTGCAAAATTCTATCTAAATAAGGCTGTTTATAAGGCTGATAGTCCAGCAGGTCCATACAATTTTGATGCTGCTGACATGAATAAGGTCATTGAGCATTGTGATGCTGTTGAATCCTTTGGCTTCGAATTGGAAGCCAATTATTTCGACAACTTCAATCAAAACAGCAGGAAAGAGAAAATTTTGACCTACACCAGGTGGTGGAATGGCATGTGGATCTGGCCACAGTTGCACAATAGCCAGGGAGGTTGGAACGGTGCTACTACGATTGGTAGTTTCTATGATTTATTTGAAGAAGACGGTCAGCGTATTGGTACTAAGCAGGAATTTGGACGAGGATTTGGATTCTTAATAGGGCCTCAATACAAGGAAGATGGTACTCCTTATTTGAATCGTTCAGCTGAACCTTTGGTGTATACGCGTGAAATCAAGCTTTCGGGAAATACCGATTATGCTGGTATCCGGGTATTAAAGTATGATCCCAATAGCGACGATGGTTTTGTTCTGATGCGTTATGCTGATATCCGGTTGATGAAAGCTGAGGCGATTTTGCGTGGAGGGGCACCAACCGGAGGTGAAACCGCACAGAGTATCGTTGACGAATTAAGAACCATTCGTGGTGCCAGTAGTATCTCTGTAAGTATTGATATGATGCTGGATGAAAGAGGTCGTGAATTGTATTGGGAAGGAATGCGTAGGACGGATCAAGTTCGTTTCGAAACCTTTACAAAAACAACCTGGGAAAACAAATCGGTACTGGATGATAACATGGTGCTGTTCCCAATTCCACAGCGTGCGATGGATTCCAATCCGAACTTTACACAAAATGCAGGCTATAAGTAAACTATTATGTGACTAATTTAAACGAATATTAGATTTTGGGAACCTCTGATTAATTAGAGGTTCCCAATTCGTTTATTGCGGTCGACAAAAAAAAATAAGGAAGATAAATTTTCGGATGTTATTTTTTTAATTAGCACAGCATAGGTACAAAAGATGCTTATGAAAACGTTTTCATCTTTGGTTCTGGCTCTGTATCTTTACAGCTTGAGTTTGTCTAAAACCTATCATGAATCAGCAGGAGTGGTTCATTTTTAAGAAGTGCAATGCGATTTTAGCATAGGGGTAACTCAACTATAGTTGTTTATAGAATAAAGTATTCTATCAAATTAGTTAATCGATTTTTATCAACTTCGAAAACGGTAATATATCCATAGTTATGATTTTATTCCTCCGAAAAAAGTTAACGCTTACACTCTTCTCTCTCTTTAGTTTATGCGTTTCAGCTCAACAAACTGAAACAAAATACCTTTCAGGAACTGGTTGCGACCATACTGTTGATTGGCAGTTCTATTGTACCGATGGTATCCGGTCAGGTGAGTGGACAACCATACCCGTTCCGTCGAATTGGGAGCTTCAGGGATTTGGTGAATACAATTATGGGCACGTCAAAGAAAACGAACGTGCGAATGAAAAGGGATTATACAAGTATGAGTTTTCTGTTCCGTCAGACTGGAAGCAAAAACAGGTCAATATCGTTTTTCAAGGGTCGATGACTGATACAGAAGTGAAAATCAATGGAGAATTAGCCGGACCAATTCATCGGGGAGCTTATTATGAGTTTCGTTACGATATCAGTAAATTGCTGAAGTATGGGCAATCAAACTTATTGGAGGTTACAGTCGCTAAGCTTTCTGAGAATGAGTCGGTCAATAAAGCCGAACTGCATGGCGATTACTGGATTTTTGGAGGTATATTTCGTCCTGTATTTTTGGAAGCCAAACCCAAAGAAAATATCGAACGCATAGCCATTGATGCAAAAGCTGATGGCAGTTTTGCAGCTGATGTTTTTCTGAAAAACAGTCCGAAAGATGGAGAATTGCGAGCGCAAGTTTTCAGCCTTGACAATCAAAAGATCGGGGAACCTTTTCATGTACCGGTTTCGAAAGAGGTCGAAAAAGTTAGAGTTCAATCCAAATTTGAGAATATTGAAAGCTGGAACCCGGAAGATCCCAATTTGTACCGGGTAAAATTTGAGTTGGTTTCAAAAGGAAAAACGATTCACGAAACAACGACTCGTTTTGGATTCCGGACGGTTGAGGTTCGTCAGCGCGATGGCATTTATGTAAATGGTGTAAAAGTGAAATTCAAAGGCGTGAACCGCCACACATTTCGGTCAACATGCGGACGAGCGTCAAGTAAGGCATTGAGCATTGAAGATGTCGAACTGATCAAGTCGATGAATATGAATGCGGTGCGCATGTCGCATTATCCTCCCGACTCACACTTTCTTGACGTGTGTGATTCACTGGGCTTATTTGTATTGAATGAGCTTGCCGGGTGGCATGGTAGTTACGATGATGTAATAGGGCCAAAGCTTGTTAAGGCAATGGTAACGCGTGATGTGAATCATCCTTCGATTGTGATGTGGGATAACGGGAATGAAGGCGGCCATAATCCGAATTTTGATTCCTTGTTCGCACAGTACGATATTCAGAAGCGAGTGGTTATTTATCCGTGGATGGAGCACAATGGAATAGCAACGCAGCACTATCGTGGTTATAATTACGGTGCCGGAACATTTTGGAACGGCCCGCTAATTACATTGCCTACCGAATTTTTGCACGGAATGTATGATGGGGGGCTAGGCGCCAGCTTGTCCGATTACTGGAATTATATTTGGGATAAGCCGAAAGCTGCAGGTGGCTTCTTATGGGATTTGCTTGATCAGGGTGTTTTGCGAACCGACAAAGAGGGTGAAGTTTACGACACGGATGGTAGCCATGGTGCTGATGGTATTGTGGGGCCAAAGCTGGAGCGTGAAGGCAGCTATTTTGCCATTAAAGAAATATGGTCTCCGGTTCAACCGGAAGAGCTTGAAATTACAGCTCAATGGGATAAGAAAATAGAAATTGAAAATCGCTATATATACACGAATTTAAAAGCATGTTCTTTCAGCTATAAATTAAAGGAATTACGGCTACCTGGAGGAAAGGCAAAGCCCGACGAATTGAGCGGAAGCATTCCTGCTCCGGATATCGCACCAAGGGGAAAAGGGACACTTGAGATTCCCGTACCTTCTGATTGGAAAAAATACGATGTGCTGTACATCACTGCCACTGATCGTTTTGGAAAAGAATTGTACACCTGGGGTTATCCACTGGTGATTCCGGCTGACCTGGTTGGTAAGTTGATCCCTGCAGAGACCAATAAATCGACTCTGTCTTTAACTGAAACCGATAGCTTGTTTCATATCAATGCCGGAACAATTGAGTTTTTAATTGGAAAAAATGACGGCATGTTAAAGAAAGTAACTAATGCCAAAGGGGAAATTCCCTTTCACAGCGGACCTGAAATCAGTGCCGGAGTTACTGCTTTTAGAGGCCTCGAAACAAAGGCTTATAATGATAGTTTGACCATCACCAGTTTATTTGAAACTGAAAATTCAGATTCGTCGCGCATGAAAGAGTTCACCTGGACTTTCTACTCAAATGGCTGGGCAAAGTTGCATTTGTATTATACCTCACCGCTATATGACAAAGATTTTGACTACATGGGAGTAAATTTCAGCTACCCTGAAGAATTGGTAGAAGGCGTTGAATGGTTAGGAAATGGACCTTATCGCGTATGGAAAAATCGCTTGCAAGGAGTTGAGTTCGGCATCCATCAGAAAGACTATAACAATACAATCACGAGTGTTAGTCCTCTCGTTTACCCGGAATTTAAAGGTTACCATGCTAATCTGTACTGGGCGAAAATCCAGTCAAAAGAGCAATCCTTCACCCTTGCAACTTCAACTGACAATGTCTTCCTGAGGTTATATACCCCTGCGCAACCTGATCCTTTTGATCCACGAGTTGTTCCGGCTTTCCCGGGAGGTGATATTTCTTTTATGCAAGCCATTCCCGCAATCGGATCTAAGACTAACGAAGCCTGGAATTTGGGGCCTGCAGGGCGAAAGAACAAATTCTTTGATTACGGACCATTTGATGACTGGCGGATTCGCAGTCAGCAAATGACACTTTATTTCAACTTCTCTATAAACCAATAAGTTGCCAACACAATGAATCAGTCAGTTTCTCATTCTTTAGCGAACAAATATTTTCTCGTTATCACAATCGCTCTTCTATCTTTAGCATGTGGACAAAACAAAAAAGTTAGTCTTGTTTCAAAACAGCAAAATAGCCGGGAGGAGTATGCTGTTCAGAAATTGAACAGTGCACTTACTGCTGAAGGCTACCAGGTGCAGATTGTGTCAAGCCCGGTAAATGAAGAGGACACAAGACAAATCGTGGTGGGTAATTTAGGAGACGATATTTTTGAAACGAGTAATATTCAGCAGCCAGATTCACTATCGTCAGAAGGGTTTGTTATCAGTACTTCAGCTCAAAATATTTACGTGGCGGGAGCAGATGCCAGTGGAACGCTTTATGGTTGTATTGAGCTAATTGACCGACTAAAACCGACTGGTGAATTGCCTGAGAAATTGAACCTTGTAGATCAACCGGAAATGGTGATGCGAGGAACGTGTATTGGTCTTCAAAAGACAGAATACCTGCCGGGTCGCACGGTTTATGAATATCCATATACGGAAGAGAGTTTCCCCTGGTTTTACGACAAGGAGCTTTGGATTGAGTATTTAGACATGTTGGTCGAAAACCGCTACAATTCACTTTACTTGTGGAATGGCCATCCTTTTGCTTCATTGGTGAAACTGGAGGACTACCCATATGCTGTTGAGGTTGACGATGAAACGTTCAAAAAGAACGAAGAGGTATTTGCATTTTTAACCAAAGAGGCTGATAAACGCGGAATCTGGGTGATTCAAATGTTCTACAATATTATTGTTTCAAAACCTTTTGCTGAAAAGCATGATATAAAAACACAGGAACGCAGCCGACCAATTACTCCGGTTATTGCAGACTACACCCGAAAATCGATTGCTGCTTTCATAGAAAAATATCCGAATGTGGGCTTATTGGTGACTTTGGGAGAGGCAATGCACACCATCGATGATGATGTGGAATGGTTCACCAAAACCATCATTCCCGGGGTAAAAGACGGACTGGAAAAACTGGGGATTGAAAAAGAACCGCCTATTGTTTTGCGCGGCCACGATACGGATGCCAAACGCGTCATGGAAGCTTCCTTGCCGGTATACAAGAATCTGTACACAACATTCAAATACAATGGAGAGTCACTAACGACTTATGAGCCCCGCGATGCCTGGCAGTCTATCCCGACGGCACTTAGTGAGCTTGGCTCCGTGCATATCTCCAATGTTCATATTTTAGCTAACCTTGAACCTTTCCGCTACGGATCGCCCGATTTTATTCAGAAAAGTGTTCAGGCCATGCACGAAAAGCAAGGAGCTAACGGACTACATCTTTACCCACAGGCTTCATATTGGGACTGGCCTTATTCGGCTGATAAAACAGAGCCGCGCCTGTTGGAAATGGAACGAGACTGGATTTGGTATCAAACCTGGGCCAGGTATGCATGGAACTCGAAAAGAGAGCGTTTGGATGAAATTGACTACTGGAGTAACAAGCTGGACGACTTTTATGGAACGTCAAATGGAAAGGATATCCTGGAAGCTTATGAGCAAACCGGTGAGATCGCTCCCAAACTACTGCGAACTTTCGGAATTTCTGATGGTAATCGTCAAACGCTGCTTTTAGGCATGTTCATGGGACAACTAGTCAATCCATACAAATACCATGTTTATCAAAATTTCCTGACATCAAATGGACCGGTTGGCGAAATCCTTATTGAATATGCCGAGAAAGAGTGGAACGGAGAGCAACATGTGGGAGAAACACCGCCACAAATCAGAAAAGAGGTCGTTGAGCATGGCAGGCTGGCTGTTGAAGCCATTGAAGCGGCATCGGGCTCAGTGGGCAAAAACGAGGCCGAATTTGAACGACTGAAAAATGATGTGTATTGTTACAATGCCTTTGCCAATTTTTTTGCTGAAAAAGTAAAAGCAGCTGAACTGGCTTTACGTTTCAAATATTCCAATGACATAACTGATTTGGGAAAAGCCGTTCCGATGTTGGAAAAGAGTGTTGAGCACTTTAAACAGCTCGTTGAACTGACCGAGGATACTTACTTGTACGCCAATAGCATGCAAACAGCTCAACGACGGATTCCGATTACCGGGCGGGATGGAAAGAACAAAACATGGAAAGAGTTGCTTCCACATTACCAGGATGAATTGGAAAATTTCAAAAGAAACTTGAATATGCTGAAATCAGAAAGTGGACAAGTTTCAATGAATTTTGAAGCATACAAGCCGGCTGAAGTCACTGTTTTAAATAAAGATACTAAACGCTATTCTTTAACAAAGGGAGAGCAAGTATATACCGACAACTCAGCAAAAATCAAAGAAGTTGCCCCAGAGTTAAAGAATTTATCAGGTGTTCGTTTTTCCGATGAAGAACAACAAGAAAAAGGCACTGTGTTGCGGTTTAAAACCGAAGAACCTGTGAAGGTTTTAGTCGGGTATTTTAATACCAATTCATACACTACCTTGAAACCTCCAACATTGGAAACCAATGCGCAAGCCAATGATCGAGGGCAAGCAGATATAAAAATAGCTAATGCCATGCTGATCCCCGGCTTATATCCGGTCAATATTTATTCTTATCGCTATGAAGCCGGAGAACATGAGTTAGTTTTGGGAAAAGGACGTGTCCTCGTCCTTGGTTTTATCAATGGCGACACGAATATACCAATACATGATGCTGGCGTGGGAGTAGAAGGAGAGGCCTCTGTAGATTGGTTGTTTTATTAGAATTTGATGGCAATGAATTTAGAAATTGCATGTAGATTGTTAAGTGAAAAGAAGAAAGATATCGGGCAGAAAACGGAATAAAAACCAAATGAAAAGAATTAGAATTTATTAAAACCATAGAACGATGAGTCAAAAACAAAAACGTACAATTTTCTTGTCCCTCACTTTGCTAATTCTTTTTTCCATTGGAGGGCGGGCACAACACGTATTTCATGTATCGCCTAAGGCTGTTAAAGATGGCAGGGGAACACTTGAGTCACCCTTTAATTCGATTCAGTCGGCACAAAAAGCCGTAGCCAAAAAGAACAGTCGTATGTCGGAGGATATCGTTGTTTATTTACACGGAGGGACATATAATTTATCAGCTCCGCTTGTATTTAAAGAAAATGATTCCGGGATGAATGGCTTTCACGTTATCTACAAAGCATATGGCAATGAAACTCCTGTAATCAGTGGTGGAATTAGAGTGAGCGGATGGGAAAAAGTTAAAGGAGATATTTACAAAGCACATCTCGACCGGGATAGCAAACTTAGGACTCTGTTTGTTAATGGCAAAAGGATGCGAATGGCTGGAACTGATATACCAGTTGCTGGTCAGGGAGATTGGGGAACATTTAATGTTACCGGAGAGGAAAGCTGGGCATTTGGACCGGGAACTGCCATTGATGGAATAAAATTTAAGGCCAAAGATGTTGGTCTGTATGAACATCCGGAAGATATTGAATTAGTCCAATTTAACGTGTGGACAGAGAAAATCCTGTGTGCTCGTGAAATGGAAAGAATTGGTGATACAACCGTTGTTAAACTGCAACAGCCATACGGGGCTATAGCAACTTCGATGGCCTGGGCAGGAAAGATCAATTATGAGAAAAATTTCGTTGTCAGGAATGCTTATGAACTGTTGGATTCCCCGGGTGAGTTTTATTTTAACCGCCAAACAAAAACAATCTATTACTATAGCGATGGTGAAGATATGTCGGTTGCTGAAGTAGTCGCTCCGGTTACTGACGGATTAATGCAAATCAAAGGCTCATCAGTAGAATCAAGGGTTAAAAATATTCGTTTTGAAGGAATTACCTTCTCACACGACCACTGGCAGCTAATGGAAGTTGCAGGATCTCATGGTTTTGCCGGAATTCAATGTTTAGGGCTTGCGGTAAAATATATTCCCGATGGGAATTGGCATCCCAGTGAATATAACAGCACCGATATCCCAAGAGGTTCCATTCAGGTTCAAAATGCAGAACACATCACCTTCGAAAGAAACCAATTTAAAGGGCTTAGTTCAGCTACCGCAATCAACTTTGTTAATGATGTACAAAATAGTGTGGTGGAAGGTAATTACTTTAACGATCTTTTAGGTAATTCTGTAAATATCGGTCATTCACAACATTATAAAATTGGTGATGGCCCACGTGCTGGTAATTTGGCTCCCACGGAATATAATAACAGTGAAATCTCGGGGGCTGCTTTACAAATTAACCAGGCAAAATCACTTTCTATCAAGAAAAACCAACTGGCCGGTCCGGATTTAGCTGGAACGATAAGCCCTGCCGGCGATGTGCAAAATAGTGAACTGGCAAGCAATTCACTAGATCTCAGTCAACCGAAGTATTATAAAAAAGGTGACGGAGCCGTTTTTGCCGTTGGTATTGAAGGGCTTTGTGAATATAATAGAATTAGCAACAACTATGTTCGGAATGTGAGCCTGGATTTCAGACAGGTTGAGGGAATCACTTCCTTCTTTGTTGCCAATACAACCATTGAGCACAACGACATTGACGGAACACCATACGGGGCAATTACCTGCGGCTGGTGGTGGGGAAACGCAAGCATTCCTCCCTCAAAGGTCGCAAAGAATAACCTGATTCGCTACAATAAGGCCGGTAATACCCATCAGGTACTGGATGATGGCGGGATTATTTATATGCTTGGAGAGCAGCCTGAATCAAGAATTGAAGGGAATTATGTGTACAACGGCCCCCGGTGTATTTATCCTGATGATGGGTCTGCCTACCTGACAATCACCAGAAATGTGGTGGATAATCCAAGTTATAAGTGGATGTGGTTGCATTTTTGGACGAAAAGGTGTCATGATAATGTGGTTTACGAAAACTACGTAAAGAATAACCTGTTGATGGACAACGGCACCAATAACTTGATAAAAGATACCTATAACTTCAGAGATAGCAACGAGTTTTCAGGTGAAGCCCTAAAGATTATTGCTAATGCAGGGATTGAAGAAGAATTTAAGGATATCATTCCTGCAGAGGAACCGGAGAAGATCTTAATTCATCCGGCAGATTTTAAGGAAGGGGACGTGTTTCATTAATTCGGGTTCCTTAAAAGGGTAAAAGAATAAATTCATGTAGCGATAAAGCGACCTTGGGGAAGTCTTCCCCAAGGTCGTTCTTTTTTATAAGCACTAATAGCTGGTGTAATATTCGGCTAGAATATTAGGTGTGTTGTTGAGGGGGTCGCGTTTTTTTGTATTTGCCCGGACTTATACCAATGCGTTGTGAAAATATGGAGGTAAAATGTTGAAGCGAGGAAAATCCGCAGGCATATGCAATGTCCGATAGACTTGTTTGGTCATCTTTCATTAAGTCAATGGCTTTTTCAATTTTAAGATTTATAATGTAACTGTTTGGTGGGTAGCCCGATAGTTCTTTGACTTCTTTGGTGAATTTTGTTTTCCCCATTCCAAACTGATGTGCTAAATCGTCGATAACCCATTTTTTATTTAAGTCGGCATTGATTATTTGGTTCAGTTTCTCGATAAAACTATCCTCGTGCTCAATCTTTTGTTTTCTGAAAGAAAGGTTCCGGTGGAGCTCGATGAAAAGATTTTCAATAATATTACCAACCATAATCTCAAAACCACTTTGTTGGTTGGTCAATTCTTTTTTTAATTCCACAAAGTACTTTTTAAAAATTTTAGCCTTTTTAATGACAATCGCGCCTTCGTGAATCAATAGATTTCCCAAACTTTCCTGAAACTCTTTTGATAATCTTGTCCATGATCCGAGCTGAAGGGGAGTGTTTATAGCGTATTGTTCCGGCTTAATTACAATCCAGGTGATTTCGCCAATATCCATTTTCCCGCCAGGACTCCCGTTCAGCTGCCAGGGAGCTGTTATCGAAAGGTTATCCGGTAATAGTTCAATTTCGTTTCCTTCGACCACCCATTTGTATTTTCCGCTGTTTACAAAATGAATTTCAATACCGTCATTCAAGTGAGGGAACATGGTTTCATCCATTCTGACTTTGGAAAATTTCATGCTACCATACTGCCTGATATAAGGAGTTGTTTCTAATGGACCCGGATCGTTTTCGTGCCACCAAATACCATGGTTTCCACTTTTATTTTTCTGGTTGAGAGTACTGTGTGGTGTTAAATTTTCCATGTGAAGAATGCTTGGATTTGAATCCTGTCAGCCTCTTCTTTTCAGGCTGATTATTCAAAAATAAGAAAAAGAATTTATAGAATCGACCGCCGACTGAAAATAGCATTTTATTTTTATTAAAATGTAGATATTTGATTTAGACTTATAATTATTATTAATCTGGTATTTAGTGAAATAGGATTGATTGGGTTGTGAGTGTAGATTGAACGACAAAAACGAACTAATAACTAAAATGATAGGGCTTGAACTGAGCATGTTAATAATAACCAATCGCTATCATTTATTTCGAAAAAAAATGATTTTTAATGAAACAAACCAACTATCAGCTTTTTGATTTTCTGGATTTCGATCCGGCCATGACCGGGGAGGAATCTCTCTGGAAAGCTTGTGCTCCGATTTCGTTGGAGCTTGATGGATTCGACGTGGTTTTTGAAATTCCATTTCAAAAACAAAAAAACGCGAATGATATTGAACCAGATAAAGAAACCCCACGAAAGATCTATTCACTTCGCATGCGGGCTTACGGGGCAAAAATAATTCGCTTGGCCATCGGATTTGACGAGCACGCGATGACGGATTCGGTGATGCTGGACATTCATCCAGAACTTTCGGTAAATCCACTTCGCTTTGAGAAAACAGAGGATGAATGGTTGATCAAGGACAGCACCGGGATGACCAGAGCATCGTTAAACCGACGACCTGTTGCAATTGACTTTTGGAGTGATTTGGTTCCAGGACCAGAGGAGACCTTGGATTTGACCTTCTACCCTGATGGCGAGAAAGCTGTGAAAGTGAGTGCTTACGATCAGTTTTTTCCGGCCCGACATGATGCCTATGCATTAGCAGTCGTTGAAAAAGATGGTCAGCTGGATCGAACAACGATGTCCTTTCATGCCGATGCTGATGAAAAGTTTGTCGGTACCGGTGAACGGTTTACAAAAATGGATTTGTCAGGGCAAACCTTTCAGCTAAAAAATCAGGATGGACAAGGAGTCAACAATCGACGAGCCTACAAAAATGTGCCATTTTTAATGTCCAGTCGAATGTATGGAATATTCATGCATACGTCAGCACATGGGAAATTATCGATGGCCGATCATTCTACTCGCTCCGTACAACTGTTGGTTGAAGAGCCGGCGATGGATGTTTTTCTGATTGGGGGAGATGAGCCCGAAGAAATTTTAAAAGGCTATCGCCAGTTAACAGGTTTTCCGACCATGCTCCCTAAATGGAGTTTCGGGACCTGGATGAGCCGGATGACTTATTTTTCAGAAGAGGAAGTAAACGAGATTTGTAATCGACTGCGTAAGGAAGATTATCCTTGCGACGTTATCCATCTGGATACGGGGTGGTTTAGAACTGATTGGTTGTGTGAGTGGAAGTTTAATCCGGAACGTTTTCCTGATCCGAAACGATTTGTACAGAATTTGCGCAACGATGGTTACAAGGTAAGTTTGTGGCAAATGCCCTATATCGCCGCCGAAGCGGAGCAACTTGCCGAAGCACGCAACAAGAAGTACATGTGCAAAGTGAACGAAGTCAAGCAGCAGGGTGGCTCAAATTTCAGCGCATTAGATTATGCGGGCACCATCGATTTTACCTACCCTAAAGCTGTTGAATGGTATAAAGGATTGCTAAAAGAACTGCTGGACATGGGTGTGGTTTGCATTAAAACTGACTTTGGAGAAGACATCCATATGGATGCGGAATACCATGGCATGTCGCCCGATAAGTTAAACAACTTATATGCATTGCTTTATCAAAAAGCAGCCTATGAAATAACGAAAGAAGTAACCGGCGATGGCATTGTGTGGGCTCGTGCGGGTTGGGCTGGCTGTCAGCGGTATCCGTTACATTGGGGTGGCGACTCGGCTTGCTCGTGGGATGGCTTGGCTGGCTCGTTAAAAGGAGGCTTGCATATCGGGCTTTCCGGTTTTGGCTTTTGGAGTCATGATGTTCCGGGTTTTCATGGCGTACCTAATTTCATGAATTCGGTTATCCCTGATGATTTATATGTACGCTGGACGCAGTTTGGCGTGTTCTCATCACACCTGCGTTATCACGGAACATCCAAGCGCGAGCCATACGAATATCCGGCGATTTCCGGAATTGTGCGTAATTGGTTGAAACTACGTTATGCCCTCATTCCGTATTTGATGGAGCAAAGTGAAAAGACGACACAAACCGGATTTCCCGTGCTAAGAGCTTTAATTTTTCATCATCCAAAAGATAAAATGTGCTGGCATATTGATGATCAGTATTATTTCGGAGATGATTTTATGGTTGCTCCGGTTATGAATAGTGAGAACAGGAGAGATGTGTATTTGCCAGATGGAGAGTGGGTTAATCTGTTTTCGGGTAAACTTACTCAGGGCAATTGCTGGCTGAACAACTTCGAGTGCCCATTGGATGAAATGCCAGTGTGGGTGAAAAAAGGAGCACAGATTTCAGTTTATCCGCACCATGTATCCAACACCGATGAAATTGATTTAGCAAAGACCGAAAAACTCGTTTTTGCTGAAACTTACACCGGAATTGAGAATAGTATTCTCGCGGATTTGTTGAAATAGAATATGGATTACGAAGAAAAAAATAGAAATAAAAAAACAACCAATAACCAATTTCCAGAGGCACTTGAATTTTTAGATACATCTGGGAATTGAAACTTAAAACTAAAATGAATACCTGGAAAAAAAATATAGATGAATCAAAGCAGAATTTCCTCAATTGGTGGGATCAAAAGGGAATTATTCTGAATATGTGGGAACACTTGCCAAAAGATGGGGCACCACACGCGGATATCCCAAAACCGGCTGATGCCAAGGATTTGAAACAATACTGGTTCGATCCGGTTTGGCGTGCTGAAAACCTGGACTATCAGCTGTCGCGGAGTTCTTTTAAGGCTGATATAATGCCGATTGCCAATACCCATTTAGGTCCCGGTTCATTGGCTGCATTAATGGGGGCTGAGCTGGAAGGTGGAGAAGATACTATCTGGATCAGACACAAGGAGGGGATTGATATGAACCTGAAGTTTGATGAAGCTAATCCGGCTTGGAAACTGCACCTGGATCTGTTGAACGAATGTAAAAAGCGTTCAAACGGACACTACTATGTTGGGTGTCCCGACTTGGTTGAGGGGCTGGACGTGTTGGCCAGTATTAAAGGCACGCAGGACTTGTTGATGGATATGATTATGCAACCGGAAGAATTGGAGATGCAACTTCAACAGGTGAACGATGTCTACTTTAAGGCGTTCAATAAAATTTATGATGTCATTCAGGAAGGTGGCGAAATGGCTTATTGCTATTTCTCAATCTGGGCGCCGGGTACCGTTTCAAAGGTCCAATCTGATATCTCGATCATGATTTCGGAGGAGGATTACAATCGGTTTGTGCTGCCATACATTAAAGAACAATGTCAAAAGATTGATTACACGCTTTATCATCTTGATGGAGTAGGAGCACAGCGACACCTGGATGCAATTTTAAGTATTGATGAGTTGAATGCCATTCAATGGACTCCCGGTGTTGGAGAACCACAAGGCGGAGATCCTTGCTGGTACGATTTGTACAAACGAATTCTTGCCGGCGGAAAATCAATTATGGCGAACTGGGTGACTTTGGATGAACTGGAGCCTTTAATTGATAACATTGGAACAGACGGTTTGCATATTAATGTCGATTTTAAATCAGAAAAAGATATTGATGCAGCCCTGAAAATTGTAGATAAATACAGATAATCAATAACTCATGAAAATAAGATTTTCGTTTTTGTTTCTGATTCTGTTGGTAAGTGGTTCTTTGGTGAGTGCGCAAAGTACTAATTTAAAACTTCAAGCGATTCCTTTTAAGTTGGAAGTGCTTAATGAGCCAGTAGCTGTTTACACGGTCAAAGGAGATTCACTGCTTCTTTCTGCCAAAGGAAAAACAAATCTTTTTGCAAGTCCGAGTGGACATTACAATGTTCAGAATGCTCCCATGGTATTATTCCATCCAGATTCATCTTTTGTGTTTTGTGCGAAAGTGGGTGCTGATCTAAAAGCTGTTTATGACGTGGCAGCCTTGGTGTTTTATCAGGATTCAGATTATTGGGGGAAGTTTTGTTTCGAAAACTCGGTAAATAAGCAGACCTCGATCGTCTCAGTAATTAACCGTATTTATTCAGATGATTGTAATTCGATGCATATAGATGATGATTATGCTTATATGGCGATTATAAAAAAGGGGCTGGAGATGTCGTTTCATTATTCCCGAGATGGAAAGAATTGGGAGATGATACGAAATTTTAGATTAGAAACAGAAGAGAGTTTGAAAATTGGCTTTGCTGTTCATGGTTCTCGGGGAGATGGTACGCAGGGACAATTCTCGAATATTAGATATTCTTCGAGGGTTCCTGATGATCTCAGATCTTTCTAAATGAATATTCACTTTTTATTTAAATGTAAGTATGTTGAAAATAGGGATTTTAGGATTGGGTGAAGGACGGAGTACAATGTCTGCTGTCCTGAATAGTGCGAAATGGGAGTTGAAAACTGTTTGCGACTTGAATATTGATTTGTGTAAGCAGCGGGCAAAAGAGTTTGATTTTCACAACTATACGACTAATTATGAAGAGCTGTTGAGTGATCCGGAGATTGATGTTGTTGGTATTTACACGCCGGATCATTTACATGCTACTCACATAAAAATGGCGCTTTCACACGGGAAACATGTAGTGTGTACAAAACCACTGCTTGATGATCTGGCGGAAGCGGCAAGCTTGCTCGAGCTGAGTCATAAAGTTGGCAAGCGAGTATTTGTGGGGCAAAGCTCCCGTTTTTTCGAGCCGATGAAAAGGCAACGACTTGACTTCGAGAGAGGCGAAATAGGGGAGCTTGTTACTGTCGAAGCGCACTACAATGCCGATCACCGCTGGTTTTTAGGCAAAGGTTGGTCGTTGCAGGATAGTTTTAAGTGGCTGTTTGGTGGATTGAGCCATCCGGTGGATTTCATCCGTTGGTATTTGCCCGAAATTGAGGAAGTGATGGGCTACGGTATGTTAAGCCCGAATGGGGTAGCAGGAGGACTGAAAAACCAAGATACCATGCACTTTATCTTTAAGGCAAAAGATGGACGTATTGCACGGGTTAGCGGATCGTATTCCGGCCCGGTTCAACCGGCAATTCGCGAGAGCGAAATGAGCTGTATTCTCCGCGGAACCGAAGGTTGCAGCCAGGGTGATTACATGGATTTGCGATACACCATTGCCGATAAAAACGGCGAAGATAAGCAAATCACTTTTGACGATCAGTTGAAGTACTATTTCCGGTTTGAGGGAAAGAGTCATCACGCCGGAGAGTACAATAATTACCTGGAGCATTTTGCCGACAGCATCGAAAAAGGCTTCGTCGCTTATCCTGATTTAAAAGAAGGAATTGGAACGGTCGCTTTGTTGAAAACCATGGAAAAAACACTGACTTCGGGAAAACCGGAGAAAGTACAAGATACCATTGAAGAATATGGCCTTAGGTCAATTCTGAATCCATAATATTTCTAATAGTAACCTAAAAATAAACACAATGAGTACAATTATTACCAAAGAACAGGTCGAGCAATACGAGCGGGATGGTTTCGTAATTCTTCGTAACGTAATCTCACAGGAGATGATTGAAAAGATCCAGAATGAATGCGAACGCTTTATCAAGGAGAAAGATGCTGAGATGGATGCAAAAGGGGTGGAAGTTGATGAGATCAATCACAAAGGGAAAAGGTATTTCATTGCGATGAAAAACAAATCGAGCCAAGCCATGCAGGAGCTTTTGTTTGGGAAGGAAATGGAGGAGATTACCCGAAGTATTCTAGGCAACGATGTGTATTTATTTTTAGAACAATATGTGGTTAAAGCTGCCGATAAAGGAATGAAATTTTCCTGGCATCAGGATTCTGGCTATGTCAAAGAAAAGCATAATCCATATTTGTCATGCTGGTTGCCCTTGGATGATGTTGACGAGGAGAATGGAACAGTATATTTGCTGACTTATGATGAGGCAGGAACAAGAAAACGGATTGATCATTTTCTTGAGGATGGCACAAACGATATGGTTGGATATGCTGGTGATAACCCTGGAGTTCCGGCAGTTCTAAAAAAAGGAGATATCGCGCTTTTTTCAAGTGTTTGCTTTCACCGAAGTGGGTCAAATAACACGAATAAATCACGAAGGGTATTGCTAATGCAGTATTCAGACGAGCCTATTGTGAAAGATGATGGTAGTCCGCTATACTTGGCAGATCCATTCATTGTAAATGGACAATTAAAAAAATAGAAATATGGAGATTAAAAATACAAACGATGGAACTGATCGGCCACCCTATCTTCGGCTGGATATAAACTATGGAAATTGTAGCGATCTGCCTTCGTTTTCGGTAGGTCCTCGCGGCAACGATGAGGAAAAACACAATGCCATAAAAGCAGCCGGATACGCAGGTGTGCAAGATGGCAATCCTGATTTATGTAAGAAACTGGGACTGGAGCTAACTGCACATGCTCGCATTAACAAGGTGGGCGAGTTGGATGAACTGCTTCCCAAGTGGAAAAAGGATAACTTTAATTGTGCCACTCTGCATGTTGGTTGGGGAATGGAAAGTGATAAGGAGATGGATGAACTGGTTCAATATGTATTGGATATGTCAGTAAAAAACGATTTTCCAATTTATTTTGAAACCCATCGGTCGACTATTACGCAGGATATGCAGCGAACGGTTGAACTCATCAAGCGATTCCCCGAGATTCGCTTCAACGGGGATTTTTCGCATTGGTACACCGGGCAGGAAATGGTGTACGGCGGAATTGAAAATAAATGGGAGTTTATCGCTCCGGTTTTCGATCGCGTTCGATTTATGCATGGTCGTATTGGAAACCCTGGTAGTATTCAGGTTGATATTGCCGATGGTAAAAACCAGATTTATGTCGACCATTTTAAAGAGATGTGGACACGTGCTTTTGCCGGATTTCTGAAAACGGCGAAACCTGGCGACTACCTCTGCTTTACGGTTGAATTGTTGCAAGCTGATATCTTCTATGCTCGCCAAATTCAAAATGCGCAGGGAGAGCGGGTTGAAGAGGGTGATCGTTGGCAACAAGCTTTGCTTTACGGGCAAATTGCCAAAGAGTGCTGGAAAGAAGCCCAAAAAAGAATTGGATAATTAATTGAACGAATAAAATAACAACTAGCAGAAAAAACTAATCAAACTACTATGGACAATATCAATAGTTTCCTAAACCCTCTTGATTTTATCATTGTCGGCATTTATCTGGTCGTTTTAATCGGAATTGGGTATTGGGTAAGTTTTGTGAAAAAAGAAGAAGGTGGAAGTGACGAGAATTTGTTTTTGGCCGGTCACTCATTGGGTTGGCCAAGTATCGGTTTAACCATGTGGGGGACCAACGTTGGTCCTTCCATGTTGATTGCTTCTGCAAGTATTGGTTATACCACCGGTTTAGTTGCCGGTAATTTTGCATGGTACGCATTTGTTTTCATCTTTTTGCTGGCCACCGTTTTTGCACCACGCTATCTTGGTGCCAATGTGCAAACGCTCCCCGAATTTATGGGTCGGCGTTTTGGCCAGTCTACCCGAAGTATCCTGGCTTGGTACACGCTGGTTACTATCCTTATTTCCTGGCTGGCACTCACCTTGTTTGCCGGCGGAATTTTAGTAGGACAAATCTTAGCCCTCCCATTGTGGCTGTCGGTTATTATTTTAGTAGTAATTGCTGCTTTCTTCACAATTGCCGGTGGTTTGAAGGCCATTGCATACACTAATGTTTTTCAGATGATTTTGCTAATTGCCGTTTCGCTGATTTTGACAGTGGTTGGTGTTGTCAAAGCAGGTGGGCCGATGGAGATTTTTCATAGTACCCCGGGCAGCTATTGGAACTTGTTTCTGCCAATGGATGATAAAAACTACCCATGGCTCGCCATTGTGCTCGGATATCCCATTATGGGAGTTTGGTTTTGGTGTACCGACCAATCAATGGTGCAGTCGGTTCTTGGAGCTAAAAGCTTAAAACATGGACAGCTCGGTGCCAACTTTACAGGGTGGTTGAAAATATTGGATGTCGCACTGTTTATTATTCCCGGTATTACTTGTTTTGTGCTATTCCCCGGCTTGAAAAATCCGGATGAGGCTTATATGACAATGGTAACACGATTGCTGCCATCGGGAATGATCGGGATGGTAATGGCCGTGTTAATTGCTGCTTTGGTAAGTACCATCGACTCGGCATTGAATTCATTGAGTACTGTTTTCACCATGGATATTTATGTGAAAAATTACAAGCCTCAGGCAACACAAAAGGAGATTGTATCGATTGGACGTATCGTTACCGTTTTAGGTGCTTTTATAGCCGTCTTCCTGGCTGTAGCTATTGATAGCATAAAAGGATTGAACCTTTTTGATGTTTTCCAGGCCATATTAGGATTTATTGCACCTCCAATGTCAGTCGTGTTTTTATTCGGAGTACTTTGGAAGAAAGCCACCCGAAGAGCTGCAAACTTTACACTTTCAGTTGGTACCTTACTTAGTCTGGGGACTGGTGTTACGTATTTATGGATTTTCCCTAAAGACAAATATGATTTCTGGCCTCACTTTTTGTTATTGTCCTTCTTTATTTTTATTGTACTGGCCTTTCTGGCTTTCCTGATTTCGTACTTCGATAAAAAATCAGAAGATCAAAATGTGTTGGACTACGGTGAATTACACACACCTTCAAAGAAAGTATGGATTTTGTGGGGTGCCTTAATTATAGTGATGGTTGGTTTGTACATCTTATTCAACGGACATTAAAATTTAATGAACAGATGACTGAAGAACCTAAAAAAAGATTAAATAAATTTTCAATTTGGCTGATGGCAGGCATGCTGCTGAGTTCAACTATTGTACATTCATGCAAGCCCGTTCCGAAAGAAAAAAAGGAGATTCAATATAAAGTTGGGGTCGTGGATTTAATGATCCTGAAACGGCAAAAACTTAGTGCATTACCTTTGGCTAAAGAAATTGGAGCTGATGGTGTGGAAGTGGATATGGGTGGATTGGGAAATCGTCCGACCTTTAATAATAAACTGATTGATCCGGTGATTCGAAAACAATATTTGGACACCGCTCGTCAGTTGGGTATCGAGATTAGCTCACTAGCCATGACTGGCTTTTATTCACAGTCGCTTCCTGAAAGGGAAGGTGCTGTGGAAACGATTCAGGACTGCATCAATACAATGGTATTGATGGAGGTGAAGGTTGGATTTTTACCTCTAGGTGTTGAGGGGGATTTGATTCAATATCCTGAACGGAGGGCTGCAATTGTTGAACGGTTAAAAGAGGTTGGAAAAAAAGCTGAAGCCGCTGGAGTAGTTATTGGCATAGAAACTGCATTGGATGCAAAGGGAGAGGTGGAACTTCTGAATGATATTGGATCTCCCGCAATTCAGATATGCTTCAATTTTGCCAATCCTTTAAAAAACGGTAGAGATATTAATGAAGAATTGAAAATATTAGGTAAAAATAGAATCTGTGAGATTCATGCTACCAATAAAGATAGTGTGTGGTTGGAAAACGATCCGCAAATTGATATGCCTCAAATTAAAACCACCCTTGATGAATTGGGGTGGAGTGGCTGGTTGTTGGTAGAGAGATCGCGCGATGCGAATAACACTCGGGATGTTCGAGGTAATTTTGGAGCCAACGTAGCATATCTAAAATCTGTTTTTCAGTAAATTAAATGGGACGAAATATTTAAAAAAACATAAAAAATGAGACAAATTTCAATCGTTATTTTATTCGTATTTGGATTCGGAGCGTACGGAGCTGCTAATTTACCACAAAAGCACGAAGATGAAGCTTACTGGGAAGTTGTTAGCAAACGCGCCGAAAAGATTGTAGAAACACTGGACATCGATGTTGAAGAAAAATTCAATCGGGTACGCGATCTAATTGCTCAACAGTATTATGATTTAAATGGTGTTCACGATCAGTTAGATGCTACTGTAAAAACCTTGAAAGAAGAAGCAAAGGATGAGGAACAGGTGAAAGCAAAAATTGAAGAACTGACAGAAAAGGCTGATCAGAAATTGGACAGCTTGCACAACAGTTATTTGAAAAACCTGGCCAAAGATCTTAAACCTGATCAAATTGAGAAAGTGAAAGATGGAATGACTTACAGTGTTTTTCCTAAAACTTATCAAGCGTTTCAGGAAATGATTCCTCAGCTGACTGAAGATCAAAAGAAATTCATTTACCGGGCGCTTTATGATGCCCGGGAAAGAGCAATGGATGCCGGATCTTCAAAAGCGAAACATGCCTGGTTTGGGAAATATAAGGGGCGCATCAATAATTACCTTTCAAAAGAAGGTTACGACTTGAATAAAGAAAGTAAAGATTGGCATAAACGTATCGAAGATGCTAAAAAGAAGTAAGCTTATAGATCAAGATATCTGCTGATAAACCCAAAAAAATAAAATCAACTTAATTATGAACGAACTACTAAATAAACTGTCCAACTGCATCGAGTTTGGAAAAATAAACAAGGCTGCACCATTTCCTCCTCAAATGAAAGGAGAAGACGGTGCCGATGAAATTACCCGTCAGGCATTAGACGAGGGAGTGAACGCACAAGATGTGCTAACCGAAGGATTGATGCCCGGCATGGAACGAGTTGGTGTAAAGTTTCGCGAAAACAAAGTGTTTGTCCCTCAGGTATTAATGTCGGCGAAAGCCATGAGTACCGCGATGGTTCATTTGAAGCCCTATTTCGACTCAGGTGCGGCAAAGCAAAAAGGAACCTTTATTATTGGAACCGTTTTAGGCGATTTGCATGATATTGGCAAAAACCTGGTTGCCATGATGGTTGAAGGGAATGGCTATAAAGTAATTGATTTGGGAACCGATGTTGATACCGAAAAATACCTGAATGCTTTGAATGAAAATCCGGGAGCTGTAGTTGGTCTTTCGGCGTTATTGACAACAACTATGGCTAATATGGAACGGATTACAAAGGAAATAAAGGCAGCAGCTCCTAATACCTTAGTGGCTGTTGGTGGCGCTCCGGTAAACGAAGAGTTCAGTAAGAAAATTGGAGCCGATAATTATTCTTCGGATCCACAGGCAATTGTTGAGTTTTTAAATACTAAAACAGCTTAAGTATGAACGGATTAAAATTGTTGGAAAAAGCATTTCGGCTTGAAGAGGTAGAGAGAATCCCATGGGTTCCTTTTGTTGGGGTGCACGGTGGAAATTTAATTGGTGTTGATGCTGAAGCCTTCCTTCGCAGTTCGAAGCATATTGTTGATGGAATTGATAAGGCTATTGAATTGTATAAGCCCGATGGAATTCCGGTGGCTTTCGATTTACAAATTGAAGCCGAAATCCTTGGATGTAAATTGGCCTGGAGCAAAGAGAACCCTCCGGCAGTAATTTCACATCCGTTAAACGAAGGTGCTGAACTTAGTTCGTTAAAACTGCCAACCGAAAACGACGGACGAATACCAGTTGTTTTAGAGGCCACAAGAGAACTACGGAAAAAGCATCCTGAACTGGCTTTGTATGGTTTAATTACCGGACCTTTTACATTGGCGCTGCACTTGTTGGGAACCGATATTTTTATGAAGCTTTTCGAAGATCCTGACTATGTGAATGAACTGATGGAGTTTTGTGCTCAGGTTGGTACTAAACATGCCGAATTGTTGCTGGATGCCGGTTGCGATGTCATTGCTGTTGTCGATCCTATGACCAGCCAGATTGATCCGATGTCATTCGAGACTTTTGTAAGTCCATTTGTTACGAAAATATTTGATTTTGTTCGTTCAAAGAAAAAATACAGTTCATTCTTTGTTTGCGGTCATGCACAACAAAACATTGAAGTAATGTGCGACTGTAAACCAGATAATATTTCGATTGATGAAAATATTCCGTTAGATTTTGTAAAGGAAACAGCCTTGGCAAAAGGAATTAGTTTTGGTGGAAATATGAAGCTGACAAGCGTGCTTTTGCTTGGAAACGAAATGGACTCGAAAAAGGAAGCGGTTAATTGCTTGGATCTGGGTGGAAAGAAAGGTTTTATTTTGGCTCCTGGATGTGACTTGCCAATGGATACGCCGGTTGCCAACTTGCAAGCGGTTACAGAATTGGTCTATGACGATTATGCCCAGCAAGTGACCCGCGAAATGGAACACAGTTCCTCCTTGCAACCACTGAGCTTGGACGGTCACTTCGAAGAAGGCAAAGTAGTGGTTGACATTATCACACTCGACTCTGCTTCGTGCGCCCCATGCCAATATATGGTTGAGGCAGTAAAACAGGCTTCAATCGATTTTGGAGACAAGGTGATTGTCAACGAGCATAAAATAAAGGATGTAGAAGGAATTCAGATGATGATGGCCTTAGGTGTACAAAATGTGCCGACGACCTGTATCAATGGAAAAGTGGAATTTATCAGTCAAATTCCACGCAAAACTGAAATTGAAAAAGCAATTAAAAAGGCGATGAATTAATGAGCATTCCATTGCACTTAATAACCGGGTTTTTAGGAAGTGGCAAAACATCATTTCTCGATCATTTTCTAAAAAAGACCGGCACAAAAGAAAATATAGCGATTATTCAAAATGAATTTTCTCCTGTCAATATTGACGGGAGAAAGTTTTATGAAGAAGCAAATTTTCAGGTGCTGGAAATTAATAATGGTTCGGTGTTTTGTGTGTGCCTGCTTGGTTCATTTATTCAATCGTTAAATGAATTTATTGAAAAATATAAGCCGGATCTGTTGCTGATGGAAGCATCGGGTTTGTCTGATCCCATCGGTGTTGGGCAAATTTTTCAGTCATCGCAATTAAAGGGCAAAGTTTTTTTAGAACATGTTTGGTGTTTGGTTGATGTTTTCAACTTTAACCGGATACCCGCTCTAAAAGTACGAATGGAACACCAATTGCGGAGTGCAGACACCATTATCCTAAATAAAACAGATTTGCTCAAAGGAAGTACCGACGATCTTTTAAAGAAAATTAAGACGATCAATCCGTTTGCAAAGATAGTAGAAGGGCGTTACGGTCAGGTTGATGTTAGCGATTACAAAAGAGCACTCAATTTATTTCCTGAAGATCAAGCTTCGACTTTAGGGCGACCGGATATCGGATCTGTTGTAATTCGCTCAACCCGTTCTATCGCTCCCGAAAACTTAACTAAGTTCTTGAATCAGTTAAAGGCAGATTGTCTCCGATGCAAGGGTTTTGTCAAGTTGAAAACCGGCAAGTCAGCTTTTGTTCAGGGTGTTTTCGATTCGGTTACGATACACGAAGTCGAAGATTTCACAGGAGCTGGAGATCTTGTTTTAATTGGTAATTTTGAGGATGAAAAGAATCTTCAGCTTATGTTTGACGAATACTGCAAAGATGAACATTGAAAGAAGTTTTACATTTGAAGAACTGGAAATCGATCCGAAGGAAATTATAGCAACTTTAGGATACACCGAAGATTCATTTTTTGAACCATTCCCAACTTATTTGGCTCAGGCATTTGAGTGTTGTAAACAATTGAATGATATAAAAGGGGCATACCGAATTCTAAAGATGGATGAGTTTTGCTCTGATAAAAAAAAAATCTGCGTTCAGGATTTGCAATTTAACGTTGGACGAACGATTCGGAAAGAGTTAAACGGCGCAGAAAATATTGCCTTCTTTGTATGTACTGCCGGAGCGGAGATTAGTCAGCTTGCTGATAAGTTGCTGAAGGGCGAAGACCCCGTTCTTGGCTACGTGTACGATGTAATTGGAAGTGCCATTGCGGAGGCTGTTGGCGATAAAATACAAGCAACTATCAGCCTGAGTGAACAAAAAGCAGGGAGAAAAATTACAAACAGGTATAGTCCGGGATATTGTCACTGGAATGTGACCGACCAGCACAAACTGTTTTCCCTTTTCGGAGGAACTGCGTGCGGTGTAAAGCTCACACCATCGTCTTTAATGCACCCCGTGAAGTCAATTAGCGGACTAATTGGGATTGGTGAAAATGTTGAGTTTAACGATTATCAATGCAATCTTTGTCAACTCGAAAATTGTGTTTATCGAGATAAACATTAGCTTGTTCTAAAAAAGCAAGGTAAATTTTTTACAATCTAAAATTTGAAAAATATGAAAAAAGGATATTGGATATTGGCAATGCTGTTTATCGCATTAGTGGCCTGCAAACAAGAAAAAGAATATTACGTATTTAGCACCTTCAGAGAGCCGGCAACCGATGGCCTGTTTTTAGCTTACAGCGAAGATGGCTACCATTGGAATGATTTGGGAGGCCCATACCTGGCGCCAGAAGTTGGGACTCAAAAAGTCATGCGCGACCCTTCTATTGTGCAAGGGCCTGACGGTACTTTTCATTTTGTATGGACGTCATCATGGCGAGGTGACTATGGAATTGGTTACGCAAGCTCAAAAGACTTGATCAACTGGTCGGAGCAAGAACATATTTTGCTGATGGATCATGATACTTCCACTGTAAACGTTTGGGCTCCCGAGCTTTTTTACGACGACGAAAAGGAAGAGTATATAATTGTTTGGGCATCAACAGTGCCCTACAAATTCGAAAAGGGAATTGAAGATGAGAGAAATAATCATCGACAATACTATGTTACAACCAAAGATTTTAAAACGTTTTCAGAAACGAAACTATTTCTCGATCCCGGGTTTAGTGCAATTGACGCGACAATTGTAAAGCGCGCTACAAACGACTATGTGTTGGTGTTTAAAGATAATACGCGTCCTATGCGAAATATAAAGGTTGCCTTTGCTGATTCTCCGATTGGTCCGTTTCATGATATCTCCGGGCCATTTACCAAGTTTAAAACCGAAGGGCCAACTGTCGCAAAAGTTGGCGATCAGTACTTGATTTATTTCGATTCGTATGGCGACTATGAATATGGAGCGGTGAGTACAACCGATTTTGAAACGTTTAAGAATATTTCGGATCAAGTTTCACTTCCCGAAGGGCATAAGCATGGAACCATTTTTAAAGTAGAGCAGCAAATTATTGATCAGCTTCTGGCGAATCAGCCTAATTTGAAAAAGGAATAAAGAAGTAATAGAATGAAATTTAAGAGATACTGCAAAACATTGGCTTTAGAAGATAATCTTCGATTGATTGAAGACTATAAAAAGATTCATGCTCCGGGCGCTTGCTGGACTGAAATTACCGAAGGCATGAAAGAAGTGGGCATTCTGGATATGGAAATCTATATACACGGCAGCCAGTTGTTCATGATTATGGATACGATTGCTGATTTTGACCATGAGCAGGCGATGGCTGATTTAGCCCAAAAACCACGACAAGGTGAATGGGAGGCTTATGTTTCCCAATTTCAGCAAACATCAGAGGATGCCTCAGCTGATGAGAAGTGGCAATTGATGGAACGAATTTTTGAGATTGATCAGGAGAACAGTTATCCGGCAATCGAAGGACAGTTAAAAGAAACATATTCCAATGAGTAAAGATAAGCAACTAGGAAATACGGGAATTGAATGCCCGTCAATTATTTATGGTACCAGTTTTTTAGGAAATCTTTACCGAGAACTTTCGGATGATGAGAAACTTAGCTTGATGAAAGAGTGGTTTCGAGTTAGCGAGGGGAAGGTGATGATTGACAGCGCTGGTAAGTATGGTGCGGGGTTGGCTTTGGAAGTTATTGGAAAGGGACTTGAAAAACTAGGTGTTGATCCATCAACGATTACAATCAGTAATAAATTGGGTTGGTACCGCATTCCGTTAACGACTAACGAACCCACTTTTGAAAAGGGAGCCTGGGCGAACTTAAAATTTGATGCTGTGCAAAAAATAAGCTATTCCGGAATACTGGAGTGTTGGGAGCAGGGCTGCGAACTTTTAGGAGGAACTTATAAATCGGAAGTTGTTTCAGTACACGATCCTGACGAATATTTGGCAGCTGCGAGTAGCGACAGAGATCGTCAAGCCAGAGTAAACGATATTTTGGAAGCTTACAAAGCACTGTTCGAATTGAAAGAAAAAGGTGAGGTAAAAGCTGTTGGGATTGGCTCTAAAGATTGGTTGGTTATTAAAGAGCTTTACCAGAATGTGAAGTTTGATTGGGTCATGTTTGCCAATAAATTTACACTTTATCATCATCCAAAAGAGATTGTCGATTTCATTGAACAACTGGATCAGGATGGAGTTGGAATTATTAATTCGGCTATTTTTAATGCCGGGTTCATTACTGGTGGCGAATATTTTGACTATCGAGTTCTTGACCCCAACGATCCCGCAGATAAGCATCTGTTTGAATGGCGTGAGAAGTTCTTTGCAATTTGCGACAAACACAACATTCAGCCTGGCGATGCTTGTTTGAAGTTTGCTTTATCGGCGCCCCAAATTAGTGCCGTGGCACTTAATCCAAGCAAACCTAAGCGAATGGCCAATAACAAAGAAGTTTTGAAAAGAGAATTCCCCAATGAGTTTTGGGAGGAATTAAAGAAAGAAGGAATTATTGATTCAGATTATAAATATTTGTAAAAGATCTAATCATGATTATTGATACACATCATCATTTATGGAATTACGATCCGGTTGAATTTGACTGGATTGATGATGACATGGCAACAATTCGCCGGAGCTTTTTGCCTGAAGATTTGAAAGCTACAATAGATTCGACCGGAGTATGCGGCGTTGTAACAGTTCAAGCACGGCAAATTGTAGAGGAAACTGAATGGTTACTCTCGTTGGCTGCCCAAAATGATTTCATAAAAGGGATCGTTGGCTGGTTGCCACTGGCGGCTGATAGTGTTAATGAACTGCTTCAAAAGTATTCTGAAAATAAGTGGTTGAAAGGAGTTCGTCACGTGGTTCAGGGTGAGCCAGATCCGGAGTTTATTTTAGGGGAAGCATTCAACCGAGGAATTTCATTATTGAAGGATTACCAGTTGGTGTACGATATTTTGATATTGGAACATCAGTTGCCGAGCGCAATCAAGTTTGTTGATCAACATCCTGATCAGGTCTTTGTGTTAGATCACATTGCCAAGCCTAAAATCAAACTGAATGAGATTGAACCCTGGGCTAAAAATATGAAGGAGTTGGCAAAGCGGGAGAATGTTTCTTGCAAAATTAGTGGAATGGTTACCGAAGCTGATTTTAAGAAATGGACGCCAGAGCAACTGCAACCGTACTTTGATGTTGTATTGGATGCTTTCGGTCCCTCTCGATTAATGTATGGATCGGATTGGCCGGTTTGTTTGGTGGCTACAAAATATCCAGGCTGGCTGCAATTGGTCAAACAAGCTCTGTCGGCTCTGAGTGATTCAGAAAAAGAGCAGGTTTTTTATAAAAATGCAGTTGAAACATATCAACTTTAAATAGAAAGAATGACCGTGAAAAAAACTCATATGCTTTTAAAGAAAGCATATGAGGAAATACACGAGTCGCATAACATAAATAATAAGAGAATGAAAGCAATTGAAATAGTAAAACCCGGCGAAATGCAAGTGGTTGATCGCGATATGCCGCAGGTGGGTAACGAAGATATTTTGTTGAAAATAAAATATGTGGGATTTTGCGGATCAGATTTGAGCACCTATCTCGGAAAAAATCCGTTGGTTCAATATCCTCGAATTCCAGGGCACGAAATATCGGCCATTATTCAGGAAGTCGGAAAGGATGCTCCTGCAAAATTTAAAGCTGGTCAAAAGGTAACGGTTGTTCCTTATACCAATTGTGGGCAATGTTCTTCATGCAAGCAGAAACGTTTTAATGCATGTCGTTACAACGAAACGCTTGGCGTACAGCGCGATGGTGCGATGGCTGAGTATATTGCGGTGCCCTGGCAAAAAGTGTTGGTTGATGAGGAGTTGACTGATGTTCAGCTTGGCTTGGTTGAGCCAATGACAGTTGGGTTTCATGCTATTGACAATGCGCAGGTGACCGATATTGACACGGTAATGGTGTTTGGTTGTGGAATGATTGGAAGTGGTGCAATTGTTCGTGCACATTTGCGTGGCGCAACGGTTATTGCCGTTGATATTGATGACCAAAAATTGCAAGTTGCGAAAACACTTGGAGCTACTCATCTAGTCAATTCGATGAAACAAAACCTACACGATGAGCTCGTTGAAATCACAAATGACAATGGTCCTACGGTTGTTATTGAAGCAGCAGGTAGCCCAATTACTTATCGCTCGGCAATTGAAGAAGTCGGTTTTGCCGGACGTGTGGTTTGCATTGGTTATGCCAAAGAAGATGTGGCTTTCCCCACAAAATTATGGGTGCAAAAGGAACTACAGATTTTTGGCTCTCGAAATGCTAATCCGTCTGATTTTGAGGCTGTAATTAAGTACTTAAAGAATAGCCAGCTCGATAGTCAATTGCTAATTTCAAAAACAGTTCAGCCAGCCGAAGCTCCGCAGGCCATGAAACAGTGGTCGGAAGCTCCGGGTGAGATTCTGAAAATATTGGTGGAGTTTTAACTCAGAATAGATCGATCATCGGCGTGGGGAAATCAGGCATTCCAGATTTCCCATGCTTTTATTGCTTGCAAGTGAAGCATTTCCAATCCGTTTTTTGTTGAAGCTCCTTTTTCTTGTCCTTTTTTTAGGAATAAAGTCAATTCCGGATTGTACACCAAATCAAAAAGAACATGGTCTGATGTGATGTGCTCATATGGGATTGATGGACAATTATCAACTTTTGGGAAAGTGCCAAGTGGCGTTGCATGGATAATAATTAGGTGCTCTTTCAGTAAAGCCTCATCAATTTGTTCGTAGCGTATTTCTTTGTCGAACAATTCCTCTTCAATAGAAGCTGAAAGATAATCAATGTTGTTTTTATCCAGAATGTGTTTGATTGCTTTCGAAGCTCCACCAGTTCCTAAAATCAGAGCCTTTTTATGTTTTTTATTCAACATTGGCATCAGGGAATTTTCAAATCCATAAATGTCGGTATTGAAACCTTTTAGTTTTGTTTGATCCCCTGAGCGAATAATTTTTACGGTATTAATGGCTCCAACTTGCGCTGCCTCTTCATCAATTTCATCTAAATAAGGCATGATTTCCTGTTTGTAAGGAATGGTACAGTTCAGTCCGGCAATGTGATCATTCTTTTCAAAAATTGCAGGAAACTCACTAATCGTATCCAATTCAAAGTTGACATATTCGTGCTCTTTCAATCCTTCTTTTTCAAATTTGTCGGTAAAGAATCCTTTTGAGAAAGAGTAGCCCAGTCGATATCCTATTAATCCGTATGTCTTCATTTGTTTAATTTTTTTGATATTCCTTCGATTATAAAAATAAGAGCGAACCCCAATGCTGCAAGCCCAATTGCACCTGCTAACTGTGGTTGGAGTCCGGAGATGGCTTCGTAGCTTGTTGGAAGTATATTTTCTTCAACTAACGGTTTTACTTCTCCATGGCGGTCAATAAACGTTTCAACGGTTTCTTTCCACGGCCATACTTTGTTTAACGATCCGATCATGAAACCGGCTAACAGCGCAATTGTTAAATTATAATAGCGCTTTAATAACCAACTCAATAGGTTCGAAAATAAGATGATTCCCAGAGATGCTCCCACCATAAACACAGCTATTACCGGTAAATTAAAGCTCGAAACAGCGCCAAGTATAAACTTATACATGCCAAGTAGTACCAAGATGAAACTTCCGGAAATGCCTGGTAGTATCATGGCACAGATGGCAATGGAACCAGATAAAAATACAAATGCATAACTACTATGGGCTTCGGCTGGCGTTACAATGGTAATGAAATAGGCAATAACTGCTCCCGCGATCATCGATATAATAGTTCCAATTTTCCACTGTTTAATGTCTTTCCCAACGTAAATAGCCGAAGCGACGATCAATCCAAAAAAGAATGACCATATGAGGATGGGATGATTTTCAAGCAGGTATTTTAATCCTTTTGCCAGCGACAATACGCTGATGCCAATTCCGATGACAACTGCGAGTAGAAAATTGCCATTAATTTCGCTCCAGAATTCGTTGAACTTACCCGTGAAAAATAGTTTCAACGTGCGCAGGTTGACTGATTTTATAGAGTCGATTAGCTCCTGATAAATTCCGGTAATGAAAGCAATTGTTCCTCCTGAAACTCCGGGGACAACGTCAGCTGCTCCCATTCCCATGCCCTTTAAAGTAATTAAAAGGTATTCTTTTAGCGATCGGTTCATGTGTGTGTGTTTGATGACAAGCAAAAATAGGTGAGTAAATATGAAAAAGAAACACTTGGTGAAAAATTTTATGTGGATTTGACTTTAATAAAATATAATGAAGTCTGTTTTTTATGATTTTAGCAAGTTTACTGTGTGGCACGCAACAACTGCCGCAGTTTCTGTGCGGAGTCGACTTTCACCTAAACTAATCGGAATAAATTGTTTGTCGATTGCCAAAGTAACTTCATTTTCGGAGAAATCTCCTTCGGGGCCAATTAATATTAGGTTTGAGTCTCCGGATTCCAATTCATTCTTAAGAATACGTTTGTCCAGTTCGTAGCAATGTGCAATAAACTTCTTCGACTCGCTGCTTGAATTAATTAAATCGTTGATAGGAGTGAGGTGGTTCAATTTTGGCAAATAAGCTTTTAGCGACTGTTTCATAGCCGAAACAATTACCTTTTCCAATCGTTCATGCTTAACCACTTTGCGTTCTGAATGCTCACAAAGAATCGGCGTTATTTCATCGATTCCAATTTCTGTCGCTTTTTCGAGAAACCATTCGAATCGATCAATGTTTTTTGTAGGAGCTACTGCCAGATGCAGATAATTATTTCTTTTACCGAACTCACACACCTTTTTAATGACATGTACCTGGCATTTTTTAGGATGAGCATCAGTTATTCGTGCTTCGTAAAAGTTTCCTTTTCCGTCGATTAATTGAATGGAGTCACCTACATTTAGTCGAAGTACCCGAACGGCATGTTTCGATTCGGTTTCATTTAAACAGTAGTCATCTGCATTGATGTCTGGCGTATAAAAAAGCTGCATAGTTTTCTTTGTTGCAAAAATAGAGAAAGGAATTGTTTTTCAAAGTTAAATTGCTTTTTGGACTTTGTTATATCACTAACTGAACATTCTGGGCATAAGATGGAATGATACATTTCCATTTCTTGCATCTACTTCGCTCCATTTTTCTACTTCAAAATCGATCCCTACAGTTGAACAGGTTGGCATGTCGCTGTTAAAAGACTTGGATAAATTGTAACTCATTTGGTGCATCATCGGATTATGTCCGAATATATATACACACTGAATATCATCAGAAAGATCATTTATCAAATCTAGAAATTCCTGAGTCGTCAATCCGTGGTATAAATCATCAATTTTTATAATTATGTCGATTGGGTAGTGAAAGTTGTCGGCATAGATTTTAGCAGTTTTAAATGCCCTTTTGGCCGGACTGGAAATAATTAAGTCTGCTTTTTTTCCTTCAGCCATGAGAGTTGAGCTAATTTGGTTAGCATCTTTTTTTCCCCGGTCTCTAAGCTTTCGGTTAAAGTCATCTTCGTAACCATACGGAACTGCTTTTGCATGACGAACAATAACAACTCTTTTCATTTTATTGGATTTAAAATATTTGCAATTTGCTAAATCTGACTACTAAATTAATTGTTCTTTCAAAATTAGCTTAATTTTGCTTTCCATTAAAGTTTATAGCCCTTTTATGAAGAAGATAGGATTGATTTCTGATACTCACGGAGAATTAAGTAGAAGAGTGGTACGGTTTTTAGAAAACGTGGATGAGATATGGCATGCCGGAGACATCGGAAATGAACAACTGGCAGACAAGCTATCTGCATTAAAACCTTTACGAGCAGTGTATGGAAATATTGACGGACATGTTTTGCGTAGAATGTTTCCAGAGACCGTACGTTTTTTTTGTGAAGATGTTGATGTATTAATTACCCACATAGGAGGTTATCCAGGTCGGTATGATTCCAGAATTAGAAAGCAGATCTATACGAATCCGCCACAACTTTTTATAGCAGGCCATTCGCATATTTTGAAGGTGATAAATGATAAGAAAATTAATTGCTTGCACATGAATCCGGGAGCGGCTGGTAATAAAGGGTTTCATAAAGTTTGTACCGCCATTCGATTTACAGTTGACTGTAAAAATATTCAGGATCTGGAAGTACTTGAATTTGAAAGAACGAAGTTTTGATATATAGTCTTTTTAGTCTATAATTTAAAAATATAGATTAAATGATCTAATGTTTGTAAATATAGTATATTTTGTCTATATTTAAACATGCAAAGGATCGCAGTAATATCAGCAGATGTCATTAATTCTTCAAAGTTTGAAGAATCCGTATTTATGCAAACCATGGATGTACTGGAAGAACCAGCAAGTAATTACTTGGTTAAAGGTGACGAACCAATTCTTTCCAGTCGAGGAGATAGCTTCCAACTAATGACTGAAGAAACTCAACAAGCTTTTCGAAAGTGTATTTATTTAAAATCTTTCTTTAAACAGAAAGAAGTAGGGGTGAAGAACAAAAATACAAACGCAGCAATGGACGTCAGGATATCGTTGGCTGTTGGACAAGTTAATGAGGTTCCGAAGCATATTGGGAAGTCGATGGAACCCCCATTTGTGTTGTCAGGACGAGCTCTTGATGCTATGAAAAAGAAGAAGCAAACCTTAATTATTACAACTACGAATGAGGAATATAATAAGGAGTTTGAGTTAGCATGCGCATTTTTAGATCAGATTTTTGCAGGCTGGACATTGGCGCAAGCTGAAGTTATTTATTATCTTGTTCAAGGATATAAACAAACTGAAATTGCCAAGATATTAAATTTGTCTCAACCGTCGGTTAGTAATAGAATTCATCTAGCCAACTGGACTTTAATAGAAAAAATGAATGAACGGTATCTTGATATTTTAGAAAAAATATAAGTAGTAATGATTTTATTTCTTCGACTATTAATTGCACATCTAATTGCTGATTTTTTATTGCAGCCAAATTCGTGGGTAGAAGATAAAAACAAGAATGGAGTTAAGTCATTAAAGTTATTCTATCATATTCTTGTTGTAACCAGTATTTCTGTTTTATTTTCGCTGGATTATTTTACCTGGCAAATACCACTATTTCTATTTATTTTCCATTACCTGATCGATTTAGCAAAGATTTATTTAAAACCATCAAATACAGGGAGCTTGTTATGGTTTTTAATTGATCAGTTTTTCCATGTTGTGGCAATTGGTGCAGTTGTGTTTATTGTAAATGGTGTGCCTTCAAGTATAGCATCACAGTTTTCAGATTTAATATCGAACGAGAGAAACTTGATAGTAGTACTTGCCTATATTTTTGTCATCTGGCCTTCAATGATTATTATCAATCTGGCCACTAAACGCTGGCAGAATCAAATTCATCAGACGATGGGGGTAAGTTTGCAAAACGCAGGGAAATGGATCGGAATTTTGGAGCGCATTTTAGTATTGACATTTGTTTTGGGTGCACAATTTCAGGCTATTGGTTTTCTGATTGCTGCAAAATCAATTTTGCGTATCTCTGTTAAAAACGAAGATGGCACACGTCTGTTGTCTGAATACGTTTTGGTAGGTACTTTTATAAGTTTTACAATTGCAATAATGACCGGTTTATTGGCAAATTCAATGTTGTAGGTTGTTTCTATTTCTGAAATGAAACAGCTATCCAATCATTTTGCTCTTTGATGTCAACTTTATGCAGCGCTAGTTCGGCAGCTTTCCCAATAATATCTTCTAAATCATTTTTATAGAATCCACTTACAACAAGTAATCCATCTTCATTTAAAACTGAAACATACTTCTCAATATCCTGAAGGATGATGTTTTTCTGGATGTTTGCCAATACGATGTCAAATTTTTTCTCGCTTAGCAGTTGTGCATCGCCGATAAATGCTTGCAGATTGCTGACTTTGTTTAATCTTGAATTTTCTATTGTTGCTTCAAACGACCAGCTATCAATATCAATTGCCGTTACGTCTTTTGCTCCAAGCATCGATGCATAAATGCCAAGAATTCCTGTTCCGCAACCCATATCTAAAACGGCCTGACCTTTCAGGTTAATACCGGAAAGATGATTGATCATTAAACTGGTTGTTTCATGATTGCCGGTTCCAAAAGCCATATTCGGATCAATAATAATTTCGTATATTGCTTCCGGATATTCGGTATGAAAGGGAGCCCGTATTAATACTTTTTTATCAAGTAATAACGGTTCAAAATAGTTCTTTTCCCATTCTTCGTTCCAATTAATATCGGGCATTTCCTCGAGTTTAAAACTAGCTTTGAAGGGAACTGACTCCAGGCAATTTTCTATATCAGTAGAAGTAACTTTCCCGATTGGGGAAAAAGCATGAACCTCATCATCCACTTCATCAAAGCTTTCGAAATCAAGTTCAGATAGGTAGGCAATTAATATTTCGCGGTTGGTTTCACTGTCAGGATTAATTGCAAAACTAACTTTTGTGTATTTCATATTTGTCGGCTATCAATATTTTGGGCGAAGATAGAAAAGAATAGTTTACAAGTCGTCTTTTACCCCATTAGAATGATGCTTTCACAACAAAAGACGTTTGCACTTATTCTTTTTCAATTTTCATTTGCTGAAAGCCTGACCAAAACTGGTAACTGTGGTATTGAGCTTTTTTCTCGAGCAGTCGATAGCCAAACGAAGTGAACTCGTATATGGTAGGATAATGATTTATAACGACATCATTTAGCGTCTGTTTAATTTTTTTAATTTCTTCTTCATAGGATTCAAGTATTTGATGCTTGGCTAGTAAATCATCCATTGCTTTCAGTTCCTCTTCTTTTCTATATTCCGGAAATGATCGATCCTTTTCAATAATGGATTCCGTAAAGCTGATGGTTTGCTGAGCCATGATCATCAGCGCTTCATTCATCTTCTCATTTTTCTCTAATTGATATCGATTATGCAATAATGAAGTAAAAACTTCAATAAAATCATTCCTGAACTTATTCCGAAATTCATCCACCTTTTTGAATTCCTTAAGCAGTTCTTCCATCAATTTATCGGTATTTAATTTCATTGGTCCTCTGGTATTAAGATTTATTTTTTTAAAAGGAAGTATTATTTATACCATAATTACTGATAAAAATAAAAAAAAGCCATCTGTTTTTCCAGATGGCTTCATTATTTCGGTGTGTTTTTTCTCTTTTAATTAATAAGCATTGATAATGCCTAAGAAATCTTCAGCTTTCAAAGACGCTCCACCAATCAAACCTCCGTCTACATCTGGGTTGGCAAATAACTCAGGAGCATTGCTCGGTTTCGCGCTACCACCATAAAGAATTGAAATTTCATCAGCAACTTCCTGACTGTATTTGGCTGCAATTGCATCGCGAATATCTTTGTGCATTTCTTGTGCTTGCTCCGTTGTTGCAGTTTTTCCTGTTCCAATAGCCCAAATTGGTTCGTATGCGATAATTAACTTTTTGAAATCTTCAGCACTCAAGTTAAAGATAGTTTCTTCTAATTGATTGATCACATATGCTTTTTGAGTACCAGCTTCGCGAATATCCAAAGCTTCACCACAACAATAAATCGGTGTTAAGCCATTTTCTAAAGTCAATGCAACTTTTTTATTCAGAATATCACTGGTTTCACCATAATATTCACGTCTTTCAGAGTGACCTAGAATGACATATTCTGCACCAGTTGACTTTACCATAGCGGCAGAAACTTCACCGGTGTATGCACCGCTGGCTTCGGCAGCACAGTTTTGAGCAGATACTCCTACACGGTTGGTATCAACTGCATCAACTACACTTGTAATATGTGTGAATGGAGTTCCAAGAACAACAACAACGTCTTCAGCGCCTTCTTTGGCAACTAGTTCATTAACAGCTTTTGCTAATTCAACACCTTCTTGAACTGAAGTGTTACATTTCCAGTTACCGGCAACTACTTTTTTTCTCATGTTATTTTATTTTTCGGGATAGTGATTATTTTTTGAATAATATCGCCCAAAAATAGAAAAAGCGTCGATAACCACCTAACTATTACAAGACCACTTTCTTGATTTAACCTAAGATTAAACCCTGCAAATTAAAAGGTGAGTGTATGCCAACCTTCTTTCAAATAGTTGCTTAATGGAACGCCCATCCCTTTAACATCAATATCCATTTTCTTGAGGTCTTCCACCACGCCGTACATATCAGCACAGTAATAGCAGGCTTGCACTTTAACGCCATTATCCTGCATTGTTTTGATGTACTCCTGAAGCATTTTATTTTCAGCTAATAGTTTTGATGAAGGTCCCCACACAATCAAAACCACTTCATCGAACCATCCTTGCTTTTTTGCATTGTTGGTATACATAAAACACACCTTTTCAGCAACTTCAGGATCGCCGCTTGTCCAGAGTACCGCCAGTTTGTTATTGTTATCTTCCATTGTATTGTTTTTTGCGCCAAAGCTATTTACTATAAATAGCAGAACAGCGATTGCTATAAGAAAAAATGGTTTCATAGTTTGGATGGGTTTGAATTTGAAAAGAAAATTAAGATTATTCTTTCCAAAAACAAAATCAAGGAATGAACTCACCACTTTTTGCTGAAAATTAATTTGTTAGTTGGTGTCAAAATATTTTTTTATCAGATCAAAAAGGTTCTGAAATCAGATTAAAAAAAAGAAAAAGGGGTTTCTCTAAGCAAGAGAGGTATCCTTTTCTTAACCTTAAAGAGTGGCGGGTTAATTGAAATCGAAGGTCAATTTCATAAGTAATTTGGCACCATGAATTTTAGCCGCGTTAAACCGATATGTACTTGATTGTGGCCCAAAGCTCGTAGCATTTTTAAATTTAGAACCGATAGCATTTATCCCATGCAGAAATGAAATGTCTCCCGCAGGATAGTCAATTTCTGTTCTCGCTGGCGCAGTGGGGGCATTGGGCGTTAGCATTCGGAGAAAGATATCATTGCTTTCTACATAAACGGTAAATCCAGATGAATTTTTTCCTTGTATCTCGGCCCAATAGGTATTGGCATGATAGCCTTTAAATTCAGGATAAATGAAGCCAGATTCTCCGGTAATTGTATTGTTATATTCTTTTTCCCACAAACCAAAATTTACACCTTTCATGCGGTTTTTGTATACGCGATACGGGCCATCTCCGAGCCATTTCATCCCAGCGACATTTTTTTCAGGAAAATCAAAGGAGATTCCGGCAAACTGACAGTTATCTGCTGGTTGATATGCGACAGCAAGATCGACTAGCCCGTTACCGTTAATAGTCCATGTAAAATGATCATCGTTTTCAAAAGTAACAGCGATGATTAACTCGTTACCGTTAAAATAATGCTTAACATGTTTTACTTTCTTTTCCTTGCTCACAAAAACAGGCCCGTTGGAAAGTGGTATTTTTAGTCCATTGTTTTTTAATTCAGCAATCGTTCCATTATCTTTTTTAAATGAAATCTCCAATTGCCCGGCTTTCACTTTCAGTTCGCTCTGGGTTTCTTCGAGCTGAGGTTTTAAAACCGAATTTTTACTAAGTAGTTCCTCTGCCTTAATAGCAGCTTTCTTTACAGGCCAGCTCCACGTATTAATCGTTTTTCCATATTGATCAGTGGCGGTGATGCGAAGGGCGTCAAATTGTTGCCAGTTTTCAGGAAGTGACACTTGTATTTGACCATTTTGTCCGGGTGTCAGATTAATGTTGATATGCTCCGTTTTGCCGATTGTCTCTTTTACCTGTCCGGAAGGAGAAGAAAATTTTAGCCAATCTGCTTGTATACTACACTGGTCGAGATTGGTGTAAAGGTATCTGTTCTCAATGTTGAATTTACCGTTAAAATCGGGGGTAATGTAGCGTTTCTCAAAGAAGATTGGCGACCAAATTTCCTTAATGGTAAAAAAGCTTCCTTCTTTTTCGTTATAAGGTCCAACAATTCCGTCTGGAGCATGATTGCCATCGGTGTCAAATTCATTATTTCGATCGGTTCGTTCAATGGCTTCATCAGCAAAAACCCAGAGGAAAGCTCCTGCGCAAAGCGGATCACTCCACATTCTCAGCCAGAAATCGTCCAGGCCTGCGCCATGGCCACCGTCATAAAGTCCATGTATAATTTCGGTAGGAAATAATATTTTTCGTTTGCTAAATCCATCGTTTGACAAATAGTTATAGTCGAAATAGTGAAGGGTGTTTGTCATTTCATAATCTTGCCAAGGATGGATTACAATTCGTTTTTGAATATCCAGTTCAGCAAAGTCATCATTTAAACTATTGTTTTCACCACCTTCATTCCCATTGGCCCAAATAATAATGCTGGGATGATTAACGTCGTGCGCAATCATTTCCTCCAGTAATTTTCGGCCAACAACATCGTCATAAGATGGTTTCTGCCAGGCAGTAAGCTCATCCAGAACAAACAGTCCCAACGAGTCGCAAACATCCAGAAAGTGCTTGTCGGGCGGATAGTGTGACATCCGTACTGCGTTCATGTTCATGTCTTTCATTAAGTTGACAGCGGTAATACTAAGTTCTTTTGAAGATGTTCTGCCATATTTGGGGTGGAAAGTGTGGCGGTCAACACCTTTCATTTTGATACGGACACCATTTACATAAATACCATCACTTTCCCTGACTTCAACGGTTCTGAATCCAAATCGCTCTGTATATTGATGAATTGTTTTACCACTTTCGTCCAACAGCGAAAACACAGCGTAGTACAAATTTGGATACTCCGGATTCCACTTTAGTGGGTTTCTTAGATTTCCTTGAACTCGGGTGGTGTTGGCTGTTACCGGCTGCTTGACTGATGTTTGAACTTCACCATCCTGTGTTTGAATATCGACATGAATAATTGAGGCGGTTTTTGAATTTGTGAGGTGAACATCAGCCGTGAAATCACCAGTATGCTTTGCATCAATTGCAACGCGTTGGATATTGGTTTTAGGCTTGACTTCAAGAAAAACAGGTCGAAAAATTCCACCAAAAATCCAGAAGTCAGCTTTTCTTTCTGCTAGATTCACTGATGGATTGTCAGAATGTTTTTTTACCAGAACTTCCAGTTGATTTTCAATGCCGGCTTTTATCAATTTGCTAATGTCATATCTAAATTGGTAAAAAGCGCCCTGATGGACTGGTCCAGCCAGCTTCCCATTTATTTTAACTTCTGCATCGGTCATCACCCCATCAAAAACAATCGTTATCTCTTTGTTTTTCCAGCTGTTCGGAACAGTGAAGTTGTATCGATAAAGTCCGGTTTCATTCATACGTTCTTCAAATGGATCGTGTCCATAATTATAGTCACCAAATCCTTGTTGTTCCCAGCAGGAAGGAACTGCGATGGTTAACCATTCTCCCGACTTTCTTCCATCAGAACAGTAAAACTCCCATTCGACGGCATCTTCGGCTCCAGTTCCGGATAGGTAGATTGTTTCGGTTTCTTGGGCAAATAAAATACTTGTAAAAAGCACCAACAGTTTTAGTGTAAGTAGTTTCATTATTTTTTGTATTGGTTTTGTACTAAGATAAGCGTTAGCATTGTTTGTGAACTCTATTTTTAACGTAAATCACGTTCTTTTAACCGTTAAAAGTTTACGTTTTTCATCCTTGAATCTTTTTGATAGTCAGTCTGTATTACACAGTTTTTAATTATATTTGAAGCTTTTCAAAAATCATGGTGGCTGAAAGACAAAAACTCGAATACCAATTAAAAAAGATACTTGAAAGTGATCAGTTTTCACGTTCAAATGTGAATACGGTGCTGCTTTCGCTATTGTTTAGTGCAACTATTGAAGGGCGAAAGTTGAAAGAAGCCACAATTGGATCAGAGATTTTTGGTAATAGCTACGACCCGGTAAAAAATGACAATAAGGTTCGGGTTTATGTTCACAATCTGCGAAAGAAACTATCTGCCTATTATGAAACGGAAGGACAAAATGATAAGGTCATTTTTCAGATTGAAAAAGGGCAGTACCGGGTTATTTTTAAAGATGTTGAAAAGAAAAAGTCATTATTCAGTAAACCAGGAATTGTTGTCGGTTTTTTAGTTTTAATTCTTTTTTTTATTGTGGCTTTTTTACTCTTTAGAAAAGAACCTTCAAGTGATTTCTGGGAAGGCTTTTTAGAAGAAAAATTCTCAATAACTGTATTGATTGGTGATCATTTTACCATTGAATCCAACTTGCCAACAGGAGGATTCGGAACATTCAGGGATTTTTCAATAAACTCAGAGCAAGACTTTTCGCAACACCTGCAGCAACATCCGGAACAAGCTTCTCAAATGGTTCCCAATCAATATCCATACGTAACGAAAATGGGACCATACAGTGCAAAGATGTTGAGTCTGTATTTTGGAGATCACGAATTATCTTTTGATTTGTTGTTAAACTCAGAATGGGATAAGTCAAAAATTAATACTGGGAGCCTGGTTTATGTCGGCCAGTTCAAGACCATGGGCTTTTTGAAAAATGTATTTACAGATTACTTTCCAAATTATGAGATTATCGGTGGGAAAATAACCCGAAGAGATCTCACCAACAATGACAATGAAACTTTTCAGTCAAGATCAGGGAAACAGATTGTTGATTATACAATTGTGGCTAAAATGCATGGTCCTGTTAATAATGACATTGTTATGTTTCTTTCTGATAACGATATTGGCGTGATTCGGATGGTGGAGTATTTCACAGACAAGGATTCCGTCGCAGCCTTTTATGATCGACAACACTTACTTGAAAAAGATTTTGCGGCTCTTTTTAAAGTCAGTGGCTGGGAACGGACGGGGTATACCATGGAGTTAATCAGGTTGGATATAAAATAAGTTTCAGTCGCGTAGTTTATTTAGTGGAATCAGGTCAAATTCGGAATGTAGCAGATTATTTTCTTTGATGTAATTTTTATTAACTATGAATAGTTCGCTATTGAATTTATCTTGAGGGAACGTATTTTTCGCAGAAAAATCCTCGTCATCAAAATCGGTAAAGTTTAGTTCGCAAGCTGACAGTTCCCACTGTTCTTCATTCATAAAAAGTAGTGGTAGACCGTGTGTACGACAAATAATTGGGCGATGTTCATATATCTGACAGGCGTGATCTTTCAGGAAAATACAACTTCCATCAGTAGATTCTTGAAAGTCTATAGGCTCATTTTCAATCTTCATTTTTATTGAATTGTATTCAACAGGAAAAACATTGTAGTCCATGCAGCATAAATCACAACCTTTTTTGCAGACCATGTGATTTTTATGTGTATCAGATAACTTCTCTGTCAACAGATCAATCTGATCTTTGAGCTCGTGATAATTGTCAAATTGCTTTTTCATGAGTGGCAAAAGTAGTCGATTTAATTAGAACCAGTGAAATAAAGAATCTTGCTAAGTCGTTCAAAAATCTATTAACAATCGCTTCTTATTATTCACATTCAAGCGGTTTTCGACAGGTTTAGACTATTTCTTCTGAAGTAATTTTTATCTTTGTGCCGTGTTTTACAACATGTCATTTAATCATTAACCGATTCAATATGATTTTATTCTTTAAAACCCTCCAGAACAGCATTGTAGCCGTTCAAACATCCGTCTCATTTTCGGATGAAGACATACAAAAACTGAGCTGGTTGTTTGGTGATGCAACCTTGGTTGACCGCGATTTTTTAGAAGGGTATTTTGTAGGCCCACGAAAAGAAATGATTACTCCCTGGAGTACCAATGCAGTTGAAATTACCCAAAACATGGGGCTCAATGGTATTGTACGTTTGGAAGAATTTATTGAAGTTCCTGATCGTTCTGCCGGATATGACCCAATGCTTAAAGCGTTGTATGAATCTTTGGGACAAAACATTTTTGCAATCGACAAGCAGCCGGATCCAATCATTGAAATTGATGATATTGCAGCTTATAATGAGCAAGAAGGTTTGGCATTGAGCGAAGATGAAATCAAGTACTTAGAGTCGGTTTCAGACAAGATGGATCGCAAGTTGACTGATGGTGAAGTATTCGGTTTTTCTCAGGTAAATTCGGAGCACTGTCGTCATAAAATTTTCAACGGATCGTTTATCATTGATGGGGTTGAGCAGGAAATGTCACTTTTCCAGATGATTAAAAAAACATCAAAAGAAAATCCAAATAAAATTATTTCTGCGTATAAAGATAATTGCTCCTTTGTGCAAGGACCAGTTGTTGAGCAATTTGCTCCAAAAACGCAGGATAAGCCTGATTATTTTGAAGTAAAAGATATTGAAACTGTACTTTCGTTGAAAGCCGAAACTCATAATTTTCCAACTACGGTGGAGCCTTTTAATGGTGCTGCAACAGGCACCGGAGGCGAAATTCGCGACCGAATTGCCGGAGGAAAAGGTAGTTTGCCGATTGCCGGAACTGCCGTTTATATGACTTCTTATCCGCGAACTGAAGAAGCCCGCAATTGGGAGGAAGCTACTGAGGAGCGTCCGTGGTTGTATCAAACACCTGAAGAAATATTGATTAAGGCGTCGAATGGAGCCAGTGACTTTGGAAACAAATTTGGTCAGCCGTTGATTACCGGATCTGTATTGACTTTTGAGCATTTTGAGAATCATAAAAAATATGGTTACGACAAAGTAATCATGTTAGCCGGAGGTATCGGTTTTGGTGCTAAAAAAGACAGTTTAAAAGATAAACCAGGCGTAGGCGACAAAGTGGTATTGCTTGGTGGTGATAACTATCGCATTGGAATGGGTGGTGGAGCTGTTTCTTCAGTGGCTACCGGTGAATTTAAAAACGCGATCGAGTTGAATGCTGTTCAGCGTGCGAACCCGGAAATGCAGAAACGTGCCTACAATGCCATTCGTGCATTGGCCGAGTCAGATGACAACCCAATTATTTCTATTCACGATCATGGTGCTGGAGGTCACCTGAATTGCCTATCGGAGTTGGTTGAAGAGACTGGTGGTAAAATTGACACAAGCAAATTGCCAGTAGGCGATCCAACTCTTTCACAGAAAGAGATTATCGGTAACGAGTCGCAAGAGCGCATGGGCTTGGTGATGAGTGAGAAGCATGTTGATTTGTTGAAGAAGATTGCAGATCGAGAACGCTCGCCAATGTATGTGATTGGCGATACGACTGGTGATATGCAGTTTACGTTCGAAAATTCAAAAACAGGCGAAAAGTCAATTGACTGGCAACTGGCTTATATGTTCGGTAATCCACCAAAAACAATTTTAACAGATACAACAGAGAAAGCCAATTTTGCTGAATTGGCTTACGATCAGGAAAAAATAGAATCGTACCTGGAAGATGTTTTGCAATTGGAGTCGGTAGCATGTAAAGACTGGTTGACCAATAAAGTTGACCGCTCGGTAACCGGTAGAATTGCAAAACAGCAAGGCGCAGGCAAATTGCACCTTCCGTTGAATAATGTAGGTGTCATAACTCTCGATTACCAAGGCAAAAGCGGTCTTGCAACAACGATTGGTCATGCGCCCGTTGCAGCAATGGTCAATGCTGAAAGTGGTTCAATCCTTTCGATTGCTGAGTCGTTAACCAATATTATCTGGGCTCCAATGCCCGATAAGATGAGGAGCGTTTCGTTGAGCGCTAACTGGATGTGGCCTGCAAAAAATCCCGGCGAAAACGCACGTATTTACAAGGCAGTAAAAGCAGCCAGTGATTTTGCATGTGCTTTAGGGGTAAATATCCCAACCGGAAAGGACTCCATGTCAATGACTCAGAAGTATAAGAACGATGTGGTTTATTCACCGGGAACAGTAATTATCTCAGCTTCGGGCGAAGTAACCGATGTGAAAAAAGTTGTTGAGCCTGTTGCTGTGAACGATGCAAGCAAGCCGCTCTATTATATCGATTTTTCTTCTACTCCCCTGGTTTTAGGAGGTAGTGCTTTTGGGCAAATCGTAAATAAACTTGGACAAGAAGCGCCAACAGTAGCCGATTCTGCATATTTCTTAAAAGCATTCAATTCCATTCAAAGTTTAATCGAAGAAGAATTGATCTTGGCCGGACATGATGTTGCTTCCGGTGGATTGATCACAACGCTGCTCGAAATGTGTTTTAGTGACAATGAAACAGGATTGAACCTGGATTTAACTGGTTTGGGCGAGAGAGACAGTGCAAAGGTCTTCTTCAACGAAAACCCGGGAATTGTAATTCAGGCAGCTGATTCTGAAGTAGTGGAAGCGAAACTGAGCGAAACAGGAGTGAAATTTGTAAAAATTGGACAACCTGCTGAAAAACGAGCTTTTACGATTAAAAACTTCGAAGCTGATTTTGATTTAGATATTGATTCGTTACGAGAATTATGGTTCAAATCTTCCTATTTGATGGATCGCAAACAAAGTGGCGAAAAACTGGCACTGGAGCGTTTCAAAAACTATAAAAACAATAAACTGGACTATGATTTCAAAAACTTTACTGGTAAAGCTGCTGACTATGGTATTGATTTAAACCGCCGAACTCCAAGTGGTGTAAAAGCTGCTATTATTCGGGAGAAAGGAGTAAATGGTGATCGAGAAATGGCATATATGATGTATTTGGCTGGGCTGGATGTGAAAGACGTTCACATGACCGACCTGATCTCCGGACGAGAAAACTTAGAGGATGTCAACATGATTGTGTTTGTTGGAGGTTTTTCTAATTCCGATGTTCTTGGATCTGCAAAAGGTTGGGCCGGTGCTTTTAAATATAACGAGAAAGCTCGACAAACTTTAGAAAATTTCTACAAGCGAAAAGATACTTTGAGTTTGGGAGTTTGTAATGGTTGCCAGCTGATGGTGGAACTTGGCTTGCTCTATCCTGAACACGAAAAAATGCCAAAGATGCTGCATAACGAATCACACAAGTTCGAATCAGCATTCCTAAATGTTGAAATTGCGGAGAATGACTCAGTCATGCTGAACTCAATGGCCGGAATGAAACTCGGTGTTTGGATTGCTCATGGTGAAGGAAAATTTAGTTTGCCTTATGCCGAAGATCAATACCATATTCCTTATAAATATAGCTATGACTTCTATCCTGGAAATCCCAATGGATCAGATCTCAATACGGCTTCTCTTTGCTCGAAAGATGGCCGCCATTTAGCCATGATGCCTCACCTTGAAAGAGCCTTTAAACCTTGGCATTGGCCTTATTATCCGGCCGACCGTAAAAAGGATGAAGTAGCTCCATGGATTGAAGCATTTGTAAATGCTCGGGAATGGATTAAGAAGTATTCAAAATAGATTATCAAAGGGCTCTTGTGCAAAGAGCCCTTTTTTTGCTTAACATGTTCTTATTCAATAGCTGTTTATTCAATTCATTTACCTTTTTTTGAACGGTGATTCAATAAAAATTGACATATTTGCAATTCGCATCTTATGCAAATGGTTAAAAGAAGTGGGCTTCATATTATTTTCCTTTTTATATTTCACCTTGCATTTAGTCAAGATGATGTGGATAGCCTTTTGTCTATTCAGACGGATGTGAGTGCTGAGGAGAAGCTAAGTCAAATGTTGGATTTTTCGCAGCGCTATGTGCGTGAAGATAGCACCAAATGTCTGGAAGTAGCGAATAAGGCGATTGCTATTACTGATTCGATTAATGCTCCTTTGTTCGAATCACGGTTTTTATACTTGAGAGGGGAGTGTTACTACTATTATGATAGCTATCCACTGGCTTTAAAAAATTATTCAGAAGCCTTGGAAATATTCCGGCAAATTAATGATGTGCAGAATATTGCAGAGACTTTGAATTCTATTGGCTTGGTTTATTATTACCTTGGAGAATACAATAAGGCCGCAGAAAATCTATATCAGGCATTAAATCTTTTTTCAAAGCAAAATTCAGCAGAAGATGAAGCTCGGGTATATTCAAACCTAGCCATGGTTTTTACGAGGATTGGCGACTTTGAAGAGTCTATACATCATTATGAACTGGCAGCAGAAATTAATGCAAGGGTTGGTAAAAAAACAAGTTTGGCTGTTAATTACAATGGTGTTGGTGTCGGTTACTATAATCTGGAGCAATATGATTCTTCGAAGGTGTATTACAATAAAGCCTTGTTTTTATTTCGGGAATTGAAAAATAAGAAAAGAGAGGCCATTGCACTTAATAATATTGCAAACATCTATCTAAATACAAAAGATAGTATGGAGCTAGCGCTGGATTTTTATGAGAGGGCAGTTGACGTATTTGGTGAGTTGGGTGATAGTCGAAGCGAGGCTTTTGCGCTTGAAGGATTGGGTGGCGCTTATCGCGAACTTGGTCAGTATGAAAGTGCGATCAATACATTTTATAAAAGTTTGCAGCTAGCTGACGATTACGAATATTATTTGAAGCAACTTAATTATCAGGACCTGGCTCTTACCTACGAAGAACAAGGGCGAATTGAAGAGGCCTATCATGCGTTTAAGATGCATGATCAATATCAGGATACCTTGCGTCAGGAAGAACGTCAAAATCAAGTTGCTGAGCTTGAAAAACAATATGAAACCCAGCAAAAAGAGGCAGAAATTGAGCGATTAAGCGTATCACGAGAAATTGATCAACTGCAAATAAAGCGTGATAAGGAACTTCGGGCTTTTGGGATTATTTTGATTTTGGTATTGGTAGCTGCAATATTTTTTGTGTCAGTTGCATACTTAAATAAGAGAAGGATAAATGATCTGTTGCGTTTGAAGAATTTGAAGATTGAAGAACAGCGCAAAGAGCTTGAAGTATTAAATGCTTCTAAGAATAAATTCTTTTCAATAATTGCACACGACCTCAAAAATCCATTTCACTCCGTAATGGGGTATGCCTATTTGATACATAAGGAATATGATCGTTTTTCAGACATTGAAAGAAAGCAATATGCTTCAGATATTTATAATTCAAGCAATTCTATTTCCCGATTGTTACAAAATTTATTGGATTGGTCCCGCTCCCAAACGGGCCGATTGGAGTATATTCCGCAGGAACTCAATTTTCGCGATATTTATGAAGGTATTGAACACTTGCTATTGCCAGTTGCAGCGCAAAAAAATATTCAGTTAATTTCAGAAATGCCTGAACAAGTTACTGTTTATGCAGATCCGATGATGATTGAAACAGTTATGCGAAACTTGTTGAATAACGCCATTAAATTCACGAATGAAAAAGGACAGGTAAAAACAGTTTTGAAATCAGAAAAGGAGACCGTAACTGTTTGTGTTGAAGATACCGGAGTGGGAATTAGTCCTGACGACCTGAATAAGCTATTTCAAATTGAATCGAAAGTAAAACGGAGGGGAACCCATGAGGAAGACGGCACAGGCTTGGGGCTGGTTATTTGTAGCGAATTTGTCAGGAAGAATGGAGGCCGCATTTGGGGTGAAAGCGTGCTTGGTCAAGGCAGCCGTTTCTATTTTACACTTCCGAGCACTAGCGGCCATTCCTGATTCAGCTACTCAACTAACATGGCCTTGGACAATTCTTCTGCTTTATCGGCATGCATTATTTCTTTGACAAGCGCAAGGCCAAATTTTAAAGCAACGCCAATTCCGCGACCCGTGACGATGTTGTCAGAAACGGTCGTCGGATCTTTTAAAACTTCAGCTCCATGTAGTTCATTCTCAAAACCAGGATAGCAAACAGCCTTCCGTCCCTTCAATATTCCTAAATGCCCAAGCACAAGCGGTGCTGCACATATTGCACCCAATAGTTTTTTCTCGTTATTAAACTGCAGGATTTGTTCTCGCAAGCCCTTATGATTATCCAGATTTGTCGCCCCAGGCATTCCTCCAGGCAATACAATTACGTCAATAGTTGAATAATCGAGCTCCGGAAATAGGATATCAGTAACGATAGGGATCTGATGGCCGCCTACAACTGTTTTTGTATCGGTCATGGAAACCATAATAACATCCAGCTCTGCTCTTCTTAATACATCAACAATGCTTATTGCTTCAACTTCTTCAAATCCGGTTGCAAAATGTACAGCTATTTTTGTCATGTCAGTTTCTATTTTTTCGTGATTCGTATTTTACTTTCGATTAAAAATAAAAAAAATGATCCGCAATTGCGAACCATTTTTTAACTGATCTAATCATTTTATAGCGATCAACTAGATAGCATATTCTTTTAAAGCTTTTTCTAATTTTTTTCTTGTAAAGAAAATGCGGCTTTTTACTGTTCCTAACGGAAGGCTGAGTTTGTCTGCAATTTCTTTATATTTATAACCATCCAAAAACATTTTAAATGGAACTTTATATTCCTTTTCAAGGGCGTTGATATTTTTAATGATTTCTTTAGAACTGTAAAATGAATCCGGCGATGGATAAATTTTGTCTTTTGAAAACTTTAAATGAAAATCGTTATTTGCTCCATCAAAGGTGCTTTTGGCTTTCACATTCCTTCTGTAGTTATTAATGAAGGTATTTTTCATGATGGTATAAATCCACGCTTTAAAGTTTGTGTTCTGCGTAAATTTATCACGGTAAGTAAGCGCTTTCAAAAAGGTTTCTTGTAAAAGATCTTGTGCTTTTTCCTGATCTGCAGTTAAACTAAGTGCATAATACAAGAGTTTGTCTTGCAGTCCTAAAAGTGCGTTGTTAAATTGAACTTGTGTCATGGCAGCGTGTTTTAAATGAGTTATTGTTTAGAACAAATATAAATAAACAACCCCTTTATATAAAGGATTTAGGGGTCTTTTATTGTTCGATTTTATTTATTTGTGATAAAGAAAATTGATACATGCTGATTATAAGCAGTTAATGTTAAGATACGACATTTACATAAAAATGTTTGACGTTTTGTAGCTGTCGTAAAACAATCTATTTTTATTTGGATTAACTATGAATTATTCTTTTCGTTTTGTATTTTAAAATCCTTTCAGAAGATTTTCGTCCCAATTTTTAATGGAAAACTACTATTGTGAATTTTCCATAGTCTCTTTTTGTGCATCATTTGTTTATCAAAGAACTACCTTCCCATGCTCAACGATCATGCAGAACCTGTGATAATTGTTTCTTTTGGACGCATTGGATCACATATTTTGCTGTTTGTTAGTTTGTTGTATTTTGTTGAAGGAGGTTGTTTGTGTATACATGGCACTAATTATTTTGTTTCAATATATCTACAGTCGGGGTGAGTGTTCTACAAAATGATCGTTTCATTTCTTTTTGTACCATAGTGCATAAAATGCTTGTTGCTTTTCAAAGTGGCTTGGATTAACGACTTTCGGATGTAGTCAGATATTTCTACATTTGCGGCTTCTGATTACTTATTCGTGAACAAATTCAAATGAAAAAGTTAAGTTTTAAACACAGTTGGGCAACCAAACTTGTTTTCAAACGATGGGGTGGTCAAAAGTATTCATTGTTTCAGGCATTAAACAGGCAAGTGCGTATTGGCGTATTGGCCGTTGCTTATTTTATGGTGACCGGAATTAATGATGCGATTGCACAACCCGATAGTTTGGAAGTAAAGATGGAGTATGATCTTGATGAGATTGAGGTCAGCGCCCAACGAGCACCTGTGACATATTCGCAGGTGGCACGGATTATTTCCGTGATTGAGAAAGATCAAATTGAAGCGGCTCCGGTCAATAGTATTCAAGACCTCCTGGAGTATGCGCTGAGTGTTGACATCCGGCAACGAGGAACGCACGGCGTTCAAGCTGACGTTTCAGTCCGGGGAGGTTCTTTCGATCAAACACTCATCCTTTTAAATGGAATCAATCTTTCCGACCCCCAAACCGGGCACCACAGCCTCAACTTGCCGGTTAGTTTTAAAAGCATCAAACGTATTGAGATATTGGAAGGTCCCGGAGCCCGTATTTATGGCCCGAACGCATTTTCAGGTGCTATCAATATTGTTACGGAGCCTGATGATAATGATCAGGCCATTCTGGATGTGACTTATGGGGAACACCAGTTGAGAGATATTAATGTATCGGCCAATAAACAAATTGGGAAACTGCAAAGTTTTGTTGCTTTCAATAACAAAGCATCCGATGGATACATTGATAACACCGATTTTAAAAGTTCCAATATCTTCTATCATGGAGCTTTGAAAAGCGATGCCGGAAAGTTGGAACTACAGGCTGGCTTTTCCAACAAACAATTTGGAGCCAATAGTTTTTACACGCCCAAGTATCCCAATCAATTTGAGGAAACGAAAACCTCTTTTGCGTCGTTAAAATTTGAAACAGGTGAAAAGGTTCATTTTACCCCAGCGTTGTACTGGCGTCGTCATCAGGATCGGTTTGAACTGTTTCGCGATAGTCCTGCATCGTGGTATTCTGGTCATAATTACCACATGACCGATATTTTAGGAACCTCGATTAATAGTTGGTTTGCCAGCGATTTAGGAAAAACTGCGTTTGGAGCTGAATTTCGTTCAGAAAATATTTGGAGCAATGTGCTGGGTGAAGATTTGGATGAACCGATTGATGTGCCGGGCGAAGACGGACAACAGTTTACGAAATCACATTCAAGAACGACAACTTCTTTTTTTGCTGAGCACACGTTCTATCTGGGAAAATTCACGGCTTCCGGTGGAGCAATGGCTAACTGGATTTCGGATCTTAATTTTGATTGGAATATTTATCCCGGCGTTGACTTGAGTTACATGCTCACTGAAAAATTGAAGTTGTATGGTTCATTCAACAAATCGTTGCGAATGCCCACATTTACTGATTTATACTACAGTGGTCCTACAAACCAGGGAAATCCGAATTTGAAGCCGGAGCGATCAACAACCATCGAAGGTGGGGTAAAACTGAATAATCGTTATTTGCATTTGCAGACAGGCTACTATCATCGAGTTGGAAAGGATTTAATTGATTGGGTTCGCGAAAGTGAGGAGTTCCTTTGGGAAACCCGAAATCTTACAGAAATTAAAAGTGATGGTTTTGAATTTACTGGCGCTTTGTTTGTGCCTGAACTTATTGATGCTTCGTTCTTTCTTAAAAAGATCAACGTTAACTATTCGTACAACTCCCTCAATAGAAGTCAAAGCGAGTTTTTATCGAATTATGCTTTGGACAATTTAAAACACAAACTGGTTATCTCAATTGACCATAAGATATGGAAGAACCTTTTTGCTTCGTGGAATTATCGGTTTCAGGAAAGAAATGGAACGTATACCAAGTTTGAAAATAAGGAGCCTGTTGGTGAAGCAAACTACGAGGCATTTGGGTTGACTGATCTGAAAGTGTATTGGAAAACGCCCAGATTAATGCTATCAGCATCGGCAACAAATCTATTCGATAAGGAATATGTTGATTTAGGTAATATTCTTCAGCCGGGGCGTTGGATTAGTTTTGGCGTAAAATATCAAATTGGATTAAACCAGTAGTAATAATATAACGGTAATCAGAAAGAAAGGGCACTCGTTTTGGGTGCCCTTTGCTATTCCGTTCAGGCCAGAGTAGCAACCATAACTGCTTTAATGGTGTGCATACGGTTTTCTGCCTGATCAAAAACAATGGACGCCGGACTTTCAAAAACTTCATCAGTCACTTCCATTGACTGAAGGCCAAATTTTTCAAAAATTTCCCGACCAATTTTGGTTTCCTGGTTGTGAAATGCCGGAAGACAGTGCATGAATTTTACATCCGCATTACCTGTCAGTTTCATTAGTTCATTGTTTATTTGATAGGGGAGAAGACGTTTTATTCTTTCCTCCCAAACTTCTTGTGGTTCACCCATCGATACCCAAACATCGGAATACAGAAAATCGCACCCTTTCACTGCCTCCTGCACGTTATCGGTAACAGTAATTTTGGCACCACTTTTTTCAGCAATGCTTTTGCTTAGCTCAATTAGCTCTTCGTCAGGTTGACAGCTTTTGGGTGCCGCAGCCCGAAAATCCATACCCATTATGGCTGCTCCAACCATGAGCGAATTTCCCATATTGTTATGGGCATCGCCCAAATAGCAAAATGAAATACTGCCGAGTGGTTTATCAGCATGCTCTTTCATGGTCAGAAAATCAGCTAAAATCTGTGTCGGATGAAATTCGTTGGTAAGTCCATTCCAAACCGGAACACCGGCGTATTTTCCAAGTTCTTCTACAATTCGTTGCCCAAACCCACGGTATTGAATGCCATCGTACATCCGCCCTAAAACCCGGGCGGTATCTTTCATCGATTCTTTATGTCCGATTTGAGAACCTCCCGGCCCAAGAAAAGTAACGTGCGCCCCTTGGTCGAATGCGGCCACTTCGAAAGCGCAACGTGTACGAGTTGATGTTTTTTCAAAAATCAGGGCGATATTTTTTCCCTGTAACATTTGTTCCTCAGTACGATTATATTTTGCGAGTTTTAGTTTCTCTGCTAGTTCAAGTAGTTGGTTGATTTCTTCGGCTGTAAAATCTAATAGCTTCAGAAAATTTCGGTTTTTAAGATTCAGTATCATGATTTTGTTTTTTGTTGTCGTAATTCAACGTTATTTTCGATCCATAGGATTTATCTGATAGTTTGGTTGCTTCGGTAATGACGCTTTTTTGTCCTCCGTTTTCAATAAAACTTAGGCAAGCTCTTATTTTTGGAGCCATACTTCCTTCACCAAAAGTACCATTATTCAGATGTACTAAGGTGTCCTTGTAGTTAAGGAATTCTAGTTTCCTTTGGGTCGGCAACCCAAAATCTTTAAAGATGTATGGTACGTCAGTTAAAATATAAAATTCGTCAGCATGAATGGTCGATGCCAGCAGAGCAGAGCTCATGTCTTTATCAATCACTGCTTCAGTTGTTCGAACATTATTATCATCGTCTAAATAAACGGGGATGCCTCCACCTCCAGCAGTAATAACAATATTTCCTTCGTGCACCATTCGCTTGATAATGTCTTTATTGAGTATATCAATTGGCGTGGGAGAGGGAACAACCCGCTGGAGACTCCCCTCGTGTTTCGAACTTGGTTTGAATTGCCAGCCTTTTAATTTCGCGAGCTGATTGGCTTCCCTCTTGCTGTATACTTTACCAATCCGTTTTGTCGGATTCTGAAAAGCAGGATCATTTGGATCAACAGTAACCATGCTGATCACAGATATGATATTTTTGTCAATTCTGTGTTGGTTTAAAACGTTGCGCATCATGCGTTCAATCATATAGCCAATTCCACCCTGCGAATCGGCAACGCAAACATCGAGTGGCATTGGCGCAATATTGTACATGGCTTCTCCCGCATCATTTCGCATCAGGATATTGCCAACCTGCGGACCGTTTCCGTGCGTAATAACTAAGTTGTATCCCTCGCGAATTAGATGCACCAAATTTTCGAGCGTTGCAGTGGTGTTTTGCTCTTGTTCTTCTATTGTTCCAGCTTCATTATCACGTAGCAAGGCATTTCCACCCAGTGCAATTACTGCCAACTTTTGTTTGTTCATCGTTTTCAAAATTAACTGGCTTTACACAAACATAGAAAAATAGGTGTGATAAAAAGGTGACGAAACTGCTAGTTGTTGTTTTTTTCGCCTGTTGTTGAGCAGCGATTTTTTGATCGTTTTATTCTGATTGTAAGTGTGGTTCTTCTCTTTCAAATTTAGAAAGTCAGAATTCTGTTTCGAAAACCTTTTAAAAATAAATTCAACCAATAATACTGGGGATGAAAAAAGGTGGCTTTTTTTGAAATGATTATCCGGTATGATTTTTTTTCAATATTTAAGCAGCCCAGAAGGCACGATATGCTGTCCAAATTTCGTTAACTTTGCAATCGAAATTTCAAAAATACCTCATGGCTAAAAAGACCAAAAGAAAACCTGTGAAGAAGAAAAACAATAGTTTGAAAGGACTATTCACTCTGTTTAAGGGAGATAAGTTTAGGTATACCGTTGGGCTATTTCTATTTGTGTTTGCTCTTTATTTGTTAATCGCATTTATATCTTTCTTGTTTACAGGTCATGCAGATCATAGTAAACTAGATCTATCGTGGCGTGAGTTGTTGGCAAATACCGAAATAAAAGTTAGAAACAAGGCTGGCAAAACGGGCGCATTTTTGAGCGAAGCGATCATTAATCGCGGGTTTGGAATTTCAAGTTTTCTGTTGATATTTATGTTGGTTATTACAGCGTTCCATTTTTTTAAGCGTCCGCTGGTCAGGTATTGGAATTCAATAATACTTGCTTTTGTGAGTATGCTTTGGCTCTCCCTGTTTTTTGGGCTTTTACTAACGGATGTAAATACCAAAAGCTTCCTGTACTTGGGAGGTGAAAATGGTTATTTTCTGGCTGTTTGGTTAAGCTCACTTGTCGGATATGTCGGCACTTTCTTTATTCTGGTTCTTAGTTTGTTCTTAATCGTGCTTTTTAGTTTTAAAAACTTTATTCCCTGGTTGCAAAAGCTATTTGGTAAAAAGGAGATGGGTGAGACTGAAGAGCAGCCAAGTTCTGTTGAGCACAGTCAGGATGTTGAGATGGAGGATAGTATTTCAAAAGTTATAGACGATAATGATACCATTGAAACCATTTTTGACCCCGATGAGAATGATCTCGACCTAGATGAATCGATTGATAAGAACAAGATTCAAACGAACGTGCGCGAACAGCTTTCAGGAAAAAGCGGGAACGAGGAAAATGAAGATGATCTGGAGATGAGTGTTGAAAAGGTGGAAGAGGAGACAGATGAGAATTATGAGCATGAAGCGATGGTTGATTACGATCCAACGCTGGATTTGTCAAACTACCAATTTCCATCAATTGATTTACTTGATGATCACTCTTCAGGTAATGCCGAAGTAAGTAACGAAGAGCTAATTTCGAATAAGAATAAAATTGTTGAAACACTTCGCCATTACAAAATAGAGATTACTAAAATTCGAGCAACCATTGGACCAACAATTACCTTGTACGAAATTGTGCCGGCTCCTGGAATTCGAATAGCCAAAATCAAGAATTTGGAGGATGATATTGCCTTGAGCTTGGCCGCTCTTGGAATTCGGATTATTGCACCAATTCCCGGACGCGGAACAATTGGTATTGAAGTGCCTAATCAAAATCCTGAAATTGTCTCAATGCGATCGATCATTGCTTCCAAAAAGTTTCAGGAAAGTACAGCCGAATTGCCCGTTGTGCTTGGTAAAACAATTTCGAATGAAACTTTTTTGATTGATTTAGCAAAAATGCCTCACATTTTGGTTGCCGGTGCTACCGGACAAGGAAAGTCAGTCGGATTGAATGCCATTATTGCTTCGTTACTTTATAAAAAGCATCCGGCACAATTGAAGTTGGTTTTAATTGATCCCAAAAAAGTGGAGCTGAGCTTATATTCGACTATTGAAAAGCATTTTCTGGCCAAACTTCCAGACGAAGAGGAAGCCATTATTACTGATATTCAGAAAGTGAAACATACGTTGAATTCAGTCAATATTGAGATGGACACCCGATATGATTTGTTGAAGAAAGCACATACCCGAAATATAAAAGAATACAACAAAAAGTTTATTGGCCGGCGTTTAAATCCTGACAAAGGTCACCGATACCTGCCATATATTGTAGTTGTTATTGACGAATTTGCCGATTTAATTATGACAGCTGGAAAAGAAGTGGAATTGCCGATCGCCCGCATTGCACAGTTGGCTCGTGCGGTGGGAATCCACATGATTATTGCAACTCAGCGACCATCAGTAAGTATCATTACCGGGGTAATCAAGGCGAATTTTCCGACACGTATTGCTTTTAAAGTTGCGTCAATGATTGATTCACGTACTATTTTAGATACTTCAGGAGCCAACCAGCTAATTGGTAAAGGTGATATGTTGATTGCGATGGGCAGTAGTATTACGCGTTTGCAATGTGCATTCCTTGATACTCCGGAGGTCGACCGCATTTGTTCGCATATCTCGGAACAACAAGGATATCCAACTGCTTTCTTATTGCCTGAATATGAAGGGGAAGATGCTGGAGGAGTTCAGGGGACAGACTTAGCGAACCGCGATGAGATATTCGATGATGCCGCACGCATCGTTGTGGTCAATCAAATGGGTTCAACTTCAATGATTCAGCGTAAATTCTCGATTGGTTATAATCGGGCCGGTCGGATTATGGATCAACTGGAAGCTGCAGGCGTAGTTGGCCCGAGTGAAGGAAGTAAGGCTCGTCAGGTGCTTATTCAGGATGAATATAGTTTGGAACAGTTATTGAATAGCATGTAAAAATTCAAATATAGAAATGAAGAAACTAGTAGTTTTATTGACCGTTGCGTTGTACTGGAGCATTGGCTTTGCCCAGCAAGATCAAAAAGCCAAAAGCATTTTAGAGAAGGTAACCGAAACCACGCAAGGATATTCAAGCATTCAAGCCACCTTTAATTACATTATGGAGAATCAAACAGAAGGAATCCATGAAGAAAACAATGGCCAGATTTTATTAATGGGAGATCAATTTCACTTAAGTTTAGATGAACTGGGCATGGAGATTTTCAACAATGGGGAGACCGTTTGGACTTATATGAAAGATGCCGGAGAGGTAACCATTGCTGAGGCTGATGATGAGATGAATGAAATGATGGATCCTTCGAAATTATTTACCATTTACGAAGAAGGGTTTGCTTATAAATTTGTGGAAGAAAAAATAGTTGAAGGACAGGAGGTTTATGTGATCGACCTATTTCCTGATAATGAGGAAATAGAGTATACAAAAATCAGAATTCAGATTGATAAAAAGCGAATGTTGATCAAGAAAGCTGAAATGGTTGGTCGTGAGGGAAACAACTACATCGTGGAGGTGAAGAACTTAGAAACAGATGTTCGGGCAACTACAGCCGATTTTGAGTTTGATTCGTTGAAGCATCCTGATGTTGAGAAAATTGATTTACGATAGATAACATACAAAAAAAGGAGCTTTAAAGCTCCTTTTTTTTTGTTCTATAATTATTTGTAACTATTCTTTTTCCTTGTAAGTTAAACGTTCAACGGTTGAAATTTCCATGAAGGTTGATCCACCGCCAATACCGAAACTTCCACCAACGTATACCACGTTATCATCGTTAACGACTTTACCTTTATTTACAAGTTCTTTTAATGAAGAACGAACCATTTTAAATTTGTTCTTTTTAGGCTCAACTAAAAAAGGACGGACACCATACGAAAGTGCTAATTGACGAACAACGGGCATTTCGTAGCAGCTGGCATAAACTGGGTTCTTTCCGCGGAAAGCAGCCAGGTAACGAGCCGTTTTTCCGGTAAGGGTGTTGGTTACAATTGCTCTCGTTTTTAATTCATCTGATGCTAAAATGGCAGCTTCAGCCAAATAGGCAACAACTTCGTTATTTACAGCAGGAATTGTAATGTCGTTACGTTTATCTTTGCTGCTTTCAACTTGCTGTGCAATGCGGCTCATGTATTCAACCGACTCAATCGGATATTGTCCGTAAGCGGTTTCTCCACTAAGCATGATAGCATCAGTTCTTGAGTAAATCGCATTTGCAACATCGCTTACTTCAGCTCTGGTCGGACGTGGGTTGTCGATCATACTATGCAGCATTTGAGTAGCAATGATTACCGGCTTCTTTCTCTGAACAGCTTTTTTGATCAGCATTCTCTGGATGCCGGGTATTTTTTCGGCCGGAATCTCAATTCCAAGGTCTCCACGGGCCACCATGATTCCATATGCGTGATCCAGAATCTCATCGATATTATTTACACCATCCCAGTTTTCTATTTTAGCAATAATCTTGATCGGACTATTGAGTTTGTCTAACTGTTCTTGCACTTGAATAACATCTTCTTTATTACGAACGAAAGAATGTGCGATAAAGTCAAGTTTATTTTTCGCAGCAAATTTGATAAATGTTTTATCTTTTTCCGAAATAGATGGAAGTTTTACACTAAACCCGGGCGTATTTATGCTTTTCTTGTTCTTAATTTTTCCGGGATTTTCAACAAGACACAAAACATAGTCTTCAAATTTCTCCTGAACCGATAGTTCTAATTCTCCATCGTCAATTAATAATGTTCCGTCGGCTGGTATTTCTACATGAAAATTATTATACGATACCATCATGGTAGGACGGCCTTTTTCACTTTTACGGTCAAGTCCCGAAACTTCGATAAGATCTCCTTTTTCAATCTCAATTGGGCTTTCCATATTTACAGTTCTGATTTCAGGCCCTTTCGTGTCAATCAGTAGTGCTATTGAATCTGATACTGATCGTATATTGTTTACCATTGTCAAGGCTGTTTCCTCGGTGATATGCGCCGTATTTAACCGGGCAACATTCATCCCCGCTTGATATAAGGCTTTGACAAATTCCGGTTCGCACTTTAGGTCTGAAATCGAAGCAACAATTTTGGTATGTTTCATTACATTCATTTATTACATTATCGGCCGGCAAAATTAGACTTTTTTCTTATAGTGTAAACAAAAGGACCTTTTGAGATCGTTAAATGATTTTAAAGTTAACGTTGCAGAAAACTTTCAATTCCTAAACGGTATGAGTCGAGGCCAAAACCCATAATACTACCCTTGCAGGCCGGCCCTATGATTGATTCGTGTCTGAATTTCTCTCGGGTTAAGATGTTCGATATATGAACCTCAACAACTGGCGTTTGTATGCCGGCGATGGCATCTCTAATAGCTACCGAAGTATGTGTATAAGCTCCAGCATTAAAGACAATCCCATCATAATCAAAGCCAACTTCGTGTATTTTATTAATTAATTCGCCTTCAACATTCGATTGGTAATAGGTTAGTTCATGCTGAGTAAACTGTGTCTGAAGTTGTTTAAAATAATCTTCAAAGGAGGAATTACCATAAATGTTTTTTTCTCTCTTTCCTAGTAGGTTTAGGTTAGGACCGTTGATTAACAATATTTTCATTTTTATTGTGCTTTATATTAAAATTTTAGTAACTTTAGCCGGTCTAACGACGTATTGATAATTATGTATTCTTGGGGAAGAAGCTATTGTTATCAATTTAGTTGAGAAGTGTTACAGAACCAAAATTACGAAAATTGATTTGAGAACAAATTTAAATGCTTTTAATTATGAAATGGGAAGATAGTAAAAAAGGATTTGAAAATTTCTTGAGACTGGAGAAGTCTTTATCTCAAAATTCCATTGCTGCTTATGTGAATGATATTAACAAGCTGATGGTTTTTTTAGAAGAAAATTTCAAGCGCTTAGCACCTGAAAAGGTTAAGTTAAATCATCTGCGGAGTTTTGTTGAACACCTGAACGACAGGGGTGTTTCTCCTCGTACTCAAGCACGTACTATTTCTGGAATTAAGTCCTTTTTTAAGTACTTGTTGATTGAAGGAAAAATTCAGGGAGATCCAACAACATTGTTGGAGTCGCCAAAAATCGGGCGTAAGCTTCCAGATGTATTAACAATGGAGGAGATTGATACGATTATTGATGCTGTTGATGTTGAAAAGCCTGAGGGACAGCGCAATAAGGCTATGTTGGAGACGCTTTACAGTTGCGGATTGCGAGTTTCTGAGTTAGTGAATTTAAAGGTGACAAACTTATTTTTTGAACAAGGCTTTGTTAAAGTTGAAGGCAAAGCCGAAAAAGAAAGACTTGTTCCGGTAAGCGAGAAAGCGGTTGTTGAAATTAATAAATACCTCAGTGGATACCGGAAGACATTAAAAATTAACCCCGAAAGTGAAAATGTTCTTTTTCTGAATAGAAGAGGAAAGAAACTAAGCCGGGTTATGATTTTTACAATCATTAAAAATTTGGCTGAAAAAGTGGGGATGGATAAAAAGATTAGTCCACATACCTTCCGTCATTCATTTGCGACTCACCTAATTTCTGGAGGAGCGGATTTAAGAGCTGTTCAGGAAATGTTAGGACATGAGTCTATTTTGACAACTGAAATATATACTCACCTTGATCGTGATTATTTGAAGTCGACAATTAGTCAATTTCACCCGCGATCATAAGAAATTACCTGGTTCTGTTTTAATGATTTCTTAACATTGTAAATTAGTCAAATAAGTTGGATATAAAGTTGCGAGACAGTACGTTAGTTAACGTGCTGTCTTTTTTTTATTTAGCTTAGTTTCAAATTAGTACTAAATTGATTTTGGCCTCTTAAAAAGAAGGAAAAAAATATTATTTTCGTCTGCCGAGAGAAAATTGGTTTTGTTGGAAATATTAATTTTTAATTGTTGATTATGAAAAATTTAGATTTATCGAAGTACGGCATTGTTGATGTAAAAGAAATCGTACATAACCCATCTTACGAAGTATTATTTGAGGACGAAACGAAGCCTGAGTTGGAAGGCTTTGAAAAAGGTCAGTTGACAGAGCTGGATGCAGTCAACGTAATGACTGGCGTTTTTACAGGTCGTTCGCCAAAAGATAAATACATCGTTGAAGATGAAACAACTAAAGACACCATGTGGTGGAATTCGCCAGAATCTCCAAATGATAACAAACCAATTTCGAAGGAAGTTTGGAATGATCTTAAAGCAAATACAGTAGAACAGCTATCAGGTAAAAAGCTTTACGTGATGGATACTTTTTGTGGAGCGAATGAAGATTCTCGTCTGAAAGTACGTTTCATCATGGAAGTTGCATGGCAGGCACACTTTGTGAAAAATATGTTCCTTCGTCCAACTGAAGAAGAATTGGCAAACTACGGTGAGCCTGATTTTGTTGTGATGAACGGTTCAAAAACCACAAACGAAAAATATAAAGAACACGGATTAAACTCAGAGGTATACACTGTATTTAACCTGACTGAAAAAATGCAGGTCATTGGTGGTACTTGGTATGGTGGAGAAATGAAAAAAGGTATGTTCGCTATGATGAACTACTACTTACCATTGCGTGGAATGGCTTCAATGCACTGCTCTGCCAATGTTGGTAAGGAAGGCGATGTAGCTATTTTCTTTGGTCTTTCAGGAACTGGAAAAACAACTTTGTCAACTGACTCAAGCCGCCAGTTAATTGGTGATGACGAGCACGGTTGGGATGATGATGGTGTATTCAACTTTGAAGGTGGATGTTATGCAAAAACCATCAACCTGGATAAAGAAGCCGAGCCCGAAATTTTTGGTGCTATAAAGCGCGATGCATTGTTGGAAAATGTTACTGTTGATGAAAATGGTAAAATTGATTTCACTGATGGCTCAGTAACACAAAATACACGGGTTTCATATCCGATTAACCACATCGAAAATATTGCTGTTCCTTCAAAAGCAGGACATGCTAAAAAAGTAATTTTCCTTTCTGCTGATGCTTTTGGTGTGTTGCCTCCTGTATCAAAATTGACTCCAGAACAAACAAAATACCATTTCCTATCAGGATTTACCGCTAAGCTTGCTGGTACTGAGCGCGGTGTTACGGCTCCTCAGCCAACTTTTTCTGCTTGTTTTGGTGCTGCATTCTTAACACTTCACCCTACACAGTATGGTGCTGAGTTAGTGAAAAAAATGGAAGCGCATGGAGCTGAGGCTTACTTGGTAAATACAGGATGGAATGGTACCGGAAAACGGATCTCAATTAAAGATACTCGCGGTATTATCAATGCAATTTTGGATGGTTCTATCGAGAAGGCAGAAACGAAAACAGTTCCTGTTTTCAACTTGGAAGTTCCTACTGCTTTGCCAGGAGTTGATCCTAACATTCTTGACCCACGCGATACTTACGCTGATGTTAAAGAATGGGAAGCAAAAGCTCAGGATTTAGGTGGGCGTTTTGTTAAAAACTTTGAGAAGTATACTGACAACGAAGAAGGTAAGGCATTGGTTGCTGCCGGTCCTCAATTGTAAGAGATTACATTTTATTACTATATTTGAGCCCTACCAATTCGGTAGGGCTTTTTTTGTGCTTAAAGTGTAGGTGATTTTGCAGATGAAGGTTTTCAAAGATAGGCAGGTTCTCGTTTTGTTTTTAATTACGGCAGTCGTACTCCGTCTTTTCAGTTTTTTTACCAGTGTGCTTGATCATGATGAATCTACCTATTTAATAATAGGAAGAGATTTGCTGAATGGAAAATTGCTTTACTATGATGTTATTGATAGTAAGCCAGTAGGGATATTTGCAATCTATGCCTTCATGGGCCTTCTGTTTGGACATTCAATTGTAATGAGCCGGTTGTTTGTTGCTCTTATTGTCGGAGTGACTGCTCACTTGCTTTTTCTCGTTTCAAAGAAAATATTGAATAATCAACCAGCGGCACTGGCCACTGGATTTATTTATATTTGTTGTACGTCTACTTGGAACTATTTTGGATTATCTCCTAATACGGAGTTATTCTTCAACTTTTTTACAGCCTTCTCTTTGCTTTTTTTATTGAAAAAGAGCTCAATTCGATATGGGGTGGCAGGTGTACTTATGGGAATTGGTTTTATTATTAAGTATCTGGTTCTTTTCGATTTCGTCGCTCTAATGTCTTTTCTATTGGTATATGAAATTATGCAGCGCCGAAGTCGGTTTTCGTGTAAGGATTTTTTACCCTTTCTGTTCTCAGGTGTTGGGTTTGCATTACCTTTTTTGATGGTAAATCTATATTTCTTTGTCGGAAATTATTTTGAACATTTTAGATTTATTACTTACGATTTGCCGGGAAGGTACATGCAGCAAGGCACAACCTGGCGATTTGTAAAACTGTTACTCGACTTTTCGGGACGATTTTTCCCGGTTACGTTCTTGATATTTTATGTGTTGTTTTCGAAACAAAAGCTACTTAAGCCAAGATACAAGTATTTAGTCAATTATTGGATTGCCGCTATATTATTGGCAATCTATCTTCCGGGAAAAGGATTTAGTCACTATGCAATTCAATTGATGATTCCAATAAGTCTTATTGTAGGTGTGGCTTTTCATTCGGAATTTCGGTTAGGTAAATATGCTCGTTTTTTCTTTCGGGGTAAGACTGGCATGTCTTTTGGCATTTTATTGTTACTGGTCATTCAGGTTGTTGGAATACGGGGGAAAATAGTTCGTCCGGATGAACCAGAGGTAATTGCAGACTACTTACAAAAGCGAATTACTCATGAAGACAATGTTTTTGTGGCTAATTATGAGCAAATTGTGTATTTATTACTAGAAAAAGAGTGTCCCACAAAGTATGTGCATTCATCCATACTGAATTCACCTCATCTCTCAATGGCTTTCAATGTTAATCCGGAATTGGAACTAATTGAAGTGCTCAAGAAAAAGCCCAAGTATATTCTCATTGAAAATAAATTCGAGTTACTTGAAAAGATGATTCATTCGGATTATATTTTAGAAAGGAGCTTTTTTAATGAAAAGGTAAGAGCCTACAGACGGGTGCTGTAGCATTTCTCTACTGATTTTATTCGTTTATAATCTCATTGAGTGATTCGTCAAGGGTAGGATAAATGAATTTGAAATTTTGCTGAATCAAATGCTGAGGCACAACTACCGGACTTTTCAAAATTAGATTCGAAGCTTTACCGAAAAGTAAGCGTAATGCGACAGCAGGAACTTGAAAAAATGCCGGACGACTTATTTTCTTTGCAAGGTTTTTTGTGAATTCCTGATTCGAAGTTTGTTCCGGAGCTACTAAATTGTATATACCCGAATATGATTCGTCAGTAAGTGCGATTTCAAAAGCTTGCAGTACATCATCAATATGAATAAACGGGAAAGCTTGTTTGCCGTTACCTATTTTTCCACCAATCCCTAGTTTGAAAACAGGTAGCAGACGATTCATAAATGGTGAGTTCTTGCCGATTACAATGCCTGATCTGAAAATAATACGCCGGATATCTTCTGGTAGCCCAACCAATGCATCCTCCCAATCATCAATCACGCGAGCTGCAAAATGATTTGCATACCTGGTACTTGTTTCATCGTGAGATAATTCATCTCGGTAAATACCAATGGCCGATATTGACACAACTATTCCAGGTCTGTCAGCATGTTTTATTGCGTTAATGGCCTTAACCAGATTTTGGGTTGTTTGCACACGACTGTTGTATATAACTGATTTATTTTTTTTGGTCCAACGCTGAATAATCGGAGCTCCTGCCAAATTAATTACTGCATCTGTTTCGTGCAGCTTTTCAGCGAGTAATTGATAATCTCCATATAACAGTTCGCGGTCAATCCTGATAATTTGAACATTCCGTTGGTTTAGCTTTTCAATTATGTTTGTTCCAATATATCCTCCCGATCCGGTAATTGCAATTCTCATACTTCTGTTTTTATCTAATTGTTAGTTTTAAGACAATCTTAGTAACTGAAAAGTTTTTGAATGTAAGTACAACATCCGGCTATTGAATCGTTTTATTTATCTAATTTTGTTTTTAAAATAGATTTTAATGGCGACAAAAAGGTCAAAAAAGATACCATCCCAAAAGAGAAAACCAATACGAAAAAAACAAAAACGATCATCGAAAGCAAAAAAGAGAAATGTCTGGATGTTTCTGCTTAAGCTTTTTGCTGTTGGTTTTATTCTCTTTTTTATATTCTTCATGGCTGTTTATTTGGGATTTACAGGCCATGTTCCGAGTTCCAATCAGTTGAATGATATCAAAAACCCACAGGCATCAGAAGTATTCTCAGAGGATGGTCGGTTACTCGGTCGCTATTATATTGAGAATCGGAGCAACGTTCAATTTGATGAAATATCACCTAATGTAATCAATGCACTGATTGCTACAGAGGATGCTCGTTTTTATGAACACCGCGGGATTGATGAGATTGCGCTTATGCGTGTACTTTTCAAAACGATCTTGCTACAGGATAAAAGTGCTGGCGGCGGAAGTACTTTGAGTCAGCAGGTTGCTAAAAACTTATTTCCACGAAATGATTTGTGGGTGTTTAGTATGCCGGTTAATAAACTGCGCGAGGCAATTATTGCCTATCGTTTGGAGCGCATTTATACCAAGGAAGAAATTCTGACACTATATCTGAATACGGTTCCGTTTGGAGAAAACATTTTTGGTATTGAGGTCGCTGCAGAACGATTCTTCAGCAAAAGTCCTAAAAACCTTACCGTAGATGAATCAGCGGTGTTGGTTGGTATGCTGAAAGCCAACTACAGCTACAATCCCCGAATTAATCCTGAACGTTCGAAAGAACGGCGCAATGTGGTCATCAATCAAATGATCGCAAATGGCTTTCTGGAAGAAGCACAAGGAGCGGTTTTTAAGGAGAAGCCTCTGGGTGTAAAATACCGACGGATTTCTTACAACGAAGGGCCGGCACCGTATTTTGTCGAGATGCTAAAGTCGGAATTGATGGAGTGGTGCTCAAACAATACCAAAGAAAACGGTGAACCATATAATTTATTTACCGATGGTCTGCGGGTTAAAACAACCCTGAATTACGATTTCCAGTATTTTGCGCAACAATCGGTGAAAGAGTACATGGAAAACTTACAAAATGTATTTGATAACCACTGGGGGAAAACCGAGCCATGGAGAGGGAAACCGAACATTTTGAAGAGTGCAATACATCGTTCGGAGCGCTATAAGAAGATGACTAAAGCTGGCAAAACGCAAGAGCAGATTGATCAGGCTTTCAATTCGAAGATAAAGACAACTTTTTTTACCTACCAAGGACTCGAACAGGTTGAAACAACCCCTCTTGATTCAATTAAACACTATTTACGCTTACTTAATGCCGGTTTTTTAGCAATTGAACCATCAACAGGAGCCCTAAAAGCATGGGTTGGGGGGATTGATTTTCGCTTTTTTAAATACGATCATGTTTTGTCAGCGCGTCAGGTTGGTTCTACATTTAAGCCGTTTGTTTACTTAGCAGCTCTTGAAGACGGACAAAGCCCATTTGAGTATTACCCAAATGAAAAGAAAGTCTATGAAGATTATCAGGATTGGTCGCCGAGTAATTCACACGGAGAGTATACGGGGTATTATTCAATGGAAGGGGCGTTGAGTCAGTCATTAAATACAGTTGCAGTTGATGTAATGATGAAAACAGGCATCGAGAAAACGATTGAGACTTGTCGGGAATTGGGATTAGAAGCTGATTTGCCCGAATTTCCCTCTTTAGCGCTTGGTGTAGCTTCAATTAGTTTGAAGGACTTGCTTTTTGCTTATGCAACCATGTTAAATCAAGGAACTCGTGTTGAACCCAATTACCTTGTTTCAATCAGTGATAACAAAGGCAACAGGCTGGTTGAATATAAACGGGAACCAGCCACCCGAACTTCGTTGAATGGTGTCAATTGTCAGATTATTACCCACATGCTCGAATCGGTTGTGAATGGTGGTACGGGGAGCTCGATCCGAAATACCTATCAAATTTCTGGCGATTTTGCCGGTAAAACAGGGACAACGCAAAATCAGTCTGACGGATGGTTCATTGGCCTCACTCCTGAATTGGTAACTGGTTGCTGGGTTGGAGCTGAAGATCCTGGAATTCATTTCCGCACAATAAAATATGGACAAGGAGCATACATGGCTTTACCAATTGTAGGTAAGTTTTACAGTAAGCTTTATCGTGATGCTCGATATAAAACGATGCAGTATGCTGATTTTCCAAGTTTGGATAACGGGCTATTGGCCGATCTGGCAATTCCTCACTACCGGGAGTTTTATGATTTGGATGATAAAGACAATTTGATTGAACGAATATTTGCCGGAAAATCGAAAGAAGAGAAGTTGAAAGAGGTTAAAAATCCGGAGAAGAAAGAAAAGAAAAAAGTTTGGGAAGTAATCAAGGGAATTTTCAAAAAGAAAAAATAGTTTCTCCCCGATTTTAGACTGCCTTTTATTATTTTTGCGAACAAATGGAGAATAAGCAGTCTTTAATTGTTCGTTTTCACCGTTGGCGTTTACGGCACTTGAGCGAACGCCACTTTGTGGTGATTCTGAGTGTGGTTGTTGGTATTATTGCCGGAATTGCAGCAACGATAATTAAAAATGCTGTTTGGCTGACGCAACGATTAGTGCACAATATATCGCTGGGGCATTATGTTGAAAATTACATCTACCTAATTCTTCCAATTACAGGGATTTTCATCACTGTTTTGTTTATTACCTATATTATAAAAAAACCGGTTCGTCATGGTATTCCCAATGTTTTGCACAGTATTTCAATGCGCCAGGGCGAACTGAGTAGACACAACCTGTTTTCATCGGTAATAACTTCTGCATTTACTGTGGGCTTTGGTGGTTCTGTTGGGTTAGAAGGACCCACCGTTGCTACCGGAGCAGCTTACGGATCCTGGATTTCAAAAGTATTCAGACTTAATTACAAGAATACCATATTGATGCTTGCCTGTGCTTCTGCCGGAGCAATGGCAGCTATTTTTAAGGCACCCATTGCTGCCATTGTTTTTGCGGTTGAAGTTATTATGATCGACCTGACTACCTTTAGTTTGGTTCCTCTCTTATTGGCATCTTCATCAGCGGTATTGACTTCTTACTTTTTTATGGGGCAAGACGTACTTTATCCATTTAATGTTGAGACCAGCTTCGAACTGTCAGACCTTCCATACTATATTGTTCTAGGAATATTTGCCGGATTGATTTCGGCATATTTCACCAAAATGTACTTATACATTGAAAAACTTTTTGAGGGGTTTAGTACAAAGCGAATACGACTTACGGTTGGTGGATTGAGCTTGGGAATTTTGATTTTCTTTTTCCCAGCACTTTATGGAGAGGGCTACGAAGCCATCAATATGTGTTTAGAAGGAGATTTAGGATATTTGTACGATGATTCGATCTTTTACAGCTTTAAAGGAGAAATGTGGAGTATGTTCGTATTGATTATAGCTGTAATTCTTTTAAAAATTGTTGCCACTTCAATAACCTTTGGTAGTGGTGGTATTGGCGGTATTTTTGCCCCAACACTTTTTATGGGTGTTAATTCTGGAATGCTTTTCGCACAATTTGTCAACATGACTGGGTTAAAACAATTAAATGTAAATAACTTCGCACTGATTGGAATGTCCGGATTAATAGGCGGAGTTTTGCAAGCTCCGTTAACCGGTATTTTCTTGATTGCTGATATTTCCGGTGGCTATAAATTATTTGTACCATTAATGATCGTGTCAACTTTTGCATACCTTACGGTTAAAGCGTTTACATCAAATTCTGTTTACCATATTCAGCTGGCAAAGCGAAAGGAACTAATGACTCATGATAAAGACCTCAATGTAATTCGAATGATGGAAGTGAAAAAGTTAGTTGAAACTGACTTTCTTGTGCTGCGACCAAACTCAACTTTAGGCGATCTGGCTGAAGCAATTTCCAAGGCACACCGGAATTTATTCCCCATTGTTGACGAAGATGGTTATTTGAAAGGAATGGTGAAAATGGATGACGTGAGACATTTGATTTTCCGTCAAGAGCTTTACGATAAGGTTCATGTTAGTCATTTGATGTATTTGCCTGAGCATTCAATTTCAACGTCTGATTCGATGGAACAGGTTGTTGAGAAATTTGAGTCAAGTGAACGTTATAATCTGGCAGTAATCGATCAGGGCAAATACATTGGTTTTATATCCAGAGCTCGCGTTTTTTCGACATACAGAAAGCGAATGGCACATTTATCACACGATTAAGCAAAATTTAATAATGTTGGGGATTGACAAGATTGATTTAAAATCATTGGCGAAACAGCTAATGGGTAAGAAAAGGCTATACTGGATAAGCTTCATAATTGGAGTTGTCAGTGGATTGGCTGCGTTAATCTTAAAAAAATTAATTCACTTTATTGGAGAACAGTTAGTTGGCCACTTTGTTACGACCGATGAAAATTTTCTGTATCTGGCCTTTCCTTTAATCGGAATTGCGATCACGGTGCTGATTATTCGGTATTTTATTAAAGATGATATTGGACACGGCGTCGCTAAAATTTTGTCTTCAATTTCAAATAATAAAGGAAAGATTAAGTCGCACAATTCTTTTTCTTCCATGATTACCAGTAGTTTCACGATTGGGTTTGGTGGATCAGTAGGAGCTGAGGCTCCCGTGGTATTGACGGGAGCTTCGATTGGCGCAAACCTGGCTCGCTTCTTTAAACTCGGACATGCCGATGTTATCTTAATGATTGGATGTGGAGCTACCGGAGCTATTGCCGGAATTTTTAAAGCACCAATTGCTGGCATCGTCTTTACCTTGGAAGTACTAATGCTTGATTTAACCATGGCTTCACTGGTTCCTTTATTAATATCGGGGATTACTGCTGCAGTAATTAGCGTTTATTTTATGGGTGATGTTGCGCTATTCAAGTTCAATCTGATCCACACTTTTCAGGCCGATCAGGTTCCTTTTTATATCGCCTTGGGTATTTTTGCAGGCTTTGTATCCTTGTATTTTACAAGAGTCGCGATGTGGGTAGAACAAGTTATGAAAGGTATCGAAAAGCAGTGGCTTCGTATGGTTTACGGTGGAACTGCTCTTGGAGTTTTGATCTTTCTCTTTCCGCCACTTTGGGGTGAAGGCTATAATTCCATAAACAAAGTGTTTAACGAACTTGGTCTGGAATTGTTAGACAATTCCTTATTTTACGGTTTGCGCGATAATCCTTGGTTTTTTGTTGTCTTTTTAGTGCTTTTATTAGGCTTTAAAGTAATTGCCATGGCAGTTACCACTGCTAGTGGTGGAATCGGTGGAATTTTCGCACCAACACTTTTTGTAGGAGCCATTGGTGGTTATTTTATGGCTTTCTTTCTGAATCTCGTCTTTGGGCTAAATTTACCACTCGATAACTTTGCATTGGCAGGTATGGGAGCGATGATGGCGAGTGTTATGCATGCGCCCTTGCTGGGTATTTTTTTAACTGCCGAAATCACAGGAGGCTATGAACTTTTCTTTCCTTTAATCATTGCATCGTTGGTCGCTTATATTACAATAGTCCGATTCGAAGAACACTCGATATATACGAAGCGATTAGCCCTCGATGGAAAGTTGGTAACGCATCATAAGGATAAAGCGGTTCTTCACTTTATGGAAGTTCAGGATTTGATTGAAACTGATTTCGAAATTATTTCTCCCGAGGCAACTTTGGGAGATCTAACCAAGTCTATTTCCAAGTCGAAGCGCGATCTTTTTCCGGTGGTTGATGCCAGTGGAGTTATGCGTGGAATGATTAAAATGAATGATATAAGAGATATCATTTTTAATCAGGATTTGTACGAAACTGTTTATGTAAAAGACTTAATGTACATGCCCGAGTATTTTATTTCACCCGGGGATACCATGCATGTTGTTGCTGAAAAATTTGAAACGAGTGGACGTTTCAATCTAGCAGTTATCGATAATGGGAAATACATTGGATTTATCTCCCGGGCTAAAGTATTTTCGAACTACCGAAATACCGTGCGTACTTTTTCGCATGATTAAACGCAACGGGAATAACGATCAACTGAATGGAACGGACAGCGTATACCCGAATAACTGCTGGCTGTTGAGAATGAGTGCAACCGATATTCGATATCAATAAAATGGGTTAACTTTGAGTGAGTGATGAATCATAGGCGAATACAAAAAAGACGTGCGGATGGCGAATAAGAAAATCAATCGGTTAGTAACTCAAATTAGAGAAAACCTCGGTTTTTTCCTGTGGCTTACCTTTGGGATTTTCTTATATGTGCTTTTTTTTCAGCCCTTTCCTTTGGACCATTTCGATTTTAATAATCGGTTACTATTTGTCGCTGGCTTTGTAGCTATCATCTTTTTTTTCGTTGTAACTATTCGAAGTGTTTTTCGTGCTATAGCGCAAACCAAATATTCGCAAACGGATGATGAACTCTTATTTTCTTATGCTTGTGGTTTTTTCATTTTTTTGTTGAGCACCACCGCGCTTTCTTTTTATTTGAGGTATGTGGGAAAGGTCGACATATCGTTTTACGTCATTTTTAAATTGGCCCTTATCTGCATGGTCTCGCCGGTTGTTCTAAATATCTTTGATAAATACCAGGATTTGCGGTTTCAGAATACCATCTTATTGAAGGAGAAGGAGAATGTTTTAAAAGAGATTGCGCGCTATGAGAATGATTATTTGACTCAGATGGTTGAGTTTAATTCAGAATACGGCACCGATCAACTAAATTTACCGGTGGCGGAAGTTATTCTGCTTCGATCGGCTGATAACTACGTTGAAATTATATACGGGGAAGGAAATAGCACCAAAAAGAAGCTGATCCGAAATACACTTAAAACGCTGGAAAAACAACTCAGGCCTTTCCCCAATTTTGTTCGTTGCCACCGTACCAGTATTGTTAATACCAACGAAATTGAGAAGCTAAATCGCAAATTCAATAGCCATCAGTTACAATTGCGTCACTTTGATGAACCGGTACCTGTTTCACGTCAGTACCTGTTGAAAATCAGAGAGTCTTTGTAGTTTAGGGGTGAATGGCACCCACCGGACTTTCCTGTTATTAAACCCCTTTTAGCTCGTTTCTCCGTCAAATTCGGTCATTAACCCCTTTTTTATTTAAAGCGCATTGAAATGCAATATCTTTGTGTGTATTGCCGGAACGAGTTATCAATTCCCCATCGAAACAACAAAAACAAAACAGTGTTAGAACACCTGACCTGATGGATGCTGATTCGGCTTTGGAGAATAGTATATGGCTGTAAAAGTAGCTGAATAATAACACTAGAACAGGAGAACATGAAAACAACAATCAGATTTAAAAATACGATTCAACAAGAATTTATCAATGAATTGAGAAAAAAGATATTCGATTATTTTGAGGAAAACCAGATTTCGAAATATGGAAATTCAGGTATGGTATTTAAAACCATTTTCATGTTTTCCTTATACCTCATACCTTATTTCTTAATGGTTTTTTCAGTAGTAACAAATCCATTTGCATTGTTTTTTCTTTTTATATTGATGGGAATTGGGATGTCTGGAATCGGGCTTTCAGTCATGCATGACGCCAACCACAATTCATACTCAAAAAAAGGAACTGTAAATAAGGTATTATCATATTCACTGAATTTTTTAGGCGGCTTTTCACGCACATGGCAATACCAGCATAACACATTGCATCACCATTATACCAATATAGAAGGGCACGATGAAGATATTGATGCCGGAGCAGTTTTGCGGTTGTCACCCAATAGCCCAAGGTATAGTTTTCATCGATTTCAACATTTCTATGCCTGGGTTCTCTATTCCTTAATGACAATTATGTGGACAACAACCAAGGATTTCAGACAACTGTATCGCTATTCAAAGGCTGGTGCATTTAAAGGAAAGAAGAAATCCATCAGCAAACTATTAACTGAGCTGATTCTATCGAAAATCATTTATTACACCTACATGTTGGTAATTCCAATTCTTGTTTTGCCTGTGGCGTGGTGGCTGGTAGTCATTTTTTACTTGAGCATGCACGCTGTGTGTGGATTCATTTTAACGGTTATCTTTCAAACAGCCCACGTTATGCCGTCTTCGGAGTATCCAACGCCGGATAACGAAGGTTCAATAGAAAATAGCTGGGCCATTCATCAACTGTTAACAACGACCAATTACGCACCCAATAACCGGTTGTTCTCGTGGTTTGTCGGGGGGCTGAATTACCAGGTTGAACATCACTTGTTTCCGGCGATTTGCCATGTGCATTACCGGAAAATTTCAGTTTTAGTGGCTGATACAGCAAAGAGCTATAACTTGCCGTATCATGTTCAGCCAAGCTTTTTTTATGCGTTGAGAATGCACTTCAACATGCTCAGAAGGCTAGGGCACTAATTATGCAGGGGTGCAACGTGTTGCAATGAACTAGCCCATGCGGGTATAGAACATCAGGTAGATTAGAAGAAACAAGCTTGTGAAGATTGTATTAACGACTGAAAAAGCATTCCAATTGAGCCAGAGCACCGGTAGAAAAAGCATGGCAAGCTGTGCCCCCAAGTAGAAAAACAACCCTGCTTTTTGCCATTTACGCATTTTAAATACTCCAATGAAGGAGAGCAGACTTAGTGCGGCAAACATCAGGAAATAGAGCGGCGTGATATTGTCCATGCTGGTTATATTGGTAAGCTGAATAACCAGGGCTTTGGTTCGATCGAACATCAAGGCAGCCACACTAAAAAGCAAAAAGCCAGCCAAACCTCCGATCAAACTCAGAAAGGTAGATGCAACGAATAGTAATGGTTGGTTTTCTCGGAGTTGTTGTTTGTTTTGCTTCATAATTTATGAATAACCTTCAGTCCATTTATCTCTTGTTAATTGGAAATCTCAATCAGTTTTCACCGCATTGGCAGCGTGAAATTAAAAAATAAAAAGAAACCTCCATTCAGCTGAGATTTCTTTTGTCTATTTTCAGGTTGGTGAACCTGTTAAGCAGTTCTGGCTTTTGCAAATTTCATAACAAAGGGTTGCACCAAACGTTCAAAATCGGCATATGCCATGCGTATCAGTTCCACATGGGTTCCGGCATTGAAGGCTATTTCTTCATCTTCAGCCAGGCTTTCGGCAACAAAAACCTGCATGTCATAAAGGTTTCCAAAAGGTGGCATTGCTCCAATTTCGCATTCAGGAAAAAATCGTTTAAATTCCATTTCGTTGGCTAACTCAATTGTTTTGGCACCGATTTGCTCTTTCAGAAGGTCGAGGTTTACCATGTACGAAGCCGGCAGTACTGCCATGGCCATCTTTCCGTCTACTTTTACAATAACGGTTTTAGCCAATTCCTTTCCGGGAATGTGTGTGGTTGCGGCAACTCGTTGGGCATTAAATGCCAGCGAATGGCGAATGGTAATGTACTCAATGTTGTAGTGATCCAGATACTTTTTTAGTTTTTCTATTGGCATAACGGTCGTTTTAAATCATTCAGTAAAAACAATCAATAAATCAAGGCATAAAATCAAAGTACGCAGTCGAAGGTAATATCGTAAAGCAAGCAGTAGCTTAGTTGACAACTTACTCTGATAGTTTATACTCCGCAATCCTGAAGAAGGTTACTACTCGAAAAAGGATGATCGTATTGAACTCACAGGCGAAGGTTTTCTCAATGTTAAACGTTCAAAAAAACAGATGTTTGTTAATTTCTAATCGTTTCGGCACGAGATAAAAAGTTTTACCTTTGCACTTTAAATTCGTTATCGAAAATAATTATCAAATGAAACGATCGCAAATTTTGGTATTCTGTTCCCGCTGTTGTTGGGACAAAAAAGAATGACCAGGATTTTCCGGAAGTTCCATCTTATACCCATAAAGTAAACATTTTTAATACGATGAAAAGAGATCAAATTGTATTTGACATTATTGAAAAAGAACGCCAGCGTCAGTTGAGCGGAATTGAATTGATTGCGTCTGAAAACTTTGTTAGCGAGCAAGTCATGGAAGCGATGGGTTCGGTAATGACCAATAAATATGCGGAAGGATATCCGGGCAAACGTTATTATGGCGGCTGTCAGTGTGTTGATATGACTGAGCAATTGGCCATCGACCGGTTGAAAGAAGTTTTTGGCGCAGCATATGCCAATGTGCAACCGCACTCCGGAGCACAGGCAAACGCGGCGGTATTGAGTGTTATTCTTAAGCCGGGCGATAAATTTTTAGGTCTTGATCTCTCTCACGGAGGCCACCTGTCACACGGCTCTCCGGTTAATTCGTCGGGTATTTTATACGAGCCAATTGCATACCATGTAAAAGAAGAAACCGGTTTGGTTGATTACGATGAAATGGAAGCGTTGGCTCGCGAGCACAAACCAAAACTGATTATTGGTGGAGCATCAGCCTATTCGCGCGAATGGGATTATGCCCGCATGCGTAAAATTGCTGATGAAGTGGGGGCGATGTTTATGGTTGACATGGCTCACCCGGCTGGTTTAATCGCTGCCGGATTATTGGAAAATCCCGTAAAGCATGCCCACATTGTAACATCAACAACCCATAAAACATTACGTGGTCCACGTGGAGGTATTATTCTGATGGGTGAAGACTTTGAAAACCCGTTTGGCTTTAAAACGCCGAAAGGGGTGACAAAAATGATGTCGGCCGTATTGGATTTCGCTGTATTTCCCGGACAACAAGGAGGACCACTAGAGCATGTGATTGCTTCGAAAGCGATTTCATTTGGCGAAGCACTTGATCCTTCGTATAAAGAATACCAAACTCAGGTGAAAAAGAATGCAGCCGTTATGGCGCAGGCTTTTGTTGATAAAGGCTACAAAGTAATTTCAGGCGGAACAGACAATCACAGTATGTTGATTGATTTACGGACCAAGTTTCCTGAATTGACAGGGAAAGTTGCTGAAAACACCCTGGTAAAAGCTGATATCACCATCAACAAAAACATGGTTCCTTTCGATAGCCGTTCGCCATTCACAACTTCCGGTTTGCGTGTCGGAACACCAGCCATTACAACTCGTGGTTTGAAAGAAGACCAAATGCCAATTATTGTTGATTTGATTGACGAGGTATTGAGCGATGTTGAGAACGAAGCCGTGATTACATCGGTTCGCGAAAAAGTAAATAAAATGATGAAAGACCTGCCATTATTTGCTTGGTAGTACACTTTCTGACTGAATAATATTGAAAAGGCACTCCAAACGGGTGCCTTTTTTTTGCACTTCTTTTTAGCGGTTTCGCCTGTAGGTATTGGCCGTTGCAAGTTTTCTCAAAAGCGGATGACAAGCTTCTGGAAATATTTTTTCGCTCTCACGTGGCATGGACAGCATGCTGGAAAATTTTTTTCGTTCTCATGTGGCTTGGACAAGCTTCTGGAAAATTTTTTTCGTTCTCACGTGGATTGGACAAGCTTCTGGAAAATATTTTTTGTTCTCACGTGGATTGGACAAGCTTCTGGAAAATTTATTTTGCTCTCATCTGTCGTTGACAAGCTTCTGGAAAATTATTTTTGTCCAAATGAACTGATGAGAAAGTGGTAAATGCTTTCCAGGTAATCTTCGGTGTGTAAAACTTACGTTTAACCCGGGCCGTACGAGTCGTCTATTTCAAATACAGATTACTATCGCCGTAGCTGAGGAAACGGTAGTTGTTGTCGAGCGCGTGCTGATACACCCGTTTCCAGTCGTCGCCCAAATAGGCTGAAATAAGCAAAAGCAAGGTGCTTTGTGGTTGGTGAAAATTGGTAATCATACCGTCAACCAAACGAAACTGATAGCCCGGTACAATAATGATTTGGGTAGAAGCGATTACCACAGGCAGTTCGTTTTGGTCCATATAATCGAGCAAGGCCTGCAACACATCGGCAGCAGGTTCGTGGGCGGCAGCTTCGTAGGGCGACCACTGCTTTACATGCAATTTATCGGGCGCCTGGTGCGGATTCTTCATGATTGATTTGCCCAGCCAGTAAAGGCTTTCCAGCGTGCGAATTGACGTTGTTCCCACCGCAATTCGCTTGCCCTTGTTTTGGAGGAGCTTTTCAATCAACTGCCGCGAAACAACAATTGTTTCCGAGTGCATCTCATGGTCGGCAATGGTAGCCGACTTAACCGGTTTAAACGTTCCGGCACCAACATGCAGCGTCACTTCAGCCAGCGATATTGATTTTTCCTTCAATGATTGAAATACCGCATCGGTAAAGTGCAGCCCCGCTGTTGGAGCAGCCACCGAACCTTTTATTTTCGAATAAATTGTTTGATACCGTTCGTGGTCGCTCGCTTCAGTTTCGCGATGGAGGTAGGGCGGTATGGGTAATATTCCGCAGGCTTCAATCAGCGAGGCAAAGTCAACCGATTGGTCGTTCCAGGTAAATTGAACAACTACATTCCCTTTTTCCTGATTCAACTTTTGGGCAGTGAGCGTAATGGATTTTCCATTCACGTCAACTTCCCGTTCCAATGGCTCTTGCTTCCACTTTTTCAGGTTGCCTACCATGCAGTTCCAGCTACATTGTTGGGTTTGCTGAAACGCGAGCTGATAGTCGGCCGGCAATTCCGGATCAAGACAGAAAATCTCAATCTGTGCCCCCGTTTTTTTCTGAAATGGAAGTCGTGCACGAATAACTCTGGTATTATTCGAAACCAGTAAACTGTTTTCGGGCAAATAATCAGCGATAGAGCGAAAGTTAACATCCGATATCTCACCATTCTTCCAAACGAGTAATTTCGACGCATCGCGCTCGCTCAATGGATATTTCGCAATACGTTCGTCCGGCAAATTGTAATTCAATGCCTGCGCACTTTGATTGAAAACCGGTTTTATCGAAGTTTTTTCGCTCATGGGCGGCAAAAGTACTGAAATATTATTTTCGGTTAAAATAGTTCTTAATTTTGTAGTAAAATATAGCGAACTATGATGAAAGTAGGAGATCGGGTAAAATTTATGAATGATGTCGGTGGTGGTGTTGTGACCAAAGTAGTTAGTAAGTCTTTGGTTAACGTTGAAAATGAAGACGGTTTCGAAATTCCGACTTTAGTGTCCGACTTGGTGCTTGTTGGTGAAGAACAATACGCTAAAAAGCCAAGTGTCGAGCAATTTGCAGCGCAAGCTAATCCGAAAAAGCCAGATCCGGTTGCCGAGCCGGTAAAGGAAGAAGCTGTGCTGATTGAAGGAAATGACAAACCCAATTTTCAGTTGGCCTTTGTGCCTGAAGATAGCCGAAATCCGCTGGAAGGAACCATCAAACTGTACTTGATTAACGATAGCAATTTTTCAGTTTTATATCATTTTTCAGAGTTGAAGGGAAACGAATATAGCTCAAAAGAAGCTGGGGAGTTGGAGCCGAATACCAAGTTGTGGCTGGATTCAATTGCCCAGGTTGATATTGCCGAGCTGCCGGAATATTTCTTTCAGTTGATCTGCTATCGCGAAAAATCCAGTCAGTTGGAACGTCCTGTCGAAGCGTCAGTAAAAATTAACCCGGTGAAGTTCTATAAGTCGGGTAGTTTTACCTCCAACGAGTTTTTTAATGAAAAGGCGATGGTTGTAAGTCTGACCCCAAATCCGATGGAAAAGGTGGTTGAAAACCTGACTGAAAAGGAGGTGAAGAAAGCAGTAAGTGCTAAGGAGCCTGCCCGTAAACGAAAACGAGTTGTTGAAAATACAGATCTGCTTGAAGTTGATTTACATATCCACGAGTTAATTGATGATACCGCCGGACTCTCGAACAAGGAGATGTTGGATTTACAAATGAATCATTTTCATGAGAAAATGGATGAGGCCATTAAAAAGCGAATAAAGAAAGCCGTTTTTATTCATGGGTTGGGAAATGGAACACTCAAGCAGGAAATTCGTCGGGAGCTCACGCATAAGTATAAAAAGTATAACTTTCAGGATGCCAGTTTTCAGGAGTATGGCTATGGGGCAACCATGGTTATTCTGCATAAATAAAATGAGCTGACTAGCATAGTTCAGCGTTTTTCATAATTTTGCAGCGCAGACCGCTCTATCGCTCTTCAATTTATATTGAAGGGAGGAAAGTCCGGGCAACACAGGGCACCATGTTTCTTAATTGGAAGGCGGGCGAAAGCTTGCAGTAGTGTAACAGAAAATAACCACCCCGGCTTGCCGGGGAAAGGGTGAAAAGGTGAGGTAAGAGCTCACCGGTTTCGGAGGTAACTTCGAGAGCCGTACGCCTCGTGGGTTGCAAGACCAAATATATCACGACCAGGAGCGGCCCGTTCCATTTCAACCTGGTTGAAAGTCGTGAGGGGTAGGTTGCTAGATCGTTGCAGTGATGCTGCGGCCAGATAAATGATAGAGGTCTTTGGTCATTTGACGAAGGATACAGAACCCGGCTTACAGGTCTGCGTTTTTTAATTTTTATACAGACAAACTATTTTTTCAATGATATGTTAAAATAGTTTGTCTGTATTTTATACTTTTCGGTCAATAACGAAATCCACTCACTCATGAAAAAGAGTTTACTATTTCTTAGCGCATTATTCTTTGCTGCTACTGTACTTTTTGCTCAGGTAGCTGATACCAATCCAGCACTAACGATTCATTCTAATACCATTATCTCAAGTGGCGACGGTGTTCCCTTTTGGTTGCAAATGAATCAGCAGGGAATGGTCGATGGCTCAGCCCCGGTTCAGGAGCTGTTTATTATGGAGTACGTAAAACAAGCTGACCATAACCTGCAAGATAAATTTCAACTGGCCTATGGAGTGAACTTAGTTGGACAACTATCGGAGAATTCGGCCTTTCATCCGAATGAATACTGGGCGCAGCTGCACTTTAAAAAGTGGTTTTTGCATGCTGGAGCAAAGGCAGAGCCGGTTTTTGCCAATGGCTTATCACTAACAAACGGAAATTTCTATTTGTCGAATAACGCACGTCCATTGCCACGCGTTGGTTTTGGAACAACCGACTTCAAGCTATTTCAAAATGGGTGGTTGAGTAGGTTTGCTTTTGACTTTGAATACAACGAGTATTTGTTAATTGATGACCGAATTGTTGATGATGGGAACTTACACCATAAACGATTGGACGTAAATTATTCAATAACCGACAAGTGGACTCTCTCAGCCGGTTTGGATCATTGGGTTTTTTGGGGTGGTACGTTTACATCCAGCAGCGGCGACTTTAAAATGCCCGGGCTTGAAGATTATTTCAGATATATAACCGGTAGGGTAGGAAGTAGCGATGCTCCGGCAATTGATCGGGCTAATGTGGCGGGAAATCAGCTCGGTCAATACTTGGCGTCGTTGGAGTACAATGGCGAAAGCAATTATCTGAAATTGTATTGGCAACATCCTTGGGAAGATCGCTCTGGTATTCAGCTCGAAAACGCTCCTGATGGTTTGTGGGGGGTGTACTGGAAGCATGTAGCTGATAAACCCTTTATAGAGTCTGCTGTGCTGGAGTATGCCAATACCCGGGATCAAAGTGGGCAACATCACAAATACCATCCGGACCCAAGCCGACCCGATTATGAGATTGGCCAAGGAGAAGATAATTATTTTACGCATGGCGTTTATAAATCGGGTTTTGTGAGCTACGACCGGATGATTGGAATTCCATTATTCATCCCGGTTTTTAATGAGGATGGAATATCGAAAGGCTTTGATAATACCCGGTTTTGGGCAATTCACAATGGCTTAAGTGGGTGGCTTAACAACTCAATCGAATGGAAAACAAAGCTTAGTTATTCGAAGCATTATGGGAGGCACAATGCCGAGTATGCTTCACCTAAAGAGTTTCTTTCGGCGTCAGTTCAGGCGACTTACATATTGCCCAATATTCCTTTGCGGTGTGGTATTCAGCTAGCTTACGATCATGGCTCAATATTACCGTCCGATTTTGGAGCGGCTGTTAAATTGAGCTATTCATTGAAATAATCTACCGGATTATTGTTTTAAGCAAGTCTCTTTTTTGACCTGATAAATTTGAATGGATCTTGGTGAACCGGAATTCCGGTTGATAAAACACGACGGGTAAGCTGAATTTGTTTTGATCTTTTCTTGATAATTTTTTCAGAACGTCTGTGCAAATATCCTATCACTGCGAAACTGATTGCCAGCGTTAAAAGAAAACTTATAGTTGTAGATAAATACGCTTGTGATGAAATGCTCAATGAAACAAAGAATAGCGTGTATAATACCAAAAAACCACTTGCTTGAATATGTTTCATCCCGGAACGAATTAAAATATGATGAATGTGATTCATATCTGCCGAAAAAGGTGAACGCCCCTGATAAAGACGAATAGCAAACACCCGTAAAGTATCGGTAACCGGCACAATGAGTAACGAAAGAATAAAGTTAGGTGCATTGTGAATTCTTACCATCTCGGGAGCAGTCAGGTTAAAGCTTAAAAATTTAATCGCCAAAATACCTAATAAGCATCCTAATACTAACGAGCCAGTATCGCCCATAAATACTTTATTTTCATTTCCCCAAAGGTTAAAGCGTAAAAAGGCTAATAAACTTCCGGCTACCGCAAAACTCAAAATGGTGTATGCAAAGTGTCCGGTTATCAGAAACCATACGCCCAGTACTGATGAAACTAAGATTGTGATTGAAGCTGCAAGCCCATCAATCCCATCAATTAAATTTATCGCATTGATAAGAAAAAGTAGAAGCATAAATGAAATCGGAGCACTCATCCAAATACTAATCTGATTGAGGTAAAATAAGTTAGATAGGCTGCTGATTTGCACATTGCCCATGAAAACCAAAATGCCGGCGGCTAGTACCTGAATCAATAATTTTTTCATCGGAGCAATGATCAGGATATCGTCTTTCAGTCCGATGAAAAATAACATGATGAGCGCAGCAAATATGTATCTGAATTCGGGAAACTCAATCTGTCCGATAAATAAGATCGAACTTAAGGTTATCCCAATGAAAATACTGACACCGCCTAATGTCGGAATAACAGTTTTGTTTAATTTTCGTGAATTAGGTACGTCAAATAATTTTTTTTCTTGTGAAATACGTACAATTGGGGGAATGCATACATAAGTGATGAAAAAGCTTATTGTGATTGTGCAGAATATGTAGAATAAGTATTGTTCCATAATCAGATGGTTTAATGCAAAAGTAATACCTTAATATGTTTGTCAGCAGGTTTTAATATTATTAAAATGTTTCCTTTTGTCTCTTTTTTTATTATAGTGATGCGTAATTGTTTGTTATTCTATTGTTTATGAGCTCTTCTGAAAAACTTCTATCGATTAGCAAGATTAGATCAAGTAACTTTGTTGCGGGTGAAAACGACCGTGTCGAACAAATGTTGTATATAGATTGCTTTCATTTTTTGTTTAATGATTATTTTTGACGCTGGATAAATTGGAATTAGGATTATTATTAAACATGATGGTACTTTTAAATAATAGTTGCGTTAGCTAATTATATTTTTTTTGTTATGCTGAAAAAGGGGGATTACAAATGGCATGCCGTTTATGTCAAATCGCGTGCTGAGAAAAGATCATTCGAAGACATAGTATCTATAGGTATAGATGCCTATTTGCCACTTAAAATATCGAAGAAAAAATGGAGCGATCGGATTAAAGTTGTAGAAGAACCTCTTATTCGGGGCTATCTGTTTGTAAAGGTCAGTAATCGGGAGTATGTTAAGGTTTTACAAGCTTCCGGGGTTGTCGCTTATGTTAGTTTTGGAGGAACGCGAGCCGAGATTCCAGAAAAGCAAATTCAGGATTTAAGAGTATTTCTGGAAAAACTTAATGATGCTGTACAAGTTACCAATGAAAACCTGACTAAGGGCCATAAAGTGAAGGTTTTGAGTGGCCCGTTGGAAGGAATGGAAGGAGAGATCTCAGAGATCAAAGGTCGAAAAAGAATCGGTATGCGTTTTGAATCGCTAGGATGCTCTGTTTTTGCTGATGTTCCAATTGAACTCGTTGAAAAAGTTGAATCAATAAAATAGGTTTTATATCTTTAACTTGTTAATAACGAACTTATATAGGGCGATTCCGATTAATACACCCGAGATGTTGGCGCAGATATCAAGCAGGGAAAAATGCCTGCCTAAACGCATGGTAATTTGAAGAAATTCCATAAAAACACCCCAGCCAATAATAAACAAGTAAAGCTTCCAACGTTCGATATTCGTTTTCACATGAAAGGTCCACAAGACTAGGAGAGAGAATAGAAAGTACATCATCATGTGAATTAACTTGTCGGCTCCCGGGAATAATGGCACCTTGGGAAAGTCGTCAATTGGTAATAAAGACAGTAAGACAATGATGCCTAGGTAGAGGAGTGATATTAGCAGTCTTATCTCGAATGAAAATAAGCTGAAGATTTTTTTTATTATTTTGTTGTCGATTGCTACTTCCTTCATTTTTTGATGAGTTGATTTTTTCAAATTGATAACTTTTTTTTCAATATGATAAAGTTTAGGGGTGGTGGTCGAAATTGCTATTTTCGATTAATTTAGATTCAAAGAAACAAATTTATGCTTATTATGGTTGAAACATCGTTGTCATGTTTCAGTTATCAAATTATTAATACAAAAATCATTCATGAAAGCTGCTTCACTAAAAGAATTAAGAGATGAACTAAAAATCTATTCTCCAGAAGATTTACAATCGTTATGCATCAGATTAGCAAAATATAAAAAAGATAATAAAGAATTGCTTAGTTATTTATTGTTCGAAGCTGATGATGAAGCAGCATATATTCAGTCTGTAAAAAATGAGATTGATAGCGGTTTTGAAAGTATGAATCGGAAAAACACTTATTTGATTAAAAAGAGCTTGCGCAAAATACTAAAAGATACGACCAAGTACATCAAGTACTCGGGAATTAAAACCACCGAACTGGATTTATTGATCTATTACTGTCGCAAAATTAGAACCTCGAAAATTCCTCTCAACAGGAGTTTAGCATTGCGGAATATTTATGCTCGTCAGGTTGTCAAGATTGAGAGCTTGCTTAAGAAGCTCCATGAAGATATTCAATTCGACTATCAGGATGATGTTCGGTTTTTGAAAGCATAAAAAAAGACGAAGCGTTTAAAACTTCGTCTTTGAATATCAATTGTTGTTTTCGATTAATCGTATTGATGTTCTCCTTCCGCAGGACCACAATCGCAGTCACAATCCAGCCCTTTTTCGTACTGTTCAAGCGCTCTTAAACTCATTCCCATGGATGAGAATCCTCCATCGTGGAAAAGGTTTTGCATGGTTACTTTCTTCGTTAAATCGGAGAAAAGAGTAATGCAGTAATTTGCACACTCGTCACCTGTTGCATTCCCAAGCGGCGACATACGCTCACCAAAGTCAAGCAGTTTGTCCATTCCCTTTACACCGCTACCGGCAGTGGTTACTGTTGGCGATTGCGAAATGGTGTTGATGCGCACATTACGTTCACGTCCGTAGATATAGCCAAAACTACGTCCGATTGACTCCAGCAATGATTTAGCATCAGCCATATCGTTATACCCATAAAAAGTACGCTGTGCTGCGACATAAGAAAGGGCAACCACAGATCCCCATTCATTAATTGCGTCTAACTTGCGTGAAACCTGAAGTACTTTGTGGAATGAAATCGCTGAGATATCAAGCGTCTTTTCGAGATAGCTGTAATCAAGGTCACTATAGTGGCGTCCTTTTCTAACATTGGGCGACATCCCTATTGAGTGTAAAACAAAATCAATTTTACCACCAAGGACTTCCATTGATTTTTTTACAAGGTTTTCAAGTTCTTCAACATTGGTGGCATCTGCAGGAATTAACTCTGCACCACATTTTTCAGCTAGTTTAGCTGTGTCTCCCATTCGTAAGGCAATGGAAGTATTAGTAAGTGTGAAGGTTGCTCCTTCTTCGTGGGCTCTTTCAGCTACTTTCCATGCAATGGAGTCAGCATTTAAAGCACCAAAAATAATTCCCTTTTTACCTTTAAGTAAATTATAAGCCATGATTTTAAATTTATGAGTAAAACAACTCTCGTTTAAAATGGTTGTAAAAAATTATCATACAACAAAAAACCGGCTTTTGCCGGCTGATTTGATTTTTAAATCTTTTCTATGTAGCTGACAGGGAGCCATCCCTGATTGCCATCAGCTATTCGAACCTCTCTCCAGTTTCCTAAACTGTCTTTTATTTCCACCTTTAGCCCTTCGTGAATCAAGAATAAATCTGTACCACTTTCCGATGGCGAACTTTTAACAGTTACACTAGGTTGAGTAATTATGGCAAAATTGTGGCTCTTCATTCGGTTTTTCTGCCGGGCGGCAAAGTTATAACTAAAAATTGAAATGCCTATAATAAAAATGCCCAGCCAAAAAGAGAGACGTTTTATCGCTATTGTCCGGGTAAAAAGAAATAGTCCGGCTAGAATTAGAACTAAGATAAATGAACTAATGCTGATTTTTGCCCATCCATCAGTCGAAAACTGATTGGCAATATTGTTCCACCATCGAACAAAAAATACTTTAGGAAGTGGATCAATGGCATCAACAACATGCTGATTGGCCAGTTCGAGGTTGAATTGAATATCTTCATCGTTTGGTGCCAATAATTTGGCACGTTCGTAGTTGATGATTGCCTGGGTAACCTGACCGGATTTAAAGTATGCATTGCCCAGGTTGAAATAAACTTCGGCTGACTCTAAATTACCATTGAGAATCTCGTTATATGCTTCAATGGCCTGATCGTATTCCTGACTCGTATAATGCTCATTTGCTTTTTCGAGTAAACTTTGCTGAGCGAGGGCATTCAACGAAAAGAATAGAATGAATATGATTTGAAAAAATGTTTTCATTGTTTTTTCTATTAACGAATTTGTCTTTCCAATTTCCCCATTAAGCCGGCGGCTTTATCGTACAGTTCTGTTTTGGTCGATTCAACTGCACTTGGTGCATATCGGGCGTATTCGCACGTGTCGACAATATGAATAAAGTCGGTGATTACCTCTGGTGAAACCTGACGTTTTTCCAGTGATTCCGAAGCATTTTGTCGGTTCATATCAGCAAGCGGAATACTTAATTTATCACTCAGATATCCCCAGAAAGCTTTTAAAACGGACTCGTAGAAAGCCTCGTCGTTGTTATTTTTTAAATGACCAGCAGCAACTTTCAAGTGCTTACGAGCCACTTTATTGGCTTTTTTGTTTCGAACAAGTTGCATGTTGGAATTCTCTTTCAGCTTTTTACGATATACCAAGGCAATCACAGTAAAAAGCAGTGCAGCACCCAAATAAAGCAAGTAAAACGCCAAACTTCCGAAGAACGATGATTCCTTAGGCTTCAGTTTATACTGACCTTGTTTTATAAAGCGAATGTCTTTTCCAATGAAGCGAACATCTTCTTTCGAATACGCACTGGTAACCGTTGTATTTTGGTCATCGTTTCCTTTTTCTACCTGAAGGGTAAACTCTTTGGACTGAGCGTATTCAAAACTCCGACTAACCGGGTTAAAGCTGGCAAATTTAACAGGCGGAATAGAATATTCGCCTGCAAAACGCGGAATAAACAAATATTCAAACGTTTTGCTTCCGGTTAATCCGCCGTTCGATGTATTTAAATTCTCACTGGTTTTCGGGTCGTAAACTTCAAAATCAGCCGGGAATTCAACTTTCGGAGCATCAATCAGGCGCAGATTTCCGCTTCCCGAAATGGTAATCTTCAAAGTCGCTGCTTCGTTCGATTTAAGCTGATTTTTATCCAACGAAGCCGAAAACTTCAAATTACCAACGCCGCCGGTAAAGCTTGCTGGTTCTGAAGGAAGGTTTTTAACATTGATTGAAACCGGAGGGCTAACCACTTTAGCCTGAATGTTTCGGTAATTATCAAAAAAATCGTCGAAGAAGCTTCGCTGCTGGCGAATGCGCTGACGCACCAAACAGGTGATTTCAAAAGGATCGATGGTGATTTTTCCGGTTTGCTGTGGAAAAAGGATGGTTTTCTTCAATACGCCAACCTGGTAGATCTTGTTGTTGTATACTTCTCGTGTAAAGCTGATTTGATTTGGAATGTTAATCTCCTGTGTCCAAAACCCGGCGTAGGAGGGGAGTTTCACATCATCGAAATTAGTGATTGGCACATCGGGTGCAACGTAAATTTTAACAGTCGCTATAATTTGTTCGCCCTTAAAAACGTTGCGTTTATCCAGATCCACTTTCACAAAGAGGTCATCTTTATCGATAGAACCACTGGCAGTGGTTGACGATTGCTGCTGTTGACTGTTTGTGGAACTTTGTGGCTTTTGTCCCTTGACTACCTGAATGCTCAATTCATTGGATTCATATACTTTCCCATCAACTTTAATGGATGCAGGACGAATTGTGAATTTGCCTTCTTCCTTAGCACGTAAAATAAAAATATAAGAAAAGCTGACCGATTGAGTCGTCTGTCCGTTAATGATTTGCACACTCGAACTTTGCGAGGTGGATGGCCCCATTAAAACATCAAAATTAGATATGTCGGGTAATTGCAAATCGGTCCCACGTTCGTTTAGTGTGAATGATAAACGAAACTGTTCACCTACTGAGACCACATTGGGTCCCGACATGGTAAATTTTACGCTGTCGGCATCGGCGAAAAATGCCGGAATGAGAAGCAATAGTGTTACAATAAATTTTTTAATCATCTTGCTTAATTATGCTCGATTGAAATTTTTGCTAAAATTAACAAATAATCAGCTACCAGTCTTTGTCGGTTTTCCGCTGTTGCGCTTTTTCCGCTTGAGCCTTTTTTACTTTCTCCTGAATTTTCTTCTCGTCATTCTGTAAGGCTTGCAACAAGCGTTCAGCAGCCTCCTTCGATATTTTTTGCTGCTGCTGTTGTTGTTGCTGTTGCTGCTGCTGATCTTTATTTTGTTGGTTCTTGTTTTTGTCTTTATTCTGATCTTTGTTCTGATCCTGTTTGTCCTTGTTCTGCTGATCCTTATTCTGATCCTGATCTTTATTGTCCTTATCCTTATTTTTGTCTTTGTCCTGCTGTTTCTTTTGTTCTTCCTGTTTTTTCTTCAGGTTCATCGCATATACCAGATTGTATTTACTGTCCAGGTCTTCCGGATTGTTTCGCAAAGCCTTTTTATAAGCTTCAATACTCTCGTCGAGTTTATTTTGCATGAGCATTGAATTTCCCAAATTGTGATACGCTCTGGATTTTTCAATTTTATCATCGCTTTTCTCCGCAATTTCTTCAAATTTCGAGGTTGCCTGGTCAAACTTCATTTGTTTGTACAGAGCATCGCCCAGGTTGAAATTCCATTGCAAATCATCGGGGCGTTTATCCAGCGCTTTTCTGTAGGCAGTTTCGGCTTGGCTAAAGGCGGTGGTGTCGAGCTTGGTGGTATCTTCTAACGCTTGCTCAAAGATGTCGTTTCCCTGGCGAATAAATTTGCGTTCATTTTGTGCTTGAGACTGAATTCCCATAACTAGCATGAATAAAAAAAGTCCGGTATGTATAATTGTTAATTTCTTCATTATCCAAATAATTTGACGTTTTTCAAATATTTGTTCTTTCTCTCTAACAGTAAAAAGTCAATCAATAGCAATAGAATAGAAAACCCCAGAAACCATTGAAATTGGTCTTCGTAATCCGAATAAACCAACGATTCCATTTCTGCCTCTTCCATTTTGTCAATTTCGTTGAAAAGAGTATTTAATCCTACCTGAGCATTGTTGGCTCGCACATAGATTCCATTTCCGGCAGCCGAAATCTGTTGCAGCATCTCCTCGTTCAGTTTAGTTACCACAACGTTTCCTTCTTTGTCTTTGCGATAATCTCTTTGTCCGTTTTTATAAACCGGAATCGGTCCTCCTTGAGGAAGTCCCATCCCAATGGTGTGGACGATAATCCCTTTTTCGGCTGCGGCAGTTGCTGCGTCGATAGCATCGTCTTCGTGGTTCTCACCATCAGTAATAATAATGATGGCTTTGTTGCCCTCAAATTGTGGGCTGAAGGATGATGATGCCAGGTCGATGGCTGCTCCAATGGCTGTTCCTTGTCGCGGAACAATGTCGGTGCTGACGGCATTCAGAAACAACTTAGCCGACGGATAATCAGTTGTGATTGGGAGTTGCGTATAGGCATCGCCTGCGAAGACAATTAAGCCAATTTTATCGTTATTTAAATTGTCAACCAAACGAGAAATAGCACGTTTTGCGCGTTCCAGTCGATTCGGCTGTATGTCTTCGGCCAACATTGAGTTGGAAACATCCAATCCAATAATCAGTTCAACACCTTCTCGTTTAACCGTTTTTAATTTACTTCCAAACTGAGGTCTTGCAATTGCTATTATTAGTGAGGCGATTGCCAAAAGCCAAATGATAAATTTAATAACCGGGCGCGAATGGCTTACATTTGGCATCAGTTGGCTGACTGTTTCTGGCTTGCCAAATCGCTCCAATGCTTTGCGACGGCTTCTTCGTGTAATCCAAAAAAGTACAATCAGCACGGGTATAATTGCCAGTGCGTATAAGTATTCAATATGTGCAAATCTGAACATTTCCATAGTCTTTCCTTTTTAAGGAATGTTTCTGAATAAAGTTGTTTTCAAGAATAAACCACCAAGAAGAACAATGCCTGCTAGAAAAGCATAGCGCTCAAATTCTTCGTCTTTACGACTGTATTCTTTGACCTCCATTTTCGATTTTTCCAGTTTGTCAATTTCCTGGTAAATCTGAATCAATTTGTCATTGTTGGTAGCCCTGAAATAACGACCGTCAGTGATGTCTGCAATTTTCTGTAAGGTTTCCTCATCAATTTTTACTTCAACATCGCGCATTTGTGTGCCAAATGGTGTTTGTACAGGGTAGGGCGCTGTACCAATTGTTCCAACACCAACTGTATAAACACGAATTCCGTACGTTTTTGCCAACTCAGCAGCTGTTTCGGGAGCAATTTCACCGCGGTTATTTTCCCCATCGGTTAGTAATATAATTACTTTACTAATGGCATCGCTTTCTTTAAGACGAGCAACCGATGTCGCTAATCCATTTCCAATGGCAGTACCATCTTCAATCATACCACTTTCAATATCGTTAAATAAGTTGATCAGCACTGCATGATCGGTTGTCAGCGGGCACTGGGTAAAACTCTCACCCGAAAAAACCACTAAACCCATTTTGTCATTCTGTCTTCCTGAGATAAACTCAGTTGCCACTTTTTTCGCAGCATCCAGGCGGTTGGGTTGAAAGTCTCGTGCCAGCATCGAGCTGGAAATATCCAGCGCGATTACAATATCGATTCCCTCTGTTTTTACGTCCTGCCAGCTGTTTGACGACTGCGGACGGGCTAGAGCAAGAGTAAGAAGACCAATGCCTGCCAGTTGCATTACAAAAGGTAAGTGCCTGAGGTAATGCTTCCAGCTTTTTGAAAGTCCGGAAAATCCTTCAATTGATGAATACCGGATACTTGCCCCTGCCTTTCGATACTTAAAAATGTACCATGCAATTATTGGTATTAACACCAATAGCAGGTAGAAAAATTCCGGGTTTTTATATGTTATTCCATTCATCTCGTACTCTTTATTTTAATACAACATCTTCACCTTCACGATCGTCGGTTGGCTGACTCTGCTTTTTGTCTTCCTTTTTTGTTTGATTTACAAAAAGGTAAGCATTCATCAAGGTCAGGTTATGATCATCGGGCAATGGCCGATATTTGGCAAATTTAACGAGGTCGGCGAGTGTCAGTATATTTTTTAACTCTTCAAACGATTTTCCCGAAACCAGTGTCTTGCGTTGTTCAAAAGCCCGGATTGTTTCGTCTGTTGTGTATTCCATTGCCTGAATGTTGAAACGATCTTCAATATAGGTTCTAAGCGTATCTGATACCAGACTGTAGTAAGCTTTTATTTCTTCGGTTTGCCATAGCTTTTCTTCCTTGATCCGGTCGAGTTCCCGCAATGCGATAATATGAGCCGGCTCTTTGGGTTTCGCTGGTTTCGCAAAAATAGGCTTGTTTTTACGTCTCCGTTGAATGTAATAAAACAGGAAGAAAATGAGTGCTCCAATTAGAATTGCTCCTAAAATATAGGGAGACACTTCTTTTAATGTTACGGGCGCATCGTATGGTTTTTTGATGTCTGTCGGGCCTTTTGTTGTGTCGATGGGCATACTGTGCACAAAAAACTCCGCTGGCAGTGTTTCAATGGTATCGTACAGCTCATCATATTTCAATAGAAATCGAAATGGTGGAACCACTTGCTTTCCACTGTCAAACGATGTGATTGTCAGATTTTGGATAATCTTGATCTGGTCTTTCTCATCCAACTGGAAAGTGTCCAGTGGCGATTTGTCAATAATTTCTACCGTTGCCGAAAGAGAATCTCCAATTACAGGAAATTCAATTCCCACATTGGTGGGCTGATCCAACTCGATCCGAAGGTTGATCTGATCTCCAATCAGAATGTTGGTTGAATCGATGATTGCCCGAGCCTGTATCTTTTGCGCCTGAACCGTGGTTGTCTGCCACAAAAGCAGGGCAAGCACAAACGCTATCGTTTTAAGTCCTTTCATGCTTTGTTTCTTTTTATCCTCGCTTCTTAAATAGCGTCATCAGCGATTTTATATAATCTTCGTTCGTATTGATGTTTGCATAATCAACACCACTCTTCTTGAAGGTTGTGTCCAGTTTTTGACTTGTATCACGCCACCATTTGGCATACGTGTCGCGTACTTTCTTGCTGCCGCTATCCACCCAAACATATTCATTCGTTTCAGCATCTTTCAGTTTGATCATGCCAATTGGCGGCAATTGCGTTTCCCGTTCGTCGTATATCCGCAGGGCTACAATGTCGTGCTTATTATTGGCAATAGTCAGCGCTTTATCAAAATCAGGATCATTTTGCAAGAAGTCGGAAATAATAAAACCGGTACATCGTTTTTTGATGGCATTGGTCATGTAACGGATCGCCTCGGTGATGTTTGTTCCTTTGTTTTCCGGTTCAAAATCAATCAACTCGCGAATGATTCGCAAAATATGCGACTTCCCTTTCTTCGGCGGAATGAACTTTTCAATTTTTTCAGAAAAGAAGATTACCCCGATTTTATCATTGTTTTGAATGGCTGAGAAGGACAGAATTGCTGAAATCTCAGTAATGACATTTTTCTTAAATACATCCAATGAACCAAAATCACGCGATCCACTAACATCAATTAGCAGCATGACAGTTAATTCACGCTCTTCTTCAAATATTTTAATGTACGGTTTATTGTAGCGGGCAGTCACGTTCCAATCGATGCTGCGAACATCGTCACCAAACTGGTATTCGCGCACTTCGCTGAAAGCCATCCCACGACCCTTAAAGGCCGAATGGTACTCACCGGCAAAGATATTGCGACTCAGCCCGCGGGTTTTAATTTCAATCTTCCGTACCTTTTTTAGTAGTTCCGTGTGTTCCATCTCATTTTTGTTTTCAAATTTCAAATTTCAAATTCCAGATTTTTAAGTTGGGAGCCAACTCAAGATCCGGAACGAGTAACTCAAAACTCATTTACGGAACTTCAACAGTGTTCAGAATATCGGTGATGATTTCTTCAGAAGTGATGTTGTTGGCTTCGGCTTCGTAACTTAATCCAATGCGATGACGCATGACATCATGACAAACGGCGCGTACATCTTCGGGGACAACGTAGCCACGGCGCTTGATAAACGCATATGCTTTTGATGCTTGTGCCAAACTGATACTTGCACGGGGCGAACCACCATAAGAAATCATATCGGCATACTTTTCAAGTTTGTATTCCTTTGGTTCGCGGGTGGCAAAAACAATATCGACAATGTATTTGCTGATTTTCTCATCCAGATAGACATCTTTCACAACATCGCGTGCATTTAGAATATCCTGTGTTTTCAGAATCGCTGTCGCTTTTGGAAACTGCTTCAATAAGTTTTGTTGGATGATCAGCCTTTCTTCTTCCTTTTTCGGGTAGTTGATAACTACTTTCAGCATAAAACGGTCAACCTGTGCTTCGGGAAGTGGGTAAGTACCTTCCTGCTCAATGGGGTTTTGGGTGGCCATTACCAAAAAAGGTTCCTGAAGTTTAAAGGTTTCGTCTCCAATGGTAATTTGACGTTCCTGCATTGCTTCGAGCAAAGCTGACTGCACTTTTGCGGGTGCCCGGTTTATCTCATCAGCTAACACGAAGTTGGTGAAAATAGGTCCTTTCTTTACGATAAATTCTTCGTTTTTCTGACTATAAATAAGCGTACCCAGCAAGTCGGCAGGCAATAAATCTGGCGTAAATTGAATACGGGCAAAGTCGGCATTAATGGTTTGCGAAAGCGTGTTAATAGCTAACGTTTTTGCAAGTCCCGGTACACCTTCGAGTAAAATGTGTCCGCCCGACAGCAAACCGATTAGTAAACTCTCAACCAAATGCTTTTGGCCAACAATGACCTTGTTCATTTCGATGTTTAGCAAATCCACAAAAGAACTTTCTTTTTGGATTCGTTCGTTCAATTCGCGTATATCAACTGCTTGATCCATATTTTAAATTGTTTGTTTTCGATTTTGGTTCACGAAAATAATGCAAACTTGTACTAAAAAGGATGTAAACTTGTTAAAAATTGTTAAGTTAACTTTCCTCTGAAAGAGCTGTAAAATTAATAATTTCAGACGTTCATTCGCCCCATTTATGATATCTTTTTTACATTTGCCGAAAAGCTAATATTTTGAAGCAACGATATTTTATTGAGCTGGCCTACAATGGTACGCGTTTTCATGGTTGGCAAATACAGCCTAATGCTGTGAGTGTGCAGGAAACACTGGCAAAAGCGTTAAGTTTAATCTGCCGTGAGGAGATTGCACCGACCGGAGCAGGACGGACTGATACCGGAGTGCATGCCAGTTATTTTGTTGCCCACTTCGATTCTGGAAATGCAAACTTGGATAATCCTGATTTTGCGTACAAACTGAATAGTTTTTTAGGAGCTGATATCGTCATTTTTCGGGTAAGTAAGGTGAGCGAGACCGCACATACCCGTTTTGATGCGATATCCCGAACTTATCATTACTTCATTAATCGGCAAAAAGATCCTTTTGCACAGGAGACATCGTGGTATTTTAAGCATCCGTTGAATGTTTATCAAATGAATGTGGCTTGTGCAGTATTGTTTGACTACACCGATTTTACGAGCTTCAGCAAGTTGCACACTGATGTGAAAACCAATGATTGCAAGATATACTATGCCCGTTGGATTGAGAAAGGAAATCAGTTGATCTTTACTGTTAAGGCAGATCGGTTTTTGCGAAATATGGTTCGGGCAATTGTTGGAACCATGATTCAAGTAGGGCAGGGGAAAATGACTATTCAGGAGTTTAAGCGAGCAATTGAGTTAAAAGATCGTGGAGCAGCTGGAGTTTCCGCACCACCTCAGGGATTATTCTTGTCAAATATTGCTTATCCCGAATCTGTATTCCAGCGTATGGAGGAATAGACACTTTCACGGTGGTAAGATGAATGCTCTCATTAGGGTGAGATTATCGTATTATTGGTTAAATTAGTTGTCTGAAAAAGATAACTAATCAATTAACTATTATGAATCGAACCATTTTAGGGGGCATTGCAGCTTTAGCTATTCTGACTTCCTGTCAAACTTCTCAAAATCAAAACGAAAAGGAAGAAGATAATCCAAACATAGTCTACATTCTTGCTGATGATTTAGGCTATGGTGATTTAAGTTGTTACGGGCAACAAAAGTTCCAAACTCCTAATATTGATCGACTTGCTAGCCGGGGAATGATTTTCACGCAGCATTATGCTGGGTGCACGGTTTGTGCCCCCTCCAGATCATCGCTTTTAACGGGGCAGGATACCGGCCATACACCTATCCGTGGCAATATTGGTAGAAAGCCCGAAGGTCAGGTTCCGCTGACGGCGCAAGCCTATACAATCCCGGAAATGCTCAAAGAACATGGTTATCTTACAGGTGCCTTTGGAAAATGGGGGTTGGGATTTATTGAGACAGAAGGAGATCCGAAAAAGCAGGGGATTGATGTGTTTTACGGCTATAATTGTCAAACACTGGCGCATAATTATTATCCGGATCATCTCTGGAGTAATCACGAACGAATAGAATTGGAGAAAAATGTAGATGACCAGTTTGAGCAATATGCTCCTGAGCTAATTCATCAGAAAGCATTGGAGTTTCTGGAAAAGAATAAGGATACCAGTTTCTTCATGTTTTACCCCACTACTATTCCTCATGCAGAGTTGCTGTTGCCCGAAGAATATTTAAGCAAATATAGAGGTGAGTTTATGCCGGAAAATGTTTACGATGGAGCCAACCCGGGTGATGAACGGTTTCGGAAGGGAGCATATGGTTACCAGCCGGAGTCACATGCTGCTTTTGCGGCTATGGTTACTTTGCTCGATAAGCAGGTTGGCGAAATTGTCGATAAGTTGGAAGAATTGGGATTAGCTGAGAACACCCTTGTTATTTTTACTTCCGACAATGGCCCACATGTTGAAGGAGGGGCTGATCCGGATTATTTCGATAGCAACGGCCCACTGAAAGGTTATAAACGCGATTTGTATGAAGGCGGTATTCGGGAGCCAATGATTGCTGTTTGGCCGGGGAAAATCAGGGCTGCAAGTACCACTGATCATGTCTCTGCCTTTTGGGATGTGATGCCCACTTTTGCAGAGCTTGTTGATGCCGAAACTCCGGAAAATATTCAGGGAATTTCTTTTTTGACAACTTTGTTAGAAAAAGAAGGACAGCAAAAACACGATCATTTGTACTGGGAGTTTCATGAAATGGGCGGAAGACAGGCTATTCGCAAAGGGGATTGGAAATATGTGAGCTACAACGTGCTTGATCCGGAAAAAGCGAGTGTTGAGCTTTACAACCTGTCAGAAGATATTGGTGAGGAGAATAATGTCGCAGAAGACTATCCCGACGTTGTTCTGGAAATGCAGCAGATTTTGAATGGAGCGCGTGTTCCTTCAGAACTATTTCCATTTTCATCAGCCAATAATTAAAACTATTCTAATGGATGAAGTCTGGAGATGACCTGTTGACTTTGTAATCTTTGAGTTCGAAATTTGTTAGACGGAATGGAAATAAAACAAGAAAGGCCGGAATATCCGGCCTTTCTGTTTGTATGTTTGTTGCGATTAAGCCAAAAGCTTTTTCACTTGATTGTATACATTTTGCCCTGTGAAACCTAATTTCTCATCAAGCACCGTGTAGGGAGCCGAGAATCCAAAAGATTCCATTCCGAATACAAAACCGTCGGCTCCAACTAAGCCTTCCAGTGTAACTGGCAGTCCGGCAGACATTCCGAATTTTTTAACACCGGCAGGAAGAACTTCTGCTTGGTATGCTTTGCTCTGAGAGCGGAAAAGTCCTTCAGAAGGTACTGAAACGATACGGCATTTAACGCCATCCTTTGCCAATAATTCAGCTCCGGCAACCAACGTGCTAACCTCCGACCCACTGGCAAGAAGAATCACGTCAGGAGTTCCCTCTGTGTCAGTTACAATATAGGCACCCTTTTCTGCTTTTAAGGCTTCGGCATAACGATCTTCCGCTGGAAGATTCGCAATATTCTGACGAGACAAAATTAGGGCTGTCGGTGTTTTTGTGTTCTCCAATGCCATTTTCCAAGCTACGGTTGTTTCTTCAGAGTCAGCAGGACGAATAACCAATGCTGAATTATCGCCGTGATGGTTTTTCAATTTTTCCAATAAGCGAATTTGAGCTTCTTGCTCAACCGGCTGGTGAGTCGGGCCATCTTCTCCCACGCGGAAAGCATCGTGAGTCCATACAAATTTAACAGGAAGTTCCATTAAAGCCGAAAGGCGGACAGCGGGTTTTTGGTAGTCGCTAAATACGAAGAATGTTCCGCATACAGGAATGATACCACCATGTAATGCCATTCCGTTCATTAATGCGGCCATGGTTAATTCACAAACTCCTGCCTGAAGGAATGCGCCAGAGAAATCCCCTTTTGTGAAGGCTGTTGTTTTCTTTAAAAATCCGTCCGTTTTATCAGAGTTCGATAAGTCGGCTGAAGCTACAATCATGTTTTCAACTTCTTCGGCAAATGCTGCAAGTACTGTTGCTGACGCACCACGCGTGGCTGCACCCGCTTTTTGCTCAATCTTACTGAAGTCAAAGTCAGGAGTATCTTTCGAGAAGAATTTTTCAAGTTTTTTAGCTAACTCAGGGTTTGCTTTTGCCCACTCGGCTTGTTTGGCTTTCTTTTCTGCCGCTGCAGCAATAAGTTTTTCATTTCTTTTCTTGAAGAAATCTTCGACATCAGGGAAGATTTGGAACGGATTCTCAGAATCTCCTCCAAGGTTGTCGATTGTTTTTTTCAAAGAACCGCCTGCAGCTCCCAACGGCTGACCGTGGGTTGAGCACTGACCTTCGAAACAAACTCCTTCTTCGGTAACAGCACCTTTTCCCATAATGGTTTTACCAATGATCAGGGTTGGTTTTTCTGTTTCCGCCTGAGCGATTTGAAGTGCACCAGTGATTGCTTCGATGTTGTTTCCTTCAATTGTTTCGACTCGCCATCCCCAAGCTTCATATTTTTTAGCTGTGTCTTCTATCGTTACAGCATTCGTTTCGGTAGAAAGCTGGATGTCATTTGAATCGTAAAACATGATCAGGTTGCTAAGACCCAGATATCCGGCAATACGGCCAGCTCCCTGCGATATTTCTTCCTGAACACCTCCATCAGAAATGAATGTATATGTCTTGTGAGCCATCCAATCACCAAAACGTTCAACTAAAAAACGTTCAGCAATAGCAGCACCAACGGCCATCGTATGACCTTGTCCTAACGGACCAGATGTGTTTTCAACGCCTCGTTCAACATCAACTTCAGGATGCCCGGGAGTTACACTTCCCCATTGGCGAAAATTGGATAAATCATCCATGCTGTATTTTCCGGTTAACGAAAGAATGGAATACAACATTGGCGACATGTGACCTGGATCCAAAAAGAAACGATCTCTGTTTGCCCAGCTCATGTCTGAGGGGTCATAGTTTAAAAACTCTGAATACAATACGCTTACAAAATCAGCTCCGCCCATGGCACCACCAGGATGGCCAGATTTTGCTTTTTCAACCATTGCAGCCGAAAGTATACGAACATTATCTGCTGCTTTTTCAATCAACTTGTTACTCATGATTTAATTTTTTGCCAGAATTTAAATTTCAAGTTTTATGTGTTTTTTCAAACGTACGCAAAAATAAAATTATTTGCGAGCTGTAAGGAATAAAAACAAGGATACCGGTTTAGGAAAGCGAAAGCTTAACATGAACCGGTATCCCTTTTTCTCATTGTTAATGGGTTTATTGAATCATTCGAACCATAATTACTCCGTCTATTGCTGCAATTTTATCAGCTAATGCAGGATCTGCTTCTTTACGATCGACATCAATAATATTGTAGGCTATTTCAGCTTTATTACGATTTAGCATGTTTGCAATGTTGTAACCTTCGGATGCCAATAAGGTTGCGATTTGGCTTACCATATTTGGCACATTTTTATTGGCAACAACAATTCGCGCTCCACCGGTACGTTCCATCTCTGCTGGTGGAAAGTTTACCGAATTGATAATGTTTCCATTTTCTAAAAACTCTTGTATCTGATCAACAGCCATGACCGCACAATTCGTTTCTGATTCGGCAGTTGATGCTCCCAGGTGAGGAATTGAAATGACGTTTTTCATTTTCAATGTTTCTTCATCAGGGAAGTCGGTGATGTAACGAGCTACTTTGCCAGATTCAATGGCGTCTGCTAAATCTGCATGATTAACCAGACCTCCACGGGCAAAGTTCATCAATCGAGCTCCGTCTTTCATCATCTTAAATTTATCTTTGTTGATGAATCCTTTGGTGTCTTCAGTTAATGGAATTTGGAGTGTTATGTAGTCTGCATTTGCCAACAACGATTCCATCCCTTCTGCCTGCTTAACATTGCGGCTCAGTTTCCACGCGTGTTTTACAGAAATAAACGGGTCATACCCCAATACGTTCATTCCCAGAGCTTGAGCTGCATTGGCAACCAAAACACCAATTGCGCCTAGCCCAATAACTGCCAGCGTTTTACCGCGAATTTCCTGACCAGCAAAGTTTTTCTTTCCGGCTTCAACCAGCGCTGGAACTTCGTCGCCTTTACCAATGAGCGATTTTGCCCATTCGATAGAACCGGCAATGTCTCGGGAAGTAAGCATTAGACCTGCTATTGTCAGTTCTTTCACAGCATGAGCATTTGCTCCCGGTGTGTTAAATACGACAATCCCCTGGTTTGTACACTTGTCAATTGGAATATTATTAACCCCGGCTCCAGCTCGAGCGATAGCTTTCAAGCTCGACGGAAATTCCATATCGTGCATTTTCATACTTCTTACGATAATTCCATCGGGATTCGCAAACTCGCTGGCGATTTCATATTGATCTAAGGGGAAATTTTTCAACCCAACTGGATCAATCTTATTCAAGGTCTGAATCTTAAACATAGATATATATTTTCAATAATTGATTTTGCCTTTATGTAGTAGCTTTAAAAAGTGTGACAAAGATCAGAATTTTATTTAAGAATTGATATTTTTCAGTTCGCTTTTTTGAAGGATGTTAACTTTTAGATAGCTTATTGTATTAGATTATTTTTGTGTTCTGATTTGAAATTAAGTTTGCTACTTTCCTTTTCGCCAGCGTTGGCTCGGTTGCACAAAACCGGGCGCTCCTTTGCTAATCATTTTAATATCTTCGATGGAATAAAAGGCATTCGGATTATAGGTAAGCATGATCTCAGTTACCTTTTTTATTTCGTTACGTTTAATGATGGTGTAAATTACGGCCACTTTTTCGTTGGCTCCCTGAGCTTCGTGATAGGTGACTCCATAACCACTTGCTTTCAATTTCGCAATCAGGTTATCGGCACTTTTGCGTGTAATAATCTGTAATTGAACAATTCCAACGGCTAATTTTTCTTCAATAATTAAACCAACTAAATTTCCTGTAGCAAAGCCGGCACCATAAGCTACGTAAGCTACCCAATTGTCAATATTCTGAATGATCTTACTCATGGTAACCAGCCAGATGATCACCTCGAAAAAACCGAGCAAAGGAGCGATATACTTTTGTCCTTTAGAGACCATGACAATGCGAAGCGTTCCAACTGTTACATCGCTTATGCGAGCCAGAAAGATCAGAAGAGGTAATACAACGTATGAAAAAAGGTTGCCTTCGAAAAAATTTATGCTTAGGATTTCCATACCTGGTTTTTTCTAAAAATAGAAAAATATCGATTCAATACAAAAGCCAAAAAGAAAGCGAAAGTTAGAATTCGCTGGTGAAATGGAACTTAACGTCTTTAAATTCATCTTGTGCCATTTGCAAAATAAAACCTGAATCAGCCATGAAAACATCTCTTCCGCGTTTGTCAACAGCCATTTTCTGGTGTTTTCGTTTTTTGAACTCACTCAACACTTTCGGATCATCGCATTCAATCCAGCAAGCTTTGTGCATATTTAAATGTTCGAACCGGCACTTGGCTCCATATTCGTGCAACAAACGATATTCAATTACTTCGAACTGAAGCTGCCCCACTGTTCCAATTATTTTACGGCCATTGAATTGGCTGGTAAATAATTGGGCAACACCTTCGTCCATAAGCTGGTCAATGCCTTTGGCAAGCTGTTTCGATTTCATGGGGTCGGCATTTTCAATAAAGCGGAACAATTCGGGAGAGAAGCTCGGTAGTCCTTTGAAGTGGATTTCTTCACCTTCGGTTATTGAATCGCCAATGACCAGGTTGCCAGAGTCGGGAACTCCGATAATATCACCCGGATAGGCTTCCTCAATAATTTCTTTTTGCGAAGCCATAAATGCTGTTGGGCTCGAAATTCGAAGTGATTTGCCAGTTCGAACGTGCTTGTAAGGTTTGTTTCGCTCAAATTTGCCTGAGCATATTTTTACAAAGGCAATTCGGCTGCGGTGATTGGGGTCGATATTAGCGTGGATCTTAAAAATAAAGCCGGTAAAACCATCTTCCTCCGGCTTAATTTCGCGCTCTTCCGTTATGCTGGGACGTGGTGACGGTGCAATTTCAACAAAGGCATCAAGCAACTCTTGAACTCCGAAGTTATATAATGCACTACCAAAAAACACGGGTGCTAAATTTCCCTTCAAATATTCCTGATGATCAAATTCAGGATAGACTCCTTCTACCAATTCCAATTCTTCCCTCAACACGTCGGCATCGTCGCCGATATATTCTTCCAATTCGGGACTGCTGACGTCTTTAAAGTCAATACCTTCTTCAATCTGCTGTACATTGGCATCAAACAACCTCAAGCTACGATTGTAGATATTGTAAACCCCTTTAAAATCGGGCCCACTATTAATAGGCCAACTGAGTGGGCGTGTACTAATCTGGAGTTGGTTTTCAATTTCATCCAGCAGGTCAAACGTGTCTTGCGAAGGCCGGTCGAGCTTGTTAACAAAAACAATAACCGGTGTTTTTCGCATCCGGCATACATTCATCAATTTTTCGGTTTGTGGCTCAACACCTTTGGCTGCGTCAATCACAATAATAACGCTGTCAACAGCAGTTAGCGTGCGGAACGTATCTTCCTGAAAGTCCTGGTGGCCGGGCGTATCCAGAATGTTCACTTTGTAGTTGCGATATTCAAACCCCATGACGGAAGTTGCTACCGAGATACCTCTTTGGCGTTCAATCTCCATGAAGTCGGAAGTTGCACCTTTTTTGATTTTATTGCTTTTTACAGCACCCGCGACCCTGATTGCTCCTCCAAAAAGCAAAAGCTTCTCCGTTAACGTCGTTTTCCCGGCATCGGGGTGACTAACAATTCCAAAAGTTCTTCTTCGTTTGATCTCTTCTTTAAAGCCCATAAAATATATTTGAGCTGCAAAAATAGAATTTTTAAAGAATAAATGGTGACTAACTATTGGATTGATTTTGATATAAAACGCCAGAGCTTTTTGTGAAATTTTTGTCCATCGCTTCCGATACGATCAAAGTAGGATTTTGGCTGATCTGACGGAGAGAAAATTAAGGAGTCGGCAGGGTAGTATAATTCCGGGATCTCAGGATGGAACTGAACCCCAAAAACATTTGGATATTTTTTGTGGTGAATTCCTTCAATTACCTTTTTATCCATTGACCAAGCTGTAACTTCCCAACATTCATTGAGGTCTTTAATTGCTTGGTGATGGGCACTTAAAACAGGTGGAGAAACGTCATTTCTCCACTTGACTTCTTCGGCAAAAAAGCCACCTTCGGGAAGCCTTAATTGATGAAAGTTTACATTCATCAACTTATCGTTGGTAAATATTTCCTGCCAATAATTCCGATGTATTTTGTCTCTGTCAAATTCAACAATTTCTGACGGATCATCTGTGTCATAAATTTCGGCCGGGATATCTTGTACCATTTTTCCACCTGTAGCAACATTCATGGTCTGCATACCTAAACAGAAACCACAAATAAAATATTTAGGATTCTTCTCAAGTAAAGGTGTATAATCCGGGCTTTGCGAGCCTCCAAGTAAATGGAAAGCGAGAGAAAGCTCGAATAAATGCCGATAGGGGTCGGTGACTACCGCATACCGATTTTCCTCGCCATAGGTAATTGGTTGTATATCGGGGCCACCAAAAAAGAAAATCCCGAGAGTTTGTTCAAACAACACTTCAAAATTATGTGTAAAATCATTCTCAGTGTAGATGTTTTCAGGGGTCAGCAGTCCAGTCAGATGTTGTAAGTGAAATTTGCTGAGCTCGTTGTCCCGAATATAATTGATTGATTGGTTGTAATTGTAGTTTTCAAAACTGTAATAAATACCAACAATCTCAGATTCTCCAACAAAAAGAAAGTGGTTGTCAATCAAGTATTTCATCCGCTCGATATTTTGTACCGTTGGATGAGCCATCAAAATATAGGTTTTTCCTGCTTCACCGCCGTCCTTAAAATAGTCTTGAGCAACAGTCGGGAAACTGGTAAAAAGGCATGCAACGACAAGAAAAAAGAGTGTAATTTTTCTCATTCTTATAGGTTGGGTTTGTGTTGTTACAAAGGTTGAAATTAATATTTTTCCACCAGATGATGAAAAAATGTTATTAACTTACCTTTTTATTGTTATTTTTAATTCCATAAACCAGGAAAAAACGAATCCTCATGTCTTTAAAATTGTTTATGCTGAATACCTTTGGAGGTATAAAAGCCACGTCAAAAGTCGAGTCTGAGAAAGAATCTCTTTTGAAAGATTACCGCGTATTTAAAGAAGTTCAGCAGTCGGACGAGTTGAAAGAATTCTTAGAACTACAGGAAAAAGTCACTGCCGAGTCGTTTAAAAAGCTAAAAGCCGAATTAAAATCATTGAAGTTTAAAGGGAGTCCCGAAGAGCGTCAGTTAAAGCAGTTTGAAAAGCTAAGAGGAAATAAACGCCTAAAAAGGTATTATGAAACATTGGAGTCCTCCGATTTGAAACGGTTTCAGAAATTGAAAAACGGAGATAGTCTTGATCGTTATTTTGAGCTCGAAAAACAAATTTCGCGGGGCGCTGATAAGGAACAGAAAGCTGAATTCAATGAGCTGAAATCTTCTAATGATGTTAGCTTTTTTATGAAATATCCTAAAACATCTGCCTATAAAAATTTCCTTCGAATGGATCAATCGAAGGAAAAGGCAACTTATGAAGGATTGAAGGAAATTATTGAAAGTGAAGACTACCAGAAGCACAGAGCGTATTTGGAGGATCCGAAAAAATGGGAAAATACTGATGAGTATCGCGATGAACAGCGGTATGAAGCGCTGAAAAACAAACAGGAGATTGTCCTTTATTTGAAGTACGAGGACTCGAACGCTTTTGAATTTTTTGAAAACTGGAACCTTGCTTTTGAGGATCGATTTGAGAATGGAATATTGGATGAGACCAAATGGAAAACCATAAACTACTGGGCTGAAAAAACTGTAGGGCAGAATTTTTCACAGGCTGGCGATTTACAGGCTTTTGATAGTGGGAAAAATATTCATCTAAACGATCGGTGTTTAAAAATTCAGGTAAAAAAGGATAAAGTAAATTCGTTGGTCTGGAATCCAGCTTTCGGATTTGTTGAAAATGAATTTGATTACTCCTCTGATAATTTAACTACCGGAGGCTTGTTCGAGTCGAAATACGGAATATTTGAAGCAAAGATTAGATACAATCCGGGTAAAAGCTTTCAAGATGTCTGCTATCTTGCCGGTGAAGAAAATTCATTGCGATTAAACTTACTTGAAACAGGAGTAAAAAGTCAGTTTGGTGTGAGCAAGAATTCAAATGGAAGATTAGAAGATGCCTCTTTTTCTTTGTCAGGATTATCTGCTGGCAAGTTCTACATTTTTACATTGGTGTGGGAAAATAATAAGTTGACCTGGAAAATCAATGATAAGGAAATTTATACCAGCTCAATAAATGTGCCTGATTATCCGATGTTTATAAATTTGGCTGCCCTTGTTGTTCGGGAGAATGCAGATCTTCCGCATAATTTTGAGATTGATTGGGTGAAGTTTTATCAAAGAGCAAATTAAGATCAAGGTATTTTATTAATATCCCTTTTTGTTAAACAATACATATCCAAAGCTAAAAACGACATAAAACTTAGTGTCTTCTTTATCGAAATAATTGAGCGTTAAACTTACCGGACCAAGCCCGGTGTGGTAAACAACTCCACCAAGCCCCATTAATTTCAAAGTCGAAAATTGATCGGGATCGTAAAAACCTTTGTAATTGTCGCCTTCGTTAATTCTACGGTAGGGTAAAAAAGCATAACCTTCAAGCCTTAAATGCATTTGATTGGTCAGATGAAAAACCGATTTTAAGCCGGCTGCAATATATTTGTTGGCGCGATATTTCTTTAAAAACACGGTTTGACTAAACGGGGTAGGTGCAAAAGTATTTGCTGCTAGCAGTGTCGCTGTGTAATTGCTAAATACGCTTTTGTTACTATAAACTCCTTCGCCATATAGTCCTAGCCTGAAATGCCGCGAAAGCGAAAAGTAATTATCATATTTCCCCTTTAAAGTAAGAAATTCGTGGTTGGCAATAAATCCTTGGTTGAATGGAGAATTTGTGCCTGTTTTATACTTTTCAGTTCCTGTGGTATAGGTAATTCCTATTTCCGAAGAAATGCCCTCTGTGGCAAATTGTTTGTAGTTTTGTGAATTTTTTTCGAGTCTAATATTTGCCGAAAAAGCATCAAAGTTAGTTTGTTCAGCAATGTCATCTTTTTTTATTGATTCGTTGATGTAATAGGTGTCTGAAGCTACCGAATAACTTGTTCCGAGAGTGAATTTTCCGTGTGTATTTACAGGCAGTCCAATTTCAAACCGAACGTTATTTTCGTCTTGAATAACGAAGGGTGAACTAACATCTTCGAAAAAGAATTCGCTGCTGCTGGAGAAATAATCCCATCGGTTTAGGGAGAAATACCCAGACAAGTAGAATGGAGTTTTCGTTGGAAAATCAATTCGTCCGCCGGTTTTTATTGAACTGTAAAAACGACCAAAATAGATGTTGCTACTCAGGGTATAAGCTCGGTCATCAAAAAACAGGTAATCGAGAGTTAAGAATCCCTGATTGATTGGTTTTGTTGATACGTTTCCTCCAAATTTTATCTCGAGAGCCTTGGCTTTTTTTACTTTTAAGTGGACGTCAAAATAGCCGGTTTCTTTGTTGTATATGGAAACCGGACGGATTGATCTTAACTGTGGATCAGCTACCAACTTGAAATATTCTTTGCGTAGCTCATCTAATCCGATCACGTCGTTTTTGTGTTTTATACTTTGAATAATGTACTTGCGTTGCATGGGATCAGAAACTCCTTCAACTTGTACGTTTTGAAATTTGAGCCTTGGTTTACGAATATTAAAAGCTGTCCTCTTACTGTCTAATTTCTGTTGCGAAACTCTTCTTTTTACCAACATTTTAATGCTGTCCATTCGTGTTGTTGCCGTTTGGTAACCAGCTTTTTCAATGCTCAGTATTTTTCCAAAGTCCAACAAGTTTATGTTTGAAAATTTTGTTTCAAGCAAGATGCCTCTGCTTGGCGGTATGTAATAGTCCGTTTTTTGCATGATCAAATTTTCCAACTGAGCCATCACGTCATCTTCATTAGGGCGGCGTGCATTATTGGCTACTTTGTGACCAATGATGATGTCAGGATTAAACGTTTCGATGGTGTTTTTCACCGGAAAATTATTGACAATTCCACCGTCAAAAGCTAATGCTCCATCAATTAAAATGGGTTTAAAATATAAAGGGAAAGTCATTGAAGCACGAACAGCTTCTCCTAAGTCTCCACTTCGCAGCTCAATTTCTTTATTTTCGTATACATCGGTTGCAATGCAGAGGAAAGGAACCATTAGGTTATCAAAATTATAATCGCAAACAGCATTGGTCGATGAAAATAATTCCATAAATGCAAAGTCCATCTGTTCCTCGGGAATGATGTTGGTGGGAAGCAGGAGTTTTAATTTATCGTCGGTTCTTTGCAAATCCAGATTTAACCATGATGGACTCTCCTCCAGTTTGCGAAAGAAGTATCGGTATTCTTCCTGTATTTTTCCTGTCGACCAAAATTTGAATTTGTCAGAGAGAAAAAGCTTTTCCATTTCTTCGGGGGAGTATCCAGCAGCATATAAACCTGCGACAATTGCACCCATAGAGGTTCCTGCAATATAATCGATAGGAATATTATCTTCTTCCAGAGCCTTAATAACACCAATATGTGCTAACCCTTTTGCGCCACCACCACTTAGAACTAGTCCAACTGATTGTGCATTCGTTAGATGAACGAATAAAAATAGACAGAGAATGGTGAAGATCTGTTTCATGGCATTACAGGACTGAGACTAGAAGTTTTAAGGAACTTCGAATTTAAAAAAAACAAATGCTAACTAAAAGACTTGTTTCTTTAAATCATTATTATGAATCGGTCTTCATTTTTATCGACTGAAATCCTTCACCCAAAATTTCGCGGGTGTCCATTACCGTTATAAATGCATTGGGGTCTATTTGGCTGATGTATTGCTCCAGGATGGCTACTTCGCGGCGGCTTACTACGGTATAAATGATGTTTTTATCTTCGCCGCTGTACATTCCTGTTCCCTTTAAATAGGTGCCTCCGCGCTCTATGTCAACCAATATTTTATTTTTAATTTCTTCATGTTTGTCTGAGATGATCAGGAGGGCTTTATTGTAATTTGAGCCTTCAAGTATGAAGTCAATTGCCCGGCCGGTGATGTAAATGGCGAGCCACGAATAAAGTGGGATTTGCCATTCGCGGAAGGCAACAAGTCCAAATAGCACAATTACCGAATCGACATAAATCATCAATTGGCCAAGTTGTAAGCTGGTATACTTAGCAATAATCATAGCTATAATATCTGATCCTCCTGATGTCGCTCTTGACTTAAAAATCAGTCCTAGTCCAACGCCAAGCAGCACGCCTCCAAATACGCAGGAGAGCAATACATCTTCTACAAGAGGAGCGTCGCCAACTTCTCTGAAATATGTTATCATGTCCATAAAAACAGAGGTTAGGACAAATCCAATGATTGTCTTGACTCCAAAGCGGGGACCTAAAATCTTAATTCCTGCAATGGTCAGTGGGATGTTAACCAGCAAGCCGAACAACCCAATTGGGAACCCTTTTGGCCAAAACGGAAATAGTCCTTCCGTTAGGTAATGTACAACAATGGCAATACCGTACACTCCGCCCGGTACTATTTTATGCGGAGTCATAAAATAGACAAATCCCACTGCAATTAAGAGTGCTCCAATTGTAATAAAAGTGTATTCTTTAAACCATTTCAGGCTAAATATTTTTTCTTTCTGTAGAAATGCCATAATGAACTATTTTAGGTGCAAAATAACGAGTTGGAGAGCTGATAAGCTGTGATATTTATCAACAAATATAAAATAGGCAGAATTAATTTCTTCTTTGTTGGAGCTACAAAAAAGAGCAAAAAAAAGGCCTTCGATTCGAAGGCCTTTTTCTTATAATGAGTTCTGATTTTAGAATCTTCTTTCTTTGATTCGGGCTTTTTTACCAGTACGTTCACGTTGGTAAAAGATACGTGCGCGACGTACACTACCAGTTTTGTTAACGTCAATACCTTCAATAAATGGAGAGGTCATTGGGAAAATACGCTCAACGCCAATGTTTCCTGACATTTTACGCACTGTGAATGTTTTGTTTGTCCCGGCACCTTTTACCTGAATAACTACACCACGGAAATCCTGGATACGCTCTTTGCTTCCCTCTCTAATTTTGTAGTGTACCGTAATGGTGTCACCGGCGCTAAATTTTTGAAGGTTGTTTACAACCTCAAATGCTTGTTCGGCTACTTTTATTAAATCCATCGTTTTTTAGTTTTACGCAATATTACACAGCTACAGTGTAAGAGATTGCTGAATTTGGCGCAAAATTAGCATTATTTATTGGCGTACAAAACTATTTATCTCTTTTTTAGTGCCCGGCACCACCAATTACTTTAAAATGGTCACCAGTACTTTTCGTAATTGCCTTGTACCACCATTCAGGATATCCCGGTTGGTCTGGAAATGCAGGAAGTCCGTGTTCATTCGTTTCGAATTTTCCATTCTTTTCTTTTTTGATGTTTCCATCAATGTATTTTACAAGTAGGTAATGATAGAGGTCACGCCAGTCGTCTGTCATGTTATTTGCCTCGTTAGTCGAATATTCGGTTAAAAATGCACGGGCTTTGTCAGCTCCTTCTGTTTCATAAAGCAATTTTGCTGCTTGATCTATGGCAGGAGTGTAAGCTATAAATTTCCCTTCAATTTCGGATTGTAGTTCTCTGACATGCTCAATCATGGAGTCGTAACGCAGGTAGGCAAAGTTGGATACCGTATTGAAAACCCAAAAAGCAGAAGTTTCAGAGTAAGTCAGCAGATCTCCATTGCCTACAGCAAAACATTCCGGCGTTTCTGTTATTCCGCAGTACATGGGAGCGTAGCAGGTACTGTAAGTGTCGTCTACTCCAAACCAAAGGATGCCGCCAATCGGATTTGGCAGCCACGAACGACTTTGTGAGACGAATGAAAATCCGGTTTGCTGTGTCGATACAGCGCGCTCATTGCAATACTCAACCGAATCAACTTCCCAGGTTAGTCCGCGCCAGCGGTATGGTAATTTATAGGGACCTGCGCCAATGTCTTGAGTCATGTCCAGCTCGGTACCTTCAAAGTGATCACGCATCATTTCCATTACATCTTTCACGCTAAGTTTTTCATCTGGTTTTATCCACAGTGGTAAACGGTTTGAAGCGTAATTAGTAATGGTATCGTGCTCAATTATTCCTTTTGCATAGTCCGTGTATTTATCCATGCCTGAAGTTACCTGGTTGAAGCCTGCCCACACACGAGCTTCGCAAAAACGAGCTCCACCAAAGTCAACGGGAGCATAAACATCAGAAAAACTGAAATCTTTATTTTTGCCATCAAACCATCCTTTTTCACGGGCAAAAGAAATAACATCTTTGGAGTACATGCAATTTTGGGTGTCATTCAATGGGAAGCTTGTGATGCGAGCCTGGTTCGCATGTCCGCTAATGTATCCATCGGGTATCCGACGGGCTACCCATACCGCTCCTTTTTCGCCTTCGCCTTTACCAATCATTTCCATTATCCAGACTTCGTTAGGATCGGAAATTGAAAAAGATTCTCCACTGCTATAATATCCAAATTGATCGACCAATTCGGTCATGACCTTGATGGCTTCACGTGCACTTTTCGAACGCTGCAGAGCTACATACATCAAACTGCCGTAATCCATAATGGCATCAGACTGATGGTGTAATTCTTCCCTGCCGCCATAGGTGGTTTCACCAATAGCAACCTGAAATTCGTTCATATTACCAACCACACTGTAGGTATGCTCAACTTCGGGGATAACACCAAGAAATTTTCCGGTATCCCACTCGTAGATATTTCTGGTAGCTCCTTCGGGATGATCAGCTGCCGGAAAATAATATAACTCACCAAACAAAGTGTGAGAGTCCGCCGCGTAGGTAATCATGGTCGATCCATCGGTCGACGCACCTTTAGTGACTAAGAAATTTGTACAAGCCCAGCTATATGCTGAACCAATGAAAACGAGAAAAGCAATAAAACTTGTCCTTCTTATCATTCTTTTTACTTTTTATAATCTGGTTGATATTCTGCGCAAAAGGCTTCAAAAATGTAAAAAAATTACCGAACAGAAAATGAGATTACTCAAATAATTAACAATCATTTTGAAAAAGCCGTTTGAAACTAAAAGCCTACTTCTATTAATTATGATTTATAAAACTATCATTTCTTATGGGAGTCTGCTAAATTAATCCCAAATTTATAGTTTTAAAGGAAACGAAGAAAATCACTGGGGCATAAAGCGCTATATTTAAAAGTTATTTTGAATCATAAAATTGATACACGCGAAATAAGCATGTAACAATTTTTACACACTGGTGGGGTATTGCAAGGCAGTTTCATCGAAATGAGTTTGCAAATTCTATTAATTTAGAATAAACGATACAATGAAATAAAGGCCTTTTAAAATTTAAAATTATAAGTGAGATCGAAACGACCATGATCAAAATTTTGCTCACCCAAGAGGATTGTTATTTGGTAGTTCCCTGCGTTGGTGTACGATATGAAAGTACTACAGTGGAGCACGGAAATTGTACGAACTTAAAATAAAAAATATAAACACATGAAATACAAAGCTTTTCATAAAATGTCATACGGAATGTATCTGGTAGCCTCAGAGTTAGGTGGTAAAAAATCGGGATACATTGCAAACACCGCTTTTCAGGTTACTAATTCGCCGGAACAGGTTGCAATTTCGTGCCATAAGGATAACCTCACAACGGATGTAATTCGGGAGGCGGGTGCCTTTTCTGTTTCAATATTGAAAAAGGAACTGAATGTAAAGTTGATCGGTGAATTTGGGTTTAACTCGGGTGATGCTGTAGATAAGTTTAAAGATGTAGAAGTAAAAACGGCTCAAACAGGGATGCCAATTGTAATTGATGAGTGTGTGGCATGGTTAGATTGTAAAGTAACTCACACCGTTGATGTTGGATCACACTGGCTGATTATCGGCGAAGTTGTAGAAAGTGATGTGGTGCTGGATGAAGAGCCTTTGACTTATGCTTATTATCGTGAGAAATATAAAATGTTTTCACCAAAAAATTCTCCAACGTACATTGAGCAGGACACGCTAAAGAAGGAGGAAGAGGAGCGTAAACCTGAAGGAGCAGAAGAAAACACGGAGCAGGGGGACGAAGCTTCTCCCCATGTTTGTGTAATTTGTGGCTATACTTACGATCCTGAGGTTGGTGATCCAACGATGGGAATTGAGCCAGGTACTCCGTTTGAAGATTTACCGGAGGACTATAAATGTCCGATTTGTAATGCACCGAAAGACTATTTCAAAAAAGCGTAGCCTTTGCTAATGGATTGCATTTTTGGCTCCTTCAATAGCCCATTCGGGGTATTCAAAAAGGTCGATTGGTAACACTGCTGTTCCCCAAAATATCGTTAGCAAGGTTATTAGTATGATGGCGATGAGGTTCAGGAAGAATCCAGTTTTCATCATTTCCATCATAGATAACTTTCCCGTGCTGAAAATGATTGCATTGGGAGGAGTGGCCACTGGAAACATAAAGGCCATTGATGCGGCTAAGGTGACCGGAATCATCAGCAAAAGCGGATTGACCTGAATCTCAACCGCCATTCCTGAAATAATGGGGAGCATCATTTCTGTGGTAGCAGTATTGGACGTAAATTCGGTAAGCCCGGTCATTATTGACGTAACTAGCGCCACCAATTCTATGTTGGATAAAGATTTTGCTTCAGTAAGTTGGTTGCCAATGTATGCTGAAAGTCCTGAATCAATAAAACCTCTAGCCAGTGCAAAACCACCACCAAATAACAGTACAATTTGCCAGGGGATTTTTTTGGTGATTTCCCAGTTTACCAAACCTTCTCTTTTTTTTGATGAAGGAATTACAAAAAGCAGTACTGCTACGAAAATGGCTATCGTTCCATCGTTGATAAATTCAGGATGTTCGAAAACCTTACTCCATCCGGGAATTATGAAAACTCCCAGATCAATATTCTTACGAAAAAACCAAAGAAATATTAAAAGACAGAATAAAACCAGAACTCTTTTTTCGTTAACTGAAATAGGGCCAAGCTCTTTGTATTTTTGTTGAAAAAAGTCTTTTTTTAGAACAGACATTTCTTTTCCGGGTTTGTACCTGAAGTAAAGGAAGGACAGCGTCACCAGAAACATGGAAATTGTTAACGGAAGAGCAAAGACAGCCCACTGCCCGAATGAAATCTCTGGACCGGCAGGAAAAATAATTTCGAAAATCCGGACAAAAGATAAGTTCGGAGGTGTCCCCACCAATGTGCTGATGCCGCCAATTGAACAAGCGTAAGCAATACTAAGAAGTAGGCCTGTTCTGAATTTTAGAATGTGCTTTTCTCCAACAACATCAGCCAATGCTGTTACAACCGAAAAGGCGATAGGTAACATCATCATTGCCGTTGCGGTATTTGACATCCACATGGATAGGAATGCTGCAGCAAACATGAATCCAAACAAAATCATGATGGGTTTGCTGCCAGCCAGCGATAATATTTTCAGGGCTATTCGCTTATGGAGATTCCATTTTTCAAGAGCAAGTGCCATAATAAACCCACCGATGTACAAAAATATGATGTAGTTGATGTAGGAGTTCGATATGGCTTTCCCATCGAGAACACCCAGCATCGGAAAAAGAAGTATGGGTAGGAGTGAGGTTACACCTATTGGAAGTGCTTCGGTTACCCACCAGAGAGCAACGAGAACCGCAATTGCTGCCGTGTAAGTAACCTCAGGGAAGCCGGGCTTTAAATCGACAAAAAATAAGATGCTGAAGAAAATAAGTAGACCAGCAAAAAGGATCTTGAAATTAATGGATGATTTAGTTGCAGGTGCTGCCATAAGACTTAAAGATCAATATCGTTTCATTAAATTTCCAACTAATTTATGATTTTAATATTGATCTCTAAATGTTTGGATATAAAAAATCCCAACCGGATAAGGTCGGGATTTTTTATGTCATGCTTGTGTTTTTACATGTTGGTATCTTTCAGAATAACATCGTGTGCGCCGCCTTCAACAATACTTGTAGCCGAAACCAAGGTGATTTTAGCCTCTTCTTTTAGTTGTTGAATAGAGATTGAACCACAGCTGCACATTGTTGATTTCATTTTCCCTATAGTAATATCCAGGTTGTCTTTTAATTTACCTGCGTAAGGAACATAGCTGTCAACACCTTCTTCAAACTTCAGCCCTGTGCTTCCACCCATGTCGTACCGCTGCCAGTTACGTGCACGGTTCGATCCTTCGCCCCAGTATTCTTTTACGTAGCGGTTATTCACCATCATTTTGCGAGTAGGGCTTTCATCAAAACGAGCAAAGTAACGTCCCATCATCAGGAAATCGGCACCCATGGCCAATGCCAATACCATGTGGTAATCCTGCACAATTCCGCCATCAGAACAAATTGGAATGTAAGTACCTGTTTGTTCAAAGTATTCGTCGCGTGCCGCTGCCACTTCAATAATAGAGGTGGCTTGTCCACGGCCAATTCCTTTTTGCTCGCGAGTGATACAAATTGAACCTCCACCAATACCAACTTTTATAAAATCGGCACCAGCTTCAGCTAAGAAAAGGAATCCTTCTTTGTCAACAACATTGCCCGCTCCGATTTTTACTTTGCCGTTGAATTCTTGTTTAACCCATTCCACGGTTTCGCGTTGCCAAGATGAAAAGCCGTCTGAGGAATCAACACACAATACGTCGGCTCCTGCTGCCACCAATTCCGGCACACGCTCTTTATAGTCGCGGCTGTTAATACCGGCTCCAACCATTAGCTTTTTATTTCCATCCGATAATTCGTTTGGGTGTTCTTTATGGCTTTCGTAATCTTTCCTGAAAACGAAATATTGTAGGTTTTGATTTTTATCGACGATCGGGAGACTGTTTAATTTGTTGTCCCAAATAATATCGTTAGCCTCATTCAATGCAATTCCGAGTTCCCCTTTGATGATTTTATCATAAGGAGTCATGAAGTCTTTTACTTTTTTATCCAAAGAATCGCGGCTGACACGGTAGTCTCGTCCGGTAACAATACCCAATAATTTTCCGTTGGTCGTTCCGTCTGCTGTAATTCCTACAGTTGAATGACCTGTTTTCTCAATCAATTCAATTACATCGGCTAACGTGTCCTCAGGAGTCAGGTTCGAATCACTTTCAACAAATCCAGATTTGAATTTTTTTACTTTACGCACCATTTCGGCCTGCGTGTCAATTGGCTGAGATCCGTATATGAAAGATAGTCCGCCATTTCGCGCTAAGGCAATTGCCATATTATGATCGGAAACCGATTGCATGATTGCCGAGACAAATGGGACATTTAATTCCATACTAGGCTTTTCGCCTTTTTTAAAGCTTACCAATGGAGCTTTTAACGAAACGTTGTCAGGTAAACAGTCCTTGTCAGTAAGGCCGGGAATCAGCAAATATTCGCTAAAGGTTCTTGAGACTTCATTTGAGTACTTTGCCATAATATATCAGCTTTTGGATTGAAAAATTGCGCAAAACTACAATATTTTTACAAAGTTATAGGATTTTTAGTTTAAAAAGATTTAGCAATTGGGTGAATCTTTACAGAGCAGGTGACTCAAAGTCACCTGCTCTGCAGGCTGGCTTAGGCTTATTGATAAACCAAACCAAATTCATTTGCTCGCTCTTTGTTAATTATTTTTCCACTACGAAGTGCTGAATAATCACGTGCCGATGAAAATTCCGAATCAGGTGGTTTTCTGGTTAACCCATCTTTAACCGGATTACCATGGATATAATTAAAACATACTTGTGTATATTCTCTTTCTGGAAAAGAGGTGTTGATTATTGCTCCATAATTTGACTGAAACCAGGCAGGAGCTATTTTGTCGATTTGCGTGAGGCAGGTGGCTTTGGTTCGCTTTTGAAAAAGGCTGCCGGTTTTGTTTTCTTGTTTTTGGATTGCTCTGGTGTATGAACGAAGCAAGATTGCAGTTTTTATCTGGAAAGAACATGTAGTTTTTACGGTTGAAAAATATTTTTTGTGAATTGTTTTCCCGGTTATATATGTGATAAAGGAGACTCTTTTGCATGGAATAAAATTTTGCGTTGAATAATGCAAATTGCGATAACTTGATGAAAAGTCAATCGCTGGCGTGGGGGGTATTGATCCGATGACTTGGAGTGATCAGACCAATATTCAACCTTCAAAAGAAAAAGCTGCTTTCCAATATATGAGAAGCAGCTTTAATAATATGAATTTGTTATTTTTAACTTACACTATACATCATAAGTTGATGATGCGGTATCACCCCCGCGACCAGTCCAGTTGGTGTGGAAAAATTCGCCACGTGGTTTGTCTAAACGTTCGTAGGTGTGTGCTCCAAAGTAATCACGCTGAGCTTGCAGCAAGTTTGCAGGCAAGCGTTCGCTGCGTATTCCATCAAAATAGCACAATGCTGAAGTTAAAGATGGAACCGGAACTCCATGAGAAAGTGCTGTTGCACAAACTCGTCTCCAACCAGCCTGTGCTTTTTCAACTTTATCTTTAAAGTAAGGATCAAGTAGCAAATTGGCCAGATTTGGATTGTTGTCGAATGCAGATTTGATATCAGCTAAGAAAACCGAACGAATGATACAACCGCCACGCCACATCAGGGCAATGCCGCCGTAGTTCAGGTTCCAGTTATGTTCCTTGGCTGCTTCCATCATGAGGTTGTACCCCTGAGCATACGAAATGATTTTTGCACCAAATAAAGCATCTTTCAAGTCGTTAATCATTTGAGCTTTGTCGCCATCAAACTTTGTCTTTGGGCCTTCAATTACTTTTGAGGCTTCGACACGCAAATCTTTTTGCGCTGACAAACAACGTGCAAATACAGATTCGCCAATCAGGGTCAATGGAATGCCGAGATCTAGTGCTGCAACGCCAGTCCATTTTCCGGTCCCCTTTTGTCCGGCGGTGTCCAGGATTTTTTCAACCAGTGGTTCGCCATCTTCATCTTTAAAACCGAGAATATCGCGAGTAATCTCAATTAGGTAAGAGTCCAATACATCGTTGTTCCATTCTTTGAAAACCTCGTGCATTTCATCGGCATTCATGCCAAGTAGTTCTTTCATCATTTGGTAGGCTTCGCAAATAATTTGCATGTCGCCGTACTCAATCCCGTTGTGAACCATCTTTACAAAATGACCGGCGCCATCTTCACCAACCCAGTCGCAACAAGGCTCGTTGTCTTCCACTTTGGCTGCCACTGCCTGAAAAATTTCTTTCACGTGTGGCCAAGCTGCGGGCGACCCGCCCGGCATCATTGATGGCCCTTTTAAAGCGCCTTCTTCGCCACCCGAAACACCAGTTCCAATATAAAGTAGCCCCTTGCTTTCTACGTACTTTGTTCTTCTAATCGTATCGGGGAAGTGAGAGTTACCACCATCGATAATAATATCACCTTCTTCCAGATGAGGAATCAGTAATTCAATGAAGTCATCAACCGGTTTCCCAGCTTTTACAAGCATCATTACTTTTCGGGGTTTTTCTAAAGAAGCTACTAAATCTTTAATAGAGTGAGCGCCTATGAAATTCTTTCCGGCACCTCGTCCGTTTACAAATTTGTCTACTTTTTCTACCGTACGGTTGTATACCGCAACCGTGTAGCCTTTACTTTCCATGTTTAAAACCAGGTTTTCGCCCATTACAGCTAACCCAATCAAACCGATGTCTGCTAATTTTGCCATTTTTTATAATTTATTTTCTTTTTCTGTTAGTTATATTGAATGTCAAATTGAAATATTGAACCCAAGTTGTTTTAGTTTGTCAACTGTTACGTTATTTATATTTTTAGGTTTAATTGTAAAAACAGGATACTCTCTTCGTACAGGATAATCGCCGCGTAGCTTCTCAAACAGTTCAGGATTATTTCGCAATTGTTGGTCATCGTTCCTGATATCGTAAGTGAACCGAATTGCTTCACCAATGATCTCTTCCTCTGTACGATTTAAACCATCCAGATTGATTATTGTTTGATCCGGAAGATCGACTCCCTGCGGTTGCCAGTCGTCTATTCCAAGGTTGAAAAACTGACTGATTGCCTGAATGCTCATCCTAGTTCCATTGGCCTTCCCATCCTTCGAGTAGCCTGCTATGTGGGGGGTCGCCAGATCAACCAGCTGTAACAGGTTTCGGTCGATGTCGGGTTCGCGCTCCCAGCAATCCAGTACCATGCCTGAAATTTGTCCTCGTTCAATAGCCGACTCGCCGGCAAATGTGTCGACTACCTCGCCCCGGCATGTGTTAAAAATGATTGGGCAATGTTCTAACGAGTTAAAAAAAAGCGAGTCTGCCATATGAAAAGTTGCATCTTCTCCATGCATGGTCAATGGTACATGGAAGGTGATAATGTCTGAATTTGAGATTATTTCCTGAAAGTTGACAAACTGATCCGGTCCTTCTGCACGTTCCCTGGGAGGGTCGTTTAGCAGAACTTTCATACCTAGTAGCTCGCATACTTTGGCCACTTTAGAACCCACCTGACCAACACCGACAATGCCGATGGTTTTATCTTTTAGCCGAAAGCCTTTTTTTTCAGCCAGAACAAATAGGGCAGAGGCAATGTATTGTTCCACCGACTTGCTGTTACAACCAGGCGCATTCGTCCATTCTATTCCGGCTTGTTTACAGAAATCAGTATCAATGTGATCAAAGCCAATGGTTGCAGTAGCAATAAAACTGACAGTTGAATTCTTCAATAGCGTTTCATTGCAAATTGTGCGAGTTCGTGTAATCAGGGCATCAGCATTTTTTACAATTTCAGGAGTCGTTTTTGCTCCCGGTAAATAAACCACTTCTCCGAAAGGTTCTAATGCTCCTTTTATGTAGGGTATTTTATCGTCGATTACAAATTTCATTTTTTATTATAATAATCTTTTACAATTTCTTCCATCACCCAACTGGTTCGGGCTGCTGATTTTCCGGTGCTCGGACATTTTCCAACTCCTCGCAATTCATCAATTACCAGTTGAATATGATTTCCACCAACATGTTCTGGTTGGTCGAAATCGTAAAATAGCTCTCCTTGTTCTGTTTGCAAATTGAGTTTTATCGGATTGAAACAGGAAAACCACAGTTTACCCTTTGTTCCCAGAATTTCAATGGTATCTTCTTCGGATGAAGGATCAACAACGAAGCTCCAGCTTCCCGTTCCCAAAACGCCATTTTCAAATTCAAAAGATGCGGTAACAGTATCTTCAGCCGGATAATATCCAGCTCTATTTTGGGCTTGACCGCTTACTTTTGCAATTGGCCCGAAAATGAAATCCAGGAAATCCAGTTCATGAGATCCCATGTCATAAAACAAACCGGCACCTGCAATTTCTGGTTTTATGCGCCATGGAAGCTGCTCTGTGCTTAAGTTTTGTTCTTTTGAAGATGCAAAGAAACGGATGTTTACCGTTAGCGCTTTGCCAACAATATCATTATCCAGAAGTTCTTTGACTTTCATAAATAATGGTAATGCACGTCGATAGTAGGCTACAAAAATGGGCACCCCCGTTTCTTCTGAAACCTGGATCATTCTCTTACACTCCGCATAGGTTTTTGCCATCGGTTTTTCAATATAAACCGGTTTGCCTGCTCGCATGGCTTTTATAGCATATTCAGCATGCATATTTGGTGGAGTTGCCACGTATACCGCATTTACCTCAGCATCGTTTATCAGCTGGTCAGCACTGTCGTACCAACGCGATACCTGATGACGTTTGGCATAATCTTCAGCCAGTTTGCCATTTCTTCGCATCACAGCAACCAAACTCGAGTTTTCTAATTTGTAGAGTGGGGGGCCATTCTTCTTTTCTGTGACATCGCCACATCCAATAATTCCCCATTTAATTTTATCTAGATCTAGCTTCATGAAGTATGAGAAGATTTTCCGGTAACTGATAAATTAATAGTTGAATCGATCTTTAAAAGCCCACAAGCCAATTGCAGGGTTTGAGATGTAAAAGATTTCTTCTCCATTCGGTAGGCTATTGAATCCATCTTTCAGTGTTTCCGGATTGTAACGGGCAGTGATTTCATCGTAATCGCCATATTTGAATCCAACACTTTCTATTTCTTCGCGGGTTAAATTACCGGTTTTCTTGCCCGGACAGTAAGTAATACTGAAACGCCCTTCGGAAGAACCATGAATTAGGTGAGCCGCAGCACTTAAATTGTTCCGAAGCTCTTCATTTTCATCACACGATTTAAGAGTTGCCGGAGTTCCAAAGTAACCATATTTACGAATTAACCTGTCAATCTCTTTATCTTCTCCAAACTCTTTTAATGCTGGAGCTAAAACAATTAACTCGCCGTCATCATCAATAGCCATGCGTGTTCGGTATACAGATTTATTGCCCAGCCAGGTTGATTTGAATTCAGTGGGATCGAGCCAAACGACTACTTTTTTCAGTGGTTTATCCAGCATTTCAAAATTAACCTGTAACGAAAGCTTGGCTGCTTTGTCAAACACTTCATAATCGTCGCCAATAAATAAGCCGCGGGTTTTTACTTTTCCGTCCGTTTTATCGAGACCTACAACCGTTTGAACATATAAAATAGGCAGGTTTTGTGTGAAATTATCGGATGCGTAATTGAAGATTCTGCGCACTGGTGTATCAGCGTGTCCCATCATTCGTTCCATACCGTAGGCAGCACCTACGAAATGGCTCTTGTTGATTCCTTCAACACCTCCGGTTCCAACAAATACATTTTTGTTATAATTAGCCATGCCGACCACTTCGTGAGGGACAACCTGCCCAATTGACAAAATCAGGTCGAACTTTCCTTCCAACAAAAGTTTATTAACCTGAGCTGGCCAAGGAAAATCAACAGCACCTTCCGAGACTTTTTTTACAAACTCGGCGGGTACTTCGCCAACAGTTACAACATCATTTCTCCAATCATGCTCGCGAATCAATGATTTAGGTAAGCTGCCAAACATATGGCTAATTTGTCCTTCAGTCATGGGAGAGTGGGTTCCCAGTGCCGGTAAAACATCGGTCAATTTGTCGCCATAAAATTTCCACGCCAATTCAGTAAGTTCTCCTGAACGACTTGGCAGTCTGGTGTAGTCTGGTGGAATAGCCAATACTTTGTCGACCCCCTGTATTTGTTCTAACGCCTGATAAAGCCCTTTCTTCAGGTCTTCATTGGTTAGTTCGTGTTCTGTTGATCCTATTTCGTAGTATAGCATTGTAATTCAGTTTTGATTTCGAGGTATTAAGGTTCCAGTTTAAGTATGTATCAACTTGGAACCTTAAACTGATTATCTTTTTACGCGTGCATTTCCTTCCCAGATGCTCCAAACCATATCTTCATCGGCTGGTTGAGCGTAGTCGGTAAGGAATGTGGTTGCCATGGCTCCGGTTGCCCATCCAAATTGTGGCCATTTTTCAGGATTCCAATCTTTTAAAATTCCGTAAAGCAGTCCGCCAACAAATCCGTCACCACCTCCAATACGATCTAATACATTGATGGTGCGAGGCATTATTACTTGCCAGTTGTCGTCTCCTTCCAACATGATAGCTCCCCAAAGATGCTCGTTTACGTTGACTACTTCACGCAATGTCGTAGCAAAAACGGAGGCATTTGGAAATGCTTTCTTTACTCGCCCAATCATTCCTTTAAATCCCTCAATTTCTTCCTCAATGCCTTTACCTCCGGCTTCAGGTCCTTTTATGCCTAAGCATAATTGGAAATCTTCTTCATTGCCAATCAGTATATCTGAAACAGAAGCTATTTCCGTAAAGTTTTCGCGCAATTCTTTGTCACGACCTTTCCAAAACGATGCTCGGTAGTTCAGGTCAAATGAAATACGTGTTCCATATTTTTTTGCTGCTCGAGCAATTTCCAAACAGAATGTACTGGTTTCTGGCGACAGGGCTGCAATCAAGCCGGACAGGTGCACGATTTGTACGCCTTCTTGCCCGAAAATACGCTCCAAGTCAAAATCTTTTACATTCAATGTTCTTCCAACTTCTCCGGCACGATCATTTTGTACTCGAGGACCGCGAGATCCGTATCCGCTGTCGGCAATATTAAACTGGTGTCTATATCCCCAAGGGTCTCCCTGCTCCACTTCGGGTCCTTCGTAGTCCATGTGGCGGCTTTTCAGGTTGCTTTTTATGAATTTCGCAACCGGGCTTCCTTTCACAAAAGTTGTAAGCACTTTTACCGGAAGTCCGAGAAAAGAAGCAATACTTGCCACATTTGTTTCGGCACTGGTTGCCTGCATTTTAAACATATCGCTACTATGTACCGGCTGTCCGTTAACAGGAGTAATACGCACCCCCATACTCGTGGGCACAACCAGTGAATATTTGCAGTCTTTCTTTAATTCTAAGCTCATCTTTATTTTGATTTTAAATTTTGAATAACTGATTTGACAGATTGTTTGACATTCAAATAGACACCCAATATTGGGTGTTTACCTGAAATGACAGTGACTTGTTACGGAAAGCGATAAGATTATACGCCACCAAAGGCGTTGTAACCTCCATCGACCGGAATGGTAATACCCGTAATGAACCCTGAAATATCTGAGATCAGAAATAAGGTAGCACCTTGTAAGTCTTGCGGATCTCCAAATTTTCCCATCGGCGTGTTGTTTACAATCTTTTGGCCGCGAGGCGAAAAGTTTCCGGTTTTTTCATCCATTACTAAAAAGCGGTTTTGGCTGGTAATGAAAAAGCCTGGAGCAACGCCATTTACCCGAATACCTATTTTTGCAAAGTGAACGGCCAGCCATTCGGTGAAATTATTAATGGACGCTTTTGCAGCAGAATAAGCTGGAATTTTAGTCAATGGCTTGTAAGCATTCATTGAAGAGACATTCAGAATTACTCCTTTTTTATTTTTTAACATGTCTTTTGTGAAAACCATCGATGGCAATATCGTACCCTTAAAGTTTAAATCGAATACTTTGTCAAAACCGTCCAAGTCTAACCCATAAAAGGTGTCTTCCAGTTTATCCATATTTTCCTCAGTCATTTCTTCCACTTTGGTTGTGGCTCCCGGATTATTTCCTCCTGCACAGTTAATCAGGATGTCAATAGGACCAAGCTTTTCACGAATAATCTCATTGGCCTTTTCAAGCGAAGCTTTATCCAGAACATTGGCCTCTACACCAATAATTTTTGTATCGAATTCAGCAGCAAGTTTTGCTGCAGCTTTTTCAGCTGAGGCCGTACTGCTTCCACCAACAGCTATTTTTACACCAACCGAAGCCATTGCTTTTACCATTTCGCTGCCAATAACTCCCGATCCACCTGTTATTACACACACTTTACCCTTGAGGTCTTTAAAACTAATTGGTTCCATAATTATTTGTATTAAATTCCTGGTAGAAATCCAGATTTTCTTTAGTTAAAATATCAATCGAAGTGTAATTTTCCGGAGAAACTTCTTTCTTCAGAATAATATGTTGAAATAGGGTGTTTATGGCTTGATAGCCCTGTTCTTCGGGGCGCTGGCAAATTAGGAAATCTACCAGATTTTTCCGGACACTTTCTTTGTTGCCCGGAATAAGATCGTGACCTACAAGCCTGATGTTTTTGATTTTTCTTTTTTCGAGGTATTCGGCTACTTTATATACCTGAGAATTGGTTACAAAGATGCCTCGGATATTCTGGTCATTTTTTAGTTCTTTTTCAATTTGAGCAAAGTAGTTTTTTGATGAGGTATCGTTGATTTCAATGGTAATAATTTTTTTGCTTGTACCTCCATTTTGTTTGAAATAGTCGTAAAAACCTTTTTCGCGTTGAACCAAATGGTTTTGATTGTCCATTTCGGTTGCAAAGTGTATAATTAGTATTGTTGAAGCAGCTGGTACCGAAAAGTCAAGGAGCTTTGCAGCTAGCGTCCCACTTTGGAATGAATTCTGTCCGATATAACTTAGTTTTTTACTTTCCTTAATATTTGAGTCAATAAAAACGAAAGGAATCTTTTTTGATTCAAGTTCTTTTATAAAAGCCTTGGCTTCCCTAGAGAAAAAAGGAGCTAGTACAACGCCGTCATGATGGTTTTTTATAAGTTCGTTGGCTTTGTCTACGAAGGAGTTGGCATCATCCTGAGCAAATTTATAAATCTTGATCGCAATTCCGTATTGTTGAATTTCGTCGTAAGCGCGTCGCATTCCGTTTAAAGGTTTATTCCAGTATGCTTCTTCCACAGACGAATCTGGAATAAGAACAGCTAGCGAATGTGTCTTTTTTGAAGCAAGAGCACTCGCCAGAATATTCGGATGGTAGTCGAGTTCTTCAATTATTTTCATGATTTTCTCTCTCGTAGCTTTCGATACTTCGCCACGCTTATGAAGAACACGGTCTACGGTTCCAATCGAAACATTTGCTTTTTCTGCAATGTCTTTTATTCGTATTCTTTTTATTGGTTTGATGACATTTTGTGTTAAGTTATTGAACTCTCTAAAGCAAAACTATGCAATTTTTTTAAATATCGTGTGCGAACACGGAAAAAACTATTGTATAACATTTTTTGGCTGATTTTTGTTTTTTTATATGGCCAAGAAGAATAAAAATTCTAATTTCGTGTGCGAACACGGGGTGGAAGCATGTTTGTCATGTTTTGGTGAGATTGATTGATAACTAAATAAATATATACCATGGAATTAAGTAAGTACAGTTTTGGAGTGGGTGATCGTTTTTCCCACCAAGGAGAAGCTCAGTTAAGAGCAATTGTTAAAGCTAATCAGGCTGGTGTTAATGTTAGTCCGGTATGGAATAAATCCAATCGGGAGCACAGTAATGTGAAGACCAAGCCAGACGATGTGCGCACCGAAGCTGATGCAGCGGTGAAAGCATTAGGGTATGAATTACCTTATTATGTCGACGCTGATCATATTAACTTAACCACTGTAGCTCCATTCGTTAAAGGTGCTGACTTTTTTACTCTTGATGTGGCTGCTTATATTGGCAACGAAAGCTCAAAAGAGTCAGTTGATGCTTTTTTGTCTTCGTGTGAAAAGTATAAAGGAGCGCTGAAGATTCCGGGTATCAAAGATGACATTCAGGTAGATGATAGTTTGCTGGCAAAGGTTGTTGAGAACTTTTTGGCCGCAACTGAAGAAGCGGCAGCTATTTATAAATATTTAGTTGAAAAGAAAGGACAGGGAAATTTCATTGCTGAGGTGTCGATGGATGAAGTTGAAAATCCACAAACTCCGGTTGAGTTATTCTTTATTCTGAAAATGTTGGCTGATAAAGGTGTGCCTGTTCAAACAATTGCGCCGAAATTTACCGGTCGCTTCAACAAAGGAGTCGACTATGTTGGCGATTTAGACCAGTTTGCCAAAGAGTTTGAAGAAGACTTAATGGTGATTGCATATGCAGTTAAGGAATTCGGACTTCCTTCAGATCTTAAGTTGAGTGTGCACTCAGGTAGCGATAAGTTTTCAATTTATCCGATTATGGCCGACATTATCAAGAAGCATGATAAAGGCCTACACATAAAAACAGCAGGAACAACTTGGTTAGAAGAAGTTATTGGGTTAGCCCTGTCTGGTGGAGAGGCATTGGAGGCTGCGAAAGAAGTTTATGCGACAGCACTTGGACGTAAAGAGGAATTGTGCGCGCCCTACGCTGATGTGATTGATATTAAAGACAATGAGTTGCCAACGGTTGATGAAGTAAATGGTTGGGATAGCGAAAAATTTGCCAATACGTTACGTCATATTCCCGGACATGCCGATTACAATCCTAATTTCCGTCAGTTGATTCATGTCGGATATAAAGTGGCAGCAGAAATGGGAGAGCGTTACTACACTTTATTGGAAAATAATGCGGAGGTAATTGGAAACTGCGTAGAAGAAAATATTTTTGATCGTCATTTAAAACGATTATTCAATTTGTAAATTCATAGAAAATAAAAAACCGAGTATTGATGAAGAAGTTTATGGATGAGAACTTTCTGTTGCAAACAGAAACAGCTCAGAAACTGTATCACGAACATGCGGCAAAAATGCCGATTTTTGACTATCACTGTCACATTTCGCCCAAAGAAATCGCCGAAGATAAAACATTTGATAACATAACTCAGATCTGGTTGTATGGCGATCATTATAAGTGGCGCGCTATGCGAACGAATGGTGTTGACGAACGCTATTGTACCGGAGATGCCAGCGACTGGGAGAAATTTGAAAAATGGGCAGAGACGGTGCCTCACACCTTGAGAAATCCTTTGTACCACTGGACTCATTTAGAGTTGAAGAAGTTTTTTGGAATAGACAAGGTTCTTAGTCCTGACACCGCTAAGGAGATTTGGGATGAGTGTAATGCCAAATTAACGTCTGGTAGTTACTCCTGCCGCGATATTATCCGTATGGCGAATGTCGACACAATTTGCACAACTGATGATCCTGTTGATAATCTGGAGCATCACCGTGCTATTAAAGAAAGTGGATTCGAAGTAAAAGTATTACCAGCTTGGCGTCCTGATAAAGCGATGATGGTTGAAGATAAAGATTTCTTTAACGATTACGTCGACCAGTTAGCTGAAGCTGCAAATGTGGAGATTGATAGTTTCGATGCTTTTATGGTTGCCCTGGATAAGCGTCATCAATTTTTTCATGATAACGGTTGTCGATTGTCAGACCACGGCTTGGATACTGCTTTTGCAGAAGATTATTCAGAGGCTGAGATTAATGCAATTTTTGATAAAATTCGTTCACTGAAAAATTTGTCGGCGACTGAAATCCTGAAGTTTAAATCGTGCATGTTATACGAATTTGGAATCATGGATAATTCGCGCGGATGGACCCAGCAATTCCATATAGGAGCGCAACGTAACAACAATACACGCTTGTTTAACAAGCTAGGGCCAGATACAGGATTCGACTCGATAGGTGATGTTCCGGTAGCTGCTCCGTTGGCTAAATTATTGAATCGCTTAGATTTGGAAGACAAACTAAGCAAAACAATTCTATACAATCTGAATCCTCGCGATAATGAACTGTATGCCACAATGATTGGAAACTTCCAGGATGGATCGGTTCCGGGAAAAATGCAATATGGCTCAGGATGGTGGTTTTTGGATCAGAAAGATGGTATGGAAAAACAAATGAATGCGCTATCTAATCTTGGACTATTGAGCCGCTTCGTTGGAATGTTAACAGATTCACGTAGTTTCTTGTCGTATACACGTCACGAATATTTCCGCCGAACACTGTGTAACCTACTTGGTAACGACGTTGAGAATGGTGAAATTCCAGCGAATATGGAGCTATTGGGTGAGATGGTTGAGAATATTTGTTACAACAATGCAAAAAGCTATTTTAATTTTTAGTGAAATTCATACATTTCGGAACAAGAAAGATACTATTTGTATTGATTCTTTTCGAAATGTGTTTTATTTTTGCAATCGATTGCACACAGAAATTAAAGTTAATTAAAAGATGAATAAAAAAGTTGTAACGTTTGGAGAGATCATGTTGCGCTTAGCAACTCCAGGGTATTTAAGATTTAATCAGGCTGACAGTCTGAACGCCACTTTTGGTGGTGGAGAAGCTAATGTAGCCGTTTCGTTGGCCAACTACGGTATTCCTGTAGATTTTGTAACACGTCTTCCTAAAAATGACATAGCCCGCGCCTGTAAAATGGATTTGAGAGGATATGGAGTAGGAGTAGACAAGATTATTGAAGGTGGAGACCGTGTAGGTATTTATTTCCTTGAAACCGGTGCGGTAAGCCGAGGTAGTAAAGTCGTTTATGACCGCGCCCATTCTGCGATTTCTGAAATTAAGCCAGGAATGATTGATTGGGATGAAGTATTTGAAGGAGCAGGCTGGTTTCACTGGACTGGTATTACTCCTGCAATCTCACAAGGTGCAGCCGATGCTTGTTTGGAAGCAATTCAAAAAGCAAATGAAAAGGGGATCACGGTATCCTGTGATTTGAACTACCGCAAAAACTTGTGGAAATATGGTAAATCATGTGGCGAAGTAATGCCAGCGTTGGTTGCCGGAACCGATGTGGTTTTAGGTAACGAAGAAGATGCTGCTATGGCTTTGGACATCCATCCTGAAGGAGTGGATGTAACGGGTGGTCATGTTGAAGGAGCTGCTTATGAATCGGTTTCGAAACAAATTATGGCTAAATTCCCTCGCTGTAAAAAGGTAATTACAACTTTGCGTGGTTCAATCAATGCTAATCACAACAGCTGGGCCGGTGTCCTTTGGGATGGCAAGAAGCTATTCGAATCTCGTCAGTACCAGATTACTCACATTGTTGATCGTGTTGGTGGTGGTGATTCTTTTATGGGCGGTTTAATCTACGGATTATTAACCTATCCGGACGACGATCAGAAGGCACTGGAATTTGCAGTAGCTGCTTCTTGTTTGAAGCACACGATTTACGGCGATTACAACCAGGCTACTCTGGAAGAAGTAGAGAAATTAATGGGTGGTGATGCGTCAGGACGTGTTGCTCGATAAATTATTAAATAGTTGATAATGAATGATGGGGTTCAGAAGTTATTATACTTCTGGATTCCATAATTCTTTTTAATACAGAGATAAAAAAATGGCTAGATTTTCGAGAATACAAGTAGCGCAAGTGATGAAAGAAACGGGTATTGTCCCAGTATTTTATCACGCTGATGTTGAATTGTGTAAACAAGTTATTAAAGCGTGTTACGATGGTGGAATTCGGGTATTCGAATTTACAAACCGTGGTGATTTTGCTGCTGAGGTTTTTGGTGAATTAACAAAATGGTCGGCTAAAGAATGCCCTGATATGATCATGGGAGTTGGTTCAATTATCGATGAGGCAACTACCGCATTATATATTTCTATTGGTGCAAACTTTATTGTTTCTCCGTTGATTGACGAAGGAATGGCGAAAGTTTGTAACAAACGTAAAATTGCCTGGAGTCCAGGTTGTGGATCAGTAACTGAAATTGGTCGAGCACACGAGCTCGGTTGCGAAGTCGTAAAAATATTCCCTGGTTCTTCGGTTGGCGGACCTGACTTTGTAAAAGGAGTAATGGGACCAATGCCATATGCAAGCATCATGCCTACTGGAGGGGTTTCTCCGGATGAAGAAAACCTGACTAGCTGGTTCAAAGCTGGTGTGCATTGTGTAGGAATGGGATCACAGTTATTTCCTAAAGATGTGCTGGCAAAAAAAGATTTTTCCTATATTTCGACGAAATGTAAAGAAGCTCTTAGTATCGTGGAAAAATTACGCTAAGTTGGCTGGAAATTAATTAAACCAATAAATAAAAGTTTTTTATTATGTCGTTAAATCAAGTTACAGAGAAAGTGTCCAAATACCGGTGGACAATTGTGGCTATGTTGTTTATGGCAACTACTGTAAACTACTTAGACCGCCAGGTACTATCGCTAACCTGGAAAGATTTTATTGCTCCGGAGTTCCACTGGACAGACAATGATTATGGAACAATCACTGCATGGTTCTCTGCATTCTATGCTATTGGCCTTTTGTTTGCAGGTCGATTTGTCGATTGGTTAGATACCAAAAAAGGATATATGTGGGCCATCGGCGTTTGGTCGGTTGGAGCTGTTTTACACGCATTTTGTGGTATTGCTACCTCCGGAATAGTTTCTGGCCATTGGTTGGTAGGCTTTGGAGAAGCGCGTGAACACATTGAACAATTTATTAATACAACTGGTGATATTGCGAGAGTATTAAATGTGAGTGTTGTACTCTTTATTTTCGCTCGTTTAGTATTGGCAATCGGAGAGGCAGGTAACTTCCCTGCAGCGATTAAGACAACTGCTGAATATTTCCCCAAAAAGGACCGTGCTTATGCGACATCTATTTTTAACGCTGGAGCAACAGTCGGTGCGTTAGCTGCGCCTGTTACGATCCCATTATTGGCGAAACATTTTGGATGGGAAGCTGCTTTCATTGTGATTGGTGGTCTCGGTTTTATTTGGATGGGATGGTGGCAGTTTGGTTATGCTAAGCCGGATAAGCATCCTAAAGTGAATAAAGCTGAGTTGAATTATATTAACCTGGATGATGATGATCCGGATGCAGGAAAAACAGATGAAGAGATTGCTGCTAAAGGTAAGAAGATGAGCATGATTAAACTGTTGAAATACAGACAAACATGGGCTTTTGCTTTTGGTAAATTCATGACTGATGGTGTGTGGTGGTTCTATTTGTTTTGGACTCCGGCATACTTGAGCTCGGTATATGGAATGGAAACCTCTGATACGGCAGCACAATTAGCACTGTTTGTTCTATATGCAATTACACTATTTTCAATTATTGGTGGTTGGTTACCCACTTATTTTGTCGAAAACAAAGGAATGCATCCTTACGCAGGCCGAATGAAAGCAATGTTGATTTTTGCCTTTTTCCCATTGTTAGCTGTATTTGCGCAGCCGTTGGGACACTTAACATACTGGTTCCCGGTTATTATTATTGGTATAGCAGGTGCTGCACACCAAGCGTGGTCTGCAAATATCTTTACCACCGTGAGTGATATGTTTCCTAAGGCCGCAGTAGCAACAGTTACTGGTATTGGAGGGTTAGCTGGTGGTTTAGGATCAGTATTAATCAATAAAGGTTCGGGTTTATTATTCGACTTTTCGAGAGGATCAACTATGGTGCTCGATCTGGAAGTACCAATGACCAGAGATTTATTTGAGAGTGGTTCTCAATTTGTCAGAGAACCAATGAACTTCCTCGGATATGTGGGTATTGAAGCTGGTTATTTTATTATTTTCGGAATATGTGCTATTGCTTACCTCATTGGCTGGGTCGTAATGAAATCTTTGGTACCAAAATACAAACCTATTACAGATTTGGATTAGTTCTAAATTTATAAAATTTTGAAAGGTTCTTAATAAAAGCTTGCAAAGTTTATAAGAATAGAAAGAGAGTGGCTACTTGTAGTTGCTCTCTTTTTGTTTTGTGCTTGTCCGTCGCCGAAATAGGGTTGCAAAAAAAAGTTATCAAGAGGATTTCTGTTACCTTTGCACCTTCAAAAAACAAGTCGTTGGTTTACGATATATTGAAGGTAGAGTTAGGTATGCGAAATAGAATTACAGAACTGTTCGGGATAAAATATCCTGTTATATCTGGTGGAATGGTTTGGTGCAGTGGATGGAAACTGGCAGCGGCTGTCAGTAATAACGGTGGACTTGGATTGATTGGTTCCGGTTCAATGCACCCAGAAGCATTATTAGAACACATTCAGAAGATCAAAAAAGCCACCAATAAGCCTTTCGGGGTAAATGTTCCTCTGTTATATCCGCAGGTCGATGAGATTATCAGAATCATTGTTGCGGAGAAAGTACCTATCGTTTTCACCTCGGCAGGAAGTCCAAAAAAATGGACCGGATTTTTGAAGGAACAAGGCATAATTGTAGCTCACGTTATCGCCAGTTCGTACTTCGCAAAAAAGTGCGAAGAGGCCGGTGTTGATGCTGTTGTAGCCGAAGGATTTGAAGCTGGCGGACATAATGGTCGCGAGGAAACAACCACCATGACTCTAATCCCGTCGGTGCGAAAAGCAACTTCACTACCCGTAATGGCCGCCGGAGGTATTGGCAGTGGTAAAGCGATGTTAGCAGCGATGGCACTTGGAGCAGATGGAGTTCAGGTTGGAAGTCGGTTCGCCCTGACTCAGGAGTCGTCGGCTCACGATAACTTTAAAAAGTTAGTTGCCGAACTGGGCGAAGGGGCGACAAAACTATCGCTTAAAAAACTGGCGCCTGTTCGACTGATCAAAAATGAGTTTTTCAAGCAGGTTGCTGAAGCCGAGTTGCGAGGTGCCGATGCCAGCGAGCTTAAGACTTTACTTGGCAAAGGACGTGCAAAACGGGGAATGTTTGAAGGCGACCTGGAGCAAGGTGAGCTCGAAATAGGGCAGGTTGTAGCACAATTTGAAGATATTCCATCGGCCGCAGATGTGATGACCCGCTTGATTGCCGAATATGAACAAGTACGAAAAGAACTTGTTGAAGGTGCGAGCTTCAATTTTTAAAAATCAATTCAAAAAAATACGAGTTAATTTATATGGTAAAATTTTACCGCGAACAGCTTGAAAATGGGCTGCAGTTAATTATTTATCCAGATTACTCAACACCAATGGTTGCGCTGGATGTGTGTTATCATGTTGGAGCTAAAAATGAATCTCCGGAACGAACGGGATTTGCTCACTTGTTTGAGCACCTCATGTTTGGTGGCACTAAAAATATTCCGAATTACGACGATGCTTTGCAGCAAGCAGGAGGCGAGAATAATGCCTATACAACGAATGATTTGACGAATTACTATTTGACAGTCCCTAAAGAAAATTTAGAGATTGGCTTTTGGTTGGAATCAGACCGCATGTTGGAACTGGATTTTTCTCAGGAAAAGCTTGATATTCAGAAAAACGTGGTGATCGAAGAGTTTAAGCAACGCAATCTCAATCAACCGTATGGTGATGTTTGGCCATTACTACGCGAATTGGCTTACAAAGTTCATCCTTATCAGTGGCAAACCATCGGAAAAGATATTAGCCACATTGAAGATGCCAGTCTGCAAGAAGTTGAAGATTTCTTCTATCGCTTTTATGCGCCCGATAATGCCGCTTTGATTTTAAGTGGAAATGTGGATCGTGAGGAATGTCTGCATTTGGCGAACAAGTGGTTTGGCTCAATTCCGAGCCGAAATGTAAAAAAGGCGGCCATTCCATTGGAGCCGGAACAAGCAAATTTCCGGGAAATGACTGTTGAACGAGACGTGCCGGACACTGCTTTGTATATGGCCTTTCATATGGCTGGCAGGACTCAGCGCGAATATTATATTTGCGATTTGATCTCAGATGTGCTGTCCAACGGAAACAGCTCGCGCATGTATCAGCGATTAATCAAAGAGCAAAAATTATTTATTGAACTTGATGCTTATCTTTCTGGAGATCACGATCCGGGCTTGTTCATTGTTTCTGGTAAGTTAGCTAAAGGCGTTACGATTGAGCAAGCGAAAAAAGCAGTTTGGACCGAATTGGAAAATATGCAACAAGAGTTGGTGCCAACTATTGAGCTTGAAAAAGTGAAAAATAAGTTGGAGGCCAATTTAGTTTATTCCCAGATGAATTACCTGCATATGGCTCAGGAACTGGCAAATTTTGAAAACATTGATCGGGCTGAACGAATTAACGAGCAAATTGATATTTATCGTTCGGTGGCCAGTGCCGACTTGATGATAACTGCCCAGAAGATCTTTTCAGAATCCAATTGCTCACAACTCAATTATCTAGCAAAAAAATGATAGATCGTACGATACAACCAACCATTTACGAAACAAAGAAACCGATCATTATTAAGCCCGTATCTTCGCAGCTTAATAATGATATTCCAGTGCATTTTCTTCAGGCCGGAACGCAGGAAGTAACCCGCTTAGAGTTTATTTTTGAGGCTGGCCTTTGGAACGAAGATAAGCCCTTGCAAGCCGTACTTACAAATGCTATGTTGCAAGAGGGAAGTGCGAATTATTCAGGGGCACAAATTGCTGAAATCTTCGATTTTAGAGGAGCCTACATTCAGTTTGTTGCCGATCATCATTTGGGAACAATTAGCTTGATCAGCCTGAATAAGCATTTGCCTTATTTGTTGCCCATTGTCGAAGATTTAATCAAGCGACCATCGTTTGATGCAAATGAATTTGAAACGTTGGCGAAACGAAGAAAGCAACGCTTTTTGCTAGAAAATGAGAAGGTAAAAGTACTTTGCCAAAAGAAGTTTTCTGAAGTGTTGTTTGGTAAGAGTCATCCCTATTCACATACTGTTTCTGCTGATGATTTTGACCGTTTGACATGTTCTGATTTGGCGGATTTCTACCAGAGATCTTATCATGCCGAGAATTGTCAGATTATGGCTTCTGGAAATATGGATGTCAGTTTGCTGAAACTTCTAAATAAGCATTTTGGTGATTTGAATTGGAGAGGAGTGAAGCAGCTTCAACAAAAAAGAACGATTCAACAATTACAGGAAAAGCAACTTCGTGTGGTTAAAAATGACGCCATTCAATCAGCAATTCGGGTTGGGCGTTTGATGGTAAAAAAGGATCATCCGGATTATATCGGGTTACAGGTTTTGAATACTGTTTTGGGCGGATATTTCAGCTCTCGGCTCATGATGAATATTCGCGAGGAAAAAGGCTATACTTATGGAATTGGTTCTTCGGTGATGAGTTTGAATGAAGCCGGCTATTTTGTAATTGCTACCGAAACGGATAAAAAATATGTGGAGGCGACGGTTACAGAAATATTCCTGGAACTGAAAAAGCTTCGCGAAGAATTAATCCCTGAAGCTGAGTTGAGTCGGGTTTGCCAATATTTATTGGGCGAATTTGTTCGCGATTTTGATGGACCGTTTGCACAGGCTCAGTCTTTCAGAGCTGTGAATGATTTTGGTTTGGGCTACGAATTTTACGAGCAGTATTATCAGCTTTTGAGAGCTATTAAACCGGAAGATTTGCAGTTGCTAGCACAAAAATATTTCGACGAGGACGATTTTTACACCGTAATTGCAGGCGCTTAATAACAACGATTCGTGAAGAACCTTTTTTCAAATACTATTTTTTTGGCTATCGTAGCTTGTTTGTTGTGGTCTTCGGCTTTTGTCGGCGTGAAAATCGGTTTGCAATATCACACGCCATTTCAGTTTGCAGGAGTTCGGTTTACACTTTCCGGTTTGATGCTGTTTTTCTTTTTCAACAATTACCGTAATTACGTAGCACAGATTAAGGAGCATTGGCGGTTTATTTCCCTGATCGGATTGCTTCAAACGGTTATTCAATACATGTTTTTTTATTCGGGAATTAACTTGCTCCCCGCTTCTATAGCAGCACTAATTATAGGCTCTTCGCCGTTATTTATCTCGGTGGTTTCACACTTTAGTTTCCAGAATGATAAAATGAATTGGCTGAAAACCATGAGCATTTTGTTGGGAGTTGTGGGTGTAGCAATCATCAGTCTTGGACGAAGCGAATTGCCTTCTGGAATAAAAATAAGCCTGTTGGGAATTGCATTACTTTTGGCTAATAATTTTGTTTCTGGTTTCTCGAATGTCTTGGTTGCTAAAAAACCGGCACGGTTAGCTCCAATTGTTTTAAGTTCATCGTCGCTGTTTTTTGGTGGAATTGGGTTGATCATTATTTCAATTCCAGTTGAAGGTTACGGCGTAAAATCATTTGCCCCCGAGTATTTTATTGCTTTGGCGTGGTTGAGCTTCTTATCGGCAGCTGCTTTTACCATTTGGTTTGGTTTGTTGCAACGCCCGGGAGTCAAAGTCTCGGTTCTGAATACCTGGAAGTTTTTAGTTCCGGTAGCCGGTGCAATCTTAAGTTGGATGATCATACCCGACGAATCCCCCGATTTGGTTTCTATTGCAGGTATGTCGGTCATTGCGTCGTCTTTGTTGCTTTTGAATTATTCGAACCGAAAAGGCGCAAGATTGGAACGCGAAAATGCCAAGCCAATTTGATTTTGCAGTTAATCTTCTTTTTCAGCTTCTAGTTTCAGCTCGTACAGGTTTTTTGCCAACCCATCGGCTAAAGTCTTTTGCAGCATTCCTGCTAAAAAGCCTTCCATGCTTTCTTGAACAACCACTAACGTTGATTCTCTTTCCGGTTTTAGTTGCCAGTTATGAACAGCTTTTATCCACATTATTTTGCCTGTCCATCCAAGTTCCGAAGGGGAATTAGCCGTGTGGATTTCCGATTTGATTTTCAAGCCTCCAGCTTTCCAAACAAACTTTTTACCGGCAGCAGCCCGCCCATCTATCGAAGCCTTGGAAACCTCGCTTTGCCAGGTTGGCCAGTCATTGATTGACGATAATACTTTGTAGACTTTATATGCCGACGCATGAACGAGTAGTTCTGCTTCGTGAAATGCCGGTGCTTTTTTGTTGACTTCAATATTCATTTCGATCCCTTTTCAATATTAACGACTATTATTTAACAACGTTGTTTTGAGCTTGTTTTGTATCGGGTTATTCAGTTACAATCATCTCCTAAGTTTAGCAATTCTACTTTTCTGAAATCAATAGGATGGCTTTCGCCTTGCAAGGAGATTGAGCCGTTTTTCAATAAATTATTTCCATCAGGAGGTAACAGTTTTTGGTAGCTTGGATCGCGTTCGTCGAGCTGAGGTTTCGTGTACTGCATCACAACTTTACCATCAATAATATGCTTGACGATTGAGTCACCTCTGACTTCTATTTCGGCCGTAACCCACTGATTATCCAGGTAGGTTTTTGAATTCGAACTAATGCAGTGATCCAATACGAGTTTTTTGTCCATTACGACATTGGTTCCGGGAGTACAAAGGTTTAAGTTTGATCGCTCTTCTGTTTTAGTGCCTCCAAGTAGTTGAACTTCGATGCAAATGGGAAATTGCTGGTCTTTTCCCATGCTTTCAGGACTTTGTCCGTGTATCATGATTCCACTGTTTCTATTGGCCCATTGTGGTCCTCCAGGAGCCTGTTTACCAACAAACCGATACTCAACACGCATTTTATAATGCGAAAAATTGTGCTTGTAAAATAGATGCCCAAATTCGCCATCAAAGGTTTCGTACTCATCGTATCTAACCTTCAGCAGGCCATTTTCAACCCGAAACGTATGTTTGTAATTTTCTCCTAACTCATGCTTTGTTATTTTTACTTGCCAGTCATTTAAATTTTCTCCATTGAAAAGTTGAATCCATCCCTTTTCTTCTTTGGGGTGAAAAGAACAAAACAGCAGAATAGCGATAAAGGACATCGCGAAGATTTTTAGTTTGAATTGAACGTTTTTCATAATAAGTGTTTTCGTGGCCTGTTAAATTAGTGTTTTTTTCGAAATTGAATAATTCTATGTGTGCGTTATTAGAATTAACATTTTTTTCTCTCTATTATTTGCCTAATCATCGAGAATAGATTCGACATTAACCAATTGGTTAAATTTTTTGGTTGATTTATTTGGATATTGGTTTAGGTTGCCATATTTTTACCAACTGATTTAACCAAATAGTTAAACCGAAAGATTAAATGAATAAACAAAAAGATAATACGGAAGAAAGAATTTTAGACGCAGCGACTGACATCTTTATGGTAAAAGGAATGGAAGGAGCACGAATGCAGGAAATTGCAGATAAAGCAAGTATCAACAAGGCATTATTGCATTACTATTTTCGAAGTAAGGATAAGTTATTTGACGCGATACTAACCAAGATTCTGAACTTCGCGTTTCCGCAAATCGGAAAGGTTCTCTTTTCTGATCTTCCCTTTTTAGAGCGGGTTGAGCAAGTCATTGATATTTACATGACCCTCTTGTTGAAACATCAACAGCTGCCGGCATTTTTAATTAAGGAAATGAATCGGGAAGGATCCGTTCTATTTAAATTCATAGAAAAGCAGCATTTTGCGATTCAACCAATATTAAAAGAAATCCAGGATGCAATGGATCGCGGAGAAATCATTCAAATGAAGCCGGAGCATTTGGTGGTAAATGTGCTTGGGATGTGTGTTTTTCCCTTTGCAGCGAGGCCGATGATTAAAAATGTAGCCTTGAACGGTCGAGATGATTTGCTGAATGGGTTTTTAGAACAGCGCAGATTTGAGGTAAAGACATTTATAATAAGAGCTATTCAACCACAATAAACAGGTGTGTCATGAGAATTAGGAAATTAGTTATTTTACTTTGTTTTTTATTGCCGGCTCAATTACTATTGGCACAGGAACCTGTGACCATCGAGCAATGTCAGCGGTGGGCGAGAGATTATCATCCGTTGTTGAAGCAACAGGAGATTTACCAAAAAATGTCGGCATTGAAATTAGAAAACAATGCAACCAATTATTTGCCACAAATTGATCTGAAAGCACAAGCAACATATCAATCAGAGGTGACAAAAATAGGTATTTCTTTACCCAATATGAACATTCCGGAGATTTCGAAAGATCAGTATAAAATGTACCTTGATGTGAAGCAGACGATTTGGGATGGCGGTTTAACTAAAGCGAATGAAATTTTGGAACATGCGAAGGAAGAATCGAATCTTCAAGGGGTTGAAGTGGAGCTCTATAAAGTAAAAGAGCAAGTCAATCGTTTGTTCTTTACCAGCTTCCTGATTCAGCAAAACCTGGAGTTGCTGCTCAAAAAGCAAGAAACGCTGGATTCGCGTAAAAGCCAAATGGAAACTGCTGTGGAACAGGGTATGTTGTTGGCTTCTGAGTTAGACCAGATTTTGGCTGAACAAATCAAAGTAAAGCAGCAGCAAATCGAATTGCAGTCAAATCGTGAAACGGTACTTTCAACCCTATCAATTTTAACGGGAAAACCGTTGGATGATTTACAAAATCTTACGATTGAAACCGTTGAATTTACTCCTGATAATGACTTGCATCGACCGGAACTGAAGCTGTTTGAAACGCAAACGGATTTATTGGCTGCATCATCCGATTTGCTTCAAAAAAAACGCAATCCCAAGTTATTTGGTTTCGGACAAGCAGGTTACGGGCGACCGGGATTAAACATGCTTAATAATGATTTTGGTGCTTATGGCTTAGTTGGTGTTGGCCTGAACTGGACGGTGTTTGATTGGAAAAATACGAATCGTGAACGAGAAGTTATCCAGTTGCAACAGCAGTTGGTAAATACACAACAGCAACAATTTGAGCGTAATATAAATGTTGCATTAGATGGCGAATATCGCAAGATCAAACAATTAGAGAGTATTCTTAAAAGTGATCGGGAGCTCATTGAACTGCAGGAACGCATTACGCAAAGTTCTGCCTCAAAGCTCGAAAACGGAACAATAACATCATCAGATTATATCCAGGACTTGAATGCAGAAATAGCTGCCCGAATCACTTTAGAAACGCATAAAATACAAGTGGAAGCAGCGAAAATCAATTACCAAACAATTAAAGGGAATAACAATAGAAACAGATAATATGAAACGAACATGAATTTTAAGATGCATAGTTCGCAAACAAGTATATTAAAATTCATCGTGAGTTCAGTCGAATGCAATTGAAAACTAAAAACTTTTATGAGATGAAACTTCAATACTTATTCATATTGGCATTAATTGCGTTAATGTCGTGTAACGGAAACGATGATCAATCGGATGCTTTTGGAAATTTCGAAATCGAGGAAGTCATTATTTCGTCAGAAATTGCCGGAAAGCTTATCAATTTTGATCTAGAGCTGGGAGATGAGGTAAAACAAGGGCAACTGTTGGCCTTGGTGGATACCACGCAGCTGAGTCTGCAAATCAAACAACTGAAAGCTCAGAAGAAAGCTGTAGCCAGTAAAAAGGTGACTTTGAATGCTCAGGTTGACGTGCAAAAAGAACAGATTGAAACGTTGAAGACTGAACAGGAACGGATACATCAGATGTTTGCCGGTAAAGCAGCTACACAGCAGCAGGTAGATGATCTTGATGGGAAGGTGCGGATTTTGGAAAAGCAAATGGCAAGTATTCAAAGCCAGTTTGTATCGATAAACAGCGAATTGGATGTACTGGAAGCTCAGCTGGCTATTGCAAAAGATAAATTAGGTAAATGTTTTATTTCTAGCTTGATGGATGGAGTGGTTCTTGAAAAATATCTGGAATTGGGCGAGTTGGCTGCACCGGGGAAAGCTCTTGTGAAATTGGGGGATTTGTCAATGCTCGATTTGAGAGTTTTCGTTAGTGGCGCACAATTGCCAAACATCAAACTCGGGCAGCAAGTAGAGGTGTTGATTGATAAAGATAAAACCGAAAATCAGTCATTAACAGGGAAGGTATCCTGGATTTCATCAGAAGCTGAGTTTACTCCAAAAATCATTCAAACCAAAGAAGAGCGGGTGAAATTAGTTTATGCCGTGAAAGTTCAGGTGAAAAACGATGGCCGACTAAAAATTGGGATGCCTGGAGAAGTGAACTTTTAGTGATCAGTGAATAGTTTTCAGTCACAGTCACAGTCACAGTTACAGTGAACAGTTAAGCGGAATAATAAAGGACAAGTTAAATATAAAGACTATGGATTTTAAAAAATTACCAGCTTATCAAAAAGCTTTTCAGTTAGCGATGGAGATTTTTAAGATATCAAAGTCGCTTCTAAAAGAGGAAAAGTATTCTCTAACAGATCAAATTCGCAGGTCATCTCGCTCAACTTGTGCCAATCTTGCTGAAGCGTATCGCAAACGAATTTACTCTAACCATTTTATTGCCAAGTTGACTGATTCTGATGGAGAAAATAGTGAGACTGACGTTTGGCTGGATTTCGCGAAATGATGTGGGGATTTGATTGAAAATCAACACCAACTACTTCATGAAAAATGCATTGAAATTGGAAAGCTGATTAACCACATGATTAGCAATCCTGGTAAATTTGGCTCAGGTCTACCGGGTTAAATAATTACAGTAATCTGTCTTGACAACTGTCAACTTGAATTGAACGAAACTCTAAAAACTGTGATTGCGACTGAAAACTTAAAATAATAGAGCGATGATTAAAATAACCAACATATGCAAGTCTTATAACAATACCCAAGCTCTACAAGGCATCTCACTAGAGGTAAATGATGGCGAGTTGTTTGGGCTGATCGGTCCGGATGGAGCAGGGAAGACGACCTTGATGCGAATTCTGATGACTTTGTTAATTCAGGATGAAGGACAGGCGGAAATGAATGGACTGGATGTCGTTAAAGATTACAAAAGGATCCGTCAACTGGTGGGCTACATGCCCGGGCGTTTTTCGCTGTATCAGGATTTGACTGTGGAGGAGAACCTCTCGTTTTTTGCAACGGTGTTCGGAACAACGATTGAAGAGAACTACGAGCTCATTCGGGATATTTACGTTCAGATTGAGCCTTTCAAAAATCGACTGGCCGGAAAGCTTTCTGGAGGAATGAAACAAAAACTGGCACTGTCGTGTGCTTTGATTCATAAACCAGAAATTTTGGTTTTGGATGAGCCAACTACCGGAGTTGATGCTGTGTCGCGCAAAGAGTTCTGGGACATGCTGAAAAAACTTCAGAAGCAGGGAATCACAATTCTGGTTTCTACTCCTTATATGGATGAAGCAGGCCTTTGCGATCGCGTGGCGCTGATGCAGGAAGGTGAGGTGTTGAGCATCGATACCCCTGCGAGAATTGTCGAAAATTACTCAAGTACCTTATTGGCTGCCCGCTCCGACGAAATGCACCGATTAATCGAGGACTTGCGTCATTGGGAGAAGATTGACTCGGCGTATGCCTTCGGACAGTTTGCTCACGTGACTCCCAAAGATGATGAGATGGAAGCTGTGGAGTTGGAGCAATATCTGATGCATAAAAAGCATAATAACCTGCAGGTACACGAAATTGCACCCGGCATCGAAGATGTTTTTATGGCGTTGATGAGCGGGGATCGGTCGTATTGAACAGCTCAGTAAACAGTGTTAAAAGTTTACCTACGGATGTCAATGAATTATTGGTTTATAAAAAGGCGTTCAGGTATAGATTCAACATTCCGCAAAATTTGGTTGTAAAGGAGAAGATTGATGAAACAAGGAAAAATTGAGAATAGCGAACCGGATACTATGACTGCGACTGAAAACTTGTCCGCAGAGCGCACTCCTGTCATATCAGTTAAAAACTTAGTCAAAAAGTTTGGAAACTTTGTTGCGAATGACCACCTGACTTTCGATGTGTTTAAAGGAGAGATCTTTGGGTTTCTGGGAGCCAATGGTGCCGGAAAGACGACTGCGATGCGCATTCTTTGCGGGTTGAGTAGCCCCACATCGGGAGAATTGATGGTTAGTGGTTACGATGTTTATAAACAAGCTGAGCTCATCAAACGAAACATTGGCTATATGAGCCAGAAATTTTCGTTGTACGAGGACATGACTGTCGCAGAAAATATTCGATTTTATGCCGGCATTTATGGGCTCTCGGTCAGGCAACGCAAAGAAAAAGAACAAGTGATGCTTCAGAAACTAAATCTGGAATCGGTACGAGATAAACTGATTGCTTCCCTGCCATTGGGTTGGAAGCAGAAATTAGCTTTTTCAATTGCGCTGCTCCATGATCCAAAGATTATTTTTCTCGATGAGCCAACGGGTGGTGTCGACCCAATTACCCGCCGCCAATTCTGGGACTTGATTTACGAAGCCGCTGCCGAAGGGAAAACCATTTTTGTAACCACACACTATATGGATGAAGCAGAATATTGTAGTCGGGTTTCAATTATGGTGGATGGTCGGATTGCTGCGTTGGATACTCCAGACGTCTTGAAAAAACAGTTCGGTGCAGACAATATGAACGGGGTGTTTTTACAATTGGCTCGTTCAGCGACTCGAACCGATTGATTTAACCACAGAGTTGCACTGTGATAAACTTCGTGTGACTCTGTGGTTAATTATTTTAAAAGGAAAGATATAAAAAGTTAAAATTATGGATCGCTTCCTCGGGTTTGTTAAAAAAGAATTCTTTCACATTTTTCGCGATAGGCGGACAATGATTATCCTATTCGGAATACCGATCATTCAATTGATGTTGTTTGGAACGGTGATTACCAACGAGATAAAAGATGCGCGTATCGCTATTTACGACCAGTCGAAAGATGAGATGACGCAGGAAATCACCTCCAAGTTGTTGTCATCAGGTTATTTCTTGCTCGACCGGAACTTACAAACGACCAACGATATTGAAGCCATTCTCAAAAAGGGAAGAGTGAAGGAAGTTCTGGTATTTGGTCGTGATTTCAGTCGCAAGCTGAAGCGGGAAGGAAAGGCTGATATTCAGATTATTGCCGATGCTTCGGATCCAAACCTGGCAAAAATGTTGACTTCGTACACCACGGGAATTATCAACGATTATATTTTTAAGGAAATGGGCGATTTGCACCTTCCTATGCAAGTTGAGCCGGAAGTACGGATGGTTTACAATGAAAATTTACAATCTGTTTACATGTTTGTACCGGGTATTATGGCCATGATCCTGATGTTGATCTCAGCCATGATGACCTCTATCTCTATCACCCGCGAAAAAGAACTCGGTACCATGGAGATTTTGCTGGTATCGCCACTACGCCCGGTTCAGATTATCCTTGGAAAAGTAACACCTTATCTGCTGTTGTCGATTATCAATGCCGTTTTGATTTTGGGGATTGGGCATTTCATTTTTGGAGTGCCAATAAAGGGGAGCTGGGTTTTACTGATGGGTGAAAGTGTCCTGTTTATCCTGATGGCACTGTGTTTAGGAATCATGATTTCGTCGTTGTCGAAAACACAAATGGTGGCTATGTTTATTTCTGTCATCGCCTTGATGTTGCCGACTATCTTGCTGTCGGGCTTTATTTTTTCCATCGAGAATATGCCGCTGCCTTTGCAAGTGGTTTCGCACATCATTCCGCCACGTTGGTTTATCGTTATCCTGCGAAATATTATGCTGAAAGGCGTGGGTATGGCATATGTGTGGAAAGAAACACTGGTACTGGTTTTTATGGCACTACTGTTTGTTACTATTGCGGTTAAGAAATTTAAAACGAGATTAGAATAGCGTATTCAGTTGTAGTCACAGTCTCAGTTAGCTATAACTGAAACTGCTTTGACAACTGAAACTAAAACTTGAGACGATCAAATGAGAACAATAAAATATATCCTTCAGAAAGAATTCATTCAGGTTTTGCGGAACAAAACCATGTTACGGATGATTATCATGCTGCCATTGATGCAGATGTTGGTGCTGGTGTTTGCCGCAACCTACGATCTGAAGAACGTTGATGTTTATGTGGTCGATCAGGATCTGTCAGATGCAAGTCGCGGATTGGTTAACCATTTCGAGGCATCGCCTTTCTTTAATATTCATGATGCATCATTCGATCTGGAAGATGGCATGAATCAACTCAAAAAGGAAGAATCGGATTTTATTCTTGTTATACCACCTGATTTTGAGCGTTCACTGGTTCGGGATGACAAAGTTGGTGTACAATTATTAATTAATGCAATTGACGGGAATAAGGCTTCGCTGATTTATCAGTACACCCGCAGTATTATTTCGGGCTACAACAAGGAAGTTATTATGAAATGGAAAAGCCTGCCCGAATTTAACCCGCCCATGCGTGTTGAATTTTCCGATAGCTACTGGTTTAATCCCGAGCTGGATTACAAATGGTACATGGCTCCCGGAATTCTTTCGATATTGGTCACGATTATTGGCATGTTCCTGTCGGGAATGAACTTGGTGCGTGAGAAGGAGATGGGAACCATTGAGCAGTTGAATGTTACGCCAATCAAAAAATGGCAATTCATGGTTGGTAAGTTGTTGCCTTTCCTCGTTATTGCACTGCTCGATCTGGCTTTTGGCTTGGTGATTGCCCGGGTGGTTTTCAATTTACCGATTGAAGGAAGTTTGGTATTGCTGTTCGGTTTTGGAGCTCTTTACCTTGTTGGAGTACTCGGACTTGGGCTGTTTATTTCTACCGTAACCGAAACCCAACAACAGGTCATGTTTATTACCTTCTTTTTTATGATGGTTTTTATTTTGATGGGGGGAGTATTTACACCAGTTGAAAGTATGCCACATTGGGCACAGCAACTCAATCGGATCAACCCGATCTATTATTTTATCCGCATCATGCGCATGGTTTCCCTCAAAGGTTCTGGTTTTGGCGACCTGATTCAAGAATTTTTTTCGCTTACTGTAATCGGAATCTCATTCCTGAGTTTGGCGATTTGGCGCTACCGGAAAACAAGCTGACGAATTTTTGGATTTTGTCTTTTAGTGATCTGTAGACCGTTTATTGTTGCTAGTTTTTATTGGCAGAGGCAATCAAACTATCCACTATAAAATAATGACCCCTTCAATTTCATTAACCTTTTCGGTAATCTGTATGATTTGATCTGCATTTTCCATTTCGGCAATGCAGGTAATGGAAACATGCTTTAAGTTGGCCGTGTGTTTATAGGTTATTTCCCCATTGTCGGGCAATAGAGCTGTAATCTCGTCTACTTTGCCGCCATTGTTTGGTGTAATGAACTTAAACATGTATTTCAATGGCCATGTCTCGGTCTCCATGAGCCGGTAACGTAAATTCTTAAACTTATCTATTTTCATAAAAATCCTTCAACTACTAGTAACGCATCAAAATTGCGATTGTTTCTGGGATAAGTATCCCTTTATGTGCGCAAAGCTAATCAGAAAAAATATTCTACGTTTTAAAAAATCCTATTACAAGCTGAAAATATCAGAATTAACGAATCAATAAGACAAACCAACAATTCAGCACTATTATACGTTAGAATTTTAGAAATGGGTTTTAATAGGTTTTGTAATAATTCATTGAAAAAGGGGTGAAAAATTGTCTGTCACTACAACTGATAACTCATTCACAAATAGACATGGTCAAATGAATGCATAAATAGTATCTATAAAATACATCAAATCCTAACCTGATAAAATAACTATACATGGAAAATAAGAAACATTCAAGCTCCTCAGTTTACGATACCAATAAAGAGGGAAAATGTCCGTTCACAGGGCATAGTGCACAACATGGTGCGGGTGGTGGCCATTCAAATAGTGATTGGTGGCCAAAACAATTAAATTTAAATATTCTGCGTCAGCATTCTTCTTTATCTGACCCGATGGGAGAAGCATTTAACTACGCTGAGGAATTTAAGTCGCTTGACTTGAAAGCCGTTAAGGAAGATCTTTACGATTTAATGACTGACTCACAAGACTGGTGGCCGGCAGACTTTGGACATTACGGTCCATTTTTTATTCGAATGGCTTGGCATAGTGCTGGTACTTATCGCGTTGCCGATGGACGCGGAGGAGGCGGTTCTGGTTCGCAGCGATTTGCACCGCTGAACAGTTGGCCTGATAATGTAAACCTGGATAAGGCTCGTCTGTTGCTCTGGCCAATCAAACAAAAATATGGCAGAAAGATCTCCTGGGCTGACCTGATGATCCTTGCCGGTAATTGTGCGTTGGACTCTATGGGACATAAAACCTTTGGTTTTGGCGGAGGTCGAGATGATATTTGGGAGCCGGAGCAAGATATATATTGGGGGTCGGAAGGAGAGTGGCTAGCTGATAAACGTTACAAAGACGATCGTGATTTGGAAAATCCGCTGGCAGCTGTTCAAATGGGGTTGATTTATGTAAATCCGGAAGGTCCTGATGGAAATCCTGATCCAATAGCTGCAGCCAAAGATATTCGGGAGACATTCGGGCGCATGGCAATGAATGATTATGAAACAGTTGCTCTAATCGCCGGCGGACATACTTTTGGAAAGACTCACGGCGCAGCTGATCCAGACAAGTATGTCGGTCCGGAACCAGCAGGTGCAAGTATTGAAGAGCAAGGCTTGGGCTGGAAAAATTCTTATGGAACCGGCAAAGGAGGAGATACGATTGGTAGTGGATTGGAAGTTACCTGGACTAAGTCGCCTACGAAGTGGAGCAATAACTTTTTCGAGAATTTGTTTGATTATGAGTGGGAGCTGACCAAAAGCCCAGCTGGCGCTAACCAATGGAAACCCAGAGGGCAAGCCGGTGCTGGTAGCGTTCCTCATGCCCACGATCCCGAAAAACGTATCCAGCCGAGTATGCTGACAACTGACCTTTCCTTGCGATTCGATCCTGAATATGAAAAGATTTCGCGTCACTTCTATGAAAATCCGGATGAATTTGCGGAAGCCTTCTCAAAGGCTTGGTTTAAGCTTACTCACCGTGATATGGGGCCGCTTAGTCGCTACCTTGGACCTGAAGTGCCAAAAGAAGAATTGATTTGGCAAGATCCGGTTCCAGCGGTTACACATGAGTTGATTGATGATCAGGATATCGGGGAATTGAAGCGTAAGGTTTTGGATTCTGGATTGTCAGTTTCCCAGCTGGTATCTACTGCTTGGGCTTCAGCATCAACATTCCGAGGTTCTGATAAACGTGGAGGAGCTAATGGTGCACGGATTCGGTTGGCACCTCAAAAAGATTGGGAGGTAAACAATCCGGAAGAACTGGCCCAAGTGCTCGGAAAACTCGAAGCGCTCCAAAAAGATTTTAACAACGCACAGTCTGATGATAAGAAAGTGTCACTAGCCGACTTGATCGTACTGGCAGGATGCGCCGGTGTTGAAAAGGCTGCTATGAATGCTGGTCATGATGTGAAAGTACCTTTTACACCTGGACGCACTGATGCCTCGCAGGAGCAAACAGATGTGGAAGGCTTCACTTACCTTGAGCCGGAAGCTGATGGTTTTCGCAATTATCTGAAGAAAAAGTATACGGTAGCAGCAGAAGAAATGCTGGTTGACCGGGCACAGTTACTCACACTAACTGCACCTGAGATGACCGTTCTCGTTGGAGGTATGCGTGTGCTGAATACCAATTCCGATCGGTCTAATCACGGCGTATTCACCAAAGAGCATGAAGCACTCTCCAATGATTTTTTTGTGAATCTACTCGATTTAAGTACAAAGTGGAAAGCAATTTCGAAAGAGGAAGACTTGTTTGAAGGTCATGATCGCTCATCTGGTGAAGTTAAGTGGACCGGAACTCGTGTTGACCTTATTTTTGGATCGAATGCGGAGCTAAGGGCGCTTGCTGAAGTCTACGCTTGTGCAGACGCTCAGGAGAAGTTCGTGAATGACTTTGTTGCAGCGTGGGACAAGGTGATGAACCTGGATCGATTTGATTTGGACTGAATTCAATATTATCAGAATAGACTAGCAAACAAACTAACTCGTCAATTTTGCTGCGAGGTAGTTTAATACAGCATTGGGCGAAGTTCAATTATTCATCAATCAGAATATGTCTGTGCTTGTTATCTGGTAGTTTCCGTGGATCGAGCCTGTTGAATTTCACTGACTTTTAAGTTTGACAACAAAAGAGGCTTTTTCAGGAACCGGATAAGGTGAATATTTATACAAAAAAAAGGGTTATCACCGTCGTGATAACCCGTTGTCCATAATTTAGTTTAGTTAGACCAGAAAATAAATATTGGTTTAAAAAGAGAAAAGGTATCGATAATTATTTCATTATAAAGCGTTTGTTTTTCAAAAGCACTGCTAATATAGTGCATATTTCCATCCAATATTAAAAAAACCTTAAAAAATCTTAATGAATAGAAATAACACCGCTTTTTTATAAATGTAAATAATTGTTAATCAGTATATAGAAAATCAAGATATGTTATAGAATATGTTCGAATTTGATGGGATTTTATTCGAAAATCCTTCAATTTGATAGTTGCATTTCGTAATCTACTATCTTTTATGAAGATATTGACATCTTCTATTCTTATTATTTGTTATTTTTTATCTTTGCACAAAAATATTACGATGCAGTTGTACAACCGATTGAGCAAGGATGAATTAAAGAAAAATCTCATGGCTGAGACTTTTAAGCGTAAAACAATATCCTTCTACCGATATGTAAATCTGGATGAGCCCAATGAGTTTCGAGATTCTCTTTACCAAAAGTGGTTTGAATTAAATTGTTTTGGCCGAATCTATGTTGCACGAGAAGGCATAAATGCTCAAATGAGTGTTCCAGAGCAGAATCTGGCAACCTTTCTGAAACAACTGGATGAAATGCCGGAATTAAAAGATATGCCAATCAAATATGCTATTGAAGATGATGGCAAATCATTTTACAAACTAACAATAAAAGTACGTCCTAAAATTGTTGCCGATGGATTAAATGATAATGCTTTTGATGTAACCAACGTTGGCAATCACTTATCAGCAAGAGAATTTCACGATTTGGTTGATATCCCTGAAACCTTGGTGATTGATATGCGCAACCACTATGAAAGTGAAATCGGTCATTTCAAAGGCGCCATTTGTCCTGAAGCTGATACTTTTCGCGAAGAAATTGAAATGGTGGTTGATGATCTGAAAGATCAGAAGGACCGTAAAATCCTACTTTATTGTACCGGGGGAATACGTTGCGAAAAAGCCAGTGCTTATTTGAAGCATCACGGATTTATGGATGTCAACCAACTGCATGGAGGCATTATTGAATACGCACAACAGATTAAGCAATTGAAATTGGACTCTAAATTTGTTGGGAAAAATTTCGTTTTCGACCAGCGGTTGGGCGAAACAGTTAACGGCGAAGTTATTTCGAACTGCCACCAGTGCGGACGACGATGTGATACACATACTAATTGTGCGAACGATTTATGTCACATTCTTTTTATTCAATGTAACGAGTGCGCTGAACAATACGATGGATGCTGTACCGCTGAATGCAAAACGGTACTCCATGCGCCCGAGGAAGATCGCCTGTTGTATATTCAGGATTTCAAGCGTAAATTTGGCAACCGGAAAAGTTTCAGAAAGGGAATAGACAACAAACTGAATATTGATAAACGGGAATTAGAAGTTTAAGATGAGTAATTTTTGGACGGAAATAGCAACACCAATAATGGCATTGGCTCCAATGGAAGATGTGACCGACACTTCTTTTCGTGAGTTGGTGGCTCAAATATCGGAGCCCGGATGTTTGCACTTGCTGTTTACTGAGTTTACAGCAGTTGATGGAATGAATCATCCGGTAGGGAAGAAGCGGGTGTCAGAACGGTTAATTGTAAGCGAGTCTGAACGTAAATTACTTAAAGAAAAAGGCATCAAGTTGATTGCTCAAATTTGGGGCAATAAGCCGGAGGTATTTCATCGAATTACCCGAGAGATTGCCGAAGAATTTGATTTTGACGGAGTCGATATTAACATGGGCTGCCCTGTTAAAAACGTGGTAAAGCAAGGTTCGTGCAGTGCGCTGATTGATCAGCCGAAACTAGCTCAAGAAATCATACTAGCTTCGAAAGAGGCCACTCATTTGCCTGTTTCTGTAAAAACAAGAACCGGAATCCGACAGCACGAAACGGAGCGATGGATAACTCAGCTGCTTGAAACAAAACCGGCTGCCATTACGCTGCACGGTCGAATTCAGAAACAACAGTCGGATGGTGAAGCCGATTGGAATGAAATTGCCAAAGCTGTGGCTCTCAGAAATGACTTGAACCCGTCAATTCCTATTTTAGGAAATGGTGATATTCTGTCGTATGCTCAATCAGTCGAGTATTGCGATAAATATGGTGTTGACGGTGTAATGATCGGGCGCGGCATTTTTCACGACCCCTGGTTTTTCAATTCGGCAAAAAAAGTACCCGGGAAAGATGAAAAACTAAAACAGCTGGTAAATCACACCAAGCTATTTGAACGAAATTGGAGAGGCGTTAAGAATTTTAATATTTTAAAACGCTTTTATAAAATATATGCCAGTGGGTTTGAAGGGGCAGCGCAGTTAAGGGCAAAATTAATGGGTGCCAATTCATATGACGATGTATATCAAATAGTCAGCACCCATTCTCAGTTTGTAGGTAACACAGAGTATTAATTTTCGCAATCGTGATGATCGGTACAAATGGGAATATCCAAAAAGAAATTGTTGTTTTTCCAGTTTTCAATGGCTTCTTCAACCGATCCTTTGAATCCCGCTAATACTTGAATATTTTGACCTTTTAATTTATTGATGGCACCTTGTCCAATTCCTCCTGCTAAAAGGATGCTGACACCGGCTTTTGCTAAGTCTTCGGCTAAGTTGGTTTTGCAGCCGCAGGTTTTCGACGATTCCATATTTGTTCTTGAAACTACTCTTTTTGAACTGTCTACCTGAATAATAGTGAAGAAATCACAGTGTCCGAAATGATCATCAACCTTGTTGTCTTTTGTTGGTATTGCAATTATATTCATTGTTTTGATATTTAAATTACAATACAAATATAGTGAACAAATGATCACATTTTGCGGATTGAGAAGAAAATGTAGTAATTCGTATCATTTCTTAATAGAAACGATATGAAATAGCTTTAAAAAGAATTCTTCCATTCGTATGAGTTTCAATAGATTTGTGTGCTATTTTTCTTCCGGATCGAAATTTAATGACACCGAGTTCACGCAATGCCTGGTATTTTTATCGGTTAATCCTTCGCCAATAAACACATGCCCTAAATGGCCACCACAATTGGCACAGGTAATTTCAGTTCGTCGACCATCAGCATCTGTTGTTCGTTTTACCGCACCTTTAATTTCATCATCAAAACTAGGCCAGCCGCAGCCGGAATCAAACTTGTCGGACGACCGATAGAGTGGGGCATTGCAACGTTTACAATGGTATGTTCCTTTTTCTTTATTCTGATAATACTTACCGGAAAATGCCGGCTCAGTTCCTTTATTCAGAATAACATATTCTTCAAATTGATCTAACGGATTGAATTTCATCGCCTCTTATTTTTAATTGTTTTCTATTATTAAATGCCTGTATTTTTAAAGACAACCAGTAAGGAGATTTGTTTGAAAAGAACTGTATCTTGCGAACATTATTATTTTCAGAAATTATGGACATACCAACAATATATAAAGATGAACATTTGATTGTGGTTAACAAGCCTGTTGACCTGCCAGTGCATAAAAACGACTTCATGCCTAATGATGCACCGTACCTGACCAAATTGATTGGTAATGAGTATGATCAATGGGTGCACAATGTTCATCGGCTGGACTCCAAAACTTCGGGAGTGATTGTGTTAGCTTTTTCAAAGGAAGTGGCTCACGAACTTGCCCTTCAGTTCGAGCGAAAAGAAGTTGACAAGCAATACGCAGCCATTGTACTGGGCGAACTTCCTGAAGAAGGAGTATTTGACGAAAAAGTAGTCGTGAAAAAGAAAAGCAAGTTTAAAAAGAATGCCCTGACTCGGTACAAAAGAGAACGGCTTGTTCAAACAAACATATCGTATAAAGAGCATACCAATGTTTGCCTGAGCCTGGCTCAGGTTTTTCCGGAAACCGGACGTTGGCATCAAATTCGCCAGCACTTTGCCAAAAACAGACACGATATTGTTGGCGATTCACATCACGGCGACTTTACTTTAAATAAATTGATAACAGCCGAATGGGGATTTAGACGATTGATGTTGCATGCTTCAAAACTATCTTTCACACATCCCGTAAGTGGGGAGCGACTAACATTTGAGGCTGACTTACCCGGCGACTTTGACCAATTGCTGCAAGTTGTTGCTGCTAAATAGGCAGCAAGTACAAAAATGCAAAAAAGTGGCAAACTGATCCGCCCAAAATGAAAAGGTGAAAAACCAAATGAAAAAATGGCACTTTAGGAAATAGATAAAACACTGCACCGGCAGTGTAACTTAGTCCTCCAGCCAATAAAAACCAAAGCGAAGTATTGGGTACTCGCTGAATGACAGGTACAATAGCCAATAAAACCAGCCATCCCATGGCGATGTAAAGCCAGGCCGAAAGCTTTCGCCACTTCGAACGGTAAAACCAAACTTTGAAGACAATACCGGCAATGGCGAGTGTCCAGATCAAGCCAAAAATAGTCCACCCAATCCACCCCCGAAGCGAAATTAAGGAGATGGGCGTGTATGAACCAGCAATCAAAATATAGATGGCCGAGTGGTCGAACTTATTTAATTTGATTTTTAAACGTGGGTTTTTAGCACTGTGATAAAGGGTAGAGGCCAGGTAAAGAATAACCATACTCACTCCAAATACGCCAAAACTTACAATGTGCCAGGCATTTCCATAAATAGCTCCAAATACGGTTAAAAGCGTCACTCCGGCAACTGCTAAGGCAATACCAATTCCATGAGAAATGGTGTTTGCTATTTCTTCTGCGCGTACTAATTTTTTACTTCTCAATGTGTTTGTTTTAAAGAGGCGAAGTTACACAGATATTTTGCACCCCCTCAAAAAAATGAAACTTATTTGGTTGGTAATTGTATCCCAAAAGTAGACCCAACACCAGGTTCTGACTCCATGAAAACTTCACCTCCCATGAGCTGTGCTAAGTTTTTTGAAATTGCTAATCCAAGGCCGGTTCCTCCGTATAATTTAACTAGATCTTGATTTGCCTGATGGAATCGCTTGAATACTTTATGATGAAATTCTTTTGGAATTCCTATACCGGTATCTTTTACATGAAAATAAAGCATTTGATTTTGTAGTCTGGTTCGAATTTCGATGCTTCCACTATCTGTGAATTTGATAGCATTGCTTATGAAATTGCTTAAAACTTGTTTGGTACGTACATAATCTATTGAGGCTTCGAACTTGTCCGGAAGTTCATTGTAAATATGAAGAGTCAGGGATTTATTTTCAATCTCAGGTTTAAACGTTAGCCTAATTTCCTCCAATATGTGTTGGATAACAAACAGTTTCTTCGTAATTACTATTTGGCCGGATTCAATTTTCGAAATATCCAGAACGTCGTTGATCAATGCTAATAGCTGTTTTCCTGATTTCAATACCATATTTAAATAAACCCTCCTCATGTCTTCAGAAAGCTGCTCGTCCTGAAGAAGTTCTGAGAAACCGAGAATACTATTCATCGGAGTCCGTATTTCATGGCTCATGTTGGCTAAAAATGCCGATTTCAGCTGGTCACTCTCTTCTGCCTTTATTTTGGATTTGTTTAATTCTTCGTTCGTTTGGTTTAGTTGGTTGTTTATTTCCGTTAATTTTAAGTTCAAATGAGAAAGCTCAATATTCTGTCGGCTTAATTTCTCGCGGCTTTCTTTTAATTGCCGGGCATTCTTCGAGCGTTCTTCAATTTCCTTTTTCAATGCTGAATTTGCAGTTACAAGGTCGGCCGTTCGCTCTAAAACTCTCTCTTCCAACACCAAGTTAGCATTTCTCAATTGCTCTTCTTTAGCAATAAGTCTATCTTGATTTCTTTTACTTTCTAAAATAAGTTCAGTGAGCTGTGTTTGGTCTTCAATGCAAAAAATGGCGTATGGCTCTTGTGAGTCTTCCATTGGAAGAAAATTGACCGTTGTGTGGAGATATCTATCAATCTTTCTTTCACCCGTGTAAAGATTTCGATGTAGATGTGATGAGAAAATAGCCGTTGTGCCAAATTTGAGGACTGTATTGATTTGGTGCTGGTAGATAAACTGAATAAAGGATGGAAAAATTTCATCCAGCTTTTTGGTATAAACATCTTCTAAACCATAGCCGGTCCAATCTTTCATTGTTTTATTCCAAAAAACTATTTTTTGTTTTTTATCAACAATGAATATGCCGTTGAATAGATAATTAAAAGCATCAAAATTTAAAAGCTTTTTACGAGTCATTTAGCTTTTATTTTTTTTGAAATAAGTTGGCGTAGTATTGATCAATCATGGATAATAGTTCATTAAACGTTTTGATTGAAAAGACTAATAATAAATTGCCACTAATGTCAAGTTCAATTACCTTAAAGCTAGTTTTGCATAACAAGACGACCTTACCATACTCACCAGGTTCAAACTTTATAATATCGTCAATCACACCATGCCGATATTCCGGAACGGCATATTTCAATTCAATTTCAAACTGTTCGCTTAAAGTAGAAAAAACAGAATTAATAATGATGTTACTAATTTCAGTAAGAGCACTGATATTTAGGATGTCACTGCTGTTGTTTATGTGAAGATCCCGAACAAATAACTCAACTAATTTATTGGCCTTTTCGGAGGGGAAAATAAGCAATCCCGAACCTGAAAATGTTGATGAAAAACCCATCTCTACAGCAGCATAGTCTTTATCGGTCCATGTTGCTAAAAATTTCATCAAGCTTTTTTCATCGAATATATCTAAAGTGGGTGTTTCTAGAGTTACATGGTGTTCAACAATCTGATTCAACACATTCGCGCCTCTCCCAATTCCAATATTGATGATTTCAAGCAGAGCATCCCTGTGCTTTTCGCTAACTTCCATAAGCTAATTTTTAGTTGACAGTTGAAAAATCGTTGATGCTGATTTTAGAAAATCCTGATTGCTAAAAGGCTTATGCATCACGTGGCTTACCCCCAGATCAATGTATTTCTGTCTGGTTGTGGGCTGGATATCAGCAGTTAATAGAATTACGGGGATGTGTTTGTTGGTGAGTTTCAGTTTTTCCATAACGCCATAGCCATCCAGTTTAGGCATTAGTGAATCTAAGACCATACCATCGGGCTGCTCTTTCTCAATCATCAAAAGTGCCTCCTCTCCATCTTTCGCTTGAATAACATCGACGTTGGGAAAATCATTTAAAATATCTTCAATTTTCAGACGCATAACAAAAGAATCGTCCACAACCAAAATTATTTTCTTTTCCATAATGAGTTATTTCTATTCGTTAGAATGAATATTATTGATATTGATGCATTAACGCATCTTTTGAGTGAATTAAAATATTCAAACTTTTATTGTAGCCCACAATATAGTAAATAATACTCTTTTATTTAAGAAAGAATTTGTGTTGTTCAATTCTAATACGAATCGCAGTCAGACTCATTTGGAAAATCTATTTTCTGGAGTGTGTTAAACAGCTTGAATTGCTTTTTCAAGCCTGTTTTTAATATCAGTGGCGATACCACCCAAATCCTTATTTTCAATTGCCATCATCGAGGCTATTGGATTTACCGCTGCAACTTCAACTCTATTATTGCTGGTTTCCTGAACGATAACATTACACGGTAGCATTGTTCCAATTTTGTTTTCGGCTTGCAGTGCTTGATATGCGGCAGGAGGGTTGCAAGCTCCGAGTATCGTGTATTTTCGAAAGTCAACATCCAGTTTTTCCTTCAGCTTTTCTTGGATATTAATTGTGGTCAGTACGCCAAAACCTTCTTTTTTGAGTTCTTCTGTTACTTTTTCAATGGCTTCGTCAAAGGTGTAGTCGGTTACTTTTTCAATGTAGTACTTCATGATTTTTTTTATTATTAATGGTTATTTATATTCAGTTTTTTCTTTAGTAGTTGAGCATTAATGGCAACGACAATGGTGCTGAAAGTCATTAATACAGCACCAAGCGCAGGGCTGATAATAATTCCGGATTGATAAAGCACACCGGCAGCCAACGGAATCGCAACCACATTATACGCTGTTGCCCATATGAAATTCTGAATCATCTTTTTGTATGTCTCTTTCCCAAATAAAATTAAAGACGCGATATCTTTCGGATTACTGTTGACCAAAATAATATCTGCGGTTTCTGCTGCCACATCGGTACCAGAGCCGACAGCAATCCCAACATCGGCAGTTGCCAGAGCCGGTGCATCGTTAATACCATCACCAGTCATGGCTACAAATTCTCCACTTTCCTGAAATTCTTTCACTTTCGCCTGCTTTTCATCGGGTAAAATATTTGCAAAGTAACCATCAAGCTTTAGTTCTTCACTTACGCTCTTTGCTACTTTTTCATTATCCCCGGTCATCATATAGAGTTTCAATCCGCTTTCTTTCAGTGTTTTTACTGCCTCGTATGATTCTTCTCTAATTTCATCTGCCATAGCAATAAAACCAATCAAATGTTCATTAATGACAACAAAAACAACGGTTTCCTGTTCATTTTTGTTTGCCTCTTCCGGTATTTCTATATCGTTTTCTTTTAAATATCCGGGGCTCACCACTTTCACCTGTTTGTCTTCTACTTTTGCTTCAATACCTTTTCCGGTTATCGCATTGAAGTCTTTTATTTCAGGCAGATCAATTTTTTCCTGATTTACCTTCTTCATAATTCCGGCTGCCAATGGGTGTTCCGATTCTGATTCAACTGCTCCTGCAAGTCTTAAAACAGCCTCGTCATCATAATCCTTCGTTACCGATTGATAGCGTGTTACCCCGAAGTTTCCTTTGGTGAGTGTGCCGGTTTTGTCAAATGCAAGTAAAGTCACTTTACGTGAGTTTTCAAAAGCAGTTCTGTTGCGAATCAGTAACCCGTTTTGTGCCGAAATGGAGGTTGAAATTGCAACAACTAAAGGTACCGCTAATCCTAACGCATGAGGACAGGTGATTACCATGACGCTCGCCATTCGTTCCAGTGCAAAGGCAAAATCTTTTCCGGCAGCCAACCATGCACCCAGGGTGCCAAAACCAATGGTTAAGGCAATAACCGTTAACCATAAAGCAATGCGATCGGCCAAATGTTGCGTTTTTGATTTTTTATTTTGAGCTTCACGCACCATGTTCACGACCTTATTTAAATATGCATTTTCGCCAACTTCTTTCACTTTAAGTTTTAGCGAACTGTTGCCGTTAATGGTACCGCCGATAACTTCATCATTCTTTGACTTTTTAACGGGCTGCGATTCTCCTGTTACCATCGATTGGTTAATGTTGCTTTCTCCTTCAACAATAAAACCATCAACCGGAATTTTCTCTCCCGGGCGAACCAATACAAGATCGTCTTTTTCAAGTTGATCAACTTTCACATCTTCCACATCACCATCAGTCAGGCGGTGCGCTTCAGATGGCATGAGGGCAACCAATTCCTGCAGCGAATTGGATGCACCCATAACTGACTTCATCTCAATCCAATGTCCTAAAAGCATAACGTCAATCAGGGTAGCGAGCTCCCAGAAAAATGTTTTCCCTTCTAAACCGAATGTCGTTGCAGAACTGTATCCCCAGGCAACAGTGATCGCCACTGCAATCAGGGTCATCATTCCGGGCTGCTTTTTCTTAAGCTCTTTGGCTAAGCCAGTTAAAAATGGCCAGCCTCCATAGAAAAAAATAACTGTTGAAAGACCAAATAGCAAGTAGTTCGCTTGTCCAAAGGAAAAATTATAACTCAGCAGGTTTTGAATCATAGGTGACAAAACCAGAACTGGTAATGTCAACACCATGGAAATCCAAAAACGCTTTCGGAAATCCCTGATCATCATCGCATGATGACCGGAGTGATCATGTGAGCCATGGTCATGCTCGTGATGATGGCTTACATTTTTTTTATTTTGGGAATGAGAATGAACGTGTTGCTTCTCTTCTTCCGGTTGTTTCTCCTTGTGATTGGCAGATCTAGATGTTTGTTGCTGATGATCATGCTTGGGATGATGATCGTCGTGTTTTTGCGGTGATTCTTTTGAAGAATTGGACTGTTTTCCATGCTTGGCATGTTGCTGTTTCTGGGGTAACTTTTCATGCTGCTGATGTTTTTTTTGATCGACTTTATTTTTATTTGTTGAATTTCCTTGATTAGTCATGACAGGTAGATTTTACACCTAGCTAGCTAAAAAACCATGCCACAATACCTGTTCGATTCAAATCCCCTTTAATCAGCTGAATTGCCGACATACTCATTCATTAATAACGGGAGTTTGCTCCACACTTTTGTTGTTTTAGCTCCACAGGATCCCTAACTTGGATTGTTACAGCTGCCGGAACTATTCCGGCGTATGTTAACTCTGGATTTTCTCTTATTCCGAAAGCTGTTTGATTCGATAATAATGGACAACTTTTAGATATTTTTGTAAAAAACCACATCGAAAATGAAATACCTGAAAGCCTCCATAGAACTCAAAAAGCTGATAGAACAAACAAACGAGTTGTGTCTGAAGAAAAATTGCCCTGTTCTGAAAGAACGAAATTTTATCGTGTTGAAATCAGATGGTGGTGAACAGCACGAAATTAAAATGAAGGAGTTCTCAAACGAATTTCTTCAAACGACACTGGAAGAAAATAAGAATTCAAAGGCTTTTGTTTTTACTGATTTGGCTGCCACGATGGTCAAAGATCAAAAACTGACTTATTTCTTGTACAAAGGCTATCATTGCGAAATTGAAAAAGGATTGGTTTGGTTTCAGCCTATTAACGAAGAGACTTCAGAACCCTATGGTGAATTACAGTTCAGCAACCTCGAGGAAAATGTTTTTTATTCGGTTTTGGCTCCCGACTTTGAAGAAAGCACCAGCAATGCCATGGAAACCGATGAGCAAATTGAAGGTGGTAAAAGCATTGTTTTTATTATTGGTAACCTGAATGAAGAGCGTTTGTTGCACGATATTCAGCGATTGATTTTTGATACTGTTAATAATGTTCAGAAACACCAAGGGTTGAGATTTAAGATTGTTCTGAATATCACCAAATTTAACGGGGAACCAACCGCTGATTTTCTGAAGAAGCTCGACCTTATCAAAGAATATACCCACACGAGTATTCAATCAGAATATTCAAATTGCGAGTTTGTTTTTGACCTGGAAATGTAATCCGGGCTTAATCATTTCCGGATTCAAATTGCAAGAGGAGAAATATTACACTAATCTTCTAGATCAAACTATTTGCAGTCTTTCAAAGCATTTTTTCGTTTATAAAACACTCATTTTTCCGAATAAGAGTTCGTTCTACCATTAATAATTTTAATAAATTAGCGATCTATGGAACGAATTCATGCTACTTATCTTATCGAAAGCCCCTATGAGATTGAAAAAGCTGCTGCCGTGCTGGCCGGCGAACAATCCAGCGGTACTTTTGTGTCGGTGCCTGGCGAAACAGATGAACTAAAGACCCGGTTTGCAGCTCGTGTTGAAAATATTGAGTTGCTCGACCACGTGTCAGAACCAAGTATGCCGGGTGAAGTTATTGAGAATAAAACCTACCAACGAGCCAAAGTCAAGGTTTCGTGGTCTATCGAAAATTTTGGATATAATATTCCAGCAATGATTTCAACATTGCAAGGGAACCTCTATGAATTAAGGCAGTTTACCGGACTTAAACTAGATGATTTTGAAGTGCCAGAGTCATTTGCCAGTCATTTTAGAGGACCGCAGTTCGGAATGAAAGGGACCAAACAACTTGCAGGCGTTGAAGCTGAACGCCCAATGATTGGAACAATTATAAAGCCGAGTGTTGGTTTGACTCCCGAATACACAGCAAACTTAGTAAAATCATTAGCCGAAGCTGGAATTGATTTTGTAAAAGACGATGAGCTATTGGGCTCAGCAGCAAATTCTCCGTTCGATATTCGTGTTGAAAAGATCATGAAAGAGATCAATGAATTTGCAGATAAAACCGGTAAAAAAATTATGTATGCGTTCAATATCACCGGTGACTTGGAAACCATGAAAGCAAATTATGAAATCGTTGTAAAAGCCGGTGGAACTTGCGCCATGGTTAGTATTAACAGCGTGGGATGGACTGGAGTAAAACAAGTTTGCGATTGGGGCGAACTCTCCATTCATGGACACCGAAATGGTTGGGGAATGCTCAATCGTCATCCGTTATTGGGAATCAATTTCCCGGCGTACAATAAAATATGGCGGTTAGCTGGTGTTGATCAAATGCACGTAAACGGCATCAAAAATAAATTCTGGGAATCCGACGATTCTGTGGTACGCTCAATTAAATCGTGTCATACTCCATTTCTTAATAATGAATCGGTTATTCCGGTGGTGTCCTCCGGGCAGTGGGGAGGTCAGGCCTTTGAAACGTACCGGCGAACACAAACGACCGACTTGCTGTATATGGCAGGTGGCGGAATTATGGCACACCCTTCCGGCCCGCAAGGTGGTGTTAAAGCACTTCATCAGGCCTGGAAAGGTGCAGTGGACGGAATGACGCTGGAAGAGGCGGCAAAACAATACAAAGAGTTTAGTGAGTCGGTTGTAAAGTTTGGGAGCTAAGTAACGATGAAGCACACAAACAAAACATTGATTGCTTTTTATGGCGATGATTTCACTGGGTCAACCGATGCGCTGGAGTTTTTAAGTCGTGCCGGAGCTAAAACGGTTCTTTTTTTAGAAAATCCCAGCGCTGACTTACTGGATCAATTTAGAGATCTGGATGCAGTTGGAGTTGCTGGAATGACCCGTGCAATGGAGCCGGAGGAGATGGCTCAAACCTTGCAGGAGGCCTTTAACTCATTAAACGTGTTGTCGCCACGTCATGTCCATTACAAAGTATGCTCAACCTTCGACTCGTCACCCGAAATTGGAAATATTGGCACAGCAATAGTTACTGGTCGCCAGTCGTTTCAAAATAATTTTACTCCAATACTGGTTGCTGCGCCTAACTTGGGACGGTATTCGGCCTTTGGAAATCTTTATGCCCGAATGGGAATCGGAAGCGCAGGGTCCATTTATCGGCTGGACAGACATCCTTCGATGATGACACATCCAATCACACCGTCTGCCGAAAGTGATTTGCGCCATCATTTGACCAAACAGATTGACGAGCCTATGGGGTTGGTTGATCTGTTGGACATAAATAAATCAAGCAATGAATTAAGCGACAAATTGAATAGCGAAATTGCCAGAGGACATAAAATAATCTTTATCGATGCGATGTACGAAAACCAAATGGTTCGTATCGGTGAATTGTTGGACTCAAAAGCACATACTCAAAAGCCGCTTTTCTCGGTGGGCTCATCAGGCATTGAGAAAGCGCTGGGCGATTTTTGGACATCGACTGGTGTGCTTCAAACCAGAGACCAGTGGACCGGGCTGGAAGAATGTAGCCCAATGTTGGTGCTCTCGGGGAGTGTGTCGCCAATAACAGGAGCTCAAATCGATTGGGCCGTTCAAAACGGCTTTGAGGAAATAGCGATTTCTCCTGAAGTATTGGAGGGGGGAGATCAGGAGTCAAAACTAATTGCTGAATATCAGCAACAAATTGTTCTATTTCTGAAAGAAGGAAAGAATGTAATTTTACATACCTCCAAGGGACCGACTGATCCACGCTATCAGGAAACAAAAAATTTCTTTGAGCAAAAAGGATGGGACGAATTGATGATTCGTTCGCAAACAGCAAAACGTTTTGGTCGACTATTGGGACAATCAGCCAACGCAGCATTGAAGCAAGTACCTGTAAAACGATTGATTATTGCAGGGGGAGATACGTCCAGCTATGTGGCTCGCGAGTTAGGCATTAAAGCGGTAGAAATGATTGCTCCAGTATTTCCGGGAGCACCGATGTGTCGGGCTTTTGCTCCCGGTTTTCCGGTCGACCAGATTGAAGTGAATTTAAAAGGTGGGCAGGTTGGTGACGAAACTTACTTTGGCGCTTTACAAAAGGGCAGGATATAGATTAAGCAGAAAGAAAATCTAACGACAATAACGAAAAACGATTATGGGAAAAAAATTAGGTTTAGTACATACTTCAGCAACACTGGTTCCGGTATTTCAGGAATTAATCGATCAATATCTCAAAGGAAAAGATATTCAAGTGTTCAACATCGTGGATGATAGTTTAATCAAAAACACAATTGAACGTGGCGAGCTTACTGCTGACACTTCGCGCAGAGTAGTTGATTACGTAGGTTCTGCCGAAGCTGCGGGTGCCGATTATATTTTGGTAACCTGCTCTTCAATCGGACCTGCAGTTGAAACATCTGCATCGCTTACCAAAGTTCCGGTATTACGAGTTGATCAACCAATGGCAGACCAGGCAGTGCAAATGGGGAGTAAGATTGGAGTTGTCGCCACACTTTCTACAACGTTGGATCCAACAAGCGACCTGGTGCTGCGAAGAGCCCAAGCTGCGGGAAAGAAAATCGAATTGACTGCGAAACTCTGCGAAGGAGCATTTGATGCGTTGATGGGAGGAAAACCTGAAGTACATGACGAAATGGTAGCTTCGGCCTTGAAAGAATTGTCAAGTCAGGTCGATGTTATTTTATTGGCTCAGGCCTCCATGGCAAGAGTCGTGAGCCAACTTTCAGAAGAAGATAAAAAGGTGCCAATTTTGGCAAGTCCGAAAATAGCCATGGAATATTTAGCCAAAAATCTGTAACCAATGCAAAAACTGCAAAGGTATACTCTTTGGTTGGGGGTGCTTGCAGCGCTTTTATTGGTTGTCTCGTTGAGCGCAGGATATGGGAACTTGATTTCTCCATTGACCGTAATCGCGGCTGTTAGCATTACAATTGGCCTTGGTTCTATTCCGCTTTTAAAAAGTTATCAATATACAGCCTGGATCATGCTTGCCTTTGTTTGTGGCATGATTTATCCTTCGGCCTTTTTGCAGTGGGGTAGCTTCGATTTAAGAAACAAATGGCTAATCCTGATCGTGGTTCAACTGGTCATGTTCGGAATGGGAACTCAAATGAGCCTTAAAGATTTTGCAGGACTGCGCACAATGGGGCGAGGTGTGTTGGTCGGAATCATTTGTCAGTTTTCAATTATGCCCTTGACGGGCTATATTCTAACACGCATTTTTGATTTTGACCCGGAAATAGCGGCAGGAATTATTTTAATCGGGTCGTGTTCCAGTGGCTTGGCTTCTAATGTAATGGTTTACATCGCTAAAGCGAATCTTGCTTTGTCGGTAACACTAACCACTTTGGCAACTCTTGTTGCTCCAATAATGACTCCGTTTTTGATGAAAATGCTAGCCAGTACCTACGTGCAAATCAATTTCTTGGAAATGTGCATGCAGATCATAAAAATAGTGATTGTACCGGTTGGCGCCGCATTGCTGTTTGATGCCTATAAAAACTATTCGTCTTCAATCCGCAGGAAAATAAACTGGGCTTTTTACATTTCTATTGGATGGCTATTGGCTTGCTACATCTTTCTTTGGGACTTTCTGGCTAGCTTGCTATCCAACGATTCTTTGTTGGTACTCGAGTTGATGAACTTCTTGTTAGGGGCTGTCGTTGTTGGCAAATTGTATTTTCACTTGACTGAAATACTTCCCCGGGTACAGGGGTTTATGCCAAAAATATCAATGTTCGGCATTGTGTACTTCACAACAGTTACAACAGCTGCCAGCCGCGAAAATATTCTTACGGTCGGAATCTTTATTTTAATGGCTTCGATCATTCACAATTCACTGGGATATACATTTGGTTATTCGATCAGTCGTTTGTTAGGACTCGATAAAGATTCGTGCCGCACGGTGGCGTTGGAAGTTGGTCTCCAAAATGGAGGAATGGCTTCCGGATTAGCCGGTGTTATGGGAAAATTGGCTACAATTGGTTTAGCATCAGCTGTCTTTAGTCCCTGGATGAATATTTCAGGTTCGATACTGGCCAATTACTGGAAACGAAAAAAGATTTCAGAAACAATCCAATAACTCCCTATTTATCTTCCATTCACTCTAAGGGTGGGGCTTAGGTGAAACTTATTTCCTACTTTTGCGCTCCTAAGAATTGCCTATTAAAGGGTGTTCTGAAAAGCTTTTTAATGTTGAATATAGATTTTGAAACTATTGATTTGCCGGTTGTTTCCATCCTTGAGGATATTAAAAAGCAACTGGTTCTTCAAAACACACTTATAATACAGGCGCCTCCGGGAGCCGGAAAAAGTACCTTGGTTCCTCTGGCATTGCTGGATGAAAGTAGCACCGGGAAGATTATTGTGCTGGAACCACGGCGATTGGCAGCACGTTCTATTGCTGAACGAATGGCTTCGTTGCTTGGCGAAAAAGTAGGAGAGACGGTTGGCTATCGTATCCGCTTCGAAAACAGGGTGAGCGAAAAGACACGGATTGAAGTGGTCACCGAAGGAATTCTGACGCGAATGCTGCACTCCGACAATTCGCTGGAGGGAATATCCACAGTCATTTTTGATGAATTTCACGAGCGTAGCATTCATGCCGATGTGGCCTTGGCTTTATGTCGCGAAGCCCAGCAAATTCTCCGTCCTGATTTACGCATTTTGGTGATGTCGGCTACCTTAAATTTGCCTCAGCTGGTTGACTTATTGCAGGCTCCTTCTGTTACATGCAGTGGGCGCCAGTATCCGGTAGATATTCAATATACGGGAGGAAATGATGTTCGCATGCTTCCCGATTTAACCGCTCAAACCGTATTACGGGCGATAAAGGAAACAAAGGGCGACATCCTTGCTTTTCTTCCGGGTGAAGGCGAAATTCGAAAATGTGAGGGTTTGCTGAAGAAGGAAAACTTACCTGTTGAGATTCACCCGCTGTTTGGGATGCTTCCTAAAAACAAGCAATTAGCAGCCATCTTACCAAATCCTAAAGGCAAACGAAAAATCATTTTGGCCACTTCAATTGCCGAAACCAGCTTAACGATTGAAGGAGTGCAGGTGGTGATTGATTGTGGCTATGCGCGCACCTCCCGGTTCGATCCGGGCAATGGACTATCGCGTTTGGAAACAGTGCAGATATCAATCGACTCGGCTGATCAGCGAGCCGGTCGCGCCGGACGTTTGGGGCCCGGAACCTGCTTTCGGATGTGGACCCGGGCAACGCAGGATCAATTGGCCGAGCATCGCGTACCAGAAATTATGGAGGCCGATCTTGCCGATCTGGTGCTGGATTTAGCGCAGTGGGGAATTACTGATCCAAGTCAACTCTCCTGGCTCACGCCACCCCCAAAGGGTGCTTATTCGCAGGCTACAGAACTCTTACATCAATTGGAAGCGCTGGACTGTGGCCGGATTACGGAACATGGGAAAGCCATGCATCGGTTGCCCTGCCACCCGCGCATTGCACACATGCTTTTGATGGCAAAGCAACATGGCAATTTGCAACTGGCTACCGACCTGGCAGCCATGCTTGAAGAGCGTGACCCACTCGGACGTGAGGCCGGTATCGATATAAATCTTCGGATTGAAGCCTTGCGAAAGCAGCGTGCTGAAAACCGGATGAGTAAAAAAATGAGTCGCATCGATAAAGTTGCCGAGTCGTACCGCCGACTGGTCGGCTGCAACGAAAGCAATGAAGTTATTGACCCATACGAAACAGGGCTGTTATTGGTATTTGCTTACCCCGAGCGCATTGGACATGCCCGTGTTGGTAACAACGCCCAATTTCAGTTGTCAAATGGTAGTTTGGTCATGGCAGGGCATCAGGATGATTTGGCACATGAAGCCTGGTTAGCAGTTGCTCACCTAAATGCACGCGAAGGAATGGGAAAGATTTTTTTAGCTTCGCCTTTAAACCCGCGAGATTTGGCCCCTTTGGTAAAAGAACGAGACCTGATTACCTGGGACACCCGAAATGGCGGGCTAAATGCAGTGCGTGAATTGCGTGTTGGCTCCATTGTTTTACAATCGAAACCACTACCTAACCCCGATCAAAGTCATTTGCAGCAAGCTATTGTTGATGCTGTTCAAAAAGAAGGCGAGCACTTGCTTGACTTTAACAAACAGGTTGAGCAGTGGCAAAACAGGGTGCTGAGTATGCGAAAATGGCACCCGACGGGAAATTGGCCTGATGTTTCAACAGGCAATCTATTGATGACCAATAACGAGTGGCTCGTTCCTTATTTGCAGGGCGTTCGAAAGCCTGCCGATCTGAAAAAAATCGACTTAAAGTCAGCTCTTCATTATCATTTGAGTGCGGAGCAACAAACTCAACTAAACCGTTTCGCTCCCGAAAAGATCGATGTGCCCAGCGGTTCCTCAATCCGTTTGGAGTATCAACCCAACGGTGCTCCTCCCGTGTTGGCTGTTCGTTTACAAGAAGTTTTTGGAATGACTGATACGCCAACTGTAGATGATGGACAAGTGAATGTGCTGATGCATTTACTGTCGCCGGGTTTTAAGCCGGTACAAATTACTTCTGACCTGCGAAGTTTTTGGGACAATATCTATTTTGAAGTTAAAAAAGAACTGAAGCGTCGTTACCCGAAACACGCCTGGCCCGATGATCCCTGGGCTGAGAAAGCAGTTCGTGGAGTAAACAGAAAAAAGAAATAGCAGAATGAGTAACCAAAATATATTAATTGTGAGCCCGGGAAAAAACGGACAAGTGACCGGCGAGTATGGTGAGCCTCTTACGCCACCTAAAGACTGGGAATTCCTGCCGGCTGGAGATGCTGGAATTACTCGTAAAGTAACGGCACAAGGGAAGTACTGGCGGGTTCAGGTAAAGAAAGGCCGACGAACAATGTCGAAAGGAGTATGGGCGCCGGCAGCTACAATTGCAAATGCAAAGGAAACGGTTACTGCCGTTCGACAAACAGATAGTTATCAGAAGAAGAGGAAGTCGGAAATTATTCGCCGGGAGAAAAAGCAAGTGGTTTACCAGGGTGAGTTTTTTGAAGCCGTGGTTCGCTATCTCAATTTTCATTCAACTTACCGGGAAGTAGAGCAAAAAATGGCTCAGGCTATTACTAATCATGCCACTCCGGTTGGCAGTGGCACTGTTGCCCGCACGCAGCGCATTCCGGTTGAAGAGCGTGCTGCCCGCGCTGTTATTGCATGGATGCGCCATCAAACGACAGCTTACGACAATATGAAAATTGCCCGTATAAAAGGGGAGCGGCGTGCAGTACGACGAGAGCTTGCTCAGCGGTCAGTTCAGTTGCTTAACAGTTATCGGAAAGGGCAGATCATCTCAATAGATTGTCCGCTATGGAACGCCATTCATCGAAACAAATAAACAAGCAAAACCAAGCAATATGAATCGTTTATGCCCTTGTGGATCGAAGAAAGAAACCAGCACATGTTGTGAAGCCATTCTTTCAGGTAGGCGACAAGCTGCAACGGCAATCGAGCTGATGCGTTCGCGATATGTGGCGTTTACGAAAGCGGATGGTGCTTACCTGATGAGTAGTCATCATAGCCAGACACGCCCCGTAAAAGAGCGCATTGCTATCGAGAAGTGGGCTCGGTCAGTAAACTGGGTGAGCCTAACGATCCTGTCGGCCGAAGCCGGCGAAGCCACAGACGAGACCGGGAAAGTTGAGTTTCGTGCCCTTTACCTTGAAAATGGGAAACTGGAACAAATACACGAAAATTCACTTTTCAAGCGAGAAAGAGGGAAATGGGTTTATCACTCGGGCATTCATTTTTAAGAATTGCTGAAATTTGGTAGCCGGACTAGCAGCGCATACTCACACGTTGGCACATGATTGTATTTCGTATTCTTCTCCTCATGTATCTACATAACAATTCGCAGGCTGTTGTTTAGGCAGTAAATACCAAATGATCAACGAATTGATAACCGCACATTTTCGGCACAAATTACATGAATCCGTAATTTCTATAAAACTTGTTTTTCAATGTTTCGGTGAGTTTTCGTACGATTCTCCCTATCAATTTTTTATCCGTCGAAATTATTTCGATCCTTCTTCGTTTAATTCGTGTGTTGCTAAGTTTTTTATATTTTTGGGTTCCTAAAAATTTTACTATGCTGAATCGATTGCAGACGCTTTTCATACTGGTTTTTATACTGAGTTCATTTCCAGTTTTTTCGCAACAAATTCCTGTTAATCAATCCGACCAGACTCGATTGGTTGTGGTCATTAATGTGGAGCAAATGCGTACCGATTACATCAGTCGGTTTTGGAATCAGTTTCAGCAAGGCGGATTTCGCAGGTTGATGAACGAAGGAACGGTTTGTAGTAATACATCGATGGACCTGCACATCAAAAAGAACATTACCGGGGTGCCAACACTTTTTACCGGCGTTTACCCGGCTCGCCATGGAATTGTAAACGATAGCTGGTACGACCGCTTGCGCGAAAAGGAAGTGAGTGCCCTTGAAGATAACTATTACATTACCGTAGGAAGTGACTCGGAAGAAGGTCAGATTTCGTCGGCTAACCTGTTAATGCCAACCATTGGAGATGTACTCAAACTCAATTCGCAAAATGAAGCTAAGGTGTTTTCGGTTGCGCTTAATGCCAGCAGCGCTGTTCTTTCAGCCGGCCATGCTGCCGACGGTGCTTACTGGATGGATGAGTTAACCGGCCACATGATCAGTACGTCTTATTTTGTTGATCAATTTCCGGACTGGGCACGTACATTCAATGATAAGCGATTTGCCGACCTCTATCTGGATCGCGATTGGACAACTTTGCTTCCGGCAACGAGCTACACCGAAAGCCTGGAAGATGATTACATTCTGGAGCCCGGGTATTATCAAAAGTGGAACACGTTCCCGTATAACCTCAAGAAATTAAAAGATCGTGCAGGGAGTTATAAGGTGTTGAAGACAACACCATTCGGAAATACCATGGTGAAAGATTTTGCCTTAGCATTGATTGAAGCAGAACGACTGGGGCAAGACTATGTTCCGGATTTGCTGGCTCTTAATTTTTCATCGATGGACTATGAACAGGGTTCGTTTAGCCCTAACTCCGTTGAAATAGAAGACTTGTACTTACGCTTGGATCGAAACCTGGAACACCTGTTAAACTTTCTCGATCAAAAAGTAGGAAGAAACCGATATCTGGTTGTATTGAGTTCGGCGTGTTCAACAAATTATCCGGTTGCTTATTTAAAAGAAGAATTTAATATGCCGGTTGGTTTTGTTGCTCCCGAAAGCATGATCGCTCTCTTGAAATCATTTTTAAATATTAGCTATGGACAGGGCGAATGGGTCGAATTTGTTACCGATCAGCAAATCTACCTGAATCGTGAGCTGATTGAGAAAAACGGACTCGAGCTGGGTGATGTTCAGCGAAAAGCAGCCTCCTTTATTAACCAGTTCGAAGGAATAAAACTTTCGCTGCCCTCGGTTGATTTTGAGCGGGGTGACTACTTGAAAAGTCAGCTGGCAACGATTGCCGATTCATATAACTTGAAACGATCGGGCGATGTGCTTTTTATGCTGGAAGATGGTTGGCAGCCAGAATATAAATTCAAACGAACGATTTATACTGACAATGCCCGTGTTCCACTGATTTGGTTTGGTAAAGGAATTCAAAAGCGAACAACCATTAAGCCGGTTGACGGAGTGGATGTTGTGCCAACCCTGCTAAATCTATTGGGATTCGATATTCCCGACTACTGCATTGGTAAGGTTATACCGGAAGTTTCTCAATAACGGGTCGAAAAATACAGCGCCAAGGTGAACGTGATGGTTTGCCTTCTTAAATTGTACCACTGATAAGGATCTTCGGTAGTGCGTTCTTCCAACGGCTTCCATTGCCATTGCCATTCGTTGTTTTTGTAGTTGTGGTAGCCAACCTTAAAAACCAGAAAGCTATTCCATTTGATGCGGTAACGAAATCCGAGTCCATATTCGTATAGAAAACCTTTATCTTGTGTATCGTCATTAAATCGGAATCCATAGCCTCCTTCCACATAAGCAAAAGGTGTGTTTGAGCCTTTGCTCAGATAAGCATGGGTGTTGACTACCATTGGCAGCGTGTACATTCTTGGACCTTGATACTGAAGAAACCCCAGCCCTGCGCCGGCAGAAAGATGATAATTGATAAACCAATTGACGGTTGATTTTAAGCCAAAGGACGATGGACTGTAAGCGTCCGTATCAATTAAGTAGTTGGTCGTTAGCTTGTAGTTAGTCCCGTAAATTCCTTCAATGCTGTAAAAGAAACCTTGGTTTCTCACAAGGTGTGCTCGTTTAGCCTGTGCTGATTCACTCAGTAACCCAATAAACGTAAACAATAAGGCAAAAAGCAGAAGGTGCTTAATTCGTTTTTCTTTCATAGTAACAGGGTTTCAACTAAATCTATTCCGGATAATCTGGTTGCACGGTGCAAGATATTAAAAGATCGCTTCAAAAGGAATAGGTTTAAGGATTTGCAATTGTTTTTGTAAATTTGTGTTCCTGATTGATTGCTTGCGTGGTAACAAAAATAGCACAGCGAGCAGCAAGTAAAAACAGGGTGGGGCCTTCTGCAATCCTCCGGATTATGTGGAAGTAAAGAAGACAAAACAATCCAGTATCCCGTCCAAAATATCCCAAAAATTATGATTGAACAGAAAGAAATACAATTACCTGAATTTAGAAGAGGCTTTCACTTGATAACAGACCTGGTTACCCGTGAATTGCCCGATTTACCCGATAAAGGATTGCTACATGTTTTAATCAAGCATACCTCGGCGGGAATTACCTTAAATGAAAATGCTGATCCATCAGTCCGGACCGATTTTGAGTCGTTCGTGAATAAACTCATTCCCGAAAATCATCCTGTGTACACCCACACTTACGAAGGCGCTGATGATATGCCGGCGCACCTGAAATCCTCAATTATTGGTGCTGAACTGACGATTCCGATTACCAACGGCCGGTTGAATCTTGGGACCTGGCAAGGCATTTACCTGGGTGAATACCGCAACCATGGAGGCTCTCGTAAATTGGTATTGACGGTTTATAGTTAGCTGGGCTGGTAGGTTAAAATGATCAGTATTTTTTACCACCACTCCGCCAACAACATTAAGGTTGCCACATCTCCTCCTTGAAAAAGACGGAGAGGTGGTAGTTTCGGTACTCATTTTTTTGTCTGGAGCCTGCAACTAAATTAAATCCGTTGTAACTTGCAGTTTCTCGTCAGAATGTCAATACAGACCCAGAAAATGAAGAAAGTACTTATTAACGCTCTAAAAGTAGTCTTAGCTCTTTATGTTTTAGTATGTGGGTTTTTATACATTGCCCAAGAGAGATTAATTTTTTTTCCTCAGAAATTAGAGAAGACATATCAATTTCAGTTTCGTCAGAAATATGAAGAAAAAAATATTGAGACTGCAGATGGAACGATCTTAAATGGCCTGTTGTTTAAAGCGGATAGTACGAAAGGACTGATTTTTTATCTACACGGAAATGCAGGTTCTTTAAAGTCATGGGGTGGTGTTGCAAAAACGTATACCGATTTAAATTATGACATTTTTATCATTGATTATCGTGGATACGGTAAAAGTGAAGGAAAGATAAACGGACAAGAACAACTTTTTGAGGATGTACAGGAAGTTTACAGTGAACTTACAAAGCAATATACTGAAGACAAAATAATTGTGTTAGGATATTCGATTGGAACAGGTCTTGCATCCAAGATTGCTTCGACAAACAATCCCAGACTTTTAATTTTACAAGCTCCTTATTATAGCCTGACAGATCTGATGAAGCATACTTATCCGATTATTCCCGGGTTTCTTTTAAAATATAAGCTTGAAACCAACAAATATTTAAAAGATTGTCAAATGCCTGTTGTTATTTTTCATGGAAATCAAGACCGGGTTATTTATTATGGCTCTTCACTGAAACTTAAACAAGAATTTAAGGAATCAGACACTTTAATTACATTAAACGGGCAGGGGCATAATGGCATGACAGATAATGAAATATATAAGTCAGAAATAAGAAGAATATTGTCTCGTTAGTAAATAACGAACGGACAAAAGAACGATAGGCATGCGGGGTTAACAAATTGTCTTACAATATCTGTTTGCCGTTTATGAAGCATGCAATACTCAAACAATTAATCTGCCCGGGTGTTGGATAAGAAGCAATAACATCGGAAGAAATTCAGATGAAAAGTGTGGGGAAACCGGAAAAATTCTCCAGATTCAAATAACCTTAAAAGAAAAAATGATGCCTTTTGTTGAAACCGTATCCAAAATAGATTTCCCCCATAAAGTTGATCAGCAAAAAGTGAAAGGATATGCAAAAGAGTTTTTCTTGCCTCACTTCCCTCAGGCTGAACGTTTGATGAGTGTTTTCGATAATACAGAGATCAAGTTCCGAAATTTTTGCAAACCCTTAGAAACCTATGTGTCACACAATACTTTTCAGAAAAGGAACACGGAATTTGTTCGTTGTGCATTGGAATATTCGATCCAGGCTATTGAAGAATGCCTGACAAAAGCACAGCTAAAGAAAGAAGAGCTTACCGATATCATTTTCGTTTCTTCTACCGGACTTGCCACTCCAAGTATCGATGCATTAATCGTTAATCAGTTAAGGCTCAATCCTCACATCAACCGCATGTCTGTTTTCGGATTAGGTTGTGCCGGAGGAGTATCAGGGATGGCTAAAGCAAGTGCTCTGGCAACGGCAAATCCTGATGCCAGCGTGCTGCTTGTTGCGGTTGAGTTGTGCTCTTTAACTTTTCTGAGCACTGACTTCAGTAAAAGTAATTTTGTGGCGTCGAGCCTTTTTTCTGACGGGATTGCGGCTTGCATCATAAAAGGCGACAATCATAAAACGGAGCAGCAGATTAAATTCGTCGGATCAGGAAGTAAATTGTATTACGATTCGTTGGATGTGATGGGCTGGGAATTCCTGGACTCTGGGTTCAAGGTTCTTTTTTCTTCTGATATTCCGACCATCATCCACCAAAATGTAAAAGAAGATGTATCGGCTTTTTTAGCAAAATATGACCTGGAATTGAGTGATATCAAGAATTTCATTTTTCATCCGGGGGGTAAAAAAGTGTTGACCGCATATAAAGAAGCATTAGCTGTAGAAGGCGATTTTCTGAAAAATACCCGCGAAACAATGAACGATTGTGGCAATATGTCGAGCACGACCGTTTTGTATGTCCTGGATAAATTTATTAACGATGGTTTTAAAGACGGCTATGGGCTCATGCTGGCATTGGGGCCGGGTTTCTCAAGCGAAATGGTATTGTTTGAAATGAATAATCCTTAAGCCATGGCCTTCGTCCTTTTCATCTCTTTTCTGATCCTGTTGCGCCTGAGTGAGTTACTGATAGCCAGGAGGAATGAAATCTGGCTTCGGGCAAATGGAGCGGTTGAATACGGTAAAAAGCATTATCCGTTTATTGTGCTGCTTCACCTTGCGTTTATGCTGTCGTTGGTCATCGAATATCTGCTAAAACCCACAGAAACGCCTGATTACTTCTTGCTAGCTTTATTGCTGGCACTAATAGCGGTTAAAATGCACATCATCTATTCTCTGGGGAGGTACTGGAATACCAAAATACTTCATATAGCCGGCGTTCCGTTGGTCAGAAAAGGACTTTATAAATATTTTAAACACCCAAACTACTTCATTGTAATCAGCGAGATTGCTGTTATTCCTTTGATTTTTCATTTATATGTGACTGCAATTGTTTTTTCGGTGCTGAATGCAATTATGCTGTTCATTAGAATTAAAGCAGAGAATAAAATATTGAAGCAAGCGTAGTTGCACGATTCCCATTTATTCTCTTTTTCAAGAAGGAATACGCACGATTAGTTTGGGAAGCTGTTGTTGGTCAGGCTTTATTATTTTTGCAGCTCAAAAAGAGAGTTTATGAAACTTTTTGTATTCGATTTAGATTATACGCTTTGGAATGCCGGCGATACCTGGTGCGACTGTACCAACCCACCGTATTATTGGAGCAACGGTAATTTGTTGGATCAGGCAGGGCGCAGGCTGCGTTTGTATGACGATGTGCCTGACATTTTGGATAAGCTAAAAGGTAGCGGAAAGATGATTGCCGCTGCATCGAGAACAGAAGCGCCGGATTGGGCAGCGCAACTACTTCAGTTGTTCCGTATTGACCACTATTTTGATGCACAGGAGATTTACCCCGGAGATAAATTCAAACATCTCTCCCGGATTTTGAAACAAACGAATACGCACAAGAAAGAGGTCGTGTTTTTTGATGATGAATATCGCAATGTCAGCGATATCCGGTCCATGGGAATTGAAGCCGTATTTGTTGACGACGGCCTGAACTGGGAACTGGTAAAGCCTTATTTATAAACCCCAGCCAGACCTCAAAGCCAATGAGAGTTATTGATTTAATGACATGCGAAACCACATTGCCGTCTGCATCAAACGGTTGGCTTCTTCTTCAAACTGGCATTTCACATGCATCATGTTTACTGATTCCTCAAACTCTTCGACGTCAAACTCGTAGCCAAACTCAGTTAATTGCTGAATCAATTCATTTCCGGGAGTTTTGTTAACCACTTTTCGAAGCTCCGGATCAACCTGCGATTCGCGGATAAATTTCATTGCGTCATTAATAGCCATGGTGTTTTCGTTTTTTGTTTCTTAAAAATCCAATATTTCCACGAAATATAAAATCATTTTCTGCCTGAAAGGTGAAAATTTATTCAAACTTTAATGTTTGCCCCTTGATGAATGAAGATTACCATGGCCACAAACCAGTCAAAATTGGATAAAACCATTATCTTCGTTAGCCAAAATTTCAGGACATGAATGCACAACTCATACAGCGGATTGCTGATCAATTTCAAATTCGGCTTAATCAAGTAGAAAACACCATCAAATTATTGGATGAAGGGGCAACTGTGCCTTTTATTTCGCGCTACCGGAAAGAGATGACGGGAAGTTTGGATGAAGTGCAGATTGGTGATATTAAAGACGAGAAAGCTCGGCTGGAAGAGCTGATCAAACGTAAAGAGACGATTCTGAAAACGATTGATGAGCAGGATTTGCTGACCCCGGAATTGAAGGATCGGATTGACAATTGCTTTGATGCAACCGAGTTGGAAGATATTTACCTGCCCTACAAACCCAAGCGGAAAACGAAGGCTTCGGTGGCTCGCGAAAAAGGGTTGGAACCACTGGCAAAAATCATCATGAAACAACAGGAGCGGGACATTGAGAGTCGGGCAAATGCTTTTGTTAATGATGAAGTTGATTCGGCAGACGATGCGCTGGCCGGTGCCCGCGATATTATTGCCGAGTGGGTGAATGAAAATGAAAAGGCCCGGAATATGGTGCGCCGGGCTTTCGAATTGGGGGCAACAATCAGGAGCAAACTGGTTAAAGGCAAAGAGCTTGAAGGTGAAAAATACCGTGATTATTTTGATTGGGAAGAACCACTGAGAAGATGTCCTTCGCACCGGCTGCTCGCTATGCGAAGAGGCGAACACGAGGGCTTTTTACGCATTTCGATTGCTCCAAATGAAGAGGAGCTATTAGAGCGTTTGAACCGTTTTTTTGTGCGGTCGCAAAATGACTGTGGAGAGCAAATTCAGCTCGCTGTAAAAGATAGCTACAAGCGCTTGCTATCATCAGCCATTGAAACCGAATTTGCACAAGCCTCCAGGCTGAAAGCCGATCAGGACGCTATTCAGGTGTTTGCAGAAAACTTACGCCAATTGCTGTTGGCTGCACCGCTTGGCCAAAAACGGGTATTGGCCGTCGATCCGGGATATCGTACCGGTTGTAAAGTGGTGTGCCTGGATGAACAGGGAAACCTGTTGCACAACGAAACCATCTATCCGCATAAACCGCAGGAGCAAACCAAGCAAGCAGCCCGTAAAATTACTTCGCTGGTGGGTGCTTACCAAATAGAGGCGGTTGCCATCGGCAATGGAACGGCTAGTCGCGAGACCGAGCACTTCATTAAAAAGCTGCGTTATGATCGCGATATCAAAGTATTTGTTGTTTCCGAAGATGGAGCATCGGTTTATTCTGCTTCAAAAGTTGCTCGCGAAGAGTTTCCGAGTTACGATGTCACCGTGCGCGGGTCGGTTTCTATTGGCCGTCGTTTAATGGATCCGCTGGCCGAACTGGTTAAGATTGACCCGAAGTCGATTGGAGTGGGGCAGTACCAGCATGATGTTGATCAGAAGTTACTCAAAAATAGTTTGGATGCGGTTGTTGAATCGGCCGTTAACTCGGTTGGGGTAAATGTCAATACAGCGTCCAAACATTTACTGACCTATATTTCGGGCCTGGGACCGCAATTGGCGCAGAACGTAGTTGATTACCGGAAAGAAAATGGTGCGTTCAATTCCCGAAAAGAGTTGATGAAAGTTCCACGAATGGGAGCAAAAGCATTTGAACAAGCTGCCGGTTTTCTGCGTATTTCTGATGCAAAAAACCCGCTGGATAACACCGCTGTACACCCCGAATCATACCACGTAGTTAAGCAAATGGCTAAAGATTTGAACTGTTCGGTAGCCGAATTAATAACAACCGAAGAGAAGCAAAAAGAGATTGTGCTTGAAAAATATATTTCAGAATCGGTTGGTTTACCTACTTTGAAAGATATTCAGAAAGAACTGGCTAAGCCGGGACGTGATCCTCGTAAAAATATCAAAGTGTTCGAATTTGCCCCGGGGATTTATAAAATGGAAGACCTGCAGGAGGGCATGGTGCTTCCCGGAATTGTGACCAATATTACCAAGTTTGGGGCTTTTGTTGATGTGGGCGTTAAACAAGACGGATTGGTTCATATTTCGCAATTAGCCAATCGTTTTGTGAGCGACCCCAATGAGGTTGTTAAACTACACGAGCATGTTAAGGTGAAGGTAACAGAGGTTGATATCGCTCGCAAACGAATTCAGTTGAGCTTGAAAGATGTTGAGTAGGCTGAAGTGGGATTCGTTTAACCGGAAAACGAATACAGGTTTTGTCGTACTTTTCTCAATCTTCTTTATTTAGAGGCGTTTCAGCGTTCTTTTTGTTTGGCGCCGAAGCCTGATACCATCGTGCCGAAGCCTCATTTCATAAGGAATAAGCTTGCTGCCATTGTGCCGAAAGACAATTCCATTGTGCTGAAGAGCAATTCCATTCAGGATAATAGATATTCTCTATGGAATTGGGACTATCCCATAGGGGATTACTATGATTCCAAAGAGAATGGTCTTGCTGACCTTTGGAATGGTCTTGCTGACCTGTGTCAGAAAGCCTCTGCGCTATGGAATAAGAGCAATTTCTAACGATTCAATATTAGTGGTGAAGACCAGGATAAAAACAATATCCGGAATTTGTTTCCGGGCTTGTATTTTAATCGGAGTACGTGGCAGGCAGATTCTAAAGCGAGTCCGGAATGACCGCGTGACAGTGCATAACCATTCGGGGCCCCGGCTTTGAAGTAGTTGAAACAGCTGATAAGAACTGCTCCATCAAAAAACAAGTAAAGGGAACCGCAGAGGCACGAAAACGGAGAATCGTTACGTCAACATCAGACTCTTTCTTCGGGAATAACGGCCCAGCAAATAAGATAGATAAGAAGCCCCGGAAAACCAGCACTAACAACAGATAGTACCACATAAATAACCCTCAAAAGAGTGGTGTCCATGTTGAAGTACTCAGCAAATCCGGCAATAATTCCCGCAATCATCTTATTGGATGACCTCGTTAATCGCTTTTTTGTAGATGGCAAATTTTCCATTAGTCGTTCTCTTCGTCGTCAAACAAATTTTCCTGATTTTCAAATTCAGCTTCCAGGTATTCTTCAGCATCTTCTAATAGTTGCTTAATTAACGCCTCAGAATCTGGTTTGTCGCTGTACCAGTGAACAACCTGGTTCGACCAGAAATCTTCAATATCGCTTTCAACAATAAATTTTGGTTCTTCATTGTGAACGACAAAAATGGTGTCCGGTGTTTCTTGAGAATTGTCGGCAAGTAAGAATTTTGGTAACATAGCTTTTCCTGTTAAATTGTTTCATGACAAATTTATGGAAAAAACTGATTTAAATGCTGAATCCCAATAGTATTTGCAATTAAATTATTTGAAAGGAATTCTGGCATTCTGCTGTCAGTTTGAAAAATATACTGCAATTCTGCTTTTTAATTTTAACAAAAGGATTTGAAGTGCTATTTTAGCTTGCTCATAATAAACAGCTAAAATGAATAAACTAAACGAGATTCTAACTCAGATTGATGGGTATATTGGGGGTAGTCAATGGTTTGTGTTTTTATTATTAGGCACAGGACTCTTTTTTACCATTTATTTACGGTTTCCACAATTTAGGTATTTAAAACCTGCTTTACGCATTGTTCGCGGAAAATTTGATCGCGAAGGAGATGTTGGCGACACTTCCCACTTTCAGGCGCTGATGACTGCTTTGTCGGGAACGGTTGGAACGGGCAATATTGCCGGTGTAGCTTTGGCGATTCACCTTGGTGGGCCTGCTGCTCTTTTCTGGATGTGGGTAACGGCCTTGCTCGGAATGACGCTTAAGTTTGTAGAAGTCAGTATTTCGCACAAATACAGAGAGAAAGCCGAAGATGGCACAATTGCCGGCGGCCCGATGTATTATATGAAAAACCGCTTAAATATGAAGTGGTTGGCTGTCATTTTTGCGGTTGCTACCATCTTTTCATCGTTCGGAACAGGAAACCTGCCTCAGATAAATTCAATTTCAAATTCTATTTTCGCTACGTTTGGAATTAACAAGATACTTACCGGAGCTGTTTTATCTATTTTGCTGGGCTTTGTAATTATTGGCGGCATAAAACGAATTGCAAAAGTAACATCCCGTTTGGTGCCTTTAATGGCCATCATTTATTTTCTGGGTGCCATGGCTGTTATTCTTTTCAACTACGAAAACATTATCCCTTCATTTGTTTCAATCTTTAGCGATTTGTTTACAGGTACGTCTGCCGCCGGAGGATTTTTGGGTGCAGGTTTCTCGTTTGCATTTAATCGCGGAGTAAATCGAGGCTTATTTTCCAATGAAGCAGGGCAGGGGTCGGCACCTATTGCTCATGCTACAGCACGTGCTCACGAACCGATTTCCGAAGGACTCGTTGCTTTGTTGGGACCTTTTATTGATACCATTATTATTTGCACACTGACCGGCTTGGTCATTCTTTCGTCAGGCGTTTGGAGCAAGAAAATCGATAATCAATTTCAGAATGCCGATATTCAGATATTAGCTGGTCAGTACAATGAACATGACACAGCCGATCGTGAAAAACTGGCTGACTTTCTTCAGGAGAAAGCTGACCTGCCATTGTATTCAGGAAGTATTGAGGTAACTGATGGTGTTATTCAAAGCGATGTTACCGTTTTGCATTCCCGTTCGGTTGCCGATGATGTTCTGGTGTCAAAGGATGGTAGTCAGTTTACAGGAACTGTTGCGGTTGTTAACGGAAATATTGCGAACGCTGAAGAGGTTGTGCTCAACGGGAAATCACTTATTCACAGTGCGCCACTAACCACTGAAGCTTTTACTAAAAGTTGGTTCGGATCGTATGGACGTTATATCGTGTCCATTGGACTATTGCTTTTTGCTTTTTCTACGGCAATTTCCTGGTCATATTACGGAGACCGGGCCGTCAACTTTCTGTTTGGAATGAAAGGCGAAATTTATTTTCGAATCATCTATGTTATTGGGTTTTTCTTCGCTTCGTTTACTGATACCACACTTATTTGGACAATCTCAGGGATCACGATTGTTATTATGACTGTTCCTAACCTGATCGGAATTTTGCTGTTGCGCAAAGAGATGAAGTCTGAAGTAAAAAGCTTCTGGAAAGAGTATGCTGAATTTTTTAATGAAGATAAGAAGTATTCTTGATTAAAACTTATTTATATTTGTTACTGTTTAAATGAAATATGGAAACTGACCTTAAAAAAATATCACTCCTGGTTGTTGATGACAGTTCAATTAATCAACGGGTTGTCGCGATGTCATTACGAAATACCATCGAAGATATTGATGTTGCAAGTGATGGATTGGAAGCATTCAAAAAATATTGTGCAAAGCAATACGATGTCATCATAATGGATGGCCGTATGCCGGTAATGGATGGATATGAATCAACCCGAAAGATCAGACAATTTGAACTTGAAAAAGGTATTGACAAGAAATCTACAATCATTGCTTTAACAGGGAGTGATACTGATGAAGAATCACAAAATTGTTTGAATTCAGGAATGAACGCTTCACTATTGAAACCTTTTCGGTTGACCCAATTTTTGGATATTCTGAAAGAATTTAGTTGATCGTTGTTATTTCACCCCGCAACTTTCTATTTTTGCCGAACAATTGAAAAATGATGGTGAAAATATATCCTCAAAATTTTGAATCGAAGATTGGATTTGATCGGGTTCGGGCTTTATTAAAAAGCAATTGTTTAGGCGAACTAGGAAAAGCTCGTGTAGATGAAGTCTCATTCTTAACTGATTTTAAAGCGATTCAGTTAGAACTGGCCTATGCTGATGAGTTTGCCAAATTAACTCAGGAGAATGATGCCTTTCCTACCAATTATTATTTCGATTTACGCCAGTCACTATCAAAAATAAAAACCGAAGGTCGTTTTTTAGAGGTGCTTGAACTATTTGACCTGAAACGATCTTTGGAAACCATTACCGCTATCGTTCGGTTTTTGGGCAATCAAAAGGAAGAACTTTATCCCAAGCTGAAAGAACTCGTGCAACCCGTTCAGGTATTTCCGTATATCAAAGAACGTATCGATCAGATTATTTCGCAACATGGAAAGATCAAAGATCAGGCTTCGCCGGAGCTTGGGCGGATCAGGCGTGAGTTGCTCAATAAGCAAAATAATGTTTCAAAACGGCTGCACAGTATTTTAAGACAAGCGCAACGAGATGGTTTGGTTGATGAAGATACGACTGTTTCAATTCGCGATGGAAGACCTGTAATTCCGGTATCTTCGGCAATGAAACGGCGATTGAATGGGATTGTGCACGATGAGTCGGCAACCGGAAAGACTGCTTATGTTGAACCCTCCGAAGTTGTCGAAATCAACAATGAAATTAGAGAGCTGGAGTATGCCGAAAAGCGTGAAGTTGTCCGCATATTGATCGAGTTTTCCGATGATATTCGTCCTTATCTGGATGAGCTTTTTGGTTTGTATGATTTTCTGGGGACGATTGATTTTATACGGGCCAAAGCGCGCCTTGCTATTCAGATGGAGGCAATCAAACCTGCGATGGAAGGAAAACCACAGCTATTTTGGGAAAAAGCTGTGCACCCACTGTTGAAAATTGCGCTGGATCGGGAAAAAAGAAAAGTCACTCCACTCAACATTGAATTGAGCGAGGAAAAACACCTCTTGCTAATTTCGGGGCCAAATGCAGGTGGTAAATCGGTTTGTTTAAAGACCGTGGGACTGTTGCAGTATATGCTTCAGTGCGGATTACTGATTCCGATTGACGAAACCAGCCGGGTAGGTATTTTCGATCAGCTGTTTATCGATATTGGTGATGAACAGTCGATTGAAAATGATTTAAGTACTTACAGTTCACACCTGATGAACATGAAGCACTTTTTGAAATTTACCAACGATAAAACGCTAGTGCTGATTGATGAATTCGGAACCGGAACTGAACCCATGATTGGCGGGGCAATTGCGGAAGCCATTTTGGATCAGTTAAATCAGGAACGAACTTTTGGAGTGATTACAACGCACTACACCAACCTGAAGCACTTTGCCTCGTCAGCCGATGGCATTGAAAACGGAGCGATGCTGTATGATAATCACCGGATGGAGCCCCTGTTTCAGTTACAGATTGGGAAACCCGGTAGCTCTTTTGCTTTCGAAATAGCCCGTAAGATTGGCATGCCCGAATCCATTTTGGAGGAGGCAACGAATAAGGTTGGTAAGGATCATATCAACTTCGACAAACACTTGCGCGATATTGTTCGTGATAAACGTTACTGGGAGTCGAAACGGCAGCGAATTCGTAAGGTAGAGCGCAGCCTGGATGAGCTGGCTGAAAAGTATGAACATGATTTGGGCGATTTGTCGAAACAGCGCAAGAAGATCATGGACGAAGCCAAAGAAGAAGCTGCCCGTGTTTTAGCAGAAGCCAACAAGAAGGTGGAGAATACGATTCGGGAAATTCGTGAAAGTCAAGCTGAAAAGGAAAAGACGAAGGAAATCCGGAAGCAACTTTCAACCTACATAGAGCAAGTTGAAGAGGTTGAAAAGGCGGACGACGAATGGATCAATAAGAAGATTCAAAAGCTAAAGGAAAAAGAACAGCGCCGTGATAAGCGTCGCCCGGAGAAACCCGAAAAGCAAAAAGCCACTCCCAAAAAGAAGAAGGAAGAACTGGAACCGGGAGATAAAGTGAAAATAGACGGACAAAGTACGATTGGTGAGGTTTTGGAGTTGGGAGATAAAAATGCGGTTGTGGCATTTGGCCAGCTACGCACCTCCATTAGCCGCAAAAAGCTACAAAAAGTAAGCAACAATGAGGCGAAAAAGGAATTGCGCGGAACGAACCGGACATTGCCCAATGTACATCGAAAGCTATTTGAAAAGAGAAATACATTTAAATCGGAGATTGATGTTCGGGGACAGCGTGCAGAAGAGGCGATCACCAATATTCAAGCATTTCTGGATGAAGCTATAATGCTTGATGTGCGGGAGCTTCGCATACTTCACGGCAAAGGAAATGGTATTTTACGCGAGATGATCCGTAGTTTTTTGGGAGCCGATCCGGTAGTAGCATCGTACCGCGATGAGCATGTTCAATTTGGTGGAGCCGGCATTACCATTGTTGAACTGAGTTAAGCGCCGAGTAGCAAGTTTGACGTTTCAAGTTCTAATTTGGAGTTGGAGAGTTGCTCACTAGGCATTCAATTTCTTTTCCGGAATTGAAAGAATAAGCCCGTTGATGATAAACGCTAAAATAATCAGCCAGTTGGCGAAATTCGCTCCACTGTAACTGGCCCATATTTTGCCTCCCAAAGCTACGAATCCACCAACCAACATCGCTAAAATACTAAGTCGCTTATTTACTCTCAGGTTGGTTAGTGCGGCGATTAGCGGAACAATAAACGCTCCGGAGTAAAAGGCCAAAGCCAAAAGTAATGTACCAATTATCGATGTAACTTTCAGTGCGAGAAGCACACTGACTATTCCGCAAGCCATAATGAAATAGCGGGTGTTTTTCAGCGATCGATCGTTATTAATATCCGGAGTGATTAGTTCGCTTAAAATCATCGATGAAGTAAGCAGCGTGGTGTCGGCTGATGATAAAACGGCCGATAAAAGTGCAGCCGCCATAATTCCGGAAATCCATTCAGGCAAATAGAAATTGATGACTTCGATTAATGCAGCCGAACCGTCCAAATTCTCTTTTGGCAAATGACTATATGCGAAGGCCCCGACGTACGCCAAAAGAAAGGCAAAGGGGATCAGAATTGAGGCGACCAACTGCACACTTTTCTTAGCTGTCTTTTCATTCTTGGCACAAAATACGCGTGAATAAATATCCGGTCCAACCACAAACGTGCTGGAAAAAGTCAGGATTAATACAAATAAGTCGGTTCCTGAAAAATGGTCGTTGAACGGGAAACTATTACTGAATTCAGGAACGTGCTCCGGCGTTTCCCATAAAAACAGGGCAGTTAGAATAACTCCCAACAAGATGATAAACGACTGAAAAAAATCAGTTTTAATGATTGACATCTGCCCGCCAAGCAAGGTGTATAAAATGAAAACAGCACCCGAAATCAGTACTCCTGATTCGTAAGGAAGGTCGAAGAAACTAAACAAGATTTTGGCTGAGGCGATTATTTGGGCGGCAACAATACCAATCCAGGCTAATGGAATAATTACCGAAGCGGTCTTTCGTGCTGCTTCGCCGTAAAATTGCCCGATTAGGTTTGTCAGTGTAAACTTTCCCATTCGGTTCACTTTCCCCACCAGCGGAACCAATAACCACAAGCCCAGCGAGGCCGCCAAAATATACCAGGCAGCAGCCCACCCCTGATCTTTTGTGAGGTTTACGGTTCCCAAAATTGCTGATCCTCCAAGGATTGTGGCCATCAAGCTGCCGGCAACCTGCCAAAAGCCTGTTTGCTTGCCGGCGATAAAATAATCGATCGGTTTTTTTATTTTCCTCCAAGAGTAAATTCCCAACCCTATAATGAAAGTAAAATAGATGAGCAGTATGACAATTTGCATAGAATTATTCGACCTTAATGAGTTCAAAAGACAAATCAGTTTTGTTAATACCATCGACTTTGAAAAGGGCTTTAAAATCTTCTGATTCGACTTCCTGAAGCTGTTCTTTCTGGAAATCTTTCAGGTATGCAGGATTCGTCATCTGATTAACAATTGAAATATTGCCAATATCCATAGCTGATAAAAATAGTAAGATATGATTTCCTGAAAACTCTTTGGTTTTGATCATCAGCGCATAATCTTTCTGCTTCGTGTTATCACTTTCGGGTCGAAATATTTCGGTACACGGATCAGAAGAATAAATTAACTGATTGGAAGCACTTGAAACTCCAAAAGAAAAAGTCATTTCCTTGACCAGATTTTCGAACAAGCCCATATTCTTATAATTTCCGATAAAAATAATGTTATTGTTTTTCAAATCATCAGGTTGAAGATCAGATGATAATTTCACATCGATCGAGGCTCCGGTTTGGGCAAATACTTTGTAAATTTCGCTTTGACAAAATACCGCCATTTTCGATAAATAGGTCAGGCTCGACTTCGAGATCGTTTTAACTAAGTCCGGATTTTTATCCAATAAATGTTCGTAATCAACTTCGGAGTTAATACTGAAATCCCGAAATATTCCGTTTTCTCCGGTTGGGATTTGCCCATTAAACACAAAATAATCTCCTAAAACCAGCAGGGTGGACTTTTCGTTCTCAGCAAATTCTTGCCATACAGGAAGGTCTTTCCAAGGATTTTCGGTTCGTTTCGTGTCCGATAACAACAAATAAACTACGGCAACTAAGGCGATCAAAGAAATAATAAAAGGGATTAAATACGGCTTTGGTTTTGGTTTTCGATGATCTTTAGCAGAATCAAAACGGACTTTATATTTGCCCTTTTCGACGACAAAAACAACCGGATCTTTACTTCCTTCATTTTCGTAGTACTCGGTCAGTTTTTTTCGAACATTGTGGATATATACCCGGATATTCGAATCTTGCTTTTCTGTATCGGAATACTTTTTGCCAAACAATTCAACTCCAATCGTATATTCTTTCGGATTTTTTCCTTCTAAAGAAGCATTAACCAAGTAGCTTAAAAGGTCGCAGCTTATTTTCGACTTAGAGAATTGCTTACTCGAAATGACCTTGCGTAAGTATTTGTCGATTAAGGTTTTATTTGTATTCATTTTAGGTTTTATAGCGAGCTTATAACAGTTATAAAACGAGTTTGGCTCTGGCAAATATACCTAAATATGTGTAATTTGATAACTTCGTTAGGAGAACGAACAAATTTAAATTATTAATCCTAATTGAATAATAGAACCATGAAAATTCTAACTTCTTTTCTTTTTTTATTTATTTCTACTTTTTTATTTGCCAATGAAGCGGATGGATGGAACGATCTCTTTAACGGGAAAGATTTGTCGGGCTGGAAACAACTTAATGGCAAAGCCAAGTACGAAGTAGTCGATGGCGAGATTGTGGGAACCACAGTTGCCAATACTCCAAATTCCTTTTTAACCACTGACAGAGCGTATGGTGACTTTATTTTTGAAGTTGATCTGCTCGTTGACAACGAGATGAATTCGGGTATTCAGTTTCGTAGTTTAAGTGATCCGAACTATATGGATGGCCGTGTTCATGGTTATCAGTGTGAAGTGGATCCTTCAGCCAGAGCCTGGAGTGGCGGTATTTATGATGAGGCTCGCCGTGGTTGGCTTTATCCATTAGAAATGAATCCTAAGGGGCGGGAAGCTTTTCGCCGTGGAGAATGGAATCATTATCATATTGAAGCGATTGGAAACTCAATTCGCACATGGGTAAATGGTGTTCCTTGTGCTGATTTGATTGATGATGAGACAGCAAGAGGTTTCATTGCCTTGCAAGTCCATAGCATTCATGATGAGTCAGAAGCTGGCAAGCAAATTAAATGGCGCAATGTTCGAATTAAAACGGAGAATTTGCAACGCAGGCCGTGGACAGATATTCCTGTTGTTAATTTAATCCCCAATTACCTGTCGCCGCAAGAACGCGCTCAGGGGTGGAGACTTTTGTTCAATGGTGAAACAACCAATGGTTGGCGTGGTGTTGGAAAAGAAGCTTTCCCCGAAAAAGGATGGCATGTTGAAAATGGCGAATTGGTTGTGGAATCAGCGGATGGAGCGGAGTCAGGCAATGGTGGAGATATTGTTACCTTAGATGAATACAGTACCTTCGAGTTCAAAGTTGATTTCAAAATAACAGAAGGAGCAAACAGCGGAATTAAATATTTCATCACTGAAAAATATGGCTCCGATATGTCAGCTATCGGCCTGGAATATCAAATATTGGATGACGAAAGGCATCCCGACGCCAAAAAAGGAACAGATGGCAACCGGACAATCGGTTCATTGTACGATTTAATTCCCGCCCACAAAAATAAAATTGTTCATAAGCCCGGCGAATGGAATCAGGCTAGATTAGTTGTAAAAGGAACACGCCATGAAGAATGGTTGAAGGGTAACAATTTTGTTACAACCGATTTTGTTGGTGCGAGTGTTGAGCATTGGTTGAATAATAGAAAAGTGCTCGAATATGAGCGGGGAACACAAGCCTTTTATGCCTTGGTTGCCCGCAGTAAATATGCAAAATGGGATGGTTTTGGAGGATGGGAATCCGGTCATATCCTGTTGCAAGATCATGGAAATGAAGTTCATTTCAGAAGTATAAAAATCCGCAAGCTTTAAAGCTTATGAAACTAATTGGGAAATTAATAGCCGGATTTGTTTTGGTTAGCATTTTTTGTGCTTGCCAAACTGAGCAGAAACCCCTTGTTCCTGTTCAGAAAAAGGAGGTGAAGTTTAAACTTGGCGTTGCATCCTATTCGCTACGAAAGTTTAACTTAGACACGACCTTGGAATTTACCAAACAGTTAGGGGCTGATTACATTGCATTTAAAAGCTTTCATTTGAAATTAGACGCCAGCGATAGTGAGATTGCAGAAGCGATCAAAATGACAAAAGAAGCTGGTCTCGACTTATACGCCGGAGGTGTGATTTATATGCGAACTAAGGCAGAGGTTGATCAGGCTTTCGATTATGCACAAAAAGCAGGCATGGATATCATTGTTGGTGTTCCGGATCACGAGTTGCTTCCTTATGTCGAGAGCAAAGTGAAAGAATATGATATCAAATTGGCGATCCACAATCATGGTCCCGGCGATAAGCTATATCCCAGTGCCGAGAGTGCCTATGTTCTAATTAAAGAAATGGATCCCCGAATGGGATTATGCATCGATATTGGTCACACCAAACGAATTGGAAGAAGTCCGTCTGAAGACGTTCAGAATTATTTCGAGCGGATATTTGATATTCACATAAAAGATGTCACTAAAGCAGCCCCTGATGGATCGACCTGTGAAATAGGCCGTGGTGTAATCAATTTCAATCAGTTTTTAAATGACTTAGTTGAGCTGGGGTATGATGGTGTGTTAGCTTTTGAATTCGAAAAAGACGGAGATAATCCTTTTGTCGGAATGGCGGAGTCGATGGGATATGTAAAAGGTATATTATCAACAATTGAATAAACCAACAAACTAAATGATATGAGTACAAGTAGAAGAGATTTTTTAAGAAAAGCCGCAGTAGGTACTGCAGGAATAACATTGGGCGGATCAGCAATGGGAATGTCAGCAAAAAGTTATTCGCGGATTATTGGAGCAAACGACCGTTTAAATGTAGCGATTATGGGCTGCGGACGGCGTGTTGGAGCCTACTATAACGCAATAAAAGATAAAAACAATAATGTGGATCTGGCCTACATTTGCGATGTGATGAAAAGTCAGCGTGAAAAAGTTGCGAAAGATTTAGCCGGCGAAGTAACAGGAAAAGCAGAGCTGATTAATGATATTCGTGAAGTATTTGCAGATCAGAAAGTAGATGCTGTTTTCAATGCAACACCAGACCACTGGCATGCACCCGGAACCTGGATGGCGATGGACGCTGGCAAACACGTATACATTGAAAAACCATGTAGTCACAGCCCGCGTGAGGGAGAGTTGCTTGTTGCCTTTCAACAAAAATATGGCAAGGTGGTGCAAATGGGAAACCAGCAACGCTCATCAGCCGAATCAATCGAAATTATAAAGGATATTCATGAAGGTGCGATTGGCGATGTTTATCGTGCAGTTGCTTTTTATTCGAATACACGTGGCGTAGTTCCAGTGCCTAAAATTGCTCCGGTACCCGAAGGGCTGGATTGGAACTTGTGGCAGGGGCCTGCTCCTCATGAAGAATATCGTCATGATACCTGGGATTATAACTGGCACTGGTATGGTTGGAAATGGGGAACAGCCGAAACCGGTAATAATGCGACTCACGAACTGGATATTGCTCGTTGGGCCTTACAGGTTGATTATCCGGAGCATGTGGAAGTACAAGCAGCTAAGCGTCATTATCTGGATGATGGTTGGGAAATGTATGATACGATGGACGCCAGTTTTCGATTTCCTGACAATAAAGTAATTGTTTGGGATGGGAAAAGTCGTAATGGATATAACACTTATGGCTCGGGACGCGGAACAATTATTTACGGTACCGAAGGTTCTGTGTTCGTTGATCGTGGAGGTTATAAACTATTCGATCGCGGAGGAAAGCTAGTCCGCGACAGCAAATCAGCTAGCAACGAAGCCGGAACTGCACTTGGTGGTGGTGGCGATATGACTGATGCGCACATTGTTAACTTCTTTGATAATATTCGCGGAAAATCGAGCCTGCTGAATTCACCAATTGATATGGGGGCCAAAAGCCAGATGTTGACTCATTATGCCAACATCGGTTACCGTATAGGAAAATCGTATGACGTGGATACTAAAAGTGGAAGAATCTACGACCGGGATGCCATGAAACTTTGGGATCGCGAGTACGAACCAGGTTGGGAGCCCAAATTGTAAGTTTAGTTTTTGACTAAATAGAAAGAGCTAACCCCTTCATGGAGTTAGCTCTTTTGCATTTGTGTTAGCACAAATGCGTTTCACTTCTAATTGCAATTATTCAACCAATGAGATTTTGAATTTGACGTTCGAGTAAGGATTCTCCGCAATTTTATAGCTGTCGCCATCACGTTTTAATGCTATTGTTTTTATTGAATCTCCATTCGGCAAGTATACTTTAGTTTGAATACGCTCCGCTGATTTGCCAAACACCTTCAATTCGACGGTGCTCCAATCCATGTCCTTTGTTGATTGGGCTAATTTAATGTGCGGAACAACAGTCCCTTTTTTTACGAGCATAATAACGGGTAGTTCTCCCGGAGTAATGGAGTGCCAGCCTTTTGTATACGTTTCTCCGGTTTGGTAATCGATCCATTCGCCGTCAGGCAAATAAACATCGCGAGGAGCAATTTCTTCAAAAAGCGGTGCCACAAGGATATCGGAGCCAAAGAGGTATTCATTGTCAATCAACCACGATCCGGCATCATCCGGGTACTCCACAAACAATGCCCGCATCATGGGTAGTCCCTTTTCAGTGCATTCTTTTGCCTGAGCAATAATATATGGCATCAAGGTGTATTTCAAATTCACACTCTTTCGGAATTCATCCTGAAAATCCTTGCCATATTCCCAAGGCTCTTTTGGAGGCGCTCCGTGCGTGCGAGAATGAGAAGTTAACATGCCGAATGGAGTCCATCGGCGATAAAGTTCTTCCGGAGTTTTGAGCACAAAACCGCCAATATCGTGACTCCAAAACGAAAAGCCGGACAACCCCATGCTTAAGCCGGCGCGAAGCGTTCCGGCCATGGCTGTGTTCGTGTTGGCAGCGTCGCCACCCCAGTGGAGTGGGTAACGCTGGCTGCCTGCCCAGGTCGAACGTGCCCAGATAATTGCATCTCCCGTCACTTCCTTGGTGATTTCAGCCACCGCTTTATTGTAGCGCAAAGGGTAAAGGTTATGCTCGTAGAAGCCCGTTTTTCCCGATGCGTATATCCCGCTGGCAGGAGCAGCTTCGCCAAAATCAACTTTAATTACACTAACACCCTGCTTGAGCAGACCGGCAATTTTCTCCTGATACCAGTCAACTGTTGCCTGGTTTGAGAAGTCAAGAACAGCATCTTCGTAGGGTAAGTTGCCTTTTGCATTTTTTACATACAGTTCTTTATCCAAAATTTCCTGAAACAATTCATTTTTTGGAACAAAGTAGGGCAGTTGCCACAAGCAAGTTTGAAAGCCCTGTTCTTTTAAATCAGAAATCATATCAACAGGGTCGTCAAAGCGCGATTTTGAAAATTGGTAATCACAACGCCAATCATTTTCAAACCAGCCGGTGTCGAAATGAATTACATCGCTTGGGATTTTATTTTCGCGCAGTTGATTGGCTACTTGTCGGCCGTCTTCTTCCGAGAAATAGGTAATCCGGCTCATCCACAATCCAAACGACCAAAGTGGAGGCATACTGGGTTTCCCGGTGAGGTTCGTATATTCATCTAAAATATCTTTTGGTTCTCCCAAGAACACAAACAGATCCAGTTTTTCGTCGCCGATCATCAGGTTGGTGGCGGCGTTGTAATATTTCCCAAAATCGCAGGTGATTGGGGTTGACGTGTGCATAAACATACCATATCCGCGGCTACTCATAAAAAACGGAATGGGTTTGTACATGCTTTCGTTTTGTACGCCGTTAGCATCATCGGTCCACAAAACCACTTTTTGTCCGCGCTTGTTTAGTCCTTTAAATGATTCGCCACAACCAAATATTTTTTCTCCGGGCGAAAGACTAAAAGTTGCTGACATGCTTCTGGAATAATCAGAAGAACGGCGAACATACGAGAAGGGCATGATGGGGGTGTAGGTTACATTGTTGTCTTCCCGGTTTAGCGTTTTGGTCAGCAGTTTCCCATCAGCATCGTAAATTTCAAGATGCCAGGGATTCTCACGAATAATAACCGCCCCAAATTCACTTTTATACTGGTGACCACCTTCCATTTTCGAATACTCCCATGAATCGTCTTTTGGAGCAAAGCCATCAACCAGCATCAACGACGGTTCGTCTTCGTTTAATTCTTTACCTGTCTTCATTTGAATGCGGAATGCTTTGGGTGAAACAAACTCAATACTGAATGGGAGTGTTGGATCCGCTTCATATTCAACCCCGGGAAACTCATTGCCATCGACAGGTTGTAAAAAAGCCAGCATATTGTTGAAAGCCTGACGAGTTTGATAGACATGACGTTTCCAGGTTACTTGGCCTGATCCTGTTTGCGGATCGAATGAGTTCAGCTGGTCAGCAACAAAATACGTGTTGGTAAAATTCATGAAATCCTCACTAATGTCAATGGGCTGGTTCAGTAAATACTGGTTGGAAGCTCCACTGGCATAAGGCATCTGTGCATTGGATTGCCAACTTCCGGTTAAGAAAATCAGCATTGCCGTTATTTTTAAAGTTTGTCTGAAAAGTTGTTGGTGCATCATTCAATATTTATTGGTTTACGGTAATTGTTTGAGATAACTGGTTGTCGGCAGATGAACTGTTGACTAACAGGTTGAATTTTCCAGGTTCGACCACCCAATTTTGTTCTTCTTCGGAATAAAAGGCGAAGCTATTCACCGGAACTGTGATTGATACTTTTGTAGACTCGCCAGCTTGCAGAAATACTTTTTTGAACCCTTTGAGCTCTTTTGCTGGACGCATGACCGAGCTTTTAGGATCGGATACATATAGCTGAGCAACTTCAGCTCCACTTGTGTTTCCTGTATTTTTTAAACTGAATGTAAGCGTGATCTTGTCCGTTTGCATGTAGGATTTCTGGTCGGTTGTCAAATCGCTGTATTCAAACGTTGTATAAGACAATCCGTAGCCAAAAGGAAATAGAGGTTTTATATTTTTTGTGTCGTGCCAGCGGTAACCTACCAAAATTCCTTCTTTGTAATATTGATTAATGCTATCTCCGGGGTAGGATAGTTCTCCAAAATGATGTGCCGCATTGTCTTTCAATTTAGCGGGAAAACTGAATGGCAACTTGCCGGATGGGTTTGCCTCTCCACTAATTACATCCGCCAGCGCATAACCGGCATCACTGCCCAAATACCAGGCTTGCATCAATCCTTTAATGTCTTTCAGCCAGGGCATGGCAACGGCATTGCCACTTACCAAAATTACTCCAGTGTTTGGGTTTGCTTCTGTTAAGTCTAGTAGTAATTCATTCTGGTTGTAAGGCAGGTTAAACGACAGGCGGTCTCCACCCTCGCAATCCTGATGATGGTTTTTGTTTAACCCACCAATAAATAATACGACGTCAGCTTTCCTCGCAGTTTCCACGGCAGCTTGGTGCAGACTGTCCTGATCCAATGTTGATGGAACTACTCGTCCGTAGGTTGACGGGCCGGAGGCATATCCCATGGAATGCAGAATTGTGGCGTTTGTAAAACGATTTTGGATGCCTTTTAATGGTGAAATTTCGTACTGTGCTTTCAGTTCTGACGAACCTCCTCCGATAGTCATTTGCTTGGTGGCATTTTCTCCAATCACGGCAATGGTAATTTTCTTCTCCGGATCGATCGGGAAGAAGCTTTCCTCGTTCTTTAGCAGTACAATTCCTTCTGCCGCTACTTTGCGGGCTACATCATGGTGCTCCTTATTATTCATTCGGCCCATTGGACGCTCAGGGTTCATGTTGGTCCGGAACATCAGCCTAAGGATGCGACGAACTTTATCATCGACAACCGATTCGTCAATTTCACCGCTTTTCAATTTATTGTAAAAGGCATTGGCCAGGTAATATTCATCGTAGGCAAAGTCGCGTGATGCAGTTAATCCGTTGGTCCAGCTACCCATTTCAATATCAAGTCCGTTCAGTGCCGATTCATCGGTGTCGTGGGCGCTTCCCCAATCGCTAACCACAACACCGTCAAAACCCCAGTCACCTTTTAAAATGTCATTCATTAAAACCTTATTCGTTGTGGCGTGCTGTCCATTGTACTTGTTGTAGGCTCCCATTAATGCCCACACTTCACCTTCTTGAACGGCCGCTTTAAAGGCAGGCAGGTAAATCTCATGCAGTGTCCGGTCGTCAACATTCACATTGATATGACCACGCCATTTTTCCTGATTGTTTAATGCATAATGCTTTACGCAGGCAGCTACTCCGTTTTCTTGAACACCTTTGATGTATGGAACAACAATTGTGGAAGCCAGGTAAGGATCTTCGCCCATGTACTCAAAATTCCGACCATTCATTGGCGTGCGATAAATGTTTACCCCAGGTCCGAGAAGGATTTCCTTTTTACGGTAGCGAGCTTCTTCGCCCAGTGCAAATCCGTATTCGTAAGCCAACTCCGGGTTGAAACTGGCTGCCAAAGCGGTTAGGGCAGGGAAGGCGGTAATCGAATCGTTTGTCCATCCGGCATAGCCCCAGTTGTCCCAATTGATTTCGCCACGAACCCCGTGAGGCCCGTCTGACATCCAGATTTCTGGAATTCCCAATCGTGGAACCCCGGGAGAGCTAAATTTAGATTGAGCATGACACATGCTGACTTTTTCTTTTAAAGTCAACTGCTTTATGATTTTGTCAATTTTACGTTCTGTTGCAGCATCTGTTTGCTGTTGTGCAGGCACTATCTGGCTAACGACAGCCAGCATCAAAAAAAATAAGATCTTCTTCATTTTAATGAGTTTGTTTAATCCGTATGATTTGTAAGCTGCAAAAGCTTACTTAATTAGTTGAATTTGTATTGATGAAGAGATTAATCCCTCCGATTTAGCAATTAAAGAAATGGTCTCAGCATGTTCGCTCGCCTGAATAACTGCCAGGCATTTGCCGTGGAAAGCATTCATTTGGGAGCCTTTAAACGATAAATGGCTTGTTTGGTCACCGTTGTCAACACCTGCAAGTGTTGCATTCCCTTCCAATTCAAAATGAACCAGATTATCCGCATTGGGAACTAAATTTCCATCCTTGTCGAGAACTTCGACAGTTACGAAAGAGAGGTCGTATTCATCTGCTTTTATTTGTGAACGATCAGCAGTTAGTTTGATTTTAGCGGGTTCCCCGGCTGTTCTAACTTCTGTTTCCAACACAACATGACCGTTTGTGCGGGAGACTGCCTTGAGCGTGCCCGATTCAAAAGGAACCCGCCACATCAGATGAAGGTTCTCTGCGCTTTTTTGTTTTGTTCCTAATGATTTTCCATTCATAAATAGTTCAACCTCTTCGGCATTGGTGTAAGCCCAGATATCGACGTTTTGACCTTCTTCCCAATTCCAGTGTGGCAAAATGTGCAACACATCTTTATCGGTCCATTCGCTTTGGTACATGTAGTAAACATCCTTTGGAAAACCCGCTAAGTCGATAATGCCGAAGTACGAACTGCGCGACGGCCACCAATAGGGCGTTGGTTCTCCCAGGTAATCAAACCCGGTCCAAACAAAAAGCCCTGAAATAAAGTCGCGGTCTCTGACTATTTTCCAGCTTTTTTCGTGGGTGGTTCCCCAGGGAACATGGCAGTTGTCGTAGGAGGAACAGGCCTGCGATTCGTCGTGGAAGGGAATGTCCCAGCGAACAGGCCAGATAAACATGCTATCGCTCGGCATCCGGTAATAGCCGCGAGTCATTAATCCCGAAGTACTCTCTGTGACGATGAAAGGCTTGCCGGGAAAGTTTTTTGAGACATCGTCGAACCACTGATCATGATAATTGTAGCCAATCAAATCCAACGTGTTTGCTTTATAAATATGATTGTTTGGATCAGGTTCATTATTGCCCGTTGTAACTGGCCGTGTAGGATCGAGATTTCGAACTATGCGGGCTAATTTTTGCGTAAGCAGAGAGTTCACACTTAATTCGTTCCCACTTTGCGCCAATGCACTGGAATCTCGTTTAAAGTTGAGAAGTAGGTTTGCCGCTTTCAAATCCAAGGTGTCGGCATTCGCATCTGTCCATTGTTCCAACACTTCGTTACCAATGCTCCACATAAAGACGGAGGCGTGGTTCCGGTCTCGTTTGATGTGGTCTGTCAGGTCTCTTTCGTGCCAATCCGGAAAATAGCGAGCATAATCGTAAGGAGATTTCTTTTTTCGCCACATGTCAAATGTTTCATCCTGAACGATGAAGCCCATTTGATCGCACAATTGCAAAAGTTCAGGAGCAGGCGGATTGTGCGAGGTGCGGATAGCATTGCAGCCCATCTTTTTGAGTATTTCCAATTGACGTTCCAGCGCTCGTTTGTTTACTGCAGTTCCCAAACAACCTAAGTCGTGATGATTGCAGACTCCCAGTATCTTTGTCGGTTTTCCATTCAGGAAAAAACCTTTGTCGGCAGTGAACTCAAAAGAGCGGATTCCGAAGTTTGTTTCATACTGGTCGATCAGTATTCCATCTTGCGTAATTTCGGAAATTGCTTTATACAGATATGGTTCCTCCGTTGACCAAAGGTTGGGATTTTTAATGTCTAGCTTTTGGATATGCTGGTTTGTATCTCCTGCATGAATTTCGATCTCTCGTGATTCCCGAAGAACCTCTTTGTTATGCTGATCAATAATTCGGGTAATAAGAATGATGGAGGCGTCGGATTTGCTCTTGTTTTCTAGGGTCGTTTCGATATTTATGGTAGCCTCGGTTTTTGTTACAGCTGGGGTTGTAATATAGGTTCCCCATTGAGCAACATGAATGGCATTGGTTTTGACCAACCATACATTTCGATAGATTCCGGAACCCGAATACCACCGTGAATTGGGCTGTTCGCTATTGTCAACCCGAACTGCCAAGGTGTTTTTTGTGCCAAAATTAAGGAAGGGCGTCAAATCATATCGAAACGAAATATAGCCATTCGGGCGTTTGCCTAGCAGGTTTCCGTTCAAATAAACTTCGCTGTTCATGTACACGCCATCGAAATCGATATAAAACTTTTTAGTGCTATCGGCAGCATCTGCATCAAATGTTTTTCGGTACCAGGCTATTCCTCCTGGCAGTGCTCCACCTCCGGGAGTTGCCGGATTATCTTCGCTAAATTCACCTTCAATACTCCAGTCGTGAGGTAAGTTTAGAGACCGCCACTGGTTGTCAATGTAATCGGGGCTTTTATAGATTTGATTATCCGAAAGTGTGAATTTCCAGTCTGTTGTAAATCGGATGATTTCCCTTGGTTTTTTGTTCACTGATTGACACGAAATAAAAAGAAATAGTAGTATCAGGCCGTTAAAGTAGTATCTGAATTTTTTCATTGTTGGTTTAGTTTTTCCATTCGATTCGATGAAAGCAAAATTACTTCAAATTGAAGTTATTAGTATGATATTTGATTACTAAGTTAGGAGCGATTTGTTAAATGAATGGGTGGTTTGTTAAAAATAACGGGCTCATTTGTTAATCCTGTTTTAGGACTCATGCTATGCAGCTCAGTTTCTATTTATTGAAGTTCTGGCAAAGGCTCATCGTATTTGAATTCTTTATAAATTAGCCATCCATTCTTAATGTTATCATCACTCTCATTAAGAAATTACAAACGCTCACATTTCTACTTAAGTGTCAGATGTGTTGGTGTTTAGCTTTTGGGGGGCTTTTTTTCGATTCAATTGTATTTGTTATTATTAACTAATTTTAACAGGCTGGTTGACGATCATCACTTAACAGTAAATTGATCTTTTATTATCTTTGAAAACCATTATAGATCATATTTTAAAATACTTATGAATAGAATTAGATTGAATGTGGTGCTGACACTAGTTGTTGTACTTTTTGCAGAGATGGTTAGCGCCCAGGAGAAGGAGAAGAAAGAAGGTTATCATTTTTCTATAGTAAAAGAAATTCCAACGACGTCAGTGAAGGATCAATTCAGATCCGGTACATGTTGGTCGTTTTCAGGTTTAGGTTTTCTCGAAGCTGAAATGATAAGAAAAGGCGTTCCAAGTGTTGATCTTTCCGAGATGTTTATCGTGTGGCATACCTACGATGAAAAGGCCATGAAATATGTTCGTCTGCATGGGAATTTAAATTTTTCTGCAGGGGGCGCGTTTCATGATGTTACTCACGTGATTAAGAAATATGGGATTGTACCTGAAACAGTTTACGATGGCTTGAATTATGGCGAGCCCAAGCATGTACACGGCGAGATGGATCGGCTATTGAAAAGCCAGGTTGAGGGTGTTATTGAAAATCAAAATAAGAAATTAAGTATGGCCTGGCGAGAATCAATCCGAGGAACATTGGATTCATATCTGGGTGAAATTCCAACAACTTTTGAATACGAAGGAAATACTTATACACCCATGAGTTTTGCTCAGGAGTATGTCGGTCTTGATATGGATGACTATGTTGAAATCAGCTCATATTCTCACCATCCTTACTATTCTGAATTTATTATTGAGGTTCCTGATAATTGGATGTGGGATGAGGTATACAACGTTCCTTTGAATGACTTGCAAGCCATTATTGATAATGCCATTGAAATTGGATATACTGTTGCCTGGGCAGCCGATGTAAGTGAAAAAGGATTTAGTACTTCCAAGAAGGGAGTGGCTGTTGTTCCCGATGTAGATTGGATTGAAACGAGAGAGCAAGAGTTGGTAGCGTCTGCAGATACAGCGGTCAGTAATTTGTCGAAGAACAGGCAGAGCGGCAATATGACTCCTGAGAAAGATGTATACTTTGATGATGCTGAAATTGCGAAGTGGGAAAATCTATCGGAAAAAGAGAAAGTTGAAGAAATATATAAGTTAGAAAAACCAGGTCCTGAGAAGGAAATAACTCAGGAAATTCGGCAAGAGGCTTTCGACAACTATTCCACTACTGATGATCATGGGATGCTAATTGTTGGTAAGGCAAAAGATCAAAACGGAACCATATATTATAAGGTAAAGAACTCGTGGGGAGAATACAATGACTACGATGGTTTCTTTTTTGCATCGAAACCTTATATCGGTTATAAGACCATGAGCATTATGGTGCACAAGGATGCGATTCCTAAAAATATAAGAAAGAAGTTAAATTTATAATAATTTAAAAAACTCCCGCTCAAGGAGTTTTTTTTTTGTCTTTTACTTATCGATTCGATTTGCCTGTTTATCTTTGGCATCATAAATAAACGTTGGGCTTTCATTTTTAGCTTCTCGTTGATTCAATGCGAATGAAACGACTAATTTTTTGTTTTATATTGTTATTTAGTTACAGCTTATCTCATGCTCAGGAAGATTGGGGATGGTGGAACGATTTGCATGACTGGGAGGCCGGAATGCCTAATTGGCGTAGCTTTATTACAGTCAGTCCTGGGTTTTTGGGTCCCAATGCATTGCCGGTTCCGGAGGTTGCAAAAGGCATAGTCGAACAAAACAAAACCATTGAGTTTAGCAGTGATTTTCATATCAGAACCGGAGATCAAACGCAAAACCTCTCAGGACGATTTTATTATCCATTTTCAGATAAAATTGCGATAGAACTGTATGGCGTTATAGTGGAACACTATTCCATGTCTGACTCGATTAGAGATGAGCGTGCAGCCCGTGATCGGGATGGGGAAGGACTTGCTGTTGGAGATCTGTATTTTGCGACCTATGTGCAGTTGGTGAAAGGACGGAAGTTCCCGAATACGATGCTTCGCATGGCCGGAAAAACAGCTTCCGGTGGTCGGTTCGATGCCGCGCGCTACTCCGATAGCCCGGGCTACTATTTTGATCTGAGTTTTTCAAAGGAAATTCCTGAATTCATTGGAAATATTCAGGGATTACCTTTTGGGAGCTTTGGATTTTATTCGTGGCAAACCAATGATTTAGATAACTTACAGAATGATGCATTTATGTATAGCCTGGGGATAGAACTGGAAAATGATAATTGGGATCTTACCAATTCCTTAAGCGGGTACTCGGGTTATAAGAATGAACGAGATCAGCCGATGATTTATACGCTGTCGTTAAAACGAAATATCAAAAAAAATGCCATCAAATTTGAATATATTACAGGAATTCAGGATTACGAATATCAAACCATAAAACTGGCTTACTTATGGCGATGGAAGTAAAAAGATCATTTAAAAATCTGTTTACAAATTCAGGAATTGTTTCGTTTTTATGGGCATGTGTCGGATTTTTACTAATTGGCATTTGGGTGCTTGCAAGTACGAAACATGGCGATGTCGTATTATTTGTTAATCGGTATTCGAAAGAGGAGTTTGATCGTTTAGTTGGCGTAATAACCGACTTGGGATCAGGTGTTTTTGCGGCTCCGTTAATGGTTGCGTTGCTATTCTGGAAGGTTCGTGCCGGGCTGACCGGTTTAGTTAGTCTCGGATTTGTCGGAATTTTCACCAATGTTTTAAAGAGACAAGTATTTTCCGAACGGATGCGTCCATTCAACTACTTCTATTATGACGATTTTCAACGCTTCATTTATACTGCCGAGTTGAATTACCACTTTAGCTTTCCTTCGGGTCACACCATGACAATTTTTTCGGTTATGAGCGTCTTAGCAATTCTGTTTGGAAAAAGGACAGTAGGAATACTATTTTTTCTGATTGCGCTGGTGGTCGGTTTTTCGCGCATTTATCTTCTTCAGCACTTTTTCCTTGATGTTTACGTAGGATCTGTTTTTGGTATAATTAGCACTTTTTTAGCTATTTTAGTCCTAAATGGATTGTTTCGTTTGCAAAGATTCTCCTGGTTTGACAAACCAGTCTATCAGATTCAATTTAAGTAGAGGGTAGTCGGTTTATTGATCGTGATTGCCGCATCAGTATTTACTTCTTCAAAGCCGTCAATTGTTTCATCGTATTGTCATTCATCGTTTCACAACAACTAAATGACATTGAATAAACTTACGGATATTCTAGTTGTTTTTTCGTGTAATTAAAACCGTTGTAGGTGTTTCGAAAATATCTCTCGCCGAGAAGGAAATTTCAGCATTCGAGGGAAGTTGCACATCTTCAAGCCTTCTTTTTGTTGAAATAATTACTCCTTCCGGATTCTCTTCCAAAAAACGCTTGAATTGGTCGGGTTTAATTTCCGTTAGTTCTTTTTGCAAATAGAACGAATAGGAAGGATTGAATTTTTCGAAATAACGAACTTCCTTTCCTGCTAGCAAATGAAGGCTTTGGGCTACCGGATTTTCCTCATCAATTCTCGGGAAAACGAAAACCATAAAACACAAGCTGCCTAAAATAGTTGCAAGGCCAATGGTTTGAAGCGATTGCCTCAATTTACCTTTGTAGTATAAAATATAGGCAATAATAAAACCGATAGGGATGGGGAGAAAATACCAAGCCAAATAGTTAAGATGAGCGAGTGCCGGATCGAACTTAATACCAAAATACAGCGCTGGAATCAGAATAACTCCGATCGCCAGAAGTACAATTAGACTGACTTTTGGCTTTGCTTTTTGCAAATCAATATTGCTTAACCAAAGCCCAATTAAAATTGCAAAGTAAGGATATGCCGGAACAGTATAGTTGGGAAGCTTAGTTCTCGATATGGCAAAGAAAGTTACGACTGTTAGCCCTGCAACCAGGTTAATCAATACGAAGTCATCTTTTCGATTGTTAAATGCGTTTTTTAATGCTTGAACAATAAATACTGAAAAGGGGAAAAGACCAATTAAAACAAATAAAATGGTGATTAAAAAAATACCTCCATGACCTTCCATTTCGCTTGAGAAACGTCCCAGGTTGTGTTTGAAAAAGAACCCCTCAGTCCATTGTCCGTTCGTTTTTAGATGAACCAGAATATACCAGGGCAAAGCAATAGCCACAACAATTAAAGCACCTAAAAAAGGTTTCAGTTGTTTAATCGCTTTCCAGTTAAAACGTTTACTGAAAATCAGGAATAAAAGAAAGATTAAACCGGGTAACCCAATAGCAACCGGTCCTTTTGACAAAGTGCCTAATCCGACAGAAACATAGAGCAGAATCATATAAATTGTTCTTTTCTCCTTAATAGCGGCATAAAAACTGAAGATACTAGCCGTAAAGAAAAAGATGAGGTATGGGTCAGGAACGGCCAAATGAAATTGAATGCTGAGGTGAATAGAGGCCAGCAAGATAACGCTGCTCCATAGGGCAAGTTTTTCAGAATGAAATCTCCGAACAAATAAAAAACTGATTAAAATAGTGAGTGTGCCAAACAGCGCAGAAAAAAAACGGGCAGCAAATGCATTTACTCCGAAAACAGAATAACTCAGCATCATAAAAAAGTAGTGTAGGGGAGGCTTGTCTGTTCGCAATTCTTGATTAAAAGTTGGTACAATCCAATCGCCACGTTCAAACATTTCGGACGCACAGGTGGCATTTTTGGCTTCATCTAAAATATAGATACTGCTGCCTCCCAGATTGATGGTATAAATACCCATCGCAAAAATAAAGATGAACCATGGGTAAAGGGTGGGATTATTTAATCGTTTGAGCATGAGCTAAAATTGCTATTTAATGATAATTGTATTAGATTACTTTCAGCCTTTTTCTTAATTTCGCACCGCTAAATAACGAAATTTTAGGCAAAATATCCTTAAACAGAGAATCATGAAGCAATTAAGTTTGGTCATTTGTGTATACAACGAAGAGTTGAACATCAAACCACTTAGCGTACAAATAAAAGCCGCCCTCAAAGATATTGATTTCGAAGCCATTTTTGTAGATGATGGATCAACCGACCGAACACGGGAAGAAATTAAAGCGATTAATGATGAGCGTTTTCTGCTTTTGGAGTTGAAGAAGAATTATGGCCAAAGTTCGGCATTGCAGGCTGGCATTGATGCCGCTTCTGGTGAGTATGTGGCGTTAATTGATGGTGATTTGCAAAATGATCCGGCAGATATTCCGATGATGATGAAAATGGCAAAAGACGAAGCGTGGGACATGGTTGCCGGTGTTCGAGCCAACCGTAAAGATGGCGCGTTCTTGCGAAAAATACCAAGTAAAATTGCTAACTATTTAATTCGCGAGGCTACAGGGCTCCGAATGAAAGATCTTGGCTGTACGTTGAAGGTGTTTACAAACGAAGCGATTAAAAACATACACATTTACGGTGAACTTCATCGTTTTATTCCGGCATTATTGGCTTTGGAAGGTTCGACAAAACTAACTCAGGTTGATGTCAACCACCGGGCTCGCGAGTTCGGAAAATCAAAATATAACTTGAGTCGCACAACCCGAGTATTTAGTGATTTGATTTTGATGGTTTTCTTAAAGAAATACATGCAACGACCGATGCACTTCTTTGGAGGAATTGGTATTGTAACTTTAGGACTGGGTTTTCTGATCAATTTTTATTTGCTGATGTTAAAAATTTTTGGTCACGACATTTGGGGGAAACCAATCCTTATTCTTGGAATGATCCTGGTAATGGGAGGTATTCAGTTTATTACCATTGGTATTATGGCTGAAATATTGATGCGGACTTATTACGAAGGACAGGATAAAAAGCCTTATCGTGTTAAAAAGATAAAACCAACCAACGAGTACTAATTTGACGTAATTTCGGGATCAGCTGTAAAAGCCAAACTCAATGATTCAATGTGTTTCCTGAAATAAGAAATGTATGAAAACAATTGAAGACGGTTGAATACAATCGTTTTTCATTAGTATTTCATAGCGCTCAAATGTTTTCTGTACGATCCAATTTAATAAAAATCTGGAAGCCGGAAGAATATCATTTTACTCATTTCGAACTCAGGTTCTTTTACAGTTCAAGCTGGTTGTTTTCAGCCGGAATAGTGAAGTAGAAACGCGAACCCTGACCTGGTTCGGACATCACCCAAATATGACCACCCAATTTTTCGACCAGCGATTTGGTGATTGACAACCCAAGACCATTTCCTCCATAGGTGCGTGACGAATACTCTTCAACTTGCTTAAAGGCTGAAAAGATGTCTTTTTGTTTATCAGGATGGATTCCGATCCCGGAATCCTTTACAAAAAATTGCAAGATACTGTCCTCACGATATTTGTAGCCAAATTCAATGTATCCTGATTCTGTGAATTTTATGGCGTTGCTTAGTAGGTTGATTAAGATTTGCTTCAGCCGGACTTCATCAGTCTTGATATGGAAGCTATTGTCTTCAATTCCTTTGTCAAGTTTCAGTTGTATATCTTTTCCAACACGTTCCAATTGACTTTTAATCATGACCTGCAAATCATCCATCATGAAGTTGATTTTGCAGTTGGTTTTATAAATTTTCAGTTGGTTGGCCTCAATCTTACTCAAGTCAATAATATCGTTGATTAGTGTCAATAAGTGCTCTCCGCTATTGTTAATATGCCGGATATACTCTTTGCGTGTGGACAATTCTATATTATCTATCTCCAATAGTGACGAAAAGCCCAGAATGCTATTCATTGGAGTTCTGATTTCATGACTCATATTCGCTAAAAATGAAGATTTCAGTCGATCGCTTTCCTCTGCTCTCCTTTTTGCGTCAATCAATTCTTGTTCAGCTTTTATTCGTTTCGAAATATCATGTACAATTGCATAAATGTAAATACCTTTATCGATGTTAATCTTTCCACTATGAATCTCAACATTTTTTATTTGTCCGCTTTTTAGCAGATGTTTTTGTTCAAAATGACTATTCTGCTTTTCTGACTGAATAAAAAATGCATCAAGATCGATTTGTGGTAACTGACACAATTCGCTAAAATGCAGTCCTTTTAATTGGGGTTGCGAATAGCCGTAAAATCTGGCAGCTGCCTTATTCGCATTTTTTATTATCTGCGATTTGGCATCAATGAGCAGCATCATTGAATGGTTCTCATTAAAAATATTTAAGTAATTTTCTGCAAAAATTCGATAGCGTTTCTCTTGTTTGCGTTTAAAATTGAGAAAAAAGATAGCAAGAGAAAGAATAACGAACACCCCGGCAATAACGCTGGATATTTCATAGAATTTATCCTTCGAGATTTCGATTTCTCGATTAGGATCATTTAAGATAATCGCAGATTCAGGAATTAGCTCTGGATTGATGTGAAACTTTTTAACCAAATTATAATCAACAAAACTGTTTGACGACACATCTAATCTTACTCTTATAGATTGAGGAGGGGTGCCGCTCAGTATTTGTTTTGCGATTAAACAAGCTGAATACATTTGTTCATAATAACAGATTGTAGTTCCTGCGATGTATCCACTTCCAACCCCAATATCATAGGCATAGTAAATTGGACTATCTGAATTGGTTGATAATATTTCTGCGATCTGGTCAAGAGCTAGGTAGTCGTCTTTAAGTCGATAAGAGGCCAGTAAAAAGATTATTTGATTGGAAGGAATTTGTTGTATTTTTTGTCGGTATTCCTCTCGTGTGTAATTGCTGGCATTTAATGTTTCGTAATTCAGGTTCGGAAATAAGGAAATCGTTTTTTTAAAAACTTTAAAATCGGCAATAGCTGTTGTCGTATTATCTGTAATCACGTGAAGATAATTTCTTTCTGGATGTAGTTTCTGCACTAATCGCAAGGTTTTTTCGAGAGAAATATTTTGAGCAATGCCTGTTACCCATTCGTTTTGATCTTGGTTGAATGCTTTCTCTAAATCATTTACACCCCAAAAAACAATGGGTATTTCCGGGAATAACGTTGTTTGATACTCCAAACAAAATTCGAAAGCGTTGTCGTTACAGGCAATTACAACGTCGTAATTACGATGTTCTTGTTGCTTTATCTGAATCCGTTCATAGGTGCTGGTATTTAGTTGTCTATTGGGATAGCGCTTTGAATCGAGAAATTCAATATCAATAATATTGTCTGACTGCGGAAATACATCATATATAGCTTTTTCTGATTTTTGATAAATATGAAAAGTGGCATCGTATGAATAGATGACTAAAATTTTTTTTGAAGAAGCTTGACCTAGCGCATAACTAACTGTGAATAAAAAGCAACTCAAAATAAAATATGTCTTGATATTTCGCACCGTATAATTTTAGGGTAAGATTATTTAGTCAAATGGCAGGTAAAAATAGTTTTTTTAGAACAAAACTAAAATGGAAATTCAGCTTATTTTTCATTCTTTTATACCAAACGTATTCTTGGCTCCACTGAAGATCGATTTCCACCAATAATTCACAATCGATTTTTTTTGATCACGATTAAAACTAATTTCATCGGGTAGTAAAATTCGGGTTCGTGGATGTTTTGATTTTAGCATCAAACTGTTGGCAATAAAACTGGCAAATTTGGCTTCTCTGGTGTCTCCGTCTTTTGTTGCGAGTATTGATACTTTTAAGTTGTCATAGGCAAATCGGAGCATCCCTTGTGCGTGTATCTGATTTGCTTCAAATTCAAATTCGAAACGATCTAATTGTCCCGATCTCACTGAAACTCCTGCGGTGTTCTCCACAACTGGGTTTAAAATTGTTAAATCAAAAGGAGAGAGCTTTCCGGTTACTGAAAATCTATTTTCAGCTGACCGCATGTTGTATTTCATAGTGGTTTCCAACAATGCTTTTCCCATTAGCAGGCCGTTTGCATTTATGGTTAATGTTGAATTGGAATTCAGCATATCGGGTAGGTTGGTAACCGGATGAGCACTGATGTTTAGCTTTTCAAATTCAACCTTCCCGGGTAAAGGCATTTCTTCTGCTTGTTCGGTATAATATATGTTGTAGTCCTCTAGTTTTATCGAATCAATATAAAAAGGCAAGCCAATGTTCTTAATCATTTCCTGCGGGAGTTTCGATTTACTGTTTGGATTATCTGCAGTTGTTTTATCCCTATAAATTGAAAGTTGTCCTCCGCGGGCTATAATTGATGAAGCCACTAATTCCCCTTGGTTATACCATCTTTTCAGATCAATGTTTCGCATGGTTAACCGGTCAATATCCCCTTGGTAATGATCTGCCTCAAAAGAAATGGTCTTCTGAAATTGTGCTTTCGAGTATCGCGGAATAATTTGAATGTCAGATATCGTCAAATGATTATCTTGATTGTCAAAATTGATGTCTCCCAAATGAAAATTATAGTATTTGTCAGGACCTGTGAATGCGTAATTCTGTAGATTTAGCCGAACCGATTTTGCTCCCAGTAGATCGTTGGAAGCCACTGTGTCTAATTCAAAATTAGTTAGTTTTACCAGCGCTTTGGGATAGTTTTTTATTTTTCCGTCAATCAGTCGAATGAGTTGTGCTTGGTTTAGTTTGATATCTTGCGCCGAAATTCGGTTAATCAAAGGGGAGATTGTTTCCGGAATTTTAAGTTGATAAAGATTGAGTTTATCCTGATTGGTTTTATCTGAATTGATTGTCATAACCGGATTTTCAGCCACAATAGATTTAAAATGAAGAATTTTGTTGTTTATAACTTGCTCAATATCCAGTTGCTCGAATACCAGTTTGGGAACGAGTAGTTGCTGAAACCCTTGATTTTTTAGTGCAGATCTGTTTCGTAATAACAAACTTAAAACTTCCAGTTCTTGGCTGTGAGTCGAGAATTTTATTTGTTCTGCGGAAAAGTTAACGGTTCCTTTTTGTGGCTTAAATGTAATTTGATTTAGCGTTGTTGAAATATTATCAGAATTGAAGTTCGCAGGCTTGTTGGCTCCCGGACTGATTAAGCTATTGTTGGTTCCCTGCATCGATATGCTGGCTGTGAGTATTTTCTTTTCGGAAAACTGATCAGTTTCAATGACATTGATTTGACCATTACTTAAATCAAACTTTTTGATGATAAGTGTGTGCATTTCTTTTGGTAGTGGAACAGCTACTTTTTCAAAATTCACCTGACTCTTAGCTCCCCTTGTACGGTATAAATCAATTACTGGCTTTTGTATTACAAATTGGTCGACAGCTAGCCGCTGTTTAAAATAGGCTTCTTCTAAATCAACTCCTCGAAGCTTAATTTCGGGGATGTTGATATGAAAATGTACCGGAAGATCTCCTTTGGTTTTGCTCGTTATGTCGGGGTAGAGGATCGCATTTCGAATAAATATTTCTGATTGTTTTGAAGATATGCCGATTTCTTTGGCTTGCAGGTAGTGCACATCGTCAGACAATTGAAAAAGATGATCTTCAATTTTCAATTCAAAGTCGTCGGCAAATAACAGTTTATGCTTTTCGATCTCGACTTCACTTAAAGCAAAGTTGTCAAGCTCAAGACTAAATTTATTATTGAATGAAATCGTCTTTCCTTTCTTGCTATGTGTAATTAGTTGAATATTGCCGTTGGTAGTGGTGATTTTTTTTATTGAAATATTCTCAATATAGTTACTTAGCAGATCGTAGAATTCTCGAGACGAGTATTTGTTTTCGTTCTGTTTTTCAGGTTGGGAAAAAACTTCAAGGTAAATGTTGGGCTCAACAATAGAGAACCGATTGATTCGTAGTTTTTTATTGAAAAATGCCTGGTGAATATTCGTGTTATTCAAGCGCATGTAGGGGACACGAATATCATAAATCTGTGAGCGGTTTAGTTTTTTGAGTAATCGGGCGTTCATCTTAGGTTTGTCGGGCGACAATTCCAGATTTCGTATAGTTGCTCTGTTTTGATAGGTTGACACATTGATTTGCTCAATTTTTAATCGGTGGATTTGATCAACCAGCTTCATTTCGTAGTTCGAAAAATTTAAATCAATGTTCGTTGCGAAAAATAGTTTGTCGGTTCTGTTTGCACTTGTTGAATCCAGCGAGAAATCGGTTAACCTAAACGAAAAATCTGATGAGATTACGCCGGACTGCTGCGGATTGTCTTCGGCGTTAATGGTGAATTTTCCCTGATCGAATTCAACCAAGTTGGCATAGATTCCCTTAATGTAGTTACGAATGAAAAAATAAAGCAGGCTGTTTGTTTCTTTTTGAGTCTTGGGTTTGGTATCGCCCTTGTTAATTATTAATGTTGGCCGATAGGCCAAAATCGATTGCAGTGGCATTTCCCGCTTGTGAAATAATTTTTTCAGGTCGATGTCAATTAGTCGGATGCTATCACATTCCATGTCAACGGTCGTCATTTTGGTTGACGGATTTTGGTTTGGTTTTAGCTGGAGGTGGTCGGCACTTAAAAAGCTATTTTCGCTGCACACGATGATACTTGTTGCGTCGAATCGATGGATCTCATCATTCATCAACAAATAGTAATTATCAATCTCTAAGTATAGGTTTGTGGAATATAGAATTCTGTTCGGATCGGTATACGAATCTTCGCTAAGCAGCAAGCTGTCCAATTGAACGTCAAGGTCATAGAATTCCTGAATTCCGGTTTTGTTTTCCTTCTTTCGCTCAATTTTAAGCTTTTCGGCATTCATCGACAAGTGCTTTATCTTCAGTTGCCCGATTTCGCCTTTTACGAGTTGATACAAATCAAACTCTTTAATTTTCTTCAGGTTAATCCCTGGTGCATCTTCTAATGGAAATACTTGTATTTGTGCATCCATCAAGAATAACGAGTCAATCTGTACACTGTCGTTCTGAAAAATCTCTCGTAATTGATTAGACTTGATTTTGATCTCTGGAACTTCAACATAATAGCGTGTTCCTTTTACCTGGCTTGAATCAACCGGGGTAAGTTGGATATCAGTTCCAACGATATCTTTATTTTTTAGCGAATATTGTATCTTTTGAATAGACAGTTCGTGAATGCTATCGGGCAGCGATTTTTGGTAATTGTCAATACCAAAGTAGACATCATCAGCTTTAAAAAAATCCTTCTCACTATTAATGCGAACAGAATCAGTGTAAAATTTTGAAATTCCGATATTAAAATTCAGGCTAGTCAACCTGTTTGCCGAGTTTATGGGAAGTTGATCGGAGAGGAATCCTGCATTCGAAAGCTCAATTTCTTCAATCGAAATTGTTCTTAAGTACCTGTTAAAAAGCGGTGATATTTTTCGGATAAATGCAAATGGATCTTCTGACGTTTCTCGTTGAAGCGTATCTGTTTTTAGTTCCCACGAAGGCGATTCAATCTTTAGTTTTCTAATGTTCAGTTTTCTTTTAGCTAATAATTTATAAAGCCCCACCTGATTTATTTTTATTAAATCAGCCTTTATTAAATATTCAGCTTTCGACGAATTATTATCATGAATACCGATATGTGAAATCGACAGGCTTTGGCTGAAGATGTCAACAGACAAATCTTCAAAACTCAGTGAGTATGCGCCATTCGTTTTTTTTGTGAATTGCTTTTCTAATTCATCTTTTATCAATGTTTCAGCAAAGAAGAACGAGAGTGTAATAAACACAACAATTAAAGCGAACAAAGCAAGTAGTGTCCATTTAATCAGGTGTTTCACTATCTGTTTCCTTTCTTTTGTCATTCAATGTAGATTCTGATTTCAGGTATTAACAATATTAGAGACCAATTTTGTCAAAATAGTTGCGTAATCAAAGTAAAATCTGATGGAAATTGAAAACCCGCGTTCTCAGAGCATGGTCAGAGTGGCTCCGCATTCTGCTTTTCTGAATTTGATAAGAATTATAGGTTGGAAAATAATGTATGTTTTTAAGTCTGTTTTTATCATGTAAATACCCTGTGGACGTGGCTTTTCCCTTTTGATTCATTTCATAGTGGATAAGAACGAAAAGTGTTTAATAACGTATTGATTAGAATAATCCTAAAACTCATTTTTTTTACTTTTGAATCCTGATAAATTAAAACTAATGATGAAACGGATCGAAAAATTAAATTTAAAAACCGCGGATTTTGTGTGTGGTGTTCTGTTTCATTCTCTTTCGCTTATTTTTTGTGCTTTCAGGTTTCATCCTAATTCTTTTTCGAGCCCCATGAAAAAAATAGTAATGGGTGGTGTGCTTTTGCTGATTAGTTTGACTGGTTTTAATCAGAAAATTCAAGTTTTGATGGTGACCGGAGGTCATGATTTTGATAGGGAGGCTTTTGCGGAACTTTTTGATTCGATGGAGCAAATCGCTTGGGAGGAACTTGCTCAGCCCAAAGCGAATCAGGTGATGCTAGAAAATGGTCTGGAAAAATATGACGTATTGGTATTTTATGATATGTTTCAGGAAATCTCGAAAAACGAGCAGATCGCATTTTTACAACTACTTGAGAAGGGTAAACCGATGCTCTTCCTACATCATGCGCTTGTTTCTTATCAAGCTTGGGACGAGTTTCAAAATATCTTGGGCGGCCGGTATTATGACTCTAAAAGATACACGAAAACGCCGGCAAATGGTTTTTCCACTTATTTACACGACACCGACATTTCCGTTCAGTTGCTAGCCTCTGCGCATCCGATTACTGCTGGGTTGACAGATTTTTCCTTGTTTGATGAAGTATACGGAAACACCTGGGTGTCGTCCGAAGTAACCCCACTATTAGGAACCAATCATCCAGAGAGTGCACAAATCATAGGCTGGGAGCATACGTATCGATCATCAAGAATTATTTATATACAACCTGGGCACGGCAAATCAAGTTATGAAAATCCCAATTATCGAAAGCTGTTGCTCAACGCCTTGTTGTATCTGGCAAATTGAGATTCAAATTTGACCTTTACTGTTTTTGTTTGCAATTCCTTCTTCCGAGTTTGGGAAAAGCTGCTCGGTGTGTGTATTTGTGTGCTAGTTGATCGCAAATCGTGCAAAAACTTTGTAAGTCAGTTTTATTTTCTGAAAAGATATTGCCGGTTCTGATGCTTCGGTTGCAGCTACATCCTGTAGTTCAGCCATTCCTCTCACTCTGATGTTTTTTGCATAGGGTTGTCCATAATTCTCCCGTTCCTGAATGAATAAAGCAGGTCCTACATTTTGCCCTACGGCCTCCAGCAAATAGCTGGCCTTGTCTTTCGCTGCTTGTATTGCTTTTATTTTTACTTCTTTTTTGAATGCTTCCATTTTAGTGTGGTCAACACGCTCGATGTATGCATTCAAGACATCAATTTCATCCAAAATCTCCCACGTGTCGGCTAATTCGTTGGTTGTGCCTACTTCAAGTACGTAGTCTTTCGAAGCGAGTACGTCTTTGTTTTTCCGCTTGATTGTTACATAATCAGCGTCAGCATCAGCCAGCGACAGCTTGCTCAAGTCAAAATCATTCACCTTCAGGTGTTGTTTCATTTTCTTTTCCAAATCCTCGATGTTGAGTTTTTTCTTGCCATCATACCGTTCTTTTAACGTGAAATGCAGGAAAATTTGATCAGGAATAACTTCCATTTCACCTTCTCCGGTAACTTCAATATACGGGGTCGAATTTAGTGGGTTTAGCTCGCTTTGTGCTATGCCTGATGTTGAGATCAGTGCCAGGGTAAAGAATAAAAAAAATGTTTTCATCGGATTAATTTTTGTATGTATTGTTTTCATTTTTTATTGATTTATTTTGAACGTTGATAACTCTTTTTATAAGGCCTCAATTTAAGTATTATCTTTATCAAAAATATTTTTCATGACTCCTTTTTTAACGCAAGTTGCTCAATATTTGTATCGTACTTTTGGCGATGAATTAAATCGCATTGCGTTGGTTTTTCCAAGTCGGCGCGCCAGTGTGTTTTTTAATGCCTATTTAAACGAACTGGTAAAATCACCCATTATTGGCCCCGAAACAATTACCATCGACGAACTAGTTGCACGGATGTCGGGAATGCAAATATCAGACCAGATTAGCTTGATTTTGCATTTGCATCAGGTTTATGTCAGCGAAACAGGGCATGATGAGTCCTTGGATGATTTTTTCTTTTGGGGTGAAATTCTACTTAACGACTTCAATGATATCGACAAATATCAATTGGATGCCAGTGATCTGTTTCAGAATATAAAAGATATAAAAGAAGTTGAGACGCGGTTTGATTATTTAAGTGCAGAGCAAAAGAAAGCGATTGAAGCATTTTGGGGAAATATTGGGAAAGCAGACGGATCGGAAAACAAGGATAAGTTTATGGCTATGTGGAATAAGCTGCCGGCTATTTATCACCGTTTTCGAAGTGAGTTATTGATGGAAAATGCCGGTTACACAGGCTTGGTTTATCGTAAGTTGATTGAAGGCTTGACAGCGGAAAAAGTAGAAAAACTGGATGCCGATCAATTTGTGTTTGTAGGTTTCAACGCCCTGAATAAATGTGAAAATAAGCTGTTTAAGTTTTTTCAGTCAGCAGAAAAAGGTTTATTCTTTTGGGATTATGACGAACAGTTCTTAAACGATCCGATCATGGAAGCCGGGCTTTTTATCCGTCGCAATCGGATTGAATTCCCAGCCCCCAAGCACTTTGAACTGGATGCCGGAAAGCAAAAAGAGCAGAAAATAACCTTGGTTTCTGTTCCCGGTCAGGTGGCTCAAGCGCAGGTGATTAATTATAAGGAGTTGTTTGAAAATGAAATTGAAGCTGATCGTTTTGACGATACAGCCTTGGTTTTATCAGACGAAAGCTTACTGGTGCCCGTTATTTCTGCCGCCGGCTCACAGTTTAAGCAAATCAATATCACCATGGGGTACGCTTTACAGGACACACCTGTTTACAGTTTAATCTCTTTACTGATCGATTTACAAAAAAATATCCGAAAGCTTGATGGTCATACTGCTTTCTATCATCGGCCGGTATTGGCTTTGTTGAAACATCAATTAATATCCAGTGCCGAAACCAAAAACTTGGTTGTTGAAATCTTAAGCAAAAACAAGATCCATGTTCGTCAAAGTGATTTGGTACAGAATGAATTGCTTCGCTTAATATTCACACCTCAGCCGGATTGGAAGTCTTGTGCTGAATATGCGATGGCTGTTATTCGGCAACTCGGATTGCAATTTGCCAGCCACGAAGATGCTCCTGTAAACCTGGAAGGGGAGTATTTGTATCAGGCCTACCTGGCTATTCAGCGGCTGAGCGACACTTTGGAAAAGCTGAGCACTGGCAAGTTGTCTCTTGCATTATTTTTTCGGCTGCTTATTCTGCATTTGCAGCGGGTGTCAATTCCTTTTGAAGGCGAACCCTTAACCGGATTGCAGGTGATGGGTTTTCTGGAGACTCGGATTTTGGATTTTAAGAAAGTGGTGCTTTTTTCGGTCAACGAAGGAAAAATGCCCAAGTCTACGCCCGTTCATTCGTTTATCCCATATCATTTGCGAAAAGCATTTGGTTTGCCCGCCTACGAAGAACACGATGCCATGTATGCCTATTATTTCTATCGGTTGTTGCATCGTGCTAAAGAAGTGGTGCTGGTTTATAATTCCGCTAGCGATGGGTTAAACTCGGGAGAAATGAGCCGCTATTTATTTCAACTAAAATATGATTCAGAAGTTCGCCCTAAAGAGTTTTATTTCGACTTTAATTTTAAATCGTCTGAAAATGCGCCGATATCGGTTTCTGCCACTAAAGAACACCAACAAAAACTATTGGACAATTACAGTTCGAGAAAATTAAGTCCCAGTGCGCTAAACACCTATTTGGATTGCAAGTTGAAGTTCTATTTCAAACACATTGCATTTATTAAGGAATCGGAAGAAGTGTCGGAAGACGTTGATCCCCGGCTGTTTGGAAATTTGTTTCACTATGCCATGGAGTTGCTGTACGCCGATTTTGTTGGCGCTGAAGTGCAAAAAGATCATATAAGAGCCCTGCTGCTAAATAAACATAAGTTGGAGCAGGTTGTAAAAGCTGCTTTTGCAAAGGAATATTATAAAGACAAAGACCTTAATGAAATTAAAATATCGGGCAAAAATATTTTGGTGAAAGACCATCTGGAAACATACTTGACACAATTATTGAAGAACGATTTGGCGTTTGCTCCTTTTAAGGTTGTTGCGTTGGAGGGACAGTACGAAGCCCCCTTTAACATTGACTTGCCTGAGGGTGAAAAGCAAATTCTGCTTGGTGGAACAATCGACCGGATTGATGAAACGGATGGCGGAGTACGTATCATCGACTATAAAACCGGTCGCAATTTGAAATTAAATTTCAAAGGTGTTGAACAGTTTTATCAGCGCGATAAATCAGGCCGTCCGAAGGAGATTTTTCAAACACTGATTTATTCTGAAATTTTTCAACGATCGACAGGAAAAAATAATTTATTGCCTACCATTTATAAGATTGATGATTTCTTTGATGACGAATTTCATCCAGAAGTGATTTATGGCTCCGAACGCCTGAGTTATAAGCTGATTGCAGAGCCCTTTCAGCAAAGTTTAAATGAACTATTAAGTGAGATGTTCGGCGCTGATAATGTTTATGAACAAACAGAAGATGATCGAAAATGCCGAACCTGCCCGTATGACGTCATTTGCCGACGGGGTTAATTCTTTTCATCGAGTAAGTCCGGACGTAGCTTTTTGGTGCGGTCATAAGCTTGTTTCTCTTTCCACTCGTTTATTTTTTTGTCATTGCCACTCAAAAGTACGTCAGGAACTTTCAGTCCTTTATAATCTGCCGGTCGGGTATAAACCGGAGGGCTGAGCAAATTATCCTGGAATGAGTCGGTGAGGGCAGAGGTTTCATCCGAAATAACCCCCGGAATTAAGCGCACGATGCTGTCCGTCATAACAGCGGCGGCCAGTTCTCCTCCTGTGAGCACATAATCACCAATTGAAATTTCCCGGGTAATAAAATGATCGCGAATGCGCTGGTCAACTCCCTTGTAGTGCCCACAAAGAATCATGATGTTATTTTTAAGTGACAGTTGATTCGCGATTCCTTGCGCAAATTGCTCTCCATCAGGGCTCGTGTAAATAATCTCATCGTACTCCCGTTGAGATTTTAAATGTTCAATCGCAGCTTCGATGGGTTGAATGGTCATCACCATGCCAGCACCACCGCTGAAAGCATAGTCGTCAGTTTTTTTGTGCTTGTCGGTTGAGAAATCACGAATGTTGTGCACGTAAATTTCTACCATTCCTTTGTCTCGACCTCTTTTGATGATGGAGTGGTTAAACGGACTTTCCAATAATTCGGGAACAACTGTTAAAATATCGATGCGCATGGTTGTGAAATTGGTGCTGCAAAAGTAACAAGTTTTTGCAATTTGAATAGGAATAAAAAGCCAGAAACATATCCATTAACCCAGATAAGATGCCAATACGACATTAAAATGTGGCCTAATTCGGAAATAATGACATGTTTAATGACTATTCAATGGCTTTTTTGTCTTATTTCTTTTCTTGGAATAAAAGTTGAAAATGGAGGAGCAGAAACAATAATCTTAAAAACAATTAAAAATACAAACAATTAAATTTTAGGAGGAAATAAATTATGAAACTTGTAAATGTTAATCGTCCGGCTTATTACAACAATCCAGTTGATGCACTGTTAAAAGATTTTTTCAATCCAAAAACAGTGACTGATCGTTACGAAAAAGAAGAGTTAAAATACACTCCTTCAGCGAACGTTTTTGAAACCGACACTGATATTACGCTGGAGCTTTTAGTTCCGGGTTATTCAAAAGATCAGATTAAGCTATCGGTAGAGAATAATATCTTGTTGATAGAAAGCGAAGGGGTTGAGCCAAAGCCTGACGAAAAAGAAGCTGAAGAATTAAGGTATTCTCGTATTGAGTTTGAAAAGAAGAATTTTGAGAAGAAATTTAGACTCTCTGAAAAACTCAATCAAGACCAAATTAAAGCTGAAGCGAACAATGGGGTGCTTCGAATTACGATTGCGAAGAAAGAAGAAGCGGTTCCTGTAAAACGCCAAATTGAAATCGGATAAAACTGATTTTCAGGAGATAATAAACAAATGCCGTTGATTTCAACGGCATTTGTTGTTTCTGACGGTTTGTTTTTCTTACTTTATTGCTGTTTTCTTTGAGTATTCGTACTTAATATTATATTTTCGTACATCTACAGGGAGCCTAAATCTCTGATAATTACTTTGTAATTTAAATTTTGAACACATGAAACCCGAAGACCTGAAAAACTCAAATGATGAGTTAAAAGCAACATCTGACAGTTCAGATGCTGCTAATACGCCTGACAAGACCCCGGAGACCAACACTGAAAAACCGCAACCATCAGAGAAAAAAGCTGATGTTGAGGACAAAAAAGAGGAGTTTCCCGTTACTGAAGGAAAGGAAAGTGATAAAAAGGAAGAAGCTTCAGATGAAAAGCCCGATCAAACTGCACCAGATGAAAATGATCAGGATGAAGAAGCGAAGAAGGCAGAGTCTCCTGTAGAGGATGAAGTCATTCAGCCCAAAGAAGACCCCGAACCTGTAGAGGCAGAAGTTGAAGAAAAAGATGTTGTTTCGGCAGATGAGGTCACTCCGGAAGTTAAAGAGGAGCCAGTTGCTAGCGAAAAAGAGGATCAGGGAGTTCAACATGTAGACGAAACTTCTGAAGAACAAAAAGAAGAGCTTGCTGAAAAACCGGCTGTTGAAGATAAGCCATCTCGTGAGTCGGTTGATTATACCACTCTCAATGAAGTTGAATTGATTAATGCCCTTCGTGATTTACTGGAAAATCATGCAGATGAAAATATCAAAGCTGATGTGGATAGCATTAAAGTCAACTTTTATAAACAACACCGGGCAGTTGCTGACGAAGAGAAAAAGAAATTTATAGAAGAGGGTGGTGTCGAAGATGATTTTGAGCCATCAAATGCGCTTTATGAAGATGACTTACGGAATTTGATGAAAGAATTCCGTACCGCCCGGAGCAAACAACATCGAGAGCTGGAAGACGAAAAAGAGGAAAACCTTCAGCGTAAATATGAAATTATAGACGAAATAAAGAACCTTGTCAATCGCAAGGAGTCCATCAATAAAACCTTTCACGAATTTAGGGAATTGCAACAGGAATGGCGTGAGATTGGTCTAGTGCCGCAGTCAAAGTTGAAAGATTTATGGGAAAACTACCATCACCATGTTGAAAATTTCTACGATTACATCAAGATCAACCGCGAACTGCGTGATTTGGATTTGAAAAAGAACCTGGAAGCTAAAATTATCCTTTGCGAAAAAGCAGAAGAGCTGTTGGTGGAACCTTCAGTAATTAAGGCTTTCAATATTTTGCAAAAATACCACGAGCAATGGCGTGAGATTGGCCCGGTGCCGAGGGAGAAAAAAGAAGAATTGTGGGAGCGGTTTAAAGCTGCTACTTCAAAAATAAACAAAAAACACCAAGCGTATTTCGAAGACCGTAAACAGGATCAAAAGAAAAACCTGGAAGCCAAAACTGTACTTTGCGAAAAAGCAGAGGAAATTGCCAATCAGGAAATTTTGAACCACAAAGATTGGGATAAAAAATCCAGAGAGCTGATTGAATTGCAGAAGGTTTGGCGAACTATAGGTTTCGCACCAAAAAGAGACAATAATCGAATTTATGAGCGCTTCCGCAGTGCTTGCGACAAGTTTTTTGACGCTAAGCGTGAGTTTTATGCCCAAAACAAAGAGCTGCAAATGAATAACCTGCAAATGAAAACGGATTTATGTGTGCAGGCTGAATCTTTGAAAGATAGTACTGATTGGCGTAAAACAACCGAAGAATTTATTCATATTCAGAAAAAATGGAAAGAAATTGGTCCGGTTCCACGCAAACACTCTGATGCTATCTGGAAACGTTTTCGTGCTGCCTGCGATTTCTTTTTCGATAATAAATCCAAACACTTTAATCATGTTGATGAAGAACAGGTTGAAAATCTGAAACTGAAGAAAGATTTAGTCGCAGAAGTTGAAGGTTATAAATTGACGAAGGATGAAGATACCGATTTAGCTGCCATTAAAGAGTTTCAACGTCGCTGGACGGATATTGGACATGTGCCATTCAAGGATAAAGATGTTGTTCAGGATGAATTTAGAGATGCGATTAACAAGCATTTCGATAGCTTGAAAATTGACGACCACAAACGTAATTTACTGAAATTTAAGACAAAAATGTCTAACATTTCGGGGACAACGCGCGGGAATAATAAAATGCGTTACGAGCGCGACAAGTACGTTAGCAAGCTAAAGCAGATGGAAAGTGACTTAATCTTGCTGAATAACAACATTGGATTTTTTGCCAATACTAAAAATGCGGAGTCGCTTATTGAAGATGTAAATAAGAAGATAGCCGATACACAGGAAAAAATAGAATTTCTAAAAGAGAAGATACGAATTATCGACTCGATGGAAGATGATGATTAACTTCAAAATAAAAAGCCCGCTAATTAATAGCGGGTTTTTTAATGATTAATCAAATTATAATTGATGGTTTTAAAGCCCAATAATTTTTATTGATTAACTTTGTGCGTTTTTAGGAACTTATAAAAATATACGATTTTGTCAGCAACGAAGTACATCTTTGTCACCGGAGGTGTGACCTCCTCATTAGGAAAAGGAATCTTAGCCAGCTCATTGGCTAAATTATTGCAAGCCAGAGGTTACTCGGTTACCATTCAAAAGTTAGACCCCTACATCAATGTTGATCCCGGAACTCTGAATCCGTACGAACATGGCGAGTGTTTTGTAACGGACGATGGTGCTGAAACAGACTTGGATCTAGGCCATTATGAGCGTTTCTTGAACGTTCCGACCTCACAAGCCAATAATGTAACCACCGGAAGAATTTATCAATCGGTTATCAATAAAGAGCGTCGTGGCGATTATCTGGGAAAAACCGTTCAGATTATTCCTCACATTACTGATGAAATTAAGCGAAAAATAAAATTCCTCGGAAACAAGCGTAACTACGACATCGTTGTAACTGAGATTGGCGGAACTGTTGGTGATATTGAGTCGCTGCCATACATTGAAGCTGTGCGCCAGTTGAAGTGGGAGCTTGGATCGAACGCATTGGTAATTCACTTAACACTGGTGCCATTTTTAGCGGCTTCAGGTGAGTTGAAAACCAAACCAACACAGCACTCGGTAAAAGCCCTTTTAGAAAACGGAGTTCAGCCTGATGTTTTGGTATTGCGCACTGAGCATGACCTTGGAATTGGTATTCGAAAGAAAGTAGCATTATTTTGCAACGTCGATATTGATGCAGTTGTGCAGTCAATTGATGTTCCTACGATCTATGAAGTTCCGAATAAAATGTTGGAAGAAAAGCTTGATTTAACTGTACTCAAGAAATTGAAGCTTCCTTCGAAAAACGAACCAGATTTAAAAGAGTGGAACGAGTTTCTGCGAAAACATAAAAATCCGGAGCAGGAAGTTGAAATTGGGTTGGTTGGAAAGTATGTTGAATTGCAAGATGCTTATAAATCAATTGCTGAGGCTTTGGTACATGCTGGCGCATCTAACCGGGCAAAGGTTAAATTGCGCTGGATTCACTCCGAAGAATTAACTCCGGAAAACGTTGAAGAGCAGTTAAAAGATTTGGATGGAGTCATTATTGCTCCAGGTTTCGGACATCGTGGTATTGAAGGTAAAATCAAGGCCACTCAATATGTTAGGGAAAATAACATTCCATTCCTTGGAATCTGTCTTGGGATGCAAATTGCAGTCATCGAGTATGCCCGAAATGTGTTGGGTCTGACGGGGGCTGATTCAACAGAAATGAATGATAAAACAACTGCCCGGGTTATCGACCTGATGGAAGATCAAAAAGGAATTACAGAGAAAGGTGGAACAATGCGACTTGGCGCTTACGATTGCCATATTATAAATAAGCGTTCCAATTTTTATAAAGCTTATGGAAAGACAGATATCCGAGAGCGACATCGTCATCGATATGAGTTTAACAATGACTATCTGGAAGCTTTCAAACAGTCGGATATGAAACCAGTTGGTGTTAACCCTGATACTGACCTTGTTGAAGTTATGGAGATTAAAAATCACAAATGGTTTATTGGGGTTCAATTTCACCCGGAGTACAGTAGTACCGTTTTAAAACCGCATCCGCTATTTGTTGCCTTTATCAAAGCAACATTGAAAAAATAAAGAAAAAATATTTATATGGACAGAAATACGGTCATCGGGATTGTTCTTATTTTCACGATCCTGATAGGATTTAGTTACTTGAACAAGCCTTCGGAAGAAGAAATTGCAGCCGCTAAACGACGTCAGGATTCCATTGCTCAGGTCGAAGCAATGAGAGCCCAAGAGGCTGAAGCGCAAACAGAAAATGCCAAAGTTCAACAATCATCGCTTCCTGCTTCTGAAAATGGAGAAGCAACGGATTCAACGGCAGTCGCTCAAAATGTGAAAGACCAATTTGGTGCATTTGCTGAAGCTGCTATTGGTAATGAAGAATTTATCACCCTGGAGAATAACCTGATGAAAATTCAGATTTCGACTAAAGGTGGTAAAATTTACTCTGTCGAATTAAAAGACTATCAAACGTACGATTCTTTACCGTTGATGTTATTTGAAGGAGAAGATAATCTCTTCGGATTAAATTTCTTTGCACAAAACCGCAGCATTCGTACGGATGATTTATACTTTGTTCCTTCGGTAAGTAAAAAGGATATTGTCGTTAGCGGACCCGAAGTTCCGAAAGGAAAAGAAGGACGTGAAAGCTTTAATGAAGAAAGTGCTGGTGAAAATCAAACGATTGCCATGCGTTTAGATGCCGGCAACGGTCGCTACATGGAATATCAGTATACCATCGATTATAATTCCTACTTGATCGGGTTTGACGTAAAAACTGTTGGTTTTGATCAGTTGGTGTCTAAAAATACCAACTACCTGAATTTTAACTGGGCTTTTTCAGCTCCTCGCCAGGAACGTAAATCAAAATACGGTGAAGATCGCTATACAACAATTACGTATAAGTATTTTGAGGATGAAGTGGATAAATTGAGTGCTAGCGAGACATCAGAAGAAACATTAAAAACTAAAGTAAAGTGGATCAGTTTAAAACAGCTGTTTTTTAACTCATCAATTATCGCTGACACGTCTTTCCCAACAGCAGATGTGAGATTTGAGTATTTGGAAGATGATCCGAAATACCTTGCTAATTTTTATACCGACATTGCTTTACCGTTCGAAAGTAAGCCCAATGAGGACTATAGCATGCAGTTCTACTTTGGACCCAATCATTACACAACGCTTAAGCAATATGATATTTCATTGGAGCGCTTGGTTGATCTGGGATATGCAATTGTTCGCCCCGTAAATAAGTGGCTTATTATTCCGGTGTTTAACTTTCTGGGGAAATACATCAATAATTTTGGAATCATCATTTTATTGTTGACTATTTTCATCAAGCTTATTGTTTTCCCGTTTACCTATAAATCGTACATTTCGCAAGCAAAAATGCGTTCGTTGAAACCAGAAATTGACGAACTGGGCGAGAAGTTTGGGAAAGATAAGGCGATGGAAAAGCAACAGGCGACGATGGCCTTGTATAAAAAGGCGGGGGTTAATCCAATGGGAGGATGTTTGCCAATGGTGCTGCAAATGCCAATCTTATTTGCCATGTTCTTTTTCTTCCCAACTTCAATTGAGTTGAGACAAGAAAGTTTCCTTTGGGCAAACGACTTATCGTCTTTTGATTCTATTCTGAAATTACCATTCGAAATTCCGGTATATGGCGATCATGTAAGTTTGTTTTGCTTGTTAATGACCGTAACAACGATTTTTTCAACAAAATTAAACTCTCAGGCAACCAGTAGTCAGGCAATGCCGGGGATGCAGACCATGATGTATATTATGCCACTCATGTTCCTGTTTATCTTGAATAGTTATCCTGCGGGCTTAAGCTATTATTACTTTTTGGCTAACTTAATTACGATTGGTCAAATGTATTTATTCCGCACTCTCATTGACGAGGATAAAATACGGGTTCAACTTCAGGCGAATAAAAAGAAGGCAGGACCAGCTAAGAAATCTAATTTTCAGAAACGGTTAGAAAAAATGGCAAAAGAAAAGGGAATGCAACTTCCAAAATAATATTTTAAAAATGCTGTCAGTTTTGGCAGCATTTTTTGTATTTTATCATTCGTAATCAAAATAAACGAATGATGTTTCAATATCAATCTGAAATACAAAAAGTCATTGATGGCGACACTTATGTCATCGATATTGATCTTGGCCTTGGTGTTTGGGTACGCGGCGAACGAATCAGACTGTACGGTGTAGATACCCCCGAAGTTTATGGAGTAAAGAAAACCTCCGAAGAATATCAGCTTGGCAAAGCATCCTCCGATTTTGCCAAATCGTTAGTAAAAAAAGGAACTTTGGCAATTGTCGAAACCATTAAGGACGAAAAAGGCAAGTATGGTCGTTACCTGGCCGTTTTGTACATAAGAGTTCCTGAAGATATTTTGGCCGGGCATGATCAAATTCGGGCAATTGCCGATTTCTATTGCCTCAATGATTTGCTGATTGCTAAAGGATTAGCCGAACCATACATGCTATAAATTAATCCATCTATCGGTATTTATTGTTGGTTCGGATTAATTGGATTGGAATTTGTTAGACGAAAAGAATGATTGCAGAAACTCCAAAGCCTCCTTATTACGCCGTTATTTTTACATCTGTCCGTATACCGGAAGATGAGTCTCGCTATGCAAAAATGGCAAACAAACTGGAAGAAATGGCTAAACAGCAGAACGGCTTTCTGGGAATAGAATCTGTCCGTAATGATTTGGGGATAACTGTGTCTTATTGGAGTGACTTGGATTCAATCAGAAAACGGAAGTCACAGGCCGACCATTTGCTTGCACAGAAGATGGGACGCGAGAAATGGTATAAATGTTACAAAATCAGAATTGCATTAGTAGAACGGGACTACAACTTTGAAAATTAAATAGTGAATATAACAATGAAGAGAATTATTTTATCGATGGTGATTGGTGCAGGTTTGCTCGCCGGAGCATGCACCAATAAAACCAATGAACAGAAAGAAATGAAAAGTGAAATTGCTCAAAAAGCTGATGAGTTTATTGCTGTAAAACTGACCACTGATTTATCGGTTTTAAGCGAAAAGGAAAAGCAAATGCTGCCTTTATTATTTAAGGCTGCTAAAATCATGAATGAGATTTTCTGGATTGAAGCTTTTGGAGATAAAGAAGAAATACTATCCAAAGCGACAAGTCCGGCGATGGAGAAATTCATTAAGGTGAATTATGGTCCTTGGGAACGCTTGAATAATAACGAACCATTTATTGAAGGTTATGGCATAAAGCCTGCCGGAGCAAATTTCTACCCCAGAGATATGACAAAGGCGGAGTTTGAGGCCTGGGAGGAACCATCGAAAACGAGTTTGTATACACTCATTCGACGTGACGATGATGGAAGCTTGAAAGCAATTCCTTATCATGATGCATTTAAAGCGAAAATAGAAGAAGCTGTCGTCTATATTCGCCAGGCTTCCGAATTGGCGGAGGATCCGGGTTTGAAAAAATATCTGAAATTACGAGCCGATGCATTGTTGACAGATGATTATTACGAAAGTGACCTTGCCTGGTTGGATATGAAAGACAACACCATCGATTTTGTAGTTGGCCCCATCGAAAATTACGAAGACCAATTGTATGGTTACAAGGCAGCACATGAAGCTTTTATTTTGGTGAAAGACAAAGAGTGGAGCCAGAAGCTGGAGAAATTCGCGGCTTTATTGCCCGACCTTCAGAAAGCCCTGCCAACCAGCGAAGCCAATAAAAGTGAAATGCCTGGATCTGATTCTGATTTGAATGCCTATGACGTGGTATATTACGCCGGCGATTGCAATGCCGGAAGTAAAACGATCGCTATCAACTTGCCTAACGACGAGCGGGTGCGAGCCAATAAAGGTAGTCGCAAATTGCAGTTGAAGAATTCGATGAAAGCCAAGTTTGATAAAATACTGATGCCAATTACGGATCTGTTAATTGCTGAAGATCAGCGAGGACATGTAAAGTTTGACGCATTCTTTGAAAATACCATGTTTCACGAGGCTGCACATGGATTGGGCATGGGAAATACCATCGATGGAAATCAAACAGTTCGTGGAGCCTTAAAAGAAACCTATAGCTCGTTGGAAGAAAGTAAGGCTGATATTTTAGGACTTTGGGTTGTTTACAAGCTGACCGAAATGGGCGAGTTTTCCGATAAAGATCTGATGGATAATTTCGTCACCTTTATGGCTGGTATTTTTCGTTCAGTACGCTTTGGAGCGGCTAGCGCTCACGGAAAAGCCAATATGATCCGCTTTTACTATTTTCAGGAAAAAGGTGCTTTTGAACGCGATGCAACAACAGGAACTTACCGGGTAAACTTCGAAAAGATGAAGCAAGCAATGATTGATCTTTCTGATTTAGTTTTAACTGTTCAGGCTGAAGGTGATTACGATGCAGCAAAAGCCATGATTGAAAAAAAGGGCTTTATTCGAGACGAGCTTCAGAAAGATCTGGAGCGGATTTCAGAAGCCGGAATTCCGGTGGACATTGTATTTAATCAAGGTCCCGAAGCTCTTGGATTGTGACCGGAATTAAAACATTCAATAATAAGGGCGATGGAAGTTAACTTCCATCGCCCTTATTAAGTTCTTTGCGTTTATTGAATTAAAAATTGATTCATTTGGTTGTTTCAGTTAAACTTTGTTTTTCCTTTTTAAACCACATCCGATCACCAACTCGATAATACTTAAGTTCCAATTCAGGATTATTGGCTAATTCTTCTTTTGTATACGGATAGTGCATCATCAGTAAATCATCACCTTTCTCCCAATTCGCAGGGGTTAGCATTTTTCTTTCATCAGCAGTTTGTAGGGCAACAATGGTACGTTCAATTTCCAAAATATTCCTGCCTACTTCAATGGGATAAAAATTAATTGATCTTACAATATTATTTGGATCGATGATGTAAACTCCTCTTATGTCACGACTTGTGCTTGTTGGTGCATGAAGCATGCCATACATAATTGACGCTTTTTTGTTGGAATCCTCAAGTATCGGAAAAAGTATTTGTTGTTGTCCTCTTCCTTTATAATCCAGTTCTTCCAAGTGTGCTTTCCACATATTGTGTTGGGAAACATTGTCGGTAGAAATAACGGCAAATTGGACGTTCAAACTTTTTAGGTCATCTTGTAAATAGGCAAGTTCTAATAGTTCTGACGAGCATACCGGAGTGAAGTCTTTCGGATGGCTAAATAGGATTTTCCAGCTTTTTTCAAAATCATTTGGAAACGTAAATTCTCCATTAGTCGATTGTGTAGTGAATGATGGAGCCTGGGATCCAATCAAAGGGATTTGCTTATTTTGCGAATGAAGTGTTCCGACGAAAAGAATAGCAATTAATAGGGTATAAGTTCTCATGGTATGTGGTGTTAGTAATGTGGTTAAATACTGGATAAAAGTTAATATGATATTTGTTTTCAAAAGAGTGTTGTTATTGAAAAGAATAGACCGATAACGGTTCGTTTATTTTCAATAAAAGAAGATAGCGCTAATAAGATCCTTATATCTTGATTGTTGACAACGTTGCAAGTGTACGACGATGCATAATCCGAAGTCAATACGTGATTTCCACACCTTTTTGTCAATCAAATTGATTGCCGATAATCTGCACGTGTTCAACTGTTTGTTTGTGAGTTGTTTGTGCTGTTGTTTGTGTCGCTGAAAATTGAAAATTAGAAGATTGATCTTTTTTGAAAAAACAGAGTGTAAAACATATTAATAGGGTTATTGAATTAACCATTCTAATAGTCGGATGTTTTGATAAAGAATGATTTGATAACTTTATCGATTTATTATTGCCACTTTTCCTTAAAAATGTAATTTTGCGTTAAAAATAAATTAATCATGATTCAACGTATTCAAACACTTTATATACTTATCTCAACCAGTTTGATTGGTTTGCTATTTGCATTGCCATTTGCCGAAATTGCAGTAAGCGATAAGTTTTACTTGTTTAATATACAAGGGATACTACACAATGGACAAGTCATTGAAAATGGATTGCCAATCACAATTTTTACAGGCATTATTTTAGTTCTGCACGTTACAGCTATCTTTTTGTTTAAAAAGCGTATTCTTCAAATACGAATATTGGTATTCTCCATTCTGTTGATGCTGGGCTTATTTGGTATGTTTTATTTCTTTACATACTACAGCTTTAAAGGAGCTGATGTTAGCTTTAAAATTGCCGTTGTTTTCCCATTAATAGCTATTATTCTCGATTATTTAGCTATTCGAAATATTGGTAAAGATGAAGCTTTAGTTCGTTCCATTGACCGGATACGATAACTGAAGGAACTTATCGTATTAAAAATGGCATCTTCGTTTTGAGGATGCCATTTTTGTTGTACCGAAGTCTTATTTCTAATCTTGTTTCCTGTAGATGTTTTCCTGATGTGAGAAAATTGTCATTTATATCTTCTTTTCTGCTGGTCTGGATTTGCAATTCCAGCCTTTAAAATATTGAATTTGAAATCCGGAAGGAATATTGAAGGGATAGATTAGAAAAATATTGACTCGCATATATACACACGCAATAGGTCATTTCTTGGCAATATGGAAAATGCAAACCTTGTCATCCATAGCAGAGTGACAAATCTATGATAGAACGGAACAATACTGGGTAAGTCGTGAAATGACTAATTCTACAAAAAATTAAGTTGTTTTATATTTATTAAATTTGGGAGCTATATGAAGCAACATCACATATCTGTTATCGTTTCGCGTAAGCGATTTGCAAATAATATCAGAATATTAAAAGAATACGTTTACCCGGCTAAGTTGTCGGTGGTTATGAAAGCAGACGCATATGGTCATGGCCTTGCAGGTTTGGTAGAAACGGCCATTACGGCAGGAGCTGACTCGATTGGGATCTCTACCAACCCAGAGGCACATATGGTTCGTGCCGTGTCGCAAGATTTTCCGTTAATAAGGCTGCGAATGGCCTTGCCTGAAGAACTAAAGGAGTCGGTGGCGGAACTGAATATCGAGGAACAGGTTGGAACCTGGGAAGCTTCGGAATACCTTAGTTGTGAAGGAATACGGCGCGGCTTACCGGTTTCTGTGCACCTTACGCTCGATACGGGAATGGGGCGAGGCGGTTTCGGTATTAACGAGATCGACACGATCAGGCGGGTCATAGCGCTACCTGGGCTACGCATTGTTGGTGTAATGGCCCATTATGCCAATGCCGATGCCACAACGATGGATTATAGTCTTGCTCAAAATCAGAAATTTGATCGTTTTGTTGAAGCGTTGGCTTTGGAGCTACCAGACGATGTTCTTTTTCATACCCACAACTCTGCGGCAACGATGCGCCTACCAAACTTGCGACGCGATATGGTTCGTGTCGGTGCTGCTTGCTATGGGGTAAAAACATCGCACAATTTCAGTAACCTACCCGATCTGAAGCCCTGTATGATGGTAAAAACCAGGATTACGCAAGTTCGAAACATCCCGGCTGCAACAAAAATTGGCTATGGAAGCCTTTACACCACGAAGCGACCTTCGCGAATTGCCGCAATACCGGTTGGCTTTGGAGAAGGCTATCCACGTGCATTGTTCAACAAGGGTATCGTATTAATCGGTGGACATCGATGCCCGGTAGTCGGTCGGGTTTCTCTAAATATCACAACGATTGATGTTACCGATCTGCCACATGTTCCAAAATGGGGCGACGAAGTGGTGTTGATCGGCGATCAGGAAAATGAAACCATCACCTTCGAGGAAATGGCTGACAAGTTTCAAAGTGTACACACAGAAATCAATTTGATGGCGGGAAGCATGAATGAAATCAAGTACTTGTAAGTCCTCGAGTCCTGATATTGCAAATATGTCTGGTAGCTAAAAAAACACTTTATCCTCGCTAGTCGAAATTCGCAATCCCGACCTTTTGAAAAATAGAATTAATATTTGGAAGGAATCTTGGTTCAGCCGATGGGGATTCGGGTTATCTGCAGATTTGTACTATCATCGGATTCGATAGTCAAAGCGATATGATACTAAATGAAATAGTGCCATTGTGCTGAGGATACCATTTTTAGAATAGCAACTTTCTGTCAAAGTTGACCAACTTTTTTTTCCAGTTTCCTGATGGCTGTTAGTATTGTTTCCATTTCTGGTCGTGCTTCCGGGAACTCCCTGCTGGTATAAGCATAAAATCGCCAGATTTCCATGATGTTACCAGACTCAACGGTGTAAGGTTTATACTCCGGATTGAGCGATTTTAGCAGGATGGTTCCATCTGAGTTGACAGTCACCATTTTAAATACAAAGTCCTGTTGACCTTCCAGAATAACAATGCAGGGCGTATCTGTTTTCAGGGTTGACCAATCGGCCACATACTGTGCGATAATATCACTCCCTTCAGGAACCGGAAGCATAGAATCCCCTGTTGATGGGAAGATTCGAAATGTTCCCTGATTGGGCAGGTTCGGAACCGAATATTTTGGCAGGGCTGCAATAAACTCAGGATCGTTGTAGCCAGCCATGTATCCTGCTTTTGCCTTTATTGGCACATACTCCACATTTTCATTATTCGACTTGTCTACTGAAATGGCTAATACTCGCAGGTTACCCCCGCGGATGTAAACATCGTTTCCTGCTTCCAGATCCCTCACCTTCAGTTCACCCAATTTTGAAAGGTCAATTTTCAATAAAGTATCAATACTTATTTTGAAAAATTCAGAGAATTTCAGGTAGTCTCCCGGTTGCGGCGACTTGGTATTGCCGGCCTCAATGGCAGCAATCTTTGCCCGCGTTAATCCCAGCGTTGATGCAAGTGCTTCCTGGCTTATTTTCTTTCGTTCCCGAAGGAATTTGATATTTCCAGCAAAGAAAATTTTTTGTGAATTATTTTTCATTTGTTATATTTAGAGACATCTGGTTGTTATTATTAATAACAAAATTAAGGTTTTTTTTTAATTATGCAAGAGTTGGCCGGGAAAAAGGAAATTATCAAACAACTGAGAGACAGGATACTTTCGATGGAAGGATTCAGTACGGGAAAGGATAGTCAGCAGCTTGATTTTGGACTGGGAAAAATGAATGCGGCATTTCCCGGAGGAACTTTCCCTGTTGCTGCAATGCATGAGTTTGTGAGTCACACCGAAGCTTGTGCGGCTGCTTCAAATGGTTTCTTGGCGGGCTTGCTGGCTACACTCATGAAAAAAGGAGGCTTTTGCTTGTGGATAAGTACCGGACGTAAATTATTTCCTCCTGCCTTGAAATTCTTTGGCATCGAACCAGAGCAGCTTATTTTTATTGATGTCAGGCGGCAAAAAGATGCCCTTTGGGTGATGGAGCAGGGCGTAAAATGCAATGCGTTGACGGCTGTTGTGGGGGAATTTCGGGATATCAGTTTTGCCGACTCCCGTCGCTTGCAATTGGCAATAGAAGCGAGTCGGGTAACCGGGTTTTTGCACCGGCTACATCCACGTTTCGAGAATACGCTGACGTGTGTATCCCGTTGGAAAATCAGACCGATAGCCAGCAGGGAAAACGATGGTTTGCCAGGAGTGGGCTTTTCTTGTGTGGAAGTTGAATTAGAAAAAATAAGAAACGGGCGACCAGGGATTTGGCAGTTTGAGTGGCAAAACGGATCATTCAACCAGGTGGCTCCTCAAAGATCGGTTGTTTCAAAATCCGGAGAAGCTAAAAAGAAGCAAAGTTATGCCTAAGCGTTATTTATACATCTGGTTTCATTATTTGGCAACCGATCGGTTGGCAAAAATTAATCCAGAGCTGCAGAGGACACAATTTTTGTTGTATGCTTCCGAGAAGGGGCAGATGCTTGTTCGTGCAGCAAGCCAGGCATTATTGAAAGAAGGCATGGTCCCGGGTATGTTGGTGGCTGATGTCCGTGCAATACTCCCTTCGGTGGAAGTATTCCCTGAAGACCTGCAGGCAATGCAGAAATTGCTGAATGATTTGGCTGAATGGTGTTTTCGTTATACCCCAACAGTAGCGACAGATGCTCCGGATGGACTAATACTGGACATCTCCGGCTGCCCGCATTTGTGGGAAGGGGAAGTCCCTTATCTTGATGAAATTACGCACCGGCTTCGGAAAGGTGGATATGATGTACGTGTGGGTATTGCTGATACTGTTGGAGCGGCATGGGCTGTGGCTCGCTACGGAAATCAGACTATCATTGAGCCCGGGAAGCATGGCGAAGCACTGCTTACGCTACCTCCGGCTGCTTTACGGCTGGATCGTATCACTTTGCAGCGTATGGGAAAGCTCGGCTTTCGACAAATCGGGCAGCTCATCCGTATTCCTCGGAGTAATTTACGCCGACGTTTTGGAGACAGCCTGCTTAACCGATTGGAACAAGCATTGGGAACAGTTTCAGAGCCTCTGGTTCCTGTTCTGCCGACTCCGGTTTATCAAGAGCGATTGCCCTGCATTGAGCCTATCCGAACGGCAAAAGGGATTAAAATTGCGCTGGAACGTTTGTTGGAAAAACTATGTGAACGTTTTTTTAGGGAAGGAAAAGGCATGCGAACAGGTATCTTCAAGGGGTATCGCATCGATGGAGAAATTGTGCAAATCGATATTGGCACCAACAGGGCATCGCGCAATGCGTCACACCTTTTCAAGCTATTCGAGTTGAAAATACCTGAGCTTGAACCGGCACTTGGGATTGAAGTTTTCACACTGGAGGCTACGTTGGTTGAAGAGCTTAGCGAAACACAGGAAGCTTTGTGGAGTGTTGGGAGCAACAATCAAACGGCCATTGCTGAATTGTTGGACAATATTGCCGGTAAGGTGGGAGCACAGGCCATTCACCGCTATCTGCCGCAGGAACATTATTGGCCGGAGCATTCGATAACAGATGTTGGCTCGCTGGAAGCTAAGCCCCAAACCGCATGGTGTACCGATCGCCCTCGTCCACTTCATCTTTTACCTGAGCCGGAGCCAATTGAAGTGATGGTGATGCTTCCGGATTATCCTCCACTACATTTCCGCTACAAAGATGAAGTTATTCGCATTGCTCGTGCTGATGGCCCCGAACGAATAGAGCAGGAGTGGTGGATTCAGAGTGGGCCCCCAAGAGATTATTATCGGGTTGAAGATGAAAACGGGGCTCGCTATTGGCTGTTCCGACTTGGATTGTACGGCCATGGAAAAAATCAATGGTTTTTGCACGGCTTTTTTGTATGAATAGCTAACGTGAGCACAATGACTGTGACCGAAAACTTGAAAATGAAATGAATTATACGGAATTACAAGTAACATCGAATTTCACCTTTCTTCGGGGCGGCTCACATCCAGAGGAACTAGTTGAACAGGCTGCAAAGCTGAGCTACAAGGGCATTGCAATCACCGACCGCAATACCCTGGCAGGCATTGTTCGTGCCCATGTGGCAGCACGAGAAAACTGTATTCGCCTTATTCCTGCCTGTCGCCTCGACCTGTTGGATGGTCCCAGTTTACTGGCCTACCCGACGAACAAGGAAGCCTATGCCAATTTATCGGCATTGCTTACCGCAGGCAACCTCAGAGCCGAAAAAGGGGAGTGTCACCTCTATTGTGCTGATGTGTATAAATATGCTGCCGGTATAAAATTTATTGTAGTGCCGCCGACTTCGCTCAATGCTAATTTCGACTTTCAACCTGAATTTATAACAGCCCTGAAAGAATATAAAGAAATGCTGGGTGATGAACTGTATCTTGCAGCAGCCTTTTCGTATCAGGGAAACGACCATAAACGACTATTTCGTCTTTCTCAGCTCGAAGCCCGATTGGGAATTCCGATGGTTACGACCAATGATGTGCATTACCATGAGTCTGGGCGCAGGGAATTGCAGGATGTGCTAACCTGTATTCGCGAGAAATGTACCATTCATAATGTAGGCTTCAAACTACACCAAAATGCGGAGCGTTACCTAAAACCAGTTTCTGAGATACGCAGACTTTTCCGCGAGTATCCCCAGGCTGTTTGGCGTTCGCAGGAAATTGCTGATGCCTGTCAATTTTCGTTGGATGAGTTAAAATATCTCTATCCGGAAGAAATAACGAGCGAAGGACGAACGCCCATGGAAGAGTTGGTTTACCTCACCTGGAAAGGAGCTCATGAGCATTTTGGCGAACAGATTCCCGCAAAAGTTAAAGAAACCATCGACATGGAGCTGGAGTTTATTGGTCGGAAAGACTATGCTTCCTATTTTTTGACGGTGTACGACTATGTGCGCGAAGCCCGCTCGCGGGGAATTCTTTGCCAGGGGCGTGGTTCTGCCGCGAACTCGGTCGTTTGCTATTGTCTTGGTATTACCTCGGTCGATCCCTCTAAATTTAAATTGCTATTTGCCCGGTTTATGAGTGACGAACGCAATGAGCCGCCCGATATTGATGTGGACTTTGAGCATGAGCGTCGGGAGGAGATCATGCAATATATTTACGAGAAATACGGGCGCGATCGGGCGGGTATTGTAGCCACCGTAACACAAGTTCATTGGAAGGGAGCTGTGCGCGATGTGGGGAAGGTAATGGGTTTGTCTACCGATGCAATCAATGTACTTTCGAAATCGGCCTATGAGTTTACTGATGATTGGTCTACCGGGAAAGCAAAAACATCTGGAAGTTTTAATGCCAAAGATCCTCTTCTGCGAAAGGTGTTGGAACTCACCAGGCAGTATATCGGATTTCCTCGACAATTAGGACAGCACACGGGTGGATTTGTCATAACGCGGGGAAAACTGCACGAACTGTGTCCTATTCTGAATGCCCGCATGGAAAAGCGCACCTGCATCGAATGGAATAAAGACGATGTTGAAGCATTGGGTTTTATGAAAGTTGATGTGTTGGCTTTGGGAATGCTGACCTGCATCCGAAAAGCATTCGACCTCGCCAGGCAGCACTATAACTTGGATCTCACCTTAGCCAATATCCCCCAGGACGATCCAACGGTTTACGAGATGATTAGTCATGCCGATACGATTGGGGTATTTCAGATTGAAAGTCGGGCGCAGATGTCGATGCTGCCACGCTTAAAACCGCGAACTTTCTACGATTTGGTGATTGAAGTGGCCATTGTGCGACCGGGGCCTATTCAGGGCGATATGGTACATCCTTATTTGAAAAGACGAACTGGTGAAGAACCGGTGGTGTTTCCATCAAAAGAACTGGAGGATATTCTGGGACGAACATTGGGTGTGCCTTTGTTTCAGGAGCAAGCTATGGAGATTGCGATTGTAGCGGCTGGTTTTAAACCTGCTGAAGCTGATGGACTGCGACGAAGTATGGCCACTTTTAAAGCCAAGGGAAAGGTAAGCCGTTATCGGGAAAAACTGGTGAATGGTATGGTGGCGAATGGTTATGAGCAGGACTTTGCCGAGCGGGTGTTCAAGCAGCTTGAAGGTTTTGGAAGTTATGGTTTCCCGGAAAGCCATGCGGCTAGTTTTGCTCTGCTGGTTTATATCTCATCCTGGCTAAAGTGTCATTACCCCGATATTTTTGCAACAGCTCTGCTCAACAGTCAGCCCATGGGGTTTTACCAACCGGCACAACTTGTTATCGATGCCCGAAAGCATGGTGTGATTGTTCGTCCGGTAGATGTCAATTATTCGGCGTGGGATAATGCTCTGGAAGAAAAAGATGGCCGTTACTGTGCGGTGCGATTGGGCTTCCGTCAAGTAAAGGGACTCCGAGAGGAAGATGTGCTGACACTCGTTTCAGAGAGAAGCACATTTTTTCGAAGTACAAACGAACTGCTTGATGCCGGTGTTTCGCCATCTGCTTTGGAAAGACTTGCCGATGCCGATGCTTTTCGCTCTATTGGTCTCGATCGGCGACAAGCACTGTGGGAGGTGTCGGCTTTAAACGATCATCTTGCTGGAATATTCACAGGAACGCCTTCGCAAAGTGCAACCGAAGAATCTGCAGAACTGCCAGTCATGACTGATGGAGAACACGTGATTCAGGACTACGCCAGTACAGCACTTTCACTAAAAGCTCACCCGGTGAGTTTCCTTCGCCAAAGGCTGACGCAGTTGCAAGTTACACCAACATCGAAATTGAGTAAAATGAAAAATGGTCAGTTTGTGAAAGTATGCGGACTAATAACAGTGCGGCAACGCCCTGGAACAGCCAAAGGGGTTCTGTTTATAACGATTGAAGACGAAACCGGTTTTGCCAACTTGGTGGTTTGGTCTAAAGTGTTTGATAAATATCGTAAAGTGATTTTACAATCCCGCTTACTAATGGTTGCAGGGAAACTACAAATTGAAGGCGAAGTCATTCATGTGGTGGTCAATTCCTGCTTCAATTTAAATAATTTGATGAGGTTGGATGTTGACGGCCGTAATATTGGTTCGACACAGAAACCGGTAAGTTCGGAGGAAAAGAGTGGGGAAGAAGAAAAATCGTCAGGTAATCGAATTGTGCAGGGTGAACTTTTTCGCTCACGGGATTTTAAGTAGCAAAGCCTGATGATAATGTTTCCATTCTGCTACTCAAATTACTATTGGATTGCTTCAATCTTTGCATTCAGCAAGACCATGTGGGCAGCACGGACTTTTTGTCCGTCAGTTAAACGACTGCCGGAATTTAATCCTTAACAATCTGAAAACAGTTGACCGTTTTGGCTGAAGATTTTGAGTCTGTTTTTTTATCTTATTGCAAAGGAAAGGTTCATGCGCTTTCTATTAACGAATAAAATGGAAAAGGAGATTAATGCTGTTGCAACCATCATCCCGGCTATCGGAACTCCATCGGTCACATTCAATAAGCCGATTCCTCCCGTAGTTAATCCTGCAATTCCGATGCGGATGGTACCTACCAAGGCAGATGCGCCTCCCAACTTTTTCTGAATAGGAGCAAGAGCCAGTGCAATACCATTGGGAGAAGTAAATCCCAGACACAATAAAATAAAAAACAAAAATACAATAATGGTATTTCTTCCGTACCATCCGTTTAATGTTCCGATGTAGAATAGCGCTGCAATAGACAGTTGGCAAATCAAAGCAAATTCAAATATTTGCTGACTCCTGAATCTCTTCAACACAATAATATTCAGCTGACTTCCTCCTATAAAGCCAACCGAGAGCATCGCGAAAACAATACCGAAGCTTTGTGCTGTCATGTGATATTTTTCCATGAAAATAATAGGCGACCCGGCGACGTAGATAAACAGCGATGAGAATGAAAAAGCCCCAGCTAAAGCATAGGTAATAAATTGACGTTGATTCAGTATTACCCAGTAATCTTTTGCCAAATCTGATATCTTCAAACTTGAATTTTTATCAGGAATATAGTTAACCGGAAGGGCAAAATAAACAAGGCTCATGACTGCTACGGCCATTAACGAAAGAAATACAAAAATCCATTGCCACCCCACATGGGCAGTAATGTAACCTCCAAGAGTTGGGGCAAGAAGCGGTGAACTGCCAATGACTAAAACCAGTAAAGAAAAAACCCTGGAACTTTCCTCTGGTGGGAAAAAATCGCGCACCATAGCTAATGCAGACACAGATGCAACAGATGCCCCCAGTGCCTGAATAAACCGAAATACGATAAAGGAACTTGAATCCCAGGCAAAAATACAGGCGATACTAGCCAGAATGCTAATCACTAATCCAAAATAGAGGGGTGATTTTCTACCATATAAATCCAGTAGCTGACCATAAATTACCTGTCCCGTCGCAAAACCTATAAAAAAAGTGGTTAGCGAGAATGTCATCCTTGCTGACGTCGTGCCGAAATAATCGGCAATATGGGGCATGGCAGGTAAATAAGTGTCAATTGAAAAGGGCACATATGCCGTTAATATACCAAGGATTATTATTGTTTTTGTTTTGCTTTGTCCTGTATTACTATATTCTGAAGGCTGATTCGTATTCATCGCTGTAATAAACATGTAGATTCAACGAAAGTTTTGTTCATATCTGCTAAAAATAGAACTTGTTAGTTATCCTTAATCCGTGTCTGAGGTTAACGCCGTACTAAACAATCAGAAAACAGTTGACCGTTTTTTTATTGGGTTTATGCCGCAGTCTATTGCTACCCAAAGGGCCTGTCTGTCTGAAATTGGAAAACCTTTGCTTAAAATTTGAGGGATCGTCATAAAAGATATCAATATCAAATATGACACGATGTAAAATAAAAAAACTCCTGCCAACTATTGTTGACGGGAGTTTGATGTATTTGTTTAGTGATCCCACCGGGATTCGAACCCAGATCTTAAGAACCGGAATCTTAAATTCTATCCATTGAACTATGGGACCAAAAGCGTGTGCAAAAATAGTAAAACAATCGTTTTTTAACAGGATTTCTAATAAAAACTTAAAAAGAACGTTAAGCTTCTAATATTGTTAATAAACTACTTTATTAAAGAGTAGATTAAAAGACAAAAGGTTTATTTTTGTAGCACCATGGAAGAATTATCAGTTGTAAAAGAAAACATACAGGCTGCACGTAATTTCTTTGAAAAATACACAGCCGTATTTTTAAAGCAGTCAGACCCCAAAATGGCTGAAGTTCTCGCTTTAAAAAGAGAACACTCTTTGCAAGTCTCCAAAATTAGCGGCGTTGTAGCTACTAATCTGATGCTTGAAGAGGAAGATATTTTGTTAGCCGAAATAATTGGTTTATTGCATGATGTAGGCCGTTTTGAGCAGTTTGTTCAATATCAATCTTTTGATGACGAGCAGTCGGAAAATCATGCTCAACTAGGGGTTAATATTTTGAGAGAACAGACATTCTTCAAGAATTTGCCCGAGGTAAAGAAAAATTTGATAACTCAGGTTATTCTCAACCACAACAAAGAAGGCATTTCGTTAAAGGAGGATAAGCTGATTGTTACTTATAGCCAGATTCTTCGCGATTCTGATAAGCTTGATATTTGGGAAACCTGTGTTAAAAACTTGAATCGCGATGGTTCTTTTAAGCTCGATGCCATTAGTCATGGCTTGCCGGCAGCAGGCACAGTTAGCGATAATATTGTAAAAAGCATTAAAAGTCATAAACCGGCCAAACGCAAGGATATGGAATCGGTTAATGATTACAAGTTGGCTATTATGTCAATGGTTTTTGATTTGAACTTTCGTGTTAGTTTTCAGTTGTTGAATGAGAAGCAATTGATTAAGAAGCTGTACGAATCGATGTCGAAAAAAGATGTGGTGATTGATGCGTACCGGGAGCTTCGACTATACATCGAAAATAAATTTATTGTGTAGTCGGACGTAAACAGAAAACCGACTGTATAAGTAATGGAGGGTAAGTGATGGGAAACCGATTGGTTTGCATATGCAACATGGTGTCAGAAAAAGAAATTATTTCAGCCTTGAAAAAAGGAGCTACTTCAACCGAAGATATTCAATATGCAACGCGCGCAGGAACCAGCTGTGGCAAATGTTTGATGACTATTGATCAAATCGTTCAGGAATATGAAATGGAAGAGGCCATTAACAATCCTCAGCGAAAGCTTGATTTATAGTTTGATTTTTGAATTGAACATGGTGCTACCTAGATTTCAACCAACTGATTTTTGATCGCATACATCACCAGTTGGGCAGTATTTTTACTTTCGCTTTTTTCCAAAATATTGGATCGGTGTTTGTCAACTGTTCTTTTCGAAATATAAAGCTGATCGGCAATTTCCTGATTTGAAAATCCCTTGCAGATTAAGATTAAAATTTCAATTTCGCGTTCCGAGAGTATATGTTGCTTTTCGTGATGCTGCGACTTGGTTCGCAGACTGCTGACCAGGGTTTGCAACAATTCCGAAGAAAAATAAGTGCCTCCTTCAACAACCGTTTGCAGGGCAGTTTTAACTTCGCTGATGTCCGAGTTTTTTAGTAAAAAACCTTTGACCCCGGCATCTACCATTTTGTAATAGTAGTCCTCTTCGCCATACATCGATAGGGTGATGATCTTGATATCAGGATACTTACTAACCGCTTTTTGAGCCGCTTCAATACCATCCATTACAGGCATGTCAATGTCCAACAACACCAGATCAGGAACTTGCGTTTCCAGCAAGTCTAAAAATTCTTGACCATTAGCAGCTTCAGCACTTATCTGATAGCCAGATAGGTTGTTGAGCAAAATTCGCAGGCCATTTCTAAACAGAGTATGATCATCGACCAGGATGATATTGTATTGTTCTTTAGTCATTTTTTGTTTTTACATTGATGTTTACCTGTGTCCCTTTTTCCAGTTCACTATGGATGTTAATTTCTCCTTTTAAAGAGTTAATCCTTGAATATATATTCGAAAATCCCATGCCGCCAATCATCGGTTGCTGGTCAAGTTTTTCCTTGTTAAAGCCTTGCCCATCATCGTGATAGAAAATACTGATGTGGTTCGCTTCCTTGAGAACTGATAGTTGAACATTTTTTGCATTGGCATGCTTAATGGTGTTGTTAATTAGTTCGCAAATAACCCGATATAAAACAACTTCAGTATTATTGTCGAAACGCTCGTTTCCCATATTCGATATTAATTCAATCTGAATAACTTTAGTGACATTAATTTTGTTTATAAAATTGCGTAAAGCTCGCAACAAACCAAAATTATTTAGCACATGTGGACTGAGGTTATCCGATATTTCTTTTAGTGATTTGATGGCCTCATTAATGACCATCTCGGTATTTTCAACAATTTCCTTTGACGCTTTGTCGTGTTCGAGTTGTGCCAGCGAAGAGACCGACATTTTTACTGTTGAGAGCAATGGTCCCAATCCATCGTGCAAGTCTTTAGCAAACCGTTTTCGCTCTTTCTCTTCGGTTTGAATAATGGCATTCAGAAACATTTTTTCCGTCAGCCTACGCGAATCTTCAACGCGTTTCATGTACTTAAAAATGCGCTGGATCATGAATACTCCGATGGCAAAACTCAGGGAAATAACAACGCCAAACCAAATGGCAACTTCGCCCAAATCCTGCGGCTCAAAATTGCTAATGAACGGCAAAAACTCCATTGTGCGGCTAATGGCCACGAAGATAAACCCAATGGTCAGCAATATCCACGAAAAATTATACTTGGTGACTCGTGTCAGTTTAATAGCCACTCCTGCAGCGAAAAATTGCAGAATGATGGAAATTCCCAATAAAATTTGAAGTACCATGATCGTTGAATTAAAGCTTCTTGCAAATGTACGATTGCCAGTGAGCTTTTCAAATATTGAATTGCTGTTACCACTACTCGTTTAAATTTGTATCTTGCATCTAGAGTAAACAAAAGTTAAACTTTAAATTTCGAATATGAGTTTTTTACGCATTTTATTTGCCATTATTTTACCGCCGCTGGGTGTGTTTTTAACTGTTGGAATCAGAGGCGCTTTTTGGTTAAACATCTTATTAACCCTGTTAGGCTTTATCCCCGGAATTATACACGCGGTATGGATTATTGCTAAGCATGACCAGGTATGAGTGGTATTGAAATCATCTTGTTTTCCTTAGCAGTGCTTTTCGTGGCTGCTACACTTGCTTCGCATTTAAAATGGACGGCTTGGTGGATTCGTGTAACTGATTTTCCCCGTTTGCAGATTACTATCTCCATGCTACTCATCTTTATATTGAGCTTGGCTTTTTATCGTTTCAATGAAGCCTGGCAAATAATTATTAGCAGTTTATTGCTGCTGAGCATCGCGTATCAGGTGGTGAAAATCAGTCGTTACACCATCTTTTCGCCAAAGCAGGTTGTGGCTTATCATGGAAATGATCAGGAGCAATCCATTTCGCTAATGGTTAGTAATGTGCTACAAACCAATAGAAATTCGTCAGAATTACTCAAACTGGTTGAAGAACTGAAACCCGATTTGCTGCTCACTGTCGAAGCCAACGATTGGTGGGAAAAACAATTGAGCCTCATCGAAAAGGATTATGTACACACTATAAAAAAGCCATTGGATAATTTGTATGGCATGATTTTATACTCTAAACTGGAGCTGAAAGATGCGCAAATCAACTACCTGATTGACGACGATATTCCTTCCATTGAAGCACAGGTGAGGCTACGATCGGGCCAACTTATTCAAATTTACTGCTTGCATCCCAAGCCTCCGTTTCCAACAGAAAGTGATACAAGTACCGAGCGCGATGGAGAACTGTTACTTGTTGGTAAAAAAATTGAAAAGGAGCGCACTCCTGCTTTGGTGTTCGGCGATTTTAACGATGTGGCCTGGTCCAAATCAACCCGCATGTTTCAGAAAGTGAGCCAGCTGCTGGATCCCCGGATTGGGAGGGGATTTTTTAATACCTTCCATGCACAACATTTTTTGATGCGTTGGCCACTGGATCATATTTTTCATTCTTCCGATTTTAAGTTGATTAAAATTAAGCGCTTAAAGTCCATTGGTTCCGATCATTTCCCGATGTATATCAGTCTTCACTTTGAGCCGACTTCCAAACAGTTGCATGAAGAACCGCAGGCAGACCGGCAAGAAGAACAAGAAGCCAAGGAGAAAATCAGAGATGCAGACCCAAAAAAATACCAGCAATTGGCTGCGCCTGAAAACGGCTTGGGAATTACACCGAATCGTTAAATAGTCTCATTTATCATGTATTTTTTGACAACATCGGTTAATAGCCGTTCTCAATTTTTAATCGACCTTTTAGCATAATTCGCATGTCAAAATTAAAAGTTTACAAAGCTTCAGCAGGTTCCGGAAAAACCTTTCGTTTGGCGTTGGAGTACCTGAAAATCGCACTGGCGAATGAATGGAACTACAAAAATATTCTGGCGGTAACCTTTACCAATAAGGCAACCACCGAAATGAAGGAACGGGTAATTGAGGAGCTGTACGTGTTGTCGAAAGAGCGACCTTCAGCGTATTTGCCTTTGCTGATGGAAGAGATGAAACTGGGGGAGGTAGAAATTGCTGATCGTGCCCGCATCTGTTTAAAACGTATTTTGCACGATTATTCGCGCTTTTCAATCAGCACAATCGATAGTTTTTTTCAACGTGTCATTAAGTCGTTCAATCGGGAGTTGGGCATCAATACCGCTTATCAAGTCGATTTGGAAGATAACCTGATTTTGGAAGAGGCCGTTGATGAATTGCTGCTTTCAATTGAAGAAAATCCGGAATTACTGGAGTGGCTGAAAAAATTTGCCAATGAGAAGATTCGCGAGGGGGGCGGCTGGAACCTGAAAAACGATATTCTCAAACTTGGGGTGCAGATATACAATGAAACCTTCAAGGCATTGAATAAAACCCTGCATGAAAAAATTAATGATAAGCAATTTATTAATGCCTATAAAAACGAACTGAACACAATCATTCATCAATTTGAAAATAACCTGAAACGAATTGGACGAGCAGGACTACAAGTGATGCAGCAACATGGCGTTTCAGTAGATGATTTTAAGTACAAGAAGACCGGGGCCTCAGCTTCTTTTCAGCGGTTGGTTGACTTGAACCTGGATAGCTGGCCCGGCAAACGGGTTGTTGAAGCAGCCGACGATCCGGAGGTGTGGACAAAGAAAAATGACGAAGCGAATGTGTTGGAAGCTGCCGCTGCCCTGCAGTTGTTGTTGTGTGAGGCCGTTGAATATTATTTCAAAAAATTACATGAGTATAACAGTGCCAAATTGATTGTCAATCAGCTCTACACGCTGGGTATTTTGGTCGACTTGCAGGCCATGGTGCGTAAAGTGACTCATGAAAAAGGAGTCGTATTGATTTCCGATTCGGGCACCTTGCTGAAAAGTATTATTGATGATTCGGATGCGCCGTTTATTTATGAAAAAACCGGCGTTTTTTACAATCACTTTATGATTGACGAATTTCAGGATACCTCGGGTTTGCAGTGGGGAAATTTCAGACCATTAATTGGAAACTCACTAGCCGAAGATAATCTTGGTATGGTTGTGGGAGATGTGAAACAAGCGATTTATCGCTGGCGAAATGGAGATTGGAATTTGCTGGCACAGGAGGTAAACAACCAGTTTCCTGCAAATGGGGTAGAAGAGGAGACCCTGCAAATGAACTGGCGCAGCACCGGAAATGTCATCCGATTTAACAACCGTGTTTTTCAGATATTGCCACAACTCTTTCAGCAACACGTCAATAATGAATTGGAGGAAAACAGGCTGAAAGGTACATTGATGACTGAACAGATTGAAAAAATATATAGCCAAAGCCTGCAGCAAATTGCGAATGCAAAAACAGCTGACAGCGGGGCTGTTCGCATGCGTTTTTTTGATAAACCCAAAGATGAAGAAAAGGAAAACTTACTCGAAACAGTTTTAGATGAGCTGGTTGCTCGTATAAAAGAAGTGCAGGGTATGGGAGCAGGTGCTCGCGAAATAGCAGTGTTGGTGCGTAAAAAAGACGAAGCCAAGTTAATTGCAGACCGCTTGCTAAAAGAAAAATCAGCCAATGAGTCTGATTATAATTTCAATATTTTGTCCAGCGAATCGCTGTATGTGAAAAACTCTTCAGCCGTTAGTTTTGTGCTTGCTTTGCTGCAATTATTAGCCGATCCGAACGACGCGGTAGCTCTGGCACTTGCCAATCATTTGTACTACAGTGAATTGTTTGATCAGCTTCAGATTATTCATCGAGTTCCTGATTTAGCAACGCCAGGTTCCGATCAGTTAAGCATTGGTTTTGATTCATTAAACAAGCCGGATCGAACCAGTTGGTTTGAAAAATTAAAAGATGATAAAAATATTCTATCTGATTTCCTGAATAGCGCCTATTTTTCAGAAACGCTTAGCGGGCGGAATATTCAGGAGATTATTTTTAAAATTTGTGAGCTTTTCAATTTGTTTGAATTGCAGGAAGAGTTGGCCTATTTGCAAGCATTCATCGATCAGGTGGCCACCTTTATGAAAAACAGAACGACTGATATTGCTGCTTTCCTGATTTGGTGGAATGAGCAAGGTAAGAAAAAGACCATTGCGGTTTCTGAAGCGTTGGATGCCATTCGCATACAAACAATTCACAAAGCCAAGGGATTGGAGTACAATTATGTGTTTATTCCTTTCTGCGATTGGAAGATTGAAGTTTCGGCTCAACACGCACCAATGCTATGGTGTCGCCCCAAACTACCGCCGTTTGACCAGTTGGAGCTGGTTCCCGTTAAATTTGAAAAACGAATGGGTGAATCCATCTTTTTTGAAGAATATTTTCAGGAAAAAATCAGTAATTATATCGACAACTTAAACATGCTTTACGTGGCTTTCACAAGGGCTCGAACAGCTTTGTTTACCTGGTCGGTGACTTCAGGTAAGTTTGGCAATATTGCCGATGTTTTGTTTCAGTCGATGGAAAAAGCCGATCATTTTGCACATGATGGTGCTACGGAACTTTTTTGTGAATTGAACGAGTACTTCGACGAAGAAACACAGACTTTAACCTACGGGGAAATTACGAGTTCAACTAAACGAGAGGAAGTGAAAGACAATCGGCTGCAATTGAATGAATTTCGCTTTGTCGATTTTCATGATTATTTAAACCTCCGGAAGCGAAATGAGCATTTCTTTGTAGAAGGCGAACTGGCATCAACAAAAATTAATCAGGGCCGGATTTTTCATGAAGTGCTGGCTAACATTTCAACCATGAGCGATTTGAATTCGGCAGTAGACGACTTGGTATTTAAAGGACTAATTCCAACTGATGAAGGTGAAAAGATGAAGATTCAATTAAAAGAACTAATCACTGATCCTGAGGTGTCAGGTTGGTTTGATGGTACTTTTAGGGTGATGAATGAACGTTCGATATTGACCGGTACCAAACTGAAACGCCCGGATCGTATCATGCTAAAGGATGATGAAGTGATTGTGGTGGATTATAAATCGGGCGAGAAAGAGTTGGACAAATACCATTATCAGGTTGGCAGCTATGTGAAAGAGCTTAAACGATGTGGGTACACCAATGTTGCCGGCTATATTTGGTACACGCAAACCAACAAACGTGTAAAAATAGACGGGTAACTGGAGATGGAAGAACAATAGAAAGCAATAAAAAATGGTTGGAAACAAGGCGATACCATACATCTTCAACCATTTTCTCCCATCATCAGCGTTGAATTATTGATTCGTTATGAATAGGTGTTGAACCATGCTTTCAACCTGGTGACTTAGTTAATGTGGATACCGGCACTAAAACCAATCCAACCTTTTAAGGTCGTTCGCTTTCCTTTATGCGAGTAAATGGAGTATGGGGCAAAATTACTTTCAAATGGTTTGCCATTAGTAATCTTATTGTTAGTAATCATCAGGTTAAAGTTAGGACCGGCAAAAACATCTAAGTGATTTCCAATTTTCTTGGTGAAATTAATTTTGAATTGATTCAGGTCATTGTAGGTGTTTGTCCAGTTTTTGCCCTCGTTAATATGGTAGTTCATGAGTTCCAGTTGCGTTTTAAATTTCTCTTTATTAACGATGTGAGTTCCCACTCCATAGCCAAATCCCCAGTTGAATTCGTCGCCTAAAAATTGACTACCAACGGCAAAAATATTGTAGAACTTATCCACGCCAATTTTAAATAGAGCCTGAGTATTTAAGGCTTCACTTGCTGAGACTTCCAATTCATAAAAACCATGTCGGACAATACTTAAGAAGCCAATAGGGAGGCCACTTTTAACAGTGTCTGAAACATTAATAACTCCCAGTTGAAGCCCATCAACTTGCTTGGCAACATTTAAGAATCCGGCTATCTGTGCTCCATCAATGGTTCCTTTTGCCAGGTTAGCAAAACCAGCCAACTGAAGCCCTTTGGCATCATTCATCGAAATGTTGGAAAACCCGGCAATTTGCACTTTCTGCATTTTTTCTTTCGAATAATTTAAAAACCCAGCCAGTTGCGTGCCATTCACTTCGCCAAGCGTAATATTAGAAAAACCTGCCATTTGAAAAACCTTACCATTTCCCTTTACAATATTGGCGAACCCCGATCCTTGGATTCCTTCAACATCTTCACAAAAATTTGCGAATCCAGCCATCTGAATTGCTAAGGATTTACCGTTGGTGAAGTTTGCGAACCCGGCAAATAATAATCCATTGGCCTCAGCATAATTGAAGTTGGCAAAGCCGGCCCATTGAAAACCTCTGGCTACACTTCTGTTAAAATTGGCAAAGCCCGCGTATTGAAAACCAGTGAAATCGCCATTTACAGAATTCAAAAATCCGGCAAACTGTGCTCCGCGAACAAAATCACGTTCGGTATTTGAGAATCCCGAAAACTCAAAGCCGGCTAGTCCTCCCGAATAGCCTGAAATTAAATTCACAGAGACTTTATTAATACAATTTCCAGCATTGCTGCCATTTGTACTTACCGGAGGGAACAGTCCAAAGGCAAAAGGTACTTTTTTGTAATTGCCATAGCTTTGGGCAAATAAGTTAGTGACTATAAGTATTGAAATCAACAACGTGAAATAAATCTTCTTCATCTGATTATGATTGCTTGTTTTCTATTTATGTCATGTGGAACTCGTTTGCCGACTGCCCTATACGGGTGAAATATTCTACCCGCTCGTTTTATATCCTGATGGGGTCTGAGTTCTCAGCTATAATCCTATTGACAGGAGAAAAAGCAAAGGGTTGCAGATTCAATGGAAAAAAAACTGAAAAAATAGAACCAATCGAATGAAGTCACATCTAAGTTGATCTCCAACTCAAATATCACTTGGCTATTGTATACCGCCAAATATCATTGTTAAATCGGATAAATAGATCGCCCTTATAAATGACCGGATGAGCATATCCATGCACCGCGGGATAGGCAGGCGTTTGAAAGCGGCTGATGATATCAAGTCCGTCGGCTTTTGGTTTGGCCAATCCAACTTCCGCATTCTCAGTGAAAATATAAAATTTACTGTCGGCCATGATGAGCGAGCCAGGCTTAATTTCGCGGGTTGTGAAAACTTCTTCGCCGGTTTCCCAATCCACTACTGCCCAATGTTTTTTGCGATCAGCAGTACCATAAATTAATCCATCGACAACCTGTATCCCGCTCATTTTTGAATCAAAATCAACATTTTGCCAAAGGGTATCTAATTGTTGTTTTTCATCGTTAATCTCAAACATGACGGAGCCTTCGCCGTATCCGGAAGAGTAAAAAATTTGGCGGTCTTTATAGACTGGCTCATTCGCATGATTGCCTCTTTTCTCGGTAAGAGGATGCTTAATTTTTATTTCTCCGGTTTCCGGATCAAAGATAATCAGGTTAAAATTTAAGTTGACCATGGCCAGTGTATCTCCATTGTGCTCAATTAATCGCGAACTGCAATAGGCATTCGTATTACCATCAATTGCTGTTTCCCAAACAACTGATCCATCTTCTTTATTCAATGCACACAATGAAGTCTCTGAGCCGCCCGGCTGCAAAATGACCAGGTTTTTATAAACTAAGGGTGATTCGGTGTAACCCCATTTTATAAGGTCGCCACCATATTTTTCAAAGATATTTACATGCCAGATTTTATCGCCTGATTTCATGTCGATGCACACCGCATCGCCATAGGCTCCCGAGTAATAGAGCTTTCCATCAACAAGGGTAGGAGTGCCCCGCGATCCCGGAAATTTAAAGGTGAAATCCTGACCGTATTTAGTTTTCCAGGCCATCTCTCCATCGTGTTTGAAGTAGTAGATGTAGCCTGTTGAATCGAGCATTCCGGCGACAAATATGCCCTCCTCGGTAATAGATGGAGAACCATAACCTTCTCCAATTCCGGTGTATGTTTGTTTGATCGGAAGTGAGTCATTGGGCCAACTATCCATTAAGTTTTTGTCCGGGTAGCGCGCATCAAAATTGGGGCCATGCCACCGTTGTGCTTGTCCGAATAGTAGTGAAGGCAACGCAATTAATAGTGCAAGTAAAGATCGTTTCATGGTTGATATCGTTTTATTCCGAGTGTGAATTCAGACATTAAACTAGCGATTCCACTTTTTTATCGCTTCAATATTTTTGTCATTAATCATGTTTTTAGCTTCCGGCTTATAGAGAAACTCTAATTCGTCAGCAAAATAATCGTAAATTTTTCCGCGAACCATTTTTAGCAGTGAATTTAATAAATGATTTTGCTCGGTAAAGGCCTCCGGCAAAATAACCACTGTCGCAGGTAGCCATCGTTGTGGAAACATTTCTTCGTATTCACCTCCTGTTCGGTATTTATTGATTTCATCTTGAATAATTTGAATACTAGCTTTATTTCCTTCGTCGGTGCCAGGTTCAATTCCTTGTTGCTTCAACTCCAGGTTGATGGCTGAAATGTTTGGGATAATCATGCCACTGGTATATGGATTCTGGTTATTGTAAAGCATACACTGGTCAATGAATTTCGACTGATCGACAAATGCTTCTTCAATCCCTTCGGGACTGAACTTTTCGCCATCATTCCCAATCAGCAAACTTTTAAAACGTCCTAAAACATACAGGAAGCCATCGGTATCAACATAGCCCATATCGCCTGTATACAACCAGCCATCTTTTATCGTTTCGGCTGTTGCCTGCGGATTATTCCAATAGCCGAGCATTACATTGTCGCCTTGAATGACAATTTCACCTTTCTCTCCGGCGGCTAGCTCATTCCCTTCGTTATCAATAATCTTTAGTTTCATGTGTTTAACGGGCTTACCCGAAGAACCAAACTTGATAGCATGTAATGCGTTTGAGGATATAACTGGCGAAGCTTCTGATAAGCCGTATCCCTGGCACATGGGCATACCAACAGCGTAGAAAAATCGTTGTAATTCAATATCTAAAAGGGCACCACCACCAATGAAAAGTCTCAGGTTGCCGCCAAATCCTTCGCGTATTTTTGAAAACAAAATTTTATCATACAAAGCCAACAATGGCTTATAAATAAAGCGCATTCCTTTACCCCTGTCGTGACCAAAACCATTGTATTTATAGGCAATCTCCAATGCATGATTAAACAGCTTTTCAATCGTTTTGCCTTTTTGGCGAATGTTGGTTTCAATTCCTTTTCTGAAATTTTTCGCAACCGCCGGCACGCTCATCAGGATGTAGGGCTTAATTTCCTGAATGTTTTTTGGGATATTTTTCAGCGTTTCCATTGGCGTTTTTCCAACCTCAAGTGATGCTATACTTGCACCATTCGACATTAAACAGTAAAGGCAAGCGGTGTGTGCAAATGAGTGGTCCCATGGTAAAAAAGCCAGTGTTTTCCATTCAGATGTAATATTCATTAAGGTGTTGGATTGAATCGTATTGGCAGCATAATTCAGATGAGATAGCATGATTCCTTTGGGGTCGGCAGTTGTACCTGAAGTATAGGAAATATTTGCCAAATCGTTTGGTTGTATCCCATTGTAGCTCGCTTCTAACTTCTCCGGGTTTTCCTTTAAAAACGCGATACCGCTTTCAATAATATCAGCATATTGAATATCATTTTTTCGGGCATTTTCCTTATGATCGAGATAGATCACTTTTTCAAGATTTGGGAGCTCACTTCGTATTGCCTCTATTTTATCGGCTTGTCCTTTTGACGCGATCACCATTCGGGCACCGGAGTGCGCTAAACGAAATTTTAGCTCTCCTGCTTCAAGCTTAACCGATAGTGGCACGTTAACAGCGCCGACATAAAGCATACCCAATTCACTGATAATCCATTGATTTCGTCCTTCGGCAACCAGCCCGATGCGTTCTCCTTTTTTTACTCCCATTGCCAAAAAACCAGCAGCAAGTTTCAGTACCTCTTCGCGGGTTTGTTTATAGGTTGTTCCTTGATATTCTCCTTCTTTCTTCTCCCACAGGTAAATATTCTCAGCATATTTCTTTACACTCGTTTCGAAGAGCTCAATAATCGTTTTCATTCAAAAAGCGTTTAGTTTTCAACTGTCAGTAAAATTCAAAAATACAATTTTTTAGTTCTAATTAGCTTAATTTATTGACCGGGGCAGTTCATCTGAAACAATTGCGCATCAAAAAGAAACCCCCGATGCGTTTGAACATTGAGGGTTTCATGATCTGTTGATCGCAGCTTATTCGGTTAGTCCAAACTTATAAACTGTCTGCTCTTCGTATTTATCGCCAGGAGCAAGTTCGGTAGAAGGGAAATTATCATGGTTTGGAGCGTCAGGATAGTGCTGTGTTTCCAATGCGACTCCTGCATATTTTCCAAATTTCTTTTTACCATCAATTGTTAGCTCTGGTATCCAATAGCCGGTATAAACCTGCATGCCGGGTTGGGTGGTGTACACTTCCAGCTGACGTCCGCTTTTAGGCTCCTTTAGTCGGCCTGCAAATACAAACTTACCTTCTTCATTGTCCAGTACATAATTTAAGTCGTATCCATCAGGAAGACTGTCAATGTCTTGTCCCAGTTTTTTGTTCGATGTAAAATCAAATGCTGTTCCTTCAACCGGAACAATATTGCCCGTTGGAATCAGATCTTTGCCTTCCGTTATTTTGTTCGCATTTAACTCCAACTCATGATTTTTAATATCCTCTTTTCCTCCGGTAAGATTGAAATAGGAGTGGTTGGTTAAATTCACAATCGTCTTTTTATCCGTCTCCGCTTCATATTTTATTGACAATTCATTGTCGTTATTCAACGAATAGGTACAAGTGGTTTTCAAGGTGCCGGGATAACCTTCTTCGCCATCAGCGCTGGTGTACGAAAGTTTTACGCCAACCTCATCCTTGTTTTCAAAAGTTTCAGCCGTCCACTGTTTTTTGTCGAATCCTTCCAATCCGCCATGTAAATGATTTGGGCCATTATTAATTGCTCCGGAGTATTCAACGCCGTCAATCGAATATTTTCCATTGGCGATGCGGTTTCCATGACGTCCGATTAGGGCTCCAAAATAGGGATAGTTGCCCAGATATTCGTTACTTAAATAACCCTCCAGCGTATCAAAACCACACACAATATTGGTTAGGTTTCCTGCCTTATCCGGCGTTTTTACAGAGGTAATTATTGCTCCGTAGTTGGTGATATTAATCTCAACATTGTTGTCATTACTCAATGTGAAAAGTTCGGCTTGATCTCCACTTGGTAGATTTCCAAATGATTTACTGGTTAATTTCATTCGCTTATTATTTAGATTTACAGATTAACATAGAGTACAAATTTAATAAATGAAACGTACTGGTAGGTACTGGTTGTTTAAATTTCAATAAAAATTGTAATTTTGAAATTCTTAGCCAAATAAAAATCAAGATTGTGAAAAATATTCAGATTGACGACACTCTTGGTATTCCAAAATACCGACAAATTATTAATTCTATTTATCAAGGCATTCTCAGTGGGAATTTAAAAGTTGGCGATAAAATTCCTTCATTAAATCAAATATGTGTCGAATTTGAGCTGTCACGCGATACCGTTATGGTCGCTTTCAACGAGTTAAAAGCCAAAGGGATTATTAATTCTATTCCAGGTAAAGGCTACTACATCAATAGTACAGAGGTGAATGTTGACCAACGAATTTTTTTGTTGTTTGACGAGTTGAATGCGTTTAAAGAAGATGTTTACACTTCGTTTTTAAATAGTTTGGATACGAAATCAAACGTTGATATTTATTTCCATCATTTTAATTTTCAGGTTTTTAAAGATTTAATTTCCGAGGCTGCGGGCAATTATACCTCGTATGTGATTATGCCCGCTACTTTCGATCAAACGTCCGATATTATTTCAATTTTACCTAAGGATAACGTTTATATTCTGGATCGTAAAAAGGAAGATTTGTCCGACTACCCGGTTATTTATCAGGATTTTGAAGGTGATGTATTCCGGGCTCTGGAAAATGGAAAAGACTTACTTGAAAAATACCGAAAACTCGTTATGGTTTTTCCTGGTGGCAAAGAGCCTGAAGGAAGGATGATTGGATTTGAAAAATTCTGTAAGAAAAACAAGATGAAATATGAAGTTGTTCGAAGTTTGATTGATCGGACGATTGAGAAGGGAGAAGCCTATTTTGTTCCGTCAGACCGGAATTTGGTTAAGTTGGTGAAAATGGCCGATGCTAATTGTTTTAAACTAGGTGAAGATTTTGGTATTGTTTCTTTTAATGATACGATGTTGAAGGAAGTCGTTGCCGGTGGAATTACAACCATATCAACCGACTTTCAGTTAATGGGACAAAATCTGGCCAAAATGATATCAGACCGGTCTAAGTCTCAAATAAGTAATCCCGCACAGTTAATCCGTAGAAAGTCTCTGTAATATGTTTTATAGCATGTGTATTTAAGGAAATACAAGAAGCAATATTCTATAATTTTGCCTACCAGTACCCACCAGTTGGAAAAAGTAAGAAATATGAAAAAATTTAATAGTCTGGATCACCCGCATAAGCGGTTAAACCCTCTAACAAACGACTGGGTGTTGGTTTCGCCCCATCGTTCGAAAAGACCCTGGCAAGGGCAAGTTGAGAAAGCAACAGTTGACGAACGCCCTAAATATGATCCCTCTTGCTATCTGTGTGCAGGGAACGAAAGGGCAGGAGGTCATAAAAATCCTGATTACAAAGGCACTTTTGTTTTTACCAACGATTTTAGTGCATTGCTAACCGATTCACCCGAAGGCGGTGTTGATGAAGGCAGCCTTTTTCAGGCAAAAAGCGAAACCGGCATTTGTAAAGTCATTTGTTTTAGTGACAATCATAGTTTGACGATTCCAGAGATGGAAGTAGCGGATATTCGCAAAGTAGTTGATGTTTGGTGTGAGCAGTTTGATGAGCTGGGCAGCACTGATTTTATAAACTATGTACAGATCTTTGAAAACAAAGGATCTATTATGGGGTGTTCCAATCCTCATCCACATGGGCAAGTTTGGTCTTCGTCAACCGTTCCGGTTGAACCGGATAAAGAGTCGGTAACGCAAAAGGCCTATTTTGAGAAAAATGGAAATACTCTTTTAGGAGATTATCTGAAAGCTGAATTGGAAAAGAAAGAGCGGCTGCTAGCTGAAAATGATCATTTTGTGGCACTGGTTCCTTATTGGGCCGTCTGGCCATTTGAGACAATGATCATCAGTCGTCGGGCGGTTCAAAATATTCTTCAGTTAACCGATGAAGAAAAAGATGGCTTAGCGGATATTTATAAGCAACTTACTGTGAAGTACGATAATTTATTTGAGACTTCGTTTGCCTATTCAGCCGGACTACATCAGGCACCAACCGACGGCAAAGATTACCCGGAGTGGCACTTGCACATGCATTTTTATCCACCCTTATTGCGTTCGGCGACAGTGAAAAAATTTATGGTGGGCTACGAAATGCTTGCTACACCACAACGAGATATTACAGCAGAACAGGCAGCTCAACGATTACGTGATTTATCTGATATACATTATAAAAAACAAATTAATAAATAGAAAATCTTACAGACTTATGACAAAAATTAATCAATTAATTGAGAAAATAGATGGTGGAAATAATCCATTATTTCAGGAATTATACGGAACCGACAAATCAACGCTAACTGCACAAGCTGCCCGCTATGCGAGCTTGATGAGTGAATTTGAGAAGACATATGGTTCCGATGATGTTGATCTGTTCAGTTCTCCCGGGCGTACCGAAATTGGTGGAAACCACACCGATCATAACTACGGTCGAGTATTAGCAGGTGCAGTCAATTTGGACATGGCAGCTGTTGCAGCTAAAAACGGTAGCAATACCGTTCGGATTAAATCAGTCGGATATCCTGAATTTCAGGTTGATCTTTCAGATTTAAGTATTGACGAGTCACAGTTTTATACTTCATCTTCATTAGTAAAAGGTATTTGTGCCCGCATGAAAGAAGTGGGATACGAAATTGGCGGTTTCGATGCCTGTATTGATGGACGCGTGCCAAAAGGTTCCGGACTGAGTTCATCTGCTTCATTTGAAGTATTGGTGGGAGCTATTGTCAATAATCTGTTTAACGACGGAAAAATGGGCGGTGTCGAAAATGCAATCATCGGACAGTGGGCCGAAAATAATTATTTCGGAAAACCTTGTGGTTTGATGGATCAGACAGCATGCTCGGTTGGTGGCTTAATTACCATCGATTTTAAAGACCCTTCGAAACCAATTGTAAAAGAGGTGGACTTTGATTTTGTTTCTACCGGCTTTTCATTGGTCATTACCGATGTTGGTGGCGGTCATGATGATCCTGCTTCTCAAGCTGAATACGCTTCATTACCAACTGAGATGAAAGCTGTTGCCGCGGAACTTGGAGCAGAAGTGCTGCGCGAAGTTACACTGGAACAAATCGTAGATAAAATTCCTGAAATTCGTAAAAAAACAGGTGATCGTGCTATTCTTCGGGCTTACCACTTCCAAGGCGATAATCAACGTGTCGTAGATCAGGTAGCCGCATTGGAAAGCAATGATTTCGAAGCATTTCTGAAAATGGTCGTGGAATCGGGCTATAGCTCATACATGTACAATCAAAACATTTTTGACGTTGTTCATAAAGACGATCAAGTGGTGTCCTTAGGTTTGGCTATGAGCGAAATGGTGCTGAAAGGCTCAGGAGCATGGCGTGTTCACGGTGGTGGATTTGGTGGAACTATTCAGGCTTTTGTACCGCAAGATAAACTGGATGAGTACGTTAAAACGCTGGAGCATATTTATGGCAAAGGAAAATGTCATACCTTGTTCATCCGTGCTAAAGGATCAGTTAAGCTAGAACTCTAGTCAGTAGAACTAACTCTAAAACTATACAAAATGAGTAAAAACAAGTATTTGTTTCCATTGATAGTCATGTCGGCCTTATTCTTTATGATCGGCTTTATGACTACCATGAACAACTCGATGATTGACTTTCTGAAAGAGGCTTTTAGATTGGATTCGCTTCCAAATGGTAAGGTATTGAAGCAATTGCCAAATTCGTTTTTTTACGGAATCTATGCCTTGTCTATTCCCATCGGTTTCCTAATTCACCGGATTGGTTATAAAAAAGGGGTGTTGTTGGGAGTCGGTTTATTAACTATCGGGGTTTTAATGTGTATTCCACTCGTCGCAATTGGATATATTCCATTTCTTTTTGGAGTAGCCGTTTTTGCATTCGGTATCGTTATTTTACAAGTGGTTGCTAACCCTTATGTGAATGCACTCGGACCAGAAAAAACAGCTGCCAGTCGTTTGACCTTGGCTAACTTCTTAAATTCGGTTGCAACAGTTATTGCTCCCATTTTTGTTTCGTTGCTGATTATTTCGGATACAGGTGCAATGGAACCTACTCAAGTACAAAAGCCATTTATTGTGCTCGCTGTCATTGCTGCGGTAATTCTCGTGCTTCTTTTCTTTATGAAACTTCCTGAAATTGAAGATGAAGATAAAGACATGGCTGTGAAGCCAAAGAAATACAAGTCGAGTGCATTTAAATATACACATGTTTGGTTAGGATCATTGGCTATTTTCTTTTACATGGGAGTAGAAATTGGCATCCCTAGTTTCTTTGCAGATTATACGAGAGAGTTGGGACTTAACCTGACAGTTGTTGAGCGTACCGATTGGCTGAAATACTATTGGGGAGGCTTAATGGTTGGACGACTTGCCGGTATTTTTATTCTACGGAAATTTACGGCACGTCAAATTCTTTCTCTTTGTGCCATTGGTGGTGCAATCTTTGTTGGTTCTTCACTTGTGCTTGGAGCAAATGCTTCACAAATCGCTCTGGTATTGTTCTTAGGAACCGGATTGTTCCATTCAATTATGTGGCCAACAATCTACAGTCTTGCTTTAGAAGATTTGGGACCGCACGCCAAGGTGGCTTCAGGTGTCATCTCAACTTCAGTTATCGGTGCTGCAGTTCTTACTCCAATGATGGGGGCAATACAGGATAATCTGGGATTGGTTGCTGCGGTTAGTACAATGTTTGTCTATTATACCTATCTGATTTTCTTTGCCACAAAAGGTTCGAAAATTAGATAATACATACTACTCAATTAGGATGAAGGTCGGCAATTTAATTGCTGACCTTTTCTTTTTAATGAACTATTTACCCCCGCGCCAATCTTTTCGCATTTACTCTCTCATTGGTCTTGACTTTTTAATAAAAATGATAACTTGCCTTGCTATAAATAGGTGCAATTTATGTATGACATAATAGGTGATATACATGGGCAGGCAAGCATGTTAAAAGATCTGCTCAAATCGATGGGATATAAGGTGCAAAAAGGAGTTTACAAGCACGAATCACGAAAGGCTGTTTTTTTAGGCGACTTTATAAACCGCGGGCCAGAAATTCTGGAAACCGTAAGAACAGTGAGAGCAATGGTTGAAACTGGTAATGCCCTGGCAATCCTGGGAAATCACGAGTTAAATGCAATTATTTTTGAATTGAAAGATAAGGCAGGAAAACCCTTGTTTAAGCGATTGCTGAAATACCGCATGCCGTTGACCCAAACATTCAAAGAATTTGTTCATATTCCAGACGAATACAAAAGTCATATCAAATGGATGCGCACCCTTCCCATGTTTTTGGAATTGGATGGTATTCGGATCGTACATGCGTGTTGGGATGAGCAGAGCATCGAAATTGTGAGGAATAATTATACCGAGGGAAGATTGAAAAAGAGCGTACTCAAGCAGATTAGTAAAAATAGTAATGAAGTGTCGAAAGCCTTTTGGCAAACCTGCAAGGGGGTTGACTTTAAACTTCCGAATGATTTATTAGTTTACGACGAAACAGGACAGGCTCATCGAAGATTTCGAACCAAATGGTGGTTAAACCCAAAAGGGATGAAATTCCAGGATCTTTCGCTGGAGAGCCGATTTGATTTACCGGCATATACCATTCCACCCGAAATTAGCGGAGAACGTATTCCCTATGGAGAAGATGAGCCAATCGTATTTTTTGGTCACTATTGTCTGAAAAATGGCGATAATATTTTTACTCCGAACCTTTGTTGTTTAGATTCCTGTGTGAGTCGTAAGGGGAAATTAGCTGCTTATCGGTGGTCAGGAGAAAAAAAATTGATTCCCGAAAATATTGTGAAATAGTCGATATTGTTGATAGTATATTGAAAACTAGATGGCTAAATTTTTATCGAAAATCAGTTCGAATAGTAATTCTAAATTTGGGATGATTTTTTTAATGTTTCCTATTGCAGAGAAAAAAAGAAAGTATATATTTGCAGAGCCTTTTGAAAATAGCATTTCACAAGGGTTTTAGAGAAAAAGGTGGCGTAGTTCAGTTGGTTAGAATATCGGCCTGTCACGCCGAGGGTCGCGAGTTCGAGTCTCGTCGTCACCGCAAGAAAAAGTTCTAAAATTATTAAAATGACATTTCAAAGTGAATGAATTTCGGTTCAAACATTTCGAGAAAAAGGTGGCGTAGTTCAGTTGGTTAGAATATCGGCCTGTCACGCCGAGGGTCGCGAGTTCGAGTCTCGTCGTCACCGCATTTTAAAGCTGCTCAAATCGAGTAGCTTTTTTTGTGTCACCTTTTTTGTGTTATGTTTATTGGATCACATTAAAAAGTAGGTGGAGAACAAATTAATTTGATCTTTGTGTTTTTATTTTTTGATGTCAAATGAATTCACACCATAGTCAATAAAAAGCATTGGTGGAAGCCCTTCTACCCAAAAAATTAGTTCAATATTTTGAGGTAACCAACGTAGAGATTGCAGATGATTCTTTAATCTTCTCAAAAATGAAACAACTGAAAGACAAAGAATAAAAGGAAAAGATTGAAAGCTTCAGACGACCAAAAGTATTTAATGAAGGTTCCTGGAACAAAAGTGTGAGTTTGTCCTGAGACGGGGAAGGACAAACTCAAAATACGTTAACCATCTTTAATTTAAAACCCAATGAGCAACGACTTTATAACGAAAAGCATAATTGTAAATTCCATTGGTGTGATTTATACGCCGCACACAACGATCGAAAATATGCCTATACAGCCAGTGGGTGCCGATGGAGTTAAAGGTGTGATTGAACTGAATCCCGATTTGACAGAAGGACTAGCAGATCTTGACGGTTTTTCGCACTTAATTTTAATTTATCATCTACATGAAGTTGATGGTTTTAAACTAACGGTGAAGCCGTTTATGGACGATAAGATGCATGGTGTTTTTGCAACTCGCTCACCAAAACGCCCCAATGCCATTGGAATTTCAACAGTGAAACTAGTGCAGGTAACCGACAATAAGATTCATTTTGAAGGAGCTGACATGCTCAATGAAACGCCACTGATTGACATCAAACCTTTTTTTAGACAAACCGACAACCGGACAGATGCGGTTTCGGGGTGGTTGGATGAGAAAGATGAGCGGAAAGCGCATAACCACCGATCAGACGACCGTTTTAAGTAAAAAAAACAGACCAATAGGTTGATCTGCTTTCCTCCATCTCTATGTTTTAAACATTATAGCTTTTGGTTAATTTTATCTTCGAGCTTAATGATGTCGGCTGCAAATTTACGGATACCTTCAGACAGCTTCTCTGTAGCCATGGCATCTTCATTCAGCAACCAACGGAAATCCTTTTCGTCTATAGAAATTTTAGCTTCGTTGTAGCCGCCCAAGTCGTTTTCGCTCAACTTCTGTTTTAATTCACCTTCTGTTTCTTCAAGTTCTTTCAATAGTTTCGGCGAAATGGTCAACAGGTCGCAACCAGCCAATTCTGTAATTTCTCCAATGTTTCGGAAACTGGCACCCATAACCTCCGTTTTATATCCATATTTCTTATAATATTTGTAAATGTCGGTTACCGACAATACACCTGGGTCTTCAGTTGCAGGAATGTCGTCAACTCCTCGGCTTTGTTTGTACCAGTCGTAAATACGCCCTACAAATGGTGAAATCAACTGCACTTTAGCTTCTGCGCAGGCAATAGCCTGAGCTTTACTAAACAGCAAAGTTAAATTGCAATGAATATTTTCTTTCTCCAGAATTTCTGCCGCTTTAATGCCTTCCCATGTTGATGCAATTTTAATCAGGATTTTTTCTTTCGGAATCCCGGCATCAGCATATAATTTAATGAGTTGATGTGCTTTTTTCACCGTTGCATCAGTGTCAAACGACAGGCGGGCATCCACTTCTGTAGAAACGCGCTTGGGAACAATTTTCAGAATTTCAATACCAAAATTCACCGATAGTTTATCCATACATAAACTGAGCTGTTCCTCTTTTTTTTCTGCGTTTTCTTTTGCATATACAACAGCCTGGTCAATCAGGTTTTTGTAACGATCATCGTCGGTAGCTGCTAAAATAAGTGAAGGGTTGGTTGTTGCATCTCTCGGAGTAAAGGCTTTTATCGATTCAAAATCACCCGTGTCTGCAACGACTACCGTCATTTTTTTCAATTGTTCCAGTAAATTCATTTTAACTTTTATAATTGATTATACCTTTATAACAGTTATTCGCTTATAGAGTTTAGTGTAATTAACTTACATTATCCATTTGCCCGTTCAAACAAAACAAAGGAGTAAGTGTTGCTAAATGATGGAAAGAACCATTTGAAAAATTAAAAAAAATCAATTCCAAGTATATGTCAAAAACGCTCAGTACTAAAGAGAAAGCTGTTCATATAAATATAGATTCAGACTACTATGGATCGATTGCTGAAATTGGTGGAGGCCAAGAAACTGCGCGACATCTATTTCAGGCTGGAGGAGCTTCAAACACTGTTGCCAAAACAATTTCAGCATACGATAAGAGCTTTAGTGATCATTTTTATAACCAAGGTGCTCCAGCAAGATATGTGGCAGAAGACCGGGTGAAAAAGATGGTGGAATACGAATATAAGGAGTTGCTAAAAATTCTGGATGATAAGATTGACCAGAAGTTTTTTGCATTTGCGAATACCGTAGAAACCCTCAATTATAACAAGACCAACCAGGGAAACGGTTGGCTTGGAATGGCTATTGAAGGCTCGGAACGTAATAACCCCAACCGCATTTTTGTGCATGTGAAGTTGCTCGAAAACGATACAATTCTACAGCAATATAGCCTTGGCAACTTAGGTGTTAATTTGATTTATGGAGGATTATTTGAATGGAAAGATCCTAGAAATATTTTATTGGCCCTGTTGGACAACCTTGGAACCGATCGGTTGGAAGTAGATTATATTTATGTGGAAGGACCAGACATGGAGTGGGTGGATAACCGCATCCTGAACCTGATGCTGGTTAACCACAACATGACTCCGGCAATCATGTTCGATAAGTCGGGCAAAGTGCAACAGCCTTCCGACATGCTCTATAAAAAGAATGTCATGCTAATGCGCGGTAACTTCCGGCCTGTGACTAATTTGGTGATCGAATTCTTTGAAAAGAGCATGGATCTTTTTAAGCGTGATGAAGATTATAAACCAGATAACACCATTGCTTTTTGTGAAATCTCACTCAATAGCCTGATGCAAAATAAAAAGGTTGATGAAAAAGATTTTCTGCAACGGGTAGATCTTCTCAATATGGTTGGGCAAAGTGTGATGGTTTCCCGTTTTAGCCGTTATTTTGAGCTGGTTAATTATTTCACCCAGTTTCAAATGATTAAACTGCGAATTGCGATGGGTATGCCAACGTTCGATATGATTTTCGATAGCTCGTTATACACCGATCTCCGGGGAGGTTTACTCGAATCTATTGGCGCTTTGTTCCATGAAAATGTCAAGATTTACTTGTTTCCCTACATCAATCCAAAAACAGGAAAAGCTATTTATCCTGATGAGGCGCATTTCTCAGGCTCCAAAAGACTTTTATGGCAATACCTAAACGAAACGCGTAAAATTCTTCAGCTCGAAGATTTGTCAGAACACGTCATTCAACACACGCCTGGTCATATAGCCGAATTGATTCAAGCAGGAGATGAAGAGCTGAAAAACTATGTGCCAGAAAAAGCGTTTGTACATATTAAAGAAAATCAGCTGTTTGGATTTAATAGCTTATAATATAAGTAAAAAAGGGAAGAGCAGTATTTGTTAATCGAATAATCACGACACTGGTACGAAATAAAAAATATTTTGGCGTTAAGCTAGAGCCTATATCTTCGTTTTAATCCTTTGATTTACTTGGTTGACTTAGGTGGACTGGAACAGCGTCTGGCGCATATTTGAATCAAAAGAAAATAAAAGTTGCATAATTCTTCCAGTCTTATCTATGGTAAATATATCTCAGATTCTCAGGACATATCATTTGATAAATATTTTGAATTAGGCACTTAAGATAGCGAGTTATGCTTATCGTTTTCAAGATAATGCGCGATTGTTTTCGCTTCCTGAACAAACTATCCGGGGATTAAAGCAATTGGCTGAAAAAACGGATAAAAAAGTTAAAACAATCTATTTCAGAGGTAGAGACTGAGATGCATGAATGTATCAAGTCTAATCCAGTATTGCTTCGTCAGTACGAATTACTATGTTCCAACGAAGGGATAGGGAAAAAAACGGCTATAAAAATGATAGTCACGACCAATGCATTCCGAGATTTCCCATTATGTTTATAAAGGGCCTGATTCTGTAGCTTTATTTAGGACAGATGTGAGAAAAGCTATTATAATGCATAAATGATGCAACTCTTTTGCAACAAAGCCACGTATAATAGAAATAGATAGCGTATCTTTGCAATCTGGATTAAGTTTTCTCTAAACTTTCCATCAAAAAGGCAGATTAAATAATCGTTCCATGTTTCAGTGAAGCCCGGAATAACTAAAAATGATATGATGAATGCAGAATTTGATTTGAGTAACTGGAGCAGTGTAGCGAATGAGTTAAAAAGAAGATATCCCCATTTGACCAATGCTGATTTGATGTGGAGGCATGAAACCAAAAGAGATTTCTATAAAATGATCGCTTCAGAATTAGGAATGACGACCAATGAACTGGAACAAATCATTACACAGCTGGAAAGTAAAAAACAATAAATCAGAAGGTGAGTTTTAAAAAAAAATGCGGAAATGATTTGTTTTCAAAATAAGTAACCGTATCTTTCGCCAAATTAATTTTATCAAGATGAATAAAGGAACAGTTAAATTTTTTAATGAGTCGAAAGGCTTTGGTTTTATTAAAGATGCCGAATCAACAAAAGAGTATTTTGTACACGCAAACGGATTAAAAGAAAACATCAGCGAAAATGATGAAGTAACTTTTGATTTGGAAGAAGGCAGAAAAGGATTAAATGCAGTCAATGTTAAACTAGCATAGTTTAGGTTACAACCCATTTAAATTACAAGCCTCGCGAATAGCGAGGCTTTTTTTGTGCTTTGAAATCTGGTGACGACTTCTTAATTTTTTTAAGAAAATAGTTATTATTGAATTGAATCCTGATCTCTTCAGCAGTCAATATTAACGAGAACCCAGTTTTTTTCGATACGCTCCATAAAGTCATCAAATTTCTCGTGCCACTTGTTTGCAAATAACAAGCACTGGATTTTTATTGATCCATCAGAAATACGATATACAACCGGATGATGACGATTGGGAAAGATTGTTTCAGCATCGTCAACCACCAATAGCTTTAGTTTGGTACATGGTATTCCGGTATTGCTTAAAAGTTCATTAATTCGTTTGGGCGTTCCAATCAAGATATCAAGTCCTTCATAAATGGTATCCTTTTGATATTGTAAGTTCCCTTGATCGAATACAGTAAACGTACGCAGATTGGTGTGCTTTCCCAATAGTTCGAATTGCTCTTCTAGTTCAAAGGCTTTTTCTTTGTTTTCAACTAACACAATTGCTCGAGGTGCCTCTTCAAAGGCTTCTTTTAGTTGTTGAATTATGCCAATAACAATTGTTGTTGTCTTTCCTGATCCTTCTGGCGCAACCACAAGCAGGTCTGCACCCGATTTTATTTTAGGAATACAATTCGCTTGAATTTCTTTAGGCTCTTTATCAAACCCTTGATCAATAATGCCTGATACTAATTCAGGATATAGCTTTTTTAATTTCATTTATTTTCCGATGATAACACATAACTAATTGCCTGCCAGTTAATTATAGTGTAGAGTGTGTGGCAAAGATACAAAATAGATTAATCTATTTTGTATCTTTTTACTATTCACTTTTTCATTTTCAGAATTTCTCCATAGTTCACGGTATTACCGAAAATACCAATAACCGGACTTTTAGCCACTATTTCTCTGCGGGAAAGCCGGCCTATGGTGGTACGGGTCACTTCCTGATCGGGAAAGCTGGCTTTGTACACCAATCCAACTGGGTAGTCGTCCGGGTAACCCTGCTCGAGGTAGTTGGTGGCAATTTCGTGCATATGCGAAGCGCCCATGTAGTAAACGGCTGTATCAGAATTGGGAATCTTGTAGCTACTCTTGCCGTGCGCTGTTCCAAAACTCACCGACGAGGCAATACCGCGGTGGGTGAGCGGAATGTTGCCTAATGAAGCAGCAGCTATGGCAGAGCTGATTCCCGGTACAAATTCCACGAGGATGCCACGTTCCTCCAAATAGAAACGCTCTTCGCTGCCTCGGCCAAAAATGAGCGGGTCGCCACCCTTGAGGCGGACAACCATTTTGCCGCTTTGAGCCGCTTGATACAACACCTCGTTAATTTCGTCTTGCTCCTTGCTGTGGTTGCCGCGGCGCTTGCCTACGTAATGTTTTTCGCCCCGGTAACGCGCCAGGAATTCGTGATCGAGTAGGTCGTCGTAAAAAATAATGTCAGCTTGAAACAACAGTTGTTCGCCGCGTCGGCTCAGTAGGTTGGGGTTTCCCGGGCCAAAACCAACCAAATACACCTTACCGGCCAACTGCTCTTTTTGTTTCAGCAGCTGTTCGCGCTCGCGTATAAAGTGCTCAATTTCCTGCGAAAGCAGAACTGTTTTCTTTACCTCTTTGTTTTTCGAGTTTATGGCTGCCACAAAATCATCGGTTTCAATCAAAGCTGAAGAATGAAAGCCGGACACCGCTGCATCATCTGTGCGGTTGCACAATATTCCACGCGACTCGCAATCGGCCTGAATTTGGGCATTTACTTCGGGCGAATCGGTGCAAGCAAATACCAGGAAAAGCCCATCGATATGCTTTGGCTGATAGGTTTCACGAATGCATTGAACAGCCGGGTTCGCTTCAATTTCGGGTACTATTTCGGGAGCTACCACACAAATGTTGGAACTGTAGCGAACCAAGCTTTTGAGTTTTTGAGCAGCTACCTGGCCGCCGCCAATCAAGCCGATTTTTTTACCGGCCAGATTTAATGAGATGGGTAAGAAAGACATGGTTGTATGGCATTAATGCACGCCTTTAGAGCGTGTATAAATTCGTTATTTAAAGTTTTGTTTTGTGCGGCAACCCGGAAGTGGCCGGGCCTTAAACCGCGGAAATTAGAGGCATCACGAATCAGGAATCCATGGCGCTTCAACAGCTGCTTTTTTAACTCGGCCGCCGTGGCCTGCTCCAACTCGCATAGAAAATAATTGGTGGGCGAGGGGAATACACGAAATCCGGCGACCTGTGCCAGTTCCGCTTGCATGCGTTTTGACTCTTGTAATCGATGGTCTAGTGCAACTGTGGGCTGCTCTGGCAGATCCAGAATATACTCACCGGCCTTCAATGCCAGAGCATTTACAGCCCAGGGCATGTGGCAAGCCTGAAGCTTTTTAATAATTTGCGGATGTGCCAACAGGTAACCGATCCGGATTCCCGGAATGGCAAACAGTTTGGTGAAGGATTTGATCACCACCAGATTTTGATGCTGACCAACCAGGGAAGCCATGCTTTCTGCCGCCTCGCAAAGGTCGATGTAAGCTTCGTCAACCACCAAAAGGCGCTTGGGGTTTTGTTCCAGAAAAGCAACCAGTTGTTGCGGCCTAAGGTAACGACCATCGGGATTATTCGGGTTGCCAATCCACACCAAATCAGACGGCTTGACGTTGTTGAGTTCGTTCAAATCTTCAACAAACAAAATTTGATGATTGTAGAGCGTGCAGGCATCTTCGTACTCGGCAAAAGCCGGTGTGCGAATAGCCGAGCATTGCTTCTGAAAGGCATGGGCCAGCAGGTAAAAAGCCTCGGTAGAGCCGCTCGTTACTAGAATATAGCCGGGACTTAAGTTGAATTTGTCAGCTAGTTTTTCACGCAATAGCCGGCACTCGGAATCCGGGTAATTACGAATGGCCCGCAGCTGCGTTTGCAGGTAATCCAACAAGTCGCCGGTTTGCGGATTATCAAAAACATTGGTGCTGAAATCGGCTTTCAGCAGGTGTTGTAATCCTTGAATGTTGTTACCGTGTCCGTTTATCATGTTTGTATTGCTTTCACTGTTTCATTCAGTTGTTGCACAAGCTCCTCCATATCCGAAAAAACAAGCGGATAATTTAGCCGGGGGCGGGATAAGATGTGCACCACGATACCAAGTTCCTGTGCTGCCTGGCATTTTTCGGTAAGCCCGCCGGCTTCGCCCGATTCTTTTGTGACCAGTTGCGTAATCTCGTATTCCTGCATCAAAGCCCGGTTGGTTTCCATGCGCATGCGCCCTTTCATGGCAATGAGTTGGTGAGCCTGTAGTCCGGCAGCCTGGCATTCGTCCAGACTTTTGCTTACCGCCAGAACCCGGGCAATAATCCGCTCGCGCAGCTCCGGGCAAAAGCGATACACATTCTTCGAGCCAATTGTTAGCAGAATGTTGCCGTTGGTTTGCTTCAGGGATTCTATTACTTCGTCGTAGTTGGTATAATATTTGGCCCCGGGCACTTGAAGCTGTTCCCGTTCATATCGCAGGTAAAGGCGTTTTAGTCGTTCGCAAACAGCCATCGCCTGGGTTGAAACAAGTTCTGCAAAAGGGTGACTGGCGTCAACTACAGCGGAAATGGCTTTCTCAATCAGTAGTTGCTCCATTTCTTTTTCACTCAGTTGTCGCTCAATGACCTCACAGTATTGCAGCGCCGCCAGATGTGCTCCATAGGACGTCGTGGTACTAATCAGCACCCGATGGCCTTCGCACCGAAATCGCTCAGCAAGCTTGTTGGCATCACTTGTTCCTCCGATAATCCAAATCATAAGCGATACCCCCGGATGGTGATCATTTTTCCGTTAATGACTTGCGTTTGCGAGTTCCCGATAATTACGGTCGTTAGCATATCAACATCGGCATTTTTTAATTCGCCAAGGGTAGTCAGTACAACCTGTTGGCCTTCTCGCATGGCTTGTTTGACGATTCCCACCGGTGTTTGCGGCTTCTGATATTCCAGCAAAATGTCGATGGCGGTATCCAGCTGTTTAATGCGGGTTTTGCTACGCGGGTTGTACAAGGCAACAGCAAAATCACCTTCTCCGGCTGCCCGAATTCGCTTCTGAATTAGTTCCCAGGGCGTTAACAGGTCGCTTAAACTAAGGGTAACAAAATCGTTCATTAAAGGCGCTCCGAGCAGTGATGCTGCCGATGTGGCCGCACTGATACCGGGAATAATGTCGACCGATACTTCGGATTGGCGCTCAGCTACAATCTCGAGCATAATTCCGGCCATGCCATATATTCCGGCATCGCCACTGCTAATCAGGCTCACCACATTGCCGGCTTCGGCCAGTTCCAGCACTTCCACACATCGATCAACCTCTTTTTTCATGCCCGACGATACAAATTGTTTATCGGGGAAAAGCGATTTAATCAACTCGATGTAGGTTTTATAGCCTGCAATAATGTCGCTCTGTTCAAGCGCCTGCATGGCTCGCGGACAAATGTAGTCCTTATCTCCGGGGCCGGTGCCCACCAGTATTATTTTTCCTTGCATTGATATGGTTTTGTTTCGAATACGGATAATGTCATTCCTGTTTGTTTGGCTTTTTGAACCAAAAAATTTCCGTTTTTTCCACCAGCCAGGTAGGCAGCGGTGCTGCTCACCGATGTAACGCCGGTAATTTTTTTTACAAAATCGGAGCCTTGAAACAGGTGCTCGACGGTTTTTAATGCCGAGGCTTCGTAAAATTGTGTTTTGCAGTCCAGTTTTTTTGCCGCTTCAAGAATTGCCCGTTCTGAGCTTTTAATGTCGATAGAGCAAACCGCTGCAATACTGCGTTTGTCCAATTGCAACTGCTCCAGCTGTTGCCCGATAAAAGCCCAAAGTTGCTCAGGCGAGCTATTCTTTTTGCAGCCAATGCCCAAATAAATATTTTTCGGAATTAGTTGCACAGCAGGTAACCCAGCAGGAATAATCGTTCGGTTCGAGACGATGATCCGTGCTTTCGGTTCACCTTGACATGCCGGAAGTTCAACTGCTCCTAACCAGTTTTCCGCATCACAAAGTTCAACCGCTTGTCGATTCACAAAGCAGGCAGTTACCTGCTTGGCATTTTCCATCGAAGCAATAACCAGCCCGGCGTGCTGGGCCAACATATCTACTGATGGTAATTGGTTGACATCAGAGGCGGTCGTGATAACCGGATTGGCCTCAATTAAGCGGGCAATACGAGTTGTCAGTTCATTGGCTCCCCCCAGATGGCCGCTCAGCAGGCTAATCACGTGTTTGCCTGCATCGTCGAGCACGACCACTGCCGGATCGCTTGTTTTATTCTGTATCCAGGGTGCGATGCTACGAACCACGATTCCGGTAGCCATAATGAAGATCAAACTGTCATAATTCTGAAACAGTTGTTGGCAAAACTGACTGAGCTTTCCTTCAATCGGGCGAAAACCAGCGGCTTTCCATTTGGTTAGTGTAAAGCAGTCGGCTTCCGGAAAATGTTGCATGATTTCCCTGGCCAGTTGATTGCCCTGTAAACTGATGGATATGATGACTACTGACTGCTTCATTTGCATGCGTTAATTGGAAACGTCATCTTGCTTTCCTTTGCGGTACTCGTGTGTGAAATGAGAGGCATAGAGCAGCGAGTTTTCAAATTTGTCACCCAAAAAATCGCCCACCAAAATCATGGCCGTTTTGGTAATTTTTTCCTCTTTCACCTTATGTGCAATGTCGGCCAGCATACCTTGCACGATCTTCTGATCGGGCCAGCTAGCGCGCTGAATTACGGCCACAGGCGTTTGTATTGGATAATGCTTCGTTAGCTTCTCAACCAATTTCGAGATCATGCCTACCGACAGAAAAATAGACATGGAAGCACGATGGCTGGCCAACAATTCAATCTTCTCGAGTTCGGGCACAGGCGTTCGACCCTCCATACGTGTGCAAATAACGGTTTGCGAAATACCCGGAACCGTAAATTCGCGTTGTAGGGCTGCAGCCGAAGCCACAAAAGAGCTAACTCCGGGAATGACACGATGCGGAATACCAAGTTTGTCGAGTTCCTCAATTTGCTCGCGAATACTTCCGTAGATGGAAGGGTCGCCGGTATGTACCCGGGCTACTGTTTGGCCTTTTTCGGTTGCTTTGCGCATGGTATCGATGATGCTTTTTAGGTCCATTGTGGCGCTGTTGAACACTTTGGCGTCGGCTCTGCGATCTTCAATTACAGCCTCGGGAACAAGAGAGCCGGCGTAAATAATCACATCGGCGTTGCGGACTGCCTTTTGCCCCTTAATGGTGATGAGTTCCGGATCGCCCGGCCCTGCACCTATAAAAATTACTTCTGACATGGTTTTTCGTTTGAGTTTTTAAGTAGGATGGCCGTTGAAAAATAGGGGACCTTTTCCTTTAAAATAGTGATATCGGTATAGCACTTTTGGCTAGGTTTTCCGGCATCGGTCATCATCGTAAATTGGTAGTCGTTTTGCTCCGACAAGTAGTTGAAAAGCTCCTGGTGATAGGCTGAAACTTTCATGCAAACCACAGCTTCAGTCGACCGGATGATTGTTTTTGCCGCTTCGTCGAAAGAGGAAATCACTGCGAGCTTATCTTCACCCTTCACCAATGGCTGCGAAAGCAAACTGCTGATGGCTGAAAAAGAGTAAATGCCAGGTACCGTTTCCACCTGAAATTCAGGGGGCAAATAATCGAGAATATAGCTGTAAGTACTGTAGAGCATGGGATCACCCAAAGTAAGAAAAGCTACATTTTGGCCTTTACGCAGGTGTTCCTGAATCAGCTCTGCATTTTCGCGGCGCGCTGCCCGGCGTGTGTCCAGGTCCGGAGACATGGAAAATCCCATAGCCAATATGCTGGCTTTGGACGACAAGTGTGGCCTGACAATTTCCAGTGCAGTACTGGTCTGGCCTTTCGAATTGGGCACACAGATCAGGTCGGCGGTTTGTAACACTTTCACCGCTTTAAGGGTGAGCAAATCCGGATCACCCGGCCCTAAGCCAATTCCGTAAAGAGTTCCGTTGGTTGTATTCATATTGATTTTGTTTTTGTCGCTGTAAACAAAAAGATCGGATTTTGAGCTTTCAGTATTGCCACAGCCGATTGCGTATCGACTTTGCTAATTGCAATCTGGCTCAGCTCAAACGACCATCCTTTGCTTTTGAAATAGTTATGTGCTCGCAGCATGGTGTCGATAACAATTGCTGTTAAAACGATGATGCTGTCTGCAGGAGCTTTCCTATCGATTAAATCGAGAATCTGTTCCAGTTGGCCACCGCTGCCACCAATGAAATATTTGTTGATCGTTTCCAGCTTTTCCATGCCAAGTGGAGCTTCAGTTTCAATGATTTCGAGATTGACAACGCCATGTTTTTCTGCATTCAGTTTAATCAGCTCAACCGCCTCCGGTTTTCGCTCCAGTGCAATCACTTGTCCTTCAGTTAGCCGAAGCGCTGCTTCAATGGAGACTGAACCGGTGCCGGCACCAATATCCATAAACCGATCGTTGGGCTGAAGTTCCAGTTTGCTTAATACCAGCGTCCTGACCTCTTCCTTGGTCATAGGCACGGAGCCGCGTATAAATGATGAATCTTTCATTTTTATTGCATCGGTGTTTTATTTGTTACTCTTTCAATAATGACGGCACACAGCGAGAAGGAAAAATCTTCGTTAAGCACCTGCTCTGCCGTTGCCGTTATAATTTGCTCGTCGGGATAGGAGAGACGGTTACCAATATGCATGGTTGCCTTGCCATAACCTTCGTCCACCAGCATCCCGGCTATTGTTTTCCAGCTATTCTGACGATCGGTAAGCAGGAAAATCGATTCGTATGCTTGTAGTTTCATTATAAAGTCAGTCGTTGTTCCGTGTAAAGATGTTTTGAAGGCATTCTCATACCCCATTCCAAGTTTTGCATATAAATACTGAAAGGAACTGATGCCCGGTATGCAGCGAATAGTCCGGTCGCTTATAGTTTGTTGCAGAAACCGACGGAGCGAGTGGAAACCGGTGTCTCCCGAAACCAATACGACTATTTTCGCTTCCTCGCGATTGGCTAAATCCTGTTTGAGCTGCTCCAGTTTACCGGTGAACAGCAAATCGGTTTTGCCATAGCTTTTAAAAGCTTCCAGTTGGCGGCGCGCACCCACAAGCAGGTCTGCTGCTTTCACCTCCAGGTGAACAGCCGGGAGAATGTAATCCGGATGTCCCGGGCCAATTCCACAAATGCACAGTTCCTTCGTTTTACTCATCATTCCACTTGTTTAATTGATTCATAGCTTGCGAAGTACAACCCAACAGACCTTGTTTCTGCGAGAGTAAAATGACTTCGACCGTCAGCTCACCAAAAACACGTTGTTCTGCACGTTCTTTGATTCTTTCTGAGAATGCTGGCCAAAATTTGTCGTCGGTTATAAAATCGAGTGCCTCTTCGGTTGTGTTTGCATTCATGATTTGTGAAAAGGCATCCGGGTTTTTGCTGAATTGGAAATAGTGCGCTGCCAGAATTTCGTTACGGGCATCGGCTACCTTGCTATGCGTTTGAAAAATGCCGCCAGCCAGTTTTACGAGTTTGCCCAAATGACCAATCAATACCAGTTGCTTAAAACCTCGGGCAACCGCCTGTTCCAGCATAAAACCGATGTAGTTGCTGGTGATAACAACCTGCGCTTCGTTAACCGGCAGGTTCGCGCTCGAAAATGCGGTGCTGTAATTTCCCGGGCTGAAAATGGCTTTGTTCCAACCCAATGCCTTTAGTTGATCCAGCTTCAGAACCAGCGAGTCTTTCAAAGCTTCTTCGGACATGGGACGAACAATCCCGGTGGTGCCAAGCACCGATAAACCACCAACAATACCCAAGTTTGGGTTGAAGGTTTTACGGGCAAGTTCTTCGCCTTTCGGGATGCTGATCTCAACGGTCACAGCCATATCGGGAGGCAGAACTTCAGCAACCGACTCCCGTATCATTTTTAAGGGGACGGGGTTGATGGCTGCCTGGCCGGGTGCAATGGCTAACCCCGGTTTGGTCACCGTGCCTACACCTTGTCCACCAATAATTTTAACGCCGCTGTGAGAACCAGTCCTTACCCGCGCAACGATCTCCGCACCATGGGTGATGTCCGGATCATCGCCGGCATCTTTTATTGTTGAAGCAAATCCTTCTTCCGGCGAAAACGAAGCTTTTTCAATTTCGAGCCAAACTTCATCCTTATTGGGCAGTTTTACGCCAACCTCGTGTATGCTTTCCTGATGCACCAGCATCCAGGCAGCAGCTTTAGCTACCGCCGCAGCACAGGTCCCTGTGGTTAATCCGTTACGCAATGTTCGTTGTTCTGACATCTCCGGCTTTGGCTAATTTCGTTTTATCAGTTCGTACAAAATGGCATTCAGCATGGCAACGCCTACGGTACTGCCGCCTTTCCGGCCACGAATCAAGAGATAGGGAAGTCCGGATTCCTTCAGCATTTGCTTGGATTCGGCTGCGCCCACAAAACCTACCGGAACACCAATTACCAGGTCGGGTTTAATTTTACCTTCGGCATACAACTCGCATAACCGAACGAGTGCTGTAGGCGCGTTTCCGATTACAAAAATGCGAAAGCGATCGTCTTCAACGGCCTTGTTGATCCCGCAAATGGAGCGGGTAATTCCTTGTGCTTTGGCTTCTGTAACAACTTCTTCATCATGCACAAAACATTGCAGCTCGCAACCCAGTTTTCGTAATGAAGGCTTACTTACTCCGGCTACGATCATGCTGGTATCCGCATAAATCCTGCAGGATTGTTGCAAAGCCTTTTTGCCGAGTTCAACCGCATCAGGGTGGGCTTCGAACAGCTGTGCATACTCAAAATCGGCAGTGGTGTGAATAACCCGCTTCACGATGGAGTCGTATTGCTTCGGTATCTGAAGGTGCGAAAGCTCGCGGGAAATAATCTCCATGCTGTCGCTTTCAATTCCCATTGGATTTAAATTCACGTAGTTGCTTTTTTCCATAGTGTACTAATTGCTTTTAGAAATTCGAAATTGGCGTAAAAGTGCACGTGGGCATAGGCTGCGAGGCAATTCTCGCGACTAAGACCACATTCCCATTCAACGGATCTGTTGGGTTTACTCAGATGATAAGTTTCTGTGTAGTTCTTGTGTGTTTTCTTTTGAACCAGTTGAGACCGGTGAAATTCATGGCAGGACGTAACTGTGTTGGCATAGTTGATTTGCGCATAACCAAAACGTTGTAGCCGGGTAGTGATTTGTGCCGAAACATTAAAAACTCCACACATGGGCGTTTCCTCATTCTCCTGCGAAATGATGCTGTCTGTCAGATACATTAATCCGCCGCACTCTGCATAAACCGGCATGCCCGATTCTATTTTTTGCTTGATTTCCTGCATCAAAGCTCTGTTCTGCTGTAGTTCTACGGAAAATACTTCAGGATAACCTCCACCGAGGTATAAGCAGTTGCAGGCGGAAGGAAGACAAGAGTCGTACAATGGGCTGAAATAATACAATTTGGCTCCCAGCTTTTCCAATAACTCCAAATTATCCTGGTAATAAAAGCTGAATGCTTTATCGTGGGCCACTCCAATGTGCAGGTCGGATAAATCCAGATCCGGAAGATCAATTGCAACAGGTGAAGGTTGATCGATTTCGGTAACTTTTAACAATGCGGAAATATGGATGGTTTCTTCCATTGTTTGCCGAAGAAGATCTACTTTACGGGGAAGCGTATCAACCTCATTGGCCTGTATCAAACCCAAATGACGACTTTCCAGCCCGATTTCTTTTCGGGTAGGCAGGTAGCCAATGCAGGCAATGCCTGTTTCCTCTTTGATAAGTGTTTGGAGAAATTCAAACTGTGCTTTGGATGACACGTGATTCAAGATCACACCGCGCACATTGGACGGATTTTTTAGTTCGGCAAATCCTTTGATGATTGCGATGACCGATTGGTAAAGTCCTTTACAGTTGACCACAAGAACGACAGGCAAATTCAGTTTTTGCGCCATTTGCCAGGTTGAACCCGAGCCTTCTTTTTCCAAACCATCGTACATGCCCATAACACCTTCAATCACGGCAATATCGCTATCTACCGAGTGTTTGTGAAACAGGTGTTGCAAGCACTCATCATCCATTAAAAAGCTATCAAGGTTGTATGATGGCACTCCGGTAACCCAACGATGAAAAGCCGGATCAATATAGTCGGGACCGGTTTTAAATGGTGCCATGCGCATGCCTTTCGATTGCAGTAAAGCCATCAGTCCAATGGTGACTGTTGTTTTTCCGCATCCGCTGTTTGTGCCTGCAATTATAAATCCGTGCATAAATTTTTTGTTAGTCTGTTTACTAATTCGGCTTCATTTTCCGGAAGCTCTTCGGCTTCCATACCTGGTTGATGCATTCGGGCCAGCTTGACCAATAAGGGTTGTTCCAATCCTGCTTCCGCCAATGTTTCAGCATCGCTAAACACCTGTTTGGGTGACCCGATACTGAGTACCGCACCTTCTTTCAGCAGAATTACCAGGTCGGCCCAAACGTAGGCCTGATTCACGTTGTGCGTTGAGATGAGCAGTGTTTTCCCTTTTTTGTTTTGGGCATCGAGTAATTCAAAGGTGGCACGAGAACTTTGCGGATCAAGATTTGAGGCTGGCTCGTCACAAATAATCAATTCGGGCTCCATGGCTAAAACTGATGCCAGGCATATCCGTTTCTTTTGGCCAGAGCTTAACTGATGGGGCGAATGATGTTTCAATTCCAGTAGATCGAAATAGTCCAGGTACTTTTCAACTTGTTCCCGAATCCATTTTTTATCTGAATACAGGTTATTCAGGCCGAAAGCGACTTCTTCGTAAACCGAAGGAGCAATGAGCTGATTGTCGCTTTCCTGAAAGACAATGCCAACTTTTTGCCGTAACTCCTGCAAAGCTTTCCGGTTGTAGCGGTATTGTTTTCCCCGATAGTGAAGTTCACCATTCGTGGGTTTGTAAATTCCATTCAACAAAAGCAGCAGCGTCGACTTTCCGGCGCCATTAGCCCCAAGCAGAGCAATTTTTTTGCCTTCAGGAAGCGAAAGATCAACTTCTGCTATTGCCTTCTTACCAGAAGGGTAACGATAGCTTGCTGCTTTTAATTCAATCAGACTACCAACCATAATTGCCGCAAATTAGAAGCAGGAAGGCCGACATCGATGCCAGACCAACTGGTATTAGTAACTGAGAGATCGCATAAGGTCTTTCTTCTTGCAAGAAACAATAATTTTCTCCTGCACAACGTGCCTGCATGGCCGTTTCGAGCTGCCTGGCGTTTTGCATAGATTGATGAAATACCGCTGCCATTAAGCCGGCAAAAAGTGGAATACGCTTCATCTTTTGGGAATAGCCCAGGCGGCATTTTTGAGCCCGATGCATTTCAAAGCCGGTGTTCCTTAGGTTTTCAATAAACTTAAACGTGATGACGAATAAATCGATCAGCAAGGCGGGAATCCTAAACTTTCGCATTAGCTCTGCAATCTCAGATATCGTATTGGTTAGAAGCATAAAATACATGATACTGATTAGCGCTAAACTTCTACTTACCAGTAAGGTTGCCAGTTGTATTCCGTGAGCTGAAAAGCCAATCGACAGCTTGCCTAAAGAGACGAATGCTTTAGTTGCCGGAATCTCCAGGACAATCGCCATACATCCGACCAGAATAAAGACGATCGGAATCCGATACAGACGAGCCAAATTTGATAAGCGAATCCGACTGACGTATAGCAGGAACAGGTTAATCACCAAAAACATCGTAAAATTAAAGTAAACGGAGCCCGAAACCAATGTCAAAACCATAGCCGGAGCCCAGTACAAGGCCCGAATTGTCGGCGAGAGTTTACTCAAACGATGATCGTGTTTATAGATTTCAGTAATCCACATTACACTTTCTTTTTGCTTTGCTTCCAAATGAAATAACTAATTACACTGAGGCCAATTATTGCCTGAAGTGCGAACAATACAGGCTCGGCCCAGGGCTGATCAAACTCGAGCAAATGATTGGCCCAGGGCTGGTACTTTGGCGCTATTTGCTTAATTAGCTCAACGGACTGATCGTCAGCTCCAATGAAACCGGGGAACAGCTTGGTAGCAAAAAACTGGATCAGCAATACCAGCAGACAGCCGCTAAGCAGGTATATGATTGTTTTTCGTTTCATAAAGATTCGGATTGAGTTGTTCAATTTCTGCTTTACTTGTTCGCTGTATGTACCGAAATGCCAAAACTGTAAAAATGGCTTCAATAACAGCCAGAGGCAGCTGCGTTACTACAAAAATGGATAGAAACCTGATTAGGTTGCTACCAAAAGTTGCGGTAGAATCAGCAAAGGCTGCTGCCAGTTGGGCCGAGGTGCAACTATAAATAACCAGGTTCGAAACGAATGAAGCTCCGCCAACAGCCAGCCATTGCGGTGCTTTTACTCCTTTCAGAAAACGATAAGCCCAAACAGCCGAAAAAGCGCCGCAAACCGCCATTGAGAAGCCATTGGCCCCTAATGTTGTTAAACCACCATGGGCAAGCAGAAGTGCCTGAAACAGCAGCACGATCAACCCGATTACCGACATACTCGATGCGCCAAATAACAATGCTCCCAGAGCAATACCTGTTAAGTGAGAACTGCTTCCGGCTATGGACGGCAACTTCAATGAGCTTAATATGAATACATAAGCGCCAACTGCCGCAAAAAGCAATTTGGCATTCGGATGAGCTTCAATCGTTGTCTTTAGCCGGGAGAAGCCGGCAACTAAAACAGCCAGGTAAACGATCCACCAACCCATGCACCACGAAACCGGCAAAAATCCCTCGGCAATATGCATGCTGTTAGCAACACCCGGAAACAAAAGGCTGATCCCCAGATAGGCAATCTTTTTCTTTGTCATTAGGCAATCTCCTGTACTTTTCGGTACATGATTTCAGCCATCAATGGTTCGCGGCCAATTGGTTTGCTAAAATGAAAATCCAAATGGGGGTATTTTTCTTTTAGTTGCGTCAGAATATCCGGTATATCTTGTTTGATGTGATTTCCGTTGAACAGGAAGTAGGGGATAACCAATACTTTATTGATATCTGAATGAGCAATTTCGCCAACAACTTCTTCCAGCGAAGGTGATGCCAGCTCCATGTGAGCTCCGTATACCGTTCGCTCGTCCAATTTCTCTTTCAGCAATTTTACAATGAAATTGAAATCTTCAACTGCCTGATTTGATTTACTACCATGGCCAACAATAATAACCGCTTGCTTTTGCATTTTTCTGTTTATTAAAATTATTAAACTCATCAAACGCAATGCCCGGAAAATAGCTACGAAAATTGTTTCGAAACCAGAAAAGAAAGTTTGTAAATGAATGCCAAAAGTTGGTGTCCATTCGCCTTTATTCCCGAAAGCATTGTAATTCACTATTGGCAGGTCTTCTGGCTCGTCCTTTTTTGAGGCCTTCCCGTTTGGAAAACCAAACAGTGGCAAAAGTGTTCTCAAAAACTGATTATGGACTTACAGCTGCGGGTACAGCTCCGGAATTTTCTGTTGCAGAAGCACCGGATTCCCATATTAAGGTTTCTCCTGATAAAGAGAAATCCACCAACTGGCAGCAAAAATAGATAAAAATCGATTTACAACAGTATGCCAATGGCGGAAATTTATTGTTCAAAAAAAGATCTGAATAACTGATTTTTCTTATCTGTCTGAGGAATAGAGACTATTCGAGTGAACAGCCTGACAATTTAGAATCAATATTATTTTGTTGCAATAGGGAGGTTATTAGCATCACACGGCATGTAATATTCTGAAATAGCTTGACTCTTTGCGTCAAGCTATTTCAGAATATTACAATTTATCCAACTTAATAAGTGTTGATAACTAGTGAATTGAAAAATGGTTTAACAGAAGTTATTTTAGCTAGGATTTGGTAAGTTTATAAACAAAAAATATTCTAACAAATGAAAATTGACAAAATAAAGGATCTCATCCAATCTTGCCATGTTAATTTCCTTTTGGGCTCTGGCATTTCTCGGCCATTTTTAAGTAGACTCGGAAATATTGAGATTCTATTAACGAAACTATCCAAAAGGAAAGATTTGGATCAGGGTAAAATCGAAAGAATAAAATCTTCAATATACAAGGTGTATTTTGCGGAAATAATGTGGCCTAATCACCCTGAATACGAATTCATTGAAAAGAAGGATGAAGAGTTAAAAGGGACGAAGGAAGCTTTTGATTTGGTTATAAAAAATTATCACAACTTTCTTAACTACCTCAATGAAATAATGCTTTTTCGATATAGTACCATTTTGAATAAACAGGTTAATCTTTTCACTACTAACATCGATTTATTTTTAGAGGACGCCCTTGATGAAACGGGGTATGAGTTTAATGATGGGTTTAGAGGACGAATGACGCCAGTCTATGATTTAAGCAACTTCCAAAAATCATACGCTAAAACTAGTTTGCATTACGATAATCGTTCTGAAATACCGGTTTTCAACCTTCTAAAATTGCATGGTTCTGTAAACTGGAAACAAGATGAGGGAGAGATTTGCCTGTCGAATCTTACTAATATGAAAAAAGTGAAGAAGGCAATTGACTCCCTTTGTAAGGAAGCGTTCTTAGATCTAAAAGGAGTAAAGTTATTGAAGCATTTAACTGCACAAATTGAAGATGGTGATGACATGACATATGATGGATGTTTCGAGAACTTCATAAAGGCCTATGAAAAACTAATCATTGTAAATCCCACCAAGGAGAAATTCGAAAGAACTCTATTTGACGAAAAATATTACGAGCTTTTACGGATATATGCTAACTCTTTAGAAAAAGAAAATGCAATACTCTTTTGTCTCGGATTCTCTTTTGCCGATGAACATATACGGGAAATCACCTTACGGGCTGCAAATTCTAATCCGACGTTGCAGATAATTGTCTTTGCTTACGATTCAGAGGCAAAAAATGCAATTAAAAAGGAATTAAAAATTGGAACTCAGAAGCCTCGAAACAATAATGTCAAGGTAATTGACCCGATGTCATTTATACGTTCAAACTATAGTGACCCAGAGGACATTGAAGAAGCCAGAAATAGAATTGAAATATTTGATTTTGAGACACTTTTGGATGAAATTTTTCACCCAGTAAGTAAGAGAATAAGAATTAAAACGAAAGCTAATGATATCGCAGAATAATAACACCGAGGTATCATTAAAAAACTCCATATTTAAGGTTGGTCGTGTCTTTTCCATAGAAGGAAGGACTGTTAAGGTAAAAGTAGATAAGCAAAAAAATGCGTCACATTTGCTCTACAAAGGGGAGTTAATCAAAAACGTCTCAGTAGGAAGCTATATTAAGATTGCGAAAGGATATACTTTTTTGATCGGCAAGGTTGATGGAGAGTATATACGAGAAGATAAGGCCGTTTCTGCAGATTATGGAAAGGATGAAGATCGAATAGATCGGATTCTTAATGTAATGCTCCTCGGATATATTGAAAACGGAAAATTTGAAAGAGGGATAAAAGAACTTCCATTGATAGAAAATGAGTGTTTCCTGATTGACAAAGAGGAATTTAATCTGGTTCATTCGTTTGTTAAAGGAGATGATATCTCTATAAAAATAGGAAGTTTATCGAACGAACCCACTCAACCCATTTTTGTGGGAATTAATAGTTTGTTTGCTAGTCATATTGGGATATTTGGAAATACAGGAAGTGGAAAGTCATACACCTTGGCTAAGCTTTATCGGCAATTATTCCAACAAGCAATCAGCTTTGAGGCTTTCAAGAAAAATGCAAAGTTTATATTGTTTGATTTTAACGGCGAGTATAATGATCCGGATGTAATAATAAAGGATAAGAAGGTTTATAACCTTTCGACGAGGAATAAAAAAGAAAAAGATAAACTTCCTCTGTCTGTAGATGATTTATTGAATTTAGATCTTATTTCGATAATGGCTAATGCAACTGAAAAAACACAGCAGCCATTTTTAAGTCGTGTTATCAAGAACTACAAAAAAACATTTGAAAAGGATGAACCTGAGAAATATTTTATTGGAATGTTAAAAAACAAAATTTACGATGTCTTTTCTATGTCCGATAAAATTAAAGCGTTTCTATTATTAGACTATTTTCAGGCTTTACTACTCGGAGATGAAAATCGAGAAATAACGCTTGCCGATGATATTGATTGGCACAATAACGATAATAGAGGCTTTTTTATCAAACCATTAGCTGATCACAAATATCTGTCAAGCAACCAAACAAATATTAATAAGACTAAACTTTTTAAGCAGATTCAAGATTATAAGATGCCGGAGAATATAGTCTCTTGTATTATTGATTTTGCCTATTTTCAACTTATACAAGATGTATTGAACAACCGAGCACAAAACGAACACATTGCACCCGCAATAAATAAACTGAAGAGCTTTCAAAGAGAAATAGAGGAGGTTATTGATACCACGAGCAGAACCGATATTTGGGATAATCAGAATTTTATAGTGATCAACCTGAATGAGGTGAATTTAGGAATGAAAAAGATGCTTCCAATGCTAATTTCGCATAAAGTATATTCGGAGCATAAGCAGCATAAAAAGGAAGCGAAGTCTCTCAATGTCATCATCGATGAAGCGCACAATATTTTATCCTATGTATCCCAAAGAGAAAGCGAAACATGGAAGGACTATCGTCTTGAAACTTTTGAGGAAATAATAAAGGAGGGAAGGAAGTTTGGGGTTTTCCTTACAATTGCAAGCCAACGTCCTTCTGATATTTCAGCTACAATCATCTCACAATTACATAATTACTTTATCCACCGATTAATCAATGAGAAAGATTTGCAGATGGTTGAAAATACGATTTCATATTTAGATAAGGCTTCTGCAGAAACCTTACCAATACTCCCGACAGGTACCTGCGCAATGGCAGGGCAACTAGCACAACTCCCCGTAATTGTAGCAATCGATCCAATAGAGAATAAGGTAAATGAACCTCACAACAAAACATTGGATCTAGTTAACATCTGGACAAAAGAAAGTGCGGTGAATGGGAAAGAAATGCTAAAAGAAACCAACGGGGTAAAAACAAAAAAGAAATAGCCTAATGAGAAAATTAGTTCAATCAATTCACCATTATTGTAAAAAAGTTAAGCGGGCAAGAAATATAAAAAGGGCTAAAGACAAGATCGCCCCGTATTTGAAAAAAGACTATGGTGTTGAGTTAAATTATAAACTTTGGATAACGAAAGGTGCGCGATTCGTAGCCAGTGAACGAAATAGTGACTTAGAGAGGTTGTCATCAAAAACAGTGGGATATTTGTCTGCTTATCTGATAATTGTAAACCTGATCCATGTTTATAACATACCTTATTTGGAGATTCTCTCTTTGGTGGAAGTAGGATTTGTTACTGCGGCACTTTCGATTTTGATATTAATTTATAGCCAATTTGAAAACGCAAATAAGTATTCTCTTAAGGCGGATCGATTCCATCAATGTGGTCTCGAAATAGGAGAGTTATATAACGATTTAAGAATGGCAAAGACATTTTCTAATATTTCAGATCGAGAAACAGAAATAAGAAGGATATCGGAAAAATATGATGCTGTTCTGAAGAAGTACGAGAATCACGATTCCATAGATTTAAAAATGTTTGAAACAGCAAAACCCCCATATTTTGAACTAAGTCGACTTGGTGTTAGAAGAATTAAAGCTGAAAAATATTTCAAAGTAAAGTTTAGGTATCATCTGATGATTTACGGTCCTTTCATTTTGTTTGCAGTAGTCAAACTGTATCAAATGTACGGTATTTAACGGCTCACGCCCTTTCAGGGCTACCAACGTCCCAAAATCTCTGGCAACAGGGCGTTGCCCTGCCCTGATGCTATAGCACCTTTGGTGCAAGGAAAGAAAGAAGTTGGATATTACAGTTAGGAAATGAGACGAACGATTCCTTATACAAAATAAGGCCAAAGGCCTTTCAGCACCAGCCCGCGACACCGCCGTGGGAATACGGAACCAGGCGATGGCCGACGCCCTGAAGGGGCAAAAGAAGATTCGCGCGAGAATGCACCGTTGACGACATATGTTCTTAAAAACCGGCCCACCTATTTATTTTAATCTCCATATACTTTATATTTGTGCATCATCTTAACAAAAATTAATTATGAAAAAATTTTTATTTGCAGCTATCTGCGTATTGACGTTATCGTCGTGTTATAACAACCGGATTTTGGTTGGCGACGTTTCTGAAAATGATCCGGTGATTGAAGTGCAAAAACAATGGAATAGCCATTGGCTTTATGGTTTAATCCCGGGTAAAAAGACAAATATGGACGCCGACCTTTTTGTAAAAGGACGTCAAAACTATGTCGTTAAAACAAACATTTCGTTCGTGAACGGATTAATTGGATCAATCACCTGGGGAATTTATTGTCCAACAACAACAACTTTTTATGTTCCGTTAGATGAGGCCCAATAAATTAGAATTTTGAGCAATACACTCATCGAAAAGCCTGTTTCAAACAACAATTGTTTAGAACAGGCTTTTTAAATCGTACAAACTCTACGGAGTTGTTACTTTCCGATACAAAAATTCTTAAAAATATGCCCCAATACTTCATCATTTGATATTTCACCAGTGATCTCACCGAGGAAATGTAGACATTCGCGGATATCCTGGGCCAGGAAATCTCCGCTAATGCCATTTTGTAATCCGTCGATAACCCGTATTACGGCTTGATGAGCATTGTTCAGTGCTTCATAGTGCCTGAGGTTTGATACAATAATGTCTGTACCTTCGGGCTGTTGCAAGTTGGCATTTTCTTTCAGCAAGTCAATCAACGATTCGAGGTTTTGTTGCTTTTTTGCCGAAATAAAGACCATATCTTCATTTTCGCCCAATATAAAGGCCGCTAACATCTCCTTAATCTTTTCGTTGCCACCAATGTCGGCTTTGTTACCCACAATAATCAGCTTCTGATCTGAAATACGTTTCCGAATCATTTCCACGCGCTGTCTGATTAAGTCAATGGGGTTAGAGAGGTCGGTAACCAACAATACAATATCTGCCTGCTCCAGCTTGCTGTAGCTGCGCTCAATCCCCAGGGTTTCAATCTGGTCAACCGTTTCACGGATTCCCGCCGTATCAAAAAAGCGAAAGGCCGTTCCGTTAATATTCACCACATCTTCAATCACATCACGTGTGGTTCCATGGATATCCGAAACAATGGCTTTTTCTTCATTCAAGATCGCATTCAACAGGGTCGATTTACCCACATTCGTTTCGCCAACAATAGCGACCGGCACGCCATTTTTCAGCACATTTCCCAGTTTAAATGAACTAGCCAAACTATTTAGGAGTCGCTCTATTTTCTCCGTGAGCTCAACCAATTGTTTGCGATCAGCAAACTCGACATCTTCTTCACTAAAATCAAGTTCCAACTCCACCATGGCAATAAAGTGCAGCAATTGGTCGCGAAGCTTTTTAATCTCGGAAGAGAAACCTCCACGCATCTGCTTCAAAGCCATTTTATGGTTGGCAGCATTGGTTGATGCGATCAGATCAGCCACGGCTTCGGCCTGAGAAAGATCCATCTTTCCATTCAGAAAAGCTCGTTGGGTAAATTCGCCTGGACGAGCCATTCGTGCTCCACTTTTCAGTAACAATTCCAATATTCGCTGTTGAATGTATACGGCGCCGTGGCAGGTAATTTCGACGACATCTTCACCTGTAAACGAATGAGGGGCACGAAATAACGCGACCACCACTTCATCAATGATTTCGGCCTCTTCGCGGATTGTGCCCACGTGCAGGGTGTTTGCTTTTTGTTCGGCTAGCCTCTTGTCTTTAGCAGGCGATTGAAAAACGCGGTCAGCAATTTCAATGGCATTTTCACCCGACAAGCGAATAGTAGCAATGGCGCCAACTCCCGGAGAAGTAGCGATGGCACATATGGTGGATTGATCAATCATAAACGTCTATATTTTGAAGTGGCAAAAGTACAAAATGTAAAGGTAGGAGCAAGGCACAAGCACGGCTTCTCTAGAGTGATTGCTTATTTAATGGATTTAAAATGCTTGAAATAGATCACAGGCAGATCTTTTATTTTCGGTTGTTCCTGTTCAAGCCACACATTTAACATGCGCTCGGCAATGAATCCCATCACACGTTCTTGATATCCTTGATAATTGGATAGCGCTATCCGCTTTTCAAATTCAAACAAAATATCAAATAACCACTCCATGCAACGGTCAAAATCGGCTCGTTTCATGATGAACATGTTGTTTGCATAGAGGCGCTTTTTAGATAATACGCGATGAAATGCATCAACATAGTCAGGATACTTTTCCTTTAAAATTTCATCAAGTAGGCAGAGGTCTGTTTTATTGTGGTAACGCTCGTAGTGCTTCTTAACCGTATATTTCAGTTTTCTTTTCATCGGCATTAGCACATCATACTCATGCAATAAATCAATGATTTCCTGTTCTGTCAAAACATCCTCGATAAATTCTCTAACGTTACGGGTATAAATTAACCCATGACGCTTATACTGAATGCCAACAAAACGATATAACACCCGCTTAAATTTGTAGTAGGCCGGTTCCGGCTTATTGGTAAAAAAACGTCGGTAATGCACCACCCCAACAATATCCTGCATGGTATTTTTCCAAACCCAATAAGTACCGGTTAGCTCGCTGTAGTATTTATTCCTCTCTGAAATCGATTTTCCAGTATCATCGCCTTTCATGTGAACTGCGGCATGGGAGATGGCATTACCAGCCATTATCGGAATGTACGGGGATTTGTTGATTACAACCGGTGCTTCTTTGTAAAAAAATGTATATAATTCTATCTTTTTTGACATGATGCTATTTATAAATCACGCTCATCATTAAATCTTATTAGCCTGCGAATACCATGAACTTCCAATTGTTTTCATTCTGTAATGTATTTCTTCCTCCGACAGTACCTCAGGATTTTCGTACCAAGGTAAATGCCTTGCCATATATTTCCCACTTGTTCGCAACGTTTTTCCCCATTGTTGATTCTTTGTCATCGGTTTGTACAATGCAAACGTTGTATCAATATCAGCTTCAAAGATATTTTCAGAAATCTGCTTTTCCCAAAATTTGCTTTCCCACTGAATTACCTCTTCTTTGTTCGGATAATAGTCTGGAATATCGTCAATTTTTAAGCCAAAGCCAACTTTAGTATATGCGGGGTATTTGATTAATAATTCCTGAAAGTACCTTACTGCATCCAACGGACATTCCTCAATAGGAAGAATATCCGGATCGGTGTAAACATAAGGAAGGCCTCTAAACCACAGGTGTATAATTGTATCCCAGATAGACTTATAACCAATATTGGCATTCATTTGTATTACTGTATGGTTGGTTTTTTGATAATACTCCACCAATTCGGGATAGCTTGAATTATTATCAATGATATAGATATTTTTCATTCCAGCCTTTTCTAACCAATCAATCAGCTTTCTTAAACAAATAATTCGGTTATAATTATTGATGACTACCGGTATTTCTCGATAATCGATATTATTGCCTGTTAAATGTTTTAAAAACCTTCTTTTTACAAATGGTTTTTTCAAAGTGCGAACTAGTTTAGAATAAGTTCTGGCAACTTTACGATGTTCGCTAAAAGGTATGCTATAGTTTATGATCATAAATTAAAATGTACAAACCACAAAAATAAGCAAACCTTTCAAACTCTTCAGATAAATCATATTTTTTACTGAGAAGTGATGATTCTATAGTTAAGACAACATTTAAGAGTTGCTCGCTACAACAAAATTTAATCCGCTATCTATTGTACTTACTGCTTATTAGTTTTATTCCGACTGCTTCTATTGGATTTAAATCATAAAAAACTACTTTAGTGCGTTACTCTGTTGATTCATTAAATTTATTCGATCAAAATGCCTTTGAAAATTGGTTTCGATTCGAAACGCGCTTTCCACAATACCCGAGGATTGGGTAATTACTCCAGAAATTTGATTAGTGGACTAGTCAACTATTATCCAGAAAACAGCTATTATTTGTTCGGTGAGTCAGCTAAAAACGCAGAGTGTGTAAATTGGCACAAGCAAATCTCAAATCAAACGACTTTGATTAATCCAGGTTCTTCGATAACGGGTAAAGCTCTTTGGAGAAGCTACTTTTCAGAAAACGAGATCAGAAAACAACAGCTGGATATTTTTCATGGATTAAGTCACGAGATTCCCTTCAAGAAAAAAAACAAGCATACCAAATATGTGGTCACAATTCACGATCTTTTTGTGTTTCGGCTGAAAAATGAGTTCAAATGGATCGACCGGAAGATTTATCTGGCGAAAATAAAATACAGTTGCAGGCATGCCGATCTAATTATCGCTGTAAGTGAACAAACAAAAAAGGATTTGATTGATTTGCTACATGTGCCGGAAGAAAAGATTGTGGTGAATTATCAGTCGTGTTCCAATTTATATTACGACGAAAAGAATAATGAATGCAAACAGCGCGTCAAAGACACCTATCAATTACCCGATCGGTTTTACTTATTTGTTGGTGCATTGGTCAAGCACAAAAATATAGAGCGAATCATCGAAGCAATAGCTTTGTTGCCTTTGGAAATTCAATATCCGCTGGTTATTGTTGGCAGGGAAAATAGTTATAAAAACGAGCTGATTGCCATCGCGAGTAAATTCAAGCTAGAGGAGAAAATTCAATTTGTGGATTTTGTTACTGGTGAAGATTTACCTGTGTTTTATCAATTGGCTGAATTACTAATCTGGCCATCTCTCTTCGAAGGGTTTGGAATTCCAATTATAGAAGCGCTGTTTTGCAAACTTCCGGTAATTACCAGTAATGTAGGCTGTTTTAGTGAAGCAGGCGGGGAGGGGGCTCTTTATGTTGACCCGGAGCAGACATCTGCAATTGCTTCAGCCATTGAGTTCGTTATTACAGATGATGCACTGTATGCGAAACTGCGAGAGAAGGGGCATGCACATGTTCAAAAATTCCATATTAAAAATACCTCTCTACATTTAATGGAACTGTATAAAAGTCTCCTAAAGTAAATTTCTTTCTGGTCGATAAGAACCGGGTTCAGAACTGAATGTATTCAAGCTATTTATAAAAAAAATATCACCAATTTATCGCTGGCATAGATCAAACCACTATATTTGTTCAGCAAAATTAAAATACACAAAAATGAAATTATTAGAAGGTAAAACGGCTATTATTACTGGTGCCTCAAGAGGTATCGGGAAAGCCATTGCATTAAAATTTGCCGAAGAAGGTTGTAACATTGCGTTTACCGACCTTGTTGAAGATGAAAACATGAAAGCCACTGAAGCTGAATTGAATGCAATAGGCGTAAAGGCTAAAGGCTATGCATCAAATGCAGCCGACTTTGCAGATACAGATCGTGTTGTTTCAGAAGTGGTTAAGGATTTTGGACAAATTGATGCCTTGGTAAACAATGCCGGAATTACGAAAGATACTTTGCTGATGCGTATGACTGAAGAACAGTGGGATGCTGTAATTACAGTCAACTTAAAATCAGTATTCAACTTTACAAAAGCTGCTCAAAAAACGATGTTGAAACAACGTTCGGGCTCAATTGTCAACTTAAGCTCTGTTGTTGGAGTTAGTGGAAATGCAGGACAATCAAACTACTCAGCATCAAAAGCCGGGATTATTGGTTTTACAAAATCAATTGCTAAAGAGCTTGGTTCACGGGGCATTCGCAGCAATGCTATTGCTCCCGGATTTATTATTACTGAGATGACAGCTAAAATTCCGGAGGATGCCAGAAAAGCATGGGAAGCAAATATTCCGATGAAAAGAGGAGGTACTCCTGAAGAAGTTGCGAAAACGGCACTCTTCCTTGCATCTGATTTGTCGAGTTATGTAAGCGGACAAGTGATCAATGTTTGTGGTGCAATGAATACCTGATCATTCAGGAAAAAATATTTTCAAGCCGACACCTGTTAATGTGTCGGCTTTTCTTTTTTTTACATTTTTATGAAACGAGCACTTTTCCTTGGTTTAGCCACTTTAGACATTCAGTACTATGTTGATGTTTTTCCGGGCAGCAATGTGAAAATAAAGTCTGCACCGCCTGAGTTTTTTGTTGGAGGACCTGCGACTAATGCTGCTGTTGCATTCGCTGCATTAAATGGAGATGCAAATTTAGTAACGGCCATTGGCGATAATTCATTCAAATCGGTCTTTAGTGGTGACTTTGAAAGATGCCATGTAAATTGCCTTGATGTGCAAAAGGATCAGCAAATACAACCGGTTTTAGCAACAGTAATTACCTCTTCTAATGGCGATCGCACAATCTTTACGCATCATCCTGAAAAGCTAAAAGCGAAGTTGGATTCAAAAAAGCTTTTGGATGAAATCAATCCGGAAGTGGTCATGATCGATGGGTTTTATCCGGAAATAGCAATTGATCTTGCCTACGAAGCAAAGCAAAGGAATATTCCGGTTGTTTTTGACGGTGGCAGCTGGAAGTCTCATCTGCCCGAATTATTACCTTTTGTCGATTATGCCATCTGTTCAAGTGATTTTCATCCGCCGAAAACGGAAACGCCCGAGGATGTTTTTGCTTTTCTTGATCAATACAAAATTTCATATAAAGCCATTTCCCAGGGACAAGAACCGATCTTATGCCAGTCTTCGGTTCAAGCGAGTAGCATCGATATCCCTAAAGTAGAAGTGCTGGATACATTGGGAGCAGGAGACTTTCTGCACGGTGCATTCTGCTATTATCTCCTAAGCCAGCAAAACTTTGAAAAAGCACTTGCAAAATCAGCTTTGTTTGCTTCAAATACTTGTTTGTACAGGGGAACACGCGATTGGCTAATTAATCAGTCGTAAGGTCTTTCCTTTCATTTTGCTTTTTCATAACTTGTATAAATTATAACGAAGTGCGCGATTCATGACTAAACGGAGTATTGGTGTTCAATTAGGAATTTATGTTTTAGCCGCGGTGATTGCGGTAGTTTCCTTAATTGTGTTTTTGAACTATAAACACAGTAAGGAAATTCTAATGCAAAAAATTGAGGAAGGGGCGATTCACCAATCGAGCTTGATTATCAATCAAATTTCGATTAATGTGGTTAATACTCAGGAAATAGCCAGAAATGTTGCGACTCAGGTTCTTTATTACCAGGCAAATGGCGATTTACAATTTTTTTTGCATGAAGTGCTTAAAAACAACCAGGTCATTAATGGCTTGCGTGTTATGCTTTTTCAAAATGGAGACACCACCACGTATTCAGCGTTCCGATACAGCCCGCAAAACTTGATTAAAGTTGACAAAAATGATCGTAATTGTACGGTATTTCAAACACCTGATCTTTTAAGTCAATTGGCCAAAACCCCACAAGGATTTTGGTGTCAGCCATATTACTGTCCCGACGACTCATCGAATCTGCTTATTTCATATTATTTGCCTGTTTACAATCAGCAAAATGATACTATCGGAATTGTTGCCGGAGATATTAACCTGAAATTTTTAAGCAACGCTATTGCAAACATTCCAATTAAGAAAAATGGGTTCGCATTTATTATATCGAAAGAAGGCGATTTTTTGACTCATCCAAACGAAGATTGGGTTATGAAAAAGAATATTTTTGAGATTGACTCGAAAATATTTACTGAAAACCGGCAAGAATATATTGAAGGCTTAGAGAATAATCAAATGGGGTCGGGTTTTGCCTATCCCGAAATGCTTAATTACGAAAGAAGCTGGTTTTATTTTGCCCCCGTGGTCGCCACCAGCTGGAAAGTAATCATTGTAATTCCGACCAATGAATTATTTAATGAGTTAGATGAAATTTTTGAAGAAATCGTGCTGGTTTCTATGGTCGGAATCATTCTCATATTATTAATCATTATCTTCCTTTTTAAACGCATGTTTTCACCTTTGTCGCAGGCTGTAAAATCGATCCAACGCTTCAGTTTTGGTGATCATTCGCTGCGACGCCGGGGTAGAAAAAATGAGATAGAATTGTTGAATGAGAGTTTGCAAGCACTTCAGGATCAATATGGAACTTATATGAGAGAGCAATTGCAGGTTCGAAAAGATAAGCGCAAATATGAGAAAGATCTGAAGTCGGCAAAAGAAATACAGCGTACAATTATTCCTCAGGATTTTAGCGTGTTAAGTAAACACAAGGAAATTGAATTATATGCGATTTTAAAGCCTGTAGAAAGTATTGGAGGTGATTTGTACGATTTCTTCTTTATTGATGAAAAACACCTGCTTTTTACAATGGGCGACGTGTCGGGAAAAGGAATACCAGCAGCATTATTTATGGCAGTGGCCAATACCATGATTAAAAGCAAGTCCACCGAACTGTCGGCTGCCGGCATCGTCGACTCTGTCAATCAGGAACTGAGCAAAGAAAATTCGAATCAGCATTTTTTAACTCTCTTTCTCGGTATTTTAGATATTGAAACCGGCATTTTAGACTATTGTAATGCGGCACACAACTATCCATTTTTGCTGGAGAAAAGTAAGGGAGTCAAACAACTTGAGCATACCCATGGGTTACCTATTGGTGTATATTCAAACAAAAGTTATGAATCGGATTCTATCGTTTTGTCGAAAGGTGAAACCCTTGTGTTATATACAGATGGAGTTACAGATTGCAAAAATCCGTTGGACGAATTCTACGGACAGCAGCGGCTGCTATCTTATTTGCAAGGCGCAACCGATTATCCATCAAAATTGTTGATTGACAGTTTAATGGTGGATTTACAGAGCTTCAGGAGTAATGCGAAACAAGCTGACGATATAAGTGTAATGGCGATTAGATTTAACGGTAAATACACATAGTTTCTTGAACGCACTTAAGATCCCGTTGTTATTAGATGTAAAACAAACTTCTATTAATGGATATATATTTAAGAATTGGAACGATCACGGTTGGCGTTGTTGTCGGATTTATCATCGCTTTTGGAATTATTGCCTATGTGAAAAAGGTAATTCGCAAAGGAACCGATCATACAATAGGATTAAAAGTATTAAGACTAATAAGTTTCCCTTTTACCGCTCTCATTATTTTACTCTTCGGATCGGTGCTTGCACCAATTACCGGGCTATTGGGTGAGAAATTCTCTCCAGATATTCGGATTTTTAGTGGTATTTTATATACAATCATAATTGCATGGCTCATAATTAATGCCATAAAGGGAGTGAAAGTCTATTTTCTGGGTAAATATGACATCACATCAAAAAATAATTTAAAAGCCCGTAAGGTTTATACCCAATTGACAGTGCTTGAACGGATGCTGATCTCAATCACCTTGATCATCTCGCTCGGAGTGATTTTGATGATGTTTCCACAGATTCAAAAAATCGGAGTTAGCCTACTAGCCAGTGCCGGTATTGCTGGTATTATCATTGGGTTTGCTGCACAACGAAGTATTGCACTTATCTTAGCCGGATTTCAGATTGCAATTACTCAACCTATTCGAATTGAAGATGCGGTGGTCGTGGAAGGAGAGTGGGGGTGGATTGAAGAAATCACGCTGACTTATGTTGTGGTTCGTATTTGGGACAAGCGCAGACTAATCCTGCCAATCACTTATTTTATTGAAAAGCCGTTTCAAAATTGGACAAGGACATCTGCCGAAATTATGGGAACAGTTTTTATTTATGTTGATTATGGATTTCCAGTTGATTCAATGAGGAAAAAATTAACTGAAATCCTTGAAAATACTGACCTTTGGGATAAAAAAGTTAATGTACTTCAGGTGACTGACTTAACAGAAAGAACGATTCAACTAAGAGCTTTGGTTAGTGCCTACGATTCGCCAACTGCTTGGGATCTTCGCGTGCATGTGCGAGAACAGCTGATTAAATTTGTTCAAGAAGAATTTCCAGAATTTCTACCTAAAGCACGGATCAATCTGGATGAAAAGGAACCAACAAAAACAGACAAGTAAACGAATCAAAATTTATATAAAAAAAGCTGGTTAATTAACCAGCTTTTTTTGCTTTTACTTAGTCGTTGTATCTTTAGTCGTTAAAATTTTGACTTTTATCTTTTCCAATTTCTTATCAAAGCCAATCGAAATGGTGTCACCTTCTGTTATCGAAGCTTTAATAATAACTTCTGCCATTTCATCTTCCAGATATTTCTGAATAGCTCTTTTTAAGGGTCTTGCGCCATATTGCGAATCATAGCCTTTTTCGGCAATAAAATCTTTTGCGGCTCTCGAAATTTTCAACTTGTAATTTAACGATTCTACCCGAGTATAAAGGTCTTGCAACTCAATATCAATAATTTTAAAGATATCTTCTTTTGAAAGCGTATTAAACATGATCACATCATCAATCCGATTCAAAAACTCAGGAGCAAAAGCTCGCTTCAAGGCCTTCTGAATAATGTATTTTGCATGATCGTTTTCGTCCTCTGAAGACTTTGGAGTCGAAAAACCAACTCCGCGACCAAAATCTTTCAGCTGACGCGAACCAATATTGGAAGTCATAATGATGATCGTATTCTTAAAGTCGATATTACGCCCCAAACTATCAGTCAAACGACCTTCATCAAGCACTTGCAATAATAAGTGAAACACATCAGGGTGAGCTTTTTCAATCTCATCCAATAGTATAACGGAATATGGCTTACGACGAACTTTCTCAGTTAACTGACCGCCTTCTTCGTATCCAATATATCCGGGAGGAGCACCTACTAAACGAGACACGGCAAATTTCTCCATATACTCACTCATATCAACCCTGATCAGAGAATCAATACTATCAAATAGATATCGGGCGATTACTTTTGCCAACTGAGTTTTACCAACTCCGGTTGGTCCAAGAAAGACAAAGGATCCAATCGGCTTATTCGGATCTTTCAGTCCGGCACGGTTACGTTGAATCGCTTTAACAATTTTAGCAATCGCATCGTCTTGTCCAACAACACTGCCTTTCAATTTATCACCCATGTTCATCAGGCGGATTCCCTCAGCTTGAGCAATACGTTGTACTGGAATCCCTGACATCATAGCAACCACTTCTGCAACCTTTTCCTCTTCTACAACTTCGCGATGGCTAATTAGCTCTTTTTCCCAAGCTTCTTTTTCCTCGTCGAGCAATTGGAGTAGATTTTTTTCTTTATCGCGATGGTTTGCTGCAACCTCAAAATTCTGACTTTTTACCGCTTTGATCTTTTCTTCCCGGGTGTTTTCAATCTTCTCTTCCAGCTTAACAATTCGATCGGGAACATTAATATTTGAAATATGTACTCGTGAGCCAGCTTCGTCCAATGCATCGATGGCTTTGTCCGGTAAATACCGATCAGTAATATAGCGTGCTGTTAACTTAACGCAAGCTTCGATGGCTTTGGGTGAATAATAAACATTGTGGTGGTCTTCATAACGTTCTTTAATGTTATTCAGAATTTCAATTGTTTCATCCACCGAAGTTGGATCTACCATCACCTTTTGAAAACGACGTTCCAAGGCTCCATCTTTTTCAATTTGCTGGCGGTACTCGTCCAACGTAGTTGCTCCAATGCATTGAATGTCACCACGAGCTAAAGCCGGTTTCAGCATGTTGGCCGCATCAAGCGAGCCTGTTGCTCCACCTGCTCCAACAATGGTGTGTATTTCATCAATGAATAAGATAACATTGTTCACTTTTGCCAGCTCATTTAAAATGGCTTTCATGCGTTCCTCAAATTGTCCCCGGTATTTTGTTCCGGCAACTATCGATGCGATATCAAGACTGACCACTCGTTTATCAAACAATACTCTTGAGACTTTCTTTTGAATGATCCGAAGAGCTAACCCCTCAGCGATTGCTGATTTACCGACACCTGGTTCTCCAATTAAAATCGGATTATTCTTTTTACGGCGCGAAAGTATTTGAGCTAAGCGTTCAATTTCTTTTTCACGACCGACGATGGGGTCAAGGTTATTTTCTTCGGCAGCTTTTGTAACATCGATTCCGAAATTATCCAATACCGGGGTTTCTGATTTTGCACCTGCTCCTTTCTTTGAAGAAGAACTTCCCCCCTGAGGAGGTTGCTTTGAAAAAGGATCATCCACATCATCTTCGTCGCCAAAGTCAGATTTTCCTTCAGGTTGTTTGTAATCTTCTAATCTCGATTTCAAAATATAATAATTTACGTGAAAATCACTCAATAACGATGAAATCTGGCTATCTTTATCTTTTAATAAAGCTAAAAGTAAATGGCCGGTATTTATCGTGGTACTATTGAAAGCCCTTGCTTCCAGATACACTAGCTTAAGTGCTTTCTCTGCTGATTTTAAGAGTTGAACGGATGCTTGTGAATCAATTGTATTTTCGGTTCGAAGCGTTGTTTCTATCGCTTCCTTTATTTCTGACAAATTAACTCCTAAATTCGTAAGAATATCAATTGCAATCCCTTCTCCTTCTCTCAAAATCCCCAGAAAAATATGCTCAAGCCCAATCTGTTCATTTCCTAACCGGATAGCTTCTTCACGACTATAGGTAAGAACATCTTTTATTCTTGGTGAGAATTGAGAATCCATATTAATGTACTTTTGAATTATTAACTTATTTCCTTATTAACAAATACTATTCCGAAATGTTGGTTGCATTCCGAAGCTCTTTGCGTTGTATTTAATGCTAAAATTAATCAATATTTATCTACTCTTAGGCTAATTGGCGCGGATTTTTAAACATGATAATGTTAAAATCTTATTGAATACGGGCAATTATTAACCGCTTTGAATAGCTGGTATTACTAGTATTTTTATATTTTTGTATGTCAAAAAAATTTCAACATAAAATTTCTTTAAAAGGAGGATTAAATGGCTGAAGGCGAAAAAATTATAAAAATAAATATTGAAGAGCAGATGAAGTCTGCTTACATCGATTATTCGATGTCAGTCATTGTTTCAAGAGCATTGCCTGATGTTAGGGATGGATTAAAACCCGTGCATCGTCGTGTCTTGTTTGGAATGAGCGAGTTAGGGATACTTTCAAACCGTCCGTATAAAAAATCGGCAAGAATTGTCGGAGAGGTGCTTGGTAAGTATCACCCTCATGGCGATTCTTCTGTTTACTTTACGATGGTTCGTATGGCGCAACATTGGTCAATGAGATACCCATTGGTAGACGGACAAGGAAACTTTGGCTCAGTGGACGGAGATAGCCCGGCTGCAATGCGTTACACGGAAGCAAGACTGACTAAAATTGCCGAAGAGACATTACAGGATTTGGATAAAAATACGGTTGATCTACAACCAAATTTTGATGAATCACTAAATGAACCTACGGTTTTACCAACCAGAATCCCTGGACTTTTAGTCAATGGAGGATCGGGAATTGCTGTCGGAATGGCAACAAATATGCCACCACACAACCTTTCTGATACAATTGATGCCATCGTGGCATACGTTGACAATCCGGAAATTGATATTAAAGAGCTTATTCCAATCATAAAAGCTCCTGATTTCCCTACCGGTGGAATAATTTACGGATACAAAGGCGTTGAAGAAGCTTTTGAAACAGGCCGTGGACGAATTGTTTTAAGAGGAAAAGCGCATGTGGAAGTTCAACCCAATGGTCGTGAAAAAATTGTAATTACCGAGATTCCTTACCTGGTTAATAAAGCAGAAATGATTATGAAAACTGCTGAATTAGTCAATGAAAAGAAAATTGAAGGAATTTCGAATGTCAATGATGAATCCGATCGTGACGGTATGCGGATAGTTATCGACATTAAGAAAGATGAAATATCGAATGTTGTTTTAAATAAGCTATATAAATACACTCAGCTTCAAACCAGTTTCAGCGTAAATAATATTGCATTGGTTAAAGGACGGCCAAGAATGCTGAACCTGAAAGATCTGATCCATTATTTTGTAGAACATCGACACGATGTTGTCGTTAGAAGAACCCAGTACGAACTGGAGCAGGCTGAGAAAAGAGCTCATATCCTGGAAGGTTTGATTATTGCCAGCGACAACATAGATGAAGTAATCGCATTGATTCGAAGTTCAAAAACTCCGGATGAAGCCAGAGAGCGCCTTATTGAGAAGTTTGAACTGTCTGAAATTCAAGCTAGAGCTATTGTTGAAATGCGATTGCGCCAATTAACAGGGCTGGAGCAAGACAAGTTGCGTTCTGAGTACGAAGAAATCATGCAGTTTATTGAGCATTGCCGCGAAATTCTGGCGAACGAAGAATTGCGAATGAGCATTATTAAAGACGAATTGCTTGAAATTAAAGAGAAATACGGAGACGAACGTAAAACGGAGATTATTCCTAATGCTGAAGAATTCAATCCTGAAGACTTCTATGCTGATGAAGAAATGGTAATCACGATTTCTCATTTGGGCTATATTAAACGTACACCGCTAACTGATTTTAAAATTCAAGGCAGGGGAGGCGTTGGTTCAAAAGGTGGTTCAACACGAGATGAAGATTTCCTTGAGCACATGTTTATTGCGACAATGCATAATACTCTGCTTTTATTTACTGAAAAAGGGAAATGTTTTTGGTTGAAAGTGTATCAAATTCCAGAAGGCACAAGAACCTCAAAAGGACGCGCGATTCAAAACTTGTTGAACATTGAACCAGATGACCAAGTACTCGCCTTTAATAAGGTTAAGCGATTGGATGACGAAGAATACATTAACAACAATTATATCATCCTTTGTACCAAGAAGGGTATTATAAAGAAGACCTCATTAGAAGCTTATTCTCGACCTCGCCAAAATGGGGTGAATGCAATTACCATTCGAGAAGGAGATCAACTGCTAGAGGCACGCCTGACCAACGGAAGCCATGACATTATGATCGCCGTTAAATCGGGGAAAGCTATTCGCTTTCATGAAGATATTGTTAGATCAATTGGAAGAACAGCATCGGGAGTACGAGGTATAACCCTTGGAAATGAGAATGATGAGGTTGTTGGCATGATCTGTGTAGAGAATGAGTCAGAAGACGTTCTTGTTGTTTCTGAAAAAGGATATGGAAAACGATCAAGCATCGAGGATTACCGAATTACCAATAGGGGAGGTAAAGGTGTTAAAACGATTAACATCACTGAAAAAACCGGAAGCCTGATTGCAATTAAAAGCGTTCTTGATGAAAATGATTTGATGATTATTACACAAAAAGGCTTGACGATAAGACTTCCAATTTCAGCTTTGCGCGTTATGGGCAGAGCTGCTCAAGGAGTAAGACTAATCAACCTGAAAGGTGAGGACAAAATCGCCTCGATAGCTCGGGTAACATTCGAAAATACGAGTGATGAAGAACTTTCAGATGAGATAATAACCGACGATGAACCAACAGGACCAGAAGATGAATCATAATGCTTTATTAGTCATAGATTTGTACTGGTTTATAAAAAAATTAAATTTGTAGAAAAATCTAAAATTAATAATTACTAAAAGATGATGAAGAGAACATTTATTCTAATTGCACTTATAATTTCAGTTTCGGCTGTTTTTGCACAGAAAGGTAAGGTGTCAAGCGCTCAAAGCTATAAAGACGCTGGTAAGCTTGACGAAGCCTATACAACGATTGAGGAAACAATTAACCCGAGTAATGATAAATCTGATAAAACCATTGACTGGCCCAGAACATGGGAAGTTCGAGGAGAGATTTTTCAGGCTATATTTAGCTCTGACAACGAGAATTACAAGAAGTTATCAGAGAACCCATTATCAGAAGCTTTAAAGTCGTATAAAAAGGCATTAGAGTTAGACGATAAAGATCGTAATGATAACGCAGTGAAAATTAAACTTACGCTGTTGATTTCGGATTTCACAAATCAAGCCGTACAGGCTTTTAACGAAAATAACTACGAGCTAGCTTTGCAATCATTTAAGCAGATTCTTGAGATTGAAGATATGCCATTGATGAAAGACGAAGAAAACCCGCAAGCCGTAGATACAGTGATTATTTTCAATGCTGGTTTAGCCGCTTATAATGCTGAAAAATATGATGAAGCCATTAAGTATTATGAAGAAGCTGCAAAACACGATTACAATGGAGCACGTACTTTTGAGTTGATTGCGTCTTGCTACGTTATGCAACAGGACACTGCAGCTGCATTAGAAACCTACCAACGAGGATTTGAGAAATATCCGGAAACCAGTTCAATTTTGGTAGGTATGATTAACATTTACCTGAACTCAGATAAGGTAGATGATGCGATGAAATACCTGGAGTTAGCAATTGAACAAGATCCTGAAAACGCTTCATTTCATTTTGCAAAAGGTTCGCTGTACGACAAAATTGGAGATATTGAAAAAGCGACAGAAGCATATAAAAGTGCAATTGAATTGAAAGACGATTTTGCTGATGCTTATTACAATCTGGGGGCGATTTATTATAACGAGGGAGTTAAGCAAATAGAGGTAGCAAATTCGGTTCCAACTAATGAACCAGAAAAATATGAAGAAGAGAAAAGCAAAGCTGATGTCCACTTCAAAAAAGCAATTCCACCAATGGAAAAAGCCGCTGAGTATTCTAAAGATGCACCGCAAACTCAAATGAGTTCATTAGAAACGTTAAAGACTTTGTATTATCGTTTGAAGATGATGGATAAGTTTGATGAAGTAAATGCTAAGCTTGAAGAACTGAAGCAATAGAGAATTAAGACTTATATTTCAAGGAGGGAAATTTTCTCTCCTTTTTTTAAACGTATAAAAATAACATAATATCAACTATAAGACAAACACAGAAGATTATTTTTAGCTCAGATTTAGCATTTTAATGACTTCTAAGGAAGAGCAAGTAAAAACACCTTAACCATTCATAAATACAAACAAAGAAAAAGATTAGCGCGCATCTGAGATATACACTAGCTAAACATCATCAATCAAACAGCACAATAAGATTTAAATAAACCAATCTCGTATTTCTGTCCATCCTATAAGGATGCACCAAATATTAAATTCTAAAGGAGTTCAGTGAGAAAGGCAAAAATACACATCACTCTTTTTAAGGAATTCAAGAACTAAGACACAAAAATCCAATCAAAAGCTAAATACACAAATGTAAATATATGTGATGATTTCTAATAACACACTAGTAGCCATGTTGATAGATGTGCACATATGTAACTCTGCAAGATCATAACAGCTTTATCTGATTCTTATAATAAGACTTTGTATAGTTCATTTAAAAAAAAATAGAGCGTGGAATTACTTTAATTCCACGCTCTATTTTACTTTTTATTTGATTGATCGTTAAAACCCTGACTTCTTCAGAGTTTCAACCCATTTGTCAATTCTTCCTTTTGATAATCGTGCTTGATTTTCCTGATCAAGACAAAGACCACTCCACTCATTATCACCTCTTTCAGCTCTTGATTTTTCGTAATTATATCCCTCGCGTGAAGTATGCCCGACAACTTTAGCACCCCTTGACTCAACTAATTCGGCAAAAATACCTACACCATCATTAAAATTTTCCGGATAAAACTTTTGATCTCCTAAGCCAAATATAGCAAACGTCTTGCCCGACAAATCCATGTCCTCAATCGCCGGAACAAGCTCATCCCAATAGTTGGGTAATTCTCCGTCCCACCAAGTTGCAACACCTATAATATACTTGTCAAACTGAAGGAAATTCTCTTCAGTTACCTCTTCAGCATTCACGACTTCGAGATTTTCATTGTCTAAAGCTTGTATAATCTTTTCGGCTACTTTAGAGGTTTTATTTGTATGAAAGCTATAAAATATACCTATTTTGCTCATGATCTTCCTTTTAGTATGCAATTAACTCTTTAGCTACAGCCACAATTTTATCGGTATCGGGCAGAATGGCTTTTTCAAGAATCCTGTTAAATCCTACCGGAGTATAAGGTGAACCAACCCTTTTCACTGGTGCATCTAGGTATTCAAACGCTTCCTCCATAATCATAGAAGTAACTTCAGAACCAAAACCAGCAAAAACTTTATCTTCATGAACAACCATTACTTTATTCGTTTTCTTTACAGAGTCAAGAACTGTCTCTTTATCTAGTGGAACAATCGATCTTAAATCGATTACTTCGACGTCAATTCCTTCTTCTTCAAGTTTTTCAGCAGCTTGCAAACTGTAAATTAATGTATTTCCATAGGTTACCAGCGTAATATCGCTGCCTTCTCTTCGAATACGGGCTTTTCCAAACGGGACTTCAAAATCATCAGGAATTGGAGTTGCAGCCTGTGGTGCATTATATAGTGCTTTAGGCTCCATAAATACGGTTATTCCTTTCGATCTGATTGCAGTTCGCAATAATCCTGCTGCATCATCTGCAAACGTTGGGTAAACTATCCGAACACCTGGCATTGTTGCCAAGGCGCCTTCAATATTTTGAGAGTGATACAAACCACCGCCAATGTAACCTCCAGAAGCTAATCGAATAGTCATATTAGGAACGAACTGTCCGTTTGAACGCCAATACTCATGGCTGGATTCAACATACTGTTCCATTGCCGGCCAAAAATAATCAGCAAACTCAGCTCCTTCAATAACGATTCTGATTTTATCGTTAAAGCGGCTCATTCCATTTGCTGTTCCAACAATAAAGTCTTCGGCAATTGGAGCACTAAATACTCGTTGCTCTCCAAATTCCTGCTGCATTCCTTTTGTTACATTGAATGCACCGCCTTTTTCTTTATTGGCAACATCCTGTCCCCAGATAAACGTGTCCGGATTCGCACGAAATTCTTCTTTCAGCGTTTTATTGATCGCTTCAACGAGTTTAACTTTATCGCCATCATGATTATGAACTCCGTCAGGATATTTCTCTGCTGGATAAGGCTCCGGCATTACAAAATCAAAAATACTTTCGGGATCCGGATCTGGAGCTTTCATCGCTTTTTTGTGAGCAGCTTTGACAATGCCTTTGGCGTTTTCCTCAATAGACTGAAGTTCTTCTTCGGTAAACCGGTTATATTTTAGCAACATCCGGCGAAATTTCGCCAATGGATCATAAACACGAACATAATTACGCTCATTTTCACTGCGATACAGCTCATGCCGATCTGAATTCGAGTGCGATTCAATACGAACACAATTGGCTTGCAGAATAACAGGCTCTCCAACTTCAAGAACATGTTTTTTAGCTTCAGCCATCGCATTCATGGAGTCAAAAACATCTTTACCATTGCAATGAATGATTCTTAAATTTTTGAATCCGATAAAATTATTAGCTGCTTTTCGGTTGGCTGTTTGCATGTGCTTGGGAACTGAAATTCCGTAGCCATTGTCCTGCAATACAAATATTACAGGAAGCTTCTCACGCGAAGCCCCGTTAATTGCTTCGTATACATAGCCTTCGCTCACCGAAGACTCACCATGCGACGTAATAGCAACTCCCTTTTGTCCATAATACTTAATCGCTCTGGCAACTCCTACTGCATGTAGATCGTGATTTCCGGTACATGATGAGACATTGTGAATATTCCATTCCGGCTTAGCGAAGTGGTTGGACATGTGCCGTCCACCGCCAGCCACATCAGTAGCCTTTGAAATTCCATTCAATAAGATTTCCTCTTCGGTTAAACCGGCAGAGAAACAAGTCATCATGTCCCGGTAATATGGGAAAAGATGGTCGGTTTCTTTGTCAAAATGTTGACCAATTGCAAACTGTATTCCGTCATGTCCGGCATAAGGAGCATGATATGACCAGCCAATGGCTTGTTTGAGGTAGTTGGGAGCTCTTTCATCAAGTCTGCGGCCCACTACCCATTTGGTATACCACTTCTCAAGAGTTTCCTTATCTACATTCTTTATTGTGTAAATCTTGGGATAAATACTGCTCATGTGTAATTTATATTTGTCTGTTTATGTCGAATTCTTCTAGAAGATCGGCGATCCGTCTCACAAATGCACCTCCCATTGCTCCATCAATAATTCGATGGTCATAAGAAAGAGAAAGGAACATTTTATGTCTTACTACAATCGCGTCTCCTGTCGGAGTTTCCATAACGGCAGGTTTTTTTTCTATTGTTCCGGTAGCCAGAATTGCTACTTGTGGTTGATTAATAATTGGCGTGCCAATAACATTTCTGAAAGAACCAAAATTAGTAATTGTAAAGGTTCCCCCTTGGTAATCTTCTGGTCCTAATTTGTTATATCGTGCACCTTCAGCTAATTGATTCAGCTTTTTGGTGATACCAACCAAGTTCTTTTGCTCGGCTTCTTTAATCACCGGTACAACCAGGTTACCATCGGGTTTGGCCACAGCGATAGCTACGTTGGCCGATTTATGCAGGTAAATCTTATTATCATCAACCGAAGAGTTTACAACGGGGAATTCAATTAAAGCTTTTGCGACAGCCTCAGTAAACACAGGCATGAATGTGATTTTCTCACCATACTTTTCCTGAAACTCATTTTTAACTTTATTTCTCCACAGAACCAGATTTGTCACATCCGCTTCAACAACAGAAGTAACATGAGGTGAAGTTTGTTTTGACCGAACCATGTGATCCGCAATTAATTTGCGTACCCGGTCCATTTCAATAATCTGATCACTAGCTCCAATTGAAGGACTAACTTTTGGTGCCGAAGGTTTTGAAGCGGGTTTACTCTCAGCCGGAGCTGATTTTCCAGCTTTTTTGTCTTCAATAAATTTCAGCAAGTCATTCTTTTGAACTCTTCCATTCTGACCAGAACCTTCAATACTTTCAAGCTCTTCCAGCGTAACATTTTCTTTTTCAGCGATACTTTTCACTAATGGTGAGTAAAACCGATTTGAACTTGATTTAATATCAGAAGCTTTAACTGCCGAATCTTTTTCGGTCTTTTCTTTATCAGCAGACTCTTCATTATCTGCTGTTTTATTCGTTACTTCTGGGGTTTCTTTTACATCTTCTGATTCATCTTCATCATCTTCCCCATCTATTTTAATAATAGCCACAACTTCTCCTACCGGAACGACATCGTCTTCCTTAAAGAGAATTTTGGATACTATTCCATCAACAGGCGATGGAATTTCAGAATCTACCTTATCTGTTGCCACTTCAAAAATCGGATCATCTTCTTCAATTGTATCTCCTTCTTTGACGAACCATTTTGTAATCGTAGCCTCCTGAACACTTTCACCCAGTTTTGGAATTAGGATCTTGAACTCTGACATACTTTTATTTATTTAACATTTGATTATTCTCGAAAATTCAATTTATTCAACAAGCTAGGAATTGAAAAGTTCAAGATGCAAAGCGGATACGAAATAATCTTAATCAATAGGCTGAATAAGCCATTGAGTCGCATTTTATGATAAAAAATATTTTGGGAGGAAATTAATAGGAATAATTATTATTGAATAACAATTCTATCGAAAACACCTATAATCTCTTTCGAATTGTTAGCTTGTCTTAATTCTTGTTCCACTGAGTCGGTTTTTTGATTGAATATCGCAATCGATTTATTTATTATTTCAATCATTTCTTTTTCGACTTTTTCTAAGGACAGAATATCTTTTTTCATACACTTACGGTAGTGGTTTGTTAGTTTCTGAACAGAATAATACAAGTCTGGCTTTTTTATTTCTACTGAAGAGATATAACTGGGAGGTCCGCAATTAACTTTTTTTGTATAGATCTGATTGAATTGCTCCAATTTAACAGAAATAGTTTTTCCTAATAATTTATCATGCATACACTCTTTAATTTCCGGTATTTGGCATGATGCTCCTTGAAATTGAAAAACTTCCTGTGCCCAGGTGGATAGTGTGATAAATAAGCAAGCGGCGCAAAACAATAACTTCATAAATTCGTTCCTCCTCAAATCGATTTCCTGTTAAATTTAGAAAAAAATGGGATAGATCAAGAATTCTGGATTGAATAATGCTAAAGAACATTAAATCAAATGGTCAATTATTAATTGCCAAAGGAAGAATATCAATTGGATAGTAGTTAAAGAGATCTTGCTGCGGCCATTCTTTAATCCGCCCTGTTAAACCTTGCATAAAGCGATTAATCTCGTACGGGAATTTAGACCCTTTCCAGCTACTTGTATTTGAAAGAAAGATCCAGTTAAGCCCATTTTTTTGTCTTTTTAACATGGCCACCGAACCTGCCATGCTTCCAGTACGCGCCCATGTGCCATAATCGTTTGTTGCTCTCCATCCCAGTGGACCTTTAGCATAGGTATTATCGGTCATTTCCAGAATTGAGCCATCTTTTAATACATCCTTAACTTCTGGATGCCCATCGATTAAGACCAGTAACCGGGCAAGCTCTACCGAAGAGCAAATCCAACCTCCTGCAGCTCCCAATAATTCGATTGGATTACCGCCATCCGATTTTGGAACTTTTAAACCTTGTCCGGCAAAATCAAATATTTGCAAACTTCCTCGTTGTTCAAAATAGTCCACTTCATTGGGATATTTGTATGTTCTGTCGCTGTGGCCGATATGCATGTCCAATATGCCATTGGGAATTAAAACTTCTTCACGAACAAAATCTTCATAGCTTTTACCACTAACCGCTGAAATAACTTCTCCTAAAAACATATAACCCATGTTCGAATACGAAACTTGTGTTCCTGGTGGAAATGAGAGACGTCGGCTGGCAATATATTTCGAGTAGGTTTCCATTGTTGCAGGTGGCGTGTCGCCTACTTTATCTGCAATACTCAGCGAATGAAAAGCTGGATCACCATAACGTTGAGACCAGCCACCTGAGTGAGCTAACAGGTTTCGTACCGTAATATTATAAAGTTTTGAGTCGCGGACATCTCGGAAATACTGGTTATCAATGACAGCACCGGGGCCAAACACCTTATCAGAAAGATTTAGTCTGCCGTCTTCAACCAGTTTCATGATAGCTACTGCAGTAATCAGTTTTGAAACGCTAGCAACTCGAAACAAACTACCAGGTTGTACTTTATTTCCTGCGTTATCAGCCTTGCCAAATCCTTGAGCATAAATAAGTTTCTCATCTTTTATGATCGCTATTGAAACACCATTGAGTTCCCAGCGCTGGATGAACCTTTCGACCTGCTTTTTGATATATTTTGACTGGTTGAAATCTGATAGGTCGTTTTGTATGCGAAAATTTAATCCTTTCAATTCAAGTTCATAATAGGCCGGAACTTGCTTTTTCCTGCTAATTCGTGTCGAACCAAAGGACAATAAAAAAATGATAATAAATATAGAGTATCTCAAATATCGCATAAGTTACAAATCTGAATCAGGTGTTGTTATATTTGTAAACAACCAACTAAATCACTGGCATTCTGTATTTTATTCAATTCTAAATAGTTATTAATTCCATCTACAATCTGAACAGGAATAGTTGGGTCGATAAAAATAGCTGTGCCCACTTGTACGGCCGAAGCACCAGCTATCATAAATTCAATTGCATCGGTCGCGTTCATTATTCCACCCATGCCAACGATAGGGATTTTTACGGAATTGTATACTTGCCAAACCATTCGTAATGCTATTGGTTTAATTGCAGGCCCCGAAAGTCCACCGGTAATCGTAGACAAAACAGGCTTGCGGCTATTCGCATCAACAGCCATTCCTAAAAACGTATTTACTAAGGATACTGCGTCCGCCCCCTGTCCTTCAACTGCACGTGCTATTTCAGTTATATCGGTAACGTTTGGAGAAAGTTTCACAATTAATGGTTTATCGTATACTTTTCGAACCGCTCGAACAACAGCTTCGGCAGATGGGCAACTCACTCCAAAAGCCATCCCTCCTTCTTTTACGTTCGGGCAGCTAATATTTAACTCTATAGCCGGAATTTTGTCCAACGCATTGATCCGTTCGGTTAATTCCACATATTCTTCTATGGTAGAGCCATTTACATTGACTATAAACTGGCTGTCAATATCTTTGATGTTGGGATAAATATTTTTTTCAAAGTTGTCTACACCTTTATTTTGAAGCCCCACAGCATTTAACATCCCTGAGGGGGTTTCAGCCATCCGGGGATAGTCATTTCCTTGTCTTGGCTTTAGGGTAGTTCCTTTCATAACAACGCCGCCAAGTTTCGATAGGTCTACAAAGTCTGCAATTTCTTCACCAAAACCACACGTTCCCGATGCTGTTAAAACCGGATTTTTAAATACAAGATCTTTAATTCGAATACTTAAGTCTACCATGTTAGTTTATTAATATTAAATACCGGTCCATCGGTACATACACATTGATTACCTTCAATTGTTTTTTCAACACAACACAAGCACACGCCGAAACCGCAAGCCATCATATTTTCGAGAGAAACCTCGCAAGACACTTGATTTTTAGCAGCTTCCTTTGCTACAGCTTTCATCATTAAATCGGGTCCACAAGTGTAAATTCTGTCAAAAGCAGTCAATTCACTTTTAAAAACAGGATGATGGGTTACAAATCCTTTTTCTCCCAGGCTACCATCTTCGGTTGTGTGGTAAAAATTTCCAACGTGTTTATATGCAGTAATATCTACATGATCTTGTTTACTTCTTGCACCAAGTAATACATGAACATTTTGGGGATCTAAACCGCATATTTTAGCCAAAAACAACATGGGGGCAACACCACTACCTCCACCTATAAGCAACACTTTTTCGTCTTTTCCAGGTATTGAAAAGCTGCTGCCAAGCGGATAGATAACGCTAATCTTATCTCCAGCCTGATAGGTCGTTAGTACGTTTGACCCTCTTCCCAATATTTTTACCAATAATGAGAAGGTGTTATTTTCGTAATCGACATCAAGTACTGAAAATGGGCGTCTTAGAAATATTTCAGTTGATTTTTTTATCTCTACATTAACAAACTGCCCTGGAAATATTTGAGGCAATTTTGTAGATGACTTTAAATCCAGTCTGAAATTATCATGATTTAATTGGGTGTTTTTAATCAGAAGTAGCTCCTCTACTGTCTTTTTCATTCGTATATTCTTTGAACGTTACTATAAGGGTAACACATGTAATTTGTTATCGAGCTATCGAAAATAAGGGCATCGATTGTCAATAACGCATTTCATACGATACAAATTTGCTCGCAAATATAACCAGAAAAATTTATTTCGAGGGACCGTACTCTCTAAAAGTTTGATCGGTATAGAAAACCACAATACGTTCAATTGTTTTTTCTGTTTTCTTAGCAAAATCGGGAGTTTCAGCTTGCTTTTGTTCGTTCTCTGAAAGTATTGGCTCAATGGGCTTTTTAATTGATGAGGTAGAAATTTCCTCCTTTATTGGTGGTGAGTCAACATTGGATACCGGACTGTTTTGTGGGAACAATTGCGGAGAACTTTGTGGTGCGCCAGGCTCAAGCATGTCACCATCACCCATTATGAGCCATTTAGCATTGATTTCCGGATATTTCTCCAGCATTTTAGATATAAACTGGAAGCTCGGTTTATTTCGTCCGTGCAGCACATGGGTAACGTTTGATCTTTGTACACCAATTGAATCAGCAAGCTCTGACGATGTGATGCCTTGATGATCCATAAATCGTTTTATCCGGGTGTTCATTTATTAGAATTTTACTTTTATACAAAAGTAACAAATCAGAATCAAATCAGGAAACAAAACTTAACAACAACGTTGGCACTTTTGTAAATTAAGCACCTTTTACAATTGGGTGTTAATGTAAATAGTGTTCGTTTTTTACTGTAGTTAATACCTGTATATTCATGAACAGAAGTTAGTTATGAGGGTAAATGAGAGTCATATACGGCACGTAGCTCTGATTATGTGACATCAAGGTTTAAATAACTTTAAGTAAAAGCTTATTAATCGTTGGTTATTAATTATTTAAGCGCGACAGTATCGCTTGTTGACTGTTTGGTCGGTCCTTGGTTTTTGGAGTTTTCGGAAGCATTCCTTTATATTTACAAATGTTGCTTTATTGGGTGTTTCTTAATTATCTCCACACAGTATAGTATACATTTGTATTACTTTTCGTATTGCTATTTGTGAATTATCCTGAATTTACAAATGAAAAGACACAAAGTCTAAAAAAGATAAAAATCCTGTATTGATTTATGTGTAATCGACCGGTATGTCGAAAATATTGAATTCTCAGAGACTTCAGATGACTCTGCAGTAAACGCTTCGTGTTAGTTTTAAGCAAGTTACAACGCCTGTTGTGTCTGTAAATCGTTTGAGTTTTGTAATAAAGCTGCAAAAATCGAAGGTTAATTACACATTTATCATGATCTGATGTTCTTCACTATTTTTTTGTGAAAAAGCTAAGCATGTACCCTGTTATTAAAAATAGCTTTTTTAAATTCGTTGTAGTCAATTCATATTTTCAGTTACCATGAGAGGAATTCCAGCGACAGGTATATTTATATTTTTTCTAATAATTTTCGCAATTGAGATTTTTGCTTTTTTGGCTCTACGCACATTATCGACGTCCCAAAAATCAAGGAAACCTTTTACGTATATTTATTGGCTTTTGAGTACAGTACTAATGGGAATTTTAGCTTTTGGCTTTTCGAATCCTTCGAAAATACGAGAGGCGAATAATTATGATTTTTTCTATTTCGTCATCTCAGTGTCTTTTCTAATCCTGACTCCCAAGTTTTTATTGGCTGCTAGCTACCTTATTTCTCTTGTTCTTCGCTTGTTTAAAGCAAGATATTTCAGTCGCATTTTATTAATGAGCTCCCTTATTATTAGCCTTGGACTCATGATTAACATTGGCTATGGAATTACATTTGGGCGAAAAACGTTAAGAGTGATTAAACAGGAAATATATCTCGACTCGCTTCCTGATGCACTGGATAAAACAACAATTGTTCAGATATCCGATATTCACCTTGGAGGCTTTAAAGATGACAGCTTTATTCGGCGGGCGGCTGATGAAATTAACAGCTTTCATCCTGATTTGATTTTATTTACCGGCGACATGGTTAATAATTACTACCAGGAAATGCTAGGTTTTGAAGATGAATTTGCAGCCATGAAAGCAAGCTTTGGTAAATATGCCATTTTGGGCAATCACGATTATGGAGATTATTCTAACTGGGAAAGTAAAGAGCAAAAGCAAATCAATCATCAAACGTTAGAGGGCATGATTGAAGATGCCGGCTTTGAGCTGCTCTTGAATGAATCCGCAAAAATAGATATCAACAATGAATCGGTAGAAATTATTGGTGTCGAAAACTGGGGGCACCCTCCTTTTCCTCAATATGCTGATTTAGATATGGCGATGAAGAATACGGAAAAACAATCCTTTAAAATTCTGATGACTCATGATCCTGCGCATTGGGCTGATCGGGTTATTGAAAAAACGGATGTACCTTTATCGTTGAGCGGACATACTCACGCAGCGCAATCAGGAATCCAGTTTGCCGGCATCGAGTTTAGCCCCATGTACTTTATTCAGAAATATTGGGGAGGCCTTTACAAACATGGCAATCAGTACCTCTATGTAAACCGCGGCATAGGATGTGTTGGTTTACTTGGCCGGATTGAAATGGCCCCGGAAATAACCGTACTCACTCTTCGGTCAAAGTGAATCGAAATTGACTGAAAATAGAAATTGGAAATAGAAGCTTTGTTCTTTAGGATGGTATGCATTGCGGATACCAATTGTTACAGGAGTAATGATACGCAATAGGTGTCCTTCGCCCAACAAGTCGATTCCTACAGAATTCATATCTCTCGAAAAAGATCCAATATATTCGCCTTGAGCAGAATAGCTATTTCCTTTTACATTGGCAAAATCATAAAATAGCGATGTTCGCAGACGCTTTAAATAAATAAATTTCCCAATACTCAAATCCGGATAAAGTAATGGCATGACATAGTCGATTCCCGTTGAATACATTTTTGTATTCTGAAAACTATTATATCCTCGCGGAAAGCGCACCTGATTACCAAAAGAAGAACCTTGTTCATTAGTTTGAAAACCATTATAAATTTTGATCCCGTGATTTCGGCAGATGCCTGGAAAAAACAAATTGGATTGAATTGCTGATAAAGATCCAATGTCACTTTTGCTTTTTAGTCCGTTGCGAAGAGTAAGTTCTAATGTTTGAGCAAACCTGGGTACCAAATCAAGCTCGGCAAGGCCTGTCGAATTCTGAAAATACAATTGATAAGCTATTGAATGGTAAAGTCCGCTGGGAAATTCCGGAGGTGTGGTATTTGTGTGCGAAATACGTTGATAAGAATACTCCACTTGCGGACGAATGTATTGTGAAAATCGTCCCTGGCTAAAGTGTAACGGAAAGGAAACACCCCCATCAAAACGAAGTTGATTCCATGAAAATTGCTGTATAGTTGTATCGCTATCCACCACATTACCTACTTGATCGACGGTATTTTTGATTTGAAAATATTGAGATTTTCGCTTCCCATAATTGAATTCAGCATCTAATACCGGGAAAAATCCTGAGTAGGTAAATCCTGCAATATATTTTCCTGTTTCTTCTTCCAGATTATACTCGTAGCCTAAACGAGTTTCAGCAGTTCCCAGTTTGTTTTGCGAAAAGAGAGAGATGCCCGGCTTAATATCATAATCATTCACATTAACATATGCGGGAGCCCAGCTATGAAAATTAAAAAGGTGAGCCGCTTTTCGATATGGTTTTGTGTCATAGCTAGCTTCTTCTTTTCCTGAAAAATCAATTACTTGCTTTTCTTGTTTGGCCAGTGTATTTGCCAACTCGTATTTTTTCAGCTGGATTTCTTCAAATGGTATATTTAGAAAACTGTCTGAAGATAGAACAGCCAATTGGTAACCACCTGACGAATAGTTGCTGAACAGTAATTGATTTTCAATAATGGCCGGATAATCTGCTCCAAACCGAACGGAGGTCAGCTGCTTCGTTTCATGCGATCTCAAATTGAAACTGTAAATATTATCAATACCGGTAAACGAACCTGTAAAATAAATTTTACCATCGTGGTAGTACGGGCTTCTAATTTCATGAAAGCCACCGTCCAGTAATGTTTCAAATTGTCCATTGTCGATTGGGATGCTTGTTAAAGATTTACCTTTAGAAGACAACGAAACAAAGTAGAGCATCTGTCCTCGATCGTCCCAGCAAGGAGTGAAAATAAACTGATTTTGAGGCAGCTGAAATTGCTTGAGCCTCTCTCCTGTTTTCAGATTAAAGATTGACAAAAAATAATGATTTGTTTTGTCAACTTCCACAGCTGCAAAACGGGTAAAATCAGGCGACAGCGTCGGGCTAAATAGGTTATTTTCAACTGAAAATACTCTCTTTACTTTTGTTGTTTGATTATAAATAACAATCACCGATCGGTCGGCATGTGTCCACCTCACATTGCGACGTCTCTCTGACCATATCAGCATGTTTTCACGACCAGAAAAAGACTCTTGAAAAATGCTTCCGGGAGTAAAGATTGTTTTTTCCTTATCAGAGCTTATTTCTACAATTCGACTCAAGTCAGATCGATCTCGTTTCAATGCAATAATTGTAGAGTCGTTTGCCGGAAAAGCCTGCGTGTAGTTGGAGTAAAATTTTGATGCCTTCGTAATGAACGTCGATGTTGTCAGTGTCAGGGAATTGATTTCTTCATTCCACTTTTCTTGATAATCCTGAAATAAATCCTGATACAAATCTCGCTGATTGAAACCGGTTTCTTGTTTCAAAATACGATTGACCGGATTGATAGACAATGGCTTTTGGGCAACTTCGCTAAGCACTTTTGACCAAATATCGGAACCATATTTTTTACGGCTTCCTCCAACCATCCAATAGCCAAATTTATAGCGGTTTGGCACAAAATCTTTGTACGATCCGAGCGAAGCTTTGTTGTATGAGTATAAACCATTCTCAACAAGCTGAGCTTTGTTCTCCATTAAGAAGGAAGCAAGTCTCCCCCGCCCCGAATTGCTTAAAGCTGTCTCGGCTACCACTGCATCACCTTCAATAAACCAAAATGGCAAATAAGCTCCAACCACTGCTGCCGCAGCTTGTTCACCGAACAAAATTGGCAATAAGGCTGGTAGTTCATCCTGAATTTTATCCATCTGCACCACATGCCGGAACTCATGAATGGCGAGTTCTTCCAGCCAATCCTGTGCGTAAATTTTCTGGTGTGGAGTTGTGAATAATTCCATCCGTTTTGGAGCCCAGGCAACCAAGCCATTTGATTGCACGGTGTGTGTATGCAGTATTACAGAAATCTTTCGTGGTGAATAACCTAAGGTTTGATAGCCATAGTCATAAGTTTTTTTTAAAACGTAAGCCAACTGTTGAGCTTTTTGCTCGTATTCTTCAGGATAAATGAGCTGGAAATGTTCGGTATTAATTTGTCTCCATTTTATTTTTGCCGGCTCCTGCCCTGTTGAAAAATATTGCGAATAGCCTGAGACAGGACCTATCAGAAGTGTGACGACGATAATTACAAAAAACTGTTTCATGCGGGTTTCAATACTCTAACTGATTCGTAGAACTAGATAGACTAGCCAAACGAGAATGAAAACTATTTATTTTTCGAATTGAATATAAACAAAAAACGCCGGATAAAAATTCCGGCATTTTCAATATCTGTTGAATTAATGATTGTGTTTCATTCCAAATAACCTTCATTCTTATTTATTGCTGCCTGATAAAGGGATGCAAATGAAGAGTTTACCCAGATAATAGCCGGGAAGATTCCAACAATAAGAAGAGCCAATCCGCAAATGATGATAAAGAAAGAAAAGATTCCCATTCCAAAGATTGTCCAGCCAATTCCACGGGTTAATTTCCAACTTTGCTCGATGGCCTGTATCGCATCCAATTCTTTATCCATTACCAAATAAGAAACAAATGACAACCGGCAAATAAGAATAATTCCCGGAATAATAAAAAATATAAAGCCCATAGCCACTAAGGCACTTTTTAACAAGTTAGCCAGAATAACGTTCAAATAGTTATGAAACCCGGCTATCAATTTTTGAAATTCTATGTCGTTATCACGAACGGCATCAATATAAATCAGTTTGGCACTGTATTCAAAAACCGGTACCACTAAAAAGTAATACGCGATGCCGAAAAGAATCAGGAAAAAAGCACCTATCGATAGCAATATGTTGTCGCCATTGAAAGGAAAACTGTGAATAAAACCATAATCTCCTGAACTAGAATTTATTTTAAATCCGGCAGAAGGCCCCGTTACCATGCCAACAACAATTACAACCAAAAGCAAATACAAGAAATACTTTTTCATTATTTGCCATCCGTTGCTGAAACTGCCGCCTAAAGTTGGTCTTAAACTCACGTAATTGATTAGTTCCATTACTGAAGGTTTTAATATTTATTTCAAAACTACTGCGTTCAATATTAATATCCTTCATACTAAAGTCGTGTTTTGCACCTTCACGACTAAAGTCGCAGCTGAAACCAACACTAAAAGTCTCTCGCGCAGGAGAATCATTATAGGTGAGTTTCATGCGTTGCACATGAAAGAGAAACATGAAAAAAGCTTTTGTATTTAATAATCCTACTTTGGTATGAGTGATGAATGGAGCCTTTTCACTATTTTGGCTAACAATATGAGAATCGGGATTTTTATATTTTGTTTTATTATTTCAGTTGGGTTGACCGCCTTGGGATTAATGACATCGTACCGACTGAAAAGGCTGGAAGAGAAACCATTTGCCTCTTCCTTATTTTATTACACTATTTTTCTGGCAGCTTTTGGCTTTTACAGCATCTGGAGTAATCTGGTCGTTGAGTTTTTATTAGATCATGTTATCACCTCCAAAGACACTTTAGTAAATATTGTTGGTATCTTCCCACTCTTAGGATTTCCACTTTTAATCGTAGCCTGGTATTTATTCATTCAATTTAGTGTTGAATTGGTTGGTTTTAAATTGAAACCTTACGTGAGCATTGTCTATTTTTCAGTTTGCATTCTACTATTTTTCTTTCTTGCCAATTATTTCAAAAATCAGCTCATCCAAGATGAAGCAATCAAACTATCATTGATCGTTACGGGTTTTGCAATAACACATTTATTAGTTGTTGGAGTGGGCTGTATTTTGATACTAGCTGGAAGTAAAAAACGGATGGAAGTAAAAAAAGAACTAATAGTTGCAGTTATATTCATTCCTGTTTTATTAGCGAAAATTGCTTTATTCATGGTCTCTTCGCATTGGATTATTGTCGTCCTGTTCATCGTTTTTTATTACAGTCACCCAGCTATTATTGCTAGTTATTTGTACTTTAAGAGATCATCAGGAAAACCAATAACTGATAATGAATTTGCATTGTTTTGCCATGAGTTTGAAATATCAAAACGCGAGTCTGAAATCATTCAGGAAATTTGTCAGGGGAAAACCAACCAGGAAATTGCAGACAGTTTGTTTATTACCATCCAAACAGTGAAAGATCATGCATCAAGAATTTATTTAAAAACCGGGGTTAAAAATCGAATTCAGTTGTCAAATCTTGTTGGGGAAAAAATAAAACCAGAGCCTGCAAAAAGCAAACCCTGATTTCAGCCTTGGAGCTATGAGAATAAATCATCTGATAATCAAAACACATGGGCTTATAAAAAGGTTGACTCCGTGTTGTTAACTTTCATGAAAAAATTAAAATTGTTCCAATCAGTTACGAATATCTCCGAGTTTACACTTAAGAATACTAAATTTGAAGACCTAAAAAAATAATGTAGTGGAATTTTATTTCAACTCAACATACACATTTGGTCTATTTCTCTTCTGCATTGTTATTGCAGGCTTAACCAGTTTTATATTATATAGAAAGACGAAGAAAGACAGCCCATTAACAAGTCTCCAGATTTATTTACTTAGTGCGTTGCGATTCGTCTCCGTTTTTCTTATCGTTGCTTTATTTCTCGAACTAGCTATCCAACGAATTAAGCACGAGAAGTTGCAGCCTGAGTTGATAATCGGAGTTGATAACTCCGAGTCGATTAAGCAATATAGCAGCAATATAAAGGATATAGTCGATCAATTAAATAGCGAGTTGAAAGGCCACTCTCCTACTGTTGTTTTATTTGACAGTCAAGTAAATAAGGCAAATACTGATTCTCTTCAATTTGATGGAAAAAGGTCTGATTATAGTAATTTTCTGAATGAGATTAACCAAAACTATTTAACGTCGAATATTGGTGCTGTACTCATTTTAGGAGACGGCATTTTTAATGCCGGCACTGATCCTGTTTATGCCGCTAATTCGATCAGCTATCCGATTTATACAATTGGTTTTGGCGACACAACTACTCGTGTAGATGCTGCCATTCGAAAAGTAACTGCCAATCCAACGGCTTATTTGGAGACAAACTTTCCCGTTGAGATTGACTTAAGTTTCAAAAAGGCCGCTGGTAAAATTGTAAACCTCATTGTTGAGAACAAGAACAAGACGGTTTATTCACGGGCTATTCGCATTCAGTCTGAGGATTATTTCTTCACTGAAAATATTAGCCTGAAACCCACAAAGGAAGGCATTACGAAATATTCGGTTCGCATTGATGAAGTTGACGAAGAGGAAAATTTAGCTAACAATACCTACGATTTCTCAGTCAACGTCATTTCTGAAAAGCAAAAAATACTCATGCTGGTTCACGGACCACACCCCGACCTGGGAGCCATTACCGAGGCACTAAAAGCAAAAAATAGCTACGAAGTTGAAACCCTTACCAGCTTATCAGACGATTTTGATTTTACGGATTATAACCTGGTAATTGTTCATCAGTTACCTGATGCCAGTCAGCAATCCATTACCATGCTGGAGAAGCTAAAGCAAAGCAAGCGTCCTTTTCTATTCATCTTTGGGAGAGAAAGCTCCATCGCCAGATTTAATAACCTGCAAACTGGCCTACAAATAAAAGCTACAAATACTTTTGAGCAAATTACACCTGAAGTAAACGATCAGTTTAGTTTATTTCGGTTTAATCCAAATCAAATGAGGGATTTGAAAAATCTGCCCCCATTGTTGGGGCCCTTTGGCGAAACGACAATCGACAACTCTTTTGAAACTTTTGCTGATCAGCTCATCCAAACGGTCAATATGGAGCGTCCCTTAATTGCTTTTGGCAAAGTTGAAGGACAAAAGCGAGGTTTCATTTTAGGAGAAGGTTTGTGGCGGTGGCGGATTCACAGCTACCTAAAAGATCGTTCACACAATTTATTTGATGAGTTCATCTTAAAAGCTGTTCATTACCTCATATTAAGAGTTAATGAAGATAACTTCAACCTGTTTTATAAGAATGAATACGCTGAGGATGAAGCGATAACCATGCAGGCAGAGCTTTTCAATGAAAGCTTTGAGCTGGTGAATTTTCCAGATTTAGAAATTGAAATATCAGATGATGCAGGACGAACTTACCAGGCTGTGTTTGATAAAGTTGATGACGAATACAGACTAAATATTGGTCGATTGCCCTCGGGAAGCTACTCTTTTAATGCCAGTACAAAACTTGGCGAAACCGAATATGTTGAAGAAGGGAGCTTTTATGTGAAAAAGATTCAAATTGAATTAACTGATACCAAAGCTAACTTCCGGTCTTTAAATCAAATAGCAGAAAAGACTGGAGGTGAGTTTTATCTTCCCGAACAGATCGGTGAACTAATTTCGTCATTAGAGAGTTCAAATCAATTGAGGGCACAAAAAATAGAGACGCAGGTTTATCAGGAGTTCCTTTCAATGAAATGGCTATTTTTAGTCATCTTATTTTTGCTAGTTTTGGAATGGTTTTTGAGAAAATATTGGGGTATTTACTAATTGTGGACCAATAACATGAAATTCAATAACTTCTATAAAATATTAGGTTTATCGGTTTTGGTTTTATTGCTGGCATCTTGCGCCAGCACGTATAAAACAGTTTATATTGAAGTTGCAAAGCCTTCTGAATATATCCTTCCGAATGACATTGTTAGTTTAACTTTAATGAACAGGGGGATTTCAAACGAATTTAAAAATTTCCCAACAGACAGCCTTCAGGTCTATTTCTACAAACAAGGGTTTGATGTTGATGCTGCAGTTTTGGATAGCGTTGCTGCCGACACGACTTTGAAAGTACTTGCCGAGTTGCTGTTTGAATCAGGAAGATATGATGTTGTCGTTCCTGAAAATAGAAATATTCCGCGTGACATCAGTTATTATCGTATTCCGAAACCATTGGACTGGGATTATGTAACTGAAATTTGTGATACTTACAATACTGATGCATTGCTTGTCATTGAAAGATATATGAATAAAATAATGACAGATTATTTGCGCTACGATGGTATTTATGAAGCAACCATTGACTCAAAGTATGATGCGATTATAAAGATTTACGATCCGAAAAAACAGGAAATTATTAAGCAGATCATGGTCGATGATACTGTTTACTGGTATGCAAATGATTATTCACAAAAGACATTATTTACCTCCAAATTGGTACCTGTCAAACAAGCTTTAATTGAAACAGGGATACAAATCGCACTTGAATTTGATAAATTGCTTTCACCACAATGGCAAACCCAGGCAAGAGGTTACTTTGACCTAAAAGATGCTAATCAGGCTATTATTGATTCCTCTATCCGCAAAAATGACTGGACTGCAGCCTACAATCACTGGAAAGAACTTGCAGCGCATACAGATAATAAAACAACTAAAAGTAAATTGGAATATAATTTAGCAATTGCCTCCGAAATGCTTGGTAATATTGAAGAAGCTGCCCAGTGGGCAACGAAGTCTTATAAAACACAATATCGTAAGCAAACGGAAAATTACCTTTATACACTGAAAAGGCGAATAAAAGCTATCGAGGAATTTAAGAAGTTTTCACCTGACTCGTAATCAATTCTTATAAATAACAGGTGGACGTTTTAAAGCACGTACAATTAGATAAATTCCTCCAAGTATAAATGGAATACTCAACCACTGTCCCATATTCAGAACCATTCCTGATTCAAAAGCTTCCTGATCTTCTTTGATAAACTCGATTAAAAACCTTGCGAGAAATATCATCACAAAAAATACACCCACAATAAATCCTTGCCGATTTCGCAAATCAGTTTTCCAGTAGGTATATAACATGACGCCAAAAGTAAGCAGATAAGAAAGTGCTTCATAGATTTGGGTTGGATGCTTAGGCACTGTTTCTCCGTTTCTCTCAAATATGATTCCCCAAGGCAGATTGGTTTGGATTCCATAAATCTCAGAATTCATCAGGTTTCCTGTACGAATAAGTGCTGCAACTAAAGCGGTTGGAACCACAACCCGATCCATAATCCAGATAACAGGACGTTTGGACACATTTCTACTCCACAGAATAAGAGCTACAATAATTCCCAATGCGCCACCATGACTTGCTAAGCCACCGTGCCACACCTTCAATATTTCGCCGGGATGTTGTGAATAATAATCCCATCCGTAAAAGAAAACATGCCCTAATCGTGCACCAATTATGGTAGCAACAATCAGGTAAATAAAAAGACTTTCCAGCCATTCCAGCTTAATATTTTCAAACTTAAACATGCGTTCACCCTGATAGTAACCGCCCAAAAATCCAATGGCAAATAATAAACCGTACCAACGAACAGATAATGGCCCTAAACTAAAAATTTCAGGATCGACATTCCAATGAATAAAGGCTAGAAATTCCATCTATTTTGATTTTTTATTCCGCGTTTTTGCCGTGACAGCTTTTATATTTCTTTCCACTTCCACAGGGACATGGCTCGTTACGTCCGACTTTTTTCTCAACACGCACGGGTTGTACTTTTTGTTGTTCTTTACGACCTTGAGCATCGCCTCGGCTTCCGGATCTTGATTCCGTTATATCTGATTTTTGGGTTGAGTATTTACTCATATCAGTACGCTTGTCAACGTCCGCTTCACGTACCTGATTCGGATCAGAAATTGGAATGTGCCCTTTCATCAAGGTTGAGACAATATCTTTATTGACTTTTTGAACCATTATTTTAAATAAGTTGAATGACTCAAACTTATAAATCAATAATGGATCTTTTTGCTCGTAGGTTGCATTTTGAACGGACTGTTTCAAATCATCCATCTCACGCAATTGCTCTTTCCAAGACTCATCGATAGTTGATAAAACAACTTGTTTTTGGTAAGATTTAACCAACTCTTTTCCCTGATTATTATAGGCTTTCTCCAGATTGGTGATAATTTGGAAAATACGTTTCCCATCAGAAATTGGAACAACGATATTTTGATAAACCTGTGATTTTTTCTCAAACACATCTTTGATGACCGGATAGGCTTGCTTCGAAATTGATTCAACTTTACGAGTAAAGGTGTCAATCATCACCTGGTATATTTTCTCGACAATTTCGTCAGGCTTCAAACTAATGAATTCGTCAGCTGTTACCGGCGACTCAATAGACATTAAACGCACTAATTCCAGATTGAAATCTTCAAATTGATCACTTCCGTAAAACTCATTCACCAGGTTTTCTATCGAATCGTACATCATATTGAGCAGATCAACGTCTAATCGCTCGCCAAACAGTGCATGATGACGTTTTTTGTAGATTACCTCACGCTGTGAGTTCATCACATCATCATATTCCAGCAGACGCTTACGAATACCGAAGTTGTTTTCTTCAACTTTACGTTGGGCACGCTCAATCGATTTGGTAATCATGGAGTGTTGAATAACTTCGCCTTCTTCCAATCCCAGACGGTCCATAATTCCGGTAATCCGATCCGAGTTAAACAGACGCATCAAGTCGTCTTCCAACGATACGAAGAACTGTGAGCTACCGGGATCTCCCTGACGACCGGAACGACCACGTAACTGACGGTCAACCCGTCGTGAGTCATGTCGTTCGGTACCAATAATCGCTAAACCACCTCTTTCTTTTACCTCTTTACTCAGTTTAATATCGGTACCACGACCGGCCATGTTTGTAGCAATAGTTACCATTCCGGCTATACCGGCATCGGCAACAATGTCGGCTTCCCGTGCGTGCAACTTTGCATTCAGTACATTGTGCTTTATTCCACGGATTTTTAACATCCGGCTTAATAATTCTGAAATTTCAACAGAAGTGGTACCAACCAATACCGGGCGGCCGGCTTTATTGAGTTCCACAATATCAAGAATAACAGCATTGTATTTTTCTCGCTTCGTTTTGTATACCAAATCTTCCCTGTCATCACGAACAATTGGACGGTTTGTAGGAATAACAACAACCTCCAGTTCATAGATGTCCCACAACTCTCCTGCTTCCGTCTCCGCAGTACCGGTCATACCACTTAATTTATGATACATCCGGAAGTAGTTCTGAAGTGTGATGGTTGCAAATGTCTGTGTTGCAGCTTCAACTTTTACATGCTCTTTGGCTTCAATTGCCTGATGCAGCCCGTCAGAATAACGACGGCCTTCCATGATACGGCCTGTTTGCTCATCAACAATTTTAACTTTATTATCCATCACCACGTACTCCACATCTTTTTCGAACATGGCGTAAGCTTTCAATAACTGGTTGATGGTATGAACACGTTCCGATTTTACAGCATAGTTTTGTAACAGCTCGTCCTTTTCCTCCAGCTTTTTTTCGCGACTCCGTGATTCATCATTTTCGATTTCCGCAATCATTCCACCCATATCAGGCAAAATGAAAAATTCAGGATCGTCAACATCACTCGAGATCAAGTCAATTCCTTTATCGGTAAGCTCAACTGAGTTTTGTTTCTCTTCAATAATGAAGTAAAGCGGATCAGTGACAACATGCATATTTTTGCTATTGTCCTGCATGTAGTAATTCTCCGTTTTTTGCATGGCTGCCTTAATTCCTTCTTCACTCAGGAATTTGATAACGGCCTTGGTTTTTGGCAATCCTTTATGAGCACGAAGCAATAATAATGCTCCTTCTTCCTTTTCTTCTTTGCTTGGGTTTTCCTTTGACAGCAGGCGCTTTGCATCGGTAAAACATTGCATCACAAAATTTCTTTGAGCAGCGACCAGCTTTTCAACTTTTGGTTTTAGTTCATCAAATTTTTGAATATCCCCCTTGGGAACAGGACCTGAAATAATTAATGGAGTCCGTGCATCATCAATTAAAACAGAGTCAACCTCATCGACGATAGAATAATGATGCTTTCGTTGGACTAAGTCTTTTGGATTGATGGCCATATTATCACGCAGATAATCGAAACCAAATTCATTGTTTGTTCCGTAGGTAATATCAGAATTATACGCCTTACGTCTTTCGTCGGAGTTTGGGCGGTGCTTGTCAATACAATCTACACTTAAACCATGGAACTCAAAAATTGGTCCCATCCATTCCGAGTCACGTTTTGCCAAATAGTCGTTAACCGTAACAATATGAACACCTCTTCCGGCCAATGCATTCAAAAACACCGGTAAGGTCGCAACCAATGTTTTTCCTTCACCCGTAGCCATCTCAGCAATTTTTCCTTGATGAAGCACGACTCCTCCAATTAACTGCACATCGTAGTGAACCATGTCCCAGACAACTTCAGTTCCTCCGGCTATCCACCGATTCTTCCAAATGGCTTTTTCTCCTTCTATGGTAATGCTATCTCTTCCGGCTGCTAATTCGCGATCAAAATCTGACGCGTTTACAACAAGCTGTTCATTGTCTTTGAATTGTCTGGCCGTTTCTTTCACTACCGCAAAAGCCGCCGGTAAAACCTCATTCAGAACAACTTCAATCTTTTCATTGATTTGCTCTTCAATTTTATCAATCTCCTGGTATATTTTTTCGCTCTCCTGAATATCAACTTCTTCAACCTTTTCCTTAAGTGACGCAATTTCGTCGAGATCCGGTTGAATCCGATCCTGGATGATTTGTTTTATTCGAACTGTCTCACCCCTTAATTCGTCAATTGAAAGCTTGGATATTCTTTCGTATTCTTTTTTTATCTGTTCAACTATTGGATTAATCTCCCGGATGTCCCGATCTGATTTATTGCCTAGAAATTTTCCTAAAATCTTATTTACAAATGTCATTATCTATAAATTCTTATTAATATGTACAAACGCACACAAAAGTAGTTAATCTATGTAAGTTTATATATTTGTGCTTTGTTTTTTTTCAATAATAATCATGCCATAAAGGGAATTGGAGTTAATTACGCCAATATTACATGATAAGATAATTATGCTGCCATTAAAGCACAAAGCAGAAAAGAAACAGAATGAAGTTTGATCATGCTTGTTTGTGATGAATCGCAGATGATTTTCATGTTCGTTTCAGATCATATTTCATCTAAAAAAAACGAAATAATGAGTGACTTTAGCAATAGATGTTTTGTTTGTGAGAAAGAGATAAAATCAAAGCTGTTGGCAAGAAATGACGAACTAAACCTTCCTGTTTGCGAGCAATGTAAAGGGAGTGATCGCGAAAAAGCCAAAGTTAGTGAATTAAGAGATGGTTTGGCTGACGGATTTGTTTGTGGATGTATCTAAAAAAAAAGCTACTCCTGGGGGGAAGCAGCTTTTCGGATTGATACTGTTCAATCAATAAAATTATTAATTCAACAGGTGCTTATAACTTGGATTTACTAAATCTGGCAAATAGGAGGCAATCAGCTCCAGAGCCTCTTCACTTGTCGGCTGATTGGAAGTTAAAATTCGTTGGCGATCGAGCTCAGAATCGTTAATTACTTTGCGTGTCAACTCCTCGGGATAATTGCTGTAAGATGACTTTACCCATGATGCTCCAAAACCTTTTTTATTGCATAAATATGCAACTTCAAAATGCTCTGCTCTTACCACATAGTAATTGCATCGTTTGGTTTTATGTAATGTGATAACGATGGGTGATTCATTCTTGTCGTATGACAATACCCATGCGTCATCAGCACCTGTAGTAAGCGCTTTGGTGGTTACTTTCGAAATTTCGTAATCACTAAAAGTTCGGTCAATTTCACTTGCTTCAACCGCTAAAGTTGCGAAGCTAAATACAAAGATTGTAATTGCTGTAAAAATTTTGTTTTTCATGACTTTGGATTTAATCGTTACTGTTAAAATTGTTTCGTTACAGGAGTTTAAACTCCATTTTGTTTTCTGCTTGTTTAATTAATAGACGACGAAGAATTCCAGATATTACACTTGAAGATCCTAAATTCGGCTTACTTTCGACGAACAACGATATTAGACAGGTAAACGACGTGAAATCGTCAATAAAAAAATTGAAAAAAGATTGTGTGGGAATGGATATTTATTCGGAAATAGATGCTGTTCGATCTTGAATATATTTTTCAAGTCGATTAAGTCCTTCAATAATATTCTCTAAAGAATTGGCGTATGAAAATCGGAGAAATCCTTCTCCACCTGCCCCAAAGTCTATCCCCGGAGTAACACCAACATGAGCTTTATTCAAAATATCAAAAGCAAGCTCGTATGAGTTTGGTGAAAGATGCGAAGCATCGACAAAAACATAAAAAGCGCCAATGGGCTCAACCGGAATATTGAATCCAAGCTCCCGTAATCGCTTAATCATATAGATCCGACGCTCATTGTAAATCCGTTTCATGTTTTCGACCTCACTAACGGAGTCCTTCAATACTGCAATTCCTGCTCTTTGAGCTACTGAACTGGCGCAAATAAAAAGATTTTGCTGCAACTTCTGCATCGGACGGATGTATTGCCTGGGAGCAATTAAATACCCAAGACGAAGACCAGTCATGGCATAAAGTTTCGAAAATCCGCTTAGTACAAATGCGTTGTCGGTATACTCCAAAATAGAATGTGCACGCCCATGATAAACTAAGCCATGATAAATTTCGTCAGAGATAATCGTGGTATTTAGTTCGGCCAGGGATTTCAACACGTCAGGCTTTAACAAATTTCCCGTTGGATTCATCGGACTATTTATTAATATTCCTTTCGTTCGTTTAGTTATCTTATTCTGGATAGCCGAAGCATGAAATTGAAAGCCATCAGTAGGATTTACAGGAACGTGAACCGCTTTAGCACCGATGTAATGGATGAAGTTAGGATAGCAAGCATAGCCCGGGTCGGATAAAATTATTTCATCATCTTGCTCGCATAAAACCGAAAGAGCCAATAAAATAGCCGGAGAACTTCCGGATGTTACGATAATTTGACTGGGATCAACACGAACCCCGTATTCATTAAAATAGTGTCGCGAGACTTCTTCTCTCAACTCCGGATCGCCCAAGCTGTGCGTGTAATGAGTGCGGCTCTCATGAAACGCTTGCTTGGTTGCCTCAATGGCACAAGCAGGCATATTAAAATCCGGCTCACCAACTTCCATGTGGATAACGTTAGCTCCTGCCCTTTCCAGTTCAGCTGCTTTTTCAAGCACCTCCATCACAATAAATGGCGTTATTTCGTTTACTCGCGACGCAGTCATTTTACTTCTTGGTTTTCAGCTCTCGAAATTACTGAAGATATCGAATATTGCAAGCTCTATAAATTCCATTTTTAACTAACCAGAAATTTAGCTAAATTCTTTCGGAGGTAATTGAGTAGCCAAGAAAAAGTTGGTGGTTACTCTGCCAGATATGCAGGTTCCCCTCTTTCAATTCGATAAGTGAATTCCTGAAACGAGCATGTAAAGGCCATTACACACAGTAGAATCATTATAAGCGGGTTCCATCGAATACCGTTGAAAGTTTTAAATTATAATGAGATGAAAAACAAATTTCAATAGTTTACCGAGCTTCGATATAAACTTAGAACGTCTGGTTAATTCTTATTTAGCACATTGTTTTGTGCATTAAAACTAAAAAATATCCTAATTTAGTCCATACGATAATAAGGCGTTATGATAAAATACAGTTTACTCTTTCTGTTCGTGAATTTGTTGTTTTCAACTGGTTTTTGCCAGTTGAAAACGGAGGTATTGTGTACCCAAAATGCTGAAAACAGTTCGGAAGTATGGGAAGTTTTAAGTTTAGGGGTTCATCAATTCGAAGCTGACGTAATGCCAATTTATGGAGAATTATACGTTACGCCAACCATGCCTGACAGTGCCAATCATGTAAAACCCACTTTGCGAGATGCTTACCTACTTCCGTTATTCAATCAGTTTAAAAAGAATAATGGTAACATCATTCCGCAACACACCGACATTAGCTACCTGATATTAGACATTGGTTATGAGCCACAAACCGTAATTCGCCTATTGCGACAACAACTGCGCACCATGCAGGATATGCTTGTATTTAAGGCCGATGGAAAGTGGCATCCTGGGAAATTACAGATTTTGATAAAAACTCCGTTTGGAGGGATTTTAAATCAGGAACAGTTGATTTTAACCGGCGTGACCGGCTCCGGGAAAGATTTAAGTTCAGACCTTCCTATTGAAGTGATGCCTATGATTGAATTACCTTTTTCGGATTTGACCACCTGGAATGGTATTGGGAATATTGCATTTGAAGAGTACCTTAATGTAAAGAAAATGGTTGCTGAAATCCACCAATTGGGCAGAAAAGTATATGTGTCGAAATGTCCTAAAAGTGACGATGCCTGGGACATGTTGCAAAAAGCCGAGGTCGATTTTATTGGCACTCTTCACGTAGAAGAGTTAGTGCAATACTTAACAGAAAATACTAAGGAATAAAGGGGTGTTCCTGATTGCTGATGCTAAAACTACCGCTTACTTTGAATTTATCCGAAATCTTGTATTGCAAAAACATTGATGCTCCCCTGATGCTCATGTCCTGAACTGAAGGATTGGCCGGCAGTGGATTGAAGATTGAATTGCCCGCGAAACTATTCCCTCCGAAAATAAGCTTATCACTTAGTTTGTAGTCGGCATAACTGGTAACCGACAATGCATTCAGGAACGGGTTATAAAAAGGAATTTGATTGGAAAGACTAATCGATTTGAAACCTGCATAAGTATTTAAATTGGTAAAAAGTGAAGGTTGCCAGTTCATTTCGTTTGGAATAGCAGGAGTTTGATTAAACTGCAATTCACCAAAAGTTGAATTCGGTGAAAAGTTAAACAACTCCATGTAGATAAACTCGTACTCCAAATTAATCGGGCTCAATTTAGTTGAGTCAGACTGCGCAAAAGTGGCACTTCCTACCAAAAGGAAAAAACCTATACAAGCTAGTTTCTTGAACATCATTAGCTTATCGTATTTAAAATGTCAATTAATCTTTCCAATCAGAAATGTTACAACAATTTAATTCCCAGGCTCACTACAAAGCTCTTACTACGAACATCACTGTCAATGTATGGACCCGAATATAAATCGCCTGAGCTGTTTTCCATGCGTACATCAAGAGTCAAAAACATAAAATCGGCGCCAACTCCATATTGCCACCCAAAAAAATGATCTTTAATTTCATCTTCACTAAGTACATTACTGTTCAGTTTCTTATCTGTAAAATATGAAAATAAAGGCCCCGCATTGGCTCTTACTTTAAGAGGTCCCTTATCAACAACATTTATACCTAAAAGTACGGGAACATCAACTGTTTTTAAATCAAAGGAATTAACAGCCTGAGACACACTTCCAGTCATATCCTCCAATGTTCCTCCTTTCGAACTGTAATAGATTTCGGGCTGAATATAGATTCGACCTAAAGTTACCCGAGCAAAGGCACCAACGTGGTAATTATCAACATTTCCTTCGTTTATGGCGTTCATATCAGTAACCAATTTAGAATTACTGTAACCTCCCTTTAGTCCCAGGTTAATGGGCGACTGAGCCATCGCAGGGATTAAGAATGACGTGAATAATAGAATAATTGCAATTTTTTTCATGGCTAATAAATTTTGTGTTGAGTTATATAAACGATTAAAACTTTCAATAATTGCCAAAAGTAATCGTTATATTCAATTGAGCTAAAATATGACTTTTTATTAAGTCGTGATTAATTAACCAATAAAAAAAATCAGATTATCAGGTCGCAGGCTTCGGGTGGCATCCAGTGTTTATCTTTCCCATCCCATTTCACATTGCACCCAATCGGATTGGTAACAGGAGTGGAAATTTGCTTTCCAGAGGTTAATTCGTTTAGTGTTCTATCCAGGTCATTCACCTTGACGTTCGACGCATCTTTTGGCGAGTCTACTCCCCTTCCGGTATATACCAACCGTCTATTTTCATCAAACACATAAAAATGCGGCGTTCTTAAAGCTCCATATTGCTTGGCAATCTCCTGACTTTCGTCGTACAAATATGCCCAAGGAAACTGATGCTCTTTCATTCGCTGAACCATGTGCTCAAAATCATCTTCCTGGTACGTGCTTGCACTGTTCGAATTAATTCCAACAAATTGCACACCTTGATCTTTGTATTTCTCGGCAGTGTCTCGGGTTAGTTCATCACTTCCTATTACATACGGGCAATGGTTACAGGTGAAAAAAACCACCAAATACCTAGCGAACTCAAAGTTTGCCAGTGAATATTTTTTTCCGTCAGTTGCGGGTAAATTAAAATCGATGGCTTCGGCGCCTATCTTAAGTGTAAAACTCATAAATACTGGTTTTTAGCATTAATAATTACCAGTGTAACAAATGGCTGACTAAACTTGTTGGATCTTTTTTCGTTACAATACTAACACATGTATAAATGGTTGTGATAGAAGTATTATCAAATTTGATTAAACGTAAAAAAAAAACATCTCAAATTTGGATATAAGAGAAAAAAATTTCTATTTTTCAACAGTGAATACCGAACGGTATTTTTGTGAATCAGTTATTAATTATTAGATCTGTAAAATTAAAATGAAATCGAAAAAGAGCTCCAAGAAAATTCAAAAACACACTGATTTTGAGGATACTGAATTTAGGGGCAAATCACCAAAAAGTGTAAAGAAAGATCGAGGCTCAAAACGCCGACTCACTATTTATGATGAATTTGATGATGAAGTTGATTTTAATACTACAAACTCTGACGAAGATTTATACGAATAACCAGATACATTCCCTTTAAATAATTAGTTTATTACGTTGAGCTTTTTCCTATTCAGGAAAGCTTCTATGTTTTTTACTGCAAGGTTCATCAAGCGCTGCCGGGCTTCTTTTGTTGCCCATGCAACATGAGGGGTGATAAAAGTGTTTTTTGCACGAAGCAGCGGATTATCAGCAGTTGGGGGCTCTGTCGAAAGTACATCCAGACCGGCAGCAGCCAAATGTCCTTCATTTAGTGCGTTCGTAAGATCTTGCTCCTGAATTAGCGCGCCTCTGCCGGTGTTGATTAATATTGCATCGGGCTTCATTTGAGCAAATCGGTTTTTATTCATAAACTCCCGGTTGCTTTCGGTAAGGGGGCAATTTAAGCTCACAACATCTGATTTTTCAAGTAATTCATCAAGCTCGCATTGCCGGCAATACGAGAGGACATTTTTTTTTGGAGAACGGTTTTGGAATAACACGGTCATTCCAAAGGCATGCCCAATTTCAGCTACTTTTTGGCCAATTCTGCCGAACCCAACAATACCAAGCGTTTTTCCTGCTAGCTCGATTTGAGGACTTAACCAAAATGAAAAGTCCGGCGAATTAACCCAATCGCCATTCTTTACTGCATTGGCATGAAGTTGAACGCGATTAACGATATTTAGAAGATGAGAAAAAACCAACTGTGCCACCGAATCGGTGCTATAAGCCGGAATGTTGGTCACGGTAATGTTGGCATTGCCGGCAGCTTCCAAATCAACAATATTGTAGCCTGTCGCTAAAATGCCGATGTATTTTAACGAAGGGCACGAATTAATCACCGCTTTATTTAAAACTGCTTTATTTGTCAAAACAAGTTCAGCATTTCCGATTCGTTCAACAATTCTTTTCGCAGGGGTACGATCATAAACTGTAAACTCACCAAATTCTTCAAATGCTTTCCAGCTCAAATCTCCGGGGTTTAACGCATATCCGTCCAGCACAACTATTTTCATTGGGGTTAATTTAAAATTCGAATGAAATTAATTAAAATCAGCGACGTATTAAAGTAATCGCACTATCGATAGTGGATATTCAGGCTATCTAGCTCAGCCTTTTTTATCGACGGGGATTTGCCTGCTTCAAATTTTTGCAATACCAATTCACCAACTTTTCTTGCTTCTTCTTCAGTTTTAAAAAACTGATGCCCCATTACTGTAGGTATTATTTCCTGCTTAATAAAAACATGGGTGTCCTTTTTCAAGACATAGCCCCATCCATTTTTTACAGGCATAATCTCCAGGTGTATTGTTGTTTTGGATTTGCAGCTATGAAGCAATAATCCTGCACTAAGCAGGATTATCACAACGTATTTCAATGGATAGAAGTAATCTTTAGTCATATTCATTCATTTCGGCATAAGGTTCAAAACGTAATACGTCGTCAAAGTAATAACTACTATTTCTTCCTAACAACACATATCCGATACCATCAATAGTAAAACCTATAGCTTCAGTGCGTTCGGCTCCACCTTCTCCATCTTCATATATTTCTGTTTTTTCGGTCCAAAGGTCGGTTGCCGGATTGTATTCCCAAACATCTCCCCCTGTTGTACTTCTGCCTCCTGTCGCAATATAGCCTTTCTCGTTCACTACAAATGCTGCTGCATTTATTCTGGTAATGTCATACTCATCATCAAAGTCTTCATCCGTCGCATCAGAAATCTTGCGAAGAGTTGTCCAACTATTAGTTACAGGATCATATTTTGAGAAATCACTATTATAGGTTCCGTTATTTATTCCTCCAACTACATATCCTTCTCCATTAATAACAAAGCTCATAGCATCACGTCTCTTGTAGGGAATACTAACAACTTCGGTCCATTGACTGGTTGATGGATCATATTCGTAAAAATCTTTATTGTAACTACCATCGTATCCGGTTCCAACGAATCCTTTGTCACCAATACTCATTGCTATGGCTCCATATCTTGCTGATCCAGGAAAATCATCAATCTGAGTCCATTCATTAGTTGAAGGATCAAAAGCGTAAAAATCTTTCAGCTTATTGGTTCCGTCATATCCAGTTCCGAAAAAGACTTTCTCTGAAGCACTAAAACCCACAGCTCCATTTCGGGCAGCCCCTGGAAAATCGGTTTTCTGAGACCAATAATCATTTATAGGATCGTATTCCCAAAAATCAATTCGACGATCTTCTCCATCGTATCCTAATCCTACATAAGCTTTATCGCCTAATGCCACCCCAACAGCATCTGATCTGCCGTCATCACTAAATTCTCCCAGTTTAACCCAGTTCCCTACTAAATTTTCATCGTCATCATCTTTGCACGAATATAGACTTATTACAATCGACATTGCGATTCCAATCTTTACTACGGACTTTAACCAAATCATTTCTGTTATTCTCTTTTTAATCATGGCTCTATTTTATTCTGTTTTGATGCCAAATTTATACGGATTGAATGGGTGAAAAAAAAATGATAGACTAAGATTGGGTATGTAACTACCAATCGGGTTTATTAGGTGACCAACATCTAGTATGTCGACATAAAAGATCTAAATGTTAATAATTATCAAGCTTTTTAACACCACTTAACGGAAGAAAAAGATCAATTGGCAATTCGTCTGAATAATACGCCAGAACGAAGATCAATTAACGATCTAAGTCTATTATTATTTCTAGAATATAGACGAAACTATTGCTTTGCATCAAACAAACCGTTGTCCAAAAGAAGTTACAACGTCGTTCAAAGTAAATCCATCATCACAATATGAAAAGAGCAACTGCCGTCTTATTTATTTTAACTACACTTCTAACTGCCTGCGAACAAGACACTGAGTCTTTTAATCTGGGACTTGACTTGGTTGAATCCAAATCAGAGATTAGCGTTGTCGACAGCTTTAGTGTGAAATTGTCGACGATAAAACTTGATTCGATTCCAACATCCGGAACTGATATTTTATTGGTTGGCCAACTTGAAAGTGAAACAACAGGCCAATTTGAAGTTAACGGATATTTCAACTTCGATAGGCAATCATCTCTGTTAGCTCTTGATGAAGAAGCCATTTTTGACTCCATTACAATACAGCTTAATTATGCCGATTACACAAAGGGAGACACAGCACAAATGCAGTCTATTGCTGTGTTCCGTCTAACACAGCAGATTGAATTTCAGGAAAATGATTATTCAGAACAATACTTGTTCAACACCACGAGCTTTCCGTGCGAAACCGTTCCTTGCGGGCAGCATGATTTTATTTATCAGTCCGAAAATGACTACATTGAATTTAGGCTAGATGATGAGTTTGGCAAAGAACTTGTCGCTCTGGCAAGGGAAGACGACGCTGAAGAGTTTATTAATAATGATAACTTTAAAGAATACCTGAAGGGTTTTGTTCTTAAACCCGGAGAAAATGCACCGCAATCAGTTATTGGCTTTAGTTCAGACTCAGTTTTAATCAATATGTACTTTCATACGGTTGGATTGGAGACAACTGAAACTACGATTCAGTTTACCCTGGCAGATGAGAATAGCCAGTTCAACGGAGTAAAAGCTGATCGCGAAGGAACTGCTTTTGCAGACCTCTCAAGTCAACGCGAAGAAATGAATTCGAAAGCGACCGGCGATGTGAGTTATATTCAAGGTGGTGCCGGGATCATTGTGCGAGTAGATTTTCCAAGCTTGAACGACATTTTTGCACTCAAAGACAGAGTATTGCTCAAAGCAGAATTAATTCTAAGACCTGCCCCCGAATCCTATTCAGGCGATATGCCGGAAGCACTGGACTTTTATGAAACCGATCGGGTAAATCAAATTGGAGATCAGCTAACATACACTTCGAACAACGCTGAATACTCACTTCAAGCATATTTAAACGAAGATGAACTGTACAATGAGAATTCCTATTACACTGTCGATATCAGCAGGTTTATCTCTTCTGCATTAGCAGGAGCTTATTACGATACAAATAATGGCTTATTAGTTACGGTTCCCTATTCCGATCTACTTTCAAAGGCTGACCAATTAATTTTAGAAGGAGAAAGTAGTAGCCGAAATAATCCAACCTTGAATCTCTATTTTTTAACTTTTGAATAATCAACCGATGCAAAAATATATCACTCAAACCCTATTAATTGGCTGTTTCGCATGCATTAGCTTTAACGGATCCAGTCAGAACAATACCAATTCACCTTACTCAATGTATGGCTTAGGTGAATTAAAATCACAAACGAATGCTCATACCTCTGCGATGGGTAACGCTGGAATAGGTATGCAATCGGATAATTTTTTGAATACGCTAAATCCAGCTTCTTACACGGGCATCGACAGCCTATCGTTTATTCTTGAAATAGGTATTAATGGAGAGTACTCCAATTATGACAATAGTCGCCATAAAGCCAACACTTTCAATGGGAATTTAAGCTATTTGGCTATGGGATTGAAAATTACTCCATGGCTAGCTACTGGATTTGGTCTTAATCCATACAGTTCTATCGGCTACGAAATAAATACAACGGGGTTAGTCGAAGGTGTTCAATTAGCATATCCGTTGGATATTACCGGATCGGGAGATTTAAGTCGAGTCTATTTTTCGACAGCAGTTCGTCCGTTGAAAAATTTGTCGCTGGGAATTGAGTCTTCCTTCATATTTGGAAATAAGAAACAAACACAGTATCACGATTTAACCAACCTGGGGATTACTTCGGTTTATAATGAGACAACAAATTACTTTCACAATTTCTATTTTCAGTTCGGGGTGCAATACCAACTTTTACTGAATAAAAATAATTCATTGAATTTTGGACTGATCTATTGTCCGAAACAGGAACTGGTCACCCACCGAGAAAACACCTCATATGACGAGAATGACATAATAATCGACTCAGAGGATGAATCAGAAGAGATGTTCCCAATTCCAGAAGAATATGGTCTTGGCGTGACTTGGCAAAAAAATGAGAAATTCCAATTATCTGTGGACGCCGGGCTTCAGCTGTGGTCAAACGAATCGTATAATACTGTTGGTGCTGACCTAGAAGACACGTATTATATAAACGGTGGATTTGAGTACAAACCAACCACTAATGTTTTAGCTGACTATTTTAAAAGAGTTAGCTATAGAGCCGGTTTTCAATACAATAAGTCGTATCTCAAATTAAGAGATATTCAGCTAGACGAAAAAGTCTTTTCTTTTGGACTAGGATTGCCGATTCAAAAGCAAAAATCAACGATTGATTTCAGTGTTGAGCTTGGGCAATACGGTACTAGTAATAAAAACCTGATCAAGGAAAGATTTGTCCGGTTAAAAGTCGGTTTCTCATTAAAAGACAATTGGTTCGTTCGAAGAAAATACAACTAGTAGCAAGCAAGTTGTCGCGCTATTTTCAGCGCAATACAAGTAAGCCCGGAAGAAATCTCCCGGGCTTTCATTTTGCTTTTCACTAAAACGTGAGCAGTTCGTTAAGCTACAATGCAAACTTATTAATTACCGAATTTTGAAAGTCACTCTTGTAACTCTCTCCTACGGGAATCCAGCGATCGTGAATAATAATTCTGTTTTTTGTGACTGATTTTATTTTGTTAGTATTCACTATAAATGATTTATGGACACGTAAAAATTTTCCGTCAGGTAAATTTTCGCTCATTCGTTTTAATGAGTTCAGCGTGATAACAGGCTTATCTTCATTCTGCATGTAAATCTTAACGTAGTCTTTTAAGCCCTCGATGTATAGAATTTGGCTCAATTTAATTTTAACTGATTTATAATCAGACTTTACCAAGATATACTCTTGATCGTTTTCTTGTAACGTAACATGATCATCTTCTTTTTGAGGACTATTTGTGGAGTAAATAGAATAAGCTTTATTAGCAGCTTTTAGAAACCGTGTAAATGAAATTGGCTTTAATAGATAATCTAATGCATTTAAATCAAATGCTTCCAAAGCGTGCTCCGAATGGGCCGTTGTAAAAATGAACATGGGCCTGTTTTCAAGGCTGTTTATAAATTCAATTCCCGAAACAGTTGGCAGATGTATATCAAGAAATATTAAGTCAATCGACGTCCTCTGAATAATATCCAGTGCTTCAAAAACTGAGTTGCATTTTTTCTCCAGTTTCAGAAACGGTATCATCTTAATATAATCTTCAACAATCTGCTGCGCCAAGGGCTCATCATCTATAATTAGACATTTCATTTTTTATTGATTTTAAAAGTGTAATCGATGTATATCTATATTCCGAAAAGAACTATGCTTCAGATAGCGAAAGTTTAAGTTCTACAGTATATTTATTGTCATTTGTAGTGATTGTTAACTCATGTCGACGTGGATAAACGAGATTCAGTCTTTTTTTGATATTTTTTAGGCCAACTCCATTATTTCCATTAGTTGATTTTGGCACTCTTTTAGCAATGGGGTTCTGAATAAAAAAAATCAATTCATCATCTCTAATCTCCAAGTTAATCATTATCTCTCCAGGCTGGGTATAATCAACTCCATGCTTAAATGCGTTTTCAAGAAACACTGAAAATAATAGAGGTTCAATTTGTTTTAACCCAGTATTTCCCTTAACATTAAATGACACATCAAACATTTCATTTAGCCTTATTCTTTGTAGTTCGATGTAGTTTTCTATATGAGCAACCTCTCTGCTTAGTAGCACCTTAACTGTGTCTGCCTCATAAATAATGTAGCGCATCAATTCCGATAATTTTAAAATGATTTCCGGTGTTTGATCCGACTTTTTCCTTGCCAACGCATAAATTCCGTTGAGTGTATTAAAGAAAAAGTGGGGATTTATTTGAGCCTTTAGAAATGAAAGCTCAGCGCTTAATTTCTGGTTTTCAATTTCTTTTAGCTGATTTTCATTTACAAACCACTCTTTTGTTCCATATATACTGGTACTCACAGCAATTGAAATTGTACTTAAAATAAGTATGCCAAAGTCAAAGAATCTATGCTTTCGCGCCGGTTTCACATCGACAAACGCCATTGAATTCTCTCGAATGGGAGGAGGTATGAATTCCTTTTTAAATCGAATGGGAGGAGGTATGAACTCCTTTTTAAATTCAGAGGGCTTAGGTTGGTTTAAAGTAGATAAACAATAAACAATTATTAATACGCCAATAACAGTGCCGGCGTATTCCTTAAATTTTCTGTTCGATAAAAATTGAGGAATTAATAAATAGTAATTCAAGTAAAAGATCGACACCAGTATTACTGCGGTCAATATCATATGCTTAACATCGAAAAAATCATTCAGATAGAAGAGTAACCATGGAAATACGAGCACAAACACGACACATATAAATAGGTGAAGTAATATTCTAAAATAATTATTTTTCAGAAGTCGTAACATGTTGATGGTCGTGATTATTTTCTTGGCAAAAATTGCTCTTTTCAACCTGTTAAAAAACTGTTTTAAGATTTTTTAAGGATGTTTGTTTTAATTAAACAATCCATAGCAATTCAGCTTCTTCGACTATGGTATTAGCTGACTAAGTTGTGAGAATTTGGGGAAATAGTCGAGATATAAGTATGTTTTCAATAACAGGGAATGAGATAAATTTAGAATATTAAATCTATAATATATTACAAAAATCGCCAAAGATCAATTTTCAGCTTACGTTAAGTGTACAACAATATCCGTGGTTAATTCATACCATTTAAATTTACTGCTAACTTTGCGCGCAATATTTAAAAATTATTCGAACAGCTTATTCTTCGAATTGTTATTATGAGATCAGTTAACAAATAAAAGTATGCTTGTTTTAGTAGGAATTTTAGTGGGATTGTTTTTGCTTTTAGCGCTAGGCACCTGGTTATCCAACCGTTTTGGGAAACAAACATCAGAACCGGAGGAAAAAACGAATATTTCTCTCGATTGCTGTGGCGCCCACGAAATATGCGACTTTGAAGAAATGCTCAATAACCCTGATGAGATTGTTTATTTTGAGGACGAAGAATTGGATCGATATAAAGGAGTCAATCCGAATGAGTATGAGGATGAACAAATTGATGAGTTTCGTGACGTACTTTACACCTTAGATGGTGAAGAAGTGAGAAAATGGCTATTAAGCATTGAGCGACGTAAAATTCAATTACCATCGGTACTAAAACAGGAAGCCATTCAACTGCTGGCTGAAGCATAAAAAAAGCATCGACCAGTTAACCGGTCAATGCCTTTGAAATCAAATTCTATTTTAGCTACATAATTTCGTTACATTTTTTTCATCTTCTTAGTTGACATCGTATCATCAACTTCAATTAAACTGATTGCATATCCCCCGCCCGGTGCGCAATATTGAGATAATTTACTCTTGCTATCAACTAAGTATTTCATAATCTGGTAAGCTTTCGGATTATCGCGATAGTGACTATCCTTTCGATCAGAATAAATTGTTGCGATGTATTTTTTCTTTGCTGGCAGAAAATCAAACGAAATAGTTGATTCCCGGGCATTTTCATCATTTGTTCGTCCAATAAACCAATTATCTGTCCCTTTTTCTTTCCGTGCATAAGTGATGTAATCGCCGGGTTCTGCCTCCAACACCTTGGTGTTGTCCCAATCAACCGGGACATCTTTTATAAATTGAAAAGCGTCCAGGTGCTTTTTATAATTTTCGGGCAAATCGGCAGCCATTTGCAACGGACTATACATGGTTACATACAGCGCCAGTTGACGTGCAATAGTTGTATTTACTTTCGATGTGTTATCGGGGTTTAACTGGCTGATATCCGTTTCAAATATACCTGGAGTATAATCCATTGGGCCACCAATCAGGCGGGTAAATGGCAATATGGTCGTGTGATCCGGATCATTGCCACCAAACGCTTCATATTCGGTGCCACGAGCTGATTCATTACCAATCAGGTTCGGATAAGTGCGGCATAAACCCGTTGGACGAACTGCTTCGTGCGCATTAACCATGATTTCATACTCCCCAGCTTTTTTAATCGCATACAAATAATGATTGACCAACCATTGTCCGTAATGTGTTTCGCCGCGCGGAATCATGTTACCAACATAGCCACTTTTTACAGCATTGTACCCATTATCAACCATAAACTGATATGCTTGATCCATGTGGCGTTCATAATTCCGAACAGATCCGGAAGTTTCATGATGCATCATCAATCGAACACCTTTGCTTTGAGCATAGCTTTGTAATTTTTTCACATCAAAATCGGGGTATGGCGTTACAAAGTCGAATACATAATCTTTCGACTTTCCGAACCAGTCCTCCCATCCTTCATTCCATCCTTCAACCAAAACGGCATCGAAGCCATGTTTTGCAGCAAAATCGATATACTCCATTACGTGCTCATTGTTTGCAGCGTGTGTTTTATTAGGAACCGTTTTTGAATAATCCGTTTCGCCTAATTTTACGCTTGGTAAGTCAGTGTATGCCCAGGTACTTTTCCCGGTAATCATTTCCCACCAAACGCCAATATATTTCACGGGCGTAATCCACGAAGTATCATCATAAGCACATGGCTCATTCAGGTTGAGCGTGATGTGAGACATTAGAATATCAGCGGCCTTATCGCTGGCAATAACGGTACGCCAGGGCGAATGGCAAGGTGCCTGCATGTATCCTTTATTTCCAACAGCATCCGGTGTCAAAAATGACTCAAAAATCATATTTTCATCATCCAGATTGAGGTGCATGCATGAATATTCGACTAAGGCTGCTTCGTGTAAATTGATGTATAAACCATCTTCGGTTTTCATCATTAAAGCGGTTTGCACTCCAGTTGGTGAAAAGGTTTGCTGTGAGACATTGTCTGTTACAGCATCAGTCATGACACCTCTGATTTCGGACAGTTTTGACTCTGTGTAATTATACTCCTGTGTATCAAAATCGCCAGGAATCCAGAAGGCTGTATGATCACCAGCCATCGCAAATTGCGTACGCTCTTCTTTTATAACAAAATAAATCAGGCTATCCTGCTCCGGGAACTCATAACGAAAACCAAGCCCATCATCGAATAAACGAAACCGGACAATAAGCTTACGATCAGATGTGGTCTGGTTTAAGTTGACTGCCATTTCATTATAATGATTTCTAATCTCACTCACCTCCCCCCAGACTGGTTTCCATGTTTCGTCAAACGTTGATCGGTTAACACTCGCAACTTCGAAGTTAGAGAGCAGCGATTCTGCATCTTTCAATTCAAGTCCTAATTTACTTTCCGTGATTACAGGCTTTTCTTTATAGTCTAATGCATAAGTAGGGATTCCTTGATCAACTGCAAATGTCAAAACGAAATTTCCACTTGGAGATTCCAGTTTCTCTGCTTTCAGGCTCCCTGAAATCAGTATTAATAAAATTGGGATTATTAGTTTTTTCATTATTTCGGATTAAAAAAATTAATTGTTACTCTTTTGTTTCACTCCAAAGCTTCAGAAAGACTCCGTTGGTCCAGCCGAAGCCATCTTGAGTTTCATATTCGCCACCACCACCACGACGACTCAGATCAACGACATCGTATTTTTCCATCATTTTCCCTGTTTCGAAATAGACTTTGATGTTTAGGTTTATCCAACGTTTTGCAATCTGTTTCGCTAAGTCGTCATAGCCATATTTTTGCAATCCGCGGTAAGCAACCCATTGCAATGGCGCCCAGGCATTTGGGTAGTCCCATTGCTGACCAGCTCCTTCAACCAAAGTTGTAACCACACCTCCAGGTTTCAGGAAATTAGCTTCAATTTTGTCTTTTACCAGCTCAGCCTGCTTTTTTGTAGCTAGATTGAAATAAAGGGGAAACATACCTGCCAACGTATGTTGTTTCGAAAATGATGCTGTTTTAAAATTGTAATCAACAAAGAAATTGGCCTGTTCGTCCCAACAATATTTCAAGATGAGATTTTTTCTGTTTTCAGCACGCTCTGCATAATCGTTCGCCTTTCGTAGTTCCATATTTAACTCATAAGCCTGCGAAATTGTCGATTCTAACTTGTACAATAAACAATTCAGGTCGACTGGTAAAAAATTGGTTGTTACGATAGTTTTCATGTGTTTGCCATCTTCAAACCAGCGGGTCGAAAAATCCCAACCCGATTCGGCGGCAGAACGGATATCGCGATACATGGATGAATCCCTACCCGCTTCTTCAAACAACACCACATCGTGTTTAAAGGATTCCGGTCGCGGCGTGTTCAATTCATCCCAGTACCGATTCAAATGGCCGCCTTCAACTTTCACTACTTTTTCACCTGTCATCCAATAGGTGTATTCTTTCTCTATAGCCGATAGGTAGTGCACCAGAATAGTTTCATCATTTAGTGTTTCGGCTAGCAACTGAACCATTAACGCAAAAAACGGCGGTTGCGAACGACTCAAATAATAGGTTCTGTTTCCATTGGGGATGTGTCCGTAATTCAGGATCAAGTATTCGAAGTTATCCACCATATTTTGAATCATTTCCACCTGATTATCCTCTTGTAAACCCAACATGGTAAAATAACTATCCCAGTAGTAAATTTCCTTAAAGCGCCCACCCGGAACAATGTACGCATGCGGCAAGCTGATCAACGACGAATACTGTTTGTGGCTTTTAGGTTGCTTTGTCAGGTTGTTCCACAGGTAGTGGATGTGCTGCAACATGGCTGTGGTGTCATGCTGAAGCGTATCAAAATAATGACCGACAAAATCCTTCAATTTAAAGTGTGATTGATCTTTTAATTCAGCATAGGCCCGTTTTACAGAATCGGGATCAACTTTCGCTGGACAATCTACAAATCGTTTTTGATCCTGAAAGATTTCTTCCATCTGAACAGCTTCAAACAAATCCGGGTATTTTTCGGTCGGGTTGATTTGTGAAAGTGCAGCCTGAGTTGTGAAAAGGATTATAACAACAGAATATTTCAAATTTAATTTCATTGTATTTGATTCAAGTGAAGACATGAAACGAGTATGTAAAAGCGAATACCCCCAGAAGAGCGATTACGAGTTCCATATGAAAATCGAAAACAGGCTGCTGTGCTATTCGATTCTCAGCAGCCTGTTTCTAATTATGTCATTTATTGATTTCCTAGAGTCGCGTCCAGGTTTTCGTTAACATCAGCAGCTGATGTTGGAACAGGGAATATTGTTCTAAAAGCTTCAGATGCTTCTTTTTCCTGATAAGCATTGGTAAATTTACCAAAGCGGATTAAGTCCTGACGACGCAGCCCTTCCCAATACAATTCGTAGCCTCTTTCGTCCAAAATGTCATCCAGAGTCAGTGAAGTTAACAATGGCAATGTTTTACCATCCATGTTTCTTTTAGCTCGTATATAATTGATGTCTGCTAATGCGCCGTCTTCGTCATCGCTTCTGAATTTGGCTTCAGCACGAATCAGATAAACATCTGAAATTCGCATGATTGGCACATCGTTTGGCGAACGGAACTGGTCAACGGTATTTGGATCAGGAGCAAACTTCATGACTCGAATACCTGCATTTTCAGGTGCACTTTGTATATCAATTTCAGGTACAAATACCAATGGTGTTGTATTATCTCGAAGGAATAATTCTGATCCATCAACAGCGAATTGTTGACCAACTAAGAAACCTTGATTAAACCCTGTAACGCTCTTAATTCCATCATCTTGAAAGCGTGCATCATTTTCAGTATCCCAAGTATTGAAAAAGGTTGATGTGGTTGATGGGCCATTCCAAATACTATTGAAATTACCAAATTCTTGACTGTAATGCAACGCAAAATTAGTCCATTGAACATCGCCGCCATAGTCAACCGCATCACTCATTGGCACTCTCAAAATAAATTCTGGGTGCTCAGCTACATCAAATTGAAACATGGACCAATAGTCATCAGCCACTGCATAATCTGAAGAACTTATTAATTGGTCGCAATAGCTAATGGCGTCGTTCCATTTTGCTTCTCCGGTGTACACTTCGTAATTCAAATATACTTTAGCCAGCAGTGTTTGTGCAGCACCAACGGTTGCCCGGGTTGATCCAACTTCTGATTTTGTTTTAAGGTTTGGTAGAATTGCTTTCAGCTCATCAATAATGTAATCAGCAGCCTCTTTACGGCTAAGCACTTCCGGAGAAGCAGAATAGTCAGTTTCGTCAGCAGCTCTAAAAGGAACTTGTCCAAAAAGGTCGTTGATTAAGTACATGTAGTAAGCACGAAGAAAACGAGCCTCAGTAATGAATAAATCGTTTGTTGTGCTTTGAGGAAATTGACTGATATAGTTTATGGCCGTATTGGCACGCGAAACTCCTTGAGTTAAATGATTCCAAACATTTTGGAAACGCATGTGATCTGAGTTCCAGGTATGCAAATGAAGTTGTTGCCAAGCACCGTTATCATACCAGTCGGTTCCACGCGTTGGAATAATCACCTCGTCAGTGGTTATTTCTTGCAGTCCCCAGTAGTTACTCCACTCAATGGTTCTTCTCAAACTTGCATATGGTGGATTGATCAATGCTTGCGCATTTGACGGATTATTGACAAGGTTGCCTCCAAGTTGCTCGTCAAGTACATTCTCTTCCAGATCAGTACAAGCTACAGTACTGAAAAGTGCCAGGATGGTACTAAATATGATGAATTTATATCGTTTCATTTTTTCTATTTTTTTAGGATTAAAATTGCAGGTTAACACCAAATGTAACTGTTGTTGGTTTTGGATATGAAGTGTAGTCGATTCCAAGAGATGGAATTCCGTCCACATTAGCATCTGAATTCACTTCTGGATCGTACCCGGTATACTTCGTAAATAGTAATAAATTATTACCGGTTACATATACTCGAGCTCTGTCTAACCATTCAATTGTTGTCGTTTTTAGCGTATAACCTAGAGTCAGGTTTGAAAGTCTGAGGAATGATGCATCTTCGATAAAACGAGATGAAAATGCATTTGAATTACCTGGATTTTCATTTGATTCAGCTACAGTCTTGGTTACATTGTTTCCTTTGGTAAATGGTCCTTTGGTATAAATAGCGTTGGCCGTGTTATTATATATCTCATTGCCTTCAGATCCATACCAGAACATACTTACGTCAAAATTCTTGTATGTTAATTTGCTACTTAAACTATAAGTAAAATCAGGCAGCGCTGATCCTAGATATTCTTTTACTTCAGATCCTTCAGCATCCGTTTTATAAGTGCTATAACCATCACTATCAAATCCCTCGAAAACCATTCCGTAGAACGTACCAACTGGCTCACCGTTGGTAATTACCTGAACCCGGGTACCCGTAAGCCCCTGACCTGCTGCACTACCTGTTTCTATGAATTTCACAGGGAGATCCTTCACTTCATTTTTAATATAAGCTAAGTTGATCCCCATATCCCAGGTTAAATCCTTTTTGCTAACCAAAACACCATTTATAGCAAGTTCAACACCGTTATTGATAATTTTCATATCGGGGACATTCAACCACTGAGTTTGTGTTGGTGCCGGAGCTTTTGCCGGAACTTCCAGCAGAACGTCTACCGTCTTTTTATTAAAGAAGTCGATAGCTCCACTAAGCCTGTTATTAAAAAATCCATAGTCAATTCCGATGTTTGTTTGCTGGGTTGTCTCCCACTGAATATCAGGATTTGGCGTACGCGTAAAAGTTATGCCTGGTAAAAATGATCCGCCTACAAACCAGTTCGCGTTAGCCTCTGTTCCCACTGACAGCAATGAAATCTTATCCGGAATTTCTTGATTACCTGTCAACCCCCAACCAACACGGAATTTAAGATTACTGATAGCACCGGCACTTGCCATGAAATCCTCTTCAATTACTCGCCATGCAAAAGCAGCCGATGGAAAAAAACCATACTTATTGTTTTCTCCGAATTTTGAAGATCCATCGGCACGTCCGGTAAATGTCAATAGATACTTGCTTTTATAAGAGTAGTTAATACGACCAAAGAACGACTGCAATTCGCGCTCGTAGGCTGAAGATCCAACTTCAGCTTGTGAGAAATTACCATAACCTAAATTGTCGGTGTATTTAAGATCGTCAACTTCAAATCCTTTAACATTCATCTCAGTTGTTGTCCCCTTAAATCCTTGATAAGCATGTCCTAGGAGAAAATTAAAGGAATGATCATCTCCAATATCTCTTAGATAGGTAATGTAGTTTTCAATCAGACGGTTAGTTGCTGAAACACCATTAATATCTGCCTCTCCTTTGTTTGACAGATAGCTGAGATCCTGATTTTGGTTAACACGTCGCTCAGCCACTGTTCTGTCGAGCCCAACATTAATTTTATAGGTAAGGTTGTTCGTGATTTTAAAATCGGCAGAGATATTTGCTAATATTCGGTCTGTTTGTGTAATATCATCGACTAAGTTCAACATCGCAACCGGATTTCTTTTTTCGGTTGAATGCTGGTAATAAGTACCATCTTCATTCTTAACCGGGAAAGTTGGATTCAGTTGCAAGGCGGACAAAATCAGGTCGCCTTCAAATCCGGAGCCTTCGGCTTCGGTGATTGGTGCGCGAGTATCTTCAACATGTGATGCAATGAGCACTCCTGTAAGATTCAAACGATCGTCAAAAGCTTTATGGGTAACTTTAATGCTTCCATTAATTTTCTCCATCGCCGTTGATTTGATGATTCCCTCTTGATTCAGATAACCTAATGATGTCTGGTAAGTAAACTTATCGCTTCCACCACCGAAGGATAAATTATGACTTTGAGTAATACCGGCTTGGTAAATCTCATCCTGCCAATCAGTACTCGCACCCAAGTCCAATAATTTTGATCCATCAGATTTAGTGAAAGACCGAAATTCACTGGCCGAAAGCAAATCCAGTTTTTCACGAATTTGAGAGACTCCGACATAGCCATCGTATGAAAGTGTTCCTTCTCCTTTTTTTCCTTTTTTTGTGGTGATTAGCACGACTCCATTTGCACCACGCGAACCGTAAATAGCTGTTGAAGAAGCGTCTTTCAAAATATCGATTGTTTCAATATCCTCAGGGTTCAGGAAGCTCAAGGGGTTTTTGTTTGACCCACCGCCATAACCGGCAGCGCCTCCTCCTTCAGGTGTAATATCCGTGTTATCCAAAGGAACACCATCAACTACATATAATGGTTCCTGTCCGGAACGAATGGAGTTAGAACCACGAATACGAACCGACATCCCAGTTCCGGGCTCTCCGCTGTTTTGAGTAATGTTCACCCCAGAAACGCGTCCTTGCATCATTTCAACAGGAGAAGTGGCCACACTTTTATCCATATCGTCAGACGTTAAACGGCTACTGGCTCCGGTGAGGTCACTTTTCTTTTGAATACCATAACCGATTGCAACAACTTCTTCCAGCCCGATGGTTTCCTCAGCCAGCGTTACGTTAATCACTTCCTGATCTCCAACCAAAACTTCCTGAGTTTTCATGCCAATAAATGAAAAAGACAAAACAGCATTGGCAGGAACTGCATCTAACTGATATTCTCCATCAAAATTGGTAATTGTTCCGTTTGTTGTCTCCTTTACAACAACACTTACTCCTGGTAAGGGGAATCCGGTATCGTCAACCACTTTTCCTTTTACGGGATGTGATTGCTGTCCGACTGTGCTTTGTTGATAAAGTACGATTCGCCGGTCGGTTACTTTATAGGATATTTCATCCTCATTCAGCAGTTCGCCTAATAAATCTTCAATGTCTTCATTCTCAACATTCAAATTAACAAGTTGGTCTAAGTCAATTTGATCGGCATTGTAAAAAAAGATGTAGTTCGTTTGATCTTCAATTTTGCGAAAAGCATCTTCTAAAGTCATGTTTTCGAAATTCATACTAAACTTAGTTTGCTGCGAGTAGCTTTTTGCAGAAACTTGAAGTAAGCCGAGTAGTACAATTAAAAATGTTAGTCGCATAATTCGCCATGTTTTAATCAAGCCATTTCTGGGAATGGCAAGACAATTCATTAATTTTTTCATAAATTTACGGTGCTTAAATTAATACTGTGAGTAGCGTTAGCTATTCGTTTTATTATTGCCCGGGGTGATGCGGGAACATCTACCCGGGTTTTTTATTTTTTACTTATCCATATTTCATCCTCATTTTTCTCAATGTTAATGGCAATTGTTAACTTGATGACATCAAAGAGTTCCTCAATTGCTTCATCCTGATAGACACTCCCTGAGTAGATTTCATTTTTCAGACTGGAATCTTTAAATCGAATTTCAACTTTGTACATGCGTTCGAGCGTTTTAGCCAATTCGCCAAGAGTTATTTTGTCGAAATAGTGTTCGCCGGTTATCCAGCGTTTCGTTAAACTGGCATCGGTTCGTATAATTGCATGTTTATGGTTGATTTTATCGAAAGTCCATTTGTCGCCCGGTTTTAGAATAACCGATTTTTTATTTTCCGTGATATGGTCAATCTCCACACTTCCTTCTACCAAAACAGTTTCAGTCTTCCGGTCATCTTCGTAAGCTTTTACATTGAACTCGGTTCCTAAAACATTCACATTCATATCTTTTGTGATGACTCGGAATGTGCGGGCTTTATTCTTTGTGACTTTAAAAAAGGCTTCGCCAACTAATTCAACTTCTTGCAAGGCGTTGCTATTAGCCAGGTGATATTTCAATTTAGAGTCATAATTCAAGGCAACAAAAGTTCCATCGGGCAAGGTTAATTCAGATTGTTGTCCTTTTGATGTTGCAATTTCAATCACATCATTTTGAGAATTGAAACCACTAAACAAGTGATACTCTCCCATCAAATAGGTTGAAACTCCAAAAATCAATAAAATAGAAGCTGCAGCTGTAATCTGGAAATTGCGAATAGAAAACACCTTTGTAGGGCGCTTTCTATTGTAAATATTTAGCGCTTCATGTTTTATTTGGTCAAATTCGGAAGCTCGAACGTGGGAAGCTTTTATGTCCTTTTTTTTGAATTTTAAAATATAGGAAACCAATAAAGCCAAAGCTGAATCAGAATCTTTCTGCTTTAATTGCTTATAATCTTTCAGCGATTCTTTCGAAACTTCACTCCGAAATTTCTTGTCGAATAATCTATCTTGAATGTCTCTTCCCATTTCGCTTTTATTGCTTGTGTACCCTAAAAAGCGAATGGGCTAAAAATATACCCTTCAAAAAATCATGCTGTAGAGCATGTTATCGGATGTGCATTCGCAAAAATAAGACTATTGAATCTTGATCAGAATCAATAATATCTCTTAATTTATTGATTGCCTTCTGAATAGCATTGCCAACTGACTGGTAATTTACCCCCATCAGCTCAGCAACTTCGGAGTTTGAAAGATTTTTATAAAACTTCAAGAATATCGTTTCCTTTTGACGGGGTGGAAGTTGATTAAGGGCTTGAGCTAGTTGATCCAATCTCAATTCCTTTTCTTCGCTGTCCACTTCTGTAGTGTATTCTAACCGAAAGTCAGCCAATAAATCGTCATTAAAATCGGCGCTAACATTTTTATTTTTTCGGAGGTTGGTAAAAATGCGGATGCGAAGTGATTTTAGCAGGTAAAACAAAATATTGTCGGTGGTTGAAAGCTTGTCTTTTTTTGAAGCCAATTCAAAAAATACGTCCTGAATACAATCTTTAATAAAGCTTTCGTCAAAAGTAAATCGATGCCCATATTCAAACATTTGCATGTGATAAGTATCGAATATATAGGAAAATGCTTTCTTGTCTCCCTGTTTAAAACGGCGCCAGATTTCAGAATCGAGATTTTTATCCATCAGGTGAAAAGGTTGCTCTTGGTTTTATTCTAATACGAAATTAGAATAAATTATCGAACAAAACGGATCACTCCAATTAATAAATAGTCGTTAAATGCTATTCCTGACTTTGGATAACAACAATTGAATTTACCTTCTTGTTATTGAGGCAATTCCAAACACTCATGATAAATAAGTTTATCGAAAAAACACGCTGAATTCCATTTACTTATTCTTCAAAGAAAAGTTCTTCTTTAATCCGTTTTAAGCGTTCCAGAGCATAATCTGCACTTTTAGCTTCTTCTCCCGCTTCTTGTAAATATTGTTGGTAGTAATTTAAAGCTAGTGTTTTATTGAAGTTGTATTCTTCATACGTAGTCGCAATTTCGAATAGCACTTCCACTTTTCTTGAATCTAATTCATAGGCTTTTTTATAACATTCAATAGATTTTTCAAACTCCCGCTGCGAACCATAAACTTGTGCTAAATGGTGATACATTTCAGGATGAAATTCGGGAATAGAAATGTAGATGGCAAAATCCAGATAGTTAGCCGCTAGTTTATAATGGTCAAGTCGTTTATGAGATACTCCAAGGTAAAAATTGACGTAAACATCGTTTGGAGCAACCGAATAAACCTTCTCCAGAATTTCAATGGCATCCTCTGTGTACTTGTTGTGATACAAACAAATACCATAGTTCAACAGAACAGGAATTAGCGTATCGTATTTAGACATGTATTGATCGTATAGTCTCTGAGCCATCTGAAAGTCCTTGTTCTCGAACGATGCATTTGCGGTTTTTAGATGAACGGCCCTGTTAGTTGGAAATTGATTTCCGGCCCGGTACAAGGTCATCATCATCTTATCTTTATCCTTCAGCTTTTCGTATGCTTTGGACAGATTTAAATACGCGCTCAAATCATTCGGATTTTGTTGCAGATAGTTGCCGTACAATTTAACAGCTTGTTTTAACGAATCGGCTTTAAATGCAGCCAGTGCGCTGTATTTATTATACATGAGATTGGTTGAGTCGACAGCCTGTATTTCTTGAAACTTGAGGTAAGCTTTTTGATATTCGTTCAGGTACAATAACGACTTCCCACATTCATATTTCAACAACAAATTTTCAGGCTGTAGCTGCAGGGCATGCTGAAAATCAACAACAGCATTTCCGTAATCCCCCAATGCCTGCATCAAATCAGCTCGGCTTGTCAGGTATTTCACATTTTCAGCATCCACATTTAATGCCTGATTTAAATCGTCCAGCGCTGCCGGATAGTCCATCAATTTTTGATGCGCCAAACTTTTTTTGAAATATAACTCTGCGGCTTGTGATTTTTCCAGTTCCTGATCGATTTGCTCAATGGCCTTGGAGTACTCTTGATTTAAAAGCAATAAATCAATTTTACTTTGAGCAAGTCCAACAAATGGAATAATTGTGAACAAAAGAAGAACTAGTTGTTTAAACATGCTTCGATGCGATTAAAAAAAGGACTTCCATTTTATTGGAAGTCCTAAATTATTATTGAAGTACAAAATTTATTGGCACCGTGTATGCAACAGCAACAGCTTGCCCTCTTTGTTTTCCGGGTTTCCATTGGGGTGATTGTTTGATTACTCGTATGGCTTCAGCATCCAACGAAGGAGTAACTCCGCGGGCGATTTTCGCACGACCTACTGTTCCATCTTTTTCAACTACAAAGCTAACATATACTTTTCCCTGGTACCTATTTTCTTGCGCAATGACTGGGTATTTCACCGATTTTGCAATGAACCTGCGTAGGGCTAATTCACCACCCGGGAATTCAGGCATTTCTTCCACAATATTGAAAACATCGGCATCCTGCTTATCAAACTCACCTCCATAAGCAACTACTGTTACGTCCTTCGACGCTTCATTTTTAACATCAGTCGCTCCAGATTTCAAGTTAATTTCGATAACCCCATTTTGAGCGAGATCGCCGTATTTCTGGGTATAGTATTCCTGTTTTTCTTTTACCACATTAACCGACTCAATGCTGGCTGGATCTAGTTTTTCCATCGCGTCCATATCGGCCATCTCACCGTCAATTAACACCAATGGCTGCTCTCCTGATACTGATTTTATTTGAACTCCAGTTTCAGGCTCTATAATTGCAGTTTCCTTATTTTCGCAAGCAAAAACCAGAATTAAGGCAACAGTCATAATTATTCCTGATAAATATCTGAATTTCGCTTTTTTTGAAGATTTTATTTTTGTCATCATTTTAAGTCTTGATTTTATTAAAGAAGAATTGAAATTATTGGCAATTGAAAATTGACTACCAATAAACTGGGTGACCAGAATTTTTTTATACTGACTGGTTTCCACCCCATTATTTAATACTGCCTGATCGGCCGTAAATTCATGGTTTTCTTTAATCACCCTTCTGAGTAACCAAAAGAATGGATTAAACCATTGAAAAATACTAATCAGCTCAAGTATTAAGATATCCACCGTGTGTCCCTGGCGAATATGTTCGCTTTCGTGTGCAAGCATTTTCTCCCAACCGGGAGTCGACTCTAGTTTTCGGCTTACAAACAAATAATCGAGGAAAGAATACGGGCTTGAATTGTCGTCGATATAAACGTATTTGATTCCATTTCTTTTTACAAGCTGGCTTTTTCTGATCATTCTGAAGACCTGAGAAATCCGAACGATGCCAAGTAAGGTAATAATAAGTGCTCCAGTAATGTAGCTGGCCAAAATTAACTGATTGGCGGTAATCCAACTAATTATGGAATGTGACAGTTCGGAGCTGTTAACAGTAATTGCATCCAGCATATTTGTTCCTTGTTGTGTTGCTAACAGCAATTGATCTCCGGCGACATAAACTTTTAAATGGAGCAGTGGCAGAACACTTGAAAACAGAATTGCGAAAAGCAAAAACAAACGGTTGATTTTGAAAAACGTTTCACGGTGTAAAAACACAAAATACACCAAAGAAAAAGCTCCAAGACTGATGCCCGACTCTAAAATGTAATTGATAAAACTATTCATCGCCTATGTTTTTTTTATTTTCAAGATCCTCTCCTACTTCTTTCATTAGCTCCTCAAGCTCAGCTATACTCATATTATCTTCGCGTGCAAAAAATGAAACCATTTCCTTAAAAGAATTGCTGAAATAGCCTTTCATAAAATTCTTCAAGTATTTCCGCGTGTATTCTTTTTTACTCATTAAAGGGAAATATCGGTGAGTTTTACCAAAAGCTTCATAACCAACGAATCCTTTTTTCTCAAGTATCCGAACGATTGTTGATACCGTATTGTATGCCGGTTTAGGCTCAGGCATCTGTTCAATCAAATCTTTCACAAATGCTTTTTCTAGTGTCCAAAGCAATTGCATCACTTGTTCTTCTGCTTTTGTTAGTTCTTTCATCTGACCAAAATTGTTTATTTATAAGGTATCTTATGGAATTCGCACGTTAGTCAATTACTCGTTGTGTTTTGACCAACCATGCTCGTTTCATCTCAATTAAGGAATTAAAATTTAATACGACACAAATATCAAACCAAAAATAACTAAATCGATAGTTTTTCAACTAAATTCTTAGTTGTGATATTGAAAAAAAATATACTCTTTGATGGATCACTTTTATTTCTCGTTTGAAATAGAAAGCTCATTTTTCTTATTCGGTTCATTTCTATAAATTTTATAATTTGATATTTCAAATCTATAACTAATTTTTTAGTTTTCAAACTAAGTGTTTAGTTATTGTGTCGAAATGAATATAGAAAACCAGTTAAGTATCTGATTAATCAATCGTTGACGGGATATGATAATTGAAAATCGTCAGCATCGGGTAACACTGGAAAGTTCTTTCGGAAACGCTCTAATGAGTTTTTCAAGAGTTTGGCTGATACAATTTGTTCTTGCTTTTCTTCACCAAGCTGCATTATTTTTCCTTTTGGATCAATCACACAGGTGTCACCCAGGTAATTAATCCCTTTAGCATCGGAACCAATTCGGTTGACACCTGCAACGTAGGCTTGGTTCTCAATGGCACGGGCTTTTAAAAGGATATCCCAAACCTGTCGGCGCGGTGCAGGCCAGTTAGCAACGTTGATCATTAAATCATAATCTCCAAGGTTTCGGCTAAAAACCGGGAAACGCAAATCGTAACACACTAATGGCAAAATACGAAAAGACTTAATTTTAAAAATCTTGCGTTCCTGTCCTGGAGTAAAATGGATATGCTCCTCTCCCATTGAAAACAGGTGTCGCTTGTCGTAGAACTCCAATTTTCCATCAGGAAATGCAAAAATAAAACGGTTGTAGAATGAATTGCCTTCCTGTATCATCAGGCTACCACTTATTACAGTGTGATTTTCCTTAGCCATCTCTTTCATCCAACTGACAGATTCACCATCCATCACTTCAGCACATTTAGTAACATTCATGCTAAAGCCAGTGGCAAACATTTCAGGGAAAACAACCAAGTCGGTTTCTTTCGGCAAATCTGCCAGAAGATTCTGCAAATGTCTGCGGTTATCTGTTGGCTTCTCCCAAGATAAGTCACATTGAATTAGAGAAATATGTAATTTTTCGTCAGACATAATTTGCATCTGTTAGATAGCGAATTTAAGATTTTTTCTAATCTTCAGCTGTAAACTGGGCCGTATATTTACCGATCAGTCCTTTCTTGTCCGCTGATCAACTCTTGATGAACATTTTTAGCTGAGGCAAAATCAGTTAAAAGGCTAATAGCAAGCTGCGTGGCTTCATCTAATAGCTGTTGACCGTTGTACGACACAATAATCATTAAAAATCGCTTGGTTTGATCGGTGACACCTGTTCGAACTGAATCGGATGTAGAAGTTCCGAAAGCGTTTTGCGAGTCTCTAAAAACAGGCATTCCTTCAATATTTAATTCGCCCCTTCCCAAGCCCTGATACGGTTCGTCTGCCTTCCCGATTCCCATTTTGATGGAGTCGTCAATCTTATCAAAATCGTAGCCGCCAATGGAAAAACCGGTACTAATGGAAACTAAATTGAGTAAATCAACTACATTATTTATTTGATACAATCCTTTGCCACTCACGACCCGGCGCAGCAATGCTTCGGCAGAAAGCCGATATCGCGCCGGATCTTTACCGCAGGCTTTGTAAGCTTTGCGTGCAGCTGCAATAGCATGGTTATGGCGAATGTCTTCAACATTCAACTCAGCCGTAAGTTTATCGCACGTTGCATTGATTTGCTCCCACAATTGAGTGCTTTGAGCGTTGACCTCCACATCGCATAAAATACACGAGAGATGAATGTCCGGGCAAGCTTGTCTCAATTCTTCTTCAATATCGATGTTAATCATGATACTTTATTTATAAAAGCATGGGTAACAAAAATAAGAAATGGAGATAAGTAAAGACGATAAAAAAAGGCTTATTCGAAATTAAAAAAAGACTTCGGTGCGAATATTTTCCGGAGCAACACCATAATTTTCTAAAATAGAAGTTACTTCTTCAATCATTTCAGAGTTACCACACAAGTAGCAAATGGTATTTTCATCCACCTTATTTTCTCTTAAATAGTAGGTTACCCGACCAAAATAGTTGCCTTTATCTTCGCGCGAAGTGCACAAGCAAATACGATTTGGGCAGAAAGCATCGCTACCATAAGCTTCATCAGCAAAATGAACACCGTGCAGCAGATGATAGTTCAGATTGGTGTAGCTTGTTGCAAACGAATGAAATGGACTTATTCCGGTACCCGTGGCAATAAATAAAACCGGCGCGTCTCCAAGTGACTGGTCATCTAGAATAAAAAAGCCTCGCGGACCTTCTATTTCAATTGAGCTACCGACTTTCAGATACCTCAGATATCGTGAAAAATCACCATCCTTAATTTCACGAACTAAAAAGGATAAGCGATCTTCCTTTTCAGAACTGTAGATTGAGTACTCCCGTCCCTCGCCTGTTTCCGGGTTTCGGAGAACAGCATACTGGCCGGGTTTAAAACTAAAATTATTTCGATCAAGGTGAATGAGAAAGGTTTCAGGAGTTAAGGTCTCAATCTCCTGAACCGCGTGTAAATTCTTTTCCATAAACTAAATTTTTCAGGCATTCACGTGCCTTTCCGCATGATAGGACGAGCGAACCAACGGGCTGCTCTCGACATAGCGGAATCCTCTTTTATAGGCTTCTTTTCTATAGGTTTCAAACTGTTCGGGGGTGATGTACTCCACAACCTTCATGAGATTTGGTGCCGGCTGTAGGTATTGTCCTAAAGTAAGTACTTTGCATCCGGCTTCTTTTAAGTCGTCCATTGCTTCAAGCACTTCATCATGAGTTTCACCAAGCCCCAGCATGATGCCTGATTTGGCAACTATTCCAGCTTCGGCGATGTACGATATTACTTTCAAGCTACGATCATAACGCGCTGTACTCCTGATTTTTGGTGTCAGCCGTTTCACGGTTTCCAGGTTGTGTGAAATCACCTCAGGCTTGGCGACAATGACTTGTTGCACCAACTCCTTTTTAGCATGAAAATCAGGAATCAGCGTTTCAATGGTGGTTTTCGGACTCAATTTCTTGATTGCTATAATTGTTGTTGCCCAAAACCTGGCACCTCCATCCGGCAGATCATCGCGGTCGACCGATGTAATTACGCAGTGTTTTAACTCCAAGGTTTTAATCGTCTCGGCCAGGCGTTGTGGTTCTTCCCAATCAACCGGATCAGGTATCAAATTTTTCACATAACAAAATCGGCAATTGCGGGTACATTTGTCACCCAAAATCATAAAGCTGGCAGTGCCGGCATTCCAGCACTCCCCTTTGTTGGGGCAATTACCGCTTGTACATATCGTGTTTAATTTGTGTTCGCCTATTAATCGTTTAACTTTCGAGTAGTTCTCGCCACTGGGAAGCTGGGATTTCATCCATCGAGGCAATCGCTCCCCTTTCTCCTTAATCTCTGCCATCTGTAAATAAGTTTTGACCTATAAACGTTAAAGACAAAAGCTTGTTTAAAAAAAGTTGAGATTTCTCTTTTTTTTAAGTTTGAAAAGGTGTTGCCAATATTTTTCGAATGGCCGATTACAAGTATTGTTTTGCAATGCGAAGAGCCTGGCTACCGTATGATCCGCCAAATAAATAATAGTGATTAAGGATGTGATATATTTGATAAAGTTGCACCCGTTCTTCCCATCCTGGATTTAATGGATACTCGTTTTGATAGGAGTTCCAGGTCGTTTGCGAAAAACCGCCAAACATCGTCATGATCGACAATTCCATTTCCCGGTCGGCATAGTACGAAGCCGGATCGATCAGAGCGGGACCTTTTTCGGTATATAAATAATTACCCGACCATAAGTCACCATGAATCAACGAAGCATCTGAATCGGATGGGATTAACTCGGGTAAACGTTCAACCAATTTAGTGTAAGTATTTTTTTCTGTTGAAGAAAGCGAGCGGGTTCTTTCAATCTTATCAACCAAATACATCACTCGCTGTTGTCCGAAAAAATCAATCCAGCTTTTAATCCATTGATTATTTTGCTTGGTTGCACCACAATAATTATCATGATAAAAACCAAAAGAATCATTGGTTTTACGATGCAACTGAGCCAATCCGATACCCAATTTTTCATCTTGAGATGAAGTATGTCCAGCGGGCAAAAAATCCATCAGCAAATACCCCGGAAGTTCATCACCTTCTTTTGCAAGAATAGGCTTGGGAATAATTAGATCTGCGAACTCTGCTTTACCTAGCTCTTCCAGCGCTTCGGCCTCGCGAATAAATAAATCATTGGGAGTACTGCTGTTCCATTTTAAGAAAAAATCTCCATGGTTTGTTTCCAACAACAAGCTGTTGCTAATGCACCCACCACCAATAGCTTGCCTGTTTTTGATGATGAGTTCTTTTTCAAACTTGTTTTGACATTTCTCAATAATTTGGCTGATTATTTTTTGCTCCATGCAAACAAATTTCAGCATAATAAAAAAAAGTAGCAAACCTGCTTTGTAAAAAAAGCATGATTTACTACTTCAATTTCTTATAGCAAACGAAATGGAAATTAAGCGTTCTTTTCCTCTTCGTTGATTTCAGCTTCGCTTGTTTCTTCTTCAAAGTTCAACAATTCCTTGCTTTGAAGCAGATTGTACCACTGAATGATTTTTTTCATATCAGACACATAAACACGATCCTTGTCGTATTCCGGAAGTATCTCTTCGAAGTAAGCTTTCAACTCATTTCCTGAGCCTATTTTGGCTACTGCTGCTCCATTTTCCTTTTCACTAATACTTTTCAATACTTCTTTTAGAGGAACTTCACTAGTTTCAGTAAAGATCGCAATATCCTCCAATGCACTGATTTTTGCAGTAGAGTAAGCCGGCATTCGTTTGCCAGTTACGAGTGATTCTACAATAATGCTGTTTTTTGCTTCGGCTACCAGTTTAAATAGGCCTGGCTGACCTGCTATAGACATAATTCCCTTTAACATACAATTTCAATTTAAAAACGTCGGCGAAGATAATATTTTCGAAGGATTAGTTCCAAATACACCGTCTATTTATAGTCACACAATAAATTACTTTAAATAAATTACTTTAGATATTTCCTGTAATAGTCAGCCGTTTTTGAGTCTTCAAAACGAGTGTAAATATTAACCAAATAAGTAGCATATTTGGGATCTTGGTCAATTTCCCACAAGGCTTTAAAGTATTTGGCTGCCTGCTGAAACTCGGCTGTCACTTTCTTTAATTCCTGAGTTAACTTTAGGTGCTGCATATGAGTTTTGTTTTTCTGATAAGCCTTCATTTCGCGTTGGTAGCGATCTTCTGCCTGATGGTAATACTTTGTTCCCAACCACTTTAATGCTTCAACGTGCTTCGGATTAACTGCCACCAGTGCTTGGGCTGCTGAATCAGCCTCCGCCTCATTATCCAATTGTTTCTGCATCGAGAAATAGGCATCCAGATGATTTTCGTCTTGCTTGTTTTCAACGCTCATTTCAGGCCAGATTTCGATGGCTTTTTCGCGTTGATTAATAGCGGCGTAAATTTCAAACAACCGGGTATTTACGCCGGCGATGTCTGGCTGATCCTGATAGTGGGTACGATAGTATTCCAGGGCCTCCAACTCCTTTGTCAGATTGTTTTTTTGCTTGTAAATTTCAGCCATGTCAAGATACATACCCGGATCGCGATAATTTAGGGTGGCAGCCTGATCGAACCATTTTATTGCTAAATCAGCTTGGTTTGCACGAAAAGCCATTTTCCCTGCTTCCGAATAATATGCCGGATTAATTTCATCTTCTTCCATTTGTTCTTTTTCAAAAAACAATCGCCAGTTTTCGGTTGCAGCCTCGTAATTTCCTTCGGCAACAGCTTGTTCTGCTATTGTTCGATACGATGTGGTGACTTTTGGAGTGCCGCATCCTGCAAATGCCATAAGAAGTATGATGAGAAATTTTCCTGTTTTAAAATTCATTGTTCAATTTTTTAGTTAAAACCGATCTAAGTAGCGCAACTATTGTACCAGCAGACTTCAATCGACTAGTTCAATTGCCAATTGGTCCGGTATTTCAGTTTTGAAAAGCAAAGGCAAAAGTGCGCAAATTAGTATAAAACAAAAGGCATTCCAGCAGTTTGGAATGCCTTAAAGTGAATTGATTATTATTTTTTGTCAGACTTGATCAAAATTAAAATTGCTTGAAAAAGTCGTTGCCTTTGTCATCAACGATGATGAATGCGGGAAAATTCTCTACACGTATTTTACGAATAGCTTCCATTCCTAATTCTTCAAAATCGACTACTTCAACAGACTTGATGCTACTTTTTGCCAAAATTGCAGCTGGGCCACCAATTGACCCTAAATAAAAACCACCATATTTTTGACAGGCATCAGTAACTTGTTGCGAGCGGTTTCCTTTCGCCAGCATAACCATTGAGCCACCCAGACTTTGGAACAGGTCAACATACGGATCCATGCGCCCGGCTGTAGTTGGTCCAAAACTTCCGGAAGCCATGCCTTGTGGAGTCTTCGCAGGACCTGCATAATAAACAGGATGCTTTTTGAGATACTCAGGCATTTCTTTGCCCTCGTCAATCATTTGTTTTAAGCGGGCGTGTGCCATGTCGCGAGCTACAATCAGCGTACCTCTCAGGTTTAAGCGGGTTTTAATGGGGTATTTGCTTAGCTCGGCCAACACTTCTTCCATTGGGCGATCCAGATCAATATCAACAGCAGCAGCGAGTTCCGGAGCTTGTTCCGGCAAGTACTTTGATGGCTCTTTCTCCAACTGCTCCACAAAAATACCTTCTTCGGTAATTTTTCCTTTTATGTTACGGTCGGCACTACAACTTACGCCCAAGCCAACAGGACAAGAAGCTGCATGCCTCGGCAAGCGAACTACGCGAACATCGTGTACAAAATACTTTCCGCCAAATTGAGCTCCAATTTCACTATCCTGGCAAATTTTCTGCACTTTTTCTTCCCACTCCAAATCGCGAAAAGCCTGACCGCCATCATTTCCTTCAGTTGGCAAATGATCGTAATATCCGGCCGAAGCTTTCTTTACGGTCGCCAATGTAGCCTCAGCCGAAGTACCACCAATAACCAGTGCTAAATGATAAGGTGGGCATGCTGAAGTTCCCAGATCTTTAATTTTCTCTTTCACAAATTTGGTCAGGTTTTCTTCGTTCAGCAACGACTTGGTTTGCTGATAAAGGAACGTTTTGTTACCCGAGCCGCCGCCTTTAGTTACAAATAAGAACTCGTATGCGTTTCCTTTCTCTGCATAAATATCGATTTGTGCCGGCAAGTTGGTTCCGGTGTTTTTTTCTTCAAACATTGAAAAAGGAACCACTTGCGAATAACGCAAATTGCGATTGAGGTAAGTATCATAAATACCTTTCGAAAGGTGTTCAGCATCGGTTGCACCGGTATAAACATCTTCACCTTTTTTAGCCACAACAATAGCCGTTCCGGTATCCTGGCAGGTTGGTAGTTCACCTTCTGATGAAACCACCTGATTCATTAGCATGGTGTGTGCTACAAAACGATCGTTGTCCGAAGCTTCTTCGTCACTCAAAATATGTTTTAATTTTTCCAGATGCGTTGGACGCAAATAAAAAGAAACGTCAGCAAATGCTTCCTTAGCAAGAATTTCTAGTCCTTTCGGGTCAACTTTTAAAATTTTACGGCCATCAAACTCAATTGTCGAGACGTATTCTTTGGTTAACAAACGATAAGGAGTGGTATCATTTAAGATAGGAAATGGTTTTTGATACTTAAATTCAGACATAGTATTGTGTAATTCAAAAAGGTTATTAATTAAATGGTCTATTCAAACGTTTTAGCCTATTTTTTCGAAAGGCTAGCAAATATAGGGATAATCAAAAAACATGCAGATTGATTTACCACATTTTTAGTTAAGGCCAGTCAATTCTTCATACAACCTTTACATTTTCTTGGCCTGTGCTTTTGCTAAATAAGACTCAACCAGCTTATTATAGGCGTCGATAAGCTTTCTCATGGGGTCGTGATTGACATTATACTTCTGACTACCAATGGCATAAATGGGCAATACCCTGGGCGAAGTTCCGGTAAAGAAAGCGGCATCGTAATCAGAAATAGATAAGTAGGAAACAGGCTTTTCAAAACGGTTGTATTTGAGTTCTGCCAAACACTCCAATACTTTCTGTCGGGTGATTCCGGAAAGAATATGTTCTGATGGTGCGGTATAAAACGTATCCCCTTTCACAAAAAAGATATTTGTGCGACTCCCTTCTGTTACATGTCCTTCTGAATCAACCAAGATTGCATCATAAATCTTTTCTTTCTGAATAAAACGGTTCGTTTCTTCCCGCAGTTTTTGCTGAACGATTTTAGCTTTCGGCATCGAACGCTCAAGCTCCATCAAACCTGCCTTAACTCCATTTTTATAATCATCGGTTGTCGGATAGTTATGAGGAATTAAATAATAAAACGCAGCCTGTTTTCCACGACCTACCTGAACCAATACTTTTATATTTCCCTCACGAATGTTGTTCGCTTGAATCAACTGCGCAATATTATCTTCAAACTGCAGAAAGGTAACATCTAGTTGAACTCCGGTTAATTGAGCTGATCTTTTCAAGCGATTATAATGTGATTCTGTAAATAAACAGACGGAACCGATTACCCTCAATACTTCATAAATTAGGATCGCATCAGACGCTAAAACTTCAACTTGATCAGTCCGAAATTTATGATTGTCTTTAATAAAATATTGTCCTTTAATATCTATCATGGTTTGATTATCAGCTAAATAGTGTAACACACGACATCAACCTCAATTTACGAAGCTTAGGTCTATATTGCAATAACGCTCAATACTTACTGATATTCTTATACGGGAGAATAAGAATGATGTTGAGACTAAAATTTTGGAACCGCTTTCAAACGAAAGTTGCGAACATACTGAGAGAGCTATGAGAAGAGTATATTGAAATAAAACAGACAAAAAAAGAAGCCATGTGTTGGCTTCTTTTCTGATTATCTTCGGTACGAGCGGGCTGAACCGTTTCGTTTCGGGGATTTGTTTCGAGAGGCGAAGTACTCCTGTTTGCGCTGGCGTTTTTCCTTTTCAAAAGCTTTCTTTTCCTTTTCGGTCATTGGCTTTTCTGTTTGCGGAAAAGGATTATTCTGTACCCTTTCAATTTTTTGATTAATTAGTCGTTCAATGTCGCGGATATACGCATTTTCCTCCGGCTCACACATAGATATCGAAATACCTTCTTCGCCTGCCCTGCCCGACCGTCCAATGCGGTGTACGTAGGTTTCAGCCACATTTGGTATATCGTAATTAATCACGTATTTCAGTTTATCGATATCGATACCACGGGCAGCAATATCAGTCGCTACCAGCACCCTTATTTCACGATCCTTGAATTTGGCCAGCGCCTTTTGCCTTTGGTTCTGCGCTTTATCTCCATGAATAGCAGCTGCAGCAATGTTCTGCTTTTTGAGGGTTCGCACAATCTTATCAGCGCCATGCTTGGTTCGCGAAAAGAGCAGCACCTGATCCAAATTCTGATCTTTCAAAATATGAATTATCAGGTCTTTTTTGTCGGCTTTATTCGTAAAATACAAATATTGCTGAATCGTATCGGCAGTAGACGACACCGGGCTTACCTCCACTTTTTTAGGATCCTTTAATATCTTATTTGAAAGCTCCACAATATTCGCTGGCATAGTGGCCGAAAAGAATAACGACTGCCTTTTGGATGGCAGTTTGGCAATAACTTTTTTGATTTCGTGTACAAACCCCATATCCAACATGCGATCAGCTTCATCCAATACAAAGTATTCGATGTGGTCAAGCGAAATAAACCGTTGATCCATTAAATCAAGTAATCGTCCGGGCGTGGCTACTAAAATATCGACACCTTGCCGTAAAACATTGGTTTGTGCTCCTTGTTTAACACCTCCAAAAATAACTGTATTCTTCAGTCCGGTATACTTTCCATAAGTTGAAAAGCTTTCACCAATCTGTATGGCCAATTCGCGCGTGGGCGTAATGATCAACGATCTCAACTGACGAGGCCGCTTACCTTCTCTTCTATCCAAAAAAAGATGCTGGAGAATGGGAATAGCAAATGCTGCTGTTTTCCCGGTTCCGGTTTGTGCACTGCCCAATACATCATGTCTATTCAGTATCAGTGGGATTGCTTTTTCTTGTATGGTGGTGGGGTTAACGTAATTTTCATCTTTGAGAGCCTTTAAGATCGGCTCAATCAGTTCTAATTCTTTAAATTGCATGTAATAAAATTTGTTCCCATCTGGAAATTAGCGAGAAACTTCGAGGGAGGTCAATAAAGGACACAAAGGTAGTATTTAATTTGAATGTGGGTAATAATCTAAGCAAACGTATTTGAAAAGAGCAACAATTAAGTATCTGAATATCAACAATAAATCTCACACCACCTACACAAGGAGGTATATCTAACTGATAATCAATAGAAAATAATTCGATGAAATAATTTTTCGTCATATGTTTCAGAAATGGTTGATTGTTTTAATGGAGAGAATTTAATGTTATTTCTTTCGAAGATATCGTGTTTGCTGCCATTGGCTACGTGTTTAGTAGAGATGAAGCTAGATTAATACAAACAAATATGGAGAACAAACCGACAGGAGTAACTCGCTTAATAAAGCTCATTCGCAATTAACTTGTAAATATATTTGCAACCGATTGAAGAGCATATGAGACTAAACTTCGCTGAAAAATGATTAATTTTAGTCCCATTAATGAATCAAAAAAAAGAATTATATTATGAACAATGATCGTATTTACTCTGCGAAGGAGTCTGAAGATAAAGACAAGAAACAATCGGTAAAACATCAAATAGAGTCTAACTTCCTGAAAAAAAGACAGATCTTCCTTTGGGGACCTGTTGATGACGAATCAGCCGAAGATATTGTCAGCAAGTTGTTGTACCTCGAATCGGTTGATGCCGGCAAACCCATTACCTTTTTTATCAATAGCCCGGGAGGTATGGTTACTTCAGGATTTTCAATTATGGATACCATGAATTTAATATCATCACCGGTTTCAACGGTCTGCATGGGATTAGCAGCTTCAATGGGATCGATCCTACTTTCGGCAGGCGAAAAGGGCAAACGATTTATTTACCCTTACGGTGAAGTAATGATTCACCAGCCCAGCATAGGTGCGCTGAGAGGACAAGCCAGCGATTTGGAAATTCATGCCAAGCAAATTATTAAAACAAAAAATCTATCGGCCGAAATTTTAGCGAAAAATACGGGCCGGTCGTTCGACCACGTCCTGGCCGATTTTGATCGTGATTATTGGATGAATGCTGAAGAGTCGGTAGACTATGGGATTGTTGATGGAGTTTATTCGATTGATTAATCATCCAAAACTTCCAAGTGAAAACAAGAAAAGCCCGTCATTTTGTAAAATGACGGGCTAATAATTTTATGCTGTCCGTTTATTCGGCAATCGAAATCGCGTCAACCGGGCAAACTTCGGCACAAGAGCCACAATCGGTACAAAGATCTGCGTCAATTGTATAAATATCACCTTCAGCAATAGCGTCAACTGGACATTCATCAATACATGTTCCGCATGCAATGCACTCATCTGAAATTACATAAGCCATAACACTTCTTTTTTTAAAGTTAGAGATTAGCAGCAAAAGTACAAAGTTTGGTATAAAATAAAAGAAATTGAGAAATAAATTTAGCGTCTATAAAATAACTGTTAAATCACAATTAAACCAGGTGTAAATGTGCCTCATTTTTCGTAGTGAGAAATCACCCAATTTTTAGCAAGAATAAGCTCAGTCAAATACTAGTTTGAATGTTCTACTTTTTGCTGCTTTTCAAAGTATTTGCAAACTTCGGTTAACCCGCACTTGTTGCACTTTGGAGTTCGTGCCAGGCAAGTATAGCGTCCGTGCAAAATAAGCCAGTGGTGAGCTAAAGGAACAATCTCACCCGGAAAATACTTCATCAATTCTTGCTCAGTAGCCAAGGGTGTTTTCGAATTTGTCGTCAGCCCTATTCGGTTGGCCACGCGAAAAACATGCGTATCGACTGCAAAAGCCGGCTTTTCATAAACAACCGAAGCAATCACGTTAGCAGTCTTTCGTCCCACCCCCGGGAGCTTTTGTAGTTCTACTACATCGTCAGGCACTACCCCATCAAAATCGCCAACCAGCATTCTAGCCATGCCCACTAAATGCTTGGCTTTGTTGTTCGGATAGGAACATGAACGAATATAATCAAACACTTCGGCGGGTTCAACTTCGGCCAGTTGCTCGGGCTTAGGAAATCGCTTAAACAACTCGGGAGTTATTTGATTGACCCGTTTATCGGTACACTGAGCCGATAAAATAACAGCAACTATTAGTTCATAGGGATTGCCATATTCCAACTCGGTTTCCGCAACCGGCATAGCTTTTTGAAAATATTCAATCACGCGCTGGTAACGCTCTTTCTTTTGCATGCTTATCTTCATTTAGAATTGTAGAAAACAAAAATAGAATTTCCAGTCGGAACAAACAGACCGGCATCTGGTTTATTTGATAGAATCAAAAAACGATAGTCTCATATTGCCAATATTAATTTCTATTTTTGCCCAAAATAAATAGATATGATCCCTTATTTACAAGCTGAGGCTATTTCGAAACGCTACGGAGAACAAATGTTGTTCGAGGCTATTTCATTTACCATTTTTAAAGACCAGAAAGTAGCTTTAATTGCAAAGAATGGTGCTGGAAAAACCACGCTTATGGAGATCATAGCCGGATTAGATACGCCTGATGAAGGTCAGATTACGGTAACCAACGATATTAAAATTGGCTACCTGAAACAAGACCCGGATTTGAACGAAAACCTAACGGTATTGCAGGAAGCCCTCCGGTCAGATAATCCGGCACTGGATGTAATTGCCCAATTTGAAGCGGCTGTAACACACAACAATCAAAAGGAAATTGAACAGCTGACTACAAAAATGGAAGAGCTGAATGCCTGGGACTTCGATGTTCGTGTTAAGCAGGTGTTGAGCCAGCTGAAGATCAATGATTTCGACCAGCCTATCCGGGAACTTTCCGGTGGTCAGAGAAAGCGACTGGCACTAGCCAACGTATTGGTAAACGAACCCGACTTGCTCTTGTTGGATGAGCCCACCAACCACTTGGATTTAGATATGATTGAATGGCTGGAAGTCTATCTGGAGAAAACCAATTGTACCTTGTTTATGGTAACACACGACCGTTATTTTCTCGACCGGGTTTGTAACGAGATCATAGAAATTGACCAGAACCAAACTTACGATTATCAAGGCAATTACAGCTATTACCTGGAAAAACGACAAGAGCGGATTGAGCAACAACAAGCATCGACAGAAAAAGCGAAAAACCTGTTGCGCACCGAGCAGGAATGGATGCGACGAATGCCCAAAGCACGCAGCCATAAAGCCAAATACCGGGTTGACGCATTTCATGATTTAAAAGAAAAAGCCGGGCAAAGCCGGCAGGAAGACAACCTGGAGTTGAATGTTGCATCAGCTCGTCTGGGAAATAAAATACTTGAGTTGGAAAACGTTTCAAAGGGATATGGCGATTTAAAATTGATAACCGATTTCAGCTACAAATTTTCGCGGTTCGAGAAAGTTGGAATCGTTGGAAAAAACGGGACCGGAAAATCAACTTTCCTTAATGTGATCACCGGTGGCGCGACTCCTGACTCCGGCTCCATTGACTGGGGACAAACCATCAAAATTGGGTACTATCGACAGGAAGGTATCGAGTTTAAGCCGGATGAAAAAGTCATCGACGTTATTAAAAACATTGCCGAAGTTGTAGAGTTTGAAGACGGCCAGAAAATGACGGCCAGCCAACTGCTAACGCGTTTCCTGTTCCCGCCCGAAGTACAATATAATTTTGTGGAGAAACTGAGTGGCGGCGAGCGTCGTCGGCTATACTTGTGTACCATTCTGATGGGAAACCCCAACCTCCTGATTCTGGATGAGCCAACCAACGATTTAGACATCATGACTCTGAATGTGCTGGAAGATTATCTGGCTGCTTTTGGTGGTTGTGTGGTTATCGTTTCGCACGACCGTTATTTCATGGATAAAATTGTAGATCACCTTTTCGTATTCGACGGTGAAGGGGCAATTCGTGATTTCCCGGGTAATTACACCATTTACCGAAATCAGCTTGAAGCCGAGGAAGAATCGCGTAAAAAAGCTGAAGCCGCATCGAAACCAAAACCAATTCAAGAAAAGCCAAAAGCAAAATCCTCTCAAAAGATGAGTTTTAACGAGAAGCGCGAGTTTGAACAATTGGAGCAAACCATCAAAGAATTGGAAACTGAAAAAAAGGAATTGGAAGTAGCCATGAACTCCGGTGAACTCTCAAACGATGATTTAATCGAGAAATCAAACCGGTTCTCAGAAATAACCGATGAACTTGACGAGAAAGAAATGCGCTGGCTGGAGTTGAGCGAAAAGAATTAACACCCAATCCCATTCCTGCAAAACCGAATATCCTTGGTCATCTAAAGCCAGGCAGAGGCCCATCTTGAAGTTTCTTGCTCAACAACTCATTGGTCCGTTTCAACGAAACGACATGCTAATGTATTGAAAAGCCGTTTTTATTTTACTAGTTCACAGTTAAATGCTTATTGATCAATTTTAACAGCAAATCTCGTTTTATGGGTTTCGCAATGTAATCAAGACATCCGGCATCAAGTGCTTTTTGTCGTTCGTCTTGTGCGGCGTAAGCAGTCTGAGCAATTATTCTCATGCCGGGCTTATTACGTAAAATAGCCCGTGTTGCTTCATAGCCGTTTAAGTCCGGTAAGCGAACGTCCATTAATATTAGATCAACCACTTGGGTTGACGCAATTTCAATAGCTTCTTCAGCATATTCAGTTGAAATGATATCAAACCCGGTATCCGCAAGTATTTCGTTCAGATACAGCGCATTGTAAGCATCGTCTTCAACAATTAGTAAGGTTTTGTTGGCAAAATAGGACTCATTGAAAATACTCGTAATCTGTGGATCAAGCTTCTCTGGAACAGCCTTTACATATTTGATTGTAAAATGAAAAGTTGTTGCTACCGTTTTTTCACTTTTAGGGATCCTGGAAGGCGATTCTAGCCACATTTTGCCACCCAATAAACCGGATAAACCCTTCGCTATTGATAAACCGAGGCCGGCACCTCCAATGTTTTTTACTGACCGATGATGTAATTGAGAAAAACGTTCAAAGATAAAATCTTGCTTGTCTGATGGAATTCCGACACCAGTATCTGAAACATAAAAGTGAAGTTGATTTTTCTCGAACCAGCATCCGAATTCAATAAAACCACTTGTAATGAACTTGAAGGCATTATCGATCAGGTTAATTAAGATTTGTTTGAGTTTTACTTTATCGGTTTTTATAAGCGCGTATGAGGGCTCACTTTGAAAATTATACGTTAAGGCAACGTGCTCCTTCTTGAGTCTGACTTGTTGTTCTGCAAAAAAGATCTGCAACTCGGCAAACAATTTAACAACATTGCATTCTTCTTCATTTACGGCTAATTGTCCCGACTCTATTTTTGAAATATCAAGTATGTCGTTAATGATTTCAAGCAGGTCGCTGCAGCTGTTATTTATTATTTTAGAATATCTTTCAACAACTTGCTGATTCCCATAGTTTTCAACCAATAAGTTAGAAAAGCCCATGATCGAATTCATCGGGGTTCGAATTTCGTGGCTCATATTCTGAAGAAAAGCTGATTTTAAGCGGTCGCTTTCTTCCGCCTTCTCCTTGGCTTTAAGAAGTTCTAATTCGGCAAGCTTACGAGAGGTAATATCACTACCAAAACAAGAGCCTCCAACAACTTGGCCCTTTTTTATTATTGGATTAAATTTCACCTGAATATAAAGCATACCATTATTTGTAGGAACAGCATCTTCGATCATAAATTGTTCATTGGCGAGTACCCGATCGTATCGAGGTTTCCAAAAAGGCCTCAATGCGTTAGGAAGTGCGTCAACCAAGTTAACGCCAGGCTCCAGAAGTACCCCGAAAGATTGTAAAAAATCTCTCTGGAAAACAGGATTGATATACAAGATCTCGTAGTTCTTGTTAAAAGCCCAAATGCTGTCGTTGGTTCCTTCGAGAATCGCGGTTATGCTTGCATTGTTTTCCTCTGCCGCTTCCTTTGCCTTGAGAAGCTCAGTTCCTGTCTTTTTCCGATCGGTTATGTTTCGAAAAATCCCCATCAAACACCGTTTACCTTCATGCATAACCTCCGAAGCCAGCACTTCAACAACAACCTTGGAGCCATCTGATCGAGAAACCAAACTTTCAACTAACCCGACAGGCTTTGATCCGATAACACCTTCGTAATATTTCTTGAATGTATCCTGATAATACTTTTCTTGATCCTTTGGGTGCAATTTCGATTGATGAAGGCCAATAATTTCGCTGTGTGGCAATTGTAGCAATTTCTCGGCAGCAAGATTGGCATCTACAATGATACCAGTTTCAATCTCAGCTATAAAAATAGCGTCGGCAGCATTTTCAAAAAGCTTTCTGAATTGCACTTCGTTTTCTTCAGCTTTCTGCTTGGCTGTTTCTAATTCAGAAATCGTGTCATTAGTCTCTTTAAGTTCCGTTTCTACACTTATACTTTTGCCTGTCGATGTAAATCCTGAATTCTGTTTTTCAACTGCCTGTTTTAATGAACTATTAATTCGCTTCAATTCTTGTATTTCTGCGATTAGCTCCTCTTTTTTCTTTTTACGATAGTTCATAACCCAGCATTCAGCAATTTTTATTGAAATATAGCGTTTTTTTTTATCGCATGAAATTTAGTTCTTACGAACAGAACCTTTTAGACGATATTGCTCACTATCTTCAAGGTCGTGCAAAAGACGATAAAGTGCACGTATGGCCGAAGCTCTTTTAAGCAGATTGCAATTACGATCAGTCAGCCGCACTCAGCCAAAGAAAACACCGGGATTGAATTCAGAAAGCAACGAAAGAGAATTGATTATCTGTAAAGTTAAACTTACTTTACAGCAATGGTTTCAATTTCAACCAGCACACCCAATGGTAACTCTTTAACTGCAAACGCAGCCCGGGATGGAGGATTCTCACTATAGTATTTCCCGTAAATATCGTTCATGGCTTTAAAATGTGCCATGTCACTGAGCAAACAGGTTGACTTGACAACATCGGCAAATGTGTAGTCGGCTTCGTTCAAGATCGCGCCAATATTTTTCATTACCTGCTCGGTTTGCTCTGTAATTCCGCCTTCAACAACTTTTGCAGTTGATGGATCGATTGGAACTTGTCCCGAAATATAAAGCGTGTTGTTCACCTCAATAGCCTGACTATATGGCCCTATTGCTGCAGGTGCATTGGGAGTAGAAATTATTTTTTTCATTTGATCAATTTTTAATTTATTAGAATCGTATTTTTTAAAACCAGAGATCAATGATCTCCATACAATTTTACAAATAAACTAATTTTCATACGGACTTGTTTTCGTATTTTTAGAGCAAATTTGAAATTATGACTTTCGGAACCATTAAAGAGCAAATTGAAAAGCTTCGTAAAGAGCTCGAAGAGCACAACTATAATTACTATGTACTGTCGGCACCAATTATTAGTGATTTTGATTTTGACATGAAGCTCAAAGAGTTGGAGAAACTCGAACAAGAACACCCGGAATTTCACGACGCGAACTCCCCTACCCATCGTGTTGGAAGCGACATTAATCAGGAGTTTACTCAGGTAAAGCATAAATACCCCATGCTCTCGTTAAGTAATTCTTATTCGAAAGATGAATTGCAGGATTTTGATACCCGGGTTCGTAAGTTAATTGGCGACGAATTTGACTATACCTGCGAGCTAAAATTCGATGGTGCATCGTTGAGTTTATGGTACGAAAACGGGGAGTTAGTAAAAGCCGTCACCCGGGGCGATGGAGAAAAGGGAGACGATGTAACTGCCAATGCGCGGACTATTCGCAGCATTCCTCTGAAATTAAAAGGAGACTCCTACCCTGATTCATTTGAAATTAGAGGCGAAGTTTTACTACCCTTTCAGGTGTTTGCGGAGTTGAATAAAGCCCGTGAAGAAGCTGGTGAGCCGTTGTATGCGAATCCGCGAAATACCGCATCCGGTTCGTTAAAAATGCAGAACTCGGCAGAAGTTGCCAGGCGTAAGCTCGATGCCTATTTCTACTACGTACTGGGTGAAAATCTGACTAAAGATGGCCACTTTGAAACGATTCAGGAAGCAGGCAAATGGGGGTTCAAAATTTCAGAATACACAACGAAATGTAAAAACATTGATGAAGTTTTCGACTATATCAATCACTGGGACAGTGCCCGATTCGACTTGCCGGTGGCAACGGATGGAATTGTTATTAAAGTCAATTCGCGCCGCTTGCAGAACAACCTGGGATTTACCGCAAAATCGCCCCGTTGGGCTATTGCCTATAAGTTTACAGCAGAACAAGTCAGCACTATGCTGGAGTCGGTAAGTTACCAGGTAGGCCGAACCGGAGCGGTAACGCCCGTAGCCAATCTAACACCGGTATTATTGGCAGGAACCACTGTTAAGCGGGCTTCTCTGCACAATGCCGACATTATTGAAAAGCTGAACTTGCATGTGCAGGATGTTGTTTTTGTTGAAAAAGGCGGCGAGATCATTCCTAAAATTGTGAATGTTGATGAATCAGCGCGGAAACCCGAAGCTGAAAAAATTGAATTTATCAAGCATTGTCCTGAATGTGGCACCGACTTGATCCGAACCGAAGGCGAGGCAGCACATTATTGTCCAAACGAAACGGGCTGTGCGCCGCAAATAAAAGGAAAGATTGAGCATTTCATTAGTCGCAAAGCCATGGATATTGATGGCTTGGGACAAGAAACTGTTGAATTGCTTTTCAATGAAGGATTGATTAATAATAGTGCCGATTTATATAATCTTAAAGCCGAACAACTGACGAGTCTGGAGCGAATGGGAGAAAAATCTGCCAATCGAATTTTAAAGAGTCTGGAAGAATCTAAATCAATACCTTTCGAACGAGTTTTATATGCATTGGGTATTCGTTATGTTGGTGAAACTGTTGCTAAAAAACTAGCCAATAAACTGGTTGATATAGACACAATAATCAATTCGAGCTATGACGAATTAGTAGACATTGATGAAATTGGGGGGAGAATTGCAGAAAGTATCCGATCGTTTTTCGACAATGAAGACAACCAGTCAATAATTCAAAGCCTTAAAGATCAAGGACTAAAATTCAAACTAAGCGAAAGTAATTTAGAGGGGCGAAGTAATAAACTGGAGGGATTGAGCATTGTCATTTCCGGAACATTCGAGAAGCACTCCAGAGATGAATTGAAAAAGTTGATAGAGAAACATGGTGGCAAAAATACAGGTTCGATCTCGAAAAAGACTTCGTATTTATTGGGTGGCAGTAATGTAGGTCCTTCCAAACTGGAGAAAGTTGAAAAATTAGGTGTTCAGGTTATTTCCGAAGATGATTTTTTAACGATGATTCAATAAACCAAGTTCAGTTATCCGGAGTTCGTTCTATTTGGAGTGTTCTGTGGAACTTATTTTGACTTCAAAGTCCGGTTCTCAAGGAAACGATTACTTTTAATTTAATCGTACTCGGCTTATCACAAACAATTTCTTATTTTTGTCACGTCTATGAGTTTCAAAAATCAATTCATCAGCTGGCTGCTTAAGCGCAAATGTCGTGAGTTCAAACGATCGGTTCAGGTTATCAACCTCAATCATGCGAAAACAGCAGGCGTTCTTTGGAAAGTAGATGACCGGGAAGTTTTCAATATGCTGGCTCAAGAACTTAAAAGCCGCGGAGTGCAAGTCAATAGCTTGTGTTTTTCGGAACAACGTGGGTCGGTGCAAGGAGAAGCGGTTCTCACCAAAGATGATTTTTCAATGTTTGGCAAGGTGAAAAACGAAGAAATTGCCCGATTTATCGATCAGAAATTTGACATTCTGCTTGACATTAGCTTAAGTTCAGGGATTGAATTGCAGTATTTGCGTTGCTTGTCGAAAGCTAAATTTAAAGTTGGCTGGTCAGCTAAAACACCTGACTATTTTGATTTGAGTATCGACATCAGCAAGCGAAAAGAACCCGGTTTTTTGGTAGAGCAAATGCTCTATTATTTAAGTGAGATAAACAAAATAGAAACAAATAATTAATTATTCTAATATGACACACCCGTTTAAAGGAGCCGGAGTTGCTTTAGTAACTCCATTTAAGGAAGATAATTCAATTGATTTTAATGCCTTGGAAAACATTGTTGAAGATCAAATCAGCAACGGCATGGATTACTTGGTTGCTCTCGGAACAACTGCCGAAACACCAACTTTGTCTTTGGAAGAGCAAAAGGAAGTGGTTGCATGCATTAAAGCCAAAAACGATAAACGGGTTCCACTGGTTTTAGGAGTGGGTGGCAACGACCCATACAAAATAATGCTTCACATTCAAGCGACTGATTTTTCTGATATTGACGGCATTTTAAGTGTTACACCATATTACAACAAACCTTCGCAGGAGGGATTAATTGAGCACTACAAATTAGTTTGCAAGACCAGCCCTGTGCCTGTTATACTGTACAACGTACCTTCGCGTACAGGTGTTAATATGAAAGCAAAAACCTCCATTCAGGTTGCCAAAGAATGTCCAAATGCTATTGCCATAAAAGAGGCGTCAGGTATTTCATCTCAGGTAGCACGAATGGTGAAACACGGTCCGGAAGGATTTGCGGTTATCTCGGGCGACGACGTGCTGGCATTGCCCATTATTTCGGTTGGTGGTATTGGTGTAATTTCGGTTACAGCCAATGTTTTACCAGGCAAATTAAGCCAACTGATTCATTTTGCAAATGAAGAAAAATTTGCCGAAGCCCGGGAACTTCACTTGCAGATGATCGACTTTTTCAAGCTGTTGTTCCGCGAAGGAAACCCCGGAGGAATAAAAGCAGCGATGGAAATTGCAGGCAAAGCTAAAAACATTGTTCGCCTGCCGAGTTATCCAATCAGCCAAAAGCTATACGGCGAAATTGAAGCTGAATTGAAAACATTACTTTAAGAAAAGCCACAGACGTTATATCAAGGAGATGCATGACAATGTATCTCTTTTTTTACTTTCAAGAATCATTTCTCCGTCGAAAAATCTATAAATCTACCGTCTTCTCAAGCCCGTATATTTTCTTAATTTGCAAACTCAAAACTTTATAATAATCCGCAACAATGATTGATTTAAACGCGATACCTTCACCTTGCTTTGTATTGGAAGAAAAATTACTTCGTAAAAACCTGGAGTTAATTCGTTCAGTTGCCGATGCTTCTCAAGTAGAAATCATCGTGGCGTTCAAAGGATTTGCGATGTGGGGTGCTTTCCCAATCGTTCGGGAATATTTCAACGGAGCCACGGCCAGCTCGTTGAGCGAAGCAAAACTCTGCCACGAAGAAATGAAAAGTCTGGCCCATACCTATGCCCCGGCATATGAATCCAATGAGTTTGCTGAGATCATGGAGCATTCAAGTCATATTACCTTCAACTCGCTTAGCCAATTTGAGCGTTTTGCTCCACAAGTCAAACGGTCAGAACGCCAGATATCGATGGGACTCCGAATTAATCCGGAGTATTCCGAAGTAGAAACCGAATTATACAACCCTTGTGCTCCGGGTTCCCGACTGGGAGTAACTGCCGAACAACTTCCCATTCAACTACCCAAAGAGATTGAGGGATTACACTTTCATACACTTTGTGAGTCGGGCTCCGAAGATTTAGCTAAAACGCTGGCAGCTGTCGAAGAAAAATTCCACCGTTACCTACCTCATTTAAAATGGCTCAATATGGGAGGTGGTCATTTGATGACCAGAAAGGGCTACGATGTTGAACGCTTGATTAAGCTGTTGAAAAACTTCAAATCAAAATACCCCCAGCTACACATCATCCTGGAGCCGGGCAGTGCTTTTGCCTGGGAAACCGGTTTTTTAAAAGCCATAGTATTGGACCTGGTTGAAAATAAGGGAATCAAGACAGCGATGCTCAATGTATCGTTTGCTGCACACATGCCCGACTGCCTTGAAATGCCCTACCAGCCACGAATTCGGAATGCAAGTTCAACACCAATTACCGGCAAGCCAACCTATCGGATGGGAGGAAATAGCTGCCTGAGTGGCGATTATATTGGCTATTGGTCGTTTGATGACGAGCTTAAAATTGGTGACTCCATTATTTTTGAAGATATGATTCACTACACGATGGTGAAAACAACGTTCTTTAATGGTGTAAAACATCCATCAATTGGAATCATCCGGGCAGATGGTGAGTTCGAATATATTCGCCGGTTCGGGTACGAGGATTATAAAAATAAATTGAGCTAAAAAAGCCCCGCGTTTGCGAGGCTTTAATTTCAATTAAGCTGTTACTTTATTTTTCTGATACATTCGATTGCGTTGTTCGCGAATTTCATCGCTACTGATGTAATCGTCATATTCCATTTGTTTATCGATCGTTCCATTCGGAGTCAACTCAATAATCCGGTTACAAACCGTATGAATAAACTCGTGGTCATGCGATGACATCAGGATGTTACCTTTAAACTGCGTCAGGCGGTTATTAAAGGCCTGAATTGATTCCAGATCCAAATGGTTGGTTGGTGTGTCCAGCATCATCAGGTTAGCGTTAGCCAGCATCATTCGGGCAATCATACAGCGCATCTTCTCTCCTCCCGACAACACCTTTGTATTTTTGAAAATCTCTTCGCCTGAGAATAACATTTTCCCCAGATAGCCACGCAGAAACTGCTCACTGGTATCTGAACTATATTGAGCAAGCCAATCAACCAGCGACAAATCTTTATCAAAAAACCTGGAACCATCCAAAGGCAGGTAAGCTTTGGTTATTGTCACTCCCCAGTCAATATTGCCGCTATCCGGCTGATCGTTGCCGTTCAAAATCTCAAAAAGAGCTGTCATGGCACGAGGATCACGCGAGAGAAAGACAATCTTGTCATCCTTTTCAACAGTGAAACTCACATCCTTGAAAAGCAGATCGCCACCAGCCGATTTACTCAGGTTGTGTACTTCCAATACTGAATTACCCGGTTCGCGCTCTGGAGTGAAAATAATTCCGGGATATTTCCTGGTTGATGGTTTAATTTCATCAACATTCAGTTTTTCTAACATCTTCTTCCGGCTGGTCGTTTGTTTCGACTTTGCCACGTTAGCCGAGAAGCGTGCAATAAATTCCTGCAATTCCTTTTTCTTCTCCTCCGCTTTTTTATTCTGTGAAGCTTGTTGTCTCAATGCCAGCTGGCTTGATTCGTACCAGAAGCTATAGTTACCGGCAAACAACTGCACCTTGCCAAAATCGATATCCACCGTGTGTGTGCAAATGGCATCTAAAAAGTGCCTGTCGTGAGAAACCACCAGGACTGTTTGATCAATGTTTGACAAGTAATTTTCCAACCAGCTTACCGTATCTAAATCCAGATCATTGGTTGGCTCATCCAGTAACAGGTTGTCGGGTTTGCCAAATAAAGCCTGTGCCAGCAATACTTTTACTTTTTCTTTACCACTCAGCTCTTTCATTATTTTGTAATGAAGATCTTCAGCAATTCCTAATCCACTAAGCAAACTGGCAGCGTCACTCTCCGAATTCCAGCCATCCATTTCAGCAAACTGATCTTCAAGCTCTGAAGCTTTAATTCCATCAGCCTCCGAAAAATCTTCTTTCATATACAGTTGATCTTTTTCAACCTTAATTTTCCAGAGCTGCTCATGTCCCATCATCACGGTATCTAAAACCGGAACTTCATCAAACTTCTGGTGATCCTGACTCAATACCGAGAGCCGTTCTCCTGAGCCAATGCTCACATTTCCAAAAGTTGGATCTTGCTCGCCGTACAACATTTTTAAAAATGTAGATTTTCCGGCTCCGTTAGCCCCAATAATTCCGTAGCAGTTACCTCCTGTAAATTTCAGGTTAACATCCTGAAACAATACTCTTTTCCCAAACTGAATTCCTAAATTCGATACTGTAATCATCTATTCGCTTCTTAATATTTTGTGATAGAGCTGCGCTCTAATAACAGCGTGCAAAAATACACGAAAATTAAAGAGCCCAATACTTAAATGACTTAACTTGATGGTAATTTAATCTTTAACGTGTATTCGAAAGCTCATCGCGACATAAGATCTCAACTGAACTCATCGTAGGAAATCAGCTCGGCTGGCACCTTTAATTGGCTCAACATCGCCAGCGTAGCTTTAATCAAGGCAGGAGGTCCGCATAGGTAGTATTCGATGTTCCCGGGATTTGTGTGCGACTGAAGGTACCGGCGACTGACAACATCATGAATAAAACCAAGGTCTCCGTTCCACTGGTCATTCTCACGAGGTGAAGACAAGGCGACATGAAATGAGAAGTTCTCATTTGTTTGTTCCATTTCTTCGAAGTATTCGTTGTAGAACAAATCATCCAGTGCTCGGGCGCCATACCAAAAACTAAGCTTGCGTTTCGTCTTTTTAGTTTCCAGCAAATAAGACAGATGAGCCCGAAGTGGCGCCATTCCGGCTCCGCCTCCAATATAAACCATTTCACGCTCGCCTGGCTTGATCAGGAAATCGCCGTGAGGAGCCGTCAGCTTCACCTGATCTCCCGGCTTCAGATTGAACAGATAGCTTGATCCAATCCCCGGGGAAACATCCGTTCCGGCGGGAGGTAATGAAAGCCTGACATTAAACTTGATTGTTGTATCAACTGCCGGATTGGTTGCAAACGAGTAATTTCTTTTCACATAAATTGAATTTGATGCATGCAAGCCGAACAAATCGTTTTCCTCCCATCGTTCAGCAAATGGCGTTTGAACATCAATCGTTTTAAAACCAGCTTCGTAGGGCGGAATGATAAACTGAGCATATTGCCCGGGCAAATAGTCGATAACACCGTCGTCGGTTTTTTCCAAAACCAATTCTTTAATATAGGTGGCTACATTCTTATTGCTAACCACCCGGTAGGCCACTCCCTCATCCAACAACGCATTTTTTCCCTGATCATCGGGCAGGTCAACATACAAATAGAGTCTCCCCTGCTCCTCTTCGATCTGATACGTATTCAAACCAACGCAGACCGGCGTTCTGGCAGGAGATCCATCGGCCAACTTGAACCGTCCGTTGTGTTTCGGACATTCAATAACATCGCCCAAAATAATGCCATCCGACAGGTGCGTATTGCCGTGGGTACACATGCCATCAGTTGCATAATAGGCACCATTGGCATGATAAACAGCGTAGGTACGCTGCTCAAAATCGAACCGTACAATTTCCCCCTCAGCTAACTCTGATGCCTTACAGATCTCAATTTTACCGTTGTACCAATGTGCTTTGTTGCCAACAATAATGTCAGGCTGCTCGTCATGTTGACCCGAGCGCTCCGGCAGTTTCCGTTCTACATAGTAGTATGGGTCCTTCACTTGTTTCAATATGGCGGGGATAATTTCTTTGAAGGTTTCAATAATCCCATTGTAGGGTTTCGGACAATCGTCTTTAACCAGTTCGTGCAACTGAGGCAGGTTGTGGTAAGGTACCAGTGGAAACATATGGTGCTCAACATGGTAATTCATGTTCCAGTACAGGAATCGGTGAACCCGGTTCATGTACACCGTTCGACAATTCAAGCGGTGGTCGAGCACATTTTCCTGTAAGCCGGCATGCTGAGTAAATCCGTAAACGGGCATCAGCCAGGTGCCAAACAAGGTTGGCAAACCGATAAACATTAAAGGCAGAATGGTTCCGTAAAAAACAGATAGAAAAATGACAAACAGGAAGATAGAAACATATATCCGGGCTTTAAATATCACCTTCCGCCATTCCCTTTCCGGCACGTAAGTAGCAACTTGCGGATCGATTCGGCCGCTGGCATGGGTGATCATTTTCTTAAATTCGGGAACAGCACTTGCAACACCGAAAAAAGTCAAGATAATCTGTTTGATATCCGGAGGACGTGGAACAGCAATTTCAGGATCGCGACCCCGGATAATTGTATCGCTGTGATGCCGGGCATGACTGTATCGCCAAACGGTTGACTGACGCAAGACCATAAACGAGGAAATTTCGTACAGGACGTTGTTCATCCAGTCGGTTTTAAACGCTGTGCCATGACTGGACTCGTGCCAGCGTGAATCGGAAGTAGAAGCATACAATACGCTATAGACGATGTACGGAAAAGCAACATACCACGCCCCCCACCATAGATAAACCAGGTAGCCGGAACCGAAAATCAAACCAAACCACAACAGGGTATCTCTAATTGCCGGGCCATCTTTCCGAACCAACAATTCTCTCATTTTATCTTTAGGAACCGGACTGGTGTACCACTGGGCATCGGCCAGTCCTTTTTCTACGGCGCCCTTCGACTCAGCACCAATCAAGCTATAATCCCTATCAGTATCGCTGTTACTGCTCATAAGTCCCATTTTTATCTTCTGTGCGAGATCAGCTTGTTACTCAAGAATTCATCAAATAACCCTTAGGCCCACTGGCCTGGCATTGATTCTTTCGTATTCGGTACAGGCTGCATAACAATACAAACCAACATCGGGAGCTCTCTGACAAACTCCTGAACCGACTGCATCTCATTAAGACTGATATTTTGCCTCCACCACTTGAGGTGGATATTCAATTTAATCTTCAAACAGACAGACGAAATTTTAGTTTAATCTGAAAATGAAGCACAAAAAAACTCCTGCTGCTCAAGCAACAGAAGTTTGTACCAAAATCTATCGAATGCAATTATTTCTTCAAGCTTATAATTTGGCTACCTCGTCGTTAATAAACTTCAACTCTTCGCTGGTCAGGTCAAATGTTGCAGCAAATGCGTTTTGTACCGCTTGGTCTTCATTTCGGGCTCCTGCCAGGGCAATGGTTATTCCGTCTCGTTCAAGGGTCCAGCGAAGGACTAATTGAGCCAAGGTCACTCCACGCTCATTGGCAATGGGTCTGATGGTCTCCAAAAAATCGTTGGTCTTTTTAATGCTTCCGTCCGTAAAAGATGGATTCTCTGCCCGGTGATCACCTTTTGGAAAGTGCTGCCCCGGCTTCATCTTTCCGGTTAATAAGCCGCGCTCCAGCGGACTGTAGGCCAATACCGACTTTCCATGACTCTTGCAATACGGAACTGTTTCTTCTTCAATACCACGGTTAACCATGCTAAATGGAATTTGATTTGAGACCAGCTTCGTTATTTTTTCGGCTTCAGCCATCAAACCGGCATCGTAATTACACACACCAACATGGCGCACTTTACCTTGCTCTACCAGCTTGTTTACCGCTTCAAAGGTCTCCTCGACAGGCGTTTTCGAATCGGGCCAGTGAATTTGGTACAGATCAATATAATCCGTATTCAGACGCGTCAGGCTTTCTTCGCACTCTTTGATAATACTTTCCTTTCCGGCGTATTTATAAATATCAATCGGTTTTCCGTCATTGTCTTTACTCTTGAAATAAAAGTCTCCTTTATCCCAATCCCAGCGCAATCCAAACTTGGTTAAAATCTGAACTTTATCCCGGGGAATTTTCTGAATGGCTTCACCTACAATCTCCTCACTGGTTCCCTGCCCGTAAATTGGTGCGGTATCAATGGAGGTCACTCCGGCATCGTAAGCCGCTTTAATGGCTTTTACAGCCTCGTTTCGATCGGTCCGGCCCCACATCCATCCACCGGCAGCCCATGCTCCAAAGGTAATGGCTGATAGTTTTAAGTCTGAATCTGCAAGTTGTCTGTATATCATACTCTCTTCTTAATTGATTGGTTCTTTCTATTCGTACTATAAAAATAAGTCACAGACCATATTGATTGTTCATTTTTTAACATTTGGATTGACTTGTATCCGGTAAAATGAAGAGAGCAATCGCCGCTTAAGACTTCAGCAAAAGCAAAAAGACCCCATAATGGAGTCTTTTCAACCAATGCAATTATCGATTTTAACTTATTTAGTTGGTATAAGCTATTCTTCGGGATGCTTTTCTCAGCAGGATATTAATCAAATCTTCGGTACTACTTCCAATGGTACCGTTCAGAGCCTTGTTGTAATTGATTAAAACGTCTCCATCAGCAGCATTATGGATATACATATTCATGACAGCTTTGTTTGTACTACCCCAGAAACCTACTAATGCGCCCAATACGATAGATGCACCTTCTGACATCGGTTTATTTGTTTCAAAAGTGCCGGAAACCAATGCGTCTACTTCTAATAATTTTGCTATTTCTTCGGGGGTGTAATCTTTCATGTTTTCATAAGTAATACCATTTCTTTTTAATAGCGCATTGGTTTTATTAGGATCCTGAACTTTTACCGTAAGCTGTCCTCTTTTTTCCCGTTTCAGAAACCAGGAGTAAAACCCCGTTTGCACACTCTCCCCTTCTGACTTTTCCATTCGATCAAGCTGTTCCGGAGAAATATTTTTCATCTGTTTGGGACGTAAGGTCACAGAAGATTCGAACGGTATTATCGCTATGATTTTATGATCCTTCGCGATTTGTTCGAAATTCGGATTTTCATAAAGATGTGTCTGCGCAAAAACAGAGAGGCTAAACAGACAGGCGATCAGAGAAAACATTAATTTATTCATAATAAGAAGTAATAAGTGAATTTTAAGTTAGCTTAAAGAGTTTTTTTAAAAAAAATCGAGTAAATATAAATCTATTTACCTAAAAATAGAAAGGTGCGTATTATTTAAATTCGTTCCAGTTAAATGGCATCTGGTTTCTGACAAAAATTCATTAAAACGAAGAAGAAGCAAACTAAAACCGGCAACGATTCACATAAACGGAGGTGCTAACCACAGCTAGTGTTGTTTAATCCTTTCCTAAATTAGTATGTGCCGACAGCAATATAAGATAATCCTATTGACACATCTAGCGCCAATAACGGCTCAGCGCCAGGTCTGCGAGTCTCAAAAAGCCTAATCGGCTGAAATACAGAGGTCCCCCATGGCGTGGTTGGAGGTTTCAAACGCGTTTTATTGGTTCGTTGCCTGCGTGGGCATGGTTTCAAACGCGTTTGTTATGGCCAGCTGCTCCATGGAGGCCTGATCAAACGCGTTTGCTCTCATCTCCATGGGGCGGTTTATGGTTTCAAACCTGTTTTTTGCGAATACCACGGCCGTGGGCATGTTACAAAATGCGTTTGGAGGCCTAGCCACGCTGCCGGGCATGGTACAAAACGCATTGCACCGTAAAGCCACGCAGCCTGGCAGCTGCTAAAAACGGTTTGCTCCAATAGCCATAAGCAGATGCCTCTTGTATTTTCTGTTTTGTTGCGATGGGTGCGTCATTTTTTATGGTACTGACCAATTGGCTGCCGTAAATCGTTTCATGGTAACACCTCTCACACAATTATGAACTTAAGATTGTTATAGAACATCTTTCAGGCTCTTGACTTTTATTAACATATGATTTAATTTTATTCAGCCAAACCTCCTAAAGCATCCAAGGTTAATTAATCGAAATAGAAAAAAAATCAACCGTTTATATTTTTATCAACCCTAAAACAAGTAACAATGAAGAAGATTAATGCCGTCGTTTTTAGCCGTTTTCGGAACAACGATCATTTTCAGTTTATGACCGATTTTAAAGCCCTGGTGAGTCGCACAACTCCTGAGGCATTAAACATTGAAAACCTGAACACCGAGTTTAACGAAGCCTTTACGAGTTTAAACAATGTTTTTAAAGTTGACGAAGGAAGTGTACTAACCGCTGCGATTGGTGGTGCCGATGAAGATCGCGACCGCTTTTGGAGCGCCTTGTCCATGCGTATTCGGGCAACACTAATGGGACCTGTTGAAGAAGAAGTTGAAGCCGCCGGGGTTCTTCAGCGGGTGTTCGATTTGTATGGTAATGTACGTCAGCTGTCGTTACCCGAAGAGTCGGCTGCCCTGAGCAACCTGGTTGAAGATTTGGAGCAGGAGGACAATGCAGCACTTTGCAACATCGTAGGAATAACGCATTGGGTTGCTGCATTAAAAGAGCAGAATGCATTGGTTCAGTCGTATATGCAAGAACGCAGGCTGGAAAATGCTCAAAAAACAAGCGGTAGCGTGAAGGCTGCCCGCGAGGTGATCGATCCGGTTTATGAGAAAATTGTTTCGCGGATCAACGCCCTGGTTGAGCTGGACATGGCGACACCCGAAATAACTGAATTTGTTGTTTTACTAAATAAACAGATCAAGGAATTTGAAGAACTTTTAGCCATGCGTCAGGGACATCGGAATAGTGACGAAGACAGGCCGATTCCTCCTACCCCTCAGTAAAACGGGCAAGTAGTTGTTCTGTCAGAATAAAAAAGGCATCCTCAAAACTCAGGATGCCTTTTTATTTTCGTATTGACCGGATACCCTTATAAACGGTCGATCATTGCTTGTTTTTTACAAATTAAGTAGCAGTTCTTCCGGATTAGCGCCATCGTTTAATAAGCGTTCCGGGTTTTCAATCAGTTCTTTTAACCTGACTAAGAAACCAACGGAGTCTTTACCGTCAATGATGCGATGATCGTACGACAGCGCAACGTACATCATGGGGCGAATCTCCACTTTTCCGTTAATGGCTACCGGACGTTCCACAATGTTGTGCATGCCGAGAATAGCCGACTGTGGTGGATTGATAATTGGTGTTGACAGCAACGAACCAAAGGTACCGCCATTGGTAATGGTAAATGTTCCGCCTGTTAATTCTTCAACCGAAATTTTCTTATTCCGGGCTTTTTCAGCCAGGTCTCTCAGGTCTTTTTCAATTTCCGGAACCGATTTACTTTCGGTATTACGAATAATGGGAACCATCAGTCCCTTTGGAGTTTGAACAGCAATACCTACATCAACAAACTGTGGGCTTACAATTTCTTTGCCGTCAATCATCGAGTTAACAGACGGATGGAAATTCATAGCAGCGGCCGCCGCTTTGGTGAAAAATCCCATAAAGCCAAGCTTGAAACCATGCTTTTCAATAAAGCGGTTCTGATGTTTTTTGCGTAACTCCATAATCCGGCTCATATCAACTTCGTTAAACGTAGTGAGCATGGCCGTATCGTTTTTTACTGCCACCAGTCGTTCGCTCAGTTTCCTGCGCAGGGAGCTCATTTTACTACGTTCTTCTTCGCGCGAAAATTTCTTTTTGGGTGAAGCATGGTCATCTTCGGCCGGAAGCTCCATTACCGCTTCAACCTCTTTTTTCGAAATACGCTTTAAGCCATTTAGCACATCGTCGAGTGAGAGGTTATTCTCTTCCATCATCTTTTTAGCGACAGAAGTTGTTTTCACATGCGATTGATCTTCGCTACTCTGCTTCGTTTCAGACTTCGACTCTTTTGGCTTAGCTTCGTCTTTTTTATCCTCTTGTTTCTCTTTTTTGGGACTTTCGTCCTTTTCGGTTTTATCCGAATCCGGTTCTTTTTTCGAACTTTCTTCGGGCTTTTCCGAGGTATCGATGGTGCAGGCAACTGCCCCCACTTCAATTGTATCTCCCTCTTCAGCTTTAAAGCTAACTTTTCCGGCTTCCTCTGCAACGAGGGTCAATGTTGCTTTGTCTGATTCAATCTCGGCGATCTCATCATCTTTATCAACGACAGAACCATCTTCGACTAACCACTTCCCTAACTCAACTTCTGTAATTGATTCTCCGGGTGTTGGTACTTTTACTTCAATGATCATGGTTTTTTATGCTTTTGCTAGTTCTTCTTCACTAAATATTTTTGTCAGGAGCTTATTTAATCTCAGGTTGTGCTGCTTCAACAAACCACCTGCGGGGCTGGCACTTTCTGAACGGGCAACAACTTCGAACGGAATGTGGCTTAGTTTTCTGGAAAGAAATGGCCATGCTCCCATATTGGCCGGTTCATCCTGCGCCCAAATAATGCGTTCCGCTTTGTTGTATTTAGCCAGCATGTCGTCAATCTGATTAACCGGCAATGGGAATATCTGCTCCAATCGCACAATCGCGGTTGTGCTGTTTCCCATGTCCACTCTCTTTTTAATCAAATCGTAATATAACCGTCCCGAGGTAAATACCAATTGCTTGACTTCTCCCGCGCTGACCAGTTTATCGTCGATTATTTCCTGAAAATGACCGTTACTCAACTCTTCCATGGTGGAATTAACCATTGGATGACGCAACAGACTTTTGGGTGTAAACACAATTAGTGGCACACGTATGTTCCATGTCAGGTGTCGGCGAATCAGGTGAAACATATTGGCCGGATTTGTGGGCACCACCACTTGCATGTTGTTATTGGCTGCCTGCGCCAAAAAGCGCTCAATGCGTCCGCTGGAGTGCTCTGGTCCTTGTCCTTCGTAGCCATGTGGCAGGTAAAGCACCAGGTTATTATGCAATCCCCATTTTTCAATAGCCGATGTGATGTACTGATCAACAATGACCTGAGCAACATTATGAAAATCTCCAAATTGTGCTTCCCATACTGTTAATGCATCCGGCTGAGCCATTGCATAACCATATTCAAACCCCATCACACCATACTCCGATAGCAACGAATTGTATATATGAAAAGGAGCCTGATCCTTGGCGACATGCTTCAAGGGGAAATATTTTCCATCGCCATCCTCATAAACAAAAACAGCATGCCGGTGAGCAAACGTTCCCCGCTCGCAGTCCTGTCCGCTAATACGCACGGGGTGACCTTCGGAAACCAAGGTACCATAAGCCAGTAGTTCGGCCATTCCCCAATCAATCCGGTCGTCCAGGATCATCTGCCGGCGGTCGGATAAGATCCGGTTTATTTTACTGAAGAACTTTCGTCCTTTCGGGATCGAATTAATTTTTTCGGCAAGTTCAACCAATTTTTCTTTATCGACACCGGTTTTCACCACCTGACAGAAGTTGGCTTCTGTCGTTTTTTCAAATGGTTCGTATTCGTCTACCAGAAACTGTTTAATCCTTAGTTTCTCAATTTCCTCCGAATCTTTGTATTTCGAATTCATCAAATCATCGAAGGCTTTAATTTCGCTCTTCACTTCTTTTGATGAGTAAATGCCTTGCTGAACCAACTGTTCCGCGTAAATGTCCCTCGGGTTTTTATGGCTCGAAATTGCCTGGTAAAGTAAGGGCTGGGTAAAACGAGGCTCATCACCTTCGTTGTGTCCATATTTCCGGTAGCACAAAATATCGATAAACACATCCGAATTAAACTCCTGCCTGAACTCCATCGCCAGTTTAATGGTGTAAATTAACGATTCAACATCATCGCCATTGACGTGAAAAACCGGCGAACGGGTAACTTTGGCAATATCGGTACAGTAAGTACTCGATCTGGCATCCAGGTAGTTGGTGGTAAAACCAACCTGGTTATTAATGACCAGGTGAATGGTACCTCCGGTTTTATACCCTTTCAGGTTAGCCATTTGAACAACTTCATAAACAACCCCCTGAGCGGCAATTGCAGCATCGCCATGGATGACAATTGGAGCAACTGAATCCACATCTCCATCATACAATGAATCGATTCGTGAGCGAGACAGTCCTTGAACCAGTGGTCCCACCGCTTCCAGGTGTGAAGGGTTTGGCATGAGGCTCAACTTCACCTTTTTGCCATAATCAGACGTCACCTCATTTTCGAATCCTAAGTGATATTTCACATCACCAAGCGAGATGTCTTCTTCATATTCGGTACCATAAAATTCCTTGAAGATATACTCGTAAGGTTTATTCATGATGTTGGCCAGAATGTTCAACCGTCCGCGGTGTGCCATACCAATCACAAATTCACGAATTCCCAGTTCTGCTCCTTGTTCAATAACAGCATCCAATGCCGGAATTAAAGATTCAGCCCCTTCGAGTGAAAACCGTTTTTGTCCAACGAATTTTTTATGAATATAGCTTTCAAAGCCAACCGCCAGCTTCAAATGATAAAAGATATGCTTCTTCATCTCAGGGGTAAACTCCTGCGAATTCTTAGAGGCTTCCATTTTCTTTTGGAGCCAGGAAACCACTTCCGGATGGCGCATAAAAACATATTCAACACCAATTGAGTTACAATAAGTAGCCTCCAAATGGGCAATAATGTCTTTCAATTTTGCCGGTCCGATACCAATATTATTTCCTGCTTGAAATTCCTTTTCCAAATCACTTTCTTCGAGTCCGAAGTTCTCAATGGCGAGTGTTGGAAAGTACTCTCTTCGAGCACGAACGGGGTTTGTCTTGGTAAATAGATGGCCTCGTTGGCGATACCCATGAATAAGGTTCAGGATTGCAAATTCCTTGTCAATGTGCTGGCTTCCCTGGAATTTACTTGATTTATAATTTGTTCGGGCTAATTCGTAGCCTTTAAAAAAATGTCTCCAGCTTTCTTCTACGCTATCAGGATCATTTATATAATCCTGATAGAGTTCTTCAACAGCGGCAACCTCTTGATTACCTACTTGCGAAAATTTGTCCATATTTGGTAGTTCGATTGAAATGGTCTTGTAAAAATAATGTTTGTAGATTAACAAACCATCTCTTTCTAATGTTTATAAGGTTTTCAAGTTTTAATGAATGATTTAAAGCTCTTCTTTTGATTTTCGAATTTAATCCTTTCCCCGCTCAATCTCGAGAGACAATAGAATAGCGATTATGAAATCTCAGGTTTATCTATCAAACATAGCCAATTGCTGATTCGGAATGATCAGTCAACTATATGAAGCCATTAACAAAGCTTGGAGGTTTGATACGAACCGTGATAACGCTTAATTCATCAAAACAATTAATTTTACAACGAATAAAAAATTCAACTTATGGGAAAGCTCTTTCGCATCGCTATCGCATTTATTCTGTTTGCTGTGTTCATCTACTGGGCAGGTCCAAAACCAGATGCACCAACATATAACAATAAGATGAAGGAGCTTAACCTTTCAATTGACGGAGTTGAAGCCTTTTTGCGCGAAAAAGAACGAAAACTTCCGGTAAAGCCCAATAATGAATCGCGTGTGGTTTGGGCAAACGATAGTTTGAAGAACAAAACAGATTACTGTTTACTTTATCTTCATGGTTTCTCGGCATCAGGCTATGAAGGCCAGCCAACCCACGTCAATTTCGCTGATCATTTTGACGCTAATGCTTACATTCCCCGGCTGGCATCTCATGGGCTCGATGTTACGGAGCCCCTACTTGACATGACACCTGAGCGGCTGTACGAATCGGCAAAAGAAGCCCTTCTGATTGCTAATCTCCTAGGTGAGAAGGTGGTTATTATGAGTACCTCTACCGGAGGGACATTGTCATTAAAACTAGCGGTCGAATACCCGGAACTGATGGAAGCGTTAATTCTTCTGTCGCCCAATATTCAGATTAATAATTCGGCTGCATTCCTTCTGTCAAAGCCGTGGGGCTTACAAATTGGCAGGAAAGTTAACGGTGGAAAATATCGCTATGTGAACAAAAACTCAGAGGACGAAGAATGCAACTACTGGAACTGCTTTTACCGCATGGAAGCAACAGTTTACCTGCAGCAGTTAGTAGAAACAACCATGAATGAAAAGCTATTTAACCGTGTAAAGCAGCCTGTTTTTCTAGCTTATTATTATCAAGATGAAGAACACCAGGATGAAACAGTGCGGGTTGATGCGATGCTAGACATGTTTGAGCAACTCGGCACTCCGGACAACCTGAAACAAAAGCAAGCGTTTCATGCTGAAACCCATGTTATTGGCTGTGAAATGTTCTCCAGGACTCAGCCGGAAGTGGAACAGGCATGTATTCGTTTTGCTGAAGAGGTATTAGAGATGCATTCTGACGATTAACTATTTTCTAAAAGTCTGATATTGACCTGCCGTAATACAGAAGGTGTTTAATGTGCCTGTACCTAAACTAAATTCTCGATTGTTGAAAGCATAAAACTGATATCCGAGCGGTTTTAAAAACTGCATAATTTCTTCGGTGATACTCTCAATTAGCAAGACGGGGTGATGCCTCTTCAATGTCTCGATACCCCCTTTTAATACTTCCAGCTCATGACCTTGCACATCAATTTTAACAAAGTAAGGATTCAGTTGAAAATCATCCAACTTCCGAACCTGACAGGTCATTTTTTTTATTGAAAGGTCTTTGTCGCGAAACCTCCAAAGCCTGTCCTTTAGCCAATCTCTGGCTTCCTCATAGTGAAAAGACGATAGCCCATCAAACATCCAACGTCGGTAAAAAGGCACGAACAACGTGAGGTCTTCATTTTCACTTCCCAGTCCAAAGTTATGCAGTTCCAAACGTTCCTTCGAAATGATTGGATTACGCTCAATCTTTTTAAAAACCCAGGGGTTAGGTTCAAAAGCAATGATTTTATTGGACAATCGCTCTTCAATCAGCATCGACAAGATCGCTTCTCCCCGATTTGCACCAACATCAACAAAAACCTGGTCAGCCCGGGGATTAAACAACTTCAACGCATTGAAATCTTTTTCTGAGGGAGATTTCAATCTTTTAATCCAGATAAACTTGAGATTAAAACGGAGATCGTGCAAAAAGGGGAAAAACGTTTGAACAGACCTTAAAAATCTTTTCATCTCATTAAAATTGACTATTTCATTTGCATTCGATGTAACTCACGATGAATTTTAATATGCTTGTTTGGGAATTTTCACATCTTAAAATTCATGTTCGTTTCATTCAATAAAAAATTTAAGCCTGAATTCGATGAATCCAAGCTCATTAAATAACTTTCGTTTAGAACTGAAAGATAAAAATTTTCGGGCTGATTATTATTCCCGGCATAAAATAATTCAAGCTATGGAGCCGGAAGTTGACTCCATGCCTTTTCATTTAGCCACAGCTGCTTGTTGCTCTAAAAAAAAATCAAATTGATTTCTTATGCTCAGGCCAGATGACCGATCAAGTCGAATTCAGTAGAATCAGTAATATTCACTTGATAAAAATTGCCAATTTTAATGCTGTCATTTTTTTCAACCAATACTTCACCATCGACTTCCGGAGAGTCATATTCACTGCGGCCAACAAAGTAGTCAGCTTCCTCGCGATCAACCAGAACATTTAAAACCTGCCCGATCTTCTTCGTATTCAACTCTTCTGATATTCTCTGCTGAATTTCCATAAGCTCAGCGGCACGTGCTTGTTTTACGTCTTCAGGAACATCGTCGGTATACATTTTAAATGCATAAGTGTCGTCTTCATCTGAATATGCAAAAACGCCCATGCGATCGAACTTCTGCTCTTTTACGAAGGCTTTCAGTTCCTCAAAATCCTCATCAGTCTCACCCGGGTGTCCAACCAGGAATGTTGTTCGCAAGGCGATTCCCGGTACTTCTTCCCTTATTTTTTTGATCAGGTCAATGGTTTCCTGTTTGGTTATTTTTCGGCGCATACGCCCCAACATGGGGTCGCTGATGTGCTGAAGTGGTAAATCTAAATAGGTTGCAACATTTTTTCGTTCGCGGATAACCTTTAGCAAGTCCATCGGGAATTTTGACGGATAAGCGTAATGCAAGCGAATCCATTCCAATCCATCAACATCTGCCAGTTGGTCTATCAGTTCGGCCAGCTTACTTTCGCCATACATATCAATTCCGTAGTACGATAAATCCTGAGCAATAACCAGTAACTCTTTGGTACCGCCTTCAACCAGATTTTTAGTTTCTTCAACCAAACTCTCGATGTTACGTGATTTGTGAATGCCTGTAAATTGCGGAATGGCACAAAAAGAACAGTGACGATTACAGCCTTCACTAATTTTCAGGTATGAAAAATGAGTTGGTGTAGTTCGCACCCGATGATACATCTTTTGCTCAAAAAAGTCTGCATTCAGATCTTTGATAACTTCTTTGAAATCGAACTTGCCGTAATATTTGTCTACTTCGGGAATTTCCTTTTGCAGGTCTTCCTTATAACGAGCCGACAAGCATCCCATAACCAAAAGCTTATCCAGCTTGCCTTTTTTGCGGTCTTCCACGTGGCTTAAAATCGAGTTGATCGATTCCTCTTTGGCATCCATGATGAAACCACAAGTATTCAAAATAACAATATTGGCATCATCATCTTCACTATCATGAACAACCTTAAAACCATTCAGATCCAGTTGACTCAATAACATTTCCGAGTCAACCAGGTTTTTTGAACATCCTAAGGTGGTAATATTTACTTTTCCTCTTTTCATGTGTTTATAATTGTTTATTTTTTGCAACACATGGAACTCGCTTTAAATAATCATGCTCCTGTGTGTAAATATTTTTACATGCTCGTTTCATCTTTATATATCTGCTTTTTTCCTACCCTACAACAAACAAAACCGGAGGTGGTTTGCATATCTCCATGCGAAATCAATTCATCCAAAACTTGTTTCGGGATCGATTTCAAGAACAAATACTGAAACAAGTTCAGCATGACCTTCTTAAAAGGGGTATGACATTACTATGAAAACAATGAATCTACGAATTCTTTTCTGCGGAAAATTTGAAGGTCTTCCATCTTTTCGCCAATGCCGATGTATTTAACAGGGATTTTAAATTGGTCTGAAATACCAATCACCACACCTCCTTTGGCTGTTCCATCAAGCTTTGTTAGTGCCAAGGCTGAAACTTCTGTAGCTTTGGTAAATTGTTTGGCCTGTTCAAAAGCGTTTTGACCGGTAGAACCATCCAGAATCAGCAAGACTTCGTGCGGAGCATCGGGCACAATTTTCTGCATGACCTTTTTGATTTTAGACAACTCGTTCATCAGGTTTATCTTATTGTGCAAACGACCTGCGGTGTCGATAATTGCCACATCAGCACCTTGCGCTTTGGCCGAAGCCAGTGTGTCGTATGCCACTGATGCCGGATCAGATCCCATGCTTTGTTTTACCAAAGGAACATCGACCCGTTGAGCCCAAATTTCAAGCTGATCAATAGCCGCCGCGCGAAAAGTATCTGCAGCACCTAAAACAACCTTTTTACCAGCTTTCTTAAAATTATAGGCCAGTTTGCCAATGGTCGTTGTTTTTCCAACTCCATTTACACCAACAACCATAATCACATGAGGAGTATGGGTCGTTGGAAGATCAAAATCTGCTTCGTCTACCGTGTTATTTTCTTCCAACAAGGCAGCGATTTCTTCTTTTAATACGGTATTGAGTTCATCAACACCAAAATACTTATCTTTTGAAACCCGTTCTTCAATACGCCTAATAATCTTCAGAGTCGTATCAACACCAACATCCGATGTAATTAATACTTCTTCCAGATTATCAAGGACTTCGTCGTCAACTTTAGATTTGCCTGCAATGGCTCGCCCCAATTTCTTAAAAACATTTTCCTTGGTTTTTGACAACCCCTGATCCAGGCTTTCTTTTTTCGATTTAGTAAATGATCCGAATAGACCCATAGTGTTCTGATTTTGAGTGGCGCAATTTACAAAATTTGAATGACATAAATTAATTAAAATAGACAGGTCTAAGAAAGAGTTAACACGGGCGAAACTCAGGATTTACTCAGTTTCCTGATTTCTTGCTTCATTTCATCCAGAACCGCTGAGATGTGCTTGGTTCCATAAGATTCTGGTTTAGGTAATTCAAAGCTTAAAACACCTTTTGCCCGCCAGAGTTCGAGTACTGAATTCGAGTCGATAAAATAAGCTTCGTATTCCGGATTATCCGACTTTAATAAAAGCTGTCCGTTTTCTTTCAGATACACTCTTTTATATACTAATCCTTCTTCCTTGGTTACGAGGATATATGGCTGGCCCTCCTTTAAATCATCCACATCCGCAATAAATTCACAAAACACGTATGAACCAGGCTGTACCGGCAACATGGAGTCTCCCTTTAGCTGAAACACACGATAGGTGCGCTCGCGCGACAATTCAGGGACAGGCATAAAAAAGCGCGGCAGTGATCCAATATATTGGGGGTCGGCAAATCCATTTAAATAACCGGCTGATGCTTTGACCGGTACGATTGGAATCAACTCATCATTTTGCTGGTCGACCACCACCGAAAGCACCTGCAGAGATGATTTCGGAACAGGTTTCTGCTTTTCTAAATCGATGCCTAATAAATCATCAACCGACAATTCCATTAGGGCCGCAAGTTGCTGTATGACCTGTATTTTAGGGGTTGCCCTCCCCTCTTCATATGAGCCAATTAGTGCCCGTTTCACAAGCAGCTTATCAGCCAGTTGTTGTTGCGTCCACTTTTTGGCTCTCCGCAAGTATTTGATATTCTGAGCTAAATAATTCATTAAAACAAATCTATCTAAAAATATTAGCAAATGCTAATTTAATTAGTATTTTTGATGTGCGTTTCGTTTGTATAAACACCGTAAAGATAAAAGTTCATGCAGGAAAAGGTTCAGCAAAAACTAAAAATATTAGCAGATGCCGCAAAGTTTGATGTTTCTTGCGCATCAAGTGGCAACAGCCGGAAGAACAAGGGAGGAATTGGCAATGCCGTTGCTGCAGGAATCTGTCACAGTTTTACGGACGACGGACGATGCATTAGCCTGTTTAAAATACTGATGACCAACAATTGTATTTACGACTGCGCCTACTGCATCAACCGCCGTACAAACGATCGTCCAAGAGCAACATTTACCGTTCAGGAGATTGTGGATCTGACAATAAACTTTTACCGGCGCAACTATATCGAAGGGTTATTTCTAAGTTCAGGTGTAATTAAAAATCCTGACTATACGATGGAGCGAATGATGCTGGTGGCAAAAAAACTAAGATTGGAAGAACGTTACTTTGGCTACATTCATATGAAAGCCATTCCGGGAGCCAACCAGGATCTCATTCAACAGGCCGGCAAGTATGCTGACCGATTGAGCGTAAATATTGAAATCCCTACTGAATTTCAATTGAAGAAGCTAGCTCCGGAGAAGAACTACCAGAGTGTGTTACAGCCGATGAACCAGATTAAAGAAGGCATTCAAATTTATAAGGAAGAGAGAAAGAAATACCGACGAATTCCCAAATTTACGCCAGCAGGACAAAGCACTCAACTAATTGTTGGGGCAACCCCCGAAAGCGATCGACAGATTCTTCAACTCTCTTCCAGCTTTTACAATCAGCAGCAGCTAAAGCGGGTTTATTATTCAGGTTACCTTCCGGTAAATGAATACGACAAACGCCTCCCTGCGATGCAATCGCCACCATTGGTTCGCGAAAACCGCTTATACCAAAGCGATTGGCTGATGCGCTTTTATCAGTTCTCTGCCGACGAAATCCTAACGGAAGAGCATCCCTTTCTGGATTTAGATGTTGACCCCAAGTTAGCCTATGCGCTGAGAAATCTTCACATGTTCCCAGTAGACATCAACCGGGCCGACTATCCGTTGATTTTGCGGGTGCCCGGCATCGGTGTCCAGTCGGCCAAAATGATTGTTGATGCCCGCCGCTTTCGACGACTAACAAGCTACCACCTCAAAAAAATTGGAGTGGTGATGAAACGGGCTCAGTATTTTATTACCTGCAACGAACTTGCAGGACGAGTGCTCGATTGGGAACCGTCGCGTTTGAAAAGCCACATTGTAGCCGAAAGCCAAATGAAGAAAAGGAAAGCCGGTGACACCCAACTGATGCTATTCCCGCCCCAAGCTCGGATAACAGGACAGCCAAAACAACTTTATTTTTAAAATTAAATCCGATGGCTTATATCGTGTACGATGGCAGTTTTGAGGGTTTTTTAAGTGTTGTTTTTCATTGCTATCAGTACAAAATAACACCAAGCGATATTTGTAAAGACGCCAATTTCCAGGATATTCTTTTTGCTGATAAGGAAACTGTTGCAACTGATGAACAGCGTGCAGCAAGAGTATGGAAAGCGGTTCAAAAAAAACTCCACAAACGCAACAAGCAACTACTCTTTAAAGCTTTTTTATCCGAAGAGACAGACATTGAATTGATGCTTTACAGGTTTATTCGCCGGTTGCTTGACTCTAACTTTAGTATTGAAACCGACTATGGAGACACAAATGTGCTACAGCTTAAAAAACTGGAGCGAAAAGTTATGCAGGAGGCTGCCCGTATGTTACAGTTTGTTCGGTTTCAGGAAACGAAAGATGGCATCTTCTTCGCCCCCATTGAACCGGCATACGATGTGCTTCCATTTGTTATCCGGCATTTTAAAAACCGATTTGCAGACCAACAATGGTTGATTTATGATCTGAAACGGGACTATGGATTTTTCTACGATTTGAAAAAGGCAGAGGAGGTTGTATTATCGGAGAAGTCGTTTTCAACAACCGATGGCAAAGTTGACTCCAATTTTTTAGAGGAAGACGAAGTAGCCTACCAAACTCTCTGGAAGGACTACTTTAACAGCATTAACATAAAGGCCCGTAAAAACTTAAAACTGCAACGCCAGCACATGCCTCGAAGGTATTGGAAGTTCTTGCCAGAAAAGCAGTAATGCAACGGTTCCCCTTGAGGTATTAGCATGCCATGTCATCCTGAACTTGTTTTAAGATCCTTACGCCTAGCGCCTTTAATATCACTAAAACAGATTTCGAAACAAATTTTAATAATGCTCAATAGAGGAGGTTAAAACAAAAAAGCTTCTATCAACTGATAGAAGCTTTTCTGTTTAGCAAACAAATATCTTTACTTTTTAAAAAAGTCTTTAACCATTTCGTTAGGAATGATATCTTCCTGAAATGTATACGCTCCGGTTTTATCAGATTTTACCATCTTTATTACTTTGGCATGTCCTTTACCGGCTCCTTTTTGTAGTGATGCAACTGCTTTCTTAGCCATATCTCAATTTATTTAATTTCGCGGTGTACAGTTACTTTTTTCAAAACTGGGTTGTATTTCTTCAACTCTAAGCGATCAGGAGAATTTTTCCTATTCTTAGTTGAAATGTAACGAGATGTTCCTGGTACGCCACTGTCTTTATGCTCAGTGCATTCCAAAATAACCTGTACCCTATTACCTTTTTTAGCCATTTTCTACGCTTTTAAATATTCGTTACGAATCCTTTTTCTTTAGCTTCTTTCAAGGCATTGGTCAATCCTTTTTTATTGATTGTACGAATACCTGCAGCCGAAACTATTAATGAAATCCAACGATCTTCTTCTGGAAGATAGAATTTCTTCTTGAACAAATTCGGATAAAACCGACGCTTAGTTCTTCTTTTAGAGTGTGAAACATTGTTTCCCACCACTACTTTTTTTCCAGTAACTTGACAAATTTTTGACATTGTCTTATTTTTTATTCAGAATCACACATTTTTCAAACAGTTCGCAAAATAAGTGCTTTTTCCTGAGAAAATCAAATAGATTAAAAACTTTTTCACGCTTTTATTAACAAGTAATTGTTTAAAAATCAAAAAGTTTTTTCATCCGCACTTAAGAGAGATTATTTTTTTCAGGATGCCTCTTAGATCGAGGACGACAAAGATAGTCATTTTTAACAGTAAAATCATGAACTAATTCAACAAGCTATCAGTTGTAAAATAATGTTCAGTATTTTCTAAATCAAAAAAAATAAAACCATGGAAGAACAAATTAATCAAATGCCACGAATTGGTGACCTGGCTCCCGATTTTGAAGCAAACACCACCTTTGGACCAATTAAATTCTCGGAGTACAACAAAGGAAGTTGGGTCATTTTGTTTTCTCACCCAGCAGATTTCACACCAGTTTGCACCACTGAAATGAGTGGATTTGCAGTGCGCAGCGACGAATTCAAAGCACTGAACACCAAGCTTATTGGTTTAAGTATCGACAGTATTCATGCCCATGTGGCCTGGGTTAATAATGTGAAGAAGCATAGCGGAGTGCTTTTCAATTTTCCGATTATTGCTGACATCGATATGAAAGTATCTAAACTTTATGGCATGCTTCAGCCCAACGAAAGTGAAACATCTGCCGTGCGTGCTGTATTTATCATTGATCCCACCGGAAAGGTGCGGTTGATGATGTACTATCCATTAAATGTTGGCCGAAATATGAATGAGATCGTACGTACGTTAAAAGCCCTTCAAACTTCGGACAAGCATGGTGTTGCACTTCCCTTAAACTGGGTACCCGGTGAAAAAGTAATTGTGCCACCACCAAAAACAGTTGAAGAAATGGAAGCACGGGAAAAATCAGATTATGAAATGATGGATTTTTACCTGGCTAAAAGAGATTTATAGATCATACCAGAATTTCACTTAACGGGAAGTACGAAATACGTGCTTCCTGTTTTATTTTATCGAAAAGTCAGCTACTTTTAGAGCAACCATAAATTAATTGATGAATTCATCAGGGAACAAATATTATCCAACCATTCTTGGCGCTGCCCACTTGGTTATTCTTTACATCTTTATCCAGACAATCGTCGACTTTCCCCTGGCGATCTGGGATTACTATCATGGCACTGAGTTTTTGTCAAATCCAGTTAAGAAGATTGTCCTCTCGTTAGGCTCTATTTTGTTTATCCTGTATTTTGCCTATCGAAAAGCCAAAACCAAACTCAAAAATTTATTCCCATTGAAATGGTTCAACCCGCTGATTTTTATCCCAATGATTACGTTTCTGGCAGCAGCTCATGTTTTCCTGGGGGAGATCAATCGCGAGGTAGAGCAGCTCATACCCGCCCCTCCCTGGTTTTGGGAGCTCTTCAACCGGATCTTTGAGAATGATTATGGTTTTTTGGGTGCTGTTTTGAAAGTCGCTGTAATTGCTCCTATTGTTGAAGAACTCATCTTTAGAGGAGTGATTATGCATGGATTAATGCGTAACTACCCAAAGATTATAGCCATTTTTGTATCAGCTCTGTTTTTTGCCTTGTTTCATTTAAACCCCTGGCAATTTCCGGCTACTTTTCTACTGGGACTGCTGCTTGGCTGGGTGATGGTAATTACCCGCAACATTTTTGCTTGTATACTAGGGCACTCCATAAATAATTTGTTGGTTCTGTTATCAATTGAATATTGGGACGAAATTAGCCAATTTTCTTTTTTCTTACTGGAGCAAAAAGAACAACTGCACATAAGCTACCTGGTAGCCGGTATTAGCGTGGTGTTTATAGGGTTGCTGGCCACTTTTAGCCGCAAACATACTACTTAGCAAACAATCGATGGATTATATCTTAATTTTTCTGGGAATCGTGATGATGGTATCGGGTCTGCTGGGTTGCATACTGCCTGTATTGCCGGGGCCTCCATTAAGTTATATTGGCATACTGCTACTTCACTTCACCGAAAAACATCAGTTTTCTTCCAATTTTTTAATTGGCTGGGCCGCAATTACCATTATTGTGTATTTATTAGACTACCTGATTCCGATATGGGGAACCAAGCGGTTCGGTGGCAGTAAACGCGGTATTTGGGGAAGTATAATTGGCTTAATGATCGGCATGTTCGTTTTTCCTCCTATCGGTATTATTGTTGGGCCATTTGCCGGAGCAGTAATTGGAGAGCTCAGTGAAGGCAAACAATCCAAAGAAGCATTTCGATCCGGCTTGGGATCATTTATTGGATTTTTAGTGGGCACCCTATTGAAACTAGTTGCTTCTGGGATGATGACCTGGTATTTTATTGCCGAGATGATCTAACTCAAGCCAAACAATCAGTTTTGAAAACGAACGGAGAATTTGAGAGAGACAAAATAATTGAGTTGCCCGTTATGTATGACAGGAATCGAAATTATCGATTTCATAAGTTGAGTATTATGCTAATCCCAGACGATGATGAGTACCGATAGTCAGGTAAAGATAAAGTGCTTAGTGCCTTGACTCCGTTTACGGTGATAATCGCCGGAGCTAGATCAGAAGAACCATATGATATTAAATCGGCAAAATAACAGAATCGAAAATTCACACGATAAATCTATACTTTATCCTTATACCATTCGTGTTTTCCACCTTGAGCATAGTCATAAGTCTTGTTTAACAAGACTTCGATTTCTTTCTCTGTCATAGGTTCAAAATTACGTGTAATCTCCAAGTTGTGTCGCAAATGTTCAAGATTGTTCATTCCGGAGACGAGTGTCGAAACAGGCAATGTCATTGAAAAGCGCAAACACTCTTCAATTGATGCGATCTTTTCGTTTACAATAGCTCCGGAAGCGACTGATTTCATGCCTATAATTCCTATGTTTTTTTCCTGAAGGATCGGTATAATTTCTTGTGAAAAGCTCAAGTAATGATGGTCCAACACGTTGATCGGCATTTGTACTGTCTCCCAATCAAAGCCTTTATCAAGCATGGCTTTATGTATATCTGGCCGACTATGCCCGGTGAAACCGATATGGCGGATAACACCGTCTTGTTTCTTCTTTTGCACAAAGTCAAGTACACCGCTTGAATAGATTTTATCTACCGCGTCAAGACTTTCAATTTCATGAAATTGCCATAAATCGAGGTAGTCTGTTTGTAATCTTCTGAGGCTGGTTTCCAAATGCTCCTGTGCCGTTTTTACATCACGACCATGATGCTTGGTCATCAAAATAGCTTTCTTGCGATAACCATCCAACAGTGCTTTACCCATTAGCTCTTCACTGCGCCCGCTATTATAATGCCAAGCATTATCGAGAAAATTGACGCCGCTGTCGAGAGCTTCACGAATTAGTTTTACAGATGTTTCATCACTAATATGACGATCACCAATATGGTGACCTCCCACACCTATCAACGAAACATCGAGATTGGTTTTACCTAGTGTCCGGTAAGGAATTCCATCTTTTTTAAACGATGATGATAATCCAACCATAGACATTCCGGCCACGGTTGCTGCAGTATTTCTAATAAAATCACGACGTTTCATAACTTTTTTTTGTTTTATACAACAACATGACTATCAGATTGTTTTAAACAGGACAATCATCAAAACAGCATTTTGAACCCAAGTGCTATCCGTTAATAACACCTTAATTGCTTTTTGTAATACAAAAAGTTAGGGTTTACAACTGATTTTGAATCAATTGGAGGGTGGCTATTCGGGCTTCAAATCACGATTTCTGAACGCCAATTCACGTTCACCATCCTATAAATTAGAATTCTGTAATCGAATTGTTATTTCGCGAATACCTTTCGTTATAGAACCTGCTGATAGCGTTGCGCCAGAAATAGCTTGCACTTCGTCGCCGTAATCGAGGTCTCCACCATCGTAGCCAGTAAACTGATTTAACCAACGTTTTGACTGGATTTCTCCACCATGATCGGAATAGTACTTCATCACCCGAACGAATTCTACTTCCCGGTCTTCATTATAATACACGAGGTAATAAAAATGATCGTAACGTCCCATTCCAACTGCTGAAACGACATATCCCAAAGGCTCTCCTTTTTTTGCTAAGCGAGAAACCCCTTCAATATAGTCGCTCTTTAATCCGGGGGTTGTCACGGGAGTCAATTCCAAGTCTGAGCGATCGACATCAAATTCTTTCGACAGCAGTTTTAGCACCTTCTTCGACTCCTTTCCGCTCAATCCTGCTGCGGAAAGATAAGCCTGCCCACTTGTGAACGCAAGTAGGCAGGCGATAGCTATGAAAAATTTTCTTAGAACCATATTCCAATTCCTAAATTCAATTGCGTTTTGGAATCATCAGAAGCTTCGTTGCTAAACCATTGCATATCGGCTTTTAATACGGCTCCCGGTGACATCCACCAACCAATACCGGCAGTTACGTCGGTACGATCGTAAGCCAGGTTTTGCGTAATCCCTTCAACCTCCTGATGCGTGTTGTACTTTTCGTATCGTGCAAATGGAACCAGTTTCTGATCTGTGTTCTTCGAGTTCAATAAATCATATCCGGCTTCCAGATAGTAACCAAACAGCTGGCTTCCCAAATCTTTCCCCGTAAATGCGTTGTACTGATCAGTGTTATTTAGTGACGCGTAATTTATCTGACCTCTAAATACCCAACCGTTTGTCGAATACCGACCATCAAACCCAATCATGTTAATCCCTATAACTGATGAGTCAGCCATAGCTTCCAAGGCAGTATTTCCTTTTTCGATTCCATCGTAAAGGCTGGTTTGTGTTTCACCCAAATAAGCGCTAAAGCCAAATTTTAATCCGGGAACTCCATAGTAGTCAAACTTTGCAGCCAGATTCGGATGTGTAAAAATTGATTCAGCTCCTTTTTGACGTCCTTTACGGAAAGCATCGGTACCACGCAATACACCGCCATCATCGTAACTCTTAAATCCGTTAACCACGTATACCTGGTATTTTAAATCCAAATTCTGAATATTCCCAGTAAATCCTGCACCAATTTCCCGCCAGGTTGTAGGTACAATTTTACTATCCAGATTAGGACGTTCAACGCCATTATAAGTAGCCGGCTCGTGGTATTCATTGGTAATGCCCATGGGAATCAGCAGTAGACCTCCACGAAAACTCATCCAATCGTTTACACGATAATTCAGGAAAGCCTGCTCTACAAATACTTCTTTTACATGCTCATATTCAAGCTCGGTTACAAACTGGGTGCGCTCGTTAAAACGGTAAGCAAACATCATAACCAAACGATGTACATCCATATTTCCATTTTGATGAACATCAGACGATAAGGGCTGATTATAATCGATTTGGGCGTACCCTCCAATACTTAATCTGTCTTGCGACTCCAACAACTTCTCTGCTGTATTCTGCCCATTTACTAACAAAGCTGAAATTCCAGTCAGCACTACTACAAGTAAAACTCTCATTCTCATATCAAGATCATTTAAATTAAAAGGTGAATTTATACACCTGCAAATCTAGATGTAGCTGGGAAAGCTGACAATACCAAGATGTTGGGATATTTGCGGAGAAGTGAACCGAAGGTGAAAACTTCTATCATCAAAAGGCAACAGAAGAATTAGTGGTTTCATAGGAATTAGAGAGAAAATCGAATTCGATATACAGCATCGGTATTTTTGTTGATTTTAAAGCGATTATCAATGCGATGACCCACAATCCAAACCACCTTGCCACCACTATACAAAATCCAGGCATCTTCTTTTTCGGGAATGGAGAATTTTTTGTCAATAAAAAAGTCGCTTAGTTTTTTAAAACCGGTCATCCCAAGCGGTTGAAAATATTCACCCTGCTCCCATTTTTTTAGCATCAATGGAAAGTCTAGCTTATCGAAGTCGAGGTCAGCAATATTTTTTTCTCTTGAAAACTGAAACTGCTCATCCTTTCGAAGTTTTGAGAACTGCATCTCAAAGGGAACGGCTATCGACAAACAATCCTTTTCAATATAAAAGCGCTCCTGCTGATCTTCTGCTCGGGGAGTCAGAATAAAAACCTCACGATCTTTTACCAATCGATGAGTCTCGGTATAAAATATTTTACCGGCTTCGGCCTGCAACAATTGGCTAATTTCAAAAACCTGATCAGCATTAAACCCAAAAGGATGAAGCACCTCAAAAAGCAGGCTCTCAGCAAATGGCGATTGTTCGAGGTAAGCAATATTCAAATGCAAGTTATCCCCCACTTTGCTCATAAACCGAGTCATTTCTTCATCAATTTTAGCCTGATAAACCTGCTCTGTTTGTTTTAAAATACCCGCCGTTTTGGCAGCGTTCGACTTAAAAGCCGGATTAATTTGTTCCAATAATGGAATGATTTGATGCCGCACCAGATTACGCTGATGAACCAGTTCTTTGTTTGAAGAATCCTCATGAAAAGGCACTTGATTCGTCTGGGCATACTCCCGGATTTGCTTTCGTGAAGCAAACAACAACGGACGAACTAACCGGCCTTTCTTTGGATGAATTCCAGACAAGCCTCTAATGCCCGTCCCGCGGCTCAAATTAATGAGCATGGTTTCCACCAAATCATCTTGATGATGCGCAGTCAGAAGGAAGTCGTATTTTAACGAGTCCATTAACTCGTAAAACCATTGGTAGCGCAATTCGCGTGCGGCCATTTCAATTGAAATACCTTCCTGCAAAGCAAACTCGCGAGTTTCGAAAGTTTTTACATACAACTCCAACCCATGTTCGCCACAATAATCACGCAGAAAAACTTCGTCGCTGTCAGACTCGGTACCACGAAGTTTAAAGTTGCAATGAGCAACAACAAAGTCATGCCCGATTTGCCTAAACAAATCGAGCATAACCATGGAATCGCAGCCTCCGCTAACAGCAAGGATTAATTTACTGTCAGAAGCAAGCAATTCTTCTGTCGCAATATATTTTTCAAGATTTTTGAGCATCTCCTAAACGAACAACCTTTTCACAGATACGAATTATTACTTCAACCGCTTTTACCATCGAATTAACCGGGATATATTCGTAAGGACCATGAAAGTTATGCCCTCCGGCAAAAATATTTGGACAAGGCAGTCCCATATAAGATAAGCGAGAACCATCGGTTCCTCCACGAATAGCTTTAATTTTGGGGTCAATACCAATTTCGGTCATGGCATCCTCTGCCAAGTCAACGATGTACTTTACCGGCTCTACCTTTTCGCGCATGTTGTAATACTGATCAACCATTTCAAGGTCAACTGTTCCCTCTCCATAAATTTGATTCAGATAGCTGCAAGCCTGTGTAATTGTACTTTTACGATGATCGAATAGCTTTTTATCGTGATCGCGGATGATGTATACCAAACTTGACTTTTCCGTACTTCCCTGAAAGGAAACACAGTGATAGAAGCCTTCGTACTGCTCGGTATACTCCGGACGTTCCTGAGCAGGCAGCATCGACATTAATCGATTTCCTACTTCTATGGCATTGATCATTTTATTCTTGGCTGCACCAGGATGAACACTTCGTCCATTAATGGTTATTGAGGCCATTGCTGCATTGAAATTTTCATACTCCAGCTCACCAATTTCTCCCCCATCGAGCGTATAAGCAAATTCTGCACCAAATTTTTCTACATCAAAATAGTCAGCTCCTTTGCCAATCTCCTCATCCGGAGTAAAGCAAATCCGTACTTTTCCATGTTTTATTTCTGGATGACCATTCATATAAGCCACTGCAGTCATAATTTCTGCCACTCCTGCTTTATCATCAGCCCCCAACAAGGTAGTTCCATCAGTAGTGATGATTTCCTGTCCAACGTAATTCAATATATCAGGAAACCGATCGGGTGATAACACAATTTTATCATTCAATTGAATATCGCCACCTTCATACTTGCGAATCTGAGGGTTCACATTTTCTCCTGAAAAGTCAGGGCTGGTATCCATATGAGCAACGAAGCCAATAACCGGACATTTTTCAGCAGTATTCGAAGGCAAAGTTGCCATTACATATCCATATTCATCTTTTTCAACCTCTTCCATTCCAATGGCTTCCAATTCAGTAACGAGCTTATCTGCAAACTCCAACTGTCGCGTTGTACTTGGAAATGTTTTACTAGCAGAATCGGAAGTCGTATACTCTTTGGCGTACCTGATAAATCGATCAATTACTTTTTCCATATTTTAAACATCATCTGAGTTAAACTTGAAACCAACACGTTTGCCGGTCTTTATTTTTGAATGACTGATTTCTTCCTTCATTTGTTCAACCGAAGCAATCTTCACCTGATCGTAAGGAGGGACAAGAAGATCGAAATCAACTGCATATTTTATTGCTGTTTCTAATATTTGTTTGAACGTATCACGAGTTACTACATCGTTTCCAAAATCCTTTACCAACTCTCCTGATTGTCGTTTCCCTTCGACGAAGAAGTGGTTTTCCTGATTAATAAAAACCCGGGCTATCAAATAACCAAGATCCTGCAACCGATTATATTTAAACGAATCGGACAAAAAGTTGTAAATATGAATGACACCACAATAACCATTCATCGGACTATTTTTAACGTAATCAACTTTCCATATCGGATGTTCCCGGTTAAAAATAAAAACATTGGAATGCATACTAAAAACCAATAAATCACCAGCTAAGCGAAACTCAGCTTCAAAAGCTCCTTTCTCATTAAAAGCCGGCAAAATCTCCTTATCAACTCTGCCTTCCAAAGCCGACTGATATTCGCTAACCAATTCTTTCAAAACCTCTTTAAGTAAGTTGAATGACGTCAGTGTATTGTTATAAGCTAATTGTTTGACATTCGACTTGCTAACAATCGATTCGTATGGTAACTTTTTTCCGGCACTTTTCTTCATCGCTTAGATTTTTCATAAAAATAAGAAAAGCAGCCAAGACTGACTGCTTCCTTTTATCATGTTATGCAAAAAAAATCTAATATGCCAGGGCAAATAATACGCGTTGCGATGATGGGTTTCCTGTGTAAATACACTTTCCTTCCTCCTTTTCACCCTCAAAAGGAATACAACGAATGGTTGCTTTTGTTTCATCTTTAATTTTCTGCTCCGTTTCAGGAGTTCCATCCCAATGTGCCAAAATAAAACCACCCTTGCCATTCAACACCTCTTTAAACTCCTCGTAAGTATCCACCTTAGTGGTGTGATTTGTTCTGTAATCAACAGCTTTTTGATAGATATTTTGTTGGATTTCCTCTAACAAATCGACTACATGTTGATCGATATTATCGAGTTCAACCACATTTTTCTCCAGCGTGTCACGTCGTGCAACTTCCACGGTTCCGTTCTCTATATCACGCGGTCCAATTCCCAGACGTACAGGGACTCCTTTCAATTCATACTCGGCAAACTTCCAGCCCGGCTTTTTAGTGTCCGCATTATCGTATTTCACAGTAATGCCTTTGGCTTTTAGTTTCGTGATAATTTCATCAACCTTTTCATTGATAGCAGCAAGCTGTTCATCTTTACGATAAATTGGTACAATAACCACCTGAAATGGAGCTAACTTTGGAGGTAATACCAAACCGTTATCGTCGGAGTGAGCCATAACCAAAGCCCCCATCAAACGGGTTGAAACCCCCCAACTGGTTGCCCAAACATAATCGTCTTTCCCATCACGATTGGCAAATTTAACATCAAAAGCCTTTGCGAAATTCTGGCCTAAAAAATGCGAAGTGCCCGACTGCAATGCTTTTCCATCTTGCATTAAAGCTTCGATGGTATAGGTTTCCAAAGCTCCGGCAAAGCGCTCATTTTCCGACTTGGCTCCCTTGATTACCGGCATTGCCATAAACTGCTCTGCAAAATCGCCGTAAACATTAACCATTTTTTCAGTCTCTTCCAACGCCTCGGCTTCCGTTGCGTGTGCGGTATGCCCTTCTTGCCAGAGGAATTCTGCCGTACGCAGGAATAAACGCGTACGCATCTCCCAGCGCACAACATTGGCCCACTGATTACATAGAATTGGCAAATCGCGATACGATTGAATCCAGTTTTTGTAGGTATTCCAAATAATAGTCTCCGAAGTGGGACGAACAATTAATTCTTCTTCCAGTTTTGCATCCGGATCAACAATAATTCCATTCCCTTCCGGATCATTTTTTAATCGGTAATGCGTAACTACGGCACACTCTTTGGCAAAGCCTTCAACATGACTGGCTTCTTTACTAAAAAACGACTTCGGTATAAACAACGGAAAGTAAGCATTTACATGCCCTGTTTCCTTAAACATGCGATCCAGCTCAGCCTGCATTTTTTCCCAAATGGCGTAACCATAGGGTTTGATTACCATGCATCCACGCACAGCCGAATTCTCTGCCAAATCAGCCTTTACAACCAATTCGTTATACCATTGAGAATAATTTTTACTTCTGGGGGTTAATTCTTTAGCCATATCTTTTGTTTTGGTATGGTATTTGCTTCTTTTGTATTGATTTTAAAAGCTACAAAGTAAATAATTTATTTTTAAAGATACAGGAGGTCTAGTTATGAAAGCAAAAGTTACACTCATCTCAGCATTAGTCGTGTTGCTAGGTGCATGTTCTACCGGAACATACGTAACCGACAGGTACGATGACATCTATTTTACACCCGGTGATGTTCCGCCTCCCGCAGTTATTGAAAGCCCTGCACAACAACAGAATAGATCAGAAGTGGTCTCGAGGCAACAGGTAATTACGGAGTTGGAGGAAAGTGGAGAAGGATCCAAAACCTTGAAGAATCACATTTTTGAAAGTGATGACCAATACGCTGATGAATTGGTTTACGACATGGATAACATGGAGTTGATGGATTCTGACACAACGATTTATGAAAATGATGGAGACATCGACTATGTTATAAATAATTATTACGATGCCGACGAGCTGGATTACGCTTATCGGATCAATCGTTTCCATCGTCCATTTTTCTATGGTTCGTTTTACAGCCACAGCTGGATGTATGATCCGTTTTATTACGATCCATACTACTATGGAGGATACTACGGAATTGGATATTATGGAGGTGGTTACTATGGAGGATATTATAATCCCTGGGGATCAAGTTGGTACAGCCCATATTACTCAATTGGATACAACTGGCACAGCCCTTATTACGGTTGGGGATACCCTTCTTATTATGGTGGATATGGGGGCATTTGGGGACACCCTCACTACTATGATTCTGACAGATATGAATATGGACAAAGACGCCCATCATACAGCAATATTGCAAGAGGAGGAGGATCATCAGTAGGAAATCGAGTTGGAACTAGCAGAAACAACAACTTAAAAAGAACGTCGACTCAAGATGTCGGAAGTTCTCGTCGAACAACATCATCTGGAGTGAGCAACAGCGGACGTCGAGGAACATCAGATGGTAGTAATACGACCAAGAGTGCCACCATCTTAGAGAAAAGAAGAACAATTTCTTCAGGTCAAGTAAGCAATTCAGGTCGAAGAGGTACATCAACCGGTAGCTCAACTACAAATTCAGTAAGGAGTAGCTCAAGCAACCAACGTACTTATCAACCTCGAGTCAATTCTTCTCAAAGTAGAGAATATACTCCCAGTTACAGTAAACCAAGAACTGTGACCCGATCAAGTTACAATAGCAACAACTATATTAAACCAAGAACATCTACCTACAGTAAACCAAGTACAAGTAGTAGTTCAAGGAGGAGTACTGCCACGCCTAGCAGTTCAAGCAGCTACAAGAAAACTTATCGGTCGAGTTCAACCTATAACAGAGGGTCAAGCACCAGCAAAAGCAGCAGCTCTACCTATCGCTCAGCACCTTCAAGAAGTAGTAACAGTGGAAGCAGTTATCGTTCAAGCGGAAGCTCTTCATCCAGAAGCAGCTATAGCAGCCCTTCAAGAAGTAGCAGTAGCGGAAGTAGTGGTAGCAGCCGATCTTCAAGCTCCGGATCCAGTTCAAGATCTAGTGGCAGTGGTAGACGTTAAAAAAGACTTATTATTCAGACATCATTGTTTATCAAATTTGATTCAGTCATGAAAAAAACACGATATATATTTATTGCGATGCTTTTAATGAGCACAATGGCAATGGGACAAAATCTAGTCGATGGACTTAGATATTCAGATAACAGAATACAGGGAACTGCTCGCTCAGCGGCAATGGGAAATGCCTTTGGCGCGTTGGGTGGTGACTTCACTTCAGCGAGCATTAATCCGGCAGGGCTTGGAGTATACAGGAGTAATGAATTTGTAATAACTTCTCAGTTTGGAAAAACAGCAGTCGATGCGACTTATCTGGGACAATCGGCTTCTGACTCTAAATACAATTTTAGCGTACCTAATATTGGATACGTGGCCTCTATTGGAAATGAAAATAGCTTAGGCGGTTCGCTGGTAGGACTTACTTTTGGAGTTGGTTACAATCGGCTCAATAATTTTAACATGAAAAGAATGGTTGAAGCAGATAATGCAAATTCAACCTTACTTGATAATTTTGTTGCTAATGCCAACGACAATAACTGGAGTAATTTTTATGAGGAACTAGCCTGGCAAACTTTTCTGATAAATGAGGACGAACTAGGTTATCACAACGTAATAGATGATGAAGGTTACGGACAGTCTCAACGTAAGTCATTTACACAAAAGGGAGCACTTGATGAATTTATTCTGTCATTGGCCGCTAACTTCAACCATAAGTTTTATCTTGGTGCTACAGTTGGAATTCATAATGTAGATTTTACGGAAACAACTAGTCTACACGAATACGGTACTAACAATAATGATGTTTTCAATGAGTACACCTTTAATACTTACCTAAATACAACCGGAACAGGATTCAATGTAAAATTGGGTGCTTTATATAAACCGATAGATGCACTGCGTCTTGGAGTTGCTATCCATACGCCGACATTTTATAGATTACATGATTCTTTCGATAACTCAATGTACTCGTCCCTAAATTTTGAAGAGGGACAATATTCAGCTTTGTCTCCATTGGGTGATTATGACTACGATCTGGAAACACCGATGAAAGCAGTATTTAGTGCGGCTTACATTATTGGAAAATCAGGTATTCTAAGTGTTGATTACGAATATGTAGACTATTCAACAATAAAATTAAGTGATGGTGGAAATAGCTATGACTTCTTTGACGAAAATCAAGAAATTCAGAATGTATATAAATCTGTTGGTAATCTTCGCATAGGCGCAGAGTATCGCCTTTCTGGAGAATTTAGTTTAAGAGGCGGTTACGAATACCGCCCAAGTCCAATCAATAGTAGTTATCAACCGGGATTCAGCGACCCCAAATATTCTTCTTTCTCGGGCGGCTTAGGTTACCGACAAGGAAATTTCTTCCTGGATGCAGCATATAAACACGCTTTGGATGATAACTATGCAGAAGTTTATACAGGATCTGATTTGGCAAATTATGAAATCACTAAAGATCAGTTTATACTAACACTTGGATTCAAATTTTAAAAAATCACGATAAGTAATTTAAACGCCGGTAATTCCGGCGTTTTTTTACGAACCACCCAGTGTATTTATCAATAATAAAAGGCAATTGTTTATAAATATTTGTTGCCGGATTAGGTATAGAAGATTAAAACGTCGTAAATTGAAATAACCAATCAAAAGAAAAAGATGGTTAAATTTAAGGAAATAAACTATCAAGAGTCTCTCAATCTATTCAAACAAGCAGACCATTTGGGTAAGCGTTTACGATTAGGCGATTTCACGACTTCGCAGTGGTTGCAGAAAGAAAATATTAATTTATATGAGATAAAAACAATCTCAAGTAACTACCCCGATTTAAAAATTTTCATTATTGGAGAAGGCGAATCCGAAGGTTTCTATATTTATTCCCAAAAACAAGAAACTTGTTTTAAATTTGAAGCTGAATTATCTTATTAATTAACAGCTTAAATTTCTTATGATTTCTCACATGCAAGATCCTATTTCTCAAGGTGTTTTCAATTATCATTATCATCGTGACAATTCTCCAATTTTGATTCATTCTGATGGATTTGATACCGATGAAGTACTCCCCTCCTATTTTTTCAGAAATTATAAGCAAATGCCCAAACTAGAGCAAAAAGCGCTTGATTTAGCATTTGGTCGGGTATTAGATGTTGGAGCTTGCGCTGGTTGTCATTCTTATTATTTGCAAAACAAAGGATTTGATGTAACTGCTTTGGAGCAGTCGCATATGTGTTGTCAGGTGATGAACGACCGAGGAATAACAAATGTCAGCAATACAAACCTGTTTCATCTCGAAAATGAAAAGTATGATACAATTCTTCTTTTGATGAATGGAACCGGGATTGCAGGAACGCTTAACAACTTAAATCTTTTTTTTAAAAAGCTACGTAGTTTACTCAATCCAAATGGGCAAATATTGATTGATTCATCTGATCTTATTTTTTTATATACTGAAGAAGACGGTTCAGCCGTTATTGATATTGCAGCAGATAAATATTATGGAGAACTGACGTTTCAAACAGAGTATAAAAAACAGAAAAGTTCAACTTTTCCCTGGCTTTATATTGATCAGGACTTACTAAAGGAATATGTCAAAAAGAGTCAGTTAAAAGTTTCTCATATTTTCAAGGGAGATCATTTTGACTATCTCGCAAAAATCACCTATTAAACAACACGTTATGCCAGAAAACAGCTATCGAAAACTAACAAAATCCGAAATACTACAACTTGAGAAAAATAATTCTAAGGCCGATAATTGGTCAAACATTGAGGTAAAAGATGGTTTCGATCCCCAAAGAGTTGAACATTGCCGCTTTTCTGGAAAGGTGCGCATAGGACAACTCAATCAAGCCATCACATTCTATGGGAACATAGAAAAAGCATGCGGACTTTATAACACCCATATCCACAACTGTACCTTAGGCGATAATGTTTTTATCAGCCATGTCAAAAACTACGTTGCCAATTATATTATCGAAGATCATGTTGTTATCGACAATACTGATCTTATTGCAACAGAAGGAGAGTCTACTTTTGGTAACGGCATTCAGGTTGCTGTGTTGGATGAAACGGGCGGGCGACACGTACCCATTTACGACAATCTTTCGGCTCACTTAGCATACATCGTAGCTTTTTATAAACACCGACAACCGTCGATTGACAAGATCGAAAAACTGATCGATAACTACACCGAAAGTATTACATCAGATTTTGGTATTATTGGACAATACGCCCGAATTTCAAATTGCAAAGAAATTAGAAACGTAAAAATTGGAGCTTACACGCAGATTGTAGGTGCCAGTAAAATCATTAACGGTTCTATAAATAGCAACGAAGCTGCACCAGTGAAAATTGGTCACGATGTCATTCTAAAAAATTTCATTATTTCATCCGGCTCCGAAGTGATTGATGGCGCCATTGTATCAAGCTGCTTTATTGGACAGGGATGCAAACTTGGCTCACAGTATTCGGCTGAGAATTCGCTGTTTTTTGCCAACTGTCAGGGTTTTCACGGCGAGGCTTGCTCATTATTTGCCGGCCCGTACACTGTCACTCACCACAAATCAACCTTACTTATTGCTGGTATGTTTTCGTTTTGTAATGCGGGAAGTGGATCAAACCAAAGTAACCACATGTATAAATTAGGACCTATCCATCATGGAGTAGTCGAGCGTGGTTCTAAAACAACCAGCGATTCTTACATTTTATGGCCGGCCAAAATCGGACCATTTACAATGGTTATGGGTCGTCACTATAAAAATAGCGACACCTCTGAAATGCCTTTTTCTTATTTAATTGAAAACAAAGACGATAGCTGGTTGTCGCCGGGAATGAACCTCAAAAGTGTGGGAACGATACGCGATGCGATGAAATGGCCTCGACGCGATACACGAACAGACCCTAAAAAAATGGACTGCGTTAACTTTAACTTATTGAGCCCTTTCACCATAAAAAAAATGGCACAGGGTATTCAAAAGCTAAAGGAAATACAGCGGATTTCAGGCGAAACCTCCGAAGTTTTTTCATACAATAATACTAAGATTACGCATAGAGCTTTAAAAAGGGGGCTCGAACTCTACCATATGGCGATCATGAAATTCGTGGGAAACTCAATTATCACTCGTTTAAATACCTGCACCATTGAGACTCCCGAAGCTATGAAAGCTTGCCTTAAAGCCGACTCATCAGCAGGGCAAGGTGACTGGATTGACTTAGCAGGACTTATTGCACCCAAAAATGTGATAAAAGAAATGCTTGATCAGGTTGAAAACAAATCGATCAACCAACTGGAAGAAATAGAAAAAGTATTCTACTCGTTGCATGATAATTACTATAATATGGAGTGGAACTGGACAGTTGATTTTATTGCATCGTATTTTGGGAGACCGATTGAAGAAATGGAGGTCAACGATATTATCGACATCATTAAAGAATGGATTCGAAGTGTTGTTGAAATTGACAAGATGCTATACTCAGATGCAAAAAAAGAATTTAGGCTCGAATCAATGACAGGCTTTGGAATTGATGGAGACCACAAGGTCAAACAGCTTGACTTTGAAAATGTAAGAGGAAAATTCGAGAGTAATGACTTTGTAAAAGAAATCTTAAATCACATTGAACGGAAAACAAACCTGGGAAACAAGGTTGTCAATAACTTAAACGAACTTCAGAACTCACCGAAAACTGTTTAACCCGTTTCCCGACAAAGAATATAAAAAACAGAGAGGATTTAACTTTAAATCCTCTCTGTTTTTTAGTCTAATACAAATCGGTAAGTAATGGTACCCTGCTGAAAAGCCGGGGCCTTGTCGTCAACGTTAAAGCGAGCTTTTAAAGCTGCTTGCTTCGCTGCGTTAAGCAATTGTGAGTTATAGGTTGTCGAACCGCGTACGCCAGGCTCAGCACTGGTCACCTTGCCGTATTTATCAACTGTAACTTGTACCACAACAACTCCTTCTTCATTCCCCGGATAATAAGGCTTGGGAAGAGATTGAGCTGAACGTCCGGCAAGACTATACGAAATACCATCTCCTTGCCCGCCACCGTCTCCATAATTGTCCGAATTAGCTGATCCATTTGGAGATCCTTGATTGCCTCCGGGGAAAGAAACTCCTTGCCCGGTGCTTTTCGAATCATCGGCCCCTGCTCCACCAGAACCAAAAGCACTGGAAGCCCGGTTGTTAATTTCACTAATTTTTTGCTGCTCAGCTTCTTTCCGCTGGCGTTCCTCCTCTGCTTTTCGCCTTTTTTCGGCCTCTTCAGCCAATCGTTGCTGCTCCAATTTCTCCTGACGCTGGCGTTCTATTTCTACCTGACGTTGTATCTCAAGTTCTTTTTCCCGCTGCTTACGAAGTTCTTCTTGTTTGCGTTTTTCTGCTTGCTCTTGCTGACGCTTAAGCTCCTCTTCTTTTTTCTTTTTAGCAGATTCAATAGCTACAGTTTCTTCGTAATCCTGAGTCATTACTTCCTCTTTTGCCTCTGGTTGTGAAACTTGGGGTTGTGGCTGTGGAGGTGGTGGTGTTACTTTCTTTTTTTCTTGCTGAACGACAGGAGGAGATGATTTACGACCAGGTGCCGGTTCTTTGATTCCACTTCCTTGCTCCGAATTTCCAAAATTCACCAATATTCCTTCTTCTCCTGGCAATGGTAGTGGTGTAAAAAAGCCAAACAGAAGTAACAAGATTAGAACAATAACGTGAACAACAATTGTCCCTATAAAACCTCTTTTATGTTTCGAAAAATAACTCATTAACGTCCTTCCGGTGCAGTAGCCAAAATCATTTTATACTTATTGCGTTTAGCAATATTCATCACCTTTACAACCTGCTCAATTGGAACTGACTTGTCAGCGTGTAAGGATACATAAGCCTCAGGGTTGTCGCCAATAGCTTTTTGCAACGCAGGTTCAATTTCATGAAACGCAACACGATCTACATTTTCGCCTGTATTGACATAGTACTTCAGGTCAGCAGTAATCGAAACAGTCGTCATTGGTTTAGCCGCTGTTTGATTATTACTCTGAGGTAAGAGCAACTTTAGTGCGTTGGGTGCAATCAAAGTTGACGTCACCATAAAAAAGATCAGCAACAAAAATACAATATCAGTCATTGAAGACATGCTGAAACTTGCATTGACTTTATTTCTACGTTTTAATGCCATTGCGTTTATTTAGCTGGTTCATTCAACAAATCAAGAAATTCAGATGTTGCTGCTTCCATTTTAAAGATTACTTTTTCGACATTGGCAACTAAAATATTGTACGCAAAGTAAGCGATAATACCAACCGTCAAACCAGCAACAGTTGTCACCATCGCTTGATAAATGCCCGAAGAAAGCAAGGTTACATCAATGTTGTTCCCTGCATTAGCCATATCGTAAAACGCCTGAATCATCCCAATTACAGTTCCCAGGAAGCCAATCATTGGAGCACCTCCGGCAACACTGGCTAATACCGGCAAGCCTTTTTCCAATTTCGATATCTCAAGGTTCCCGATCGTTTCAATGGCGGAATTAACATCGGACATTGGTCGCCCAATTCGGCTAATTCCTTTTTCAATCATGCGTGCAGTTGGTGTTTCCTGCGAGCGAGTAAGCGCCAACGCAGCATCAACTTTCCCTTCGGTAATGTATGTTTTCACTCTGTCGAGCAAGGTTTTATCAACTTTGCCAGCTTTTTTTATGGCAAAATACCGGTCAAAAAAGATAAATACAGCAACTAACGAAAGGGCTATAATGGGAATCATGATCCACCCACCTTTAATTGCAATATCAAAGAATCGAGTTACAATTCCATCTTGTTGAGCTGATTCTGCAAGAGCTTCGGCACCTTCGCCGGCCGCATTAGAAACTTGTAAAAAAATATATCCAAACATAAGTTTTCATTTAGAAGAACATATAAAAAACGCGGTATAATACTAATTATTATACCGCGCAAAAATAATGATTATTTACAAAGTATCTACTTATAATCCGAACATCATATAATAGACTGCCGCACCTGATAAATACCCAACAATTGCGAGCAAGGAAATCTTTTTTATATACCAGATAAAATCGATTTTCTCTAATCCCATAGCAGCAACTCCGGCGGCAGACCCGATAATTAAGATACTACCTCCGGTACCAGCTGTATAGGCAAGAAATTCCCAGAAAGCACCATCTTGAACAAAACTAGCTAAATAGCCGGTTGCAGCAGGATCTGCAGTAGGATACATACCCATTGCACCTGCTACAAGTGGCACATTATCAACTACTGATGAAAGTACCCCAACTGCCAAGTCTATCAAATAAATATTCCCAAGTTTCTCGTCCAGATACTGAGAAAGGAGATGCAGGTGCCCCGCCGACTGAAGTGAAGCAACAGCTGAAAGAATACCCAGAAAGAAAAGAACTGTAGGTACGTCTACTTTGCGAAGTACAGCTGTAACCTTCAACCGATGTTTTATTTCTTCGGGTTTGTCTTTATGCATAATTTCGGAAATGACCCACAATACCCCCAGCGACAATAACATGCCCATGTATGGTGGTAAATGCGTTATTGTTTTAAACACGGGAACAAAAAGCAACCCGAAAACACCAAGGATGAGCATGAAAACTCGCTCGAACTCGGTTGTTAAATCAATTTCTTCATTCTCTACAACTGGTCGTTCTACGTCGCCTTTCATTGTAAGTGACAATATCCCAAGAGGGACAACCATACAGACTAAACTTGGGAGTAGAACACCTTCAATAATTCGTGCGGCTGTAACTTGTCCTCCAATCCAAAGCATAATTGTGGTTACGTCTCCAATTGGAGACCAGGCTCCACCGGCATTAGCAGCCAACACAACCATACTCGCAAAAAACCAACGTGTTTCTTTATCATCAATCAACTTCCGAAGCAAGGCGACCAACACAATTGTTGTCGTCAGGTTATCAAGCAGTGCAGACATAAAAAAAGTTAGGAAACTCAAAATCCACAACAATTTTATTTTATTGGTTGTCTTGATTTTATCAGTTACTACTTTAAATCCTTCATGTTGATCGACTACTTCAACGATGGTCATTGCACCAAGGAGAAAGAATAGGATTTCACTAATTTCGCCCAAATGGTGAACGATTTCAGAATCAACAATAAACTCGTGTATAGACGCTTCCAGCAAGCCAATGTGACCATGTGCAAAATTTGCCCATGACGGGCTGAACCCCATAGCTAAGATATCTTCGGCGCCAATAGCATAAATAACCCAACAAAGCGTCCCTATAATTAATGCTGAAGCTGCTTTGTCAACTTTGAGCGGATGTTCTAATGCAATGGCAATGTAACCAAGCACAAAAACAACGACCATTAAAATAAACATGGAAATAGTTTTTAGAAATTAGTAAAAAAAATTTCGCGCAAAGGTAAAGGTCCAATGAGAATACAGCTTAATTTTTTGAAAAAAAGCAATTGTGCATAATAAATTTAACAGAGTGATGTCGAAAGAAAATTGCTTTTAATTATTTTTTGTCTACTGAAGTATCCGGTTATTTGAAAAACGATAGCAGGATTATTCGTTAATCCTCTCCTTTTTTTCCCCACAGGCGTTTGAACTTTTGCCAAAGCTCGTTCCAGCTATTATAATTTTCACGATACGAAAGACCTATTCCCTGGGTATAAGGTGACGTTTCGTAGATCAGATTGTCATTTGATCGGTTGTATGCTTTGAGTTGTAGTTTTCCGTTATTGGTCAGCTTAACGTTCAAATCAAAATCACCAACAATGTTATTGTTGTTCGAACGATTGACAGTGGATGTATTGTTACCAATGTTTCCATTAATTGTAACCCGATCGTTAAACATTTGGGTACTTAAAGCCAATTCAATTTCATCATTGGTAATCTGATTTCCCGGGCGATAATTAACACCAATGTCCCAATCGTTGCTAATCTGCGACAACCAGTTGCTTAATTGATTTGAGAACAACTCACTTGCTGTACTTCCAACCACATTGGTATTTGATGCTTGATATGAACCCCGCAGGTAATCGGGAGTATAAAAACGTCCCAAAACCAACAACGATAATATCTGCTTGTTCATCTCCTCTTCGGTACTAAAAAACTGTTGAACCTGATCTTTTATGCGGTCTTCGGCAGTGGGGAATTTAATATCAAACGTAATTTTCGGATCATTCAGGTTTTCGGTTAGATAGATTTCACAGGAAACAGGAATTCGCTGAGAGTAATCAATATTCTCAACCGAGTTTGGAAACAATTCGGTCAACGATGCTTTTAGCCGATAAATGGCATTTAAATCGATTGTTGCATTGTATGGATCACCATTCCAAAGGATCGTGCCACCACGGGCAATTTCGAATCTCTTATTGATCACATTTTGCAGTGTAAACAGATAGTCTCCTTGTTCTACGCGGTATTCGCCAAACATCACAATATTAAAGTCAGGGTCAATACGAACCTGCAAATCACCACTTCCTCTGGAGCGGATAACATCACCAATTTGCGAATTATAAATCAGTTGAACCTGAGCCTCGGGCGTGATATCGATATCAAATTTCATATTCAAATTCGACTTATCCTGCTTTACCCGACGTTCGACTTTCTCGCTTTCAATATTGCTTTTATTAACAAACCTAATGAAGTCATACTCCTGGGCTTCCTCATTGTAGTCCAGTGATATATTTATGTCGGTTCCACTTAAAGTAGCCGCATTAGCCGATAATAAGACATCCCTTCCATGACCGGTAATTTCAAAATCACCATTCCCAAACACTTTCCCGTAAAATCGCTCATTATCTTTCACTGTCGTATTCATGGCTAAAATTCTTGGCGAGCTAAGCGACAAATCATAATCCATATTCTTGAAATTATCATGTCGTATAAAACCATCAAACAGTCCAGTATTCCCTTGATAATCTGCTATTTTTATCCGATCAAAAATAATTGAATCAGAACGAAATTTAACTGTATCACTAAAATAGTAATAAACCTGAATAGCATTTATTGACAGCCCTGCATCCAGTCCGAGCACATCGCCATCCATCAATATCTTTTCTGGTGTCCCGTGTATCCAAACATCTCCTGTGCCTCGTCCCTGAATATTCTGAAAAGTGTTTTGAAGCACCGGCTGAAGAATTGCCAGCGATAAGTCATTCAAGCTTACTGTAAAGTCAAGCGAATCGGTACCTGGAGTGTAAGCGCCAGATGCAAATAGAGACTGATGGCTTTTAGTGTCAATAGTCAACTCCGCGTTTATTTCTTCTGAATCGCGGTCCCATTTACTCACCACACTCACGTTGCCAATATCATGTTGCCGGTAACTAAGATCGCTTATCGTTAGATCCGACAGAAACAACGCTCGCTCGTATATATCAAATGCACTTGCCGACCCATTGATTGTTCCTTTTAGCTCAGCATCCTTACTTGTAAGCAAATTGATATTGTTCAGATTCAAATTGTCAAGCTTCACATTTAGCCGGGCATTCTTATCTTCCGAAATTGTGCCATTGACAGAGAGCCGTTGCGATTGATTTGAGATTTCGAAACCATCGACAGCTATTCTACTTGAATCTATCGTAATCGTAGCCGGATGAACCTGCCAAAGTGTATCAGCAATGTATATTTTCGACGGGGTTACTTCAATTTCAACATGTGTTTTATTATAATCCGTTTTAGTGAAATCAACCTGCGTTTCCAACTCTCCGCTATATGTTTTTTGGTGAAAATTGTTCCAAACCAATTTTGAATTTAAGCGGTCGTCCGAAGCATCGGCCAGAATAGCCAAATTATAAAGACGTTTATTCTCATTGAGCTGCAATTCCTCCAAGCGATTTTTCAGTTCCAGCTTTTCCCCTGAATGAACAGATAACGTATAGTTATTCAAAATAAAGTTGCGGTATTCAATGCGCGGAATATCAGCCACAAAATCCAGAGACATTTCAAGGTCATCAAAATGTCCGCTAATCACGGAAGGGCCTATAAAAAGGTTCGGCATGAATGTTTTGGTTAGCGGCTCAGTGTTCTTTATCGTCACATCAAAGTCGAATTGATTGGCATGCAAATCTTCATCAACTTTTAGCCCTGCCGAAGGTAAATACTGAGCTAGCAAATTTCTGAAGCTTTTAGAAATCGTACGAAAAGAATAATTTCCGGCAATATCCACATCAGCAAAGTCTGACCGAATCTGTAAATGTGGGTGTCCCTCATAAAACGTGCGAACACTTAAACTACTTAGCTTTATCGTATCATTTTCATTGAGGTACCGTCCTTCATCTACCCAAATATTACCATCCAGGTTGTCGATATTGTTTCCTTTAAAATTAGCACTCAAAGCCATTGACAAGATCGACTTTTCATGCTTCGTGTCAAGATTTAATGCTTTAAGATTTGCCTGATCCAATACCATTTCAAAATCGAAAGCCGGAATTGGCGCATTAAAATCAAGCTTCCCGGCAAAATTGGCATCCAAATTCGGATCTTTGATTGTAAAATCTCCTTCGAATTTTTCATCCTGAATCGTTCCATCCAAACTCAGGTTTTTAAATTTGTAGGCATTAAATATCAGGCTATCAACAACTCCATCCAGCGCAACATCAAATGCCCGATTTGCTTTATCATACGAACCATCTACCTGTCCGTTAAAGGTTAATTCTCCAAAACGCTTTGATTGTGTAAATTTTCCTAATTTAAAATTAACGGTCTTTAAATGCCCGTTAACTTTTAGCAAATCGCTTTCCGAAGGCAAAAATGACAAGTCCATTTTTATTTGGCCAAAATTGGAACGTACCGTCCCATAGGCCACAAAATCACTTAAGAAACCGGTAAAATTACCTTCATAGTGCACAATTCCAGCATCATGAAGCAATGGTGAAAAGGTCAGATAATCAGCCTTCGCAGAATACGGTAACCGGATTTCACTCAAGTCGTTAAAATCCGCAGTTGACTTTTTCAGATCGAGCAAAATATAGGTCTGATCAAGATTGGGTAAGCCATTGGTGTAGAAATCGCAAACCAGATTTGTATTTTGTCCGATCTTCATTTCCAAGTCTTTGGCTTTCAGGTCGGCAATCGTACCATAAACATGACCTGATAAATTTATTCGTAAATCCATTCCGCGTAAAGCCGGAACAAACTGTCCTACATCTACAAAATCCAAAACCGATTTTTTCAGGTCAACATCGAGTTTTAAAAACGAAAAATCTTTCTCTTCATGCATCTCTGACTGATCCAATGAAATATCTGCGTCTGCAATTACTGAATGAGGGGTTAACACTTTTAAGTCGTTCAGTTTAATCACATGATTTGACGAAACAACCCGAGTACTTAAAGAACTCAGTAAAAAAGATTTGTTATCGTCCAGCGAAAGCTTGTTAATTTGGAAAGCCAACGAATCTTGGTTCAGCACAAAATCAGTTACATCAAGCTGCACATTATGCAGGTCTATTGCATTCGACAATTCCATATTGGAATACGAGTACCCAAGGCGGGTATCGCTAAACAAAAAATTCTGACATTCAAAACTCCAGCTATTGGTTGTTGGTTTATCCGATCGCAAAGCGTCGAGTACAAATTTGTAATTTGGAACCTGATCTTCAGTGAATGAAACAAACAACCTGGTTTTTATCATTTCAAGCGAAGACAGGTTAATAATCCGTCGTTTATACGTGAACTGATCGATTGAAGCAACCATTTTATCCACGTAAAAAAGGGTATCTTCCTGCTGATCTTCTATCAAAAATTCATTCAATATCACTTTATTAAAAAAACGAATATCAATACTCTTCAATGTAATGTGCGTGTTCAGCTTTTCTGAAAGCCGACTTGCAATTTGCTTAACCAAAAAAGTCTGGACCGTACTGGTTTGAAAAGCCAGATAAGCAGCAAAAAACAGGATCGCTATGATCCCGAAAAGCCAGAGTGCTATTTTGAAAGATTTTTTAATATTTTTGAGCCTTTAAGTTTCAGAAACAAAATAAACTAAATTCCTTGTAAATCGTTAGGTTCAACAGATAAAATAATTGAAATCTACCTTGAAAGTTGATTCATGAATAACAAAAAAGATATAATCATTTTAGGAATCGAGTCATCATGCGATGACACATCTGCCGCTGTCATTAAAAACGGTGTTTTATTGTCTAATATTATAGCCAGTCAAAAAGTTCACGAAGCTTACGGTGGTGTTGTTCCCGAATTGGCTTCGCGTGCGCACCAGCAAAATATTGTTCCTGTTGTCGATCAGGCATTAAAACAAGCTAACGTTAACCGGGATGAAATTTCAGCAGTTGCATTTACTCGTGGCCCAGGACTCCTTGGCTCACTGCTAGTTGGGACTTCGTTTGCCAAAGGTTTTTCGTTAGCATGCGGCATCCCGCTAATTGAAATTAACCATCTGCAAGGGCATGTGTTGGCTCATTATATTCAGGAAGAAGGAGTTGAATTTCGTGAGCCAAAATTCCCACATCTTTGTTTATTGGTGTCGGGCGGAAACTCGCAAATCATCTTGGTGAGAGACCATTTAAAAATGGAAGTTATTGGCCAAACCATTGACGATGCAGCCGGAGAGGCATTTGACAAGTGCGCCAAAGTAATGGGAATGCCATACCCCGGCGGTCCGCTGATTGACAAGCTGGCCAAAGAAGGAAATCCGGACGCTTTTGAATTTGCAAAACCACGAATCAAAGATTTGGATTACAGTTTTAGCGGACTAAAAACCAGTTTTTTGTATTTTCTGCGTGACCGACTTAAAGAAAATGAAAATTTCATTGAAGAGAATCAGCGAGATTTATGTGCTTCTCTGCAAAAAACAATCATCGATATTTTGATGCACAAATTGGTTAAAGCTGCCAGGCAAACAGGGATTTCAGAAATTACAATTGGCGGTGGAGTTTCAGCGAATTCAGGATTACAAAACGCCATGAAAAAGGAAGCCCAAAAACGAAATTGGAATATCTACATTCCCAAATTTGCCTTTACCATGGACAACGCTGCCATGATTGCCATTACCGGCTACTATAAATTTCAAAAGAATCAGTTTGCCAAGCAAGATGTTGTTCCGTTTGCACGCATGAACATTAATGATTAGAAGTTTATCTGCTTCAACGACCATCCGTCAGTTAGTTCTAAAAATCTAAAACTTAGAATTTGGAAACAAACACAAAAATACCGGTTGTTTTGGTAACCGGCTTTTTAGGAGCCGGCAAAACTACTTTTATCAACGAAGTAATTCGCAAACATCAGCACCTGAAATTGGCACTGGTTGAAAACGAATTTGGTCAGCAGTCAATCGATCAGGATTTGATTGTTGGTATGCGCAGTGAAAACATTTTTGACCTGAGCAACGGATGCATCTGTTGTTCTATTTCCAACGAGTTTTCGCTCACTTTACTCGATTTGGCAGACAAGGCCGGAGAGATTGATTATTTGCTAATTGAAACCACAGGAATTGCTGACCTTGCGAATGTGATAAAACCTTTTTTCGACGACAAGGAGCTGAAAGAGAAATATACCCTTAGCGGAAGTATTTGCTTAGTTGATGCCCAGAACTTTGAACAGCAAATGAGCGAACGTGAACAGCAAATGCAAATTATACTGAGCGACTTGCTGGTTATTAATAAAACCGACACCATTGCGGAAGAGAAAGCACAGGAAAACATCGAGAAGAAATTGAAAGCGTGGAATGGAACAGCCCAGCTTATTTCAGCTGAATATGGCCAAACTGATCAATTTCAGTTAGCAGATTTCGCGGAACAAGTGCAGAGTGAAATAGAACGGAAAATGGCGAAACCACTGATGTTTCGCTTAGTTGAGTCGAAAAAGTACACCACCTTTACGCACGAATTTTCCGGATTCATCAAATTTGATCGCTTTAAATACTGGTTCGATTACTTTGCCTCTATCAACCAACTCGAGATTTACAGAATTAAAGGAATTCTTTTCACCCAAGATACCCCAAATAAAATTGTGATTCAGTCAGTTGGTGGAGCGGTAAATTATGCTGAAGGAAGTATGATCATGCCCGGCGAAGAACCCAAGAATCGACTGGTTTTTATTGGAAAGGAAATTGATTTTGAACGAATCGGCTATGAACTCAACGAATATTTAACCAAGGATTTGAATCCATAAAGGAAGAGTAAGTACAGATAAAACGGTACTTAAGACAACAACTTTCGAGGCAAAAGAAGCATTCAAATTATATTTCACCGATAAAACATAAGGAGTTAATCCCATTGGCATGGCAGCTTCCAATACACTTGCCCGCATATCAAAAGAAACACCGACTAGTTTTATAACTCCCCAAAAAAACATCGGCAGCAAAAACAAAATCACCACCGAAAAGGCTGCTACAGGAAGCCACTCTTTTAGTTCACCCAGAGGATGAGATCCTAAAAATAAGCCTAACGAAAATAAAACCACCGCAGTAACTGACATCGCAAATAAATCGAGACTTTCAATAAGGACTTGTGGCATTTCAATGTTAAAAACAGAGACAAACAGACCCAGAAAAACAGCAATTAACAACGGATTGGTCAATAGCCGTTTCGCTACCTTCGATACTTTCACTGTCTCCTCTCCTTTTAATTCAACCAAAACAATCCCTAAGGTAAATAGCCAAAACAGATAGATTGCAGAAATTAAAGTGGATTCAGCTAAAACTGATTCGCCATATACATTTACAAGAACCGGGATTCCCAGGTAGGCTACGTTGCCAAACGAAAAGGCCAAAACCAATGTTCGCAAGGTGTTGGCAGACAAACGAAATACTTTAGCGACGGGAAAAGCCAGCAACATACTAAATACAATATAAGCTGAGTTCCATCCAATGAATCCGAGATATGCACTTAACGGAACGTCCAGTTTGAACAGCGCAACCAAAATGAGTGCGGGAAATCCAATCCAGAGTGCATAATCATTTAAAACACCAATCCATTCCTTTTTAAACGATTGGGTGCGACTAAATAGAAATCCTGCCAAAACCGCTAAAAACAAAGGCAATACCGTAACAAAAGATAGCAAATAGTTTTGCATAGAATGAGAGCTGGAAAAGGTAAAATTGCTCAAAAAGAATTAGTTTTTATTTTGACTGTGGAACTAATTTTCTAGAAAAGGGCGAACGTCAGTTAAAAACATACCTGCCGTTTTTGCAGCCTGCATCCCTAAAACTCCATCTTCGTAAACGTGGCATTTTGCAGGACTTGTATTGATTAGCTCCGCACACTTTAAAAAAGTCTGCGGTTCCGGTTTGTGCTCGGTTACATCGTCGGCTGTTACAATCGCATCAAACTTGTCGTAAATACCCAAGGCCTGCAATTGTAGTTCAGCACTTTTTCGATTTGCTCCAGTACCAACAGCCATCGGAATTTTCCCATGGTATTTGTGTACCAAGTTTACCACCAAGTCATGTGCGCGAAGACCTCCAAGCATTTCCCAAAATGTTTGTTGCTTCATCTTTACCATTTCTTCCGGATCAGCACCTTCCAACTGGTTGTCTTTTATAATGCGATACGCAAACTGAATAGTCGGCATTCCGGTTAATTCGTAAACAATTGCCGGATCAAACTTACAATTGTATTTTTCGCAAACAATCTCCCAAGTGGCTATATGCACCGGGAGCGAATCGGACAAGGTGCCATCTAAATCAAAAATTAATGCCTCAGCATCCGGATGTTTATCAAGCTTCATGATAGTTTCCCTTTCTTATTTTGGTCGAAATTACATATTTTTTCAAGGATCAAAGGAATACCATCCATTTGGAAACAACATTAGCCATAATTTAAAAATGAATTAATTTTAATCATCAACGAAAAAAGAATTCATCTATTCCCCGGGAACTTCGTTAATTGCATTTCTCAACTTCTCGCCCAAAAAAATATAGAGATCGACCAGAGATCATTCTCGTAATAAAGTTTGATTTAAAAATTAACCGCGAGCATTTATATTGAACTCAATACCGTTCCAAATTAAGGCGAAGTGTGACGCAAGATTCCGGCACCTTATTTATGAAAACGACTGATTCGTTTGAGGCGTATTTATGTCCAAATGGTCGGTGTTGTTAATTTCAAGGAAACGATGATTGCCATCAGGGTGCAGTTCAATACGACTAAGCGAAGTATTTTTACTGGCATCCCATGAAAAATAATCGGAGGCCGGCTTGTTTTCAATTACAGTGCGAAACGCCCGCAGCAATCCTCCATGAGTAACTGCCGCAACACGTTTACCGTCGTAATGTTTCAGTAGTTTCTGAATAAAACCGGAAGCTCGTGTCATCATATCTTCATTGGTTTCCGAACCTTCAGGCAAATACTCCCATCTCCAGTTTTTCGGAAATGGTTTGCCTTCCCACAGGGGTAATGATCGCTCACGCAACAACGGATCTGTTTCCAACTTTAAGTCAGGATGGAACTTTAAAATTTCATTAGATGTGTCAACTGTTCGTTTCAAATCACTTGAAATCAAACCATCCAGCGGTTCACTCCGTAGTTTCAACGCCAGTTTCTTTGCTTGCTGAACTCCCAAATCGGACAATTGACCGTGTTGTTGTCCCTGACAAATATTGTTAGCATTCTCAATGGTTTCTCCGTGACGAATAAGTAAGAGGTGAATCATAATATCTGTTGACTATTCAATAAAACTGACTAAAATTGGTGCTCACAAAATAGGACAATGATTCGGGATTTATGTTCAGACTTTTAACAAAACCCCTTCATCGCAAAAAGAAATAACTTTTTGGCAATACTACCTGTTAACAATATTAATATTGACGTATTATTTCTGTAATGATATGACAGAAATAACACCAATACTAAATACTGAAACACAACAACTATATTAAAGAAAATTAAAAGTGAAAAGTATGATTAGAAATTTTTATGCATTGATTTTTATCCTTCTACTCGTTTCGGGTAGTATTTCTGCACAACCCGAAGAAGCAAGACTTCTACGATTCCCAGCTATTTCAGGCAATCAAATCGTGTTTACCTACGCTGGCGATTTATACACGGTGCCGGCTAATGGCGGCACAGCCCGAAAGCTCACCAACGACATTGGCTTTGAAATGTTTGCCCGTTTTTCTCCCGATGGAAGCCAGCTGGCATTTACTGGTCAATACGATGGCAACACCGAAGTTTTTGTAATGCCGGCTACGGGCGGCTCACCCCGAAGGTTAACCTATACGGCAACACTGAATCGCGATAAAATATCAGATCGGATGGGGCCAAACAACATTGTAATGAGTTGGACGCCCGATGGGAAAAACATTATTTACCGATCACGCAAGCAAACTTTCAACTCCTTTAAAGGGCAGCTGTTTAAAATAGCAGCCGAAGGTGGATTGTCAACAGAACTTCCTTTGTCAGAAGGAGGCTTTTGCAGCTACTCGCCTGATGGCAAAAAATTGGCTTTCAATCGGGTTTTTCGCGAGTTCAGAACCTGGAAATATTACAAAGGTGGAATGGCCGATGATGTTTGGACTTTTGATTTCGACACGAAGGAAGTCAGCCAAATTACCGACAATGATGCACAGGATATCTTTCCAATGTGGGCTGGCGACGAGATTTTTTTTCTCTCAGACCGCGATCGCACGATGAACCTTTTCGTTTATAACATCACAACTAAGACAGTAGAAAAAGTCACCAATTTTACTGAATACGACATTAAATTTCCATCGATTGGTGGCGATTACATTGTTTTTGAAAATGGCGGTTACATCTACAAAATGAGCGTTAAAGACAAAACGCCCGTTAAAGTTCCGGTACAAATTGAGAATGATTTTATTTATGCACGAAACGAATGGAAAGATGCAGCGAAACACATTACCGATGGCGATATTTCGCCAAACGGCGAGCGAGTAGTCTTTTCAGCTCGTGGCGACGTTTTTAGTGTCCCTTCTGAAAAAGGAATTACTTACAATCTCACGAAAACTCCGGGGGCGCACGAACGAACTGCAGTTTGGTCTCCCGATGGGAAGTACATCGCTTACCTTTCTGATAAATCAGGTGAATTTGAAGTTTACATCGAAGATCAAAAAGGCAATGCCGAACCAATTCAGCTGACGAAAAATGCAGATACCTACAAATTCAGTCTGGAATGGTCGCCTGACAGCAAGAAAATTATGTGGTCGGACCGGAAGCTGCGGCTGCGGTATGTTGATATCGACACCAAGAAAATCACAACAGTGCATCAGGCTGAATACGGTTTAATCAGCGCTTACAACTGGTCGCCCGACAGCAAATGGATAACCTTCAGTTTGCCAACTGACAACCAGTTCTCCAAAATTGTAGTTTATAATCTTGACAGCGAGAAGCTACATGACATTACCGACAATTGGTACGATTCAGGCTCTCCATCTTTTTCAAGCGATGGCAAATACATCACTTTTGTTTCGGCGCGCGATTTTAAACCTACCTATAGTTACACGGAGTGGAATCACGCCTACGAAAACATGAGCCGGGTATATCTGACCATTCTGTCAAAAGATACTCCTTCGCCTTTTGCCCTTCAAAACGATACGGTAAAAGTTGACAACAACAAGGATGACAAAGAGAAAACCGACGAAAAATCAGAAGGTAAGAAAGAGGACAAAACAATAAAAATCGATTTCGATGGACTTTCAAACCGAATTATTTCTCTTCCAATTGCGGCATCAAACTATTACAATGTGGCTTGCGTGGGAGACAACGTTTATTACTATGATTATGGCGATGAACGGAATGCCAAGGTGTATGACCTGAAGAAAAAGAAAGAAACGATACTTGGTGATTTCAACTTTGGAATCTCGGCCAATCATAACAAGATGTTGGTTGTTCAAAAGAAAAAATGGGCTGTTATTGATCTTCCATCTTCCAAAGTTTCTTTTGATGAAACGATCAATCTTTCGAACATGAAAATATGGGTTGATTATCAGGCTGAATGGAAGCAAATTTACGACGAAAGCTGGCGACAAATGCGTGACTTTTTCTACGTTGAAAATATGCACGGACTAGACTGGCAAGCCATGCACGACAAGTACGCAGTTTTAATTCCTTATGCCCGCCATCGAGACGATTTAACTTACCTTATTGGCGAATTAATTGGCGAATTAAACGTAGGTCACGCCTATGTACAAAGTGGCGACCGTCCCGAACCCAAACGAATAAAGACAGGACTGTTGGGAGCCAAAATTAGTACTGATCCCTCTGGCTATTTTAAAATTGATCGAATACTGGATGGCGCCAATTGGAGCAAGCAACTCCGTTCACCCTTGCAGGAAGTTGGGGTCAACGCTCAGGAAGGCAATTTCATTATTGCTATAAACGGCCAAAGCACAAAAAATGCTGAAAATCTTTTTGCATTGCTTGTAGGAAAAGCTAACAAAGAGGTGGAGTTAACCTTTAACAGTAAACCAACAGAGGAAGGAGCACACAGCGTGCTAATTACTCCAATTGCCGACGAGTCGAGCTTGTATTACTACAACTGGGTTCAGGACAATATCCGCAAAGTAAATGAAGCAACAAACGGAGAAGTTGGTTATATTCATGTCCCCGACATGGGGCCGGATGGACTGAATCAATTTTCCAGATTGTTCTACCCGCAGCTCAACAAAAAAGGCTTAGTGATTGACGACCGCGGCAATGGAGGCGGTAATGTTTCGCCCATGCTTATTGAACGATTGCAGCGAGTGGCTCAACGAGCCAATACCCGTCGAAATTACCCTCATCCGACTCCTGTGCCCAACCAAATGCTACTCGGCCCCAAAGTGTTGCTGATCGACAAATATTCAGCATCAGATGGCGATCTTTTCCCTTATGCGTTTAAACACTATAAACTGGGCACAGTTATCGGAACGCGCAGCTGGGGAGGCGTAGTAGGCATCAGTGGTTCACTGCCATTTATAGACGGTGCAGAACTTCGCAAGCCGGAATTTGCCTCTTACTCGGCAGAAAAAAGTGAATGGATAATTGAAGGGTATGGTGTTGATCCTGATATTGTTTTGGATAATAATCCGTATCAAGAGTACTTGGGAAATGATGCTCAATTGCAAAAAGCCATTGAAGTCATCAAAGAAAAAGTAAAAACCGAATACAAACCGCTGCCTGCAATTCCTGAGGCACCGGACAAAACAAAATAAGTATTTCATACCAATTCTATTAAAGGAGGCCAATCGGCCTCCTTTTTTGTTTTTCAACATTTCGTAACACAATCATTCTATCTACCTTTATATTCAGCTGGTTATTGGCTAATAAAAAAAGCTTCACACAAGTGTGAATTTTTGATGGTTCGTGCGAATAATAAAGTAAAGAAGTTTAAAACCGAAGAACATTGGAAAAGTCATCATCACTCGAAGAGCAATTTATCGACCTTCTGGAAAAAAACAAGAAGATTATTTATAAAGTCTCCAACCTTTACGGGGAGCACACCGACGACCGAAAAGACCTGAGCCAGGAAATCATCCTTCAGCTTTGGAAGGCGTTTCCGAATTACGATAGTCGATATGCTGTTTCAACCTGGATGCACCGAATTGCACTGAATGTGTCGATTTCGTTTATGCGAAAAGAAAAAACACGAAAAAAAACAGTCGACAGCTATCAGTCAGATCAAAGTTTGCTGAATTGGGACACCCAAAAAGAAGACGAACGACTAACACAGGTTTACCAGATTATTAACCAGCTGAAACCATTCGACAAAGCCATTATCATTCTTTATCTCGAAGGTCACAAAAACAATGAAATATCGACTATTGTAGGCATTTCCGAAACCAATGTCGCCACTAAAATAAATCGGTTAAAAAAGAAAATAAGTTCAAACTTTAAATCATAAAGAAATGGATTTTCAAGAATTAAATAACATTTGGAACCGTGCAGACGAAAGCCTGGAAACCAATCTAAAAATCAACAAAGCCATGTTTAAGGAAGTAAGTATTCAAAAAGTAAAATCGAAATTGTATGAGCTAAAACTCAGTAGCTGGATCGAAATCGCTTTTAATATTCCATTTGCTCTCTTTCTTATTGGTTATGTCATCGATCAATTCACGATCATAAAATACTCCGTTCCGGCATTTTTACTGCTTCTTATTTCGTTATTTGGTCTGACTTTCAGCGGCTATAAGCTCTACCTGTGCTATCGTCGCATTCATGCCAGTCAGTCACTGATTGAAACTCAAAAAAGCATTGAGAAATTGAAATATTATGAACTGATGGAGAAAAACCTACTGTACGTTATTATTCCACTTTTTTCAACTGCTTTTTTAATCGTCATGGCACAAAGCATTCTGAATATCGATTTATACCAATACAGCAATTGGTTAGCCCTTCAAGCTGCTAGCAGTGTAATTGTTGCGTTAATCATTGTCTTTATTCTGAAGAAATTTCCAAATAAAAAAATACAGGAATCCTTGTCTTTTCTTAAAGAAATTAACGCAATCGAATAATCAGGAAAGAAACGATATAATTTAAAACGAATCATTTTCAAAATATGTTTCAGGCATTTATAAAGCATTAAAGCGTAGTAAGTATCTGACTAAAAAGTCTTAATGATTATTACCCGATTTCAATTGATAAAAGTATCTTTGACGCCCTTAAAGGTATATCCAATCAATAATTTTAATAAATAACAACAGATGAGTCTGGAGAACGAATTAATGGAGCGCAGCGGTTCAACCTGCGAACTGTGTGGATCAAACATCGAACTGAGTGTTTACCAAGTACCACCAAAAACAAATGCTACTGCTAGCGAAAATATACTCCTGTGTAACAAGTGTGTGGCGCAAATTGAAGATGCTGAAAAGATCGATGTAAACCACTGGCATTGCCTGAATGACAGCATGTGGAGCCAGATTCCAGCAGTGCAGGTAATGGCTTGGCGTATGCTAAATAAGTTGCGCGGCGAAGGCTGGGCTCAAAACCTAATCGACATGCTTTACCTGGAAGAAGAAGTGATGGCATGGGCAAAATCGGGCGAACCGGTAGCTACAGAAACCAGCGGTCCGAAACACATCGACAGCAATGGAGTACCCATTGAAGCCGGCGACACCGTCGTATTGATAAAAGACTTGAATGTTAAGGGAACGAGCTTTGTTGCCAAACGCGGAACAGCTGTTCGCGGCATTTCGTTGGTGCACGATAACCCCGAACATATTGAAGGCCGCGTAAACGGTCAGCAAATTGTGATTCTGACCAAGTTTACCAAGAAAACGAATTAAAAGCCCAATAAACGCTGGTGATTATTTTCTGATCACCAGCGCCCAATCAACGGACTGGTCAGGAGCTGTGAAATCCACCGGCTCATCTCCATTTGCCTTAATAATCTCTTTCAACGTCTTTTTATCCCCTGTCTCTGTGTTTAGCCAAAAGTTATTGGAGTAGGTTCCTGATTCCAATTTTAACGAAAACGGCTCACCTCTGGGAGCAAAAATCAAATATTGCTCACCCGGCTCAGCTAGCGCGTAAACCTGTAGTGCAGAATGATTCGACAGCAACTGATCACCTGGGGCCATCCGATAGAAAGCCAACTCATTTGTCATCAAATCGCTTAAAATAGAAATGTATTTTTCTGACAACTTGTAGGGATTCTCATCATAAAACGGAAGTCCTTCCGGACCCTTAGCCATCAATTCGTACTCACTGGCATGACCACACCAGGTAAACGAAGCTCCGGCGGTAGCACAAGCCCAAACCGAACGCCGAAGATCATCTTGTGTTGCTCCGGTTCGCTCCTGCCAAAATCGCCGCCACAAAGCATTTCCTTCAATCATATAAACCGGCTTACCTACATAGCCCAGCAAACATGCCATGTGATGTGTCCAGGGTTCTTTCCAAAGATGTCGCTCTTCGTTTTTATCAGGAGCTGCTATCTCATGATTCTCGACAGCAGCAAAAGTATATTCCGGCAAGTGGAAAAAGTTTTCTCGTGGAAACTCATCCTCATAAGTACACAGATGCTCAAATATGTCGTATTGATTGATTAGGCGGGCAAAACCCAACTCTTCGTCTTCGCGGTTTCCCGGGATTTCCCATACATAATTCCAGCCGGCAAGATTAGCAAAGGGAGCCAGCCGGGCAACCATGTAACGTACAAAAAAATCCTTTTGCGTCGAGCTCAATTTCTTCCAGGCTGGAGCATCGTTTTTACTTCCATCCACCCCTAAAAACATATGCACGCCAATATCCTGTTGATTAAACCATCCAAGGTGTTTTTCCATCCGATGCCAAACGTCAAGCTTCATTGTTTCATCAACTTTCCCTTCCTCGTAAAGAGCCAAATCTAATGTTTCCGGCTTTGGGCCATCATTGTAGTATTGCTCGAAACAACAAAGTGAAAGTAACCAATTTACCTGAACATGATTGTATCCATGCTCCTTCAACTTACCATACACATTTTCTACAATCCAGTCGAAATCCTGAGCTATTGAGCCATGCCCGGTTTCGTAGTACGATTTCAACCAAACAGGCTCGGTTCCGCTGTACGCAAACCAGTGCGGGTTTTTATCGTAAGGTTTCAAAATTCCCTTTCCGGCACCTTCGGCAGTGCATTCAAAACGACCATCTCCTCCCTGAGTGCCATCCGACCAACGATAAACATATTTCCATATTCCTGTTTCGTTGGGCATAAATCGCATTTTCCAAACATTACCTTCATCCATGTCTCCACCGCCCTTCCCATCACCATCAAAGAATCCGCGAAAATCAAATAATCTTCCTGAGGGTGCTTGATATTGCACAAGGAGCTCAACATCAGTAAATCGATTCTGATAAACTTCATTATTAATGACAGAAGTTTCAAAAAGGCGATAGAGACTCACGGGATTAGCTGCAAATAAAGAAGTTATTTGAACAAAAAGCAGTAGCAGAATAGCAATCTTTTTCATAAAAAGGCTCATTACTATGTGTTGAATATGAAGTTGTAAATAATGGATCAAGATATAGAAAAAAACAGAAAAACAAATAGAAACGAAAATTAATGAAAAGCCCCATTTGACCTATAAAACACACAATTATCTCATTATCTTACAAATAGACACTATTTACATCTTCTTTCTTTTTGCTTCCTTTTTATTTATCTATATTTGCGTTTCCAACCTATATTATTTAAATGAGTAAGTTTCAACATCACGAGATAGAGGAAGCAATTGAAGATATTCGTCAAGGGAAAGTAATTATTGTTACTGATGATGAACATCGCGAGAACGAAGGTGATTTTATTGCAGCTGCAGAATTAGTAACGCCCGAGATTGTCAATTTCATGGCTAAAAACGGAAGAGGACTTATTTGTGCTGCGGTAACCGAAGAACGATGTAGCGAACTGGAACTTGATATGATGGTAACTGAAAACACGGCATCGCATAGTACCAATTTCACGGTTTCAGTTGACTTACTCGGACAGGGATGTACGACCGGCATTTCGGCACACGATCGTGCTAAAACCCTCAATGCGCTGGCCAATGAATCAACTCAGCCGGAAGAACTCGGACGTCCCGGGCATATTTTCCCAATTAAAGCACACCCAGGTGGACTTCTTGCAAGGCCAGGACACACCGAAGCATCGGTAGAGCTCCCAAAACTTGCCGGATTAAAACCGGTCGGGACATTGGTTGAGATTATGAATCCGGATGGAACGATGGCACGTTACCCCGACTTGCTGAAGCTTTCAGAAAAACTAAGCATCAAATTAATCACGATTAAAAACCTGATTAAATACCTGAAATTAATTAGCGAATAATACGAATTTAAAATCCCCTAAATATCATGCTACCAAATCAACGTCGCGAGAAAATACTGGAAATGATCCGAGAAGACGGACACGCCAAGGTTCTTCAACTTAGCAAAATCTTTAAAGTAACCGAAGTAACGATTCGTCAGGATCTGGAAAAACTTGAAAAGGACGGGTACATTGAACGGGAGCATGGAGGCGCTTATTTGAAGGACATTGGATTAAATGTAAAAAACATCGCCCTTCAAAACCAGGAATTTCTGGCAGAGAAAGCTGCCATTGCAAAAAAAGCTTTGGCACATATCAACGACGGAGACACCATTATTCTGGATTCCGGCTCCACAACAACGGAGATCGCTAAAATCATCAGTGGGTTTAAAAATCTAACCGTAATTACAAATTCACTCAACATTGCACTAATACTTGGTGCCGACCCCGAAGTTAACCTGGTACTTACCGGCGGTGAATTTAAAGCACCAACACTCTCATTAACAGGACAGAAAGCGGCCGACTTCTTCAATGATCTTCATGTTGACAAGTTATTCCTGGCTACTGCCGGAATCACCTTGAAGTCAGGACTCACCTACCCCAGCATTAGCGACATCTGTGTAAAACGATCCATGATTGAATCAGCCAACGCTGTATACCTAGTTGCCGATTCCAGCAAGATTGGGAAAAGTTCCTTTGCCAGCCTTGGAGCACTTTCGCTAATTGACTATTTGATTACAGATTCAAAAATTAGCGAGGATGAAATAGAGATGCTCCAACGAAACGATATTAAAATGATTCTGGCTTAGAAGATTGCCCTCAATTGACAAGATTACTAACGAATTATATTTAAGCACTTTAAAGTAAACAAGAAGATTTTTCGATTTCAAAACATTTCCTCGTTCTTTCTTTTATTTTCGATTATTTTCTTTTATTTTTGTTTTCGAAAATTAATGAAAATCCCTCCTGTTTGTGTTTGACTCGCGGTAGGGTATAAATTCTTAAACTTAAATGGATAAGTCGAAAAAGTACATTTTAGCCATTGACCAAAGTACTTCAGCTACGAAAACAATCCTTTTCAATCAAAAAGGAAAACTTGAATTCCGAAGTACCATACCACACCAACAATATTACCCTCAGCACGGATTTGTAGAACACGATCCCATTGAGATTTTCAACAACACAATATATGCAATCAGGGAAACTCTTGCGGCAGCTAATTCTACCGAAGATGAAATTGCTTGTTTAGCAGTTACAAATCAACGGGAGACGGTGATGATTTGGGACAAAACCACCGGAAAACCGGTTTATAACGCTACGGTGTGGCAATGCCAACGCGGCACACCTTATTGTGACGAACTAAAAGCTAAAGGATACAGTAAGCTGATTCAACAAAAAACCGGATTAATTATTGATCCGTATTTTTCGGCCAGCCGCCTGCACTGGATCATGAATAATGTAGAAGGCTTGCAGGAAAAAGTTCAAAAAGGTGAGCTCTTGATGGGAACCATGGACACATGGCTTTTGTGGAAACTAACCAATGGCAAAGTCCATGCAACAGACTATTCGAACGCCTGCCGAACTATGCTTTTCAATATTCACACGCTCGAATGGGATGAAGAACTGATTGAACTATTTGATCTCCATAAAAATATGTTTCCGAAGGTTCGGTTCAGCAATAAGATTTTTGGTGAAACCGATTCTTCTGTCATTTTTGAGAATCCGGTTCCAATTGCCGGATTATTGGGCGATTCGCACGCTGCCCTATTCGGACAAAATTGTTTTAGTCAGGGAATGGCAAAAGCAACTTACGGAACAGGATCTTCAATCATGATGAACATTGGACTGGAGCCATTAGAATCTCCTGAAGGACTGGTCACCTCCATTGGTTATGGAATCGACCAATCTATTTACTATGTTTTCGAGGGAAATATTCACTGTACCGGAGATACACTCAACTGGCTAAAGAACGAAGTTCAACTGATCAACGATGCGTCAGAAACAGAAGCTCTGGCAACGTCAGTAGAAAACAACAATGGAGTTTACCTGGTTCCTGCCTTTGTTGGGCTGGGCGCTCCGTACTGGGATAATCAAGCTCGAGCCTGTCTATCAGGGATGCCACGAAATACAACCAAAGCCCACATTGTTCGCGCAGCCTTGGAAAGCATCGGATATCAAGTAAAAGACCTCATCAGCTTAATGGAAGAAAAAGGTGGCATTCAATTAAAGGAATTACGAGCCGATGGTGGGCCAACCCGAAATGATTTCTTAATGGAATTTCAGTCCGGCATTTTGAACCGAAATGTTGCCCGCTCCGAAATTGAAGAAGTTTCGGCACTCGGAGCCACATTTATGGCGGGACTAGCAGTCGGGTTCTGGAAGGACCTGGCGGAGATCCAATCGCTTCGTGAGGCTGGAAAGCTTTTTGAGCCAGCAATGGATCAAGATAAAATAACAACCAATTACTCCGGATGGAAAAAAGCAGTTGAAAGAGCCCGACTAAATTAACAATCAAAAAAAAATTAAAAACGTTATACAATGAATCAAAAGAAACAAACATTTGGCGTAATCATCGCCACGCGCAACATTTTCAATGCTCAGTTGGCTGTTGATGCTCGCAAAAAAGTATTGGAGAAATTAGACAAGATGGGCTTTGGAACAGTAATCCTTCCCGAGTCAGAAACCCCTACCGGAAATATTGAAGGATATGCAGACGCTGTAAAATGCGCTGATCTATTCAAAAAAAACAGCGACATTATCGAAGGTATTGTTGTTGTTCTGCCAAACTTTGGTGATGAATTGGGAGTTGTAAACTCCATAAAACTATCAGGTTTAAAGGTTCCTGTTTTGGTGCAAGCTTGCGACGACGAAAACGACAAAGTTGACGTAAAAAGCCGGCGTGATGCGTTTTGTGGGAAATTGTCCGTTTGCAACAATTTCTACCAATACGATGTAAAATTTACAGATACCATTTACCACACTTATAGTATCGACAGCGCAGAGTTCACCAAAGACCTGGTCAAGTTTGCTGGTATTTGCCGCGTGGTAAAAGGACTGAGCAACTTGCGTGTGGGTGCAATCGGCACCCGCCCTATTGGTTTCCAAACCATGCGTTTCAGCGAAAAGCTGTTGCAGAAATTTGGCATTACGGTTGTTCCTGTTGATATGTCTGAAATTATTGCCGCAGCCAACAAGATTGATGAAAATGATCCGGCAGTCGTGGAAAAAGTAAAAGCAATTCAAGCTTACGGAAGCTGTGCGATCACGGCACAAAAGAAGATTGCAAAACAAGCTCGTTTTGGTTTGGCTGTTGAAAACTGGATCAACGAAAACGATATTGACATTTCGGCTCTTCAATGCTGGGAGTCAATCGAAAAAAATTACGGATGTGCTGCCTGCGTCACAATGAGCATGATGGGTGAAAAACTGATGCCATCGGCTTGTGAAGTGGATGTTGCAGGAACTATCTCTATGTATGCGCTGGCTTTGGCAGCTCAAACACCTTCAGCCATCCTCGACTGGAACAACAATTTCGCCGAAGACCGCAACAAGGTCGTTTGCACGCACTGCAGCAACTATCCGAAATCATTCTTCCAAAACGACATTGAAATTGGCAGCCTTGACGTACTCGGCACTGTGCTTGGCAGCGAAGATACCTTTGGTGCTGTAAAAGGAAAAGTAGCAGCTGGAGACATGACCTATTTCCGTATTTCAACTGATGACAATAAGGGATTAATTAAAACCTATTTAGGTGAAGGTACAATGACCGACGATCCTTATGGAATGGATGGAGGAATTGCAGTTTGTGATATTCCGAACCTGCAAAACCTGATGAAGTATATGTGTAAAAATGGATTTGAACACCACGTAGCGATGGTGCGCGGACATGTTTCTGAAATTTTGGAAGAAGCAATTGGCAACTACCTGGGATGGGATATTTACAAACACGAATAAGAGCGTTTTAATTGATTAGAAAAGAAAATAGGATGCAAGAATTCACAGATCTGGAGCTAAAATTAAAATCTGTCAAGTACAGAAAAATGCTCCTTAAATATATCAAACAAGCCAAAGCAGGTCATACCGGCGGAAGTTTATCATGTACCGACATTCTAAATGTGTTGTACAATGATGTGCTGAATGTTTCACCCGAGAATTTCTCTGACAAAAACAGAGATCGTTACATACAGAGTAAAGGACACTCGGTTGAAGCGCTTTATGCCGTGCTTGCTGATCGGGGATTTTATCCTGAAAGTGACCTGGAAACCATGTGTCAGTATCAATCTAAATACGTGGGACATCCAACACGAAAAGTAAATGGCATTGAGTTTAACACCGGAGCTCTGGGGCATGGTTTGCCGATCAGCGCAGGCATTGCATTGGCAGGGAAAAAGGATAAAGCTGCCTACAAAGTTTTCACTTTAGTTGGTGACGGAGAATTAGCGGAAGGATCAAACTATGAAGCTGCGATGATGGCAGCTCATTATAAATTGGATAATCTGGTGGCTATATTGGACCACAATGCTTTGCAAATAACAGGTCCAAACCGGGAAGTCTGTAGCCCTTACCCCATCGATGAAAAGTGGAAAGCCTTTGGATGGCATGTTATTTCAATTGACGGAAACAGTATTTCAGAACTTCGTGAAACGCTGAATAATATTCCGGCTGAAGTTGGAAAGCCAACTTTTATTATTGCCAATACCGTTAAAGGAAAAGGCGTAAGCTATATGGAAAATGAAAAGAAATGGCACCACGGTGTTCCGTCAGATGACGAATACGAACGAGCCATACAAGAGTTGAGCACAGAAGAAGAAGAGTTAACAAAACAGCTCGTCACAGACTAATTCGAACAACTCTTTTTATTCAAATATTTAGAACTAAAAAAATGACTTTAAAAGCATTAAATATGGGGCGTGCCAATTTAGAAGAGTTTTCGGCAACGCTTATTGAACTAGGGGAAAAAAGCAAAAATATTTTGGCTGTCACCAGTGACTCAAGAGGTTCCGGCAAATTGGGTCCTTTTGCTGAAAAACTACCCGAACAAATTGTTGAAGTAGGCATTGCCGAGCAAAACCTGGTTGGAGTATCCGCAGGATTGGCCTCCGCCGATAAAAGCGTATTTGCAGTTTCTCCGGCTTGCTTCCTGGCAACCCGATCACTGGAGCAAATAAAAAATGATGTCGCTTACTCTAATCAGCCGGTTACATTGGTTGGAATTAGTGCCGGAGTAAGCTACGGTGCTCTGGGAACAACCCATCATTCATTACACGATGTTGCCGCACTAAGGGCTATTAATAACATACAAGTTGTGGTACCTGCCGATAATTTTGAAACTCGGGAGGTTATTATTGCAGCAGCCAAATCTGAAAAACCAATTTTTCTTAAATTTGGTAAGAAAGCAATGCCAACGCTTCCTCGTGTTAAAAATGAATTTGAAATTGGGAAAGCATCAACCATTTGCGAGGGAAGCGATGTAGCTTTCATTGCTTGCGGCGAAACCGTTGCCCCATCCTACGAAGCAGCACAACTATTAGAAAAGGAAGGCATTAGCGCCGAAGTCATCAGCATGCATACCATTAATCCGTTGGACAAGCAAGCTGTTATTGATGCGGCAAAGAAATGCAAAGTTATTGTAACCGTAGAAGAGCATAGTATCTATGGAGGCTTGGGCGAAGCGTGTGCCTCGGTCTTAATGCAGGAACAAATAGTAAAGCCTTTTAAAATAGTTGGAATTCCGGATGAAGATACCGTAACTGGTTCGCAAGGAGATATTTTTAAGCACTATGGAATTACAGCTGAAGGATTGAAAGAAACCACCCTAAAATTACTGGAATGAAAACAATAACTTAACTAAATGACATACAAATCGAACCTAACTAAACAAATTCTACTGCTTATCTTTTTATGTGGCTTTCTAGGCTGTTCTTCTACAACTCAAGAAAACAAGCAGAAAAAGATAGCAGTTGTTATATCTACACTGAACAATCCATGGTTTGTTGTCTTGGGTGAATCAGCTGCTAAACGAGCACAAGAATTGGGCTATGAAACTCAAATTTTTGACTCTCAAAACAACTCGTCCAAAGAAGCTGAGCATTTCGATAACATCATCGCCATGGGTTACGATGCAATTCTTTTTAACCCAACAGACGCCGATGGTTCAGTTTTAAATGTTAAACGAGCCAAAACTGCAGGGATCCCTACCTTTTGCATGGATCGTGAGATCAATTCTCAAGATGCAGCCGCCTCCCAATTACTTTCTGATAGTTTTACCGGCTGCGTTAAACTAGGCGAATATTTCGTCAGGCAAATGAACCAAAAGGGCAACTATGTTGAAATTCTGGGTCTGGTGGGAGACAATAATACCTGGAACCGATCCAATGGTTTTCACAGCGTGGTGGATGAATTCCCGAAATTGAAAATGGTAGCGCAACAAAGTGCTGACTTCGATCGAAACAAAGCCATGGATGTGATGGAAACCATCATGCAGGCTCAACCAAATATTGACGCCGTATTTTGTGGAAATGATGCGATGGCACTGGGTGCCTACCAAGCAATTCTGGCTGCCGGAAAAGCGGATGAAATAAAGGTCTTTGGGTTTGATGGTTCAAACGACGCAATACGTGCTATTGCAAATGATAAAATAGCGGCAACCGTAATGCAGTTCCCCGTTTTAATGGCTCATAAATCTGCTGAATTTGCAGATCAAACCATCAAAGGTCAAGCTCAATTCAGCAACAAAATGCCGGTTGAAGTAGAATTGGTTACCAAAGAGAACATTGAAAAATACCTCCCTGAAAATTAGCACCTTATGAAAAAAACGTTGAATTATATCGTTGGGAGCATTGGCATTTTACTTATTATCTTTCTTTCATTGAAGGTTGAAAATCTGCAGGAACATCAGGCGAAAGCACCGACCACAATTTTTGATGCCAACGAATATGCCAATCATTTCTGGACTGAGAAGTTGCCACAGCGTATCAGTGAAGCTCCTGATGCAAATTTGCTTTTAACCAAGTTGAATGAAAACCCGAATATGGCGATCAGTACTTATGGCAAAAAGTTGGGCATTTCGAAAACCTACTATTTTTTGTTCCAGGGAAACGGAGTCATCCAAGCTATTGATGATGAATATCTATCAGTCGTATTGAATAATACACAGGATACGCTGCATATTGCGACAGCTTTTATCTTTGGAAATGCCGTTCGCGACGGCTCAGGATCAGTCAACATTGATAATTTCATCAATATGACTGACTTTAATAATGTGTCCATTGCCATCAATAAATTGGTAAAAGAGAAGATCGTTCCCCGTCTAAAAAAATCAGCTGCAATAGGCAAAGAAATTGACTTTGCCGGAGTCGCTGAACTGAGAGAGGACCAAGCAATCCCCGAAATACTGAGCATTATTCCTGTAAAAGCAAATATTTCTGATGGAAAAACAGAACAATAAGGAGCTGCCCATTCTCGAAGTCAGAAATGTATCCAAGAACTTCTCAGGTGTTTATGCCTTGCAAAATGTAAATCTGGATATTTACCCCGGGCAGGTGACCGCTATTATTGGAGAAAACGGAGCAGGAAAGTCAACCCTAATGAAAATCGTATCCGGTGTTTATCCGGACTATGAGGGCAATGTTTTGCTAAACGGCAAAAAAGTCAACTTCAAAAATCCGAAAGAAGCCGGAGAACAGGGAGTGGTAATTATCCACCAGGAATTGAACCTGATCCCCTACCTCAGCATCGCCGAAAACCTGTTTCTGGGAAATGAAATAACCAATCGTCTTGGCCTGTTGGACTATCCGGCAATGCACAAACAAGCAAAAGAATTACTCAGCCGTCTTCATTTAGATATTCACCCATCGACTCCACTAAACCAGCTGCGCGTCGGGCAACAACAATTGGTTGAAATAGCGAAAGCCCTTTTGCTTGACTCCAAAGTCTTAATTATGGACGAACCAACCTCAGCGATCAGTAATCATGAAGTTGAGCTACTATTCAAAATCATTAACGAACTGAAATCAAAAGGAGTAGCTATTGCCTACATTTCACATAAACTCAAAGAATTGTTTGAAATTGCAGATCGGTATGCCGTGTTGCGCGATGGACAAAGCATGGGATCTGGAATGATGATGGGCACTTCGCAGGATCAACTGATTCAATTGATGGTCGGACGTGACTTGAAAAACAGTTTCCAAAAAGAGAAGACAATTAGTGCCAATGAAGTTTTAAGTGTTGAAAATTTGAAATTTCAGAATCCGGAAAATAAAAAGGACTACCTGGTAAACGATGTCAGTTTTTCACTCAAAAAAGGTGAAATACTGGGAATTTGTGGATTGATGGGTGCCGGCAGAACCGAAGTTCTGGAAGCCATTTTTGGATTGCACCCGAAGTATGTTTCTGGAAAAATCACGATCGACGGGAAAGAACAAAAAATAAGAGATGTAAATGATGCTATCGCTGCCGGCATTGGCCTTGTGCCTGAAGACCGCAAAGTACAAGGGCTCGTTCTAAATATGAATGTGGCGAAAAACACAAGCATGGCCAGTTTAGATGAGATCTCAAAATTCAACTTCATCAATCAAAAACGAGAGGCAAAATTAAGTAAGCATTTTACAGAGAAATTGAATACGAAAGTCTCCTCACCCAAGCAGACTGTTGAAAAGCTAAGTGGAGGAAACCAACAAAAAGTAGTCATTGCAAAATGGCTGGCTACAAACCCAAAGGTTTTGCTATTGGATGAACCAACACGCGGAATTGACGTTGGTGCCAAAAGCGAAATTTATAAATTGATCAACGAATTGGCCTCGCAGGGAATGGGAATAATAGTTGTATCCTCTGAACTCCCGGAAATATTAGCCATTTCTGATAATATTCTCGTCTTATCCGAATCGAAACTAACAGCTAAACTAAGCCGGGGCGTAGCATCAGAGGAAGTCATCATGAAAGCAGCCCTTCAAGAAAAAGAATAACCCTAAACTTATGAATACAACTAGTTTAAAACATAATCTGATTAAATTCCAATCCATGATTGCCTTGGTGATCATGTGCATTGCATTGAGCTTATTGTCTGACCGTTTTCTATCTCCGGAAAACACCTGGAACGTGATGCGGCAAATCTCAGTCAACATGGTTATTTCCGTTGGAATGACTCTGGTGATATTAACTGGTGGAATTGATCTTTCTGTTGGTTCAATACTGGCTTTGGCGGGAGCTGTTACTGCAGGCATGCTAAAGTTTGGAGCCGAATTTACGGATATGAACCTCTACATTGGATTCACGCTTTTAGGAGCTTTGGTTGGAGGAACATTGGTCGGTACTTTCCTGGGGTGGTTTAATGGATTCACCATCACTAAATTTAAGGTTCCGCCATTTGTCGCCACCCTTGCCATGCTAACTATTGCGCGAGGATTAACGATGCTTTGGACCGGCGGCTTCCCAATCACAGGACTGGGCGACAACATGGCTTTTATTGGAACCGGTTGGTTTTTAGGTATCCCCATGCCCGTGTGGATTTCGGCAATAATAGTACTGTCGGCAGTAGTTTTAACAAACAAAACAAAATTGGGACGTCATATTTACGCCATCGGAGGGAATGAAACTGCTGCCAAGCTTTCCGGCTTGAAAATCAAAAAGATTAAAATCATCGTTTATTCCATTGCCGGTGCGCTGGCCGGAATCGGAGGCATTCTGGTTACATCACGGCTCGATTCGGCTCAACCTAATGCTGGCTTCGGTTTCGAACTCGACTCCATTGCAGCGGTGGTCATCGGGGGCACTTCTCTTTCAGGAGGAAAAGGAACTATTATGGGTACGGTTCAGGGAGCATTAATTATTGGTGTTTTAAATAACGGATTAGTGTTGCTTAACGTATCCCCCTTTTGGCAGCAGGTCATTAAAGGTTTTGTAATACTGCTTGCTGTGGTTATTGAAAAATTTAACTCGAAAGAGGAATAAAATAATAGTTAAACATCATGTGAAGTAACTTAAGGAGGAAAACTTATGAAAAAATACAGAACCTTAGTGCTGCTAACCATCGCCTTATTCGGAGCATGTTCAACACAAAGTTCTTTCAAAGACAATACAAAACCACAAAAAAAGCCAAGAGTAATCGTGACATCCGATGGCGAGATCGACGACGAATGTTCCATGGTTCGTTTTTTACTGTATACCAATGAATGGGACGTAGAAGGAATCATCACCTCTAGTTCGCAATATCACTGGCATGGACATCGGTGGGCTGGCGACGACTGGCTTGATCCTTACCTCGAAACGTATTCCGAAGTTTACCCTAATTTGATTACACATGATGAAGACTACCCAGCTCCGGACTACCTGAAGTCTGTTGCTTTCCTTGGCAACGTTGAAACCGAAGGCGAAATGGATTCCATCACGCCAGGTTCACAACACATTGTAAAAGTTCTGCTTGATGAATCAGATGACCAACCAATATGGTTGCAGGCATGGGGAGGCACAAACACCATTGCCAGAGCACTGAAAACAATTGAAGAAGACCATCCCGATAAAATGGAATATGTGGCTAATAAAATCCGCTTCTTCTTCATTTGGGAACAGGATTCTACCTACCAGGCATATATTCGTCCTAATTGGGGCAAATACAATATCCTGACGATTATATCAGATCAGTTCGAAGCAATTGCATACCGGTGGAAAGATGCACAACCGGAAGAAATGCATCCCTATTTTGAAGGAAAGTGGATGAAAGAATACATACTGGAAAACCACGGCCCGTTATGTTCGCTCTACAAAGCTCACAATGCAGGTGAGAGTGAATTTGAGGAGGGAGATTTCAGGTCTGAAGGAGACTCTCCGGCTTTTTTGCATAACATTCCAATCGGACTCCGCAATATGGAATCACCAGACTACGGCGGATGGGGTGGACGATACGTAAACGTCCGCAGCAATACGTGGCTCGACCCGGTGCCTGTTGAAGGCTACGAGTATCCGGAAGGAAGATGGTACTCGAATACAGCGTGGGGTCGAAATAGTTCCAGATTGGGAGCAACTGCATCCACAAATAAAAATCATGCAGAATATTTTAAACCCATATGGCGATGGTCTGAAGTCATGCAAAAGGACTTTGCAGCTCGCGCCGACTGGTGCGTCAAATCATATAATGAAGCGAACCACCCTCCTATTGTCAAACTTCAAACACCCTTAAATGCAGCAGCAGAACCGGGCGATTTAGTGGAGCTGAATGCACAAGGAACCACTGATCCTGATGGCGATAATTTATCGTATCGATGGTGGCAATACCAGGAAGCTGACACATACGAAGGAGCCTTGGAGATCAGATCCTCGAAAGAACAAAAGGCCTCTTTTGTTGTTCCTGGCGACGCATTGCCAGGAGAAACAATACATATGATCTGCGAAGTGACTGATGACGGCAGCCCTGCATTAACAAGGTATCAGCGAATCATTATTACGGTAAAATAGTAAAATCAATTCTATGAAAAATTTAATCGCAAGTGTAATACTCCTGTTACTCCTTACCTCAACTAGCGTTGGTCAGCAACTGGCATTTCCTTCAGCAGAAGGGTTTGGAGCTTATTCGAAGGGGGGACGTGGTGGAGCCGTTTTGTATGTCACCAACTTAGACAACGATGGCCCCGGAAGTCTGCGCTGGGCGATAGATCAGCAAGGACCTCGCACTGTCGTGTTTGCAGTATCGGGAACCATTGAGCTTAAAGACAGGTTGACCATCGAAAACCCTTATATCACCGTTGCGGGGCAAACCGCTCCGGGAGATGGTATTTGTATAAAGGGTGAAACGGTTCGCATCGAGACGCATGATGTCGTCATCCGGTATATCCGGGTTCGCCTGGGCGATGGGATGCAGGGTCAAGGCAGCCTTCAGGGCAAGGATGCCATTAGCATCTCGAAAGGTAAAGATATCATTGTCGACCACTGCTCGGCCAGCTGGAGCCTGGATGAGATATTATCGACCTCCACCCATCATCCGACCCTTACTCGTGTAACGGTACAATGGTGTTTCATTACCGAAGGACTGAATCCTGACAATCATGGTTTTGGTTCGTTAATTCGCGGTACCGGAGGAGCACAATACAGTTACCTGTACAATTTATACGCCCACAACAAAGGTCGCAATCCACGTCCCGGAAACTATGACTCTAACCCACACAATGAAGATCCGTTGGGCTTACTGCTCGATTTCAGAAACAACGTAATCTATAACTGGGGTGGAACACATGCCGGATATAACGCTGACACAAAAAGCGTAACCCGCTTAAATTATGTCGGCAACTACTTAATTCCAGGTGCCGATTCAAAAGCAACAGGTATCGCTTATTCTACCGGCTCTCCCTATAACCGGGCCTATTTTGAGGGAAATTACTACGACGGGAAACAGCCAAACGATCAATGGGAGTTAGTAAAATTCAACGACAGCTGGATCAACAACGAAATTAAAGCATACAAGCAAAACAAGCCCTTTGAAACTGGTCCGGTCAACACAGAAAGTGCCCGATCAGCCTATCACCGAATACTTGCAACAGGAGGAGCTACTTTACCGAAACGTGATTCCGTAGACCAGCGTATCGTGAACGATGTCAAAAACAGAACAGGTAAAATTATTGCAAGTCAACTCGAAGTGGGCGGTTGGCCAAGGCTAAACTCCTCACAGCCTCCTTTAGATACCGATCATGATGGAATGCCTGATGAATGGGAAGGTAAAAATAGTCTTGATCCAAAAAATGCAGATGACAGAAACAAAGTTGGAGAAAATGGATTTACCATGTTGGAAACATATTTAAATAGTATCAATTAAGAGATCGCAAAAAAAACAACTATGACATATCGAATGAACCTCCTCAGATTAGCTATTTTGAAGTTTGTGTTTTTGGCTATGCTTTGCTTTGCAGTTACAACCGCCTCAGCTACTGAAAAACCAAGATTGGTTGTACTCACCGATATCGGTGGCGATCCGGATGACCAGATGTCGATGGTGCGGCTGATGACTTATGCCAATCATGTTGACATCGAAGGGCTCATTGCAACGCCAAACGCTGGTCCGAAAAAAATCTATCCGGAGTACATTGAAAAGATTGTTTCAGCATACGGACAAGTTCGCCCAAATTTGGAGTTGCACGAGCCCGGATTCCCTACCGAACAGTACCTGCTGGATCGTATTTCGCATGGAGTGCCGATTGATGACATGGAAGGTGTTGGCGAAGGAAATGACTCTCCGGGTTCGGAACTTTTAATCCGTGTTGTTGACAAGGAAGATGACCGTCCTGTTTGGGTCACTGTTTGGGGAGGACCCAACGTACTTGCCCAAGCCCTCTGGAAAGTTCGTGAAACACGGACACCTGCGGAATTGGCTAAATTTGTTGCAAAACTAAGAGTCTATGCGATATCCGACCAAGATAACAGTGGCCCGTGGATTCGTAAAGAATTTCCGGAGCTTTTCTACATTGTCACACCGGGAGTTAATGCGGGCGGTGGCTTTCATCATGCCACCTGGATTGCCATTGGCGGTGATAAATTTCATGGTCGTTTCGATGGCGCCGACTTCGATTTGGTCACTAACGAATGGCTTGACCGCAATATTCGCGACAAAGGTCCCCTGGGAGCGGTTTATCCACATTGGGAATACATGATGGAAGGTGACACTCCTTCGTTTCTTTATCTGATAAACAACGGACTAAATAGTCCCGAGCATCCCAATTGGGGTGGCTGGGGCGGTCGCTATGAGCTTTACACCCCAAAAACTGAAAAGTGGTTTCTGGAACCTGAAACACGGCCGATCTGGACCAACGTTCAGGATGAAGTATTGGGCAAAGATGGCGAATGGCACACCACCAATCACGCCACAATCTGGCGCTGGCGGGAAGCCTACCAAAATGACTTTTCGGCTCGCATGGACTGGACCATCCTCCCTTACGAAGAAGCCAATCATCCACCGATCGTTAAGCTTGATCATCCGGCTTACATTGAAGCGAAACCGGGAGAACGCATTGAACTTAGCGCCACCAATTCATCTGATCCGGATGGCGACGCGCTGTCTTTTGAGTGGTTTTGCTACGAAGAAGCAGGAACCCGTGCCATGTCCAATTCCCGCACCGGAGTTAAGCATGAAATTTATGGTTTCGATCAGCCACAGGCCAGGCTGACAGTAAAAACCAGCCGGGTGATGCCACCGGGAAAAGGAACCATGCACATCATACTGGCTGTAACCGACCATGGAACACCTCGGTTAACGCGTTATCAACGAATCATTATTAACGTCAACTAATCATCATGCATACCATAATCAAAGTGTCTTCAATCTTGTTTGTTTCCATTCTATCTGTTTTTTTTATTCAGTCCTGTCATTCGGATAACAAAGCAAAATCGCCTGCTTCAGAAAAAGGAAACCGCCATCGTGTCCTTGTGTCTTCAGACATTGGAGGAACCGACCCTGATGATTTCCAATCTATGGTTCATCTCCTGTTATATGCCGACACGCTGGACATTGAGGGAATCATTTCCTCTCCATACGGTCCCGGAAAAAAAGAACACATCCTGACTGTTATCGATCAATATGAAAAGGATTTCCCAAATTTGAAGACTTACTCAGCGAACTACCCTACCGCGGACTCACTTCGGCAAATATCCAAACAAGGCTCTGAAGAAATGGTTGGGTATCGTGGCATTAGCAAACCCTCTGAAGGTTCAGAATGGATTATTCAGTGTGCCCGTCGTGATGATCCGAGGCCGCTGTACGTGTTAGTCTGGGGCGGCTTGGAAGACTTGACACTGGCGCTTCACGATGCGCCCGACATTCTTCCGAAACTTCGTGTCTTTTGGATTGGCGGCCCAAACAAAAAATGGAGTCCGGATGCTTACCAGTACATCGTTGAAAACCACCCTGATCTTTGGATTATTGAATCGAATGCCACTTACCGCGGATGGTTTACAGGAGGTGATCAATCGGCAGAGTGGAGTAACGATGGTTTTGCTGAGAAATACATTAAAGATCACGGTGCCATGGGAAACTTCTTTATGACACAACTGGGAGGCACCATAAAAATGGGTGATACGCCTTCACTGGCTTGGGTATTGAATAGCGCCAATCCGGAAGACCCAACAACCCCCAATTGGGGAGGGCAATATATAAAAGCATGGGATCGCCCTTACGACCTGTTTACGAAGATGCCTACTGAAAGAGACAGTATTCAAGAGTTTGCAATTCTTGAAATTGCGCTACCTATTGGTACTAACTTACCCGAAAAACCGGAAGCTTATCTTAACGTTGACAATCAATCATTAAGTGGACATTTTGCAGAAGATGAAACTGTTCGTTTTCGCTTTTCGCCTAAAAGTGCAAAAACCTTTGCATTTGAAATTAAAAGTAATATTCCTGATTTAAATGGTAAAACCGGAAAAGTAACTGCTGTCATCCCATCTCCGGAATTAGCCAATCAACCTTCTGATAAGTATTCAAACTGGTGGACAGACAATCCCAACCCGGAATTTATGGTGGGTGATCACATTGGAGCCAAAACGGTAAGCAAGTGGAGAAAGGAGTTTTTAACTGACTTTGCCAGTCGAATGGATCGTTGCCAAACTCCTAATCGGTAAAAATAATCGATGTAATATTTCTCGCTGGTAGTAATAAACAGGTCTGTTTTCAGTACAATAGTTTAGTAAATCAAAGAAAAAACTATTCTTTATTAAACGCACAAAAATATTAATTATCTATACTTGTTTTAAATTAGATTGCACTGTAGAATTAAAGCTTAACATGGTTGCAGTTTTTTGATAATCGTTATAACTTTAATGGACGAAAGTCACCATACAATGAAAAATATAATCAGCCACAATAACACGAGCTTTGATTTCTTAAAAGGTTCCTCCGAGTTTCTAAATCTGACTTTAAACAACATTAGTAGTTGCGTCTTATTACTCGATAAGAATATGGAACTTCAAGCTTTTAATGATTCACTACGTTCTATTTTTTCGAACAGGGAGAATGAAGATTTGCTCTATGTTCGTTGTGGAGAAGCAATAGGTTGCGCGCACAACGTAGAAGAAATGCAAAGATGCGGTGAAACCAATTATTGTAAATCATGCTCGTTAAGAGAATCCGCAATTATCTCATATTATGAGAACAAGCCTATTTTCAAGGAAAAAATATCACGTGGATTTTACAATTCAAAAGGAACAAAGGAATTGAAACACCTCCAATTTTCAACCCGAAGCTTTAAATTTCAAGAAGAGCGCTACATCATCATGATTATTGACGACATCACCGATTTGACCAATACAAAAGAACAAGTCAATACGCAAGAATCCGCAATCAAAGAACTACACGCACAGCTGCTCAAATACAAAAATATCGGTTAAAAAAAATTATACACCCAAAATATTAGCTTCGGGCTCTAACTCAACAGCAAACCTATCTTTTACAGATTGCTGTATTTCTTGCGACAACAGATAAAGCTCTTTTCCTGAAGCATTACCATAATTTACCAATACCAATGCTTGATTTTTATGCACCCCGGCATCGCCTGTTCGGTAGCCTTTCCACCCGCATTGATCAATCAACCAACCAGCAGCCAGTTTAATCTTTCCATCTACAGTCGGGTAGTTTGGCATTCCCGGATTCACGGCTTTCAACTTTTCAGCAAAATCATGATCGACTACCGGGTTTTTGAAAAAACTACCGGCATTGCCCAACTCTAACGGATCGGGCAATTTCGATTGGCGAATAGCAACAACAGCTTCGCGCACATTATGCGGATCGAGTTTTCCTCGTTTTTCTACTTCGGCTTTCAGTGTCCCATAGTCTAGTTTGAAATCCGGAAATTTATCCAGTCGAAAAACAACCGACGTAACGATAAACCGGTTTTTCAATTCATTTTTGAAGATGCTATTCCGGTATTCAAATTGACATTGCTCTGCTGGCACACTGTAAGCGGTCATTGTTTTCAGGTCGAAACCATTGACAGTGTCAACAAAATCCTGCACCTCCACGCCATAAGCGCCTATATTTTGAACCGGCGCTGCACCCACAGTTCCCGGTATCAACGACAAGTTTTCTAATCCGTAGTATTGAGACTTAACACAGTAATCCACAAAACGATCCCAGTCCTCTCCTGCCCCAACTTCCACCCAAACCTGATTCCGGTTTTCCCGAATAACCTCAACTCCCGGCACATTTGGGTGGATAATCAACCCTTTATAATCGTCAACAAAAAGCAAGTTGCTTCCTCCTCCCAACAGAAAAATGGGCTCTTCCTTCCAGGAACTGTTCGATTGAAGAAATTCGGTTAAGTCATCCAGTTCAGTAAATTCGAAAAAAAAGCTGGCTTTGGCTTCAACACCAAACGTATTGTAGTTTTTAAGAGAGTAGTTTTCAGAAAAGCGGATCATCGTTTTTTTTCGCAAAGATAATAGAAGCTGTTTCAAATTCGTTTATTTTGTCATAAAGTAAAAACGGCCTTGAAAAAAGTTATTATCTCCGTCACTAACGACCTGGTTACCGACAACCGCGTACATAAGGTTGCACTAAGCCTACAAAAAATGGGGTTTAAAGTAACTTTAGTTGGTCGAAGATTACCCAATAGTAAAAAGTTAGTTCGACGTAGTTATAAAACCAAACGACTGAAACTCTTTTTCAAAAAAGGACCTCTGTTTTATCTCGAATATAATGTCAGACTGTTGATTTTTATCCTTCAACGGAAGGTTGACATCATACTGGCGAATGACCTGGATAGCCTGCCTGCCAATTTTATCGCCTCAAAACGAAAAAAAAAGCCGCTTGTTTACGATAGTCATGAACTGTTTACCGAAGTACCGGAATTAATTAACCGCAGGCGCACCCAAGCCATCTGGGAGCGTATCGAAAGTTGGATACTGCCCCGAATAGAGCATGCTTACACAGTCTGTGAATCGATCGCTACGTTTTATAGAGAAAAGTACAACACTCCTTTTCAGGTTGTTCGCAACTTGCCGCATCGCGAAGAGCTATTAATAGTGCCCCCCGAAAAAGTGCTACTTGCTGACGATCGGAAAATCATACTTTACCAGGGAGCATTAAATATTGGTCGGGGACTGGAATTTGCCATCAAAGCGATGCAATACATCGATAATGCACGCCTGCTCATTGCCGGAGATGGCGACATTACCAAGGCCCTGATGCACTTGGTTGCTGATTTAGAGCTAGCCGACCGCGTAACCTTTTTGGGGAAAATTCCGCTGTCCGAAATGAAATACATCACAGCGCAAGCTAACTTGGGTTTGTCAATAGAAGAAGATCTTGGACTTAACTACCGTTATGCACTCCCCAATAAATTGTTTGACTACATCCAGCATCAGGTACCGGTTTTAGTAAGCAACTTGCCTGAGATGAGTGAAATTGTTAACCATTATCAGGTTGGTATGATTTTAAAAAATCATGATCCGGAACAAATCGCCAAACAACTTCAAGAGGCCTTATTTGATTTGCACCTCCGAGAGCATTGGATTGAAAACCTCCCAAAGGCAGCCGAAGAACTGTGTTGGGAAAATGAGGAAAAAGTACTTGTTAGTATTTTCACCCCTCTTAAAAAAAGTCAGCCAAATTAAAAAATGACGACGAGCTAATGTTTCTGGATTGAAATTTCAGGTCATTATAAATAAGTCACCAAAAATAGTCTAATCCTCTTCCAATAACTCCGAAAAATCAACTTCATCTTTCGTTTTTGAAGAATCACTAACTTTTTGCTCGGCACATACGAGCGTTCGTCCCGGATAGCGATTTAAAATATGGTAATCGTGGGTAGCCATCAAAATGGTTTTTCCCTCTTCATTCAATTCCTTTAAAATTGTCATGAGTTCGTCTGATGTCTCCGGATCAAGATTTCCTGTTGGTTCATCGGCTAAAATAATATCGGGGTCATTTAAAATAGCACGGGCAATAACAATTCGTTGCTGTTCGCCGCCCGAAAGTTCATGCGGCATACTTCCCAATTTTGCTTTCATCCCTACCCGCTCCATCACTTCATTGATTCGGTCTTCTATAGCCTTTTCTATTTTCCACCCTGTTGCTTTCAGTACAAACGAAAGATTATCATGTACATTACGGTCAGTTAGCAAGCGAAAATCCTGGAAAACAACCCCAAGATTTCTACGTAAATATGGGATTTCGGAGCTTTTTATCTTCCGAAGATCGTATTCCGCCACCAGCGCTTCGCCTGTAAACAAATCCAATTCAGCATTTAAAACTTTTATCAGGCTAGACTTTCCACTCCCAACCTTTCCGATTAAATAAACGAATTCTCCCTCCTCAATACGGAGGTTGATTTGGGCTAATATCAATTGATCCTGTTGAAAAATATCAACTCCCTGAAGCGAAATAATAGATTTTTTGCTCATAAAGCTATTTTTAAAGCCTGATACAAAACTAATTTTTTTTGACCAATCAGATAATAAAGCAATGAAATAAACAGTTTTTTGTGAAGAAGTCTATTCACTATTCCGCTTCTAACGAAAACAGAATCGCTATTTTTATGCAAAAATAAAACAGAGTCTATGAGAACAAGAATCTTACTGTTCATCATTTTATTGAGTGGCTTCACTTTTCCCGGTTACGGACAGGAAACCACCTATTATTCATCTCTAGAAGCAAACATCCATCAAGCGAAAGAGCTTTTCTCCAAAAATAAATTTATTGTAGCCCAACAACAGTTTTCCTCCATCATTCGAGAGTCGGAAAAAGGATCTGAGATTCAATCGGAAGCCATGTTTTACAAGGCACTGTGTGCTCTTCGTCTGGAAAATAAAAACGGTGAAGAACTGATTGAAAAATTTATTGATGAAAATCCGGAAAGTCCTTATACCAACAAGGCATGGTTTGAGTTGGGGAGTGACCAGTTTAATAATGGTAAATATGCTCCCATGCTTCGTTCGTATCGAAATTTAAAACCGAGTATTCTGAATAAGGAAGAGCAAATTAAAGTGCACTACCAGAAAGGATACGCCTACTTTCAATCAGAAAAATATCAGCTAGCCGAAAATGAGTTTGAAAAAATTAAGGATACAAATAATTTATATGCAGCCCCGGCAAAATATTACTGGGCACATATTCAATATTTAAACGATGACTACGATACAGCGCTCGCTGAGTTTGACAAATTGAGAAACAACCCGGCTTTTGCCGAGGTGATTCCGTTTTACATGAGTCAGATTTACTACAAGAAAGGGCAATACGACAAAGTAATTGAATTCACTATTCCTCTGATGGACGAAGTTTCTGACGACAAGAAGCCTGAACTTGCTAAAATTATCGGAAACAGTTACTTCCAAGTCAAAGACTTTCAAAAGGCCATTCCCTATTTTGAAGCTTATTTTGAAGCAACCAACAGCAAAGCCAGAGACGAAAATTATATGCTTGGCTATTGCTATTACGTCAATGGTCAATACAGCAAGGCGATTGAACCATTAGAAAATGCGTCACGAGGAAAGGATGAATTGGCGCAAAACGCCTACTACCATCTTGCCGACTGTTATGTGGAAACCGACCAAAAAGACAAAGCGCGAGTGGCTTTTGAATCAGCATCGGAACTGGATTTTAATCCGGATATTAAAGAAGATGCCTTGTTCAATTATGCAAAAATTACTTACGAGTTATCATACTCCCCATTCAACGAAACAATTAAGGCGTTTGACAAATACATTTCGCTTTACCCAAACTCGGAACGCAATGATGCTGCTTATGACTATTTGGTAAATGTTTACATGAGTACCAGTAACTACAAAGAAGCCATTGAGTCTATCGAAAAGATTGAGGTAAAAAGCACAGCAGTTAAAAAAGCCTCTCAGCGAGTTACTTTTTATCGCGGATTGGAACTGTTCAATAATCTGTATTACGACTCGGCGATCGACCTATTTGAACAATCCTTACAAAATGCGTCAGCCAGCCGTGAACTTAAAGCCGGTGCTTTGTTTTGGAAAGGCGAAGCCAATTACAGACTTGAGAACTACGAAAAAGCAATTAGTGGTTTTAGTCAATTTCTGAACACCTCTGGAGCCGACAGCCGACCCGAGTTTCAAACGGCTCGCTACAATCTGGCTTATGCTTATTTCAAATTACAAGATTATGCTCACGCCAGTAAATACTTTCAGCAGTTTTTAGATAAAAACAGCAGCGATAAAGATGAAAAGGTTGCCGATGCCTTCAACCGTTTAGGAGATTGTTACTTTGTTGGCCGCGACTACCGCAATGCCATTAATAATTATGAAAAAGCTTTTTGGCTCAAGCAGTACGATGCCGACTATGCCCTTTTTCAAAAAGCAATTTGTGTTGGTATTCAGCGCGATATGGATCAAAAAATCAGTTTGCTGCGTACGCTGGTACAAACATTTCCAGAATCTGCTTTTATGGATGATGCCTTGTTTGAACTGGGAAGGTCATTTGACCGCACCGGACAACCCAAAGTAGCCGAAGGATATTATCGCGATATCATCAATGATTATCCCCAAAGCAGCTATCGCCCAAAGGCTATTCTTCAACTCGGGCTGGTGCAGTACAACCAGTCTGACTTTAAACAGTCGCTGGAAACATACAAGCAAGTCATCAATGAATATCCCAACAGCCCGGCAGCTCAATCAGCATTAATTGGAGTAAAAAATAATTACATCGAACTGAATAATATTGATGCCTACTTTGCATATACTCAACGTCTCGGATCAGGCGTTCAGGTTACTGTTTCGGAGCAAGATTCGCTGACATACCTTTCAGCCGAAAAATTATACATGGCAAAAGACTCCAAAGCCAAAGCACAACTGGAGAAATACTTGCGCCAATATCCGAGTGGCAGTTTTAGTTTAAACGCTCACTTCTATTTGGGTGAACTGCGATATTCGGAAAAAGAATATGCTTTGGCTCTGAAAGATTACGAGTATGTATTGAGTAAAGAAGATAATATTTTTACCGAGCCGGCACTTGAAAAGGCTGCTGAATTGCAATATAATGCAGCCAATTACCAAAAAGCCTTGAGTTATTACCAGCATTTCGAAAGCATTTCGAATACTAAATGGAATATTTTGAAAGCACGCGCCGGGAAAATGCGTTGCAACTATAAGCTTGCAAACTACACGGAGTGTATTGATGCTGCCAAAATGCTGTTAAGCTCCGACAAACTAACCGATATTTTGAAGCGGGAAGCAAACTACAAATTGGCCAAGTCGTATTACGAAACCAAACAATTTAATGAGGCACTTCCTATTTTGAGCGACCTGGCAGAAGATACCAAGTCGGCTGAAGGAGCTGAAGCCAAATACCTGCTTACCGAAATTCTATACAATCAAAATAAATTGAAAGAAGCTGAAGAACAGGTGATGGATTTTATTTCGAAAAACACGCCCCACCAATATTGGCTGGCGAAAAGTTTCATACTTCTTTCTGATGTTTACCTTAGCCAGGGAGACCAATTTCAGGCGAAGCACACCATAAAAAGTATTGTTGAAAATTATCCGGAGACCGATGATGGAATCATCGAAACCGCTCAAGCGAAACTGCAACACCTGGAAAGTATTGAGCAACAGCAAGAGCAAAAACAAACAGAAAGTCCGATGAAAATCAACATGAACGAACAGTAAAAATCAGCAACATGAACAGATCATATTTCTATCATATTTCACTGCTCCTGTTAACCTTTATTTTGGTTAACCCAGCTTCAGCACAAAAAGACAGCACAAAGTTACGCCAGGAAGTTGAAGTGGTTAAAGCCTATCAACCCAGCGTATCCGATGCTTTTAAAATCAATGACATCCCTCAAATTAAGGATGATAAAAGGGAAAAACCGACCTTCGACTACAAAATAAACTCACAGCCGGTTTTTAGCACTTTTGAAGTAGAACCGGTACAAGCAGCACAAATGGTTGGAGAACCTCAAGCAAAGCTTGGCAAAGGACTGTTAAAAGCCGGAGTTGGAAATTACCAGACACCGTACGGCGAGCTTTTTTACAATACAAAGACCGGCAAGCATGCTGTTTTAGGAATGCATTTTAAACATCTTTCCTCGCACGGATCGGTTAAGCTGGCTAACGAAGATAAAGTTGACGCTCCACGAAGTGAAAATGTTGCCGAGTTGTTCACCAAGCATTTTTTCAGACGATCGACCTTAAGTACCAAGCTGTTCTACGAGCGAGACGCACACAGCTATTATGGATACGTTGGTGAGCAGCTTTCTGATTCGGACAAGGAAATACTGCTTACAAACTGGAACGATAAGCAAGCTTTTTCAAAAGGAGGGCTGCAAGTTCAATTGTCGAATGAAGAAGATACGCGAGCTGACTTAAACTATGACCTGAATTTATACTATCACTATTTCGGCACCAAAACCGGACAAACAGAAAATCTGGTAAATTTAGGAACCTCTTTGCGTCGCGAGTTTGATGAGTTTTACGGCCTTCTGGGAATTTCTGTCGGTTATCTGAAGACAGATAGCATCTTCAATCAAACATCGCTCGATTATGGACAAAAGCAGCAAATCCTGCTGAATTTAAGTCCTGCCATTCTATTTGAAGGCGATATGGCTAAATTGCAACTTGGAGTCCATACATTCACCTTGTTGGACGACGATGAAGATGGCAGTTTTTTAATCACTCCCAATATAAAAGCGCAGTGGTCACCTGTTGAAAATATCATGACCCTTTTCGTTGGCGCAGACGGTCGCTTACAGCAAAACCACTATTCCGCAATTGCTGCCGAAAACCGATTTGTCAACCCCTACCAGGATATCAAAAACTCGAAGTACCAATATATTCTTTCAGGAGGAATAAAAGGGAAGTTTTCACCCCGCTTAAATTATCGTTTTCAAGCTGATTATTCCAGCATTAAAGACGAGCACTTTTACATTTTTAATACAACCCAGTATGTGATCGAGCCATCTCCAATTGTCGATCCAGTTATTCAGCCACGTTCCAATACTTTCGATGTTTTATATGATGATGTACAACAATTTACGCTTGGTGCCGAATTCTATTACACGGCCTCAGACTTGGTTAATTTCCATTTAGACGGAAAGATGCACTCTTATGCATTAGACTCTCTTAAAGAAGCATGGAACAGACCAGAGTTTGAACTAACGATTTCTACAATTTTAAATCCTGAAGGACCTTTGAAATTTAATGCCGATATTTTCTTTATGGGCGAACGGAAAGCGCTGGAACGAGTTGAATATCTTGATACTTCCAGTAGCGATCCTGCAATTCCGGCTAACACGATTTACACGCTCTCGTCATACATCGATTTAAACTTTGGAGTTGAATACCAGTACAGTCCACAACTCAGCTTTTTTGGCAGAGCAAACAACTTTGCATTCCAAAAATACGAGAACTGGCTTGGTTACACACAACAGAGTTTTAATCTTTTGGTAGGTGCAAGCTTTTCGTTTTAAAACAAGCTATGTCATATATTTTTTTCATTTTAAGTTCTCATAATTTCCGCGCGGCACGATCGTGTTTTTAGATATCGTGCACCAACGCATGGAACTTCAAAATAATCATCTTCCTGTGTGAGCGAAATTTTAATCATGGTCATTTCATTACACTTAAAAATGACAAAAGTCAACTCTTCAGACACAAAAGCTTAACTGCCTGACAGACTGGCTGTTAACTCTCAATGTCTTGTTGAAAACTTTGCCTGTTTTAAGTCTGCGAAACAAGCCTTTAATCGGTATATTTTTACTATATTTGCGTGTTATGAAAATGAGGCGAAGAATGATTGTTAATCAATTGAAAATTAAACACCTTTTTTATATCAGCCCAAATTATTAAATAAGTAAATGAATGTCTGGAAATTGCTCCAGATATAACTTTCTGTTTGTCTCTTTTTAAATTAAAACAAGCAGGAAAAAATAGGATTAAACCAAACACACAATAGATGAGCGAATTAGAAAAAAAGAAGGATAACGGAAACGGAAATTATTCTGCAGAAAGTATCCAAGTACTGGAGGGTTTGGAAGCAGTACGTAAGCGTCCGGCGATGTACATTGGTGATGTAAACGAAAAAGGACTTCACCATTTGGTTTATGAAGTTGTTGACAACTCCATTGACGAAGCATTAGCTGGTTATTGTAGTAGTATCGATGTCATCATTAACGAAGATAATTCTATCTCGGTAGCTGATGATGGGCGTGGAATTCCTACTGAAAAGATGACCAAGGAAAATAAGTCAGCCTTGGAAGTAGTAATGACAGTGCTCCATGCCGGAGGTAAATTCAATAAGGATAGTTACAAAGTATCTGGTGGTTTGCACGGTGTTGGTGTATCCTGTGTGAATGCCCTTTCAGCTGTATTAACTGCTGAGATTCATCGCGACGGAAAAATTTTCTTCCAGGAATACCATCGTGGAGTTCCTCAAGAAGAAGTTAAGGTAATTGGAGACTCGGATAAAACAGGTACCATTGTTACGTTTAAACCCGACGATACCATTTTCTTAACGACCACTTATAAATATGAAATTTTGTCGGCACGTTTGCGCGAGTTAGCATTCCTAAATGCAGGAATTAAGCTTTCGTTGATCGATAAACGCCAGCAAGACGAAGAAGGAAACTACAAAATTGACAATTTTTTATCAGAAGAAGGACTGAAAGAATTTGTAGAATTTCTGGATAACACAAGAGAACGACTAATTGATGAAACCATTCATATTTCATCTGAAAAAGCAGGTGTTCCGGTTGAAATTGCATTGCATTATAATACTTCGTTTTCTGAGAATATTCATTCGTATGTCAATAATATTAACACCATTGAAGGTGGAACACACTTAACAGGATTCCGTCGTGGATTAACCAGAACATTGAAAAGTTATGCCGAAACTTCGGGCATGCTCTCGAAACTGAAATTCGACATCAATGGAGACGATTTCCGTGAAGGGTTGACAGCCGTCGTTTCTGTAAAAGTTCAGGAACCTCAGTTTGAGGGCCAAACAAAAACAAAACTCGGTAACTCGGAGATTAGTCTCCCGGTTGATCAGGCGGTTAGTGAAATGCTCGCTAATTATTTGGAGGAAAACCCTAAAGCGGCAAAAGCAATTGTTAATAAAGTTATTCTGGCTGCTCAGGCCCGACATGCTGCACGCAAAGCCCGTGAGCTCGTTCAGCGTAAAAACGTAATGTCTGGTGGCGGACTTCCTGGAAAGCTGGCTGACTGCTCGGACAAAGATGCCTCACAGTGCGAGATTTACCTGGTTGAGGGAGATTCGGCAGGCGGAACAGCAAAACAAGGCCGTAACCGTCGTTTTCAAGCTATTTTGCCATTACGCGGTAAAATCCTGAACGTGGAAAAAGCCATGCAGCACAAAGTATTTGAAAACGAAGAGATTCGAAATATTTTTACAGCATTGGGTGTAAGCATTGGAACCGAGGATGATTCCAAAGCACTGAACATGGATAAGATTCGCTATCACAAAATCATCATCATGACCGATGCCGATGTGGACGGAAGCCACATTGCCACTCTCATTATGACGTTCTTTTTCCGCTTTATGAAAGATCTGATTAAAGCAGGCTACTTGTACATTGCGACTCCTCCTTTGTATTTAATAAAAAAGGGGAAACGCGAATCGTATGCATGGGATGACCGGCAACGCCTTCAATTAATTAATGAATGGGCTGATGGAAAAGAATCATTAGTACACACCCAGCGTTACAAAGGTCTTGGAGAGATGAACGCAGAACAGCTTTGGTCGACCACGATGGATCCAGAGCGTAGAACCTTACGTCAGGTGACCATCGAAAACGCCGCTGATGCTGACCACATTTTCAGCATGCTAATGGGCGACGAAGTACCACCACGAAGGAAGTTTATTGAAGACCACGCGGTTTATGCAAATATTGATGCTTAATAAATAATACAGAATGCCAGCTTTTAGTTGGCATTCTTTTTTAATTCAATTTTTTTCTGAAATGAAAGTTTGTGTATTTTCTTCCTCCAGCAATGCGATCGATCCTGTTTATATTAACGAAGCGATTCATCTTTCTCAACTAATTGGGCACGAAAAAATGACCTTAATAAACGGTGGAGCCAATGTAGGATTGATGGAAACCGTTTTAAAAGAAGTTGTCAATGCCGGAGGAGATACCATTGGCATTTTACCTGAAAAGCTAAACGGGCACAAGCTTGCGTCAAAATTCGCCAAGAAGCTAATTATTTCGAAAGACATGATGGATCGTAAGTCGATTATGCGCGAAATGGCCGACGCCTTTGTGGCTCTTCCCGGAGGCTTTGGAACGCTGGAAGAAATACTGGAGGTGATTACCCTCAAACAGTTAGACTATCACAATAAAGCCGTAGTATTTGTTAATACAAACGGATTTTATGATGATTTATTCAATCAATTTGAACGATCCTTCGAAGAAAACTTCGCCAAGCACAGCTACCGCGAGCTCTACCATATTGCGGCGAATAGTGAAGAAGCTATCAGCTACCTAAAAAGTTATTCGCCTCCTGTACCGGTCAACAAATGGTATAACGTACCGCAAAAATAAAATCCGGAGTTAAACATCGCGGGTTTCCTGTGTTACTATTCTGAGGGTTTTCACCACAATGGTGAAAACAATTTCAAAAACGATTCGAAAAGGACAAATAATGAAAACTGATTACTTTTTCATCGAGTAAAAGAGAACAGGAAATTTTGTTTCCTTTAAAACTTGTTCAAACAAATCCTTTTTAAATATGCTTTCCAATATCCCCTTTGGCTGCTCAAATAGCAAAGTCATATCAGGCTCAATCATTTCTTCAAAATCAATAAATTCCTGATGAAAATTGCTTGTGTCAATAATTTTTGAGCTTACCTGCGAACCTTCGAAAACACTGCCCACTTCTTCTTCCCAATGTTCTATCGCCTGAGGCTTAATATCGCTCGACTGTCCAAAGGCACTCACCACAGGGCCAAATTTATTGATGACATCTGTAATATTTCGGAATGACTGTAGCTCATTCAGGTCAAAATCAGTCGGTAAAACAACGTTTGATATTTTCTGATATTCATATCCCGGCGGAACAATAACACTGATTCCATTAAAGTTCTTGCACGTATCTACGATTTCCTTCTGATCATCAAAAATATACTCATCCGGTTCATTATTCATGATCAACAACGTAGTAGGGCCTGAATTCAAGACAGTACTCGTTTTACTTCGAATACTACCAACATCAACTTTAACGTTGATTTTCAATGGATAGTTTAACCTCGAAACCTCACTACTTAAAAGCTTATCTAAATCAGCTTCCACCTGTTTCTTTTCCCGTTGCATGATTTCCTCATGCGAAAATTTGTTCCCGGGGGTTACACTTTGCGAATCGGAATACATGCTGCTAACCCCTTGCTGCATTCGCGTATCAATCATATGAATTACATCAACTTCGGCCTCAAGATCTTTAGCTAACTTTAATCCATAAGGAATAATACTTTTTGCTTTTCCTCTGATATCACTGATAATTGTTATTTTCATCTAATTAAAATTTAAATTTTTCAACGGTATTAGATGGAACTCCCACGTTTTAATACTACTTATTTGTGTAACAATGCTGCATGGTCGTTTCATTATTTATCCTTTTTCAAATTCATCATTCTACTCTTTCAGTTTTCTGCACGGATATGAAAGAATTTCACTTCCCTCCAAAATTCGCACAAAGCGCTATTCCAGAATCCATTTCACTGCATCTGAAACTTCGGCATGGTCATAATACTTGATCTGCCCGGAAACAAAAGGGCTAGCCAGGTTTGACCACAACTTTTCCCATTTGCTTTTCCCGACTACTGCTATTTTTTCAATATGATTAAAATGCCTGATATAGGTTTTCAGGTCTTCCTTAAAAGCAGATGGTTCAATCCCATCAATATTTTCAATTTCAATGTACATTTTAATTTTACCGTAATCGTTCACTCTTCCGTCAATCAAAGGGGTAATCATTTCATAGTCTGCCTTTGTAACCTTGCCATCTATTCTTATAGCAATGAGATTTTTATCTGTTAAATTCAATACTTTAAACATTGTATTGTTCCTTTCTTTTTAAAAATTATTAGCAAAATCCGATTTAGCCTTTTTAAAATCGATTACTCTTTTTTCTTACTTTTAAAGACAACGATTGCTTCGGGGCTAATTACCCGAAACGTAAATGAAGCAGTGAGGTACAATTTTACCTTTTCGGTATCGTGGCTGTCATAGCCCAAGGTAATGTCCTGTCCTTGAATTAATTCATAATCCCCTCCTCTTTCTGAAATTAAAAAGGAGTGTTCGTTGGACTGATTGACAATCACATTCCCACCCAATATTTCTTTGAGTTGCATCGAGATGGGATAACCTTCGGATAGTTTAATCAAGTTGAGCCACTGCTCGGAGTTGATAATTAAAGAATAAGGACCTTCTACCCCATTCTGACTCAGATGCAACACTTGTCGACCAAGTTCTTTTAGAAATGCATTTGTATTATCCGGTATTTCAACCGGATCACTTTCTGCCGAAGTTTCCAAACCTTCAATTTTGATCGGGGAAAATCCCTTATAAATCACCTTTTCTTCAAAAAAGGCTACTTCTTTCACAGCGTCTTCCAGCGGCGAAAGGTCTACATCTTTAGCCCCACGTTCAATATTATCCAATTCCCAAACATCCAATTCAAATGGTTTGCGAATTTCAACAAAAGGAAGAACTTCCCGGATTCCATAATTAATACCTTCACTTGATTGTTTTTCAGGCGTCACTAAACGTCCGGTTGATACTCCGCCCATTTCCAGTCCGTTTGGGCCATCGATGTCAACAAATTTTCGTCCGGTAAGGTAGGTCTTCAATATTTCATTGGTTCTATCGGATATTTCGTCCCAGGCTTTATCAGTTATTGGTGCAATTGATTTTTTTAAAATATTCATAACGTTTTCTTTTTTAGTCATCTTCAAGTTTCACAATATCTTTTTCTGTAAAAAGGTAGGTTCTCAAATGTTCATCCCAGCCTTTCATGTTTCTTCGGAGCCACTCTAACGCCATACAGGCATGCTCCATTTCCTCATCGCGGTTATGCTCCAATATTTTTTTAAGTTGTTGGTTCTTTGTGACCGATAGTCGCTGTTGATACCAATCGATAGCTTCAATTTCTTCTTTAAGAGAGACCAAAGCACGAACATAGTCGCGTGTTTCATCTGTTAATTCCTGAGGTGGTTCATGATAGTTTTGCATCGTCGTTTTTTTTTGTTTGTATTCTGATCAATTATTTTTTCTGCTTCACAAAGGTGTGCGCCGGATGTCCGTAAAACATTTCGGCTGCTTCCATAATGGTTTCGCTAAGCGTTGGGTGCGGATGAATGGTTAAAGCAACATCTTGTGCGGTGGCTGCCATTTCTATGGCCAAGGCTAATTCAGGAATCAAGTCACCGGCATTTTTCCCAACGATGCCTGCACCAAGAATCCGTTCATTCTCCGGATTAATTAAAATCTTGGTAAATCCTCCGGCAGTATCCATCGCTACCGCCCTGCCTGATCCAGACCACGGGAATTTTACGGCTTTATATTTAATGCCTTTTTCTTTCGCTTCCTTTTCACTCAAGCCACAAGTAGCAATTTCAGGTTCGGTGTAAATCACGGCCGGGATCACTTTTGCATCATTCGCAGATTTTTTTCCGGCAATTACTTCTGCGGCAATCATGCCTTCGTAGCTGGCTTTATGTGCCAGCAAAGGTCCGCCAGCAACATCGCCTATCGCAAATACATTTTTTGCTGTTGTTTCCTGTTTCTCATTTACTTTGATAAAGCCGTTATTATCCAACTCCGCAGCAATTTTGTTGAGTCCTAACTCTTTGGTATTTGGCTTTTGACCAACAGCTACCAGCACCCGATCAAATTGCTTGCGAAAAGTTTCCTTTTCCTTCGATTCAAACGTGACCTGTTTCTTTTTACCGTGCTTATCCACCTTCGTGACTTTGGTTTCCAGAAACACATCGGAAAATGTTCCCTCAGAAAGTTTCTTATACGCTGCAACCAAGTCTTTATCCATGCCGGGCATAAAATCGTCAGTTAACTCAACAATCGACACCTTCGCACCTAAAGCCTGATAAATAGTGGCCATTTCCAGTCCGATGTATCCACCGCCAACGATTAACAGTTTATCCGGAATCTCTTTCAATTCCAATGCTTCAGCCGAATTCCAAATTCCTGGTTGATCAAAGTCAATTCCAGGTATTTCAACTGGATGGGCTCCAGTAGCAACGATGGCATGTTCAAACGTGATTTTTTCAATATCGCCATTTTTTGATTTCAGCTCCAAATTCTTTGAATCGATGAATTTGGCGTATGCTTTCACGTAATTTATCTTTCTCGCTTTAACCAACTGTCCCAGCCCACCTGTTAGTTTTTTCACCACATCGCTTTTCCATGCAGCTACTTTTTTCAGATCAACTTCCGGATCGCTAAATTTCAGCCCCATCTCCTCTGCTTCAGCTGCTTCCTTTTTAATCTTCGACAAGTGCAGCAACGCTTTGGTTGGGATACAACCGCGGTACAGGCAAACTCCTCCCGGATTGACTTCAGGATCAACCAAGGTCACTTTCAGCCCAAGGTCAGCAGCCATGAAAGCTGCACGATAACCTCCGGGGCCAGCGCCAATAATTACTAATTCGTGTGTTTTATTATCGTTCATATTCGATTCCTTTTTTTATTGCAGAATGGAAAACGGATCTTCAATCACATCGCATATCCAGCGTAAAAACCGTGCTCCATCAGCTCCATCAATCACACGATGATCGTAGGACAATGAAAGCGGTACAACCAGTCGTTTTTCAAATTCGTCGTTCACCAGTACTTGCTTGTATTGGCTTCGGGAAACGCCTAAAATTGCCACCTGCGGCGCATAAACGATTGGCGTAAATTGCGTTCCTCCAATCCCTCCTAAGTTGGAAATGGTGAAACTTCCACCCTGCATTTCGTCAGATGATATTTTTTTATCGCGAGCTTTTTCAGCCATTTCACTCAATTCGGCTGCCAATTCGCTCAACGACTTTTTATTGACATCACGAATCACCGGAACCAATAAACCTTGCGGCGTATCTACCGCAATACCAATATGGTAATAGTGTTTATAAACAATCTGGTCATTTTCTTCATCCAGACTTGCATTGAACCGCGGAAAACGCTGCAATGCCAAACTTGCAATTTTTAATAATAAAGCTGTCACGGTAAGTTTTCCACCACTTTTAGCAATTTTATCCTGATTCTGCTTTCTGAAGTTTTCCAAATTGGTAATGTCAGCCTCATCAAACTGGGTCACATGTGGTACAGTCTGCCAGGCTTGCTGAACATTTTTAGCTGTTACCTTTCGGATGTTATTCATCGGTTCCATCGAAATCAATCCCCACTTTGCGAAGTCGGTTGATGGCTGCTTTTCCCCTTTCGATTCTTTCGTCTTTTTTGCTTTGTTGTCATCGTCATCCGTCTGGTCTGAATCCGATTTTCCAGCAAATTGCTCAACATCTTCTGTCGTTATTCTACCCGATGGCCCGGAGCCTTCAACCTGGTTTAAATCGACATCCTTTTCACGAGCTAAACGCCGCACAGAAGGAGAAGCCGGAATGTCACTTTGATCCTTTTTTTCTTTTTCGTTTTCTTTCCCAGATGACTTTTCTTTCGAATCATTTTTCTCCTCTTCGGTCTCCTCTTCTTCCGAATTTGAATCCGAGTCGTCTACTTGTTCTTCTTTACCGTCTGACTTCGTATTTTCTTTATCCTGATCGGAAGTTTCATCATCACTCTCATCTTCTTCATTATCCTGGCTCTCCTCTCCTTCCGTTTCAATGATCATGATCACTTGGTTGACTTTCACTTCATCTCCTTCACTCACTTTAATTTCGGCTACAGTTCCTGCAAATGGTGAGGGAATATCAGTCGTTGCTTTATCAGTCTCAATCTCAACAACCGACTGATCTTCTGCTACTTTATCTCCTTTCGAAACTAGAATTCCGGCGATCAGGCCTGTTTCTACATTTTCGGCTATATCTGGTACTTTTATTTCTTTTTTCATGGTTCTGAATTTTAAATCGAATAGCAAGTTTTATACAATCAGCTTCAGCTGAAGGGATTATTTTCCGGTTGGTGATTCCTTTTCACCATCGATATTGAGTTGTTTACGTGCTTTATTCAGTATTTTCTCGGCTACTTTTCCATTTCGATTGAGAGCAACCAAAGCGTTCCATGCGATATGTTCCGCACTCACTTCAAAGAATTCCCTCAACTCCTCGCGATGCTCACTGAAACCGTAGCCGTCAGTTCCCAAAGCGTCAAACGATCCCGGAAACCATTTGGAAACAGCCAACGGAAGCGCTTTCACATAATCAGTAGCAGCTATAAAAATTCCTTCTTTTTCTCCCACCGATTTTTCGATGTATGTCTTTTTATTTTTTCCCTGTACACGACTCAAACGGTCGCTTTCTATGGCATCGTCGTAAAGCTTTTTGTAACTGGTTACACTCCATATTTCAGGATAAATATTGTAGTCTTTTTTTAGAATTTCGGCAGCCTTCAAAGTCTCATTCAATATCGATCCACTTCCTAGCAAGTGGAGGTTGTGCTCGTTTTTCTGGCTGCTTTTAAATTTGTACATGCCGTTTATGATTTCCTGCTCAATTCCCTTTCGCGAAGGCATCGAGGGCATTTTGTACTTCTCATTCATAATAGAGATGTAATAGAAAATATCTTCTCCGTCTTCATACATTCTTTTCATTCCATCATTGATGATGACGGCTAATTCGTAAGCAAAAGCCGGATCGTACGCTTGAACTGACGGAACGGTGAGAGCCGTCAAGTGACTCTGCCCATCTTGGTGCTGAAGTCCTTCGCCTGCCAATGTGGTACGGCCGGAAGTACCTCCCAACATGAAACCTTTGGCACGGGCATCGGCTGCAGCCCAAATGAAGTCGCCAATACGCTGAAACCCAAACATGGAATAAAAAACATAAAACGGGATACAGTTTATCTGATGAGTTGAGTAAGCCGTTCCTGCCGCTATAAATGATGACATGGAGCCTGCTTCGGTAATTCCTTCTTCCAAAATAGCGCCATCTTTTGCTTCCTTATAATACAATAAACTGTCGCGATCAACCGGCTCGTACAACTGTCCTTTGTGTGCATAAATCGATGACTGACGGAAAAGTGCATCCATACCAAAAGTACGTGACTCATCGGGCACAATAGGAACTACCAATTTTCCAATATTTTTATCTTTCAATAACTTCGATAATAGTTGAACTGCGGCCATGGTAGTCGCCACCTCGCGTTTACCGGAGCCCTTTAAAAACTCATCAAACACCTTGGATTCGGGCATTTCAAAATCAACAGCATCTTGATTTCGTTTAGGTAAAAAGCCATTCAGTTTTTCGCGTTGTTTTTTAAGATATTTAATTTCATCACTGCTATCGTCCGGTTTATAAAACGGAGCACTTGCCAATTCATCATCTGAAACAGGAATATCAAACCGATCGCGAAAATGCATCAATTCTTCTTCGTTTAATTTCTTTTGTTGGTGTGTAATGTTGCGTCCTTCCCCTGCTTCGCCCAAACCATATCCTTTCACCGTTTGTGTTAAAACCACAGTCGGCATATCCTTTGTTTCGGTAGCCGCTTTAAAAGCATTGTAAACCTTAACCGGGTCGTGTCCTCCGCGACGTAGTTTTTTTAACTCGTCATCACTCAAGTCTTCCACCAGCTTTAAAAGTTCCTCGCTTTTACCAAAAAATTCTTTTCGAATGTAGTCTCCATCGGAGATTGAAAACTTCTGGCGTTCGCCGTCAACCAGTTCGCCCAATCGCTTGACCAACAGACCGTTTTTATCTTTTTTCAGGATTGAATCCCACACTTCACCCAAGGTAACCTTGATGACATTCCAGCCGGCTCCGCGAAATGCTGCTTCCAATTCCTGTATGATGGATGAATTTCCTCTCACCGGCCCATCCAGCCGTTGGAGATTACAGTTAATCACAAAAATAAGGTTGTCCAGTTCCTCTCTCGAAGCCAAGGTTAGCGCTCCCATCGATTCCGGCTCATCCATTTCACCATCTCCCAGAAAAGCCCACACCTTTTGCTCCGGAGCATCAAGCAGTCCTTTGTCTTGTAAGTATTGATTAAAACGTGCCTGATAAATAGCCATGATTGGGCCAAGTCCCATTGAAACAGTCGGGAACTGCCAGTAGTCGGGCATTAACCGGGGGTGAGGATAAGAAGTTAAGCCTCCCTTTGGATTCATCTCTCTGCGAAAATTTTCCAATTGATCTTCCGAAAATCTTCCTTCTAAAAAAGAACGGGCATATATGCCGGGAGAGGCATGCCCCTGGAAATAGACAATGTCGGCAGGTGAACCATTATCGCCACCTCTGAAAAAGTGGTTGAAGCCCACCTCGTACAAAGTGGCTGACGAGGCATAAGTAGAGATATGACCACCAATGCCATCTTTCTTTTTATTGGCCTGAACAACCATTGCCATTGCGTTCCAACGAATGATACTTTTAATTTTTCGCTCCAGTTCACGATCTCCGGGATAGCTCTCTTCCTTGTCCACCGGAATTGTATTGATGTACGGCGTATTTAAATGTGATCGCAAGCGAATTCCCTTTTCATAAATTCGTCCTTTTAGCAGCTCCATCAATTCGTCAACCCGCTCACTACTTTCATTCTTGATGATGTAATCAATGGAATCTAGCCATTCTCTGTTTTCAATTTCGTATGTGTTATCTTTTTTACCCGTCATAATTACTTCTTTAACATCCTACAGGAGCAGCTTAAAAAGGTCAATATTCGAAAACCTATCTCCTCAATATTTCCTGAAAAACTTAATTCTGTTACGCTGAAAAATGCAAGCGCTGTACCAGAATTAGTTCCACTCAGCACAACGCATTGAAAAACAAGCAGATCACAAAAGTTCATAATAAATCGTGAGACCTTTAATACTTCAACACCTATTTTGATTGTGGAATTTCGAAGAAGAAACGTGTAATTAATCCACAACAGTCAGACTGCAAACAAGCCGATTAATAATTCAGTAAATTCTTTTTTATATGAAATCGAATATGATCAGTTCTCCTCCGAAGCAGACCTATTCGAGATGTTTGATAAGCTGTATCATTGCGTGCATCGCCCGCACTTTACAACAACAGTGTCCGATGTATGTCGTACAATAGTTGTTGTGCGGATATAAATCTTGCAAAGTCATTAGCTTTTTAATTGAAATTGGAATGATTTTTTCATTTCCAGACAGAAAGTTTTCTTATATGACAGATCGGAATAATCTATTTTCAGTAAATATTCCTAATTCGGACAAGCCAAGAGTTGTGATTATCGGTGGAGGATTCGGAGGTGTTCGGGCAATCAACAAGCTTGATTCCAATAAGTATCAGATTGTACTACTGGATCGATATAACTATCATACCTTTCAACCGTTGTTGTATCAGGTAGCCACTGCCGGGCTTGAACCGGATTCTATAGCAGGACCCCTTCGAAAAATAACCAAGAAGAAAAAAGACACCTATTTTCGCATGCTTCGGGTTAGTGAAGTTAATACCGACGAGAAAACTCTGACGACAAACGCCGGCCCACTAAACTACGACTACCTGATTGTTGCCACCGGAGCAAAAATCAACTTTTTTGGTAACGATCGATTAGCCAAGCATGCCTTTCCGTTAAAGCAAGTTACACATGCTCTGGATTTACGCAGCCATATCTTTCAACAATTAGAAAAATCGGAAATTGTTACCAGTGAAAAGCAAAAGAAACGCTTGATGACTTTTGTTGTCGTTGGTGCCGGACCAACAGGTGTTGAAGTGTGCGGTGCGCTGGCGGAACTAAAAAACAACGTCCTTCCAAGAGATTACCCGCAGCTTGATGTGAGCAGTATGCAAATTCATCTGGTTGAAGGCAAAAATCGTGTATTACCGGCAATGTCTGAAAAATCAGGAGAGAAGGCTCGTCAGTACTTAGAAAAAATGGGAGTCAATATTCACCTGGAAACACTTACTGATGACTATGATGGAAAGATTGTAAAACTAAAAAACGGACAACAAATTGAAACGGGAACATTGGTTTGGGCCGCCGGGGTTCAAGGAAATCTGATAAACGGGTTTGGAGAGAAAAGCATCAAAAAAGGAACGCTGATGGTTAACGAAACCAACCATGTTTTCAAAAACTATGAGACGAAAGTAATTTACAATGATGTCTTTGCTCTGGGCGATGTTGCCCACATGCTTCATGAAGACTATCCGAACGGACTTCCGGGGCTTGCTCAATCGGCTATGCAACAAGGAGAACAGCTAGCTGAAAACTTAAACCGAATAGCGGCAAATAAGCCGCTTAAAGCATTTCGTTATAAAAACAAAGGAGCATTGGCTACGATTGGAAGAAATAAAGCAGTGGCCGATTTGCCAAAAATCTTTTTAAGCGGCTTTATCGGATGGTTTATCTGGATGGTTGTCCATATCCTTTTCCTAATTGGCTTTAGAAATAAGGCGGTTGTTTTTGCAAACTGGATATGGAATTACTTCACATACGACCGGGGTATTCGACTAATTCTTCGCCCGTCATCAAAGAAAAAAGACCAAATGAGCAAAGAAATGATTCAAGAAATGCACGAAGCATAATAAAAGGAAGACGAGACAGCTATGGACAAGTTAAATGTAACGCAGAAGTTGATTAAAGAGCACTTAGTAGAAGGTTCGCTTGAACCCGGAAACGAAATCGCTTTAAAGGTAGACCATATTTTGCAGCAAGATGCCACCGGAACGCTAGTGATGCTTGAGCTAGAGAAACTTGGATTGAAAAAAGCACAAACCGAAGTGGCTGTCCAATATGTTGATCACAATTTACTTCAAGCGGATTTCAAAAACGCGGATGATCACGCCTTTTTGCAGTCGGCAGCCCAAAAATATGGGTACTGGTACAGCCGCGCAGGTAACGGAATTAGTCATGTGGTACATATGGAACGATTTGGGAAACCCGGAAAACTAATGATCGGCTCCGACAGTCATACTTGTTCAGCAGGTAGCATGGGAATGCTTGCCATGGGCTCAGGTGGGTTGGATATTACCACTGCAGCTGCCGGACACCCCTATTATATTGCCATGCCCAAAGTGCTTGGCGTTGAATTAACCGGGGAATTACCCGATTGGGTAAGCGCAAAAGATATAATATTGGAAATGTTACGCCGCTACGATGTTAAAGGCGGCGTAGGCTACATTGTCGAGTATTATGGAGAAGGCCTGAAAAATTTAAGCGCTTGGGATCGTCATGTTATTGCCAATATGGGTGCTGAGCTAGGCGCCACCACCTCCGTTTTTCCTTCGGATGAACAAACGAAAATTTGTTTAACACAGGAAGAACGAGAAGAAGACTGGCAAGAAATTATTGCAGACAATGGTGCAGAATACGACAAATATGAACAAATCAATCTAAATGAGCTGGTTCCTTTGATTGCAACACCAAGTAGCCCCGGCAATGTTGTTCCGGTGAGTGAGGTCGCCGGAAAATCAATTTCTCAAGTTGTGATCGGTTCATCGGCAAACCCCGGCTTACACGATTATTGGATCGTAAGTGAAATTGTAAAAGGGAAAAACATACCTCCTGAAGTATCACTGGATATCAATCCATCATCTCGCGAAAAGATTGAAGATTTGGGAAAACTCGGAGCTATTAATTCGCTGATTCAGGCTGGAGCACGTTATCACCAAACCGGATGCATGGGATGCATTGGCATGGGACAAGCTCCTGCAACAAATACAATCAGCTTGCGAACAATGCCTCGAAACTTCCCCGGGCGATCAGGAACTGCCGATGATCAGGTATACCTTTGTAGCCCTGAGACTGCTGCAGTTTCCGCTCTCCATGGAAAAATAACCGACCCGCAGGTATATGGAAAAAGCGTAGCTTATCCTGTATTTTCGGAGCCGGAAAAAGCCTCCGTTAATCGGATAATGCTCATTCCACCCAAAGAAAATGGCTATAAAACGGAACTAAAGAAAGGGCCCAACATTAAATCGCTACCAGATTTTACGCCATTGGAAAACAACTTTGAAACACCTATTATTTTGAAAATGGGTGATAATGTTTCTACTGATGAGATATTGAAAGCCGGAGCTGAAGTGCTCCCTTTGCGAAGTAATATTGAAGCGATTAGCAGATATGCCTACCAAGATATCGATCCTCTTTTTCATGAATCAGCCTCAAAAGCAAAAACGGCTTTTGGTGGCCATATTGTTGTTGCCGGTGAGAATTATGCGCAAGGTTCGAGCCGCGAGCATGCAGCAATAGCTCCACGCTATTTAGGACAAAAAGCCGTAATTGCAAAAAGCTATGCGCGAATAGGCTTCCAAAACCTGGTGAACTTCGGAATTATCCCATTCATTTTTGAAAACCCAGAGGACTTGGACCAATTGAAAGAAAACAACATCCTGATTTTTACCGATGTAGTTAAAGCGGTAAAAGCCGGTGAAACCATTACGGTTTATAACCAAGAGAATCAAAAGGGAATCAACCTGTTCTGCAAATTAAGCAAGCACCAACGGGAAATTTTACTTGAAGGCGGATTAATTAATTATTTAAAAATACATTCATAAGAAAAATCATGTTTAAAATAGTCTTATTGAGACACGGTGAAAGTGAATGGAACCAACAAAATTTATTTACGGGATGGGTAGATGTACCTTTATCAGAAAACGGAATTTATGAAGCCCAAAATGCCGGAATCACCCTCAATGTCAATAATTTTCAATTTGACATTGCCTACACCTCTTTGCTCAAACGAGCTATTCAAACCATGTGGTATACGCTCGAAGCTTTAGATCAACTTTGGATACCATGGGAAAAGAGCTGGCGGTTGAATGAGAGACATTACGGCGCGCTGCAAGGATTAAACAAGAAAAAAATGGCTGAGAAACACGGAGACGATCAGGTTCATGAATGGCGACGCAGCTGGAAAACAAGGCCGCCTTTACTTGAAAAGGGAAATCCAATGTCTCCTGAAAACCACCGCCGATATCAGAACATCGCAAAGAATGAACTTCCTCTGGGAGAAAGCCTTGAAGACACCTTTGTCCGGGTATTGCCCTACTGGCACAATGTCATTGCTCCAACGATTAAAGAAGGAAAAAGAATTTTGATTTCCGGACATGGAAACAGTCTGCGCGCCCTGATTAAGTACTTGGATAATATTATGGATGAAGATATTTCGAACCTTGAAATTCCAACCGGGAAACCATTAGTTTATGAATTGGATGAAGAGCTAAAACCAATCAAACATTATTATTTATAAATAGAAACACGAAACTCGAATAAATTTATGAAAATCATATTGACAGGAATACAAGCAGCAATTTTTGATATGGATGGCGTAATAACCCAAACGGCCATTCAACATGAAAAAGCCTGGAAAAAGCTGTTTGATAACTTTTTAAAAACAAGAAAAGAAGAGTTTAGTCCGTTCAACCACAACGATTACTTAAGCTATGTTGATGGGAAACCTCGCTACGAAGGAGTAGCCAGCTTTCTAAAATCAAGAAATATCGAACTTCCTTATGGCGAAAATACAGATTCACCGGATAAAGAAACGGTATGTGGACTCGGAAACAAAAAGAACCAATACTTCCTTGAAGTCCTTGAAATCGAGGGAGTAAAAATCTATAAGGATACAATCGATCAAATTAAAAAGTGGAAGGCTATTGGCTTGAAAGTCGCTGTTATTTCATCCAGTAAAAACTGTAAAACAATACTGGAGAAAGCAGAGGTTTTGGAGCTTTTTGATGCGCGGATTGATGGAGTTGTTTCGAACGAACTAGGATTGAAAGGAAAACCGGAACCCGACGTATTTATAGAAGCAGCCAAACAGCTAAATGTTCCGAAGAAAAAAACAATCGTCTTCGAAGACGCAGAATCGGGAGTAGAAGCAGGAAAAGCAGGACAATTCAGGTTTGTTTTTGGAGTAAAAAGAGAAGGTGAGAAACGTAACTTGTTATCCCGTGGTGCTCATTGGGTTATCCGAAATCTGGAGGAAGTGAAAATTGCAAATTCCACTACTGACGAGCCAACCTTTAAAGAGGAATTGCCTTCAGCAATGACTAATAGCGAAACCATTTTCAAACAGTTTGCGAACAAAAAGCCAGCTCTGTTTTTTGATTACGACGGTACGTTATCTCCTATTGTTTCAAAGCCAGAGGATGCAATCCTTTCTGAAAAGATGCGCAAAACAATCGTTGAAGTAGCAAAAAATTATCCTGTCGCCATTGTAAGTGGCCGGGATTTGCGGGACATCCAAAAATTGGTAAATCTGGATCACCTGATTTATGCCGGAAGCCACGGGTACCATATTGAGGGACCGGATAATTTGTACCTCGAGAATGAAAAAGCACAAGCAATTTTACCCTTGCTCGACAAGTTGGAGCACGAATTACAAAATGACATTGAGCAAAAAATCGAAGGATCAAAAATTGACCGTAAAAAGTTTGCAATCGCAGTGCACTACCGCAATGTAGCTAAAAAGCACGTAGAGCAGATAAAATCAGAAGTACATAAAATTGTAGCCGAACACGATAAGCTAAAACTAGGTACCGGAAAGCTCATTCTGGAAATCAAACCAAATATTGACTGGCACAAAGGGAAAGCTGTTTATTGGTTAATCGAAAAACTGAACTTGAAAAAAGAAGAGGTTTTGCCAGTCTACTTTGGAGATGACGTTACTGATGAAGACGCGTTTCGAGCAATTATAGACGACGGTATTAGTATTTTAATTGGAGAACATGATGAACCAACCGCAGCGCATTACAGCATAAAGAATGTTGATGAACTTCAGTCTTTCCTGAGTCAATTAAATCAACAATCTTAAACCCGAAAACACTCGAAAATATCAAAACAATGGATAACTGGACAATTTCATACGCAGACTATCAATCGAAAGAACAAGCAAAAAGAGAAGCGCTTTTGGCCACAGGAAATGGTTATATCATGCTACGTGGCGCATTTGAAGAAACCCATGACGACGACACGCACTATCCGGGCACATACTTAGCCGGAGGTTATAATCGTTTAAAAACAGACGTTTCGGGTAAAGAGATTGAAAATGAAGACCTGGTAAACTGGCCCAATCCCCTTCTATTGACTTTTTGCATTAATGATGGAAAGCCTTTTCATATTGACCAGGTGAACATTCAGGAGTTCCAAAATGACCTGAACCTCCAGTCTGGTGTTTTAAGCCGAAAAATTAAATTTACTGATCAGGAAGGCAATACCAGTTCGCTCATAAGTAAACGATTTGTAAGCATGGATCGCATGCATGTTATTGGACTGGAATGGGAATTAATTCCTGAAAACTGGGAAGGGAATCTTCGTATCACATCTTCGATTGACGGAGCTGTAATCAATAACAATGTAGCTCGATACAGCGACTTAAACAGCAAACATCTCAAGGTTACAGAAACAAATCATCCGGCAGCTAACACGATAAGCCTGGTAGCAGAGGCCAATCAATCAAAGGTGAGAATGGCTATTGCTAGCCGTACCGAAATTTTCATAGAAAATAAGCATGTACAAACTTCAAATCATTTTGAAGGTAAAAATGGGAAAGCCATACTGGATCTGGATCTCTCCGTTTCTAAAATGCAACCTGTTCATCTTGAAAAAATAATTACGCTTTATACTTCAAAAGATGTTGCCATTAGCGAGCCTCTTTTCCAGGCCGAAAATAGTATCCAAAAGCTTCCCCGTTTCAAAGAACTGCTCCAACAGCATGAGTCAGTTTGGAAAAACTTATGGAAACGAATTGATACAACCATCGAATCTAATTCTGATGAAGATAACAGTGATCAGAAAATATTGCGGCTTCATACATTTCATATTCTGCAAACCGTTTCAAATCATACGGTAAATATTGACGCAGGTGTGCCTTCGCGCGGGTGGCACGGAGAAGCTTATCGCGGACATATTTTTTGGGATGAAATGTATATCATGCCTTTTTTAATACTTCATCTTCCCCACATCGCTCATCACTTACTAATGTACCGGTATCGCCGTCTTCCTGAAGCTCGAAAAGCAGCTAAGGAAGCGGGCTTCGAAGGTGCCATGTTTCCCTGGCAAAGTGGAAGCGACGGACGAGAAGAGAGCCAGAAAATTCACTTAAACCCAGAGTCGGGCAATTGGATTCCTGACAATAGTCATCAACAACGCCACATCAATATTACAATTGTTTATAATGTGTGGCAATACTATCAAGCTACAAAAGACATGGAGTTTTTGAGCTATTATGGTGCCGAACTCATCTTATCGGTTGCGCTTTTCTGGTCAAGCATTGCTCAATTTGATCGTAAAAAATCGAGGTATGTCATTAACGGTGTGATGGGACCGGATGAATATCATACTAAATATCCGGATTCGGAAGAATTAGGTCTCAATAATAATGCATACACTAACCTGATGGTTGTTTGGGTTATTCAACGAGCTTTAGACGTCCTCAACCTTTTTGATAACGGGCAGTATCAGCAAGCTATAGAAACTGTTGGAGTCCGGAAAGAACATATTAATAAATGGAAAGATATGTCCGAAAAAATGTATATTCCATTTCACGACGATCGGATTATTAGTCAGTTTGAAGGATATGAAAACCTGGAGGAGTTTGATTGGGAACGCTATAAAAACGAACATGGCGAAGTAATGCGCCTCGATCGCATACTAGAAAAAGAAGGCGATACTCCCAATCGCTACAAAGCCAGCAAACAAGCCGACGTTTTAATGATCTTTTTTTTGCTCAGCTCTTCCGAAGTAAAAGAGATTATGAATACCTTGGATTACCCCTTTGATATCCAAAAAGATATTGAGAAAAATATTCATTACTACCAACAACGAACCTCGCATGGTTCTACCCTAAGCAAGGTTGTTCATTCATGGATTTTTGCCCGTTTAAACCGAACCAAATCCTGGAAAAATTTCGAACAGGCACTCATGAGTGACTTTAAAGATGTTCAAGGAGGAACAACTCCTGAGGGGATTCACCTTGGTGCGATGGCCGGCACAGTCGACCTGATCCAACGCTGCTACACGGGCATGCAAATTAGAAACGATATCCTATGGATTAATCCTCACCTTCCAGAAAGCCTGGAGAAAATAATACTGAGCATTCGGTTCCGAAGTCACTGGTTTAAACTTTACATTAACCATAAAAGAATAATCATCGAGTTTGAAAAAGGATGGGCACCTCCTGTAAAACTTGGCGTACAGGGAAAAACTTACAAGTTTGAAGAACGGAGCAAAAGAGAATTCGAACTAAAAAAGAAGTAGATATCAATAATAAGCCCTGTTGTAGCCATGGTTAAACAAATTCAGAATCCGGTAAAGGATTGGGGTATGATCGGGGAAGAATAGAAATACAGTCTGAGACAAACTCAGCCCACATATATCAATTAAAGAATTATGAATACAACGCGAACGATAAATTTAAAGAACAGACCAAAAGGAGAACCTAAGTTGACCGATTTTGACTTTAGCACTGCTGAAATACCCAAATTAAAGGAAGGAGAAGTTTTGTTAAGCACTGAGTATGTTTCGGTAGACCCCTATTTACGGGGCCGAATGAGCGATGCTCCGTCCTATATTCCACCATTTGAGCTCAATAAGCCAATTGCATCCGGTATTATTGCTGAAGTTTTAGAATCTAAGAACACGAACTTTAATCAAGGGGAGTTTGTATCGGGGATGTTACAGTGGCAAGAAACACAGGTCGCAAAAGCCGATGGGCTTATGAAAGTAGATCCTGAAAAAGCACCACTGTCCGCATATCTCGGAATTTTAGGCATGACCGGGCTTACGGCCTACTTGGGACTGACGGAAATAGGAAAACCTAAAAAAGGAGAAACCCTGCTCGTATCAGGGGCTGCAGGAGCTGTAGGAAGTGTTGTCGGACAAATTGGCAAGATACTGGGATTAAAAGTAGTAGGCATTGCCGGAACCAATGAAAAGGTGGAAATGCTCAAATCGAAATTCGGATTTGATGAAGCAATCAATTATAAAACCACCGAAAATATGACCGAAGCCATTGCCAACGCATGTCCCGACGGTGTAGATGTTTATTTTGACAATGTTGGAGGTGAAATCTCTGAAGCTGTGCTCTTCAATATCAATAAGTTCTCAAGAACAGTTAACTGTGGGGCTATCTCAGTTTATAACAACACCGAATTGCCGAAAAGCATCAGTGTACAACCGTTTCTGGTAAAGAAAAGTTCTTCGATGCAAGGCTTTGTGGTTTTTGATTATGTCGATAAACATCCTGAAGGTATCAAGCAATTAACAGAATGGTTAAGCCGGGGTAAACTAAAATATACTGAAACAATCAGAGAAGGATTTGAAAATATTCCACAGGCCTTTCTTGATCTTTTTGAAGGAAAAAACAAGGGGAAGATGGTTGTAAAACTTTAAAGGAAATAGAAAGAAATTGTGCTTTAATCCGTTGTGTGAAATTCTATAAAAACTCACCCATCTTTTCACCTTAATGCGAAGGTAAAATACTGAACTTCGACAGTTAACATATAGAACTCAAGGGAAAAACGTGAGTTTTATTCAATTTGAATAGTTTCACACAACGGATATTTATTAGTACTATTAGTACTGGAACTGAGTTCAGGAAATTTGAAAGCAAAAAGTATCAGCTGGCAAGAAACAGATCAAAGAAAGAGGGTCGATCGGGTCAATAAACATCTCCTGTAAAACTTGGCATTCAAGTAAAAACTACACGTTTAAAGAACAAAGTACAAGCGAATTTGAACTTGAAAAAGAATTCGATATTGTGGACTTGCTAATCCTGTTTACCGATGCGTTTATGACGAGGGTTAACATGGCTGAATTTCACAAACGCTACAAACACAACTCCGCCAATGATATTTCCAACGGTAGCCCAAAGCTGAACAAATCCATAATCCAATAAAGTAATATCGTTGCTGGTTAACACGGCTGTAAATATTTCGATAGAACCAACAATGGAGTGATGCAGACCTCCGATGCCTATTACGGTCGTTATGAAAATAATAATTAAAATACGACTGATTGTTTCTTGTGATGAAGTGACCAACCAGGACAACAAACCCATTAACCAGCCCGCCAGTACGCCACTCAATAAAACTATATACCACTGGTAATCAAGTAATTTATCTGCCAATACAGCAAATGACTCTACATTAATAACCTTCAGATGCATAGGGAGGATAGAAAGCAGATAACTAAAAAAGTAACCGCCTAATAAATTGCCGGAATAAATAATACCCCAAAGCACCATCAAACTTTTAATACTGGCATTTCTGTTTAAAACCGGAATTACCGCCAGTGTCGTGTGTTCAGTAAACAATTCAGATTTACCTACTACCACAAAAATAAACCCCAGTGGATAAGCAAATGCTAGCAATACATGCAGATATGACGGATGAATTACACCATCGAAAAGTGAATAAATAGCTGCCATTAAAAAAACACTGAACCCAACATCTAAGCCCGCAGAAATTGCCGATAAAAATAAATCTTGATTGGAACGATTATGCTCGTGCATCGCCATCTCAATTTGTTCCTCCAAAATTTCATCAATCTGTTTTGGCTTGTTCAGCGCTTCCTTTAAATCGGCTTGTCTTTTCGGCATAAAAAAAAATTTATTTATTAATCTCTTGATTGCTTCACCCATACTTACTTTCTAAATGATGGCTACACGTGTGGCAATATTCCACAGTTTTCGGGTAAATTCCACATGAAATAGCAGTAGCCTATATCAACAGTACTGCCCAATTATATTCGTTACCTGCTGTATTCGTATTTTATAGTTCATTCTCCTTCTTTCGCTGCAATTTTAGGAACAGGAGTTGCTGCCTTTCAGATGTAAATCACACAAAATATAAACCATGAAAAACACAACCGATAATACAACGAACATATTTCAATCTAAAAAGATCAATCGCAACCGAAAACATTAACCAATTATCGCCTTCAAGAGATGATATTTTAAAGCAACAAGAGCAATTTGCTTCAAGTTGATTTGCAAAACTTGTCTGCCTGTATCTACTTGCTTTAGGAATCAGCCAAACAAGTTCTATTTTAATTTCTTCATTAATTTTTAATTCGTGTAGTTATGACATTACTTAAGAAAAAACAGTTTGACGAGTTAGTTGCTGAAAAAAGTAACTATTGTGTTTCAATTTATATACCAACCCACAAAAGTGGCGAGAATAAGGATAGTATGATCCGGTTAAAGAATCAGGTATCCAAAATTGAAGACGAGCTAATTGAGTTGGGAGTAAAACAAAAAGACATCTTCAACTATGTTGAACCGATAAACAAACTCATACAGGATACAACTTTCTGGCGCTATTTATCCGACTCCCTGGTCATTTTCAGGAGTAAAGAAACCTTTGTGTATCGAACACTACCTATTGAAACCGAAGATTTCTCCATGGTTTCAGATCGCTTTTACCTTTTGCCTCTTTTGAGTGTATTCAATAACGATGATAAATTCTATATTTTACAGTTGAGCTTGAAGAAAAACCGATTATTCGAAGCCAATCAATACGAGTTCAACGAAATTCCTACCGAAGATCATATGCCACAAAGTTTAAAAGACGCCGTTGGTTGGGATGTCAAGCAAAAAACGCTACAATACCGTAGCGGGCAGTCCAGAGGCGGACATGGACTTTATCACGGCCAGGGAGAAGGGAAAGATGACAAAGAGAAGGAAACCCTAAAATACCTCCATATGGTTGATGATGGACTAAGTGATCTGATTGATGACAAATCGATACCGCTGATAATTGCATCGGTTGAAGAAATTTGTTCCCATTTTAAACAAATTTCTTCTTACAACAACATCTACCACAAATATGTGCTAGGCAATCATGATAACGGCGACATGGATAAAGTTCATCAGCAGGCATGCGAGCTTTTACAGCCTTATTTTGAGCGGGTAAGAAATGAGAGTAAAGAAAAATACGCTGAAACAAACCTGCGAATCACATCCGACCTGAATGAATTGCTGATTGCCGCAAATGGCGGACGAATAGACACACTATTTGTAGGGAAGAATAAACACATTTGGGGTAATTTCGACGTAGATAAAGGGACCATGAAGGTTCATGAAGAAAAAGAGTCAATGGACTATTGCCTGATGGATTTTGCAGCGAAATCGACTTTTCAAAAAGGAGGAAATGTTTTTCTGGAAGAAGTAGAAGACTTGCCTGTCAGCGAAGCACCTGCAAATGCAATTTTAAGGTATTAAACCAGTTCAAAATAAATCCAATTTAGCGAATAACAACTAGCTGTTTCCCCGGACGTCCGGGGAAACAGTTTTTTATCAATTATGCATGGCTAAAAATAACGATCACTCACATCCACATGGTTTATCTGTTGACCAAATTTTGGAGCAATATTCAGCTTCAAAAGATGGATTGTCAACTAATGAAGCGAAAAAAAGACAAGCAGAATTTGGGCTAAACAAGCTGCAAGAGAAAAAGCAAAAAAGCTTGCTCCGTTTACTTCTCGACCAATTAAATAATCCGATCATCTATCTTTTGGTTGGCGCTGTAATCGTTTCCTTTGTCTTCAACGACATTCCCGAAGCGATTGCCATTATTATCGTCATCATTCTGAACACGATCATTGGTTTTTGGATGGAGTACCAAGCGCGGCAATCAGTGAATGCCTTGAAAAAGTTAGACCAACTGGAAACGCATGTAAAACGAGACGGAAAAAGCACAAAAATTAATGCGGAGGAATTAGTTTCTGGCGATGTAATCCTATTAGAATCCGGAGATCTGGTACCTGCCGATGCACGTATTTATCAGGCTTCAGAACTTAAAGTTGATGAATCGCCCCTCACCGGAGAGTCGGTACCCGTTGATAAACAGACTGACGAGCTGGACAAGGAAACCCCTTTGGCAGAGCGCGCCAATATGCTATTTAAAGGCACTGCCGTTACCAGCGGAAAAGCACAAGCTGTTGTAACTGCGATTGGGCAAAAAACCGAAATTGGCAAAGTCTCCGAATTGGTGGATGAGGCCGAAGACAAGGAGATTCCCTTAAACCGGAAGTTAGCAAAACTCTCTTATAACTTAATTTGGGTAATTCTTGTTTTAGCTGTTGCTTTTTTTGCATTTGGATGGATTGCCGGAAAAGAAATCTACCTGCTCTTGCAAACATCAATTGCCTGGACTGTCGCCGCTATTCCTGAAGGATTGCCAATTGTTGCCAGTATCGCATTGGCTCGCGGTATGCTCCGGCTAGCTAAACGCCATGTGATCGTGAAAAAGTTGGAAGCGGTTGAAACGTTAGGCGAAACCACCGTCATTTTTACAGATAAAACAGGAACATTAACTGAAAACAAACTTTCCGTTGACTCCCTCACATACTTTGGTAATACATTAAAAGTACAACACCAGAAAGAAAAAGAATACGAACTTGATTCATCAAATTATCAAGACGATGAAAGCTTCCAGCATTTTTACAAAATATCTGTTTTTTGCAACGATGCAGAGTGGTTGAACGAAGACGAATTAAAAGGAGATCCATTAGACATTGCCTTATTGCAATTTTCAAAATCTGTTCTCCCGGATAAATATGAAGAGCTGATTGACAAAGAACGAATTCATGAAGATCCTTTTGATTCGGATGCTAAGTTTATGGGAACCATACACGAGTTGGATGATCGCCTTTATGTTGCGGGGAAAGGAGCCCCCGAGCCGATTTTAAATCGCTGTAAAAGTTATTTCGAAAACCGTGAAGTGAAAGAATTAACGGACGATGTAAAAAACGAATGGATGCAAAGGAGCCAGGAGCTCTCGAAAAAAGGTCTTCGTTTAATTGCCTACGCCTACCGGACCGAGGATTCGAATCAAAAAGAACAATTAAAGAAAAAAGAAGACTTTATTGAAGAAATGATCTTCCTGGGCTTTGTCGGCTTTATTGATCCTGCCCGCAAAGAAATTCAACCGGTTATCGAAAAATGTCACGCAGCAGGTATTCAGGTCGTGATGGTGACCGGCGATCATCCGGGTATTGCACAAAACATAGCCAATGCTGTTCACATGACCGACACCAAGGATGAAAAGGTTATTGAAGGGAAAAATCTGGAACAGAAAGAAAATGAAATTGTCGACTCTCAGTTGTTTGCACGAGTCGACCCCAAACAAAAGCTGGACATTGTTGACTACTACAAACAGCAAGGCGCTATTACTGCAATGACCGGTGATGGCGTTAATGATACGCCTGCACTGAAGAAAGCAGATATTGGAATTGCGATGGGAGATAAAGGAACACAGGCGGCACAGGAAGTGGCCGATATCGTTTTGAAAGATGACTCTTTCGCATCAATTGTAGAGGCGATCGAACAAGGCAGAATTATTTTTGGTAACATCCGCAAATTCATTATCTACCAACTGTCCTATCACCTTGCCGAGATCATTATTATCGCTGGCATCAGCTTTACGCTTTTCTATTTACCGCTACTGCCTTTGCAACTTTTATTTTTGAATTTGCTTTCAGATGTCTTTCCTGCACTGGCTCTTGGCCTTGGAAAAGGCGATGAGACCATCATGCAACAAAAGCCAAAAGATCCGGCGGAGCCAATCATCAATCGAAAAAACTGGATTTCTACTTTCATTTATGGAACAATGATGGCGGTTATTATTATTGGGGCTTATTTACTGGCAATTTATGGACTGGGAGAATCTAAAGAAACAGCCAACACCATTACATTTTTCAGTTTAGCTGTCGCGCAGCTGTTACATGTTTTCAATATGAAAGATGATAAAGAAAAGCTCTTCAGTAATCAGGTTACCAGAAATAAATACATTTGGTTCGCCTTAGCTATTTGTTCCGTATTTCTCTTTATTGGCTACACAGTCCCTATTCTAAACGAGGTTCTCAAATTCGAACAATTGAAATTAATCCACTGGGGAATCGTAGCCGGTTCGAGCATTGCAACCCTGATTAGTATTCAAATTGTCAAGAAAATATTTAAATTTTAATTGAAAAACCAATAGACATGAATGTATTCATAACCGGAACAAGTTCGGGCTTGGGACTCGGGCTTGCCCTTTATTATCTGAAAAAAGGACACTCGGTCTATGGAGTAAGCCGTAGACAAAAAGAAGAATTAAGTAGTAACCAAAACTACACACACCTTGTGCAGGATTTATCAGATTTTGATGAAACAGGTACCCGCATTGAGAAATTTTTGGCAGGCATTAAAACGCTCGATCTGGTTATATTGAACGCCGGAATGCTCAACGAAATAAAAGATCTTCATGAAACCGACATTGTCGAAATTAAGCGTGTAATGGATGTCAATGTATGGGCAAACAAATTACTGATAGACAAACTTTTCAAACAAATCCCTGCAATTAAACAACTTGTGGCAATCTCATCAGGAGCATCAGTTAGCGGGGCGCGCGGATGGAATGCTTATTCGCTTTCCAAAGCCACCCTGAACATGCTAATTAACTTGTATGCAAAAGAATTTACCAGCACTCATTTCTGCGCACTAGCCCCAGGATTAATTGATAGCGCTATGCAGGATTACATATACAAACTAGAGAAATACGACGATTTCCCGGTTGTTCAAAAACTGAAAAAGGCAAAAGGTACAGATCAGATGCCTAATCATCAGGATGCCGCCAAACTAGTTGCTAATGCAATCAGTGATTTACAAAAATTTGAAAGTGGCAGTTTTCAAGACGTACGAAAAATGTAAAACCCACTATCCAACAAGCAGGTATACTGCTTTAATCCATTGAAAAAAACCTTGGTTTAATCACAAAATATTTCTACTTTTGCGCGTCCATATTTTATGGAAGTATATTTTAATGTTTAATAAATTAGATGTTTTATGAAAAACCAGTATGAAACCGTTTTCATTGCAACTCCCGTTTTATCTGATGTACAGATAAAGGAAGCGGTAACTAAGTTCAGAGACATCATTACCGAGGACGGTGGTGAGATTCTCAATGAAGAGGACTGGGGATTACGCAAATTAGCTTATCCCATTCAGAAAAAAAGCACCGGTTTTTATCACTTGATCGAATTTACGGCTGAGCCTTCATTGATCGAGAAGTTAGAAACCCAGTACAGACGCGACGAGCGTATCATCCGTTTCCTGACTTTCAAGCAGGACAAATACTCAGCTGCGTACGCAGAGAAAAGAAGAAACAAAGCAAAAACTGAAAAGGAGAAATAAGCTATGGCTAACAATCAAAGTGAAATCAGGTACCTGACTCCCCCGTCAGTTGAAATTAAAAAGAAAAAGTATTGTCGCTTTAAAAAGAACAAAATCAAGTATGTGGATTATAAAGATCCTGAATTCTTGAAAAAATTCTTGAATGAGCAAGGTCGTATTTTGCCACGTCGTATTACCGGTACTTCATTGAAATACCAACGAAAAGTGGCAAAAGCAGTAAAAAGAGCTCGTCATTTAGCTATGCTGCCCTACTTAACAGATATGTTGAAATAATTAAAAGATTGAGAACAAATGGAAATCATTTTATTACAAGATATTCAGAATTTGGGGAGTAAGGATGACCTTGTTGCTGTAAAAGACGGTTATGGTCGTAATTTCTTAATCCCTAATAAAATGGCGATTATCGCCACTGAATCAGCTAAAAAAGTTATGGCTGAAAATACGAAACAACGTGCTCACAAAGAAGCTAAATTGAAAGACGAGGCTTTGGCTGTTGCTGAAAAACTTCAGAACAAGCAAGTTGTTATCGCTACTAAAACCAGTACATCTGGTAAAATTTTCGGTTCAGTTAATACCATTCAATTAGCAGAAGCTATTAACAAGAAAGGTTTTGAAATTGACCGTAAACAAATTAAAATTGCTGAAGACAGCATTAAGGAAATCGGTAAATACACAGCAAAAATCAAGCTCCACAAAGAGGTTGTTATTGATTTTGACTTTGAAGTAGTTACTGAAGAATAATTCGTTTCACACACACAGAACAAACACATTTTTTCAAACAGATAGAAAGCCATCCCCACACAGGATGGCTTTTTTAATAATATATCCCTGCTCGCCCAAAGAAACTATTCATCCTCGTGGTTCACAATCATTCGTTTATTCTTCATGACATTAACGATCGCATCAACAATATAATCATCCTGCATCGTTGAGTAATTGAAAATCAGATCAAAATCATGATTGTTCATTTTTGTTCCACTGACATGCTCTACAAATAATTCACGTTGCCGGTCAATTTCAAGCACGTAATGTTGTGCATCACTTCTGGACATATTGCTTACCTTCATAATCCGGTTGATGCGCCAATCCAGCGGAGCCTGTAGTTTAATACTTAATTTTTGAGAAACATCGTGAGCAATCGCCCCTGCCGCACGTCCTACAATGATAAAATTACCAACCTCTGCAATACGTAAAATCACATTGCGAACCGTATCAATCACCTGCTGGTCATCGGCATCATATACTTTTTCAGTAGAAAAAGCAGTAGACACCTCGTGCAAACTGGTTTTTGCTTCTGATAAAAAAACATCTTTAATCTTTCCTGGCTCCATCTCCAGTTCCTGTGCTGCCTCTTCTATAATTTCTTTACTCACCCACTTCCACTGAACATCTGTTTTTGTCTCCGAATGAAAACTATAACCTGTAAGTATTTTTGACAACTTAATCGCGATCCTTTTTGCCGAACACCCGCATTCTCTAGATATCATGATGACTGGGCCTGGATATTTGGCCTTTTTTTCCTGGGCTGATGACTCCAACAAAAAATTACTTAGAAAATTTTTCATAGTCGAATAGTTTAACGGTTTGTTATGATTATCTAAAGTACTACATGCGGAATTAAAATAGATTAAAAAGTGTTCAACAATACGCGACAGACGGATGTTTTACAACAATTCCAGATATCTACAAACATTTTATTATTTTCGTAACTATAAAGAATTCAACTATGAGTAAAGTTATACAAGCAGCACTTGCTTCTTTTGGTATGTCGGGGATGGTTTTTCACGGACCAAGCTTAAAAGTAAACCCCAACTTTAATCTTCATTCCATTTTGGAGCGAACCAAGAGTTTATCAGAAAAGGACTATCCTGAGTCGACTATAATCCGCAGTTTTGAAGAGCTGATTGCTCAAGATGAAGTTGACCTTGTGATTATTAACACTCCCGATAATCTGCACTATTCGATGTGTAAACAGGCCCTCGAAGCGGGGAAACATGTAGTAGTTGAAAAGCCTTTTACCCAGGAAGTGGAGCAAGCCAACGAACTGATAAAGTTGGCAAAAGATAAAAACCGGATTCTTTCAGTTTACCAAAACCGACGATGGGACAATGATTTTCTGACCGTAAAAAAAATACTTAAAGAGGGAATTGTTGGACGACTTGCAGAGTTTGAATCTCACTTTGACCGTTACCGAAATTTCATACAAGAAGGCACCTGGAAAGAGGAAGGCGACAAGAGACATGGCGTACTGTTTAATCTCGGGTCACACATGATTGATCAGGTTGTTCAGCTCTTCGGTAAACCCAAATCAATAACAGCCCATTTGGATACTTTAAGAGATGGCGGACAGGTAAAAGACTATTATGATATTCGCCTGCAGTACAACGATTTTGCAGCTATTTTAAAATCATCATACCTTATACGGGAACCGGGACCTCGTTATAGTCTATATGGCACTTTAGGTACTTTTCATAAATGGGGAATTGACCCGCAGGAAGAAATGCTGAAAAACGGACATTTGCCTAATGAGCCCAACTGGGGTACGGATTCGGAAGAAGACTGGGGAGTTTTAAATACCGAATGGAATGGGTTAAACTACAAAGGAACCATAGAAACAGTTCCGGGCAATTACAACGCTTTTTATGAAAATATTTATGATACAATTGTAAATGGAGCTGAACTGGCGGTAAAACCCGAAGAAAGTCGTGATATCATTCAGTTATTAGACTACTGTTTACAAAGTGACGAGGAAAAAAGAACTGTATTTTTATAACGGAATTACCACTCCAGGCGGTTCAATTCTTTCAACACTCGGTTTTCTTTAATAGAACCCGAATAAAGAACAATTGCATATTTCAATACGGTAGGCGTCACTTTCGAAATCGGAACGAGCCCTCTTCCCGGCCAAACGGCATTTTGCATGCTGTTTTTGCTCCGAAGAATCCAATCATTGGCAGTCTCGAAATCATTGGCAGAATAAATGAGCATGCCTCCCTGTCCTGATTTTTTGGCTAGCGATCCTGAAATATTCACGAATTCTCCTGCTTCAACCGCTTCATTTTGGGGCTCAACCAAGCCGTCTTTCGAATTAAATAAAACATCGTCTGGCAGCTTTATTCGGGCAGAGAATCCGCCATATCCTTTTACATCATCCGAGCCACCTAGAGCGACATGATCGGTCTGTGCTCTCAGCTGAATTTTAAACTGTATAACCCTGTAGTTACGATGTTGCCCGTAAAAATTCACTGTAGTTTTTTCTTCAATAAAAGCCTCCTGCCCATTTTTGTAGTTTGGAGACTTCCATTCAACAATGGTCTTCATCGTAGCCATATCATTTGGTAAGCGAAAAAACTCAACACTTTTAACATCATGAATAAAATCCTTCATTTCCCATTGATCACCGACCTTCTTTCCATCAACCATTATTTGGTGCCATGCCCAGAAAATACCCCGGTGATGAATGTGATCCTGCGGTGCATTTTGTGTAACCACCGTTCCATCGGGTAAATATACCGGATGAAAAAAATTAGCCCGCCCCCTGTCCAGATTCATAGCTGAAGCTTCTTTGTTGTATAAGGCTATTTTTTTGCCTCCGTCTGTAATCAAAATTCCTTCATCAACACGTTTCATTGAAATCTGAGAAAAGCCCGAACTAAAGAAAAACAGGATGAGTAGAAATGAAGTAAACGTTCTTTTTAATTTCATACTTAGTTAAGTTAGTGAGTCATTCTCGGAACAGCGCCAAAAATGCACTGACTAAGATATAAAAATGCCGATATTTTTCAAGTCTGATTTCAATATTTTATAGGATTTAAATCCTCTTCCACCTACTACTTCAACCCCTTTTTAAAGTTGAACGTTGTTGATGGCTGATATTGTTCAGCAAACCGAAATTTATTTAGTAGTTTTTTGGCAACGTGTTTCGATGGCTTTTCATGGCTCAAATCAATCATGAAATTCGCAAATCCTTCTTTCAAAAGCTGATTTTTATACTGAAAAAGACTTGCTGGCGCATCGGGCGTTACAACTGTAATTCCATCCCTGTTGGTTTTCTGAAAAACCTTATGAGTGTCATCTTCAAATTGATTTTCTTCATTTACTACTTGCACTGGCATTCTCGAATAAAACAGCTCAGGATAAGCATGCAACACAACAATCCCCTGTTTATTTTGCATGGTACGGAGGTTCTCAAAATCGTTCTCGATTGGGTAGCAAAAATTTCGAATCGCATTTTCGTTGAGCATTTTTGCCGCTGCATCATTATAAACATACACATTTTCATTCGCACTTACTTGTGCATTTTTACTCAGCAACAGTTTTTGAGAGAGGTGACTGACAAAAAACTGACTGATACCCTGCCCTTCTATTTTTGCCAACAACTTTCGACAAGCCTCCAAGTGCTCTTCTGAAATAAACTTGGGCAACTCAATAAAAATTTTGTGCCTGAATTGTTGAATAAACCGAACGGAAAAATCAAACTGTTCCAATTCCTTCCGACTAAATGATAGAATAACGCCATCCGGATCATCCAGTCTCAGCTTACGCAACCAATCAGGCTGATCAATCCGAATAAACAAGCGTGGTTTGGACGGTCGGCTTTTAATCTGCAATTGCTGTTTGAACCTTTTCTTTTCTCCATATGGAAGTGATTTGATTCGCGCATGCGGCAGATTTTGGAACTTGCCCGGAAAGCGTTGCTCCCGACGACCAACCCAAAACAACTCATCGCCCATTTGTATTTTTTCTTTACCATCGTAAGTAAAACAATATTGCTCGCCATCAATCACCAAATCACGAAGCTTAATATTTATTGTACTGTCATCTTTTACGTTTCGAACACGAACTCGGTCTCCTTCCTGCATCATCGTGCCGGATTGAAAAAATACCTGCCCGTTTTTCACGCGCTCAACATTTCCAATTGAAAGTCCGGTATTCGACGTATCGGCAATTCCCTCTTTAACATCCTTTCCTAAAAAGTACGCTATTTTCTCTCTGCCAAAATCCAGCTTCAGCAACTCTTCAGCTTCATCTTTCTTCTCCGGCTGATCAATGGCCATTCGGTACGATTTTGCCACCCGATAAACGTAATCAGCCGATTTCATTCGACCTTCAACTTTCAACGACCGAATGCCCAACTTCTTTAATTTTTCCAGATTAGGCAACTGCTGATTATCCTTCAAATTAAACAGAAACTTGTTTTCCTCCTGATCTTTATATAAACGGCGACAGGGTTGGGCGCACAATCCGCGGTTAGCGCCCCGGCCACCTAAATAACTACTAAAAAAACAAAGTCCTGAAAAAGAATAACACAAGGCACCGTGTACAAATAGTTCTAGTTCAACTTGTGAATTCAAGGCTATTTTGCTTAACTCCGGCATGGTTAGTTCCCGCGCCAGAATGACACGTTCAATTTTCTGTTGTTTCGAAAACTCGGTCCCCAGTGAATTGTGGTTGCCCATTTGCGTACTGGCATGTATCACTAATTTAGGAAATCGCAAACGCAGTATATAATATAATCCCCAGTCCTGAATGATGACTGCATCAACTCCTGCCCGATCTAAAAAAGTAAGCACGTCAAGCAAATCGTCAATCTCACTGTTCTTAATAACGGTATTTAAAGTGATATATATTTTAACTTTTCTGTTTCTGGCTTCCTGTAGGGCAGCCAATAAATGACTTTCGCTAAAATTAACAGCGCGCCCACGGGCATTAAAAATTTTTAAGCCTAAATAAATAGCATCAGCTCCGCCCTCAAGGGCCGCATAAAAAGCCTCGGTGTTTCCGGCAGGCAATAATAACTCAGGTGTTTGGTTGTGCATACAATACTAAATTTGCACAAAAATAGCTATAATCTTAAGCTCCCCATAAAATAACCCCACCCCTGAAAGTTCTATTGCTTATTTTTACTAATTATAAATTACACAATTTACTCAAAATTGTTATCTCTACATTGCAAAAAATAAAACTTCCTGCTTACTTTTGTTTGCAGAAATTAATTAAAACAAGTGGAAAGTCTCGTACAAATACATCAAACATTAATCGAGCACCCTCGAAAGACGATTCGCAGGGAGTTGATCAATGAAATTAACTGGTCGCATCGGATGATCTGTATCAAAGGATTTCGTGGTGTTGGCAAAACAACTTTCCTGCTTGACTTTGTAAAAGAAAGACATGAAGAGGATAAAGGATGCCTTTACGTCAATCTGAATAATTTCTATTTCACCCGACGTAAAATCTACAATTTTGCGGACGAATTTTATAAAAAAGGCGGTAAAGTTCTCATTCTGGATCAGATCCATAAATATCCGGAATGGGCTGAGGAGCTGAGGGCTTGTTATGACAGCTTCCCGGAATTGAAAATCATCTTTTCATCGTCGCCCGTTTTAAGGGTTATCGAAGGCAATGAGTATTTAAAAGATATTGCAAAAGTATATCATCTGGAAGGTTTGTCATTTCGCGAATACCTGAATTACCATGGCAATTTTGAGTTTAAATGCTACAAACTAGCAGACCTGATTAAAAATCACAAAAAAATTGGACAGGAAATAACCAAACAGGTAAAACCACTGGCCTATTTTGAAGAGTATCTGCAAACAGGGTTTTACCCGTATTTCTTAAAAAACAAACCGTATTATAACGAAACCCTGCTAAAGCATGTTAATCTGGCATTGGAGCTGGACGTAACTTACCTCAACCAGATTGAATTAAAGTACCTGCCCAAGCTGCGCAAACTGCTTATGATTATCGCCAGTGAAGCTCCGTTTTCGCCCAACGTTAGCAAAATAAGTAACGATGTGGAAACCTCTCGGGCAACAGTTATGAATTACTTGCGCTACCTGAAAAATGCTCGTTTGGTAAATATGTTATTTTCCAATGGAAGCGAAGATCAGCTCAAAAAACCGGACTTGGTTTACGCGCATAATACCAACATCATGTTTGCCGTTGAGCCCAGCAATATAAATAACAGAAATTTACGCACTACCTTTTTTTACAACCAGGTAGGTTATCAACACGACATTAAAAGCTCCGATGTAGCAGATTTTAAGATTGACAACGAATATCACTTTGTAATAGGTGGAAAATATACAGAACCCGAACAAGAAGGAACTTATGCCGCATCGGACATGATTGAGGAAGGCTCCGGAAATAAAATTCCACTCTGGTTGTTTGGCTTTTTATACTAGGGTTCGTTAAAACAGAAATTAAAAATCGAGAATAAAAAAGAATATAAATTTGAAATTTAACATGAATAAAATGGCAAAAGAAAAAAAATTCATTACATGTGACGGGAACTACGCTGCGGCGTATATGAGTTACATGTTCAGCGAAGTTGCCTGTATCTATCCAATTACTCCATCATCAACAATGGCTGAGTATGTGGATGAATGGGCAGCAAAAGGAAAAAAGAACTTATTTGGTCGTCCTGTACGTTTAGCTGAGATGCAAAGTGAAGGTGGCGCTGCTGGTGCTGTTCACGGTGCATTGCAATCAGGAGCTTTAACTTCTACTTATACGGCATCGCAGGGATTGTTGCTAATGATCCCTAACATGTACAAAATTGCCGGTGAGTTGTTGCCAACAGTTTTCCATGTTAGTGCCCGTGCTTTGGCCGGTCATGCACTTTCGATCTTCGGTGATCACTCTGACGTTTATTCTGCTCGTCAAACTGGTTTCGCTATGTTGGCTGCCGGTTCAGTACAAGAAGAAATGGACTTAGCAGGTGTATCTCACTTAGCTACCTTGAAATCACGCGTACCTTTCATGTCATTCTTTGATGGATTCCGTACTTCACACGAAGTACAGAAAGTTGAAGTATTGGATCAGGAAGATATCCGCCCATTGGTTGACATGGAGGCCGTGCAGGCATTCCGCGATCGCGCGTTGAATCCGGAGTCACCACTAACTCGTGGTACGGCTCAAAACCCTGATATCTTCTTCCAGGCACGTGAAGCTTCTAACTCATTCTATGATGCTGTTCCTGACATTGTAGAAAATTACATGAAAGAAATCAGCAAGTTGACTGGTCGTGAGTATCACCCATTCACTTATTACGGTGCTGAAGATGCTGAAAACATCATCATCGCAATGGGTTCAGTAACTGAAACAATCAAAGAAACAATCGATTACCTTGCAGCTCAAGGCAAAAAAGTTGGTTTGATGTCAGTTCACTTGTACCGTCCGTTCAGTATAAAATATTTCATGAACGTATTGCCTAAATCAGTTAAGCGCATTTCAGTACTTGACCGCAGCAAAGAGCCGGGAGCAAATGGTGAGCCATTGTATCTTGACGTAAAAGACTTGTTCTACGGAAAAGAAAACGCTCCTGTTATTGTTGGCGGACGTTTCGGACTAGGTTCAAAAGACACGACTCCATCACAGATTTTGGCGGTTTACGAAAACCTTGAATTACCAGAACCTAAAAATGGTTTCACATTAGGTATTGAGGATGATGTAACCTTCAAATCACTTCCGTTAAAAGAAGAAGTAAAAGTTTCTTCTGAAGGAATCTACGAAGCTAAATTCTACGGTTTAGGTTCTGATGGTACGGTTGGTGCAAACAAAAACTCAATCAAAATTATTGGTGGATCAACTGATAAATTTTGCCAGGGTTATTTCGAATATGACTCAAAGAAATCAGGCGGTTTCACTTGTTCTCACTTACGTTTTGGTGATAGCCAAATTCGTTCAACTTACTTGATTACCACTCCCGACTTTGTAGCATGCCATGTTCCAGCTTACGTAAACTTATACAACGTACTGAAAGGCTTGAAAAAAGGAGGCTCATTCTTGTTGAACTCAATTTGGGATGAAGAAGAAACTAAAAAACGTTTACCAGATAGCATGAAGCGTTATTTGGCTGAAAACGAAATTAAATTCTACATCATCAATGGTACTAAATTAGGTGAAGAGCTAGGTCTTGGAACTCGCACCAACACCATCATGCAATCAGCTTTCTTCAAAATCACCGGCGTAATTCCTTACGAACAAGCGGTTGAAGAGATGAAAAAAGCGATCGTAAAATCGTACGGTTCAAAAGGGGAAAAAATTGTAAACATGAACTTTGCAGCTGTTGAAGCCGGAGGTAAAAACGTTGTTACAGTTGAAGTACCTGCTGAATGGAAAGAAATTAAGCTGGAAGAAGAAATTGCAGCTACCGATCGTCCTGACTACATCAGCAAATTTGTTGACGTAATCAATGGACAAGAAGGTAACAGCCTTCCTGTTTCAACATTTACAGGATACGAAGACGGTACCTTTGAGCAAGGAACTTCTGCATTTGAGAAACGTGGTATCGCTGTTAACGTTCCTGAGTGGATTGGCGACAACTGTATTCAGTGTAACCAGTGTGCTTACGTTTGTCCTCACGCTTCTATCCGTCCATTCCTAATGACTGAAGAAGAATTGGCGAAGGCTCCTGAGAATACCGATGTAAAAGTTGCAACTCCAACAAAACAATTCCCAGGTTTAAACTTCCGTATCCAGGTTTCAGTGCTCGACTGTACCGGTTGTGGAAACTGTGCCGATGTTTGTCCTTCAAAAGAAAAAGCATTGGTTATGAAGCCTCTTGGATCGCAAGAGTCGCAAGTTGATCGCTGGAATTACATGGACAAAAATGTAAGCTACAAAGAAAAAGTAGTTGACAAATATAAATCAGTTAAAAACTCTCAGTTTGCTCAGCCATTGTTTGAGTTCTCTGGAGCTTGTGCTGGTTGTGGTGAAACTCCATATATTAAATTAATCACTCAGCTTTATGGTGAGCGCATGATGATTGCTAATGCTACTGGTTGTTCTTCAATCTATGGTGGTTCTGCTCCGTCAACACCTTACTGTAAACACAAAGAAAGCGAACAAGGTCCAGCATGGGCTAACTCATTGTTCGAAGACAATGCTGAGTACGGTTTCGGTATGGCTGAAGGTGTTTCTGCTCAACGCGATCGCATTGAAATGATCATGAAAGATGCTCTTTCAAATGGTATCAGCGAAGACGAGAAAACGGCTTTCACAGCATGGATTGAAGGTAAAGATAATGCCGAAGCATCAAAAGAAGCTTCAGCCAGCGTATTGGCTGCTCTTGCAGGGAAAGATGCTGACTATGCCAAAGACATCCTGGGACTGAAAAAATACCTGGTTAAAAAATCAGTTTGGGTATTTGGTGGTGACGGATGGGCTTACGACATCGGTTATGGTGGTTTAGACCACGTATTAGCTTCAGGAGAAGATGTAAACGTATTGGTTATGGATACCGAGGTTTACTCGAACACTGGTGGTCAGGCATCAAAAGCAACACCAGTTGGTGCTGTTGCGAAATTCGCTTCTTCAGGTAAAAAAATCCGCAAAAAAGACTTGGGCGTTATGGCCATGTCATACGGATATGTTTACGTTGCACAAGTAGCAATGGGAGCAAACCAAGCACAATACCTGAAAGCATTGCGCGAAGCAGAGGCTTACCCTGGACCATCATTAATTATCGCTTATTCTCCTTGTATCAACCACGGACTGCGTGCCAGCATGGGCGCATCTCAGGCTGAAGAGAAAAAAGCAGTTGATGCAGGTTACTGGTCAATGTATCGCTACAATCCGATGTTGGAAGCTGAAGGAAAGAATCCTTTCTCTTTAGACTCTAAAGAACCAGATTGGAGCAAATTCCAAGACTTCCTTGCCGGTGAAGTTCGCTATACTTCATTGAAAAAGTCGTTCCCGGAACAAGCTGCCGAGCTGTTCAAAGCATCAGAAGAAAATGCCAAATGGCGTTATGCTTCCTACAAGCGATTGGCTTCCATGAATTTTGCACCAGAAGCTGTAGAAGAAAAGTAAAAAACCACTTTTATTATAATTCAAAAGCCATCTTCCTTTGGGAGGATGGCTTTTTTTATTGATGCTATTTTTAAGAAAGAAGTACGTTTTAGTTGGCTGGCTGAATATTTTGATTGACATGAAAAAAATTACCCGGATCGTACTTCTTTTTAATTTGAGTCAGCCGCTCATAATTATAACGATAACTAGCTTTTACCCTCTCCTGCCCTTCATCCATCATAAAATTGGAATATGCTCCTCCTGAAGAAAATGGATGCAATGCATCATAGTAATCTTTGCACCACTTGGAGATCACGGCTGCATTGGCCGGATCAGGATCTACTCCAACAATCACTCCTGCATATTTCGCATCTCGATAAGCCCAGGGTGTTTCGTCTTTGCCAACCCGACTTGCAGCTCCACTTATTGGATAAAGATGCATTTGGGATAATGGCGTAGGAAGTTTTAATCCATTTTCCAAATGTTGCTTCCTGGCTTCGGGACCAATTTCATTGAAAAAATCGGCACGCCAATACCACTGCATTCCGGTTGGGAGCAACCCATCAAATAAAGTTTGAATGGCTGGATAAGGCATTTCTCCAACGTGTGTAAAAAAAGGGTTCTCATCCATAATTGGCTCGAATACTTCAGACGCTTTACTGATGTCACCTGTATAGCACCAAACAATTCCACAAAACTTTTTCCCATGAAGATGCTCTGGAAATGGAGACTCTGGAATCGTTAAAGTTGCAACAAAACCATTGAGCTCATCAGGTGCCTGATGGATAAATCCATGATACCACTCCATGATTTCCTCAGTTTGTTCGATAGGCCACAATGTTGGTCCTCCAAAAACGGTTTTTACCGGATGTGCCTGAAATTTGAAAGACGTGACAATTCCAAAATTACCACCTCCTCCGCGTATCGCCCAGAAAAGGTCTTCATGTTGATTTGCACTTGCTGTTACAAAAGAGCCATCAGCTAAAACCATATCAGCTTCGAGCAGATTGTCTATCGTTAAACCATATTTTCGGGATAAATAGCCAACTCCTCCTCCTAGTGTCAATCCGCCAACACCTGTGGTTGATATGATTCCTGCAGGAATAGCCAACCCAAACGGATGAGTTGCGTGATCCACTTCACCCCACAAATTGCCTCCACCGACACGAACGGTTTGGTCTTGAACATTGACACGAACAAACTTGATTCCAGATAAATCGATGACCATGCCACCGTCACAAATTCCCAAACCGCCGGCATTGTGTCCACCTCCGCGAACAGAAACCAGCAAATTGTTTTCCCGACCAAATTTCACACAATGAATAACGTCAGCAACATCGACACATTTTACAAACAGGCCGGGATGTTTATCGATCATTCCATTGAAAACTTTACGTGTTTCATCATAATCAGAATCAAGAGGTTTGACAATAGTCCCCCTAATTCCTGCACTAAATTCCTCAATTCGTGCATTATCTATATCGCTTACATTATTTGCCATAATGTTAGCCTTTCGTTTTCTCAATCATATGATTAATCACATGAGTATGCTCGTGCTGAGGGCTGAACATGATTATCTCTGCGTCCGAATCGACTTTGACATTATGCCCTGAAGGCCAGTAAAACAAATCATTAACGGTTACAGTTTCCTGATCGCCATTCGCATCAGTGGTTGTAATTTTGCCTTTCAGAACATAACCCCAATGTGGACATTGACATTGGTTTCCTTCAAGTCCCATGAAAAGAGGTGTTGTGTCTACTCCTGCAGAAAGGCTGAAATACTCACCACTAATCTTACCGAATCCCGATGCATCGCCAAAATCTGTTCTCTGACGTATGACAGCACCTGGAATTTCCATTTTTACTTCAATGTTTTCTTTTGCAATTTTCATTTTTAATCCTCCATTTTTATTTATTTACATCAAGACTTGTACTCCTAATTTCAACTAGTCAATTACGGTTAACGAACACGCTAATGGACCAGACGACTAAACACTGATGAACAAAGAATTACATCAGCGATCACATTAAAGTCACTAGAATTAAATTCAAAGTTACAACTACCTTAAATGCACTAACTAGCACATTCGATTCATTATATAGTACTTTTGAGTCTTTTTATCTGTTTCGAGACGGGAAGTAATTATTCCGCAATGATATTTTGGTATTGAGAGGGTAATAAGCCGTATTTACCCAAAAAGCATTTGGTAAAGTAGGAAGGACTATTAAAACCGGTTTCATAGGCAACTTCTGATATGCTATGGGTTTGTGTGTTAATTAGACTTAACGCTTTATTCAGCCGAAAATCTTTAATGAAGTTATTGGGACTTATTCCAACGAGGGAAGTGATTTTTCGATATAATTGCGACTTGCTAAATCCAAGATGTGATCCTAGATTATCAATATGGAGATCGGGATTTTGCCAGGTTTCTGAAATATAGCTCATCAGTTTCTCCAAGAATTGCTCATCGGATGGAGTCATTGCATAAACTAAATCGTTATCAACAAACACATTTGAATTTTCTTGTTTGCATATTTTTTTCACCTCCGATGAAACTACAATTCGTGAATCAGCAATATGATACATTCGCTCTGCCGACTGCAGTGCTTCTTCGAAGAACAACTTTTTATTGGTTACTGGAACTCCTGCACTAATGCCAGTTTTCAGATTAACACGGTCACGGTCTGCAGTTTCCTCCCATTCCTCAAACTTGGAATGAACCTCAACTGCACACCAGGCAGCCTGCAAACCAGAATCAAACGACACAATAAAATGATCATGATTTCGTGTAACAATACGACCTCCAAAATCGCTAAATACTTCCGAAAGAAGATTCATACGGGCCTGTGGTTCAAATCCCTTGTCTGCTATCTTGTTTGAACTAAAAGGCAAATTAGAAAACCCGATATACATGATAATACGAAAAGCGGGATCATCAATAATGTTTAAGTCAGTATCCTGTGACTTCTCAGGATCTTCAATTCTACCCAGGAAAGATTCAACCACACTGGCATCAACCTCTATAATTTGGTTCGGAATTTCGCCATGCGCATGATTGTGCATATCGATTAAACATTGCTTATTTGGTGCTTCAACCAAGCAAAAGGCAGTCTTTCTATTTCCATCGAACCAATAAGTTAATCCTTTACAATTAAACTCCTCCTGAATTTTCAAATCTTGCTGATGCAACTGAGCTACTGCTTCTGCTGTTACCACATCTGAAACATCATGACGATCCATATAAATAGGCATAAGATTGATTTTAGAGCATAAACAATAGTCTTAATCTACTTATACCGATTTTTACTTAAACTTGTTCTATAAGATATTTTGAAAACCCAACATTTACCACGGATATAGAAATACGGACTTTATTTCGCTGATAAAATTCAATCAGTCTTTTCGCCACAATTTTTACAGACTTGCCGGGCCAAGGCTGCAATTGCAACAAAACTAACGACCAATGCTATCCGATAGTCCCTAAGCGGATTATCGTCTATCAAATTGGTCAATGCTATGATCAAGGCGAAGAAATTAATCACCAGAATAACCATTAATCCGTTTCGTAGCAGCTTTCGCTTATTCAAATTATTCATTATTTATTTAGTAGTAAGTTGATAAAATGACGCCATATAAATTAATGGCTCCAACTACCAAATTTACCATTTTTATAATCTTCGTAGGCCTTGACAATTTCCTCTTGGGTATTCATCACAAAAGGACCATGAGAAACAACCGGTTCATCTATCGGTGGCGCATATCCCAGCAATAACATGCTTTGTTCAAGCGCTTCAACTTTAATCATCGATCCATCATTAACAAATTCAACCAAGCGCTTTGCTTCTACCAACTGACCATTGACTTCCATTTTCCCACGAATAAGGTAGAAAAAGACGTTTCTTGTTTTAGGTATTGTCAATTCCAATTCTGAATCCGGGTTAAAGTCAATGGTTGACAAATGAACGCCAATTCCTGATTGAAAAGGCCCCTTTACGCCCTCCCAATCACCGGAAACCAGGTTTACGTTTACTTGTCCATCGTTTAAATCAATTTTCGGAATCAGTTCTTTTTGAACTCCCTTGTAAAAAGGATCGCACATCTTATCTTTTGCGGGCAGATTAACCCAAAGCTGTAAAATCTCCAAAGGTCCACCTTTTTGCTTAAACTCCTCAGAGGAAACTTCTGAATGAATCAAACCTCTACCTGCCGTCATCCATTGAACACCGCCCGATTTAATAACACTTTTCTGTCCACTGCTATCAAAATGAGCAATATCTCCGTCCAGTATAAAAGTTACTGTTTCCATGCCGCGGTGTGGATGGGGACCAAACGGAAGACCATTATTGTTTTCCGGATATTCCTGCGGACCATGGTGATTTAAGAATAGAAATGGGTCTATGTGTTGGATCGAACGAGTCGGAATCACCCGATCCGTTGTTAAGTCCTGAATTGGATCACTCTCCGGTTGATGTATTTTCTTTACTGTTCTCATCGATTATTATTCCTTTTAAGTAAGAACAGCGAAAACAGGCAGATGTTTAAAACATGAATCAAACAGATGTCAGCATCGGTAATGGCAATTTTCAAATATTACGATTCAGCTAAGTAGAATAACAATTGGATAAAAATCACTTTCGTTTATTCTTGTTTTTAAGAACCAGCTCCTCCCTTGAGAAAACCTGGTTAATTGAACGTAAAACAAGTTTTAACGCTTAACAACCAGAGGAAACCAATGAAAATTTTCATGATATCGTACTTCGTTAAACCAGGTCGGGGTTGTTTTCTAATTTCAAAAAAATAACAATTTATAAAACATCAATCCGTGATTGTTGTTACCTTAACAGAACAAATAATTTTTCGAAACCCTTTATTATTGAGAATAGTTACAAAATCTGCGTTAGAATTGATTAATATCAACCAAAATCTATTCGTATTCTAACAGACATTATTAAATTTGTTCTCGAATATTGTAAGCGACTATTATGTTTTTTATTGGATTAGCCGGATCATTCATGCCTTACCTCCTTTTACTCGGAGCGTTATTTGTCCTCACCATGGGGATAAACCTAAGAGCTAATGCGAATGAAGAACTAGCTGAACTCACAGGAAAAAACATTGAATACAAAGACTCTGGCAGCCAATCGGCTCAAATTAGTGCAAACAACAATAGTTGCTACTTTTTCGATGTATCGGAAAAAACTACACCTGATTATAAATGTAGCCAAACAGCTTTATCTAAAGCTGATAAGCTTTTAGTCCCTAAACCTGAAGGGAATAGCTTTACAATTAGCAATCACAGAAAGTATTCATTTGATATTTACCACACTTTCTTTGGCTTATCTCCTCCGATTGCGATTTCTTAGTACATTCAAAAAAAAGAAGAAATCAATAACCAAACTTTCATTTATTTTCAAAACGCATGATTGGAGTAGTAGGCTTAAGTCATAAATCGGCACCTGTAAGTATTCGTGAGAAATTTGCTCTTACGAAGGAAGAGTATACCGATTTATCACAAACGATATTGAAAGATAAAAATATTGATGAACTGGTCATCATCTCAACTTGCAACCGGACAGAGTTGTATTTTACCGCCGAAGAATGTTGCTCTCCAGGAGCTTTCCATATCTTATTTCATTTCCTGAAAGCACATATTCAGGAAGAAGATGCCATTGAATCTCATTTTTACAAATACGAAACTCAAAGTGCCGTTTCGCATTTATTCCATGTAATTTCGGGACTGGAATCAATGGTGTTGGGCGAATATCAAATTGTTTCGCAAGTTAAAGAAGCCATCAATCATGCCGAAGAGATTGGTTCTGCAGGCAAAATATTGACCCGGCTGTTTTATAAAGCACTGGAAACGGGAAAACAGGTACGCACAAAAACAGCACTTAGTAGCGGAGCATTTTCAGTCAGTTACGCAGCGGTAGAAAAATGCAACAGCATTTTCGAACAACTACCCGATAAAAAGATATTATTGATTGGTGCAGGAGAAACCGGAGAACTGGTTATTAAAAACCTGGCTAAAAAGGGATGTCAAAACATTATTGTCTCCAACCGGACAATGTCAAAAGCTGAAGAACTTGCCGGACGTTTTGGTGGAAGTGCACTGAATTTTAAAGAACTCCAGACTGGTATTCGTGAGGCCGACATCGTGGTCAGTTCAATCACCTGCAAAAAACCGCTGATTACACCCGATATGCTTAGCGCGGAGAATACCAATAAGCAAACCGTTTTTATAGACCTTGGCGTACCGCGCAACATCGATCCCAAAGTAGCCGACATTGAAAACATTGCTCTATACAATGTGGATGACCTAAAGGAAGTGGTTGCCCAAAACATGGAGAAAAAGAAAACCTACATTTCAACTGCCGAAAAAATTATTAAGAAAAAAGCCCATGAATATGCCGATTGGTTAAGCGTTCAAAATTTATCTCCGGCCATCCAAAATATCATTATGGGTGTACACGAGATCAATACATCGGAACTGGAAGTCTTCAGGAAATTTCATAACGAAGAAGAATTCCAGAACATGGAAAAATACGGTAAACATATCGCTGAGAAACTGGTGAAATCGATGATTAAAAACCTAAAAGCCATCAGCGATAATGGCCGAAAAACTGAATATATAAAAGTAATAAACGATCTTTTCTCCCCTACTCATGAGTAAAAAAACAATCAGGATCGGAACCCGTGGAAGTAAGCTTGCCCTATGGCAAGCAGAGACCGTAAAAAGTGAATTAGAAAAAGCACACCCCTCCGATAATTTCGAGTTAAAAATCATTAAAACCAAAGGGGATAAAATTCTGGACGTTGCCCTTTCGAAAATTGGCGATAAAGGACTTTTCACCAAAGAAATTGAACAAGCGCTTTACGACAACGAAATTGATTTGGCTGTCCACAGCTTAAAAGATCTCCCAACAGAACTCCCCGAAAATTTAATCATCGGTGGCATGTTGGAACGAGCTGAAGTTCGTGATGTTTTTATTTCGAAGGATGGACGCAAATTGGCTGATTTCACTGCGAAAGATAAAATAGCCACCTCAAGTTTGCGACGCCAATCGCAAGTATTGCATTTCAATCCAGAACTAACAATTGTTGACATTCGCGGGAATGTAGAAACCCGACTACAGAAAATGAAAGATGGCCATTGCGATGGATTGATTATGGCCGGAGCGGGTATTTTACGTTTAGGGTATGACGAAATAATCACTGAGTTTATTGATACCGACGTAATGATTCCGGCGGTTAGTCAGGGAGCCATTGCCATTGAGATTCGTGAAGAAGATGAATTGGTCCAGTCGCTACTTGATGCCATTACCGATGAGGTCACCCGGACAACAACGTTGGCAGAACGTTCGCTCCTCCGAACACTCGAGGGTGGTTGTCAGGTGCCTGTAGGGTGCTATTCTGAAATTGATGGGGAGCAAATTACACTCACCGCAATGGTTGCCAGTTTAGATGGAACGAAATTAATCAGAAAATCGGTGAATACCACACTGGATGAAGCGTCGGAAAAAGCCATTGAATTAGCCCAGTCCATTTTGGACGATGGTGGTAAAGAAATTCTGGACAGCATCAGGCCCGAGTAAACAGATGTCAACAAATGATGAAAGTAACATATTAAAAGACCGAACGGTCATTTGCACTTATCCTCAACGGAAGCACGATCGGTTTTATGAAATGCTTGCTCAAAGCGGAGCAACCGTACATGCTATGCCACTGATCGAAACCACTTCGATCCCCTTCAAAACAAAGCGAAAACTAACCGATTATGACTGGCTGGTTTTTACCAGCAAAAATGCGGTACCATCCTTTGTTTCCAATCACCCGGAACTGTCGAATAAAATAGCAGCCATAGGCCTTAAAACAGCCGAAATGCTGATGCAAAAAGGAATCGTTCCTACTTTTGTAGGATCCGGGAAATCGTCCGGAGACTTTGCCGATGAATTTATGCCAAAGCTCAAAGGAAATGAGCGGATATTATTAATCCTTGGAAATATGGCCAAGGACATGCTACTGCATAAATTCAAACAAAAGGCGAATGTAGAGCGGGTTAACGTTTATGAAACCCGCTTTGTCCAATCCGTTGATCCAAGAATCCTTAATTTAGTCGAATCCAATCAATACGATGCACTAATTGCGACCAGTCCTTCGGCTGTAAAAGCGCTGGTTGAAAAGATAAAAATAAGTCCAAGGCAATTACGTTTCATCAGTATTGGAAAAACAACGACCGCTGCGATCAACGAATATCAAGCTGTAGTACTGGCAACAGCAAAAAAGCCAAGTTATTTGGGATTAGCAGAAACAACCATTCAGTATTTAAAATCGAATAAAACGACCATAAAAGACTAACAATATGAGCTTTCCAATTACACGACTCAGAAGATTAAGAAAAACAGCAGCCATCAGAAATATGGTGCGCGAAACCGAAGTGAACCGCGATGATTTAATTATGCCTTACTTCGTAGTTCCCGGCGAAAATATCAGTAATCCAATCAAATCAATGCCGGGCAACTTTCAATTGTCGGTTGACTTGTTGGTGAAAGAAGTCAAAGACCTGGTTGAGCGAACAGGCGTCGATAAAATCTTACTTTTCGGTATTCCTGCCGAGAAAGATGAAACCGGAGCAGTGGCTTGCCAGCATGATGCAATTGTACCGCAAGCCATTCGGGCTATTAAAGCCGAACTACCTGAGGTGGTTATCGTGGCTGATGTTTGCAACTGCGAATACACCAAACACGGACACTGCGGAACCATTGTAGATGGGGATGTGGACAATGACAGCACGCTGAAAACACTGGCAGCACAGTCTGTTACTCTGGCGAAATCCGGTGCTGATATTATTGCACCAAGCGATATGATGGATGGTCGTGTAGCTGCCATCCGCACAGCATTGGATGACAATGGCTTTCAAAATACACCAATCATGGCATATTCGGCCAAATATGCATCGGGCTTTTACGGACCTTTCCGCGATGCTGCAGACAGTGCCCCCCAATTTGGCGACCGGAATACCTACCAGATGGATCCGGCCAACGGCGATGAAGCCCTTCGCGAAGTGGAAACCGACCTGGAAGAAGGAGCCGACATGGTGATGGTCAAGCCTGCACTAAGCTATATGGATATCATCAGCCGGGTGAAAATGACCTATAATGTACCGGTAGTGGCCTACAATGTAAGTGGCGAATTTTCGATGGTAAAAGCGGCGGCTGCCAATGGCTGGATTGACGAGCAACGACTGATCAAAGAAATACTGACTTCACTGAAACGCGCAGGTGCTGATGTGATTATCACCTACCACGCCAAAGAGTTTGTTTTAAGTGAACTTGAAAAAGGAAACCGGGTGTAAGTAACGGGACACTTGAAACCTTGAACCCGAAACTTTAAACTCAAAACACTGAACTTCAAATGATGACATACGAAAAAAGCATACAAGCATTCGAAAAAGCAAAAAAAAGAATACCCGGAGGCGTTAATTCTCCCGTTCGTGCATTTAAAAGCGTAGATGCCGATCCGGTATTTATTGCCAAAGCCAAAGGTGCAAAAGTGTGGGATATTGATGGTAACGAATACCTCGACTTTGTATCCTCCTGGGGACCGCTAATCCTGGGACATGCCAACGACAAAATTGTTAAAGCAGTGCAACAAGCTGCGGAGCTGGGAACCAGCTATGGTGCCCCTACCCTCATCGAGAATGAAATGGCCGAGCTGATTGTCAGCATGGTTCCTTCGATCGATAAAGTTCGCATGGTGAACTCCGGAACGGAAGCAACCATGAGTGCGCTGCGATTGGCCCGCGGATTCACCGGCCGGGATAAGGTGGTGAAGTTTGCCGGCTGTTTCCACGGACATGCCGACAGTTTCTTAATTAAAGCCGGATCGGGTGCCATTACCCTCGGATTGCCTGATAGCCCGGGAGTAACTAAAGCGACAGCAAAAGACACACTAACGGCAGATTACAACAATCTCGAATCGGTTGAAAAGCTTTTTAAAGAACACGGCGACCATATTGCGGCCATTATTCTGGAGCCGGTAGCCGGAAACATGGGAGTTGTACTTCCGGAAGAAGGTTTTCTGAAAGGCTTGAAAAAAATAACTCAACAATACGGTGCACTGCTTATTTTTGATGAAGTGATTACCGGATTCCGATTATCGGCCGGAGGTGCTCAACAACGCTTTGGTGTGGAACCAGACCTGACAACCCTCGGTAAAATTATTGGCGGAGGTCTGCCTGTTGGAGCGTATGGCGGACGCGAAGAAATTATGAATCAACTGGCACCTGATGGTCCGGTTTATCAAGCCGGAACACTATCCGGAAACCCATTGGCCATGGCTGCCGGCCTGGTCATGTTAACAACCTTGAAAAAGAATCCTTCGATATACGAAGAGCTGGAACGTAAGGCGGCCAAACTGGAAGCCGGGCTAAGAGCCAATCTCGAAAAAACAGGCGTGTCGGGTGTTATTAATCGCATGGGGTCGATGATGACCTTGTTCTTCACCGAAAATGAAACCGTGAAAAGCTTCGAGGATGCGATGACTTCTGATACCTCTAAATATGCCAGCTATTTCAAGAAGTCGTTGGAAAGCGGGATCTATTTGGCTCCATCGCAATTTGAGTGCCTGTTTGTATCTGACGCTCACACCGACGAAGATATCGAGACAATCATTGCGGCTAACGAAAAAGCCTTAAGAAGTCTGTAATCCGCAAATTGAAATCATAGCTTGGAGGGCAATATTCAGGATTCAGTACTCCCCTCTCATTTCTCACGACTAAATACGAAACAATGCAATCACTATTTTTAGATACACTTCAAGGGAAAAAAACAGAACGCCCTCCGGTATGGTTTATGCGCCAGGCCGGACGGGTTTTGCCCAACTATAATCAACTGAAGGAAAAATACACCTTCCGCGAGTTGATGGATGATGCCAAGCTGGCTGCAGAAGTCACCCTGATGCCTATTCAGGATTTGGGCGTTGATGCCGCCATCCTGTTTTCCGACATTTTGGTGATTCCGAATGCCATGGGTATGGAACTGGAATTCACCGACCATGGACCGGTATTCAACAAGCCATTAAAAGGGCTGAGCAAACCGGCCGATCACCTGAATCCTGATCCTGCCAAATTGGAATATATCTACGGAGCGATTGATGAGATTATTCGTCAACGACCTGCGAATATCCCGTTAATTGGCTTTTGTGGGGCACCGCTAACCACCATGTGTTACATGTTGCAGGGCTTCAGCTCCAATCCCAACTTCCCCGATGCCATCAAATTTCTGTTTCAACATAAAAAGGAAGCCAAGCGGCTAATTGACGCAATTGCTGATTTTTCGGTCATCTATGCGAAAAAGCAAGTGGAGCATGGCATCAGTGCATTCCAGTTGTTCGAAACGCATGCCAACCTCATTCCGGTGGAGCTGTACAACGAACTGTTTATGCCGGCGGTCGTAAAAATTAGTCGTGCTGTACGCGAAACCGGCACGCCATTTATCTTTTTCCCAAAAGGCTTTGGTACCGGTTTGAAATACATGACCCCGGATATTGCTGATTTTGTAAGCATCGACTGGCAAATGCCGATTGAAGATGCCCGCGAGATTGTACACGCCGAAGTTGGTTTGCAGGGAAATCTTGATCCACGACACCTGTACGCCAGCCAGGAAGAGATTGCGCTGGAATTGGAGAAATACAAACCATTTTTCCAGAAGAACAGCAAATGGATTTTCAACCTGGGACACGGATTTTTACCGGACATTCCGTACGAAAATGCCAAGTTTGTGGTCGATTGGATAAAAAGTACCAAGTGGTAAAACCCGACTAGTTGTAACAAACTGTTCTTATTGCGGGCATTCCATTAAGGTGAACGGATAGGAACCGGATGATGTCTGAAACCTTGGTATTTGCGTCTTCTGCTATCCATTTTTATCCCGTATTCAAGCGAAGGCCGGAATCTGTCGGCGTATTAGTCCAAACTTTGTTTTGATTTCAGCTTAGCCCGGCTACTAATCCTGCCCGGTAAAAAGCAACCACCTCCCGGACTAAAGCCCGGACTCCTCCATCAAACAGGAGGAGAATTGGGGAGCGGGATTTATCAGTTTGCGATATGAGCTTGTCATTTTTACGCGAAACGGCTCAAAACGGCAATGCGCAAGGGAGAACAGCCACAAAATACTTAACTAACTGAAAAACAAGCCTCCCCCATGGCGTGGGTGAAGGTTTCAAACGCGTTTTATTGCGCCACCATTCGCATGGAGATGGTTTCAAACGCGTTTTCTTGCGCCACCATTCGCATGGAGAAGGGATCAAACGTGTTTTCTTGCGTCACCGTTCGCATGGAGAAGGGATCAAACATGTTTGGAGGCACCACCATTCGCATGGAGAAGGTTTCGAACGTGTTTGGAGGCACCACCACGGCCATGGGCATCGAAAAAAACGTGTTTTCTTGCAATCTCATGCGCATGGAGAAGCTATCAAACGCATTTCAACGTAAAGCCACGCAAGCCCGCAACCTCGAAAATCCGGTTGATCCAACAAGTCGTTCAATGGACACCAGTACAAACGCTGTATGTAATGGTTCCACCCAGTAGTTGGAAGTAGCTTGGCGAATCTCCTTCCTGACTTTCAGAAGGGCGACAAGCAACAATTAAGCTGGCATTATACCGTTTAACTCATCCGATTCATCCGACTAAAAACAGGTTCGCCCCTCCATTCTGCAGGCTCGTCATCTTATAGTTTTCGGTTTCGTGTTGCCACGCTAGTTTTGAAGTGAAATTTAAAACAAACACGTTAAACAATTGAAACGATGAAAACAAAAGCGATTTTTTTAAGCCTGTTATTTTTAGTGCTGTGCATAATCTCAACGGCACAGGAAACAAACAACAATTACCTTTTCAGCTATAAAGGGAAGAAAAAAGAACACACCGTGGGCATGTACGGAAGCCTTGGGGGAACCTACTCAACGGTGATGGACGAATCGGCCAGCTGGCTCACTGCCCGTGTTGGCGTAGTGATTGACGAACACTGGGGAATTGGGCTGGCTCATAGTGCGCTGAATTACGACCACGAGTTAAGCCAGCTGGTAACGGATGGAACTTACCGTTTGCAAGGAGCCTATTCGGGCATGTTTTTAGAATACCTCGTTCCTTTAAAAAACTGGGGGAAACTAAGCTTTTCATGGACCACTGGCATGGGTTTACTGTTCTATCAGTACGATAAAGAATACCGCAAAGAGTTGACCTGGACAGATGAATACATTGATGCCGAACGTTTTGCAGCCAATGAGTTTGGAGCCGAATTTATGGTTCATGTGGCCGGCAACTGGTGGGTTGGCCTCGAAGGATCGTATCGGAATACGTCGCCCATAAAAATGCTGGGTGTTGAAGAAGATGTATTGCAGAAATTCAATACCGGTATCACTGTTCGATATGGTATATTTTAAACGAAATAACAAATCCGGTTTGTGACCGACTAGGCATGAACCGGATTTTTAATCAATCTATTTTGATAATCGGGAGCGGGTTTTTCATTTTTGTGTAATTTTAAAGCAAAACCAATTCTCCCATAAGGTGAACCAATACGCTATGCCTCTTCAGCCAATCAACCAGCTTTTTCCATTCAAAAGGCTATTCCGCTTACTGCTCGGACTGGCCGTTGGTGTGCAACTGATTATTATCACTTACAACCACTTCACGGGCTATTACCCGGTGAATGATCTTGGCCATTTTGGTATTCGATTGATTTACAATTCATTTTTAAGTCTCCTTTCGGCGTTCATGGTGGCTTACCCCAACTTATTTGTTATCCGCCACCTCAATTACCGACTTCCCTGGAGTACGGCAAACACAATCAAACGGCTGATCATTCAATTGTCGTTAACCGTAATTATAGCAGTCGTTATTTCAACCATTATAACCCTTACAGCATACTGGATTAGTGCCTACACCAACGAGCTCAATGCGGTGCTCATCAAAAATGCCCTGATTTATGCGGTCGTCAACCTGCTGTTGATGATTGTTCTGGAGGCTCGTATCTATTTTTTCGAGTACAACCAAACACGAGTGAAAGCAAGCATGCTCGAACAGGAACTTTCGCAAATAAAATATGAAATGCTTAAGCAGCAAATCAATCCACATTTCATGTTTAATAGTTTGAATGTGTTATCGGGATTAATTGAAAGCGATTCGAAGAAGGCCCAGCAATTTGTTGATGAGTTTGCCCTGATTTATCGGTATGTGCTGGAAACCATTGAGCAACCCATTGTAAGTTTGAAAGAAGAACTGGCTTTTATACAATCATACTTTAACTTACAGCAGATGCGTTATGGCGAGTCTCTTTCGCTGGAAATAGATGTTTCATCTGAATTTTTGAGCTGGTTGCTTCCGCCACTTTCGTTGCAGGTGGTGCTGGAGAATGCCATCAAACACAACATCATCAACGAGAATAAGCCCTTAACCATTTCGGTGGCTACAGCCGAAGGCACACTTGTCATTAAAAACAAGCTTCAGCCCAGGTTTTCGCAAAGCAAATCAACCGGAATTGGACAAAGCAATGTCACAAAACGCTATGCCTTGATCGGCCAGCGAGTACCTCGTTTTATTGTGAAAAATAACTGCTATCAAGTTGAACTGCCACTTTTAAAACCAGACGATTATGCGCGTATTGATCATTGAAGATGAAAAAGTAGCTGCCGACCGGCTCGAAAAACTCTTACAGGAAATAAACCCGCAATACCAAATCGCCGCCAAGCTGGGTTCCATTAAAGAATCGGTTAGCTGGTTAATGAATCAAACGGCCGACCTAATTTTTCTCGACATTCAGCTATCCGACGGATTAAGCTTCAGCATTTTTAAGCAGGTCCCGGTGAATATTCCCATCATCTTTACCACCGCCTACGACCAATACTCCATTAAAGCGTTTCAACTCAATAGCATTTCCTATTTGTTGAAACCTATCAGGAAAGACGATTTAGTAGAAAGTCTGGAGAAGTATAAAAAAATGAAAGCGGCTTTCAGCATCAACTTCGAAAGTTTACACCCCATGCTCACCGGACAACAACAACCCTATAAAAAGCGGTTCCTGGTTTCGTACGGCGAAAAGATACACAAGGTTGAAACGTCGGAAATTGCCTATTTCTATGCCATGGACAAATCGGTCTTTCTTACAACATTTACCAATAAATCTTACCCGGTAGAATACTCGCTCGACAAGCTGGAAGAGCTGTTAAACCCGGAACACTATTTTCGAATTAACCGCAAATACATCATTAACATGGCAGCCATCGATAAAATGTATGCCTGGTCGCGCGGACGTGTGAAGTTGGTATTAACTCCCACGACTGAAGATGATAAAGATAGCCTGGTAAGCATTGAGCGCTCAACCCGGTTTAAGGAGTGGCTGAATTCCTGACTGCTATCCGTTCAGTGCCTGTTCAATATCGGCAATTAAATCGTCAGCCGATTCAATGCCAACCGAAAGGCGCATAGCCGTTGGTTTTATTTTCATGGCCAGGCGATCTGCTTCCGAAAACTCAACATAAATGGTAGACCAGGGGTGAATAATCAACGATTTATTGTCGTTCAGGTTGGTCGCACGGCGGATGAGTTGCAAGCGGTTCATAAACGCAAAGCAGGCTTGTTCCGATTCCAGATCAAAAGTGATGATCGTTCCTGGCTTTCCATCAAACTGCACCTTGGCCAAATCGTAGTTCACGGCATTTTTCATACCGGGATAAGTCACGCCCTTTACTTGGGGATGATTGCCTAAAAACTTGCCAAGCTTCATACAGTTGTCATACGAACGCTCGAAGCGCAGCTCCAACAGATCCAACCCCAGAATTTGGTAGTGAGCGGTATGAGCGGTCATCGCGCCTCCGGTATTGCGGTAGTAGTTTTTGCGCAAACGGCCTACAAACGTGTCTTTCCCGAATTTCTCAACCAAAGGCTTCAGGTTCGGATTGAGTTGCCAATCGTAAGTTCCATGGTCTACAATCACACCTCCAAACGAAGTTGCTCCACCCGAAATGTGCTTGGTCGTCGACATCACTTCAATATCAACCCCAAAGTCTTTGGCATTAAAAACAACCGGTGGCGTAATGGTGCTATCCGAAATCAACAGCAGCTTGTATTTTTTTGCGATGTTCGAGAGTTTTAAAATATCGGCTATTTCCAGTTGCGGGTTGGTTACCGTTTCGAAATAAATGGCCCGGGTATTTTCGTCAACCAGTTTTTCTACCTCATCGGCCTTGGTGGTATCGGTAAAGCGTGTTTCCAGGCCATAGTTCCGAAGGGTTTGATCGAATAAGGAATAAGAATGAGCAAACAAATGGTTGCCCGAAATTATATTGTCGCCACTTTTACAAATGGCTAAAATGGTATTCGTAATGGCCGACATGCCCGATGAAAGCGCTAGTACATGGTGAGCTCCTGTTAAGGTTTTCAGCTTCTGCTCAAAATACTCAACCGTGGGGTTGCTGGTACGCGAATACACGTGTGCCGGCAGTTCGCCTCTAAAATTAGCAGCTATATCTTCGGACGAATCAAACTCAAAAGCAACTGATTCGTATATCGGCATATCTAACGAGCGGTGAGCATCCTTTTTGGGGAATGGAACATGCAGTGACCGCGTTGTAAAACTCTTCTTCATGCTTCTTCTTTTGTAAATCCTTCGCAAAGATAACAGCTCTAATTTAAATCGGTTCTGGAAAACGACCTTCTTTGGTAAAATTGGCAGGTTCATTCAGTCTGAAAAGGGTTTAACGGGCTCATTTCTGCCAGTATGTGGCTTAGCTTTTCAGCTCTCAATGAACTTGTTTTGAGTGGATAACAGCTGAAGACCAGACCAAACCATGGCATTCGACAGTTTTCAAATGGCTTCCATGATTCTCAAACCTCTTCTGTTTCATGAAATATGCAGCACAGACAGGCCAATAAAATTGCGAAATCATTTTGTACAGGTTTCACACAACGGCTTATCTTATTATCTTTGTTGATCCAAGAATTAAGCGATGAACAGAAAGCTTTTAACACTGCTCCTTTTCTTATTTTCCGCTACCCTTTTCGGCCAAAACCCCAATTTGAAGTTGGCGCTGGTCAAGTATAAAGGTGGCGGCGACTGGTATGCCGATCCGACAGCTTTGCCCAACCTGATTCGGTTTTGCAATCAGGAGCTCCAAACCAATATCGATCCGGAGCCGGCAACCGTAGAACCCGGGAGTATTGAGCTGTTCAACTATCCATTTGTCCACATCACCGGGCATGGGAACATCATTTTTTCTGAAGAAGAAAGCAGAAACCTGCGGTTGTATCTGGAGGCTGGTGGTTTTTTATACATCGATGACAATTATGGACTTGACGCCTACATCCGGCGCGAAATGAAAAAGGTTTTCCCGGAGCAAGAGTTTGTGGAGTTGCCTGCAGATCATCCGATCTATCAGCAAAAATACCGGTTCGAGGACGGCTTACCTAAAATTCATGAACACGATAATAAGCGGCCGCAAGGGTTTGGGTTGTTCATCGAACACCGCTTGGTTTGTTTTTACACCTACGAGTCCGATATCTCGGACGGATGGGAAGATCCTTCGGTGCACAACGACCCGCCCAACGTTCGGAAGAAAGCTTTGCAAATGGGTGCGAACCTGATTTCATACGTCTTCAACAACTAACAATTCAAAAAAACAACAAACGATCAACATGACGAAAGTACTAGCCATTAATGGAAGTCCTCGTAAAAACGGAAACACCAAAATAGTAATCGAAAAGGTATTTGAACCACTGCAACAAGCAGGTATCGAAACCGAGTACTTCCAGCTTGGCGGGAGGCAGGTTCACGGTTGCACAGCCTGTGGCAAGTGTCGGGAAATAAAAGATGGAAAGTGTCACATCAAAAATGATGTGCTTAACGAATGTATCGAAAAAATACTCCAAGCTGATGGCCTCATTCTGGGCTCGCCGGTTTACTTTGCAGATGTTACAACCGAAATGAAAGCCTTAATTGATGTGGTTGGTTATGTTACCCGCGGAAACGGCCATCTGTTAAAACGTAAGGTTGGAGCAGGAGTACTTGCTGTTCGCCGTGGAGGCCAATTGCACGCTTTCGAAACACTCAATAACTTTTTCCTGATTAGTCAAATGATTGTGCCGGGATCGAGCTACTGGAACTTTGCAGTAGGTGGACCTGAAGGAGCCGTTTTACAAGACGAAGAAGGCATGCAAATTATGAATACACTGGGTGAAAACATGGCTTGGCTGTTAAATAAAATAAATGACTGACTTTGATTGAACCATGTAAATTTCAACTTGTTTGGAATTGTAGAAGCAATTAAAAACAAGTTAAATTTATTATTATGGATTGGAACAAAGAAACAGAGAAAATAACCAAAGAATTTACGTTTAATAATTTCAAAGAAGCACTCAGCTTTGTAAACCAAGTTGGCGAATTAGCAGAAGGTATGGATCACCACCCCGATATTTTGATCCATTCATACAAAAAAGTATCCATTAGCTTAACATCGCACAGTGATGGCAAAGTAACCAACAAAGACCATGAGCTGGCTTCGAAAATTGACGCGTTATAATCATCTCGACACACACACAGAGGAATTATAACACCCGCAATTGCAACTTAGATTATCGTTGAAGTTGGTGTAGGAGGAAGCCCTTCTGCATACCAACGAATAAAAACAATTGAATGAAACTACATTTCAAGTTTAAATTCCTCTTAAAAAATATACTCAAAGGATTGCTTTGGATGGCAATCCTTGCTGTTTTATACCTGCTTGCCAAAGAATTTATCGTTGATGAAAACAAAGAGTTTTGGCTCAAACGATTTTACAGTCAACCACTCATCATCTACGGGGTATATGTTGGTTCAGAAGTCTTTTTCGGACTTTTCCCACCGGAGTTCTTTATGATTTGGGCCTATTACAAAGGCGACCTTTGGCACTATGTGCTGAACCTGGGCTTTTTTGCAGGTGTATCGTATGGAGCCGGGTACTTCGCATTTTTAGTTGGGCGATACCTTCAGCGGGTTGTGTTATTCCGGTATCTGGGCCGAAGGTTTTTTAGCAAGTACTGGCCCCTTTTCCGAAAGTACGGTGCTTTTCTCATTGTTGCATCGGCACTTACTCCCCTTCCCTGGTCGGCTATCAGTATGCTGGTAGGAACAACAGATTACCCCATGAAAAGATACCTTAATTTTGCCCTGTTCAGGATCTTACGCTTTGTGATATACGGTTATATCATTTACCAAAGCCACCAGTTCGGCTAGTGGAATTAAGAAATATGTGCCTATTTTATCGAACAAGCTTTCAACCATTCAGGAAAAAGCTTGTTTACTAGTTGTACTCAAAGAAAAGGAACTATGTTTAAACGGTTGAAGGAAAAGTGGAATGTTGATTCCGACCTGCAATTAATCGTCATTTTTGTCGTTTTTTCAATCTCCGGCAGTGGAGCTCTTATTATTCGTAAGTTGGTTTTTCACTGGCTCGATTATAGCCCCGACTGGCCTTTCTGGCTTTCCGCAATTGTCTATGTGCTTACCATTGTTCCGGCATATCAGATCATGCTGATGCTGTTTGGAACCCTATTGGGGCAGTTCACCTTTTTCTGGAATTTCGAAAAAAAGCTTTTACGCCGATTCGGGATAAAGATTGATTAATCGGATGATTTACCTGCCTGCTCTCTTCGTTTATTGATTCGTAGTTAAAAATACATTTCTAAAAAGATAAGAATATGGAACTCGCAACATTTGGAGGAGGTTGTTTTTGGTGTACCGAAGCCATTTTTAAAGAATTAAAAGGAGTGCAATCCGTCACTTCCGGCTATTCGGGTGGCAATATCGTTAATCCTGCGTACCGCGAAGTTTGCAGCGGAAGAACCGGGCACGCCGAAGTAGTTGAAATTGAGTTTGACCCCGAAATAATAAGTTTCCAGGAATTGCTGGAAGTATTTTGGGCCACCCATGATCCGACCACGCTAAACCAACAAGGTGCCGATGTTGGAACGCAATATCGTTCAGTTATTTTCTATCACAATAAAAAGCAACAGGAAACTGCGGAAATCATCAAGCAGCACTTGAATAAAGAGGCTATTTTCGAAAAGCCTGTGGTGACTGAAATCAGCCCGTGGGAAAACTTTTTCAGAGCCGAAGCAGAACACCAGGATTACTATGAACGAAATCCGGCACAGGGCTACTGCCAGTTTGTAATTGTTCCGAAGCTGGACAAGTTCAGAAAGATTTTCAAAGAGAAGATCAAATAAGACATCACCTAAATCATACCGGTCGTTGTAGATCTCGCTACAGCGATCCCCTGAGAATTAACCGCGGCGAGAGGACTTCAAAGATCTTTTGTTTGCTTTTAATGAAGTTCGCCACCTTCTCACCCATTTCCTCAAAATCGACTGAGATTACCGTAATTCCGTCTCCAACAATTTCTTTCATGGGTGAATCGTTGTAAGATATCAATCCCACATCGCGACCTACTTTTAGCCCCTTTTGCTTACATTCTTTAATAATGTAGACCAAATCATCTTCTTTAATAACCAAATAGGCTTGTCCCTTTTCGATGGTCTTATTTTTTATTTTTTGAATGACTGAATGCTTGATCGTATTTTCATCGCAAAACCTTTGAAACACGTCAATGGCCACCTTGGGATGTGGTGTGGATGATGGAAAAACCAAGTTAAACTCATCATACTTCTGAATTTGCTTTTTCCCTTGTTCCAGGCAATTACGAAAAGCATTTGCAAAATCCTGAAGGATATGTGCCATCTCATCATTCTCCGGAGATCCCATATCCAAAATCAGTAACTTACTCGAATCTATTTTTTTCACCACTTTCTCGATCCGATCATTATTGATATTCATAACCACATACATGCTGTAACGACCCAGGTTATTTAAAACGAGCTGTTCAAACACATTGGGGTTGTAATGATGAAAGAGTAAATCAACGGAATAATTCTCGGGCAATGCATTTCGAAAGCTGCCATACAGCTGTTCTTTAAAAGCACTGAAATCATCAAGCAGCATCATCACCTTAAAGGACTCGTTACTTACAAAGTAGCCCTTGGTTGGAGTTGATGCGATCACACTGCGTAGCTTTAAGGTGGTGTAGGCTTTAAAAATGGTATCTCTCGACAATCCACTTTCGCGACTCAACTTATTAACTGACGGCAAAAAGTCGCCCTCTTTTAGAACTCCATCACTAATCGCCTCAGTAACGGCATGGATCAGCTGCTGTATTTTAGTTTGGGAAGAGGAATGGTCGAGTTGAAATTGAAAAGCCATATTTTTTATTTAAGAAGAAAGAGGAGGATACCGCAGCATCCATCCCCCTTTTATTATTTGATAATTTTATAAGCTAGGCATGTATTTTCATTGTCCGGTATCCATAAATAGCAATTGCTACAAAGCAAATGAATGGTAAGACAAATGAGAAATTAACGGCTGGCAACCAAGCTATAGTTCCCTGGTCGATTAGCAATCCTTGCAAGGGAGGCATCAAGGCGCCACCAACAATTGCCATCACCAAGCCTGCCGCTCCCAAAGTTGAATCTTCGCCAAGTCCTTCCAGAGCAATACCGTAAATTGTTGGAAACATCAATGACATAAAAGCAGAAGTGGCAATCAGCAGATATAAACCAGTCATACCCTCAATTAAAATAACTCCTGTAGTTGTCAACATTCCGCCAACTGCGAAAATGGTCAGCATAAAACGGGCATTTAAGTATTTCATCAAAAAGGTACTCACAAAACGGCTCCCAATAAAAATGGCCATCGCAATAATATTATAGCGTTGAGCCTCAGCTTTCGGTATTCCCAAATTGTCGGCATATTGAATAATAAAAGTCCAGCACATGATTTGTGCTCCAACATAAAAAACCTGAGCAAGGACTCCCTCGCGATATTTTACGTTTTTTGCCAATCGCTTAAAGGTATCCTTGGTTCGAATAGAATGATCTGCCTTAGCTCGCTTAGGCATCTTCGATAAGGCAATGATCGCAAGCATAAGGATAACAAAAAATCCGAGCATGACATAGGGATCGCGAATAACAGCCAAATCGTGTGCCCGAATACCAGCCTTTTCAGATGCACTTAAAGTTTCAAAAATCAAATTTCCTGCTGAATCTCTTTTATCAGACTCCAGTGCGGCAAGAATTACATTGGAGGCAATAAACATCCCGAAAATTGATCCCATCGGATTGAATGACTGCGCCAGGTTTAGCCGTCTGGTTGCTGTTTCTTCGGGGCCCATCGACAAAATATACGGATTGGCAGTTGTTTCAAGAAACGCCAACCCGAAAGTTAAAATGTATAGAGAAACCAGAAAGAACCCAAAGACTTCAAACTGAGCAGCCGGGTAAAACAATAAAGCTCCTGTTGCATATAAAGTTAAGCCAACAATAATGCCTACTTTATAACTATAGCGTTTAATAACCAGCGCTGCGGGAATAGCCATTGTTGCATATCCACCGTAAAAGGCAAATTGCACCATCGCGGCTTTGGCGTTAGAAATTTCCATTACCGTTTTAAATGCAGCTACCATCGGGTTTGTAATATCATTGGCAAAGCCCCACAAAGCAAAAAGACTTGTGATCAAGATAAATGGAAATAGGTATTCCTTTGGAACGACTTTAATTTTAGATTTCACTGTTTTTCTTTTTTAGTTATTCGTTTAGTTCGTATCGGTTCGTATTTTAAAGAGCGTTTTTTATTTCAGCAATTGAAACACCCAGTAGTTTTTCTGCAATGGGACTCAATGCTTGCTCATCTCCTTCGAAATGAAATGTTCGTTGAAAATGAATTTTAACTTCACCTGCATTTAAAGCAGCAGCTGACGACGAAGACTCCAGCTCGTAAAACGGGCCAAGCTGACCGCCATCTGCTAATGGACCGTCGTTGTAGGCATTAATGGCATCACCACGAAACGGATCTTTCTGATGTTCCTCCCACGAAGAGTTGACATAGTCAGTTGAAGTAGAATCCAACGAACAAATTAAAATGGTTAGGCATTTGTTTTGCGCATCGTAACTTCCTAAAGTTGGCAGTGCCCGCTCGGGAGAAACACCAATCTTACTCCGGTACTTCCCGTCGGCTTTGAAATAGATGATTCCATCATCAGATTTCAACCTGTCCGTTGGCACTTCGCCAAAGTAATCATCAGTAACCACGGGGCCTTCGCCGTCTTTTTTATAGGGTACTACAATGGTTACTTCGGGTGATGGCTGATACATGGAAAGCATCCAGATTGATGGCATGCCGGTTTCTTTATTCCAGCTAAAATTGTTTGTGTTTTTCAGTTGATTTAATGATTCGTAAGCAACAACTTTAACAGACTCATCCAATTTAATGGGCAAAAATTCGTCCAATTCAATTGGATCGATAATGCTCACCCGGCGGGTGATCTCCATTGAAAATTTATTGCCAGAATAATTCGCTAGTTGAAATGATTGTCGGAACGTGGCCGTCTCCTGATTGGCTTCAATTACATCCCAGGGCATGGTATCAATAGCAGAAGGAACACGCCAGTTTTCCATTGCCATGGCTTTTCCCTGATCAAAATAGAAAGAGAACTGTCCTCCCTCCGGCCCAATCCAAAACCGCTCTTCGCCACCAAAAGGATTAAACTGAGAAGACAGTTGATCGGCTCCAAGTAATTTGTAGTTGACCCAGCCAAACGAGAATCCTGTTGATCCTGAGGTTGTGCTAGTCATCACCCGTCCCTGCAGTTCAGGAACGATAACCACCCGAGATTCTCCGGCAACTAGCTCAATAGTAGAATAGTACTTTTGTAGTTTCTCCAGATCGTAGCCATACTGACCTTTTTTTAAGCTCATCGTTTCTTCTTTTTCAAAGCCGGTGGTAATCAAGTGAACCACCAACAATCCTATAATTATTGAGATTAAATGTTTAACATGAATGATCTTCATCTGTATAATTTTGATAAAAAAAATGGTAACAGATGAAACTCACACCAATAAATTAATCCGTATTTGAATGGAATGACTAATTTACTGATGCTCATTTCATGATATTAATTTCTAAATCATTAGTGTCCGGTTAAAATTTCAAATGATGGGCTAAAGCCCGCGTCATATCTGGCATTCACTCCCCCCGGGATTAATCCCGGGGGGAGTCATCGCACTAGAGCGTCCGGGCTTTAGCCCATAACTCCATCTTGAGGAATATCAACTGTTCTATTTTCATTCGTTTCTCGCATCACCCAAGTTTTTATTTTTCCCGGACAACAGTAATTCAAAATAAATTAAAATAAACGACTAGCCATAAAGAGGCCCGTAGTTTTTACACGCCCGGTAATCGGAACCTTCCTTATTTGCTCCGAATGAAGCCCAGGCACTTGGACGGAAAATATCTTTATCTTCTACATTGTGCATTGAAACCGGAATACGGAGGATCGATGCTAATGTAATTAGGTCGGCACCAATGTGTCCATACGAAATGGCGCCATGGTTAGCTCCCCAATTGGCCATAACGCTGTAAACATCTTTAAAAGCGTCTTCATCGTTCAAACGTGGCACAAACCAGGTTGTTGGCCAGGTTGGATTGGTGCGCTCATCTAATAAATGATGAATATCTTCGGGTAATTCAACAGTCCATCCTTCAGCTATTTGGATGACTGGCCCCTGCCCTTTTACCAGGTTTACACGCGACATAGTTACCGGCATTTTGCCTTCAGTTTTAAATTGAGATGAATAACCACCACCTCTAAAATAACCTAAATCAGCAGGACACCAGTTTGTTTTATCTAAACATGCTTTGGCTTCTTCATCCGAAATATCCCAATAAGGTTTCATCACCGGATTTCCTTCAGCATCTCTTTGCTGTGCTGTGGCATCTAAGGTTGTCGATCCGGAATTAATTAAGTGGATAATTCCGTTTCGGGCTAATCCTGTCAGTTCTTTTCCGGTTACTCGTATTACAGCTTCAGGGCTCCAGAATGTGCGAACGTCTGAAAATATTTGAGCGGTATTGGTTAACAAGTGACCAAACAACATGGGCACTGCATTTAAACTATCATTCTCGGTGGCAAAAACATAGGCCTCGCGTATACCATTCCAGTCGAATGAAGAATTCAACATCGCTTCAGTAAAGTCAGCATTTGGGTAGTAGTCTGTCCATTGACGCTGCCCCTGGAAACCGCCTGCAATTGCATTATGGCCTTTCGCTTCCTCTCCGAAACCAAGCTCCGCCAATTTCGGATTGCCAATCATTAGATCGCGACAGATCAGGGTCATTTTAACTACAATTTCCCATTCCCAATCTTTTCTTTTCCGGTCGCTCTGTTTATCTTTTGCGTTGTGGTCATCACCCTCCTGGCAATTTTCCTTTACCCAAGCCAAGGCTGTTTTATATTCTGAAGGATCGAAAATCTCCTGATCAATTCGACGTTTAATCTCGGTCATGTCAACAAACTCTGTACGCATCCCCAGATATTCCTGAAAAAAATCGGCATCAACCATAGAGCCGGCAATTCCCATTGAAGTATAGCCAAGCGACAGATATGACTTTCCTTTTATTTGCGCCGAAGCTAAAGCGGCTTTTGTAAACCGCAATATTTTCTCGCGAACGTCATTTGGGATAGCTGTATCTCCGGCATCTTGAACATCGCGGCCATAAATTCCGAAAGCCGGCAAGCCTTTCTGAGTATATCCGGCAAGTGCTGCGGCCAAATAGACGGCTCCGGGACGCTCAGTTCCATTAAATCCCCAAACGGCTTTAGGAAGAAGCGGGTCACTGTCCATCACCTCTGTTCCGTAGCACCAGCATGGTGTTACAGTCAGCGAAACGCCAACTCCTTCACGACTGAATTTATCAGCGCAATTAGCAGCATCTGCTACACCTCCAATGGTTGTGTCTGCAATAACACATTCCACCTTTTCGCCAGAAGGAAAGCGCAAGTTTTCTTCAATTAGTTGAGCGGCAGCTTTCGCCAAATTCATGGTTTGAACCTCGAGTGATTCACGAACTCCACGTTCGCGACCATCTATTACTGGACGGATTCCTACTTTGGGCAAACGTCCGATTAAACGATTTTTCATATTGAATTGATATTTAAATTATATTTTTCGTATTGTGCTGTACTGTGCTGCTAAAGTAGGAAAAATTCAATCGTTTTATCATGTTGGAAAACATGGTTTAAAAAGTTAGATTTGTACCAGTCTCAATTCAAACTACATGCAAATATTTAAGCTACAGCTCCACTGGCAAATCCTGATTGCGTTGCTACTATCAATTGGTTACGGAATAATTTTCCCAACGCAATACACCGTTGATCAAGAAGCCATTAGTCAATTGCAGAAAACGCATTTAAGTGCGGCTGTTATTGAAAAAGTTGGGGGATTGCAAGGTGAAGAATACAGTACAATGCAAGACTTTCAGGTAAAAATGAAACAATTGCTGACGTCTGATGAATACGATAAATATCAATCTACAATTAGAAAAGCGAGTTACAACAACCCTCACATTAATGCCGTTAGTTGGATGGGGGATCTGTTTCTTCGTGCTTTAAAAATGTTGATCATTCCGCTGATTTTAAGCTCACTAATATCGGGAATTACAAATATTGGCACCGGTAAAAATTTGGGAAGACTGGGCTTAAAAACAATAGGATATTATGTAATGACATCTGTTTTGGCCATTGTAACAGGCTTATTTTTTGTCAATCTCTTTAAGCCTGGGGTTGGGGCTGATTTAAACTTTCAGGAAACGGTTGAAGGCTTGGTTGAAAAGCAGAGATCATTTCGGGATATTTTGGTCGAAATTATTCCTCAAAATATTTTTCAAGCTTTCAATGAAAGTGATATGCTTTCCATTATTTTCTTTGCCGTGTTATTTGGCTTTTTCATTACCAAAGTGGATACCGTTAATCGTGAAGTTCTAAAAAAGGCATTCAATGCCATTTTCGAAGTCATGATGAAAATCACCATGTTTATTATCAAATTCACGCCACTTGGGATATTTGGTATTGTTGCCAAAGTAATTGCAGACCAAGATGATTTAGCCGGTTTGATGTCGCGCATGGGAATTTACATGGGCACTGTTGTTTTAGCACTAACCGTACATTTTTTGGTCACTCTTCCACTATTGATGAAGTTTCTTGGAAAGGCTAGTCCGCGGAGACACTTTCAAAATATGACCACTCCCCTTCTAACTGCTTTTTCAACTTCATCGTCAGGAGCAACTTTACCATTAACGATGGATGCAGTTGAGTCAAAATCAGGAGTATCAAACAAAATAAGCAGCTTTACACTACCCCTGGGAGCAACCATCAATATGGATGGAACTGCGCTTTATGAATGTGTTGCGGCTATTTTTATTGCCCAGGCTTATGGTCATGATTTAAGCATCATTCAACAAGCAATTATTGTTGCAACAGCATTATTAGCGTCTATTGGAGCAGCTGCTATTCCCATGGCCGGTTTGGTTATGATAACCGTTATTTTATCAGCCGTTGGACTTCCGTTGGAAGGCATTGGATTAATCCTTGCGGTTGACCGAATTTTAGACATGTTCAGAACAGCTACCAATGTGTGGAGTGATAGCTGTGGAGCGGTCATTATTGCAAAAAGTGAAGGTGAAGATCTGCAGGTTTAGTTACTTTTCTTATAAAAATCATTCAAAGATTCAATTTCATTTGAATTGCAAACCGGGCAATTTTCGCCGGCTTTAGCCATGTTGAACTTAGCTTTACAAGATTTGCAACAGTACCAATTCTCATCGAATTGAAAATTACCTCCACGAATGATCAAGTCTTTCCCTTCAACCATTGCCTGTGCTACTTTATTTCGAGCCGACTCATAAATCCGGGTCAATGTAGGACGAGAAACATCCATACAAACTGCTGCTTCTTCCTGGGTAAGATTATCGTAATCAAGCAATTTTATTGCCTCATACTCTTCGAAAAACAGCACAACCTGCTGAGCTCTGTTTTTTGGTCCAAATACAGAAAATCCTTTAACTGAGGGCGGGGCTAATAAGCGCCGTTGTCTTTTTTTACGAGGCATCTAACTTTGATTTACTTTGTTCAACAAATAATGATCAGCAATAACCAGGGCTGCCATTGCTTCAACAATAGGGACAGCACGTGGTAGTACACAAGGATCGTGACGACCTTTTGGATTGATCGTTACTTCTTTTTCGTCTTTATCAACCGTATGTTGCTCTTTCAACAAGGTTGCAATTGGCTTAAAAGCCACATTAAAATAAATGTCTTCTCCATTCGAAATTCCACCTTGAATTCCTCCGGAATTATTGGTTTTGGTGCGAATACCGCTCTCCGACTTTATAAAGACATCGTTATGCTCTGAGCCACTTAGTTTTGTTCCATCGAAACCTGATCCGTATTCAAATCCTTTGACCGCATTGATTCCCAACATGGCATGACCTAAATCGGCATGCAGCTTATTAAAAACCGGTTCGCCTAAACCAACTGAAACTCCCTGAATAACTCCCTGAATAACTCCGCCAACGGTATCATGATTTTTACCGGCTTTTTCAATACGGGCAATCATCTTATCAGCAGTTTCGGCATCCGGACAGCGAACAATATTACTGTCAATCAATTTTAAATCAAGCTCTTTGTAGCTTTTTGTCAGTTCAACTTCGCCCACTCGCTTTACGAATGCATTAATATCGACACCAAATTGCTTCAGCATCAATTTAGCGATAGCTCCGGCTGCAACCCGTGCGATTGTTTCACGCGCAGAGGAACGTCCTCCTCCACGATGATCGCGGCTCCCATATTTCTTCAGATAAGTATAATCGGCATGTGAAGGACGAAAAATATCTTTCAGGTTATTGTAGTCGTTCGAGTGTTGATCTTTATTTCTAATCAGAAAACCGATGGGTGTTCCCTGCGTTTTTCCTTCAAAAATACCCGATAAAAATTCAACCTGATCCGATTCTTTTCGTTGGGTCGTAATTTTCGATTGTCCGGGTTTACGACGATCGAGTTCATTTTGAATAAAATCCAAATCGATTTCGACACCTGCCGGGCAGCCATCAATAATACCACCAATTCCTACACCATGAGATTCTCCAAAAGAGGTTAATCTGAATAATTGTCCGAAGCTATTCATTATTTTTGGTTAAAAAATATTGCTCCCGATTGCTCAGAAGCAATATTCTGGATACGTTTTATCAATTAGCAGCCACAACCGCAGCTTCCACCATTTGCTTTCTCTGTTTCACAGCTTTCGCCCTCTTCACACCCGCAGCCACCGCTGTCACTTTCGCAACCACCACTACCGCAGCCACAGCCGCTACCTTGCACAGTTGCTGCAATTTCCTCATCAGTAGCATCGCGCACTTCCAACACTTTTCCTGAGAAGAATAAGTCCTCGCCAGCCAAAGGATGGTTAAAATCCATTTTTACATGCTCGTCAGTAATTTCCAACACCAGGCCGTTCATACGTTGACCGCTAGCACTCATCATTGGAACTGTATTGCCAACTTTAATAATTTCCTCATCAAATTTCCCTTCAACCAGAAACAGGTTTTTAGGAAGATCAACAACTGCATTCTCATCAGCTTGCCCGTAAGCATCTTCACATGAAAGATTTATATTGAAGTCCTTGCCTTGCTCAAGACCTTGTAAAAGGTCTTCAAACTTTGGCAACATAAGTCCAGCACCATAAACAAAGTTTAGTGGTTTCTCGGCTGTTGCCTGTTCTATCAATTCTCCGTTTGCTCCTTCGATTCTTAAATCGTAAGTCAAAGAAACCATTTTGTTTTTAGTAATTGCCATTTTAAACTATTTAGATTGATTTTGAATAATACTTGCAAAGAAATAAAAAACATTGATATATCAAAGAGCACAAAACTCGATGGAATATACATTTAATGTTAACATCATAGATTTCTGTTGGTTTACAAAATGTCCGTCTTTACACCTCTTTTTACAATTTATTTAGAAAGATTCTCTCAAAACCCATTTTATTATCCAACAAATCTTCCTTTCAGAAAACATGCTGTACTAACAAGATTGGAAAAGTATTTTTATAAAAAAATAGAGATAGTTAGGAATAAGCAACTTAAAAATGTGACCGTCCACCGCCTTTAATTATTGTCAAACCAGCTTCGTTTCTTGTCTATTTTCAAATCTTTAAGCATGGCTGATGAGGCATTAATTGTGAAACTGTAACTTTTGCGGCGACCAAATGGCACAAAATTGAAGGCCATATTCCAACAATGTAACCGACGATTTATATTGAAGGTGGTAAAAGAAAACTCACCAGCTTGAATATCAAAGTTTGTGGATAGCGACATATTCCATTCGCGCGTTAATTTCACCCGGCCACTAAAGTTTAAACTCTGGTTGACTTGTGCATCATGATAATTACTTCTTTTTGAGTAGCTAAAGCTATAATTAAACCGAAAGTCCCATGGAATATCAAAATCATAGTATTCGATGCTCCCATCCGGATACATGATTTGCTCACCAGGTTCTTCTCCTTCTTCCGCATTCGCTTCTTCTTTCTGTTTCGATTTAAATGACATCCCGAAGGAAAGGTTTGCATTGGTCAGTCGGCCTAACTTGGCTAATCCCGAAGCTTCATTCCACATAAACTGATTAATTCGGGTTCCCTTTTCATCAGTATTGTAGGGGTCAACTGTCCCGCCAAAGTTCAAGCTTACACCTTTAATTGTTGTTCGCCCATTTATTCGAATGGTACTTAGATTTAATGAATCAGCGATAAAATTGTACGATCCGCTAAATCCCAGATTATCGATAATCTTTACTTTCTCAAATTTCTCTTCGTTCGATGTAGTATCGTTTTTAGCTGCCATTTTTGCTTCGAGGTTGTTGGTAAGTCCGAAGTTAATCGCTGCACTCTCTCCTCTCCCGGCCGAACCAAAAATAGCACCTTTAAAACGATTGTAATAAATTTGATTTCCCTCGTGATCCATATACGAGTCATAAAAATCGTATTTGGGGTCACCAAAATCAGGAGTATAACTAAAACTAACCGAAGGCGACATTTTATGCCTGATGGCTTTCATTCGGGAATTGGGATTCTTCATCAAATACATCCCGTAAATATTTGTTTGCGAACTCAAGCTAAATGAATAGTTGTAATTTCGGCGAAAATGATAGATGGTATCTTCCCAAACTGTTCCTTCCTGAGCGATATTGTCGTAGGCATAATTTTGGGTAATATAATTTGTATACCAACGCTCAGAATAACTAACACTTGGACTTACATTGACATACTTAAATAGGTTGAAATTCGGCAAGCTGATTGGGATGGAGTGTTTCCATCCATTTTGCCAATCGCGTATAATCGACTGATTCAGCAATTCATCTTCTTTTGCGGTTATGGAGTTTTTTATATTACCGGTGTAGCTAAAACCAATTTTCTCGTACCACTTTGGAGCCCCAACACGATCTTTCTGTCGAAACGGATAGATTTTCGCCATGGAAAAGGTTAGCTCCGGAAAACTTAAGGAAATAGTAGTATCTCGTGAGTTTTGTGAGTGCCTGAAACTGGCTGACATATTAAATGGAGAGTTTTCCCATTTTTTAGAATATGAAATACTCGACGATTTAGTGGTTTGCAAATAGCTTTGCACATCATATGAGTTCTGCTTGTCGTAACTTGTTGTAGACAGGTTTACGCTGGCCGAGAATGATTGATATGGATTGGCCTTACTGTCCTGCGAATGCGACCACCTAACTGAAAACCCCGGCGAACGGCTAAAATCAGGTAAGTCAGGATCACTGTAACGGTTTACATTATACCTGAAATCAAAGTTTCCTGAAAATTTATACCGTTTTTTATAGTTGGTATGCACATTGGCCCCCCACGAACCTTTAGAGTAAATATCCCCTTTCATCGTTAAATCGAAATAAGGACTTGCTGCCCAATAATAACCTCCTTCGCGCAAAAAGAATCCTCTGCTTTGTTCTTCACCATAGGTAGGGACTATGATACCAGAAGAATAACTGGGTGAGTTTGGGAAGAACCCAAATGGGATCATTGGGAAATAAATTGGAAAATCTTCTAACACTAAATATGCCGGGCCGGTAATAATTTTCTTATTCGAAATAACCTTTGCTCGGGTCATTCTTAAATAAAAATGCGGATGGTCTGCATCACAGGTCGTATACTTTCCTTTTTTCAGAATAAAAGAGTTGGCATCAATTTTTTTGGTTCGCTCACTATGAACATATCCGTCGCCCTGCTGCGTTTTCACTTCAGTGATTATTCCCTTTTGAGTTTCAAAGTTATACCGCAGCGTTTTACTCTCAAACTCCTCTTCCCCATCTTTAAATACCGGCGAACCTTGAACAACCTCTGCCGAATCGGGAACACCTTCGGCATACACCTCTTTCGTTTCCAAATCAAGTTCAATGTAATCGGCTTTCAGTTCAATCGTTTGGTAAGTCACCATCGCCTCTTTGTATAAATATACTTTTTGGCCATCCAGCGAAATCACAATAGAGTCCAACGCATTATAATTTATAGGAGCCTCAAGAACCGTTGTTTTTGCAGTATCCCGCTTCGCTATTGAATCCTGGGTAGCCGACATTCTGGATGACAAAATAGAATCAGGCTTTAACTCAGGCTGAGGAATAGAAGAAAGTTCCGTGTCGGGCAATTCCTGTGCATAAGTATTAACACAGAAAAAAAACAAAATATATGTGAAGATTATTTTCGTCAAATCAGAAAATGTTAGCCATTTCGGTTACATTGGACTGCAAAAATATAAATTCAACCCAGACAAATGCGTGAACAAATGCAAAATAATTTTAATATTTCTATTTTTGTTGCGTTCAAACAACATGTATATGAACATTAGCCGAAAGTTGTTTATTGTATTTCTGTGTGTATTTTTTGAATTATTGAATCCTGCACGAGCAAAAAGCGCGCCAGATCATCCGTTTACAGTAATTATTGATCCCGGTCATGGAGGGAAAGATCCGGGTGCAGTATATAAAGGTATCCGGGAAAAAGACATTGTTTTAAACATTGGAATAAAACTCGGGAACTACCTGAAAGAAAAATTACCCGGTATTCGTGTAATTTACACCAGAAACACCGATGTGTTTGTTCCGTTACATCAGCGTGCTGTTATTGCAAATAGTAACAAGGCCGACCTTTTTGTTTCCTTACACGCTAACTATTGCGGAACTCCTTCGATCACCGGAACCGAAACTTTTGTTTTGGGTCTTCACCGATCAGAAGAAAATCTGGAGGTAGCCAAAAAAGAAAACTCTGTAATTTTGATGGAGGAAGATTATTCTTCAACCTACCAGGGGTTTGATCCCAATTCACCCGAATCATACATCATGTTTGAAATGGTACAGGATGAACACCTCGATCAAAGCATCAACCTGGCCGCGGCAATCCAAAATCAGTTTAAGAATAGAGCCGGACGTCATGACCGTGGCGTAAAACAAGCAGGCTTTCTGGTTTTACGGCGAACAAGTATGCCAAGCGTATTGATTGAAGCCGGTTTTTTAAGCAATCGTTATGAAGCAAACTACATGAACAGTGATGAAGGGCAGACCTATCTGGCTTCGGCTATATTTAGAGCAATACGCGATTATAAAAACACGGTTGATCATAAAAGTGAATACCAATTAGGTTCATCAATACCTGAAAGTTTGAAGCCATCAGCAGAAACCTCCGAAAAAGCACTTTCTCAGCAAAAAGAGGAACACAAGAACGACTTTTACTTTAGTGTTCAACTAGCTGCCACCAACAAGGCTATTGAGCCAACGGCAACAAATTTTAAAGGCCTTGAAAAAGTTGAGCGAAAGAAAATTAAATCCACATTCAAGTTTTTCTACGGAAAAAGCACCTCATTGGAAGAGATACAATCGCTTAAACAAAAAATAATAACAAAATATCCTGACGCGTTTATTGTTGCTTTTGAAAACGATGAGCCCATCTCGATCAAAAAAGCTTTGAGAAAAATAAAACCATAGTTCTGATCTCATTGTTTGTTTAGTATCAGAATGCTTATTAATATTGTATAAAACAAGCTGAAAACAATTATGAAACTGTCTAAATACGCAAAACTGGGAATTCTTATCGTCTTTAGTTTTGCCATCTTTATTTGGGGAATGAACTATTTGAAAGGAATCGATTTCTTCAAACAAAATACAAGCTACTATGTCGTTTATGAGAGGATTGAAGGACTGCTCGAATCAAGTGCTGTTATGATTAATGGCTACCAAGTCGGTCAGGTTAAAACAATTGACTTCTCAGACAGTAATGATGGTAGTTTGGTCGTTAATTTCTCGCTGGAAGGAGATTTTGAAATCCCGGAAGGCTCCATCGCTAGAATTGTTTCTTCGGATCTTATGGGCACCAAATCGATCGTATTGCAAATCAATCCGTCCAATGTATACTATCAGGAAGGTGACACGATACCGGGAAGTATTGAAGAAGGTTTGAAAGAGCAAGTAAGTATGCAGGTACTCCCTTTAAAAAATAAAGCGGAGCAGCTTTTAGCATCGCTTGATTCGGCTATTACCGTTGTTACATACGTTTTTAACGAAGAAGCACGGAAAAACCTTTCTGAAAGCTTTGCACGTATTAATCAAACTATCCTAAACCTTGAGTCAGTATCAGCCGATATTAGCGAACTACTCGTTACCGAGAAGACTAATTTAAAAGGGATTATTCAAAACATGAACGAAATTACTTCAACCCTTAACGAGAATTCTGATGACTTTACAAACATCGTAGGTAATTTTTCATCTATAAGCGACAGTTTAGCGGCTGTAAATATCGCCGGTATGGTTTCTGACCTACAAATGTCAGTACAAGGAATTAACGCATTGTTGGCTAAAATTGAAAGCGGAGAAGGCACTGCAGGTAAACTTTTAGGAGACGAACAGTTATACGATAATCTGGCTAATATGAGCCAAAGCCTGGATTTCTTATTGAAAGATATTCGGAACAATCCCAAACGCTACGTTCATTTTTCTGCATTCGACCTTGGAAAAGATGTTTATATCTCTCCTCAAAAGGAAAAGAATAATACCAGTCAAAATGAATATACTTTCAAGGTACATCTTATTTCAAGCCCATCAAGATTATCGAAAGACAATACCATGTTTAGCGATTTCGACCAAGTCGAAGAAGTTGAAATTTCAGGAGGATATAGCTATTTAACTGGCGAAACACCTGACATCGCAAACATTATGGAAATTCACACTACTGCTAAAGCTGTTTTTCCTGATGCAAGTATAATCGCTTTTAAAAATGGGCGAAAAGTACGATTAGAAAAGGCTTTAAGGAAATTAGGAAATTAGCATCCGAATTGTTCTAAAAAAATATTGAAATACTCAAGTCCCTCTAAATACAACACTTCCAAAAGAATCACATTTTAAACGCCTGATAATCTGATTGTTGTAAAGCATAAAAAATTAATATTTTTTAACTGCTTGACTAGTAAACAGATTGTGTTCTTTTCTTAAAAGTCAAGCAATTTTGCATTTTTTTAATACTTTTTTTTTCACAAAATTTGTTTTCGGGAATTCAAATAGGGAAAAAATTTGTCGAACATATATTAATCCTGCTGTTCAAAATGAGTAACAATCATCTTGCTGTATGGAATCGTTGTCTGTCTGTTATTAAAGATAATGTTCCAGCAATTAGTTTTAAAACGTGGTTTGAGCCAATCGTTCCAGTAAAGATCAACAATCAAGTGTTGACGATTCAAGTTCCAAGTCCATTCTTTTATGAATACTTGGAAGAGCAATACATTGACCTGCTTCGGAAGACATTGCGTAAAGAAGTTGGAAACGAAGCGAAATTGGAATATGTTGTTGTTATGGGAAATAACCAGAACAATACTCAACCATACACCGTCAAGTATCCAACAAACAACAATAGTAAAATTCAGAATAAACCACTCAATGTACCATTAAGAACAGAGGGGAAATCATCAATTAAAAATCCGTTTATCATTCCTGGAATCCAAAAGCTTCAGGTTGATCCTCAATTAAAAGCGGATAACACGTTTGAGAATTTTGTCGAAGGAGAATGTAATCGATTAGCACGTAGTGCAGGCTATGCTGTATCGCAAAATCCGGGAGGAACGGCTTTTAATCCGCTAATGATTTACGGTAATTCAGGATTAGGAAAAACACACCTTGCCCACGCAATTGGTATTGAGGTAAAAGAACAGTTTCCTGAAAAAATTGTCTTGTACGTAAATGCCAACAAGTTTCAAACACAATTCACCGAAGCCATTCGGAATAACAACCGAAACGACTTCCTTCATTTTTACCAAATGATTGATGTATTGATTTTAGATGACGTACATGAATTTGCGGGTAAAGAAAAAACACAGGAAACATTTTTCCACATTTTCAATCATCTTCATCAAAGCGGAAAACAGCTTATACTGACGTCAGACAAGCCACCAATTGAGCTTAAAGGCATGGAGCAAAGACTGTTATCCCGATTCAAATGGGGATTAACTGCAGATTTGCAGATTCCTGATTTTGAAACCAGAATGGAGATTTTGAAAAGGAAAACCTACAAAGATGGTATTGAAATCAGTGACGAGGTTTTAGAATATATTGCTTCGCACATTGGCAATAACGTTCGCGAGTTGGAGGGGGCGCTGGTTTCATTGTTAGCTCAGTCTACATTGAATCGTAAAGAAGTAACGATTGAACTAGCCAGCGACATGGTCAACAAACTGGTAAAAAGCTCAAAACGCGAATTATCAATCGACTATATCTCAAAGGTGGTTTGTGACTACTTCAGTATGCCGACAGATTCACTTCAGGCACGCACCCGTAAACGGGAGATTGTTCAAGCCAGGCAGCTGGCCATGTATTTCTCAAAAAGCCTGACAAAATCATCACTGGCCTCCATAGGATCTCAAATAGGAAATAAAGATCACGCCACTGTATTACATGCTTGTAAAACGGTGAACAACCTCAAGGATACTGACAAAAACTTTAAGGTCTTTGTTGATGAAATAGAAAAGAAATTAAAGATGTAAATAACGGCAGGTCATTATGATCTGCCTTTTTTTATCCTTGAAAGATGACTGATTCATTTCTGACCATTTCAAAAGCTGAAGAAGGATTGTATAAAAAAAAAGGAAGCAAATTTATTGCTTACGCCTATCCGGTTGAAACAGAGGACGAAATTAAGAACCTGATCCAAGAACTAAAGAAAACTCATCATTCTGCACGTCATCATTGTTATGCCTGGCGATTGGGAGCTAACAAAAAACGCTTCCGCGCAAATGACGACGGGGAACCTTCATCCACGGCAGGGAAGCCGATCTTTGGACAAATTAAGCGTAATCATCTCACCAATGTATTGGTAGTTGTGGTTCGCTATTTTGGTGGCACATTACTTGGTGTTAGCGGGCTGATAACGGCCTACAAAGAAGCTGCTGCTGACGTACTTCAGAAAGCAACAATTATCGAAAAATTAATCGAAACGACTTTTGAGATTGAATTCGACTATTCGATGATGAATCCGGTGATGCGCATTTTTAAAGAAGACAAGCTGGAACAAAAGAAAAACAAGTTCGAACTGCGGTGTAAAATAACAAGTTCGATCCGAAATACAGAAGCCGATCGGGTAATCGAAAAATTTAAAAAGCTGGAAGGTGTTGAAATACGGATTGTTGAATAAAATTCGATCTGTTAATAAGTCAGTAATAAATCCTGTCCATTGTCATATGTTTATATACACAAGATTATCTAATTTTGAGTTTTGATGAAGCGTTTAATCGTTCAATATAATTCCCAACAAGGTGATCAGGATCACCTGACAATTTTTTTCCCATTCGTTGAACGTTGCATCACCCATTTTTTTGATAGAAGCTTTTGCTCAACACATAATTTTATTACCGGCCTTTATTCCGGAAAATGAAAACCAATAGGATTTTTTATCCTGTTGGTTTTTTTTTGAAACCTTAATAAAAAGATCGCATGAATAAAAAAGACTTGATTTCCATCATGGATTATTCGAAGGAAGAACACCTTCGAATAATGGATCTGGCAGCTGATTTTGAAAAGAATCCCAACCAAAAGTTACTGGAGGGGAAAGTGGTTGCTTCGCTCTTTTTTGAGCCATCGACACGCACCCGGCTGAGTTTTGAAACAGCCATAAACCGCATGGGAGGGCGAATAGTTGGCTTCTCGGATGCCGGCTCTTCCAGTGTTACGAAAGGAGAAACACTGCATGATACGATTCGAATGGTTTCACAGTATGCTGATTTGATCGTCATGCGGCACCCACTGGAGGGTAGTGCTCGTTACGCAGCAGAGGTTTCATCAGTGCCGGTAATCAATGCAGGCGACGGAGCAAACCAACATCCTACTCAGACCTTATTGGATATGTATTCCATATTGAAAACACAAAACACATTCGATGACCTAAACATCTTCATGGTTGGCGATTTACGATACGGACGAACCGTTCATTCGCTACTAATGGCAATGTCACAATTTGAGAATCCTATTTTTAACTTTATTGCACCCGAAGAGCTTTTAATGCCAGAGGAATACAAAATTTATCTACGCGAAAAAGGAATCCGCTTTTTTGAGCATCTTGAATTTACCGACATTATTTCAGAAGCCGATATTGTTTACATGACTCGGGTTCAGAAAGAACGTTTCTCCGATCCGATGGAATATGAAGAAGTTAAAAACGTGTACATTCTAAGAAACAGCATGCTTGAAAATACGAAACCAAACATGCGCATTCTGCACCCACTACCTCGTGTAAACGAAATTGCCACTGACGTTGATAAAAACGAGAAAGCCTACTATTTTCAACAAGCCTTAAATGGTGTTTTTACCCGGGAAGCAATTATAGCACATGCCTTAAATTTAAAGTAATCAGCCATGAGTGAACACAAAAAGAAACTAAAACTGAAAGTCAGTGCCATCAGTGAAGGTACTGTTATTGACCATATTCCTTCCGAAAATTTATTCGATGTTATTTCCATTCTCGAATTAGATAAAACTCCAAACATGATCACTTTTGGAGCCAATCTGGATAGCGACAAGCTTGTTAATAAGGCGATTATTAAAGTTTCCAATCAGTTTTTTGAAAATGACGACATCAACAAAATTGCATTAATTGCACCGCATGCCAAACTTAACATCATTAAAGATTACGAAGTTATTGAAAAGAAAGTTGTTGAAGTTCCAAGTCAGGTAATTGGCATTGTAAAGTGTTTTAACCCTAAGTGCATTACCAATGCAGAACCAATCACCACCTCTTTTAAAGTAACTTCAAAAGAGCCAATTGCACTAAAATGCATGTACTGTGAAAAGATCACAAGCGAAAGCCAGATGGTTATCAAATAAATAAAAAAATAGCATTCAATTATTTAAAATGAAACGAACAAACTTTAATGGGTTAATTGAAAAAATTGAAGACTTAGCTCGTAAAAAACCAGAAAATTTACACTATCAAATTTGTAATTTGCTAAAAGAGGAAGTTTTCCATTACGATTGGGTTGGCTTTTATATTTTATACAATAATGCCTTAAAGCTTGGAGACTATGTTGGGAAACCAACCGATCATACGAGTATCGCTATTGGAAAAGGAGTTTGCGGACAGGTTGCTGAAAAGAAGAAAACCATAATCGTACAGGATGTCAGCCAGGAAGATAATTACATTGCATGCAGCATTGACGTACAGTCAGAGATTGTGGTTCCGGTGCTAAAAAATGGTAAGTTTGTTGCCGAATTAGATATTGACAGCCACTCTCCTGCTCCATTTTCACCCGACGATCAGCTATTTCTTGAAAAGGTTTGTGAAATATTGGCCGACACATTCTAACAAACAAAAAGGTTCGCTCAGGTAACCCCTGGCGAACCACTATTATCGTACATTATAAAAGTCTCAATTAATAACGCTGAGGTCTTCTTTGAGGCCGTTCCGTTCTTGGACGGGCTTGGTTCACTTTTATATTTCGTCCGTTTACTTCAGCTCCATCCAACTCTTGAACAGCTTTTTCGCCTTCAGAGTCAATAGCCATCTCAACAAAACCAAAACCTTTAGCTCTGCCAGTTTCACGATCTGTTACAATTTTTACGGATGTAACTTCTCCGTATTCTGCAAAAATTTGCCCTAGTTCGTCTTCTTGAAGATTGTAGTCCAGGTTACCTACATAAATGTTCATAATCAAAAAAAATAAAAATTAGAAATAAAACAAAAACACAATAAATGAGGTAAAAGGAATCGGAAAATGAAATTGTCGCAGAAACCTAATCAGTTTACCCCACCCTTAGTACATAACGTAACGTTTCCAGTTTGGAAATGAAAAAAAATCATTTTAAGTGAAAAGGGAAGTCTCAAAAACATAGAAAACAGCCAATTCTCAACCATACTTACATACAAAAATAAGTATTGTTTTAAATCTGCAAATACTTTACATGTTTTTTTTGTGTAAAGCGAACAATAATTTCAGGCTCACTATCTTGCAGTTAATCAACATATAAAACCAAACCTTTCAAATATTCACCCTCTGGATGGTAGATGTTGATGGGGTGATCGGCCGGCTGATGCAGTTGGTGTAAGATACGAACTTTACGGCCTGACATGGCTGCTCCGGAAAAGACAGCCTCTCTGAATTTATCTTTACTAACCACCTGCGAACAGCTAAATGTAAACAGAATTCCACCGGGGCGGATTTGCTCAAATGCTTTCGCGTTTATTCGTTTGTAGGCTTGAAGCGCCGGACGTAAAGCTCCCCGGTGTTTCGCAAATGCCGGCGGATCCAGCACAATTAAGTTATAGCGATCTTTAATCTCTCGCATAAAATCAAAAGCATCCGCTACAAATGCTTCATGTCGTTTGTCATTTTTAAAATTTAACTCAACATTTTGCTTGGTTAATTCAATTGCTTTTACCGAAGAATCGACCGAATGAACCAGCTTAGCTCCACCTTGCAAGGCAAAAAATGAAAAGCCACCGCTATAACAAAACATATTCAGGACATCGCGTCCGTTGGAATATTGTTCAACCAGCTTTCGGTTTTCACGTTGATCAATGAAAAAACCTGTTTTCTGCCCCGAAATCCAATCAACCTGATAGGAAAGATCGTACTCTTGCACAACACAAGGTTCTGAACTTTCGAGAATATATCCATTCTCAGGACTGATATCAGCTTTAAAAGGCAGCGTTTTTTCACTTTTATCGTATACAGCCTTCAACGAATCGCCCATTATTTTTTTCAGAATTTTAGCCAATTCGTGCCTGATTGGGTACATTCCGACTGAATGAGCCTGATAAACGGCTGTTCCATTATAGTAGTCAATGATAAGGCCGGGCATGCCATCTCCTTCGCCATGAATAAGGCGAAAGACGTTCGTATCCTCACTACCCAGCAATCCTAAATCGCGTCGCAACTGAACCGCATCAGACAATTTTCTTGCCCAAAAATCCTCATCAATTGGGGTATCTTCGAATGAAATAATACGAACAGCAATTGAGCCAACCTGAAAATGGCCAATCGCCAAAAAATCTTTATTACTGGAAACAATTTGGACTAGTTCTCCTTCTTCGAGTTCGCGACTGATAAATTTTACAGCACCGGAAAACACCCAGGGATGAAAACGGTTAAGCGATTGTTCTTTCCCTGATTTTAATGTAACAACGGGTAATGTCATGATTGTGCAGCTATTAACGAATTAAAAATTTCATGCGAAACCCAGGCATCAGTCGCCGCATAACTCAATTGTGCTTCCGTGAGATTATCAGACTCCCAGTTCGATAAACGCTGCGATTTTGAAATACGAAAACCGAGCACAATACCTGTGATTTTTTTCAGGCTGAAATCCTGAATACCGTATTCTTTAACCTCTTCCTGAAGTTCCACAAAACCACGTGGATTAAAATGATTTACCTTTTGTAAGGTTTTTATATCATCGCGGATGGCAACACCAACTTTGGTGATTTTCTTATCGGCTAAAATTGCTTTCAGTCCGTCAGGCAAACTAATTTTATTGATCCGAAAGATAAAAGCTTTTTCGTCAGTAGATAACTGCAACAGCGCAACCTGATTAATTTGCCCCCGCTTAAACGAAGGCTTCGTCTCGGTATCAAAGCCGAGAACCGATTGTTTCTTCAAATAACTCACCGCTTCTTTGTATTGACTTTCGTTTTCAACCAACACAATATCGCCTTCAAAGGATTGCAACGGCAAGTCAGCCAGTGCTTCTTTTGTTATACTTTCAATAAACATAGTTAATCTTCCTGATTGTTAAATAATTGGTTCAGCCAGTCCGGTTTACTGCTTTCGCCATCACCTTCCTCTTCATCAGTCTTTCTTCCGGTCACCTGATCGTCCAGGTCTAAATCGCTATAAACAAGCGAATGAATTGCGCGTAAGCAATTGACCAGACGCTGCCCCCAGAAGTTCCTGAAATTATCCTGACAAATCCACAAGGCTTCCTCCATAACAAGCTCGTCGCCTGTCCGGTACGACATTAAGAAGTCTTTCAGATCTTGAAAAACATCTGCCAGACACTCAGAAATACTTGCCGTTAAAGGAGCATCACTAAACTGCATATCCGGATCAAAAACCTCTTGAAAATCATCATATTGACCAAGAAGATTCATGATTTTTTGTTGAAGAAAACTATAATCAACCTCAGTTACAAACTTCTCGAGCCCCATTTCCTCGTAGCTCTCAATTTTGGGTAAAACCGAGGTTTTCAGGTATAACAAAGGTAAAATCTTTTGCACCTTATCTAAAAAGCTACGAGTTGTATGACTTCCTGCTGTTTCAACAAAACCACAGTATTCATTGGCAACCGTAACAAATTCGATTACATTTTTTGAATAAACAATTGGATTTAAATTTTCCTCTGTCATAGATTGAAATTAATCATGCAAAAATAGAAAAGATTTTTCGTTTCGTCCGTATTTAGCTTCTTTTGTCACTGTATCACTTCCACTCCAACTTATTATCAATACGATGTACAATTTTTCCGTTATCCATCAGCCAGCGAATAACATTAATTTTTTCGTCTTCATTCCCGGCAAGTTTCATAATCAGTTCCTCAAAAGTACATGCATCTTTTAGGATTTTTTTAATTTCCTGTGCAAGCTGATCGAACTCCAGCTTGCTAAGCCCCAATTCATTTCGTTCCAAACAAACATCACACTTTCCGCAACGAACCGAATCTGTTTCTCCAAAATATTCGAGCAAAACCTGGCTCCGGCATTTCAGTTTTTGGGTAGCATAATAGATCATCGCCTCAATGCGCTTCTGGTAGTCTTTTTTTCGATCAGCATAATGCTCTTTAGAAATCTTCAACCGACTAATGTCAATCCGTTCTTTCGGGAAATAAATGTAAGGCGTATTTTTCCGGGGAATATAATGAATGATTTTGTACGAACTTAAATGAGATAAAAAACGCGACACCACCTCCATGCTTAAACCGGCTCGTTTTGCCAACAACTCCTCATTAATCGGCACATAATCCGAAAACAAACCGGAATACGAACGAAGCAGTAATTTAATGAATCCATCGAAACTGGAATTAGCCACCTGAAATTTGTATAAATCATCGCGTGTTACAATAAAATTTACCCGAGACGGATTATCAGCCTCACTGGTCAACTCCAAATACCCTTCGCGTTGTAATATTTTAATGCTGTTGTAAACTTGCTGAATCTGCATGTTGTATTTCGATGCAAATTCGCCCAAATTAAAATCTTTCGTTTGATTAATTCCATAACCAACAGCCAACTGGAACGTATTACAAATGGCCTGATACACTTTTTTTATAATTTCAACTTCAGGAAATGACTTCTCAACATTCTTTTTCAAGGTCAAAATATCAGACTTCCCATAAATCATGACGCCAAAGGCTTTGTTTCCATCACGTCCTGCCCTGCCCGCTTCCTGGAAGTATGCTTCCGGAGAATCAGCCGGGCCAAAGTGTATGACAAAACGCACATTGGCTTTATCAATTCCCATCCCAAATGCATTGGTTGCCACAATTATGCGGGTCTTCCCCGATTTCCAATCGTTTTGTTTCTTCTCCCGATTTAAACTGCTTAAACCGGCATGATAATAGTCTGCTGAAATTCGATTCCTTTTTAGATACTCGCTAATCTCCTTGGTCAATTTCCTGCTTCGAACATACACAATACCAGTCCCTTTTGCCCTTTGGGTTGATTGCAATAAATACTGCATTTTGTCTTCACGCTCGCGAACCACATAAACCACGTTTTCACGAAAAAAACTTTTCCGAAGAACATGTTCTTTCTTAAAGTCCAGCTGTTTTTGAATGTCCTTTTCAACCTCGTGTGTAGCTGTGGCAGTAAGCGCTAAAACCGGCACCCCGGGTAACAGTTTTCGTAACTCCTTTATTTTTCGGTACGAAGGTCTGAAGTCAAATCCCCACTGCGAGATACAATGAGCTTCATCAACTGTGATCAAGTTGACCTCCATATTTGATAAATTATCCTTAAAGCGCTCGGTGTTAATACGCTCCGGCGACAAATACAAGAACTTGTAATCGCCCCAACTGGCTTTATCAAAAGCTATTTTTATCTCTTGCTGGCTTAATCCTGAGTGTATCGCCAAGGCTTTTATTCCCTTCTTATTCAGGTTCTCCACCTGGTCTTTCATTAAGGAAATCAATGGCGTTATAACCAGGCATATTCCCGGCTTCGCTAACGAATAAACCTGAAAGGTTATTGACTTTCCTCCACCGGTCGGCATTAATCCCAGCGTATCATGACCATCATCAACGGATTGTATAATCTCTTCCTGCAAAGGACGAAATGCTGAATAGCCCCAAAAGCGGGTCAATATGGATCTGAAATCACTCAATAAAACTATTTTTTTGCAATGATTATAAAAACGATTTCAACTTAACAAATTTTAATGAAATTTAATTTTTTTAATGCTGACATGCAAGGCTAATTCCACGGCTATATCCGGTTATTTTTTGTAGTTTTGGCCTATTAAAATAAAAAGTCTGCGCATGTCGTTTTACACAGAAAAAGTAGTTTCAGAGGGATTGACATTTGATGATGTTCTTTTAGTCCCATCATATTCTGATGTATTACCCCGAAATGTTGATTTAAGCTCTTCGTTTACTCGATCTATAAAACTAAATACGCCTATTGTTTCGGCGGCAATGGATACCGTTAGCGATGCGACATTGGCCATTGCAATCGCACGCGAAGGTGGCATCGGTGTTATCCATAAAAACATGAGCATTGAAGACCAAGCCAAACAGGTAATTTCGGTTAAACGGGCCGAAAATGGAATGATTTACGACCCCATTACCATTGAACGCGAAAAGCGGGTTAAAGACGCGCAGGAAATAATGAGAAACTACAAAATTGGTGGCATTCCGGTTGTTAATTCAAATAATATATTGGTTGGAATTGTAACTAACCGTGATTTACGTTTTGAGCAAGACCTTGAACGACCAATTTCTGAAGTGATGACATCGGAGAACCTGGTCTATGCGACAGAATCCACTACGCTGGAGAAAGCTGCTGCCATTCTTCAACAACATAAAATTGAAAAACTTCCGGTTGTCGATCAGTCTAGAAAGCTGATTGGACTGGTAACATACAAAGATATTACAAAAGCCAAGGATAAACCGCTGGCTTGTAAAGATGAAAAAGGTCGCTTGCGTGTGGCCGCAGCAGTTGGCGTTACTCACGATTCAATCGATCGGATTGATGAGTTGGTAAAGGCTCAGGTTGATGCGATTGTGATTGATACCGCACACGGACACTCAAAAGGTGTTTTGGAAACCCTCAGAAAAGCCAAAGCCAACTATCCAGAGATCGATTTTGTTGCCGGAAACATTGCGACGGCTGAAGCAGCTGCGGATCTGGTTTTGGCAGGAGCTGATGCTGTGAAAGTTGGTATTGGCCCCGGGTCAATTTGTACTACACGGGTGATTGCCGGAGTTGGAATTCCACAGCTTTCAGCAATATACGAAGTAGCAAAAAGCCTTCGTAAAAGCGACGTACCATTAATTGCAGATGGCGGAATCCGCTATTCGGGTGATATTGTGAAAGCCATTGCAGCGGGGGCAAATTCAGTAATGGCCGGTTCGCTATTTGCCGGTGTTGAAGAGTCTCCGGGGGAAACCATCATTTTTCAAGGACGAAAATTTAAAGCCTACCGGGGAATGGGTTCTGTTGAAGCCATGCAAGCCGGATCAAAAGATCGGTATTTCCAGGATGTCGAAGACGATATTAAAAAACTAGTTCCCGAAGGTATTACAGCAAGAGTCCCTTACAAAGGATCTCTACATGAAGTACTCTATCAAATGATTGGAGGATTGCGAGCAGGAATGGGCTATTGCGGAGCCAAAAATATTGAAGAATTAATGCATGCTAAGTTTACACGAGTTACTTCTTCAGGAGTTCAGGAAAGTCACCCACATGATGTTTCGGTAACACGCGAAGCCCCCAATTACAGCAGCCGTTGATAAGAGTTGAATTAATTTTTTGTCTGATATTTTAAACTGACAATTATTTATGAATCGTTTTACGCTATTATTTTTTGTTGTTTTTTTCGCGATAAGCGGATTTGCACAAAACAACAGTGACCTTATTATTAAAATTGGTGATCATGTCATCTTAAAAGACGAATTTGTTCACTTATATGAAAAGAACAACGATCACCTGATAGATGAGTCAGAAAAAAAGACCCCCAAAGAATACCTCGACCTGTTCGTCAATTTTAAGTTGAAAGTATATGAAGCAGAACGATTGGGATATGATACGCTCCCTGGATTTATTAGTGAATTGAAAAGTTATCGCGCCGAATTGGCAAAACCATACCTCACTGATGTTCAGCACACCAAGGAAATGGTAAAAACAGCTTACCAACATATGAAAACGGAGCTTAATGCCAGTCATATCTTAATTCGACTGCCTGAAAAGCCAATGCCCAATGATACGCTAAAAGCCTGGAATAAAACAAATGAAATAATTCAAAAATACGAGAATGGTGAGAGCTTCGAATCTCTAGCCGAAAAATATTCTGATGACCCTTCCGTTAGACAAAACAAGGGTAATTTAGGGTACTTCAGCGCTTTTCAAATGGTTTACCCGTTTGAGAACGCAGCGTATAATTTAGAAGTAGGTGAGGTATCAAAACCTGTTCGTACAAAGTTTGGATATCACCTAATCAAGTTGAATAAAAGACGAGCTGCCAAAGGGCAAATCAAGGTAGCTCATATCATGAAAAGGTTAGCAGAAAACTCCAGCGAAGAGACCATAAAACATCAAAAGCAAGAGATTGACAGCATAGCGGCAGAGCTAAAAAAAGGAGCTGATTTCGGGGAGTTGGCTAAAGCGAATTCTGACGATCGACGCTCTGCTTCAAATGAAGGCCAGTTATCTTGGTTTGGTTCATCGGGCATGATGCCTGAATTTGCCGACCCAGCATTTGCACTTGAGCATGATGGCGATATTTCCCCTGTCATCCGCACACCATACGGATGGCATATTATCAAACGAATTGAATATCGTCCTGTTCCCGAATTTGAAGAAATCGAAGCTTTTCTAACTGACAAAATCCGCAAAGATCCGTCAATTAGCCGGCACAGTGACGAAATTTTCATCAATAAGCTGAAACAAGAATACGGCTTCAAAGAAGACAACCAAATTTTCGGGCAATTGAAAAAAGAAATCGAGCCCGCTTTTGGAAATGATCATTTCAAATTACTGAAGCTTGAAAAGCCTGGAGAAGTCATTTTTAGTTTTTCCGATCAACAGATTACAAGTGGTGATTTCTGGGATTACTATTTAAACAATCCCGACACAGAAGAACTCACCGACTTTCAATTATCAATAGAAAACAAATACCAAAAATTCGTTGAAGATCGACTCCTTCAGTATGAAGATGCTCACTTGGAAGACAATTATCCGGAGTTCAGATATTTGATCAAAGAATACCATGACGGTATTTTGTTGTTCAATATTTCGGAAGATAAAATTTGGAATGCCGCGGCACAAGATTCTGTTGGCTTGCAAGCTTTTTACGAGAAAAACAAAAAGAAGTATTTCTGGGGAGATCGATTTCAGGGATGGGTTATTAAGTGCGACAATCTGGAGGTTCGGGACTTTATAGATGCTGTTTTTGAACAAGATCCCGACATTCAGGCAACAGGACTGCGTGATCAGGTTACAGACCATTTCGGAGAAGGGAAAGCCGAAATTATTTATGGCTATTTTGAAAAAGGCGACGATGAACTCGTCGACAACCAAGTTTGGAATGCCCCCGAACCAGAAGATTATAACGAAAGTTTGCATTTTATCCGCGGAAATGGAATACCACCACAGCCAAAAACATTGGAAGAAGCTAAGGGATTGTACATTTCAGACTATCAACAATTTTTAGAAGACAACTGGTTAAAAGAACTGAGAAAAAGATATAAAATAAGAGTGAAAAGACGTGTTTTGAAAAGCATTGAATCAATAAAATGAGCTTAAAATATTTATACATTTTCTGTTTCATACTTTTCATATCGGCATGCTCCGAGGTGAAAAATCAGGTGCCGCTTGCTCAGGTTGGCGACAAGCTACTTTTTCTTGAAGATGTGAGAAAGGTAATTCCGGAGAGGCTTTCAGAAACTGATAGCAGTCTTTGGGTCGACGATTTTATCAAAAAATGGGTGCAGCAGGAATTAATGATTTTGAATGCTGAAGCCAACCTCACTCCAGCCGAAAAGGACGTAAGCCAGGAGATGGAAGATTATCGAAACTCGTTGCTCATTTATCGTTATAAAAAAGCGTTGATGGAGCAAAAAATGGATACGGGAATTACCAATGAGCAAATCAATGCATACTATGATGGTCACATCAATGAATTTGTATTGAAGAATGATATTGTGAAAGCAATTTATTTAAAGACACCATTGGAAGTTGCAAACCCCGAGACAATCAAAAGTTTGTCGATGGACGAGGATCCTCAGAAGCTTGAGGAACTGGATGAGTATTGCATCCGGTACGCCAAGGCTTACGATCGTTTTGACAATAAATGGGTCGAGGCCGACCAACTGTTAGAGCAGATTCCGGAAGAAATTGATAACCTGGAGCGATTTTTAAGGAGAAACAAGTTTATTGAAAGTGAAGATACAGATTATTATTATTTTATTTGTATCCGCGATTTCAGGTTTAGAGGCGAAAATGCACCTGTTGAGTTTGTGTCATCGTCAATAAAAAATATTCTACTCAACCAGCGAAAGATTAATTTTCTAAAAAAAATCGAAGCTGATGTGTACCAGGAAGGAATGGAATCGAATAAGTTTAGACTTTATAATATTCAAAATTAAAATAATATGTTCAGAAAAATTTTTGTCGTTACACTGTTCTTAAGCTGCTTATCCACAGCAATCATGGCCCAGGATAAAATTGTTGACCAGATTGTAGCCGTGGTTGGTAGCAATATTATCCTCAAATCGGATGTCGAGAACATGTACATCCAACAACAGGCACAAGGGATTGTGTCGGATGGAGACATGAAATGCGAAATATTAGAAGATTTTCTGGTTGAAAAGCTGCTTTTAGCCGAAGCTGAACTTGATACATTAATTGAAGTAACAGATAATCAGATCAACCAACAGTTAGATCAGCGTATTCAGTATTTTGTACAGCATTTAGGTTCAGAGCAAGCGGTTGAAGCCTACTTTAAAAAACCGATTACCGAAATTAAGGCTGACTTGGAAGACGTGATCCGAAACCAGTCTTTGACGCAGCAGATGCAGTCGAAAATCATTGATAAAGTTCAGGTAACGCCATCAGAAGTTCGCTATCATTATAGAAGCTTAAAACAGGACGAAATTCCGATGGTCGAATCGCAGGTTGAATATTCCCAGATTACCCTTTTTCCTGCCATATCGCTGGAAGAAGAAAACCGGATTAAAGCACGCCTTCGTGAGTTTAAAAAGCGGGTTGAAGATGGTGAAAACTTTGCTACACTTGCGGTTCTTTATTCTGAAGGACCTTCGGCTGCAAATGGTGGAGAGCTCGGCTACATGGGACGTGCACAGCTCGATAAGAACTACGCGTCAACAGCGTTCAACCTCAAAGGCGACCGTGTGTCGAATGTGGTTAAAAGTGAGTTCGGCTACCATATTATCCAGGTGATTGATCGCAAAGGCGAACAGGTCAATACCCGCCACATTATTTTAAAGCCTAAAGCAACAGCCGAAACAATGCAAAATGCATACAACCGTTTAGATAGCCTGGCCAACTTTATTCGCAAAGAAGATCTTTCGTTTGAAGACGCTGCAATGCGTTACTCGTTCGATAAAAATTCACGAAATAGTGGCGGTACAGTTATTAACCCACAAACCATGTCAACCAAGTGGAACCAGGAAGAATTGGATCCCGATGTCAGTAAAGTTTTGAACGAATTGAAGGTAAATGAAATTTCTGATCCCTTTAAAACCATCGATGACAAACAGCGTTCGGTATATAAAATTGTCAAGCTAAAAAACCGGATCAAGCAACACCGCGCCAACCTCCAGGAGGATTACCAAATGCTGAATGACATCTATTTGCAGAAAAAGCAAGAAGAAGCCATGAACGAATGGATCTCCAAACAACAATCGAAAACATACATCAGCATTGACGACACCTACGTGAATTGTAATTTCGAGTTTAAAGGCTGGATAAAATAAACGAGAAAATAGTTTTATGAATTTCAAAAATGATGTTGAAGCAGTTGATGCTTTAAAAGCAAAAATAGATTTACTTCAGGCAGAAATACAGAAACGTATTTATGGGCAGGATGAAATCATCAAACAAGTGCTCATTTCGCTTTTTAGTCGCGGACATTGCTTGTTAATTGGTGTTCCCGGGCTAGCGAAAACCTTGCTGGTAAATACAATTGCAGAAGTACTGGGTTTAAAATATAGTCGGATACAATTTACGCCCGACTTAATGCCTTCCGACATCATTGGTACGGATATCCTTGATAAAAACCGTGAGTTCAAATTCATCAAAGGGCCGTTATTTGCCAATATTATTTTGGCCGATGAAATTAACCGAACACCTCCTAAAACGCAAGCGGCACTGCTCGAAGCCATGCAGGAAAGAGCAGTAACCGCAGGTGGGGAACGTTTCGAATTGAATAAACCGTTTTTTGTTTTGGCAACGCAAAATCCGATTGAGCAGGAAGGAACCTATCCCCTGCCCGAAGCCCAACTCGACCGGTTTATGTTCTCCATTTGGTTGGACTACCCGGCCTATGAAGATGAATTAACCATCGTAAGAAATACAACTTCTGACTTTTCAACCGAGTTGAAAGAAATAATTTCAGCCGAAGAAATTAAGTATTTCCAGCAGCTTGTTTTAAAAATCCCCATTAACGACAATGTATTGAAATATGCTGTTTCCTTGTCGGCCAAAACCCGCCCCGGAACAAAATTAGCTGCACCAATTACCGATAAGTACCTGAAATGGGGAGCAGGCCCGAGAGCCTCACAATATTTAGTACTTGGAGCCAAAACCCATGCAGCGCTATCGGGAAAATACTCACCTGATATTGAAGATGTGAAAGCCATTGCAAAGACAATACTTCGTCATCGGGTCATCAAAAACTACAAAGCTGAAGCAGAAAACATCTCCGTTGATCAAATTATTCAGGAATTGCTGTAATCTATAAGTAGAATGAAGCTGAAAGCGACCACCTGCAAACTAATATTTTTACTTGTACTCATTCCGGTATTTGCTTTTTCGCAAACAAAAAAACGGGTAGATATCGAACAGGCAGACTTTTTGGAGTACAATGAAAGTATTATTAAAAATGCCCAACGCCTAATTGGAAATGTGATTATAACTCACGAAGGTATTCGAATGTGGTGCGACAGTGCCTATTCATACACCGACACCAATATGGTTGATGCTTATGGGCATGTTCATATTTTAAAAGATGACACCCTGCATATGTACTCCAATTACCTTAATTACAATGGAGATACCAAATGGGCAGTGGCAACAGGAAATGTAAAACTAGTAAACAAATCAACTACCTTAACCACAGACACACTCGATTTCGATATGGCTCAGAACATCGGATTTTACGATGATTACGGAACTGTGGTAGACAGCACAAGTACCTTAAACAGTAAAATAGGACAGTACTATGCCGACCTTAACAAAGCCTATTTCAAAAAAGAAGTTCATGTATTTTCTGAGGATTACACATTGGATTCAGACACGCTGATTTATGATACCAAAACGAAAGTTGTTTCGATTGTGGGCCCAACCCATATTCATGATGAAGAAACAACACTTTATGCTGAAAGTGGTTTTTACAACAGTATCACAGGGAATGCGGAGTTGTACAAAAATCCGGTGATTACGGGTGAGGAACAAGAAGTGATTGCTGACTCAATTTTCTACGATAAAACCACCGGAGATGGTCGGGCAATTGGCAATGCCAGCATTGAGGATTATAAAAACCGAATGATTGTAAGAGGAAATCGGGTTGTTTATAATGAAACACAGGAAACAGCCATGGCGACTGATTCTGCTCACCTTCTACTCTATTCGGAGAAAGATACCCTTTACCTACACGCCGACACGCTCAAATCAATCCCTGACACCATTCCTGACGAGAAACTGGTGATGGCCTATTATCATGTTAAGTTTTTCAGAGACGACATGCAAGGAAAGTGTGACTCGATGGTTTATTGGTCACTGGATTCAACGATTCAGCTCTTCCACGATCCGGTTGTTTGGTCAGACAATAACCAAATGACAGCTGACTACATTGAAATGATTAATCAAACGAATGATCCTGATTTGGTAAAACTGGATCATAACGCATTTATCGTTGCCATGGAAGATTCCGGGAGATACAACCAGATCAAAGGACGCGATATGCTTGGGTACATCAGAAAAAATGAACTTTATAAAATTGATGTGGATGGAAACGGACAGTCAATTTATTATGCCAAAGATAAAAATGGCATAATTGGGTTAAATAAAGCGATTAGCAGCACCATAGAAATCTATCTGGACAGCAGCAAGATCAAAAAAATTGTGTTTATAAAATCGCCTGACGGGCAACTGATGCCGCTGCCAGAAATTTCTGATGAGGAAAAAGTACTCCCCGGGTTTCACTGGCTGGATGCCATTCGGCCAAAGCGAGTTGAAGACATCTTTGAAAGGCAAAAAAATAGCAAGGCGAACTGATCCACCTTGCTTCTAATATTTCTTTTACTTGACTTGCCCTCGACTTAGTTAATACTCGTCTTCATTGAAGAAAAAGTCGTCTTTACTTGGATAGTCAGGCCAAATATCTTCAATGCTCTCATAAATCTCCCCTTCGTCTTCAATTTCCTGCAAATTTTCAATCACTTCAAGGGGTGCACCTGATCTGATGCCATAATCGATCAACTCGTCCTTGCTTGCAGGCCAAGGGGCATCTTCTAATTTTGAAGCTAATTCTAGTGTCCAATACATATTCGACAGTATTTAGTTTTGATTCATTTTTTCGATTTTGCGAATATATAAAAAATAAAATCAAAACCTAAAAAAAAGATTTGTTATCTAGACCCCCGATTTCCATTGCGTTTCTGGCACATTTTCATCAAATGAAATCTTTCTTCCCAGCACAAAAAGGTAGTCAGACAGTCGATTTATGAATTTTACCAGGTTTTTATTGACTTCATTCTGTTCTGAAAGCTCAATTATTCGGCGCTCAGCCCTCCGACAAACTGTACGTGCAATTTGTGTATGTGCAGCAGCAATACTCCCTCCCGGCAAAATAAAACTGTTTAGCTTAGGGAGCACTTCAAACATTTGGTCCATTTCCTTTTCAAGCATTTCAATGTCTTCTGTTTTACATGGGATCTGCTTTTTAAACTCCGACACCGAATCATCGGTTGCCAGCTGAGCTCCAATCGTGAATAATACACACTGAATATGCTTCAAAACTTCCTTAGCTTTTTCATCAATATCCATCGCCACAATTAAACCAACATGACTATTTAGCTCATCTACTGTTCCATACGATTCTAAACGGATATTATACTTTTTTACCCGCGCACCACCAATTAAACCAGTGGTACCATCATCTCCTGTTTTTGTATATACGCGAACTTCTTTCTCCATTAAATTACCGGATTTGGGTTGATTTCATCTGATTCTACTTCCCCATCTTTTAACCGAATAACGCGGTGTGCATGTAGGGCAATATCCTCCTCATGAGTTACAACAATCAGAGTATTGCCTTGTTGATGAATTTCGGAAAACAATTGCATGATTTCTTCTGAAATTTTTGAATCCAGGTTTCCTGTGGGCTCATCAGCTAAAAGAATTGCAGGTTTATTAATTAAAGCGCGAGCGACTGCAACCCGCTGTCGCTGTCCTCCGGAAAGTTCATTAGGTTTATGGTCAATCCGGTCAGCCAAGCCAACATCTGTCAACATCTCGGTAGCTCGTTGCATTCGCTCTTGCTTCTTCACTCCCGAATATACCATGGGTAACATCACATTGTCTAAAGCTGTGCTTCGGGGTAGCAAGTTAAAGGTTTGAAAAATGAAACCAATTTCGCGATTTCTAATCACTGCTAATTCATCATCGGTTAAATCACTAACGTTATGCTTGTTCAAAATGTAAGTACCACTTGTAGGCGTATCTAAACATCCAATTACGTTCATTAAAGTAGACTTACCTGATCCTGAAGCCCCCATAATAGCAACATACTCGCCTTCATTAATATGAATACTAACCGAGCGAAGAGCCCGAACAACCTGTGTTCCAACCTTGTAATTCTTTACAATATTGGTTAAACTAATTACCTCATTTGTTGTGTTTGACATGTACTTTGATTAATTTCAAAAAAGAGAAAATGGACAATACTCTTTTTTATTTGGTTAGTAAATATAAGGATATGATATTGATTTCTCACTTGCGGTAAGCACTTTTAAGTATTCGTATTTCGTGCAATTAACAAAAACCATGCAATACATAATAAATATGAACAAAAAATCTTAATAACTCTAAAAATATTTCAAACATGAGCTGAATTTTGTTTTTTATCTTTGCTTTATGCCGGAATATTTAGATCAGGACATTAAATTTTTACCGGGTGTGGGCCCAAAGCGAGCTGAGCTACTTAAAAAAGAGCTTAACATCAACACATTTCGCGATCTGCTTTACTATTTTCCTTACAAATATATCGACCGCACAAAATTTCACTCCATTGCCGAAGTAAGATCCAATCAAGCTTACATTCAGGTAAAAGGAAAAATCAGATCTATTGAATTACAAGGCGAGCGACACAAGCAGCGACTAACTGCTGTTTTTGCAGATGAAACCGGTGTAATGGATTTGGTTTGGTTCCAGGGAATTAAATACATCAGAGAAAATCTTTTGCCGGGAAAAACCTATGTGGTTTTTGGCAAACCTTCAGTTTTTAATGGTCGGGTAAATATTATTCATCCTGAAGTTGAAGATAAGACCAGCGAACAAATTAAAACCGGTGTTCTTCAGGCTTTTTATAATACGACCGAAAAGCTAAAAAAGCGTTTTTTAAATACACAGGCTCTCAATAAAATTCAGTATTCGCTCGCGCAGCAAATACGTGGGAAAATTTATGAAACCCTGCCTCCAAAAGTAACTGAACCGTTCAAGCTGATGGGGCTCAAGGACGCCCTCCGGCAAATTCATTTTCCGGAAAGTACTCAACAGCTTCAAAAAGCAACCTTCCGACTTAAATTTGAAGAGCTATTTTTCATTCAACTAAAAATATTGAGCCTCAAACATAGCCGATATGAAGCATTCAAGGGTTTTGTATTTTCTAACGTAGGCTACAACTTCAACCAATTCTACAATAATAATTTGCCATTCGAACTAACGGGAGCACAAAAAAAGGTCATTAAAGAAATACGTAAAGATTTAGGTTCCGGCAAGCAAATGAACCGCCTTTTACAAGGCGATGTGGGCAGTGGAAAAACACTGGTTGCTTTAATGGTTTCACTCATTTCGTTTGACAATGGCTTCCAGGCCAGCCTAATGGCGCCAACTGAGATTTTGGCCATTCAACATTTCAACACCATCCGAAAAATGCTTACCGGACTTGGTGTAAAAACTGCGCTACTAACAGGATCAACCAAAAAGAGCGAACGTAAAATTATTCATGAGCAATTGGAAAGTGGCGATTTACAGCTGCTAATTGGAACACATGCACTAATTGAGGATGTGGTAAGCTTCGATAAATTAGGGCTGGTAATCATCGATGAGCAGCACCGATTTGGCGTTGCCCAGCGGGCTAAACTTTGGAAAAAGAACGCGGGAACTCCTCCTCATATTTTAGTAATGACCGCTACTCCTATTCCTCGAACTTTAGCCATGACGCTTTATGGAGATCTGGAAGTTTCGGTCATTGATGAGCTTCCGCCCGGACGAAAACCAATTGACACCCGCCATTATTTCGAAAACCGCCGAAAGCAGGTTTATCAGTTTATTCGTTCGCAGATTGACGCCGGCCGACAGGCTTATATTGTCTATCCACTGATTAGTGAATCTGAAAAAATGGATTACAAAAACCTGGAAGATGGCTATGAATTGATGCAGGAAGTTTTTCCGCGTTATAAAATAAGCATGGTTCACGGCCGCATGAAACCAGCTGAAAAAGATGCAGAAATGCAATTATTCAAAGAAGGGAAAACACAGATCATGGTCGCCACAACTGTTATTGAGGTTGGCGTTGATGTCCCCAATGCCTCAATCATGGTCATCGAGAGTGCCGAACGTTTCGGCTTGTCGCAACTACATCAACTTCGAGGGCGAGTTGGCCGCGGAGCTGAACAATCCTACTGTCTACTAATGTCTTCGTATAAAATAAGTAACGAAAGCCGTAAACGACTGGAAACCATGGTTCGTACCAATGATGGATTTGAAATTGCAGAAGTGGATTTGAAACTACGGGGCCCCGGAGACATAGAAGGAACACAGCAAAGCGGATTGGGCGTAGACCTCAATATTGCCAACTTGGGAAAAGATGGCGAGATTTTACGTATTGCCCGAAATGTTGCCAGCGATATTCTTGATGATGATCCGAAACTGGAAAAAGAAGAAAACAAAATACTCCGTTATCAATTTCAAAAAATGAAAAACACCGAATTTAACTGGAGCGTAATAAGCTAAATAATAAATCGAAACTAAAATGAAACAATCAAAAGTTTACTTCTCAATTGCCTTTCTTCTGGTTGCAAGTCTTACTTGCCAGGCCAAAGTTTATCGGGTCTTTTACCTGGGAGGACAGTCGAACATGGATGGCTATGGCTATGTAGAAGAGTTACCATCGGATCTTTCTAAAACATTTGACGACGTTATGATTTACCAAGCGCAAATGGCCGAAGATGGAGAGGAGCCGAATGGCGACGGCATATGGGCAAAACTTAAACCGGGTCATGGCAAAGATTTTAAAACTGACGGAAATACAAATCAATACGGTGAACGCTTTGGTATTGAACTATCCTTTGCACAAAGAATGCAGGAGCTATTTCCCGGAGAATCAATTGCACTGATTAAATACTCTCGTGGTGGAACGTCAATTGCTATTGGAGCAAGTTCCTCCGGATGCTGGGATCCAGATTACTCCGAAAAGAACGGCGTTAATCAGTGGGATCATTATTTAGCAACCCTTCGCAGAGCTTTACAGGTTGATGATATTGACGGTGATGGAGAAAAAGATCAATTAATTCCGACAGGGATTGTTTGGATGCAGGGTGAAAGCGATGGACACTCGGCCGAGGTGGCCGTAAAATACGAGGAGAACCTGACGCAACTAATGAATATGATCAGAGCATCGCTGCGACGCGATAAACTCCCGCTGGTTATTGGACGTATTTCTGATAGCGGAAAAGATGAAGATGGCTTGGTGTGGGATTTTGGAAATGTAATTCGCGCAGCGCAAGAGCATTTTGTTGAAAATGATCCGGCCGCCGCTCTGGTTAAAACAACCGATAATTACGAGTATTCAGACAAATGGCACTACGATTCAAATGGATTTATTGACCTTGGAACTCAATTTGCCGACGAGATGTCAAAATTACTACAGGAGAAATAAAAATAATTGGAGATCCTATTAGACTTCAAAAGAGGGATGTCGATTTTAAAATCGACATCCCTCTTTTGTTTTATTACAGAAATCAATTGTCCTTTTTTTTGACGCTTCAAAAGTGATCTTTTCAATTATCAATTTATGTCGATTTAGTTAGCGGAACTTAGCAGAAATTTGTCGTTTTTGTTCAACTCAGAATATAAAGATGACCATTTTCTGCAACTCAGAGATTGTTTTACTGAATATTTAATGCAATCTCTACATTGCAATAAAACAAGATAAGCACAACCACCGCAAGCAAACAAAATACACAACTCATTAATATTGTGATACTTACTAACAATAAAAGGAAAATTAACTATTTAAAAAGAATATAAATAACCGAAGATGTTTTAAAAATGATGAAAATATGGATTCTAGTTATCCAAACATCTTTAGTTTTGCAGTCATAAAAGCTGGAAGAAGAAACAAATGTCGGGAGAGATTTCACATAAAGGGATTATAAAAAAGCTTACTGAAAAAAGTATAGTCGTTGGCATTGTCAACGAATCGGCCTGCTCCGGATGCCATGCAAAAGGAGCATGTTCTATGTCAGACATGAAAGACAAAGAAATTGAAATTAATCATTTCAACGGTGATTACAGCCTCGGACAATCTGTTGAAGTCGTTGGAAAAACATCGCAGGGTTTCAAGGCCTTGTTTTATGGCTATGTCTTTCCGTTTATACTTGTTTTGTTTGCATTGATATTATTAACAAGCCTTCAGTATAACGAAGGCATCAGCGGACTCGTTTCGTTGTCCACTTTAATTCCATATTACACCATACTTTATCTTACTCGAAATAAAATTCGCAAGAGCTTTGAATTTGAAATCAAGCCTTTACTATAATTATGAGTGATACGATTATTTATACTATGATTGCCTTGAGCGCTATAGGTATTTTGGCTGCTGTCATTTTATACTTGGTAGCTCAAAAGTTTAAGGTATATGAAGATCCACGGATCGACGAAGTAGAAAATGCCTTACCTGGGGCCAATTGCGGAGGATGTGGCTATGCCGGGTGTCGCGCGTTTGCTGAAGCATGTGTTAAAGAAAGTGAGTTATCGTCTCTTTTTTGCCCTGTTGGTGGAAACGATTGCATGGGAGGAGTTGCTGATATTTTAGGACTCGAAGCCATTGCACAAGATCCGAAAATAGCGGTTGTTCGGTGCAACGGAACCTGTGACCATCGGCCAAAAACCAATCAGTATGATGGGGCAACATCATGCGCTGTAGCTTCTTCGCTTTATGCAGGAGATACCGGATGCCAGTTTGGATGCCTCGGACACGGCGACTGCGTTGCAGCCTGTGACTTTGATGCAATTCACATGAACCAGGAAACCGGATTACCGGAAGTTGTAGACGACAAGTGTGTTGCCTGTGGTGCCTGTGTTGAAGCCTGCCCAAAAACACTGATTGAGCTTCGTAAACGAGGACCAAAGGACCGTAAAATTTACGTTTCATGCCGCAACGAAGACAAAGGAGGAGTAGCAAAAAAGTCGTGCGAAGTAGCATGTATTGGATGTTCTAAATGTTTCAAGGTATGCCCGTTCGATGCAATTACGATGAACAATAATCTGGCATTTATCGATTCAGACAAATGTAAGTTGTGCCGTAAATGTGTTGTCGAATGTCCTACAAATGCGATTATCGAAGTTGGTTTTCCACCTCGAAAGGTCAAAACAGACTTACCTCCCAAACCAGCAATAAAAAAGGAAGTTCCGAAAAAAGCAGAAGGCAAGTCATCCGAAGATATTAAACCAGATAACTTAGAAAAAAAATAGGAGGCCATCGTGTTAAAAACATTCAAACTCGGCGGGGTTCACCCGGCTGAAAACAAACTTTCGGCCAACAAAGCCATAGAAAAGCTGGCTTTACCAAAAAGTGTCTTTATCCCCGTAGCCCAACATATTGGAGCACCAGCGCAAGCCTTGGTAAAAAAAGGCGATCAAGTAAAAGTAGGACAGCTCATTGCCAAATCTGGCGGTTTTGTTTCTGCAAATATTCATTCATCCGTTTCCGGAAAAATAAAAAAGGTGGATCTGTCAATGGACAGTTCCGGTTATCCAAAACAAGGATTTTATATTGATGTTGAAGATGATGAATGGGAAGACGGGATTGACACTTCTTCAGAGTTAGTTGAAAATTTTGAAGCTGATAGCAAAACGATTATTGACAAAATAAATGCAGCCGGTGTTGTTGGACTGGGTGGAGCTACTTTCCCTACCCACGTAAAGCTGATGCCACCGCAAGGCATGAAAGCCGAAGTCTTGTTAATCAATGGCGTAGAATGCGAGCCATACCTAACATCCGATCATCGGGTGATGCTGGAAAAAGCAGAAGAATTATTGGTTGGCATTCGTCTTTTAATGTGTGCATTGCAAGTTAACAAAGCTCACATTGGCATCGAAAACAATAAGCCGGATGCGATTAACCATCTGAATAAACTAACCGCTTCAGACTCGGCAATTGATGTTGTACCGCTAAAAGTGAAATACCCACAAGGTGGCGAAAAACAATTGATAAAAGCCGTGACAGGTCGCGAGGTTCCTTCGGGAGCTCTTCCAATTTCGGTTGGCGCGGTTGTTAGCAATGTTGGTACAGCTTTGGCTGTTTACGATGCGGTGCAAAAAAATAAACCACTGGTTGAGCGGGTTGTCACAGTTACTGGCAAGTCAGTTGCCAAGCCATCAAACTTACTCGTTCGAATAGGAACTCCCGTGCAGGATTTAATTGATGCTGCCGGAGGATTACCAGAAGATACGGGCAAAGTAATCAGCGGTGGCCCTATGATGGGAAAAGCAATTTCCACAACTGATATTCCGGTAACCAAGGGAACATCGGGTATTTTAATTCTACCCAAAAAGGAAGCCAATCGTGAGCAGATGAAAAACTGCATTCGTTGTACTCGCTGTGTTACGGTTTGCCCAATGGGACTGGAGCCCTACTTTTTAATGACCGTATCCGACAAGCAAATTTGGGAGAAGGCCGAAGGAAACAACATCATGGACTGTATTGAATGTGGTTCCTGCAGTTACACCTGTCCTGCCGATCGTCCATTATTAGATTATATTCGTCTCGGAAAAGGAAAAGTTGGAAATATTATCCGAAACCGCAAAAACTAAAAACACAAAAGTCTAATTCATAATTCTGATCAAAAGAAATGAGTAAACTTCTAACGATATCGCCTTCACCGCACGTTCATACCAGCGATTCGGTGAATAAAATCATGTACCGGGTACTGCTGGCTCTCGTTCCTGCACTTGCCTGGTCGTTCTTTATGTTTGGCTTCGAAGCTATTCGAGTAACGCTCATTGCGGTTGCTGCCTGTGTGGCTTTTGAATACCTGATTCAAAAATTCATCATGAAAGAAATACCTCAAATCACCGATGGTTCGGCTGCATTGACAGGTATTTTATTGGCATTTAACGTTCCGGCAAGCCTTCCAACCTGGATGATCATTGTCGGTGCACTTGTTGCAATTGGAGTGGGAAAACTATCATTCGGCGGGCTGGGAAACAACCCCTTTAACCCAGCGCTGGTTGGCCGTGTATTTTTACTGATTTCCTTTCCGGTTCACATGACCAGCTGGCCGGTAACGCAGCATGCTGCTGTTGACGCTTTAACAACAGCCACTCCGCTAGCTTTGTTAAAAGAAGGCGTTAAAGCCGGACAACCAGTTAGCGAAATAATGACCGCTCTCCCATCAAACCTGAACCTTTTATATGGAAATATGTCAGGGTCACTAGGTGAGATATCAGCCATGTTCCTCTTGCTGGGATTTGGCTATATGTTATGGAAAAAAGTAATTACCTGGCACATTCCGGTTTTTGTACTCGGCACTATCTTTGTTTTTCAGGGTGCGCTTTGGATGCTGAATCCTGAAAATTTTATCGAACCCCTATTTCATTTATTAACAGGTGGCGCTATGCTTGGAGCTATTTTTATGGCTACCGATATGGTTACTTCACCGATGACGGTAAAAGGACAGTTGATTTTTGGAGTTGGCATTGGAGTCATTACAGTACTCATTAGAAATTTTGGTGCATACCCTGAAGGAATTTCCTTTGCCATTTTAATTATGAACGGGTTTACACCGCTGATAAATGCGTACATCAAACCAAAAAGATTTGGAGGGACGAAGTAATGGCACAAAAAGAATCGACATTTACGAACATGACGGTTACCTTATTTTTGGTAACGCTGATTGCAGCAACTATACTTGGATTTATACACGACCTAACCAAGGAAGATATCGCTTTAGCAAAAATGAAAGCTCAAAAAGAAGCCATTGAAAGTGTGCTTCCGGCTTTTGAAAACCTTGGCGATTCGTATAAAGTACTTCCTGCTGACGGAGCTGACAGCCTGGAGTTTTTCCCGGCTTACGGCGCGGATGAGCAATTGGTAGGAGTAGCTGTAAAGACGTACACTAAAAACGGATTTAGCGGCTTAATTACCCTGATGGCTGGCTTTTCACCCGACGGAGCAGTTACCGGTTACGAAATACTCGAACACAAAGAGACTCCGGGGCTTGGAGCTAAAATGGATAAGTGGTTTAAAGATGAATCAAAACCCAAGCAAAACATTATTGGCAAAAGCCCGGCAACAACAAAATTTGAAGTAAGTAAAGACGGTGGTGAAGTGGACGCCATTACTGCGTCAACGATTACCAGCCGCGCATTTTTAGATGCCGTCAAGAGAGCTTACAATACCTATAATCAAAATCAAGAATTGGAAAAGACAGCAGATAATCAGACTAAAGAAGGAGGACAATCATGAATCAGATGCAAAACTTCACCAAAGGATTTATCAAAGAAAATCCGGTTTTTGTTTTACTACTGGGTATGTGTCCCACCCTTGGTGTTACGTCATCGGCCATCAACGGGCTGGGCATGGGTTTGGCAACAACCTTTGTACTATTAATGTCAAACATCGTTATTTCAGTCATCAAAAATGTCATCCCCAGCAAAGTGAAAATACCTAGTTTCATCGTGGTAATCGCTTCATTGGTTACTGTTGTTGAATTGGTTATGCAGGCGTACTTACCTGCTCTTTACAAGAGCCTGGGACTTTTCATTCCTCTGATTGTAGTGAACTGTATTGTTTTAGGACGAGCAGAAGCATTCGCCTCAAAAAACACGATTGCCACCTCTGCGATTGACGGTTTGGGAATGGGACTTGGTTTCTCTTTTGCACTCACATTACTTGGTGCAGCGCGTGAATTTTTAGGAAGCGGAAAAATTTTCAATCTGACAATTTTCCCCGAAGATTATGGAATGCTACTATTCGTGTTAGCTCCCGGAGCTTTTCTTGTGTTGGGCTATTTAATTGCCATTATTAATCGTTTGAACAAAGCTTAAAAAAAAATATACCATGGAATATATTTTTATCATCATAGCCGCCATATTTGTAAACAACATTGTACTGAATCAGTTTTTAGGAATTTGTCCTTTCCTTGGGGTTTCCAAAAAACTGTCTACGGCTGTAGGAATGACTGGTGCAGTAACTTTCGTGATGGTTATTGCGACAATTGTTACTTACCTCATTCAAAATTATATTTTGAATCCATTGAATTTAGTATTTCTGCAAACCATCTTTTTCATTTTGGTTATTGCCTCTTTAGTACAGTTGGTTGAAATTATTTTAAAGAAAGTAAGTCCTTCGCTTTATCAGGCACTTGGTGTGTTCTTACCCTTAATCACAACAAACTGTGCAATTCTCGGTGTTGCAATTTTAACTTACCAAAAGGAATTCAACCTGATGGAAGGCGTTGTTTTTGCTATTGCAAACGCAATCGGATTCGGATTGGCATTGGTGCTATTTGCAGGACTTAGAGAACATTTAGATTTAATGAATATTCCGAAAGGCTTAAAAGGAACGCCAATTGCATTAATTGTAGCCGGAATTCTGGCAATGGCTTTTATGGGATTCAGTGGTTTAGTTTAAAACAACAACAATTAATATTTCCAATTTAGTTAGGCTTATCGACAGTTAGATTTCCAACAAGACAATTGAAAAATAAGTCAAAAACAGCATCATTCTTTGGTGCTGTTTTTTTGTTTTATTTCGGCATGCATTTTATCAAAAAGAAAGTAGTTCCTTTGATAAGAATTAGGTAGATTAAAACCCTGCAACAACGGCGAAATATAAGTTGCAACATTGCTTAAAAGCTATCTGGCGCTACTAATCAAACCGAATATGTCTTTTTAACCGCAAGGAAAACAACAAAGCGGCGAAGCCAAGCCCACTTAAAAAACCACCCCAAACACCCACAGCTCCATATTCAAGGATAACACCCAACAGATAGCTTATCGGTAAGCCTAAAATCATATAGCTGATAAATGCCATAAACATGGGATATTTTACATCTGACATTCCACGCAATGAGGCCAAAAGAATAACTTGAACTCCATCAAAAATCTGAAAAAGAGCAGCTACAATCAGCAGATTCGCAGCAATGGTAATAACAGCTGGATCGTTCGTAAACAATAGCGGAAACTGATGTCGGAAAAGCACAAACAAAATGGCCATAATTCCCATAAAAAGAACAACCAGGTGAAAGGAGGAGTAAATACTCCTACGCAACTGTATCCTATCATTTGCTCCCCGCGCATGACTCACCAAAATAGTTGTTCCGGCTCCAACTCCTAAACTAATCATATACGTAAATGAGGCCAAACCAATAGCAACCTGATGGGCTGCCAACGCTTCTTTACTAATCCACCCCATCATAATTGCACCAAAGCTAAATGTGCTGACTTCTACAATAATCTGCAAGCCTATTGGCAAGCCCACCGCAAACAATTCTTTAAGCTTCTTTAACTTAATCCGGGCATGATACGCGATCCTGAACTCCCGTTTAAACTGTTTATTCTTCAGTACAAACGGAATCAATAAAATGGGCATCAGAATTCGTGAGATTAAAGTGGCAATTCCAGCTCCATTTAAACCCAACGCCGGTGCTCCAAATTTTCCATAAATCAAAACATAGTTCAGCGCTATATTTAGCAAATTAGCCGTCAGTGTTATGTACATGGCTATTTGGGTATTCCCCACCCCTTCCAAAAATTGTTTGAATGACATAAACAGCAACATCGGCAACAACGATGCAACCAGCAATAAATAGTAAGGAATAGCTTTGGTTACAACTTGTTCCGGCTGCCCCATTCGATCAAGATAAACACTTAACAGCCCCATTACTAAAGCAATTAGTACAGTTGCACCCATGTGAACCAGCAAACCATTTTTCAGGTATTCGCCCACCTCTTGCTCCTTTTTCTGGCTGTATACGTTCCCCACAAGCGGCGTTATTCCCATCGTAATTCCAATTCCCATTAACATACCAATATGGAAGATATTGATGGAGAAAGCGGCAGCAGCCAATTCGACTGTTCCAACATGTCCAACCATCATATTATCGGCAAGACTAACCGTTACCTGTCCTATCTGGGACAAAATAACCGGAAAGGCCAGATGTAAGTTACTTTTATAAAGAGGTATATAGTTTGAAAATTTCACTGCGCTCGCGTTGATTGTCACCACAAAAAAACACCTTCAATTACGAATAGTTTACTTGTTGCATCAAAATAATAAAAAGTGACAAAAGTAATCGATTGAGATGAATTAAAGCGAAAACCAGTAGTTGAATTTTATCATGAAAACATTGTCGGATTTCACGCCAAACAGGTCACCATAACTCTTGCTAACCGAGTAGTTACTACTTCGCTCGTAAAGTATACTGGAAGTGTTCCAAACCAGATAAAGTGTCGATCCCGGGCGAAATTCCCATCGGGCAACCAAGTTCGATCGCAACTCTTTGTAGTCGAAATTAGGATTTACGAATGCGTATTCTTCTCCTGTCTCGTCTTTTATACTGTAGCTATTATTTTCGAGTTCAACAGACGCTGCATAAAAATAACGGTCATTCAGATCTTTACTGTCACCTTCATTTACCCTCCTGAAATCGGAGTATTTAGCAACCGAGGCATACGGATTGGCATAATATTGTAAGGATATTTCCGGCGTTATGAAATACTCCAACCTCAGGGTTGTTGAAATCGTCTTACGATCCATTTTTCCAACCAGATACCCCGTTGAGCTATCTGAAAGCGAAAGTCTGCGAACATATTGGTGGTAATCTGTCAGATCTTCATAGTCCATTTGTCCATAAATAGAAAACCGATCGCCAATTTGCCAGCGGACAGTAAAATTGTAACGATCTCTTTTCGAAATTCCATCAACCGACCAGATGTAGTGCGGTCCTCCTGCAAAAAGTAAATTTTTTGCGTTGTTTGATTGAAAAAACAAGCGGGTTTCCCAGGTATCATCTTTAAACAATTTGGGGCCTCCTCTCAACTCACGAGTGTCAAACACATTATAATCGTGTTCAAGAAATGCATGCATACGCCACAAATTTGTAAACCGGGTATACGAATGGAGTTGAAATTCTTCTTTGGTTGTTTCACCTCCATAGCTCCATTCGTGCTTTTGAGTATATTTTAAGTAATAGTCACGAAAAATTCCAATCGGCTTATTCACTTGATATTTAAATTCGGCAATTCCTTCAAGGTAATCAGCTTGGTACATGTAGCCCAAGTTATTTAAATCCACGCCGGGAGAGCGCCAGCTAAATGTTCCATTCGCCCGAAACTTGCCGCTTTGTTTTCCTCCTGTAAGTTGTCCTCCATGACCGATTAAACTTGTTTTTGAAGGATCATAAGTTAAGTGATCGGCACCTGGTCGTTGAAAATAATGCTGCGATGCCAATTGCAAGTCAGCAATAGCTTCTTCCGTTCCACCAATTCGGCTATAGAAACTCTTTAAATCAATAAAATACTTTCGCTTTTTCCAATTATGCTGAAAATCAACTCCTCCAACCAAGGATGAATGAGGTAGAAACTCCAAATGCTCCTCATTGATTGAACTCACGCTGGATGTTACAATTCCTCCAAGCACGGTATTCCCTTCATTGAAATCTTGTTTTACACGACCAACAAAGTGATTGGAAAATGGCTCTACCGTAACTTGTTCTTCGTTGCCAGGTGAATATACAGTGGCCTTTTCATTTGCTGTAAAACTCTGAACAACTCCCAAAGATAATCCCTTCTTATTCTTCCCGGTCACCTTTAACGCACTAATAATCGATGTATTATCTGGCATCGACAGACTTTCATCCTGCTGAAGACCCGGCCGATAAGAAGGAGCACGTCCAATCCTTCGGGAGTAAAAAAGCAAATCGCGCCCCATGCTGAAGTCAAGCACATTATTTCCTTCCAGAAAAAATGGTCGCTTTTCATCATAAAAAACTTCATACGACGACAAACTCAACTCTGAAGGGTCGGCTTCAACTTGTCCAAAATCAGGATTTACAGTATAGTCCAATGTAAAATCGGAACTGAGACCAATCTTTCCATCCAGTCCGATGTCGAATCTTGTACTATTTTCCAGGTCAGTATTTGGCGAATACTTAAAGCTTGAGTATGGTAGAAACTCCATTTTTCGTTTTGCGTTAATGCCTTTTATTCCGCGCAGTTCGCCGAACAAATAAACCATGGCTGGAGCATCAACCGGAATTAACTTCCACTGATCTTCTTCCGAATTTCGATCAATCCATCGCCAAATGTGCATTCCCCACACCTGCTCTTCCTTATCAGAAAACCTCAGCTGACTAAAAGGAATACGCATCTCAATGGTCCACATCGAATCTTTTACTGCTGATTTTCCTTCCCAAATGGCATCCCAATTATAATCCCATTGGTATGCTCCAAGATGCATAAGGTCAACCTTCTGGCCGGCAGCCGACACATTAAATTCAAAAGCTGTTCGTTTGTCTGCATACGAGTCAATAGCCACGCCTGCAATATCGCCGCTCATTTCATCTCGTCGACTTAATATGGATCTGATTTTTTCAGGCTCATCATCGTAGCATTTTAACGCGATGTATAGATTATCCCTATCATATAAAATACAGAATTCGGTTTGTTGCGACGGCGCATTTGCCTGTAAAGGCTGTTGCTGTACAAACTCACCCTCCCATTTCACATGGCTCCAGGCTGCATCATCAAGCTCTCCGTCAATTTTTATTTTTTCTGAAATGTAGTCAGCGCGATATACTTTTATATCACTCGCTGTTCGGTTAACCATTGAATCTGTGGATAGAGAATAGGTTGCTCCACCCTGAGCGTAAATTGAACTCACTGAAGATACAAATCCAATAAATAGGATTAATTTAGATAGTGATTTTTGGTACGACATAGTTTTTCGATAAGGCTCGCCAAATATACATAATTTTTTATTTCATATACTTCTTAACATTGTTTTTTTTCAGGCATAAAGATTAATTAATAATAGGCTTGCGAAAACTTTTTAGACCGAATATGGTTTTTATGGTAGAATTTAGGTCAAAAAGGATCTAATTAGACTATTTAATAAGACAAGTATTTGAAGTATTAAAAGTTTATTTATGAGTAAAATCAACAAAATCCTGGTGGCAAACCGGGGTGAAATTGCTGTCCGAATCATGCGCACCTGCCGTGAAATGGGCATAGCAACTGTTGCTGTTTTTTCCGAAGCCGACCGAACATCAATGCATGTTCGCTATGCTGATGAAGCATACTACGTTGGACCGGCTCCTTCAAAAGACAGTTATTTAAAAGCTGATAAAATTATAGAAGTTGCTTTAAAATCAAAAGCTGATGCGATCCACCCAGGCTACGGCTTTTTATCTGAAAATGCTGCCTTTGCAAGGCTTTGCAGAGAAAACGGCATTGTTTTTATTGGTCCTACTGCCGAAGTGATCGATAAAATGGGTGATAAGATTCAGGCTCGTAAAGCAATGATTGCAGCCGGTGTTCCTGTCGTTCCCGGAACTACGGAAGCCATCAAGTCAGAGGACGAAGCCATTGAGACCATTGAATCCATTGGGTTACCGGTCATGATTAAAGCTTCTGCCGGAGGTGGTGGCAAAGGAATGCGGCTGGTTGAAAAAGCGGCAAACATTATTTCTGCCGTTCGTGCTGCTCGATCCGAAGCTCTGGCGTCTTTCGGCGATGATGCAGTTTACATTGAGAAATATGTAAGCTCACCACATCATATCGAGTTTCAGGTGCTTGGAGACGAACACGGCAATGTTGTTCACCTTTTTGAGCGGGAGTGCTCAATCCAAAGGCGACACCAAAAGATGGTAGAAGAAACACCTTCCGTATTAATGACCGAGGATTTGCGCTACCAGATGGGAAAGCATGCTGTTGATGCCGCGAAAGCAGTAAATTATGTTGGGGCCGGAACCATCGAGTTTTTGGTAGACAACGATTTAAACTACTACTTTCTGGAAATGAATACCCGCCTACAGGTTGAACATCCAATTACCGAACGGGTTACAGGAATCGATCTGGTAAAAAAGCAAATTGAAGTTGCCGGAGGAATGCACCTCAATCTAATTCAAAGTGAGTTGGAACAAAAAGGTCATGCCATAGAATGCCGGATATATGCTGAAGATTCAGACAATAACTTTATGCCAAGTCCGGGTAAAATCCATAACATTACCGAACCGCTTGGGCTCGGAGTACGAACTGACGGCTATGTTTACGAAGGCTATGAAATTCCAATTCATTACGATCCGATGATCTCCAAGCTCATTGTTTGGGCGCAAACTCGCGAAGAGGCAATCCAGCGCATGCGAAGAGCCCTTTACGAGTACAAAATAACAGGAATCCGAAGTTCGCTAAAGTTTCTAAACCGGATTATGGAAACCCCTGATTTTGTGACAGGAAACTACGACACCAATTTCATTGAGAAGAATAGAAAAACCTTGATGGCTGAAAGTGTCGAAGAATTGGAACAACAAGATATGGTTATTATTTCAGCCTATTTTGATTTTGTGAATCGCAAGAATAAAATTATTCCAACAAAAGAACTCAATCCGGCTAACAACCGCTGGAAAAAATATACTTACCAGAAAAATTTTGATCGTTTATAAAACAAAATAATTATGCCTATTGAAATTAAATTAGGTGACCGTATTGCTTCAGTTAAAATTTTAAATCAAAATGAAAACCTCATCGAGGTGATGGTCGACGATAAAACATACAATATCGACCTGATGCATAACGATGAAGGAACTTTTTCAATAATTGAGAGCAATCGGTCTCATAATATTTCGCTGGTTCCATCGCAAAAACCCAAAACATACACTGCATTTACACTGCACAACACTTATGATTTGGAAGTGATTGATGCTGAAGCACGCTATATCCGTAATCGCGGAGCCGGAGCAATTGCCCAAAGTGAAAAGCAAATAACAGCACCGATGCCCGGTAAAATTGTAAAAGTTTTGGTGAAAGAAGGTGACGAAGTAAAACAAGGACAAACAGCGGTGATCCTTTCAGCCATGAAAATGGAAAGTGAATATAAAGTCGCTATTGACGGTGTAGTGAAAGCTGTAAATGTTTCAGATGGAGACACGGTGGAATCAAACCAAGTATTGATTGAAATTGACTAATTCAGAGAACTATGGATTTAAAAAGCAAATTTGATAAGTTTGAACAGACAAATATAGAAGCCGAATCTGGTGGTGGAGTTGAGCGCGTTGAAAAACAACACGCAGCAGGAAAAAAAACTGCGCGTGAGCGGATTGATGAACTTTTGGATCCGGGCACATTCAACGAAATAGACAAATTTGTCCTTCACCGCGCTACCGATTTTGGTATCGATAAAAAGAAATTTCGCGGAGACGGTGTCGTTTCCGGTTACGGGAAAATACATGACCGCCTGGTTTATGTATTCGCTCAGGATTTCACTGTTTTCGGAGGTACAATGAGTCGATCCAATGCCGACAAAATCGTTAAAATACAAAAGATGGCCGTTGAAAACGGAGCCCCTCTGATTGGGTTAAACGACTCTGGTGGTGCGCGTATTCAGGAAGGCGTGCAAAGTTTAGCGGGATATGCTGATATCTTTTACAATAACGTTCTATCATCAGGAGTGATACCCCAAATTAGTACCATACTTGGCCCATGTGCCGGTGGGGCAGTTTATTCTCCTGCCTTAACCGATTTCATTTTCATGGTGAATGAAACCAGTCACATGTTTGTTACCGGCCCAGATGTAATCAGAACCGTAACGCATGAAGAAGTTTCTAAAGAAGACCTGGGCGGCGCTGTAACACACAGTTCGAGAAGTGGTGTTGCTCATTTTACCGGCGACAGTGAAGAGCAAACCATTATGATGGTTCGGGAATTGATCAGTTTCCTTCCATCGAACAACATGGAAGAACCCCCTCTACAAACCACAACCGACCCTATTGATCGAAAAGTTGATGCTTTACATGATGTCGTTCCGGTAGATCCAAATAAGCCGTACGACATGAAAGACATCATTTATAAAATTGTTGATGAAGAACATTTTCTTGAGGTTCAACCTCACTATGCATCGAACATTATTATTGGCTTTGCTCGTTTTGGGGGGAAATCTGTTGGAATTGTAGCCAACCAGCCATCTCACCTAGCAGGTGTTTTGGATATTAATTCGTCTTCAAAAGCTGCACGGTTTGTGCGTTTTTGCGATGCCTTCAATATCCCTCTTGTTACGCTTGTTGATGTTCCGGGATTTTTGCCAGGAACACAACAGGAATTCGGAGGCATCATTAAACATGGCGCTAAATTGCTGTATGCATTTGCCGAAGCCACCGTTCCTAAAATCACCCTGATTACTCGTAAAGCTTATGGAGGTGCTTACGACGTGATGTCGAGCAAACACATAGGCGGTGATATTAATTATGCCTACCCAACCGCCGAAATTGCAGTAATGGGGCCCGAGGGTGCAATAAATATTTTAAACCGAAAGATTACAGATCCGGAGGAAAAGGCCAAGGCAGTTGAAGAGTACCGCGAAGCTTTTGCAAACCCATACAGGGCAGCTTCACTTGGCTACATTGATGAAATTATTTATCCGGAAGACACACGAATTAAGATTATCAACGCATTAGAAATGACAAACAACAAACGAAAATCGAACCTGCCAAGAAAACATGGAAACATTCCACTATAAATGATGTTACAGAAAATTGTTCGTTAGAAAATACACCTAACGGACAATTTTCCGTTTACCTCTTTAAACGGTTTCACACTATCGGAAAGCACGACAACCGACAGAACACCGAGCTTCATTTACTTTGAATAGTATAAAGTTTTTATTAGAATTGACATCGTGTTTGAAACATTAGATTTTGTAAACAAAACACCATTTTGTGCGTTGTTTTTAATGTATTTCAGACTAAATAGTCTTAATCACTAAATTACGATAAATGCTTTTAGAAAAAGCTGAAATGCTTACATCAAGCAATACAAAAACGGATGAGTTACTCAACGATTATTATATTGCTTATTTAAGCCGTCAATTGAGCGTCTTGGGTAAGCGGGAAGTACACAATGGGAGAGCTCATTTTGGTATTTTTGGTGACGGAAAAGAGCTAGCACAAATAGCTTATGCTAAAACCTTTAAAAAAGGAGACTGGAGATCCGGATATTACCGCGATCAAACTTTCATGCTGGCTCTCGGACTGCTACAACCGGAAGAATTCTTTGCCATGATTTATGGTGATACCGATGATAAAATGAATCCATCAACCGGTGGACGAAACTTCAACAATCACTTCTGTACCGCAAACATTAATGAGCAAGGAGAAATTAAGAACTTGTCTGAAAGCTATAACTCCAGCTCAGATATCAGCTCTACGGGAGGGCAAATGCCCCGGCTACTCGGTTTAGCCCAAGCTTCGAAATTAGTGCGGGACAATGCATCGCTGGCAAAAGCACTGAATAACAATGTAACCGGTAATGAAGTTGCTTTCGGAAGTATTGGTGATGCCAGCACATCGGAAGGAATGTTTTTCGAAACAATCAATGCTGCCGGAGTTATGCAGGTTCCTTTAGCCGTATCAGTTTATGACGATGGATTCGGAATCAGCGTTCCGATCGAACTGCAAACCACGAAATCAAGTATTTCTGAGGCACTCAATGGTTTTCAAAAGAAACGTGGGACGAATGGCATTTCGATATACACCTGCCGGGGTTGGAACTATACCGAGCTGGTAGAAACTTTTGCTAAAGGTATTGACAACTGTAGAAAAACGCATACTCCGACCTTGTTTCATATTCAGGAAGTTACTCAATTGCTAGGGCATTCTACTTCCGGTTCGCACGAGCGATATAAAAGTAAAGAGCGTTTGGAATGGGAGAAAGAATACGACTGCCTTTACCAATTCAAACTATGGCTGGTTGAAAATGGTATCAAGATGAACGCGATTTCGGACATTGAAAAAAAGGCCGAAAAGCGTGCCAAGGAAGCCAAAAAAAAAGCATGGAAAAACTATAGCGATGGATTTGTAAAGGAGGCCAAAAGTCTTAAAGACATTCTTAAAAACTTAGAAAGACAGTCTTCAGGTGAAATCGATCATCTAGCCGAATTGGAGGAGATTAATCAAAGGACTTTTCCTACACGCCGAAAATATTTGAGCTTTGCCCAACGTATTTATTACGATATTTTTAACGATACACAAGTTAAAGATGCTTGCAATGAATTGTACCGCTGGATTGAAGAATTTAAAAATCAAAGCACCAATTTTTACAATCGTCAACTATATCGGGAAGGAGTTGACTCTGCATTGAATGTAGAAGCCGTAGCTCCCCAATATGGTAAAGAGGTAACCGAAGTGAACGGCTCAGGAATATTGAGCAACAACTTTAATTCGCTCTTCGACAAATACCCAAATCTAGTGACATTTGGACAAGATACGGGAAAACTTGGTGGCGTAAACCAAGGCATGAAAGGGATGCAGGAAAAGTATGGAACCGATCGGGTTTCTGACGCCGGCATACGGGAAACAACGATTATTGGTCAGGGAATAGGATTGGCATTAAGAGGGTTTCGCCCAATTGCAGAAATTCAATATCTCGATTATCTGATTTATGCACATTCTACCCTGAGCGACGATTTAGCCAGTATGCAATATCGTACAAAAGGCAAACAGTCTGCCCCTCTTATTATTCGTACCCGTGGACATCAGTTGCAAGGCATGTGGCATGCCGGTTCACCCATGCAAATGATACTTGGATCATTGCGCGGATTATATCTGTGCGTACCACGTAACATGACACAAGCTGCAGGATTTTACAATACGCTTTTATCGGCTAACGATCCGGCCTTGGTTATTGAACCATTAAAAGGCTACAACATCAAAGAGCCACTTCCTGAGAATTTGGGAGAATTTAAAATCCCGCTTGGTGTTCCTGAAGTGATGGTTGAAGGTTCTGATGTTACTCTTGTAACTTATGCCTGGAATGTCAATCACGCCATTAAGGCCGCCGAACTACTTGACACGAAGGGAATTTCAGTGGAGGTTATTGATGTTCAAACTCTCCTACCCTTCGATGTTCATCATCAAATTCTGGAATCGATCAAAAAAACAGGGAAGGTCATTTTTGTGGATGAAGATGTGCCGGGAGGTGGAACAGCCTATATGATGCAAAAAGTGATTGAAGAACAACAAGCATTCAATTATCTGGACACTGCCCCTCGCACGCTCACAGCGAAAGCGCATCGTCCGGCATATGGAATTGATGGTGAATTTTTCAGCAAACCAAACGTGGAGCAAATCTTTGAAAATATTTACGAAATGATGCGGGAAGTAGATATCAAAAAGTATCCTCAATTGTAAGCAATCACTTTCCTTCTTTTAGTCACACTTAGACTGCTTTTTCGTTTAAATGATGGAGAATTTGGAAAGAGCTTTTAACTAGTTAATCCTTATGAACTAATATTTACTGGAAATAATTGTTTTTGTCTAATGATTATTTCCAGTAAAATTTTAAGCCAAAGAACTTCTTCTTTGATTTTCCGAAGTAATCCTTTGAAGTT
>NZ_WVEM01000020.1 GCF_009847015.1 Sunxiuqinia indica
AGTGGAGCGAAGGGGTTAGCTAATATAGTTGAATCTCTTGCCAACCTGAAAGGGGATGAGCTTCATAGAATTAACTATATTAGAAGAGCCGGATGACGGGAGACTGTCAAGTCCGGTTCTGTGAGAGGCTTGGGGTGAAATTCCCTTTGCCTACTCGATCAAGTGACCGTTACCAAACATTTTGACACAAGCACATTCTGATAGATTACAGATGAAATTGCTTATCTTTCAGAGGCGAATTAGTTGTTGCAAATGTAAAAGTGGACAGCAAAAATGAGCTGAAAAATGAAAAATTTGGAAAAATAGAAATTACTGATAGATAATGATCATAACATAAAGGGAGAATATGAAAACATGGAATTTAAAAGTAAAAAGTAATCCTCAAGAGACTAGTAAGAAACTGGATTCAGCACTTGGGTCTATAGGCGGATTTGTTTTTAGAATGGATACTGGTACAAAGGATTCTATAATATTTAAAGTGCGTAAACGGAGTCTAAATTATTTAAATTTTATACGGGAGAATCAAATTGTTGTAAATGGAAAGATATTAGAAACAGATAGTGAAAATGAAACTGATTTAGAAATCTCTTTTAGTCAACACTTTTTGACAATATTGTATGTGTCTTTTTTCGTGGGTTTGGGTCTATTGGCATTAATCTTAGGAATAAGTAATAATGCAACCATGTTATATGGAGGGATATTATTAGTGATAGGAATTGTATTGTGGATTGACGTACGGAAGAATTCTGAAAAGAATGTTCAAAAATATAAGACATTAATTTCTGAGATATTGGAGTGATAAAATAAAAAACGTTTGGTAACAAATTGTATATGTCAGGCGGGGGTTCTAGCGGTCTGACAAGTCAGACCTCGTGCCCACATTCCTGCGGGTCTGACAGGATTTCTTTTCGAAATCCCGCCCGACCACATAGTGTGCCGAGAAGCGATGAATCGGCAAAATAAAGTTCATTGCATGCTGTAATTGAGATGGTGGAAGTTGCAAACGAGCAATTGGACACTGGTGTCGCCTTACAGGAGGAGTCATCAAACCCCCGCTGCCGCACGAATCCTTTCGTGTGGTTTAGCGTTCTTAGGCCAATAAGTAATTGGGTCGCTGTAAATCCGGAGCAGCACTGGGGCACGACAATCAACCAATCCTGTTATTCCATCCCTTCTTCATGCTTTGGTATCGAAAACGAACCATCGGGAGTGTTTACCATCCAGTTCGAGAAGTCGTGTAAAAACAACCAAAAAGCTTTTACCAGGTGCTCGGGAGCATCGAGCTTCAGCAATACTTCGCGGTAGCATTCGAGCCAAACAATGCGGGCATCGGGCGTAATTTTAAAGGGTAAATGCCTGCGCACCAAAACCGGTTTTCCACGGTGCTGGTTAAAGTAGTCGGGCCCACCCAGTCGCTGAATAAAAAAGTCGGCCGATCGTTCTTTGGCAGCATCGAGCCCAACGGGGTTTGAAGGAAAGAGGTGCTTAAAAGAACTTTGTGCCAGCAGGTCGTAGTGGTCGCTCACCATTTGGCGCACACCTTTCTCATCCAGGTATTTGTACAATTCCTGGTCGGGCATATATTTGTTGGGTCGGGCACCAAAAGCCATTTTTTCAATCTTCAGTTCCATGGGTTTGTTTTAATCGTTACTCGTATTCACCAATAACCGATAAATTGCCCGAATGTTTATGCTTTTGGGGAATCATCAGCCTTTTTCCGGGCCAAAAAAAGGCCCGAAGAAATTCTCCGGGCCTGAGTTATCGTTGTGTTGTTTGTTTCAATTTAAGAATTACTCGCCGCGAACAGCTGCAATTCCGGGAAGAACTTTTCCTTCGAGGTATTCTAACAAGGCTCCACCGGCAGTAGAGATGTATGAAACACCATCAGCAATACCGAATTTGTTAACCGCTGCAACCGAGTCGCCACCACCTACAAGAGAGAAAGCACCTTTTTTAGTTGCTTCAACAACAGCATCACCAATTACTTTGGTTCCTTCGGCAAACTTTTCCATTTCGAAAACACCGGCAGGGCCGTTCCAAAGTACCGTTTTTGAATTGCCAATTACTTCGTTGAAAGTAGCAATGGTATCAGGACCTACGTCCAATCCCATCCAACCGTCTTTAATTTCACCGGCAGGGCAAATTTCAGTATTGGCATCAGCAGCAAATTTATCAGCCGCCACACAGTCTGAAGCGATTACCAGGTTCACACGTTTTTCTTTCGCTTGCTTAATAATGCTTTTGGCTAATTCCAAGTAATCATCTTCGCAAAGCGATGAACCGATGTTTCCACCCATTGCTTTTACGAACGTAAAGATCATTCCACCACCGATAATCAAGTTGTCTACGGTGTTCAACATGTTTTCGATGATTGTAATTTTAGTTGAAACTTTTGCTCCACCCATAATGGCAGTCATCGGACGTTGAGGATCGGCAACGACTTTATCCAAACTCGCTACTTCGCTGTCAACCAAGTATCCAAACAGTTTGTCATTTGGGAAAAATTGAGCAATTACAGCTGTTGAAGCGTGAGCACGGTGTGCCGTACCAAAGGCTTCCATAATCCAGCAGTCGCCGTTTTCGGCCAATTTCTTAGCAAATTCTTCGTCACCGGCAGTTTCTTCTTTGTGGAAACGAAGGTTTTCCAAAATCAATACTTCACCTGGTTTCAAATCAGCGGCCATTGCTTTGGCTTCGTCGCCAATACAATCAGGAGCAATTTTTACTGTGGCACCACCCAGCAATTCCGAAAGGTGACCAACCAAATGTTTTAATGAGAATTTATCTTCGGGTCCGTTTTTTGGACGACCAAGGTGAGACATGATAATGGGAGAGCCACCTTTTTCAATCACTTTTTTGATTGTTGGCAAGGCTGCACGCATACGGTTATCGTCAGTGATTTCGAATTTATCATTCAAAGGAACGTTGAAATCCACACGGATTAGTGCTTTTTTCCCTGCGAAATCATAGGTTTCAATAGTCTGCATAATTGTTTTTTTTAGTTTCTTAAAAAATCGTTCCAAATATAACGAAAAAGGAAGCTTTTTGAGTACGGTCTATTCGCTTAATAAAGAAATATTAATGCAGAGGTAAACTTGAGTTTTTGGATTTAGTATGTGGGCACTTTTTAACAAACTTCATCGGAAAAAGATGTAAACGAGGTAGGTTTTATTATTTTTGTTTTCAACTAAAGTTAGCCTATGTTTTTTCGCGACGTAATTGGGCAGGAAGCCACCAAAAAAAGATTAATTCAGTCAGTGAATGAAGAGCGTATTAGTCATGCGCAATTGTTTGCAGGGCCCGAGGGATCGGGCAAGTTGGCCTTGGCTTTGGCGTATGCGCAATATGTTTCGTGTTTAAACAAGCAAGATGGTGATTCGTGTGGGCAGTGCTCGTCGTGTAAAAAATACGCCAAGTTAATTCATCCTGATTTGCATTTTGTATTTCCAGTGGTAAAAACGCCCAAGTTTAAAGATCCGGTGAGCGACAATTTTATTGGCGAATGGCGAAAGCTTGTATTGGGGAATGCTTATTTCAACCTCGAAGACTGGTTTAATTTTATAGGAGTAGAAAATGCTCAGGGCTTAATTTACTCACACGAGAGTGAGGAGATTATTCGCAAGCTCAATCTGAAGTCATTCGAAGCGGAGTACAAGGTGATGATTATTTGGATGCCCGAAAAGATGCATATTTCTTGCTCCAACAAGTTGCTAAAAATGATTGAAGAGCCTCCGGTAAAAACCTTGTTTCTATTGGTTACCGAAAATGAAGAGGAACTGATTACGACAATTCGCTCGCGTTGCCAGCTGATTAAAATTCCCGGAATTCAGCCCGAACCCATGAAAACAGCCATTGAAAAGTTAGAAGGAGCTGCCGGTAAAGATGTCGATAACCTGGTTCACTTGAGCCGTGGAAATTACAGGCAGGCCTTAAACTTATTGGAGCTGAACGAAAGCACCCGCTACAACTTAGAGCGATTTAAAGAGCTGATGCGCTTTTCGTATGGACGCAAATTCATAGATCTTTTTCAGTGGATTAGTGAGGTTTCGAATATGGGGCGCGAGCGGCAAAAAATATTTTTACAATACTGCATGGGGCTAATTCGCGAGAACTTTGTGTACAATCTGAAAAATCCGGCTCTGACTTATATGCATGAAGAAGAGCAGACTTTTTCGGCGCGTTTCTCGCCATTCATCAACGAACGAAATGTTGTGCCTATTAGTGAAGAGCTGGAGAAAGCGTTTCAGCATATTTCAATGAATGGCAATCCTCGGATTATTTTTACCGACATGGCATTGAAGATCGTGAAGCTGATTCGCAAATAACAAGTAAAATAAGAACTAATCTGATTTTTCTTTGGGCAGTACAGGAAGTTTGAAATAGAACGTGGTTCCTGCTAACTCTTCCGATTCAAACCAAATTTCTCCATGCAACAGGTTTATGATGCCTTTTATGATACTTAGTCCAAGTCCTGTTCCCGGTTTAATATTTTTTGACTCCACCTGGGTGAAGCGGTTAAAGATGGTGTCTTTGAATTTCTCAGGAATTCCAATCCCTGTATCTTTTACAAAAAAGGTAATCTCGTTTTCAACCAAGGAGTAAACACCAAAAGTGATGGAGCCTTCATTGGTGTTTTTTATGGAGTTGGTTAGCAGATTATCAAAGACTTGTTTTAACCGTACCGGATCGGTAAATAGAATTAAGGGTTTCTGGATTATCCGGTGTTCTGTAGCCAGTTTAATATTGGGTTTTGAGTTGAATAAGGGACTCTGACGGTGATAGTCGTAGATATTTTCCAGGAAAGGGACAATGGAGAAATAGCTCTTATCAACTTTTAGTTGGTTCGATTCAATTTTGGCTACGTCTATAATGTCGTCAATAATTCGGAGTAAGTGCGTGCCTGACTTTTGAATAAATTCGGTGTACTTTTCCTGTTTCTTTTTGTCTGCCGATGGTAGCGATAATAAACTAGAGAACCCAATAATGCTGTTCATTGGGGTGCGGATTTCATGCGACATGTTAGCCAGAAAAGCAGATTTCAATCGGTCACTTTCCTGAGCTTTCTCAGTGGCTTTTTGCAATTCTATATTTAGCTTCTGCAATTCGTTTAATGCATTTTGCAGTTCATCATTTTTCTCAAGTATTTGTTTTTGGAGTTTCTTGTGATTTGTCAAATCATTCAAAATAAGTACGAGCTTATCTCCAATATAACTCCACAGTATTTGGATGAACTTCACGGTACCATCTTTGCACACGACTCTTGCTTCAAAAGGAGGCAGGGTATCTTTTCTATCCGATCGTTGTTCCAGCTCTTGAAGCCAGAGGGTTTTTATTTTTTCGCGGTAGGCTTTCTTGGGGTAGGCCGCTTCAAACCATTTTTCAACAGTAGGAATATCTTCTATGGTATATCCAAACGTGAGGGTAAACTCGTTGTTGAGATATTCGACGGCCCCATCCTTGGTGTTAATGGCAATAGGAATTGGGGATTCATCAACGAGATTTTTTAGTCCTTGTTGATTCTCAATTAACTCTTGTGTAATTTTCTTCTGCTTGGTAATGTTGATTAAGGCGCCAACAATTGCTTGTGTCTTTCCATTTTCAACAATCGGAGCTTCGCGCACTTCAACCCAAACTAAACTCCCATCTTTATGAACCATCTCAAGTTCGTAAGGTCGCTGAATTTTGCCTGTTTTGATTGCTTTTACAGTCAAGTCAAAACCAGTGGAGTTGACCGGATTGTCTGATACCAGCGTAGTCCATTTGATCATCGCTTCTTTAGGCGTGTATCCAACCAAATTCTCAATTTGAGGACTTATAAACGTGATTTTATGGTCGGTAGAATGTTCGTAAAATACATTTGTGCTATGCTCTATAATATTACGGAGCTTTTCTTCACTTTCTTTTATTCTTTTTCTGTTCTTTTTGTCCTCACTAATGTCTCTGAGGGTACAAATCATCCCATCAAAGCGGTAGTTTTTGATCAGGGGAACCAGCCAGCCAGCTATAACAATACGTTTGCCTTCAAGTGTTGTTAGTTCTGTCTCATATTGCAGGGGTTTTAATACGTTTTTCGCCTTTAAATAACTATCGACAAGCGTTCCAATATTTTGACGTTCAAACCCGAGTATGTTTTTCCCTAGGATTTTATGTTTTGGAGTACCGGTGTTTAGAGTCATTCCCGAATTGGTGTAGAAAATATTATCCTCCTTGTCAGTAACCCAAAGCCCCTCGTGTAAATGATCCATCAACCGTTCATAAAACTTTATTGGGCCTGTTGCGAGTTTAAGTGTTTTTAGTCGCTTTTTTAAAATGAGTACAAATTCTTCATTCCCAACAGGGGAAACTTGGATGTTGTACAGGTGTTTACCATCAAAAGTAAATTCGGTAAATTCTTTCTTCTTTTTTGATTCAATAACTGAAACAAATTTTCGAACCCACTTGTCCTCCAGATTTGCAAATAGCGATTTTGCCGGTTTGTCAATTAGTTTCGCTGCGGGAAGTCCAATTGCTTCTTCAAATGCCTCATTTAATTCGTAAGCCTGAAAATCGATGGGGGTATTCTTTGAGTTATAAATGATTTTATTGAGCGAGCAACCCAGAGGGATTTCTCTAAATATGGATTGATATTGTGGTAGTTTTGACGAACCGTTTGTCATTTCTGGGTTGATTTTGAATGAAACTCTTCGATTATAAATTGAAGAATTCACCTCGATTTATAAAATATTAATGGCTCAGAGAACTAATTTAGAATAATTCTTTGTAAGAATCTAGGTTATTCCACACAATCTTGAGATATTGTTGTGGTCTGACTCTCTGTTTGGTCAATTTTGTTGACATCTGTCACAAGCACTTTGTTTCTCAGCTTTATTAATTATTTTTGTAGATTATAGCAAAAGGCTGTTGCCGGATCAGTATCAATCCGGGATTAATTGTAAATGTATGGATGATCAATTATCAATCGAGCGGGGGTGTTGTGCGAAATCTGCCGGAACATGCGCAAAACTAGAAGTTTACGATTGGCTGGACGATGTGGTCAATAAGTCAGGTGATGACGATATCATTGAAGTTCGGTTTAAAAATACGCGAAAGGATTATTACAAAAATGTAAATAACCTGAAACTGAAATCGGGAGATATTATCGCTGTAGAGGCAAGTCCCGGGCACGATATTGGCCTTGTTACATTAACCGGGGCATTGGTGAAGCACCAGATGAAAAAGCACAAGGTAACCATGATTAATGGCGAACTTCGCAAGGTTTACCGAAAAGCAAAATCGGTTGATATTGACAAATGGCGCGAGGCAATGAGTCTGGAGCACCAAACGATGATTGAATCACGTAAAATTGCTGCCGATCTTCGTTTAAATATGAAAATTGGCGATGTGGAGTACCAAGGAGATCGCACCAAAGCCATATTCTACTATATTGCTGATGAACGTGTTGATTTTAGGCAGCTGATTCGGGTGCTGGCTGATACGTTTCGTATTCGGATTGAAATGAAGCAAATAGGTGCTCGACAGGAAGCCGGACGAATTGGTGGGATTGGCCCGTGCGGACGTGAACTTTGTTGTGCTACCTGGATCGGCAACTTTGTTTCGGTAACCACTAATGCCGCCCGTTACCAGGAAATTTCATTAAACCCACAGAAGTTGGCCGGACAATGTGGGAAACTGAAATGTTGTTTGAATTTTGAAGTTGACGCTTACATTGATGCTCAAAGGGATTTTCCACCGAGTAATATTCCGTTGGAATCAGAAGAGGGGCGATTCTATTTTCAAAAGGCTGATGTATTTAACCGAACGCTTTATTACACGTCAAACAGTAGTTCTGTTTCTGGGCCAGTTGCCGTTAGTGTTGAGCGAGCCAAGGAAATCATCCGATTAAATAAAAGAGGCAAGAAGGTCGAGAAAGTTGCTGACCGTATTGTTGAAGTCAAAACAACGCAGAATAAAGGTTTTGAGGATGTCATTCCGCAAGAAAGCCTGACTCGTTTCGATGAGCCAAAGCCACGCCATCGAAAAAAGAAAAAGCGGTTTACAAAGAACAAATCATCACGACCTCCAAGAAATAAAAAATGAGGAATCCGATTTACATCTTCGTTTCTCTGCTTCTGTTGGTAGCTTGTGATACCAACAGAGTGTATGAGGACTATAAAACCATTGATCCATCCGGCTGGAATAAAGATTCTGTTGCTCAGTTCGATGTTGATGTGCCTGAAATAGATCAGCCATACAGTATTTATATCAATGTTCGAAATAAAGGAAATTATCCGAACAGCAACCTCTGGTTGTTCCTGGAAATTCAGCAGCCTGAAGGGAAGTTGCTAACCGATACGATCGAATATATTCTAGCTGAGAAATCGGGAAAATGGCACGGAAGTGGAATTGGCGATTTGTTTGACAATCAGTTTGTTTATCGAAAAAATGTTGTTTTTGAGAAAGAAGGCACCTACCAATTTCGCATTCAACAAGGCATGCGAACTGAAATGCTAAAGGGTATCCACGATATTGGACTTCGAATTGAGAAAATAAATAATTAGCGTTAAAAGTGGGAAAGAATAAACTGGCCAAATTTACTGAAATGGCCACATTTGATCATGTTATCCAGGCTCCTTACAATAAGCATAATCATAAAGATCATGAATTAAAGGGAAGCTGGGCAAAAGACTTTTTTGAGAATGAAAATCCGATTGTTTTAGAATTAGGATGTGGGAAAGGTGAATATACCGTTTCATTGGCTGAATATTTTCCCGGGATGAACTTTATAGGAGTAGATATAAAGGGAGCCCGAATGTGGAGAGGGGCGAAGTCGGCTCATGTAAAGAGACTGAAAAATGTTGCTTTTATTCGAACCAATATCGAAATTATAGATTCTTTTTTTGGAGCTGAAGAGGTGTCTGAAATCTGGTTGACATTTCCCGATCCGCAAATGAAAAAGCACACCAAGAGACTTACTGCTACAACCTTTATGAATCGTTACAGCCGTTTCCTGAAACCGAAAGGTGTCATTCATTTAAAGACCGATAGTAATTTTCAATATCAATATACCTTAGCCATGGTTAAGGAAAATGATTTTCCCATTTTGACAGAAATTGAGGATCTTGATCATTCTCCCTCGGCAAATGAAGTTCTGTCCATTCAGACTTTTTATGAGAAACAATGGCGGGAACGTGGCATTCCGATTAAATACTTGTCATTTCAACTGAATGCAGATAAACCATTGCGCGAGCCCGATGTTGAGATAGAAAAAGATCCGTACCGTAGTTTTGGTCGTTCGGCAAGAGAATAAGCACTATGGATAATTTCTTTGAAAAGGCCTGGGAAGTAGCATGTCAGGTTCCGGTGGGGAGGGTGACCAGCTATGGCGCCATTGCCCGTTACTTGGGCATGGCTCGTTCTGCTCGAATGGTTGGTTGGGCAATGAACAATTCCCGCGCATCAAAAGTTAATGTTCCCGCACACCGGGTTGTTAATCGCAAAGGATTGCTTACCGGTAAAAATCATTTTCAAGGACAGCAAGTGATGAAAGAATTGCTGGAAAGTGAGGGAATTACTGTTGAAGATGACCAAATTCTCAATTTTGAAGATGTATTTTGGGATCCGGTCAAAGAGTTAGGAATTCAATAAAAACAAAATAAGATGTCTGATACACCACGAAAATTTATCGTTCCAAAAAATGTAACCGATGTACTTCGGAAAGTGCAATTTCCCGGAGGAAAAGAAAATATTGTTGATCTTGACATGGTTCAGGAGATAAGAATAGCTGGAAAGAAAGTTAGTTTTTCACTTGTTTTTCAACGTTCCGACGATCCAAATATTGGAGCTGTGATTCAGCAGTGTGAGCAAATTGTTGAGCAAGAGCTTGGCCCTGATGTCGAGATCAAAGGAAACATTACAGCCAAAGCAATCCATCAAATGGAGCGTCCGATTTTACCAGGCGTAAAAAATATTATTGCCGTGTCATCCGGAAAGGGAGGCGTGGGAAAGTCAACCGTTGCTGTTAATTTGGCCGTTTCGTTGGCCAAAACCGGAGCTTCAGTTGGACTGATTGATGCTGATATTTTTGGCCCTTCGGTGCCTAAAATGTTTGGGGCAGAAAAAATTCAACCGAGCGGAGTCAAAAAAGATGGAAGAGAGATGATTGAGCCAGTCTTTCAGCATGGAGTGAAAATTTTGTCAATCGGTTTTTTTGTGGCTGGCGACGATGCCTTGGTTTGGCGCGGTCCGATGGCGAGCAATGCGTTGAAGCAGATGATTACCGAAGGAAACTGGGGCGAGTTAGACTATTTGCTAATCGACCTTCCTCCGGGCACAAGTGATATTCACCTCACCTTGGTGCAAACCGTTCCGGTTACAGGAGCTGTCATCGTATCTACACCGCAAGATGTGGCTTTGGCTGATGTCATTAAAGGGGTCGGCATGTTCCGGGGAAAAAATGTTGATGTTCCGGTTTTAGGGCTGGTTGAAAATATGGCTTGGTTTACACCTGAGGAACTGCCTGATAACAAGTATTATATTTTTGGAAAGGATGGCGCTAAAAACCTGGCCGAAAAGATGGAGATTCCATTGTTGGGGCAAATTCCATTGGTGCAGGGGATTCGCGAAGGGGGAGACTCTGGTGTTCCCGCTGCAGTCGACGAACAATCACCTATGGGGAAGGCATTTCTCGATGTGGCAGCCAATACGATTAAGCAGGTAGAATTGAGAAATAAAGATATAGATCCTACTAAAAAGGTGAAGGTAAGTAGGAAATAACTGATCGTCGAGATGACTTTTAAATCCCTGAATCATTGTGATCCGGGGATTTTTATTTTGATGTAGATTCTGATGGAGCATTGTTTCAAAAGATCTCGTTCCTCGGTTAAATCATTTTGCATTCAAGTCCCAATAAATTAGCTTGTTTTTTGTATTATTGTAAACTTTTTAAAAGTTGAAATAAACTAAAGATAAAGGCGTTTTGTGGGTACGGGCTAAGTAGGCGATATCAATTATTCCAGATGCTACTTTTCCATGTTAAAGCAGACAATATTATTCGAATAAATAAGTTTATCCTACAGTGTTAAAATATACTTGTTTGAGCAGAAATTTACTACATACCTTTTTCATCGTATTTGTACTGGCTATTCTTAGTGGTTGCTCCACCGAAAAAAATACGCGTATATCGCGTGCCTATCACAACCTGACATCGCATTACAATGTGTATTTCAACGGCAAGGAGAGTCTTAAGTCCGGCGTTGAGCGCATCAACCAATCAGTGGAAGATGACTTTACCAAGCTGCTTCCAATTTATAAGTCGAGCCAACCGGGAACCGGACAAATGGCCCAGTCTGATATGGAGTATGCCATCATGAAAGCTTCGAAGCTGATTAAGGTGCACTCGATTACCAAAAAGCCCAAACGAAGGAAGAACAGAAGCCGCGCTTACATCCGGTTGGCAAGTAAGGAAGAATATAACAATTGGGTGGACGACAGCTATATATTGATGGGGAAGGCCTATTTCTATATGAAAAACTATATGGCTGCCATTGAGAACCTGTCGCATGTGGTTCGTAAATTTAGTGAGGAGGACACCAAGTATGAGGCGTACGTTTGGTTGGTTCGTTGTTATACCGAATTAGAACGCTACAATGAGGCACTGGAACTGATTCAAAATGTAGATGCCAGTGAAGATTTCCCCAAAAAGTACGACGAAGAGTTTGCGTTGGCTGTAGCGGACTTTTATTTCAGGCAAAATGAGTTTAATGAGGCTATCCCAAATTTGAAGGTAGCGATAGATAAAACTTCTGGTAAGAAAAATAAAGTTCGGTTAAAATATATTTTGGCTCAGCTCTATGAAGAAACCGGGCAAAATGCTTTGGCTACTGAAACCTATCGCGAAGTTGCCAGAATGAATCCTCCCTATGAGATGGCTTTCAACGCCCGGATCAATGCTGCCGGTTCTTTTTCAGGTGAAGGCGATGTTGCGAAGTTGAAAAAGGAATTAAATAAAATGCTGCGTGACTCAAAGAATTATGAATATCGCGATCAGATTTATTTTGCTTTGGGGAATATTTTCATGACTGAGGGAAACAAACAGGTCGCTACTGATAATTATATCCAATCGGCAGCTGCAAGTAGCGTGAATACTTTCCAACGCGCCTTATCGTGCCTCACCTTAGCCGATATTTATTTCAGTGATAAGGAATATAAAAATGCTCAAAGCTATTACGATAGCGCCATGGTTGTTATCGATGAAACATACCCTAAATATGAAACAATTGTTGAACGGTATAATAGTTTAACCCGACTGACAAACAACTTGTACACTGTTGAGCGGGAGGATAGTTTGCAACACATCGCTTCGTTAAGTGAAAAGGAGCGAAATGATTTAGTTACTGAATGGATTAACCAAGCACGCGAAGAGGAGCAACGCCAGCGTCAGTTAGCCAATGCAGAGATGATGGATCGGAATTTTTTTAGAATGAATCAATCGCGTATGGGATTAAGCCAGCAGAGACAGGGGAGTGGCTGGTATTTCTACAACCCAACAACCGTGGCTTATGGTAAGGTTGAATTCCAGCAGATATGGGGTGACCGTAAATTGGAGGACAACTGGCGTCGAAGCAACAAAGGTTCGGCAGGCGATTTTGAAATGGACGAGTTGGTTGATAATGAATCAGGTGTTGATAGCAGTGAGATGCGAGTGGCCGACCCTATGGAACGTGAATTCTACCTACAAGATGTTCCAACAACGGAAGAGGAAATGGCCGAATCTCATCAGCGAATTAAAGAAGCTTTGTATAATGCCGGACGAATTTTTAAGCAAGATTTTGAGAATTACGAGCGCTCGATTAACGAGTATGAAGAATTGCTGACAAGATATGACAATACGGTATATGAACTTACAGCTTATTTTGAGTTGTGGGATTTATATAAACAACTTGGAGATGACCAAAAATCGGAGTATTACAAAAGCAGGATTGTTGACGAATACCCCGATAGTAAATATGCCAAATACCTGGTTAATCCGTTCTTTTTTGTTGAGCTTGAAGCCCGGCAAGACAGCATGAATAACTTGTATCAAAAGGCATTTTACAACTATCGGCAAGGTAATTATCAAGATGCCGGAGAATTGGCCGGACAAATCAAAAACATGGAGCCTGACACCTTGTTGATGCCTAAGGTTGCTTTTATTGAAACCATTGCTGATGGTATTAAAACCGACTGGACACAGTTTGGGAAGATGTTGAATGAACATGTTCAGACTTATCCAGAAAGCGGCACCGTGCCATTGGCAAACGAAATACTCAAGTTAATTGAAGATAGTACATTGGCTGATTATCAGAAGCTGGTGGAAATTGGGTACTTGAATGATCAAATTCAGAATCAGGAGTTGCTTCCTGAAAATCAGGCCGATCAGGATGAGTTTGGTGGTAAGTTTTCGTATGATGATGAATTGCTACATTATTTTGTAATTGCAATTCCCCGGAGTGCTGAGGTTGACTTAAACCGCTTGAAGTTCGATATTGCCAACTACAACATCGATCATTATACAAAGATGGATTTCGATATTGAAACCGAAAATCTGAATGACGAAACGATATTGGTTGTGGTGAGGCCGCTACCTGACAAAGAGCAAAGTTTGATTTATTTCCGTTCGATCATTCGCAAGCGTGAAGTTTTCGAAACCCTTCAGGATATTCAGTATGTCAACTTTGTGGCTTCGTCATACAACTATCGCGAAGTTTTATCAGACAAAAATTACCTGGAATACCTGAAATACTTCGTTAAGAATTATAGTCGATTTATTAGCAACGACTTCCCTGCAGATGAATTAGCAGATCCGGAAGAATTGATGGCAAAAGCTAGCGCGGAGGAAGATAAGCTGGTTGAAAAAGGTTCTTTTGTCGTGGTGAAAGCTGATGAAACGGAAGGTTTGTACGCTAAAGAGACTGATGTTCCTCAGTATTTTGTCATCGCTGTTAACGATCCGAAGTTTGACTTGCGGGCACTTACCCCTGGATTTAACCGATACAACCGCTCGCAATTTGGTGGTAAAAATTTGACAATCGAACAGCAAAAGTTTGGAGATTACCAGTTGATGGTCGTTAAATCGTTGGCTGACATTCGCGAAGCGATGGGGTACTTCAGCAAGGTAGTTGCCAATCGTAATTTATATGAAAGTCTGGAAACCCGTAGCTACCGCAACTTCGTTATTTCACAGGCCAACTTGGAGAAAATGATCTCAGAAAGCTCGATTGATGATTATATTGAGTTTTTCCGCGATTATTACATTAGCGGTAATTTTGCTGAAAACGAATCGCAATCAACAGGGGCTTCAACAGCATCAGTAAATAACACAAGGTCAGCGGTTGCTCCGGTTCAGCCGGCAAAACCTACGTACGAAGGGCCTTTCAATACCGATGTAGCCGGCAAGCAAAATTTTGTGTTAATCATTCCTAAAAATGGAGTTGATGACACAGCAGTTAAGTCAGCCATAGAGGCCCACAATGCAAGCAACTTCCCAACTATGAATCTGGCGGTTGAACGAGAGGAGTTCAATGTTGACAATTACATTCTAACCGTTACTGGTATTCAAGATCAGGAATCGGGCTTGAATTATCTCCAAAGCATTGTTCGCAATCAACAGGTTTATCAACCTCTATCGGAGGTCAGCTACCGCAATTTTGTAATTACGCCAGCTAATTTATCCTTATTGCTTGGCAATAAGGATACAAGTAAATACCTTGATTTCTACAAAACTTTCTACTTGAATCGCTAGTAGCGTTAAATTGTGTTAAGGATATACATTTTGGGGAACATTCTTTGTTAGTATAGGTGTTATCTCTTTAAAAAGACAAAAAACATGAAGACAATACATATACTTTGGGTTGACGATGAAATTGATTTATTAAGAGCCCATATTATTTTCCTGCAAGAAAAAGGTTATGATGTAATGACAGCGAATAACGGAGCTGACAGTATCGACCTTGTCCGTGAAAATCATTTTGACATCATCTTTTTGGATGAGAATATGCCGGGGCGAACCGGGCTGGAAACACTGGATGAAATAAAAGCCATTGATCCGAATGTTCCTGTGGTAATGATTACTAAAAGTGAGGAAGAAGATATTATGGATCAGGCCATCGGTTCAAAAATGGCTGACTACCTGATTAAGCCGGTTAATCCAAAACAAGTTCTTCTTACTATAAAAAAGAATGTTGACCAGAATGAGCTGGTTACTCGAAAAACTACTTCAGCTTACCAGAGCGAATTTGCAAAAATCGGTATGCGAATCAACGAGCGGTTGGACTGGAAAGAATGGACTGAAGTGTATCGAAAACTGGTATTTTGGGAATTGGAATTGAGCGCGTCGCAAGATTCGACAATGGATGAAGTGCTGAAAATGCAAAAGGCCGAAGCTAACAAAGCGTTTAGCCGCTACATTAAAGCAAATTACTTAAGTTGGTTCGATAAGGATTCAGAAGATCGGCCAATCTTGTCTCCTGATATTTTCAGAAAGAAAGTTTTTCCACAGCTTGATAAAGGACACAAAGTGCTGGTTTTGGTTATTGACAACCTGCGATACGATCAGTTTCGTGTGCTAAGCTCTGCAGTTAGTCAGTATTATCAAACCGAAGAAGAAGATCTATACTACAGTATATTACCCACGGCAACCATGTATGCCCGAAATTCAATTTTTGCAGGTTTAATGCCTGCTGAAATTGCTCAGTTGTACCCCGAATATTGGGAAGACGACGATAACGAAGGCAACAAGAATGTGCACGAACGTGAGCTGATGCAAACGCAAATGAAGCGCAGAGGGCGCACGGATAAATTGTATTTTGAAAAGATTACCAATCCCAGAGCCGGGAAAAGACTCAACGATAACCTGGGGAATATCCTGCAAAATGATTTGTCGGTTATGGTGTTTAACTTTGTGGATATGCTTTCGCACGCTCGTACCGAAATGGAGATGATGAAAGAACTGGCCAGCGACGAGAAAGCATACCGTTCTTTAACAATGAGTTGGTTTATTCACTCGACCATGTTTGAGCTGTTGAAAACATTATCAGAGCATAAAATAAAAGTGATTTTAACAACCGACCATGGAACAATAAGGGTGGATAGTGCACTGAAAGTGATTGGTGACCGGGAAACAAATACCAATCTTCGGTACAAAATTGGACGAAATTTAAACTATAAAGCCAAACAGGTATTTGAAATTACAAATCCTGAGAAAGCGCACTTGCCTGGACGAAATGTCAGCTCAAGTTATATTTTTGCGATGGATAACGACTTTTTTGCCTATCCCAATAATTACAATCACTATGTTCAGTATTACCGCGATACGTATCAGCATGGTGGAATATCGCTTGAAGAAATGATTATTCCGGTGATTACATTGTCTCCAAAATCTTAATTTTTACTGTCAATTTTTTCATCTCGCTGTTGGCGGTATGTTTTGTTGGCAAATACAAATTCCTGGAGCTTCTGGTTTTCGGCCTCTAATATTTTATCTTTATCGCCTTCCCAGCAGGTTACTCCTTCACTGATAAATAAAATTTTATCGCCGATTTCCATTACCGAATTCATATCGTGGGTATTAATGACTGTGGTCATTTCGAAGTCTACGGTGAGTTCATGAATCAGCTCATCGATAACCAATGAAGTTTCGGGGTCCAATCCTGAGTTTGGTTCGTCGCAAAACAAATACTTCGGATTCATGACAATGGCGCGGGCGATCGCTACTCGCTTTTTCATACCGCCTGATATCTCGGCCGGATAAAGTTTGTGGGCTTTGTCGATATTAACCCGGTCGAGGCAAAAATCAACCCGTTCTTGTTTCTCTTTCGCGGTTTTGTTTGTGAACATGTCAAGTGGAAATCTCACGTTTTCTTCAACATTAAATGAATCGAACAAAGCGCCACCCTGAAAAACCATGCCCATTTCCTGGCGTAGTTTTTTTCGCAGCTTTTCATTCATTTGAGTGAAATTACGGTTGTCATAAAAAATAGTTCCTTCATCCACATCATGAAGACCAACAATTGATTTCAACAGAACAGTTTTTCCGCTACCACTTCGCCCAATGATCAGGTTCGTTTTTCCGGGCTCGAAAACAGTAGAGATATTACTCAAAACTTGTTTGTCCTCAAATGACTTAAATATATTTTGAATGGTAATCATTAGAATAAAAGTTGTGTTAGAATCAGGTCGAAGACCAAAATTAATATGTTCGTATTTACGACAGCTCTTGTGCTTGCAGCTCCAACTTCAAATGCTCCTCCTTCAACATAATACCCAAAGTAGGCTGGGACAGTGGCCACTAAGAAACCAAAAAATAAGGTTTTAATCATTGAAAATGTAACATAGTATGACGTAAACATATATTGAATACCATTGATGTAATCGGGAGCAGTAACTGCACCAACTGCTGGTCCAACAATGAGACCTCCAATCAGTCCGAAAAATACGCTCAACACAAACAAAAAGGGGAAAATAAATACGACAGCCAATGTTTTTGGCATGATCAAAAAGCTGGCAGAATTAATTCCCATAATTTCCAGTGAATCAATCTGCTCGGTAACGCGCATACTCCCTATTTCGGAAGTAATGTTTGATCCTATTTTTCCTGCCATGATCAGCGCCAGAATGGTTGACGAAAACTCAAGGATTAGTGTATCTCTGTTTCCCAGTCCGATTAAGTAACTTGGGAATAGCGGACTCGACATGTTGTAGGCGACTTGTAAGGTAATAATTCCACCCATAAATATGGAGATTATAGCAACAATACCAACCGAATCAAGCCCTAGTTGTTCTAGTTCTATAAAGAGCCTCCGTAAATAGATACGATGCTTTTCGGGGCGGGAAAAAGCTCTCCCCAATAGTGTAAAATAGCGTCCTACGTGAAAGAAAAACTTCATAACAATACTTTAGCCTAAAGTTACAAATAATAGCATATGAAAAAACCTATTTATGCGTTAGATCTATGAATAACGATCAATCTACTTAGAAGGAAACCACGAAATAACTTTATGGTTTACCTTCAAAATAGGTATATTTGAAGTATGTCACGAAAAAATTTGACGAATGAATAGCAATTATTGTATTATTATGGCCGGAGGAATAGGAAGCCGCTTTTGGCCGATGAGCAAAAGCTCTATGCCTAAGCAATTTCTAGATATTTTAGGAACCGGTCGAACATTTATCCAAATGACATTTGACCGGTTTAAACGTGTCTGTCCGGTTGAAAATTTTTATGTTGTAACAAGTGTTGATTATAAAGAGTTAGTGCTGGATCAGCTACCTGAGCTAAAAGAAGATCAGGTTTTGTTAGAGCCTCTGAGAAGAAATACCGCGCCCTGTGTGGCTTATGCGAGTTATAAAATAAAAAGTATCAATCCCGATGCCAATGTTATTGTAGCTCCTTCGGATCATTTGATCTTGAAAGAGGACGAATTTATTGCAGAAATTCAAAAAGGGATTGATTATGCTTCGAACAATGATGTATTGGTGACTTTAGGGATTACTCCCAGTCGGCCTGAAACGGGGTATGGATACATTCAGATAGATGGGAAAACGGAGTATAAGAACTACGAAAACCTGTATCAAGTGAAAACATTTACGGAAAAGCCTAATCGGGAGATGGCCGAGGTATTTGTTTCAAGTGGGGAGTTCTTCTGGAATTCGGGGATATTTATTTGGTCGCTGAAAAGTATTTTGAAAGCCTTTGACGAACACCTTGAGGATGTGTCAGGCCTATTTCAGAAAGGCCTAAAATTGTATGGCACCGAAGATGAGGTCCACTTTATCAACAAAACATACTCTGAATGCCAAAATATTTCGTTGGATTATGGCATTATGGAAAAGGCCGAAAATGTATATGTTTTATGTGCTGACTTTGGATGGAGTGATATGGGAACCTGGGGCTCGTTGTATGAAAATGGTAAAAAAGATGATGCCAATAATTCCATTAATGGAGGAGATGTTTTTACCTATCAAACTGAAAATTGCGTGGTTAATGTACCGAAAGAAAAGGTTGTCGTTTTACAAGGGCTGGATGGTTATATTGTTGTTGAGGCGGATAACACTTTGCTTGTTTGCAGAAAGAAGGACGAGCAACAAATACGTCAGTTTGTAAGCGATGTGAAGATGGTAAAAGGTGATGAGTTTGTATAAATAAAATAGTGACGAAAAGGTTGAGCTTCTTCAGTAATGAGGAAGCTTTTTTTATTCTCTGAACTCGTCTTTAAATGAAGTCCGGGCACATCGAAAACCAATATACGATTTTGTGGTATCCTCATATTCAAAGCTTCGAGTTGAATTCCGAATATAATAAGCAACATCTTTCCATGAACCACCTCTTATTACTTTTCGTTTCATAACCGGAGCATCATCTGGTGAAGAATTATACTCGTACGAAGGATTGAAGTCATTGATGTTTTCATATGCTGCTTCGTTGAATGCAGAACTGGTCCACTCTGCTACGTTCCCGGCCATATCATATAGCTTGTAATCGTTGGGATCAAAACTAGCTACTTTCATCGTTGTTGTGCTCGACTCACTATCTGCCACATAGTTCCCCCGGCGCGGCTTGAAATTCGCTTTAAAACAACCCGGCAAATTGCGCGTGTAATAACTTCCCCAGCTGTATAACGTTCGTTCATGTCCACCGCGAGCGGCATATTCCCACTCGGCTTCAGTTGGGAGTCGATAGGCGTGAACCGAAGGAGCTTCCATTAACGTTTGATACTTGTTCATCATTTGAGTTCGCCAGTTGCAAAAGGCTTTTGCCTGATGCCAGTTAACTCCAACCACGGGGTAATCATCAAAACCAACATGAGCAAAATATTGCTTTGTTAAGGGCTCATTATACGAATATGTATAGTCACGTATCCAACACAAGGTATCTGGATATATTGGCACACTTTCTTTAAAAATAAATGAAGATCTGTTTGAAATTGGAACTTCCTCTCCGTCCTGATTAATAATTGATCCTTCGTAGGTTTGAGTTTCGTAGTTGTATCGGTTTTGACTTTTGGCCGCCTGCTTATAATCGACCCAATAATAATCGTAAGTATATTTTCTGGTATCCAGCGATTTTGAGAAAAACATCCGTTCTTCCTCCGGAATGTACAATTCTTCCATAGCTAATTGGAAATCCGGGTTGTTCCACTCAATGGGGTCTTGCCAATTTAAATGAGGAGTTTCATAAAAGTTCCCAAAGTCATCTTCTGTGATCATGAATTCGGGATAAGTTTCAGACAAGAGGGTTCGGGCAATAGAATCTCTCACCCAGTATACGAATTGCCGATATTCGTTATTGGTAATTTCCGTGTCATCCATCCAAAAGGCTTCAACTGAAACTCGCTTTAAAGTTGTATTAAAATTTTGTAGCTCGTCATCTTCAGTGCCCATCACATAGCTTCCTCGTTCGATAAATGTCATTCCAAACGGTGCAGGCTCATAAAATGGTCTCGACTCTTCCGGATACAGGTAGTTGAGTGTATCATCCTTTTTGCACGAAGCAACGAGAATGAGCACAAAAAATACGGATATGACAAAAGATCTATTCATTTACAAAATTGGGCAGTATGGTACGCTTTAAGTTAACGTGTTACAAATTTCAATATTGTACAATTCTTAAATTGAAAAAAGCCTTATGAGAATATCTCATAAGGCGTTTGAGCGTTGTATGCGTGTAATATTTTAATATTCCCACAAATCCTGTTCAAAATCAAAAATCTCACGTTCAATTTTTCTGGATTCGAGCATGGCTTCACGACCGCTTAAGTACTGACTAATTGCACGGTTGTTGTATACGTTGGATTCTTTTACAATGTAGCTGTTGAATTTACGCTTGATAAACAGATCGTCGAAAGACATGTTTTGAGCTGTATTGTTTGGGTTGATAACCGAGTGTGTGGCCATCAGTTCTCGTGCTTCCGGGTAATAGATCCAGAATACTTGACGACGTTGAACATTTTCTCTGTTAATGTCCTGATCTCGGTAGTATTCCTGAATTGGGCAAATACCAATGATGCGGGTATTTAGTGTTGAAGTTTGCTTATCGAAGAACCATTCTTCTTTAACCATGAACTGCTTCACTTCTTCAGCACGAATTTCTCCTACTACAATTCGATCTTCCAATTCTCCGGTATCTAAATTACGAACTTGTCGTGTCCGGGTTGTTGCGCCGAATGCTTCTTTTACTTGCTCAAATGTCATTGGTACTTTAAACTCATCGTCGGTACGGGCATCATAAGCAGTCAGTTGTCCGTTTTCAATTCCTTCAATGAATAAATTAATCAAGTTTGTACGGCCATCCATATTGGTAGTTGGAAAATACAAAACCTGGTTCATTTTTTCTCTTAAATCAATGATTCGCCATATTTTTTTCGACCACATCACATCTGCCTCACGGATAGAAGCAAAAGCCATGGGTTTTTTATTTTCAATATTGTTACGCTTGAAAGCTCCATCAATAATCTGAGCCTGTGTATCTTTCGCCGAGAAACTAACTGCGCAGCAAACAATTCCTATAGCTACAAAAAACTTTTTCATCTCGTTCAATTTTAACGTTCAAAACTATTCGAAGGAATTCGCTTATAGTGATTTAGCTGTATGCAAATTCCGTTTCATGCTTTATCTTATTTTAAAGCTTATTGGAGACAATTCCCGATCGGTTCCATCATCACCATGTGCAAATATATTATCGATGTAAATAATACTTCCGGGAGCAAGTGTGTTAAACTGAGTGCGCTGCTCATCAGTAAAACGATTTGAGGTTGACGACCAGGTATTGTTATATCCACCTGTTCCGGTAAATGTAATATCGAATTGAGTTACCTTAAATTTTAAATCAAAATCAAAATCTTTAAGATCTGCAAAGATTCCCGCCTCGGCTAACAGATCTTCTTTACGTAAAACACCACTATTTTCCCCTGCAACTGTTGCTACAGGATCGGGAACTTGTTTTACCCGGAAGTCCATACTTCCTATAAATCGTAGTTTGCCTTCAAAGTCAGCACTCACAGAAACTTTTGTGCGGTTTCCATTAATATCTTCCACCTTTGGATAAACGAGGTAGTTTTTGCCGTCCCTGTCAATTTTACCATTTGACATGGTAACTTGTAGGTTTTCAGAAGGTACTCCCGGAACAGAAACGCTTACCGGGTTAGGAACACCCATATAAAAGACGTTCATTTTTATGGGCGATATGGTGACCGAAGGTTTGCTAACCTGGTATTCTTCTTCGAATTCGTAGTTTTTGTATTCGCCTTCGGGAGTTTTATATTTTATAATCCCCCCCCATTTATAGGTTCCTGGCGAAGTAGCCGGAACCTGATAAATTCCTTTTCCACCTTCGATCTTCAATTCTTTGTTGTTGACTAAAATAATAGGTTGTTGAGTGGTATCTTCGGCAGCTAAAAAAACTTCAGCGCGGTAAACATCACCTTCAAGAATATAGGATGATTTTTCAATCACAGTAGGCCTTAGCCTGTTAAACTTAAACGAACTGGCGTCAATCTGACTATACAAATAGGTTAAGATGTTTGACTCCGCGTTTTGAATGTCGATTTGTATTTTCGAAAGCAATGCAATAACGGCAATTAACGGCTTACTCTCAAAGTGTTCAATTTCCCATGTGATTTTCTCCGATTCTTTTAGTGTGACTTTTGGATCAGAGGTGTCCAGCGCTTGCTTAATTGTAGAGCGCATGGGCGAATTTTCTTCCAGGAGCGATAAAAATTCTTCTTTTAGTTCATTAATTCCAGCTTTTAGCTCTTCGGCCTTGTTTAGTCTGATCATGATTTCTGAAGGTACATTCAGTTCATCATCTTTTTTTAACACCAAGGTATCACCTTCGTTATTGATCACAAAGGATTGTCTTTTATTGCCGTTGTATGTTTCGTTCTCCTCAGAAAGATTTGTTCCTCCTGATTTGATGACAAGTTCTTCTTTTAGGGAAGTGATTTTATTGACCAGACTATCTGTCATGGACTTCACCAAGTCAGCCTTTTTTTTCCATTCATCTACTTTTGTAGGATTCTCCTCATAGGCTTGAGCAAAAGAGGCATAAATTTGCTCATTTTTTGAATCTACACTCTTGAATGTTTGCATTAAGCTTGAATCAACGATGCGGAAGGCGTCGAGTACTTCTGATGCTACGTTTAGCGCCATCATGGCCAGTAGTACCAGGTACATCATGTTGATCATCTTCTGCCGTGGAGTTTCCGGGCAATTCTTGGTTCCCATATACGAAAGGCTTATCGGTTTTTATTATTTCTTGTAATTCATGGCTCCCAGCATATTGCCATAAACAGAATTCAATGCTTCAAGGTGTTTGTTCAGTTCTTCAGCATTTGATTTATACTTCTTAATTTCTTCAGTCGACAAGGCGATCATTTCGTTCATCTGTGCCATTTCGGTGAAGAATTTTTGAGAAGATTGTAACTGTGCGTTGGTTTCTTTCAGCTGACTTTCGTATGAAGAGTTCAGTGTCTCAAGGTTTTTATTTAACCGATTGAGGTTTTCTCCATAACTTGCGGAACTTTTACTGATTGAGTCAATTCCAGAATCGATTGAGCCTGCTGCTTTTTCGTATGATGAAGCAAGTTTGTGGCTTGTCTGTGTTAGCTGATTGGCAAACTCCTCTCCTGAAACTGAAAGCTTCGTTAGTAATTGGTCACCATTCTCAGTTAAGCTCTTTGCCGTTTTTGAGTAGGAACTTACCAAATTTGAAACGGAGTCGCTGATTTTATCATTGGCTTGGTTATTAATCTCCGATAGCGTGCTCATCGATTCAGATGCCGAAGTCAAATTCCGGACATATAAATCAGTGGCTAATGTTGCCGAACTGATTTCACTAATACTTGAGGCCGTATTACTCAAATCAGTCAATCCTTTCGAAACTTTCGTCAATAACTCCGGTGAAATATCTGCTTTATTCCAAAAATCACCAAACCCACCCTTTGAGTCAGTCTCAATGGCCTCGTCGGCATCATAATCCTCTTTTAATTCAGGATATACTTTTGACCATTCGGGCATTTCCAAAGGTGGTTCAAATGCCGAAATGAAGAAAATGAATGCCTCAGTACACAACCCGACAATTAATAATAGACCCGAATAAGACCAGTGTTGAAGCTTAAATAAGGCACCTAACAATACGATTGAGGCACCCAAGTTATAAACGTAGCCGGTAAAGACTTTCCATCGTTTATTCTGAATTATTTCACCAATGTTCATGTTTTGTAGATTAGGGTTTGACTAAAATTCATTACCAAATGACGATCTGACACAGCGGAAACCGACATAAGATTTAGCAGTATCTTGGTATTCAAAACTTCTTGTTGAAACTTGTAAGTAAGCGGAAATATCTTTCCACGAACCTCCGCGAATCACTTTTCTTTTCATTACAGGAGGATCGTTTGGAAGTGCGTTGTATTCAAAATTTGGATTGAAATCATTAACATACATGTAGGCTGATTCATCATAAGCAGAGATTGTCCATTCAGCAACGTTCCCTGCCATATCATACAGCCCAAACATATTGGGGTCGTAGTTTCCAACCCGCAGTGTTGCCAGCCCTTCATCCTCTACATAATTTCCACGGAACGGCTTGAAGTTTGCTAAAAACTTTCCATCGTCATCACGGGTATAATAGCCACCCCAAGGATACATTGAAATGTCCTTGTCTCCTCTTGCTGCATATTCCCATTCGACCTCTGTCGGCAAGCGGTAGTCTTGGATCACCGGTTCACCCACTCCTTCAAGATATTCATTGTGCAATTTGGTTCTCCAATGACAGAATGCTTTTGCTTGTTTCCAGGTAACACCAACTACGGGATAGTCGTCGAAACCCGGGTGCCAGAAATACTTGCTTGTCCACGGTTCGTTATAAGCGTAGGTGTAATCACGAATCCAAACTAAAGTATCAGGATGCACAAATGTTGTTTCGCTGAAAATAAAAGAGGAACGGTTTTCAATTGGGCGTTCTTCTCCATTTTGATCGAATACGGTACCTTCGTAGCTTTCGGTTTCGTAGTTATATTTATTGGCTGATTTTGCCGCTTGCTTATAATCAATCCAATGGTAAGTATAGAAAAGTTTTCGGGCGTCAATTTCTTTTTTCCCAAAGAATCGCTCGTTTGCAGGAATATACATCTCCTCTAACGCATCAACATAATCCGGATTGTTCCATTCCAACCGCTCATCCCAGTTAATGCGAGGGGGATCTATAATGTTTCCATCCCGATCTTCACTGATCATGAATTCAGGATATTGCTCCCCAATTAGTGTCCGTGCAATTGAATCCCGAACCCAGTTCACAAACTGGCGGTACTCATTGTTTGTTATTTCAGTGTCATCCATCCAGAATGCATCGATGGAGACTGTTTTTGTTGGGGTTGACGACCAAGTTGGGTCCTGATCGTTCGGACCGATATTTATGCTTCCGCGGTGAATAAAAGTCATTCCATAGGGAGCTGGTTCAAACCATTTCCCACGACCTTGAACGCCGGTTAGCTCTCCATTTCCAGACTTACCGCAGCCGGTTAATGCCCAGATAGCCGCAATAATTAAACCTGAAGAAAGTATTTTTTTCATAGCTACACTTTTGCTTTCGTTAAATCAGCTTATAAAAATCTGATACTCTTATATTTCTTTAATCTTCCCTTGCCGATATCAACAGAGTAACGCAGGAAAATCTCCTGCGATCCATATCCATATCGACCTAGTGCAGATGTTGTTACGTCGTAAGCTAAACCTAAGTTTAAGCCATTTTTTAATTCTACTCCTATTAAAAGTGCGATCGCATCTTGCAGACGATAAGTTAATCCGCCTGAGAAGCGATTATTGTAGACCACACTCAAATTAAAATCAACCTGGGTGCTTGCCAAATCTGATTTTGCAAAAACCGAAGGTCGCAACTCAAATAACGGGTCGGGCAAACTAATATTGTACCCAGCTGATAAATAGTAGTGCCGTAGCAGAGGGAAATATTCTCCTCCATCTCCGTATTTGATTTCTCCCTGATTGACATGTGTCACTGAGAGACCCGCAAAATAGTCATTTGATTTTAAATAAAGACCAAGTCCAACATCAAAAGTTATTTGACTGACTTCACTTTGAGGAATCAACCGGTCTCCAGTGGCATTTCCCAGGATCCCATCTTCTCCAACAGTAATCCACTCGCCATTAATTGATTTGTTGAACATGCCCAAAGACGTACCAATACCGAGATTTCCGATACTAGTTGTTGTTTGGTAAGAATAGTTCAGATTTACGAGAACATTTTTTGAAAAACCGAGTTCATCACTAATGATGTTTAATCCTACCCCACTTGTACTCCCAAATATATTAGCAGTTGTTTCCACGCTAAATAACAGTGTTTTAGGAGTGCCGTCGAAGCCACTCCATTGATATCTGTTTAATATTAATCCAGTTATTGCATCATTACTGCCAGCAAAGCCCGGGTTCACCGACAGCTGTGCTTCTTTATTGAAGCTAAACTGAGGGTCTTGCTGAGCATTTGCGGCTAAGTTAACGAATATTAACAAAAATAAAAAGTAAAATATTTTTTTCATAAACTGGCTGTTGCTGCCGATTTCTAGCGCCAAAGTAAGTGAAAATAATGAATCTTTCCTGATGTTTTTTTTATCATGTGCCTAAGTTTTTGAACGCATAGGGCCTGCTTTTATTTTACGATACGATTTAATTTTCGAATATTTCGCCACCAGCGATCCGGTATATCGTTTTGAGCAGCCATTCTATAATCTTCCTCAGAACAAGAGAATGTACGCTCGATAATTTCATCGTCATCGGATATCTTCATCCACCAGCGCCCTGTTTTTTGGCTTTGGTAAAAAATCAATGGCAAATCAATATCATCAATTTCTATTATAAATTCATTGAAATCATTATTTGTTCCGCATGGAGATTCAACTTTTTTAAAGTAAAAGCCTTCCAGAAAATGCCAAACAATTTGAGCCATGAGTTTGCAACTCAGATCGCCTTGATCAAGCCGAGGAATCAGGTTGAAGAATCCTGCTATCTTTAGTTTATCCGCCATTCCTGCGTAATGGCCTACCTGGCATGCTTCTTCAGCATATAACCCATTTGGTGAACCAAAATATTGTCCTGGTGCTTCAAGTTGCCTAATCGCATTAAGATCAAAACTAAGTATGTCTGCATCTCTCAGGTAAGGCTCAATGGAAGACATGTCATATCGAATCTCTCCCAGTCGTTTATTCTCTGTTTCCATTTCATAACTGTGGTCGAGTTCAAGTGAGTCGACAAAATAGTTCTGATACCCAAGTGTAGATTGAGAATACAGGTTTGGTTGCTTTTCAAAAATGAAATTCAAATAGGTCTCCGAATTGATTGTTTTTATCCCCTTTTTAAAATCTAATTTTGGGTCTATGTTTACTAAATTGAATGGGGTTTCTTCAAATGCTTTTGTAATACCGAATGTAAGATCCTGACTACCGCCCAATACCACGACTGTTTTGCCCGCTCCAATCAGGCTGGCACAAACGTCTTTTAAAGCAAAATAAGTATCGTTGATTGTTTTGCCAGTTTTAATATTGCCCAAATCCAGGATCTTGAATCGGGGGGAAATTCGGTTCAATGGATATAAATACTCACGAATTTTATTTGGAGCCTTCGAGCTTCCTTTCACAATGGCACTTCGATCATCTTCAACCCCAATTATGATGATCTCCGCTTTTTCCAGCGGTAGCTTGGAATGATTTTTTTCTAAAATTGTGCCTAAGCTAAATTTGGGTTGCGCCCAGTCCGGCAGCTTAAATTTTGAAAAGTCGACAGGTTTCAGATAAAGCTTAATATCCATTCGTTCGATTTTTTTTCTGAGGATGAAAATAAATAAAAAAGGCAAACATTTTAACGTTTGCCTTTGGATATTATTTTTTCTTTTTGCGTTTGGGCTTCGGACCTTCCTCAATAATTTTCATGCAATCTTCAAGGCTTAGCTTTTCAGCTTCGGTGCCTTTTACAATTTTATAGTTCTTTTTCTTGTATTTAATGTATGGTCCCCAGCGACCTTCGAGTATTTGCAACTCCGGTTCCTCGTCAAACGTTTTAATAAGCGCTTTACGATCTTTTTCACGTTTAGCTTCAATCAACTCAATGGCACGTGGAAGCTCAATTGTATATGGGTCATCCACTCCTTTCTCGAGTGATACAAATTTACTGTCGTGACGGACATAGGGGCCAAAACGACCAATCGCAACCGTCACTTTCTTATCTTCATATTCTCCCAGGTCGCGAGGAAGTTTAAACAAGTCAATTGCTTCTTCGAGCGTTATCGTTTCTAAATGCTGGCCACTTCGGAGACTGGCAAACTGGGGCTTTTCACCTTCTTCTGTCGTTTCACCCAGCTGAGCCAATGGGCCATATCTTCCAATTTTAACAGATATTGGCTTGCCTGTTTTCGGGTCATCGCCTAAGACACGTTCTCCGTTTGTACGTTCAGAAACTTCCAGTGCGTTTTCCACATTTTGGTGAAATGGTTTGTAGAACTCGTCAATAACTTCATTCCATACCCTGCTCCCCTCAGCAATTTCATCAAACTCTACCTCAACTTTTGCGGTGAAACTGAAGTCCATTATCTTATCAAAATATTTGACTAGATAATCGTTGACTACCATGCCCACATCCGTAGGGAAGAGTTTATTTCGTTCTGCTCCTGTTATTTCTGTTTTTACAGCTTCTTTCAATTCAGTTCCAATTAAAGAGAGCTGTGTGTATTTTCGTTCAACCCCTGGTCGTTCTTCCTTCACTACGTAACCACGGTTTTGAACTGTCGTAATCGTTGGTGCATAGGTTGAAGGACGTCCGATGCCTTGTTCTTCCAACTTTTTCACCAAGCTTGCTTCGGTATATCTCGGTGGTTTTTGCGTAAACCGTTGAGTGGCTTCAATCCATTCAGCGCGTAGCTGTTGGTTTTCTTTTACGGGAGGAAGCAAGGTGCTGTTGTCGTCAATTTCGTCCTCATTGTCAGACGATTCCATATAAACACGCAAAAACCCGTCAAATTTAATTACTTCGCCGGTAGCCTGAAATAAATTGCTACTGTTTGAAACAGATATATTAATTGTTGTTCGTTCCAGTTCCGCATCCGCCATTTGTGAGGCGATCGTTCGCTTCCATATCAACTCGTACAGTTTCTTTTCCTGGTTAGATCCACCTGCCTCTGCTTGATCCATATAACTTGGTCGGATTGCTTCGTGAGCTTCCTGCGCTCCTTTCGACTTTGTTTTGTATTGACGAACCTTGTGGTATTTTTCTCCGAGTGAATTAATAATCTGACTCTTTGCCGAGTTGATGGCCAATGATGACAAGTTGGTCGAGTCAGTACGCATGTAGGTAATTTTACCTGCTTCGTACAAACGCTGGGCAACTGCCATGGTTTGGGAAACCGAAAAGCCTAGTTTTCTACTGGCTTCCTGCTGCAAGGTTGAAGTTGTAAATGGGGCAGCCGGTGTTCTTTTCGATGGTCTGGTGGTGATATCGGCAATGCTGAAATCTGCCGTTTTGCACTTTTCAAGGAATGCTTGTGCCTCCTCTTTGGTTTCTAACCGTTTTTTAAGGTCTGCCTTTAGTTCTACCGCATTACCATTTTTATCAGGAACCAGAAAAGCTGCAGTAACCCTGAAGCTTGATTTGCTTTGGAAATTTATAATTTCCCGTTCTCTCTCCACAATCAAACGAACGGCAACTGACTGAACCCGACCAGCAGAAAGCGAAGGTTTTACTTTCTTCCAAAGCACTGGCGAAACTTCAAAACCTACAATACGGTCTAAAATGCGTCGAGCTTGTTGAGCGTTAACCAGATTTTCGTCTATCGGCCGTGGATTTTCAATGGCCCGCAGAATGGCATCCTTTGTAATTTCGTGAAAGACAATTCGTTTTGTTTTTTCAGGCTTCAACTTCAGAACTTCTTTCAAGTGCCAGGCTATTGCTTCTCCTTCGCGGTCTTCATCGGAGGCGATCCAAACCATCTTGGCATCCTTGGCTAACTTCTTCAGTTCTGTAACTATTTTCTTTTTATCGGGTGAAACAATATACTTAGGTGTATAATTGTTTTCCATATCAATCCCAAAATCCTTTTTTTCGAGGTCTCTAATATGTCCCATGCTAGATGTGACCAGATAATCTTTGCCTAGAAATTTCTCAATTGTCTTCGCTTTGGCAGGGGACTCAACAATAACCAGATTCTCACTCATAAAAACCTCCTATTTTCTAAAAATTTCTGCAAATAAAAGAAAATGCTTGACGATCTTCAAATTTTAACTGAAGATTCTTGATTTCTTATTTGTTTGATAATGATTATTTTATTGCCCTTTAGTCCTCATTGATAGCTTGCTGAGTGTTGAAAATCAGACCAAATAAATTAACTAAAAATTTAGCGCTCTGATCACGATTGGGGGGAGTAAAGTGAAATTCCCCCTCTCGTTTTGAAATAGTAAAAAATAATATTCTTATTCCTTTCGTTATATTTGTCTCCAATACTCACTATACAATTTTCGGATGGAAAAAGAGAAGAAGAATTTTAAAAAATATACGTACGGATTTTGGTCGCTATTCTTTTTGGGGCTGTTGATGGTTTTCGGACTGTTCTTTTTTATTGCGAAGGGCAAAATGGGGGAGATGCCTACTTTTCGCGAGCTGGAAAATCCTCAAAGTTTGTTAGCTTCAGATGTTATTTCTCGCGACCACAAGGTGTTGGGTCGATATTTTAGGGAAAATCGGAGTTATGTTAATTATGATAACTTGCCTCCTGAGCTAATTGAAGCATTGGTTGCGACCGAAGATGTTCGCTATTACAGCCATTCAGGAATTGACTTGCGCGGGCTGTTACGTGTTGTGAAGGGAGTAATCACCGGCGATAGCAGCTCTGGAGGTGGTAGTACAATTAGCCAACAATTGGCTAAAATGCTTTTCCCACGCCAGCAATTTGAGAGTAAGCTCGAGTTAGTACTACGTAAATTTAAGGAATGGGTGATTGCGGTTAAGCTGGAGAAAAGCTATACAAAGGAAGAAATACTGACGATGTATTTAAATAAGTATGATTTTTTGAACCTTGCTGTCGGAATTAAATCTGCTTCGCGTATTTATTTCAATATAGAGCCGGATTCACTGAAAATGCATCAGGCTGCCATGTTTGTTGGAATGGCGAAAAACTCTTCCCTTTATAATCCGTTGCGCCGCCCGGAGCTAACAAAAAGGAGACGAAATACGGTATTGGCTCAAATGCAAAAATATGGATACATTGATCAGCAAGCTTACGACTCCATCAGTGCACTCCCGCTAGGTCTGAACTATCAGAAGGAAGACTTTAAAAGTGGACTTGCTCCGTATTTCCGCGAATATTTGCGGATAACGATGGGAGCCTCGAAACCGGAGCGTAGCAAATATGCTTCGTGGCAACAAATAAAATATGAAGAAGATTCGGTTGAATGGGAGACTAACCCCTTGTTTGGATGGTGCCAAAAGAATTTCAAACCGGATGAGACCAACTATGATCTGTACGAAGATGGATTGAAGATTTATACGACAATTGATTCGCGAATGCAACGGTATGCAGAGGAAGCTGTTGAGGATCATTTAAAACTGGATTTGCAGCCAGATTTCAATAAACATTTAAAATCTCTTGAAAATCCCCCTTTCTCGGGAGATATGGATGACGAAGAAGTCGACGACTTGTTGAACCGGAAAATCCGGCAAAGTGAGCGTTATCGAGTCTTGAGATTGGAAGGAAAAAACTTTAACCAAATTCGCAAGGTGTTTGAGCAACCCGTTGAAATGGAGATTTTCACCTGGAAGGGCGATAAGGATACAATTATGACTCCATTGGATTCAATTCGACATTATCTCAGTTATTTCCGCTCTTCGTTTATGGCTATGGATTTGGCAACCGGGCAGGTTCGGGCTTATGTTGGTGGACCTAATTACAGGCACTTTATGTATGACATGGTGAAGGGAGGAAAGCGCCAGGTTGGATCGACCGTGAAACCATTTATGTACACACTGGCGATGCAAAACGGATTATCGCCATGTACTAAAGTGCCCAACGTTCGCCAGCAATTCGTCATGCCGGATGGAACTATTTGGGAAGCTAAAAACTCGGGAAGTGAGCGTGAAGGCGAAATGGTTACCCTAAAGTGGGGACTAGCTAATTCGGTGAATAATATTTCAGGCTGGGTGATGAAACAATATAATCCACAATCGGTGGTTGATGTGATGGAAAAAATGGGTGTTTATAGTAAAATTGATCCGGTGCCATCCATGTTCTTAGGAACATCGGATATTACCTTATATGAAATGGTGGGCGCTTATGGAACTTTTGCCAATAAAGGCGTTTATACCCAGCCCATTTTTGTTACTCATATTGAAGACAAACATGGGAATGTAATTGCCCGCTTCCGTCCTGAACGGCACGATGCTATTGATGAACAAACGGCTTATCTGATGATCAATCTACTTCGTGGAGTGATTGATGGCGGAACCGGAGGACGTGTTCGTTGGCATCCGGTTTATGGACAAATTCAAGGACCTATTGCTGGAAAAACAGGAACAACACAGAACCATTCTGATGGGTGGTTTATGGGAGTGACGCCACAAATTGCAGCCGGTGTCTGGACTGGTGCAGATTTGCGAAGCATCCACTTCGATGACATCTCAACCGGACAGGGAGCTAACATGGCCTTGCCGGTTTGGGGGAGGTTTATGAAGAAGGTGTATGCCGACAAATCGCTCGAGTACAAACCCGACCACGAGTTTGAAAAGCCAACCAACTTCATTATGGATTTGGATTGCGATGAGCAAAATGACACCAGCAAGAAACCGGCTGAGTTTGAAGACTTCTTTTAGTCGGTTAAAAAACGTTTGGTAATATCGGCATAGCTGCTAATTCTGCGATCGCGGAAAAATGGCCAGATGCGTCGTACATCTTCGGATCGGGTTAAGTCTACTTCAACCAACAAATTTTGTTCTGTATCGGTGGGTGCTTGTTGTAAAAATTCACCCTGCGGTCCGGCTACAAAGCTATTACCCCAAAACTGAACTCCTTCTGATTGCTGCGACGGATCGCCTTCGTGTCCAACCCGGTTGACGCTGATTACCGGCACACCATTAGCCACTGCGTGCGAACGCTGAATGGTAATCCAGGCGTTGCGTTGGCGATCTTTTTCCTGCTCGTCATCACGTGGGTCCCATCCAATTGCAGTGGGATAAATGAGCATCTCGGCACCAGCCATAGCCATTAAGCGGGCAGCCTCAGGATACCACTGATCCCAGCACACCAATACGCCTAGTTTGCCAATAGACGTTTCAATGGGATGAAAGCCTAAATCGCCCGGTGTGAAGTAGAATTTTTCATAAAAGCCCGGATCATCCGGAATATGCATTTTACGATATTTACCGGCGATGCTTCCATCTTTTTCAAAAACAACCGCTGTATTGTGATAGATGCCGGCGGCTCTCTTTTCGAACAGGGAAGTGACCAACACCAGCTGGTGTTTTTTTGCTAATGCAGAATAATATTGAGTTGACGGGCCTGGAATTGGTTCAGCGAGATCGAACGAATTGACCTCCTCTGTTTGGCAAAAATAGAGGCTGTTGTGCAGCTCCTGAAGCACAACAAGCCCGGCTCCCTGTTTGGCACAGTCGGCAATGTTTCGAGCTAGTTTTGCTTTGTTCTGATCGATATCTCCGGTATTGCTTTGTTGTATGAGTCCAACTTTAATTTTATTTGCTGTCATTTGTTTCTTTATAATTAGAGTACGCCAATTGGAAACTGCATGCTGATGCAATGAATTGATCCGTGCTGTTTAACCAACGGACGGCTGTTTATCGGCACAATTTCATGTTCAGGAAACAGCTTTTTTATGGTTTCGATAGCATCCAAATCCTGTTTTACTTCATAAACAGGAAGCAGCACGGCCTTGTTCAGTATCAGAAAATTCGCATAAGTTGCGGGTAGTTGCTCCCCGTCTTCATCGTATATTGGATCGGGAAAGGGTAGTGGAACGAGCTGAAATGGCTGACCATTTTGATCAGTCAGTTGTTTTAGTTCTGCTTCCATTTTTTGGAGTGCGTCATAATGAAGATCCTGCGTGTTGGTGCATTTGATATAAGCAATTGTGTTTTTATTGCAAAAACGAGCCAGCGTATCAATGTGGCTGTCAGTGTCATCGCCGGCTAAGAAACCATGATGTAACCAAAGCACTTTTTCAATATGCATGGTTTTTTTCAGCAAAAACTCAATAGCTGTTTGACTTAAATGTTCGTTGCGGTTTTTTGATAGCAGGCATTCGCTGGTTGTTAATGCACAGCCGGCACCATTACTTTCAATCGCTCCGCCTTCGAAGGTGAAATATGAAAGGTCATGTAACTGAATTCCTTCCCGAAAAGCTTTTTGTTGGTAAAGAGTTGACGTAATTTGGTTGTCGTGGTTTGCCGGAAATTTCATTCCCCAACCATTAAAGCGGAAATTGAGTAGTGCTGGTTGCCCATTTTCAATAATTGTAATTGCTGCATGATCCCTGGCCCAGGTGTCGTTGATGGGCATCTCCTGAATAATCAGCTGCTCATTATCATCTTGAAGAAAGTCGGGAAGTGAATTTTTATCACGGCAAACAATCAAGAGCTTTTCGCGCTTTAGAATTTCTCTGGCAATTTGTTCATAAACGGGAAGTACCTCTCCGAGGATTGAGTTCCAGTCGGTCTGAGTATCGGGCCAGGTTAGTTGAACGCCACTTTGTTTCTCCCATTCAGCCGGAAAATAAGATGATGTTTCGGTCATGCTAATTAATTCGTTTTGCACTTAAACTAAAAAATACAAATCTTGTTTAAGTGATCAAAAATAGAATATTTTCAACTGAAAAATGACTTGGATGAGTAACTATTGTCTATTTGAACAAAATCAAAAGATGTAATAGATGTTATCTTGATTGTAAGTCTTAAACTGACTTGTTCTATTTATGATCGAAACATGGGAGTTAGGTGATAAAAATGGCAAAACCGAACTGGTTTATCGCGAAGAAGATTAAAGCTGGATGATGAAAAAGTAAGAAATACCAAAAGTTGCTTGAAGTAAATTTTGGGAAACTCAACAGGAAACTTCTTATACGATAACACTCCCAGAGGGCGAAAGAAACATAAATTCGGGATTTGATCCCGGTTGCATGAAAAAGCAGTTAATGCTTTCAAATCAAGTCGTATTACAAGAGTCAATTACAAGATTACAGCAAAAAGAAAGGGAATTGTGTGATCCACACAATTCCCTTTCTTTTTATTTTTTTTTGCTGTTAATTTCCCATGTCTATTTGGCTTTTGATTTTATCATTCTTTTTCTGGTCGGGTAGCTTCAATGAATAAATCATAGCTTCCACTTGACGCAGGTAGTTGCGTTTGTCGAAACGTGGAGCATAAACGTAACCGTCAAGGGCAACAATGCGGTTATTGGCGGCGTCTAATACCGATAAGTTGACGTATGGCCCGCCCATGAAATCACCTTCAACACGCCATAATCCACGCATCTCGGCAGCATAGTTGCCATTATGTTCCAACACATTAAAAACCGGAGGTATCCGATGCTCGGTTGTCATGTAGCTCCCCGAGGCCGGGCCTTCAACATGTGCTTTCAGTATCGAGTCTCTTTTGTTTAGTAAGAAATCTTTCGTAAATGTACTGTCCGACTTGTATGGATAGGTGTAAATGATAATTCCTTGACTGATCTCCGGTGTTTCATAACGAACCCAAGCAAAATTTTCTCTCTGAAGTGTCACTTTAAAGCCTGGAGGAATAGTTATGTCGATGTTAAATTTCTCCTTGATCGTGTTCTTTACTGCCTTGTCGCTGTAATTCCTATAATTCATTTGTAGGCGGCTACGCTCCGCTTTTAGCATAAATGCAATAATCCGATCCGAATGTCGCTCGAGCAGCTGATTGAAATCTTCGGTTGATCGCGCGTTAATATCCACGACAGATTGCGGCCAGGCCCATATGTCTTTTCTGAACCGTACTTGTGAAGAATCAACGGTCGTCGATATTTTGACACGGATGATATTTCTGGTTGTTTTAAAAATTTCGCCAAAAGCATTTGGGGGAACCTGTATCAGGTCAAAAATTGGCTCATCTTGTGGTAAGGCAAGCTGAGGTTGCGCCAGTATTTCCCGGAATCGTTTTCCAGTTTCACCTTTCCAGGTTGCATCAGGTACTACCACCACTAATTCGCCGGCTTTGCCGGTAATTTTTTTACGCATATTGGTTTGGTCGTCACACGAAGTGAACAGCAATGCAGCCATTACGACCAATAAAAAAGTTGAGGAAAATATTCGTTTCATAGTTATCAGAATCTGAGTTTTGCAGCTAAATCTACAAAAATCTTACCATAAAAAAATCCCGTCATGTAAACGGGATTTCATTTCAGTATAAATCTTGTTCTTTATTTTTTTTCAGAATCTTTTTTTGTTTCTGGTTGCTCCTCGTCTTCTTTGGTGGCATTCTTAAATTCCTTCATTCCTTTTCCCAGTCCTTTCATTAGTTCAGGAATTTTGCGGCCGCCAAATAAAAGTAATACAATGACTAATATGATGATTATTTCTTGAGGGCCAAACATGCCGCAGATAATTGATAAATACATAGTTTAACGTTTAAATGGTTTCTACAAAAATAGAAAAAAAACAATCGCTTCTTAATTCCTTATTTAAAAATACTGATTAATTAGTTTGAAGATATCATTTCCGTTGGCAAAGAGCACCAGGCTAAGTAAAATGACCATGCCGGTAATTTGTGCGTATTCCATGAATTTTTCACCAGGCTTGCGTCCTGAAACAATTTCGTAAAGCAGGAAGGTGACATGTCCTCCGTCTAATGCCGGAATCGGAAGTAGGTTCATAATTGCCAGAATAATAGACAGGAAGGCGGTCATGTTCCAGAATGAATACCAATCCCACGCTCCGGGAAAAATATTTCCAATGGCAATAAATCCACCGAGAGATTCGTAGGCCTTTGTTTTTGGAGAAAATATGAGTTTGAATTGCTTCAGGTAATCTTTTACGGTGTTTACTCCACGGGAAAAGCCAGCTGGGATAGACTCCAAAAAGCCATATTCAATGGTCTCAAATTGAAGGTAACTAAACGCTTCTTCTTGTGGTTTTGCCTGAAATCCGGTAATCCCATCTTCAGGAACAGTTACAGGAATTGTTAGTGACTTTCCATCCCGATTAACTGCAAGCTCAATCTTTTCGTTTTTATGCGATTTGATGTAGTTTAAAAATTCGTCGTAGTAGGTAAATTCTTTTCCGTCGATTCCTTCAAATACGTCATCTTTCTGCAGACCGGCAGCTTTGGCTGGATAACCTTCTTCAACTTTGGCTACTTTTACATGGAAAAATCCTCTGGGGCTGATTACGCGGCTGCTTTTTATAAGTGTTGCTAAATCATCATCAGTAACCTCAACTTCAACTTGCTTCCCATCTCTTAAAACCTGGATGGTTTTTGCATTGTCAAGAATAACAGTTGGTATGATTTTGTTGAAATTGTCGATGTAATTGCCGTCGACCGATAAAATTTGATCTCCATCTTCAAGTCCGATTTCTTCCCCGGTTTCGGATACCATGATTCCATGGGTGACATTTTCGTTGGGTAAGAACTGCTCTCCCCAAGCGTAAAGTACTCCAATGTAAATCACGAAAGCAAAAATAAAATTCATCATCACTCCACCAAGCATAATAAGTAGACGCTGATATGGTTTTTTTGATCGAAATTCGTGTGGTTGAGGTGGCAGTTGCATGGCTTCTTTGTCCATCGACTCATCAATCATCCCGGAAATTTTCACATAGCCGCCCAGTGGTAGCCAGCCAACTCCATATTCGGTTTCGCCGCGTTTTGTTTTAAACAAGGCAAACCAAGGATCAAAAAACAGGTAGAATTTCTCGACCCGGGTTTTAAACAGGCGGGCAAAAGCAAAGTGTCCAAATTCGTGTAATACCACTAAAATGGATAAACTTAAAATCAATTGTGCTGCTTTTATAAATACTTGTTCCATTCTTCTTTTATAGCTTTAATTTACTTCGTTGTTTAATGATCGAAGTCGTTAACAATCGTGTTTCTTTATCAGTTTGAATATAGTCGTCTAAAACCGGATTTTTTATGGCACTTACTTTTTGCATGCTTTCTTCAATCAGATCGGGCATATCAACAAAGCGTATTTTTTCTTTTAAAAAGGCTTGCACCACAACTTCGTTTGCGGCATTCAAAATACATGGTAAATTGCCCCCTGCTTTCAAGGCTTCAAATGCGAGTGCAAGGTTACGAAATTTTTTTGTATTCGGCTGTTCAAAAGTCAGTTTTGGGTAGTCGATAAAGTTAAATCGCTCGAAATTCGAAGGTAGCCGTTTGGGAAAATTCATGGCATATTGAATGGGCAATTTCATATCCGGAAGTCCCATTTGGGCCTTCATCGAACCATCACGAAATTGAACCAGAGAATGAATAATGCTTTGCGGATGAACGATTACATCAATCTGCTCCGGTCTTAAGTCGAATAGCCATTTGGCTTCAATTACCTCAAATCCCTTATTCATCATACTGGCCGAATCTACTGTGATTTTGGCACCCATGTCCCAATTTGGATGTTTCAATGCATCAGCCTTAGTTGCTTTTTCTAGTTGCTCCTGGCTGTAATTTAGAAATGGGCCTCCGGAAGCGGTCAAATAAATTTTTTCAATCTCATTCATGTGTTCCCCTGCCAAACACTGAAAGATGGCTGAATGTTCGGAGTCAACCGGATAAATACTGACTTTATTTTTCAAAGCCTCACGAGTAATAATTTCACCGGCTACGACTAGTGTTTCCTTGTTGGCCAGTGCGATGTGTTTACCTGCTTCAATTGCTTTTAAAGTTGGAATTAATCCAGAATAGCCAACCATCGCGGTCACCACCAGATCTATAGTATCCAACTGAACCACTTGTTCCAGAGCTTCCTTGCCGGCAAATATTTTAATTGGCTCATTTTTCAATGCTTCGGCAAGCTTTTCGTAACGGCAGTGATTGGCGACCACCACCATATTGGGCTGGTGTTTCTTTGCTTGTTCAACCAGCAGACCAATGTTATTATTGGCTGTCAAAACTTCCACTTCAAATTGATCGGGGTTTTGAGCAATGACTTCCAATGTTTGCGTTCCAATTGATCCGGTTGATCCTAAAATAGCAATACGTTTTTTCATGGCTAGGTTTAAAAGTCAATGTATTTTTCGGGGTCGATAGCGATACCGCGATTCCAGAGTTCAAAATGAAGGTGTGGGCCAGTAGTCAACTCTCCGGTATTTCCCATAATCGCGATCGCTTCACCCGCTTTTACCTGGTCTCCAACATCTTTTAGCAACTCAGCATTGTGTTTGTAGACCGACACTAAGTCATTTTCGTGCTGCAGATAGATGACATAACCGGTTTCGGCTGTCCACCCCGCAAAGATTACCGTGCCATCCAGCACCGCTGAGATCCTCGAATTTGGTAATCCAACAACATCAACAGCCCGATGATCGGATTGGACATCGAATTTATTGGTGATCATTCCTTTCAATGGAACAAAAAAATGGATGTTGGCAATGTTTCTGTTTTGGGGGTTTTCTTTTTGAATGGACAGGTTGAGTTGCTCTTCCAGTATTTTTTGTTTGAAAACCGAATCGTGGTTATAGTAATTGATTTGCAAATTGTTTTGGGGGATGGCTGTATCAGTAACAAAATCAGGATCCTGTGGGACATCTCCTTCAATTAAAGTTCGTATTTTTTCGAAGTAGTTGTCTCTGATTTGCAATTGTTCTTCCAATGAGTCGACCAAAACCGCATTGTGCACAATTAATTGCCGAACTTCGGATGAGGGATAGCCTGGAATGAATTCGCGGATTGGTGTATAAGCAATCATTAGGATGGTGAAAAGAATGAGAAGTAATCCGCCAATCCCGAAAAAGGTAAAAACCTTGAGTCGTGTTAACTTTATACTCCATGCCGTTTGGTAGGTTGAATCGTTATAAATGATTAACCTGTAACGGTTTTTGAGCTTTTCAATTAGCTTTTTCTTTTTTTCCTTTTTTGCCATTCTCCGATTTTGCAGCAACAAAATTAGCAACAATTCGATGATTGCCTATTTCGAAGCTCTGAAATTAAGACTTTTTAACGAGGTGAAGATATTTCAAAATAAATCACAATCATTTTGATTTTCTGAAAACATCCATTATATTTGCATCCGCATTTGAGACAAGATTGTCAAAAATGTACGTTCAAAGAGACTAAAAATACTTAAGATATATTGCGGGATGGAGCAGTTGGTAGCTCGTTGGGCTCATAACCCAAAGGTCGTCAGTTCGAGTCTGGCTCCCGCTACTTAACAGAAGGAGAATCAAGAAATTGGTTCTCCTTTTTTGTTGCCTTTAACGGGATGATGGAACTGGCAGCAAGAAAAGTTTATCGAAAAACTCGAAGCAAAACGCCGATAGAGGCTATGTTGCTCAAAAAATATCTGTCGTATTGAGCATTCCGCGGCAGATCGCTCTTTTGAAAACTTTATTCAACAAATGAAGGCGCTGTCGCCGGTTCACCAATCGTTACATCATTCAGTACAATATTTCGAGTGTCAGAAAGGCTGATCGCATTTTTTGCTGAATGGATGGTGAGGTTATTAAAGAATACATCAGAAACCTTTTTTGACGGAAATCCCTGAATAACAATGCCTGTTCCGCTCGCTTGTTGGCAGGTTATGTCGTTAAAATAGATGTCAGATATTTTAGTCGCAAAGCCTTTGCCTTCATCATGATAGAATGAGGTGATGTAAACGCAATCTTCTACTTCACCAAAAGCAATGTTGTCAAGGAATATATTTCGAATGAAACCACCCCGGTCGGGATTTGATTTTAGATAAACCCCCCTTTTGAGTTTCCCTGCAAAGTCACAATCGTACACAAAAACGTTTTCAACTCCGGCCGACATTTCACTTCCAATGACTAAGGCATGCAAGCCTTTGAAATGGCAATTTCGGGCGACAATATTTTCCGATCGATATCTGGAGCCTCTTCCCTCGTGATCCCTTCCGGCTTTAATCGCAATATTATCGTCAGAATTGTTGAAATGAATATTTTCAATGAGAACATTCTTTGAATATTCCGGATCTATTCCGTCATTGTTTTTATTTTGAGCATCGTAACGCACGCCTCTCACGGTCACATTTTCGCAACGTAGCAAGTGTAAACACCAAAAAGGAGAATCTTCCAATTTGACATCGGAAACCTTGATTTTACTACAATCGAAAAACTGAATTAACTGTGGTCTTAAAAAGTGTCCTTGTCCAAAAATCCGCTCTTCCATTGGTGAATTGCTGTGATTCATTTCGCGACTAAGAAGTTGATCCGGTTTTTGTTTGCCGTGCCAGGTCGACCATGTTTCTGAAGCTTCTCCATCAATTACTCCTAAACCGGTAATGGCAATGTTAGTACACTTATACGCATAAATAAACGGACTGTAATTGTATAAGAACGTACCTTCCCAACTGGTTTTCACTACCGGAAGATAATCTTCATAATTGGACCCAAATCGTAAGTTCGCTCCTTCCTCCAGGTGTAATTCCATATCGCTGATTAAATGAATTGGGCCATTGATGAGGTATTTGCCCGACGGAAACACAAGCTTCCCGCCTCCTTTGGATTTTAATTCTTTTATCGCCTGATCAATTGCCGGTTTGCTGTTTTTTGCTAGCTCATCAACCGAAGCAAAATCCGTAATCTTTATTGTATTCGACGGTATTTCTGGTTCTGATATTTGACTGATGATTTGCTGAATGTCAGCATTTTTATGTTGTGAAAAAGCGGAAAATTGAAGTACAAAGAACAGAGTTAGCGATAGAAGAATTGAGAATTTGGTCGTCATTTTAGTTCATTTTTTGTGAGGAGATCAAGATAATACTTTTCTCTTTTTACGCCCAATTTTTCTACGACAATATGATTCTGTTTTTCAGAAAATGGGAATGCTTTTTTAAGATCGGGGTAATCTTTTGATGCCAATGAATGCGGGTTATGTTACTTACAATGATTGTCGGGCGATGTCTTGGTCGGCCGGGCGATATGTGTAATACGTTGCTATATATTGTTGCTAAATCATTGAGTTAACTCAGTAATATGCAATATAACTTGCGAGCTTTTTAACAGAACCTGTCTGTTTCTTGTTTTGTTTACGTGCCGTGCAGGAGGACCGAATGCTCGCTGTTAAATTAACATGTTTATGTTCAGAGTATTGGGGCGTGAATTCCGACTGAGTAGATTGCAGTGTAATTAAAATTGTCTATTTTAGGCCTTTCAAGTTGCTACTAACATAGGCGGGAGAGGGTGAGAGAAATGGACGATAATTATCAAAAAATCTGGGAAAGCTTTTTGAAAGGAGACGATGCGGCTCTTTCGACCATTTATTTTGACTTCTTTGATTTGCTGTTGAATTTTGGAATGAAATATGCCACCGATCGGTACCTAGTCGAAGATTGTATTCAGAACCTATTTATTGACCTATTGAAAAATAGAGGGAAACAAAGATCTGTAGAAAACATTAAATTTTATTTGATGAAAGCCTTGAGAAACCAGATTTCCAATGAGCAGCGAAAAGCAAAAAGAATGTTTTCCACCGATAACTTAGGTGAAACCGAATTTCGAATCAATTATTCCATTGAAAACAGGCTGATTGCTGACGAAACAGAAAAAATAAAAAGCAAATTTCTAACGATGGTTAAGCAAAGCCTTACCAGTCGACAGCAAGAAGTTTTATACCTAAAATTCACTTGTGGGTTTGATTATCCCCAGATATCGGATTTGATGCAGATTAGTGTGGAATCTGTTCGCACAATTGTTTATCGTACATTGAAAACAATCAAAGATACTTTTGGTACCGAAAACTACTCTAGCCTCATTTTCGCAACTATTTTTCGTTCATTTTTTGCATAAGAAGTAGTTGAATTATAGTGGTTTAGTTTTTATGGTTTAATTTTTTATTATTTTTTTTTCAAAAAAAATGTCTATAGATTGTCTTTTGATGATACTTATTCATGAAAGACACGGAAATGAAAGATAATTTTCAAAAATACAAGCTGGAAGATTTTTTAGACGATCATGATTTTTGCCGGTGGGCAAAATCGAACGATCCAGAATTGGCAAAGCACTATCATCAGTTTTTGGAAAAATATCCGGAACAGAAAACCACTTTTCATGAAGCTTACCAGATTATCCGACTTTTAGAAGATGAAAAATTGACTACCGATCCGCGGCGTAAACTGGAAATGTGGAAGAATATTGGTGCGGCGTATAACAAAGGGAAGAAGACGCTTACGATCAAACGAACCATGCGATATGCGGCAGGTATTATGATCGTATTCTCAATTTCTGCTTTAGCATGGTATTTTGCTGCCCAAAATAACTCAATGCACTTTCAAACAGCATACAACATTCAGGATTACTCGCAAACACATTTAAAATTGGATGATGGAAGACTGATTCCGATCGATTCAGAACGTTCCAGCGTTGAATATCTTCAGGCGGGAAATCAAATAGAGGTCGATGGGAAAGCGATTTCATTACCAAATGCTTCTTCCAAAACAGAACACAACGAGTTGATCGTTCCTTTTGGAAAACAGTCGAAGGTTATATTGGCTGATCATACAGAAATCTGGTTGAATGCAGGTTCGCGTTTAGTATACCCCTCACACTTTGAGAAAAATAGTAGAAATGTTCAGTTGCAGGGAGAAGCTTATTTTCAAGTGAGAAAGGATCCGTTGCGACCATTTATTGTTGAAACAGCAAATTCAAAAATTGAGGTGTTGGGTACTTCTTTCAATGTAAAAGCATACCCTGATGAAGATGCCGAAGAAACTGTACTGGTTGAAGGAGTTATAAGCTTGAATCCGGGGAAGAAATTATGGGGTAGCGATATCATTGTGAAGCCGGATCAACAGGTAATCGTTGATAATACTAATGATTCTTATGCGGTGAGGCAAGTTGACGCAGAAACGTACACCTCGTGGATTGATGGACTGTTCATTTTTAATGAAGCTCCTCTTCCCAGAGTCCTGAAAAGGGTAGCACGGTTTTACGATATCGATATAGACTGGTCGTCGGCAGCAGAAGAGAAAATAGTTTCCGGTAAGCTGGACTTAAAGGAAGACTTTCAGCGAGTGTTGGATGCTGTGGCTTTAATATCAAACGGAAATTATAGCGAGAATGATCGAGAAGTGTTTTTCAAATTAAAAAATGAGGAAGATGTAACAAAATAGATAAAAAGCAGAAGCTGGTTAAAAGCGCCAACCCTAACCAGCCTCTAAAATTAGTTTAACCGCCTGTCTAAAGGCAATTTTAAACCTGTTAAGTTTCAAATTTATGAAAAAAAAATGGAAAAATGATGTCTCTCCAGAACGGAGAGGTATCCAAAAGTTTTTGTTAATTATGCGATTAACGACCCTACTAACTTTTTTATTAACCTTTTCGGTTTATGCAGGTTCGTATTCCCAGAATACGAAGTTGAACCTGTCGCTAAACAATGTGACGATTGAGCAGGCATTGTTGGAAATTGAAGACAATAGTCGTTTTGTGTTTTTGTATGAAAGTGGAATTATTGATAAAACGATTAAACGCTCAATTTCTGTAAATGAAAAAACAATTGATGTTGTGTTGTCAGAGCTTCTAAATGGCACAAACATTAACTACACAATTGATGACCGTCAGATTTCCTTGTACAAGGACGATAAGCTTGGAAATAACCTGAACAATCGAAATGTGATCGAACAGCAAGTCTCTGTTTCCGGAATAGTTACCGATGCATCAGGTGTTCCTCTACCCGGTGTTACGGTAGTTATTAAGGGAACCATGAAAGGAACAATCACTGATGGAGATGGAAATTACTCCTTAACCGATGTTCCAGGCGATGGCGTTTTGGTTTTCTCATTTGTTGGCATGAGGCCCATGGAGATCAGTGTTGGTGGGCGGTCAACGATTAACGCAAGCCTGGCAGAGGAGACCATCGGTATTGATGAAGTTGTGGCTATTGGATATGGAACGCAATCGAAGCGGAATGTAACGGGAGCAATTCAGAGTGTTGATAGTGAGGATTTTGAAAATATACCTACCGCACAGCTTACTCAAAAGTTACAGGGAAAATTAGCGGGTGTGCAAATCAATCAAACAACAGGTATTCCGGGACAAGGAATGTCAATTCGGATTCGTGGTCAAGCTTCGATATCAGCAGGGAGTGATCCCTTGTATGTAGTTGATGGATTTCCAATTACGGGCGATATATCTAATATCAATCCAGATGAAATAGAAAGTATAACAGTCCTAAAAGATGCTTCCTCTACCGCTCTCTACGGATCACGAGCAGCAAACGGTGTTGTCCTGATTACAACAAAACAGGCGAAATTTGGCAAATCAAGTTTAACCGTTAGTGTTTATGAAGGACTTCAGCAGATTCCTGATTATTTGCGTCCTGAAATGATGAATGCACAGGAATTTGCCCGTTTTAAGAAAGAAATTCATGAAGAAAATGGCTGGGGTGTTCCCGAAATGTTTCAAAACCCGAAACAATACGGAGAAGGAACGGATTGGCTAGACGCTGTAACAAGAACAGCCTTAATCCAAAATTACTCGATCAACTATAGCACCAGTAAAGATAAATTCAGATCAGCCGTAGTTGGTGGCTTCTTTAGCCAGGATGGTGTGTTGCTGAATTCAAATTACAAACGTTTCTCGTTGAGGATAAATTCAGAATATCAGTTTAATGATAAAGTTAAGGTTGGTGTAAACGCATCCAATACAGTCACAACAAATAAAACACCTCAAAGTGATGGTATTTGGTACAACTCTCCCAGTATTGTCCAGTCTGCACTTTTGACTTCACCAATTGCTCCTTATATAAATGAAGATGGAACAATTCCTGTAAATGCGGGAGTATGGGGGAATGACTATGGATCAAGTCCGGGACCAAACTGGTACAATCAAGTACAGGTAGTAAAAAATACCTCAAAAAATGTGGGGCTTTTAGCAACGGGATTTTTGGAATACGAACCAATAAAAGGGTTGAAATATAAATCATCTGTGGGTATTGATTTGGGAAGTAGTGTTTCAGACTTTTTTAATCCTTCAACAGCGGGTAGTATCTTTAATCCAGGAAATGAAGCGGATGCTTCTCGTATTTATGCTACTCACGGAAACTCATTGGGCTATTCATGGTTGTGGGAAAACATATTGACTTTCAAGAAAAGTATTCAAGATCACAACTTTGAAGTTTTAGGAGCCTATTCCTCACAAAGTGCTCATGGCGAGAGTGGATCGATGAGTGGAACGGGTTTCCCGGACAATAAGGTTCACACGCTAAATGTCGCTAAAGATATTACCGGAACTACAGATATTCAAGACTGGTCTTTATTGTCTTTAATCGGCCGTATTAATTACAACTATAAGCAGAAATACTTGCTTACGCTAGCTTATCGTCGTGATGGTTCTTCCAAATTCGGGTCCGATAATCGCTGGGGGGATTTCCCTTCCGGATCGATCGGATGGATTGCTTCTGAAGAGGATTTTATGGGAGCAGTTCCACAAATTTCATTTTTGAAATTGAGAGCCAGTTACGGGGTTACCGGAAACAACAATATCGGGAACTATACGCAGTATGCCAGTATGGTGGCGACAAACAGTCCGATTAATAACACTTTAATAAGTGGTAAAAGTTTAGCTGGCCTGAACAACACAGAACTAGGGTGGGAAAATACGACTGAGGTCGACTTAGGATTAGACTTTGGTCTTTTTAACAATCGTATTTATCTAACTTACGATTATTTCCGCAGGATTACGGATAACCTGTTGTACAATGTTGATATTCCAATTTCTTCAGGCTTTTTCAATTTTACGACCAATGTCGGCAAATTGAAATTCTGGGGGCATGAATTTGCCTTAAATACCAAAAACCTGGTTGGAGAGTTTAAGTGGAATACTAATTTCAATATTGCATTTAACCGGAATGAGGCTCTAGAGCTGGGTACTTCCAATGCTGCAATATATGGAGATAATACAATTACAGAGGTTGGGCAACCTTTAGGACAACTTTATGCACTAAAGTGGGAAGGACTTTATTACACGCAAGAAGAAATTGATGAGGTTGGTCGCGATGGCGCTCAGATAGGTACCGTTAAATTTGCCGACAATGATGGTGATGGTTGGGTTAACAACGACGACAGAGACAAGATTGTGTTGGGTAGTTCAACTCCTAAAGCAATTTATGGTTTAACCAATACCTTTAATTATAAAAACTTCGATTTGTCGATTGTAGCTCAAGGGGCTTTTGGACATAAAATCTTTAATCATATTGAGCGATTCTCAACGAACCTAGATGGTGCATTTAATGTACTACAAGCGGTTGACAATAGGTGGAGATCGCCAGAAAATCCTGGCGATGGCATCTATGGTAAGGTTATATCGGGTACAACAGGTTATGAGCGTGACTGGATGAGTTCTAAATTTCTTTATGACGCGAGTTATCTGACGATTAAAAATATAACGCTTGGTTACCAGGTTCCAATTCGTAATACAAGATATATTAGAGGATTGCGGGTGTATGGTAGTATACAACAAGCTTATGTATTTACCGACTATCCGGGTAACAATCCAGAAGTCTCAGCCGGTGCTGGATTATTTTCAGGAAATGACTATACCACCTATCCGGTTCCAAGAACATTTACACTGGGCGTTAACGTGAATTTATAATCGAAAAATGAAATCAACGATGAAAAAATATAAATTAATTTACTTGCTTGTTGTTGCCATATTGGGGGTAACATCATGCAGCGAGGATTTTTTAACCAAGCTGCCTGAAACGGTGGTTTCTGCTGAAGACTTTTATCAAACAAAGTCAGATTACGAACAAGCAATAATAGGTGTATATCAGCCTTTGCGAACACTTTATAATACCGGTTTAGCTGGTTATGGTGCATGGACCATGGGCGAAATGAGATCAGACAATACTACGTTTAGTTTTAATGCTGTTAACCGAGGATATGCTGATCGAGAATATGTCGATTTATTTATCGACGATTCTAACGGAGGATCAATTTCCAATAAGTACAATAACGATTACATTATTATCGGAAGAGCGAACCAGCTTTTAAGTCGAATAGATGAGGCTGAATTTGATGAAGCAGCTAAAAATAATTACAAAGGTCAAGCTTTATTTTTAAGAGCATTTGCCTATTTTGATCTGGTGCAGTATTTTGGTGATGTTCCTCTAATCATTGATCCTCCAACAAGCTACAACGAGACATTAAAAAACAGAACACCCAAAGACCTGGTATATGATCAAATTATTGCTGATGCTTCGACCGCGGCAGAACTCTTGCCTGCTCCTTCGGCTCAACCTGCTGGCTATGTAGCGAATGGTGCAGCGTACACCTTATTGGGTAATGTATATCTTGTTCTGGAAGAATGGGAAAAGGCTGAAATAGCTTTGACAAAAGTAACTGGCTATTCTTTATTATCGGACTATGCATCGATATTTAATCCAAACAACAAGAACAATGCAGAAATGATCTTTGAAGTCCAGTACACCGACGATCCAACGGCGGGAGCTGCAAGTAACTGGGCTTACAACTTTTTGCCTATCTTAAATAATCCTGGTGTAATCGCCGGATTCCCCGATGGAAATACGAATGCTTATGCCGGTTGGAATGTTCCTACCCCGGATTTAATTGCATCATACGAAGATGGAGATCAACGTCTGGATGCGTCAATCGGGTTTTATACCGGAGAAGGGTACACCAACCGTCCCTATGTGAAAAAATATGTGCATGGAGCAAGTATTGCCCCAAATACAAACGATGACTGGCCGGTTTACCGTTATGCTGAGGTTTTATTAATGTTGGCCGAAGCACACAACGAGCAGGATGAGCCAGGCGATGCATTAACCTATTTAAATATGGTACATGCTCATTCTCGCACGGGACTGGCTCCATTAACAATTACTGATAAAGCACAACTTCGTGAAGCTATTCTTCGGGAAAGACAAATTGAGTTAGCCTTCGAAAATAAGCGCTGGTTAGACCTGGTACGTACGGACAATGCCATTGAAGTGATGAATGCTCAGGGAGCAAAAATTAAAGCCAATCCACAGGAATATTATTATCCTGCCGGTATCTCTCCAATTAGCGAGACCTATAATGTTACAGAAAAACGGTTGATCTTTCCGATTCCTGAAAGAGAAATACGTCTAAATCCGGATATGGAACAAAATCCAGGATACTAAATTCTTTTTACGAGCAGGTAATTAATTTTTAATTGCCTGCTCTACTATTCATTTAAATCTCGCTGAAAAAAAATCGAGATCGGGACTTCTTATGCCAATTTGAACCAGTTTAGAATAAGCAATCTGCTTTAAGTCAAACCAATAATGAAGAGAACTTTAAATATATTGCTGTCAATTATTGCATTAATTTCAATATTTTCTGAAGTCAATGCTCAATTCGATAGTTCAGATTTTTTGAAAACTGATGGACCGGTGATGAAGAATGAATCGGGAAGTGGAGAAGTTGTTTCGCTACGGGGCACTAACCTTGGCTCGTGGCTAAGTATGGAGCATTGGATTGGTCCCCTGGGATACGGAGCAATCAATCGAGACAATTGGCAAGTTTACTCATCCGGTAGCGTTTCAACCAGTGATTTAGATTTTATAATTGATGGTAACGACGAAACTGTTTGGCAGTCTGGTGTCACTCAAAATGGTGATGGAAGTCAGTGGCTAATATTCAGCTTAAATGAAAAGCTTGTTTTTGATCGTGTCCTGATTAAATCAGGAGAGAACACCAATGAATCTCCAGTACAGTATGTCATTGAAATTTCTACCGACAGCATTAACTGGACACAAATCGCCAATAGTTCGGGCGGTTCGAGCCAAATTTCATTCAATACCGGAGCTATTGAAGCAAAATATGTAAGGTATCAGGTTGCTGCTTCATCGAACGCAAATTGGGCTGTTGCCGAGTTTTACCTGATGATGAACGATGATTATTCCGTTCGGAATGCTACTTATGATCGTTTTGGCGTTGAAGCTGCCGATCAACTGTGGGACTATTATCAGCAAATCTGGATTACGACGGCTGATCTCGATTCCATTAAAGCAATGGGCATGAATATGGTCCGCGTGCCCTTCTACTGGATGGAAATCATGAATAATGATGGAACAATAAAAGAGTACGCTTTTGATCAACTTGACTGGTTGGTTGCCGAATGTTCAAAACGTGAGATTTATGTCATGCTCGATTTACATGGAGCTCCCGGTGGACTTGACGGTTATATTACTAGTGGACAAGCCGTCACCAACGAACTATGGAATGATCCGGAAGCGCAAAAAAAGACCGTTGATCTATGGAAAGCAGTAGCGGAACACTTTAAAGGAGAGCCAACTGTTGCGGCTTATGATTTGATGAATGAGCCCGTAAGCAACAATCCGCAGTTTACGATCAGCGACATGTATGATAAAATCTATCAGGAAGTCAGAAAAATTGATCCTGACCATATTATTTCAGTTCAGGCGTTCTACAACTTCGACATGATTGCATCGCCCGGTCAAAAGGGATGGGAAAACGTATTGTATCAGGCACATTATTACAATACTGACTTTGAGAATAGAGACTCTCAAAATGGATTTATTAATTATGCCCTGTCGGATATGGCATGGCACCAAAAACATTGGAATGTTCCCGTATTGGCTGGCGAGTATAATTTTTGGAATCACCTTGACCTTTGGGGAAAATGGATGTTGGGACTAAATTCATTCAACGCCTCCTGGTCCAACTGGTGCTATAAAAACAATACCAATCAATACAACTGGGGTTTATATTTAGGAAATAACAATCCCGTTCCTGAATTGAGCTTCGATCCGGTAGAAGAAATTAAAATGAAATGGGATCAATTTAAGACACCTAAGTTTTTTCGTAACGATAAACTAATCGATACCATCCGAAATCATACACAAGAGGAAGTTTTTAGAGGAATTGACAAGTATGTTTGGTTTCAGGCCTATAATGGGACTTACGTTAGTTCTAAAGGAGGTGATGTACCAATGACGTGTAACAGCGTAGGGTTGGGCGATCAGGAGATATTCAAAATTGTAGATGCCAATGACGGACAAATTGCGTTGCAAGGTAACAATGGCAAGTACGTAAGTTCCAATAATGGTATGACTTCCATGACTTGTTCTAAATCAGAGATCGGTGAATCAGAAAAATTTTACTGGATAAATCTGCCGAATCATGAAGTGGCTTTGTTGGGGCTAGGTGGCTTCGTTTCAATGGAGGATGGAAGCATCCCCATGAATGCTAACCGAAGAAATTTTGATGGATGGGAAATATTCACCTGGGGGACGAAAGATGTTGCTACTTCGAGTCGAGAATTTGAACACGCCTGCAAACTCTATCCAAATCCGTTAGCCCCTGATCAGGTTTTAAATTATACGTTACCGAACTTAAAAAATACTCACGTTGCCATTTATAATTCCGATGGAAAAAAAGTCTATCACAACAAGCTTGCAGGCAGTGGATCAATCGATTTGTCGGACTTGTCTTCGGGAGTTTACCTCGTGATTACGGGAAATTACCGTGAGAAACTGATTGTTCCCTAGTTCAAAAGAAACGATTGCGCAGACATTTTAATAACTAACTCGTACCAAATGAATTTAGTAAAAATATACCTTTCAATCCTAATTAGCTTTTTCTGGATCGTTTCTCATTCGCAAACGGTGAGTGACAAACGCGGATTTTGCGGAGATCTCTACGATATGGCAGACCTGTTAGCTGCCTCAAAGTATGGTTGGTATTATAATTGGGGCCAGAACACACAGGCGAGCATCGAAAACGAAGTCAAAGACTACATCGACTATACACCAATGGCATGGGGAAACAGTTACGACAGGGAAGCTTTAAGAACATTTTTAAGTAACCATCCTGAAATAGAATACCTACTTGGATTTAACGAGCCTAATTTTTTGGAACAGGCAAATTTAACACCATCTCAGGCTGCAGCTTTATGGCCCGAATTAGAAAAAATTGCAGATGAATTTGACTTGAAATTGGTTAGTCCGGCGGTTAACTTTTGCTGGGAGGAAGGGGCTGTCAAAGAAAATGGAAAAGCATACGTTGATCCGGTAGAATACCTGGATGATTTTTTTGCAGCGCTTCCGGATACCAGCCGGGTTGATTACATCGGTGTACATGGTTATTTTGATAACGCAGGCGCCTTACCTTGGTATATTAGTTTGTTCGAGAAGTACGATAAACCCATCTGGCTAACAGAGTTCAATCATAGTGCCGGAACCACCACAGAAACCTCTCAGCAAAATTACATGGTCGAAGCGGTCGACTATTTGGAAAATGAACCGAAGGTTTTTCGCTATGCCTGGCTTCTTTCCCGAAATCCGAATCAGCTCAATACAAACCTTTTTTACAACAATGTAAGTGGAGCGTTAACGGACCTGGGGTTGATTTATGCGAATATGTCCTCCTACGATGAAGAGCATTATCACACCTTAGGTGATACGATTGAGACAGAGCACTATGTGGATATGGAAGGGATTCATCTTGTTAAAATTGAAGATACATCAGGTATTTTAGCGGCACACGATTTTGACGATACTGACTGGCTGAAGTACAACGTTCAGGTTGATAAAACCGATAATTATAAATTGAAAATAAGAATTACATCCGTATGGGAATCGTCATTTTCATTGTATGATGGAGAAAATCTCGTCGGAACCTTTGATACACCAATTACAAGCACGCTCGGAACATGGGAGACCATTACTTATGATCAGGATATTTCTTTAGCAGAAGGTGCCCATCAACTCAAATTGGTAGTGCATGGTGGAGGTTGGCAAATGAACTGGTTGCAGTTAGGTGGCTCCGGAACAGCGACTTCGATGACTTCGATCGAAAATAAATCATTGTTCAATGTCTATCCTAATCCATTAAAACCGGGTGGAAAACTTAAAATTCAAACCAAGCTCGCGAATTATTCTTTAACCATAGCGGACTTGAACGGGAATGCGTTGATCAAGAAAAGCGGTTTAAATGGCAATGAGAAGATTGATGCCTCTTCCCTGGCTCGCGGTTGTTACATCGTGAATATTGACCATTCAACCCAGCAAGAGTCAAAAAAAATAATCATTCAATGATTGATTTAATAAACTGGATATCAAACCGTAAATAGACACCCCGAAAACTAAAAATCATGTATCAGATAATGCGATTAAAACTGAAAATTACGCCATTGCTTCTTTTGCTCTGTGTATTTTTGATCACCACTAACTGCGTTAATCAAAATTCCAAAATTCAGTTAGGGACACATTCCAATCAGGAAGTGATTGCCGCAATGACGCTGGAGGAAAAAGTGCAGTTGCTCGTTGGCGACGACCCCGGTTTTCCGCGAGGCTATCCTTCTATGTTTGGTGGCGACGATACGCTGTTTATGACTCAGCCTCCGGTTGTCGGAAAAACAGAAAAACTAGTTCCCGGTGCTGCCGGAACAACTTTTGGAATTCCACGCTTGGGAATACCTGCCATTGTGTTAGCCGATGGTCCAGCAGGTGTTCGTATTGATCCGCACAGGGCAGATACCTCGAAGACTTATTTTGCAACCGCTTTTCCAATTGAATCATTATTGGCTTGCACCTGGGATACGGCTTTGGTTCGTGAGGTGGGTGCAACCATGGGAAAGGAAGCGTTGGAATACGGTGTCGATATTCTGTTGGCTCCTGCCTTAAACATTCACCGGAATCCTCTGGGCGGACGGAATTTTGAATATTACTCGGAAGATCCTGTCATATCAGGAAGAATGGCTGCAGCCATGGTGAAAGGCGTTCAATCGAATGGTGTTGGAACATCAATCAAGCATTTTGCAGCGAACAACAATGAAACCAATCGTATGTCAATCAATGCAATGGTGAGTGAGGAAACTCTGAGAGAAATCTACTTAAAAGGTTTTGAAATTGCAGTAAAGGAATCAGCTCCCTGGACAGTGATGTCAGCTTACAATAAAATAAATGGTACTTACTCTGCTGAAAATCCGTGGTTGTTGGATTCAGTTCTGAGAGATCAATGGGGCTTCGATGGTTTTGTGATGACCGATTGGTTTGCTGGCAGAAATCGCATTGAACAAGTGAAAGCCGGGAATGATTTATTAATGCCGGGAAGTAAATACGTTGCCAGCCAGATTAAAGCGGCTGTTGAAAAAGGCGAATTGGATGAAAAAACCGTTGATCGTAATATCGACAGAATTCTGAAAGTCATCAAACGAACACCAAAATTCAAAAAGTATCAATACAATGATAATCCGGACTTAAAACAGCATGCAGCAGTCGCGTTGCAAGCTGCGACAGAAGGCATGGTTTTATTGAAAAATGAAGATAAAACATTGCCATTAAAAGAAACAGCAGAGAAAATTGGGGCCTTTGGAATTGGGACTTTTGAGACCATAGCTGTTGGAACGGGTAGTGGGAATGTAAACATGGCTTACACGACATCAATTCAGCAAGGATTGGAAAACCTGGGCTACGAAATACCTGTTAATTTGATTGAAGCCTATAAAAATCACGTAATTGCAGAGAAAAAACGAATCGGTGAGAAAAAATCTTATTTTGATCCGGACGTGATGTTGAATGAAATGGATTGGTCGAAACACGCCCTCGAAGCAGTTGCTTCAGTTTGTGATGTTGGCTTGTTTACGATTTCACGTACATCCGGAGAATTTGCCGATCGGAAAATCGAAGGTGATTTTGAACTAACGGCAATAGAGAAAAATATGATCGAAAAGTTGGCTAAGGCTTTTCATGCAGCAAACAAAAAACTGGTTGTACTTCTGAATATTGGGGGAGTTATTGAAACAGCATCATGGAAAGAAGATGCAGATGCCATTCTTTTAGCATGGCAACCGGGACAGGAAGCCGGCAATGCAGTCGCTCAAATCTTGTCTGGCAAAGTTTCCCCTTCAGGTAAATTAACCATGAGCTTCCCGGTGAAATATGCAGATGTTCCGTCATCTGAATATTTCCCAGATCCGACTTTGGATCCCAAAGAAGTGAACTATGAGGAGGGAAGTTTAGTGGGCTATCGTCATTATTCAGCTAATCAAATCGAAACTTCTTATGAATTCGGATTTGGATTGTCCTACACCGATTTCGAATACAACGATCTGACGTTAATTCCATCCGAAGGTAATAAGTTCAACATTGAGTTGACTGTCACCAATGCGGGAGCGGAAAAAGGAAGAGAAGTGGTTCAGCTATATGTGCAAGTAGAAGGAGAAAAGATGATTCAGTTGAAACATTTTTCAAAAACAGCCTTGCTACAACCGGGCGAATCAACCACGCTCCAATTTGAAATCACACCGGAAGATCTGGCCTCTTACGATTCCGAACAGGCAGAATGGAAGACCGATGCAGGAGAATACGCCATCCTTATTGGGTCGTCATCAGAAAAAGTTCGCTTAACAACAACTTTACGATTAGAAAAAGAACAGACACTTTAAAGCAGAAAAATCTAAACTATTACCTCATGTATAAAGTCAATTTACACATCTTAATTATTGCAATTGCTGCTATCTTTTCAGGTAGTGTAACTGCTCAAAGTTATTATCCCAATGGCAAGCAATGGGTAGAAAAGGCTGAACAGCTAAAACCGGAGCTGACAGAAACCGTCGTTAAACCGGTCGGCCTGGTTGAAATGGTGGAAAACGAAAACGCGTTTCAGGGGTGGGAAGCCAAAAAAGTAGCCACTATTGACTCGCTCTACGCGAGTTCTTTTCGTCAAGTAAAAAGTGTGGTGGTCGATTTCGGTGATCATTATACTGGTTATTTTTCAATGGATCTCCAAACTATTTGGGGAACATCGGACGCTCCTGTCAGGTTTAAACTGACTTTTGGAGAAGTTCCGGCAGAAATTGCCACGCCTTTTGATCCTTATCCAGGCGATTTAAGCCGAGCTTGGTTGCAAGATGAAGTCGTAACCGTGATGCACGTTCCTTCAACCGTCAAGCTGGAGCGCAGAATATCCGGTCGGTACATGAAAATTGCACTGCTCGGTGCATCGCAGTATTTCGACTTTAAAATCAGTGAGCTCAAATTCACGGCCGTTAGTTCAGTTGATAAAAAACCAGCTGACTTGCCGGAATCGGTTTTGAAAGAAATCCGTCAAATTGATAGGATCGGCTTAAAAACCTTGAAGGAATGTATGCAAACGGTTTATGAAGATGGGCCGAAAAGAGATCGACGCCTTTGGGGGGGAGATATGTATTTGGAATCACTCGCTAACATTTACTCTTTTGAAAATCATCAGCTAACGCAACGCTGTCTGTACTTGTTAGCAGGATTAACGGATGATGATGGTTATGTGCTGGGTACTGTTTTTGAAAGCCCGGAGCCACATCCACAGGCAGGCCAACGACTGATGGATTATTCCTTTTTGTACAATGTAACTTTAAAAGACTACTTAGCTGCAACAAACGATTACGAAACAGCCAAAGAACTCTGGCCGGTAGCGAAACGCCAGTTGGATATTATCGACAATTATGTGGATGAAGACGGACTGGTTGACTATGAGCGTGCCAATAAGGAGTGGTGGTTATTTTTCGATTGGAAGGACGGGCTAAACAAAAATGCAGCAATCCAGGGATTGATGATTTTTACACTACAAAACACTTATGAGCTGGCACAGATGCTTGGAAAAGAAGACGAAATCAAGTCAGTTCCTGACCAAATTAAAAAGATGCGTAAAGCTGCACTGAAAAATTTGTACAATAAAAAGAAAGGTTTATTTGAATGTGGGGAAGGCAATCAAATTTCCTATGCGTCTCAAATCTGGATGATTCTTGGAGGGGTGTTAAGTGAGAAGCAAAGTCAGCAGGCGCTGACCGCAGTGATGAATCATAAAGAGGCGTTATATCCTGGCGGACCTTACATGTACAGTTATTTCATTCAGGCACTGATCAATTCAAACATGAACGAGCAAGCAAAATCATCATTGGTTGAATACTGGGGAGGCATGGTAGATAAGGGCGCAGACACCTTCTGGGAAGTGTACGACCCAAGCAATGATTTTCTGTCACCCTATCATTTCTTCCCAATCAACAGTTACTGTCATGCGTGGAGTTGCACGCCGGTTTATTTCATCCGCAAATATCCGGAGATATTTCAACGATAGGTGTTGATGACATGACTTTGGAAGAGTGATACAGACAGATTTTATAAGAAAACTAAAGACCAGGTAAATTTATGTATAAGATTTTTTTTAGATGGACGAGCCTTCTTTCTTTTTTAATAGTGGCGGCTCAGTGCAGTTCAGTGGAAAAAAAAGAGGGCGACCCTGTCAGTAGTCTGGGTGAGAACGTTTTTGTTTTTTCACCTGATATGGACATGATGGAGGTTCAGCAATTGATCGATTCAATATTTGAGGTTCAGACAAAGCCGGAGAGTGAGTTTAATGAAAATCGGTTTGCATTTCTATTCGAACCAGGACAGTACAGCCTTGACGTAAAAGTAGGCTACTATACCCAAGTGTTGGGATTAGGGCAATCGCCGGATGATGTCGTCATCAACGGGGCGGTTCGGGCAGTTTCTCCTCCTTCTCATAACGGAAGTGTATTGATCAATTTCTGGAGATCAGCCGAAAATTTATCCATTAATCCCACAGTTGATTCGACCAATGTGTGGGCCGTTTCGCAGGCGGCCCCCATGAGAAGAGTGCATGTAAGAGGAAACTTGCGTTTGCATGATTATGGGGCAGCTAGTGGAGGCTTTTTAGCGGATTCAAAAATTGACGGCGTTGTTGATTTTGGACCTCAGCAGCAGTGGTTTTCAAGAAATAGTGAGTGGCAAAGTTGTACCGGAGGACTTTGGAATATCGTTTCGCAAGGAGTATTGGATGCGCCGAAAGAAGATTGGCCAAACAGACCCTACCTTTCGTTGGATTATACTCCATTGATCCGGGAAAAACCTTTTTGGACTCAAGATGCTTTGGGTGAGTTGTCGCTCGAAATTCCAACCTTAAAAGAAAAGACCAATGGGGTAAGTTGGGAAGACGGATATGATCCCAATTCCAGAAAAATTGCCCTTTCTGATTTTTATATTGCCCAACCTCAGCATGATAATGCCGAGTCTATAAACAGTGCATTAAATCAAGGGAAAAATATTCTATTTACCCCAGGAATTTACTGGCTTGAAAATAGTATTGAAGTGACCCAGCCGGGTGCCGTATTGATCGGGATGGGGCTTCCCTCGATTATTCCCGAAAGCAGTAAGCCGGTTATAAAAATCGCTGATGTGGCTGATGTAACTCTCAGCAGCATTTTAGTTGATGCCGGCTTGGTTCAAACGGAGCAGCTTATTGAAATTGGAGAGCCCGGTGCTGATTCAGATCATAGTGAGCATCCCACTTCTATTTACGATGTTTTTGTCCGCGTTGGTGGATATCATGCGGGGACAAGCCAAAACTGTGTGACAATAAACAGTAACAATGTTGTGGTTGACCATATCTGGCTTTGGAGAGCTGATCATGGCAATGGTGCCGGTTGGGATACAAACAAGGCTGCAAATGGGTTAACCGTTAATGGAGATGATGTGACAATTTACGGGTTGTTTAACGAGCATTACCAAGAGTATCAGACTATTTGGAATGGAGAAAATGGCAGGGTTTATTTCTATCAGTGTGAAATGCCTTACTATGTCCCATCTCCTGATGTCTGGCAGAACGATGGCAAAAATGGATTTGCTTCCTATAAGGTATCTGAGGATGTTGCAACCCATGATGTATGGGGTATGGGCATTTACAATGTCTTTTTTAATAGTCCTGCCATCGTCGATTGGGCGATAGAAGCTCCGGAACAGCTAGAACAGCGCTTTCGGCATGTCACAACCATTTGGCTTGGAGGTAATGAAGGTAGCGAAGTGAAAAGTATTATTAATGGGAAAGGTGACGCTGTGAATAAAACGAACCGAAAGGCAATCTGGTAATTAAATCGCCTATGTCGAAAAATAATCTAAATACCACAAAATAAATATCTACTTAACAAATATGGTTTTCCTCTCTTTTTTAAGCTTTGCAGTTTTCACAATAGCGAATAAGGGGAGCGTTCAGGGAGAGTTGGATATGGAGAAGTTCAGCAGTCCGCCCCAACGTTTTCAAGTACATACCTGGTGACATTGGATGGTTGGTAATATTACCAAAGAAGGTTTTCGAAAGAATTTGGAAGCGATGGAGGCGCAAGGGATTGTTCAGACAACTATTTTAAGTGTCGGATTATTGGGCGATACGGATTACGGGGGTGAAAAGGTTGATTTTGCTTCGACGGAGTAGTACGAACTATTTAAGAGGGCTTTAGATGAAGCTAACAGACTGGATATTTCAATTGGTGTTCATAATTGAGATGGCTGGAGTACAAGCGGCGGCCCTTGGATTATGCCAGAGATGTCGATGAAACGATACGCATGGACTAAAACAATAGTTGATGCGGCGAACACAAAACCGACTTTATTGAAAAAACATTAGCTGTGCACGATTACTATAAAGATGTTGTAGTACGAAATGAAAAAAAGAAAACTCATTTCACCGAGCCAAACCCATCGCTCTGTTGATTGAGACAGACACCGTCAATTTCATCTTTGATGGTTGCCCGACCAGCGCTCTTCACGCTGATCTCGGAGCACAAATTACGTTCAAGTTTGATCGCAGGTTTCAGGCTTCTAAAATCGCCATTTTGTCTCGAAAGACTTTTATCTGTGGTAATATGGATGACTACCGTTCTACTTATCGACTGTCTTCGTCAAACGATGGTCAGCACTTTGGTGAACTTGCTGAGTTTACCATTAATGGTTTAAATGAAATCAGTTCATTTTCATTTAAGCAAACAACAGCAAGTTTTTTTTAGTAGAGCTGATTGATTTTAATAACTTAAATCCCTGGCTGCCTTATCGTATTGCCGAATGTGAACTTCTTTCTGCGGGCGAAAGTCCCTTATTTCACCCCAATATTGACTATTTCTCTGAAAAACAGCAACCGTAAAAATGACCAGTAAAGAGGTGCTCTATGCGTCGTCTGAAAATGCAGAAGATTCGGGATTAAAAAAGGTTATTGATCTAACAGCAAAGATGGGGAGACGATGGGAGGCCAACCAAGACATTAGATGCATTTCTGGAAAATTAGCTATTTTTACGGGCAATCTCAATTACGAACACGAAACATTTCAAGCTAAAATGATGAAACTAACTACTATTTTACTGCTGATCCTTATATCCACGCCTGGCATTTTGACTGCGCAGGTGCAACAACGCCAATCAGTCTTCCTTGAAAATAACTGGAAGTTCAGCAAGGGTGATTTTGAGCATGCTGAAAAGGTTGATTTTGAAGACTCTGGTTGGGAGACCGTTTCGGTACCTCACGACTGGGCGATCTATGGGCCATTTGATAAAGAGGTGGACAAGCAGGTGGTTGCCATCAGCCAGAACAATGAACAGGAGGCGTCGGAAAAGACAGGACGTACCGGAGCATTGCCACACATTGGCGATGGTTGGTATCGAACCGGTTTTCAGCTCCCAGAACTTGATGAAGGCAGCCGCATCCTGGTGGTATTCGAAGGTGCAATGAGCGATCCGGAAGTGTTTGTCAATGGTGAAAAAGCAGGGGAATGGGGCTATGGCTATGCTTATTTTAATTTGGACATCACCGATTTGGTGAAGTCGGGCGAGAATAACCTGTTGGCAGTGCATCTTTCGCCAAAACCATTGTCATCCCGCTGGTATCCCGGGGCGGGACTGTTTCGAAAAGTACGTATTTTAGTATTACCCGAAAATCATTTTCAATTATGGGGAACTTTTGTGACTACCCCTTTCGTGTCCGACAGCCTGGCCAAAATCAATATTAAAACCAAGGTTGAGGGAAAGAACCTTCGCTTGGAAACAGTCCTAAAAGATGCTGACGGAAATGTATTGGCCACAGAAACCGAAACGACCCTGTTCGGCAATGAATTTGAGCAAAATATCGCTTTGGAAAACCCCCGGCTCTGGAGTCCGGAATCACCTGTATTGTACTATGCTGAATCGAAGTTATACGATGAAAGCGGACGGCTTCAGGATGAGCAGACCACCCGTTTCGGCATTCGCACGATCAGCTACAAGGCCGGCGAAGGATTCAAACTGAACGGAAAGGTGCGTAAATTCAAGGGCGTTTGCCTGCATCACGATCTGGGGCCTTTGGGCGCAGCCGTGAATAAGGCTGCTCTTCGGCGCCAGATACAACTGATGAAAGACATGGGGGCGGATGCGATCCGAAGTGCACACAACATGCCGTCACTGGAACAGCTTGAACTTTGCGATGAAATGGGGATGCTGTTTCTGGCTGAGAGTTTTGATGAATGGAAAAAACCGAAGGTGAAAAACGGGTACAATCGCTTTTTCGATGAATACCACGAAAAGGATATTGTGAACTTAGTACGAGCAACCCGCAATCATCCTTGCATTGTTATGTGGAGCAGCGGCAACGAGGTTCCTGATCAGCATGGTAGTGAAGGTGTAAAACGGGCAAAGCGGTTGCAGGATATTTTCCATCGTGAAGATCCGACCCGCCCGGTGACGGTTGGTATGGACCAGGTGAAAGCCGTGATGGCATCCGGGTTTGGAGCCATTGTGGATGTGCCGGGATTAAACTACCGAACACACCTTTATGAAGAAGCTTTTGAGCGTTTTCCACAAGGCTTACTTTTGGGCTCCGAAACAGCTTCGACAGTAAGCTCCAGGGGAATATACAAGTTTCCGGTAGAACAAGCCGTTGGCAAAATGTACGACGACGGGCAGGTTTCATCCTACGATTTGGAGTACTGTAACTGGAGCAACCTGCCTGAAGATGATGCTGTACTGCAGGATGATAAGGACTGGGTGATCGGTGAATTTGTGTGGACGGGGTTCGATTACCTTGGGGAGCCAACACCCTATGACCAATATTGGCCATCGCGGAGTTCCTATTTTGGTATTTGCGATTTGGCCGGCTTACCCAAAGATCGCTATTACTGGTACAAAAGCCGCTGGGATACCAAAGAATCGACCTTGCACATCTTACCCCACTGGAACTGGGAAGGTAAGGAAGGCGATACGATTCCGGTTTTTGTATACAGCAGTTACAACAGTGCCGAGCTCTTTGTGAATGGGAAAAGTAAGGGCGTGCGAACCAAAAATAAGGATTCGAAACTGGAGCGTTACCGGCTGATGTGGAACAATGTGGTGTATGAACCGGGCGAGTTAAAAGTGGTTGCTTTTAATGAAGATGGTCAACCTGCTGAAGAAAAAATAATTCGTACCTCCGGAACTCCCCATCGTATAGTGTTGGAACCTGATAGGTCTACCATTCAGGCAGACGGGAAAGACATCAGCTTTGTTACAGTTTCGGTGGTTGATAAAAATGGCATTCCTTGTCCCACAGCGACTAACCAATTAATATTCGAAGTAAAAGGAAACGGGAATTATCGCGCAGCCTGTAACGGCGATGCGACATCCCTGGAATTGTTTCACAAGCCAACCATGAAGTTGTTCAGTGGTAAGTTGGTGGTTTTGGTACAAAGTACGAAGAAGCCGGGAGATATCGCACTGCAAGTCAAAGGAAAAGAATTACAAACAGCGAAGATGATCATTCAATCAAAATAAGCAGATTGTTCTTGAGGCAAATCAGGAATTGGTTATTCCTTAAGTATCTAAAAAGAGCTTGTATAATATCTTTTCATCTATCATTTATTTTGATGGCGATGTAGTGACATGGTGGGGTAGTAAATCAAAGAAAGAGCAATTTCTTTAGCAAGAATTTCACGATTTAAGCCAAGACTATATTTGTTAAATGAATGTTGTGGGATTAAATTTATTCTAGGGAAATGGTGGAAAAACAGCTGTTAGTCTTTGAAGTAACTTCACTATTGGCACGATGGAATATTTATTTAGGAGGTTCCGTTCGGTATTTATTTCCGTAATTGGATGATATCAGAACATGCTCCTGGTTCTTGAAAACGGCGAAAATCCGCAGCATGATGACTACTTGATGGATGCAGAACTGTCAATGGGATTTTCGATGAGGATGTTTAAATAATAAAAGAATCAGCCGTAACTGATTAAATATCAACTACGGCCTTCTTGTTGTCGTGGGTTGTACTGGATTCGAACCAATCCATGTAAATATCTTATATAGAGCTTTTTAATTCAATGTTCATGTTTAGAACTCACCGTATCGTTCCTGATCATCAATTTTGCAATGATTTGATTAGTAATGTACTGTGCAAAGATAGGAAAGAATGGGAAATTGGCCTAATTGATGGCACTAAATTTAAATTAGAAGATATTTTTGGAATGATTACATTATTTTTTTTGTTGTATTCGATTTTTTAAGTTTGCAAAATCCATATCTTAAATAAATGGGGAAAATTTTTAACCACGAGAAAGTCATAGCCGAATTAGCTAGGGATAGTCAGTTGGCTCTTGAGGAATTATTTAATCATTATTACCCCCGTTTGTTTCATTTTTCAAAAGCGTATTTAAAATTCGATGATGGAATTGATGATATCCTTCAGGAAGTATTTTTAAAAATATGGAGAAATCGGAAGAATATCAAAAACAGTTCTACGTTCAATTCCTATATTTTTACCATCACTCAGAATCTTCTTCTAAATGAATTGCGCAGTAGGCTGAATAACCAAAAGATGAAAGACCAACTTTTTAAGGTTTCGGTCGCAGAAGAATTTCTTTTTGCGGAAAAAGTTGAATATGATGATTTAAAAAATAAAATAGAAGAATTCATTCAAGAATTACCTTCTAGGCAAAAAGAAATATTCAAATTGAGCAGAATGGAAGGACTTTCTAACAAAGAAATTGCAGAAAAACTAAGAATTTCAACAAAAACTGTAGAATACCATATTGGTCAGTCGATCAGCATTTTAAAGAAGCGTCTTAAGTCTTCGGGACTGATTTCATTACTCTATATCCATCTGTTTTTATAATTTTTTTCATTTTTTCTTTAGGGATAGTCTTGTTTGCGGTGTATTACTAATGTAAGAAAACACAGAATGAAAAGATTAGTAAAAAAATATCTTCAATCTGTCCTGAGCCCGGATGAGTTTGATCAATTTTGTGACTACATCAGTCGTTCAGAAAATACATTCCCCATATCTGGAGCAATGAAATCCGAATGGTTGAATTTTCTTGCCGATGATGATCTCAAACGAGAAAATCCGTTGCTTTTCAACAAGCTTCAAAAAACAATCCTTTCTGAAGAAAATGCGGAAACGAAAAAGAGGTTAAAATTTTATGCTGTTACTTTACGTATCGCTGCTGTTCTCCTAATTGGAGCATTAGTAACAAGTGTTTGGTTTTATCAGCAATCGCGATCAACTTTCGAAAAAACTACGAATCAAACAGTTAGTATCCCGATTGGAGCAAAGACTGAATTAACCATGCCTGACGGATCTAAGGTTTGGCTGAATTCCGGTTCAAAAATCACATATTCAAGCGATTTCTCGAAAGAGCGAAATGTCTTGCTCGTTGGAGAAGCCTTCTTTGACGTGGTAAAGGGAAAGATTCCATTTGAAGTAAATACCAGCTATGGAACCGTACATGTTATGGGAACAGCGTTCGATGTGCAGGCTTATCCGGACGGAAATTTTGTAACAACATTGGAACGGGGCGTTGTTAAAGTGACTGACAAAGATAATAACAGACAAGAGGTAATTGCTCCGGGCGAACAAGTTCGATTGGTTCGAGATAACTTCATAAAAAAGGAAGTCAATACCGAGTTATACACGTCTTGGAAAGATGGGAAGTTGATTTTTTCCAGAGATCCATTTCCTGATATGATGAAAAGGTTGGAACGTTGGTTCAATGTGAAAATAGTATATTCTGCTAATGACTTTAAAGGGTTATGGTTTTCAGGGACAATTGAGGATGAGACCTTAACCGAGGTGATGGAGATGGTTTGCAAATCAGCACCTATGAGCTATTCCTATAACACTCATCAAAGGAAAATAATAATAACAGCTAAGAAAAATTAAAAACAAATAAAAATAAATGCGGATGAAGTAACCTTTTTATTACAAAAAGAAGCAAGAAATGGCACTTCCTGCTTCTCTTTAACCATTGATTTACTAAGTAGTTCATAAACCAATCATTACAAAATTATGAAAAAAAAACGAGGTTTTCATGACCAAAGGTCATGGGTATATCAAACATTGTTAAAAATGAAACTGACTATCTTCATTTTACTGTTCTCAATTATGGGGACATTGGCTTCACAAAGCTACTCTCAAACTACTAAATTAACGCTTAATGTTCGGGATGTTCGGGTTGAAGATTTTCTAAAACATATTGAAAATCAGAGCGAATACCGTTTTTTCTATAGCGGAAAAATTAATGTGGATCAAAAAATATCAGGTGATTTTGATAATAAATCGATCAACGTAATTTTAGATAAAGCCTTGGAAAATACGGGGATAAAATATGAAATAAATGGAAGACAAATTGTTCTATCTTCTTCAACTGTCGGAATGATACAGGAACAAGTTAGTGTTAGTGGAAAAGTTACTGATTCTTCGGGTGTACCACTACCTGGTGTAACGGTTGCCGTGAAGGGAACTACTAGTGGTACTATAACTGATCCCGATGGTAATTATACCCTAAAAAATGTGCCTGGTGATGGTACATTAGTATTTTCATTCGTGGGTATGAAAACCCAGGAGATCCAAGTGATGGGTAAAAATAGTATTGATGTCATTTTAGAAGAGAATACTATTGGACTTGACGAGGTTGTTGCTATTGGCTATGGAACGGTGAAGAAAAGTGATTTGACTGGAGCTGTTGGTGTAATAAAAGCTGATCGATTAGATCAACAGATCAATACAAATGTAGGAGGAGCGCTACAAGGAAAAATGGCGGGCGTTTCTATTGAATCTTCAGGTGGATTACCCGGGGCTGAGATGAACATACAGATTCGCGGAGCAGGCTCATTGAACAATAATTTACCTCTTATTTTGGTTGATAATATTCCAATAACGTCATTAAACAATTTAAACCCTTCAGATATCGCATCGATGGAGGTCTTAAAAGATGCTTCGGCAGCAGCCATTTATGGCTCAAGAGCTGCTAACGGAGTTATTTTGATTACCACAAAAGGAGGCAAAAAGGGACCTATGAAAATTGATGTTAATGTTGACTTTGGACTCCAGCAAGTCTCGAAAAAATTAAGTGTATGTAATACAGATGAATGGATTAAAGTAATTACAGCTGCTTCAGATGCTGCCGGGATGGATATCCCTGAAATAGCGAAGAATCCTGAAGAACCGGGTGTTGGAATTAATTGGCAGGATCAAATTTATAGAACTGCTCCTGTCCAAAACTATTCTGTGGGAGCAAGCGGGGGATCTGAAAATTTGACTTATAACCTTTCTCTTGGATATTTAAGTCAGGACGGCGTAATTAAAAAAACCGACTATGACCGGTTGAATCTGCGTTTCAAAACTGATTTTACAAAAGGTCGGCTAAAAATAGGAGAAACGGTTCTTTTAAGTAAAGAGAAGGCAGGTAATCTTGGAGGGGCATATGAAACAAGTGTATATATGAGTGAAGCTGCTCTTAAGATGATACCTGCGTTTTCAATCTATGATCCTGAAGCAATTGGAGGTTATAATGGAGCATGGGGGGCTGTTAATAATATTATGAATCCTGTCGCGATAATGAATCTACGACACGCTGAAAATAATATATATAAAGCACAGGTGAATATGTATGCAGAAGTCAATATCCTTGATGGATTAAAGTATAAATTTGACGCAGGGTTGACTACAGCACAGGAAAGATACAGAGAAACTGTCAGTGCCTATGAAATAGGTCAGTTTTTCAGTAACCCGACTAATTTAATGGATCAAAAAAGCGGGGCTACAAATTTGTGGCAAATTGAAAATACCTTATCGTATTCAAAAGTTCTCCATGAAAAACATTCAATTAACGCAGTCATTGGTCAGACTGCATTACAAAATAAATATGATGAGTTTTCTGCGTCAAAGAAAGGTATGCCTGACGGTGTCTGGGTAATGGGAGCGGGATCAATTGACCCCGTAGCAAATGGAACTGCTTCAGAAAATACCTTGTCTTCTTATTTCGGACGTTTGATTTATTCTTATGATAATAGGTATATTTTTACCGGAACTTTTCGTCGTGATGGTTCTTCCCGCTTTAGTAGTTCTAATCGGTGGGGTAATTTTCCTTCAGTATCGGTTGCGTGGAATGCGGCCAATGAATCTTTCTTCAAAAATCTTGACACTCCGATCTCACAATTAAAGCTGAGAACTAGCTATGGAAAACTGGGGAACCAGGAGATAGGCGATTATCAGTATTTAGGATCTATAACTTCAGGAGTGAGTTATGCGGTTGGGAATCCTAACCATTTATGGGTTGGAAATATTCAGACCGAATATGTTCCCAGTAAGTTGAAATGGGAAACTACGGCTACATCCAATGTTGGAATTGATCTCGGGCTGTGGAACGGAAAGTTAAGCTATTCGTTGGATTTTTATAAAAAGACAACAACGGATCTTTTATTGAGAATTCCAATTCCCTTATCTGTTGGTGCTGATCAAGACCCTTATGGAAATGCAGGGAAAATAAGTAATAATGGATATGAAATGATCCTTAATTATAATGGAAAACACCGGGACTTTACCTACTCGTTAACAGGAACACTGTCCCATGTCAAGAACGAAGTAAAGGAATTAAGTACCGGGTCTCAGGTGCTTACTGGAGGCAGAGGCTCAGGGGGAGGTCCCACTATTACATATACGCAAGTAGGTTACCCGATTTATTCTTTCTTTGAGATAAAAACAGATGGTTTGTTTCGAAGCGAGGCTGAAATTGCAGAACACAGCAAAAACGGTAACTTGATACAGCCGAATGCACAAGTTGGAGATATCCGTTTTGTAGACGCTAATAACGATGGGAAGATTGATGGAAATGACCGTGTTTATTGCGGAAGTCCGTTCCCAAAATTTGAGTATGGGTTGAGGCTTGATGGAGCTTGGAAGTTTATTGATGCAAGTATTTTCATACAAGGTGTACATGGGAATAAGATCTATAATGGAATCCGTTCGAATATTGAAAATGAAAAATATGTTTTCAATGTTTCTACCGATCTTTTGGATTCTTATACATTTAATCCAAATTCGGATTATCCAAGGCTTGACTTATCTGACCCAAATGGGAATGGTATAGATAACAGTGACCGTTTTTTAGAAGACGGTTCATACTTGAGACTTAAGTCCGTACAAATTGGATTTACTCTGCCTGCAAACTGGCTCAATAGCTTGTCGATCAGTAAATGTCGTCTTTATTTAGGAGCTGATAATTTAATTACTTGGACAAATTACAAAGGATTTAACCCGGATATTGGAAATAGTTCAATGGAAAATCGTGGAATTGATTTTCGGCAGATTCCTTTAAGTCGCTCTTGTCATTTTGGTCTACAATTAAACTTTTAAAACTATAGTTATGAAAATAATATATTTATTAGCATTACTTTTTGTTTTAGGATCTTGTACTGATTCTTTTTTGGAAAAAGAAGATCCTACAAAAATCACTACATCTGTGTTTTGGCAAACAGAAGACGATTTGAGTTCAGCTGTTGCATCTGTATATAATGAAATCATCCGTGATGGTTTGGGACATTATAATCCACGGGCTTGGTTTATACACGCAGGAAGAACCGAAAACTTCTCAGTACGTAATGATATCCAAGATGCTTATCAAATTGGTATGTACTTGAATAGCACGAGTAATGGATATACAGCTAACTTTTATAAAGGCGCTTATACGGGGATTTTCCGTGCAAATCAAGTAATCCAATATGGAGAATCAATGAGTATAAATGAAGATGTAAAGAATACCTTAATTGCTGAAGCCAGATTTTTGCGGGGGTTAAATTATTTCTTTTTGGTAAGTGATTTTGGGGCTGTGCCGATTACCACTGCTGTCGCTGAAACTTCTGATGATTATTATATCGGAAAATCTTCAGAAGAACAAGTATGGAATCAGGTGATTGAGGATTTAAAAGCTGCAGAAAAATATTTGCCCGATCAGTGGGACTCTGAAAATAAAGGTAGATGCACACGAGGTGCCGCTTTGGCTTATTTAGGCAGGGCTTATTTATATCAGGGAGATTATGACAGCACCATTGTAGTGTTGAAGGAAATTGTTGATAATGAAAACAATTTTGGTTATGGTCTTCAGGCTAATTATGCTGAACTTTTTGATGGTCAGCATGAAAATGGCCCGGAGGGAGTATTTGAACTTCAGTTTAGTCGTGAGGGAGGAGCTAATATCTGGCTTTCGGCTAGTGACGACCCAAGTACCTTGACGAGAAGTACATTCGCTGGAGAGTGGCATGCGCCGGGCGAAGTTGGAGGATGGTTTGAGATGAAACCTACAAAAGTGCTTTTGGATTCTTTTTTGGAAGAACCAACTTCTGATGGGGAATACGACCCAAGAGCTTTAGCCACATTAGCGTGGGATTACCCTGGATGTATTTTTTATCAACGGGAATTTTCATCGACTTGGGGACATGAAGAAATTTGGTTGCGAAAAAATCAAAACTGGTGGGATGCAGATGAGGGAGATTGGAAATCTGAGTTAGACGAATACGGTATGCGTTATGCTGATGTCCTTTTAATGCTTGCTGAAGCTTATACAATGAAAGGACAAGTTACGATGGCTGTTCCACTTGTTCATCGAATTCGGGCACGCGCTAAATTAACGGATAAACAAAATGAAATGATGGCCTATAGCCAGGAACAAATGATGTCAGAGATTCGGCATCAACGTAACCTTGAATTTGCACGGGAAGGTTTACACTTCTATGATTTACGTAGATGGGGATTACTTGAGCAGACTATAAAAGAGTCAAAACAGGCCGGATATCAAAACTATACCTCAAAAAATGAATATTATCCAATTCCTGAGGATGAGTTGAATAATAATCCCAACATGACGCAAAATAATCCATGGTAAAGTTTTGAAAATGAAGTATAGATTAGTGTATTAATGAATTAAAAATGAAGCAGGTTTCATTACTCGTATTGAAATCTGCTTCATTGTATCAAAATAAGTAGGAAGTACAGATATAATCTTCATTTTGTTAGTTTTCTTCATCGTTTCTTGGCAAATAGTTTGATCATGGAGCTTTGAAAACTTTATCAGAAATGAATAGCCGATAGAATAATGCGAATAAAAGAAATAGTATTCCTGTTTTTTGTTTTTTTCTGCTTAGAAGTAAGTTCTGCTTACGCTCAAAATCTTTCACCCGTCACGGTTTCGCAGTCAAAGATGGAAGAAATCTACAAAGAGATTAAAACCCCCTATAAATACGGTTTGGTGTTAATTCCCGACAGTAGTTCGTACAAAATGGATTGCCCCACCATCTTTCGTAAAGATAACAAGTGGGTGATGACTTACATCGTTTTTGATGGCCGTGGCTATGAAACCTGGCTGGCACAAAGTGATGATCTGATTCACTGGGATAATCATGGAAAAATTTTGTCATTCTCTTCGGACACAACGGATTGGGACACCAATCAGAAAGCTGGCTATGCTTCATTAATTGATTATGATTGGGGCGGCGATTATGCCATCAATCAGTATGATGGAAAATACTGGATGAGCTATTTTGGTGGCAATTCGAAAGGATATGAACGAGGCATCCTATCCATCGGTATGGCATTTACTGATCAGGATCCGGCAACGGTTCACGAGTGGCAGCGTTTGGATCACCACGTACTTTCACCGTTGGATGATGATGTGCGTTGGTATGACAACAGTACCATGTACAAAAACTTTGTGATTGAGGACAAAGAACAGCATACAGGGCACCCGTTCGTGATGTATTACAATGCCCGGGGAGACAGTATCAACCCGGATAAGGGGGCCGAGCGAATCAGTATGGCTGTTTCGGATGATATGGTTCACTGGAAACGTTTTGGCGATCACCCGTTGATCAATCACCATACCGGTATTTCAGGCGATGCAGTTTTTCAAAAGATTGGCGACATTTACGTCATGTTCTATTTTGGTGCTTTCTGGCCTGACCAGGATCCGGCAGCTTTTAATCGATTTGCCTGTTCCTATGACTTAATCCATTGGACAGATTGGAACGGTCCAAACCTGATAGAACCTTCTGAAAAGTATGATGCCTTGTTTGCCCATAAATCATATGTGATCAAGCATGATGGAATTGTTTATCACTTCTACAATGCGGTTGACAAAAAGGGAAACCGGGGAATTGCACTGGCCACATCTAAGGATATTGGCAAAAGTAAGCTGGAATTTAAGATGCCTGAAGAACTGGAAAAGAAGTAAGCTAATCTTCACTTTCCTCCAATGATTTAGTCATTCCGAACTTGTTTCGGAATCTGTCTCAAACGGCAGGAAGCTAGAAGGATGCAATTGAAACGAAAAAATAGAAATACGACCAAAAAGGAGAAGGAAAGCCCAAAGTCCCCTTTAGGGGATTTAGGGGTGAAAAAGGAGCGTGAAGTTTGGTGTGCCGATTTTTAATCGGCATTTGGATAACTTCCGATTGAAAATCGGAACACTCGTTCGATAATTGGAACTTGGAATCTGAAATTTATAGCTAAATAGTCAATCCTTAAAAACAAAATAAATCACTGGTTATCAACAGGTAGTGTGAATAAAATCCGTGATTTCAAGGTGTTAAATTGCAAGGTTATTAGTAAATTAGGGAAAAAGCTTGCA
>NZ_WVEM01000021.1 GCF_009847015.1 Sunxiuqinia indica
GTCTTTAAAGCCTTGTACGGAATTATTGCGGCTTTTCTACTCTTTGTTGTGCTGTATATTCTTGTCGGGACATTTGCAGCAGTTATGATCTGCATCCCTGCATTTTTTGCTTTCCTGTACCAACTGACCCAGATCCAGAAGAAGCTTGGCCCAATAGGATGGGAGAAAAAGCAGACGGCCAAAAAACTCCCGCAATTTATCCTGATCAAAAAACGAATCCATCAAACCCAGGAGCAATGAAAGCAACCGACTTAAAGACAATTGAACACGCTTTACCAGTGCTGGGCTTTAAGGAAGACCTACTCGTGTCCAATAACCTGGATATGGGCTTTGGGTTGAAACTCCACCTGCCGGAACTGTTATCCTTTGGCAGGGATCAGCTTTACATGCTGCACGATACCTTCCAGCGAGTCGTGAACCTATTACCTGCTGGAACACTGCTGCACAAACAGGACTTCTTTTTTGTGGAGCATTTTCAGAAAGGGGGACGAAGCGGTAAGCCAAAGGCTGCAAGCCTGAACGAATGTTACCAGAGCCATTTTGAAGGGCGGTCTTTTCTGAAGCATGAATGTTACCTGTATGTCAGCTTGCTGAACACCGGCCTGTTAAAGAACTACCTGGGGGCAGCTCTGATCTTTTCCCATAAGGCGAGAACGCAAGAAGCCCGACTTGCTGAACAGTTAAAAGAGGTGCGAGCCAACCTGCTTGCGTTGTTTACTCAAAGTGGGATCAGCTGCGAGCTGGTTCGGCCGGCAGAAGTTATCGGAGATGAAAAAACTCCCGGACTGATTGAACGCTTCCTGACCCTGAACTTTCAGAAAGGGCAGCCGGTATTGGGAGGAATTGATTTTCGTGACCGACTGCGGGTGATGGATCAGTTTGTGGAAATCCTGAGTTTAAGCGACTACTCGCACTTACCATCTGAATTAAGCCCGGCGGGAGAACACCCCACAACAGGACTCCCGGTATCACTAATCTATCCGGTAACTTATGACCTGCCATTTTCGCACATCACCAACCAGTTTATCTATGTTCCCGATCAACAAGCGACCAAGTCATTTTTGGAAGGAAGCTACAAACGGATTTACAGTCTATCCAGCTTTTCCACGGAAAACAAGGTCAATGCCAGCTTGATCGACCAGTTTTTGGATACGGTACAGACTTCTGGTGAGAAAATTGTCAAGGCCCATTTTAATGTGATGCTTTTTGACAACTCCATTGGGCAGCTAAAGCAATACAAAAGTGAAACCGGATCGGCACTTTCACTGATCAACTGTTTTCCCTACCAGCATTCGTTTGACCTGCCGCTTCTGTTTTTTGCCTGTGTGCCTTTTTCGACCCAGTTGCCGGAGACGGAACTATTCATCACCCAGGTGCCGCAAGCCTGTTGCCTGACCAATTTTGAGGGATCAATCCGGAATTCAAAATCGGATTTTACCATCCAGCTGTCAAACAGGCTGGAAGGTTGTCCGGTGCAGCTTGACATTTCTGATGAACCGATGGAAAGACACCAGATCCATAACCGGAACAAGCTGGTGATCGGCGGATCCGGTTCCGGAAAATCATTTTTCACCAATCATTTGCTCCGACAATATGCCGAGAGTGGGAACTGTCATATCGTATTGCTGGATGTCGGAAGAAGCTATGAACTGCTGACCCGTTACCTGGACGAAAAGTTAAAGGATCAGGGCGGTGCGATGATGGTGGAGTTCACCCCGGACAGACCGATCTCCTTTAATCCATTCGTGCTGACCGGTGAACCGGATGTAGAACAACGACAGACCATTCTGTCAGTGATCTTCACCATCTACAAGGAGCATTTATCGGAAATGGAGAAGGATGTGATCTCTCACTCGCTGACCGGGTTTTTCAAAACAACCGGACCGGAACGTTCCTTTAACGGCTACTATGAGTTTTGCAAGGAGTTTATTCCAACGCTGGTCAAAAAGCAATCCCTGACGTTTAACAGCCCGGAGTTTTTCTTTATCCTGAGTAAATACTACCGGGGAGGGGAATACGATTACCTCTTGAACAAACCCATGCAAACCGATGAGTTTTTCCGCTGTCCATTCCTGGTTTTCGAATTGGATGCGATCAAAGACCATCCGATAATCTTTCCGGTGGCCACGCTGATCATCATGGATATTTTCCTCCAAAAGATGCGAAAGTTAAAAGGCGTACGAAAACTCCTCTGTATTGAAGAGGCCTGGAAGGCCATCGCGACTCCTCAGATGGCCGGATATATCAAGTACTTTTTCAAAACCATCCGCAAGTTTTTTGGAGAAGCCATGGTGGTCACCCAGGAAGTGGATGATGTGATCTCATCGCCTGTGATCCGGGATGCCATCATCAACAATACCGATACCAGAATCCTGCTGGATATGGGCAAGTTTAAAAATAAGTTTGAAAAGATCAGTCAGACTTTGGGGCTGTCGGAGTTTCAAAAAGAACAGGTTCTTTCGATTAATAAGAACCTGCCCTCAGACCGCAAGCTCAAAGAAGTATTTATAAGCCTTGGGAGTTATTCGCGGGTGTTTGCTCTGGAGGTCAGCCGGGCGGAATATTACTGCTACACCTCTGAACAGAAAGAGAAAGAAATGATTCTTGGAAAAACCGGGGAGGGAGAGCGCTTTCTGGAAATCCTCAAATCCATGTAACCAATCATTGAAACAACGAAAAACAATTGTAACGAACATGAATTTTCATTCTTCAAATTCGCAAACAAGAAGAATTAAAATTCATCGAGAGTTCCATCGAATACAAAACGAAATAAACAATTTTAATGAGATGAAAACGAGAAACAAACAAGCCATTCTGCTATTAATAGCCACACTAACCCTTCTGGGGATCTTTCAGAAACAAGCGGTCAGCCAGGCACCGGTAACCGATGTGGGTGCCGGTATCCAACGCGAAGCTTTGTGGACCGAAGAGAAAGGTATCCTATCCAAAATCAACTGGTACAACGTCTTGATCAAAGCCCTGAATGGAGACATTAAGGGGCTCACGGGAGAACTGCTGGGTATCGACCAGCAGATGCTGGAAAGCCTGGAGAAGGTCAGTGCCCTGATCAAGGATTACAAGCGGGTACAGCAAACCCGGGAACTGCTGGGCAAGATCATGGTCGTTTATACTGAGAAAGTGCCCAGGCTGGTGCAGGATCAAAATTTTACCAACCAGCAGGCTGCTGTGATTGTCCAGTCCTTTGACCTGATATTGGATGACAGCCGGCAACTGACCAGCACGGTGCTCAATACGATTCTGAAGGACAAGCTGTTTCTGATGGATGATAAACAGCGGTATGACACCATCAATGAAATCTACGAAGATGTCCGCCGTCATTACGGCACGATCTGCTACCTCTACAACAAACTACTCTATGCCTCCTACCTAAAAAGCCAGGAAAACGGCACGCTGGAAAACTTCGCTCACTACTACAGCCTCTACCAGTAAAGGATCAGTAGTAGCGATGAACCGGAAATAAGCAAGAGAAAACAACAACAATAACCACAAATCAGAAGATCATGAAACTATCATTACTACTCCTTGGAATTAGTTTAAGTGCCAGTATATCAACTACCATAGCTTTGAAGGAAGCCAATGCCCAACTGGTGGATGTAAAGCCCTGGCACGGTTATTACCCGCAGATGAATAACAGCTATCCCTTAAGCTTTGTCGCTTTCAAAGGCTGGTTGTTTCCAACGCCTCATGTTTTTGTCCGCAGCTGGCCCACCCACTATTATATTGAACTGGGAGCCCTGCCGGTTTCAGATGCCGGAGAATATGGGGGGAAAACGAAAACCGGCCTGCTTCGAATTGCTGCCAAACTGCTGGAGAGAAGCCAGATGAAAGGACGGCATGCGGAGACCAGCCAGATTAAGAACAACAAAGAACTCCAAAAACAAATCAATCAAAAACTCTTTGATGCCCGAAAGGATGAGCTGCCGGATATTTATCGGCTTTCTGATCAGTTTATTTCTCTTTACAGAAAACTGGGGAGTTTTGATCAGCTTGAAAACTCGGGTGGCGTAAAGAAGATCCTGCAAGCAGAAGCCGATGAACTACTGATGCGCTTTTTGATGGTCAACCTGTTGGAAGTCGACCACGGAGAGAAACTGAAATCCTTTGCCGCCATCAAAACTGAACTTGGCCATTTAGCAGGAGAGACTGACTACACCTATCGGAAATTCCTTCACCTGCTAGTCATGGGAAAAGGACAGGAGGGAAGCTATGCCTTTCTGATCCGATAGAACCTGCCAATCACAATTATCATTCATTAAATAATCAAACAAAAATGCTATTACAAGTGATTACAACCGATGGATTTTTCGCCTTCACCGACACCATGATTCAGGCCGGGATTGACAATGCCGGAATGCTGATTGATATGGCCAGGGCCATAGGTGGAATTGCAGCTTTCTTTTATATCGCAAAACGGATCTATGAGCAGCTGATCGCTGATAGCCCGGTTTTTCTGCTACCGTTGCTCCGCCCTTTTGCCCTGGTGCTGGTACTAAGCTTCTGGAGCCCTTTTATTCACCTGCTGATGGTGCCAACCAAAGGGTTGACCCACCTTTCGGAATCAATCTATGCGGATAAGAAACACCTGGTTGCAGAAAAACTGGAGGAAAAGCAGGAGGCCATTCTGGCAGTTGACCTGCCCCTGTTTGATGAGAACCAGGAAAAGGAAGCTGCTCTCTGGGATAAAGGGATCAACCTGTTATTGACGACCTACAACATCATTTCCGGCAGGGCACTGCAGCACCAGATCAATTTATACATCATGGATGCTTTGAGACAAGTCCTGGAATCCCTGTTTGAAGTGCTGGTTTATTTGGTTGCATTTCTTCGCACTGTATTCTGTGTGTTGCTGGTGGTCTTTGGACCTCTTGTTTTTGCGCTTTCGATCTTCGATGGTTTTCAGGAAAACTACCTCCAATGGATCGCCAGGTTTATCAATGTCAACCTGTATTTGCCCATTGCCTTACTTGTTCTTTCACTGGTTCAGGAAGTACTGATCTTTGTATTGGATGCCGAGATTGCACAAATCCAGTCGATGCCCATTTACCAGCCGTCCCTGTTTTTTGTTTCCAACCTGATCGTTCCGGTTTGCGGGATTATCGGGATGGCGATGGTTCCTAAAATCGCTTCCTGGATTGTCCATGCTTCGGGGACTAATTCCGGAGGAGGAAGGTTGATTCGGACTGCAGCTGTCATGGCAGCGACCAAAGGAGCAATGCGTTAATAACAATAAAATTCCAATGATCAATGAGAAAGTTATTTGATATCCAGCGAAAATTCCGGTTTACCGTGTATGTGCTTCTGTCCGTCAGTATCGGTCTGGTCGGATTGAGTGGCTATATCTTCACCCTTTCGCTTAAAATGACCGATCAGTCCCGACAGAAAATTTATGTGTTGGATAATGGAAAATCCCTGTTGGTAGCACTTCGGGAAGACATTTCCGAAAACCGGGATGCTGAAGCGAGGGATCACGTGAAACGATTCCATGAACTGTTTTTTACCCTGGAACCGGACAAGGAGTACATTGAAAATAATATCAGGGAAGCCCTGTATCTGGCTGATCGTTCTGCGATGGTACAATACCAGTCTTTTAAGGAAAACAATGTTTATAACCAGGTGATTGCCTCGGATATCAGCATGACTGTGGAGACTGATTCGGTAAAACTCAACTTTTCAGCTTACCCGTATCGGTTTAGCTATTTCGGGAAACAGAAGATTGTCCGAACATCGAATATCACGATCCGCAAGCTGCAAACGACAGGCCAGCTGCGCAACATCTCAAGGACCGATCATAATCCGCATGGTTTTTTGATCGAAAGCTGGCGAATCGTGGATAATACGGATCTGGAAACGATCCGGCGGAAATCATTTTAAACGTAAAAAAGAAAGCCCATGCAAAACAAGAAGCAACAGAAAACCGCGCCTCCCAAATTTAAGGACATCAGCAGATATACCAGGTGGGTGGCCAGGCTGGATCAGCAGGATGAAAGACTCAGCCCTGCAAAACGCAGGAGAAAGTGGCTACTCTTATTTGGGATCTCGTTATTGTCTTTTGCCCTGTCCTTTGTATTCTTTCCCTCTGTCAGGCTGGATCATGAAGTGTTAAGCAGCCCGGCTTTAACGATGGAGCAGGCCGAATCAAAATACCCGGCCACCCATCCCTTTGAAATGCCGGCCGATTCTTTTGAAAACCTTTTAAAACGAAAAATCGATGAACGCGTTTTTGAAGAAAAATAAGGCCTTGCTAATCTTACCATTGGCGCTGCTTCCTTTTGTGATATTGATCTTTTATATCCTGGGAGGGGGCGAACATGCCAATTCAGGAAGAGATATGGGAGAACCAACGTCCGGCAGGGGACAGACCGGTGCCAATTATAAGCTTCCAGAAGCCGACCGTTCGATTGAGATCAGGGATAAGATGGAGGCTTATCAAAACACGAAAGACCTGGTTGTTTCCACGCAAGACTACCATATCCGGGGAAATTATCTGCCAAAAAATGAGGATGTGAGTAGTCTAGCTTCTGAAGACTCTGTAACCGTTTTTGAAGATTCAATATCAGCCGAAATTAATATCAATGTTTCCAATAATCTTTTGGCGCATATCAAAAACAAGGAAAAGCAGGTTCGAAAGGAATTGGTAGAAAATAACCAGCGTCACGGAGGAAGTCAAACCGTCTCGCCAGCAGAACCTGTCATCAAACCAAAGCCCGAACAAGCAGTTCGGTTGCAGAAAACCGGCATTGAGGAACTGGACAAGGTGTTTAATGAAAATATCAGTTTAAACCGAGCAAATGATTCCCTGAGCTTTCACCTGAAACAGACAAACCAAAAACTGAAGGAACTGGAAGAAAGACAAACAGCAAGCTTTGAGCTTGAAAAAGAACCGGTAAATGGTTTTGGTAACGGATCAAAGTCAACGCCCCTGATTAAAGTGGAAGTTTATGAAACTACAACAGTACTGAATGGCAACCGGGTTAAACTTCGATTACTGGAAGACTGCCGGGTAAATGGAAATCACGTTTCAAAGAACACCTTCCTGTACGGAGTCTGTCAGATCAAACATGAACGCCTCCAGATCCGTGTACGCCAGCTGCCAATCGATGAAAGCTTTTTGCCGGTTGATTTGGTGATCCATGATCTGGACGGTCTCGCGGGACTATATGTTCCGGACAATGCCGCCCGCAAAGTAGCTAAAGAGGTGGGCAGTTCGACCAATACCTCCTCTTTGTTTGGAGTCACTGCTGATCCGCTGACTTATGCCGGCGTTCGGGCAGCTGATAAAACAGCCCAATCGCTTTTTAAGACGATCCGCCTGAAAAAGGTAACCATCAAGAAAAATACCCTGGTCTATTTAGTCAATCAAAAATAACACCCATGAAAACTTTATTAATCATTATTCTGCTATCGATTTCTCAACTACCGGTCATTTCACAAAACAGGCTGTCTGTTACCGAACATAAAGCCACCCACCTGGTTTGCCCGGACAGGATTTCTTACCTGCAGGTGGGGGATCCCACACTAATTTTGGCAGAGAAAGTTCCTGAACTTCCCAACATGGTAAGGATTAAGGCGACACAGCCTTTTGAAAAAGAGTCTTCCCTGACCATCGTTTGTGCCGGCCGTGTTTACTCGTTGCTGATAAATTATCGGGATACCGATGAGATCACCTATAAGCTGGAATCCTTTCAATCCCAAAAGGCTGGGAAATATACCGGAGGGATGATGCCGGACTATGTCCTGAAGGAACTTTGTGATCAGGTTCTTGCCAAACGACACAGTCATGTCAGGCGTAGAAAGCTTGACAAGGACGGAATCCGATTGAAGTTGAAAAATATTTACCTGAGTGGTGATGCCCTGCTTTTAGAACTGGAGATTTCCAATAAAACCAATGTAGCCTACCGTGTGGACGGTTTCCATTGGTGGATTGATGACAGGAAGCAGCATAAGGCCACCAATGTTCAGGAATACGAGATTGTTCCAGTCTATCAGCGATATGATCTGAAAGTGATCCCCGGAGGAACTACGATCCGGGAAGTCTTTGTCTTTCCGAAGCTGACAATCCCTGGTCAACGGATCCTACGAATCGAACTACTTGAAAAAGCACTGGGTAATACCGGTCGAAATCTGAGTTTGGAGGTTAAAAACAAGGACATCTTAAGAGCCCTGAAATTATAGCTTCAAACAAATCATCACCGATCGGTGATCCTGAATATCGAACATTCTAATGCTTAAATCTTTCAATAATGATCAATGAACCCCGGGAACTGGTCCGGCTACATGAAGGCTTTCGGTTTTTTAGTTACCTGATGCTTTTGGCATCCCTGTATTTAAGCCGGTTCGCTTTTTTTGCAGGTCAGGGGATTGTCATCCCTGAGTTTATGCCTGTTTACACAAAGCTGATGCAACTTCAGTTTCTGACGGACAGCTACTTGTCAAAGCTGACCTGTATGGTTTTCCTGATGATTACCTGTGTTGGCACAAAAGCCTATAAAGACCGGGAGCTGACCGTTTCCCGAATTGTGGTGCAGCTTATCTGTGGGATGATTCTGTATTGGGGAAGTCTGCTTCTGCCAGAGCGATATACTATCATCTATCTGCTTTCAACATTTATTGGATTTGTCATTCTGAATATTGGTTTTGACAATATCTCCAAGCTCATCACGGTCAATTTAATGAAAGACCGGTTTAATCTGGAGAATGAAAGTTTTCCTCAGGAACGGACATTACGGGAAAACAAGTACTCGGTTAACCTGCCAACAAGGTTTATCCAGAAGGGCAGGGAAGAGGATGGCTGGATTAATGTGGTCAATCCCTTTCGGGGAACAATGGTCATCGGAACACCGGGCTCCGGAAAATCTTATTCGGTGGTGCTTCCATTTATCAAACAGCACTTGCTAAAAGGATTTTCCCTCTGTGTCTATGACTTTAAATACCCGGATTTGTCACTGGTTGCCTATAACTATTTTCTGAAGGCAAAGAAGCAAGGAAAGCTCCCTGAAAACACGAAATTCTATGTGATTAATTTTGATGACATTCAAAAATCCTATCGTTGTAATCCACTCGCTCCGGAATTAATGGAAAGCCCGATCGATGCTTTTGAATCTTCCAGGACGGTGCTTTACAACCTGAACCGGGAATGGATCAAAAAGCAGGGCGAGTTCTTTTCCGAAAGTGCGGTCACCTTTTTTGCAGCTGTTATCTGGTTTTTAAAAAAACATAAGGATGGGCAGTACTGCACGCTTCCCCATGCCATTGAGCTGTTGCAGCTGGACTATGACGACCTTTTTGACGTGCTGACAAGAGAAAAAGATGTTGTGAATATTATCAACCCTTTTATCAATGCCCATCAACGAGGGGCTCATGAGCAGTTGGAAGGACAGCTGGGCAGTTTGAAAATTGCGATTTCCAAGATCATCAGCCGGGAGATCTACTGGATCTGTTCAGGGAATGATTTTTCGCTGGATATGAACAAGCCGGAAGCCCCTAAGGTGGTCTGCCTGGCCAATAACCCCTTACGCATTGAAATGTATGGAGCCGTTCTTTCCCTTTTTATTACCCGGATGCTGAAGGTCATCAACCGGAAAGGACAACACCCTTCATCGCTAATTTTTGATGAGTTGCCAACGATCTATTTTCGGGGTTTGGATACCTTGATCGCTACGGCACGGGCGAATAGAATTTCCACCTTGATTGGTATGCAGACCATCGACCAGCTCATCCGGGACTATGGGAAGGAACAGGCCAATGCGATTCTGACCAATATCGGGAACATCTTTTCCGGACAGGCTGCCGGGGAGACCGCGAAGTTCATGCAAAACCGCATGGGGAAAATCCTGCAGGAACGTCAATCGGTCAACATCAACCGGAACACCCAAAGCACGACAATTTCCACTCAACTGGATTATCTGGTGCCGGAAGGAAAAATTGCCACCCTGCCACAAGGGTATATGGTTGGGCAGGTTGCCGACAACTTTGGCGAACAGATCGCTCAAAAGAATTTTAACTGTCTGATGTATGTGAATACGGAAAAGGTTAGCAAAGAAGAGAAACACGATCTGCCTATTCCTGAATTTTATGCTTTTGATAACCCTGATGAACTACTGGACAGAAACCGAAACCGGATTTACAATGATATCCAGGAGATGTTAAGCCAAATAAAAAGCCAGACCACGACCTGAGGAATTCGAGAGAACCCAACAATTAGTAATATAAATATCAATTAAAAATTAAAAGTTATGGAACAACAAAACACACGTATGAACATGAATGACATCCCATTTGATAAACTGGAAAAAGTGGGAGTCGACCGGAACTTTATTAACTACATGGAAAGCCGTGAATTGAACGATTTTTTAAATGGTTTTCGTTCGGACAAACTGTACACCATTAATGCCAGAATCAATGATCAGGACTACAAGATCCCGGCAAAGCTCCGTCTGCAACAGGGTGAAGATGGGACGGTCAATGTGAAGGTACATCCCATTCAACGTCTGTATATCCCGGATGAGTATTTGGGACACAAGTTTACCAAAGAAGAAAAAGGAGCACTGTTGAATGATAAAAACCTGGGCAAGACAGTCGAGCTGACCAACCGGAACGGACAGAAGGACAGCTATTACCTCAGCATTGATTCCAAGACCAACGAGCTGATCCCACTTCGTACCAAGCATATTAATATTCCCGATAAGATCAAGGGAGTCGAGTTGACCAAAGATCAGAAGGAAAAACTTGGTGCTGGTCAAAAGGTGAAGGTGGATGGCATGATGGGAAAAAACGACAAGAAGTTCTCGGCCACCCTGCAGGTGAATGCCGCCGGAAGGAATATCAGCTTCTCAGACTTCAAACAGGAGAAACAGGAAAAGCAGGAAAAATCCGAAGATCAGAAACAGGGAAAAGGGAAAGGAGCCAAACAAAAAGTGAGCTCCTGATTCGTAAATCTCAAGTCTAAATGTAGAAGGGGAAATCCGATTTTTGATTTCCCTTTCTTTTTGATCGAAAAAGAAGAGATAAAAAGCAGGAAAGTCAGGGGTAAAATCTTAGCTCAAAGAGGGGAATGCAAGATACTATTATAAAAAGCAAATTTTAGAAGTATTTTTTTTGCGAAAAAGACAGCTTGAAGAGGTTGGTTTCTACCTGGTACTAGCGTAGGCAATGCAAGATGTCAGTTTGTATATACAAACTGCTTTTGATCCGCTTTCGCTACCTGGTTGCCCTACAAGTACGATCAGAAAATGGAAAACAGGAACAATGAACAAAACAGAGCATATCATACTCAGGTGTACAACCGGTGAGAAGAAAATCATCGGGCAGCTGGCCAAAAAAAGTGGACTTAACCTCTCCGAGTATTGCCGCAGGCAGGCCATCCATGGAGAAGTGAAAGCCATACCGAAATTAACACAGGAAGAGATTGGTTATTTCCACCTGCTAAAGACGTACTGTACCCATTTTAACCGGCTATCCAGCCTGATCCGTAAAAAAGACCCGGGGTTGGTTGAAGAAATCAGACAGTTGGTCAAAAAGCTAACCCAGCTCCAGCAAAGGATCACCTGAACGGTAAAATAAAATGAATCATGGAATAAAAGTTTCACAAAAAAGCAGTCAACGATGATCGCCAAAGCCAAAGCTATTGCCCATGGAAGCCGGGCCATCGAATACGCCCTTAGGGAATCCAAGAAAGGTTACCTGGTCATGACCAACCTGGTACAAAACCAAACGACAGGAGCTATTTGCAAGGAGTTTCTGCAGCTGCAGGAATGTAATGTCCGGTGCAAAAATAAGTTTATCCGCATCGAGATAGGAATAGCCCCGGCAGACGAAAAACGGCTCGGTCATGATGACCTTACCCGGATCTGCTCGGAGTTCAGTAAACGTTTCGGTTTTGAGAACCACCAGTGGATCGCCTGTACCCACAAGGATACGAACCATTTGCACATGCACATGATCGTGAACCGGATCGGGATCGACCGCAGTGTGTATGATACAAGTTTTATCAGTAAACGCGCCGGGAAGATTGCAGAAGAGATCAGCCGTGAACTGGGATTGACCATCGCCAACCAAGTCAAACGGCAAAGTAAGTATAGGCCGGAGGTGAGCAGTTTTGAGCGGATACTGGCCAGGACCATGATAAACACGACAGCCGGTGAAGTATTAGTCAGTCACCCCCGATCACTTAAGGAATTTACCGGGATGATGAAAAAGCAGGAGGTCGAGGTGCAGGAGGCGGTCAATAAAAAGGGCAATACCTATGGCTTGCGGTTCAGCGGTTACGGTCAGACCTTTAAGGCTTCCCAGATTGGCCGGGAGTTCGGGTATCGTACACTCCTGGATACATTTAAGGAAAACAGCCAAACCGCCCGACAAGACCTGCAGCGACAAAACGATCAGAAGCAATCGCAAGGCTCATCTGTCCGCAGGGTGCTCCTGTCGGGCTTAGGTGCTTTGATTGGCCCGGGTTTGGGAATACGTGACCATGAAACAAAGGAGGGCGAAGAAAAAAGAAGGCGTAAACAGGATAAGAAAAAAAGAAGAGGATATGGACGGAAAATCTAATCCACGAACGCAGTCGGTCAAAGATGCGATGCTTGCGGAAATCATCGTAACGGAACTGTCAAAGTTCACCAGTTCGCATGAGCAGATTATGGAAAGTACACAAAAGATACTGGACACCTACAATGACATTGGCGTGATGATCGGGCATATGGACCAACGGGATCAGGCGATAGCTCAGGGCATTAAAGATCTTCAACTCTCGGCAGGACAATATCAATATTTGACAAAACTATCCATGTCCATTGCCCGTGAACTGAAAGAGCTTGATAGGCGTGGGGTTGGTATCGAGCCCGGTGCACTGGATAAAATAACCAGGGCCGTAGAACAAGGCAATAAGCCCCTTCAAAAACAACTCAGGTGGATTACCTATGGAATGATTGCTGCCTTTGTCATCTTATTGGTAATGGTGCTTTACTGCTTTAACTGCTGAAAAATACCGACAGGAATTTGTTTAGCTTTGGCCTGCGAAATCGCCTGATACCGGTTATCTCTGCATATAAGAGGTTATACCCAGTCTTGTGACAGGGTAGAGACCATCTATCGTAGCCAGCTTTGCCGGGCTACTTTTTTATACGACCGGTTAACAGGAGGGTCTTGCCTGTTACTGAGCCACGGTGTTATTCCCGGAATCCCCCACGATATACTCCGTATTGTTTTTATAAAGGGTATAGATCAGTACCAGCAGTTTCCGTTCGAGTTCGATTTCTCCGGTTTTTTCCGAACGTGCTTGGAAGAAATTTAACACGCAGCTATGATTGAGAGTCTACATTCGTGAGGCAGTGTTTTGTTGAATCGTAGTGGAAGTTTTCGAGGTATATATGTCCATGTACGAGCCTATTATAAAAGAGGATTTCCAGAAAAGTACCACGAGTGCGGTGGAACTGAAAACGTGAACAGTATACTTTTCGATAGCAATGTTGAGATTTTCTATTATATCTCTTTTCTTTAAAGGTGAGGCCCAAAGTCCGGCTGCCCGATAAAAAACTTTGATAATGGTGTACCAAAGTAAAATAAACATCTTCAAAGAACTTGTTGTCGCGGTTACGCATCCCATCGCATGCGGTACTTTTGGCAGGGGCTGTTTCAAGTCCCAGTAAGTTCAGTTTCCCGCTCATCGCCCGCAGACCCTCGCATATTTCGGTCATCGAATCACACCGACTAAGTATACCGAAAAGAACTGTGACCAAATGCGTCTTTGCCTTAAAGGCTTTATAATAATAATAATCGGCGTTATGCTTCTTTACTATACTGTTCAAACTTATGCCGTCGATTAAACTGATCACTTGTTTAAAAATCGGCTGTCCGACAAACTTTAATTCTGTATTTTTGCTCATGTTGTGAATGTTTCGCAAAACAAATCTACAATATGGGGTCAAACCTCCGGGGAGTAACCCCTTTCTTTTTTTTATTTCCTCGTTCAGTAGTGAATATAAATCATAAATCGCAGGGGTGGCCATAATTAACTGGTAAGTAACACTTTAAAGATACAAATCCCTGCGGTTTTAAACCAATGAATTAATGGTTATTTTACTTATTATCAGATAGATAAATAAGTTTTAACCGAAGTGTTGTTTTTGGAATATTAATTCATTTTATTTTTTATAGATTTGTCAGTCTACCATTTTGGAACTCATGACCGAAAATGAAATACAACTTTTTGAGGGGCTAAGGAAGAATGATGAAATAGTTTTTAAAGTTATTTACAATAAATACTACTCCCGGTTGTACTATTTCATTTTTGAATTTATTCCAATAGATGATCTTACTGAAAATATCGTTCAGGATACCTTCTTTACTTTGTGGAACAAACGTCATAAGTTAACAGATAACACCCGGTTGGGAGCCTATTTATTTACAGTAGCAAAAAATAATTGTTTGTATAAATTGAGGGATCAACGTTACAGGCAAAAGCTTTTTTCCACTTGCCCCGTCAATGAAATCGAGTTGGATTTGAATCTAGATGTATTGAGTTCACTAGATTCTTCATCCTATACTTTTGATGAGATCGAAAGGATAATACAGGAAACGTTGGATGAACTTCCACCCCAATGCAAACGCGTTTTTATTCTCAGTCGGTTCGAGGAACTGAAGAACAAAGAAATTGCAGAAGAACTCAACATTTCAGTAAAAGTAGTTGAGAAACACATGACAAAAGGACTGAAGATATTCAGGGCTGCATTAAAAGACTACCTGCCATTTGTAGCTTATTTGTTTATTCCTTAGGAGTATCTCATTATTTTCCTCACTTCTAATAAAAATAAAATAAATTACCTCACCGCAGGGGGGGTAAATCATACTTCGTGCATTAATCTTATAAAGCATGACATGAAAAACGTCAATGACATACTAAATTTGATAACAGGCAATATCGATCCCGATATTAGAAAAGAAGTCCTGTCTGAGATCAAGAATGAACCGGCTGACAAAGATCTGTATAAAAAAACAAAAACAGCTTGGGCGTTTTTGTCATCATCAAAACAGGCTCCGGATTATAAAGTCGAAAAATCTTTTCACGATTTACAAACCCGGATCAGGTCAGCACAGCCACAGCATAAAATGTACTCTTATTATAAATATGCAGCTGTTTTAGTTTTGATTGTAGGAATAGCAGCCACGATGTTTCATTTGGGTCGAAGCCGCTCGATTGAACTGGGGCATAACTTGCAATATACTTCAGTTGTTGCAGATTATGGCCAAATTTCCAAAGTCGTACTTCCTGACCGTTCCGTAATCTGGTTAAACTCGGGGACTACTTTGACTTACAACAATGATTTTGCAGTTGACAACCGCGATCTTACCTTAAAAGGACAAGCTTTTTTAGAAGTTACAGAAAACAAAAAAATTCCCCTTATCGTATCCAGTGGCGATTTAAAGGTTAAAGTGTTGGGAACACGTTTTGATGTAAGTGCCTATCCTGAGGATCATCAAGTTAATGTTGTGCTGGAATCCGGAAGCGTGGAATTATTAAATGCCAAAAACAAATCTTTTAACTACAAATTGAAGCCAGGAGAAATGGCAGAATATGATACTGAATTGAAAAAAGTGAAAATCAATGAAATTAAGCCCAATAACTATACGACCTGGAAAGACGGGGAATTGATCTTCATCAATGACCCAATGGCAAATGTCATCAAGAGGTTAGAACGGAAATTCAATATTGAGATTGTTGTTGCCAATCCTGATGTTTATAAATCAATTTTCAATGCAAATTTTAAGAATGAAAACCTAAAGGAAATATTGGATTACATTGAATTTTCGTGTCCGATAACCTACAGAATGATCCCAAACAAAGGTGGTGAAAAACTAAAAGTAATGCTGAACTGATATTAATTAAAAATCATTGAACCTAAACATTTATGCCTATGTAGCAATAATTATCCTTCAAGCAAAAAGGAGATGCGCTAACACCTCCTTCTAAAACTTTCAATGTGCCATCTGTCTTCCAAAACTCTGGCACAAAGTAATTTGAATTGTTCAACTCAAATCGTAACAAACTTATGAAAAAAAAATGTTATTCATTGATTTCCATGATTAAACCATTGTGGAAGACGAAACTATTTCGAACCATGAGAGCAACTTTGTTTATGACGGTATTTAGTATTGTACAAGTGTTTGCTGTAAATACGTACTCGCAAAGTACACGAATGAGCCTAAACCTTGAAAATGTATCTATAAAAAGTGTGCTGAAACAGATTGAAGATCAGTCTGATTATTATTTTATCTATGATGCAACAGTTGTTGATGTTGAAAAAAAAATCAGCATTGAGTCTGAGAATAAATCGATCCCTGAAATACTGGATAAAATTTTTGCTGGTTCTGATGTCATATACAAGATCAATAACCGGCAAATAGCAATTACTACCAATAAAATAAACTTTACCAGCCAGCAACCAAAATCAGTAAGCGGAAATGTGACCGACGACTCTGGGAAGCCCCTTCCGGGAGTCACGGTAGTAGTGAAAGGGACAACCACAGGAACCATTACAGATTTTGATGGGAATTATACAATAGATAAAGTTCCTGCAAATGCTACATTGGTATTCTCTTTTGTTGGAATGAGAACTCAAGAGATTGAGGTAGGTAACCAAAGTGTGATCAACATTACTTTAGCAGAAGAAGCTATTGGAATAGATGAAGTTGTAGCTGTTGGTTATGGAACTCAGAAAAAGGTTAATTTAACCGGTGCAGTTGGTAATGTTCAAATGGATGATTTAGAAAATCGGCCATTAACAAATTCCAGCTCAGCTTTGCAAGGTAAAATTGCCGGCGTATATGCTTTGCAAAAATCAGGTAAACCAGGTGCAGATGATGCTGTAATCAACATTAGGGGAATCGGAACCTTAAATAATAGTGCTCCATTGGTTTTAATTGATGGATTCCCTGGCGATATGAACGATGTGAGTGCAAATGATATCAAGTCAATTTCTGTTTTGAAGGATGCTTCATCGGCTGCAATTTATGGCAACCGGGCTGCTAACGGTGTTATTTTAATTACCACTAAAAGAGGTAGTTCCGGAAAGGTAAAGGTTACATACAACGGATATTTTGGGGTTCAACAAGCCACTGAGTTACCAAACATGCTTACATCGGAACAATGGACCCGCTTATATAATGAGGCTTCAGTAAATTCTGGAACTATTGCAAAATATACTGACGAAGAAATCCAGAAGTATGCTTCAGGTAAAGATCCAATGTTTCCAAATGTGGATTATTTTGATGCCTATTATGACAAAGCGACCATTCAAAGTCATCGGATAAGTATGACCGGAGGCTCTGAAAACTTGCATTATGCTTTCATGGTTGGTTATTTAGATCAAGATGGAATCCTGATTGGAACTGATTATAAGAAATTTGATTTTAGGTCAAATTTTGATGCTTTCTTTTTAGACAAAGATAAACTGCGCTTGTCAGCTAGATTGTCCGGAAACAAAGGAGAAAGAAATGAGCCGACTGATGAATTTTATACTAAAAGATTTGGGACGATTGCCCCGATCTGGCCATTAAAGAATTCTGAAGATCAATGGGTAGCTGTTATTGGAGAACATAATTATTACGGAGAACTAAAAGAAGGAAGTGTCAGTAAAGCATTGAGATATAATTTCAATAGCCAGCTCGAAGCCGAATATAAAATCATTGATGATTTAAGTGCGCAAATAACTTATGGGTTCAACGTTGTAACTGCCAATACAAATTCATTTCATGCGAATGTCCTGTTAGCAAATTTGGATGGGAGTACAAGATATCTGGCTTCAGATCTTACAGAGAGAAATGATCTGAATACACAAACGATGTTGACTTCTTTATTAAAGTATGAGAAAACAATTAACAAGCACGATTTTAAATTGCTTGCTGGTTATTCCGAAGAAGAATTCAACTGGAAATGGAATAGTGGTTCCCGTTCCCGCTATGTTAATAACAACCAGCGCTATCTTAATTTGGGAGATGCTTCCACACAACAAAATAATTCTGGAGCATATGATCTTGGATTACAGTCATTTTTTGGCAGGCTCAACTATATTTTTGCCAATAAATACCTGTTTGAAGCGAATATAAGGCAAGATGGCTCATCCCGTTTTGGCGAAGGTTATAAATGGGGGACATTTCCATCGTTCTCAGCAGGGTGGATCCTCTCTGACGAAGATTTCCTAAAGAGTATTGAGTGGATGGATTTCCTCAAGATTAGAGGATCATGGGGACAGTTGGGTAACCAGAACATTGATACCTACTATGCTTCAAGTGATATTTTGGAGACAGGAATGAATTATACCTTGGGAGGTAGTCTTTTTTCTGGTGTTGCATCAAATAGCCTTGCCAATAAAGAAACAACCTGGGAAACAACTGAGCAAACAAATATTGGTCTTGATTTTACTTTTAATCGCAATTTTGATATCACAGTTGATTATTTCACGAAAAAAACCAGTGATATCCTGGTTCAAATACCAATACCGATTACGATGGGTAATTTGACTTCTCCATTTCAAAACGTTGGCGAGGTTAAAAATACAGGGGTTGAACTTTCAGGAACCTACCGCAAACAATTCTCCAATGGCTTGAAAATGAGAACTACATTTAATCTCTCCCACATCAAAAATGAGGTTCTTGACCTTCATGGAAGGAGTCCAATTATTAACGGGCCTACTGCTTTGGTAGAGGGTTATGCCATTAATTCTTATTACGGATATCAAGTAGATGGTATTTATCAGATTGATGATTTTACCTGGCAAAATAATAGTGATCCATCAATTGCTCATGCCAATAGAAATTATGTATTAAAAGATGGAGTAGTGTCAGTAGCCAATTTTACCGCAACGCCAGGAGATATTAAATACCGCGATATTAGTGGTGATGGTGTCGTGACAATGGATAAGGACCGTGGCGTAATTGGAAAACAATTTCCAGACATTGCTTATTCGTTGCAGGTTAATCTGGACTGGAAACAATTTGATTTTGGGATGTATTGGCAGGGAGTATCTGGCATTGAAAGTTATTTAAACTGGAATATTGCAACCGCGACCAATGTGGGTGATTGGTGGTTGGATCGCTGGACTCCTGAAAATCCCTCAGTCGAAATGCCCAAAATTACATTAGATGGTACACGAACAGGAATTTATTCTGAATTTTACATGGATAATGCCTCTTATTTGAGGTTGAAGAACATAGAATTAGGTTATTCATTTAATAAAAGAACCTGCTCATTTATCGGAATTAACTCGCTTAGATTATATGGAAATATTCAAAATGCACTTACTCTGACAAAATTCAAAGGCCTTGACCCTGAACGCGTTATGAATGAATCGGGTACCGAAGCATACCCACAAACAAGAATATTTACTTTAGGATTAAACGTTAATTTCTAAATTCTGAAAAAGATGAAAAACATATATAAAACAATCACGCTACTAATGTTATTAGGATTTATAAGTGGGTGTACAAAGGATATTCTTGATAAATCCCCTTTGGACAGATTATCTCCTGATACATTTTATCAAAATGAAGGTGAACTCAAGATGGGATTGATGGGAGTTTATAACGGCTTAAGTGAAAACTCCACCCAAATCCACTGGTATCAATTCGATTTTATGTCAGATGACGCATTTTGTGAACATTCTTGGCAAGGATCGCTTGAATTTGGAGCTTGGAACCAAAACTCAAGCAGTTCGACAGCCATGGAAAAATGGGCAAGAGCATACAGTACAATAGTTCGTGCAAATCGATTTATTGAAAACCTGGAGGCCGCTCCTGTTAACGATAACGTAAAAACACAAATGAAGGCTGAAGCTCGTTTCCTTAGGGCATTTATGTATGCTGATTTAGCACATTTTTATGGTGATGTTCCACTCATTTTGTCGGTGCAAACACTTGATGAGGCTAAAGTATCCAGAACCCTGAAAAGTGACGTGCTTAATGCTATCCTGGAGGATTTAGATTTTGCCGCGCAAAATCTTCCTGCAGAATATTCTGGCAGTGATATCGGTCGTGCCACTAAAGGAGCTGCGTTAGCTTACAAAGCCAGGGTTTATTTATATAACGAGAAATGGACGGAAGCAGCAGCCGCTGCCAAATCAGTAATGGATTTGAGTGTTTATCAGTTATTTAATAATTATGAAGGTATCTTTCTGGAAGATAATGAGAATAACAGTGAGGTTATTTTCGATATTCAATATATGAAAGACCTCAGTGCTCAACCGTGGCCAAGCTCTGCCCTATCTTTTGCTGAGTGGCCTACTCCGAGTGTAACTTCCAGTTTGATTAATTCTTATTACATGACAAATGGCTTGCCAATTGACGACTCAAATTCGGGATATAATGATCAAAATCCGTTTACGAACCGGGATCCGCGCATGGCTGCATCTATCATCTTGCCAGGATCTCAAATGGGAGCCAGGACTTTCATTCCGGCAAACGATGATGTTCTGACTGGAGCCAGACCTCGCAAATATGCTGATCTGAATAACACAGACAGAAACAACTGTGCTATTAATACAATATTAATGCGTTATGCAGACATATTACTAATGCGGGCTGAGGCTCTTGTGGAAGCCAATAAAATCACCCAGGAAGTTTACGATTTGATTGATATGGTTCGTGCCAGAGCAAATATGCCTTCTGTTGAAGAAGTGGAAGGGACTGGCCTTAGCCAAAGTCAACTACGTGAAATTATCCGGCATGAGCGTAGAGTGGAATTCCCAATAGAGGGATTGAGATATGCTGATATGTACAGGTGGAAGGATGAATCCCTTATTCATGATGTTTATGGATATAATCGCTCAAAGTTATCAGACCCATCAAATCCATCTACGTGGGTGTTTGAGCAGGTGAAAGCTTCAACCAGAACATTCAATGCTCAAAAGGGTTGGTTATGGCCAATCCCACAAGGGGACAGGCAAAACAATGAAAACCTGACACAAAACCCAGGTTATTAATGTTTTAATGCCCCTGTAAAAAGTGAAGTTCAAGGCGAAAAGATGAACTTCACTTTTTCATATTTTATTTCAAAAGAAAATTAAAGAAATATAATTTTTCGGTTTCAATAATTTAAAACGAATCTCATCATACTGCTGTTTCGGATACTTGGTGAGCTTTGTCAGGCCAATTGGAAGAACTCCCGGCTCAAATGGAACAAACAGATTATAAAACTATAAAATTTTGGGCTAGCCCAAGTGAAAAATCAATATTTTTGTAGAACTACTCAATTATTATCTATAGAAAAATGAATAAAAAACTATTCTTTACATTAGCTGTCGCCCTATTGTTATTTTTTTCAGGTGAAAGCTTACTAGCAAAAACAATCCCTTCAGGACTTTCTAAGAATATTGCCAATTCGGCGGAGGAAACTTCCAGAATCAACCAACCTGCAAATGATGGCAAAAAAATTAGTCCGCACCTTTTCGGGATTTTTTTTGAAGACATCAGTTATGCTGCCGATGGCGGGTTATACGCGGAACTGATCCAGAACCGCTCATTTGAATACAGTCCCAGCGACATTGATCATTGGAAAGATAAGAGTCGGTGGACCCCTTTCACTGCCTGGCAGTTTTCTACGAAAGGCTATGGTTATGGTACTATCTCGGTTGAATCTGCAACCCCCATCAACAAGAAGAACCCTCATTATATGGTTATTGATGTCGAAAATGCGGGGCAGGAAGGCGTAGGGCTGATCAATTCGGGTTTTGATGGTATTACAATTAAGAAAGGGGAAAACTATATTTTTTCTGTTTTTATCAAAAATCTATCTGGTAAAGCTATTCCAATGCGGGTTTCCCTGAAAGACAAAAACGATAAAATCTTTGCTCAAGCTGAATTTACGGCTGATGCAAACGACTGGAAGAAATATGAGCTGACCCTTGCAGCCAATGCCAACGTCGATAGTTGTAATCTTGCTTTACTGGCAAAGGAAAAGGGGAAGCTGGCCATTGACATGGTTTCGCTATTCCCTGAAAACACGTTTAAGAACCGGGAAAACGGGTTGCGCGCCGACCTGGCCCAGGTCATTGCCGATTTGAAGCCCAAATTTATGCGATTTCCCGGTGGATGCCTGGTTCACGGCGATGGGCTTGGAAATATGTACCGTTGGGAAAACACCATTGGTCCGGTTGAGCAGCGATTGTCGCAGCGCAACATCTGGAACTATCATCAGACGATGGGGCTGGGCTATTTTGAGTATTTCCAGTTTTGTGAAGATATGGGGGCCAAACCGCTGCCAGTGGTAGCGGCAGCCGTAAGCTGTCAGAATTCCGGTGGTACCTGGCGTATCGGGAGTACGGGACAGCAAGGTATTCCACTCAATGAAATGGATGAATACATTCAGGAAGTACTCGATTTAATTGAGTATGCCAATGGGCCGGTTACTTCCACCTGGGGAGCCAAACGTGCCGCTGCCGGACACCCTCAACCGTTCAAGCTGGAATATGTTGGTGTGGGGAATGAAGACAAGCAAACCGATGTGTTTCGCAAGCGCTTCCAGATGATCTACGATGCTATTAAAGCAAAACACCCCGAAATCACGGTGGTCGGAACGGTTGGGCCAAATCCGGCCGATGAAGATTACCGCCTGGGGTGGGCATTTGCCGATCAATTGCAAATTCCGATAGTTGACGAACACATGTACCGGTCGCCCGACTGGTTTTGGGGAAACCTGAATCGCTATGACAGCTACAACCGTGATTCGTCAAAAGTGTATGTTGGCGAGTTTGCCGCCCACGATGTGCAACGAAAAAACACATTGAGGTCAGCACTGGCCGAAGCCGCTTTTATGACCTCATTGGAGCGCAATGGCGATATTGTGACAATGGCATCGTACGCTCCCATGCTGGCCAATAAAAACCATATTTCGTGGAATCCCGATCTCATCTATTTTACCAATACCGATATTTTGCTGACCGCCAACTATTACGTACAAAAGATGTTTTCGAACAACGAGGGCAGCGAATATTATTCGAATATCATCTCTGTTTTGGGAAATAACGAAGGACAAGTCACGTTTGCATCCTCTTGTGTGAAAGATGGAAAAACCGGCGACATCATCCTGAAGTTGGTCAGCCGTGCAGACACGCCACGAAATGCCGACATTGACCTTTCTGTTTTTGGCAAAGTTTCAAGCGAAGCAGAGTGTACCGTTTTGAAAGGCAAACCGCTGGCCGAAAATACCTTTGGTGACCCGAAACAGGTTGTTCCTGTCAAATCGACATTGAAAACAACTAAAAAATTTACGTACGAAGTCCCCCGTCATTCATTAACAATCATCCGGATCAAATCCAACTAATATGAACCTTCAAAATAGAACGATTGCTAAAATGAAACCGAAATCCATCATACAAACCATCCTTTTACTAATTGTATTTATGCCGGGAATTATTTTAATCCCGGGATGCACAACAAACAAATCAGCCGACAATGAATCTGCTGGCTATGTATTTACCTACTTCACCGGCAACGGGCCAGGCCAGGAAGCCATCCGTTTCGCGGTCAGTAAGGACGGTTATCATTTCCGGGCACTCAATAATAACCAGCCAATTCTCGATTCAAAAAAAATCAGTTCGTCCGGTGGTGTCCGGGATCCGCATTTGCTCAGGGGTGCAGACGGGAAAACCTTTTTCATGGTGGCGACCGATTTGTACGTGCCCGAACAGGGCTGGCACAATTACGCCATGGTACTGATGAAGTCGACCGATTTGATCCATTGGCAGACCAGCATTGTCAATATCTCTGAATTGTATCCTGAACAGTTTGGCGACGTTAACCGGGTGTGGGCGCCACAAACCATTTATGATAAAACGACCGGAAAATACATGGTCTATTTTTCGATGAAGCAGGGCGAAGAGGTGGATAAAATATACTACGCTTATGCCAACCCCGATTTTACGGCGCTGGAGTTAGCCCCAAGACAACTGTTTTTCAGCCCCACAAATCATGCCTGCATCGATGGCGACATCATTTATAATGATGGAAAATACCATTTGTTTTTCAAATCGGAAAGTGGTGACCCCGGCATTAAACTGGCCCTTTCCGACCAGCTGACCGAAGGTTATAAAATGGTGGGGCAGGAACGCATTGATCAATCGAAAGACCCGGTGGAAGGTTCTGGTATTTTCAAGCTGAACAATTCCAACGAGTGGATACTGATGTACGACCTGTACACCAAAGGGGGCTACCAGTTTACGAAAAGTTCGGACCTGAGGCACTTCAAAGTAATCGACCAACAAATATCCATGAATTTTCATCCGCGCCATGGAACAGTTTTGCCGATAACCCGGAAGGAATTGAAGCGACTGATCGGACAATTCGGACGTTTTGATGATTTGCTGATTGATGCCACTTCTCCCGATCTGAAAAAACTGAATGTGGTGATTAACGAAAAAGCCATGACCATTCATTTGCCGATAAAACGTGGTGTTGATTTGACGAACCTTGATCCTCATTTTACCTGCTATCCTGGGATTTCAGTGAAGCCGGAAGGTCCGCAAAACTTTTCAAACGGATCGCTTGCTTATACCTTCACCATTGAAGGACAGGGCGCTGTGGTTTATGAGGTGAGTGCATCGGAAGATCACAACCCGGTTTTGGAAGGCTATTATGCCGACCCTGAAATTCTGTATGCTGAGAAAACCGGGAAATACTATATCTATCCAACTACTGATGGATTTGACAGCTGGTCGGGTTATTACTTCAAAGTGTTCTCTTCGGATAATTTAGTTGACTGGACTGATGAAGGTACCATTCTCGATTTGCACAAAGATGTGATATGGACCGACCGCAATGCATGGGCTCCTTGCATTGTGGAAAAAAAAATCAATGGCGAATATAAATATTTCTACTATTTCACTGCAGCACAGAAAATTGGTATTGCAGTGGCAGACAACCCAACCGGGCCATTCACCGATAGCGGAAAGCCTTTGATTGATTTTAAAGCCTTGGGTGTGATACGCGGCCAGGAAATCGATCCCGATGTTTTTACCGATCCAAAAACCGGCAAAAGCTACCTGTATTGGGGTAACGGTTACATGGCAGCTGCCGAGCTAAATAACGATATGATTTCAATCAACATGAAAACGTTGAAGTTGATGAATGTGGACCAAACATTCCGTGAGGGAAGCTATGTGATATTCAGAAACGACATTTATTATTTTATGTGGTCGGAAGACGATACCCGCAGCCCGAACTACAAAGTGCGTTATGCGACTTCAGATTCGCCGTTAGGAAAACTGTCAATACCAAAAAATAACATTGTTATTCAGCGTGATTCGGTGACCAATATTTTTGCAACCGGCCACAATTCCGCGATTCAAGTTCCCGGTACTGACATTTGGTATTTGGTTTACCATCGGTTCACCTATCCTAAGGGAGTTGAAATGGGACGTTCAGGTGGCTTCCATCGGGAGGTGTGTATTGATAAGTTGAATTTTGATGCAGATGGAAACATCATTGAAGTCAAACCCACCCTTGAAGGAATTAAGCCGGTATCTTTCAACTAACCCTTATTAACTAAATGGATAATTGAATTAATAAGCTAAAAAAATCTTGTCGAATTCTGACAGAAAAATGGGCGATAAGCTAAAGCAGTTTAATAAGCTCAAAATATTGAATCTTTCAATTGACTCAACCTGGATTTATTAGCTGGTTGTGGTTACAAAACAAATATTTGATCCACCCTAAGTTATTAATATGTGATCGTTCTCTTTTTACATTTAACTTTCAATAAGTGCCAGCCTTTTATTAATATTTGTCCAGTTCAAAACAATGTTTATATCTTTGGCAAACCATAAACGGTTTAGCAGATTGGATGAAAAATACCTCATAGCAGAACTAAAGCGCAAAAATAAAATCGTATTTGATTTTGTTTTCAACTTCTATTATTCAGGACTTTGTGCTTATGCCCGGAGGTGGGTGGATAACGGGGACACGGCTGAAGACCTTGTTCAGGATTTCTTTTTCAATCTGTGGGTCCACAGTTCCGACCTGAAAATTTCATCGTCCCTAAAATCCTATTTTTTTGTTTCTGTAAAAAATAAAGCCATCAATCATCTCAAGCATGTAAAAGTTAAAGAAGAATATGGCAAATATGTTCAGGATGAAGTAAACAGACAAGAAGAGTCTGCCAACTGGGAATTTACAGAACCAGAATTGGCCGAATTAATTGATCGCGGCGTACAAAAATTACCACCCCGTTGTCGGGAGATTTTCATTTTAAGCCGGCTCGAAGGTAAAAATAATGACAGCATAGCGCAGTCTTTGGGCATCTCAAAAAGAACAGTGGAAGTCCAAATCAGCAACGCATTAAAAATATTACGAATGGAACTGAAGGATTATCTTCCAATTGCATTACTCCTCTATCTTTTCAAATAAAAAATATCAATAGTGTCCGGTAAAAAATTACCGGGCAGTACATTTTGATGAGCTACCCGGTATGTCTATTTTTAAGTTACGACACAAAAAGATAGACATGGGTAAAAATACAATTTTTAGCGGACAGCCTATATTTAATCAGCTGTTAACGTTCATTGACAAAAGTGAGATAAGAAAAATAGCGAAACAGCACGGAAGTGAACGATATGTAAAGAAGTTTACCACCTACAACCATCTGGTTGTTATTCTTTTCGTGGTTTTCGAGGGGTATCATTCCATTAGGGAAGTAATCCTGGGGTTACTGGCCAATGCACATAAACTGTCGCATTTAGGATTGAGTTATTTGGTGAGGCGCAGCACTTTCGCTGAAGCGAACAAGCGCAGGGACAGCAAGGTATTCGAGGATATTTATATGTCGGTTTACCGAAAGCATTCACGTTTTTTAGCGGACAGCCGGTTAAGGGATAAAGACCTGAAGCGGCTTTATATCATGGATTCATCTACCATATCCTTGTTTAAGGACATTCTAAAAGGAGTTGGCCGTAATCCTAAAAATGGCAAGAAGAAAGGCGGGATTAAAGCCCATACGATCATCAAAGCCAGTGAAAATGTTCCCTGCTTGGTCAGGTACAGCGAAGCAGCAAGGCACGACCACATGTTTTTACAAGAGGTTGAAGCCCTGCCTTCTGGTTCAATCATTACCTTTGATAAAGGGTATGTGGATTATCAGCAGTATGAAGCATTTTCAAAAAAAGCAATTTGGTATGTAACCCGGCTAAAAGACAATGCCCTATATTCAGCGGGTGAAGAATTTGATATCCCAGACCAAGCTGATTCAGGTGTCCTGAAAGACGAAGAAGTAATACTTTATTATGGAGAAAATAAGAAACAAGAACACCGGGCACGTAGGATCGTTTATTGGGACAACGAAAACGAACGGTTATTTGAGTTCATAACCAATAACTTTGAACTAGCGGCAGAGACAATTGCGCTCATTTATAAGAAACGCTGGCAAATCGAGATGCTTTTCAAGCAATTGAAACAGAACTTCCCATTAAAATATTTTCTGGGAGACAATGAGAACGCCATTGAAATACAAATATGGGCAGCCATGCTTGCCAATTTGCTGATCACCTTAGTAAAAAGCAAACTCAAAAGAAGATGGGCATTCTCGAATATGGTTTCTGTTATCAGGCAACAATTGATGAATTACATTAATATGTACGCCTTTCTGGAAGCCCCGGAAAAAAGCTGGCTCAAGCTAATCAAAAACGATAGGCACAAATATCGAAATTCGCTATTCCCCGAAATGGGGGGCTTACTTTTGAAAATGAAATATAGTGATGCTGTGTATCAGAGAATTGAAAAAGAAAAATTATTAATATCCCGGTTTACCGGACAACAATGAAAAAATATATCTATTCCTCTACCTGCCAGATTGCTTTTTGCATTTTTATTTTTTTCATCTTCATCTATGTGTTTGTACGATCTGAGTTGTCCTATTAATGAAAGGCCGGGAAATACCCTTTAAAATCCTTGGAAGATCAATAATGACAAACAAAGAATACGATATCGGATTACTGTCTGGCTATTTTTCTGGTTTACTTTCTCAAGAAGAGCGATCAGCAGTAGAAGAATGGGGAAACGCCTCAGAAGAAAACCGGGCAATCTTTAAAGAAACAGAAAAGGTTTATCGGTCCATAAACCTTTTGAAGGAAATGAGGCAATATGATCCTTCCGCGGCCATGCAAAAAGTCAATACAAGAATCAAACTGGAAAAACCAAATAAAAACTTCATTTATTATTGGCAACGTGTTGCAGCAATTTTATTGCTTCCAATCCTGATATTTGGAGGCATTTACTTCTACCAAAAGAACGTTCCAGAAAAAAATACCATCGTCTGGCAAACGTTTAGCACTCCACCAGGTGTCAAGTCACAAATACAGCTTCCGGATGGAACCGGAGTCTGGCTAAATTCCGGGGCCAAATTGACATACCCCTCTGCTTTCATTGAAGGAGAGCGACACGTTAAGCTTTTAGGAGAAGCCTTTTTCGAGGTTGCCAAAGATAAAAAGCATCCTTTTAAAGTGAACCTGGGTAAGATCGGAGTTGAGGTAGTGGGAACGAAATTCAATATCGCTAACTATCAGGAAGAAAACCGGACTGAGGTTGTCCTGACCGAGGGAAAAGTGAAATTGTATAAAAATGATATCGATAAAAATCCGGTCATTACGGAAATGAAACCCGGGCAACGAGCCATTTACGAAAAGCCAAATAACAAACTTTCATTACACCCAGTAGATACGGACAAGTACACTTCCTGGATTGAAGGACGTATAGTCTTCAGGGACGATACCATGGATGAGGTCGTTCGCAAACTGGATCGTTGGTTTAACGTGAAAATCAAGATTGCCACCCCGGAAATCAAAACCTATGTGTACACCGGAACATTTAGGCATGAAACAATCACCCAGATTCTGAATTTACTTAAAAAGACTTCGCCAATAGAATATACAATGATTCCAAGTGAAAAACTGGATGATGGCAGTTACGAAAGACAACGAATAATATTAACTAAAAAATAAACGATGAAGTAATTCAAGCCTAAAACAAAGAGGAGAAATGTTTCCCCATCTCCCCTCTTACAATTCTGGCCATTATGGCCTAATGAACTGATTTGTTAATATAAAACATGACAAACTTATGAAAAAAAAACAATTTTTAATTGTTTCCGGGTTCACTATAACCAGGAAATCAAAGTTATTTTTAACTATGAGACTAACATTACTAGCTATTCTCTTATCGGTGTTTCAGGGATTTGCGCTAAACTCCTATTCACAAAACACCAGATTGACACTCAAAATGGAAAATGCAACCATCAAGCAAGTGTTAAACTCAATTGAAGAACAAACTGACTTCTTCTTTCTTTACAACAGCAAATTGATCGATGTGGAGCAGAAAGTTTCCATAGATGTACCAGGTCAAAACATTAATAATGTATTGGATCAATTATTTGCAGGTACAGATATACAATATGAAATTCTAGACCGACAGATCATTTTGTCGAACCGCAACCAAATCAATGCACAGGCTGGATCGACCAATGTCAAAGGGAGGGTAACCGACGATTCGAGCGAACCACTTCCCGGTGTGACCGTCGTAGTGAAAGGAACAACCTATGGAACCATCACAGATATCGATGGCTATTATCAATTAAACAATCTTCCTCCAAATGCCATTTTGGTATTTTCGTTCGTAGGAATGCGTACGATTGAACTCCCGGCAGACCGTTCCGTTATAAATGTCAAATTGGATGCCGAAACCATTGGGCTGGATGAAGTGGTCGCTATTGGTTATGGAACCATGAAAAAAGCGGATGTAACCAGCTCGGTAGCATCTGTAAAACAAGACGATTTTGTAAAAGCAACCGTAAAAAATGCCGGACAGTTATTGCAAGGTAAAGTTGCCGGCCTTACAATTGCTTCGTCTAGTGGTGATCCAACAAGTGGAGTGGCTGTATTATTAAGGGGAAATACGACAATTCTTGGAGCCAATACCACACCGTTAATACTTATCGATGGTATTCCAGGTGATTTGAATACTGTAGCACCCGAAGACATTGAATCGATCGATGTGCTAAAAGACGGTTCCGCAGCAGCAATCTATGGGGTGCGTGGTAACAACGGGGTCATACTAATACAAACAAAAAGGTTCAAGGCCGGAGAAATTAGTTCTATAGAATATAGTACTCAGTTAAGTACACAAAGAATTGCTCGAAAATTAGACATGCTTACTGCAGAGGATTACATACAACAAATAGCAGACGGTACCCGTGGTGCATCGTGGGATAATGGTTACTCAACAGATTGGTTTAAAGAAGCGACACAAAAACCATTTTCGCAGGTGCATAATTTAACATTTAAAGGAGGAAATGTTAAAACTAACTATTTGTTTAATTTTAATTACAAGTCTTCCAACGGGATTATTAAAAAATCAGACAATGATCTATTTAATGGCAGAGTGGATATCGTACATAACATGTTTGATGGCAAACTTAAGCTAAATTTTGGAATCATTGGAAGACAAAATACTTATACCACTACCGGAGATGGGTACAGTTTTGATGGATGGATTTACAGGCAGATGATGACTCAAAACCCAACATCTCCAATTAAAGATGATAATGGAAACTGGTTTCAGGAAGGTATTTTTGACTATGATAATCCATTGGCACGATTATATGAAAGTGATGGACGGAATAAGTCACAATATACAAGATATACGACACAAGTCAATTATAACCCAATTAATGGATTGAATTTAAGTGCAAACGTTGCCTATGACAAATACAATCAATCAAGAGGTTATTCCGAGACGAAAAAACATATTACCACGATTCGGGATGGAAGAAACGGTTATGCATCTATCGGAAATGATGAAAATATCTATCGGTTTTTAGAACTTATCGCAGAATACAAAAAAAACATCAAAAACCATAATTTTTCCATATTAGGAGGTTATGGATATCAGGAAAATGAGTGGTTAAATTCTTCAATGAATAATTATGACTTTGCAACTGATGTATTTGGATATGCAAATATTGGAGCTGGGAAAGCATTAGCCGAAGGTCGGGCACAAATGTCAAGTAGCAGAGGTACTACCAACCTCATAAGCTTCTTTAGTCGTGGAACCTACAGTTACAAAGACAAATATTTGTTAATGGTCAGTGTTAGGCACGAAGCGGCAAGTCAACTTTACGGCACAAAAAAGCCTTGGGGTACATTTCCTGCTGTTTCAATTGGCTGGAGAATCAACGAAGAATCTTTTATGAAAAGTGCTTCATTTATGGACATTCTTAAATTAAGGGCAGGTTATGGTGTAACAGGTAATCCTCCCATGGACTCATTTTTGGGAGTAGCAACACTCAACTATGCTGATTATTATTTGATTAATGGTAATTGGATCCGCTCACTTGTGCCTTCTCAAAACCCAAACCCAAACTTGAGATGGGAAGAAAAAAAGGAGTATAATATAGGCTTGGATTATGGATTCTTTGGTAATAGATTGTATGGAAGTATCGATTTATATAATCGAAGAATCGACGGATTGTTATATGATTATCAAGTTCCTAGTCCTCCAAACATTTATACATCTACCAGGGTTAACGTAGGTGTAATGGAAAATAAAGGAGTTGAATTGGACATGTCATATGTTCCTGTGAAAAAGCCTGATTTAAATTGGACTGTACAGGTACTATTTTCAACAAATTCAAACAAACTGGTTAGTCTATCAAATGACCTATATAAGCTAGATACTAATTATTTCACTGCAGGAAGCACAGATATACCAATTCAGACATTTACCCATATTGTAGAAATTGGTAAAGAAATCGGTAATTTTTATGGATACAAAGTAGTCGATATAACTGAAGATGGGAAATGGATGTATGAAAACAAGGAGGGGGAGATTGTTGATTATGACAATTTTAACAGAGGTTTTGATGATAAAAAGGTTATTGGCAATGGTATTCCCAAGTTCTATGCATCTTTGAATAACACTATTAAATACAAGAATTTTGATTTGGGAATTACGATGAGAGGAGCCTTTGACTTTCAAATCATTAATTTTCAAAGAATGTATTATGAAAATACCGGAGAAGAAAGGTATAACCGTTTAAAGTCTGCTTATAATAAAATTTATGGCAAGGCGGTATTAAACAAAAATATGCCACTTGAATTTAACAGTTACTATGTAGAGGATGGTGATTTCTGGAAGATTGATAATATCACCTTGGGATATAATTTGAAGTCTATTAATTCAAAATTTATTCATTCAGCCAGAGTTTATTTATCTAGCCTAAATACCTTTACAATTACAGGTTATAAAGGAATTGATCCTGAAGTGAACTGGACAGGACTAGATCCTGGCATAGATAACCGGGATAAATATCCAACCACGCGTACCATTACTTTGGGACTTAATGTAAACTTCTAAAATTGGCTACAATTATGAAAGCAACAAAATTATTAATCATACTATCATTCCTTGGAGTGATTAGCTGTACCGAACTTGAAGATAAAAGCTACGATATCATTGTAGCAGAGCAATTCAATGCATCGCCAGATGATATTGGGTCATTAATTGCATCAGCATACGTACCCTGGCGAAATTTATTTAATAAATGGCAAAGTTATTTCTGGGCACAGGAAATCTGCACGGATGAATTGTTAATTCCTAAACGTCCATGGGGATGGGTTGATGATGGTGGTTACAGAAGGTTTCATTATCACCAATGGACAGCTGAAGATGCCATTATATCCGAATGTTGGCAAAGGGCATTTAATGGAATTACAACCACCAATAGGGTAATATATCAGATAGAAAATGACCTGATACCTATCGGAGATTTCAAAACATCTGCTTTGGCGGAGTTAAAAGTACTCAGGGCCTCCTACTATTGGGTATTGTGTGACATGTATGGAAATGTTCCCATAATTACCACTTTTGATGTCCCTGCAAATTACCTGCCAGAACAAAATACCAGAAAAGAAGTATTTGATTTTATCATCAAAGAGGTAACTGACAATATAAATGATTTAAGCGATAAAAATGATCAAACGACCTACGGTAGGATGAATCAATGGGTGGCTCACGCCTTGTTGGCAAAGCTGTATTTGAATGCGGAGGTGTATACAGGGCAAGCCATGTGGGATAAATGTATCGCTGAATGCAATGCTGTAATAAATTCAGATGAATATCAATTAGAAACTAACCAAAAAAATGTATTTGTTACGAATAATGAAAACTCCAAAGAAATTATCTGGGCTTTTGTTTATGACGATAAATACCTGGTTCAATATTGGGATGATTGGAATGCATTTGATCATCATATGCAAACATTGCCGCAGGAAATGCAAGCAACATATAATTTAGTAAATTCTCCTTGGGGAGGTATTTGTGCAATCCCTCAATTTATAAATACCTTTGACAAAGAAGATGATGCGCGCTATAAAGAAAACTGGATCAAAGGCGTTCAATATTCTTCGAATGGTGAAGTTCTGATTGTCCAAAATGGAGCACAAAAAGGACAAGTACTTAATCTTGTGAATGAAGTTCCTGCTGTTGATACCACAGAAGCTTGCCATGGGTTACGACTTGGAAAATTTGAATATGCAATGGGATCTACTGCAATCCTAAATAATGACTTTCCATTCTTCCGCTATGCGGATATCTTAATGATGAAAGCAGAATGTTTGTTAAGAAAGGGACAAGCGGATGAAGCAGCACAACTAGTTACCCAATTAAGGGATAGAAGCTTTAAAAGTAGTCCTGAGAAAGCAATTGTAACAGGTAGTGAATTAATGCAAGGCAGTTCATATGACTATGGGAGAAGGGATGTTCATGGAACGACCGAAGAAGGTGGAACCGACGTACAATACGGCAGGTTCTTAGATGAACTGGGATATGAATTTTTCGAAGAAGCACATCGCCGTCAGGATTTAATCCGTTTTGGGGTATTCACAAAAAAATCATGGCTCTCTCACGAACCTAAAGGTGATTACAGGACTTTGTATCCTATTCCTCAGGTTGAAATCAATAAAAACTCAAATTTGCAACAAAACCCGGGTTATTAATAAATCATAATTATTGAATTTAGTGAGGAACAAACTTGACTGTTCCTCACTACTTATTTTCTGAATAAAAGAAATAGCTTAACATCAAATTAATTAACATGAAATATTCAAGCCAATTTTTATTGTTTTTTTTAATGGTCTTCTTCATGTCTTGTAAAAATGAAAACAAGATAAAAGCAGAACCATTTAAAGAAGGTGAATTTAAAACCTGGGCACAAACACCTCCAATGGGTTGGAACAGTTGGGACTGTTATGGGTCAACAGTTGAAGAGCATGAAGTAAAAGCCAATGCTGATTATTTGGCTGAAAATCTAAAAGAATACGGTTGGGAATACATTGTAGTTGATATTCGCTGGTTTGTGGAAAACGATAAAGCCGGCGGTTACAACCAAACCGATCCGCACTACATGATTGATGAATACGGCCGTTACCAACCTGCAATCAACCGTTTTCCTTCTGCCAAAGATGGCAGGGGATTTAAAGAATTGGCCGAATACATACACAGTAAAGACCTGAAATTCGGGATTCACATCATGCGGGGCATCCCAGGGGTGGCGGTTGAAAATAGATTGCCAATAAAAGGAACTGATGGGATTACGGCCGATCAAATTTATTCAACTAAACAGCAATGTGTGTGGTTGAAGGACAACTATACCATTGTTGCTGATAAACCTGGTGCACAGGAATACTATAATTCCATCTTTGATATGTACGCCGATTGGGGTGTCGATTTTGTAAAAGTTGATGATCTTTCCCGTCCGTATCACCAAGGTGAAATCGAATTAATTCGTAATGCTATTGATCAATGTGGTCGGCCCATTGTGTTAAGTACTTCACCTGGCGAAACACCAGTTGAAAAGGCTGACCATGTCCGTAATCATGCAAATATGTGGCGTATGGTTGATGATGTTTGGGATACCTGGCCGCATATTACTCATTTAATGGATGTTTGTCAGAAATGGTATCCATATATTGCTCCTGGTACCTGGCCCGATTGTGATATGATACCGCTGGGACGCATATCGATTCGTGGTGAAAGAAGTGAAGATCGCATGACCCGATTGACGCATGATGAACAATATACACTAATGACTTTATTTACAATTTTTAAATCACCACTTTTCTTTGGCGGCGACCTTCCAAGTAATGATGAGTTTACGCTTTCTTTGCTTACAAATGCGGATGTACTAAAAATGCATTGTGAAGGAACGGACGTCCATCAGCTTTTCCAAAAAGATGGTAAATTAGCCATTACTTCACGGAACCCCAATACTGGGGATATTTACCTTGCTATTTTCAATATTTCCGATAGCGAATCGCCAATTAGGGTATCGGTAAATTTGGAAGATTTGGGGGTGAAAGGAAGCAGTTTGGTAAGTAACATGTGGACCGGTGAAAATTTGGGGCAGGTGGAAGAAACATTTGGACAGGAGTTGCCAGCCCATGCTTGCGGTTTATTTAAATTCAACCACTAATCAACTTGTATCATGTCACACTATGCAATTGAATTGATGAAGAACACGAATTTGCAACAAAACCCAGGCTACTAATTTAGTTACTCAATAAAAAAGCGAAGTTCATTTCTAAAAACGAACTTCGCTTTTCATCTTTTTTAGAACAAACTAACTTGATGAATGATCATCAAAACTAACAATCACGTAATAATTCTTTTATCAATTCGATACAGAGCATATAAATTACACTCTCTGCTGTATTTCTTAAAAATGGATTTTAATCGCAGAGCCATCTTTGTTTAAAAGTATTTTTTTACTTTAATTTTATTGTAGCCAAAATTTTTGGTTTTAACAGAAAATCAAGGCTGCCACTCAACGACTAATAACTATTAACAATGACTAAAAATCTAACCCTTTTGCTGAGCTTGTTTTTGTGTTTAACTGGCCTCAATTCAAAAGCACAGGATTTTCAAAAAACACCTCAAGGAATAAAAGCCAATGTTGGTTCTGTAAATGTTGAAATCCAGTTTTACAATCCTCAAACTATTCGGATAATCAAAACACCAACTGGCGTCTCTTTAAAAAAAGAAAGCCTTTCGGTTATTGCCAAACCCGAAAATACAGAACTCGACGTCACGTCCTCAGGTCATTTAATCTCAATCACTTCCAGCAAAATAAAAGTAAGTTTGAACGATGAAACCGGGAAAGTCGCGTTTTATACGCTGGATAACAAACCATTGCTGAACGAAAAAGATTACGGTGTTCAATTTACACCTACAGACGACGCGGGCGAACAAACCTACATTGTTCGCCAGGCTTTTCGGCTTGGTGAAAATGAACCCATTTTTGGTATGGGACAGTTCCAGAAAGGAAAAATGGAGCAGAACAACCAAAAATTATTTTTGCGGCAAGCTAATTTGGAAACAGTCATTCCATTCTTTCAATCGATAAAAGGATACGGTGTTTTTTGGGACAACTATTCCCCTTCCTACTTTACCAATAATCCGCAGGAAACTTCATTTGAATCGGAAGTGGGCAACTGTGCCGATTACTATTTTATGTACGGGGGAAATGCGGATGGCGTTATTGCCCAAATGCGCCATTTGACCGGACAGGCTCCCATGTTCCCTTACTGGACGTATGGCTACTGGCAAAGCAAGGAACGCTATAAAAGCCAGAACGAACTGGTTGGCGTAGTCAAAAAATACAGGGAAATTGGCGTCCCGCTGGATGGGATTATTCAGGATTGGCAGTATTGGGGCGACAACGCCCATTGGAACGCCATGGAGTTTTTAAATCCTGAATTTCCTGATCCAAAGAAGATGATCGATGACATTCACAATTTAAATGCACACGTCATTATCTCATGCTGGGCATCGTTCGGACCCAAAACAAAACAATACGAAATACTGAACCAGAAAGGCATGTTGATGGATTTCAAAACATGGCCTCCATTTGCTGAAAATACCTGGCCTCCAAAACCAGATGCCAAACCCTCTGGCGTAAAGGTATATGATCCCTACAATCCTGAAGCCCGCGATATATATTGGAAATACATGAACCAGGGCATTTTCTCATTGGGAATGGACGGTTGGTGGCTGGATTCATCCGAACCTGACCATTTGGATATTCAAGACAAAGATTTTGACAACATAACTTATTTGGGGCCATTCAGAAAAGTTCGGAATGCATTCCCGCTGGAACATGTTGGTGGCGTGTACACACATCAACGGGAAAGCGATTCATCAAAACGGGTTTTCATTTTAACCCGCTCCGCTTTTGCTGGTCAACAACGCTATGGAGCCAATTCGTGGTCGGGCGATGTGGTGGCTTCCTGGGAGCACTTGAAAGACCAGATTCCTGCTGGATTGAACTTCTCACTGAGCGGCATTCCTTACTGGAACTGTGACCTTGGCGGTTTCTTCTTATGGAATTTTCATGGTGGTATCGAAAATAAAGCCTATCGCGAATTGTACGTGCGTTGGCTAGAGTTTGGAACCTTTATTCCAATGATGCGTTCGCACGGGACAGATTCGCCTCGTGAAATATATCAGTTCGGGCAAAAAGGCGATTGGGCCTATGATGCGATTGACAAATTCATCAATCTTCGCTACCGGCTTTTGCCCTACACGTATTCAACCTCGTGGGATGTTACAGCCAACAGCGGTAGCATGATGCGCGCCTTGATGATGGATTTTCCAAATGATAAAAAAGCCATCAACCTCAACAATGAATACCTGTTTGGCAAATCAATTTTGGTTTGCCCGGTCACTGATCCATTGTATGTTCAAAAGAAAGACAGTTCGATGGTTGAAGATTTCAGCACGGTAAAAACGCAAAAAGTGTATCTCCCTGAAGGAACCAACTGGACTGATTTCTGGACTGGTCAGCAAATTCAAGGAGGTCAAACAGTTGAAAAAGAAGTGCCAATTGATATCATCCCGCTATACGTAAAAGCTGGCTCAATTTTACCGATGGGGCCGTTGGTACAATTTGCGGATGAAAAAATCGATCCAATCGAGATTCGTATTTATCCTGGGAATGATGGTGATTTCACTTTGTACAATGACGAACACGACAACTATGATTATGAAAAAGGAGCCTATGCTACGATCCATTTTCATTGGGATGATGCCGCCAAAAAGTTGACCATTGATGACCGGAAAGGAGAATTCCCAGGAATGCTAAAAAAACAAAAGTTCCAAATTGTATTGGTTAGCGAAAAACAAGGAACCGGGCTCGGTGTCACAGCAAAACCATCGAAAACAATCAACTATTCAGCAAAGAAAATATCCCTAAAACTGAAATAATCATTTTTTCAGTCAGAAAAAAAGGAATTAAAAAGACACATTAAAACAATAACCCAATGAAAACCGCATTTATATTGCTACTTATTCTCGGATTGCTATCGGTGAAAAGTGTCCAATCTCAGGAGAAACTGTACCCAAACGAGTTTCCACTTGGCGATGTAACTTTACTTCCCAGTCAATTTAAAAATGCGGAGGAACTCAACATCAAAACCCTGTTGGAATATGATACCGACCGATTGCTTGAACCTTTTCTGACAGAAGCCGGACTTCCGGTAAAAGGCGCCCGATTCAAAAACTGGAGTGGGCTGGCGGGGCATGTTGGAGGCCATTACCTCAGCGCACTGGCCATGAACTATGCCGCCACAGGGAATACCGATTGCAAGGAGCGAATGGATTATATGCTCAGCGAACTCAAAAAATGTCAGGATGCCAACGGCAACGGCTATTTGGGAGGAGTCCCGGACAGCAAGGCAATATGGGCGCAGGTCAAGACAGGCGATTTTACCTTGTTCCATAAGGCTTGGGTTCCTTGGTACAACCTGCATAAAACGTATGCCGGATTGCGCGATGCCTGGCTTTATGGGAAAAGCGAGCTGGCCAAAACCATGTTTCTAAAACTCTGTGATTGGGGGATTGACGAAATCTCAGGTTTGTCCACCACCCAAATGCAAGATATGCTCAATACGGAATTTGGAGGGATGAATGAAGTTTATGCCGATGCCTATGAAATGACCGGTGATAAAAAGTACTTGGAAACTGCTAAAAAATTTACCCATCATGTACTTTTTGATTCCATGGCCAAAAAGGTTGACAATCTGGATAACTTGCATGCCAACACGCAAATACCGAAAGTAATCGGTTTTGCCCGGGTGGCCCAGTTCAGTCCTTCCGATAGTGATTATTTTACAGCTTCAAATTTCTTTTGGGAAACTGTTGTACACAACCGCTCGCTGGCTTTGGGAGGCAACAGTCGCCGTGAGCATTTCCCATCGGCCGAGGCTTGTGAAGATTACGTGACCTCCCGCGAAGGGCCGGAATCGTGCAACACATACAACATGCTGAAATTGACAGAAGATCTTTTCCGAATACAACCCAAAGCTGAATACATTGATTTTTATGAGCGTGCGCTGTACAACCATATCCTTTCAACCCAAAATCCGGAAACCGGTGGCTATGTTTATTTTACCCCGGCACGTCCACGTCATTACCGTGTTTACTCTGCCCCCAACCAAGCAATGTGGTGCTGTGTGGGCACAGGAATGGAAAACCACGGCAAGTATGGGCAAATGATTTACACCCATAATGGCAGCGATTCGCTTTTTGTGAATCTGTTCATTCCTTCTGTTTTGAATTGGAAAGCCAATGGAATTGAACTGAACCAGGAAACAAATTTCCCGGATGATCAATCAACCAAGTTGATGATTGCAAAAGGAGATGGCGACTTCACGATGTTCATCCGTCACCCGAAATGGGTAAAAGCTGATGAATTCACAGTGAAGATTAATGGAGAACTGTACAAACAAGCCTCTCAACCTGAAAGCTTCCTGGCCATCAACCGGACATGGAAGGCCGGTGACCAAATCGAAATCACCTTACCCATGCATGCACATTTTGAGCAGTTGCCCAACGTGGAGAAATACATCGCATTAATGTATGGCCCCATGCTATTGGGGGCAAAAACCAGCACCCAGGATCTCGATGGGTTGATCGCAGATGATGGTCGCTGGAGCCATATCGCGCGTGGTCCTCTAGAGGAATTGGATAAAGCGCCGATCATTGAAGGCAGCCGGGATTCCATTTTGCAAGATCTGGAGCCTATCAAAGGTAAACCGCTTATGTTCCAAGCTCCCGGAATGTTTCCCGATGAACCCCAATACCAATCGTTGGTTTTGGAGCCGTTTGAAAGAATACATGATGCTCGTTACATGATGTACTGGATGTCAATTTCCAGACCTGAATACGCATCGGTGGTCAAAGCGTTAAAAGCCAAGGAGCAGGAAGCCCTTGAACTTGACGAGCGCACAATCGACAACGTTGGTACAGGCGAACAACAGCCAGAGGCAGACCATTCCATGAAAGAATCAAATACATCGGCCAATGTATTTAAAGACGAATATTACCGTGAAGCCAGTAATGGCGGTTATTTCAGTTACCAGCTAGCTACAAAAGGACAGGACAAGCTTTCGTTGATGGTTCGTTACAGGGGAAATGAAAATAAAAACGACAAACGCTCCTTTGATATTTTGGTTGATGGCCAGGTAATTTCAACCGAGAATGTTTCCAACAAACGGAACAAGGACGATTTTGTGAATGTTGAATATCCAATTCCACGTTCATTACTGAAAAACAAATCGGTTATCACGGTTACCTTTAAAGGCAAAGAAGACAACAAGGCAGGGCGCATTTTCTATTTAAGACTGTTGAAACCAGACGGTGAAAAACCGTAAATGATTAGACTTTTTTAAGGGAATCAATTAGTTTAATGTGAAATTAATTTTTTTTACTAAACTTTTAGAACCACGAACATGAACCTGACACGAAAAGACTTTGTCAAAAAAGCATGTCTATCAGGAGCTTGCCTTTGTGGTTTTACGACCATATTGCAGGCTCAAACGTCAAACGAAACGAAAACCCGAAATAGAAAGACCGGGCATCGGCTTGTTCCATATTACTTACAATATGCCTGATGTTTAATCCCTTGCCAGTGTTTTATATTTGTGAATAACATTGTTGTGTTTTATGCCAGCTCCCCGCCTGATAGGTAAAGCTTATAAAATGTTGGTGCTTGATATTATTGGAAACAAATATGAAAATTCGCTATTCTCCGAAATGGAGGGGGCTTACTTTTGAAAATGAAAAAAGCTGGCATTGATTGTCACTGAATTAAAAACGAAATATTAGAAATATTCCGGTTTACCGGACAACAATGATAATAGACCACGTTAATCCGATACTTTTGGGCAACAGCTACTCTTATCAATTTTGTTATGAAACCGCATACTAAAACTTCGGACAAGCTCTTAAAATATAACTTTACGAATTTACTCCCTGTTTTTTACGGTTTTCTCCCCTGTTAAGCTCTGCCTTCTGCCATATTTTTAGCTCTTCATAAGATTAAGAAGCTAAACTCATCTTAGTAATGGAGACTCATGGCAGAAGAAGAATAGACAGACTATACACTAAGATGTAATGTAATCTACTGTCGAAACCGAAAGGAGGTATGGGAATCAAGCATTTGATATTTTCTCAGCTGGATTACCAGTAAAGAAAGTGGAAGCATTCAAAGAGGAAACAGACAACCTCAGTATTGCAAAACAAAATAAGACTAATTTAATAAATACAATGAACCTAAACTATTCAAAGATCGCGCTTCTAATTTTATTCGGATGTACGATTCAATTGGTTAGCCCCGCCAATAGCAGTCGATTAAAAGCAAAAAAAGAAGAATCAAAGAATGATAGTCATCAAAAAGTAAAAAAATACCAACCGAATAGTAAAGAAAATCCATTGGTTGTTGAGGGCACAAACAATACTTCTACGTTGATTATAAACTCGGAAAATATTCAGGAGGATCACCCCGTTTTGGTTACCGCTTCCCCTGGATTTAGCGTCAGTCAAACATCATTCCCTGCCAATTCTAAGAACAACTCTATAGAAATTTCTTATGATCAGACTTTAAGTAAAAAGTCTGGAGTTATTATTTTTAGAAGTGGATCAATTCGATCGTATGTTCATGTTAAAGGACTGGGGACTCCACTTCCTAAAAAAGATATTTCAGCATTTCCTGTTTATGTCGGTGGCGATTTAAAGGAATTGTTTCACATCGGCAAGAATGGTTTTGTTCCCCTCGAAAATGGGTTTACTATTGAAATGAAAGTAAAAACAGATAGACCAAATCAGGAATTTCGTCCATATGTAGTGACAGAAGGTGGCATTGGGTTTAAAGCTTACATTAATAATTCTGGCATGGGATTATACAACTCAGATTTTAAAAAAGGAATCAAAAACCCTATTACTTCGGTCGAAGGTGGCTTAGGCAGATTTTACAACGATGATCACCGTTTTCATATTTATCGATTCTCTGTAGCTTCGGATAATCGCATTTTCCTTTATCGTGATGGTCTTCCAATTGACACGCTCTCAGCAGTTGATTATGGGCTGCAGCCAGATTTTGCAGTGCGAACAGGGACTCTCAAACAGAATCTGCTTAAAAACCCCGATTTTGAAGGAGAATTTGCAACGCACAACAACGTACCAATAGCAAAATCAATCGAAGGATGGGATATTTTAATTGGGGATGTGTATAATTCAGAGCAATATATTATCAAACAAGAGATTGACAACGAACAGGATTTTAACAACCACATCTTGCGTATGAATCGCTACGAATGGAGTGATGGCTGGAGTGCTGCCGAAATTGGACAAATAGTGGATGTTGCACCAAACGAGACATATACGCTATCAGCTTTGATTAGGGGAGGGTACAAAAAAGAAAGTGGAAAATACCTCGGAAAAATCAAAATCCAGGAAGTGCAGGATAGGTCGTTAGGAATTACCGTAGATGTTGCAAGTAACAACTGGGAAACTTATTCAATGGATTACACGACATCCCCAAGTTGTAAACAAATAAGGATATTCTTTTTTTTGGAACGAAATAAAGGGGGGGGTAATATAAGCCCACTTGAAGTTGACAATGTAAAGCTTACAGGGATGCAAAGGTTGTATGATGCAAAAATAGGCTTCGAAAACAAGCAAGCTGTAATTGAATATTTTACATATGATACAACGGGAGTATATGCTCCATTAACTCCTAAAATAACAATTGATTCAGATAATTATTAATTTAAAAGCATGGGGTATTCCTTCGGGAGAATCCGGGTTTTATTAGTCATTATACAATATGAAAGGAATTACTTTGTTCGTAATCATTTTTCTCTCATTGATTTCTTCAGCACAAACCAAGATTTTTCCAGGATTAATTTGGCTTGATAGAGATAGTGTACAGATCAATGCGCATGGAGGGTGTGTCGTCTTCCATAACGGATATTATTACTTGTTCGGAGAAGATCGCACTGGTATGGTTTCTAATGGAGTTAGTTGCTACAAATCTAAAGACTTCTATCGTTGGGAGAGGGTTGGATTGGCTCTCACGCTTGCAGGAAAGCCTACTAAGGAAGAAAATGACATTGCAGTCGGTCGTACGCTTGAACGTCCCAAAGTCATCTTTAATGAGAAAAATAATAAGTGGGTCATGTGGTCACATTGGGAAAACGGGAACGGATATGATGCTGCAAAAGTATGTGTTGCTATCTCGGACAATATTGAAGGGCCATATAATTTTCATAAAGCTTATCGTCCAAACAATCACGATTCAAGGGATCAAACATTGTTTGTAGATGACGACGGAAAAGCTTACTATTTTGGCTCAACCGAAATGAACACCAATACTACCATGGCATTGCTTCGTGATGATTTTCTTGAACCAAGTGCAATTGAAGCAAAAATTCTCATTGGCGGACGTTTTGAAGCTGCTTCAATATTTAAAGTGGGTGACATTTATTACGGTCTGTTTTCCGGGTGTACAGGTTGGGCTCCGAATCCTGGACGCAGTGCTTTCACTACCAATATTTTCGGAAACTGGATCGAAGGCTCAAACTTCGCTGTTGATCCCTTGAAAGAAATTACCTATCGCTCTCAAAGCAATTTTGTATTTAAATTTTCTGATAAAGAAAAAGCATATATCTACATGGGCGACCGTTGGGATCCAAATGACGTAGGCAAATCTCACTTGGTTTGGTTACCAATTAGCATGCGATCTGGATATCCGGTTGTGAAATGGTATGATAAATGGGATCTAAGCGTTTTTGATACGATATACCGGTATAAACGAGCACTCAAGGTCCGAGTCGGTCACGTGTATAGCTTGCTTGAGAAAACGTCTGACCGATTAGTTTCTAAGCCTGCCAATGGTTTTCAGATTACCGAAGATGACGATGATATAAACCTAAGTCTGGAATTTATCGCCACGAAAGATTCAACAGTTTATAAATTGAAGGACAAAAAATCAGGGAATTTCATCGGCTCTTTGTTCGGAACACTGAGACTTATTCCTGGTAATAATGATTCATCACAGAATTGGAGATTTCATTTACAGGACGATGGCTATTATAAAATAGAGAACGTAAAAGAATGTAAATTCCTTTCATTGTCAGGTTCATCGACATTTAGCGGAACTTTCGTCTACTTGAATGCCTATTCAGAAAAAATACCACAGGAATTTGGGGTCTACTTTGATTCAAAAAAGTACGATTATGAAGAAGCTGATATTTTTTCTGCTAGTTGTATTGAAGGCAATGTTATGGTAATCAATGACTTAGAATAAATGCAATAATGGACAGCAGTAATTTTTTTATATTCATTCAGAGGCGTACAGTTAAGGTGGTTCGTCTTTTATTACATTAATTCATGTCGTAAAAACATAAAGATTGCGAATAGAAACAGGGGGTTTTGATACGAAAATCACAAATCAAAATAAATTAGTAAAAACAACATGATCACACACTTAGTAGCTATTTTTATATGCATATTATTTGTATTTAACCATTCCCACCCACAGGTCAATCTGCAATTATCTGACCTTGGAGATCATGACAATGTTGCTGGTTATCAGCTGGTATGGTATAAGGAATTCAATTTCTTAGGCAACCCAAATCCGGACAATTGGTCATATGAACTTGGCTTTGTCCGAAATAAGGAACTTCAATGGTCTCGAAGTGATAATACCAGTTGTGATGGGCAAGTATTAAGAATTGAAGCACGTCGAGAAAAGGTGAAAAACCCAAATTATGAAGCTGGAACTAATAACAGGACAACATCAAAAGGGTTTTCTGGATATACCTTGGCAAGTATCATTACAAAACGTAAACAATCGTGGAAATATGGGCGATTTGAAATCAGAGCACGCTTACCTATCAAAAAAGGTTCCTGGCCGGCAATCTTGACTCTGGGCGTTAATAATGAATGGGCATCGAACGGAGAAATTGACTTAATGGAATTTTGCATAAAAAACGGTATGCCAGGGATTCTTGCAAATGCAGCCTGGGGTACGCAAGACCGTTGGGAAGCTCAATGGGACTCAAGCTTTAAACCGTTAAAACAATTTATCGAGGAAAAAAATGACTCGAAATGGGCTGAAAAGTTTCACATTTGGAGAATGGACTGGGATGAAAACAACATTAAGTTATACCTAGATGACCAATTATTAAACGACATTGAATTGTCGAAAACAAATAATCCAGATGGACTTAATCCTTTCAAGCAAGGACATTATTTACTTCTTAATATCGCAATTGGGGAAAACGGAGGAGATCGTTCAGGCACACAGTTTCCGCTAACGTACGAAGTGGATTATTTCAGGGGCTACCAAAAGCTTTCGCCCCAAGAATAAGTTTTAATTCCAACTTGGACAAAATTAATAAATATGAAGGGGTTTATAATCACAATATTATTGACTGGTTGTCTTCTAACAAGCAAGGCCCAATCCGCCGACCAGCTGAAGACTGATGCAATGAATGCTGAGATACAGGAAAACTACGAACAGGCTGCTGAATTATTTGTAAAGGCAGCGCTGGCTTTCGAGAACGAGGGTACCTACGATGGAGAAAGCCTATATGGAGCTGGGGTGAATTACATGAATATCAAAAAATATAACGATGCGACTCCCTTTCTTCGAAAAAGCTATGAACTCGGATTCAACAGTGGAAAATCTTGTAGATTGCTTTCTGATGCATATCGTCTTTCGAAACAATTTTCAGAGGCCGAACAAATACTTCTTGAAGGTGCCAAAAAACTTCCTGAGGAGAAAGATGAATTTAATTCGAAACTAGCTTATCTATACTTTAACAGTGGTCAATACGCAAAATCAGTAATGAAATTAAATGAACTGTTGTCTGAAAAACCGAATGACAGAAACTATCTCTATCTAAAAGGTTTTTCATTGGAACGAATTCAGAGATTTGATGAGGCAATCGACAATTTCAATCGAATACTCGAACAACATCCTGACGATAAAAAGGCAAAAAAAATGCTGGCTTACACCTTCTTTGAAAAAGTTGAAGAGGGGTACGAAAAAGAAGTTAAACGTTACAACTCCATGAGCAATGCTAAGTTGGCTGATTATGTGGAAACAAAAAAACAACTCAAACAACTCAAAGACGAATATGAGGAATCGAGACTAATGCTCGAAGAGTCATTCAACGATTTTCCAACGGACAAAATGCTCATCAATGCACTGTATAAAGTTTATAAAAAGCAAAACAATACCATTAAAATGGCTGAAATGCAAAAATTAATGTAAATCAAAACAATCATACGAATAAGAAAACATGAAGAAAAGTTTAGTCTATCTATTTTTATTTCTGTTTGCAGCCCGGACAGGAGCGCAAACAACCAATGACTGGGAAAACCCGGCCGTTTTCGGTATTAACAAAGAAGATCCGAGAGCCTATTTCATTCCATACTCCGATGAGGCTTTGGCTTTGAAAAATGACAAGAACCAATCGGCTAATGTGCTCGATTTGAACGGAACCTGGAAATTCAATTGGATTTATGCTCCTGACCAGCGCCCGGTCGATTTTTACAAAGAAAACTATGACGTGAGTGGTTGGGATAACATCGAAGTTCCTTCCAACTGGGAGTTGAAAGGTTACGGAACGCCCATTTACACCAATGTCACCTACCCGTTCCCAAAAAACCCGCCATACATCGATCACAAACATAACCCGGTAGGTTCGTACAAACGCAGCTTCGAGTTTCCGGCAAACTGGGATGGACGCCGCGTAGTGCTGCATTTCGACGCTGGCACTTCGGCCATGTATGTTTGGGTGAACGGTAAAAAGGTTGGTTACAGCCAGGTCACAAAAAGTCCGGTTGAGTTTGACATCACCGATCAAGTACAAAAAGGAACCAATAATTTAGCAGTTGAAGTATATCGCTGGAGTGATGGCTCCTACCTCGAAGACCAAGATTTCTGGCGTTTGTCAGGTATTGACCGCGATGTTTATCTAACCAGCACTGACCAAGTACGCATTGACGATTTCTTCGCCAAAGCAGGCTTGGACAAAGCTTATAAGAACGGAACTTTCTCGCTCAATTTGCAGGTAAAAAACTATAAAAGCGAGCCTGCTTCTGGTTCGCTACAGGTACAGATTCTGGGAGCCGACGGCAAGCAGGAGTACAAAACCAGAAAAAGCTGGAAAGCCGGTGAGAATGCAACAACAAACGTTTCGGCTTCAACCTACCTGAAAAACGCCAAACAGTGGAGCGCCGAAACGCCCAACCTGTACCAAATGTTGCTCTCGCTATACGACGCGAATGGCAAACTGATCGAAACAACTTCTCAAAAAATCGGGTTCCGTACCGTTGAACTGAAAAATAGCCAACTGTTGGTGAACGGGAAAGCGATATTGGTAAAAGGGGTAAACCTGCACGAACACAACCAAAGAACCGGCCATTATGTGGACAAAGCCACCATGATAAAAGACATTGAAGTAATGAAAGCGCACAACGTTAATGCTGTACGTATGTCTCACTATCCGCATAGCCCGATATGGATTTCGCTTTGCGATCAGTATGGTTTGTATTTGGTTGATGAAGCCAACATTGAAACTCACGGCATGGGCGCCGAGTGGCAGAACTGGTTCGACCAAAAGAAGCACCCGGCATACCTGCCTGAATGGCATGCCGCACATATGGACCGGATTCACCGTTTGGTTGAGCGCGATAAAAACCATGCTTCGGTAATTATCTGGAGTTTGGGCAACGAGTGTGGTAATGGTTCTGTTTTTCATGATGCTTACAAATGGATCAAAGAACGCGATAACACCCGCTTGGTACAGTTTGAACAGGCCGGTGAGAATGAAAATACCGATATCGTTTGCCCGATGTACCCCGGAATGGGAAGTATGCACCAATATGCAGAAAAAGAAAATCCTGGTCGCCCTTACATTATGTGTGAGTATTCGCATGCCATGGGGAACAGTAATGGAAACTTTAAAGAATACTGGGACTTGATTCGCTCTAAACCCCACATGCAGGGTGGCTTTATCTGGGACTGGGTTGACCAGGGAGTATTGGCAACAAACGGATCTGGCGACAATTTTTGGGCTTATGGCGGCGACCTGGGGGGCAATAAATATACCAATGACGTGAACTTCTGCCTAAACGGAGTGGTTTTCCCCGACCGCACCCCTCACCCTGGATTGATGGAGATAAAATACCAATATCAAAGTATTCATGTCTCACCAGCTGATTTGAATAAAGGCGAACTGAATGTGTACAACGAATATTCGTTCATTAGTCTCAACCAATTCAATTTTAAATGGGTATTACTGAAAAATGGCGAAAAAACCACCGAAGGTGAATTTACCTGTACTGCTCAACCGGGCGAAACCCAAAAGGTGAAAATTGATTTGCCGAAGATTCAAGCGGAACAAGGTGTTGAGTACTTGCTCAACATTCATGCATATACCAAAGAAGCAAAAGACCTGGTTCCTTCTGGTCAAGAAGTGGCTTACGATCAAATCGCTTTTGACGGGAATGATTATTTTACGACTCCAAAAGTTTCAAATACAAAACCTCAAGTAAGTCAGCAGGGTAATACCATTATCCTGAGTACTGAGAAGGTCGAAATACGCATTGGTAAGAACTCCGGATTAGTGAATCGGATGGTTGCACAAGGTAAATGGTTGATTAACTCAGAGCTGGTGCCAGATTTCTGGAGAGCTCCAACCGACAATGATTTCGGGAACGGCATGTCTTCGCGCTGTAACGTTTGGCGCGCAGCAGGCAGCAATCGCGAATTAAAGAATATCGAAATCGAAGAAAAAGGAAACACCGTTGTAATTACCGCTGACCTCCGGCTGAAAGATGTGAACTCGGACTACCAACTGGTTTACACCATGAACGGTGACGGAAGCCTGCAAGTTGATGTTACTTGCAAAGCAGGATCGGATGGTTTACCGGATCTTCCGCGCTTTGGGATGAACCTTCGTCTGGCGGGCGATTACGATCAATTCAGTTACTATGGTCGTGGTCCCTGGGAAAACTATAACGACCGGAACTCAGGAGCATTACTGGGCATATACAACAGCAACGTAACCGACCAGTATGTGCCTTACATCCGTCCGCAGGAAAACGGGTACAAAACCGGTATTCGGTGGATGAGCCTGACAGACAATGAAGGTTACGGACTAAAGGTAGAAGGACTGCAACCACTGAGCGGCAGCGCCCTGCATTTTGATACGTCCGATTTTGACACAGGATTGACCAAAAAGCAACAACATGCTGCCGACGTTCATCCTCGCAGGGATGTTTACTTGCGAATCGATCTGGAACAATGTGGCGTGGGAGGTGATAACAGCTGGGGTGCTTGGACTCACAAACAATACCGTCTGGAAGATAAAGCGTATTCGTACAGCTTCATTCTGAAACCAGCAAAATAAGAAAAAGCTAAAATAATAAATCAAAAAGCCGAAAGTGTTCATTGCGAATGCTTCCGGCTTTCTTATTTAATAGAAATCCGGTCTAATTGAAAGTAAATCATGCTGATGATACTCTTCTCGGCAAAATAGACTGCAACCCCACCTGTCCAAAACACTCTCATCACTTTCGTTGAACATTATTTTTAACAGGATTAACCCGAATATAATCCAGATGGGAATATTGAGTAACCATTGCCAGTACTTTAATATAGACCTTTACCGGACTATTTTTAAGAATCCCCCGTACACTGGTAGTCATTAGACTCGATAACAGCGGCCGGCAAATCTTTAGAAGCGGTTTACATTTATCCTTTAGCTTTTTGGAAAATTGACAATAAAACAACCGTCAATTTCTTAATTATTATAATAATAATTATTTTAATCATATACAAACAAAACAGGCTCTAGTTCAACTTAACGTTTTTTTTTAACCTGTTAGCGAACAGTAATACACAACTCCCAAAACACCTACTTGCCTTCTCCCATTTATATTACTAAACTACAAAATCAGTAATTAAATGAGTCTTGATCGTTATTAATACAAACATACGAGAGTACCAAGTTCCACAAAGCAACAAGCCGGCTTTATTTTTTCTCTGTTTACTCGTGGTTAAGGATAAGTTCAGAGAATCATTGCAAATTTAAACTAGAGTCCCAAAGAGCTATTGTTTATCCCGCATTAAAATTACTATTTCTAAAACCAGTATAGTTTGCAAAAAAACAGTAGAATCATTGACTAAAACCAAAGTGAAATTCCTGTTCGTTCAATAAGTTTAAAACTCTTTTTTCAATAAACATATAAGACTATGAAACAGGCATAGTCAGAACAAATAATCGGGCACTCAAGAGCGTGATTACATTTTGCATTGATTATTATGGTGAAGATAAAATCAGATAACCCCCTGTATTTTACTGATTTGCCCCCCTTCCCTCTTCCTCGAATACATTAATTTGTTATTGAAAAAAAACGGATTAAAAACGGATCATGAAAACATACAAGAATACCATACCCGAACATGCCCCTCCGGACGAAAACCCAGGGTTACTCAGCATGAAAGAGCAAACCCTTAGGATGGTGAATTAAAGAGATTACCGAAACTTTACACAATAACCTTTAACTTAAAATCATGAAAAAAACTAAATTTTTATTACTAATTCCTTTAACCGGATTGTTATGGGTCTTGCTTTTTTCCTGTACAAAAGAAGACCTCAGCAAAACTCAGCAAGTAAAGCAAGTAAACATAGATACCAAATCGACGGATGAGGATGTCCAGGTTGTTTTCCTGACATCAGGCAGCAGTTTGATAACCCTTTTGCAGGGGAACTATCAGTTGCGCCTGTCTTTCTATACCCCCTGGTACACAGAAAACGATGTTGCTTATGTATATTATTACATTGCAAAAACAGGAGATGATCCGCTAAAAGACGGAGAAGGCCATTACTTAGACGGAGGCGTATCGATGCTGAGCTATAGCGGAAATCCGTTAAAAGCCGGAATATGGGATATACAGGCGCAGGTTAGGTTTAACGATGTAGAAACGTATGATTCAGATATTGTTACAGTTACGGTTGAGTATCCTCCCCGGGAAGTAATTAAATCGTGGGTGTCATCGGATATGGACGATGCTTGGCAGAAAACAAAGGAATTTGCTGAAAAAAATCATGGCAAATATAAAGAGTATGGGTTCTGTCTGTACGCTTACCTTGACCGGGATGTCCAGAAGTTAATGATTGATTCGCCTTTCCAAACAGGGAATACGTCTGAATGCGGGGAGGATGCCACTTTAACGCTTAATAATTTTCCGCACCCATCAACGGATCCATCACAGGGAGGAATATATTTAATTGGCCTGTTTCATACCCATCCGCCACTAACTTACTGCTCCTCCAGTGTGTACAGGAATCCCACCGGGGCATCATGGATAGATACTTCGAACCTTCCGGAAAATACGTTGGGCTTCGTGTATGATTATTCCCAGGGTTCGATTAAGGGCGGGCATGGTATCAACCTGGGTGCTAAAGTTTATGACTTGTAATCAGCAACTTTAAAGTGTCAAATTTTCGCAAATGAGAAGTACCAATTTTGGATAAAAAAACCTTCATCTTCAAGGTAAGCAAACCATAAAAAAGATGAAGGCATATAAACACCTAA
>NZ_WVEM01000022.1 GCF_009847015.1 Sunxiuqinia indica
GCCCTTGTATTTATATCCCCATCAGAATTTGACGCAATTTTTATTAAATCCAACGATCAAAAATAAAACCCCGCAAATTACAATGTCCGATTCTTTGGCTGATGAATAATGCGGGTTAACTGTTATTATCGATTTGTTTGACCGCAAAGTTGTAGGATGGGCAATGAGTAAAGGATTGAGTGCTGAAGAAACCACAATTGCTGCATGGCGGATGGCAATTAGAAACAGACCAATTACGCAAAAACTCATTTTTCACTCAGACAGGGGTATTCAATATGCTTGCTCGGCATTTACCAATGTATTGAATGCAAACAAATGGGTTTGCAGAAGTATGAGCAGAAAAGGAAATTGCTGGGATAACGCAGTTGCCGAAAGTTTCTTTAAAACAATAAAAGTTGAGTTTGTGTATAAAAATCAGTTTTCAACTCAGGACCATGCAAAACTATCCTTGTTCAAATGGATTGAAACATGGTATAATCGTAGAAGGAGACACTCAGCTTTGGGGTATAAAACAATGGAAGAGTTTGAATTAATAAATAACAATCAAAGAATTGCAGCATGACTCTTAACTAATCGTACAGGGTTTTGTTGCATATCCAGTGGAAGCGTAATAAATTTTTCAATCGCCGGCAAAGAATCTAAAACATATTCGATTATGGGGGTTAGTTTTACCGAATCAAGGTCAATAAATGCATCTGGCAACTTCGATACAAATGCAGGTACAGGCACAATAAACCTTAGTGGCAATGGATATTGGTTTCAAGATTAGGTGAAAATATGAAAACATCACAAATAAAATTGATTTGGGCGGGTGCGGTCTTCACTACTATCATGACGATATTGGCAATTCTTCAAGTTAAACTTATTTCAAATGCACTTTTATATTTATTGTCTGGTTTATATTTCTTAATTGCTGGGGTGTATATCATAATAAAACATGAAAGGTTGAGCACAAACCAACGACTTATGTGGTTAATATTAGTAGTTTTTTTCAATATTATCGCCATAATATGTTTCTTATATTTTAACAAGACAGACAACGATTAAGTGCTAAATATTGCGTTCCGTCCGTAACTGTTTCCAGGATCCGGGCAAAAGCAATGGCTTTCCTGAAAGAGAGTTGATCACAAAAAGGGAACAAAATTTCATTGTCCCATCACTGCACAGCTACAGTGCTAAATCTCGTTTGTATATAAATAATCCCGAATCCTCCCCCCTTTTAGCCTATTTTGACCCTCCTCTATTCTTGAGATAGTTCGTTAATTTGTCCATTATTTCTGAGACGTAATCTTGAAAACGCAGAAAAACAAAAAATTGAAAATTAAACACGATTTTAAATTACTGGATTAAAATATACACGACTAAATTCAATATACAGTATAAAAATGAGCGTTATAAACTTATGAAAACAAGAATGATGATCAATCGAAAAAAAAACAGTTTAATGTTTGCAGTTACTATGTTAATATCTGCATTTTTGCTTTTAAACTCGCATGTTTCTGCACAAAACAACAAAAAAGCAGAGAATGGTTCGAAATTGGAAATATTCAGCAACAAGCTGCCGGCTGGAGCAAAATGGGTCGGCGATAAAAATTTTGTGCGCGAAGGTGGAATCAAAATACAGGGAACCTTTGATAATTACATATATCTTCAGTCATCAGACAGTCTCGCCAAAATAGCCGGTTTGTCAATTCCAATTCGCGAAAATCCGGGTCCTGGAGAGTATCGCTATTTGACCTTTGCCTGGATTAAATGGGGAGGGGGACAGGTTGGAATTCAACTTGGCCATCAATTGTCTTCGACGTTTCCCAACCAATCTGGCAAAAAATATAATTATACGTATGTTGCCGGTGAAGGAAATGTGATAAGTGAAGGCTACGTGTTAAGCGAAGAGATCCCGGGCAATTGGATTATTACTACCCGCGACCTTTGGAAAGACTTTGGTGATTTCACCCTAACAAGTGTATCATTTCTTTGTCCCACTCCGCGGGATGCCGGGTTCGATGGAATTGTACTTGGCACAACAGAAGATACGTTCGCTTTTGCTCCAGGTGTTCTTCCGAGCGAAGTGGCAGATCCGGTTGCCGTTAGCGGGGATGATGAAGTGGCACTTAGTGGTACCTCCATAGCAGAGAGCTCAGAACAGCCACAAGGCGTACAAATTGACTGGGCAGCCCAAGTAAAAGCCGGAGGATTTATGATGTATCCGTTGTATTTGATGGGTCTTTTGACAATTGTAATAGCCCTTCAACGAATAATGACCTCGCGCCAATCACGTTTAGCGCCCAAACCGCTTCGTTCATCTGTACGGGAGTACCTGAAAAAAGGAGATTTTGCAGGAGCAATTGATGCTTGTGAAAAGTACCCATCCACTCTAGCCGAATCACTTCGGTTTATTTTTAAACACCGAAATGCCGGGCGAGAAGTAGTAAGTCAGACTGCCGGAGATATAGCGGGGCGCGACATTCGAGAGCATTTGTCAAGCATTTACCCGCTTTCGGTTATCGCCTCACTATCACCTCTATTGGGACTGCTTGGCACTATTGTCGGAATGATTGAAGCCTTTGGACTAGTAGCTCTTTATGGCGACGAAGGTGGTGCTGCGATCCTTTCCGACTCAATCTCGAAGGCATTGATCACAACGGCTGCAGGTTTAATTATTGCTGCTCCGTCAGTAGCTATCTATTTTGTCCTTAAAAAACGTATTATGGGACTGGCTTCAACTATTGAGGTAGAAATTGAAAATGTCATTACAGACATTTATTTAAATGATGAATCGCCTGAAGTAGCGAGTCCAAAACACCAGGAGGATTGCCATGCGCCTGTCTTATGATGACGATGATAAGGTTGATGTTCAAATGTCGCCGCTGATCGACTGTGTTTTTCTGCTCCTCATCTTTTTCCTGGTAACCACTATGATGAAAAAGTGGGAAATGCAGATTCCTCTGTCGCTGCCACCAATGACATCAAGTTTGTCAACGACGAGGTCAGGTCAGGATGCCGTGATTATTGCCGTGGATGAGAACAAAAATCTGTACCAGGTGCTGAACCACGACGCTTATAACGGGCGTAATGACTATGTACAGATTGATGACCTAACCGTTTTTCTTAACAGTTTAAAAAATAGCGAAGGGGCGGATATAACCATTGATGTTGCCGCCTATCGGGCGGTTTCGGTCAAATCGGTGATTGATGTATTCGATAAATGTCAACTACAAGGATTCACACGTACGCGAGTACGATTAGGAAGCAAACCATATGAACTTACCGTTACAGAATAACGAAGACGAACCGGAAGTATCTATGTCGCCATTGATCGACTGTGTCTTCCTGTTATTAATTTTCTTCCTGGTCTCAACCATGACCAAGGTGAAGAACAGAGATATCCCAATTGATTTACCGACTTCGGAATCGGCAATCAAGCTAAAACCAGACGACAAACAGGCGATCGTTGGATTAGACAACGATGGTAACTTTTACTGGGATGGTCAACCCTGTTCTACTAATTTTATGCTTGAGCAATTAAGAACAATCTGCATAACAACTCCAGACCGTCGCATCCGAATCGATATGGACAAGGGTACTCCATTTGGCCGCTTTGTTGAGGTCATGGATGCATGTCAGTTTTACAACCTTAGTAATATAGGGATACGAACTTATGATGAAAACTACAACAAAAACTAGCAGAACTGCAGTAATTCTTTCGTGGGCGATCGCATTGATCGGTTGCATTGGGTTGGTGCTGTTCCTTTGGCTTTTGCCAACACCTGAAAAGGGAGCAATGAGGCTTCAGGACAAATATAATCGACCAGTTCGCAATGTTGGTCGTAGAATTAAGAAGGAACAGTCGCAGCGAGCCCTTCCACCTGACTATGCCCGGCAACTCGTTAAGCAGTCTGAAGTACTTATTAAAAAGGATCTTGAGACTCGGCTGAAAAAATTTCAGGAGATGTCTGAAAAGATGAGGCAGCGAAAAGATGGGCTGCTGGAGCAAGTTGAAAAAAGACAACTGCCACCTTCGGCACCGGACGATGCTAATAATACTTCAGTAGCACGCAATATTCCGCGAGCGGGAAGTCCACCGCTTGCCTCGAATCCTACTGTTAAGGATTTGTATGACATGCTAAAGCAATATGAAGTTGAAATTCAGAGAAGCCATCTTGCTTCCATTGCTGCAAAACAATCCCTATCAAAGGGGCTTTCCTTTCCTGAAGTGTATAATTCGTTGCAATTAGGATCGTCGTTTATGCCCGATTTTGATGAGCTGATTCGCAATCAGACCAACGGACAAGACTGGAATCGCTCTTTGAGCAGCAACACCAGCGGTGATCTAGAGATTAACAACACGGCAGATCTGAATAATTACCGGGGTTTGCTTGGCCAAACTTCCCGGCAGGCAGGGTTGGCCGGAGCACGTCTGGAAAGTTTATTCGGCGTTCCAAACCCCGGCGGCAAAAAACCAGACGGAGGCTCCAACTATCCTGGAGAAGGTAGTGGAAGCGGGGACGGCGGAATGGAGGTGAATTTCTCGAATACCGGTAGCAAAACTCCAATGAGCCATTATCAGGGTGGCCGACTGGATCAGGAAATGGTAAAAGCACAAGCCCTTTCTGGACGGCGTGTCACGAAACAAGCAGAGCGTAAAGGGTGGTTGTACATTAACACCTGGTATATGATTGGACCTTGGGAAAATTATGGTCGCGATGACTTTGCAATCGTTCATCCACCAGAAATTTCGATTGACTTTGATGCTGTTTATACCGACGGACAGGTAGGCCAAGGAACTGCAGAAACCGATTCTGATCCATTGAAGATGATAGGTGAAGAGGTTGAGCTGGATGGAACCCTTCGGTGGAATTTTATGCAAAGCGAGTCAATGCATAACACGGTTCCTGTTACTACTGGACATTCAACTTACTACGCTTACACTGAATTGTATTTTGATGAGCCAGCAACTATGTTGGTGGCTATTGGAACCGATGACAGCGGGCGCGTTTGGATTAATGGGAAGGATGTTTGGCAAGACAGGGGGACCAGCTGGTACTACATTGACGAAAGTATGACCCTTTTCCAATTTCGGCAGGGGTGGAACAGGGTTCTTGTCCGCTTGGAAAACAGCGGAGGAGGACCTGCAGGCTTTAGTCTTTTGATTTGTCCACCTGAAGCTGTAAGTAGTGACAAACTTGACAAATAAGCCTGCTTCGTTTTGTTATCAATTGTTTTGACACTAACAGCCTGTAGAAAGAAAAATAACCAATACACATTGGTTGAGTTGCAAAATTATATTATCCCACGGGTTATTTTGCCGATCCTTCAATTGTTGAGCATGAAGGGAAGTTTTACCTTTATGTTACTGCCGATCCCTGGGATACCGAATGGGTGTCAGATGATATACAGAAATGGACATTCCGCCGGCTGAGCTAGCCAACCAAAGCGGCATGTACCTTACCACGATCCAATAACAATAAAGTGTGGGCATACTCTGTGGTGAAGAAAGGAGACGCTTTTTATATGTATGTTTCGGTAGGCTCTGGGGGCTGGTGCGGCAAAGCAGGGCATCTTCCAGGAGCCTGTCGGACTTCCAATTTTCTAATTTAGGGTCTGCTGATTTTCTACGCGCCACACGAGTTGAATATTGGAACAAGCAAAAGATTCTTGTCAAATAATTATAAGTACATGACAAAAATTTGAATATATCTATATTATCCTGAAATAAAGCGTTTAATAGTGCCGAAGCGATGTAAGTTAGCCCATATTAAAAAATACTTTTAGCTCTTTTCCCATGCTTTTTGATGGCGATTGGTTTAATGTGTTTATGCAAATAATCACCTACCAGATATGCCCATGTAAAAGCAACGATCACCAATGCAAATAGTTTTTCGTTCCGTTCGATTTCCGTTAAGTGGGTGTCCTCAATGTTGAACCCACTTGTTTTCGGCGCTCTAAAAGCTGTTTCAATCTGCCATCGTTGCTTGTATATTTCCAAAGCATCTTCAGGTTTGTTGAACGAGATAACAATCTGCAATTCAGGTTTTCCCTCTTTGTCTTTTCCTTTTGATGCAGAGAGATAACAGAGTTGATTGTTCAGGTAAACAATCCGGTGATTTACCCGGCAACCGTTCATTGGCAAATCGGCAAACAACCAACTGGCTTTGACATGCTTCCCATTGTGAGCTTGCACAACCCAAAAGTTTTCGCGGATGCGGATACAGTATCGAATCCGGTTCTCATTCCGATATTTGATCCATCTTTCACCAACAAACTCGCGATCTGCCGTTAAACAATCCAACGATTCTGAACCAAACAGACCGACAAAACGATCAATCAATTCAATCCGTTCATTGGTATTTGAATTACTAAATTTGGGCAACAACTTAAACAGCAACTCCGTTATAAACAACCGCAAGTACCAATACATTAATATTGCTTTGCCCAAACTTCCAATTGGTGCGGTCCATTGCCAGGCGAAAAGGTGGATTATGCGGTAATAGCCGAAATATCAATCGAGCCATCAATTCCGTATCAAGTAAATATGCTGCCATAAACCGTTGAATTCTCCGTAGAGAAGAACTGGTATTGGCACTTGAATCAAATGCCGAAGCAAGCTTTTCAAAACCAACTGTTCGCACCTTGCAGAGTGCACTGATAAATAAAACAAAGAACTTAACACGTGCCATATTCCAACCTGATTGCTCATGGAAAATGGCAACTAATTCACTATATTTCGACTCTAGCTTGGGTGTCATATCTCTCACAAAGCGACTTGATAATTCCTTATAATATACTTATAGATAAGTTGTTAGTCAAGTTTTTTTCCTGCTTGTTTTACAGATAGTCAGATGTTTATATTTTTGTCATGTACAAGCAAATAATTTTAATCTTACCAGGTTTTTGATGGCCGTTTTTAAGTTTTTAGATAAGAGCATAAAAGAATCTTTCCATTTTTTTGCCACTTGCAGTAACTTGGCCAGGTTCATGACAAAAAGTATCGCATTGATCCATGATTCGGAGGTTTCGGGAAGTCTGACCATGATATTATTGAGCCCGTACCCACGTTTAGCTTGCCCGAACTTGCTTTCCACATGGTTGCGTTTGGATGCTTCTTTTTTATCACGGTATTTCTGTCCCGCAGTTTGGCTGTCATTTTTCGGTGGCCTTCCCATGGGTTTACCATAGATCTTAATCCCTTTTTCTTTGAGGCATTTGCGGTTTTCCCTTGTCTGGAAAATCTTGTCACCAAGGAATACCTTGGAGGAGCAGTCATAGGTTTGTTTAAAATTTTCTACCTGCATTTTTACATCTGCACTTTCATTATAGGGCATTCCAGCTGAACCAGTCTATCCGACAGAATCCGTTTACCTCACTGATGTTAGTTTTCACACCAAATTCCATTTTCTCTTAGCCCCAGACAATCGGACGCACATGGGGCTGGAAAGGTTTACAATGCGATTCCTGCATTGATGGGTTTTATTCTCATACATCAATTTTTGCTGGCTGTACACTTTCCGGATGGTTTCCATCAGTTCCCTGTCGCGTTTTTCAAGCAGCCCTGCCTGGCCGGGTTTTAACAACAAGCTGTCAACTATTTTTATATAGCGGGAAATGTATTGAAGCTGCCCCCTGATGCCACGGCGGATCTGCTTCTTTGTTTTCTGTTTCTTCTTGGCAATGTTCAGGGAATGCTCACGGGCAATCCTGCGGTAAGTTCTTGGTTTTGTTCCATCTGCTGATCGAAGGTACAGCAGGTCTATGATTCGTTCCAGGTTTTCCCTGGGGGTGTTTAATAGTTTCAAATCTGTAGGATAGGTGATCCCCTGATCGGCCACAGTCACGTCTTCTTTCAGTGTTCCCCGGTTATTGTTCTTTTCGGCTCCCTCACTTTTCCCTTGGCTTTTCCAGCTGTTGCTTTCTTTAAATACGGGACTGGGGCGGTTTAATCTGTTCGGATGCTTCGATGATCCGTTGGTTGAAAGCCTCAAACTCCTAGCTTCCCAGTCTTTTCTTGATATCGACAAACAGGCTGGCATCAAAAACCGGTTGGGTGGTAAAAGACGGCAGCCCGCAAAAGTATTGCAGGTAAATGTTTTCCTGTATCATTTCTATGGTACCCCGGTCATCGCCACCAAGCTTGTGCTTGACGATCAATGCGGCTATGAATGTGCGGAGGTTTACACTTTTACGCCCGGAGCCCGCATCAAGCTTCCGGCTATAAATGGCTTCAAGGGAACCCCAAGGAATTAATGAGGCTAATTTTACCCATCGGTTCTTCTTATCCAACTCTTGCTGGAAAAGATGTTTGAACATTTTTAAACTTAACTGGCTTTGTGGCGTGTAATCAATCATATTTGCAAGGGTTTTGAACCCAATTTATACAAAACCTTGCATTTACCCCAATCCTGAATCTTAAGAATACGAACAATTAACTATTTATAATCAGTAAGTTGTACGTGAATTTCATGAAAATAAGCAGACTCTATGTAATTCGATGATGCCGTATGTTAAAAAATTACCCCCCCTTATCTTATTGATTTGTCCCCCCTGAGGGGATTTGAAATGCACTTATTTTGATGCGAAATAAATTTGATTTTAACTCAAACCTAACGAAAGCTGATAGAATGAAAAAAAGATTTCACTGGCTTATCTATGTTTGTTTTACTTTACAAGGCCTATTCATTTCACCTTGGATTTGGGGAAACAACCATTACAAAGTCATAGCTCAAACATCTCCTGGTTTTACTGGATATCAATTTGTGCAAGAATTGGATTCTGTATCATCTTTAAGATCCGAGAAGTTAGATACTATAGTTCTTTACAATAAGAATGGACACAGGGGAATAGACTTGAATCGTAATTCGTTTTTACTTAGTGGTGAAAAACTGGATTATTCTACTCGGATTCTACCTCCATTTATCTCTGTACAGCAGCTATTAAAAGGGAATGCTTCGGGTGTATTTATACAGGAAACCAGTGGGGAGCCTGGAGCTAGCCAAAATATTTTTATGCGGGGGATTTCCAGTCCGTTATTTCTACAGAAGGACGTACGGGGATCGCAACCAGTTGTTTATTTAAACGGAATACCATTAACTCAAAACAATCCATTTGTTTTTGACATTCAGCAATACGATTTGAACCCCATAGGGCCGGCTACTAATCTGTTGTCGACTATAGATATTAATAATATCGAATCAATTGAGGTTATTACCAATCCTGCGGATTTGGCGAGATTGGGTCCACTAGCGGCCAATGGTGCGATCTGGATTATTACCAAAAATGGTGATTCCCGTAAGACGGAGGTAGAAATTAACACCTATGTAGGAATGGTTACTGCTCCGGGGTATATTAATCCGGCAAATGGGGTCTATGAAAAGAGCTTTCGTAATAAATTTTTTGACCAATATGATATTACGGAAAGCGACCGCTCGTTTCCTGATTATCTGAAAGATGAAACTAACCCTGATTATTTTGGTGATTCCAGGTGGTCAGATGAATATTATCGAAATGCCCCAAAATATAATATGAATGTTGCTGTAACCAGTGGAGCAGAACGTGCTAATTTTCGTTTTGTTGCAGGTTATACCGGAGATGCCGGAAATGCTGATAAAACCTCTCTTCAAAAAGTGAATGTTAGTCTTTTTGTGAATATGACCCCCTTGAAAGGGGTTGAGCTAAATTATATGTTGAGTGGTTCATCAACGACAAGAGATCGCAACCGGAATTTTGTTGATCGGTTAGCTGAAATGGAATATTTACCGGATTTGTCAACTCCAATTGGTTCGTCAATAAATGCGTATAAAAAATTCACAGATTTCTATCAAGAAGCGTTGGATGATAATACCACCAATGTCATTCGAGGTTATATCAATTTAAACGCGAATCGAGGGAATTTTAACTTTGGAACTAATTTGTCTTTTGATTACGTTGATAATGTTCGGGGGGTATTCTACCCTTCAACAATTCTCGAATCAGTTAATTATGTGTCAAACTATAGTGGCTACAACCAACGTGTTATTTGGAACAACCATTTTAGATATTATCCTAAACTCAATGAAAAGCATAGATTGAATTTGGAGTTAACGTCATCGCTTACTAATGATACTTATCATTATAATTATGCACGGGCGTTCGATGGTCCGAATGATTATAATAAAAGTAGCAGTAGCGGCAATTACGTAATGTATCGGTATATTGACAAAGAGAATTCGCGCTTGATGTCATTCGCCGGAATCGTTGATTATTCCTATAACAATATTTTTGATCTGGGTTTAACACTTCGTTATGATGGCACTTCGGAAGTACAACCTGACCACAGGTGGTTGTTTACGCCCAGTGTTGGTGCAACATGGAACCTTAAAAATCATTTCCTGAACCATTCTAAAACACTGTCGGATTTGAATATTGGTGTTTCCTGGTCCCGATTGACAAAGCTGCTGTACACCAATCAATATTCCATTGGGCCACAGTATACTTCAATGGAGCTAAGTTGGGAGGATGAAACCATTATTCCGTCGTATAGTGGGTTTGCCTCTATTACAAGACCATACACAAAGGGCTGGATAGGCTACGATATGGGATGGCCTTATGCCGATTGTTTAAACTTGGTGTTGAAGGCCGGCTTATGGGATAATCGTTTGAGCTTTAAAATGAGTGTGTTTAATCGTGAGAACAAAGATATGGTGGTTCGCATAGCAGTTCCTCAGGAATTGGGCTATAAAGATCAGTTTAGCAGCGGAATGCAGGTAAACAACCGTGGTATTGAACTGAATATTGGCAGTTCAATTTTGTCAAATCGCAACGGATTAAACTGGGATGCTGATTTTAACATTACATACGTTGATAATAAATTAAAGAAATTGCCAAATGGATTAACCCAACTAGCAATAGATGATCGATTATTAATGGTAGGGCGATCGATTGATCAATTCTGGGTACTTAAGAATGAAGGTATTTACAACGATGCCAGTGAAATTCCTATTAATTCAAACGGAAAACTTCTAAGTACAGATGGCATTAGCTTTAGTGTTGGTGACCCGAACTGGTCAGACATGGATGGGAACGGTGTGATTGATTCTGACGATAAAATATTAAAAGGACATTCAACCCCACCTATTTACGGAGGGCTATACAATCGATTCCGATATCGGCGTTTTGACCTGAATTTTCACCTGTTCTTTGCAGCCGGGCACGATGCTTTAAATGTTCGTTCATCTCAACGGTATGATTTTATGACCCTGGATAATGAAAATTCGTTGAAAGCTGTTAAGGAAATTTTCTTTTGGCAATACACAAACGATAAAAATAATTATCCAATTTACAATCCTTTAAGTGAAGTTCACCCCTATCGTCAGGATCAGGATATTTTTCTGGAAAGTCTTTCTTACGTCAAGTTAAGAACGGTATCGTTGGGGTACAACTTTAAATTATTCAACAAAAAGAAGTCTGACAAGAATAATGCATATCTCTATTTTGTTGCTAATAACCTGCTAACATTTACTGATTTTAGTGGTGATGATCCTGAATTGGTAAACTTTAACGGGTATTACACCGGGTATTCTTTACCTATCCCGAGATCTTTTGTAATGGGCTTTAAATTTACATTGTAATAACTGTGAAATAGTATGAATAAAAATGTATTACATAAATTAAGCATCTCAGGGTTACTAAGTTTCCTGTTGATGATTGGATTGACTATCAGCCTGAGTTCGTGTGACAACTTCTTGGATGAAAGTCAAGTTAACAATGCTGCTGCTGAGACACAGCAATGGAATACTTTTGCAGATGTACGTAGCGCATTTATGGGGGTTTACGGGTTAACCCGTACCGCTTTGGCTGAGAATAATTCGCATTGGGTTTTCGGTGAATTGCGTTCCGGTGATTTTGCTTCCTATGAACGTAAAGATCTGAAGTCAGTAATAAATAATGACTTAGGTGGGGCAAGCAAGCTAATACAAAAATTGTCCAACTGGCGCCGGTTTTATGCTGCAATTAATGCGGCAGCTGTTTTTATTGAGAATGCTCCACAGGTCGCCGAAAAAGACATTAAATACTCTGAAATAAATCTGAATTATGATATCTCGCAGGTTCGAGCATTAAGAGCTTTCCTGTATTTCTATATGGCTCGGGTCTGGGGCGATGTTCCATTAGTCACAAATTCATATGATAACGGAACATTTCCTGAGTTTGCACAGTCATCAGCGACAACAGTTTTAAATTATGCTGAAAGTGAATTGAGAGCGGTGATCGATGATTTACCATTTCGTTACGGGGTATCGCCACAGAGCTATTACGGACAGAATGATGATTATTGGCAAGGTGAATTGTTTACAAATGTTTCAGCAACAGTAGTTTTAGCTCACATTGCAGCATGGAAGGGAAATTATACAGATGTTGATGCCTACACCTCTTATATACTGAATAATTTGGAGCAAGTTGATGCTACTTATACTTTAGTTGAAGATTTGACTTCTCCTACAGGTTTATTTTCTGTAAAAAGCGGTTCCAAATTATTGGGATTCAGTTTTGGTTTTGAAAATCGAGAAACATCTGAATCCGGGCATATCGAGGATTTGACACTAGCTTATCCGATAGTGCAAAAATCTTATCCTGATGTTTATGTCCCGATGGACACGATTCTAACAATGTTTCCTGAGACCACTGATTTGCGATTTGGTATGGATACTGTAAGCATGCGTTATCGTTCAAACTATTTCTACGATATCAATATGCCTGTTCCTATTTTTAGTAAAATACAGGTAGTTAAGGATGGACAAAGTAACGGTGATTATGGAATTTTTGCTTCAGCACTTATTTTTAGCCGTCCTGAAGAGATTGCGCTATTGCGAAGTGAGGCATTAGTCGTTTTAAATTATCCTGAAGATGCTCTATCGATCCTTAACGCACTCCGTTCTACCAGAGGCTTACGTGTTCTTCGGTATTCCGAAGACTTAAATGATGACAAGCTGGTGTTATTGAAAGAAATTTTTAATGAAAGAAGGCGTGAATTGATCGGTGAAGGTTGGCGGTGGTACGATCAGGTCAGATATCAGAAAATTGTGGGTGACAACCCTGAGTTAATGGCATTAATTCAGTATGGAGGGATATATTGGCCCGTCGCTCAGGATGTCTTGAGAAGTAACTCTCTTTTGGTTCAAAATAGTTATTGGCAAAATTAAAAGTTTGAAAATTTAAACTTATGGAAAAAATTATAAAAACCTTATTGGGTTTCACCTTGCTGTTCTGCTGCCTGGTTTCATGTAGAGATTATGACAGCCCCTATTCCGAGGATGTGGTTGGAATGAATCGATACAATGGTACTGTTCTGGATTATTTGGAGGAAGGCGATCTGGTAAATAAATTGCTGTTTGACTCCATGCTTTTTGTCATTGACAGTATTCCCGGCTTTAGAGACTCTTTGGAGGAAAGTTCTGAGTTAACCATTTTCGCGGTACCCAATACTTGTTTTAAAACCGCAATTACTGCATTGGGAAATTTCAGAGCAGATAAGTCGCGACCTCCTGTATTTCTGAGAGACCTGATGATTGAGCCATTCACAGTCGAAGACACGCTGATTGTACCATCAGAAATGTTACCTGATGGTACAATTATCCCTGCCGATACAACTTATACTTACCGGGACTTTGATTATCGTTCTCAACTCGAACGTATGACTTGTAAATACATATTCAATGAATCGATCGATACCGAGAAAATTAAGGTCAATACAAATGGTATGGTGATGACAAGTTTCAAGTATGATGATGAAATGAATGCTAAGTACGAACTAATGCCTGCTTCCGGTTTATTGGAAGCAGGAAACCAACGGCTTGCTTTTAGTGACATGAATGGTTCGACCCTGGAATCAGATTGGATTTCAACTTACACCAGTACAATTGATATCTATGCAACAAATGGGGTCATTCATGTGATTACGACAGGCCATTTTTTTGGGTATGACAATTTTATTGCTGATTTCAAAAATTTAGGATATGAATAATGCTTTTTTAAGATATTCCAGACACTTTATACTGCTGATTTTGACTGTATCTTTCGTTTCATGCGTCAATCAATATTTGCCTGAAACAAAGGATGCGTTTGACCCTGAAGCAGGGTTCTCGCAGTATTTATATACACCCAAATTGGGAAAAAACACACTAATGACCGGGAATTTTAACCCGGGAAGTTCAACATTGCCATTTACTTATGAAATTGTCAATCTGAGAAGGTATGATGGGAGTGAAGCACCCGAGTTTAGCGATAAGTTTCCAGTAAAAGTTTGGAAAACACCTTATTTGGGTACTGAAACATCATTGGAAGCGATTGAAGCCAAAAGAGACATTGAATACCGGCAGCTTTTCCAGATTCGTAAACACACAGGAGAGTTTATCCTTTGGGAAAATGCAAAAGCTGCGTTTGTGAGATGTGATCCGGATCCAGGGTATGTGTTCGACATTAAGGTGGAGAATTCTGGAGGGCTAAAATATTATAAAGATTTTCGTTTAGTACCTGAACGTGAAGCTTCCTACGAACCTTCCAATATTGATCCGAAAACAGGTTTAGCGGCTATCGAGTATGTGAATCCAACGTCAACTTCAATGTTGGTTACGCGAAAAGATCAACGTTTTTACGTTCTGTCTGCGGAAGATATTCATGTGTATTTTCATAAGAATCTGGAAATGCCGGATACAGTAAGCACAATCACTTTTCGTTTTTTAAATGCGGATTATACTCCAATTAATCCTGACAAGTTTAATACCACCAAATGGGAGAAATTAGTGCATGGGTTCGATCTGGTTAAAGATACTGTTAACAAGTTTGTTCGCTATAAAGTTGCTTATCCAATTCCGTTGGTCGAAACTCCCACCTCTTACACAAATAAAACAGGAGAAAGAGCTCATGTAAGTTTCTCCTATAACTGGATTTACTATGGTTACCGGATGGATTCGGAGATGACCTTTGATTTCGCTATTTATGAAAAGGGAAATTGGGAAATCAGTATTGTATTTGCAGAGGGGAACCCATACTTTGGAGAAGGTAATTAATCAACCCATATTGAAAATTGAATATTCATGAAAAAATATAAGATACTTTACTTGCTAATTATTCCGTTCGCGATAATGGGATTTACTTCTTATGCACAGGATGTAGTTGTTAGTGGTGTAGTATTGGACAAAGATAGTGACAGTCCATTACCAGCAGTTACCATTGCAGTCTTAGTGCCGGATTTGAACGTAGAAGGAACGGAAAGATATAAAATCATAGGTGGAACTATAACTGATAACGACGGCAAATTTCGTGCGAAAGTGCCTTTAAACTGCAAGTTGCAATTTTCATTCATTGGTTATGTTCCGGTTACAAAAAAGATAACTGCAACAAAATCTGATTATAAAATCTACATGCTCGAGCAGGACAACATGATGGATGAAATTGTCAGCTATGGATATCAAGAGAAACGTACAGGCGATATAACTGGATCGAATACCCTTATTGACAGCAAAGATTTAATTCAAACTCCAGTACAGAACGTTATGGAACTTTTGCAGGGGCGTGTACCTGGACTTAATATCCAGCAAAATAATGGAACTCCAGGTATGGCTGGGAGTTATGTCGTTCGAGGGATCTCTGATATCAATACTGTAGGTGAGGGAGATAATATGTACTTGACTGGTACCTCTCCTTTATTCGTGGTCGATGGCATCCCTGTTTTCGATACCTCGGAATTTAATTACGAAGGATTAGTGGCAGGTAGCAATGTTAGCCCATTATCAATGATTCCCCAAGAGGATATCGATAATATTCAAGTTTTAAAAGATGCCTCGGCTACAGCTCTCTATGGCTCTGCAGGCGCATATGGGGTGATTTTAATCAATACGAAACGCGGAAATTCATTAGTACCGATTATTTCATATAATGGAAGTGTCAGAATAAGTACACCTCCTGGACTGAGAAACGTGTTGGCAGGTACTTCGGAGCGGAGATTGAGGATTCAAGAGATGCTTGAGAATGAAACTTCGAGAGAATATGCCGAGCAATTGATTAATTCTAACCCTGCATTTGCTGACAGTTTAAATGCCTTTTATAACAACAATACCGATTGGCAACAAGTATTCTATAGAACTACCTACAATCAGTCGCATAATATTAATTTTTCTGGAGGGGATGATTCCTTTAATTATAAGACAAATGTTGGCTATTTCGAACAAAAAGGGATTATTGAAAATACTGGTTTTACCCGGTATTCATTACGCTCCAATATAGGCTACAAACCAAATAAAAAGTTTATGATGTCAGCCAATCTGAACACTAATGTTGGGTTAAACAGTACTGGGAGTGGTAATGCGTTGGCGCAAACAGGTGTTGCAAAAGGTGCTAATACGTCTTCTTTACTGCCTGCACCATCCTTATTTACAGCCAGTAATCCTACTTTGGGTGCTATATCTGTCGATAATGAAAATAAAAATCTAGGCTATGATGCGGGACTTAATTTAACATATAGATTGACGGATTCTTGGTCGGTCAACGGTACATTGGGCTATGCCTATAAGAATACAGTGATAGAAAATTTTGTGCCAGGCATGTTGAATAACGAACAAGCTAAATTGGAGTCCACTAATTCTTTTTCATCAAGTTTGTATAACCGGAACAGTATTTCATGGAATGATCGGTTTGGTCTTTTTAAGATTGGAATGACAGTAATGATGGAGATTACTTCAAGAAAAGAAAATGGTAACAACTTATATTTGGTAGGTTTACCAAGTGATGAAATTTTAGGGCCGGGAGGTTATGCTGTGAAGAGTTCCTCGGGAGAAGCCCAATCAACAAAAGAATATAAAACTTTATCGTTCACCTTTGCCCCGTCTTTTGGTATTGGCAGTCCAACAATTGGAGATAAATATGTTTTTAACCCGTCAATTCGTCCTGATGCTAGCTCAGTGTCTGGAAGTGGTAAACGGTGGACAATTAACCCTGGATTAGGATTTCGCTGGAACTTCCATATGGAACCTTTTATGGAGCGCTTTAATTCAGTGAGTTCAGGTTCATTCCGCATTAGTTGGGGACGAACAATTCGCCAAAATGCCAATATCTATGATATTTATGGACGTTATTATATCCATGAAAATACCTATGACGGTCAATCTGTTATTCCGATTAACCTAGAATCAATTCCTAATCCCAGTTTAGAACCAACCACTAATACTAGCTGGAATTTTGGTTGGGACATGGGATTCTATAATAATAAGTATTCTTTCAATATTGATGCTTATTATAAGCAGACTGATAATATCTTAAAGAATCGGGAGATTGCTAATCACAATGGCTTTGATGGTATGCGCAGCACCGAAACAAGTCTAGTGAATTATGGTCTGGAGTTGGCTCTACAGGCTCGTCCGTTACCTACCAGAAGTAAACTGGACTGGAATATGTCTTTTAATTTGGCTATAAATAAAGATATCCTGACAGCTCTTCCAAACGAGGTAAGACAATTTATTACAGGATCTGGTAACCCGGTCGTAAACCGAGTGGGGGCAAATGCGCTGTCAAATTACCTGTTTGTCTACCAAGGCGTTTACGAGTCTGACGAAGATGTTCCGGTAGATCCGGCTACAGGCTTACGTTATCGTGTGGGTGGAAACAATACCGATGATGCATTTTTTAGGGCAGGTGATCCCAAATGGTTAGACGTAAATGGCGATTATGTGTTAGACGATAAAGACCGTAAAATTGTCGGTAATTCACAACCTCGTGTTACTGGAGGTTTCTATACTTCGTTACGTTACGGGCCGCTATCTTTATCAACCAGTTTGTCTTTTACACTTCGTCGGGATATTATTAATCAAACTTTAGCTGATCAGTTTCATACCTATTATAAACCACAGGAATTGAATGCTTTGGTACCAATCGAGGCATACGATTTCTGGACTCCTGAGCACCGTGTTGCCAAATATCCTAATCCATTTGATTACAGACGATCTAGTATTATTGATCCTTTCCGTTATGATCAGACCTTATTTCAGGAAGATGGATCATTCATAAAAGTAAATGGTATTTCCGGTTCTTATCGTGTTGATAAGAAACACCTTGAAAAAGTTGGAATTTCTTCTTTAACATTTACATTTAGTGCAAACAATCTGCTGGTAATTAGTAAATATTCAGGTATTAATCCGGAAAATGTGAACAGTCTGGGGCGAGATACTTCAGGTGGATATCCTAATAGCCGCGACTATTCATTTGGTGTTAATATTCAGTTTTAAGATATACTGTTATGAGTGAATGTAATGTTAAAAAAGTGAATGCAACTATGAAAAAGTATATAGTAATCTTATTAACCTTCCTAACCTCCCTTTCTGTTTTTTCAGGATGTGATAGTTTTCTAGATGTTGAGAATATTGATGAACTTTCAGGTAATGTTTTCTGGAAAGATAAAGAGGATGTAGAGGGCTTTACTCTAAGTATCTATTTTAAGCTTCGTGAAGCTGTCATGCAAAATAGTGCTTTTTTTCCTGCTACCGGAGACTTGCGCTGTGCTCCTGTTGTTCCGAGTTTTGGTGATAGGCAGTTTGATTATCTAAGGTCGAATGATTTGGGTACCTTAATTGCGCAATATTATGGCGATTATGTCGAGATAACAAGATGGGATAAGCTGTATGAAGTAATTAGTTCCGCGAATATTTTGCTGGAGGAAGTTGATAACATGGATGCTGGTGCACTTACTGATATTGATGCTCGGCGATATAAAGCCGAGGGTATCTTTATGCGAAATTTAGCCTATTTTTTTCTGGTTCGATTATACGGTGATGTGCCGTATTATATCGAGGCTTATAATGTAGGATCCTTGCCTCGTTTACCGATGGTCGAAGTGTTGCAGAATTGTTCTAGGGAATTAGAAGATATGTTGACATCTGATGTTGACGCGAGTGTATTACCTTGGACTTATGAAGATGCTTCAAAGGTTTCAGTGCGTGCTATGCGTGGAAGTGTAATTGCATTGATGATGCATATTAATCTTTGGCTAGCCGGATTTGATGAAAACAATGCCTCTACTTATTATTCCAAAATTGTTGTTTGGGGTAAAGATATAACACTAAATGGCAGATACGAGTTGTTGGATTTGGATCGTACACGTGCTATTTTCTCTGGAGGATCAAAAGAGAGTTTGTTTGAAATTGTTCAGGACATCAACTCTAATGAGACCTTTAAATACGACGCAGTGTTTTCCAATTATATGATTCCTAGAGGATTGGGGAATAATTATCCAAGGTCTTATTACATGAGCGACTTTTTGACTGATATTTATCCGCCAGCAGAAACTGATAACCGAGCAACTACTTGGTTTAAAAACATCTATGCAAGTGACGTTCCAATTAATTACGACGATGCAAGATGGTTTGTAAAGTTTATGAATACTTATACAGACCCGGATGGAAATTTTACTAGTAATAAAGGCAACCAAGTCATTTTTAGATATGCAGATGTGTTGCTGATGTATGCGGAAGCCAGCGCAAAGTTGGGAGGAGACAATGAGATTGTTGCTCTCGACATGTTGAACGAAGTTCGTCATCGTGCAGGTGCAGAACCGGCATCATCGAGCGGAACTGAATTGCAGGACGCGATATATTGGGAACGAGTTAGAGAATTAATAGGCGAGGGGCAGTATTTCTATGATTTGGTTCGTACTCATAAAATTTATAATTCGGCATTTTGTTATTACCCGATCAGTCGTAGCACTTTTGATAAAGGGGCTTGGACTTGGCCAATTCATAAAGATGCGTTATTGAATAACCCATATATGAGACTCAATCAATATTGGAACTAAATAAAGCTAAACCAAAAGACATGAATAAGATAAAGTTATTAACGATTTTTTCAATTGGTATCTTGATTTTGGGTAGCCTGACAAGTTGTACCGATGACAGTTATTTTAACGATGGAGGCACAAGTAATCCTTTGTACGAAGGGAATATACTGGAATATTTAAAATCCCGACCAGATTATTTCAATAAGCTTGTGAATATTATCGAATATACCGGAATGGAAAAAACATTTGAGGAAGAAGAAATTACCTTTTTCGCCCCCACCGATTTTTCGATTAATAAGTCCATTCAGCTGCTTAATAGTCAGTTATATATTCAGGGAAAAGACACGGTTGAACTGATTGAGCAAATTAATCTGCAGGTTTGGAAGGACTTCCTGACCTTATACATCGTAGAGGGTAAATATCTCTTAAAGGATATCCCACAGATGGATACTACGGCAATGAATGTATTTTCCGGACAGGGTTATAAATCGCTGAATGGAAGGCCGATGAATATGGGGGTTGTTTATCACGATTCAGAAGGAGTGAAATATGCCGGATACCGCGAGCTATTCTATTCATATATATATGATTTCGCTGAAAATGATTTGATAAATTCGCATGTTGCAACGTCTGATATTCAACCTTTAAATGGTGCCGTTCATGTTATTCGTTTCAAGGATCATTATTTAGGTTTTAGCCCCTATAATTTTCCGTCAAGGGCGATAAGTAGCGGAATTAAAAGTATGGATGAAATCGTTAATAACCAAAATTAAGCTAAACCGATGAATATGAATAAGCTATTTCAATATCTAGTTAGAGGGAGAGTGATCATGCTCCCGATGCTGTTTGCCTTTTTTTTGATCGCTTGTGAGGGCACGGGGGGGTTGGCAGAAGATCCTTACGCCGGAGGTAAAGAACCATTGGGAATCAAGTTGTTGGACGAACCTCCTGTTCCAGATAGCGGAATTCCAGGAACTGAGGTGGTATTCAGGGCAAAAGGATTGTCGAAATACAGTAATCCCGCAACGGGGGAATATAAATTTGAATTCTTCATTAATGATGAAAAAACAGAAATTATCAATGCAACCGATACAACTTTAACAGTCCTCATTCCTGCTAATATTAGTTCGGGTGCGTCTTTCCTTGAAATGGAAGGGCAAATATTTTTCGGGCCCCGTTTTACAGTGCTGGGAAATGTTAGTATCGATGAGAACTACGGAATAAAAGAAGGAGCCAGTGGACCGATATACGATTGTCTTTCACATAGTAACGGTGGCTTCTATATTGTCGGAAATTTTAGTTACATTGATAATAGCATTGAGAATAATGAAGCTTACAATTCAATTGCGGTCTTAACTAATCAAGGTAACGTCGTTAAAAAATCTGCAAATTATAATACCGACGGCGCTTTGGGAAGTCTAAATTCGATTTCCCAATTTTCAGATGGACGTCTTTTAGTTTCCGGGAATATTGTTCGTTACGATCAGACTTCAGGCATTGGAAATATTGCCATTATCAAAAGCGATTGCTCGCTTGTAACCGAGGACATTGAATTACTCAGGCAAAACGGGGAATCTACTGTAAGAACCTTCAGCAGTTTCAATGGAGGGGCTGAAGATGCTAGCATATTGAAGTCATTCGTTACATCTAACGATGATGTTATTGCAATTGGAAATATGAAGCAATACCGACGGGCAGATTATGCAAATTCAACCTACAGCTACATAAAGTATGATATAACTGAGGTGAATTCGGTGATGAAAATGTCTATAGATGGTAACCTCGACTTGACTTACCACAATGGAGAAAACGCATCCGGTTCAAACGGAATTGTTAGTGATGCCTACTTAGATGGAAGTGATGGCGTTATTATCGCTGGGGATTTTACTGCTTTTGATGGCATGCCAACCGGTAATATTGTTCGTTTAAATAGCGACGGCGAGGTTGATCAAGACTATCTGGCCAATATTGGAACTGGAGCCAATGGGGCAATCAATGTGATTCGCTACAATAAAGCAATGGATAAAACAATGGTTACGGGTAATTTTACCGAATTTAACGGATTTAGTTGTTCTGGTGTGGTCATGTTAAATGGCGACGGTACCGTAGATGACAACTTTAAATTGAAACAGATTTCGGGAGGTGCTGTTAATTTTGCAACCATGTTAAATAGTGGAAAAATTGTCCTCTCCGGAACATTCGAAAAATATGATGAAATTACAAGGTCAGGTATCTTGATCCTGGAAGCGAGCGGAGATGTTGAACAGGACTTTAACGTTCCGGGTAACTTCTCTGGACAATTATATAACGTGTTCGAAACCAGTTCTACCGAAGGCTATTATGCCTTGCTTCTTGTTGGGAATTTTAACCGGTTTGACGATCAGATCGTTCGTAATATTGTTAAGATTCGAGTGATGGATGTTGAATGAAAAAAAATAAACTTATGAAAAAAAATATTATCATTTTTAAGAACATCTTTAACCTTTCTAAATTGATTCTTTCAATGGCGTTTCTGTTATTAGGATTCTCTTGTAACACAGACTTTGACAGGATCTTAAATGAAAATTATCCACAGTCCGGTACTAAATTTGAATCCGGGAAAGTACTGTATATCATTCTGGATGGAGCTAGTGGCTCAGCAATGAGGACCGCTTTATATAATGGTAAGGCCCCGAATCTTTTGGGCATGGTTACCAATGCCAGTTATTCGTTCAATAGTCTTGCTGATCAGGAAGGAGGCACAATGACAAACGAACGAGGTTGGGCTAACCTTTTAACCGGAGTTGGAGCTGCCCGACACGGAGTTGAAGGCAGCGATTTATCCCAATTGAGCGCACCGACGGTTCTTAGCTTACTAAGTAGCACAAATATTGCGATACAGTCCAGTATCATTACTGCAGATTCGGCTTTTTACGATGCATTCTCGTCTGGTGTAAATTCTTCTTCAGTTGTGTTGGATGATTCCTTCGTAAAAGATAAATGTATTGAAGAACTAGAAAAGGAAGGTACTACAGTTTCTGATGTTGTTTTGGCTCACTTTAAAGGCATTGAATTAGCGGGTAAAAGTAACGGCTATTTTGATCCGGATACAGATGGCCCGGGATCGGCGGTTATTGATGCAGTCCAAACAGTAGATGACTATATCGGTGATATTATGGGGCAATTGAAAGCAAGGCCTAATTATTCTCGCGAAAATTGGTTGGTTATTGTTGCGTCAAGTTATGGAGGAGTTTTAAGTTCCTCTAGTTCCGATTTGTATGATGATAAAAGCAGAAATGCTTTTACTTTAATGTTTAATCCCCGTTTTTCCTCTAAGTTAATTCAAAAGCCAGCTTTAGAAGATAGTCCATATTTCGGGTATGGTGTAAGATACACTTATGAAAATGATAATTATGTGAATGCTAGTTTGCGAGATCCAACTCTTTATAACATGGGAGCAGACAATTCCTACACGATTCAGTTTATGTTTAAAAATACTGCCGGAACCTATGGGTGGCCCACCATTTTGTCGAAGAGAAAGGAAGGATTTAGTGGGTTGGGTTGGAATATTTTTCTCAAAGGAAACTACTGGACCATCAATACATCTAAATCGGGCGAAACAGCAGGAGGCACTGTTAGTGACGGGAAATGGCATGTACTTACAGTCGTTTTTGAGCAATTTGAGTCAGGTGTGCATGGTACAATAAAGGTTTACACCGATGGTATATTTAATAACGAAAATAGGTTGTGGAATAATTCGTGGGATTTAATGGATAATGATATTCCATTGCGCATCGGAAGGATACCATCGGATGGAGATGCTAGTCCGGATTTCTTGCTCACAAACCTTCAGATATATAATACGGCACTTAGTAGTGAAGATATCAGTACATTGTCTTGTATTTCAGATGTTAACGAATCTCACCCGTATTTTGAGTATTTGGTCGGATATTGGCCGAGTGATGAAATTGGTGGCAATATTATTAAAGAGAAGACCAGAAAGTGGGGGAGTAAGGCCGATTTTGTGTTAACCGGACCTTATACCTGGAAGGATTTCAGTGATAATAGTACAAATGTTTGCCCTCCGGCTCCTGGAGCATATTACCGGTTAGTACCCAATTCGGTAGATATGCCCTTTCAGATTCTGCAATGGTTGGGAATCTCATCGGATACAGCTTGGAACCTGGAAAGTCGGGGATGGGCACCAGTTTATTCGATCTTGAATTGATAGTTATTTTTTCTGTAATAAAAGCGATGAAACGAGTGAGTTGTATCAACCTTTTCGTACAAAGGAAAATATTCAGACCGGAGTTCTTTACAGTAATACAAAGTACTTTTGTATACAGATGGAAAGACCTTGAACAAAATTTTGCACACACATTTGGTTTTCTGAAAAGTTCCATCGTATTAATATACAAAAAATGAAGAAATACAGTTTGATCCGAAATTTGCAGAACGTTAATTTGAAAAATAAACAGATGAAAATAAAAAATAATTTTCTCGAAATTTTATTCATCGGAATCCTGACAGGTCTCTCCATAATGGGATGTGATGTCAGTTATAACTATGACTTTAAAGACGGTTACGATGACTATGTTTTTGACAGTGATAGTGTTACTATTGATACTCTTACAGGTATTGATCAAAGCATGTTGGCTAAAGCTTTTATTTTCCCGGGTTTGGTTGGCGATAATGAGCGAAGGATACAAGATACTGTTATTCGTTTGGATCTGAGTTATAAATATGTAAGTCCCCGCAAACTAAATATCACAATGGTCCCTGAGCCAATTTACAGCACTGGTTTATATGCCGGACCTGGTGAGCTTATTGAAATATCCGTTCCGGCTGGGGTCATGGGACTGAGTGTTCAGATCGGATCTCAGATGGACGATTTGTCTGATATAAATCCAGCAAAACGTGAACCCATAATATATACCCGTAAAGCATTAAATCCGGGAACAAACACGATCCGCAATCCGATGGGGGGGTATATTTGGATTCGTAGGCCAAAAGAATACGGGGTAAGTCAACAGGTTGATTTACAGGTAAAAGGGGCTTGTCGTGCTCCTGACTACATTGCCGGACAAACAATTCCGACGGACTGGAAGAATGAGATTTTAAACTCGAAGGTTCCTTGGCTTGAGCTTCGTTCTCAGCGAATTGCTTTCACTGTGTCACGTAGTTGGATGGTTGCCAAGATGGTAAATAACCCCAATTTTGCGAATGAGGTTGCAGCTGTAATCAATATGTGGGATGAATCTATTTCCCTTGATTTTAACTATTTCTTTGGGTTAAATGATTTGGACGAAGAGCTGGAGTACCGTGCTCCGGAATTTCCTTTTAGAGTAATTTTAGATGCTCAGTTACAAAATTCTGAATTTATTCATTGGGAAAGTCAGCCCATTGTCGCGATGAACTCCGAATATTGGGTGGATGAGTTAACCGATCTGAGCGGCTTTCGGAATGGTAAATCATGGGGAATTTATTCTGTCCTGGGAAACAATTTCGACCCGCTTGCTACGCCTTGGTGGACTAGTATCAGCCAAGCTGCTACAAAATTGCCACTGTACAAATCGGTTGAGAGGAATCGTGAAGATAAAACCAATATGCCACCGTTGTTCACCGAAAATGGTATTGACGAACAGTTTCCGCTGGCTCTCTCTTATGCAATTGCTGACAGTAGTAAGATGATGGGGAGGGATATCGGTACATCATACGACGGTTTTATGTTATTGCCATTGGTTCAATTAGGACATTACAGTCCTGGAGGTATTCAGGATTGGTCTTTCTATAACTATTTGTTTGGTGAAGGGAGGAGTGAACTTACTTCCAATCAATGGTATAAACCACAAGATTTATTATACAAACTTCTTTGTGAGTATTATCAGAAAAATTTTGCGCAATTCTTTGATCAATGGGGGATTAATATTGGAGATAACGTGAGAGTGGAAATGGATAATAAGTTCGGATTTCTCGATGTTGCTTTATGGCGCTATGATCCGGTTAAAGAAACTTATTCTGGAGGAAATGATGTTGATATATCCAATTATCGTTATCGTGATGCTCGTACTAATTGGACGGTTACGGTTTATGATGCTGAAGGTAATTTCAGTGATCAGGAAGATCAGGGACAAGGAATCCGGAACCTAATTGACGGTGACATGGACTCTTATTGGCACACAACCTGGCAAAATCTTTCCAAACCTCGTCAGCTTCCATTTACACTTTATTTTGATATGCAGCAAGAGAATGTGGTGGACGGTTTCTATTTGGCAGATGGAACGCGTAAGTATCGTCCTCGTAAACTGATTATTTATACAACAGATGATGAGCCTTATTCAGGGACAATATGGACACCGTTGGATACGATTTTCCCCGCCTATGACAACCCGGTAAATGGCGGATTGAAGCCCAATATCCGTAACCTACAGTTTTTTGATTTAGCTAATCGTTCAACCTTCAGGTATTTCAAAGTTGTCATACCCGAGCCCTCTTTTGATTCTGAGGTTAGCAAAGATGGAGTAGATGTCATGTGGATGCCCGGTGATGCCATTGATCCGAATGTTTATTACCACCAAACAATTGACGAGTTCGGTACCTACCATTACAAGTAAAATCTAATTACAACCTAATTTTAATTAACAATGAGATACAAAATAAATCGCGATATTGCCATTCTGGTATTTACCATTGCTCTGGTGGGAACGATCTTTACTTCATGCGAGAAATATGATACTCCAGCATCAATACGAGAAAGCCTGGAGGACGAAGGCCAGGATACTTCAATTGTCCGAAAAGTACTTTTAATTAATGTTGATGGTGGGGTGGGGCAACTTGTAAAAGAAATAATGCCTCAAAATATTGCTTCTTTATTACCCAAAAGTAAATATAGCTTTGACGGATATTGTGCCGTAGCAGAGGGTGAGCGTAATAGTGGAGAGGAAGAGCCTGTTAGCTGGGCGAGTATGTTGACTGGAGTTTTAAACGTGAAGCATAAAATAAAAAATAACACTTACATTCCTGTTGTTTCAATGACTCCGGATGCTCCTGATGTTGTAATTGATTATTATCCAACATTACTTTATCGGATTCGTAATAACGATCCGTTAGCTCGAACAATTTGCATTACACCATGGCAGGCATTGAATGACCGTTTCTTAGGAGATGCCAATAAAACCATCACTAGTATTTCTGATGAAGCATCAAAAGACTCTACTGTTTTCAGTTTGCAAAACGATGATTATGTTTTTACCATGGCTAGTTTTAAAGGGGCATTGGAAGTAGGTAAAACAAATGGATTTAAGATAACCAATGCCGATTATATATCACAAATTGAAACCATCGATGGATATATTGGTGAGATAATTGATGCCGTTAAATCCCGGGAAACTTATGAAAAAGAAGATTGGCTGATTATCATTACATCGACTAATGGCGGAACCCCTGAAGGCAGTTATGGTGGAACAAGTGATGAAGAGAGAAATACATTTACCATCTTCCATTACATGAATTTCAACGAACGGGAATTAAATGGCACGTTTATAACTTCGCCACGTTTTACGGGTGATATAGCCGGAAATGTATCTGACCCTGAACAACGTTATGCGTTAACTCCGACTGATACCATGACCATTGAAATGATTTTTAAAGTTAATGCTCGGGAGGATGACGGGTCTTTCGGTTATGGTAATTGGATAAAGGTAATGGGAAAACAGAATTGGGGTTTTTTCCAGAAGTGGTCAACTTTGAATTTTAGATGCGAATCCAATACCGGAGTCACAATAGAGCGAGGAGTTACCGGCTTCGATGATGGGCTTTGGCATTCATTCGCGGTTTCATCTTATTTTAATCAGCAAAAAGAAGCAAGAACTTTCAAACTTTATTATGATGGGAGCCTAACGTATACGGGCGATTATGATTTGGATATGAATGCATCTGCTGTCGATACCGCTGATTTGCAAATGGGGGGATTATCTGATATTGACTTTAATGCGGCCGTTGTTCGTATTTGGGATACGGTTTTAAATGAATACGAATTTGATCAGAATGCATGTTTGTTGGAAATGACCTCAACACATCCCAATTATGATCGTTTAATTGGCTATTGGAATTTGTTGGATCAGGGGGCAATTAGAAATGACACTGTTCTGGCTAGTCCAATTTCAGGAATCCCCGATATGTATATAACCGGGCAGCCGTTAACTTATAGTAAGAGTGCCAATACATTGGCTTGTCATTTTGCCGATGATGATATTGTAGTGGAAAGTGAGACGATTGCTCCTCAGATATTTTATTGGCTGAATATCAATCCATCAAGTGACTGGAGACTTGATCGACCTGAATTTCTGTCAAAATATGATCTGGAAATTTATCGGCCTGAATAGATTTTAAAGAATATATAAGGGCGTCTAAGGTAAAGTATTATTCCTTTTATCCCTGTTTTTACTAGTAATCAATCGTAACTAAATAGCGTTGATTACTAGTTTTTTCATGCGTAAGATGCAATGGAGTATGTGGATGATGTATCCCCGGTTGTGTGAGTCATTTTTTTAATTTACTTTAATTTGCAGTATATTTTTGGTAGTGATTGAGTTCCTTTAGAGGTGTATTTGCTATTTTATTATTTAGAGGGTTATTCGCTTTTTTTAATTGTTATTTTGATATTACCTTTGTATTTGTAATTCAGATCAATGTCAAAAGTAATTCGTTATATTGTTACCTTATTAATTCTTCAATTTATAATGGTTGAATCATTTTCAATGGATATTGATAATGATTTTAAGATAGATTATAAGGGAATTGAAGATGGCTTGTCAAATAATTCTGTTACGTCAATTTATCAGGATGATAAGGGTTTTATTTGGATTGGGACTTTTGACGGTTTGAACCGTTTTGATGGCTATGATTTTAAGTTGTTTCGAAATCAACCAGGTGATGATATGAGCCTGATTCATAACCGAATCGTTAGTATTTCAGGAACTGGCGATGAAATTTGGGTGGGAACTAAAAAAGGATTAAGTATTTACAATTTTCATACGGGAACTTTTTTAAAAGCAACGTACAAGGATAATAAGAGCACTGAACAAACCATTTTAAGTTATCCGGTAAACGAAGTGTATAGCCATAAGGGAAAAGTGTACATTGGGACAGCAGGCAAAGGGCTATTGGTTAGTGATGGAGATAAAGGAAATTGTGAGAGAGTTCCATTGGGACGGGATAACGAGATAAGCTGGGATTATCACGTTCAGGGAATTGATTTTGCTGTAGATGGAGTACTTTGGTGTTTTGTGCAGGGTGAAGGAATCGCGAAATTCGATGAAACTTCCAAAAGGCTAAAAATAATCTATTCTGCGGTAAAGAGCGGGCGTTGTATGACTTTTGATGATGAAGATAATTTATGGGTTGGTCTGGACAACGGTTTGTTAAAATATAATATAAAGGAAGATTCTAGTTTTATTTTCTCTCATAAAGAAGTACGTTTTCAATATACAAGTATTATCTATCTCGAGGATAGACAACAAATCTGGGCTTCAACGGACGGGAATGGAATTATAGGATTCAATCTGAATGAAAAAAAATTCTTCACAATAACAAAGGATAATACAAATAACGGCTTGTCGAGTAACTCGATTTACTGCATGTTTCAGGATAAGGATAAGAGAATATGGTTAGGTACAATTAGAGGTGGGATAAATACAGTTGAAGAGCAAAACGAAATGTTCCAAACTGTTGCTATAAATGAGAAAGGATCTGGAGAGTCACTTTCAAATAATTATATTTCTGCGTTTTGTGAGCAAGATGAAAACAATGTTTGGATAGGGACCGACGGAAGTGGGTTATACCTTTGGAACATGAAGCAGAACACGTACACAAATTATTCTAATAATCCTAAAAAGCTCCGATCGTTACCGAGCAACTTCATTACCAATATAAAAAAAGAGCCCACAGGACTTTGGGTTGCGACCTATGGCGGTGGAATTTGTCGTTTTGATGAAAAGACTCATAATTTTATCCGTTATAGTCTTTTTGATGATAAGCATAATGTTAATCATCTAAATATTTGGACACTTTTTGTTGACTCCAAGCATGTTTTATGGGCAGGTTCATCTGATCAGCCCGGAATTTTTAAATACAATCAAGAAACCGATTCGTTTGAATATCTCGATGTGCCTTTCATCGGAATTTTGTCCATCAAAGATGATCAACTTAACGATCTATGGGTGGGAACCTTCAGCGAATTGAGCCGGTTCAATTCAGAAACGATGGATATTAAAAGTTTTAAAATGGATTATCCGGTACGGTCAATTGTGCCGATTAACAAGAACGCGATCCTTATTGGTACTGAAGGGGGGGGACTAATCAAATTAGACCCTGTTACCGGAGAGCAAAGGGTTTTTATTGAGAAAGACGGACTTTGCAATAACTCTGTTCTTAACATTATAAAAGATGATAATGACTTTTATTGGTTGAGTACATACAACGGAATATCAAGATTTGATATTAGAACAGAGCAATTTGTTAACTACTATGATTCAGACGGTCTTCAAAGTAATCAGTTCTCCTATAACGCTGGATTAATGCTTACTTCAGGAAAAATATTGTTGGGAGGAATAAAAGGATTTAATATTGTCAATCCTGGTGTTACTACGACAAAAGCTAAATTCCCAAATCTCTTAATCACTCAGATAAGCGTCAATAATGTTAACATTGAAAAGAGTGGAAAATCTGCTTTAACAATTCACCGGCTCAAACTTCCAAGTGATCGTTCGATGTTAACCATCAATTATGTCGGAGTTGAATATTCTAAACCGAATAAGATCTTGTATGCCTATTATTTGGATGGTTGGGATTTTGAATGGCATTATGTTGGTAAATCCAGAGTCGCAAATTATTCGAAATTGACAGAGGGAAATTATACATTAAAAATTAAGTCAACGAACGCTGATGGAACGTGGCGTGATGATTATCTTGAACTTCCTATTATAATTACCCCTCCATGGTACAGATCAAAATTAGCTTATTTTTTCTATTTGGTCTTTGTTGTTGGTGTTATTTATATGATATACAGCTATAAAAAGAAGCAGAATCTGTTGAGGTATGAGATTCGGCTTTCTGAAGAAAAAATAAAATATGAACAAGAGTTGAGTGAAAAGAAGCTTAACTTTTTTACAACAGTTTCGCATGAGTTTAGACTTCCGTTAACTATGATTATCAATCCATTAAAGGATATGTTGTATGGAGGGAAGATTGAGCCTGGAGCAATAAGCATGGCTTATCGGAGTTCACGTCGCTTGCTCAATATGGTTGATCAACTGTTAATGTTCAGAAAGATCGAAAGTGAGAGAAACAAAATGAACATCCGTAAGTTGGACATTATTGAGCTTTGTAACGAAGTTTATTCTAGCTTTATCCATCTGGCAAACAGTAAGGATGTCGATTATCGGTTTTTTACTTCAATTGAACGTGAATATATATATGCTGATCGTCAGAAAATGGAGATTTGTTTACATAACTTAATCTCCAATGCTTTTAAGTATACCGATGTTAAGGGAGGTCGGGTAATATTGAAAGTTAAACAAAATCAGAATCCTGATGAACTAATTATACAGGTGTCCGATAATGGTATTGGAGTCAAAGATGATGATAAAGAAATGATATTTAATTTATTCTACCAATCGCATCAAAGCGGTAGTAACGAATTACGTGAGAAAGGTTTTGGTATCGGTTTGTATATTGTCGAAATGTATGTAAAGCAACATCATGGAGTGGTTCGCTGTTATGATAATGGAACAGGCGGTTCAATCTTTGAGATTCGTCTGAAGATGGGAAAAGAACATTTTGCTGGTTTTCCAATTGATGAAGAAGCTTCTGAAGGATCTAATTTCGAAAAAGTAAGATTGAACCTACAGCAGGAGCAAGCAGCGGAGAATCAGGAGATATTTGATGAAAGCGAAGATATGGGAGCAGAGAATCAAATGAATGTGAAGAGTGATCTAATTTTGGATCGTAGGTACATTCTGCTGATCGATAATGATCTTCAATCGATCAATTTCATGAAAAAAATTCTTTTTGATCAATACATCATCACGGAAGCGTTAACGGCACAGGATGCTCTGGCACAGATAAAACAAAAACACCCTGATCTGATTGTTTCAGATGTCTTATTAAAAGACATGAACGGTGTTGATTTGTGTAGAAGCTTGAAAGAAGATTCGGAAACACAGCACATTCCGGTCATACTGCTTACAGCTGCAATTTCTGAAGAGATCAAATTAAAAGGAATTGAAGTTGGCGCTGATGATTACCTAACCAAACCCTTTGATCAAGATTATCTGAAGGCCAAAATTAATGGGATATTTAAACGTCGGGAAGTAATGCAGGATAGACTTCTGAAAATTGTCACGTTGAATTCTGCTGATTTTAAGCTATCGGATCAGGATAAGGAATTTTTGGATCAGATTGTTGAAATTGTCGAAAATGCCCCGGAAAAGTTCAATATAACGAAGTTATCTTCGGAGCTTGGCATGAGCCATTCCCTATTGTATAAAAAGGTAAAGCAGTTAACGGGAAAAACAGTTATCGAGTTCGTCCGATTTATCCGGTTGCGCATGGTAGCTGTAAACCTTATAACCATGGACGTACAAATTAATCAAGCAGCTTTAGCTGCCGGGTTTAATGATCTCAAATATTTCCGTAAACATTTTCAATCTCAATATGGGATGAGTCCTTCGGCATTTCAGAAAAAATATAAAAGCAGCTTACAGGACAAACAATACATTTTGAAGGATAGTTTTTAGATGAAATGTGGATAAACTGCATAAAAGATAATTACCCCCCCCTAAATTACGATTATTACCTCCTTTCGATAAAACAAATTTTAATAATTTCGAAATTATTGAAGCTGCTAATCGTTTTGACGGATGAGCATGTCTTATTTGTATTGGCTGCTGAAATTTAGATTTTGTGATCCCTGTTCTGGTGCTTCCTTCTGAATATTAGTATGGAAAAGACGTTGTGCCAACATTTTGATCACATTAATTTGGTATTTAGGGATAATACAGAAAATTAAACAAGACTCTAAAATTATCTTTATGAAAATGGTATTTATCTTTGTATGCAGCCTGTTATTTTGTCTGTCTGCAAGAAGTCAGGGTGTGCAAACGATCACTTATGATTCTATCATGCATAGAATGTCCCGACAAATTGTTGCTTATCCGGAAGAGAAAATTCATCTGCACATCGATAAGAGTACGTATATGGCCGGGGAGAAAATCTGGCTTCGTGCTTATCTTCTCAATTCTTGCTTTCATACAACATCGTATTTAAGTCATTATGTATATGTGGAGCTTATAAATCCATTTGACTCCATCGTTTCACGAGTGAAAATTCGCTCGGTGGATGGTGGTTTCCCTGGTTATATCTCATTGTCGGAAGACCTTCCGGAAGGAGAATATACACTCAGGGCTTATACAAAGTATATGAGAAACATGGATGACGATTATTTTTATCGGCGACATGTACAAATTGGAAACCCAATGTCTGCTCTGGTTCATTCATCTTTAGAAATAGATTCTAGTAACAAGGGAAAATTGAATGCTTCAGTAAGATTTTCAGGATATTCACAGTCAGAGCTTTCTGTGACTGATTTTGATATTCAGGGAAAGGATAGAGAATACTTTGATGTTAAGCAGGAATTGGACAATTGCTTTAGTTTTAACTTTGGGGAAAAGCTAACAAAAGAAAACTCCACCGTTTTAGTTACGCTTCAGGATGACTCCAGGCGAACCTATCGGAAATTTATTAAATTAGATTCTGCGTATGATTTCGATGTTTCCTTCTATCCAGAAGGGGGAAATTTATTAGGCGGAAACATTAACAGGATTGCATTCAAAGCACTTAAAATGAATGGCGAGGATGAATGGGTTCGGGTTTCGGTACTCAATACAGAACGAGATACAGTTGCCTCGGCTGTAACCTCTGTGAACGGAATGGGTTTGATAACATTTTTTGCAACTCCAAATGAAACGTACACCGCTATATGTGTTAATTTGCAAGGCAAACAAAAAACAATTCGTTTGCCTGAATCGAATGTAAAGGCAATCTCTTTAAAACTGGATAAGGTGCAAAACCGAATTGTGGTGACTCCAGTAGCAGCTTCAGAGGCAAAATGTGATTCCGTGTTTTTGGTGGCACATGTTCGTGGGGTAATCGTTTATGCGGACTGGTGGAAAAAATCAAAGCCAATAATTCGGTTTGATCAGCGATTATTTCCATCGGGAGTTGTTCAATTCCTGCTTCTTGATAAACACATGAATCCCCTTAGTGAACGCCTTACATTCGTTGATAATATGACTGATGCATTGGTGTCATTGAGTCTCAATAATTCGGTTATTAAACCTCGCAAACTGGTCACTGGACAAGTGAAACTTACAGATCAATCTAATAGTCCTTTGGTTGGCAATTTTTCAATTTCGGTCGTTGATGAAAATTTGACTAACGTCGATACGGCATTCAATATAAAAGCGGATTTGTTACTTCGTTCTGAATTGAAAGGATATATCGCTAATCCTGCGTATTATTTTGAATCCGATAACAAGCACGCAAAAGTTGGGGTGGATTTGTTGATGATGACACACGGCTGGCGGAGATATAATATTCCCCAAATAATCAAAGGTAAATTTGAGCTGTCAACGATTCAACCGGAAAGGAGTCAACAAGTTTCGGGTATCGTGAAGGACGGCCTGTTGTTGAATTCAAATGCAGGTGATCATGTTGATGTTTTAATTCTAGGAGACAACAGCACATACAACGATGTAACATCAACAGATAAAAAAGGTGAGTTTAAGTTCGAAGGAATTGAGTTCCCGGATGGCACCGGTTTCGTTTTGCAGGTGTTAAAAAGAAATGGAAGCAAACATCTGTTTTTGGATATAAAAGAGGATTCAATTCCCACCCCACAAGCTGTTCAGTATAGAGCGAAGAAAGAGCCCGATGATCGTTTTCAAAAATACATGTATTACGCGGAGCAGAATTTGAATCATGATTCGGCACTAATGGATGTGATCTATTTGGAGGAAGTTGAAGTAACCGGGCAACATCTCGGTGATGATATCCCTTTTCGTTTTACCGATTCAGAGTCTTTTTCAGAAAATGTAATTAAATCTTATGCTGCATCCACATTTCGTGATTTCTTGGAGCAACAGCTGAGAATTACCTTCGAACTTGACAAACCGTTATTCAGGAGAGAAGATGTATATTTTGTCGTCGATGAATTTAGTTGTTCATATCAGGATTTGCAGTACGATTTACAGATGAATAATGTTGAGCGAATTGAATTGATTAAAGATCACGGAGCTGCCAGTTTCTGGGGAGGAGGGGCTAATTATGGAGCAACGGTTTGGATTAAAACAAAAAAAGGAATGTATGCGTCTGTAAAGGAGCAATTTAATTTGAGGAAGATTTTTCCGTTGGGCTATCAAAGGCCAATTGAGTTCTATTCGCCGAAATATGAAAAAGAAGAACAAAAACATCATAATCTATCGGATTACAGATCAACCGTATATTGGAATCCGGTAATTTTTACAGATAGTCAGGGGGAGGCTTCATTTTCGTTTTATTCTACCGATCAAACAACTGATTATCTCGCCGTAATTGAAGGGATTTGCACAAGCGGTGAGATTATTTATTTGGTTAAAAAATTGAACGATAACTTTTGAGGAGTGCTTTGTGAGATTAGAAATGAAGAAGGTGGTTGGAGCGACGCGCACCTTCAATGGAGAAGAAGGTTATTGAGGTCTATTTTTTTTATAGTTATACCAATTTAACTTTGTATTGCCGTATATGATTTGTATCTTTAGGTATGAAAAATCCAATACCTATTGATATAAAAGAAAGCCTTCCCGAACTGAAAAAATCAAGGTCAAAACAACCCACTTTGTTGAAACAAAAACGGGTAGATTGCTTAATCCCCTGAGTTCCGCACTTTTTCAGGCATAAAAATCACAAGTCACACACAATCAGCGAAATAATCTATTTTTTCTTGCCAACATGGGTGTCCCAGCGGTATATTTGTACCATGTTTGTGAGAAAAAAGAAGAATAAAAGTGGAGTTGTAAGTGTTCAAATCATTGATAAAAGTTCTGGAAAGTACAAAATGGTTAAGACAATTGGCAGCTCTAGCGATCCTGCTGAGATTGACATACTCTACAATCAAGGTTTAGATTACATTGAACATTACCAGGGGCAGCAAACCTTTGATTTCTCCACTCAGGATTTCAACCAGACGATCAAACAAAGCATTCAAAAAATATACATAAATGGGATTCATCTTTTACTGGGTAAGATTTATACAGAAATAGGTTTTGATAAAGTTTGCGATGATCTTCTCAAACAATTGGTTTTGGTTCGGCTCTCCCATCCAGCCAGCAAATTAAGAACGACACATTATTTGCGGCGATACTTTTCCGTTAATATTAACGAAGATCGCATCTATAGATACCTGGATAAGATTTATACAAGTCACAGGGAAACACTTCAGCAAATTAGCTACAACCATACCAAGAGGGTTCTTGGAGGTATTGTCAGTATTGTTTTTTACGATGTAACTACCATCTATTTTCAGATAGATGATGAAGATGAAGTTCGAAAACGAGGTTTTTCCAAGGAAGGAAGACATCAAAATCCACAAATTGTCTTAGGACTTCTTGTTGGTCTGGAAGGCTATCCATTGGCATATGAGATTCATGAAGGTAATAAGTTTGAAGGACATACAATGCTACCGATTATTGATGCATTCAAAGCCAAATACGAACTGGATAAGCTAATTGTGATTGCTGATTCTGGATTACTCTCATCATCGAATGTAAAAGAGCTACAAGAAAAAGGTTACGAGTTTATTCTTGGAGCACGAATTAAAAATGAAAGTGCATCTGTGAAACATAAAATACTTTCATTGAAGCTGGATGATAAAACAAGTGCAATTATTAAAAAAGAAGATGGAACAAGGTTAATTGTAGGCTACACAGACAGAAGGGCAAAAAAAGATAAGCATAACAGGGACAGAGGATTGATGAAACTGGAACAGAAAGTAAAATCAGGTAAAATGACCAAGTCCTCAATTAACAATCGAGGCTATAATAAATATTTAAAATTAGAAGGAGAGATCAACATTTCTATTGACCATGAAAAGTTTGCTGACGATGCTGCATGGGATGGATTGAAAGGTTATCTTACTAATACAACACTATCAAAAGACGAGATTATCAGTAATTACGGTCAACTTTGGAAAATTGAGAAGGCTTTTCGAGTTTCAAAACACGATCTGAAGATCCGACCAATTTACCATCGATTGCACAAGAGAATAGAAGCGCACATTACCATCAATTTTGTAGCTTATAAAGTTTACAAAGAGCTTGAGCGCCTGTTAAAACTGAAAAATAACAAAATTAGTTGCGAGCAGGCTATTGAAATAGCCAAATCAATTTATGCAGTTGAGTTTACAGATCCAACTAATGGCAACACTTACAAAGAGACTTTACTACTAAGTGAGGAACAAAATCAACTCGCAGAATTATTTGAATTCTAATTTGGGTGTCCCAGCGCGGAACTCAGGAAAAAATCAAGGTCAAAACAACCCACTTTGTTGAAACAAAAACGGGTAGATTGCTTAATCCTATTGAAGACATCAAAATTTGAAACCCGGCAGGAGTTAGCCGATCATCTCCGTGTACATATCCGCACACAGGAACGGTGGTTAAACAAATATAGGGAAGGGGGAATTGCCTGGCTTCTTGCAGATGAACCAAAGATCAGGACTTCAAAAATAATAACCCCACAAATCCATAATG
>NZ_WVEM01000023.1 GCF_009847015.1 Sunxiuqinia indica
TGCAAGCTTTTTCCCTAATTTACTAATAACCTTGCAATTTAACACCTTGAAATCACGGATTTTATTCACACTACCTGTTGATAACCAGTGATTTATTTTGTTTTTAAGGATTGACTAAATACGATCTGTCATCGCTCCGGTATTGCACAGTGGCTGGTGAGCCGCTGAATGCCGAAGTTTATAACCAGTTTCTTAAACTCACTGGCATCAAGCTGATGGAAGGTTATGGGCAAACGGAAACGGTTTTGGCAATCGCCACTTTCCCGTGGATGGAACCAAAACCCGGCTCAATGGGAGTTCCGAACCCGACTTATGATATTCAACTTTTTCATGCTGAAAATCGACTGTGCGAGACGAATGAAATTGGCGAGATTGTGATTCGAACTGATAAAAATACTCCAGTAGGACTTTTCAGCGAGTACTATCGCGATAAGGAACTTACCGAGCTTGTTTGGCACGACGGGTTTTACCATACCGGAGATCTGGCCTCGCGCGATGAGGATGGTTATTTTTGGTTTGTGGGGCGCACCGACGATGTGATTAAAAGCTCTGGTTATCGCATCGGACCATTTGAAGTGGAAAGCGCGTTGATGGAGCATCCGGCAATTGTTGAATGTGCAGTTACCGCTGCTCCCGATGAGGTGCGTGGACAAGTGGTAAAAGCAAGTATTGTGTTGGCGCAGGAATACCGGCCAGGCACACCTGTGTTAGCTAAAGAAATCCAGGAACATGTTAAAAATACAACAGCTCCTTATAAATATCCACGTATTGTGGAGTTTGTTGACGAGCTCCCAAAAACAATTTCCGGCAAAATCAGGCGAGTTGAGATTCGCGGCGATGCTGAATAAAATAAATATCAAAAGAAAGGGGAGCCCAGCGGGCTCCCCTTTCTTTTAATTAACCTATGCTTATTGAAGCTGGACCAGTACCACCGATTTGGCGGGTAGTTCAACGCTCACTTTGCCATTCTTGGGTTTCTTCACGCTAAACGATTTCAACGTTACTTTTTCTTCCTGTCCAAAGTCGTTGTAATCATTCATGTTTGTGGCAGTAATTATTTGTCCGGTTGAAGAAGCAAATTCCTGTCCGGTAATATTGATGTCAATTGTTTCTGCCTTGTTGGGATTGAGGTTGCAGAGTGTGATGGAAACGACGCCATCTTTGGTTGAGGCCGAACCATAAACCGAGGGAACCGATTTCCCATCATACTTGTACTGTCCGCTCTTCAGGTTTATCGGAATCAAAGTGGCATCCTGATGAACCGCGTACATCTTAAAGACATAATAAGTTGGTGTCAACACAATCTCCTCGTCCTTGGTTAAAATAACCGACTGCAGTACATTGACTGTTTGTGCAATGTTCGACATTTTTACACGATCCGCGTGGTTGTTGAACAAGTTGAGGTTGATTCCGGCAACCAGCGCGTCGCGCAAGGTATTTTGCTGGTAAAGGAATCCGGGGGTTGTGCCGGGCTCAACATTGAACCAGTTTCCCCATTCGTCAACGATCAGCCCAATTTCTTTATTGGGATCATATTTATCCATGATGGTTGAATGACGTTCCAACAGTGTTTCCATTTTCAGTGTATTATTTAAGACCGAAATCCACCCTTTTTCATCAAAATCAGTTGCCGATCCTTTATCCCCCCAACTATTGGTGAAGGTGTAATTGTGTAGTGAAACACCTTGCACGAGACGACGATGGCGATTATGGCGGGTCGTTTTCTTCATCAAAACTTCCATCCAGTTGTAGTCGTCAACATTAGGTCCACCTGCAATACGATATAAATCACCATGGCAATACGAGGCGAAACGAATATACAGGTCAGCATAATATTCCGGAGTCATGTTTCCTCCGCATCCCCAGTTTTCATTTCCAATGCCCCAGTATTTAACATCCCAGGGTTCTTCTCTTCCATTTTTTTTGCGAAGATCGGTCATTGGACTGATGTTTTTTGAGGTAACATATTCAACCCACTCTGCCGCTTCCCGAACGGTTCCCGAACCAACATTTAAATTGATGTAAGGCTCCGCTTCAATTAATTCGCAAAAATCAAGGAATTCGTGGGTTCCAAAACTGTTGTCTTCGGTAACGCCTCCCCAGTGAACATTGACCATGGATGGGCGCTCGTGTTTAGGTCCAATACCGTCTTTCCAGTGGTAGGTATCACCAAAACATCCGCCGGGCCAACGCAGCAACGGAATTTCCATGTCTTTCAATGCGTACACAAGATCTTCGCGGAATCCCCGGATATTTGGAATGTCAGAATCTTCACCAACATAAATGCCGCCATAGATACAGCGGCCGAGGTGCTCGGCAAAATGACCGTAAATTTCCCGGTTAATTTTTGTTTCTGCCTGGTCGGTGTGTAAATAAAGGGTGGTTTGTGCAATGGCTCCCAAACTGAATAATGAAAGCAGCACGAACGTGTAAAAAATCTTCTTCTTCATAAGTTCAAAATTTAGTATTTGCTTCAAAAATAATAAAAGTATCAGTTACTTTTATATATCAGCATTTAAAATTAGTCTAAATGAGTAAGGCGAACGAGAACAAATAAATTTAAGGAGTGGACTTATTGGTAATTCAAGTAATCGAATCAATCGCGTATAAGATAAAGAAGATAAGATTTTTCGCTTAAGTTGATGTTGAACAGCTGATTGTGATTCGATTTGTACAGAAAAGACCACTTATTTTTACATTAATAAGTGGTCTTTTTTTAGAAAGAACAGAAGATTTACCGACGCGTATTATTTTGTTGCAACAAACTTACCGGAGTAGTTGTATTGCTTTTCGTCTCTTATGCGAGTAATATATACTCCCTTTTTGATTGAAGGCAGTTGCAGGTGAAGTTGTTTTTCATTGACTTTATAGGTCGAAATTAACTGACCTGATATGGAATAAATACTTACTTCTTTAATTGTATTTTGATGGTTGACTTGCAATATACCATTGGATTGGTTGTAAAATAGGATCAAACTATTCTTAGTCTTATTGATTTGCACAGATGAAGTGGGAGGATCGGAAACAACTCCATCTTTATACTGTTCTTCAGAAATATGGCTAACCAAACTGTTTAGGTAAACTTCGAGGTTCGGATACTCCCCATCAACAGTTGTTAGCCAGGCATCATTGGCGTCATTTTTATTCAATCCATTAGCGTCTTCCCAATCATCAGGCATTCCATCTTCATCCGAATCGGAAGGGGCTTCGGTCGACTTTAACTCAGGCCATCCGCCAACGGCAGATTGCGTATCAATTAATCCTTTGGAGCTACCATTTCCTCCATCCATAACTGTTGCAGTACCTGTTTCAACGTCATATACAATCCGGCTGTCAACCGTATCTCTTACAAGGCTTGCTCCCACGTACTGTAATACTTTTTCATAGGCTTTTTCGGCGTCCTGGGTAATGCATGATGCAATTTGGTACGCTGTATCCGATTTTAAATCATCTTTGCTAACACCATAGTCTGAAAAAGATGAGTGAGGATCGATTCCGAGCCAGTTGTTATTTGTTGTTTGGCTACTCGCTGTAATGTAATTCCCATCAACATAAAAGGTTCCATAAACGCCCGCAGGCTGATTGTTCCCTCCATTATCCGGATAAGGTTGCATGATCCGGTCTGCTTTAGATGATGAGGTTGCGGGGCCCGCTTTGTAGTAGTTGTTTATAATATTGTAGCTACCGCCTTCGCCAGCATAGGCACTATTTCCTCCCCAATTGTAGATGACATTATTTCTATAATCCACTTTTTCTAATTCCGGTTGATTAGAGTACCTGCTACCATTGAATCGTGGATTGCGACTATCGTGATGGGCGAGTAAATTATGATGGAAGGATGCTGTTTTTCCTCCCCAAATCCCACCATAGCCGTGTGTCCCTTTGTCATGAACTGATATACGTAAGCTTTCAGCGAGAAGGCACCATTGCATGGTAAAATTTTCATTGTCGTAAAATGACGCACATTCATCGGTACTCCAGCTCATGGAGCAGTGGTCGAGGATGATGTTTTTATGTCTGCGTCCCCAAATGGCATCATTCTGTTGATTGGTCTCGTCGCCCAACCTAAAACGTAGATAACGGATGATTACATTGTCAGTTTCAACAACCACAGAATAATCGCGTATGCAGATTCCATCGCCGGGAGCTGTTTGGCCGGCAATCGTAATATTTGGGCGGCTGATTTTTAGTTGTGATTTCAATTTAATCGTTCCGGATACTTTAAACATGATAATCCGTGGTCCCGATATATTCTGAACTCCGACCCTAAGCGTACCTTGTGTTCCATCATCTTTTAGATTGGTCACATAGTAAACTTGTCCTCCACGTCCTCCGGTTGTATATTTACCGCCACCTTCGGCACTCGGGAATGCAGGCAGATTTTCTGTCTGAGCAATTGAAATTAAACAAAAGGCAAAGACAAATAGAATACTGAGAATTTGATTTTTAAATTTCATTGTATAAAAAACTTTTTAGTATATAATTTATTTTTGTTGTCTGATAAGCAAGCTACATAAATTCCTTTATGAAGCCCCGTCAGACCTAAATCAACTTCTTTTTGATTGAAGTCGCTAGCTGTAATCAGTTTTCCGGTAATCGAATAGATCTTAATTTGTTTGATAATGTTGGAGTGCCCGATATGTAATTCGCTACTCATTGCATTATAGTAAACATTTAAAGAGTCGTTATCTTTCTTAATTTCAATTGAGGCGGTTGATATTCCTCCTTCGTTCTGGTTTTCGATAATTGTAGCCACCAAACTATTCAAATAAACCTCCAGATTTGGATAGGTTTCATCAATAGTTTTTAATTGAGCGTCGGCCGGATCGTTGCTGTTTAGTCCGTTTGAGTTTTCCCACTCATCGGGCATACCATCAGCGTCTGTGTCAGCGGGTGCTTCTGTCGATTTTAATTCCGGCCATCCACCGACGGCAGTTTGTGTGTCAATAATTCCATTGGTACTTCCATTGCCTCCATTCATGAAGGTTGCAGTTCCGGTTCTTACATCGTGTATGATGCGTTTGTCAACAGTATCACGAACCAACGAAACTCCAACATATTCCATCACTTTTTCATACGCCATTTCAGCAGTATGGGTTGTAATCTCTCCTGTTGGATGAGGAGAATCAATACGCATTCCAGTTTTGTCTTCTTCCGAAACTGTTCCATATGAACCATGAAACTGGTTATATACGCCGTAAGTCCAATTATCGTTTGTTGCTCGGTCAGATTCAGTTAGTATATTTCCACTAATGTAAAACTTACCCCAAATTTGATAGGTTGCTTTGTCTGATTCTTTTTCATAGTCGATAGATACGATACGCTCCTTTTTTGTGGTGTTAGGTCCCGGTTTATAGTAACAGTTAACAATGTTTACATTCATGGCTTCACCTCCATAGCAGCTATTGCCTCCCCAATTATAAATGACATTATTTCGTAAATCAACATTGTCCGTTAATGCAAAGGGGTCGCCATTGTATTCACCCAGTCTGGGATTACGACTATCGTGACTGGCTAATAGGTTATGGTGGAAAGAAGCATGTTTGCCACCCCAGATTCCTCCGTAGCCATGATTCCCTTTTTCATGAACCGAATTTCGGAGGCTTTCAGAAATCATGCTCCATTGTAGGGTAAAGTTCTCGTTCTGGTAGAATGATACGCACTCATCGGTTGACCAACTCATTGAGCAGTGGTCAATAATGATATTCTTGTGGAAGCGACCTCCTATTGCATCGTCTTCTTGCTGGGCAGCATCTCCCATGCGAAAGCGCATAAACCGAATAATAACGTTATCGGCATTCACTTTCACCGGATAATCGCGCAAACAGATTCCTTCTCCCGGAGCCGTTTGTCCGGCAATTGTGATGTTATTATTTTCTATTTTCAAATCCGATTTCAGTTGAATGGTTCCGGAGACCTTGAATAGGATTATTCGAGCTCCTGACATTTCAACTCCTTTTCGGAGTGACCCCATGGTTTTGTCATCATTGAGGTGGGTTACAAAATAGACTTGTCCTCCTCGTCCACCCGTTACATACTTGCCATGTCCTTCCGCTCCCGGGAAAGCGGGTATTGGGTCTTGCGCAAATAGATGAAAAGTTATCATCCAGATGAAAAACAGGGGCAATAATATTTTGATCTTCTTCATTTGTCTTGTCCTGTTATTTTGAAAACTTCATTGTTCCTGAGTTTCCATCAATACTATATTGGATAATATAAATGCCTTTTTTCAAACCGTTTAGACTAATTGTATTTTTATTTTTGATATTCATAACAGGCGATCCTAAAACGGAATAGACTGTTACTTCTGATTTATCTCCATGGATTAAAATCGAATTTTTGAGTAATTCAATCCGGTTGGTTTGCTGAATTTCGTTGGTGCCTACCGGCCAACTCACGGTAATAGAACCTGTTCCTTCAAAATACTCAGGATTTGTAGTCGCGGAATAAGTTCCTTGTCCGAAGTTCTGATCATTGACTTTAAGACTTTTTACGTTCATATCAACATTTAGAACAACTCTGGCCGAACCAGTCAATTCCACGTTAATATCGTCTCCAACAGCATCAACATGGCTGAAAATGATTTTATTATCTAATCCTGCAGCTATTAATCCCTGGCCAAATGCATTGGCAGATTGCCCGTCAATAGCTGTAATATAACTGTTGTCGTTGGGGTATCTTTCGCTTGGCGAGGTCAAATCCCAGACTCCGCTGAATCCAATGTTGTCGCCCCGAAGAACAACAGTGCCAGAATTAACTGTTCCTCTTCCGTTGTTGATCACTGTAACGGTATGTTCACCAGTGATTGAACCTCCAAGAACCATTGAACTACCACTGGAATTTCCACTAGCCATGGTCATTTTTACATCACCGGCAAGTGTAATTGGAGCGCTCAGTGTAAATCCAGTTCCTCCCGTACTATAGGTAAAGTAGGTTCCCTCCTCCATCGTAATTGTTCCGGTGCTGGAATGTTCTCCACGCAAGCGCATATTTCCCGGGCTCATCAAATGGATGTCAGCTTCAAAAACGGTAGATGTTGTTTCCATTTCAATGGAAACGTTCACTGTTTCTCCGGCTTCCGGCATTAGCGCAGGAACAAAGTGTGCCGGATTGTCCCAGTTACCATTTGCACCACCAATAAATGTGAATTCAGAAGGTCGGCCGATTATTATTTGCCCGGTTCCGGTTATTAGTCCCGGGTTGGTAGCTGCGGTGTAGGTTCCCACCTCCTGAATAACTCCATCAATGTAAAATTCACTTGTTGTTATATCGGCATTCAGTTTTAAGGTTGCTCCGGCTTCTACCAGTAATTTCGAAGTTGGCTGGAGTGCCGTATTATTGCTAATTGTTAATGTCGAACCACTTTGAACCGATACTTTCCCTTTTCCCAGCGAGTTGGCGACAGCGGCATCAAGCTCTCCGTTGTCAACACGGATAGCTCCTGAAAAACTTGTGTTGTCTTCATTTAAGATAAGTTTTCCGGTTCCTTTTTTGATTAGTTCGTGAACTCCGGTTAACTGTGCATCCAAGCTTAGTGTGCCGGTAATATTAAATACAATCGTATCTTTTGTAGTAATTTTTCCATCGAAACTGGCAGTGGTAGCCGCTTGGATTTCTGTTCCGTAGGTAGCCAAATAATTGGCCGAGCTATTTGCGATGATATTTAATTTTGCTGAGTTTTTTAAGTTTAAGTCAGCTAAAAAATCACCACCGTCAGCATCAACAATATAATTATCATCAACTACGGCAGCTTCACCAGTTGTTGGGGTTGTTTCTGTACCCCAGTTTGCGGCATCCATCCAACCGTTAGAGGTTCCGGCACCGGTCCATTCGTAAGTTGTAATCAATGGCGCTTCAGCGGTTGGGTCCCATTTGTCGTTACCGCCCAATACATTCTGAACAGTATAATTTGATGCTTCTTCAGCCGTTAGAGCTCTCAGCCCGGCCCAGTTTGCACGACCACTCATATCTGCTCCTGCTCCGGAGTTGCCATATTCATACAGATGCAAATCGGTGCTGGTTGCAGCATATTCCATATTCCAGGTGTCGCCCCAACCTTCAGGATGAATTTTTTCAGTCATCTCACAATACAGCCAAGCTACTTTGGGGTACTCGTGCCATGGCCGGCCGAAGCGAACCAATGCACCATCATCGCCTGCCCGCGGACTATTTGCAGCATAGGTAAGTTGACATTCATGAAATACAAAACCGTAATCGAATTCCCGATTGGTGGAAGGTGCAGTAATCCAACCGCCACCCCAACTTCGGATTTCGCAAGATTGAAAGAATGCAATTCCGCCGCCATAGATATAATCCGTTCGACCAACGACCAAACAGTTTTCCATGTAGCATCTTTTTCCGTCAGACCAGAAATAAATTGTATCCTGGTAGCCAGTGAGGTTACAATTGAAGAAAACAACTCTGTCTGCTCTTACGGTAATTGCCTGTGCTTGTCCCACGGGACCCGCTGTATTTTCAATCGTTAAGTTTTCGGCTCTGAAACCATTTCCAATGATCGTTAATGTTGCCGATGTTCTTATATTTTCGCCACTCCACAATGCCGCATCTTCTGTCGGACATTTGCCATCAGGGCAATCGTAGATGTGGTAGCTGATAATGGTCTCATCGCGACTTTCGCCAATGAGATAAACGTTCTTTTTCTCAGCAGGAACGATTATTTTTTCAGTCGAATAAAGTCCTCTTTTGATGTAAATAATTGTTTGTCGATCACTATTTGATTCAACGGCATTGATCGCATCCTGGATTTTTGTAAAGTCGCCACTACCATCTTGTGCAACGATGATATCGGCATCGATTGATCCTGGTTGAGCAAAGCCGGTCAGCGATATAATAAGCAGCATGATAAATGTTACGATAGAATTTCGGGTCATAAGCTTTATTTCTTTTGTTAGGAGTGTATTAAAATGAAGATCTGTCGACTTTATTTTCGTCTAAAACTGAAGATCGGTGTCCTGTAAAGAACACCGAATCTTCAATTCATAGTTTAACCTTTAAGTATACTCGTTCGATTGTGAAAATTGAACCTTTTCTTAAAGCGTAATTCTCCAGCGAGGATCGCCACTGTTAGCTTTTCCTGAAAATCCAGTATCCAAGAAGCTGAAATCCAGGGTGAAATATGGATCTGTCCATAGTTCTGCGGCTGTTCCCGGATAAATGAATGTTGTTAACCCTGGGATTTCATCTTTTCCTTCGCCATAACCAAAGTCACTTGTAACATATGTGTTGACAACATTGAAGGTTGTGTTGGCCATTCCATCATAACCATCAATTAAATAGTCTTCTCCGCCATCTTTATTCCAGCCATGTCCGATAATCGAATTGGATATTGTTACACCGTTCAACACGTCATCCTGTCCGCCTTCTCTCCAGCGTAAAAGTTGTCTTCCTTTTTCGGGAACCTCATTAAGGGTACATGCATCGATTAAGATAGAATTTGAATTATTACGGCTAATGAGGAAATAAATGACTTTAGAGATTGTCGAATTTGTAATTGAAATATCATTACACTTCCAGCTATTTTTATCTACAGCCAAAACGCCATAACCATTGATACTATCGATAACACAATTGTCAATCGTGAACTTGTCAAGAACGCCTTCTCCTCCTTTTATTCTGGATATTCCACGGAGTGTTCTAATTTCGCATGATTCAAATTTAATTTCTCCAACTGAACCACTTACATCAATGTTAAATACATATCTACCACCAAATCCATCAGCTGCAGTTAACTTTACGGATTTGAAAGTTACGTAACTAACGTTACTTCCTTCAACAATATTGAAGTTTGAACCACAGTCGATTATTGGGAGTGCAGGGGTAAAGCTATACCCGGAAATAAATGAAATTGATTTGTCGAATGCATAACCTCCGGCTTCATAGGTTTTACCACCTTCGAGTCTGATCACACTTCCATCAGCAACATCATCAAGCGTGTCAGCAAGTACAAAACCGTCTTCAAGACCTGATAAGTCGATAATGTGGTCTCCTGTCTCTTGTGCAACTTTTGTTGTGTAGATTTCCCAACCTCTGAGATTGCCCTCACTGAAAATGGCCATTTGATACTCTGTCTCGGCTTCCAATCCAGTCACTATTTTCATTTGTGCTTCGCGATCTTCGTCAGTAACATCAAATGTTGAAATTGGATTTGCAAGCCGTTCATCGTCGATGGAGTATACCTTAACGGCAGTAATTGGCGCACCTGATGGCGTCCAAAATACCCGGGCTCGTGTGTCGGTAACATCGAATATACCGGGAGCTCCCTGGTTGGATGGAAACTTATCAGTTCTGATACTTCCCAACAACGAAGGTAAACTATTGTATTGTGCTTCATCGGCATGAGCAGTTGCTCTCACCTGGTAAATGGTGAACCACAATAGTTCTTCGCCAATTACAGATTCATCGATGATGAATTCGTTTGTGTCAACTGCAAACGAGTAGATGGGGTCGGTTGCAAAAGAATCTCTACTAACCTCGATGGTATAGTTTTCCGCTTGTTTCAATTTTGCCAGATTAACATGGATTGTGTTGTCAATCGCTTCCAGGTCTTCGTTTAATACAGGCTGGAACAAACGGGTTCTTGGAAAGACCTCTTCATTATCTTTACAGGCGTTAAAAAGCAATAAGCCGACAACAAAGATTAATAGAAGTGTCTTTATATTGAATTTGTTTATTTTCATGATTCAAAAATTTTACATTAAACGTTTTGGATTAAAAATTGAATCCGTAACCATTGTTCGGTTCTAATTCTTCACTGCTATCAATGGCAATACGAGGGATTGGGAAAATGTATCGAATTACACCATCAGGTACGCCAATATTCGAGGGGGTTACATAGTTATCCCAATCTCGGGTAATCCATTCTGCATATCCATCAGCACGCGTTTCATCATACATATTGATTAACCAGGATTCTCGTTCCCATGTATCATCTGGAGCCGCCAGTACTTTCTCGAATTTATTGTAAATAATCAGGTCTCCATTTTCAGCTAATTTGGTATATACGTAATCTGGCAGATCACTTGTTCCTTCAAAAGCTTCAACGGCCATTTTTTTGCAGCCCCCAACTGTTTCTTCGACTTTGTCGTAATACAGGTTCCAACGAATCAGTTCATACTTACGAATCATTTCGCCTCCAAATTCCCAGGCTCTTTCATCAACTATTGCCTCAAAGAAGTCTTCTTTGCTTCCAGAAACATTGGCAACATATTGATCCACTTTTTCAGACCACGCAGATTCATCAAATGCACGTTGACGAACTCTTTTTAAGGCATCTTGTGCAGAGGCAGTAGGGCCATTCAGCTCATTTTCTGCTTCAGCATACATCAATATTACGTCAGAATACCGCAACATAGGCCAATTGATACCTGTACCCTTATTGGTAGATGGCCCTGGGGGCGTATCAAGAAATTCACGACTCCATTTTCCTTGAGAGATATTCATATTACCGGTACTAACCAATTGCTGAACGAAGTCTTTGTCAATTGTGTAAAGTCCGCATGTTACATCCAGACGTTGATCCAATGTATCGAATGAATAGAAGTATGTTGGAGGCATAGCCATGTAATTGGATCCACTTCCGTATGGATGGGTTCCTGCATCAACACGTATACCAATATTCCAACCGACGTCACCTTCACCAATGGCGAATGGAACTTCAAATAAGATGTCACTATTTACCGGTGAAATAAATTTGCACTGATTCAAAAAGATTTGTCTAAAGTCAGTAGGCAATTCACGATCTTTTAAATCCATTAGTTTTTTCGTATACTCTTTGGCTATTTGATAATAGTCCAAATAGTCTGACTGACGCTCCATACTAAGTTGTGGAGTCAGGTAGTATCCACCACGTTGCAGTGCTAAACGTGCAATCATCCCAAGAGTATATTCGCGGTTGATTTGCTCAATTCCGAATTGTACTTCATCAGCCCACATCATTTTTTCCTCGATATCAATCATATCCTGTATGACATTCGTCAGAATGACATTGCGGTCTTCTTTTGGTAGATCAAATTCTACATCTACTTTAGGAGCTTCTTGTGAAAATGGAACATCTCCAAAATAATAAATTAACATACTATACCAATAAGCTCGCATGGTATATGCTTCACCAAGGAGATGAGACATTTTTCTAGAAAGAGCAGCGTCATCGGAGTTTAATGCATCGCTAGCCATGATTCCTTCAATTGCAATATTTGCATCGCGGATTGCTTGATAGCCAATATCCCAAACGTATTTTAAGTCACCGTTGTTTTCTTGGGCATCTAAACGCCAGATCTGGTAACGGGCTCCATCGCTGGATCCTCCGGCGTGTTCAATATCTGTATTACCAGTCATGTTGTTTGACAATCGAGAACGGAATCCATCATGGCTGAAGTGCACATACATTGCATTCACAGCTTTTCTGGCATCTTCAGCATTGGAAAAGATGTAGCTTGAGTCGAAAGTTGATAGAGACTCTGGCTCAAGGTAATCGTCACAGGAAGTAAAGGCGAATACGACCAGTGTATATAGAAAATATTTAAGTTTCATATTCATATGTTTAATCATCATTACAATTTGTTAAAAGGTAACATTTACACCAAATGTAAACGAACGACTCCTTGGGTATGAAGAGTAATCGACACCCGGAGTAAGGGCAGCATAACTACTACTTCTTGTCGTACTTACTTCTGGATCATATCCTGAATACTTAGTCCAAAGCCACAGGTTATTGCCAGTAGCATAAACTCTAAATTGAGAAACCCCAATGCGCGAAGTAAGTGTTTTGGGAACTGTGTAACCTAATGTTAGGTTATTCAGACGTAAGAATGAACCATCTTCAACAGCCCAGTCGCTAATTACGGTTGTGGCTTGACCAAAAGAGTTGCTACCACTCCAAACTTCTTTGTCGGCATTTAACTGTCCTAATTGTTCCAGATCGGTAACTACTTCTCCAGCCGTACCTGTATAGGTTCCATCAACATCAATATAAGTGAATCGGTTATCAGGACTCATTGTAGTTAACATGTTTCCGTAACGTGTTCTGTACAGTTGGTTATAATCAATTTTACCAGTGTTATAAACGTCATTTCCAATTGACCAGTTAAATAATATAGATGCATCAAATCCTTTGAAGGTAGCATCAAATCCAAATCCTCCAGTAGCATCAGGCAATGCACTTCCAATTACCTGACGGTCCTGGCTGTTGATTTCTCCATCATCATTTAAGTCTTTCAGTTTCATATATCCCGGGCGAACATCACTAACTCCTAAGGTGTTTTTATTATCAGGGATGCCATCTTTTAAAGCATAGGTGTTTGAAACTTCATCATAACCTGAAAAATCATCTACTGTATACATTCCGTCATTGACATATCCGTATATCAAACCAATGGTTTGGTCAACTTCCAGATAAAAGTCATCACGATCTTTTAAGTCAGTACTTGACCAGTTCGACTGGTAGAAGCGACTAGCAGGAACAAGATTCCCGTTTTCGTCTTCTAAATAATCATATTCTAATTTGTCAATGTTTGCTTTGTTGATCCCAAAGTTTAGATTGGCAGTCAGGGTGAAATCACTTTTGTCAATAATGTAGCCACTTAGCAGTAGCTCAATCCCCTTGTTTGAAGTACTACCAACGTTGTTCCACTGTGTGGCAAATCCGGAAATAGGAGAAATCGCCTGGGCAAGCAGAAGGTCTTTCGTTTTGTTGTAATAAAGATCAAGTGTCCCTCGAATTGCTCCATTATAGAGTACCCAGTCTAAACCAAGGTTTTGATTGATGGTTGTTTCCCATACAATGTTTGGATTAAACAAGGTTGAACCTTCAGGTGAATAGTACGCGTTATAAGAGTTCGTTCCCATCCCTGGTCCATTGTTGGTAGATGCCTCAAATAAAAATTTTGTGGCATTCGCAGGGATACGGTCGTTACCGGTTGCTCCAAAGCTATAACGCAATTTTAACTCATTCAGATTCGAGAACCCATTCATGAAGTACTCTTCATTGATTTTCCATCCCAATGCTACAGCTGGAAATACTCCCAATCGGTTTTCTTTTGAAAACTTACTTGATGCGTCGGTTCTTAACGTGGTTGTAATTAAGTAACGATCTTTAAACTGGTAATTAGCACGTCCAAAGAACGAAATTCTCGTTTGATCGGTCGATTGACTTGTAGAATAAGAATCAGTAGTTCCAAGGGCCATGTTTGCAAACATCTCCTCTGGCTGCATAGATTCCCTGAAATTTTCAGCTCTTACAATGCTTCTTTTTCCGCCATTAGAATAAATTTCATTACCTACCAGCAGGTCTAAAGCATGTTCTCCCATATTTTCAAAAGTGTAGCTCGCTGTATTTAATAAACGATAAGATTCATTTTCCCGATTATCCATCGTTCCAAGCGGCAAGCTGTTTCCTTCTTGTCTGGATTGGCTGGTTAGAGGACCATAATATCTCAGTTGCTCTTCAAACGTTTTGCTACTTGTAACCGTTGATCTTAAAATCATATTGTCAATAGGGTACCAGCTTAAACCTGCCTGCAGAACATAGTTCATTGTATTTTTCTGTCTCCAATCCTGCTTCGCCAATTCAATCGGGTTAATTAAGCTAAGCAAAAAGGATTGATAATCATCCGATGAATCGATACTGGTTAGGTCAATGTCCAACTCATCGGCAATACCGTTAACAGGACGCGCGGTTATAACATTTTTCACTCGAATATTTGCACCTCCGGAAGTTCCAGCACCATCTACTTTAGTATCAGTAATTCTGGCCGATGTCTCCAATTTGAGTGATTCAGAAATGCTATGATTTAATTTAAAGTTGATCACATTCCTTCTGTAGCCATTGTTAACCATAAGGCCATCATTGGTGTCGTTGGTTAGGCTTAGGCTTACTTTCGTTTGCTGGGTACCCCCGCTGACACTTATATTGTGTGACTGCGAAAGGGCTACATTTTGCCCAAAGATATCAGTTTGGCCGCCAAATAATTCTTCTTGCCAATCAGTACCAGGCTTGTTTTTGTACAATTCTAGGTCATCATATTTGCCATAGTACTTTTCAAAATTTCTTAAATCTGTTTCACTTCTCACTTTGGCATGTTCATACTGCATCATCACAAAATCATATGGTCCTAGAACGTCATACTTGCGTTCCGATGGAAGTGTTTTGAGTTGAAGGTAGCCATTGTAACTTACTGTCGTTTTTCCAGCCTTTGGGCTTTTGGTTGTAATCAGGATTACACCATTCGATGCCTGGGCTCCATAAATAGCAGTTGCTGCAGCATCTTTTAGAACGTTAATACTAGCAATATCGTTTGGTGGAACATCGCGGATGCTGGAAACAATGAACCCGTCCACTACGAACAACGGGGAGTTATCTTGGGTTACAGAACCACCTCCACGGACACGGATAACAACTTCTGCGTCAGGAGAACCATCAACAGTTAATACATTTACCCCGGGAAGGCGACCTTTAATTGCTTCTGCAGCATTGGCAATTGGGATTTTTTGTAGGTCTTCACCAGACATGGAGGAAATAGATCCAGTTAAGTTACCTCTTTTCACAGTTCCATATCCAACAGCAACGACTTCATCTAGCCCAATTGAAGATTCTTCCATAGTAACGTTAATAGTTGACTTTCTAGCTGGAACTTCTTTGGGTTTCATTCCAACAAAAGAGAAAACTAAAACGGCATTGTCGGGTAGATTGCTGATCGTATACTTACCATCGAGGTCAGTAACTGTGCCTTGAGTAGTCCCTTTTACGACAACTGTAACACCTGGCAGTGGGCCTTGCGAATCGCTTACAACTCCGGAAACCTCGCTGACTTGCTGGTTAGTCAATGATTGATTCTCGCCTTTAGGATAAAGAACGATTTGTCGATTTTTAATTACATATTTCGTGTTTGTACCTTCAAATAGGGCATCTAACACTTCACTGATTTTTTCGTTTTCTAGATCAAGGTTAACTTTACGCTGAACGTCAATTTTCGTGTCGTTGTACATAAAGAAATAATCACTTTGATCTTCAATTTGACGAAGTACATCTTTTACCGATTGCTCTTGAACCTTTAGATTCAGATCGGCTGTCTGCGATAGGCCTCTAGCTTGAGCCCCGACAAACGCGACAAGTAAGAGAAAGGTTGTTAGTTTCATAATGCGAATTAATCGGGATAGGCCACAAAATGACCTACCGTCGTTACACAACAATTTTTTTTTCATAAGTTTGTCTTACTAAGTTAAACATGCCCTTACGGGTTTTTAATTTGACTAAAGGGAGGAGTGTGCCAGCACTTTTCCCTTTTTTTCTAGTGCGTTTACATTACATTTTTTGTCGTTAATAATAGCTAATTCATTTTTTGAGATATTTCTACATGGTCTTCTTTTATTGAGTATTCGATGGGAGCAGTTATGGAGAGTAGCTGAAGCATTTCTCGTAAACTCTCTGTCTTTATTGTTAAAGTATAATTTTCTCCATGGAATAATTCCCGATCAAGCTTGATATTCACACCGTACCAACGCTCCATCTTTTTTACAACTTCATGAAAAGTTGCGTTGTCAAATCTCAAAATTTCCTCTTTCCAGGATGTATAAAGTTTTGTATCTACATTACTGTTAACCATCTCTCCGGTTTGTATATTTAAGCGGTTTTGCTCTCCCGGTTGTAAGGTTGCTTTTTGATTGTCCTGTGCACTGGTAATCTGAACCTCGCCTTCTTCAAGCGTAGTTATTACTTCGTTGTCTTTAGGGTAAGCGCAAACGTCAAACTTTGTACCGAGCACATGAATTCTTGCATGCTCGGTCTCAACGGTGAATGGATGGTTTTTATCTTTTTCTACTTCGAAATACCCTTCGCCCGAAAGAATCACATTCCTTTCCTTCGTGAAGTTGGTGGAATATTTCATCTGTGAACCTCCATTTAAATAACCGATACTCCCATCAGGAAGCGAAAAATGCACTCTCGAGCCTCTTGGGGCTTCAATTTGGGCATACGCATGTGATTGGGTATAGTTTTGAACAGCCAAGTAGAGACTTGCTATAAGCAAGGGAATTAAGAGGATGGCCGCAGCTCGATAATACGTCTGTAGGAATTTGGTTTTAGTAGAAGTTCGATTCGATTTGGAATTGATGTAGAAATGGACACTGTTAAGTACGTGTCGTAAATCGATCTTTGAAGATGAAGATTTCTCCCAGTGTTCATTGGCGATGTTTTTAAGATTATCCTCATTCTCTGAATCGAGATAGGAGTTTAACACGAATTCTTCATCCAGACTATTTGAAGTGCGGACATATTCGTTTATTCGTTTTTTTAGTGATTCGGACATTGCGTTGTCTAAAAGAATGTATACAAGGAATATCCTTAATGAGTGATTTGCACCTAAGCAAAATGCAAAAAAAATACTATTGGATAAACAGTGAGAAGAAAAGAGCCACTGTAAGATTCTCTGTTCCAATGTTGTTTCGGAGAAATCTCAATGCCAGATTTAAGTGGTTTTCGACCGTGCTTTTACTAATGTTTAATTCTTCGGATATGTCTGAATTGCTTTTACCCTCAAAGCGACTTTTGATAAAAACAGCTCTCCGTTTTTCAGGCATTTTTTCAACAAGATCGTCAACAAGATTTTTGAGCGAGGGGTAATTGACATCATCTTCCATAAAACTCGTTTGTGTCCCGGAAGTATAATTCACATATTTGTTGATGATGGCTTTTGAACGAAAATGTTTCTTGATATAGTTGAATGCAATTGTAAAAAGGTAGGCTTTGAAATCATGATTCTCCTTGATCAGCTTTCTGTTATCCCAAAGCTTACAAAAAATATCCTGAACCAGCTCTTCCGAATCCTCTCTTGATTTCAGATAGCCCAAAGAAAAATGATACAATTTTGAACTGTATAAATCAAAAAGCTTATTGAAGGCATCAATATCCCCTTTGTTCAATTGCCGTATAAGAAATTTATCCTCAATATGTCTATCCACTTCAAATACTTACGGAATGGTACAGGACAAAAATAGAAATACAAAAATTAAAGCTCGAATTTTGAAAGAAGAATTTTTTCAGAGAGTGTATAAATGTCAAAAGTATTATTTTCATCGTTTTTTGCAAAAGTTATAATTCTTTAAAATGATTATAAATAAGCATACCGGGTTTTAAGTGTGCCATGTTTCGAAAGATGTAGCTTTTTTGTTCTAAAAGCTCGTAAATTAGGTTTTTTTAGCGAGAGTTTACCTTCAAAATAAAATTTCACAATTGAAAAAATGATCAATGCCATTGTGGTGAATTTCTTCAGGCTGCCAGAATCCTTGATTTCTTTGGGCTGTTTGGCTATATTTGCCTGCCTTTCTTGATAAATCACCAGTTGAGTTTGATGTGATCTTGAGAACTGGGGAAGGGGAGGGAGATAAAACCAATTCAATAAAACAAACAAATTTAAATACTATGAAGGCGTATAAGATTATTGTTCTTGCCAAGCAGGTACCTGATACCCGCAATGTTGGCAAAGACGCCATGAAAGCTGACGGAACGATCAATCGGGCAGCTTTATCTGCGATTTTTAATCCGGAAGATTTGAATGCACTGGAGCAGGCATTGCGAATTAAAGATTCTTTCCCCGGATCGACTGTAACAATTTTAACGATGGGACCCGGGCGAGCAGCCGAAATTATTCGAGAAGGAATGTTTCGCGGTGCTGACGGCGGGATTTTGTTAACAGATCGAGCGTTTGCAGGTTCTGATACCCTGGCTACTTCCTATGCCATTTCGCAAGCATTAAAAAAAGTGAAAGACTACGATATCATTATTGCAGGTCGTCAGGCCATTGATGGTGATACCGCTCAGGTAGGTCCGCAAGTAGCCGAAAAATTAGGTATTCCGCAAGTAACCTATGTTGAGGAAGTTCAGAAAATAGAAAAAGGTAAGGTTTTCATGAAACGACGGTTGGAGCGTGGCGTGGAAACGGTTTCTTGTCCAATTCCTCTTGTGATGACCGTGAATGGCTCAGCTCCGGATTGTCGTGCCCGTAATTCAAAGCTTTTGATGAAATGCAAACACGCCAAAACGGTGACTGAATTGCAAAACTCGAATGAAGATTACCTGCATTTGTACAATGATCGTCCTTACCTGAATATTCCGGAATGGACGGTAAATGACATTGAGGTAGAACAAGCAGAGCTTGGCTTGAGTGGCTCACCAACCAAGGTGAAAACAGTGGAGAATGTTGTCCTTCAAGCGAAAGATGCAAAAATTATTAGCTCATCTGATAATGATATTGATGAACTGATGCGTGAGTTAATTGAAAGTCACACCATTGGTTAAAACCCTAACTGAACGATTATGAATAACGTATTTGTATATTGCGAGATAGAAGACGGACAGGTTGCTGAAGTAAGTCAGGAACTGATGACTAAAGGCCGCTCATTGGCCAATGAATTAGGCTGCCAGCTAGATGCTATTGTGATTGGAAGCGAATTGGATGGTATCGAGAAGGAAATTTACCCTTATGGAGTCGACACCGTTTTTATAGCTGATGATAAACGGTTATATCCATATAGTACTTTGCCGCATACCTCAATAATTGTGAAGCTTTTTCAGGAACAAAAACCACAAATTGCTTTGATGGGCGCTTCGTCTATTGGTCGCGATTTGGGGCCACGGGTTTCTTCGGCTCTACATAGTGGTTTAACTGCCGATTGCACAAGTTTGATTATTGGCGATCATTTCGATAAAAAGCAAGATAAGAATTACGAGAACTTGCTTTACCAAATTCGTCCCGCTTTTGGAGGTAATATTATTGCAACCATTATCAACCCCGATTGTCGCCCTCAGATGGCCACCGTTCGCGAGGGGGTAATGAAAAAAGAAGTAGTTGATCCGAAATACAAGGGAAAACTTGTAAAGCTTGAAGTAGCTAAATATGTGAGTGAAGCTGATTTCGTTGTTGAAATCATCGAGCGTCACATGGAAAAAAGTAAAGTGAATATGAAGGCAGCTCCCATTGTGATAGCCGGTGGCTATGGAATGGGATCGAAAGAAAACTTTCAGTTACTGTATGATTTAGCAGAAGTTTTAGGCGGAGAAGTTGGTGCTTCACGTGCTGCTGTGGATGCTGGCTATGTTGACCACGAACGTCAAATTGGACAAACCGGGGTGACAGTCCGCCCGAAGCTATACATAGCTTGTGGAATTTCAGGACAAATTCAACACCGCGCGGGGATGGAGGAATCTGCACAGATTATTGCAATTAATACTGATCCTGAAGCACCGATTAATTCGGTAGCCGATTATGTGATTACCGGCGATGTCGCTACAGTCTTACCTAAAATGATCAAGTATTATAAACAGAATACCAAGTAATCTTGTGAACCTTAAACTTTAAAGAAATGGCTAATTATTATAATGATAATAAAGAACTGAAGTTCCACTTGAATCATCCTTTGATGGAAAAAATTGTCCGTTTAAAGGAAAGGAATTTCTCAGAATCAGGTGCGTTTGATTATGCTCCTATGGATCATGAAGACGCGATGGACAACTTTGATAAAGTACTGGAAGTTGTTGGTGAAATTTGTGGCGATATTGTTGGTCCAAATGCAGAGTCGATTGATGCTGAGGGTCCTCAGGTCGTTGAGGGGCACGTTATATACGCACGTGGCACCTCTGAAAATATTGAAGCTTTGAATAAAGCTGGCTTGATGGGCATGTCACTTCCTCGCAAGTATGGAGGTTTAAACTTCCCAATTGTGCCATACATCATGGCTGCGGATATTGTTTCACGCGCTGATGCAGGCTTTGTAAACATTTGGGGATTGCAAGATTGTGCTGAAACTATCAATGAATTTGCCTCAGAAGAACAAAAGGAGAAATATTTGACTCGTGTTTGCAATGGTGACACCATGGCAATGGATTTAACAGAGCCCGACGCTGGATCTGATTTACAAGCCGTTCAGTTGAAAGCTGTTTACGATGAAAAGTCGGGTAAATGGATATTAAACGGTGTAAAGCGTTTTATTACCAATGGTGATGGTGATATTTCACTGGTACTTGCACGTTCGGAGCCCGGAACCAAAGATGGTCGTGGATTATCCATGTTTATTTACGATAAAAGAGATGGAGGAGTCAGTGTTCGGCGGATTGAACACAAAATGGGAATCATCGGTTCGCCAACCTGCGAGTTGGTTTTTAAAGATGCACCTGCAGAATTAGTTGGTTCTCGTAAAATGGGACTGATTAAATACGTGATGGCGTTGATGAACGGCGCCCGCCTGGGAATTGCGGCTCAATCGGTTGGTGTTTCCGAGGCCGCCTACCGCGAGGCGTTGGCTTACGCGAAAGAACGTGTTCAGTTCGGAAAAGCAATCATGCGATTCCCGGCAGTTTACGAAATGCTGTCGAATATGAAAGCCAAGCTGGATGCATCGCGCACACTTCTGTATGAAACAGCTCGTTTTGTAGATATGTACAAAACTTACATGCATATTGCCGAAGAACGTAAGCTTGAAAAAGAAGAGCGTGATGAAATGAAAACCTACCAACGATTGGCTGATATTTTTACACCGCTAGTAAAAGGAATGGCAAGTGAATACAGTAACCAGTTGGCTTATGATGCGGTTCAGATTCATGGTGGTTCCGGCTTTATGAAAGATTATCCGGTTGAACGGATTTATCGTGATGCAAGAATCACATCAATTTACGAAGGGACTACGCAGTTACAAGTAGTTGCGGCGATTCGAGGAGTAACAACCGGAGCCTATTTAAAGCAGATACGCGCCTACGAAGCAGCGAAAATTTCACCGGAGTTGGAACACTTACGTCGTACTTTGATCATATTGACTGACGAGTATGAGCAAGCGGTTAATAAAGTGGTGGGCACCGATGACAATGAGTTTATCGATTTTCATGCTCGACGTTTGGTGGAAATGGGAGGCCATATCATTATGAGTTACCTGCTTGTACTGGATGCTAACCGGGATGCGATTTTTGCCAAGTCGGCTAAAAATTATATTCGCATGGCCAAAGCACAGGTGCGGGCAAATGCAGAGTTTATAAGAACTTCTGATCTTAGCGATTTAGGATCTTATAAATACGAGATGCAATAGTCGACAGAATAAATAGTAACACGAAACCCAGCTTTTTACAGCTGGGTTTCGTGTTTTGTAGAATATTGAATTAAGTCGATTCTGATTGTCGGACCTTGATCAAATTACCGGTTTGGTTTATGCTTTAGTTTATAGTCCATTAATTCGCGAGCAAGTTTTTGTTCTCTTACAAGAGCATTTTTCCGGAGTTTCTCCAAATCCTCCTGGACTTCGGTCAATCTGGCTTTTGTCGACTTTACAACCTGATGTCCGCGTTTAAACATCGAGAATAAGACAACGGAAAGCAGGGCGAGTGCGATGATCAATCCCCAAACGATAGCATTATACGAACCTTTGGAAATATCAGCACCTAAAAAGCTAATGCTATCTTTTAATTGTTGTGTTGAACTCAGTTCTCCTTTTAAGTTCTCAATTTCAGAATTGGTGGAGTTTAAGTTACTCTTCAGCGCATTTATTTCTTGCAAATGGCTATCAGCTTCTTGTTTGTACATCTGAATACTATCAAGTGAATTTTTTTTAAGCAGACTATAGCCGCTCTTCGATATTACCTTGTATTCTTCGAAAGAATTTGATTTGCTGTATAGATATTCAAACTGATTGCTAACAGCAAGCGTGTCAAAAGCTGGTTTAAACGATTGCGTTTGTGCTTTAATCGTATTAATAAATAGGGTGAATGATAAAATAAGTAAATATCTGGATAGATTTTTTCTCATGGTTAATCTCTTGTTTTTATTAGATGTGTAATTTTATCTTGGTTACTGTGCTTGATAATCAGTATTAAATGCATTTCAAGTTACTTTAAAATGGAGTAAAAGCAAAACGCAAAGTCATTGTTTTTAGTATCGGAACAAAATACAAATACCCATATAAAGGAATTCGTATGATTCTTTCCCAAATACAAATTACTGCAAAAAGAATTGGAATATGGCATTTCAATTCTAATTCTCATCCTTTTTGTTCGGATATATTAATATTGAAATAGCAATCGTTTACCCAGACTGATAACAGGAGGAGATAATATAGACATGTCGGAACTCTGTGGGTTCATATTGATTTGGTTGGTGTGTCGTAAATACTCTGTTCCGAAAGAAAGACATTTTCTGGTTCATAAAGAAGAATAGTTGTTTTCACAGCTAGGCGAAATTCTGAAATAAGTACGATTTGAGAGAAATGTGGATCAATAACCCTTGTAGAAGGTGATATATTATTAGTATATACGCTTGATCACTTCCCATGACGCAACTGACGAAATAGGGGAGGAATTGAGTAAAATCAGGTTCGGTCATCTGATCAAGTCGAGTAGCATCAAAATATTAAATATTGGTAAGTGATTGTTTTTTAGGGCGTACCGGAGCATCTTCTGAAAAAGGTTAAAAATAAATTACAAAAGGTATTGTGAGACCGGAAAAGGTCTCTATATTTGCAGCCGCTTTGAGAGAC
>NZ_WVEM01000024.1 GCF_009847015.1 Sunxiuqinia indica
TTCTTAATTCGGTCAGGGAAACCTGACATCTCTTTATAGCCAACTTGGCGGTGTTCAGCAGACGATCAGAAGTCGTCGCAATTTGGTGCAAATCATCTTCTAACTCAATGATAACATGGGAATACTGTTCCATACTAAAAAAACGATGAATCAAATTAAACGGGAAAAAGAATCCAATCATAAAAAAAAATGATTGGACGAAAAGAAGTATCAACCAACTGGCTGATTGGTTGGTCGTAGCATCAAATCCAAATGTCTTTGTTTGAAATTCAGGTCTTATTTATTGGGGTTGTTCATTGGCACGTAAAACAATGAAAGAACAATTTCAATCATTATGGATTTCAGAATGATAAGAGTTTTAGTCAAAAGATCCGGTGAAAGTTTTTTAGACTTTAATACCACATTTTAATGTGATATTAAGATGATTTTAAGAAATATACTTCCTCAATGGATTAAAATCACAATATGCTGTGGTTTTAATATTTAACACATAGCCGAAAACTCATAAAACCAGAAAATGAAAGAAAAATTAGCTGTGAAGTTTCATAATTGGTAACCAATACATTAAAAAACATTCTGCATGATATTGAAATCGTAGTAAACTCAACGATATCTGGCTTGAAATTTAGGTTCTGATTATTCGTGGCTTATTTGGAGTTTCAACAGGGATAAATGAGGCATGCCCGACCTGGTAGCGATTTACTTCTCATAGCCAGGGTGCCAAACAACAAGCAAAATCGTTATGAAAATGAGCTAAGTAATGAAAAATCGAATTGGTTATAATCACTGATCACATAATCTGCTATTTCGCGTTCCCGGCTATCATTGTCCTTCAAAATGGCAATTGTTTTCATACCTGCTTTTTTGGCCGCCAGCAATCCCGAGAATGAATCTTCGACTGCGACACAATCCTGTGATCTCAAATTTAATTTTCGTGCAACAGTCAGGTAAACAGAAGGACTTGGCTTTCCTTCCTGTTCATGTTCGGCCGACGAAGTGACGTCAAAAAAGTCGTAGAGCTTTAATTTTTTCAGCACAACCGGAATTAATACCGAAGGTGAATTTGTTGCTAATCCAATTTTATATCCTTTATATTTTAGACCTTGCACAAGTTTTTCAATGCCTGTAATCGCTTTCCCTTCCTCTTTTATCAGATGCGCCACACGCTCAATTACACCAGACTCAACATCCTTTAATGATTTGTTATTCCATGGCTGGTTGTCAAACCAAAATTTAGTCACCTCAGCTGTGGTCATTGTTTCGGTGAGTTTGCATAAATCTTCAGTCAACTCTACTCCAACAGAGGAGAAGACTTCCTTTTCCGCCCTTTTCCATAGCTGTGTTGAATCAATTATCACCCCATCCATATCAAATATAATGGCCTTTATCTCATTCTCCGTTTTCTGCATCATAGTCTATTGTTGAAAATTTGTAAGTCATCATTCATTTTTCTCAGCCAGATAAGCACCAAGGTTTTAGCCCATTTAAATTTGGGACTTTAGACCAATCATTTCACCTAATTGCCGGGTATTCGTTACCAGTTCTGGCATTGCTATTTCATTGCCAAGTTTTGGTCGCAATTAGTACAACCCCATTGATATCGATTAAATTACTATAAGTGGGAGTGGTTATTTTCTGCTGAAATTTCTGATGATCCTGATTGGTTACTGTTATCAGGAATTCTTCATCAGGTAGGTTATCCACACGTCCCCTGACCAGAGTAACATCCTTTTCTTCATGTTGTAGAAAAACAGCCAATGCCTTTCCAATTGCTCCTGAACCAATGATGTAAATTTTATTATTTTTCATAGGTCTTACTTCTGACGAGCTACAATTGTACAATGTTTCATCAATTAACGCAACACCAATTGTATGGTTTATCCCTATATCAGGAAGATTTTCAGAAAAGACTCTGATGAAGTTTTGCAAAAGTGAAATAGCCTCGATGCAAAAGCTTAACGAAGTATAAAGAATAAAATCAATTCGCAGCCTTAAAACCAAATAAAATCCCGAATGACATATCATGCATTTAAAACACAAAACCAGACTTATGAATGATTGATCATTCATATAGCTAGACAACGTACCTATCATCAAATAGCTGTAATCTTCATAAGCGCTTCAGTAATTATGTTTTTGTATCCGTTTGCCCAGGTTAAAGCTGACCATCTTGATACGAATAACAACCTCCGCTGGTGCCAATTTGTAGTTTGTGACATATTCGGGGTAAGGATAAAATTTAAATTCTGGCAAATTGAAAACCGATCTATCCATTCCTCCGGTCTCATGTTCTTTGGGGCTGGGGCTGGCTGCTGTATTGCGTGCTGATCGAACGCTTAATGGCTGGTTGTCGTTATAAACAACCAGCTAGACTCTCGTAACCGCTAACGCTAAGACAAGGGACAGGTTTACATTCCCTTTTGTTTTTGTTGAAAGAATTCCCCGGTTAGGATTTTAAAGGGCGTAAGTTCTAAATCAGCAAAGAGAAAGATTAATTCACTGTTATATTTTGTGTTTAAAAATGTGTTATAAAATACATTCTTACACTTTATCTCAAATTTTGGATATCTTTGAACTGTCATTGCTCATTGAGTAAAGGACTTGGTTGGCCGCATTACCGTAAATGCGGTTTTTTTATATCCTTCTGTTTTCTTTTCTTAAGAAGTAATTATAGTTTCTCCGATCTACACAAAAACAAGTAATTAGAATATAATCAGGAAGAATTTCCTCCAGAATAACCATAAAACTTTTCTGCTTGTACCAGAAATAATCTCTTACACTACCATCTGCTTCCAAATTACGAAATCTCGATATTCTTAGATCATTACAATTTTCAAGAATTGGCTTTATCCAATGAATGCGATTTGCCCTTTCTGGTCTAAATTCTCGATGCTTATTTCCTTGCTTCCTTTCTTTTGTGCGGGAGACAACATGAACAAACTTCTCAAAATAACGGGAAAAATGTGCTGGCAGGCCATCTTTTTCATGACGATAAATATGTCTTTTTACAATAACCTGCTTGCCTTCAAAATAAAAAGCATTATCCAGAAAGTGATCCTGAAATATGCCATGGAGTTCGTCAATTTTATCTTCGTCATCCTCACATAGGTCATCAAAATAAGGCTCTAGCCCCCTTAAAACATCTTCCATAGCTACCGCGTCTTCCGGGGTTGATGATCAAAAATATTGAACTTTTCTTCCCATGGTTCAGTGCCCTCATCCAGCGAATATCCTGATTTCTGCTCCAAATATTCAACTATAAATACCTTAATTGGGCTTGCTCCTGGCTGATCTGGTAGTCCCCTTGACTTATAGGTAACAGCTCCAATAAAGAAATCGGCCAATTGAATAAATTCCGATTCATGCGAACGAATATGTTGGAAATGCTTAAACGGAGAGCTACCGTAATGCAGATTCTCGAAAACTTCGTGAATTTTGGCAATCTTATCACGTCCTCGGGTATCCTTAATATCCAGAAAAACCCGATATTCTGCCAATGGTGGATTTATCCATTGGTTGTTCAGAAGGAAATAAATCATCTTGTAATAAAAGTTGTCATGACTCCCCTGATTGAATTGATCATGATCCAATAGCTCTTTATATTTTACAACGATTGTACGAAATGCCAACGGTGAGTTAAAAAAGTAATCGATCAGCTCAATATAAAAATTCCTCTTAGTATTACTGCAAGTGTTCCATTTGTATTCATGATTGATCCCATGTTTCCGCTTAATCGCTTTTAGCTCATTCTTTATCTGCTCATAGTCATCGTCAGGAACTTTAATAAAACCAATACTCATCACACTTGATCGGTCATTTTGCAAATGACAACTCTCATCTAAAAAAAGATTATATTTTGGCTTCTTCGTCATAACGATTTAAAAGTACAAACTTTTTTTGTTCTCGGTTCAGTAGAAAGCTATTCAATCTGTCGTAGTTCTTATATATTAAAAGCTTTTGATCCGTTTTTCTATTCAATTCATTTAGAACGGTTCCATCCATAACCAGTTGGAGGTAGGCAGCCAACACTGCGACCAGCCACTGTGCTGCACGCTGGCCGAACGCTTAATGGCTATTTGTCGTTATAAACGACGACCAATTAGGAAGCCGGAACAACATCCTATGCCATGTCTGAATTACAAGTAGCATTTTCTGAACCCCCTGATTTTATTAGCCCCGCGGCAGGTTTGACCCCTCCATCGGCACTTTCACCCTTCCAATCGGCAATTTTACCCCTTTAATCGGCAATTTTTTTGATTCAATCGCCAATGCTGACCCTTCCATCGGCAGTTTTTTTGATTTAATCGGACCAGTTGACCATCCCATCGGCAGTTTGACTGCTCCACGGAAGAATTTGGGTGGTCCCTGAGCAGTTTGAACCGTCCACAGAAGAAATTGACCCATAAATTTCACGAATTGCACCAATCTCAGATGCGCTTTGCCCTGGCTTACGCTCCCATTCCTGCGCATGCGGGAGAGCTCATGCAAGCTAGTAAGCTGTGCTAAGGCGAATGCTTGCAGCAAGTTTCAATAGTGTCGTTGCAAACGACAAACAGCGAAGCCGCCGCCTACTTTTTGTGCTTATCTTTTATTAACCACGCGATGCAATCGCGCGGTAGCGGGCGGTTATCGACTTAAGAAGGAGATTGTGGAATAAATTAATCAAACAACGGTTTTACACCATGCGTCTGAGCATATTCAATAACCCGGTCTGCTTCAGAAATATCAACGTATTCAAATTCGTAAGAACTACGAATATTATTCCATATCCTATGATTTACTTCTAACTTTTTACTCGGCTCAATCCCTAACACAAATTGTTTTGCTTGAGGTAAAGCTCTGAATAATTGCAGGAGATTACCGATGTTGTACTCAATGGAATAGGTTTTTTTGTCGAAATCGATGGATTGCGCAAAAACTTCAATATCATTTTTCCCCATCAAATCAATCTTTATAGGGGTTAGCAATCGTGAAAATTGAGTAGAATTAATCTCTTGCTCAATATTGAAATAGGGTTTTACATTGGGATAGTAGTTCCTCTTAAACTGATCAATTTGTTTGGTTTTTTGCTGCCCTGAATCAACCAAGATCCGATCGACAAATTTGCCAAATAAGGTATTGAAAATTTGCTCACTACCAACCAAGTCAACAAAGTTGGGGTTACTGAAAGAGACCAAATTATTATTGTACCGGCTTAAATAGGAAATGTACTGCTCGCTAAACAATCGATCGTATTTACTTTCAACTTTTAGATCAAGATTACCTTTCACTTGAGAAATAGCTTCATTTGAACCAACCGAATTTTCAATCAGGCTTAGGTACTGCTGTGTAGCCTTGTAAGTCTCTTTGCCAATTAATTTTTGAATAACAGACAACTTCGAAGAAGAATAACGAAAATAGACCTTCTCCTGGCAAATCATAAGCAATCCAATGGATAAACGTTCGTTTATCTCGGGGCGGATGTTAATAGATAATATGCTATAAAAGGTTTTCATCGTTCTATCTTTGTAACTGAATCAATTCAAGAAAATATTCGAAACAGTTCCTGCTCCATGCTTTATTAAACAAGTTTTCTTTCAATAAGTTCTGATAATCAGTTATATTAATATTCCATTCTTCTGGTACTACGGAGACAATCTGGTTTAAGTTTTCTTCGCATTTCGAAATGCAAATATAGTATTCATTTTTGATCTCTTCCAAAAACTTTTGATCACACAACTCCTTTCGTGAAAATAAGACGCCTGTCAGGTCTGTGCAAATAAGTGTTTCGTTTTCAGACAATAACACCAATCCCTTATCCAAATTGCCAGTATTAAAAATGGCATCGTGATCAATAGGCACAAATCGATTCTGATTTTCAATGTCAATCAATAGGTTGTAATTATTGAAGTTTCGGTCCTCATTAGCCAGCCAGATATCAAACAAAGCAATCTTAAGAAATTCGTGCCGGTATCCAAATCTTTTTCGCATCGAAAGGTTCGCATCTCCATAAAATTCATCTACTTCTGACAGCCGGCTGTTAAATTGTGACCCAAAGCATGGCACACTAAAGAATGCTGGCTGAAGCTGCTGATAACCACCGATATGTTCTGGTGAAACATGCACGAGCTTAAAGTCTGGAACAGCTAGTTCCCATAGCTTCGCAAAGTGTCCCGCTAACAATTCATGGAAAAGTTTTGTCGCTTTACCTCCGGGCTGCCGGTTGTATTTGCAGACGTAAAAATTAATATCATCGCATAATATTAGTGCAGGTTGGCTACCTGAAGTTTCAAATACTTTTTCGGGTCTTGATATGGAATTTACGGAGTTCAAATATCGAGTACTTTCATAAACTTCTATTCATGTAACATGGGTTGAGTTAAATCATCACCTAAAATTAGAATAATATTATTGAAAATCAGTTGATATCATAATTTTAATCATTCCTTTTTGTCTCATAGGCTACAGTTCCCGTATTCCTCCGAATTTTCCAATTTTGTAAGCATTGTAAAACGGCAGTTTTTTCCGAAATTAATAGTTCTGACAGAAATGGCCTCTACGGGGAGCCAGGTCATTGGCAGCCTTTTTTTGGAAAACCCGGAAAGCCAATCCATTTTAAACCAGAAATAAACTTATGCAATTTTGTGATCTGTACCATACAGCAAACTTCAATACAGTGTCGTTGGAAACGACTGCCAGCTTCCCCTCGTCACCGCTTCGCTCAAACGAGGGGGAGCCCGGGCTAAGGCGAATGCTTGCAGCAAGTTTCAATAGTGTCGTTGCAAACGACAAACAGCTAACCCCTCGTTTCCGCTTCGCTCAAACAAGGGGCAGGCCGGGGCAGTTTGATACTGCTTTTCATTCTCCTGATTTAAAGAACTGAATTATAACGATTTATCGTTTAACTTATTGTAAATGTTGTTGCGTCTAAAACACACTAAATTTGTGGTAAACCTAATTCATTTAAATAAGTATTATGCTTATCTGTGTTAATTTTTATGCTTTCGTTTATTGATTTTAATTTATCATTTACCTCTTTGAGGTCTACTTTATCTTCCTTTTCCGCTGTGCTTACGTAACGTGAAATATTTAAATTGTAGCCATTTTTTTCAATTTCCTCCATAGAAACTTTACGAGCATAACGTTTTATTTTCTCAGGTCGAGATTTATAGATATCTACAATTCTTTTAATGTCATTTGGTTCTCCGTCTTTACCTTCCCTTAACGTATTCTGTCTTTTCCCTTTTTCAAATTCTTCACTGGCATTTATAAAAAGTACATCATCTTCTTTTTTACACTTTTTCAAAACAAGAATACAAACGGGAATACCTGTTGAATAGAATAAATTGGCTGGCAAGCCAATTACTGTATCAATGTTATTATCTTTTAATAGTTTGGTTCGAATTCTTTCTTCTACACCGCCACGGAATAAAACACCATGAGGCAATATAATTGCCATTGTACCTTCCTGGCTTAGAAAATGGAAGCCATGTAGTAAAAAGGCAAAATCGGCTGCTGATTTTGGGGCTAAACCATAACTCTTAAAGCGGAAATCTTCGGCTAATGTATCGTTTGGTTCCCAACGTAAACTGAAAGGCGGATTAGCCACAATTGCGTCGAATTCGACTTTCTTGGATGGGTTCATTTCATTGAGCATATCCCATTGGTTAATTAAAGTATCACCATGAAATATTTCAAACTCGGTATCTTTCATGCCATGCAAAAGCATGTTCATACGCGCAAGGTTGTAGGTGGTTATGTTCTTTTCCTGACCGAATATTTTGCCAATACTACCTCCTTCATCTTTAAGCCGTTTTCTAACATTTAGTAAAAGAGAACCCGAACCACATGCAAAATCCAAAATCCGATTTAGTTTCTTTTTTCTGCCTGTTGATGGGTTTTGACTATCTAAGGATACTAATTCTGAAAGTATGGTAGAAACTTGTTGAGGGGTATAAAACTCACCTGCTTTTTTGCCCGAACCAGCAGCAAATTGACCAATCAAATACTCATAAGCATCGCCAAGGGAATCACTGTCGGTAGGGAAGCTTGAAATACCCTCGGCAATTGTTTGAATAATGGTACAAAGCTTTTTGTTTCTTTCGGGTTCGGTTTTTCCTAATTTCTCAGAATTTAAGTTTATTTCAGAAAATAAACCTTGAAAAGAATCATCAAAGGATTTATTTTCAATGAACCTAAACCCTTTTTCTAAGGTTCTTAGAAGGTCAGGATTTTGGGTGCGTGCCAGTTCTGTTATATTACTCCAAAGGTGTTGTGGTTTAATTACGTAATGAACTTTTCTGCGCATTTGTTTCTCAAACTCTTCAATATCTTCTTCGTTTTTCTTGTACCACTTTTCTAATGGAGGAGGAACTCTAAAGTCTGGCTTTACATCTTCTAATTCTTTATCAGGATAATCGCTACCTAATTCTTTCTTTGCAGATGCTTCATAGTTGAAGGATAGATATCTTAAAAACAGAAACGAGAGCATGTAATCACGAAAATCATCCGGATTCATTGCTCCACGAAGCTGGTCGGCTATTTTCCAAAGGGTTTTACCTAGTTTTTGCTGGTTATTCTTTGTCATCGTAATTAAAATTTGAAATTAAATTTATCCAGCAGTTTATCAAATACTTCCTCGAAAGTTTTCTGCTCATACTCGTTCATCTCACTTATTTGAGGAAAGAATACTTTTTTGTGCGATAATGAATTAAGCATATTAATTGTTTCTTCTGGTTTTTCCACCTTAATTTCCTGAAGAACAAATTTGATTTGGCTTTTCCCTAAAAACGATACAATATTTTCCAATAATTGTCTTAGCAATACAAAATGATAGGTATATAATTCCTTCTTCTTTTTTGCTTCGTCCAAAATTTGCAAAAGATGTAAATGGAATAGAAAAACTTCTTTTTTGAATTCATTCAACTCTAATTTGCCACCAGGCTTTTTCAGCATGAAAGATTTTGTATTCTTTTTGTATCTATCACTTTTTTCGCCATGATTAAAACGGTCAAACAAAACAGAAAATAAACCAATATGATGCGTGGTAATTATTATTTTCTTTTTGTTATCGAAATTATCCTCAGCTAATCGGAATATTGTATCTGCTGTTAGAAATATATTGTTATCATCTAAACTGGAAACAGGGTCGTCAATAAAAAAATGTGCGTCCTGAACATCCGCTAAACCTTCAACTCTAAACAATGCTAAGAAGAAACACCAAATAAAAATTCTTTCTTCACCTCTTGATATTTTTATTGAAGTATTTTCATCATCCGGGAGAAAAAAGGATATTGACTCAATAGCAGTTTCAGGGTCAGCGTGCGGATTAAATTTAAAATCATAATAAGGATTATATTGCTGCAATTCTTCTTTTATAGCATCTTCAGATAGCAAACTATAGAAGTTATTGAGACTGCTTGGTTTAATATCTAATTTTATATTTTCATTATCATTGGGTTCATCATTGTCCCATACAAAAAGGTCTTCGCTAAAAGCATTGTAATAAACACCTGTATGACTTCCGTTTTTATCTTTTGTAAGGTTTTTATAAGCTACAGACAACCTTGTTTTACCCGTTGCATTAAAAGCATAAATAACAACTATATATTCGGTTATATCTTTTAACTGCTGTGCTATTTCTTTTATATTACTCATGTTCTATATATTATTAGGGAACAAGCGTTGCATCAAACCTTTTTTATGTTCCTTTAATTGTTCTATTTTATTGGATTGAGCTGTTATCAAATCATCCAAAGCAAAAAGACATGTGGATATTTTTTGTTGCTCTTTAGGATTATTGGGGATTAACAATCCAGTTTCTAAAATTATTTTGTTAGAACTATGGCGAACAGTAGAACCTGATGCGGTACTTATTATTCTTCTATGAAATGTTTCTGTTAAAAAATACTGCAATAGGAATTTTTGGTCTAATTCGGACTTGATTTTAACTTTTACAATTCGTTGATTCAATAGTGCCTCCTTGTCATCTTGTGTTAATAAAATTGGCTTGCCGAGTAGTTCACAAGAAGGTGTAAGGTCAGTCAATAATACTAATAGGTCATTCGGGTTGCACAAATACTTCGTGTCATATTCTTCTGTTGTATATTTGGTATTACCTTTATTGAAACTTGCTCGGCCTACTTTAGTGAAATTTTTCGGAGTTACCAATTTCATTCCATTTTCTGAGAAAAATTCACTTTTAAAGGCAAAACCTGAAATTAAGTCAATATGGTTAGAAAGTGATGTTTTTTTCCACTCCCCATCATTCTCAAATCCAGAGAAACGATATTTAGGAACTTTCTCTCCTTCTTGTGGGAAAAGGTTTTGCATTAAACCTTTTTTATGGTCTTTGAGTGTATCTAATTTTTGGCTATGTGCCTGAATTAGTTCATCTAATGATGAAAGGCACGAGGCTATTTTTTTTTGTTCTATCTCTGATTTAGGTAGAATACTTTCCCAATTTTCAATAGTTCCTTTAGTAATATGCATAAGAGCAAACCCATTCAGCGACTGTGATTTAATTCTCAACGTTTCATAGTCTAATAAATGGAAGAAGAATTGCCTATCTATGCCATCTTTGTTTTTTACTTTCCAAATATGGTAATGGTAAATAACTTTCTCTTCACTCCAAAGACGAGAACCAAAAGAAGCAGACCAAGCATAAAGCAAATCTCCTTTATCACAGTACTTATCATCATCCAATTCCAAATCAGAATAATACCACTCATTATTTGTAAAAAAATTACCTACTCTTAAAACTCGGTATTTCCCTTTGGACAAGAGTTCATCTTGTTTATAAGCTCTACCATTAATAAAATCAGCAGCCTCACCAAGTTTTTTTATTTCCCAATTGCCTTCATCAATAAATTCAGGAAACCGCAACTCTGGTATTAATTTCTCTATCTTATTCATAAGCTGCTAATCCTGAAATTTCACGCCCTTGGGCTAGTTTTTTTAATTCCGGTACTAAGTCATTCATCAGAGCTGCTTCGGCTTTACTACGTTGTTTCCAGCCTAACTCTAATGGTTCCATAAGGTCGGTAAGCTTTTCCCCGTCAAAAATCATCCGGTTAATAATGTCGTCTACAAAAGCTTTAATGTCTTCTATTTGTAAACCATGCTTGTTTGAAATAGCGGCTAGCTCTTTTTCGTACTTCTCAATTTTAAAGGTCTCGTAGTTTTCTTTTAGTTCGTCAGCAGTTTGTCCTTTACTCCAGTCTAAAGAGTCAATAAAGTCGGTCATGTCCTCTTCTTCGTCCATTAAGTTAGAGTTTGATTTGAGTAAACTTTTAATTTGTTCTTTAGTCATTTTTTGTTTACTCGGCTCTTTACCCATGTTCTCAGCGGTAAGACTCATAATATAATCGTAGTCGATAACTGCCGAAGCAAAAAGGACAAATTCGAAATCGAGTTCTTGTATTCCGGGCGGAGCTTCTTCTCCTTCTTTTTGCTGTATTGCCCTTAATTGTTTTGCTGTTTCGATATATGAACTTTTAAATTCAAGCAAACTTTCTTTTGGCAGAATAGCTTCAATTTTTTCTTTTTGTTCTTCATCTAAATCAGTGTACTGGTCAAGTTGGGTTTTTAAACGCTGTACCTCTTTAAAATTCCTTACAAAAGCAATACGTGCAGCATCGCCTTTTAGGTTATAAACTTCCTGAGGTTCGTTTACCAGATTATTGTTTTCCATGAAAATACCAAGCAGTTCAACGGCTTTTTCATATTTTTCAATTACAACAGGTGCAGGGTCAACCAACCAAACTTTAACCGCCTGGTCGCCTTTTTTACCAGAAAAAAGAGTGATGGCTTGATTTACAGCGTCCTGTTGCGAACGGAAATCTAAAATATTACCATAAGGTTTAGTGTCGTTCAATACACGGTTGGTTCGCGAAAAAGCCTGTATCAGTCCATGATATTTAAGCTTTTTATCGACATACAGCGTGTTCAAATATTTTGAATCGAAACCTGTAAGCAACATATCCACTACGATTGTAACGTCAATTTTATTTTCATGTGAATAATCTTTGTTGCTATACTTCTGGTCTTTAATCCGTCTTTGTACATCTTGATAGTAGCTATCAAATTCATTGATAGAATGAACCGTTTTATATTGTTTATTATAATCAGCTATAATATCAATTAATGCCTTTTTCTTTTCTTCAGGATTTGTCTGATTATCATATTTCTCCTGCTCCAAATCGTCCTGTAACTGCTTTACATCCGCTGCATTTTTTTGACTTTGCTGGTCCCCTTCTTTTGCAATTAATTGCGCAGGTGGTGAAAATACACAAGCAATATTAAGTTTGTAATAATCAGGATTCTCAACCTTTTTTTGATTTTGTATTTCTTTAAAAAGCTGATAATATTTAATTGCATCGTTAATAGACGATGTTGCCAATAATGCATTGAAACGTCTTGAATTTGTTGCAGCATCATGTTTATCGATAATTGCTTCAACAACCGCTTGTTGCGCTATTGGTTCTTCTGGTTTGGGATTCTGTTCACCTTTGCCTTTAAAATAGTCAATGTGAAACTTTAATACATTTCTATCCTCAATAGCATTTGTGATGGTGTATGTAGGCAACTCATTTTGAAAAATAGACTGTGTAGTTTTGTATGTTTCAGTTCTATCTTCCCTTATTTTGTACGTTGAGTTTTCAGCAAATATAGGCGTGCCTGTAAAACCAAATAATTGAGCATTCGGAAAGAACTCTGTAATTGCTTTGTGATTTTCTCCAAATTGTGAACGGTGACACTCATCAAAAATGAAAACTATTCGTTTTTCGCTCAATGGCTCTAAACGTTCTTTGTAGTTTTTTTTATTTGCTCCATCCAATGCCAATCCAAGTTTTTGAATGGTAGTTACAATAACTTTATCAGAATAATCGGTAGAAAGTAAACGCCTAACCAGGGTTTCAGTATTGGTGTTTTCTTCCACACTTCCTTCCTGAAATTTATTGAATTCCTCTCGGGTTTGTCGGTCAAGGTCTTTTCTGTCAACAACAAACAGGCATTTTTCAATATCGGGATTGTCTTTTAGAAGTGTTGATGCTTTAAATGAAGTCAATGTTTTTCCACTTCCCGTTGTATGCCAAATATATCCGTTTCCTCTATTTTGGTGAATGCTATCAACAATAGCTTTTACTGCATAAATCTGGTAAGGTCGCATTACAAGTATTTTCTGCTCGCTTTCGACCAATACCATATATTTACTAATCATTTCACCAAGCGTACATTTTGCAAGAAATCTTTGCGAGAAGTTTTCTATATGTGTTATTTTATTATTGTCCTCATCAGCCAATTGATATATTGGTAAGAATTGTTCATCTGCGTTAAATGCAAAATGTTGATTCTTGTTATTTGCAAAATAATATGTGTTTGTTTTATTACTCACGATGAATAATTGCATAAAACACAGTAAAGAATTGCCATATCCATTGCCAGGTTCGTTTTTATAATCAACGATTTGCTGCATGGCTTTTCGTGGTGAGATATCCAGTTTCTTTAATTCAATTTGTACAACGGGCAAGCCATTAATCAGTAATACTACATCATATCTTTGATGGCTATTCTCGGTATTGATGCGTAATTGTCGGATTACTTCATAGTCATTTTTACACCAATCCTTGATGTTAACCAAAGTATAATGTAAAGGCGTACCGTCTTCACGTTGGAAGTATTGTTGTTCACGTAATAACTTAGAAGTTGCAAATACATCAGGATTTATGATTTCTTCACGCAGTCGTAAAAACTCATTATCGGTCAGACGAACATGGTTAAGTGCTTCAAACTTTGCTTTGAAGTTTTCTTCAAGTGTTTTCCTGTCAACTATGTCAGGTCGATAGGTATACTTAAGCTCATCCGTAAGCTGCTTGACCAGATTTTCTTCTATTTGTATTTCCTTTGTCATTAATCTTCTTTCAATAAATCTTTCGGATTCACATCCAATATTTTTGCAATGCGATACAAATCCTCAATGCTTGGCTGTCTTCTGTTTTGAACGTAGCTGTTTACCATGTTGTAGCTTTTGCCCAATTTCTCAGCCAACCACTTTTGTTTAATCCCTTTTTGTTCTAAAACCTCTTTGATTCGGTTCATTTTTGAATTTCCAATTCAGTCCCCTAAAGTAAATGTATTTGTTTTATATCTCACCACATGAGTATTAAAATAATCATTCATCGGCATGCTGATAGCAAAAACGCTTTCTATTTTCATGAAGAACAAGCAAATTTAAATGTGCTTGAAATCGCAATTGTATTTACACATAATACTGATCGACTGTTCCTTATAAATATCTGAAGGTAAGCGACGTCAGTTTGAGTTGTAGCAAGGCAATAACGTATCGTTGTTTCCAAAATCATTGCACGGTACTTTTTCCAAAACCTCACTAGCAAGAGGTGAACAGCTTTAACTTTCTTTCTTCAGCAGGAGAAATTTTTTCTTGATCGCTATTTTGAGGTATCTATAATAATCAGACTTCTCTTGAGTAAGTTTATCCTCAAGCTTAAAGGACTCATCAACAACGGACAATAACTCATCCTTCCCCTTTAATTCGAAAAGACCGTAAAAGTCAACATCCAATTCTTGACTTATTGAAAGTATCTTATCCCATCCAGACACATTTTCAGATCGTTCAACTCTTCCAACCATAGTTGGATTTGATCCCAACAACAAAGAAAGATTATGTTGAGATAGTCCTTTTCTTAGTCTGGCCAATCTCAGAACACAACCTATTTGAATGTTCAATAATTCAAATTCTACTTCATTATATTTTCTCATAAAGTAAAATTTGAGAAAAAAGCCCAACTCATTCGATACATATTTGTGTCGAATAAATATTTTACTATATTTGTCAATACATTACATCTGAAAAATGTAATTTTGCGATCCTTCTATTAACAAAAATGTTAGAAGCATTCGCACTTGATGTCTCGAATTCAGAAACTGGTAATTTTTATAAGGAGAGACAAATAAGTAAAGATGCTCACGTCATATATAATCGTATTGGCGTGGGCCTACTTATCTCCTTTAGGTATACCAGTACCTTGAATTCGGTAAGTTAGGTTCCACGCCTTTTTTATGGCCTCCCTGAACTTACCGGTTTTGGTAAATGGCGGTTATAGCCGACCCCACAACTCGAGACTCCATACAGTTTTTAACCTTAAACAGCATGTGCTATGCCCCATGTTAAACGCTTTCTATTTCCCCGACGGGCTCCGTAAATTCAGGAGCAGCATCAATAACCCCTGCATGTAGCCCTTCAAAGTTTATTCAAACCTTGAGGGCTTTGGGAAACACAAAACCTCCGGTTAAACAAACTAAAATCATAAAAGTATGAAACCTATTTTCTGCTTCATGGAATTGCTATGCCCTTTTCGAAAATTAAAAAATCAACCAAACGAACGATGAAAAAAACAATTAAAATCCATTTGAATATACCTCTTGTGGCTCTGTTATTCCTCTCTGCCACCTTCTGTGGCTTTTGCGCCGCTGTACCAGATCAAGTCACTGGGCAGGCAACCTCCACGCCCTTAAAAGTTGGTGATCCCGTTCCCGATATCCTGCTGACGGATATCGTCAATTACCCGAAAGGAACAGCCCGCTTTTCCGACTTTGAAGGCAAATTGCTGATCCTGGACTTTTGGGCTACCTGGTGCCATCCATGCCTTGAAGCCATTCCTAGGTTTGAGAAGCTACAGCGTGAGTTTGGCAATCAGCTACAGGTACTCATGGTTACTTCGCAGCCCAAAGGCAGCATTGCCAAGTTCTTTTCCAACCGGAATATCTCGCTCCCATCTGTAACAGGTGATCAAACACTATCGAAACTGTTTCCTCATAAATATGTTCCCCACGAGGTTTGGATTAAAGACGGGAAGGTATTTGCCATCACCAATGATGCGGAAGTAACAAGCGAAAACATCAGAACCCTGCTCTCGGCTAACGAGACCACTCTTACCGAAAAGAAAAGCAATTTTGATTACGACCTTACCAAACCTTTGCTGATTGATGGTAATGGCGGACAGTCAAAAGACTTGCAATACCACTCGGTAATCACCGGCTACCTGGATGGCATCGGTGGTGGCGGGGTATATACCGACAGTCTGGATCGTTACAAGATCAGGGCGTTAAACGGCACTATCCTGCAATTGTACCAGGGAGCAGTGCGATACATGGGGAACACAATTCTGGCTCATCCCAACCGGTGTATTTCAGCGTTCGACAAGCAAGAAGTCCTGCCCCCGCCAAACGTATCGGCCTATTTGCCAACTGCCCGCGACAAGTATTATTGCTACGAGTTAATTATTCCCTCCGCTTTAAAAGCACAGGCCGGTGAGCTCATGCTCGAAAATTTAAACCGTTTCTTTGGTGGCATCCATCACCTGCGTGGAACCATTGAAAAGCGAAAGGTAAAATGCTGGGTATTGAAACGACATGGCACACTGGAGAAACTGGCTTCGAAAAGTCCTACTTCAAAGATTACAACCGACGATTCGGGTCGGCTGGTTTACCAGAAGCAGCCTTTTCAGAATTTCTACAAGGCAGTAGCCAGCCTGTACAAGAACGAACCCTCTCCGGTGATTGACCGAACCGGCATCACCTCCGAAATCGACATCAGCTTTCCAACTAACGAGAAGGACATTCTCCGGTTTAAGGAATACCTGAACCAATATGGACTAAATCTGGAACAGGAGCTCTGTGAAATTGATATGCTGGTGATTAAACAATTCAAATAAACTACTCAAAACTCAAACCTTCATGATGCAAAAAAAGTTACGCTATTTATTCATGCTGGCAATCGGTATTGGGATCACAATCCAATCGTTCGCCCAGCTAAAACAAGTAAGGGGAACTGTTTTTTCAACCGACGAAAACGCAATTCCCGGAGTTTTTATAACCACGACCGATTTAAAATATTCGGCCATAACCGACAGTCTGGGTGGCTTCCAATTAGTCCTGCCATCTACTGAATCCTTCCTTCGGGTTTCTCATATTGGGTATTCCCGAAAGACTGTTTATATTCCGGAAAATGAAAGCCCTCTGACGATCTACCTCGAACAGGAAGTGGTTTCCATTGGCGAAGTGGTTGTTTCAACCGGATACCAAACCTTGTCGAAAGATAAAACCCTGGGTTCCTATACCCTTATTGACAATCAGCTGGTCAACCGGACGGTAAGTACTGACATCTTAAGCAGGCTGGAAAATATCTCCGGCGGCATCCTGTTCGACCACCGGTTTAACGGCTCCCCATCCCTTAGCATCCGGGGGCAAAGCACCATTCAATCGGAAGCCAGCCCGCTGATCATTGTCGACAACTTCCCTTACGAAGGGGATATCAACAACATTAACCCCAATGACATTGAGAATATCACGATCCTGAAAGATGCCGCTGCCGCCTCAATCTGGGGTGTGCGGGCTGGAAATGGTGTAATTGTGATTACCACCAAAAAAGGCCGGCTGGAACAGGCCATGACCATTCAGCTAAACGCCAGCGTAAGCATTGGCCGGAAACCGGATCTATTTGACAACAGGCAGTTTCTGAATGCATCCGATTTTATCGACGTGGAACAAAGCCTGTTTGAACAGGATTATTACACCTGGATGGAGGACTATTCCGCCCACCCGGCCATGTCGCCGGTCGTACAGCTACTAATTGCCAAAAGGGATGGGTTAATCAATTCCGAAGAAGCTGAAAAGCAACTGGCCAATTACCGTAAGCAGGATGTCCGTAGGGATTTCAGCAAATACCTGTACCAAAACAGCGTAAACAGGCAGTATTCATTTTCCATGAAAGGGGGCAGCAAAACAGTCAGCTATTATTTAAGCGGCGGGGCTGACCAAAACGATGATAATCTGGTTCGTAACGGACTCAACCGAATTACCCTTAACTCCATGCTGACCTATCACCCCGCAAGTTCATTCGAAATTTCCTCCAATATTATTTATTCCCACAGCAAACAGTCTCAGAACAATGGTGGAAGCAGCACGATAACCAGTGGAGGTGGAAAAGGGATTTATCCCTATGCCCGCCTTGCCGATGACAATGGAAAACCACTCGCGATCGTGCGGGATTATAACACAGACTTTGTCAATCAGGCACCCGATAACGGCCTGCTGGACTGGTCGTATGTCCCTTTGCAGGACTTGCACAATAAAGATTACAGTATCAACACCGATGATATCCGAATCAACACCGCCCTGAAATACAGCTTTACTTCCTGGCTAAATATGGAAGGTCGGTACCAGTATGAACATCAAAACCGGAATACCCGCAATCTTCAGAGTCAGGAACTTTATGCGACCCGCAATCTCATTAACCAGTATGCCTACACCGATACTGACGGCACCTTAAACTTCCCCATCCCCAAGGGAGACATACTGAATAACAGCTACCATACTCTTGTCTCCCATGCTGCAAGAGCCCAACTTAATTTTAACAAGAACTGGAACGACATCCACCGGTTAAACGTACTGGCCGGAACAGAAGCCAGGCAAGCCCGAACTACCGGCCTTTCAAACCGGGTATATGGCTATAACGATGACTTATTAACCTCTTCCCGGGTCGATTATACAACGAGTTACCTGATTAATCCTTATGGCTATACCGAGACGATTCCCGACGGAGCCTCCCTGAATGATCTGACTGATCGGAACTTGTCCTACTATGGAAATGCGTCTTATAGGTATCGGAGCCGTTATATGCTTACGGCGAGTGCCCGAAAAGACGAATCCAATTTATTTGGTGTAGATGCCAACAACAAGGGTGTTCCCCTATGGTCAACCGGCTTGGGCTGGCAAGTCAGTTCTGAAGAGTTCTACCCGTTTGGGAACTGGCTTCCGGTGCTGAAGCTACGAGCGACCTATGGCTACAGCGGCAATGTAAACAAATCGCTTACCGCCTACGCCACCGGCTATTACTACACCAATTCGGTTACCGGACTTCCTTATGTACAAATACAGACTCCTCCGAACCCCAACCTCCGGTGGGAAAAAGTAAAAATGATCAATTTTGGTCTTGATTTCGAAAGCAAAAACCACCTGATCTCCGGGAGTATCGAATACTACAAAAAAAATGGCATCGATTTGATCGGCAGGGCTCAGCTGGATCCAACCATCGGATTCAGTGTCGGTGGGCGCAACGAATTTATTGGCAACAATTCAGCATTAAAGGGACAGGGACTTGATGTCCAGTTGAATTTCAACAAAACCATCAGGCGTCTTAACTGGACAGCCCAACTTCTGTACAGCAACTCAACCAACAAAATTACCCGCTATGATTATGAAAGCAATGCAATCTCAGCTTACTTTTCTTCGTCTCCCGTACCCGTTCCGGGAAATCCAAGGTACAGCCTCTATAGCCTGAAATGGGCAGGACTTGATCCGGAAACTGGCGATCCGCAAATCTACATGAACGGAGAGATCTCCAAAGACTATAGCTCAATCATGTCTAATGTAACCCTGGAAGATTTAACTTACAGCGGTTCAGCGCTACCAACAAATTTCGGTTCACTGCGCAATAACTTCCGACTGGGAAATTTCTCCCTCGGGTTCAATATCAGTTATAAGTTTGGGTATTACTTCCGAAGACCATCCATAAGCTATTCAGCGCTCTTCAATACCTGGATAGGCCACGAAGATTATAGCAAGCGGTGGATAAACCCGGGGGATGAACTGTTCACGCAGGTGCCTTCAATGCCCACAGCCGGAACAAGCAGCTCACGCGATTTTATTTATACTTTTTCTGACATCCTGATCGAAAAAGGTGACCATATCCGGTTTCAGGATATCAATTTCTCTTACGACCTACAGCAATCACAGTATCATTGGCTTCCTTTCAACAAGGTATCTGTTTATGGATATGTCAATAATATCGGGATCATATGGAGAGCCAACAAACACAAACTGGACCCCGACTACGTTTTCCAGCCCTACCCGGCTTCACAAACTTATTCATTAGGCATTAACATTACACTTTAAGCAATTATGAGACGTTTTACACCACTATTACTATTATTTCTGCTGGGCATGATTGCCTGCAATGAAGATTTTCTGGACACTAAACCGGATAAAAAACTGGTTGTCCCTTCTACGCTGAATGACTTGCAGTCTATGCTTGACTATTTTGATGTTCACAACGCCAATATGGTGGGGATGGGCGAACTATCCTCAGACGATTATTATATCCTTTACGACCGATGGAATGCCCTGCGTTCCGAGTATATGAAAAACGGCTACATCTGGGCCAGGGAAATATGGGAAGGCTCCACGTCAATCGACTGGAACAACCGCTACCAACAGGTCTTTTATGTCAATTATGTTTTGGAAGGTTTGGAAAAGATGGATCAAACAGAAAATCTGATTCAATGGAACACACTGAAAGGAAGTGCCTTGTTCTTTAGGGCTCACGCATTTTACCAATTGGCACAGGTATTTTGCGCTCCCTTTGATCAATCAGCCTCCAATGAGGGGGACGGACTCCCATTGCGCTTAAGTTCTGATCTGAATGTTCATGTCGGCCGGGCTACGGTTAAGCAAACTTACGACCGGATCCTGGCCGACCTTCTGCAAGCTCTCGCCTTGCTTCCCGAAAGCTCCCCCTACAAAACCCGACCTGTGAAGGCGGCAGCTTATGCTCTACTCTCGCGGGTACATTTAACCATGCAGGACTATGACAATGCGCTGACCTACGCGGATTCAGCACTAAAATCAAACTACAAACTGCTTGATTATAATCAGCTCGACCTGACTGCTTCCTACCCGATGGAGCGCTACAACAGCGAAGTGATTTTCCACAGCCGGATCACCCGTTATTCGACGCTCTCCAGCTCGCGGCTGATTGTGGACTCACTCCTTTTCCGGTCTTATGCAGAAGAGGATATCCGCAAGGCGGCCTGGTTTCGCCCGGTCGGCGAAGGGTATACCTTTCGGGGAAGCTACTGCGGATCATTACAAATATTCAACGGTTTGGCGATTGATGAATGTTACCTGACCAAAGCGGAATGCCTGGCACGCGCTGGTTTGGTTAGTGAAGCACTCAGCACGCTGAATGAGCTGCTGGCTACCCGATATGAAAGTGGTGGTTTCACCCCGCTTAGTGCCGATACTCAGACCGAAGCCCTGGAGCTTATCCTACGGGAACGAAGGAAGGAACTCCTGCTTCGGGCAATCCGGTGGACCGACCTGCGACGGCTCAACCTAAATCCATCCACCGCCAAAACATTATATCGACAACTTAACGGAACGATTTACCAATTGGAGCCCAATAGTCCCAACTATACGTTACCTATTGCCGATGATGTGATTCAACTTTCCGATATCCCCCAGAACATCCGGGAATAGTGTCGTTAAAAAACCCCGGGCAGTTGTTTTCCCGGGGTTTGAATTAAGCAGCAAAAAGGTGCCCGCATTCAGGGCATCTTTTTTCTATTTAGTCCTTCGAGCGAAAATCGATGTGATTGTTCACTTCTGATGCTTTTACCTGACGCACACCACCAATAATCTCTGTTTGACTTTCCGTATACTCGCGTGCACAGTCCGGATCTTCCAGTTTGTCCGGGCACAGGTTATCAGGATTGGACACCTGGGTGCTTGTCACACTGCTACCCGATGCATCCATTAAAAACCAATAAGTCGATTGAGATTCGGTATTACTTGTGTTTGTTATCACAAAGGCGCTTGCGGTCAATACCATGACCACAGCAACGATAACTAATGCATATTTTTTCATGCCAATTATGTTTTAACAATACTTCGGTTAAAACTTAGTTATTTATCTGATTGTCAGCAAAATAACCATTATTTATTAGTTTAAAACCGCAGGAATCTGTATCTTTAAAGTATTAATTACCAGTTAATTACTTTAAT
>NZ_WVEM01000025.1 GCF_009847015.1 Sunxiuqinia indica
GGTATAGTGCAAGCCGTTTCCGGGTCTTGAAAATTTATCTGAGTTTGTTGCATTTTGCTGTTTTTTAAAAGTTCTACATTATTTTTGCACGGCTCGACACCATACCATTAGCCCGTTGACATTAATATTTTGCTCAATGAAAAGCAAATAGTTTGAAGCGAATTAGTTTCGCAAAAAACATAATGCCAACAAAGTACAAATTGCATAATCTTTCATTTAATCAACGTCAGTGGTTAAGTTCTTTTTATTTTTGCCCGCCCGCTTTGCTTTTTACAAAAGCATAGAATTTGCATAGTGCATTTTCATATCGCTTTTTCGCACTTGAATTTGCATAGCTCATTTCGTTCAATTCAAAAAACTCAGCAATATCTTTATTGGATAAGCCGAGTTCTTTTTTTAATTCTTCTATTTTCATTATTCCTGTAAATCTTCTAAATGTTCCCATCCTTCTGAACCGTCACTATAAATTACTTTAACCTGTTCTCCATGTCCTAAATCTCTTTTTTCATTAGTTACTTGAACTTTTTCGCCTGAATTAGTGTACATCGTTTTCATTTTTCTTATTTTAAAAGGTTAGTTAATAATTCAACATTTTCAGTAGTTCCTTCTATATCACAATTGTCTTGTAACCATTTACCTAAATTATTATTGTTATTCACATTGATTGATACTTTATCGGTGTCCCCATCGTGAAAATCAACATCGAATGTATGTGTATAAAGAGAATTTACTGTGTCAACTAATGTTAGTGTTCTTACTTCGTTGAATCTTTTGTTTTCAAATTTTTGCGTTTTCATTTTGTTTTGTTTTTGTATTATTGTACTTCAAAGATAAGCATTTACTTAATACCATGCAACTATTTTACTATTTATTTTAAGTATTTGCTTAATTTATTTATAAAACAAGAAATAAAACCCTCCCTAAAAATAAAAAGAACAGAAACGGCAGTACATTTAATCAAGGTCGCTGGAAATTACGCAACTTGTACCGGACGTTATATGCAAGGCTACATTAGTGCGTTGTTCCAAAGTATTCTGCCTAATTTAAGCGTAAAATAAAATTGCCCTGCCAACGCTCCCCATTCTTCTTTACCTTGCTTTATTTCAATCCCTAATAATTCAACTCTCATTGTCGGTGCATCTTTTGAATATCCGTTGCGAAATTCTACAGCTTCCCATTTTTTGTTTTTAAGTATCGGAATTCCGTTTTCAAAATCCCTACGCACTTCGCACGGTGTCATCCAATGAAATTCGTGCCAAGTAAATCTATTTATCCAATATTGTTTAATTTCCCTGTATTCTTCTTTTTTCTCCCCACTTGCAATTTTATCATACCACTCTTTTTTAAGTGTGAGGTGTAAAGGTCGCCCAGCATATAACAATGCGTCATACGCCATTGGCTTAGTGGTATTTGTATCGTTTGTTTCTTTACTCATCTTATGTCTGTATTTTAAAATTTTGTAGTTCTATTCAAAACGCCAACAGGCGCATACGCTTAACGTTGACAGTCATTCGGACTCCTCCCGTCGCCCGTTTTTAGCTTCATTTTTAAATTTTTTGTAGTGAAAATAGTTTGTAATAAAGTGGTTTACACTGCCCGAAATTCCCCATATACAAAACAAAAAAAGCACTCCGTAGCCAAGCAATCGCATGGCTGATTGGTGATCTAAAAACTCTAGTAAATTCATAATCATTAAAATTTAAAAATTCTCACTAAAAAACATGACTGTCAATGGTTCGCGCTTGTATTTCCGTGTCGCAGCCCGAACGAACTGCCAACAGCGAGTGATAGCCCATAAAACTACACCTGCACATTTAATCAGGATGGAAATCCAATGGAGACTCCAAACTCCCGAAAATTTGAGCAAGCTCATTTTCTCCGTTTTCCGTTCCATACTCGCGAACCATTATAAAACAATTGGCGGGTTTAACTCCTTACTTCTGATTGAAATTATCATACATTTTCTGGTCATGTTAAACCTTACACCATAGAACCCGCCAAAAGTTTATAACATTATGCAAAGTGCATTATACTTGCACTAATCAACGTCCGTGGTAGTTTTTAATATTTTCCCACGCAATTCGTAATAATCCTGTGTGCAATAAGTACAATGATGCTGTGTTGCTCGGTATCCGTTATGGTCGCCAATATACCTTCGAGTTAATGAGCCACCACAATCACACATTTCTTTAGTTTCACCTTTTTCTAAAACAACTGGTTCTTTGTAAATAGATACATTTGTATTCATAATTCCTTCCTTAAAATATTAAAAACTTGTAACGTCTGTTTTTCAAATCAATGGCAACGGAGTTAACGCACCTTGCATCCGGCCGTTAATGGCAATGCTAAGAAACATTTTTAACAGCATCACTTATCTTTTTGTAATCCTCAGATTCTAACCACTTCTTTGCAGCTATACTAAAATCATGCATCGCCTGTGCAGCTTGCTTAAATGTCAAAGGGGCTTTTAAAGCACTGCCATTAACATTTTGTATATGGCAGCTTTCGGTGCTTTTATCAACTCCGTTCGCTTGCATACAAGCATCTTCAAGCCAGTTTACATAAGCATCAGAAAACATTACTTCTCCTTCTGTGCATTTATTGAATACTTCTTTGTTTTTAGATACATTAAATTGGTATCTCAATTCATTTTTGGTTCTTACAGTTCCCATATCGCTCACTATTTATAAATTATCAATATTCGTTCTTTCCTAATCTTCGGTTTAGCCGCCACATACAATTTACCATTAACCACAACTTCAACAGCAGTATTAGCCTTTTAACCTTGCGTTCGTATTTATTTGGTCGGATAGAGTTATCTGAATCGCTTAATTTACGGCTCAGCTCATTCCATTTTATTAAGGCTTTGCTCATAATCTGTTAATGCTTTTATGAATCCCATTCCAATAACATAGCCTTTAGATTCTAAAAAATTATCTATAAGGCTTCTGCTGTCTCTTATTCCTGTTTTAGAAAGATGTTCCCTAATCTCTGGTTCAGAATTAGGGAATCTTTCTTTTAATTTTCTCCAGTTCATTAGGTACAAATTGCTTCGTTATTTTCAATTAGTTAAAATATCTCTTAATTCTTCAGAGTTACCCACCATTTACCTTCGGTATTTCTCTTTTGCATCATATCGCAAGTGGCATAGTTGGCAGGCTGCTTTTAGTCGTTCGTCTTTAACATCATGATTAGTTTTATCATGGTCGAGGTGTGCGATTGTAAGCACTACTTTTACTCTCTTTGGGTTTGGTATCGGTTCTATTCTTCCGGTCGCTTTATTCTTTTTACTTTCGATAGTTTTCGGGTAGCTATTGGCTTCTTCAAAGTCTCTAAACCATCCTGTAGTTTTCCCCCTATATCTAACAGCCCAAACGTATTCACCGTGCTTAAAATCGCATCCATCAAATTCACAGGTGTTGCCTGCCCGTTCCATTATTCTAGGTCGTATTTCAGACTTCCAGTTTTTTGGATATTTCTTGTAATCAATTGGCATATCAGAAGCGGTTAGATTATCCTTAAAAACTTGCCCGACTGGTCGAACTCAAAGTCAACCTCGCGGTTATCATCTGGCTTTATCGTAACGGTTGAGCCTATGAGTGTGCTGCATCCTGAAAAGCTGCATCCTATTTCTAAAAACAATTGTTTTAATATCTCTACATCGGTCATTTTTCCCAGGGATTTTGCATTTCGCGGTCAATTAATAATTGTTTGAATTTTGCTTTATACTCAGCGGCTATCTGGTCGAGGGTGGCTTTGTCGAGGTGAAAAGCTTGATGTCTCTTGGCTTCCAGTTCTTTTATGGCGTCTTCGCCATGCTTGCCGACCAGGTGTTCGCGCATGCGGTCCATACGTCCGCCACCGTAGTGGTTATCTCGGTAGTACTGAGGCGCCACATTTCTAAAGTCAAAAGCGGTTGAATAGTTTGTGCTATTCATGTCGTTTACTTTGATGTAGTGCCCGGCATGACATTGTTTTGAATTGATGCTCATACGGCGGCCCGAGGTGGCGCAAATGGCTACAGCGTTCTTGTCGGCATAATACAGAAGCACATACCTGCTAAACCATTTCCATGCGGTTGTTTGGTAAAGGTTGAATTTAGGGGCCTTTTTAAAAACTGAGCGCTCTATTATCCGGTTATTCTTTACAATCAGGCAGCGCGGGCATTGCTCAATGGTTGAGTTGTGGCGCCTTCGCATCGGCATGTTATGAATGGGACATCGTTTCATTTGTAGATTGCTTTTTTAATTCCAGATTCGTTTAATACTGCGTTGCCTCCGCCACGTTGCTTTATCGAGGCTTGCGGCGGTTTCCACCATCTTTATTATGCGCCATTTCATTTCTTCAAACAGTATTAAGGCTTTGCGCCTGCGGTCCTGGCTTTCGTTCATATTCTGCCAGATGCCCCTTAGTTTGTCGGCGCGCTGCCTCCATATACCTGCCAGCGCGTACATATCACTGGCGGTCTGTATTTCTCTTAGTTTTTTTATCATTTGGTTGTGGTATTTCGCGCCCCAGCTTGCTTAAAAAGTGGTTGAACTTAGGCATAAACTTGCGGTCGTTTGTTTCTTGATATCTGTTGACCGTTTTACAGGCGTGTAGCAATGTTGTGCGGTCGAAACTGGTGCCCTCAACAACTACTCCCGGTTGTTCTTTCATAACCTTGTGTCGAAACCAGAAGACTGCTTGCCTTGGTTCTACTATTTTGTGGCGCCGGGTGCGCATGTAAAGGTCTTCGCGGTTTATGTTCCAAGCGGCACAAGCGGCGGCCTCAACCATTGAAGTGGTAATGACTACTCCGGGTATTTCGTATGCGTTCATTCGTTAAGTTTTTCATCGTTAATCGTTATTACTCGTCGTAGTCGGCCTTTCCCGTTGCATACCCTACAGATTTTTACATCGGGGGCTTTCGACAGGTCAAAGTCGGTGAGTGTCTCTGTTTCAGTTCCTTTGCATTGCGGACAAATAATTATCTTTTCGTGCCGCTGATACCTGCTTGCTTTGGTTATATTCGCCATATTATACCTGTTGCAGTTTTTTGAGTTTTCGTTTGCGGTAAATGCTTTTGTCCTGGTTGATGCACTCGTAACCATATGCCTCGGGGTTGTCGGCCCTGAGATCGCGAAGGCGGCGGGTAATTGTGCCGTCGGTGCAGCTTGGGCGGGCAGTTAAACTTCTAACCATTTCAACCATGTTGATGCACATGAATGTCTCGGGCATGCTCTTAAAAGCGATTGCGGTGGCTTCCCGAACGGTGTATAACGATTTGCGTTTGCGTCCCATGTCTTACAAATTAATTTTTGATTGTGCGGCTTTTGGTGTCCGCTGTGGCTTCTGTATTCCTCCTTGTTGCGGAGTAGTGAGTCGTTTAACGGCAACGAGCTTGAAGCATGAGCCGCGGCCCGTTGGCGAGTAGGTTGAAAAAATGCTGTTGGCAAACTTCGTAGCATCGCCCCGGCAATTGGCTACCGGGTTGTTTTTAAACCAACAACCGTCACATGTATTATGCGGACTTGCCGCTAACGTGAAGTCTTCGGTTTTATAGCTTTTAAATTGCATAGGTTTTACTTATTTAGTTTCTGAATTACTAAGCTTTTTATTGTTTCTCGCCTTGCACTTCGCCTGAAAATGCAGTGGCTTGGATCGCTTTAAAAATTACATACGCCACTTGTGGAACTATTGCATTACCGTATGCTTTTATGCTTTCATTTCGCCATTTCGAAAAGGTAATTCCGTCCAGTTTACCGGAAACCCCATCATTTCCGCCACAAATTGTGGGTTCAACATTTGGGAATTTAGTGAACTGTCCGAATTTCGTATAACTGTCTCCAAATTTTGTTGCTTCCCTTCCCTGTTCTTCCCCATGTACCCCGTTTTCCCACTCGCTGCATCCGGTGTTGGCAACATTTGCCGGGCTACAACATCCCGTAAGTTGCTTAATTGTGTTCGCCCGGGTCTGGTTATTGTCATTTCCTTTATTATCGCTTTGTCCGTTTTTGGAGCCATGTTGTCCATCGTTGTCGGTGTTGGCAATAATCCCATTGTTGCTAAATCGTTTATGCCGAAACTCCAGCTCTGCTCCATTTTTCTTTTTGTCCTTCCGTCCTCTATTTTGCTGCCATTCTTTTCGTCCCTGGCTTGTGGAGTAGGCAATAAACCAAACTCTTTCTCTTTTGTGGGGGGCGTTCTGGCCACAAGCTGGAAGTACAACCGGTTGTACTTTGTACCCTTCAGCTTCCAAGTCAGCTTGCACCTCGTCGAAAACCAGGCCTCCATTCCAACTAAGTAGCCCATAAACGTTTTCTCCCACAACGTAACTTGGGGAAATCTCGCGTATTGCTCTAAGCATTTCCGGCCAGAGGTGGCGCTCATCTTCTTTTCCAAGCCTTTTTCCTGCAACGCTATATGGTTGGCATGGGAATCCTCCGGTAAGGATGTCGATTTTATTTCTCCAAATAGTGAAATCTGTTTGTGTAATGTCTCCATAACTTTTTGCTTTTGGCCAGTAATATTTAAGCACTTTTTGCCCGAACTCGTTCCATTCGCAATGAAATACGTTATTCCAACCCATCCATTCCGCCGCAAGGTCAAAGCCTCCGATTCCTGAAAATAAACTAGCGTGATTTAACATTTTGCTTACTTCGTTATTCTTTTTTGGGTGGTTCGGTGTATCGAAATACGGTGAGGCTTCCTTCAATGTTAAGCTTATCGCGAATGTCGGTGCGTAATTGTTCCAGCTCTTCCATGTTCTGAAATTCGTGGTCGCACTCGATTGTTATTTTGGTTACTCTGATCATTTCAATCGTGGTTTTTATTGATTACTATTCAAATAGGCCGCACTAAACTCGCGGTCGATCGTGCAACTGCATGGAATTACAACGGCCGACTCAATGGCGGTTATAAAGTCGAGGTCTTCTTGTTCGTTGCGCTCCTGTGCCCGCTTGCTGATGCTGTCGGTCAACCAGTTGTTAATCGAAATCATGGCCGAGTCAACGTCGGTGGTATGCACAATGTATGTTGATGTGTAGGAACCTGATTCGCGGGTTACCTTTACTTCTATTTTGTAAAACTTTTTATCAATCTGGGTTTCCGGGTCTTCGCTGTCCGGGTCTTCGGCGGTCACTTTGCGTAGGTTGTCTTTAATGATGATGCAGTCGTTATAATCGCGAATATTCAACAGAATGAACGTTTCTCTAAAATTGAGCTCGATAAAGTCTTTTACGACTTCCATTGCCATTTCGATGCTGTTGGCATACAGTAGTATTTTGTGTTTCTTTTTGCCAACCTGTGCAGTAACCGACCAAGGTGTTAAGCCGGTGTACGATACCATATGCGCCTGCCGCTGCTGGTTGCTTACCTCAACGGCAGTAATATCGCCCGAGTCGATGTGAAAGCGGATGCGCGATAAAATGTCGTTATCAATGTAGGTGCCTTGTTGCACAATCATTTCGCTGCGCTCTATGGGTATAACCTCGGAGGTGTCGTCGTCTACGAATTCTTCGGTCCAAGTTCGTTTTAACGGCTTGGCAAGATATTGACCGAACATTTTCTCGGGGCTCGAAGTGGTCAGACGAATTTCGTCTTTGCGTGTTTCAATTTTTTTTGTCATGGTTTTATTAAGAATTGATTTATCCGATATAGTGCTGTTTCGTTCCCGGCAGCTATTGGCTGCCCTTTTATGTAGTGGTGCTCGTAGAGCTGTATGGCGTCGGCGGTGTAGCCTGCTTCTTTCATTAGCCTGATGTTGCGTGCGTGCATGTGGTCAATTCGTTGTGCGCGCTCGGCGTTGTACTCTTCGGTGGCGGCATCGTAGCCGTTTAGCTCTACACTGCGCTGTACATCTACTTTATTGCGATGGCGCGCAATTACTTTTTGCCCGAGTGTGTTTTTCCGAAATGGCGCTACCTGGCTGCATGCGTTTAGCTGTATCATCTTTAGCACAAACTTGTCGAGCTCGGTGGTGGGGGCGTTGTTTACAATCTTTTTGGTCGTATTACCCAGCATGTACATGAGTTTGTCTTCCGGCTTTCGTAACAGGTCCAGAATTACATCGTTTAAGAGGTCTTCGGCCCAACTTTCGAAACGATGCACGCGCGACATGTGCCTGGCGTAGTCGAGCCAGTTGGGGTAACGAAACGCGATGTACTTTTTTATTTCGGAGGCTGGATTTTCCATTTAAGATCAATAACAAGCTTTAATAAACTCGTTGAAACGTTTCTCCACTCCTTCTTTTGCTTTTACAAAATCTTCTTTTGTGTCTACAAAACAAGGGTTACTATTTCCATCTGTAGGAAAATAGTCAGTTGCGACAAATATTACTGTTTCTTTAACTTGCACCCTACTTATCCGTGCTATAAGAAATTGTCTGTAAAAGCAAAGCCTTGCCCAACGTCCTTGGTTATCTGGCTCGTCTGTTTGACTATATCTCGTCTGCCAATAAAATCCACTTGTTGACAGCTTGCATAGTTTATTTGCTGTATTGTTAGGTTGTCTCATTTTTACAGGTATTTTCTGGTTCGTTTCCTTTTTGCAACCCATGCCGAATACAACCACCCGGTTACAATGATTAATGCGATTGCTGTTGTTACAATAATTACTATCATTTTAAAATCCTTTTACTTGGTGTTGCTCTATCCACTTATCAAGGTCGGCGCGTTTGTATAGTATTTTTCTGCCGGGCTGGTAGTATTGTAACCCGGTGTTGCGCCAGTGCTGAAAAGTGTTGGCATTTCCCATGCCCAGGTACACAATGGCTTCTTTTTCGTTGAGCCACTTTTTAGAGCTGAGGTCGACAATGACAGGAATGCGCCGCGTGGTGGTGGTGGGTGTGTTCATTAGTCGAGTGTTTTGCGTTTCGATTGAACATGAAAGAACACGGCTAAACTTCCGGCCATGGCTGTTATTGCGAGCTGGTGAATGGCTCCCGTTAATACACCGTAGGTGGCTGCAATGGTAAGGAGCATAAAAAAGCAGGCGAATATTTTATAGGCTGTTCTCATGGCTTGTATCTTTTCGGGCGTTTGTTACTTTTGTATGGTGTTTTAATCCAGGGGGATTAATTCCGTCGTACAAGGGGCTTGTTTGCGCAAGCTCCTTTTTTTTATGGCTGTTGGAAACCCTCTCCCTTTGGCTCGGACGCTACCGTAACCGCCGGGAGAGGTCCACTAACCCTATTTTGTAGCTTTGGCGGCAAGGTCTTTTTTTAGTTGGTGTACTTCGTGGTAACTTAGTTTAGGGCGGTGTTTGCCATCGCCGTAGTTTTTGAGCTTGCCTGATTTTAACTGGCGCATAATAAAATGCTTGTCTTGCTCGAGTATCTTTATAGCTTCCAGCGAGGTGATCAGCCGATCGGGAATGGCTTTCTCTACTTCCTCGCGGATTACCGGCCTTAGTGCTTCGGCCAAATAATCGGCCGTGGTTTTTAAACTTTCCATTTATGCTATTTTTAATTTATCGGTTTCGTAATCGTTAAAATCATACTCGTTTCGGCTGCGTCCACTTCTTCCGGATGTGCGCCCGCTACATGTTCGCGAAGGTGTTCTCAACACTCTTAACATGTTGTGGTTTTCTATTGTCATGCTAAATACAGCGAGGCTTAATAAGGCCGCACTTACCAACTTGCGGAGCGATTGGCTGAGGTTTAAACTGATGTTGTACCGGCGCGTGAAGTACCAGGCGGTTAGCTCGGTGGCTTTTTGTAGTTGTAATTTCCTTTTGGCCCGGCGAATTAGTTCGTCTACCGTGTGGCGGCTCTTTTGTAAGTGATTGGCTATTTCGTCCTGGCTTAACCCGAAGGCGGTAAGCTCAACTACTTCAAATTCTTTGGGGGTTAGTGTAGTCATGGCTTAGTGTAGTATTTCGGTGTATTCGTCGGATAATGCCTGTATGGTTTGAAGTATTCGGATGTTTTTTTCTAATACTTTTATGTCCAGCTCTTCGTTTTCCCCTTTGCAGCGTTTTATTGCAAGCTCTAGTGCATCAATGTCACTTGCTACGTTTTTAAATCGGGATAAAATGTCTCGATCAACGTATCGTATGATTCGTTTGTGATCAGGAAGGTTTTTTAGCCTGTGTTCAGATTCGGTAAAAACCTCGGCAGTGGGTTTTAGATTGCTTATTGAAGGAGTAATTTCGACAATGTAATCGATTCGATTGTTTGAAGTTTTAATTTCAATAATTTGCTTTTCCATCCTTGTAGTGTTTTTTCGTTATTGTTAAATTCAAAGACTTGTACTATCTTTGAGTTGTTGTTTGTTGTACAAATGTAAAGAAATTTTTTACTCAGTAACAAATTTTTTTACAAAAATGTTATTGTTATGGAGCATAATTTTCAATCGTTCGCTATTGACTACTTTAAGAAGTATTTGAAAATGAACGGAATAAGTCAAAGTGACTTAGCTGCAAATTTAGACGAGTCGAAACAAAAAGTCTCAAATTATTTGACCGGAAAAACTGAATTTACGCTTAATAAGTTTGAACATTTTTCTGAGGCAATGGGTATTTTTATTCTTGATATGGTCTCAGAATACCATCAAAAGATTGTCTTAAATAAAAATGTTCCTTCGTATGTTAACGATGTTAAGCCGGTTTATGAAACGAAGAAGCGAGATGGCGCAATTTCTGAAGATTGGACCGAAAAAGATAGTAGAATAAGAGGACTGAAAGCCGAGGTTCAACGGTGGATTGATTTATCAGAAAAACAAGATAAAATGATTAAGCGATATGAAAGAGATATCGACAATCTGGAAAGGAAAATAAGCGACCTCAACGACCCAGGCAAAAACAAACAAGCCGGTTAAGGCTGGTGTATAGTATTTCGAATATTAAAGAACCAAAAATTAAAACGATATGAAACAATGTTCGCTATTGATATTTGTCATTATTTTAATTGCGTCTTGTGCAAAAGACGAGGAAATTAAAACAGTTGAAACAAATTATATTGAGTACAACGGTGTGACTTACGATTTAAAAACCTGCATCGTTGAAGATCAATATTATATTCCAGCAAATTCACACAGTCTGAAAATTAATTTGTTATCTGTTGATATGACACAAACAGAAGTTGATTCTATTTATAATCTACCGGATAATTTTTACTATAAATTAGCATCAAGCGCGGCAATTTCTTTAATCAATACGCAAACTTATTTCGACGGTAACCTAAAATCAGGAAATTATGAAATAGGTAGTTATTTTAATCATCCTTCTTTCTCAACAGATTTTAATAATGAAACAAATGAGTATGATACATATATTGAGCTCGAATCTGGAACAGCAATTATTAATGTTTCTGACGGTAAAATAGAAATTGATGTTAAATCAACTGCTGAAAATAATACAACAATTGAAGCCCACTATGAAGGCCCGTACTTTGATAAAGTCTATAACCACTACGGAAATTAATGATCATGAAACATTATTTACTACTAATATTTGTCACCATATTTATTCCGTCTTCTGTGTTTAGCCAAACAATTTACAAAGGTTTTGAATATGGCATGAGCAAAGGCGAGGCAAAAAGAGAGTTTAAGAAAAATAAAGATGACTATACAGCGGTAGACTTGGGTAATGGGTTTGTCTGGCGAACTTACCCTCAAAATTTGTTGATGTCTGGCGATAGTTTGGCGGTTGTTTGGTTTACTCCTAAAGGTACAGCGCTTGGCATGAGTCACGATAATGTTGTTTCATATCTTGAATTTACACGTGCTTTTTTTGAGTTGAAGGATTATCAATTGTTTTTTGAACCTGAGTACTGGCAATATCCTGTAAATTTTAATGCGAAATATGGGTTACTTTTGTCCAATCCTGATAAAACAATTATGGTTCAACTATACCCTTCGAGTGCAAAAGTGGGGCATAATACGACCTACTTTGCCAATTTAAAGGTGATGAACTACGACTGGTTTATGAGTATCTATAAAGAAAACCTCAATGTTTTAGATGAAAAAAGCGCCGAGTCCGGGTTCTGATTTCTAGGCTAAAATCAAACTTTTTAAATCGGCAAACGGGTAATAAACGGGTAATAATTTAATTGCAGCTTTGTTAATGCTCTCAAAAACAGCTCTCTATGTTTTTATATTATTGCGTCTGGGGGGCGAGGGGTCGCAAGTTCAAATCTTGTCATCCCGACAGATTGGGAAATCAAAGAGCATCAAAAGCCTGTAAATTGTGTGATTTACAGGCTTTTTCGTTTTTTGTCATGTCAATTCATATCAGGAAATATCACAAAAAATGTGAGTTAAACGGTGAGTCTTTTTTTTATTTAACTTCGAACTCACCAGAAAGAACTAATCATTTGTTTTTTAGATGTTAGCACGGGTCAAATCTGTAATTATGGAGCATGATTCTTGACCGGTTCTGGTGAGTTCCGGTGAGTCTTTTGGCCGGATTTAACAACAGAAGCAGTTAAAACGGATTAAACCGATAAAAATTGAATGATATGAAAACAACCCACACATTTGGTATCCAGTTTATTGTCCGGACTGGGAAAAGGGATAAAGGTAAAGGAATTGTTTATGCCCGGATCACTGTTGAAACCCGCAGGATTGAAATTTCCCTAAAAAAGACCGTTGCAGTAGATGAATGGAACAAAGCCCGCGGAATGGCAAAAGGCTCCGGTACGGAAGCAAAAAAATTTAACAGCTACCTGGAACATGTCCGTTCAATGCTGACTGACGCTTACCGGGAGTTGCAAATCAACAAACAGGAAATTACCCCTGAAAATATTAAGGCGCTTTATCTCGGTGATTCATTTGATGATCATTCTTTAATGGAGCTGGTGGATTATCACAATACTACGCAGACCAGTGTCCTTTCCCCGGGGACAATGAAAAATTACTTTACGACAAAAAGGCATTTGGATCGTTTCCTTGAAGTTAAATTCAAAACTGCGGACATTTATCTTGTCCAGATTAATTATAAATTCATCACCGATTTTGAATATTTCCTTAGAAATTATAAACCACTGGATCATCAAAGACCCTTGAATAATAATGGCGTAATGAAACACCAGGAACGATTTCGAAAGATGATCAACCTGGGGTATCGACTGGGGTGGATAACCCAAAATCCATTCGATTCCTATAAACTGAGATTTCGAAAAGTTGACCGGGGGTTTTTGACAGAGAAGGAACTTTATGTCATTGAAAACAAAAAGTTCGGAATCGAAAGGTTACAAACTGTCAGGGATGTTTTTGTTTTCAGCTGTTATACCGGTCTTTCTTATATAGACGCAATTAATCTGAGGCCGGATGAAATCAATTTAGGGATTGACGGTCAATATTGGATTTTTTCCAAGCGACAGAAGACCGGTACAAAACTTAAGATCCCACTCCTTCCCAAAGCGTTGGAAATTTCGATAAAGTACCGGAAGCATCCTAAGTCGGTCAGCAGGGATAAGGTATTCCCATTAATGTCAAATCAGAAAATAAACAGTTATTTAAAAGAAATTGCTGATTTGTGCGGGATAAGGAAGAACCTGACTTTCCATCTAGCCAGGCATACGTTTGCAACAACTGTTACGTTGAGCAATGGAGTTCCGATAGAAACGGTTAGTAATGTGTTGGGACACAAAAGTATTTCAACTACCCAGATTTATGCAAAAGTACTAGAGAAGAAAATCAGTGAGGACATGGGCAAACTTCAGAGAAAACTAGTAATTGAATTACCGATAAAAGGGAGGACTTGATTTTTGGTAAACACTGGAATGAAACCTTGTTTCTGTAAGGAATTATAGGCAATTTCTCTTCAGTAGTTGCTACAGGGATCCCCCGTAATATATTCAGTATTGTTTTTATAAAGGGTATAGATCAGTACCAACAATTTCCGTTCGAGTTCGATTTCTCCGGTTTTTTCCGAACGTGCTTGGAAGAAATTTAATACGCAGCTATGATTGAGAGTCTACGTTCGTGAGGCTGTTTTTGTTGAATCGTAGTGGAAGTTTACAAGGTATATATGTCCGAGCCTATTCTAAAAGAGGATTTCCAGAATATTACTACGAGTGCGCTGGAACTGAACGTGAGCAGTGATACTTTTCGATAGCAATGTTGAGATTTTCTATTATATCTCTTTTTTATGCGATGTTCTTGCTAAAATAATAAAGCGAAGTTTGAAATTGACTCTCTCAAATCAAAAAAAGGTCAAACAAAACAAGGTGTATTTTTTAACAGAAGCTGATAAATCGACACTGCCAGATGTGAAACGACTTATCGTTATGTCGTGTTGTCCTTTGGCTTAAACAACAGTCAGTAAAACCGTTCCATACGAAAACCGCCCGCTCTCAGGAACCATAAGCAGGATTTCATCCCCTTTCTTTAACTGTCCTGACTTGTGCAGATCATCTAACGCGGCAAAAATCGAAGCTGATGCAATGTTTCCGATCTCTGTGAGGTTCGTGAACCACTTCTGTTCCCCTAAATCCAAATTGCGGGCTTCAATTGCTTCTGCTAATTTGCCATAGAAGAACATGGAGGAGACGTGAGGAATGACATAATCAATTTCTGAAGCATTGGTTCCGTGTTTCTCCAGACAGTGCTCCAAATGATCTACCCAATAACGAATGATATTGGGCTTGAGCAGTCGAATATCCTGTTTCACGGAGAGTACCGACCGGTTAAGGAGCTCTTGACTTTCGAATTCTTTCCAGCCTTTTAGTTCTCCATCATTTCTTAGCTCGGCTCCCATAAACATACAGGTTGGAAGTTGGTTGGCATAAGACGTCATTTCAATCCATTCGATTTTAAAGGAAAGTCCGGTCTCGTTTTTTTGATCCGATAGCAGTACTGCACTTGCTCCGTCGCTCAGCATAAAGCGTAAAAAGTCTTTCTCAAACGCCATGTAAGGATCCTCGCCGGCTTTGGCACAGTGCTCATACTCTTCCTGGTAATTTTTTGACAAGAGGGTGGGGGAAGCCAGTTCAGAGGTGGAGCAAATGGCTTTTTGAGTTTGATTGGTGACTACACTCATATATGCCACTTTTAATGCCTGCAGGCAGGTCAGACAAACCCCGGCGCAGGAATAGATTTCCATGGGTTTGTTTTTCATCAACCCATGCACCATGGAGGCATGTGAAGGCAGCAACTGATCAGGGTTGCCCGTGGCGCATGCCAGCACATCAATATCATCCGGAATTTCTCCATCCGGGAAAAGTTTTTGGATCGAAAAGAGTGCTAGTTTCGCATTCGTATGGGTGATCTGTTGATTCTTGTCCAGGGCATAGTACCGACATTTGATGCCGTTTTGTTTTAAGACAATTCTTCGAACCCGTGAAGGCTTGTCGTTAATCAACCCTAAAAACTGTTCCATTTCTTCATTATAAACAGGGGGATTCGGCAGGAATTTACTGACTGATGTTATGTATACATTTGTTTTCATGATATTGGAATTATACTGATTGGTATGTAAAAATAAAGAATATTTACATACAATTCCAAGAAAAATAGCTGCTATTATAATTTTAACTGATGGTAAATGTCCAGGTAGATGCCTAGTAATTCGTCCGTATTTAGGCCATGGGAGAGGCATCTGTCAAAGGCCAGTCCCAGAAAACAACTCCTGAAAAGAATAGCATAACGTCTGGTGTCTACTTTGCGAATTTCCTTGTTTTTTATTGCCCGTTCAATCGTCTTTTCCCAAAGCTTTGTCTCATTAATTGAGTTTTGGGTCATGATTTCTGAAAAGTTGGGGTAGATGCGCGATGCCTGGATGTATAGTGAGAAATACTGCTTGTAAATATTTATAACAGAAAGGGATAGCATTTTTGACATGGCGGTGTTAATGCCCTTGATATACTGATAGATAAACTGCTCCAGTGAGATGTCCTCCGAAAACTCAAATTTATGATGAGGGTTCTGGGTGTCAATGATGTACCGGTCAATGACCTCGTTAAATAGTTCCTCCTTATTTTTGAAAAAGTAAAAGATGGCGCCCCTGGTTTTTCCTACTGCTTGTTCCATATCTGAGATACTTACTTTTTCAAAATTATTGTTTAGAAAAAGTTTGAAAGCTTCTTCTATAATTCGGTCTTTTGTCGTCATAACTAATTAGACTATTGGTTACAAACTTACGTAAAAAAGTCTGGTTTTATGAGCAATTTTGTAAGAAAATATATGGATCAGAGGTTCGACTACTTCTGTTGGTTGGATGTTTGTAGTGCAAAAACTATTTATCTTAGTTTTTTTATTTGCACAATTTTTATTTATATTTGAATACCATACGGACGGTATGTTATTTTCGTCTGTTTTTTCAAAGTTACTTTTGCTAAGTGACGGAGCCTTTGGCATGTTCTTTTGACACTGAAACGGGTTTTTATACGAAAGAAGATTTACTCCAACCTGAATTAAACAGCACCAGCCTTAGGCTTTTTTTACGGCGATGACTTTCTGGCATCCGAGCGACCGGTTGAAGATTGGGACGTAAAAATCTTTACCATGAAAAACAAGAGCGCATTGAAACAGGGGAGGGATCGGTTCATTCCGATTACTAAAACATCGGTTAGAGAAAAAAAAGTGGTATGTTTTTTACCTGCGCCCTCATTCCGAAAAGGTCGTTTACAGGACACTTACGGATCTGGACTATGAGGTATTCTTTCCAACGATTACTTCGCTCCGGATTTGGAGAAACCGGCAGAAAAAGAAGATCAGGCTTCCGCTTTTTCCCAATTACCTGTTTTTGTATACCTACGAACACCAGCTGTATGCGATTAAAGATCTTCCCAAAGTGGTCGCTTTTGTTGCTTCCGGTGGAAGGCCGCTCACGGTGTCGGGCAAGGAGATTGAGGGGATAAAGCGGATGCTGGGGCTGGATAAAACCATTCTGGTTGAAACTGCCTTTTCCAAAGGAGAGCACGTCCGTATTCTGTCTGGTCCACTGATGGGATACGAAGGCGTACTGGTCAAACAACAAGGGAAAACCCGTTTTGGTATTCAACTGAAAGCAATCAACCATACGATCTTTATTGATATCACGCTCTCAGACCTTGAAAAACTCTGAACCCATTTTGTATGAAAATAACGATCATCCCAAACTTTAATCTTCGTGAAGAAATCCAGTCTGTATGACGTGATCTTCCAGTTGCGTCCCCTGCCCAAAAAATTGACGGACAAGCGCTATGCCAACCAGCTTGTTTCGGCGCTTGATGAGCGGCTGACGGTGACTGAGCACCGACATCGCTACCTGCTACTTAATGTCGGTCATGTCTCCGATTACATGTATTTTGTTGAAAAAGGCGTTGCCCGGTGTTTTTACTTTGACGATCAGGCAGGTCGGGAAATAACATCGATCATCTGGAACGAGTTAAGTATTGCATGTGACCCGGTAAGCTTTTTTCAGCGTAGGGCATCGGATGTAAATATCGAAGTGATGCGTGGCAGCCTGCTGTTATCCATTTCATACCAGCATTTACAGGAGATTTTTAAAGCATTTCCTGAAGCAGAGATTTTTACCCGTTGTATTTCCCTGCAGTACGTCTATTATTTTGCACAACGGGCACGACAGTTGGCAGGTGCTTCAGCCTGGGAAAGGTATTTGCATTTATTGTCTACCCATCCGGGGATCGAATTAGACATATCCAAAGAGATTATCGCATCTTATCTGAATATTACCCCACAGTCTCTCAGTCGGATGATCAAGAAGAACGGGCATCCTTGATGAAAAAGATTACCAGCCTGTAAAACTTTAGCAACCACTGGGTAGCCAATTTCCGGAGGTTGGATGAATCCGCTCCCTGACTATTTGATACTTAAGTGAGGGAAGCTCCGGTGTGGTGGAAGGCAAAAAGGGACGGTGGCAGGTTAATTGAAAAATTACCCGGGGGCAACAATTTTGTTTGTCGATCATCATGTCGTTCTGAATCTCTGATAAGCATAAAGAATGACTGCTTCTGTAGCTTTACAAAAGGATGAAAATTGTAAAGTATGTGTAGAGAAGCGGGTCAATCCAATTTTATATATTTTCCTTCGGAAACTAAAATTCGAAAGCAAAACCTATGGCAATTAGCACTTTTCCAGCGGGGCTTCCCGCTACTGTTTAATTTCTTTGTGCTGATTGGTTCAAAGAACCCCCAGCACAGGTATTTCCCGCCACAGCGGAAATTTAAATCAACTTTTTTTATTAATTAAAACAATAGTTTGTTCAAAAAATATAAATAATCAAGCGGCCATTGTGCCGAAATTCAATAGTTCTTTGACATGCTGATGATTTTTGATTGAGTTCGGGTTAATGGCGAACAGCCTGAAAAATCG
>NZ_WVEM01000026.1 GCF_009847015.1 Sunxiuqinia indica
CATTATGGATTTGTGGGGTTATTATTTTTGAAGTCCTGATCTTTGGTTCATCTGCAAGAAGCCAGGCAATTCCCCCTTCCCTATATTTGTTTAACCACCGTTCCTGTGTGCGGATATGTACTCGGAGATGATCGGCTAACTCCTGCCGGGTTTCAAATTTTGATGTCTTCAATAGGATTAAGCAATCTACCCGTTTTTGTTTCAACAAAGTGGGTTGTTTTGACTTTGATTTTTTCAGTTCCGGAAGGCTTTCTTTTATATCAATAGGTATTGGATTTTTCATACCTAAAGATACAAATCATATACGGCAATACAAAGTTAAATTGGTATAAGTTGCCATCGAGAATGAGTTTTCCCGGGTTTGCGGGTTGCTAACCCGCATTACCTTGGCAATATTTACCGTTGTTAAGGCCGCATTAAAATGAAAATTAAGCTTATTTTCACTTCTTGCCTGCGAGTTTTCAAGACCGGCGAATTGCTTGGCATCCCTGAATCCAAATTCTATTTGAAAGCGGGTATGATAAATATCGATCACATCGATGGGGACTTGCGTAGTATCGTTTGAAAATAAAAGTCGGTAAATTGTTTTCCCATTCAATTGGAACAGTTCTACAACCAGCGATATATTCCTTTCAAGAGACTTGGAATATACAATGGCAGAGTATGCCGTTATACCTTTGTTGTTTTCAACCAGGATGAAGTGTTCCGGATTTAAGTTGGTAACATCAACCTTTCCTCCTTATTTTGCGGGTCGGCCTCTTTTTCCGGTCTTAGGTTGTATCGAAAGGTAAGATAAGTCTGCGTCCTCCCAAAGTTTGCTTACCAAATGAAGGGAGCATCCCAGTATCTTTTCGACAAAGTTTTTCTTGGAGAAATACGCATCTGCAACAACATATCGGGTAATGGACAAGATCAGTTTGATCTGTTTTTTGATCACGGCTGCATACCAATCAATTAATGACAGTTCATTATCCTGAAGGCAATTTGATGAAGGAATCTGTACTGCTTCCAGATGGAAACTTAACCTTGAGTCTGCATCGATTACGGAAAGCCCAAGGATTTCAATACCACGAAGTGCCCGACCTGCGCAGCCCGACCAAAAGTATCCGATTCCAGGGGTATGCTTGCCTGATTTATGGATGAAACTCGGATCGAAGGCTACGGCATTGCGCTTCCCAATCCAAGGCATTGACAAGGCTTTATTGAAGCTAAAGAAGTCAAACCCCTGCTCGAACTGGCGACGAAAGCGTTGTCCTCCAAAACGGCTGTATCGGCCTAACTGGAGAAAGTTGATCCGCGAAGGAATACTTAAGTATAACATGAAAATCTCAATCATAAAATCTCGTCTGCATTTATTGAGCTTTATTTTTGAAACAGATAAAGCATCAAGAACAATTTTTGAGTATAAATCATAAATCGCAGAGGTAACCACAATTAAAGTAATTGACTGATAATTAATACTTTAAAGATATAAACCTCTGCGGTTTTAACCTAATATATTAATGATTATTTTGCTTTAAATCAGATATATAACTAAGTTTTAACCGAAGTATTGATTATAAGTAAGCAAAAACCGGAAGCATTCACGATGAACACTTCCGGTTGTCTCTTTTTATTTCTACTACTCCGGTTTTAAAACAAAGCTATACGAATACGCTTTTCCTTCCAACCGATATTGTTTGTGTGTCCAGGCTCCCCAGCTGTTGTCTCCTCCAACTCCACATTGTTCGAGGTCGATGTGCAAGAACACATCCGATCGTGGGTGAACATCAGCAGCATGTCGTTGCTTCTTAGTCAGTCCCGGATCAAAGTCGGCCGACTCAAAATAAAGGGCACTGCCGCTCAGCGGTTGTAATCCTTCAACTTTTAGCCCGTTCCCATTCTTATTGGTCAGACTCATCCAGCGAATATCAGTTTTGTAACCATTCTCCTGCGGACGAATGTAAGGATAATACTGATCGGCCACATCACTCTTGTAAATTCCAAGGGAGGCAGCAGAGTTGCGATCGTTGTAATTTTCCCACGGGCCGCGGCCATAGTAGGCAAACTGATCGTAATCGCCAGACAAACGTACAACCATCCCAAAGCGCGGCATGTCGGGTAAATCATCTGATCCGGCGTTGTAGTTTACATCTACTTTCAGGCTTCCATCGCCATTCATGGTGTAAACCAATTGGTAATCCGAGTTAATATCTTTCAATAACAAATCAGCTGTCACAACAACTGTATTATCAGTTTCTTTCAGTTGAATGTTTTTCAATTCGCGGTTGATTCCGGCGGTACGGTATACATTGCAGCGCGTTGGCATACCGTTTCCAAAGTCATTGTCGGTTGGTGCTCGCCAGAAATCAGGTGTCAGTTCCGAGCCAATTAACCATTGGTCATTGGCAATCATTCTTCCAACTAAGCCCGAACGTTTACTGATAACAACTTGTACACCATTCGCTTCTAGTGTAATCTGCCGATCATCTTCTTTCACGCTTGGTTTAGCCGATGATGCTGCCGGTGCAATAAAGTAATCGTTAGCGTCGAAAGTGATTTCGTCGCGGGCCACTTCGAGATCCGCCGAAATCAGGTTCTTCGCTTCTTTGGTAAAAGCATATACATTTAAGGTATATTCAACACCTGCTTCGGCTTTCACTTCCGGCAAATCAATTTTCACCGTTTGTGTTTCACCGGGCTTTGCTGTGCTTGCAAACTCACCTTCAGCGTTTTTTTCACCATTTTTCAGTAAAATCCATTTAAAGTTGAAGTCGCTTAAGTTGATAAATGAATATTCGTTGTAAATAGCCAGTTCGCCTTTTAAAAGGTCGGCAGCACTCACATGAATACTTTGATACTGATGTTTCACTTCCATGAGTCCCGGATGTGGAGTACGATCCGGATTGACAAGTCCATTTAAGCAGAAATTCTGGTCGTTTGTGTATTTGTAACCACCGATGTCGCCACCGTAAGCCCAGAAGTTATCTCCGGCTGGATTTGTTGCCAGCAATCCCTGGTCAACCCAATCCCAAATAAAACCACCTTGCATGTGTGGTTTCGATCGAATCAGATCCCAGTATTCTTTAAAGTTACCGTTGCTGTTTCCCATGGCATGCGAATATTCGCACATGATAAACGGCCGGCCGGGGTTTTCTTTCTCAGCATATTCGTGCATGCTCTTCATGCTTGGATACATTGGGCAAACCACATCGGTATTTTCATTTTCACCAGCTTGCTCAAACTGAACCAAACGCGTATTATCGCGCTCTTTAATCCATTTGTAAGCATCGTGGAAAACAGGGCCGTTGCCACACTCGTTACCCAAGCTCCACAAAATAACTGAAGGATGGTTTTTATCGCGCTCCACTAAGCGATGAATACGATCCATATGAGCGGCATACCACTCAGGCAGATAAGCCGGATGTTTCGATTTATCGAACCAATTTTGCCATTCGGCTCCCATGGCGTGTGTTTCAATATTGGCTTCATCAACCAGGTACAAACCATACTGATCGCAAAGTGCAATCCACATCGGGCTGTGTGGATAGTGTGACGTACGAACCGCATTGATGTTGTGCGCTTTCATCACTTCAATATCTTTCAACATGGTCGCTTTGTCTACATAATGCCCCGTTCTTTGGTTATGCTCGTGCAGGTTCACCCCTTTCACCAGAACAGCTTTGCCATTTACTAAGAGCTGGCTGTTTTTCAACTCTACCGTACGGAAACCTATTTTTTGAGACGTTGCTTCAATCAACTTGCCGTCGGCATTGTACAACGAAAGCAACAATTGGTAAAGGTTAGGCGTTTCGGCACTCCATTGTTTGGCTTTTTTCACATAGGATAAAGCTGAAACCGTTGTTGTTGCTTGAGCTCCGGCCTTCCAGCTTTTCTTGGTTTTATAGATTGACTTACCGGCTTCATCCAGAATCTGAACCTGCAAAGAACCAGTAGCTGCTTGGGCTTTGTAATTCTTCACCGTTAAATCCAACGCGAATGTTCCGTTTTTATAAGCTTTATCTAATCCGGCTTTAGCGAAGAAATCGTCAATACGAACCTGGTCAGTACTGGTCAGATACACATCCCGGTCGATCCCTGACAGACGCCAGAAATCCTGATCTTCCAAATAGGAACCATCACTCCAGCGATATACCTCAACAGCCAAGTTGTTACTCCCCTTGCGCACATAATCAGTAACATCAAACTCAACCGGACTTTTCGTTACCTGGCTGTAGCCAACTTTTTCACCATTCACCCAAACATACATGGCTGATGTTCCCGCATCGAAATGCAACACCACGCGACGGCCATTCCAGCTTTCAGGAAGATCAAACGCACGTTTGTACGAACCCACCGGGTTGTGTTTGTGATCGATAAACGGTGGATTCTTCGGAAAGGGATAAGTAACGTTAGTATAGATCGGAGTTCCATAACCTTTGAGTTCCCAGTTTGAAGGAACATCAATATTGTCCCAGCCGCTCACATCGTAGTTTTCCTTGTAAAAATCGCCCGGACGCTGATCGGGCGCATAAACCCAATTGAACTTCCATGTTCCGTTCAAATCAAGCACATTGGTCGATTGGCTTTTGTAGTTTTTCAGAGCTGAAGCTTTGTCAGCATAAGGAATAAAATAGGCTCGTGGAGCTTCTTTGTTTATTGCAAAAACGGCCGGATTTTCCCAGTCGTTGGTCGTTTGTGCCTTCAATTGAAGCGCAAACAGAACTAAAAAAAGATAGACTAAATTTTTCTTCATCGTTTTTCTAAATGATATAATTTGTTTTCACTATGGTTTCTTTCTTATTGAAGCAATTTCTTCATGCGAGTCAATGCCTCCACATAATAATAGTCGGCATACGTCAATGGCACATCAACCTCTGTTCTGTTTGGCATGTGTCCAACACTATGTTTGAGAATGAAGTTGCCGTTTTCGCCCAAATTAGCCCGGTAAGCCGGCGAACTTAAACTACGCAATTGCGTTTCCGCAACCGCTAAATATTCCTTCGATTTCGTCGCCGGGTAATGCGTTCCACAGCCATTGCGAGGCACGCAAAAGGCATGTGCCAGAAACGCAGCATCGACGAGCATTTGCGGTTCCATATGATCATATAAAAAAGTCCGGTGAACCGGAATCGACAATAGCGGCAATTGTTTGCAGGGTTTTCTCCCCGTATTCAGACCGAAGCCGTTTTTCCTCCCTGTTCCCTGATTCGCTTTCGAGCCAGGGCGAAATACCGGCGAGTAAACGCCCAACTGTTTTCAAGTAAGTTGATGGTTTTTCTTTTGCTCCCGTTGTCGTTTCAACCGATAAAGACACTTTCAATTGCCGTTTGCTTCCATCATGCAGTATAGGTTTCTATATCTGATCGAGCAGGTCAATCCTGTATTCCCCTGTGGTTGACCGATTCAACTTTCTGTTTTGATTTTTCTCCTGCACTGAGAGATGTTCTCATTAATGTGCCTGCACCAAGTACAGGGACGATTTTGATAAAGTTGCGACGGTTTAGCATAAGCAAAATAGATAAATCTTTAAATCCAACTATTTTATCTGCGGATTTAAGGCCTCCATTTAAAAACATACAACATTGCTTCTTAAAAAAAATTAAAGAAGCTGCCTTTTTAGACAGCCTCTTTAAAATGCAAATTCAAATTATTATTGTTCTGCGGGTAAATCTGCTGTTGTGGGCCAATATGGATTTTGATAAATAGAAGATTCAGAAACAGTTGCCCCGTCAGAAGACGTTAACAAAAATTGTTTTATTGGAATTGGGTTCAAATAATGGGCCATCTTCCATGTGCAACCGTCATAGGCAGCTTGTGTGGCAGTCCTCTCAAATGGACGAAGATATTCGCTTTTGTCTTTTGATGAGACGTTAGCGTTATTCGACCCATCAGCTACCAAATCGCTATACCAACTTTCCATCGGAGTATTCCACAAGTGCATACCTTCTAAATGAGCGGGAGTACTGATAAGCTGATCCATAGAACGCCAACGACGAAGATCCATGTAACGAAGATCTTCAGCCATAAATTCGCAACGGCGTTCACGGCGGATGTTATAGAGTGTCGCGTCTGAAAGTATTGCTCCTGCAGTATAAGCTCCCCAGTCGTTTTTAGCTTCCTTGCTCATATCGGTTGCAGCGATAGTTTTGTCGATATTATCACTGATTCCGGCACGTTGGCGGAGAGCTTTCCAATATCCGCTGGCAGCAGCATCCAAGGTCCCATTCAGCAAATAGCTTGCTTCCATATAGTTTAACAAAGCCTCAGCGGCACGGAAACATACCACAGCTGTATAACCACCTCCATTGGCATAATGCTTACGATTAAATGACCCTCCTTTGCGAAGAGCATAACCGGTCGCATAGCCGCGTTCTCCATCCCCGTTGGTAATTGCCGGATAGGGTTCTTCCATAACAGCCTCGGTACCTTCATTGTTATCCACCTCAAAAAGGATATTTTTCTGTCCCGGCTCCTTTAAGAAAATACTCAAACGAGGGTCACGGTTTACTCTTACATCTGCAATGGTCTTATCACCCATGTAATAACCGTCGCCATCGGCATATGTTCCATGGGCATAAATAGGTGTTCCATCTTCCATCAGAAAACTCTGTACCAATCCACGTGTCAAGCCGATACGGTAATTACCACGTCCGGCAGCAGAATTGATATTATGCGTTAAAAGTCCACGTGCATACTGACGCCACAAAAGAATTTCAGAAACGGAGGAAAGGTCTTCCTGAGCAAACATATCGAAATAAGGGTTAGCAGGATCATCGGCAGACTGTTGCAACACTCCGGTATTAACAGTCAAGCTTCCTTCATATTTGTCAGCAACAATCTTTGCAGCCGCCATAGCTTGATTCAGAAAGTATTCTACCTCACTGTCAATGCTCCCGCTCGGATATTGGTAATTGCTGTAAAGATCAGCACCGGGCCATCCAGTTCCCCCCGGCACAAACGCTGTCCCATTAAAATTCTGCAACCAAGTGGCTTCAAACAATGCGACACGGGATTTAATCAACAATGCTGCATCTTTATTGATACGGGTGGTTGCCAAATCGACATCACTCATGTAACTGTAAGCCTTGTCCAAATCATCAAGGATGAAACGGGCTACTTCGTTACGCGGTGAACGTTTGCTGGCTTCGCTAAGAACTTCCATATTATCAGCAAGTGGTTGCTCTATAATTGGGAAATCACCGAAAAGTTGAAGTTTTTTGAAATATTCAAAGGCGCGGAGAAAATACATTTCTCCGATGTAGTGCTTAATTGTTGCGACATCACCGGAAATAGTATTTTGTGTTCCATTCATATCATCACCAAATTTGGGAAGCACTTCAGAGAGGAAGAAATTGACACGATAGATGCGTTCAAACGTCCAATTATCGCTCTCACTATGAGGCACTTTCCAACGATCGACAGTGTAGCGGTCGTTCGCCGTTACTTCTATCTGATTGTCGGTACCTTTATCTTCACCGAATATACCATAGCTCCACTGTCCGAATGACGGGAGTATATTCGGGTATTCGTCATTCAGATTAGCTTCCAGTTGGGCTGCCGTAGAATAATATGTTTCCGGGGAAATGGTTGACATAGGTTCTCTGTCCAGAAAGTCTTCGCAGGAAGTAATTCCGGCAATAACAGCCATCGTCATAAAGACTTTAATAATATATTTTTTAGATTTCATGATATTCCTTTTTTAGATGGTTAAAGTGAAATGCTGAGTCCTACCGACCAAGTGCTTGAAAGCGGATATGCATTACCCCCGCTCTTGATAGGTGCGGATGCATCGCTGGCTGTGTTACCCCCGTTCAAGGTTTCAGGATCGAATAACTTGGTTAATTTTGTCCCTGTCCATAGATTCTCGCCCGATATAAAGACACGGCAATTGGTAATACCCACTTTACTAATGACAGAAGCCGGAATGGTATAACCAATCTGGAAGTTTTTCAGACGAATATAAGCAGCATTCTGCAAATAGCGGGTCTGCTCTTCCTGATTTTTAGTACTGTTGAATATAGGGCGCGGATAGTAAGAATCGGTGTTAGCTACGATTTCATGTCCTTCTAACCCGATAGCCTCTGCACGAAAATAGTCTTCATGCTCTTTCAAACCGGTAGACCACCACATTCCCCATGTAGCATCAACTCCCCAGAACATATTGGAACCTTGCCAATAATCACGTTTCATCACACCTTGAAAAAAGAGGCGACAGTCGAAACCCTTGTAATTGGCATTTAAATCAATCCCGAAATGATAACGTGGAGTATTGTTACCTATCACTTTCAAGTCGCCGTGATCCTCCAATGTTTGTGCTCCTTTCGTAATACCCTCTTTTCCGTCCAGGTCGGCATACATAATATCTCCAGCTGTCCATTCGCTTCCAAGTGGTTGTCCACCCACATTTGTCAAATGTGCCTGCATTTCGTCATCGGTCATAGCAATGCCCACGGTTTCAAAACCCCAGATTTCACCGATTTCGCGGCCAGCTATATAGTTTGAAATGGAATTTGTCGGGTTACCAGGATAACTTTCGATGTAAGTGCGGGCATCGGATACATTGAACCTGATGCCATAGCCCAAATCGAAGTTTGTACGGTCCTGCCATCCGATGGCAAGCTCCAATCCTTTAGTCTTCAAATCGCAGTTATTGGTCTTGGGAGGGTCGATACCCAGCACTTCGGGAAGTTCTACAGAGGGGCCTACCATATTGTCTGTATAGCGGACATAAGCATCGAACGAACCGCTCAGACGGTTATTGAAGAAACCGAAATCGAGACCAATGTTTTGGGTACGCACCTTTTCCCAGGTCAACGCAGTACTGATGAAACTGCCTACGTAAGCTGTATTGGGTTTTATACCGTCCTGTAACCAGTTTCCGTTAGCTTGTCCTAATGTCATCGTACGATAAGTAGGATACCATCCGGTAGTATTCATATTACCCAGTTCACCATAAGAAAGACGAAGTTTCAGTTGATTACAAGTATTGGCCAAATTTTCCCAAAAATTTTCCTGTGCAATATTCCAGCCTAAAGAGAAGGAAGGAGAAAATTGCCAACGGCTATCGCTGCGAAAACGAGATGCGCCGTCATAGCGAAGGTTCACTTCAGCCAAATAGCGCCCCAAATAGTTGTAGTTTGCCCTACCAAAAAAACCGGCCGTTGCCCACTCATTACGGTACCCCCCAACTTCCGGAACTTTATCTGCCCCAAGACCGTCAATGTTAGAGACAAGATCTAATTCAGGAAGATCTTCCACTTGCAACCCGTAACCTTTCGCGCTGAAAAATTTCTGGCGCATTTCTTCCGATTGCAAACCACCCATCACTTTGAAGTTATGAACATCATTGAGAGAGAATGAATAAGTAGAGTAAATATTCCAGTTCGTATAATTCTCCTTTGTATAGTCCTGATAGAGACTGGAAGTGCCATTGGTGTTCACTATATTTCCGGAAACATCATGATTATAATAAGGAAGAGACACTTCACGTGTATCAACTGAGTTTATACTGTAATTGAATTCAACATTAGTAACCCAGTTTTTTATTGGTTCAAATACCAAACTGGTCTGATGGTAGGTCTTATCCGTCTGCACGTTACGTTCTCCTCCTAATGCAAGCGACATTGCAGGTGTATCAGCATTGCTGTTGAAATAGTAACCATTCTCATCATAAACCGGAAGGTTCGGCCAGGTCTGACGACCGATCTTCTCATACAGCCCGCCACCAAAATTAGTAGGACGCCCCAAGTCCTGACGGACATAGCGTAAACTGTAATTAAACTTCAACCAGTTAGTCAACTCGCTGCTGAATTTTGCCGAAGCATTATAACGCTTCAACTCATCGGAACCGTGTCGAAGTAAACCATTTTGATCCAGGTAGCCTAACGAGGCATAATAATTAACTTTTTTATCGCCTCCGCTAATACTAAAGTTATGTTCTTGCGAAAAGCTATTGTCTTTATACATCTCTGAATACCAATCTGTATTAGCATAAGCTGTCGTAAATGGGTCACCGGCAGGCTTCCCCCACACATTGCCATCAGTCTGCAAACCGCCTCTATTTGTTCCACCTGCTGCCTGAAAATCAAGCATCTGTTGCATCACACTCTCATTAAATTGATTTCCCCAGTGTGAGTTTTGTGCAGCTGTGTTAAAATAGTTGGCAAACGTATAAGAATCCATCATACTGGGCAGATTTACCGGGCTATTAACACGGAAACCGTTGTTGTAGTTGATAGTTCCTTTACCAGGTTTACCTTTCTTTGTTGTAATCAGAATAACACCAAAGGGTGCACGAGAACCATAAATAGAGGAAGAAGCGGCATCTTTTAGTACAGAGATGCTTTCAATATCTTGTGGGTTTACCGTATTAATATCACCCTCCATACCATCAATCAGGATGAGCGGACTACCACTTGAACCGTCACCAATAGTACCATTACCACGGATATTAATGGACATATTCTTATCTAACTCACCGGTGTTAGTCGTAATTTGTAAGCCTGGAACCAAGCCCTGCAAGGCTTGGGTAGCATTGGTGACAGGACGGGATGCTAACTCCTCTGAAGTAGCGATGCCAACAGCCCCGGTTACGTTTACTTTTTTCTGTGTACCATAGCCAACCACGACAACTTCATCCACTCCGATCGTTTCTTCTTCCATGGTAATTTTGAAAGAGGTTTGGCTTCCCACCGGAACTTCTTGTGCTTTTAGCCCAATGAAAGAAAAAATTAAAATGTCACTAGAGGAGACATTGGTTAATTCGAATTTTCCTTCGGAATTGGTAACAGTACCATTAAAAGTGCCTTTTATAACGACAGTGACACCTGGTAAAGGCGTTCGGTCGCTACTTAGTACTTGTCCCGATACTTTCCCATCTTGAAATGCTACTCCAGAACCAGCATAGGCACTGGTTCCAAGAACAACGATCATCATCAGTGTTGCCGTCCAGATTTTTAAAAACAACCTGAAAGAGCAGCAATGACTTAGTTTGCCTAGTTTTTTCATAGATTAATGTTTAAGTTAATAATAATAAAATAGTTGAAAGATTAATAAATTATCATAAATCAGAGGTATTTATATACCCTGACGTAATCGACTTCGAACTTGAGCGGAAAACTTGTTTTGGATGGATCGCCCCCGTTTGAACCGATAGCCAGGTTTAATAGCAGGTAAAAATTCTTGTTGTCGGTAAAAGGATTGTATTTGTCGGGATTAACTGTTTTCGACAGATCCACCTCATTTAAAAGTTCGCCGTCTAAAAAAATCTGGATGGATGTATTGTCCCATTTCATTGACCATGTATGGAATTTCTTCGACCAATCGGGATCTTTCGAAATAAAATCAGCTAAAGGAGTGGTTGAACTATCCCAGGCTGCTTTATATTGTTGGTTCGTTCCCCATGCAACGTTTGCCAAAATAGTCGGAACTTTATTGATACGGTAAAATTCCATCATATCAATTTCTCCGCATTCAGGCCAACCTTGCTCGGTTCCTAAAAGCCAAATTGCAGGCCAGGAACCTTTGGAGGTATCAACACGGGCTCGTATTTCATAATAACCACCACCTTGCCACTCCTGCAAATTACGCGAGATTAAGCATGAAGAGCTATATTCTGCATATTCCCGGCTATATCGCCAATCCTGACTTAGAGGATTGTAATTCGGGTTGTCAATCTTTTCTTTTTTACTTTCAATAATTAAAAGACCATCTTTGCAAGTGGCGTTTTGAGCTTGGTACCACTGGAGTTCCTGGTTTCGTTTAAAACCATATTCAAAGCTCCAATTAGCCGGATTTGGAGCTCCATCGACATCAAACTCATCACTCCAAACAAGTTCCATTCCCTCAATTTTTGTTGACTGATCTTTTGTCGAAATAAATTCTACTTCTTTTTTAATTGGATTTCTCATAGAGGCAAAAGAAGTTCTTGCTGAAAATATGATCAAAAAACAGATCAGTAAGCCTCCAATTTTGAACAGTGAAATCATAAGTTTATGAATAGTCGTTTTCATATGAAAATTTCATTGGTTTTTATAGTTCAAGGTTTCCCGTCGCATCCGTTCGAATAAGGGATGTAACAAAAGTGTAGGTTATTGAAAAACTTTAATTGAACAAATTCGCGTTTTACTGTCAGAAAATTAAAAGAGGTTGTATTTTTTCGAAAAATACTAACACAATTTCTACAAATAACAAGATAGAAGGGTTAAGCATAAATAAATAAGGAACTAGAAATCAGCCGAATATAAATAGCAATCAAATAAATACAAATTTTCAAAAAGTCAAATGCACGAACAATCAATTTTATTTTTGAACTTTCATTCGTTATTTTGATTAGCATTAATATTTAGTAATTACAAACTTATGCACTGGAGAGTCTTGATCATTAGCTTTTTAATAAGTTTTCTTCCATCCGTTTTATTTGCTCAAAACGAACTTCATTTTTCCCATTTGGGAATGGAGGATGGTTTTACCATTGATAAAGCCAATACGATTATTCAAGATCAAAAAGGTTTTATCTGGATTGGTACCTGGAATGGACTGAACCGTTTTGATGGGCATAATTGTGTAACTTACCAGCCCAATTTTCATGATTCAACATCCATCTCAAACAGGGAAATAACCAAGTTAATAGTAGATAAAAATGAAAATTTATGGATTGGAACTTCCAATGGGCTCAATTGTATGAACCTTAAAAGTGGGGAATTGAAACGTTATGCATTTGGCAATAGGATACTGTCGTTATGTGAAGATCATGAAGGCAATATCTGGATCGGAACCTGGACAGGAGGTCTTTTTCGGTTGGATATACAAACAAAAGAAATAACCCATTTTCTTGTTAACGATGTTGTTAGCGATATTTATGAAGATTCCAGGAATATTTTATGGGTTGCTACTTATAATGGGCTGGTGCGTTTTTATCCAGAACGTGAAAATTATATCCGTTATCTTCCTGGGAAGGATAAAAATTCGCTCACACACTCAATTGTTACCCAGGTAACAGGATCTAAAGATGGCAATTTATGGATTGGAACGTGGGGAGGCGGATTAAACAAAGTTGAAGTCGCAAAAGGAGGCGACAAATTATATTTCTCAGCGTATACTACAACAGGAAATAAGAATAGTTTAAGCTCTGATATCATTTATCGACTTTTTTATGATCAGTACAATAATTTATGGATAGGAACCTGGAACGATGGTTTAAATTTATTGAAGTACGACCAGCAACAGCTGCCTCCCGAAGAAGCTCGTTTCCAGGTCTATAAAGAAAACCCTGACAGTCCGGGGAGTTTATCTGGAAATGGCATTTCTTCGGTGTATGTCGATAAGGGGGGACAATTGTGGGTTGGAGCCGAAAAAACCGACTGCGCTTCTATTTTGGATAATGGAATAAAACATTATGTGTTACCAGTAAGAAAAGATGATTCATCGAACAAAATTTCTATCCGATGTTTTACCCAGTATAAAAATCAATTATGGATTGGCACCAGTTATAATATTTTACAGTATGAGAAAGCTGGTGAGGTATATGTTTTAAGAGAAATATACGGGAAACAAACTTATACTTATAAAACAGTAGATTACAGAGCTTATTCCATTTTCGATATGTTTGCTGACAGCACCGGATTATGGCTGGGAACCGAAGATGCGGGAATTATTCATTATAGATTCACTCCTGATTTAAAAATAGACAGGCAAACCCAAACATTTTTCAATACGGAAACAGAACCTTCGCTTCCCGGAAATAAAATTCAGAAACTTTTCCCTTCGAAAAAATATCCAGGTATAATTTGGATAGGAACAATGGAAAAAGGATTTGCAAAACTTGTTAGGGGGGGCGATGGTAAAATTTCCTCCGTACAAAAATACTCTACTAAAGACAAGGCGGATGCAATAAGCGATAACAATACCCGTGTAATTTATGAGGACAGTGACGGAAAAGTTTGGATTGGTACTCAAAACGGACTTAATTGTTTTAACCCGGAAACGGAGCATTTTGATAAATTTTTTTATTCGTCTTATGATGTCAATTCAATTAACGATAATGTAGTTAATGCAATACTTGAAGACTCGTTTGGTAATTTATGGGTTGGAACAAATTCGGGCCTTAATAAAAAAATCTCATTGAATGATGATGGCGGAAACGTAAAAGTTAAATTTAAAGGTTATCCCGAAATCAGCTACCTCAGCAATGAGTTCATTTCAACCTTAATGGAAGACAAATCGGGTTATATATGGTTAAGAATGTACCGTGGGCTCATTAAATTCAATATTGCAAAAGAAGCTGTCGCCAGAGAATATTTTTCTAAAGATTATGAAAATGTGAGTTTAGAAAGAAATGCGGAAATGAAATTGAATGATGGTAATTTCATACTGGGTACTCAATCCGATTTTATCACGTTCTCCCCTGATAGCATATTTAAAAATTCGATATCGCACCGGGTAGAAATAACCGATTTACTCATTTATAACGAAAGTATTAGTAAAAAAGAAAACAAACAGGAAAAATACGGAGTAACCACCACCATCCCTTTTGTTGACCGTATTAAATTATCTTACAAAGACAAAATGGTCACTTTTGTTTTTTCAGCAATGGATTATAAGAACCCTGATAAAAATACCTATAGTTATATGCTGGAAGGTTTTGACTACCAGTGGAATGTAGCAAACACGCATAATTCTGCAACATACACAAATATTCCGCAAGGGAACTATATCTTTAAGGTAAAGGCAACAACCAGCGACGGACTAAAGAGTAAAGATATTACATCAATCTCTGTTTCTGTTTCTCCTCCCTGGTGGAAAACAATCTGGGCTTACAGTTTTTATGCACTCATTATCATTGGCATCCTGTACTTCCTTCAAAAATATTCAATCATCAAAGCACAAGAAAAAAGCAACTTGGAATTTGAAAAAATGAAAACAGAAGAAATCAGGCGTTTGAACGAACTTAAATCTTTTTTCTTTACCGATATTACGCATGAACTTCGAACGCCGTTAACACTCATTCTTGGTCCGGCCAGAGAGTTGCTAGCCGATAAAACATTAGGAACTTACGCAACCAAACAAACTGAATTAATAAAAAATAGTGCCTACAAATTATTACGTTTGGTTAACCAGTTAATGGAATTTCGAAAACTGGAAAAAGGCATCATAGACCGATTGGACATTCAACGGTGTGATATTACTATTTTGCTTCAAGAGGCTTTTCATTTTTTCAAACCAATGGCCGACTCACGAAATATTAATTTTTCGCTTAGTTTTAAGCAAGAACCAATTATTACATTCGTCGATCCGGAAAAAATTGAAAAGATTATTTTCAACCTGATTTCCAACGCATTTAAATACACTCCGGATAAGGGAATGATTTCAATCCTGGCTAAAGTTAAACCGAACGAAGCAGGTAAGTCAGAAGCTATTATTGAAGTTGAAGACAGTGGTGTAGGGATTGCTAAAGAATACCAGGAAAAAGTATTTGAACGCTTTTTTCAAATTAATCAGGTGAGAACACAAAGTACGGGAGGCATCGGTTTATTCCTTGCAAAAGCGTTGGTTGAGCAGCATAGTGGTTCCATCCAACTGAAAAGTCATATCGGCAAAGGAAGCTGCTTCAAAATCATCCTGCCTATTGATCGCTCCTTACAAGAATTGAAAAGCGAAGACGAAATTGACTCAGCAAAGAAAAACGAGGAAGGGGGTCTTTTTGAATTTGAAACCAGTCCAATAATCACAAATGAAATTCAACACCCAACTCACAAACTACGAATTTTGGTGGTCGAAGACGATGCTGATTTAAATGATTTTCTTGTTACAGGTTTATCGAATGAATTTAAGATTATTCGTGCTTTTAATGGAAAAGAAGCACTGCATAAAGCGCGAAATGAAAATCCCGATCTTATTTTAACCGACATCATGATGCCGGAGATGGATGGTTTCGAATTCATACAGATCACCCGGAAAGATATTAATATTTCGCATATTCCGGTTGTATTTTTAACTGCTAAAACAATGCAGGAAGACGAAGTAAAAGGACTAAAGCTAGGAGCAGTGGGTTATATCTATAAGCCGTTCAACCTGGTATCAGTTAAACTAAAAATCCATAACATACTTGCAAATCAGAAGCAAATTCAAGAACGACTACGAACCGAAAGGATACTCGAACCGGAAAACATCGAATTATCCTCATTAGATGAAATCTTTTTGAAAAATGCTGTTGAATCAGTCAATAAAAATCTGGATGATCCTCATTTTGATGTCGATGCATTTAGTTCCGAACTCGGGGTGAGTTCAAATCAGGCTTACCGGAAAATCAAAGCTCTGACGGGACAAACAGCCAAGGAGTTTATACGGAATCAACGACTCAAAATTGCTGCAAACTTATTATTGCAACGAAAACGATCCATTTCTGAAGTGATCTACATGGTTGGATTCACCAGCCCATCCTATTTTACACGTTGCTTTAAGGAATTTTATGGTTGCACACCCAAAGAATACATCGAGAAAAATTCCTAAAATCATCAATCGATTCAGGCTTAATCAAATTGAGTGGTTATTTATTGAAGATTATTCAATTAATTCTGAATTAAAAATCAGGATAAGTCGAATTTGTATAAGTAACTTTCAATTTTCTACAAGTCTGAATAAGCGTTGTAATTTAAGTTTGTACACGATGAATCATTCATCACAACTATCATAAACAAAACTTACAAAAACGCTCTTGCACAAAATGAAAACAAAATTCCGAACCCAACTAAACACAATTGTTCTATTACTTTCGCTTTTGCCTGTTTCAGGTTTAATTAGCGGTTGTCAACCAAAAGATCAAGTTGTTCAATATCATCAATCTTTCAAGCCTGGGGAAATCTGGGTTGACTCAGACAGTATACATATCAATGCACACGGAGGTGGAATTTTGTTTCACGATAATACCTACTATTGGTTTGGCGAACACAAAACCGAAGGAAGAGGTGGCAATACCGCATTGGTCGGCGTGCGTTGCTATTCATCCACCGACTTATACAACTGGAAAAACGAAGGAGTAGCTTTGTCGGCTTCAGATGAGCCAGGATCAGACATCGAGAAAGGCTCTGTAATAGAAAGGCCCAAAGTAATTTACAATGAAAAAACCGGCAAGTTCGTGATGTGGTTTCACCTGGAACTGAAAGGTCAAGGTTATAGTGCAGCACGAACCGGTTTGGCTGTTAGCGACCAGGCTACCGGACCATATACTTTTGTAAAATCACTTCGTCCTAATCAAAAAGAGTGGCCAGTCGATTATCCTGAATCAATGAAATCTCAGGAATATAAAACTGACCTGAAATGGTGGACTCCAGCATGGCGCGAAGCAATTTCGGATGGTTTATTTTTAAAACGTGATTCTGAAGAAGGACAAATGTCTCGTGACATGACCTTATTTGTTGACGATGACGGCAAGGCTTATCACATTCATTCGTCCGAAGATAACCTTACCATGCACATCTCTGAATTGACAGATGACTATCAAAGTTTTACAGGAAAGTATGTCCGTTTATTTCCCGGAGGACACAATGAAGCTCCTGCTCTTTTTAAATATGACGGCTCCTATTATTTGTTAGCCTCAGGATGCACCGGCTGGGATCCGAATGATGCCCGAATATTTAAAGCCGACAACATCTGGGGACCATGGGAGTCGCTTGGAAACCCTTGTGTTGGCGAAGATGCCGATTTAACTTTCCATTCTCAAAGCACCTATATTTTACCCATACAAGGCAAGGAAAATGCATATATTTATATGGGCGATCGCTGGACTCCTAAAAACCCGATTGACGGCCGTTACATCTGGCTTCCTCTTACATTTGAAAACGAAAAACCAACCATTCGATGGCATGACGAGTGGAACCTATCGATTTTTGAAGGTCGTTAACTAGTAAAGAAAGATGAACATCCTTTCCTGAAAAAAGGTACGTGGATTGGGTACCCCAATATAATCCCCGGAAGGTGAATAGAAGGCATGGGATTGATCCAATCTTATTTCGGGACAATACCGGCTGCCCTTTCTTAAAGTTAAGGGTCAGGTAGCGTTCAATCAGTTCGGGACTTTTTTCATCTCCGATAACTTCTGCCGGCCGAACCAACTCGCAGCTGATCCCACTTTGAGTAAACAACGCAAGCAGGTTGGCTCGCACCTCTTTTAACTGTTCAGCAAGTCGGGCTTCTTGCGTTCTCGCCTTATGGGAAAAGATCAGAGCTGCCCCC
>NZ_WVEM01000027.1 GCF_009847015.1 Sunxiuqinia indica
CGGTATCTTTATTGCTCATAAATGGGTGCGTTAGAAAGTGTTGTTGTTTTGCTTAATATACTTAAAGATAACACTTTGCACCCATTTTATTGTACTCGAGATGAATAATTCGGGTTAAATACAGCCAGCCTTTGCTGGTTCTGATGTAGGTGATGTCAGAAACCCAAACCTGACCTGACCTTGCTACCGTAAAAATTCTCTGTTCAATACGTTAGGGGCAACTGGGTAACCATGTCTGGAATCGGTAGTTGCTACAAACTTTCTTTTTCGTTTTGCTCGTATTCCTGCCGCTTTCATAATCCTTGCGGTTCTTTGCCGTGATACCACAAACCCAAGTGTTTGTAGTTCTTCCGTAATCCTCGGGCTTCCATAACTTTGGTAACTTGCCTCGAAAACCTCTTTTATTGTCACCAGCAACTGCTCGTTTTCTGTCCAAAGTTTTGAAGGACCACTCTTCATCCATCGGTAATAACTGCTTTTGCTTATTTTAAACACTTTACACATCATCTCAATAGAAAATCGGGGTCGGTGGTCGCTTATAAACTGGTAGATTTCCCATCGCTCACGGAGAAGATGCTGATTGCCTTTTTTAAGATATCCCTTTCCATTTTTGCATCCCTAAGCTCTTTTTGTAATCGGGCATTTTCACGTTCCAAGTCTGTCATCTTGGGGGTACCATGACCTGGAAAACTGTTCTTGTCATATTGTTTAAACTCTTTACGCCAACGGTAAAGTAATGCTCTTTCAATTCCTAATTCTTTGGCAATCTCTGTTGCACTGCCTCTTGCATAAGAAAGTTCTACTGCCTTTTTCTTGAATTCTTTGTCAAACTTTTTTCTCATCTGATTCATAATTGTAAGTAAGTAAAAATAGTACTTAACTCACCGTCCAGTCAAATGTAGCACTTCCAGTCAGAGTGATTATCTCACTAGTTAATTATATGAGTATGAATTTCCCCAAGGCCTTAATTGAACGGTTACACCATTTCCACCCCATATTTCATATGCGGTAATCTGTATCGCAGCAATAGTTCCTACAACCTTTGTAACAAGAGGTTCAGGTTTACCGGAAGAGAGAAAGACACTTCCGGTAAAAATGAGAATCATTAAAAAAGTATTAAACCTCATGTGTCAGGATATCAATGTTCGATAATTTTAAATGGAGACTTACCAACTATGGTTAACTAAGATTGTTCCTGTTATGATTATTTTTGATCATATATTTTATACAATACATCAAACTACCTAAGCCTGGTAGTATAACGATCATAATTATATTCAAAATCTTTTTCTCAAAACTATCTTTGGAATGTAAAGCATGTAAAATAGTTCCTGCCAAAAATGCTATCAACAATATATTTACAAGCACGATATTCGAGGATATAATGTCTTTCATAGGAGGCGTAAATTTATATTACCATCAATACTATAATTCGTTCTACTCACTTCGAATAAAGAAGATTCAAACAATACATAGGTTATAACATCCCCTCTAACACCATATTGGATGTTGTTATTGTTATTAGCAAAACTTGCAACTCCTGCTGTTTGTTTCCATCCTAAAAACCAAGAAGAACTAGACTCTGTACTTGTAACAGTAATAGAACTTCCAATATATGTGTAAGCAAGATGAATAAGGACAGATAAACCACCAACATTTTCCGCTTCCGTATCAATTATTCCGGATCCTGACTCTAAAGATCTAGTTTTTAAACGAGGAATATTTAAATTTTCTAATTTATTCGTAAAAATATCAACGACTATTTCACCGCCTTTTTCTAATATTATTCTGTTTTGAGTGCCATTCTTAACATTTATCTGTAGATTATTCAACTGGTATATTATATTATCAAACTCTTTCTGGCTATGTACCTTTAATGGTTCAATTCCATTGGGTAATTCACTCATAGAGATTTGCGTTACATTGCAAAGACCATAATCTTGTGGTAAGGTTAGTATGTCTAATTCTTCTTTTTCACATCCTTGAAAGATAACACTTAGGATGGTAATGCTCATTAATACAATAAGATAGTTTAACGATTTTGTAACTCTTGATTTACTTTGAAAACTCATAACTTCGCAAATTTTTAAGGAGGTCTGTCTGTTCAAATTTTCAGACCTCCTTGATTAAAATCAATTTAAAGTCTCCATTTTCGAAGGTTTCGGCTTCCGGGAGTTGGAGGCTTCTCTTTTTCAACACACTGCCGTAGCTCATAACTTACTGTTCTTCAGTTATGAGTTGGTCTAGAATTTTTCAACTTGTGTCCATTGTGTCTTTTCATAAGTCTTGAGGTGAAGATTTTTAGCATAGGTTAATTGAATTTATCTATTCTATCTTTCATCTCGTCTATTCCAAGAAAGAGATTATCAAACACAATTTTATTTTCTACGGGCCTACAAATCACATAATGGTCATATTTTCTACTTCCTATTTTCAGTTTAATGAGATACACTCTATCGCCGATATATACAGTCTTTCTGAAAGATTCCCTCATTTTTTTTAAATTAGATTCCCATTCCGATCGGTATAAAGCTTCTTTGGATGGATCTTTCTTAATTTTTTCAGGAATATTTCCCCTTGGTTTTCCAAAAAAATAAAATTCTCTTGTATAGATAGTTGTATCGGCATTGCCTTTTTCCCCATAGGAGGCTGAAATTCTGCAACCTAATGATTTCCAATTGTTCAACAGGACTGCGTAATGCTCGATCAGGCTACTGTCTTTCAATGTTTCAACGTATTTATATGACAACAGTTCTGTTTCGTTATAATTGGTTACCCATTTAGGCCAGTTCCGAAACAGGTTTTCAAAATTACATTCGCATGACGTTCGTGAATCACCATACTCATATATCGTCACATTATCCCATTTGGGATCATGAACGACTTGTCCATATGCAACAATATTTACGATCAGGAAAACTAACGGTAAAACCTTTCTTTTCATTGTACTAACTTTATTATCAATGAGAATAATAACGGATATAATGGAAATCAGCGTCAGAATGAAAGCAGTTCATCCCAACGCCAATAATTTTCAATTTAAAAATTAATTTAGTTCACCAGGGGCGACGTACTCTTCCCCTGTGGTGCCTGTGCCGCCTCCTGAGATAGTAAATCCACTTCCATTCCATATAACGCTTACAGAAACTCCTGCTCCATAAGCATAACCCCATGCAAAGTCCAAATGGCCATTTGTTCCCGTTTCAAATGAAATTGAATGAATATTTGCAGCGCAACTAAAACCAAATGCAGCATCATGATAGGCTGTCATAGATTTGTCTGCTATAGATTTTTGTGAACCAACCAAAGAACTAGTTACAGTACATTGAATATTATAATACCATACTCTTATACCATACAAGTTGTATGCTTCATCCTGTTTCTGAAATGTATATTGGATATCCTCATCGCCATCTTCTGTACTTGCTGACTTTAAACGAGGAATTGTTATCGATATATTTTCATCACTTTTTGTTTTTCCAGAGACAAAATGGATGAAATACAGAAAATTGTCAAAAACGATACCTTTTTTCTCAGATATGAGACATATTGTATTCAGTGGTTTCCCCTCGTATTTCCATTCAAGGTTAACCAAGCCCAAATCATTTTTCTCAAAAAAATATACCGCATCAGACAAGGGCGATTTATCAGATTTTACAGGTACTGAGTTTTTCGCATATTCTGAATCGGGCATTAACATAGTTAAGAGAAGTTTATAGTCAGACTTTGACATACCCTGGTCAACGATCGTAAATTTTTCTGAACCATCTTCATATACAGGGAAAGAGGTGTTATTATCTATCATTTCAGACTTAACCCTTTCTAGTTCATCTTGACTGCCAATATTCCTAATATATTGGTAACCCACCATTTCAAGGTCATTTTCACTCATAAGAAAGTTATTTTCAATGACTTTGTTCAGTTGAGCTTCCCAAATTGGTATATCTTCTGGAATCTTATATTTTTTATTTATAAATCTGAATTCATCGGACAGTAATACTGAACTACTTTTTAGTTCAGACATGGAATCCTGCACTTCTGGGATTTCATACATTGATTCGCTACAGCCTAGCATTAATATTACAATGCCAACAGCAATAGTGTACAAACTAAAAGTCCATAATTGTTTCTTAATTTTTTTCATAGTTTTTAAAAATTAAAAGTTAATCGATAATTAATTTGTTTTTTTATTTAAAATCTGACGATTTTGCTTTCAGCTTCTTTTTTACGGGCTGCATCCAAGATTTTTGCAGGGTTTATTGTTTCCGAGCTTCGTTATTTGCTATTTGTGTACATTTTAAGTTGAAATTAATGATTCGAAAGATTTATTGTTTTACCTTAATGTTGAGAAATACGTTGTCCCAAATTACCTTCTTTGTCGTACTGCTACATACGACAAAAGAGGTATATATTTGTCCGCTATCTTTGAAGAATACAACAAATACTTTATCTCCCGTTTTAACAAAAGTTTTAAACGCCATTTTAAGTCTTTCTCGCTCTTGTTCAAATGCATTAACTATTTGTGTGGCTTTTGATGGGCTACTATTTGTGGTGTCGCACAAGCTGCCAAAAGTTTTTATGCTAAAAGACTGTGCAAAAACAATAGAACTAGTATTAACAGTGGAGGTCGAGAAAAGACTATTCTTTACTATGCCTAATAAACTCTTGTTCTCAGTTAGTAATTTAGAATATAATTCAATTGAAGAAGTGTCAGTTATTGTTTCTACAAAAGAATAATTTACCAGGGTAAAATCATCTGCATTGGTTATATTGTCATTATTCCAATTATTAAATAAATTTTTAAAATTCATTTCACAAGTAGTTAATGGTTCGCCAAACTCATAAATATTTAAAGAAGGCTTATGTTGCCCATTGGAATTGAGAAATAGTAACCCTAACAGGATTGTTTTCAGACATTTTCTCATTTTAATGCAATTTAATTTAGATCATTAGGTGTAATATAAGATCTACCAGAACCGTGTGCTTCTGAACCTAAAGCAGTGCCCATTTTAACAGTATAATTACCTCCTGAGAACTCAATCGTTGCCGATACCAATGGAGTCGCTAAATACCATGCCCACGCAATATCATAATGCCCTGATGATCCTGCTGTGAATGAATTTGTTGTAACTCTTGAGTCAGATGTGCCGATTGAAATATAGTCAGTTGCTGTTTCTGTGTGAGAGTTAATGAATTTTGTTCCGTTTTTTGTTTCTCCTTCTGCGGAAACTGATATCGTTACACCTCCTCTTTCGCTTCCCCATAGCCAATATGCAGTTCCCCCGTAGGTTCTGGAATACGAAATTGGTTCGCTTGATGGATCTTCTTCCATGTTTGCTGATTTTAGCCTTACGAGATGGGAAATCGATTCAACTTCATCTTTCATTTTAAAGATCATGATATTTGCAGCTAAAATATCTTTCATAAATTTAGGTTTATGTTGCCATCAATTCAGTAATTATTTTCAGACATGATTAGTAATTCTTTTATAGAGGCGGATAACGAGACAACTATTGACCTCTTCTCGTTAATAGCGAAATATTCAATCGCCGTTTTGGGGGGCATCAAGTTTAGTTGATTGATCAATTCGGTTCTGGAATCTTCACCTATACGATAAATATATAGGTTTTTATAAGTTGCTAAAGAATACACTCCTGCCACCAGGCAAATATCCAACGCATTTTTTAGATAATAGGATAGGAGAAACCCAACTAAGTATAAAACCCCAAAAGCAAGAGCTTTATAGGTTATGCTTTTATAAAATAATACCGACTCGAAGAAAAAAATCTTCTTCTTCCAGAAAATAATGGATTCCGATTGTCGCCTGAACGCTTGGAAATAATCGATTGTGCTGGTCATTACAATGCCAATCCATGCAATCAGGTTAAATATAGTTAATCTTTCACCTATAAAGGAGAGTGTATAGGGAGTTATCAAATAAAGCAAAAAGTAATAAAGTACGATATTGGGCAGCAATATTCTCCAGACTATTTTTACTGATTCTCTTAATAAATTGTAGATCATTGTTTTAAGTTTTTAATCTTTATTGGTAAATACCTATGGGATTAACTCTGACCCAGTTTTATCTACCTTGGAAGATTCTACCCCTAATGTGACTCCGCCAACAGAGATACCTAAAATTATAGAGCCCCTCACCCTATAGTCTATTGTTATATCGTCAGCTTTCCATGCATGCGATTGATTATCTTTCCAAGAAAAAATATATTGATCAATTGAATTCCATGAAATATCTTTAAGCTCTGAACTTATACTCAAGACTTCATCTATAATATCTGATACAGGTTTGTACATGTACCCAATTGAGCTATATAGTCGGCTGGTTGGATTTCCGGAAAGGGTTGAGGAAAAGGTTGCAATAGGTATATCCTCAATGATTTTGTATGTCGGGGTGTCATTATCTCCTTCTGTTTGAGATGATTTTAAGCGGGGTATTGATAAATCAATAGCTTTCATTTCACTTATTTCATCAGTAATATTTATACTTTCTAACAGTGAAATAATCTCAGAAGAAATGTCATCGACATTTTTTATACGATCGTTAGTTAAATTATTGACGTAGAAGCTATCTGGTTCCTCTCCTTTTTTAAAATATATTATCCTACATTTCGAGCTTAGTACTTTAATGAGTTCTAAACCCTCATCACTTATGTTCTCATCATTCAGTACCCATTCTGGAATATCATTTAACTGGTGGAATTGCATGTCGACCTGCTGTTCCTCTTCAATAGGGACGAGTTCTGTGCTACAAGCACATACTGTAATCATAACGATTAAAGCCAAGATTGCTTTTTTCATAATTTTTTTAATTTAAAAGTTAATTGATAATTAATTTGGTTATTTGTTCAAAATCTGACGATTTTACTTTCAGCTTCTTTTTTGCGGGCTGCATCCAGTTGTTTCAGCAGTTCCGGTTTATTGTCCGAGATGTCCTGCCTGGCAAAAACATGTTTCCGGGAATTGTCGATATACACCCATTCGGTGGCAACCAGTAGCTTTAGCTCATAAGCATACAGTTCGTTTATCACCTGGTTGTGGTCTTTTTGTTCCACCAGCTTATATTTAAGCAGGTTTTCCCATTGCCGGCCGGCATTCTCTGTTGCCTGGTCCTGCCTTTGCAGGCGCAGGTAGTGATTGAACTGTGCCGGGCTTAATGTAGCTATGAGTTGTTTGTATTCTGCGATCTTCCGGTCGAAGCGGGTATTGCTTCTGCTTTGTTTATAGGCTTCTTCCTGCTGGAGGCAGGCTTCAAACCCACTGATCAGCGAATCCACCTGGGTGCGACGCAGGTTCATCTCTTTTCTTTGGTTGATCGCATCCTTGCTTACCGACCACCAGGGCATGCTTTTATAGACTCTTAGTTGCTGCAGAATTACCGGTTCCTGGCCTTCCAGGGAGGCCTTCTCCTGTTCATACTTTATTTTATTTCCGGAATCTTTCAGGTAAGCCAACCTGATTCGGGTGTTTAACTCGTACCCCAGAATGGCAGGATAGTACCGTGCACTGTCGGTCGAAGTGGAGCAGAAGCCGTCATTTTCCAGTTCGAGCAGGTGTCGTTGAGCAGCCCTGGTGGCTTCCGCTTCATTTTTCAGCCGGTAATAGGTCATGTGCTGCTCCCTGGTAAGCAGGCTGTCTGTCACCCGGAAATCCTGCAGGGAAAGATCGAAGCCTTTTTCATCATTTCGCTTCTCCAACCATACACTTTGCCGGAGCAGTTCCGCAACCTGATCTTCGCTCAGGCCGACGGACCCCTGCAATCGAACAATGTCCCGCAGCCGGGAACAACCGGAGATTCCCCTGGTCGTCAGCCGGTATTCATTGTATTCCAGGGGGGACAATATCCGCAGTAAACCTTCATCAGTTGCTTTGTATTGTTCGGCAACTTCAGCCCAAGGGGTACCCTGGCTTAGAGCTTCCCGGGCCAGGCTATCCTTTTTTATAAAGTAATTTCCCAGGCGGATTTGGCTGTCTTCACATAGAGCGGTTTTCTGCGCGGTCTCTTCGATCCGCAGCAGGATATGAGTCGGGAACCGATATAAAGTTCCAGGGCTAAGCTGGCTGTACAACAGGTTACTTTTCCCGACCAGAGCCAATAGCAGAATGATAAAAAGGCGTTTCATTATATTGGAAAAGTTTGGTTCGTGTTTTTCATTTTATTTCGGTTTCTATTTTATAGAATTGTGTTGGTTCTTATTTTTAGCTCGTTGGTATTTACCACCAGAACCGGGTACCGTCTTCCGTTATTATAAAAGGGCGTTCTTTTCCCTGGGAGTATTCCGGAACCAGTCGCAGCAGGGCATGTAAGGGCACTTCGTCAAAGGTTAAACGGGGAGTAGAGACTGAGGCAGTTTTCTCTGCGATCAGTTTCCATTTGGTGTCCCAGTAATACAGACAGTATTTCTTCCCGGGGCGGAACTTCAGGTAACGGTCCTGCTCTTCAATGATAATACTCCTGTTACCCATTGTGTCCGGCTTTAGTAGTAACTTTCTGTTATAGCCGTTTGCAAAAGGGTATCCGGCAGGGACCAGTCTCTTTTTCCTGTAATACATAGGCAGGATCACCGTGCCGTCAGACATGTTGGGAAAACTTACCGTATCGTTTAGCGCTTTTCCCCACCAGGCCACCTGCCAGCGCCCCATACTGAACATGCAGGCATAAACCACCGGTATGGGTTCCCCTTTTTTGTCCGTTTTTTCTGCATGGTCTTCTGGTACTTTCTGTTGTGGGAACAAAGGGAGCGCAAGATCAGAACACTCCCAGTAAGTCGGCGTCACATCCACAATGTTCGGTTTTTGCAGGTAACAGGGCGGGATATCCCGGGGTTCGTTAATTGACGCAAGGGCATCCGGCTGTCGGGAATAAGTATAGCGAACCACTTTGGCTGGTTCCCGGTCCAGCCTTCCGCCGGTTATCTCATTTTTTGTTGCGTCGTATTCAATGGGATTCATTTTTTGGTCAAAAACGGTGTTCATGAAATGACGACCGTAAGAGGTCCCCCAGAAAGCGACCATGTTGTAGGAAACCGGGATGGACTGGGAGCGGAGTGTAAAAACCTGCAGTGAGGCCACATCTTCACAAGCTCCTTTTTTGCGGAATAGCAATTGTTTTGCATCCAGCCTGGGCAGCGGCTCATTGCGGGTTTCCCGTCCAATATTAAAATCGAACCACCGCCGGTAGTCCAGGGCAGCATAAATAAGCACCTGTTTCAGGGGTTTGTTTTCCAGGCTGTCGGTGAGCCACCGGTAACGGTTATAGTAGTCCTTTCGCCAGTCCTGTACCGGTTCTGTGGTCACGCGGTAAGGAAGGACATATTCGCAAAAGTCACGAAAAGGAATATCCTTAAATTTGGATATCCTCCAGTGGTCCACGGCCAGGTTGATGTTGTTGATCAGGAACTGCCCGGAAAGGGAAGTCAGATCCTCCAGGATGGTATCTTTAAAGGTCAGCCCGCCCTTTATTTTTTTAATGGAATCCATGGCTGCCACGGCGGAGGGGAAATCGGGATAGTCAAACTCGTTAAAGGGGACCCGTTTGCCGTCCCGGTCTTTCCAGTAATAAGTCTCCGAGTGATGGATGTCCATGTTGGCGATCAGGAAATAAGCGGCCTTTAGTTTCAGGCTGTCCCCGCTTTGTTTAAAGTAGCTGATGGCTTTTTCCAGCTCCGGACGGTTTATCCCGGCGTTTTTGAGGTTGGCTTCCACCGCGGGTGGATACTTCAGGTTTGGCGAAATAGTACATCCTATGAAAATAATAAGATAAACAGGAACAATGCCGTGGAATGGTATTTTATGTTTTTTTTTCAAGGTTTTTGTGTTTGTGTTTTATGTTTTTTTGTAATCTTTTGTTCAAAATTACGGTAGAATGCACTTGGTGAGGGGGGGCAAATCAGTATAAAAAGAAGGTTATTTTTGCAAAATGATTTTTTATGTTTATAAATTCTTGTTTCGAGAATAAAGGACAAGGAATCGGTAAGCGCCTGCAGTTGTGAATCGTGATAGGCTCTTGCTATTGCCAACGGGAGCCAATTCATCAGTTCAAGTTGCCGGGTGCTGAATATACGGGCAAAAAACGGATTTGAACAAATTGATAGAGTACCGGGTCTTATAAGCTACAGTCAATCAAGTGTTTTCGAGAAGGGTGACCTATAATAAAAAGGATAGAAAAGGAGAAGGTTTTATTCATAGATTCAATTTCCATTAGTCACAAAGCGTCTGACGGATAAGCTCTCAGACAGTTGTTTCTGATTTCTACCGGGTATTGCTCTGATCTGTTTCAGACAAATACCTTTTCGCTTTAGCCCGGATCCTGGAAACAGTTACGGACGGGATTTTTATCGTTTTATTCAGGATCTTTTTTGCAATTTCTTTGGCATTGACTTTTTCTCCCGCTTGCCGGTAGATCTCGAAAAGCTTGTAGAATGGCAAAAACGGCAGATTACCGGATGATAAAGAGACATTTACGGTAAAAATTACAATCTAACGCGAAGATCTTTTTTTGTGATAGAAGTTATCGGTAGAATTTGAGCTGAATTCAATTTAATGCTCGGGACGAGTTTGTTTTTCCTGTTTCAGGGCATCGTTTACAAATTGATCGAAATCGACAATGAGTGTGTCAAGTCCGCTTGAAAAATAGCTTGTTTGTGTTTTAGGACCGAAATACCGATGTGGAACGCCACAACTATCAGTTGCTTCCCAATTACCAGAATAGGTATAAGAGATAAAAATCTTGTCGGTACCAACACTTTCTATTTTGCCTGGATAATACCTTTTAAACGGAGCCTTATTAATTATTTGTTTCTTGCTAATATAGGGAGCCTTATTCGGTAACCAGTTCGCGTAAAAGAATGATGAATCCGAGTCAAAAATGACTGCATTATTATAACGGGGGCGGTCGAGCCAGTAAATATTATCTAATACAGCCAATACAGTATCTTCTATTTCAACAGGAGGTGAATAGCGGATAATTTTATGTCCATAGATAAAGAACTGACCAAATTGGCAGTAATAATCGATTCTTTCTGAATCAAAAGTTTCTTTTTTATCCCAATAGGTCTCGGGACGGTAAAATCTTTCGTTCAGAACATCTAAAATTGTTTGACTCTGTGGATTATAACTTATAGTAATTATTTTTTCACGGTTTATCGATTTTAACGTATAGGTACTGTATAATTGTTTTTGATTGTTATATTCCACTTGTTGATGCCTTATTCCCTCATAGTTTTTTATTCCGTATTCAATAATGTTGAGAACTTGGGGAATGCTAATTTTGTAAGCGAAAATTGATAACACAAGGCCTTCCTCTGCCGATAGTTCTCCTGTTATGATGTATGGAGAACTCTTACGGGATTGTTGATCATAGACACTGGATCCTGTGTCCCAGGTGTACTCCCCCTTACCAACAGACAAATAATAGTTTGATTGAAAATCCGGCTCCACATAGCAGTGTTTGTAGCTGATTACTATTTTGTGATCGAAATTCATTTCTTCGGATAATTTTTCTGCATACATACCGAGAATGAACGCTTTGCGGATTTCTTCGTAGTGAAACCCTGTTGTAATAGATACCGATACGTTACCGTATTGAGCATCGTAACCATAGTCGGAATGAGAAAAGCCTGTTTGTGGAAACAAAAATACGATTGCACAGGTAAGCTGTATTGTGATTTTTTGGTAGTTGAAATGCTTTGTATTCATAATGAAGAATTTGTAGGTTGTTTTCATCGCGGTTGTTGGTGTATTATGGTTTAGGGGTAACCACGGACAACCGGGGCTTGGCTGCCCGTAGTTGTTGAGATTATTTCGACGACTCTATTTGTTTTCTTCGCTGTTCTTCCAGCTGTTCCTGAAGCTTATTGTCTTTGATGTACGCTGCGGGGTACTTGAATTTTAACTTTTTCAATTTTTTTCTTGGCATCTTCCAGATATTATCCCATTCAGTATTCCATATAAAGTGAGGTACATTGATACCTTTTACTTGACCAGTATCAGTCCAAACACTAACCCAATTGGATAAAGATTGAGACATTCTGAGTATCCACTTACTGTTTCTCCGCAATAGATCAGGTGGTTTTCTGGTTGTTTCTGCTTTTCCGCTAATTCCCATTGGGTTAGGTAAATGTAGTGGGCTTCTTGTTCCGGGTTGTAACTAAACCGGATTATTAAATAGGGCCTGTTGTGCTGTAGATCAGTCTTTTCCTCACCGATCAGTGGGGGAAGAACATTTGGCCCCTCGCGATAATATCCAGGCGCATGGGTGAGAAGCGTTAGTTTTGCGTGTGCGATTATTAAAGCTTCCTTGTCGTTTTTGTCGATATTTTTAAAGGGTATTCGTTTATTCTTGGCTATAATTTTGCGCTGAGCTTTTTTTACCGAATCCTGCTGTTGCTGGCTTAGCTCGAACGGGGAATGGTCCATGTAGGAACTAGCACTAGCCGGTACCATTGTAGGTGGTGTAGCTGGGATTTCCCGTTGTTTTTGCATCTGTCGCCGGATGGAGTCCATTCGACAATCTGACCATGCTCGAATAATGGAATCTCTGAAATTTTTTGCCTCATTTGGGGGCATTTGTTTCTTTTGCTCCAACTGGCTGTTACTAAGGATCGAACGTGCTTTGCCTATTTTTTGAGAGTAAGCAAGTTTAACATTTAGAACCAATAGAAGGCTTAGTAAAAGAATAATATTCGTTTTCATAATGAATTGTGTTTAAAAAGTAAACACGGGCAGATTTGGGCTGTACTGCCCGTGTTTGTTGGTTTTATTCTGACGATTCTTTTTGTTTTTTCAGAATCGGGGCTTCCAACTCTTCACGAAGCTTATCATCTTTAATATACATTGTAGCGTATTTAAATACTATTTCTTCCAATCTTTGTTCTTTTGGCATAGTTCCAATGGCTCGGCCTCTATCTGGATCATTGATGCTCTTTACCTCACCGGTATCTGTCCAAATTTCGACCATAACATTTGAATAAAGGTTGAGATATTTTACGCGACGTCCATCCTTAGGGTCTCCACAATAACGATAACGGGCGATATCTGGTGAGTATGATTTGAAAAAATAATTGTAGTAAACTTCTTGTTCCGGGTCGTAGCTAAAGCAGATTTCAGAATAAGGTCTGTCGTTGTAATCATATATTTTATCACTGATCAGGGGAGGAGCAACATTGGAGCCCTCACGATAGTACGCAGGGGCGTAAGTGAGCATGATTATTTTTGCCTTTGCAATCATTACAATTTCCTGTTCGCATTTGTCGAGTTGCGTGAAGGGTGTTTTTTTATACCGATCAATAATTTTGCGCTGGGCTTTTTTTACCGAATCCTGTTGTTCTGGATTGAGGTCGAAAGGGGAACGATCAAGAGTGGGTGTCCAGTCAAATGTTTCGGATATTTGCCCTGTCGGAAGTTCCCGTTGTTTCTGCATCTGTCGCCGAATGGAGTCCACTCGAAAATCTGCCCATGCCCGAATAATGGAATCTCTGAAAATTTTTGCCTCATCAGGGGGCATTTGTTTCATTTGTTCCAATTGGCTGTTACTAAGGATGGAACGTGCTTTGCCTATTTTTTGAGAGTAAGCAAGTTTAACATTTACAACCAATAAAAGGCTTAGTAAAAGAATAATATTCGTTTTCATAATGGTTATTCGTTTTCGTGGTGAAAAAGTAAACACGGGCAGGTATGGGCTGTACTACCCGTGTTTGTTGGTTTTATTCTGACGATTCTTTTTGTTTTTTCAGAATCGGGGCTTCCAACTTTTCACGAAGCTTATCATCTTTAATATGCATGGTATTGTATCTGAATCTTTTTAAAAGTCTTTTGTTTTTTGAACCTGTATCGAGCGCATATCCTTTTGACCCAATCATAATATCCTGAACTTCTCCGGTATCTGTCCAAATTCTGACCATAACATTTGGATAAAGGTCGAGATAATCTATTGCACCCCATCGGAGGGTGTCGTGATAACGATAACGGTATGACAGTTCTTCGTCGTCAGGTAATTCCGATTTTTCAAAATAGGCATAGTGGGCTTCTTGTTCGGGGTCGTAACTAAAGCGGATTTCAGAATAAGGCCTGTCGTAATCAGCTATTTCCTCACCAATCAGGGGAGGGGCAACATTGGGACCTTCACGATAGTACGCAGGGGCGTAGGTGAGCATGGTAAGCTTTGCCTTTGCGATCATTACAATTTCCTTGTCGCATTTGTCGAGTTGCGTGAAGGGCGTTTTTTTATACCGGGCAATAATCTTTCGCTGAGCTCTTTTTACCGAATCCTGCTGATTTGCCGTCAGGTCAAATGGGGAATGTTCAAGTGTAGGACCCCAATCGAAGGTTTCGGATATTTGCCCTGTCGGAAGTTCCCGTTGTTTCTGCATCTGTTGCCGGATGGAGTCCACTCGAAAATCTGCCCATGCCTGAATAATGGAATCTCTGAAAATTTTTGCCTCATCAGGGGGCATTTGTTTCATTTGTTCCAACTGGATGTTACTAAGGATGGAACGTGCTTTGCCTGTTTTTTGAGGGTAAGCAATTTTAACATTTGCTACCAACAGGATGATTAGTAAAATGATGAGTTTTGTTTTCATAATGAATTGTGTTTAAAAATTAATATCGTTATTTGTTTTATTGTTCTTTACTCGGGGTTTGAGCGGGTCGGGGCACCACAATAATAGATTTTCATAGCCGCGTTTTTATCGTGGCCGCCTCTTAATTCCCCATTTACCAAGCCTTCGCAATAGTCTAAAACTAACCAAGTGTAAAGTGAGTTGCTAGCTCCCGGTTTATCCCAATTTTCGGATGGACCGGGTATGCGTTTTGTCTCATAAGAGCATTCTGTAAGAGGAGGATGAGTATGGAAATTAGCAAGTATATATTTAAAAGGTTGAGTCGGATTTCTATTAAAATTATCTTCATCTCCGGTAATGTTTACATGGGCTTCACTGCCACAACTAGAGGCATCTCCTCGGCACATCTCCCCTATTTCCAGCCTGTTACCGCCGTTAATTCTCAGGTAAATGAAAAAACCATATTCCATACGCTGGCTCACAGCTGCAATTGATTTCGCCTTAGCCTCCTCTTTCTTTTGTTGGAACTGGCCATCCTTGATGTATGTAGAATAGTCTGGCCAGTTGGCTGTAATGAGGATCGGGTCAGAAAAGACATGGATGAGTTCACCGTTTTTCATAACGGATGCTTCTGCCCTGATCTCGTACCGGCCTCCCCTGCAAATTTGGTATCCTTTGGAATTGCCATCTTTGGTAACATTATTTACTACATCAATACTCCATCCTTCAGCAAAGTTATTTCCTGCCTTGCTTATCTGGTAGGTTAGGTCAGATACATACTCATCGTCGTCGAATGCAATGCCTTCAAATTCTGTCTCTAAAGAAAAATTACCATAATCATTCCAAAGGTCAATTTCGTTGCCGCCCGACCTGCTACGGAACGTTAAGTTTACCTGGTAGGCTGTTGCCGATTTTAGTTTCAGCATTAAATCGTTTTCGGGGAGCGGTTCTTGTTCGGAACAGCTGTTGAATACGATGTACATTAACAGCAACATCAGTATTCCCGGAAATCTATTCTTCTTCATGTGTTTAAATTTTAAAAAATGGTTTTTATTCGTAATAATTTTATTTAATTAGTTAGATGGAATTTACCATGAGTTAATAATTATTTAATCAGGGACGTTTCATTTTTGTTTTTTTAAGCGCTTGTAAGGGTCAAAGGGAGGTGGACGATTCTCGTAGCCTGTGCGATAAGAAAAAGGATGAAACTCTCTCTCTTGCCAGTTCTTGTATTTCCCGTCTTCCCATAGCGGCGGATCAAAAGAATCACCGACGTTGCTATATGCCGGAACAAAGTAACCAATTGCTTGTCCACCTTCTGCCCATACATGAACAATAAAGATGCATTCGTCTTTTACCAATAGTTTTTCTTTTGTCGTATCATAAAAAAACTCGATTTCATAATAGGGTTTGCCAAAATCTCGTGGACTATCACTAATTTTGCGTGTAATCTCAGGCTTCTTATCACATTCACGGTAAAAGTCCGGGGCAAACATTACGTTGATCTTTTTGCCTTTGGCAACAAGGAAAGAGTCGCGTGCTGCATCCGGCCACGTTGCAAGGTTGGAGTCAGGATACATCGCTCTGTACTTCTGAATAACCTGTCGGGAGTTCTCCAGTACTTCCTGTTTCTTTTCTTCGCTCAACGGGAAAGGGTATCTTCGATACTTTTTGTTCTTCCTGTGCCACTGAAGCAGAAACACCGCCCAAAAGCAGGGCACAAATAACGGCTAAATAAAAAAATCCTGTTTTCATTTTGATTCATTTTTTAGAAGTTCCTATCCAAATTTCAGGGGTCGGACGCAGCTCCGTATCCCCGGCCCGACAAAATTCAGATGAAGTATTTCAAATCATGGAGAAAAACAAAACTAGCCTTACTGGTAGCCTCATTTGCCTGACTGATTTTCGACTGATGAACCTGTTCCATACCCGTTTATCGTCAAAATCTCTTATTGTACGATTACGCTATCCCTTATTAGTGGGCGTTCCCAGCCATCTCCGAAATGGAGCTGCGAAATGCTGTCCGGATCAGCTATTTTGGTGAAATCAATCGTCTTGTCATGACCGGAACAAATACGGATCAATTCCTGGTTCTCTGTAAAAAAAGTTACGACTAGCACCCTGTACCACCTTTCTCTATCTCTATCTTTATCTCCAGGAGAAAAGAGGACATTCGCTATGGGCCTGGTTGCATAAGATCGTTCACCGGTCTCTAAATATTTTACTTTAGGCTCGAATACGCCCTTTTCCCCCCGGTAATAATCCGGGGCATAAGTCAGGACTGCCTTCTCCCCCATGGCAATGAAAAGCGAATCCTTTTCGGGTAGCGACAATTCTGAAAATTTTCTGCCCGAATACGTATGAATGATCTTATTCTTTTGCAATAGCAGAGAATCAATTTCTCCCGGGGTCAGCGGATAAGGGTTTTCCCCCGGCTTCATGGAGTATATAAAAACGGAATCTTCACCTTCACTAAACTTAAAAACGTGGCGGGAGGATTCTTTTTGGGCACTTGCTGAAAAAAAGTTACCCGTTAAAAAGAAAATGGCCGATAATATTAGATATTTTTTCATGTTGATAATATTTAAAAGTTAATCGCATTCAAAGAATTAATCCATAGAAGATACTGCCAATTCCTCGGGACCATAGTCATGTAAATAGCAAATAAAAAAGTATCATTTTTTCGCAACGTAAAAGTGCCATTTAGAAGACAAAAAATTATTGTTTAAATATTGTTTTTCTGTTTTCCATACGATAACTGTTGCCATCCAAT
>NZ_WVEM01000028.1 GCF_009847015.1 Sunxiuqinia indica
GACACCAAGTAATCAATGCAGTCTTGCTCCGATTTAAACATTTCTTCAAATTCCATTTGATCTGCTGGATATTTCATTCCGTAAAGATAAATCTTTACGGGAGATGATTAGATACCCCATTTATTTTAAAATAAATGTTCTAATTTATGAATTGAATTTAGTTAGCCATTTTAGAAATCTTCAAAATTACATTTGCTTTACCATTTTAAATTCCATTTAGTTAGAGACTATTTTCTATATCGCAAACAATATGCTGATTATTAAACAGCTGAAAAACAATTGATTATGAGACACATATCGATATCTAAAGGAAACATAGAATTAAACAACTATCAATAAGACACTTACATAAATCAATTCGAATCCCGCACCACCCTCAACTAAAAGGCGAGATTTTTGATCTAACCTTATATTTTTCGAGCATCAGACTAGCTAATCTGGTTTTTTTTGTGAATCGGTTGATACAATCTTAAACTTTTACATCGCCATCCCCTCTCCAAGCACACTTCCGTAAGCAATAATAATAAAGGATGAAACCAATATGACCAGCGCAATAACAAGCAAAACGTAAGTACGATTTGATACGCTTTTCCATTCTTTCATAATTACACCAATGATGTAACTAAAGAAGATCAGCATCGACATGTGCAATACCCAACTGGCAAACTGGAATTTTCCCATATTCACATGCCCCAGTCCGTAGAAGAAGAACTGTAAAAACCACATCGTCCCTGCCAAAGCTGACCAAAACAGGTTTTTGGTGATCGTGCTTCCTTTGATACCACTTTTAGTGGTAAATTCTTTCAGCGTATTTTTTCGGATTCCCAACACTAAAAACCAAATCATGTTTACCACCCAACAGCCGGCCGTGGAAACAATCAGTTTAGCGTTGCCTTCAAAATTACCGGCACCATGAGCCGCTGCCATATCTGAAATGGGCTTGCCAAACTCCAACGAAATATTAAAAACACCGGAAAGTACACCCGCAATAATGGTCAAAACCAAACCGATAAACGTAGCGGACTTCTTCAGGTCGGTCTGCCCGAGATTATTCTCACGTTCACGCCTAAAGCCAGCCCAGCCACAGCCTGCAACACCAACAATGGAAACAATCATACCAACCAGCACGATCATTCCCCCCGGGTTTGAAAAGTACTCCCCCAGCCCGCCAAAAATCATCAAGGGCATGACGGTACCAACAATGGCCGAGATCCCAATGGCCAGCGTATAGGTCAGTGAGTAACCGATATAGCGAATTGAAACACCAAACGACATGCTTCCAAAACCATAAACGGCGCCCAGCAGAAAAGCCATCCAGAAAGCGTGTGAAGGTGCATTACGTAAAATCGTGAAAAAATCGGGGACTGTTATTACGCCAATAACAACAGGCATGATAATCCAGGCAAACATGGCCTGCACCAGCCAGAAGGTTCCCCACGACCATTGTTTTGTTTTTTGAAAAGGGACATAACACGAAGAGGCTGAGACGCCACCTACCGCATGAAAGGCGGTGCCAATTAAAGGGTTCGGAGACATAGCAAGCTTATTTTTTAGTTAGGCATATTTATTTTAGTTGTTGTCTGTTGTTCTTTTATTCCAGATGAAAAATTTCCTGCATATCGCTCCAGAATTCACCGGCCCCCCGTGTTGCAAGTGGTTCCATTAACGGTTTTACCACATCCCACCATCGCTGGGTTTCAGGATCGGCAGCCATCCTGGCCATGTCACCGTCAAAATCAACACCAATATATTCAAAATAGGAAAACAAATAGTTGTCTTTGAAATAGATGGAATAATTCTGAATGTTACACGCTTTGATCATGCGCAACACTCCAGGCCAGACGGCAGCATGCTGACGAATATATTCCTCCGCCCCTTCCGGTTTCAGGCGGATCATTTGCCCAAATCGTCTCATTTCAATTTGTTTATCGTGTTAAACATCGCCTCCACATTGGCAGGTGGAATATCCGGCAAAATAGCTTCATGACTTGGTGAAATGATCAATCCTGTCGGGAATAGTTCTTTCAGTTCAGTGACTTTGTTTTCGACTGCATCCGGCGTTCCTTTTACCAGTAAATACTGGGCATCAACTCCGCCGCAAAAAGCCACTTTCCCATAGAATTTCTCTTTCAGGGTTACCGCATCCATATCGGCAGCCAATGCCTGAATCGGGTGAATGGCATCCACTCCAAGGTCAATCAGATCATCAATAATTGGCAGGATCGAGCCACAGGAATGGTGAATCACTTTTAAACCATAGCTCTTGGCCTGATCGATCAGTTTTTTGGTTCCCGGGAAAACAGATTGCCGCAGCGAATCAGGATCGACCATCAACCCGGTCTGGCTCCCAAAGTCATTGCCAATCAAAACGGCATCCAGATAACCTTTGGTGGATTCATAAAACAACTCGTTTGCTTTTAAATAGAAGTCGGTGATCCGGTCAATCACTGCCTGGAACATCTCCGGGTTCATCAGCATGGTCATCAGGGCCTGTTCCATTCCAAAAGCAGAACAGGCATCCTGAAAGTGAGCGCTCCACATCACCCCCATCCGCACCAGGTTTTCATCCACAGCTTTTACCCTTCGTAAGGATTCCCTGCGATCCAGGTACTTTTCAGGATCGGGCCAGTCGAACTTATCCACATCTGCCGGATCATTATAGTCTTCGAAAAAGCCGGGAGCTGTCAAAGTTCGTTCATCAGGGGTATCCAAATGGTCCACCTTGGCAAACTTAAAAGCGCAGGCGATATGATTGGACGGTGGATAATCGTAGGGCACTTCAACCGGGTAAATATCATCATCAATCTTCCTTTTTAGCTGGTCGATGGAAGAAACGCCGAAATGACTGGTCAGGTTCTTTTCGGCCTGGGGCACCGGTAATCCCAACCAGGAAGCCGGTCGGTCCACCGGTTCGTAATTCAGCGTGGCGTAAAATCGGTCTTTGTGATTCAATTTCATTGGTTCTGTCTTTGATTTATCTGGTTTTCTTTAATCTCAATTCAGTTCTTTTTGCTGATAGCAATTGATCAGATCTTCCCTGCGGGATTCGGGCACCACTTTTAGTGATTCCAGTCTCCCGTCTTTCAACACGCCTTCAACTGTTGTGTTGTATGGTGCATGCAATTTGAAATGAACATTCCATTCTTTCGGCCAGGCAGGGAAAAGATACATTTTCTTTCCATCCGTTTGCAGCAACATTTCCTGGATGCCAACCATGCCCGAACCGCCCCAGTTGTGATCCGGAACCCAATCAAACCCGGGTCCCCAGAAAGCCGGGAAACGCCTGCCGGAATCTTTCATTTTATTAATAGTCAGGTCAGCAGCTTCATGTGTCAGACCGAGACGGGCAGCCCAAATGTTGTACTGTTTCCATCCTACGTAACTTTTAAATTCAATTGCCTCAGGATCATATCTCCAGGTATTCAGAGCCACATCAAGATTCGGTTTACCAATGCCATAAATTCCCCAGGGGAACACCGGGTACAATTGCGGTGTTTCCTCATTGCTGATCCGCTCCCATTGCCATGCCGGGGCAATCGTTTGATGTCCTCCACAATCACGAAAACCAATATCGGGAATACGGTCAAGCATCCCTTGCCATTTTTTTCGGCCCTGGTCATTCAGGTAATTGGCTGGTAATTTCAACAACTTGGTGATCATTGCTTTCAAAGCAGCAATCGTTGAGGTGGAATTGTAGGCCATTTTATAAGTTTCGCAGGCAGATCCCGGAAATAAAACCAACTTCCCGTTTCCGTCGAATGTTTTGATTCCACGTTTCCGGGCAAGGTACTGGTAATGCTCATCGAAAAAGGTCAGGCAACTCTCAATAAACGGAAGGTATTCCGAAATATCCTGACCGGTGTATTGCTGAACATCCATTTCCATCATCCCAAACTCAAGGGCTGTATCCCACAGGTATTCCAGCCAGGCATTGTGTTGCATCCCAGGGTCAAAATCATCCGGCCGGTCAGTTCCGTATTCAGCATAACACGGCAAACCAAAATTATCCAGTTGCTCTGTAAAACAGGCTCCTTTGTGCCCCCAGTAAACTTCACTGCGCAGTTCCGCATTTTTATATGCGCGCTGGTAAAACTTAAACTGAGGTTTCATCAGGTCAAAATCGCCGCTTTTCAGCATCGGCCAATAGACCAGCCGTTGGTTCTGCTGGGTGAATGTCCCCCCGCCCCAGTTACGGTGATCAGGCGTGTAGTGCATGGTCGAATCCGTAAAAACCGGATCGTAGGTAAACAGCCCGCCATTAAATTTTGTGGGATAATCACCGTAGGCATTGCAGCCCAACATGTAGCGGAAAAGCTGGTAATTCCGGCCAACCTGCCAAAGCTCATCCGTTCCTGCAGGCTGCTTTGGATTGATATAAACAAAGCTTCGTTGCCAGAACTGCTGCCACCACTGGCTCGTTTCTTTCCAGGCCGTGCGCTCATTTTTATCCGCTTCAGTGACCAGTTTTTTCAATCCATTTTCCCAGTCATTTAAACTCGCTGCCTGATCTACATTTAGAAAGACTTCTATCTCTTGTTTTTTTGTTGGAGATTTGCTTTTCAGCTTCCAGCCTTTAAAATCGGTGTCCACATATTTGCCGGAATAAACACCTGCCGCAACCATTTTATCCCCCCGCATCATCCCTCCAAAAGTCAGGTTCTTCAATGGGTTGAACATCTGATCTTTCACCGGCTCCATTTTTTGCTCCTTCACCGTTACATCAAAAATTGTTTTCTTTTTGTTTCGGTGGACAAACAGTACTGTATTGTCCTGGAAACTGATACTGTCTTTCAGTGTTTTTAAATCTTCTGGCGCTCCCCACTTATAAGAATTGGCATTGTTGGCCTTCCCTTGCAGCAAGTAGTCGTGATATCGCCAGCTCTCGTAACCGGCTTCTGTCTCAACAGGCTTGTTACTTGAAACAGAAAGGTGAACAACAGGGCGGAAAACATCCACCCAGAGATGAATGTTCGCCTTCAATCCATTGTTTTCACCTTCAATATAAACCGAGCCATCCTGAAGGTTTAATTTTTGCTGAAAGGACTTTCCTTCAAACGGGTTTGGTGAAAGGTGCACCCGAACGCGGCCAAGTTTTAAGAAGGCGTTGTTTTCATCAAATGTACCGCTTCGTGACATGTAAAAAAGAAGGTCACCGTTTTCAACCCACACGTTCAACCCGATATCTCCCCCTCCACACGGCATGGACTCCGACGAATTTTTACTTTGCGTTGTCCACGTAATATTACAGTTTTTCAACTCCTTGTCCTGTGCCTTCGCTTTCGGAAGGACTAATAAGCAACTTAAAATGATTAAGATCGAATAGTAGGTTTTCATTGTTAGCATTTTATGAGGGTGAGACTTTGAGAAAATAAGAATTGAGGAGTCTAATCCATCCAATCTTTTCCCCAATTTTCTTCCCTGATTCATAAATCATATCTCTTTTATCAACTTTTTAATTTGCGGCGCATACAATTCAATCGAACAATCAAAGACTATTGCTGCACCTTGTCTATTTGTCTGACTTTTACCAGGGTGGCTCTCCCTTCGGTCGTTTACCCCAGGCTATTATTGTTGACCCCTTTCAGGGTTTCAATTTTGGTTTAAAAAATCTCATCTTCACACACTCTTCCACTCTCCCCTTCTCAAAATCATCAATCCTTCTTTTCAGAATTGATCACCACTGGCCCCAGCAATCCGGCAGGCAACAAATCGTGTCCCTCCAGTCGATAAGGTGCATTTGTCCAGGTAATACGCTTTTCAGCAGGCAAGTTGTGATCGCCAATCATACGATTTGCCCACGTGTTGCTAACAGCAATATTGATTTCATTTTCCCCAGCCTTCAAGGCTTTGGTGATATTCACCTGATAAGGTGAAGTCCAGGCTACACCGCAGGAAACACCATTTACAGTCACTTCTGCAATATTATTTACCTGCCCCAGATTTAACCAATACTGTTTATCTTGTTCCAGGTTCCTTTGCCAATTGAATGAAGATTTATAATTAGCCGTTCCCGAATAATATCGAATCCCATCTTCCGGCCGAGTTGTCCAATCAACCAATTGACTAAATTCAACTTCACCTTTCGGTCCTCCCAATGACGGATCAAAAGCAACTTCCCAGGGAGCCTGTAAAATCATTTCCTGAGCCATTTTTTCCCAATTATCCCCGTCCTGTTTCTGTTTTGTAGATGTTGCATGGCGGAGCACAATAAATACTGAACCATTAGGATTCAATCGAACAGACAAATTTGTTCTTCCGTTCCTGATTTCCCATTTGTTAACGTTCCTGACCTCTCCAGTTACCGGATCTAAAAACTCTGGTTCCTTCCCGTTTACCCGCAAAGAAATATCGACAGTGCGAGTTTGCCCCTTCTGGTTCGAAATAAAATAAATATCAGTATCTCCATCCTTTCGGTGATTCCAGGCCATGTAAGTTGCATGCTCTCCCGACTCCGTCATTTCAACATCAGGATTAATTCCCAAGCCTTTAAAAGAATGCGCCTGATAAGGCCCCTGAATAACACGTCCCTTACCAATTTTCCAGGCTTTGTAACTTCCATCTTCAACATCGCTTGTGTTTAAAGGCTCGCCGTTCCACAATCTGGAAATTATTTGTTTGAGCGTATCATCTTTTGCCTGATAATCCCCTAATCCGGGAACATAATCCGGTCGTTCGTTAACCAAAATCGTAGCCCCTTCTTCAACCAGTTTCAATAACTTTCTGGCAACTTCAATGCTCATTGCTTTTCCTTCAGGCATCATCCGTCGTGCCCCGGGAATAACGAGTAACCCATAACTAGCTCCTCCGGGCATTTCTACTCTACCATTGTGAACAGTTGCTAAACGCAACAACGCATCCGGATTAAACGAATCATAAGCATAACCTTTTAACGGATCAGTCCAATCCTCAGGATAAGCCATATTGGCTGAATGAAATACACCTTCTGGTGTTTCTGCAACAGGAGTTCCTTCATTTCTCAACCGGATTTGTTCTCTTTTAACAATATCCTCTCCGAAAATTCCCGGAAGAAAAGGAACTAAACGATCTGGCAATACCGACCGACTTGGAATTTCTTCTCCCGTAAACACGGCAACATCCACAACCGGCTCTCCTCTCTGTAAAACAGCCTGGCAACGCTGGGCATACTTCACCCAGGCTTTCCCGGGTTTCCACCATGTTTGATCGCGTTGCAAAAAGGAACCAACACCATTCAGACTCATCCCGGGTTTACGGTCAAGCCAGGGGTTTTCCATGAATACATGGTACACAAAACGATTAATTCCAAGCGCATAGTTCAGATCCCCTAAACTTTTAAGCAAAGCTGGATGCTCATCCCATCCCAAGCGGATTTCAGTAAAAGCTTCTGCCTGAACGAGCGGTTTTCCATAGATATGTGCACCCGAAATACCGTCCAAAATATCATTCGGTTTGTCATGAGTTGGACTACGTAACCAAAATTCACCCATGGGAATATCCACTTCGCGGTAATGGAGCAAACCATCACTAACCATTGTTGGAGCAACGCATTCCGCAGAAAATTTAATTCCTTTTTTATGCACAAGATCTGCCAGCGTATGGTAAAAATTATCCGCCACTAATTCTGAAATAGTTTGACGTATGTCATGCAAGAAACGCTCAGAGGTATCAATATTTTGTACCGGAATACCTGCCAAAACCGGTAAATACGGCATTAAATCATATCCTCTTCGTTTTTTAAACTCGGCGGCAAAAACCGGCGACCAGTTCTGACTTCCACATTCCCAACTATCCACATGAAAAATGCTTAGTACTTTGGGAGCAAGTTCAGGTCCTGCTTTTTTCAGGATTTCGCCGTACCAGTGATTAAACTGAAGTTTGACTGCCTCAGGGTTAAACTTGTCACATTCCAACCCTTTTCCACCACCTCCGGTTTCATTTCGATGACCATTTGAAGTATGCCCCATGCGAACAATTGTCCAATGACCTGCAGGAATCTCCCACTTCAGTGTACCGTCATCCTGAAGCTTATCTGTCAAATTAATAATTTTATCCATCGGGATACATAATGAATCGGGCACGTCTTCTCGTGTTGTCCGGTCAGCAATCCGCCAAACCAAACCATCCTTTCCTTCATATTGATTGATACTTGGTGCAGAATTCAGCTCAATATTAGATATCTTCAACTCAGGACGCCATTTTGCAGCATCCAAATCTTCAGCTCCTGGTTCCGATCCTTCAGGATCGTAGACAAACCGGAAATAGCGGGCAGTTACCGGAACAATCTCATGCGTGGCATCTTCGTCCCAATCTTCCCATCCAATTCGAGGAGATTTCAGTCGACCAATTGAATGAAAGTTTTTACCATCGTCACTCACTTCTACTAATAACCGTTGCGACTGATAACTGCTTCCACCAACAAATTTATTACCGGCTGTCCGAATTGTAATTGAACGACAGGTAAATGGTTTTTTAAACGCATATTGAATCCAGCATTTTTTCTCTGTTTCAAAATCTATTTGATTGTTTCGATCTGTTAATCGACTAACATCTTTTCCATGTAGACTGGTCGTTACTTTAGGGTGTAAAATTTGGCTGGATAAAGTTAGTTCCTCAGCAACAGGGAATGCGTAAACTGCAATATCCTCGTAATAATTTTCATTGATAGGTGGTTGCGGCAATTGTTGATGAAAGCTATGCCCTCCATCAGTCTGAACTTTTGACCACACCACTTTTTGCATAGACAACTCAGGAGTAATCCACGGGCCACCGGCCAAGGCAAAACCATCACTAACATGCATGGCTATCTGTAAACCCAGACTGTCAGCCTGATTCATAGCATAAAGAACCATTTGCCACCATTCAGGAGTAAGTTGAATAACCGGTTTTTCAATCCAGGGAGGATTTGTAGCACCTTTAATTGGCATTAAGTAGGCGCCACCGATTCCTGCGTCTTTCATTGCTTCTAAGTCTGCATGGATCCCTTGATGGGATACCGCTCCTTCCAGCCAATACCAAAAAACCCATGGCTTAGCCTGATCAGGAGGGGACTTAAAATCAGAAACTAAGTTGTCCCTCTTTGACTGGCATGACCATACAATTAATAAAAGCATAGCCATCAGCACTGGAAAATTTAATCCTTTATTCTTTTTAAAGTTCATTTTACTTCATGGTTTAGTTAGTTATTAAAACTTGATTTTCATAGCTTCCTGACTGGCTGTTTTGACAGTGCCCTTCCACGGAGTCAGGAAAAAGGCATAATGATAGGATTTCGATGGGATCTGGTATTTTTCAATTGGAGCACCAACCGGCGACCAACTGTCATTTCCACCAACTCCCATTTGTTTCAGATCAATATTAAGTGTGATCAACCCAGCATCATGCAATTCGTTGATATGTTTGGCCTGGTTGATATTTTTTTCTGTATATGGCCAGGCACTCATACTCAACAGGCTATCGGCAACAACCAACAAGCCCTGGTTTTCTTTGTTTGACAAAAACATCCAACGCACATCGGTACGGTTGCCATTTTCCTGCGGCATGACATACGGTTCCATAAATTGCTGAACCGGAAGTGAATAAATTCCGGCCTCAAAACCGAACCTGCGATCGATGTAATTTTCCTGCGGTCCTTTTCCGTACCAATTAATTTGGTCGTAGCCACGACGAATGCCGCATTGCATACCCACCTTCGGGATATTTGGCAAATCAGGTGATGCCTCCAACGAATAATCTACTTTCAACACACCATCACCATTTACAGTGTAAACGACCCGGCAAGTCGCTTTACCATCAATCAGTGAGTAATTGCTAATGACTTTGACCAAGCCACTTTCGGATTGATCCGTTTTTATATTTTTCAATTTAAGGTTGACATCATACCACTGCTTCAGAACCTCCTGTGGTTTCCATCCACGTTCATCATTGTCAGTCAAAGGCCGGGTGAAATTCGGCAACAACGGGCTGTACAACTGCTGTTCTCCATTCCAGACAAAAGAACTCAGCGCGCCATTTGCTTTGCTGAAAGTAACCGTAAAATTCTTGCCGGAAACCTCAAAAGCAGTGTCTTTCTCAGCCAATGACAGTTTCGGAAATTTCTCTTTCTTGAGAATTGGTTGTGGTAATCCGGTCAACTCGAACTGATCTTCCGCTACCGCATATCCTTTTTTTGCCCAGGGTTCATCATTCGCCAGACAAAACTTCAGGTTGGCCAGATATTCACTGCCCTTTTTCATTTTTGGAAAATAACTTTGAATGGAAATAACGGTGTCTTTTCCTGCAGCCAATTTAATTTTTGGAAGCTCCTTTTTGACAACGACAGTTCCATTTTCAAGGATTTCTATCATTGGATTAAATTTCCCTAACGATTGTACTGCACTCCGGTTTTTTACTTTTATCAGCCCTTTATCTGCATCAACCAAAGTACATTCAGCCGGCTGATATACCCATTTGCATTCGTACATGGCAGCTTTCGGATGTCCGTCAGGTGCAACGACTCCATTGATGCAAAAGTCACCATCGTTAAAACCGGTATTAAAGTCGCCGCCGTATGCGTAAAATGCATTGCCCAGGGAATCTTTTTTCAATATCCCCTGGTCTTTGTAATCCCAGATACATCCACCAATCAGTCTTGGATTCGAACGGAAAATGTCCCAGAATTCTTTCATATTCCCGGTTGAGTTTCCCATCGAGTGTGCATATTCACAGAAGAAAACAGGCCGGTTGTCTGTAGCCTGGTCGATTAACAGTTTTGGTGTAAAAAGTCCGGGATACATGCGGCTGACCATATCGACATAGTACTGGTCCACCGGATTCTGGATACGGTGCGAATGATCCTGAGGATAGCGCGGATCGCCAAAAGGAATGTATCCCGGTTTTCCGGGACTTCCCTGTGCCGGTTCGTAATGAACAAAGCGGGTGATATCAAAATCATGCACCCAGCCGGCCATGGCAGCGTGGTTAGGGCCGCTGCCAGCTTCGTTACCAAGGCTCCAGAAAATAATTGACGGGTGATTTTTGTCGCGTTTCACCATACGTGTGATGCGCGCCATGTAGGCGTTTGTCCATTGCGGTTCATTACTGAGTTTTCCGCCCAGACCGTGTGTTTCCAGGTTGGCTTCGTCAATGACCAGAATGCCATACTCATCACACAAATCGTAAAAATAAGGATCGCAGGGAAAATGGCTGGTCCGGATACAGTTAAAATTGAATTGTTTGATTTGTTGTACATCTTTGCGAATATCTCCGCGTGACAGAGCCTGACCTTTGACCGGGTCAAAATCCTGCCGGTTGACGCCATACAAGTAGGTCACTTTGCCATTGATCAGCAATTTGCTGGTTTTCTTATCAAACGCGATACTCCGAAAGCCCACTTTACAACTTTTGGCCTCCAACAGATTGCCATCAGTATCAACCAACGAAAGTACCAGAGTGTAGAGATTGGGTTCTTCATCGCTCCATTTCAATGGGTTCTTCACTTTCGTTTCCAACAGCCCGAATTTTCTTTCATCCAGACGCGGATAAGCTTCTGTAAGAATAGATTCTACACTCTTCTCCACCGGTTTTGCCAACACAGGCTCCTGGTTTTTATCGTATAATTGTGCTTTCACAACATATCCTTTCACCGTATCTCCTGTCAGGTTAAGCATTCTGGGGCGGATACCCAGGGTAGCATCTTTGTAATCCTTGTCAAGCTTGGTTTGGTAGAAAAAGTCGGCAATACGCAGTTTGGGCTCGGCCAATAACATTACTTCCCGGTCTATCCCACTCATGCGCCAGTGGTCCTGGTCTTCCAGGTAAGAGGCATCACTCCAACGACGAACCTGGACGGATAAGATGTTTTCGCCATCTTTTAAATAAGGCGTAACATTGAATTCAGAAGGCAGGCTGCTGTCTTCTCCATATCCTACAAATTTTCCGTTCACCCAAACCTTAAAAGCCGAACGAACGCCTCCGAAATGCAGCGTGATGTTCATATTATTCCAATCGGTAGGAACGGTAAATGTACGTTGATACGATCCCACGGGATTGTAGTCTTTTGGTGTGTATGGAGGATTGACTGGGCGAAATGGATAGCCAGCACTTTTGTAGATGGGTTTATCGTATCCTTGCATCTCCCAGTTGGATGGCACTTCAATTTTGTCCCAGCCCTGTACCCGTGACTGGTAAAAATCCCCGGGAGCTTCATTTGGATTGATGGCAAATTTGAAATCCCATTCACCATCCAGATTTATGTATCGTTCAGACTTTTCACGGTCTCCCTGAATAGCATCTTCTATTGAACTGAATGAATAAGCTGTTGCATGCGCCACATCCCGGTTGATTGAAACGACTGTCGGATCTTCCCAGGGATCGGGTTGATAGACCTTTGGTGCCGGAGGTACGCCTTGAGGCCAATGAATTAACCGTTGTGCAGTTGCGGCAAAAGGAATAGCGAAAAATGATAATAAGCAAACTGCCAGGATATATTTAATCGATTTTTGATTGATGTGTTTGATTGGTTTCATTAAACTATTTTTTAGACTCACTCTATGAAAAACTATTCAGCATTCAAATTAATTGTTGCTGCTTCAAGCCCATCTGATGTGGCCTGTAATTGAATTTGCCCGGGCTGCTTTTTCGACTGGACGATTACCAAACACTTACCTTTAAATGCTTTGCGGTAGTCTGCCTTAAAAGGCTCCAGGCTGGCTTGATATCCATTATCAACGCCAGCAATCTCTGCTGGTCCGGTAATATTGAATTTTACCAAATTATCAGCATTGGGCACTAAATTGCCATCTTTATCTAAAATACGAACAGTGACAAATGACAGATCCTTGCCGTCAGCATGAATCGATTCCCGGTCAGGAACCAGTTCAATTTTTGTCGGTTCACCTGCTGTCTTTATTTCTTTTTCCAAAACTGTTTCGCCATCCTTTCGCGAAACTGCTTTCAAGGTACCCGGTTCATACTTCACCCGCCACATGACATGCAAATCATCACCCTCTTTTTTCTTCGTACCAAGAGACTTGCCATTCAAAAATAATTCCACTTCATCGGCCTGGCTGTAATAAGCCCAAACATCAACGGTTTGACCGGGTGTCCAATTCCAATGAGGGAAAATATGTAACACAGGTTTATCGGTCCATTCAGACTGGTACATGTAGTAAATATCTTTCGGAAAACCTGCAAGATCAACAATTCCAAAATAAGAACTCCGGGCCGGCCACGGATATGGCATGGGTTCTCCCAGGTAATCAAACCCACTCCAAACAAACAGGCCTGCCATAAATGGATGGTTTTTGACAGCATTCCAACTTGCCTCATGTGTGGCGCCCCAATAGGCCACTGTATTGTCATAGGAAGAAGCCGTAAAATCATCATTGGCTCCTACCAAAGGTTCGCCATATGCAACCGGCCAATAGCGCACACTGTCCGAGGGCATGACATATACGCCCCTTGTTTCAAGAGCCGAAGCTGTTTCAGTAGCAATTAATTTAGCTCCCGGGAACCGTTTGGGTAACTCTGAATAAGCCTGGTGCTTGTAATTGAAGCCTAAAACATCCAGTGCACCTGACTGGTAAATAAAATTCTTTTCCGGATTATTTTCTGTCAATGCTGAGGTAACCGGGCGGGTTGGATCCAGATTATGAGCCAAATCCGTAAGTTCTTTCGCTATGGTGGTGCCTGTGCTGTCAAACTGTTGTGGAATTTCATTTCCAATGCTCCAAATCATCACCGATGGATGGTTTCTGTCACGCAAAATCAAATCTTCCAAATCCCGCACATGCCATTTGTCAAAATCCACATGGTAGTCATATTTTACTTTCCCTTTTTGCCATACATCAAAAGCTTCGTCCATCACGATGAATCCCATCTCGTCACACAATTTAAGCATCTCGGGAGCAGGTGGATTGTGTGAAATGCGGATCGCGTTGCAGCCCATTTCCTTTAAAATCTTCAGTTGCCGTTTAATGGCGCTGGTGTTAACTACTGCTCCCAAGGCTCCCCAGTTACTGTGAAGACATACCCCGTCGATCCTGAGATGTTTACCATTTAAAAAGAACCCGTTTTCAGCGTCAAACTTAAAATAACGCACGCCAAATGGTGTTTCGTATTGATCAACCAAATCACGGCCAACAAAAACTCGAGTGACTGCTTTATATAAATTAGGTTGATCGACGGACCATAGCTTCGGGTCTTTCAGCTTGAACGATTGATGTATGATGGCTTCATTTTTGGATAAAGCTGACTTTTGTTCGCCAACAACCTTATTGTCAGAATCCTTAATTTGGGTTGAGATTTGAATATTCCCCTCGTTTGGTCGCGTTCCTGAAAGTAGAATAGCCAGGTTAACAGTTGCCTGTTGTGGATTCACTTCCGGTGTGGTTACAAAAGTTCCCCAATGAGCAACATGAACTGAATCGGTAGTGGTCAACCAAACGTTTCTGTATATACCGGAACCGGTGTACCATCGAGAATTGGGTTGTTCCGAATTGTCTACCCGCACAGCGATTACATTTTTTTGCTCCCCGTATTTCAAATAGGGTGTTAACTCATACCGGAATGAAATGTAGCCATTCGGGCGCTCACCCAACAACTGACCATTAATCCAAACCTTACTGTTTTGAAAAACACCATCAAAGTCAATATAAAGTTGCTTTCCTTTTGAGTTTTCAGGAACCGTAAATGTTTTGCGATACCAGCCGATACCCGTTGGCAAAGCTGCTTCAGCAGTGGTTGATGCATTGTCCTTACTGAATTTGCCCTCAACACTCCAGTCATGCGGAAGGTTTAGGGTTCGCCAGGCAGCATCATCGTATTCCGATTGACTGGCCAGGGAATCATCGCCCAGAAAAAATTGCCAATTGGCATTGAAACTTTCCCGTGTCCGGGGTTGCTGTTGTGAGCAAGACCAAACGCCGATTAGTATAGCGATTGCAAGTAATCCGTTTTTAATCGTTTTCATTTATTTAGTTAATCCTTATGAACTAATATTTACTGGAAATAATTGTTTTTGTCTAATGATTATTTCCAGTAAAATTTTAAGCCAAAGAACTTCTTCTTTGATTTTCCGAAGTAATCCTTT
>NZ_WVEM01000029.1 GCF_009847015.1 Sunxiuqinia indica
TTTTCCTGTACTAAGTTCGGCTAAAATTTTGAGTTTGAAACCCTCGCTGTATCTTCTTAAGATACCATCATTTTTATACATAATTACTACATTTTGTGTAGCCTTTTTTTAGGACGGGACACAATGAAACTCAACGGTGGTGGTATGAGGTCGTGGCTGCCAGACGAGAGTCTGACCAGTCCGACCGAAACTGAGGTTAGGACGAGATTCGACTTGTCGAATCCGCACAAACCCAGCCATGCGTTATACCACGTGTTAACACCTGGGTTTTATTGTTTTTTGTCAACCTTGTTAATTTCATCAATCTCAGCTTTAAAAAGGCTGAATATTCTTTTTACTATCATTAAAAGAGTCATTATTATATGAATGAAAATAGAATAAAACACAAAATACAATGCAAATTGGGCAATTGTATTTATAGTCAATTCACTAGTTTTTAAGGCAATAATTTTTTCGTTGATGAAGTTTAAATCAACTTTCCAATTTGCGGGAAAGAAATCAATGTTCGAAAGAAATAGGAATCCAAGACCAACGAGTGATGCTACAATTGTATAAGTAATGTTATAAAAAGTATGCTCTAGTAATATAGCCCTATTACTTTTGTCTTTGATGTTTAACTTATTTTCTGCAAACGAAATAATTAACACCAATAGATTTAAGAAAAGTCCAATAAATATTGAAAGACATATCGCAAAAATATTTACTAATCCATCATTGGGAATCCGGACAAGAAAGGATAAAATAAGTCCAAGAATTATTGGATAAGTAATAAAAAATTTCTTATCTAATTTCAATAGTTTCCCATTGCCACCTTGAAGAGTGGATTTATGTTTACTTATAATTTCAGAGACATTTACTTTTGAACTCATTTTAATACAAATCTAAATTGAAATCGTCCAATAATTTAATAGCTTCTGATTCAATCGAATTGAAATCAGAATGTCCAGAGTCATTTAAGTTGACCATAATATTATAATATGGTCTAAACTTCATCGTGTCAGATAAATCGATTGTTCGTGGCGAATTTTTGTATGTAGAATTCACTTTAACTTTTGCATTCTCATCAAATCCAAGTTTTTCAAATTCTTCGGAAGAAAAGAAACCTCTTGGATTTGATTCAAACATTTCTTGAATTCGTTTTCTTGCCTTTCCTGATATGGTTCTTTTTCCCTTTGCTCTTATTCTTAATTCTACAGAGAAATCCTCTGTCTCAAATTTTTCTAATCCGTATCTTTCTGCAACATCTTCTGGCAGAGAATTTCTAGTCAAAGTAATTGTATTATAAACACCATTGTTAATGTAATTATTGACTATCTGGTGGTCGATAAAATTTGTATAATCGATATTGTGTCCTTCAAAGTTTTGGTCAATGTATCTTTTAAATACGTGAGTGAAAATGGATTTTATTCCATATTGTCCTTCTCTTTCTAAGATAATTAGTCCATCCTTTTTTATTTCTGGTATACAAATCAAAAAGAAGAATGGCTTTTGTACAGAATGGTTTTTGTGAATTTTAAATACAGGTGCATTGTCTTTATTCAAAATGTCAATGATACTTTCCTCTTTGCCATATCTTCCAGTTTCTATTATTCCAGATATTGACCGAATGTTGCTCTTGATTCGAAAAAAAGAATCTGAATTTTCGTCTTTGCCAAGTTGGACAAGACGTTTGTTAATATCGTCAAGTGGCAAATTGTCAATAAACGGGACAAAATTTCTAAATACATTGTCAAATAAATCTACACCATCAATTTCTGATAGTTTTAATTTGTCTTTTTTGTTTTCTTTTTGAGAAATAGAAAACCTTATTACTTCTAATTTTCTTTCTTCCATTTTATTAGTTTGTTAGTAGTTCTTTTAACCTTGGTGTTAACGGTCACTTGCAAGTTGTCGTTGCGGATTTCGGAGAGCGTCAGTGTCCGACAGGACATGACGGTCAAGAAAGGAGCAGAGACAACGCACGCCACTGCACCCGCAATGCAATTTGCAATTTGTTATGCCTTCGTGTTTTTTTCTTTCAGTAATTTCTTTATTTCTGCTAACTCTTTAGGTATTTTTTGAATTTCAAAACTTGCTCTTAATGATTCCGATTCGTCGTAAACAGTTTTTCTGAAAATTGACAAGTCAAGGTGAAACGAACTTTTAATTTTTCCTAGTCTCCTTTTGTTTGTCAAAGAATACTTTATCTCTCCAGAGTATTTCATTTCCTCGTCTTTATACTTTGTATAAAAGTTTCCTACTTCTCCAATTACAATCTTTAATTCTTGCCCCTTTTGTAGAACAGGAATTTTCATAACTGAGCAATCCTCGTCTGTAGATAGAATATTCTCCCCTTTATTGTTCTTTATCGGGTTATTCCAGTTAATCTCAATATTGAATGCCGTTTTATCTCCATAGTTTTTAATCAATAGCAATAATAATCCGTATCTACTTTTTGTGTCAGTATCAACAACAATTTGTGGAAGTTTTGCGTCAAGATATTGATTGAAAGTAAGGGTCGATATAAATAGAGAAATCAACGCGACAAGTAATGAAACAGAAGCGATTATATTGTCAGTACTTTTTGTCGCAACCGAACAGTAAATAAAATTGCAAATAACTAAGAAGATTACTGCAAAAATTGAATACTGAATTAAATTTCTAGTTTTAGGATTCATAGTTGTATTGGTCTTTTTTTAACATGAGGCATAACGGAAAATTATAAGTTATGTGGCGGATTGCGAGCTGAATCTCTGTCCGAATACAGACAGAACCAACATACGGAAAACCGCAGCTGGCGTACAACATAAGCCGCCATAGAATTTATAAAATGTTGTGTGTTGTTTTTAATCAATTTCATCATTCCATTCTTCAATATTTGTCAAATCATTAAAGATTTTTTCTTCTTTATTAATAATCCTTAAGACATCAACTGTTTTCTCTAGCATGGAATCTGTATCGTCTGGGAATAGGTTGTCATCAAAATAAAATGCCGTCATTCTCTTACTCAATTCAGGATAAATATCAAGCTCACTAATATTTATTGAAGTAAATACAATGCATGGTTTCCCTATTTTTTTTAACTCATTTCTGTTTTTTGCATATGCGTATAATGATTCTCCGCCCCAATATCCCAATAATTTATTTAATCCCCATTCATCTTTTAAAGTCGAGAGGCAATGAAATACCCAAACCTTACCCATACGAGAATCTTCATTTAATTCTTCTTTATCAATCAATTCATTCTTTAATTCTTCAGAAATAAGTCCCTTTTGATACGCTCTTTCAGTTCTATTATTTGCAAATTTTTTATTTAGTGGTTTTAATCCTTCTTTTTCAATCTCAATTATCTCTTCATCCAATAGTTTAGTGCAGTGAATACCAACAATCTTAGATTTTTGTAGTATTTCTTCAATTGTCTCTATTGTACTATCAAATATCTCTTTGTATTCATTTCTCGGTCTATTATACCTAATATGCATATCTTTTCTGGCAAGCTTATTTATTCGATGCTCTTCGTTAAAATAACCTTGGATTGATTTATTATTAGAATCAAGTAATTTCAGAATTTCTTTAGGCCAAGATTCCTTCCTGTCAAATATTATATGATTTAAGAAACTAATCATTTAGTCTTAATAGTTTTTTTCCCTTATTAGATTCTTATAAGCATCTATTAGGTTGTCATAGTGCATTATATGAATGTTATTATTTTTCAAATATTTTCTTTTAATCTCATATGTTTTGTCATTAAAATCTGAACGCCTTCCTGCTATGACTACATAGTTTAATCTTGATTTATCCAATAAAAGAAATTCTTTCGATAGTTCCTTTCTTGGGCTTTTAAATTTCTCAAAACTCAATCGTAAACTAGAAAAGTTAGATTCTATCCAGGAATCCCAATCATTTACTTGTTTTATTCCTTTTCGAAAAGTTGTTCCAAGCTCTCCATCCTTCTGTGTTATTTGACCATAAGGGTTTTCCAATTCAATAAATACAAAATGATATCCTCCAGAATTACGGCCAACTAATAGGTAGTCAGCTTTATAAGTTGTAGGGAATTCAAATTCTTTGAATAAATATGCTTTGTGATGACCAAATTGAAACCACTGAAATATTGCTCCAATTAGATTGTAATATCTATTATTATTAATGAAATTCAATATATCTCTTTCAGTAATTTCTCCATTAATTAACTCAACAAAATTTTGTTCAATATTTTTATTCAACTCGTTATTCTTCAAAGAGTCTATTTGTAGTAAATTATTAGGAAATAACGAATTATAGAAATATGAAGATTGAGGAAGCAATTCATGATATTTGAAAAAATCTTCTGTTGACCAACCGTCAAGTTTAGGATATGTTTTGGATTTATGCAATTCTGCCTCTTCAATTCTTTCTTTCTCTTCTTCTGTTAATATGTTATAGTCTCTTTCGTATAGCATGCAAATATTTTTAGTTTGTAGAGTGCTTTTTAAATAACACACAACGGAAAATTGTATGTTGTCGGTGCGGAATTCGAGGAGCGGTAGTGTCGACCGACACTAGCGATTGAGAATGGAGCAGAGGCAACAAGTTGGTGGAACCCCGCACTGGAACATACAAAATGTTAACGCCTGGTGTTTTTCTTTTTATTGTTTCATTGTACTAGTCCTATTATTTTTAAAAAAGTTTATTGCTAAAGGATATCTCCATATTTGTCCTTGACTAGCTTTTATACCACCGATTAAAATAAACACAACGTTCAGGATCATTAGTATTGTAACTGGTACCAATCCTGTAAATAAAGAAAAAGGAGATTCAAGCTTGTAAGTGAAATTTGCGGAGAAATGAAAAACAAACGCAGAAGTCATAACCAATATGATGCAAGTAGTAGTGTAAATAATAAGGCTAATTAACCAATTAATTATATTCTTACCATGTCGATCAATATTTTGATCTTTAGTCCTAATAATGACCCATAAAAGGAGAGGAGCTATTAGTCCTAAAAGCAAATGGATTGCTCCAAGCAATAACGAGAAGTGTAATAACGCAGAATATGTGTTTTCACTAATTCTCCCAAGTTGATTTGTATTCCTTACATTGGGATCATTTAAAATACTATCTTTTTCCTTATTGAATTCATCTTCTGTTATGATTCCTTTTTTTCTTAAGTCATCTAATTTTTCAAGATCTTCTAGATTGCGATTCATAATCAGTTTTTAGTTTTAGTATTTTTGTTTAGTTGTTTCTCACAGAGTTTTTCACTTGGCGTTAACGGTTTGGCTATGTGGAGTGCGGGTTTTCGAAGCACTTTCCTGTCAAACTGCACGGAGCCAATTCGTTTATTCATATTTAGTTTTTATAGCCAAATCGTCAAAGACGAATTGGCGTTGCCAGCTACGAAGAACTGCGGTTGAATTACCCGCTGAACCCCGCATTACATATAGCTTTTGTTAGCGGTTGACTTTTTTCTTTAAATATCTAAGTTTTTCAATTTCTGCGTACAAAAGAGTGATTGCTTCTCGTTGGCGTCTTTCTCTTTTTATGTCAAGTTTTAGTTTTTCAATTTCTTGTTCCAACGTTATTTCTCCATTGTCGCCTTCTGGAATTGGAGGAGGTGGTGGAAAAATCACAGGATTCGTCAGATTAATTGAGGCTAAACATCCGTCTATATCAATTATGTCTCCTTGTGTGAAGTTGGCATAAATTAACCATAAACCGCCAGGGTATGGATACAAAGAACAATTAGTCATTGGTTTATATGTAATAGTGTCACAAGTATATTCCCCTTTAAAAACTTCGTAAATTTTGAATTTATAAGAAAATTCTTCTTCCGAATTAATTAATTCTCCAAGAAATATAATGTCTGCAAGCTCGTAGCTAATTTTATACAAGGTATCTCTTGGGTATTCATTACATGAACAGGAATAAGCTTTCTGTCCCAAGAAAATTTGAAATGTAAACAAGATAAGTATTAAGCTTCTCATAGTTTTTAATGTTTCTTTTCAATTAATTTCACGGAGATTAACTCGTGAACTGTAAATTTTGAATTGTTTGTTCCTAAGTGTCCATAATTTCCACCCATTTCAAATATGCCAATTGCATCAATTATTAAATACTTATTCCAATATTCGTTATAAACGAGATTGATTTTCTTTTTATCCTCGTTTTTCCAATTTTCCCAATTGGTATCTAAGTCAAGTTCGATGTTTAAAGTGTCATTGCAGCGTTTGCCTATCTCAAAAAAAGACCAATATTCATCAACGCCAGATAAAGTTCCACGAGTATAAACAAGTTGTCCTTCCACTTTTGGTAGGTCACAAAAACTTGTCGGAGCTAAATTGATTTTTTCTTCTGGTAGATGTTGAATGCCTCCAGCACAACTTGTCAGAAAGATTAATATCAATATGTTTATCGTGTTTCTCATTCTTCTGTTTAAGTTTACCGCTAACGGATGGGTATATGAAACGTTTGGCATTTCAAAGCGATTTCCTATCAAACCGTTGCGATGTTTATTAAATATACCTCCCTTAAAATTAGCACTTTCTGCCAAATGTTTTATATACCGTGTTAGCAGCCGTTTTTGTTAATACATATGTCGACGATACCATATTGTAGTATCATATTTGACAAATTTTGTTTTTAATATAGTCGAAATTAATTCATCTTTATCTATTTTACTCCATACTATTTTTTCCAAGTCCTTACTGTTATTTCTTTGAAAGCGACTTTCAATATATTCTTCAATTTTTGTTTTGTTCAAATCTTTATGGTAAAAGAAACTTTTTATTAATTCAACTACTTTTGATAGAACTAGTTGATTTTCCTGACTTTTATCAGAAAGCTCATCAATTAATTTCACCAAATACTTATTCAGTTCTGAATTTTTTAAAATGAATAATGCATTAGAAGAATTTATAGCAGTCTGATTTATTGATTCATCAATATCGATTTCATTCAGTTGTATATAACATTTAGAGTTTTCTCTATTGTATTCATCTCCAGTAATTTGAATTTCTTCCCAAATCTTATCATTAACATTAGACCAACGTAGGTCTAGACGTCTTTGCTCGGGAATTAATTTTATCGAATTGACTTGAAAATTATCACTTAACAAACGCTCTATATTTTTATCCGATTGATTATTACAAAGTAAAAAATCAATATGGTCAGTTTTAGAGTCTGAGTCCCCAAAAATGTTTTTTAATAAAGAAAGTGCTGATGTATTTGAAGATTTAACCTCTTTTATTAAAGAATCAGCAGAAGAATATGATACACAATCAATAGTCCAATAATGGTTTATTTTTGTTAATTCAGATACACTAGTTAATTGTCTAATATTATCCTTTTCAATTAAAACAAGATTCATCTTTGAAAGTGCTTTTTCAAATGTCTTTACATCTTCAAATTGCGAATCTATTCTATGGAAATCTCTTGAATTTGCAAAAGAACGTAATAAAAAATTCCCTTCATTTGCTGCCCAAGTAATTGAAAAACCCTCACCCTTTAGATTGTCAATTTCCTCTGTTATATGATTTAAATAAAGTTCGTAAATTGATAATAATAATGCCTCCCTTTCAGGAGTAATTTCAATATTTGACCTTGCGACATTTGTTTTCGGAGCATTCTTGCCTACAGAATTAACTATAGCAAATAGATTCCTACCTTGAAAGCCTGGTGTTCTAAAATCTACACGAATACCTTCAACGCATGTACCAATAGGGTATAATGCTTTTTTATTTAACTCTCGATATTCTAAAAAATTCCATTCTTTCCAGTGTTCAATATACCTTAATGCGAAAGCTAATGTAACTCCATTACACTGAACTTCTTTTACTTTAATATTATTTTCATCTAAATCATAACCAATCTGATTTAAGGCATCTGTTAATAGTTCCTTTGGTGAGTCATAGCCGATTTTAATTTTTTCACCATTGTTATTGAAAAATACTTTACTGCTTGGATAAAGTATCCATTTCTTTAAATTAATTTCAATTTCATCTAAATTAACTTCAGAACGCACATAAAGTTTTACAATTGTACCATGTTTTTGAATTCCAGAGGGGATTGAATCAATTGGAAGGTATTTCAATAAATATTTCCCATGAATTTTCTTTATTTTTAAAAGTATTACCTTTTCAGATTCATGAGATTTTGTAATAATATCAATATCATCTGCGATTAAGAAACAAGTTAAGAGTCCTATTCCAAATCTACTAATAGATGAGAAATTTGGAAATTTTTTCTTGAAGGTTTCATCTTGATAACGAGAAGAACCAACTTTAAGCAAATGGTTTTGGATGATTTCCAATGTCATTCCAGTACCATTGTCCATAAAAGTTAAGATACGGTCTTCTGACTTCCATTCTATTTCAATTTCTGGTTGATACTTATTATAACCTTTATCGTCATAAACATATTTCATTAATTTAGATGCATCTATACCATTTTGTGCAAGTTCTCTTAAAACTACAGATGAATCATTATAAAGCGTGTGACCTACAAGTAAATCTAGTATTCTTGTCTGGTCGAGTATAAATTCAAATTGACGCTTCTCAAAATCCTTTGTTTCGATGCTCGAATCGTCAATATCCCGCCATGGAAATTCATAGTTAATATCATTTAATCGATTTGAGGTTTCATTTAGTTTAAGGCTTTCTAATAATTGTGTCTTTGCATAATTTAAATATGAAATAAGCCCAAAAAAACCTTTTTCATTTTCAAATAAAGCTATTATTTCTAATGTATCTTGAGTTAAAGTCGCATCAACTTTTCCTTCTTTATTTTTTTTGGGTTTGGGTCTTACTGTTTTTACTGCCCTTTGTTTTGCCCATTCTTCTTGACTAATTGGATCGGTCGGATTAATTAAATGATATTCTATAGAAGGTGTTCTATCAGAAGTAATATGCATTAAATCAGCTGTTCTTAAAATTAATGCACAATAATGTAAATTTACTTTTTCAAGTCTGGAAGTACCGTATTGTTGATTAGGTTTATATTTTTCAAAATCATCTAAATCATTTAAATGATGACTTTCACATATTAAAGCAAGATCACGTCGAAACATATTATCAGCATTAGCAAGCAATTGTTTGATTTCTTTAATTACAGCTAATTCGTTTGAAAACAACGGATTCTTTTCTTCAAGTATCCAATATTTAATTCTTTCAGCATGAGTTTTTCTAACCAATTCTTGATAGATGAATCTTTCTTGTTTATCTACCTCCTTAATAGATACAACTTTTTCTTTAAAACCTATACCATATTGACCATCAAGTATATTAGCTTTAAACTTTGGAAATTCTGATTTAGTTCTATTACCAAATTCATCCTTTGTTACAAGCATTCCCAAATCATGAAAATATATAGAAAGAGTTAGCATCAACCAGTCAGTAGGTGTCAGAATCTCTTGTGTTTTTTCAGGAATTAACCACTCTAAAGATTCAAGCATATAATCGATATGACTAATATCGTGCTTTGTATATTCATCAAATATACCGTCCTTACCAATTTGAGCTAGAATAGAAGCTACTTGTCTTTTTATATGCAATAATTTCAAACCGCTAAAACTTCTTAGATTTTCAGCTTCTTCTGCTTTTAATTCAGCTTTTGTATACAATTTTATTTCACTCATAGTCTATATATGTCATGTTTTTTAAATGGCTGCTAACGGTTGGTGTAAGTTGCGGAGCGGATTTCGGTGAGCGTCAGCGTCCGGTAGGACGTGACGTTCATGCGAGAATCCGCGGCTCGAAAACCACCGACCCCCGCTCTGAAATTTACACTTTGTTACCGCCAGTTATTTTTCAATTTCTATTAGTTTATATTTTTCTTGAAAATCTTTTTTTAGCTGTTCTTTTATTGTTGGAATCTCATTGTCTAGAACTGTTTCAGAGACTTTCATTTTATTCTCAATTGCATCTGCCCATTGTTCGGTTCCTCTCATAATCTCCATAAATTCAGCTTTGTTGTGCGCATTTAGAACATTCTCAAATTTTAATTTTAGTTCTTTGATAAGTTTTAATGATTTGTCGTCTAAGAATAATTCATTTTCCTCATAAAATCCAAAAAGTGAATCTAAACTTGTAAGAGCATTTTTATAGTTTTCTTTTTTCTTATCGTCTGAGTTAGTCGGTGTTGACAATACTCTTAAAGCCTTCTCTGCTTGTACTATTCTTTTAAAAGTCTCTTTATTACCTCAATTTTTTCAGTGTAAAGCGTTGTAAATCTAAATAGGTGCTCACTTTTTAATATATTAATTTGGTTCTCAAATATTTTTTTTAGAGAAGTATATTATTAATCCTGTTAATGTTGATGCTCCAACCGTAAAGAATCCTAAATTTTTTAGTAGAATTAGCCAATCCATTTCAAGATAGTTTTTAGATTATTCAACGAATAATGTCTTTTCCCAACTCGGTAGTTCTGACCCATTTTCATAAACTGAAAGCTCAGTTTTTCCTTTATCCACAAGATAAATTTCAAGGTCAATAATCCCCGCTTTAACAGATTTAAACTTGCGAATTGTTTTGCCATCTTTAGTTTCATGGTCAAAATGTCTCCAACCAGGGATAGATTGAAAAGCTGGGAATTGCCAGTTTTCCCCTGAAACCTTAACCACAATAGTTTGTCCCTTAGGAATTTCAACTCTCAAGGAATGAGTTCCAATTTTATATCGTTTATTAGACTTGTCTAGAATATTTGTTCCAAATTCTCCAGATGATGGATAATTAATTATAATGGGGTATCTAATCATCTCCCGTAAAGATTTATCTTTACGGAATGAAATATCCAGCAGATCAAATGGAATTTGAAGAAATGTTTAAATCGGAGCAAGACTGCATTGATTACTTGGTGTC
>NZ_WVEM01000002.1:0-305942 GCF_009847015.1 Sunxiuqinia indica
TTAGGTGTTTATATGCCTTCATCTTTTTTATGGTTTGCTTACCTTGAAGATGAAGGTTTTTTTATCCAAAATTGGTACTTCTCATTTGCGAAAATTTGACACTTTAAAGTTGCTGATTACATTCGGTCAATATTGGAGCAATCCGCTGAAAGATCCTGAAACGAGTTCAGGAAGACGAGTCTTCCATTGGGACATTTAAGTCCCCCGCTTCGCCGACAGGCGAAAAGGCGATGGCCCGTCAAAGTAGCCCGGGCCGGTGGTGGAGGGAAGAATTTTTGGCGGGTATCCCGGGTAGTGCGCCGGAAAGAAAAAATCCTGACGCGCGTGGAAGGATAACTTTGACTTGATTTTTTTTGAATACTTTTTGGTATCAGGACAAAAAAGTATTTGGGGTTTGGGGCAACGCCTCAACACAAGCAAGGAGAACAAGATATTAGATTTTAGATCCAAGAATAAAGAACCAAGAACCAGGACGGTGAAGATAGCAGCAATCTGTTTCGGTCAATATTGGAGCAATCCGCTGAAAGATCCTGAAACGAGTTCAGGAAGACGAGTCTTCCATTGGGACATTTAAGTCCCCCGCTTCGCCGGCAGGCGAAAAGCCCGGCCTACGAGGGTTTTGAACTGGAAAACAAGGGAGGGAAACAGCGATGGCACTCGCTAAGAAAACCTTGTTTGACGACTGCAAGGAGGAGTTTGGTTTTCGGGAAGTGACTGACCCGTAGTTTTCATCCGTTTATATTTTTTATTTTCAATGGTAACGTATGGAACTCCCGATGAAATTTAATCATGCTTGTTTGTGAAATATCGCAGATTAAATTTCATGTTCGTTTCGTTCAAAAGCATCGTCAGCCTTGACTTTTTTTCCTGGTTTTTGTGTCAAGACAAAAATCAGGTCCCGTCTGGAAAGACAACTTTGACTTGATCTTTTTTGAATACTTTTTGGTATCAGGACAAAAAAGTATTTGGGGTTTGGGGCAACGCCTCAACGCAAGCAAGGAGAACAAGATATTAGACTTTAGATCCAAGAATAAAGAACCAAGAGGGTGAAGATAGCAGCAATCATCTGAAGGGGGAGTCAGAACAAATACAAGACACATCCTTTATCCATTTTGTCCTGCAAGTCGGTTTATCGATTCCCACATTTTTGTCGATTTTGTCTTTGATATCCTACATTTTCGTGCGATTATAGAAATCGGCCAGCTCGTTTTCAGCAACTTACTCTTTTTGCATCATTTTTGGTATGCAACGATCGATTGTAAACTGCCAAAAATTGATTGATATGGAATTGAAACAGACTTGGGAAAAGGTATTGGAATATGCCACCATGCCTTTACACGGTACATTGTCGCGCAAGCAACGAAAAGGAGTCAAACTACAGATTAATGAAGGCGTGATTTATGAGAACGCGACCATTTTTCTGGAAGAGTCTGTGGTTTGGGTGTCGGAATCGACCGACGGAAAAATATGCAACACCTACTACGACTGGAATAAAATAGCATCGATAAAAACGATTAGTTCCGACGAAAAGTAAAACCAATGCCTATGAGTCCCGAGGAAATTGCCGAACTGGAAAAGCTGGTCAACAAACTGAAGTTTCGGGCCAGCCAAAAAGCCAGCGATCTTCACGACTTAATTGAAGATCGTTTGCTAACTGATTTTGAAGAGATCCCGGCTTATGCCGAAGCAACGTATGCTGCTTGTCATGAATGGAGTGAAAAGCGTAAAGAGTTGCTAAAAGTGAAAAGTGCATAATTGAACTTTTCGATCATCAAAACCCGGGATCGCCATCCCGGGTTTTATTTTCTTCCCGACATTCAAACAGCCGATTTCAGAGCGTTTCAATAGCTCGCTCAATTCGCTGAATGGTTTCGTTTTGTCCAATAATTTCGCAAATATCAAACAGGTCGGCTCCGGCACTGGTGCCTACTAAAGCCAATCGAACAGGCACCATCACCATACCAAATCCCCAGCCTTTATCGTTCATAAAGTTAGAGAACTCCTCTTTAATTGAAGCGGCTTCCCATACTTCAACGCCTTTAAAAAGCTGAATAATTTCCTGCAACTTCTCGGGCGTGTCGGCCTTCCATTTTTTCTTCACCGTTTTCTCGTCATAGCTTTCCGGAGCTACAAAAAAGTAGTTTCCCTGCTCCCACAAGTCGGCAACAAATTCACAACGCTCCTTTACCAGGCCAACCACTTTTAAAATAGTTTCATCCGGCACGTCAACGCCTTTTTCTTTCAATATCGGTTTGAATGCTTCAGCCAATTGCGTATCCTCTTTTTGCTGAAAATAATGGCGGTTGAACCATTTGGCTTTCTCCGGATCAAAACGAGCACCGGCTTTCACCACCCGCTCCAGGCTAAAATCCTGAATCAATTCGTCCATGCTGAAAAACTCCTGCTCCGTTCCGGCATTCCAACCCAGTAAGGCCAGCAAATTCACAAAGGCCTCAGGGAAATAGCCATCCTCGCGGTACCCACGTGCAACATCACCCGACTTCGGATCGGTCCATTGCAAAGGAAATACCGGGAACCCCATTTTGTCGCCATCGCGCTTGCTCAATTTCCCTTTTCCGGTAGGTTTCAGAATTAATGGCAAGTGTGCAAACTGAGGACGATTCTCATCCCAGCCAAATGCTTCGTACAGCAGAATATGTAAGGGCATCGAAGGCAACCACTCTTCACCACGAATCACATGACTAATCTGCATCAAATGGTCGTCGACTACGTTCGCCAAATGATAAGTCGGCATGCCATCGGCTTTAAACAGCACTTTATCGTCCAGCTGGTTGGTATTGAATTTAACCTCACCACGAATCAGGTCTTTTTCAACAACATCTGTATTTTCGGGCATTTTAAACCGAATGATGTATGGTTCTCCCGAAGCAATCTGCTGCTGCACTTTTTCGGCTGATAGCGTCAGGGAATTGTTCAGCTGGCCGCGTGTATGCAAGTCGTACGAAAAAACCTCCTTTTTAGCCTCGGCTGCTGTCCGCAGTTGGTTCAACTCTTCCGGCGTATCAAAGGCATAATAAGCATGTCCGCTTTCTACCAATTGTTCTGCATATTGGCGGTACATGGCTTTTCGCTCGCTCTGGCGATAGGGGCCAAACTCGCCTCCAATTCCCGGGCCTTCCACCGGATTTAACCCACACCATTGCAGGGCTTCTAAAATATAATCTTCGGCGCCCGGCACATAGCGGGTTTGATCGGTATCTTCAATCCGCAGCAAAAAATCGCCACCATGCTTTTTCGCAAATAAGTAATTAAATAAAGCTGTTCGGACACCTCCCATATGAAGAGGACCGGTTGGACTTGGGGCAAAGCGCACCCTTACTTTTTTGGCATTCATTCGTTTATTATTTCAATGTTGTCAAGCAATATTCCGATTGCTTCGAATATTCAGTTCAAAAAAAATCACTGCAAAGATAGAGAAATTTACACCCGGCGAAAATCAAGCGACCACCTGAAATTTAAGGGCCATCGGGAACCACTCAATTCGGCTGGTTGTGGTCAGGCTAATTTCAAGTCAATAAAAATAGCCGCGTTTATGTAATGAAAACGGCCTTTGGACAACCTATTGCTTGAATAAAAATCACATGGACTGTAAAAAAACATTTGCTGTAAAAAACAGAACTGTATCTTTGTGACCTTCTATTTGTGGACTTAAAATTTTGAATTAACTGATATCGAATGAAGAGGATTAATGTTGTACTTCTTGGCCTTTGCCTGCTCTTTCAGCATGCAGCAATAGCCGACGAAGGAATGTGGTTGCCATCGCTTATTCAGAAACTGAACATTGGCGAGATGCAAAAGATGGGATTGGAATTAAGTGCTGAAGATATTTATTCAATCAATCAATCAAGTTTAAAAGATGCCGTTGTTGCCTTGGATCGTGGTTCCTGCACCGGAGAGATTATCTCTGCTGAGGGGCTCTTGCTAACCAATCATCATTGCGGATTTGGAGAAATACAGGAGCACAGCTCGGTTGAACACGATTACCTGCGCGATGGCTTTTGGGCGAAAACAAAGGAAGAAGAGCTGCCCAACCCCGGTAAAACAGCTTCTTTTTTAGTTCGGGTTGAAGATGTAACTGATTCGGTTCTTGTGGATGTAACCGACGATATGAACTTTGATGAGCGCAATGCACAAATCCAGAAGAATTCGTTCACCATCCAGAAAGATGCCATTGAAGACACCCACTATGATGCAAAAGTTCAGGCGCTGTTTAAAGGAAACCGATACTATTTATTTGTTTACGAAACTTTTCGCGACGTCCGCCTGGTCGGAGCTCCACCAAAATCGATCGGCAAGTTTGGTGGCGACACCGACAACTGGATGTGGCCTCGCCATACGGGCGACTTCAGTATGTTTAGAGTATACTGCGGACCAGATGGAAAGCCGGCCAGCTATTCGGAAGACAATATTCCCTATCAACCCAAAAAACACCTGAAGATTTCATTGAAAGGATATGAAGAAGGCGATTTCGCCATGGTGATGGGCTATCCGGGAAGCACCAATCGTTACAAATCTTCATTTGGTGTTCAATACACCATGGAGGGAACCAACCAGGCTCGTATTGATGCCCGTGGCGAAAAGCTGGAGATTTTGAATGGTTACATGAACACCAGTCAGAAAGCAACTATTCAATATGCATCAAAATATGCCCGCAGCTCGAACTACTATAAGTACAGCATTGGGCAAAACAAAGGCTTGAAAGCCTTAGATGTTATTGAGAATAAACAGGCGATTGAAAAAGAATTCACAAACTGGGTAAATGCCAACGACGAACGCCAGGCTAAATATGGCAAAGCCCTGGATTTGATTGAAGAAAGCTACAAAGATACACGAGACGAAAAAGCCTATGAATACCTGGTGGAAACCATGGTTCGAGGTCCGGAGATCTTTTTCTTCAGCTATGGAGCCAAAGGGCTTTTCCAAGCCCTTAAGAGCGACAAAACAGACCGGATCGAAGCAAGCGTGCAGCAAATCCGCTCGGAGCTCGATGAGTTTTACAAGGATTATGATGCCAAAACCGATGAGAGAATTACTGCTGAGTTACTGAAGGTATACGATAACAATGTGATTCCGGCATACCGGCCTCCGTTCCTCGATAAAATTCATTCGAAATATAAAGGCGATTATCAGGAATTTGCTTCTGATATGTTTGACAAAACCATTTTTGCCGACCGAAGCGAGCTGGAAGAGTTTCTGGACAACCCGAAGCTCAAAACATTAAAAAAGGACGACGCTTTTCAGGCTTCGTTGGAAGTGTTTGACATCATGTCCATCATCGGGGCGAAGATGAACATGACCGCAGATGGCCTGTTGACCGGAAGACGCTTGTTTGTTGCCGGATTGATGGAGATGTACAAGGACAAAAAGTTTTACCCGGATGCCAATTCAACCATGCGTTTAAGCTATGGAACCGTTGGCGATTATGTGCCTCGCGACGGAGTTCAATACAGTTACTACACCACTTTGAAGGGGTATATTGAAAAGGAAATCCCGGGTGATAATGAATTCGATGTTCCAGAGAAACTGAAAGAGCTATACTATGCCGGGGATTATGGACGCTATGCCGATGAGGATGGGACACTGCATACCTGCTTTATCACGAACAACGATATCACCGGAGGCAACTCAGGAAGCCCGGTGATGAATGCCCGCGGAGAGCTGATTGGTGTCGCCTTTGATGGAAACTGGGAGGCCATGAGCGGCGATCTGGCTTTTGAGCCGGAGCTCCAGAAATGTATTAATGTTGACATTCGCTTTGTGCTTTGGACAATCGACAAGTTTGCCGGTGCCACCAACCTGATCGAAGAAATGACCATCATTCAATAAAAAGTTTAATACCATATCAATTGAGGGTGACCGGAAAGTAGGGTCACCCTTTTCTATTTGTATATTTGCCCCAAATAATTGAATCATGACAAACTCACCACGCGTTACAATATACACTGATGGTGCGGCCAGAGGTAACCCCGGGCCGGGCGGTTACGGAGTAGTGATGCTGGCCGGACAGCATCGCAAAGAAATTTCGGAAGGCTTTGAATTGACAACCAACAACCGGATGGAGCTACTAGCCGTAATTGTAGCGCTGGAAGCTTTAAAATTTTCCAATTGCCAGGTGACCATTTACTCCGACTCCAAATATGTGGTGGATGCAGTCGAGAAAAAGTGGCTGTGGAGCTGGGTGAAAAAGCGTTTCAAGGGCAAGAAGAATGTCGATTTGTGGACTCGCTTCCTGAAAGTTTATCAGCTACACCAAGTCAGCTTTAAGTGGGTAAAGGGACATGCCAATATCCCAGAAAACGAGCGGTGCGATGAACTTGCCGTTGAAGCCTCGTTTGAGCCAAACCTGAAAAAAGATGTCGGGTATTTGCAAAGTCAAGCTTAAGCAATTCAAAACATAAACATTTCACTACTTTTGCTACCGAATTAAGTCAGCCAAACTATGGATTTTCTGTATCATCTTGGTATACGTTTTTATTTACTGGCCGTGAGGGTTTCAGCCTTGTTCAACGAAAAAGCCCGCTTGCTCCTTGACGGTCAAAAAGCGACTTTCCCATACCTAAACGAAAGGCTCGATCACAGCAAACCCATCATCTGGGTTCACTGTGCTTCGCTGGGTGAATTTGAACAGGGGCGGCCATTAATTGAGCAAATCAAAAAACAGCAGCCCAACTACCAGGTATTACTGAGCTTTTTTTCGCCCAGCGGATACGAAATAAGAAAGAATTATGAACAGGCTGACTACATCTGCTACCTCCCGATAGACACACCTAAAAATGCCCGCAGGTTCATTCAGATGGTGAAGCCCGAAAAGGTATTCTTTATTAAATATGAGTTTTGGTACAACTACATTCGGCTTCTCTCCCAACACCATATTCCACTTTATTTGGTTTCGGCCATTTTTCGCAAAGAACAGCTTTTTTTTAAAGATGGTATCGGGGCGAAGTGGTATCGGAAAACACTGAAAAAGATCAGTCATTTCTTTGTGCAAACCGAGGCCTCCGCAAAACTGCTTGCCGGTGTTGGGATAAAAAATTACACAATTACCGGAGATACCCGATTCGACCGGGTTGCAGAAATCGCGTCGAACAGCAAAACGCTTCCACTAATCGAGAAATTCAAAAACCAACAGAAACTAATTGTTGCCGGGAGCAGCTGGGCGCCCGACGAAGAACTCTTGATCGAATTCCTCAAACAAGACCACGATACAAAAATTATTTTTGCCCCCCACGAAGTCAGAGAAAGTAACATCAAAAGACTATTGGAGCTGTGCCCTGAAGATGCTATCCGATACACGCAGGCCGGAGAACAGGATATGGGCAAAGTGCGCATTCTGATAATTGATACCATTGGAATCCTGTCCAGCATTTATCGTTATGCTGATATTGCCTACATTGGCGGAGGGTTTGGAGTAGGCATTCACAATACGCTAGAGGCCGCCATTTACAACATTCCGGTAATTTTTGGACCCAATTACCTGAAATTTCAGGAAGCCGTCAATCTGAAAAAGGTTGGAGCAGCGTTCCCAATAAAAGAATCGGGCGAGCTAACCCAGCTTTTAAATCAACTGCTAAAAGATGAAAAATTGCGTCAGGAAATTGCAAAAAAGTGCCAGGTGTTTATGAATAAAAACCTGGGAGCGACACAAGTGGTTCTGGAAAAAGTTTTCAACATATATTAATTTTTGAAACCATTTTCAAGTCAAATCGTACCATGTTGTTTTGAATGCCAATCGTTTACATTTGGATAACTTTTAGCTCCCCTTTTTACATTCGTCTTCCGTTTTGGTAAACTTTTCTTAATTATCAAAAACATTAAATATTGATTTTCAAACAACTAACACATTTTGGTTGATAACTTTAAAGCCCGATCAAATAAATAGTATTCCATTTTCTTCATTTCAATGTTATATTGCATGGAGCAAAAACAGCGTAAAGGGATTTAACTTGTAATCAAGTTTACAATCAGTTAACAAAAACAGTATTTTAATTTTTGGTGTATGGCTTTCAAAAATGTGGCAGTTGAGCCCAAAACGGGCAAGAAAATTTTTTCCCAAGAGGAAGCGTACCAGGCAACATTAAATTATTTCAACGGAGATGATTTAGCAGCCCGGGTATGGATTAACAAATATGCGTTGAAAGATTCTTTCGGTAATATCTATGAAAAGAATCCAGATGAAATGCATATGCGCCTGGCAAAGGAAATTGCCAGAATCGAAAAGAAGTATGAAAACCCAATGTCTGAAAAACAGGTTTACGAGCTTCTGAAAGATTTTAAACATATCGTTCCCCAAGGTGGTCCAATGACGGGAATCGGTAACGACTATCAGATTGCTTCTCTTTCCAATTGCTTTGTTGTTGGAAATGAGGGCGACTCAGACTCTTATGGCGGTATCCTGAAAATTGATCAGGAACAAGTACAGCTGATGAAACGACGTGGCGGCGTTGGACACGATTTATCACACATTCGGCCAAAAGGTTCCCCCGTAAAAAACTCAGCCTTAACTTCTACCGGTATCGTTCCGTTTATGGAGCGCTATTCAAACTCAACACGAGAAGTCGCTCAGGATGGTCGTCGTGGTGCGTTGATGCTTTCTGTTTCTGTTAAACATCCCGACTCTGAAAGTTTTATTGATGCCAAGTTGGAGCAAGGGAAAGTTACCGGAGCAAATGTATCGGTAAAAATTCACGACGACTTTATGCAGTCGATCGAAAGTGGAGAACTTTACAGCCAGCAATATCCAATCGAATCTGAAAATCCGGTGTTTGTAAAGGAAACCAATGCGAACCAAATCTGGAAAAAGATTGTACACAACGCCTGGAAATCTGCCGAGCCGGGTATTCTCTTCTGGGATACCATTACGCGCGAATCAGTTCCTGATTGTTATGCCGATTTAGGCTACAAAACGGTTTCGACAAACCCATGTGGCGAAATTCCTCTTTGCCCATACGACAGCTGTCGTTTATTGGCAATCAATCTTTATTCGTATGTAGAAAACCCATTTACTCCAGAGGCGAAATTCAACTTCGAAAAGTTTAAAGAACATGTTGGCTATGCTCAGCGAATGATGGACGACATTATTGATTTGGAGCTGGAGAAAATTGACGGTATTATTGAAAAAATCAAAGCCGATCCCGAAGCCGAAGAAATCAAATACATTGAGCTCAAACTTTGGGAGAAAATTCAGAAAAAAGCGAAGGAAGGACGTCGTACCGGAGTTGGTATTACGGCAGAAGGCGACATGCTTGCCTCTTTAGGATTGCGCTACGGAACTGAAGACGCCACTGATTTTAGTGAAGAAATTCACAAGACACTGGCTGTTGAAGCTTACCGATCATCGGTTAATATTGCCAAGGAAAGAGGCTCATTTTCAATTTACGACAGTGAGCGTGAAAAGAACAACCCCATGATTCAGCGCATTCGGGAACAAGATGAAGCACTTTACGCGGACATGGTAAAATATGGGCGACGCAACATTGCCCTACTGACGATTGCACCAACAGGAACAACCAGCTTGATGACACAAACAACCTCTGGAATTGAGCCGGTGTTTATGCCTGTCTATAAACGTCGTCGTAAAGTAAATCCAAATGATAAAGAAGTCCGTGTAGATTTTGTTGACGAAGTGGGCGACAGTTGGGAAGAGTACATTGTCTTTCATCACAAATTTGTGACTTGGATGAAAGCCAATGGTTACGATACAACCAAGAAATACGAGCAAGAAGAGTTGGACGAATTGGTCGCTAAATCACCTTATTACAAAGCCACGTCAAACGATGTTGACTGGATGCGTAAAGTACACATGCAAGGTCGTATTCAAAAATGGGTTGACCATTCGATTAGTGTAACCATCAATTTACCAGCTGATGCTGAAGAAGAGTTGGTTGGAAAACTTTACTTCGAAGCATGGAAAAGCGGATGTAAAGGAGTTACCGTTTATCGTGACGGATCTCGCTCAGGTGTTCTGATTTCAAATAAAAAAGAAGATAAGAAAAAGGCAAAATTCTCCTCTTTCCCAACCAATCGGCCTGACGAACTTGAAGCTGATGTGGTGCGCTTCCAAAACAACAAAGACAAGTGGGTGGCATTTATTGGCTTGGTAGGCGATCTTCCATACGAAATTTTCACCGGGCTACAGGATGATGAAGATGGTATTTTATTACCTCGCTCGGTAACCAAAGGTAAAATCATCAAAAGCCGCGATGAAGCAGGAAACTCACGTTACGATTTCCAATACACCAACAAACGTGGCTATAAAACCACCATTGAAGGATTGTCGTACAAATTCAATCCGGTGTTCTGGAATTATGCGAAGTTGATTTCCGGAATTCTGCGTCACGGCATGTCAATTCATAAAGTAGTAGACACGGTAACCAGCCTGCAACTGGACAACGACACCATTAACAGCTGGAAAGCCGGTGTTGCGCGCGCGTTGAAAAAATACATACCAAACGGAACGGTTGCCGAAGGCACTGTTTGTGGCGAATGTGGATCAAATAACGTTATTTATCAGGAAGGGTGTTTAACCTGCCCTGACTGCGGTTCTTCCAAATGCGGATAACCGATTCAACCAATCAATAAAAAAATGAAGGCTTTCTCATTACGGGAAGGCCTTTGTTTTTTATCTGGTTTTGTTATTCAAACTCTTCTGGAAAGTTTTTTTATGAAAATTCCGTTGTTTCCAATGGAAGTCGAAAGTGATTGGAGATAATCGTATTCAACCGCATCCTTTTACAGAAAAGGGCGGAGATCAACTAAAAATACAATACTTTCTTGCTGTGCTCTTAAAATCGGGCTGAGTTTTTTTATGCAGAATTATTCTTTTGCTTCAAACAGTTCCTTTTCATCAACCGACTGTACCATCGCGCTATCTTTTAAGGTTCGGCTGACAATATTATAAGGCCCGGTTATTACTTCGTCTCCATCATTAACACCGTTCAAGATTTCGATATCCATATTATCCTGAATACCGGTTTCAACAACTTGCTTACGAGCCAAACCATCCTTCAAAAGAAAAACAATTTCTTCTTTTTCCTCCTCGGCGTTTTCTCCCGGTTTTTCACTTTCGACAACCCGGGTTGTTACGGCTTGAATGGGGATGGCGATTACCCCTCTGCGGGTCTCCGTCTGAATATCGACGGTAGCTGACATACCTGGGCGAAAGGGATAGACATTCATTGACGTGCTGTCGATTAAATCAGCATACGACTCTTGCAACAAAAGTACCTTCACGTTGAAATTGGTCACCTGATCGTTAGACGTTCCGACCGTGTTGGCCGAATTGGCAATTTCAGTAACAACGCCTTTAAATTTCCGGTTTAAATATGCGTCAACCTCAACCAAGGCTGTATCTCCCTTTACTACCTTCACAATATCGTTTTCGTTAACCTCTACCTTCACTTCCATTTTATTGAGGTTGGCAATCACCATCATTTCGGTTCCGGCGTACATGTTGGTTCCAACAACCCGTTCGCCCTGCTCAACGTTTAACCGGGAAATGGTTCCATCCATCGGCGAATAAATTTTGGTTTTTACCAACTGCTCTTTAGCCTCAGCTACCGATGCTTCAGCAGATTTTACTGAAAATTCAGCCGCACGAACCTCGGCCTGAGCAATTTTATGGGCAGCTTGAGCTGACTCAAATTCCGACTTTGGAATAGCCTCTTGTCCGAATAAGGTTTTGGATCGATCAAAAGAAAGTTCCTTTTCAATGAGCTGAGCTTCGGCCTGAGCCAAGCGCGCCTTTGATGAATTCAGGCTGGCCTCGGCACGATTCAACGCCTGAATATACATATCGGGCTTAATGATGACCAACAACTGTCCTTTCCGGATTTCATCACCCTCCTCAACATCCATCTGAATAATCTCACCCGAAACATCGGGACTAATTTTCACTTCTGTTTCCGGCTGTACTTTCCCGTTTGCAGTAATCAGCTCAACAATGGTTTTACTTTCAACTTTTTCTGTAGTTACCTTTATCTCAAAGTCTTTACCAATCCATCCTTTATTTTTAGCAACAATTAATACTATGATGATCAGGACTATAAATAAGATGATCAGAAATGGAAGTCGTTTGTTCTTTTTACTTTTTACCATGTTGTTGATTTTTGCTCGAAACCGATCGTTTTTTGGGATGTTTAAATTTACAATAAAATACATGTTTGCTACAAACAAAATAATATTATTGCAACAACCCATAATGGGAAATACCGTTTCGAAGGGCGACCCGGTTCTTTATTTCAGAACCAAACGGGCTGTTCGACGGCTTTTTTGTTCCAAAAACAATTGGCGGTTATTTTTCATTTTAATCAGCGCATCTTCATCATAAAAGCGGATGGTTGCCAAAATCAAGCCGGTATTGTATAGCACATCAAACTTTTTTCGTAATTCAACAACCAAGGTTTCCAAACCTACCTCAGGCTCATCAATACACAACGAAAGGTCGATTGCCGATTGCTGTATCAGGTTTACCTTGATGCGGCGCTTTTTAAACAGACTAAAAACCCCAGATAACTGATCAATACCAATAAATGAAAAGTCGGAAGGCGAAATGGTAACCAGTGCCTGATTTTTCTTCAGTATAAAAATCGGGACCAAATCCAGCTGGTGATCCACATCATGAATCATGGTTCCAGCCTGGTCAGGAAAATCGAATGGTCGAACCAGCAGCGGAATTTTTTTGTTGCGCAAGGGTTTGATCGTTTTCGGATGAATCACTTTGGCTCCGGAATAGGCCAACTCTATTGCTTCCCGGTACGAAAGCTCTTCCAGTTTTACCGTGTCTTCAAAATCAACCGGATCACCATTCAATACACCGGGGACATTTTTCCAGATGGTGACACTCTCTGCATTTAGCAGGTTACCCAAAATTGCAGCAGTGAAATCAGAACCCTCCCGACCCAGTGTGGTCGTTTGATTGGTATTGGTTGAACCTATAAATCCCTGCGTGACATACAAATCGGTATCGCGAAAATTAAAGCTGTTATTGATCAACATCTCCGACCATTTCCAATCAACAATTGCCTCGCGATGCGTTTCATCCGTTCGCAAACTTTGGCGGATATCCATCCATTGGCTTTTTAATCCCTGCTTGTTTAAGTAGGCAGAGATGATGGCCGTTGAAATCAGCTCGCCATAGCAAACCACCTGATCATACTCGTAGTCGAAGTTTAACGATGGATTCATGCTCAGGCGCTTTTTCAGATCTGCAAACAACACTTCAACCTGAACCAAGTCAGCATCAGTCAATCCAAGTCCGGTGGTAATACCGGCATGATAATTCCTGATGCGCTCCAAAATTAACTCCATGTTACTCGCTCTGTTGAAATAGCTTTTAACCAACTCCTCAAGTTCATTGGTTGTTTTCCCCATTGCTGAAACAACAATAACTTTTTTATCAGGAAATAAATCGATGATTGAAGTGGCGTTTTTGATAGCCTCTGTTGAGCTGACTGAGGCTCCACCAAATTTAAATATCTTCATACGGTTATACTTGTTTATTTTTTATGACATCATATTGAACTCGCATACAATCACCTTTCTCTGCGGCTGAGTTGTTTACAAGTTCGTTTCATAAATAACTGTTTTATTCTAAAGCTTAACGCTGTAAAAATAACTAGTTTTCTCAATCAAAAACCATTCTTTTTTTAAACTAACATATTTATTAAAACATGGCAAATAATGCATGGATAAATTAATCAATTTAGCGAATTCCTTCAATTGAGCCCCTGAATATTAATCAAGCCTTAATTTTGAAATGATCGATGAATAATTGCACGGCGGGTTGATCTCCATCTTTGTTTTATCGGTAGCTTTGCTGCGTGATTTATTAGAAAAATGCAGAGTGGTTTGAAATTACTTGTTACAATATTCTCCGTATTTGTCTTATTTCCTGCGCTGTTCTCATCGACGGGAGAACTATTGAACGCATATTCTTTGGACTCGAAAGACCAATCAATTTGCCTGGATGATATGCTGATTGGGGATATTCAAACTTGTTTCCAGTGGATTGAAAATGAAGAAGAAGACGGCGAAATTGACCGTCTGGATTTTCAGGGGAAGTTAAGTTATTCTGCAATCCCGTTCGATCCACAACATTCGAAATACAAGTTACACACAATTCGAATTTGCCTGCGCTACTCCAGATGGCTGCGCGAAATCGGCAACTTATCTCCTCCAATAAACGGATAAAATCAACAGCTTCTCCAGCTCGTATTTTTTTATTCATTTTCAATTGTAACTTATCATGAATTTTCAAAAGAGAAGTAACATCAATATACTTCTTGTTATTCATATCATTTCAATTATTCTTCTTTTCGAAGGGCTATTTATGATCCTTTCGCTGCTCATTTCATGGTACGATCATGAACCGGAACTGATGCGAGTACTTTACGCTGTACTGACAACATTTGGGGCAGGTGGTCTCCTCTATTTCGTTAGCTGGAATAGCAGGTTTGGCGAACCCGGCGTTCGTGAAGGACTCGTCATTGTTACATTTGGATGGATCTTTTTAGCTTTCTTCGGGAGTTTGCCTTATCTGTACACTCACACGATTCCTTCCTTTGCTGATGCCTGGTTTGAGAGCATGTCGGGTTTCACAACCACAGGTTCATCTATTTTAAACGATATTGAAGCCCTGCCACGAAGCATGCTCTTTTGGCGCAGTGAAACGCACTGGATAGGAGGAATGGGGATTATTGTGCTGGTAGTTGCCATTATGCCTTTACTGAAAATGTATGGAGGTCAGCTTTTTAACCTGGAAGCGTCGGTTGTTGTTGAAGAGAAGTTTTCAACTAAAATCAGGTATGTTGCCCGAAGCATCTGGATGATTTATGTCGGACTCACGGCTCTCGAGACTGTTTTATTGACCCTGGGAGGTATGAATCTTTTCGACAGTATTTGTCATTCGTTTGCCACGGTTGCCACTGGCGGATTCTCAACGAAGAATACCTCAATTTCCGACTACTCGCCGTACATTCAGTATGTTATTGCGGTCTTTATGCTTTTGTCCGGAATTAATTTTGTCCTGCATGTTTTAATTGCCAGTGGTAAATATAAAAAGGCTCTTCAAAACAACGAGCTCTGGTTTTACCTGAAAATGGTCTTTGCCGTTGGAGCGGTATTAACACTCATCCTGTTCTTTTCGAATGAAATTCCGTTTGAAAAAGCGTTCCGCGATTCTTATTTTCAAGTGATCTCGGTAATTACGGCAACCGGCTTTGCCACTGACGATTATCTGCTTTGGCCCACACAGGGTATTCTGATGATTGTTTTACTGATGTTGGTAGGTGCTTGCGCCGGATCAACCGGAGGTGGAGTAAAAGTCATCCGCCATTATATCAATTGGCAGGTTATCAAAAAAAGCATCAAGCAAACCATTTCACCCAATGCGGTATGCCATGTAAAATACAACAACCGCACCCTTTCTCCCAAGCAAGTTGGCGCAGTATCAAACTTCATCCTGCTGTATTACGGTATCGTTGTAGTAGGCACAATAACCATGATTGGCATTGGAAACGACTGGGGAACCTCGTTTGGTTCAATTGTAACGACGATGGGGGGAATTGGCCCCGGATTTGGTAAAGTAGGGCCGGCATCGAACTTCAGCATGCTCACTGATCCATCCAAATATTTGCTCACATTTACCATGTTGATTGGGCGGCTTGAAATCTTTCCGGTGCTCACCTTGTTTACACACTGGTTTTGGCGTACCTAGTTTACTTCACCACAAACCGATTGTTTTTATGGATATGCTTTGCCCAATAAACAAAGGGGGTGTCGGCAGCGGCAACAGCCCACTTTAACAGGTACGTTGTAATTAAGATCTCATAAAGTAAGGAAAGTTCAAAAACCCCGTAAAAGGCTATAAACGTGAAGACAATGCTATCCAGCAATTGCGAAACCATGGTACTCAAATTGTTTCGCAACCACAGTTGCCGATCAGAAGAAAACCGTTTTTTCCAAAAATGAAAAGCCCAGATATCATGCTGCTGAGAAACCAGGTAAGCAGCCAGACTGGCAATGGCAATACGCGGCATCAATTTAAAAATGGTGCTTAACGATTCATGAGTGGATGATGCAAACTCGTCGCCCTCCAACGGAAGAAAGTAAAGCGCCAGGTTCATCAGCAGCGTCATCGAAATAAGACTGAAAAAGCCAATCCAGACCGCTTTTTTTGCATCGGACTTTCCGTAGTTTTCGGATAAAATATCGGTTACTAAAAAAGAGCTGGCATAAACAATATTTCCCAAGGTGGCGACTAAGCCAAATAATTCTACTGTTTGAATCACCTGAATATTTGCAACAATTACCGAGATTGGAATCCACATGACCAATCCTCCTTTTCCAAACAATTTGTAGGCTCCAATAATCAGTAGGAAATTGGCCAACAACATGATTAGCCAAAGTAGTTCGTTTTGCATTTTTTTGTTTTTTTTAAGTGCAGGGTGATGCCACCTGCAAGGTTGATGAAAATTTTCCGGCGCAAATATACTTATTTCTGCAACATCAACCCACTCACCATTCTCCCGGTATCAGTACCATCGCGCCGCGCCGAATAGAAAAGCTGCTCGTGCGAAAAGGAGCAAAAACCCATTATTTCAATGTTTTCATCCAAAACCCCGGCAGCTAGTAGCAAGCTTTTATTGGCTCCCCACAAATCGAAATAAGCTTTCCCCTCTTCAATCGAGGGTTTCAACAGTTGCCGGTGATTGTCGAGACTTTCCCGAACCGCCTGAATCACGTCCTCCCCAACTTCATAGGCATGAAGATGAATGGAAGGCCCGATGCCTGCTAGAATATCCTCGGGCGCCGAGTCGAAATACAGCTGCATAGTATGAACCGTTTTAGATACAACCTGGGCAACCGTTCCTCTCCAACCTGCATGGACTGCTGCAATCACCCGTTGCACCGGATCAAACAGCAAAACAGGAACACAATCGGCGGATTGCACGCAAATACAAAGGTTGGGCTGGTTCGTCACCAGCGCGTCTGTGTCCGCAATACCTTCTGGCGCAGGTTCAGTCACTACTTCGATCTTGCTGCCATGCACCTGACGTGGAAACACCAACTGCGAAGGAAGAATCTTTAACCCAAGAGCCAGTTCCTCGCGAAACGACTGATAGACTTTGGGCTCATCGCCGGTGAACCGCGACTTTCCATCACCTCCCCAGCCCGTTCTCGTCGATGTAAAATGAACCAACCCCGGCACATCCAACAAATTGAACTGGTAAAACAGCTTTCCGTGAACTTCAAACTTTTTCATACTCCTGTTCCTTCCTAGAATCTCAACACGATTTTGAATCAGGTGTTCATTCCCATGAGCTATTTAGACAGGAAATCCGCATCAACGATATAAAAACCATTCACTGTGTGAGTAATTTCAGCGGAAAAATGGTACTACTCTTGTGATACCTAAATTAAAACTAAAAGATGAAGACATCATTTATTAAGCTTATCCTGCTATTTCTACTTGTGATTCCTTTCAGCGTATTTTCTCAGTCAAACACCAAAACCACTTATTTCGAGAAAGATTCCATCACCCAAAAGGGATTCACCCTCATTTATATCAACAAGTCAGAATCGTTTGATCCGGCAGTGGGACAAAAACTGAAAGACACATTCTTCACTGTTTATCCTCCAATGGTGAAAAACTACAACAAAAAATCGGTCAGGGAAGTCACCTTCGTGATTGACCCCGCATACGACGGCGTTGCAGCAACTTCGGCTGATCGGGTAGTTTATAATCCCGATTGGTTTAGAAGAAATCCCAATGATATTGATGTGGTGACCCATGAAGTGATGCACATTGTGCAGGCGTACGGACAAACCCCTGGTCCCTGGTGGGTTACTGAAGGTATTGCGGATTATGTGCGCTACAAATATGGCGTTGCTAACGAAGCAGGCAACTGGTCGCTGCCGGAGGTTAATGAAAAGCAGAACTACGATAACTCCTATCGCGTAACAGCCCGCTTTTTTGCATGGATCGTCAAGAACAAAAACAAAAAATTCATTGAGAAAATGGACAAGGCCATGCGCAGTCACCAATATACTGAAGATATTTGGGTGAAACTGACTGGGAAAAACCCAGCCGAATTATGGATGGAATATCTTGCCAATCCTGAGATTTAATTCAAATAGAAGCCCAACCAAATGCCCAAAATTCGACTTGCTAAATTAGACAGAATGAAAAGAACTTTTTTGCTCCTTTGTGTGCTCATAGGCGGACTTTCAATCGTCGAGGCCCAACCTGTGAAAGATTTGTGTGACTATGTCGATCCATTTATCGGCACGCAAGAAATGGGGCACACTTTTCCCGGTGCCACAGTACCTTTCGGCATGGTTCAGCTCAGTCCCGAAACCGACACCATTCCTTACAGCGTAAATGGTCGCTACAACGGTGAAGTGTATCGCTACTGTGCGGGCTACCAATATACAGACCCGACCATTACCGGTTTTGCCCACACGCATTTCAGTGGAACAGGGCACTCCGATTTGGGCGATTTTCTGATTATGCCGACAACCGGAAAACTGCGACTCAATCCCGGAACAGCCGAACAGCCTGAAAGTGGCTACCGCTCCCGGTTCAGCCACGAACACGAAAGTGCCAGCCCCGGATACTACCAGGTTTTACTGCAGGATTACGACATCATGGCTGAGTTGACCACAACCACGCATACCGGATTTCACCAATACTCGTTCCCGAAAACCGACACCGGACATATCATTTTGGATATGAACTACAACATCTACAACTACCCGGGCAAAGTCATCTGGGCATCGGTTCGGGTGGAGAATGACACGCTTGTAACCGGTTACCGAATCACGCGCGGATGGGCACGAAACCGGTACCTGTATTTTGCCATGAGCTTTTCGAAACCGATGAAAGAATACGGGATGAAAAGTGATGAAAAACTGCTCTACAAAGGTTTCTGGCGGAAGTTCGACGAGACTAAAAACTTTCCGCAAATGGAAGCCCGTGAGATGGTCAACTATTTCGATTTTGACGTAAGCGACGGGGAACCAGTGAAAATCAAATTTGCGCTGTCAGCAGTAAGCACCGAAGGCGCCTTGAGTAATTTGCGAGCTGAAATTCCAGACTGGGATTTCGAGAAAACGAAAGCTGAAGCCCGCCAGGCATGGGAAGAAGAACTGGAAAAAATTCAGATCCAGGCCGACCACGATAAGATGGTGGCTTTCTACACTTCCATGTACCACGCCTTCATCAACCCAATTACCTACAATGATGTAGATGGCAAATACCGTGGATTGGACGGGAATATATACCAGGCTGATGGCTTTACCAACTACACGGTGTTCTCACTTTGGGACACTTACCGGGCGCTGCATCCGCTTTTCACGATTCTTCAGCCCGAACGCGCCAACGACATGGTGGTGTCTATGATCAAACATTACGAGCAGAGTGCCCATCATCTGTTACCGGTTTGGTCACATTTCAACAACGAAAACTGGTGTATGATCGGCTACCACGCCGTACCAGTCATTGTCGACGCCTATATGAAAGGCATCCGGGACTACGATATCGACAAAGCTTTCGAAGCCGTAATCAAATCATCGACACACAAGAGTTACGATGGTATTGGGGAGTATATGGAGTATGGCTATGTGCCCTTCGACAAAGTGAACAACTCAGCATCACTAACCTTGGAGTATGCTTACGACGACTGGACTATTGCCAAATTTGCTCAGTCGCTCGGCAAAACAGACGAAGCTTCAGCCTACCTGAAACGTGCCCAATCCTATAAAGAGTTGTTCGATCCGGAAGTAGGCTTTATCCGGGCAAAGAACGCCGATGGTAGCTGGAAAGAAAACTTCAACGCGTTAAAAACAACCGGTGAAGGTTACATTGAAGGCAATGCCTGGAACTACTCACTATACGAGCCGCAGGATGTAGCCGGCTATATTCAGCTGCTGGGTGGCGAAAAGAAATTCATTTCGCGCCTGGATTCGCTTTTTGAAATGCATTTGCCGGATGAGTTTTTTGAGGAGTCGGAAGACATTGACCGGGTTGGTATTATTGGTGGTTATGTGCAGGGCAACGAACCCAGTCACCATGTGCCTTACTTGTACGCCTGGACCAGTACCCCCTGGAAAAGCGCGGAGAAAATTCATCACATCATCAACACCAAATATAATCCGGCACCGGATGGTTTGTGCGGCAATGATGACTGCGGACAAATGTCGGCCTGGTACCTATTCAGCAGCATGGGCTTCTATCCTGTTTGCCCGGGAAGCAATGAGTATGTAATTGGTAGCCCGTGTGTAAATGAAGCAGCAATTGAAGTTGGTGACGGCAAAAAATTCGTCATGAAAGCCAGCAACCTGAGCGATAAAAATATCTATATCAAATCGGTGACACTGAATGGCAAGCCTTATGACAAAAACTTCATCACCCACGACGATTTAATGAGTGGCGGGGAGCTGGTTTTCAACATGGCAGCCAAACCCAACAAGAAATGGGGAACAGCGAAAGACAGCAAACCGTATTCAATATCAACAAACGAATTTTAAATGATCTGAAACCTCCGTTGGGAGAGTATCGAATCCGGGCAGAAAGGCTTTATATCAAAAACACGTCATTCCCCTTACCCATGGTGTGTTTTTGGTGTAAACGTCTCCGTTTATCCTTTCAATAATTCGCTCATCTTTTGTTTGTCCATAATACGAACAGTGCGTCGTTGCACTTCAATGTAACCTTCCTGTACCAGCTCACCCAGAGCACGGGCCAGCGAAGGGCGGGTTACACCAAAGTACTCCGCCAATTGAACCTGTCCCATCGGTAACTCAACTACAGCTAACCGATCACCGGCTAAATCAAGCAAGTAGTGCCCAATCTTTTGCCTGATGGTTTTAAACGATAAAAACTTAATTCGTTGAGAAAGAAATTGCGCTCGCGACGAAATCGAGTTCAGGTAATTGGTCAGTATTTGTTGATCATTCTGAAGCATTTTCAGAAATTCGGGGCGTTCAATACTCAGTAAGCTTACTTCTCCATTAGCAATAACCGTTACCGGAAATCGGTTTTTTTGCCCAAATAAAAAAGCGGCAGCCAGTGGTCGTGGTGCTTCAATATCTTCAATTTTAATTGTCTTTCCCGAATAATCGGCCATTTCACCTTTCACACTCCCCTTCAATACAATGAATAAACGATTGCATTCGTCGCCAGCCTGCACAACCAAATCATCTTTTTCAAAACTTCGAACCTGATAATGCACATTCGACATTAAGGACGAAAGTTGGTCGGGGGTAAGCCCTTTAAAAACCGGAGAACGGCTTAACAATTCAAAATTCAGCATAAAAAAATGAGTTTGTAACATTTGATACAAGTCAGAAACCACCTGAACCCTATTTTTGTTTCAGAAATTAAAACGAAAACAATGATACGCGAAATAGTTAAAATAGACGAAGAATTATGTGACGGATGTGGAGAATGCATCCCAAACTGTCACGAGGGAGCATTGCAAGTGATTGATGGAAAGGCAAGGTTGATAAGTGAATTGATGTGTGACGGATTGGGAGCCTGCCTTGGCCATTGCCCTCAGGGAGCTATTGAAATTGAAAAACGCGAAGCCGAAGAATATGACGAGGTGACCGTAATTAAGCAAATGATCCCAAAAGGAGAAAACTTGTTGATCGCCCACTTGAAGCATTTAAAAGATCATGGCGAAACCGGATTCTTGCAGGACGCCGTTCGTTACCTGAAAGCCAACGAAGAGGACTTGGACGTAAATGTGTCAGCGATTATCAGCGAGGTGCATAACAGCAAGCCTGAGGGCCAAGAGCAAAGTGGTGGATGTGGAGGCGGATGCCCCGGATCGGCTCCGGTAAGCTTCGAAAAACCGGCTTTCATGATGGCCCCTGAAGCTACGGCTACCCATTCGGGCGAATCTGAACTACAGCAATGGCCGGTACAGATGCATCTGATCAATCCGGCTGCCGGCTATTTTCAGGGAGCTGACCTGTTGGTTGCCGCCGATTGCGCCGCCTTTGCGCACGGTAGTTTTCACCAAACATTTATTAAAGGAAAAAAACTAGTTATAGCATGCCCCAAATTGGATGAAGGAAAATCGATTTACCTGGAAAAATTGATACGATTGATTGATGAGTCGAAAGTGAACACCGTGACGGTAGTTATCATGGAAGTTCCATGCTGCGGAGGATTATCGCAGTTGGTAAAGATGGCTACTGAACGTGCGAGTAGAAAAGTTCCGGTAAAAGAAATTGTTGTTGGAATACGAGGGGATGTATTGGCTGAAGAGTGGGTTTAATGAAGAGTGATAGCCGGGGACAAACCTTGTCCCCGGTTCCTTTTACCACCCCAAAAATCAAAAAACACAAGAACCTGTTTTAGGATCTGCCAGAAAGAAGGATAGACTTGGATGGCAAAAAATTCCGAATTTATTTCGGAATGACCTAGTCATGGGTTTTGAGCAATAACGCAAAAAAAAGTAATTCAAAAATATAATAGAATTTAGTTATGGAAAATATGTTTTGTTTTCAGTGCCAGGAGGCAGCAAAAGGAGTTGGATGTACAATTAAAGGAGTTTGTGGAAAACCAAGTGATGTAGCAAACCTACAAGACACACTTCTTTTTGTGTTGAAGGGAATCTCCATTTTAAATACGGATTTAAAAGCCGTTGGTAAAGCTGATAAAAAAGCAAACAAAGTCGTGTTTGACGGATTATTCAGCACCATTACCAATGCCAACTTCGATCATACGGCATTCGTTATCCGTATTAAAAAGTCATTGAAATTCCGCGACGAACTGAAAGCCAGGGTTGCTGATGCCGGCTTAACGATCAGCGATCATGAATCAGTTCACTGGACTGCAAAAACCGGAGAAGAATTTGAAGCCAAAGCCAGCGAAGTTGGTATTTTAAGCGAGCAGAATGAAGATGTTCGTTCGTTGAAAGAGCTAATCATTTACGGCCTGAAAGGTTTGGCCGCTTATGCAGAACATGCATACAATCTGGCTCATGAAAAACAAGAGATTTTCGACTTCATGATGGAAGCACTGGCCAAAACAACGAAAGACTTGTCGGTTGACGAACTCGTTGGGTTGACTTTGGAAACCGGTAAATTTGGGGTTGATGTCATGGCTCTGTTGGATGCCGCCAACACCAGCACTTATGGGAACCCTGAGGTGACAAAAGTAAACATTGGCGTGCGTAATAATCCGGCTATTCTGATTTCGGGACACGACATGCGCGACATGGAAGACCTGCTGAAACAAACCGAAGGTACGGGAGTAGATGTTTACACCCACAGCGAAATGCTGCCAGCCAACTATTACCCTGAATTCAAAAAATACAAACAACTGGCCGGAAACTACGGAAATGCCTGGTGGAAACAAAAAGAGGAGTTTGAGTCGTTCAACGGACCAATCCTGTTTACCACCAACTGTATTGTGCCACCATTGGAAAAAGCAACTTATAAAGATCGCATCTACACAACCGGCGCTAGTGGATTGACTGGATCTATCCATATTCCGGATCGCAAAGAAGGCGAAATGAAAGATTTCTCAGCGATCATTGAGCATGCCAAAAAATGTGCTGCTCCTACCGAAATTGAAACCGGAGAGATTGTTGGAGGATTCGCTCACAACCAGGTATTCGAACTGGCCGAGCCAATTGTTGAAGCCGTAAAAACCGGTGCTATCCGTAAATTCTTTGTCATGGCTGGTTGTGACGGACGTATGATGAGCCGCGACTACTACGAAGAGTTTGCTGCCAAATTGCCGAACGACACCGTGATCCTGACAGCAGGATGTGCCAAATACCGTTACAATAAATTGCCATTGGGCGACATCAACGGTATACCACGTGTAATTGATGCCGGACAGTGTAACGACTCGTACTCATTGGCTGTAGTTGCCTTGAAACTGAAAGAAATTTTTGAACTGGAAGATGTGAACGAGCTACCAATTGCTTACAACATTGCCTGGTACGAACAAAAAGCGGTAATTGTTTTATTGGCGCTACTTTCTCTGGGAGTAAAAAATATTCATCTCGGACCAACATTGCCGGCATTCCTGTCGCCAAACGTCGTGAACGTATTGGTAGAGAACTTTGGTATTGCCGGAATTACAACTGCTGATGAAGATATCAAACTGTTTTTAGAAGATGCTGTTGCATAATTAAAAATGCATGCAGAGAGAACTGCTTGATTTGGGAAGAATAAAAGGGCATCCGTTTGGGTGCCCTTTTGCTGTTTTATGGGAAAAATTACTCTGACAATATAAAGAATTTGCCAATTGGAATCGAAGACCATTGACAGGAGAACGTTCAAACGTGTGAGGAAAGATCGGGAATAAAGGAGACAAAACTTTTTTTAGAGTCTATATTTAATGTTACATTTTGACAGATCGGAAATTTGAACTTGATTTAATACCTTTACCTGGATTCAAAAATGGAACCAATGGTTCGAACACTCGCGAAAATAAGTCTCATATTGCTGATTATTGTTGCTTTGCCCATTGGGTTTTTCTTTGTTCGGGAGCTTTCGGCACTGAGCAAAAATGAACAAATGGTTGAGCGGGTTTTCAGCACTCAGCTCGAGTCAATTCTATATTCCATCAATCAGTATTCTGAAAATGTGGTGCAACATTGGAAGCAGAGTTTGGATCAGCCGATTGAGTCTGAAAGTGAAATCATGAAAGGGCTGGTTGAAAACCTGTTTCAAAATAATCAAGCGATTCTTGCCGTTCGTTTCTCCGACACAGCTACGTCAGATGAACAAGCACAATATTTTAATGATTCAATTTTTGTAATCGCTACACAAATACCGAGAAAGAAAATAGAGGTGTTACAAGGTTTTCTGGAGGAAAACTACCAACGGGTTGAGATAAATCCTTCGGGAGAATATCTTATTTTTTACTTCTTACCAAAAAGTAAAAATGGCGAACAGATTTGTCAGTTGGTAGTCGATCCGGATTTATTTATTCAGCAAAACCTGAGACCAACAATCCAAAAAGTTGCTCAGGATTTATTCTACATCAGTATTTCCGATTCCATTTCAGGAGAAATGTTATTCGAAACTGATCGGGAGAATGAGTTGTCGCATTCAGTTGAAAAAGCCACAATGTGGTATTTGCCGACTTACAAACTGGGCATTCAGTTAAAAACAAAAACAATTGAACAGCTGGCCTCGGAGCGCACACAGCGTGACAATTATATGCTATTGGGAATGGGCCTTTTTGTTGCTCTGGGTTTTATTTTCGTGCTGGCTAACATTCGGAAGGAGATGAAGTTGGCGGAATTGAAATCTGAATTTGTGGCAAATGTGTCTCATGAAATTCGAACACCATTGGCACTCATTAGCATGTATGCTGAAACCTTATTGCTAAAGCGAATTAAAACCGAGGAAAGAAAAGAAGAATACCTGAAAACCATTCAGCAGGAAAGTGTCAGATTAACAGATATTGTCAATCGTATTTTGAATTTCTCAAGGATTGAAAAAAACCGGGTCAAGTACCATTTTGAGAATATTGATCTAAAGCAGGCCATTCCTGAGATTGTGCACTCTTTTGATTCGCATTTTGAAACCGCGAACATTTATTGTTTCCTGGAATCTTTCAACGGTCCCGCATGGGTGCAGGCCGATTGGGAATCGTTAAAAACACTGGTTGGTAATTTGTTGGACAATGCGATTAAATACAGTGATGCTGAGAATAGAACTGTGCGTGTACGAATCCAAAAAAAGGCAAAGCAGATTTGGCTTGAGGTTGAGGATAATGGAATTGGTATCTCAGCCAAAGATCAGAAACACATATTCGAGCAGTTTTATCGGGTTACTGAAGGCGATTTAGCACATAAAGCGAAAGGTTCTGGTTTGGGTTTGAATCTTGTAAAACGGATTATGAAAGCTCATGGAGGAGGTGTGGCTGTGCGCAGTAAACCGGGTGAGGGAAGTACATTCATTTTAAAATTTCCAGAAAAAAAGTAGTACCATGTCAAAAATATTAATTGTTGAAGATGAACAGGCTATGATGATTGGCCTACGCGATAATCTGGAGTTTGAAGGTTACGAGGTCCATACCGCTGATCGGGGAGACGATGGCCTGAAAAAAATCTTATCAGGAAATTATAATCTGGTTCTGTTGGATGTGATGCTTCCCGGAATGTCAGGATTTGACGTGTGTAAAAAGACCCGGGCCGCCGATATTGAAACGCCAATTATTTTATTAACTGCACGCGGTGAAGAGCTTGATAAAGTGCTTGGGTTGGAACTCGGTGCAGATGATTATGTCACCAAACCATTCAGTTTGCGGGAACTACTAGCCCGGATAAAAGTAATTTTACGTCGCGCCGGAGGTAGCGTACAGAAAGATGCTGATTTGATTACAATTGGCAATATTCGTGTTTCTTTTGAGTCATACGAAGCTTTTAATGCCAGCGACGAGCCGGTGAAAATGTCACACAAAGAGTTTGAAATTCTCCACTATCTCTGCAGTCACCACGGAAAAATTGTTACTCGCGATGATATTTTAGACCAGGTTTGGGGAATGGATTATCAACCTACGTCTCGTACTGTCGATAATTTCATTGTTCGTCTTCGCAATAAAATTGATACTCCGGAAAACCAGCATATCATCACTGTACACGGGGTTGGCTATAAACTGGTGCTTTAACTCGGTAGTCTGAGTTTAAAATTCCAAGTTAATATTTGATTTTGAATGGCTATTTAAAGTGAACTTGATGAGAACGTTGATTGGTGCGATCCTGTTTCTTCTCTCTTTCAATTTTTTGCTCGATGACAATTCTGTGACATCTTGTGGCAACATATGATATTGGTTTGACATCGGGGTTACATCTGTGCTTTTACTTTGTATCTGCAAACAATAGAAAACAGAAACATTTAAAAGCTCAAAACAATGAAAACAAGAAAGACAACACTGACAATGGTTATCGCATTTGTAATGATGACCGGACTGACATTTGCAGGGGAGACTACAACAAACATGGCAAAAAAAGAACTAGTTCATGAAATTACCAGAAGCTTGAATGATGGAATTAAAGATTGGAACAATTATTTCTATCAAAACGACATTAATAAAGTCGACGAAAAAGTTAGAGTGTATATCGTCGTTAACAAGGATCAATCGTTGAAATTGATTCGTGTTGTATGCGAAAATCCTGATGCTACCGGATATGTGAAGCATATTTTCGGGAGTGAAAAGATGAAAGCTGATAAAGCTCTTGTGGGGAAGGCTTATCGCTTTAATTTAAGCTTGCGGTATATTGCCCAGTAATTTGAAAGCAGCGTTTTCGGATTGATTTTGTTTATTAACTTTAAAGTACTAAAAAGCTCACTCGGTCATGTCCAGTAAGGTAATAATAGCAAGTATATTTTTTCTGACATTCATTCATTCTATCGAACTAAAAGCTTCAGATTGGGAATCGTTGGTTGGTTTGAGGGGACGGTGGTCTTTTACCGTGGGTGATGATCCTGAATGGGCTAAGCCCGGAGCCGACGTTAGTGATTGGGATGCGATTGATGCTCCTCGCGAATGGGAGCACTATTATGAAGGCTACAATGGATATGCCTGGTACCGTAAAAACTTCAGCATATCCAACTTGCCCGAAGCTGAATTTATCGATCTGTTCCTGGGGTTTATCGATGATGTGGATGAAGTCTTTGTCAATGGACATAAAGTAGGGCAAAGCGGAGATTTCCCTCCGAACTACAAAACTGCTTATAACCAGGAACGACACTATCTGGTTCCAACAAAAATATTAAATAATAGTAAGAATTTGATTGCAGTTCGGGTGTACGATGAAGGGCTTGAGGGAGGCTTGGTAAGAGCCGATAAGTTTGGCTTTTACGATGATCGTGATCAGGCTCGAATGGCCATTAATTTGAGAGGTACATGGAAGTTTACGACTGAGAACTTCGGAGATATGCATAATCCACGAAGTAGTGAGGAGCGCTGGCATGATATATACGTGCCCATGACCTGGGAAAGTCAGGGTTATGAGGGGTACGATGGACGGGCTTGGTATCGAAAACGTTTCTCAGTGCCCGAAAGCCTTAAAGGACAAGATCTCTATTTAGTGCTTGGAAAGATTGACGATTTTGACGAAGTATATTTAAATGGAGAACTGATTGGCGAAGTTCAGGATTTAAATAGTTATTCCCGATTTCAACGTGATCAGGCTTGGCAACTCTATCGGATTTATGAAATACCATATAATTTACTGAGAAGTAAAAATATGATTTCAGTAGAAGTGCTGGATAGTCACGGAGAGGGTGGAATCTATGAGGGTCCCATCGGAATGATGAAAGAGAAAGATGTTGAGTCTTTTCAAGAAAAAATAAGATGGCAGAATCAGGATAGTGGTTGGAATTCATTTTTTAAGGAGTTGATCCGTCTATTAGATTAATTATGAGGAGTTGTGATGCTATAAAGGGAGTAGGAAGCATTTTATTGGTGCTATTAATAGCAACGGTAAGTTTTGCTTTTAACGCGGACGAAAAGGACTTGAGGGGTCAGTGGAAGTTCCGGATTGGAGACCGCTACGAATGGGCGACTACCGGATATGATGATTCGGATTGGGATGACATTCGGGTGCCTGCACGATGGGAAGATGAAGGTTTTCGTGGGTATGATGGTTATGCGTGGTATCGAGCCAACGTGAGGATCGGCGATGAACTGAAAGATAAAGTGGTGGTGCTTGAACTTGGCTATATCGATGATGTCGATGAGGTGTTTGTCAATGGAGTGAAAGTTGGACAAACAGGATCATTCCCTCCTAATTTCTCAACAGCCTACAATGCCTTGAGAAAATACCAAATACCTTCAGATATGCTTCATTTTGGAGAAGAAAACCTCATAGCTGTTCGAGTTTACGATAGTCATTTGGAAGGCGGCATTGTTTCAGGGAATGTTCGTCTTTTCTCAGCAGGAGTGGTACCTCCTTTTCAAATAAATCTGACCGGTTCGTGGTTGTTCAACAAAGGGAAAAAATTCGATCCGGCTGATCATAGAAAAATTCAAGTTCCGGGGATCTGGGAAAACCAAGGATACAAGAGTTTAGATGGTCATGCTGTTTACGCAAAGAAAATAAAGGTTGCCGACGATCTGGTGTCACAACGATTGGTTTTGTTAGCCGGTAAAATTGACGATGCTGATATGTTGTTTATAAATGGCGAGTTAGTAGCCAAAACGGGTGATTTTTCTGGTTGGCGTCGTGGAGAATTTTATAATGAATTTAGAAATTACTTTGTTGCCCCTGGAACCTTCAAAGCAGGGATCGAAAATCTCATCGAAATCAGGGTTTTTGATAACGGAAACGATGGTGGGATTTATGAAGGTCCAATAGGAATTATGACGCAGGATGATTTCAGAAAGTACTGGAAATCAAAACGACGAAATTAGTTTTTTGCAAATAGTTTTTTTTGAGATTCGATTTAATGTTTACAATGAATAGCAGGCTGAGATCAGTCTGCTATTTTTTTTGCGTGTGATATTGGTTTTATTATCAGGCATTACCAGCCTCCGTATAGACCATTTTGAAGCGCTTTCTGATAATTTTCCAGATTAAACTCGTACAGGTATGGAGCTTTATGAGCACCTCCCGTTTTTCTTTCGTCTAACTTGTTTAATATTTTATACGAAAGAATTTTACGCTGAAAGTTTCGGCGATCCAGCGTTTTTCCCAGTAGGGTTTCGTAAAGCTTCTGAAGCTGGGGCATCGTGAATTTTGGAGGCAGCAAATTATATCCGATAGGTTGGTAGTTTAGCTGAAGACGAAGGGTTTCAAGTGCTTTGTTTATAATCTGGTTGTGGTCGATAATGAGTCGATCAATTTCGTCAATACTCTGCCATTCACAACGATCTGAGAAAAAATCGGGAGTGGGTTCGACTTGCGAAAAATTGACCAGCGCATAATAGCCGACAGAGATAAACCGATTTGAAAACCACGCAAAGCTGGAATTGCTTCCCGGATCTGATAATTCTTTTGCTGCGGGGTTTTTGCGTGACCGATTTGGGTCGCTAAATACGCTAAACTGTTTCAAGAAAATATCGTTGAGCCCAGTCCTTTCTTTCAAAACACGACTAGCAGCCTTTTCCAGCGTTTCTTGCTTTTTAACAAAGCCTCCGGGCAAAGCCCACTCATTGGTCTTTTTCATTCTTAATAGCAATACCTTGAGTTGGTTTTCATGAAACCCAAAGACTACGCTATCAATAGAGATGTGCTTTAAAAATTCTTTTGTTTCAAAATACATGATGCCAATTCCCTTCTGATAAAATTTGCTAATACAAATAAAATAATTTCTGCTCGTTGTTTGATTTTATTCAGGAGAATTCCTCGAAACTTGTCTAAGATCGTATAGAGGAAAGCATGAAAACCTCTCGATTCTTATGATGCCTTGAAGAAGCGGATTTTCGTTTGTATGGATGACCATATTTACAAAAGGTGCAATAAAAACGCTGATGCTCTATCATTTTGTTTTTTTGTTAAGATGCAGGCGAAAGTGATAGATGGAAGACTCTCAACTGATTTTCCAACATTTCAACAGGACATAAGCAGCAACAATAATTGGAATGATCTAATCTTAAGCGTAGCCAGTTAGGGGGCAGATTACAGTTTTCTTCCCAGCTCTGCATTTTAATACATGCAATTTAATTCAAGCAATAGATTATCTTTTCTTGGCGATAGGAATAATTCTTTAAAAATCCTTTTCTTTGTATGATTTGGTTTGACACTTAGGCAAAATTATTCGCTTGATGGAATAAAATATTCCTCAGTAATATTTAAAATCTCAAGTTGTTTTGGTACTTGTCATTTTTTCTTGAACAGTTTATAATGAACACAAAACATCCAGCTAAACGAAACTATTCTTCACTGGAGAAATTTGCGTTGCATTTACATCCAAAAACGATCGATGAACGGGCGGTTGTATTTAACCGGACTTTTGGTTTGGGAGGTATATGCGCACTGTTATTTATTATCTTGGCGATAACCGGGATGATCCTGCGTTTTTCATACATCCCAACGGTTGAGCAAGCCTACGATTCTATTGTGAATTTAAACACCCATACGATCTTCGGAGGGTTTTTACGCAGCCTGCATCATTTGTCTGCAAATTTATTGGTGATTGCTTCATTTCTGCACTTGTTACGCGTGTATTATTCTCAGGCGATATTCAAAAAGAGAGCTGAAAACTGGATTTATGGACTTGTTTTGATGTTTCTGGTTCTGGCATCAAGTTTTACCGGTTATCTATTACCATGGGATCAACTTGCTTATTGGGCGATAACTATCTTCACCCAGATTTTTGAATACATCCCGCTTTTTGGACATTCTTTAGCAAATTTCATTCGTAGTGGCGAAACCTTGAATTCGAATACCTTACTTAATTTTTACAATTTGCACACCGGTGTTCTGCCCCTGTTATTCGTGTTTTTTGTGGGTATGCACTTTTGGTTGGTCCGTAAAGCAGGAGGGGTGGCATTACCCGAGGTGGAAGAAACACAGAAGGTTCCGGTAATCCCAAACCTGCTGGTAAAAGAGGTCACCGTTGCGTTGTTGCTTCTTGCGGGTTTATTTTTAGCTGTCGTTTTTTATTCGGCACCACTTTTAGATCAGGCTAATCCGAACCTGAGTCCAAACCCGAGTAAAGCGCCTTGGTATTTTTTAGGAGCCCAAGAGCTATTGCTCCATGTACATCCGGCTTTTAGTGCGGTTATCATTCCGGGTTACCTGCTTTTGTTTTTTATTGCGGTTCCTTATTTGAACTATAAAAATCTAAACATTGGAGTTTGGTTCAATTCACCGGAAGGAAAAAAACTCGTGATCCATTCCGCAATATTTTCATTTTTCTTCACCTTCGGATTGATCTATTTGCTTGATCATTTTTTGCATTTTGATGTATGGTTGAGCTCTTCTCCTTCATGGATCAGTATTGGCATAGTTCCTTTTTTATTGTATGCAATCCCAGTTGGAGCATTCCTTTTTTACGGATTTAAAAAATACAAAGTGCACAATACAGAAATGATCATGGCCTCAACAACGGTAATCATGGTATCGTACCTGACGATGTTGCTGATCTCGCTCTTACTAAGAGGCGAAGGGATGTTGTTAATTTTTTAATGCTGCGGATATGAAATTTGACAGAAGACGGTTTATAAAACGATTACTTGTGGCAATTGCATCGGTTGAAGCACTATTCTTAATCAAAGGCGGCATTACCAATAAAGCCAGGCTATCTGAAGATAAAAAGTTGATACGGGTTGGGAAATCCGATTCGTATGAAAAGAATCAGGTATACCCTTTTTTGAGTCATCATTTTTATTTGAAACGGTTTGAAGATGGCGGGTTTATGGCACTATCCATAAAATGTACGCATTTGGGATGTGTGATCAATCACAATACGAAGACAGGTGGCTTTAATTGTCCTTGCCATGCATCACAATTTAGCCCTAAGGGCGAGGTCATCTCTTCACCCGCCACCCGTCCCCTGGATTACTACCCAATGACCATTAAAAACGGAGAGCTGTATGTTGATACCAGTGTTGTTAAAAGACGAAAATCATTTTTGAAGTCGCAACTGACCTACGTTTGATTAGTGCGGATAGAATAATAAATACGATACATAAAAACGACAAAGTATATTCGAGTTTTTAACACTTAACACATGCATTCAAATACAATTTAGCAGACATGAAAAATCGTAGAATATTTGAAAGAATAAGTCTTATCGCCATTGTTGTTTTGGTGGCGTCTATGCCATTGTATTTGTTTGTGAATGTACTTTTGAGAGGAGATCAGAGCGGGCCTGTCGAGCCGCAGTTTGTTGGACGCGAAACCTGTATTGAATGCCATCTGAACGAGTATAATGATTGGGTGGGATCGGATCATGATAAAGCCATGGACCATGCCAATGACTCAACAGTTTTGGGTGATTTTAACAACCAAAGCATTGAGTATAACGGCATGACTCATAAAATGTATAAACGGGATGGGCGTTTTTATGTGTTAACCGATGGTGAAAGCGGCAGCTTGGAAGAGTTTGAAATTAAGTATGTATTTGGTTATGACCCTTTACAGCAATACCTGATTGAGTTCGACAAAGGCCGGTTACAGACCTTGCCAATCACGTGGGATTCGGAGCACAACGAATGGTATCACATGGCAGAAGCTGTTTATACAGATGAGATTATTGATCACGGAAACTGGTTGCATTGGACTAATCAGGCTCAAAACTGGAACTCCATGTGTGCGGACTGTCATTCGACCAACCTGGTCAAAGGGTACGATGTTGAAACTGACAGCTATCATACCACCTGGAGTGAGATTGATGTTAGCTGCGAAGCTTGTCATGGCCCGGCCTCAGAGCATGTGGACTGGGCCGCGAAGGCAGAATATGCCAGGGATACAGATACCAATTACGGCTTGGTGGTTCAAACGAGTAATATTGACAACAAGGCCTATGTCGACTTATGTGTCAGGTGTCATTCCCGCAGATCAGCGCTGGAAGATTTTAACCACAGTGGCGATATCTATAACCATAGCATTCCAAATTTACCTACCGGTGAGTCTTATCATATTGACGGGCAGATCCTGGATGAAGACTACGTCTATGGATCATTCACTCAAAGTAAGATGTACATGCGCGACGTTAAGTGCAACGATTGTCATAATGTCCACAGTACAAAACTTCTGTTCGACGATAACAGATTGTGCACGCAATGTCACCGTGCTGACGATTATGACACGTACAGCCATCACTTTCATAAATATGAGGGAGAAGAAGGGGAGGCTGTTGTTGCCGATGACGGGGTGAAGTTTGAAGTTGGAGAAGGTACCAGTTGTGTCAATTGTCATATGCCGGCTCAATTTTATATGAGTGTTGATTATCGTAGCGACCACAGCATTCGTATCCCGCGTCCGGATTTGACCAAAGAGCTGGGGACCCCAAATGCTTGCAATCAATGCCATGATGAGGAGTCGGTTGATTGGGCCATTGAACATGTGAATAAATGGCACGGCATTGGCCGGCCATACCAGTATGGAATTGCTTTTAAGGAAGCATTAACCGGGAGTGACGAAGGGTATGATGCCCTGGTGAATATCTACAGGGACAACGTTTATCCTGAAATAATCAGAGCAGCGGCATTGGAATATTTGGGCTTATATTATCCTGTACGGGGGAAAGAGCTATTAATCGAAGCCTTAGGAAATGCCAATAACCATATCAGATATCAGGCGTTGCATAATTTATCCATTACCGATGAGAGAACGTTGAGTGTGGCTTTAAATTTATTAAATGACCAAACAAAAGCAATTCGTATCGAAAGTGCGATATTGCTCAGTACCCTTGATCAGGGACAAATTCCGGAAAAATACAAGCCAGCCTATAACAAGGCCAAAGCGGAGCACTTATCGTATTTAGAGTACAATTCTGACTTCCCGACAGGCAAATTTAACCTGGCAAACTTCTACTATAACAATAACGAGATCAACAAAGCAGAAGAGTTTTTTACAAGAGCTTTAGAACAAGATAGTTTGCTGCATCCGGTAAAAGTTAACCTGGCCATGTTGTACTATACCAAAAAGGAGTATGCAAAGGCCGAAGATTTATTTCGAGACTACTTAAACCACTATCCGGAAGATGGAAATACCTTATTTACCTATGCTTTATTTCTATCGGAACAACAACGATATGATGAGTCGTTGGACTATCTGGTGAGAGCAGCTGAATACTCTCCAAATAATGCCAGAGTCATGTATAATACGGCAATGATGTTTGATTTTAAAGAAGACTATTCCCGTGCTGAAGGCTATTTAAATAGAGCAATTGATATTAGTCCGATGGATTCAAATTACTACATGGCTCTGCTTAATCTGCACGTCAAGTATCAGCAGACCAAAAAGGCGAAGGATGTCGCCGGAACGATATTGGATCAATTCCCCGATATTCAGAACAAAGAGCAAATCGAAGCGATCATTCAAAGGTAGATAACGGAAATTCAGACGATAAGTATTTTTGCTGGCTTAGTTTCCCTTTCCAATAAGTTGCCCCACTGTTACCCCTCTCGGATTGCTCGACAAAAATACCGGTTGAAACTTCAGCTCTGTGCTTGTTCGTGGAAATACGATTCAGGTTTTTTATTGATAGCATTAATAACAATTGCCGGAACTCTCATTGGCTTTCGGCTCATGCTGTTTACAAATGCTGTTTCGGAAGTTGCGGTGCAAACCAATTCGTTCTTTTCGTTTATAATTTCAAATCGAAAGGAAAAGCGAGTGCAAGGTTCTTCTTCGATGTATGTTTTTACCATGATTAAGTCATCGTACCGAACTGGCTTTAAATAACGAAGATTCATGCTGATGACCGGGAGCATGATGTTTTGTTCTTCAAGAACCTTATCATTGATACCTATTTCCCGAAGTAACTCAGTTCGGGCTTGATGACAGTAGCTCACATAGTTGGCATGATAAACATAGCCCATCTGGTCAACCTCCCCATAACGTGGACGCAGCTTTATGTAAGCCGATATTTTTCTTTTCTCTAAGTTCATCATGATTCAAAATTTACGCAAATATATAAAACATATGTTCTTTAATTGTCCAAATTTTTCCTTAATGTTGACTGATTGGAGTGAAAAAAAGCTGAGACTATTGCCAGTCACAGCTTTACGGGTTTAATGAGAATAAGATTGAGGTGAGTAATTCAACTCATTTCTAATCTTCTTCGTGTGGGTCTTCACCATTTACTAAAATAACATCGATAAACTGATGCGATTCGTTTCCAGCAATGTCGGTACAATAGATTCCGAAATGATAATTTCCCTGAGCGGTTCGAACGCCACCAATTGTTTCAGGAATCACAATCTCATGATGATGGATATGAGTGTTCTTCAATCCCTCGTCAAACGACCACGAATTTTGATAACTGAAGGCAACGGAGTCTTCTTCAATACTGATTGACTTGACGTGAGAATGCTCATCAAAATCATTGTGTATTTCAATTTTATAGGAAGACAATTCAGTATCATCAGAGAAATCGCACTCAAAATGAGCATCACTGCCAATATAAAGTGTATCGTTTTCCATGGGTTCATCAATGGTAATTATTGGCTGGGTATTGTCAACCTCATCTTTGTTGCATGACGATAAAATAGCAATAGTAAATATGCTGATTATTAGCGTTGTATGTGTGTTGTGATATGTTTTCATGCTGTATTGTTTTTACAAGTTATTATATGATTTCTATTTGATATTATAGCATATAAACAGAGGTGGACCACGTTGGGTATAGCCAAGTTCAAGTTCCACTTCCGGATCCTTTTTCTCTTTTAAAAGGTATAAAAAGCCAATAAAGGTGATAATGAGTTTTAAGTGTTTGACCTCAAAAGGGCTGAGATTGATTATTGGAGAATGGCGATATGGACAGTTAATGTTTGAAGTTCCAGTCTTTAAAAATGGCGTGTTTGATGATTCTTCTGTTTTATGTTGGTGAAAAAACAGAAAGTGAAGATTTCGCGAAATTCCATTGAATAAGAAAACTAAGCAAATAAACAGGGCGGTATGTTGAATTAACTTTCTCAGAACGTTAGAGGGACTTTAATTAAAAGTTGAGTGTTTCGACCCGGCTCGGGAATCTCCAGTTTGCGGTAAAAACTAAGGTGGTTAAAGTACTTTGCATTGAAAATATTGTTGGACTGAAAAACCAGTTCAATCGGCGTTTCACCCCATTTTATCATTGTGTTTAGTCCTACTCCAACGACCTGGTAACCTGACGTACTTAGTTCGTTTTGAGCAACTCGATTTTGGTCGAGAGCTGATTTGTGGTTGATAAAAACGCTGGTGTTCTGAAATCTTTTGTTTTTTGAATTAAGCTGGTATTGAAGTTCGATAAAAACATTTGTCGGAGGCGTGAATGGTAACGGATAACGCTGTTTTGTATTTTCCGACCGCTGTTCGTTTCTGATGTATTCACTATTGAACTGAATGTTCCATCGCTGCCAAAAGCTTTTTATAAGTCGAATCTCAATTCCTGATAAAACTGCCTTTGTTTGGGAGTAGCGGTAGATCTGTCCGGCATGTGGTAGCTTTGACCATTCTCCCGTAGGGTTTAAGTATAGGTAGTTCGAAAAGTAGTAAATATATGGATTAACTTCCAGCTGAAAACTCTCGGTTTTCCATTCTATGCCAGCATCGGCATAATATCCTCTTTCTGCTGATAGTTGATAGTTGCCTTGCTCATGTCTGAACGATCCATGATGGATTCCGTTAGCCGATAGTTCAATCGGGGAGGGGGTTCGAAATGCTTTCCCCAGGTTCAGTCGTGTCGAAATCATTTTGGACGGTTTCAGCACAATGCCAACTAGCCAACTGAAGTTTTGAAATTGTTTGCTTATTTTAGTACTTCTTGTAGCATATTGGTGTGCCTCTTCTTCTTCGGAACCAGAACTGATGAGGTAATCTTCTAGAAACCGATCATAGAATTCTTCAGTTCTAACATGACTCAAATCGTAACGTAACCCTAAATGAATGTTCAGTTTCGGATTTACTTGATATTCATCCTTTATGAAAAGACCGGATGAGTGGCTTTTGTATTCAGGTAAGAAAAAGTTATAACCATCAATGGTATTTAATTTCCACTGATTTTGTATTCCTGCCGAGAGAGAATTTCCATTTAAATTGTAAATGTTCATTTTAAAGTTAGCCTGATAGGTTTTAAGTCTGAAATTTAGTTCCAGATCCGGATTCACGGTTGGAGCAGTTTGTCCGGAATAATGAGTGTGGAACTGACTCCATTCGCTTCGGTTGTTATCCTGAAAGGCCAAGTCTGCCTGAAGTGAAAAATGCATGAAGTGAAGATTGGTATTGCTAATCACTTTGTAATGGGTGGTTTTCTGAAACGGGAAGTCGATGTTTCTCTTGTTATGGTCGTCTTGTACTCTCGCTAAATTGGGGATTCCATGCGAACCGGGGAAAAATCCGGTTTTTTGGAAAACCCGGCTAAATGCGATTGAGCTTTTAACTTGGTTTGTGATGATTCCCAGCTGTCCGGAAACGTCATATTCTTTACCAGCCGTATTTTTTAGGTATTGATTGAAAATCGGAATTTTCCGCGATAAATAAATAACTGTATCTGTTGGTACGTGATAGTCAGAAAAGTCTAACGCAGTACCTCGCGCTTTGAGGTAAATATGGTTGCTTCGAGTCTCAATATTGGCGGATAAGCCTATGAGCTTATTTACTGATTTCGCCAGTAAATTAATTTCTCCTGATGTTTGATCTGGAGCAGGAGTGAGGTTGTTATTAATATTGATATAGCCACCAATGGCATCGCTACCATATTCAATGGATGATGGACCTTTTACAACTTCGGCAGTCTCAACGGCAAATGGATCAATCTCAAGACCATGATCAGCTCCCCATTGTTGTCCTTCTTGTTTGATGCCATTTTCACTTACCACCACTCGGTTTAAGCTCAATCCACGAATAACAGGTTTCGAAATATTGGAGCCGATATCCATTGAGTTAACTCCTGGTAGTTGATTTAACGACCCAATAAAAGAGCCTGATTGTGTTTTGGTCAGGAACTGTTTGCTCAAAGTTTCTTGTTTTAAAGCTCCGGCTTTTGTTACTCCTTTCCCCTGTATTAAAATTTGCTGAATAAGCTTATTCTCGGGTTTCAGCTGAATAACAATATTAGTAGGCGAAGGAAGCTTAATAATTGTATCAAGCTGATTATAACCGATAAACGAAACCTGCAGCTCGACTTCTTTATCAACAATATGTTTCAACGAGAAACTACCATGATTGTCGGTGGTTGTAAAACGATTTTGATAATGGATATGACATCCTGGTAAAGCCAGTTGATTTTCATCAATCACCCGGCCTTTCAGGTTATATTCTTGCGAAAATACAAGAACAGGCATGCTTAAAATAAGCACAGCCATCGCAATAGATTTTCTCATGCAATGAAAAAAGTTGAATTAAGGATAGCAAAATAGGGTGTGCCTATAATTGTCACACCTCCACTAACCAAAATTTAATGAGTTGTATAATTATTGATAAAAGGAGTCTGCCTATTTACGACGTAGCCGGAGGTGCCCGAAGAGAGACTCCCTTGGATATAGCAATTTCGGGTTGGAGAATAGCTGGTGTATTGATTAATCCAAAATGGAGTGGTCGGGTAAAATTGAAGTGATCTATTTTAGCTGGGCTAAAGGTTGTGAACACATAGTGGCAAATTAAACACCTCTCCGCCGACGAATCGAATGTTGCATGATCATTTTCGTTGTGGGATTCTTCTGAATGCAGGCAGATGTGATCTTCTTCTGCTTCTCGCGCATGATGAAGCACGATATGAACTGATTGCATTAAAATTGGGAATGCAAAAACCAGGGCAAGTATACCCGCAATATGTTTACGCAAAAAGATCATCGCTGCAAAGCTATCAGATAAAACAGGAATATTTAACCGGTTTATTTTATTGTAGATGAATATAAACATCGTTTTAAAAAAGATGTTTACACAATTTGGGTATTTTCTTTATCCTTTTCTTTTGATTTCTTCCAACTTGGCCGCGTCAATAATTTCGATGCTGTTTTTGCTGGTTTTTATTATTCCACTATCCTGAAATTCTTTCATGGCTCGAGTTGCACTCTCACGGGTTGTTCCAATCAACGAAGCGAACTCTGTCATGGTTAGGTTTAACGAAAATGGATTTTGGTTATACACTTTCTGTCGAAAATACAATAACGCATTGGCCAATCTTCCGGGTAGTTGCTGCTGCACATTGTGGATTAGACGTTCAAAGTAATTCATTTCATCATCGAAAATATAGGAGATTATCTCAGTTGCAAACATCCCATTATTCTCGAGTAATTTTTTAAACGGCTTGATTTCAATAAAGCAGACCTCGGATTGAGTTATGGCATAGGCTGAAAAATAATTTGAGTTATATGAAAGATTGAGATTGTGTAAACCGACATAAGCTCCTTTTTTGTAGACTCCTAAAATGTATTCTTTGTTCCCCGCTCCCTTTTTACTCAGTTTTACAAATCCATCTCTAATGTACGTGATGTACTTGGCAGGGCCATTTTCCTTAAATAGAAGTTCCCCCTTCGAAAAGCTAACTTGCAAGCATCCTTTCTCCAGTAAGTCTAGTTCATGCTGATCAAGCAATGAGACTGAGGTTGATTTTATTCGGCAATTCCGGCACTTTATATTTAATGATTCCATTTTCTGATTGTTGACTACAGGCACAAAGATATCACACCTGAATGAGACTTATATCACACTTAAATAGAACAAAAGTTTAAATTAAGATTTTATTTTTGAGAAAAAAAGGTTATGATTAAAAAAGCTGCGGTCTTAAGTTGTTTTTATTTGGGGATTTGGGGTTTTGTCGGTTTTATCATCACCCTATTATTGGGTTTTTTCTCTTGCTGCTTAGATTTGGCTCCCATTGTTTTTTATGGAGCATTAATTCTATACGCTATAGGTGCAATTGCATTCACGCTGTATCTGGTATGGCCTACAAAGAACCGACTCTTTGATTGTTAGGAGATATGAATGCAAATCGCAATCCGTTAAGTGCTAAAATATGCTTGCGTGGTCTTGCGTGAAGCTTTTATCGAAGACTAAATAGTTTAGCTATCGCTCCACAAAATTTAAGATTTGTTGCCGAATAAGACAGGACATTTAGGGTTGGAGCAGTTGTTTAAATCTATCGGGAAAACAACGTTTTGCAACACCGTGGTGATATTGTTTATTGGTGTGCAACCTAAAAGAACTTGTTTTAGTGCGAATCTACCTTGGGCCCAAACGCCAGATCTCCGGCATCACCTAATCCCGGAACGATGTATGATTTTACGGTCATTTCATCATCAATGGCTCCCACCCAAAGTGTAACATTATCTGCCTGTATACTTTTCTGAACGTATTCAACCCCTTTTTTACTGGCAATAATTGCTACCAAGTGCACGTGACTAGGTTCTCCTTTTTGAAGCAAAGCTTTATAACCAATTTCCATGGAAGAGCCGGAAGCCAGCATAGGATCAGATAAAATGGCAACTTTTTCATTCAGGTCAGGAGAGGCCAAATATTCAAATTCGATGTGAAACTCACCTTTGTCGTCGTATTTTCGATAGGCAGAAATAAAGGCATTCTCGGCTCTGTCAAAAATTTCAAGCAATCCCTGTTGTAATGGCAATCCGGCACGAAGAATGGTTGCCAATACCGGCTGTTGGTCTAGTTTTGGAACTTTAGCAACGCCTAGAGGGGTCTTCACCTCACACACTTTAAAATCCAATGTCTTGCTTATTTCATAAGCAAATAGTTCTCCAAAACGCTGTAGGTTTTTCCTAAATCGAAGTGGATCTTTTTGGATTTCGTGATCACGAATTTCTGCAAGATATTGATTAAAGATAGAATTAGATTCGCTAAGGTTGATAACTTCCATGGTGCATATTTTTGCCGAAAATAGTGATTTTTTTTATAAAAAAACCTACAACTGGATGGATGTAGTCACATATTGAAATTATAATGGACAAAGATTGTCGTTAGTGGACTTTTACTAACTTGCGTCCTTTCAGCAAAAGATTTTTTTCAGACAAACGATCACGAATATGATAAAGCAACTGTATAAGCAATTCGTTTCGGAAAGGACTAGAAATAATGTTAGAATTAGACTTCGGAAGGCTGTTAGTCCTTTTTATTCTGGAGACAAGTACTTTTGTAATTGCTGCGATCGATCATTTCGAAAATTTCTGTCCAAAGGAAATGTCAAGCGTTCGAATGCTCAATGTCCGAACTGTGGGTCGTTGGAACGAACGCGTATTTTGAATTTTTATCTCGAAAATGAAACGTCTCTTTTTAAAAATGATTTGAAGGTTCTTCATGTTGCTCCTGAAGATTGCCTTTTTAAGATTCTTAAAAAGCTCGATATAGAGTATGTGGATGGAGATATTAACGAGGCGAATGCTACCCACTTAATTGATCTTACTGAAATTCCTTATTCTGATAATTATTTTGATTTGATAATTTGCTCTCATGTGCTTGGCCATATTCCTGACGAGGCAAGGGCAATTCGCGAGATGAAACGGGTGTTAAAAGAAGATGGGACTGCACTCGTGATGACGTTAATCGATCTGAATTCAGAAATTACTTTCGAAGATAAATCGGTTAATTCTGATCAACAGCGACTACTGAAATACGGAGAGTCTGATCTTTGCAGATTGCATGGATTGGATTTTGACCAACGCTTGAAAAGCGAAGGATTCAAGGTAGAAAAAATTAATTATACAGAAAAGCTGCCAAAAGAGTATGCTGAAAGATATCAGCTTGGAGATGGGAGCCGAGAGTTGATATTTAGATGCACGAAGATATAAGTGAATGGAGTACAGGGTGTTATTCCTGTGTCGTTTTTGGCAATCTGGTTATATTCTCTTTTTATCAGTTTCTTTCAGTGTAATGTTTACCCAAGAGTTTTTTTATTTTAAAAGCAAGATATTCTTCTCTTAAAATATCTTTTGCGCTAAGCACGCCATTTCGTTCCATTGGTAATCGTTGAAAATGATTTGGTATTTTTTCACTTTTAATTCCTGCTGTGCCGAAAGTGATGTCGCATATTCTTTTTCGATGGATGGTATCGAAGACTGAATCAGAAACTCCAAAATCAGTAAAAGGAAAGGCGAATGCTTTTATTGTTGGGTTGAAATTAGCAACTAGCCATTCCATGCTATCACTTATTTCTTCGAGTTGATGATCGTCATCCAGGAGCCAAAATTCAGGATGATCCCAACTGTGAGCTCCAATTGTAAAGCCATCTTCAGCCATTTGTTTTAGTTGCTCCATGCTCATATAAGGCTTCTCTTCATCTAAATATTCTTCCCACTTAAGTCCGATATCTTCGGCCGTTTGATCCAGTGAAAGTAGATCCGCATAAGTTTTCTTAAGTTCAGTTTTAACTCCTTTCTTTGCAAAGAAGCGATTCAGAACGGCGGCTTTGTAGCGATGAAAAAGGTCATGATTGTCAACAAAAGCCGGATTGACAAAAAAAGTGGCTGGTATTCCCTTTTCTTTTAAGATTGGAGCAATTATTTCGTAGCATTCGCGTAATCCATCATCAAACGTTAAATGAAAAGTATTGCGGAGATTTAGTCCCGTGTGCAATTCTTCTAAAGAAATTGGGTCGAAATGATCCAGTAAAAAATCTAAATCTTGCCGAAATCGTTTTGTCGATGGAAAGTTATAGTTGTAATGAAATGGGTGATCTTTATCACTCACTAAATGGTAGTATGGCAAAAGAATAGGTACCTCTTCTCCTTGGCTCAACTGGTCGACAGAAAAAGAGGACGCTACAATATTTAGTATTTTAGATATAAATGTCATGATTATTTTTTCATGAGCCTAAGTGGCCATGGCAGCTTATTTTTATGAATGTGTTGATAAATTTCAATTTCGGATCCAAACCGTTTAAAAAAGTGAGCAATTCCTGGATTTTGAGACCCTTCAAAATCGAATAACAAATTTTGTTCGCAATTGTCTCGATAAAACTGATGTATGATTGCATACATAGCCCGATATTTTTTCCCAATTTCAGACGAAACAGAGTTCATGTAATATACTCTTTTTGTGTCAAACAGAAAAAAAGCGGCTCCGCACAATTCATTATTAGAAGTGTAAGCTCCATAAATCACCCCTTTATTGAGCCATAGTGCTTTCAAAATTATTTTGGTTAATATTGCCTGAGCGTTTTTATCTTCAACCCCTGGATAGCTTTTTTTTAGGTTCAAGAGTTCGGAAGCCGCAATTGGCTTTACGACAAAAATTGCCTGGCTTGCTTTTTTTACATTTCTGCGGGTTTCGGGATGATAACGGTTTTCGATTTCCTGTATCGGAGAATTTAAGGGGAGAATGAAATTTTTTCGTTCTTCAATGGCAAAGTCTGAAATATTGGTTGTGCTTTCAGGGCTTAGTGACAGGTGTACATACTTAAAATGGAGCGAAACCCATTTGTGCATTCCATTTATAATGTTCTGCGGCGGAGGCGGATATATGCTAATTTGCTGAGAATAAATAGGCTGGGATAAATAGGTAATGCCGAATTTTTGAAATACGGGTAAAGGCATAATATATTCATATTCGCCCCAAATGAGGGCGTACCAATTTGGGCAAACGATATCGAGAAACCAGCAACGCGCGTAAATGCTCGAATTGCTGGATTGCTCAACGCACATTTCCCATTTTTTTCGGTTGATATTTTTATTGTTGAGATAGCTAACTTTTAACTTGTTCATCCTTGTATTTAAATGCCTGTTCGGTCATCCTCTCAAATACGGTGCGCCAGCCCGCCCATTCTCCTTGATCACTCAGACTTTCATTATGCCATAAACTTATAAAAGTTCCGCCATAATTTCGAATTTCGCCCATTAATTTCTCAATTATCGTCAGGGCTTCATCCGGGGTAAGCTTCAGGTAGTTTTTTAAGGTAACATCCATCAATTGGAACGGATGAATTCGCAATTGAGTTGGCACGTCTTTTTTTAAGTCGTAAAACCAAAATGAGTTTGAGGTTCCCGCCCGGAAACCCACTTGGTCCGCATATCCCATGGTGTAGTCGTTGGTTATTCCGGCACTGATTAAACGGCGATATGTTTTAGGGAGTTCGAGTCGAAGAAAATGTTGGCGTGATGATTTAACATCGTTGTGTGTGATTTGCTCCAGAGTTTGAATTTCTTTGGTGAGTTCTCTTCGGTTTCTGGTTGAACGGTAGGAGGGGTGAATGGATACCCTGCAGAATGAATTTAAATCGCGCACCAACTGTCTTAATTGTTCATTTTTGGGAGATATATTCCGGTCATATTTGCCGGGCTTACCAAGTAATACAAAAAAATGCAACAGGTCTTTATGTTCTTTGTATTGATTGCAAACATAGTTGTAGGTGTCGTACGGATCTTCTTTTTCGCCCCGGATAACTTTTAGCCGTTCCTGGATTTGCTGCCGATCGCCTTTTATAACTCCCTTGGCAAGTGCTCCAAGTGTGCGCTTCCAGCTTTTGTTTTTATATGCCCATGCATTGTCAATATCAATGGTTGAAAGAAAATCAAACCGGGGAGGGCGGTAGTCAAATTCGGGATAATGCAACTTAATTTTTTGTGCGATTAGCTGTGCCCATTGATTAACAATTGGTTTATCTAGCAGATGATTGCGATATAAGATGCTGTGATGAGACGGATATCTGCGATGTTTATCGAGTTGGCGCATCAGGTATTCCTCGTATCTGCTGATGATGAAAAAGCTGGCTGCGAAAGGATCGAAAGGTAAAAATGAACTGGCTGAGGATTCAAAAAAATACACTTCATTGTTAAACGAAATGGGGGCAAGGGTTTGATAGCATATTTTACGTTGAAATAAGATCGGGTGAGGATGGATTTTTAATGGGCAGTCCAGCTTGAGACCGGAGTAGTTTAGTTTAGGCTGATCACTTTCGTCAAATTCCTGCAAATCAGTTGTCAATTTCAATTCAATGTCCAGAATTTCTTCGAAAATAAATTCGAAAGTATATTCTAGCCGATTGGTTATTTCCTGAGTATAAACTAAAAGCATCTTTTTTGATTAAAGTAAACCTTCATCCGTGAAGCTAAGATACTGATCGTGCGCAATAATTACATGGTCGAGTACCGTAATTTCCATTATTTCGGCTGCTGATTTTATTTTCTGAGTCACTTTTTTGTCGGCATCACTGGCCATGATGTTGCCCGAAGGGTGGTTGTGGCATAAAATCATGGAGCACGCTAATTTTTCAAGCGCTGTTTTTAAGATTAGTTTGACATCGATCACCGTTCCGGTAATGCCACCTTGGCTCACCATGAATTTATCGATCACCGTATTGGATCGGTTGAGCAGCAAGATCCAAAATTCTTCGTGAGGAAGATCTTCAAGCAGTGGGCGAAAATAACTGGCCGCATCGCTGCTGTTTGTGATGATTGTTTTTGCTGATGCACCATTTTCCTTTCTTCGTCGGCCGAGCTCCAGCGCAGCCATAATATTTACGGCTTTGGCTTCACCTATTCCGTTAAACTTCAGTAAATAGGAAGCATCCTTTTTACTGAGTAAAGAAAGATCGTTGTTAACCGTTAAAAGAATGCGGCGGGAGAGTTCAACAGCCGATTCCTTCGAGTTTCCTGATCCGATTAAAATGGCGATTAGTTCAGCCTCGGAGAGTGAGCGTGTGCCATTGGTTAGTAGTTTCTCACGAGGACGGTCTTCCACAGCCCACTCTTTAATGCTCGGTTTCTTATACATTGTTGCTCTTCTGTTTCATTGGTAATAAACTAAGTTATGAAGAATGAAACAAATCCGAAAGCAACAGCTTCAGTTTAGAGCAAAAAAAAAACCTCTTCAATTGCTGAAGAGGTTTTTAATTATATCTTGTGTGTTACTTATAACTTGCTAACGTGAGCAGCTAATTTTGATTTCAAATTGGCAGCTTTATTCTTATGAATCAAGTTCTTTTTAGCCAATCGGTCGATCATCGAAACAACTTTAGGATACTCTACGGCCGCAGCGTCTTTTTCGCTTATTGCACGCAAATCGCGAACTGCATTACGCATCGTTTTCGTAAAGTACTTGTTGTGTACTTTCTTTTTTTCGTCTTGACGAATTCTTTTCTTAGCAGATTGATGATGTGCCATTTTTGTTTCTTCTGATAAATAAATTAAGTAGCCCGTAGGGGATTCGAACCCCTGCTACCAGGATGAAAACCTGGCGTCCTAACCCCTAGACGAACGGGCCATCATTTTCTTTCCCTGAAATTGGGACTGCAAAAATAAATCAAATTTTGAAGTCGCCAAATGTTTTGTCAGGATTTTTACTGAAATTTTGCATCCTCTACTTTTAGAAGTGCTGTTTTTGATTTCAGCGATGCAAAGAAATGGAAGTTTTTTCTAAAATCAAATAAAAACTTGAAAAATTATTTCCACTCGACAATTGTTCCTCTTTTCTCATTCAGAAGTTCGTTGGGCATCGCTGCATGAATTTCCTTCCATAACAGATCAATGAGCTTGTTTTTCGCAAAATGGCGTGAGTAAACTAAGCTCACTTCTCGAATCGGAGTTACGTCGCTAAAATGCCGAACATGACTTTTCCGGTTTTCGCCCATCTCCACCGACGCTAATTCGGGAATCAGTGTAATTCCGCCTTCTTTGTCAATAATGTTCATTAGGGTTTCCAACGAACCGGCTTCAAAATAAAATGGAAGTGCTTCATTGGATGCCCCTTTAAAAGAGCAAAGATTAATGACCTGGTGGCGGAAGCAATGACCATCGCTCAATAGCCAAATTTCAGGGGTCGCAATTTCTTTAACTTTGATGTTTGGCTTGTCGTGAAGAGGATGGTTTTGGTGTGAATAAAGCAGCATTTCTTCGTAAAATATTGGTCTTTCATTGATTCGTTCTTCTTTAAGCGGCGTCACCAATATGCCAACATCAAGCAGGTCTCGTTGCAAATGATCAACAATATTTTCGGTGGTTAACTCCTGCACCGTGATTTGTATATTTGGATATTTTCGTTTGTAATTGCCAATAAACAAGGGTAGTAGGTACGGAGCTAGTGTTGGGATAATGCCAATTTTGAGTTCTCCGGAGATTAGGTTTTTGTGATCCTTGACAATGTCGTTTACCTTTTCGGTTTCCTGCAGAACAATACGCGATTGTTCGATAATGCGTTTGCCAACATCGGTTGGGATTAGCGGTTGCTTACTGCGGTCGAAGATGATGATTTCTAAATCTTCTTCCAGCTTTTTAATTTGCATGCTTAGGGTTGGCTGTGTGATAAAGCAGTGTTCGGCAGCCCGGCCAAAATGTCTGAACGTATCAACAGCAACAATATATTCCAACTGTGTTAGCGTGATCATGGTTTTTTGTGTTTAATCTGGTTAAAAGTAGAAAAAATAGATGAAAACTAATCGTGGGGGCTGAAAAGTTGTTGGCGTTGCCATTCAAAAAGTCCTACGGCCAGCGCATGCGAAATATTCATTGATTTGCATTTACCAGTCATTGGAATGTGGACGCTCTGTGCACATTGTTTAATCAGCTCTGTTGGCAGACCGTGCGTCTCACTTCCTAAAATATAAGCAATCTGGTCAGGCAATTTAGTTGTGAACAGGTTGGTAGACTGCTCGTTGGTTTCAATGGCAACTAGTCGGTATTTTAGTGGCAGACTAGTGATAAATTCTTTTGAACTCATCCATTTTAGTTGGATGTTTTTGTAGCTCATCCCGGCTGTTTTCTTGATCGAACTTTCGCGTTTCGGATTTTCATCATCCAAGATAATCAGGCTATCACCACCAATATTATCAACCAGTCGCATTAAGCTCCCTACGTTTTGCGGGTTTTTCACTTTCCAAGCAGCAACAATCGGTTTGTTTACTATATCAGGGTAGTGTTGTGACCTAAAAAAAGCGACTGAATTTGTTTCCATCCTGATAATTATTAATTTTCTTTGATGTTGAATTTACGAAGGAAATTATTTTAAAGCATTTGTACATGATTATGAACCGAGTTTTTTTTGTCATTCTGCTTTCCAGTCTGTTGTTTTCCTGCGGAAAATCGGAAAAAGAATTAGCTGCCGAAAAATTGCAACTTGCCCAAAGTTTGTATGAGTCAGGCGATACAACAGATGCTTTGATGCAGCTGGATACGATTCAGCAGTTTTACAAGGGAGCCATTCAGGCGGTTGTTAATGCGAGTCAGTTTGAGAAGAAAATTTATGCCGATTTGCTTTATCGGGCACAAGATGAAATGGACTCGCTGAACGTTAAATTCGAAAAATTAGAAAGTAAGTTTGTCACCGAAAAAACTGAGTTTGATCGCTATACACAATACATTCACAAACGCCAGCAATTTGAAGGTCGGTGGGATAAGTCCTTTATTCAGATTCATTTAGACGAGCGTGGCGACTTATACATATCAAGCAACTATTATGGCGACAAGTGGTTAAACCATGTTGCGTTGCGGGTTTATGACAACGACCTTCAGGCTAAAACAGACACCGTTCCCTTGGAGAACGTACTGAATCACCACAGCGATTTTTTAGATACTAAATGGGAAAAAGTAAGCTATCGTAATGGTGCCGATAATGGCGTTATTGAGTTTATTGCCCAACATGCCGATCGAAATTTGAAGGCTGTTTTCCTTGGAACCCGCTATTATTACATCATACTTGAAACGTATGATAAACAAGCAATAAAAGATGCGCTGGCACTTTCAAAAGCTCTGAAAAGTAAAGCAAAGCTAGAGAAGAAAATTCAGTCGCTTCAATCAAAAGTTGGGTAAGAGTTTACCGGATTCGCTCGATTTGCTCTGGTGGCTGTGCCAAAATCGCTTTTTTACCGTTAATAACGATTGGGCGTTGCAGCAGGCGAGGGTTTTCCGACAGGATTTTCATCCATTCCTCATCGCTGATTTCTTTGTCTTTGTACTCTGTCTTGTATAGCTCTTCCTGTTTGCGAACCAAGTCGATAGGAGCCATCCCGGACTTCTGAGTTATTTTTCGAATTTCGTCAGGCGTGATTCCGTCTTTCATATAGGTTCGTACGTCTGCTTTGTAGCCGTTCTCCTCCAGGTATTTTAAGCCCGCACGACTTTTTGAACAACGGGGATTGTGATAAATTTTCATAGCAACTAAGTGTTTTTCCTTGATGTATTGATAGTAATCTTCCTGTGACCTGATACGTCCTTCCATGTGCTGCCTGCTGTAGTTGTTTGAAAGTTCGTTGTCGAGAACCCGTGATTTGGTGTTGTCGCGCAATTGTATTTTTAACATTTCACGCAGTTCATTTTTCAAGTCTTCGTTATAAATTGGGCATGCTACTTCGATCCTCCGGTTGAGGTTACGTGGCATCCAATCCGCCGAAGAGATATATATTTTCTCGTCACCACCATTTCCGAACAGGAAAATTCGCGAGTGTTCCAGGTATTTATCTACGATACTAATGGCCTCGATGTTTTCACTGACTCCTTCCAATTCCGTTTTCAAACCAAAAATACCGCGAACAATTAGTCTGATTTTTACACCTGCTTTAGCTGCTTTATAAAGCTTGTTCATCATGTCCGGATCGATCAGACTATTCATTTTCAAAACCATGAAACCGCGCTTTCCTGCTTTGGTTATGGCAATTTCATTATCAATCATGTCCTCGAAAAAGTGGCGCATAGCAAATGGGCTAATAACGAGGTGATTGTAGCTGCTGATTCGGTAATTGTGTTTGAAAAAACTGAAAAGTTGTGCTACTTCATCGGCAATTCGAGGATCTGCTGTTAGCAGTCCGTCGTCGCCATATACTTTGGCGGTTCCTTCGTGGAAATTCCCTGTTCCAACATAGGCATAATTCCGGTAGGTGTTTTTCTCTTTGCGCTTGATCCAGGCTAACTTACTATGTACCTTCAATCCGGGCACACCGTTCACAACATGAGCTCCTTCATCCTGAAGCTTGTTAGACCAAAAAATGTTGGCTTCCTCATCGAAACGAGCTTGCAATTCAATGACCACCGTTACTTTTTTTCCATTTCTGATCGCATTGAGCAGGGCATTTACAACCCGGGAATTACCGGCAACCCGGTAAATCGTGATTCCTATTTCTTTAACTTTTGGGTCGATTGCCGCCTCGCGAAGCAAATCTAAAAAGTGGCTGAAACTTTGATAGGGATAATGAAGCATGATATCCTTCTTGCGTAGTTTCTTTAGGATGCTTTCATGCTGTTTCAATTCCTTGTGCCGAATCGGAGTGAGCTTTTTATAATAATGATCAGCCTGTCCGATTTCAGGGAAGTTCATAAAATCTTTGTGATTATGGTATTTCCCACCCGGAATCTGGTTGTCGGGATCCAATTTCATCTTTTTGTTGATGAAACTGAGTAAATCATCGGGTATTTCTTTGTCGTAAAGTAAGCGTACCGGTGTCCCTACTTTTCTCTTCTTCAAACCTGCTTCCATTTTCTCAACAAAGCTTTTGGAGATGTCGTCATCAATGTCGAGCTCCGCATCACGGGTTACTTTTATGGTGTAGGCTTCAAAGTGGTCGTAGTTGAATAAGGGAAAAATGTCGGGCATGCTGTATCGAATTACGTCGTCCAATAGCATGACAAATTTCTTCCCGTCCTTTTCAGGCAAAACTACAAACCGAGACATGGAAAGGTCGGGCACGCGTACCAGCGCATAAGCGAATTTATCGGGTCGTTCCTTCATCGACAGTTTTATGGCCAGGTAAACTGAACGATCGCGCAGGTATGGAAATTTACTTTCCTTGCTCAACATGATCGGAATTAAGTTGGGAAGCAGCTTTTCCTTGAAGAAGTTTTTGATGAAAACGATTTGCTCCGGCTCCAGATCCGTTTCATCAATCATGAAAATGTTTTCCTGGTTTAATTCCTTGATGATTTTACGAAATACCTCCTGAGATCGTTTTTGATGTCCGACCACAGTTTCCATAATTTTTTCATGAAGCTCATCAGGCTTAATGTTTCCAATTAAAGATTCATCATTCCCAAAATCAACCATTCTTCGCACTGATGCTACGCGGACCCGGAAAAATTCATCAAGGTTGTTGGAGAAAATACCGACAAAGCGAATTCGTTCAAATAAAGGTACTGAGGGATCTTCTGCTTCCTGCAATACTCGCGCATTAAAGGACAGCCAGCTAATTTCTCGATTTATGAATGGTTCGATCTTTTTCATACAGGTAATTACTTCTTTTTAATTGCAACATCTGGAGCTAGCCCAGGATAATCATACTCTTGTGTGTAACGACTTATCCATGCTCGTTTTGTGTTCAACAAGTTCTACTAACTAGAAGCCCCAAAGCATTTAAAATGTTTAAGACTTTTAAATTTATCCCTCTAAAAATAACAAAGTTCGAGCGTTTTCCAGCAGTTCAGCTACCTTGTTATCCAATTTTAATGCTGAAAATGGGATAATTTCGCCAGGAGGGTTCTGCAAATTTTTATTGATTGTGAGTTCCCACCATCCAACATGGTGCCACTGATTTAATTTATAGCCAATATCGCGGTACTCTGTCATTTTCTGAAATCCCATGGATTCGTGCAAGGCAATGCTCCCTTGGTTGGGCAAGGTGATGACGCCAAAAAGTTTGACAAAGCCTTGCAAGTTGAGTATGGGGATGAGTGCTCCATAAAGTGCTTTGGCAATGTTTTGTCTCCGGAAATTGGGGTGCACATAAACCGACACTTCCCGATCCCAACGATAGGCAGCCCGACTTCGATAGGCAGAAGCATAGGCGTAACCGGCTATTTCTCCATCGATTTCGCAAACCAGATAGGGACACTCTTCCAAAGTAGTGGTTATCCGGTTTTTGAAATCTTCCAGACTCGGAACTTCTTCCTCAAAGGTAGCTGCCGAGTTAAGGATAAATGGCTTGTAAATTTCCAGTATTTGTTTGGAATCCTCTGGCCTCGCAATGCGAATATATTTATTTTTCTTCACTGAATTCCATTAAGTAGGCCTTCATAAAGCCGTCGATTTCGCCGTCTAAAACGGCTTGTACATTGCCGGTTTCGTAACTTGTTCGCACGTCTTTAACCATTTTATAGGGTTGCAAAACGTATGAGCGAATCTGAGAGCCCCATTCAATTTTTTTCTTTTGCGATTCTATTTGCATTTCTGCCTCCCGTAATTTTCGCAGTTCCAGTTCATAGAGCTGCGACTTCAGCAGACGCATCGCGTTTTCCTTGTTGCCCAATTGAGATCGACTTTCGGTGTTTTCAATGATGATACCTGTCGGAGCATGTCGCAGCCGAACTCCGGTTTCAACTTTATTCACATTTTGTCCACCGGCACCTCCCGATCGAAAGGTGTCCCAGGTAATGTCAGATGGATTGATCTCAATTTCAATCGAATCATCAACCAAAGGAGCAATGAAAACTGATGTGAACGAAGTCATTCGCTTATTTTGAGCATTGAATGGTGATAGCCGAACGAGCCGGTGAACACCATTTTCACTTTTCAGGTAGCCGTAGGCATAATCGCCTTCAAACTCGATGGTACAGCTTTTCACACCAACTTCATCGCCGGCATTATATTCTGCTACTTTAACTTTGTAGCCTTCTTTTTCGCCCCAACGCATGTACATGCGCATCAGCATTTCGGCCCAGTCGTTGCTTTCGGTTCCGCCAGCTCCTGCATTTATTCGAAGAATGGCACCAAGCCGATCTTCTTCTTTACGAAGCATGTTCCGCGTTTCCAGCTCTTCAATATAGGTCAGTGTTTTTTTGTATTGAGCATCTGTTTCTTCCTCGCTGGCTTCTTCAGCTTCAAAAAATTCGTAAATCACCTGCAAGTCTTCTAGTGCCTGGTGGATCTTTTCATAACCATCAGTCCATGCTTTAATGGATCGGATGGTTTTCATCTGTTGCTCAGCTTCTTTGGGGTTTGTCCAGAAGTCTGGATCCTGAGTTTTAAGTTCTTCTTCTTTGAGTTGAATTATTTTTGCATCGTAGTCAAAGATGCCTCCTCAGCGCATCCCGGCGCTCTGCAAGCTCTTTGAGCTGCTCATTCTGAATCATTTTTTTTGTTTTTAGTTGAACACAAAAATAGGAAAACACTTGCGATTAATCAACAAAAAACGGACAGTTGCTAAAATGCAGACTGCCCGTTTTGTAAAGATAGGTTGAGGATTATTCTGTCCAAACAATTGTGTTTTTGCTAATCGATTTAGCTTGTAAGTTTACGCCCTCTTGTCCTGCTTCAAACGAGTATGCATCCAGCTCCAGAATAAATTGATCTCCAGTTTCGGGAATCCTGCTATTTATCCAGCCTGATGAAGTTGAGAGTGTATAGCTGGTTTTCTTCCCATCAATTGAACTGGGGCTGTTGAAGACCAATTCATCGTCAGTGTCATACAGTTTGATTATAATATAGCTGGCATCATCAATTTTATTCCAGTTCAATACATGCTGTTTCTTTTCTGTGTCATATTCGTAGTTTATCGTATCGGTTGGATAAATGAAATCGTCTAACAGATTATCACTCATCGATTCAGACTCGCCTGTTTCTGCAAGGATATTGAAATCGTACCTTCCGATGGTCGGTAGTTGTTGGCTGAAGTTATTGTCCTCCGTTTGGTAGTAGTAGTTGTACGGATTTCCCTCAATTGCCTCCAGTGAGTAGGCTATATCCGTTGCATTGTCAGGGCTTGCGCTAACGTTGGTCATTGGTTTATTGGCAAATACGTGTAGCGCAAAGCCATATACCGTGTCAATTTGGCCGTTGTTTTCAATTGTTTTGGTAATCATGAACACATCAGCTTGAGGGCGAAAGGGGATTTCCTCAGGTTCGCAAGCGACGAGCGCGACAGCTAGTATTGGAATAATGTAGAGAATAATTTTTTTCATGGTTCTAATATCTTTTAGCATTGTTTTCAATTGTTAAAACTAGATGAATTAATGAGAAAAAGGTTGCGGGTAGCTTCCATTTTTTTTCTTCAATACTAAAACTCATAATGATATGGTTTTATTTCAGAAATAAAAGATTATCTTTGCGCCACATTTAAAAAATGTTTATCAATTTAAATTAAATTCAAATGCCAGCAAAAATCAGATTGCAGCGACAAGGTCGCAGACGTTACGCTTTTTACCACATTGTGGTAGCTGATGGCAGGGCACCACGAGATGGTCGTTATATTGAAAGGATTGGAGCTTATAATCCAAACACAAATCCTGCTACGATCGATCTTGATTTTGATAAAGCTTTAGACTGGCTTACAAAAGGTGCACAGCCAACCGACACTGTAAGAGCTATTTTATCTTACAAAGGAGTATTGTACAAAAAACACCTTATTGGAGGAGTTGCCAAAGGTGCTTTTGATGAGGCCGAAGCAGATCGTCGTTTCGAAGCTTGGGTCGCTGATAAAGAAGCTAAGATTCAAGCGAAAAAAGATCGCTTATCGAAAGATGAAGAATCAACCAAAGCAAAACAACTTGAAGCAGAAGCAAAGGTAAATGCCGACCGTGCAGAGGCAATTGCTAAACGCAACGCGGAATTGGCAGCCGAAGCTCAAGCAGCAAATGCTCCTGAAGTAACTGAGGAAGTTGCAGAGGAAGAGGCTCCTGTTGAAGAACCAGTAAAGGAAGAGGCTCCCGCTGAAGAACCAGCCAAGGAGGAAGCTCCTGCTGAAGAACCAGTAAAAGAGGAAGCTCCTGCTGAAGAACCAGCTAAGGAGGAAACTTCAAAAGAAAAACCTGCTGCAGATAAAGAAGAAAAGAAAGCTGAATAAGCAATCTTCTTCTTGTTGTTAAGACAGTAAGATAGACAAGATAAAAACAGGCTGACTCAATTGAGTCAGCCTGTTTTGTGTTTAATGCAAGGCATACCTGCTGTTCGTGTTTACAGATGAATTATATTTATTCTGATTTTTACATACTAATATTTAAGCTATTTTTGTTTCTTAAGAAGAACAGAGCAGGAGCAAACTCGTTTCGAAGCAATTTGAATTTGTTTAGATCGATCCGGATCAGTTCAAAAAAGGGTACAAACTATAATGTGTAAACTATGAGTTTCAAGTCATACCTGATAAGTAAGAGTTTTTGGATTAGCATTTTATTAGCGGTAGTAATTACTGTGATGCTATTGTTAGTAACCATGTTTGTGTTGCGAGTTTACACCAATCATGGCGAGTCATTTGCAGTTCCTGATTTAATGGGAATGCAGATTGACGATGTGAAGAAGGTGTTGAATGAGAAGGAACTTCAGTACCAGATTACAGACTCGTTATATCTTGGCGATGCCCAGCCGGGGACGGTGATTGATCAGGTTCCGGTTGCGGGCTTCGATGTGAAGCAGGGACGCACCGTTTTTCTAACGATATGCGCAAGTAAACCGGAACAGGTAGCGATGCCAAAACTCACGGATATCTCGTATCGGCAAGCTTTAAATTTGATGATGAGTATGGGACTGAACATTGGGAATGTGGATTATGTACCTTCAGAATTTCCCAATCTGGTGCTCCGGCAAGAACAAAATGGCGAATCCGTTGATGAAGGAACTTTGGTTAATAAAGGATCTAACATTGATTTAACAGTGGGCCAAAACCGATTTGGAGAGAAAACGGAGATACCAAATTTGTTGGGGGTCAGGCTCGATCAGGCCAATCAGTTGTTGGCCGCTTCATACTTAAACGTGGGGGCAGTGATTTATGATGATACCTTTGAAACACTGGATGATAGCCTTGCCGCACGGATCTGGCAACAACGGCCGGAACCTGAGCCTGGAGCAGAAATAGAACAGGGAACATCAATTGATATTTGGCTAACGGTTGATGAAGAGAAAATAGAAGAGGCCAGCGAACTTGAATTTTAATAATGGTTGAAGAAAAAAATACCGATTTTGATGATGAGTTGGATGAGTCCGAAGAAGGGGTCATGTATGAGCATTACAAGCTGGAGGTCGATCCCGGGCAGAAAATGCTGCGCGTAGACAAGTATTTAGTCAATCGGATTGATAATGCCTCGCGAAGTCGCATACAGGCGGCTGCCGACGCCGGTAGTATATTGGTTAACGGACAGTCGGTAAAATCAAACTACAAGGTGAAGCCTGGCGATGAGGTGGCCATTGTAATGGATTTTCCGCGGCGTGAGCTGAAGATTATCCCTGAAGATATTCCGCTAAACATTGTTTATGAGGACGATCAGCTGATTGTAATTAATAAACCACCGGGTTTGGTGGTTCACCCCGGGCATGGCAACTATTCCGGTACGTTGGTTAATGCACTGGCTTATTATTACAAAGATTTGGAGATGTTTAAAAGTGCCGATCCTCGACCGGGGCTGGTGCATCGGATTGATAAAAATACGTCGGGGCTGATGGTGATTGCTAAAACGGAAACGGCCAAAACCAAATTGTCGTTGCAGTTTTTCGAGAAAACGACCAAACGCCAGTATATCGCGCTGGTTTGGGGGAACCTGAAAGAGCCAACCGGAACAGTTGAAGGCAATATCGGGCGAAGCCACAGCAATCGACAGGTGTTTACGGTATATCCCGATGGGGAGTACGGAAAAACTGCCGTTACGCACTACAAGGTGCTGGAGGAATTGGGCTATGTTAATCTGGTTCAATGTCAGCTGGAAACCGGCCGCACACATCAGATTCGGGTTCATATGAAATACATTGGACATCCGCTTTTTAATGATGACACTTATGGTGGCGATCATATTTTAAGAGGAACCACTTTTTCGAAATACAAGCAATTTGTAAATAACTGTTTTAAGATTTTACCACGGCAGGCACTTCATGCTAAAACACTTGGCTTTGTACATCCAACGACCGGAGAGGAAATGCTTTTCGATTCGGAATTACCGAATGACATGAGTGAGGTTGTTGAAAAATGGCGTGGTTATATATCCAATCGAAATATTGAATAGGACCGTGAAACGAGCAACTAATTATTCTCCTTCCGATGCGGGTGTATGATTTGTTAAAGCGAGTTTCAGGTGTTACCATAAAAACTAAATAACGAAGAGCACATGAAGAAAAATATTGCAGTCGTTTATGGCGGCGACTCCTCCGAATACGTTGTTTCGGTGATGAGCAGTAAGAATGTGTTGCAGGCGGTAGATCCTGATTTATTTCAGCCTTGGGCCGTTGAGATGAAAGGGAAGGACTGGAAGTTGGTTGTTGATGGCGAGCCCGTTGCTGCTATCGACAAGCAGGACTTTTCAGTTCAGTATCAGGGTGAGAAGCTGCATTTTGATTATGCTTACATCACCATTCACGGAACTCCCGGAGAGGATGGCATTTTGCAGGGCTATTTCGATTTGATGAAAATCCCGTACTCCACCTGTGGTGTGCAATCTTCAGCCTTAACGTTTAATAAATACTATTGTAGCAATTACTTGCGCAATTTCGGTATTACCATGGCAAAGTCGGTTCGCTTAACCCGGGGCGATGGTATTAATGTAGATCAGTTGGTTGCTGATTTAGGACTGCCGGTTTTTGTGAAGCCCAATGTTGGAGGTTCCAGCTTTGGCATTACAAAAGTAAAGTTGAAAGAAAATCTGAAAGCAGCTATTGAGAAAGCGTGGGAAGAGAGTCCGGAGGCATTGGTCGAGGAGTTTATAGATGGATTGGAGCTTACGGGTGGATTGGTGAAAATGCAGCATGAGGAATTTATTTTTCCAATAACGGAGGTGCTTCCTAAAAATGAGTTTTTCGATTTTGAATCGAAGTATACAAAAGGAGCGACCCTGGAAATTACTCCCGCACGCATTTCAGAAGAGTTAACCCAACGGTGTCAGCAGCTTTCTTCAAGAATTTATGATTTATGCAATTGCCGTGGCATTGTCAGGGTTGATTATATTTTAAAAGGGAATACCTTGTATTTTCTTGAGGTGAATACGACTCCCGGAATGACTGCAACAAGTTTTATTCCTCAGCAAATTGAAGCGATGGACATGGAGTTGAAAGATATTATTACCAAAATCATTCAGGATCAGATTTGTTGAAAAAAATACCTGTTCTAAATTAGCAAAGGAGACTAAAATGGTTTCCTTTTTTTATAACTTTAAAATTCGTTATCACTAAAAATTCAGAACCAGAAGGTTCTGCAAATCAATAAGTTTATTTTTCAGACATGGCTACAGATCGGAATAATTCGCGGAAGAAACAGAACAACTCAATAGAACAGATTAATGCGCAGTACGGTAAATTGCCACCACAGGCAATTGATGTTGAGGAAGCTGTTTTGGGAGCGCTGATGCTGGAACGTGATGCCTATGTTACTGTGGCCGATGTTATTGATACTCCCAGTTTTTATAAAGAAGAACACCAAAAGATTTTTGAAGCGATCAAACATTTGTCAACCCACGAAAAGCCGGTGGATTTGTTGATGGTCACTCAACAACTGAAAGACAATGAAACACTCGACGTCGTGGGTGGTCCACTTTATATTACGCAGTTGACCAGTCGGGTGGCCTCGGCAGCGCATATCGAATTTCACGCACGTATTATTGCTCAAAAATACATTCAGCGTGAGTTGATTCGGGTGTCTTCTGAAATTCAGACCAGCGCATACGATGACAATATGGATGTGGATGATTTGATTGACTTTTCGGAAACAGCGCTTTTTAAAGTGGCCGAGGGAAACATCAAGAAAGAAACCCTTCCGATTAAACCGATTTTGAAAGAAGCTGCTCGTTTAATTGAAGAAGCTTCGAAGCGGGAAGACGGACTGAGTGGAGTGCCCAGTGGATTTACCGCACTCGACCGCATGACTTCCGGCTGGCAAAAAACCGACTTGATCATTATCGCTGCCCGTCCGGCGATGGGTAAAACCGCATTTGTACTTTCTATGGCCCGGAATATGGCGGTGGAGCACAAAGCACCTGTTGCTGTATTTTCGCTGGAGATGTCGGGGGTGCAGCTGGTTAATCGTTTGCTGGCAGCTGAAACCGAACTGGGATCAGAAAAAATTAAAAATGGACATTTGGCAGATTGGGAGTGGGAGCATTTTAACCGAAAACTGAACGTATTGGAAGATGCCCCCTTATTCGTCGACGATACTCCTGCACTTTCTATTTTTGAATTCCGAGCCAAATGCCGACGATTGAAAATGCAGCACGACATTGGTGTGGTGATTGTCGATTACTTGCAGCTGATGACCGCCGGAGATGCCGGACGCGGTAGTCGTGAGCAGGAGGTGAGTATGATTTCCCGGTCGCTGAAAGCCATTGCCAAGGAGTTGAACATACCAATTTTAGCCCTTTCGCAGCTGAACCGTTCGGTTGAGTCGCGCGAAGGAAAGCGGCCACAACTTTCCGACCTTCGTGAATCGGGTGCCATTGAGCAGGATGCCGATATGGTGATGTTTATTCACCGTCCCGAATATTATGGTATCACCGAGGATGAAAACGGAAATTCGTTGATTGGTGTTGCCGAGATTATTATCGCCAAGCACCGGAATGGTTCAGTGGGTGATGTGCCACTGGCGTTCAAGAAACAGCAGGTTAAATTCTGCGACCTGGAAACGATTATTCCGGAGGAAATAGGTGGTGGAGTTGTGGGACAGACATTTGGATCGAAAATGAATGATGACCCGGGTAGTGTTGAAATGCCCGTAAACAGCGGCTTCGAATCGGAAGGGAATGGTTCTTATCAAACACCAAATTCAGATGATGTTCCGTTTTAGTCTTTTTAAAAGAGTTTTTCTGATACTGGCACTTTTTATCCTTGCCGTGCAAAGTAGTTGGGCGATTTACCTGATGATTCCGATGGATGATCAGCAAAAAAATCACCTGAAAGCTTATGGAATGGCCTACTGGACATTGGAGCAAGGCATTGAGGTAAAGTGGTTGCTGAACTACCGCGGCGGCAGTTTTCTAATTCCGTATTACCAGGAAATTGAAGATGAATGTTTAGTGCGCGGTGTAAGTGTTGAGAAAATGGCCGATGTGCAGTCCAGTGCAATTCTGGCTGAGATTGCGCGCCCCGAGGTCAACCAGGATGCCATTGCCATGCAAAAAGCACCCAAAATTGCAGTGTACTCACCACCCAATAAACAACCTTGGGACGATGCGGTAACGATGGTGTTAACCTACGCCGAAATACCGTATGATGTAATTTACGACGAAGAAATTTTAACCGATCAGCTAAAAGACTACGATTGGCTGCATTTACACCACGAAGATTTTACCGGTCAGTTTGGAAAGTTTTTCCGTTCGTATCAGCATATGCCCTGGTATCAGCAGGAAGTTGAAACCAACAGAGCTCTGGCCGCGCGGATGGGATTCACCAAGGTGTCGGAAATGAAGCGGGCGGTTACCAAGGAAATCCAGGGCTACATTGCGCGGGGTGGATTCTTGTTTGCGATGTGTGCAGCTACCGATACTTACGATATTGCTATGGCTGCCGATGGGGTGGATATTTGCGAGTCGATGTTTGATGGCGACCCCGCCGACCCGCACATGAATGAGAAGCTGGATTTTTCGAAAACGCTGGCTTTTCGTGATTTTGAAGTTGTAAAAGATCCTTTTCAATACGAATTTTCTGACATTGACGTGTCAACAACCAGGCAGGTAACACCAAGTCAGGATTATTTTACTTTGTTTGATTTTTCGGCCAAGTGGGATCCGGTACCAACCATGCTAACCCAAAACCATCAGCGAATTATTAAAGGCTTTATGGGGCAAACAACTGCTTTTAGACAATCGCTGATTAAGCCCAACGTGCTGGTAATGGGGGAAAACAAAGGAGCCGGAGAGGCTCGCTACGTTCATGGCGAATTAGGCAAAGGTTTCTGGACCTTTTATGGTGGACACGACCCCGAAGATTACCGTCACCTGGTTGGCGATCCGCCTACCGATTTAAACTTGCACCCCAACTCGCCGGGTTATCGGTTAATCCTGAATAATATCCTGTTTCCCGCAGCCAAAAAGAAAAAGCAGAAAACCTAAAAGATGGTTTTCACACCTTGCCGGCAGTTCGAAAATGAGCAGTCGGTGAAAATCGAATCCGCCCGGCGGTTCCAAATCGCCCGACTGAGGTCTTCCTGCAAATTCTGAAACCCTTGATTTTAGTATCCCCTCGGCAGGTTTGACCCTCCATCGCGGGTTTTTGTGCTCCCCCGGACAAGTTGACCCTTCCCCGGCCGATTTTTTGGTTCCCATTGGACTTGATGAGCCTCCCCTCGGCACTTTTTCCAATTTAATCGGCAGTTTGTGCCGTCCCCGGAGCAAACTGACCGCACAATTGGCAATTTCCCGGCCTCACTCACCCGAAAGGTATCCATTTGAGTTAGCCGGACATTCAAACAAGCTTTGTTGTTCTGTCCTCATTTCTCCTTCTTTTCAAGGAGGAGTCCGGGCTTTGACCCGGGAGGTGGTTGCTTTCAGTTGAGCAGCAGCTTGCCGATTTAGTCAAACCATGGGTAGGGTGCGCGTCAAAATTCTCCCCGTTCTAGTTTCTTGGCGGGAGATGTTAGCCTGTTTTTATAGCCATGCCACATGCTGTAAATGAACAGAATAAGCGCGCCAATTAACGCTCCATATACCACGTAACGATTCATTTCCCATTGTTTTACTGCAATAGCAATGAGTGCCCACACTCCAACGAGTGCTGCCTCCCTCAAATTCCGATAATAAATGAGTAAGACATAAATGGATGTCGCAACTGCAATCATCAGCAGTGCCCAGTATGTTTCGGGTATCGAACCGCCCCTCCAGCCGATACTCACCAGCCAGGCTGAAAAATTTGCTACGGTAGCTACAACAATCCATCCTAAGTAGATGCAAACCGGCCACCAAACAAAAAAGATGATGCGTACCGGAGCATCCCATGTTTCGAGCCGTAACCGCAGTGTCATGACAATTAATGAAAAAAGCAATACCAGCATGAGCAGCATTGAAAACTCAAGTTGTAAATGTGTCCACGCATAAATCCAGAGCCCGTTAGCTACATTCGATAAGGCAAACCAGAACCCGGTTTGAGTCAAAGCTTCATCCTGTTTGTGTTTGAACCATGCATACCATTGATACGCTACAAAAGCAATCAATAGCAGATAAATGACTCCCCAAATGGCGAAAGCATAACCGGCCGGAGTAAACAGGTTTTCAAATTTGGCACTCACTTCTCCTACCGTCATACCATTTATGGCACCCGTTCCGGATAAATAGTTCATGGTTAAGGCAAAAAGAAGTGTCAGGCTGTTTAAAAAAAGATAAAGCAGTTGTTTCATGACTAAGTATTATTTGCTCAGGATAGATAATGTGTAAAACATCTGTTTAAGCTTAAGGTTTACCAGATTAAAATCAGGGCGAGCTATCAGCCTTTCGACAGACAGAGGGGCGGAAATTATTACAATGGGTAGTCGAATTCGCCAATCGGAAGTCTCCTCTACATTTCTGGTTGAACATCCACAAACCCTCTTCTTCTTCAGAATGGCCCCTGGTCGGTATTGTTTTGAATGAAATAAATTATAGTCAACAGTGTCACTTGCCTCCCAAAATTACTAACTTGGGACAGTTAAAACTCAGATACACGACTAATGAACCGACGTTTGCGATTCTGATGAATAGGAGTTAAAGCCTCTAATGTAGGAGACGACGATTTGAAAAGTTAGAATTAAGCAGTGCGAGTAATTTAGTGTCATGTTTCGAGTCTTTAACAATTTGTGATAGAAGCGAAATCGAAAATATCAAATAGGTCCGTGACCTTATGACCGCAAAAGGTGAGAAAAATAAAATAATGATAGAATTAAAAAAGATAAAACCGAACGCATAATACAGTTCCTATTTCAGAGTGGGATTGGTGCGGTTCGTAACTACAGACTCGCATTACTATTTAGTCCAGACGGACATGAGGGCGCTCCGAAATCAGCTACAGCAGGATGTCTCAGCGTTTTACTCTATTGAAGAATAAAAAAATAAAACATGAAAGCCTCAATACGCAGAAGTTATTGTTCTCCAAGTCGAATAAGAATTGAAGAGGTTGAAAAACCAATTCCAAAAGACGATGAAGTGTTAATTCGGGTTTATACTACAACGGTTAACAGGACAGATTGTGCCAACCTTACGGCAAAACCACTTATCATGAGATTTGTCTTAGGACTATTTAAACCACGTAAAATTATTTTAGGGACCGACTTCGCTGGTGAAGTAGTAGCAATTGGCCAAAATGTGAAGGCACTTACTATTGGAGATCGGGTATTTGGCTTTAATGATACGGGGGCTGAATCTCAGGCTGAATATACAACGACAACAAAGGATCATGTTTTCTCAATCCCTGAAAACATTGATTTTAAACAGGCGGCCGCTGGTTTGGAAGGGGCTCATTATGCATACTCTTTCATACATAAAGTAACGATCAAGTCCGGACAAAATATGCTAATAAATGGTGCAACTGGTGCTATTGGTTCTGCTCTTCTGCAATTTGCTCGGCAATATGATATCACGATAACTGCTACTTGTAGTACGAAAAATATTGAGCTAGTCAAATCTTTAGGTGCCGACAAAATTTTTGATTATACCAAAGAAGATTTTACGAGTGATAACGATAAATACGACTTTGTTTTTGATACCGTTGGTAAAAGCACATTTGGGAAGTGTAAATCAATATTGAAAGAAAAAGGTATTTATATTTCGTCTGAGCTGGGTCCCTATTCCCAAAATGTTTTCTATCCGCTCTTAACTTCAATGTCTGGTAAAAAAGTAATTTTCCCTATTCCTTGCAACAAGCAGAAAACAATACCATATATCAGTCATCTTTTGGCGACAGGGAAATTCAAACCCGTTATTGATCGGGAATATTTAATCGAAGATATATCCGAAGCTTATGAGTATGTGATTAAAGGGCTTAAAACAGGTAACGTTTTACTTAACGTTATAAAAAACCATCATGCAACGAGTAAGCTTACTAATTGACGCATAATTTGCAACTGAAACTGCACGAACTTAAAATGGGAAAAATAAACGATGAGAAACACATGAAGCGAGCATGTAAAGGCCATCACACACAGGAGAATCATTATAAGCGAGTTCCATCGAATACCGTTGAAAATTTTAAATTATAATGAGATGAAGATCTATCGCGATAATATAAAAACATACGATGTCAAGCTGCTTAAACTAAGTAAGCTGTTGAAACGTATTTCATTTCTTCGGTTATTTGTTTTTGTCATTTCAAGTATCATTCTGATCTACTTGTTTAGTTCAAATTTATTAACCCCGGTTCTGTTTGTTTTTCCACTATTGATCGTATGTTTTGGTGCTGCAATCAAGTATTACAACAAAATAGCTTACCTGAAAAAGCATACTGCTTACCTGAAAAGTATAAATGAATCCGAAATTTTAAGAGAAACATCTCATCTGGAAGAATTTGATACCGGAGATCAGTTTATCAATCCAAATCATCCTTATACCTCTGATTTAGATATTTTTGGACAGCATTCCATTTTTCAATTGCTCAACAGAACAACGACGGAGTCGGGTATGATTTTGTTATCAGAATGGCTGTCGGAACCTGCACCTAATCGTGAAATACACGACCGACAAAATGCCATCAAAGAATTAGCTCAAAAATTGGATTGGAGGCAGGATTTTCAGGCGTCAGGCATGCACTTTCAGAATAAAAAAAGTGATTATTATAGATTGTTAAATTGGGTAGAAGCACCTGTCGTTTTATTAAAATATCGACGAATCTATCTGGCAGCAGCCATAATCCTTTCGGGTCTATCGTTTCTCACCTTATATTTCTACCTGCCTTATGTGAGTTCATCAAGCTGGTTTATTTATTTGCTCCCTTTTATTACTGTTTTATTTATTATCAACAGAATTTTAAAAAAAGTAAGACCCATAGCCGATGATATTGTTGAAACATCAACAGAGAATATTAACACGTTAAGAGGTTATCAGACATTGATCAATAAAATTGAAGGGGAGAGTTTCCAGTCGAAAAAATTAGAACAACTAAAATCATTGCTAAGTAAAAATAAGTATTCAGCATTCAAAGAAATTAAAAAGCTGTGCAAATTATTAGACTTTTCTCAGCAAAGAGGTGTAAATAAGATCAAGATGCCAATAAAAGGCAATTATTTTTATTCTATATTAAATAGTTTCCTGCTAATCGATATTTACGTGATTATAAGCGTAGAAAAATGGAAAACAAAAAATAAGGCGTATTTGAAAGCATGGGCTGAAGCTGTTAGTGAGTTTGAGGTGATCAGTAGCCTTGCAGGTTATTGCTATTCAAATCCGTCCTATACATTTCCGGAGATAACAGAAAAGGACAATTACGTACATTTTGAGTCGTTGGGGCATCCCTTAATCAATTCGACTAAACGGGTGTGTAATGATTTTCACTCCGAGGGACAAGGTGATGTTGTTTTGATTACCGGTTCGAATATGGGAGGGAAAAGCACTTTTTTAAGAACTGTGGGCGTAAACCTGGTTTTAGCATTAGCCGGTGCCCCTTGTTGTGCAAAAAATGGGCAGGTTTCGAACCTGAAGTTATATACGAGTATGAGAACCCAGGATAATTTAAAGGAAGGAATCTCTTCTTTTTATGCCGAATTAAGCAGAATTGAAAAGATGCTGAAACTGATCGAAAGCAATCAGAATACGTTTTTTCTTTTAGACGAGATGTTTAAAGGCACAAACTCCGAAGATAGACATAAAGGAGGTTTTTCATTGATTAATCAATTGAGTGAGCTCAAAACATCAGGAATTATTGCAACACACGACATTGAACTGGCAAAACTATCGGGGAATAAAAAGCTGGTTGCAAATTATAGCTTCAACAGTGAAATTATAAATGATTCTATGATTTTTAGTTATGAAATTCGCCCGGGTATATGTAATGATTTTAATGCGAGTGAACTCATGAAAAAGAGCGGAATTCGAATTATGGAGACTGTTTCAGCTGAACCGAATTAATGGAATCGCAATTGGACGTCATTTTATCTTCTTGTTGGGATTGAGCAGTTTGAATAACAACATTACTTAAATTCGCCTGATAGAAAATATCAGGGACAAAGCACATGCAGAAAAACACACATCTATACGCCTTTACCTACGATAATACGGAAAGTGAGTTATGTAAGCTCGAATCGAGATCAATTTTTGGTAAGGAAGAAAAGAACAAACTACTTTTTTCCGAGATAAAAGCAGAGCCTTCAACCAGTGCATTCATTAAAGCAAGACTTGATATTATTTTGTTTTCTGATGATTATTCGACGCTAATCAATCAGATCAAGAAAGAACGTATATGCATTGAAGGGTTTAAAGTAGAGTATTTAGTGTTGGATAGTGACCCGACGGAGTATGCCGAGAGGCTTAAAAAGTTAAAAGATATTGGCTATAGCATTGAGGGCAACCCGGATTACTATTGCCCAACAATAACGTATGCTTTATGCTATTACGATGGGGGTTGGTACTTTGGCGTTTTGATTAAAGATCGTTTTGCGTGGTACAAGCACAAGGAAAAACCACGTTCATACAGTAACTCAATCAGTATAAATATTGCCAAAGCTCTTGTTAATATTGCAGCAAAGGCAGACCAACAAAATAAGCTACTCGATGCATGTTGTGGCGTTGGTACAATCATGTTAGAAGCCTGTTTTGCAGGAAATAGCATTGAAGGTTGCGACATTAACTGGAAGGTGTGCCGCGACGCCCGGGTAAATCTTGCTCATTTCAACTATACAGCAACGGTATATCGCTCTGATATAAAAGACATCAGTAAAAAGTATGATGCTGCTATTATCGACCTGCCATACAATTTACTGAGCTGTGCAACCGATCATGATGTCATTCACATTATTGAGTCGACAGCAAAAATCACAAATCGACTTGTTATTGTATCGACCTCGGACATTACAAGCCCAATCAGCAACGCCGGATTCAGCATATCGGATCATTGTCGTGTTCGAAAAAGAGGAAAGGCAAATTTTGCCAGACGAATATGGGTTTGTGAAAAGGATTGATAGTGGGAGGAAGCCCTGCTCATCAGGGTATACAAATTGGCACTAGCGGGAGAACAAAAATAACTGTGACACGACACAATGATAAAAGAGCAAATCCCGGACACAAACGCAAGCTAGTCCAAAGCGGAGACGTGATAAATTGTGGTGGCTTTAGCCCGATCAAGCTTCATTTGTCGTGTAAGTTTTTCTAGAAAATGGGCGGTCATAACATGAGTGCTAACACAAACTTTTGGGTTTCATTTAGTCGTCAATATTCATCCAAAGAAATTTTCTGTGAAAAGTAGGAGCTCAGGAAAGTCAAAAATGGCAACTTCCTTTTTAATCATTCCTGAGGTTTTGTCCAGTCCATATCGTACAGAAAATCATTGTATGGGAATCGGGTTACATGAATTTTTTTGACTTCTTCATAAAGGGTCTTCTTAAATTCATCAACATTTTCTTTTTCAGTGGCAGAAATAAAAAGAGAAGGCGTGTTATTTTTGCCGATCCATGTATTTTTTAATTCTTCCAGCGAATAGTTCTCTTGTGTTTTTGGACTTAAATCATCGTCATCTTTTTGTACATATTCAAATGCGTCAATTTTATTGAACACATAGATGGTTGGCTTTTCTCCTGTTTCAATCTCTGACAGGGTTTCGGTTACGGTGTTGATTTGCTCTTCAAAACCCGGGTGTGAGATATCGACCACATGAACCAAAATGTCGGCTTCGCGCACCTCGTCAAGTGTTGATTTAAATGACTCGACCAAACCATGAGGCAGTTTCCGGATAAACCCAACAGTGTCGGCCAATAAGAAGGGGAGGTTGCCAACAACCATTTTCCGAACGGTCGTGTCAAGTGTTGCAAAAAGCTTGTTTTCGGCGAATACTTCTGATTTTGCCAGCATGTTCATGATGGTTGATTTACCAACATTGGTGTAACCAACGAGGGCAACACGAACCAATTTTCCACGGTTTTTCCGTTGTGTGGCTTTTTGCTTGTCGATCTTTTTAAGCTGAACTTTTAGTCGGGCAATTTTATCTAAAATAATCCGGCGGTCGGTCTCAATCTGTGTTTCTCCGGGACCCCGCATTCCAATACCACCTCGCTGCCGCTCCAGGTGAGTCCACATTCGGGTTAACCGTGGAAGCATGTATTGGTATTGCGCTAGTTCAACCTGAGTTTTGGCATGGGCTGTTTGCGCACGCTTGGCGAAAATATCTAAAATCAGATTTGTCCGGTCGAGTACTTTGGATTCCAGTTGTCGTTCGATGTTCCGGAGTTGGGTTGGACTTAGTTCATCGTCAAAAATAACCGTGTCAATTTCATGAACCTTCATGTAGTTATGAATCTCCTGTAGCTTGCCTGATCCTACAAATGTAGCATGATTGGGAACATCCAATCGCTGGAAAAACTGTTTTTTGACTTTCGCTCCCGCTGTATCAGCCAAAAATTCCAACTCGTCCAAATATTCCTGAGCTTGTCTTTCGTCTTGTTCCTTGTTTATCAGTCCAACTAATACGGCAGTTTCTTGTACTTTCTCGGTTTCAATCATTCAAATAATTTCAAAGTTTGTTTCATAAAAAAACCTGGCCCCGAAAAAACGGAACCAGGATTTTTTTTATTGTTTAAATCTTTATTGTAATACAAAGTTGATAGGAACCGTATAAGAAACTCTTACTGGTTTTCCTCTTTGTTTTCCGGGTTTCCATTTAGGAAGACTGTTTACCACACGAAGTGCTTCTTTGTCAAGTGATGCATCAACACCACGAGCGATCCGCGCATTGGTGATACTTCCGTCCTTATCTACAACGAAGTTAACGTAAACTTTTCCCTGAATACCGTTTTCCTGAGCAATTACAGGATATTTTACAGCATTGGCAATGAATTTACGAAGAGCTAATTCTCCACCAGGAAATTCAGGCATATCTTCTACGATAAAGAATACCTGACCTTCGTCAACTTCCTCTTCTTCTTGAATAACGGGCGCAACGTCGATCACTGTTTCGTCATCCGCTTCGGTGTCTTGAATCTCAAGTTCGTCTTCGATTTCAACATCATCCTCCACGATATTTAACACCTCAACAACTTTTGGTGGTGGTGGTGGTGGTGGTGGTTTTACTTCTTCTTGACGGGTAATTGGGATAATCTCATCCTCCACCTCTTGCTCTGCAACAGATCCTAAAGAAGAAGCTTGTTCTACTCTGGAAGTCCATTCGAAAGCTAGTAAGCAAAGACCTAGAGACACCACTAACCCTATCTGAACAAAAATATTTCTTTTGCTCTCAAGATCGGCTTTTGGTGATTTCTTTGGTTCCATAATTCAGTTTTAGAAGTTGTTTCTATTTTTCAGATACTAGTTTTTCTCGATATTGAGGGGCTAAAGATAAAAAATAATCTTCAAAATCAAGAGTTGAAAAAATTAAAATTTTATCCTTTGTGTTCGTCGGACATTTTATTGTAATACAAAATTGATCGGCACATTGTAGGAAACCCTTACTGCATGTCCGCCCTGTTTTCCGGGGCTCCATCTTGGCATTTTATTGACAACCCTGAGTGCTTCTCTGTCCAGCGAAGAATCGACACCCCGAATGATGCGGGCATCGCTGACTTGCCCATCAGCATTAACAACAAAATTGACAAATACTCGTCCCTGAATTCCAGTTTCCTGAGCCACCGACGGATAGTCAACCGTATTGGCGATAAACTTCAAAAGAGCTTTCATTCCACCGGGAAATTCGGGCATTTCATCAGGTATTAGCACAATTTCTTCCTTGTCGTATGTGTCATTATCGTTTGCGAAATCTTGTAATGCATCAACGTCAATTCCTTGGTCGGTTACTTCGGTGTCAAAAATATCCAGATCATCATCATCCAGCTCTGTGTCATTATCGACCAGCTGAAATAATTCAACTGTTTTTATCGGAGGCGCGAGTTCCTTTTTCTCTGGTTTAGTTAGGGGAATAATAATATCAGTAGGGGAGTCCCAGTTAACAGATCCAACATCGTCGGCTTTTTGTACTGGTGTTTTCCAACTAAAAGCCAGTAAGGTAAAACCGAGTGAGAGTACTAATCCAAGCGAGAGGAATAATGAGCGTTTACTTTCTAAATCGGCGTTCTTAGATTTTTTTGTTCCCATAACTTCTTGATTTAATTGTTTAAAAATGAATGGCTAATAAGAGTGAGAAAACAAAAACCAAACCAAAAAGAACCAATGGTGATTACGTTTTGAAAATATTATTATATTTGCGGTGCAAAATGATGGGGGATTAGCTCAGTTGGCTAGAGCGTTTGACTGGCAGTCAAGAGGTCATCGGTTCGATTCCGATATTCTCCACTGGAAATAAAAGAGTTACAGACATGTGTTTGTAGCTCTTTTATTTTATAATGTTTTTCGCATTACTTTCCCATTCTCTGTTCGCTGGAATACTTTAATAAATCGAATCTGCTTTGGCTGCTCGTATGTTGAAAGCTGCTGACTGCAAATCGTTCGAATTTGATGGATAAGATTTTCATCTTCTTCACCTTCAACGATTAGAATAAGTTGTTGTCCCAGCGTTTCGTGAGGCAGTGATGAAAAATAAAAAGCGATGGAAATAAACGGCTCCAGCTTCCTTTCCAATTGTTCGGGCGAGAATTTGATACCTCCGGAAATGATCACATTGTCTGCTCGACCTAAAACTCGAAACGTCTTTTCGTCTGCTAATTCTGCCAAGTCATTTGTTTTTAGCGGCTGTTGTTTTAGTCCGGGCATAAAAATTTCAAGGCAATTGTCGAGCGAGAGTTGCACTTTTATATTGTCTAAGCAATGGTAAAACTGATCTTGGTTTTTACCGTTCAATTTTCGCAAGGCGATGTGGGTCGCAGTTTCGGTCATGGCATAACTGGAATAGCATTGCGTTTGTACTTCTTGCAATTGGTCGATTAATGATTGCTGAACTGCAGAACCACCAATCAGTAAAAATTCCAAATTCCAATCCAGATAACTATTTGGATCAAGCATCATCAACTTGTGAACCTGGTTGGGAACCATCGCTGCAAATTTAAATCGCTTTTGGGGCAAGAAGCGGAAGTCGCTGGCCGGATCAACAAGATGTAAGTCAAGTTTGCCAAGCAGGGCACGGACAACCATTAGTTTTCCGGCGATGTATTTCGTAGGTAAACAATGTAAAATGCAGTCGCCCTTTTTCAGTCCGAAATATTGGATGGTACGTTGCGCACTGGCAGCCACAAAATCCTTGTTTAGCTTTATCGTTTTTGGTGTTCCGGTACTACCCGAGGTGTTTACTTTAATGTAATCGTTTTGGTTATACCATTCTTGCAGAAAACTCAGCCATTGTTTTTCCCAGCCAGATAGCGCAGATAGTTGTCGTTGGAGAAGATCACTAATTGGTGTGGGCTTTCCGTTAAACTTGATATGCGTTGGAAATAGGTTCATGATGGAAATAAGCCTATTGTTTGGGATCACTTAATTCTTCCGGTAGAATAAATGTTTTTTGCTGATCGAACCAAAGCTGTTCTCCACGAATTTCAAGTGGCGAATTAAAGTTGTTGGTAAATAGCTGTCCGGTTCCCAGGCCCTGATACATTTTCGGATGTTTGGTGAATGTCCACTGAGCAATGGCATTAAGCCCGATGTTAGATTCGAGGTAGGAGGTGATCCACCAGCCAATCGACCGCTCGTTGGCTAAGTTGATCCATTCATCACAACCGGCAATACCTCCGTGTAAGCTTGGTTTTAGTACCAGAAACTGAGGTCTGATGATGTCTAAAAGAGCCTCTTTTTTATCTCTCGAATTAATGCCAATCAGCTCTTCGTCGAGCGCAATTGGGATTGGTGTTTCATCGCAAAGTTTTGCCATCTCTTCCCATTGTCCGGCAGCAATTGGTTGCTCAATCGAATGCAGATCAAATTGGGCCAGTTCATTAAGTTTATCCAGTGCTTTTTCAGGTTGAAAAGCACCATTGGCATCAACACGGATCGTGATATCCTGGCGACCTTTCAAATACTTCAAAGACTGTAGTAAGGAGAGTTCCCGTTCGAAATTAATTGCGCCAATTTTTAACTTAATGCATTGAAATCCGGCCTCCGATTTTTCCCGGATTTGTTGTTGCATAAACGTGTAGTCTCCCATCCAAATCAGACCATTGATTGGAATCCCCTCTTCGCCTGAAGTAAAGGTTGACGGAAACAGAATCTGATTTCCTCCGTTTTCAAGATCCAACATAGCAGATTCCAAACCAAAGCGAACCGATGGAATATCCTGTAACAGTTCGGGATGATTGATGTAGTTGGTGGGGTTGGCACAGATTGTCTTTAATAGCTGTTCAACCTGTTCGGGCGACTCCTTGCTCAAGTCAGGAAGCGGCGCACATTCACCAATTCCGGTTCTCTCATTTTCTTTCAGAAAAAGAAGCCAAATAGTTCTTGTATTGTAAACGCCTCGCGATGTTTCCGCCGGACGTTTAAAATGAAGTTGATATTTTTTGAAATATGCAATCATAAAACAGCCAGTATTAATCCTAAACAAAAAAGCAAGGTAAAGGCAAGGGTAGAAAGCGCCAGTTTTTTGAGAAACGGATCAAGTTTTTGCTCTTCATTAATCCGGTGAATGTTTGCTAAATCTTTGATAAACAAAGGTAAAGTTAGCAAAAATAACCATTGCCATGTTGATTCTTGCTGGTGCAGCGTGAAAATGATAACACTAAGCCAACCCCAAAGAATCATTGCGGTATGATAAATCCGGCTGTTTCGCGCGCCTATTCTGACAGGCAGCGTAATTTTGCCGGATTTTTGGTCGTTATCCAAATCCCGCATATTGTTAAGATTGAGAACGCCGGTACTAAAAAAACCCATGCTTAGGGCAGGTAAAACGATGGCTTTTTCAAAATAAGCAGCACTCAAATAGAAAACACCAATAACCGGGAGCAGCCCAAAGAACAGAAAAACTGCCAAATCGCCTAAGCCAACATAGCCGTAGGATTTCTTGCCAGCGGTATAGAAGTAGGCGGCAATTAACGATAAAACTCCGAGTCCGATGAAACTGAAAAAAGCTGTTTTCGAAAATTCCCAGGTTCCGGCATAAACCAGCCAAATGCCAAAGATCAGGCTCAAGCCACCAATAATGGTCATTCCTTTTTTCATTTCTGAATGACTGATTTCTCCGCTTTGCATCGTTCGGGTGGGGCCGAGGCGAAACTCATTGTCCGTTCCGCGTTGGTTGTCTCCAAAGTCGTTGGCAAAGTTTGAGAATACCTGAATTAAGGTGGCTGTAATGATTGCTAAAATGCAAACATGCAGGTTGAAAGATCCATAAAACCATGCCAGGCCACATCCCATTAAAATACCAGAAAGTGCCAAGGGGAGTGTGCGCAGACGTGCTGCTTTTACCCAACTTTTTGCTGTTGCCATAGTTTAAAAATAGATCGCTACCAGTTTGAAATTGTGATTGAGTTCGATGAATATTGCTGCTAGGGGAACTTTGGGTATTTTCCAAAGTCGGGTTTGCGTTTCTCCAAAAATGCGTGTTTTCCTTCCTGAGCTTCTTCTGTCAGGTAATAAAGCAGTGTTGCATTTCCGGCAAACTCCTGAATGCCGACTTGCCCATCGAGTTCCGCATTGAGTCCGAGTTTCAACATGCGTAAAGCCAATGGACTGTGTTCCTGCATTTTTTGTGCCCAGGCAACTGTCTCATCTTCCAACTGGTCAAGTGGAACGACTTTGTTGACCAAGCCCATTTCCAAGGCTTCGGCAGCAGAGTATTGGCGGCACATAAACCATATTTCACGAGCCTTTTTCTGACCGACAATGCTGGCCAGGTATGATGATCCGAGCCCTGCATCGAAGCTTCCAACTTTCGGGCCTGTTTGTCCGAAGATGGCGTTTTCGCTGGCAATACTGATGTCGCAAACCACATGCAGTACATGACCACCGCCGATAGCAAAACCGTTTACCATCGCAATCACAGGTTTAGGCATACTGCGGATTTGTTTCTGAACTTCCAGAATATTCAATCGTGGAATTCCGTTTTCGTCGATGTAGCCACCTTTGCCTTTTACCGTTTGGTCGCCACCTGCACAAAAGGCTTTGTCGCCAGCTCCGGTTAGCACGATCACATTAATTCGTTGGTCTTCGCGACAGAAACGTAAGGCTTCGCTAATTTCGTTAACCGTCGTAGGGCGAAAAGCATTGCGGTAGCGTTCGCGGTTAATGGTTATTTTTCCAATTCCGTCGTAATAGTCGAAGAAAATATCTTCGTATTCTTTAATGGTTTCCCATTGTCTTTGTGTGCTCATTCTATTTTGTTTTTTGTTAGAAGACAAGTCTGTTGTCTATTTGTTTAATTTTAGGTTGCTAATGTATTTGTTTTCCACAATGCGGACACTGCTTGGCTTGTTTATTTTTCTGACTAACTTTTTCCATAAATGCTGATCCAATAATACCGGTAGGCAATGCGACAACTCCAATTCCCAGCAGGGCAATAGTACCGCTAACCACTTTCCCTAATCCAGTGATTGGATATACATCGCCATAACCAACTGTTGTTAATGTTGCAACTGCCCACCAAAGGCAAGCCAGAATGTTGGGGAATTGTTCCGGTTGGACATCGCCTTCAATATAATACATTAGGAAAGATGCAATTAAGAGAACTAAAAACGTAAGAAATCCGGTTATCCCTAATTCTGTTCTTTTTTCTTTAATTACCTGCCATATCAGATTGAGAGAACTGTTATACCTGTTAAATTTAAATATTCTGAAAAATCGCATCAGCCGAAGAATTCGTAAAAACTTTAGATCAATTTTTACAACAAATGGCAAGTAAAAAGGAAGAATGGCCAGGAGGTCGATTATTCCGTAAAAAGAGAAGATAAACTTAAAAAACGATTTAGTTTTAGTTGGTGCAGGATGAGTTATATCAGAAACCCAGAGGCGCATTAGGTATTCGATGGAAAAAACAATAACAGAGAATATTTCGAATGCAATCAGATATGAACCAAAACGACTATATATGCTGTTGAATGATTCGAGAATGACAATGATAACATTCGCTATGATAAGGAACATGATGGCATAGTCAAAATACAAATTGATTTTTGACCCGTGAGAACCTCTTTCAACCAAATGATATACTTTTTCTTTTAGCATTGTTTCACGATCTTAAACAACTCCCGAAACATTTTTGTGTTCAGCTCTGCATCGGTGAAAATTTCCAGGAGGGCTGGTTTTTGCTGTTTCGGGGAATAGAAATCTTTTAAAACTTCGCGTAACTCTTGTTGATTTTCAGCTTTAAAATAATCCAACTCAAATGTTTTAGCAATTCCTTCAGCCTTAAATTTATTTTCAGTGAAAAAGTGTTCCTGGAAAGCAGGTGAATCGCTGGGCCCTTTTATTAGGCTAAATATATTTCCACCCCGGTTGTTGATTACAATTACTCGCAGGTTTTCTTTGAGGTAGTTGTTCCAAAGCGCATTTGAGTCGTAAAAAAACGACAAATCACCCAGAATAATGGTGTTCAACTTTTCAGATTCGGAGGCGAAGCCAACAGCTGTTGAAAGTGGACCATCGATACCACTGGTTCCGCGGTTGCTGAAATACCGGGTATTTTTTACTGGGTCGCAAATCAATGCATATCTAACCGGGGAACTATTGCCTAAATGAATCACAGAGTTTTGTGGGATGGCTTTTCTGAGTTCATCAAAAACAGTCAAATCACAGTATTGAGTTCGTCCGATAAGGTCATCACGCAGTTGGTTTACCTGCTGTTCTTTTTCTTTCCAACGACTAAAATAAGTCCGATTGTTGGATGAGACTTTTGGCAAAAGTTGTTCTATAAAGTCACTTGGCTGCATGTTGATCACCTTGGTTAACGATTGGTAGGTGTCGAAATGCTCGTTGGACAAACTCAGGTGCCAATGGTTTGATGGGTGGTTTTTTCGTAAAAATTGCTTCAATGACTTTGAAACATACTGACCACCGAGGCTAATCAGTAAATCAGGGGCGAAGTCTTCTGATTGACCGTCATGGATAGCCGCCATAATTGTGTCAATGCTGCTGCAAAAAGTGGTGTGGTTTAAGTTTGAGATATGCTCTTTCAGAACAACAGCGCCAGTTTTTTCTACCAATTCGATCAACCGATTTTCCAGATCTGGATTCGGGACTTGCTGTCCGGCTAAAACCAATATTTTTTGAGCTTTGTTGACTGTTTCGGCTATCTGCTTTAACTCTGAATCGACCAGGTATGCAGCCACATCGGGCTGGGTTATATTTTTTACTGTCGGAAGTTTTTCATCCAACAAATCATGCAATGGTTCTTCCAGCGGGATGTTGATATGCACAGGAGCCGGAGTTCCGTTAATAGCAGTGTTGAGGCATTCGTTTATTTCACGTGCGGCAAACCACAATTCTTTTTCCGTTTCGCCCAAGGGCAGTGAAAACGCTGACTTTGTGAAGTTCTGATAAATTCCTTCTTGCCGGATGCATTGACTTTCCGCTTGGTCGATCCAATAATCCGGGCGGTCGGCTGTGAGCACAATTAATGGCATATTTAAGTAAAATGCTTCGGCAACGGCAGGAGCATAATTTAAGCTTGCTGTTCCGGAGCTACATACAATGGCAACCGGTTTTTGCTTGGCTTGAGCTAATCCCAGTGCAAAATAGGCCGCGCTTCGTTCATCAACAATATTGCGACAGTTAAATTTTCCGCTTCCGGCAAAGGTGTGGGTTAGCGGCCCATTTCTCGATCCCGGAGAAATGATAATGTCATCAATTCCTTTGCTCAGAAGTAAGCTGGCTAGCTGTTGAATGTGTTTTTTGGTTGATATCATTATTTTGAACCGCTTCGATGGCTGATAAAAGTGTTCTCGCTTTGTTGTTTGTTTCTTCCCATTCCTCTTCAGGAACTGACCTTGCTGTAATTCCACCTCCCGAATACAAAATGTATTGTTTGGGTGTTATTTCCATGCATCGCAAATTTACAAATAATCTGATGGAATTGTTTAACTGCCAAGGTCCCAGATAACCGGTGTAATAGCGACGATCATGTTTCTCAATTTTAGTGATGAACTTGCTGGCTTTTGATTTTGGATAGCCACAAACTGCAGGTGTTGGATGAAGTTCGGCAACAAAATCGCCTAGCCTGCGACTTAATTTTTTTGCTGAAAAACGAAAGCTGGTAAACAGATGCGCTACTTTTCCGCTCTCAAGTGTCTCAGGGCCTCGCGTTGTGTATGGGTGAATGTTGAATTGATAAAATACATCGAGTAGGTAACGAGAAACAAAGGCTTGCTCCTCAATATCTTTGGTGTGCCAGCTGTAGTCTGAATCTGCCCTTCGGGTTTGTGTGCCGGCCAGTGATATGGTCTCCAATGTTTTTTCATCTGATTTCAGGAGGACTTCGGGAGTAGCTCCCATCCAGCAGCCCGCTTTTGGCAGGTTAACCAGATAAATAAAAGCGTTTGGAGTTTGCTCAAACAATTGCATGTAAAGCTCACCGATCGACTCCTCTCCGCGGGTTGAAGGGATTAGACGAGAAATAATTGCTTTTGAAAGTTTGCTGGTTTTTATTGTTTCGATTGTTGTTTCAATATCCTTTAAATACACCTCTTTTTCAATGATGAAATGTTCATCTTCTTTACTCGCGGCAGCTTGATTTTTCTGAATTTCGTCCAGATCAATTTTGATAATTTCTTCGATCCCTTTATGGTAGATACCTGGCTTTAATAATACCAATGGCGTGGTTGAGTTGACTTCGTAGGGAGCAAAAACGAAACCTTCTTGCCCGTTCAGTTTACAAAACTCTTTGGGGTAAATCAGGTCTTTTTTATCTGTCAGTAGGATTTCAGGTTCATCGCTTCCGGGTTCAGACCATATGGCAAAAGCGCAATTCTTTTCGATGAGTTTATCCAGAAATTGTGTTAATGTTCTTTTTTTAGTCATTCCTTTTTACAATCATATTCGTCACCCGAACTGCTGAAATCAGTCGGCCTTCTTCATTTGTTACATCAACATTCCAAACGTGGGTCTGGTTTCCCTGGTGCATGATTTTTGCAGTAGCAAAAGCTTTACCTTCTTTTAAGATGCCGGTATGGCTGCCGTTTACCTGAATGCCAAGTACATTAAATTCGTTTACATCAACCAGCAACATGCTTCCCAGTCCGGCTAGCGTTTCGGCCAGCGACAGGTTGGCACCTCCATGTAAAATACCATCGGGGCGACAGTTTTTTTCAGAGAGTTGCATTTGTCCTTCAACTGTTCCAGCTTCAATTTTGGTGAATTCAATACCCAGGCTTCCAATCAATCCTCTTTGCGAGGCCTGATTAATTAATTCAATTGGTGTGTCAATATTCAGTGCGCGAAAATCCATAGCGGTTTATTCAAAAATGACTTCTAAAATAAGATTTAGTTTTGAATAAATTTAATTACACGGCTCATTCCTGTGCAATCGCCGGAAAATAAATGGTCGTAAGGTTTAAGTATCCTGTTTGCGGTAAACTTTTTTCAGGCGGATTCCACTAATTGATAGGTCTTCCGCCGGGCTGTCGTTTCCGTCAGATAAATAAAATAGCTTTGACTCGTGCTTTTGGAGAGTGACTGTAATTTCGCTGAGATTTCCCAGCCCCATACTTTCACCCAAGGTCCACTCGTATACCCAATTGCTGCTCTCTTCATTGATCTCGGAAAAAACAAAGTTTTCGGTTACTGTTTCTTCTGTATCATTAAAAATCAGGAGCCCCCAGGCTTTGGGTGAGCGGTAACGTCGTAGCGCAACCTTGCATGTTTTGTCCTGCCCCCAATACGGAAGGGTAGCACTTTGTGGCCGTTCATGGGGAAGCAACAGGCGCCAGGTTTCCAGCTGTTCGTCAGTTAGGGTTGAAAAGCGGTCGGAGATACTTACGACCCCACCTAAAATACCACTCCAGTATGCCAGACTAGTTTTTTCGGTGTTGGTTAGGTTGCAATTCATATTACGAAGCGAAATAACATCCGGATCGTTTTGCCAAAATACGTTGTTGAAGTACTGGCAGTTGTAGCTTTCCTGAAGCATATTGCCAACACCGTTTTGCTCCCATTCACAATTAATGCTATTTGCAATACGCATGGCATCAACATAACCAATCATCGGTGCATAAGGCGATGTGCCACTTAGCCAAAAGCTTCCGGCTCCTATTTCTTCCCGAATAATATTTAAAATTTCCGTAAAAATCTGAACTGAAGTTTTGGTTTTATCATATCGTTCAATGCCAACTGACGGTTTATGTCCCCAATCCATAAATTCAGTTTTGTAAAAGGTAAATCCCATTTTTCGGAATGTCCGGAAAACTTTTTGGATATAACGCTTTACTTCAGGGTGACTACCATCGAGAGCATAATGCGTGCCTTCCTTGAAATTCCACTCAGGAATAGGAATGCCTTCCTTATCACGAATTAACCAGTCTTTATGTCGTTTGAAGACTTTGCTTTCCTCGCTTACCATAAATGGCGCAACCCAAATACCTGCCCGGTAACGTCGTTGAAAGATATCGCGAGCAGCGGGTTCGAGTCCTTTTGGCCATTTGTCATTCGTATCCAGCCAATCGCCATGAATGGCATAGCCATCATTGATCAAAATAGTATCCAGCAAAATTTCCGGATCCATTGACTCCAATGAAGTCAACAGTTTTGTTAGTTTCTCGTGGTCGAAATCGTGTTGAAACTCGTTAAATGAATCCCAGTGATAGCTCGTTTTTGAATCTTTTCGTGCATCCAGGTTTTCTGAAATATTCCAGGCTAGATGTTGCAGCGTTTCATAGGGTTTATTTCCATAATAAATATAGATGTCCGGTAGTTTGATAAAATCATCTTTTAGCGGAATTCTTTCTGTAACAAAGCCGGTTTCGAAAAAGATTGACTCAACATCGGGGTAGCGGTCAACTAAGCCTCGGCGGTGTGGGCGGTTATATAGCGAACTTTTTTGGACAAAATCGTTATGCTCAAATGTACCAACGACTAAGCTGTCATTTTCAGCTGAGATCAAACCCGTTGTCAGATATGAATCATAGGACCAGGCCTGTTCCCCGAGCTCATTACCAAATTCTTCTTGTGATGGCTTTTGAAATTCATATAAACCTGTTGGACCTCCAAATCCTTGTCCCTGTTTGAAGAAATGCTTGACGCCGTTAACCGTTGCTTCGCCCAATGGACAAAACCAGTAGGGGGCGCGAGGCATTCCACTTAACTCGGCACCGATAGAGATAGAACCTGAGTTCACTTTCAGATCGAGCATAACAAAACCACGATCCAGTTCATAAATAATTCGTTTACCTTTTGGTGAGTCACCCATAAACGTATTACGGACGAAAATACTCTGTCCATCAATCGTAGGGCGGCAATTTTGAAGACTGATTCTTCCTGCAACTAAGTCAAAGGTACCGTCGTTATGAAGAATCCACTGTGGCTTACCGATTTTAAAACGGTCTCGGTCAATCGCAGCAGGGTACTCAAAGGCATTTGCGTAATGGGGAAGTGTTAGGAGTGAGCCTATTCCAGTACCTAGTAATTTTAAAAAATTTCTTCTTTCAATGGCCTTTTTGGTCATAGACGACGTTATTGATTAGTTAAGTGGCTGTAAATTTAACAACTTTTAACAATGTATGCATTAAAAGATCAAAAACTTCTTTTTTGGTAAGGGGTTGTTTGTCAGGTGTATATGTCGAATTATGTTGTGAAAAATGTTTGTGTTAGTTTCTTGCTGAGCATTATTAAAAGCAAATCATGGTGTTGCTTTAACCATTTTGTTGATTTGTTTTTCAATTTTTTGGCGAGTCTTTTCATCAAACGAGGCAATTCGTGTTTTGTGACTACCATTTTTTAAAACGAATTTGTAGTTGTTGCCTCTTTTTCTTACCGATGCAGAGCTTGCGGTCCAGGGGTCAATCTCGCCGTAGATAAGAATAATATTTTCAGCATCATCCTTCAAAAAGGCTTTGACTTTGCGAGATGTCTTGTCGCTGTATTTGACGGATGTAGCAGAAGGAACCATAAATTGATTCAAGTATCCTTTGGCTGATTTTACAGATAAAAGGTCATCAAGAGGTTTTGTGTCGTATCCGTAGTAACCCAGTTCGTGAGCTGCCTGATAAAAAAAGGCACGATATTTAGCTGATCCTTCGTACGAAAAATAGTCGGGAGGACTGGACTTTGCCAAATATTCAAAAAGAAGCTGGTCATCTGAATTGCTGTCAGGAATTTTGCTGCAATCGTAACCCCATTGCCAAAAAGCAAAAGGAAATTCAAGGACGATGTAGTCCAACACTTCATCAAGTGTTATGGGAAACTGATATGCTCTGGCTGCGGCGTATTTTTTCAATAGAGGGCGCATTTGATCTCTCCTTTTAAGTATTTCTCGTTGAAATTTTTCAATTTGAAATCGGCATTCGCTTGTCCCCACCTCTTTCAAAAATAGTTCATGACGCCCGTCTTCTACGCCAAAATTTAGTGGGGCAACGTAGGCAACAGTAGCCGAGACATCGTCTGGGAAAAAAGCCCGATGTGCCAAGGCTGTTTGCCCGCCCTTGCTAATTCCCGTATTTAACCATTTTGCCTGATAATATTTGTTGAAAAGTTCAATTATGCGATGGTGGTCGTTAGCTGCATTTTCAACGGTAAGAAATTGCCAGTCCAGCGAGTCAGGAATTGACTCACCAAAATATCGATGCTCCACACAAACCTGGTTCGCATCTAACATGGTTGTGAGTTCGTTGATGTATTTGGGCTTTGAAGCATAGTCTGCAGCGTACCCTTCGGTAATTAAAACGACAGGGCTGGCTGGATGTTTATCGGCTAAAAATACGCGTTGAAGGAAGAATCCGTTGGTTGTGTCTTTATAATCGATCGGCTGCCTGATTTTTAACACGTATGTCTGCTTGAAAAAAGAATTTCCTTCAATCGAATCGATAGTGACGATTTCCGGTTGTGTTTTCAGAAACTTGATTAGGTCCTGACTGTTTCCTGTATAAGCGAGAATTAGAAGAACTAGAGTTCCCAGGAGGTGCTTTAATCGTGTTTGTCTTTTCATAATAAGCGTATTGCAATGTCTTAACTGATGATTCGATATTTTGGATGGGACAGTTCGTTAAATTTTCTGAGATTTTCAAAAATACATGAAACGAACATGAGCAAAATTTTGCTTGCACATGAGGATGATTATTGGGAGTTCCATGCGTTGGTGCACTAAATTAGAGAACTTCAGTGGAGTACGAAAATTGTACGAACTTAAAGTAAAAAAATAATCATATAAAAATATAGAATAATCCGTGTCAGGAAATAACGAATAGAACGACTATTTGATTGTAATTGGAAGATGAACTATTAATCGGTGTCTGATAATTAAATCAGCGTTTAATGTAAATAAACTATTAAATTCAAGTATTGTTATTTAGAATAGTTCAAAATAATTAATAAAAAAACAGATAAATTTGTCTGAATATATTTAGATGACAAAAAATAGGTCACCTAAAATGGATGAAAGGAGATTAAAAGATGAAGAATGTATTTTGTCCCATATCAGAAGAACGAATCAATGAGCAAGTGCCGCGCGTAACAGCTTTGCTGGTTATGTTGGTGGTGATTGCTGCGTTTGCTTTAGACTCAGTAGTTGTTATGGGATTGTTAACGGCTGATTTTTTTATCCGGGCGTTTACTCAAATGAAATTTAGTCCTTTAAGTTTTTTGGCCTCGAAAACAGTAAAGGCCTTAAAATTACCAGTAAATAAAATAGATAAAGCACCTAAGATTTTTGCTGCCCGTATGGGATTTACCATGGCATTGGTTGTCGCTTTATTATTTGTATTACAGTTATACACAGCAGCGGCGGTAGTGGCCGGTGTGCTTGTGTTTTTTGCAGGGCTTGAGTTTGCTTTTGCCTTTTGCGCAGGATGTACAATCTACACCTACTTTGTACTTCCGTTTTACACCGATTAATTTTCCAACAATTAATATTAGTTTTTTCTCGGGAAAACCGGCTTTGGCCGGTTTTTTTGTGTCTTATTTATTAGTGTGCGTCTAGTTTCCCTGATACTTTTTCAACTTCTCTCCAAACACGTAAAAAATTGCCACCCCAAATCTTTCGAATGTCTTTGGGTTTGTAGTCGCGTTTTAGCAGTTCGTAAGTAATGTTGGGAAATTGACTAACATCGTTGCAGTCTGCCAGTCCACCTCCACCATCAAAGTCACTGCCAATTCCAACATAGTCAACACCCACAAGTTGTACGATATGATCAATGTGATCAACCATATCAGCCACTGTTGGAAGTTTTTTGGGGAGTTTCTTCATGTTTCTCCAGTCGGCTTCAAAAACTTCTTTTTCCTGATCAGACATTTTGCTGTATTTGGTACGGTATATCTTCATCAGTCGACTTTCTGCGGCATATCTTTCAGTGCTTGTGTCGGGTTCCTTGATGTAATCATCCAGCAGGCACATTTGAATTACGCCACCATTTTCCGCCAGCTTTTTAATCATCTCGTCACTCATATTGCGATCGTGATTAGCAACTGCTCTTGCGCAGGAATGACTGGCAATAACCGGCGCCTGGCTCATGTTCATTACATCAAAAAAGGAATCGTCCGACAGGTGAGAAACGTCTACCATCATCCCCAGACGATTCATTTCATGAATGACCATTTGCCCAAATTCGCTGACTCCACCGTGTTCAGGAGGAGTTAGGTCGCTCGACGAGTCGCAAATGTCGTTATGAAATGAATGACAAAGTGTAATGTAGCGAACTCCTCGGTTGTAAAAGCCTTCAATTCGAGATAGTTCTTTTGCAATTGGAAAACCGTTTTCCATGCCAATGCAGATGACGTGCTTCCCGGCCAGTTGAATATTGGAGATGTTTTCCGGACTATACGCTAATTGTGCAAAATCGGGATGGGAAACAACCATCGCATGAATTGAGTCAATCATGGTGTTGGCATGTAGAAAGGCATGTCGGTAGTTTGCCTTTGTTCGCGGTTTTTGCCCGGTAAAAACGCCGAAGAATGAAACATCCAGACTGCCTTCGTCCATTTTCGGAAAATCCACCTGACACTCGGAAGCGTTGTGCTGTTCGCCAATATCGAATCCATCTTTCAGCAACAATATGGGCGTGTCGTTGTGGGTGTCGATTGTTATTATTCGTTGGTGAAGATTTTGAGCTTTTCGCCAAAGTCGGGAATCTTTTTTCTGAGCACTTGTGCCCAAATTCAAAACGAGTAAAGCTAATATAAGTAGGTTTTTCATTTCAGTAATAAATTCGTAGTTGCTCGTCCTCCATTTGGGTGTCGAAGCCTGTTTTTTATTTATATTGAAGCGGTTTCCCGGTGATCTCTTTAGCAAAGCCCTTTAAATCTTGCCCCGAAAAATTGCCCGAAGTCATGATCAAAAGATTTTTAGCCGTCCAATCTATTTTTCGCAGCTTGTCAAATAGCTCGTTCGGATCGGTAAAAACCTGCAATCCTTTTTTTGCAAAAGCATGGGCAACTTCCTCTTTTTTAATCGGATCCAGCCTTTTGTGCTCGATTGTTTTTGGATTGAAGAAAACATAAGCCTGATCGGCTTCCTCCATGCATCCACTGTATTGAGGGAGAAACTTTTTTTTCAACGAGCTAAACGTGTGCAACTCCATCACAGCGACGAGTTGACGATTGACGAATTGCTTTTTTACGGCTGATGTTGTCGCTTTTAGTTTGGAAGGCGAATGAGCGAAGTCATAAAAAACAGTACCGTTTTCGTTTGCTGATAAAATTTCCAAACGGCGGGCGGCGCCTTTAAACGAACTCATGGCACTGTAGAATTGCTCATCGCTCACACCCAATTTTTCGCAAACCAATTTTGCCCCCGCAATATTCTGGAGGTTGTGATTTCCGAATACCTGCAGACGAATTTTCCGGTCATCATTGTTTAAGTAAGTTACACCGTCAATAACCGTCGATTTATGCTCTTTGTACGGGATTTGCTCAATGCCATTGGATGTAGCAGTCGCAATTTGGCGAAGGTTTTCGTCGTCTTCATAATATATAAGCGAACCACCTTTTTCGATTTGTGTGGCAAAAATCCGAAACTGCTCCACATAGTTTTCGAAAGTTGGAAACACATTGATATGGTCCCATGCAATTCCACTTAACAGCGCGATGTGGGGATGATACAAATGAAACTTTGGTCGACGGTCGATGGGGGAAGACAGGTATTCATCCCCTTCAAAAACAGCTATCTGTGTATCTTTTTTTAGCGAAACCATGGTTTCAAATCCCTCCAGACTGGCTCCAACCATGTAATCGAAATCGATGTGGTTGGTTTTAAAAACATGCATAATCATTGATGTGATGCTGGTTTTTCCATGCGAACCGCCAATCACCACCCGTGTTTTGTCTTTGGTTTGTTCGTAAAGGTATTCGGGGTACGAGTATATTTTTACCCCAAGTTCTTGCGCACGTTTTAGTTCCGGATTGTCAGGATGTGCATGCATGCCTAAAATAATAGCATCAATATCGTTGGTGATTAGCTTCGGATGCCAACCTTCGCGTTGAGGAAGTAGCCCGTATTTTTGAAGACGACTTTTAGATGGCTCAAAAATTTCGTCATCGCTTCCGGTAACTCGGTAGCCTTTTTTATGCAGAGCAATAGCCAGGTTGTGCATGGCACTTCCGCCAATGGCAATAAAATGAATGTGCATGAAGTTAGGATTCTGTTTTTGAAAGCTTAAAATTAATGAAAGTAGAACAAGTCCAGTGCTTCTTCGAAAAAATAATTGGATTTTAGGATTGGCTTGTTTTCTATAGTTTTGAAATTCGATAAAAAGAGAAGCATGAGAACGAAGATTTTCAGTAAATCGTTATTGGGTATTTGGCTGGCGGTGGCAACTTTTTTACTCACCGAATTGGCGGCAGCTTTTCCTGCAATGACCGAGGCGTTTTATTCGCAGCAAATTTACCCGGTTGTGGCCACCATTCTTTCAGCAGTGAGTCGACAGGTGCCGTTTTCGCTGGATGATTTATTTTATGTGGGGTTGATCTTTTTCGCAGTTGTGACCGTTGTTGCGCTGGTGATTCGAAAAATCAAATGGCGAAAATTTCTTCTTCTTTGGTTCAATTCACTGGCGATCTTGTATATGCTTTTCTACTGGCTTTGGGGTTTTAATTATTACAGGGAAGATCTGAATCAACGCTTGTCAATTTCTGAAAGTGAACCGGGTACTGAATTATTTTTAACTGTTTTTGAAAAGTTGGTCGAGCGAACCAATGAGTCGTATGTGAAAATTGATTCGTTGAGAAAATCGCAAGTCGATTTATGGATTGAAAATTCCTATCAACACTTAGCTCCGTTTTTGCAGATTGAATATCCTTCGGGAGTGCGTCGGTCAAAGTCGATTACCTTTAGCCGCTTTTTTGCTGCGGCTACCATCTCGGGTTACTACGGACCATTTTTTAACGAAGTGCATGTGAATAGTTACTTGTTGCCGATTGAATACCCCTTGGTGCTGGCCCACGAAAAGGCTCATCAATTTGGAATTACGGGTGAGGCTGAAGCCAATTTTTATGCCTGGTTGGTGTGTTCTCAAAGTCAGGAAAAACAATTGCGATACAGTGCCAATTTGTATGTGCTGCGCTACTTTATTTATGAGGCCTATAAATTAGAAGGCTACACCGAAATTATTGAAAAACTGGATGAACGGGTAAAGTCAGATTTGCGCCGAATACGCGAACATTGGCTCCAGCTTCGTGATGAAAAAATAGATGATTATGCCTCAAAAGTGAACGATGCCTACCTGAAGACGAATAAGATAGAAAAGGGGATTGATGATTATACGGGTGTGGTTAAGTTTGTCATGGACTTTGAAACCGATTCGCTTTCGCAGAAGAGAGTGATCGGTTTACAGGGGCAGTCTCAGTAGGATCGTTTTCCTTCAACTGCCCACTTTTTACTATTTTCACACCCAAATTAAAAATCAGAACTATGCAAATCCATGCCATTCATGCCGGCCATTTTTCATGCGATGGGGGCGCACTTTTTAGTGTGATTCCAAAACCATTGTGGACGAAAGCTTATCCGGCAGACGAGAACAATGTGACCAGGCTAACCATGCGCTGCTTATTGGTTGATCAGGGAGAACGGAAGATATTGATTGAAGCAGGGGTTGGCGATCATTACCCGGAGAAAGTGAAGCGGAACAATGGGCATGAAGAAACGGACGCCCTGCCAGGGTCGCTGGCTGAAAAGGGCTATTTGGTTGGCGATATTACCGATGTTGTTTTTACTCACCTGCATTGGGACCACTGCAATGGTGCTGTGTTAAAAGAAGAGCAAAGTTTGAAATTACTTTTCCCAAATGCGACGCACTGGTGTAGCAAGCGCCAATGGGAGCATGCTCAGGTTTCGAATATGCGCGAACGAGCGGCTTATTTTTACGATGTATTGAACTTTCTGAAAGCTGAAGGTAACATGCAGCTGGTTGAAAATGAAGGTGAGCTATTTCCCGACTTCGAAGTTCGTTTTTTTGATGGTCACACCCCTGGGCAAATGATTCCTTTGGTGAAGCACGAAGGGAAAACTTACGTTTACACATCGGATCTGATTCCAACAACTGCAAATATCCCAATTGTGTGGCTGGCTTCCTACGATTTGTATCCGGTTACCACTATGGAAGAAAAGGAAGCTTTTTTAAAAGAAGCTGCTGATAACAAATATGTCCTGTTTTTTGAGCATGATTTTTACTCCGAATGTGCGACAGTAGAATGGACTGACCGGGGGCCGAAGCTGAAAGAGGTATTTTCACTGTCAAAATAGCTTGTCTATCGGATAACTTTTAGCCATTGGATCAACGAGGAGGGACCCGAATTTGCCATATTTTGCTATATATGGAAAGTTAACTTGCCAAATTTTGGTTTTTAGTTGTCCCGATTCTGACTTTCAAGTGATTTGGTTCGGGCAGCAAGTCCGTAGTTAAAAAACTCGAACTGTAAATGTTGATAATTGAGGCTTATTTTCGAAAATGTCTTTATTTAAAGAGATCTTAATCCTCATTCAAAATGGTAAATGGTTCGTTCTTTACTCCCGCATAAAACACCATTATTTCCACCGGGGCATCCGTTTTGTTTTCGCCGTAGTGGGAGGTGTTTACCAGCTCTATAATAGGGTCGCCTTCATTCAAAATGAGTTCGTCACCGTGTTCTGAAATCACCGAAAGCGAGCCTTTGAGCATATAGCCCACATTTATCACGGTGTGTTTATGCCATTCCAGTTTTGTATGTGGCGGTATGGTAAACTTTACCAGCGTGACCTCCGGCTGACCTTGTGGGTAAAGGGGGAGAATTGTACCATCCCATGTTTTTGTGCCTTGAACGATGACTGTTTTTTCAACCTTCGCAATCTCCTGTGCCTTTGTGCATCCCGACAAAAATATAGCAATGGCAATAACTAAGAATAACTTCTTCATATCAGCGATCATTAACAATTAACTTAATTTTCCGTTCTTCTACTTCAACAACATAGATCCCGTTCGGATAGCCACTGACATCGATTTTTGTCTCTTTGGAAACTATCGGTCGGCTCACTAACACTTGTCCAAAACTGTTGTACAGCGTATAGCGTTCGGCGTTGCCATCGGGGGTTTTTAACGTTACCCAGTCAGTAGCGGGGTTGGGATAGAGCAGCACTTCAGGAATTGTTTTATCCCCGATTCCGGTTTGCACTTGCCGGAAAGTAACAGCTATATTTCTGTCGTATTTCGTGTGGAGGTACAGACTGTCTCTTATAGCGATACTATCGCCGTCAACAACAATGCTTGCAATTGTATTCCCTTCATCAGGCTTTAACTTAATTTTCACTGATTGTCCCTCTTGTGCGCGGATAGTACCATTGGGGAAGATAGTGCCTCCAATGCCGGCAGTAGCAGTAATGGTTCTCCGGTAGGGACTATTTTCCAACATATCGTCAACTTTGTCGGCAAGCTTAAGGTACAGCTCCTCATCCAAAGGCGTAAGCATCCCGGCAGAATCCATAGCCACCGCATAATCTCCCTGTTTAATATTATTAAGCAAGGTCTTGTACGTTTGCTTAGCTGAGGCAAAGTCATCTTTACTTTCAAACCAAATATTGAGTGCGGGCAATGCGCTCATGGTATAGGAGATGGTGTAATTCGCGTGGTGAAAGAGATGACTCATATACACCCATTGATATTGTAAATTTGTTTTATTTGCAGCCTCTGTTCCAAGAAATAAACCGTACAATCGCTTGTAGATGTTGTTTAGATCCTCCAGGGAAAGTTCCGTTTGCGCATAGACCTCTTGCTCAAAAGCATCAAAAAGTGTTTGATGTAACACATAGCCAATAATGTTTGATGCTACCTTTACAGCCTCAATTCCACTGACTGTAGCCACATCGGTAAAAGTGGAGAGTTCTGATCTCAGAGCAAGGGATTCAAAAGACATCGAGGGAACTTCTGTCAGGTCTGAATTAGAGGTTCCATACAAAGCGTTTTCGCGTGTACTTCCATAATCATCCAAATAATGTCCAAACTCGTGAAACAAGGCATTATAGCTGGGGTGCACATCAGAATTGATAAAGATAGCAGGAGCATTATAGTAAACGAAATTTGTACAGTACCCGATTTTTTCTCTTGTATTTCCTCCGGCAATGTCGTAAAGCCCGTATTGTGTCAGATAATCGTAGGCAGGCTTGAACTCCGACAGATTAAGCTCCCTCGTATTGTCCATCACCCCGGCAAGTTTTTGCACCATATCTTCAGACGATTTGGCTATCAATGCATCTTCAAATTCGCTTTCATGGCTGAGTACGCCATTTAGTTCTTCATAAAACGGAGTGAAATATTGCTGTACAAAACGATGAACAACCTTTAGTTCTTCCGGAGAGTAGTTTCGTCCTTGATCTTCTTTATACGCGTATTCTAAAAAGTTGCTATACTCCACCGATGATGCTTCAGCTATTTGCCTGCGCACCTTAACCAAATCAAGATAGATTGTGCCTATAATTCGATTTTTCTCTTGCCAAAGGGCAAGGTATGCCTCCTGTCGTGTTTCACTATTAAGTTCGAGCGAATCTAAATTCGAAAAGTTGATCGTTTGTCCGGCTATCTCTACCTCAATTTCCTGTACTGAGGCGGCATTGTATTGGGCTAATATCTCACTCTCCCGGGTTCGAAGTGCGAGTTGATCTGGGGTTTGTTGGATGGCGCTTAAAAATGAATCTTGTAACTCCTCAGGTAAAGCACTCCAAACCACCGGCTGATATTTTGTGTACAGAGCTGCTCCTATTGTTCCGAGCCCCTTTGCTTTGACGTAATTTAACAAACCAGATGATTGGATAGAGAGGTTAGCAACAGTTGCATTGGTTACATCTGTTGACTTAAGATATCCGTAGTAACTGGTATTAGTCAATACTTTAGCAAAATAGTCTAATATATTTTCAATCCGGGCTATAATGCTATCGGAATTGGCGTTTTCGGAGTTACACAAGGCGGTAAAATCAGCGCAGAGCACATCCACGCCTTCCTTCGTTAAGTTTTCAAAAGGTTTTATCTCCGACAGAGGTATGGTGTCACGCCATATTTTTCCGCCATATACAGTAGTATCTTGTCCGGCATAAGGCGCACGTTGTGCCATTCCTGATAATGCCATCCCCGTCAGGATGAAGGCTACGAGTAAAGTTTTGGGTGTGTTGGCTTTGTGTTTCATAACTATAAGTTGATAACAAATACTACCGGGGTTGTATTTAATATTTTCATAATCGTTTTCTTGTCAGGTTTAGTTTCCATAGCTTTAAGCCAACAGTTCCGATGATAATCCTGGAATACCAATCGACTTGGTTTTATGGTTGCGAACTATTTTGTGGAAATCATATTTTCCAAACTCTAAAATATAAAATTGATCAGGATAATTGTTCGATATAAGTAATTTGGAATGATTATAAAGTGCAGCAGATCGAGCAACTTTCTGAAAGATGATTGGAGGATAAACAGGAGTAATTACTTACGAGTGAGAAATATTGATCATGCTCGTTTCATATTTTTAGAATGATTTGATTGGTTTAGTCAACTAATTCATCGAGACTCTGCCACGGGGTAGTCAGCTTTGAGAATTCTCTTTATTTAGTTCAAATAGCCAAATTTCTCAAACCATTCCAACGAATCTTTTATTGCTTGATCAATTGGTGTTTGAGGCAGTTGTAGTTCTTTCTGAGCTTTTGCCGAAGAATAATAATTGTCAGCTTGCAGTAGTTGGGCATTAACTTGATTCAGTTTGGCCGGTTTGCGAAATGCTTTTTCGTAAGCCGAACCAAATGATCCGGCGATATTCAGGATTGGTCTTGGTATTCTTACAAGTTGTTGTGGGTAGCCTGAAACAGCTTTCATCGTTGTAAAAAACTCCTGATAAGTCAGGTTTTCATTCGCCAATAAATAGCACGCTCCATTTTCTCCTATCTCAATGGCATTCACAATTCCGGTGGCAGCATCTTCAACATGCACAAAGTTTTTCCCTCCCGCAGGATAAGGCATTAGCTTTTTCCCATGTGCCATCAACAGCATTTGTCCCGAGCTTGGTTTGGCGTCATGTTTACCCAGCATAAAAGTGGGGTTAACAACGATTGCCGGGAAGTTGTATTTCTGATGAAAATCCAATGCCAGTTGTTGTGCTTCGTATTTGCTTCGCATATACCCTGATTGATATTGAAGGCTGGTGAAAGGCGTTGTTTCATTGCCCGGATTTTCTTTCGTTCCCGGACCAAATGCATTGGCCGAGCCAACGAAGATGAAGCGTTCAACTCCGGCTTTTTTACATTCTTCGAGCATAAACTGTACGCCATCAACATTTACTTTTTGATAATACTTGTAAGCCGATGGCCATTGCGAAGTATTGGCCGCTACATGAACAACGACCCGGCAGTCGGCGAGTGCTCGTTGCAGTTCATGTCGATCCATGAAATTACCTTTGAAAATTTCCGGATTTGTATTTTTTAGCGAAAGCAAGTTGCTGCTTTCGCGTACCATGGCTTTTACCTCATAGTTAGCTTGCAATAGTTTTCTTGTCAGGTTGCTTCCAAGAAGGCTGTTTGCTCCGGTTATCAGTACTTTCATCGCAGTTTTTTTTCTCACGTTTGAAAATTCGGGTTCCGACAGATATGCGGAAGTTTTCCGTAACCAATCGAATAAAGAAGGCATTGATCTGGTTCATGATGCCTGGAATGATTACTGATTTACCCTTCAACATTTTCCCGATTGCAATAGTTGCAATCTGTTTCGGGGTCATAATGGATAACTTCACATAAAAACTTTGTCCATTTATTCGTGTGGAAACATCAGCGTTAGTCATGATTGGCCCCGGATTTAATACGCTGACACTTACATTCGAGTCCAGGAGTTCGGCTTCCAGTCCCCTTGTAAAATGATGAACAAAGGCTTTTGTAGCCGGGTAAATGGTTTTGTATGGCACGGGAGAAAAGGCAGCCAGACTAGAGACATTCAGAATGTATGATGAGTTTAGTTTCTTTAATTCCGGCAGAAGAGTTCTGGTCAATAAGGTCATTGCGCGAATGTTCAACTGAATCATATTGTCGAGGTAATCGATTTCCGAATCAACAAAAATTTGTGTGCCTCCAATTCCCGCATTATTGATCAGCATATTGACGGTGAAATTCGTGGTTACCCAATCAGCAATTTCAAGGACGGTATCGAGCTCGGTGAGATCGGTCTCCCTGCAATGAACTTTTATCTGATAGGTCTGCCTGAGCTTTTCACATAACACTTCAAGGTTCTCATTGGGTAGTGAAATCAGGATTAGATTCATTTTTCTACCGGCACATTCTTCGGCAAAAGCTTTGCCTAAACCTGTGCTTGCTCCTGTAATTAATGTGTATAGACACCCCGGATCTTTCATTGCGTTATTTCATTTTTAACTCCAGTCGTAGTTGCTTGTTTGGCTGTCGTGTTCTTTAAGTTGACTTAAATATGTTCGATTATCTGTTCCACAAAAAGCAGGCAAATGATGATAATTGATGTTCGAGAAAAACTTTTCTTTTATTAACTGGTTGGATTCCAGTGCTGCATTTCATTTCATATTGCTTATATGTCTATTCACAAACATTGAAAAGTTGAGGCGCGTATCCACATGTTGTAGCCCTTATTACCCGTTTTGCCCAACAAAGGTATAGTTAATAAGGAAGATTCCTCGGGTATTCAACTAAAATGCACTATTGTGTGCGTTTTAGTTTTTTTACATTGAAGTTTCGGTATTTGAAAGTGATCTTCCGGGAAAATCGAACCTTAAAAATTCAGACTTGTAACTCTTCTATCCATAGGATCTATTGTCCCGGGAGCGGGTTTTTATTTATATTCATTAAAAATAACTACAGAATTCGAAGTATGAAGATTGCTTCATATGTAAATGCTTGAAAATCAAAACCTGATATTTGTTACCTAAAGGTTAAAAACTTGTTTGTTTTTGAGTAGTCCTTATGTAAAAAGGTTAATTTTGCAGCCTGATTTTCTTAACAGTTACATTATGACAGAAAAATATATCAAACTATTTAACGAGTTCCCTCCTGTCAGTTCTGAGGCTTGGAAAGAAAAAGTGGTTGCCGATTTAAAAGGTGCCGACTTTGACCGCAAGCTGGTGTGGAGGACAAACGAAGGTTTTTCGGTTCAGCCGTATTATAGACAGGAAGACCTTGCAAAACTAGACTACCTGGATTCATTGCCAGGTGAGTTTCCTTATGTACGGGGTACCAAAACCAATAACAACGATTGGTATGTTCGTCAGAATATCATCGTAAAAGATTTGGAAGAGTCCAACAAGAAAGCACTGGAAGTATTAATGAAAGGTGTCACTTCGTTGGGCTTTGTTTTTAATGAGTGTACCGAAGTTACCGTTGACGACCTGGCTGTTTTGCTAAAAGGCATTTGTTTGGAGTCGGTTGAGGTGAACTTTGAAGCCAAGTGTTGCACCTGTAAAATTGCGGAAGCATTTGCTGAATACGTGCTGGCCGGAAAATGGGATGCAAAAAACATTGTTGCATCCGTAGCTTACGATCCCTTCGGAAACTACCTGCTTTACGGTCGGTTCAAAAAAGGTGTTGATCATGTGTTAGCTCAGGCTCAAAATCTAATTGCCAAATCTGCCGAGTTGCCCAAATACCGCGTATTGGCTGTAAATGGTAAAAACTTTGGAAATGCTGGTGCTTCTGTTGTTCAGGAGTTGGCTTTTTCATTGGCTCAGGGTGTTGAGTATCTTTCAACGCTGACTGAAAAAGGAGTGGCTGTTGAAGATGTAGCAAAAAACATCAAATTTAATTTGAGTGTGAGTGCCAACTACTTCATGGAAATTGCCAAGTTGCGTGCAGGTCGCCTGTTATGGGCACAAATCGTAAAAGCTTACGAACCTAAGTGTGAGTGTGGTTGTAAAATGCGTGTTCATGCCGAAACCGGAAGCTGGAACAAAACATTCTACGATCCTTACGTGAATATGCTTCGTACTCAAACCGAGGCCATGAGTGCTGCGTTAGGTGGTGCAGACTCAATCACGGTGCTTCCGTTCAATGCGATTTTCGAAGATCCAACAACTTTCTCTGATCGTATTGCCCGTAACCAACAATTGTTGTTGAAAGAAGAATCGCACTTCGATAAAATCGTTGACCCGGGTGCCGGTTCATATTATATTGAAGAATTGACTGCTTCTATTGCTGACGAAGTTTGGAAATTATTCCTGGAAATTCAGGATAAAGGTGGTTTCCTCGCCGCAGCAAAAGACGGTTTCATTCAAACTAAGGTAAAAGAAATGTCTGCTAAGCGCGACTTAAATGTTGCTATCCGCCGCGAAAATTTGTTGGGTATTAACCAGTTCCCAAATTTTACTGAGCGATTGGAAAAAGCGGAATTGGTAGATGATGCTCTTGCACCAACCGACTTAACTGCCGAAGACGCTGAAATTGAAACCCTCAAACCATACCGTGGTGCGATGGCTTTCGAAAAACTTCGTGTAGCGACTGACAAATACTCAAAAGAGAACAAACGTCCGTTGGCTTTCATGCTAACTGTTGGGAACATTAATTTCGCCAAGGCACGCTCGCAATTTGCTTGCAACTTTTTTGCTGTTGCCGGTTACGATGTGAAAGATAACAATGGTTTTGCCAGTGTGGCCGATGGTGTTGCCGCAGCTAAAGAAGCCGGTGCGGATATCATTGTAATTTGTAGCTCTGATGATGAATATGCTGAAGCTGCTCCTGCTGCTTTCGACTTAATTAAAGGCGAAGCTATTTTTGTAGTGGCCGGTGCTCCTGCCTGCACAGATGATTTGAAAGCAAAAGGAATTGAAAACTTCATTCATGTAAAAAGTAATCTGCTGGAAGAGTTGACTGCTTATAATGCAAAGTTGGGAATAAAGTAATCAGATAAGAAGACATCAGAATTTAGACAATAGACATTCAGAATGCATAATTACCGGGAAATAAAGATTTGGCAAAGGGCAAGAGTTCTTGTTAAAGAGGTATATCTGGTAACCAAGCAATTTCCTTCTGATGAGCTTTATGGATTGATCTCGCAAACTCGACGGGCACCCGTCTCTATAGTGTTAAACATAGCAGAAGGAGCTGGTCGTGGTACCAATAAAGATTTCAACCACTTTCTGCATATCGCTAAGGGATCTTTGTTCGAAGTTGAATCATTAATGATTCTCGCCTGCGATCTGGAATATATTTCGGAAAACGCAAAAGAAGAAATGTTAGATAAAACTTCCGAGATTGTTAAAATGCTGATTGCTTTTCAGAAGAATTTATCTAATGTCTAGAATCTAAAATCTAAAATCTATAATGTATGAAACCGAATTTTAAGAATATAAACATAAAAACAGTTGCTCCCCAGCCTGAGGCGGGAGAGTGGGCTGCTCAAAATAGAATTGAGAAAGACTGGGTGACTCCGGAACAGATTCCGGTGAAACCAGTTTACACGAAAGACGATTTGGAAGGCATGGAGCATTTAAATTATGCTGCCGGGTTGCCACCATTTCTTCGTGGACCATATTCAGCCATGTACGCTATGCGTCCGTGGACGATCCGTCAGTATGCCGGATTCTCTACCGCTGAAGAGTCGAACGCGTTTTACCGCCGTAACCTGGCTGCCGGACAAAAAGGGCTTTCAGTCGCTTTTGACTTGGCAACTCACCGCGGTTACGACTCGGATCACCCTCGTGTAGTGGGTGATGTGGGTAAAGCCGGTGTGGCCATCGACTCAATCCTGGATATGAAAATCCTGTTTGACCAGATTCCATTGGATAAAATGTCTGTTTCGATGACCATGAACGGAGCCGTGCTTCCGGTAATGGCATTCTATATTGTTACCGCGTTGGAACAAGGTGCTACGCTGGAGCAGCTTTCAGGAACTATTCAAAATGATATTCTGAAAGAGTTCATGGTGCGTAATACCTATATTTATCCACCAGAATTCTCGATGAAAGCGATTGCTGACATCTTTGAGTTTACTTCACAAAAAATGCCGAAGTTCAACTCAATTTCTATTTCGGGTTACCATATGCAAGAAGCTGGTGCAACCGCCGATATTGAAATGGCCTACACTTTGGCCGACGGTTTGGAATACCTGCGTACAGGTATCAAAGCCGGATTGGATGTTGATGCCTTTGCACCACGTTTGTCATTCTTCTGGGCGGTTGGAATGAACCACTTTATGGAGATTGCCAAAATGCGTGCTGCACGTATGATCTGGGCGAAACTGGTGAAACAGTTCAATCCGAAAAACCCAAAATCGATGGCTTTGCGTACGCACTCGCAAACATCGGGTTGGTCGTTGACTGAGCAAGATCCATTCAATAACGTTGGTCGTACTGCTATTGAAGCGATGGCTGCTACTTTGGGACATACTCAATCGTTGCACACCAATGCGCTGGACGAAGCAATTGCTTTGCCAACCGACTTCTCAGCTCGTATTGCACGTAACACACAGTTATATATTCAGCAAGAAACCGAGATTTGCCGTGGAGCCGATCCATGGGCCGGTTCGTACTACGTTGAATCATTGACTCAGGAGTTGTACAACAAAGCCTGGGCATTGATCGAAGAAGTTGAAAAACTGGGTGGTATGTCGAAAGCCGTTGAAACCGGTGTTCCCAAAATGCGTATTGAAGAAGCTGCAGCGCGTGCACAAGGACGGATTGACAGTGGCGCTCAAACCATTGTTGGGGTAAATAAATACCGTTTGGAAAAAGAAGATCCAATTGATATTTTAGATATCGACAATACCGAAGTTCGTAAATCGCAAATTAAACGATTGGAAAAACTGCGTGCAGAGCGCAACGAAGAGGAAGTTCAACAAGCCTTGGCTGCTATTACCAAATGTGCAGAAACAGGAGAAGGCAACTTGCTTGATCTCTCAGTAAAGGCAGCGCAGAAACGTGCGTCGCTGGGTGAAATATCAGATGCCTGCGAAAAAATCGTGGGACGTTATAAAGCTGTAATCAGAACAATTTCAGGCGTGTATTCATCAGAAAGTAAACAAGATCAAACCTTCAAGGAAGCACAGGATTTGGCAACCAAGTTTGCCGGATTGGAAGGCCGTCAGCCTCGGATCATGATTGCCAAAATGGGGCAGGATGGTCACGATCGTGGAGCAAAAGTAGTGGCAACCGGTTATGCCGACCTTGGTTTCGATGTGGATATGGGACCTTTGTTCCAAACTCCGGAAGAAGCTGCCAAGCAAGCGGTTGAAAACGATGTGCACGTGATGGGTGTTTCGTCACTGGCTGCAGGACACAAAACCTTGGTTCCTGCCGTTATTGCAGAACTGAAAAAACTGGGCCGCGAAGACATCATGGTCATTGCCGGTGGTGTAATTCCTGCTCAGGATTACAAATACCTGTACGATGCTGGTGTAGTTGCCATTTTCGGACCTGGAACCAGCGTATCGGCTGCAGGTAAGAAAATCCTGGAGATTTTGATTTCGGCACACGAAGAGTAAGAAGTCTTGAGTTGCGAGTACAGCGTTACGCGTAACTTGAACTCAATTATATTGAAAGCCACTTCCGCAAGGGAGTGGCTTTTTTATTGGGTGCTCAGTCCTTTTCAAAAGCGTCACCCTAAACTTGTTTCAGGATCTGTTGGTAAATCTATCTTAATGATGATCCCATACGGATCCCAATAGCTTAATTTAATTGGTATCGGTTCAAGTTTCATATCCTCTCCTTGAAACATCCACCATACTTCAAATTTGGTGTTATCCGTTAAATGCTTTAATATCCTATAATTAAAAAGGTCTAGTTCTTTTGTTGGATTGTATATAAAGGCTTGTGTTGTACCCTTAATAGGTTCTCGGTTTTTCCCAAAGAAATTTAATCCCAACGTCACTTTGTTTATTGATTCCTGCTTATAGTATTTTTTTCTTGAGCTTGAATTTTCATAGTCAATATCAAAGAAAATGTACCTCCATTCATTTTCGGGTTTCCAAATTAACTTTTTCTGGGAAACCCATGATCTAACAGTCCATGGGAATTCATCAGTATTATCAGACAATCCAAACCTTTCTAATTCATCAACTCTTTTATAGTTTACTTTTTCAGGTGTAGTTCTATTGAGATCTTTTGATAAGATTTCTAAATTGAAAGATATTGAAAAGCCACTGTGATTTGAATAGTATCCCCATATTATATCCTCAAACTCTTTCTCATTATTATTAAGACAAATAATGCCTAATTTAGATAGTAATACTTCAATCACCTGATCTCTGTTAGAAATTGGAAAGTTTTTTTCAGAAAAATTTGGAATGTGTTTCTTTACGATATCTTCTCTAAAAGTTTGTTCTTCCCATGCCTTTATTGAGCAATCACAAGGATCATTGAATTGTAAAGGATTTGAGGCCCATAGATAATTATTCTTCAAAGCATCATAGCTAAATTCATTGCATGCATAATACTTGATCAATTCTTTTGGTGGTTCTTTGTTAGTCATTTTTCCTTTAAAACTACAAAAACATTCTGGTAAGTGTAAACAGCAATGCTAGCACCAAAAGCTCGAGTCATCCCGAATTTATTTCGGGATCTGTCTGCCTGTATAAACAAGCCTTTCCGTGATTTATAGAGATGCCGAAACAAGTTCGGCATGACGATTAATTGAAAGGTTGTTGCCCTAAGTAAAAAAGCGTCACCCTGAACTTGTTTCAGGATCTCCCTGCGAGTTTCTATTTTTCGTACGAAGTGATGATCCCTGAAGTGGTTTAGATCCCTTCTTGATATTGCTTGTTTATTGAAGGATGAATAACTTTTTCGAGTTGCTCTGTCGAATCCGGATTTCCTTGAAGATGATTTTTAAAAAGTTTGACGATGCTTGCTTTATCCAGCTCAATTTTTGTTTCGGTTTCGATATCCGTTAAATCAATAAAAAAGCTGGAAAAGCGATCCGGCAGATCTTTGATAACCTTAGTATTCAGAAAATTAATTGCATTGTAGATCCGATGATAATTTCCTTTTGCTTTCTCAATAATGAACGTGTCCTTTTTCAAATTGGTGATGGTTGAAGTTTTCGCACATTCTTGAATACAGCGATCATCAAGTCTATTTTTGTTACATCCGGTAACCTGATGAAACAAACATTGCCTGCTTGTCATCATCAGAATAGGATGATAGATGCTGTAATACAAGTCGAAATCATCGGGTTTCTTGATGTTTTTTATTTGTGTGTAACTAAGTTCATTCGAAATAAAGGAACCCGAACAATTAAAGCTTTCTTTCAATGCTAAAAGGCTGTACGAATTGGTTAAATTCAGATATGGCCCCGCGATCCAGTTAATACCCCTTTTAAAAGCTTCGTAAGCTATTCCGGTGTTATTCGTTACAATTGTTTTCCCTCGGAAGTGATGCAGAAAATCGACTGCGGCAGAATAATCTTCATCCAATAGAATGGAAGGAAACCAAGGGATTAATTGCTGGTTACTTTTGAAAAGGTCGATCAATTCGGCAGCCTCATTCTTTAACGAATTGGGCAATTGAAAAAAGACATCTATTGAGCTGTCTTCACAAAGTAATACATCTTTGGGTGAGGTGATTAATACAGAAAGCCGGGGTTTAATTTTTACCGGAGTTGGCTTTTTTAATGCAGGAAGAGCAATAGGGGAAACGGCTTCTCTGGAATCATTCAGCACAAAAAATATTTTTCTTTTTAAAGCCGCCAGTTCTCTAAATGGAATGTACAGTCTGGCTCCAAGGCGGTCGGTATTTAAATCGTTGATGTAGTATCCCGTATCATTTAAGCCGCGTAGCTTCTTAAAGATGATCGCATGACTTAAACACTCGATCCCTTTGTCTGCCAGCGTGCTTTTCGATTCTACTACAAACGATTTGTCAGGTGTTTTCACTTTCGCTTCTAAAACAGTTCCCGATGCTCCGGAAATCTCAATTACTAAAGGAATGTCATCGATATTTAGTTGATCTATTTTATTTTTGATTTGATTTCTGGTCACTTCTTTTTCATCATACAATTCTTGCGTCCCTTGTTCTCGTTTATCATCCGACGAGTATTGGTTAATTTCCGACAGGTGAAGGGTCGAATTACTCATGGGATTATCAATAAACATCTCTTCATTGATATCTCCCTTCAGAAAGGAATTTGAGAATTTGCGATTAAACACCTTGTGTAAATCACTATTGTCATCGAGCAGCATGTCATGCTTGTAAAAACGCTGGAGTTGCTGTCTCCAGGCGTTCACCACCGTATAAACGTATTCAAATTCCTTTATCCGACCTTCAATTTTTAATGAATCCACCCCGGCATCCGATAATTCTCTCAGGTCAGAATAGGCTGAATTGTCTTTCAGATTCAACGGATAGTCTTTCCCTTTGGGAGTCGTTAAATATCGGTCTCTGCAGGGTTGGCTGCACCGGCCACGGTTTCCCGATTTCCCTGATAAAACAGAACTCATATAGCAAACACCCGAAAAAGAGATGCAATACGAACCGTGAACAAAAACCTCCGTTAAAAGCTCATTTTCGTGTGCTACTGATGTTAAGTGGTTGATCTCATCGATATTTAGCTCGCGGGATAGGTTTACCCTGCCGGCGTTTAACCGGCTCAGGAATTTTACTTGTCCCTCATTATGCGTTGTCAGTTGTGTTGAGGCATGAATTTTAAGGACTTTAAAATACTTGGATAAAAGATAAAACAGACCAAAATCCTGAACAATCACACCATCGATGCCGGTATTTACTAATTTGTTCAGCACACTTAACAGAAGTGGGATTTCACTTTCAACAATCAGGATATTAAGTGTCAGGAAAACTTCGCAGTTATTGTCATGCGCCAATCTTAAAATCCCGGATAAATTTTCGAAACTAATATTGGCTGCCCGGTTTCTGGCATTAAACTTATCCAACCCACAATATACAGCATCGGCTCCTGCTAAAATAGCTGCCTTCACCGAATCAAGATCTCCACCAGGTGCCAGTAATTCTATTTTTCTATTCATTATTTTTTCGGGTGAAGTGATTGGACGCTTGGTTTTTCAGTATTGTATGCCCTTATTTTTCAATATAAATATAATAAGCGTTCTGTGTTTCGGGCATCTAAATTAAAGAGTTTTAGAGAATAAATGACTTCGGCGGTGGTATTTCCTTGAAGGAATCTAATGTTGGCTCATTTTTAACAAAAGCTGAGGAGTATTGTTATCAAGGATGAAATATAGAACCACAACAAAAATGAGTAAAACAATATTGATGTTGGCCGCTGCATTATTAGCGGCCGCTGTTATCCTGGGAGCTTTCGGAGCCCACGCCTTAAAAGCAAAACTTACCGACGATTTGATGCAGGTTTATAAAACCGGGGTGGAATACCATTTTTATCATGCATTGGGCCTGTTGCTGGTTGGGGTATTGGCTGTTCAAATGCCGTCAAGCTTAATCAGCTGGTCGGCTATTTGCCTCACTGCCGGCATTGTCATTTTTTCGGGTAGCTTGTATGTGTTGGCTATTACCGGTATTCGTTGGCTGGGAGCCATCACACCAATTGGCGGACTGAGTTTTATTGCCGGTTGGGTGCTGCTGTTTTTGGCTATTTGGAAAAAGTGAGCGCTGTCGGTTAAAAAATGAAGTTTGGATAAAAGCCCAACTGGATAAAGTCACCTTGAATTTATTTCAGGGTCTGTTTGATATTGACACAGATTCCGAAATAAGTTAGGGATGACGCTCCTGTTTTAGAGGTTTTTATCCAAACTTCAAATTGAAAGCAAGAGTACGTTTACTTCCAGCCGCCACCAAGTGCGCGGTAAAGCGAAACCACTGCACTAAGTTTTTGCAGGTGGTCGTTTACATCGCTGAGCTGAGCTCCCAGCAAGCTCTGTTGGGCATTCAGTACCTCTGTGTAGGTGGCCGATCCATAAGTCAGCAACTCCCGGGTGTAGTCTACCGACTTTTCCAGTGCCTCCAATTGTTGAGCTCGCAACGACATTTTCCGTTCGGTGTTTTCGTACGAATTCAGTGCATTATTTACTTCCTGTCCGGCATTCAGTAAGGTATTTCGGAGGCTTAATAAAGCTTCTTCCTGCTGCGCTTTGGCAACTTTTAGTCGGGTGACATTTGCCCGCTTATTGAATAATGGCGCGGTTAATCCACCGATAACGTTCGACGCAAATGATGTTGGATCGAGTAATTCGTCCAAATCGCTGGCAGCAAACCCCGTTGATGCGGTAATGGTTAGCGATGGGTAAAAATAGCCACGAGCGTTATTGGTCATTTCAAAAGCACTCATCACCGAATACTCCGATTGCATCACATCGGGTCGATTTTCGAGTAATTGAGAAGGAACACCAATTTCCAGTAGTGCGCTTATTTCCTGATCGCTCAGCTTGTTACGCTGAATTGACCCGGGAACGCGTCCCAGCAAGGTAGAAAGGGCGTTTTCTGATTCGCGGATTTGCTGCTCCAAGTCAGGAATGGTGACTTCCGCCGCATATCGTGCTGCCTGGCTTTGAACCACTGCAGCTCCGGTTACACGTCCGCTTTCTTTCAGCACTTTTATTGTTTCAACCAAATCGATGTTATTTTTCACCGTTTGGCGGGTAATGGCCAATTTGGCATCCAGCGAAGTCAGCTTGTAATAGGCCAGTGCAATGTTGGCAATTAGTCGCGTTTGCACGGCTTTTTTCCCTGCTTCGCTTGCTAATAAATCAGCATAAGCTGCACGTTTTGAGCTGCGTAATTTTCCCCAAATGTCAACTTCCCAGCTAGCTTCTACCCCCAGTTGATAGCTGCTCACATCGCGTGGCCCATCCGGGTAGATCGATTTTGGATTGTGCTGGTAATTGCCGGTTCCTTTGGCGTTAACTCCCGGAAGAAGCGATGCTTTGCTTTGTCCGAAATAGGCTTCTGCCTGCAGTACCCGCTGAGTGGCAATTTGCAGGTCAGGATTGTTGTTTAGACCTTCTTCTATTAAATCCGTCAAAAGAGGGTCAGTAAACAATTCCTGCCAAGGTTTATCTGCGATGGTTGCCGAGTCTGTTTGTTCGGTTCCGAAAAGCCCTTCGGTATTAACGGTATCTGGTTGAAAGTGTCGGGAAGTGCTGCATGAAAATAGCACTACCGATACGCCAGCCAGCAAAATGATATGTTTGAATGAATTTGTTTTCATAATCGTTCTGTTTTTTTCCGGAATAAGCTATTCCATGGTGTTCATGTCTGAAATTTCTATTATTTCCGGTTTCTTGATTTTTTCCTGAAGTGTTTGGAAAACAACGTACATAGCCGGGATGACAAGAATTCCGATCAATGTTCCGACCAGCATACCTCCGGCGGCACCAACACCAATGGAGCGGTTACCATTGGCTCCAACACCTCCGGCAAGCACCAACGGGATTAACCCGAAGATAAACGCAAAGGAGGTCATCAGGATAGGCCGTAAACGGGCCGTTGCGCCTTCCACTGCTGACTGAATGATTGACATTCCAGCTAGACGTCTTTGCAAGGCAAACTCAACAATCAGAATCGCGTTTTTGGCTAACAAACCAATCAGCATAATTAATGAAATCTGTAGGTAGATATTATTGTCCACTCCCATTATTTTGGCAAAAATGAAAGAACCGGCAATCCCAATTGGCAATGAGATTAGAATGGAAAGCGGTAGTATGTAACTTTCATATTGCGCTGCCAACAAGAAATAAACGAAGACCAGACAAAGGATGAATATGAATACCGTTTGGTTTCCTGAAGCTATTTCCTCACGGGTTAGGCCGGAAAATTCGTAGGTGTAACCGGGTGGCAGTGTTTCTGCTGCAACCTCTTCAACCGCGTTAATAGCATCACCAGTACTGAATCCAGCATTTGGAGAACTGTTCACCGAAATTGAAGTATACATGTTGAACCTGGTGATGTTTTCAGGTCCGTATACTCTGTTCAGAGTAACGAATGAAGTGATGGGTGCCATTTCGCCGTTGGAAGTTCGCACCATAATGTTATTCAGATCCTCCGGGTTGCCACGATAACTTGGACCCGCTTGTAGCATGACACGATATTGTTTCCCAAAACGGTTAAAATCGGATGCATAATATCCACCAATGTACCCCTGCAGGACAGAGAGCACCGTGCTGGTAGTGATGCCTGACTGCATACACTTAGCGACATCAACATCGACCAGAAACTGAGGAAACCGGGTATTAAAGGAAGTCATTGCATATTGCATCTCCGGGCGCTGGCTAAGTGCTCCAAGAAATTTTTGCGCGATTCCTTCGAATTTTTGGATATCTCCACCCGTTTTATCCTGTAACTGGAGCTCAACACCTCCTGAGATACTGAATCCGGGAACCATTGGTGGCGTAATAAACAGAATGCGAGCATCTTTAATATGAGAAGTGGCTCCGTAAAGTCTTTTAATGACACTATTTATATCTTGGCCTTCACCTTTTCTTTCATCAAATGGTTTCAGGTCACAAAACATCATTCCGTAGGAACCTCCCTGACCACTGATAAGCGAACGGCCAACAATCGCTGACCTTCCTTCTATCTCAGGCGTTTTAGCTAATATTTGGTCAACTTGTTGGACAACCTCTCTTGTTTGTTCTGCTGAAGTTGCAGGAGGCATGCTAATGTCAACAATCATGATTCCGGTATCTTCAGAAGGTACAAAGCTTGTGGGGGTTGTTCTGACCAGGTAAAGGAGTCCAGCGGAAAAAATAATAATCAGTCCAAAGGACAGCCATTTTCTGACCATAAAGAAGTGAGTGGTCTTTTTATACTTTTCTGTCATTGCATCGAATGCTACGTTAAACGACGCGTAGAAACGTTGCATTAAACCCGCATTATGAAGTTTACTTTCGCTATGAGGCTTTAAGAAAATGGCACATAGAGCCGGACTTAGTGTTAATGCATTTACGGCCGACAAAACAATCGCCACGGCCAGTGTAATCCCGAATTGTTTATAGAAAACTCCGGTTGTTCCGGTAATGAAAGTCACCGGAATAAACACCGCGGCCATAACCAGCGTAATGGAAACAATCGCAGTGGAGATTTCGCTCATGGCTGATACCGCCGCTTCTTTAGCATTTTTAGCTCCCTGATCCAGCTTGGCATGCACGGCCTCGACAACCACAATGGCGTCGTCGACCACAATTCCAATGGCAAGCACCAAGGCAAATAATGTCAGTAGGTTAATGGTAAAACCAAAAACATTTAGGAAGAAAAATGTACCAATAATTGCCACCGGAACTGAAATTGCAGGAATCAGAGTTGCCCGGAAATTTTGTAAGAAAATAAACACAACGATGAATACCAGTACAAAGGCTTCAAGTAAGGTGCTGATTACTTTTTCGATAGATGCATCCAGGAAGTCATTGGCATTAATTAAAACATGATATTTTACTCCTTCCGGAAATGTTTCCGCAACATTGTCCAGTACTTTTTGAACTTCAACGTTAACCTCGCGAGCATTTGAGCCCGCTGATTGGAAAATTGCCATGGCAATACCCGGTTGCCCCATTGCCTCAGTGGATGAAGCATAGCTCAAAGAGCCCATCTCTACTCTTGCCACGTCGCTAAGGCGAAGGATATTTCCGTCTTGATCTGCCTTTATAATGATGTTTTCAAATTCTTTGGGCATTGATAGTTTTCCCTTGTACTTCAGCACATATTCAAAGGTTTGGTTGTTTTGTTCTCCAAACTTTCCGGGAGCTGCTTCCAGGTTTTGCGCATTCAGTGCAGCAACAACGTCGGACGGCATTAAATTGTAAGTTGCCATCATGTCGGGTTTTAACCAAATCCGCATGGAATAGTCTTTTGAACCAAAAACCAAGGCTTGTCCAACTCCACTTACACGCTGAATTTGAGGGAGCAAGTTAATTTGACTGTAGTTTTGTAGGAATGTCTCGTCGTATCTGCCATCCTCGCTATACATCGAGAATACCATCAACATACTATTTTGCCGTTTGGCTGTAATTACCCCGGCACGGTTTACTTCGGCTGGCAATAAGCTGGTAGCTCGTGCTACTCGGTTTTGCACGTTTACGGCTGCCATATCGGCATCGGTACCTTGCTTAAAATAAACCTGAATGGTTGCGACCCCGTTATTACTGGCAGTTGAAGACATGTAGGTCATGTCTTCAACTCCGTTGATTTGTTCTTCGAGGGGGGTAATGACACTTTTGAGCACTGTTTCGGCATTGGCACCGGTATAGGATGTCGAAACCTGAATGGTTGGCGGAGCGATGTCCGGATATTGCTCAATAGGTAAGCTGGTCAATCCCAGCACTCCGAGTATGACGATAATGATTGAGATGACCGATGATAGGATTGGCCGTTCTATAAATCTTCTGAACATGATTTTTGTAGATTTTAGTTTTTAACCTGATTCGTTGAAGTGCTGCTTTGAGCTGAATTTGTGTTTTCAACGAGTTTCGGTTTTACTGGTGTGTCGTCGCGAAGCGTTGACATTCCTTCAACAACCACCTGGTCGCCTTTTTGTAATCCTGAAGTTACCACGTATTGATCTTTCAGGTTTCCTGCTAAAACGTTGATTTCCGTATTTTTCACTTTATTGTCTTCACCAACAACATACACGAAATGTTTGCCCTGCAATTCGTAAGTTGCTTTTTGCGGGATCAGGAGAACGGATTCTAAATGTTGAGGAATGCTAACCAGACCACTGCTGCCGTTTCTCAACATACCGTCGCCATTTGGAAAAGATGCGCGAATGTTTACCGCTCCGGTTTGTTGATCAACTAATCCGCTGGCAGTTTGTATGTTCCCTTTTGTTGAGTAGGGAGTTTTATCGGCTAAGATTAGAGAAACCTTTGGGAGGTTTTCGAACTTCTTCTGAAGGTTGTCTCCCTTAAGATTTTTTGTTAATTGCAAAAAATCTCTTTCATTCATTGAAAAATAAGCATACATGCTTGATGTGTTCGAAACAGTAGTTAATGGTTGGGCAATGCTACTGCTTACTAAACTTCCGACGCGATAAGGAAATGTTCCGATGGTTCCGCTTGCAGGACTTGCGATAACCGTATACTGCAAATTAACTTTTGCATTCTCGAGGTTAGCTTTTGCTTGTGCCAACTGTGCTTTTGTAGATTCTAGTGTTGCCTCGGAGGACTTCAGATCATACTCGCTGATGATGCTTTTTTCAACCAATGGTTTGGTTTTTCCAAGGTTAATTTCTGCAGTCCTCACTTGTGCTTCGGCAACTTTTACTTGCGCTTCGGCTGAGCGAACCTGCGCTTGAATATCCTGCGCATTAAGGCGAAACAATACCTGACCTTTATTCACGTAAGCGCCTTCGTCAACCAGAATTTCGTCGATGTAGCCGGCAATACGCGGACGAATTTCTACAGTCTGTTGTCCTTCCAGGGTTGCTGGGTACTGTTTGTTTAAGGTAACAGCTCCTGGTTTTACGGCAATAACCTTGTATTCTCTGGCTTGTTGTGTTTGGCTTGCACCGTTTGCTCCTTGCTTTTGAGAGCAGGAAACGGCGGCAAACATCAGTAAAATGAAACTTAAGTTTCTGATTTGTCTAATTGTTTTCATGTTTCTATTGCTTGTTACTTGTATTTAGTTGATTTTGTCAACAGTACCACTGATCTTCTTCCAATCCACTATTTTCCTGAATGGTTTGTAGCACTTTAAAAAAGGAATTAACTTCTGTTTCACTCAGCCCGGCTAAAAGCTCATCCGATAGGTTTCGCGATATCTCTTTTGCTTCCAATAGGAGCTCATATCCTTTTTGTGTCAATATGAGATTTTTTTTACGTTTGTCGATTTTATCGGGTAACCGAACAACAATCCGTTTATCGAGCAAGGTGTTTACTTGCCTTAAAACTATCGACTTGTCTCTTTGTAGTTGATTTGATAAATCTTGTTGCGTTACATCTTCTCGATTATATAGTTGCAACAAAATTAGAAAGAAGTCCAAGCTCAGGTCGATGTTGTTTGCTTTAAACTTTGACGTTAATTTATGTTTGAATATTCGCATGGTTTGACCAAGCAAGTGACCCAATGGTTTTGGTAATTGCATATCTGTAAACTTTATGACGCGAAATTAGAACATATAGTTGACTTCGTCAACTACATGGGTTAAATAATCGTTAATAGAAGACATTAATGTCTTAATTAGCTGGTTCTGTGGCTCTTTTTGCTCTTAGTTTTATTGCTTTTGAAAAAAAGCAGACGAATTTTGCCGAATAATTAGCTTTTGAATAGAGATTGTTTTAAGGGGTGTACAAAATGCGATTGTCGGCTTTGCGACGAACACCAGATTCAAAGAAACCGTACTCTGGTATTTATTGGATTTACAACCAGATCATTGTTGGGAATAGCAGCTTTGAAAATAAGACATTTACATGACATAAAGCCTTTCAGGCGCTGTTGCTAAAGCAAATACTCACCAAGCTAATTCGAGCTTATCGTTGCAATTCTGTTAATTTTTTTAATATCTTTGAGCCGAAATCGAATGTGCTTGTTAATAAGCAAGTATGTTAGTAGCAAGCTGGGGATTCGTTGATTTATCAACACACCACAATTCCCGGTGAGCTCATGGTTTATTAGGTTTAGTTGGTTTAGGTTAGTTCCCGAGAGATCGGGACGGAAAAGGCAGTCAGAGGACTGCCTTTTTATTTTTGCAGGAAATATGATTATGTAAGGTAAGCTGAGTGTTTGAAAAAAGCAGACATAAAAAAGGTCAATCAGAAATGATTGACCTTTTGGAGCTCCCCAGGTAGTTGGACGTTACAACCTAATTTGTGAAGGTTTGGTGTGAATTACCACCTAACTAAAATTTCAACAAACAGATTATAATAGCAATTAATCTACTTTATCCATTACCTTTAGAAAATTCTAATGTGTATGATAAATGCAGGTAGCAGTAAACAGAAAAAATATAAAATTTATACCGGATTCATCGAGGGTAATCGCACGGTTTCTTTATACAGGTGATGAAAGGGCACTTAATACGATTCGTTCGGTTTTAAAGATGCCTGAGCATTCTACTTCACAGGCACTAAATCCCATATTGAGGGATTTTTCCCTACGGCACAGAAACATTTCAAAAATTTTCGAAAAGCATTTCAATAAAATTTCCCATCTGTTGAAACAATTGGACGTTGATCCTGATTTGCTGGATATTTCAACCAAGTCACTCATCGGCTCCTATTTTACAATGGAATATTCCATCGAATCGGCTGCTTTTTTTAATCCATCGGTTGTGGAGCATCCCGACCAGTCAGAAACTGGACCTGGCGAAAAAAGGGTGATTATCAGTTTCAGGGCCACTGGCGAAGGGCATATTTCGTCCATCGTATTCAGAACTGGAGTTCTTGATAAAAACAATAATCTTTCCATTGAACCGGTGGGTAAAATGCTGGAAGAGGCAAAGCATATCCGGCGACATTTGTATAACAAGGCTTCCTTTAAGAAGAAACTAAAAGAGATGGAGGATATTCATGCAATAATCCCCTCCGGTTTAATTCTCGACAAGTTAAATGATACATTTACCTACGGCGAACTGCGCGATTGTATAAGAGAAGCCAAAAAATCGTTGCATCTTGCTGCAGACAAGCAAGTTTTGTTTAACCAGATTATGTGGCTGGCCTCGTCTCATTACGAACTTGAATTTTCACTGGATACCAACATTTCTGAACGGGTAATTTTCCCTGTTTCAGCTAATGAAAAAAACGGTATTGAAGATGCGCGTTTTGTTAGATTTGTTGATGATGATGGTCAAATAAATTATTATGCAACTTATACGGCATATGATGGTACTACCATATTGCCAAAGATGCTCGATACTAAAGATTTTTACCATTTCCGAATTTTACCCCTGCATGGTGAAATTGCCCAAAACAAAGGGATGGCACTTTTCCCGCGTAAAGTGAATGGGAAGTATGCCATGCTCTGTCGTCTGGATGGTTTTAGTAACTACATCGCTTTTTCTGACAATATTTCCATTTGGCGCGAGGCAAAATTATTGCAGCAACCTAAATTTCCATGGGAATTTATTCAAATCGGAAACTGCGGGTCACCCATAGAAACACCGGAAGGTTGGTTGGTTTTAACTCATGGTGTTGGTCCGATGCGGGAGTATGTTCTCGGAGCATCGTTGTTCGATCTCCAAAATCCTGAAAAAGAAATTGGCCGATTGAAATCGCCGCTTTTGATGCCCAACACCGAAGAGAGGGAAGGATATGTACCCAATGTGGTTTATTCCTGTGGATCGATAATCAATAATGATGAATTAATAATCCCCTATGCAATGTCTGATTATGCTTCGACTTATGCAACCGTTGACCTGAGAGAGCTTCTGAACGAGTTGAAAAAGTCCAAATAATTTCCGGAATACATTCTGAAATAAATCTTTATTAAATTCATTTATAGGGAGTTATTTGATACAAGAAAACAAAAAAAATGTGTGAATCATGTAACTCTTATTCCTAATTGTGTAACACTTCCCTTTCTTTTTCAACGTAATTTGTATTCAATATAACTGACCTAACAATAATGGGGTCATAATATAATTGAGATGAAAAATACACTCTACATCATCGCGGGGCTACTTGCAACTCTTTGGGGCATAATAACATTTGGATTCTACTCGTTCCGTTATTTTGATTTACTTCTTCTTGCGGCTGGATTTATGGTCCTTCTCCAAATTCTTTTTAATAAAAAATCACCACAGAATTATAATAATAAATAAACTTTAAACATTTGAAATGAAAAAACACGTTTTAACTTTCGTTTTACTGATTGTAGCAGGCACAATTTTCGCACAAGGTCCAATTTCCAAGGGACAGACACAAGTTAATGTAGGGGTTGGACTTTCTTCCTGGGGAGTTCCAGTTTACTTAGGACTCGATCATGCAGTACATCCCGATATAACCCTGGGAGCAGAAGTGTCTTTCCGCTCGTATGATGACAACTGGCGTAATGACAAATACCATCACTCGATAATCGGTTTTTCAGGGAATGCCAATTATCATTTTAACACCGTATTAAATATACCTTCCCCATGGGACTTTTACGCAGGACTTAATCTTGGCTTTTATAACTGGAGTTCTCCTAACGATTACGACGGTTCACATAATTCAGGAGTTGGACTGGGCGCTCAGATTGGAGGCCGGTACTATTTCAGTAATAAAGTGGGTATAAACCTTGAGTTTGGTGGCGGAAATGCATTTAGCGGCGGAAAATTTGGAATAACTATTAAATTATAAGATGGAAACAAATTTTGAGATGAACAAATGGGGAAGAATAAAGCAACAGTAACATTTCACCATGACTCCAAAGGTTTTGAATTTATTAAAGACGCCAATTTGTCCGAAGAGTATTTCGCACACTCATCCGGTTTAAAGGATAGTATTGGAGAAAATGACGAAGTAACTTTTGATTTGGAAGAAGGTAAAAAAGGATTAAATGCAGTGAATGTCAAACTTGCTTCGTTAACAACAATTACAATCATATCTAATTTTATCCCGCTAAAAGCGGGATTTTTTTTATACCAATTTTAAGTCCGACTTATGAAATTCTTCGTAAGCCAGTAAAACAGTTAAATGCGAAATTAAATAAGCGAGCGAACTTTCAGCACCCTGGTTACGGTTAACTCCGTAGCTTTCGAAACCATCGCAACAGCCTTTAGTTTCAAAATCGTACAAACTCATACGCAAATCATTTTCACCCAAAAACCATAAAAATGAGGTGTGAAGTTTATTCAGGTAATCCTTATCTTTTGTTACTAAATATGCCCGGTGATACATTAACACCATTGCCATAGCATCAATTGGTTGTTGGGCAAAGACAGAACGTTCTCCCTCTTTTTTATACCACTTTTCATTTCCAATAATCGAAAGATAATTATCCTTTAAGGTATGGCTGGTCAGAAAATTCATCGATTCAATGGCTGTTTCGGTAATTCTCTGGTCGTTCAATATTTCTGCTGAGTGTAAAAGTGCTAACGGTAAAATACCATTATCGTATGCCAATAATGACTCGAACCAATTCCAATCATCAGTTTGGTTTTCATTATAATGTTTCATTAAACCATTTGCAAGATTTCTCAATCTTTCCGTCATGGAATCGTCTGATGGATTACTCTTCAGGTAATAACTTATTCCAATCATTGTATTGGCAATTCCTCGGATTGACGTTAACTTTTCAAAATTGGGAGCGGCATCAAAAAATACCAGTTTCCCGGTTTGGTAATAAGCGTCGTTTGGGGGATTCCCAAGCAAATAGCCAAGCGCCCAAATGGTTCTGCCGAAAGAATCTTCGGAGCCAACTTCATCCAAAAAATTCCGGTTAAAACTCAGAAAGTTACGGAAAGTACCATCCGGATTCTGGAGGTAATGAATGTAGCTTAAATAGATGGGCGACAATTCAAGCGCCTGCCTGTCTTTCTTCTGACGGTATGCCATCAAAACCATCAACAAAGCGCGCGCATTATCATCCAAACAATAGCCTTCTTTTAAATTGGGAATGCCAAATTTAGCGTGTTGAATAATGCCGGTATCATCGGTTAATCTTTTAATATGCGCAAGTGAAAAGGGGGGGAGAATGAGTAAGTCCGGCTCTGTTTCTTTTTGAATAGCAACCGAAGGCTCATCCTTCAATATTTTTTCAGCAAGTGTTACATATCTTTCACCAATTTTTGGCCATGTAATTTTTTTACCATATTCACCAGCATTATTTTTAAGTATCTTAAGTTCTTCAGGATTATCGAAGAGTTCAGTTAATGTTTCGGCAAGGTCGTCGGAGTCATTAAAATTAAATAGCTTTCCCCTTCCCTTTGCCAGCAATTCTGCAGCATGCCAGTATGGTGTTGAAAGTACTGCTGCCCCTACTCCAACTGCATACGAAAGGGTTCCGCTGGTAATTTGGGCTTCGTTTAAATAAGGTGTGATGTATATGTCGCAGGCGTATAGATATTTGAATAAGTCCTGTTCTTCAATAAATTCATTCAGGAAAATCACATGATTTTCAAGCTGGAGGTTTTTCACCAATCGAAGAAGGGAAATACGGTATTCTTCGCCGGAATGCCGTAGCACATTTGGATGCGTTTTCCCCAAAACGATATAAATAAGTTCGGGGTATTTTTTTACTATTACAGGGAGCGCTTTTATTACGGTTTCAATTCCCTTGCTTCGGCCAATAAAACCAAAAGTTAAGAGTACTTTTTTACTTTCGAGTTTAAACTCTTTCTTCGATTTTTCAGCACTAAAATGAATATCCGGAACCCCATGTTCTATCAGTGCTATTTTTTCTTTTGGAACATCGTAAATACTTACCAGAAAATCAACTGCTTTATGGCTCATCACTACAATTTTGTGTGCCATTTTGCATATTTCTTTCAAAACCGCCTTTTCGTTGTATGAAGGTGTTTTAAGAATGGTATGAAGCGTGACAATAAGTGGAACCTCAAGCCGGTGAAGCAGAGGAAGAATATAAACCCCGCTTTGACCACCAAAGATGCCAAATTCATGCTGAAGAATACAAACATCGGCGCCGCTAAGGTTAGTGTACCTTACTGCTTTTAAATAATCTTCCTGATGATCTTGCCGGATGATAGCTTTTACCTCTTTCGGGTATTTATAAGTTAGGTCGTTGTCATTCAGGGCAATTACAAAACCTTCATGTTTCTGATTTTTTAACCCGATGTCGGTTAACATCGACTTGAAAAGGTTATTTGTAAATGTTCCAATTCCGCATTCACGGGGTGGATATGTGGCGATATAAGTGATTTTCATGTATCTAAATTTTTAGATTTAAGAATCCAGACGCAAGACACAAATTTATCTTTATCCTGTTTCCTAAAAATCCTTTTATGTTCGTTGTGTTTGTTTAACTGCTTTAGAGCGTAATTTTGCCCATGTTTTTTATGCCATAAGATTAAAGATCGTGTTCAAAAAAAGCCAATTCTTTATTGGAAAATCTATATTGCTTCTTGCAATATTAGATCGAATCACTTTAACAGGCGACCAGCATATTCAGGCTTAGATTAAACCTGAATTCTTTTTCCCGGCCTTTTTTGCCGCTTTGTCAGCCCGCTTTTCTTTCAGGTTTTTTACGGCCTCTTTTTTTACATTTTTTCTCTCTTTTCCTTCTTTACTTTTTGCCATGATATTTATTTTTAGATGTTTCTGTTATAGCACACTTCCTTCATACCTGCTTTTGATTAATGTAGAAATCATTTTGAACCGACTGTTTGCTTTTACAAGATTCGAGGCATGTACGGGAATGATTATTCCTTGCCCTATTTGGCTGATTGTTAAGAACAACTTCGGCTGTTCCTTCTATAATCTGAATAAAGGTGTCGAACGGTGAAATTTTTTCTGCCAGCGCTTCGCCGGTATCAATGGCTAAAACGCTAATATTCCCTGTTGTTTTCCGGATAATGGATTCGCTAACCATGGAATTGGGTACATACTCAATGATTTCGATGAGGATATGGAGTTTCGACTTTTCAATTTCTTTTGTTTGCATCAAATTACAACTTAGATAATCATAATAAAACTACCACCATTCAATTTTGAAAGTGTTACACAATTGATGCTATTTTTTACATCATTCACACATTTTCAAAAAAACAGTAAACTGTATTATGATTTTTCCAAATAACTGAAGGTTCAAGACGACTCAAAAATCTTCAAGTGTTTCATTTTAAATGGAACTAAAAATAAGAACAAGGAAAGTTATTAAGAAGAAAGGATAAGTTGCAACCCATAAATTCATAAAACCGAAACAGGCACTTCTTAATACCAGCAAGGGTTCAAAAAATCGGACAAAAAAAAAGAGGTCTAAAAAGACCTCTTTAAATTATCTGCTCCCCAGGTAGGACTTGAACCTACGACCTACGGATTAACAGTCCGCCGCTCTAACCAACTGAGCTACTAGGGAATTTATATTGGCTTTTCGACCTGTTTTCGGAACGTTTTCCTGTCAAAAGCGATGCAAAAATAACAGCTTTTATTAAAACAAAAAACAAAAATGGGAAATTTATGTATCCAAAAGCAAGATTTTATTCAGTCATGAATAATCCCACAAACACGAGCGTTCATTTATAGAGCCAAAGGGCTTTGATTTCCAGTACATTCATAAAAACCGGCTAGAGAAGTCTGATGGCCTCCGCTAATAATATTTTTCTTCCGGCTCTTGCACAAAAGCGAACAGAGAAAACAAATCGTATTTCTGCGCGAGTTAAAAAATCCAGGACGCAATTCCGTCGATTACCGTTACGTAAAGTATCCTTTTTCACGGATTCTCTTTCTTTCGAAATCCCATTTTATTAACTATTTTCGCCCTAATTTTTATACGAATTTGAACTATGTGGGTTTGGCTTTCCGGAATTATTCTTAGAAACAGAAGAGCGTTACTTTTACTATTGGGTCTGGTAACTGTTTTTATGGCTTATATGGCCACAAAGGTTGAAATGTCATACGAGTCAGCCCAACTACTTCCTCAAAAAGACAGCGCCTATGTCGACTACCAGAAATTCCGTGAGCTTTTTGGCGAAGAAGGAAACTTGATTGTCGTTGGCGTTGAAGATCCCAACTTTTTTAAACTTGACCATTTTAAAGAATGGCATCAGCTTGTTGGCAATTTAAACGATATTGATGGCGTTGAGAACCTTTTGTCTGTTTCAAATGCCTATAACCTAATCAAGAACAAAGAAAAGCGGACGTTCGAAATTGAAAATATTTTCCCCGCTAAAGTTAAATCACAAGAAGAACTTGATAGCCTGTCCAGTGTTTTTCAAAGTTTACCATTTTACCGGGGGCTTCTTTACAATACTGAAAACGACTTCTACCTATTGGCAATTACGGTCAATAAAGACAAAATGAAGTCGAAAAAACGGGAAGAGCTGGTTAAAGCAATAAAAAACACTTGTGACAATTTCTCCGAAGAGACCGGCTTAACGCTTCACTTTTCAGGGCTCCCCTACATCAGAGTAATCAACTCCATAAAAATTAAAAAAGAAATTTATCTGTTTAGTGCACTCGCATTATTGCTGTGTATTATTACGCTGTTTCTTTTCTTCAGATCATTCAAAGCGGTTCTATATCCGGTTATCATCGTCATTACAGGCGTAATTTGGGCTATCGGAACAATGGCAATATTCGGGTTCAAAATCACCTTGCTTACCGGGATGATCCCATCCCTACTCATTGTGATCGGGATACCAAACAGTATTTACATGCTAAACAAGTACCATAACGAGTACAAACAGCATGGAAATAACATCAAAGCTCTACAGCGCGTCATTATAAAAATTGGAAATGCCACATTTTTAACAAACCTGACTACCGCGTCCGGTTTTGCAACCTTTGTAATTACCAACAGCGAAATTTTAAGACAATTTGGAGTTGTTGCTGCCTTAAATATTCTCACATTATTTGTGCTTTCGCTTTTGCTCATTCCTATTTTATTCAGTTTTGCCAAGCCTCCCGGCGAACGTCACATTAAGCACCTTGAAAGTAAGCTTTTCAAAAATATTGTCCTCCATTTAGAGAACATCTCACTCAATCATCGGAAAGTAGTTTATGGCGCCGCAATTGCCGTGGTGCTCATTGGGTTTTATGGCATAACGTTAATCAAAAGCTCTGGCTACATGGTTGATGACATACCGGAAAGCGATATTATTTACAAAGATTTGAAATTCTTCGAGAATCAAGTTGATGGATTGATGCCGCTGGAAATTATCATCGACACGAAACGCCCGAATGGGGTGATGAACCTAAGTGTTTTCAGAAGAATGGAGAAACTTGAAGAACGCCTGGAGAAATATGATGAGCTTTCATCTTCAACATCGTTGCTGAATATTCTCAAGTTTTCGAAGCAGGCCTTTTACAACGGGAAAGAACGTTATTACAGCCTGCCCAACAATCAGGAGAAGAACTTTATCCTGTCTTATGCCACTAAAAGTGAGGAGGAAGAGAATGCTGGCGTAAGTGCTCTGCACTCATTTCTGGACAGCAGTAAACAAGTTACCCGCATTAACATTCGGATGCACGATGTTGGAACTGAACGCATGCAGGAACTGTATGATGATTTTAAAATGGAAGTCGACTCCGTGTTTCCTCCCGATAAATTTGATGTCACTGTTACCGGCTCGAGCGTTACTTTCTTTAAGGGGACACAGTATTTGGTTAAAAACCTGTTTAGTAGTCTAACCCTGGCTATTTTCCTGATTTCAGCTTTTATGGCTATCATGTTTTACTCTTGGCGAATGGTGATCATGTCACTCATCCCGAATATTGTACCACTTATTTTTACTGCGGCCATTATGGGTTTTATTGGTATTCCGATTAAGGCATCAACTATTTTAGTATTTAGTATAGCTTTCGGAATTTCGGTTGACAACACCATCCACTTTTTAGCAAAATACCGACAAGAATTAGCAGTAACCGGGTGGAACATTCGACAATCAGTTAAACTGGCATTGCGCGAAACCGGGGTGAGCATGATGTACACTTTCGTTGTTCTTTTCTTCGGATTTGGCGTATACAGTGTGTCAAACTTTGGAGGCACTGCAGCTCTTGGAATTTTGGTTTCGCTAACCTTACTGGTAGCCGTTTCATCAAACTTAATTTTGCTTCCCTCCTTGCTTATTGGACTCGAAAAACATACCACAACAAAATCTTTTCATGAACCCTTACTTCAGATTTACAATGAGGAAGAGGACATTGAGTTGGATGAATTAGAGATTGAGGGTTCGTCAAATAAAAATGAAGAACAAAAAGGATGAAGTCAGCACAATCAATAAAAGAGCTACAACAACTCGTTGGGAATCAAATTGCTGCGGAAGCGGAGAAAATTGGGAAAACGAACCCGGTTAACCTTTATCAGCCTATTGATTACACGCTGAACATGGGTGGCAAAAGATTGCGCCCGGTTATGTTGCTCTTAGCTTGCGATCTTTTTTCCGGCGATGTTCAAAACGCCTTACCTGCGGCTATTGCCGTTGAAGTTTTCCACAACTTCACACTGCTCCACGATGACATTATGGATCATGCTGAAATTCGCAGAAACAGGCCAGCAGTCCACAAAAAATACAGTGAAAATGTAGCGATCCTATCGGGCGATGCCATGTCTATCAAAGCCTATCAATATCTACTGACGGTAGATCATCCCAACATACAAGAAGTTACCCGTTTGTTTTCAAAAACAGCCATCGAGGTTTGCGAAGGGCAACAATACGACATGGACTTTGAAACCCGGCTGGATGTGAGCATCGATGAGTATCTGGAGATGATACGACTGAAAACAGCGGTGTTGATTGCCGGAAGCTTTAAAATGGGAGCCTTGCTGGGAAATGCCTCGCAAGAAGATGCCGAAAGGCTTTATCAATTTGGAATCAACCTCGGATTGGCTTTTCAACTTCAGGATGACCTATTAGATGTATTTGCAGATCAAAATAAATTTGGGAAAAAAATAGGGGGTGATATTATCGCCAACAAAAAAACTTTTTTATTACTTCAAGCGTTAGCTAGTGCAAATCGGGAACAAAAAGCCGAATTACAAGATTGGATTGACCGAAAGGAGTTTAATCCGGAAGAGAAGATCAATGCCGTTAAAAATATATACATTGATTTGAAGCTACAGCACATTAGCCAACAAAAGTCAAATGAACTTTATCAGAAGGCAATGGAAGAGATCGATGCAATAAACGTTCATTCAGATCGAAAACAGGCGATCATTAAACTCGCCCAAATGATCATGAAAAGAGAAAAATAATAGCTATTAACAAATGAATCTTGAACACGCCAAACATTAGTATATTAGTCAAATTAAATTTGTGCAATTAGGCACGTTTTAGTAATTTTCAGCCCCACAGAAGTAAAATTTTTATCATGAATAAAAATATCGGTAAAGTCGCTCAGGTAATTGGTCCTGTGGTTGATATCAGCTTTGATCAGGAAGGTAGTGAACTTCCAAATATTAACGACGCATTAGAAATCGTTCGTGAAGGCAACACCAATCTGGTTGTCGAGTGCCAACAACATATCGGAGAAAATACAGTCAGAACCATCTCAATGGACTCGACTGACGGACTAAAACGGGGGATGGATGTAATTGCCACCGGGGCTCCAATCACCATGCCCAAAGGACAAATAGCACTCGGACGCCTGCTAAATGTTACCGGAGATGCGGTGGATGGAATGAAAAATATTCCTAAAGAAGGTTTGAATATCCACAACGAACCACCAAAATATGAAGACTTAACAACCGAAACCGAGGTTCTTTACACTGGAATTAAAGTAATCGACCTGATTGAACCGTATGCCAAAGGAGGTAAAATTGGCTTGTTCGGCGGGGCCGGTGTTGGAAAAACAGTATTGATTCAGGAGCTAATCAATAATATTGCCTTGGCACATAGCGGGTTATCTGTTTTTGCGGGTGTTGGAGAACGGACTCGTGAAGGAAACGACCTGTTACGTGAGATGATCGAAGCTAAGATTGTTGATTACGGCGATGAGTTTAGAGAAGCAATGGAAAAAGGCGAGTGGGATCTTTCGAAAGTAGACCCCGAAGCCCTTAAAAAATCCAAACTTGCCCTTGTGTTTGGCCAGATGAATGAACCTCCCGGAGCACGTGCACGGGTAGCACTTTCCGGATTGACAATTGCCGAAAGTTTACGTGATGGTGATGGATCAGACAGTGCAGGTGGTCGTGATATCCTGTTCTTTGTTGATAATGTATTCCGTTTTACTCAGGCTGGTTCTGAGGTGTCAGCACTGCTCGGACGTATGCCTTCAGCGGTAGGATACCAACCTACTTTGGCAACCGAGATGGGTGTTATGCAGGAACGGATTACCTCAACGAAAAACGGATCTATCACATCAGTACAGGCCGTATATGTGCCTGCCGATGACTTGACTGACCCTGCTCCTGCGACAACCTTTGCCCACTTGGATGCAACAACTGTATTGAGTCGTAAAATTTCAGAGCTTGGTATTTACCCTGCTGTTGATCCATTGGATTCAACCTCACGGATTTTGACTGCAGACATTGTTGGAGAAGAACATTACAACTGTGCTCAACAGGTAAAAGAAATCTTACAGCGTTACAAAGAACTTCAGGATATTATTGCCATTTTAGGTATGGATGAATTGTCGGAAGAAGACAAGCTTGTTGTTCACCGTGCACGCCGTGTTCAACGATTCCTGTCTCAACCGTTCTTCGTTGCCGAACAATTTACCGGACTAAAAGGAAAGCTCGTTTCAATTGAAGATACCATCAAAGGATTCAACATGATTATGGCTGGTGAAGTTGACCAGTATCCGGAGTCGGCCTTTAACCTGGTTGGGACAATTGATGAAGCCATTGCTAAAGGAGAAAAAATGCTGGCTGAAGCCGAAGCCTAAAACTAACCCGAAAAGCTATGTTTCTTGAAATCATAACACCGTCAAAAAAAGTGTTCTCAGGAGAAATCACATTGATTAAGCTTCCTGGAACAAAAGGTTCATTCGAAATTCTTAACAACCACGCCCCAATTATTTCAACCTTGGAGGAAGGCAAAATCAAAATCATTGAGACAAACGAGCAGATCAGTTTTTTTGACGTGCCCGGAGGAGTTGTTGAAGCCAAGAACAATAAAATAATTGTGCTTGCCGAATCTGCATAAAAACATAACCTATTAAATAGAAATACCCTGAAAATATGTATATTTCAGGGTATTATTTTTACCATTGAATTCCAAGATACTCATCATACGATTTAGCTCTATTGGGGACATTGTATTAACCAGCCCTATTATTCGATGCCTAAAAGAGCAACTAGACCAGGCTGAAATCCATTTTCTGACCAAGGAAAAACACAAGGATCTTCTTCGTGCCAATCCTTATATCGACCACTTACATCTTTATAATTCAAATCTTACAGACATTATAAAGCAACTTCAGCAAGAGAATTTTGACTATATCATTGACCTGCACCATAATCTGAGGAGCCATATTATTAAGCAGAACCTGAGAACGAAAGCTTACTCGCTGCAAAAACTCAATGTCAAAAAATGGCTGTTAGTCAAATTCAAAATTAATATTCTTCCCCACGTTCATATTGTAGACCGCATGATGGACACCGTTGCTCCACTCGCAGTAGAGAACGACAACAATGGTCTTGATTATTTTATTCCGAAAGAAGAAAATTATCCATTTGAACAAATACCGGATTCATTCCCCAAAAAGTATGTAGCGATTGTACTCGCCGGCACTTACTTTACCAAAAGGTTACCCCCAAAAAAACACCTGGAAGTGATCCAACAACTTGATGTTCCATTCATATTACTTGGAGGGAAAAATGAAGTTAAGCTTGCACAGGAAATCGAAAAGCAAACGACGCAGAACGTATTAAATCTTTGCAATAAACTAACGATTAACCAATCGGCCTCCATTGTAAAAAATGCCGCATTAATAGTAGCCAACGATACTGGTCTAATGCATATTGCTGCGGCCTATAAAAAGAAAATTTTATCCATTTGGGGAAGTACCACCCCCGAACTTGGAATGACGCCCTATCTGGCCCATCCGGCATCGAAAAAGCAAAAAATTGAGGGGTTGAACTGTCAGCCATGCTCCAAAATTGGTCGACATAGCTGCCCGAAAAAACATTTCCGTTGCATGCTAAATCAGAACACAACGGAAATGGCCAATTGGATTAAGGAAAACTTTTAGCCAAATGCTTGCTCTATTCGACCTAAAGCCTGCTCCAAGGTTGCCCGCGGACAACCAATATTGATACGCATAAAACCACTACCCTGCTTGCCAAACTGCACTCCCCGGTTTAAGCCAACACCCGCATCAATCAACTTAGCATTAAGCTCATCATCACTCAACTGATATTCTGAAAAGTCCAACCAAATTAAATAAGTAGCTTCCGGTTTCATCGGTTTAATTTTAGGCAGTTTATCAGCCAGGTAGCTTTCTAAAAAACGATAGTTTCCTTGCAGATAATCCACTGCCTGATCAACCCAGCCTGCTCCTTCACGATAAGCTGTTTCGAGAGCAATGGAACCAAAAATATTTCCCATATGTAAATGAGGAACTTTCAGTGTTCGCTCATATCGCACAAATAGTTTCTTATTCGGTATCACCACAAAGGAAGTCGTTAAACCAGCGATATTGAATGTTTTACTTCCAGCCATACACACGATGCAATTATTTGCAATCTCATCAGAAAGTGTTGGTAGCGGAATATGCTTGTGCCCGTCGAAAACCAAATCCGAATGAATTTCGTCAGAAACAATGAGAACCTTGTTTTCCAGGCAGATGGTTGCCAGTTCGGTCAACTCATCTTTGGTCCAAACCATTCCCCCTGGATTTTGCGGATTGCACAACAAAAGCATCTTCGTATTTGCTGTAATTTTTTGTTTGAGATCATCTAAATCGAATGTGTATCTGCCACCAACTAACTTCAGCGGATTTTCGACCATCTTACGTCCCAATCCTTTTATCGAATCGTAAAAAGGAAAATACACCGGCGGTTGCACAATTATCTCATCGCCAGGCTTGGAGTAAGTGTCAATAGCCAGCGTTAATCCGGCCACAACTCCAGGGCTAAATGAAATCCACTCTTTCTTTACCTTCCAATTATGTCGCTTGTCTAACCACTGAATAATAGCGTCAGAATAGGAATCACTACGATATGTGTACCCCAAAACCTCGTGCTCCAACCTATCCTTCAGAGCCTCAACGATAAAGTCGGGGGTTTTAAAATCCATATCAGCCACCCAAAGTGGCAATAAATCATCTGTTCCAAAAAACATCTGACGTCCATCGTATTTCAAACTATTTGTATTGGTACGATCAACCAGTTCATCAAAATTATAGTTCTTCATAATCTTCTGTTTCCAACGTATTGGTATTATATAAAACGTAAGCGAATTTAAAGTTCAAGTTTTTTCAAAAAAAACAAGTCATTTTCGCGATCAACTTTTAAAACGAAGTTAAACCGATCCAAATCCAGGCAAAGATCAAAATCAGCAGAAGGAGCCCAACTCTGTTTTCCGGGAACGAAAAACCGCGCTCCGGCGCCAACTCTCAACTGTTCGACCATCCCTTCAAAATCAATCGGTTCACCCTCTAGCTTAGCTTTAATGTATTCCGCCAAAAAAGTGTCCTCATCCGTCGGATACTTACAGGCATAACCCATACACACCAGCGAAACTGTTTCAGGTTGCCTTTTCTGGATGTATTTAATAATGGCTCCTGCGTTGACAAAACTTCCGGTTATTACTTCTCCTGCATTTGTAGCATTCACAATCCCCTGGGTTCCGCTACTTGTGGTATGCACCATCACCTTCTGCTCAAGATCACCCTGTATAATTTGCGATGGCGAATTCCCAAAGTCAAACCCTTCAGGTTTCTGTTCGTTGCGCTCACCAACAAGGATATAGTCTGGGTTTTGCTGCTTTAATTGAAGAGCAAGATCAATTTCCCCTACAGGAAAAATCTTCGTAATTCCCCGGTCAAAAGCATAGCAGGCTACTGAAAAAGCCCGAAATACATCAATAATTACCGTTAGCCCACTCGCTTGTTGAGCTCCATCTAATAATTGTAAAATTTTTATGTCCATCGATTTAAGCTAAATTTAAAATCACAATTAAACACAGGCACGATATTTGTTAAGAATGGCGCTTTGTCTTGAAATATCAATACATGCTGACATTAGAGAAGACCAATCTATCTATCGATAATCTCTATATGTCAGGCAACACAAACTTAACCTTCCGTTAACGCATGTTTTACAGCATGTGTTGTGAAACATACTACATTTGTATCAGTAATTCATTATTAAAATTCAAAACTATGAAAACAATTAGAACAATTACCATGATGTTTGCATTAACAGTTATTGCAAATATTGCCCTTGCAACGGGAAACTTGCGTGTCAACATTTTGCCATTAAATGAAGATCGTGCTGTTGTTGCAATTTCGAACAACGTTGAATCTAAATTCCAAATCAGCATTGAAGATGCACAGGGAGATGTTGTGTACTTCAAAGAAACCGAAGGCGATGTGGCCGACTATCGTAAAGTATATGACTTTTCGAAGTTAGAAACCGGCAACTATAAGCTAATCGTTAGTCTTGACGATGTAAAAGGAGAACGTGAATTCGCAATCAATCACGGAGCAATTGAAGTTGGAAAGGAAAAAACACTCGTAGCACCAGTCTTCTCGTACAACGAAGATGTTTTACGTATCGCATTCTTGAATCACGAAGGTGAAAACACAAGCCTGTACATCTACAATGAAGGAGAACTAGTGTACACAAAAGCATTGAAAAACTCATTCTCTGTAAACGAAGGACTTGATCTTTCCAGACTGAAATCAGGATATTACAATATTGTTCTGGCTTCAGGAAACGAAACCTACGACTATTCTGTTAGCAAATAATTGCTACTGCGCTTACCAAACAGTTGACAATGGAGCAGTTGACTGGATTATAAAACAATTTTTTCGTATTTAATGTAAAATAATATGAGACCGACAATAGAATTAGTTGTCCTGATGTCCTCAGGACAACTTTTTTAACTCCAATAACCCGACTCATATTAATTTTCATTCACCAGAAAGCTAAAAGTCAGAGCTCTATTTATTAACATTAAACACCAAGCACATGAAGATATTTACAAAACTACTTTGCGTATTGGTCACAACGACAATGATGTCAGATTTTGCCAGTGCACGGGAACTCCCGAAGATAGAAATGAAAGCCATGGAGGGTAAAAATGCGTTACTTGAAATTGACCATGCGAACAACGCCGTATTGGAAATTACCATCCAAGACAAAAAAGGCGAAATTGTATACTACAATCAACAAGAGTCAACATCAGACAAGTACCAGCATGTTTACGACCTTTCGGCATACCAGCCGGGAGCTTACAATTTAATTGTTGCCAGTAACGATTTAGTTACCGAACACCAATTCTCAGTTTCGGACGAGGTGGTGAATATTGGTGAAAAACAATTGACACAAAAGCCATTTTTTGCGTTCGATTCAGACAACAACATCGTTCGGGTGGCGTACTTGAATTTTCCTGGAGAAAAAGTGAAGCTGAAGATTTATGAGGGGAATGATCTTATTTTCAACAAGGCATTGGATGATTCATTCTCGGTAAACGAAGGACTAAACTTATCAAAACTTGAAGCAGGAGCGTATCAGATAGTACTTGACGCCGGAGCAAAAGATTTTAATTATCCGGTTGAGATAAGATAAAAAGACTTAAACAGATGAATTCCAATGCGGTTATCTCAAAAAGAGGCCGCATTTCTTTTGCGCTAAACTTTGCACTGCAATGATGGTTTAAGCTCTGATACAACATCAAAAAAAAGCGAGAATCAAACCCTTTAAATACTCATGTGGCGAAGTAAACTTTCACTATCCGGATGTCATCACTTTATCGCAATGCAATGAGATTATGGAAAAAAGAGGATTACACTAGCCGTTCTAAAAAATACATCGGTGGTTGACATTCATTAAAGCCAACTTTCTGATAGAGTCTTTGTGCCTTTTCATTGTCATGTCTCACCTCTAAATTCACCCGACAAAAGCCATTATCCTTGCCATAATCGGCAATTGCATCCAACAAAAATTTGCCAACCCCTTTTCCTCTACAATCAGGATGCACAACAAAATCATGAATATTGATCAGTGGCTTTGCTTTGAAGGTTGAGAAATTCTGATTGCAATTAGCCAAGGCTACAAACTCACCATCAATCAAAGCAAAAAATCCTAAATATCCGGAATAATTTTTTAACCCATCTAATATTTTTGGAGCAAGCTCTTCAGGCATCGGAGCGTTATTCCCCATTTCGTCGCGCATGTACGAATCCAACAATCGAATCAGTTGTTTCTGGTGAAGCTCTTTAGACAAATCAACAATAACGAAAGATAAATTCATGATTGAATCGTAATAGTAAGTGAATTAACTCACGCAAATTTCAAACTTTGAAGTGATCTAACAAACCATTTTTCAACAAAAAGCCCAACGAATCAAATTGTGTTTTATCATTCACTTTGCGCCATCAAATTTTTTTCCGGACAATTGCTTCTCCCCAATCAGACTTTAAAACGCCAGGCATCAATTTCATACTTCTTCAGTCGGGTGCCCAACATCCGCTCAGTTACTTTTAAGCCTTCGGCAGCTTTAGCAATATTTCCTTTTGTTGAAGTTAGCGCCTCGCGAATCAACTGCTTTTCAACTTGTTCCACGGTGTAAGTTAATCCACCTCTTGAGCGGGTATTTGTAGAATCGGCTGTTTGTAGCGAAGGTGGCAAATTGTAACTATGAATGACATTATCTGTACTTAAAATGCAGGAGCGCTCAATACAGTTTTCCAGTTCCCGAATGTTTCCCGGCCACGAATAAACCATCAACATATTCAGTGCCGATGTCGTAATTCGCTTAATTTGAGTGTCGTTCCGTTTGTTGAATTTATCGATAAAGTGATCAACCAGCATTGGGATATCATTTCTGCGCTCGCGTAAAGGCGGTATAAAAATGGGGAACACGTTGATCCGATAAAATAAATCTTCTCGAAAATCCCCTTCGTCGATCATCTCTTCTAAATTACGGTTGGTAGCAGCAACGATTCTCACATCCACTTTAATCGTTTCGGTGCCACCCAGGCGTTCAAATTCCCGCTGCTGAATAATACGTAAAATTTTAACCTGGGTCGACAACGGAATATCACCAATCTCATCCAAAAAAATAGTGCCACCATCTGCCAGTTCAAAGCGTCCTTTTCGCCGGCTATCGGCACCCGTAAATGCTCCTTTTTCATGTCCGAACAATTCACTTTCAATCAAACTATCAGGCAAGGCAGAGCAGTTTACTTTTATAAAACTCTTTTTCTCTCGTTTACTCATGTAATGAATAGCGTCGGCAACCAGCTCTTTTCCAATACCACTCTCTCCGCGAATAAGTACCGTGGAATTGGTTTCTGCCACCATATTGATTAACGAGTAAACATCCTTCATTTTGGCTGAATTTCCAACCATATTCATGTTTGGATTATCTCCCTTCAACTGGTTTTGAAGTTCTTGGTTTTTTTGGCGAAGCAACTCAACTTCTTCAATGCGTTCTTGCTTTGAACGAACAACCTGGGAAACCAGACTTCCAACAATCGACAACAGATTTAAATCCTCATCATTGGTAATGAATGGGTTATATTTTCTTACCAGACTCAACGTCCCGGTTACTTTTGCATCTTCAATAATTGGCACGCACACAAAGCTCAATTCTTCACCATCTTTCGAGGTTAGCTCCTGCTGTGTGCGGTTTAAAAATAAACTTGATTTGGAAATCTTTTCGATAATGACAGGTCTGGATAACTCAACCACCCGACCGATGATTCCTTCTCCCAGCTTATATTTGCCTCGAGCCTGCTGAGCCGAACTGTATCCGTATGCAGACTCAATATAAATCTTTGAGTTTTTCCGGTTAAAAATGGTCAGTAAGCTTCGTTCGGCTCCGAGGTGGCGAACCAACAATTCCAGCACCGATGATAAGTCATGCTTCAGCTCCTTGCTTTGAATCAGTCGCTGACTGATTTCTGAAAGCAAAACAAGCTCCTTCAAACCATAACATTCGCTACCCGCTTTTTTACACTTAAACTCCATCAACTTTCTTTTTGACTCATTACAGGAACCTACTCCTTCATTCTGTTACAAAATTGCAAATAATACGGACACGCATGCTACGCAGCACCCAAAACGTAATCATATTAATATTCTTTTAACAAGACCTTCTTGTCTTAAAATCAAAACTCTTCCAAAAAAATGTTCATTCTGAAAAAATAATAAGTCATACTTCAGTAATTTCTGTATTTTCGCAGTTACACACATAATTGGTTGAGATCGAATGAAGAATCTGGTAATTATTCCCACCTATAATGAGAAAGAGAATGTAGAGAAAATGATCCGAACGGTGTTTTCGCTACAAACCCCGTTTAATATTCTGATAATAGAAGATGGCTCTCCTGATGGAACAGCAGCAATTGTTAAAAATCTCCAACAGGAATTTAAAGACAAGCTCCATATTCTGGAAAGAAAAGGTAAATTGGGATTAGGTACAGCCTATCTAACCGGATTCAGATGGGCCTTGGAGCGCGACTACGAATACATCTTCGAGATGGATTGTGACTTTTCGCATCCTCCTGAAGATTTAGAGAATCTTTATAAAGCCTGCACAGAACAGGGCGCAGACCTTGCCATCGGCTCGCGGTACATTAAAGGTATCAATGTAATTAACTGGCCATTGGGGCGGGTTCTCATGTCGTACTTTGCGTCTGTTTATGTGCGGTTTATCACCGGCTTGAAAGTGATGGACACAACAGCCGGTTTTAAGTGCTACACCAAAAAAGTGCTTGAGACGATCGATCTCGACAACATTCACCTGAAAGGTTATGGTTTTCAAATTGAAATGAAGTTTACAGCCTGGAAACACGGGTTTAAGATTATCGAAGTGCCAATTATTTTTACCGAGCGGCAAGAGGGAACATCAAAAATGAGTGGTGGAATTTTCAACGAAGCACTGTGGGGAATATTGAAAATGAAAATTAGAAGCTGGTTCAGAAAATATCCACCCTACCAAGCTTAAAAACAAAAAGATAATCCATTTCAACTAATAAAAATTGAACAAATCACTCAACATAGCGATTATTTATAACGACTTTAAGGCTACAGAAATGTAGCCTTTTCAATTTTTGTTTCGTAATTTAAAGGGCAATCAAAACCAATCATCATGAAAACGCTAATCCACAATGCAATCATCATTAACGAAGGAATCCGGTTTAACGGCAGTATTTTAATTGAAGATGAATTGATTAAGCGTGTCTTCAAGGAAGAGGTAGTTCCTGATAGTGTGCTCCGAGAAACAACAGTGATTGACGGAACTGGAAAATTATTAATCCCGGGAGCCATTGATGACCAAGTTCATTTTCGCGAACCAGGACTCACCCATAAAGGCGAAATTGCGACAGAATCGGTAGCAGCATTGGCCGGAGGTATTACTTCGTATATGGAAATGCCAAACACAAAACCACAAGCAACAACACAGGAAGAACTGGCAAAAAAATATGCTCGAGCAGCCGAAGTTTCAGCTGTTAACTATTCGTTTTATATGGGGGCAACCAACGACAACCTGGACGAAGTTCTGAAAACTGATCCAACCCAGGTTTGTGGAGTAAAAGTTTTCATGGGGTCATCAACCGGCAACATGTTGGTTGATGACGAGCAGACCTTAGCCGAGATTTTCAAAAACGCTCCGACACTTATTGCCACGCATTGCGAAGACGAAGAAATCATCAAACAAAACACCGAAATCTATCGTCAGAAGTATGGTCAGATTGTGCCAATATCAAGACACCCCAAAATACGAAGTGCCGAGGCTTGCTTTAAATCATCATCAAAAGCGGTAGAGTTGGCAAAAAAATACGGAGCCCGATTGCACGTGCTTCATCTAACCACTGCTGATGAGATGCAGCTTTTCGAAGCTGGCCCGGTAAAAGACAAGAAAATTACAGCCGAAGTGTGTGTTCACCACCTTTGGTTTGAAGAAAAAGACTATATCGCTTACGGTACACGCATCAAATGGAATCCGGCAGTAAAATCGGCACAAGACCGAGCTGCACTTTGGGAAGCTTTACTGGCTGACAAGATTGACGTAATTGCAACCGACCACGCTCCACATACGCTAGATGAAAAATCACACGCCTATTTTCAAGCTCCATCAGGAGGCCCTTTGGTTCAACATTCGTTAACCGCCATGCTGGAATTTGTGAAACAAGGGAAAATATCAGTTGAGAAAGTGGTTGAGAAAATGTGCCACACTCCTGCAGACCTCTTTCGTATTGACCGCCGTGGTTATATTCGAGAAGGTTACTATGCGGACCTGGTTTTAGTTAATCCTGATAAAAAGTGGACGGTTTGTCCCGAAAATATCTTATACAAATGTTGTTGGTCTCCTTTTGAGGGAACTGAATTTAGCCATCAGGTTTCAAAAGTTTTCGTAAACGGACAATTGGCCTACGACCGTGGTCATATTAATGAGCAGGTAAGAGGTAAACGAATGGAATTCAACAAGTAGTTTTTCCAAGTATACACGAAGTCATTCTTTTGCATAAATAATGGAGCGCATTGACACCGATCCTAAATCGAAGGTTTCGTTAAAAAAGCGAGCTTGCTCATCAGCATATTTCATCCCAAGAACATAAAAAAGCGGTAGCAAATGATCAAATGTAGGATGAGCTAAAGAACTTAGCTCTCCCCACTTTTGAAAGTTCATCGCTTCATTATCATTACCCTTTTTTATCATTTTAGCCAACTGTTGATCGAATTCCAACGCCCAATCATAGACTTTTCCAGCCGCTGACATTTGCCCCAGGTTATGTACCAGATTTCCACTTCCTACAATTAGCACTCCTTTTTCCCGAAGTTGCTTCAACTCCTTTGCCAACTCGTAGTGGTATTGAATTGGTTGATAATAATCGATACTAAGCTGCACAACCGGCACATTGGCTAGCGGAAACATTGGTTTGAGCACCGACCAGGCACCGTGATCCAATCCCCAGTCAAAATCAACCGATACCTGATGACTTTTGCTCATCTGTTGAATCCGATTGGCCAAATCAGGATCTCCCGAAACCGGATATTGTTGATCAAAAAGTTCCTTTGGAAACCCACCAAAATCATGAATGGTCTTTGGATTCGGCATAGCCGTAACAGCTGTACCGCGCGTAAGCCAGTGTGCCGAAATGCACAATATCGCTTGCGGAGTCACCAAGCTGTTTCCCAACTCCTGCCAGCTTCTCCGGTATTTATTCTCCACAATCGCGTTCATTGGATTTCCATGACCAATAAACAGTAATGGCATTCGCTCGGAAGTCGGCAGTTGCTTTATCCAGTTTTTAAAATCCTGATTCATCTCTACCTTGAGTTAACGAATAACAAAAAAGGAGCGTTTCGCTCCTTTTATTTTATTTTACTTCTATCACTAAGTATTTGCTTGTTCGCCAGAACTGATCAGGATCATTGATGACCAATTTCTCAACCGGATCTTCACCAACCAGTTCAAAACTTCCTGCCTGATGAGTCGTAACGACATGTGCTTTTCTTGTATTCAAACTAATTTCAGTGACATTCCGGATATCAATTTTTGTAAATAAGTCCGGGTTAAAATCCTTACGAAATTTCAATGTACGTCCTAAGCCTAAAAAACCGCCTGTCTTTTCAACGATTCCATTCTCCACCAGCTCATCATCCGTTCCGAAAACATAATATCCCGTATTTAACTCGGCGGTTTGAATATCGATCACTTCCGCCTTTTCTTTAATTTCTTTCGACTGAATTTCGGCTTTCTCCTGAGCTTCAACCAAATCTTTAGTCAACTCAGAAACATCAATGTCCATTTTCTCAAGGGCCATTCTCAGTTCTGCAATTTGATCGTCTTTCTCTTCCAACTGGGTAGTCATCATATCAAGCATACGTTGCATTTCATTAATCCGATAGCCCGAGTTGCCTAGCTTTTTCTTTTGACTTTCAACCAATTCCTTATTTCTTATCAGTAAATCAGAAATCAGTTTAATGTCATTCAGAATTTTTTTCTTTTCACTTACTTTTGGCTCTGCATTATTTAACGACTCCAGATTAACAATTTCTTCCAGCTTTTTAATGGAGTCCAAATTAGTCTGAATCTCATTCATCGACCCTACAAAATCGTTGATTGTAGAATCCTTTGCTTCAGCTACGGTTCTCAAACTATCCTGCACTTCTTGCATGCGATCAATTTTCTTTTGTTGGCACGAGGCCAAAAATACGACTACGATTATAAAAATTAGTTTCTTCATGATCAGATTGTTTTTAATCAAAGTTAAAACACTTTCTTGTTAGTTGCTCTATCCACCAGCGACTATATATTGCATTTTGGGGATAAACTTCCACAATGTGTTATTATTTATGACAAAGTCGGTGAATTTCCTCCATTTGCATCTTCGTTTCGTTATAGCCTATTTGGTATATTTCATCTGCTTTAGCGAAATCCATTGGACTGTAGCCATCCAGTTTCTCTGGTTCGAGCAAAAAGTCACACAACTCGAGTTTCGACTGTGAGCTTTGTCCTATAACAATTCGCAAACACCGTTCCGAAATTTGCTTCATTCCCCGTATTTCATCAATCTGGCCGACATGAGTTACATGCACTCCAATAAGAACATCCACCTTTCCGACCAAAGGCTCTACCGGTAAATTATTTAAAAGGCCACCATCCACATAGGTCTGTTCATTAATAACTTGAGGTTCAAATAATATAGGAATTGAAGCTGAAGCCAATACATATGGAATCAGTTTACCCTCCGAAATCACTTCATACTCTCCGCTATTCAAGTTTGTAACTGCACAATGAAACTTCTTATTCAGTGATTCAAAATCCTTATCTCCAACAAACTCTTTCAGGATACCTTCCACTTTTCCCATTTCAAAAAAGCCATTCGAAGGTAATTTCCAACTAACTATCCGATAAATTTTACGACGTTTTATCTCTCTCAATATTTCAAGTGGCGAAGTTCCGGCAGCATATAAAACGCCCACCAAAGCCCCCATGCTTGTTCCTGAAATCTCATCAGGTATAATTCCATTCTCTTCGAGGGCCTGTAAAACACCTAGGTGGGCAATCCCAAGAGCTCCGCCACCGCTAAGCGCGATGCCTATTTTTGTTTTCTGTTTTTTCATTTCGAAAAGTTAGCAAGTAATCAAATACAAACAAAAAAACATTGTCAATCATGACAATAAAATGGAGTTCGTCAGCAGCAATTGCAAACTAATTCCATTTTTTACTTAGGCAAAACACATTAAAAAAGAAATCATCAAGTCAAGAAAAAACTATTCTCTATCTTTGTTCGAAATTTTTTTGGATATTGGAATTGCAGGGTTTTAAAAAAGTATTTGAAAAGCTTGAGGTTATTCAACCCATGCTGAAAAAGATGAGTACTCCGGGTGAAAAAATCCACCTATCGGGGCTTGTTGGTTCGTCGCAAACAGTACTGGCGTCGTTGATAGCAGAAAAGCATAACCAGCCGCTTGTTTTTATATTGAACGACAAAGAGGAAGCGGCCTATTTCTATGATGATCTGGCTAATTTGAATACGAACTCTCCCCTGTACTTTTTTCCAAGTTCGTATAAAAAATCGGTGCAATACAATACAATTGAGCAGGAAAATATCATTCTGCGAACTGAAGTGCTAAATCAGCTGCACAGCGAAAATCACATCAGCATCGTTACCTATCCGGAAGCCTTAGTCGAAAAAGTGATCTCCGGCGAAGGACTGGATTCAAACAGTTTCCCGGTACATAAAAACGACAAATTATCGATTGATTTTTTAAATGATGTCCTTTTTGAATATGGATTTGAGCGGGTTGATTTCGTCGTTGAGCCGGGACAGTATTCCATCAGGGGAAGCTTAGTCGACATTTATTCCTTTTCTCATGAAGATCCGTACCGACTTGATTTTTTTGGAGACGAAGTCGATAGTATTCGAAGTTTTGATATTGAGAACCAATTCTCAAAAGAACAACTCAAAAAAATTGTTATTATTCCCAATATTCAGGATGGACTTTCAGAAGAAAAAAGAGATAATTTCCTGAGTTTTATTCCTGAAAAAACGAGCATCTACATCAAAGATGTGTCATTGGTTGGCGATTTAATCGATCAGATTTATCAGCAAACAATAACCAACGAAGATTTACCGGAGAGGTTAATCAATCAGATAATTTCCGGTAGTGATTTTCTTACAAAACTGAAAGAATTCACATGTCTGGAAACAGGGCCAGGAAACTACTTTAACACACCGCTGGAATTTGAGTTTAACAACTCTCCACAACCGGTTTTTAACAAAAACTTTGAACTTTTAGCTCAAAACCTACAGCAAAATTCGGCTGAAGGATACACTAATTTCATACATTCGGCCAACGAAAAACAAATTGAGCGGCTGCATGCTATTTTTAAAGATCAAAACCTGAATGTTGAATTTACTGACCTCTATTTCACCCTGCATGAAGGCTTCATTGATCATGATTTAAAAATATGCTGTTATACCGATCACCAGATTTTTGAGCGCTACCACCGTTTCAAACTAAAAACACGAAAGCCTCAAAAAGAAAGCATCTCACTAAAGGAGCTTAACAAACTGCATCAAGGTGATTATGTGGTGCATATTGATCATGGAATTGGAAAATTCGCAGGTCTGGTAAAAACCGAGGTAAACGGCAAAATGCAAGAAGCCATTCGCCTGGTTTATCGCGACAGTGACGTGCTATTTGTTAGCATCCATTCGCTGCACCGTATTTCAAAATATAAGGGTAAAGACGGAGTTGAGCCCAAAATTAACAAACTGGGAACTGGTGCATGGCAAAAAATGAAAGACCGCACCAAGAAAAAGGTGAAGGATATTGCCAAAGATTTGATTGCCCTTTATGCGGAACGAAGAAAAGAAAAAGGCTTCGCTTTTTCGCCTGATTCGTACCTGCAAAATGAACTGGAAGCATCTTTTATTTATGAAGATACGCCCGACCAAATGAAAGCGACTGTGGCACTCAAAGAAGACATGGAGCGCGAAATGCCAATGGACCGACTGGTTTGCGGGGATGTTGGGTTCGGAAAAACGGAAATCGCTGTGCGTGGCGCATTTAAAGCTGTGGCCGACAGCAAGCAAGTGGCCATACTCGTTCCCACTACAATCCTGGCTTTGCAGCATTACAAAACCTTTTCGGAGCGCTTAAAAGACTTCCCGGCCCGCATTGAGTATGTGAGTCGGTTGCGGCCTACCGCCGAAGTTAAAAAGGTATTGCGTGAAGTTGCTGCCGGCAATATTGACATCTTAATTGGAACCCATCGCCTGATAGGGAAAGATGTGAAGTTTAAAGACCTCGGATTACTGGTTGTTGACGAAGAGCAGAAGTTTGGCGTTTCGGTCAAGGAAAAGTTGAAACAGCTGAAGGTGAATGTTGATACGCTGACGCTAACGGCTACTCCAATTCCCCGAACACTACAGTTTTCATTGATGGGTGCGCGGGATTTATCCATCATACAAACACCTCCACCCAACCGCTACCCAATTATTACCGAGCTGCATGGTTTTAACGAAGAAGTGATCCGCGAAGCAATCAACTACGAAGTTGCTCGAAACGGACAAGTATTTTTTATCCACAACCGGGTGCAAAATATTCATGAAGTTGAAGCCACCATCAAACGAATGGTTCCGGGTGTAAAGACTATTGTTGGTCACGGCCAGATGGATGGTCCAAAGTTGGAGAAAATTATGCTCGACTTTATCAATGGCGAGTACGATGTGCTAATTGCCACAACTATTATTGAGTCAGGACTGGATATTCCAAATGCAAATACAATCATCATCAATCATGCACAGAATTTTGGCTTAAGCGATTTGCATCAATTGCGTGGACGCGTGGGCCGCTCTAATAAAAAGGCTTTTTGCTATTTACTGGCACCTCCACTATCAACACTAAGTCCTGAAGCCCGCCGACGACTGAGGGCGATTGAAGAATTTTCGGAGCTGGGAAGTGGGTTCAACATTGCCATGCGCGATCTTGATATTCGTGGTGCAGGAAATCTTTTGGGTGCCGAGCAAAGTGGTTTTATTGCCGATATTGGTTACGAAACTTATCACCGGATCCTGAACGAAGCGATGCAGGAACTTAAACAAGGTGAATACCAGGAACTATTTAAAGATGAGCAAAAAGATGCCGGACAAGCCTTTTTGCAAAACCAGTTTGTCAACGATTGCCAGATTGATACTGACATGGAATTGCTGTTTCCAGACCAATACATCCAGAGTATTTCGGAGCGGATGCTGCTATATCGCGAGCTGGATAATATGGAAACCGAGGACGCATTACACCAATTTGAATTGGGCTTGATCGACCGTTTTGGCAAACTACCCAAAGCCAGCCAAGAACTGTTGGAAGTCGTTCGTTTACGCTGGGTGGCTATCGAACTCGGGATTGAACGTATCATTCTAAAAAACAAGAAGATGGTCTGCTACTTTGTATCCGATCAGCAGTCTGACTACTACCAATCGCCGGCTTTTACCAAAGTACTCCAATTCGTTCAGCAAAACCCATCCATGTGCAAAATGAAGGAGAAAAAAGATAAACTCAGCCTGAGCTTTGATCAGGTAAAATCCATTTTATCAGCAAAAGCTATTTTAGACGAAATTAGCAAAAGCTAACTGCACATCCTTGATTTTCGGTCATTCACCGAAAATTTATACATCTTCTAATAAAAGTTCCAGATGTTGAATTTAGAAAAACACCGTTATTTTTTGTTCATACTATTGCGTTTTAGCTTTGCATAATCTATTTTTATCAAACAAAAGCTAAAAAATCAATTTATGAAAATCTCAAAAGCCACCTTGTTACTAGTTATTGTCAGTCTGTTTTTTTCGTTTTCAACTCAGGCAAAACCTAAAAAACTCCTTCGATTAAACCTTGAAAAAGGTGCTGTTTACGAAATGACCATGAACATGGATAACCATATGGATCAGGAGATGATGGGACAACAAATAAAAATGGATCAGAAAATGCAAATGGTTACTTCGATAACTGTTGCCGATGTGCTTTCGAACAAAAATTTCATGCTCACTTATCAATACAAATCGATAAAAATGGACATGGAAACCATGGGACAAACCATGTCTTTTAACACGGATAATCCTGACGACGACAATCCTGCCTCAAGCATGCTGAAAGGCATGACGAAAGTTGAGCTTAAAATGGAAATCACCTCACGCGGAGAAGTTGTTAATATAGAGGGATTCGAAAGTTTCAATAATGCATTTGGCCAAAATCCACAACTAAAAGGAATGCTACAAATGTTTTCAGACAAGGAAGCATTCAAGTCCAACTTCAGTAAAACATTTAGCTACTTTCCTGAAGATAAAGTATCAGTTGGCGACGCATGGAATTCAACTCAGCAGTTGAAAGATTTTATGAATATGAATTTTGAGATGCACTTTAAGGTGACAGACATTGAAGATGAAAAAATTACGCTGGATGTAAACTCAGATTTCAACTCCAATTCGCCCATTGAACAAGGAGGGATCAAGATGGAAATGGACATGACCGGCAAACAAAATGGCGAAATGAAAATCAATTCTGAAGATGGCATGGTGAGTTCTTCTGATCTCTCCCAAGATATTTCGATGCTTATGAAAATGACCAATCCACAAACTCAAGAAGAACAGGAAATTCCGATGGAAATGCAATCAACCGTGAAGATTTCTGTCATCAAATTCTAGCCCCAAGTGCTATTATTTATTGGGCTACCGAAACGACGGTTGTCACACCATGAAAAGTGCCTTTGCTGAATTTCTCAGAATAAATCAGGATAAATAATTAAAACTAGCTGATTTAAGGATGAATGATGAATCTCGTTTAGCTCCTTTCCCGCTTGAGCTCGAGAATGCCTGTGAAAACAGTAAGAATGAAAAAAGCTTGCAGAAAACTGCAAGCTTTTCAGTTGACCCGCCAGGGCTCGAACCTGGACTCTTCTGGACCAAAACCAGACGTGTTGCCAATTACACCACGGGTCAATCATTATTGTCTTTTCTTTAAAGACGCTGCAAAAATATAAAAAAAATCATTCGGCCAATCATTTTTAAAGAAAAAAAACGAGCTTTTTAAAGGGTGTCACCGAAGCGAATTGAAAATGAGTATTTAGCTGTCTTAAATTTTTTTCGATCCGTATAGTTTCGCAAGCAATTTTTTCCCGCGCGACCGGATACCCGCAGAATCATGAAACTCCATTTGATGTTCAATCAACTGAGCAAGTTCGGGTTTGAATTCAGGAATCGTTTTCGAAATCTCAAATAAAATCTGCATCGCATGAACGCGAATGGCGATGGGGCGTGAAGCATTTGTAAATTCGGTCATTGCATGATCCCACAGGAAAGATAACTTTTCGCGGGGTATCGGATTAAGGCTGATAAGTTTCAATAGGTGTCGAAGCTTACTCTCATTCGAAGTAAAAGTTAGTGCTTCAACAAACTGTGGAATAAATGGACGAACCAGTTGCGGTTTCTTTTCATGGACTTTGTCGATGATCCAAATAGCTCGCCAGCTTTGTTTTTTGGAGTCATTCAATCCGATGACAATTAGATCTTTAATTTTATTGGGGTAGTCAATTAAGTAATCAATCAGAATATGTATGTTTTCCCAACTGTCTAAAAAAGTATAAAACTCGTCACGCTTCATGTCTTAATAATTCCTTCTTTTGAATTATTAAAGATAAGGTTTTGAGTATCGAAGAGCAATAATTAAAGTGGCTTTGCGAAAACGATTGTGATGGCAGAGAAGATAAGTGACCATCCTAAAATGGAAAGAACCATATAGGCAAACACATATTTTTTTCTGGAATAATATCGATTCAGTAAAAATGCTCCCAGTGGAATACTGAGAAATATTGGTGTAGCCACGATGATTCCCAAGAAACCGTATTTGTTTCGGAACTTCACGAAAAGTCTTCTTTTTCGTAATGATTTGGGTGATTTAATTTTAAATTTCTGAATGAAGCGATTCAAATCAACCCGGAGATATTTGGCGGAAAAATGAACGGCATGAATTTTATTTCGTTTTACGAAATTGATTAAAACGGTACTCAGGTAGTAAAAAAAGAAAAACCCACTAATTCCACCTACAGTTACGGCAATAATAGCCTGTGTTTTATCCAACCCGATGAGCAACGCATAAGGAAATGTGATAAAATACTTAACTGTAGCTAAAAGGAAAACATGAATTAATTTTACAACTCCGAATAAGTCCATCCCCGCAATAAGTTTTATCTATTTTAAAAATATCAAATCTAAAGTTGGAGAATAAAATTGGAATTTGAGTATGTTGTAATTAAAGTTTAATATTTGTTAACATTGTAGTTCATAATTATTTAACCTTGATTTTCATAAACCTCAAGTGGTTGCATTAAAAGCACGATCGAATGTGCATGAACAGTTCTGTCGAATTTGAATCACAAAATGGCACAAATGACGATTTTTGTAAGTCTTTGATATTCTGTGAGTCTTTAGTTTTTACTTCAAGTTCGCCAGTATAACCGGCTCAATTGTGGTATGAAAACGGACATTCAGCAAAGCATTTTCATATCTTTGTTCAAAATTATTTTTTTAGTTGATTTATAAGGATTGGGAAAATGAAGGAAATGCAAGAATGGTTCCATAGCAAGCAATGGGGAGAATTGGTTGATATACAAGCACACGCTTCCATTAATTTAATTGAGTTTTACGAGCAGTATCATGCTCATCCGGATTGGTGGCAAAAAGTATTCGACTTTTTAAAACAAGACTTAAAGTCGTTGGAGGTGGGAAAATATCCGTTGGTAGGAGATCGAGTATTTGCAATGGTTTCGGAATATGAGACTAAAAGCCCTCAAGATGCAAAATGGGAAGCTCATAGAAAATATATTGATTTACAATATGTCGTAGCAGGGCAGGAAGTAATAGGTGTTTTGCCACTTGGAAAGACTATCGATCCTAAGGATTATAACGAACAAAAAGACTTGATTTTCTTTGGCGAACAAGATGGTGAGTTTTTTACTGCGACACCAGATTGCTTTTTCTTGTTTTTTCCGGACGATGTGCATCGCCCTTGTATGATGATCGAACAATCGGAGCCTGTAAAAAAGCTTGTTATTAAGATTGCCGTTGCCGAATAAAGGCTAGTCAGGCAAAATGTTGCTTTTGGTGGTTGGTGATTTAGTAATACCTCTGCGTTTTTAAAGTCTCGTAAATCGAAGTGTTCATCAAAAGCAACAGAAAGAGGTAACCAAAATCTTCAATTGGGATGGTGAATACCCTCATGTTTAGTATGTGCGCCGGATGATATTCAACAACAGGCAGAGCTGTCAGCACTCCATTGATTATCAGGAAAGGTATCAATGTAATGACGTAGGTGAAATAGAATTTCGTTAGGTACTGCTTAAAACGGTTACGAAAAATAACGTAAGCGAGGAATATTCCCGCAAACAGAAAATTAAAGAAAGTATAAAGCTGCCCACGGTTAAAATAGCTGATTGTTGCGAATAGAATAATTACCCCCAGGCTGATAGCCGCAAACAGGTTTGGGAACTCAATTTTTGGGATGTACGATTTTAGTACTTCGTAAATAAAAAGACAGGCATACGGCACAACTAGAAAGAACAGCCATTCTTCAATCGGGAGGCCTTGGAAATAATAGCCTGAAACATACCTGTGGTTAAAACTCCAGATTTCAGCTTTGGTGAATTGAATGTCCCAATAAATGAAAACGGCAGCGGTAATTAAAATAGCAGGAAACAGATATTTCCAATTCGTCCAAAAATGTACTTTTTTATCGAAACTTAAAGCCAAAGGAATCGCAATGGTTCCTAGTAATAAACTGGCATAAGTATACTGTTGCAAATCCATTTACAAAAGGTTAAATGTATTTTTGAAATAGGCGTTTGCCAAAAGATACATTTTTTTTGGGTTCGAAACCCGGTAACGAGTCTTTAATATTTGCGATGGCTGTGCTCGTTTAATCTTCCGAAATAACCTTATATAGTAGATGTAAGCCAGATAAACTCCAAAACGGACCTCCTTTTTAAGGGCTTTCAGCCCTTGAAAAGCTTCCGCAAAATCGCGTTCTATTTCGCGTTCTATTTGCGCTTTTGTGTCTTCGTCAAACTGGTTGAAGTCAATGTTTTCAAAATAAATTCGTCCTTTGTTTTTAAAATCATCCTGAGCATCGCGCAAAAAGTTTACTTTTTGAAATGCTGCTCCCAGCTTACGTGCAGGATTAACCAATTGATCATATTTTTCTGGTTCGTCGGCATAAAAAACACGCAGGCACATTAATCCAACAGCTTCTGCCGATCCGTAAATGTAGGTTTTTAGCATAATCGGATCATAGGTCGTTTTATGCAAATCAAGCTCCATGCTGTAAAGGAAAGCATCAATCAATTCCCGCTCAATATGATAAGTGCGAACAGCTCGTTGAAAACTGTCGAGAATTGGATTGATGCTGAACCCTCTCTCTATTGCAATGAACGTTTCTTTCTTAAATTCTTCGAAAATGGTTTCCTGATCCTGCTCAAAAAACGTGTCTACAATCTCATCGGCATACCGTACAAACCCGTAAATGCTATAAATTGCAGGGCGGTATTTTTTGTTCAGCATGCGCACACCCAGCGAAAAAGATGTGCTGTAATTATGTGTCGTGATCCGGCTACAGGCGAGATTATTTCTATGATAAATGTCCATGGTCTTTCAGTATTCGTTCGGTTACTAGTCTTGAGCTTATTACAGTCATTGGCAGTCCGGTTCCGGGAACCGTTGATGCCCCTGTGTAGTATAGGTTTTTGAATTCTTCATCTTTGTTTGATGGGCGGAAACCACCCACTTGATTCAAATCGTGAGCAAGGCCGAGGCCACTGCCCTGATACAAATTAAAAGTGCTTTCCCACTGCTTGGGAGTATAGATGGTTTCCGATTCGATATGCTTCGCAAAATTGAATCCGGTACGTTCGCCCATGTCTGCTATAATTGCATCGGCAATATCTTCGGCATCATCCCAGTCCGTTTTGTACCGAAGATCGGGCACCGGACAAAGAATGAAAACACTTTCTTTGCCTTTCGGAGCATAGCTTGGGTTGTGCATCGACTGGATATTCACATAGTAATAGGGCTTGTCCAGTTTGATGCTGTTCTTAAAAATTTTATTGGCATACTCTTTAAAGTTTCTCCGCAGAAAGTAATTGTGATGGTACATCCCGGTCACTTTAGTATCCAACCCCAAGTAGATAGTTAGCGGCGCCAAGGTCCATTTTTTCTGATCCAATTTTGCAGGCGCATATTTTTTTCGGTTCATCACGTTACCTCTAAATGCGGCAGCATCAGCATTCACCACAAAAACATCAGCTTCCCATTTCTTTCCACTTTTATCATAGAAAGCTGTCAGCTGCTTATTTGTCTTTTCAAAATGGTCAATCTCTATGCTATAGTGCATTTTAACACCTCTCTTTTTGAGTTCTTCAACCATGCCTTCCACAATTTTGTACATACCTCCTTTTACGTTGTAGTAGCCATCGTGCACCAGTTCGGTATAGTTGAGCATGGAATAGACAGCTGGCGTATCGAAAGGCGTAGCACCCAGGAAAAACCCCACCAATGAGAAAATCACTTTGACCTCAAACGAATCGAAGTTTTTCTCCATTTCCCGCCACATTGAGTAAAACATTTTTGGAGCATGTTTAATTGGTACGCGGGTTAATTGTAATAGGTAGGAGAGTAAACTGTCAAAGTTTTGTTTGATGACGATATGTTCTGTGTCGTGAAAGATCTCGCCCGCTGATTTTAGAAAACGTCGGATTTTACGTTCCAAATCCGGTTCCACATTCTGAAATTCTTCTGCTAGCTTTTTTAGATCTTTATAAATTAAGTATGATCTTTCGTCTCCTTCAAAATGAACTGAATACAGTGGATCCAGTTCGACGAATTCAAAAGGCATTTTTATTTTGCAGTAATCTGCAAGTTCCTTAAATTCATAGCTCATACTAAAAAAGGTAGGAGCCATGTCGAACTTAAACCCATCTTTCTCCAGTAAATTTAATCTCCCCCCCGGGCGATGGTATTTTTCTACCATCTCTACCTCGTATCCATCTGTTGTAAGTCTTAGTGCGGTGGATAGTCCGGCAAGTCCTGTTCCTACAATAAGTGCCTTTTTTTTCATCTTTGTTCAATAAATTACCTATACACTTAAACAAAAATAACGCAAAATGTTTTAGATTAGATGAAGATTTTTTTCAGTAACCAGATTTAAAAACATGAAACAAAGGAAATTGAATGGCATTGTGATTGGATCAGGGGTTGCCGGTTTGGCTGCTGCCATTCGCTTAGCTCGCTTAGGTTATGTCGTGCATGTTTTTGAACAGGCTGCAACTCCAGGAGGAAAAGTCAACGAATTTCGTCAAGATGGCTTTCGTTTCGATATGGGACCGTCGTTATTTACCTTGCCTCATTTAGTAGATGAATTGCTTGATGAGGATTTAAAATTCAAGTACCGAAAACTAGATGTGGTAACAAAATACTTTTTTGAAGATGGAACAAGATTGTCGGCTTTCGCTGATGTCGATAAATTTGCTCGTGAGGTTGAGGCAAAAACGCAAGTTTCGGAAAAGAAGATAGTTGCTTATTTAAAGCATGCGGCAATGGTTTATCAACTTACAGCGCCAATATTCATATTCAATTCCTTTCATCGACTTTCAAAATTGCTGACTTGGGACAATTTTCTGAAGCTGTTTCAATTTGTCCGGCTTAAGGCTTTTTCAACACTTCACAAGCTTAACGAAGAGTCTTTTAAAGATCCGCGAATCGTTCAGTTGTTTGATCGCTATGCCACTTACAATGGTTCAAACCCCTACAAAACACCGGGGACAATGAGTGTTATTTCTCATTTGGAACACAGTCTGGGCGCTTTTTTTCCTGCTCACGGAATGTATCAAATTACGAGTTCGTTAGTGGAACAGGCGAAACGACTGGGAGTTAATTTTCATTTCAATACGCCGGTTGAAAAAGTACTGGTGGAGCAAAAGCGTTTGAAAGGAGTGGTGGTAAAAGGCGAAACTAAAACTTGCCATGTTTTGATTAGCGATGTGGATATTCATCAGTTTTATTCGGACTTGTTACCCGATAAAAGGCGATTGGCTCGAATTGAAAAAGCGGAGCGCTCTTCTTCGGCCCTAATTTTTTATTGGGGAATGAAAAAGCGTTTTGACCAATTGGATTTGCACAATATTTTTTTTAGTCGTGATTACGAAAAGGAATTTTCGTACTTGTTTGATCGAAAAGAAATTACAACTGATCCGACAATTTATGTGTTTATCAGTAGTAAGGAGAATCCGGACGATGCTCCTGACGAGATGGAAAATTGGTTTGTAATGGTTAATGCCCCCGAAAATGTGGGGCAAGATTGGGAGAGGCTAAAGTTGGAGACACGAAGAAATGTTTTATCAAAATTGAATCAGTTACTGGGAGAAGACCTGGAAAGTCAGATTCTTTTTGAAAAGACGTTGGATCCGGTAAAAATCGAAGATCGAACCGGTTCGTTTCAGGGGGCGATGTATGGACCAAGTTCAAACAGTTCGTTTTCAGCGTTCAATCGGCATCCGAATTTCAGGCGCGATTTGAAAGATATTTATTTTGTGGGTGGAAGTGTGCACCCGGGGGGCGGAATTCCCTTGTGTTTATCATCAGCAAAAATAGTTGCCGAGATGGTTGAAGAAAAGCTAAAAATAAGATGATTGAAAATCCTAAAATCATAAAGTCAGTCAAAGTAATTCTCGGTATTCTTTATCTGGTTGGGATCGTTGGCTTTTCATTCGATGAAACTTATCCGATTTTTGTTAGTCTGACTTCTTTCAATTTATTATTGACAACTATTTTATTGTTCGTTTTTCATCAACAGTGGACTTTTAGAGTAGGAATTATTTTCCTGACAATAAGCTTGCTCGGATTTTTAGCCGAAATGATTGGCGTAAATACGCAACTGCTTTTTGGTCAGTATACTTATGGGAGAGCTTTGGGCCTTCAACTAAATAATACCCCTTTGCTGATTGGTGCGAACTGGCTGCTTTTATCATACTGCATTTTTGCTCTTTTAAGCCGTATTAGTCATCGATGGTTTTTCCCATTTCTCGGGGCTTTGTTGATGGTTGGGTTTGATTTTGTGATGGAGCCGGTAGCCACTGCTTTGAAAATGTGGGAGTGGCAAACTGAACAAATTCCGCTTAAAAACTATTTAGATTGGTACTTGGTGTCGTTATTAATTTTTTCGCTGATGCGAGCCGGGAAACTGCAGGTAGAGAATAAATTGGCTATTTGGATATTCTTCCTGCAATTAGCCTTTTTCATGAGCTTAAATTTGACATTAAACTTAATTTGATGGGCGTTTTTGTTGCCATAGTTGTTATTGCTTGTTGGCTGGTTCATTTGGTTTATTGCTTGCTCTTTTTGCAGGTCGATGGTGGATCAGTTTGGACATACTTACATGTGATTATTCAAGCATACTTGTATACCGGATTGTTTATTACCGGACACGATGCGATGCACGGTTTAATCAGCAATAAAATGAAAGTCAACAACATTTTCGGCTGGATGTCATCGTTGCTTTTTGCAGGGCTTTCTTACCAAAAATTGAGGAAGAACCATTATTTGCATCATCAGTTTCCGGCAACAGAGAAGGATCCGGACTATTATATCAAGTCGCAGAACTTTTTCGTTTGGTGGTTTATGTTTTTGAAACGCTATGCAACCATTTGGCAGTTCTTGTTTATGGCTGTGGCTTTTAATCTTTTAAAAATTTGGTTTGAACCAGATCAATTGATTGTTTATTGGATTATTCCGGCAATATTGGCTACTTTTCAGTTGTTTTTTGTTGGAACATTCTTGCCACATCGAAAACCACATCAGGAAAAAATGGAGCCGCATAAGGCACGCAGCCAGAGAGGACCACATTGGTGGGCCATGTTAAGTTGTTATTTTTTTGGTTATCACTGGGAGCATCATGAAGTTCCTCGTATTCCCTGGTGGCAGTTGTACAAGGAGAAAAACAAGTTGAAAATGAACGAAGACAGGATTTAATATGCAGAAAATAGGACTCTTGATTTTTGGGTTAGTGCTTTTCGTTGGGCTCACCTCTTGTGGGCAAACGTCACTCGAAAAGGCACGTTGCCAGCTAAAGAAGACATACATTAAGGGAGATATGGAAACCTGGGAACAACATATCCAAAAAATGGAGAAAGAGTCTGATGGTTCGCTGGAATGGCAGCTTGAAATATTGATGGCCAGATACGGTTTGATTGGTTATTATTTGGGGAATGACAAAAAAGAAAGCGCTAAGGAAATGCACGAAACTGCTGAGGAAATGCTGGATCAGGCGATTGCCAAATTCCCCGATTCCCCAAAGTTATATTGTATTCAAACGGCCTTTTACGGATTCCGAATTGCCTTTTCAATTTTTAATGCTCCCCTTGTTTTACCCAAATTGCAGAAAAGCCTAAAGATGGCTCAAGATCTCAATTCAAACGAGCCTTTTCTGTGGTTGGAAAAAGGCAACCAGTTATTTAATCGTCCCAAGGCTTTTGGTGGAGATAAAGTGCAGGCAATCGAAGATTACCAAAAGGCGCTCGATCTTTTTCAAGACGATGAAATGGCCGAGTGTAGTTGGATTCCTGTTTTGCTTCAGGCGCTTATCGTAAAAGCCTATTACCAAACAGAACAAACGGAAGCTTATCAGGCATCCCGTCAACAATTAGAAAAAAAGTACGGGCGAATGACGTGGCTTGACCACTTTGTAAGCTCCAGCATTCTGGACTAAAACTCATCACCTCACCGGATAATAAATTGCTGTTACCCATTTTGATACATCCGGTTCTTTCTGCGGATCGGTCAGGTATTTTTCCATCGGACTGCCAACAAGCTCAAAGCCATTTTCGACTATCCAGTTTTGTATAAATTGATGTGTTTCACCCAGCGTCTCGTGCGATCCAAAATGATCTGCCGTGGCATATTTTTTAGCGGGCATGATTCCCGAAATGATATCGCCATTGGTTTCAGTTTTATACTCAACAGGAATCCCACATTCCAAATCAATCATTGTTCCATCAATCTTATGGTAGATCGCATAAGGAGTATCCGTCATCATTAAGTCATTATTATCAATGAAATTCGATAGCTTTCCGTACATCACTCCCATTTGGGTTGAAGTGTTTTCAAATTGAATGTTGCTACGCATACTCACGTAATTAAACTCAGGAACAGTCACTATTTCAACGATGGGTCTCCCTTCCTGGACAATGGTTTCAGAGACAACACCCAGGTTCTCAATTCCTTTCTCAAAATCTTTCCCGAGCATCGAATCAAACATCAAACCCATCCAGCGGTCAGCCGGGTTATTGCCCAAATCTATGTCAAATCCCCAGGTAACTTTCGTGCCTTTTCCTACCTCTTCAAATAAAAAATAGCCTGAAGATGTTCCCTTTTCCATAAAATCCATTTCTGTCGCAATCGAATCGTAGGGCTCCGAAGCTGTAATGGTCAATCTCCCCGAGCCAACGTTAGAATTTTCACTTTCCCAAGTATAAGCAGCGCCTTCTCCGACCCCCGTATTTTCAAATTCAACTTTCATTTCCGGATCAATTTGGTTCCATACAGCCCATTTTTCCCAGGTATGCAAGTTATTAACCTGATTGAAAACAACTTTGGGGGGAGCTTCAATTGTACCGCTTCGTTCAACATGAACCTGACGGGGTAAAAAAAACGCGACTATTACTAATGCAAGGGCGACGATAAGTAAGCCGATTAGAAAATTTTTTAACTTTTTCATAGTGAAAATTCTAAGTTTGGACAATGATGTGATTTGACACTCAATATACAAAAATCATTGGGTGATGTAAACAGTTCGATAATTTAAACTTTGGTAGGTCGGCAGAGAATGATCAGATTTCCGGATTTGACCAGAAGAAAGTCTAAATGATGGCTTTAAACGAAAGGATAACATTTCGTCCGGCGGCGACAATTCCTGAAGAGTATGGACGATAACGCTTATCGAGAAGATTTTCAATCCCTAAATTCAGGCTGTATTTTTCGGTTAATTGAAATGACGATTTTAGGTTCAGCGTTATCCAGCCGGGTGAATAAGGATTACCATAGGAGTCTTGAGCGTAGAGATCGGTTTTCTCCTGTTCGCTTGGAGCTAATTTCGAATTTGAAAGTTTAGCATTGAAATTTAGATATAGGTCGATTGTTTTATTGTGGTCGTTGTACAACAGGTGAGAACTGCCAAATACCGGAGCTACATGTCGAACAGGCATTTCCTCGCTGTCCTCTCCAAATGTAGCCGTAATGGAATTTCGGCTGCGTATTTTCGATGATAGAATCCACTCCATGCTCAGGTCTCCACCATAAATGTGGGCATAATCTGCATTTACGAGTGCTTCTACGCGGCTCATTTCTCCTTCGTACAAAACAGAATCCTGACCATTCAGCAAATAAGGGCGGCGAACCATCGCATCGTTGAGGTAAGTGTAAAAGAAGTTAAGCTCCAGTTTAGCTAGATTTTTCACGCTTCGAAGAATGCCGATTTCGACGTTTCGGGCGTATTCCGGGTTTAAATCCGGGTTGGGAACCACTACATTCCCCGGTGAGGAGTCAAATACTTTAGCAATATCATCAATGTTGGGGGCGCGAAAGCCGCTGGATGCATTGGCGTTAAGTTGCCAATATTCAGTTGGATGATATACTAATCCGATATTTCCGGTAAATGACGAGTGGGTGTTGTCAAATCCATCTGTAGGGAAATCAAAGAATTGCCGGTCGAATTCGCCTTGGAGGTGATTGATGGAAAAACGACCTCCAAGATTTAGGGTGACTTTTTGATGCACTGAAAGTTTATAGCTGACATAGGCTGCCAAACTTGAAGTAGTAGAGTTATCGGGATAGCGAGATGACGTTTCCTGCGTTTGACTGGTGTTCACCTTTTTAACGACTCCCTTTGAATTCAGCCAATTAAAGTTTCCCTCGAACCCATAATACAGGAAGTTGTTTTGGTCAATCTTTTTGTCGAGATCAAGATTCAAGCTAAATATATCCAGCTTCTCTGTTCGGTTGGTTAGTTCTTCAGTGCCTAGTTTTCGGTTGTGGCGGCTCTCTGTAAAGTTCTGCCATCCTGCTAAAAAGCTTATTTGATCGAAAAATAAATTTTGAGTTTTCCTTTCGATTTTAAGTGAGTGCAAATTCCACTTTTGAGGGCCGTAATACCATTTGGCGTATTTCAGTTTATCGCCGCTGTATTGAATCAAGCGGTCGTAACGCGGAATATTGGAAGTTGTTGACCAATGAAAACCATAAACCAAGTCCCACTGTTCGTTGGGGCGGTATCTGATTTTTTGCAGGTAGTTAAACTGGCTGTATCCAGTTCGAACCTGTTTGTGCCAATCCTGATTTTCAACGATTTGGTCATTTTCAATATATTCAGGCCTTAAATAGGAGTCCGGCCCATGTTTTCCCATCATTAGGTCGTCAAAGTCGGTAACGGTGAAACTGGCTACTGTCGCCAGTTTTTCATTACCGAGGTTAAAATCAGCATGAATTGTTTTTTCGAAGTTTGCACTGGCATATCGTACAAAGGCATGGCGCGACTGTTTGTATCGGTCGTTGGTTGACAATTTGGGCGACAAGGTTTGAAAGTGAAGAACACCACCCAACGCGTCGCTGCCATACATGACGGAACCGGGACCAAAAATAACTTCGGTGTGCTCAATTGACGCTGCATCCAACGAGATAACATTGTGTAAATTACCACTGCGGTATATGGCATTGTTCATCCTGACGCCATCAATGACCAGCAACAACCTGTTTGCTGAAAAACCGCGAATCATTGGACTGCCGCCTCCCATCTGGCTTTTTTGAATAAAAACGCCACCTTTCGTATTCAATAAGTCTGCTGTTGTTTGCGGGTTTGCTAAAGCTATTTCTTCGTGATTGATACTGACTATCTGGTTAGGAACTTCCAGTTTTGATTGGCTTCTTCGATTGGCGGAAATAACAATTTCGTCCAACTTTACCGGGTCGATTAGCAATTCAACCTTATAGTTGAGTGACCAAAGTGTTTGTTTATTGGCTTTGTAGTTGAGGTACGAAGAGTGTTTAAAATGAATCGCTTTGTCCGGATGAAACTGCCTGATATCTGCCAATCCCTGTTTGTTGGTTTGTGTGCTTCTGGTTTCAGAAAAAACAATTACACTTTCGATCGGTTTTCCTGTTTTTGCATCAGTAACTAAAAGCTGCTGTGCATAAAGGAAAGTTGAAATAAAGAGCGAGCAAACAAGCAAAATTATTCGAGTCACCTGAGATTGATTTTTAGTAAAAATACGAACCAGTCTCTTTGTTAGCAATAATTATGCCGAGTGAAGAATTTTAGCAAGAATTTCGAGCGTATGATCCGGATAGTTAATTTGCAGTGAATCAGGTTGATTGATCCATTTGTCTATTTTTTTAGTTTGATTTTTTAATTCCGGCAAGACGGTCACTCCCATTTCATTTAAAAACGCGGCATTACAAGCTTGCTCATATTGTTTTTTCATGGGGATAACACAAAGCTTTTTACCCATGAAAATGGCCTCGGCAGGCGTTTCGAAACCAGCCGTACACAAGATGCCGGTGCACGAGGTAAACGATTGAGTAAAATGTTCGAGTGAAACCGGACGGATTCGAACATTCCTTTGCTCATAGGTTTTTGCACTATGCTTTGAAAAGACTTCCCAGCGGACTTCGTTGAATAGCGATAAGGCAGCTATAATTTCATTATCGCTGTAGGCCGGCAGGTAAACCGTGTAATGCGGTAGCTTTTTCACTTTAGCCTGTCGGATGGCTGAGCGAATCACCGGGGTGAAAGTGTTCTCATCCAACTCCTGAAAGTGGAACCCATATTTTTTAGTGTTCGGCGCGTATTTTTTCAAAATCGTATTTCCCAACCAGTCTGCTTTTTTTGGTTTTGGCGCGTTTGGGTGAAGAACAGCATTTTGATGGCTGACTCCAATGCTTTTTTTTCCTCGCAATTTGCATGCCCAGGCAGCAACGGGCTCAAAATCGCAAAGCACTAAATCGTAATTGTCGAGCGGCAGTTTGTATACATCTTTAATAAAGCGAAAAGGCTTTAATTTCAACAAGGTTTTCGAAAAGCTGACGCCGCCCTTTTTCCCAAAGATAAAGCTTAATCCGTAGTGTTTGTATTTGACATCGAACGGGAGTTTTAGATCTCCTTGAATACCGCTCACCAAAACGTCGGTTTCGGCCATTGTTTTTAGTAAGGGAACAATCTCAGTTGCCCGGGCTAGGTGCCCGTTCCCTGTGCCTTGAATGGCGTATAGTATTTTCATCCGTTTAAAATTTTCAAGTTTTTAAGAACTTACTTTAAAATTGGAGAACGGATGGAACCGCTCCGCTCTCACATAAACTTTTTTAATCATCCTTGTTTGTGAATTTTTGATTAAAAAAGTTCATGTTCGTTTCATATAATCAGTTTACAATAGGTTGGCCACTGCTAACTCCTGGAAGAGCGATTTGTAGACTTCCTTTTTATTGGGAATATCCGGTTCGTCATTGTTTTCATCGTCTTCCTGATTATCGATATAATGAAAAAGATGCCATTTTTTATGGTGGTACTCGGCTGCAGTAAAATGTTCTACCCAGTCGCCACAGTTGATATAGCGAACTAAACGATTCGCTGTGAGTGTCGACTTATCTCTCGGGATATGAGTGTGTCCGCAAATTACGGTTTTGTAATTACGTTCCCCACTTATTTTGGTGATTACCTCCTCAAAGTGTGTGAGTTGAGTTTTGTCTTTAATCAACTTCTTTTTTATGCTTTTGTAAATAATTACATCCTTTAATTTGAACAGTCGCAACATGGCGTTGACCGATTTATTAGCAACAGTGAGTAATCCATAAATTGCGGCTCCAAATTTTGCCAGCCACTTGGCCTGATGGATGACGTGGTCGAATAGATCGCCGTGAAAAATCCACGTTTTATGGTCGTCCAAGTCCAATATTAACTGGTTCACGATTTTTAAGTTTCCCATTTCGGCACCATTGAACTTCCGCAGAAATTCGTCGTGATTGCCGGTTATATAAAAGATTTTCACTCCCTTTTCCAGCATCTTAATAAACTGACGAACTACTTTTAAATGAGGCTTGGGGAAGTAGTTTCGTGAAAACCGCCAGGAATCAATGATGTCACCATTTAAAACTAAAATTTCGGGATTGATTGATTTTAGATATTTAAGCAATGGTTTGGCTTTGCAAGCGTGAGTCGCCAAGTGTACATCTGAAATAACAGAAACTTTTAAATCTCTTATTTTCGATTTCATGAACTAAGTAAATTAGTTGATGCTAAGATTGCTAGTCTTTGTTAATCAGCAGTTAATACAATGTGACCTAAATGATCACAAGAAAAAATTATTCGTTTCTTAATTGATTTGTATTGACGGAATTCATCTTCGCAGTGAGTTCTTTTTTGTTTCTTTAAAGAAAAAATAGCGATGAGGTTAGCTTCCATTCTGCTTAGTCTGTTGTTCTTCTTTTCGTGTCAGCAAAAGAAGGGCCCGGTTGTCAATATTGAAACTGAACTTGGTGATATTGTCATCGAGCTCTATCCTGACAAGGCTCCTGTAACAGTTAAAAATTTCTTGAAGTTGGTTGAGAAGGGTGTGTATGAAAATTCTTCCTTTTATCGGGTGGTTCGATTAGATAATCAACCTGAAAATCCGATTAAAATCGAAGTGATTCAAGGCGGTTTGAGAGATGATCAGTTAATTGAAATGTACGAACCGATCGCTCATGAAATAACTGATGAGATCGGCATCAAACATATGGATGGAACTTTTTCAATGGCCAGGCTTGAACCGGGAACAGCATCGACTGAATTTTTCATTTGCGTGGGCGATCAGCCGGAATTAGATTATGGAGGGAAACGAAATCCTGATGGACAGGGATTTTCTGCTTTTGGGCGGGTGGTTGAAGGAATGGATGTGGTTCGAAAAATTCAAGCGGGAGTAGATACCGGACAGACGCTTGATAAGCCCGTGATTATAAAACATATATACAGGAAGTGAGAAAAAAGCAAAAAATAGCTTGAAGGTTGACTAAACAAGTGTGATATTCGTTTGTTTTTTAGCTTGAAATCAAATAACAAAGAAATGAAAGAAACAACCGGAAAAATTACCTTCAAAGGAAATCCATTGACATTATTAGGCGAACCAATAAAAGTGGGAGATAAGGCTCCTGATTTTACAGTCGTTGGATCAGACTTAAGCCCCGTAAAATTATCAGAATATGACGGCAAAGTGCGTGTTTTGGCGCTTTATCCATCTATTGACACAGGTGTTTGTCAGGCGCAAAATCGCAAGTTTAATGACGAAGCCTCGAACCTGGGCGATGCCGTTATTTTATCGATCTCATGTGATTTGCCCTTTGCTCAAAATCGCTTTTGTGCTGCCGAGGGGCTGGATAAAGTGATCACTGTATCGGATCATAAAGATGTTGATTTTGGAACAAAATATGGGTACCTCATTAAAGAGTTGCGTTTGCTTACCCGGGGAACAATTGTAATTGACAAAGATGGCGTAGTAAAATATGCTGAAATAGTTCCTGAAGTAACGGATGAGCCCGATTACGAAAGCGCGATAAAAGTGATTAAGGAATTGATCTAATAGCAAGAAAACTTATATTTTATAAAAATGGCAGTAGGCGAGAGCCTACTGCCATTTTTGTATCCTGGAGTTATAGCTCAAGTCCAGTTTTTTCTTTCACCCCAGCAAAGAAATCTTCAATTTCCCTGAGCGTAGTTTCCGTTTTTGGTACGTCTTTTACAATTTTACCTTTTTCAAGAATAACCAGCCTTGAGCAAACATCGATAATGTTGTCGAGCGTGTGCCCGGAAACCAGAAAGGTGGTTCCCATTTCCAACGCCTGATCTTTAATCAGATGGCGCAATTTGTATTGAGATCCGGGGTCGAGGTTTGCAAACGGTTCATCTAAAACAACAACTTCCGGATTACCCATCATTGCCGCAGCAATACCAACTTTTTTTTGATTTCCTTTCGACAGATCCCGAATAAATTTCTTTTTGCCACGCAATTCTCCATTGAAAAAATCTTCATAGCGATCCAAATGCTTATCCATGTCGGCTTGGTTCAGTTCACGAAGCTCTGCAATAAAACCAAAATATTCGTCGGGAGTGAGGTAGCCAATGGTAAAGCTTTCATCAATAAATGCTCCGGTGAATGATTTCCAATCTTCGGATTCCTGAACGTTGATTTGGTTGTTAATTACATGTCCCTTGCTCGGCACAATCAGGTCGAGAATGAGGTTAAACAAAGTGGTTTTTCCGGCTCCATTATTGCCCACTAAACCAAATATTTCGCCACGGTTTATCGTCAGCTGCTGAATGTTCAGGACAACTTCTTTATTGTATGCTTTTATCAGGTTGCTAATCTCTATCATGATCAGGAATTTTTATAGTCTTTAATTAAACGATGTTTCTGTTTTAAGTAAGCCCTTGTAAAGTAATTAAATAGTTGAGCTTGAGCTAAAATACCTACGATACCCAATCCTCCTAAAAGAATTAATGCGCCGTTGGCTCCAAGTACCAATTTCGATAAAACATAGATGATAACAGGACCAAGGATCAACGGGAAAGAGATCAACCACTGCGATGCTCCCATTCCCTGGTAATTAAACATGGATGATCCACTTAAATCAAGTGCACGTTTGCTGTTTTTTCCGAACAAAAATATCAGGTTCATATTAATGCCGATGTGGTATAGCAGCATGGCTGAATGATAATAAATGATTCGAGAGTCGAGAAGCACGTAGGGCAGGGTCAGTAAATAATACACAAAGGAAACCACCACATTCATGTAATAAAATGATTGCAGAAATTGCTTCATCTTAAAATTCTGGGTCATCAGCATCGAAAAATAACCACTGTGCCATGCAGGGAAAAACTGCCCCAGCGAGATGGAGAACATCGAAACCATGAGTAATCCTCCCAGAATAAAAATAAAATCGGGAATCCCATTTCCGGAATCTTTGTAAATCAATAGACCATAAAAGAGAAAGAGAACAGTCATCATAAATTGCGAACGTGGACGCTTGTTCCGCCAAATCATGCGTACTTCCAGCGAAATAAATTTTCCGTAGTCTCCCAATCGGTTCATCCACGAAAAGTCACGAACAGTGTTGTCTTTTTGTTTTTTAGCAACCAGGTTGAGGTAAAGATTTTTCTTCAGGTAGTTGAAGTTGAGAGCAATAAATGCGATAAGTGGAATGAGCAATGCAAGTGCCAGTAGTGGATTAACCAAAATTGAATCGAAAAAGTGACCAAACATTCCGGTTAAATCTGCTACTCCAAAGAAATTGATCGCATACAAGCTTACAAACAAGCCAATGAAAATGTAAAAGCCATAGCCACTTTCATTAATCCACCATTTCAGGTAGGTTGTTAAGAAGTGGTTCGTGAAAATGATTAGCAAGATTCCAACAAACCAAGCGAATGTGCTAGCCGGTGGATAATTGGCTGCCACAAGAGAAAACGTCACAGGGATTAATAGAAAGAAGGGAAGAACGTTGAAAAAGTGAATGACTGATCGTAACAGAAGATAGCGGGCAATCCGGCTTCTTTTCACATTCAGAATAATAAAAGGCTTGAAACTAATGGTTGGTAAATTTTGTAAGATCTGTCGGAAAAGTAGATCAAAAGCAAAATAAACCAGCAAATAACTGTTGAAAATGCTTACCGGATTAGCGCCAGGGAATTCTTCTCCAATTATATTCGGTATAAAAAAACCGAGTATCAAAAAATTGGCTGAGAAATAGAGAGCCAAGAAGCCGAGCATAATCGATGTTGCCAAACTTTTCCCAAATGCGGAAGATCGGATGACTTCTCTCCACGCGAAGTAATGAAGGCTGCGTTTCATGTTTTGGTTTTTTCTTTTTTGTCTATTAGTTTGGTCGAATGTTACAGAATTCACACAGAATCACTCGAGCCGGTCAGCCAAAGTACAGACTTTTTTAAGTTGTTTCACGTCACCATCGGACGAATATAACTCGAGCAATAAAATATAAAGTCCAATGCGACTTTTACTTCCATCGTTTTGCAGTCCCTCCCAGGTCCATTCGCCACGACTCCCTGCCGGTTCGTTTTTCACCAGGTCGCAAATGTATTGGCCAGTTGAGTTAAATATCTTTAGATTGGCCATGTAATCAGCTCGGCTAAATTTATAGTTGATGTGAAGAACATCATTATAACCGTCGTCGTTTGGTGAAAAGGTTTTAGGCCTGAGCTCCACCATATCTTCTGAAATGTTTTCCGAACTGGCCATTGAATTCTCAAAGCCGGGAGTCGCAAAATTGCTTTCGGCGCTGGCTGAAGTCCAGTTCGATGGATTCAGTCCAGATTCAGGAAGTGATATTCGTTCGAGCGACACGCCTTCTTCATCGATTAGCAGTGGGTGGTGCATATTTTCGTTGTAGTGCATTTCATCGATTACAAGTGCTGAGTCGGCAAGTAAAACGACAGATCCATCGTCGTTATTAAAAGCCGGCATGTTCTCTATATCAATAAAGCAATCATCGCAATCGGAGGGGTAGAAGTTCAGTATTTTATTTTGATCTTCACTCAATACCAGATAACTATGAGGGGGAAATAAAACTGGAGAATCGAGTAGTCTGACTATTTGCTTAAGCGTGTGATCATCATTTCGGTTTGCCAAAAATAAATGATCAAGCCTGATTGATTTTTTTGAATTGTTGAATAACTCCACAAAATCAACCCCATGGGGATATGGGTTAAAAAGTACCTCATTAACTAAAATATCGCCTGCTTTCGCCAGTTGGTTTTCATCAATTTTTTCAGCCTGATCGCTCCAAACCCGGATGTCATCCAAAATGACTTTGTCGTTTGCGTAGCTGCTGTTCAGATAAACAATGATTCGAAGTGAATCGCCATTGAGTTGTGATTGACTGGCAACTGATTCGCCCCAATTCCCTTCGTTGATACCGTTTGTCTCAAATTGAACTTCTTCGTTCCCATTCAGTTGATAGAAAGCCTTCAAGTATTTGCTTGCCGGATTTTTTCCGCTACCAGTTTCTTTGGCCACTAACTCGCAATTAATCGTTGAATAATTTCGGATTGAAATCCATTCTGATATCCAGACCGCTTCTCCATCACAATCCAATGCTTCGAAACGACCACCTGAAGTTGAAACGGTTTTTACATAGTCGTTTTCTGCGGCAAAGAGGCAGTTATCAAATTTGATGAACCAGTTTTTTGCTGAAGAAGTGTCAATATGAATGGTTGAACCGTCAGCATCACCCCAAACGCCTAGGTTTGGAGCTGAAAAATTTTCATTCCAAATCTCAGTTGCATGACTTTCAATTGCAAATAAATTTATAAGCAGAAAAATAAAAATACTATTTGTATGCCACATTGTGTGAAAAATTAAAAGCAAACCGTTAATTTTGCGGACTTTGGACTACGTTCAGAAGAGCGTAAATTAGTAAATTGAAGTTAACAAAATTATTTTAATTATGAAAGTTGCAGTTGTTGGAGCAAGTGGTGCTGTTGGTCAGGAATTTCTAAAAGTTTTGGCCGAACGTAATTTTCCACTCGATGAGTTAGTTTTATTTGGATCGGCCCGAAGTGCTGGAAAAGAGTATGAATTTAGAGGAAAGAAACTGACTGTTAAGGAGCTGAAACATAACGATGATTTCAAGGATATTGATATTGCCCTGACATCAGCCGGTGGATCAATTTCAAAAGATTTTGCTTCAACAATTACAAAGCATGGAGCAATCATGATTGACAATTCCAGCGCTTTCCGTTATGATGATGACGTGCCTTTGGTGGTTCCGGAGGTAAATCCGGAGGATTCAAAAGTTCGCCCAAGAAATATTATAGCCAACCCGAACTGTTCAACGATTCAGATGGTAGTAGCGTTAAAACCGATTCAGGATTTATCAAAAATTACAAAAGTGCAAGTGGCAACTTATCAGGCTGCCAGTGGTGCCGGTGCACAGGGAATCGCTGAGCTGGAAGAGCAAACTCGTCAGATTGCGAATGGTGAAGAGCCTACTGTTGATAAATTTGCTTATCAGTTGTCGATGAATATTATTCCTCATATTGATGTGTTCCTGGATAATGACTACACCAAAGAGGAAATGAAAATGAACTGGGAGACCAAAAAGATTATGCATACCGATACCGAGGTTAGTGCTACTTGTGTGCGTGTTCCCGTTGCTCGTTCTCACTCCGAAGCCATTTGGTTAGAAACTGAAGAAGAACTAACTGTTGCTCAGGTTCGCGAAGCATTCGAGAAATTCGAAGGATTGACTGTTATGGACAATCCTCAAAACAAGGAGTACCCAATGCCTTTGTTTGTGGCGGGTAAGGATGATGTTTATGTTGGCCGCTTACGAAAAGACATTACCAATCCGAAAGGGTTAACCTTTTGGTGTGTGGGCGATCAAATTAAAAAAGGTGCGGCGCTAAATGCGGTACAAATTGCCGAATGGCTGATCGCGAATGGTGAAGTGAAATAAATTCAACCGACAAAAATAACTTATTGGACTAAAACACTTATAGTAACTGACCGTTTCAAGATTAAATTTGAGGCGGTCAGTTTTTTCATTCTAAAAAAAAGAAGCTGCCTTTTTGGGGGCAGCTTCTTTTTGTAAGGAGGACCGGAGCGGCAGTTACTGAGAACTTTTCTTTGAAATTGAAGGAGAAAGAAGTACCACTCCAGTCCAGTTTTCAATATGTCCAAAATCCGATCAAAACTTGATTGGTAATTAAGACATAATATGACTATGACTCTTATTCATCACCCGTAAGTCCGGTATAACGGAATCCAGCAATTTTGTACTGAATGTAGCCATAGGTTGCTGGTAGGGTATCGTTACTAATGGACAATTCAAATACAATACTATCGGCAGGCATCCCGCTTGGGGTTGTTGCCGCATCATACAGAACCTTTCCATTGGTTATTGTTAGTGTATTGTCATAATAAGCGTTTGTAGAATTTGTTGCTGAAAATGTTCGTGCGGTCAAATCTAGGTCAGTTTTTGTCTTAAATCCCAGATCGTTTCCTCCATAATAGAAGTTGTCATTGTCATCAATCCACATCTCTGTTGAGCTATTGGATGAGGAGTTGTAAGTATCTAAATGGAAATGACCTAACCCGAATACATCTTCGTACACAATATTTCCATCTGCATCAATGGCATCGGCTGTAACGTACCATTCTCCAGCCATTGATTCTGTTGCAGTACCGCCTATTTCTTCTTTTTCACATGAAGTGATAAAGAATAATCCGGAAACAAGCAGAACAGTATATAAAAATAGATTCTTCATATTAATATCGTCTTTTTCATTAATTAATAATAATCGTATATTCCATTAATCCAGCGTACTCCATTACATAGGTAATTTGGCCGGTTGTTGGATCAACTGAACTAGATGTTATCGCATCCATCGAATCACCCCAGGCAGGAACAATACTCGAAATAGGGGTGATTGTGTTATCATCATTTAGTTTGAAGTAACCGTTCATGGCGTAGCCAGGACCGTATCCAACACGTTGATCATAGTAACCACCCATAAAGTCAGAGATATAAAATACATCTGGTTCAACCTGAAAAATTAGAATGTCATACCCACTGAAATTTACTACAGCCTCACTTGAGAACCAAAATCTTTTTGTTCCCTCGGCGGTAGTGTGTATTCCTGTTGAGATAATTGAAGGTGTAGGATCTGCAACATAAACAGTTCTTGAGCCTGTTACGAAGAATCCTTCTTCATTTTCAATTTTATAGTTAACTGAATAAACACCGCCAGTACTTGTGTCAACATTGGAGGTTACTTCAACCTGATCAGTAACATCTTCACCATTCAGTTCGGCAACTACTCCGGCGTCTTCATAAGTAGAGCCCACGGTTATCATTATTTCAGGCTCACCTAGTACTTCAAGCGTCGGGTAATAGGTAATATCAGTAAAGCCTTCGGTGGTTTCATCCTCGCAACTTGATAATCCCACAATTGCAAGTAGAAAAACCATTAGATATAATATTTTATTTTTCATCATATTCTAAGTTTAAACATTTATTATTTTATTCAGCCCAGAATACCGGTGTCGCAACTCCTTTATTAGAGGGAGCATTGCTGTTACGGCTTGTAGAACTTTCAGCATATGGGAAGCGTTGTAAAACCTTTCCAGTTCCCAGATCTGTATTATAGTCAATAGGTGTATATAAAGTACCAGCAACGTACAATTCAGGAGAGAATACATCATTGGCCCTGTCGTAGATATCAGCTCCTGTTACATCACCAAATTCAGGATATCCTAAACGGCGCATTTCGCACCAAGCTTCAAAGTTGTTGGTACCACCTAAAGCAATCCATTTTTGAATACCAATTACTTTCGCATAGTTGGCATTGTCGTATGGATAATAACTGGTGTAAATGTCTTCAGCGCCACTAACCCCTGCCGCACTAAATGAAGCTTCAATAGCAGCCTTATAGTGCGCTTCTGCATCAGTAGCTGATCCGTAGCGTGCATAATATTCGGCCAGAAAGAATTCAGTCTCAGTAACCGTAATGAGACTCACTGGCATGTCATATGCAAATACAGGACGACAGAAATATGGTGATTTATACTGGGCGGATGTGCTAAAGTTAGTACCGGAAACACCTCCTTTATAATCTCCACTTTCATTTGTTTCAAAGAATGCTGGAACCCGAGGATCGTTACTGTCAAGCATGGTTTGCATGTAAGCGATATTAGCTACAACATTAACCTGGTTAGAACCAAAATAAGTAGCATACTCCTCTTGATAATAAGGGCTCGCTTTACCTGTTTCATCGGTCCAAATATCATCCCATGAAATATCTTCTGTTGGAAAGTTGTCCTTTTCGATTAATGCTGCAATGTCAGATTGTACATTCTGAACATTACTTATTCGCATTAAAATTCTCAGTTTTAACGCATTTGCAAATTGAATCCATTCTGCAGCAGTAGACGTTCCAAATAAGAAGTTTGTTCCAACAACACTGGAAGTTGTTGCTCTGGATAACGCGTCATCTAACTCGCCTAAAATACCTTGATAAATGGTTAAACCATCATCAAAGGCAGGAGATAGGTTCGTTGGATCAAGAGCTTCGGTGTAAGGAACTTCTCCATAGGCATCTACCAATACCTGATATGTAAAAACTCTCAATGTAGTAGCTGCTAAAAATGTTCCCCATTCTTCTGATTCAGTCGATTGTTCGCGAATTGTTTCAAGGTTTTTAAGTGCACGTTGATACAATTGGGTGTATGTGCTACTAGAACGAGTAGCTGACATGATAAACCGTGAGTAATCTACATAATTACTGGTACCAAAATTCTGCGAATAGTGTTGAGAATAATAACCACCAACGATGCGTAGAAAGTTTCCGTAGCTTGCTGCCACGTTCATCTCCGCTCCCGGGAAAATCATACCTGCTGTAACGTTATTTTCCGTAGGAGAGTTCGGATCTTGATTTATATCCAGGTACTCGTTGCATGAGGTCATACCCAGTATAAGTATTACGAATAAAAATATTATCTTTTTCATATAATTGGGAGTTTTAATATGTTATACTAAGGTTGAAACCAAAAATGCGAGTAGCTGGGTTTACATACATTTCTCCGAAAGATCCTTCCAGGTCAGTACCTGTAGTGCTCGATTCAGGATCGATGAAATGATTATCCTCAGCGGTCCAAACAAAAGCATTGTTTACAAAAGCAGAAAGCGAAACGTCGCTTAATGATAAATGGCTAGTCCACTTTTTAGGTAAGGCATATGAAAGTGTGACGTTGCGTAATTTAGCGAACGTACGATCCACCATGTAAGCTAACCCTCCGTTGCCATAACCATATGTGTCAAAGTAAGTCTGGAAACTATTATCGGTTGTTTTAATTTGAACAGTATTTTCAATATAACCTCCATCATCAGTTAATTGGACTGAATTTGGAATAACAAATGGATTTCTGTCATTATATGTTGTAACTACACTGTTTCCAGTAAACTGCATTAAGTTCTTTGTGCGTGAAAACATTGAGCCACCATAGCGTACATCAAGTGTTGCGCTTAGCGTTACACCGTAGGCTGATAAAGATGTAGAAAGACCACCTGTCCAATCGTGGTTCATATCCAATCCTGTATCCTCTACATCTGTACCAAGCTCTGGTTGTCCGGCTTCGTCAACTATTTGATAACCATAGTATTCACTGCTCTCGTCCGTTACGTATTGTGGAAGGTAGGTATAAAACGTACCCATTGGTTGTCCTTCTTCTGCATACATGTATACGGCATCATTACCAGCAGAAAAACTGTAGATATTTACTTTTCCCCCTTCTAAGCTTTCAGGCATTGATAGAACTTCGTTACGGTTAATCGCAAAGTTGATATCTAAATCCCAACGGAAATTTTTCGATTTTACAGGAGTCGTACTCAATAACAACTCAAGTCCTTTATTCTGAACCTCACCGAAGTTGGTAACAGTAAAGCTGTATCCCGTTGATGGATCAACTGGTAATGTAAAAATCTGATCCTTTGTCTTACGATTATAATAAGCTGCATCAATACCAATTCGTCCATTGAAGAACTGTAAGTTTAATCCAGCTTCTGACTCAGAAGTCATTTCTGGCTTCAGTGCAGTGGCTCCGGCTCTGTTTGAGGAAATGAACGAGTTCGTGCTGTTCATTGGGAATGAAGCAATATCACTTCCGTAATATCCGTTAGCATAGGCTTGGATATATCTGTTACTTGTGTAATATGGATCAGCATCATTACCTGTCTGACCATAGGCAAGACGTAATTTACCAAATGAAAGCACATTATTATCCGACATTAACTCGGAAAAAATCCAACTTAAAGTAGCACCAGGGTAGAAATAACTATTATTGTCAACAGGCAAAGTCGAAGACCAGTCATTTCGAGCTGTCATGTTTAAGAAAAGCATTTCTTTATAGCCCAATGTTGCATCTCCAAACAAACCGATCAAGCGACGTTTTGATTGTCCTTCTGATAGTAACGATCTGGTTGCACCATTACTCAAATCCCAAAATCCGGTTTCGAATGTAAGAACGTCTGTCTGCCCTTGCATTACTGTTGAATATCTTTCATTGATGTTCGCCCCAACGATTCCTGTCAAAGTTATATCATCACCAAAACTTGTATCATAATTCGCAAGGAAGTCATGGTTGATCTCATATGCTCTTCGATAACGAGCATATACGTTACCATCTTGATTCATATTACTTGGCGCGTAACCGTAGTCTTCATTGATTAAGGCATCGTCCAGGTTAATTTGTGGAATCCCCATCTTGAAATCATAATCAGTATAATCAAACCCAAAACGATATGTCAATGTAAGACCATCCATTGGCATAATATCTGCCTGCAACTTGCCATAAAATTGTTTCGAATCTAGGTGGTTGTAATTGTTTTTTAACGACCAGTAAGGATTGGTGATTCCGTAAGGTGTGAAATAGGCCTCGGGGGTATTAAACGGACTGCTAAGATCTTGCATGTCAAGAATAGATATATCTCTTGGCATTTCATAAACTCCATCAATTACAGATGTCCCTTGATAGGAGCTGGTCATGTCAGTTTCTGATTTAGCAAAGTTGATAGAAGACGAAATCTTAAACCATTCGTTACCCTGATAGGATGAACGGAATGCAATAGTGTTCCGTTTATAAGAGTCAGCGTCTGTCGGCATGATACCATCATCATCTGAATTTGAGAAAGAAACGTAATAGCTTACTTTATCATCTTCAGAAACTCCACTCAAAGAAATATTCTGGTTTGTAGAAACACCTATTTCAAAGAAATCTTTTACGTTATTCTCCAGAGCAGAATACTTGTGGATAAGCTGTTGGTTGTTCCATATAGGTCCATATACCTGTGTTGAACCATCCAAACGTGGTCCCCATGAACCATTCTCGATATAGGTCTGACTTCCATTCCATCCTTGTCCAAATTCATTCTGGAATTCAGGCAATACTGAAATTTGACGTAGTTGTAGCCCTCCGTTATACTGAATGGTAAAGTTTTTTCCTTTACCCTTGCTTCCCTGTTTGGTCGTAATAACAACAACACCATTAGAAGCGCGGCTACCGTATAGGGCTGTTGCTGCTGCACCTTTAAGGATCGTCATTGACTCAATATCATTCGATGAGATATTCGACAAACCACTTGTTGTAAGAGCATTACCTGATTTGTCGATCGCAGGATCATCCAGGTTTAAAGAACTATTCTGCAAAGGAACACCATCGACAACATAGAGAGGTTGGTTGCTTCCATTGATGGAACCAAAACCTCGAATAGTCATAGATGTTGCTGAACCTGGATCAGAGGACGTAGATTGAATTTGCACACCGGCAACTTTCCCGGATAGAGAATTTGCAATATTTGTACTCCGATCTTTCATCAATTCATCACTTGCGACAGTTGTTGCCGCATAGCCAAGTGTCTTTTCGGAACGTTTAATTCCCATTGCAGTTACAACAACTTCGTTAATTCCAACGACATCTGATTCCAATTCAACATCGACATTTGTTCCTTGAATGGCAGCCTCTTGAGTTTGCATACCAACAAATGAAAAAACTAATGTCTTGGCATCTTGTGGGACTTTCAAAGCATATTGCCCATCAAGATTAGTAATTGTACCAAGCGTGGTACCTTTAACAGATACAGAAACTCCAGGAATGGAACTTCCATCTTCCGCGGAAGTTACCGTACCTGTAATTTCCTTGGTTTGAGCCCAAACCGACTGCAAACCAATTGCAAAAATTGCAAGTAATAATGCGATTCTTTTCATAGAAATAATTTTAATAATTAAACAGCATCAATTCTTATCTATAATAAGGATAGTAAAAATTCAATTTTTATCCCCTGTTGAGAGTTTGGAACGTTTATTCCCCCAAACAAATCGTTCCTCTCAGAAAAAAAAAATAGTTTGAAACCTTCAATTTCAATAAATGTTAAAAAACCTTAACGAATACGAAAATATATAAAAAAATGAATTTGCAAAACAATTGTTCAAAAAATCGTAATCCGGATATTTGTATCGAAAATTCTTCAAATAACTTGTGTTTTTTTCAAATTGTAGTTATTTGTGGGCGCACAAGTTGATGATATTCTTGTGCTTTTCTCTTTTGATACCGTAAGCTAATAAAGACAACCCCCTCCATAATAACTATTAATTACATCAAATCATTAACATTCCCCCAAACGTTAAATATGATTTAATTAAGTCTTTTCTTCTTGAAACGCTCAATTTGATATTGATGAGATTTCAATAGATGTTAAAAAACATTAACGAGTACAAAAATAGAAAAATAGAAATACGAGAGAAATTTTTAAAATATTAGCAGTTAAACTTTTATGACAAAAGTCATGGTTTTGTGGTTGTTGCATTTTTTTAAGAATATTTAATAATCTACATATGTCTTTTTTTTACAGGTTGTTATGTGTGATCTGTGTTTGTTAAACGAGCTTTATTTAGAATGATTATAAATAGACGTTGTTTTGTTAATTTGTCTCCGTTTTGCGTGAGGGAGGGGGTGTCCTTTAAAAATAGCTTAAGTTTTTATTGCGGACTCGGTTTTTTGATGGGTGTTTGTTTTTAATTATTGATGATAGTAGAAACAGCCCCGCTCTTTTTTGGGGCTTTTTTGTATGTGTTCGTAAAGAGGGTGGGGTCCGTATGCCTTGCATGTTGTGTTGTGATTGGCAAGATTGATAAATCAAGAGGAGGTTCGGGCTATTAGCTTGCTGCTAAAAGCTGAAGACTGTGTTGGATGAATGGTTTTTGCCGTTGAAAATGTCACCTTTTGCATATTCATGGTTGATCAGTCAGGAGCGACTTCCTGTGAGGTATTTTCATTTTGCGTTTCAAAAGTCCTTTTGAGGAGCCTGTCGTTTGTTGTTTCATTGTTCTGCTGTGGAGACTAAAACTGATTGCTAATTTGAGAGTTATTACTTATATTGCGACAAACATAAAATCCATGTCTGAAAAAATTGAGATCCAGTTAGAATATCCGATGAATTGCTCTCCTAAAGTGCTGTATAATCGACTGAGCACTGCATCAGGGCTAGCCGAATGGTTTGCTGATGATGTACAGGTAAGAGGTAAAATTTATACTTTTATATGGGAAGGGTCGGAGCAACAAGCTGAGAAAACACTGCAAAAAGAAGATAAACTTGTACGGTATAATTGGGTTGATGAAGAAGAAGGGTATTTTGAGTTTAGGATCACGAAAGATGATTTAACCGGAGACGTTTCTTTAATTGTGATTGATACCACAGATGAAGAAGAAGAAACATCGGAATTATGGAATTCGCAAATTGCTGACTTAAAACACATCCTTGGTTGTTAAGGGTTTTTTAACTTTCAATTTCTTCAAAATAACTTAGCTTTGTATTCGTTTCCAACGATACACTATGAAGCGACTACATATATTTGTTTTAAAAACTTTCTTGGGTCCATTTTTAATGACCTTTTTCATTTGTGTCTTTGTACTGCTAATGCAATTTCTTTGGAAGTACATTGATGACATGGTTGGTAAAGGTTTAGAGTGGAACATTGTCGCAGAATTATTGCTGTATGCTTCCTTTGCGCTTGTCCCAATGGCTTTTCCGCTAGCCATGCTGCTGGCATCAATTATGACATTTGGTAATTTGGGTGAGAATTATGAACTGGTTGCTATTAAAGCATCCGGAATTTCATTATTCCGAATCATGAAACCATTAATAGGTGTTGCGATTGTACTAACCTTATTCGCCTTTTATTTTTCCAACAATATTCTGCCAAAAACAAATCTGAAATTTGGAGCTTTGCTTTCAAGTGTGAAAAGGCAAAAACCGGAAATGGTGATTTCTGAAGGTGTTTTTACAAATGAAATTGATGGCTATAGCATAAAAGTTGATCGAAAGGGCAAAAATAACAATATGCTTTATGGTTTAATGATTTACGATCACAAAGAAAATAAAGGAAATGTGACAGTAACGGTGGCCGACTCCGGTTTTATGAAGATTTCAGAAGATAAAAAATACATGACCATGACCATGTTTAATGGTCAGTCGGCAACTGACGAAGAGCCAAATAGAAGAGGGAAGAACAGAACCTTTCCTTTTCGTAGAGAACGATTTGGAAAAGAGGTTGTAACAATCCCTTTGGAAGGTTTTGATTTTGAGCGCACTGACGAAAGTAGAATGCGAAGTCACTATAAAATGATGAACCTCGACCAACTAAACTTCATTGAAGACTCCATGTATCAGTCGTATAAAAAGCGAGTACGGCGATTTGCGATATCGATGAGATACCCTCGGGCCCTAAATGAGCGGGTGCTTGCTTTAACCGAAACCCAGGATTCAATCCAGCATCCTCATCGATTTGTACAGGATACCATTGTTGCTTTTGACACAATTTACCAAGCACTTACTCCACAGGTTCAAAATGAATTGATAACCATGGCTATTGGACAGGCTCGCACGAACCATCAGACTATTAATCAAAACCTGAACGAATTATATAATCAAAAGAAATCGATCAATAAGCTGACCATGGAGAAACATAAGAAGTTCACCTGGTCCTTTGCCTGCTTTATATTCTTTTTTATTGGAGCACCACTTGGAGCCATTATTCGTAAAGGTGGATTAGGAATGCCTGTGGTTGTATCCATTTTAATGTTTATTACCTATTACATGGTTTCGATTACGGGAGAGAAATTTGCGCGTGAAGACATGTGGAACATGACTAATGGCATGTGGTTTTCAACCTACTTGTTTTTACCCTTAGGCATATTTTTGTCCTACAAATCAGCTAACGACTCCGGCTTATTCAACATTGAAGTATATCAGTATCAGCTTAAACGCTTGTTTAGCTTTTTGTTTAGGCGAAAAAGCAAACCGGAAACCACTTCATAATATGAGAATTCTTCAGCTGTGTAATAAAGTTCCATGGCCCCCTAAAGACGGGGGGGCAATAGCTATGTTAACCATATGCAAAGGTTTTTCATTACTTGGGCACGAGGTTGACATACTGGCCATGAACACGCATAAACATCATATTTCAATTCAGGATATACCGGAAAGTCTTAAAGAGAAAGTCAACTTCCAGCTGGTTGAAGTCCCGGCCAAAATAACGATGGGTGGATTGATCGGTAATTTGCTTTTTTCGCAACTTCCGTATAATGCTCGACGTTTTTTGGACGAGAGTTTTGCTAATCAGCTAATTAAAACACTGCGAAACAATGAGTATGATGTTATACAACTCGAAGGGCTGTACCTTTGTCCTTACATCTCATTAATCAAAGAACACTCGAGCGCATTAATCGCGTACCGGGCTCACAATGTAGAGCATGAGATCTGGGAACGAACCGCAGCAGTAACGCCGGGAATTAAGCGAATTTATCTTCAACTACTGGCCAAGCGCATTAAGAAATTTGAGATCGGGCATCTAAACGATTATGATGTTTTAATTCCGATCACCGATCGCGATGGTGACATTCTGGATCAATTGGGGAATACGAAACCGAAACATACCACACAGGCAGGCATCGATTTAGCCACGCTTGTTCCCAGAGCCGGGAAATTAGAATATCCGTCGGTATTTCATATTGGAGCGCTCGACTGGGCTCCGAACCAGGAAGGACTGCTTTGGTTCCTGGAAAACGTCTGGATGAAACTACATCAGAAATATCCGGAGCTTAAATTTTACGTGGCTGGACGAAATGCACCGGACTGGCTCGAGTCGAAGCTGAAATATAAGAATGTAGAGTATCTGGGTGAAATTGAAGATGCCTATGCGTTCATGAATTCAAAAGCAATCATGGTGGTTCCATTGCTCTCCGGAAGTGGTATGCGTGTGAAGATCATCGAAGGGTTGGCACTCGGGAAAGCGATTATTTCCACGGCAATTGGAGCTGAAGGGATTGCGGTGGAAAATAACAAGCATTTCATTTTAGCAGACAATGCTAATTCCTTTATCGAGGGAATTGTTAAATTGATCAACGATCGGTCGAAATACGATCAACTTTGTAAAAATGCCGTAGATTTTACGAACGAACATTTTGACAATATGGCGTTTGCCGAATCCTTAATCGATTTTTATAAGCAGCATATCAATGCTTGAGATCTTATTCCTGATATCATTAATTGTGGTTTTATACACCTATGTGGGGTATGCAGCAATCATATGGATATTGGTAATAATTAAGCGCTTGTTTGGTGCAAAACTGAAAGAACTCAATCTTGATGCGGCTAATCTTCCCGAAGTTTGTTTGTTTGTAACGGCTTACAACGAAATTGAAGTTGCCCGGCAAAAGGTAGAGAACTCATTTAAACTGAATTATCCCAAAGATAAAATCCAGTATTTATGGATGACTGACGGATCGACCGACGGAACACCAGAATTTCTACGGCAGTTCCCGGAACTACAGGTTGAGCATACGCCCGAACGGCTTGGGAAGATTCACGCGATGAACCGTGGGCTAGCGTTTGTTAAAACTCCACTGGTGATATTTTCCGATAGCAATACCATTCTGGGCGAACAATCAATCATGGAAATTGTCCGTCAGTTTCAAAACCCAGCAGTTGGTTGTGTTGCCGGCGAAAAACGAATCTTGGAAAAGGACGAGGACTCCGCAGCTGCTTCCGGGGAGGGATTCTATTGGAAACTGGAATCGTTTATAAAAAGAATGGATGCTGAGTTTAGCTCAGCAGTTGGCGCTGCCGGTGAACTTTTTGCCATTCGCACCGATTTATTCAAGCCGGTTGAGCCGGATACTATCCTCGATGACTTTATCATTTCGCTGCGTATTGCCGAGAGTGGATATCGGGTTGCATATACGCCAAATGCTTATGCTGTAGAGTCAGCGTCGGCAAGTGTAAAAGAAGAACTGAAGCGCAAAATACGCATTGCCGCAGGAGGCCTGCAAGCCATTTTCCGGTTGCCACAGCTGCTCAACCCTCTTCGCAACGGCCGGCTTAGTTTTCAGTATATTTCGCATAAAATACTTCGATGGACGATTGCTCCTTTTGCACTGTTTGGCATCTTTCTTATCAATCTCTTAATTTTGGTGAAAAACAACACATTTGATGTCGATAATTTCTATGCGGTGTTCCTGTACTTTCAGTTAACTTTGTATGTTATTGCCGCAATTGGCTGGCAGTCAGAAAACAAGCAGATTCGTTTCAAATTTTTCTTTATTCCGTACTATTTCGTTGCCATGAATTACGCCTCCATAAAAGGAATTGTTCGCTACTTTAAAGGCAAACAATCTGTTGTTTGGGAGAAATCCAAGCGGGCAAAGGTGTAAATTGTCATTTTAAAATCGATATTTTTCCGTAGTTTTGCACCTGCATTTTGCAAACCAAATATCACAATGGACGAGTTCAAATTAAATACTGTACCCGAGGCAATTGACGCCATTAGAAAAGGGGATCTGATTATTGTTGTAGACGACGAAGATCGTGAGAATGAAGGTGATTTTATTGCCGCGGCTGAATTAATGACGCCTGAAAAGGTGAACTTTATGGCAACACACGGGCGAGGGCTCATTTGTGTTCCGCTAACTGAAAGTCGCTGTGAGGAGCTTAATCTCGAGCTGATGGTTGGTAAAAATACCTCATCACACCAAACACCGTTTACTGTCTCTGTCGACTTAACGGGGCATGGCTGCACGACAGGAATTTCTGCCAGCGACCGGGCTAAAACAATTTTAGCGCTAACTGATGACAATATTGATCCGGAAGAGCTGGGGCGGCCTGGGCATATTTTTCCATTGAAAGCAAAAGACCGCGGTGTTTTGCGCCGTGCCGGACACACTGAAGCCGCAATTGACCTGGCGCGTTTGGCAGGACTCAAATCTGCCGGGGTATTGGTCGAAATTATGAACGAAGATGGCACCATGGCCAGACTTCCGGAACTGATGGAAGTCGCTGATAAGTTTGACCTGAAAATTATATCCATCAAAGATTTAATAGCCTACCTGCTGAAATTTGAAAGTTTGGTTGATCAAGGCGAAGAAGTTCAAATGCCAACTAAATACGGCGATTTCAGAATTATACCTTTCCGTCAGAAATCAAACGGAGCAGAACACGTTGCCCTGATTAAAGGTAGCTGGGAAGAAAAAGAGGAAATTTTGGTCCGCATGCATTCATCGTGCATGACCGGAGATATTTTTGGTTCGATGCGTTGCGAGTGCGGAGAACAACTGCACAAGTCAATGGAAATGATTGAAGAGGCAGGCAAAGGCGTGATTGTTTACATGATGCAGGAAGGTCGTGGAATTGGCTTGATGAATAAAATAGCAGCCTACAAACTACAAGACGAGGGCATGGACACCATCGATGCCAACATCCACCTGGGATTTCAGGCTGACGAGCGCGACTATGGAGTTGGTGCTCAGATACTGCGGAAAGTGGGTGTTTGCAAAATGAAATTGCTGACGAACAATCCGGTAAAACGTGTCGGTATTGAAGGCTACGGTCTGGAAGTTACCGAAACGATTCCGGTTGAAGTAGAACCAAATCAATACAACCAACAATACCTGAAGACCAAACGCGACCGCATGGGGCATTTCCTTCAGAAATTTAAATATGACTAGCACTCGTTATGGGGATGTTTGATCATTTATTTCCCGATAGTTACGACAACTCAGTCGAAGGAGAAGATTACTACCTCTCCAAAGAAGGTTACCGGGTAATGACCGAAAGTTATTTGGTAAAACGAGGTTATTGTTGCTCCAATGGTTGTAAGCACTGCCCCTACGATCCGAAAGCTAAAAAAGGAAATCGGAAATTACGACCCGATGTGGCCAGAAAATATCAGACTCCCTGATTTGCCTTGGTTATCCGTTTGTATGTTGGAATTTGGTTCTCGATAAATGTATCTTTGCACAAAAGCAGATATCATGACCGGAAAAGATTTACGCATTGTTTTTATGGGAACGCCCGATTTTGCTGTGGCGAGTTTAAAGGCTATAGTTGAAAATGGCTATCAGGTTGTTGGTGTAATTACCTCGCCCGACAAACCGGCCGGCAGAGGTCGCAAGTTGCAAGAGTCGGCTGTTAAGCAATACGCTGTTGAAAAAGGACTGCACATTATGCAGCCTCCAAAATTGAAAAATCCGGAATTTATTGAAGAACTCAAAAGCCTGAATGCGGACCTACAGGTTGTGGTTGCTTTCCGAATGTTACCCGAAGTGGTTTGGGATATGCCGAGATTAGGAACATTCAATCTTCACGGATCGCTTTTGCCACAATATCGTGGAGCGGCTCCATTAAATTGGGCTGTAATGAATGGTGACAAAGAAACCGGGGTAACAACCTTCCTGTTATCGCACGAGATTGACACCGGAGCAATCCTGTTCAGCGAAAAAACACCCATCGGCACCAATGATACCGTTGGAGATATTCACGACCGCTTGATGGATATTGGAGCAGGCTTAGTGTTGAAAACGGTTGATGCTTTAGCTGAAGGCAACTACTCAACGGTGGAGCAAGATGAAATTCAAGCAAATGAATTAAAGCCGGCTCCTAAAATTTTTAAAGACGATTGCCGTATTGAGTGGAATAAACCGGCTGAAGAAATTCGCAACCAAATTCGAGGCTTATCGCCCTACCCGGCAGCCTGGACCGGCCTGGAAGACGAATCGGACAAAAGCTATTCAATGAAAATCTACTTTGCCAACTTCGGTGAGGCTACCGATGTTAAGCCCGGAACAATTGATTCGGATGATAAAACCTATCTGAAAATTGCTGCAGGCGATAAATGGTTGTTTGTTACCGACCTTCAACTAAGTGGTAAGAAACGCATGAAAACGGAAGATTTTCTCCGCGGATTTCATAATGCTTCATCACTCAAAACAACCTGATAGCGAGGCTTCAAAAATAGTCATCATGTTGCTTGAACTGTCCCGTTTCACATTCCGGTAAACGCATGAGTTTGTTCTAATTGATTCGTTATTAAAAGTTTAACGGCTCGTGACTTTTCTGTGATACTTAAGCCAGACCTTAGTGATAGATTAATTTTAAAAATTTATTGCTATGAAAGTTTTCAGATTAACATTGAGTTTGGCATTGGTCGGATTGTTATTCACGCAATGTCTTAAAAAAGATTTTCCACATGGTGGCGATCATCTCCCTGCGAAAATGTACACGGTAACAGTTGAAAATGTTTCTGCCAATTACATGTTCTTCGAGTCGGGTGTTTCAAGTATTCCGGAGGGAGCCAGTGAGGCAGGTCCCGCACATCCGGGAGAGTCATTCAAATTTTCGTTCCATGCCGGGTCAAATCATAAATTGTCTTTTGCAACCATGTATGGTTTTTCGAACGACGGATTTTATGCCCCCGATGGAATGGGAATTGACCTCTATAACAGTGGTAGCCCGGTAACTGGCGATATTACCTCGCAAGTGATGTTGTGGGATGCCGGAACACAAGTGAACCAGATGCCCGGTATGGACAATATGCATGATGGTACTGATGAAAATGGAGTCGTTCAGTTAATGTCGGCAGTGGGCGATGGCTATGATTACGGCATGGTTGGCACAAACCTGATGGTGACGCTGGATTATGACGGCAACAGTATGTTTACGGTAACCATCGACAATCTTCCTACTACAACAACGGGTATCTCACCGGTAACCTGGGTGGTGCACACCAGCGAAAACCCGCTCTTTGAAGCCGGAATGGCTGATTACGACAAAGGGCTTGAAGACCTTGCTGAAACAGGAAACGCATCGGTTTTAGGTGATTATCTTTCGATGAATAGCGGCTACGTTTCGCCAATCGCGCCTGTTTTATGGGTTATTCATGACAAAGACGACAGGCCTGTATTTACCGAAAACAACCCCGATTATGGCTGGGGACTGGAGCTGCTTGCTGAAACGGGAGATCCTTCAGAATTAAATACATCGTTGATGGATAATGGTTATACTTCGGGTGTTTCCAATATGCCTGATATTGCCGGTGGTGCAGGGCCAATATTTCCCGGTGATAAGTATACATTCACCATTGAAGCAAAGCCCAATAAATACCTGAGTATAGCCAGTATGTTGGGAAATTCGAATGACGAGTTTTTTGCTTTTGGCGACGATGGTATCAAACTAACTTTTGGCAATGCGGTAAAAGACATTACCAGCGAAGTAATGATTTGGGATGCTGGAACTGAGCCAAACGAGTATCCCGGCACGAAAACCTCTAACGAAGATGTTGAAGGAGGCACGGTGCGCATGCTTGATGATGGATTCCCCTGGCCCGAAGCGTCACAGGTAATTAAAGTAACCATACAGAAGAATTAGTGATGAAGTAAGGTGTGATCAGGGGATGATTCCTCAGAAACCCTTCAGCTCATCATCAGCTGAAGGGTTTTTTCGTGCTAAAAATTGAATCGTTGATTTTACGACTCCGCTTTTTTGTATCTAAATGTACTTGAAAACACTGATGCAAGTGGGGCGCAACATTCGGAATTACGCTTATTAACAGGCGAATGAGGACTGACCGTGGGCCTAATCGTTGCCAAATGACTGCTTGTTTCGGAGACTCCGGGCAGCACCAAAAAATGAACACTATAATTTAAGCACTGTTGTCCGGGAGAAATAAAAACTTGGGTGATGCGAGAAACGAATGAAAATAGAACAGTTGATATTCAATAAGGTGGAGTGATGAGCTAAAGCCCGGACGTTCTAAGGTTAGTATGCCAGATATGACGCGGGCTTTAGCCCATCATTTGAAATTTTAACCGGACTCTAATGTAATTTAAGATAGATTTGTAGTTTATTTGGTTGAAAGGTTGTAATTTGTATTCTACACCAGTAAAATTAGCGTAGTTATGAAATTCGAAGCAGATACCATCTACCATATTTTCAATCGGTCAAACGAACCCGTCTTTAAGTCCAGAACAAATTATCTTTTTTTCAAAGAACGACTGCGTGCATACGTACATCCGTGTTGTAACATTTTGGCATGGTGTTTAGTGCCAAATCATTTTCATCTTTTGGTGCAGCTAAAACCTGAAGGATTGTCGCTGAGAGTCAATAAAAATGGTCGATTGCAGCAGCAGCTGGCGGTTAATTTGCGACTAATGACCAGTTCGTACACTCGGGCCTATAATAAGGAAAACAGACAAACCGGCCGGTATTTTTCACAACCCACAAAAGCGAAAATATTAAATCACGAACGGGTAGCACCCCTCGACGATTTTGCAAATGTTGATTACATCACCACTTGCTTTTTATACATCCATCAAATTCCGGTAATTCATAATCTGGTCAGTCATCCTTCTAAATGGGAGATGTCTTCGTTTAATTCTTACATCCACGATACCGACGATGGCTTAGTGGATAAAGATATCGCGTTTCAATACATTAGTCTTGAACCCGAGGCGGTCGACGTTCAATCAACAAGTTATCTCGATGAGTCGATTTTGGATAATTTGTACTAGCCATTCATCAATTTCCTTGCTCTTTCGAAACTTGTAAGCATAGTCTGATATTCGTTTCGAAACAAGTCAGCTGGTTTATGATTGCGCAGCTTTCCATGTCCGGTAATGGCATAAAAAACAAGGAAGAACAAACGAACTGCCCCCTTATTGAAAAACTTTCCGGGCAGACGTACTCAACTGGAAGATCCTTTTTCTTCTGAACCGATAGCGGCTATGTTTACTCAAAACGGATACTAATCGATATTTTTCTGACCACTTTTCGCCTGCTGCGGTCCACTTTTTATTTGGTTTGAGCCGTAACCAGTTTTTTTTTGACCAAAGACATGTTTTTTACCTAGGTTTACCCTATAAAGTGCATCGTAGTTCGTTTAGAATGCATTCCAAACAAGTTAAAGTCCACTTGAAACAGGTTTTGGTTCACATTAAACAGGTGCTAGCCCACATTAAACCACACACGCTCTCAAAAGGTATCGAGAGGAAGGGCAGGAAATGACAAGGCTTATTTTTTCTCGGCAAAGTACTTATAAAACAATGGGATGGTGGTAATGCCTTTGTAGAATTGTTCCAGTGGGAAATTCTCGTTTGGCGAGTGAATGGCATCCGATTCCAGTCCAAAGCCCATTAAAATTGTTTTAATACCCAGCACCTGTTCAAAGGTCGAAATAATTGGAATAGAACCACCGCTGCGAACCGGGACGGGGCGTTGTCCGAATACATCGATGTAGGCTTTTTCAGCAGCCTGATAGGCAGGTAAATCGATTGGGCAAACATATCCCTGGCCGCCATGCAGCGAAGTTACGTTCACTTTAACCGACTTTGGAGCAATGCTTTCGAAGTGGGCTTTAAACTGCTCGGCAATTTTTTCATGATCCTGATTGGGAACCAAACGAGTGCTAATTTTAGCAAAGGCTTTTGATGGTAAAACAGTTTTGGCTCCTTCGCCCGAGTAACCGCCCCAAATGCCACACACATCAAACGATGGGCGAATGCCGGTGCGCTCGATCGTGGAATAGCCTTTTTCACCGGCCAGTTCATCAACCGATAAGGCTTTTTTATAACTTTCCAGATCAAAAGGTGTTTTTGCCAGTAAGGCCCGTTCTTCAGTGGAAACTTCCAATACATCGTCGTAAAAACCGGGAATGGTGATATGGTCATTATCGTCGGTCATTTGTGCAATTAACTTAGCCAATGTATTGATGGGGTTGGCAACAGCACCACCATACAATCCTGAATGCAGATCGCGGTTGGGGCCGGTCACTTCCACCTGCCAATAGGCTAGTCCGCGCAGGCCGGTAGTAATGGCAGGTTTGCCGGGTGCCAGCATGGTGGTGTCGGAAACCAAAATAACATCAGCACTCAGCATTTCTTTATTTTCTTCGCACCACTTACCCAAATTGGGAGAGCCAATTTCTTCCTCTCCTTCAATCATAAATTTGACATTGCAGGGCAGGGTGTTGGTCTTTACCATCAGCTCAAAAGCTTTGGCGTGCATCATGCCCTGGCCTTTGTCGTCGTCGGCACCACGCGCCCATATTTTACCATCGCGTACTTCCGGTTCAAAAGCCGGTGACTTCCATAGTTCCAGGGGCTCAGCAGGCATCACATCCATGTGGCTATACACCAATACGGTAGGCTTTGCAGGATCAATGATTTTCTCGGCATAAGTAACCGGATTGCCATTGGTCTCAAAAACCTGTGCTTGATCGGCTCCCGAACTGAGAAGCAGTTCTTTCCAATATTCAGCAGCCTTGTACATGTCGGGTTTGTGGGCTTCAATTGAGCTGACCGAAGGAATTCGAATCAAGCCAAATAGTTCATCTAAAAAGCGATCTTTATTATTTTCAATGTATGTTTCAATATGTTTCATTGTTGTAAATTTTGTTGTTTGCACTCGATTAGTAAAGATAAGGCATTCCCATTACATCGAATACGAGAAAACTCATGGATTTGCCTTTGTTATTTTTGATGAATGGCCAATACGTTTGCCCGTTTTAAAATGTGGGCTGTAACATCGGCAATGTTGAATAGCAAGTTAAATTGTTGCAGCGCTTCTCCTTGTTCGGTATTGTTTAAATGCTCTTTAATTTCATGCATCAGGTTGTCAATGTGTTTGTCTCTCACGCCGTTTTGTACTTGCATTGAATTGGTAACTTCCTGCAAAGCAGCCAGCACATCTTTAGCAATCGATAACAGCTCGATTGTAGTTAGCTGCTGCTGCTGACGATGTGCCCCAAGTGCCGACAAATAGGACAATAGCGCATGGTTGAGGTAGGTGAGGGTAAAGGCCTGCTTGCGAAAATGCTGTCGGTTTTTGGGCTCCATTTGCATGCCTTGCCAGGCTAATACCAGGGCGTTGTCGGCTCGGTGTGCCTGTCGGCGTGCTACCCGGTAATCAAAATCATCGTCGGTCGATTCGTGTTCATATTCATTGATGATAGCTTGAAAGTAGGCCGTGTTTTTACTCAGCGCCTCTTTAATGAGACCGGGCAGACGTTTGTATTGCCAGTCGGGCCAAAGCAACCGCACACTAATAATAGCCAACACCGAACCAATTACGGTATCAACCAAACGTGGAACCATGATGGCTACCCCTTCATCAGTAATCAGGCTAAAAGCACTGAGCACAAAAATGGTAATGAAAATAACAGAGATTGAGTAGTTCCGACGCAGCCAAAACAGAAAGGTAAAAGCTGATGCCAGCATGAGCACCAGCTGTCCGGCACTGGTCGGGAATAGTTGAACAATCAGCACGCCTGCAATAACTCCGGTGAGAGTTCCCAAAACGCGTTGTAGCAGGCGTCGGCGGGTTTCGCTGTAACTGGGTTGGCAAACAAATAAACTGGTGAGGATGATCCACTCTCCCCTTGCAATTTGAAATCCTTCGGAAATCGCAAATCCAACTAGGAAACACAAACTAAGCCGAATGGCATACCGCAGCCGCGGATGATTCCAGTTTAGCTGAGCTTTCAGTCGTTCGCCAATTGTTCGTTCATCTTTGGCCAGGCGTGGCGTTAAGCTTCGTTGCTGATCTTCGTTTAAATTGACCAGTGATTGATGCGATCGGTTCAGGTTATTGATGAGTGGCGCCAACGGATGTGTCGCTTTATTTTCAGCTTTCTCGAACTGGTCTTTCAAGGCATTTACCATCCAGGCTAACGAAACAGGATGCCGATAAGGCGTTCCGGCCAGCAGGCTATTGGCAAATTGTTTGATGGCCAATGATAGCTGCAGAAGCGTTTGCCCAATCCCTTCCAGTAGCTCTTTATTTTCCGGGTCGTCACTCAGCAAATCGTAGCGCTCGTGGCTGGAAGCAGCTCGTTCGTGCAAGCTTTGCAAAAGCATGAAATAGCGCATGTATGGTTTCAATGGCTCCTCATCCTTCACCGCATCGCCATAACTATTCAGTACGTCTTTACATCGATCGAGCGCGGCAACTAATTGCACGTTTTGAAGTGCCAACTGATTTCGTAATTGTCCCTGACGCGTTTTGTCACTTGGAAATAGTTTCGCTTTTTCTTCGAGGTAAGTTGCTAAGGCCAGGTAACCTCGGGCTAACTGTTCTTCCAGTAATCGCCACGGATGATAAAAAAGCAATACGAGCGAAAGCAATCCATAGAACAGGGCTCCGGCCGAAAGTAAAATAGGTTGCAAGTACCAACCGGGGCTATTGTCGATACCCTGCATGGTGTAAATGCCAACGAGTATCGCACCAAAAGTAACTCCCCGGTATCGCTCACTCAATCCACCAATGAGGATAAAACCGATGGTGGAAATCGCAAGTCCGAAGCCTAAAATAATTGGGTAAGGATTTAATAGGGCGACAGCAAAACTGGAGAATCCGAAGCTTACGACTTTTAGTGCCAGCGATTTGATCCTTCCCCGGGGATGATCGTCGGTTTCGGAAAGGGCACCGGCTAAAGCTCCCAAAGCCAGAGTAATGCCAATAACCGATTTCCCTGCAACGACAAAAGGAACAGCCAGCAAAACAATAGCAAAGGTCGCTTTGGCAGCCATCAACCGATCCGGATTGCTCCAAAAAGCCTGTCGGAATGTTTCAAACCACGCTTGCTTTCGCAAGGGATTAATGAAGACCGATAGCCATTGATTTTTCTCACTCATGCTTTACTTCAATTTTCAGTGTCGCTTGTAATTGAAACAAAATTAATAAATCATTGCTCATTCCGTGGCAACTGAATGACCTCAGGTAAACTCACGGATATAAAAAAAAGATATCAATCATGAGGATTGATATCTTTCGTCTAAAAGTGAAACGTGTTATAACTATATTTTTCAGATTGAAAATTTGAGCCAGGAACTGTCATCCTGGTAATCTTCAATAACCAAGTCAAGTGTTTTTGATTTGAATTTGCTCATGGTTTGTGTAATTTCCTGCTGAAGCATGTTTACTCCACCTTCAATCAGGTCGTTGCGAAATCCTTCGTCGGCCAATTTGTGTACCATGTCCATTGAAATAACACGACCAATAACCTGCCCCAGTTCTACCATTTTGCGTTGAGGTAGTTGCAGATTCAAGTCAAAGTTGAAAAGCTCTTTCAATTGGTCGGCTGAGCGACTGGTTAATTCATATCCTTTCAGAAAATTGAACAAGTTCGTTTCTTTCAGCTTGCGCATTTGCTTTACAATTCCTTCTGAAATCTGAGCATAAAGAATATCATTCGATCCCTCAAAAATCTGGAAAGGACGGCTGTCAACAATTCCGCGTCCTCCAAGATGGCTTAGCTTGTATGCTTTTGCGCCAACCAATTGGGTGAGCGATTGAGCTGCTTCTTGCATCAGGTCGGTAATTACCGATTTAACAGCGTTTGCTTCAATGCCGATTCCTGTCAGATCGTTTTCAACACCGGCCTTTTTCGCACTGTTTGAGCACATGGCCGAGCAAACCGTAAATGAGGCTTGTATTTTCGATAAACGCTCCTGAACCTGATCGTAGTTTAATAAGCTTTTCCCTCCAACTAATCGTTGTTTGCAATGGTTGATCGCTTCATCCATAATACGATGAATAAAACCCATAGCCATTCCGGGAAACTGCATGCGTGAACGATGCAGTAAATCCAACATCATTTTAACCCCCGTTGAATGAGGTTGCAGACGATGTGTTTTTGGAATTTTTACATCGATATGATTTCGTCCGTAGGGAATCTGATACAATCCAAGGTTGTCAAAAAACTCTTCAACCTGAATGCCCTGATTGGGTTGGGTTACATCACAAATAAAGAAGTCGATGTCGCGCTTCAGATCACCTTTTTCCGTTTTTTGTCTGGCGGTGAGCAGCCAATAGTCAGCCCATCCGGTTAATCCGGCCCAGTGTTTTTTTCCACTCAGCTGGAAATAGTCTTCTTCTTCGGTACACGATGTTTGCATGTTCAGGGCATCGCTGCCGTAATCAGGCTCGGTAATCATCAGTCCACCCATGTTTCGCTGTTCCAAAAAGCGTTTGAAAACCGAAGCTTTAGCCTCTTCCTGTGCGTACTTTCCAACGGGCTGTAAAAACAGGGCTGAATTAATTCCAAAAGTCAGCGACAGAGCCAGCGATTCGTACGACGCAGCTTCAAGCAGTGCAATGTTTTCGCGCATGATGGCACCACGACCACCATATTCCTTCGGAATTCCGATCGATAACGGATTACATTCCATGATTTCGCGAAGCACAAAAGGAGGCAATCCCCGTTGTTGGCTGTATTTGTCAATATCACCTCGCTGGTGATAGACTTGTTTCATTTTGTCTTTAAGCTTTGCTAAAAATTGTTGGATTGGCTCCTGGGTAGTTGAATTCCTTTCCGAGGAAGTTTTTTTCATCTCAATAGTCTCATTCATTCTCATACATTTATAAAATGGGCATATTTCAACCCCATAACTGAACAAAACACCTTGAAAGATAGATTGTTCTTACGAAGGTGAATTTAGAATGGTGTTTATTATGTCTTGCACGTAAGTTTGAAAGAAGATTCACTTAACTGACTTGACTGTTTAGGTGGTATAATTTTCGGTATTGGCTGGGCGAAAATGATTTCAAGCTTTTGAAACAGTAATTGAAATCTTTATACTGCGGATCATTTCGATGAAATAATTCATTATTTTTCCAAAAGTGGGGCACGTTTGACCCCAACAAAACCAGATCGCCCGCTTCAAAATTTTCCACACTGTTACCAATAAACCGGGTTCCGAAACTTTCAATTACATACACTAGTTGATATTCAGGATGAAAATGCCATGGAAAAGTGAAATGTGGAAAATCGTCCCACTTTACTTTTAAGGAGCTTTCATTCTTAATATTCAGCTGCTCATGCATGATTTTCATTAATCCGCGATTTGATTGCTCTGCAAATATATTGTAAATTCATGCACAAATACGACTAGATGAAAGATGTAATTCATTCTATTTTTGAGGTAACATTTAGTCATTAATTAGCTATCAATCTTATACTATGAATAATTTTAATATTGAAGGACAAATAGCCATCGTTACTGGCGGTGGTGGCGTGTTAGGCGGGAGTATCGCTCAAAGCTTGTTGGAAGCAGGCGTAAAAGTGGCTATTCTTGGGCGAAATGAAGAACGGCTGAATAAGAAAGTAGAAGCGCTGAAATCTATTGGCGAAATTGAAGCTTTCCCTTGTGATGTGCTGGACGAAGAGCGACTGAAAGAAGTTCGCGATGAGATTCTTGATAAGTGGGGGGGGATTCATATTTTGATTAATGCCGCAGGGGGAAATATCCCGGGTGCCACATTAACCGAGGAGCAAACCATTTTTGATATGAAGTTGACTGACTACCGAAAGGTGACCGATGTAAATATGCATGGCACGGTAGTTCCAAGTTTGATTTTCGGGAAAGCGATGGCAAAAAACGGGAAAGGCAACATCATAAACGTTTCATCAATGGCCACTTATTCGGCTATTACACGGGTAATGGGATATTCTGTTGCTAAAACCGGGATCAATATTTTCACCCAATGGATGGCGATGGAAATGGCTCTTAAGTTTGGGGAGAAATTACGCGTGAATGCGATTGCTCCGGGTTTTTTTATCGGCGATCAGAATCGGGCAGTATTGATCAACCCGGATGGGAGCTACACCGAACGAAGCAAAAAAGTATTGGCTCGCACGCCGATGAAACGCTTTGGTAACATTAACGAATTAAACGGCATTGTTCAATTTCTATGCTCCGATGCTGCAAGTTTTATTACCGGAACAATTATCCCGGTTGATGGCGGTTTTAGTGCGTTCAGCGGTGTTTAGCTATTAAAGGATTAAGTTATGGGGCTTGAAAAAACGTGGCGTTGGTTTGGAGATAAAGATCGGGTGACACTTGCTGATCTGAAGCAAATGGGTATCGAGGGGGTGGTGACCGCTTTGCATCACATCCCGAATGGGGAAGTTTGGCCGGTTGAGGAGATCCGAAAGGTGAAAGGCCAGATTGAGCATTTTGATATGCGTTGGTCAGTGGTGGAGAGTTTGCCGGTTTCTGAAGGAATAAAAACGCATAATGCTGATTATCCCCGGCTGATTGAGAGTTACAAGCAATCGATTCGCAACCTTGGAGAGTGCGGCATTGATCGGGTTTGTTACAATTTTATGCCCGTGTTGGATTGGGCTCGTACCGACTTGCATTACAAATTAAAAAGTGGTGGCGAAGTTATGTTTTTCGACTTTCCAACTTTTGTGGCTTTCGATGCGTTTATCTTGAATCGGGAAGGAGCAGAAAAGGATTACCCGCCGGAGATTGTAAAAAAAGCAGCACAAAAAGCCCAGCAAATGAGCGACGAAGAAAAGGAAAAACTAGCTTACAATATTATTGTCGTTACGCAGGGCTTCATCAATGGTGCCGTTGATAGCTCGGCTCTGGATTTCAAACAGGCTTTTCTCGATTTAATTGATCACTACAAAGAGATTGATCACACCCAACTGCGGAAACATCTCTCCTTGTTTTTAAGAGATGTTATTCCGGTGGCCGAAGAGGCTGGAGTGAAGCTGTGCATTCATCCGGATGACCCGCCATTCTCGGTATTGGGGCTTCCACGGATTGTGAGTACGCAAGATGATTTGGAATGGATCTGTAATCAGGTTGACTCGATTTCAAACGGACTTACCTTTTGCACGGGATCGTTATCGGTGAATCGAAGAAATGATTTATCCGGGATTGTGAAAAAACTCGGTTCACGCATTCATTTTACCCACCTGCGCAACAATGTATTTTTACCTGATGGCTGCTTTCACGAATCAGGACATATTGAAGGTGATGTTGATCTTTTCCCGATTATGAAAGCGCTGTTGGAAGAACAGCAATCGAGAAAAGAGCGGGGACGAGAAGATATTCGAATCCCGGTTCGCCCGGATCATGGTATCAAAATGTTGGCTGACTATGAGGACGATGCTAACCCCGGCTACCCGTTAATTGGCCGTTTAAAAGGTTTGGCCGAACTGACCGGATTGGAATTGGGCATAGAACGTATGCTTGCCGAAAAATAGAACCGATAAGTCATGTAGCTAGATTGGACTGTTGATTTTTTGAATTAGCTTAGCTGTTATCAAGTAGCTCAGTTCGTGGGCTTTATCCCACATACTCGCCCGTGGCCCAGCAATATTTAAGGTTTCGACCTGATTGATTTTAAGAAAGTGAAAGAGCTGTTCCAAGGTTTCGTCAATGAGAAATGGCGAAACTTTGAAAAGGAAAATCGATTTGTTCTTTTCTAAGGCATAATTATAAGTTAGCAAGGTGCCACCACTTAATTTCCCCTCATAAACGATCAAAGTGGCATCAGATTCATTGATGTTTTTTCTGGTGCGATCATCATAACTGGTGCTCCAGATTTCCCGGAGCGGATAGGTTAAAGGGATTTCACCGTCTTCCGCCTTTCGGCCTGCAGGACACCAGCCTCCACAGGTGAAATTGGCGTTAAGACATGCATCTAATGCAGCCCGGTCTACTCCTGTTTGTCCTCCACTAATTATTTTGTTACAAATCATACCTAAATATAAGAACAGAGTGCTGTCCAGAATTTTTTTAGCGATCGGTTTTTATTGACTTTTCTTGATGTTTATTGAGTGATCGTTATGATGGCTTTTGCTTGTAATGCTCGTAGATTCCTTCCATCGCTTTTGACCTCACTCGCTCAACAAGTTCGAGCCGGTCAGCTTCTGATAGTTTGACGAATGATTTAGCCAATTCGATTTTTTCCTGCATGTACTCTACATTTTCGGCTCCGGTAATCAAGGTGCTGATTGGCAGAGACCAAGAGTAGTACAATGCTTCTTTTATGCTCATATAATTGGGGATGACAGGGTCTTTTGCTTTCCAGTTCGCGCGATCGAGTTCACCAAAAAAGCGACCGTCAGCCAGCGTTTTCATGGCCAATATGCCAATATTCCGCTCTAAAAGCTCGGGCATAACATTGTTTGCAAAGCTGAAGTATGATTGGTCCAATGCGTTCACAGGCATTTGAACGGTGTCGAAAGGATCGTTGTCGCGAGTCAGTTCCAACATTTTTTTATGGGCAAAAGGGTCTCGGTGTCCGGTAAATCCAACGTACTTTACTTTACCACTTTCTTTGGCTTTTTTCATAACCTCTAAAACTCCTTCGGCTAAGCGGTTTTCAACATCTTCGGGAGAGAAGATCGAATGGATTTGCCACAAGTCGAGGCGGTCGGTTTTCATTCGTCTTAACGAATCCTCCAGATGTTGCTGTGCATCTTTGGCATTTCGAGCCTGGGTTTTTGTCATCAGAAAAATATGATCCCGATATTTTGGAGTCAGGTATTTCCCGTAGCGTTCTTCACTAACGGCAGGTCCATACTGTTCCGCTGTATCAAAAAAACGAACCCCACCTCCAATTGCTGTTTCTATCACAGCCTGAGCATCGCGTTCACTGGTCCAGCCAATATGATATCCGCCAACGCCCAACATTGTCACATATTCATTTGTTTTGCCCAGCCGGCGCAGCGGAAGTAACTCTCCCAGCTTATCGCTTTCGTTATTTTGGGCACTGAGTATGGAAGGAACCGATAAGGCGGCAGTCATGGCTGCCAGATTTTTGAGGAATTCGCGCCTGTGTGTCATATCATTTAGATTTTTATTAGTTAGACAAAGCGAAGTTCGCTTTTGTTCAGTTCATTACAAAGCATGGTTGGCTGAAATGTCTGATGGGATTTTGGTGTGGATTTTGCAATTTGGATAGCCGACTAGAAAATATTTGCATTTCATCAATGAAAATTAGAACTTTAGACGGCGATTTAAAAGTGAAATCTAACTACAACCAAGTTTGTTTATGAATCGGAAACTGATTATAATTATTTTAGTTCTCCTATACTCGTTATATGCCTCTGCGCAAGATGATTTTGTTTCTCTCTTTAACGGGGAAAATCTGGATGGTTGGGTTGAAAAGAAAACCCCACGCGACCGGAATTACATTTTCTTTCGGGTGATCGACGGAACAATCATGGCTAATTCTTTGAATAATCCGGAGCACAATCCTGCTTGGTTATATTCCGAAAAGGAATATGGCGATTTTGAGTTGAAGTTTAAATTTAGGGCATTTAAAACCAGCTCGGGTAATAGCGGTTTGCAAGTGCGGTCTCGATATGATGATGAAGAACATTGGATGCATGGGCCTCAAATCGATATTCACTCACCTGCTCCGTGGCAAACAGGTATGGTTTGGGATGAAACAAAAGGCTATGAGCGATGGGTATATCCAAATCTTCCACGCAAGGCAAGTGTAAACGAGTCTATGCAAAAGAAGAACGTGATTTTTTATTATGCCGAAGAAACCAACCAGTGGAACGTAATGCGTGTGCGGTGTGAGGGAGCTTCGATCGAAGCCTGGTTAAATGGCATTAAGGTGACGAATTATAATGGGATCGGAATTCTAAATGATGTGAAGCATAAAAGCTTAAATGTGGGAATGCGTGGTCATATCGCAATCGAGATTCGTGAAAAAGATGCGTTGATCCTCCAGTTTAAAGAGATCTATATCAGGGAATTCTAATTTGACTGAATTCCATTATTATATGTTGAAGGTGATGATCGTTCAGCCAAAATACCAACAAACAATGAAGTGGGGCAGATAATAGCCTTGGCAGGAGTGATTAATCGCAATTCTTTCCACAAGATAAGTTTGGATGGCATGGTTCAGGATCTTGACAACTACTATTTGAATAAAGAAGAACCCAATAAAGGTTGTTTGCTCGCTTTGCGGCGCATTATTCTTGAACAGGACACCAAGCTGACCGAAACACGGAAGTATGGCATGCCTTGCTTCTGCTATAAGAAAAAGATGTTCTGCTATTTATGGACGGATAAAAAGACAGATGAGCCGTATATTTTATTTGTTGAAGGAAAATATCTCGATCATCCTCAACTAGAACGAGGAAACCGTTCTCGCATGAAAATCCTCAGAATTAATCCGAGTGTTGATCTCCCGATTCAAACAATTGAATTGCTATTGGATGAAGCATTGGGGTTATATCGAAATGGAACGATAAACGTTAAATAGGCTACGAAAGTTGGTCGCATGTAGACTTTAACGAGGGGTTTACCACAATCATTATTCAAAATAAGATACAAAAAAAGCAGGCCTTTTGAGCCTGCTTTTATATTTTGTGAGATCTTCTACTAATAGAATTTTGCTCTCTTGTCTTCAATTTCAACAGCATTTTTTTGTGCTTCGTAAGCTTGATAAGCTGCACGATAGCTCAATGCTTGATTCAGACGCTGTTGTTCTGCTTGAACGTTTTCATCTGAACCTTCTGTTTTCGAAATAACTTTTACCAGATAAACTCCACTATTTCCAACAACTGGACTTGATGTTTCATCCTGGCTTAAGGTTGTCATTGTTCCAATCACTGCCGGCTCTAGTCCGATTGACGGAATAGATGTTGAGTTAAACGTAATGCCATTAGCATCTTTCACTTCAGTATTTAATGCCGAAGCAGCTGCTTCAAAGTCTTTTCCATCGACGGCTTCAGTCATTTTTTTAGCAATTGCTTGCCCTTTGTTTTGCTTTTTAACAGCCAATTCAATACGAGGTTTCACTTCTTCAAAAGAAGCAATTCCTTCTTCGGTTGCACTTGCAACAGCTGCAATCACAAAGTTATCTCCTAGTTCAAAAATTGCTGAACCTTCCGCGTTGTGAAGGATGTCTTCAACATCAGCGTCGTATGCCGCGCGGATTAATGAGCGAGATTGCTCCAATCCTCTTACCTCACGGTCATTTTCGCCAAATGTTGCAATTTTCTTTGTTCGCTTCTCGTTTGCAATGGCTTCGTTAAATGAATCATAATCCTGATTTTCGGCAACAAACTTACTTGCCTTAGCATACTCGGTTTGGTATGTTTGCGTGCTTGGTTCAACATTACGGATTAAGGTAGCCAAACGGACCTGTTTAACTTCTTTCCCTTTTTTTGTTGGTTGAATCAGGTGAACACCAAATTGCGATGTAGTAGTGTAGAGTTCGTTTACCTCTCCGTTGAATGCTGCTTCCTCGAAAGGTTTTACCATTTGGCCTTTTTTGAACCATCCCAGATCTCCTCCTTTACGGGCAGACCCGGCATCTTCTGAGTATTCTTCGGCCAGTTTTGCAAAGCTGGCGCCGTCTTCAATTTCGCTTTTTAAGCTGTCAGCTAAAGCCATTGCGGCTTCATAACTTCCAACAGTTTCCGGCTTAATCAAAATATGGCGCGCTTCTACTGAATCGGGCAAATCTTTAAATTCGTCAATCTTAACTAATTTGTATGTATTACCTTCTTTGTAAGGCCCGTAAATATCACCTTCTTCTCCGTTGAATGCAAATTCAGCAAGGTTCACAGGAAGTTCACTTTCTTTTTGGTAGATGTTTTCAAAACGAACGTCTGAATTGACATTTACGTATTGGGCATTGTCAGCTACATTTGCAAACTCTGGTTTTACATCTTCCATCCACTTCAGCGTGTTGGCATCATCTGCTTCAGAAGCTTTAACATTGAACGTTACATATTCAATGGTACGACTTTCCTCTTGTTTGTAGTCGTCTTTGTGTTTGTTATAGTAATCTTTCAACTCACTTTCGGTTACAGAAACTGCGCTATCAGGCAAGTAGCTGAATGGTAAACGAATGTATTGCGCGTTTACGCTTTGATTCTTAGCTTCCAGACTATTTTTAGCTTCAACAGTTGTTGCGTTCAGTCCTTTCGCAACCAGATTGTTGTATTTGGTTTGAATCCGTTCTTCTTTAATTTGATCTTCAATATAAAGCCAGTAAGCTCTCTGCTGAGCAGTGGCATTGGTTTCCAATGATTTTAAGAATTGAAGAACTGCCGTTTTATCAACCTGCCCTGTTTGCGGGTTACGGAATAATTGCTGAATGATTGGATGAAGGTTAGCTCCCTGAACCATGTCGAAAAGCTCATCAGACGTTACGGTTAACCCGAGGTCTTCATAAACTTCACTCATAACAATCTCGCGAACTAAATTCTGCCAAGCTTGCTCGCGCACTTGTACCCACGTTTCGTCGTCGAGCTGTGTAGCCCCAGTGTTCATCTTGTAGATCTCCGCCATCTCTTCAATGCGTTTTTGGAAATCAGGGTACTGAACAGATTCTCCATTAATTTCGGCAACTTCTAATTGTTGAGGCCTTAATAATGAACTACCTGAGCGAAGCATATCGCCTAAAATGAAGGCAACTAGTGCTAGACCAATAATGATCGCAACCAGTAAGCCGGCACGATTTCTTATTCTCTGTAATGTAGCCATTGACTAATAATTATTGAATTATGATTTACTTAAAATTTTCGAGCTACGAAGATAGTAATTTTGAGAATTAAACCTTAGGATTCATTTTTTATTTTAGGTGTTGTCCAATATCTTAAGGTTCACCAGCTCGATCTTCGTGTTTGAGGCTTTTAGAATTTTAAAGCGGTAGTTGTCTATATCAATGATCGTATTGATTTTAGGAATACTTTCGTGGTGGAATAGTATAAATCCGGCAAGTGTTTCAAAGTTTTCTTTAACCGGAAATTTCAAGTTGTATTTCTCATTCAGGTCGTCCAGTTCAATGCGTGCCGAAAGGACAAATTCATTATCACTAATTTGTCGTTCTACAAAATCAACTGTATCATGTTCATCTTCAATTTCTCCAAAAATTTCTTCTAAAATATCTTCGCTGGTCACCATTCCGGCAGTACCTCCAAATTCATCAACCACGATAGCAATGCTTCGGTGTTGCTGAATGAATTTACTCAACAATTTACTTGCGGGCATGGTTTCAGGAACGATTAGTACCTTTTTCAAATTGGACCGAATAGATCCGGGATTCGCGAAAATTGTAGAGTGATGGATATAGCCAATAATATTGTCAATATTATCCTGATAGAAAAGGATTCGAGAATAGCCCGTTTCAATGAATTTCTGGATAAGCTCTTCCATGTCTGAGTTGACATCGATAATCTCAATTTCAGTTCGCGGAACCATAACTTCTCGAAGTTTCACTTTTGAAAAGTCAAGGGCATTTCTGAAAAGCTTCACTTCGTTTTCAAGTTCTTGTTCACGCATTTGCTGATCTTCATCTGTTTCGTTCACGAAATAATGCAGATCAATTCGGTTAAATACCTTTTTCTTGGTATCCTTTCCATAGGAAGATTTAAATATTGTTGTGAGCAGAACACGGGAAATACCGATGGTTAATTTAGATAGTGGATAAAATAAGAAGTAGAAAATAAATAGGGGGAACGAGAAGAAACGTAGGAATGTGTTCGGATTTATTCGGAATAAGGTTTTTGGCAAAAACTCGGCAGTAAAAAGGATGATTAGCGTTGAGGTGATTGTTTGTGACAGTAAGACAAAAGTATCGTTGGGAATGAAATTGAAAAACAGGGGCTCTAAAAGTTGAGCAAATGCAATACCATAAATGACAAGCGCAATATTGTTGCCGATTAGCATGGTAGCAATATACTGCCCCGGGTTTTTTGTGAAAAGTGATAGAATACGTCCGCTAATAAAGTTTTGCTGTTTGTCCAGTTCAAGTCTTAGTTTATTGGCTGACACAAAAGCGATTTCCATCCCGGAGAAAAAAGCAGAAAATAAAATGGTAGTAAGAATAATGACAATTAGGATTTCCATATTCAACTATTCTTCGACTTCAATATATAGCGGTCCTTTAGGATTTTTTATTTTCCAGTTTGCCAGATTCTGATCTGATTCAAACCCGATACCGGTAATTACCTGATCTTTACGAATAATTTTTACAAATTGTTCGGAATAAATTTTTTCTTTCTCTTCTTCCCAAATTAATTGTTCTGTTTTTAAGGTGTCGCCCTGAGGGTTTACAGCAACCACATTATTTTCGGCTTCCCATCTTTTTTCTTTCTCAAAATAACGGGCATAGTTGGAGGTAATACTAGCTGTTTGCTCCATTTGCTCGTTATATTTTTCAATTTTCACACCTTCCGGAAATTCGATGAATGGGTCATCAACTTTATCAAAATTGATCAATTTAGGGGTAATTAGTTTAAACCGAATGATTGTTGAATCAGAATGAATCATCTCGTAGTCTTCAGCTTCGGCGCTATATAGCTTTTCGCCCGACGATACTTCTTTTATTTTCTCAATCTTATTGGCGCAGGAAAAGAAAAGCACTGCAATTCCCAGAGAGAGAATTGCAATGCTTATGCTTGAATATTTTGATTTTATTTTTTTACTATTTGACACGAGCTTTGGTCGTTTCATTTATCCAGCTACCGATAGTGTAACTTTGACCTTCTTCAAATCCCTGAAAGAACATCGTTTCTTTGTCAGGGAAATAACGTCTGTAGATTGCAATTTTTTCATTTGCACTTGCAAATACATCAGGATCCACACGTTTTGCTTTTTGGTAATAATCTACCGCCAACCAATACAATGATGCATGTTCAAAGTCACTTTCGCCATAGTATTTACTATATTGAGCATAAATATCGCCCAGCAAAATGTATGCACGACCTGAGTTCGGATTATTTTGAATAGCCTTACGAGCAAGGTCTCTCGCTTTTTGAAAATCATTCTCTTTTGCGAAGATGAACAAGCCTAATTCGTAATAATACTTGGCTAATAGCTCTTTGTCGGTTTCCGATTCGATTGCATTTTGGTAATATTCCTTCGCACGGTCAAACTGATCACGTTTTACAAACAGACGAGCCATGTTAAAAGCTGCTTCGGCAGAAGGTTCCAGGTCGTACAGTTTTTCAGAAGCTGTTGCAAAAAGCTCACTTTCTGTACAGTCTCTACGATCCAGAATCCGGAGCATTTTCTTCAAATCATCAACATTCTGAACGATTTCGTCATACTGTGGTTCATAGAGCGATATTAATGCTTCACAATCAGCAGCACCACTGGTTTGGAAAAGTCGATCAACCAAATCTTTTGCAGTTAAATATTTTTCGCTCTCCGGTTCTGTTTTGAGGTAGTTATTTATAATATCAGAAGCTGTTTGATAGTTTGCAGCAACTTGGTCCTTTGGAAGCTCCCCCATGATGAACAGTCGTTTCGTCGCTTGCATAAACACAACTAAAACAGCTACCTCTGATTCTTTCTTTTGTAAATTGATTGATTCTTCTAAGTAGCCGTAACCTGTCTTGAGAATCGATTTTAATTGATCGTCATCAAGATTTTCATTGGCTAATTTGAATTTCAACAAGTCTGTTCCCTGACGTCCGCGGACATAACCTTTTTGATTGAAGTATTTAATACGACGGTCATAAATTGAAATTAAAGAATCGATGTATGCATTTTTTTGATCCCAATCTTCCGTGTTGTTGATTAGGTACTCATACATGTTTGATCCATGGATATATAAGTTCAGAGTTGATTTTGGATACTTATTGTAAACTATTCTCCATGGCTTCATGGCCGATTTATAATCATCTTGTTTGTAAAACTGATCATACATCGAGAGATTATTCATGAAGTCGCGATCTTTAGCTTTGACTAATTCCTGACTCGTCCGTAGATCTACGTCACCCTCATCAGCAGTGGCACCTCCTGTTGGGATTTCCCCATCAAAACTAAAGTCGATTTTATTACTACTGTTTCCTTCAATATCAAATTTGCGTGAATCGTCAATAAAAGTAAATCTCAGGTATTTCGATTTTTCATCTGCTTCGATTTCATATTTTCCATCAAAGCTGGTCATGAATGTATCGTTTGATTTATGGGCTTCAACTGTTACCCCTGCGGCTGGCTCTCCATCTCGGTAGACGGTGCCCTTAATTACTCGCTGTGCAATGGATGAAAATCCAGTTATAGCAACAATTGCTATTGTTAGCAAGAATGTTTTAGAAAATAAAGGTTTCATGATCAATTTTATTTTTAAGTTACACTTTTTTGTTAATCGAATTTTCGTTGGACAAACCACCGATCAAACAAGTTCAAATATAAACTTATTTTGGTATAGTTTTCACGAATTAAGTTATCCTCAATTGTTCCTCTACGTCCAAATTCCAATGCTAAATTGATTGTTGACTTTGAACGATTAACTGGAAGGCCTACTCCAAAACTCATGCCATATTCGTTAAGTTGTTGGCTGTTAATTTTTAAGTAGGACTTATCAAAGTGTATACCTGCACGGTAGCGGATACGTTTTATATAACTGCGGATCGAAGTTGCTTCCGGAATATATTCGGCACCAAAACTTACTTTAGTTTGGTCTGTCAATTCGGAAACCGGGCTTCCAAAAAACTTGGCTTCACTCCACTTTGAATGATGGAAATCTGCGTTAACTTCAAGTTTGTTTAATATGGTATATGACACTCCAACCCCAATACTGGTAGGCAATTGAATTTTACCGGGCTCATCTACGATTGTGCTCACAGAGTCTGCCAATGTACTCCCGCCAAAAGATAAAATCTTTTCTCGGTTTAGACTATGGAATGCGGTGAATTTTGATTTTTTATCCAACGTAGCGCCAATTGTTAAAAAATTGTCATTTTTCAACTTCAGGTCGTATTGAATACCAAGTAAATACGCAAAATCACGAAGCCTGGTTTGTTCGATCTCGTTTAACCCATATTGTTGGGTATCATCAATAAAATAAATCGAATTGTTTTGATTTAAGGTGCCAAATAGATAATAAACGTTAGCTCCAACTGACAATGATTCTGTAAGGTTAAAGCCTGCTCCAAAATAGGCTTTCGAAATCGTACCTGTTCCAAAATAACTATATCCTATCCGACCAATTTCTGGATCATCTTCCTCAGTATATATTTCATAGCCTTTGTCTGCATATGGAGAAATCCCCATAGTTGCCGCAGACCATCGGGTAATTGGAAAACTGAAAGAGAAATATCTGAAGTTGACATCGTTGGTTGTAAAGCTGTTCGATGCGGACTTGTATTCCGATAATCGACCATCTGCTCCAAATTCGAATATAAATGACAAACTGTCGATTGCAGGGTAGGATGCGGGATTTGAAGAGTTGATTTGCACCTGATGCCTACTTCCGAGCGATGCACCCCCCATTCCTGCAAAACGTCCTTGGGAATAGCCGTGAAGGTCTCCCAGACCGAAACGAGAAAATGGCGATGAAGTGTTGTTATTTTGTGCGAATGAAGTTAGTCCCATTAGAACGAATAATCCGCAAGTGAAAATTCCACTAAGTCTTTTTAACATTGTGTTCCAGAATTCTGTTTAAACCGATGAGCGTTAAATTAAAGGCTACAAAGATGGTTTTTTTAAATTTCTTATCAAAGAGAATCGCATCTCCGCCAGTGATAATGATTTGTAATTTTTCGTAAATAGTGTTAAAGTGTTCGATGTATTTTTCGACTTCAAAAAGCAAGCCCATTTGTACGCCCGACTGAATGGCTGATTCAGTGTCTGTTCCTATCAATGGAGTTTTTTCGTTTTCCCGCAGTAGGGGTAGTTTCCCGGTAAATTGGTGAAGTGCTTTAAAGCGGGTGGTCAAACCCGGAGAAATGTTACCTCCAAGATATTCGTGTTTAGAGCTGATGAACTCGTAAGTGATTGCCGTGCCAGCATCGATTACCAGCACATTTTGATTTGGGTAAAGTACCGTTGCTCCAACTGCTGCAGCCAATCGGTCCTTGCCAAGAGATTCAGGAGTTTTGTAGCGATTGATTATTGGGACAGGCGTGTCAGCATCTAGCTCAATATAGGTGTCAAAAGATTGCCGTAGAAAATGCTTTAATTCTGCGGAGTAATCACGAACTGATGAGACGATTACATTTTTCAGATCATCATGTTGCAGAAGTAGATCCTGAATATGCTCTGGATGCAATTCGTCCACAACGATATGATGCAAGATCTCACTATTTTCGAATACCGCAAGTTTGATCCGACTATTGCCTATATCAATAACCAGATTCATTCTTCTAATCGCTGGCTAATATCCATTGCTTGTACTGAGTGCGTCAATGCGCCAATTGAAATGAAATCAACACCAGTGGCAGCCACGCCTTTGAGTCGCTCAATGGTCATGTTTCCTGAAGCTTCAACTTTTGCTCTTCCGTCGATTAGTTCTACTGCTGTACTCATGGTTTCGTTGTCCATATTGTCCAACATGATAATGTCGGCACCTGCATTGAGTGCCTCCACGACTTGTTCCATCGTGGTTGTTTCAACCTCAATTTTAATATCAGCAGGAACTTTGTCCCGGATTTGTTCTACTGCCGGTGTTATTCCTCCCGCTACTTCTATGTGGTTATCTTTAATCATGACCATATCGAACAGTCCGATGCGATGGTTTGTTGCGCCCCCGGTTTTCACTGCATATTTGTCGAGCATGCGAAAGCCTGGCAGTGTTTTACGGGTATCCAATATCACCGTATTGTAGTCTTTAACCGCATCAGCATATTTGGCCGACATAGTTGCAATTCCTGATAAACGTTGAAAGAAGTTCAGCGCTGTACGTTCGGCAGTGAGTAGTGCGCGGTACGAAGCTTCGAAACGAACCAAAACGGTACCGTTTGTAACACTTGCTCCTTCTTCAACTTGAGGTTCCCAAACCAGCGATTCATCCAACTTTCTAAAAACCATTTCAGCAATTGGTAAACCGGCAATTACTCCATCGGCTTTGGCAATCATATAGGCTTTACGACGGGTTTCTGCCGGAATCAGATTATCGGTTGTGATGTCTCCTGTTGCAACATCTTCGTCTATCGCCAGGTTGATTAGTGTGTTGGCGGCTTCAAGTTCTTTTGCGTTCATCATTTTTGTATCGGAATAAAAAAAGGTTCTTGATATTTTTGCTGAATAATATGTAGTCTGAAGTCTGGTGATTCTTTTTGGAAATCTTCACGAATATGACCTCCGCGGCTTTCTTCCCGCAAGAGAGCCGATTGTGCAATTAGTAAACAAATCTCAACGATTTGTCTCGTTTTTAGTTGGTTATAATCTGTCAGCTGCTCAGGAATTCGGGTGTTAATTTCGTGTAGCTTATCAATGGTTTCCTGAAGAAATCGACCTTCTCTAACAATTCCAACATTCTGGGACATCAAATCCGCGATTTCGTTTTTAATGTTCAGGAATGCTTGTTCATTTTCTTGCTTGTTGGTTAGCGCTTCGTAATTTTCAGCCTTTGTTGTTTTGGGCTTTTGCAATGAAGCTTTTTCGGCAGCACGCTTGCCAAAAACTAAGCATTCCAAAAGTGAGTTGCTGGCTAGCCGGTTGGCTCCCATAACGCCTGTCGAGGCGACTTCGCCACAGGCAAAAAGGCCGGGAATGTTCGTTTCTCCATCCAGATCGGTTTTTATGCCACCAACCATGTAATGAGCTGCCGGAGCAATGGGGAGCAAGTCTTTGGTCATGTCGTAACCATATTCCTGCAGCTTTTTACAAATGTTTGAGAATCGGTTTTTTATTTTCTCTGCATCCAGGTGTTTCATCGAAAGATAGATGTGCTTGCTTTTGTGTTTTTGCATTTGCCGGTAAATCGAAAATGCAACAATGTCGCGTGGAGCAAGCTCTGCCAATGGGTGAACTTCTTTCATGAAACGCTCTCCGATTGTGTTAAGCAGCCAGGCTCCCTCACCACGTACTGCTTCGCTAATCAGAAAAGCGTCTTTGTTTTTCACAAAGAGTGCTGAAGGATGAAACTGGATAAACTCCATATCGGCTAATTGTGCACCGGCTTCGTATGCCAATGCAACACCATCGCCTGTTGCGGTGTGTGGATTGGTTGTTCGGCTAAAAATACGCGATAAGCCACCGGTCGCCAGAATACAGGCGTTGCCTTTGAAAATTACATTTTCGCCCGAGACAAAATCAATTGCTTGCGCTCCTGTGCAACGACCTTCTTCAATAATTAATCGGGTGACCGCCGTATATTCAAATGAAGTAATAGTTTCCTGATTACGAACTTTCTCAAGCATAAAGCCGGTCAGCTCTTTTCCGGTCGCATCTCCGCCGGCATGCAATATTCTTCGCTTGCTGTGTCCTCCCTCAAGACCTAAAATATATTCACCATCTTTTTGGTCGAACTTCATTCCCATGTTAATCAATTCTAACACTCGGTCGCGACCTTCGTTTACCAGAATCTTAACAGCCTCTTTCTCACATAGCCCTCGCCCTGCAATAATTGTGTCGTGATAATGTAACTTCGGAGAGTCGTCTTCGTTTATTGCTCCCGCAATTCCTCCTTGTGCATAGTACGAATTACTGGTGTCCAACTGTGATTTTGTAATAATGGCAACAGTACCATGTTTCGACGCATGATAGGCAGCTGATAGCCCTGCCAAACCGCTACCAATTACAATGGTGTCAAAATTTATAACTTGCATTTACGTTGACTTCAAATCAAATAAGAGATGCAAAGGTATATAAAACTGATTTACCAGTAGCTTATAACGTTTAGTTTTTGTTATGAATTCGACTCCATGGAAGAGTTAAATTTATGAAAAGTTGGATTAAGAAAAATTTACAAATAAATTTGAAATTCTTGTGATTATATTTCGATCTTGCGAAATTTTAATCTTGAAAAATCTCCAATGCGTAAAAATGACAGGAGTCAATAAATTAGGAATTTGTTTTTCAATCGGTTAAACTTTTTATCTCAAATGACATCTAAAAAAATCAATTCAGATGTTTATATTATCTCAATAAAGCTAACATGGTGTTGAACCCTTGTATGTTACAATCCAAATAAATCGAACATGAACTGGAGAAAAATTACGTTTGTTGTTGTAGGTCTTATTATTTTGCTGGGCGGATCTGCAGTGTTGTCAAAATTATTTATTTCAATGAAACCGGAAGCGGTCCAGAAACCCGAAACTGAAGTGAAGCGCTATGTATCTGCTGAGCAAGTCGACTATTCAGAGGTCATTTCATCGGTTGAAGCACAGGGTCGAGTTGTGTCGGGAAACGAAGTTCTATTGGTTGCCGAAGCCCCTGGTAAAATTGAACTTGGCGATGTGAGATTAAAAAAGGGGACCACTTTTAAAAAGGGACAACATCTTGCAACAATATATAAAGATGAGGTTGAATTGGCCTTGAAAAGTAAAAAGAGTCTATTCCTGAATAGCTTAACCAATATCCTACCCGATATTAAAATAGATTTTCCAGATCACTATCAGAGTTATTTGAATTTCTTCAATACGATCGATTTAAACGAGACACTTCCGGATTTGCCCGATTACAACGATGAAAAGTTGAAGGTGTTTTTAGCAAGTCAGGGTGTTCTTAATAGCTATTACAGCATCCTTCAAGATGAAAAGAAGCTGGAACGGCATTCAATGTATGCTCCATTTGATGGTACTTTTACCAGGGTCAATTCTGAAGTTGGTGCTTATGTGAATACGGGAGGACAAATTGCGAATATGATTCGAACAGATTTGTTGGAGTTGGAAGTTCCTATTGAAAATGAATTTTCGCGTTGGATTAAAATTGGAGATCAAGTTACGGTCAATAAAGGAAGTCTTGAATTGTCAGGGAAGGTCGTGCGAAAAGCAGCTTTTGTTGACGAGAGTACGCAGTCGCGCAGTATTTTTGTTAAGGTGGATTCGAAATACAATGATGTGTTATTGCCAGGCGAATATCTATCGGTCGTTTTCCTGGGATTACCAATCAAACAGGCCATGGAAATTCCCCGGAGTGCTGTTTTTAATACAAATGATGTGTTTGTAGTTGACGAAGGTTTTTTGAAAAAGAAGCAGATTCATATTATAAAAGTAAATACTTCAACTTTGATTTTTGATGGGCTGGAAGAAGGCGAATACGTTGTGACGGAATCATTGATTAACGTGAAGGAAAAGACACCAGTTGAAATATTGGAAGCTAAAACAATTGGAAATACTGAAAGTTAAGAAATGAGAAAACTAGTTGAAATTTTTGTTCGATTTCCATTTTACGCAAACCTAATCATCGTATTTCTGCTTGTAGTTGGTGGGTTGAGCATGTACAACATGAAAAAGTCGTTCTTTCCGGAACGACCTTCACGAAATATTTATATTTCTGTTTTCTACCCCGGAGCCTCTCCCGTGGAAATGGAAGAGGGGGTTACTTCGCGTATTGAAGAAGCGGTGCGTGGCATTCCCGGTATTTATGAGATTACGTCAACATCTTCAGAGAATTCAACTCGTGTTCAGATTGAGATTACAGGAGACATCGATATTGACGAGACCCTGATTGAGGTCAAAAATGCAGTTGACGGGATATCGTCATTTCCAACCGCGGCAGAACGACCAATTGTATATAAACAGCGTACAACTTCGCGGGCCATGTTTTTAAGAATGACTGGCGATGTTGATTTGTTGACACTAAAAGATTATGCGCAGCAGGTTGAAGAAGAGTTGCTGGCATCGGGAAAAGTGAGCCAGGTATCCATATATGGTTTTCCCCAGCTTGAAATTTCAGTTGAAGCATCGGAGGAAACGCTGCTTCGTTATGGGCTGACTTTTTCAGATTTACAAAATGCGATTTCGCAAAACAATAAAGATGTTTCCGGGGGCGAGATTCGTTCCATGCAGGAAGAACTCATCATTCGATTGCGCTCCAGAAGTGCTGACCCCAATAAAATTGGAGATATCGTTCTTCGCGCCGATACGGATGGCAGTTTATTGCGAATCAGAGATGTAGCCACCGTAAAAAAGAAATTTGCAGAGACACCAACAAAAAGCTTAATTAAAGGGAAACCAGTCATTACCCTAAGTGTTTCCAAGTTGATTGTGGAAGATTTGGAAGAAATTGATCAATATGTTCGTGGTTATATTGAAGAATTTAATACCAAACATCAAGGAGTTGAAATAGATATTACATTTTCGTTTCTGGAGTTGTTATATAGCCGTTTAGACCTGTTGTATACAAATGGATTTCAAGGGTTGGTGATGGTGGTTCTGGTGTTGGGGTTAATGTTGAGTACTCGCCTTTCCTTATGGGTCGCCTGGGGCATTCCTTCCTCATTTCTGGCCATGTTCATCGTTGCAAATTTAATGGGAGTAACAATCAATATGATCTCGTTATTTGGGATGATTTTGGTTATTGGAATACTGGTAGATGACGGAATTGTTATTGGCGAGAATATTTTTCAGCACTTTGAAATGGGAAAGACTCCAATGCGAGCTGCTATTGACGGAACTGTTGAGGTAGTTCCAGCTGTTGTTACCTCCGTTTCAACAACAATGATTGCCTTTGCACCCCTGTTTTTTATATCGGGTCGAATGGAGATGATGTATGAAATGGCATTTATCGTGTGCGCCAGCCTGTTCTTCTCATTATTTGAAGCATTTTTTGTTTTACCGGCTCACCTTAGCAGTCCTGCGGTGTTAAACGAACGCGCAATGAGTTCAAAAGCAAAAGGTTTGCGAAAGTACACTGAACGGTTTTTCTCCTGGCTGCGCGATTATGCCTATGACCGGGTTTTGAAGTTAATCGTACAATGGCGTTATGTCGTTATCGGCATTCCGGTTGCGATGTTTTTAATAACGTTTGGACTAGTTGGAGGACAGATTATCAAGACGACCTTCTTCCCAAGAATGGAATTTGACTCATTTAACATCAATATTGCATTTACGCCTGGTCAAGGTGAAGCACAAACAATGGCCTACCTGGAACATTTTGAAGATGTTGTTTGGGAAGTAAATGAAGAAATGAAAGAAGATTATAATGATTCTGTTGACATCATCAATAATGCATTCCTGAGTTTAGGGACCGCCTTTGATGGACAGGAAACGGGAGCACATGCAGGAAATATAAATGTCTTTCCGCGAAATTCAGAGGAGACCGGAATCAGCAGTTATGAAATTATAAACCGGGTAAAGGAAAAAATAGGACCGGTAAATGAGGCAGAAAAGTTTACAATTGGAGCAAGAGGTCGTTTTGGAGCTCCCGTGTCCATAAGTTTATTGTCACGAAATATTGAAGAGATAAGAGCTGCGAGGGATTTTCTAATCACAAAGTTGGAGGAGATGCCCCAGTTAAAAGATGTTGTTGATAATAATTCACTTGGAAAGCAGGAAGTCCGATTGAAGTTGAAGCCCTTGGCTTATATGCTTGGTTTCAATGAATCATCCATTGCAAACCAGGTGCGGCAAGGGTTTTATGGAGGTCAGGCTCAACGAATACAGGATGGGCGTGATGAATTGCGAATTTGGGTACGATATCCGAAAGAGGACCGTGAAACGATAGGACAAATGGAGCGAATGAAAATTAAAACCGCAAAGGGAGAATATCCGCTGACTGAGTTGGTCGATTATCATTTGGAGCGTGGTCCGGTTAATATTCAACGTTTTAATGGGAAACGAGAGATTCGTGTTGAAGCTGAACTTGTTGATCCGGATGCTTCGGTTACTGAGATACTGGAGCAAGTTGGAGAAACTGTTGTGCCGGAATTGAAGGTGATGTATCCCGGAATCCAGGTCGAATATCAAGGGCAACAAAAAGAGAGTCAGCGAAATATGAATGATATGACGTTGTATTTTCCGCTCGCATTTTTGATAATTGTTTTTATTCTGATGATCAATTTTAAATCTTTCGAACAGCCTCTGCTAATCCTGATTATGATTCCAATGGCGGTTCTCGGTGCGATATGGGGGCATGGAATACACGGAAAACCTGTTTCAATTTTGAGTGCCTGGGGAATTGTTGCTCTTACCGGGGTGATTGTAAACGATGCCGTTGTATTTCTGGAAAAGTACAATTTGCAAATAACACGAGGTACGAAAGTTCGCGATGCTATTGTTGAGGCCGGGAAAAACCGCTTGCGACCAATTATACTGACCACCTTAACCACTTCATTTGGCTTATTCCCAATTGTGTTAGAAAAAAGCTTTCAGGCACAGTTCTTAATTCCAATGGCTATTTCATTGGTTTATGGAGTCGCTTTCGGAACCTTGTTTATCTTACTTTTCTTCCCGGCATTAATCATGATTTTGAATGATATCCGCAGAGTTGTTCGTCAGTTGTGGTACGGTCGCAAATTTGAACCCGAGGAGGTTGAAATTGCCTACATACATAGTTTGAGAAAACTTGAAAAAATTGAGAAAAAGGACAGTCAAGATGAATAAAAAATACCAACCCTTTTCAATAATGGATAAATTGGTGAAGATGACAATATTTGGAATATTGTTGCCAGCGTTTTTATTTGCATTTGCAACTACGAATGCCCAAACCAGCTTAAGCTTGAACGAGGCTATTGCAGCGGCTCTTGAGAATAACTATGACATCACCTTAACGAAGAATGATTTAAAAGTTGCCGAGTTGAACAACAGTTGGGGGAATGCCGGGCGATATCCGTATGTCGGGGTTTCGGCAGGAGCTAATTTCTCGAACAATCTCAACGAGAATGACGATTTCCAACAAAGTCGTTACTCAGGTGGACTAACGGTCAATTGGACTTTGTTTGATGGTTTTTCGGTAAACATCAGCAAGCAGCGATTTGCCGAACTGGAAAACCTCTCGAAGCAAAATACAGCGATCATGGTCGAAGGTACCATTCAGGCGGTGGTGCTGGCTTATTACGCTGTTTTGTTAGAGAAAGAGCAACTGGAAGTTTTAAAGGATGTCATGCTGCTTTCCGAAGATCGTTTTAAACGAATTGAGCAACGAAGAGAGTTTGGTTCGGCTGTAACCTTTGAGGTTTTACAGGCAAAAAATGCCTATTTAGATGATAAAACAAACTATTTATCACAGCAGGTAGGCTATAAAAATGCCCTGCGTGACCTGGCTTTTCTGATGGCTGACAACACCAACAATACCTTTCAGTTGGATGATAAATTTGAAGCCATTCCGGTTGAGTACAATTTAGCCGATTTGCATGATCAGCTGATTGCCAATAACAAGAGCTTGAAGAATCAGTACATCAACCAGAATCTTTTGAAAAACGCTGTGATGGCTGCTAAAAGTTCATATTACCCAAATTTGTCATTTTCGGGTGGAGTTACTCACACACGAACCGGAATCGATTTGGAGAGTACAAACAGCGGTTACTCGTGGAATGATGTTGATAATATGTACGGTAATTTCACCCTGAGCTATAACCTGTTTAGTGGCGGCAACCGGAAGAGGGCATTACAAATTGCTAAAATTCAACAAGAAAGTGGTGATGTTGAACTTGACCAGATGCAACATGAGCTGTTCAATCGGATGGATAATCTGTATGAATTCTATCTGGTTCGAAAGGAATTACTGGATGTGGCCGACGAAAATATGGAAGCTGCTAAACTGAATTTGCAAATTGCTCAGGAAAAATTCGACAATGGGGCGATCAATTCGTTCAATTTTAGAGATGTGCAACTGATATATCTGAATGCCTCATTGCGAAAGCTTCAGGCGATTTATAACTTTATTGATACGCACACGTCGCTGTTGCGATTAACGGGAAGCATTATTCAGCAATACGAATAGTTGCTTGAAGACATTTAATTGGATCGTGTCGGGATAATTGTTCCGGGCTTTTTTATTAAAGCCCAAGAATTTCATTCCAAATCTGTTCACTTACCGGAATTCCACTTTTAAGGTTTTTCATTCGTGTTTTAATGGTATGCTGTCCCGGATATCTGATTGAACCATCCGGATCGGTTTTTTCAGCTTCCAGAAAGTCGTCCAATATCGTTTGCACCGTTTTTTCAATTGCCGGAAAATTGGGTAGTTGTTTCAAATCGATGGCAACAAAAATTTGCGAAATTCCATATTCATCCTGACTTTGTCGTGTTATTTGTGAGGTGGAAAGGCCTGCTGAAAGGATCGTGGCGAGCAAGTCAAGCATTAACGAAAGTCCCGCTCCTTTCCAGTAACCAATAGGTAAAGGGCGGCGAGTCTCTAAAATCTCTCCAGGCAACGTACTTAACTCGTCTTTTTCATTGAATCCACCCGGCAAGGGTAATTGCTCATTCTTCCTTTGCAAGTCTTCCATTTTCCCATAGGAATATTGAGACATCGCCATATCTAAAACAATAGCTTCATCTTGATACGGAATAGCAAAAACCAGCGGATTATTTCCCAGCTTACATTCTTTGGCTCCCCAAGCCGGAAGGTTGGCAATGGTGTTGGTCCAACCAATAAACGCAAACCCTTTTTGGGCGCAGTGCCAGCCATAAGTTCCACCCCGCATCCAGTGGTTGGTATTACCCAAAGCCAAAAGCCCGATGCCATTTTCCAAAGCCAATTGCATCACTCGTTCTGATGCCAATAGTGCATTGGTAGGACCCGGGGCTAATTTGCCATCCCATTGTTCGATGCCACCCATGCTGGCAACTTTTTCAGCTTTGGCATGTGGATTTATATAGCCTTTCTGCACATACTCAACAAAACGTGGAAACCGATTTACTCCGTGCGAATAAATGCCATCCAAGCTATTTTCAGCAAAAATGCGTGCACAAGTTTGCGCCTTGTCTTCCGGAAAATCCATCTTGGTTAAGATCCGGATGAATTGCTGCTTCATGTCGTCAAGGCGAATTGCTACCATTTTCTTAGTTGTTAGTAAGCAAACTCTACAGCTGCTTTTGCATGAATTTCAGTTGTGTTGAAAAGTGGAATCGTACAATCTTGTTGCTTGATGAGTAGTGGGATTTCGGTGCATCCAAGAATAATTCCTTCAGCTCCGGCAGCTCTTAGTTTTTCAATAATTGTTAAAAAACGCTGTTTACTTTCAGGTAAAAACTGGTTGATCAATAGTTCGTTGGTAATGCAGTGGTGAATAAAGCTCCGGTCATCTTCTTCAGGAACCAAAACGTCGATCGATTTTTCATTCAACTTTTCTTTGTAGAAGTCCATTTCCATGGTGTATTTTGTGCCCAACAGACCGACTTTTTTTAGTCCGGTGTCAGAAATTACAGATGCTGTTTCTTCGCCAATGTGGATTAATGGAATTTTCAAAGCTTGCTGAATGTCACCAGCATATTGGTGTGAAGTATTGGCACCCAATAGCAGACAATCAGCACCGGCTGCTTCCAATTTTAACGCCGTGTGTTTTAAGGTGAGCATCACCGATAGTTGATCGTTTTTCTGAATCATGGCATCAATCTCGCCAAAATTGACAGAATAGATTATCATGCGAGCAGCATGCAGTCCTCCTTTTTTTTCATTCATTAGCTGGTTAATCAATCGATAATATTCGGAAGTTGATACCCAGCCGGTTCCGCCAACAAGACCAATGGTTTTCATAGTGCAGTTAATAAAATGTTTTCAGTAATTGAAAGCTGATATGAAAGTATGAAAAACAAAAAAGGGTTGCAACAGCAACCCTTCATATTGATCGTAATTTTGCGTTATAATTTTTTGAGCTTAATGTTTTTGAACCAAACATCATTTCCATGATCTTGCAAAGCGATGTATCCTTCTTTGGCAACATCTGCCCAATCCGGATTCAAACCAGGGAATTTACTGTCAGCAACCAATGCGTTCCAATCATCAGTCCACAGGTGATACTCAACAACAACTTCGCCGTTTTGCTTATGCACAACCGTTCCCTGGTAGCAAATAATTTCAACACTGTTCCATTCTCCTGTAGGTTTGGTATTTTGTGGATCTGCAGGAATTAGATCATACAATGACCCAGCCTTTCGGTTTCCATCTTTTCCAAGTATCGCATCAGGATGGCGTTCGTTGTCCAAAATCTGCATCTCAGGTGCTGTTTTGTAAATTGGCCAATCTTCAACTTCTTCTCCCAGGTAAAAAATACCCGAGTTTCCGCCTTCAGAAATTTTCCATTCTAATTTCAATTGAAAATCTTTAAATTTCTCATCGTACAGAATATCACCACCATCCTCTGCACCGGCCTCGCCTTCGCCAGACCCCTTACACATTAAAGTTCCATCAACAATTTGCCATCCACTTGGAAAATGATCTTTGTTGTAACCTCTCCAGCCTTGGCTGGTTTTTCCATCAAATAGCAATACCCAACCGGCTTGTTTTTCAGCGTCGGTTAAGGTGTTGTCTGGAATAGTTTCTTCAACTTGAGCCGATTTTTCCTCCTTGGCTTCTTCTTTTTTCTTTGTGCCCGAATTACAGGCTGTAGCTACTGCAAAAATAGCTGTGAGTAGTAGCAAAAATTCTCTTCTCATGGTTATTAATCTTTTAGGTTATTGATATAAATTCTAATGAATTTATTTTATTCGATGCGAAATTAATAAAAAACACAGAACAAGCACTAAACAAATTGAAATGGCTTTTTGGAGGAATCTTTAAAAATTTCATCCAATTAAAATGAAAGTTTTTAAAGGTATTGGATGTAACTCCCTCATTATAATTATCCTTGTTTGAGAAGCACTCTTGTATGGTCGTTTTCATGCTGATTTAAGTTTTTGCTTTTTTTTCTGAATTTGAGTTAAGTTGATGTAGTCAAATCCTTTATTGTATGGAGAAAAGGGGCATGAATTTTCAGCTTTTCATCAAAAAGCGGATTTCTTTTAGTAATTTCGATAGTTGTTTTTAACTGGTCACACTGGAGTGACGTTTATAAAATTTGTGATAATATGGGTACTCATAAGTCAAAGCGAATAGGAATTTTAACAGCGGGAGGAGATTGTCCCGGTTTAAATGCAGCTATCAGGGGTGTTGGAAAAACCGCTATCGTCGATTACGGGATGGAGGTGATTGGATTTAGAGCAGGTTATGCCGGCTTAATTGAAAAAGACTATGTCGAGTTGAGTGAATCACATCTTTCAGGGATTCTTACACTGGGAGGTACGATATTAGGTACGTCGCGAGTAAAACCTTTTAAGTTTGTGAATGAGGGTGATGACGAAAAGCCAGAGTTGATTAAGCAAAATTACCACGACTTAAATTTAGATGCGCTTGTTTGTATCGGAGGCAATGGCACGATGAAAACAGCAGACAGACTTGCCGCAGAGGGAATTAATGTAATTGGGATTCCAAAAACCATTGATAATGACGTTTGGGGAACCGATGTAACTTTTGGTTTCGACTCGGCCTTGCAAATTGCAACAGAAGCTATTGATCGACTCCATACCACGGCAAACTCGCACCAGCGGGTCATGATTATTGAAGTAATGGGCCACCATGCAGGTTGGATTGCTCTTTATGCCGGAATGGCCGGCGGGGGCGATATTGTTTTGATTCCTGAAGTGGATTATAATATTCGGTCGGTTTGTAAAAAAATTGAGGAGCGTTACGAGGGTAATAAACCGTACTCAATTGTCGTGGTTGCTGAAGGGATCAATCATCCGAAGAAAATTTCAGCAGCAGCACACATTGGAGAGGCCATTTCGTCCTATACCGGAATTGAAACCCGTGAAACCGTCTTGGGATATGTCCAGCGTGGAGGAAGTCCGACTCCGATGGATCGGATATTAGCTACCCGTTACGGAGCTTTTGCAGCGCAATGCATTGCTGAAGGAAATTTTGGGACGATGGTAGCTATAAGGAATAATTACCTGGAAACAGTTCCGCTGGCCGACGTTGGTGGCAAGTTGAGCTTAGTTGAGCCAGACAATCCATTGATTTTGAAAGCGCGAAAAATGGGAGTTTCGTTTGGAGACGAATACCAGGAATTAGGTTAATTCTGAAAAATAATTATCAGTAAAAATCTCTGCCGTTTGGTGGAGATTTTTTGTTTTGAAGATCATTTATTTCTTGTCAATCGATGCATTAAACCGGAATCCAATTCCATGCAGATTGATGATTTTAATATCCGGGTCACTTTTCAGGTATTTACGCAAACGGGAAATAAAAACATCCAGACTCCGTCCTAAATAGTAATCATCCGATCCCCATACATTTTTAAGAATGTCGGATCGGCTCAACACGGTATTCGAATTTTCGCAGAAGTAACGCAACAATTCAGCTTCTTTGTAGGTCAGTGTCCTTTTTTCATCTCCATGTTGAAGGGTCAGGTTGTCAAACAGAAAATCAAAATGGCCAACTTTACAGCTGCTTAGTTCGTCTTTTTCAACTTCTTCGGTGTGGCTTCGTTTAAGAAATACTTTGATGCGTAAAAGCAATTCTTCCATGCTAAATGGCTTGGTGATGTAGTCGTCGCCACCAAGTGTAAAACCGTTAATCTTATCCTCGGTCATTGACTTTGCTGTCAGGAATATAACCGGAATAGAAACGTCTTTTTCACGTACTTTTTTGGCGAGCGAAAAGCCATCTAATTTTGGAAGCATAACATCAAACAAGCAGAGGTCGAACTGTTTTTTTTGAAAAACGTCCCAGGCTTCTTCCCCGTTTTCAGTGGCCTTTACATCGTAGCCGGCTTCTTCCAGATTATCACGAATAATGAAATTTAATGTTTTATCATCTTCAACCAGCAGAATTTTTTTTCCTGTAAGTTCCATGTCGCTATTTCTTCGGAATTATTATCGTAAATATACTTCCTTTTGGCGAATTATCAGCGACTTCTATCTCCCAATCATGCCGTGCAATTATTTTTCGCACATAATCCAATCCCAATCCAAAGCCTTTAACATTGTGAATATCACCTGTTGGAATTCGGAAAAAACGACCAAATATCTTTTTCCGAAACTCCTTGGGAATGCCGATTCCATTGTCGGCAAATTTTAAGTAAATCTGCTTTTTGCCTTCAGATAAACTGACCCAAATGTTCGGCGCTTCATCACAATATTTGATGGCATTGTCTAAAATATTAAAAATCACATTTGAAAAGTGAAGTTGGTCTGCTTTTACGTTCCAGTCAGAAACTGAGCTTTCGAAGTTGATTGCGTACGTGTTCCCATTTTGACTGGTTTTAAAGTCTTCGATGCTTTTTTGGACAAAAGAATTGAGCTCAATGGCTTGAAGGTCAATTTGAAGTACCTGTTTTTCGATGCTGGCCATTTGAAGTACTTTGTCGACCTGGGCTGAAAGTCGTTGAGTCTGCTCACTAATAATATTGGTGTATTCCTTCAATCGTAGGGGATGGTTAATAATTTTTGGATCCGAAATAACCTTTGATGAAAGATCGATGGATGCAATGGGCGTTCTAAACTCGTGAGTCAGGTTATTGATAAAGTTTTTCTGAATCTCACTCAGCCGTCGCTGTTTAAAAATGACAAATAAAGTATACCCGAAAAATAGAATAACGATAAGCATAAACCCACTAACAACATACCAGGCATGAATTTGGTTACTATAGTATTTTGACCGGTTGGGGAACGAAACCCCAAAGTAGTAGGTGTACTTTTCGCAGGTGGGTAAACCACATTCTTTTTTAGCCGATTTCGTGTTGTAGTGCTGTTCAAAAAGGACATCTTCAGCGCCGCATCCGTCAACCGAACGGTTTACAAGCAGCTTTTCCTGAAGGGAGTCATTCTCTTCATTCAAATACTTGCCATATACCATTTTCTCATTTTCACAATCGTAAATGGCATATTCAAAATCAACTTTCAGGTTATGGTTTTTAAATTCGTCCAATAAAAAGTGTTCCAGTAAGTCGGGGTGGATATCTTCGTTGACATTCACAACATAATAGTTGTTTGAAATCTGGTCGACCTCATTCGTAAGATTGGGCTTTTTTTCCTTCCCGGTTAACTTTTGATTATAAATAGCAAGTTTGTGGGCAACACCATTTAAAGCTTGTGTTGTTGATTCGTGAAACTTTTTCTCATTAAGGTCCACTGTATTCTTTAAAAAGAAGAATTGAATCAAAATGATTCCCAACACGGAGAATGTAGCCAGTATAATGATGTATCTTATTGTGTTCCTTCCCATTATTTTCCCTCTTACTCGATTGGCGAGTACGAAACTACTGATTCTTTTGATACCGCATTATTCCATTAACAACTCATTAACAAAAGTTAGTGATGCATTAACACCTTTGGGAGTGAAGCTTTTATAGCTTTGCTATCGGTTTTTTCGATAATTAACGATTGAATATTATCTTTGACAGAGAATTAAAATACCTTATACAAAAACAGTAGTTATGAAAAATTTTTTCATCGTTTTGATCTTAATGTCTTTTGCTGTTAGCAATACGGTTATTGGGCAAACAACTCAAGCCAAAATCGATTTTGAAACCTTAGAACATGATTTTGGAACGTTTAAAGAAGAAGATGGATCGCAGACTTACAGTTTTGAGTTTACGAACAATGGCGCGTCGCCACTTATTTTAAACAATGTTCGGGCGTCTTGCGGATGTACTACTCCACAGTGGACAAAAGATCCGGTTGCTCCGGGAAGAGACGGCCTAATAAAAGTTAGCTATAACCCTCGAAACCGGCCAGGCCCTTTTAACAAAACAGTTACTGTTAGTTCAAATGCTTCAAATCCAACCGTGATTCTTCGTATTAAAGGAAATGTTGAGGAACGCGAGCAAACATTGGCAGAGAAATATCCTCGTGAAATTGGCCCATTGCGTGCGAAGACCAATCAAATATCGTTCGTTAAAATTTTAGAAAACGAAACAAAAACAGAAGAATTGGTTGTTGTAAACGACTCCGACAAACCTGTAAAAGTAGAATTTAAAACTCCTCCGGGACACCTGACCGTGAAAGCTGACCCCGAGACTATTCAGCCAAAACAAGAAGGTAAAATTATTGTGACTTATGATGCTGGCAAGTTGAATACCTATGGTTTCATGATGCACCGTATTTACTTAATTATAAATGGAGATACGAACTATCGTAATTCAATTGGTATTTCGGCAACCATTGAGGAAGATTTTTCAAGTCTTACAGCTGAAGAAGTGGCGAGTGCGCCGGTTGTAAGCTTTGAAGAGAAGACATTTGATTTTGGCGAAATTAATCAGGGAGATGAAGTTGAGCACACATTTACGATCAAAAATAGTGGACAGCGTGATTTAATTATCCGTCGGGTAAAAACATCATGCGGATGTACGGCAGTAACTCCTGAAAAGAAAATTATTTCGAAAAATGAAAGTGTACCGTTGAAGGTGAAGTTTAATTCAAGCGGGAAACGTGGTCGTCAAAATAAGTCAATTACAGTGATTACCAATGACCCCAAAAATCCAACCACAATTTTGCGGGTCTCATCGAATGTGAAAACCGCCGGATAACAACAAAATAATAAGAACTTGTAAGCCGTTTCATTAATTTTGGAGCGGCTTATTTTTTTGTTGTTAGCCGAAACTTTAACTTCGTACAAATTTTTTCTTAATGAGTGCAGATAAAAATCACGATCATATTGAAAACAATGAGCGATATAAAAGCTTGAATGTGAATAAAGGGATTGACCGACCGGAGATATTTAATGAAAATTCGATTCAGCGTTTCCTGAAAAATAAACGCAGGAAATTGCTTACTCCCGATGAGTATGTTGAGGGAATTCTGGCAGGAAACAGAACAACGCTTAGTCAGGCTGTTACGCTGGTGGAGAGCGCCAAAAAGGAACATCAGGAAGTCGCGCAGGAAATTATTACCAAATGTTTACCGCATAGTGGTAACTCACTTCGGATTGGAATTACCGGAGTTCCCGGAGTCGGTAAGAGTACGTTCATCGAGTCGATGGGTAAGTACATTACCAAGCGGGGAGGGAAACTGGCGGTGTTGGCGATCGATCCCAGCAGCGAGCGTTCGAAAGGAAGTATTTTGGGTGACAAAACCCGCATGGAAGAGCTTTCGTCCGATCCAAACGCATACATCCGTCCTTCGCCATCAGCAGGTTCGCTGGGAGGCGTTGCACGGAAAACACGCGAAACGATTGTGCTGTGCGAAGCAGCCGGGTTCGATACTATTTTTATTGAAACCGTAGGTGTTGGGCAAAGTGAAACAATGGTGCATTCAATGGTCGATTTCTTTTTATTGCTGATGCTTGCCGGAGCCGGCGACGAACTGCAGGGCATTAAACGGGGAATCATGGAAATGGCTGATGTTATCACCATTAACAAAGCGGATGGGAACAATATTGATAAAGCCGAAATGGCCAGAGTGCAGTATAAGAATGCGCTACATTTGTTTCCGCCAACTGATTCAGGATGGAAACCTGAAGTGCTCACTTGTTCTGCCATTCGACATGTTGGCATTGACAAAGTTTGGATGACGATATTAAAATATGTCGAATTAGTTAAAAAAAATAGTTATTTTCAGCACAAAAGAAACGAGCAATCCAAGTTTTGGATGTACGAAACAATCAACGACCGGTTGAAATCAGATTTTTACCAAAATGACATTCTCAAAGGTATGACTGCCGAATTTGAGAAAAAAGTGCTGGGGGAAGAAATGAGTTCTTTTGTGGCTGCTCGCGAATTATTAGAAAATTATTATCAATCAAAAAAAAATAACAAATGAGAAATTTAGGCTTGTTAGTTCTTGTATTGCTTTTTATCGCTTCGTGCCAAAGCAATTCTACAAAATACGAAGTGAGCGGCACTGTTGCCGGTCAGGATTCAGGTGCCGTGTACCTCGTGAAGGCAGAAAAAGGGCAGGCTGTTACAGTCGATACCACTCAACTGGTCAATGGAGCATTTCGTTTCGAGGGATCGGTCGAAATTCCGGAACTTCACTATTTAAGAATGAATGAACGGGACTATTTTGCTCAGTTCTTTCTTGAAAACACAGATATAAAAGTAGAAGCATACAAAGATAGTTTGCAAAGTACAAAGGTTACCGGCTCTCCTGCAACAGATACTTTTAATGAGTTTTTGGATGAGGTGAAAGTTATGAGCGACAAAATGAAAGAATACCAGCAAGAGTATTCGGCTGCTGCTGCCACCGGAAATCAGAGTGAAATGGATCGGATTAAAATAGATGCAGATGCTTCGAATGAAAACATGCAGGTTTTTGCTAAGAATTTTGTCAAAGAACACAGTAATTCAATTGTTGCTCCATTTATAACCTTAACACAATTGTCGCAACAATTAGATTTTCAGGAACTGAAAGAGTTGGTTGACATGTTTCCGACCCAATTGGATTCATCGGTTTACACACAACAATTAAAAGAATTTATTGAAGAAAAAGGCCGCACGGCTGTTGGTACAGAGGCCCCGGGATTTACAATGAACGACACGGAAGGTAATCCGGTGAGCTTGTCGTCTTTCAAAGGGAAATATTTATTGATCGATTTCTGGGCTTCGTGGTGTGGCCCTTGCCGGAAGGAAAACCCCAATGTGGTTAATGCCTACAATAAGTTTAACGATAAGAATTTTGAAATTCTCGGTGTTTCGTTAGATCGCGATAAAGATGCGTGGCTAAAAGCAATCGACGAAGACAATTTAACCTGGACACATGTTTCAGATCTTAAATATTGGCAAAATGAAGTTGCCCGGTTGTATGGGGTAAATTCTATTCCTCATTCAATCTTGCTTGATCCGGATGGAAAAATTATTGCGAAGAACCTGCGAGGTCAGGACTTACATGATAAATTAGGCGAACTTTTAAATTAGATATTCAACCGGCTTTTACAGCCGGTTTTTTTTGCTTCGTTCTGGACCTGGTTTTTGGCAAACATGTTTGTTAGCCGGAATCAATATTTTAAAAAACTTTTTAGCACGTTTAGCTGTTTTTTTAAGCGAATAAATCAAATTCAGTTAATTCAAGAATTATGAGTTACGATGTACTAGTAATAGGAAGTGGCCCCGGAGGCTACGTGGCTGCCATAAGAGCCTCTCAGTTAGGTCTGAAAGTTGGTGTAGTTGAAAAGGAAAATATTGGAGGAGTCTGCCTGAATTGGGGCTGTATTCCAACAAAATCATTATTAAAAAGTGCTGAAGCGTTAAGCTACGCGAAGCATGCGGCCGATTATGGCGTAAGCATTGGCGGCGAGATAAAAGCTGATTTCAGTGCGATGGTGAAACGAAGCCGTGACGTTGCCGACAGCAATAGCAAAGGAATTCAGTTCCTGTTCAAAAAGAATAAAATTGAAGTTATTAATGGATACGGACGACTGAAAGGCAAAGGCAAAGTTGAGGTTGAAGACGAAAAAGGAAAGAAAACAGAGGTTTCGGCCAAGCATATTATTTTAGCAACAGGCGCTCGTTCGCGCGAATTGCCAAGCTTAAAGCAAGATGGTAAAAAAATTATAGGTTATCGCGAAGCAATGACCTTGGACAAGCAACCTAAGTCGATGGTTGTGGTTGGTTCCGGAGCGATTGGTAGCGAGTTTGCCAATTTCTACCATAACATTGGTACCGAAGTTACCTTGGTTGAATTTATGCCAACCCTGGTTCCGAATGAAGACGAAGAGGTAGCCAAAACATTGGAGCGTACCTTCAAAAAGGATAAAATGAAGGTGATGACCAGTTCATCAGTTGAATCGGTAGATACCAAAGGAAAGCTTTGCAAAGTAGTCGTAAAGACGAAAAAAGGCGAAGAAACCATTGAAGCGGAGATTGTACTTTCAGCCGTAGGAATTGCTCCAAATACTGAAAACATCGGCCTCGAAGAACTTGGTGTTGACATGGAGAAAGGCAAGGTTAAAGTAGACGATTATTATAAAACAAATGTTGATGGCGTTTATGCCATTGGCGATATTGTGCACGGGCCTGCTTTGGCCCACGTTGCATCGGCTGAAGGTATTTGCTGTGTGGAGAAGATTGCCGGCGAAAGTCCCGAACCGATCGACTATGGAAATATTCCCGGATGTACATACACCAGCCCCGAAGTATCGTCGGTTGGAATGACGGAGAAGAAAGCGAAAGAAGCCGGTTACGATATTAAAGTGGGTAAGTTCCCATTTACTGCAAGTGGTAAAGCAAAAGCAGCCGGTAAAACCGATGGTTTTGTGAAGCTGATTTTTGATTCGAAATACGGCGAATTGCTGGGTGCCCATCTGATTGGTGGTAATGTAACCGAAATGATTGCAGAATTGGTTGTAGCCAAAAAACTGGAAATTACGGGACACGAATTGATTAAGTCAATTCACCCACACCCAACCATGAGCGAAGCCATTATGGAAGCTGCCGCTGCTGCCTACGACGAAGTCATACACATTTAATGCAAAATAGCTTTTTAGGGTTAAACATTGGAGCCGTTCCGAATTCATTTTCGGAGCGGCTTTTTCTGTGCCTGTATTTGAGAATTCGATTGAATCAAAAGCGAACCCTCGGCCGGGCGTTTTGACAGCCTTTGCGCTTTTCGCCTTGCGGTGAAGTGGGGGAATTGCTACTGAATACTGTAACTGTACACTGTGACTTTCCTTTCCTTGTTTTCTAGTTCAAAACCATCGTAGGCCGGGCTTTTCGCCTAACGGCGAAGTTGAGGATTTGGCTGTCCCATTTGAATGCTCGTCTTCCTGAACTCGTTTCAGGATCTGCTGGCGATTAGCTCAATGCTTGTTGGATTCCCTTTCATGATCCTCCTCCCAGATTTAACCAGTCAGCAAAATGATGGAACGATGCAACATTTCGATGAGCCGATGAAGTGTGGAAACGAAAACTTCCACCTTTTTTATTCAATCGAGCGGTTCGGGACACCAAGCTTGCATCTTTTTCATGGAAGTGTTCATCAGTTTGCTGCAAGCCTGAAGCAAAATGCTGCAAGCCTGAATGTTTTTCGCGGAAGTTTTCAACAAAAAGATTCAACGCTGAACTCAAAAGATGCTCCGTTGAATCAAAATCAGGCAGCGTTGCACCTCAGGGGTGCTCGCTTGAATGTTTTTCATGCTCCGGTGCATCTCCAGGGTGCAAGCGAGCATATTGGAAGTGGGTACCCCCACTTCCGAAGTACCCTGATGCACCTCCGAGGTACCCCTTTACATGTTAAATAGACTTTGTTGAACCTCTCAATTCATACGGCTCTTGTTATACAGTCAACTTTTATCAGACTAACCGGTAGCCCACCACCCTGCTCTCCGGGATATTTTAAAAACAGTTGGTGGCTGGCTTGGGCATCATTGGTACAAATCCAGAATAGGCGGGGTATTTTGGCCAATACCAATAATTTTTATCGACTCATGACATCAGGTTGTCATTGGTCAGGTATATATTAGTGCTAATTAATCATTGTAAAATGTTTCCACTCCAGAGGTTCATATTTATTTATACCTAACTGAACCCATAAAGACGGTTGATAACGACTGAGCGGTCTGAAAAATTTAAGGTCAGTATTATTTTGAGTAGCAATGCCGAAAAATGAAATAGAAACATATTATCCTAAAAGCCAAGCCGATTGGCGAAAGTGGTTAGAGCGAAATCATCAGTCAAAACAGGCTGTTTGGCTTGTTTATTATAAGTCATCAACAAAAGTGGCCTCTATTAGTTGGAGTGAAGCAGTTGATGAAGCACTTTGCTTTGGGTGGATCGATAGCACTAAAAAGACCATTGACAAAGAAAGGTACATGCAATATTTCAGCAGAAGAAAATCGACTAGTACCTGGTCAAAAATAAACAAAGACAAAGTTGCCAAACTCATCCAAAACAACCGAATGACGGAAGCAGGTTTTGACAGCATAGCAACGGCCAAAGAAAATGGAACCTGGTCGCTAATGGATGATATCGAAAAATTGATTATTCCGGAGGATTTAAGAATTGCATTGAATCAAAATGAACGTTCAATGGAATTTTTTCAGAGCCAGTCAAAATCAATTAAAAAATCAATGTTGCATTGGGTTGTCATTGCTAAAAGAATGGAAACAAGGAAGAAAAGAATTGCAGAAATAGCACGATTGGCTGCCCAAGGAATAAGACCAAATCAGTTTAGATAAAAAACGGCTTACAAGAAATAGAGCTTTAAGCAGCGTGTAGTCCCAAGCTTCGGTCTTATTTTCTCAAAATTTCAATTTCACCACTGGTGCCCAGCTTAATAATGCTGGATGGTTCTTTCGGGCTAATGTCGTCCTGGCGGTATTCCACCACGTAATCAACTGCGTCTTTAATTTCGGGAATAATTTCATCAAAAAAGGAAGGAGAGGGTTCCCCGCTGATGTTGGCTGATGTCGACACGATGGGCTTTTTAAAGCGTTGAATCAGCTGTCGGGTAAACTCTTCGGAGGTGATGCGAATACCAATACTGCCGTCCTGCGCGACGAGGTTTTTAGCCAGATTTTTAGCTCCCGGGTAAATGATGGTCATGGGCTTTTCGGTGACTTCAATCAAGTCTAAGGCGATTTCGGGGACTTCCTCCACATAACGACTCAGGAAATTTATGTTTTCCATTAGCACCAGCATACTTTTGGAGTCTTCGCGTTCCTTCAGTTGATAAATTTTTTGCACGGCTTCTTCGTTGGTGGCATCGCAGCCAATTCCCCAGATGGTGTCGGTTGGGTACAGTATAATTCCGCCGGAGTGAAGCACTTCAAGCGCTTTTTTGATGTCGTTGTGCATGATGTTGTTTCTTTATTTATTTTCACTTCAAAAATACAAAACCGGGCGGTAATTTTCAGTCATAAAAAAGCCGGAAATGCGAACATTCCCGGTTTTCTATTCTATCTGGTTTCTTTATTATTCAAACTTGTTGGCCGCCTCAAAATCTACAGTCGCGTACAAATCATCGTAAGTCTCAGCTCGTCTGATTTCTACCACCTCGCCGTTTTCGCGCAGCAACAATTCAGCCGAACGTAATTTGCCGTTGTAGTTGAATCCCATCGAATGGCCATGTGCTCCGGTGTCGTGAATAACGACCAGATCATCAGGGTTAATTTCAGGGAGCAATCGGTTGATCGCAAACTTGTCGTTATTTTCGCAAAGCGAGCCGGTAACGTCGTAGAGCTGGCTGTGTGGCGCATTCTCTTTACCCATAACCGTAATGTGGTGGTGAGCTCCGTACAATGCCGGGCGCATCAGGTTTGCCATGCACGAATCTAAACCGGCGTATTTTTTATAAGTTTCTTTAATGTGCAACACTCTGGAAACCAAAAATCCGAATGGTCCGGTAATGGCACGACCCGATTCAAAGTAGATTTTCAGTGGATCAAGACCATTGCCGACAATCATTTTTTCGTATAACTTTTTGATGCCTTTGCTCACCTTCTTCAGGTTTACCGGCTTGTGTTCGTTTTTGTATGGAATACCAATTCCGCCTCCCAGGTTGGCGAATTCAAATTTGATATCCAGCTCTTTGGCAACGTCAACAATCACGTCAAAAACGATCTCAGCGGTTTCAACAAAGTAGTCAGCATCCAGCTCGTTCGAAGCCACCATGGTGTGAATTCCAAAGCGCTTTACACCTTTTGCTTTCAGTATTTTATAACCTTCGAACAGTTGCTCGCGGGTAAAACCGTATTTCGAGTCTTCCGGGTTTCCAATGATGATGTTTCCACCTTTTAGTGCTCCGGGATTATAGCGGAAGCTAACCAGCTCGGGAAGTCCTGCGTGTTTTTCCAGAAATTCGATGTGTTTAATATCGTCGAGGTTGATAACAGCTCCAAGCTCCATGGCTTTCTGGTATTCTTCGGCCGGCGTATCGTTGGAGGTGAACATGATTTCTTCGCCACGCATGCCAATTTTTTCAGCCAGCAATAACTCGGCCATCGAGCTACAGTCGATTCCAAAGCCCTGCTTGTGCAGTAATTTCATCAGGAAGGGGTTTGGAGCTGCTTTTATCGCGTAGTACTCCTTAAAACCTTCGTTCCACGAAAAGGCATCGACGAATTTTTCCGCGTAATCCAACATCCCTTTTTCATCATAGATATGAAAGGGGGTTGGGTGTTTTTCGATAATCTGTTCTAATTGTTCTTTGTCAAATGGTAATTTCTTCTCCAACATAAATTTATTTGTTTTTTTGCGATGCGCAAAGATACAATTTTGGCAGGACTATTTAGAATAAATCTGTTTAACAAGGCTGCATTGTTAACCAACAGTTGATGCAGAATTGTGCCGATTAGCTTATTGGATTGACAATCGGAAAACAGGCAAACGTGGTCCCGCTATCATTTAGATCAGATCATTAAGAAGCTCCTGACTTAAATAACCGCTGGCTATTTCCCTCACTTCACCGGTCATTTGAATTTCCCAGTCTTCGGCAATCTCCAGTTTCAATTTACCTCCCGGCATCTTCATGGTAATCTTACGGTTGGCCAGGCCTTTTTTCACCATCATAGCAGCCACCGCGCTCGATGAGCTTCCTGAGGCCAGCGTGTATCCGGCACCCCGCTCCCAGATTCGGATCTCCACTTCGTTAGGCGATAGTACCTTTGCAAATTGAAGGTTGATGCGGTTTGGGAATTTAGGGTGATTTTCAATCTCCGAACCATATTGTTTGATCTCTGCTTCCGACAGTTCATCTTTCAGAATTACGCAATGCGGATTGCCTACCGACACACAGTTGATTAAATAGGTTTTATCTTTCAGTTGTAATTCCTGGTCGATGCACTCGCTTTGGTCGCTCACTACCGGAATTTTTTCAGCTTCAAAAATAGCTTTGCCCATATCCACCTTAATCATGTGGGCTTTGTTATTTAGGGTTTCAATAACTTCGGCTGTAACCACTCCACCAAGCGTGTCAATGCTAAACGACTTACTTTTGGTGTGTCCGTAATCGTACAAGTATTTTGCAAAAATACGTAAGCCATTGCCACTCTTCTCCGCCTCCGAACCATCCGGATTTAAAATGCGCAAGCCAAAGTCAGCTTTGTCGCTGTTGGTCAATAATAAAATACCGTCTGATCCAATGCCATAGTGTACATCGCAAACGGTTTTTATATTTGGGACACTCATTTCAAAAGTGATATCCTGACTGTTCATCACGATATAGTCGTTGCCTAAACCGTGCGATTTCACAAAGAAGTTTTTCATATTTTCAAGCTAAATAAGAGGTTCCAACAAAATTAGCAACAGTTTTTATGTTGGCAAGAGAAATGAAAAAGTAAAAGGAGCTTAAGCTCCTTTTAATAATATTATTCGGCTTGTGTTTCTTTTAAAATGCGACTTTGATTCCAAGCCCCGGGTCAATGGCAAAAAAGGCACCACCGTCGGTTACAACTTCCAGGTAAGGCTTAAAGTCGAGACTAAATGCAATGGGTGCCTGAGGTATTTTATACTCCAGGCCAACAATTCCATCAACTCCTAATCCCAGATCTCCATCATCATCGCCATGAGGGTGCTTGTACCAGCCGGGGCCTCCGCGCCCGTCGAAGTCATCACCATAAATGGCAACGTGTCCTCCAACTCCATAATACCAAAACAAACCGGGTTCATTAAAAGCCATCCGATTTTTTTCCCAAAGAGCGGTAATGCTTAATCCGTCATTCCAGAATCCCACGATTCCTTCAATTGCCGAAGGTCCATAGTTTTTTTTGAGTGTCAATCCTGATGTTCCGCCTGATCGTACTCCAACGGCAAAATCGTATTGCGCCATGGCTGATCCGGACAGAAACAAGATTAGTGCAACTATTAAGATATTTTTTTTCATAACATACTGTATTAAAGTTCTGCTTGGATTTAAGCCAAAAACGTACCTGAGATATCAGGATAGTCTGTAATGGGGTGATATAGAGTAGGGATGAGTGTTTTTCCAAGGTTGTAACACAATCCGTTAAACGTTGAATGTGTAGATAATGTACCTCACGTTGGGTAGGGAATTATTCAACTCAGGAAGCAAGCCTGATTCATTCAAAATACATCGATGGATTAGCAAGTGATAGAAGATCAGTTGATTATTGTTTTGCTGTGTTGGCGGAGGATGAGCTGGCACAGTTATTTGATAATGGATAACCAACAAATCAAAAACTGTAAACACCATGAAAACAATTGGAGTTAGAAAAAAGACAACATTTTCAATATTGCTTGCAATCATGATCATTTTTGCTTCGTGTAATAGTTCAAAAACATTTAAAGGAGGAGCAATAGGAGCTGGTGCTGGAGGAGCTATCGGAGGAGTAATCGGTTCCGGATCTGACAATACCGCAAAAGGAGCCATATTAGGTGCCGTTATTGGAGGTACTGCAGGAGCATTAGTTGGAAATTATATGGACAGGCAGGCTGAAGAACTTCAGGACGACCTTGAAGGTGCTACCGTAACACGTATTGGCGAAGGGATTAAAATAACATTTGATTCCGGGATTCTTTTCGGTTTCGATTCGGCTAAATTAACTGAAGCATCCAAAGCCAATATTCAGGAACTAGCAGAGACGCTCAAAAAGTATGATGATACAGAAATTTTAATTGAAGGTCATACCGATGATCGTGGAACCGACGAATACAATCAGCAGTTGTCGGAACAGCGGGCTGCATCCGTTGGAGATTTGCTATTAGGTCTTGGAGTTAGTGATACCAGAGTTACTCAGGTGGGATATGGAGAGTCTCAGCCCATTGCTGATAATGCAACGGAGAACGGACGTCGATTAAATCGCCGTGTTGAGGTTGCTATTTTCGCTAATGATAAGCTTAAAAGGGCTGCGAAAAGAGGAGACATTGGCGAACTAGAATAAACACAAATCAAAAATAGAAGAAATTATGAAAAAATATGTTTTACTGTCCAGCATCTTTTGTTTGCTGGTAAGTACCGTTGCTGTAGGACAAGAGTCTACAGCCGGGTTTAAAGGTGGTATTAACCTTTCGACTTTAACCACTGATGGGAATAATGATAAAAACCTTAAAGTCGGTTTTCATGCCGGAGTATATAATAAAATACCTCTTGGCAAGTCGTTTTCTGTTCAACCTGAGTTACTATACTCAGGAAAAGGTATAAAGCTAAATTATAACGGAAGTGCTTTTGCAGATGGCGACACCAAGTTTAATCTCAACTATATTGAATTGCCCGTAAAACTGGTTTTTAATCTTGCCGAAGATTTTGAATTTCAGTTTGGCCCTTATGTTGCCTATTTAGTGAATGCCAATGTTGATACAGATGCTGACGTTCTTAATTTTTGGCAAATTAATTCTGAAGATGAAATCGACCGCGATCGCTTCAAATCGTTGGATTATGGTGTTTCTCTTGGACTGGGATTCGACCTGGATGCTTTGATATTTGGGTTTAACTATAATCTTGGATTAACGCAAGTAGCGAAGGATGATGATCTCTCTTATGACGTGCTTGGAGACGCAAAAAATTCTGTCATTCAAGTATATGCAGGACTTAGATTTTAAAATCACTTTAAAAAATTATTTATGTTACGTTTAGTTATTATCTTTTTATTAGTTGCATTAGTTGCTGCATTGTTTGGTTTTGGAGGAATTGCGGCAGGAGCAGCTGAAATTGCAAAAATAATCTTTTACATTTTTATTGTCCTTCTGTTATTATCCTTAATTGCAGGTGGTTTCAGGGGGTGGAAATAGATCTCCAATAATAAGTAATAGGTGTTTTTTTCGACAGGGGTTCTCAATTATTGAGAGCCTCTGTTTTTTTTTGTAAATGGGGACGATTGGGGATTAATCTTCCATTTCTTTTAGAATATTCTCAACCTCGGTCTCCGTTTTGTGAAGCTTGTCTTTGCAAAGCTTAATGAGTGTTGATACTCTTTTTACTTTGGTTGACAATTCATCCACATCGAGTTCTTCATTTTCAATTTTTTCAAGAATCTCATCAATCTCGTTCACTGCTTCCTGATAGGTTGGTTTTTTTGCTGCCATAGCTCTTATTTTTTTGTGATTTTACTTTTTACTTTTCCGTCTGATAATTGGGTTTCTATCTCATCGCCATCGGATAATTGTTTCGTCGACTTGATTAAATGGCCTCCGCTATAAGTTAAACTGTATCCTCGTTTCAATACGCTTTTAGGATCCATCAAACGAACTTGCCCTTCAAAATTAGTCAGTTTGTTTTCTTCTTCCTTTAACGTGTTTTTAAGGCGAATTTTAAAAAGCTCTTGCGATTGGGTCAACTGGTTACGCTTAATTCTGAACTGTCGTTGCATAAAAAAATGGAGGTTGTCCAATTTGCGATTCAATTGATAGTTTTGCTCATTGATGTGAGCGACCCCTAATTTTTCAATCAGATGTTTATGATCTTGTCGCTGTTGCTTTTTTGCTGCGAGAAATGCTGGTATTGATTTTTCTAGTCTGAAATTCGTCAGGTTAAACCGATTATTTTCCTCGCTAACCAATTCGCGCACCCCTTGAGTTAATTTTTGCATCGAGCTTTTCAAAAATTCTTTTTCGGAGTGAAGCCGATCTTCAACCTGCTCTACGAACCGTTCTTTCATTTCGTCCAGCATTTGCTCGAAGGCTGCCGCTCCACTTATCAAAAATTCAGCTACGGCTGTTGGGGTTTTCAGCTTAGTGTGAGCTACTAAATCAACGGCTGTTTCATCTTTGTCGTGCCCAATTCCCGTTAGTACAGGTATTGGCAATTGGGTGATGTGATAGGCTAATTCGTAATGATCGAAACTGGCCAAATCAATTTGCGCGCCTCCACCACGGATAATGACCACCAAATCAAAAAAATCTTCATATTCAAACACTTGCTCCAACGCGATGATGATGGACGCAGCCGCATCTTTCCCCTGCATGATTGCGGGAAACAGCTTCGTGTAAAAATGGATATTGTAAGCATTGTTGGCCAGCTGGTTCTGGAAGTCTTGCAGCCCGGCTGCTGTTGGTGACGAAACAATCGCAATTCGCTGGGGCACCAGCGGAAGTTCCAGCTCCTTATTCATATCAACCACACCATCTTCTTCGAGCTGAAGCAGAATTTCACGTCGCTTACGAGCCATGTCGCCCATCGTGTAGGTGGGATCAATATCCCGAATATTCAGGCTCAATCCGTACATCGGGTGAAACTCCACTTTGGCGCTGACGAGTACTTTTAACCCCTCTGAAAAAGTCTGCCCCGTTGTGGTTTCAAAGAACGGTTTCAGCATGCGAAACGTATACGACCAAATGGTTGCCCGACAACGAGCGACGACATTCTTTGTGGCTTCATCAATGTCAACCAATTCCAGATAACAATGGCCGGTACGGTTCTGATTAAGTTCGCTGATCTCAGCTTTTATCCACAACAGGTTGGGGAAAGCATCATCAAGTTGCTCTTTTATTTGATTGTTGAGTTCCGAAAGAGTGAGCTGTGCTGCCGTCATACTCTAATTGACCTTTATCAGTTTGATTACCGTACTCTCGGTATTTGTTTCAATTTTTAGCAGAATTAATCCGGCAGGCAAGTTAGCCAAATTCGGTAAAAAAATAGAAGGCGCATATTGAAAAACTTGCTTGTAAAGGCAATTACCAAGAGCCGAAAAAAAGCTGATGGTGATTTCACCTATCGGTTGTGGAGTGGTCTGAAATAAATAGATGCTCTCACGAAAAGGATTTGGCAAAGCTGTCCATTTGTCGATTTTAGCATGCGGATCGTCTGGACGAAGAAATAGATTGGCCAACTGAAAATTAGGTATTCCATAGCCCAGCGTGTCGTTGGGAGACGCATATTGCGAGGCACTTTTTTCGAGTGCTTCTTTTATTTCCAGGTTGGTTGCTTCGGGGTGTGCCTGCCACAAGCAGGCTGCCATTCCGGCCAGCACCGGCGATGCGAAAGAAGTGCCATTTGACGGGCCGATACTTCCATCCGTTTTTTGCAGAATGGTTCCCCAGCCAACTGCTGCGAGATTCGGTTTTACGTCGCCATCGGCACTTGGGCCTAAAGAGCTAAACGGAGCCCAAATGCTATCGTTATTAACTGCCCCAACACCAATTACCACGTCTCCATCCGAAGGGGCAACCAAATATTTCCAAGGATTATCAGCTTCGTTTCCTGCGCTGGAAAATACCAGCATGCCTTTTTCTACCGCAATGTTTGCTGCTTTCGTAATTCGGGTGGTGTTTCCGTCCATCTCAGCATAGCTGTGATTCATATTCGGGTCATCAAAGGTTGTATAACCCAGCGAAGAATTAATGACATCGCAGCCGGCACTGTCAGCCCATTCTGCAGCCGCTACCCAATTGTCTTCTTCAATCAGGTATTCGGTTGCTCCATCTTCGCTGCGCAGCAAATAGTACGATGCTTTGGGAGCGGTTCCAATTAATTCATTTTTGACATATCCTCCCATTGTTGAAAGTACATTCGTGCCATGGGTGTGTGCCAGAAAAACGTCACCTCCGGGATCGACAAAATCTTTGGTTCCCAGTATTCGGTTTTCGCCCCACAGTTGCTCGAAAGCCGGTAACTCATCGACTTTATAAAAGCCGGCATCTAAAACAGCAATGTACATGCCTTCGCCCTGATAGCCGAGTGCATGCAGCAGTTGCCCGTTAAACAGTTGCAGTTGGTGGTAAGAAGAACCGTAGTCTGTGATGTTAATTTCATTGAGTTGATGCTCGGTTTGAAATTTATTGCGAGCTGATTTCAAGAAAATACCGGGTTTGGTGAGTTCAGAAAAGGCAATGAAATTCAGGTTCTGCCTGATTTGTTCGTAAATGGATTTGGTTGCTCGAATGGTTGCTCCATTCAGCCATTTCGATGTATGAATGATTTCTGCTCCCTGCTCTTGCAGCTGTTGCAGGTAGTTGACCGACACCGGCAAATCACGTTCATCAATCGCAATGTTTTGTTTTTGACGACGTTCAATTGCGCGCGGCGATAAAAATTGTTCCGGCTGACTGATGCTAAAAACTGTCCCCGACTTGTCTTCAAATTGTATCCAGTAGAAGTTTTCGACTTCATTTTGAGCCACTAGGTTTCCTGTCAGCATGATTAGGGAAGCAATAAACAAACAGGATTTTAACATCGCTTATCTTTCAATTTTGTTACATCAGGCAAATTTGAGGTTATCACGTAACACCAATCAATTATCGCGGAAGAATATTATTCTTTTGCATGTATTGCATTGGATCGTTCATGAATTTTTCGGGATCAACCAATTTGCTTTTGTTTTTCTCCAACTCGTTGAACTTTAGTTGCTGAATACTATCTAAAACCATTGGATTCATCAGGATTCCCATGTCGTAAATAAGCGAATGTGAAAAGTCGCCATTTGGATGATAATAATTCCACGCTTTATCTCGTAATCCCATTGTATAAAAAGCATCTAATTCAAGTTTTCCGTCTTGGTAATAAACTTTACACGTGCCTTCTCGTTTGGCATTTTTCATCATGCACTCCATGTAAGGTTTGCCGTTTTTGAAATACGCACGGTAAACACCATCTTTCAAATCATATTTAAACGATGTTTGTTCAAAAAGTTCGCCAGTTGGATAATAGGTTTTTGAGATTCCATGTTTCAGGTTGTTGAGATATTCTTCTTCAGAAACCAGTTGACCTTTCTGAAAGAATTTCCAGAGGCCAGTTTTCAGCTGTCCAATATATTGGCCTTCAGCCATCAATTTCCCTTTAAGGTCATACAACTCAGCTTTTACCGTATCCGATTTTTCGGGATAGAACAATTTGGCTTTTAAAAACCCGCTGGTATGATAGCGTTTAAATTCACCAACGGGTTTATCATTTTTAAAATTTCCTTCGTAGATTTTGGTGCCATTGGGCAATTGTTTCATCCAGAAACCTTGCTTTTGCCCTTTTTCGTCTGTCTGATTGATGGAGTCCTGTGCATAACCTGTTTTCAGGAATACTAAGACGAGTAGCATTAAAATAATTTTCATGTGTTTATAATTGTTTATTTTTTGCAACACATGGAACTCGCTTTAAGTAATCATGCTCCTGCGTGTGACTATTTTTACATGCTCGTTTCATCATAACTTTATCTGAAAGCTTAAAACTACACCATTTTTTAGAAAAACTGACGAAATGACTTTTTGTTATTCAGCTCCCAATGATTTCAGTAAGTTGCGTACCGATTTTACAGACTCCACTTTGTAGGAAGCTTCTGTTTTTTTCAACCCTACTTTTATCGTATAGGCCGATTCAGGAAGTTCGCGGAACATGTACTCATCGGTCCAGTCGTCGCCCATAGCAAGAATAAAGTCGTAGTCGTCATCTCCTAAAAAGCGCTGAGCTGCGATGCCTTTGTTTATTCCTCCGGCTTTTACTTCAATGACTTTATTCCCTTCCATAATTTCCAGATTATGGTTGGCAATCATATTTCGAAGCTCATCCTTCAACTCGTTGGCTCTCAGTTCTCCTTGTTCAGGCTCTGCGTTCCGATAGTGCCAAACCAGCGAGTAGTTCTTTTCTTCAATAAAAGTTCCCGGTGTACGGTCAACAAAGTTCTCCAACAATGGTCGGATTGTTGGTTTCCATGTACTACTTATATTGTCGAGCATTTTCCAGTCTTCACCAATTTTCTTAAGCCAAACCCCATGTTCAACAATTAAATTAACCTTGTGATTTCCCAGCCATTTTTCAAGTGTTTCCCGGTCGCGTCCACTAATTATAGTGACGGTGTTTTTTTCATTCTCTTCCAACTTGGTAATTAGTTTGTGCAACTCTTCATCGGGGCTTGCTGCTTGTGGATCGTTATTAAACCCAACGAGCGTTCCATCGTAATCGAGAAATATGGCGCGTTTTTTTGCTGAAGCGAATTTTTCAACCAATTCTTTGCTTAAACTTGAGGTAATTCTTTTAGCCAGAAAGTGCTGTTGAATTCCTTCAACTTTTTTCAAGCCTTTTATAAATTCACCTGACCATTTAAATACATCGTACCTTCGAATTCGCGATTGTAAGTATTTCATTCTCCTTCGTTGCTCGTCCAATGGCATCGTTAATGCTTGGTTAATGCTGTCTGCAATTTCATCTTCGTTGTTCGGATTGATGATGATTGCCTCACCCAATTCTTTTACCGCTCCCGCCATCTCGCTAATAACCAACACGCCACTTTGATTCACTCTGCACGCAATATATTCTTTAGCAACCAGGTTCATTCCATCGCGCACCGGTGTAATTAGTGCCACATCGGAAGTGCTGTACAGTTCAATCAGGTTTTCAAACGGTAGCGAACGATAGAAATACCAGACTGGAGTGTAGTTCACATCACCGTATTGTCCATTAATCCGTCCAACAAGCTCATCAATTTCACTTTTTAATAGTTTGTATTGCTCTACTTCGTCGCGCGAAGGAACAACCAGCATAATGAGCGAAACCTGATTCCTGAACTCAGGATATTTATTTAGAAATTTTTCAAAAGCATGTAGCCTGTTTGGAATTCCCTTGGTATAATCCAGTCGATCAATCGATAAAATCAGCTTTCGGTCGGGCGATACCAGAAAATATTTTTCTAACTCTCGATGGAGCTCTGACTTTTCTTGCAGCGATTTATGAGTAATGTCCTTGGCCAGATTTTCAAATTTATCGTAGTCAATTCCCATTGGAAAAGCATCTGCCAAAATAATCCGATCCTCAAGATGAATCTCGTTGAAAGAAATTTCGTACCCCAACAATCGCCTCACTGAACTGAAAAAATGTCGTTCGTAATCATAAGTATGAAACCCGATCAGGTCGGAACCAAGCATTCCTTTAATTAACTCATTACGCCAAGGCAAAATGCGGAACACTTCGAATGAAGGAAACGGTATGTGAAGGAAAAAACCGATTGTAACATTTGGTTTAACTGACTTGATCATTTCGGGTACCAAGAGCAGCTGATAGTCGTGGATCCAGACAATGTCACCATCATCTACGGTTTCAAGTGCTTTTTGTGCAAACTTCTGGTTGACTTTTTTATAGGCTTCCCAGTAGTCTGGATTGTAATCGCAGAACTGTGCGAAGTAATGAAAGAGAGGCCAGATAACATTATTGCTAAAGCCTTCATAATAGAGATTGATTTCTTCTTTGCTTAAATGAACGGCAAGGCAGTCTTCGGTAACCAGTTTGTCGTCAATTTCAACAATTTCGTCTTCTGTCAGGTCGTCTTTTGCTAGGCCGGGCCAACCGATCCATTTTCCTCCATATTCTTTATAGATGGATCTCATTCCGGTAGCTAATCCTCCTACGCTTGGAGATAGTTCAAATGATTCTTCTTCTCTGCTTATACTTAGTGGCAATCGGTTTGATACGATGTGAATTTTGCTCATAACAGTTTTTATTTGGGTCTATTTATTGCTATCTGATTAATGTTTTCCTTCCTATTTACCAACACATTTTTTAATTAATTGTTGTAAAATTGACATTATTGAACCCCGAATGTAAAGAAGCGGATGTTCTTGACTCATATTTGAGACATTTTCGGTTATAAAATTTATATTAGCGGCTCAATTAGCCTTTCTGAGTGCTTCTAGCTACTTTAAAGGTTGTTTTATTTTCTCAAGTTATCAAAATATTTTGGAATTAAATCCATCCTTTTTGATGATGTTTAACATTCGTCTATGAAGAATTTGAATTACGGGGTTATTGGAAACTGCAGAAGTGCTGCTTTGGTTTCAGAAGATGGATCGGTTGACTGGCTTTGTTTGCCACAATTTGATTCCTCTTCGGTTTTCGCAAATTTATTGGATGAGAACAAGGGAGGAAGCTTTAAAATTATCCCTGATAAACCTGAAAATATTACTCAGAGTTACATTCCACAAACAAATATCTTAAAAACTCGGTTTCAATGCGAAGATGGGGTATTTGAAGTGCGAGACTTTATGCCAAGGTATGAAAATCCCAATAGCGGAGGGCATTATACTCCACCCGATATTGTTCGCTATTTTAAATGGATTGAAGGTGAACCATCATTTAAAGTGTTGTACGATCCGAAGTTGGAATATGCAAAAAATGAGACCAATAATTTCGTAGAACAAGGATGTGAGAACGAGAAAAATGGAAGTTGTTACATCAAATCGCACACGTCCAGCGGAACTTACGATTCCTTATATTTATACTCTAGCTTCGATTATCCGGACATTTTGGAGCAAAGGTCAATCCGGTTGATGAAGGATGAATATTGCATGTTAAGCTATAATCAAAAGTTACTTCCACAAGATACCCGACGGGCAAAGCTGAAATTGGAACGGACTAAAGTCTATTGGCTAAATTGGGTTGAACGAACCACCTCGTTCCGTGTCTATGGTGATCTTATTGTTCGTAGTGCGCTTACTCTTAAGATGTTGAGTTATGCTAAGAGTGGTGCAATCCTGGCGGCATTAACCACCTCTCTGCCTGAGACTATTGGCGAGGAACGAAACTGGGATTATCGATTCTGCTGGATTCGCGATGGCTCAATGGTTGTTAAAATCATGACTTCTCTGGGACACTATAACCTGGCCAATCAATATCTTCGTTTTATCATCGACATACTTCCAGACAAGGATGAGAAGATGCAAATCATGTATGGGATTAACGGAGAAAAGAAATTAAAAGAGTACGAATTATCACATCTTGAAGGGTATGAAGGATCAGTTCCGGTGCGGATTGGAAATGCTGCATACCGACAAAAGCAAAATGATATTTACGGTATTTTGCTGGATGTGATTCATCAGCAACTGGAGATTTATGACATTACCCTGGAGCATAGCGAAGACCTTTGGACCATTGTGCGAAACATTATTAAAGTTGTAGAAAACAATTGGAGAAAACCTGATCGTGGGATTTGGGAAATCAGAAGTGAAAATAAACATTTCACCTTTAGCAAGGTGTTATGCTGGACTGCTCTCGATCGTGCTGTTAAGATTGCCTCGCTCTTGCAACGCGGATTGTATGCCAAGAAGTGGTCGGTGTTGAGGGATAAAATTCACAAAGACATTATGAAAAAGGCCTGGAACGAAGAACGGCAGGCCTTTACTCAAGCTTACGGATCCAAAGACTTGGATGCTTCTGTTTTGCTGATGGAATCGTATGGTTTTATTAATGCAACCGATCAGAAGTATGTGACCACTGTACTGGCTATTCAAGAGGATCTGGAACAGGATGGCCTGATGTACCGCTACCGCAATCAGGATGATTTTGGAACACCAAAATCGGCTTTTACTATTTGTTCTTTTTGGCTAACCAATGCTCTTTTTAAAATAGGAAGAAAGGAAGAAGCCATCAAGAAATTCCATCAACTGCTGGGGTATTCAAACCATTTGGGCTTGTTTAGTGAGGATCTGGATTTTAAAACCAAGCGGATGCTTGGAAATTTCCCACAGGCATATTCTCACTTAGCAATAATTGAAACAGCAATGACGGTTTCGGGGTCGCAGCTGACCGATGAAGAAATCATTAAAGAATATATTCATTAATTGCTATAAACCAAGTACGGATTTGTTTTCGATGACTTAGCGAAACCAATCAATCTCGTTAAAAATTATATCCAAAATGCAGTCCTGGTTCTCCAATAAAGAACTTTGACCACCTATCGTCAACTTGCTTAAATGAATCAGGCATTTTTGTGTGGTATGGTCGTTGAGTTATGGCAATTGATGGTTCTATGAAAAATCTGTCATTAAAAAGTTTGAAGTGGTAACCAACTCTGTACGTGTTGAAAATCTGAAAACCATTATCAACCTTGTTACCGTTGTCATCCACAAATGTTTGCCAAGCGTTCATTACGTGAACACCAGCGTAAAGTCCTTTCCATACAAATTTCTGATACGCAAGTGCAAAGCCATATTCACGAATATAACCCGGAAATTTTTCATCAGGTGATTCATATGATTTTCCGTAAGGAATGCCAAGAGGCCAACCATATTTCCAGGTTTTTAGTTCTATTGAAATTACATCACTTCCTGTAATTCGATAGCCTATGTTCAGTTGAATAAAATCAGGTCTGTTTTTAGGAGCTAAATTGCCCAACATAAATAGCGTACTACCAATAAAATATTTTTTATAGGTGCTATCTTGTTTTGTGCACTGAGCATTCACCTGAAAACTGCTCGTCAGAAATAGGACAAGTCCAATCGTTAAAATTTTCTTTTGCATATCTCTATTTGATTATTACACGATACTGCAAAATTAAATTCGTGGGGTGTTTGAATTCGTTCACTTAAGTTAAGAAATGAACTTAGCCCTTATTTTTCTTTAAAATCCTTGCTCTTAGCCTGCTTAATGACTGTGGTTTGATACCTAAATAACTTGCCAACTGATGTTGCGGAACACGTTGAATTAGGTCTGGTCTTTTTTGTAAGAGATTTAAATATCGCTGTTCAGGGGAAGATGTTTTATACTCATCAAAATTGATTTGTTGCTTTGCTAAAAGTTCTTCTGATAAAACTCTGCAAAGCGTTTCAAATTTTGGGAATTTCTTAAAAATATCTACTTCCATTTCAGGATCTGCAATGGTTAGTATCGAGTCTTCAACACAAGAGATGAAATATTCGGAAGGGGTTTTGTTGATGACGCAATGTGGTGTCAAGCCTTCCATTTCGGTATAGAAAGCGGTTGTTTTTTCTTCTCCGTCAATAACGTAGTAGGTGCGGATGCACCCTTTTAAAACAAAATAGCCATCATTTGACTTTTGTCCTTCTTTTAAAAGAGTCGTTCCTTTTTTTGCTGAGCGAAATATGTTTAGAGAAACGATTGCATTCTTTTCATCTTCTGTAAGAGTAACGTATTTTGATATAAAGCCAAATAGTAAGTCTTGCATTGTTTTGTTGTTGTTACTGTCGTTTTTTTAAACTTGCCACCAACGTTTTTGTGTGGGAAATTACGTGTTTGTTAGCTTTGATTTAGCGAAGCAATTTTTTATCTCGGTGTATGTCCCGTATGGGCATGTACACACTTTACTGAAAGCTCCGAAAAAATGTTTAAAATACAAATTTTTAGTGTTAAACAATAAAGTGATGCATGAAATTATTCCAGAGGCATCGCCGTCGGCAAGCCTTTGGCGGCCGATGGGTGTAAGTCCCTTATGCGCAGGAGTAACGTCTTGAAGCATTAGCAAGTGGCAAGCTGGTTTACCGTGAGGTATGCAGTGAGGGTTATTTGTGATTGATTAATGAGCAAATAAATTCAACCGGCCAACTCCGGTACTGACGAATAGTGAACGAATGTTGTTTTCGAAGAAAACCAATGATCCGGTGGATCATTGATGAGAGAAGAGCGAAGCGGTTGATATGAGGCTATGAGGTGGGATGAGCAAGCACATCATTGTGACGTCCGAAACATTCAGCAATGAATGAGTGCCAAAATAGTAGATCAGGCAGCGATTGGAGGAAGGAAGATGCTCTTACCTGGGGAGGTCTCATCGGTTTTAGGACTGATGAGAAGTCAGCAGAGGCCATAGTAGGCTTTGGAAACGAGCCGTCACAGAAAAGGCGGAGGACTCACAGAAAAGCTGAAGGGCTGAACGTTGGGCTGTCCAAAATTCGATATGGAAGCTTGAGTTTTCTCATCTAGTCATATCCTAAATTCGGGCATAGCTATCATGGTGAAAAGAGCTTGATATTGATGCTTAACGAACCGCCGTATATGTTCCCGAGCTATTGAGAAGGGAAGGAGCGGAGCTCGCGTACGCTGTGGTGGTGTCGTTAGTTTGTACTCAATGGAATTCAAAGGAAAAGTTAATTGATCTATACCTTTGAAAAAAAGCTCCATCTGCTGCGGTAACTTTGCGGTGGTGTTAGATAAAATCTAACTCTCATATTAAGGACTGCAGATATATTGAGTATAAGCCAGAGAGTATTTAGGGCAGAACCCATTATCACGATGTTCGCGAGTCAATGCGGAGCATAAATCAAAATGTTTATGCAAGTATATGGAATTGGATTATCGATGGAAAAGTTTGATGTAAACTTTATCGGACTCAATGGAAAGGCAAAGAACAAACAAGTGAATAACAGTTTGGGTGCAATTTCCAAATTCTTAATGGCTCTACCCGACGACTGTATTCTGTGTGAGCATACAGGCGTTGCAACTTCACTTAGGTCGAACTGACGTTAAAGATAAAAATGAGTGCAAGCGCAACTTTTATTGAATCAACCTGTCTTTAACTATAGAATACAATAATTAAAAAACGGAAAACATGAAAGTAGGATTTATAAGTCTAATGGCCGTGATGGCCTTAATCATTTCGATGGGCGCCAATGCCGAAACAGAATTTAGAAAGGTGGACTCATTCTCCGAAATAGCCATTCGGATTCCGGCAAAAGTGTATGTTGAGCAAGGGAGCGAGCAATCTATCGAAGTCGTTGCCAAATCGTCGACACTGGAGGAAATTATCACCGAAGTAAAAGGTCGTGAGTTGATCGTTCGGTTTGCAGCAAAAAACTATTTGTGGAAAAGTTTTACTCCCGGTAAAATTGAAATCTATATCACGGTTCCCGAAATTGATGCACTGTCGCTTTCCGGATCGGGTGATATTATAAATGACGGACCAATTGAAAGCCGTATTTTGGATTTGTCAGTTAGCGGGAGTGGTGATATTCTACTTGAAGACTTAAAAGCAGAACGTGTAAAAGCCACCATTTCAGGGAGTGGCGACATTACCCTTGAAGGTACTGAAATGGCTGATGACTTATCAGTTAATATTTCCGGGTCGGGTGATTTTAAAGGAATTGATTTTGAGGTGAAAGATGCTATTGTCAAGATCATTGGGTCGGGCGGTGCTTTTGTTAATGCCGAGAAACATTTAGAAGTACGTATTGCCGGTTCAGGAGATGTTACTTATAAAGGTAGTCCGCTGATTGATCAAGGAGTAGTTGGCTCGGGCAAGGTGAAAGAATACTAAACAGGCATCTGACAAAAAAAGTCACTCCAGCCGATGAGCTGGAGTGACTTTTTACATTTAAGGAATTAGACGTTCGCTATTTGATTGAGATCTTTTTAACCGATTTTGAGGTCATTTCCATCGATTTCATCACGGCGTTCATATCTTTGATGTCGATCGATTTTGTGGAGGCCCAGGCAGCTGGGAGCACTGCAATCCGGAAAGTCTGGTTTTGGGTCTCTTCAGGAAGCAAGTTACCAACAGTTTCTTCAATAAATACTCGAACGTCGTAAACGGTATGGTCAAAATTGTACTGAATGACACCGTCGTTTAAAACAACTGTTTGAGGTAATGCCCGCCAAACATCAACTGTTTCTCCTCCGTAGTCCACTTGTTCCCATAGGATGTAGACCATGACAATGTCGGTTGAATAAATCTCGAAGTTGCTGGGGAACGAGTATGATAAGCTAAATTCATTAGCGTTCGTGAAGTCGTCTGTAAATTCAAAAATATTTCCTTGAATATTTACACCGTCTTCTCCATCGATTCCATCATATCCGGGAGGCCCCATTGGTCCTTCACAGGATGTCATGACCGCTAAGGCAATTAATAAAATAATACTTGTAACTGTTTTCATGATTTTATCTTTTTATGTGAATTTTTAATTGTCAAAACAAGATTGATGCCAGAAGGTTAAGGACTCGTTGAAACACTCGTTTTTTGTGAGCTTAAGTCAAAATATCAACTAAGCGAATGTCGAAGGCCAATACGGCAAAAGGAGGTATTTTATTGTTTGTTCCTTTTCGTCCCCAGCCCAGATCCGAAGGAACCCAGAATTTGTAGCGACTGCCTTTGTTCATCATCAGAAGTCCTTCTTGCAATCCCTCAATCAGTTCCTCAATTTTTACATCGTCGGGTTTGTTTTGGCGGTAGGTATCTTCTAGTATTGTCCCGTTTAACAAGAGTGCCCGCTGGTGAATCAGCACGGTATCAAATTCCGATGGCTTTTGTCCGTCCACCTCTTCAATGATTTTATACTGAAGCCCACTGGCTGTTTTCAGCACGCCTTCTTTTTGTGCATTCTGAAGCAGAAAATCTTCACCTATTTTCTGGTTGTAACCCGCCGAACTTTTGCTTTTCCCTTTTTTCTCTCGTTTTGCCACTGCTTTTTTTCTTCAAAAATAGAAAAGAAAACCTCCTCCTGCGAAAGGAAAAGGTTTTTCTATGATTGTCTGTCTATTTCTTTTGGACTTAACTACCGCTAAAATCAACTCCTTTAAATAACATGGACGGTGTTTGCCAGGATGAAATCGGGTTCGGATCTGTTCCAACTTCTGCCAGGTTCATCCACAGCTCTTTCATATTTCCACTGATGTTCATTTCGGAAACCGGCTTGATGATTTCTCCATCTTCAACCAGAAAACCATCTATCCCATAGGAGAAATCTCCGGTTGATCCATTCGTGTTTCCACCGTTAAAACCAGTAACCAGAATCCCCTTTTTCATGCTTTTCACAAGTGCTTGAAGATCCTTGTCGCCGCTCTCAAAAATTAAATTCGAAGAGTCTCCGGTTGTCGGTTCCATCTCCAGTTTTTTCGCGTAGTAGGTGTCAATGTAGTATGTGCCGAGTACGCCATGTTCAAATACCTCGCGTTTTTTTAAAGCCAGCCCTTCGCTATCGAATAGTTGCGAGCCCAGCCCGCCCTGGATAAACGGATCGTCGGTTAATGTAAGTTTTTCAGACGCTACTTTTTCTCCGACTTTATCAATCAAAAAAGAGTTTTTCTGCTGAATATTGTAACCGTCCAACGCGCTTAGTAAGGGATGAAACAACCGGCCAACAGCCCTGTTTTCAACAAGCATGTCGTATTTCCCAGAGCTGATTTTCTGCTGTCCAATCTTTTTTAGCACGCGATCGAGGGCAACTGATCCAATATTTGATTTTTGCAGTTGATCGAACAAAATAGCCCGTTCGCGCCAGGCGTCACTTGGACGCGCATCTCCACCATCAACCGATACGGAGGCTCCCAGGCTAAATGAGCTGTTTTTTGTTTCGCCTTCAAAACCATTGCTGGTGACCATCAGTCGGCTGCTTGTTTTATCGGAGTAACTTGCCGATACCGAGATGATGCGTTCATCTTTGTTTAAAGCTTCTTTTTCAATTTGAAAAGCCAGGTCAACTTTGTTTTTTGGATCAATATTGTCGTAGGAAGCATCCTCAGTTCCAAGATCTTCTCCATCGCCTTGATAATATAAATTTGGATCGGGCAATGAGCGATATGGGTCGGGAGACAAATAGTTGGTGGCGGCAATTGCTTGTTCAATGAAGCGGGAAAGTTCTGTCTTCTCCAGCCGATTGGTTCGGTGCGACGAATATTTATTGTCAACGTACAACCGGATACTCAAATTGCTTTCAATCGCTTCTTTCAGCGTGTCTATTTTTTGTTCGCGAACATCAACATTGCTGCTTTTGCTTTGCGAAATAATAATGCTGACTTGGTCGGCTCCACTGTCCAATGCATGTTGCATGGCCCATTTTGCCAGGCTGTATTTTTCTTCTTGTGTCATTTTAATTCCTTTTTTCTGAATGATTGAACTTGATTTAGCTAACACCTCCCACGGTGAGTTTTTTCACCAAAACGGTAGGCAATCCGCAGGTTACCGGAACCGATTGGCCGGATTTTCCACAGGTCCAGGTGCCGTTGTCGATTTTGTAGTCGGTGGCACACATCGTAATATCGGCTAATGCTTGCGGTCCGTTACCAATAATGTTGATATCTTTAATCGGACGCGTTAGTTTCCCATTTTCGATCAGGTAGCCTGCTTTAACAAAGAAGGTGAAATCGCCGGCTCCGATCTTAACTTCGCCATTGCTGAAATTATCCACATAAATGCCTTGTTTCACATTGGTGATGATGTCATCTTTTGAGTGAGGTCCAACTTCCATATAAGTTGCTCGCATGCGCGGTAGGGGCATATGACGGAAAGATTCTCTCCTTCCATTTCCGGTTGGGTTTACCTGGTAATGTTTCGAGCTAATTCGGTCGTGCAGGTAGCTGTTAAGAACTCCGTCTTTAACCAGATAGGTTTTTTCGGTTGCATTTCCTTCGTCATCGGTATTCAACGATCCCCGGTTTTCAGGTAGTGTTCCATCATCTACAATGTTGACAAAATTTTCGGCTACCTTTTTGCCCATTTTGTCTGCAAAAATAGATGTTCCTTTTCTGTTGAAATCGGCTTCAAAAGTATGGCCAATGGCTTCGTGCAGCAAGATCCCAGAACCTCCCGCTCCCATGACAACAGGCATTTCGCCGGCTTTTGGTTTGGTGGCTTCAAATAGGAGCGATGTCCGGTCGACAACCTCGGTGGCCAGCAAGCTCACAAGTTCATCATTTAAAAACTCAAAGCCTTTTCGGAACGAACGAGATGAATAAGCATTCTCAATTTTACCATCTTTTTCCATTACGCAAAATGCTCCTAAACTTACCATCGGGCGGTAATCGTAGGTGAGAATCCCTTCGGAGCTATAAAAAAGGACGTAGGCGGATTGGTCGCTCAGGTAGGCATTCACTTTTGATACGCGTGTGTCTTTAGCAAATACCTGATCGTTCAAATTTTGGATGAACGGGATTTTCTCCTCTACCGTTGTCTCTTCCCACGATCGATCAATTTTATAGTAGTTTGAAGGAATAGCTTCTTTTATTTCTTGCGGCGATACCTTTACATTGCCCGTTGCAATATTGGCTGCCGTGTTCGCTGCTTTTATCAATGCTTCGGGCGTCACGGTTTCCGAATAGGCAAAGCCGGTTTGGTCTCCTTTTAAAACACGGATACCAACTCCAAAATCTACATTCGAATGCGCCCGGTTAACCTTGCCGTCTTCCAGCGATAGGCTGTTACTTAGTTTGTGTTCAAAAAACAGATCGGCATAATCGCCACCCTTGCTGAGCGATTTGGTAATGACTTTTTGAAGTAGCGTTATGTCGACGCCAAAATGATCAAGGTAAGCCTGAACTTCGGCAGAGGCTGAAGCACTCTGGCACGACTGGATAAAAGTGGGTAGGATCATGCTTCCTGCTACAGCCATACCCGATGATTTTAAAAATTCTCTTCGGTCGATGTTTTTCATTGTGAAAAATTTATAAAGTTGTAAGTTGTCTTTTTAATAGATGAAATTAGATCAAAATAAGTCTGCATTGAGTATTTAAAATTACGAATAAAACATAAAAATAGCTTATCGTTTTTGAACTAAAATCATATTTGAAATTCTGCAACTGCTGGAGCCTTCGAATAGATCGGGTGCCCGATGAAAATAGGGGTTCTTGATAGGGAAATACTATTAATTTGAAATTTCTATTCGTTTTTACAAATATGGCTGTGAAAAAAAAGAGATCTTTTTTATCTTTCGGGCTCGTTTTGAATAGGGTGGTGGACAAAAATATATTCTTATATGAATTTTGTATTAACTTTTTACAATTTGCTGTACTTTTATTTATAATTTTGTCAGTTGGTTCTATTTTTGACGTCAAATTATCGAAAAAATATATCATTAACTTATAATTTGTAACACGATGAAGACAAAATTAGAGTACATCTGGTTGGACGGATACACGCCAACACAAACTTTAAGGGCAAAGACAAGAATTGCAAAAGATTTTAGCGGAAAATTGGAAGATTGCCCGGTATGGTCATTTGATGGATCTTCAACTCGACAAGCTGAAGGAGGAGATTCTGACTGTCTATTGAAACCAGTTGCAATTTATCCTGATCCAACTCGTAAAAATGCTTACGTTGTAATGACGGAAGTATTAAATGCAGATGGGACTCCACACGCTTCTAACGGACGTGCTCACATCGAAGACGAAGATGAAGATTTCTGGTTTGGTTTTGAACAAGAGTATTTCTTGATGGATCCTCAAACAAACAAACCTCTGGGATTTCCAGCTGATGGTTACCCAGCTCCACAAGGACCTTACTATTGTGGTGTAGGTGCACAACACTCATTTGGACGTGAATTGGTTGAAGAGCATTTCGATGTTTGTTTAGAAGCTGGTCTGAACGTTGAAGGTATCAATGCCGAGGTAGCTGCAGGACAGTGGGAATACCAAATCTTTGCAAAAGGAGCTCACGATGCTGGTGACCAAATTTGGGTATCACGTTATTTCCTGGAAAAACTCGGTGAGAAATATGGTGTTGTTGTTGAATGGCATCCAAAACCACTTGGAAAAGAGTTGGACTGGAATGGTTCAGGTATGCACGCAAACTTCTCTAATGGTTTAATGAGAACTTGTGCTGACAAAAAAGTTTTTGTAGCAATTTGCGAAGAATTTGGAAACCATATTGACGAATGTATTAGTGTTTACGGAGCCTATAACGACCAACGTTTAACTGGTCTTCATGAAACAGCTGCTATCACTGATTTCTCTTATGGAGTTTCTGACCGCGGTTCTTCTATCCGTATTCCTATTGGAACTGTTGAAGATGGCTGGAAAGGTCGTTTAGAAGATCGTCGTCCATCATCAAATGGTGACCCATACAAGATTGCCGCTGTAATCATCAAAGTTACACATAAAGCAGTTGAGAAATTGTAATTAAAACATTACACAAGATATTGAAAGCTGTTCCTTTGGGAGCAGCTTTTTTTGTATCCGATACTTCTGTTGAATCTGGAGTTTCGCTATTTTTGCCACCTAACTTTTGAATTATGCGCACAGCAAAAATAAAAATCAATAAAGCCCTATTTGAAGAAACGTCTCATTCGCCGGCATTGGTCGATATTGTTGGAGAGAAAATGCTTGATCAGGTTATCGACTATTGTTTCATCGCCAATCCTTATTATCCAACCGATGAAATGATGGAGCAGCTGCAGTCGAAATTAGTCAGCATTATTAAAGCTTACCCATCCAGCAATCCACGTTTGGCGAGGGAAATGCTGGCCGACGTGTTAGGAATTAATTCGCAATATCTGATCTTAGGCAATGGCGCTACTGAGCTGATTACCATTATTGAAAGATATTTGATTGATCAAATCGCGATTCCGATTCCCACTTTTAGTGAGTACATTGAAAAATTGAAAAGTTCGGATGCAGCTAAATTATTTCACCTTAACCCCGAAAAAGACTATCAGTTAAATTTGGAGGAATATGCCAGTTGGATCGATCAGAATCAAATTGAGTCAGCGTTAATTATCAACCCCGGCAATCCAACAGGGCAATTGATGCGAGTTGATGAGATGAAGAGGTTTTTGAAGAAGATGACGCATTTGAAGATGATTTTGCTTGATGAGTCGTTTATCGATTTTGCTAACGAACAGGTACCGACTTTGCTTGGAGAATTAGCAGATTACAACAACTTAATTGTTGTTCGGAGCATGAGCAAGCATTGTGGTGTGCCCGGTTTGAGGCTGGGGTATTGCGCTACTTCAAACAAGATGTTTCAGACCGAAATTAAGGAAGCGTTGCCCGTTTGGAATATCAATTCCATTGCAGAGTATTTCTTGTTGCAACTTCAAAGGACGAATCAGGAATACCATAATTCGCGTATTCGGGTTATTGATGATGTAAAAGATTTATATCGAAAACTGGTCGAGATTCCCGGCTTCAAGGTTTATCCAACCGGAAGCAATTTCATTCTTGTTAAAATTGAATTTGGAATGAAAGCGGTTGATTTGCAAATGCAGCTACTTGAAAACTATGGCCTTTACGTGCGCGATTGTAGTAACAAAATTGGGCTGGATCAATACCACATTCGCGTTTCCTCGCAAGGAAAAGAGAACGATCGGTTTTTGATTGATGCATTACAAAGCATGGCAAAAACACATTCTGCGTAACCAATATTCGGGTAATTCTTTTTTCAGCTTGTTAAAAGCTAGCCACCGAATCGCATACATAAGTTGGAATAATTCCTGTTGAGCGAATTTTAGATTTGGCACTTTCCGCTAAGGTATTTCCCGAAAGGACAAGCACAGTATCCATCCCAAACTTGTTGCCACCAATGATGTCGGTAAAAAGCGTATCGCCTACCATCAGAATATCGTCGCGATTAAGAGCTTGTTTTAAGCACGCTTTTTCGTATGCAAACATAAACATCTGGGCATCGGGTTTTCCAAAACGGATAAAATGTCGATCCAGAATTTCTTCAACCATATCTGAAATTCCGCCAATGGCAATAGCAATGTCAACCCGGTTGACCGGGTAGTTAATATCTGTATTAGCAACAATCACCGACATGTTTTTTTTCCGAAGCAGATTGATTACTTTGTTAATGTCGTTGTTCCAATCGAAACCTTCATCATCAAGAAATGCAAGGCAGGTAATGTCATCAACATCGTTTAGGTCGAGCTTGCTGATGGGCATTGTTTTCAATCCGGCCGACTCAATGTAGTGAGCCGACTGCTCGGTACCCAGGTAGGCAACGCGGCCTGATTTTATTTTGAGTTTCAACCAGTCGTGTGCCAGCATGCCCGAAGAAATAACCTTGTCGGTTGTAATCGCGGGGATTCCATTGTTTTGATACATCCGTGCCAGCTGTTCCGGACTTCGGGACGCATCATTGGTTAATACGTAATAGTCAATTCCCTTTTCATCCAGAAAATCGAACGTATTTTCAACACCTGGAATAATTCCTTTGTGATTTTTTAATACCCCGAAAGCATCAAAAAAAACCGCTTTGTAGTTGGTTACTACACTTCTGAAATCTTGCGTCTTCATACTGTTTATATTTTTAATGCTCTCAATATTTTATCGACATCGTAATTTGTGTCAATGGCCGGAATGTATAAATTATAGGCTTCTTTTTGCAACTTACGGGCATATGATGGTAAAAAGAAGTGTGTTCCATCCTTTACCACGTAGTTTAAAATGAAAAAGCGATAGGCCTCTTTTATTAATCGTACTTCTGGTTCTGTCAGCGGAAAGATCCGGTGATATTCTTTTAGAAACATGATGAATCGATCTTCCATTAACGGGTCGATCATATAGCTGAAAACCGTTCGGTCGCCTACATCGGAAACCACTCGGCTAAAAAAGTAAAAATCCATGACACGTGACGACTCCCGAAACCAGTCATAATCCCATCTGGAATAGAGCTTCCCATCCCGAGTTACCGAAAAATTACCAATGTTCCAGTCTACAAATACCGGAATTGTTTCAATTTCAGTGGAGTAGTTCGCCTTGTCGGCATAAACGACAAATTTTTCGCATTGGCTCTTTAAAAGATCGCGTTGAGGCGCTGTTGCGCAAAATTTACCGGAGTCCAGATTTTTCATTAGCCGATGGATGTCGGTTGCCACTGTTTTCGACGCTTTCGGGAGCTGATTGCTTACGTTTGAGCAAGCTTTATGGAAGCGAGCTAGTTCGCGGCCAAGCTTTCGGATGTGCTTGTCCTCAAGTCTGCGAGGCATTTTGTGCTTCATCCTGATTGGGTTATAAAAAACAACCCAGGCGTTGCGTTTTTGATCGTAGTAGCGAAAGATGAACAGATCGTTTCGTTTAACCAGCGATTTGGCGAGGAAGTTGTCGTAGGGTGCTTCCAGGTTGTTGGCCAGATTGTTTATAATGATATGATCTTCCTTAAAGTGTTCAAAATTACCGTAATCCGATAATTTTGCAAAAACCGGTTGCCGGTCGTAAAAGGATATTTTGTAAACATGGTTGGTTGAAACATGGGCACTGACATCAAAAATTCCTTTAATTTCATGTCGTTCGTCAAATTCTTCCCAAGCTTGTCGGATTATCTGAAAATAATCAAGCGTTTGCATAGTTCTTCTTCTTTTTAGCTGTCGTCTGTAGTTCCCAAAAGTAATCAGAAATTGGTATTTCAGATAATTTCAAAATACCTTTTTGTTTCCCAGTCGGTTACTGCTTTGGCGAATTCGCGCCATTCCCATTCGCGTGTAGCTGCAAAATGGTTGACAAAGTCTTCTCCAAACAGGGTGTTGGGAATCTCCGAATCTTTCATCTTTCGGGTGGCATCCAGCAGGTTGAGCGGTAGTCGTTCGTGGTCTTTTTGGGCATATTCGTTGCCGGTTGTTTTTGGAATCGTTAGTTCTAACTCATTTTCGATTCCATATAAACCAGATGCCAAGGCAGCAGCCATTGCCAGATATGGATTGGAGTCGGAGCCGGGGACGCGCATTTCCAGTCGGGCCGATTTCTCCTGTCCGTTGATAACCCGAACCGCTGTTGTGCGATTATCGAGTCCCCAACTTGCAGTAACCGGAGCCCAAGCGCCTTCGCGCAGCCGTTTGTAACTGTTAATTGTGGGCGCGTACATAGGTAAAATGTGAGGTAAGCAATAAAGCTGTCCGGCCAGGTAGCTTTCCATTAGCTTGCTCATTGGTGATTGTTTGTCGCCCGAGAAAAAGAGGTTTCTTTTTTGACCGATATCCCACAAACTTTGATGAATGTGTCCGCTGCAGCCGGGAAGATTCTCATTCCATTTAGCCATAAAACTGGCAATTATTCCATGTCGATAGGCAATTTCTTTTACACTGTTTTTGAAAAGTGCTGCTTTGTCAGCAGCTTGCAGAATTTCATCGTAACGAATTGCTGCTTCATAAACACCGGGGCCGGTTTCGGTATGCAAGCCTTCGAGGCTTACCTGAAACTTTTCCAGCAAATCGAACAGGTCATTGAAATAGGTTTGGTATTGTGTTGGCCGAAGCATGGAGTAGCCAAACATTCCCGGCGAAATTGGTTTCAAATCAGAATAATTTTTCTCGGCTAGTTCGTTCGATGTTCCAATAAAATTGAACCACTCAAATTCTTGTGAGAATACTGCTTCGAAGCCCTTCTCGGTTGCACGTTGCCTGATTCGTTTCAGTAAACTACGCGGACAAGCAGGCAGATCTTTGCCCTGTTCAGAACTGAAGTCAGCCAGAAAGAACGGACGTTCGTTGTCCCACGGAATATTGCGGTAGGTCGAAAGGTCAATTCGGGCACGGGCATCCGGATAGGCTGTATGCCAGCCCGTAACTTTTACATTGTCGTAGCATTTGTCATTGGCATCCCATCCAAAAATTACATCACAAAAACCAATGTCGCCATCAACTACTTCCAGAAACTTATCTTTGTGAATCGTTTTGCCCCTCAATATGCCATCAATGTCAACTACAGCGAATTTAATTTTCGATTGAGCGCTTTCTTTTATTGTTTTTATCAGGTCCTTCTTATTTATCATGTCTTTGCTTTGCTCTTTTTTTAATGGTCAACAAATACCAAAATAATGATATTGCTTGAGTTTACACAAGGTATTCGAAAAATTAACAACTTAAAACACAACTCGCTGATTTTTCGCTTCAAAATTTACATCATAATAAAATGATGCTATTTGTACTTGTCAGTGAAATTATATCACTTCACCCCTTGTTTTTTACCCCATTTAGTTCTAAAATGACTGATTATTTTGAATGAACCTGCCGAGAAACAGGATAAACATTGATGAAAAATAAAAAGTTAGCTTCAAAATTCATTATTTTTGAGGTCTGTATTTGGCTGAAGAAATTTCAATGTTTTATAAATTTAATTGATTAAGATAATGGCAGACTTTAGATTTAAAGCTTTACAGGTGGTTATGGAAAGAGAACCGGTTGTAATTGAGCGGGAGCATAATCTAACCTCCGACTATTTTGGGATTAAGGTTTTTGACCGTCCTAAAATGAAAAAATACCTTTCCAAAGAGGCCTATAAAGCCGTTTGTGATGCCGTCGATAATTCGAGGGCCATAGATCGAAAAATGGCCGATCAGGTGGCGCAGGGAATGAAAGCCTGGGCTACCGAAAATGGTGCTACACACTATACGCACTGGTTTCATCCGTTGACCGATGGAACAGCCGAAAAGCATGATGCATTTATCGTTCATGGCGAAGATGGTGGTGTTGTGGAGGCATTCAGCGGGAAATTACTTTCGCAGCAGGAGCCCGATGCTTCTTCATTTCCGAGTGGTGGTATCCGCCAAACCTTTGAAGCACGTGGCTATACCGCTTGGGATGCTTCATCTCCGGCGTTTATTGTTGATGGAACACTGTGTATTCCAACGGTATTTATTTCATACACCGGCGAAGCATTGGATTACAAAACTCCGTTGTTGCGGTCACTGCAAGCTGTGGATAAAGCGGCAACCGCTGTTTGCCAGTTTTTCGATAAAAATGTAACAAAAGTAAATGCCAATCTGGGGTGGGAGCAAGAGTATTTTCTGATTGACGAAGCACTGTTTATGGCTCGCCCGGATCTGGTTTTGACGGGGCGGACTTTGATGGGGCATTCATCATCAAAAGATCAACAGCTGGATGATCATTACTTCAGCTCTATTCCAACTCGTGTTTATCGCTACATGGAGGATTTGGAAAATGAAGCTTATAAACTAGGAATTCCGTTGAAAACCCGTCACAATGAGGTTGCTCCAAATCAATTTGAAGTTGCTCCTATATACGAAGAGGCCAACCTGGGGAACGATCATAACCAATTGCTAATGGACATTATGAAAAAGATTGCTCGTCGTCATCATTTTAGGGTGCTTTTTCATGAAAAGCCATTTGCCGGAATTAATGGATCAGGCAAGCACAACAACTGGTCATTATCCACGAACACAGGCGTTAACCTCTATTCACCGGGTAAAAACCCAAAATCAAATTTGCAGTTTCTAACGTTTGTGGTGAATGCCATGAAAGCGGTGTATGATAATCAAGACTTAATGAGAGCTTGTATTCTAACTGCTTCAAACGCTCATCGCTTGGGAGCCAATGAAGCTCCGCCTTCAATCTTGTCTGTCTTTTTGGGAACCGAAGTCAGTAAAATGCTCGATATGATGGAAGAGGCAGTGGTTGACCGTAAAATGACACCGGACGAAAAAACAGCTTTGAAATTGAATATTGGTCGGATTCCGGAGATTATTCTGGATAGTACCGATCGTAATCGAACATCGCCATTTGCGTTTACCGGTAACCGTTTTGAGTTCCGCGCTGTCGGGTCATCGGCCAATTGTGCCCCTGCACTTATTGCCTTAAACACGGCTGTTGCTGCTCAGTTGTCACAATTCAGGAAAGAAGTTGATAGCCTGATTGATACCGGAGTGAAAAAAGACGAAGCTATTTTCCAGATATTGAAAAAGCTGATTATTGATTGCAAACCGATTCGATTTGATGGTGACGGATATAGTGATGATTGGATTGTTGAGGCTGAAAAGCGTGGCCTGACCAACATCAACAGTGTGCCTGATGCCTTACAGGGATATCTGTCGGAGAAGACAAAAAAGCTTTTTGCGGTACAAGAAGTGTTATCGGAAAAGGAGTTGGTTGGACGAACTGCTGTAGAGTATGAGAAATACATCATGAAGGTGCAAATTGAAGCACGTGTCTTGGGCGATTTGGCAATTAACCATATCGTTCCTACGGCTATTCAATATCAGACTACTTTATTAGAAAATGTTAAAAACCTGAAGGAAGTTTTTTCTGAGAAGGAATTTGAGGAGCTGGCTTTTGCCCGTAAGGAATTGATTAAGGAAATCAGCGGCCATATTTCAGCCATTAAGGCGAAGGTGAAAAAGATGGTTGAAGCCCGCAAAGTCGCCAATGTAATAGAAGACTCAATTGAAAAATCAAGAGTATACGAAAAAACGGTTTATCCTTACCTGGATGATATTCGCTATCATATTGATAAGTTAGAACTGACTGTTGATAATGAACTTTGGCCCCTGCCAAAATATAGAGAACTACTATTTGTAAGATAATGTATGATCGGTGATTGAAAATAGAAGGCCGCTCCAATTGGAGCGGCCTTCTATTTTTTATCGAATGTTTATGATGCGAATCTCTGAAAAAGTCGGATCTATTTCTTTTTACAAATTGCTGCCCAGCCCCCTCCTGATGCCATCGGAAGTGTAATTTTGGTGTTTTTGTTAGCCGTTTTCGTGATATAAGTATAGTCAATTGCCGCTTTATCTGCATTGATGCCATCCTGCATGATTTCGAGTTCGTAGTCTCCTTCATCCAAAAATGACAAATCAATTTCGAGTGTTCGGGAGTCTGCATCTGTCATGGCGCCAATATACCAGTCATTGCCACTTTTTCGGGCGGTAACAATGTAGTCGCCAACTTTGGCGTCCAGTATTTTAGTGTCGTCCCAAACGGTTTTCATTTTACTTAAAAAACGAATAGTCTCTTCTTCCCTGTAATAATTCGATGGATTATCTGAAAGCATTTGAAGGGGAGCATCATACACAACATACATCGCTAGTTGGTGGCATCTTGTTCCAATACTCATCGGGTTGCTGTGACTGATTTTAAAATCTTTATGGTGAGCATTGCGCATGGCACCCGGAGTGTAGTCCATTGGCCCGGCCAGCATTCGCGTAAAAGGTAGGGTTACATTATGCTCTGGTGTAATTACATCAGACCATTTGCAATTTTCCAGCCCTTTTACACCTTCGTAATTGATTACATTCGGATATGCCCTGCGCAAACCCGCGGGTTTGTATGCCCCATGGAAATCCACAAGTAGTTCCCGGTCGGCACAGGCTTGGGCTGTACGCTCGTAAAAGTTGACCATTTCCTGACCCGCCTGAGCCATAAAATCAACCTTGAGCCCTTTTACACCCCACTTAGCAAACTGATCCAGAATGTTGTCCATGTGTTTATCCAAAGGCCCCCAAAGCGACCATAAAATAAGCTCGACATTTTTCTCTTTACCATATTGAACCAGTTTATCAATATCGATGTTCGGATTTGGTTCCAACACGTTGGTTGTCGCTTTCGACCAGCCTTCATCTAAAATGATGTAAGGAATTCCGTATTCAGAGGCAAAATCAATGTAATACTTATAGGTTTGGTTATCGAGTCCTGATTTAAAATCAACACCGTAAATATTGTTGTCATTCCACCAATCCCAGGCGACCAATCCCGGTTTGATCCAGGACGTGTTCTCGATTTTGCAGTCTCTTGAAAGTAAATACACGAGTTGGTTTTCAACCAGGTGTTTGTCTTCCTCACTAATCATGAATACTCGCCAGGGAAAAGTTCTGGAGCCGTCGGTTTCGGCGATATAGTCAGCTTGTTTAATAATCTCAATGTTACGATCTCCTTTAGGTTTTGATTCGAGAATTACGTTCGGAAATTTGCTTTTCAAGCTTGCACTGCCAGTTGCCTCAAGAAATAAGCCCGGATAATCGAACAGGTCGGCTTCGGTTATCCCAATTTTGATATTGTTGGTTGCTTTTACTAAGGTTGGAAGTGAGCAAAATTGACCGGCATCCAGAGCGGATAGTTTTTCATCGATGTATAGTCGCTCGTAGTGCGAAAGCAGCGATTGTTCTTCGGGAAATAAAAGTGGATAGTTCTCAGAAAAGTTTAAATCGACCGTTTCGTTATTGACAATAACGTCGCCCTTTTTTGAAGTTTCAAATCGATAGGCAATTCCGTTATCAAAAACACGAAATACCACTGAAAAATCATTTTTAAAATGAATGCTCAGTTGGTTGTATTCGTCTTTTATTGTTGTTGATTTAACCGGGACAATGACTTCAACGTGCTCAGAAGTAGAACTTTTTTTCGTTTTTCTGACTTTAGCTGATTTACCCAAAACCTCTCCATCAATTGTGAGACTCATTTTGCTATTCTCGAAAATTGGCTGCCCGTTAACACTCGCCGACCAATGAATTCCGTCGTCCGTATTTACGGTGGTTAAAATTTTTCCGTTTGGCGAGCTAACGGAGTAATCTTTTGCCGCTAAATTGATGGTAAGCAACGAAAAAAGTACGAAAAGTAGTAACGATGAAGTGTACTTTTTGATCAACATAGATTTGAATTTTGTTAGGTTTATTGAAGTAGTAGAATGAAATTTACTTGCTTGCGTGTTTTATCAGAAACAGACTACATGATCTGAAAAATTAGGAATACCCGCTTCTCTGTTTTGTTTAAGTTATTCTGTAAATATATCAAAAATTGCAGTTGGGAAATACTTTATCTTTTCGTTTTTCGTTTTTCCATAACGTTTTTAAAATCTTGTATTGGGCTGAAAAAGTGATAGATACATGATAAAAATAACTCTCGGTAGAAAACAGGTAGATTTTTTAATTTTTTTTCACCCCTCCCGATTTGTTGCAATTTATTGCCGTACTGTAGCGGATCGCCTCACTGTTATCTGGTGAAATGCTCGACCAGGCAAAGGCTGCATTGTGTAAATTGATTGTGTCTGATCCTGCGGGATAGCCTGATCCGGGATGCACCTTGCAGCGGATCGCCTCACTGGTATCTGGTGAAATGCTCGACGAGGCAACGGCTGCATTGTGTAAATTGATTGTGCCTGATCCTGCGGGATAGCCTGATCCGGGATGCGCCTTGCAGCGGATCGCCTCACTGTTATCTGGTGAAATGCTCGACGAGGCAACGGCTGCATTGTGTAAATTGATTGTGCCTGATCCTGCGGGATAGCCTGATCCGGGATGCGCCTTGCAGCGGATCGCCTCACTGTTATCTGGTGGAATGCTCAACCATGTAAAGGCTGCATTGTGTAAATTGATTGTGTCTGATCCTGCGGGATAGCCTGATCCGGGATGCACCTTGCAGCGGATCGCCTCACTGGTATCTGGTGTAAAGGAATAGCGAAAACAAAAAGAGACGAATAATTACTTTAGATGATTAAATGTAACTGACTGTCAGTCAGTGACAAATAAAAAGAGCCGATTAAATCGGCTCTAGTACGGGTTAATAAAACGCTTTCGCTGGTGATCCAGCCTCCTTTGTCCCCATCGCCCGCGAGGTGTTGACCCAGAATTAGCCCGAAAGCGTTCAACTTCAATGTAAAGTTATAAAACTATTTTTTTAAGAAACAACAGATGATACTGCCGTTAAAAAAGTAGGTCAGAAATTTCGACCTGTTGATTTTTCGCTAATATAGTGCCGGCTCCTGTATGTTTAAATTATCTAAATCTGATCTTAAAAAGCGCGCTTTCTATCCGTTTTTGATACTCATTTTCTACCCGATCACCTAACATGTTGAATATCACATGCCTTTGTTAGTTTACGATGAACTAAAACTAATTATTTTCGTGTTTCAATTTGTCCCGGTCTGCTTTAAATTCTTTAATTCGTTGAGTGTTGGTTTTTGGTGTTGGTTTGTAGCCTTGCAAGGTTAAAACCCCGTTTTTCAAATCTGCCAGTACATCTTCAATCAGGATGTTTAAGAATCCGTTTATTATTTCCTGCCCGTCTCTGGTTCCAATCCCGTAATTTTTGGCGGCCTTTGCCTTGCTGCATGTAGTTTCCTCAATGTAGCCTTTGAATAGTGCAATATGTTTGGCTTTTTGGTGTAGTACATAAAACCCCCTTGCTATAATGATCCCCTGCAAATAGAACTTTGTTTTAAATATATCCTTTATCTTAAAACGCTTAGGAACTTCAAAATAGCATCTGATTGCGGTCATTAAGTCGGCATTGTTCACATTGTTTGAAACATCCGGGGCTAAAATCCGCTTGTATTTTAGGTTGTCGAGGGTTAAATTCTTGTTGTTACCGTCAATGTATTGTATTTGTCTGCGGTTGTACGGTTCGCCCTTAAACGCCTCTAAAATGAGCTTGGGGACGTTTAGCCGCTTTCCATCTATCAAAACTCTATTCTTAGTGTCATTTTTCAGCGTTTTTCCGGCGGTGAGGCTGTAAACCGTTCCTTTTTCAGTTATGTACAAGTTCTGGCGATTTTTCACCATTCTAAAGCCTGCTTGCTTTAGTTGGTTGATTGTTGATGTTCTTAGGTTCCGATCCATGATTATTGTTTTGATTGTTTTTATTCCTTATTCAATGCTTTCTCTGGCCTCTTTTAAGTATCTCCAAACAGTTGCGCGGCTTATCTTAAGCATGTCGGCAATGTCATTGTAACTTTTTCCCGCCTCGTGTAGCTCCAAAGCTTTTACCTTGTTAGCTTCGCCGTGATTTATTTTCGTCCATTCGTCAGCCTTTTGCCACTTCTCTAGAGTTCTTACAGGGCACTGCATTAAAATGCTTATTTCGGATAAACTCAGCCCCATTAGGTAATATTTCCGGGCTTTCTCATGATGTTCAAGAGTGTATTTGTTTCGGGTTGAAGCCTTTTTTTTGGGTTTTGGGTTAACTGCTTTTTTCATTTTAAGGGTATGTTTGAAGTTGTAGTGTAAAATATTGAACTTGGATTAAATCAAAATGAAACTTTTCAAGGGTATTTTCCCCGGTGTTAAAAGGGTATTTTTTGAAACTATTTTAAACCATGACCCCCGAAGAAGAAATATAACCTTATAGAGCCTCTGGGTCTTCATTATTAAAGTATTTCTCGTTGGTTTCTTCATGTTCTTGGTTTTTTTTAATCTTCAAATACCCTTAGCTCCTTGAAAATCCGTGTTTAAGGGTATTTTTTGAAACTCTAGGTTTAAAAAGATCAATTTCAATGCAAAAACCCACTTTCCCCCTGCTCTTGTTTTTCATCTTCAGTGCTATCTTGTTATTGATAAATTGCAGTTTCAAAAAGTTTCAACTTTTACCCTTAGTATCATTTTCCAGCTCCCGAAGCTCTCTTTTTGCATTTCGAGCCAGATAATTGTTGTATGTTGGCAAACTAATATAGAACTGATCCCGGATCAAATTTTCATAAATCCACTTTTGACTTACCCCACGTTGCTTTTCCCGGATCGTTATTTCTTGAACTTTAACAATTCTTTTCAATAGATATACTGATTTCTGTTTCATATTGAGTTATTAAAAATGAACTCCACAGATTGGCCACAAATCATAAATTGAACAGATACACTTTTTCCTATTCTTCCAGAAATTCGGGTCTTTCCAGTGTTCATAAACGCATACTACTTTTTGATTTTCTATTTTGATTATACGCATAGTGTCCATGTAACTGAATCCATATCCATCGATAAATGTTTTCCCTATTTGTGCCAGTCCACCAATTTCCGGCACCCACTCAGGAAATATAAAAGACCAGGGGTATTCAATGTTTTCCCTTTTCTTTTTCTCGAAGTCAAATGTTAGTTGAATCTCTGTCATTGTTTTATTTTTGTCGTCTCTGTGGCCTCGCTTCGCTCGGCCTTCCCTCCGGGATGTATAGAACAAGTATCCCAAATGTCAGGGAGCGTTAATAGGTCTCCCAAAAAGCGACTTTAATTTTATCACTGTTTATCATTTTATATCAATAAATTACTAATGAACTGATATTCAGATGTTTGTGTTTTGAGAAAAACATGCCCTTTTTGTCTTGCTTAAAGAGCAGATAATCAATCCCTTACTATTTTTATAGCTTCGTTTATCTTTTCTCTGAACTCCATTTCCTCCGGGGCTTTCTCTACTTGTATAGTATTTTTAAATATATCCCACTCATTCCCAATAAATTCGCGCATGTTTCTAAATCGCTTTTCTGTCAGTTTACCTGCTGCAAAGTCTTCTTTTGCCATTTTCAAGACTTCCTCTTTTCCGTATAAAATTATTTTTTGACACAGACTTATTTTTCTCTGATGCGTGCCTTTTTTGGCCTCAATTACCGGGTCAAATTGAACCGTTCGCCAATCCTTTAGAAATTGGTCTGTCAATTTTTTTATCGTCTTGGGGTTCATTAGGTCAGCGACTGTCAACTTCTCAACCCTGCGTTGGGTGGTTTCAATCCTCAATATGTTTGGGGTGGCCTCCGGGATATCGTCTCGCTGTTTGTCTTTCATTTCGTGCACCTTGTCGTAAACCTTGTATACTTTTTTAATATGCCTGTGAAAAACGGTCGTTTTCACCCGCTCGCCTTTGTATCTCGGATTAACGAAAAACCGCCGCTTGTTGTCCAGAACTCCAATTGTCTGCATTTGGTCAATGTAGGTGCGGCAGTCCTTCCCCATGTAGAGATTAAGCCCTATTTCGTAATAGTTCACATTGAGGTTTTCCGGCTCTATTCCGGTCTTTTCTTTCAATAGTTCGAGGCTCTGCCTTGCATTGGTGATACTGAACAGGTCGAAATTTGCTTGTTTTCCCGTTCGGATATAGTTGAAAAATTTATGCAGGCTGCATTCTAGTTTCAGCCTCTTAGCATTGCTTGTTTCAATTCGTAAATAAAAGCCTTGAATAAACTTTTGATTCTGATTGTCAAAAAAGAATACTCCGGCCTTACTGTTGGTTTGCAGGTTGTTACCATCTGCAATGCTAAAAATATCGTTATCTGTAAGCCCGGTTTTACTCATTTTTATTAGATCGATCATTCCCAAAATTCATGTTAGTAATTCGTATCTCCTAAATATTTGGCGTTGCCGAAACAAAGCTTTACGATTTTGTATTTGTCCCGATCTTTCGGGTTAATTCTTCTTAGAACTCTGTTTCTTAAATAGCGGTCTTGTAGGTTGTTGTGTTCCTTGAATACAATCCGGTTTACTATTGCCTTTTCATGGGTAACCGTGTTTTTTATTTCCGCATCGCCAAAGAATATTTTTTGTGTCATATTGTTCTACTTTTCGGTTAAATGGAAAACTTTCGGTACTTTTACACCCGAAGATTTTTAGAACTTGTACCATGAGTTCTTGAATTTTTAAGGTCAAAGGAAAGCCCCAGCAATGGGGCTTTCCTGATTTTATACCACTCCATTTTTAAGAAGCTCGTCCAGATGCGAACGTTTCACATAGCGATTAGCCCCTTTTTTTTGGCTTATTTTAATCACTTCAATAAGCCCATCGTTTACATACCTGTTAAAAGTCGCAAACCCAATTTTTAGACGTTCGCAGACTTCCTTCGGGGTTAATAACTCTTTTTGTTCCTGATCTGACAAAACGTTGACTTTCTCTCGAATGTCCTTTAACATCGCCTTGTGTTCGTTCCACTCGTCAAGAGAAACTGTAATCACTGCTATTTGTTGGGATTCCATACTTTCAGGTGTTTAAACGTTATTTAAATGATGTTTAAATTCAGGGGATGGGGTCAATATTTAATCAATCTCTCAATCAATTCAACCGCTAAGAATTTTGTATCTCTTTCGAGTCTGCCACTGTTTTTTAGGAGGTCAAAAAGTGCCTCTCTTATTTCCACTAAATTCTCATGAGATTTGATTCCAGAACCATGCGGGTCAACTTCAAGAAATAGTGTTTTTTCCTTGCTCTCTGGGTCGTCTTTTATCAGTTTGAGCAAATTACCAGCCCAGTACATTATGCTTTTTGCACCGTGCCCCAAATTTTCGTAGTCATAGTTTTGGATTAAATCAACAATAGCCGCCTCGATTTGTGGCAACCAAGAGTTATCAAGACCTAAATCAATTCTTTCAACTTTCATTTCGTTTTTTACTTGTACCATGAGTTCTAAAATTTTTAAGGTTTATGAATTATTTTGCTTGTTGTACCTCTGCCAAACAAGGGGCTTAAGGTCAAGCCCCTGCCCGGATAGAGGCGGTTTTTTATAGTCCGTCTTTTAGTGTTTTATGCATTCCTATCATTTCGTCTTTTATTTCCACTAAGTGTTTATTGTACTTGGTATTATCAGCAATCTGCTTGAGGTAGCTAATGCGCTGCACGGTGTCCTCCTGTCCGGCGGCTATTTGCGCCACAATGGCTCGTACATCAAACCGCAAGCCCGTTAAGTGCCCGGCAATCAGTCCGGCGGTTTCTTCGGTAATACCTTTTATTGCCCCGGTTAATCCCTTGCTATTTGTAGCACTTCCAAAATCGAAACCATATTCTGAAAAAGAATCAATCATTGCCTGAAAGGCGGGCTGCGCAGAGTCGTAAATCTCTTGAACTGACTCTCTGAAATTAGCAGCCTCTTCAGGTGTTAATCCAATATTTATTTCTTCAGACGAACCTCCTCTTCCTGTTCTTTCGCCGTCAGTACTATCTTTTATGAGTTGTTTAACAGCGTCTTGTATTGGCAAGGTGAGCAGGTCGGCAGTGAGCTGCTTCACTATTACATTTTTAATCACCTCATCAACCTTTTCGCCCCAGGCAACAGCCGCATCTTCGCCTGACAGAAAAACGTCGGCCAGCGAGTCAGCCAAGTTCTGCACGGTTGTTCCGGTTACCTCTTGTGTTATGGTATCTATTTGAGCCATTAACGCATTGTAGCTCGATAAAACAGCTTCAATCGCTTCACGCTGGTCGTTTGATACATTCCCGCCAATCAGTCGTTCGCTTAAGGCTTGTATTTCATCGGTAAGCGAGGTTGCCTCGTTCACCAAATCGCCGTAAAAACTAACATAGCTGGGAGAACGTCGGCGACTGTATGACGCTCCACCAAGTTCATCGTTTAGCCGTTTGGCTTCATCGGCTAAATCGGACATGCGGCGTTGGATGGAAAACAACGATTGAGACACCGCACTGCTACCCATATTAGAAAGCGACTGGGTGGCAATGTCAATAGAGGAAAGCATGTCGTCGATTTGTTCCTGTATTGCCTTGAAATGATCGCTTAACTTTTCAGGAGCTTGTACAAATAGGCTTAAGGCTGATTCTATTATCTTAGCAGCTCCCTGAACAATGTTGCCGCTTGCAATGTCTGCGACACCATTGGATAGCTTAAAAATATCATCCAAAAGCTTTACCTGATCTTTTGACAACCCGAGCTGCTCGGCGTATTTATGAGTTAGATTTTCAACGGCATCTGATATCTCGATGACTGTAGTTAATGTATCTCCCTTTAATTTATTGTTTATATCAGAAATACTTTTGTCTGCCACACTTATTGCCGCGCTTAGTCTGCTTATTTCATCTTTATTTTCTTTCCCTCCGAGTGCCGACAGTACTTTTATGCGAGCTGCCGCGTATTTTTTTAATAATTCAAGCTTCTGTATAAACAATCGCTGCTCATTGCGATAACCTCTCTGCCCGATTTCTAGCTTTTTGGTTTCTATCTCCTCTTCGAGGTCTATTTTTTTAATCGCTTCATTTGCATTGGCCTGATCAATTTCCTTACCTCTTTGTTTTTCCAGAAAAGGCACGGATTCGACTTTACCAAGTTCTTTTGCTTTTTTGATAAGTTCATCGTACTTGTTATTAATTGATCGAACATCGCGCTCGTTTTGACTTATAAATGCCTCAGTTGCTTGCTCCCATATTTTCTCTACCTCCCTAGCTGTATCTCTACTTATTTTTTCTATCTCTGTATTCTTTTCTTTCTCTGCATTCAGGCGAAGCTTGTCAAACTGCTCCTGCACGTCCTGCGGCAACTCGGTTATATAATCCTTGTCAGTGAGCTTTAAACCTTTTGACTCGTTCAGCTTGCCGAGGTAGTCCTGTTCTTGTCTCTGAATCTTGGTTAGTTCTGCCTGATAGGCAACCTCAGCTTCTCGTTTCCTCTTTTCAGCCCCTTCTTTCATGTAAGCTACCTTCGAAGCTTCTACATTTTGCGTCAATTCAAGATCTTCCTTGGCTAGTGCTTTCATGGCTTTTAAGCGTTGCTCCTCTGCCTTGATTTGCTTATCGGCTTCCTTTTGCTTCACCCCGGTAAGCGTAGCCAGCCTATCGGTCAGAGCTTTAATGAGCTTTTCCTGATCTTCAATTTCCGTGGATGTGGCCTGCGAGCTGTCGGCACGTAGCTCAACCAACTTGGCCTGCGCTTCTGCCAATGCGGTTGTAGTTTCGGCTATTTGTTTTTTAACAGTAGGTAGTCCGAGCTGTGTGTCAATCGCCTGTATCTGATCTTTAATGCGCTGGTCGGCATTAATGCCAAGCCCGGCATCCAGCAAGTCCACCAAATCGGCTTTAACCTGCAAGGCTTGTTCGCGGCTGTAGTCGCTGGCCTGTTGAAATAGATTTTTATAAGGGCTTAGAATTTCGTCTGCATCGGCGGCATTCAACGCTATTAATTTTGTGCGACCTTTCTGCACTGTCCCCTGTAGATCTTTTATGCTAACATCAAGCTTTTTTACTTCGTTTCGTTTCTTTTTGATTTCTTCGGGGCTCAATCCGATAACTTCATTTTCAATATAGCCCGGAGAACCTCCCTTCGTAGTTACAAAGGTTCTTTTTGTTGTTTGACCTGCATTGGCTTCGCCGAGTAGTGTTTTTTGTTGCTCTTGTAATATTCTTATTTTGCGCTCATTATCTTCTATTTCGGCGGTCGTTGTTATAATTAGATTGTCGCGGAACTCTTTATTTAAATCACGAAGCTTTTCGGCGACCAGGTCGACCGCTTTACCATACTCGTCGGTTTTCCCTATCGCATCCGGGAAAATAGTTCCAAGCTCCTGAATGGTGCTGTTTAATGTTTTTTGTTCATCGGCTGTTCGGTTAGCCTTGCCGCTCAGTGTTTCATATTGCTTGATCAGCTGATCTACTTCCTCCTGCTTGCCAATCTGGTCAATACTGTTGTTCAGTTCCGAAACATAATCCTCTACCTTTTTGGTTTCTTTTCCAAACACGGTAAGCAGGGTAACAAGCCCGGCGATAGCGGTTGCGGCTAAAATATAAGGGTTTGCAAGCATTGAGGCCTTTAGTGCAGCTGAGGATTTAGCGGCAAGCCACTGCGCTGCTGTGAGCTGCCTGGTTACCTGTACCATTTTAATACCATTGCTCACCATTTGGGTTACCGTTGACGTGGCTCTGAAATTTTCGGCCACTGCAACCGCAATAGTTGCGGCTTTGTAAGCGCCGTAAGTGGTTACCAGCACCTTTAGAACATCAAGGATTTCCTCGTAATGATTCACAAGAGTTGTAGCCCCGCTGATGGCTGCCGCAATGGTTTCTTCGTTGTTTTTGCCAATGCCATTCAATGCGCGGGTAACCGCATCTTGGTAGTTTGCCGCAAGGGTTGGTATCTTTTCACTAATTGCATCAACAAGCCCCTCGAATTTTCCTCCTTCTCCTGTCATCGATTTAAACGCCGTTTCAACGTCTTTAAACCCAACCTTCCCCGCTTCAACCATTCCCTGTATTTCAGACTTGGCAACTCCGAACTGGCTTGCTAATTCTTCTATAATAGGAATACCACGGCTTGTAAACTGAAGAATGTCTCGGGTGTAGGCGCGACCTTGTGTATTTAGAGTTCCATACAAATAAATAAGATCGCCAATGGGCACGGAAAGCCCGGCAGACACATCGCCTAGTGTTTTAAAGGTGTTGATTACGTCGCCAGCTGCAAACCCATAAGCTAAAAGCTGCTTTGTTCCCTTCGCTACATCTTGCAATTCAAAAGGAGTTGTAGCGGCATAGTTAACAACTTGCTGCATAAGCCTGTCGGCTGCAGATTTGTCCCGCAAAATCGTTTGAAGTGAAACCTCCAATTGTTGGAACTCGCCCCGAACCTGTGCAATGGAGGTAATAAAGTCTTTTAAAAAACGGGCTGAAAAGTACACACCAATGCCCGCAGCCATTTGTTTATAGATGCCCTGAATCTTATCGGCTTCCTGCTGGGCGGTAGTGGTAACACCCTGAATACCTTTTTTCATCTTTCCGGCCTCTTCCTGAAAATTCATGTTTTTCAGGACAAATTCTATATCTACTGGTATTGTGTTTGACATTTTGGTAATGTTTATGAATGAAGATTTTTAAAAATAACGGGGGAGGCAGTCAACCCCGTTTTTGTGATAAACCCCATAATCAACGGATGTTATTTCCTCTGCCTATTACTTCTCAATTCAAAACCTTAAAAACGTTTTATGAAATTGGGTTCTATTTCCCATCTTCTATTTCTGAATATTAGACCGCGTACATCGCCGTAAGCCCCAGCCGATGAACATACCAATTGATAGTTGTTTAGTCGTTCGCAAAGATCAATCATGGTTTTTGCCACTTCAAGCTGCTTTTCTCCTTCTGCGTAAACTGTATGCCAGTCAGCAATGATCTTTGGTGCTTCTTTTGATAGTTCAACTTTATTGGTTTCCTTATTCAGGTCAATCAATTCCATAAAACGGATCGCATGTCTTTCTATCATTGTAAATGCCTCAGCAATGCGTTCTAATTCCTCTGGATTAACCTCGATCATGTCTTTTAGCTTGTCTTTATTCAAGTTGAATCCTAAGACTTTCGCACTATCCTTGCTGTTTGCTACGAGTAAGTTTTTCAGAAACTCCTCTGCTTTTTGATACTCGTCAAATTCGTCCCGGTAATGGCTGCCAAGTACTTTTCTTGTAATATCTTCAACATGTTGGTAGGTTGGGTTGTGGCCTCCTTCATCAAGAATCGAGTATAGTTTTTGTAAACTTTCTCTTGTTTGCTCCGCGTGCTCCAAATCTGCTTGGATAGCGTTTTTGTCTTCGTTAATCTTTAGTTTTTCCATGATTTAATTGATTGATAAGTAGTTTATTAAGATTTGATCATTTCGTCCACATCCTTTAGCAATGAATCTCTTGCTTCGCCAAAATTCCAAGAATTTTTCTCTAAGTATGATTTTAGCTTTTCCTCTATTTGCTCCGGGCTTAAACTTGGCATTTGAATTGATGCCATTTTCAAGAATAGCTCTTTGTAAAGGCCTTTTATTTTTTCTTTCCGTTCATGGGTTAACCTGTCTTTATCTGAAAGATTAAAAGGTCGGGGTATTGAATCCCAGTATAATTTCATAGTAGGTTCTTGTTTAGTTCATGTAAAAAACATCCCATATCCGGGCAGTACCAAATCTTAAATAGGGCTTATTTTCTTGCAGGATTAGCCAAAGCTTATATTTTGCCATATCAACATTTGAAGCCAAGACAATACCAATTCGAATTGAAAAGCCGTATTGATACATGATTGCGTATTTGTTACACAGTCCGGTACTAGAGTAGTGGGCTTGATCCTTCGCCATATTTTTCTTGTTGATGGTTAAGCCGGGCGGTTAATTCGTCCTGAGTTTCTTCGTTCAATACCTGATTCAATTCGTCAAAGGCTTCGCGCTCTTTGTGCTTGAACTCTTTTAATACTTCGGCAGTGGCCTTTATTATCTCCGGGAGTTTGGGGCTTCGTGTGTCGCCCATTAATGCACGGCTTACCGTTGGTGCAAGCACGCCTGCCCGCTCTGCAATCTGAACAATTGCCCCGTGTGGTAATTGTTTGCGAATAGCTTTTAAGTCTCGAACATTCTCTAGCATATCAAATAAATTAAAAGTTATCTTATTTCAATCGCGCATATTTTAATTCTATGCACGGTCAAATATAATAAAAAAACCGTGCAGTAGATATATTTATGCACGGTTTTTTAAAAATAATTTATTTTGATATTTTTAATTCTCTAAAATTGAGCTAATTAAATTATTCATATAAGCTTTCAAATCCCCTATATTTCCACTCAGATAGCGATCATATTCCATTCCAAAACCACCATTTTTAATTAAATTGTCGATCAAAAAATCTGTAGTATCATACTCAACTAACTCATATTCTATTTTTACTACGTCTCCAATCTTCAAGTCTGATTTATTGTTTCTTTTTATTTCAAATATCTCAATTTTGCACTTTTCACCTAATTTCTTTTTAAGTGATTCTTTTACAACTGTATCGCCTAGCTGACCAAAAAACAATTCATTAGTTATTGAATGTTCAGATACGTCTACAAACTTTTTCAATTCAATTAAAACTTTTTCGAACTCATCTAAATTTGACTGTTCATAAATGCTTGGGTCACCAAGATATTTACTTTCATACTTCCATTTGATAAATTTTTGAAATTTTTCAATGATCGGATAAGACGCCAAACTTAAAAAGTCATTAAACGTTTTGATATCAAACTGTAGGCTCGCTCTTTCTATTGATTTTACAATATTTTCAACAAACCTAATTTCATTATCTATCCTCTTTTTAATGCTGCTGTTTGCATCAGAAATTACCTTCAAATATTCTTTTTCTGTCAATTCCTCGTTTAAAAGACTTTTAATCTTAGTATTCCTGTTTTGGTATCTAAACAGATAATAAATCCTGTAATACTTTTCATTGTCAATGATGTAAGGTTTAAGGTTTTTATTTAAATAGTGTTTTACTGTAATTTTGCCCATGGTCAAACTTTTAAGGTCAGAAAATCAGTTCTTTTATTTTCCCGGATCGTTCAAATATACGTCGATTAGCGGGAATATGAAACGTTTTTCAAATCGTTGACAAGGGTCATGTCCATTACTTTGCCGTAAATCTGGGTAGTTTCAATCCGGCGGTGGCCTAGCAACTTTTGTACAGTGGTAATGTTCACCCCCTTGTAAAGTAAAAATGTGGCGGTTGTGTGCCTGGCAGTGTGAAAAGTGATTTTCTTTTTAATCCCGGCGTGTTCAATTACCTTTTTCAAGTCTGCGTTCAACAAGTGGTTGTGCTGAAATGGAAATACAGTAATTCCAGAACCAACATAGTTGTAAAAAATATCCAGCGCTCGCCCCTCAAAAAGTAGATGAATGGGAATTCGAACAGGTTCAGCGGTCTTCTTTGTGCTTAGTACTAACCATTCTTTCCCGTCTTCCAAAACTAGGCTTTGTGGTTTCAGCTCTGAAATGTCGCTAAACCGTAATCCGGTGTAAAGTGAAAACAGGTATTTGTCCAGAGCCAGTTGATAAGCTGCCATTTCCTTTGGTAGTCGCAACTTTTCCAAAATCTCAATTTCCTCCGGGGTCAAATAGTGCCGCTCCGTTTTTACTTTTTTGAGTTTGAATGTTCTAAAAGGATTCTTGTTCAGGTCTATCAAATCTCTGTTGATTGCCTGATTGACGTACTTTTTAACAATCCCTAAATTTTTGGCGACTGTGTTTGTGTGCAGTTTCTTTTCCCGTAGAAATTGTTCAAAGCCAACCAAGTACTTGTAATCTATTTCCTCAATCAGTGCGCCCGCCCTGAACTTTTTAAGATAGTTGAACAGGGTTTCGTGATCCCTTTGTGTTGTCGGCTTTAGATTGCTGTTTTTAAGTTCCTGTCGGCAGAAGTCCAGAAAAACACTAGTCAAAGAACCTTTAACAAATTCCCCCAAATACGCGAGGGGAACTTGTTTCCCCTTTTGCCGTTGTTGCATTTCTGCATCTTCCAGCCTCGAAACAAAATCCCGGATTTCTTTATTCAGCCTAATCTGGTTGGGGTGGTCTTTAATAGTCCGGTGTCGTTTGTCCCATTGCTCCGGGCTAATGTAAATTTTTGTCGAGAAGTACTTTTTTTTACCATTCAAATAAGCCTCGACTTGGAGTAAAGCTTTCCCATTGGGTAAAAGCTTTTTCTTACGGTTAAAAACCGTTCTGTACAAAACTTTTTCCATGATTCTAAAATTTAAAAGGTCGCTACAAAGCTAGAACAAAATTGATTATGAAAAAAGCACCGGGTAGAAACTGGGTAGAAAACAGGTGGTAACAAAATATAATGCCAACTTATGCGTTTAACCTTTTAAATTGCTGTTTTACTGCGTTTTGGGAGCTATTTCAAAATTTTTTGTTTATCATTGAATATCATGATTTTAGTTTTTCCATAACGAACAAATTTGGTTACTTTTACCGCCTTAATCTGCGAGAATACATGAAGCGTACGTATTTTGCTGTTATTAGCCTTTCGTTAGCCCTGCTTATTTTAGGATCTTGTTCCTCGAAAAAGAATTTTCGATTGGGTGAATTGTCTTATGAAATAGGTGAATATTATCGGGCAACTGAAAAATACCGGAAAGCCTACCGAAAGGATGATAACATGCAGCACAAAATGGAAATGGCTTATAATATGGCTGAAGCCTATCGCGAAATTGGCGATTACGGAAAGGCTGCCATTTGGTACAAAAATGCAATTCGCCGGCAGCACCCCGATTTTAAAGCTGTACTTTATTATGCCGATTGTTTACGCGCTACGCAGAAATTCGAAGAGGCAATTGAAGCTTATCAACAATACCTTGATTCAATACCACAAGACATTCAGGCAATAAACGGATTGGATGCTTGCCGCTATATTCAGGAGTGGGTTGATAATCCGACCCGTTATGTGGTGAGTACTGTTCGTGAGCTAAACTCCAAATATGCCGATTACACCCCTGTTTTTGTGGGGGGACGCGATAATGAAATTCTATTGACTTCAACACGTGAAAATACAGTTGGCAATAAAGAAAACAGTATAACAGGCGAGCAGTTTGCCGACATCTTTCGTTCAGAATACCAGGTTCAGCGGCAAAAATGGGGCCCTCCCAAACTGATTGATGAATCTGGAATGATCAATTCTCCGGACGAAGAAGGAGCGATTACCTTGTCGGAAAATGGCGATGAAATGATTTTTACGCGTGCCCGTTACGATAAAAAAGAGGATCTTGGCACCGAACTATACCGGGTCAAAATGTCACGAGGCGACTGGTCGGAGCCTATTAAAATGGAATTGCTCGGTGATAGCCTCGTTGCTGCTCATCCTTCGTTGTCGATTAATGGTGACACTTTATACTTTGTTTCTGACAAACCCGGAGGTTATGGCGGGAAAGATATTTGGATGGTAACCGATAATGGTGGTACTTTTTCGAATCCACAAAATATGGGACCAAAAATTAATACGGCGGGCGATGAAGTTTTCCCAACGATCCGATCAAATGGCGAGTTGTATTTTTCATCGGATTACCACATGGGAATGGGTGGACTGGATATTTTTAAGGCTACCCGCACTGAAAAAGGGGAGTGGCGCATTCAGAATATGAAAGCACCAATCAACTCTTCGGGTGATGATTTTGGGATGTCGTTTGTTGAAGGCGAAGAAACACGCGGAATGTTTGCCTCGAACCGAAAAGGATCACGTAGCGATGATATTTATTCCTTTTATTTACCTCCTAAAATCTATCGTGTTTCGGGCGAAATTTACGATAAAGAAACCAGCCAACGGCTGGATGGTGCCCGTATTCGGATCATTGGAACTGATGGTACAAACCTGAAAATGCGTGCCGACGATGGTAAGTTCCAGCTGAAATTGAACCCCGAAACAGAGTATGTTTTTGCTGCGTTTAAAGATGGCTATCTAAATGATAAAGGGCGCGAATCCACTATCGGACTAGATGATAGCGAGGATTTTAGGGTTGACTTGTACCTCACACCAACCGATGCGCCAATCAAAGTAGATAATATTAATTACGAGTTTGGAAGTTGGGAATTATTACCCGAGTCGGTTCATGCCTTAGATAGTTTGGTGGGTATTTTAGAACTAAATCCAACCATTACCATTGAGCTGATGGCACACACCGACTTTGTGGGCTCGGAACAGTACAACTTCGAACTTTCACAGAAACGGGCACAGGCGGTTGTCGATTACCTGATTCAACAAGGCATTAACCCTGGCCGATTAGTCGCCAAAGGGTATGGAGAAACCTGGCCAAAAGCCGTTACACGTAAGTTGGCTAAGCAGTACGACTTCCTGAAACGGAATGATGAACTGACCGAAGAGTTTATCCTTGGACTTACTCCTGAACAGCAAGAAATAGCCAAGGCTATTAATCGTCGTACCGAATTCCGGGTGCTTTCTACCGATTTTCATGAGCGTTTTGCTCCCGAAGTTGAGGAATAAGGTCTTGTTATTTCTTCCTAATCGTCTTAATAGCTAAGCATAATCATTTCTCAATGCTAAAAACACCTTATTTTTGCGCTCTTGTTCGTAGATGGTGAACCGAATGATAGGCGAAATGTTGCTCTCTAATAATAAAAGACAAAAATGACAAAATCATACTTTCCAAGTTTGCAGGATATTAACCGGGCAAAATTGACTCTGAACGAAATCTTAACTTCTACTCCGCTGACTGAAAATTTAAACCTTTCGGAGCAGTTTGGCGCTAATATTTTTTTAAAGCGGGAAGACCTGCAAATTGTACGGTCCTATAAAATACGCGGTGCTTACAATAAAATAAAGAGCCTGAGCAAAGAGCAGCTGAAGAATGGCGTCGTTTGTGCCAGTGCGGGTAATCATGCCCAGGGAGTGGCCTATTCGTGTCAGAAGTTGGGAATTAATGGAAAAATTTACATGCCCACAACAACTCCCAAACAAAAGATCAAACAGGTAAAAATGTTTGGGAAAGAGTTTGTCGAAATCGTATTGATTGGAGATACTTATGATGATGCCAGTAGCGAGGCCTGGAAAGATTGCCACGAAAATCAGAAGGCCTATATTCATCCGTTTGACGATCCGTTGATTATTGAAGGACAGGCAACAACGGCTATGGAGATTTTACAGGATTCAACCCTCCAGATTGATTATGTGTTTGTTCCCATTGGCGGTGGCGGATTAATTGCCGGAGTGGGAAGCTACTTTAAACAAATGCATCCGAGCACCAAAATTATTGGCGTTGAACCGGCTGGTGCTCCTTCTATGAAAGAATCATTGAAAAAGGGAGAAGTGGTCACTCTGGAGAAAATTGACAAGTTTGTTGACGGTGCGGCTGTTCAGCGTGTTGGAGATCTGCCATTCGAAATTTGCAAACAGGTGGTTGATGATATTGTGTTGGTTCCGGAAGGATGTATTTGCACTAAAATATTGGAATTGTATAACCGCGATGCCATTGTGGTTGAGCCGGCCGGAGCACTTTCTATTGCCGCGTTGGATGATTATGCTGATCAGATCAAAGGGAAAAATGTGGTTTGCATTGTTTCAGGAAGTAATAACGACATCACGCGGACCGAAGAAATTAAGGAGCGTTCGCTGTTATTTGAAGGGCTGAAGCATTATTTTATCATCCGTTTTCCGCAGCGTTCAGGTGCATTGCGCGACTTTGTTGAATATGTTATTGGTCCAAATGACGACATCACTCATTTCGAATACACCAAAAAGAATAGCCGCGAGCGCGGACCTGCTTTTGTTGGAATTGAACTAAGCAACAAAAATGATTTTGATGGTCTGGTGCAACGAATGGCGGAAAATGGGTTTGTCTACGAATACGTAAATGAAAAACCTGATCTGTTCCAATATCTAATTTGAAACTGATTTTCAACCTTACCGACTATGAATAATAAGTTACCCAATACTGTTGATGAAGTTATTGACACACTGGAGCATATTATTCAGGAATGCATACAAAATAATGACCCTTCCGGATATTTTGCAGCACTCTACCAAAAAGTAACGATTAAGGTAAAAGAAGGAATTGAGAACAATTATTTTGATGATGGCGAACGCATGGAGCAACTCGATGTGCTGTTTGCCAATCGGTATATTGAAGCGTGGATGGCTTATAAAAGCAAGAGCCCAATGACACTTTCCTGGCAAAAGGCGTTCGACTTGTCAACGAATTACTGGCCTATTGTGTTGCAACATTTATTGATGGGGATGAATGCACATATCAATCTTGATTTGGGGATTGCCGCTGCGGAGGTTTCAAGAGAAAAAAAGATCGCAGATCTTCAAGATGATTTTAACCGGATTAATGAGATTCTATCATCCTTAGTTCATGATGTGCAGGATGATTTGTCGGCAGTTTGGCCGGCTTTGAAATTTATACTGAAATGGACCGGAAAGGTGGATGACTACCTGGTTGATTTTAGCATGAAATTGGCTCGCGATGGAGCCTGGAAGTTTGGCAACAAATTTTTCAGTACCACTAATTCTGATGTTGCTGCCTGCCTGAAAGATCGTGATCTGCGGGTAGCCGAAAAAACAAGTGTAATCCTTCAGCCCGGATTGATTGCCAGTGCCGTTTTAGCCATTGTTCGGTTAACTGAGCGAGGAACCGTTTCGGAAAAAATAGGGAAACTCAAAAGAACGAGTGAATAATCTCAGCCGATATTCAGTTCAATTATAGTTTTCTCGAAACTTAACAGTTCGCGACACAGTCGTTTAAAAACTTTTGTATCTTCAATCCCTTCAAAATACGAATAGAATTATCCAACTCATTCAATTCATCACAGAACATGGGCAATCTAAAAAATCTCTTTTATCTGATCTCTTTTTTGTTTTTTGCAGTCAACACTAGTTGTACGACCCAACAGGCTGATCTGAAACTAAACTATTCGAACCCGCAAATTTGGTATGAAGGGCGAATAGATACAAGCAATGCGGAGGGAGCTAAATTATATTGGTCGGGCACCTCGGTTAAAATCAATTTTGAGGGGGAATCGATCTCGGCCCTGATGAGTGATGAAAATGGCACCAACGATTTCAATATTCAACTGGATCAGGATAGCACGGTTTTGCTGCGAATGGATACCGTGAAAAGATATTACACGCTGGCTTCGGGGCTGGCTCCGGGGGAACATACCCTGGAATTGTTCAAACGGACAGAATGGGACCGTGGTACAACCACTTTTTATGGTTTCAAAATAGAAGGCAATGCTCAAGTGCTGCCCAAGTCGCCAGCTAAAAAACGAAAAATCGAATTTTATGGCAACTCCATCACAGCCGGGTATGCCGTGGAAGATACCACGGGGAAAGACCGTCCAAGCGGAACCTTTACAAACAACTATCTGAGTTATGCGGCAATCACGGCCCGACATTTCGATGCCCGATACCACTGTATTTGTAAGAGCGGAATAGGTATCATGATTAGCTGGTTTCCCTTAATCATGTCCGATATTTATGATCGTCTTAATCCAGCTGATTCTACCAGTCAATGGGATTTCTCCAGTTATACGCCCGACTTGGTCGTGATTAATCTTTTTCAGAATGATTCCTGGTTGGTCAACCGTCCGGAGCGTGATGAATTTAAAGCCAATTTTGGGAACAAAGCACCGGACGATGAATACATCATTCAGGCGTATCAGAGCTTTGTGGCCGGCATTCGTGATCAGTATCCGCAAGCCAGTATTATTTGCATGCTGGGTAATATGGATGCCACAAAAGAAGACTCGCAATGGCCGGGTTACATTGAGCAGGCAGTTTCCAGGTTAGACGATCCCGAAATTTACTCGTTTTTTATGCCGTTTAAGGAAACGTCCGGGCATCCCAGCATCCAGGAACAGCAGACCATGGGCAATAGTCTTATTCGCTTTATCGATGAACATATTGAATGGTAGTTTGTCGGGTTACATTACCAAATCGCTAATCTTTTCAGAGAACGTAATCCTTTGTCGTGTAGGTTAACGGTCGATTCAATTTATTGACTAGTTTTGCGCCAAAATCAAAAAAAAATAACAACTAAATTCACTTGGCAATGAACAACATTAAATTAGGAAATCCTGCGGTGGTAGGATTAGCGGGGTTTGGCATGACGACTCTTTTACTTCAATTCCACAACCTCGGATGGAGTGGATTAGGTCCTATTATTTCCATGGGATTTATTTTTGGTGGGTTAGCCCAACTGATTGCCGGAATTATGGAGCAAAAAACAGGTAACAACTTTGGATTTGCTGCCTTTACCAGCTACGGATCATTCTGGATCGGGCTTGGACTCATCTGGCTTTTAAACCACTTTGAAGTGTACCAATCGTCGCATTCCGACGTTGGGTTTTTTCTTGTTGGCTGGACCCTGTTGACAGCCATTTTTTGGGTGGGTTCCATGTTTATTCATCGGGCCATGTTCATCACATTCAGCACGCTACTGGCCGGCTTTATCCTGCTGGATCTGGGACACTTTGGTTTCCCGGTCATGAACATCGTTGCTGCCGTTGTGCTCATTGCCTGTGCGTTCTCGGCCTGGTACATGATGGCTGCTATTATTTTAAATGATCTTGCAGGAAGAGAAATTCTACGAGTGGGCAATCCGCTGATTAAAGCAAAATAAAACGCATTGAAAACATTCTGTAAAAGCACCGGGAGATAGCCTCGGTGCTTTTTTTATATCCGAGAACAGCGTTCAATTCTTTTCTGAAGACATACAAAAGGCTCATTGTGGGCGGGTCGGATTTGCAAATCCTGACCAGCCAAGTTTGACAAGTCAGATCTCATTCCATCACCGTTGAACGCACTGCTGAAAGAGACAACCCTATTTCATTCTAAATTTCAAATTCAACAATCGATTCAATTTACTGTTTATAATACATCCATTTTAAACAAGGGCCAAGCGACGCAAACAATGATTGAAAACCTGGACAGGAAAAGGAACTGAATTAGTGAATAAAAAACATACCGGAATAGAAGCATACACTCATTAAAACAAGAATGGATCAATTTTAAATAGAAACCTAAAACTAATTACATATGAATGCTTTATCGACTTTTGATTTATACCTATGGAATTTGTACGTGCCAATATTAAACGAAAAGAGTTTTAAAAATCGGCTTCTTTGCATTATTGCATTGTGTTACATTTCTATTTATAGATTACCACGAAAATTTCTTATCAATTACTTCAGAGGCAATGGTAAAGAAATGGTCATTGATTCAGACAAGTTGATTATGCGTAATAATGTCGTTTTAAATAAACTAACTGAAGCGATAACCATTTTCAAAAATAATGGATTGACAGAAGGAGAATTTAATATTTGTCAGACCGATGTACATGACCCCAATTATAAATATTCCGTTGGTTCGTTTAGAGTTAACTATTCGATACACAATGAATCTATCGATATAAGGATTGACTCAGATTATCATTTTCAGCATAATCCTGACAGGCTAACGAAGCACCTGCATAATTGGCTATATTCAAAGACTTTAAAAGGATGCGCCAGAAGCTTTACTGTTCAAAGTTCACCTTTAACAAAGACTTTTTCGGAGTTGATTTATGCCAAAACAAATAATAAACAAAGGAAACTTCCAAAGCATGTCTATTTAGTTTGATCGACTGAGACCACGCTCCCTCAACTGAGCGCTATGGAATTGCAACATGATCCACCCCTTAAACTTTTTTGTCCCTGCAGTCCTTCTACAGGTATGGAATCTATCGAAACGCATACCATTCAATGTCCGTATTGCTGGCAAAATATTCCTGTAACTATTGACCGTTCGCAGGGGGAGTCGGAGCTCACCGAAGATTGCCCGGTTTGCTGCAACCCCGTTTTAATAAAAATTCAGATCGGTCCGGGAGGTGAGATTGATGTTCAGGCGCAGCCTGAAAACCCCGGATAGGGCGATGGAACAAAACACTTGAGCCGCTACGGCTTGAACCCGCTTGCTTGGTGTGCCACAATACAATCGCACGGCAGCACGGGGGAAACAACATCTGCATTATTTCGCCCGACATTTTTCCCTGCTCGTCTGCAAATCCTGACCAGCCAAGACTTTTTTTATACCCATCGCTTCCTGTTACTTCCCATACGCGTTTTCCAAATTCAAAATCGTTGGCTTATCCCGAACAGTTCAACTCCCTGTTATCGACAAAATAATTATTTAAACCGGATCTAAATTAGCTCCTTTTCAACCGCGCCAAAAAAATTTCATGAGCTGCACGTTTTTCTGGATGAACCCCCTCAATAATTTTACGAAGGGCACTTTTTGCCATTTACGGGCACTGCTGTTTAACAAAAATTAACGGTCACCTTTCCATGTTTAGTAGGATAACTCAATGCCTATTCTATAGTTTTGGTCAAAAGAAAACCCGGCTAACTATTTTCAACAGCAAGCCGACTTGAACTAATTAAACGACATTCATTAAAACAACAGCGAAATGTTAACACAACTGGTTCGAATTAACCTTCTTTTTTTTAGTGTAATGATCATGCTCTCCTGCGAACAAGTGGTGGATTTTGATTACCAGGCGGAAAGGAAAATTTGCCTGAATTGTATTCTCAATCCCGATTCGACTGTTCGTGTGGATTTGTATTACACCCGCACGCTGGACGAAACCGGCGAGTTTGAACCGGTGACCAATGCCACCCTTGAGTTTTTTGAAAATGGCGAGCCCTGGGGAACGGCCAATCCTGTTTCGGAAGGGAATTACCAACTCGATAAAAAACCGCTGGAGGGAAAAACCTATGCAGTAAAATGTACGGCACCCGGCAACCTGCCATTAACTGCCGAGACCACCGTACAAGAAAAACCTGATGTAACGTATGTTGTCAGGTCAAAAGAGAAATCAAAAGGTTGGCAAGCAGGCCAGACGGGCGAGAGTACTCATTTTTACAACCTACTTGTCGATTACCGGCTAAACGACCAGCCCGGGAATGATTTTTACTGGAATTATGAGATTTTTTGGTACACGCCCTATCAGAAATACAATTTCGTACACCATGTGAGTTACATTTCCCCCTACATTGACGATTTTAACCGGGTGGTGGAGCCCGAATCTAAGAATGGATTTTATTATTACTACTATGCCCGGTTAACCGATGTCGGCGTAAATGAATCGCAACTTGAATTTTCAAAAGACACGGACACAAGAGTTATTGATATCTTCTTTAATGCCGATGAACATTACGACCGATATATGAAATCATCGGTTCAATCGTGGCTGATTGAGGAATGGGACGACCTGCCGTTTAAAGAACCGGTGCAAATTTATTCGAACATTGAAAACGGGACGGGCATTTTTGGTTCGGCCTCATTTAATTACCTGAGTTTTAGAAATGAATAAACAATTGATTACCATCTATACATTGATTAAAATGAAAGTTTGCTTTACAGTACTTTGCAGTGTTGTTCTGCTCTCCTGCGAACAAGTGGTGGGTTTTGATTACCAGGCGGAAAGGAAAATTTGCCTAAACTGTATTCTCAATCCCGATTCGATTGTTCGTGTGGATTTGTATTACACCCGCACACTGGACGAAACCGGCGAGTTTGAACCGGTGACCAATGCCACCCTTGAGTTCTTTGAAAATGGCGAGCCCTGGGGAACGGCCAATCCTGTTTCGGAAGGGAATTATCAACTCAATAAAAAACCGCTGGAGGGAAAAACCTACGCAGTAAAATGTACGGCACCCGGCAACCTGCCATTAACTGCCGAGACCACCGTACAAGAAAAGCCTGACGTAGCGTATGTCGTTCAATCCAGGAAAAAATATGAAAGGTGGCAAGAGGGTAGTGAAAGTTCTCATTTTTATTGGTTGCTTGTTGATTATCAACTAAAAGACCAAAATGGGAAAGACTTCTATTGGAATTATACACTCGGTTGGTATTCACCTTATAAAAAATATAACTACGGAGAGCGTGTTAGTTACATTTCCCCTTATATTGATGATTTTAACCGGGTGGTGGACCCCGAATCGAAGAATGGGTTTTATTACAAACTCTATGCCCGGTTAACCGATGCGGGAGTTGATGGAGAGCAACTTACTTTTACCAAAGATATGACAACAAAAAAAATTGATGTCTTTTTCAATGCCGATGAGCATTACGACAGGTATATGAAATCATCGGTTCAATTGTGGCTGATTGAGGAATGGGAGGAATTGCCGTTTAAAGAGCCGGTACAAATTTATTCGAACATTGAAAACGGGACGGGCATTTTTGGTTCGGCCTCATTTATTTACCTGAGTTTTAGAAATGAATAAGCTTTTATATTTACTAATTGTCTTCCCGCTTTTGGGCTATGGCCAGTCGACCAAGCGGCTTACAGGCTATGTACAGGATGCCCAAACCGGTGAACGCCTGATTGGCGCCACCCTGTTTCATCCGGAAAGTGGAAAAGGAACCACCTCCAATGCTTACGGCTTTTTTAGCTTGTCGTTACCCAGGGGCAAACAACTGGTTGAAGCACGATTCGTGGGTTATCAACGAACAACCCTCGAACTTAACCTTCAGCAGGACACGCTAATTGTTGTCCGGTTAACCCCGGGACTTGACCTGGAGGAGGTCACCGTAAAAGGGAGACACAATACCAGCTCCCACCCGGAGCTATCCAATTTAAGTTTTAACCGGATCAATATGGAAACCATCGACCGCATACCGGTAATCCTTGGTGAGCGCGATCTGTTGAAGTCGCTTCAGTATTTGCCCGGCGTAAAGGGCGGGCGCGAAAACACCACTACCTACAATGTGCGTGGCGGAAGCGATGACCAAAACCTGATCCTGCTCGATGGCGTACCGGTTTACAACGTATCGCATGTTTTTGGCTTTTTCTCCACCTTTAACAACGACGCCATTAAAAGTGCTTCGTTTTACAAAGGAGGGATTCCGGCCCGCTTTGGCGGTCGATTGTCATCGGTGTTGGATATCAGCATGAAAGAAGGAAACATGAGGAAAGCCAGCGGCACATTTTCCATCAGCCCCATATCCGGGCGTTTTACTTACGAGGCGCCAATCAAACGAGATACGGCATCGTACCTCATTTCCTTTCGCCGTTCGTTTATTGATCTGCCCATGGTATTGATGCAAAAAATCTACGACTCCGCTCAAACCTATGGGTTTAAGTTTTACGATTTCAATGGGAAAACCAATTGGATGGTGAATGAGAAAAACCGGCTCTATCTCAGTATCTATGCTGGCCGCGACAAGCAGTTTCACCGGTCGGAGTATGCAGGGGTTAGTACCAGGAACCACTACCAATGGGGCAACTTAACCGGTGTTTTGCGTTGGAACAAGCTCTTTTCGCCGAAGTTGTTCGCCAACTTTTCAGCTTACTTTAGCCAGTATCAATATGAGCAGGAAGCGAAAAGTAACTCGGACGAAACATTCACGGAGTTTTACACTTCTTCCAAACTTTGGGACCATAGCGCTAAGTTTGATTTTGAATATTACCCGGCCACCAACTATACTTTACGGTTTGGCGGTAAATACAGTCATTTGGTTTTCAAACCCAATATCCTCCAGGTAAAAGGAAACGAATACAATCAGAAGTTCAACGATCAATACACCAACCAGTCGGACCTAGCGGAGCTTTATTTCGAAAATGATGTCCAATGGGGTGATTTCAACATCAATGGAGGAGGCCGCTTATCGAACTACTTTGCCGATGGCGAGTACTACCTGCATATTCAACCGCGATTGGCCGCGGGAGTTAAGCTTGGACAGGGTTATTCGCTTACAGCGTCGTATATGTTGATGACCCAACACCTGCATTTACTGACCAATTCGTCATTGGGGCTGCCCACAGACCTTTGGGTGGCATCGACCGGTAAAGTAAAGCCCGAAACGGGCTACCAGTTTGCGTTGGGTATGGAAAAGGACTTTAACCAAACTTACCGGGCAGGCGTTGAAGCCTACTACAAGCAGATGGACCATGTGATTCGTTTTGAGGAAGGGGAAACCTTTGTTAATGCCAATGAGAACAACTGGGAGGAGAGTGTTCTTGTGGGGCAGGGAAGGGCTTACGGCAGTGAGCTTTTTGTTGAAAAGCGAAAGGGGCGCTTGACCGGTATGTTATCCTACACCCTGGCCTGGTCCGAACGGCAGTTTGACGAGGTAAACAACAGAAACTGGTTCCCGTTTAAATACGATCGCCGCCACGACATTTCGCTAATGGCGGAATATGAACTACAAACCAATTCGAGTTACAAGAAAAGCCTGTCTTTCGGCTTTACCCTCCAATCCGGAAACCACCTGAGTGTATCCGATGCCGAAATGCCGGGTATCATGCCGCCAGGAATGCAGGAATCTGTCTGGTCAGACCTACCGGAGTGGTTCTCCACCAGGAAGACCTTTTACGAGCCCAATAATTTCAGGATGCCTTCTTTCCATCATCTGGATATCGGGTATTCCTCCAAACGGAAACGATCTAACGGGAAAATCTACACGTGGACTTTCTCCATTTACAATGTTTATAACCGCATGAATCCGTGGTATTATTATAAAAAAGATAATGAGGTCAGATCGGTTAGCGTTTTCCCAATTATACCATCAGTTTCATTTACCTATAAGTGGTAGTCATTCTTGCGAAGCGCATCCTTGTAATTCTATCATAGATTAATCGCGTTTTCTATAGTTGTTTTATTATTACAAATAGAAAAAATGGAAGACACAGAGAAGAAAGGATGGGAGAATAGTCTCAATTTTAAGTTTGTGGAGACTTTCAGGGATGAAACCTATGACTTAGCTGACAACATCAGAACGTAAGGAGGAAAAGATAGTTATTATTAATAAGTATAGTGATTTCTTTAGAATGAGTGAGGGGATGGATATTCGTTGTAAATTTTATGCAATCTTTTGGTCTAGTGGGATCGGCGATTCAAATAAAGTGACAATTTCAATTAATTATACAAAACAATGCTGGTTATGTACAATAAAACTATAACCAGTATTGTTTTCTTTATCACAGCAGATACGTTATAAAAAAACTTATGCGTACTAATCTTAACGACACTAGATGAGGGAAGTATTGAGTATTCTAGCCTTAGTGATGGTATGTATTTACTCGCATGGACAAAATGTTCAGGTTGGTGGTACTGTCGTAGACATAGAGACTGGAGAAACATTAATTCATGCACATGTTTACAACCTGCACACAGGTACAGGTGTAATTAGCAATGACTATGGTTTTTTTAGTCTTCCTGTTGTTAAAAATGATTCCATTGCGCTGGAAGTATCTTATGTCGGTTACGAAAAGAAGATTGTCCGCAAAAAAGCTGAATCGGACTTAAGGATCACGATAGCTCTCAAAACCAATAATGAATTGCACTCAATTGTTGTCAGGAGTAGATTGGACAACAGCAATAGTCAGAACAGATTGGATCGAATTATGCTTACAGGCAATCAGTTAGAGAAAATTCCGGGATTGTTGGGTGAACGAGATCTTGTAAAAAGTTTACAACTTTTGCCCGGAATTCAGATGGGCAAGGAGGGGAGTTCTGGTTTATACGTTCGGGGAGGAGATGCCAGCCAAAACCTAATCCTGCTTGATGGAGTTCCTGTTTACAATATCAATCACTTGTTCGGTTTTTTTTCTGTTTTCACTCCCGAAGCTGTAAAAAGTGTCGATGTTTATAAAGGTGGTTTCCCTGCTCGTTACGAAGGGCGGCTGTCTTCGGTCATCGATGTACGCTTGAAAGAAGGTAATTTATACAAAAAGAACTTGGACATTTCTGTGGGAACAATTTCTTCTAAAGTAGTTTTTGAAAGTCCGATAAAAAAGGGGAGATCTTCGTTTTTGGTTGCTGCGAGAAGAACTTATGCCGATTTGTTTTACACGCCTCTCACATCGTTTAAGCAGGAAAGAGTAGGGGGTGGATCTCTGAGGACGAATTTAGGATATGGTTTTTATGATCTGAATGTAAAATCTAATTTCATACTTAATGAAAATAACCGTTTGTATTTAAGCTTGTACACGGGCAGGGATCGACTTCATATCAACGAACGCGAAAAGAGTAGCAGCCAAATGTTCGATACTTCAGAGTTGGCCGGCAATATGGAAAAAAAGACCACCATGGAAAATTTATGGGGCAACATTACGGCAACTGCAAGATGGAACAAGATATTTGGCCCAAAGTTATTTGCAAATACAACATTGATTTTTTCCCGGTATCAATATCAAACAACATTTAAAAATCATTCCATCGAAGAACTCTTAAGTGATACGCTGAATGAGTCAATTAACTATTTGAATGCCTCGAGTATTCGTGATTTAGGACTAAAGATCGACTTTGATTATGCCATGTCTGCTGCTTGGAACACGAAGTTTGGAGGGAAAGTGGTTACCCATCATTTTGTACCCGGTAACTTAATTATGCAGTATCGATCAGTATCAGATCCGGATGATAATTTTCAATATGAAACGGAAAAGTCGGATGATCATGTTGTTGAGTTAGATGGGTATTTCGAAAATCACATCAACCCAACCGAGTGGCTTCATTTAAATGCTGGCATGAATGTCTTGTTATTTTCAAGAAAGAACAATCCCTACTACTCGTTTCAGCCCCGCTTTTCATGTGATTTCAGAATTAACACTAAATCTTCTGTAAAAGCATCGGTTTCATGGATGGCTCAACCCATTCATCTTTTGATCAATAATGGGACTTCATTTCCTGTTGATATTTGGGTGCCGGCATTAAGGGAAATTGAACCTGCTTCTGCTTTAACCTTCGATATCGGAGCTCATTATCGTTTAAGTCCATCGGTTTTACTGTCAATGGCCTTGTACTATAAGAAAATGGAGGGGGTCATAAATTATAAAAACGGGGAGTCGTTTTTCACATTGGATAACGATTGGACAAGCAAAGTAATTACTGGCGATGGCGAAAGTTATGGCGCGGAATGGCTACTACGAAAAAACGAAGGTAAAACCACGGGGTGGGTTGGGTACACGCTCTCGTGGGCAAATCGTAGGTTTCCCGAGTTGAATAATGGGCACACATTTCCTTTTCGGTATGATAGCAGGAACAGAATCAATGTTGTAGCAGTGCATAAATTGAACAAACACATTGAGCTATCATTGACCTGGACTTATAGCACCGGTGTTCCTGTGACGATCTCCTCAACATTATACAAAGGGCAGGAGATTTATGAACGCTCTCCTGTTTCCGGAGCTTTGGAAGAGTTCGGTTTTTCCAGCAATCAAGTTTATTCACCACAATCGATTACTTACTACAGTGGAATTAATCAGGCAAGGCTTCCCGATTATCATCGGCTGGATTTGGGGATCAATTTAATTAAGCAGAAAAAAAGAGGAGAGAGAATCTGGAATTTTTCCATTTATAATGCCTACGGTAGAAATAACCCGTTTGTAATTTATACCAAAAAAGAAGAAGGAAAATTAAAGTTTAAAAATTTTTCCATATTCCGTTTTATGCCCTCCGTAAGTTACCGGTTCAAATTTAAAAGCTTTTAACATGAAAAAACGAGTCCCATTTTTTGTCTTGTTCATAGTTGTGCTGTCGGCCTGCGTTCAGGATATTGACTTGAGTTTTCCGTCGAATGAAAATAAAGTTGCCATAACTTGTTTCTTCAACCCCGATTCTATTTGGAGGGTTAATGTTTATAATACATTTTCAATTAATGAAAAAGATAACCAGACTGGAATTGATAATGCTCAGGTAGAAATTAGAGGGGAAGATGGCACAAGTACATCCCTGATAAATAACGGGAACGGAAGGTATTGGTCACAAGTAAAACCTAAAGCCAAGGTTGTTTATCACTTGAATGTTTCTTTGCCAGGGCATGATACAATACGTGCCACCAGCAGTATCCCCGCTCAGTCACAATTAAACGGAATTGTATCAGGAACGCTCCCCGAGGATGTTGTTCTGCAAAACAACATTTGGAGCGAAATGTACCCCACAAGTTTTACCATTGTTCCATCGTCTGCACAGGAACAGTACTGCAGGATACGGGTTATGGTATTCGATACGGTGAAAGGATACAATACCTACTATTTTGATGAGAACTCATTTCAACGGATGCAACAGCTGGGTGTTGATCAAACGGCTATTGATAAATTAACACCGTTGTCTGGTCAAACCCTTTATGGGGATATTTGCCCCACATTGGGGAATTTCCTGAGCCCAAAGGAGCAATCCAATTATTGTTATGAGATTGGCCAGGCCACTTTTCATGAAAGAACAAATCAGCGATATTCCAGCGGCTACAGTTTAATTGATTGCATTTCGAATATTGGATTGTTTTATCAAACTACTTATGAAACATACACCCTGTTGGGGGAATTTTCGAAGGAAGTGCCTGTGAAAGTATACACGAATAATTTTTATCGGGGAGAATATTGGTTGGAGTACTTGGATCTAAGTAAAGAGTATTATCGGTTTCAGAAAGATTATTTGCTACAGCTTTCAAACCGGGGCAACTTGAATGCAGCGCCCGTTATTGTTTATTCCAACATCGGGAATGGAACAGGGATATTCGCAGGATACCAAAAACAAATGATTCAAATTAGGAGGGAATAATATGAAAAGGGGCATATTTTTTCTTCTCGTATACCTAATATTGTTTTTAGCTTGCCAAAAGATCGTTGAAATTGACTTGACGCAACAAGAGCAAAAGCCGGTTGTCAATTGTCTTTTTACTCCCGGTGAACCAATTGAATTGTCTGTTAGTCAAACAACAAACATCCAACTTGACACAATGGAATACATCAATGGGCTGAATGTCGCCTTGTATGAAAATGATTCCTTGAAGTGGACAGGAAACAACTCAACGAATGGCAACTACAAAATTTCCTGTTGCCCGAAATCAGGCGTGTTTATCGTGTCGTTGTGCAGAAATAGGATGGGCAAACATTGTCGGCTATTGATACTGTACCAGCCAATATAAAAATTGAGCAAGCGACGAATAAATATCCGGTTTATACTGATCAATACCACGTCCAATTTGGGAAAATCACGGTTTCGTTTAATGATGATCCTGACAGAAAAAATTACCATGAACTCGTCATCTTGGATGAAAACAATCGTCTCGTAAATACCTTTCATATCAGCAGCCCGGTCATCACGGTTGATAATGAAAATGATCCCAACCCGCCAGGTTCACTGCTTTTTACCGATGAATTATTTAGCGGACAAACATTGACTCTTGATATCTTTTCTGAGTCATCAAATCCAACCATCGTTTTGAAAAACGTGAGTCGTAATTACTACGAATACCGGAAAAGCATCATCAGTCATTTATATAATCAAAACGTCGAACGGGATGATGTTTACAACCTCTTCAAAGGCGATCCGGTTGAACTGTATTCGAATGTACAAAACGGGTTGGGAATTTATGCAGCATATACACAGGACATCAAGGTTTGCACCAATATAGCTCAATAACATGAAAGCAAACCGCATCATTATAACCTTTCTGTTAGTGCTACCAATTGTATTCCCTACTCATTTGTTTGCTCAAAACCATACCCTCCAAGGTTTTGTCAGGGACGCAACAACCGATGAGCCATTGATCGGGGCAACCGTCTTTCAACCTGCAAGCCAAAAAGGAACCTCGACTGGCAACAATGGCTATTTCAGATTAACCACTTCTGCAAAAGCAACTCTCTAAATTTCATTCATTGGCTACCAGAAATTGTTATTTGCCAACCCTGCACAAAATGACTCGTTGGTCAATCTTTATCTGGCTCCGGGTCTTTCAATTGGAGAAGTCAAAATAGAAGCGAAAGGTACAGAAGAACGGGTTACCGGATTAGTGGAGATTCCAATCGACCTTTAAAAAAGCTACCGACCATGACCGGTGAACCCGATCTAATGAAAAGTTTTCAATTAATACCCGGCGTGAAAATGGGAGACGAGGGAACATCAGTTTTTTATGTTCGTGGTGGAACGCCTGATCAAAATCTCATTTTAATGGACGATGTTCCACTTTATTACGTCAATCATATCGTTGCCAAACGAAACTGCAATTAAAGTATCATACTCCAAAAATCACCAGTACATCCACCTTTTGGCGAACAATTCTGCCGGATTGCCTAACGACTTGTGGGTTCCATCTACCTCTTCAATTCAACCAGAAAAGTCCGATCAAATTGCCCTCGCCTTTAGCCGGAATATTAAAGGAGTCGATTTTTCGATTGAGACCTACTACAAAAAATGCGTAACCTGATCGATTACAAACCTGGCTTTACCGTTTTTAATACGCTAAACTGGCAAGATGCAATCGAAAAAGCGGGAAAAGGAACATCAAAAGGTTTCTTTTTCTGTCAACTGGATTTTTGCCTCAGGCAACTACATTACGCTCGCCACTCAGGCTTTCCCGGCAATCGATTTCGACTATTTTCGTGACAACTATTTTGATAAGATGTTTTTGGGCGCACACAATTATGGTAGTATCAATAACTATAAAACCGCCAGCTATCATCGGTTGGATATTGGGCTAAACTTCAAAAAGCAATTGAAAAAGGGTGAACGAAATTTCTACTTCGGGATTTACAACCTTTATAACCGGATGAACCCTTATTACTATTATTTCAAATCAAGTGGGGACAGTCGGAAACTCTACCAATTTTCATTATTCCCAATTATGCCATCGGTTTCATATACTTATCAATGGTAGTCATTCGTAATAAATATTAATCACCTTAACACGACACATTCTCCAAATGCCACATTGCCACCACCGAAGATGATGCCCACTTTTTTTATTCGTAATATCCACTTTGGTTTTTGTGATTTTTGTTGCCTGTAACGTTTTGACAGAAAACGGTATTAAATTTTGATCTTGTTGGCTGTTTCGATCATTAGTGCTTTTAAGTCTGCTATTGTCTCATAACGGGAGGTTAGTCCGCATCACGACTTTTCTGTTTTCGAATAGGTGTAACAACCTGCCGAATCACAGTTTTTGTTATTAGACTTTTTCACTCGTTTGCCGAGAAAGTATTTATATTATATTAATTTTGGGAGTTCAATATGTTGTCATTCGGTAAGGATAGAAAGTCTGTTCAATTAATGAATTCGTGTTCTGAACAGGAAGAGATTGCGAAATAGCCAGCTTCTTATGTCTTTTTGTAGTTGTGTTGAGTGGGGGCGAAAAACAACTAGTTATCAGCCGTTAATCACACAATATGAACTGTTGTTTTGCCAGCCTCTATTGTGGATTTTACGATAAATGACCGCTATATGTGCCTGTTTTTGTGTGCATTAGATAATTCCATAAGTGTAGTACTTATAAATGATAAGCTGAATGAATAGGCTGTCTCAGATATTAAATGACCGAAAAAAGAGTATAAATGATGAGGAGTTCGAAGCCTTCTATGTGGAATATTATGACTCTCTCGTACTATTTGGTCAAAAATTTATTCATGATCAAACGGTAGTTGAAGATATTGTACAGGAGACATTTATCAAATTTTGGTTGAGGAAAAATAATTTTGACAATGAGTATGCGATACGAGCATTTTTATATAAAGCTGTTCGAAACTCTTGCGTCAATTATTTGGATCATCTTCGGGTGCGTCAAAAATTTAGTCAGGAAGTAGCACCTTTTGTCTATAGTGAGGAGTATTTCTCGCAACATGTTATCGAAGAAGAAGTGCACCGTATTATTAATGAAGCGGTACAGCAACTTCCGGAATCAGCTCGGGAGATTTATTTAATGAGTTTGAATGGCGTTAAGAACAATGAAATAGCGGAAGACTTGAATATTTCAATCAATACCGTAAAAACTCAGAAGATGAGAGCCAAAAAAATTCTACGAGAGAAATTGAAAAAAATAAATCTCATTTTGCTTTGTTTATGAATGGATTAGAGCTTTGTCGAGTGAAGGCAAATAAAAAATAATTGAATTCTTTGTCACCCACTTTTAAGGGTTGCCTGTTTCTGACTTATATACATGATAAGTTGACAATGGATGACAAAATGAATCTAGAGTTCTATATTTCTGATCTAATTGCAAAAAAAATAAAGGGCGGTTTATCAGATGAGGAAGAGCGGTTTTTAGCAGAGTGGGAATCTGATAAAAAGGAAAACTCTGATTTGCTGAGAAGATTACTTCAGTCGCCTCGCGAAGAATACTTGCGTAAGGAGGAGATCCGACAAACCATCAATAAGGATAAAGGCTGGCAGCATATAAAAGCTGAAATTAGGGGAAGAAGCCGACGTAGAACGATTATAAAATATCTACAATCTGCCGCAGCTGTTTTCGCAGTGTTTGTGGTAAGCGTGTACCTGATTTCTACTTATAAGAATTCCACTCATACATTAGAACATGGTGTTGCTAATTACAAACAAGCCATGCTTGTTACCGGAGATGGCGAAGTATATCCATTGGACATCACTAAAGAAACCTTCGTAGATCCATCAAATCTTAAAAATAATATCAGCCATCTGGTTCACAATAAAAAACAACGGTTTAGTTCGTTTTTTCGATCAGCCGTTTCCGATACAATCATTGTTCCCCGGGGCGCGAAATATAAGTTTACCCTGATGGATGGAACAAAAGTTTGGTTGAATTCCAATTCCAAACTAGTGTTTCCTACCCGATTTGAAAAAAATATTAGACAGATTTCACTTAAAGGAGAAGGTTTTTTTGAGGTTGCTCCCGACAAGGCAGTTCCCTTTGTTATTGATGTTAATGACGTAGAAGTAAAAGTAGTTGGCACGGCATTCAATATAAATGCTTATGATGAAAAATATGAAATGGTGACAACTGTTGTTGAGGGGAAGGTTATTGTAGATGATGACCATTGGGGAAAGAAGGAGCTACTGATGGCCAACGAGCAGTTGTGTGTGAACACATTAACGGGAGTCGTGCAAAGGAAAGAGATAGATGCCGGTGTGTTTACAGCCTGGACGCGTGGGCGTTTGGTTTTTGAAAATGAAAGTTTGGACAGTTTAATGAAAAGGCTTGAACGATTGTACGACGTAAATATTACAATCTCCGATGGTGTTGATAGGTCACTTAAATTCACGGGTGATATTAAACGATATGACGATTTGAGTACGGTTTTGGATATGTTGGCAACAACGCAAAATGTCAAATTTAGCGTGGACGGACATGATGTAGTCGTTAGTAAGTAATCAATCATTAAGAAGCATAATAGAATAACAGAACGAGATGTTTGGAGGCAGGGATTAGTGTTTTTAATTCTCTAATAGCTGGTACTTATAACATCGTTCACAAAACGAGGTATTAACTTAATCACATTCAAAGTATGAAGAAAAAATGTGAAGATTTTTCTTTACAATGGGCAAGACGCCTTCGTATAAGAAAACTTGCGCTTTTGGTCTTGATCGTAAGCTTTACCTGTTTGCAGGTTTCAGCAAGATCAGGAGAGAGACTCATTGAGCTAAAAATGAATAAATGCTCTTTGGTCGATGTTTTAAATGAACTTAAAAAGAAAACCGATTACACCTTTCTTTTTAATGTTGATGAAGTCGAAAAGCTAGAGGAGGTTGAGCTTAGCTCTAGTCCCAAGACAGTAGAGAACATATTGGATGAATGCCTGTCTGGTTCCGGACTCTCATACGAGATAAAGGATCAAGTGGTCATCATTAAATCGAATCCCGACTCCGAGCAGCAGAGCACACCGAATGTACAACCTCAGAAGGTTGAAGAGGTTAGCGGTGTTGTTACTGACGAAACCGGAGCTCCAATGCCCGGAGTTTCCGTAGTTGTTAAAGGAACAACACTTGGAGCAGCAACCGACTTCGATGGTCGTTACCGGTTAAAAATTCCTGACAAAGCAGATCAAACACTTGTTTTTTCGTTTATCGGTATGAAACCGAAGGAAGTAAAAATCGATGGACAGTCTCAGTTGGATGTGACTTTAGAGTCGTTTTCAGAGAATCTAAACGAAGTTGTGGTCACTGGTATGGTAACAACCGATAAACGATTGTTTACCGGAGCAAGCCAGCGATTAGATGCGGAAGATGTTAAGCTTGCTGGTATTGCAGATGTTAGTCGTGGTCTGGAAGGACGTGCCGCCGGGGTTTCTGTGCAAAACGTTTCAGGTACTTTTGGTACTGCACCAAAAATACGTGTGAGGGGGGCAACTTCAATTTATGGAAGTTCGAAACCTCTTTGGGTTGTTGATGGAGTGATTATGGAAGATGTGGTTGAAATGAGCTCTGATGATCTTTCATCAGGAGATGCAATAACGCTGATTAGCTCAGCTATTGCAGGTTTAAATGCTGATGATATTGCAAGTTTTGAGATTTTAAAAGACGGTTCGGCAACATCAATTTATGGTGCACGGGCAATGGCTGGTGTAATTGTAATTACTACAAAAAGAGGTAAAGCCGGCGTAAGCCGAATTAATTATACCGGCGAATATACATACCGCTTAACTCCATCTTACAGCGATTTTAACATCATGAACTCTCAGGAACAAATGTCGGTTTATGAAGAAATGCGCGAAGGAGGATGGTTGAATTATGCCGATATTGCGAATGCCCGTGAAAGCGGCGTGTACGGACGCATGTATAGTCAACTGAATCAGCTTGACGGATCAGGTAATTATGTATTACCCAATACGCCGGAGGCCATGGCCGGATTTTTACGTCAGGCTGAATACCGGAACACCGACTGGTTTGATGAGCTATTCAATACCAATATCATGCAGAATCATTCCGTAAGCATGTCTTCAGGAACTGAAAAATCAAGCTACTACGCGTCAATTAGTGCTTTGGTTGATCCGGGCTGGACGCTCGACAGTAAGGTGAATCGCTATACCGCGAATTTTAATACGAATTATAAGATTCGTGATAATCTATCGTTAAATACAATTAGTAGTGCCTCATACCGGAAGCAAAAAGCTCCCGGAACTTTAGCTCAGGATGTAGATGTGGTTACCGGAAAGGTTAAACGCGATTTTGATATTAACCCATATTCTTTTGCACTAAACTCTTCAAGAGCTTTAGATCCGGATAACTACTACACGCGTAATTACGCCCCCTTCAATATCAAAAAGGAATTGAGTGAAAATAATATTGATTTGAATGTGGTTAATGTTAAGTTCCAATCGCAGCTGAAATGGAAAGTGGTGCCAAAAGTAGAGTTGAGTGCTTTGGGAGCATTGAAATATCAAGCAACTTCGCAAGAGCATAATATTACTGAGTTTTCGAACCAGGCTCAAGCCTATCGGGCAATGGGCAATGTAACCATTCGAGATGACAACCCATTTTTGTATACTGATCCTGACGATCCTTATGCTTTACCTGTTAGTGTATTGCCTCAAGGAGGTATTTATACACGAACGAATTATTCCATGCTTGGATATGACTTGCGGACAACGGCATCGTACAAAGATGTCTTCAACGAAACCCACATTGTGAATTTTTATGGTGGCATGGAGATTAACTCATCCGACCGGAAGCAAACAAGCAATACCGGATGGGGAATGCAATACTCCATGGGGGAAATACCATTCTACACCTATGAGTTATTCAAAAAGGGAATAGAGGAGAATAATTTATATTATAGTATTCAGAATACCCGCTACCGGAATGTTGCCTTTTTTGGTAATGCGACCTATTCATATAAAGCGAAGTATACTTTAAATGGTACATTGCGTTATGAAGGATCGAACAAGTTAGGTCGTTCTCAAAGTGCCCGTTGGCTTCCTACCTGGAATATTTCAGGTGCATGGAACGCACACGAAGAAGGCTTTTTTAAGGACTTAGAGCCAGCAATTTCACATCTTTCGCTAAAGGCATCTTATAGTTTAACGGCCGACAGAGGCCCGTACAATGTGACAAACTCGTTAGTTGATATTCGAAGTGAAACACCATGGCGCCCAAGTGCCGGAGTAAAGGAAAGTGCGCTTTATATCAACTCGCTTGAAAATAGCGACCTGACCTACGAGAAAAAACATGAATTCAACTTTGGAGCTGAAATTGGGTTTCTTAACAACAGACTTAATACCACTTTTGATGTGTATCGACGAGACAACTTCGATCTGATTGGCATTGTTAATACACAGGGGTTAGGAGGAGAGGTTTCTAAATTCGGTAACGTTGCATCTATGAAATCTGATGGTTATGAATTTTCATTGTCGTCAACCAATATTAGAACGAATAATTTCTCTTGGGTTACCACCTTCGTGTATTCAAAAGTAAAGAATGAAGTGACCGACTTGGAGACAAGATCTCAGGTAATTGATTTGGTTAGGGGAACTGGATTTGCCCGCGAAGGCTATCCTGTACGTTCCATTTTTTCAATCCCGTTTGAGGGACTGAATAGTGAAGGTCTGCCAACATTCCTAAACGACAAAAATGAAACAACGGTGTTCGATGTTTATTTTCAGGAACGTGAAAACCTTGATTTCCTGGAGTATTCAGGCTCGGCCGACCCGACAGACATGGGTAGTTTAAACAATACTTTTTCGTATAAAGGATTTCGATTTAATGTCTTCATTACCTATTCATTTGGAAATGTGGTACGTCTCGATCCTGTATTCGATAGTTCCTATTCGGACCTGACCGCCTTACCCCGCGAATTTAAAAATCGTTGGGTAAATCCCGGTGACGAAGCGCATACCGATGTTCCTGTTATTGCCACAACAAGACAAGAAGATAATATTGGGAGTGCTGATTTAGCAACCGCGTATAACGCTTATAATTATTCTACTGCAAGAATTGCAAAAGGTGATTTTATTAGAATGAAGGATGTTTCTTTATCCTATGATTTTAATAAGCAAGTAACAAAAGCACTTGGGGTGAATAATTTATCTCTTAAAGTTCAGGCAACAAACCTCTTTTTAATTTACTCTGATGATAAATTGAATGGACAGGATCCTGAATTCTTTAATACAGGAGGGGTTGCCGCTCCGGTTCCTAAGCAGTTTACATTTACCTTAAAGCTTGGTTTATAAAAAAGATATAGATATGAAAAGAATGAAAATACTATATTTCATCATGATGGCCTTATTGGCCTTCTCATGTGATGATTTTCTTGATGAAGCTCCGGATAACAGAGCCGAAGTCGATAGTCAGGTTAAGATCAGGAAACTTCTCGTTTCTGCATATTCTGACGGGAACTATGCTTTGGCTTGCGAACTCTCATCCGACAATATTGATGATACAGGTGAATTAAATCCAAATTCAACCAGGATATATGAGCAAATGGCAAACTGGGAGGAGATTACCGAAGTTGATAATGATGATTTGAAAAATGTTTGGGAAGGAGCTTATCTTGCTATTGCTAACTCCAACCAGGCACTGGCTGCTATTGAAGAAATCGGTGAAGAAAACCTACTGGCCGAAAAAGGCGAAGCACTAATAACACGTGCCTATTCACACTTTATTTTAGTGAATGTTTTTTGTAAACATTATAACTCGGCAACAAGTGATACTGATTTAGGGATTCCTTATATGGAAGCACCCGAGACCACGTTGAATCCGAAGTATGAGCGAGGCACAGTTAAAGAAGTGTATGAGAAAATTGATGCAGATATTGAAGCTGCACTACCTTTAATTAGCGATGATATGTACGAAGTAGCTGCGTACCACTTTAACCAAAAGGCTGCTTATGCATTTGCTGCCCGTTTTAACTTGTTTTATGAGAATTGGGAAAAGGCAATTAGTTATGCTACCGAAGTATTAACAACGAATCCATCATCGCGATTGCGCGACTGGACGGCCATGGGGGAGCTTCCCAGATCCCGCGAGGCTGTAACCAATGCTTACATAAACGATCCTGCCGATTTGTTGGCTGTGCCAACTGGATCTAGTCTGGGGCTTTACTTTGGGGCGTTTTATGTTGGTTCACGGTTTAATCATACTGAGAAAGTTGCTGAAGAGCAAACGCTTAATGCGCCCATGCCTTGGGCTCCAGACGGTGTTCTCCTTGGGTATTTTAATTATCGTCCATTTGTATACGCAGGAAACAACTTGGATAAAACCTTGTTTTATAAAATTCCATACTTGTTTGAATATACAGATCCTGTTGCAGGCATTGGTTATACAAAAACAGTTATGATCCCATTTACGACAGATGAAACCCTTTTGGTAAGGGCTGAAGCCGAAATCATGTTGAATAGGAATGATGAAGCACTAGCCGATTTGAATGCCTGGACTCGTGCCTTTTATATTCCAGGGGCGGAAACAACGCTTGATGACATCAACACTTTCTACAATGGGCTTGATTATTCATCTGAGGATACACCAAGTCAGAAAAAGAAACTTAGCCCGGGATTTACGGTAGTGGCAGGTTTGCAGGAGAATTTAATTCACTATGTATTGCAATGCCGCAGAGTACTTACCTTGCACGAAGGTTTGCGCTGGTTCGATATTAAGCGCTACGGAATTGAAGTGCCACGCTATCAAATTCAATCGAATGGAACTGTAAAAGTTTTGGATGTGTTGGAAAAAGATGACCTACGCAAAGCATTGCAGCTTCCACAAGATGTCATTTCAGCAGGAGTAGAGGCAAATCCTCGTTAATAATTAACTGTAAAAAGAAAAATCATGAACAAAAACAGAATAACCTACTGGCTGATGATCGCTATAATCATGGTTACTGTTGGGGCATGTACTGAAGAGGAAGGTCCCAACCCCAATGTTAGCGTAATTACAGTAGAAAGCAAAACCCAGAATGCTTTTGATAAGTATTTGGACGAAATTTATAGGAAACCCTATAATATTCGATTCATGTATAAAATGGAAGATATCGAGTCTGACATGGATTACCAACTGGTGCCGGCACTTTATGAGAATTCAATAAAAATGGCGAATCTGGTCAAGTATTTATGTTTAGATGCCTATGAAGATGTTGCTCCGGATGGATTTTTGGAAAAATATTTTCCTAAAATGATTATGATGGTTGGCTCTCCGGCTTACCTGAATAATGGTACAATGGTATTGGGAACTGCCGAAGGTGGATTGAAGATTACTCTTTACAATATCAATAACCTGGATGTAACAAATGCAGCTGCATTGTATCGGTATTATTTCAGAACCATTTTTCACGAATTCTCGCATATTTTGCATCAAACCAAAGACTATTCGACCGATTTTGATAAAATATCGGCAACCGACTATGTCGGTGGTTCATGGGATGATGCATGGGATTCGGGGTCTTCGTTGGAGGCCGGCTTTATTAGCGACTATTCCAGTAAAGAAACCGATGAGGATTTTGTTGAGCTGATTGCCCATTATATCACCAACTCAGAGGAAGCCTGGGCTGAAAAAATGGAAGCAGCCGGTGAAAATGGAAGTGCTATCATTGGCGAGAAAATGGCCATTGTAAAAGCCTACCTAAAACAAGTGTGGGATATTGATATTGACAAATTGCGTGCCTCTATTCAAATGCGTGCAAGTAAGTTGGGAGAACAAGACCTTGATAAAATAACAATAGAATAGTAACTATGAAGAATATTATTTATATCATGCTGTTTTCTTGTGTATTAAGCATTTTTACCACTTCGTGTGATAATGAAACAGAGATGCTTTTTGATGAAACAGCATCACAACGAAAAACAGCAGCAGTTGAGCACTACCAAGAGACTCTGAAGAATTCTGATGAGGGATGGTTATTTCAGTATTTCCCCGATAAAGAAATGCAATACGGCGGTTACAGCTATGTGGTTAAGTTTGATGAGAACGATAGCGTAGCAGTTTGGTACGAAGGAATGAATGACCTTACCGCCCCTGCCGTGTCATTTTACGATGTTATTTCCTATGGTGGCCCTGTACTGACCTTTAATACCTATAATCCGTTCATGCATTATTTTGCAACACCTTCGGGTGCCGAATACAATGCAAAGGGAGGCGATTATGAGTTTTTGCTGATGTCGTCCGAAAATGATGTGATTACAGTACAAGGAACGAAAACCGGGAATAAAATGCGCCTTACAAAAATGACTGAACCTGCTGAGGATTATATCGCTAAGGTTAAAGAGATCGCAGGTTTTTTGGGGGGTGCATCTTTTAATGTTACGGTAAATGGCGAAGACGTGTCGGCACAGGAGATGAATCGTAACTTTACTTTTGAGTACACCGATAATGGCAATGACACATCAATTGTTGTTCCATATATTGTTACCGATACAGGGATTTCATTTTACGAGCCTGTTGAAATACAGGGACAAAGTTATCAAGACCTTGTTTTTAATGAGCAAGAGCTTAGTTTTAGCTCAATCCAGGGCAATCTCTCTATTCAACTCGTTGTTGCCCCCGTTAATTTGACATCTGCTCCCTGGAGTCTTGATATTGTGGGAGACAATACATGCTCCGACACAGTTTTCAATACCTTTGTGGAAATATACAATGCAAACGCTCAAGTATGGGGTGAGCAATTGGCTCCAACTGTAAAAATGGGCGGTGTTCGTGTCGATCTGGGCGATATTGGTATTTCGTTTTACAGTTATCCCGGGCCATACCGTTCACACTATAATCTAAGTTTTAGTGGAGTGCCCAATCAACCAGATTATCTCGACATTGCTAAAGTATCAGAAGGATTTAATTGGAGTTATTACACCCACCTAGGGGTGTTTGTCGATGTAATAACCGACAATGCGCCTTATCAGGTCGAAATGGATGATGAGCAAAATCCAAGTACTGTAAAACTTACCAGCGTTGGCAATGCTGATGTATGGTTCGTACTGACCTTAGATTAAGCGAAAGATCTTTTTTACCTTCCCATAGTTTCTGTTGGCTCCGGATTTTCCGGAGCCAACTTTTTTTACTTGATAAATTAAGTGTGGTTCTTGATATGTAGCTACAGTGTTATCCCTGATTCTGTCTTTTGGAAAAAAAACTTAAAAAATACAGATTGAGGGTTTAATGATTTTTGTTAAAACGGCAAGTTCTCCAAATCTACATTGCCACCACTTAGTATGATGCCGACTTTCTTATTGGTAACATCCACTTTGTTTTCGAGAATGGCAGCCAGTGGTACTGCAGCTGAAGGCTCTATAATGATTTTCATGCGCTCCCAAATCAGGCGCATGGCGCGAATGATACCTCGTTCGGAGACGGTGACAATCTCATCGGTTTTGCGCTGGATGATCCGGAAGTTCATTTCGCCAACCGAGGTCAGCAATCCATCGGCAATGGTATTTGGGTTGATTGACGGAACCAGCATATTGCTATGAAACGACCGATAAGCATCGTCTGCTCCTTCAGGTTCAACACCAATGATCAGGCCTTTTGGATTCAGTGCTCTGCTGACAATGGAGCTTCCACTCAGAAGACCTCCACCTCCAACCGGGCATAGAATGACATCAAACTCACCGTAGTCTTCAATCAGCTCTTTGGTGGCTGTTCCCTGCCCGCAAATTACCTGAAAGTTATTGTAGGGGTGAACTTCCTTTGCTCCCGTGCGATCCTGAATTTCAAGCAGTGTTTGTTCGCGGCTTTCAAGGGTTGGCCGGCAGTAGGTAATTCGCGCACCGTACGATTCAACGGCTTTCTTTTTAATGGCCGGCGCATTTTCAGGCATTACAATGTAAGCCGGGATGTTTTTCACGCGAGCTGCCAGCGCCAGTGCAGCTGCGTGGTTTCCCGATGAATGGGTGCAGACTCCTTTCAATAACTGGTTTTTGGGCAGCGAAAACACCGCATTGCAGGCTCCTCTATACTTAAAAGCTCCCACTTTTTGCAGGTTTTCACATTTAAAGAATAACTTGCCTCCCGTAATTTCATTGATGGACTGAGAAGTTAAAACCGGAGTACGATGCGCCAAACTTTTGATTCGTTCGTGGGCTTCTATAATATCCTCAAACTCGGGAATTTTAAAAATCATGTTTGCTCCTTTTGCTTAGATTTTTGCAATCAGGTTTTTAAGAATTAGTGTCATCGAAGGCTCTGAGCGCATGGCGACTTCCTGCACCTCTTCGTGCGAGATCTCTACAATTTCTCCGGGTACGCCACTGTCGGTAACAATCGAAATACCAAATACTTTCATGCCCATATGCCGGGCAACAATCACTTCGGGCACGGTAGACATGCCCACTACGTCGCCACCCAAAATGCGAAACATTTTGTATTCGGCAGGGGTTTCAAATGTAGGACCTTGCACGCCCACATAAACGCCTTCTTTCACATCAATTTTATTTTTGAGGGCAATAAACTTGGCTTGGTCGCGTAACTCTTTGGAGTACACCTGGCTCATGTCGGGGAATCTTGGTCCAAGTTCATCAATATTTTCTCCGTGCAGCGGATGCTCCGGAAACATATTGATGTGGTCGCTGATGATCATCAGGTCGCCAACTTTAAAATCGGGATTCAAACCCCCGGTGGCATTCGAAACCATCAGATGATTAATCCCCAGTTTTTTCATTACCCGAACCGGAAAGGTGACCTCTTTCATGTTGTACCCTTCGTAGTAATGAAACCGCCCTTGCATGGCCAGTATTTTTTTGCCACCGAGTTCTCCGTAAATCAATGTTCCATTGTGTCCTTCAACTGTTGAAACCGGAAAGTTTGGTATTTCTTTATAGCTAATTTTTTTCTCGATCGTAATTTCGTTGACCAATCCCCCTAGTCCTGAGCCCAAAATAATTCCTACATCAACGTTGCCTTGAATATGTTCGCCTATATAACTCGCGGTTGCTTCTATTGTCTTTAACATAGCCTACAATTGTTTTATTAAAACTTTTTCCCTCATGATCCAGAAATTTAATCACGACAGGAATATAATATAATTGAGATTGAATAAAATCCGGAATTGATGCTTCATCCCGAAGACGCATGGCGTCTTTCTCCGTTGTGATGATCATCGGATTTTGGCTTTGATATTTCAGATATCGTTCTTCTATTTCTTTAAAATCTTTAGCCCCAAAATGATGATGATCTTTAAAAATCAGCTCATCGATGACAGCATAGTGCGATGCCACGTATGTTTGCAAGAGAGCCGGGTTTGCTATTCCGGCCAGCAGAATAACAGGACGCTTTTTTTTACCATCCATTTCCTCCGAAAGTTCTTGCCGTTCGCCAAAAACAGCAATCGGATTTCCATATTCCATCGTCGTAAAATACAAGGATTGATAAGGCCGAAGATTGACATCCTTCATAATGATCCGCCGGGTTATCGGAGTGATTTCGTCAGGACATTTGGTGTAAATAATAATGTTTGCTCTCCGGCGCTGGTATTTGCGTTCGCGCAATCGGCCAACCGGGAGGAGTTCGTCTTTATCAATCGGGCGGTTGTAATCAATCAGTAAAATGTTGATTCCCGGGCTTACCTGGCGGTGCTGAAAAGCGTCGTCTAATAAAATTGCATCGGGCGAATTCGCTTCATCTTTCAACAGATGATTTATTCCGCGAACCCTTTTTTCGTCAACTGCCACCGTGACCTCCGGAAATTTTTGTTTGATTTGAAGTGGCTCGTCACCAACTTCATACGCTTTTGAAGTTGTTTCGACTAAACGAAAGCCTTTTGTTTTGCGCTTGTAACCTCTGCTCAGCGTTGCTACATTGACATGTTTTTTTAAAAGCTGAACCAGATATTCCGTGTGTGGTGTTTTGCCGGTTCCTCCTACCGTAATATTTCCAATTGAGATGATTGGAATCTCAAATTCAGTAGACTTGAAAATTTTAGAGTCGTAAAGGGTGTTTCGGATGTAAACAACCACTCCATAAATCCATGAAAACGGGTATAAAAGGACTTTCAGCATAAACGAATTTTGTACTACGAAGTTATGAAAATTCGGGCACAAAAAAAGAAGCTGCCAGTGCTGGCAACTTCTTTAATTATTTTTTCTTATTCATTAATCCACCCCAATATCGTAAGGCATGCGTGCCAGTACTCCGCGGGTGTGTTTAATTTCCTGTAGTCGTTGGTAAATTGGGTAAGCTTCGCCGATTTCCTGTTTCAACACCCACATGCGAGCCGAGCCTGAAATTTCTTTGATCCACTCCTCCCAAGGGTCTTTTAGTTCAGGCAATGCTTTAATTCGGTAGCGATCCAGTCCCGCCATTTGTTTGGCCAGTTCAATGGCATCTTTTATTCCTCCATATTGATCAACCAGTCCAATTTCGATCGCATCGGGAGCAGCCCAAACGCGGCCTTGTCCAATTTCGTCAACAGCATCTTGAGTCATGTTGCGACCTTCGGCAACCCGGCTGGTAAAGATGCCATAACCTTTTTCGATATAGTTCTGCATCAACCCTTTTTCAAACTCAGTGAGCGGTCGGGTCAGCGATAAAATATCGGAATGAGCATTGGTGTTGACAACATCTTGCGTAATTCCAAGTTTGTCAGTCATTAACTCGTTAATATTTGGGATCACTCCAAAAATTCCAATGGAGCCGGTAATGGTTGTCCGGTCGGCCAGAATGGTATCAGCAGCGGCTGCGATGTAGTAACCGCCGGACGCAGCGACATCGCCCATTGAGGCAATAACCGGTTTGCTTTCAGCGGCCAGTTTCACTTCGCGCCAAATAACTTCCGAACCATAGGCGCTTCCGCCGGGGGAGTTGATGCGAAGGACAATCGCCTTGATAGAGCTGTCGCGCCTGGCCTGACGAATGGTTCGTGACAATTTCTCAGAATCGATACCGTCAGTTCCGGAGCCGGGCATGTCGATGCCACCACTGGCATAAATTACGGCGATTTTATCGCGTGCCAATCCTTTTCCATCGGTTTGCGCCGGGACTTTTGAATAGGCTTTTATTTCAATTGAGCGGACATCTTTGCTTTGGCGTGTTGCCGTCAATTGTTTTAAATCGTCAATCACCTGGTCTTTGTATTTTAGCGTATCCACCAAACCTTCATTGAGGAGGTATTCAGCACCACGGAAGGTCGTCACTCCATCAGCCAGTTCGTTCAGTTTTTCAATTGAAATTCCACGAGATTCTGAAATATCCATCAACATCTGGTTCCACAAGCTGTTTGTGTATTTTTCCGTTTGCAGACGGTTTTCAGGACTCATTTTTTCCAGCAAATACGGTTCAACAGCGGCTTTAAATTTACCGTGTCGTATGACTTGCATTTCAACGCCTATTTTTTCCAGCGCATTTTTATAAAACATCCGATGCGCACTTAACCCTTTCAGTTCTAGAATTCCTTTGGGGTTTAAAACAACCTGATCGGCAGCAGACGCCAAATAGTAAGCTTTTTGCGAGAAGGTTTCGCCATAAGCATAAATGAATTTCCCTGTTTCTTTGAAGTCGATCAGCGCATTGCGTATTTCTTCAACGGTTGCAAGCCCCGCCGTAATTGTTGACGGGTTGAGGTAGATCCCTTCTATATTGTCGTCTGTTTTTGCTTTTTCAATACAACTAAGAATATCGTCGAGACCTGTTTGTTTGGTTGCTGCAAACCCGGGCAAGTCTAAATCGCTAAATGGACTGTTATTGGCCCGTTCGATAATCTCGTTTTCCAGACGAATAATCAATACCGTTTTATCTTTTACGGTTGTCGTTTTTTCGCCCATCGAAACCAGTGATGATACAATGCCAATGGATAGGATGGTCATGATAATACCCGCAATCATCACTCCAACAATGGTTGCCAGTGTATATTTTAAAAAACTTTTCATAGTGGTGATTTATAAGATGTCGTTTATAACTTTGTAGTTTTTAAGAATAGGTACGAATTTACACAATTCGTTACATTTTATGTACAAAAGATGGCAAAGCTTTTTTTGCTTTTAGGAGGTAATCAGGGTAATAGGAAACAAGTATTTGCGAAGACCCTTGAATTGATCGCATCAACTGTTGGTTCAATTGTCAAATACTCATCAGTTTACGAAACTGAGCCTTGGGGTTTTGAATCTGAAGATTTGTTCTGGAACCAGGCAGTGATTGTTGAGACAGATCTAGATCCGCAAGCTGTACTTTTGCAAACTCAGCTAATTGAGAAAAAGCTCGGGCGTGTTCGTCACTCCGAGCAATACTGCTCTCGGTTGATTGATTTGGATTTGTTGTTTTACGACGACCAGATCATTAAAAATGATGAGCTTGAAATCCCTCATCCTCGAATCGCTGAACGGCGATTTGTTTTGCAGCCACTGGTCGAGATTTCACCGGAGTTTATTCATCCCACATTCAATAAAACAATAGCTCAATTACTTGATGTATGCCCGGATCGGTTGATCGTTAACAAGTTATCCTGAACTGATTGATTGATTTAGACGAGTGAAACCTGAAAAAAATCATCTTTGAAGGGAGAAGATACGTTTCAAATTTAATTAACTTGGGAAGCGAAATTTTTAAAGCGGTAATTAAATCTTCAAAAAAATCAATAATGGGTAATCGTACAAAATTTCCAAAGGTTTTTTGGGTGGCCAACTCGATCGAAGTGCTTGAGCGTTTTGCGTATTATGGTATTTATATGAGTTTCGGTATTTATTTGGGTGAACTTGGTTTTTCGAAAGGAGACCTGGGCGTCATTCAAAGTATTTTTCTGGCACTTTCGTATCTGATACCCTTATTTTCTGGCACATTTGCTGATCGGTATGGATTTAAGAAGATGTTGATTATTTCGTACATGGCGTATCTTCCTGCCATTTTATTACTGATTTTAACGCAGACGTTCAGCGGAATTGCTCTGACCATGCTGACCATTGGATTTGCTGCCGGTATTTTTAAACCACTGATTTCATCAACTATTCGAGCAACGACAGATTCGACAAATAAAACACTGGGATTTGGCATCTTTTATCAGATGGTGAATCTTGGCGCATCAGTTGGACCAATAGTTATGGGGAAACTGAGGGGCTGGTCGTGGGACTATGTTTTTTATACTGCTGCAGCTACGGTGGGGCTGATGTTTATTATTACGCTGCTTTTTTACAATGAACCAGAGCGCGAGCTTGAAGGTGTCACTTTAAAAAAGAAGTTCAGAGACATGGGAGAAGCCTTATCCGACATTAAGTTTCTGAGTTTTCTGGTGTTGTTGGGGGTCTTCTTTTGGTTGCCGTTTTGGGCGTTTTTCAATGTATTGGCTGTTTATATTAACGATTATCTGGATACCGCTTCGTTATATGAATCTGTCCGAATGGTGCTGGGAACAGGCATTACTCGATTTATTTCGAGTCAGGATAGTGGAGTTTGGCGGATTAACGCTGAAGCTATTTCGCATACCGGTTATATTATCATTGTATTTCAGTTGGCTATTTCCCGTATTTTTGAGAAACGCGGTGCTATATCTTCATTTTTATTTGGTTTGGTAGTGGCTGCTTCAGGTTTTGTTGTGCTTGGCTTATCGGTTACTATGGCCAGTGGCTTGGTCTTTCTGGGCGTCTTTCTGTTTGCTGTTGGCGAAATGATTTCAGCACCACGAATTCAGGAATATATTATGTGGATTGCTCCCAAAGAAAAAGCTGGCTTGTATATGGGAACCAATTTTCTGGCTACTTTTATTGGTGCTGTCTTAAGTGGACTTTATACCTGGTTAATGGGAATCTATGAGGCATCCGGTCATCCAGAATACATCATGTATACGTTGACTGTTCATATATTGATAGGACTTCTTGCGATCTATCTTTTTATTCGAAGAGTTGGTGAGTTCCAGGAGAGAACGGAGTAGTTAGTGAGTTTCAGGCTTGTTTTTGTTTTTAGTCCCTTTCCAAATAAACAAGATTATTCGATGCAAATGAGGTTAAGATTGAGCGCTTTTCTAAAAGGGTGAAGGTCGGTTTTTTTTGTGAGTGGGCTAATGAGTTTATTATTCGGTTTTAAGTTCCTTTGCTTACCCTTCGAAAACCGCCAAAGGAGGAATTTTGACAATGCTATTTTTTTAATTCAAACATGTGTATATTTGCATGTATGGATAAAATGGAATTTAAAAAATTGGAGATTCAGCCTGAAGGTAGTTGGGTAAAACGGACACTATTATCGCAACATGGAAAAAAAACCTTGCTTTATATTGGACTGGGAGCCGTAGCAGGACTAATGCTCTATTTATTGAGCAAAGAAAATCCTATTTCTAACATCAGTATTGCTGAATTAGCTCAAAATATGTTTTTCGGTGGTTTCTTTGGCTTTTTTATAACCAATAGCCCTTGTGCAAGAGGTAAATGCTAAATTGGTTTTTGTATGCAGTTTCGGGTCTTGAATTGATGGATTATTAAATAGTATTCGGACTCAACTTGTTTTTAAAGGCTCTATGGTTGTGCTTTATTGTTATAAAAAACTGAGTAGGCATTATTCGTTTTTTTTTCTTTCGCCTGAAAACCAGTTAATGGAAAAACTCAGCAATGACGATTTATAATTATTTAAGCGTCGGTCATTATTGGCCTAGATGTGCTTTTATTTTTTGCTCAATCTCCAGGGTTAACTCTTTAATATCACGCCCTGCAGGATCAATCGGGGGAAGAACAGTGAATGTTAGCTTATTTCCAAAATTGAGCGGGAAATAACCTTTTTCCATCAGCTTGCTGTTTCCGTCAATGACATAGGGGACAATCCAGGCCGAAGGTGCGGCACGTAACAAAGATGCAATGCCGGCTGGCTGAAAACTCTTTACCTTACCGGTTTTACTTCGCGTTCCCTCTGGGAAAATGCTGGCACAATAGTTTTCCTTTTCAATGTGTTTTCCCAGCTTCATAATTTCAACAATGGATTGTCGCCCATTCGAACGATCAATCAAGGCAGATCCTCCATGCTTCAGATTATATGAAATGCTCGGAATTCCTTTTCCTAACTCCTTTTTAGACACAAACTTGGGATGATGCTTGCGAAAGCCCCATACAATGGATGGAATATCAATCGTGCACTGGTGGTTTGACACGATAATGAATGGACGTCCCTGGGGCAGCAGGTGAAATCCCCGATACCGAATTCTGGAACCCATAATCACCAAGCTGTAAACCAAAATAAAATTAAGGACATCTACTGATTTTTTTCTTAAATGATAACCTCCAATCCAGCGACAAACAACCTGAATAGGATGAAATACTAAAAGCGATAGTCCGAATATCAATAAATAAACCGGAGATAGTAAATAGCCGAGTATAGTCTTCATGATTACATCGAATTTGATTGCACAAAAGAACAAAAAATACATGAATTGACCTTGGAATTTATTTTCGCACTCCAATTAATTAGAGTCAAATCAATTTGGAGTATTTATCATATTCAATCCGAATCATGATTTTACCCCATGAAAAAAACAGGATAGAAGCCAATTTCAAAAACAGCACATATGTTCTTTTGGCTTAAGATTAAGATAATGTTATTTCAAGCTTTAATTTTGGAAGAAGAAGACAGGTGAACTTTAAATATGTAGACATTTGCATATCTATTTATTAAGATGTTTTTAGTAGAAGAATTGAATTAATTCATATCAAAAAATGGCAAAATATATTATAGTTGGAGGAGTTGCCGGAGGTGCAACCACTGCTGCCCGTTTACGAAGACTGGACGAACATGCAGAGATTATCATGTTCGAACGAGGGCAAAATATTTCCTACGCCAATTGTGGTCTGCCTTATTACATCGGAGGAACAATTGCCGAACGGGACAAACTGTTGGTTCAAACTCCCGAAAGCTTCAAGGCTCGTTTAAATGTTGACGTTCGGGTGCTGCAGGAAGTCACCAAAATCAATCGTCAACAAAAGACGGTTGAAGTAGTCAATCACCAAACAAAAGAGAGCTACACCGAAGCTTACGACAAGTTAGTTGTGTCGCCCGGAGCCGAGCCTGTAAAACCACCAATCTCGGGAATCAACGATCCATCGATTTTCACTCTTCGCAATGTTGCTGACACCGACAAAATCAAATCATTTTGCGACGAGCAAAAGCCACAGCGGGCAGTCGTTATTGGTGCCGGTTTTATTGGGTTAGAAATGGCCGAGAACCTTCACAAACTGGGGATGAACGTTACAATTGTTGAAATGGCCAGCCAGGTGATGGCGCCACTCGACTATGAAATGGCAGCAGAAGTTCACCAGCACTTGAAAACCAAGGAAGTCGAATTTTACCTGAAAGATGGTGTAAACTCGTTTACGCGTTCGGCCAATCACATCGCAGTACAGCTTCAATCCGGAAGACAAATTGAAACCGACATGGTTATTTTGTCAATTGGAGTGCGCCCCGAAACACAATTAATCGAGGAAGCAGGCCTGGAGTTGGCTGAAAACGGTGGTATAAAAGTCAATGAGTACCTTCAAACTGAAGATGAATCAATTTACGCTTTAGGCGATGCCATTGCTTTTCCACACCCGATAACCGGTAAATATGTAAATACCTACCTCGCCGGACCTGCCAACAAACAAGGACGCATTGTGGCCGATAACCTGGTTATGGGCAACACCCGGAAATACAGAGGTGCTATTGCCACCGCCATTGCCAAGGTTTTCGATATTACCGCTGCATCAACCGGATTATCGGCCAAGGCACTGAAGCGTGAAGGCATTGAATACACGTCGAATATTATCCACGGCTCATCGCACGCCGGATACTATCCCGGAGCTTTGCCATACACCTTGAAAATTCTATTCCACCCAACAACAGGTAAGCTTTATGGAGCACAAATGATTGGCTACAAAGGCATCGACAAGCGCATTGATCTGATTGCAACCGTTTTGTTGAACAACGGCACAATTTACGATCTGCAGGATATTGAACATGCCTATGCACCGCCTTATTCCTCGGCAAAAGACCCGGTAAACCAGGCAGGCTACGTGGCCGAAAATATCATTACCGGCCGCATGAAAAACATCAACTGGGTTGAAGTGAGCAAACTGCATGGGCCACAAATCTGCCTGCTCGATGTTCGTACGCCTGCCGAACACGCCTTGGGGCATATTGAAGGTTCGATCAATATTGAAGTTGATAAAATACGCGAACGCCTCAGCGAAGTCCCACGCGATAAGAAAATCATTGTCTACTGCGGGGTTGGAATTCGCGGCTATTTTGCCTGTCGTATCTTGATGCAAAACGGAATCAACGAAGTGTATAACCTGAGTGGTGGTTACAAAACCTACGAACATACCACCTGCAAACAAAGCAATGAAGACATTTTCGAGTCGAGTTACATTGCGAAAGACGATCATATTTACCGCGGAAAACCGGAGACGAATCCACCAATCGCCGCGCCACTGGCCAGCCATGTAAAAACGATTGAAGTAGATGCTTGCGGATTGCAATGTCCGGGGCCGGTACTCAAGCTAAAAACAGAAATGGCCGCCTTGAAACCGGGCGAACGCCTGATTCAGAAAGCCAGTGATCCGGGATTTTTCAAAGACGTCAAATCGTGGTGCAACATGACGGGCAATAAGCTGGTTACGCTGGATTCGAACGAAGGAATTATTACGGCAGTCATTGAAAAAGGTGGCGAAGCACAACCGCAACAAACCAATGGAACACCTGTTTCGGTACAACTGCCTAAAAACAAAACCATGGTGGTTTTCAGCGATGATATGGACCGTGCGTTAGCTTCTTTGGTTATTGCCAATGGTGCCGCGTCAATGGGAAAACAGGTTACCCTGTTCTTCACCTTTTGGGGACTCAACATCATCAAAAAAACCGACAAGCCTAAAACCGAAAAAGACTTGATGGGTAAAATGTTTGGCAAGATGATGCCTGAAAACGCGGGCAAACTAAAGCTTTCTAAAATGAATATGATGGGCATGGGGGCCCTGATGATGAAAAAGCGCATGCTATCCAAACGGGTGGACTCCATTGAAGATATGATTAAAACAGCTTTGGATAACGATGTTAGAATGATCGCCTGCCAAATGTCGATGGACGTGATGGGTGTGAATGCCGAAGAGTTGATCGATGGCGTTGAGATTGGTGGAGTAGCCACGTATCTGGAAGAAGCCGAACAATCCAATTTAAACTTGTTTATTTAATTGCTCGATAATCGTTTTATAACGCCACTCTTTATTTGGAGAGTGGCGTTTTTTTGTTGTGAACAACAAGTGCCCTTCCTGAAAAATCCATACCTTTCGGCATCCAATAAAAAGGGTACAAAAAATGGATTATCGGGATGAAGTTTTTTTAGCTGTTGCTGAAAACCTTAGTTTTTCGAAAGCTGCCGAGGCCTTGTTTATCAGCCAGCCGGCCGTAACCAAGCATATCAAAGAGCTGGAAAGCAAGCTGAACAGTGCCTTGTTCGAGCGCAAGGGAAACAAAGTTTACCTCACCAAAGCCGGCAAGCTGGCCTATCTTCATCTCAAACAAATTAAGCAACGCTACCACGAGCTGGAGTTTGAACTGAGTCGGTTGAACGACGATTACAAAGGCTCACTCCGCATTGGAGCCAGCTCCACCATTTCGCAATACCTGATCCCGGGTGTGTTGGCTGCGTTCCACCAACGCTTTCCGCAAATCAAGCTCGACTTGTTCAACGGCAACTCGTTCAGCATGGAGCAAAAGTTGCTGAACCAGGAAATTGACTTGGCCTTGGTTGAAAACGATTCCTCACAAAGCAATATTCGCTATCTTGATTTTCTGGAAGATGAAATTGTGGTCGTTAGCGGCATCAACAGCGTTTACGGGAAACGGAAAAATTTGTCGCTGGCCGATTTACAACAGATCCCCATTGTACTGCGCGAACGAGGTTCGGGAACGCTGGAGGTGATTCAGCATGCTCTGAAAAAGCATAAAATTGAACTGGACAAACTCAACATTCTGATTCACCTGGGAAGCACGGAAGCGATTAAAAACTTCCTGGTCAATTTCGAAGGGATTGCCTTTGTATCGGAAAAAGCCATCGATAAAGAACGACAGCTGAAAACCATTGTCCGCCTCAACATCAAAGAGCTAACCATTTCCAGGAAGCTGCGCATTGCCGTTCGCCAGGGACCGGAAAACAGCACACAGCAGCTGTTTCGGAATTTTCTGATGCAGTACCAATTTTAGAATCTGCCACACGACTGCAAGTCTGTCCACCACCTTCTTTCGACGATCTTAAAGGATTATAAAAACAACCAATTGTTATAATCTTTGGTTATCGAATATAAGTTTTTAGTATTTGATTTAACTATGTCAAAACGCCACCTTTGTAACCGTTAAAACAAGCCAGCTACGGTTATGAAACAAACAAAATACATTCAACTGATATACGGAATAGCGATTGCAACCTGCTTTTTGCCATTTATAACTCCAGCGGTAGCCTTGCTTGGCGGTATCGGATTATCCTTAGTCGGCATACGACATCCAAACATTCATAAGCATACTGCGCGGGTATTGCAAGCTTCCATCGTACTAATGGGCTTTGGCATGAACCTCACGCTGGCCGTACAAGCCAGTAAAACCGGACTTCTGCTAACAGCCGGTTCGGTTGTCCTTACAATTGGCATGGGGCTGTTGTTGGGGAAACTACTTCGGGTTGAGTCAAAGATAAGCTGGTTGATCGCCTCGGGAACGGCTATTTGCGGAGGAAGTGCCATTGCAGCAGTTGCTCCTGTTCTTCATGCCAAAAACTACCAGATCTCCTTTTCGTTGGTAGTCATTTTTATTTTAAATGCCATTGCGCTGATGATCTTCCCCCTGATTGGTCACTACTTTCACCTTAGCCAGGAAAGCTTCGGCTTTTGGTCAGCCATTGCCATTCACGATACCAGTTCGGTGGTTGGAGCAGGTGCATCGTACGGTGCAAAAGCCCTGGAAGTGGCCACAGCTGTAAAGCTCACCCGGGCGTTGTGGATCATTCCACTATCGATCGTCATCGCCCTGTTTAATAAAGACGAGAAAAGAAGGAAACTCAGCATCCCCTGGTTTATTGGCTTGTTTGTTATCGCCATTCTTGTTGCGCATTTCATTCCGGCCTGGCAACCCACTTACACTCACCTGAGTTGGTTGGGTAAGCGAGGAATGGTTATCGCCTTGCTGCTCATTGGTTCCAATATTTCTATGGCCGAAGCTAAAAAAGCAGGTTCCCGGAGTTTTATACTGGGTATTTTATTGTGGCTGTTTATTGGTGGTCTGTCACTGTTCGTACTTCGCATGCACCTGCTTGGTATTTAACCTTGGTGAATCCAGATCGAATACAAGTGTAAATTGCTTAGCCTGTTATTTCAACAACAAAAACATTGTCTAAATTTGCCTGTCTGAAAATAGAAGCGCATGAAACGAGCATGTAAAGGCCATCATACACAGGAGAATCATTATAAGCGAGTTCTATCGAATACCGTTGAAAATTTTAATTTATAATGAGATGAAAATAATTTACACACTTATCGTATTAATTATCGGCTGTTTACTGGCGATTCAGGGAAGTATAAACACACAACTAACCACTTTTTTAAAGCATCCACTACAAGGTGCCTTGGTTAATTTTGTGGTTGGATCGATTTGTTTGATCGGCCTCAACCTGCTATTTCGCACCCAGACACCAGACTGGGGAACACTGAAAACCGCTCCGTGGCACTTGTTTGTTGGAGGGGTGCTGGGGGCTATTTTCGTGTCGTCGGTCATTTTCTTTATTCCGAAAATCGGGGTCACCACTGTGCTTGCCGCCTCAATCGGGGGGCAGCTTATTGCCTCATCAATCATTGATCATTTTGGCTTTTTTGGTCTCACGGCTCAGCCAATCTCTCCGGGAAGGATTGCCGGCATCTTATTGCTGATGGCAGGTGTTTTTCTCATACAGCGCTAGCAAACCCGGTAATGCCCGGAATGGGATGCTCGTCATCCTGCTTGCCAGCTACAAAACAGGCATGGAATACACACGCTGCGCAAGAGCTTCATCGCTCTGCCACACAGAATAGACATGTTGCCCTTTGGGATAATAGAGATTCTCGAACGCAGAATGATTATTCCATAGGAAATATCGATGATTCCGAAGGAAATAATCTTGCTGACCTTTGGAATAGCTTTGCTGCCATACGGAATTATCTTTCTGCGCCGTGTCAGAAGGCCTCTGCGCTATGGAATGAGAGCAATTCCCAACATCAAAAAACAACAGAGGTCCTGTAGATAAGGGGTTTCAGAGAAATTGACTCCTGCGCTCCCGCGCGATTGTATCGCGTGGTTATTCTTAAACACCACACGAAAGGATTCGTGCGGTAGCCGGGGGTTATCGGTAAGCTTCGGTGTTAACTTTTTCATAATTACTCGACTTTTTACGTCATGCTATTCTAGTCTGAGACAAATCCGGGTTTTGCCCTGCTTATTCCTTATTTTGAATGAAATTAAATTATAGCTACTGGCATAACTTACATTCCTAATTTGCTACCTTGGAACGGTTAAACGCTAAATACACAACCGATGAACCAAAACGCCCGACTTCCAGCTTGTGAGATCCAAAAATCTACTGGACTTAATATCCGAATTCGAAATCTTGTTCCCGCACGATTGGATCGCGTGATTATTCTTTAACACCACACGAAAGGATTCGTGCGGTAGCCGGGGGTTATCGGTAAGCTTCGGTGTTAACTTTTTCATAATTACTCGACTTTTTACGTCATGCTATTCTAGTCTGAGACAAATCCGGGTTTTG
>NZ_WVEM01000002.1:306039-400703 GCF_009847015.1 Sunxiuqinia indica
AGCTACTGGCATAACTTACATTCCTAATTTGCTACCTTGGAACGGTTAAACGCTAAATACACAACCGATGAACCAAAACGCCCGACTTCCAGCTTGTGAGATCCAAAAATCTACTGGACTTAGTTTTAAGGCATAAGACCCAAGATGCCAATTAAACAGAACGTGAAACACACAAGTAATATATAGCGCACCTGTATTATACACATCCGTTGAGGTGCCTTAAAAATCAAGTTAAACTCACATAACTTTAACCAAATGATATGAAAAGAATAATCTCACTTTTATTCGCATTTTGCTGCTTGCAAAGCGTTTACTCTCAATCAAAAAATGGAGAAGATACGAATACGTTTCAACCTCAATGGGGAATTGACATCGGCTTTGGAGCTAATTCCTTTTCAGGAGAAAATGACAGTTATCTAAAAGCAGCAGTTGATTTCGGAATGATCTATCAGTTAAAGGAAAAATTTCTAATTGGACTAGACCTTTCCTTTTCTTCTAAAGAAGCACATGAGGACACTGGTGTAGATGGCAGTCGAAGTTCCCATGAAAAATGGGATGGACAAGCAATCTGTACAGAAGCATATATAGGTTACAGCCTTTTTAACCGAGCATCATTGCTTGGTGGAGTTGGAGCCTGCTTCTCTAGCGAATATGAAGTTATGAGAGGATATTCAAATTTGAGTTCTTATAAAAGAGGTAGCCAAACTTTTGTTAGTCCGATAGTTGGGGTTATTTATGAATTTCCATTAGCATACTTTAATAGTTGGTATTTGAAATACGATATGGCAATTGGCGGTTATGACAGGTTTTCGTTGAGTGCAGGATTGAAATTTTAATAATAATAATAAAAGCTTAATTAAAGATGACAAATAACGCACCACAACAAATTGCAACCCGCATTGCGGGTGCAGTGCTGTGCGTTGTCTCTGCTCCTTTCTTGACCGTCATGTCCTATCGGAACCGTGCCGGATCGGATTTCAAATCCGATCCGTGTTGCCTCCGCTTCCGCGCGATTGTATCGTGCGATTATTCTTTAACACCACACGAAAGGATTCGTGCGGTAGCCGGGGGGCGGATTTTTGGGCATTGGTAAAATCGGGTAGTAGCGGGAGTACGGAAATTGCACGAACTTAAAATGAGAAATATAAACACGTGAAAATTAAACGAATAATAATACCACTTTTAATTCTCCTTGCCGGCCTGTTTATTTTCAGAAATGCAATATTGGGTAAGATTTCAAAAGGCTGGGAAAAGGATTTTTCCATCACCGAGACAACTGACTTTACGATTGACCTAAAAACCAATTCAGAAAAAGGGTGCCCTAAAAGTGGTGTTTTCTTTACAGGTGACACTCTGGAAGTATATAATTTTAAGCTTAAAGATTTAATCTATTTTATATCTTCTACAACATTAAATAGCACTGAAATCATCGGGCATGGATCTGATTCTAAAAGCCGCTATAATTTTGCTTACTACCCTAAGGATTCGGCAGGCTTTTATATGAATCACAAAATAGAGATATTATCCATTTTAGGAAAAGAATTTAATTTCACCTATCAGTATGATACAGTAAAATCTATCGTGTATAAACCAACGATTGTAAACGATAATCAACTTAAAAAGGTATCCGCTGAAAAACTGGAACGTTTTAAACTTGGAGATGATTATATACTATTTAAGGGTAATAATTTAGATGGAATATTTCGTGCTTTTGATTATAAAATCAAAGGCCTGACGATTGAGAGCGATCTAAAAGATTCTCTGTTTTACAGTTTTAAAATACCGTCGATAAAAAAAGATGAAATCATTTCATATTTATACGACGATCTGGGTATTGAATTAAGTAAAGAGGAAAAACTCATCGAGTTACTTACAATCGAATTTAATTAATAACAGCTCCGCTCCCGCGCGATTGTATCGCGCGATTATTCTTTAACACCACACGAAAGGATTCGTGCGGTAGCCGGGGTGCAGTTGCCTGAATTGATGAATACAAGACCATCCAAAATAAGAACAACTAAAAACGAACTAAATGAAATGGGAATATAAGATTGTGTATATAAACGCAAAGAACCGAACCAGCACCGGATTACCCGAAGAAATTAACGAAGAATTTGATCGGTATGGAGCTAATGGTGGGAACTTGTAAGAGTTGAACCCAAGTTAGATGGTGGATTTATGGCTTTCGGATTCGGTTGGATTCATCAAACAGTTGGCTACCTGGCATTCTTTAAAAGACCCAAATCTTAAAACCTGACGCCCTATGCACCCAGGCAAGTTGATCGCGTGATGAATATACGGGAACGGGTTTTAGGGTAAACGGAGAAATGGTGCGGCAGCGGTTTTTTGACTTTCACGAAACAGTCGGTTTTTTATTAAGTCAAAATTTCACATATACCACTATAAAGTTTTAAGAATTGTTGATATTTGGAACAAAATAAACGGAACAATGATAAACAAGAGATTTAGTTTAATAATAGCCATACTTTTGAATACCTATTTTTTAATGGGGCAAACACAACCAATTGATACGTATTGGGAAATTTCCTCCTCACAAAGCATTGTTTGGGATCTAAATAAACCGAATGTTTATCCGCATGGCGATAACATTGAGATGTCGGGGAAAAAAGTATCGGCAATTATTTATTACGATGTAAACAAGGACAGAGAACTTAAAATAAATCGTGAAATTATATATCCGCAGTTAAGAACAATTGAAGATGATTGGAGAAAATACCGCGCCTATTATAAGCAGACCTACTCTGATGAAGTTGACCCCACGATTACCATGGATCGTTTCAATTTGGTATTCAAACAAATTGATTCAGTAAAAATTGATGGAAAACTGACTTTTTATCATACCCCTGTTGAAGGAATAATGCTTAAGAGAACATTATTTCCATCAATGAATGAACGTTTGTTTGTTGAAAATTGGGAACTGACAAATAGTGGACATCATGTAAAGGAACTACAAATTGGCAACACGAACATTTTGGACGAGTTGATTGGTCATAAAGGGAAATACACGAGTCATGTTTATCATGATGCTGAGAAAAAAATTAGCCTTAGCCCCCAGTCGTCGTATAATTTCACACTTTATTTTTCTGCCGCCATCGATGATGAGCCTGTAAATGGGTTCCGGTTTGAACAAATTAAAGCGGAAAGAGATGCTTTTCTTAACACGATTAAAAATAACCTGATTCTCGAAACGTCCAATCCTGTCATCGATCAACTTTTTTATTTTTCAAAAATACGAGCTTCTGAAAGTATTTTCGAATCGAAAATGGGCTTGGTACATTCACCCGGTGGCGAAAATTATTACATTGGCATTTGGGCAAATGATCAGGTAGAATATAGCGGACCTTTCTTCCCTTTTTTAGGGTACAATACCGGCATTGAAGCTGCAAAAAATGCCTATTTAATGTTTCTAAAAAATATCCCTGAAGATTTCACGCCGATATGCTATGCATTTGAAATTGACGGAGAGTTGCCAAACTGTGGAAAAGATAGAGGAGATGCTGCCATGATTGCTTATGGAACATCGCAATTCTTAATGAGATATGCTGATGAGGATTTTGCCCGGAAGATATGGCCATTGATTGAATGGTCCGTTAACTACTGCCATAAAATGATGAATGCTGAGGGAGTTGTTTTATCGGACACGGACGAAATGGAAGGGCGAATTTCTACAGGTGAAGCAAACTTGTCTACTAATGCCTTGTATTACGGTGGACTTAAAAATGCATCTTATCTTGCAAATGAACTTGGGTATGATAGCCTGTCGGTTCTGTACTCACAACTTAGTATTGAATTGTCTGCCAATATTGAAAATTACTTTGGGTATGAGATTGAGGGGTTAAATACCTATCGCTACTTTAAAGGCAATACACACCTTCGACACTGGATTTGTTTACCTCTGGTAATGGGAATAGAAAGTAGAGCGGAGGCTACTGCTACGGCACTGCTTGACAAACTCTGGACCCCAAACGGAGTTTTAGTTGAATTGAATCCGAACACGAAAGAACCCAATGTTTTTTGGGATAGAGGAACTTTATACGCCTTAAGAGGTACATTTAAAGCCGGTTTCTTTGACAAGTCTCTCGAAAAGTTAATCAATTATTCATCTAAAAGATTAATAGGAAACCACGTTCCATACCCTGTTGAAGCATTTCCTGAAAACAATATGAAGCACCTTTCAGCTGAAAGTGCATTGTATTGCAGACTAATTATTGAAGGAATATTGTCATTTGAACAGACTGCATTTAATTCATTTAGTATAACACCGCAACTTTCAGATAAACTCCCCAGCCTAAGTATAAAAAAATTACATCTGGGGAATAATAATATTTCAATTAATCTAACCCGAATAGGAGATAAAATTGAAACGAAAATTTATCTGAATGAAGTAGAAATTATTAATAAGAGGGTTAAAAGCGGCGAAAAAGTGGAAATAGAAATTTAAATCATTAATTTTTTTTGGGTTTAATTCCCCGTCCCTTGGGGCGGTTCCGCTTTCGTCTCGTGCGTTGGCTCTTTTGATACCTCGCGGGCTTGCCCCGAGGTCGTTCATTATCACCCCCGCTTCTGCACGGTTTCATCGTATGGTGGTTAGGAGCAAAAGGCGTTCGCGGTAAAAGGTGAAATGGTTCGGCAACAGGTTTCGACTCTCACAAAACAACCGTGGACGAACAAAAAGCCGGTTGTCATCCTTCCGTTTGTTATTTTGAATGAAATTAAATTATAGTTAGTAGCATAACTTTCATGACTAAATTGCTAACTTGTAGCAGTTAAAAAAAACAAATACACGACTCATGAACCCAAACGTCCGATTTTCCTCCTGTAAAACCCCAACGTTTACTGGAACTTAATACCTAGAATCCAAGACCTGCCATGTCGGCGCATTGCCATCTAAAAGAGATAAAGAGAGAAGGAACAAGCCTTGTTGTTGCACACGAGTTATGGGCAAGCATGAACATGTTGAGCATTTTTATGAATAAAAGACGATACAACTAAATTTAAATCATTAATCTTCGAAATTACCCAATGGACAAAAAACAATCATTTAACCTGAATGCTGATTTCTTAGGTGGTTTTACCTCAATCTTTATGAAACTAGTCTTTATAATTATTGCTGTTTACCTTCTCATTTTGATCTTAAACTTCCTACGAGACAAATTCATTAATCAAGAAGCAACTAAGAAAAAGGATGATATTTCCGATTTACTAATCATCTTGAACAAATTATTCTACGTCTCTGGATTTGGATTTGTAATCGCTAATATTATTCAGTTTCTATTTTCTCAAATTCCGGTTCGGCATAGCAATATGGCATCAATGAACTTTAGAGGTGAGTGGGAATATTTGACATTTGGAATTATTATAATCTTCATTGGAGTTGGATTTAAGGTCGGGAATAAAATGTTAAAAAAGAACAGCGCTGAATAAATGTCTGCTTCGCTCTGGCGCGATTTGATTGCATGGGGAATATCCGGATAATAGTTTTCCGGTATAAGGCGAAATGGTGCAACAATGGAAATCTGAAGATTACAAAGACAAAATAGAATGACAAAAAAAACGACCTTAAGCTTTTTAATTTTACTCATTTTAGGCTTCTCCTTTTCTTTTTACACCAAATATGTAAGAAATTACATCCCGGGAATTGAGAAAACGGAGTCTGCCGGTAATCATCAAGTCACTTCTAAAAAGCTTACGTTAAGTCAGACCATCGTTTTTCTGGAGCATCATGAAGAAATAAAAAGAAAATACCTTGGAGTAACCCCGGTGAAAGGCGATGAAAATGCAAAAGCGATTAAGAAATTAAAAACAATCAATATGCTCTCTGTCACGGGAATGATCTTGTTTTTCTTTTTGTTTATTTGGCTAATGGTACGACATAGAAAGTCAAAAAGAACAAGCTTTGCTCCTGAGTAACGAATAATTTTATGGATGAAAATTTGCCGGATAGTTGAATGACCAGCTTTCTGAAACGATTCAATTTGAATAGAAATCAACAGAAATAGTAAGAGTAAGCCGATCTATATAATGAATTAATACAGACTGATTAATAAAAACTAACCTAAAAAACAGGGCACAATAACGTACTCTATCAGAGCGGAACGGGGTATTCGCCCCACTCACCGTAACGATCTGATTTACGATATGAACCATAAATTACGAATCAACTAATAACACATTTATTCCATGAAAAAAGCAGCTTCATTATTTCTTTTTATTGTATTCTCATTCTGTGTGCTGGCAGGCACAAGGGTTATTGAAAATCCTTCGTATGAGGTGAAAAATACCGGAATCTTTCATGTTTCCAAAGTTGTCTTGTCCGATACATCTACTCGTTTAAATGTTCATCTGGCATTTATACCACATTGGTGGATCCTGTTCGAGCAAGAAAAGATCTTTTTAGAAGATTCGGAGACCGAGGCATCTTTCCCGGTTGTTGGAATTGAAGGAGCAGAATTTGGGACAAAATTAGTTATGCCCGAATCCGGTGATAGTAGCGTGGTTTTAATATTTCCGGCATTGGATAAAACGATTAAAAAAGTGGATCTGAAATCATTCTCTGAACTATCCGCTGGAGAATCAATTTTTGGAATTTCCCTGGATTCCACGACAACGAAAGAGGTAAATTCGACGAATGAACTACCTGAAAATGTTAGTGCTTGGTTAAATGATGAACTGGCAAAGAATAAAAAGAAGGCACCGGTAGACTTTAATTCGCCCCAATTTTTTGACGCCGATACAGCACATTTAGTCGGATACATTAAAGGTTATGACGTTCGTTTAGGCTTTTCGACGGGAATTATTTATGCAAGTAATGATATTACAAGGGAAGACTATCCAATTGTTGTTCAGGTTTATCCCGATGGTCGCTTCGAAGCCAGCTTTCCAATGACTGTTCCTCAGTATACGAATTTGTCAATCAATAAAAGATGGATTCCATTTTATATTGAGCCAGGACAAACATTATCCATGATCCTTGATTGGGATGAATTTCTGATAGCAGACCGGAAACGAAACATCCGTTACAAAATTCAGGATATCCAATTTCAAGGTCCATTGGCAAAAATAAACGAAGACCTGGCAGCCTATGATTTTGCACCATTCGATTATAAAGCATTTCAAAAACAAGTATCGACACTTGCTCCTGAGGAATTTAAAGAGAAGCAATTGGCGGGTCTTATAGAAGCGAAACAACATGTTGAGAGCTATATCGGGAACAACGAAATAAGCGCACAGGCAGGCTCAATACTCCGGAATGGGGTTGTGCTCACGAGCGCCACCAGAATGCTGGATTTTGTAAGTAACCGAAGTTATGAAGCCAGAAAAGATTCGAGCAATGAGGTGCTGAAAATTCCGGTTTCAAGTTCTTATTATGACTTTTTAAAGGACATTCCAATGGACGACAACAGTCTTCTGGTAGCAGCGGAGTTTAGTACTTTTGTTAACCGATTTGAATATTGTGACCCACTAAGCTCTGCTCGACCAAAAAGGATAGCTCGAAGCGTGAAACCGGAAATAACTTATTACCAGTATTTTCAGGAGGAAAAAATAGAATTGACGGATGAAGAGAAAGATCTTTTAAAGCTATTATCTAAAGAAGATATGACTCCGGAAGACATTGCTGAAGTGAAAAGCAAAGAGGATCTACTTAAACGTTTCAGTGAGAAATACAAAGAAGAATTGTCTGCTTATGCAAGGAAGTACATGCTAGACAGTCGGGTGCAGAAACAGGACCATTGGAGTGCAAGCTGGCACTTAAAAGATTCGGTGTTGCAGAATGAACTTGGATTAAAATCAAGTTTGGTATATGAAATTGCAAAAATCAGATCCTTAAACTTTACATTTAAAAATTTACCGAAAGAAGAGGCCGCTGCCCATTGGGAATATCTGAAACAAGGAATTACGAACCCCTACTTACTAAAAACAGGTACCCGGCTTTTTGAGGATGCATTTCCTGATGAGCAGAAAATAGCCTACGCTTTACCTGAAGGTGTTGCAACGGAAATATTCCGAAAAATTATAAATCCGTTTAAGGGTAAAATTTTGTTTGTCGATTTTTGGGCAACCACTTGTGGTCCTTGTGTTGGTGGAATAAAAAGCATGAAAGAAACACGCGAAAAATACAAAGACAACCCTGATTTTGATTTCATTTTTATTACCGATGAACGTGGTTCACCCGAGACAAGTTATAACAAATTTGTGGAGGAACAGGAACTTAAAAATTGCTTCAGGCTATCGAAAGACGATTATAATTATTTACGCCAGTTGTTCAAGTTTAATGGAATTCCCCGTTATGTGGTCATTGATAAAGAGGGCAATGTGTTAAACGACGATTTTCCAATGCACAACTTCAAGATGGAATTGAGTAAGATCCTGGCACAGAAATAAAATCAGAAAAATAAACAAAATCCACCCAGCTGAGTGTTAAGAATTCTGATCGTTAATTTTCAAATGTAATGAATTGAAAATGTATAAATACTTCGTTTCCGTACGATTTCATCGCGTGAAGAGTAGGATCAAGGGTTTTCACGGTAAACGGTGAAATGGTGCGGCAGCGGGGGAGCTAACAACAAATTACACGAAAGCAACAGATTGGCCAGGTCAATCGATGCGGACGTTTTTCAACAGGTACTGAAAATCATCAACTAAGAAATCATGACATCTAAGTACGTTATTTTCTTCTTATTAATCCTTTTGCTAAGTTGTCGATCGAACAATGATTCCTTAAAAGCAACGTCTTTCATAACTATTTATACAGTTGCTGATGGTTTGACTCTTTTGGGAGAATCGGTGATTTCAACATCACTTTATGAAAGAGACATCGCCATTACGCCACAGGGAGATGAAATTATCTACACAATGGGAGACTATAAACAAAACAAAAGGTGCTTAATCGTATTAAGTAAAGAAAACGGGAAGTGGTCGCAACCCGAGATCATGTCTATATCAGGAAGGTACCACGATATTGAACCTTTTTATACCAACAAGGGGAACCGATTGTTCTTTGCTTCGAATAGACCAATGAATAACGATAGCACCAGAAATGATTATAACATTTGGTTTAGCGATCGAACTGAAGGTGGATGGTCGGAGCCCGAATCGCTGGACTCGATAATAAACACGACCGGAGATGAATTTTTCCCTTCGTTAAGTGAAAAAGGGAATTTATTCTTTACCGCAACACGAAAGAATGGAATAGGTAGAGAAGATATTTTTAGATCTGAGTATGAAGAAGGTAAGTTTAAATCGCCTAAACCATTGTCGGGTGCAATCAATTCGACACTTTACGAATTTAATGCCTATGTAAGCCCAGCGGAAGATCTCCTGATTTTTAGCTCATTTGGAAGAGATGATGGTTTTGGTGGTGGTGATTTATATATTAGCCGAAAAGATGAGAATGGCGAGTGGAGCCAAGCAAAAAATATGGGAGCGGTTATTAATTCTGACAAGTTGGATTATTGCCCTTTTATAGATTGGGAAAACCGGAACTTCTATTTTACAAGTGAACGAATGGCACCTGATAACCAAGAGCTGGAAAGTGTAAAATCGTTACAGCAAATAGCCAATAGTACTTTAAATGGGTTTGGTAATATTTATAAAATTGGCCTTAATGAACTCGGAACGTTCGATTGAAAAAACGGTACACAATAAACAGGGCTTAATGCGGTGTGTAATGCCAAGGATAAAGGTGAAACCTTCGGCAACGATTCGAAACTTCCGGTTGTACTTAGTTAACGATGTCGAATATTATTGCTAAGTTTAGGACATCCTTTCTGAATAATGACATAAAAACTTAATGATCATGAAAACGGTATCAACATTTGATTTATATCTGTGGAATTTATTTGTACCTAAATTAAGCGAAGAGAGTTTTAAAAACCGATTGGTCTGCTTGCTTGCGGTGTCTTATATATCGGTTTATCAATTACCAAGAAAGTGTCTCGTCAATTATTTCAGGGCTAAGGGTAGCGACATGGTCATTGATTCTGAAGCGGTGATCATGAACAACCAGGAGGTTTTAAATCAGTTAACGGAAGCAATCGCCTCATCCAAACGTAACGGATCAACAGCGGGGTCTCTTCGTATCTGCCAGACAGATGTTCACAAGCCCAATTACAAGTATTCGATCGGTTCATTTACGATTAACTATTTGATACATGATGAATCGATTGAAATAACACTAAAATCAGGATATCATTTCCAACTTAATCCCGACAGACTCACCAGACATTTGCATGGTTGGTTCCATTCACTCACAACAAAAGGGTATGCTAAAAGCTTTGAGATTAAGGGTAATCCCTGGACCACATCCTTCCCGGAATTACTTGCTGCTAAAAAGAAGAAGAAAGCTGAAAGACAGCCAAAACTTTCTTTATTGATTTGATTGCTAAGAAAATATGGAGAACCTGGATCGTTCTTCCTAAATCTTTTAATCGATAAAAACAAGACCCTTCGCTCCCGAGCGATTTTATTGCGTGGAGGGTAGGAGCAAAAGGTTTTCACGGCACAGGGTGAAATGGTGGGGCAGCAGGGGAGATAACAGCATATTACAATATAGAAACAGATTGGCCTGGAAGAGAGCGACGCACGCGAACACGTAAAAACAATAAAATGGCAAGACCAGGATCAAAAAGCGACTTACTGGAAGCCGCAAAAACAAATTATGAAAAGCTTTGGAAAGTGATTGATTCGATGACAGAACAAGAGCTAAATAAGGATTTTGATTTTTCTGACGACTTAAAGAAAAAAGAAGCTCACTGGAAACGAGACAAGAACCTGAGGGATGTTTTAATTCACCTTTACGAATGGCACCAATTGATCCTGAGTTGGGTTCAAGCTAATCTGAATGGTAGTCCATCAAATTTTCTTCCCGAACCATATAATTGGAAAACATATGGCGAAATGAATGTAGAACTTTGGAATAAACACCAAAACACAGGACTTGAAAAGGCTAAGGAGATGTTTCGAAAAAGCCATAACGATGTATTCGGACTCATAGAGCGTTTTTCGAATGATCAGCTTTTTACGAAGCAAGTCTTCAATTGGACAGGAACAACCACCCTCGGGAGTTATTGTGTGTCTGCCACTTCGAGTCACTATGAATGGGCAATTAAAAAATTACGTGCACATCTGAATAAAATTCAAAAATAAGTAATCCCGAGCCAGAGAGCCTTTGACGTGAATTAACAAATCCGGCACAGAAAAGAGAGCAAATAAAAAATAGACGCTTGAATTCTATTGACAATAACAATTATAGATATTAATAAGATGAATAGAAACCAAACTGACAAATTGATGAATGTATTATTAAAAATAGCTGCATCTTTAATTTTGGTTGGAGCAATATTTAGAATACAACATTGGGCATATGATGATCAACTATTTATGACTGGATTAATTTCAAGCTTTATTCTTGGAAGCATTGAAATTAATCGGTTGAAAAAAATAATTAAGTCAGAAAAAAACGGAAATAATAACTCAACGGACAATAAATGAAATCACTTTTATCCATTTGGGCTTCTCCAGTAAAGACATTCGAGTTCCTATCGAAAAGAGATGATTCAACAAACCGGACAATGGTTAATATTTTATCTGCGATGATTACCATCGGTGCCGTATTTCCTCAACTAAAAAATCTTTCTGAACCATTCGGAAATAACAAAATTATAGGAATATTAATCGGAATAATACTATCCGGATTGATTGGAATAATCATAGTGAGATTTTTACTAGCATTGATTTATTGGGCAATAGGGAGAATGCTGAAAGGAGAAGCAAGCAAGAAACAAATTCAATTGGTTGTAGCCTATTCGCTGATTCCATATTTAATTTACCTGGGAATTGGGCTGATCTTGATTATTCCAGCACTAATCACAAAAAACCTGGATCTAGTATTTTATCATCATCCGGTTACCTATGTTGTTGTCTGGATTCTTTCGGCACGGAACTTAATTTATGGCTTGTCATATTTCAATAAATACTCTTACGGGTATGCACTTCTAAATATTCTAATACCAGCTGGAATTTTTGAATTGATAAAATTAGTTATCAACTAAGAAAATTCGAGAAAACGATCATCGTTATATAAAATACAGAGATCAGCAGTTTTATTTAAGCGAACTGAAAGCAGAACGTTTAAATAAACAATATACCTTTAACCCACAAACGCCTAATCCTTTATACGATGAGAAATACACAATCTAAGAAAACCCTGAATCAAACGCTCAAAACACTCACTGTTGTTTGCTTACTCATGTTTTCCGTATCGGGAATGGCAGCCAAACGTAGCATTTACCAGATTAAAATTTACACGCTTGAAAACGCACAACAGGAGCAAGGTTTAGACAAGTACCTGAAAGAAGCTTTTATACCTGCGATGCATCGCGCCGGAATAAGCAGGGTGGGTGTTTTTAAGCCGGTAGAAGAAGATGAAAACGCAGGTAAATTGATGTATGTTTTTATTCCTTTTAAATCGATCGGAGAATTTGAAAAACTTGAGTCGAAGTTGAGCAGCGACAAGCAATACCAGGCAGATGGCAGCGATTACATCAATGCGGCTTTCGACCATGCACCTTATGCCCGAATTGAAAGTGTTTTGTTAAGAGCCTTTAAATCAATGCCTGAGTTTGGTGTTCCAACACACAGCACTCCTCCATCCGAAAGGATTTATGAACTAAGAAGCTACCAGGGAGCAACTGAAAAATATTATCAGAAAAAGGTAGAGATGTTTACCGATGGCGGAGAGTCACAGCTTTTTATAGATCTGGGATTTCAGCCTATTTTCTTTGGTGAAGTAATTTCAGGTCCGGTAATGCCGAACCTGATGTACTTAACGACTTTTGAGAATAAGGAAGCGCAAACAAAACGATGGGATGCCTTTCAGGTCGCACCTCTTTGGCAAACCTTAAAAGCCGACAAGCAATATGCACATACCGTCTCGCATATCGATAAGTCTTATTTACACCCAACTGATTATTCTGATTTGTAGCTGTCGATGTCGTTGCACCTAAACGTTTATTCCCCAAAAAAATTTATCGATAGATCATTGCTCTTAGCTGCAACAACATGTTATATCCCAGATAGAAAAAAATGAGGCATTTTGCCTGAGAGAAACAAACATGAAATTCAACAATTAATCATTTAAAAACTAAATCATGGGCCTTTTTACTTTCTTTCCTATTCTAATTGTTATTGTTTATTTAGCGATACTGTTTGGAATATTTTATTTGATTTATACGTGGGTGAATAAATTTATATCCTTGAAGCAGGAGCATAACGACTTGTTAAGGGAAATCGTAAGTAAGATGGACAATCATAAAAGTAGTACGCCTCAATAATTTGGTGTATTGCATCGGGGTGTTTAAGCGGCGGTCAGCAGTGAATTGTCCCATCGTCCTTCACATTCCGGTGAACAGTGATGCTCTCTGAAACCGGCTCTTCATAATGCCGATATGAACCCTATTCGTTGGTCATTTTCTGCTTCAAGACAAGATGATGGGACCTGAATGATGTTAGCCCGATAGTTGTGGATGAGAAGCCATCTCCAACGTGTTCGGTGTCTGTTTAAATTTCAACTCCGGATTATTCTTCATCCGTCGTGGCAATCTTATACAAGAACTTATCATTGCGCTGTAGAATTGCTCCTCTCAAGATCGCTGGCGTTGCTTTAAACATTCCATCCAGCTTATTTTCCGCGAGCAGATCATAATTCGGGGCTGCCGCAATCACGGTAGTTTCTCCTTTATTATTGGTGAAATAAATTGCACCGGCAGCATAAATCGGCGAGCAGTTGAAATGCCCTTTTAGCTTTTCGGTCCAATAAACCTCCCCATTGCCTGGGTTTAAACAAGTCAGTGTGCCACGCTCTTCAATCATAAACAGCAAGCTGTCTACAATCACCGGTGTCGAAGTTTGAGGAACGTGTTCATCGGTTTGCCAAACGATATGCGTATCCGTTAGGTCACCTTCCCCTGTTGGATCGACAGCCAACAGCTTTGCAAAATAGGGTGCTCCCTGAGACAGCACCCAACCTGAATTAACCAGCACCAGCCCCTTATAAAACAGAGGCATGCTTACAGCTGAATCTTCACCATAAAAGACACGCCAATTCTCCTCTCCGGTGTTCGGATTGTAGGAAATAGCGAATAGCGATCGGTTGGTAATCAGTTGATCCTTGCCATCAACCGAAATAATCAGAGGCGTTTGGTAGGACTTCCGATAAACCGGTGCAACATCTTCATAAACCTTTTCATCAGGCGTTCCGACCTGCCAAACCGTTTCACCTGTATGCTTGTTCAGGGCATAAATATTCTGCAGGTCGGTTCCTTCCAGATGAACAATCAGCAAATCCTGATAGAGGATGGTTGAAGAAGCCGCACCTTGCAAATGCTCACAGTTTAAATCAGTCCGGCTCCAGACGACCTCAAAGCTCCGCGTATCAATACAGGCTGTTCCGTAAGTGCCAAAGTGTACATAAATAAAATCTTTATCAATGCTTGGCGTTGGAGTAGCATAGCTGTTGGTGGTGTGCATCCGCTGAACCGAATCTGGTCGGTACAGCTCCAATTCCTGAATCGTTTCTCCAGTTTCAAAATCAAGACAAACAACCGAAAACCATTCCCCATAGCGATCGGCTGTCGTCATCCAAACTTGATTACCAAAGACCACGGGCGACGACCAGCCCACACCTTTTACCGGTACTTTCCATGCGATGTTTTCTGTTTCACTCCAACGAATGGGGGCTTTCTCTGATTCCGATAAGCCATTCAAATTCGTTCCACGAAAATGAGTCCAGTTTTCGGGTTGGGTTCTTGAACAAGAAAAGATGAGTTGTGCCAGCAGAATAAGCACGAAGATGCCAGAAAGAGTTGTTTTACGCATGATTAGCCGTTTAGTCGTTGTTTGATCTTTTGTCTAAAGATCGCTACTTATTCTGTTTTTCTATGCATTGTTGGCTTATAAATTTACGATTTCGTCCATACCGATCTTGCAACTCAAATCTCAATCAAGCCCGACCTGCTCCTCACTTGAATGAATACCGCAATGAGAAGAATGAACAAGACAAACAGAATAGACTTTTTTAGACTTCATTGCGAGGGAAGAAAACGGGAAAGGCTTTTGTGGCATCTGATGAAATGGTGCGGCGGAGAGGGGCAGATGCATCTTCAATCTAAAGCAAAAAAGCACCTGCTATAATCAGGTGCCTTTTCGTAAGAACATGTTAACAAATTACTTTAATAGTGATTTCGCCATTTCAGCATGACGGAGTTCATCGTCAATGATTTGCTGGATTTTGGGAAAATCGTCTTTTAAGGGCTGATAACTATCAATTGATTTCAACTCCCCTTTCTCCAACAAGCCGATTACAAAGTTATGGCCCAGTAATTTATAAAGAAAGCCCACCAGTTTTGCTTTTGTTGCTTCGGGTTTTAATACCTCATTGGTATATGATTTCAGGATTGCGGCATGTTTCCCTTCATCTGCAGCTATTTCTAAAAATACCTTTGCCCCATTGTTGTGTTTGGTAATTTTAGCCAAACGCTGATAAATAAGAACGGCATTGAGTTCACCTTGCTGAGCTCTTACTAACTTTTCTTTCTGCTCTTTTGTCATATCACGCTGTATTTTCATTCCTCAAAGAACGCGAAAAGGTTTTAATCTGCAAGCTTACTTTTATTGGACTGAGAACAGAGACAACATGCTGATGTCTGACAAACCTCCGGACACGTGCAGCAGTCTGCCTCTCAGCTGATCGAATGCACCAGCGAGGAGTGAATTGGTCCGAAGTCAAAACACCGTATCGGACGACTCAAAAACGGATGGCCGGAATTGCTCTATTTGCGGGCAAAGAGATCACACCCATGCAGCTTTTAAAGTAGGATGCACATTCCTCAAATTTTGGATTGCGAAATATCTTCATTAAATTATAGAGCTTCAACGGGAGGTCTACACCCATTTTCATGCATTGATTGCTGTTTCAAGAGAGCAGAGAGTCGTAATTTAAATTGATAACCTATGATTTTAAAGACAACTTTTAAACTCCGTTACCTACTATTACTAATCCTGTCCTTTTTTATGATGAGCTGTTCACAGAAACATAAAAACGATAAAGTCAGGTCAAAGTCTAATCCAATAGAATGGGATTTAAAGGAAATCAAAGAGGCCGGCAAATTGAGAGCCTTAACAGTTTATAGTAGCACGACCTATTTTCTCTATCGCGGGCGACCCATGGGTTATGAATATGAATTGCTGGAACGATTTGCCGAATATTTAGACGTTTCGCTTGAACTGATTGTGGTTAAAAATATGGACGAGTTATTCGAAAAACTCAATGCCGGCGAGGGCGATCTGGTAGCGCATGGATTAACCATTACCTCCCTTCGAAAAAAAGAAGTCTCTTTCACCGATTATTTATACCTCACCAAGCAGGTACTCGTGCAAAAAAAACCGGATAATTGGAGAACGATGCACTGGAATAAATTAGAAAACGCCTTGATTGAGGATCCGATGGAGCTTTTAAACGATACCGTTTCAGTACGACGCAATTCATCATATAGCGAAAGAATTGCGAATCTATCGGAGGAGCTTGGCGGACAAATTTACGTTGATACGCTTTCGGGAGAAATGGCGACAGACGAAATCATAAAAGAAGTGGCCCGGGGAAATATTGAATACACCATTGCAGATCAAAACATCGCCAGCATCATGGCTTCGTATTACCCCATTTTAGATATTGATGTTCCGGTTAGCTTTTCGCAGAGAATAAGTTGGGCAACGCGCCACAATTCACCTAATTTGCTGAAAGCTACCAATGAGTGGTTGAAAGAACTGAAAAAAGAAGTGGACTATAACGTAATTTACAACAAGTATTTCAAAAACAGCAGGGATTTCAGACGACGGGTTAAAAGTGATTTTTACAGTTTGAATAATCAGGAAATAAGTCCGTATGACGACTTGATAAAAACGTACGCTAAGGAACTAAATTGGGATTGGCGATTGGTCACCTCGCTGATCTATCAGGAATCTAAATTTAATCCGAACAACAGCTCCTGGGCCGATGCAGCAGGGTTGATGCAGCTCATGCCGGCTACAGCTGAGGAACTAGGTGTTACCGATAGAACCGACCCGGAGCAAAGTATAAAAGGGGGCACAACTTATTTAAAACAAATAAGGGAGAATTTCGAAAGCCTGGAAGACTCTATCCAGAAGATTAAATTCACGATGGCAGCTTATAATTGTGGTTTGTATCACGTGATAGATGCCCAGAGTCTTGCTGAAAAACGAGGATTGGATCCTGATGTTTGGGATGAGAATGTTGAGGATATGATTTTGGAATTAAGCGTGCCCAAAAATTATAACGATCCGGTTGTTAACTACGGTTATGTTCGTGGTATAGAACCTTATAATTATGTACGTCAAATTTTCGAACGCTACCAGCATTACACTCAGTTTGTCGATGAATGAGCAAACGGAGCTGCAATGAGGAACTTGTTTTGCAAAATAAAGTGAATGATGACATCTTCTTAAAGATGAGTTTAGAACGCCATATATGAAGCCAGGAATTGAAATAGTCAGTGAGAAGAAATTGATTGGGAAACGAGTAAGAATGTCGTTTTCAAATGATAAAACGGTTGAATTATGGAAGAGCTTTTCGCCAAGGAAAAACGTGATAAAGAATTCGATCAGTTCGGACTTATATTCTGTCGACATTTATGATGACCCCCATTTTTTTATAGATTTCAATCCGTTAAAAAAGTTTGAAAAATGGGCAGCCGTTGAAGTATCCCACTTTGATGATGTTCCCGAAGAAATGGAGCGGCTGGTAGTTCCTCCAGGACAGTACGCCGTCTTTCAGTATAAAGGGAAGCCCAGTGAAGCACAAAAGACATTTCAATACATTTATGGGGTTTGGCTGCCGGGTTCCATTTATGAAATGGACGACAGACCCTATCTGGCTCGAATGGGAGAAAATTATAAAGGTGAAGATCCTGATTCGGAAGAAGAGTTTTGGATACCAATCAGGAAAAAATGAAAGTAGGCATTTAATCAGTTGGGAAAGAAGCAGCATCTGATATGCCTCATGATTTTGGAAATGTGCGAACCCTTGAGATGGGGTAGGGTGGACGATGAAATTCTACCTGGCTGTTTTAACATTCACGATTCTTCTTTTTGCTGAATAGCGACCACTAAAACAGGAACGATAATCGAACACATGTGAAAAAACTCGTTCTTTTTAATCGCCACAACTTGTGGTCTTATTCTTAAAAAAAAACATTGGTGTCCGGTTAAAATTTCAAATGATGGGCTAAAGCCCGTGTCATATCTGGCATTCACTTAGAAGCGTGCGGGCTTTAGCCCATAACTCCATCTTGTTGAATATCAGCTGTTCTGTTTTTCATTCGTTTCTCGCATCACCCAAGTTTTTATTTTTCCCGGACAACAGTGAAAAAAAAAGTAATCGTATTATTTATAGTTGGCAGGAGAGTAGTCTAGTTACAAACCTTTTTTATATTTTTAGGATCAATAACAAAAGGCCCAACAGGCCTTTAAACTTTATTTTCACCTGATTTAACTCCTTAGATGTGAGAAAGAGTCTGGTTTAGAAGCAGGGGGGAGAACCGGGCACTCCATAATTGCTGACCTTGCTTTCACTTAAAAGAGGTATTATCATGATAAAACTTCTGGATTTTGGCGTAAGAACACTTACAATGTATTGTAAACGTCAGCCTCTCGGGTTATCATTCGATCGAATATAACAAAGTAAAAAACAACAGGCTCAACATGAGAAAGAAAGGAATACAAAAAGCAACCGAGGTGGAGTCTACTCCCGTACCAGACGAAAATATTCAAGCACTACCCGTTGTAGGGATTGGAGCTTCAGCCGGAGGTCTGGAAGCATTAGAAAGTTTTTTCGTAAACATTCCTTCAAATACAGGTGTGGCTTTTGTAATCATTCAACACCTCGATCCGGATCATAAAAGTATTCTTGCCGACTTAATAAGGCGCTATACAAAAATGGAGGTTTTGCAGATTCTTGACGGTGTTGAAGTAATGCCAGATACCATTTATATCATTCCCCCGGGTTCCGATGTGAGTTTGAAAAACAATAAACTGATATTAAGCCCGCAACCTCGCTCACGCACCTTACGGCTGCCAATTGATCGTTTCCTCAAATCGCTGGCGCACGACAAAAAAGACAGGGCCATAGGCATTATATTATCGGGGACGGGGACCGATGGCACGCTGGGAGTAAGAGCTATCAAGTCAGAAAACGGAATTGTATTTGTGCAAACACCCGAAAATGCAAGCTACGACGGAATGCCCGTAAGTGCAATCTCCACAGGCGTGGTAGATCATATTCTGGATGCCGACAAAATGTCGGAAAAACTACTTAACTATCTAACTTACGTTACTGATGAAACTGGGAGTATACCTATTCCCGAGGAGTATGATAATCATATCCTAACCAATATATTTAACTTATTGCGCACAAAAACCGGTCATGATTTTTCGTACTATAAACCCAATACGATTATCCGGCGCATCGAACGGAGGATGAAAATTGTACATGTTACAAAAATTGAAGATTACATTGCTGTTCTTCAAAAAGACACAACGGAGTTAGAAACTCTGTTTCATGATTTTTTGATTGGCGTAACAAATTTCTTCAGAGATCGTGCCGCATTCGAAAAACTAAGCAGCAAAATAATACCTGAACTATTTTCGAAAAGCAAGGAAGGTGTTCCCATTCGAATTTGGGTTCCCGGTTGTTCCACCGGGGAAGAAGCTTATACTATCGCTATTCTGTTTAAAGAATTTATGGATACACATTCGCTAAATGGGTATACGATACAGATTTTCGCGACCGATATTGATAGAAGCGCGCTTGATAAAGCCAGACAAGCGGTGTATCCCGAGAATATTGCTGCTGATATCCCGGAACAGTATCTTCATAAATATTTTACCCTTGATGACAAAGTCTATATCGCAAATAAGCCCCTGCGCGACATCATTGTTTTTGCCGAGCAAAGTGTAATTAAAGATCCTCCGTTTTCAAGAGTTGATTTAGTCAGTTGTCGCAACTTGTTAATATATATGTCTAATGAATTGCAGGAGAGAGCTATTTCCACCTTTCATTATGCGCTGAACTCCGGGGGATACTTGTTTCTGGGCTCATCTGAAACACTAGGTAAAAACAGAGATATTTTTACTACGAAAGACAAAAAATGGAAATTATATCAAAAAAACGACGTTGTTCGTAAACGGGATTACGTGAGTGGATTGCCTTCGTTTGCTCCTGCCGTAAAAGATAAAAGTAAATTAGCCAAAGTTAGCGCTCCGGAAGACAAAATGACCTTGAAAAGTATAACAGAGAACAAAATTATTGAGCATTTTACTCCTGCAGCTGTCTTGGTGAACAACAAACAGGATATTCTTTTTTTTAAAGGTAAAACATCAGCCTATCTCGAGCCGGTGCAAGGAGTTGCCAACATGAATGTGGTAGAAATGGCAAAACCCGGCATTCGTGTTAAGCTACGTGTTGCACTAAGCAAAGCAATTCGCGAAAACAAGGTAGTTGTTGAGGAGAAACTTCACCTAAAAACCAATAATACTTACAAGTTTATTAACATCCATATACTACCTGTTGAACCGAAAACCGAGGAGTCAAGCTTGTTTCTGATTGTATTTGAAGATATTACCGAGAAGGAAGTGTTTTTAAGTGATGACATGCACGACTTTAGCAACAAGGATATCAATTACATTGAAACGCTGGAGCTGGAGTTGAAGCAAACAAAGGAATATTTGCAGTCGGTAATTGAACAATCAGAAACAACGAACGAAGAATTAAAAGTGGCCAACGAAGAGCTGCAATCGTCGAACGAAGAGCTGCAAAGTACCAACGAAGAGTTGGAAACATCAAAAGAAGAATTGCAATCAATCAACGAGGAACTTATTACGGTAAATACCGAACATCAGAATAAAATTGCTGAACTCTCGGAGCTAAATAATGATGTTAACAATCTGCTCACAAACACCGAAATCGCTACAATTTTTCTGGACGTGGATTTGAAAATAAAGAAGTTCACCCCGAAGGTAACTGAATTTATTAACCTAATTGCGGGCGACATCAACCGACCCATTTACGATTTTGTGACAAAATTAAATTATCCCGATTTTAAAGAAGACATAGAGCATGTTGTAAATACCTTAAACACCGTAGAGAAAGAGATTGACAGCACTCAGAAGAGTTACATCTGCCGGATGATGCCCTATCGCACACTTGATAATGTCGTAACCGGAGTCGTCATCACGTTTGCAGATGTAACCAGGTTGAAAGCAGCCGAAAAGGAACTAATTCAAGCCAAAGAACAAGCCGAAAAAAATGAAATCAGGTTGACACTGGCTCAGGATTTAAACAACGCAGGAACCTGGGATTGGAATATCGAAACCAATTCATTCTATTGGTCGGATGAATTTTTAAAGCTTTTTGGAATGTCGGAAGACACGAAGGCTGGTTTCGATGCGTGGCACAAGGTTGTACACCCAGATGATCTTGAAATGGCTTCAGAAAAAATAGAGGAAAGCTTAACAAACAAAACCGAACTGTTAAGCAATTACAGAATCATTCTTCCTAATGGCGACATTCGCTGGATCAGATCTGCAGGGAGCACAATTTATGAAAACGATAAACCCAAAAGAATGATCGGTTTGTGTTTCGATATTACTGATGTTAAGCAAGCAGAGGCCGATTTAATCAGAGCAAAAGATCGTATTGAAACAAGCGAAAAGAAATACCGACAACTTTTTCAATATTCACCCGACTCAGTTATTGTACACGATTTGGAAATGAATATCATTGATGTTAATGATAAAGCCACGGAAGAGTTTGGTTATTCGAAAGAGGAATTTCTTCAGAAAAAAGTGTTCGACTTACATCCAAAAGAAGAGCTTCCCAAGTCGGAAGACGTTTTGAACACGATGAAAAAGAAAGAGTCTTTATTAGTCGACACAAAGTTTCATAGAAAAGACGGAACTCTCTTTCTGGCCGAAGCAACACCATGTAAATACTTGCTTGAAGGAAAAGAGATTATTCAGGTTGTAGTGCGAAATATTACAACTCTGAAAGAAGCTGAAAACCAAATACTTCAAGCGAAAGAAAAAGCTGAGAAAAGCGAAAAGTACCTCCGCGATATTATCAACAATATTGGTGATCCCATTTTCGTAAAAGATGATCAAAGCAGGCTCATCTTGGTAAATAATGCATGTTGTGAAATGCTCGGTATTCCTGAACCTGAGATAATTGGAAGAACACTTGCCGAAGATGTTGCTCCGGAAGAACAAGCAGGTTTTCTAAAAATTGATAAGCAGGTTATTGTAACCGGGCAAGAGAATATAACAGAAGAATCGCTTACAATCAGAGGAGGTGAAACGAAAACAATCTCGACCAGAAAAACTCGTTTTATTGATACCAAAGGCAATAAATATCTTATTGGTGTAATTCGTGACATCACCGAACGAAAACAGACTGAGTTGGAGTTGACTACTGCCAAAGAACAAGCAGAAAAAAGCGAGCAATCGCTTCTGAAAAGCGAGGCTCGTTTAAAGGAGCTGAATGCCACAAAAGATAAATTCTTTTCAATTATTGCACACGATCTAAAAAGTCCGTTTAACTCCATCATTGGTTTCAGCGAAATGCTGAATCGAAATGCCTTGACGTATTCACCCGAAAGAGTTCAGGAATTGTCCGGAGTGATTTATCAGTCGTCGACACTGACATTCAGGCTATTGGAAAATTTGCTGGAGTGGTCAAGGTTACAATCCGGCGCAATCGAACCTGATTATGTAAAGATTAAGCCTTCTGACTTAATTGATGAAGTTAATTTAATTAAGCAACCCATTGCCAATTCAAAAAATATCCGTCTGCAATCGGTAATTAACGCTGACGATTTAATATTGGCCGATAAGGAGATGGTGAAAACAGTACTTCGGAATTTAATTTCAAACGCTTTGAAATTCACCCATCCGGAAGGCCTCGTGAAAGTTGAAACCCAAAGCAGAGGAAACGACATGCTGTTTATCGTATCAGATACTGGTGTTGGTATTGAAAGCAAACACCTTGATAAAGTTTTTAAACTCGACAATAAATTATCGGGAACCGGCACTGCCAATGAGAAAGGAACCGGATTGGGATTAATACTTTGTGCCGAATTTATTAAGCTGCACCATGGCAAAATATGGGTAGAGAGCGAATGGGGAGTTGGAAGCCGGTTTTATTTCACCATTCCTAAAACTGAACGAACTAATGAAAAATAAGCAATTGCGAAAAGAGGCAGAGAAATTGGCTTCAGATAAATACGCTGACATAGCGAATTTGTCGACTCACGACATACAGAAAATTGTCTATGAGCTGGAAGTGCACCGGATTGAGCTTGAAATGCAGAATGATGAACTAAGAAGTTCTCAAAAAGAGCTGGAAGACGAAAGGGCAAATTTTGCCGACTTATACAATCACGCACCGGTAGGCTATATTTCAATTGACAAAAACCAACTGGTTTTGCAGGCCAATGAAACAATCGCGAGTATGCTTCAGTGTTCCAGGGAGGCAGTTGAAAATCAGAAATTTACCAATTTCATACACTGGGACGACAAAGACCGTTTTTACCTATTTATTCGCAACATACAGACGAAAGGTGAACCGAGATCTTGTCAATTAAGACTTAATACCGAAAAGAATCATTGGGTTTATGCGAATTTAGAAGCAAATTCAAAAAAAGACAATTACGTACGCATCGCCATTACCGATATTACTAATCTTGTTGAAGCTCAACAAAAAGCGGAAGAAAGTGAGGAAAAATACAGAGCACTTTATGAGAATGCTCCTTTGCCTTATCAATCCTTAAACGACAATGGTCGTTTTATAGACGTAAATCCGGCTTGGCTATCAACACTGGGTTACAAACGAGAAAAGGTGATCGGAAAGTTTTATAAAGATTTTCTTCATCCTGATTGGCAAGGTCACTTTGAGAAGAATTTCCCAGCCTTTAAAAAGCGAGGTTATGTCAAAGACGTCCAATTTAAAATCCGCCATAAAAAGGGACATTTTCTGGATATCTCATTTGACGGATGTATTGGCTATCTGCCAGATGGAAGCTTTCGGCAAACGTATTGTGTATTTCAAGATATTACAAAGGAAAAACAGATTGAGAATGCACTCATTGAAGCCAAAGAGAAAGCGGAAGAAAGCGAGAAGTTTCTTAATCTTGCCGGAGAGATATCAAAAGTGGGCGGCTGGCGATTAGATTTAAAATCGAATCAGATAATTTGGAGTCGAACAACGGGAAGGATTCATGAATTGCCGGATGATTTTATCCCAAGCCTTGATGAAGCCATCTCCTACTATCATAAGGAAGATCAAACATTGGTAAGGAAAAGTGTTGAGAAAGCGATAAAAGAAGGAGTGGCTTATGAATTTGAAGCTCGCCTAATTACGGCAAAAGGAAATTTGGTGTGGGTGAATGCCATTGGCAAACCGGAAATGCGAGATGGAAAATGTATCGGAATATCCGGATCATTCCAGGATATTACCGAACGAAAGAAAGCACAGGAAGCATTACTCCGAAGTGAGAAGGAATTTCGCTTATTAGCAGAATCAATGCCACAGATTGTATGGATTACGCTTCCTGATGGGATGAACATCTATTTCAATAAACAATGGGTAGATTATACCGGATTAAGTTTAGAAGAAAGCTACGGCGACGGCTGGAATATACCTTTCCACCCTGACGACCAGAAACGTGCATGGGATGCCTGGCAGGCTGCAGTTAAAAACAATGATAATTATTCTATTGAGTGTCGGCTGCGAAGGAAGGACGGTGAGTATTTTTGGTGGTTAGTTCGAGGCGTCCCTATCTTTGATGAAAAGGGAGATATTGCAAAGTGGTTTGGGACATGCACAGATATACAGAGTATTAAAGATTCAGAGAAAGAACTTCTACAAGCCAAAGAAAAAGCCGAAGAAAGCACCCGCCTAAAATCTGCTTTCCTCGCCAACATGAGTCACGAAATCCGGACACCCATGAATGGAATTATTGGTTTTACAAGCCTATTGAAGAACCCGAAACTTACTGGTAAGCAGCAAAAAAAATTCATCAACATTATTGAAAAAAGTGGCGAGCGCATGTTGAACACCATAAAGGACATTATGGACATTTCCAAAATTGAATCGGGACAAGTTGATGTTAAGTTTTCTGATGTGGATTTGAACAACCAATTGGATGAACTTTTTGCATTTTTCCAGCCTGAGACGACGAAGAAAAATATCAAACTTTCCATTACAAACCGGCTTCCCGATCAACAGGCCACTGTTTATTCGGATAAAGAAAAACTAAATTCAATACTCGTAAATTTTATCAAGAATGCAATAAAATATACCCGTGGCGGCAGTATTGAATTTGGCTATTCGATCAATAAAAAAGCCAACGATAAAGAACTCGAGTTTTATGTGAAGGATACAGGCATCGGAATTCCAACCGAAAGACAAGAAGCCGTATTTAATCGTTTTGTGCAAGCTGATATTGATGACAAGCAGGTTTATGAGGGCTCCGGGTTGGGACTGGCAATTTCGAAAGCCTATGTGGAAATGTTGGGTGGAGAAATCTGGGTGGAAAGCGAGGAAGGTGTTGGTTCTCAATTTTACTTTACAATTCCTTACAAAACAAACACAAAAGAAATACATGAAAAGAACACAGAGGATTTAAATCAACCGCAGTCAATTGAAAAAGAATTAAAGATATTGATTGCCGAAGATGATGAAACGACTATAACATATTTAAACATCATACTTAATGAATATGCGAGAGAACTATTAATTGCCAAAACAGGGACTGAAGCCGTGGAAATGTGCCGTAATAATCCGGAACTAGACATCATTCTAATGGATATTAGAATGCCTGAGTTAGACGGATATGAAGCCACGAAACGAATACGTGAATTCAATAAAGAAGTATTTATAATGGCACAAACAGCCTACGCACAATCGGAGGACCGGGAAAAGGCAATTGAAGCAGGATGCGATGAGTATATTTCGAAGCCCATAAACCAAACAAAATTGGTGGAAATTATATCGAATCGTTTTTAAATGTATAATAGTTTCTACTGAGTAAATCCTGAATTGTGCTTGAAGCGGAGTGCGGTTTGTTTGCAAAAGTGTTTATGTAATTAAAAAACACAGGTTGCAGTTTGTCAGCGGGGAATGAATCGAAATTGTATTTACGAAAAAAAAAGAATCCGGTTAATAAGTTCTGACCGGGATCAGCGGCGACAAGCAGGGGATTGGCAAAGCATCATTGCTCAATGAGTTTAAAGTCTTTCAGTCGGGATTAATCATCAACCTTATGCTGTTGCAATTTTCCATGCACGACTTCTAATTCGCTACTTAGTGCTTCCAATTCTTTTTCATTTTTGTCCCAGGTAACATTTTTTCTGATTCGGCTTAGACTTTGTTGGGTAACTCCAATGTATGAGGCAATATCTTCTAGCTTGGCTTTGAGAGCCACACTAGAGAACTCCCGAAGGAAGTGCTTGTACCTTTGCTGGGCATCCAGCGTGCGCAATAAGGCCTGCTTGTAGTGTGTCATGCCTAGATAGTTGACCACACCAACAGCACAAAATTTAGTGAGATCAATGTCGTTAAAGAGCATCTCCACAAAAGGATTGCGGGGAAGTTCGATAAAATCACATTCGGTTATGGTTTCCAATGTGATGCGGGAAGGGGTGCTATTTAGTAAAGAGACCGTTTCTGACAAGATAATGGGAGCTACCCGAAAATCATACACAAACGTTTTGTCATTATAGTGGTCTTCACACTTTACAATGCCTTTTCCCAGAAATCGAACAGCGCTTTCTACTTCCATATAGTCCAACAGGCGGACTCCTTTTTTTACCCGCCAGAAGTTCATAATACTGCACATTTTATCCCACGAAGAGTCAGAAATAGGACTCGTTGCATTGATAAACACTCGAAGTTGGTCGCGATAGTGGGGGTAGTCTTCTTTGTTTAAAGGCTGCATGTTTGTTGTCAGCGATGATTTTTATACGATATATATTCCACCACAAAATTAACTTTTCCGTTGTAAAATTACCATTCATTTAAAATTTTGTAAGCACATTTCTCCATCTCAACGGATCAGTCTGGAATCAGTCAACTGGCAATTACTTATATCACACGCATAAAACAGACCGATCGGGAAAACTCAAAAGCATTAAATATGTTAACAACTGGACTCCAGTATGCTGTCATTAAATCAATTGTAGACAAAGAAGTCGTTCCATTTATTTCATGAAGCTTACTTTTAATTCTTCTAAATAGCGACAATCCGAGCTGCTTGATCATTTTTTACCATATGGTAAATGCCAGTAAATTTCTTTGTGCTATTTTGCAGTATCAACCAAATTATATTAAGTATGAAAAAACTAAAAATCGGATTATTGTTGGGATTAGTTTTTTTACAGTTCAGCTGTAAGAAAACGGAGTATGTGGAATCGAATCCTCAATTAATTATCAATGTGATAAGTGAGTATTTGGTCCCTGTACAGGGGGCAAATGTTACACTGTACAACACCGAAGATGATTTGTATCTAAAAGTAGATCCAATAAAAACTCTTCAAACAGACCAGACTGGTCAAGTATTTTTCGAAGACCTTGAAGAACAACGGTACTACTTTTATGTAGAGAAGGGTGGCCTGGACAACACCAGCGACGTGGCTGCTACAAAAAACCCGATACAATCAGGACAACGATTCGAAGTCGTGGTCAAAATTGATGAACCTATTGACTATTAATTACCTGCTAAAAAATCATCTAACGACAAAAAAGTTTAATATGAAATATACATGTAATGCATTATTGATTTTTTCAATGCTTTGGTTAACAACTGTTTTCAATTCGTGTAAAAAGGACTATGTAACCGAAGAGCCAGAGATCGTTTATGATCAAGGAGAACGACTGGTGTTGAATGACAATGTAATTGTTTTGGAAAATAGCTCAATGACTCACGATGGTCAGCAAGGTGTTTTGTTCGACGAAGCAACAGGCGTAATGCAATTTGATGAAGCTTGCGAATTAGGCGTTGTTTTTGAATTGGATACCGGTGCGGTATTGCATATCAATATGGAGCAAAAAGCACTTGTTCGCAAAGTTACCGGCGTTGAAACAAACAGCGGAAAATACATTTTGCAAACAGAGAAAAGCTCTATCCATGATGTCTATGATAATGCTAAAATCAAGTTCGATTTTAGTCCGGACTTTAGCAACGAACAACTATCGACGAAAAGCATTTCAAATTTAAGTCAGGAGGAACTTAGCGAAGCATTAACCGATGAAAGTGGTCGGATACACCCGTCAGAGATGTATATAATGGATGGTGACAAAAAAATTACGCTTTTCTCGGTACAAGACAATATGCCGCTTAAAACAATAAAATCAGCAAATACGCAAAACGGGAAAGTGGGCTTCGAACACCAGTTTAACACTCAGTTTTATGTCCCGGAACTACCAATGACAGTTGGTCTGGAGGATTTTGGATTTTCATTATATACAAATTTGAAAGCCGATTATTCTATTAATAAACATACCAGAAGCTTTAACACTCATTTGCCATTTGTAGGAAAGGTGAGCGCGGTGGATGGCGTTACGGCTTCGTTTGTAGTAGATGCTGAGGATACGGAGATTAGTTTGTGGGCAGATCTTGGAGTTGAAGCAACAGGTACTGTGCCTGTCGTAGATGAGGATGTACCGCTTTTTGATCCAAAGGTATTGGGATTTGTCTTTCCCGTGGGGTGTGTTCCAACACACATTCATATTGAATGTGAACTTGTTTTAGAGCTTGATTTTGAATTGGGTGGTGAAGTAAAAGCTGTAACCGGATTAGAATTAACCACAACGTTACCAAAGATTGAAGTTGGAGCCAATTTCTCCGCCATTTATAAGGACTGGCATGTGCACCACTCAAAGCCATATGTAACGGTAGATTTTGATCATAAATATGGAACCATACATAGATTTGAAACTCCAAATGTAAAATTGGAACAACGTCCCATCAGGTATGAGGCAATGGCAAAGTTTGTACAGAACTTTTCGATAAGGCCAAGTTTAGGTTTTAGCATCGACGATATGGCCGGTCCTGAAATAGCCATACCGGTTCATGCGATCAATACCTTGAGTATGGGAGCAGGCGAGAGTATTAGTGCGACAGACACAACCGAGGCTCCTAAGGGCTACGTTGGATGGGGATCTGCATTGGGAACGAAAGTGGGATTAAAAGCCGGAATTTGGCTTGACTTTTTAGGTTTTGCCAATAAACATCTGGATATTCCGGAGATTCCATTGACTCCAGAAATTCCTGTTTGGCACACGCCCGGCTCTATGAACCTGGTGAAGGACAACGATTTCAGCAAAACCGTCGTTGGACAAGAAAAGGAAGTTGAAGTAAAGGTGGAAGATTTTTTTACACTACCGGCCCCACTAATGTTTGTTATATGGGAAGGAGGAGCAGGAGGAACGTGGAAATATCCTGTCACTGTAACAGGAGTAACAGGAAAAACAACAAATACTTACACCCCTACAAGTATCGGAGACCACGAACCATATTGTAGTGTTAAAAATGGTAATTTAGTTGAAAAAGGCAAGGTTACATTTACAACTACAACAGTAGCTCAATAATAAACAACATATACTAATGGCGCCGATTTATCCCGATGGTTTTTGGATAAATCGGTGCTTATTGCTGTAAGTCTGTTTTGGAAGATTCCTGTTCGTGGAGGAAAGCCCTGCATCTTCCTGCAACAGACGGAGCGGGAAGAGCTGCTCTGTTTGATGCTTCGGAAGAAACGATAAAAGGGAAATGAGTTGATAAGATGAGGGGTAAGCTAATAAAACGACTGGAGCAACTCATCCAATTCCCGGCAAAGGAATCGAATCTTCCGGATAAGCCGACTTAGATAAACTTCTCGCGTTTTTGCAGGTTAAACAGTCCATACAGCACAAACACCAATGCCCCAACTACCAGAAAAATTCGATTTTTCAGCGCAATACCCTCCCACATCACTTCATTCATACGGCGAGGAACATTGAATGGATTTAGGAAAACATTCCAAAATGTTCGTTCCAGAGCGTCGGCAAAAACAAGAAAGATTACACCAAAAATAACCATGACAACTGCTGTTCCATTCCCATTTTTAATGATCGTAGAAAACATAAACGCCATGCTTCCTAAAAAGAAAACCGGGAACATCAGCTGCGAGCTCATCTCCAGCAAATCAACACGGGTTAAGAAGATAGAACTAACACCGGCAAAACCAAGCAGCAAGAAAAAAACCAATACAAACACCAGGACCAACCGCACCAGCCAAACCTTATAACGGTAGTCCGGAATTCCAAAGAGGATTTCCAGAATCCCGGCATCTAAATCATTCTGGATGCCAAAAGTCATGGGATAAAAAATAAGCAGAATGGCCGGAAAGGTAAGTGCGCCGTAAACAAATTCGTCGTCAGGTAACTCTCCATTCCACACAGCCATAATGGCAATAAAAACATAAAATGCAAAGGCTGATAGCAAGAACCAGATAAAACGGCCACCAAAAATGATTCGGAAATTGTATTGAATCATCTTGCCAATCAGGTTGAGCGTATTTTTAAGTTTGAGTGTGTTCATGTCTTTTATCAATAAATTTGAATTAATTGATCAAGTCATCCTGAACTTGTTTCAGGATCTTCTTTTTAATAACTGGCGGATTTCGAAACAAGTTCGGAATGATTTCTTCCACGTCGTATGTCAACCAGCCTTCCATTACTTCAAGTCTTTAATCAAGCATAAATATGCATCTTCCAGTACCGGCTTGGCCTCTACAGCATCATCGGCTGGTTTCTCATGGCTCAACAGGCGTACCCTTATATTTTCGCCTACCCGCATGTGGTGTGTTACCATTTGCTTGTTGGGCATCTTATCAAATTCAGCAGCAGGCACATCGTATTGCCAAACCAGATTATCTGCCAGGTTCACCATTTCTATTGGGGTGCCATGATATTTTACCTGACCCCGGTTGATTACGGCAACCTGATTACAAGAGCTTGAAATATCCTCAATAATATGGGTTGAAAAAATAACAATCCGCTCGCGGCTCAACTCCACCAACAGGTTTCGGAAACGGATGCGCTCACGCGGATCTAATCCGGCAGTTGGTTCATCCACCACTAAAATTTTAGGCAGATGAAGCAGGATTTGTGCAATTCCAATTCGTTGTTTCATCCCACCGGAGAATGAGCCGATTTTATCGCCTCGCTTTTCCCACATATGAACCGCTTTCAGCACATATTCGATTCGCTCATTTCGCTGCCTGGCATCGGTTAGTCCTTTCAACAGTGCCTGATAATCCAAAAACTCCTGCGCAGGCATATTTTCATAGGTTCCAAACTCTTGCGGCAAATAGCCAATCAAGCCCTGTAGTTCTTCGCGCTTTTCTTGCGTATCAATACCATTGATCCACACCTTGCCGTAACTTTGCTCAAAAATTCCGCAAATAATCCGCATCATGGTTGATTTACCGGCTCCATTGGGCCCAAGTAATCCAAACATTCCTGTTCCAATTTCCAGCGAAACCCCATTGAGTGCCTTAAAAGGAACCCGACGTTTTCCAATCACCGGAATTTGTTTTACCAACCGAAAGACTGCCCGCCTCAGCGTACCAAAACGGCCGGTGATTCGCTCAATGTTTATTTTTTCTTCGTAAAGCCGTTTGGCGGTAGCTGAAATTAGCAAGACCAAATACCACAAGGCACCAAATGCGATGACCAAACCAATAACGTCTGTTTTCATCCAGAGAATCATCAATCCAATTAAAGGCAACAACCAATAAAGAAACAGCTTGCCTAATTTATTAATCTGCTTGAAAACAGTTCGGTTTGTTTCCTGGTGCCGATGGTTTAAATAAATGGTAATCGGTTTCCAGATCTGGTTCAGGTACAAGTAAACGATTATCATCATAAAGCTAATCCAGAAAGCGGCACCTAAGTAGAAAAAGGTAAAATAGATCATAAAGCCCAACAGTGGCAATTGCCAGATCAGCTGATCAAACTCGCGAATGGAGCGGAAGTCTTTTTCCAATCCGGCTCGTCGGCGGATGTTGAGGCCACCGGTCCACTCGCGGGCGAAACGGCTGGGGCGGTCGTATATTTTCACCAGATTTTGAATGACGATATGCACTTTTTCGTCCGGTGCGATAAGTTGAGCACTTGCTTTCTTCAAACTATTCAGCACAAACCAAGTGGTGCCGGGAATTAAAACAACCGCCAAAACGGTATCAACCAGTTGCCAGGTTAAGGAATCCACATCAGAGTAAATCAGGAATAAGACACCTGTTATGGCAATCAGTTGCAAGGCTTTCAGTTTCCAATCCAACTGGTGAAACCACTCCAACGCACTTTCCAGTCCCGAATAAAACGTTGGAATAAAAATCAGGGTCAGCACGGTGCTTAATGCCAACCCGCCAATCACAATGATGGCAAAGGGTGCGCCAATCACACTCACATATTCGGCTTGACCCAAGGCAAGTGGCACCATAGCAACAATGGTAGTAATGGCTGTAATTAAGATGGGGCGAACCCGCGACAATCCGGCTGTCATTAATGCCCGGGAACGTCGATATCCTCGCTTGCGCAAGATATTGCTGTAATCAATCAGAATGATCCCGTTGTTAACCACCACACCCAATAAGATCAGGAAGCCGATCATCGTATTGGCATTAAAAAGACTGTTGCCGGTAATAATCAGAGCCAATAGCGAACCGATTGCCGCAAGCGGAATGGAGAACAACAAAACAAAAGGCGTTGCAAAAGATTCGAACACTGATGCCAGAATCATGAAAATTAAAATGATGGCAGCCAAGATTAAAAACTTAAATTCGCCAAGATCGTCCTCTTCATGGATCACTTCAGCGGCCACCCCTGAAGGGAAGTTGTAATTGGCAACCAGCGCATCGATTTCGTAGCGGTAAGATTCCAGCAAATCGTTCGATTGCTGAGCTTCATTAATCAGGCTGTAGGTAATTTCAATTTGCTTTTCCTGGTTTACCCGATTGATTCCTGCCAGCCCCCGAGCATAGACCAACTGAGTAAACTCCTGCAAATCGTGCAAGCCTCCCGAGGCATCACTTACCTGCAAAACTTTCAAGTCATCCATGGTGCGCGTATCTTCTTCCAGTGGGTCTTCTTCGCCTTGCTTGATAATGATTTCGTATTCATCTACTCCCTGATTAAACTGTACGCCGGTAGAAATTTCGCCTGAGAAGGAATTCAGCTCGCTAGCCACCTGTCCCATACTGATGTTGTATTCTGTCATCAGCAACGGATCGAACAGCATGTGGACTTCCGGTCGGTTGTCCGACACATTCAATCTCACACGGTTAATAAAATCCAGGTCATCCAGAAAATATTCAATGTCTTCGGCAATGGTTTGCATCATGACAAAGTCCTGACCTTTCAATACAATTTTTTCTTCTTCGGAACCAATTCCCAGCATTCGTTGAAAATTGCCCATCATATTGCGGCCACCACTAAAACCTCCGCCACCACCTCCACTCGACTGGCTTTGTTCGAAGGAGATTTCGGCTGAACCGATATTTTTTGTCAGATCATTTACAGCTGACTTTATTTCGGCAAATGACCGACCATCAACTTTTTCATAGTCTTCAACCAGTGTTAACGAAACAACTGCTTTTTCTTCTTCAATGGTACTCACCACATCCAATTTCTCGTTAACCTCTGCCAGTTTTTCTTCAATTTTAGTTACTGTTTCGTCTGTCACTTCAAGGCTCGATCCCGATGGCATGGTCACATACAATTGAATTTGGTCTTCTTCAACTTCCTGCAGTGAGCTGACACTAATAGCCAAGCTGGCAAAAATGGTAATGAAGAAAATAACGACAGCTCCCAAAACAGTACTTGTAGGATAGCGCATACACGATTTCAGTAGCAATAAGTAAACCTGCACCATCCGGTTGTTGGTGGTCACTTTTTCAAATGAAATCTCTTTGCCGCGTTTTCTTTTCAGAATATGGTGGACTGCCATTGGCACCAATAGCAATGCTACAACCAACGAAACCAGCAAGGTTGAAATGATGGAAATACCGACATTTTTTCCCAGCATTTCAATCATGAAATTGGTTGAAAAAACAAAGGGCAGGAACACCGTAATCGTTGTTAAGGTTGCTGCCAGGATAGAACGCCAAACTTCGGATGTCCCTTGCGTGACCGCCGAATCGGGATCTACTCCTTTTCCGGCGAGTCGATAAATATTTTCAAGTACCACGACACTATTATCGAGCAGCATACCAATGGCGAGCGCCATACCAACCAGTGTCAGGCTGTTCAGGGTAATGTCGTAGGCATAAAACAGGTTAAAGGCAGTGAATACTGAAATCGGAATCGCCAGCGCAATAAATGCCACGATACGTACATTTCGCAAAAACATCCACAGTACAAACACGGCCATCAATCCACCAACCAAAGCCAGGTTGATGATTTGGTCGATATTGTTTTCCATGGTTTCAGCGGAGTTATCCTGAATAAACAACTCCACGTCCTTGCTGGTCAGCTTTTTATTAAGTTTTTCAACCAGCTCCTGTGTTTTATGCGATAGCTCAATTTGGTTGACCTGCGAATCGTTGATCAAACGAATGGTAATTGCATCTTTCCCATTCACCCGGCTGTAGCTTGTTTCTTCCTTTACACCGAAACGAACTTTTGCGATATCTTTTAGCAAGATTGGTCCATCAGATACCACCAGGTTTTCCAGCTCACTAACCCGATCGTATTCGGCAGTTACATGTACAAAGTAGAGTTTATCGCTTTCTTTCAGATTGCCCACATAAGTGCGTGATTGTGAGTTTTGAGAAAGCAACGAACGAACCTGTGCCGGTGTAATATTGTATGCTTCACAGGCTTCCATATCCAGAATAACCTCGATGGATTTTTCACGGCCACCAAACACATTGACACCCGCGATGCCATCCAGATTTTCCAGGTCAGGAGCTATTTCCTGATCAACAATATTGCGCACCCGATCGACTCCACCACTTCCGCGAGCCTGCAATTCCATAAACTGGTTGTTCATTTGTGAGAGGTCAACACGATTTACGCTAACACGCACACCGTCCGGCAAGTCCCCTTGTATCTCGTTTATCTTTTCCTGTAACTTGAGGTAGGCAAAACTGAAGTCAACATCTTTCTGGTAATAAACAACGACCGTTCCCATTCGGGAGGTGATATTCGACTCCAGCGACTCGATACCTTCCAGGGTGCCAACAGCACCTTCTATAGGGATGACGACTTCGTTTTCAAGATATTCGGGGTCAGCCTCCTGGTTAGATACTGCCTGAACGAATAAAAAAGGCAGCTCCGCATTGGGCAATAATTCAACGCCCAGCTGTTTATAGGACACGTACCCCAAAAGGGTCAATCCAATAAACAACATGCTGATCAGGGTCTTTCTATCGATTATAAATTTCATCGTTATCTCCTCAATTATCCAATTGGTTCTGGCTCTTTTCTAAACTGGTCTCTGATGGCTTCAATGGCTTCGTACATACATGGAATAACCACTAAGGTCAATATGGTTGACGTAACCAATCCTCCAATAACCGCCAAAGCCATTGGTGAACGCAACGATGCACTTTCGCCTATTCCCAAAGTCAATGGAAATAAAGCCAGAATGGTGGTTAAACTGGTCATGATGATTGGGCGAATCCGTTGTTGCCCGGCTTGTAAAATGGCCTCCATACGTTGCATGCCTTCATTTCGAAGCTGCAAAATGCGATCGACAAAAATGATGGAGTCGTTCACCGCAATCCCGACTAGCATAATGATACCAATATAAGCCATAATGTTAAGTGTTTTTCCTAACAGGAAGAACACCAAAACAGAGCCAACCACAGCCAACGGAATGGTCAGCAAGATGGTGAATGGGTGAAGCAGCGATTCAAACTGCGAAGCCAAAACCATGTACACCAAAACGATGGATAATAACAAGGCAAAGCTCAGGCTCGACATGGACTCCTGTCGCTTTTCTTCTTCCCCACTGATGTTTACCTTGTAATCCGGAGGAATACTCAACGGCTCGATGGCTTCTCGAATTTTGCTGACCGCTTGATCCAAGGGGACATCTTTTTCCAGTTGAGCAGATATTTTTCCAATCCGACTTTGGTTACGCCGATATACTTCTTTAGGCGATTGTCCGATTCGGATCTCAGCCAGCTCATTCACCATAAATTCCTGGTCGCCACTGGTGATTCTTAATTCTTCAATTTGCGATAAGCCTTTGTCCGGTAGCTTAATGCTAATGTTCTGCATTTCTCCCTGACGCTTAACCTGACCGGCATCTTTCCCTTCTAACTGTGCTTGAATTTGCGACACGATATCACTAACACTTAGGTTATACATCCCGGCCCGCAGTCGATCTACAACGATCTCAACTTCGGGAGAACCTTCTTCCATTGATGATTCAAAATTGTACATTCCCGGCAAATTCTGAACTAAGCCCTTGACTTCTGCGGTTAACGATTCAATGACTTGCAGATCTTCGCCCTCTACTTCAATCACCACCGGAGCTTCATCGGTTCCCATAATGCTTTTCAGCGCAGTCTCATCCTGTTGGTAGCTTATTTCCATGCCTGGAATTTCACCAATCGCATGACTGATTTTTTGAATTGCCGCTGATGAAGCAATGCTACTTTCAGGCTTTAGAATGAGTTTAATAGTGGCTGTGTTTTCACCTTCAAAAATTGCTGAAGCCGAACTGCTAATCCCACTTGATGGGCCAATGTGACTATACACGGTCTCCAGATTTTCGCCCAACAACCCGGCAACCACTTGTTCCAGATTTTCAACGGCCGCAGTTGTTCGCTCGATCCGGGTTCCTTCCTGCATTCTGATTTCCATACTAAATTCCCGTGTCTCCGTTTTCGGCATAAATTCAGTTCCAATAAATGGAAGCAATAACGCTGATGCACCGACCAAAGCAAGAGCAAACAGAATGACCAGCCACTTTACTTTTAATACTTTCGCTAAAAAACGGCCATAACCTTTTACTTGTACCGAACGATTCTTAACTGTCCGCTTCTTTTTCTTATAAAACAGATCGAACAACATGGGAATTACCAAAATGGCCACGGCCAGCGAGGATACCAACGAAAAGGCTACTGTCCATGCTTGATCTTTAAACAATTCGCCCGAAGCACCGTGCAGATAAACGATAGGCAAAAATACGATGATGGTGGTAATGGTTGATGCCGTAATGGCTCCGCTAACTTGCGAGGTTCCGGTGATTGCAGCTTCGCGCACCGACATGCCCGACTCATGATTTCGGAAAATATTTTCCATCACCACAATAGCATTATCAACCAACATACCGGCTCCTAGAGCCAGCCCTCCCAAGGTCATAATATTTAAAGTCAAACCGTTAAAATACATCAGGTTGAAGGTGGCAATAATGGAAATTGGGATGGCGATGCTAATAATTAACGTGCTTCCTACGCGACGCAAGAAAATAAACAAGACGATAACTGCGAGCAAGATACCAAGCAAAGCAGATTCCTCCACTTCGTTAATCGCATCGCTGATAAAACTTCCTTGGTTGGTTACCATCTGCAACTGGTAGCCCGGCAGCGCTTTTTCAACATCAACAATGGCTTTATTGATTTCATCAACCGCTTTTACGGTATTGAATTTCGTTTCTTTATAAATTGAAAGCCCCAAACAGCGCTTCCCGTTTAACCTAACGATGTTGTCGGGTTCCTTGTTTTGGAAACTGATTTTGGCAACTTCGCGCAAATAGATTGGGGCATAGGCTGCCTCTGTATTATCTGCCATCACTTGTTTATATCCAACAATGACGTTTTCAAAATCGTCAATATCGGTCAACAAGCTTACGCCTTTCACCACGTAACGTAATCCCATTTCTTCAATACTTCCGCCTGAGATACTCTGGTTGAAACTTCCAATCCGATTGCTGATTTCATCCAATGTCAGTCCAAAGGCATCCAACAGGTACTCATTGGTTTCAATCAAAACTTCGACATCTTCATCACCCGAAACTTCAACTTCGGCAACCCCTTCCAGGCGGATCAACTCATTGCGGATGTAGTTTTCAGCCACCTTGCGCAGCTCATTCATATCGTCGATGGATGGGTTGCTTAGTCCCAAAAGCATTACCGGTGATGTGTTCGGATCGTGCTGGGTAATGTTGATCTCATCAATTTCCCGGTTTTGGGCAAATGAAGTTACTGCTTTCTGCAAGTCCAGGAAAGCATCATCCATATCCTTGTTCCAGGCATATTCGACCGTAATTTGGGCACTGCCAACTTTTGATACCGAGGAAACCTGAACAACATCTGATTGCCGGATAGCCAGTGCTTCAAGATTCTCCACAAACTGGGATTCCATTTCTTCCGGCGGACGCTCACCCGACTGCAGCTCAACAAAGAGGCGGGGGTTGTTCAAATCCGGAAACAGATCGACACCCAGCTTATCGTACGAGATGTACCCGAGTAAAATGACTCCAAGTACCATCATCAGAATAGTAACCGGGTAGTTGACCGAAAATTCGCTTAACTTCTTCACGGTATTTCCTTTCTATTTGATGATTTTTACTTTGGAACGGTCACGCAGGGTCTCAAATCCCTTCACCACGAGACGATCGTTTGTTTTTAAGCCGGAAGTGATTTCCACTTTATCCTGATCTTCATATCCCAGGGTTACTTGCTTTTGTTCCGCGGTTCCTTTTTGTACGATAAAAACAGATTTTCCACGTTGGTTCGAAACAATGACATCTTTCGGAATAACAATCACACTATCGCGTCGATCAAGAATAATTTCAGCTTGAACAAACATTCCCGGTCGCAGCTTGAGTGCTTCATTCTCAATGCTCAACTTTCCTTTAAATGTTCGGGTCTCGGTGCTGATTGCCGGAGATAATTCGCGAACAACTCCCTGCAACGTATCTTCGGGCAAGGTGTAATTCATAACCCTTACGTTTTGGTTTTGCTCAACTTTGTTGATGTATTTTTCGGGCAAATTAACCTCCATTTGGAGTTGTTCGTAACTCATCAGGCTAACAACCTCTGTTCCGCTGGGCACTTTGGTTCCTGCCGTAAAATGTGGTAATTCGGTGATGACTCCTTTAAACGGTGCGCGAACTTTCATTTTTTCCAACTGAATTTTGGCTAGTGCATAACTATCGCGGGCGTTTACAGCCGACACTTCGGCATTGCTTAATTCACTTTGGGTTACACCGCCTTTATCGAAGAGCGATTTTTGCTTGGTGTAAGTTTGTTCTGATATTTTTAGGTTCAGTTCCTTCGCCTCCAGGCCTAAGTTATTCGTGTATTCTTCATCTTCCAGTTTCACAATTACCTGCCCTTTAGCAACCTGGTCGCCCAAGCGGAACGGTTTTCCTGTGCGGGGATTGGTGGCTAAATAATAGCGGCCGCCCATCTCCGTAGTCAATGTGGCCTCCTGAGTGGCGGTCACTGTTCCGGTGGTATTTATTGTTTGCTCAATAAAGCTGGGTTTTAAATCCTCAACCGAAACAGGAATAGCCACTTCAGTTTCCGAATCAGCGCTTTGATTATTGCAGGCTGACAAGCCGAGCAGCGCAACAATACTGATGATATAGAAATTCGTTATTTTCATTGATTTGCGTTTTATGATGGATGGTTTTAGTTATTACTTTTCTTCATTAATTCTTCAGGAACAATGCCTTGATTTTTTTCGAAATCGTAAAGGGTTTGAATTTTCAGATTCAACAGCTCGATTTTATAATCGATTAAAGATTGTGCGTAAGCCATTTTTTTCTCCGATAACTGTGTTTGATAGAGGTTCAGATCCATACTGGTCAGATCGCCGTTGGCATAGCGTTCCAGATTAATTTCGTAGGTTAACTGAGCATTCTTTTCGTTTTGCCTGGCAATGTCGATCTGTGTTTTTAAGTTTTGAAGCGAACGGTAAACCTGGCGAATATCAATCACGATTTGTATTTCCTGATTTTCAAGATTGAGTTCACGTGTTTGCAGAACTGCTTCCTGTGCTTTAATTCTAGACTTTTTCTCACCCCAGTCAAACAGTGGTACATTGAATGAAAGAGACACTCGGGGATTGTTCGTTGGATTGTTGTATACATTACCAACAACGCGGTCTTCACCGATTATTCCAACAGAAAGGTTCATCTCGCCTTTAAACTCATTCATTGCTTTTGTTTGAATCAAATCAAACTGCGAATTTTCAATATCAATCTCTCGCTGGCGCAGTTCCATCCGGGAAGCCAACCCATAATCGATTGCCTTTTTTAGATCAACATCAACAGCATTTGCGTCGACATTGGTCATGACCGAAATTTCTTCGAAAATATCCATGCCGATGTATTGTTTGAATTGATCTTTATAATTCTCCAAACTCACCCGCTTGTTTTGCAAACCCGACTCGGCTGTTGCATAGTTCAATTCTGCCTGGTAAAGCTCCTCTCTGGCTGCCAACCCGGCTTCAACTTTATTCTTGGTTATCTCGTAGCTTTTCTTCGTGTTTTCCATTTCATCCATGGCAATCGTTAAGCTCATTTGTGCCATATACACATTGTAAAAATACTGGGTAACCAGTTTTTCCAGATTCAGTTTTTGCATGGCATAACTCAGGTTCGAGTTTTCCAAATCGAGCTGAAGTTCTTTTAGTTGAAGTTTGAGCCGATTGTAAGTAAATAAAGGTTGGCTGAGGCTAAGGTATAAATTGTTGGTAAAGGCCCGATCCTCCCGATTGGCTACATCGTTGATATTTTTTTGCCAGCCAAACCGATTCACTAGTTGCACGGTTCCATCAGTCCATAAAACAGGTTGCGAAACAGTAAAGGTTCCCGATGAACCAAATGATTCGTTGGTGTACCAGGTGGATGAGAAATCATCGAACGAACGCGTTCGGCTAAAATCCACCGGGTTGAGGCTGAGGGTAAACTGCGATTTCAGCGCTGCTTTTTGGGCATTGAGCGATTCCTGCGAACGTTCCAAATTTAATAGCGAAATACGAATATCCGGGCTGTTGTGTGAAGCAATATCCAGCGCTTTCTCCAAGCTCAAAAGCTGCTGCCCAAAAGCCAATGCTCCGGGAAAAGCCGTCAGCAGAATAAGAATCTTAAGTTTTGTGAAAATGAGTTTCATAGGTATCAATTATTGTTTTATCAATTTAACGGCATCGGCAACTACCATTCGCGATTCCGACTGGTTTGTCAATTCAATTACTGCAGTATCCGGTGAAAAATAGAACCCTCCAAGATGGTTCCATCCATCTTCAGCACTTTTTAATTCAACCAAGGCATCTTCATCGCCATCATCGTGATGCACAATGAAGTGGTACTCACCATCATTATTTCGACGACGGCGACGGTCATCTTTATACACATAGGCATAAACATCGTAATAACCGGCATCGCGAATAGGCACATTCCAGGTAGCTATTTTATCTCCTTCACCCGATCGGATGTAGCTTGCCGAGCGAATGTAGGCTCCGTAAAAATCAGAGTTTGTTGTCAATGTCCAGGTGCGCGGTGGGCGCCAACCTGAAAAGCCTTCATACTTGGAGGTGCTTTCTGTATCCTTAATTAATAGACGGCGCAATAAGCTGGTTTCGGCTTCGCCTTTCACTTCAAACCCGGGATCTTCATTATCCAAAATGATTTCGTTGTCTTCTGCAATTCGAACAGGCACATCAACTTCGGCTATGCCTTCGTAAGGCACTGCTTTTTTATCTTCTTCAATATTATCTAACTGAAGTCGTATTTCTGAAGGAATATTCTTGGATGTCAGGGTGTTGATACTCAGCCCACGTGGAGTTCCATTTAATAAAAAACTAACCTGCTTGGTTTGATTCCCATCCAAGTGAATCAATTTGCTGATGGTTTCGGGAGATCCTCCCCTTCCGCCAAAACGGCCACCTCCTCCTAATCGAAAGTCAGCAGAAATAATTCCTTCCACATCCTCCGTGTTGCTCACTTTAAATTTCACCATGGTTTTCAGCTGATCTCCATCCAGCACATTGACGGCATCAACATGTCCAATCAAAAAAGCCGGTAGTTTTGTGCTGCTAAACCAATCTTCCATGTATGGAATCAGATCAATTCCAAATTCATTCTGAATGGCATCATTAAATTCATCAATGGTTGAAGCTGAAAATTTAACCTGATTGAGGTAGTTGTATAGAAAATCTTCAAAAGCTTCTTCCTGAGCTTTGGTTTTAATTATTGAAAACAGCGCCTTGCCCTTTAATTGAATGACATTGTCGACAATCAGTTTTTGCTCCGGATCATTTAAAATCTCTTCAAAACTTTGCGATAACAACGCGAGGTTTCCCTGTTCATCTTCCGACATACCTTGCAGGTCGCGCATCCAGCCCATGCGGGGATTATTGCTTGCCTGCTTTTTGTAGGCCTCAAAAACACGATCGGTAACCGGCCATCGTTCTGAGCTGATATAAAAGGCATAGTTGTAAAATAGCGGAAAGGCATACAGCGCGTTGTCGGTTTCTTCAACTTCCAGTTCTCCTTGTGTGCGGTTGATGTCGGGTCTTCCTTGTTCCTGGGTAAAAGTGGCCAGAAAGTTTTGCAATATGCGTATCTTTTTTTCCTGAGGCGTTAGGTTTTCATCATCGCCGCGTCCCCAACGACGGCGCTGATTCATCCGTCCGTTGAAGTCAGCTTCGTTAACCAACAAGCCTTTTTCAGGGAACAAAATCATTTCTGGTTGGATTTGCTCGCGAGTACCGGTTAAAACCCGCTCATAGGAGTAAAATTGAATAGGGACTTCAACCAGCGACAATCGCTCAAACGGATAGTACAAATCGACATCACGTTCAAAATCCTGAAGAACTTCTGTAATGACACTCGGAATGGTGTCCTTTATTTCCTCAAAGAAATCAGAAAAATAATTGTGCCCTTTGCGATAGTAAATATTGAAATCGAGTCCATCAATTTCCTGATTAATTTTTTCATAATTACCGATAGCTATTGAAATTTGTGACTGCGCATGAGAATTGGTAAACACAAATCTATGATCACCTTCTTCGACAACACCTTGTGAAATAGCTGTTAGCCCGTTATGGGTGGTCACTTCTAATCGATAATCGCTAAACTGTCGGGCAATCCATTGTTTGTTTTCTTTCCCAAAACCAACTCCGGGAATCGGATACCAATTGGCTTCGCGGGTTAATAAAACGTAGTTTGGGGTGATAAAAGCATAGCGCTTATCAATCTGATACATCATGTTTCGATAAGCCTGTTGCCTGGTTTCATCGTCAATATCCAGAAAACAAGCGGCTTCGTTAATTTTACCCTGATAGGTAAAAGTCAGCTCAAGCTCTTCTCCCGGAGCAACCTGGACATTTTTAAGCTCAACCAAACTTAACTTGCGCTCAAACGCTTGATTTTTACCACCAATCGTAATTTGCTTCAAATCCAATCCCGGATTCAGGCTAAAAAGTATTTTTGAATTTACTTCACTGGTCTCATTAAGAGCTTGCAGTTTGGTCGTGCAGGTAATTGTTTCCCCGGTATGTTCCAATTGAATATTGTACGAAGAAATCGATAATTGCTTTGCATCCAGATACTGATCGTTCAGGGAAATCATTTCTTCCCGTAAATCCCGATCTTTTGTAAATGAGCCGACATGGATGCTGCCAAGGAAAATGCCTCCCGCCAGAGCCAGTGTTCCAAAGACAAACGAGAAAACCCGCATAACTTCAGAATGTGACAACCGTTTTAAAAGCAGGATGGTATAAAAGATAAAAGCGACACCAAAGCTAAAATACATTCCCCGATGAACCAGAATGGTTGTGAGATTCCCAAATCCAACAAAATCAGAAAAAGTTAATGGGATGTTGAATGCCATGTAGTCGAATAGGTAATAAAACTTATCCTGAAGGTAAAACAAGGAGATTGCGACATAGCCTAATAAAACAACAAAAGTTACTGCTTGATTGCGAATCAGGGACATGATCAGAAACGAGAGCCCCATAATAAACACCAGTGTGGGAATACTAATCACCAGAAAGTAATACAGATAGGCCAGTCCGTTAACCCCGGTATTTGTCGTAATCAGATTGAAAAGCAATGCGATTGCCAGAATAATCAGGTTCAACACAATAAATACGACCAAGTTCCCCAGCGTTTTTCCAACCACGTATTCACCGTTGGTCATTGCACGCATGTATATTACCTCCGTTGTATCCAGCTTTTTATCACGCTTCAAAAAGTCAGAAGCCAGGAAGATGGCGATAACAGCCTGCACGACATTTAAAAACAACAGGTTTACATACGGGATGACTGACGGTAACCCTTTTATGCTCCATTCGCCTGCTCCACCGTTCGACTCGATCAATACGCCAAAGTTGAAGAATGTAATAAAAAGTATTGCCAGAATAGCAAAAATGCGGAAGAACCAGCTTCGCAGCAGTGTCTTTGTTTCGTATCGGGCAATTGATCGTATATTGTGAATTGATATCATAAGTTAGTCATTAGCGATTAAACGGCAGTCCATTGGTTCAGGCGGCTTTCCATAAAATACACATAGGCATGCTCCAAATTGGGTTCAATGTTGTGTCCGTTGTAGCCATTTATTTCGTTGGCAACCACCTGAATCTCCCATCCTTCGCTGGTGGGAACATTCGATATCACCGGATATTTTTCATTGATTTCCTGATATTCCGACTCCGTTGCTTTTATCAACCAGACTTTCCCTTCGGCCTGTGCAACCAAATCGTCGGGCGAACCGCTGTAGGCCAGTTCTCCTTGATTCAACAAAGCCATGTTTTTACAAGTACTTGAAATATCGCCAACAATATGAGTCGAAAGGATGATGATGACATCGTTAGTTGAAATACTCGAAAGTAAATTTCTAAACCGGATTCGTTCTTCCGGATCCAGGCCGGTGGTAGGCTCATCAACAACAATGATTTGCGGATTATTAATCAATGCCTGCGCAATGCCTAATCGCCGTTTCATTCCTCCCGAAAGCCGATTAGCTTGGCGATCCCGTGCTTCAAAAAGACCAACTTCCTCCAGCATTTTATCCACCGCATTAGCCCGAAGCTTGCTTTTTTTTATTCCGGCTAAGCGAGCGGCGTAATCCAGGAATTCGTACGTTTTTAGTTGCGAGAAAAATCGAAAATCCTGTGGTAGATACCCCAGCATTTTGCGAATTTCTTTTCGATTTTTAACCAAGTCGTATTCATTGATGGTTACTTTCCCTTCACTGGGTTTCATTAGAGTAACCAAAATGCGCATCAAACTGGATTTTCCGGCTCCGTTTGGTCCCAGTAAACCAAACATACCATTCTCAATTTCAAGCTGAATATTGTTGAGCGCACGATTACCATTTGGATAAATTTTGCTTAGTTGGTCAATCGAAATTTTCACAGTTCTTTTTTTAGTATAGTTCGTAGACTATCTTTTTGGGGAAACGTTTAATTCCTTTTAAATTCGACATAAAAAAGGTTACAACTTCCCGCTAAAAAGACAAAATCGAATTTCAGTAAAGAAAATTGAATTCCCTCATTTATTAGATGAAGATGAGTGGATCATCGATTAACTGGCGGTTAAGTATCTACAAATCGCTTTTTTCGGAAGTGCTTTTGTGAAACTAATTCCACAAATTTCAATATTTTTCTACATGCAACCTTGTTCCAGTGGTCGAGAGGAAAACCTTTTCTAATCCTTCACAACAAGGGGATTCCCCGCGATTGTTTTCATTAGGATCAGACTATGGCATGATATTCAAGACTATAATAAATGACATGCTTATTTTCATGTCAGCTTGCCGACGAAAAAATAAGCATGCAAATTGTTAAAAGTTGAATTAGAAAGAAAGGAAAAGAATATGTTTACGAAAAACAAAACAATGAAGATTTACACGGCAATTTTATCACTTTTAATAGCAGGGGCTTTTACAGTCACGGCTCAGGAAAAGGATATGAAATACGATAAGCTGGAAACGATGCAAGATGAGATTGAGACCGATTTAGTTGGGGTTTACGAAATTGTCGCTGATTATCCGGATTTTGCATATGAGTATGTATACCACGATGGTCATTTAGACAAAGTTATGGTTACAGGAATTAATAATCCGGCAGATAAAAAAGAGGTTTCAGCATTAATTTACAGCGTTCGAAGTGCCAAAGATGACATGAGAAATTACTGCAATCGCGTGGGGATTTATTATGCTCCTGAGCGAGAAGCTGAACCTAAAGTTGGGTATGACGAATTCAGAGAACGAATTCAAAAGAACTTACAATATCCTGACAATGCTGAAGATTACGGTGTAGAAGGTACCGTTTATGTGAAATTTATTGTAGGAAGAGATGGTGAAGTTAGTTTTGTAACAGCAGATCATGCGATTGATTCGCCTTTTAAGCAACGAGTTGATAAGCTTGAACAAGCAGCCATTGAAGCAGTAGAAGAAGTTGATGTAGAGTGGGAGCCTGCAATTGCCGATGGCGAAATTGTCGACTCATGGGCTGTTGTTCCGGTAACGTTTGATTTTAAGAAAGATCCGTTTTTACCTACATTAATCCGATAAAAAAATAGAAACAGAAAGGTTGTTCTAAAAAGGGCAACCTTTTTTATGTGTATCTTTCAGAAAATAGATCACCCACAAAAATTGAAGCCCATGGAGAAAATTTTCACCAATGATTTTTGGATCGTGCTGTCCGAAAACTTAGTTAACTGGATCGTTTCGCAATTGCCTGCGATAATCATTTTGGTTATTTTATTATTAATCGCCTTGCGTGCGGCATCGTTTATGATCAATAAAACCAAGAAGTTGTTGATAAAACGGATGGTCAATCAGACTGACGAACCTAATCTTGAAGTAGAGAAGAGGCTCAATACCTTAATGGGGATCGTCAGGAAGGGGGTCTCGATACTGATTTGGGTCATTTTCGTTATGATCTTTCTGAAGAAAATAAATATTGACATTGCCCCAATTTTGGCAGGTGCCGGAATTATTGGATTGGCAATTGGTTTTGGTGCGCAGGAGCTGGTGCGCGATTTCATCACCGGATTCTTTATTCTGCTCGAAAATCAGATTAGGACAGGGGATGTCGCAATCATTAATGGAACCGGAGGACTTGTTGAAAAAATTGAGCTTCGTACCATCACGCTGCGCGATTTGTCAGGGGTGGTTCACATCTTTCAAAACGGTAAAATCAATTCGGTTTCCAATATGACCAAAGGTTGGTCGGCTATGGTGTTTGATATTGGTGTCGCTTACAAAGAAGACCTCAACAAGGTGATGAAAATTATGAAGGATGTTTCGGAAGACTTGCGTGCTGATTCAAATTTCAAATCGATGATTTTGGAACCGATGGAGATTTTTGGACTGGATAGCTTTGGCGACAGTGCCTTGGTGATAAAAGGCCGGATTAAAACCAAACCCATTCAGCAATGGAATGTAGGTCGCGAATACCGGAAACGACTAAAAGAAGCGTTCGATGAACACCGAATTGAAATCCCATTCCCACACCGTACAATTTACTGGGGCGAAGAAATTGATCCTCTCAAGTTGACAATAGAAAAAGCAGAAGCTGATGCGAAAGCAAAATCAGCAGAGTAAAAAAGATGTCGACTCAAGCTATTTAGCAGTAAGTGAAAGAAGCTGACCAAAATATGGTCGGCTTTTTTTACATTCTCAAGGTAGCTTTTTTTGATGAAATCGAAAGGAGTTCAAATCAAGAATATCTACGGTAGCGGTTTTCTAATTAAAGATGATTGAAACCTTCCATCGTTTTTGTTAACTTCGGGGAAGACACAGAAAAACGACGATTATGAATACCGCAAAAATAGCTATTATTACTGGTGCCAGTCGAGGAATCGGGAAAGCTTGCGCCATTGGGCTTGCAGGAATGGGCTACCATTGCCTCTTGATTTCCCGTAGCCAACAACAACTGGAAGAAGTAGCAGAGGAAATTCATACAAATGGTGGAAAATCCAGTTTATTCGCTGTTGACTTGACGAAAGAAAACGAGCTGGAAGACTGCATTCAAAAAATCAAAAAGCATTATGTCAGCATTGATGTATTGATAAATAATGCCGGCATGTTTGTTGGCGGAAATCTGGAAATGGATGTTAGCGAATTTCGGCAGCAGTTGGAATTAAACCTGACTGCGAACTTTAATCTACTGCAAGCTTTCGTTCCTCTGATGAAGGAACAGAAATCAGGTGCCATTTTTAATATTGCGTCGCGAGCAGGGAAAATTGGTTTTGCCAATAGCGGAGCTTATTCGGCTTCTAAATTTGGATTGGTTGGTTTAAGTGAATCTCTTTATCGGGAGTTGGCTGAATATGGTATTTCGGTAACAGCCATTTGCCCAGGTTATGTGGCAACCGAAATGGCCACGCTGGCTGGTACTCCATTAACTAACGAAGAAATGATTCAACCTGAAGATATTTTCTTAACGATTGAGTATTTGCTGAAACTCGCTCCCAATACAAGAGTCAAGGAAATCATCATCGAAGCCAAAGGAAGTATTTCGTAACACTAGTCGGGCTGATAACCGGATTGATTTAAAATGCTGAGGTAATCTTGGTTTTCCATCAGTTGCTTTAGCGTAACCTCCGGATTATTTTTCATATACGAACGTACAATCTGCCAGCCCAACCAAGCTCCAACCCGGCCCGGAGATTCGGTAGAAAAAACAGAAACGTATGGGCCATCGTCCACGTATCGTTTAATATCCATCCGGTTGGTTGAAAAAAGCAGGTTGTTTTCCGCCATGTAGTTCCACATATTGGCTTCGCTATTCTGGCAAAATTCCAACTGGTTTTCGGTAAACCCAATATTCAGGCTGTCAGTTAATTCAGGCTGCATGGCTTCGACAAAATAATACATGGAGCCTTGGTAAATCATACTTTCAATTACCTTGCTGGCTTTTAAACTCATCGGATATTCCGTCATTGCCCAAAAATACATGGCATCCGAAACGATCTTTTGCTGGTGCATATTCCGTATTTTATATGCAGGAATTCCTAAGCGCGGGTAATAATCAAAATTGGCTCCGAGGTATTTATCCAGGCTCACGCCAATTAAGGAATCAGCTAAAACAATCGATTGGTTCAAGCCACTCACACACGTATAAATGTCGGGAACAACTTTGTTCGGGAAATAGTAACGATAATGCTTGAAGGCTTCTATAAATTCTTGTTCCAGTTCATTTTTATTGATCCGTTGATCAACTTGCCCTTTTAAGTTCACAATCATCGTATCATTCAAAAAAGACTCAAGTTGCGCGTAAAACTCATCATCATCATCCGGCATTCCAACACCAATCATATGCAAGTTGAAAAGCTCAAAAAAGCGGCCATATTCTTCTTGCAGCATTGGTATTTCCTCTTCTAAACTTCCTTTCGCCTCAAATAAATCATCCTCGTAATTTTTGTAAGTCAGATTTACTTTTACATCTGACACATCAATTTTCAGCGGATTTCGATTGCATGAAACAAAGACAAACGCTATCAAGAATACAATCAGCCAACAATTCCTAAAACAAAATTCTCTTTTTCTGAGCATAATACCGAATTATAATACACAATTAACCCCGATCTTTTAAATCGGGGCTAAATTTATAACTTATTCATTGAATAAATATTTTATGGCCGCTAGTTATATTTTACAATTGAATGCTATTGTTTCCAGACCGAATCAACGACTCTCCATAATTCCGCTTTGATATGATCCCGGGTTTCACCAATAGCATTCATTAACTCTATCGGGGCCTTATCAGTTTTATTACATTATCTTTTTGGTCTTTCGTTATTTGCAGTCTCAGTTAATTAGTATGGACTTCAAGCTTGGCGTTAACGATCACTTGCAAGTTGTCGGTGTGGATTTCGGAGAGCGTTCCTGTCCGAAGGACACGGAACTGCGATGCGAGAATCCGCAGTTGGCGTACCACCGAACCCCGCCCTGCAATATGTACTGTGTTAACATGCGTTTTTTAATTAAAAATTATTAATGCATCTTGTCCAATAGTAGCATCAATTTTTTGTTTTATCCAATCAATGTTGGTTTCTGTCCGAATTCTATTTCTTTCCACAGCATAGTTTTTAAAATAGGAGCCTTGTTTCGTTGACCCTTTCTTTTCATGCTGAAATTCAAGTTTTATTCTTTTGGCAGATAAAATCTTCAAAACAGATGGAGATTCTAAAATGTGATCCGGTTCATCAATTATAATTCTCGTATTCTGAGAGAATTGTATTTCCATTTGTTTTTTTTCTTCGTTATAGTCTATACTCAATATTTTAAGTGAGTTTTGATACGGTTCTCCATACCAGTCTCCAAAAATTTTAAGTGTACCTCCTTTAAAAATATTTTGATTTTTATGATTTAGCTCAGCCAATTCTTTTGCAGTTCTTTTTTGGGTTTTACTGTCTTTGGTTGGCTCAAGGTTGTCCAAATCAGGAGAAGCAATAACAACTGACATGAAATCAACAATTCCTTTACGCTGAATTATTTTGAAAATTTGGATTCCACCCCAAATTGCTAGTAGTCCAAGGATTACACATATAAAAATCCCAATTAAATTTTGAAGTTCATTGTAAATTAATACTCCAAGAATTCCTGCAATAATTAGCGGGAAAATTCCTGTTATTATTCCGGTAATAAAGTTGATTAGTTTTCTCATGGTTCTTTTTTCAAAATTGTGTATAACGATTGTGTACATGTACTTGTACATACCCGCCGCTATTCGTTTTATTTTATCAATTTTAGTTTTCTGTTTATCAACGCTTCACAAAGTACAAAAAATAGTTTGTCTGATTATCATATATTGAACATTTTACAGAACAGTAAACCAAACACTGGTGCGTTTGAAGTCAGGCTGTGGGGTAAAAAAATAGTAAGAAGCGGCTTGTCAGGCCGGGCTGGTGGTTGTTTCGGAGCGCCTGAGAATTTTGTCACCGGTTGTGGAGCAAATTCTGGAAAATCCGGGAGCTTCTCCACACAGAAAAACGCAAAAAAATATTTTCTTTTTGTTGAAACGTGCGGCAGACAAGGAAATTAATTTTCTTTTTTGTTGTTTTCTCCCTGCGAGAGCAAAAAATATTTTCCGGTTTCTTCTCCACACAGAAAACAACGTTCTGGGAAATTTTTTTCCTTCTCCACACAGAAAACAAGAAAAATAAAACCCGGAACCACTGTTTTCGGCAAAAAAAAAGAATGCAAGAAAGAGGAATTCAATGTCGTTGTATTGAATATCGATAAGCTATGGTTAAGTAGATGGGAGGGGGTGTATTATGTTTCGAAATCACTGTTGCCCGGGAAAAATAAAAACCCGGCTGATGTGAGAAACGGATGAAAACAAAACAGTTCATATTCCATAAAATGGAGTTATGGGCTAAAGCCCGGACGCTCTGGTGCGATGACTTCGTGAATGCCAGATATGACGCGGGCTTTAACCTATCATTTGAAATTTTAACCGGACACTAATGAAAAATAAATATATTTCAAAACATCTGATTTTTAAGTGCTTATAAAAGTATGGCCAATATGTTAGTAGGTAAGAAAAGAAGAATCACGTCATCAGGTTATTCGGTTTGTGAGATGTTATTATCAATAATGAGAACCTGATAATTGCCATTTAAAAAAGATTATTCGAGATTTGCGAATACAAAATCGCTTACATTGTGCGTTTCAATAGTCAGTAAACAGAAATTTATGAAAAAGCCAGGAAAAATAATTTGCTTAATAGCCGGTTTCTTAATCATCAGTCAAATCGCTTTTTCACAGCGGTCAACACGTCTTTCATTTTCAGCCAGTCCATCGGTCAATTGGTTTTCGGCCGATATTCAGGGGACTGAAGCCGGCAGTGCCGCTTTGGGGATTGACTATGGTGTTAATGCGGACTTTTTCTTCGATGAGGAATCAAAATATGCCTTTGCAACCGGAATTTTAATCAATAATACCGGAGGAAATATTCGTTATTATAATAGTTCCGGCGATGTGCAGTTTGCCGGACAAACATTTCAGTCCGGAACTTCTTTTCGGTATAAACTAAAATATGTTGAAATTCCGTTGGCCGTAAAGCTTCGTACAAGCCAGTTTCGTCGCTGGTCGTATTGGGGACAATTCGGTTTTTCTGGTTTAGTCAATATTCAGGCAAAGGGCGAGAGCGATGATGAAACCTTGAGAAAAAACAACATCAATGAAGAAGTTAATTTGTTCAATCTGGCCCTCAATATGGGAATCGGTTCTCATTTCGACCTTGGAAGCAACAACGCGATCACGCTGGGAATCATTTATAAGAACGGTTTTATTGATGTCACTTCAAATGACCAATTTGACGATAAAACAACCTTGAATTCACTTGTATTTAAACTTGGCCTTGTTTTCTAAGAATCCAATCGTTTTTTGTTCTTTTTCAATTATTTTTGCTGTCCTAAAACGGATTGACCATGAAAATTGCATTAGCACAGCTGAACTATCATATTGCTAATTTCGAAGATAATTCCAATAAAATTATTGAGGCCATACGGAAAGCGGAGAAGCAGGAAGCGGAGCTGGTTATCTTTTCAGAACTGGCTGTAACGGGCTATTATCCGCACGACTTACTTGAGCGGAAAGAGTTTATCGAAAAAGCGGAACAAGCCATTGCAAAAATAGCCAAAGAATGCACTAAGGTTGCGGCATTGGTTGGAGGTCCAAGTATTAACCAAAGTGAACGAGGAAAGAAACTTTTCAATTCAGCATTTTTGCTGAAAGATGGAAAAATCGTTGCAACCCGACATAAATCGTTGCTCCCAACATACGATATTTTTGATGAGTATCGCCATTTTGAGCCCAACCGCCAGTTCGATATTGTAGAGCTAAACGGCAAACGGCTGGCGATTACTATTTGTGAAGATTTATGGGATGAACAGCCAACCCAGAATGAATTTGGAAAGGACAAGTTGTATACCCGCTCGCCTCTGGAGGAATTGAGCAAGCTGAATCCTGATCTTGTAATTAACCTCTCAGCATCTCCATTTTCATACAATCAGGAGAACTGGAGAAAAGATATCTTGGTGAAGAAAGCCATCAAATACCAACTTCCAATTATCTACTTAAATCAGGTTGGCGCGAACACTGAAGTCGTCTTTGATGGTGGTTCGATCTACTTGAAGGAAGACGGAACAATTCCGGTGGAGCTGGCATATTTCGAAGAAGATTTCCATGTGGTTGACACCGAGAACCCTTCACCCAAACACCAACAAGAAAAAGACTATATTGCTAAAATTCATCAAGCCTTAATTCTTGGGATTCGAGACTATTTTCAGAAAATGGGCTTTAAAAAAGCAATTCTGGGTCTTTCCGGTGGAATTGACTCAGCCTTGGTTTGTGCTCTGGCTGTAGAGGCCTTGGGGAAAGAAAATGTACGTGGCGTTTTAATGCCGTCGAAATATTCCTCTGACCATAGTGTGGCCGATGCTCTGCATCTTGCCGAAAATCTGGGCATTCAGTACGACACCATCGCCATCCAAAATATGGTTGACGAATTTGAAAATCAATTAAGTCCGGTGTTTGGAGATTTGCCTCCTGGCGTTGCTGAAGAAAATATTCAGGCGAGAACCCGTGGAATACTTGTCATGGCTTTATCGAACAAGTTTGGAAACATCTTGCTGAATACAACGAATAAGAGTGAATGTGCTGTGGGCTACGGAACTCTTTATGGCGATATGAATGGTGGTTTGGCAGTACTTGGTGATGTTTATAAAAACGATGCTTATAAACTGTCGAATTACATTAACCGGAATGGAGAAGTGATACCGTACAACAGCATTCAAAAACCTCCTTCGGCAGAACTAAGACCAGATCAAAAAGACACCGATTCACTTCCTGACTACGACATTTTAGATCGGGTTTTGTTCAATTACATTGAGCTGAATTTATCTCCCAAAGAAATTATTGAACAAGGTTTTGATAAAGAAATGGTTCTAAAAGTTACGCGAATGGTTAATCAAAATGAATACAAACGTTTTCAGTCCCCCCCGATTATAAGGGTTAGCTCAAAAGCTTTTGGATTTGGGCGAAAGATGCCCCTTGTTGCAAGGTACCATTAGTTCAAAAAAGAAGGGTTGCGCCGAAATAATACTCTTTCACAGATTTATTTGTGAGCCAGCACTTTTTGACTAAAAAAGGATGTCAAAACGTTTTTTATTTGTTAAAATTGGTTAACTTTGATGCTCTATAACATATAAAGTTGGAATGTATGCTAAGCCACGAAATGGGGATTAAAGAAATGCTTGAAAACCCAAAATCGGTTTTCAGTTGTCTCACTCCCGATGAGAAAGAACGACTACTCAAACACATAACCCTGACCAATTTTAAGAAGAATGAATTTATTTACAAAGAGGGAGATAAACCAACCGGTTTTTCTTTTTTGATTGAAGGGAAAATCAAAATTTTTAAAGAAGGTGTTGGTGGGCGCGAACAAATTATCAGAATGACGAAACCGTATGGTTTTATTGGTTATCGGGCATTACTTGCCGAAGAAATTCATATCGCTTCAGCGGTTGCCTTGGAAGATTCGCTAGCCTGTCATGTTGATAGTGATTTTTTCTTCAATTCGATGTTGAAAAATACAAGTGTTACCGCAAAACTGCTACGCAAACTTGCTCGTGAATTAGGATTTTCCAACTCCAGAACGGTTACACTAACTCAAAAACACATTAGAGGTCGGTTGGCCGAATCGCTGTTACTGCTAAAAGATAAATATGGCTTTGAGCATGATGGTGCAACATTAAAAGTATTCCTGTCGCGTGAGGATATTGCAAATCTTTCAAACATGACAACATCCAACGCTATTCGGACACTTTCAACTTTTGCCGGCGAAAAGGTAATCGCCATTGACGGACGTAAAATCCGAATCTTAGACGAGCAAAAATTAGAGCGAATCAGTAAATTAGGATAAAAAATATAGCTGAACAGCACAAGGGGAAATGAAATTTTGGGTTTTATTTCCTTTTTTTTATTCCTGAGAATACACTCGCTTGACTCGCTGCGAAATCCCGGTCAGTATCTCATAGGGAATTGTTTCTGCCCATTCTGCCAAATCGGTTAAGTGAATATGCTCTCCCATTAGTTCCACTGAATCACCAACTTGCGCATTTGCTTCGCTAACATCAATCATGGTCATGTCCATGCACACATTGCCAATAACTGGTGCTTTCGTTCCGTTAATCCACATCTTTCCCACGCCATTGCTGAAATGTCGTAAAAAGCCATCGGCATACCCAACGGGCACGATGGCGATTGTCATTGCTTTATCTGCCTTTCCCTTTCGTCCATAACCGATTGTGTCGCCCACATTAACCGTTTTAATTTGCGAGATGACGCTGGTCCATCGGGCAATTGGGCGCACAGGCGTATTGCTGGTTGCCGCAACACCATAAAGTCCGATCCCTAAACGAACCATGTCGAGTTGAAATTCGGGAAAACGTTCAATTCCGGCTGAATTTAAGATATGTCGAATGACCTTATTTTTCTGAAAGCTCACCACGATATCTGAGATCTCGATAAACTGTTGATATTGCTTACGGGTGTATTCGTCGTGCTGAGCCTCGTCGGAACCGGCTAAATGTGTAAATACCGATTGAATGCGCAATACTTCTTCGTGATTGATTTGTTGGGAAATGTGTTTCAACTCATTGACCTCTGAAAATCCCAACCGATTCATCCCGGTTTCAATTTTGATGTGGATCGGATAATACGAAACGGCAGAACTTTTTGCCACGGCATTAAACTGCCGAAACAGCTCCGCGGAATAAACGTTTGGTTCCAGTCGATATTCAATCATCGCCTCAAAACTATGCCCCTCCGGATTCATCACAACGATTGGCGTTTCGATTCCTGCTTGTCGTAATTCAATGCCTTCATCAGCTACGGCAACAGCTAAATAGTCAATCTTCTGAAACTCCAGCGCTCTCGCAATTTCCACGGTGCCGCTTCCGTACGAAAATGCTTTCACCATGGCCATTATTTTGGTCTGTGGTTTTACTTTTTCTTTGAAAATGTTCAGGTTTTCAACTAAGCTATTTAAATTGACTTCCAACTGTGTTTGGTGATATTTCTTTTGAAGTAGCAAGGCGATTTCTTCAAAGCGGAACTCCCGGGCACCTTTTATTAATATGGCTTCATCTTTAAAATTGTGCGATTTCCAATTCTGAACAAAATCTAATGTTGAAGGATAAAATTCGGTCGTCATTTCAAAAACAGTTCCGTGTTCCGCTATGTTTTGGCCAATCCCAATTAGTCGATTCACTTTGTTCAATTTTAACAAGCGGCTTACCTCAGCGTACAATTGGCGGGCCGGAAAGCCCGACTGCCTGATGTCTGAGAGAATCACTGTTTTTTGCTGCCTGCTGGAGCTGGTTTGTTGATTCAGAAACTGTAAAGCTATTTCCAGAGAATTGATATCGGAATTATAGTAATCGTTAACAAGCAGGCAATCATTAATTCCTTGCTTCAACTCTAAACGCATGGCAACCGGCTGCAGGCTTGAAAGCTGACTCAGTAGACGCTCCTTCAGCCAGCCTTTAGCCGCTATGAAAGCTAAACAGTGGCAAACATTCTCCAACGACGCATCATCGGTAAAAGGAATTTCGGTTTCGTACGATTTTTCAAGCCAGGAAAAATAAAGAGTAGACTTCTGCAAACTCTTTTCAATTCGAATAAGCAAATCGGCTTTTAATTCGCCGGTAGACCAAGAAAAGAGTTTTGTGTGCTCGTTTTTGAATTTGTTGTTTATAACTTGATCAATTAATGCTGAGTCTTTTCGATAAACTAACAATTCGGCACCTTCGAAAAGCTTTAACTTTTCAGTAAGCTTTTCTTCCAGCGTTTTAAAATTTTCCTGATGGGCGTCTCCAATAGTTGTAATTATTCCAAATTCAGGATGAATAAGGTCAGCTAATTTTATCATTTCCGCAGGCTTGGAAATTCCAGCTTCAATAATTCCCAGATCGGCATCGCGGTTCATGTTCCAAAGCGAAAGCGGAACCCCAACTTGTGAATTGTAGCTTTTAGGACTACGAACAATTCGAAACTGACTTTGCAATAAATCAAACAGCCACTCTTTTACAATTGTCTTTCCATTACTTCCGGTGATTGCCAAAACCGGGAAGTCAAATTCATTGCGCACGTGTGCTGCCAGTTGCTGCAATGCCGTCAGCGTATTTTTTACGACTATAAGATTTGCATGCTCAGACTGATTCGGCTGAGTTGGCAATTGCGACACCACAAAGTTGCGAACCCCTTTTTTGTACAACCCTTCAATGTATCGATGTCCATCGTGGCGCTCTCCCTTTAACGCAAAAAACAAACAGGAATCCGGGTCTACGATGGTCCGGCTATCAATGGAAATATTGGAGATCGGTTTTGCATCACCGTTTACGGCAGTCTGCAGGCTACCACCAATAATATCAGCTAGCTTGTTAATGGAATAGTTTATCATGTGTTCTTCGCCTTATTGTAGCAAACCCTGCAAAGTGGTTCATATTCTTCCTTCTCTCCAAGCATCACTTGCTTGTTGTTCGACACCAACCGATGCGAAAACTGGGCAACACTTCCGCAATAAACACAAATAGCATGCACTTTAGAAACGTAATTGGCAATAGCCATCAAATCCGGCATTGGCCCAAAAGGCTTTCCTGTAAAGTCCATATCCAGTCCGGCAACGATCACACGAATGCCCATGTCGGCCAACTTCTGACAAACTTCAACAAGCCCTTTGTCAAAAAACTGGGCTTCATCAATGGCCACAACATCAACATTGCCGGCTAATAAAAGGATATTTGCTGAGTTTTCAACCGGAGAACTGGGAATGGAGTTTTCGTCATGGGACACCACTTCCGCGATCGAATAACGCGTATCAACCACCGGTTTAAAAATTTCCACTTTTTGCTTAGCAAATTGTGCCCTTTTTAAACGCCGGATTAATTCTTCTGTTTTGCCCGAAAACATTGATCCGGCAATAACTTCGATTGTTCCACCGTTTTTATGATGACTGACATCCCTTTCAAGAAACATTTACCTTTATTAATTTTGGATTTTACTACTTTTACAAAAGTAACGAAAATGTCGGGTAATCTAGTTTTGGAATGATTATGGAAAAACACAAATTGATACAACTTATTTTAAAAGATTTGGAAGAATTGAATGAGATAACTGCTTCATTGCATCAATCTCAGGATATTTCGAAGTTTGAATTAAATATTGCATTAAGTAAATCGAAATTGGTTTCGCAGGAGTTTGAATTCCTAAAGGAAATTAGCGAAACACCGAATAACACGCCGGTGCCGGAGAGAGCGGAAACAACGATCACAACGCCTATTCTTCCATCAGAAAAAATTGAAGAAAAAGTAAAAGACGAATTGAGCAAGCCGGAGGTAAATGAGATAAAACCTGAGAATACGCCAAATAACACCAATATTAAACCAGAGCCGAAGCAAGCTCCTGAAAAGAAAATAGCAGAAACTCCGGCGGCTCCTATCGAAAAAACTAGTCAGGAACAGACGCCCGAACCAACTACAGGGAGTTGTTCGAACGAAAAAGTAGAAAAAGAAGAAAACATCGAAGAAGATTCAGCTAAGCTCAAAACGTTAGGGGAAAATTTTGTCAAAGGAAAATCGCTGAACGATTTGATTTTAGCTTCGAACTCACTCGATAAAAGACTGGCAAGTTCTCCCATCGAAAAGCTGGAGACAGCGATTGGGTTGAACGACCGCTTTCAGTACACTCGCGAGCTTTTCGACAACGATCCTGCTCTTTTTCATCGCACCATTCGGAGTATTGATCAATCCAACAATCTTGATGACGCGGTGTCTTATTTGAATTCAAACTTCAAATGGAAAAAAACAGATACCAGCATTCAGTTTGCACAACTGGTAAAACGCCGCTTTACAAATTAACATGGGGAAACTATACATTGTACCAACGCCAATTGGAAATTTGGATGACATCACGCTTCGTGCCATTAAAGTGTTAAAAGAAGTTGATTTGATATTGGCCGAAGATACACGGACATCTTCCAAATTGCTGCATCATTTTGAGATTCAGAAAAAAGTCTTTTCGCACCACAAGTTCAACGAGCATAAAACGGTTGAAAGCCTGGCGCAACGAATGGCATCGGGCGAAAACCTGGCTTTAATTTCGGATGCCGGAACGCCGGCAATTAGCGATCCCGGCTATCTACTGGTAAAAGCTTGCATCGAAAACGACGTGGAAGTTGAATGCTTGCCCGGAGCTACGGCACTTATTCCTGCTCTGGTAAATTCCGGACTACCGAACGATCGGTTTTGTTTTGAAGGCTTTTTACCACCTAAAAAGGGACGGCAAAAAAAGCTGAAACAGTTAGCCGACGAGGAGCGCACCATGGTTTTTTACGAATCGCCCTACCGGCTGGTCAAAAGTCTGGAGCAATTTGCCGAGTTTTTTGGAGCCGACAGAATGGCCTCTGTCTCCAGAGAGTTGACTAAGCTTTTCGAAGAAACGAAGCGGGGTACCGTTGCCGAACTGGCTAATTATTTTAAAGCCAAAACAGTAAAAGGCGAAATTGTTATTGTTGTTGAAGGGAAAAAGTAGAATTGGCAGACTGCAACAACCATGAAGAAATACGAGCAGCTTTTTTTTGATCTGGATCACACGCTTTGGGATTTTGACGCAAACTCGAAGCTAGCCTTAAAACAAACGTTTGATGAACTTGCTCTAAATGATCAGATTAAAGACTTTGAAGCCTTTTTCAGCTATTATCAAGGAGTCAATCACCAACTATGGGAAGCCTACAGAAATAAGGAAATTCGGAAACCAGATCTGATCAAAAAACGCTTCGAAGATACCTTATCTCATTTTAATGTTGAAGGGATTGACCCGGTCGAAATGAATGAGCAGTACCTCGAGCTGATGCCATTGCAAACAAAGCTATTTCCGGGAGTGGTTGAAACACTCCATTATCTGAAAGAGCGACGCTACCAAATGCACATTATTACAAACGGGTTTACCGAAGTCCAACATCGTAAAATTTCAACAAGCGGACTTGATGTTTTCTTTGATCGAGTCTTTACTTCAGAAGCTGTTCAAATTCCTAAACCTGACAAGCGCATCTTTCTGCATGCCCTAAAGTGTTGTAATTCAAAAAAGAAGACGAGCATCATGATCGGTGACTCTTGGGAGACAGACATACTTGGAGCCAAAGGGGCTGGCATTAGTCAGGTGTATGTTTCTGAAAATATGAATATTTCTGATGTACCTCTGGTTGACATGGGGGTGGGTGATGATTTATTTACCATATCGGCTGACCGCGCCCATCTGAAGACCTACTGTGTTAAGAAAGTCGAAAACCTAACAAAACTATTCTAATTATAAATAATCAGAGATTTGGACAGGCGTCCGTAACCACTGTTTGAAAAAAGCGATTTGGGTTGAGGTTTTTTTCGGCAAAGAGTCACATCTAACGAGGAGGGCAATTCCCTTTTGAATAATCTTGTCGTAGAGATATTCAAGAACATAGTAGCTTTTAGATTTCGGTATATTCGAATGCAGCACTTTCAATGTTATTTAACAATACACAGTTAAACAATATAGGTCGACGAATGTTAAAAAAAGGTGGAATATAAATGGGTAAAGGAAAGATAGAGATGAGCGAAGAACTCACATCGTTGATTAATTACACATACGCTTTTTCGGAAAATGGTCTTTCCTTGTAGTTGTGATAAATCATTTTTGCTGCTCAAAAACGGGTGACTTATTTAACGGTTGAGGCAGATTTGGGTGTTTCAGGAAATTGAATAACGCATTTTTTTTGCTCTAATTGATAAAATATACTCCCGGGTTAAATTAGGGATTTAATATATGTTTTTATGTCAAAACACAGTTGTAAAATTTACAATTAACTATAAAATACAAATTATGAAACATAGAAAGTTGTTAGTGCTTAATTTGCTGATTGCAGCAGGAATATTATTTGCAACTCAGTCGTGCACCAATGCACAAAAGCAAAATCACGAGAATGAATCGTCCATGAATGCCGAAAAGAGCGTTGTGGAATCTGACGTGTCGGTAAACAAAGCAGTTTGTGTTCTGCATCCTACTGAAGGAAACGATGTACACGGTATTGTAACATTTACCAGAAGCGGTTCAGATATAAAAATAGTTTTTCATGGCGAAGGCTTTACACCAGGGAAGCATGGTTTCCACATTCACCAATACGGAGATTGTTCGGCATCTGATGGAACTTCCTCTGGAGGACATTTTAATCCTGAAAATACAAAACATGGTTCAGCTTCTGATGACGAGCGTCATGTAGGCGATTTTGGGAATGTTGAAGCTGATGAAGATGGTACGATTCATTTTGAAATGACAGATTCAATGATAAGCTTTAGTGGCAAGCACTCCATCATTGGCCGCGGAATTATCGTCCATGCCGGTGAAGACGATTTAACGTCGCAGCCTACCGGAGCAGCCGGAGCTAGAGTTGCCTGCGGTGTAATAGGCATTGCCGAGTAATATTTTTAGATGAAACGACCAAGAGAAGTATTTTTACATATACGAGAATGATTATAAATGGGAGTTTCATCGGAGACATAAAAATAATTGTAAAACAAAAAGAGCCGTTGACAGGGAATTTTCCCTTGCTACGGCTCTTCCTTTTGTTTACTAACTGATTGACTTCCTATCTTGTTATTCTTTTGCTTTATTTAGTTCAATATCACAAACAATGTCAATTTTCTTACCCACTACCAGTCCACTAGTAAATGTTTTATTCCAGTCTACATTGTAGTCAAAACGGTCAATGGTTCCGGTTATTTTAAATCCGGCGCGTACAGCCCCCATCGCTTCTACCGTTCCATTGTGTTTAACATGAAGCACTTCTTTTTTGGAAACGCCGCGGATGGTTAATACACCTTCAAGGTTATATTCTCCTTTTGTGGCGGTTTCTTCCAGTTCTCCCGTAAATGTTATTTCAGGATATTCTGTCACACTTAAAAAATCATCAGAGCGCAGGTGCTCGTCTCTTTTAGAATTGTCGGTATCAATACTTTTCGCATCAATAGTCACCTTGACGTTGGCTCCGCCAAAATCTTTACCGTCAGCAGAAACTTCCACATCGTAATCGGTAAACTTACCATCTACCTCAGAAATTGCCATGTGAGTTGCGGAAAATTTAACTTTTGTGTGGGCTTTGTCGGCTACCCATTTTGTTTCTTGTGCCACGAGGTTGATTGCATGCAAATTGAATACAAATAAAAAAATGTACGCTAGTGTTTTCATAACTTATAATTTATTGATTTTTAAATAATTTCAAACTAATTCATTCCTGTTTGTTGGTTCCCCAGCCTGATCTTTCATTCGAACGAACAAATGGGGAAAAGCCGGTTTATATGCCCACGTGCACGAAATTTCAGCTTCTGTTCTGAAAATTTCAATAATCGATAATTCAGCAGGCATAATGTATTTATTTTTTCTTTTTCTCGGCTTCCACAATATTTTCAATTCCTTTGGCTACAGCATCGGGATTAAACGAAACACTGTCGATTCCGCATTCGACCAGGTATTGTGCCATTTCGGGGAAGTCGCTAGGCGCTTGTCCGCACAAACCTATTTTGCGTTCTTTGGAGTGCGCTTTGTCAATAGCCCATTTAATCAATGTTTTCACGGCATTGTCCTTTTCGGAAAACAAGTCGCTCACCATTTCTGAGTCGCGGTCAAGTCCCAGTGTCAATTGTGTAAGGTCGTTGGATCCGATAGAAAACCCATCGAATATTTCCGCAAAATCTTCACCGAGAACTACGTTACTTGGTGTTTCGGTCATCACATATATATCAAGGCCGTTTTTACGGCGTTTCAATCCGTTTTCGGCCATCACCCGCTTTGCCTTTTTCCCTTCTTCTACAGTACGGCAGAACGGAATCATCAGTTTCACATTTGTGAGTCCCATGTCATCCCGCACTCTCCGCATTGCCTGGCATTCCAATGCAAATCCTTCTTTGTATTTATCGTGATAATAGCGGGAGGCACCCCGAAAACCAACCATCGGATTTTCTTCTTCCGGTTCGAATTCCTTACCGCCAATTAATTCGGCATATTCATTCGATTTAAAATCACTCATCCGCACAATTACATCTTTCGGATAAAAAGCGGCGGCAATGGTAGCCACTGCTTTCGATAATTTATCGATAAAATATTCTTTTTTATCGTCGTATCCTTTGGTGAGCTTTTTAATTTTCTTTTTTGCTTTCTTGCTTTTCAGGTTATCGTAATTTATAAGTGCCATTGGGTGCGCTTTGATGGAACTGTTAATGACAAACTCCAGTCGCATCAATCCTACACCGTCAACCGGAAGCGTGGCATTGTTGAAAGCGGTAGCAGGATTCGCAAGAATAAGCATTACTTCAGTATCAGGTTTTCCAATTTTATCCAGATCAATTTCATCTTCGTTCCAGTCAAGGATTCCCTCAAAAATGCGCCCCTCGCTTCCACTGGCGCACGAAACGGTAATTTCCTGCCCGTCTTTTATTTGATCGGTGGCATCTTTTGCGCCAACAACAGCTACTGCGCCTAACTCGCGGGCTACAATTGCCGCATGACTGGTTCTGCCTCCGCTGTTGGTAATAATGGCTGAGGCTTTTTTCATCACCGGATCCCAGTCCGGGTTGGTAATCTCGGTTACCAAAACATCTCCTTCCTCCAGTTTGTCGGCCTCGTCGGGCGAATCGAGAATTTTTGCTTTGCCGGCAGCAATTTTATCACCAATACCCACGCCGGTAAGCATCGGTTTGTTGCCTCCATCTTTCAGACTGAATTTCTGCAGCTTGCTTGGTTTTTCTTTGGAAGAATGTACTGTTTCGGGACGAGCTTGTACGATAAATAATTCATCGGAATTTCCGTCTTTTGCCCATTCGATATCCATGGCTTTGTTGTAATGTTTCTCAATTTCGAGACACCACTTCCCGAGCTGAACCAACTCCTCATCCTTCAATACATATTTCTTTCTCTTTTTAGACGGAGTCTTTTTATTTTTGATGGTTTCGTCGTTTTTCTTCTTTTTCTTGTAAACCATCATTTTCTTTTTCGAGCCTACTTTTTTGGAGAGAATGGGGTCTTTGTCATTTTTCAACGCTTCTTTAAAAAGATAAAATTCATCAGTGCGTACAGTCCCCTGCACCACATTTTCTCCGAGTCCCCATGTTCCGTTTACCAGAATCACATTTTCAAAGCCACTGTCTGGATCAATGGTAAAAGCGACACCTGCCGAAGCTTTATCGGAACGTACCATTTTTTGCACGCCTACTGAAAGTGCCACATTCATGTGTTCAAAATCATTCTCTTCGCGATATTTTATGGCGCGGTTGGTAAACAACGAAGCCACACATTTTTTCCAGGCTTCCAGCAATTCATCTTCATTTTTAATGTTGAGGTACGTTTCGTGCTGCCCCGCAAAACTTGCATCGGGTAAATCTTCGGCAGTAGCACTGCTCCGTACAGCAACACTTTCCAGTGATTCTTCACGCTTTTTCAGTTCATTGTAACCATCGAAAATAGCTTTTTCAATGTCTTCGGGAATGGTGGCTTTCATTAATAATTTGCGGCACTTTTTGCCCGCTTTTTTCAGCTCGGTGGAATCATCATCATTTAACGAAGAAAGTGTCTCTTTAAGCTGATCTTCCAACTCATTTTCACGGATGAATCTCCAGTAGGCTTCAGCTGACGTAGCAAATCCGTCGGGGACATTAATACCCTTCGAACTTAGCTGCTGAAACATTTCGCCCAACGAAGCATTTTTTCCGCCAACTTCTTTAACATTCGAGTTATCAAGATCTTCAAATTTATAGATGAGTTCCATAATCAATTATTTCAATTTTTTATAAACACAGATGTCGTCTTCACTGTGTTTCCTGCTTTCGTTCAGTGGTATACGTGAGGTTTATTCTCGGGCTTTTGTTTCGATGGAATAGATTTTCTTTTTTCGTGAGTTTTTCCTTTACTTGCCTCTGCACCTCAAATTATTCCACAATCAGTTTGCCTTTCATTCCGGCCTGAAAATGTGCTCTGAAAGTGCAAACGTACTGGTATTCGCCCTTTTTGTCGGGTACTTTAAAAGTTACAGAATCCGTTTCTCCATCACCAAGCATATCGGTTTTTGCAATAATCTTGTCGGTCAGCGCCGGATCAATGTATTCTGATTTGGGGTGTTGTAATCCTTTGGTAACAAAGTTCATTGGGTCAGTCCCTTGTTTTAGCAACACCCAGTTGTGCGACATCTGACTTTTGTCCATTGCACTAACCGTTTTCAACGTTATTTTCAGGGTTTCGCCCGGTTTTGCCTTAATTGTTTCAACTGTGTACCTCAACTGGTCGTGCCCTTCGATGTATATTTCGCGAGGCTGACTGTAGGCAGCCGGTACAATGAGGATTAACACTAATAACTGTAAAATTATACTTTTAGCTTTCATAATGTGATTTCCTTAAATTTTTAATTCCTGAAAAGCCTTTCGGGAATTAATAAAGTCCTCCAATGATTCGGATAGCGTTTCTGTAGGCTCGAATCTGGAATTCATTCTCTGGTTTTATATCCAACAAGTCCGCAAGTCGGGTAGGGATATTTGTTATTTTTTTATCGGATTCAGGCGCAGAAGTAATGACGAACTACTTGCTATTCAATGGTAATTTCATTCACAATATCTACAATACCATCAGTATACAGGGCGATATCATGGATTTCCTTCCTGATAACGTCATTGGCAACCGAGCCTGAGAGATGAATAATACCGGTCGTTACTTCTGTAAAAATTTTGTCCGTGTCGATAAGTGGGTTTCTTTCGAATGCTCTATTAACATCATTTGCAATCTCTGTATCAGAATGTATCGTTGATGGTTTTACTGAAATCTGATTACTAACATCAACAACACCTTTGGCGGACGCTGCAATTTTCTCTGCTTTCGTTTTTTCACGCGATCGGGAAACGGTACCGGATAAAGTCACCTTTCCGTTTTCCGCTTCAACTTGTATGTTTACCGGATTAATTCCATCATTCCATCTTAAAATATTCTGAATGCTGTCCATTATTTCAAGATCGTTTGTAACCGGTTGTTTGGGATTAAATTTAACTACCAGTTGGTTTTCGATATCGTGGTTACGGGCTATAAGCATCGTCTCTCTGGCGGCTTCAAGTTTACTGCTGTAACTGTCAACAGTTCCCTTAAGCAGTACTTTATCATCCCCGACCTCGATATTAATATCCTTAGTATTTATATCGCCATTCCAGACAAGTTGTTCAACAATATTCTTTTTGACAATTTCATTTGGTAGTGGTTTCATAATGTATGTCCTTCTTTTTTATTGAGTTCGTGTGTGAATTAAGGAGCTCGATAATCGTACCAAGGACTTACCGTTGATGGATGTTTTTTTTGGGAGTTTGAGTAGCGTGCTGATAGTTAGATGGTTGTGGCTGAGTTGGCTAGCAGAGAGCTAGGCGAATATGTTGAATTTTTGAACAAGTTGAGGAATTTTACACACACATTTGTGTATCAATCAATTTGATGAGAATGTTGACCATCTAATTATATAGGCAACTGATAGATTAGTCGGCTATAATTTTATAAAATTTGGTATAAAATAAAATTGCTGTTTCATACGGTCAGCTTTCTTTATGAGATGCTTACGAACAGTCGAAAGCTTTATCATGGTTATCGAATTCTAGTTTTACTTCAATTAAACGTATTATTGGTTGCTCGGTAAGTCCACCCCAAATGTGTTCTTGAATAGGTTGCAGAAACATCCATCTATACCCGACTTTTGTTGGCGTTTTTCAGTATAACGGGAAACTTTTCGGTAGTTTTTTTGTTTTGATGGGTGTTAAAACGAGGGAAATGCTCGAAATATTCTTATCTACCGTTGAAATATTTTAGTTTTTCTATCAAAACATCAGTGCCTTTATTTTTATCGAAGAAATAATCAGCTCCCATTCTTAAACAAACATTTTTAGTCTGAATATTCAGTGATAGAATTATTACAATAATATTCAATCTGGTTTTTCTTATTTTTTTCAGAATGTCCAATCCATTTCCGTCCGGGAGTCTTAAATCCAGAATAACCAATTGTGGCTCTTCGTTTTTAATCATTTCAAATGCTCCATTATATGTATTAGATATCCCTGCAAGTGCTAAATTCCCGAAATCATCGATCTTATTTTTTATCCATCCAGCCACTTCAGCATTATCTTCTACTAAAACAATCTTTACGGGGTGGGAGCTGGAGGCTATTCGGTTTCTTAGAGCTGTCATAGCTAAAATTGTGGCAATAATCGGCTTATAAATTCAGAATTTATAATCTGGGATGAGCAACAAATCAACTTTTTAATAATTCGCTTGAAGAAAGAATGTGTTTCTCGATGGTTTTTAATATTTGTTCTTTACTAACCGGCTTGGATAGAAAATCGATACAACCCGCTTCTAATGCTTTCTGTTTTTCTTGATTAAAGACGTATGCTGAATAAGCGACAATCGGAACTTCTTTCCGGATTGCTTTAATTTTACTCGTCGCTTCCAATCCGTCCATCACCGGCATTTTTATATCCATTATTATGATATCAAACGAAGGATCCTTGCTGAAAATGTCTACCGCTTCTTTTCCGTTAGAAGCGTGTACAAGTTGACATTGTTCTTTTTTGAGAATTGCTTCAAGAAGCACGTAATTTGACATCTCATCTTCTGCAATTAGGATTTTTTTACCAGCCAATTTCAAATTAGGTGAGTCTTCGTTGCGTTCATGCACCGAATTTATGTTTGTACTTTTGAAGATATGAAGTGGAACAGAAAAGAAAAAAGTAGTTCCTTTTCCAGACTCGGATTCAAACCAAATATCCCCTCCCAGTTTTCCCGCTAGTTTTTTAGCAATCGTCAAGCCAAGGCCATTTCCGTCGTAAGTTCTGCATAAGCCGGAATCAGCTTGTCGAAAAGGCTCAAATACGGTATCCTGGTGTTTGGAGTCTATACCAATTCCGGTATCCTGAACCGAAAAAATAAGATTTTTACCTTTTGTTTTTGCTGATAAACTTACTTTCCCTTGCGAGGTAAATTTAAGTGCATTATTGACAAGCTTTTTCAGGATTTGAAAAAGCTTGATTTTATCAATTACAATCGTCTGATCTTTTAAAGCTGGGGCAATTTCAGATTCAAATAAAACAGCTGTCTTTGCAAATCGGACTTTTTGTTCGTTTACAAAGGTTTGAAGCTCTTTCGTGAGCTCCACTTTTTCTTCGCAAAGGGTATGAATTCCACTGTCAAGTTTTGATACCTCAACCAGGTCGGTAACAGTGTTGACAAGTCGCTCACCACTCTCGCGCATAATCCGAATAAATTCTCTTTTTTCTTCTTTCGAATAATTGTAGCTATCGTCTTCAAAGAAATTGATAAAGCCCAATATTCCGTTAAGCGGAGTACGAATTTCGTGACTGATATTGTTTAAAAATGCAGATTTAAGTTTTTCCGATTCTTCTGCTTTTTCTTTTGCGGCAATTAATTCCAGTTCCATCTGTTTTCTGGATGTGATGTCGTCGATAGTTGCCAGGTAAGTATTTTGTCCGTTCTTTTTTAAAAATGCAGTGGAAATTAACAGTGTTTTAATAGTCGATACGCCATCTCGCAGGAGTTCTATTGAAATTTCCTTTTTATTGTATTCAGCCTTTTGGGTGATGGTATTGCGAATGATCTCTGAAAGCTGGCACTTTATACATGCACTGGCAAAACCACAATTAATGGTTCTGTTTCGAGTGCTTTCACAATTGAGAATGTCTCCAATTCGCTTATTAAAAAGGTTTTCATTGTCTACGTTGAATTTTAATATCCCCTTGTGGTTGATTCGGATAATCCTTGATTCCTCGTCAAAAAGAATGATTGTTGATGGTGTCTTGTTGAAAATGGTGTTCAATTCGAGTTCGTTCTCGGCTGCAATATTGCGCGATTCTTTCAATCGCATTTCATAGTTTTTTCTTTTAGAAATATCACGGCCGCTGCTTAAAACTAACTTTTGATTGTCTATTTCAATGAGTTTTGAAACGATTTCAACATAGATTAACTGATTGTATTTGGTGATGTAATTCGTTTCAAAACTAAACATCCCTTTTTGTCGGATGATTTCAATCCTTTTATCCCAATTTGTAAGGATATCATCAGAAGCAAAATCGCCAATATTCATTGATGCAAACTCGTCTCTTGAATACCCAAGCGTTTTGCAGGCGTAGTCGTTAACCTTAAGTATGTTTCCGTCAAAATCGTGCAGAAACATGGCATCATTTATTTCATTAAAAAGCAGTTCAAATTTTTTGCTTCGCTTTTTCTTTTCCTTCACGTTTCTTTCTCCTCTGCCCATCTCTAAATTTTATATCTGCGTCGCTATTTTTCCGGATACAAAGATGGAAGGGTTTAAAGTTTATTGCAATAAGCAGATTGCTTAATCTCGTGTTTGAGTATTCTTATCTTCTGAAGAGGTGAACAACGGAAATTGGATGTTCAGAAAAATGGAAAGTAGTTAAAAAGGTTAATCGTCGAGTGAGGTTAAACCCGATCGGATAGCATATTTGGTTAGTTCGGGCAGGGTTCGTAACTCGAGTTTATCCATAATATTCTTCCGGTGTGTGTCTACTGTTTTTGAGCTAAGGAAAAGAATTGTCCCGATTTCTTTTGACGATTTTCCTTCGGCAATTAACTGAAGAATTTCTTTTTCACGTTGGCTTAAATCGGTTTCTTCTTCCTCTGAGTTATTAATTAATTCATTAATGGCAACTTCCGAAATTTTGTTACAAACGTACTTTTTGTTAGCAATAACCGTGTTTATGGCTTTTATCAGTTCACTTGCGTCGGCATCTTTCAATATATAACCAAAAGCACCAGCATTAAACATACCGGTCACAAACCTTTTGTTGGAGTGCATCGATAAGGCGATTATTTTACATTCTGGATTCTCCTTAACAATCTGACGGGTGGCTTCAATTCCGTTTAAACCGGGCATGGCGATGTCCATTACTACAACTTTAGGTTTTAGTTTAGAACATAGTTCCAAGGCCTCCCTTCCATTATCCGCTTCCCCCACTACTTTCATATTCGCGATTTTTTCAATTACATTTTTGAGACCATCGCGGAGAATTTTGTGATCATCGACTAAAACGATTTCAATTTGCATTTATGCGGATGTTAGATTATTCTAAAGGTATATAAATTTTAACTTCCGTTCCTTTTTTCATTTCTGAATAAATTGAAATTCTTCCATTCAGATTTTGAATCCGTTCTCTTACGGTAAAAAGACCAAACCCACCTTTGCCTATTTTTATTTGTGGTATGTTTTTGACATTGAATCCCTTACCGTTGTCGGAAATCATGATTTCAAGTTCGCCATTCAAAGCTTTGAGAGAAATGTCAATATTTTTTGCTTGCGCATGTTTTACACTATTATTGACTAACTCCTGTACTATTCGATATATGAAAATCAAATTAGATTCGGTGATTTGTAGCTCATTTACATTCGACGAAAATGTTGTTTTTATGCGGTGTTCCTCCTCTGTTTTTTCTGCAAGCCAATACAAGGTTTCAGTTAGACCAAGTTCGTACAACACAGGTGGACTAAGGTCGTAAGTTATCTTTCGGGTGTTTTCCAGTGCTTCTGAGATGTAGTTTATTACTGCTTTTAACTCATCCAGTATTTTGGGGCTGGTAGTATCTTTCTGAATATCTGTTAATTTCATTTTTGATATGACTAGCAGTTGGCTTAAATGGTCATGAATATTGGCTGCAATTTCTTTTCGTTGTTTTTCCTCAGATAATGCAATTTCTGTTGTCAGCATTTTCAACGATTTCTGGTATTCTTTTAGTTTCCCTTCCGTTTTTTTTCGTTTTGTGATATCTCGAATTACACTTACAACACCCAAGGACCATCCATCTTCTTCTTTTATGGTTGAAACGGTATTCTCGGTTTCAATTATATTTCCGGTTTTATGTTTCATTTGAAATTCAGTGTGAAACACACCTTCTTTTTCAAGTTTCGGTACACTTCGTTTTCCAAACTCTTCAAACATTTTCTGATTAATATGTAGCCGTTTCGTTTGTTTGCCTACAATCTCCTTTGGTGAATAACCAAAAATGCGTTCAACGGCAGCATTAGCCAGTTTTATATTTCTAGCCTTAGGGTCAACTAATAGAACAGCTTCATCCAGATTATTAATAATTTTCTCCAACAGTATTCTCGACTCTTCAATTTTGTGCTCGTTTATTTTCTTTTCAGTGATGTCAAGAATGATGGCGATTATTGAGTCAACTCCTGAATGATCAATGACTTGAAGGTAGGAAAGCGTCTCGATGATCTGACCATCTTTGCGAACTGCCTGAGCTTCAAAATCATGGATGAATCTGTCCTGCATTAATTGTTTAATCATTAAATCTCTTTGTTTAGAGTTTGCCCAAATAGAAATCTTCTTTGTTGACTGATTGATCAGCTCTTCTTTTGAATACCCAAATAAATCGATGTAAGCTTGATTAACCTCCATTATTGCGCCGTCCGAAAGACGGGTAAAAACAATGGCAGTTGGGTTCATTTTAAAAAGTGTTGAAAACTTTGCTTCGCTTTCTTTCACCTTTTTCTCAGTCGTGTTTTGTTGGGTTGTGTCCCTGACCGTAGAAATCATTAAATTCTGATCAAAGACCGGTATGTTTTGGGCTTCTATAATCTTTTTTTTGCCGGTGCCGGTTGTAATTTCGATATCCGTCCAAAGCATCTGGTTGGGGTCCCCGTCTTCAATAGCTTTAAACATCGTCTCTTTTATTTTCTCCCTGTATTTTTCATCCGGATAGACCTTCTCAAAAAAGCTGTCAACGTTATCCAAATCTTTTTCCGGCCAACCATATATTTTCGAGAAATTTTTATTCATAAATGTAGTGGTGCCAATATCCATTCTATTTACGGCAATTCCCAGAGGAAGATTCTTCAAGATGGTTTCGATGTAGACATTCCTTTCCTGCAAACTTTTTTTTACCTTTTCATTTTCAGCTGTTAGATTTAAAAGATCCTGCTTTTGCAATTCCAGTTCCTGAATGTATTTTCTTTTTGCTTTTATTTCGCGTTGAATTAGTAAAAACAGAAGGGCTGAGGTTAGAAAAACAAACAACAGTCCTTTGTAGGTTTGAATCGTCGTTAAGGTAGAAACTGATAGTGTGCTGCCGAAAAGATGCAAAGTAAATTCATCGGAGAAGATGATGTAAACGCAACTAGTAATCAAATAGATCAAGGAAATCTTGGTGGAGCTGTAAAACTTACTTTTTAGATTACTGATTGCCATGTTTTTGAATGTGTTGAAATGTAAGATGACTACCGAAGGGTTAATGAGCCTGGTATTAACCTTCTAAAATACAACAATATAGATCTAGCGATTGTTTTATTCTGATTTCAGAGTTTAACAACGACTTCCTGAAGATCTCAATGCTTGGAACGTGTATCTTCTTGTTCCTGTTTTTTTTCTTCTTCGTTCTGTTCTTTTATGGCTTCATCATGCTCTTTATCCCCCGAAATATCCTGCTTACGTTTTTCAAGGTTATGGATGCTTTTTTTACGACCGTAAAGTATAAGTTGATCGTTAATGGTAACCTTGGTTTCGCTCTTTGGTGTACCCAAGTATGTGCCGTCATCTCGCTGAATACCAATTAGATTAATTCCTTCTCGCCACAATTGTAATTCACGAACCTTCTTATCTAACATCCAGTCCTCTTCATTCACTTCAATCACCGTTATTTCATAATCACCTTTCAAATCAAGCAACTCAACGTAATCCCTTATCTTCAACGTTGTAAATTTCTTCAGCGCCTTTTTAATAATTCTCACCAAAATACCTTCAATCCATTTGCTTCGCGAAACGAACCACAGCGAAAACATGCTGGCTACAATTACTCCGACACGGATGATGTTCTCTGTTGAGCTTTGCCCGGTGTCGACAAAAGTTAGCATCAGTGATGTAATGGCAGAAATAATCCCAACATTACCAATTAGCATCAAAGACATTACAATTTTTCGCCGCACAGGATGGTTTACGATGCTTTCAGCTTCATAGGTGGTATATCCAACACCTGTAAATGCCGAACGAGCTTGAAATTTTGCAGCCTGTTTAGATAATCCCGTATGAACTAACGCTTCTGTAGCAATTTTCGTTATTAGTACAGAAAGCGTAAAAATTACGATTAAACTAATCAAAGAAGCCATCTTCGTTAAATTTTGTTGATGTTGTTATTATTTTTGAATTCAATTAAAAGAACCTTCTGCGGGTATAAGGTCGCTTGTAAAAGTCGTATTCGTATATCACGCGAATCTCATGAGTTCCCAATTGGTACTTCTGGAATTCTTGCGTGATGGAATAGTCAACCGCATAACCTAACTTTATATTTTTAAAAGCCCTTATTTGCATAACCGCTGCAACCGTATTATTTGTTCGATACATGGCACCAACCCAGAACTTATTATAGAATTGGACGTTTGCTGAAATATCAGCCTGTACGGGGGCACCGATAGCTCCTTTTACCATTAAGGAGGGTTTAAACCTGATTTGTCGCTGTTTGCCAAAAATATATCCTCCAATAAGATAGGCGTAACGCAATTCGGCTAAAGATGAATAGTTATTACGGTTGGCCTGAAACCCATTGTCAATAATTTGTGGGATCGAAAAACTGATGTAGTAATCCTTCGAATAAACCATAGCACCAATTCCCCAACTAACCATGAAATTAATGTGAACGTCTTCCATGAATAGCGGGTCGTCAATCCCATCAGGGTATAGTTTATACTGGGTTAACAGATTGTCGTAATTTATAAATCCTGCTTTTAATCCTAGTCTCAGGTAGGTTTTCCAGTCTAAACGAACTTGGAAGGCATAATCAGCAGTTACAGTCAATCGTTTTTCATAACCAATCCGGTCATCAATGATATCCAGTCCGATACCGTTATTCTCATTTTTAATCGGGGAATAGAAGATGACTGATTTCGTTAGAGGAGCTCTGTCGTGACCAACGTAATAGCGGCGAGTGAAGGCCTGAACTCCAACCTTGTCCCACATGCCGGCATAGGCTGGATTTACGGTTTGCATGCTATTCATATATTGGGTGAAAATGGGGTCGGTTTGTGCTTGGGTTGAGATATGAAAAGCCATTACCATCATGAAAAGAACGAAACTTCTCTTCATGCAATTGGTAATTATATGTTGCTTTCTCCTTCCAGCCATTCCCGCTACGATATTATTAATAATATTCTTTAATACGAAATCATTACAAAACCTCTTTCCATATTTCCGTCTCCTTTGATTAAGATGTATAGGTAGTTACCTACCGGAAGTTTCTCACTGTCAAATTGACCTTCGTTTGTTCGGCTTCCATCCCACCATGCTTTTTCATAGCTGCCCCAGAAGCTTAAGTTTCCGTAATGTTCGTGTTCATACATTGATTCGCCCCAGCGATCAAAGATTAACAACTTCGCATTCGGATACTTGTCAATACAAACGATTTGGAAGAAATCGTGAATGCCATCACCATTTGGCGAGAATCCTTCAGGAATAAACAATTCACACTCTTCCTGGAAGTCCAGATATTCTGGATGTCCATCGAAATCAATATCATCGTCGTAGTAAATGCCATTGTTGTTTAAATCCTCATATTTCGTTGGGATCAAGTCATTGTCGTCATCCGTATCACGCCAGTCGCGGATTCCATCATTATCAAAGTCCTGCAGGTGTGGATTCGTTCCATATGGGTTTTCCGGGTCATTGGTATTGTAATTCCCGAAGAAATTGTCGTAAGCATCATCCAATCCATCTCCGTCAATATCCGAATATTCAGGAATTAGCTCGGCAATACCTTTTGCTCCAATGTCATAACCTTCAATATTATCCGGTACTCCATCGTTATCAGAATCAGTATCCAAGTAATCAGGAGTGCCATCGCCGTCAGTGTCAACTGCGTCAATGCCGACTTGTGAGCCTTGTTCATAAATATCATCCAACCCATTTCCATTTTCATCTAATCCACTTGGTGCAACATATTCACCTTCTGCCTGTGCTTCAATATTATCAATAATACCATCGTTGTCCGAATCAATATCCAAACTATTTGGTATTCCATCACCATCTGAATCAATTGTCCGATCTCCTTCCTCCCAATCGACAATACCATCATTGTCATCATCAATATCAGTGCTATCGGCAACTCCATCACAATCCGAGTCAGCAAAAATGCTGATGTAAGCAATTCCCTGCGTACACATGCTATTGTAATTATCATCGCACACTTCATAAACAAAACTGTCGCGATAGGCGATGCCGCGTTCAAATTCGTAGCGGAATGTACCATCATCGAATATCGTCAACGTTCCCTGAGTTGGCTGAACCACTGGTGTGGTATTGATGATGAGCTGATCTCCATTTGGATCGAAATCATTAATGGTTAAGCTTCCAACGATGTTATTACAGCTACCAGTGAAATTGTCAACCACAACTGTTGGAGGCTCATTTGGAGGCAATACTGTCAATTGAACGAGCGCTTCGTCACACAATGTATCACATGGAATACCATCGTCACAGATGCTGTAAGTAAAGGCATCGGTTCCGGTGTAGTTGGCATTTGGCGTATATGTAATTGTAAAGTCGCTGTTTATTACGACTGTACCGTTACTTGGCTGGTTTGTAATAGTCAATGTTGATGCATCAATCGAGCCATTTGGATCCGTGTCGTTGACCAAAATATCAATAATTGCAGCCAAGTTATGGATAATGGTTTCAGTATCATTCTGTGCATCTGGACGAGAATTACCATGGATGATAACCTGTGCAATACAAGTTGAAACATTACCATTAACATCTGTCGCAGTAACCGTCACGTTATTTTGACCAACATTCAAACAGTTAAAGTCCGTTTTGCTTAATTCTACAGAAGCTATTCCGCATTCATCGGAGCTTGCCAATACGATCATACTTTCACTAATTGATAATACATCGCTGGCATCCAGGAACAACTCAATATCCTGACAAACAATTCGTGGTGGAATTGTATCAGCAATTGTAACTGTAGAGCTACATGTCGCTGAGTTGCCGGCCAGGTCGGTAACTGTAATTGAAACCGGATTGTCTCCAATATTTGTACAGTCAAAATCTCCCTTGTTCACTAATATTGATGCAATGCTACAGTTATCATCGTAGGTATCCAATAATTGAGATGCAGAAACAGTCACCTGACCATTTGCACCAAGATACGTTGTAATGTCCTTACAATTTACGGTTGGCGCGATGGTGTCGAGCACTTGGATGGTTGTATTACATGTCGAGCTGTTGCCACTTTCATCGGTCACGGTCAAGACTACGGAAATAAATCCGCTGATATCAGCACAATCGAATTGACTGATGCTAACACTGAACAGCAAGTCACTTGCAGCAGTGCAATTGTCAGATGAACCGTTGCCAATAGTTTGAAGATCAATATCAGTCAATTGATAAACTCCGTTTTCATCCAACGTGACCGTCAGATCGTTACAAACTGCAATTGGCGGTTCATCATCCAATGCAATGATCCGGTGTTCAACAAAGCCAATATTATCGCAAGAGTCTTTGATGGCATAAGTACGGATTACTTCAGCTCCATTTGCCGTAGTTGTTTGTACTACGGTATAAAGGCCGAATGAGCTTTCAACAATTCCAGATTGATCGCTGGCAGAACCTCCTGCTGTAACAAATTCGGCATAGCTTGCATACGATGATGTGGTGTCGCCCAAACATACAATTTCAATATCTGCAGGAGCTGTCATTTCAGGACCTACATTGTCGAGTACTGTAATTACTTGCTGACATTGTGCCGTATTTCCGCAAGAGTCAGCTATTTCATAGGTTCTGATAATTTGCTCCGGACAAGTTCCCGGTGGGTAGGTTTCGTCAACCAGCGTGAATGTTTCGTTGACTATCCCACAATTATCAATAGCCAGTCCTCCACCGGCGATAAATGCTGCCAAATCTGTGAACGGTTCGGGTATTCCTTCCTCATAGCTAGTTGATACATTGGCAGGACATGAAATAGTCGGTTCTGTCAGGTCATGAATGTAGATGGTCTGTGTAGCAGTTGCCGTATCACCACAAAGATCTATTATCTGGTAAGTTCGTGTAACGGTTTCAGGACATCTCAATCCATCTGAGTTTTCAGAAATCATGGTGAATGTGCTTTGGTCGAGGCCACAGGTACTGTAACCAAAACCTCCACCGGCAATAAATTCAGCCAATGTGGTGAATGGTGCACCTAGTTCCGAACGACATTCGATGTACTTATCGGGTGAGTCAAGGAGATAAGCCGGAACGATTTTGTTGATGATGATCACTTGCGCATCAGTAGAAGTGTTTCCACAAGCATCGCTGATTTCGTAAGTCCGAATAATCGTGTCAGCGTCGGCTGAAGTATTTGTTATTTCACCGATTAAATTCAACGAAGCCGTATCGATCTCACAATTGTCAAAGGCAGTTCCTCCTTGGGCGGTGAATTCAGCATAGTTCTCCGCAGCATCAGGATATGGTGTGCCAATGTTTATCAGCATGTTTCCCGGCGCATTGATTGTTGGTGGTTCTTCATCAACGGCAGTTATGAAACGCTTAAGTTCAGCAGTATTACCACAATTATCAGTAATCGCGTATGTACGATAAACTACGATTGGACAACTGAAAGATGTGGTATCATCAGAAACGTGTGTGAAACTGTTATAATTCAGTCCACAGTTATCAGTTGCCTGCCAGCCATCAGCAGCAAATTCATTGTAGTTACGATAAGCAGCCGGAATACCGCAAGTAACCGTTTGATTTTGAGGTGCACGTACGAATACCGGTTTCTCAGTATCCCGAATAGTGATTGTCTGGGTAAACTCAGCTATATTTCCGCACATATCTTCAACCGAGTAACGTCTTACAATTTGTTGGTTACATGGCCCACCAATTGGAGATGATTGCTGTACCAATTTGAAACTTGATTCATTAATTCTACAATTCTCATTCAATGATATTCCCGTCGGAAGATCCTTAATGCTGTAATAAACCGATGGGACAGAACACTGTGCGGTGATATCTGCAGAACCAATAAAAATAGGGGCTGTTACGTCTTTAATAGTGAAGATATAGTCTTTGACATAGATATTTCCGCAAGAGTCAGTCACCTGATAAGTTCTGGTAATTATTTCAGGACAAACTCCACCATCTGATACATCTTCGTTAATGACAATGAATGTCGTTGGATCAATTCCACAAGTAGGAGTGAAGCTTCCACCAATATCTCCAAATAATTCACTGTAGTCGTTGAAAAGAACGGGGAGTTCGTCTACACATTCTGCAGAAATAGTAGTTGGAGGAATCGTGATTGTAACTCCCGTGTCAGAAATAATAATTCGCTGAGTGCATTGATCAATATTACCGCAGACATCAGCAATTTCATAAGTGCGTGTTATGATTTCTGACGATCCCGCTATTTGCGTTGATTGACCAGCAAACGCAAAAGAGCTTTCATTAATTGTACAATTGTCACTTGCTGATCCTCCAGCTGTTGTAAATTCAGTATAGCTTGTGTAGGCAGCCGGAACCGGATCTGTTGTTAGTATTGAAATATTTGGAGGACAATTAATTGCTGGCGGTTCTTCATCTCGAAGTTGAATAATTTGCTCACAGCTGACAGTGTTTCCGCAAATATCACTCACCTCATAGGTTCTTGTTATGGTTTCAGGGCAGCTGCCGCCATCATTTATATCAAATGTGTTAAATGTCGATGGACTAATAGCACAAGGCATATTGATGATCTGGCCTCCTGAATTCTGAAATTCGATGTAGCTTGTGTAGGCAGAAGGTATATTGCCCGGACAGTCAGTTTGGATCGTAGATGGGCAAATCATTTCTGCAAGCTGGGTATACGAAACCGCTATTTCTTGCGTACAAGTTGCAACATTTCCACAATAGTCAGTAATACCGTAGGTGCGGCTGATATAAGTAGTATCACCACTAACTATTTGGTCGCTGGTAATCAGTGTAAATGAAGCTTCATCTAAAATACAGTTGTCGCTTGCCGAACCGCCATTGTTGACAAACTCTGCGTAGCTACCAAATTCAGCAGGAGTTCCCAGGCTAATATTTACGGTGATATCCGGAGGACAAGACATGTCCGGTGCAATGGTATCGTTCACCACAATTGTTTGGGTGAAGCGAACAGCGTTGTCACAGAAATCGAGGATTTCGTAGGTGCGTTTAATGGTTGTCGGACAACTGTTGGTCACTATGTTTTGGTTGAACAATCGGAAGCTATTTGGATCAATACCACAATTGTCAGAAGCAGATCCTCCAGCGGCAACAAACTCGGTGTAATCCTGATAGGCATCCGGTGTTGTGCAATCTGTAAGGATATCCGCTGGAACTGAGTCGAAGTTTGGAGCAATGGTGTCATCAACAATAATCAGTTGCTGACAGCTGCGAACACTTCCACAATTATCAATAAATTGATACTCGCGTGTAATTGTTTCAGGACAAGTTAATTCATTCGATGTATCTCCCATAAATTGGAAGATCACATTGTTGATATCACAAGTTCCTGTAACTGATCCACCTCCGGCAACATATTCTGCAATACTTGCATATGGGGCAGGAATTGCGTCTGAACAGTCAACCGTAATGTTTGGAGGACATGTAATTGCCAGGTCAGAGCTGAAACGAACAGTTACGGTATGCTCACACTGACTGATATTTCCACAGGCATCAGCAATTTCATATAAACGGGTAATCACTTCAGGATTGCTATTTCCATCAGAAGTTTCAGACACCAGTCTGAATGATAAAGTATCCAATATACAATTGTCAGAAGCCATTCCTCCGGCAATCAAAAATTCATCCAATGTTGTGCTTGCTGCAGGTAATTCAACCTGGAAGTCATAAGTTACGTTTCCAGGACAATTGATAACAGGAGCTATGCTGTCATTCACATAAATTTGCTGAGTGACTGCTGAAGTATTTCCGCATTCATCTTCCAGCTGGTAAGTGCGTGTTACCATTCCATTACAAATTGATGCAGGATCATCACTGATGAAGCTTACCGTTACCGGACCACCGCACGATGCTAATTCACCCGTTACGTTACTAATATTCGGTGCAGGAATATCGTCATAACATGCATACGGTCCAAGATCAGGCAGTGCGCCGGCAGTAGGTGGTGTGGTATTTTCAATCTGAATTTCCTGGGTAACTTCAGAAGTATTTCCACATTCGTCAATCAAACGATAGGTTCTGGTCACTGTTCCTGAACAACCAGGATCAGCGCTGTCTCCCACGTGTGAAACAGTAACATTGAAACCACAAGCCGCCGTGATGCCGGTAACATCACTGGTATTGGCTGGCGGTATTTCCGAATAACAATTAAATGGTCCTAAAATTGGCATCGGGTCAGCAGTTGGCGGCTCGTCGTTTTCAATGTTAATAAGTTGATCAAGCAACAGATAATTTCCACAATCATCTTCAATGCGATAAGTTCGTGTAACAACACCAGTACATCCGTCGAAGTCAGTATCTCCAACATAGGTTACAGTAACCGGAAGATCACAATAGCCACGTTCGTTGATCACATCGGCGGTGTCAGCTGGAGGAATATCAGCTTCGCAGTTGAATGGTCCGAGAACAGGCATTGGATCAGCTGTTGGAGCAATGGTATTGGCAATATTTATTGTCTGGGTAATTAGAGCAAAGTTTCCACAATCATCTTCAATCCGGTAGGTACGAACCACGGTTCCAAAACATCCCGGATCTTCAGAATCAGATTCGAAAGTCACCGTTACTGTTGGCGCACAGTTATCACTTTCGCCGGTCACATCCTCAATGTTTGGAACAGGAGCATCAGCATAACAATTGTATGGGCCAATGGCCGGCAGCGGATCAGCTGTTGGTGGTGTTTCATCATTAACGGTAATTTGCTGCGTAATTTCTGCTGAATTTCCACATTCATCGGTAATTGAATAAGTCCGCGTTACAGTTCCCGAGCATCCTGATTCACTGGAATCTCCAACGAAATTCACATAAACCGTATCACTACAATTATCCGCAATACCGGTTATCAATGAAATGTCAGGAGCCGGAACATCAGCGAAACAAGAGTAAGGACCTATCGCCGCAAGTGAGTTTGCTGTTGGTGCTACCGTGTCAATTACGTGGATCAGCTGAGTAAATGTCGCTGTGTTTCCACAATCATCGGTTGCCGTCCAAGTGCGTTCAAGCGTATAATTGTAGGCACAAAGCACATCCGATGAGTTTTCTCCGGTAAATACGATATTTACATTTGAGCAGTTGTCTGTGGCAACAACATCTGTTCCAATGGTCGCAACCGGTGGAATCTCATCACAGTTCACGGTTAAGTCGAATGGGAAGATTGCAAATACCGGATCTTCTGTATCAGGCAACACGTTGAATGTTTGTGTTACTTCGGAAGCATTGCCGCAGTCGTCGGTTGCCGTCCAACGATAGGTAATGGCATAACCGTTACAGACATCAACCGTGTACGGATCGACACTTGGCACGGCAATAATGATTTCTCCGCCATCAATTGCTGTTAAGGTTTCCTGGGCTGGCAATGGGTCGTTACAGTTGATATCGGCAATTGGTGTTGGCTGATCCAGGAATACCGGCGGATCAACATCCGGCAGTACATTAAAGGTACGGGCAACTTCGGCAACGTTTCCACATTCATCAAAAATTGTCCAACGATAAGTTATCGGATAACCATTACAAATATCTTCAGTGTAAGGATCAACGGTTGCATAAACCAAGTAGGTACTGTCGCCATCGATGGCTGTTAATATTTCAGGTGCTGGCCAAGGATCATCACTGTTGATATCCGGAATTGGATCAGGCAGTTTCACAAACACCGGAGGATCATTATCCGGTAATACATTGAATGTTTGTGTTACAGAAACCGTATTTCCACATAAGTCAGTCGCCGTCCAGCGATAAGTTACACTGTAGCCATTACAGATATCTTCAACATACGGATCAATTGATGGCGTTACCTGAGCATCACCACAATCATCACTGGCAGTCAATGTTTCTGGAGTTGGAAGCGGTTCATCATAGTTGATATCAGCAATTGGTTGAGGTTGTTGATCAAATGTAGGGCTTTCAGTATCCGGTGAAACATCAAATGATTGCGTAACTGATGTTGAATTACCACAATCGTCTGTCGTTGTCCAGCGATAAGTAATGGTGTATCCGTTGCAACGATCCTCCGTGTATGGATCAATGCTTGCAACAACATCTACTTCACTACAATTATCCGATGCTGTTAGGGTTTCCTGAACAGGTAATGATTCATAGCAAGCAATGTCCCCAATTGGGGTCGGAGCAGCGTCAAAAACAGGAGCTTCCGTATCTGGCAGTACATTAAGTGTTTGGGTAACTGAAGTTGAGTTACCACAATCATCGGTTGCTGTCCAGCGATAAGTGATTGTGTATCCGTTGCAAGGATCTGGAATATAAGGATCGACAGAAGGAACGACTGTAACAGTACCACATTCGTCTATCGCATTCAATGTATCCTGAATCGGTAGTGGATCCGAACAATTCAAGTCTACTTGTGGTGATGGACTATCTGTAAATACAGGAGACCTTGTATCTTTCACAACAATTGACTGGGTTCCCGAAATGGAGTTACCACAATGGTCCGTTACAGTGTATGTGCGGGTAATTGTTTCAGTACAGTTATTACCATCTGTCACATCGATGTAAGTTATTTTATCCAGGTTGCACTGGTCAGAAGCCAGTCCTCCTTCAGCAATTAGCTGTGCAATTGTAATGGTTACTTCAGTTGTGCTGAATGCCAGGTTGGTGTGCCCTGTAACCGTTGGATCATCAATTTCTGATGGATCACAAGCTTCCAGTGTGACAGATGGCGGTGCTGTCAACGTTGGGTTTGTGGTGTCTCCAATTCTGATTTGCTGAGTTTCTGTGCTTACGTTTCCACAATCATCGGTTGCTGTAAAGGTACGGGTAATGGTTTCAGGACATGAAGCTCCATCCGTTACATCAATGTAGGTGATTGAATTCAACGAACAGTTATCAGAAACGGTACCTCCTTCATTTTGAAGCTGTGCGATACTGATTGTCGTTTCTGTTGTGCTGAACGGTAATGAAGACGAACCGGCAACGGAGGCGTCGTCAATATCCGAAGGATCACATGCTTCAAGAACAATATCTGATGGTGAAGTGAGCGCCGGTGCTATGGTATCGTTAATGGTTATTGTTTGCGTTATTAGTATAAAGTTACCACAGTCGTCAGTCACCTGATAAGTGCGTGTAATAATTTCAGGACAATGGCCATTATCTGAAACATCACTTACAAAAGTCACAACAGGATTTGAAGTGCAATTGTCAGTTGCATCTGTTACAACTGAAGGATCAAACACCGGGACATCGCTGCTACATTGAACAGCGATGGCTACCGGGTTTGAAGCAGTTGGAGCGATGGTGTCGATCACAGTAATGATTTGTCCATGGTCCGTGGAATTACCGCAATCGTCTGTTAACGTCCAGGTGCGTGTTATAATTAATTCGCCTTCGCAAGTTCCTGTGGTTTCGTTGTCGGTAAAGGTAGCTTGCAAGTTGGCGGCACAATTATCATTTTCATCGGTCACATCGCCTGTAAAGGCAACTGACGCATCGTAATTACAGTTGTTGGTTTTGTATATGGTAACATTGGCCGGAGCTGTGAATGTTGGTGCAACGGTATCGTTTATTGTAATGGTTTGAGTAACGGTTATTGAATTACCGCAGTCATCGGTAACCTGATAAGTGCGTGTGATCGTTTCAGGACAAGTATTGTTATCACTGACATCACTCACGAAGGTCACCGTTGGATTTGCAGTACAGTTATCAGCTTCATCAATAACAACAGAAGCATCAGGAGCTGGCACATCAGCTGCACATAAGAATGAAATTGATGTCGGATTTGAAGCCGTTGGGGCAATGGTGTCATTTACAGTGATGGTATGAATACACTCCATCGAATTGCTACACGAGTCAACAACTTCATAAGTGCGGGAAATGATTTCAGGACAACTACCGGTTCTGGTTTCACCCAAATAGTTGAAGAATTCAATTCCTGCATTGTCGGTTGCAACTCCTCCTGCCGCAATAAATTCAGCCAAGGTATTTGAGGCCGCAGGAACATCACCTTCACAAAGAACGGTTAAGTCTGCCGGGCATGAGATGAAAGGAGCAATGGTATCACCCTGGTAAATCACGTGAGTACATTCTGAAGCATTGCCGCACAGGTCAGTTACCCGGTAGATGCGTTCGATCAATCGTGGGCATTTTCCGGTTATTTTCTGACTTACAAATTCAAATGAGCCAATTCCGCAGTTGTCATCCAACGTTCCGCCTGCCGTTGTGAACTCGGCAACCGTGTTCAGCCTGTTTGGAACATCAACCATACGCTGAACGGTAATTTGCGGAGGACAAATTATAGTTGGTTGTGTTTGGTCATCAATGGTAATCAACTGCTGACAAGTGTTGCTGTTTCCACATTCGTCTGTTACACGATAAGTTCTGGTGATGATCTCCGGGCAGCTTGCTCCGTTCGAGTTATCACTGACAAATTCAATGGTCAAACCGTTGCTGCAATCGTCAGTGGCAGTCACCAGACTAATGTCTGGAGAAGGCACATCAGCAATACATTCAACGGTAATTGCAGCAGGGCAGGTAATTGTCGGTATTGTTGTGTCAACTACTCTAAATGTTGCAACCGCTGACACTGACGGGCCACACTCGCTTGACGAAGTGAATCGGGCTTCAATAGAATAGGTTTGTCCGCACGATTGTGTGCGTGTTGTATCAATTGTCCAGTCAATGCTGCTGCAATCATCAATTATCGATGCACCTCCAAAGTTATCGAGCCAGTTTTGTAAATCAGTTGTATTTCCGGCGCCGTCACACTCAACAGTCAGGTCTTGTGGGCTAACATCGATCACTGGAGGTGTGGTATCTTCCACGGTGAATGTAGCAACCGCAGAAACTGTCCATCCACATTCATCTTCGGCAATGAAGGTAGCATCTATCCGGAAGGTTTCGCCACAAAGCGGAGTTCTAACTGTATCGATTGACCAGGTAACATTGCTACAATCGTCTGACGCTCCGGCCCCTCCAAAATTAGTCAACCAGTTTTGTAGTTCTGTTGTATTGCCATTTCCATCGCACTCAACGGTCAAATTAGTCGGATTTACGTTGATTGATGGTGGAGTATTGTCAACAACAGTAAAGGTTGCAGTAGCAACAGTTGACAGCCCACACTCATCAGAAGCTGTAAATAGAGCGTCGACAGAATATGTTCGACCGCAAAGTTCGGTTCTTGTTGTATCGAATGACCAAGTAACTTCGCTACAATCGTCCGATTCAACCACGCCGCCAATATTGTTGAGCCAATCTTGTAGATCAGCGGTATTTCCAGCACCGTCGCATTCAACCGTTCTGTCGGAAGGAGCTACAGTGATCACCGGAGGAGTTGTATCTTCTACATTGAAAGTTGCTACTGCCGAAACAGTCAGTCCGCACTCATCTTCTGCAGTGAATGTAGCATCCAGGCGGTAGGTTTGACCACACAGCTCAGTTCTGGTTGTATCAATCGACCAGGTGATGTTACTGCAGTCGTCCGAAACGGTCGCTCCGCCAAAGTTATCAAGCCATGCCTGTAATTGGGCTTTATTACCGGCGCCATCACATTCAACAGTCATGTTTTGAGAATCAACATTGATTTCCGGGGGAGTTGTATCTTCAACGGTAAAGGTTGCTGTTGCGGAGACAGTCCATCCACACTCATCTTCAGCGGTGAATGTTGCAACAACTTGGTACGTTCGTCCGCAGAAATCAGTTCTTGTTGTATCTAATGTCCATGAGACAGTACTGCAGTCATCTGTAACAGTGGCTCCACCAAAGTTATCCAGCCAGTTTTGCAGATCGGTGGTGTTTCCTGCGCCGTCACATTCAACGGTTAAGTTTGAAGGATCAACACTGAATATTGGTGGGGTAGTATCTTCTACCTTGAAAGTTGCCACAGCTGACACATTCCATCCACAGCCATCTTCTGCCGTAAATGTTGCTTCAACTTGGTAAGTACCACCACAGAAGTTTGTTCTTGTTGTATCAATTGACCAATTCACCCCGCTGCAGTTGTCTGACGCGGCAGCTCCGCCGAAGTTATCCAGCCAGTTTTGCAGGTCAGTTGTATTTCCGGCACCATCGCATTCAACAGTCAAATCAGATGGGTTCACATCAATAGTCGGTGGAATTGTATCCAGCACATCAATTGTTTGTTGATAGGTAATAGCGTGTCCACAAACGACAGTGGTATCCCAAGTGATGGTGATTGTACCGCCACATTCATCGTATTGTTCATCAATCTGAGGTTGTACCGTTCCTAGAATTTCACAAGCACCTGTTTCACCATTCGAATAAGTTAACGGTTGAATAGAAGCCTTGAAGTTATCAACCTGACTGCAATCCAGCGTTTGATCAACTGGCGTAATTGTAAATACGGGAGCAGGAGGAGGATTCACGGTAATGGTTTGCGTATACGTCAATGCATGTCCACAAACCACCGTTGTATCCCAGGTGATCGTGATTGTTCCACCACATTCATCCCATTGCTCATCGATCTGTGGTTGAACAGTTCCCGATATTTCGCAGTCACCGGTTTCATTGTTGGTATACGTCAATGGCACAAGGGTTGCTGCAAAGTTGGCCGCTTCGTTACAATCAATGGATTGATCAGTTGGTGTCACGGTATATGTTGGTGCCGGCGGTGGATTGATTGTTATCGTTTGGGTGTATGATAATGCATGTCCACAAACAACGGTAGTATCCCAAGTTATGGTAATTGTTCCTCCACATTCATCCCATTGTTCGTTAATTTGTGGTTGTACCGTACCCGAAACTTCACAAGCGCCCGTTTCATTATTGGTATAGCTTAATGGTGCTGTTGCAGCCACAAAGCTGGCAGCTTCATTGCACTCGAGTGTTTGATCAGCCGGTGTAATCGTAAAGATTGGAGCCGGAGATGGATTAACGGTGATGGTTTGGGTATGTGTTGCTGTGTTTCCACAATCATCTTCAGCTACCCAACGGTAAACCACAATATAGCCATTACAGTTATCAGCTGTGTACGGATCGACGGAAGGTGAAACAATCGCACTTCCACAATTATCAATCGCAGTGAGAGTTTCCTGAATCGGCAGATCACTGCATGCTACGGTCGTGTCCTGAGGCAATGACACGTTAAATACGGGTGGCGTTGTGTCTGTAAGTTCAATGACTTGATCACAGAATGAAATATTGTCACAGGAATCGATGACTGTAAACGTTCGAATCACCGTAATTGGGCACGTTCCATTAGACACATCAATGTAGTTAATTTCTTTGATGCCGCAGTTGTCATCCGCATCACCACCAATAGCCTGTAGGGTTGTTAAGTCAATCACAACATTTGTTTCTGAATAAGCCAATGAAGTAGAATCAGCTAGAACTGAAACAGAGCATGCTTCAAAACTTTCATTTGAAGGACAAACAATGGTTGGATTGGTAATGTCCTGAATGGTAATGATCTGGTCGCAAGTAGAACTGTTACCACAATTATCGGTCGCTGTCCAGGTGCGTGTGATTGTTTCAGGACACTTATTATTATCAGAAACATCAGCATAAGTAATGGTAATTGGCATACAATCGTCAGTAGCCGTGGCCACGCCTGTATTGGTAGTGTCCGATAGTTCGAAACATTCAACAGTGATGTCAGCCGGGCAGGTGATAACCGGCGGAGTATTATCATCAACCGTAATGATCTGGATGCAAGAAGTCTCATTTGAGCAAGCATCGGTTGCTACCCATGTTCTGGTGATCGTGTACTCTGCCGGGTGTGCTCCTGGAGTTGTCACATCAGTATAAGTAACATTCGGGTTTGGATCACAATTGTCGGTTGCTGTCGCGGTGCCGGTTGTTGCCGGATCAATTGAATCGGTAATATCAATTGTTGTATCCGGAGGACAAATAATATCCGGTTTAACGGTATCGTTGATGTTGATCAGTTGGTCGCATGTTGCCGTATTTCCACAGAAATCGGTAACAGTGAACGTGCGAGTAACGGTGATTGGACAATTGCCGGCTGAAACATCCTGGTACTGAATTTCTTTAATTCCACAATTATCATCGGCATCGCCACCGGCATTTTGAAGATCTGTTATGCTGATGATTGTGAGTGTATTCGTGAATGCCAAACCGGTCAATGCATTAATTTCATCTGTCGAGCATGTTTCAAAATTCACCGCCGGAGGACAGGTAATTGTTGGATCAATAATGTCTGTAATTGTAATCAACTGGGTGCAAAGGGTTGAATTTCCACAGGCATCAGTCGCGCTATAAGTTCGGGTGATTGTTTCAGGACAGCTGTTATTATCAGAAACATCACTGACAAATTCAATCAACAGATTATTATCGCAATTGTCGGTTGCCGTTGGTGCCGAAACATCAGTTGCTGGCACGTCATCAATACATTCAACAGTAATTGGCGCAGGACAACTGAATGCAGGAGGAGTGGTATCAATTACAGTTATAATTTGAGTTTGAGATAATGAATAGCCACAGTTGGTAACAGTATCCCAGGTAATGGTTATTGTTCCTCCACATGCATCATATTGCTCGTCGATTTGTGGCTGAACGGTACCTGAAATTTCACAAGTTCCGGTTTCGCCATTCGTATAAGTTAATGGAAGAACAGCAGCAATAAATGTACTTGTTTCCTCGCATTCAATCGTTTGTGGTAATGGAGTTGATGTAAATGTTGGTACAGGAGCCGCTAACACATTAACAGTTGCCGTTTGTGACAGGGTGTTTCCACAAGCATCAATAGCCGTGTATTCGATTGTGATTGTACCGCCGTTACATTCATCCCAGTTTTCAGTTACTGTTGGCGTAATCGTGCCACTAATTTCGCAGTCTCCGGTTTGGCCGTTGGTATAGATGGTGTCTGGCGGCGTAGCAAAATTGCTTGCTTCGTCACAGGTGATTTCTGTTGGGAACGAAGGAATAGTCAGTGAAGACGGCGTTGCCGGCAATACGTTGATGATGGCTGTTTGACTCAGGTTATTACCGCAGGCGTCAGTCGCTGTGTAAGTTATTGTAATCGTACCACCATTACATTCATCCCAGCTTTCAGTGACTGTTGGTGTAATTGTTCCGCTGATTTCACAATCACCTGTTTGTCCGTTGGTATAGATTGTGTCTTGCGGCGCCACAAAATTATTAGCCTCATCACAAGTAATTTCTGCGGGGAATGTTGGTATCGTCAATGACGAAGGCGTTGCTGGCAATACATTGATTGTAGCTGTCTGACTGAGTGCTGTGCCACATTCTGTTGTTGCAGAATAGGTAATGGTGATCGTTCCTCCCGTACATGGATCAAAATCCTTATTAATAACAGGTGTTGCTATTCCACCGATTTCACAATCACCGGTCAAATTATTTGAATAGGTCGTATCAGCAGGAACAGTATAGGCATCTGCTTCATCACAGCTTATTTCTGATGGGAATGCAGGAATCACTAGCGTAGGCTCAGGAGCTGGCAATACATTGATAATTGCTGATTGGCTCAGGATTGTTCCACAAGCATCGGTTGCTGAATAGGTAATTGTAATTGTACCGCCAGAACAAGCATCGTAACTTCTGGATATAACTGGAACAGCCGAACCGCTAATTTCGCAAATACCAGTCAGTTCGTTTGAGTAGCTTGTATCTATTGGAGTTGTGAATGCGTCTGCTTCAGCACAGGTCATTTCTGTCGGGAACGATGGGATCACCAACGTTGGTTCCGGAGCCCGAAGCACGTTGATGGTTGCTGACTGACTGAGGCTTGTTTCGCATGCTGTTGTAGCGGTGTAGGTTATCGTAATTGTTCCGCCAGTACAAGCATCATAATCTCTGGAAATCGTCGGACTAGCTATTCCACTAATTTGGCAGTCACCAGTCAGTTCGTTTGAGTAGCTTGTATCTGTCGGAGTTGTGAATGCATCTGCCTCTTCACAAGTCAATTCTGTCGGGAACGATGGAATCACCAGCGTTGGTTCCGGAGCTGGCAGCACGATAATCGTGGCCGTTTTGCTAAGGCTTGTTCCGCAAGCAGTTGTTGCTGAATAAGTGATGGTGATCGTTCCTCCGTCACAAGCATCGTAATTTTTATTTATCGTAGGCGTCGAAGTTCCACTAATTTCACAAACTCCATTCAACCCATTAGAGAATAACGTATCTGCAGGAGTGACAAAGTCGTTGGCTTCTTCACAAGTCAACTCTGTTGGGAACGACGGAATGATCAATGTAGGCTCAGGAGCTCGCAATACGTTGATTGTGGCTGTTTTGCTGAGACTTGTTCCACAGGCAGTCGTGGCCGAGTAGGTGATGGTGATGGTTCCTCCCGAACATGCATTATAGTTTTTGTCAACTACAGGAACAGAGATTCCGCTAATTTCGCAGGCGCCGGTCAAATCGTTGGAGAATGCCGTATCTGGCGGTGTTGTAAAGGCATCAGCTTCTTCACAAGTCATCTCTGTTGGGAATGATGGAATGACTAATGTTGGCTCTGGAGCTGCCAATACGTTGATTGTGGCTGTTTTGCTGAGACTTGTTCCACAAGCAGTCGTAGCCGAGTAAGTGATGGTGATGGTACCTCCGGAACATGCGTCGTAGTTTTTGTCAACGACAGGTACAGACGTTCCACTGATTTCACAAACGCCGGTTAATCCATTAGAGAATGCGGTATCTACAGGTGTGGCAAATGCATCAGCTTCTTCACAAGTCAATTCAGTTGGGAACGTCGGTATTTCAAGCACTGGGGCTGGGGCTGGTAATATGTCAATGATTGCCGACTGGCTTAAGTTTGCACCACAGGCATCAGTTGCGGTGTATGTAATTGTCATCGTACCACCACTACATGCATCATATTCTCTGGTAACGGTAGGCGTAGCCGTTCCGCTAATTTCACAACCTCCGGTCAGATCGTTCGAATAGATCGTATCGGCAGGCGTCGTAAATGCATCCGCTTCCTCACAGGTCATTTCGCTTTGGAAAGTCGGTATTGTTAAACTTGACGGTGACGCCGGTAATACATTAATAATGGCTGTTTGTGTCAATGTTTGTCCGCAAGAGTCAACAGTTGTGTATTCAATTGAAATAGAACCACCATTACATTCATCCCAATTTTCGGTTACTATCGGGGTGATCGTACCACTAATTTCACAATCTCCTGTTTGACCGTTTGAATAAGTCGTATCTGTTGGAGCTACAAATGAGTTCGCTTCATCACAAGTGATTTCAGCTGGGAATGTTGGTATTGTCAATGTAGCTGGCGTTGCCGGCAATACATTAATAATTGCTGATTCGCTCAGGCTGTTACCACAAGCATCAGTAGCCGTGTAAGTAATGGTAATTGTACCACCGCTGCAAGGATCAAAGCTCTTGGTAACTGTTGGCGTGGCTGTTCCGCTAATTTCGCATTCATTGGTCAACCCGTTGGAGAATGTTGTATCTGCCGGTGTTACGAATGCATCTGCTTCTTCACAGATTATTTCTGTTGGGAATGATGGAATAACCAGTGTTGCCGGAGTGGCTGGTAACACGTTGATCGTCTGACTATGTTGTGACGTATTACCACAATCATCTTCAGCTTCCCATCTGTAAGTGATTGAGTAACCATTACAGATGTCGACTGTAAATGGATCAACGGTTGGAGTTACTATCGGCGTAGAACAATTATCCGTCGCCGTTAGTATCGCCTGTTCAGGGATGGCACCACATTCAACAGTTGTATCACCAGGAAGTGGTCCACTCAATACAGGTGCAATCGTATCATTGATAATGATTCGCTGCGTGCATTCATCCGTATACTTACAAGAATCTTCAATTTGGTAGGTTCGTTCAATAATGGTTGGGCAAGAACCTGATTGGGTTTCATCCAATAGTCTGAATGATTCAACGCCAGCATTATCTGTAATTACTCCACCATCATCTGTAAATTCAGTTCTGTCAGCATATGCTGCTGGAACATCTGCCAGGCATTGCACTTCAATGTCTGGAGGACAACTGATTGAAGGAGCAATTGTATCTCCTTGCAAGATTCTTTGAGTACACTCAGTGAAGTTTCCACAATCGTCAATCGCACGATAGGTTCTTGTAATTACACGCGGGCAATGACCTGAAATGTCCTGTCCAACATAAATTAGATCGGCAATTCCACAATTGTCGTTGACCGTTCCACCAGCGGCAATGAAATCTGCCAGGTTATCAATCGGATCAGGCACATCATTCATCTTTTGAACAACCGTATCCGGCGGGCATAAAATCGTTGGTTGTATTGTGTCGGTAATCAAAATGATTTGGCTACAAGTTGAGGAGTTACCGCAATCATCAGTTGCCTGATAAGTGCGTGTAATTGTTTCGGGACACGTGTTGTTATCAGAAACATCGCTGATGAATTCAATCAACAGATCAGTGTCGCAGTTGTCAGATGTATTTACAGATGCGATGTCTGGAGCCGGAACTTCTGAAGCACATTCAACTACAATATCAGCCGGACAAGAAATTGAAGGAGCAACGGTATCAATTACGTTGACTGTTTGAGTATAGCTCAGTGTTTGTCCACATACCGTTATGGTATCCCAAGTGACCTTAATTGTTCCGCCGCAGACGTCCCATTGCTCATTTATTGTTGGTTGCACGGTTCCGGAAATCTCACATGCTCCGGTTTCGTTGTTTGTATAAGTAAGCGGCGTAATGGTTGTAATAAACGCACTTGCCTGATCACATTCAATGGTTTGAGATGCAGGGAACGACGTAAATACGGGTTCTGGTGCTGGTTTAACAACTATAACCGCAGTCTGAGTTAATGTTTTTCCACATGCGTCAACAACTGTATATTCAATACTAATTGTTCCTCCACTACATTCATCCCAGTTTTCAGTGACTGTTGGGGTAATTGTTCCTCCAATTTCACAATCACCGGTTTGTCCATTGGAATAAGTGGTGTCAGATGGTGTAACAAAAGCATTTGCTTCATCACAAGTTAGTGTGTCCGGGAATGACGGAATTGTTAATGATGAAGGAGTTGCAGGCAGCACATTAATGGTCGTTGACTGACTAAGTACAGTTCCGCAAATCGTTGTGGCTGAATAAGAAATCGTTATTGTTCCACCATCACAAGGATTGAAATCCCTGGCTACTGTTGCCGTCGCGGTACCACTGATATCACAATCACCGCCCAGGTTGTTGCTGAATGTGGTATCTGCAGGATCTGCAAAGTTATTGGCCTCTTCACAAGTCATTGAATCTGGGAATGTAGGAATAATCAGTTCCGGTATCGGAGCAGGCTTCACGTTGATGGTCGCCGTTTTAATCAGTGTCTGGCCGCAAACGCTGCTTGCCGTGTACGTGATGGTGATTGCACCACCGGTACACTCATCGTATGTTTTAGTCATTGATGCAATTGCTGAACCATTAATCTCACAATCGCCACCCAAACCATTGCTGAATGTCGTGTCGGCAGGAGTTGTAAATGCATCAGCCTCTGCACAGGTCAATGAATCCGGGAATGTTGGGATGATTAGTTCCGGTATCGGAGCTGGCTTGACAATGATGGTCGCTGTTTTAATCAGCGTCTGACCACAAACATTGCTGGCTGTGTACGTAATTGTAATAGTACCACCCGTACATTCATCGTAAGTCTTAGTCATTGAAGCCGTCGCATTTCCACCAATCTCACAATCGCCACCTAAACCATTACTGAATGTGGTATCATCAGGCGTTGTAAATGCATCGGCCTCCGCACAGCTCAATGAATCCGGGAATGTTGGGATGATCAGTTCCGGTATCGGAGCCGGCTTGACAATGATGGTCGCTGTTTTAGTTAGTGTCTGGCCGCAAACGCTACTGGCCGTGTACGTGATGGTGATTGTACCACCGGTACATTCATCGTAAGTCTTAGTCATTGAAGCTATAGCATTTCCACCAATCTCACAATCGCCACCTAAACCATTACTGAATGTGGTATCATCAGGCGTTGTAAATGCATCAGCCTCTGCACAGGTCAATGAATCCGGGAATGTTGAGATGATTAGTTCCGGTATTGGAGCTGGCTTGACAATAATGGTCGCCGTTTTAATCAGCGTTTGTCCACAAACACTGCTGGCCGTGTACGTGATGGTGATTGTACCACCAGTACATTCATCGTAAGTCTTAGTCATTGATGCAATTGCTGAGCCATTTATTTCACAGTCGCCACCTAACCCATTGCTGAATGTGGTATCATCAGGCGTTGCAAAGGCATCAGCCTCTTCACAGCTCAGTGAATCCGGGAATGTCGGGATGATTAGTTCCGGTATCGGAGCAGGCTTGACAATGATGGTCGCCGTTTTAATTAGCGTTTGTCCACAAACACTGCTGGCTGTGTACGTGATG
>NZ_WVEM01000002.1:400801-401447 GCF_009847015.1 Sunxiuqinia indica
GCAGTCGCATTACCACCAATCTCACAAAGTCCACCCAACCCATTGCTGAATGTCGTATCCGCAGGTGTTGTAAAGGCATCAGCCTCTTCACAGCTCAGTGAATCCGGGAATGTCGGGATGATCAGTTCCGGTATCGGAGCCGGCTTCACGTTAATGGTCGCCGTTTTAATCAGCGTCTGACCGCAAACACTGCTTGCCGTATAGGTTATTGTGATTGTACCACCGGTACACTCATCGTATGTTTTACTGATTGACGCAGTCGCGTTACCACCAATCTCACAAAGTCCACCCAACCCATTACTGAACGTCGTATCATCAGGAGTAGTAAATGCATCGGCTTCTGCACAGCTCAGAGAATCGGGGAATGTCGGGATGATTAGTTCCGGTATCGGCGCTGGCTTGACAATAATGGTCGCCGTTTTAATCAGCGTTTGTCCACAAACACTGCTGGCCGTGTACGTGATGGTGATTGTACCACCAGTACATTCATCGTAAGTCTTAGTCATTGATGCAATTGCTGAGCCATTTATTTCACAGTCGCCACCTAGCCCATTGCTGAATGTGGTATCATCAGGCGTTGTAAAGGTATCAGCCTCTTCGCAGCTCAATGAATCCGGGAACGACGGGATGATCAGTTCCGGTATCG
>NZ_WVEM01000002.1:401543-404227 GCF_009847015.1 Sunxiuqinia indica
ATCGGAGCTGGCTTGACAATGATCGTCGCTGTTTTAGTCAGCGTTTGTCCACAAACATTGCTGGCCGTGTAAGTGATAGTGATTGTACCACCCGTACATTCATCATATGACTTAGTCATTGACGCAATTGCAGAGCCATTTATTTCACAGTCGCCACCTAAACCATTGCTAAACGTCGTATCCGCAGGCGTTGTAAAGGTATCAGCCTCTTCGCAGCTCAATGAATCCGGGAACGACGGGATGATCAGTTCCGGTATCGGAGCTGGCTTGACAATGATCGTCGCTGTTTTAGTCAGCGTTTGTCCACAAACATTGCTGGCCGTGTAAGTGATAGTGATTGTACCACCCGTACATTCATCATATGACTTAGTCATTGAAGCCGTAGCATTATCGCCAATCTCACAATCGTCACCTAAACCATTGCTGAATGTCGTATCCGCAGGTGTTGTAAAGGCATCAGCCTCTTCACAGCTCAGTGAATCCGGGAATGTCGGGATGATTAGTTCCGGTATTGGAGCTGGCTTGACAATAATGGTCGCCGTTTTAATCAGCGTTTGTCCACAAACACTGCTGGCCGTGTACGTGATGGTGATTGTACCACCAGTACATTCATCGTATGTTTTAGTCATTGATGCAATTGCTGAGCCATTTATTTCACAGTCGCCACCTAGCCCATTGCTGAATGTGGTATCATCAGGCGTTGTAAAGGCATCAGCCTCCGCACAGCTCAGTGAATCCGGGAATGTCGGAATGATCAGTTCCGGTATCGGAGCCGGCTTCACGTTAATGGTCGCCGTTTTAATCAGTGTCTGGCCGCAAACGCTGCTGGCCGTGTACGTGATGGTGATTGTACCACCGGTACATTCATCGTATGTTTTAGTCATTGAAGCTATTGCATTTCCACCAATCTCACAATCGCCACCTAAACCATTACTGAATATCGTATCCGCAGGTGTTGTAAAGGCATCAGCCTCTTCACAGCTCAGTGAATCCGGGAATGTCGGGATGATTAGTTCCGGTATCGGAGCAGGCTTGACGTTAACTGTCTGTGTGTAAGGAGTAATGTTTCCACACTCATCCTCTGCAAACCAATGATAAACAATTGTATATCCTGCACATTCGTCAACGGTGAAAGGATCAACATCTGTTGTTATCGTGACTTCTCCACATTCGTCAGTTGCAGATAATATAGCTTGAGCAGGCACATCAATACACTCAACAGTTGTATCATTTGGCAATGGCGAATTAAAGACAGGAGGTGTCGTGTCATCAATAGTAATTACTTGGTTGCAGGTTGCAACGTTGTCACACGAGTCAATTACAGTAAATGTCCTTGTAATTGTGATTGGACAGGGCCCTGTTTGAATGTCAATATAATTGATTTCCTTGATGGCACAATTGTCTGAAGCACTTCCTCCTGCATTTTCAAGAGTTATCAGATCAATAATTATTTTTGTATCTGAGTAGGCAAGAGTTGTAGAATCTGCTAATATATCTGTTGAACATGCCTCGAAGGTTACATTATCAGGGCAAGTAATAACTGGATCTGTTATATCATCGATTGATATTATTTGCTCACAAGTAGCACTGTTTCCGCAATTGTCTGTTGCTGTCCAGGTACGTGTAATTACTTCAGGACAAGTATTTCCATCAGAAACATCCTCATACGTTATTGTAATTGGGAGGCATTCATCTGTGGCTGTCGCGCTTCCAGTATTTGTTGTATCTGTTAAGTCGAAACATTCAACCGAAACGTCTGCAGGACAAGTGATTTCTGGAGGAGTGACGTCATTGGATTCAATGATTTGAACACAAGACGCAGTATTTTCGCATCCGTCGGTGACGACCCAAGTTCTGGTAATAGTAAATTCAGCAGGGTTTTCGCCATAAACTATTTCATCGCTATAAGATACGTCCGGATTAGGAGTACAATTATCTGTTGCTGTTGCAGTTCCTGTATTGGATGGATCAGTTGAATCATTAATACTAATAGCGGTATCTGGCGGGCATGTGATCTCTGGTAAAATTGTATCGTCTATATTGATAATCTGTTGACAAGTATCTGTATTTCCACAAAGATCAGCTACGACAAATGTACGAGTGATAATTATTGGACAAATTCCAGTTGAATCATCCTGATAGGTAATTTCCGCAATACCACAGTTTTCTAAAACTGATCCACCTGCGTTTTGGTAGTCACTTTGCGTGATTGTTGTCTGTGTTGTATTGAAGGCTAATCCGGTTAATGATTCTATTTCCGATACACTGCAAGCCTCATAAGTTTGATCCGGCGGGCAAGTAAGTGTCGGAGAAATTGTGTCTGCTGTAACACTGAAGTTACTTGTACACTCGATGGTGTCACACAAATCACTTACAATATATGTAAAGCTGATTGATCCTCCACAACTGAGATCTGGAAGACTTGGGATTTCGTCGATATTGTCAGATGGAGAGCAGCCTCCTGAATTACTAAATTCTGTGATCCATAAGTTGTAGGCAGCTTGGATTTCTTCGCTTGAAGTGCAGGAATTCAAGCTTGCATTTTCGGGGCAATTCACATCCAGCGGATCCGGCGGAGTAACGGTGAATGTGGATGTTACCGGCAGTGTTTGGCAGGTATCCGATACGGTAAATGTTACGGATGCGGTACCACCAGCGCACAGGTCGGGAAGCGTCGCACCAGA
>NZ_WVEM01000002.1:404324-527005 GCF_009847015.1 Sunxiuqinia indica
TGCAACCACCACCAAAGGTAAACTGAGCGATCCATGCATCAAATACGTCCTGCAATGTCGAGTCCGTACGGCAAGCATCGACCGTTACCGGGTCAGGAGCTGAAGCGGTGAGCGGATCCGGCGGAGTAACGGTGAATGTGGATGTTACCGGCAGTGTTTGGCAGGTATCCGATACGGTAAATGTTACGGATGCGGTACCACCAGCGCACAGGTCGGGAAGCGTCGCACCAGAGAATGCAGTATCCGGGTCGCAACCACCACCAAAGGTAAACTGAGCGATCCATGCATCAAATACGTCCTGCAATGTCGAGTCCGTACGGCAAGCATCGACCGTTACCGGGTCAGGAGCTGAAGCGGTGAGCGGATCCGGCGCTATTTCAATCCTCTGCTCACAGTTCGTCTCATTGCCACAGGAATCAGTAACGGTAAACGTTCGGGTAATGACAATGGGGCAAATTCCTGTGCTATCATCAATATAAGTTATTTCACCAATAGCACAATTATCAGATGCGGTTCCTCCAGCCGCTATTAATTGAGCATCAGTGATTGTTGTTATTGTTGTTGAAAAAGGCAAGGTGGTCAGACTCTCAATGCCGTCTGTGTTACATGCTTCCATTGAATTATCAGGTGGGCATGTTAATGATGGAGGAGTGGTGTCGATAAGGTTTATGCTTTGGGTGCAGGTAGTAACATTTCCACAGTTGTCGGAAACGGTAAATGTTCTGGTGATTGTTTCGGGACAATTTCCATTGTCGCTCACATCCTGATACGAGATTGTAAATACATTGCAATTATCAGTAGCCGTACCTCCAATACCTTCGAATTCGGCGATTGTGATTGGTGATGGGGTCGTTGAATAAGGGAAGCTGGTTTGTGCATTAAATTCAGAGATGTCACAAACTTCGATATCAGCTAAAGGAGGACAGGAAACAATCGGACTAATTGTGTCAGCGACAGTAATGGTTTGAACCTGAATCGAATCATTTCCGCAATCATCAACGAGTGTCCATGTGCGGGTAATAATAGTCTCGTCGACACAAGAGCCAGTGGATTCAACATCTGTAAATGTAGCATTTAGTATAGCGGTACAGTTATCTGTTTCATCGGTAACATCACCAGTTTCGTCGACAGTAACAATGTAGTTACAGGCATCATCTTTATAAACAGTGATGTCAGCAGGAACGGTAAATTCTGGAGGTGTATAATCATTTAAAGTAATCGTTTGGGCACAAGTCGTAATGTTTCCACAATCATCGGTTACGGTATATGTTCGAGTAATTGTTTCGGGGCAATTTCCATTGTCGCTTACGTCCTGATAGGAGATTGTAAATACATTACAATTATCACTAGCCGTTCCTCCCAGAGCTTCAAATTCGGCAACTGTTATAGGTTGTGTTGTTTCAGAATAAGGGAAGCTGGTCTGTGTATTGAATTCAGAGATATCACAAGCTTCAACATCATCTAAAAGAGGACAGGAAATTACTGGGCTGATTGTATCAGCTACGGTAATTGTTTGCAAATAGGTGATGTTATTTCCACAATCATCGGTTAGGCTCCAAGTTCGGGAAACAATAGTTTCTCCAGAGCAGGAGCCGGGTGTTTCGACATCAGAGTAGCTGGCATCCAGATTAATGGAGCAGTTATCACTTTCATCGGTTACATCGCCGGTGTTTGTTACTGAGGTGTCGTAATTACAGTTGTCATCTTTATAAATAGTTGTATCGACAGGAACGGTGAATGTTGGAGGAGTCGTATCTTGAACTGTTATGTATTGAGTGTGGCTGGTGATATGATTACAATCATCTTCAACGGTCCAGGTTCTTTCGATGGTATAGGTGCACCCATTTCCACTTATTTCACTATAAACCGGAGTAACATCAGCACAATTATCGGTAGCGGTTACATTGGCCGGATCAGGAATTGAATCGCAATTTACTGTTGTATCGTTTGGAAGACCAACCAAAACCGGAGCTTCGAAATCGCCAACCGTAACTGTTTGCGTTGCAGAGGTTGAATTGCCGCAATCGTCGGTTGCTGTCCAGGTTCTAAACAACTGGTAGTTTCCTTCGCATTCTCCATCAACCCGTTGTTCGTCTATATCCAATGATGCATTGCAATTATCGGTAACGTATGGAATTGCGGCTGGATCAAATAATGTTAATACAGTGATATCATCAATTAGATTGCCTTCCAATATCGTAGAAGGACTTCCTTGAACCGCTCTGAAAATAAATTTCGTTGAAGTTTGTCCGGCAGGAACGGGATATGAAATAGTATGATAAGTCCATGTTGACATTTGTGTTTGAGTAAATGGACCATATGTAGTGTAAGTGCTCTCAGGTTGTGTCGCATCACCGATAAGCACTTGCATTATATCGTCTGATGTATTATTTGATTTACTTCTTTTAGCGTGGGCAAACCCAATTTGTAAGTACGTTGTAGGAACAGTACAAAATGTTTGAAATAGATCTGAATTTTGATGTGCGTTAAGCTCAGCGTGTTGATTTCCATCAGCCGAATTGATATTATCGAATCCAGAAGGATGTAGTTCAATTCTGCTGTCTGAAGCCTCTGTATCCCATCCTTCAACGCCGTTTTCGTGCCAGTAAATCCAACTGCCATATCCACCCCAGTCAATAAAACTAGCTTCAGAATTTGAACTTGTCGTTTGCACGGGATTTTCGAAACTTGAGTTTAAAAATGACTGAACACAATCAGAGCATTCAAACTCAACATCTGCAGGAATGTCATGAAGCACTGGAGCTTCGGTGTCGTTAATTGTAAATGTTTGGGTGCAAGTAGCAATATTTTCACAGAGGTCGGCAATTTGATAGGTTCGGCTAACTATGATCGGGCATGAGCCAACACTGGTCGTTTCGTTTATCATGTTTAATGACAACGCGTCGATGTTGCAATTATCAGTAAGTATACCTCCTGCAGCTTCAAACTCAGCAACAGTAGAATACGCTGCAGGAATAGATGTCAGACACTCGTAGTTTTGATTTGATGGACAACTTATTGTTGGGCCTTCGGTGTCGGTAAACTCTATTGTTTGGCTGCAAGTCGTGTCATTTCCACAGGAATCCGTGAATGTAAAGTAACGTTCTATATTAATTGGGCAGTTCCCAGATTCCGAATCGCGATAAGTAATGTTTTGCACTCCGCAAGGGTCACTAATTAAGCCTCCAGCTGCAATAAATTCAGCTCCTGTAATTGTGCTGATTGTGCTTGAATAAGGAAGGGAGGTAAGACTAGCCAGGTCCGATAGGCTGCAAGCCTCTTCTAAAATATCAATAGGACAGGTGATGTCGGGTTTTGAAGTGTCGTTGATGAGTATTGTTTGAGTACACTGACTTTCGTTTCCACATAAATCAGAAACGGTGAGCGTTCTACGGATTGTTGTTGGGCAGGTGCCGGTGGTAACGTCCTGGTATGTAATAATTAAGTTGCAATTATCAGACGCATCGCCTCCTGCTGATCGTAATTGCTCTATACTAATTGTACTTGCATTTGTAGATAGAGGGAGTCCCGTAATTGATTCTACTTCAACATATGAACAGGCATCGATAGAAATATCTGTTGGACATATTAGTGAGGGCTGCTCCACGTCATTTAATGTGATAATAAGATCACAAGACTCGGCGTTCCCACAGTCATCAGTTATTTCGTAAGTATTTGTTATCGTTTCCGGACAACTATTACCATCGGTAACAGACGCTAATAATTGAATGCTATTGTCGCTTACATTACACGGGTAGTCTACAATACCTCCGGCAGCAATAAATTCGCCGACAGTAGAAATGGAAAAAGATCCATCCGGGCAAAGGGTCGTATCCCGGCATGCCAGACAAGCTTGTACATTTACAGTCCAGGTGTCGGTGGCGGTACACCCATATTCGGTAGTTGCGGTTACTGTATAAGTTGTTGTTCCAACAGTGTTAGCTAAAATAGTGAAATCGCCGGGGTTTGCACCTTGGATAACATCGGTTGATGGCGACCACGTGTAGGTGTACTCGTCTGGTAAATCAATGGTTATGGAGCTTTCAGTACAGGCAGAGACATCAGCACCCAGGTCGAATACCGGCAGGGGATGAATGATCATATCGAAGTTGGCTGTGTCTTCAGCACATTCAAGACCGGTAATCAATTCAACAACTTTTACAGAATACTGGTATGTGCCGGCCGAGTTTATCGATGGGGTGAAGGTTGATTGACTGACATTTGTGTCGGTGTAAACGGGAGTCCCAGCCGATCCATAACCTGAGTACCAGTATACATTGTATGTTCCGGTAGGTATCGGGGTGACGGTATATGTCGGGCTTGCAGGTTCACAAACTTCAGTTCCTTCAATATCGATGTCAACTTGTGGATATACTGTAATTGTGACTGTGTCGCACACTTCAACACCATCAATACAATTTTCAAGACCATCTTGTTTTGAGTTTGTGTACACGGCATCAATCGTTCCGCATACTTCATACTTTACAGTCGTGGGGGCGTTTTCACCCGGGGTAAATGTTGTTGTGAAACATCCTGAAGTACAGGACAAGTAACTTTCATAACCATTTCCTGATATATCAGTCCAGGTAATTGATGATTCGTCTAGATTACCTTCAACACTCACTTCGTAGTCACATCCTACTCTGGTACTCAAGTTTTCTGGAGTAATTACTCCAGAAATAGACCGGATCTCAATTTGTTGTTTTTCCTTTCCCGGTTTACAAACAGTAATAATATGTGGTCCCAGGCCATCAACACATATCCATTTACCAAAAACATCCTCCGGGCCACAATTTAGCTGGTATGTTTCACTTCCGTATGAGGGAGCCTGAACATCATTAATCTGAATGGCAACAGCATCTTCATGTAATAAGAGGTTAATTGATTGACATTCATGGTTTTTTTGGACGTCACAACAGTTTCCATCTCGTTCTAGCCATTCGCCAATCCATAAGGAGTCAGGGTTCGAACTTAAGTCTGCATATTGGTGAGGAACTGAGCTTTCGCAAGTGCTACAGCCACATTCACTCAAAACAGTGATAAAGAGTGTGTCTTGTACAAAGTTGCCACATTCATCAGTGGCTCGGTATACGGTCTGTACTCCTGATGGGCAAAAGCCGGGTTGGCCATCTAACCCCAGAAAAGAGTCACTAATAATTTCTACTGTCGCTGTTCCGCAGTTGTCGGTGGCTGTTAAGGTTACTGTGTCTGGAATGGAATCCGGGCATGCAACTGAAAAGTCAGAAGGAAAACTATCCCAAGTTGGGGGAGTGTTGTCTTCAACGGTAATATATTGCTTCACAGTAGATGAGTTTCCACAAGCATCAGTAACGGTAAAAGTGCGAATAATTGAAGCTTCGCTGGCGCATCCGAGATAGCTGACTTCATCTGAAACACTAATGCTCGGATTGTTGTCGCAATTATCATTAATGGTAGGAGATCCTGTAAATGACGTGTCCTGACTGTCCGAACAATCAATTGTAATATTTGAAGGAGCGGTAACTGAAGGGGCTGTGATATCTTGTATGGTAATGTTTTGACTTGCTGATGACGAGTTTCCACAAGCATCTTCGGCAGTCCAGGTTCGTGTGAGTGTATAGCTGAAATCCGTGCAACTTCCATTGCTTGTTTGTGTGCTGCTTTCAACTAAGGTAATGGTAGGTGAGGAGTCGCAGTTATCGGTTGCCGTTGGTGTTGCGGCTGTTGGAATATTGTTGCAATTTGCGGTTGCGTTTGCCGGAATTCCTGTAAGTACAGGTGCGATTGTATCTTCAATTAATATATCCTGAGTAATGTCTGCTGAATTGCCACAATCGTCTGTAATACGATATGTTCGTGTTATTGTTCCAGTGCACTCAGGACCAGAAGTGTCACTAATGAAAGATGTTGTTACAATTCCGCCACAAGCGTCAGTTTTACCTTTAACTACTGTTGGACTTGGTGCCGGGACATCGTCATAACAAGCATATGGTCCGAGTGGTGTTGGTGTATCAGCGGTCGGAGGAGTTGTATCTTCAACAAGAATGTTTTGATCAATATCTGTGGAGTTACCATATTGATCAGTTAGTCGGTATGTTCTGATAACTGTGCCAGTACATCCTGGGTCGCCAGTGGTATTTAAGTGACTTACGCTAACCGTCCCGCAATTGTCAGCCTCATCTGTAATAACACTTATATCAGGTGTCGGAATATCAGAATAGCAACTATAAGGGCCTAAATTTTCAGGAGTGGAGGCTGTTGGGGATTCATTGTCTTGAACAATAATTGTTTGCGTGCAGGTGGAGGTGTTGCCTACAGCATCTGTAACCATCCATACAATGTTGGTGCTTCCAATGGGATAGGTGCTTGAAGCATTGTCGGTATTGGTGTAGTCGTTTGTAATTGTTGTAGTTATGCAGTTGTCATTAACGGTTGGGGGGCCAATTGTAATCGTAGCTTCGCATGCGCCGGGATCAGTATCAACGGTGATATTCGCAGGGCAAGAGATTGTGGGATCAATATTGTCAATTACATTAACATAAAAAGAACACGTTTTGGGGCCATTGCCTGCTGCGTCTGTGTATGAATAGGTAACTGTTGTTGTTCCGTGTGGAAAGATTTCGCCGGAAGCAAAGCCTTCGATTAAAGTACCGGTCAGTCCTGTTCCATCACAATTATCCTGAAATGTTGGTAGTGTGTAGTTAACAACAGCTTCGCAGGAGTCAATGCTGACATAAGCGTCTAAGTCTGCCGGACAGTTTTCGCTCGTCGGGTTTTCAATGTCATTAACGGTGATGTTAAAACTACAGGTACTGAAATTTCCAGAAACATCGGTTACAGTATAAGTGACCGTAGTTGTCCCAACAGGGAAAAAGTCGCCCGGATTGTTTGATCTGACAATGGTGAGGCTTGATGTTGGTGTGCAATTGTCAGAAAAGCTAGGTGGGAACCAGGATACGTTTGCACCACAGTTCCCAAGATCATTATTTGTACTGATGTCAGTGGGGCAGTTTGCTATGACCGGATCTTCATTGTCATCAACAACAACGTCGAAGGAACAGGAGACTGGCCCATTCCCTGTATTGTCAGTGTATTGGTACGTGACTGTCGTTGTGCCAACAGGAAAGCTTGAGCCGGAGGCTAGTCCAGAGATCAAGGTTCCGGAAAGTCCGGTTCCATCGCAGTTATCATCGAATGTAGGAGTTGTGTAATTTACGGTAGTGGTGCATGATCCGGCATCGGCTGTTGCTGTTATCGGAGATGAAGGACAATTTGAAACAGTTGGAGCTTCCGAGTCTTCAACAGTAACTGTTGCCGTACCAGTTTGATTTTGACTACACCCGTTTGCATCTTCCACGCTAATTAAATTATAATTGAAAATGCCAGTAGCAGATGTTGGAGCCTGAAGTGTTACAGAATTGCCGGATGATGTTGTAATTGTTTGGTTTACCCCACTATTTATCGTGTAAGTGAATGTATAAGGTGTTGTGCCATCTGCTCCGGAAAAGGTGATTGTGGGTTGCGTGCCATTTGGACAAACTGCTGTTGTTCCGGAAATTGTTGCTGTTGGTAAAGGGTTAACATTGATGTCAGATGTTGCCGTGTTTGTAAATCCATTACCATCTGTCACTGTTACAGTATAGGTGGTTGATGCGGAAGGATTTACATTTACAACTGCACTCGTTGATGTAAAACCCGGTGGTGATGAAGTCCAACTGTAGGTTAATATAGGGTCACCAGAAGCATTCGCAGTCAGTTCAGCGGTTTCTCCATTGCAAATGGCTGAATTATCAGCTGTGATATTTACCGTTGGAGGAGCAGCGGCTAAACCGGAAAATGAAATTGATTCGTCAGTTATTCCAGTGGCCGAAATTGTGTTGCTTGAGGTATTGATATTGCCTTTTGTCCAAGGTAAGCTCCCACTGTAAATACCCATCGTTATTCCTGACTCAGTTCCATTGATATCATTATCAGAATAATTTGCAATAACATCATAAGTCAATCCGGTAATGTCCGATATGTCAATATCCCAATAGCGGTCAAGGTAGTTAGCTATATTAGCGTTATTTGGATGTTTACTTTCAGTTGTTGAGATACTGATGGCCGATGAAGAAGTTGAACTTCCACTCGTTATCTGTAAGTCAAGTGGTATTAATGTGCCACTGCTACTAACAATCGGAAATGAGTAGGTTCCAAGAGAGGATGCGTGTATTTGGATGGTATTGTCGTTGAGTTGTAATCGACTATTTGTTCCGAGTGTCAACTGATCTGAAATAATCACTGAATTAGATAATTCCAGATCGATATTCGCATACGTTTCAATGGTGGGTATTGGTATCTCACTATTTATTACGAAAGAACTCAACGAAGTTGTTGAAGCGTTTCCAAACTGGAAAATACCATTGGTGATTATCTTTGTACCGGAACCGCTAACGAATCCCAAATCTAGCGATGTTGCTGCTGTACTTGCATTTTCGAACACTATAATACCCCCTGTAAAGTTGAAATTACCATTCGCTGTTACATTTAAAGAACCTGTGTTGCTTAGTCCGTTGCCTGCAGTGCTCAAAGTAATATTCCCGCCAGAAATATTAATGCCGGATGCAATTCCAGGGGGAGTTAAAGTTCCTCCTGCGGTATTTTCAAGTCTTCCTGCAAAACTCACTGTTCCGTTAACGACATGAAATGCACCATCGATCTGTGTATGAACACTATTCCCTGAACTGGTTCCAAAAGTTGCCGTTCCAGAGATGATTCTGATGAGCCCCTCGTTGTAAATTGAGAAATTGCCTGTAGTTAGCGTTCCTCCATTTACTTCAATTCCGGCAATTGAAGGAATATCCAGTTGATTGCTGTAGTCCAGTCTGAAGCTAGCACTGCTGTTTATCTGAATCAGTCCGCTGGTAGCTGTTAAGCTTCCACCGCTTGAAACGGTTACATCTCCTGATATAGCTAACGTTGATGAAAGACTTCCTTTGTCAACAATCAATTCTTCAAAAGTTGTGGTTCCTCTGATGGCGGCGGGGGTAGAGCCCGAAAAGGAAACTGTTCCACTTGTGCCGGAATTGAAAGTTCCGCTGTTGTCCCAATCTCCGGTAACTGTTAGTGTTGTTGAGTTATTAACAACTAAAGACCCTCCGCCGTTAATTGTAATACTTTGGCAGGTTACATCGCTGTCAACTGTAATTGTAGTGCCGTTTGCAATTATTACATCATCACCTGCTCCGGGAACAACGCCACCCACCCAGCTGGTTGGGTCACTCCATAATCCACCGGTTGAGACAGATGTAATTGTGCCGGCAGCAGAAGTGTTTGTCGGGGAGTTGTTGTGATAGAATAAACTTGAAAAGGTAGAGTTGTTATCAGATATATTAGATTTTAAATTTGTAAAATGAATGTTTTTCTCAGTAGTGGCTAGAAGGACAGGCGGACTGTTATTTCTTGTTTGGTTAACCTCTTTTTTTAAAGATAAGTTTGAATCAATTGACCTGGAAGATAGTGAATACGGGGGGGGATTGTGTTGAAAATAAGTTGGATCGATAAGTGGAGGGTGTTTGAGTCTCGGGTCTAATACAAGGGGAGGTGAGGGCTTTTTTGCTTCAATGTTAGGTTCTGAAATAGAAATAGCTGTTTTAGTTAAGGTATTGATATACAATTCCTTATCCAGTGGATGAGATTCAGAGAATTTATTCTCCAATAATAAAAATATAATTACCGCCGCACCCAATACACCCGAAAGAATCTTATTTTTTAGGACCATTTAAAAATTGATTCTTACACCATATCCAACATTCACGCGTTACCGACACCTCAAAAATACAAAAAAAATACGCTAATTCCCTCTATTGTTGTAATTTAGTTGTTGTTGTTTTCTCGTTATAAAAAGGAAAGTAAAGCTATTTAAAATCGCATACTAATACCGTTATTTAGTTGACGTTTATTGTAATTTAAAGTTCTGTTGTATAGTTCTTTATCGTTGAAATAGTGAAAATATTGAATTTGAATCTATTTTAGATTTTTTGACTTGAGATGATATTAATATGCTTAATAGCATGTGTTTCCCCCGTCATTTCAACTGTTTATTCTATTTTTCACTGATTAGTAACCCCTTTCTTTCAGCCTTTAGATCAAATGTCCAATAGTTTTTTTTGAGGTGTAAATCTTGAAATCACTTACAGACTAAATGACAAATAATTGTTGCCAGGAAAATTGACCGACTTTTATAATGCGGTAGAAAGTGTTTTTCGAATCGGCTTTTCTCTTAGAGTTTAGCAAGAAAAGCGTCAAGGTGTTTTTTTTCTATAGGGTTTTGCTGGGGTGTTTCGTAGTTGTTTGCCGATCATGAAAACTCAAGTTAAGTCATTTTTCTTCTTGTGCCATCAACGGTGTATTGACAACCGAGAGAAAAATTAGTGATCCTTAAAGGTCTGATGTAGAGACTGATTTAATCATTTAGCCGAGGTGTCGTGATTTTCAAATTGGATACATTCAGGGATCTCAGTCAGTACAAGACAACAATGAAGGATGCAGTATTTGCTTTTGAAAATCAGACTGATAAGCGGTATTCCAACAATATTGGACGTAAACTGTTGTTTTTCATTAAGTACATTCGTTCATGAATTTAAAATTTAATCAAATGAAAAAAATTGTGTTTTTTGTATTTCTACTGATCTTTGCTTTTAGTACAACATCATTATTGGCCAATGATTCGAAAGAAAATTCGGCTTCCGAAAGTGATGCGACAAAAGCAGAAACGGAGAACAAACTATCAGAGGAAGAGATCAATAAGTTAGTAGATCGTGTTGAAGAGATCCGTGAGATGGATAAATCGGAAATGACTTCGAAGGAAAAACGTGTCTTGCGCAAAGAGGTGAAGGAGATCAAGAAGAACGTAAAGAAGCATGACGGAACCATATACATTGGTGGAAGTACACTTCTGATTATTATTCTTTTGATCATTCTTTTGTAGTCGATTCTGAATTGATTTCAGTTTACACATTGAGTCTGATTGCGCTAAATTCATGGTGCTTTTTGAATTTCAATGGTGAGTTGGAAAGTCATTGAAGCAGCTTGGCTTCTAAGTTGAAACAAAATCATTCTGTCAAAATTAAATTCGAGTCCTGGGGGTTGGATTTTCAAACTCAAGAAATGAAACAAAAATACAGGGCTATTTGCGAGTCAGGGATCAGTTGGAATACATTCAGAATAGGAAGTCTCTCTTTGCTTTTACTCAGCGTGATTTATTGCGGCAAGGCTACTGCGCAAAACTATTTTCAGCAGGAAGTCAATTTTGAAATAAAAGTCACACTCGACGATCAAAATCACCTACTTCGGGGCAACGAGGTTTTTGAGTATATTAATCACTCGCCCGACACCCTCCATTTCCTTTATGTTCATCTCTGGCCAAATGCCTATTCTAACAACGAAACAGCTTTAGCCAAACAACTGGTTCAATTATATGGCAAAGAAAAACTGTTCAATGATCCGTTGCTGGCGGGATCGATTGACTCTTTAGACTTCAGGGACAATAGTCAAAAACTTCACTGGCATTTTTTGAAGGATCAAGAGGATATCTGTCAGGTTCATTTGAATGAGCCGCTGAAGCCGGGCGATACAACTTATATTAGCACTCCGTTTAGGGTTCAAGTTCCACAAGGCGAAATCTCAAGATTAGGCTCTAGTGGTAAATCGTTTCAAATTTCACAATGGTATCCAAAGCCAGCTGTTTACGACAAAGACGGCTGGCATCCCATGTCCTATCTGGATCAAGGCGAGTTTTATTCTGAATTCGGAACCTATGATGTATCGATTACGCTGCCCGAAAACTATACCGTAGCCGCAACCGGTGAGCTAAAAACCAGCCACGAATTACAACGGTTAGACCGTATCGCCAACGACACCATCCAATTTGACACGCTTGCAGAAGAAAAGGTTAGTGATTTGCCCGGTTCAGTAAAATTCAAAACACTTCGGTATACCAGTCAGAATATGCACGATTTTGCCTGGTTTGCTGACCCTGATTTTCACCTCACAACACAGACGATATTATTGCCTGAATCTGACAGAAAAGTGACCATTTATGCTCTGTCTACGGATCATCAGGCAGAGCTCTGGGAGAACGCCTCATCTTATGCTTCCGATGCCTTGCTTGCTTTTTCCAAATGGATTGGCGACTATCCCTACTCCAGTTTCACAGTTGTTCAATCCAAACTTAAATCCGGGCTCGGAATGGAGTATCCGAGCTTGGCAGTTATTGGAGAGGCGAACGACGCCTACAGCCTCGATGAGGTCATTACCCACGAAATTTGTCACAACTGGTTTTACAGCTCGCTGGCGTCGAATGAGCGGTTGTACCCCTATCTTGACGAGTCGCTTACCAGTGCTTATACCGCACGACACATGTTGGAAAAGTATCCGGACTCTAAACTTTGGGAGATCTATATAAAAAACGAAACGCTGGCAAAATTCTTGAATCTTGATCAACAACATGTGCTGCAGGCAGAAGAATATTATTGGCTAAGCCAGGCTCGAAATAATCTTGAGCAACCAATTAACCTTGCTGCTACTGAGTTGAATGCCATCAACTATAGCCTGATTTTATACTACAAAGGAGCCCGGGGAATAAACTATCTACGTGCGTATTTAGGTGATTCTCTTTTTGATTCGGCCATGAATGAGTATTATAACCGCTGGAAATTCAAACATCCGCAGCCCGCTGATTTCCGGCTTGCAATAGAATCGCACACGGGTAAGGACCTCGATTGGTTTTTTGAAGATTTTCTGGGCACAACCAAACGGCTTGATTACAAACTGGAACGCTTGCAAGACCAAAAACTTCTAATCAAGAATAAGGGAGAGTTGGTTTCGCCTTTGGTTATTGCCGGAATGAAAGATGATTCTGTTTATTTTGAAAAGTGGATTGATGGCTTTGACGGTCAACGATGGATTCAGCTTCCTGCTGGCAATTATACTGAAGTCAAAATCGACCCAAATCATGTGATGCCAGAGATCTTCCGAAAAAATAATAACATCAGGGATCATGGTGTTTTTCGGAAGGCTGATCCGATTCAGCCTCAACTTTACTTTTCGATCGAAGATCAGGAAAAAAATAACCTCATGTTTTTTCCATCTTTCAGCTGGACCAGAGAAAATGGGGTAATGGCCGGAATGGCTTTGCACAATGGTTTTGTCATTCCGAAGCCATTAGAATACTTTATCATGCCTTTCTATGGTTTCAAACATTCCAAATTGGCTGGTTACGCAAGGATGTTCTATACCGTTACTCCGTTTCAAAAACTGGTTCGTAAGGCTACCTTTTCGCTTGAAGGAACCCAGTTTGGAGCTCCTGGCAATCAAAACTACCAAACCTTAAAAACCGGGGTGGAGCTTTTTTTTAGATCAAGTCAACAAAAACCATTTGTCCAAAGTATTTACGGGAATTACATTCTGGCATCCGACCTCTCTCAGTTAAACAGAGAAGAAAAGCCCGAACAAAACTCTTTCGTCCAAGTCGGATATCATCTAAAAAAACGAAGCAGGATCAATCCGTTTATTTTACATAGTGCTGTTGAATATGCACAGGTTTATCAAAAAATAACAGCAGAATTGAATTACCGACTAAGTTACTATGGAGAAGGCCGGGGGCTGGACTTTAGATTGTATTCCGGTGCCATGCTGAACGAAGTTTCTGCGGCTTCGTTATACGGACTGGCTCCGGCCGGACGAAGTGGTCGCGAATTATATCTTTATCAGGGTTTTTACCCCGATCGTTTTAGTGCGTTTCCATCAACATTCTGGTCGCGACAAATGACGCTGAACGAAGGAGGATTGGTTTCACCAGTCAACAAGAGTCTTGGCTATAGTGACTGGCTGTTTTCCTTGACCTTGACAAGCAGCTTGCCTCGCAAAATAGAAAAACTCCCCATCAAACCATTTTTAACTGTTTTACTTAATGATACCGGTGGTGAACACCACGATAATCCGAACGTTTTCTTCGAAGCTGGCGTTAAAACTGGATTCTGGAATCTAATTGAATTTTACATTCCTTTGTTTATCAGTAACAATATCAAATCAGAAATTGGGCCATTTAAAGATCGAATTCGACTGGTTTTTACACTAGATTCATTCACTCAAATTAATTTAAATCAACGATCAGTATTCTAGAACTTCTTCTGTTGAACTGATCGATTTTAAGACTTTGTTGAAATAGTCGTATTGTTAAAATAAACTACGTTGTGGTTGTCTGAAAGATTGGTCCGCTGTTGTGTAGATTTTTGTTTGGAATTAATTAACCGAGCGGTCTTGTATAAATAAAATAATGAGAAGCTTTCAATTTGTGGAAAGCTTCTCATTTTCAGTAGCGAGAGGCGGGCTTGAACCGCCGACCTCATGATTATGAATTAAATAAAATCTGTTTTCTTCTATTTTTATCGTTTTGTATTTTATTGCTAATATCCAGTGTGGTAGGTATTTGTGTGGTGCTGTTAGTGATTTTTTATTTGCTTCATTTTGACGGATAGACTAATTTTGTGTGCAAATTGTGTGCAAATTTTTGTCGCACACAGAATAATTAGAAGGCCATGTTTACATATGCAAATAATGGAATCACAATCGCTTCAATTCTTGATCAACGAAAAGAAATGAAAGGCGAGATATTCCCCGTAAAGATACGTGTAACTTTTAACAGAGTAAGAAAATACTATGCTACAGGAAAGAAGATGAGTATAGATGACTGGGAGAAATTGCCGGAAACAAGAAGTCGGAATAAGATCTCAGTTCGTAGTGATATTCAGTATTCGTTCGATAAAGTAAAAGACGCTGTCATAAAATTGGAACGGGAAGACGGTTTTTCTCTGACTGCGTTGAATAGTTACCTTGGAAAGAACTCGGGTGATACGTTAAATCAAGCTTTTCAATTAAAAATCGAGACCCTATTAGAGAATGAACAGATTAATAGTAGTGAATATTATAGCTATACATTGAAGAGTATTGAGGAATTTGCGGGCAAGAATATTGGGTTCGATTCTGTTACTCCGGATTGGTTACGCAAATTTGAGAAACATCTCCTGAAGGAAGGCAAGTCATACACTACGGTAGGAATGAGATGTCGCGCAATTCGGGCTGTAATGAATAGTGCCAAAGAAGCCCATATTGTTAAGGAAAGTCAATATCCTTTTGGCAGAGGGAAATATGAGATCCCAACTGGTCAGGGAAGGAAATTGGCATTAACGCTGCATCAGATTAAAAAATTGGTGACTTATACCGACGGGAGTGAAGCGATTGAGCACGCAAGGGACATGTGGTTTTTCTCGTATCTCTGTAACGGAATAAACTTTGCCGATATACTGACACTCAAACGTTCTAATATTAAGAATGGAGAGATATCATTTATTCGGGCAAAGACAAAAACGACGGCAAAAGTAAAAAAGGAAATTAAAGCGATCGTGACGCCGGAAATGGAGGGGATCATGAAACGTTGGGGAAATAAGGATAAAAGTCAGGATAGTTACATCTTTGATTTCCTGAACGGTGATGAATCTCCAGCGAGAATAAAAGCGAGAACCAGGGATGTTATAAGTAATTGTAACCGTCGGCTTCGAAAAATTGGTAAAGCTATCGGCGTAGAGGGGCTGAGTACGTATTCTGCAAGACACTCTTTTGCAACTGTTTTGAAGAGATCCGGTTCAAACATTGCCTATATTTCAGAAAGTCTTGGTCATAATGATCTCAAAACAACTGAGAATTACCTGGCTTCATTTGAAAAAGAGGAGCGGATTAAGAATGCAAGCTTCCTGACTAATTTTGACTAAAAGGCATTGGAGCTATCTCGTCCTAATATTTATTTATCCATAATTTATTGTTAGTCCGTTGGTGTTTATCAAAAGAATATTGGAAATTAGAGAACAATATAGAAAAATGAAAAATGGCCCGTCGGAAAGTCCATAAAATCCTTGCTCGAGATACCGCTATCTTCAATGAGATTGTTGATGAGCTTCGAAAGCGATCTGATTTCGAGGAATACGACATGGAAACCATTGAAATATCAGTGAAAAAGAAGATTGTCCCTCGAATCCGAAACATTGAGCACGCGATAGATAACCTGAAGAGATACATCGCAATAAACAGTGCTTTCATAAAAACGGTTGAAGGGGAGCCGGTAACATCCAAAAAAGAAATTGTAAGAATGTTAAGGATTTCCAGACCGACGTTGGATAAGTGGATTTCAGATGGTTTTATTACCCCAATCCGGGCTGGTGTATGTCCTAGTAAAGAAGTTTTTCCGCCCGAAGAGATACTGAAACAGCTACAAGATCAAAAGGAAAATCAAACAATAAAAAAGAAATAAATCAACTTTACATCACGGGTATAGCTCCGTAATTTGCATGGAAAATGTAAATGTTAGGTGGAAGAATTAAACTTTACTTGCTTCTTTTGGGTGGATAAAATACTTGATTGAAGATCGTGTATAGCTATTTGGAGTGTTGATAATGAGTTTCTTGTGTTTTTATTTTGCTTTTAAGTTCAATAAAAAAGAAGTAGAAATAAAAACGTGAAAGCAATGTCAAACATTATTGTAACAACCCCTGAGGAATTGAAGGAAATCATTACCGATGTTATTTCCAAAGTTTTACCCAAACAAGCGGCCATTCAAGAGACAATCGATTCCATTACTTTAAATGATGCAGTGGAAGTGTTGAGAGAGAACGGATATCCAACTTCAAAAGCGAAGATCTACAAACTTACTTCAACCGGGAAGATTCCGGTAAAAGTTTACGGGAACAAGCTCGTGTTTTCTCGCAAAGAGATTCTGCAGTGGGCCGAAAATCAGTCAAAACCAAAGCATGACTATAGCCAGGCTTGTAGTACGATCGCGAGGAGTGCGAGACGGAAAAAGTGAATACTCCATGGATCCAACTGGCTGTTGGTATCCAGTTGTCAAGTTTCTATTCACGTAATTCACAAGTTCCATCTATCATGAAAAGAAATGGTAAAGTTGTCCCATTCAAGCAGCAGGAGCAAGATCGTGGTTTGAGGGATTTGAAAGAATTTTTAAGGGCAAATTACGATATTCGTTTTAATAGCGTTACTGAAAAGAGCGAGTTTAAACGTAATGGGGAGCGTTGCTTCATATCTCTGGAAGACTATTATTTAAATTCTATTTTTTTCAATATAAAATCTAACGGAATAAAAGTTTCAATTGACAATTTACGACGTTTGTTGGAGTCTGATTTTGCGGAAAGAGAGAATCCGATTAAAAGTTATATCGAGGATTTACCTCAATGTATCGGAATTACAAATATTGAGAAGATCATTAATACTGTTGATTTCGAAACCGTGGAGGACCATCATTTTTTCAAGAAGGTTTTCCCCAAATGGTTTGTGGCTCTGGTTGCCAATGTTTTTGATGAGGATCGGTGTACGAATCATACTTGCTTAGTCTTTACCGGAGCCCAAGGGAAGAGAAAGACAACCTGGTTCAATCAAATCATTCCACCTGAGTTGGATCCGTATAAATTCAATGGAAAGATTGATCCGAACAGTAAGGATACGCTGGCTTTGATTCACAGTAAACTCCTGATTATTATCGATGATCAATTAAAACAGATCAACAAGAAGGATGAAAATGATATCAAGGAGTTGATAACCAAAGATAAAGTCACTTATCGAAAGCCATTTGCAGTTTTTGATATGACACGCCCGCATTTAGCTTCGTTTGCTGCAACTGTTAATGGAGATGACTTTCTTACCGATGCGACTGGCTCAAGGAGGTTTCTGTCATTTTGCGTTCAAAACTGTAATGTTGAAAAACTCAAAGAAGTGGATTTGGCCAAGGCATACGCTGAGGCGTATCATCTTTATTTATCCGGATTTCGGTATTGGTTTAATGATGAGGAGGTGGCAGAGATTAATCAGAAGAATGAGGAATTTACTTCTGTTTCAATTGAGATGGAGTTAATTGACAAATACTTTGATGTCGATGGTTTAGAAAAAGAGTTTTATTCAGCTGGTGAAATCAAGCTGTACTTGGAAGCCTTCACGAAAAATTATATTTCAACTAAAAGAATAGGAGAGGCGCTGTCAAAACTGGGTGTAAAGCGCATATCGGTTAGAGATGATCAGGGCAGAATCAGGAAGAAATATCCAATTAAAAGGCGGACAATATGCTAATTCGAAAAATAAGTGACTAAACTGACTACATCTTCAAAATACTAGTATTTATGGGCAAAACAGCCACTAATCAAATGACTACATAACTGACTACAACGTGACTACATGACTACAAATAATCAAGAAGTTGTAGTCAGTTATGTAGACAGATGATAAACTAGGTCGGTACGTGTTTAAAGTTCAGTATATCAGTGCTTAAAAGATGTGTAGTCACTGTAGTCAGGAAAACTTGGCATCCTTGTATCTTCTTTTTTTGTTGTTTTATTAGTTATATGTATCACGAAATTTATTGAATCGGTTGTTATTCAATTTGTTGAAGGTGTCTGGAACTCGGATTTCTTTAAAGTGCGTTTTTTGCCAGGCAAGATGTGTTTTCGTACGGACAAGAACCTCGTGCCAACAAGTTGGGGGAGGGGCGCAACTTGGGGAAAAAGGTTTAGTATTCTAAAGGGAGATGGAGAAGGCGGTTTTACGAGAAATGGATGCTGCCCTTTTCACAAACCAAAGTCATCTCTATTGCTTCGGTTTATCAATTCTCGTTATTGTGTTCGCTTGTTATGCTGTTTTAGTGTTTCGATGTTAGTGTGTTCGCTTGTCCGGATTATATATAATTTTTTGGGAGCGGTTTTCTTTCGTTGCAGTTGAAATTATCAGTGTGTCGATGGAGCACCAGAATCTAGCAGTCACGTAATCCTAGCTAAAATAAAAGAGTTGGATGGTTATCTTATTGATGAGGGATGAAGGTTTTGCGTTAAATACTGTGTTAATATTCTGTGGTGTTGTTTATTTCCATCGGAATACACTTTTTTGTTGAAAATAACCATCAATGTAATATCTGAAAAGTAAATGTGGAAAATCATAGATTGAAAAGAAGAGGAGAACGCATCAAACAAAGGAGGTTGCAGAGCACGCTGAAAATGAACATTGAATGCTATATTGTTCCGTGAAATTGTCTCACAATAACATTCAATTTGCAGAATAACAATTGCAGTGTTATTGTGCAGATTATACGTTAGTTTATTGTTTTTCAGTTCTATTTCTATCTATCTCAAAATAAGCCTCACTGCTATATCTAGCATGTTCGTTCCGATCAATATAGCCCAATTGGTTTGTTAATATTTGCGTCTTTCCGATTTTAAAAGCCGGAATATTGACATGATGATGACCAAAAATCCAGGCGTAGGGCCCAAATTTTTCGATCAGTGGTGAAAGCTCTGTTGCAAAAGCTTCATTCAGACTATCACCTTTGTACTGCTCCGGATAATTCATGAATGTGGGGACATGGTGCGAACATACTACAACCGGGCAACCGTTCAGTTTTTCGAGTTCTTCTCGTATAAAAGCCCGGCTTTTGCGGTGCAACAAGTTTGCGCCAACAGATGAAAAACGTGATCGACCGGTTTTAATGACATGAAAATCATTCATGCAGCGTTCAATCATCCAAGCGTTTTGAATACTAATTTTAGACCATAGGGTTGCCGCAATAAAGTTCACTCCTTCGTAATTAATTGTGGTATCATTGACCAATGCGATGTTGTTTCGAATTTCCCGATGTAGCGGATGTTCGTACGTGTCGAGATTTTCCCTGTAATACTCATGATTGCCAGGTACCCAAATCACTTGCTCGAACTCGTTGGCAAGTCTATCGAAGAACCAGTTGAAACGCGAGATGGAACCCAAGGGGACAATGTCTCCCGCCAGAACAAGGATTGGCGCGACCGGATGAATCGGATTTGCTCGAATGAATTGTTCATTCTTCGGAAATTCCAAGTGTAAGTCGGAGCAATATTGGATGGTTAAATGACTCATCGAATTCTAATTCTGCTATGTATTTGGTGCTTTCGCAACAACGCTAATTTCTATTATGAATCTAGTTTGTTCAAATTTCAGTCTTCTTTTTTTTGTAGAAAATCCGAGAACAGGCCCGCAGGCACGTGTTCCCGGGTGCATTCTTAACTATAAATCCAAGGCTAAAATACGATTTCTTATCAGAGGATGATATAATCCTTATTTTCAAAAGAGGAAAAAACGGAAGAAGAAGAATTAGATTTAGAATAGAATACCCTTTAGGTTTTCGATAATCTGTTTGTGTTTATTGGGATTGTCCTTCTTTAACTTCTGTAAATTAAGTAGTTTCCATTTGATTGCTGGTAGGTCCTTTAAAACAGGGTGCGGAAACAACTTCCAGTCTGGCTCTCCCATTTCGAAGCTTAATAAAAATCGCTTTTCATCTTCAGTAAGTCTTTGTTGGATGGTTTCAATTAACGTTGTTCTGGTTTTTTCGTAATCATCATACGAAAATTCAACAGAAGTCATCCCTGCGAATTGGTTGTCAAATGCAGACTTTTGGTCTTTTAGGAGGGGAGATAATAATTCACTTATTGGCTTGTAATGGCTAATCAATCCAATTTTTACGCCATCCCATATTCCATCGGTTAATCCTTTATTTTCCAATAGTAGCTTAACATCAAATATATCACGAGGATGTTGCCTGTCGATTGCAGCGCAAATTTTACCACCGTATAATTCTGCTAACGATACTACGTTGATCGCTGCAAACTTGTCAAATTCATCCTGAACAGAATCAACAACCTGCATCAGTTCAGTTGGAAATACATTACCTCTGGTAATGGTGTTAACTTCAATTTTAATTTGAGCATTTTTCCCCTGGACATTTAATTTCACATCGGTTCCTCCATTTAATGGCACGGTATGAACTTTTACGTCAGGTACATTTTTTTCGATATCAGCTTTTATACGTGTTAATCCATCCTGAATATTATTCAAAGCATCTTCTCTTGAATCTAATGGTAGATAAGTAAGGTCGATATCCACAGATAAACGAGGCATATTTCTTACAAATAGGTTAATGGCTGTTCCACCTTTTAGGGCAAAATTCTTCTCTTTTGCTACAAAAGGCAAAACCTGTAATAATAAATCTACCTGAGCTTTATATGTCGTAGAAATCATAAATCTGCTAATTCTTTAGGGATTGAGAGTAAATATTTAGGAACGTGTACGCCTTTTTCTGCAAGCATTCGGTTCCCGGTTCCAATATCTATTTTATCTGTTTTTAAAAACGTTAACCATTGATGATTGGCCTTTTCTGTCATATAAAGAAATAAACGCTTAACTTTTACCGAATTGCACTGGGTTAGAAGTTCATTAACCAGTTTAGGCTTTAAATTTACCAGGCCTTCAAATATGTGAAAGCATTCGACCAAATCCATTTTTTGAGGAGCCAAGTATAAACATTCCATGATGGCTCTTTCGGGCGTAGAAACATTTATTTGTATTTGACCTTGCTCTAATACTTTTATACCTAAGTCCGATGGCAAAAATGAACTCAAGTGATGTTGTAAATCTAACCCCCAATTGTAGTCGGTAAACCACTTTGGTAGCTTAGTCTTTAAAGGAGAGAATAATTGCAAGGATTCATTGTTCATGCGAAAGTAATGACTATAACCTTGCAGTGCCAATGCAGATAATCCACCGACATGAACATTGGTTGCAGTTTGTTTCTGTATGGCATTTAAGGCACCTTGCCATTCTATTTTATCCCCCGGTTTCTTATAAGCACTTCGCCCAATTGATTCGAGCCAGCCACTTTTAAGATAGTATTTTTGTAAATCTCTGGATATGCCATAAGCTTCCAACCAGTCGACAGTAACCACACAGCCGGGTTGTAATATCTTGAATAGTCTTTTTAAATATGTCTTGTTTTGGGTAGTCATGCTACACGTTTTGAGACAAAAATAAAAAATAAAACCTGAATTCGCTTGAGTGTTGTTTTATATTTATTCACATTGGGGTAGGTTTACTACCCTTTTTGAGATAAAATTAAAAAAAAAAGGCATGTTGATTATTACAGCATGCTATGGATTATGTTGATATATTTTCTTATGAATATTTAAAAGTGGAACATGGATAAACTATTGATTCTTTCTCCAATAGCTAATTTGCTTTTTTATTTTTATCGTATTAATTCTGAATCGAGCCATATCTTCACTTGCTTGAAAGAATTCGAAAATTTACTGATACCTCAATTTTTTATTCGGTGCGCATAGAATCGGCCGATAAGCGTGTTTTTCCCTGATTTGAAACGATAGCCCAATATCCTTTGTCGGGTATTTACTTCGATCTTTCATTGTAATATCAGTTTTGCATGGTAACAGACATGATGTTATTGTGCAGACTATTTGTTGGTTTGTTGTTTTTCAGTTTTGTTTTTATCTATTTTAAAATAAGCCATACCGTTATAACTGGTATGTTCGTTCCGATCGACATACCCCAATTGATTAGTTAACATTTGCGTCTTTCCAATTGTAAAAGCCGGAATATTGGCATGACGAGGACCAAAAATCTAGGCTTCTGGGTTAAATTCTTTGTTATGGGGGAATGATCAATGGCAATGCCTTGATTCAAACTATCTCCACTATATTGTTCCGGATAATTCAGGAATGTAGTGTACAATCCAGATAGTAATAATCATTAACACAAATTGAGAGATCTTATATTAGCTCTCAGTTTGAGCCAATTTTCTGATTACATGAGACTATTTCAGGTATGATTAGGGATCGCAACAAAAAAGGTACTGCCAAATCCAACTTTGCTTTCAGCCCAGATTTTTCCTCCAAGTTTTTCTGCCAGCATCTTACATATCGTTAAGCCAACTCCACTCCCTTGTTCTCTCGATGTTCCCGTTGTTGATTTGCATTGGTCGTTTTCAAGGACGGATGCCAATTCGTTTGCAGGAATGCCATTTCCGTTGTCCTTTACAGATATTGTGATTTGATGATTTTGAAGAAACGATTTAACTTCAATGACACCTTTTTCGTTCGTAAATTTTAAGGCGTTGGTAAGTAGATTCCTAATAATTGTTTGGAGTATGTCTTTGTCAGTATGAACATCAAGTTGATCATCAATGAGATTTGTAATATCAATCTGCTTTTTTTGAGATATAGGTTCTAGTAGGTCAATCGAGTGTTGGCAAGTCTTTTTTAAGTTGAGTATTTCAGGAGCAAATAATATTCGTCCCGAATGAGAACAAGACCAGGTTAATACCTCTTGTAAGAGTTTGTATGCATCTGTTGAAGCTCGATTAATTAGCTCTATTTTCTTTTTGATCGTCGCTCTGTCGTACGTTTCAAACTCGCTTGTAAGTAATCCTAAATAACCTAATATTACATTAAATGGGTTGATCAGATCATGAGCTAGTATTTTAATGAAGTGCGCTTCATCCTCATTTATCCCGTTCTTTTTTGCTATGCCATTCTTCTCTAATAACTCCGGTTTTTTCACTTCAGAGCTATCGTGTGAAGGGGATTGGGAGGTTCCATTCGGCGTCTTTTGTAGCTTCATCTCGACAGTAGTCTTGCTCCGATCAGATTGATTCATTTTTCGTTCGCAAATAAATATTTGTTTACTTTTGACCAGGTTGAATCGGTAGGGAGCCTGTTCTACACTTTCTTCAGATAAAAGTAAATCAGCAAAACTCATTGAGAGCAAGGTTTCTTTGTCCATTTTCATCATCGAACAGAATAACGAGTTTACGTCAATTATATTGCCGTCTTTTGATAAAGTCACAGTTCCACCACTTTCGAGTTCAATTAGGTTCCTGTGTTTCATTTTATCACCAGTTAAACGCTTTTCTTCCATATCTACTGCTCTTCATTAAGATTTTCTAGACCTACGTAATTTTACATAGTTGGTTCCAAAGAGTAAATCAAGTTGACCATAAAACAGGAACCCCCGTTTCCGGAGATTCCTGGTCGAGGAGAGAGAAGTTGTGTGTTTTACTAAAACCGTCTTTACTGTTTGAGAAGCAAAAAGAAAATCATGTACTATAGATTCACAACTATCAAACTTACTCCTACTGGATTGCTAACCAACAGAAAACCACCTAAAGAGAAATTCACTATAAGAAATTATTGATCGAAAAATTAGAGTTGCACACAATAACTCCGCATAGTCTAACCTTTATTCCCTTGCAACCAGTTTACGGAATTATTCATCGGGAGTTGTATGCTGTCTAACAGTATTGAAAAGAAAAAACCCTCAAAATTGAGGGTTTGATGTTCTCAGATCTGAATTACCAATTCTAGTATGAAAACTCTGTTGCATTCGTTTATAGAAAATTTCTAAACATTACTTTTTTGCGAAATGAGAACTTATTTGTGCCTGTTTTTTTCAAAAACCCCTTCCGCTGAAGGGGTAAAGACAAGAGCGCTGTTTCTTGTCATGTGAATGAATTTGGCTAATGCGACTTTTGTTCCTCTGAGAAAAGTTGAATCGCCGTAGCGTTGAGAGTTTACGTTTTCCTTTTTGAAGGGTTTAATGTTTTGAAACATTTGTAGGGTAATTGAAGAGTAATAGTGGGCAATGTAAGTTTACATTGTTTTTGATAACGCAAGGTTGGTTGATTTTGAAGAAAAAAAACCTCCGCTCTCGGAGGTTTCCTATAGTAAGGCTTGGGAAATGTTGTGAATCGGTTTTAACCCTGTTTGTCGTTCGAGAAGAACAGAATAATAAATTATGTGTGCTCTTGTGTACTATTCACAACTCAAAAAGCTATTTCGTTTCAAAATTTTAACCAGCTTAAACCCCCTTCCCGAGGGGGTATAACTGACAAGAGTCTTCTTGTCTGTATCTAATTTAGAATCGCATTTCAAAAAACTCTCGTCTAGTCTAAACAACAATCTATTGCTTTTTCATACTTCAATATACGATATTAACCGTTCTCATTTCTATGTTTTTAAGCATTTTGTTAACAGCTTGAACTCTTTAAATCCCAGTTGATTGAGGACGAATACTCGCATAACAGCTTTGTCACGCATTGGTGATTTGGGGTGAATAGCGGTTGGCATTGTCGTTGTCTTATATTAACGATTCGAGTGATTTTCAATTTTTGAGTCCATTCATTTGGCGTTACAAAATAGCAAACACCTGACGCACTCAGCTTCGGTTTTGTTTTCGCACGATTTTAACAATCCGGTTATAGACAATCTCTCCCAGGTTCCAGGTGTAGCCGTCAAAATTGGTTGTATTCACAAACTGGATCACAATCGTGTCAATATCCTTGTGATATTCGGCAATGCTCTGGTAGCCCGGAATCAGTCCCGTGTGATTGTATTTGTAAATCGACGAATAGATTTCCTGCTCTTTCGGCGTGAGCAAAGAGCCATCGTTTAGTGCCCGAAGGAATATGCCGACATCTTCGGCCGTTGCGACCATTGAGCCGTAATCGGTCGTTTTAATATCTTCTTCAACGCCCACATAATAACCGCTTGTCAACCGGTTCATATCCACATCGTGAATCGAGCCGAAGGTGTTTTTTAGTCCGAGCGGATTCAAAATTGCTTTTGTAATGTATTCGAAATTACTTGTACCAGTCACTTTTTCTACGAGCATGGAAATTAGCAAATAGTTGGTGTTCGAGTATTCGTAGCCTTCGCCGGGGGCAAAACTGGCCGGCAAATCCAAAACGCGTTCAAGTGTTTCCTGTCTGCTTTTAGGCGGATTGGTCCAGAAGTTTGGGGTATTGGTAAAACTGGGAATACCACTTCTGTGTTGCACCATCATTCTTGTGGTAATTTTTTCGGCATTTTCAATCCTCCCGACAAGCTCTGGGAAGTAATCAGCCAGCGTTTGATCCAGCGATAATCGCCCGTTTGCAACCAATTTGGTTATTGCAACGGCTTGGTACAACTTACCGATACTGGCAATTTTGAACAAAGCATGAGGATCGGCCGGTATTTTGTCCGCCCTGTTTTTCCAGCCGGCGACGTAGAAAGCAGGTTGATGGCCAGCCTGATCCACGTAGACTATCATACCGTCGAAGCCATATTCAACCCCCTTATTGAGTTGCTCTTCCACTGTATCCGGCAGAGGCATGATCCAGGCTCTCACCAAAATCCAGGGTACAAAAAACAGCGAGATGATTGTTCCTGCAAACAGGATGATCCGGAGAATTAACTTTGTTCGTGTCTTTTTCATAATCGGTTGGTGTTCAGATTGACTTAATTTCGTGTTTTAGGCATAACAGACTCTCTTCAAATTTGTTGAACTTTTACTTCAGCCCGAATAAAGGTCTGATGAAACGAATTCGGCGGATAATAAACTCGTAAATGAGGTAGCAGATCGCAAAGGTAAAGAGGCTTATAACCGCGAACTTCATCATCGGGGGCATTGGCAGCGGCAGAATAATCAGAGAACCGGCATACAAGGCAAACATGTGAATAATGTATACCGGATAAGCTGCCGGACTCAAATAGCTAAGCGACTTGCTCGGCTTATTGAGGTATTGGTATCCGAGACCGAAAACGCCGAATATCCAGCAATTGGATTCGATAGCCATGAGGTAACCCGGAGCATTTGTTTCAAAAATCAGCATTCTAGTAGTAAATAAAATGGTGGCCGCCCCAATGTACAACCACTTCCATTTTGCAACCGTTTGCCAAAACGTCGGACCGCTGAAGACAAACAGGTAGCCAAAGAAAAAGGCTAGCAGTCCCAGTAAAAAACCGTGCCATGTTTGGGCATACAAGGTGAATAACTGAGGTTTTACAATGACGGCCTCCAGTACAAAGAAAACTGTTATGGACAGTGGGCCCAGCGGATTTTTCATCAAAGCCAGTAAGCCTCGTTTAAATTTTCCATCTTGTTTTCTCTGCAGGTATTGAAAAAGAGGTGTCAACAGCAATACATAGAGAAAGATATTTCCGAGAAACCATAGGTGTCCGGCATGCGGATAATAGCTTAAAGGCATGCGATAGTATTTCTGGAAAATCAGGAAGTGTAACGGGGCTATAGCCACGATTCCAAATATAAAAGGGATCAGAATTCGCCGGGTTCGTTCCCCCAATAGCTGGGCAAGATTGCGTTTTTGCATGGCAAAGTACAAGCCCATACCCGAAACATAAAACAAAAGTGGAATTCGCCACACATTCAACAAGCTCATGGGTGTCCAAAGTGCGCCGATTGATTCATCGCTTCGGATGAAGCCAACAAACATGGCCCATGGTTGAAAAACAATCGCAATGTGATAGATTAACAGTAGCCCAATGGCAACTACGCGCAACCAATCAATATCGTGTCTTCTTTCTGTTGTCATTTTCTATTTTTTAGGAGAATTACTGTAACATCATCGCAATAACAGGGCGTGTTTTTTCCACTTCCTTTAAATCGAGTTTTAAGCCGAATGGCGCTAATTGTTGCCCGATCATTTCGTAAATGGGTTTCATATCGGCAAAGGGAGCGGTGACCGATTCGCGGGGAGTTGCGCCAAAGTTGTTTTTGACTGTCTTGTCGGCTTTGGCATCCAGAAGCATCTGCGTAATTTCAACGCGGCAAAAGAAGGCTGCAGCATGCAACGCGGTCGATCCGTCATTGTTTTTTAGGTTCAGCTGTGCATCGGCATCTATCAGCGCTTTGGCAATCGCTGTTTTATCGAAAGTCACCGCTGTGATCAATGGCGTTGATCCCGTCATTTGATCTTTTAAATTGATATCAGTTCCGGCTTCAATATGTTGTCTGACGGCTTCGAGATTGTCGGAAAGGATGGCTGTTTGCAGATCAATGGTCGGTTTGTCGGCGAGGGCCTTTGCTTTCGTTTCTTTGCCTGTCTCCGTGCTACTACTGCTGCCCGATTGCACGCAGGCATTCATGAATAATAGGATTGCAATGAAAAAACTGAATACGGTTTTAAAGGAATAAACAGGATGTGTTCTCATGATTTTAAATTTTGAAATTAGACTTTGAAAAAATTGTTTTACAAAGTTGAAATAATCGGAAACGCGTAGCCTATAAGCTATGCAGCTAATTGTATTAAGTTTGGTTTGGGCATAAAAACTATGCGGCACAAATAACACATATGCGGCAAAAGTGCTATTTGGGCTGTTTCAACTTTAGACTTGAAGGGCAATACTTTTCATAAATTTTCCTACTTTAGTTTGACCAAAATAAAGCATGACGGAACCCGCAATTCATAAATCAGATTTCATTGAAAAAGCCGAGTCGTTGATTTTGGAGAATATAAGGAACGAGCAATTCGGTGTTTCTGAACTGGCCGAGTTGATGCATATCAGTCGTTCCGGTTTGCTTAGGAAAATCAAAACAAAGACGCAGCTTTCAGCGAGCCAGTTTATCCGTCAGGTTCGCCTCGAAAAAGCGATGGACATGCTCCGGAAAACCAGCCTTACGGTAGCCGAGATTTCGTACGAAGTTGGGTTTGGAAACACCTCTTACTTCATCAAATGCTTTCGCGAACAATACGGTTATTCGCCCGGTGAAGTGCGGAAAAGAACAGTTGCGGATGAAGATGAATCCACTCCACCAAGTTCTTTAAAGCAATACAGGATATACCTGGCCGCAGCAGGGATGTTGGTTATTGCATTACTGGTAGTTTTCCTATTAAGCAAAAGAAGTTCTGTTTCGGCACCCATCGAGAAGTCGATTGCAGTGTTACCATTCGTTAATGAAAGCAGTGACTCGCTAAACCTGTACTTCGTTAACGGGTTAATGGAATCGACACTGAACAACTTGCAAAAGATTCGCGACTTGCGGGTTGTTAGCCGGACTTCGGTTGCCCGGTACCGCGATACCGAGCTGGGAATTCCGGAAATTGCGGAACAGCTTAATGTGAATTACCTGGTAGAGGGGAGCGGGCAGCGGGTTGGCGACCAGGTCTTGCTCAATATTCAGTTGATTGAAGCGGCGGGCGACCACCCGATCTGGAGTGAGCAGTACAGTCGGGAAGTAGGCGATGTTTTTGCCCTTCAAAATGAAATAGCCCGTAAAATTGCAGATGCGATTCAGGCTGTTGTTACCACAGCTGAATTGCGACAGATCGAGAAAAAGCCAACAGAGAATTTAGTGGCCTACGATTATTATCTGCGAGCTCTCGAGCCGTATTATTCCCGAACTAGGGAAGGTTTGGAAAAGGCAATTCCGCTATTCGAAAAGGCAATTGAGAACGATGACGAATTTGCCCTGGCTTATGCTGACATTGCCATCTCGTATTACTTTTTGGATGTGTACCAGAAGCAAAAGCAATATACCGAGCGCATCAACAATTTCGCAGATAAAGCACTGCTTTACGATCCAAAATCGGCTGAGAGTCTTATTGCAAAGGCACTTTACTACATACAAACGGAAGAATATCAATTGGCTGTTCCGCATTTGGAAAAAGCGCTGGAGTACAATCCGAATTCACCGGCAGTGGTTCAGATGCTCGGAGACCTTTATGCCCGAGTCATTCCCAATACGGCCAAATACCTGGAGTACGCCTTGAAAGGTATTCAGCTTGACATTGCCGCCAACGACTCGGTCACACAAAGTTATATCTATTTGCACCTCAGTAATGCCCTTATTCAGTCGGGTTTTGTGAGTGAAGCGGTGACTTATATTAATAAGGCACTGGACTACAATCCGGATAACTATTATGCTCCTTTGCTCAATGCTTTTATCCCGTATGCGCAGGATGGCGATGGCGAACGAACCAAAAGTCTTCTGATTCATGAATGGAATAAGGACACGACCCGACTGGACATTCTGCAAGAGGTGGGCAAAGTTTATTATTATCAGGAAGATTACGACAGCGCCTTTTATTATTTTGAAAAGTTTGTCAATGCCCGGGAACGAAAAGGCTTGGATATTTATCAGCAGGAAGACATTAAAATTAGCTTGGTCTATAAGAAGAAAGGGTATGAAGAGCAGGCTCGGAGGTTCCTAAATTCATATGCCGAATATTGCGAAAAGGATCAGTCGATTTACAAAAGTGCCAGCACGGCCGTTTTGTATGCCTATCAGGGGAGGAACAAGGACGCGATTGAGCAACTGAAAATTTTCGCCTCGCAAGATAATTACCAATACTGGATTTTATTGTTCCTGGACAAAGACCCAATTCTCAAGCCATTGAACAATGATCCGGAGTTTGGCAGGGTCATTCAAAAAATCAATGACCGGTTCTGGCGAAAACAGGAAAATTTGAGAGAATTGTTAGAGAGCAAAGGTCTGCTGTAGGCAAGACTCATGTACTTTAAATCCGAAAATTAAGGGTTTTAACTCATTTGGTTGATGGCTAAATGACTATTCTGGTGTGCGTTATATAGCTCGTCATTCATGTTCTAGTACAGGTTGACCTCATCCTTAATCGGCAATTTTTCGATCTTAATTTATGAGTCTGTTGATTGATACAATGAAAAGAAAAGTAATAAATGGATTCTTAAGAACAACTGAGCTAAATGCATATGAGGGCTTAGGACTGTTCTTTTTAAACAACCTGTTATTTCTGCTGATTGATTAGGGGTAAGCTACAGTTCCGGGAAGTTGATCTCAAGGTGGAGAAAGTTTATGATGTGAGAAAAAAGAAAATGGCTACTTGCCTTTCAAAAGTTTCTCTAGGCGTTCCATCATCTCATCTTTTTCCTTCAGCATGCGTTCGTAGAGGGCAATTTTCTCTTCGTGCAATCTGATGATTTGGTCGACTGGATTGACAGTTGGATAGTAGCTAAACAATGAATTTCCTGTAGCGTGGTCGTGATTGTTCACGATGTTGGAAATAATATTTATAGCTTTTTCTTCGTCAAAATTCTGAAAGGCTTCTACTGGGATCTTCAACGTGCTGGAGATCTGTTGCAAAAGAGGCAATTCAATGGTTTCTTTCTGTTCCAAGAGCGAGATCTTCTTTTGATTCCACCCTTCACCTAGTTCATAAGCTAGCGCGTCTTGTTTGATTCCCAGCATCTCACGAAACCGTTTCACATTGCGACCTTCATGTACTTTACTTTCCATATTACCTTGGTATTTTCAACTATCTCAAAGATAAAACAATTTTGGTTAACTAAAAGATGGAGGCGACTAATAGGATAGGTAAAATATACCTGACTTCAGATTGATTTGATTCGCTCCTGATTCCAGGATTCTAAGCAATTCTTGGGTGAATTCAGATTCATAATCTGCATAGGTTCTGTCGTTGGATGAGATATTTTATCCTCATGCAGAATTGATTATGCTCATATTCTATCTGAAATTAGTGTTGTACCCTTAAAATGATCGACACATGAGAACAATATTAAGTTCGGATATCCCGAAACTGGAGAACAAAGCTATCAGTGAAAAACTGCAGCAGTTAACCCGTGAATTTCAGATTTCTTATATCTTCTATCATCAGAAAAACAAGCTAATACCAGAACATTTTATCATTGTAACATCAGAACATAAGGACGTTCAAACAATAAGATCCCGAAAATGGATTCGAAACAGCCGAGAGAATAGTAATCTTCTGTTTCATGTTATTTTCAGAGGGAAAATGGAATTCGAATACCAAATGGGTAATCCTTTTGTTGCTTCCTATTGCCATAGATTCGCTGTTATTTACCGGTCTCAACCGATAGAAGAATGTCCGAATGCGGATTGGTCATCATATAAAAAGAAATTCAAGCGAAACCTGGAAACCTATTATCACGATCGCGATACGTTGCTTACTGAAGCTAATCGCTTCCGTCGGCATGATTCATTAACCGGAGTATTTCTAACTTACTTGTCACTCTATGAGCATTCAATTCGTTACCTGGAGATGCTTTACGCAGGATCTAATTTTGAAACAGCGGACCTACACGAGAGGATAAAGCAGTTAGCTGACTATATCCCGGAAATAGACGGCATGTTTGTCAAAAAGAATGGGAGAGAGTACTACCTTGTTTCAGAGCTGGAGCGAGCAAAAGAAACAGGAGCGGATGGTGATGAAACAAGGCTTAATGAGAATCTTCATGAAAGTATTTTAGAGACTGAGCTAGCAATGAACGAGTTGGTAGCAGTTCGATTTGCGACACTTAAAAAGAGACTCAAAGCCTTTGGAAAAGTGAAGACCGACAACAAAGAGAGTTGCGCTTCACCAATCGAGCGAGAGCTTTCAGAGATTGTAGCAACAATTAGAAAGACAAAGGAAGTCGAAGAAATCTATTTGTTTGACCGGGAGCAGAGTTATCGACGGGCAACTTACTTCTTCCTGCTAATTGGGGAAGGGCTTGGCACGGAAACCCTGGGGCGGTTGCAACAAGCCGCGACCGCAAAGATGGAGGATCAGTTTGAACTGGTTTTGATCGGTCATAGTCGTATTTGGATTCAAGTAAATCTGTTTGCCTATCAATCCTTCTTTCAGAAAATAATGCGACCGGAGAACCTTTTATTTTCATCACATCCTAACTTCCCGGCTCTTCATTGGGAACACCCGCACCCGCCTGAATACCCGGACCTGGAATATTACTACAGTTCGGGCGTAAAAATGGCTTCCCAGTATTTTAAGCTTAGACACAATTCGGAAAAGGACAACATAGAAGGGCTAGAAGACCTGTTTAGTCGTTCAATACTGAGAATTCTCCGGACTTTTGTTTTTGCAAGAATTAGCTATCTCCCCAACTACGTACCGCCTTGTACGCTTTGGCGACTATGTGTGCACGCAGACCCCAAACTAGGGCGGTTGGATTTCCTTTTTGAAAAACTAAATGGAGAGAAGTTCTTTCAATTATTATCGCACAACAACCGGTTTCATCATGATATTTCCCGATTGACAGAAGAGAAATTGGAGTTGATGGACGAGATTCTGAACTTGCTGCAGCAGGAATTGGAGGTTGTTTGTAGTCAGCTCAAATGTATCCGTTAAGACCTTGTCGGAGATGAATTGCTTTTATAATTGAAAACTGTCAAATGACCAACCCTTTCACAAATATAGAGGAAGTTCCGGCTTTGTCAAGGCTAAACCAAGTGTCTGGCGTTGACAGGTGCAGCCAGTCTTGACAAAGTCTCTGTCTCCAATTCTGAAGAGTGTTTAACGGTTGGAAAAAGAAGGAATTGCGTCCGCGAATTACATTTTCAGTGGAAGCCTTAGGCGTAAAAACAAAAAAAACGAAAGTCCGCCTTTTGGTCGTACTCCCGGTTGCAATAAATCTATAATTCCGACTTAAAGATGCGACTTTTTTAGGGGAACCACAAGTTGGATCAAGGAGCGGAACGGATTTCTGTGGCTTGTAGCTTTATTAGCTTCGAAGTAGACCAGCGGGATGGATTCCATGGATTTTAAGGGAATTAGATATTATCTTTCGATATACCAAGATCATGAATTTATTGCCACATTAATTTTATTGAAATGGCAAGTCCAAAATTTATTTTACTTGGATATAAGGTAACCTCGTTTACAAATAAATGTGGTTATGCACAATCTATTTAACAACACATAGGATTTATTGAGCATATATATTATGTTTGTGTTATAGATAGGACTACTTGCTAATCAATAATATGCTACGCCAAAATCAACGATATTATCGACAGTATCTGTTATGGGGGCTGTTAATGATAGCCAGTTTAGGCACACTCAACGGATGCATGAATACAAATACAAGTACTGCAACTGTATTAGACCTAACCGCTTCACGAAAAACAATAACCTTTGCGCCACCCGATTCCGTTTTGCTGCTTTCTCAAAGACTCAACAATCTTAGGTCCCAAGTTGGAAAAACTGTCTATTCCGAGCTCTTACGACAAGCAGATTCGCTTTACTCCGCGATGAAGATCATGCCATTTCGCTTTCAACAAATAGAAGACTCAACTTATCTTGATTCTTCCTTTTTCAGCAATAACAAGACATTGGCCCAACAAGCCTTAGCTGGTTCTCCATGGCGAGAGGAGATTAGCAAAAAAGACTTTGAGGAATATATTCTCCCCTACAAAATAGATGATGAGCTGGCAGACAGATGGCGGGAAAAATTATACGGTGAAAATCGGAAATTACTAGGAACAAATCCGCAGCTGAATAATGCTGATAGTCTCTACGCCTATCATATGAAGAAGACTTATTACGCACTAAACTCGTCCGGTGATTTTGATCGTTTCTATCCGACGCAACCCAATTATTCATGGCTCAGCTTTGCCCACGAAGGCGATTGTGCCGATCGCTGCCGATATGTTATATACCACTTGCGAGCAGCCGGTCTGCCTGCAACTTACGACTATCTCCCTGATTGGGGAAACCGCCCCAAAGCCCAGCATGCTTTTGTTGGATTAGCAAACAAAAAGCGACAACTTGAAAAATTATTAGAAAACAGTAATGATACATCTAATCTCATCGATGATTTTAATGCAGCCATGACTTCAAAATACAGGCCTGTTTTTTCGGAGGGAGATGTTCCGTCGAGTTTAACGGTCCAATATGAAAAGACCATCCCAAAGGTCTACCGGCAAACATGGAGAAAACAGCCCTTGATGGAGGATCTGGTATCATCTGTTCCAGAAAATCAGCTCTATCAAAAGCTGATGCATACAAATATGCTGGATGTTATTGATCAATATCTGAAAACTGCAGACGCGTCGGTTTGGCAACGCCCGTTCGGCAAATGGGACATGGCTTATCTCGCAACATTCGATATCGGCGGGTGGACTCCCGTAGCCTTTGCCCGATATAGTTGGTGGGGACAAGCCAGGTTCAAAGCTATGGGTAAAAATATTCTCTACTTACCTATGGGCTGCAAAAACCAGAAATTATTACCAGTCGATGTTCCTTTTATTCTTGATGCAAATGGTGATAAAAATGATTTAGCCTGCAATTACCAAAAGAGGATTAATATGAAACTTATCCGTAAGTTTCCTCTCTTTTCCTACACGGCAGCGCATGTTGTCGATTTAAAAGGTTGCGTTGTCTATGGCTCTAACGATTATCGGTTTGGTGAAAGAGAAAAGCTTGCAGAGATTGATCATTATCCTTTTTTCATGGAACGAATTGAGGTTAACAACTCGAGGAAGTTTCGTTATATAGGGATAAAATCATCAACGCTAGAGAAAATTCGTTTAGCGCATCTTTCCTGTATCGCAGACAGTTGCGATTTACATATCGCACAAAGCGATGTTCGCTACAAAAAAGGAGAATTAACTGGACAGCAGAAAAATCTCTTTGATAATGATCTGAATAGTTTTACCGTAGACACGATGCTTGTAATGGATTTAGGATATCCTAAGGAAGTTATTGAAGTGGAGGTTTGTCCCCGGAGTGATACCAACTACATTATTCCCGGTAATCAGTACGAGCTGTTTTACTGGGACAACCGATGGCATTCGGCTGGAAAACAAACAGCGACCGATTATTCGCTGGAGTACAGCAACGTTCCGTCCGGTACCATCTACTGGTTGCGCTGTCTGAGTGGGGGCCGAGAAGAACGCATATTTACCTACAAAAATAGCAAACAAGAATGGTGGTAATCCACCAACCAATGAAAACCAAACAATATGAATACTTCCTAATCAAAACTAAAACTAGACAACAACCGAAGAGATGCTGGTTGCCGGTCACGGGCATGGGAAAAACAAAAAGAAGCCTCCAACTCCCGAACGCCGAAGCAGTTCAAATAGCGGAGACTTCAAGTAGTTTTAATAACGAAGGAGAAGATTCTAGCACAATCACTCCTTCAACTAAAAAAAACAAAAATATGAAATTTAATAAATTAACCCTAAAAAGCTGTTCTATACTACTTGTAGCTTTAGGGTTTGTACTTTTCTTTTCAACTTTACAAAGTTGCTCTGATGAATATCTACCCATCGAAGATACACTCACTAAAACCGAGTATGAGCAGATGCTAAAGGAGAAGGTTGCGTCTACAATTTATAAGCAAGAAGAAATGAAAACAAGTTTTGCTGTTACGCAAGGTATCCCTTTATGGAATAAGTTATATTGGTCGGAAAATGGTAACACCAAGATGGTAATCGTACCAATGGTTTCGGCTTCCGGATCAAAAAAGCACTTGGTTGGTGTTGTCCAGAATAATAATATCAAGGTATTGGTGACTGAGCTTTCAGGTAATGATAACGCGACTTTCAAAGTTTATTCAACAAATCATCAACTATTGTACGATAGCAAAAATCCGTCTGTAGGGCTAAGGCTCAAAAGTGGCACAATAGAACAATTTGAAGATATTCTGTCGAATGGCGGATCTGCAGAGGATTTGTATAACTCAGTCTGGGGGGAAGGCAGCACATATAATGAAGACGAACCTTTGGGAACTATGAGAATATGTACAAATGAGGTTGCCGGTAGCAGTGCTGGTACCGATATCGGCGGTCATGCGTGGATTGAGATTCAAATAGGCGATGACGTTGTTTCATTCTCGTTATGGAATGGGGAAGAAGGCAATGAATATCATGTTAACTACGAACAGAATAATGGATATTCAGCAGCTGCATCCATGGAGACAGAGTTGTCTTGGTGCGGGTTACAAACAATACTTGATTACAACTCAGACCCGGATAATACAGACTGGAGTGCAACAAATACATGTGCAGGCTATTCTACCGATATTTGGAATGCAGTCACAGGGCAAGATCTGGATTTTGGGATAGTAACGACACCTGCAGAACTTTATGAATATATGAATGGAGATTAATATGAACAGGAAATTAGCAATTGTTATCATGATGTGCATTTTGGGATTAGCAGGATGTGCAAGCAAAAATCACACTAGTGTAATTTTAAAATACGACTCAGAAAACAATAAGCTTAAAGTTTCTCGGACTGAATCAGCTAGAAATTTATCGAAGCTAAAAGCAAAAGCACATGGAGACACCTTGGAATTGTTCGTATATGATAAACCTTTTTTTCTAACATTTTCGAAAGAAAAAAAGAAATTGTTTGAATTTGAGCTTATCATCCCCGATTCAATTAGGGTTATTAAATATGGCATAAGTGCTTTCAGCCTAGAGGAGCTTCAATCGCTACATGGTGAATATGTATACCCAAATAAAAGGGAAACGCCCTAATATTGGGCTTGTCCTATACATTAGCATCTTTACCGGAAGTGTATTTCTCACTTCCGGTAAATTTGTGAACACAACAAATAGCCCCAAGTTCTACTTCTCAATATTGGCTTTACTTGCTGCAGTTATCCTTTTTGCCGGGGTTGGGCGGCAGCTAAAACTAAACAGCCTGAACAGCCAATTCACACTTGAGCTTGTTTATGCCGTTTGTTTGCTACAAGTTATTTATGGGTTGGTTCAGTTTGTAGGTTGGGTGCCATCGAATCACAGTTATTTTGCATTAACCGGTAGCTTCGACAACCCCGCTGGCTTTGCTGCCGTACTTACGGCAGGTTTTCCGCTGGGCTTGTATATTGTGAGCAAATTACAACGCTGGAAGCGATATGGGATAATTGTTTGCCAGCTACTCACTTTATTTGCTGTAATCCTAGCCCGTTCTAGAGCAGGAATATTGGCTATTGTTTTTTCACTAATTGTCTTTGCGGTCACTTCCCGCGGAGAAGGTTGGCTCAACTGGATTTTTTTGCGCAAGTGGATTTTGTTTCCCGTAGTGATAGTCATACTTGGGGGGGCTTTTTTGCTTTACCAACAAAAGAAGGAGTCGGCTGACGGGCGTTTATTAATTTGGCAGGTTTCGTGGCAAATGATCAAAGACAAACCACTGCTGGGGCATGGCTACGGTTCTTTTCAAGCCAAATACATGGATTACCAAGCTGCTTATTTCAAAGAACACCCAAACTCAGAACTGGCTATGCTGGCCGATAATGTGAAGCATCCGTTTAACGAGTTTCTGAAAGTTGTGGTCGAATTTGGCATTGCAGGTTTACTACTTGTTTTGGCGTTTTTTGTAGGGATTCTTTATACAGGCATTAAAATGAACGTTGATTCTAATGCCTTGGCATTTAGCGGACTTTCGGGTTTATTTGTACTGGCCTGTTTTTCGTACCCTTTTCAATATCCATCAAGTTGGTTGACGCTCGCCTTTTATCTATCGCTCTTACTTCCTGAAAAAAAAATCATGATCGGCTATTCAAAAGTTAATGTAGGCTTGCGTGGAGTGTTGGCAATCGTTTCAGTACTGGGAATCGTTTACGTATTTCTGCAAGTGCAGGCAGAAATGAAATGGAAGGAAATAGCTCTAAAATCGCTAAACGGGGAAACAGAGGAAATGCTCCCCGAATACGAAAAACTATACCGGAATTCGCCGCTAATGGAGGACCCCTTCTTTCTGTATAACTACGGGGCTGAACTGAACTATGCGGGACAGTATGCCCGAAGCACTGCAATACTGGTTGAATGCAAAAGAAAGTTTAATGATTATGACTTGCAAATGCTACTGGCCGACAATCTTGAACAAACAGGCGAAACAGAATTGGCAATACAACAGTTTGACCGCGCAGCGAATATGATCCCTTGCCGCTTTCTGCCTCTATATCGCATTTATTTATGTCATAGGAAAAGTGGAAACTTATCCAAAGCACTGAAATACGCTAGCTTGATTGTAGCCAAACAGGTGAAAGTTAACTCTCCCAGTGTAAAATTAATAAAGAAAGAAGCTAGGGAATTTTTAAAAGAGAATTTACAAGGGCTGAAAGAAGTTTCGTAACCTGCCTACCAAGACGATCCTAAGTGTTCCTTAGTGAAAATGAAATCAAGTGCTACTGTAACGCCGGTTAATAAGCAAGGAAAGGTTGCGAGAGGACGGAGGGGTTTACCATGTATTCTTTCTGTTTATTTTATTTATAGTCGACAGTCTATGTTGATCGCTTTAGCGATAATCGAGCGGAATAGATACTGATTGTTTAATTTGCGTCCTGCAGGAACTGCAAACGATGGACGAGATTCTAAATTGCTTGCAAGGGGAGCTTAGGACGGACTTTTCTCGGATAAGGCGTTCTGTCTAATTCAAGGTGATATCGTTTGACAGAGCTATCTAAGAATGAACCAGCAAAAGAAAGCAGAGCCAGAATTGCCAGAACAAGAAACGCTACAAAGTAGAGTTGCCACTCTGGGATGATGGTTTTTGAGCAGTTGAACTGTTGATACTTTAAATGATAATTCCACTGATAAAAGCAGTATTGTTGTATTGGTGAGCGTATTGATGGATAGTCTGTAGAGAGTGTGTAGATAGAAGATGATAAAGGTGGTGCGGTAAGATATACTAGAAATAATACAGTCACAAATACTAAAAATCATACGGGCGTTTTCTGTTCAATGTCATGCTGGCGTCGGGCGGTTATTCCTGGACGGTTTTCCTGTAGAGAAAAGGGATGCCGATATGGCAGCCTTGGGAAAGGCTAGTGTTGATGGAGATATCCGCGATTTTGCAGGAATCCTGGAGAGATTGATTGATAAGGGGTAAATGCGTCGGATTTATTTTAGAAAAGGATATTGCCAAGATTCTAAATGTTTCTCTCTCATCTCTTAATAAATGGATTGAGGACGGATTTATAAGCTTTGTAAAATGAAGAGTGCTGAACAATACAGAGATCTTCCCCCTGATCTGATCTGATCTGAAACAACTTCAAACACAAAAGAAAAAAATGTAAAAATAGTTTTCAGCTTTACACGGATTTTGTTTGTATCGTTTTATTCCCAATTGTAAATTGATAAGTGTAATCCGAGGATTTATCCCTCATTTTTTGCCACTTTTTACTTCGTTTTGTGCTTTTGAGTAATGCGGATTATCCGTTTGATTACCAGTTGTATTCATTTTTATTTTGCTCTTGAGTTTAATTAAAATTTAGGTGTAAATATAAAATTGAATATTATGTCGGACATTATTGTAACAACGCCCGAAGAACTACGGGCAATCGTAAGCGAAGCCGTATCCCGGGCACTCCCCAAACAGGCTTCGCCCCAGCCAATCATTGATACGATGACCTTGGACGATACTTTGAAATTGTTAAAGGAACACGGCTATCCAACCTCAAAGGCAAAAATCTACAAGCTAACCTCTACCGGAAAAATTCCTTGCAAGACGTATGGCAATAAACTGGTCTTTTCGAGGAAAGAAATACTGTTGTGGGCAGAGAATCAGACCAAAGCAAAGCATGATTCTTCCAAAGTATGTTTGCCCATCGTGCGAAGTGCCAGACGTAAAATGTAAGTGCTATGACTGATAAGACACAAGAAAAAAAGCAGAAGGGTCAATACGTTCGTGTTGGAACGACCTTGTATAAGATCGTGCAGCGACCGCTTATCAGTGGTGATTTTGTTGAAGAGAAAATCCCCTGGAGTTATGAAACGCTTCGGCAGGATTACGGAAAAAACAGCCTCCCGGAAATCGATAAATACGATGGTTTCTGCATCATCCCGGATCACATTCATTATAAGCAGATCCATGGTACCTATCTCAATAAATACGAATCATTGAATTATGTGCCTGTACCTGGAGAATTCCCAAATATCCGAATGTTTCTGGACCATATTTTCAGAGATCAAATTGAGCTGGGGCTGGACTACATCCAACTCCTTTACACCAAGCCGACACAAATACTGCCTATTTTGTTGCTGGTCTCCAAAGAAAGTAATACAGGCAAAACAACTTTTCTGCGATTCCTGAAAATGATCTTTGGTAAAAACTCGACCTTCAACAACAACGAAGATTTCCGCAGTCAGTTTAACGCAGATTGGGCAAACCGTCTGCTGATCCTGGTCGATGAGTTGTTGTTGAACAAAATGGAGGATACTGAGAAGATAAAAAATCTTGCAACTGCTATTGATTATAAGATGGAGGCGAAAGGCAAAGACCGGAAAGAAATTGAATTCTTCGCAAAATTTGTGCTTTGCTCCAATAAAGAACACAATCCTATTATTATCTCGAGAGAAGAAATCCGTTTTTGGGTGCGAAAAGTGCATACAATAGAAAAGGACGATGTTTACCTGAAGGAAAAAATGGCTAAAGAGATTCCTTTTTTCCTGCACTTTCTCCTTCATCGGAAACTTTCAACAGAGGATCAGTCACGCATGTGGTTTAGCCCTGCAGCAATAGAAACTCCGGCTTTAAGAAAAGTGAAAAGGTATAATGTCAATAAAGTAGAAATTGAACTGGCTACCTATTGCTACGACGTTATGGATGGTTTAGCGCTGGATAAAATGTGGTTCTGCCCGAAAGATCTTGCAGAAGTAATACGTGAAACCGGCTTACGCGCAGACATTGGGATGGTTCGGAATATACTCAAGGACAACTGGGGGCTAAGCTCACATAAGAACAGTGAGTACAGTTTTTATCATATTGACGCAAATGGAGAAATTGTTCCGGTGAAAAGAAAAGGGCGTTACATGGAAATCACACTTGATCAGGTCAATAAAATCCTGTTGTAATGTTGTGTATTGCTCTTTAATATGTTGAAATATAGAAAGTAATATGTAACAACAACACTACAACAACGACACAACAGAATCTGCTTTGTTGCACGCAGATTGCAACATTTAAATTGTTTGTTGTGTGATTGTTGGATTTGTAAGTAATTGAAATATAATTGTTTAATCTTGTCTTGCAACAAAGCAACAGAAAATCAGAACGAATGGCGCTATCCGAAATAAAACAACTAAGCATCAGGGATTATCTCCATCTGAAAGGGATACGACCAAAAAAAGATTTTAATAACTACGGTATGTATTTATCTCCATTCCGGGAGGATAACAATCCCAGTTTTAAAGTGGATTATCAGAAAAATATCTGGTATGATTTCGGGAGCAACGAAGGTGGCTCAATTATCGACCTGGTAATGAAAATGGATAACTGCTCATTTCATGACGCAGTAACAAGCTTGGAAAATGATATTACTGGACCTGTGCGGAATTCTTTTTCTTTTCACCGGGAAGAACTTAGTCCGATTAACAAAGAATCAGCGATTACGATTCGTGATATTAGGCCGATATCGCACCCCAAGCTGATCGATTGGGTAAAAACAAGGAAGATTGATTTGTCGTTGGCAAATTTGTATTGCCGTGAAGTCCACTACCAAAACAGTGGTCGGATTTACTACTCAATTGGATTTGGTAATGACAAAGGAGGTTATGAGCTGAGTAGCCCTGTCGGTTTTAAAGGCTGTGTTCCTCCGAAGGAAATTTCTACGATAAAAAACGCGAATTATGTCTGCCTGGTATTTGAAGGATTTTGGGATTTTCTGTCCTATCTGACTTTGCAAAGAACTGATAAAACACAATACGATGTTGTGGTTTTAAATTCTGTGGCGAATATCCAGAAGGCTCTTCCCTTTCTGAAAAAGCATACCAATATTTTTGCTTACCTGGATAATGATGAAGGCGGGCGAAAAGCATTTGACAAGATAAAGTCTTGCTGTCCCCAAGCTCAGGATATGTCTAAGCGATATGCCATTTATAAAGATCTCAATGAATACCTCTGTTCTCGGATGCGGATAAAAAAGGACAGGGGGATTGAGCGATAGGATAGGGCCTTTTTTCAATGGAGTATACTATAAATAAAAGCAAATTTTGGAAGTTTTTTGTGCAAATGAATGCCAGAGAAGATGGAGTTGCTCTGGCGATGAGGTTGCCTTGCAAGATGTCAGTTTGTATATACAAACTGTTCTTTCCCCGCTTCCGCTAATTGATTAAAAAGAAAACAGCAAAACAATGAACAAGACAGAAAATATACTTCTCCGATGCAGCATCGGGGAGAAGAAAATCATCAGTGAGTTAGCAAAGAAATGTGGTCTTACTCTTTCTGAGTATTGCCGGGGACAAGCTCTCCATGGAGAGATCAAAGCAATACCTCCTTTATCGCAGGAAGAGATTGAATATTTTCATCTGCTAAAGACCTATTGTACTCACTTTAACCGGATATCCAGCCTGATACGAAAGAGAGATCCCGGCTTGGTTGAAGAGATAAGACAATTGGTTGATAAGCTGACCCGGCTTCAGAGACGGATTGTTTGATTTTAGGCCAAGGATGGACTGAAAATTTAGTGAAAGGGTACAGCTGATGATCGCTAAAGCCAAAGCCATAGAACACGGTAGCAGGGCCATCGAATATGCTCTGCGGGAATCCAAGAAAGGAGTCCTGGTCATGTCTCACCTGGTACAAAACGAAACGGCAGACACTATTCACAAGGAGTTTTTGGAGCTTCAGGCCTGCAATACCCGGTGTAAGAATAAGTTTATCCGTATCGAGATAGGCATTGCCCCAGGAGATGAGAGCAAGCTTAAACACAACGATCTTGAGCGGATATGCTCCGAGTTCAGTAAACGTTTTGGTTTTGAGAACCACCAGTGGATTGCCTGCACACACCGGGATACCGATCATTTGCATATGCACATGATTGTGAACCGGATCGGGTTGGATCACAGTGTATATGATACCAGTTTTATCAGTAAACGAGCCGGAAAGATTGCGGAAGAGATAAGCCGGGAAATGGGATTAACGATTGCGAACGAGGTAAAACGGCAAAGCAAATACCGACCAGAGGTGAGCAGTTTTGAACGGATACTGGCCAGAACAAGGATCGTTAAAATAGCAGGCGAAGTATTAACCGGCCATCCTCAGTCTTTAGCTGAATTTTCCAAAGAAATGAGACAGAAGGGAGTTGATGTCCAGGAAGCGGTTAACAAAAAAGGCAACACTTATGGATTGCGCTTCAGTGGTTACGGCCAGACTTTTAAGGCCTCCCAGATCGGCAAGGAGTTCGGATACCGCACATTGTTGAACACCTTCTCAGTAAACAAGCAAGCGGTCACGCAGGATATGCAGGTAAAGGATCAGAAACAGTCGCAGGGCAGATCTGTCGGTGGATCACTACTGGCTGGTTTAGGTGCTGTAATCAACCCAGGTGGGTCCATGCGGGGAAGTGAAGCGCAGGAAAGAGAAGAGGAAAGACGGCGTAAACTAAAAAAGAAAGGACGAAAAAATGGGCGGAAATTATAATCCACGGGTGCAATCGGTCAAGGACGCGATGCTGGCGGAACTTATTGTAACGGAACTATCAAAATTTACGACTTCGCATCAGCAGATTCTGGAGAGTAGCGAAAAGATACTGAGTCGGTATACTGATATCGGGCTGGTGATCGAAAGAATGGACAAACGGGATCTGATGCTTGCTCAAAGCCTGAAAGATCTCCAGCTATCGACAGAGCAATACAGGCATCTGACACAGTTATCCATGTCGCTTTCGCGGGAAGTGAAAGAGATTGATCGACATGGAATCAAGATCGAACCCGGAGCGTTGGAGAAAGTGATTAAGGCCGTAGAACAAGGCAATAGGCCCCTTCAGAAACAACTTCGGTGGATTACCTATGGAATGCTCATTGCCTATGTGAGTTTGCTACTGATGATCCTGCTTTGACTGTTTAAGAAGGCCTTGTCGCTCGTTATATGGTATTACATATAAAATATAAATTTTTATTGTCGTTATATCCATTTGCATATAATTTTATATATTTGTTTGAAGTTATATTTAAAGGCATATAATGAAACAGTTGGCGGAGTTTGTAAAAGAGAGACGTAAGGAAGTGAATCTTACTCAAGAAGAGTTTGCTGAACGTGCGGGTGTTGCACTGACGGTAATTCGGAAAATTGAACAAGGGAAGACAAATCTGAATATGGATAAGGTCAACTTGGTATTGAGGATGTTTGGTCATGAGTTGGCCCCGGTTAATAGTAAAGAATTGAACGGATGAGAAAAGGGAACGTTTTTTATAGGGATTATTTCGCTGGAACAATCACAGAAACGGATGATGGGGAATATGTTTTTCAGTACGATTCGGCGTATGTGAGTGAGCATCCGGAATTGTTTCTCTCGTTTACGATGCCAGTTACAGATAAGCCATACTCCGATAAGCGGTTGTTCCCATTTTTTGAAGGGCTTATTCCTGAGGGATGGTTACTTGAAATAGCGTCAGAGAACTGGCGGATCAACCAAAATGATCGTATGGGATTACTTTTGGCATGTTGTCAAAATTGTATCGGAGCAGTAAGTGTTGTACCAATTGAGGAGGGAGATGATGCGTAAATGTTTGTATTGCTACCAGCCAATAGATGAAGACTTGGATTTTCATCCAAAGTGTTCGTCAGCGATTTTTGGTACTGCAACGCCACCTGTAATTGAGTATACGTTGAGTCAGATGGATGAGTTGGCGAAGTCTGTCGTGGAGAGAAGCGTGACTGTTCCTGGTGTACAGCCGAAACTTTCGATGACATTAGTTAAAGCAGCCAAAGAAAAAGCGGATACTCGTTTGACTGTAGTCGGAGCCTTGGGGGGGCAGTATATTTTTAAGCCGCCTTCCGATCGATTTCAGGAAATGCCGGAGAACGAACATGTGACCATGCGTATCGCTGAAGCATTTGGAATAAGAGTAGTGCCTTCTTCTCTAATCCGTTTGGCCTCTGGAGAGTTGGCCTACATCACAAAACGGATAGATCGAACAGAGAGCGGTGAAAAAATCCACATGTTGGATATGTATCAAATAACCGAGGCTTTCGATAAGTATAAAGGTTCTATGGAAAAAGTTGGAAAAGCTCTGGATACCTATTCCACAAATACATTGCTTGATAAAATCTTTTTCTTTGAATTGGCTCTTTTCTCTTTTCTAACGGGCAATAACGATATGCATTTGAAGAACTTCTCCATGATTGAGCAAGCCTCAGGTTGGGGACTGGCTCCGGCCTATGATTTGTTGAATGTGGCTATTGTTCTTCCTGAAGATGATGAGGAATTGGCATTGACACTGTGCGGCAAAAAGAAAAAGCTTAAACGGGAACACTTTGTGCAATTAGGTGAAGGCATGGGGTTAACCTCGAGGCAAATAGAGGGGAGTTTTAAACGGATGGTGAAAAATCGAGCGAAAGTTGCGGCTTGGATTGAAAAATCATTTTTGTCTGAGGAGATGAAACAAGAGTATCTGCATTTAATGAATGTTCGATTTACAATCCTTAGAGAATAGATTTTTCTAATTTTAAATTTTTGCAGTCCGTTGTAGCAACACTTGGAATGATATTAAGCCTGAAATTTGGAAATCATTTACGCAAATGCTTAAGTTTGCTGCAACATGCTTACCCCGCTTCCCGTTGGATCAGCGCGCTCAGGGTAGGCTTTTTATTTTTATCCCTATGAGTAAGTGCCTTATAATAAACCTGCACTTACCTATGCCGATCAGCTTCAATAAGCAAAATCCAGAGGTCTAATTATTGCATCTGAAGGCGAATTTCTGCGTCTTCTTGAGTTAAAAAACTATTACCGTTATAGCGGTTATTGGTATCCCTTGTTAGCCGATAAACAGGATCATGTGTTCAAACCAGGCGCTACTTTTGAAACGGCTTGGCAAATGTATATGTTCGATCGGGATATACGCCAGTTGGTAGTTAATGAAATGGAGGAAGTCGAAGTGGGGGAAGATTGACAGTTGGATAGAAGCTAAATAGGAGGAAAAACTATTTTATTTTCCTCCTACTCAATTGTCTAGTATTAAGATATATTGTGAATTCGTTTTCCCTATTCTACAGATTGAGTTTCTTTTTTCAGAATCTTATCCAAGACGACATCTTTATCCAGTTTTTTGGTGCAGAAGAACCAGTCTTTGCAGTCAAGTTCTTCGTCTTCCATTCGTCCTTTAGCTGCTCCGCAGGAACCGGCAGGACTAATAATTACATCATCACCAGGACGCCAGTCAGCAGGAGTGGCAATCTTGAATTCGTCAGCTGCTTGCAAGGCTACAACCACCCGGTATAATTCGTCAAAGTTTCTTCCCAAACTTAACGGGTAGTAAATGATCGTTCTTATAATCCCCTTCGGATCAATAAAGAAAACTGCTCTGACCGCTTTTGTTGAATCTTCATTGGGTTGGATCATCCCGTATTTTTTGGCAACATCCATTTTAATGTCTTCAATCAGCGGGAAGTTCACTTCAACGTCCTTCATACCTTTATATTCAATTTTTTCCTTGATGGTTCTCAACCATGCAATATGGCTGTACAAACCATCAATTGAAAGCCCGACAAGTTTACAGTTTGCTTTTGCAAATTGATCTTCCATCGTCGCGAAAGTCATGAACTCAGACGTACACACCGGAGTGAAATCGGCAGGGTGGCTAAAAAGGATAACCCATTCACCTTTGTAGTCAGATGGGAAATTGATTTCGCCCTGAGTTGTTATGGCCGTAAACTCGGGAGCAGCGTCGCCAATTCTTGGCATGCTTACTACTTGTTGTTCTTGATTATTTTCCATTTTGAAAATTTTAAGTTTATTATTCCGTCGGTCGCCCTGAAGCGATGTTTTTACTTCTTTCAATCGATTGCAGTGCCAGATAGTTATCTCCGAACTTTCGGAGGTTTTCCATTTCTACGTCGAAATGGTCTCCATGTCTTTCTTCATCTTCGACCAGCGATTCGAAAATCTTCTTGGACACAGAATCGGCATTGAGGGAGCACTCGTTTGCCCAAAGATTGTAGTCGCGTGCACTCGATTCCTCCATGGAAGTGGCCATTGCTAGCATTTCTTTTACTTCATGAATTTTCTTGACTTTCTCGGAAGCCACCATTTCAACTTCTCCTTTTAAAAACAGAATTCGCTCGGCTAGTCGTTCAATATGCATCATTTCCTCAATGGCCGTCTTTTTGAACAAGCCTGCAAGCAGGTCGTAGCCTTGGTCGTCGCAAAGGAAATGGAAGTACATGTATTGATGTACTGCAGAAAGCTCATCAGAAATGGCCTTGTTTAATAATTCGATACTTTTTTCTTTCATTTTAATTGGTGCTATAATTTATTTTTAACATTTATCAAACGTTCCTTTTATCTGAAGTACAAACTCTTTGATATGGAATCCTTTAATTTCCCTGTTCTTGAAATATTCTCTTAGAACTGTATCCAATTCTTCGTCGATATAATCTTCAATTAAGTCACATTCGGTACAATACAAATGATGGTGTTTACCCATAACGCCGTCGTAACGCATTACATCCCGATCGGTTGTGACCCGTCTTATAAGTTTGTTTTCAATCAAGGTGTCAAGTACTTTGTAGACAGTGCCGGAGGCAATATTCGGGTTGTTCTTTCGAATATGCTCGATTATGTTGTCGGCCGTTGGATGTCCGCCAACGCCGTAAACAGCTTCAAGAATTGCAATTCTTTGAGGTGTGACTTTTAGTCCCTTATCTGAGAGTTGATTTCTTATATTTTCTATTGTCGTTTTCATTCAATCTTATTGCTTGAAGATGAATAGCTGTCAACCATTGTTTGTAAATCAATAATTTGATCTATAGTTCTAAATATTTCGTGTTTTATTTGTCGGTTTTGTATGGCCATTTTAATGAATAGGATGCTTAAATATAGAATTTTACGTTGTCTTTTTAAATTTGATCCTAAATGAGATTTATTATCTTTTAAGAGCTATTAAAATTATAAAACGTCCACTTTAAAAACAAGCATTTCAATGAATAAAGTGATCAAATGTTCGTTTTGTCGTGGTTTGGAATTATTTGTGTGTTGTTGATTCAAGCCGTGTGTAGACTAAGAAAAAGAAAAGTTTACAGGAGGTCTTCATGGGATTGACATTTCAGGAATCTTTGTCCTTCAAAGGACATTTGAAGGACGGAATCTCGAAAAAAGTCGCTTTAAAATTTCTCGTCAATTCTCTTTTTTGTTTTGTAGGTTTAATTACTCAGGAGTGGTTGTTCAGCTAACATCTTTTCAATAGCCATTCGTGAACCAAATCGTGAATCGATCCGAAGGTGTTTTCTCAGTTCATAGGGTCTAGAATCGCCTTTTTAATATACACAAAGATCATTAGCTGGGGCGTCAAAAGCAAGAGAATTCAAAAGGATTGATAGAAGCTTAAGGGGAATTATAAGCAAGGAATACACACTATTAAAGAAAAAACTGTGGTTCCTTTCTCTGCCCACAATTATCAAAAAGTCGTTCGCGAATTGTTTGAATAATTTCCACATCGAACGTGCGCGCTTGTTCCGGACATTGCTTAACGCAGGCACAGCACCAAATGCATCTCTCAGCGTCGGTAAAAACGTTGCAGTTCACCGTTATGGCACCTGGCGGGCAACTTTCGGCGCAGGCTCCGCATAAGTTGCAGTTGGAGCTATTGGTTTCGGGTGCAAGGGCTGGTCGTTGTTTACGCTCTACAAAAGGTTGATTACCTGGTAACTGCTCGAGTGCGAATAGGTGATCACGATTAGGGGTTTCCAATTTTACTTTGATCTGGCTCGAGAATGCGTGAATTTGCAGCAGATCATTAGCATCAGGCCGATTGGCTGCAATCGGCTTTTGAGCAGTAGAGTACGAGTGTTCTCCGATAAAAGCAGCCGCAGCAATAACCTGAAAATTTGCTTTTTGTACAAGCTCTGCCAATTCAAGCAAAGCGTCGTCGAACTCCCGGTTCCCGTAAACAACAAGCACGATTGCTTTTGAGCCTTTTCCATCGATATTCAGAAAACGAACGACTGCATCGAGCGGCAAGCGGCCCGAATAGACGGGCATGCCTATAATCGAGATCGAATCTGCGTTAAAATGATCTGTGTTGATCTCAAAATCCGGCTTTGTCAGGTTAATCTGATTGACAAGGTTTGAACAGAGATCGTTAGCCAGCGTGTTTGCTATCGTTTTTGTGGTGTGAGTTGGCGAAAAGTAGATGCTGTTTATTGATTCCATAGCATTTGAAAATTAAATCCGGCAGCCTTCAAAATTATAAAAATGAATTTGAGACTGCCGGAGTTTCTCCCCAATAATCATTTGTTGACTATTTTTCTTTTTCGAATGGCCAGCCGGCAATTCCACCTTCCATCACTTTCACGTTGGTGTAGCCATGTGCCTTTATCAGCATGGCCGCTTCGTAGCCACGCAGCGATATTTTACAATAGGTGACAATCGTTTTGTTTTTGTCGGCGGGAAGTTCGTTGATGCGTTTCCTGAGAACGCCCAGTGGAATCAGTGTTTCACCAACGCCAAGACGGGTTTGTTCGTATTCATCGGCTCCACGAACGTCAAGAATATACAGGTCTTCGCCGCTATCGAGCATTGTTTTCAGATCGAGCGCCGAGATGCCATCAAACAGACCGTGCATCTTATTTTGAAGGATATGAGCCGTTGCGATACTGTGGTCGATAGCCAGTGAGAAGGGAGGCGCGTACGGAAGATCGGCATTCACCATGTCGTCAACCGTTAATTTCCCTTTGATTGCTGTTGCCCAAATAGCCAGTTGTTTGCTGACGTCGCCCGGACCGAGGCATTGCGCACCCAGAATTCGCCCGGTTTTCCTTTCTGCAACCAGTTTGGTGAACAGTAGTTTACCATCCATAAAACCCGGTTTGTCGGGGCTGGCATTGACCGCTTTTACATAGTCAATGTCAGCATCAATCGCTTTGGCTTCCGATAAGCCGGTGATTCCTACGCCGTAATCAAATATTTTACAAACTCCGGTCTGAATCGTTCCCGGAAAGGTCGCTACATTTCCTTTGATGATGTTTTCGCCGGCTGCACGACCTTCAAGATTTGCCAGGTCGCCGTAAGGGGCTAAGACATTTTTGCCGGTAATCAGGTTGGGAATTTCGCAGCAGTCGCCGGCAGCGTATATATCAGGGTCGCTGGTTTGCATGTACTCGTTGGCAATGATGCCTCCAAGCTTGCCAATTTCCAGCCCGGCGGCTTTCGCTAAATCAACGCGGGGACGTATGCCGATGGCTACAACCGCCAGTTCGCAGGGGATTTCCGTACCATTCTGCAATTTAACACCGATTAGTTTGCCATTTTCTCCAATGAATTCGGCAACACCATTTTTAGTCACCACATTGGCTTTCGATTTCAGGTAATTTTCAACCAGCTTCGCCATTTTCCAGTCGAGGAAGGTGAGGAGTTGTGGCAGAAGTTCAATCATTGTCAGTTCAATCCCAGCCAGGTGAAGGGCTTCCAGGGTTTCGATACCGATTAAGCCGCCACCGATCACAACTGCTTTCTGTATTTTCTTTTCGTCCCTGATTTTACGCAGGTAGTCAGCATCCTGCATCGATTGCAGTGTTGTGATGCCATCAAGGTTGATTCCCGGAATTGGTGGCATATTCGCCGTTGCTCCGGTCGCAATTACCAGCTTGTCGTACTCCTGCGTGCCGGTTTCTCCGGTCAGCAAATCTTTGTATTCAATCAGCTTTTTAGCCCGATCTATTTTCGTTACCTCGGTGTTAATTTTGCAAACAATACCCTTGGCATTCCAGTAAAAATTAGGGTCGCGAACCACGCCGGTCGGAGTACAAAGCAATTTATTGCGATCGTCGAAAAATCCGCCCACGTAATACGGAAAACCACAGGAAGCCATCGACAGGTCGGGGCCTTTCTGAAACATGGTTATTTCGGCAAATTCGTCCATGCGTCGTGCGCGGGCAGCAGCTTTCGGACCTGCAGCTGAGCCGCCAATAACGATTATTTTCTTGCGTGTAGTCATTTCAAATTCGATTTAAGGTTAGAATTGATGTGTTTGCCCGGTCTTGACGAACGGGTTCGAAAACTGGTTTTGAAAGGCAGCCAATGCCGGTAAGTCAGTGCAATGTGAAGGGAGTATCGTTTCAACTTTTTCCCGCATGAAATAGTTGATGGTTTCCTTCGTTTGAAGGTTATTTTGTTTCAGATGGAAGCCGCCAATCACGGTTTTGATGTGGTCGACTCCGGTAATCTTTTTGGCGTATTCGCAGATGTTGCAGATGCCGGAATGGCTGCAACCGGTCACGATGATCAAGGCCTCGTTTTCGATGAAAGCCAGAGCCGAATCATCGGGAACAAAATCTTCGTTCCCGTTTTCGTCAACAAAAGCAATCGTTTGCGCCTCGAAATTGTTTGCTCTTGGAATCTCAGCCAGGAAAAAGATGTGTTTGGAAATTTGAACAGGAGTGGCTGAAACCTGCAGATCAAACTGTTTTTCAACTTCCTGGCGGCTCATGCGCAAGCCTAAATTTGTCTGATCGTGTTTCCGAAAACGCTTCATAAATGATTTTGGATGCGTCAGCAACGGCTTATTTTGAATGTATCTCAAGCCGTCCCCGTGATCCCAATGTCCGTGACTAAGAACGATTTGGTCAACTTGCTCATTCAAATTGATGCCCAAACGACTGGCATTTTTCAGGAAGACATCACTGTGCCCTGTATCCAATAGAATTGTTTTTTCATCATGCTCAATCAGGTACGACAGTCCGTGTTCCGCATAAAAGCTGCCTCCGGCAACGTTTTCAGTTAATACCGTTAGTTTCATACCATTTTTATTGCAAAGAGTTGATCGAATTTTTCTTTTACAAATTCCGGAATTCGCATAGGCTTCCGGGTCTTGCTGTCGACAAAAACAACCGTCGAGTTAGCCGAACACACCAACTGGTTTTGCTCGTTCCGTGCTTCAAACTGAAAATTCAACCGAGTGATGGGCTCTTCAGCAATAATGGTGTGAATTGTCAGCAGTTCGTCGTAACCGGCAGGTCGATGATATTGCAAATTCATACTGATGACCGGCATCATAACTTGTTGTGCCTCCAGTTTACTGTCTTCAATTCTCATTTCGCGCATCAATTCGGTGCGAGCCTGGTGAAAGTAATTGACGTAGTTACCATGGTACACGTAACCCATTTGGTCGACTTCACCGTAACGGGGGCGCAGGGTTATTTCTCCTTTAATCATTCCTTGTGTTTCAATTTTGTTTGACATATTTGAAGCCCCAGGCTTTATCCGACACCGATTTTTGAATCGATTCGGCCAGGGCTCTGAATTTTTCAACCATAATCGGGTTCTTGCTTATTTTGAAGGTTTCGGGCGAATTCACTTCATTTTCACAAATTAGCGGCAGTTGAGCCAACAGTGGAACATTGAGTTGGTTCGCCAGCAGCTGGCCGCCCCCGTTCCCGAATACAAAATAGCGCTCGTCGGGGTGTTGTGCCGGTATAAAATAGGCCATGTTTTCGACCACGCCCAAAAGTGGCACATGGAGGTGCTCATTTTCGAACATATCAGCAGCTTTCTCCGCGTCTGCCAGCGACAATTGCTGGGGTGTAGTCACAATTAGTGCTCCTGAAATCGTTAGTTTCTGAATGGCGGTTAGCTGAATGTCGCCTGTCCCCGGAGGAAAATCCAGGATCAAGAAATCTGTTTCGCCCCACTCGGTCGACGATAATAGTTGCGTCAGTACGCCGGATGCAGCTGGTCCGCGCCAGATCAATGATTTTTTCTTGGTAACAAAGAACCCAACGGAAATGAGTTTGACGCCATATTTTTGAACAGGCATATATTTTTCACCTTCCGGATATTTAAAAACCTGTGGCTTTTCATCCTGAACATCAAAAAGAATCGGGCTTGAAGGTCCATACAGGTCGGCGTCGAACAACGCTGTTTTATAGCCTTCAGACGCCAAGGCGACTGCAAGATTGGCAGCCACAGTTGATTTGCCGACGCCGCCTTTCCCGGATGCTACAACGATGATGTTTTTTACACCGGGGAGTTTTATTTTTTCGATTGTTGCTTGCTTATTCATTATCAATTAATTTTTTCCAAATAGCTCTGATTTGATCACTTAATTCTGATTCAGGTGCCCAGTCGACAATGCTTTTACAGTTGATCATGGCTTCTACCCAAACCTGCGAGAATGGTATTTTACTGATTACCGGAATTTGCTTTCCGACAGCCCATTTTTCGATTTCCTCCGTCATTTCCGGGTTGATGTCGCATTTGTTGATGACCAGGAATACTTCCAGTTTGTATTGACTGACCAACTCGGTGATGCGTTTCAGATCGTGCATACCTGATACAGTCGGCTCTGTTACTAACAATACCTTATTGATACTACTCAACGTTGAAATTACCGGGCAGCCGATTCCCGGGGGACCATCGATTAAAATGAGGTCAGACTGAATATCGTGCGCTTCTTTGCGCGCATGGTCGCGAACGAGATTGACTAATTTTCCCGAATTATCTTCGCCTGGTGCCAAACGAGCGTGTACCATTTTTCCGTTCCGAATAGCACCGGCAAACCAGCGGCTTTCGTTTTGATCAATCATCGTGATGGCGCCAGTTGGGCAAACGCGCGCGCATAATTTGCAACCATCACAAGCTGTTTCGACAACCGAATATTCGCCGTTTGCTAATTTGATGGCGTCAAAACGGCAGTAGTCCATGCATTTGCCGCAGCTCGTGCATTTTTCGACGGCGATATGAGCCTTTTGGCCGGAGGTATAAACCTTTTCGAGGTAGTTACGCGGTTCTAGAATGAGGTGTAAGTTCGCGGCATCAACGTCGCAGTCGGCAACAACTACTTTGGGGGCTAAAGTGGCCAGAGCTGCGCTGATCCCGGATTTGCCGGTGCCTCCTTTCCCGCTTAAAATTGCGATTTCTGTCATCTCTGTAGTTGTTTCGTAATGTTCTGATGTAATTTCTTGAACAATTCGCTGTACTGTAGGTATTTATCTGTAATAAGGTCGCCTTTAGCATAAGTCTCTGCGATTCGCTTGTCGAATGGAATATGACCTAAAACGGCGATTTCTTCCTTATTTAAATAGTCTTCAATCAGTTCTTTTCCAATTCCGTACCGGTTAATCACGACACCAAATTCTTTTTTCAGTTTGCGGAGTGTTTCAACCGACAGCTTTAAGTCGTTTAACCCAAATGGAGTTGGTTCGGTCACCAGGACAACGTAATCCGCCCGTTCAACAGTTGCAATAAACGGACACGAGGTTCCCGGAGGTGAATCCAAGAAGGTCAATGTATCTGCTTCGGCCATGTTAATCGTTTGCCCGATAATCGGGACTGGCGAGTAAATGCCTATTTCCGTCTGACTTTCTAGCACATCTGCATTGGCGCTGATGGAATATTGTGTAATACTACCGGTAACTTTTTCTTTTTCGGTAATGGCGTCGTATTGGCAGGCGTAAACACAAGCCCCGCAGTCGTGGCACAAATCCTCAATCACCCGGATTGTTTTGATTGTAGGAAGCATGATGATGGCGTTATAACTGCAATATTCCTGGCAATTGCCGCAGAAGGTACATTTATGCGAGTCGATTACCGGAATGTGCGTCATTGTGAGCGTTTCCTCTTCAACATTTCCCCGAATAAATTCACAAACATTGGGTTCTTCGGCGTCGCAATCGATTAGCCTTACTTTTTGTCCTTGCCGGCTAATCACATTGAAGAGGTTTGTCGAAACCAGCGTCTTGCCGGTCCCACCTTTGCCGCTGGCAATAGCTATTTTCATTGATTTATAGGATTGTCATTTTACGAAAAACGGGTGTTTGCCCGGTGCTTTGTAGAAATACAAGCTTCATGTAGCAATCTGATCAATTTCTTAGCAATACAAATCGGGCAGGGTAGAAGGAGCTTCACCCGTTTGATTTGTGCGGAATAAGCCCTTCCTCCTGCCGATTTTGCTTCAGTTATGGTAAGATCTCTACAAAGCTTGAATTTAATGATCACAAGCGTTAGTTCCTGTCATCAGCCTGTTATCAATTAAATCACGAACCAACTCATTTGCCGGCTTATTTGGAGCTCCGGCATGGATGATAATATTATTGGATTTGAATAGGTTAACTGCTTTTTGTCCGATACCGCCTGATATAATTTCGGTAACGCCTCTTTCTGCCAACCACTTTGGCAGTAACCCGGGCTCGTGAGGTGGTGCTTCAACGACGGTTTCGTTACCGATAGAATCGTTCTTTACTTCGATTAAAGTAAAATGCTTACAATGTCCGAAATGTGTACTTAAAACACCATTTTCGGTTGGGATAGCTATTTTTCTCATTGTTAGTTTTTTATTTATCTGCCTCTTCTTCTTCCACCACCAAATCCACCTCCGTTAGATTGGCAGCGTTGTTTTCCACGGCCTCTGTTCCTGAACATTGGTCTCATTTCCATTTGTTCCAGATTGTTTTCTGTTGGTGTCATTGTGTTCTCTTCTCCAAAAATCCGGTTTGTTTTGTTTCCGCATTTTCCCATCGAACGACCTGTCATCGGTCCTTCACTTTTGGGTCCTTGTCTGTTAAGTCCTGGCATGGCTTCTGTTTTTAATTTTGACTAATTTGATTCAATATTTCTTCGATGGTAATGTTAGTTTTACCATGAATAATCATCTGGATATTCAATCCACTAAGTATATCTTTTACCTTACCTCCAAATTCTCCCGATATAATTCGGGTTACCCCTTGCGATACAATAAATTGAACGGATGCAGGACCAGCTCCCTCGTTGCTGGCTTGCCCCGGGTTTGAGAGGAACTCTGTTTGTTTCCGCTCCGTGTCGTAAATGGCAAAGAAAGAGCATCTTCCAAATCGATTATCCATTTTTGATTTTATGGTGTGACCAGTTGCTGTTATTGCTATTTTCATCTATATATTTGATTTTATTAGATTGTAAATGATGCTTCTAGATGTATCTAAAAAGAACAAATGTTCATTGCAAATATAGCGAAGATATGATTACGAGGAACAATAGAACCATTAAATTTTTGACGAATTAAAAGTATTGGTATTTAATTCTTTGATTTAGAATAGGATGATCTTAAGAGGAAGAAGGTTTTGTTTATCTATTCTGCTGTCTCAAAATTCATAATGTTCTTAAAGAAATTTAGAATTTGTAATGACTTTCAAAGATTTTAGTTACCCATAAGAATATCTAGAATAGATCCGCATAATGCATTGATTCCAGGGACGGAATTCTTCGGCAAGCCTGGTAGCATCAATTTCAGAATACTGGATATTGAAGATGTATATTCCTTTTATTCGGAATTATTTTAAAAGTTTATTTGTGTTTGGATATGGGGTAAAATCGGAGTTGAAGCTGCCTGTTGATTTGTGTGCAAATTGTGTGCAAATAAAAAGAGGTTATAAGTTTTTAATCTTATAACCTCTTGATTTTAAGTAGCGAGAGGCGGGCATGATCCGCCGACCTCATGATTATGAATCATGCGCTCTAACCAGCTGAGCTACCTCGCCGTATTATTTTTGAGGTTGCAAATATAGTATTTATTTTTTGTTGGCATAAGGGGAGAGCGAAAAAATAACTTAACTTTTTGAATGAGTATTCTTGTTGTGTTAGCCTATTCTGTTAAGAATTCATTTTGGGTGGTGTTAAGTAGATGATGGTCAGAATGAAAGATTCCATTCGACAGTTATTCCCAGTAGCTAGAGTTTTTTCTACGGTTGAATTGTTTTGGAATAAAAAGAGGAGGGGAATTCCCCTCCTCTTAGTTTTTCTATATTAATAACAAGGTGACGCTTTATGTCCGCCTCCATGATGTCCGCCTCCGTGATGTCCACCTCCGTGATGGTTTCCATTATTATTGTTGTTATTATGTCCCCAGAAGTTCTTCCCACCTTCATTATCGTCTCCACCTCCAGAAAAGCCTCCGCCAGCTTTTGCTTCGTTATTTAATAGGAGCATCATAGTTGTCGCAGAAAGTGCTGCGAGCCCTGTTTTCTTTAATGCTTCCTTTCGGGTGATTTTTTTCTCAAGTAAATTGAGTTCGTGAGGTCTTTGTTTGTTCTCCGCCGTTTTCATCTCTATTATTTTTAGTTGTTATTAAATTTTTCCCCATTTCTAATCTACATCATAAATATGTGATCAGTTAACGTAATCTGCAATGCGTAATTTCCCGTATTTTTATGTTGAGAATATTTTTAAGTTTATTGCTTGTTTCACTTTCCGGATTTTGAGAGATTTTTCGCGGTTTCTGAAGAGGGTTTGATATAAGGGAAGATATAGTTGGACTCTTTATCTGCATATCGGAAACTTTTGTTTCGCTTTTAAAGCTTAATTTAGATAAATGAGAGCGAACGGAGAGAGGTGGTTTTTCTTAAAATCTGAATAATGTTATGCAATTTAAGTGTCAGTAAATAATGTTGATATTTGACTAAATGTAAATAGCTTTGTTGTCACTAATTTTAAAAGGATGTCAATTTCGTATGTGAAAAGAAAAATAGGTCAATCCTATCTGGTATGGTTGCAAAACTCGAATTTGTATTTTTTGCTTGAAGAACCAGCGTGGTATGTGTTTAGCCGAGTAGCCAAACGATACAAAACGGAGACAATCGCGAGAGATTTTTCTCATCGTTATTCCGTTGATTTAGCTGAAAGTTTAACTTTTGTGCGAGATATAAGAGCACGAACGGAAAAGATGAACCAAATGAAAGCTTGGGTTGAGGGAGATTTTCAATCCAGTTCCGAGATTTCGAATTTTCGTAATCCGTGTTTTTCGTCGGCTTATTATATCCTCGGCACCAAGGTGATTAGGTTCACGTATGGGAATGAATTATTAGAGAGGTACATTCGACCTTTGATTCGTCATTTGGAAATCACCGCGAACGACGCTGTGGCTCATTTCGAATTGTTCGAGTATGAGGATGAGGTTGTTTTTCGATTGAACAATGAGATTGTAGATGTATGGACAAAGCAAGAGAGCCATTTGGTGAAAGGGCGTGTTTTCATCGAGCTTGTTAATATTCTGCATAATAAGACCAATGAAGATTGGCTAATGACAGTGCATGCCGCAGCGGTCACGAACGAGAAGAAGACGATCCTGTTTTCAGCTTCGCCAGGTAGCGGAAAATCTACATTTTCGGCATTGCTCCAATCTCGGGGCTTTCACCTTATTTCAGACGATTTTGTACCTTTTGCTAAAGACTCGCTAAACGCTTACCCTTTCCCGGGTGCCATGTCGGTAAAAGAAGGCGCGATGGGATTGTTGAAAAACTATTACCCGGAGTTGGAAGGTCAGCCCCTTACACAAGTCACTCCGGAAAAGAAAGTTAGGCATATTCCTATCGCCAATGAAAAGATGGATTTATTATTTCCAGTTTCCGAAATTGTATTTATCAAGTATGATCAGGCTGTTGAGTTTGAATTGGAGGAGCTGGATTTTACCCAGGGGTTGAGGTTGTTGTTACAACAAATCTGGGTTCCGCCAAAGCCGGAGAATGTTGAGATCTTATTCGATAAACTTGAACAACTTTCCTTTTTACAGCTAACCTATTCGGACACTGACAGAGCTTTGGAAACCATTGAAGATATATTTGCTCATGAATAAAAAGGAGCTTTTTTATTTTGTCGGTAAATGTTTGACAATTCAAAAGCACTCTGACTTCAGGGACGAGTTGATTCGAAAGGTTGATCAGGTCGATTGGTATGACTTTGTATCCTTGTGCAGTGATCATCTTGTAATGCCTGCAATTTACGTCCGGTTCGATAAAGCTAATGTCTTAGGATATCTCCCTGATGAGTTGGTCGATCATCTGCGCCAGATTTATGAGATGAACACCGGAAGGAATCGCAAAATTCTGACACAGGTTTCGGAGATTACAGCGTTATTGAATAAGGAAAACATCAAGCCCACCTTCCTAAAGGGCGTTGCCTACATTTTAGACGATGTTTATTCAGACGTTGGTGAGCGTATGATGAATGATATCGACTTTTTGGTTGATGAAAGGGATTATCTCAAGTGTGCAGGATTGCTGAAATCAAAAGGATATCAGCAAGAGGAAGAAACGCCGGGATACATTGATGTGGCTGATTCGAAGCATTATCCTCGACTTTTTCATCCGGAGTGGGGTGCCGCAGTGGAAATTCATCGCATCCCTGTGGATCAGGCATATTTGAATCAGTTTAATTCGTCGCTAATCGATCGGGAAAAAGTATTCGCAAAGAAATTATTGGGATGCTATGTTCCATCTGATAAGCATAAGCTGGTGCATTCATTTATACATAGTCAGCTTTCGAATGAAGGGCATTTGTACGGAATGATATCATTGCGCGGTTTGTGCGATTTGAGCAAACTTGCTGAACGTTATTCGTTAAACGAGGCGTTGTCATTCATAAAGCCGAAGCACAAAGCGATTGCCTATTTTGCTTTAGCTGATAGAATATTAGGAGAAGAACGAGCGTTCTTCGAGCACCGAAATATATCCTATTCTATTTTGAAGACGAAACATATATTGGGTATTCGATTTAAAATCTTCCGAACTATTTTTCGAAGCCTTATTTTCTTTTCGCAGCGTATTATTGGCGGATATATTTTGCTGCCAATATCAGCCATTTTCATTAAAAGAAAGAGAGAGTATCTAATGCGTAGGCTTCGTGATGACAGTTGGCTTAAGAACCATCGTCAGATCTGGGGGCAATTCTTTAATCGACGATTGTAACTTGTAGCTTCGATGAAAATAAAGCGAGGCTATTTTAGTTTTTCGCTCTATTGTTTATTTTTCTTTAATGGAAAATACTTTCTTCCGACTAATTGTCCACCAAAAAATGCCCCTACAAGAATTGGGTAAGTATATAGAGCAAACCCGATGTCGCTATAGATGCGAAGCAGAATAACAATCGGTACGGGGATGTGGATATAAATCCACCACATGAGGCTGAACTTTTTGTGCTTGGAGCGAAGTGCCCCAAACGGAATATTAACTAGAAAAACGATCAGTGCGACGAGAAGTATCTTCATTAACCTATATTTGAGGTGTAAATCTAATAATTATTTACACGCAAAAAACTGTCGTTCAAAGTGTGTTCATTTGCCCGGATTTGCTGCTATATTCTTACTTTTTATATCCGCTTAATTTTCGATTCATTAACATCAAGTTTACATGCGATGGGCATCAATATAATATGTTGAAAATAAAACTACCTTTGCAGCTCAATTTTTGGCATCGATGGCATAGGGGTGTAGTTAAATGTATTTTTTATTGTCATCAGTGCTTATTGGGTACGAAGAACATGTTGTTCTTCGATTAAATAAATACAATGATGACATTTGAACAGACGGGTATTAAACCCGAACTGCTTAGCGCCATTTCAGAAATGGGCTTTGAGCAACCGACTCCTATTCAGGAGAAAACCATTCCACATCTTATCAATAATAAAAACGACTTGATTGCACTGGCGCAAACGGGTACAGGTAAAACTGCGGCCTTTGGCTTGCCTATTTTGCATAATTGCGATGTAAACAAAAAGGATATTCAGGCTTTAATTTTGTGTCCGACCCGCGAGTTGTGTTTGCAAATTAGTCGCGACTTGGATGCTTTTTCCAAGAATCTGAAAGGATTTAAAAATATTCCGGTATACGGCGGTGCTGATATCGGCAAGCAAATGCGTGAATTGCGAAATGGCGGGCAGGTTGTTGTAGGAACGCCTGGGCGTGTTCATGACCTGATTCGTAGAAAGGTATTAAATGTGAGCCAAATTCGTTGGATGGTTTTAGACGAGGCTGACGAAATGTTGAACATGGGTTTCAAAGAGGAGCTTGATGCTATCTTAGCACAAACTCCTGCGATTAAGCAGACCTTGCTTTTTTCGGCAACCATGCCGAAAGAGATTGCCAACATGACTAAAAAATATTTGAATTCGCCGGATGAAATCGCTGTTGGGCGTAAAAACGAAGGTGCTGCAAATGTGGAGCATCATTACTATGTTGTGCATGCAAAAGATAAATATGCTACCTTGAAACGAGTGGCTGACAATTATCCAAATTGTTATGCGATTGTTTTTTGCCGTACCCGCATGGAAACCCGTGATGTGGCTGAGAAATTGATGGCTGATGGTTACAATGCTGATGCTTTGCATGGCGATTTGTCGCAGGCTCAACGTGATTATGTGATGAGCCGTTTCAGAACAGGACAGTTGCAGATGTTGGTTGCCACCGATGTGGCCGCTCGTGGATTAGATGTTAACAGTCTGAGCCACGTGATCAATTATAGTTTGCCGGATGATCCTGAAGCATATATCCACCGTAGTGGGCGTACCGGTAGAGCGGGGAAAAGCGGAATTGCGGTTTCGATTTTGCATATGCGCGAAACCGGAAAACTGAAACAAATTGAACGGATCTCAAATAAAAGGTTCGAACGCAAAGAAGTGCCCGGAGGAGAGGAAATTTGTAAGGTTCAATTGATGCACCTTGTTGATAAAGTTGCTGAAATTGAGGTGAACGATTCGAAGATCGATCCTTACATGGTTGAAATCATGGATAAGTTTGCAGGCTTGAGTGCCGAAGAAATCTTAAAGCGATTTGTTTCGGTAGAGTTCAATCGTTTCCTGGATTATTACAAGAATGCTCCGGATTTGAATGTTCGTGGACAGGAACGGAAAACTGTTGACAAGCGTGGAGGACGACGTGGCGAATCGGGAGGAGACAGCATGAATTTTAGCCGTTTATTCGTTAATGCGGGTAAAAAACAAAATCTGAATGCATCTCGCCTTTTAGGTTTGATCAATGATCACTCTACACGAAAAAATATAGAGATTGGTAAGATTGATATTCAGCGTAAATTTTCTTTCTTCGAAATCGACAGCCGATTCGAAAAGGAACTGATTCAATCCATGAACCAGTCATCAATTGATGGACATCAGCTTGAAGTTGATCGGGTGACAGGTGAGGAGCGGGTGTCACATCCGAAAATAAAAGCGAAAAAGAAAAATCAATTTGAAGGCAAGCGGCCTGCAAAGCGAAAAAGAACCAGACGATAATAAATCAAAAAAGAACAGGCTTCACATTAATGTGGAGCCTGTTCTTTTATTTATAAGTTTCGTTTTTTTAGTGGACTTCGTCAGCCAGTAATTCTTTGGCCCGCTCTAATATTTTTGAATCATCGATTAATACAACTCCTCCATTGGGACCTGGCTCGATATGGAGACCTACTGATTTACCACGGTCGTAATTTGCGCCTCCAAAATAATTCCTGACGGTTTCTACTTCAATGTCAAACTCGTGCGCAAGTTGGCGGATTGAACCGTCAGGCAAACTGTCTTTAATTTTACGCAATTCATTAAAAGTGATTTTTTTATCCATGGCAGTAAAATTTTATGGGTTATACAACTATTCGTTACTAATAACTCCCTTAAAGTTAAAATTAATAAATTAATAACGTATAGATGTAACTGAAGACCGATATAAAATTTGTATGTTTTTTAAAAGGTTTGCTAAATCAAATCGTTTTTAATCATTTTGGAAGCTTTAAATAATGGGCGTTTGGTGAAATGTGTCTTGATATATAGGGGGTTAGATGTTAAAAAACATTTAACGTTTTTTAGCAAATGATTTTTACAATGACTTTGTTTACGAGCCCAAAAATTTCAACTTCTGTAAAGGTTGATCTTGATTCTTATTTCAAACTATCGTAAAGCACTTGATGTAGAGCCGGTCTAATGTTTAAATCGAAAAGTCCGGAGTTTTCACGTGTCGGATAAACCCGATTGGAAAAGAAGATAAATAATAGATCGTTTTCCGGGTCAGCCCAGGCAAAGGTTCCGGTGTAGCCGCTATGCCCAAAGCTTTCAGGACTTGCACTTACAGCCGGATACGCATCTTTTAGTTTATTTTCCCGATTGTCGATATAGGGTTTGTCAAACCCTAGTCCCCGGCGATTTTCATTTTCAGGGTATTGAATACGAGTGAACTCACGGACACTGGCCGAATCGAGTAATTGCTGGTTAGCGTATTTTCCATACTGCAAGTACATCTGCATAATTTTAGCCAAGTCAGTTGCTGTTCCAAACAGCCCTGCGTTTCCCGAAACACCGCCCATCATAGAAGCTCCTTCATCGTGAACGAAACCTTGCAACAACTCTTTTCTGAAAACATTGTCTTGCTCTGTAGGCACAATTACTTGCTGAGGAAAATATCTATACGCATTGTATGTCACCGAGCTTGCTCCCAGCGGAAGATAAAACTCTTTTTTGAGGTAATTCTCGTAATTCTCGCCTGTTAAATCCTCAATCACTCTAGGGAATAGATAGAAACCCAATCCGGAATAAGTATATTTTTTTCGCGGAAGTAACCTGGAATCTCTTATTTCCGAGTAAATTTCATCGACATAGTGGTTGTTCATATATAGATGAGAGGACACCCTTAAATTAAAAGTTGTCGTTGGATGATCTCTGAAAACAGAACTCTTTAGTTGGCCGTTTTTTCGAACCGTTTTTTCGTAGTAATTGATCCAGGGAAGGAGGCCGGCTTGATGAGCCAAAATCTCACGACTGGTTATTTTGTCCTTGTTGGAGTTCCGAAAATCGGGCCAATAAAAAGAAAATGGCAGGTCAAGATCGATTTTTTTTTCGCTGTGAAGTTTGATCAAAGCCGGCAGTGGGCCGGTAATTTTGGTTAGCGAGGCCCAATCATAAATGTCCGTCTTTTCAACCGATCGTTTTTTGTCGTAAGTGAAGTAACCATAGCATTTGTGAAATACAACCTGACCATCTTTGGCTACTAATATCTGACATCCGGGAAAAGCCTTCTCTTTCAGCCCGCGGTTAACAATACTGTCAATCTTGAAATTCAGAAAAGATGAAGACATCCCAACTTCTTCAGGTATGGAATATTTAAAGCGGCCATTTTTTTTTATCGAGATGCCTTGGTTCATTAAAAAGTCGTCATTGACGCGCACCGGAAGTTTCCCATTCACATCAATCCCCCCAAATATTGCCTGAGCCGCTAGTTCTTGAGTGGTTTGGTTTTCCTGATAGGTGATTAGCAGGGCATCCGAGTGTTTCGCATTATTTAGGTAATTCAATGCATAAGGATTACCGAACAGAACCGTTATCTGTTTTGTCGGCGAAAAAGCTTCCAGGGCATTATTAATAATTGGGCTAAGTCCATAATGCCCGGAAATACTGAGCCGCATGTCATGAATGCCAACAACAATTAAATTGTACGGTTTCAGTTCGAGCTTCAGTTTTTCGATATCTTTTTGAGTCGCATTTTTAGCAAGATTGAAAAAATCTACGGCCATGTAATTAGCCAGCATTTTCTGAAAATAGGTTTCATGAGCTGTCCCAATCGAAATGGCAGCAATTTTTAACGTATCCAGTTTTTGCAGAGGCAATAACTGGTTGTTGTTGTTTAACAGCGTTAACGATTGCTCGTGCAATTGCCTTTTTGTCGCCTGGTATTCAGGTTTGTCGTAATCTGTAGCTATTCCATCAATGACGCATTTTTTGTATTCATCGAGCTTGAGCCACTTTTTCAGAGCCAGGATTTTACGGCATTTGTGATTGATGGCATCTTCAGACAGGTCGCCATTTTCGATGGCTTGCTTTACAGCTTTTATTCGTTCCCCCAGGTTGGGAACAATCTCCATCATATCGTTTCCGGCTATAAGCGCTTTTACAGTTGCTTCCCCATCTGAAAATTGTTTGCTGACACCATGCATGTTCATCGCATCAGTTATCACCAGTCCCTGAAATCCAAGGTCGTCAATTAGTTTATTCTGCACCAGATTAGTTGACAGTGACGCCGGAATGTTGCTTTCCGGATCGTATGCTTCGACGTGTAAATGTGCGGTCATTATTCCACCAACGCCTTTCTTAATCAGGTAGGTGAAGGGGAAAAGTTCAATGGAGTCAAGTCGTTCAATACTGTGCTTAATGACAGGCAGTCCCAAGTGCGAATCGGTTTGAGTATCTCCATGTCCGGGAAAGTGCTTGGCAACGGCTAAAATCCCCGCATCCTGCATCCCTTTGGTGTAAAGCCAGGTTTTTCGAGCAACATTTTGCGGGTCTTCTCCAAACGATCGGTAGTTAATCACCGGATTATCCGGGTTGCTGTTTACATCGGCAACAGGTGCAAAATTAATGTGCACCCCAATGCGTTTCATTTGTTCACCAATTTCGTAACCCATCTGATAGATTAAGCTATCTTGTTGAATGGCTCCAAGTGCCATCTGAACAGGATACTTGGGTGCTCCTGTTAATCGGAATCCGGGTCCCCATTCGCCATCCATCGTAATCAACAAAGGAATTTCACTTTCAGCTTGAAGTTGATTGGTGATTTTAGCTTGTCGTTCAGGGGTGCCTTGCATGAATATTATTCCACCAATATGAAAGTCTTTTATTTTACTTAAAATTTCAGCATTTTCAGGGAGGTCTTTTTGGGAGTAAACCTGTGCAATAAACAGCTGACCAATCTTTTCGTCCAAACTCATTTGTTTCAGGGTGGAGTCTACCCATGAGTCATTGGTATAGTTAAGAAAATCGGGCTTGTTTTCTGCAAAAGAAAATAAAACAGGCAAGCACAGAAAGACCGAAAATAAGAGTCGGGTTAGGATTTGCATAAATCTATTTTTACAAGCTTCAAAATTAACAAAGATTGATCAACAGCGAAACATTGCAGTGGGTTTCAATGATGTTTTCATACCTTCGTGATAAATAAAACGACTAGCTGTTATGCGTATTGTATTGCTTGTGTTTTTAGTTATCTGTTTTGAATTTGCTACAGGCGGGATCAAGCCGGGTTCCGATCAGCCCGAGAAGTATTTACCATTATTGGAGGGTAAAAAAGTGGGTTTGGTTGTTAATCATACTTCAATGGTTGGTGAGCAGCATTTACTTGATTTTTTGCTGTTAAAAGGAGTGACTGTCATGCGAGTGTTTGCGCCAGAACACGGTTTTCGCGGGAAGGCTGATGCCGGTGAAACAATAACGGATGGCAAAGACGCAGAAACGGGTGTTCAAATCGTTTCGCTATATGGCAATAATAAAAAGCCAAAAGCAGAGCAGTTGGACGATTTAGATGTTGTGGTTTTTGATATTCAGGATGTTGGAGTTCGTTTCTACACCTATATCAGCACCATGCACTATGTGATGGAGTCTTGCGCTGAAAATGATAAGTCATTAATTATTTTCGATCGCCCCAATCCCAATGGCGATTATGTTGCCGGGCCGGTGCTTGATCTGAAATTTAGGTCTTTTGTAGGCATGCATCCTATTCCCGTTGTACATGGTTGCACAGTAGGCGAATTGGCATTGATGATTGATGGCGAAGGTTGGCTCAATGACCAGATAAAGTGTGATTTGAATGTGATTCCAGTGGCGAATTACAACCATAATACGCCTTATTCACTGCCCGTAAAACCGTCGCCGAATTTGCCAAATGACCAAGCCATTCGTCTTTATCCTTCACTTTGTTTTTTTGAAGCTACCAGCGCAAGTATTGGGCGGGGAACTCAATTTCCGTTTCAGGTGATTGGTTACCCTGATGAGCAGTTTGGCGATTTCGTGTTTACACCCAAAAGTATTGATGGAATGGCGAAGAATCCAAAGCAGGAAGGTGTTACATGTTATGGTATTGATTTGCGAAATTCGTCATGTGGTAAGAAATTTACGTTATCTTACTTCCTGGAGTTTTATCATAAGTTTGACGATGAGTCTGTTTTTTTAACTCGTGAACGCTGGTTTAACTTGCTTGCGGGGACCGACAAGTTAATTCAGGAAATAAGAGCTGGTAAAAGTTGTCAGGAGATTGAAGCAAGTTGGCAAAGAGAACTGAATGAATATCTGGCTATCCGAAAGAATTATTTATTGTACCCTGACTTTGATTGATTTGCAGTGATAAGCTCTAATTATTGATGTCGTACCCGAATCATTTTTTATTCAGGAATGAGTCAATAAATATTCAAAAATGCTCCTGAACTGAGTTTGTCAATGGTTGGGGCTGAACTAATTCCCTCGTTTATGAGATCAGAACCTTAATGAAAACAATTATTTAATGAATGTTGAGGTTTGTGTATTTGATTGATAATGAGGCGTTAGTGTTTCGGGTGATGGCTGCTCACTTTTTTGAAGATAATTTTCAGTAGCATGTTTTGGTGAAATGTTAAAATTTGTAAAAATCATTTCGTATTTTTGGAATACTAAGTAGGCATTTTTTGCGTTAAACCTAAAACCCATTTGTGAAAAGATATTTATACATAACCTTCTCTTTTCTCTGCATTTTCTATTTTATTTCTTGTGAAGACGAAAAATATATTTCTTCGAATGATGTGCAGTTGGAGTTTTCTTCGGATACGGTTATGTTCGACACAATCTTTACGACCGTTGGTTCTACAACGCAGCATCTAAAAGTCTATAATCCATACGATCAGAAAGTATTAATATCGTCAGTTCGGCTAGCCAGAGGAGAAGAGTCTAATTTTCGACTAAACATTAATGGTACAGCTGCTAATGAGGTGCTGGACTTAGAGATTCCTCCCAAAGACAGCATCTATATTTTTGTTGAAGTTACGGTAGATCCTACCGGAAATAATCTGCCAATGGTTGTACAAGACTCGATCGAGTTTTCAACGAATACCAGGTTGCAGGATGTTGACTTAGTGGCATGGGGACAGGATTTTAATTTGATAAAAGATAACCATATCAAGACAACAACGTGGACGGCAGACAAGCCTTATCTGGTATATAATTCTGCCTATGTTGACAGCGGTGAAGTTTTGACAGTTGAACCTGGAGCAAAAATTTATTTTCACAGTAAATCGGGCCTTTATGTCAAAGGTACGATAAAAGCAATGGGCGAATTTAGTCAACCAATTGTATTTCAGGCCGATCGGCTGGAAGATGTTTATAAAGATGTTCCTGACCAATGGAATGGAATTGTGTTATTCTCGGGTAGCCACAATAATATTTTCAATTTTGCTGAAATTAAAAATGCAAACATCGGGTTGCAGGTCGGAAATATTGAAGATGAAGGATTTGCTAGTGTCGAGCTGGCCAATTCGAAAATAATGAATCATGCATATGCTGGTATTTTTTCGTTGAAATCTGAGATAAAGTCATACAATTGTGTGATTGCAAACTGCGGTTTTTATGCTGCTGCTTTGCTTGCAGGAGGTAGTTACGATTTCTATCATACAACTATTGCCAACTATTGGGGAGGGTATACCAATACTGGCACACGCACAACTTCATCATTGGTTATTTCCAATGTGCTTATTATCGATCAAGCATCGGGTGGAAGTGTTAGCTATGTTGGCGATTTGAACAAGGCGAATTTTTATAATAGCATTATTACCGGTAATATCGCTAATGGAAACGAGTTGGCGTTGGGACGTACTGAAGAGGCGGAGTTTAACTTTAATTTTGATCATTGTATCATGCAGTTAGCTGATACATTTAATATCTCAAATTCAGATAATTTTACTGAAATTCAGAAAGGAGTTGATCCTAAGTTTAAAGATCCTTACGATAAACTCGATTTTGAACTTGATACCTTAAGCCCTGCCAAGGATGCCGGTTTGAAAATAATTGGTCAGCAATTTCCTTTAGATCTGCTAACTCAAAGCCGTATAATGGATTCAAATCCTGATCTCGGAGCCTACGAACGAATTGAAAAAGATCCAACAGAAGAATAATTCATGTTTCGTTTCTTTTTAGCATCTCTTTTTCTTTTGTTTTACGCTGAATTACTTGCTCAAACTTCAACGCAGGAGATCAATATTCTTTTTTATAATACTGAAAATCTTTTTGATATCGAAGATGATCCAACTATTGAAGATGATGAGTTTTTGCCGGAAGGAGATCGTCATTGGAATTCGTATCGGTTAAGACAGAAACTGAATAGTTTGAGTAAGGTCATTTTGAACTGTGCCGGATTTATCCCTCCGGATATCGTTGGTGTATGCGAGGTTGAAAACCGAATTGTACTCGAACAGTTATTAGCAAATACACCTTTAAACCGCTATAACTATTCAATTATTCATAAAGACTCACCTGATGAACGCGGGATTGACGTGGCCTTGTTTTTTCGAGATGATCAACTGACTCCATTGACTTACCATTATGTCCCGATTTTAGATAAAAACCGTCAGGTAGAAGAAACGCGTGAGATTTTATATGCGTCGTTTTTATGTGCCGAAGGGCAAGATACGCTTCACTTGTTTTTCAACCATTGGCCATCTCGCTATCGCGGGCAGGCTGCTACCGAAGAAGATCGGATGCAAGCTGCTATTACGTTGAGAAAAGAAGTTGATCGCCTGATAGCAATTGATTCGAAAGTAAAAATCGTAATTATGGGCGATTTTAACGATCAGCCACGAAATAATAGCTTGATTAAAGGACTGCAAGCGCGAGAGAATGACAATTTATCAGAACATGGAGAATTACTAAACTTATCCGCAGGTTGGAAGCAGGGGACAATAAAATATCGTCAAACATGGTCAGTCTTTGATCAGATCATTGTATCCGATGGATTACTGCAAGCTGAATCGTGGAATACATCCTATGATGGAGCTTCGGTCGTTTCGCTTCCTTTTTTGTTTGTTGAAGATGCCAAATACAAAGGGAGGAAGTTATTTCGAACCTATAATGGATTTTCCTATCAGGGAGGATTTAGTGATCATCTTCCAATTCTTTTGAAAATTAAAAAGTGATTAGCTCTTCTCTGGTTTCAGCCCCATTTTCTCTGCCACCTTCAGCATAAAATCAAAGGCTTCGTCGTGGTCGTTCTGAATCTCACCTTCCAAAATCGCTTCCTTAATGGCATTTTTTATATCGCCCACTTCACGCGAAGGCTTTAGATTGAATACTTCCATAATTTCTTCACCGGAAACTGGTGGTTGAAAATTGCGAATGTGGTCTTTTTCTTCTAAATCTTTCAGCTTTTGTCGTACCAACTGAAAGTTTTTCAGGTAGCGCTTTACCTTTTGCTCATTTTTTGACGTGATATCTGCTTCACAAAGGGTCATTAAATCGTCGATGTCATCGCCTGCTTCAAACAATAAACGGCGGATAGCAGAGTCGGTTACTTCATCTTCGGAAAGGACAATTGGCCGCATGTGAAGCGAAACCATTTTCTGGATGTACTTCATCTTTTCGTTGAGCGGAAGCTTCATTTTTCGAAAAATCCCGGGAATCATTTTTGCCCCAACAAAGTTATGTGCATGAAATGTCCAGCCTTGATTTTTAATGAACTTCTTGGTGCGTGGCTTCGCAATATCATGTAATATGGCCGACCAGCGCAACCATAAATTGTCGGTATTGGGGACGATGCGATCTAAAACTTCCAGAGTATGAAAGAAGTTGTCCTTATGGCCAACTCCATTAATTTCCTCCCGACCTTTCATTTGGTGCAATTCCGGGAAAATCAATTCTAAAAGCCCTGTTTTATCCAACAACTTAAAACCTTTTGAGGGCTTGTCAGCCAAAACAATCTTGTTCAATTCGTCGATAATTCGCTCTTTCGAGACGATTTTTATTCGTTCCTTGCTTTCCGAAATCGCATTCAGGGTGTTTGCTTCAATTTGAAAATTTAGTTGGGTTGCAAACCGAATGGCTCTCATCATCCTCAATGGGTCGTCGGAAAATGTAATTGCTGGTTCCAGCGGAGTTCGAATAATTTTATTCCCCAGGTCTTCAATTCCGCCAAAAGGATCAACTAATTCACCAAAACCCTCTTTGTTGAGGCAGATTGCTAAGGCGTTAATCGTAAAATCGCGTCGTTTTTGGTCGTCTTCCAGTGTTCCGTCTTCTACAATCGGTTTCCTCGAATCCGTTTGATAGGATTCCTTCCTTGCTCCAACAAATTCAACCTCCAGGTCCTGATATTTTAGCATTGCAGTGCCAAAATTTTTGAATATGCTCACTGGGGTTTTTGGGCCGACTCTTTTTGCAATTCTCTTTGCTAGCTCAATTCCGCTGCCTAGTGTTACCACGTCAATGTCCTTTGAGTTTCGCTTCAATAATAAATCTCTGACAAAGCCACCGATTACATAACAAGGCTGTCCAATCTGATCAGCCTCCTCTGAGATGATCGAAAATACAGGGTGTTTCAAATGTTCCTTCATGAATAATAAGCTGGTTTTAAACTTGATTACAAGAAAAAAGTATGACAAATTGTTTAAAACTGTGCCAAAATTACAATTATTTCAATACCTTAAAGGGATTTGAGAAGTTTAATATCAAATGGCACAAACGTTGATATGTATATATGTAAAAAAATGTATATTTGTATTCATTAAAAAAAGATAAGCATGTTAGAACATTTAACGAAAGAGACATTTAAAGAGAAAGTATTCAATTTTGAGCAAAATAAAGATTGGAAATACGAAGGTGATTCACCCTGTATAATTGATTTTTATGCTGATTGGTGTGGCCCGTGTAAAACGGTTGCTCCTGTTTTGGAAGAGTTGCAAAAGGAATATGGAAATTCATTAACGATTTATAAAGTTGATACGGAAGATCAGCGAGAATTGTCGGCTATGTTCGGTATTCAAAGTATCCCAAGTTTGCTTTTTATTCCTAAAGAAGGACAGCCACAAATGGCTCAGGGAGCACTACCCAAAGAAACGTTGGAGCAAGCATTTGCTGAGGTCTTAAAAGTGGAAAAGCCAGCGAATTAATTTCTCAAAATTAGTTTATAACCGATTAATTAGAGTGTTTCAGAGCTGTCCTAAGCGCTTTCAGACTGAACTGTCAGGTTTATTTTGTAGGTGCTCTGGACAGCTTTATTTAGATTTTTAAGAGTCAATTCTCCAATCAAGTATTTTATTTTATAAGTGAAAGCAATGGGACGGACTTTAGTTGTTCTGTTGTTGCAAGAACTAATTGCCAAATTAATCTTGCGAGGGTAAATCCAGGTTAGTTAAGTGTAAAACGAACAATGAAATTAGAGCCTTTACTGGCTTCTGATTCAACCCATATTTTCCCTCCCAGGCGTTCTGTTAATCCCTTTGCAATAGCGAGTCCCAAACCTGCCCCTTCTACTTTCTGATTGTCTTGATTTCGGGTTTGATGGAAACTCTCAAAAATAAAGTCGTATTTGTCTTTTGGTATGCCGGAGCCCGAGTCTTTCACAAAAAAAGATATTTGATGATCAGCCGCTTCTGCTCCGATTACAATTTTACCTTTCTTTGTAAATTTAAATGCATTATCCAACAGATTTTTAAGTATCTGGTAGAGTCTGTCTTTATCTGTCTTCATTCTGAAGTCGTCGTTCAGGTTGTGGTCGACGATAAACTGTACAGATTCCAGTTTGTCCTTTTTGGTCGTTTGATAAACCAACTCAATATCTTCCAATATTTCTTTAGGATTACATTCTTTTAAACGGATAGGAAGTTGGTTTGACTGGATCATTGAGATATCAAGAATGTCATTGATGATGTTGAGTAGCTGGGCACTACTTTTTTCTATGATCTCGTTAAATCTGATTTTCTCCTTTTGAGCTAAGTCTTTGTCTGCCATCATACTGCTAAATCCAAGTATTCCGTTTAACGGAGTTCTGATTTCATGGCTCATATTGGCTAAAAAGGCTGATTTTAATTTGTTGCTTTCCTCTGCCTGTTCTTTGGCTATCGTTAATTCACGAATTAAATCTACTTTATCAGTGATGTCTGTAAGTGTAACAATAATATTCTTGGTGTTATTATCACTGGAATTAATCGCACGCGCATTTATTCTGAAATGTCGACTGCCTAAACTTCCCATTTCGGTTGTAAGTTCATAGTCTTCAAGAACTAAATTTTCTGAACATAGTTTGGATAGATGATCTTTAAGCATTTCATCGTTCATTGACTCATCCAGTATTTCAAAGAATAATTGATTAATAACGTTTTCCCTGTTGAGTTTAAGTTTCTTAAATAAATACTGATTGGTTGAGATGACCTTAAATTGATCATCCAGCACAAATAAATAATCCTGAAGAGAATTGATAATACTCTCGGCAAAATTCCGGGCAGATTCGATCTCACGAAGGTGTTGTTTTTCTTCGGTTTGGTCTCTAAATACCAGAACTACACCCAGAATATTTCCATCGGCGCCTCTTATGGGAGCCGCACTGTCAGCAATTGGGGTTTCTGTGCCATTTTTTGAGATTAACATCGTATGGTTGGCCAAGCCTACAACTACTCCTTGTTCTAATACAGTATCTACCGGATTGTGAGCTTTCTCACGGGTATATTCATTTACAATATTGAAAACCGATTCCAGTGGCTTGTGTTTGGCTTCTTGTTCTGTCCAGCCGGTTAACGACTCCGCCACTTTATTGATTTGTTTTAACTTCCCGCTTTTGTCAACCGTTATTACGCCATCACCAATACTATACAAGGTTGTTTTAAACTCTTCCTGTGTTTTCCACAAGGTTTTGAAAATCTTTTTTTGGCGCAAATTATAAAACAGAATCAACCCGATTACAAAAGATAAAATAATTAGAGAAGTTGTAACAAATATAAAAGTACCCGCCGTAACTGCTTGTTGAAAGAGTTCTTTGGTATCGACTTTAGCTACTATGTACCAATTCGTTTCAGGGATATGTCCGACATAGGCCATCACTTTTTCATTTCGATAATCTATTCCTTCCACGATTCCGGTATATCCCTGCGCTGCAACAACTGCAGGAAGTGTTTCTTGAGTGAGAGGTATTCGAAGTTTTAAAGCAGTTTCTTTTTGATGGCGTAATTCATTTAGAAAAAGGACATGCCTATCATCTTTTCTAATAAGCAATGATTCGGCTGTTTTACTTGGGGTCGGCCACGATTGGATGAGTGGGTACAGATATCTTGCCGGATCAATCCTAAACACGATTGCCGCTATTGGGGTGCTTTGTCCGCTTGCAGTAATGGGAGCAATAATATCGTAGAGTATAGTGCTGTCTTTTTCACTAAAATAAAAGTCGGTTGATGTTGTTCGCCCGGTTGAAATGGAGGCATCTATTTGCTGCATTAGTTTATGGCCAATTAAGCTTTTCGAGGGGGTGGAAGAGAGTAGAAGTTGATATTCCGGAGTTACTAAAAAAACCGACTGATAACCATATTCTTCTCTAGGAATTGATAGTCGTTCCAAAAGATAGTTTGTCCGGTCGCTATCTGGCCTGTCTTCTATATGTTCCAGAACTGCATTTCCAAAAAATGTTGAGTTGGAGAAAAGTTTTATATCGGCAAATCTTTCTTTTCGCCACTGGATAAGCTCATTAATCTTAAATTGTGAAATCGTGGCAAGATCCTTCGCTTTTTCTTTGTGAATATTCCTTTGGATGTTAAGATAGAACAGGTTTGCTGCCACAACTATAATGACAGAAAAGATTAGAATTAAAAACGTAAGCACTCTTTTTGTCAGTTTCATTGGCTCATCTTTTTACAGAATCGATGAAAGATAGGCATTTATTTCATTTCCTTTTTATATGTGAAATGAAGTGAGTCAAATTTAAACTGATTCCAAATAAGAATATTAGAAGCAAAAAAATCCCCGAAAGCATCGCCTTCGGGGATTTTTGTATTCGTTATTATGGTTGTTATTTCACTTCTTCAAAGTCAACATCAGTTACTTCGCCATCTTGGTCATTTCCTGACGACTTACTGCTTCCACCTTGACCTCCGGCATTCGCTTGAGGTCCTCCTTGTGGCTGGCCTTCGGCTTGCGCCTGTGCATTATACATCTCCTGAGAAGCGGCTTGAAATACTTCGTTTAATTCTGCTGTTGCAGCATCAATAGCAGCTAAATCTTCAGCTTTGTGTGCTTCTTTCAGCTTGTTCAATGCATCTTCAATTGGTTGCTTTTTGTCGGCTGGCAACTTGTCACCCAACTCTTTCAATTGTTTATCGGTTTGAAAAATCAAACCATCAGCCTGATTCATTTTATCAACCTTTTCGCGAGCTTGCTTGTCGGCATCTGCATTAGCTTCGGCTTCGGCCTTCATCTTTTGAATTTCATCATCACTCAAGCCTGAAGAAGCTTCAATACGGATTGATTGTGATTTGCCGGTAGCTTTGTCTTTTGCGTGAACATGCAAAATACCATTGGCATCAATATCAAACGATACTTCAATTTGAGGTACGCCACGTGGGGATGGAGGTATTCCATCCAGGTGGAATCGTCCGATGGTTTTGTTTCCGTTGGCCATTGGACGTTCACCTTGCAACACGTGAATCTCAACTGAAGGTTGGTTATCAGCCGCAGTTGTGAATGATTCTGATTTTTTGGTAGGAATTGTTGTATTGGCTTCAATCAATTTAGTCATTACACCACCCATGGTTTCTATACCCAATGACAGAGGAGTAACATCAAGCAATAATACATCTTTGACCTCGCCGGTTAATACGCCACCTTGAATAGCAGCACCAACAGCTACAACTTCGTCAGGATTTACCCCTTTTGAAGGTGCTTTGCCAAAGAAAGCTTGTACTTTTTCCTGGATAGCCGGGATACGCGTTGATCCACCAACCAATAAAATTTCATCAATGTCAGAAGCTGACAAACCAGCATTCTTCAATGCTTTTTTACAAGGTTCCATGGTCGCATTGATCAAGCTATCTGCCAACTGTTCAAATTTTGAACGAGTCAATGTTTTTACCAAGTGTTTTGGTACTCCGTCAACCGGCATAATATATGGTAGGTTGATTTCAGTTTGTGTTGAGCTTGACAATTCGATTTTTGCTTTCTCAGCAGCTTCCTTCAAACGTTGAAGTGCCATTGGGTCTTTGCGCAAGTCAAGACCTTCATCGTTTTTGAATTCGTCAGCTAACCAGTCGATCAATACCTGGTCAAAGTCGTCACCACCAAGGTGGGTATCACCATCGGTTGATTTTACTTCAAATACACCGTCACCTAATTCAAGGATTGAAATATCGAATGTACCACCACCAAGGTCGAACACAGCCACTTTCATGTCTTTGTCTTGTTTGTCAAGACCATATGCCAGAGAGGCTGCTGTAGGTTCGTTAATAATACGACGTACCTGAAGACCTGCAATTTCTCCGGCTTCTTTAGTTGCCTGACGTTGCGAGTCGCTAAAGTAAGCAGGAACTGTAATAACAGCTTCAGTTACTTCCTGTCCCAGGTAGTCTTCAGCAGTTTTCTTCATTTTTTGAAGAACCATGGCTGAAATTTCCTGTGGTGAATATTTACGATCATCAATTTGTACGCGAGGCGTATTATTGTCACCTTTTACAACTTTATAAGGAACACGGTTAACCTCTTTCGTCACTTTATCAAAAGTTTCTCCCATGAATCGTTTGATTGAAGCAACGGTTTTCGTTGGATTGGTAATCGCCTGACGTTTTGCAGGGTCTCCAATTTTACGTTCACCATTCTCAATAAAAGCAACGATTGATGGTGTTGTTCTTTTTCCTTCGCTGTTAGGGATAACAACCGGCTCATTTCCTTCCATTACGGAAACACATGAGTTTGTTGTTCCTAAGTCAATTCCAATTATTTTTCCCATTGTATTTAATTTTTATGATTTCGTATTTCTCAATTGTTTTAACGGTCAGCAAAAGATCAATGACTGTGCCAATGAAAAAACAGTTGAATTAGGTGCAATATTGACACGATGTTCTGACTGAATGAAAATCTGCCTGACATATTTGGTGACAAAAAGACATAGAAGAGGGTGCGTCGTCTCGGTAATCGTTAAGCTGAATCAGGTTTTTTTAAGAACTCATCGTGTCAATGTATAAATTCTTACTTTTGTAAGCGAATTGAATACTCATTGTTATGTCAGTACATAAAAAAGCAATAAAACGTGTAACCACTCACGTCCTTTCTGAAATGAAATTGAAAGGCGAAAAAATATCAATGCTAACCAGCTATGATTACAGTATGGCCAAACTTGTTGATGAAGCAGGTATTGATGTCATCCTGGTAGGTGATTCCGCATCAAATGTAATGTCGGGAAATGAAACGACACTGCCAATTACCCTTGATCAGATGATTTATCATGGAACTTCGGTTGTGAAGGCAGCTAACCGCGCTCTGGTTGTCGTAGATATGCCGTTTGGAACCTACCAGGGAAATAGCAAAGAAGCGTTGAGTTCGGCTATTCGAATCATGAAAGAAACTGCTGCCGATGCCATCAAACTTGAAGGAGGGAAAGAAATCATCGAGTCAGTTGACCGGATCTTGTCAGCGGGGATTCCAGTGATGGGGCACCTGGGGTTGATGCCTCAATCGATTCATAAATATGGAACTTACACGGTTCGTGCGAAACAAGATGAAGAAGCAGCCAAACTGATTGCTGATGCCCAGTTGCTGGAAGCAGCCGGCTGTTTTGCGATTGTTTTGGAGAAAATTCCAGCTGAGTTGGGGCAAAAGGTCGCGGAGTCGGTCAAAATTCCAATTATTGGGATTGGTGCCGGAAGCGGAGTTGATGGGCAGGTTTTAGTGATTCATGATATGCTGGGAATTACGCAGGAATTTTCACCTCGCTTTTTGCGTCGTTATCACAACTTAGCTGCCGAAATAAAAGGTGCTGTTGGTAGTTATATTGAAGATGTAAAAGCTGTCAGCTTTCCAAACGAACGTGAACAGTACTAAACGTAGAAGGAACAGAGTTGCGAGAAAAGTGAAGATAACGCTTGTCAAACTCAAAATTTGAAACTAATGCTATGCAAGTAATATACGAAGACAATCATATCATCGCTGTGAATAAAGCTTGTGGTGAAATTGTGCAGGGAGACAAAACTGGTGATGAAACGCTGATTGATCAGGTTAAAGCATACATCAAAGATAAATATAAAAAGCCTGGCGATGTATTTTTAGGATCGCCACACCGACTGGACCGGCCAACAAGTGGAGTCGTTATTTTTGCCCGTACAAGTAAGGCACTTACTCGTTTGAGTGAAATGTTTAAAGACAAGGAGGCCATCAAAAAAACATATTGGGCGGTGGTTGACACACTACCCGAAAATATGGAAGATACACTTGAGCATTACCTCTGGAAAGATGAAGGCAAAAACAAAAGCTATGCTTCGCCAACTCCGAAACCTAAAAAGGGAGCTAAGCATTGTAAATTGTCGTATACGCATCGGGCGAGCCTTAATCGGTATCATTTATTGGAAGTTGACCTGCAAACTGGTCGTCATCATCAAATACGGGTGCAATTATCAAAAATAGGTAGCCACATTAAAGGAGACTTAAAATACGGAGCTGCCCGGAGCAATCAGGATGGAGGTATTCATTTGCACGCCCGGAAATTGGAGTTCATTCATCCGGTTCAAAAGAAAATGATAAAAATCGTTGCTCAACCACCGAAAGGAGATGCTATTTGGAATGAGTTAATTCAAATAAAAGAGTTGAAAGAATAAATCCTAACCGATTGATTTTAACGAATCACCATTAAAACTTAGCGGTAGCAGGCTTTTTGCATTTTCAAGGATTTCAATTCCATTGGAACTATCCAGAATAACGCGCATACTTTTACTATACCTGTGTTCGCATTCCACCATAACTTGTCGGCAAGCGCCGCAGGGGCTAACGTTTTTTGCCGCGCTTCCGTTCTGGTCAACAGCTGTAACCACGATCGTGTCAATGGCTAAATCGGGATAATTGGCATTAGCCCAGAAAATTGCTGAACGCTCGGCGCATGTTCCAAGGGGAGAAGACGCATTTTCCTGATTGTTGCCGGTGACGATTGTTTCATCTTCGAGCCGAAGGGCAGCACCAACCAAATAATTTGAGTAGGGAGCATAGGCCAGGGAAGCGGAGGCTCTTGCTTTTAAAATCAATTCCTGATCTTCGGGAGATAATTCTCCTGGATTTTCGAATTGTGATATACTAATTTTAATTTCTTTCGTTTTCATTTTGAGGCTTTGTCAAATTTACATTTTTTTAGGTAGTTATACCAACGCATAAAAGTCGGCTATTTTTTTATTTTTGTTTAAAATTTGATTTCTATGACCCGAAGGATTGCGCTAAGTATCTTTTTTCTTACTCTTACTTTAATTGGATTTGGTCAGCGGATAAATACCCGCGAAGAATACATTGAAAAATTTGCGCCGCTTGCCGTAAGCGAAATGATCCGAACCGGAGTTCCAGCAAGTATCACTTTGGCACAAGCTTGTTTGGAGTCTGGAGATGGAAACTCAGAGCTCAGTGTAAAAAGCAACAATCATTTTGGGATTAAGTGCAAAAGTAGCTGGAGAGGAAAGCGTGTTTATCACGACGATGACGCCAGAGGAGAATGCTTCCGGAAGTATAGTTCAGTAGAAGCGTCTTTTATCGATCATTCTGATTTTTTGACACTGAATTCGCGCTATGCAGGTCTTTTTACATTAAAGCTGACCGATTACAAGGGCTGGGCTCGAGGCCTGAAAAAGGCCGGTTATGCCACGAATCCTCATTATGCCAATCTTTTAATTAAGATTATCGAAGACCATAAGCTTTATTTGTACGACGAAGGTTTGGATAAGTCTCAAATAGCACGTATTCAACAATCCAATCAACCTGTCGACGGTCGAAATCTGATTAATCCATATCAAGCTCGAAAAGTTGTTTTAAGGAATGACCTGCGATCGATTGTTGTTAAAAAAGGCGACACCTTTCAGAAAATTGCTCAGGAGTTTGATTTAAAAGAGTGGGAGATTTATGCCTATAACGATTATCAAAAAGGTCAACAACCCCAGGAAAACGAGATTTTATATGTCGAGCCAAAGCACAGGAAGGCAAAAAAATCCCATAAAACTCATCGTTTTGAGTCGGATGATACGATGCATTTTATCTCTCAACGCTATGGCATAAAGTTGAAACGCTTATATCGGTTAAATCGACTGAAGCCGGGCGAGCGCCCCGAAGTTGGCTCTTTTGTGCACTTGCGTAAGAAAAAACCTCGCCGCTAGATGTTTTGACGGTATTCTTGTTTCTTCTTTCCCGACTTTATAAAAAGCATCACCGGGAAAATCGATTCACCCGCTTGTGGCAATAGGGGGTGCCGCCTTTTTTCTCGTAATAATCCTGGTGGTATGCTTCGGCTTGCCAGAAAGCAGCTGCCGGTGTTACGCGGGTAGCCACATCGTAGCCCTTCAATTCCAACATGCCAATTAGCTTTTCGGCGATCTGCTTCTGTTGTACTGTGCGAAAAAAGACTTCTGACCGGTACTGCGACCCCACGTCAGGTCCCTGTCGGTTTACTTGCGTGGGGTCGTGAATTTCGAAAAACAATTTTGCTAAGTTTTCATAATTCGTTTCCGACGGATCGAAAATCACACGAACCACCTCCGCATGGCCCGTATGTCGATAGCTTACATCCTCGTATGACGGATTATTCTTATTTCCTCCCATGTAGCCAGACTCAACAGACGATACTCCCGGCTCCTGTTCCAGGTAATATTCAACTCCCCAAAAGCAGCCCCCTGCAAAATAAGCCGTGTCACTGGTAGCTTTATTCGAAGTGCCAGCCGGAATAAATTCCAAGGAAATGGAATTGACACAATGCCGGGTATTCTTGTTGGTGAATCCCTCGTTTAAAAAAACATGCCCTAAGTGAGCACCACAGTTATTGCAGGTGATCTCTGTACGCATACCATCAGGATCAGGTGTTCGTTTCACGGCGCCCTCGATTTCGTCATCAAAACTAGGCCATCCGCAACCTGAATCAAACTTGTCTGATGAGTGATACAACTCGGCACCACATCGTTTGCAAACGTAGGTACCCTCTTCGTAAAACTTATCGTATTTTCCGGTAAACGGACGTTCTGTTCCCTTATGAATAATCACCATTTCTTCTTTAGCTGTTAATGGTCGGTAGTTCGGTGAATCTTGTTTCTGCTTCTGATTTTGGGCGCACCCTGTGAGTGCTATCAGGCTAAACAGCAATACATACATCATTCGTTTCATAATCGTTTCCCTTTCAAATCTTGTTTTCTTCGCTTGCTGAACTCTATTTACTATTCAAACATCATTCCGAAAGTAATATCGGTGTTCGGTCAAAGATCCGTAGTAAATATCACCACAGAATCACAAAAAGTTCATTTTTTTCAATAATAAACTAGGTCCGTTTAGCTGTAGGAAGTTCAAAAACGAAGGTGGTTCCTTTTCCAAATTGGCTGAATACCTGAATCGTGGAGTTATGCAGTTCGACCATTTTTTTTACAATGGCCAGTCCCAGTCCGGTGCTTTGATGGTCATCATGGGCTTTATAGTAACGCTGGAATACATTTTCCAGGTCTTCTTGTTTAATTCCCTGTCCTGAGTCAGCAACACGCACTTCTACTTTTTGTGGGTTCTTCGTATCAATCTCAATATTGATCGTGTCCCCTTTATGACAGAATTTCACGGCATTATCAATCAGGTTTTGCAATACGCGGTCAATCATGGAGATATCAGCTTCAACCAATGGCACATCTTTGGCGATTACCGTATTAATGCTAATCCCTTCCTTTTGCGAGATGATCCGGTACTTGCTGGCAATATCGTGCACCAACTCAGCAATCGAGAATGGCTCGGTATGAGGTTTGACTTGCTGTGCCTGCAACTTGGAAAGCTCAAACAAATCTTCAACCATTTTTTTCAGGCGGCCACAACTGTTGTATATCACCTCCAGGTACTTCTCCTGTTCTTTGGGTTGAATGGTATCCTTTTTCAACAACAAGGTTTCGGCATATCCCTGGATGGAGGCTACGGGTGTGCGTAAATCATGCGATACATTGCTAATCAATTCCCGTCGCAGGTTATCCACGCCTTTCAGCTCCTGAATGTTGTGTTCTATGGTATCTGCCATTTCATTAAAAACCAGTCCAATTCGATCCAGTTCCCCATCAGATTTGATATCAATCCGGGTATCCAAATGACCATCTCGAAATTCGTTTATTCCTTTGATGATCGGATTGAGCTTGTTGGTTATCACCCAAATAGCCAGCAGTCCAATCAATGCTGAAATAATCAAAATTGTGATGATTGAACGAATGGAAAGTCCTAAAATGTAACTACCTAACAAGGCTTGCGAAGCCGAAACGTACTTCTGACTTGCTAGCACAATGTAGATGTAGCCCGTCAGTTGATCGTTTTCCATTACGCGGGCTGCTGAAAATATTTTGTGTTCTCCCGGATTGCGGGGGTCATCGCCATAAATAATGCTGTGCGCAGGATCGTCCAAAAAGGATTTGACAGGCGCAAGGTTCACTTCTTCCAGTTTAACCACTTTGTCAGGAGCCACATACTGCAAAATTTTTCCTTCGGGATTTAGCAAATAAACCTCCACAATCGGATTGATCACCATCATGGAGTGCATAATGTCTTTCACCCCATCTTCGCTAATGGTGCCATCTTTAATGAACGGATGAAGCATCGAAATGGTGTTTTCTGCCAGCTCACGGTTTAGCTGCTGGTTTACCTCAATGGAATACTTTCGTGCCGATTCCACCGAAACATACAAAACGATTGCAGTGAAAAAGAATAACACCAGCAGGAAAATTGCTGAAACCTGTAAATACAGGCGGTTAAATATTTTTGGCTTGGCAAATTGCATTTGACTATATTTTTACTCAGGCTTCCCTGAATTTATATCCTACGCCCCAAGTGGTTAAAATGTATTCCGGCATGCTCATGTCCTTTTCAACTTTTGAGCGAAGTCGGTTGATATGAGAGTTTACGGTATGTTCAAAACCTTCAAATTCGTATCCCCAAACTTTATTGAGAAGCTGCATGCGCGTATAGGTTTTCCCCGGATTGGAAGCCAGCAGAACCAATAAGTCAAACTCTTTTGGTGAAAGCTCAATACGCTCTCCGTTTATCTCAACAATACGCATACCCACGTTAATGTACAACTGTTCGCAGCGTATCTCAATCTCATCCTGATCTTCTCCCTGTAGCATCCGTTCGGTTCGCCTTAAAACAGCTTTCACCCGTGCTAATAATTCCCGAATTCCAAATGGCTTCGAAATGTAGTCGTCGGCTCCCATTTCCAGTCCTAACACTTTATCAATCTCCTCCGATTTGGAGGTAATCATTAAAATGGGTGTGTTGTTTTTTTCCATCCGAAGTCGCTTGCAAATTTCGAACCCGTCGAGCTCGGGTAACCGAATATCTAACAGGATAAACCGATAGTGATTATTCATCGCTTTCATCAGGCCGTCTTTGCCATCGAATGCTTTATCCACTTCCATGTTCATGTCAGCTAAGTGAATGGAAATAAGTTCGGAGATATCCTTGTCGTCCTCAATGATTAACGCCTTTTCCATAATCGTTTTTTTTCTTAGAACAGGCGAAAGGTATGATGTGTTTATCACAGAAGTATCACAAAGTCATAAAATTACCGGAGAATTGGCAAAGGAGTCGTTTTTCAGAGCCCTTTTTAGAAAAATACTTCGGATCAGGCAATGAAAGGCCAGCTGACGTAACCTCTCAACGCATCGATAAAGGGACAAAGGATGACTAGTCAATCCGAATTTCTTTTGTTGCCAAATTGATCGCTCCACTCTGGTCCACAGCGTGTACAACAATTATGTATTCGCCTGTATTGTCGCCTGTGTTAAACCGAATGCTGGTCGAGCCCGTTTCATCAAGCTGAACGGACGGATTCCAATACAAGCAATTCCGAAGATCGGGAACATGCTCGTCTGTCAACTTCTTATCAGCGATATTACGACTACCTTCCGAAAGCATGTTATAATTGATAAAACGTCCGGTCGCGGGAAGATCGATACCCGCCAAGTCTCCTTTTCGAGAGAAGAAACTGACAACGCCTCCATAAGTTACATCTCCCCGAATAAAAGGAGAAAGAATAACCTCAATCCGTTGTATTCTTTCAGGAGGTAATGACAGTACCTTGTCAACATCAAAAACGGATACCATGTCCACCAAAATAAGCGGATCATAAATCGACATTTCAGGATTTGCCCCCATCACTTTCAGGCTTGACTTACCTCCTTGTTGCCGGCCCTTTACACTGGGCACCAACTCATAAAAATACTCGGACAAGGAAGGGAGCTGAACGTAGTCGTCCAATATAAGTGAAAAATCGGGTTGCCCATAAAAAGCAGTATCCGATAAAAAAGGTTTCGGTTGATTCAAACCCTCCATTTCCCCTCGCTCTTCTTCGTGATACAAAGCTTGAATCTGGCTGGTAAAATTCAGGGTTTGGTATAATTCCCGGCTTTCATTTGATAAATCAACCGGAATATACGGCAATTGAATCTTAGCCGAAGAAAAATCATTATCGACTAAGATGAGTGGAAAATTTGAATCTTTATCCGCTTTTGCTGAAATAAACAACTCATATTCCCCTTTCAAGAAGGACAAGTCAAAGAAGAAACGGCCTTTTTCATCCGTGATCACATTCAAATTTTCCGGCTTCTCCTTAAAGACAGTCAAGGCAACCAGCGTGTATGGAAGCGGAATCGAATCATTGGCATTTACTGCTTTCCCCGATACAGACAGCCCCCTGGTTTCGGGAATAAATTTAGGCGTATAACTGACTCCCGAAGTTCGTGTTATCTTGGGAACCGAGTTGTTAGCTGCTCCTTTTCGTACCACCGATACCGCTAGCTTTTCATGGAATTTCTGCGGTTTTTTGGTACGAACTTCCACCACAATCTGTTCTCGCTTACCGAAAACAGGTTCATTGGAAGGGATGCGAATATCAATGAGATTAGTTTCTTTGGGCGTTTCAAAGCTTTCGCCTTCCTTGACCTCTTGATCGACTGTTGGTTCCAACAAGACGGAACGAAACGGGTTAACAATTTTGATCACTTTGTAGAAGTAGTTGTATGGCGAGAAATCACGCATCCACCGGGTGTAGGCCCGGAGATAATAATTTCCGGTGAGTATCCAATCAGGAATAACAATCACTCCATGTACACCATCAGGACCGTAACTGTACTTTTTTTGCAATACGCTTTCCCCGTCAGGCGTGATAATTTCAATATACAAGATGTTACTCCACTTGATATCGCGTAAGTCGGCTGAGGACAAATTATAGGCTGAAAATAAAAGATCTTCTCCAACACAGTAAATCTCCCGATCGGTAACAACATGCATCCTTTCAATCAACTCCTTCTCGCTGGTATCCGACTGTGCGTTGGCCTTATTCACACTGAACCAGGCAGCAACGATAACCAATGAAGTAAATAACAGGTATTTTAGTACTTTCTTTTTCATGATTATTCCCAATAGGATGGTTTTTCTAATGTTCCTCCATGCATGGTGCAAATAAAGCAGCCTGAATTAGCATATCCCCATTCCAACTTCTGATTTTCATCAGGAACCTGCGTGAAATAAGCTGGAAAATCGTCTTCATCTGGGAGTTCTTCCATATCTTTTTCAAGCGTCACCGCACAAACTGGCAATTCATAAAAATGCAAGTCTTCAATACCATCTACTTGAATTCGCTTTGACGATACCGAGGACACGCTAAAATAGCCTAAGGCAGTTTCCAGTGAATCTTTTGCATTAAAAATATTTCCTCGAACACTAACAGGCTGCTTCCCAAACATATCGACCGATTCCTGATTGTTTTTTCTTAATTTTTCCCAATAACTCCAAGCTTCTTCAGTTAAAGAATATTGCTTAACCAGCAAACTATATTGATGTTTAAGCCTCTGAGTATGATCATTCACAAAATGTAATGGAAACATTTCGTAACTATTATCCTTAAGACCCCTGGTCGAAAGTAAAAAAAGCTTTTTTATATCTTCAGTCCTATAGCATGTGTAGAAAGAATAATCTTCACCATAGTTATGCCAGCCCTCCTCATCAAGATACCTTGTGATAGGGAAGCTAGAGTGGTACTCCCATGTTTCTTGTAGTTTCCACCGAAAAAAGCGCCCATAGCTATCTCCCGCATTCAAATCAATATAGAATTGGGCTCCTTCTTCATTAATGTTGGGATCGTTTGTTGGCTTCGACTCCAATTCATAATAGACGGATTCGATTGGCGGGCAGGGCAACATTTTCTCAAACCTACTGACATATTGTTCACCATCAGGCAAATCGATTAACAACCGAAATTCAGAACCGGTTCTTAAATATTGATCACCAATGATTGCCCGATATTCACCGCTGCCAGTCGATTCATTAAAATAAAGCTGATTTCCTTGCTTGTCCTCGACTCTTACAACACAGCCTGATACCGGTTGGAAGATTGCAAATTCAGGATCAGCCGACCAAGAAATGACAATCTTCTGTTCACCTCCGTCATTTGTTATTGTTGCATCCACAACCAATCTTGGGTTCAATTCCCTATCGGAATCAAGGTAATATCGCTCAATACATGAGGACAAGGCAATTCCAATTAATACAAAATAAATGAGTGCTTTAGTTATTTGCATAGTTTCCTAGTTTCCAGTTCCATGAAATCGTAAAAATCGGTACCCCGATAACAGAATATTGATATCCGCGCAGATGACCATCCTCAGAAGTGAAGAAAATAGAATTGGCATTGCTTCGACCAGTCAGGTTATAGATGCTGATCTGCCAATAACTGTGCATCAACTTTTTGGACTTTAAATTTCCTTCCAGTTTAATCGAGGCATCCATTCTAAAATAATCGGGTATCCGGTAGGCATTTCGTTCTGAGTAATCTACAAAAGGCTGATGTTCGATATGATAAACACCTTTTGGCAAAGTAATTGGCCGGCCCGTATTGTAAAAGGTATTCAATGAAAATGAGATGCGTCGCAATAATTTATAGTTTAACACCAAATTCGCGACATGTGGCTTATCAAAATTAGACGGATAAGTTTTCCCTTGGTTAATATCTTGAAAATTGTTTGCCCCGTCAACTGTTATCAACGATCGCGAGTAGGTATATGAAGCCCATCCATTGAACCTACCTGTTGTCTTGTTCAGCATAAACTCGGCTCCATAAGCTTCCTGCTTTCCTTGCAGAATCGTTGTTTCAACATACGGCGTTGTCAAAAAATCAGCGCCATCCTTGTATTCAACAACATCCTTGGCTTGCTTGTAGTACACTTCCCCGGTAAATGACAGGCCAGTTCTTGGGAAATCGTGAAAATACCCCGCCGAATATTGAATTGATCTCGGTGGGTTAATGTGCGAATCAACCATCTTCCATTGATCATTGGGAGCAATGGAAATCGTATTGCTGAGCATAAACAAATACTGGGTCATTTGATTAACCGACAGTTTCATTGAGCTATTTCTCGTAAACTTAAAATCGAGTGCAGCTCTCAATTCAGGATTTTGAAAACTTACAATCTTCTCATCTTTTTCATACGTGTTGATCTCAGCGACATTAATATCATCGAAGGCTGCTCCCGGTAAATATTGCCTCACTGTTTTAGGACCAATCTCTGAAAACATGCTGTACCTAAGTCCTACATTTAAACTTAGTCGTGGTCCGATAGCAATATTGTCGTCAACAAAGAAAGCCGTTTCCATCCCTTTTTCATTCCCCAGGTCGACAGGTAGTTTCATTGACTCATTTCCATACGGGTTAACCTGGCCCCTGTCCAACTGGTACAAAATAAGATCAGCACCGGCAGTTACCTGATGATTTTCATGCGGGACCCAGTTCCATTTTGTTTTAATCTCATAATGATCAAGCGAATAAGCATGGGTGTAGGATTCGGTAGCCAACCGCTTTTCAGTCGTTGAGAAGTTATAGTTTGATGCCACGGCAGATAACGTCGATTTTAAGGCCGGAGAAAATCGGTGCACATAATTAACCGAACCACCTTGGTTCCCATATTGGTAGTCAGTATAGTCATTTAAATCAAATTGATCGTGACTGTTGTAGACAAATACCGCCACTTGATCATTGTCATCTAACTGAAAATCAAGAGCTGCAGCAAAATCATAAAAAGAGGCCCGGCTATTTCTCAAATCAGGATCATCCAATCGTTTCAATATCCAGTCTGAATAGCTGGAACGAGCACTCAACATCATCGATACCTTGTCTTCAACAATGGGCGTTTCAATTTCAGCATTTGCAGAAATCGGACTTATGCCGCCTTGCGTAAAAAATTTCTTTTTGTTTCCTCTTCTGGTTTGAACATTAAAGACAGAAGATAATCTGCCACCAAATTCAGCAGGCACCTGCCCCTTATAAATCGAAAAGTTCTCCACTATTCCTGAATTAATCGACGAGAAGAAGCCAAAAAGGTGAGAGCTATTATAAATCGGGATATCATTGATGTAGAATAAGTTTTGATCTGCATTACCGCCCCGCACATTTACTCCGGCTGATCCTTCGCCCACACTCACTATTCCGGGCAACATTTGGGCGACCTTCAAAATATCTTTCTCGCCCATGAGCGTCGGCAGCTCTTTCATGGTTTTTACTGAAACACTCTCCATTCCAAGCTTGGAACCCCGGGTTTGTTCTTCGTCTCCTGCCACAACAATCTCTTCAATTGTTTGCAACTGTGGCTCCATACTCAGGCTGAAATCCCCCATCGAACGAACATCCAAGTTTCCTTTTACTTGCTTCATGCCCATATTTTGGAAGACCACCGAATAAACTCCCGGTTTGAGCACCAGGCTCATTAATCCATTGCTACCTGTGGCCGCCCCCTTTTTCAGGCTCGGAATATACATGGTTGCCCCAATCAATGGCTCTCCTGATTCAGTGTCGGTAAGATGCCCCTGCACGACTACCGGTTTTCCATTTTCAGCCTTCTCCCTGCTTCCAACAACAATGGTTTCGATCATATCCGGCTGGCGGCCCTGCAAATACTTCTCCTCTATTTTGGTGGTTACACTCGCCTGCGGGGACAGATCCTCGCCGACCGGACTATTGTATGGTGGAATTGGAGTAAGGTAATTTTTTTCAGGTAATAAGAAAACGATACCTGGTGACTGATAAACGAAGCCTAACTTCGTATTGGCAAGCAAATAGTCCATCAGGTCCGGTACTGGTATTTTCTGCGCCGCAATTGAAACCGTTAAATCATCCACCCATTCCTTTTTGAAAAAGAAACGAATAGGATTGCTCCGCTCAATTTCCTTCACCAGGTCAACGAAGGAAACAGTATCGTAGGTTCTGCTAATTTGAATTTGTTCCACTTGCTGCGCCCACAAGCTACAAGGAAGTAGGATTAAAAATAGAATTAGGTAGGTTAGTTGCTTCATGTTAGTTCAAAATACGTTCAGTGAAAGCGATTAACTCTTTTAGCTCTTCATCTGAAATGTCTTTAAATTTGATCCGCCTGGATGATATGTATTTTCTAATTGCTCGCTTCTTTTTTTTGGGGAAGATCCGCAAAAAAGTATTTTTCTTTTGAAACGGATACACCTTATCTTCTAGTATCAGGTAGTATTCTCTCTCTTGGTCCGAAAATTCATGCCCAATAATTTCTCCTTGGGATTGAAAATGCAATTCCTTTTTTACAGCAGCATAGCAGGCAAGCTTCTCCTTATAAATAACGCTTAAGAACGGGTAATTAATTTGAGGATATAACGCATTCTTTACAAACAAAAAATCTTTTCCCCGAACGGAATCAATGACTTCTGTATTTAAAATAATCTGATGGGGCAGCTTGTTGTAATCCTCATAATGCAAAATGAACTCTTGCTTATATAAATTGTATCTGAGCCGTTGATTTGGATAAGCTACTCCGCCAATAAAAACATGAGCGGTGAATTCATCTTGGTTAAGCCAAAATGGATGCCCTTTAATCGGATGAACTTCTTTTGAATATTTCTTCCCACTGTAAAGTGCCATATCCAAACCATACTTCTGGTCGAATGCTGCATGCAGTGAATCAATTTGTTCAGACTGCCCCATGGCAGTGCATATCACACCGGCTAACAGCAAAAAAGAATAAATTACTTTTCGCATAGAAACGCATTAATTTTCATTTTTTTGTATGAAAAAAACAACTGATTATTTTTATCGGCTCCGAGTTTCAGATTCCCCCCAGAATACAAAAGCTTCCGTTAAGCCGCCCCCCCTTTTAATGGTCGCCATAAAATACGGCGCAGCATTTAAAATGTATTAGAATATATCTTCTTTAAGTAAGGATGCTAAGCTACATAATATATCCCCAGGAACAAAAAAAAAAATCAAACAAAAATTCCCGGTATTTTTACAACATCGGGAATTTTTGGGAATTTTGTTCGGCAAATGCTTTTTCGCTAGTTATACAAGAATCGTTTAATTTTAAGAGTAGGTGTTTTCTCAAAAGGTACCGGCTGTAAGACAACCTGCTGAACCCGGGAGAATTTATTCACTTCCTCATTCACTTTGTGTTGAATCTCATTTAATATGTCATCAACCCGTGAATTCATTTTGCTGACTGCTTCATCTCGTAACGACTTCATGTTTCGCACTCGCTGTTCGATCTCTTCCATGTTTAAATGAACCATGGCCACCAAGCGGCCTTTTTGCTCAACAACAAGCGACTCGAGAACATACTCCATCCTGTTAATGACCGATTCTATTTCTTCCGGATAAACATTTTCCCCGCTGGCACCAACAATCATATTTTTGATACGCCCTTTGATGTATAAAAATCCGGAGCGATCAAATTTTCCTAAATCACCGGTACGAAACCAGCCATCATCCGAAAAAACATCCTTGGTTAAATCAGGCTGTTTGTAGTAGCCTTTCATCACATTAGCTCCTCGTGCCTGAACTTCACCTTCGCCGGTTACCGGATCTGCATTTGCAATTCGCAAATCCACACCTTCGAGTGGTACGCCAGTTGACAAATAGCGAATATTATCGCCTACAGCACCAGCCAGTAATGGCGATGTTTCGGTTAAACCATAGCCAATCGCCAGTGGAAATTTTGCATCCATCAAAAAGCGTTCAACCTGATTGTCGAGCTTTGCGCCGCCAATACCAAAAAACTTTAACTCGCCACCAAACGTATCCAGCAATTTTTTACCGGCAATGCGGCTCAATATCTTTTGGAAAGGACGAATTTTGTATAGATTTCGTGTGATTGATTTACTGTTTATTTGAGGTAATATTTTGCCCTTATAAATCTTTTCAATGATTAGTGGTACCACCAACATGATCGTGGGTTTCACTTCGGTCAGGGCTGGCATTAAAACAGTGGCTGTCGGGGGTTTTTTCATGTAAAAAACCGATGCCCCATATGTCAATGGAAAAATCAGTCCCAATGTATTTTCGAAAGTATGTGAAAGCGGAAGAACGGACAAAAACCGGTCGTTCGAATCGATATGCTGAAATGTGATACTTTGCCTGGCTGTCCATACAATATTTCGATGGGTCAGCATAACTCCTTTTGAGGTTCCGGTTGTTCCGGACGTGTAGATGATCGAAAGTAAATCTTCCTCTTCAACCGGCTCATAATGAAACTGCTGGTCTTGCTCAGATTCAGCATTCGGGTAATCCTCAGCGTGCTGTTCTTTCAGCGTTTCAATGTGGATGATTTTTAGCATTGGATACTCCTCGGTATTCAATTTATTGATCAGGTTTTCAGAAACGAAAACGAGCTCCACTTCAGCATGTTGCAGAATATTGCTTACTTCTTTTGTATGAAAATCGGGTAGGATAGGAACGACAACGCCACCAACAGCTGCAATGGCCAGATAAGCCACGCCCCAGTTAGGCATGTTTGTACTTAGAATGGCAACTTTTGTTCCTTTTTCAACACCAAGTTCCCTCAAATAAATACCTAATTTCTCGACTTCCTTTTGAAGTTGACGATACGTTTTCTTATCGCCTTCCACCAACGAGAGCGAGTTGTGATCAGCATATTTCTTAAAACTGGCCTGCAACATGGCAGGCATCGTTAATTTTCTTTCTTCTTTCATTTTTAAATAATCGCAATCAACTTCCTCTATAACAACCTGAACAATAATAAAGATTAGCAAAACTAATCAATTCTGAAATACGTTTTCAAATTTTAACATGTTTTAGTACCCGCAAATAAGTCTATTTTATTTGTTAAGGCATTTTTTCATCACAAAGATCCAGTTCTTTGTTTACGGTGATCATCCTGGTCAATTAAGCTAGTAATTCGACAGATATTATATAGCTTTGGTTCGCTTATGAAGATGGAGAACACAATACAGGAAACAGCCCAATACATTCAACAGCAATTTGAGCATGATGCCAGTGGACACGACTGGTGGCACATTTATCGGGTATGGCAGTTATCGAAGTCGATTTCGGAGTGTGAGGGAGGTGATTTGTTTATCGTTGAGATGGCTGCACTTCTGCATGATTTGGATGACTGGAAACTCTCGGCAGAAAATGGAACAAAAGCAACGGATTGGATGAGCCGGATTGGAATTGATCCTGATGCCAGCGATCAGATTCAAACGATTATCCGGGAAGTCTCGTTTAAAGGAGCAGGAGTTGAGACAAAACCGAATAGCCTGGAAGCAAAAATCGTTCAGGATGCCGATCGGCTGGATGCCATGGGAGCAATTGGTATTGCGCGTACCTTTGCATACGGCGGTCATAAAAACCGATTGATTTATGATCCGGCGATAGAGCCGGAAATGCATCATTCGTTTTCGGATTATAAAAAGTCGGTTGCCCCTACAATAAACCATTTTTACGAAAAGTTGTTGCTGTTGAAAGATCGGATGAATACCGATACGGGGAGAAAATTAGCTCTTCAGCGCCATCAATTTATGGAGGAGTATTTGGAGCATTTTTTCTCAGAATGGAATCTGAAAATCAATTCATAACACCTAAAATACAACCTGATGAGAATTTCACATTTGGCTATTTGGACATATAATCTTGAGGGAATGCGAAATTTTTACATTCACTATTTTGATGCGAGTTCCAGTGAAGCCTATTACAATCATTCACGCGATTTTAAATCCTATTTAATCAAGTTTGATGGGGATTGCTCAATTGAGCTGATGCAAATGCCCGGAATCCCCAAAACGAAGAACGATACCCGAAAGGAATATACAGGTCTGGTACATTTCGCTGTTCAGACCGGATCGAAACAAAAGGTAGATGATTTAACTGAACAGTTGCGAAATGATGGTTTCTCTGTTGTTGGAGAAGCACGCACTACCGGCGATGGATTTTATGAATCTACCATTCTTGATCCTGATGGGAATCGGGTTGAAATTGTCGCTTAAACAAAAGCTTTTCTCATTTATTCCGAGATTTGCTTCCAGGGTTTTTCCTTCGCAGCGTATTCCAACTGCTCGTACCATTTTTCTCCATATTTTCGGATTAGTGGTTCTTTCAGAAATTGATAAAGAGGCAATTTCTGCCCGATGCCGCACACGCGTCCCGGCTTGCAGATTTTCAATTCCTGATAGTTAACAGCATCAAAGCGTTTGTATTCGGTAATTCTTATCGGAAACAAATGACAGGAAACTGGTTTCCGGAAGTCAATTTTTCCATCAAAAAAAGCTTTTTCAATGGCGCATTTAACAATGCCACGTTCGTCTTTAAACGTGTAAGCGCATTCCCGGTTGTTTACCAGTGGGGTAACCGTATCTCCGTCGGAATCAACCATGCTGGGGCCCTGGTGAGCAATCACTGCCTTCCCCTCCGGAGTCATATACTCTTCAATAATTGGATAGATTTTCTCCAGTTTCACAGCCTCCTCGTTTGTTAGCGGTGCTCCCGAATCTCCTTCAACACAGCATGCTCCTTTACACTTCGCCAAATCGCAAAGAAAGTGTTCTTCCAGCACATCAAAACTCACTATCGCTTTACCAATCTCCAACATATCGCATAAAATAAAAAGCCCTCCCGCATCATACGAGAGGGCTCAAAGATGTCTAAAAAACTATCGTTTTATCAAAACTTTACCGGTCATTTCCGAAGGAATTTCCAAGCCCATTTCAGAAAGTAAGGTTGGCGCAACATCAGCCAAAATGCCACTTTCAATGGTCAGGCTTTTATCATCACTCACATAAATACATGGAACCGGATTCAGAGAGTGTGCAGTATTGGCCGATCCATCAGGATTCACTGCATTGTCAGCATTCCCGTGGTCAGCAATAATCAGTACGTTATAGTTGTTGGCACGTGCAGCTTCAACCACTTCTTTAGCACAGGCATCAACGGCGGCAACTGCTTTACTGATTGCTTCGTAGTCGCCAGTGTGTCCTACCATATCGCCATTGGCAAAGTTCAGACAAACAAAGTCTACCTCGCCTTTTTGCAATTCAGGAACAATAGCGTCCTTAATTTTTGGAGCCGACATTTCGGGTTGAAGGTCATAGGTTGCAACTTTGGGTGAAGGAATCAGAATTCGGCTTTCACCATTAAATTCTTCTTCGCGACCACCGCTAAAGAAGAATGTTACGTGTGCATATTTTTCTGTTTCAGCAATCCGGATTTGCTTTAATCCGGCATTCGAAACAATTTCACCCATGGTGTTGGTTGGGTTTGTTTTTTCAAAAATAACATTCACGTTCTTAAAATCAGCTTTGTAAGTCGTCATGGTGTACCACTCCAGGTTCATGGTGTGCATGCCATATTCAGGTAAATCTTCCTGAGTAAATGCAATTGTTGTTTGACGCAAACGGTCGGTGCGGAAGTTGTAGCAGATAACCACGTCACCCTCTTCAATCACTCCAACAGGGCTTCCATCTTCTTTTACCATGCAAATTGGCTTGATAAATTCATCAGTTACACCCGCATCGTACGACGCTTGAATTGAAGCTAACAAGTCGGTTGACTTTTCACCTTCACCTTTGGTATATAAATCGTAAGCCAGTTTTAAGCGATCGTAGTTTTTATCACGATCCATACCGTAATAACGACCAATGATTGAAGCGAATTTACCGTTGGTTCCTTCTAACCCTTCCAGAGCGGTTTCCAGAAAACCATAACCTGAGCGAGGGTCGGTGTCGCGACCGTCAGTCAGACCGTGCACAAACACATCTGTCAATCCCATATCGGTTGCCATCTGGCTAAGTGCGATCATGTGTGTGCTAAGTGCATGAACTCCTCCGGGGCCAATCAGACCAATGAGGTGTACTTTTTTATTGTTGTCTTTAGCGTAATTATATGCTTTCAGCAATTGTGGGTTTTCCCACATCGATTTATCCTTGATAGCCTTCGTGATTTTCACCATATCCTGGTACAGAACACGTCCGGCACCAATATTTAAGTGACCAACCTCAGAGTTCCCCATTTGCCCATCGGGCAAGCCAACATTTTCGCCGGAAGTAAGCAATTGTGAATTTGGATATTCTTTTTGCAATGAGTCGATAAATGGAGTTGGAGTCGTTGCCACAACATCATTTTTTGATCCGTCGCCGATTCCCCAGCCATCCAGGATCATCAGTAAAGTTTTTTGTACGTTAGCCATAATTTATAATCGTTTTAAATAATTTGCTTAATGCGGCACAAAAATATCCTTTTTTGAGGTGGATCGGAAATTAACGGCAATCACTTTGGAAGAATTAACAAATATTAAATAAGTCTGTTAGCTGTACACAGCGGCAGGTCATTATTTTGTTTTAGAGATTGACCGGAGCCAAAAACTTATCCCGCAGTGTATTCGAACAAATTCTTACGCACTTTTAACCTTTACCACACCTCTTTGGTATGCTTCCAACAATCGATTTAAATCTGCAATTTGGCTTTTGATATGGACACCGTCGTCTGTATCGCCTACCATGATACGATCAGTTGATCGCTCAATCATACTTCGGATAGAGACAATATCGTGTTCCTCCTGAATGGCATTTCGCCTGGATTCGAACGGAGCATGTTCGGCAAGAATTAAGCTATACGAATCATAGATCAGGGTGTATCCGGCAATCCCGGTTACTTTTTGATAGGGTTTCGACATTCCGCCATCAATAACAAAAAGCCGTCCTTCTGCTTTCACCGGGCTTTCTCCTTTACCAACTTTTACAGGCACATGCCCGTTGATGATGTGTGATTTTTCAGGGTCGAGTCCAAACTCTTCTAAAATCCGGACACAGGTTTCTTTATCGTCGCGTAATTTATAGTATTTATTGCTCTCTTCATATTGGGCTTCTTTGTCATCCAGGAAATAGCGTTCGAAGGTGGCCATTTTCTTTTTACCAAACAATGGTGAATCAGCCCCGCACCACAAGTACCACATATAATCCCGGTCTTTGTTCCTTTTTTCGGGCCGCTCACGATTATAATATGCCCGGCGCGAAACTAAATCAAATTGTTCGCACAATGCTTTCCCTTTGTATTTTTTATCGTGAAGGGTTACTTCCTTGAAATCGCCATTAGCATCGAGTGGGATACACCCGTGGTACAATAAATTTGAGTTGTAAGTCAGAAATGTGCTCCCCTTCGAAAACAGTGTTTTTACATGTCGTTGCAAGCGTTCGCAGTTTAAAAACGAGAAGCGAAGTTTCTCGGCCAGCTCCTTTTCTTCCGGAGATAATTCATACGGATTGTTGGGATCAATGGTCGGAAAATTCGTGTCGGTTAGCTTCAACTCGCGCCCATCAATGGTGATGGTGCCTTTTTCGTAATTAATTTTATTCAGCAAAAGACGATCCTCCATATGCATCTCCGGACATCGTTGCACAATTTCTCCAATAAGCTTCTCCTCAATAACCATAATGGCCTTGTGCATTTTGCTGATAAGCTTGACATGGGTCGATCCAATGTTTTCAGGAGGTGTATTAACGGGAATAAAAGCCTCGCAGGGATCTCCCTCATAAACCCTCATTGCAAAGGTGGCCAGTGGCAGCAGATTTATACCATAGGAATCTTCCAGCGTATCCAGATTGTCGTACCGGGCACTCACCCGGATTACCCCGGCAATACTCGCCCGAATGCCAGAGGCTGCTGCCATCCAAAAAATATCATGATTACCCCACTGAATATCGACCGAATAGTGGTTGTGAATCAGATCCATGACCTGATCAGCATGTGGCCCACGATCAAAAACATCGCCAATAACATGGAGCCGGTCAATAAGAAGACGCTGTATAAATTTACTGATAGCAACAATGAAGTGATTTGCGCGACCAACATCGATGATTGATTTTATGATGCTATTAAAATATTGCTCTTTTTTAGCGCCGTGCTCGTACAACAACTCGTCAATTACGTAAGCAAAATCCTCAGGCATGGCTTTTCGTACTTTCGAACGGGAGTATTTGTCAGCCGAAACCCGGGCAACTTCAATCAACCGATGCAAGGTAACGGAATACCAACTTTCAAGGTCTTCTTCCTTTTTTGTAATGATTTCCAGTTTTTCTTCCGGGTAATAAATCAGCGTAGCCAGCTGCCGTTTTGTTTTTTCATCGAGAGAATACTGATATACGGCATCAATTTTCTTGCGCACCATGCCCGAAGCGTTTCGTAAAACATGACTGAATGTTTCGTACGCCCCATGGATATCTGTCAGAAAATGTTCCGTTCCCTTAGGAAGGTTCAAAATAGCTTCCAGATTGATAATTTCAGTACTTGCTGCTTGCACTGTTGGGAACTTTTCAGCGAGTAGGTTCAAATGCTTCAACTCAAGAGTGCTAAAGCCATTTCTATCTGATTCAATTTTTTCGTAATCCAAAACCATGGTTGCAATTAATATTAGGTTGATTTAATTACTAGGTAAACGTTTTTTGTTCTATCTAGTTTAAACGACTTTAAGTATGATACAATATAGTAAAAATGCATCCGGGGTTAATACCAATTGTTGAGGCGTTGCCCCAAACCCGAGTTTCTTTTCTCATCCAAGAGAATGACGAACCCAAAGAATCAAGGCTGACGATGCTTTTGAATGAAAACTACGGGTCAGTCACTGCCCGAAAACCAAACGCCTCCTTTTAGTCATCAAACAAGGTTTTATTAGTGAGTGCAAACTCGAGGAGTTCAATATAGCATTCACTCACCCCGAAGATGCGAGAGTTCGGTAAAAAGGTGCATTAAAGCAGTTCCAACCAAAACTAGTTCTCTTAAAACATGAATTAATTCACCCAAAAGGAGCTTAAAGTAGTTCGAAACCGAGTGAATTCGACTTGGAGCTGAACCAATTCGGTACTGAATAGCAGGAAGCACCTGGTAGATGAACTCATGCAGTTAAAAGCGAAACGGCCGGAGGACAACCTTCAGGTTTAATGTAAAACAGCAGCCGAAAAGTAAGCTACTGTTTTTTTGGAGAAATCTTGTTTGGAGGAATCCCATCTCCCTGTAATAGTTTTATACGTGAAAAAGGAAACTTAAATTTTACAGTTGAGATGATGTGATAAAAAAATCGCTAATTTTTGTTATTTTCGTGCCACCCTGAGACTATGTTCATTTTGGGTTAAAAATAGTTTGCTTTTTAGAGGTTTAAAGAATATGACAATGGGCAATGATAATAAAAGGAGGAGTGCTACTCTAATATCCATTCAGGATTCGCTGGTAAGAGCACGATTTCGAGATAATGTAATAATGGGTGAAACCGCTGAGATTACGGTGGACGGAAAGCTTCTGCAAGCTGAGGTTTTGCAGATATATCCGGATCCGAAAAATCCAGATGCCGGGATTGTTGAAATGCAGGTTTTCGAAGATTTAACGGGGGCACAGATCGGTGACTTGGTTGAATTCAAAGGAACACCTTTATCGGTGCTCTTAGGACCGGGGCTTTTAACCAGTATTTGGGACGGGCTTCAGAATCCGTTATACAAGCTGGGAGAACAGGGCGCTTATTTGGTGCCTGGTATGAAAGCTCCAGCATTGGACGAAGAGAAATTGTGGGACTTTACTCCGAGTGTAAAGGTTGGCGATGAAGTGAAAGGAGGCGATACGATTGGTTCCGTTCCTGAAGGCCGGTTAGATCACAAAATATTGGTTCCTTTTAGCTTTGGTCGATGTAAAGTGGAACGTATTGTCGAGAAAAAATCGCTAAATATTACAGAGGTCGTGGCTGTAGTTGTAGACGAGCAAAAGGTTCGTCACGAACTGAAACTCGTTTTTCGGCAGCCGGTAAAATCACCCATCCCTTTCAAAGAACGAATAATTCCAAGTAAAACGATATCTACTGGTGTTCGGGTAATCGACCTGCTTGCACCGGTTGGATACGGTGGTACCGTTGGAAATCCCGGGCCGTTTGGAGCCGGTAAAACCGTATTGCAGCACTCGCTGTGCAAGTATGCGCTAGCCGACATTATTATTATGGCGGCTTGTGGCGAGCGAGCAGGAGAAGCTGTAGAGGTTTTTAAAGATTTTGCAGAACTTGATGATCCGTCAACAGGTGAATCATTGATGAACAGGATGTGTATTTTCGGTAACACCAGCTCGATGCCTGTGGCAGCCCGCGAAGCCAGTGTGTTTATTGCATTGTCGGTTGGCGAATACTATCGCTACCAGGGATACAATGTTATTCTGTTGGCCGATTCTACTTCCCGTTGGGCACAAGCTCTTCGCGAACGTAGTGGACGTCAGGGTGATATCCCCGGACCTGAAGCGTTCCCGATGGATATACCCGATCAGATTAAGGGAATGTACCAACGTGCCGGAGCCGATGCTGGTACGGGTGGCTCCTTAACTTTTATTGGAACAGTATCGCCGGCTGGCGGTAACTTCCAGGAGCCGGTAACGCAGGCTACAATGGATGCGACAGGAGGTTTCTGGGGATTGTCGCAGGATCGCGCCGACGCTAAAAAATACCCGGCTATCGACCCGTTGGCCTATACAAGTTCGGTTTACGACAGTTTTATTCCATGGGCCGATCGACAAAAAATATTGCAAACCCTGAACGAAGCGGATGGAATCGATCAAACAATTAGTACGATAGGTTTGAAAAAAGTTCCGGTTGATAAATATGTACTCTACCAAAAAGGGCAAACGATCGATTTTTGTGTCATGCAGCAAGATGGATTTCAGAAGGTGGACGCTTGCACCCGTCCCGATCGGTTGAACATCATCAACCAGGCGGTTCAGAAACTAATTGATAGCCCAATCGCATTTCCGAAAAACGGGATGGAAGATGAGGAGCTGAAAGAATCGATTAAAACAAAATTTGATGGCTTGCGCCAATGGTGGAGAGACTGGAATAGTAATGCCACTAGCGAAGAGCAAATTGCTGTTCTTCCTGAAAAAATAGAACAGTTTATTCTACAAGAAGAGTACGCACTATGATACGAAAAGAAATAAGTAAAATAAGCGAAGTTGGTAAAGCTTTGATTTCGGTAGAAGGAAATCCGGGCGTAGCTTTAAACCACGTAGTGGAGTTGCTGAATGCTGATACCAACCAAAGTCTTTCATTTGCCAAAGCCATTAATGTTAACGAAAACTTTACCCGCTTTCAGGTATTTAACGGCACCCAAGGATTGAGTACACAGACCAAAATACGGATGCATGAAGTTCCGTTAACAGCAGGTTTTTCGCACAATATGCTTGGCCGGAGTTTCGATGGAGTAGGAGATGTAGCAGACGGTGGCCCCGAAGTTATATTTGAGAAACAGGTTTCAACACGTTTGGATACCTTAAACCCAACGGTTCGATTGGTGCCTAAACAGCCCATGTGGACCGGTATTCCAATGATTGATGTGTTTAATACATTGGTGAAATCACAGAAAATTCCAATTTTTGCAGGTCCCACCGAACCATACAATCGCTTGTTGTCGCAGATTGCACAGGGTGCTCAGGTCGATATTATCATCTTTGCAGGTATTGGCTTGAAATTCGATGAGTATCATTATTTCAAAGAACAGCTTTCACAATCGGGAAATATTGATAAAACCATCATGTTTACTCACTTGGCAGGCGATTCACAAATTAAGGGCTTAATGCTTCCGGATGTCGCGCTGAGTGTTGCCCGTGAATTTGCAGACGAAGGAAAAGATGTGTTGGTGCTGCTTACCGATATGACCAACTGGTCGAACATTTTGCGTAATGTCGCCAATTACCAAGACCAGATTCCTTCGTTACAAGGCTATCCGGGATCGTTATACTCTGAGTTGGCCCGACGTTATGAAGTGGCGGCAGATGTTGAAGGTGCTGGTTCCATTACAATTATTGGAGCGACTACACTGGAGTCGTTGGAAGATCCGGTGCCCGATAATACCGGTTACATTACAGAAGGGCAGTTCTTTCTGGAAAAAGGAAAATTAAAATTAGCACGTTCACTTTCACGGCTGAAACAGCAGGTAAACGGCAGTACCCGAGGTGACCACCGTCCGATAATGACAGCCATGTCATCGTTACTTGCCGATGCCGAAAAAGCTCACGAAGCAGCAGAAGTTGGTGCGGCCAATGATGTATTCTCCAAAAAGCTCCTTCGCTACCGCGAGGATTTTATTGCAAACATGGAGGAACCGTTTGGAGAGCCCATTCAACTGGAAGCGGCTTTGGATAAATGCTGGGATATTTTAAGAAGGCATTTCGAGCCTTCGGAAACCGGGCTGAGCAAAAAGTTGATTGATGAATATTGGAATAAATAAATAACCACTCGACAATAAATCGATATGAAAAATGATAGGGAAAATCTGGAAGGCATCGTTTCCAAGTTAAAAGAACAAGGAATTAACGCTGGCGAGGATGAGAAACAACGGATCATTGAGCAAGCCAGGAAACAAGCCGAAACGATCATTTCAGAAGCCGAAGCGAGGAAAAACAGTCTGATTGAGCAAGCTAAAAGCAAGGCTGATCAACTGGAAAAGAATGCTCAGATTTCGATTGCACAGGCTTCCCGCGATATGGTTGAAGCCACCAAAATTGCAGTGCTTCAAAATCTGAAATCAGTTTTCGGAAAAGAATGCGACACTATTTTTACACAAGAGCAGTACTTGAAAGAATTGCTGACAGCGGTAATTGGAGATATTTCCGGAAATAAGGAAGTGAAAGTACCCGCTGAAACAGTAAAAGGAATGGAAGCGTTTCTTTTGAAAAAATCATTGGCTAAACAGGTTGAACTAAAACCGTTGACAAGCAGTGAAGCGAAAATTGTGATCAATTCTTCAGAGAAAGAAGGCGTACAGTTTGTGCTAAGCTCGAAGGATGTGGAAGATGCCTTGTTTTCAATTATGAACAAGGACTTAGTAAAACTGATCACTAAAAAACAGGAGGACTAGCGATGTCAAGCATGGTATACCTGATGTGTAGTTTGCCATCATTGACCTATGGGCAGGTGCCGCCAATTTCACTTGACGAGTTTAATGCCGATGCTCAAAAACAGCTCTCTAAAAAGCATTTCAAAGCACTCGAAGCGGTCGACATCCGCCAGACGGATGGGCAGACTAAAGATTTATGTAAAAAGAGCATTCGTGACATGCTAAGCGAGGTACAAGAAGACCTTCTGGAAATACGAAAAGCCAGATCAGAAAATCGTCAACCGAAACTGGAGCGTTTATCGACTGTGGTGATTGCGGCAAATCCGTTAGAACGGGAGAAACAAATCATGCAATCACAGTGGGAAGAGCTGTCTTCTATTGAGGCCGGAAAAACGTTTTCACTTACCGAAGTGATGGTGTACAAACTGAAGTTACAAATTTTATCTCGCATGCATTCGTTTAATGCAGAGCAAGGGGCACAGGTCTTGGCGTCTGTGGTAGATCCATCGATAAAAGATGAAGACTAAGAATGGCAAATTTAAAAATTAGATATACAAAAACAGAGCGAGCTCGTCAAAAGAAGATTTTGAAAGTTTCGGAAAGGATGTTGCCTTTGTTCGAAGCCATGGAAAAATCGTTGATGGCAACCATTAACTCAATTGCTGAGCGAATTGATGAAATTCGGGAGGAGATTGAGCGAAATAGTAAAGCCGCAAAGCCATGGATTGCTGTGATGAGCGATTCTTGGGTCAACATCGATCATTTTATTTCGGTGAACGAAATAATTACTAAACCCATTGATGTTGCAGGTGTTCGGGTGCAGCAGTTCGAAAAAGTTGATTTTAATGTCATGCCAGTTGACGGAGCTACACCGTTGTGGGTTGACGACGCGATTGAACTGATGCAAGAACAATTGCAGTTGCGAGCAGAGATCAAGTGCCTCGAAGAACAGATTGAGTTGCTTGAAGAAGAATTGCTGGATGTGAGAGCTCGTATAAAACTCTTTGAAAACCGACGTATTCCTAATGCAAAAATAGCTATCCGGAAAATAGGGCAAAAACTACAGGATGACGAACGGTTAACAATTGCTACCGCGAAGGTGGTCAAAACCAGTAGACAAAAGGAGGAAAGTGTATGATCGTAAAGATGAAGAAGGTGCTACTTTTCATGCCAAATTCAGCAGATGATCTCGAAGCTGATCTTCAGGAGTTGGGCCAGCTTGGAGTTCTGCACGTTACTCCATTTCAGCCGCCAAAGGATGAGTCCATTGATCGCGTTGCTGAACAAATCAGACAGCTAAATAAAGCGATGTCGATTCTGGAAAGCTATGATGACGAACAGAATTCAGAAGCTTCTTTTAATGAATTTACCGACTACTCGGCAACCAGAAATGGTGAGTTCGTTTTAGTCGAAAAAATAATGGAGGCTGAAAAGCACCGGGAGGAGCTTGAAAAGGATCGGCTCAAATTAACGATTGACGAGGAATGGTATAGCAAGTGGGGGCGTATTCAGCTAAGTGATATGGAGCAGCTAAAGCTAAAAGGTGTTTGGCTTAAGCTTTATTTGCTTACCAATAAAGAGTTAAAGCAGGTTGCAGGTCGTGATAATATTCAGGTGGTTGGCAAACTGGGTGATTTGAACCAAGTGGTTCTTATGGCTGAAGAGGCAGACGAACAACTGGATTTCAGGGAAGTTGCTCTTCCGCAAACTCAACTTGATGAATTAGCCGAATTGTTGCGTAATACCAATAAACAGCTGGAAGATAATAAACAGCTTTTACTTCAACTGCATGCACAAAAGTCAGTGTTGCAGGATGCTCTTGATGATAAAATACAGCATCTTGATCTACATAAATTCCAATACGGCGGAATTGATATCGAACAGAGGGTAGGGTGCTGGAAAGGCTTTATTCCGGAGGATGCGGTACAAGAGCTTGTGGAGACAGCCGAAAAGCGAGACTGGGGATACATGATTCAGAAGCCCGATCAGGAGGACATGGACGACGTTCCAACACTCATTCGGTCAAAAGGGTGGACAAGTCGTATTCAGCCGGTAATGGATTTTATGGGACTGGTTCCCGGCTATGAAGAATTGGATGTTTCAAAAGTGTTTATGCTTTTCTTTACATTCTTTGCCGGAATTCTGGTGGGCGATGCCGGATATGGGCTGATCTTTTTAGTGATCACTTTTCTGGTTCATCGTAAGCAGAAGTTTGTTAAGAAAGTCGAGTTCAGCTTGATGTATACGCTCTCGGTGTCCATCATGTTTTGGGGAATACTCACCGGAACGTATTTTGGAGCTGAAGCGATTGCTGAATTTCCGGTTTTAAGTTCGTTGAAAATAACTCAGTTAGCAAGTTTTGGCGGCGACACTATTTTTATACAGAAATTTATGTTCCTGATTGGGGCAGTGCACTTAACGGTCGGACATTTACAAACCGCTTGGAAATATAATAATAGTGTAAAGGCGATTGCAGAGCTCGGTTGGGTTGCAATCGTTTGGGGCTTATATCTGATTGTTAATCAAATGGTGTTAGGTTTTCCAGCTCCGGAGATCATGGTCTGGTTATTTGCCGGCGGTGGGGTACTCGTTGCTTTGTTTTCCAACCCCGGGAGTAGTTTTGTAAAAGGAGTAATTTCGTCGATTGGTGGTTTGCCACTAAGCGTAATCAATGGTTTTTCTGATATTATCTCATATATCCGTCTCTATGCTGTTGGTTTATCGACCGTATTAATGGCGCTGAGTTTTAACGAAATGGCAATTGGCGATGGTATTTCAACCATTGCTTCCGGTATTGGTGCAGTCGTTGTTTTAATTCTTGGACATACGCTAAACATGATTCTTGCAGCAATGGCAGTACTCGTTCATGGTGTTCGTTTAAATATGTTGGAATATTCCGGGCATGCCGGGGTCGAGTTTTCCGGTAGTGAATACCATCCATTCAGATTAAAAAGCAATAAATTGAAATAAATCTTATAAAGAACTAATATGATGACTTTAACAACAATTTTAACAACGGTAGTTACAGGTTTTGGCGGACATGCTATCGCTTTAGGAATAGCAGGTGTAGGTTCAGCAATTGGTACCGGAGTTGCCGGAATGGGAGCACTGGGGCTCTGGAAACAGGCTATTAAAGACAATAAAAAGCTTCCACCGTTAGCGCTTGCAATGGTCGGTATGCCATTAAGTCAAGTAATCTACGGCATGATCTTTATGAATTCAATGATTGATGCCAATCTGAATCCTGATAGTTACGTGAATCAGATGATTTGGGCATTTTTTATTGGTATTGCCATTGCAGCCTCAGCAATTATGCAGGGGCGGGTTGGTGCCGCGGCTTGTGCAAACCTGGCAGTTAACGAAAAACAAGGTGCAGGTATGTATATCGCAGCAATGGGAATTATCGAAACTGTTGCTTTGCTTGCCATGGTATTCGGAATGGGTGGTATTCCTGGTGCATAAGCACAGTTGATAACCTTAGGAAATCGAATAAGTAGATCTGGATTGATCTACTTTAAGATGGTATTCAGATATGTTCTGATGCTTTCTTTTCGCCCAAAAGCTAGGCATAGTAAAAAATGCACGGCTTGAAGAAATGTGAAATTACTTGCTATAATATAAAATCAGCACACTGCTTGTCGGGGTGCTGATTTTTTTGTTTCTGAATGTCGCAAATGAAATTAAACAGCAGATGATACAATAAAAACTAGTTTGGCTTTCATCTTATGTGTTATTAAAGTAATGTCGACATATTTCTATTAGCACGGAAGAATCAAACATATCGATATTTTTCGATAAGCTGTTTTACATCAGGTATGCATTGTTTAAGAGTGAAATAATATACTTTTGTTTGCTATACTAATCTTTAAACAAAAAAAGAGCATGAAAAAATCAACTTTGCTAACCGTTGTTTTTTTGGGGCTAATACAATCAGTCTGGGCAGGTGGTATCTTAACAAATGCGAACCAAAGTGCGCAATACATCAGGATGCTTTCCCGAAATGCCTCAACTGATATTGATGCGGTTTACTTCAACCCGGCAGGACTGGTAAAGCTAAACGACGGCTGGCATTTTTCATTCAATAATCAAAGTATTTTTCAAACTCGCACGATTGAAAATATGTATCCGTTACTGAACGAATCTACTTATGATGGAGATGTTACCGTGCCTGTTTTCCCTTCTGCATTTGCTGTTTATAAAAAAGATAGAGTTGCTTTTTCTTTCGGATTTGGAGTTAATGGAGGAGGAGGAACGGCTGAGTATAAAACCGGTTTGCCATCATTCGAGATTCCATTTGCTCAACTTCCGGCGGCCTTGGGCCAGCTTGGCATTGTAACCAATGGCTATTCCACCGATTTGTATTTTGACGGTCGCTCGGTATTTTTAGGCACTCAGCTCAATGCCAGTTATCGATTTAATGAGATTTTTAGCGGAGCGATAGGGTTGCGGGTGATTAGTGCGAAAAATACCTACGACGGACACATCAAACAAATCAGCCTAATTGTGGAAAGGGAAGGGCAGCCGCTTTTAATAACAGCTACCGACCTTTTTAATCAGTTAGCTGCCGATGCAAGCGCTGCTGCAGGCCAACTTGGTCAGTACCCCGCTGATGCAACAATGCCTGATGAAACTGCTGCCACCTATGGTTTTCAGAGTGGAACAACCTTTGGCGAAGCAGCACAAACAATGAGCGTGAAAGCAGCTACGGCTAACGCCTATGCATCGCAAATGGGTGATAAGTATGAAAGCTTGGATCAGAAAGGAACCGGATTTACGCCAATCATCGGTTTAAATATTAAACCCAGTGACAAGTTGAACATGGGTTTCCGGTACGAATTTAAAACCGTATTGAAAATGACCAATCATACTGAAAAGGATGACTTAAATGTTTATCGCGATGGTGCTGAATTTCGAAACGATATTCCGGCAATTTTTACCGCGGGGGTAGACTACCAGTTGCTGGATAATTTTAAACTATCCGGATCATTCAGTAATTATTTTGACAAAGCTGCTGATTGGTCTGGAAAGGAAAATGATATTGAGAAAAATTACTATGAGCTGGCCGGAGGTTTGGAGCTTCAACTCAACGAGGTAACCACAATCAGTGCCGGGTTAATGCATTCTGAAACCGGCGTCGGTCGGGGTTATCAAACCGATATTAGTTATAGCTTGAGTTCGAACTCTGTTGGATTGGGTGCAAAGTTTAAAGTAAGTGACGCTTTTGATATGGATCTGGGGGTGCTTAACACAGTCTACGAAAATGGTTATAAGGAAATTGAATATGCGGGAGTAGGAACTTACAAAGAGTTGTACGATAAGTCGAACCTGGCCTTTTCAATTGGGTTAACTTACCATCTTTTATAATAATATTTTGAAGTTAAATATTGAAAGGCCTCTGCGGAGGTCTTTTTTTTGCTAATGAATTATTGATAATTTTGAGTTCTTACAACTGAAAACTTTAGAATAACGCATTATGAAGAGATGGACATTTTTTATAGGCCTTATCTTGCCATTGCTGACTTTCAGCCAGTCGGTTAACCAAAAGAATCTGGATCAAATCAGGTCGTCGTTTGTTAAAGACAACTATACCACCGGCATGCAAAACGCCTTGTCGGCAAATCCAATTACCAAGTTGGCCTGGAGTCGTGAAAATGAAGGTTCGGCCGATCATTATTTCACTTACCGGGTTGATGTCTCGGGAATAACCAACCAAAAGAAATCAGGTCGTTGCTGGCTGTTTACCTCGTTGAATGTTTTTCGTCCAATGGCCATATCACATTTTAATGTTAGCTCTTTTGAGTTTTCTGAGAATTACCTCTATTTCTGGGATTTGTTCGAGAAAGCCAATTTGTTCCTGAATAATATTGTGGAGACTGCCGACCGTTCGATTGATGATGAGAAAGTGCGTTGGTACTTTCGTTCTCCGGTTGACGATGGCGGACAGTGGATCAATTATGTAAACTTGGCCAATAAGTATGGCATGGTTCCGCGCGAAGCGATGGAGGAAACCTACTCAAGCGAGAATACAGCGTGGATGACAAAACTACTCAAGCGTAAGTTGCGCGAGCAGGCATTGGAACTTCGTGAATTGAAAAGCGCCGGTGAAAATAATCAAGCCATTGAAGATCGGAAAGTAGAAATGCTATCGGTGATCTATCGAATGTTGGCTCTCAATTTGGGCGAACCTCCTGTAACTTTCAACTATCGCTACAAAAGCAAAGAAGGGAAGCTTGTTGAAGCGGGTAATTTTACGCCAAAGTCGTTCATGAACGAAGTGCTTGGAGAAGTTAAACTTAACGATTATGTGATGTTGATGAACGACCCGACTCGTCCGTTTTGGAAGCACTTTGAAATTGAAAATTATCGTAATGTTGAGGAAGGCGCAAACTGGCACTATGTGAATTTGCCAAATGATGTGATTAAGGAATTTTGCATCGAATCGATCAAGAACAATCAAGCCATGTATGCCTCATGCGATGTGGGCAAACAGTTGCGTCGTGATTTTGGTGTGCTGGACGTTGATAATTTTAACTACGAGGCGGTTTATGATGTACCGTTCACTATGACAAAAGCCCAGCGAATTCAAAGTCGCGAAAGTGGTTCGAGTCATGGAATGGCACTAATAGCTGTTGAAGTAGATGAGGATGAGCAACCGCTGAAATGGCAATTTGAAAATAGCTGGGGTGAAAAAACGGGAGAAAAAGGGTATCTCACTTTTACCGATGAGTGGTTTAACGAATACATGTTCCGAATCGTGGTGCACAAGGATTTTATTAGCGAAAAAGTATTGGATATTTATGGCGAAAAAGCTGAAATGCTTCCACCATGGGATCCGATGTTTTAAGTAGAAGCGACATCAATCAAAAGGGGCAGCTTAAAGCTGCCTCTTTTGTCTGGATTAAATTAGAACGTGTGGGGTGAAATGAATACTGTTTCAATATTAAAAGTTGTCATCAGGGTAGCCGTCCGTCCCGCGAAAATCAATGAGCCATTCGGTGATGTCGTCGGCGGCACCGGTTTTATTTTTTTGGTAAACATCACCGCGTTGTTGCAGCAAATGTCTTGTTAATGTCTTGTCGCCGGCAGTAGCAGTATAGATGGCATAAACCTCCGCTCCGGCATCAGCCATCACTGATTTCTGTTCGGTTAAATCTCCATACCTCGCTTGTTTTGCAAGCTTCGTCATTTCTTTAATGACACTTCCATCTAATTGTGCAAGCCTGGCTTCTGCTTTGGAAAGATTGCTTTCAAGAGCACTTGTGCTAATTTCGTTATTTTCAGGCCATATCCAACCATCTGGTTTCTCATAGTTGTAAACATTACCCTGCTGATCGATAATGAATCCGTTATGCTGAAATCCCCAGGCGTGGTTCACATACTCAAATTGAAAAAAGACAACAATATCATCGTCAACTCCCACATCATCATGAATGCAAGCCGCAGAAGTCAGAAAAGGGAATAGCAGTAGCAGTATCTTAAATTTATTCATAGCTGTAATCTAGGTTGGTTTGAAAGTATTCGTCGTAATATTCATTTGCTGAGAAGCTGATCGTCACCGGGCTTTCTTCACTTGCTTGTAGTCGGCTGATGTTGAAGGCCAAGGTGTCTGTAATCCAGGCTTCGCATGCATCGCCATTGGCGTTGTGTTTGAGTTGAAACGTTGGTGGAGGTAGAGGCGGTGTGCCACACGAAGGATGAATTCGAGCCAGATTGAACTCGTGCTCAGCGCAACCACCGCTATAACTTAAACTGATAATGAGTTTGTCTCCTTCAATAACCACATCGTTGATGCTAACCGGATCGTTTCTCAAACTGTCGTAGTTGTAAAAATACAGATCGACATACTCTTCGGTTTCTGACTGGGAAATACTCTTGTATTTAAAATCATCAACCGGTGTGGTTTGTTCTTCACAGCCAAGTAGGAAAACAAACAAGGCGATATAGATTAGTTTATTCATTAAGTAGCGGATTATTAACTTTTCCCATAAATAAAATAGCGTTCGTATCTTTTTCGCGGATAGCGAAAACAAAAGGTCGGTTGACATCAAAAACAGGTTCCGGACCAACCGAAGTCACTCCAAAGGTCACGCCTGTAACAGCTGCAGCCTCAGTGCCCTCTTCATCAACTTTAATATAGCTTTTATGTTTTACTTCCGAAATATATAAATCTGGAATGTCCGAAATACCTGAGAAGTCAGAAAGCGAAGCGAAGAACGCATCATTCATGCCTAACGCTTTCAGGTTGTCAACTAGGCTATTGGCGTAGGCGAATTCAAACTTGGGCAAGTAGACTTTTAAATTACGTTCGTGCAAGTTCTCAAGCAAATCATTCAAATTAGACTGATTCATTTCTGCAATGACATCATCGGTCGAATATTCTTCGTTGGGTAAAAGGATGAGCATACTGTATTTCTCTCCGCCATATGGTAATTCCAGTAATTGAAATTGGCTCGTTCCGGTATAGTTTAATGTTGTCTCATCCAGCATCATCGTTGGAACTTGTAATTCGTTTTCATTTTCGGTATAAAATGCACGGTCTGTTGTATTATCTTTTTCAAACTGGTAAGTCCACTGTCCTTTAAAATAAATGGCATTCATCAAATACATCACATCTTCAGCTGAAACCTGATCGATGATTTTCGAGATTTTATTGTTGGTTTTATCCTTTACCCAGCCATTTACGCGGTTGAGCGTGGACGATGAATTGTTGAAATCCAATTCTTCAACTTCGGCATCGTAAAACGTTTGGTTTGTTGAAATAAAATCAGATTTCACACTAAAATCCTGATCGTAAAAAATAGCGTTTACAATAGATAGTTTTACTTTCGGATCATGATCGGTTAAAGATTCCACCAACGTTTGGTAAGCTTCGTTTATTTGATTGGCCGAAAAACCGGCTTTGTGCAACATGTTTTCCATTTGGGTTTTGGTGTTGCCATCGGCTCCATTGTATACCATGGCCAGTGCAAGCGAAATACTCAAGGGTGAAATCATGAGGTTTTTACCTTCATCCAATTCGGCATTTACCTCTTTAAACAGGTCAAGCCCAAAAGCATTGTCGGCTTCAATCAGCTCTTCCGATTTCAAATCCAACTCAATATTGGTCACTTCTTCATTTTCAACAACAATCGAATCTGAGTCGGAGCACGACTTGAGAAGTGGTGATATCAAGAATAAGCCGCAAATAAAAATAAGGTGTTTCATCGTTCTAATGGTTTATTCGAAATGATTTACGTTAAATTAGACTGACGATGCTTGGAAAAGGTTGCGTTCGAGTTTCAAAAAAATAGTTGACGAATTACGCAACCTTTCGGTGGTTTCCCCCATCACCATACTGAAATCACCCATTCTGACTTTTGTCAGAGTAAACTAATTAGAACGGATTACGGAATTGATTGCAAACTATGCGGGCATTCTGTTAATTTTGATCTTAATCAATTGATAGTGTTTTGAAAGATCTCAAGCAGATTATTATCGATAGTGCTGCTGGTAAAACGAAGGCTCAGGCCAGGTTGTACCAGTATCTGGCTCCAAAAATGTTTGGGGTATGTCTGCGGTATTCGAAAGATGAGACTGAAGCAGAAGATAATTTGCAGGATGGCTTTTTAAAGGTCTTTGAAAAAATTGGTTCATTCAGGCATGAGGGGGCGTTTGAAGGTTGGGTGCGACGAATAATGGTAAATGTTGCCTTAGAACGTTACCGAAAAAATCATTTGATGCACCCGGTTGAAGATATGGGAATCTATGATGAGCCTGAGCTAAATGATAATATCATTGCTGAGTTGTCAGCAAGGGATTTGCTAAAGATTATTAATGAATTGCCACCACGTTATCGAATGGTATTCAACCTATATGTTATTGAAGGAATGAATCATCAGGAAATAGCAGATGAAATGAAAATTTCGGTGGGAACATCTAAATCGAATCTGGCACGTGCCAGAGGAATATTGAGGGACAAAGTGGTGAAGGTTTTTGGAGAAACAGAAAATAATTATTCTGCATGAAAAAGAATAATGATCAATTGGATGAGTTGTTCCGTTCGAAATTAGAGAATTTTGAACAGGAGCCGCCTTCATATATCTGGAGTAGGATTCAGGAGCAACAGACGGGGGCGAAACGACGCGCTATTTTTGGTTACTTAAAAGCAGCAGGAATCGCAGCAGCTGTTTTATTAGCCTTTTTGTTAGGTTGGCAGTTGCAGCATTCGCATGAAACAGATGTTCCGGTTTTAACGGAGCAAAACGAGGCGGTTGAAAGATCGTTGCCAAAGTCGGAAGAAGTTGTTGGAGATGAATCGACGGATGAATTGAACGAGGTGAAGGATCCGGTTTTAAATCAGGAGGCACCGATTTTTGCAGAATCCGACCTGAAAAATGATGAGACGCAGATCGCAAACAACGAAGAAGCGAGAATAAATACAGCAGCGAGTTATAGTGCAATCGCCGATGCCTCAAAGGATGAACGACAAATTGCAAACTCAGGAAACAGGAAACAGGAAACGAAATCATTTAGCCTCCTCCGGTTAATCGGAGTAGAGCTAGATGATTCTTTTAAGAAACAAGCTCGATTAGTAGAAACAAATAGAAATTCGCAAACTGAGTCGTTGTTAAGTCAGGTAGAGCTTTCCATGATTGAGGAAAATGCGCGCTTGCTGGCAGCAAACAAACAGAATGTAGAGTCAGCCGGTTGGCAGGTTGGAGCTATGTTAACTCCTGGCTTTGCTGTTAGTCAGAGTTCGCAAAGTAAAGAGTATGCCAGCGCAATGACCTACGACAAGTCAAGTGAAAATTTAAACGTAGGAGGTGGGATTTCAGTTGAGTATAAAACCAATAAAAGATGGAGTGTGCAAAGTGGGGTTTTCTATAGTAAACTCGGACAAACTTCTTCCAATCAGGCTTATCGCTCATCTGACTTGTTTTATTCTCCGGCGTCTCCGACCGAAGGGGACCAAAGTTTAGTTGATGATGTAGGATTTTTCAATACGGCTGTTGCAGTTCGCTCAGGAGAAGTAACGATGAACACTGCTGCAGGGGTTATTGCAATAGAAAATCTTCCAACCAATGCAAAGCTTAGTAGCGGCTTTGAATCAGCTGATGCAAATCGTAACATATTACTTACTGAAACTGAGTTTGAGCAAGATTTTGAGTATATTGAGATTCCGTTAATCTTTCGCTATCAGCTTGTTGATGCTGTTTTTAAAATGCAGTTGTTGGGAGGTTTCAATACGAGTGTGTTAGTCGGGAATGAAGCTTATGCCAATAGTCAGGATGGCCGTCAACGAATTGGAGAAACCAGAGATATGAATTCGGTTAATTACAGCACCAGTTTCGGACTGGGGTTTGGTTACGGAATCACCGATAAAATAAGTGTCCGAATTGAGCCGCAGGTAAAGCATTTCTTAGGGTCATTAAATAGTAATTCTTCAGTCGATTATAAGCCCTATACGGTTGGTGTTTTTACCGGCTTAACCTACGAGTTTTAATGCGTGATGCTCAAGAGAAATATGCCAACAAAAAAGCGAGCACTCTATTTTGAATGCTCGCTTGTTTTGTATAATTGCTTCTGGCGTATTTCTGTTTCCTACTATGGTATGATGACTTTGTTAATCACGTGGATTACGCCGTTTGTTGCCTGCACGTTCGGTGCTGTAACCTTTGCATCGTCAATCATAACTCCATCGCTTAGGTCAACCGTAATTTCGGCTCCGTTAAGAGTTGGGACTGTACCGGCAGAAAGATCTGATGAATAAACGCGTCCTTCAACAACATGGTACAGTAAAATTGCTGTAAGGTCTGCAACAGGAATGTCATCTAAGCTGTTTACTTCAGCACCAAGGTCGTCTAGCAAATCTAGAAATGCTTGATTTGTTGGCGCAAAAACGGTGTAAGGTCCGCCGTTCGCCAAGGTTTCTCCCAATCCGGCTTTCGTAACAGCATCAACAAGAATTGAGAATTCAGGATTGAAACTAATCGCAAGATCGACTAAATTCATGGTTGGAGGCAACAGTACTTCGTTGATTGCGTGGATTACTCCATTGTATGCTTCTACATCAGGAATTCCGACAGTTGCCGAATTAATCATTACACCCGAGCTTAAATCAACTTCAACAGCTGCTCCGTTTAATGTCGGAACAAAACCATTTGAAAGATCAGAAGACATTACTTTTCCATTGACAACATGGTAAAGCAATATTGGAGCAAGTTGTTCTGGCGTTAATTCTTCAACACCGCTGATGCCCATTGTTGAAAAAAGGCTTTCGAATGCTGCATTTGTAGGTGCAAATACAGTGAAAGTTCCTCCGGTGGCCAGAGTCTCATCCAGCCCTGCTTTTACGACTGCATCAACTAAAATTGAAAACTCCGGATCAAAACTGATAGCGGTTTCAACAATGTTTTTTGGAGGAAGCAATACCTTGTCAATCGCGTGAATCACTCCGTTTGTTGCTTGTACATTTGGTATTTCAACAGTTGCGTCGTTAATCATTACTCCGCTCGATAAGTCAACTTCAATCGTTTTCCCATTTAAAGTCGGCACCATTCCGTTTGTCAGATCCATTGAGAATACGCCGCCTTCAACAACGTGATATAATAGAATCTCAACAAGCATTTCCGAATCAATGTCATCTAAACTATTTACGTCTGGTCCAAGATCATTTAGTAAATTCTGGAACGCCAGATTTGTCGGTGCGAATACGGTAAACGGGCCATCGTTTGCCAGGGTTTCTCCCAATCCGGCTTTTGTTACTGCTTCGACAAGGATCGAGAATTCGGGATCAAAATTAATTGCTTTTTCAACAAGATTCATGGATGGCGGAAGTAAAACTTTATCAATAACATGGATAACACCATTCAGAGCTTTAAGGTCAGCGATTTCAACTGTCGCATCATTAATCATTACACCCGATGAAAGGTCAACTTCTATGTATGCGCCATTGACTGTTTCTACGAGTCCGTTGGTTAGATCGCCCGACATGACGGTTCCCGAAACAACATGGTATAGCAAAATAGGTGTGAGTTGTTCTGCTGTTAAGTCATTGATACTACCTACTCCGAGCTCGTCAAGAAGTTGTTCGAAAGCTTCGTCGGTTGGAGCAAATACGGTAAATTCGTTTTGAGCTACAGTGCTTACTAATCCAGATTTTGCCAATGCTGTAATAAGGTTTTTAAACTTCGGCCTTTGACTTTTAATACTTTGCTTTTTTAATTCAGAATTGTCTCCGTTGTAAGTATCTGGGTCGTCTGTGATTTGTTGAAGAGTCGTTGCAATATCAACAGAAACCGGAGCTTCAGGTACAACAGGATCTTCATCATCATTACAGCTGGAAAAAGAGAGTGTGATTAGAGCTAGAACTACTAATGAAATGTACTTGAAAGAATTTGTTTTTTTGTTCGCTTGTGTTTTCATGATATTCGTGTTTAGAATTTGTAAGTAAAACACGTAGAACTCAATTGGTGTTTATTGTTTATTTTAAAACATTAAACAAAAAACACAGAAACACAATAAATGTCCAATGTTTATAGGTTTTTTGTTAGTTGTCCATAGTTGTTAATAAATGTAAATATAGGCAAGTTTTGTTTCTTAAAAGTCTGATTTGTTTCAATAGAGGGGACTGCATGGCAAGGCAAATCTTCTAAATTCAAGATATTGTATTGTTGTAGTTGGTCTATTTACAGTAGATTGGATATTAATTCAGGAAAGGGCGAAAATCACAAGATATGAGAAAGTGGAATGAATTTTTGGGATGTGTGTTTGTTTGATGTTTGTGAGTATTAGTTAAACAACGTTCTTCCAGTATTGAAACAACGTTGTTTAACTGAGACTTAGGCCTTAATTTTATCTTGGTTTTTGCTTAGCCATTCTTCAAAGCTCAGTATGTCCGGATTGAGCTGTTTCGAAAATCCTACATCACGCTTGCTACAAAAATCATTTTGAAAATCATGCTTAAATTGAAACATGTTACCAAGATCTTCAGCACCGGGAAAGCCAAAGGTGCGATACACAGCTGCCGGAATATCGTTGTAAACGACAGGTTTTCCTAAAAGTTTGGAGAAACCATCTGCCATTTCCTGACCTGTTAAATGCTGGCCTGAAATTCCCACCGATTGATTTTGAAATTGGTCTCCTGCCTTGAAAATACCATAGGCACATTTGCCAATGTCCTCAGCATCAATGCCAGGTAACTTTTTATCTCCCATAGGAAAAGTAATGGCTAATTTCCCATTGTCACCTTTTTGTGGCCCCATTCCAAAATAAATGAAATTGTCCCAATAAAAAGAAGTATACAGTAAGGTGTATGGAGTGCCACTTTTCTCAAAATATGAATTGGATTCTCCCTTAGCATCAAAATGTGGAACCTTGTAGTGATCCATCAAGGTAGGCATGCGGTCATCGTCCAATGAAACCCATTTTCGGGTGTCTTCAAGGGTTGACCAAATGACATGTTTTAATCCCGCTTTGGTTGCAGCTTCGGCCATATTTTTTGCATGAACTTTTTCCTTCTCAGGTGAAAAATGTTCCCAAAAAAAGGTGACACAGTAGGCGCCATATGCACCTTCAAATGCTTTTGTCAGGCTTCCAATATTACTAACGTCAGCCTCGACAACCTCAGCACCAAGTTCAGCTAATTTTTTTGCTTTATCCGATTTGGCATTTCGGGTAATTGCGCGAACTTTAAATTCGCCATCCCGATCATTTAATATTGATTTTACAAGCCCACCGCCTTGAGATCCGGTGGCACCAACAATTGCGATTATCTTTTGATTAATCATAAGTATGTGTGTTTATTTTAATGGGTTGATAAATAGCAAGTTAGTTTAAAAATATTACATGGTCAATATAAAAAGATTTAAATATCTGATAATGTAGGAGTGCCCTGCTGATTTTGCTGAGGATATTGTAAAATAGCACAGAAATGATACACTTATTTTTATATTCCTAAGTGGTTACGATAACTTTAAATAGGGATTAGCTGTTATCTTTGTGATTGCTATCTCAAAATAATATGGATCATGGTGAATACAAACGAAATTGAAAATATAGAACTCAGTTTTTTGCAACTGAAAGATTATCAGGAGTTGAAGAAGGCTTTGATTGAGTCTTACCCGGAAATGCCTGACTCCTATTGGTTACGTCCGCAATTGAAAACATTAATAAATCTGTTCCCTGAAGGTCAGGTGGTGATCCGTGTGAACGGTCAGATTGCAGGTTGTGCTTTTTCTATTATTGTTGATTTAAGCAAGTATGAAACCCAGCATACTTATAAACGAATCTCGGGCAATTATTCATTCAACACGCACGACCCGGATGGAAATACACTGTACGGGATTGAGATTTTTATTAGACCTGAGTATCGTGGTTTGAGGCTAGGACGTCGACTCTACGATTATCGAAAGGAGTTGTGCGAGCGGTTGAACCTGAAAGGAGTTGCTTTCGGTGGACGAATTCCTAGCTATCATAAATATTCTGATCAAATGTCTCCGAAAGAGTATATTGCCAAAGTTCGTTTAAAGGAAATTGTTGATCCGGTATTGAACTTTCAAATGTCGAATGACTTTTATCCGTCTAAAATTTTAAAGAACTATTTAGAAGGTGATGAGGAGTCGAATGATTACGCGGTGTTGCTTAAATGGGACAACATATACTATGAGAAAGAAACCACGAAGCAACCGGTACTAACGAAGAAGATTGTTCGTCTGGGATTAATACAATGGCAAATGCGACCATATAATAATCTGGATGACTTGATGAACCAGGCAGAGTATTTTGTTGATGCAGTATCGGGGTATCGTTCTGATTTTGCATTATTCCCTGAGTTTTTCATGGCTCCGTTGATGGCGGAAAACAACCACTTGAGCGAGCCGGAAGCAATTCGTGAACTGGCTAGCCACACCGAAGAAATTACCCAGCGGTTCTCGGAGTTGGCCATTTCTTACAACATCAACATCATTACAGGGAGCATGCCTGAAATAAAAAACGATCGGTTGTATAATGCCGGTTTTGTTTGTAAGCGAGATGGATCGGTTGAACGATTTGAAAAATTGCATGTAACACCTGATGAGGCTAAAGTGTGGGGGATGCAGGGTGGTTCGGAATTGAAGGCTATTGAAACTGACTGTGGAAAAATTGGGGTGTTGATATGTTATGATATTGAATTTCCGGAGCTGAGTCGCCTGCTGGCAGACGAAGGCGTAGATATTATTTTTGTGCCTTTCCTGACGGATACTCAAAATGGTTATTCCCGGGTTCGGAATTGTGCGATGGCGCGAGCAATTGAAAATGAATGTTATGTAGTAATTGCGGGAGGAGTAGGAAACTTGCCCAAAGTGCATAACATGGATATTCAGTTTGCCCAGTCTATGGTTTTTACTCCGTGCGACTTCGCTTTTCCGGTAAACGGAATCAAAGCTGAGGCGACACCCAATACCGAAATGATACTAATAGCTGATGTTGATCTGGACTTGCTTCGGGAGCTCAATCAGTTTGGAAGTGTGCGGAACCTAAAAGATCGACGAAAAGATATTTTTCAGTTAAAACGAATGTAGTAAAAGTGTCATCGTTTTAGCGGGGTAAAAAGACGAGAATTGGAATAATCGTACGGTTATTCCAATTTTCTTTGCGCATAACATAGCGAATTTATGTTAGTCACGCAACCCTTAATGGAGGAGTGCATCATAGGTCAGTAACCAACCTTAAAAAAAATGAAAAAAATCATTTATCTTTTAACACTCTTGTTACTTGCCGGCGGCGGTTTTGCCCAAAAAAGTAAGCGAGAGGTGATTTACCTCAAAAATGGATCGGTTTTAAAAGGGCAGCAAACCAGAGTTGACGATGAAAAAATTGTTGTTCGTTCCGGAAAGAATCTCTGGGTAATCAAGGAGTCAGAAATTGATACAATAGCTGGTAGCTGGATTCCAGGCACCTACGCAGATACGGGAGATTCTTATTTCTTCAAGGCCACAATTGGCTTGCTGGCCGGTAGTCCGAACAGTGCTAAACCGAGTCCTTTTTCGTTTGATGCATCGGTAAACTTTCGTGTTCAGCCCAATTGGTATGCCGGAGTGGGACTTGGCATTGATTTTTTGGAAGAGTCGTATTTGCCCGTTTTTGGCAATTTGGAATATCATTTTAGAGAGTCGCGTTTTACCCCATTTTTAGGTTTGAAAGCCGGTTATATGATTCCGTTGGATGACGGTTTTTATACCAACAGCGGAATTTATTACGACGTGATGCCTTGGTCTTCGTACTATTATTCTCAGGATTTTGTGGATGCGAAAGGTGGCGTAATGATTAATCCATCCTTCGGTTTTGTTAGCCAGCTGAGTCCCGACCTTGGGCTGATGCTTTCATTTGGCTATCGCTTTCATAAAAATCAATTTATAGGAGAAGATGAATATGAGTTGGAGCGGGAATACAATCGTTTGACAATTCGTTTAGGCATTCTTTTCAACTAAAAAAAAACGATAGAAATGAAAACAACTTATACAACTTTTATTTTGCTGTTTATTGCAGTAGTGTTCTCGGGCTGTGAAGATAAATACTATGAGACTTTTGTAGGAAATTCTCCGGTGTACATGTCTTACGAAGATTTACGCTCGGCAGTCTTGCTTAGTCCCAGTCGGGAAATCGAAAAACCGGGAAAGATCTATTTCAAAGATAATTATGTATTTATCAATGAAATCATGAAAGGTGTTCATGTGTTGGATGTTAGTGATCCGACCAATCCTGATAATATCGGCTTTATCAAGATTCCTGGAAATGTTGATATTGCCATTAAGGAAGATGTGCTTTATGCCGATAGCTACATTGATTTAGTAGCCATTGATGTGTCTGACTTAACCGATATTCATGAAGTTGGGCGGGTTGAAGAAATTTTCCCATATACCCTTCCGGAATACGACACCGGTTACCGTATTGGGGAAATTGACGAAGATCAGGGCGTTGTCATCGGTTGGGAGGTTGAAAAGATAAAACAAGAAATCGAGCAGTATCATTATCCGGTTTATTATGGCAGAAGTTATGCTGAAAATTTGTTTATGGACGGTGGGTTTGCCACGACAAATACTTCAGGAGGCGTTGGTGGCGGTTCAGGGACAACTTTTGGAGTCGGAGGATCGATGGCCCGATTTGGACTCTACAAAGATTACCTGTACACGGTGGACAATAGCAGTCTTTATACGTTTCGGATTTCAGATTTGACTAATCCGACTGAAATTGGGTCGAAGAATATTGGTTGGAATATTGAAACGATGTTTATTTATGATGATCACTTGTTTTTTGGGACAAGATCCGGCATGCTGGTTTTTGATCTTGAAATTGAAGAGAATCCCACTTACGTCAATCAGTATTCTCATATTACAAGTTGCGACCCGGTGGTTATTCAGGATGATTTAGCCTATGTTACTTTACACGATGGTGGTTCATGTGGTCGAGCAGTCAATCGCTTGGATGTTATTAAAATGAATGACGATTATTCAGAATTGAACTTACTGGCCAGCCATTCGATGGCTAATCCTCACGGGCTCGGCATTGACGACGATATCCTGTTTATTTGCGATGGAGCTGCCGGCTTGAAAGTTTTCGATGCGTCAGATCCATTAACGATCAACCAACATAAACTGGCAGAATTCCCTGATATTAATACTTACGATGTTATTCCACTTAATGATTACCTGTTTATGATTGGCGATGGTGGATTCTATTTATACGATTATTCAGATATTCAAAATATTACCTTGCTTTCGACAATTCCCATTTCAACAGCAGGTAATTAAGCAGTTACTTCAGTAAAAAATCCGGCTTCTCCAGCCGGATTTTTTTGTTCCAGTTATTCCGGTTCGGAAAATTACTTGTATTCTTTTTTGAAAAGGGAGAGGTTAATCTCGTCCTTTTTTTGTTCTCTGTCAAACTTAACAAGAATGGTTGGATCGCATATTAGGAAAAAAAGATAAAAATATCTAAATTGACATCTGTTTGAAATGCTAAGGCTAGCACGATCCTAATAATAACTAAACGAATACAGCATGGAGAAAACAAAAAAGAAGTACTGGCAACGGAATTTAACCTACCTGGCCTACTTACTTTGCATTTGGTTTATTGTGTCATTTGGAGCAGGTATCTTATTTGCCGATTTTCTCAATAACTTTCACATGGCAGGCTTTCCGCTTGGTTTTTGGTTTGCTCAGCAAGGGGCGATCTACGTATTTGTAGCCATCATCTTTATCTACGTTTTCCTGATGAACCGCCTGGACAAAGAATTTGATCTTGACGAACAATAAAACTTAAATCAATTATGGATTCTCAAATCTGGACCTATGTCATCGTTGGGGTGACCTTTGTTTTGTATATCATTATAGCAGGTCTGTCGAAGGCTGGCTCGACAAAAGAATTTTATGTGGCGGGTGGTGGCGTCCACCCAATTGCAAACGGAATGGCAACCGCTGCCGACTGGATGTCAGCAGCTTCTTTCTTGTCTATGGCCGGCTTAATTTCTTTTATGGGTTACGGTGGGTCACAGTATTTGCTGGGCTGGACCGGTGGCTATGTTTTACTGGCTCTTATGTTAGCTCCATATTTGCGGAAGTTTGGAAAGTTTACGGTACCCGATTTTATTGGCGAACGGTATTATTCGAAGAATGCCCGATTGGTTGCTTTAATTTGTGCGCTATTTGTTTCGTTTACTTATGTGGTTGGCCAGATGAAAGGAGTGGGAGTGGCGTTTGCTCGGTTTCTCGATGTGTCCTTTGAGTCGGGAGTGCTAATTGGTATTGGTATTGTATTTATTTATGCTGTTTTGGGTGGAATGAAAGGAATTACCAACACTCAAATTGCTCAATACTGTGTAATCATTTTTGCATTTACTGTACCTGCAGTTTTCATTTCCTTGCAAATGACCGGAAATCCTATTCCACAGCTCGGATTTGGTGGAAAAACTGCGGATGGAACCTATCTACTGGAGAAACTGAATCAACTTTCAGTGGATCTTGGCTTTGACGAATATACCAAGGTTGATAAGGGAAATACGGTAAATATGTTTTTTATTACGGCTGCCTTAATGTTTGGAACAGCGGGATTGCCACACGTGATTGTTCGCTTTTTTACTGTGCCGAGAGTGAAAGATGCGCGAATTTCGGCGGGCTGGGCTTTGTTGTTTATCGCTTTGTTGTATACAACTGCTCCAACGGTGGCAGTATTTGCCCGCACGAACTTAATCAATACGCTTTCTGAAAGAGAATATGTCGATGTTCCGCAGTGGTTTACTAATTGGGAGAACACCGGATTGCTGGCCTTTGATGATAAAAATAATGACGGTAAAATTCAATATTTGGCGGACGCAGAAAAGAACGAATTAATTAGTTAATCCTTATGAACTAATATTTACTGGAAATAATTGTTTTTGTCTAATGATTATTTCCAGTAAAATTTTAAGCCAAAGAACTTCTTCTTTGATTTTCCGAAGTAATCCTT
>NZ_WVEM01000030.1 GCF_009847015.1 Sunxiuqinia indica
ATGTGTCATATTGCATACCGGGGAAAGCAAAACCCCGGTCCCCGGTTTTCAATCCGATTTTCCAGTCCATCCGGACGGAAAACCACAATAAAAACCGGTACGCAACATACACTTTACGTTAACGCCAAGCTTGAAAAAACAAACAAATAACAATAGACTATGAACTATAAAGACAAATTATTTGAAATCGACGAGAAACAAATCAAATTCAGAAACAAAACATTATTCCCGTTTTTGATAATCTCTGTGTCATTAGTTATGACTTCCTGGATGTTTTCAAAAGATAATATCTTGACCGCCGCATCATCAATTATCGGAGTATTTCTTGCCTTTCTATTATTCAGATTGTTTGTTGGATTGTATCTAAATAACACGATTAATCTTTCAGATATATCTTTTGTAAAAGCGCAGCAATGGAATATGAGTATTGATAAAAACAGAAATCTTTTGGGAGTTGTCCGATATAAATATCATTTCCCGACAGGACTAGATAAAAAGACAAATCCACGAGTGATTTTTATACATGTAAAAGAGAAAAAAACAGCAGTAGGTTTTGTTCCAGAACATTTTGATAACGCAATTTCTGTACTAAAAGACAGAGGGATTGAAATAAAATGAATAAAAGCCAGGCGTTAACAAATTGTAATATGGCAGGCGGGGGATCTTGGCGGTCTGACAAGTCAGACCTTGCGCCCACTTTACTGCGGGTCTGACACGATTTCTTTCAGAAATCCCGCCCGACCACATACAAGTGACCGTTATGGGCAAGCAAAAGCAACCAGTTACACAAAATAAACATCTGAAAAATGAATTAAAATTGTAGACTATGAAAATCAAATTACTAAAAACTTATAATGTACTAATCGCAGGGATATTAGCCATATTGGGATTTGCAACGGCCTGTGATTCAAAAGATGAATACGGTACACCATCAGCGAAATTCATTGTAAATGGCAAAGTTACTTCGTCAGAGACAGAGCAAACTGTTGAAAATATTAGAGTAACTATGCAAGGTGATACGACTTATACAAATGCTGATGGAGAATATCAAGTCGTTGATAAATGGGGATTTCCAACAGACCAGACTTACAGTATTGAATTTCGCGACATTGATGGAGAAGTAAATGGAGAATTTAATGATTTGGATACAATTGTAGAATTCAAAGACCCCAAATTTTCTGATGGAGATGGCAACTGGTATAGCGGAGAAACAAGCAAAGAATTTGATGTAAAGTTGACACCTAAGAAATGACTGTAAGGAAAATATCGTTACGCAAGAAAATAGCACTAAATCTTTTTAAAAAGTACAAGGACAACGAGAGTAAAATTCACCAATTGAATTATATCCTTTGGGAATGTACTTTACGTTGCAATTTAAAGTGTATTCATTGTGGCAGTGATTGTAAAAAGGATGCTTCAATAAAGGATATGCCTGCCAATGATTTTTTAAGAGCAATTGACGAAATAACAGATATTGTTAATCCAAACAAAACAATGATAGTGTTAACAGGTGGCGAAGCGTTGTTAAGGAAAGATTTAGAACAAATAGGGACAAATTTATATAAAAGAGGTTTTCCATGGGGAATTGTATCAAATGGAATGCTATTAAATAAAAAAAGAATAGATTCTCTTTTAGATTCTGGATTAAGAGCAATTACTGTAAGTCTTGACGGTTTAGAAGAAAGCCATAATTGGCTAAGAGGAACTTCTAAAAGCTTTTCTTTTGCTTTGAATGCAGTTCGTTTATTGCCAACAATACCCCAAATAAAATATGATGTCGTAACTTGTGTTAATCAACGAAATTTTAATGAACTAAATCAATTAAAAGAATTGCTGATTAATGCAGGGATTAAAGAATGGAGAATATTTACGATTTTTCCAATTGGAAGAGCTAAAGAACATAAGGAATTACAACTTGAACCAAGAAGCTTCAAAGAATTATTTGATTTTATTTCACAGACGAGAAAAGAAGGAAAAATAAAATTAAACTATGGTTGCGAGGGATTTTTAGGCAATTATGAACAGAAGGTTCGAGATAACTTTTTTATTTGTCGTGCAGGGATTAATATTGCTTCAATATTGGCCGATGGCTCCATATCAGCTTGCCCAAATCTCAGAGAGAATTTCATTCAAGGAAATATTTACAAAGACAATTTCAGAGATGTATGGGAAAATAAGTACTCAGTTTTTCGTGATAAAAATTGGACTAAAACTGGAACATGTGCTGACTGTGAACATTACAAATATTGTGAGGGAAACGGAATGCATTTAAGGGATGAAAAAACAGGAGAATTATTATTTTGCCATTTAAAACGAATCGAAGAAGGTGAATCAATGCCAGCCCATAACATTTTGTATAAGTAATGGCAGGTAAAGTACTAAACATCAAGGCTTGTTGCCCGCTCAAACTGCGTAGCGGTTTGACAGGAAAGTACCACGCAATCTACCACTACTCATACAATTTACCGTCAGACTGTCTAAAAACCTCTTTCCATGAAAGAATTATTTGGGTCGCTGGCTTTAATAAGAATGAAATATTGAAACCTCAATGGCTTAATTTTACTTTTCAGACAGACTGCCGTTAGCCACAATTATAAAATGAAGATAGACAACGATAACATAAAGGAAATAAAAGGTTGGATAACACAACTTTGTGAAAATATTGAGTATTTCACCGAAGATGAATTTGAGTATGAAATTGGTGACGAATCCATTTATATAAGATTACCAGGCGATGACCAAGGTGAAGGTTTAGAAATTGAAGACTTTCTAAACTTTGGTTGGGAAATGTCTGGATTTAAAATCGTTAATAATGGACGAATCCAAACTACAACTCTATCTTATCAAATAATAAAAGCTGAAAGTGAAGATTTAGAGTACTATCTAAAAAACACTTCTGATTTTTTTCAAGAAAAAGATAGAATTGAATTAAGAATTGTTGAAGCACCAATTTACATCGGCATTGCCTGTGCAGAACTAGGTGCTTACCATGATGATTTTGGCTCAAACTATGAAAATTTATTAGCAATTGAAATCGCGTATGAAGATAAACGTGAAAAGTTAACTATAGAACAAGAGACTGAATTGATATATTCATACTTATTTGAAATTGCAGATTCGACAGGATTAATTTTCTTTTTATCAAAAATTGTAGAAAGAGACCCTGAACTAGAAGAAAAAATAGACGCAATTATTAATGGAGTCAGTAAGGATGAACCCGAGGATGAAGAAAAAGAAGAATTCATTTTAAAACCACTCTTAGCATATCATGAAAGCATGAAACTTTATGTTTCTGCACTTCAAACAAATGACAAAGAATTAAGACTTTTAAATTTTTATAAAATCCTTGAATATTACGCTCCAATCGTAATAAATATGGACTCATATGAACTACTGGCAAAAAAACTAGATTCTCCAAAAGTTCTAAATCCGAATAGAGATTTTTTAAAATCAATTTTTGATTTAGTTAATTCAACAAATCAGCGTTTAAGGGATAATGAGTTAATAAAATCGGTATTTAATACATGTTTTGATTTTATTGACACATTTGATTATCTACCCAAAACCTTACAATCAAAAGTATTAGGCATTATAAAGGAAAAAGAGATTAATTACGAAACGAAAAAGGAAAAACTTACACAAGCTGCAAATGTCGTTGCAAGTACGCTTTACAGTACTAGGAATAAAGTAGTTCATGCAAAATCAAATTTCGAACCAACAGGTGACGAGTGTCCGGACAATGACATTGAACAATTAAATATATTTTTAAAAGAAATAACTGCAAGAACTATTCGATGGCATATGAAATTACCTGAAATTCAAAAATAACAGTGGCTAACAAATTGTAAATTGCATTGCGGGGTTCGTGCGGTGTCGTTCGCTGGATTCTCGTTTCGCAGTTCCGTGTCCTTCGGACAGGAACGCTCTTCGAAATCCGCAACGACAACATGTACCAACCGTTGGCTTTAATATTAAGAAACATGCGTAACATAATTATAACATTCGGATTGATTGTACTGATAAGTTGCAACTCAAACAGTAAATCGGATTCGGAACAGACACAAGATGTTTATATTCCAGAAACGGATACAAGTATTTATGAAAGTTCAACGGTAGAGAAAATTATTGAAGAAAATAAACCGCAGACAAATTATTCGTTGACTTATTGGGATTCTGACACATTAAATCTTTGGGGACATCAACCATTAGATAAACACCTGTTTCTGATAAACTTTAATTCAGGTCAAGTTCATAAGGCAAAGACTACTTTGCACATCTCAAAAGAGGACGAAATAATTGATTTGATTGAATTGACTAAAATTGAACCTGCGATTTTTGAGGACAAAAGAGATTTAGATTTAGCCATATTTTCTGATAAGGAAATGATTGATTTTAAATTGCTGAAATTTGAAAATTTAAACAATGAGAGTCTAAGCAGTGAAATTGATAGTTTGATAAGGGAAACTTCCATGATTGATTCTCTGCTTAAAATAAATGGAAACGAACTGGATAATTCTGTAATTACATCGACTCCGATAATCAGTGAATTAAAAATCGATAATGTGGACATTAAAATTGCAACCTACATGATTTTCGATAATTCAACTACTGGACCTCGAATTGCATTTTTAAATGGAAAGATTTATCCAATATCAGGACAATGTTCATTTAAAGAGTTAATTCCATATTTAATCGATAATGAACTGTATATAAAAACAGGAGCAAGTTGCTGTGATTGTGGGATTGTAATTGACAAAATATATAAAATAACTAATGATTCGATACTTCTAAAATTTAATGATGGAAGTCAATCGATGTAATAAAATACTAAAGCCAACAATGTGTATAGTGCATAAGGGTTTCAGAGGTTTGCGAGCTGTATCACCCGCATCAACTTTTGGTAGTAACTTGACAGTTTTGAAGCCCGCAATCCCTTACGAAATCATACACTCACCGTTACCTGCAAGGTTAAAAAAGAAACAAAATGGATAAAACGAGATTAGTAACATACAGTTTGCTTGCGCACATAAATAATACAGGAACTTTAACCAAAGGACTAATAGATATTTTTGTTCCACTTGCGAAAAGTGCTCTGGCAGAAATGAATTCCTCCGAAATATATAGTGGCAAAAATATTTCGGAGATAAAAAAAGTAATAAATGGAATATATTCAATCGATATTCCGATTCCTGTTCTAAAAAATATTCTTCATCAAATTGCAAATGAAGTAAATACAGATAATGAAGAAAAATTTATAATTTATAAGGATGGTGCATTTTCAATAAAGAATTATGTTTTCAATGAATTTGAATCACTGATTGAAGAGAAAAAAATATTAATCGAAAATGTAGAACGATTATTTCAAGAGTTTTGTAGCCTAAATAATATTAACAAATCAGAGTATTCGTCAATTTTTAATTTTTTAGAAATTAATAAAACAACAATATCAAAATATTTAACAGAAAAACACGCAACTGGAAAAAAAGAAGACTATACTCTTGAAGCACAATTTGTTAGTTTCTTCAGACAGATTCCTCAAATTTATAATACAATTAAAGAACTATATCTTGGTTCTATTCTGTCATCATATATTGAATATTCAACAAAACCAATTGAGTTACAGGTAGAATTACTACTCGACACTAATTTTGTTATAAGTCTCATTGATTTAAACACACCCGAATCGACAGATACATGTAGAAAACTAATTGAGATTGCGAGACATAACGGATATCGCATTTCTATTTTAAATGACACTATTGATGAAATTCAAAGATTATTGCTTAGAAGAGCTGAACACTTTAATGAATCGTTCTTAACAAAGAAAGTTAATCCAGAGGATATCTATAATGCATGCGATAGAAGAGGATTAACTAAAACTGATTTAGAAACTATTTCTGACAATCTACCTAATTTACTGAATCAAGAATTTGGCATAGTTACTATTCCGATTACAACAAAATATTCAAATATTGCCAAGTTTAGCAAAGAATATAAAAATCTTCAGAAATTCAGAAACAATACTGTAGCAGCTTTACATGATGCTACTGCTATTTATTATGTTCGAGAAAAAAGAGGAAATAAAAGATTTAAAGCTTTCGAAAAAGTTAATTGTTGGTTTGTAAATAATGCATTCAACAACGAATATGATGATTTTTCGCAATGCGAAGAAGTATTTGGTAATGGTTTTCAACCAGAAATAATTAAAGCGGATGTTCTTTTAAATATTTTATGGCTTAGTAATCCAAATGTTGGGAAGGATTTGAACAGTGAAGAAATTATTAATGTTGGACTACCCGCTCTTATTTCAAGCGCTTTAAATGAGTCTTTACCAAAAAATGCAATCATTAGAGAATTAGACGATAACATCCAAAAATATGCTAAAGATAAGCTAAGCGATGAGCAAATTGTGAGAGTCGCTACAAGAATTGCAAACAAACAAATATCAAAAGTTGAGAATCTAAATAAGCTTGCAGATGAAAGCAAAGAAAAGTTCGTAAAAAGATTGCAAGTTGAAGCAGAAAAGCAAAAGAAAATTGAAGAAAAGCGAATAGCACAATTTGAAAAAATTGTTGTGGATTTGCGCAAAGAATCTGGAAAAATAAAAAAGGAAAAAGCAAATATAGAAGCAAAAGAAACAGAAAATGAAAGATTAAAAAATGAGTTGGTTATATCAAAAATAAAGGAATTAGAAAAAGAGAATCAAATCAGAGAAATTAAAAGAAGTGATTTGATAAATAAAGAACTTTCAAAATGGAGAAAAAAGTCTTGGATTGAGTTGTCTATTTCATTAGTGATAGCTGTAATTGGTCTTTTTATTCTTCTTATAAAATCAAACTGGAGTTTAAGCCTTGCAACAGAACTATTTATAAGTTTTAAAAGTAATATCCTTATTAGCTTTCTATTATTTTTCGCAGCAACAATTTTCTCTGCAATTATCATAAGGACATTATTCAATAAATACAGGAATATGTCAAATATAAAAGCATTTATAGACTTATTGAACATTCCTGATGATTTGAAAGAATTAAAACCCAGCAGGTAACAAAATGTAAATGTAATGCGGGTTTCAGTGGGTAATTTAACCGCAGTTCTTCGTTGCAACTCCGCCAATTCGTCTACGACGATTGACGGAAAATTTGAAAATATGAATAAACGAATTGGCTCCGTGCGTAATTGAAAGTTCATCACTTTTAATCCCGCACTCCACATAGCCAAACCGTTAACCACAAATTTAAAACTAACGATAAATGAAAAACTTACTTCTTATTTCAACCATGATTATTGCACTAAGTTGCACTACTCAAAGCCAAAACAACTTATCAAATGACCAAACAATTAAAGAGTGGTTTAATACAACCGAAATTAATGACTTAGTAAAAATCCAAAGTTTCTTTGACAGAAGTATTGGTTTGACAGAGAGTGATAAACAAGAAAATTTGGAAAAAGAGTACACCGACTTTTTTCTACAAAACTCTGGCATTGAAAAAGTATCAGACTTTAAACTGTCGATCAATTTCAGCGACCAAAAAAAACTTTATAATCAACTCGACCAAAAGACTTTTGATGACATTTGGAAAATTAGCTGGTCAACTAAATGGAATTCGAATGACACCTTAAAGCATATACAATTAAATCGACAAGGCAAATACGTGCAGTTTTTAAAGACATTTGGCGAACAAGGTACTGTAATTAACAGCTATTACAACTCGCTCGAAATAGCTGGAGATATTTCACCTACAATGGTTGCTGATCTAGTTAAAAACTATAAAAATTATAATATCAATGACCCAAAAATCAGACTAATAATTGCAATTCACTACTTGACACTAAATGATCAATTTGAAAGAAAAGAAAAATATTAAAAACTACTGCCAACACGTGGTATAAGGCATGGCTGGGTTTGTGCGGATTCGACAAGTCGAATCTCGTTTCAACCTCAGTTTCGGTCGGACTGGTCAGACTCTCGTCTGACCGCCACGACCTCATACCACCACCGTCAGACTGTCTAATGTCCCGTCCTAAAAAAAGGCTACACAAAATGTAGTAATTATGTATAAAAATGATGGTATCTTAAGAAGATACAGCGAGGGTTTCAAACTCAAAATTTTAGCCGAACTTAGTACAGGAAAA
>NZ_WVEM01000031.1 GCF_009847015.1 Sunxiuqinia indica
AATCGACATATCAGCAAGAAGTACACAGAAGCCGCGGTGATGAGTTGCGGTTATTTTTTGCCACAAATAGTTCATTGAAAATATTGAAAAAGTAGAAAGATAAGGAAGAATTGCGAATTAAACGAGTTTATTCCACGAGCTAGACAAGATTGAATCTTTAAAAGATTCTAACAATTTTTATTTACAACGAAGAGTTTGATCCTGGCTCAGGATGAACGCTAGCGGGAGGCCTAACACATGCAAGTCGAGGGGTAACAGGGAGCTTGCTCCGCTGACGACCGGCGCACGGGTGAGTAACGCGTATGCAACCTGCCTTTTACAGGAGAATAGCCCGGAGAAATCCGGATTAATACTCCATGGTATTAAGAGACCGCATGGTTTTTTAATTAAAGATTTATCGGTAAAAGATGGGCATGCGTGACATTAGTTAGTTGGTGAGGTAACGGCTCACCAAGACTACGATGTCTAGGGGTTCTGAGAGGATGATCCCCCACACTGGTACTGAGACACGGACCAGACTCCTACGGGAGGCAGCAGTGAGGAATATTGGTCAATGGGCGCAAGCCTGAACCAGCCATCCCGCGTGAAGGAAGACTGCCCTATGGGTTGTAAACTTCTTTTCTGCACCAAGAATGGACATTACGTGTAGTGTTTTGACGGTAGTGCAGGAATAAGCATCGGCTAACTCCGTGCCAGCAGCCGCGGTAATACGGAGGATGCAAGCGTTATCCGGATTCATTGGGTTTAAAGGGTACGTAGGTGGCCCAGTAAGTCAGTGGTGAAATCCTGCCGCTTAACGGTAGAACTGCCATTGATACTGCTGGGCTTGAGTACAGTTGAGGTAGGCGGAATGTGTAGTGTAGCGGTGAAATGCTTAGATATTACACAGAACCCCGATTGCGAAGGCAGCTTACTAAACTGTAACTGACACTGAGGTACGAAAGCGTGGGGAGCGAACAGGATTAGATACCCTGGTAGTCCACGCCGTAAACGATGCTCACTCGCTGTATGCGATACACAGTATGCGGCCAAGCGAAAGTATTAAGTGAGCCACCTGGGGAGTACGTTGGCAACAGTGAAACTCAAAGGAATTGACGGGGGCCCGCACAAGCGGAGGAACATGTGGTTTAATTCGATGATACGCGAGGAACCTTACCTGGGCTTAAATGCAGAACGACAGACGTCGAAAGATGTTTTTCTTCGGACGGTCTGCAAGGTGCTGCATGGTTGTCGTCAGCTCGTGCCGTGAGGTGTCGGGTTAAGTCCCATAACGAGCGCAACCCCTACCGTTAGTTACCATCAGGTTATGCTGGGGACTCTAGCGGGACTGCCACCGTAAGGTGCGAGGAAGGTGGGGATGACGTCAAATCAGCACGGCCCTTATGTCCAGGGCTACACACGTGTTACAATGGCCAGTACAAAGGGCAGCTACCAGGCGACTGGATGCTAATCTCTAAAGCTGGTCTCAGTTCGGATCGAAGTCTGCAACCCGACTTCGTGAAGCTGGATTCGCTAGTAATCGCGCATCAGCCATGGCGCGGTGAATACGTTCCCGGGCCTTGTACACACCGCCCGTCAAACCATGGAAGCTGGGGGTACCTGAAGTCTGTGACCGCAAGGAGCGGCCTAGGGTAAAACTAGTAACTGGGGTTAAGTCGTAACAAGGTAGCCGTACCGGAAGGTGTGGCTGGAACACCTCCTTTCTGGAGCTTGGAATAGACAATAATCGTATAACGAGCATTTTTCTTTATCACTACTTTTTTAAAAAATATAAGAGCAAAACGCGGAAAGCTGTCAGCTTTAAGGCTTATAGCTAGAAGCTGTAAACGCTAAAAGAAAAGACAGTCCCGTAGCTCAGCTGGTTAGAGCGCTACACTGATAATGTAGAGGTCCCCAGTTCAAGTCTGGGCGGGACTACTAAGTAGTTCCAAGTTAAAAGTTCAAAGTTGCAAGTTGTTCAACTTCAAACTTGAAACCCGGAACTTGAAACTGATTTCGGGGGATTAGCTCAGTTGGCTAGAGCGCTAGATTTGCATTCTAGAGGTCAAGGGTTCGACTCCCTTATTCTCCACGAAAGAGACAAAAAGGTCGTAAGACAAACACGTTCAACACATATTGAAAAAAACCAGAACAGGCAACAAGTTTGGAATTTGAAACCTGAAATTTGGAATTTAAGAACAGATACCCAGAGGTGGTAAACAATCCGGTTCGACTCCGGGCGTATCTACATTTAACAGTCCTTCGGGACAAGTTATAAAGTTCTTTGACATATTGGGAAAATAAGAGAATGTAAATTACATTCAACCTTAAAAGAATCAAGAGAAAGTTATTAAGGGCGCACGGGGGATGCCTAGGCTCTCAGAGGCGATGAAGGACGTGATAAGCTGCGAAAAGTTGCGGGGATTGGCAAATACGAATTGATCCGCAAATATCCGAATGGGACAACCTGGTCTTCGGACCATCCGATTATGTCGGAAGCTAACCCAGGGAACTGAAACATCTAAGTACCTGGAGGAAGAGAAAACAAAAGTGATTCCGTAAGTAGTGGCGAGCGAACGCGGAACAGCCTAAACCAATATTGTTTCGGCAATGTTGGGGTTGTAGGACCACAATATTCGATAATACATTAAGTGGAATGAACTGGAAAGTTCAATCAAAGAAGGTGATAATCCTGTACACGTACATTGTATTAAAGATAGTGGTATCCTGAGTAGGGCGGGACACGAGAAATCCTGTCTGAATCTGCCGGGACCATCCGGTAAGGCTAAATACTACTGAGAGACCGATAGTGAACAAGTACCGTGAGGGAAAGGTGAAAAGCACCCTGAACAAGGGAGTGAAAAAGTACCTGAAACCGTGCGCTTACAAGCTGTAGGAGCCCTGATTTATTGGGGTGACTGCGTGCCTTTTGCATAATGAGCCTACGAGTTAGTCGTTACTGGCAAGGTTAAGGGATTAAGTCCCGGAGCCGAAGCGAAAGCGAGTCTGAACAGGGCGCTTAAGTCAGTAGCGCTAGACGCGAAACCTTGGTGATCTACCCATGGTCAGGTTGAAGTCCCGGTAACACGGGATGGAGGACCGAACCAGGAAACGTTGAAAAGTTTTTGGATGAACTGTGGGTAGGGGTGAAAGGCCAATCAAACTGGGAAATAGCTCGTACTCCCCGAAATGCATTTAGGTGCAGCGTCGTGTATGAGTCTTATAGAGGTAGAGCTACTGATTGGATGCGAGGGCTTCACCGCCTATCAAATCCAGACAAACTCCGAATGCTATAAGATGCTTCACGGCAGTGAGGGCATGGGTGCTAAGGTCCGTGTCCGAGAGGGAAAGAACCCAGACCATCAGCTAAGGTCCCCAAGTGTATATTAAGTTGAACAAACGAGGTCTGATTGCATAGACAGCTAGGATGTTGGCTTGGAAGCAGCCATTCATTTAAAGAGTGCGTAACAGCTCACTAGTCGAGCGATCGGGCGTGGATAATAATCGGGCATTAAATATACCACCGAAGCTATGGATTTATGGTAGGGGAGCATTCCAATCTAGCGTTGAAGGTGTACCGTGAGGTATGCTGGAGCGTTTGGAAAAGCAAATGTAGGCATAAGTAACGATAAAGCAGGTGAGAAACCTGCTCGCCGATAGACTAAGGTTTCCTGATCAACGCTAATCGGATCAGGGTTAGTCGGGGCCTAAGGCGTACCCGAAGGGGGAAGTCGATGGACAATTGGTTAATATTCCAATACCTTTTGATACTGCGATGGGGTGACGAAGTAATGAAAGATCCGCGTACTGACGGAATAGTACGTTAAATGGTGTAAGTTATGAGAGGCATAGGCAAATCCGTGCTTTGAGCTGAAACCAGACAGTACCGTGAGCCTTCGGGCAAACGGATAGTGATCCTAAGAGCTTCCAAGAAAAACCTCTAAGCTTCAGGTATCAAAAGCCCGTACCGCAAACCGACACAGGTAGTCAAGGAGAGAATCCTGAGGCGCTCGAGTGATTCATGGCTAAGGAACTAGGCAAAATCGCCCCGTAACTTCGGGAGAAGGGGCGCTCTACTCCGGTAGAGCCGCAGTGAAAAGGCGCATGCGACTGTTTATCAAAAACACATGGCTATGCTAAATTGAAAGATGATGTATATGGCCTGACACCTGCCCGGTGCCGGAAGGTTAAGAGGGGATGTTATCTTCGGAGAAGCATTGAATCGAAGCCCCGGTAAACGGCGGCCGTAACTATAACGGTCCTAAGGTAGCGAAATTCCTTGTCGGGTAAGTTCCGACCTGCACGAATGGTGTAACGATGTGCGCACTGTCTCGGCCATGAGCTCGGTGAAATTGTAGTCTCGGTGAAGATGCCGAGTACCCGCAACGGGACGGAAAGACCCCGTGAACCTTTACTGCAACTTCACATTGATTCTGGGTAAGTGATGTGTAGGATAGGACGGAGACTATGAAGCGGGTTCGCCAGGACTCGTGGAGTCATCCTTGAAATACGTCCCTTTGCTTACTTGGAACCTAACCCCGTTATGCGGGGGACAGTGTGTGGTGGGTAGTTTGACTGGGGTGGTCGCCTCCAAAAGAGTAACGGAGGCTTCTAAAGGTGCCCTCATGGCGATTGGTAACCGCCAGCAGAGTATAATGGTATAAGGGCGCTTGACTGTGAGACTGACAAGTCGACCAGGTACGAAAGTAGAGCATAGTGATCCGGTGGTTCCGTATGGAAGGGCCATCGCTCAAAGGATAAAAGGTACTCCGGGGATAACAGGCTGATCGCTCCCAAGAGCTCATATCGACGGAGCGGTTTGGCACCTCGATGTCGGCTCGTCACATCCTGGGGCTGGAGAAGGTCCCAAGGGTTGGGCTGTTCGCCCATTAAAGTGGCACGCGAGCTGGGTTCAGAACGTCGTGAGACAGTTCGGTCCCTATCTGTTGTGGGCGTTGGAAATTTGAGAGGGCCTGCCGCTAGTACGAGAGGACCGCGGTGGACATACCTCTAGTGTACCTGTTGTGGCGCCAGCTGCATTGCAGGGTAGCTATGTGTGGAAGGGATAAGTGCTGAAAGCATCTAAGCACGAAGCCTGCCTCAAGATGAGATTTCCTTTAAGGGTCGTGGGAGACTACCACGTTGATAGGCTGCAGGTGGAAGTTCAGTGATGGGCGTAGCCGAGCAGTACTAATTACCCGTAGACTTTCCTTGCAAATTTTAAGGTTGTTTGACAATTTAGATTCTTTTCCCGGTATGTTAAAAATATTTAAGTGTTGTGTACTTCCTGAATTACTCAGGAACTAAGCAAAGCAAAGATTTTAGGTGATTATTGCGGTGGGGCTCCACCTCTTCCCATTCCGAACAGAGAAGTTAAGCCCGCCAGCGCCGATGGTACTGCAGAAATGTGGGAGAGTAGGTCGTCGCCATTCTTTACCAGCCCGGTGTTCTCCAGAGCATCGGGCTTTTTG
>NZ_WVEM01000032.1 GCF_009847015.1 Sunxiuqinia indica
TCTTCCCATTCCGAACAGAGAAGTTAAGCCCGCCAGCGCCGATGGTACTGCAGAAATGTGGGAGAGTAGGTCGTCGCCATTCTTTACCAGCCCGGTGTTCTCCAGAGCATCGGGCTTTTTGCGTTTTATATAATATCCAATAAATACAATCTCAGCTACAATCTATACACACTACAGAGAGATATTAAACTTCTTTGATAATCGAAGCACCAATGCCTCTGCTGAATCTTTCAATGCTAAACTGAAAGCTTTCAGGGCAACTTTAAGAGGTGTAAAGGATATTACTTTCTTCCTTTTTAGAGTCGCGAAGATTTATGCTTAAGAACGATATCCCCAGAAATATGAATTGATCCGATTTCGTTACCAGTATATCCCTACTGTACTTCTTATTCTTAATAAACTCCATATCAGTTTAATTCTTATTGACATTTATTACCTTTATTGACGTATATTAACAGTTTTGTGTTGATAAGCAACGTCTGCCGTAATCTGTTTAGAACAAGTATAAGTAAGATCTTGCATGTTTTAATAGCTGAAATAGGTGTTTAGATATCTGAAAATATGGGTTTGATTGATTATTTCAGAATACCTTTTTAACATATTGACTTCATGCTTAAAACGCCGTATATTGCTAGTTCAAGTGAATTGGCGAATGATGCTTTTCGAACAATATTCGAGCCTATTTTTTCTATTCAAAACGAAATTGAATAATTACAACAGAACAAACTAGAATTGATTTATAAACGCGCGACTATGAAAAAACGATCTACTTCGGCTATATCATTGATTTGTTTTAAAATGGGGAGGACCCTTTTAATGACGAACTATTTCAAACGGATATTAATGCTCCTCTTTTTATTTATTGGAATGAATTTTTATTCTTTTGGGCAAACAGGAATAAATGATGGCGTGATGGTGGTTGATGGAAGGAAGTGTCCTGGAGAGTATTTTGATCCTAATGTCATTGATTCTGTTGGCGATGTAAGTTCGAGTTCGTCTGACATTGATAGTGTTTGGTTTTCTAGTGGAGTGCCGGGGTCGAAAAGCTTTTTCTTTTCTTTTCGAAGAGCTGCTAGTGGAGGAACAAGTCTTGCTCTTTATTTTGACATAGATGGGGATCCTGGTGATGGACCCAATGGACAAGGAGCAGATGTTGCTGTTTTTACGAATATAAAGCAAACGGGATTCACTAATCAATCAGTACAGAGGTGGAATGGTTCCAGTTGGGATGCAGACACTATTACTATTACTGGCTATGTTGGCAGTTATGTTTGTAATGGAACTGATGAACAATTTACAGAGATTTCATTCCCTTATAGTAGTTTTGGTTATAATGTATGCACAGGGGTTGATTTAAGGTTAGTAAATATTGAGACTACGACCTCTGGAGGAAAATTTAGTGCAGGGAGCACAGCTGATTCGGTAGATCCTGCCAATGCTACATTTCATATTAATGATGCCCCAACGCTGGTTAATTACGATGTTCTTCCTTCTGATGATGTTTGTGCCGGAGAATCTTTTCAGGTTGGAATTATTATTTCAGATGAAGATAGTATCAAAACGCAGGCTGATCTGGATGAGTATACCTTTCAGGTAGATACTGCCTGGGGTGGTGATACTGCTGTTTTTGATCCAGTATCTTTTACCCATACTGACATTAAGATCGATGATTTTAGTTGGAACATATATTTTGATCATGTTTATAGCTATAATAAAGATACTACCTATAGATTTGCAGTGCGAGTTTTTGATCCGTGGGGATGTGATACGACTGTTATTGCTGATACAACAATTACTGTTAATGCCAATCTTAATTCACCTGTTATTACTTGTATTGGAGGCGGTAATCAAACAGTTGGTACCAATAGTGCGTGTACTTATATTCATTCAGGAACTTCTTGGGATGCTGCTGCAACAGATGCAGACTTATGTGGGGATCCAACTGTGACTTATGAGTTAACAGGTGTAACTATGGGAACAGGCTCTTCTCTGGATAATGTTGTTTTTAATAAAGGGGTGACAACTGTTACTTGGACAGCAAGTGATGGTATTACAGCTCATGATCAAACTTGCTCGTTTACTGTAACTGTAAATGATACCGAAAAGCCTGATGCGAATTGTCAAAATGTTACGATCTATTTGGATGCTAGTGGAAGTGCAAGTATTACTCCAGCCCAAGTAGATAATGGATCTACAGATAATTGTGGAATCCAGAGTTTAAGTTTAAGTAAAACGAGTTTTAACTGTGATGATCTAGGAAATAACTCGGTGACATTAACAGTTACAGATCTTAGTGGTAATACTGGCAGTTGTAATGCTACCGTTACTGTTGTCGATAATATCAAACCTGTAATCTTAAATATTCCAGAAGATGTTTCGATAGAATGCTCTTCTTGTTTGCAGTCTTTCGAGAATCAGGATTTTGAGGAGCCTGGGATTCCCTCGAATGTTAACTCGGGTGACTGGGCCTACATAAGTGCAGATGATGTTCCAGGATGGAGTACTACTGCTTCAAACAACAATATTGAAATTCAAAGAAGTGGTGGAGTCGATGGAGTTTTGTCATACAGCGGAGATTATCATGCAGAATTAAATGGATCTGAAGTGGCTGACTTTTACCAAGAATTCTGCACCATTCCAACAACAACTTTACAAATTAGTTTTGCCCATCATAAGAGGATGGGGTGGGATTCTAGTACCAATCCTACAGATGATATCATGGAAGTATTTGCAGGCTCATCTGTTAGCTCGTTAACCTCGTTGGGCACATTCACCGCAACAAGTACTTCAGGATGGACACTACATAATATAAAGTACGATATTCCAGTAGGTCAACTTTCAACTGTAGTACTGTTCAGGGCAGTACAAGGAGCACCAGACAACCTTACCGTAGGTAATTTAATTGACGATATAACAGTGCTTACTTTGTTTTCCCCAACCGATGTTCCCGCTGCAACTGATAATTGCAGTACCACATTGTTTTTCGATGAAGAAAAAATAAATAGTACTTGTGAAGATCAATTTCAATTAGTTCGTACCTGGACTGCGGTCGATCCGAGTGGGAATACAGCTACCGCAGAACAAGTCGTAACGGTCGGGGATTTTACGAAACCTGATTTATTTGGAGTTCCTGCAGACGTGACAGTATCTTGTGATAATGTTCCGGCTGTGGCAGACGTAACAGCAACCGATAATTGTGTCGATGATGTTTCAATAATTTTTAATGAAGTTAGAACAGATGGAGCGTGCGCGAATAGTTATACCTTAACAAGAACCTGGACTGCGACTGATGCTTGTTCGAATGATACAACGGATAGTCAGGTGATTACAGTTGTGGATTCGACAGCTCCTACGTACACCGGTTCAATTGGCGAGACTACGGTTGAAGGATGTACAACATCCGATGCCCCAGCAGCAGTAACGACCGTTTCTGCTTTGGAATCGTTGACTGGGAATTTAGCTGTTTCTGATAATTGTTCAGGAGATGCAGATATGACAGTAACTAGTTCAGATGTTCCAGCTGAAACATGTCCTATCGTCATCACCCGAACATATACAGTAACAGACCAATGCAGCAATAGTGTGAATATTGTTCATACAATTAAAATAGAGGATACAATTAATCCTGATATAACAAACTGCGCAGCTGATACAACTGTTGTTCTGGATGCTAGCTGTAGTTATACGCTACCGGATTTCACAAAAGATGCAGATCTAGGAGTTACTGAGTGCAACAGTTATGTTGTGACTCAGTCTCCAGGTATTGGAACAGTGATTAGCGATACGACAAAGGTTACCTTGACAGTAACCGATCTCTGTGGCAACAGCTCCGAGTGTAGCTTTTGGGTGAATACTGACGATACAACGCCTCCAGACATCACAGCCTGTGCAGCAGATACGACAGTTGTTTTGGATGCTAACTGTGATTATGTTTTACCAGATTTCACAAGCGATGCAGATTTTGCAGTCACCGAGTGTAGCAGTTATGTTGTCACGCAGTCACCAACCGTGGGAACAGTGATCAGCGATACGACACAGGTTACTTTAACGGTGACCGATGAATACGGCAATACAGATAACTGTAGTTTCTGGATAAATACCGATGATACAACTCCTCCAGACATCACCGTTTGTGCAGCCGATACGACCGTTGTTTTGGATGCCAGCTGTAATTTCAGTTTACCGGACTTCACCAATGATGCCGACCTTGCCGTGACAGAGTGCAGCAGTTATGTTGTCAGCCAGTCACCAGTTGCAGGAACCGTGATCAGCGATACGACACAGGTTACTTTGACAGTGACCGATGAATACGGCAATACAGATAACTGTAGTTTCTGGGTAAATACCGATGATACAACACCACCAGACATCACCGTTTGTGCAGCCGATACGACCGTTGTATTGGATTCAGACTGTAACTATAGCTTGCCGGATTTCACAAAAGATACCGATCTTTCAGTAACAGAGTGTAGCAGTTATGTTGTTACCCAATCACCAACCATGGGAACCGTGATCAGCGATACGACACAGGTTATTTTAACGGTGACCGATGAATACGGCAATACAGATAACTGTAGTTTCTGGGTAAATACCGATGATACAACACCACCAGACATCACCGTTTGTGCAGCCGATACTACCGTTGTTTTGGATTCAGACTGTAACTATAGTTTACCGGATTTCACAAAAGATGCAGACCTTTCAGTAACAGAGTGCAGCAGTTATGTTGTCAGCCAGTTACCAGTTGCAGGAACCGTGATCAGCGATACGACACAGGTTACTTTAACGGTGACCGATGAATACGGCAATACAGATAACTGTAGTTTCTGGGTAAATACCGATGATACAACACCACCAGACATCACCGTTTGTGCAGCCGATACGACCGTTGTATTGGATGCCAGCTGTAATTTCAGTTTACCGGACTTCACCAATGATGCCGACCTTGCCGTGACAGAGTGCAGCAGTTATGTTGTCAGCCAGTCACCAGTTGCAGGAACCGTGATCAGCGATACGACACAGGTTACTTTAACAGTGACCGATGAATACGGCAATACAGATAACTGTAGTTTCTGGGTAAATACCGATGATACAACACCACCAGACATCACCGTTTGTGCAGCCGATACGACCGTTGTATTGGATTCAGACTGTAACTATAGCTTGCCGGATTTCACAAAAGATACCGATCTTTCAGTAACAGAGTGTAGCAGTTATGTTGTTACCCAATCACCAACCATGGGAACCGTGATCAGCGATACGACACAGGTTACTTTAACGGTGACCGATGAATACGGCAATACAGATAACTGTAGTTTCTGGGTAAATACCGATGATACAACTCCTCCAGACGTCACCGTTT
>NZ_WVEM01000033.1 GCF_009847015.1 Sunxiuqinia indica
TGCAAGCTTTTTCCCTAATTTACTAATAACCTTGCAATTTAACACCTTGAAATCACGGATTTTATTCACACTACCTGTTGATAACCAGTGATTTATTTTGTTTTTAAGGATTGACTAATTAGTTTTTGCTCCCCTTCAAAAGTCCAAACAACAGCTAAGTCAGAAAGAAAAGGGTAACAGGTCTCATAATTTAAAGGAATTACGACTTTGCCATTCTTGTCTATATATCCACAGCTATCATTAAGTGTAACATCAGCTAATCCTTTTGAGAAACTTCCGAATGATTCATCATAAATAAAGTCAATTATTGTGTCTCCCTTGGTGTTTATAAATCCAAATTTCTCTTCTTTATTTCCGACACAAGCGTAGCCTTCGTCAAAAAAGTCTGCATCCCAATATTGAGGTTCAATAATCACACTCCCTTTTTTGTCTATATAACCCCAAAGACTATCAAGCTCAACAGGATAGATACCTTCACTTTCACCTAAAATGTAGTCCCATTTAGGTTCAACGACAATTTCACCTTTCGAATTTATGAGCCCGTATTTATTATTTTGCTTTATCACTGCCATTCTTGTTTGGCAGGATAAGAAAGTCAGTGTTAGTATTGTCAATGAAATGTACTTCATTTTTCTAATTGCAGGTAACGGTAAATTGTATGAGTAGTGGCAGATTGCGTGGTAATTCCCTGTCAAACCGCTACGCAGTTTGAGCGGGTTACAAACCTTGATATTTAGTACTTTGCCTGCCATTACTTATACAAAGTGTTATCGGCTTTTTTTCATCTTCGTATCAATTTTCAACAATAAAATATCGTTGTCATTTTCTGTTTCAAGTGCTAAATTTGATGAGAAAATTATCCTTTTTGAGAATCTCCCCAAACCAACAAGTTTATTATCAAGTTGAGAGTATCTCATTTCCCAAATTTCTGTCATTCCCTCACCAGGCAACATGAATGCTTTATTTATTTTTCCTCTTTTATTTATTTTAGCAATAAATCCTTTTCCCTCTTGTAATGTATTTTCAAGCAAGTATTTTCCTATTTTAATATCATCGTAAAAATACCCTGCCAAGTAACAATTTCCTTTAGAGTCTATTGTTACAGATTGACCTAAATTACTACCTGTTGATTTGAATTTTTTAAACCAAACCAATTTAGAGTCACTTGAATATTTTATCAAATATGCATTTGAATGGCAATTAGGTTCAGGTAAGATGATTTTCCCTTCCACATATATTGAATCAATAAAATCTCCTGTTACATATATATTATCTAAATTATCAATTGCCATATCCCACACTCTATCAAAATGTCCACCTCCAAAAGATTTAATCCAAATTAACTTACCACTTTTACTGAATTTTGATACGAAAACATCATCATATTCATTTGCTACAATAGTTTTATCGTCAATCGTAATTTGATTTCGAATTTCTCCAGATAATACTATTTCTCCCTTACTATCTATCAAGACAGCTGAAGGACTATCATCGTCATTTCCTCCAATATTTCTAGTCCAGAGGAAATCTCCATCTTTATTCAGTTTTGTTAAGAAAATATCTACCTGTCCATTTGATGTAAGTAAATTATCATCGAAATCTATGTTTTCAAAACGCCCAGAAAAAACAATATTATTTTCTTTATCAGTTGTTAACGTTTGGCTATCTGCAAAACTTTTATCTTGATATAATTTGTGCCATAATAAATCTCCATTTGCATTATATTTAACTATAAAGATTCCACCTCCCCGATTATTTTCATATTCAATATTTTCAATAATTGTGGTTAGTCCAGCACCTCCTGTTAAAACAATATTATCTTCATTATCGACAACTACACAGTTTCCTGTTTGTCCCCATTTACCTCCGATAGTTTTAACCCAAAGAAAATTACCATCTTTATCTGATTTTGCTAAATAGCAATCACTATCAAAGGAAGATGATACAACAATATCCTTCCCAAAATTAGCTGTCCCTGAAAAATTACCAGTAGAGTAAATATTTCCTTTGCTATCAACTGCAACTGAAAATCCATTATCCCCTTTTTGGGTATCTCCCGCTTGCTTTATCCAATCAATTTGTGCCCAAATGGGACTAAATTGGATAGAACAAAATATGGTTAATATGTATACTATGTTTTTCATTTTTAAATTGCCGATAACGGAAAATTGTATGTTGTCGGTGCGGAATTCGAGGAGCGGTAGTGTCGACCGACACTAGCAATTGAGCAAGGAGCAGAGGCAACAAGTTTGTGGAACCCCGCACTGGAACATACAAAATGTTACCATTAGTTTTTAAATAGTTTAATCTATGTGTCAATCTGTTATGGTTTAAATTTGTTGATTTTAATTTACAATTAATCTATTGGGAGTCACTCTTGACATTATTACTATTGTTGTTTATTGACTTAAAGACAATAAGTGATGTGTTCTCTTTTAGCCAAATACCTGCGGTCAGTCCTGCTATAAATAATGCAACTGCAATTGTTATTAATTTCCAGTTGTCAACATTTGATAGAACATTTGATTGTGGCTTAGTATAAAGTCCACTCCGTTTTAATTTATCAATGCAGTTATCAATTAGTCCTATCAGTGCCGAATGCTCATTATAAAAAGGTGAATTTTTATTTATGCTGTTTTTGTCTAAGCACCATTCTCCAAAGTGAAATTTTGCAAACGAATAATATTCTCCTGAGTCAAATCCTAGAAAGTCAACTATCATTGACGCTGTCTTACCTTTCCATGCAGCAACATTATCAAATGATTTATCGATAAATTCAGCTTTTTGATTTTTGAGCAATCTTATCGCTTTTTGCTTATTCATTGAATCTTTGTTTTTACTGACAATTAACACTCTGACTAAGTCGTGTGAAATTCAATTACCAACTTTTTATTTGGATTTATCATTGCTTTAGTACATCTTTCTTTAAGATCATCAATCATTTCTTCTTTGCGCATATTAGTTATAGTCTCTACTTCGCAAATAATCTCAATTGCTTCATCAATGTTTTCAAATTCCACGGAGATATCTTCATTGCTATTATCCATTGCAATTTCAGGTCTAAATCCAAATCTATAATTTATGATTAATCCATCTTTACTAAAAATTGGTTTAGCATTTTGAAGGATTGACTCTAATTTGTTTTTCTTTTCTTCTATGTTCATTGTCGAGACTGTATTTTGCTGTAAATGTGGGTTGTCTTTTAAATGTCTAGTCCTAGAATACGGCTACAGGTTAATCATTATTTTAAGCTACGTTTTGAAACACCGAGTTAGGTGTTTTGTACCCTAAAGATACATGAAGCCTTTTGTTATTATATAGTTTAAT
>NZ_WVEM01000034.1 GCF_009847015.1 Sunxiuqinia indica
TGTAAATAGCAAATAAAAAAGTATCATTTTTTCGCAACGTAAAAGTGCCATTTAGAAGACAAAAAATTATTGTTTAAATATTGTTTTTCTGTTTTCCATACGATAACTGTTGCCATCCAATTTAATGACTTCACAATGGTAAAGCAGCCGGTCTAAGAGGGCTGTTGCCAATACTTCATCATCGAGGGTTTCAGCCCATTGCTTTGGGGATTTATTGGTGGTCACGATGATAGAACACTTTTGGTGGAGGTGGTTTACCATATTAAAAAATGCGACGGCTTCGTTTTTCTTCATTGGGAAGAGCATGATATCATCGATAGCCAACAGGTTTGCCTTCAGTAATCGGTTGTAAGCATTCATGGCAGAACTTGTCATTTCTTTCATACGCAAGATGTTTAGTATTTCTTCCATTGTTTTAAAATAAGCTTTGTAGCCGGCCTTGACCGCATCGTGTATTAGTCCCGATGCGATAAAGGTTTTCCCTGTTCCGGAAGGCCCCATCAATATCAGGTTGTAGTTCTGGTCCAGCCACAGCAGTTCCCGCAATTCTTTTAGCTGGGGTTTGCTGATTCCGTTGGAATGGTTAAAATCATATTGGTCAAGGTTGTTGTCCTTGGGCAAGCGGGCAAGAGAGAGCCTGCGGTCAAGATCCGTTTTCTGTCGCTGCTTTACTTCCCGCTCGAGCAACATACAGGTAAATTCCAGATAACCCGGTTTGTTGATTTGCGCTTCATGGATCAATGGTTCCGGTTGGTTCTTCAGCAAGGTAAGGCGCAAGGCGTCGGCATATTGTCTGATTTTATCTATTTCTTTCATTAGCGTATGATTTTTTCGTAAATATCTATTTGACTGGTCGAAGGTTCGGCACTGGCTTGTATGGGCAACCGGTGTACTTCAGGCCTGCAAAGGGACAGTTGGCTTGATTGCTCGTTTGTAAAATAAGCAATCAGTTCGGTGAGTTTTAAACCGTTGTAATATCCATGTTCCAGGCAATAGTCTATTGCAAGGTTTACCGTTTTGGGGTTTTCAACATTGGCTTTGGAGAGGATGACCCCGAGGTTGTCGTTCAGATAACGGGGCTTGCTTTGCCGAATGGCCTCTACAAAGGCTTGGGCCTGCCCGGTACCGCCCAGCTTCTCTACCACCAGTTGCATTTTCTCTTCAATGCCCGAGCTCTTATCCCGTGCATGGTCGCTGTTACGGATGTATTTCCCTTTCAATATACAAACAGGATGCGTGGCGATCGGTGATTTTTCCTCGTTACAAATAACCAATTGGTCTGCTTCGTGGCATACCAGAACCTTGCTGCCTTCTGCTTTGAACGTACCCAGCGGGAGACTGTAGAAATTACCTTTATAGGAGATGGTATGGTCTTTAAGTACCGTATAGGGTGTGAACCGGGCGTTTTCCGGTTCTTTTAGTTGATGCTTGACAGGAAGAAGATGTACCTTCTCGATAAGCCATTGTTGATAAGGGATCAATCGTGTCGTGCTGTGTACCTTACCATTCCCTGTCCGGGAAAGCCAGTCAATAACAGATTGGTTCAACTGACTGGTATTGACAAACTCCCTCCCGCGCAGAAAGTTATATTTTACATACTTGATCACGTTTTCTATTTTTCCTTTCGTCTGAGGATCGGCCTTGCGGCAGAAAACGACTTCAAAACTCTCGTTGCGGACATAATGCCGGAAGTCGCTGGTCAAAAGCAGGTCTCCCAGGTTCTCGTCAACCATAAAGACACGGTCCTGATCGTAAAGGATGGTGTGCGGTACGCCCCCGTAATAATCAAAGGCCAATTGATGGGCGTAAATGGCCGTTGAGCTGGTAAACGGACTGGTTTGCAGGTACACAAACTTCTGGCGGGAGCGGCTTAGTACCATGGCAAACATCCAAACTTTTTGACGACCACCTCCCGCCCTGGCCATACTGTAAACACCAAAATCCACCTGGGCCTCACGTCCATAGGCTGTCTCTTCACGCTTCTGGCAATCCCGCCGGATAACAGTTTTAGGTTTCCGGATATCATGTCTGCTGCGGATAGATTGAACAAAATTAAAAACCGTTTTGGAATGAACAGCCGGCAAATCACTATAATGTTCCTTTAAACGATCTTCTATTTGTGAAGCTGATAAATACGGATGACTCTCCAACTGAGATCTTACAAAATCGTAATAAAACTGAAGTTTCAACGGCTGATTTTTGCGCTTTTCAATCCACTGATAAAACTCTTCTTCGCTCATGCCCAGATAATGACCAACCGTTTTGCGGTGGATTCCAACCTCTTGAGCAATCTGACTCTTATTGAGTCCTCGTGATTTTAATTCTTTAACTTTATGCCACATAAGTGCCTTTTTTAGGTGTTTATATGCCTTCATCTTTTTTATGGTTTGCTTACCTTGAAGATGAAGGTTTTTTTATCCAAAATTGGTACTTCTCATTTGCGAAAATTTGACACTTTAAAGTTGCTGATTACA
>NZ_WVEM01000035.1 GCF_009847015.1 Sunxiuqinia indica
CATCAAATAGTAGGGGCTTATTATTTATGCGATTGCTTGAACAGGCTGTTATTGCAGAGCCTGTAACATATGAAAAAATAATTAAAGAAAATCACGGGTATTGATTGGATACCCCCATTAATTATTTTGATATTAGAACCGTCTGTAGCAGCAATTTCATCAATACTCAATTTGACTTCTCCAATGGCATCAAGTACCTTGTCCGTATTTTCTTTATTATTCGCATTAATGCTACTAGGAATACTATCAAGTTTTGTATCAATTGTTATTTCTCTATTTTTCTCAATTTTCTTACCGTAATGAAAATGACCATAGCCACCGATAGCTGTCAAAATAATTCCTAAAAAAACTACTATTTGCGATATGGTTTGTAAAATTTCTGGCTTCATTATTATCTATCTTTAGTATTGCTTGCTATTCTTTTATAATTGGCGGTAACGGTTGGTACATGTTGTCGGGGCGGATTTCGGAGAGCGTTCCTGTCCGAAGGACACGGAACTGCGATGCGAGAATCCGCAGTTGGCGTACCACCGAACCCCGCCCTGCAATATGTACTGTGTTATGCGTTCGATTTTTTAATTTTTTTCATAATCCATTTAATCATTTCTATGAAAAGTTTTATTGTCACTCGAACAATAAATACTCCTAAAAAGCCAGCAATCACGATTGCTACTTTTTCTAAAAATTTGTCTATTCCAAATCTAGTCCACAAGTCAAAAACCGACATTATTACAACCAAGCATATTAAAGCAATTGAAAGAATAAGTCCCGTATTTCTGAGTCTGGATTTCATTTGGGGTTAAATTCAGTTAGTCTCTGTCAAAAAGTTAAACTCTGTCTCGTTAGTGTTTTTTGTATATTGATTTTGTTTTCCCGATTTGTCCATAAAACCAACAACTACAAAGTCCTTAAAAACTAAAAATCTAAAGTCATTGCCAGTCAGTGAAATGTCAGGTGTTGCCCAAGATGAAATTGAGCTGTCCCAGTTGTCAGGATTATTTTTAAACCAGGTTCTCAAACTGTCAATTATTTTTGAGTCTGCATTTATTTTTATTATTAAAGAACTGTCCAAAATGATATCTCCTCTGGGATTGAACTTTAATTCAAAATGTTTCTCATTTTTAAGAATCTCTTCAAAATCCAGATTTTGTCCGCATGAGATTGTAAAAATCATGAGTAGAAATCCAATATTTTTAATCATTCTCATCATATCTTTTTGGTCCTTTTAAATTGACGCATAACGGTAAATTGTATGTGGTCGGGCGGGATTTCCAACAGAAATCCTGTCAGACCCGCAGGAGGTAGCAGCACTGGTCTGACTTGTCAGACCGAGACGAACCCCGCCTGCCATATTACAAAATGTTATGGTTAGTTTTTCCTTTTTCTTAGTATTCCAATCATTTGTCCAACTCCAATTCCAAAATAGGTTCTGTCTTTATTTATTTGTACCATAGGTGAAATTGTTACTCCATAAACTGTCGTAAATGGGAATTCTATTTTCGGGTTTATTATTAAGCTTATTGTATTTTGTCTTTTATAGTCCCATGTATAATTTTCTCCTATTAAAGACGCATTTTCTATTTTTTGCCAATTTTCAGGTTCCTTTATTATCGTATAGCCTAATCCTAAAGACAAATTGAATCTTATTGTTCCATTTTCGTTAAGGTTGTATATTTTGCCTAAGGCGAATTGGTAAGTTTCCATTAGGTCATGAGGGTTCTCCGTCCCAAAGAGCAATGCTTTTGCCAAGCCAGATGAATAATCGTCAGGTCGCGATTTAGGTTTTCGCATGTCGTAAATGTATCCAATTTTAAAAGAATACTTTTCTTTATATACATAGTTCAGATTTAAATCGACTCCAAAGTAATTTCCAAAATTCAATCCGTCTGAGTAATAAATTGCGTTATTTTCAGAGAATTGAGCTTTTATAGAATTAAAGCTGAGAATCATAAAGAACAGTATTATTGTTCGTTTAAAAATCAACAAGTTATTTGTCATTGGTCGAGTTGTTTGGTTTTTTGTCTAATTGTCAATACTGCATTTTAGCTTGAAGATTTGATTACGTTTTCGTGTTGTTCAAATTAACCATAACGTAAAGTGTATGTTGCGTACCGGTTTTTATTGTGGTTTTCCGTCCGGATGGACTGGAAAATCGGATTGAAAACCGGGGACCGGGGTTTTGCTTTCCCCGGTATGCAATATGACACAT
>NZ_WVEM01000036.1 GCF_009847015.1 Sunxiuqinia indica
TTAACCCGCATTATTCATCAGCCAAAGAATCGGACATTGTAATTTGCGGGGTTTTATTTTTGATCGTTGGATTTAATAAAAATTGCGTCAAATTCTGATGGGGATATAAATACAAGGGCATTATCTGTATTCTATTCGGCTATTTTTGTTCTAAAACCCTCATTTTTTGACAACAGGGCATAGCAATCCCATTGTTGCTTTTATTGCTGCTGTATATTTATTGAAAGATCAGTTGCCGAAACAGTTCCTGATGTACAAACGCTTTTGAAAAGCGATAGTACACTCTTCTTTTTGTTATTTTTATGGTTGCCCCAATTTTCAACAACGATACCCTGATGGTATCAACCTGCCATTTTTTTGCCAATTCAAAACCTGTTTTCTTTATTGCTTCTTTCAGGAGTAAAAATATTTCGTAAGCTAAACTGCTAAGGAACAGGCGAAGAAAATTTGCCCAAAAGCCATGGTCCGACAACCGGTCTGAAAAACACATGTTCTTCACCTCCTTGATCCTGTTTTCGCTGGCCTCACCCCTTTTTACATAAAACCCGAAATAGACACTCCGGGCATCGGCTTGTTCCATATTACTTACAATATGCCTGATGTTTAATCCCTTGCCTGTGCTTTCTATTTTTGAATAACATTGTTGTGGTTTATGCCAGCTCCCCGCCTGATAGGTAAAGCTTATAAAATGTTGGTGCTTGATATTATTGGAAACAAATAAATGGCGGACAGCTTTCTCTGCCCTGGCCGTTTTCTTCTTCAATGTTTCGTTTGAGGCCAGGCCAATAGCAAACTGAAGGTTAAAGTCATCTGCCAGTTGATAGAAAGCAGGGCAACTGAAACCACTGTCGGCACGGATAACGATTTCTATTTTAGGGTAAGCTGCCCTTATTTTTTTCAATATCCGTTTTAAAATGGCAACATACCATTTATTGGAGTGGCTGTTTCCCGGGCGTAAGATTGGGGCAATTATTTGCCCGGTATCCCCATCGTGGAAAAACAATTCGTTGTACATGAACTGGCCATAATAGCCGTTGAACATCGACAATTGCTGGGCCCCATGAGTGGGGTCATCGGTGCCATCAATGTCGATCACAACCTTTTTCCTGTTTCCCAGGGTGCTTACATAACGGTCGGTCCAGGCATGGCACAAAGCAAAAACAGAATGCTTGTCAAAACTATTTTCAAACCTTGACATGGTAGGCTGGGAAGCTAACTCTCCATCAAGGATATCTTTTAACAGCGGATCGTTCTTCAGGTATTGGACGTCATTGGCATCTTCGTAACCTTGTATCAGGGTGAAAACCCGCTGCTTCAAAAGCTTTTCAATGGGATGAACTATACGAAAGGGATCACGATGATCGGGGATCACCTGGCTAAAATAGTGCAATATGCGGTTTTTCCTTTCAAGTTTTTCCAGCAGTAGTACGGCTCCGTCAGAACTAACTTCATCTGCTGAAAAATTCATGCTTATTGCTGTCCTGCCTCGGTAAAAAACGGTATCTTTATTGCTCATAAATGGGTGCGTTAGAAAGTGTTGTTGTTTTGCTTAATATACTTAAAGATAACACTTTGCACCCATTTTATTGTACTCGAGATGAATAATTCGGGTTAA
>NZ_WVEM01000037.1 GCF_009847015.1 Sunxiuqinia indica
AACCAAACTTTTGAAACCATGAAGAACCTTAAAGATTGGCTAGCTGAAAGTGTAAAATAAATGACCGAAAAACAAATAATGTCAATCACCCACAATAAAAAATACTTAGATAATTTCAATGCGGCATTTGTAAGTTAAATTGGTATTACAAGATCTTGTTTCATAATACCTTAATGATATCAAGATTTTTTCGCCTGTTCGCTATTAACCCGAACTCAATCAAAAATCGTCAACATGTCAATGAACTATTGTATTTCGGAACTATGGCCGCTTAATTATTGGTGATTTTTTGAACGAACTAAAAAAAAAGGGGATTCTTTTTTTCACACATCTGATTTTAAAAATAAGAGGATTTCATTTCCTGAGAAATCAATGAATTTTGATAAATCTTTTGCTAGAAAAGATGATGTCTTGGTTGCAAGAGTAGGGTCAAGAGTTATAGGTAAATTCTGTTTGATTGAAAATGAAACCATAGAGATATCAGACTGTGTTTTTAGAGTTTCTATGCCTCCACAGTTTATTCAACCTTTTCTGAATGCGCTTGATTCTGATTATGGAAAAAAATGGTTTGAGGCGTATTCTCATGGAGTATGCGCAAGACTAATAAGTAAAGAAAATCTGTTAGAATTTAAGATTCCGTGATCACACGGTCAAGCCCTTGCTCGCGCCGATCTGTGATCTGTGTGTAATTCTACAGAATTTAAATTTTATCAGCCTGCCCCTTAGCGTTAGCGGTAGCAAGGGGCTAGCTGGTCGTCGTTTATAACGGAAAATAGCCATTAAGCGGTCTGTGCGCAAAACCACATTTAGACATGGCATTGACAGCCTACTTTGAGGAATATGTGACTGTAGGATAGAATGGACAAATTTCAGAATAAATACCGCATCCCATCGGCACGGGCGTCCTAGTGGAATTATGCCAACGCGGGAGCCTATTTTATTACTATTTGCACCCAAAATCGCGAACATTATTTCTACTTTAACAGATTCAATATAGATAAAGATTATTCAGCTTTTTCACCCCGCCCCTGAAGGGAGAAAGCTGAAAAATCGATCTTTCCCTTTAGGGATTCAGGGTAAAAAAGGTCGATTTTTCAAATGTGTTAAAGCAGAATTATTTTGGCGAAATCGCATTGAGGCGATTCGTTTCGTCTGAATTAGGAAAAATCGCCGAAAAACATTGGATTGAAATACCTGCCCGATTTCCATATATCGAATTGGGTGCATTTGTGATCATTCTCTACGACCATCCAATCAGCCAGTTGGTTGATACTTCTTTTCGTCCAATCATTTTTTTTATGATTGGATTCTTTTTCCCGTTTAATTTGATTCATCGTTTTTTTAGTATGGAACAGTACTCCCATGTTATCATTGAGTTAGAAGATGATTTGCACCAAATTGCGACGACTTCTGATCGTCTGCTGAACACCGCCAAGTTGGCTATAAAGAGATGTCAGGTTTCCCTGACCGAATTAAGAA
>NZ_WVEM01000038.1 GCF_009847015.1 Sunxiuqinia indica
CAATACTTCGGTTAAAACTTAGTTATTTATCTGATTGTCAGCAAAATAACCATTATTTATTAGTTTAAAACCGCAGGAATCTGTATCTTTAAAGTATTAATTACCAGTTAATTACTTTAATTATGTCCACCCCTGCGATTTATGATTTATATTCAAAAATTGTTCTTGACGCTTTATCTGTTTCCAAAATAAAGCTCAATAAATGCAGACGAGATTTTATGATTGAGATTTTCATGCTATACCTAAGTATTCCTTCACGAATTAACTTCCTCCAGTTAGGGCGTTACAGCCTTTTTGGAGAACAACGCTTCCGTCGCCAGTTCGAGCAGGGGTTTGACTTCTTTGGCTTTAATAAAGCCTTGGCAATGCCATGGATTGGCAATCGCAATGCTGTAGCCTTCGACCCCAGCTTCATCCATAAATCAGGTAAGCAAACCCCCGGGATCGGATACTTTTGGTCGGGGTGCGCCGGAAGGGCACTGCGGGGAATCGAAATCCTCGGGCTTTCTGTAATTGATGCAGACACCAGGTTAAGTTTCCATTTGGAAGCAGTCCAAACGCCTCCGACAGCGTGCCTGCAGGATAATGAACTCTCCTTAACTGACTGGTATGCGGCTGTAATCAAAAAACATTTGGAACAGATCAGTTCTATTACCCAATATGTGGTTGCAGATGCTTATTTCTCCAAGAGAAACTTTGTCGATAAGATTCTGGAATGTTCCCTTCATCTGGTAAGCAAACTCCGCGAAGACGCAGACCTGTCGTACCTTTCAATACAGCCCAAAACCGGCAAAAGAGGTCGGCCAGCAAAATATGGGGGAAAGGTTGATGTTACCAACTTAAATCCCGAACACTTCACCCCGGTTGAAAACAACAAAGGAATAACGGCATACTCTGCCATTGTGTATTCCAAAGCTCTTGGTAGAAACATTTTATTGGTTGTCGAAGAATTCCTGATAAAAGGAAAAACAATCTACCGTCTTTTGTTTTCAACCGATACCATGCAAGCCCCCATTGATGTGATCGACATTTATCACACCCGCTTCCAAATAGAATTTGGATTCCGCGATGCAAAGCAATTTTCAGGACTCGAAAACTCGCAGGCAAGAAGTGGAAATAAGCTTTACTTTCATTTCAATACCGCCTTGACCACGGTGAATATTGCCAAGGTCATGCAATTAAGCAATCCCGATACTCGGGAAAACTCATTTTCAATGGCAACATACAAAGTGCTATTTCACAACAGCTTAATGTTGTCCCGATTTTTCAGGCTGTTCGCCATTAACCCGAACTCAATCAAAAATCATCAGCATGTCAAAGAACTATTGAATTTCGGCACAATGGCCGCTTGATTATTTATATTTTTTGAACAAACTATTG
>NZ_WVEM01000039.1 GCF_009847015.1 Sunxiuqinia indica
TTTTCCTGTACTAAGTTCGGCTAAAATTTTGAGTTTGAAACCCTCGCTGTATCTTCTTAAGATACCATCATTTTTATACATAATTACTACATTTTGTGTAGCCTTTTTTTAGGACGGGACAACATGAGGCATAACGGTTGGTACATGTTGTCGGGGCGGATTTCGGAGAGCGTTCCTGTCCGAAGGACACGGAACTGCGAAACGAGAATCCGCAGTTGGCGTACCACCGAACCCCGCCCTGCAATATGTACTTTGTTAGCATTAGTTATTTAGGTAAAATTATAAACGATAATTCCATCATGTCATAGTTTTCATAGCTTGAATCTGGAGTTTCTACGGTTGCTTGAAAATGAACACTTTTTCCTACCAAATCATTCGTTATTTCAAAATTGAATCGGTTTGATTCTTGAACCATATTAAATTTATTATACGAATATAATTTATACGATATCTTCCTGTCTTTTGGGTCATTTGCCTCAATTGTTAATTCATAATTGTCTCCAACTCGTAATATTGGTTTTGGTCTAGATATACTATCGCTCCATGTGTTCCCTAGATTATCAGTTATTCTAATAATTTCGATAAAAAAATCATCTTTCATCTCATTCTTATTGTGATATATAGTTATTTGGTTTTTTAAGTCAGACGTTATTCCTTTTAATAGGTATTCTTGAGACAATGTTAAATTTCTTCCATGAGCAACTGAATTTCTAAAATTCTCAATTTCGTCATGAAAGATTTCAAATCTTTTTTTATTCTTAAGTATCGGCAGGAATATTTCCCAATTTTTGAAGATTATAGTCTTTAGGTCATAAAAATCTGAATAATATATAATCCTATTTTCAGATAAAATTCCTTTGTTTTTTTTTAATTCAATTTCTCTTTTTTCTTTCCATTTTGAAATTCTTTCGTCAGAAACTTTATAGGATGCATTATCATCGTCTCCAATTTTGGTGATTATTAAAAGTCTTAATGTATTTTCATATTCAGTAGTCATATCACTTTTATGTTTAATGTCAATCAAAGACTAGTCATAATTCTATAATGCAATGCTCTTTTCATAATTAATGCTAACGTAAAGTGTATGTTGCGTACCGGTTTTTATTGTGGTTTTCCGTCCGGATGGACTGGAAAATCGGATTGAAAACCGGGGACCGGGGTTTTGCTTTCCCCGGTATGCAATATGACACA
>NZ_WVEM01000003.1 GCF_009847015.1 Sunxiuqinia indica
AACTTCAAAGGATTACTTCGGAAAATCAAAGAAGAAGTTCTTTGGCTTAAAATTTTACTGGAAATAATCATTAGACAAAAACAATTATTTCCAGTAAATATTAGTTCATAAGGATTAACTAATTAACAGTCGTTTCTAACAAAATAAAATATGGAACATACGGGTTTTTACCCTTTCTCTATTATAGTGCTTTTCCGTGTAACGTTTGCGTCCAAACGGGCTACGGATTCAGAATTTTTGTATGAATGACAACCACAGTTGTTTGATATTCCTCATTCACTTCTGCATCAGAGCTTGAAATATTTACAGCAAGAGCAACTACAGCATCACCAAGGCTTGACAGATAATTTAAATCAATGTCAAGATTGAATTTGGCAATCTCACTTCCGTCTTCAACAACAACAGAAGAGGGAAGAGTGTATTTATCCGGGGATAAAATGATTGTATTACCAGGAATTGCAGCAGCCTGAATTAGGTTGTTAACTGTATCATTTTGAACAGTAAGGTCAACACTAATGTCAGCTTTCCTTTCGTATCCTGAGCGGTAAACACCCATAGGTACAATGAATTTTCCATTTGCATCATCTACTAAAAAGCGATATGCATATCCAGGGGTTGGAACGTATTCCGGATCTTCAGGAAGTTTATCAATGGTATAAATGCCATGCACTGCGGTAGGCATATATATCAACTGATCTGGATAATCAGCGTCAGCTATTTCTTGGTATTCGCAGGATGATGCAAGTGACAATATCCCGATTAGGAATGCCAGAAGCTTTATTTTATTATTCATATCTTTTTTCATCTTTATTATCATTTTATCGGTTACTACCACAATGGGTTTTGCAACCAGTTAGGCATTTTTAATAATTCTTGACGCGGAATAGGATAGAAGTACATTTTGGGTTCAAATACCCTGTTTTCAACTGTAATAACCGAGTAAGAGAACTCATTTCCATTTTTAACAATACTTGTTCCTTTAAGCGGAGCATTGAGTACTTGTGGTGCTGTCATCCAACGACGCAGATCCCAAACACGATGTCCCTCAAAAGCCAGTTCTACTATTCTTTCGTGTCGGATAACCTCGCGCATTTCGCTTTGATCTAAACCATCAGGAACCGGAGGCATGTCGACTGTGTTTCTTTGTCTAATTTGATCAACGTAAAATTTGATATCAGCATTTCCCGGATCGTATTCATTTAACGCTTCAGCATACCATAAGTAAACGTCTGCCAGACGAATCAAACTCCAGGAATGGATACTGGAGGTTCCTGTTAACAGGTTGATGTTCTCATCCAGGAATTTCTTAAGATAGTATCCGGTTTTTGTCGCCAGGTTTTTTCCTTTTCCATCTCGTCCGCCTTCCCATATTTCCATGGTGCGGCCTTTGTAAGTTGAGTTGTTAACAATGACGTTGGCATATAACCTGGGATCACGATTTGCCATGTAAGGGTTAGCTGCGTGATCGGCATTATTCCAGTCAAATGGAATAGCAGTCGTTTCATCAACTTTTATTTCATATGCGTCAACTATATTTTGAGAAGGCGCATTTCCACTTTTCCCCATATCAAAACCAATTGACCAGCAGGCTTTTTCAAAGGAATTACTGGAGCCATACCTTCTAACCAGAATATGTTCAGGGCTTTGGAACGATTGTGCTGTGATAAACAGGTTTCGATAATTGTCAGATAAAGCATAGCCTGAGCCATCAAGATCAATTACAGCCTTTGCCGCATCTGCCGCAGCTTTCCAGCGCGCAGCCCTGTCTGCAGTAGGCAATGAAATTAATTCAGGACTTGAAAATCCGGATGCCCACGATGTGTTGTTCCATAGTTCAGAAGCGGCATAAAGTAAAACTTTTGCTTTTAGAGCAAGCGCAGCACCTTTAGTGATCCTTCCTAAATTGGTATCATCATATTTTGCTGGTAGCTGAGCAGCTGCTGAATCACATTCCGAAGTAATAAAATTGATACAATCTTGTAGCGAACTACGTTGAATGTTTTCATATTCATCTCCCATTACCATGGATTGGTTAATAATAGGAACACCACCGTATCTCTTGATTAACTGGAAGTAATAATAAGCTCTTAAAAACCGGCCTTCGTATTTCCAGCGTTTAATTTCAAGTGAGCGGGTTCTGTAGATTTCTTGTTGGTCTGGTGCAGGGTCTAACCTGTATATTTCCAGGTCAATCTCATCTGAGTTTTCAAGGAACAAGTTTACATTACGGATAGCACCAAAATATTTCGCCCAAACATTGCCTGGATTTGAGATTTCATTCCAGCTTCCAACGTTGAAATCTTGAATTGATGACGTCTCAAGAGTATGTTCTGCTTCGTCACCAGCTGAGGCAATTAGAGCTCCTCCAATTTCGAAAAAACCATCTGGTAAGTCTGTGTATAATGCCGTAGCACGGGCATTACTATAATTGTAATGTGTATTAACTTCTTCTTCGCTAATGTTTGTTATGATGTCCCTGTCGAGGTCTTCACAACTATTTAGCAAGAAGATCAAGAATATTCCAAGTATATAAATTATATTTTTCATTCTTAAAGTTTTAATTGATGTGAATTACTTGAATTGGACTCTAATTCCGGCACTGAATGACTTCATTGCAGGATAATAAGATCCAACCTCGGGATCACGATAACCATCCATATGATCTAAGGAGAACAAGTTGTTCCCGTTGATGAAAATTCTGGTTTTCTCTAACTTCGCCAAGTTTGAAATTTTCGCAGGCAGAGTGTAGCCAAGTTCTATACTTCTTAGTTTAATGAAACTACCATCACGCAGCCAAAGGCTTGAATACCGGTAATTATTGTCATTATTTTCTGACGACAATCTTGGGTATGTGGCTGTTTCTGCAGTTTCGGAAGTCCATCGATTCAAGGCAATTGTTCCGGCTTTACCGTTATTCTGGAACGCTTCAAAATTTAAACCACCAAAATAGACTGAACGGCTGGCTACGCCCTGAAAGAATACATCAAAATCAAATCCTTTGTATTCTGCACCGATGCGCAGTCCTCCTGTGAAGTTTGGCAAACCTGATTTTCCAATTGGATGAATATCCAGTTCATCAATCTTCCCATCTTCATTCAGATCTTTGTATTTAACATCCCCTGGCTGAATTGCAACCCAGTTTTGCTTCGGGCTTGCATCAATATCATTCTGATCTTCGAAGAATCCGATGGCCTCAAGACCAAAAGGTTGGTTGATTGGTTGTCCGGTGCGATATAAATAGTCGTAAAGTTGAAGGGCTTCTGAGTTGAAAACCACTTTGTTTTTGAAATACCAGGCAGTTGCTTCAACAAAAAACTTAAATTCATTTGATCGGTCATTGCTATACCTAAGCATCGCTTCAAAACCTTTATTGTTCGTTTTTCCTTCATTCAGATAGGGTTTTGTATAGCCCATAAAGTCAGAATCCACCGTGTTTGGCTGAACCAAGATATCGTAACGGTCACTGTTAAATACATCCAAAGAGAAATCAAGTTTCTGGAATAATTGAGCCTCTAAACCAATGTTGAAACTTTTTTCTTTTTCCCAGGTAACATTGGGATTCGCAAGCCTACCTTGAATGATTGCCCCAGATTGAGTGTTACTGGTTCCAAAAAAGTATGGACTGGTATTTGGGTAGGTTTGATCAAACATAAAAGCCGGACCACCGATCAGTTCGTTTCCAACCATTCCATAGGAAGCTCTGAATTTTAAATAATTCACGGACTTGTTATCCTTTAGGAAGTCTTCATTTGAAACAACCCAACCAGCTGATACTGCCGGGAAGAACCCAAATCTGCTGCCGCTAGGGAAGTTACCTGATCCCATATATGAAAAGCTAACTTCTCCGATGTATTTTTGTTTATTGGCAAATGTTGCACGACCACTTACATTTTCATGTTTTATTGGTTGCGAGTTTCCGCTGATTGTAAAATTGTCGGCGTTATACATCAATACGGCACTTACATTGTTATCCCCAAAATTCCGATCATAGTTCAGGAAGCTCTGAATCACGTAACTCCGGTTCTGATCTGAAGCACCTTCACTTGCATTCAATGATTCGTTGATCCCAAATTTTGTATAAACAATTTCTCCCTGATCGTCTTTGGATATTTCAAAACTTTGATAGGATCTCGTTTTATTAGACTGACTTAAAAAGTAGCTGTTGAACGAAATTTTTGAAGTAAAACTTAGCCCTTTTGTAATAAAATCCAGTTGTTCGGTGAACCCGATAGTTGAATTAAGTGTCCGTCCGTTTGATGTGTAAAATCCTTGATTTAAGATGTCTCCAAGTGGGTTGGAATATAGGGAGTTACGTCCGAATGTGCCATTGGGGTTGTAAACCGCAAATTCATTTGGAGGTATGATAGCCATTGAGTTAAAGACATTATACGAATTGTGTCCTGCCGGATTGGCTTGATCAACAACTGTTCCGCCTACAGAAAGTTCCGTTGAAAACCGTTTTGTCAGTTGAATATCAACATTCATTCTAAAATTGATACGCTGGTATTTGCCATTCTCGCTAAATTCTGATTTGTCCCCGGATCTTATGTATAGGTTATTACTCTTTATTTGGTTCAGTAATACAAAGTACTGAACAGCTTTACTACCACCAGTGAAATTCAGATTGTAGTTTGATATAGGCGATGCATTACTTAATACTTCATCGTACCAATTTACATTGGGATGAAAATAAGGATCCGTTCCATTTTGGTATAATTGAAGATCTTCATTGGTATATAATTCAGGTTTCCCATCGTTTACCAACGCTTCGTTGTATAATCTTGCATAATCATACGAGTCAAGGTATTGAGGAAGCCGGCTCGCCATTTGTACACCTTGTTGGGTGCTGAACTCGACTTTTAGTTTACCTTCTTTTCCTCTTTTGGTGGTAATTAGTAAAACACCGTTTGCTCCACGACTTCCATACATTGCTGTTGCAGAAGCATCTTTAAGTAAAGTGACTGATTCTACTTCTTCAGAAGTCAAATCAGCGAAATTGCTTTCAAAGCCATCAACTAAGACCAGCATATCATTTTCACCAACACCAAATGTGCTGACACCTCTGGAATATAAGGTAGAGCTTTCAAATCCAGGCTCGGTAGCTAATTGCTGGGCTGTCAATCCTGGAACTCTTCCTGAAAGTTTGAAAGGGAAGCTTGTGGTGAACGTGTTTTGTAGTTCGCTGCCTTTTGCAGATGTAGTAGCGCCGGTAACCATCCATTCCGGCTGTTTGCCATAAGCGATATCTATTGCAGGTTCATCGGAAACAACGATAGTATCCTTTGAATCTGTTTGAGCTTTTAATGTGGCACTTAAGCATAACGTTATTGCAATGAATAAAAATATGCGTCGGTTATATCTATATATCATGAATGTCTTTTTTATTTATTAAACTAATTGAGTGTTTAGTACCCAGGGTTTTGAACAAGGTATCCTTTAAGCACTTCAGAACGAAGATATGGGTGTAGGTACATTCTTCTTTTAAATGTTCTGGTCTCAATTTTATATACTTGGTACCTGAAATCCGGTGCTGCTGGATCCTGGAAAATTTTCAATCCATAAAAATCTCCTTGCATAACACCATCTTGCTCAGCAATCATCCATCTTCTAATGTCGAAGAAACGATGTTCTTCATCAAACAGCTCGATTGCTCGTTCATTTCGAACACGTTCTCTAAATTCTTCCTGTGATAATCCGGAAGGTAGATCAGGTTGTCCTGAGCGGGCACGGATAATATTTACGGCGTCATAAGCTTGTTGTACCGGTCCTTGTGCTTCATTTAAAGCTTCTGCATAGTTCAAATATGCTTCTGCCAATCTGAAGAGAATGTCGTTTGGCATTTGATTCCAGGATGAAAAAGTCATTGTACGAGGGACAAATTTTAAAATAATATGTCCACCTTTATTTTGATTATTCATCTTACCACCAGCATAGTTGGTGATAACTGGAAAATCCTTGTTAAAGTATGAACCCGGAATTCCAACAGTTTGTGCAAATCTACGGTCTATCTCTTCATACTTTTGTTTAAGATCGTTTCCTCCAGTATCTGACCATTCCATGGGTGTCCCATCTTGTTTTTCATATTTATGCAAAAAGTTGGCGGTCATGGAATAGCCAATATGCCATCCCCAGCCCATACCAATGGGTAGAATACTTCCCCATGGAAATGTCCACATATCTCTTGCTCCAATATTTTTATTGGCCAGAATAATTTCAGGATTGTCATTTATTTCGTAAACGTATCTATAGTTTTCGTCGACACCCTGATCGGTAATCAAGTGAATACCACCACTTGGAGCCCAGTCAATGACTGCTTTTGCTGCATCTGCTGCTTTTTGCCACCTGTTTTGGTCATAATTTCCGTAGCAAATTAAATCATTGTTAGAAGCATCGTCCATACTCAGGTATGGCGTAGCTGTGTTAAACAATGGGCTGGCTGCGTACAATAATGTTTTTGATTTAAGCATTAATGCAGCGCCTTTAGTAATGCGCCCTTTTTGATCAGAACTACGAGTATCAGGAAGAAGTGCAATAGCTGCATCACAATCGGCTACAATAAAATTGACAAGTTCTTCCACTGAGCTTCTGGGTACAAAGAAATCATCTGTCAATTCGAACTTTTTGTCGATAATTGGAGCACCTCCATATCGTTTAAACATTTCAAAGTGGTTCAATGCTCTTAAGAACAAGGCTTCACCTTTTATTTCTTGCTTATAGGCCTGATCCAGACTTTCAACTTCATCAATTCGTTGGAGCATAATGTTCGCATAACGAAGTCCTTTAAAGCGAAGCGGCCACCTGAAGTCTTCGCGGGATTGGATATTGTCGGCAGTAATATCGCCGGTATTCCAACCTTGCTGGGAGGTCCAGGTTTGAGATGATTCTGTTTCATCGCATGCGATAGATGTCATTGCATATTGGCTACCAGTAAGTGATGTTTCTTCTCTGGCAAAGATTGTGTGTAGGCCCGTGCGATACATGGTGGCAATAAAGGTCTCTACCTGAGCTTTTGATGAGAAGATGGTATCTTCTGTTACGTCAACACCCGGGGCCTTGTCAAGAAAGTCTCCCATCATGTCTTCGCATGAAACAAAAACAGTCAGTGTCAACAGGAAAATTATAATAAATCGTATCTTATTTTTCATTGGTCTGATTTTTAGAATTTAACGTTGAACCCAAAGTTTATCGTTCTGGTAATCGGATATCCTTCAGCTTCAAATGATTTCGTTGATTCCGGATCTGCTCCTGGCAATAACTTGTCCCAGGTTAGCAGGTTATTACCGTTGACGTATAGACGCACCTGCTTGATTTTTATTTTCTGCAAAATCTTCTTTGGAATGGTATATCCAATTTCTGCGTTTTTTAAACGAAGGTATGTTGCATCTTCAATGTTCAGTGTTGAACGTTGTCCATTCGAAGCACTGGTAGTGTTCCCTGTGTTAAAGTGAGGGAAACTGATTTTTAGACCTTGATCATATCGTTCCTGGCTCCAACTTTCAACCATATAGTCAGGAGCATTTCGACCTTGTTTAAATGGCATCCAGTAGGTGGAAGGGTAGGCTAACGACACATGCGTTGCTCCTTGTAATAAAACAGAAAAATCAAATCCTTTGAAACTACCTCCCAATGAGAAACCGAAAACTACTTCTGGAAAATCTGAATAGCCAATCGGGATAACATCATCATTGTTGATTTTACCATCTCCGTTGATATCCACATATTTAACATCCCCCGGCTGTATCTTATTATTTTGGAATTCATAAACAGGGCGATTGGCGTCATTGACTTCTTCCCATGTATTAAAGAATCCGTCAGCTTTTAAACCATAGATTTGCCCAAATCTCTGACCTGTTCTATTTTGATAGGTGAAAGGCCTCGTAATTTCATCCTGAAATTCGACTATGTTGTGAGCATAGGTGAAATTTGCTTTGAGCCAATAGTTAAGTTTTCCGACTTCATCGTTGTATGAAAGCTCAGCTTCAAAACCACTGTTTTTCATTTCACCAAGGTTATAGGCCGGAAGTTGAGCCGCAACCACAACAGGAACAACATTTCTTGTCGCTAGGATATTATCGCGTTTTTCTTTGAAAAGGTCAAACGCTCCTCTAAGCTTGTCATTTGCAAATGCGAAATCGGCACCGATGTTCATCTTTTTAGCTCGTTCCCAGGTTAGGTCTTCGTTGCCCAACGCTCCTTCAATTGCTCCTTCATAGGCTTGTTGATTTGAGCCATATTCACCAAATTGGTAGATATTCCATGAATATCCATAAGCTGCAGGCATGTATAGGAATCTTTTTCCGTTTTGAGAGATGCGGATACTTCCCAGTTGGTCGTTACCAACAATCCCGTATGATCCCCTGATTTTCAAATAAGTAAGTATTTTGTTTTCAGGGAAGAACGATTCTTCTGATGCAACCCATCCAAGTGAATAAGCGGGGAAGAATCCAAAGCGTTTCCCAGGAGCAAAGTTCTCTGTACCATTGTACCCAATGTTAACTTCTGCCAAGTATTTGTCTTTGTAGCCATATGTGGTTCTACCCACAATTCCCTGGTAGCCGTTTGGTACCAGGTAAAGAAAGTCTGGATCATATCGTTTACTCTGATTGTAAAGCAACAGTCCGCTAACATCATGGTCTCCAAACGCTCTTGCATAATTTATACCAGTTTCAAAATAAACTTTCCTGTTTTTACCGAAACTTTCCTGAAAACCAAAAGGAGCTTCATAGGTTTTTGGAATAAAAACAATCGATTCATCTTCTAAACGCACGGGTCTGTATCGAACAAGATCCTTGCGGTAAAAGATGTGCTGGTTGTTGTAATTATTGTAAGAAACAGTAGCGTGGGAGGTTAGTCCTTTAGTGATAAAATCGAGGTCGTAATTGAACCGCAGTGAACTATTGAGATAATTCCGGTAGTCTTTGATATATCCGGTTCCAGACAAAAACATTTTCTGGAATGGGCTGACTCCTAATGAAACTTTGTTGTCAAGCTCAATGAACTTCCCATCAGTAATCAGGGGTTGGTCAACGGGATTGGTAGCCCAAACTGCTTCAAATATCTCATTAACTTTTGAAGAGGTTCCAGATCTGTTCTCAATGGTAGAAGACAGATTTAAACTTGCGGAAAAGCGCTTTGTAATTTCAAAGTCGAAGTTTGTACGAATATTGTATCGCTTGAAAACGATTGTAGCATCATAGTCTTCCACCAGATCCGTGTGATTAATCAGACCTTCCTGGTCAAAATAACCTAATGAAACGAAATATTTAACTTTTTCGGTTCCACCATTAATGTTCAAATTGTGTTGTGTCTGTCCCGAGCTTTTATCAAACATGTACGGGAACCAATCCACATCCGGGTGGAAAATAGGGTCATCGTGCGCAGTGTAATGAGCAATATCCTCGTCGGTGAAAACCGGAGTATAACCACCAGTGATGTACGAGTCATATTGAGCAGCGATGTTCATGCCGTTTGCAAACTCCGCTGCATTCATCGTGTTTCTGAAGTCTGTGAAACGCTGAGTTGCATGTTGCAGCGAGTAACTAACTTCTGTTTTTCCTTCGGTACCTCTTTTGGTGGTGATGATCATTACACCGTTAGCACCTCGAACACCATAAACTGCAGTTGCCGAGGCATCTTTTAGTATGGAGATACTCTCGATTTCGTTCGGGTCAATGTTGTTGTAATTATCTGTCTCAATTCCATCAACAAGCACGAGGGGATCAGCCGATCCGGTGAAAGTTCCGATACCACGAATTCGGATTGTTGTTTGGTCTTCTCCTGGTTGACCACTGCGTTGCACAGCCAATACGCCAGATAACCGGCCTACCAGTGAGTTACTAATGTTTGCCTGAGGCGACTGAACCAATTGTTTGTCGTCGATTGAGACAATTGCACCAGTCACGGTTTCTTTCTTTTGAACACCATAACCAACAACAACAACTTCATCAACACCAACTGTCTCTTCTTCGAGAGTTACGTCAAATGATGTCTTCGATCCAATTTCGATTTCCAGGCTCTTCATTCCTACAAACGAGAATACCAACGCTTTGACATTCTCGGGAACAGATAAGGAAAATTTTCCGTCAACATCGGTAACTACACCTTTTGTCGTTCCTTTTGCCACAACAGCAACGCCAGGTAATGGAAGGCCGTCACTGTCCTTTACAGAACCGGTTAGTTTTTTTTCCTGTTCAAGTACTGTTTTGACATTCGATTTTAGTTGGTCTAATTGCTCAACGTCATCCTTTTTGTATAGGAATACCTGTCGGTCATCAATCAGGTAGGCAACGTTGGTGTTACCAAATAACTCGTCAAGAACTTTTTCGATTTTCGCATCCCGAAGTGAAATGCTTTTTTCAATTTTTGTATTGACCAATTCCGAGTCGTAAACGAAGATGAATTCACTACTACTCTCGATTGACTTCAGAATACTCCCGATCGTTGAGTTCTGGAACTGAAGATCAATTTTAGTCGTTTGAGAATAAACACTGGCTGAAACAGCCACATTTCCTGCTAAAATCAGGATCGTTAGTAGTTTCATAGTTAATAAAACCCTTCTCAGTCTCCTTTTTCCCGAGGAGTCTTGAATTTCACATTTTTTCATAAATTTGTTTAGGTATTAGACATTAGCCTTACGGCGTGTTTATTTAATGATCCGGGAGATGTTGCAACCATCTTCCGGATTTATTTTTTTCAGTCTTTAAATACTATTGTTCCATTTTGATTTTCATATTTAACTTTAAAAATTGTTGATAATCCTTCAATTACTCTTTCCGGATCATCTTTTAAATCAAGTTTCCCTGAAAATAACCCGGTTTTGCCAGTTGTAAATACAGCAATATCAATATTGTAATATCTTGAAACTTTTTTTGTCAAGCTTTCAAGGTCTTCATTGTTAAAAATTAGATACCCGTGAATCCATGCAATCTGGTTTTGTACATCTTCCACTTCTGTGATTTTGAAATCCTTGGTTGAATTAGTCAACGTTGCTTTTTGGTTGGGTTTAAGAACTTGTTCCTTGGAAAATAAATTGCTGCCCGAAGAAAGGCTGACACTACCTTCCACAAGTAAAGTGTTATATTCTCTTTGTTTTTTGAAGGCCTGAACCGCGAACTTGGTACCTAGAACTTTGACTTTAAACTCATCTGTGCGCACAATAAAAGGTTTTGTTTTATCCTTAGACACTTCAAAGTATGCTTCACCCTCCAAAAACACTTCACGGATTTTTTTGTCGAAGACAGGAGGGTAAACCAATCGTGAGCCTGAATTCAAATTAACTACTGTGCCGTCTGATAGTAATATAGATGATCGTTTTCCAAAGGGAACAATAACCTGGTTGAAACTTTCTTCTGAACTAACTTTCTCTTGCTCTAATTTGGATGTATCGTTTAATGAAACGGAAGTACCATCAGGTGTGTATTCGATTTTAGACTGCTTGCTCTCAATTTCCACTCTTTCACCATTCGCTAAAACGAGTTCCGCATTTTCTGATTTTACCTTATTTAAGGATGCAAACTTTTGGAGGTTACTTCGTTGGTTTGTTAATAATATGGATGTACTAATTATACCAATGGCAAGTATAGCCGCCGCTGCATATTTAATCAGGTTATTACGTAATTGTATTTTTTCACGTTTAAAAACCCGGTGGAGTATTATATCTTTTCGTTCTTTTGGTAACGTTACTTTTTCCGATTGTATTTGCTTAACGATTTCTGCAGCTAGTTCAATCTCTGATTTTTTTTCAGGAAGGAGGCTTTTGAATTCATTTAGAGTCGTCCCGTTGACTGTTTCTTCCTTGGCAAGTTTCATAAAGTAATCATCAAGGATAAACTCTTCTGTATTGTAGGATTGGTATTGTTTTATATTCATTTTTTATTCTTACCTGAAATCGTAAATTAATATTCAACATTAGTGTGTCGATGTGGATCAACTGAAATTTAATTGGTTTGTACGGTACCTTTAATTGCCACTTCTAATATTAATAAGAGGATGGAATGATGAAAATCGGACAAAAAATTGAAACTTTTTCTGAAAAAAATAAAAGTTGAGGCTTTGATGTACGCTACAAGCTGCTCTCAAGACGGTGAATAAACCACAAAAAAAAGTTCCTGCTGCGGGTATCAGCCTTCTCAATGTCTTTTTTAATGATTTTTATCAAACGATAGATTGATTTGTAACACGCTTCAACTGTGATGTCAAGTATTGATGCAATTTCTTTGTAGCTCATTTCGCAGTCAAACCGTAAGTAAATTAATTCCTGTTGCTTTGAATTAAGTTTATTTAAGCATTTTTTTAATGCATTTTGCATCTCTGCTATTTCTTCATTCTCAATAATTACTTGCTCAGTGCTGCTATAATAATCAAACTGTGAGTCTGTAATTTGATCCGGGAGAACAAGTTTTTTTTGCTTTTTGAGATCTTTAAAAAGTTGATTTCTAAACGATTTTATTAAATAACTGCGAAGGTTTGTGACTGGGGTAAGTCTTTCCCTTTTTTTTAGCAGATAAGAAAAAAGATTTTGAATAGAGTTTTCAATGATTTGAGAATCAGTTGAAAATTTAATTCCCAGGTTGTACAGAATGTCGAAATAATCATTATAAATTCGGGAAAAAGCATTTTTAGATCCATTCGAAATAAATAGATTCCAGTCATTTAAATGATCGCTGTTATTTGTTCTAATTCTGGACAAATCCTGACGTTTCATATTCACAAAAATGCAGTATTTTTTTTAAAAAGTAAAAATTACATTTATCTTCGATGCGAAACTGCTAACAAATATGGAGTTTAATTTCGAAAGAAATTTATAAGCTTTTTGTATTGCATAACAGTTACTTGGTGGCATTTTGCTATTAAAGGGAGTAGCTTTTCCTTCATCATTGAAAAATAGGATGATTTGTTTTAAGATGTTTAAAACCTTAGTTTGTATAATCCGCTGTAATGTGCTTATTTAGTCGAACACAATCATTTTTAAAGAATTATTTAATTCCACTTTGTTGAAGTATGATGATAAAAATCGATTATTAATAGGCTTGAAAAGTAAAGACTTAGATGCTTATGAAATGATATTCTTTAGATATCACGGAAGGCTGGTTTTGTTTGCTAACAAGTTTACCTATGATCTGGAAGTTGCGCAGGATATTGTTCAGGATGCTTTCTTAACATTATGGGAAAAAGCAGATTTACTTACCATTAATGATTCTCCTAAGTCTTATCTTTTTCAGATGGTTAAAAATCGATCTTTAAATTATAAGAGACACCTAAATGTCAAGAGTTCGGTAAAGGACCGATTAATTGCTGAAATTCAATCCCTCGAAATTGATATGTATAATAGGCCTGGAGACCCGTTCGAAAGTTTGCTTGAGTCAGAACTTGAAAATAGAATTGATCAAATCATTCAGAAGTTACCTGGCAAATGCCAACGTGTATTTGTTATGAGTAGAAAGGAGCATAGAAAGAACAAAGAAATTGCAGAAGAGTTGGGGGTGTCTGTAAAAACGGTTGAGAAATATATTTCAAAAGCACTAAAGGTGTTGCGAATTGAGCTAGCCGATTACATTGGCGTTTTCATGTATCTCCTTTTTAAAAATTTGTAGAAAAAGTTTTCCCGATTGGTAGGGGTAGCACTGAGTATGACTGCGGTACAGGTTATCGTAATTTGTTGGACAGTGTACTTCTCGGAAGTCCTTTTAAAAGCGGCGGAGCGTTAATCTCGACTTCAGTTTCGATGGGATCAATCCCGAAAACTCTGCTCGATGATGGTACCGAGGTTTATCTAAATGCCGGATCTGAAATCCGTTACACAGTGAGTGAAAGTAAAATCAGGGAGGTTTTTTAAAAAAGAGAGGCTTGGTTTAACGTGAAACATTTGGATAACAAAGCGTTTGTAGTACATGTGGATTATCATGGTGTTACAGTTTAGGGACAGAGTTCAACGTGAAAGCCTACGAAACGGAAAACGAAGTTGTAACAATATTTGGAAAAGGAGTAGTGGTAATTTCGGGAAATAATAGTCATGAAATTTTAAAGGATATCATAGATGCTAAATCGCGAAAGTGCAACATTCAAAATTAGAGAAGTAAATGCTTCACTTTATACATCAAGGAAGGACAATAAACTGGAATTTTCGAAAATGCCGTTGGATGATCTAATTGTTTTATTGGAAAGAAAATACGGAGTAATAAAAAATCCATTCTTTTGCTAAGTTGCATTTACTTCACCACATGCTAAATTGAAAGCTTTTAGAGCAACCTTGAGAGGAGTGACAGACACCAACTTTTTCCTGTACAGAGTAGCTAAGATATTTGCCTGAAAAATAATCTCCACAGAAATTTAAAGTGATCCGTTTATAAGTTAACTATGAAAGTAAATCAATAAAAAAAAGGAGGATTAAATCCTCCTTCGTCACTATTATACGTTTGTGAATTTACAATTCCCGTATCCAAATATTCCGGAAACTCACCGGATTGCCATGATCTTGTAAAATAATTGGCCCATCGCCATGTGGCTTGACGGTGTATTCTGGAATGCCGATGTATTCTGTTGGCCCACGTACTTCAACATGGTGTTGCACCAACACTCCGTTTTGAATCACCGTTACACGTGGATGTGTAAAATAAGTTCCGTCGTCGTTAAAGCGAGGTGCCGTATAGATGATGTCGTATGTTTGCCAAACTCCGGGAGCTTTGCATGCATTCACCAGGGGAGCATGCTGTTTATAAATACTGCCGGCTTGCCCGTTACGATAGGTGCGGTTGTTAAAATTGTCCAACACCTGCACTTCGTAAATGCCCTGTAAAAAAATTCCGCTGTTACCCCGCCCCTGGCTTTCGCCTATCACTTCGGCAGGGGAACGCCATTCTACATGCAACTGAAAATCTTTAAACTGTCGTTTGGTTTCTATTGTACCCGAGCCTTTCTTCACGGTAGCTACCCCTTGATCAAAATCCCACGTCGGTTCTGCACCTTCAGCATTGATCCACTCGTAACCAAAAGGTTGGTTGGCACTCAACAATACAATGGCATCTGACGGGGCATCCATTGGCGTTTCGCCCGGAGTAACAACCGTCACTTCGGGATCCCAAATTTCAGTCATTTCAGGAACCATAGTTGGCCGCTCTTCCTGAGCAAATGCACTTGTACTTGCCAGCACAGCAAGTACGATTACAAAATTTCGCATAATTTATAGTTGGTTTAGGTTAAAAATTAGTTACAGGTCAAGCTCCTCCATAATGGCGTCAATTTTATCTTCAGCCGCTTTCTCTACCTCATCGTATTCGGCGCGGGAATTTAATTTGGCTGCCACTTCAAAATAGAACTTAATTTTTGGCTCGGTACCTGAAGGACGCACCGATATTTTTGTTCCGTCTTCGGTAAAAAACTGCAACACATTTGCTGTAATCTTTTGATCGATTTTCTTGCTCACACCACTAAGCAAGTTTTTCTCGGTTAGGTCAGCATAGTCTTTTACAATTTTTAGTTTGCTTCCACCCAACTCTTTCGGTGGATTGCTACGGAAAGTCACCATCATTTGCTGAATTTCATCAGCTCCGGTTTTTCCAGGACGAACGATGTATTTCATTTTTTCCTTTGAATAACCGTATTCCAGATAGATATCCTGAATCAGCTCGTACAGGGTTTTGCCTTGGTCTTTTGCCCACGCAGCAATCTCCCCCATCAACGCGCAGGAAGAAACGGCATCTTTATCGCGAACGAAATCAGCCGGCATAAAACCAAAGCTTTCTTCGCCACCACCAATATATTTCTTTTGACCTTCAAGGTCGCGAATTATTTCGGCAATATATTTAAACCCGGTAAAAACGTCGAAATACTCAATGCCATTAGCACGAGCGATATCGGCAATTTTCTCGGTCGAAACAATGGTTTTTACAATGAACTCATTTCCTTTAAGCGCATTGCTTTCTTTCATTTTTGTAATGATATAATAAATGAAAAGCAAGGCGGTTTGATTCCCATTTATAATGATGAATTCACCTTTGTCATTTTTAACAGCTACTCCAAGTCGGTCGGCATCCGGATCAGACGCTAACACCACATCGGCATCAATTTCGGCTCCCTTCTTCATCGCCATTTCCATGGCCGCAGTTTCTTCGGGATTTGGAGATACCACCGTTGGAAAATCACCACTTACCACATCCTGCTCGGGAACGTTAATGATATTTGTAAAACCGAATGCCCGCAGTGCTGCAGGAATTAATTTCACTCCTGTTCCATGAATCGGCGTGTAGACAATTTTCAGGTCTTTGTGCCTAGCTACAACTTCGGGAGCAATGGAAACTGTTTTAACTTGCTCCAAAAACTTCTGATCCATTTCGTCACCCAAAATCTCAATCAAGTCTTTGTTGCCTTCAAATTTGATATCTTCAGCATTTACTTTACCAACTTCGTCAATAATATTTTTATCATGAGGACCTACAATCTGTGAACCATCAGTCCAGTAAGCTTTATACCCATTGTACTCTTTGGGGTTGTGCGAGGCAGTTAAAATAATACCACTTTGGCAGCCTAGTTCACGAATGGCATACGACAATTCCGGTGTTGGACGCAAATCTTCGAAGAGATATACTTTAATTCCGTTTGCAGAAAAGATATCAGCACTTTTTTCGGAGAACAAACGGCTGTTGTTACGGCAATCATAACCAATGGCAACTTTTATTTCCTGCCCGGCAAACTCCTTATTCAGGTAGTTACTCAAGCCTTGAGTTGCCGCACCTACCGTATAAATATTCATTCGATTTGTTCCCGCTCCCATAATTCCGCGCAATCCACCAGTCCCAAATTCAAGATCACGATAAAAAGAATCGATCAACTCATTTTTATCCTCCTGCTCCAACATCCGTTTAACTTCGTTGCGGGTTTCTTCGTCGTAAACATCGGTTAACCATGTTTGTGCTTTACTGATTACCGCATCTAAAACATCTTTATTTGTTGCCATCTTTATCTATTTTTTTATTTGAACAATACATTTTTTCAGGCTATCGCGCCAGTAGGGAATTTGAATTCCAAAAATACGTTTAATTTTAGATTTATTCAGAACGCTATATGCCGGACGCGCGGCCGGAGTAGGATAATCTTCGGTTGGGATTGGTCTGACATTGCAATCAATATCATAAATTTCATGAATCGATTTGGCAAAATCATACCAACTACAAACGCCTTCACTGGAATAGTGGTAGATCCCGGGCTTCCAAATGCATTCTTTATCTTCTGTTTTTGAAATGATTGTTAAAATTGCTTGTGCCAGATCTCCGGCAAAAGTTGGAGTGCCAATCTGATCGTTGACCACTTTTACCTCGTCTCGTTCCAGTCCAAGCTTAATCATCGTTTTCAGGAAATTTTTCCCGGTAGCTGAATACAACCAAGAAGTCCGGATAACCATGGCCGACTTCGATTCTTTCAACAAAGCAATTTCACCATTGAGTTTACTTTTTCCATAAAATGATTCCGGGTTCACCAAGTCATTCTCGGTGTATGGTGTATAGCTGGTTCCATCGAACACATAGTCAGTTGAAATATGAATAACTTTGAAATTGTGGGCTACAGCTAATTTCCCAATCCAGCCGGGCACCTTTGTATTTAATAAACCTGCTAATTCAGTATCTTTCTCAGCAACATCAACTGCCGTATAAGCTGCACAATTAACCAGGTAGTCAGGCTTCACATTTTCAACAAAGGCATCCAAAGCCACTTTGTCTGTTAAATCCAATTCGTTAATGTCAGTAAAAAAGAATTGAAAATCATGATATTGATTGGCAATAGCATTGATTTCTGAACCCAATTGTCCTTCAGCACCGGTAACAAGAATTTTCACCATAACTTAAAAGTTGTATTCTGCTTCTTGAAATAATACATTCTTTTGATCTTTGTCAGATACCAAGGCATCTTTTTCATCCACTTTCCAGTCTATATTTAGTTGTGGATCATTGTATAATATTCCTCTTTCAGCTTCCGGATGGTAATATCCATCGCATTTATAGGAAAACACCGCCGTTTCGCTTAATACGGAAAAGCCATGTGCAAACCCACGCGGAATATAAAACTGCTTTTTGTTTTCTCCACTCAATTCAAGGCCAAACCATTGTCCTAAGGTTGGCGAATCCTTCCGCAAATCAACTGCTACATCAAAAACAGCTCCTTCAATCACCCGCACGAGTTTTGCTTGCGCATAGGGCTTTAATTGATAATGTAACCCTCGAATAACCCCTTTGGTTGACTTCGACTCGTTATCTTGTACAAAAGAAGTTGATATTCCTGCTTCTTTTAGATTTTTTGCGTTAAATGATTCTAAAAAATATCCGCGCTCGTCCTTAAAAACCCGGGGTGTTAAAACCAATAATCCTGCTATCGGAGTATTTTTAATTTCCATGAAAAGTTGATTCGATTAAAATGAAGTTATTTTTTTATGCGCCAGTTTATAGAGATACTCGCCATATTGATTTTTCATGAGTGGTTCTGCTAGCTCGAGTAGCTGGTCCTTATTAATATATCCCTTCTTGAAAGCAATTTCCTCGAGGCACGACACTTTCAACCCTTGGCGTTGCTCAATGGTGGCGATAAAATTCGAAGCCTGTAATAAGCTGTCATGAGTGCCTGTATCAAGCCAGGCAAAACCGCGCCCCAATAGTTGAACCTTCAACCGTTTTTCTTCCAGATACAATCGGTTCAAATCAGTAATCTCCAACTCTCCTCTTGGTGAGGGTTTCAAGGACTTTGCTTTTTCAATCACATCATTGGAATAAAAATAGAGACCTGTTACGGCATAATTCGACTTGGCTTCCTCCGGCTTTTCTTCAATTGACAGAACATTTCCTTGCTCATCAAAATCCACAACACCATAGCGCTCCGGATCATTCACGTAATAACCGAAAACCAAAGCTCCATCCTGCAACTGTCCGGCATCGCCTAATATTTTACTGAAGTTGTAACCATAAAAAATATTGTCACCTAAAATTAAACAAACCTGATCGTTCCCAATAAATTCTTCACCAATCAGAAAGGCCTGAGCCAAACCATCGGGCGATGGCTGAACGGCATATTGCAAGTCGATCCCTAATTGCGATCCATCACCCAATAAATCCTGATAAACCGGCACATCCTGGGGCGTTGAAATAATCAGAATCTCGCGTATGCCGGCCAGCATTAAAACCGACAAGGGGTAATAAATCATCGGTTTGTCGTAAACCGGTATTATTTGTTTTGATATTGATTTCGTAATTGGATACAATCGGGTACCGGAACCTCCGGCTAAAATAATTCCTTTCATAACTAACTTATTTTTAGCAATTCATCGAAATATGAAATTGTTTTTGTCAATCCTTCTTCCAATTGGATTTTGGGTTCCCAGCCATTCAATTTTTCCTTTGCCAGCGAAATATCGGGTTTTCGCTGAATTGGATCATCTTCAGGCAGAGGCAAGTAAACTATTTTAGATCGGCTTCCGGTCAGCTCAATAATACGTTGAGCTAACTCAAGCATTGTGAACTCATTTGGATTACCAATATTCACCGGGCCAATAAATTCATCCGGTGTTTTCATCATGCGTTTAAATCCTTCAACCAAATCATCAACATACTGAAAGCTTCGGCTTTGCAGTCCATCTCCAAAAATGGTGATGTCCTCGTTTTTAAGCGCCTGTACGATAAAGTTGGAAACCACTCGCCCATCGTCCGGCTCCATTTTAGGACCGTAAGTATTGAATATGCGAACGATTTTAATGGGGACTTGGTTTTGCGAATAATAATTAACAAAAAGCGACTCCGCACAACGTTTTCCTTCGTCATAACACGAACGCACGCCTATGGGGTTAACGTTGCCCCAGTACGATTCGGGCTGTGGATGCAATTCAGGATCGCCATACACTTCGCTGGTCGACGCCTGTAATATTTTAGCTTTTACCCGCTTTGCCAAACCCAGCATATTGATTGATCCCATTACCGACGTTTTAATCGTTTTAATAGGATTGTACTGATAATGAACAGGAGAAGCCGGACAGGCCAGGTTATAAATTTCATCAACTTCAATATAATAAGGCATAGTGATATCGTGCCTTACTAATTCGAAATAGGGATTATCCAGAAGATGAACCACTTTTTGCTTTGAGCCGGTAAAGAAATTATCTAGGCAAATGACTTCGTGCCCATCGTTTAAAAGCTGTTCGCATAAGTGAGAGCCTATAAATCCGGCACCCCCGGTAATTAAAATGCGTTTTTTTCGAGCATCCATTTGGGTCGGTTTTTTCTATTTTAAGCAGCCAGTTTAAAAGTTCTCCTTTTCTACCAATCAAAACTTCAACGCTGGCCTACAATTGTACAATTCAGACAACTGACCAAAAGTAGAAAATAAATCAGTTTCGACAATAATAATTGAGCTCCAATACCGTGCCGCCGGTTGATTTATCGAACAATTGGCGACCAACTCAAATATAAAAAGAATAGCGAGTTGTTAAATCTACTCGTTTTCACCAAAAAAGCACTGAGAATCTTTGAATTATAGCATATAAATCCTAATTTTGCGGCGCATTTAAACAAATATAAAGTCTAACTTATTAATTAATTGATTATTACATGACAGAAGAAAAAAAAGAGAACCTCGAACCAAAAGAGGAACTCAAACAACAAGAAGTTGTAGAAGAAACAAAACAAGCTGAAGAAACAGCCGCTGTTGAAGAAACTGCAAAAGAGGAAACGGCTCCCGTTGCTGAAGAAGCTGCTCCTGAAGAAGTGAAAGAAGAAATCGCTCCTGAGGAGGAAAAACAAGAAACGGCACCAGCTGTTGAAACAGAAGAAGAAAAAGTAGCTCCTGCTGCTGAATCTGAAGAATTTGACTGGGATGCACTGGAAGCAGACGATGAAGGTTTTGCTGGTAAAAAGAATACCGAACTAGTGGATCTTTACGACAATACCTTAAACACGGTTCAAGAGAAAGAAGTACTGGAAGGTACTGTTATCTCAATGAACAAACGCGAAGTTGTTGTTGATATCGGCTACAAATCTGACGGTATTGTAAGCTTAAACGAATTCCGTTATAACCCGGAACTGAAAGTTGGGGATACGGTTGAAGTTTATGTTGAAAGTCTGGAAGACAAAAAAGGACAAATGATCCTGTCGCACAAAAAAGCACGTGCAGTTCGTTCTTGGGACCGTGTAAATGATGCGCTGGACAAAGACGAAATTATCAAAGGATACATCAAATGCCGCACAAAAGGTGGTATGATTGTCGATGTATTCGGAATTGAAGCTTTCTTGCCAGGTTCACAAATTGATGTGAAGCCAATCCGTGACTATGATATGTACGTTGGTAAAAACATGGAATTCAAGGTGGTTAAAATCAACCAGGAATTCCGTAACGTCGTTGTATCGCACAAAGCATTGATTGAAGCAGAGCTTGAGCAACAGAAGAAAGAAATTATCTCTAAATTAGAGAAAGGTCAGGTACTTGAAGGAACTGTTAAAAACGTTACTTCGTACGGTGTATTCATCGACCTTGGAGGTGTTGACGGATTGATTCACATCACTGACTTAAGCTGGGGACGTATTTCTCATCCGAACGAAATCGTTGAATTGGATCAAAAACTGAATGTTGTAATCCTTGATTTCGATGATGACAAAAAACGGATTGCCCTTGGCTTGAAACAATTGACTCCTCATCCATGGGACAACCTGGATACTGAGTTGAAAGTTGGCGACAGCGTGAAAGGTAAAGTTGTTGTAATGGCTGACTACGGTGCGTTTGTTGAAATCGCTCCGGGAGTTGAAGGTTTGATCCACGTTTCAGAAATGAGCTGGTCACAGCACTTGCGCAGCGCTCAGGACTTCCTGAAAGTTGGTGACGAAGTAGAGGCTCAGATTTTGACTTTGGACCGCGATGAGCGTAAAATGTCGCTGGGTATCAAACAATTGAAAAAAGATCCATGGCAAGAAATCGACACCAAATTTGGTATCGGAACAAAACACAGCGCAACGGTTCGCAACTTCACCAACTTTGGTGTATTTGTTGAAATCGAAGAAGGTGTTGACGGATTGATTCACATTTCAGACTTGAGCTGGACGAAGAAAATCAAACACCCATCTGAATTCACTTCCATTGGTGCTCAGGTCGAAGTTGTTGTGTTGGACATCGACAAAGACAACCGTCGTTTAAGCCTTGGGCACAAACAATTGGAAGAAAATCCATGGGATGTGTTCGAAACTATTTTCTCTGTTGATTCTATCCACGAAGGAACCGTTGTTGAATTATTCGACAAAGGTGCAACTATCGCTCTTCCATATGGTGTTGAAGGATTTGCAACTCCTCGCCACCTGATAAAAGAAGATGGTTCAAAAGCCAGCCTGGAAGAAAAAATGGACTTCAAAGTGATTGAATTCTCTAAAGCAGCAAAACGAATCATTCTTTCTCACTCACGTGTATTCGAAGACGAGAAAAGAACAGAAGAAACTGCTAAGAAGAAAACTCAAAGCAAACAAACTGCAAAAGCAATGAAAACGGTGAAAGACAGCCAGGAAAAAACAACTCTTGGTGACATCAGTGAATTGGCTGCTTTGAAATCACAAATGGAAGCAGAAGAGAATAAAGAAAAATAGATCATAAACTCTATCAATAGTTTCAACAGAAATTCGTAAATTTCATTCTATGGAATTTGAAATTATCAAAAAAGGGGATCAGATTGTTGTTAAGGTTTTGTCGAAGAAGCTTGACACCAATAATGCTCCGGAGCTAAAATCAGAGTTGATTGTTTTAGGTAACGATGGAGCAAAAAACATCATTTTAGATGTGAGTAACTGTAGTTACGTTGACTCATCGGGACTAAGTGCAATATTAGTTGCCAACCGACTTTGCGAAGATGCTATCGGAACGTTTATACTTTGCGGTCTTCAACCTGATGTTGAAAACCTGATACGAATTTCGATGCTTCATACCGTTCTGCTGATTACAAAAGATGTAGAAGAAGCAGAGAAGCTACTGATCGAAAAGAGCAACCTTTAACAGGAGTTCCTGTATGCAGATGCCTTTTCAATTGACAATTCTTGGAAGTAGTTCAGCAATGCCTACTTCTAAAAGATATCCAACCGCTCAAGTGCTCAATGTGCTTGGGCGGTTCTTTTTAATAGACTGTGGTGAAGGCACTCAACACCAATTGCGAAAGAATGGGATCGGTTTTGGGAGGCTCAATCATATTTTCATATCACACCTCCACGGCGATCATTTCTTTGGTCTGATCGGGTTTATTTCAACCCAGCTACTGCTTGGACGAACGAATGACCTGCATATTTATGCCCATTCTGAATTGCAACGCTACATTCAATTTCAAATTGAATTTTTAAAAATTGAAGAATTAGGTTTCCGGTTGGCCTTTCATCCGCTCAACTTCAAGAAAGAGCAGCTTATTTTCGACGACGAGAAACTAAGCATCACATCTTTTCCGCTCAACCATCGCGTGCCCTGTTGTGGCTTCCTGTTTAAAGAAAAAACCAGGGAGCCCAATATCAAAAAAGAACAAGTCAAAAAATACAAGATTCCAATCCGGGAAATCAAAAACATCAAATCAGGAGCTGATTTTACAACCGAAAGTGGTAAAATTATTCCGAACAAAGATCTGGTAATTTCTCCATCCAAGCCACGCTCTTTTGCCTTTTGCTCTGATACAGTTTATCACGAAAAGGTAGTTCCAGTTATACAAGACGTTGATATTTTATACCACGAAGCAACCTTTGCCGATTCAGAAAAACAACTCGCAAAAACAACATTCCATTCAACCGGCAAACAAGCTGCTCTTATTGCACAAAAAGCTAATGCCGGGCAACTGTTGATTGGTCACTTCTCGGCCCGTTATAAAGAACCTGATATTGTCTTGGAAGAAGCTCAAAGTATTTTCCCAAATACAACGGCAGTTAACGAAGGAGATGTGTACGAAGTAATCCGGGATTAAAGAGGAAGCAAGTTGGATTACTCCTCAAAAAACTCTTTATTAAAATTAACCAGATAGAGCTCTTTTACCGGACGGGTAAACGCGGTATACAACCATCTTAAGTATTCAACGTTCAGCATATCTTCAAGCAGATATCCCTGATCAACAAAGACAGCGTCCCATTGCCCCCCTTGCGCTTTATGGCAGGTAACTGCATAAGCAAATTTAACCTGCAACGCATTGAAGTGTTTATTCTCTTTAATTTTTTCCCAACGCTTTTTCTTACTTCGAATATCCAGGTAATCCTCCGCTACCGATTCATACAACCGCTGACTTTCTTGGTAGCTTAACGATGCCGTTTCAATATCGAGTGTTTCTAGCAAAATCTTGCAATCGATCTCCAGATCGTCGTAATCCAAAAACTTCAGGCACACATTGGCAAAATGGAAACCGTACAATTCTTCATATCCGTAAATTGATTGAACCTGAACAATATCACCATTAGCAATAAAATCCAGCCGTTCATCATCACTCAACCAAAAGTAGTTGTTCTTTACAATCATCAATAAATCCCCAATAGTTATCTGGGCTTCTTTATATAGAATGGTAGAACGGATACCCTCATTAAATTTATTGGCTCGTTTATTCGATCGGGTAATGACCATCGTTTGCTGCTCTCCGAATTTATCGTAGCACTCCGTAATCTTCTCGATCAACTCGCTTCCCCCAATTCGCTTGATATCCGTAAAATTAGCCGTTTCGATGGGGAAATAAGCAGGATCAAAAAAACCTTCACCAACCAACGAACGAATATTAGTCGCATTGTGTAAGATTCCGGAATCGAGCTCTTGACGTACAACTTCTGTTAATTCGAGGTGCATCACATCGGCCCCATACATCTCCAGCTCTGAAAGATCCAGAGCTGGGCTAATTGCCATACCAACCGGAGGAAGCTGGGCCGTATCGCCAACCAATATCAATTTACAATTCTGTCCGGTATAAACGTACTCATAAAGGTCATCCAACAAACGGCCGGTTCCAAAAACCGACCCTTCAGGAGAAGAATTGGAGATCATGGAGGCCTCATCGACAATAAAAAAACAATTCTTTATTAAATTTTTGTCAAGTGCAAACTTCCCAAAACCATCGGTTGTTGATTGTTGCCGATAGATTTTTTTATGAATGGTGTACGCACTGCAACCAGTGTAGGAAGCCAAAACTTTTGCTGCTCGCCCCGTGGGAGCCAACAGCATAGTGCGAAACTTAAAACTGTTAAGTGTTTTAACCAGAGCATTTAACATGCTCGTCTTCCCTGTTCCGGCATATCCTTTTAATAAAAAAAGCACATCCGGGCCAGGACGTGTGATAAATTCACTCAGTTTTTCGGCAAGCACAGATTGACCTTCTGTTGGCTCAAAACCTAAATTACCGCGGATTTGTTCTTCAATGTGTTTTTTTAACATTGATGCGAAATTATAACTATTCCACAGATAGTAATTTAATTTTTTTTATAAATTTGCATGCAAACAAAAACTAATCTTAAAACGATAAAGATGAAGACAGTAATTCAAATCGTACTTATAGTCGCTGCAATCATCCTTGCATACCTTATCTACGACAGTGTTGAAAGACCTATTGAATTTGAGAAAGCAAAAGATGCCAGGTTTAAAGTTACCGTACAAAAATTGAAAGACATCCGTAAAGCGGAATTAGCTTATAAAGATGTAAACGGCGAATTTACAGGCGATTGGGATACATTGATCAACTTTGTGAAACACGATTCACTGCCATTAGTTAGAAAAATTGGTATGCTTACCGATAGTATGATTGAAGCAGGATTGACTGAAGAAACTGCAATAAAAAAAGGCTTAATCATTCGTGACACCATTAATGTGAGTGTTTTAGAAAACGTATTCAACGAATCATATCCAATTGATGAGCTAAACGTAGTGCCGATAAAAGGTGTTGATGCAAAATTCCATCTAGGTGCAACAGAAATTACAACTGGTTCCGGAATCATTGTTCCGGTATTTGAGGCTAAGGTTCATAACAATACGATCCTCGAGGGCTTGGATGAACAGCTGATTATTAATCTTAATGACCAGAAACGTACGAATGGCAAATACCCGGGACTAAAAGTTGGTTCGTTAACTGAAACAAACAACAATGCCGGTAACTGGGAGTAATCAAACGTATGCAACAACATTTACATCTTGTTGACGAAACTTTCGATTCTAATTTTACCCAAGAATATTATTTATCCATCCAGTTTAGTCTGGATGGATTTTCTTTTTCTATCTGCGATGGATTGCAAAACAAGTACATCTATCTTTTCAATAAGGACTTTTCGGGTAACTCCAAACTCTTACATCGCAAGTTAAAGGACATTTTTGATGAATTTGAAATCCTGCAAGCTGATTTCAAATCCGTTCAAATCATCTATGTATCGCCGGGAAAAATGCTTTTAATTCCCGACGAATTTCTATCGGATCATGATGCGGTTGAAAATTACAAGTTAAACCTGAGTCTGTCAGATGAAGATGAACTGAGCCACCTTCCGATAAAAAGATACCAATCTGTTCTTCAGTTTGCTATTCCCTCAAAAGTAAAGCGTTTTTTTGAAGACAAATACCCGGGAGTTATTATTCAGAATGAATTGGTCAACTATTTTAACCGGATTGAAAAAAACAATAACACAGAAGAAGGACTCCTTATTTTACTGTACAAAACTCAACTAACAATTGCTTTAGTTGGAGATTCAATTCGCTTTTGTAATTCGTTCAAGTATCGTAACGACAACGACTTATTGTATTACATTTTGCACGTTGCCAAAATGGCTGAAGCCGACCAAAACCTTCAAATACGGTTAAACGGGCGTGTTAATAAACGTTCGGCAATTTATCATCACTTAAAGCAATATTTTAAAAATCTCGTCATCGAAAGTAGGAGTACCGAAACCTATTACAGCTACCTGTTTGATCAACTTCCTGATGCAAGATTTGTTAACCTGTTAAACAACCATTTATGAGAATTGTAGGAGGGACACATCGCGGAAGGCAATTTAGCCCCGGAAAGTCGTTTAAAGCGCGCCCCACAACAGACCGTGCTAAAGAAAGCTTGTTTAACATCCTGACAAATAGAATCGACTTTGAAGAGCTAAAAGTACTTGATCTTTTTTCAGGCACAGGAAGTATTTCATTTGAGTTTTTTTCTCGTGGATGTACCGATGTAACTACAGTAGAACTGGACTATCAACACCATGAATTCATACGCTCGGTGATCCAAAAACTGGGTGCTAAAGAAGAAATTCGAGCCATTAAGGGAAATGCATTTAAATTCTGTGAACAAACTGTTGATCAGTTTGACCTGATTTTTGCAGATCCGCCATACGATCATCCCAAATTCAACGAAGTCCCTGAGTTAATTCTGAAAAATAATTTACTCAAAGATGATGGGCTTTTTATTCTGGAACACTCCAAGTATTATGATTTTTCAAGTTTCAAAGAATTAGTGGAAACCCGTAAGTACGGCAGTGTTCATTTCAGCTTTTTCAAAAAAGTGGATGCAGGAATTCCGCTTTAGCCATATTAAAGTGTCTCAAAACAAAGCTGACAGTCTGCTCTCCTTTCTGTAACACAATTAACTGGACTTGCAGCAAAAAGTCGGACAATTTTTTAAAAGACTCATTTGTATCTTTTAAAAAAGACACAAATCTCTAACTTTTTATTGTTCTCCACAACTTTTTAAAGTGATCCGTAATCCGATATTAACACCAGATTTGACACCACTAAAAAACAAAAGCCTCACAAGTTACTTACTTGCAAGGCTTTTAAAATTTACTTGGTGACTCAGCTGGGGTTTGAACCTTCCTTTTTAGCCAGCTGATTATCAATATTTTCCGGAGCGCTTATTTTGATAGGTCTCGATATAGTCTCGATTGATAATCAATACATTACGATTCAAATATAAGCAAAATATATTAAAATATTTATGATTTTTTTGAGATTAGCGTCTCGGTTGTCTCATATTTTTTTGACATTATCTTCACCAAACCATTCTAATGCTTTTTCGATGACCACCTCTGACGGATTGTAATAGAATACAGCCAAATTCTCTTTCGCTCTAGTACAACACACATAGAAAATTTTTTGAGAGCGTTCCAAAACGCTTTCAGAACCTTCTCCTGTAAAGAGATTCTCAAAATTATAATTTCGCCATCCACCGTTATCAAGAATCATCAACACATTATTAAACTCTGTACCTTTCGTTTTGTGTTGTGTTGAAAACGGAGTTTTTCCCTCTAGGTAGTCATACAATTTTTGAAATTCAGAAAAAGGAACGGATTTTACTCTATCATACACATATTGCTTTTCGCTTATAAAACGCTCCAATCTCTCATCAACTAAACAGATTCCTTTTTCATTTGCCTCGCTGATTATTGTTTCAATTGTCTTATCTCCAACATCAATTAATTCTTCTATATTTTTTTTGAGATTTCTTTTATCCTCTAATGACTTTACATTAGTTCTATAATCTGTGACTCTCAAAAACTCGTTGAATTGCTTATTTTGGTATAAATAGATGTTTCTTTGAATTTTGTATAAATGCTTAATCAAATCATCCCGCTTTGACCCCTTTTTATTTTCGTCTTCTTCATCTTGTTTTTTATCATCTAACAATTGGTCTTTGTCCACATAAACCCTCGAAAATAACGAATAGTTATAATTTAAAGCCGCGTTATATAATTCAGGATTTTCATCGATAAAAGTCTGCATTGTTCTTGTAGGTAATACAGCATTTAATGCCCTTCCTGATTTTCCTTGCTTTAGCACCTCAATAACTTCACCGAAAGTCATCTCTGAGAAATCCAAATCAATATTATTGTCTTTTATATAACTTTTCACTCTTTGCCGGTACTCAAGAATCTTATCTTTATCATAGATATCCATAAGAATCCTAAAGCCTGCTTTATCTGCAATTAGGTTGTGAGTGAGATTTAATTCCTTTGTTTCTTTGGAATTGTTAAAATTCCATCCTTCTTTCTCTGTCAGATAAATCTTAATATTTTCAATACTGTCGTTATCTGAATACAGGAATAAAACATTCCCCTCTTTTACCTCACTATTGAACATGTTTGGAGCAAATTTATCGTCCGACGGTGTTTGCTTTATTCCGTCAGTTCTTAACTTGTTTGCCAAATCAATTACACGCTGCGGATTTCTTCTGTTTTGTTCCTTCTTGACCTCTCTTACTTCTCCGTCTTCGTTACCTTTGTACGCATTTAAATTTCCAATTCCATCGTCATAAATAGACTGCATCGCATCTCCAAAAAAACCAATAATACTTCTCTTCATACTTTGAGCAAAGTGAGTTAAAAAAGACTCAATAACCACCTTATTGGTATCCTGATATTCATCGATAAGTATAAATCGGTACTTATCTTTAATAATATCACTCAATTTGGGATAATGCTCAAACATATACTCCGCAACAAGTAGAAGTTCGTCATGAGAGATAATCCCCTCTCTTATTCTTACATATTCTTTGTATTGAATCTTGTTTTCAAGGTTATTAAAATAATCATCTGTAACTATTTCTAAATCGTCAATTTTTATTCTGGCAATTGCTTCATCATTAGCAAGGGCAATAATTGTTGCTTTTAACTCTTTCTGAAAGTGTTTTATATTGTCCCAGAGAAAATCATGAATTGTTGAGACATTTAAATTATTGTGGTTTACACGTTCTTCAATTTCTTTAACTGCTGCATTTGTATATGTCATGCAGGCAACTTTTGAAGTTGGATTTTCTTCTATGACTTGTTTAATAACCTGAACCAAAGAATAGGTTTTTCCACTTCCAGCACCACCACTCAACAGAAAGTTTTGTCCGTTGTCGATATGCTTAAATATTTCTTGAACTTCTGGCTCTAATGCTAATCTTCCTTCAACCATAATAATCCTTCTTTAATATATTCAGGTATCTGCCAATTACTAAAATCTGCGTTACTAAAAAACAAAATATCTAAGGCAAAATGAGTTTTCTTTTTGATACAACTATTTGCTAGTGCATAAGCGTTTTTTGCTGGATCATCAAAATATTCTCTATTTTTTAGTCCCTTGAAACTATCTTTATTTATTATGATAAAATCTCTATTCAGATGGATAAATGAATCCTCAAAGCTTCTCGCATTATAACCGTTCTCATTAGTTTGATAAACAACTAATAGGGTTCCCTCGGGATCATTTGTCCAAGTTCCATCACCTTTTTTGAGTAATTTGCTATTGAGATCAGATCCTTTTAGATCATCTAACGTTTTATTATTAAAAAAGAATGAAAGAGCAGTATTTGAAAAACTGACTCCATTTTGAACCTCACATTTCTCACCATCAGCATCAACAGCGTCTAAATCGGTTATTATTAGCGATTTTATGCCTAAAAACTCTATAAATTTCTCAAATATTTGAGAATAAGCCCCAACTTCAATAATTGAAATATTTTGTGATAATAAGGGCAAGAATGGATCAATCTCCCTAGATGCGTGATGCCTTTGTTTCTCTTCAATATCGATCTTTTTCATCATTGTGGGAAGAAGTATTCTCTCAGTATCTCCCTCAATTAGAACAGCTTTATCAGCAAAGAAAATTTCAGCTCTGCTTATCGTTAAGTATTGTTTTAAAAATTGATATTGGTTGGGGGCTTCTTCATATTCAAGGCTTAGTTCTCTTAAGTTTTTTGCAATGACATTGTTCAGGCTTATCTTTTTCAGATATTTAATATCATCAAATTCACTATCAGCGACTATATGTGAAGAATGAGTACTAATGATATATTGTAATTTTCTATTTTGGCCATCTTCTCTTACGATTCCATCCTTAAGTAAGCTTTTGATATTCTTAATAAATATATATTGCATTTGAGGATGAGTGTGCGCTTCCGGTTCTTCTATAAACAACAAATTAATATCTGATGGCTTCTTGTTTTTATCTCCCTTGAATTCCTGTCGCTTAATTTCAATTTCGAAGATCATACTGATTAGGTTCATATACCCCAACCCGTTGCAGTATTCAGGTAGTTGATTATCAGTGTCGTGTCTATATATAACCGTAGTGTTACCTTTTAATAATTCCCGATGCTGAAGTGAGGAAATAATTTTTATTTCAGATTCATTGGGTTTAATGCCACCGAAAAGTTCGACCTTGTTTACGATGTCTTCAAAAAGATTTGTGTAAATATTACTCAAATTATCATCTGTATCAATTAATTGATCCTTGAAGGCTTCTATAGCTTTTGATTGCTCATCATTTTCTTCTGTTCTTTCATAAATTTGAGAAGTTTGACCGGATAGCGTTTTATCTGCTTCTTTATTCGTTACGTCCCTCCTTGCACTTATATATTTAAAAGAAATAATGTCTTTGACACTAATCTTTTCATCATCTAAATCGACATATACATCTTCATTTGCTAGATTTTCTGCTCTATTATATTCGTATGAGTATCTTCTAGGCTTGAAAAAACTTAAATGCCGCTCAATAAAATCATATATGCTTTTTACTTTATAACTTTCATCTTCGGCTTTTTTTTGTGCTTCCTTTTCATTGAATGCAATTAACTCGCTTTTCATTCGCTCATAATTTGCAAAATGGAGGGCAAATTCAAATCCAAGAACAACAACATTGTTTTCAGGATCCAAATCCATCATTACGCGACTGATATTGGATAAGTCATCATCTTCGCCATATTTGATAAAAATCTTCAATTTTATTGACTTTGGTTTGTATTCTTCTTCTTCGATTAAACCAGCTTCCAAAAGGTCTTTAATTTCTTTTTTAAATTCGATGTTAAAATCATCAAATTTGAAGCTACTGGGAGAATTCAAAAGCTTTTCTAATACCAACAATAGAGATGTTTTTCCTGTGTTATTTTTTCCAATAACTAGAGATAGTTCTTCTTCAATATCAATTGAGAAATCTTTTAAGAGTCTATAATTCTCGACCTGAATTTTGAATATTTTCATTATGGTTAGGGTTTAGCAAAGCACTATTTTGAAACTTTGTTTGCAGTTGAATGTAAATTGCTTTCTTTATTGTTATTTAAGGTTAAATTGTCATATTTCGACATTAATCTACAACCTAAAATTAGTAAACTTTTATTAACAACAAGTTTTTAGGTGTTAACAAACTACACATTGTATCAACGACAAAAAAGAGAGGCAAAATGCCTCCCAATTTTCAGAACTTGATCTGATCTTCAACCTCTTTGATCTTTTCATCCAGGGTGGTTTTAATCTCGTCCATCACGGCTGAGACAACCGGTGTATTGGAGGTTTTAAACTCTTTGCCGGAAGCGTCCCGCAGGAATACGGTTGCACCCATCCCATCAGCGCCCAACGAAAAGGTCTGAAGGTTACGGCGGGTTTCGGTCAGCTTGCGCCACTTTTCAATGAGCATGCTCAAATCTTCCACTTTCTGGATGCGTTTTTCCAGCGAGGGAACTTCAATGACCACTTTTTCATCCTTCTTTACTACTTCCAAAGAAGCTTTAGGTTGTTCTTTACTCTCAGCTTCAACTTTTTTAGCTGTATTATTCATGATTTTTCACCACTGCCCTGTGGCTTTTTTATGGCATCTGGCACGCCGGTTAAAATTTCGGCTAACCGGATATTGAGCTACGCGGATTCTTGTCAAGGGTGAATGTCTGGTTCCGGGATACCGGAAGCTGACCGAACACGGAGTGCGGCGAAGCGAAAGGAATAATGAAGGGCCGCCCTTGACTTTTCCGTGGGGCGATCAATAACTTTGCGGGGATTTTAAATGGAGTGGTTTTACCTTTCAAAATGCTGATACGAACAAAAAAGGGGCTTTATCTGCCCCTAGAATTCAAATAACAACTGCTGAGGTATTCCGGTTACTGGTTGCTGTTTGGAAAAGATTTCCGGCTTCTTTTCCGGTAGTTTCAAAACCATATAACTTTCGGTTTCTGATATTTCCCTGATATATGGGACACCATGCTCCGGGTGAAGTTCAATTCGCCATCCGGCATAAAAACGGTTCATCAGTGTATCCATCCAGCAAACTTCGCCTAAAAGCCCATTCAGGCAAAGGTTAATCACACACATCATGGCGCAAGTGCGGTCAATATCTGCCCCAAAGAACAACAAATTCCTGCTGATTTTTGCTGCGGCTAATAACATTCGACCAGAACCACAACAACAGTCGGCCACCCGCTCCCGATAACCTGCAGGGTTTAGTATCCTTGCCATCATCTCGCATATTGGTTCTGGGGTAAAGAATTGTCCGTTATGCCCGTGACTGAGATATTCCATGTAAAAGTCGCCAAACCCATCTTTCAACCCTTCACCATTGTTGTCCATCTCTACGACTAATGCGCCAAATGCTTCCGCCATCAGGCAGGCATCTGGTTTTTCATAGCTTCGGACAATCTCATGATAGCGGTCTTCTTTTGCCCCTAACGACAAGGAGCAAACTACCATTTCGAGGAAATCTTCAAACACTGAATGCAAACCGTATTTATAACCGATTTGCAGGATATACTGGGAGAAACTTTTTAACTGTTCCATTTTCTGAATTTTTAAATCATGATTAACAGTGAATTTTGGAGATAAAAAAAGCGAAGGCTAAATTGCCTCCGCCAACTGATCAACCTGCATGGCTACTGCCGGTTGGTTAGGATAGGATTGATGTTCCAGGATGTAATCCACCGCCTTTTGTGCCTGTGATGAAGCCATGAGCAGCATCTTTTTATCTTCTTTGAATTTGCCAATCCAGCTTTTAATGTAGGCGGCACTGTTATCAATCGTGGCATTCTGGATGCCTGTCATGTAACACAGGTAAGCTGCTCCCATTTCAGCCACCAACTCCTCTTGACTATAACTATAATCATGAGAACCAAATTTGTGATCGGGCAGTTTTTCATGCCTGCCTGTTCTGTTAATATGGCCTGTTGAATGAACCAATTCGTGAAAAATCGTTGAGTAATATTGTTCATCCTGAAAAAAGGTTCGTGGATTGGGCATCCCGATATAATCCCCTGAAGGTGAATAAAAGGCATGGGACTGGTTTAACCTGATTTCAGGGCTATCGTACCAGAACTCGATCAACTGTTCAGCCTGGCCAATCGGATCAAAATCATGGTCGTGAGCTTCGGTCGACGGAATTTTGCTTTCATTGATCCCTTCGGTTTGTTTCAGGTTGAAAACGGTGTAATATCTAAGAAACGGGAAATGGTCGATACTACCGTCTTTTTCTTCTTTGTCCAATATTTTCCAAAATACAACCGGAAAACCTTTTTCTCCTTTCAGGATATGGCCACCCAATTCTTTAACCTGATTAAACGTGAGAAAGAACGGAGAACCGAATTTATCAGCCACGGCTAGCAGGAACCAGAAGTTAAAACCACGGTAAACTTTCCGGTAAACCATGTTCTGCGGTAAACCTGTTTCGACTTTCCAGGGCATCTGCCACGGAACAACACCTTTTTCAAGTCGTTCGAGAATCAGGTTGGTAACCATCTCGTAAATGTCGAATGAAGAATTCATGGGAAAGCGCTGCTGCCCTGCAGACTTATTTTGGCATCCTTTGAAGTATAAAGGACTGATCTGGCACGCCGTTAAACTTAAATTTTTGGCGTACCAACATTGAGCTGTCCCGGATTAGGTCAACGGGGTGCATGTCAGTTTTTTGCTAACCTGTTCGTTCACAGAGTTAGCATGTTCATTTAAAATGAACAAAGCAAAAAACTGAACGCATCCGAAGGGAACGAGCCACGAAAAGCGAGTTCCCCTTTACCGTTCCGGGAAGCATAAATAACTTTGACGGAAATTTGAGTTGAAAAGTGTTACTAAAAATGAAATCGAGTTTTACAAAAAACAGATCTGTTCAAATCCTATCATATTTGCCAGAGAACTTCCTATATTTATGATTAAAATAAAAACAGAATGAAACTGAGAAAGCTAGGCAAGAATGAACTAAGCTATATCTTTAAGATCCTAAAAATCAAAGAAGAAGACAAACAGCTCATTTTAAATTACTTCTTTTTAGCAGGAAGTTGCGAATCTGATGAATATACATTTAAACAACATTTTCATAAGGATAATTTGCAAGCAGATGAGCTAGATAAGATTAGCCCTAACATTATCAATAAAATACGATACTTTGCAATAACAAAACCAGACGAGAACCTAGAATTGTTATCTCCAAATCTTTATCAAAAATTTTCGGAGCCTGACAATATTGTGTTTTTCGTTGGTGCCGGATTATCAAGGCTATTGGATTATCCAAGTTGGGAGGAGTTAGCTGATAGAGCTATAAAGGAATTACGAGATAAGAGGATAATTAATTATTACATAGAAGACAGAATCAGGAATACAATAAAAGATCCATTACAAAAGCTCTCCATCTTTGAATCGTATTTCAAACATGATTCAAAAGAATTCAAGGAATTTTATTCTCAAATTTTCAAGAACGAAAAATCAAATTGTCAAGATAATCCGTATGATCTATTAGTGTGTCGTGAGTTTAAAGCGGCTTTTATAACTACCAATATTGACACAGAAATACTTGAAGCCTTAAAAAGAAAAGATTTGGCTACAAATATTAGTGGACCCAATGACGTTAAGAATCTACCAAAACAACCGAAAAATTACAGAGTAAATCTTGATATAAATGAACTGAAAACAGGTAGTGTCGCAATGATACATGGCAAATATGACGAACCAGAAAGCATAGTAATGTCAAACTTTGATTATATCAATAGTTACTACCGCAAAGACAATGACAAAATAAGTCAATTCCTTAAAAATGTATTCAAGCAAAAGACCGTTATTTTCATTGGGTATGGTCTGGCAGAACTTCCTATATTGGCGACCATAATTGATTCAAAAAAAATAACTCATTCTGAAAAGGAAAGTTCTGATAAAATCAAAAACCAAAAAAAACATTATTTACTTATAGAATCATATGAGAATGAAAAAAAACTTCAAGACGTTTATCGTACTTATTTCAATAATTTCAATATCGAAATATTGCCATATCATTTGGATGATGAAGGGTATGATCGAATTACAAATGTGTTAAAATCATGGCGCAATTCACTTCGTTCTGAGAAAGAACAATTTATAAAAGATAGTTTTACGATAGAGCAGTTTTTTGAAACTGGTGCTAATATAGAGCCAGTTATCAGGATAATCAAACCGCTTGAAAATATATTGTTATTTAATCAATTTTTTACCGAAATAGACAAAATCGATTATTTCTTTCGATTACAAAAAGAAGGATTTTTTAATGTAGAAAAATTTCCCCCAGCCAATAATGACTCTCATCCTTTTTATCCTCCTTTGTTCTACATCGAAAAAATTGCGGCAAAATTAGGAAAAAGTGGAGATGCTCAAGATACGATATTGCATAGCATTTTAAGAATTATCTATGATGTATCAAAAAGCTTTGAATCCAGCAGTTTCAATGATCTCAATAAAAATACAATTTGGTATTTTATTCGTATTATTAATCATCTGCCGAATGCGATATTGACCGAAAAATTTGTCAGTGAGGTGATAAATGTTTGGATTTTGAATTTCTCAGCTTCCGATTCAAATATTGAAAGTATCTTAAATACTATTTTTATAAAGTTTTGTACCGTTGAAGATATTTCAAAGGCTGAAATGATATTAAAATCATTTCTTTCAAAAATATACAAATCCAAAAATGAATTTATTGAAGATGAGCTGAACTTCAGATACTTGATAAAAGAGAACAAACATGTAAAAGTATTTCTTGAAAATAGTTCTACTGATTTTATTTTTTTCTTATCTGATCTTGTAAATTATTTGAGAGTAGAAAACTATCCCATCGAATTTAAATTTGAAGCTAAAAAAATAGAGTATCATTTCAAAGCTAAACTCGTAACCGATAAAACCTTCGAATATAAATTAACCGATATTACAAATGATGTTGTAATTGAGAAAGGAGACATAAATTTTTCTTATTATTCAGACGAAAATGCAATTAAGAGAAAAATCATTTCGTTGATAGGAAACTATTACATAGGTGATGATTCAATTGTTAACTTATACTATTTTTCTCATTGGGGAAAGCAAAGCTTTCGGTTAAGTGATGATATTTTTGACGATAGTATACATTACAGAAAAGATTTTGTTATAGTCTTAAGCCAATTCTTAAAACGAATTTTACTTGAACAAGCGAAAAGTAAGCCCGAAAATATAAGTACGATTGTTCGTAGTTATTTTGATCGAGAATATTCCATCCCCTTTTTCAAACAACTCTCGTTACCTATTATTGAAGTAAACTTTAGCTATTTCTCCGAATTCTTTTTAAATACCGTTTTAGATGAAAATCTATGGATTAACAATTTGAATTTTGGATTAGAGAAAAGCCTAAAGAATTTTTTGAGAAGAAATACGAAAAAGCTTCATAAAAGGCATTTTGACAAAATCAATTTGATTATTCAAAACATCGAGAAGAAATATAAAACAGAAGATGAAGATTTCAAGAGAAAAATTGATTTTGATAAATTGGAATGGCTTGATGCCCTCAAAGAAAGCCCATCATTCAAAACTGAATATGACATATTGAATTCTAATTATCGTTTGGAACCAGATTATTTTTCTTCGATGGGGAAAATTAAATACTATTCAGGCGAAGTCTCGCCTTATAATGTAGAAGAACTTCTATCATTTAACGTTTCAGAATTATATTCCGTAATAACAAGCTTCAAACAAATAGACCATTTTGACTTTAAAAATGGTTCAATCAGGGGATTGGCAAGTTCAGTACGTAAAATTGCAGAATTAAGCCCGTCTAAAATGATAGAGTTACTGGAATATAATTATTTAGTCCCTATTCCTTATATGAATGGAATAATAGAAGGGATTATAAAAGTAATGAAAAAAGACGAACGAGAACTGAACCTGAAAAGGCTTTTTGAAATCATTCTAATTTATATTAAATCGTCCGAGTTTCGTACTGATAAGTTAATGATTAAAGAATACTACGATGATTTTCAAAAAGAATGGCTAATTACTGAAATAGCCCAATTAATAGAAGAACACCTAAAAAATCAAACACAAGAAACTGATAGTGAAGAAATTATTCGCCTAATTCTTTTAGATATTTCGAAATATTTAAATGATTTAAAAGGAGATACATATTCAGAGAAAGATGGGAAACAATTTCGGGACTATAACCTAAATTATACATTAAACTCTTCAAAAGGTAAAGTTTTATTGTCGTTATTTGAATTTGCATGGTACATTAGTACTACCTCAAAATCACAATCCATTGACCCAACAGTTAAACAAATATTTATCCAGGCTTTTGCTAGTAAACATAGAGATGCTTTTATCATTTTTGGAACATATCTCTCCCAATTTATATCCATTGACAAAGAGTTTAGTGATGAATGGATAAAGAAAATTCTGAAGTTGGAGGATGAAGAATGGAAATGTTTTTTTGGAGGATGGTTATTTTTCAAAATGCAGCATTGTTCTAGGGAAATATACAATAAACTAAAAACTCATTTCAGAAGAGCCTTAGATTTGAAGTTTTACATAGAAGATTTTCAAAATAGTGGATTAATACGTTCAATACTCATTGCATATTATTGGAATTATGAAGGAGTCAGAGGAAGGATATTTCAAAAGATGCTCAGAGAAGCAAATATAGAAATCCTTGGAATAATTTTGGGATATGTTTGCACTGATTTCTACGAATTTGAAGAGCATAACATGTTAGATTCAACCCGGCCTAAAATCTTGGCTCTTTGGAAAGATTTAAAAGTTAAAAGTGAGTCTTTTACGGAGGAAGGAATAGAAAAAATTCGTTTCGAGATGTTTGAGTTGATCCGGTACTGGGAAAAAATTAATCAGGAGCTATTTGAACTTCTTTTGTATTCCATTGACAATTTTAAACCAGGGAAACCTGTTAAAGGCTTGGTTGAAGAGCTTAAGAGATTATTGGATACAGCAAAGGAAACGAATGCGGTGTATGTTTCGCAGTTGATACTAAAACTTACAGAAAGAAAATATTGCCCGTTTTCTGAGGGAGAATTTGGAGGTGAAATTTATGATACGCTTGAAAACTTAGCTTTAATGCAAAACAATCAAATAATTCAAGACACGAAAGATTCTTGTACGAACCTTATTAAAAACAGTAATGGCTTACAAAAGAGAGGCAGAGAGATTTTGAGGAAAATGAATGACAACTTACAAAATTAGATGGAATTTAAATCACACTATCCATAGATGGTCCAATTCCTACCCAATACGGCCATTTAGCGACCAATTTCAATTTCCTTTTACCCTTTACGAGGCTGCAAAAATTCTGATATTGTCTTACATATATCGACATTTGATACATATCGATAAATTTGAGGAGGATGAAAGCTTGAATCAATGGTTCGTAGATTATCCAAAGTTACTGGACTAAGTTTCTTTATACCCTCAATATCGATTCCTATAGCCTTTTCTTTTCCCTTGTAATAATTATCATACCTAAGTTTATCTATACCCAGAGAGTCAGAAAATTCGTTCCACATTTTTTCCGGAGTAGTTTCGATAATTTGTCTTATTACTCCGAATCCCACAACTGACTTTATTGGAGAGGATGCGTAAATGATTATGTAGTCCCCAACTTTTACATGTGGTTTTATCTTTCGTAGTTCAATACTTTTTTCTTTTGTAAGAATCTTCTCTGCAAACTCAGGTTTAACCGAAATAAACAGGTATTTTTTTATAGAATTTAATTTCCCCACCTTCCTATCTGATATATCTGATTAAAAATAATCTTGTCCACTTTTACTGGTGATGCAAAGGTATTCTCTTTTCTTCCATTACTGACAAATATTTGCCTGATTAAAGACAATTTTATTGGATTGTGAAATACCTCAGTTCCACTAAATCGCAATGCTTTAATGGGAACATTAATATCATTGCTACACAATTCGTAAATATTTTTCCACTCATAGATTCCGTAATGCTTATTTTTTTGAAACAAAACTTTAGGCTTATCCGTCATTACTTCATCCAAATAGGATGATGCCACAATTGAACTGCTTCTTGCAAAATGTTTGTTACTACTAGCATACCACAATATGCGGGCAGGGCTGACTTCATTAATCGGTCTTACATGCCGGTAATATACGTTTTCCATATTCCATAATTTCTCAGGATTAGCGCCAAACAAAGTAACTCCTGAAATATTTGGATCAAAAAGTTGACCAGCCCAGTATGGTTTGATAGGTACTATATAACATGGTATATCCAAATCTAAAAGTTTTAGTGGAAATAAACGGCGTTCCAGTTTTAATAGGATTTTTTGTTTTTCATCACTACTCACCAGGTCCGTAATTTCTTCCGCCAAATTGCTTTCCCAAATATCTCCTATAAAATCCGTAAGTTGATAGCTTTCAATCATTTTGCCAATTACTGCTTTGATCCAACCAGTTGATTGTCGATTGAATCCCATTCGTTGAAGAACAGACTGCTGACTTTCAGATAAAAAGCTTTCTTGGATTTGTATTGAAGTTAGGCCTTTGCTTATAGCTTTATTAATAAAATCGGATACAAGCTGCATAAACAGAGTCTGTTTTTGGTCTGTCTCCGACAAACGAATAAATGAAATAACCAATTCTGTGCCTTCAGATTTGTATGCAAAGAATGCGATGGCTTTACCTTCAGATTTTATTACCTTAATTTTTGAAAGATTGATTTTTGAAGCCTCTCCGTAAACGATATTTTTAAACGAAATCTTTCTTTCCGATTCTGATTTAGAAAGAAACTGGTCAATATAAATATCCAGTTCTGATTTTGATACATTAGATATTGAATGAAAGGTAACACCGGCAAGTCTTACCGGCGAATATTCTTCTTTATTAACCAACTGGTCTATCTCAATAATAAATTCATGAGGGCAAAATACCTGAATCCTAAAATTATTCTCAATCTCTTCTCTTTTTTCTAATATTCCCTGATCTAATGTCACGAAATATGGGATTTCTGCAACAATGGATGTTGCTAATTGCTTTCGGTCCGATCTATCATTCTCTGTATTGCCTGGGATAAATGATTCTAATAGGTTCGATACATCTTTGTATTTCTCAATATCGAAACGGGCAACTAAAAAATTTTGCAAAAAGGCCCTGGTTCTTTCCGCTCGCTTATAGTTTTTATCTCTTGTAATCTCATTTAACAACTCCGGGGCATAAAAATAATCTACTTCTTCAACCAGCCAGTCTGCCATCAAGGATCGCGGGTCTTGAGACGGTTCAAATTCAATGTCATTATCCCTTAACTTCAGAATTATATTTGCATCTAATAATGCTTTGACTTTTAACGTAGTACTGTTTCCTACACCACTAAATAGATCGGGTTTATTGAAATCATACCACCATTTATAAAGATAATTTTCATCAATACTTCGACTCCGCACTTGTCCCTTGCACACAAAGCCATACCTTTTCCATAATTCTGTCGCATGGAAATAATCAGCCCTGCAACTTAGAGAAATTCCCATATATGTTGCTTCATATTTACGTCTTAGTTCATCAAGCAGTTTTGTTGGTACACCATGCCCTCGACTTTCCTCTGTGACACAAAGATGGACAATGGAGATCCTGGAATAACGTACGACAAGTCGGAACATCAGGTATCCGATTAACTCAGTGCCACTATGGGCAACAATTATACATTTTTTTCGGGCATGGTCGATAAAGCCGCCATCAGGCATAAATCCCAGTGTTTGAGAATGTTTCTTCCCCAGTGCTATGACATCCTGAAAAAAACGATGATGCTGATTTATGTGTTCTATCTCCATGACTAAAGTGTGATAGTTGGTTGTTTATGATTGTTCTATGAGTTTAAAGGAATCAGGATTTATAAGGGTGCATTTATTAAATCATAATTATATCCCCAAATTTAACTTCTTCAGCATCTCTATTGTTCCCGTTTCCATTTTTGAAAAAGCGAACCATTTTTTCCCGAGGTCTTTTAATGATGCTCACAGCCTTGTGGTCTTCCCATTCGCTCAAACCTTTCCCTCCTTTGCAATGGTATAGAAAGTACTTCTGCCTTGTCCGTGTTTTTCAACAAGGTTCTCCTCAACCAACTCGGTAAGTATCTCATACGTTTTTGTATTTTTTAAACCGATCAGTTCTGCTGCCTCTTTTCTTGAAATTTTATTATTATCCAGTATGTATAGAAGTATATCCTGTTTTTCTTTCGTTAATCGTTCGTAATCGTTCATAATCGTTCGCAGTCGTTCGTAATCGTTCGCAGATGGTTCTCCTTCCAACGATATATTGATTGGAACCGGTCGTATAATTTCCACATCAAAAAAGTCATTCTTTTCTTCAATTTTAGGACTTGGTAAACCCAGTTCCTTGCAGGCATTGATAATCCGGTTTATTCCGCTTCCCCATTGTTCAATCAGTCCCAGCTCTTTAAAAATATGGGCAATTACCCGATTCCTCGCTTCGCTACGTCCGTTAAAGATATCTTCAATCGTAATGTTACTTGGCAAACTGCCAGGAGAAACTATGTTTACAATATCGTCATAAATTCCTACCTTAACGTCCCGCCCTTGATTCACATAGTCTCTATGAATTAGGGCGTTGACCAGAGATTCGCGCAGGGCCACTACCGGAATTTCATACGTTTCCTTTCGGTACAATCCTTCTATTTCAGCTTTCAGGTTGATATGGTTCAATACAAAATTTTGAGAATTTTCAAGGATGGAAAAAATGTCGCCTCCATACTCTTTTTTATCGATAAAAACATCCATGGTAGTTCCCTTAAACCGGGCGCACTTTACGGTACAATGGGGAAGTTTACCAAGTAGTATCACCAGTGCGTTGGTGGGATAGTTCTTACCATTCTCGGTTTTAATCAGCTTCAGGTTTCTTAGCTTATCTTCATTCATTGGCTTCCCAATATTTTCAAACCGTTGTAACACCGGAGAAATATCGAGCTGGTCAAATGCGAAATCGAAACAGATTTCTTCGTCAAAACTAACGTGCCGTTTTTGACGTTCCAGTTCGGCAATTGTATCTAAGTCGGCAAGGCGGTTAGTTGCCCCGATACGAACGTAAGTCCCCTCAGACTTGCCCTGGCTTTTCAGAAAGTATGGCTTCAAATTGCCCCTAACAATTTCAATTACCAACAGCAATTTGCCTTCAACATTCACGCTGTATATTTCAGGCATGATTCCCGGAGAACAGTTGTCCGTAATAATCGAGGCAATACTATCTTGTATTTCAAACAACTCATCGTCGTTTATCCCTGTAATTTCCCGGTTGTTATTTACGCCAACAATCAGTTTTCCTCCGCTTGTATTGGAGAAAGCAATGACTGTTTTAGCAATTTTTTCATTTTTAGGCAAAGCTTCTTTTAATTCGAGCGTTTTGCTTTCGCCTTTTTGTATTTGTTCAATCAGTTTCATAATTCCAAAGATATTCATAATTCTCAAGGCAGTAACCTACATTCTTTTGAATATCGCTTCTGTCGAAAATTTAAACTCATAAGTTGTCATATTTATGATAATACACATGCAGACTGAGAAGGTTTAGCGCCACTTGGTCTTACGAAAAATGATGATAGCATTGCCCCATTTCAGCTTGACTACATGTAACGATTTTCCGTCCTCATTTATGTCCTGCATATCTCCAGACGTCAAGACGACAATATAACAAATTAATTACAAGCGAATTGTACATATAAGCCAAAGAGTTTATCCACGTAATTTAACAGAGGATTATTGCCGTTTCAAATTTGTCCTTTCGTTTTTCAGATCAATTTCCCTTTTTCGCAGGGCGAGGCAGGGCGCTGTCGAAAGCAAATTTTTAACCGCACAACTATGGCTAAGAAAAAGCGATCGACAGCACGGAGAGTTAAAAGACAAAAACTTAATTCTTCAAAAAAACAAGAGCAAATAGCTCAGTTAAAAAAGTCAAATAAGATCACCAAGTTTTTGGGAAATCAATTGCTTGGGATACTGATCAAAATAGTATTCGAACAACCAATCCGGGACTTGATATCCTGTTTATTTGCATTATTGAAAATTGCTTGGAATCTGCTATTTTGATACTGTCTGCTTAAATAGATTGCAAGCAGCGAGTTAACGTATATCCGTATTGCTCTGATAATTATTGGAGTTGTAAACCCATGCACCTAGTTTAAAAAAGTATGGTCATTTTTTTAAATTCTGTTTCTTTTATTGTACTTACATCAAGTTCAGTATCGATTTCTTTTTCCCTTTCCAGATTTTAGACTTTTTCGTTTATTTCGCCCGACATTTTGTTCGAAACGTTCATTCTTTAGTTGATAGAACAGCGATTTAAGCAATTCTTTTTTGAAATCTCCTAAAAACCGAACCTTTTGTTTTTCATTCTGACCACAGTTCAATGTGTTGTCCAAACAAAACCTCGGCCTCTCATCAAAATCGCCCATCTTCACCGGATACCTCACCGGATTCCCATTCTCATCTGTCACAAACACCAAAAATCCACGCCCAACCTGTTTTACTTCAACATTAAACAACTTCAACGCCTGATCATACATCTCTTTGGAGGTTATAAACTCCATCCTGTTGAGTTGAGAAAATAAGCTTTCCAGGTTTTGTTTCAGGTTTTTACTGGAGCCTGAGAATCGATAGTTCAGTTTTTCCTGGGTATCATCTTTGGTTAGCTGGTATTTCTGCTCCAGTTCTTTGATAAACCGCTGCGACTTTTCTTTCTCATAACTGTCTTTGATCTTTTTACCGGTATCACAATCGATACGGGTAGATACAATATGAAAATGTACCCGTTCCAGATCCGCATGTTTATAAACCAGGTACGGCTGGTTCCCATAACCCAAGTGTTCCATCAAGTTACCGATCTCAGTTCTGATACCGGCATCGCCCAGACGGACTAAATCACTGACTGTTGGATTAACAGATATATGTAATCCGGGCTTTTTAACACGGGTATTCCGCTCTTCAATCTCCTGAAATACCCTATACCTATCATTTCTGTTCCCCAGAAAAGGATTCATTACAGGCATATTCTGGCTGTGATAAAATGAGGCCCATTTCTTATCGATTTTTCGCTCGTTGTAAAACAAGGCGTTTTTTGTGCTGCAAGTCTGGTGGATTTTAATAATCATGATCTGGGATTCTCTTTTGGTTCGGGATACAGATTAGTGAAGGTATTTGTGGAGCATGGTTAGGCATTCCCGCATCATATCAAAAGCCATCTTTAAAAGCTGCCGGTCATTGTCATCGACCCTGTAACCGGCAAAAGAGTTCATCCGTTTGGAAAGTTGGTTCAGGTTCACACCAATCTTGTTCAGCTCGTAATCCAGGCTCTTTAACTGGTCCCTGGCTTCCTCATCCAGCGAAAAAACTTTCCACTTTGTCTCACGAAAAACTTTTGTGCGGATCAGATCGCTCATACAGCCATACTTCCCACTTTTTGTCAAAGCTTTTAAACGAAGCTTCTCTTCCTGGGAAACCCGGATGATGAGCTTTGCATTTCGTTTATCTGTATCTGGTAACTTGGGTCGCATGGCTTGTTTTTCTGTACCTGACTTCAAGGGTTCAAAGAGGGGGATTATTCAGTTTTCGGGGAATGGGCGTTTGCCCCGCAGGGCAAGGTGAAAAGGTTTTTGTGCATACAAAAACACAACTTGCAGCCCCCTCTTTGAACTAAGTTTTCCTCTCTGATTTCCTCTTCTTTTCTTCGATCAAAATGGATAAAAAAGAAAGGGAAACCTGCTATTCAGTATTTCCCCTTCAGGATTGGAAACGAGACTAACTAAACTAACTAACTTTTTGCTTTGCCCCGGCTTTCTTTTCGGCCTTGACATCCTGTTTCTGATCTTCCGTTTTTTCCATCTTTTCTTGCTTAAAATTGGAAAAGCTGATATTCCTCCCGGCTGCATCTACCTGGATCGTGGCTCCAAACTTTTTATCGTTTTTACCCATCATACCAGCCACTTCGACCTTTTGTCCTGCAGCCAGCTTATCTTTCTGTTCAGCTGTTAAGGCCACCCCTTTGATCTTGTCAGGCACCTGGATGTAACTGGCTCGCAAGGGGATCATTTCATTGGTTTTGGGATCAATGGCCAGGTAATAATTGTCTTTCTGCCCGTTGCGGCTGGTCAGTTCCACTGTCTTACCCAGGTTCTTATCATTTAGCAAAGCTCCCTTTTCTTCTTTGGTAAACTTATGCCCCATGTATTCATCCGGGACGTTAAGCCTTTGGATCGGGTGTACCTTTATGTCCACCGATCCGTCATCCTTGCTCTGTAAGCGGATTTTTGCGGGGATTTTATATTCTTCGTCTCCAATCCTGGCATTAATAGTGTAGAGCTTGTCTGAACGGAATCCATTCAGAAAATCGGTCATTTCCCGTTTTTCCATTTGTTTAATCAAATCGGATTTAATACCTACTTTTTCGAGTTTGTCGAACGGAACCTGGTCCATCGACATACGTGTACTTTGTTGTTCCATGATTTTAATTTTTATTGTTTTACAAAAGGGTTAATCCACTTCAAATACATGCTTTTCCCTGCGGTTTCGTTCCACAAAACCACGAAGGACAGTATAGGTGTCTTCCGTTTTTCGGATCGCTTCTATCCGAAAAACCGGGCTTGTTTTGTCAGAGGTATAAATTATGAGGGTTCCAAGGCCAAACATCCGGTAGATAAAAGGCCTGTCTATTCTAAAATCCTTTACCCTGTAAAGTTCGATGTATTCATATTTCCGGCTAAGGATTCCCGAATAATACTTTAACTCTTCCGGGGTAATCTCGTATCGGGTACAACGTACTTTTAGCACCTGGTATCCCAGGTTCAGACCAGCGATAACTGCCAGATAAACGGGCAATCGAAAGAGATGCACTGCTATTTTATAGGGTACAAAACCCACAGGCAATTGCTCCCGGATTAGCGTATCTAACAGGAAGAGCGCCGGTATCAGAATCGATACCAGTAGAAAATTCCCCAGGTTCAGCAGTTGGGATGGCCTGCATTTGATATAGCTTGTATTTTCATCCATGGTGTTTCTATTTTTTGTTTGTCTTTCAATTTAAGCTTTGTCTGTTTTGTCCTCTTTTTCTTTTTGATTGGGGTTTGACATCTGAATTTTCCGGATATCATTTTGAATCCTGGTCCGGTTTCGTTCAAGCACTTCAGGGATATTATCGAATTGGTAAAAATCCGGGATCGGGACATACCGGTCTTCTTCCCGCTGGAGGGCTTTTACATCTGCCCGGACCAGGCAATTAAAGTTTTTCTGGCTGACGTTTTCACCGAAGTTATCAGCTACCTGCCCAACCATCCAGCCCTGTGGCAGGGTGGCAATCTTTCCTTCCGGGACCAAGTAATCCAGCTGGGTAGAAAACGTCGATGACTGGGTATTGCGGTTAATATTCAGGGATTGGCGTTCCTGCAGGATTTTGCCCATCCTGTTTTGGATAAATTTGGCCGTTTCTCCCGCAGCCTGTCCACACAGAACATTGCCAATGTTGCTGGTAATGGCATTGGCCTGTTCTTTCCCGTAATCCCGGATCAGCTGATCAATGGTCTGAACTCCCAGCAATGTTGATATACGATTGCTCCGTGCCGTAGCAATTAGGGTATCCAGTCCCCGGAAATAAATGGTTGGAAGCTCGTCAAAAATAAGCGATGAAGCTTGCTGTCCCTTTTTATTGATCACCTTCAGCATCCGGGTGATAAAAAGCGACAAAACTGCCCCGTACATTTCCACCCTGAGTGGATTATTGGCCAGGCATACCACTTTGGGTGAATCCAGATTATTGATATCCAGGGAAAAGTCATCACCGCTGCATATCCAGTAAATCTCGGGGCTGATGATTTTTGAAATAGCAATCTTTAAACTCCCAAGCTGTCCTTCCAACTGTTCGCTGGCCCCGCGCTTGTGGGCATTGATAAACGGGTTAATAATGTTGGCTACATCCTTTTCCTGCTCCAAAATGGCAAAGAGTTCATCATAGTCCATCTGAAGCAATTCAATGGCATGGGGCAAAGTGCAAAACTGTCCATCTTTATACTTTTTTAAAAACCAGATCACGGCAGCAAAAAAGGAAACGGCACTTTCAGAAAAGAACTCCCCCTGTTTTCGTATCCATTCCCTGTTCAGGTTATACAGGATCGTGCGTGAGGATTCAAAAGCATCAATGGGGCTTTCCATCCACTCCGGAGTCAGCGGGTTACACCGAAAGGATTTTTGGATATTCTCAAAGTTGATCACGTAGAATTTTGCCGATTCAGGCAGTTTGCCGCCTTTCCTTGCTTTCAGAAAATGGTTGTAGGTAACCAGTGATAAATCCGGGTACTTAAAATCATAGACACACATCGAAAAGCCCTTTTTCAAATGTTGCCGGATAAAGGGCAGTACCACCGAAAAGGATTTTCCTGATCCGGGAGTTCCAATGACCATTGCCGCCCGAAAAGGATTGACAATATTGATCCAGCCTTCATGTTCGAAGCCTTTGTGCTGGTAGAGAGTCAGAAGGTTCACCGAATACTCGTTCTCTTTCAAAACTTCTTCCTGCGGAAAGCTTTCATTCTCCACATTAAACCGGTCTTTCATCAAATTGACATTGATCAGTTTGGAGATATTGTCAAAACCAAGATTTAAAAGAATAAAGCCGGTAAAAGTCAAAATCATGTATGCAAGAGGATAAGGCTCAAAAACCACCAGGCTTCCCCAATACAAAACTAACCCGGCCACAACCTGGCGGATTATCACCGATACGGTCAGCTCCCGATCCTTGTGGGCTTTGGTTCCGATACAGGTAATAGCCAGGAAAACAAGACAAACGGCCTTGGATTTATACACATCAGAAATAAACCACAAGCCCTTGATCTTTCCCAGCAAAGGGGCAAGCTCTGCCATCCATATTCCATAATAGGTAAAAAACGGCAGACAGCTAATGTACATCGAAACAATCAGCAACAGGTAGCTGAAAAAGCGAAATCCTTCGTGCAGTTTGACCAGTTCTCTTGGCTCGTTAACCATATCTGGAAGATTAGAGGGTTAGAATGATAAATATTAGAATGGAGGCATCCAGAAAGCCTTGCAATAGATCAAAGTTTTCGGGCTTGGAGGATGTCTCTGTTTTTCAGTTCAAAGCTGAGCTTTCGTCCGGTATTGCCCAGGGCTTTTTCATTCAGTTCAATTCTCAGGATTCGCCCGTCGGGAATGGTCATTTTTTCAAAGACAAACACTTCGCGAACGCATGTTTCTCCCGGAATCCGGCTTACCTTGTTTCTTTGAAAATCCGGCAGAACCTGGTATTCCTGCACATTGGTGGCTTTAACAACCCGTTTATCCGTTATCCAGAAATGGATGCTTTCCACATCGTAAGTCAATTGGGTTTTGTTTTTCATTTCGAGTTCAAAAAACAGGGCATCATCTTTTAAATGAATGGAATTGAGCCGGATTTTGATCCCGTCTTTTTCTGTTTTTCGTTTATGGTAGCATTTGCGGCAATGATGTTTATCCAGTATCCGGTCGCAATGGTCTTTCAGCAGGTAATCAGGCATCAGTTTTCCAGAAAATGTCAGGGCATCCTTTGACTGGAAAATTTCCACAGGGTAGGTGATCGGCACATCGTTGCCGTAACGAAGTTCGAAAGAATAGATGTGATCGGCACAGACCACGGTAAGCGATGTCGGTTTTTCAAAAGGCCCGGTAGCCTTAATGCGTACCATGTTTGAGAGTTCAGGCACTACTTCAGCCTGTACCAGCGAATAATCACCTGCCTGGACATAATCGACTTTGTCCGGGCAAACCAGGTGAGAGGTTTTGGTATCAGAAACTTTCAGAGTATCAGATGCGGTTTGAGCCTTTACGGACAGCCCGACCTGCGCACAAAAAAGGATAACTAAAAATGCTTTCATGGTGTTTATTTGGGTTTGTTAACTAAATAGACCAGGGTATTTTTTTTGACCGTGACTTTTTTGATGCGGACCAGCCGGAGCAACGACTGGGCGGTTCGGTCTGCCGCCTGGATACCGGCATAGGTTAAGGGATTACCTGTCACGGCAAACATGGAGGAGGTATTGGTTGAACTGCCCACTTCTTTTGCTACTTTTCGGGCAGCATTATCGGGAACATACAAGCCCACCAGCCCGTCCAGGTCATAAACGGTGATCTCCACCGGGATAAAGTTGTCGACCACCTGGACCTGCCGGATACTGATTTTCAGGCGTTCATTGGCCACCTCGCAGGTGCCGTATAGAAAGGTTCCCTTCGGGATTTTTTCACTGCCCAGCCAGCCGTCTTCCAGCAGGCGAAGTTTAACCCGGTTGCCAGTTAATACCGTGGCCGTTTCATACACTTCAGCTTTTAGGATAGAAGCTGTTTGCTCTTTGGGTTTAAACACTGATTGTCCTGCTTTTTCAAGAACAGCTTTCTTATTTCTTTCCTCCTCCTGTTTTTGCAGGATGGATTGGGCTTGGATGAGCTGATTGCTTAACGAATCATTCTGTTTTGAAAGGCTTGCATTTTGCCGGAATACACGGTCAAGCTCTTCAATGCCCGTTACCGGAATATTCGGCTCTGGCTGTTTCTCCCTTGAAGTTGCTTTTAAGACTTGCTCCGTTTTTCTATTTTGTTCGGCATTTAATGCTTTTGAATGAGGCTCAGATTTGACAGCTTTCCCTGTTTCCAGCTCACCGCGGATTTGCTTTTGCCGCTGCTGAATGTGCTTTAATAACTGGATCGGATCGGTGGTATTACTTTCAGGGGAAATACCGGAAGGTTCACTGTTTGCCATTTCCTCTTCAGACGTTTCAGCCAGCGTAGGGCCAAGCTCAGCGGTATCACTTTTACTTTCTTCCCCTTCACCCAGGATGTTGTAATCATGGCTTAGGGTGATCTCATCCTGCGAAACAGCTGCATCTGTTTTGTCAATGATCTCGATGCTTCGGTCTGCCTCCGGCAGGTTGAAATTAGCGCCCCTTATAGTATCCTGGCTTTCCCGGTTTTGGCTTTTCCCTGTTGGATTTTTCCCGCCACCCAGGATATAAAAGAGCAGCACAATAAAGGGGATCAGCACCAAAGGCAGAAAAAGCAGTGGCTTATTTCGTTTCAGGATCGCTTTCATGGATGCGCTTTTTTAAAAGGTTTTCAAACGAATCAACGGGCATTTCAAAAGTCAGGGACTTTTGCTTTTCAGAAGTTGATGTTCCGGGCAGAGTTGTGTCTGCCTGTAAAGCAGGGCCTTGGGGGTCAAGCTTCGCGTGCGAAAGTTCCGGCGCAGGGAGTAAAAAAGACGCCAGGTAAAACAGAAATAGAAATGATAGCACGATAATCCATTTTTGCTTCCGCTTTTTCGGTTCAAGCAGCTTGTCCTTATCGTCCATCCTGCTGATAAACCGGGTGAAGCGGCTTACATCCTTAAACTCAGGTGTAACCTGTTTTTGCTTTTTGTTTACTGTTTCTGAAGTATTCATAGTTGAAAAATTTCAGGGTTAAAAAGATTTGCGTTTTTGTGTTTCCAGGTCTTTGTTGTCCGTGATCAGCCAGTTTTCAATAAGGAAACCATGCGGGTTATTGTCCGTCCGTGAGATGTTTCTGAGCTGACCGGTGGTTTCCAGCCTACGGATGGTGATGTTGGATTTACGGACAATGCGCTGCTTCCCGAAATACCGGAACTGGTAGGGGTAGGCCGAAAAATCAACGTGGACTGAATCGGTCTCCAGGGTCATACTGATATCCGAGGCGATCACCTGGTTATAGACATTGTTTTCCTTATAGGAGCGATACTGCTTCATGGCAGAACCATCCGCCAAAAAGAGGGCCTCGCGGGTGTTGTTTTCAATGTACTGCTTATCCGGTTCCATGGTGAAAAACAGCTCATGAAACCGTTTGATATGATCCCGGGCCTCAGCCGGGCGGTTCTCGGAGATGTCGGCCCTTAGTGCCAAAAGCAGCGATTTGCCGTTGTCCAGCACATAGATTTTCTGGCGTGAGCGTTCCACCAGCTGCAGGGAACGAATGAAGACAAACGAACTGAAGCCAATCAGGACCAGACTCACCGCCAGAAGGACGTAAACAGTAAAGCGGAATTTTCGCTGGATGTCAAATACCTTTTTCATTTATTATTTGTGATTGATTATTGATGAATGATTCTCAATTCTTTGGATATTGGATATTTGCCTGCTATTTCATGGCTCCTTTGGTAATGGCCATTAATGCAGCAGTGCGTACCAGCCTTCCTCCACCGGTGTTGGTTCCCGAAGCACTGATGATCCACGAAGCTATTTTGGGGATCATGATCAGCCCGACAATCCCACACAGCGGGACCACCAGGTTGGAAACATAATACATCGATGGCATGTAGACCAGGGAACTTTTGATACTGGCAATTTCGGCTTCAAGCACATAGATCAGTATTTCCTGCACCAGCGATAGGATGACAAGGGCGATGGGCAGGTACAGGTTCACATTGATAAAGCGGGCTATCCAGCCCAGGTAGTTATCCTGGAACCCGTCAAAGATGGAGACGGCAAAGACCAGCGGCCCGAAAATGACCAAGAGGACACAAAAGACTGTCCGTAGAAAAGCAATCAGGTAAACGATGGCCTCAAAAAGGGATTCCATCAGCTGGCGGACCCCGTCCATGAAGTAAAAATTGATCTGGTGCTGCAATGCCCTACCCGAAATAATATTATAAGAAGTTAACAGCATGTTGATTCCCTTGTCCCAAAGGGTGGCTTCCTTTTCCTCATTTTCCTGGAAGGCAGGAAGGTCAGCGTAGAAAATGGCATCCTGCTTTTCTTCCAGCCGTTGGGCAACAATGTGCTTTTTATCTGCATAGACCGCTTCGGACAGCTTGGTGAGGCCTTTGGTCGGAACCATCAACAAATGGACAAAAGGCCCCCAGAAACTGATCACCAGCACTAGGGCAAAAGGACGTAATAGGGGCAGCAGGGAGATTGGGTTATCGGCAATCAGTTGCTCATAGATCCGTTTGGAGATATACAAAAAGGCAGCGATGCCGCCAATGGCGCGGGCCATGTTCACCAGCAGCCGGGCATTGTCCATCCCTCCCTGGATCAGCACATCGGTAAAATCGAAAAAGTTTTTCGTGGTTATAACCTGTAAAAGCATATTGGATAAGATTTAAAACCCCTCCTAACCTTCCGGCAAGTTGCCGGAGAGGGACACAGAGGGATTGGTTAATTGTAAATCGTAAATAGTTAAACCGTAAATTTTCTTTATTCAGCCAGGAAACTGTAGGATTGGCTGACGTTATTGGCATAGAACTGGTAATGGTGCACTTTCCGGTAGGTGTAGTCCACATCGCCGATTTGTCGGTTCAGTTCGACTTTTATTTCGGAGAAAGCCTCCAGCTTTTTGCCGTGGTCGGTCTGGAACAGGTTGACCGTGATAAAGCGTGTGAGCAGCTCATCGGCTTCCTTTTGGCAGGTCTGTTTAAGCCAACTGCAGTTATCAAGTTTGTCCAACCGGTTAATACTGATATACAGCCTGGCAAAACCGGAGGCGATGCTGTAAATATCCGGCAACTGGTCGCTCTCGGCATCAAAGATTTTCTTTTCAATCTCGTACTGCGTTTTTGTGTTGTCCCTGATCCCGGTGGTTTCCTCGTGGCGGTCTTTCATCTGGCCTTTCTCAATCAGCCGTTCGATGATCTTCATCAGGTTGATACGCAACAGGTCGGAATAGGTCTGCCCATCGGAAACCGGCAAAGCACCCACTTCAATGTAATAATGGGTTGGCCAGGTGCGGATAAACACATGCGGTACCGGGATCAGCCAGCCTTTAAAGGCGATGAATGACAAAGGATAACTGTCATTCATCTCCGGATAGTCCCCGTGCCAGGATTTGATATCAAACACCTGTGCTTTCAGATTATTCACTGAAAAGCAAAGCGACAAGGTGATTAGCAGAATACATAAGATTCGACTCATAATTTTTGTATTAAATGGAAAATCATCAATAACCAGTTGTCAATTGTAAAGCGTATAGTAATAGGCAAAACTTTCCAGGCTACCTGAATCGAAACTTTTCTGGTAAGAAGCGTAAAGCAGTTTGTTGTACAGGTAACAGATCGTCCCGTAATGGCGGCGGACATCCTCGTAAATGCTGTTGATCGTGTCGTAGCGTTGTTTATCGTCCATCATAAACAGGTCATCCTTAATGATGGTATTCAAAATGGTGGTGGTCAACTGGCTACTGTCATCCAGGATCAGGTCAAAAGACTGGACAATGACCGCCGCCTGCTGGGTTGTAAAATTTTGGTCCTGTACCAGCTTTGGTAGTTTTTCTGTATAAACCTGGATGATCTTTTGCAGCATCTCTTTGGTTTGCTTGATGCGCTTATAATCTTTGATCAGGTATGAAACTTTTTGCAGGCTTTCGAGCTTTTTTTGGTCAATGCCCACCAGTTCGGCAGTCAGGCCTTTGATGTCGCCGTTCAATACCTTGATCAGTACGTTGTACCAGTTGATCTCCGACAGGATGCCCTTTTCCTGTTCCCAGAGGGCTTCTCGTTGGATACCTGCCCCGACATCAGTTACCGGGGTTTGGCCATTGGCGGTTTGAATGCCAGTCAGGCTTGTGAATGAAAAAAGCCCGATAATCAAAAGGATTGTTTTAGTTTTCATTGTTGTCGCTGTTTTTGTTTTACATGGATTTGAGGATTTGAAGGAAGTTCTGATCGCGGTTCCCCTCCAGTTTCTGGAGTAACCGCTGCTTTTCACTTTGTTCGGATGTATAGCAATAATACTCGGGTTTACTGACTTCCAGTGCGTAAACCTGCGAGTAACTGCCCAACCCGATAAAAACTTCTTTCAAGTTCCGGTCTGAGGGCAGGTTTTTGTTGATCGAGAGGATTTGTTCTTTCTGGAATTCCGACAGACCAAGAGTTTCACTGATCGAATCGAACTTGTTGCGGAATTTGCTCATGTCAAGCAGAATCCGGGTATCGGCATTGTTGATGATCGCATCGCGGATCACCGGCGAGGAAATCACGTCGTCCACTTCCTGGGTCACCACCATTGCCTCACCAAAAAACTTGCGGATGGTCTTGTAAAAATATTTGATGTAACTGGCCATCTGCGGCGTGGCAATAGCCTTCCATGCTTCTTCAATACAGATCACCTTTCGAACACCCTTCAGCCTTCGCATTTTCTGCATGAAAATATCGATGATAATCAGGGTGGCCACCGGGAAGATCACCGCATGGTCCTTTATATTATCGAGCTCGAAAACTATAAACGGGCAGCGGAAAAACTCATCGGTATCCATCCGGCGGTTCAGCAAATAATCGTATTCGCCACCCCGGTAATATTTCGAGAGGATAAAGAAAAACTCGTTGGCATTAAACTGGATGGATTGTTCTTTGATTAAGTCAGGAATAAAGCCCCTGCAAAACTCGTAGTACCCGTTAAATGACCGTTCTGTGATTTCTTCAGAATCAAAAAAGGCGGTCACCGAATGGGCGACCACGTCCTTTTCCATCTCCGAAAGGTTTTCCTTGTAAATGGTGTAGAGAACCGACAGGATGGTTTGTTTACGCTCAATATCCAGTTCCCCTTCCAGGATAAAAGGATTGAATGAAATCGGGTTATCGGTGGTAAACTCCACCATCATCGCCCCGCCCTGAGCTTTCAATCGTTCCTTCAGATAAAGGGTCAGCAGCTCATAGCTCCGGCCCACATCGAGCAAAACGATGTGGCAGTTTTCGCTTTCGGCATATTGTCGAAGCAAATGGTTGGTGAAAAATGATTTACCTGAACCCGAGCCGCCGATGATGATCTTGTTGCGGTTATGGATCAGGTGTTTCTGCATGGGCTCGTCCGAAATATCGATCCTTACCGGGCATCCTTCCAGCCGGTCTGAAAGCCGGATTACAAAATCCGATTCACTGTTTATAAGCTCCCCTTCGAAGTTTATCAAACAACAGGCCTGCGGCACCTGGGTAATGAAAAGTTCGGTTTCCGGCAGTTGTGTTGAGAACGGCACACAGGAGAAAAATAGCATCGGCAAATCGTGGGTATGCTGGTAGGGGAAACAGTTCATCAGCGAAAAGGCCGAGGCCGCTTCGCTTTTATGCAGCTTTAAATCTTTTAGGGACGAATCAAAGAGCATCACATTGAAATGGGTTTTCACGATCTTTTCTCCTGATGTCTGCACCTGGTCCAGGAACGATTCTATTAGCCCTGCATTGACTTTGTTTTCAGATGAAAACTTCGAAAGGCTGTAAATCTTTTTGTAGCTTCCTTCCAGCGAAGCTTTGATCTCCTGCTGGTCGGGGATATAGATGAACTGGTTGGTGACATGTGAAAATGGCAGGTGATAACATACCGGGTATGCGAGCGAAACCGGTAGCCCGGTTTGCGGATGTTCCGATACCGGACGAAGCTCTGCGGGGATGTGCGAATAATCGCTCAGGGAAAGGATCTCCACAAACTGGTCCATTACTTTCAGCCTGTCACGAAAATCGATCCCGCCCAATACAGGCTGGTTATCGGTAAAGTTCAGGCTTAAAAAGCGTTCGATCAAGCCCAATGTATGTTCATTGCCAATGGCCTGCTCTTTGTTGATCAGCTTGCAACCAATCCCGTTTTGCTGAAAAACTGCGGTTATATTTCCTTTTAGTTCGTTGATCTTATCGAACCGGAGCTTTTCCAGGTCCCGCTCTTTGCGTGACAGGATCAGGGCGGATTCAAGGTAACTTTTCAGAAGGCCTTTGTTGAGCAGGCTGATGTAAAAACAACACTCGTGTTTCAGGTAATGCCTCCCTTCAAAGTGATCCAGGTAAGATTTGTTCAGGCCCGCTTTTGAATGGTTCGTTTCTGAACCGGACTTACCCGGATGGAATTCGTTAACAAGGAAAAAATCCTGTTTGTGGATAAAACTTCCGGCAGGAAGCAAATTAATCATCCGCTGGAAAGTATCGTGGAGCATATACAAGCGGTCAGCGCTGCACGACAATACTTCCGGCAGTTGCAGCCGGAAACCGATTGTCAGGTCCAGGTTATTGGAAATCTGGACATCACCGTTAAAGCCCAGTATCGGCAGAACTGATTCAAGGTTTTTGATTTTCATTGTAATTACTATTTGGAAAATGGTTGTTGAACCCGTCGTTTGCAGCTGATAAACTGCGGCAGTTTCTGGGCAGTCTGTTTTTTGCCCCAGCCTTCCGGACCGTAGGATTTCTGAATCCGGTTAAGCCGGTACAGGTAAGCAAAAAAGGCGGGGATGATTAGCAGCACGGCTGGAAAAGTCCCAAGCAAGATATACACGCTAGAGAAACCAAAAAAAGCGGCAATAATCCCGTACAACGCCTGATAAACCAAAGGGCCTGAAAGCCCTTTGATATACAGCCGGGTATCTACCTTTTTAACTGCGTAGCTGGCATTTTCCATCAGGCGAAAAAGGCTTTAATAACTACGCCAACCAGGATCAAAAACAAACAGGCGCCAAACCAGCCCATGATGGCTTTCTGGGTATCCTGGTCTCCGCTTTGCCATTTAATATATACACGTACCCCGCCGATCAATCCAACCACTGCGCCAATGGCAATGATCAGGTTGGAAACCGGATCGACATACGAACTGACCTCGGCTGTGGCCTGGTCAATACCGGCAGCGGATTGGGCCACAGCCCGTGACATGCCAAGAAAAAGGATAGCAGCAAAAGCTGATACTTTTAAGAAAAACCGTTGAATGTGTTTTTTCATCTTTTAAAAATTTAATGGGTTATTGTTGATACTGGACTTGTTCCAGGATTTTTGGCATTTCGGGATGATCGGGCTGAGAGAAGCATTCGATGGAATATCCGTCATCAATCCCTGTTTCTTCATACAGGGAAACCGGTAGACGAATGTCTTCCGAAAGACGAAGTGGGATCAGCTCTGCGGGAAAGTCCGAGGAACTGACAGAAACCGGGGTAGCCGGTTCTGCTAAACCATGCATTGAAAAATCCTCTTCGAAAAGCAGCTTCCGGTTCCGGCCTTTTTCTTTCAGCCAGGCGCGAGTACTTACAAAAAAGTACCATAGTAGCAGGCTAACAACTAAAAACCGGGAGAACTGCCCCCAACTGATTTGATCGATTCCAAACATTATTTATTCATTTTTTATATCCTTGTTGTATATGATTGATGAGAAAGGGCCGAGGCGCTTTATCCAATCACCGGGACAAAGTTTGGAAACTGAAAAATCAGCTTTTGTATAGGATTTGTCAGGTCAGGTGTTTTTTATTGTTAATCAAAATCCAAGGGACAAAACGAATTTTAATGGCTTTTGATTGGATTTGAATGGTAGGAGATCTTTTTAAGGCGATTTCCCCTTTTAAAATAGACTTGTTTGATTTGTTTTGATTGATTAAAAATTATCGGAAAAGAAAGAAAAAACAGTCAAAAAAAGAAAGAAAGCCAATGGGTGAGCCGGTCGGGGCGAAAATGCAGGGCTGGACCGCGAGATCAGAATGAAAAGCCGATAAGAATAATTCTGAATATAAGCAAAAGAGCGGGACACATGCTTTGGCCTTGCATTTTTCCCGGCGTGAGGGAAGTGGGGAGAACGGCTAACTTGGCTTTTCTTTGGGTTTTGACGGAAATATTTGACCTGCAAAAAAATATGGAAAGCGGGCGGGTAACAGGCAAGTGTAGCCCAGGTAATGGAGCGAAGCGGAACAAGCGGGGCTACTCTTTCCGCGGGGTTCAAACCGGCTTATTAGCTGAACAGGCTAAGCTGAGCGACCGATTCCTGTGAGCAAGCGGCGAACGGGCTTAGGGAGCGGTTTAGCCAGGTGAAGCGAATGTGCCGGAGAACGGGGGAGAATCACCAGATAATCTTTTAACCCAAGCGAATAAACAAGAAAGTTGCCCGTAAAGGTAAAATGCCGGTTAGTCAGGCATTAGCCTGGTTCCGGTCATACAATCCATTACGGGTATCTTTCCCGTTAATCCGAGGCTTGTGAGCAAAGTGCGGCACAAACGGAGCGAACAGGCCACAGGTATTCATATAAAAACAACCCTTCACTTTCTTTTGTCTTTTGCCTCCCTGTCAAAAGCCACCAGGTTGAACATCTCACGCATCCGCGAACGGATGCGGTTGCCGTAAATGGCTTCCAGTTCCGATGCGGAAAGGTTGGTGGTGATGTGGGTCAGCATGTGTTTTGTGGTAAACAGGTCGTAGCGAGCCAGCAGGATTTCGGCCATCACATTGCACTCGTTCCCGAAATGTCTGGGTGTTTGTTCCAGCCCCAGGTCGTCAAAACACCAGACTTTAGGAATGGGTATTCCACCGATTTTGAAATATGATCCCTTGCTGTACAGGTTAATCACAGAATAACCGTCTTTCTCAAATTCAAAGCTGATTTCCCGGGTTGGTTTGACCAGGTATTGGGTCTCCCGGGGGCAGAAATGGCTTATCAGCCGGGAAAGGGCACTTTTTCCGCATCCGATTGGACCGGACAGGAGGATCCCCTTGCGAAGGCTGATGCCATGCTTCTCGGCGTTTTCCCTGTCGCCGATAGCGTACACCAGCAATTTGTAGATCAGCTCCAGGTCGCCGGGGTCAATGGCAAAATGCGCCCCGAACAGCATTTTCCCTTTTTCCTCCAACCAGATCACACTTCTTTGGAAATTGAAGTTGAACACGCCGCCCCTAAACTCGGCAATTTGATCATAGGGGTTCATCGTAATTTTTGTTGACCGCGACATTGAGGTTGCCGGTGCGGACTTGATTGAATATTTGTTCATCTGTTTTGTTGTTTTTATTGTTTATGATCCATTTCCGGGCAAGGGCTTGCCAGGAAACAATGGTTTTCATATCCCCGGTTTTCCAGCCCGATGACTGGTAATGGGTATAAAATTTCTGCGCATCATCACCCGAAGACTGGTTCTGTTCAAAAAAGTTTCTGATGGTTTCGATACCCGGAATTTGGATTTTGAGTTCACCATCTCTTTTTCGGATTTCCTCTTCTCCTTCTTTTTTATCTTCTGAAACTTTTTCTTCTGAATTTCTTTTTGAAGATTCTTCTTCCTGTTTATTCTTGTTTGTAATGTTTATAAGAAGTGTATCACTTGCTGTATCAGTTCCGGTATCAGGTTTAATACCGCCAGGTTCATTTTTTCGGTTTGCAGCACTTCTTCCGATATCATTTTCAGTACCGGCTATAGTACCGGTACCGCTTGCTTTATCATCTCCTGTATTAGTTGTGGTATCACATTGAATACCGGTATCGCCTGCTGTACCTGCTCCGGTATCAGTTTTAAGATTACCGGAAGTACCGGTATCAGTTGCTGTAATTCTTGCGGTATCAGAAGTGGTATCATTTTCGGCACCGGTATCAGTTGCAGTCTTTCCTGCGGTATCGGTTCCGGTATCATTTTTAATACCGGTATCATCGGCAGTATCACCTGTAATATCAAATCGGATACAGGCAACTTTGCTACCTGAGTGCAAATTGGAAGAGGGGAGGTAACTGATATAACCCCAACCGGTCAGTTCTTTCATGCAACGGGCATAAGTATTGGCAGAGCCGATCCGGGCCAGTTTCATCACTTCCGCCCGGGAAATGGTAAACTGGTCGCTGAACCGGTTGGCGTTCCAATGCTGGAAAAGGGCCATATACAGGCTGATGTGATAGGAAGATAGGCGCCCATCTTTGGCCAAGCGTTCAAAAAATCCGTTCAGGTGCCGGATATAGTTCATTACCGGGGTCCAAATCCGATCCACGACTGGCTTTTACCCGATTCCAGTATTTTGTGAATATCACCGGAATCGTAATACAAAACACCACCCATTTTGGTAAAAGGGAGGGTGCCGTTGATCCGCATGTTTTGGAGGGTGCCGGGTGAAATACCCAGAAGTTTTCGGACTTCTCCCGAACGGAGCCACTTTTTAGTGGTAAGCCCTTGGTTTTCTTTGAAGAGTTTTTTTAGTTCGGAAAATAATTCGGTTTTAAATTCCCGAAGGTCATCGGTGGTCAAAATTTCTGATGGCATAACTTTTATTTTTGAATGGTTCATTTTGATTTCATCCAAAATTGCGGCCTTCAGAATTAATCTGTTCCATATGGTTTGTCAGGTCAGGTGTTTTTTATAGTTAAACATTTTTTTTGCCGATTATTCAGAAACACTGATCTTCTTTTTTCGCCTTCTTTCGCGATAACGCTCCACGCAATCCCGGTGAAAAGCGCGCATCCTGTCCAGTTCTTCCTGCGGGACGGTTTCGATTTGCATAATTTGTTGCCGTTCATCATTCAGCTTGTAATAGGGGATAAAAGGACAATTATCAAGGGGGTTGCCCATTGGACATCCGGAGAAGGCGTTGATCAGGTCAACATTTTTAAGGATTTTGGGAGTGTTAAGTGACATAGCGGTTATTCTTTGAAGGTTGAAGTTACTGGTAAAAAAGAGGCGTGAACCAAGACTTAATGCTTCCAAGGTACCGCCAGGAACCCTAGTCTCAGTTAAGTTCGATCCACGCCAAAAGCGCAGACATCGAACCTTTATTTCTGAGACTATTATCAATAAAACTGGCGGTTTTAGGATTCTCAAATAAAAGCCAATGCTTTCTATATTTTCAATTCACCAAAGCCTGTGCTTAGGTGTTTTCTTATTTGTTCATTTTTGACAAAGATATAAAATCATTTCTTTTCAGTTTCATTTATCATCGTCATCCAATCGCTGCCGAAGCACAGATTGTAAAAACTCTAGAAATTTAGTACGGTCTATTTTCCGTTGCTGGATTTCCGTGTGCAAACGGTAAATATCCTTGCCCAGTTCTATCCCGAAAAGCCCGCCGATCAAGTCGGCCAGCTCCCGGATTGAGGTTTTCCCGTTATCGACCAGCCTGGCGTAATGCAAGGCATAAGCCATTTCAGCCAAATCAATCTTTTTACCGCTCCAATAATGGGTTGGTTTTGATCTTTTTATATGGGTCATGCGCGGATATTCCAGTTTTTCGATTTCTTCGTGGATATAGTCCGCCAGCATCTCATTGGCCATGATCACCGAAAAAGTGTGGTCATGCCAGGTGAAGAATTTTTCATCCAATAATTGACGACTGTTTTTCAATTCAAGCGGGATTTCTGAATTATCCCGCAGAAAATATTGTTCGTCCAGGTGTTTAAAACCACAACGGTAATATTGCACTTTCACATGGTACTCGTCCATATACTCATCTATTTTGTATAGGCACTTTTGCAGATACCTTCTGCTAACAGAAATATCTGCATTTTTTCGTTTACTCTCAATGTTAAAGACTAATCGGTAAAACAACAATTTACCGTAAGCCGCTGGTTTGATTTGCTTAAAAAACTTAATTTCCGACTGATGGTCAGGAAATCCTTTCTCTATTACCAATTCTCGCAAATTCTCCAGTGCGATCTTGCAATGGCCAATTGCATATTCCATCTGTTCGGTCACACTGTCCGATACATCTTTCATCCTTGACAACTGTCTTTCAAGCTCAAAGATGATTTCACAGTACGTTTTCATGGCATTTAAAATTAAACTTGTTAATATTTGGTCGTTTTTGTTATTTCCGCTTTCTTCCCAAACCACTCTTATAACCAGTTTAATTTTTCTCTTTCACAATACATTATTATAGACTGCGGATAATAGCTACTCTGTTTTTACTTTTCACTCAGTTTGAATATTGGTGATATTCCATACACATCCTTTTTACATGAGGGAGTAATTGCCGCTATTATATATTATATATTATATATTACATCTAAATAAATTTATTGAAGCTCAACATTATTATTCCAAATTTTTGCGCTATTTAGTCTATTTTTATTTGAAGTTACGGGTATTACTTTCGGTTTAAAGAGCTAATAGGTATCTAACCATTTTTCGGGTACCGGTATAATGCAAATATTCATTGACCTGTTATCTTTGGAAAGCATAGCAGATTGGATCTGTATTTTCGTTCCGTCAGGGCTGAATTTAGGGTGTGTATGGTCAGCAGCCGTTTGCTTGTGAACGATTACGTGCAAGGGTACCATCTTCCAAACGAAATTCCTTATTGCTGATATAATCGATGTACTTAGCAGCTTTAAAATCCAATTCATTTAACTTTATTATAGTAGTCATTAATGTTTAGCTAATTATTAATCTCTTTAAAAATCTAATAATAACTTTAACTCCTCCATCAACTGTTTGACATCCACTGATTCGGGATACTCTTCTAATATTTCTTCACCAAGATTTTTCGCCTTTTGTCTTAAATTGTTACTCATATAAAACTGAAGTAATTCCAGCTGACTATTCAGGTTATCTGCAACTTCAATCTCTTTCTTCAAGTAGGTTTCTGCTTTTCCCTTTTCTTTCAGAAAGTCATACAACATCGCAATGTTATGATTGACGCGGGGATACATCGGGTTAATCTGGCTTGCTTCCAGCAACCTTGCAAGCGACTCATCATATCTCCCCTCTTCACTAAGTAACAAGCCCAGCGAATACAAAGCATGGGCGTCACCAGGCTCTCTTTCCAGGTAGTTTTCAAAACACTCTTCCGCTTTCTCATTCCGACCAGTTTGGTTATACAAATAGGCCAGATTCAGATTTACAAAGTACAACTCCTGATCCTGTTCCAGAGCCAGTTTAAAGTATTTCTCTGCCTCAGGAAATTGCTTCTGGTAATAGTGGAAGTTCGCTAAATTAATTTTACCGGTCGGGAAATCAGCATTATAAAAAAGCACCTGTTTGTATTCATCCAATGCACTGTTATAATAAGCTTTATATTTCTGAGGAATATTCTCGCTACCCACCTGAGCCAGATTTTGTACCGCCTCAATCCGGACGGCTTTGGTAGCATCGGTAAGTGCAGCTAGCAATCGGTCGATATTCTGTTTGGTTCGTTGTTGCAGCGTGCGTATCGCAGAAAGCCTGAACGACGGATCTAGATGACTGAGATAATTGTCTGTTATCCCATCCAATGAATCCGGGAAGTAGGTACCAAGATCCTGCAGCGCCAAGCTTCGGATATTAGGCGGATAAAGATCATTTTCCAGAATCTCTTTTAGTTCAACGGCGGCTTTCGGGTCGCCATTCTTTGCCCCGGCAAAAGTCTGAGCGTAATGGAAACGCCGTTCTTTGCCATACCACTCGGTGATGTATTTGTCTGACCATCCATTGGATTTTTCAACATGACACTGGTTGCATGCATTGGGTGTACCATTCTTAATTGACAGGTCCGGACGTGGAATCCGGAAACTGTGGTCATTCCGATAGTCAACACCCATATAATAGCGGCCGTGCATGTGGCAGTTAACACATTCGGTGCCTGAACCAACATCAAAAACAACTCCCGACTCAGACACGACGGCTTCACCGGGCATCCCCTTGCTTTTGTGGTGATGGTGGCTGTAAGTATCGTAAATTTCTTTCTGATGGCATTGCAGGCAAAGCTTGTTCCCCTCGAACAGGCGCTCGCCGCTGTGAACATTATGACAGTCGTTGCATTGTATACCCCGCTCGTACATCTTACTTTGGAGGAAAGAGGCATATACATAGTCTTCATCCCTGATTTGTCCGTCAACATACCAGGCAGGTTCATCCGGCAGATTCGGGTTAGAATGATTATAAAAGTTTCCTGAAGCATACTCCATATCACCTAGCGAACTTTTTCGTGAGTGACACCTCACACAAAGATCAACATACTGTTTGTTGTCAATATTGCTGGTCTTGACCTGCAGACCGAAATTTTGAAAATCGCTGCGCGAATATTTTGGCAACTCAGCCCATTCGATGTGCTGTGAGCCAGGGCCATGACAAGCTTCGCAACTAACATCAATTTCAGACCAGGTGGTATGGTACGAATCTTTTTCCGAATCATATCCTTTTACAACATTGGTTGAATGACATTCAGCACACATCCCATTCCAGTTCTGAGCCTGGTTGGTCCAGTGCAACCAATTGTCGTGATCAATCACCTCGTCCTGATAGGTGGAATCAGCTATGTGATACCAATTGTGATCCACGGTGTTCCAGGTAACCGGCAAGGTTTGAAGTCTCCCCCGGTCAAACTCCACCAAATATTGTTGCAAAGGGGTGTAACCAAAGACATATTTAACCTCAAACTCCTTCATTTCACCATCTTCACCATCACTGTAGACAAAGAACTTCCCATCCTTACGGTACATCTTATAAGTGTGTCCCTGGGCTCCCAGTGTCTGATCTGCAAAATCTCCCAAAACCGTTGAATCGTTGGCATAATCCATGGCATGGTCGTGGTGAGAACCTTTCCAGTCATTATACTCATTCAGATGGCACTCTTTGCAACTTTGCATTCCCACAAACCCGGGTTCTGAATAAGCATATTCCTCCTGTGGTTTAAACAAAATTAGCTTCACCAACAGAAGAACCGGGAAAAGTAAAACAAGTGCTATTCCCAATATCCGGATGAGTTTTTTTTGTGTCTTAATATCCATGATCATACATACATTACTTGCGACTGATCGAATTTGCTACGCCTAACCGGATTACCGGTATCAACAAGCACCTTGTCATCTTTAAATGCAATCGGGTAATAATCCAATGCTCGGGTAGCCGGAGATGTAATCACCCGTCCATTCTTCTCAAAAGCAGAGGCATGGCAGGGACATTCAAATCGATCATTACTGGCATTAAATTGAACAATACATCCTAAATGGGTACATCGGGATGAAAGGGCGATAAAACCGCCGTCTTCCATTCGATATAAAAAAAACCTGGCGGATCCAAAGGGATAAACCCGCCCTTTTTCAAAGAAAGAGACCTCACCGGCATCATAATAAATAGCTTCTGCAGAAGCAGGCTTATTTAGCTTTAGAAGGCGAAAAAAAACGTATCCAAATTCCAAGGACACCAGGCTGTAAATTAACCCTCTAAAAAATTTTCGTCGGTTGATTTTTTTCATAGTCTTAAAATTACCAGTTACCGGAAGACTTGCCCATTTCAATTTGAACATCCTGAACTAGAAGATTAATTGCATTCCCTCTCCTCTCAGAAGACTCCCCACAAGCATCATTACCACATAAGCTACAAGTATTATCGTGACCGAGGAAATAACCAGCTCCATCCGATCTGCTTTCAGTTTCTTTCTCACATAAAATATAAATCCACCGATGGGTACAAAATAGCATAAAACCGGTAGCACACCTTCAGTAAATATGACAGGTAGGCCTGAAAACCACCCGCCAATATCCAGTAAAAGATCATCAATCAGGATTAAAAGTAAGGTAAATACAGTGGTGAAGATTGCCGATATGAACGTGATTTTCTTTCCTTTTTCTGAATAGAACCAAACACCCTCATTGATCTGATGATAGGGTACATAGGGTATGATGATAAAAAACAGAATAACAAACAAAGGGAGCAAAAACGAGGCAAAGGCTGGGTGTATATGCATCAGTAATTCCTGGAATCCCATAAAATACCAAGGTGCCTTGCTGTGATTTGGACTAACCAAAGGCTTGGCTTTATCCAATAAAGGTGCATTAACAAAAAAAGAAAAAAGTAACAATACCAATACAACGATAAGAGCTGCCAACACTTCCTTATAAACCAAATGTGGAGATGTATCTACTTTCTCTGCTTTTTCAGATGACGGGATAGTCACACCTCTTGCTTTTCGAACCAGCCAAAAATGAATGGACATAAAAAAGACCATCAATAACGGTAATACACCTGTATGAAAATTATAGAAACGAAGTAAGGTTTGTTCATCTACAACTTTGCTGCCCCGAACCAAATTGGCCAAGGAATTTCCGAAAAACGGGATGTAGCTTAACATGTTGGTCATAATGGTAACTGCCCAAAATGAAAGTTGATCCCAGGGTAAAAGGTAACCGGTAAAATTGGAGCTTACCACTAAAAACATCAACAGCAAGCCATAAAGCCAGTTCTTCCTCCGCTGAAAATAAATTGCTTGTGAATAAAAAACACGGACTAAATGAAGAAATGAAACTACAACCAATAACATCGCGCTCCAATAGTGAAAATTCCTTAACATCCGACCGAATATTAATTCATCCTGCAGGCGAACAATCGAGTCGTATGCACCAACACCAGAGGGGACATAAGCAAAACGAAGCAACATTCCAGTGATAAACAGAATAACGAAGAGCAGTGCCGCAATGCCCCCCAATCCAAAAGTTCTGGTAAATAAAATCGCTTTGGGCTCTATTTTTTTTGGATGCAAATGCAAAAAAAATTTTGAGATAGCTCTATCCATCGATGGATGCTTCATAACTATACTTTTGAGAGATTACTTTCATTTTGCCAAGCACTTATTCCCTTCACCTATATATCATAATAAATGTATTCATCATTTAATTCCATTCTACTGAACTTTTGACTCACAACGAGAAATACAATCATATATGAAAACTATATTCCTACCAACTATTATCTTTTATTTCAATAATTTTATTTTTCCTCTAATCTCAAGTAAAGAGAAAAACCTATTTGTATTTAGATTATCATCTCATAGACTTCTATCAGTTTTTACAAAAAACAATTATACTCTGTTATTATATACCTTAAGTGAAATAATCATACACTATTTTTCATGTCCTACTTATCCAACACTTTATATTCTGAACTTCCACGACCTACATTAATATGAAATCCTTTTTCGATATTTTCATTCAATCCTAAAATGTGAACTCACTTATACGATTGCCCTGAATTCTTTCATTATAACTCTCATCGTATTATGTTTTTTATTGATTGTCAACCCAGTGACACCTGAAAAAATTACCGATGGTAATTTGCCACACTTTCACGTCATTTACAAGCTCTTTCCTAAAAAAATGCCAACCTTACAATTTTGATCAAATACAGTTCAATAGTTCCTAATATCTCGTTATAGATTATTCCCCTTTTGAATGCGTGGTCAGGGATCGCTATTCATATTTTAATATTAGCTTCGTAAAAATTAATATACCAGATATATCATTTTCTTCTGATTGAACACTTTTCATGTTGAGAGTAGATTTCAGACTTCCTTGTATCTGAAAGCTCGTTAACCCAGTTTATCTTTTCAATAAAGGATAATTTATCAATCTCCGCCATCGGACAAAGTGAATTTCTATGAACGGCAGGACATTCATAAGCTAATCCATATAATTGTGTCGTTATATCCATATTTGCTTATCACTAAAAACGAATTGTTTATTTCATCAACTACCGTCCCAACAATTACTCCATCAAACACCTCGTATTTTGCTTTACCATTTAATAATTTCCAGCCATCACGATTTTAACCGTTAAAAGGATATTCCCACTCATCATTTTGGCAACAAGTAAATGCTACAGAAATAAAAATGAAATCTTTTCATAATAAACCCGATTTAGTTTTTTTTATAAGGATATCTGTAAGCATCATTCTAAAATTTTCAGTTTATTTTTCTAAACATTGCAAGCTCGTTGACCCATTCTCCTAAAATATGATCAACAGTATATTTCTGGATTTGGTCTGAGGTGAGCTGGAGCGACCATTTGACCCTTTGGCTGGGCTTTGCCCCTTCGCCTGTATTATTGTATTCAGCAAAATAGGCTGTTTTTTCCCTCGCGGGATCTCGCCAGTTATTCCATCCTTCTAGTTTGATGTGATTACCCAATTTACAGCCAATAAACACAGATTTCCCATACGGACGCCATGGACGCCCGAGATAAAATGATTTTTCGGCAGCATCACCAGTAATATTGCAATTCAGAAATACGAAACCGAACTCAGTATTTTGTTCCGTAGAGGGCGCTGAAACATAACCTTTGTTTTTGCAGAAAATGGTACATTGGTCAAAAACAGCAGTTGAATTTCCAAAGATGAAATCGACAGTACCTTCGATATAACAATTTCTATAATATTGCCGCCCTCCTCTCCCTTTAAGATACATTGTGTCTTGAAATCCCAGGAACCGACAGTTCTTAAATGCAACCTTATCGCTTTCAATTCGAACCGCAACAGCCGGCCCAACCGGCCCTGAAGAGTTTTCAAATGTTATATTTTCAGCGGTAAAGTCCTCGCCAAAAATAAAAAATGAAGAAGAGCCTGTTGTTCCAAGAGTCTCGCCAAAGCGATTCTCTTTTTTGTTATAATCATCGTAAGTGAGAATTGTATTTTGAACATCTTCGCCTATAAGAGAAACTCGTCTTTTACTCGGTGACAAAACAAGCTTTTCCTTGTAAATACCTCTCCGTATAAAAATTGTTGTGCGATTTTTTCTAAAATCCGGAACGGCATCAATCGCATCCTGAACTGTTTTAAAATCGTCGTTATCACCCTTCCCCACAACAAAATCATAGGCTTGCACGTGAAATACCTGAATTATGGTAATAAAACTCAGTATCATTAATAATTGTTTCATCTTATATCGTTCACTTCAACATTATATTCACGGTTCGATCAGTGTCTCTTAATTGAAAGAACATTTCTATTGATCTTTTTTCATCTATTAATTTTTTGGCGAGACACAACCACAATTGAGTCAAGAATATCAGCACTTTTCATCCCAGTCTCCAAACCCATTATGTTATTTCCATTTTAATCATTCAAATGACATTCAAACTCCAATCTTTTTAGCCCAAGATTCATAGGTAGCTTTCATTTCGGCGGCTCTTGCCGGTTCATTTTCGATTAGATTGTTTGTTTCTGTCCGATCCTTCTCAAGATTGTATAATTCCCAAGGGCTTCCTTTAATCGAAACCAGCTTCCAGTTTCCTATTCGAACCGCTCGATTTCCCATGTGTTCCCAGAATATAGTATCAGTATCCATTTTTTGCTCGCCCAACAGGGCAGGAAGGATTGATCTTCCTGGCATCGGGGTTATTTGATGGTTCTTAAATACCTTGGGATATTCCACGTTTGTAACATCGCATATTGTTGTCATAATGTCTATAACATGACCAGGTACATGCGAAATACCGCCAGTATCTTTTATGGTTTCTGGCCAGCTTACGATGAATGGCGTAGCAATTCCTCCCTCGTGAACATACTTCTTGTAGTATCTGAAAGGAGTATTACTTAGATTCGCCCATGATGCGCCATAGCTATGGAATGAATCTCCAGATCCCGGCAAAGCTTTTCCGTCCCAAAAATTACCCCAAAAATCAGTTCCCCAAATGCCATATTCACTACTTCCACCATTGTCTGAAAGGAAAAAGACGACGGTGTTCTCTAGAGCTCCCATCTTTTCCAATTGATCCATAACCTGACCAATACCGATATCCATCCGATGGATCTGTGCCGCAAAAATGGCCATCAGTTGATCCATCTGCTCCTTCTGCTCCTGACTTAAGCTATCCCATGATGATACATCTTCATTCCGGTCACTTTTCAGCCACTCCTTATCAATTAAACCTAACTCAACCATCCTATTATAACGTTCTTCCCGTAGCTCATCCCAGCCTTTCATGAATTTTCCTTTGTAGAGTGCAATATCTTCCTGTAATGCATGTAACGGCCAGTGTGGTGCAGTATAGGGAAGATAGAGGAAGAACGGCTGATCTTTAGTTGCTGCTTTCTGCAGAAACTGCACAGCATGGTCGGTAATAGCTTCCGTCATATAAAAACCTTCTTTAGAAGGCATAATTTCGGTGCTGTCAATCGCGAAATGGCGAACGACATTTTTACTTTTCCCCCTGGAAATATCAAAATAGTTGGCTGCTCCACTAATCAAACCGTAGTAATTATCAAATCCTCTGTCAATTGGCCACTGTGGTCTCTCCTCTCCAATATGCCACTTTCCGGAGGCAGCTGTATAGTAGCCAGCTTGTTTTAGCACCTCTGCAATAGTAACACATTGGTCATTGAGGTATCCCTGATATGGTCCTTTTGCGGCTTCACCGTGCAATTTTACCATTGCCCCCATCCCTGCTTGATGAGGATACAAACCGGTCATAAGTGATGCCCGTGTCGGACAGCAACGAGCGGCATTATAAAACTGACTAAAACGAACGCCATGCGATGCAATTTTATCGATGTTAGGCGTACTAATTTCACCTCCATAGCAGCTTAGATCAGAATAGCCCATATCGTCAGCAAGTATGAGGACAATATTTGGCCTTTCTTTTGTCTCTTTTTCAGTTGTGCTAACCTTATTACTACAGGAAAAAAACAGGCTACCTAAAATAGCAATACATAAGTAATTAATACCAGTTACTATATTTCCATTTAATTTCATTTCTACGATTTTTTTGTTTAGTTATTTACTTCAATTGTTTCGCCGTTTATTGTTACATGCTCCATCAATAGTGCTTTTACTGATTCAAAAACATTTTGCTGGTTGATATTATTAAAAGAACTATTTAAAATTTTTATATTTTCTATAGGATGCTCCTTCAAACCAAGAATCTGAACTGCATAGTCCGCTTTTTCGCAAGACATATTTTCAATAAAAATGTTTCGATAGGTGGTATATCTTATTTCGCCGGGAGAAGCTTTTGAAAAGTAATTTTGATTGATCCTGATAACTGCATTACTAACCTGACCAACCTTAATATTGCGCAAATAAATATTTTCTATAACCCCACCCCTGTATTTGTTTGACTTCAACCGAAATGCTCTTTCCAAATGCGGGCTACTCATCTCACAATCATAGGCAAAAACGTTACGCACTCCTCCGGAGGTCTCACTACCGATAACTACACCTCCGTGCCCATCAAACATTTTACAGTTACGGATTATTACGTTCTCCGTGGGAATGGCGAGGTCGTACCCCTGCCTGTTTCGACCCGATTTAATCGCAATGCAATCATCGCCGGTATTAAACTCACAACCTTCAATGAGTACATTTTTACAGACCTCGGGGTCACATCCATCGCCATTTGGTGCGCCTGGACTGTACAGTTTCACATAACGAATCGTAATATTTTCAGACAGTACGGGATGTAGCATCCACATCGGAGGTCTTTTCAGTGTAACTCCTTCTATCAGTATATTTTTACACATAAACGGTTGTATAAAGCTCGGACGCAAGAATCCCGACTCCCCAAAAACGCGCTCTTCAACCGGCGTCCCTTTTGCCATTAAATCCAACAACCTGGGAATTGAATTGGGTTGATTCTGTAAATTCTCTTCTTTTTTTTCCTTTCCGATGGTCCAATACCACCAGTTCTCAATTGATGCCTGTCCATCAAGCAGTCCGTCTCCGGTAACAGCTATATTCTCCTGTTTATAGGCATAAATCAAGGGAGAATAATTATAAAGCTCGCTTCCCTCGTAGCGGGTACGCACAACTGGCAAAAAATCTTTGGGATTTGTAGAAAACAAAAGCGTTGCTCCCGCTGAAACATGCAACTCCACATTACTTAGTAAATGAATTGCACCAGTCAAAAAGGTTCCCTTGGGGACAATAACTCTGCCACCTCCGGAAGCATTGCAATCTTCAATTGCCTTGTTAATAGCATTCGTACAAAGGCTGCCATCGGCTTTTGCCCCGTAGTCGGTTATTCTGAATTGTCTATCCGGGAATACAGGCGGACTAATCTGCACTAATATCGAATCCATTTTTTTCCAACCGTCCTCAATATCCTTGTGGACAACCGGATTTTTAGAGTTCGTAAAAAGTGTAAATAAAATAAAGTAAATGGTTAGTTGTTTCATCATTGTAATTTTCAAATTTCATTCGAGGCTTAATCTTTAAGTGATTCATACCAAAGACTGGCCATAATAAAGGGGCCCACCCCTTTGGGATCATTGTCCCTGAGCCGTTCATTAATGTAGTACTCGTAACTCCCGTCCCGGTATGGATTTCCTCCCAATCCTGCGCCAGCACATATTGGTGTCATAACGAGCCGCCCGTCATTTTCAACTTTAATCAGATTACTAATCATTCCGTTATAGGCTTTTTTGGCACTAGCCTGATAGGATTTATCAATATAGCCCATTTGAGTCGCCTTCAACAAAAAATAGGTAAACATGGCACTCGCTGATCCTTCAAAATAATTCCCCTCTCCGTCTGGCATGTCTAACACCTGGCGCCATACCCCCGTTTTTTCATCCTGGCAACTTACGATTGCTGCTGCCAGCCGTTTAATAATTTGAATGACTTCGTCCTTTTGAGGATGGTTCGATGCATAATCTAAAACATCGACAGTAGCCATTGCATACCACCCCATTCCCCTGCCCCATACGTGTGGGGATAAACCGGTCTCCTTATTTGCCCACCGTTGCGTTTTACTTTCATCCCAGGCATGATATAAGAGTCCCGTTTTCGGATCGCGTGTTTTTTTCTCCGTTACAATTACCCAGTTCATTGCTTCATCAATACTTTCCGGTTCGTTGTAAACCTGTCCGTAACAGGCATAAAAGGGCGCTCCCATGTACAGTCCATCTAACCACATCTGATGGGGATATCGCTTTTTGTGCCAAAATCCGCCCGCTTCCGTACGTGGATGGTCGATCAATTGGCGCCGAAGTGTTTTTTGGGCAATTTCATATTTCGGTTCTTTAGTTTCAGCGAATAGATCGAATAACATCTTACCAGAATTGATCTGATCTATATTATAATCTTCCATTTTATAGCCATAAATCACACCTTCCTCATCGATCATGGTGTCGGCATAGGCTTTTGCATAATTAAAGTAGGCTTCGTTGCCCGTCTTTTTCCATAAATCAATAAATGAGCTGCAAAGCAATCCCTTGGTATACTTCCATTCGATAGCTTTTGCTTCTTCCATTTGCCAGGCTGCCGGATAGTCGTGCATAATAGTTTCGGCCATACGCTGAGACCACGGCAGCGAACGATCAGCAACCACATCCTGACCATTCATTTGAATCGATATAAAAAATAAAATTATACCGATATAAAAAGATAATTGTAGCTTTTTCATTTTCCAGTTGTTTAGTCTTTATGGCTTGTTTATTACAATCGAATTGAGGTACTCCTCCAGGTTTGTAAAACCGTTGTTGTCGGCATCCCCGTTACGATCTGACGGATCATCGGGATCGAGATTATGTTGCATTTCCCACTGATCTGGCATACCATCTTGGTCGGTATCTTTGAGAGCTGGGAGTGAGTTTAACTGCGGCCACCCACCAACATCATCTTGCGAATCAATAATTCCACCATTTCCATGAGCCGCGGTTCCGATCAGCACTTCTCTGGAAATGCGTTCATCAATGGTGTCTCGAACCAATGAAGCTCCAGCCCCTGCCAAGACCAACGCATAAGCTTCTTCTGCTGTTTGTTCTGTTATTGGTGGAAACTCATGCGGAATCCGCTTTCGATTTTTTGCTTCAGTAGCTCCATCGGAAAAATCAATACCTCCAGCCCAATTATCTGCTGTAATTTCCGGATAACCCTCAACATAATTTCCTTCAGCATACAGCAAAGTGGGATAGGTATTCGATTTCTGCCATCCGGAATTTTCTTCTTTTACCATAGCATTGCTCAAAGCGAATATTCTATGGCGCACATTTTCCTTCGTACCGGGCCCCGGTTTGTAATAATTATTCGCCCAATTCAAATACGATTTATTCCCATCGTAACAATTGTTGTGTCCCCAGTTATAAATCACATTATTTCTAAAGTCGACTTCACAGTGTCTCCGCTTCGTTACTTTAGGGCTGCGAGAGCTATGATGAGCGTATAGATTATGATGAACAGATTGCCTCAACCCGCCAATAATCCCCCCATAACCATGTCCACCTTTGATATGGTGCGAATTATTCAGACTCTCAGTAATCATGCACCATTGAACAGTCACAGAATCTATTTTGCCGGATTGAAAGGAGAAAGTTTCATCGATAGACCAACTGACAGATACATGGTCAAAAATAATATTAAATCCACGATGGATATGTGCTGCATCATCATCTCTTCCACTTCGATCACCTAAACGACAACGTATGTATCTGACAATAACGTCGCTTGCTTTAACTCCAAATTCATCTCCAGCCAACGTTATACCATCACCGGGTGCTGTTTGACCTGCGATCGTGATATTTGGATGCGTCACATACAATTTATCCTTTAACCATATTGTCCCTGATAAATCAAATACAATCGTTCTAGGGCTGTTGGCACTATCAAGTCCATATCGCAAAGAACCAGCCCCATTATCATCCAGATTGGTTACATGATAGACATCGCCTCCACGACCTCCTGTGGCAAACCGACCAAAACCTTCAGCTCCAGGAAAGGCTGTCATTTTTGTTACTTGTGCCAACAACGAATTACTAAATATTAAACCAACAAACAAAATAACAACGACTTTTCTTATAACAGCATCAATGCTCTTACAGATATTCATAAATTCATTTTAATATTATTAATATTGCTCACTTAAATTACTATAAATAGAATAATCCCACCCAACAGAAGACCATTCCATATGTCACCCATTATCAATATATTACATCTCAAAAAATACGAATAATCAGGATTAATTACTCTGAATGCCTTACAGCTTTCTATTCGACTATTATTCTTTGTGTATAGTGCTTCTTGTTACTATCTATTATTTTAACAATGTAAGTCCCTGAGGAAAGCCCGTGTTCACCAATATGATATATTCCTTCATTTGCTTTTGCACGATAAACCAGCTTCCCAAAAATGTTATATATTGCAATATCTGATTTCCCGATGCCCCTTAAATCAACAAATAGATTGGAACGGGTCGGATTTGGATAACAACGCAATGCATCTGATTTTTCGAAGATGTAATTATTAACTGAAGTAGGTATTGCCTGAATGCCGTTGAGATACTCTTCCAAATTGGTATATCCGTTACCATTTAGGTCATCGTTTCTATCGTTAGGATCATTTAGATTCAAGCCATTTTTTTCTTCCCAGTCATCGGGCATGCCATCCTGATCAGTATCTTTTAGAGTAGTCGAGGAATTCAATGAAGGCCAGCCTCCTACATCAGTTTGGGAGTCTATAATTCCTAAATTACCATACGTAACCGTTCCTGTGAACACTTCTTTCACAATTCGTTTATCAATTGTATCTCGCACTAAAGAAGCACCGGCACCTGACAGTACAAGCGGATAAGCATCCTCTGCGGTCTGCTCGGTAATAGCAGGAAAATCGAACGGAACATAAACACGATTTTTCTCTTCAGTTGCACCATTCATAAAATCGATCCCCCCGTTCCAATTATCAGCAGTTACCGCAGAATATCCAACAACATAATTTCCTTCGGCATATAGCGATGTTTCGTAATTTTTAGAATCTTCAGGGCTGTTACTACCTTCTGACGCAATATCCTCATCGCTCAATTGAAATATTCTTTTACGTTTGCTACTCTCTGTACCGGGGCCTGCCTTATAGTAATTGTTTACCCAATTAATGTAAGAAGCAGTGCCATCATAACAACTATTGAATCCCCAATTGTAGATCACATTATTTCTGAAATCAACTTCACAATGCCTGCGGCCTGTTATTTTCGGGCTTCGCGAACTATGGTGGGCATATAAATTATGATGAAATGTTTGACGAGTGGCGCCAATAATCCCACCATAACCATGTGCTCCTTTCTCATGATGGGAATAACGAAGGCTTTCAGTTATCATGCACCATTGAACGGTTAGGGAATCTACATCATTACTTTGGCAAGAGAAAGTTTCATCGATAGACCAACTTGCGGTAACATGGTCAAAAATGATATTACTTCCATGTACAATAGAAACAGCATCTTGATCGTCCGAATCCGTGTCGCCGAGACGACAACGAATGTACCTGACAATAATATTGCTGGAATAAACATAAAGGGGATTTCCTGCAAGTGTAATACCATCCCCCGGAGCTGTTTGCCCGGCAATAGTAATATCTGGTTTTTCAATCCTGATGCGGTCGGAAAGAAAAATATTGCCTGATACATCGAAAACAATAGTACGTGGCCCATTTGCCCTTTCAATACCATAACGCAAAGAGCCTACTCCATCATCATTCAAATTTGTAACATGATAAACATCACCCCCACGACCTCCACTCGCAAACCGACCAAAGCCTTCAGCACCGGGGAAAGCAGGTATTTTGCCGGGTTGTGCTGCGAATGAGCTTCCTAACACTAAAAATGCAAGTAAGGTAATTATCAATACTTCTATTCTGTTTTTCATTATCATTAAATTGTTATACTTCCCATATTTAAGCGTGCTAGTTTCATATTCATAATACATTACTAAGTGTCAATTGAAAGATGTTCAGCATGATCTAATCTCGGTTTCTGTTTTTATCACTTAGCCTTCTTACCACAAAATTTTTATAGATTGCCGCACTCACACACTTGTGACGCAAGCCAATTGGCCCTTCAAAAATTTCAGGGTGATTTTTATAATTCCAAATGTATAATGCACTTTGCTCATCATTAACTACTTTCATATATAATTTGTACCCTTTCTTAATAATTGTAATATGGTGCCTAACACCTGTATCAAAAAATCCGGTATTATAAGCTGCCCCTAATTCGGTACCTTCTAACTTTTGATTCAAATCGGGGCGATAACGACGCGCCCGGATATAGTCGCCTTCTTTTGTGAAAGCAGCATAACTAATATGCAAAGTATTCATATTGTTGTAATAAACTGGCATAGCAGGAAACTCCCTCAAATTTATCCATTCTTGGATGTTCTTACCATATTCTCCTTTTCCGCTTCCGGTTGCCTCTATGTATATGATATTGACTGACCTGTCTCTGTCATCAATCCGAATATAATCGTAATCAATCATCAGATCTCCTGAAAAAGATTGTTTAGTCCAGAGAACAATATCATTTGCACTTATTTTTGGTTTTGGCCCAGTATAAAGTGCCATACCATTTTCACTGTTTTCCACGTAGCCAACCTTTCCGTCGAGCAACCATTTATCTTTCCAATCGCCGGTGCAATTGTCGGAAAACGCAATTTCCCAGTCTAGCAGACACAGCTCATCGAATTGCTTTTTGTCATCGTCACTGGCGATACAACTATCTTCCAATTTCTCATCCAGTACATTTTCTCCAGGAGCCCATTTGGGTTGCCACACTTTATATTCTTTAAAAATTTCCTTGGGATCATCATCGTACCAACCATAACCAGCTCGCCGTTCCCTGCCAATTTCTGTAAGAGAATATCTTTTTATCCCATCACGGTCACAAAAAAATGGTCTGTTATCTTTCAACTCATAAAAACGTGCCCACAAAGTAGGAGCGCCTTTATCTTTCACTATTCTTTTTTCCCTTTTACCCTCTGCATTATTATATCTCTCAATCCGTATCCCTTCAATTTTTACTTTGTCAAACCAGGTCACAGCAGCTTGTACTGCATTTACGACTTCAAGAGAAGGATGATCAATGCCAATTAATATCAAAACGATACCAACAGATTCATTTCCGCTTAATGAGGGTAATTCATAGGTTCTTGCCTTAGCAGGGAGCAAAGTATGCTCGTCGTATTGTGCACACCAAGCCGTCAGCTCTCCATTTTGTTTGTACTGCGTTTTCAGAATCAAATCGATTCCTTTATCAAAAGCTTTTCTTGCATTACTAATTGTTGTGTCATCTAACTCAATCGAAAAACTACCATCATTTTCTGCAATTGATTTCATCACACTCATGACGTTCACCATGGCATTGTCATTGAATGTAATATGAGTGGAATAATCCCCTTCTTCAAGTGGATAAAACTGCGGCCATCCGCCATTTTCATACTGTGCTTCAAACAAGTAATTGATTCCCTTTAGAAATGCGTCTTTATAGCGTGGCCCTTTTGTTTTATGATACACTTTTGAAAGGAAAATCAACTCATTTACTGTAGCTCCATTATCTATTGTGGCAGTGCCCTTCCCAAATTGCTTTAGTTTTTGCAATCCTTCCTTTTCGTCCTTAGATAAAACCATGTGCATTGGTTTATTCTTAGGCCAACCACCAACATCGCATTGATATAATAATACGTTTTCAGCTACACGAACAGCCTCTTCGGAACCATACCATTCTTCATCCATTCCATATACTACTTCTTTCCATTGAAGCCCACTAGTGCATTCTTGTGCATTTATTTTCAAACTCAAATAAAAGCACAACAAGAAAAGGTAGACATAAGCACAATACTTATTCATCTATTCCTAATTTTTGTAAATTGAACTCTTTTTTTTAAAGAATAACTTTTCCGGAGAACTGTCATAATACTCCGGAAAAGTTGCTTTTGAACAAAACTTAACTTACTGCAATATCTTAGATAGAGGTAAGTCTTCTGGTGTAAAAGCACCAGTAGTTTCAATCGCGATATAATCAATCAGACATTCATAAAGACCACCACCGCCATCTCCAAAATCTATTTCGTCACCCGAATTTCCTTTTAAAGTAGTTTCAAGAACAGGCGTTTGTTCTTCATTTACATACAGCACAATTGACCTGGTAATTTTATTCATAGTCACACGATAAGTATTCCATGCTGTCGGATCAAAATCAGTCCAGTCTGCAAAATTGATTTTTACGTTCGAGCCGCCTTTTATCTCAATGTTATCCTTCTCAAGATAGAACTTAGCCCGAAGATCTCCTATTTTAAATGCAATTTCCAAATAGTTTTCCCCAGCGTCAGGGATTCCTTTTACTCGGAAGATTGAGGTAACTTCATCGGGAGAGTCATCCAATCCTAAATCGCCATAATCAAATGCTGCACTTCCCGAAAAATCGCCTAAACTGGTGAAGTGAACAACACTTCCTCCATAGGCTGCTGGATTGGATTCAACAACCCAACGATCAGCCTCATCATTTGCGACACTACCAGGTAAAAACACATTAGGATGGACTGTTCCATCGTAAAAGGCACCAGTAAATTCAATCACGTTATAATACTCTATGTAGATATTGTAGACTGCCTCAAAATCTCTATTTATCACCTTCAAAGTAGGGGAGTCTACGGTCAAATCAATTGTTCCTGAAGGATCGGGAACTATCGATTCGCCAAAAGCTTCAGCAGTAAACATCGCAGCTGAAAGATCAATACCTTCCAATATCTCTAATATAATGCTGTCTCCCGAAATTGTTCCAACTGCTTCTACTGGGCTCGTCAAAACAAATGTTGAAATGGAAGGCGGTACAATCTTGGATTGAACAAGGAATTGCCGGGTTTCAGTGTTAGAAGTCACCGTATATACTATAGGGTTTGTCAAATCCGTAATCCCCGCTTCAGGTTCTAACGTACCAAAATAATTTACTAGAATATCTAAATCGAGTTGGCTTACATCAGTTCCTTGCGGAACAGTGACTGTAATGGTATCCATGTCTGTTTCGACCTTGTTTTGAAAAACAACATTAGAAACAGAATTATTAATAATTATTTGCTTTATCTCAGCCTTGATGGGAACTCTCTCCGGCTCCACTACGTCCTCCTGACAAGACGTAAAAAGAATAATTAGCACAGCTATTAAGACGCCGAATGCTCCTATATCGTTCATTTTTGTTTTCATCATTCTAGATTTTAATTAATAACCTTCGTTTTGTCCGTAATCACCCTCATCCCTGATGATTACATTAGTCGGAATCGGACGTCTGAACGCCTTCCCATCATTTTGTCCAAAAACTTCATATCCTAAATCAAGGTATTTTTTTACTGCAGGATTATACGCACTGGCTCTCTCCTTTACCTTTCCTATTCGTCTTAAATCCATCCAACGCTTGCACTCACCCATTAACTCTCTTCCTCTTTCATCCAGAACGTCATCCAGATTTGCGTTAGTTACCTTTTCATCCCAACTTCTTGCTCGTACGAAATTGATATCATCATCGGCAGACAATCCTTGATTGATCCTTGCTTCAGCTCGAATCAGATAAGTTTCAGCTAAACGGAAAATAAAGAAATCGCGCGTATTGTCGTATTGCTTGTTCGATGTAGGATCATCAAATTTTTTCACCCACGGATATTCAGAAGTTTCCCAGGTTTCACCAGCAGTACCCCATACGGTATAATGCTCTAAAAATATCCAATTATCCGGACTTGGATTTTCAGGATCCTCAACAATAGACGGGTGAGGAAAAACCCGGGTGATCTTCTTTTCATCTTCAGGCTTCGAATCGTCATAGTAATCGTAATAAGGATCATATTGATTCACCATAAATGAACCTTTATAACGTTTATCAGCAACGTTGTATTGCAAGTAACACCTGTCTGTAGGTCTTATTTGTCCGTGCCTATAGGGCCATCCTTCTTTTGAGCTTGCATAATATCCTCCCCAAGCATGCGCGCAGCTCCCTGCTACTCCGTTAATTAACGATTTGCTGTCATACTGTATTGCAAATATTATCTCACGATTGTCTTCACTACCAGGACGAAACACATCTTCAAAATTCGATAGTAAGTTATAATTTCCACTTTCGATTACACTCGTTGCATTTTGTTCCGCTTTTTGGAAGTCGTCAGAAACGGCAAAAGAGGTGTACCCTCTCGACAGATAAACCAGAGACAACAGCTGTTCTGCTACACCCTTCGACACCCGACCAGACTGATCAGATACTGAGGGTAGTATATTTTTAACGTCCTCTAGTTCTTTAATGATAAAGGCATAAACATCTTCCTCCGAATTTCGCTCAAAAGAAGTAATTGGCTTGTCGAACGCATCAGTAACAATTGAAACCCCTCCATAAAGTTCGAGGAGAATATGGTAAAAATATGCCCTAAGAAACCGAACTTCAGCGACGCGAATAGGCAATTCGTCAGATTGCACTGTCTTTTCGGCCCATTCCAGTGCTAAATTTTGCAATTGAATAGCCTCATAACAATGTGAAAATACGTCGGAAACCCAACCATTGTCAGGCGTCAGTGAATAATAACTATCTACAACCTCATTCCCAGAAGCAATAGTAGCATGACAAAAAAGGTCAGTTCCCAGTAAAGTTAATCCTTGAAAAGAGGTAGTATTTTTCTGATTGTCAAAATCGTTATCCATGTCAAAATACAATTTTCTCAAACTTGCATAGCAGGCATTTACCAATGATTGGTAGCCTTCCTGTGTTTTAAAATATTCATCAACGGTTACGCTTGACCTATTGTCCTCCATCAAATAGTCATTACACCCTATATTAAGTAATAGAATAGCCAATAATAATATTCCTAATTTCTTCATTTGATTCTTTTTAGATGCTTAAAAATTTACGTTTACACCAAACTGAACGGTCATAAAGCCAGGCCCATCATTAGTTCCTTTGTCACCAAACTCAGGATCATGCCCCTGAAAATCAGTAATCAATATGGGATTGGTTACGTTTGCATATATCCTTAGGCGAGACATATTTACTCTTTGAACAAATTGTTTGGAGAAAGTATATCCAAAAGTTATATTTTGTACCCTTGTATATGAACAATCTTTATAATTTTGCAATTGTGCCCCTTTTCTTCCCCAAAAATCATCATTAGTTGCATATTTGGGGCTAGGGGCATCATTTGAAGGATTGGTTATGGTCCAATAGTTATGTACAACTGTATTTCTGTTTGTGTAAATCAAGTCATTAAAAAACCTACTTTTTTTAGTAATTCCCTGTTCTGTGTAAACAGACATGGAAAAATCAAAGTTTTTATACATTAATTGAGTATACAGACTTCCTGTCCAATCAGGAATTGGTTTTCCGATAACTGTCCGATCATATTGTGCTTCAATTTTCCCATCGGGCACACCTTCAGGTCCACTTATGTCCCTAATTTTAATTTCACCTGGCACTCTTCCCCACTTTGCAGCTTCTTCTACCTCATCCAATTGCCAAACGCCTATCATATCATAGTTATAATAAACATCCACTGGCTGACCGATAAATAAACCGTTTACAACATCATCAACCTTCCCTAAGTTGGTCTCAACAATTTCATTTTTATTGGTTGAAAAAACAAACGATGTTTCCCATTTAATATTCTGTGTTTGAATATTAATAGTCCGTAATGAAACTTCAATCCCTTTATTTCTAACAGAGCCGATATTATCAGTCATCTCATCCCATCCCATTGGAACAGGTAATTTGCGTTTCATTAACAAATCTTTCGATAGCTTTGTGTATAAATCAACTGTTCCTGAAACCCTGCCTTTAAATAACCCAAAATCCAATCCAAAGTCCACTTCTTCAGTTCTTTCCCAAGTTAAAGCGTTATTAGCTATTCCAGAAGGTCCAATTCCATTGGAGACTATACCCCCAAAGTCATAATAATACAGGGAATTGGCACTAATAGAGGATTGAAATGCATTAATATTATTATTACCTGTAAAACCATAACTTAATCTAGCTTTAAGCATCGATACCACAGGAATATTCTGCATGAAAGGCTCTTGCTCAACTCTCCAAGCCACTGCTGTGGATGGGAAAGCAGCCCATTTATGCCCCTCAGCTAATTTTGAAGATCCATCCCATCTGGCAGAAAGTGTAAGTAGGTATTTGTTTGCATAATCGTAGTTTAGACGCCCCATAAATGACGTCAACCTGTTCATGGTATAGGAACTTTCGGTGCTTGTTCTTTCACTGGCAATTCCCATATTATAAAAAGAAGTATTTTGAGGTAAATCTTTAACTTCAGCACGATAGTCCTCTTGTTGAAAATCGTATACACTAAAAAGGACTGTTCCCTGTATAGTATGGTCTCCAAACGACTTTTTAGTATTTACTTGGTTATCCCAGGTAAAATTGATTCGGTTTCGATTTAAAATACTCGCAGTTGTATTTTCCTGCAGACCACCTGCCGACTCTGAGTACTGGCCACCCCATGATGCTTCCCTGATCCATTTAAAACGGGGTAAAAATTCGGTGCGTGCGCTTAACCATTTATAAGGTCGGTAGTTGAAAAATACTTTGCCTAATAAATCAATTGAACGTCCGTTGGAATTCGAATATCTCTGATCTAGAATCGGGTTCATTGAGCCTGTAACGATAGTTGCAGGTGATATTGTGAGTCCATCAACCTCATAAAGCCAACCCGTTGGATCATTAGCCAAAAATATTGGTGGCATACGATATAAATTCATGATACTTTTCCCACCTCCAACTTCAGTCTCCTTTAATCCTGTACGAATTAAACCGCCAGCTTCCCATTTCTCATTGAATTTATGTTTTAGGTCAATACTAAAGGTATATTTATCCATAAAATCCTTTTCAATAAAGCCCTTTTCTTTTTGATAACCAGCCGTCAGACTATAAGAAGTATTTCCTGATTTACCATTCAATGAGAGGTAATGGTTCTGCCTATAGCCATTTTCTAAAAAATTTTTCTCCCAGTTATAAGTTTCCCCGGCTGCAATTCGACGCTCTATCTCCCGATCCCACTCATCGGATGAAACATATCTGTTCTCATCAGAATCTCCAAATACATCTCCGCTAAATGGATCCAAACTATTTCCCTGGGCTGCTGCAATCCTATAGTTCAACCACTGCTCGGCATTCATCATCGGTGCCGTATGAGCTGGTGTTTTAATTCCGTAATAACCCTTATAAGAAATTGATATTTTCTCATTTTCAACTCCTGCCCCCTTTGTGGTAATTAAAACTACACCATTTGAACCTCTTGAACCATAAATAGCTGTCGAAGAGGCATCTTTAAGGACATCCATCTGAGTAATATCGTTTGGATTAAGAAAGTCTATGTTATCCACGATTGATCCATCTACAACATAGAGTGGTGAGCCACCTGAGATCGAATTCTGACCTCTAATAACGATATTGAATCCAACGTCTGCTCTCCCTGATGACCTTGAAATGTTTACTCCCGCCAACTGTCCTTGAAGTGCTTCCAACGCCTCAGTGCTACCTCGCGTCGCAATCTGCTCAGAAGCAACACTCCCTATAGAACCCGTTAAATCTTTCTTTTTTACTGTTCCATAACCAATAGCAATCACTTCTTCCAATCCTATGGCATCTTCAGTCATAATGACATCAATTGATGTCTTTCCATCTACAGGAATCTCCTGAGTCTTCATCCCAACGAACGAAAAGACCAAAATAGAATTGGCTGGAACATCTAAAACGGAATACTGCCCATCGGTATTCGTAATTGTACCGTTGGTTGTACCTTTCAAGATTACTGTTACACCAGGAAGGGGTAAGCCTAAAGAATCTAAAACCTTGCCCGTAACGGCTATTTTAGTCTGTTGTGTTTCCAAGCGATTTTCCGACAACACTATCTGCCTCCCAAGAACTTCGTATTTAAGGTTTGTCCCTTTGAATAAGTTATCTAAGATTTCAAAGATATTTTCATTCAGAAAGTCTACAGATACTTTTTTATCAACATCAATCTTTTCGTTGTAGAAAAACCTGAATTTACTTTGATTTTCAATATTCCCAAGAACATCCTCAATTGAAGAGTTATTCATCACGACAGTCAACTTAGTATCTTGCGAATAACCTTCATTAGCAAAAGCTCCCAGCAAAGAAATACATAACAAAAAAATTGTCAGTTTCATTTTTCTAATAATTTGGTAATACAATGGCTGTAAACCACGATTACTTCGTTTTTTTTTCATAGTTTTGAAATTGGTTTAATGAGTAATTTATTATTAAACTATTATTCATCGGAAGGGGAAAACCGCTACTTTTCTCCTTCCTTATTTTACATTACCATTTTATTTATTCAAAAAACACCTCCTTTTTTATAAATTTTCAAAGTGCGGCTGTTTCGATCGTAATAATATTGAACCGGCATTGTTCTTTGTATTAACTCCATTACTTCACTCAGTGTCTCCATTTCAATAGTTCCCGTGAAACGGAGATTTTCAATATTCTTATTATTGACTTCAATTTTAACATTATACCACCTTTCTAGACGTTTTGCCATTTCGACAAAAGGCTCTTTGTAAAAAATCAGTCTCCCTTCTCTCCAAGAAGTAAAAACTTCTGTATTGACTGACTTTTTTGCAAGCTGGTTTTTGTCATCCAAGTAAGATTGTTGCCCTGGCTTTAGAATAATGGAATTGCCTGATGACCGTTCTACTTCAACCGCACCACGGACCAATGTAGTCTGAAATACTTCATCTTGATATGCCTTAACATTGAAAGCAGTTCCCATTACTTTAATATTTCCATAGTTGGTGGAAACAATAAATGGCATATCGTCCTTTACAACATCAAAAAATGCTTCCCCGTCAAGACTTATCGTACGAACTTTTCGAAACTGGGATGGAAATGAAAGTTTGGATCCTGAATTTAACCACACTACTGACCCATCTGGCAGTTTAAAGTTTGTTTTGGCCCCATAAGGAACTGAGATTTGCTCGTTGGCTTGGTGATTTTGGGAAAATTCACTTTCCTTATTCAGAAAGATAAACGTGCTTGGGACAATAAGCCCCAATATAAATGCCGCAGCAATTGCAACAATCTTCCTTTTCCAGAATGGCTTGTCTTTGGGGACAAAACCAATCTTTTTAGTAGATATTCTTGATTTTAAAGCCTTCCACTGTTGATCAATCTTTTTGTCCCTAGTATGCACAACCTCCTTTTCAAGGGATTTTTGAATCGTCATAAAGAATTCCCTATTCTGATCATCCCTTTTAAGCCAATGTAAAAGTTCTTGTTCCTCATCTATTGTCAATTCGCCTCTAAGAAAAGAAAGTATCTTCCTTGTATATATCGACTTTTCGCCTTTCATTGGTTGTTCTTTATTAGAAATACGATTAGAGACCTAATTTTACCAACCCTTTTCTGAAATTATTTTGAAAATTATTAAGATGCGACAACAATAATCTGTTGGGGAAAATTAGTTGTACATGAATTTTTCCTTTCCTAAAAGCATAAAAAATAAAAATAGCTCCGGCCTTAATTTCTTTCTAGCAATATCTAAGCCTCGTGCCAAGTGCTTATCAACCATCGTCGTAGATATGTTCATCATGGCTGCAATTTCCCGGTTTCTTTTACCTTCAATCCACCTTAAACGAAATGCAGTTCCACATTTTACCGGCATATCCTGAATTATCTTCTCCAATTCCAAGTATAATTGTTCTTCCATAGAAACAAACTTATCGCTTTTCCCAAAGCTGATATAATACAATTCTTCCGCTTCCATGAAAGCTTGCTGGTCCAAATACCTTTCTTCCACAACCCTTCGCTTAAGGAAATCCAAACATTTGTTGCGTAGCAACGTGAAGGTATAAGATGGGATGTTCTCGCTGTCATTCAATTTCGAACGGTTTCTCCAAAGCTGAAAAAAAACATCCTGAATCAAATCGTCAGCATCTTGATCGCTTTTTAGAAAATAATATGCATATTTTTTCAAACGTGGATAGTAAAACCTGAAAAACTCCTCAAATGCTTTATTATTTTGGGTTATGTCCATAACTTTGCTCAGCTTTCAAATAATTTTCCAAGTTTTAAAAAATGAAAGTACAAAATTAAGGAAAATTAATTCAAACGTTTTGCCATTAATGATTTCATTCCACGATTTTTCAGTTTTGATATAATGAAGTAATACCTCAAAATTAGAGTGTAAGTCTTCAGGCTAATTTGGACAAGTAAGTATTGAAAGCAGCATGATCTCTTAGTTTTTTTCCTTGTTCTCCCAAACCTTAACAAAAACCTCATGAACAAGATCTTCTGTATCTAAATTTGTTTTAACTATTGAAAATGCAAACTTTTATAGCTTAAGATTAAATAAGGAATAGATCATATCAAAAGCTCGCACATCACCATCGATAAAACGCTTTAATAAAACGTCATCAACCTTATCCCTTTTTTCTTTGACCATTTTAAGTATTCCAATTTCCAAAGGCAACAATACAAACGAATTAGGATTTCGCAACTTAATCTCAACGTTAATCTATATAAAGTATTTTCATAGGTTCTCACATTATCCGTTCAACAAAACAGGCTTGAATCTTAGTGTTAAATTAAGTCTCTTTTGAGAAAAAATTTTCTCAAAAGAGGTTCAAACCCCTAATCTTCTACAAAAGGAAAAGTATCAACAGGAACCCTTGCCGTGCGTAGTAATTCTTGCATCTCTTTCACAATTTTCAGATGTTGATCTGCAACATTATTCTTTTCTCCAATATCGGTGGATAAGTCATAGAGTTCTACTGTTCGTTTTTGGGGATCAAGCACATTATAGCTAACGTATTTCCAATTGCCTCTACGAATGGCCTGCCGGCCATCCAGTTCATGAAATTCCCAATACAGGTGATCGTGTTGCTTTTGTCCATCTTTTCCAAGCAAAGTTGGCAGAAAAGAAATTCCCTGGATATCTTGAGGAGTTTCAGCACCTACTAGTTCAGCGCATGTTGGCATAACATCCCAAAAGGCTGAAATCAGGTCGGTTGTACTGCCTGCACTTATCTTGCCTGGCCAGCATGCAATCATCGGCTCTCGGATTCCTCCTTCATAAAGATCCCGTTTATATCCTTTCAACGGTCCATTACTATCAAAATAATCAGGGTCAGCCCCTCCTTCAATATGCGGACCGTTGTCAGATGTAAAAATAACCAACGTGCTTTTATCCAGCCCCAGTTCTTTTAACTTGTCCATTAGTTCTCCCACTTGCTTATCAAACAATGTAACCATGGCTGCAAAAGCGGCATGAGGCTCCTGTTGAGAACCGTAAGCGCCCAACCGAAATTTTTCGTCACCAAACTCGGCTCCAGTAAATGGATGTTCCGGTGGAAATTTGCCCTTGAATGGAGCCATTTTCTCTTTCGGCAAAAGCAATTCTGCATGGGGAATTGTACTGGCATAATACAAAAAGAAGGGATGGTTCCTATTTCTTTCCACAAATTTTAACACACTATCTTGAATCATATCTGCGGAATACTCTCCTATTTTATCTCCACTATTCCCATTCAACACCACCCTCTCATGATTATTCCACAGATGACCAGGATAGTAATTATGAGCAAGCGTTTGGCTATTATATCCATAAAACTGATCGAAGCCCTGATTGTTGGGATCACCTTCAGAGGTAATGAAACCCAACCCCCATTTGCCAAAGGCTCCGGTTGTATATCCCTTCTGTTTCAGCATTTCGGCCAGCGTGAATGATCCTGTGGACAGTGGAGCCTCGCCTTCAGGATCAACATGCATATTGCCCCGAATCGGTGTGTGCCCGGTATCCTGTCCTGTCAATAAAGAAGAGCGAGAAGGAGCACAAACTGAACAACCGGCGTAGTGCTGTGTAAAAAGCATGCCTTGACTTGCCAAACGGTCAATATTGGGAGTTTGAAACTTCTGCTGCCCGTAACAGCTTAAATCACCGTAGCCCAAATCATCTGCCAGAATGTAGACAATATTAGGTTTAATTTCCTTTTTTCCTTCTTGTTTCGTTGATGTTTGGCAGGCCCAAAGAATCAATAACACTGCTAAACCTCCACAAATACTTCGTTTCATAATATTTGATTGAATCATTAATTTAAAAGATAAAAAATATTAAAAGGACATTAGTACATACAATGTCCTTTTAAATCAACGCTAGACGGGAAAATCAAAAAATCCACTACTTCATTTTTTTGCTTGCAATAGAATAATGCTCCCTGTTTAGTACTTAGGATTTTGATCAAGTGCAGGATTTTCCTGACGCGTTATTTCCTGAATTGGCCACAAATAATCCCTTTCCGGATTAAATGAACGTACCTGTACAACCTCACCCTTACTGTTTAAAACATTGGCATTCATCACTACTTCTGCGGTGTGCCATCTACGGATATCATTATAATAAAGTGCCTCACCGGCCAACTCAATTCTGCGCTCATGCCTTATCACTTCCCGCATCTGATCTTTTGTAAGACCTGGCGTTATATCCGGCATCAAGGCACGGGAACGGATCTGATTCAAAGCATCATAAACTGAGGGATCGCTACCTGCAACTTCATTTGTTGCTTCTGCATACATCAACAATATATCAGCATAACGTAAGACAATAAAATTTAATTCTGAATTATTAATATTTGCCTGTACAACATCATCTTTATAAGAGGTATATTTCTTAAACCCGAATCCAGTGCTAAAGTATTTTGTCGGTGAAGCAATTCCACCTCTGAACATATAGCCGGGAATAACAACTGCCTTTTGCAACCTTGGATCCCTATTATCATAAGGATGTGCCGGATCAAATAATGGGGATTCTTCAGTGGTCAGGCCGTCAGACATTAGATAACTGTTTACAAGATCCAGGGTCGGAGCAACATTCAATTGTAGTTCAATTTGGATATCAAAGATCGTAGTATATTCCGGAACTTTATATTGTACGTCAAAAATAACCTCCTTATTTCCTTCATTTTCAACCTGAAATAGGCCTCTGTAATCTGAAAACAAACCATAGTATTTCAATTCCATAACTGCTTTGGCTGCCAGAGCTGCTTCAGACCACCTGCTTTCGTACAAAAGAACCCTCGCCTTCAATGCGAGTGCAGCCCCCTTTGTAGCTCGACCAATATCTGATCCTACATAAGAAACAGGAAGCACAGAAGCTGCATAATCAAGATCAGCCAATACCTGATCAATAACCTCTTGTCGTGTATTACGCGGTAAATTAGCTTGTTTCTCAAAATCAGGAGATTCAAGAATTAAAGGTACACCTCCAAAATAATTTGCCAGGTTAAAATAAAACAAGCCACGAAGAAATGATGCCTCCCCCTTAATTCTAGTTTTCAATGCATCGTCCATTTGTACTCGTTCAATATTATCAAGAAGTATATTTACTCTTCCGATGCCCTTATAATTAGCATTCCATCGGTCCCTGAACACTGTTTCATTGCCCGCAGTATGAGCCCCCGTGGCCAACAATATATCCCCACTTTGATTAAAAGAATTTGGTGAGATATTTTCTTCCATTAAAGCGTTGTTTCCATATAGCTGATCCTCCCTTAAAACTGCATAACATCCATTAATGGAAGATACTGCCTGGCTTTCCGTTTGCCACCAGTTTGATTCATTATAATTATCAGTCGCTGTTGTTTCTAAAAAACTTTCGTTACACGAAACAATGAACAATAACAATACTGAAATTCCTATATATAATATATTTTTCATTTTTTTAACATTTTACTTTTAAAACACCACATTGCATCCAACAGAGATGATTTTGGTAGTAGGGTAACTATATATATCTTCCGCCAAAATATCCTTTTCCGGATCTGATAATTTAAATTTAGAGAAAGTTAAAAGATTTTGTGCGTTGGCATAAATTCTCAATTTGCTAAGGTGGATGTTCGTCAACAATTTCAACGGAATAGTATATCCTATCTGCAAATTCTTCAACCTTAAATAAGATGCGTCTTTTAACCAAAAAGTAGAATTTCTGGCATTGATACGAGAACCTCTTTTTTGCAAGGACAATCGGGGATATTTAGCGTCAGGATTCTCACTGGTCCAACTATTGTCCAACTGGTCTTTGGTGAGTCCTGCCCCGTTATAAAGCGGCCACGAGACATTACTGGTCGGATAAATATCAATACCTTGTACCCCCTGAAAAAATGCACCTAAATCAAATCCTTTATAATCAAAATTTAAATTGAAACTATAAGTATATTTAGGCGTTGACCGTCCCAGAACCCGCATGTCTTTGACATCAATTTTGTTATCGTTATTGAAATCGTGATAAATTATATCACCCGGTCCAGTTGTCGGATCCTGGTAGGCATGATTTGAAACTTCTTCCTCAGACTGAAAAATACCATTGGCCTTGTACAAAAACCATGAGTTTACTGGATAACCTTCTTCAATGACATTAATATTTCCCCAAAGGTTTGTTGTATATTGTACGTTACCATTCAAAAAATCTACGTTGTTATTAACGAATGCAATACTCCCACCAAAGTTATAATTCAGATCTCCAATTGAATTACGATGTGAAGCACTTATTTCAAAACCTTTATTAGACATTCCATAAAGGTTTGTAATAGGCCCGGTGAGATTCCCTACCTGACCGGGCACATTTATCCGGGCAAGTATGTCGGTCGTAACTTTATCAAATACGTCAATAGTAACTTCCAGCTTATTATCCCACAAGCCTGCATCTAAACCGATATTTTTAATGGTTGTTGTTTCCCATGAAATATTCGGGTCTGACAAAGTAGTAACTGCACTTCCGGGAACCACAGCATCGTTGTAAGTGGCTCCCTGATTGATATCAATATTATTCAAGTAGCTATACAAAGGGATATCCTGGTTTCCCAACTGCCCCCAGGAAGCGCGTAACTTAAGGTTGCTAACAGCCTGTAGATTTTGCATAAATGATTCCTGATTGATCCGCCAACCAACCGAAAAAGAGGGGAAAAATCCCCATCGATTATTTTTTGCAAACCTGGATGAGCCATCGTAGCGGAAGTTAAACTCAAATAAATATTTATCTGAAAAACTATAGTTGGCTCTTCCAAAATAAGACATAAGCTTCGATTCGTATGATGTGCCACCTACGTTTTTATTAATAGTACCAGCATTTAATTCCGGCAATTCGTTCCCTAAAAATCCTTCGATGTAAGCCATAAGGTTGGAATCGAAAAAAGATTCCCTACTAAAGCCAAACAGCAAATTAATATCGTGTTGATCCGAGATTCGTTTGTTCCATTTCAATGTTTGGAAATAGCTGGTATTCAACTCCCTGCTATTTGTTTCGCTGACACTACGAACATCTTTTCCATTTGGTCTGGCAACTGTGGGTGCTTTAGGGGTATAAAGAAATGTTTCTGGTGAAAAAGTATGCTCGTTGTTGTCTGATTTATTGACAGCAAAAGTGGCTTTGTATTTTATGTCAAGCGGGAATGTGTATTCAGCATAAATGTTGACCATTGCATGTTGATCTAAATTTTTCTTGCCACCTTCTAAAGCTCTTGCTACTGGATGTCTAAAAACATTGTGCCCAGGCGTAACTAGCCAGGTATCACCATAGTGTCCATCAGCAAGGATGTTGGGATGAATTGGAAGAGCTCGGGCAATAGCTCCTATTGCTGAATCGTCATTACCACCTATCCCTTTATATGGCCCGTTTTTTTCCCAATATGAACCATTAATGATAATACCGAACTCAAATTTGTCTGACGGTTTAAAGATTACATTGGAATTCAGAGAATATTTCTTTGCGTCAGTCGCCATCAAAACCCCAGTCTGATCCATATATCCCACTGACATTGAAAATGTTACCTCGTCGCTCCCACCTGATAAACGAAAAAAATGATCCTGCATCGGCGCGACAGAAAACATAATATCGTACCAATCGGTATTGGGATATAAATCCGAATCTGTACCATTCCTGTATTCTTCAATCTGCGTATCTGAATAGGGTTTAGTTTGGTTTTCATTAACGGAAGCCTGATTCCTGGCAAGCATGTAATCAACAGAGTTAGTTACCATATCGGGTAAGTAAGTTGCTCTTTGCCATCCAAAATAACTATTCAGTTCTGCCTTAAGTTTTCCACTCTTCCCCTTCTTTGTTGTGATAAGTATTACTCCATTGGCAGCTCTATTTCCGTAAATTGATGCAGAAGCAGCATCTTTTAAAACAGAAATACTCTCAATATCATTAGAATTGACATCCTTCATATTATACTCAATACCATCTACCAACACCAATGGATCATTATTATTTAAAGTGCCAATTCCCCTAATTCTTATAGTTGCATTGTCTGCACCCGGTTCACCTCCCGCTTGATTTACATATAATCCATTAACCCCCTGGAGTGCCTGTGTCGAGTTTGTCAAAGGCCTGCTTTCAAGGAAATCCGAATTTACGGAGGATATTGATCCTGTTAAGTTTACCTTTTTCTGAGTACCGTAACCAACTGCAACAACTTCCTCAATGCCAACAGTGCTTTCTTGTAAAACAATGTTGACAGTGGTTCTGCCAGCAATATCAATGTCTTGGGTTCTCATGCCTACAAATGAGAATTGCAAAATTGAATTTTCCAGAATATTAGAGAGTGAATAATTCCCTTCACCATCGGTAATTGTACCGTTTGTGGTGCCTTTAACGACAACGGTAACACCGGGGAGAGGAGAACCAGAAGAGTCTGTGACATATCCTGAAATGCTTTTTTGTTGCACCAATCCGACTCCTCCCTTTGTTCCAACTGAAAGGATGACCATACGGTCGCTTATGGTATACTTAACATCTGTTCCTTGAAATATACCATTCAATATTTTAGTAATTGATTGACTTTCATCACATATCGATACTTTTCGATCCAAATCAAGATATTCTGAACTAAATGCAAATCGAAATTCACTTTGATCCTCAATTGCTCCTAATATTTCTTTTACAGTTGCATCCTTATAATTCAGATTGAACTTATTGCTTTGGCTAAAAACACTTGCCCCCGCAGAAAACAAACTAAATAAAAGAATTAGTAAAGATAGTTTCATGACAACAAGGATTTTTCGCATCTGATACCAGATGCCCGGAGCCAATAAGCTCCTTGTTTTACAATCTTTTTTCATAAATTTGTGTTTGTTATTTGATTAATGAATTCTCTTCATTTGACGTGAAGAGATTTATTGGCAGGAAGGTGTTGACGCACTTTCCTGTTTTTTTATTTTTCTTTCAAATAGACTATTCCTCCTTCCTGATAAGCTTTTGCATGGGTAATATCCAGCAACATTTTCAAGACATCTTCGAAATCTTCATTTCTTATTGAAAATGTAACTTTGCAGTTTTTGAGACCATCCCCCACTTCAATGGGTTGATTATACCTTTTCTGTAACTTTTCTGCGACTTCATTCAGAGGTTGGTCATAAATATTAAAAATTCCATTCCGCCAAGCGGTATACTTCTTTGCGGTAACCCCAACAATTTTGTAATGATTGCTTTTCTTGTCGTATATCATGATTTCATTGGGCTGAAGGTGAACGAAAGCTTTACGACTATTAGCAGAAAACAACTCCACCGATCCTTCTTCAAGAACCACCTCAACATCAGGGTCATTGGGATAGGATTCTGCCGAAAACTGGGTGCCTAAAACTCTAATATTAATTTCATCACAGCTTACTACAAAGGGGAGATTCCTATTTTTTGTTACTTCGAAATACCCTTGTCCGATCAACTCGACGTCTCGATTCCGAATTCCGAAATCATTGCTATATTTTAAACTGGAGCCAGAATTTAACCAAACCATTGTTCCATCAGGGAGCATTGCTTTAGAAATTTGGCCTTTCTCAGCAAAAATGGTATTGAAGAATGTTGCATTTTCGATAAAGTTTCCCGACAGATACTGATAAATACCACCAATTGAAACCAGAAATAACAGAATCGCAGCATATTTGTATAAACGTTGACTAAAATTCAGGTTCCTAATTCTTTCATCATGTTCATTTATAATTCGGGTTTGGAACTTGTCCAGTTCTATTAATGTAGTATTAGGTAGGCTTTGGTCATTCAAACCGGCTTTCCATCCGCGTTTGATCTTCCTAAATTTTATTCGGTTATTTTCATCTTCAATCCAACTGGTAAGACCAAGTATTTCTTTTTCCGATGCTCTCCCTTCCAAATATTTTATGATTTTTGCTTTCATTGTGGTTGATTTTCAAAAATGAGTACAATAAATTTTCAAAAACCCTACTGGATAAATAAAAAAAAATTAAAAAATCATCAGAAAATAAACCTCAAGTAATTGTATTTCAATAGAATAAATAAAGTATTTTTATTATTGCAACAATAAGTGTAAAATTAATGAGAGAGCCACAAACTGTTTTTTCAGTTTCATTTTTAACTCAAGCTTCGCTTCATGCAGGTGTTTTTCAACTGTTTTTACTGAAATACCCAATTCTAAAGCAATCTCTTTTTGCTTCATTCCATTAATCTTATTTTTAATCAAGATTTCCCTCTTCCGATCCGGCAGTTCCTCAATAGCTTCTTTTAATGCAGCAACCAACTGTTCTTCCAAGGACAACTCCCTCTTCTCTATAAAATCAAGTTGGTATAGGTACTGTAGTTCATTTGACAACATTCCCTCCCGAAGGGAATCAAATGAGTACCGTGAATGTTCTTTCAGGTAATTCAAACATTTATTTCGAAGCGAAACAAACAACAAGCTTTCCACTGATTTATGAAAATCAATTTTTGCCCGATTTTGCCATAACTGGAAAAAACAGTCTTGCACCAAGTCCTCTGTATCTTTTCTATTTTTCACAAATAACTGGCAATATCCAATTAAGCGTGGATGAGTTTGCTTGAACAATTCAGAAAATGAACGAGCATCACCTTCTTTTAACTTGTGATTCAATTGGTTTTCCATAAAATGATCAGTGATGATCACAAAGAACCTAAATATACTGAAAATCTCCAACTATCATTTTCATTAGTTGACTGAAAAAGAATAGCTAAAATTAAATATTTACTAGAATAACAAACACTAACACTCTGATAATAAGAAGCCTTTTATCATTTCCTGTTGTCAGACGAAAAAACAGTAAATTCCACGATCTCATTTTTTTAAAGACAAAAATATTAACACCTCTTTTTCGCGCTCTTCAACCAGATATTCTCATCCATCTATTGCCTATTATTAAACCATAATCCAGAAGAATCAAAGACGGTTCAGATATATCATCCCGTACCTTCTTATATTTTTGTAATAACTTTATTAAAATGCAATAACTTTTTTGAATCCCTTTCATCCACAAAGATGAGATCGTAGTGTAACTTGAATAGGATTACTACCAACATTACACTTTGCCAATTTTATTGAAAATATTTCAGTTAAGCCAACTGCGTTTAAGGATGAGTGAATCATCAACGTAATCATGGCTAGCATTTAATTTATCTGTCCTACAATTTTGATGATTATTCTTATCCCTATTTTTTTTGAATTCACGAGCTATACAGGTTTTATTGAAATCCTTAGTCCATACTCCGTCTTAGCGTATAGATTTTTTGAATTTTTATAACATTCCTATAAACATTGCTTTGTATAGTTTCCAACATCCAGCCAATAAAAAGCCTTTCTGAACCATCTTGCAAAGCTTAGACACCTGACACTCACCACGATAGATTTTTACTACTCATTGATTATCAATACATTAAAACAATTTCCCAAAAGCAAAATTTGACTATTTAAACCTGCTTTTAAAGCAACATCATTTAAATCAATATCATCAAGCATTCCTATTATTTATTGAAATTCTCCTTTATCTATGAGGGGTCATTATGCTCGTATTCAGAATAGTCTATCTTCTTCAAATACTCTTCAAGTGCGTTCATTTTCTTTTCTTCCTCATTTTCCATATTTTCCCTTTGAATTTTTCATCGCCGAACTTTATCCATTTTATTGTTCAACTATCAAAAATACTAATATTAAAAATATCTTTTATTGCACGATATACCACATGCTGCCACCACTTTAATATTCAGTAGTTTCGCATAAAGCACATCCTACGTTCGCTTTTCAATCACTAAATAGCGAAGTAATATGCAACAGGAAGACGATTTGAGGGAATTGGCTAAGATCATGGATTTAATGAGTGCCCTGAGTATTTTGTTTGTGGTTATAAACATCTATTGGTTTTGTTACCAATAGATGATCGAATGGGGTATTAATATTGACACAATTGATAAAATAATTCTGAATTTCAACCGGACCGCAAAACTATTTGGCAACATCCTTTACACTAAACTTTTCGCAATGGTATTTCTTGCTTTATCCTGTCCTGGAACAAAGGGCGTTAAATTGAAAAAACATCCTGAATCAAATCGTCTGCATCTTGATCGCTTTTTAGTAAAAAATATGCATATTTCTTCAAACGTGGATAGTAAAACCTGAAAAACTCATCAAATGCTTTTTTATTTTGAGTTATGTCCATACCTTTACTTTGCTTTTCAAATAATTTCTCAAATTTTAAAAAATAAAAGTATAAAATTGAGGAAAATTAATTCAAACGTTTTGACATTAATACTTTCATTCCACGTTTTTTAGTTTTGACATAATAGAAGTAATACCTTAAAATTAATAACAGATTTGGGATCAAGTATATCAATCTAAATATTCTACAATTTAAGCACACAATAAAAATATGCTAAATACATTTTAGAGGGGCAAACTTGCATCCACTGAAAATATCCATTACGAGGCTTTAAGCTTCTTCATATCATTAGAGATTTTTGCATCCACAATCCTAGCATAAATTTGTGTTGTTTTTATCGAGGTATACCCCAACATTTCTGAGACGGTCTCAATCGGAACACCATTAGTCAGTGTAACGGTAGTGGCAAAACACCGAATCCAAAAGGTAATTCAAAAGAAACAAGCGTAATTCACATTAGTACAATGATTTGTGTCTTTTTCTGTCTTTTAGTGGCTTAGCGCCCAAAAGGCAGAAAAAAGCAGGTTAAGAGATAGTTCAGTTACTTTTCCGTTACCTTTTTTTAAAACGCAAAAGGCTGCAAAAAAAGCAATTGACACCAAGCCTGATAAGTCGTTTGTATTTTGCTTCCAACTAGCCTTGTTTGTAATATTAATACACTGTATGTCTTATGCTTACATTTGTTCAAATAGCCCCAGCCCTATTAGAAATAATTTTATCAATTAAAGTAATAGGGTATGAATCAAGAATTAGAACTCCTCATTTACATCAAAAAGAGCGAAACAAAACAGGACGAGACTTATCCTGTCATGGGGAGAATTACCATCGGAAAAACAATGGCACAGTTCAGTGCCAAATTAACCGTTCCAGTATCCCTTTGGGATACCAATGCTAACCGTACATCAGGAAAAAGCAAACAGGCCATCCATGTTAACCGGGCTTTGGACAAAATCAGCCTATCTGTTAACGGCCATTTTTCAAGGTTAACCGGACTAAACGAAAAGCCAACCGCTACCTAAGTAATAAATGTCTTCCAGGGAATAGCATCTACTCAGAAAGCCCTTGTCCGATATTTTTCGAACAGCGTCTTATAAGCTTGTTTATCATTCTTTAATAACAATGAAACCAAATAAGTGTCAGTATCACGAATTTGTAAATTCAAATTCGCTGTTTTATTAGTTAGCCGTAGAGCCTGTAAATACGAATCTTTTAAAATACAATTTACACCTTAAATACAATCTTCATGCGTCTTTTTGAAGAATGTCAATAATCTTTTCCATATCCTTACTAATCTTCGAATCCACAATCCTAGCGTAAATCTGGGTGGTTTTGATAGACGTGTGACCCAGCATTTTTGAAACTGTTTCAATTGGTACTCCATTAGCCAATGTAACAGAAGTTGCAAAAGTATGCCTGGCTACATGCATGGACAGATTTTTTGTTATTCCGCAAATGTCAGCCAATTCTTTTAGGTATTCGTTCATTTTCTGGTTTGAGCGAATTGGAAGAAGTTTTCTCTCTGTGTTATTCTCGGAGTAATATTCATATTTCTTCAATATTTGTTTTGCTTCCGGTAACAATGGAACTCTAAATCGGTTTTCAGTTTTAGACCTATCATCAATAATCCAATCATTACCATCGTCACCTTGATATATATTATCAAAACTTAGTCCCTCCAATTCGGCGTACGCCAATCCAGTATAGCAGGCAAAAACAAAAATATCTCGAACAAGGCTTAATCGAAATGTCTTTAATGGCTTTTTCCTAAGTGTTTCAACCTCCCTGAGTGTTAAGTAATCCCGATTTGTTTTATTTCTGGTAGGAGTAAATATCTCATAAGGATTTTCGATATTAGATTTTAAAGCCAACGGATTTTTCAATGCTTTATTCAAGTGTTTATGGTAGGTGAGAACTGAATTCGGCTTTAAGTCATATTTTATCTTCAAATAAGTATCAAGAGAATAAATAAAATCCAAATTTACCATCGATACAGGTATCTCACTTCTTTTAAATTTCTGTAATACAAATTCACCAAGCCTATCCCGCGTAGTTTTGTAATGACTGTATGTACCCTTTGAATAATCCACTCCGACCTTGGATTCAACATCCCTGACCGTGTAATTGAAAATATCCATCAATCCGGTAGATTTTCGACGCCCGAGTACCTTATCTTTCAAATCTATAATAGTAAATTCGTCCATGGTTGAATCCAGCACATTAAAAGCATCTTGGATCTTCGTCGCTAGTTTATCCAATCGCTTGTTTAGGGTCTTGCTTTCCTCATTTTTACCTTTTATCTGCTGTACTTTGTCATCCCAAAAATCAGGAATAATAAAAAGACCTGTAGATAATTCGAAGCGTTGGCCGTCCATGGTACACCGGACGTAAACCGGACATTTCCCGTCAGCGCGGGATTTTGATCTCTTTAAAGAGAAGTTTACGGTAACTCTCATAACTCAACTCATTTTTGGTTAAAAAATGGTCTCGTTTCCATGCTTAAAACTAACCCCTTAGAGTCACATTTACAAGCATCAAAACGAAACAAAATATTTCAAAATGAATTGATTATCTGAAAACTACGTCGATTGCCGAGACCTTTTGGCAGTTTCTTCAGATAGGTCTCGATATGGTCTCGTTTATTTTGCGATTTGGTGCATATTTTGGTGTCTGCCGCAAAATAAAAAAGCGCCTAAACCTATGATTTAAGCGCTTTTAAGTCTTTTTGACTTCTTAATTGGTGACTCAGCTGGGGTTCGAACCCAGGACCCCATCCTTAAAAGGGATGTGCTCTACCAGCTGAGCTACTGAGTCATCCTGTATGTTGCCTTTTTGTTTAAAGGCGGTGCAAAGGTAAAAACTAAGATTTTAATTGCAAATTTTATTTTAGAAATATCTCTATTTCTATCAACTTTTTTTCAATGTCAGGTGGCTTTGGTGTCGTGGACAAAAAAAAGCTATTTTTGCCTGAAATTGATTTTTCAAGATAATGAAAGATAAAGTTGTCATAATAACGGGAGCTTCCTCAGGAATTGGCAAAGCCCTGGCGTATGAGTTTGCATCGCGCGGAGCGGTTTTGGTGCTTGCTGCCCGACGAATAGAGAGACTGCAACAAATTAAAGAGGAATTAACCGATTCTCAAATATTAACCGTGCAAGCTGATGTCAGTAATGAGCTTGATTGCCAGAAGATCATTGATCAGACCATTGAGCATTTTGGTAAAATTGATGTGCTTATTAATAATGCAGGAATCTCGATGCGGGCATTATTTTCTGATTTGGAGGTTGATGTGATTAAAAAGCTGATGGATGTTAATTTCTGGGGAACCGTTTATTGTACGAAAAGTGCGCTCCCATATCTGCTAAAAACCAAAGGATCTGTTGTCGGCGTTATTTCTATTGCCGGTTATGTTGGCTTGCCTGCCAGAACCGGTTATTCTGCTTCCAAATATGCCATCCGGGGGTTTTTAGATGCATTACGAATCGAGAACCTGAAGAATGGCCTGCATGTGTTGGTTGCTGCGCCCGGATTTACAGCTTCTGAAGTTCGCGAATCAGCACTTACTCAAGATGGAAGTTCGCAGGGGAAAACACCTCGGAACGAAAGTAAAATGATGACAGCTGAAGAATGTGCCAGCAAGATAGCAAAGGCTGTAAAGAAGCGTAAGCGAGAACTTATCTTAACATTCATCGAAGGTAAGTTTACGGTTTTCTTAGGAAAATTCTGGCCTGGATTGCTTGATAAGCTAACCTATAATCATATGAAAAAGGAACCAAACTCTCCACTAAAATAGAAGCGAATGCTTATTCACGAAACTCAGGTACGCGTATATTACGAAGACACCGATAAAATGGGCGTCGTATATTATGGCGTCTATCCCCGGTATTACGAAATTGGGCGTACAGAAATGATCCGCAGCCTTGGGATATCTTATAAGGAGATTGAAGACGCAAACATTCTGCTTCCAGCCCGAAGTTTAAATGTGAGCTACCTTAGGTCAGCTTATTATGATGATTTATTGACGATTAAAACCATCGTAGAGGAATTGCCCAGCGTTAAATTCCCGATTAAAACCGAAATTTACAATCAGAGAAATGAATTGATTAACAAAGGGGAGGTTGTACTGGTTTTTTTTAATGGGAAAACAAACAAACCGTGTCGAATCCCGGATGATTTTCTGAATGTAATGACTCCTTATTTTAAATCGAAACGTGATTGAGAAGGGAATAAGTAAAACTAATTATTACAAAAATCCAGATTAGCACTCCGGCCACTTTATTGAACCACCAAAGTAACCTTAAATTAAAACGGTGACGAAACATGCTAACTAAGCTGGTGAGAATGATCCACCAACTACATGCTCCTGCAAAAACTCCAAACACAACAAAAAAAGCCTGATAAGGTCTTTCCATGTTCAATACAATTCCTGTACTTGCAAAAACAGCAAGAAAAACAAAAATGACGAGCGGATTTGGAAAAGTAATTAGAAAAGTTGAACCAAAATCTTGAAAATAAGAGGAGCCTTTTTTCCTGAATTTCCGAATATCCTTTACCGGATTTTTGAGAAAAATGTGTACCCCCAGCAATAAAACAATGATTGCTCCAAGTGTTTGAAAAGTAAGCTGATATTGCTTGATAAAATTGATAAGCCAGGTCAGGCTAAATCCGGCAATTATGGCATAAATTGCATCAGACGTAGCTGCTCCCATTCCCGAAACAAATCCGGCAATCCTGTTTTTGTTAACCGTGCGTTGAATAATAAGCACACCGATTGGGCCAAGCGGTATTGACACTCCCAATCCGATCATTAGTCCTTTTATAAATAATTCGAAAAACATGTTGCAAAAGTAATTAATTGAGAAGTTACTTTTCAACGATTTTATTCTAAAATTCTTTGTTGGTAATTTATTTGTATTTTTACTTAAACAATAAAAAATACGTAGTAAAAATGAAAAGCATCAACCTTATTATTTTATTAATCGCACTATCATTGCAAGGAATGTCACAGGATTTTCAGTTAAAATTATGGCCTGCTGGGGCACCAAATAAAAACACCCCTCCGGGTGATGAAGAGTATTATAAACAACGAGGGACTTTCCGGTATGAAAATATATCTGAAGCCGAGTTATTTGTTTATCAGCCCGAAGAGGATAAAAATACAGGTGCCGCAGTAATTATTTGCCCCGGTGGTGGATATCATGTTGAGGCCATTGACCATGAAGGATTCCGGATTGCTCAATACTTAAAAGAGCATGGAATCACAGGAATTGTTTTAAAATATCGCTTACCCTATGGGAACTCCGAGATTCCTTTGACTGATGCGTTGCAGGCAATTCGTTTTACACGCTCAAAAGCGTTGGAGTGGGGAGTTGACCCTCAAAAGATCGGAATTGCTGGCGCTTCGGCAGGTGGTCATTTGGCATCAACAGCCGGTACTCATTTCGATCTCGGAAATCCAGAGGCTGACGATCTGATGGGTAAAATTAGTTCCCGACCAGATTTTATGTTATTACTGTACCCGGTAATCAGCTTTAAGGAAAGTGTTGGGCACATGGGATCGCGAAGGAATTTGATTGGAGAAACAAACGACTGGAAGATTGCTAAAGAATTTTCGAATGAATTGTGGGTGACCGAAAACACTCCACCCGTTTTCTTTGTTTTAGCCGATGATGACAGAGGGGTGATTCCTGAAAATTCGATTTCGTTTTACCGTGCGTTAAAAGAAAATAATGTTCCTGCGGAATTACACATATTTGCCAAGGGAGGGCATGGATTTGGAATGAGAAGCGAAAGAGAAATCCCTGTAGATAATTGGCCTGATTTATTTGTTGATTGGCTAAAGGCGATGAAAATTGTAACTGAATGATAGAGGCAAAGCATCCAAATCAGCGTTATCAGTATTGTCCAAGTTGTGGTTCTGCGCAGTTTCAACAGTCGGGCGAAAGATCGAAAAAATGTTCTGGTTGTGGCTTTCACGTGTTCTTCAATACCTCATCGGCAGTTGCTGCAATTATTTTTGATGAAGCGGGTCGAATGATGTTTACACGAAGGGCCATCGAGCCACACAAAGGTATGCTTGATCTGCCTGGCGGATTTGTAGATCCGATGGAGACAGCAGAAGAATCTCTTGCCCGGGAACTTCAGGAAGAATTGGGAGTGAAGGTCAACAAAATGGAGTACTATTGTTCATTCCCAAATATCTATCCGTTTTCAGGATTGGAAGTTTTCACGCTTGATCTGGCCTTTATGGTTGAGTTGGAGACTGTTCAGAATTTAGCGCCGATGGACGATATTTATGCCATTGAATTTTATCATCCGGCTGAGGTTGATTTAGAGGAACTGCCGGCTCTGTCAATGAAAAATATTATAAAAAGATTGAATGAAAGAAGTTAAAACAATTAAGGAACGAATTAAACAATTGCGGACTGAAATGAAGCTGAGTGATGTTCAGGCAGTTTATATTTCCGGGACCGATCCGCATCAAAGTGAATACATGCCCGAACACTGGCAAGTTCGTGAGTTTATTAGTGGGTTTACAGGTTCTGCCGGGCTTGTTGTTATTACAATGAAAAAGGCGGCACTATGGACTGATTCGCGTTACTTTCTTCAGGCTTCCGAGCAGTTGAAAGGGACTGGCATCGAGTTGATGAAACAGCGTATGCCGGAAACGCCTGAACCTGCTGATTGGTTAGCAAGCGTATTGGCTCAAAATGAAGTTGTGGGAACTGATTTCACCTGCTTGTCAGTGAGTCAATATATAAAGTTAAAAGAAGCGCTTTTAGCTAATGAGCTCATGTTGAAAGACGTCGGTGATTTATTTGAACCAATATGGGAAGACAGACCTAAATTACCAATTGACCCGGTTTTTGAGCACGACTTACTTTACTCTGGACAGCAAAGAACCGATAAAATCAAGGATATTTTAACCTTTGTTAAAGCGAATGGAGCAAATGCAACACTAATTACAGCCTTGGATGACCTGGCCTGGACCTTTAACCTCAGAGGGAAAGATGTTTCGTATAATCCGGTTTTTATTGGTTTTGCTTTTTTATCCGAAAGTAAAAATTGTTTGTTCGTCAATAAAGGCAAGTTAAGTGAAAAGCTAGTTGATAAGCTGACTGAGCAGGAGATCGAAGTTTGTGACTATGAGCAGTTTTATCCCTTTTTGTCGGGGCTGACGAACGATTTTACAATCATGATTGATGCTGATCGTACGAATCAAGCTGCCCGTATTGCATTTCCAAAATCGTTGAAAGTGGTGGAGCAAACATCTGTCGCGACACTCTTGAAGTCCCAAAAATCAACATTCGAAATTATCCATATTCGAGAAACCATGAAAAAGGATGGGGTGGCGATGGTTAAATTCTTACACTGGCTGAATAAAGTTGTTGGGAAAGAAGATATTACTGAGTTTGATGTCGTCGAACAATTAGTGCATTTTCGATCACAACAAGAGGATTTTAGAGGTATTAGTTTTTATCCTATTGTTGGATTGAATGAAAATGGAGCAATTGTTCATCGTTCGGTAACAAAAGAATCAGCTGCTTCAATTGGTAAAGACGGAATTTTGCTCTTTGATTCAGGAGGCCAATATTTGGGAGGAACAACAGATTTGACAAGAACGGTAGCTCTCTCGGAGCCTGATGAAAAACAAAAGCGTGACTTTACGTTGGTACTGAAAGGAATGATTGGCTTGAGCAAAGCAAAATTCCCCGCCGGAACGGTTGGGAGCAACCTCGATGCCTTTGCCCGGAAGCATCTGTGGGCGAATGGCTTGAATTACGGACATGGCACCGGACATGGTGTAGGATATTTTTTGAATGTGCATGAAGGACCTATGAGTATTCGACAGGAGTACAATGAGCAGACGATTAAGCCAGGAATGGTGCTTTCGAACGAACCGGGGTTGTATCGTGAAGAAGAATATGGCATCCGAATTGAAAATATGATTGTTTGTGTTGAACGCGACGATAATCAATTTGGCCGTTTCCTTGGATTTGAAACACTTACTCTTTGTCCGATCGATTTAAAGTTGATTGACAGCGAGATCATGAGTTCCGATGAACTAAGCTGGCTTAATAATTATCATCAAAAAGTCTACGAAACATTATCACCATTTCTAGATTCAGAACACGAAGAATTTTTGAAGACACTGACCCAGAAAATAACATAAAAAGAAGAAGCCGCTTACAATAATTGCAAGCGGCTTCTTTGTGTTATCATTAAAAGATAACAGGGCATCTTATCCTTTTGAAGTTCTTTAAAAGCGATAGCTCAAACTAAAATAAAAACTCCTTCCCGGAGAATAGATCGGTCGACTTTCGGCATTGCGAACTGATCTTGATAAGTGTTCGTAATAGGCTTCATCAAATATATTTTGCAGCGAAGCAGCCACATTTAGGTTTTGCACAATCAGGTAGGAGGCTTTTATATCCAGCACGTTAAATGCTGGAGTTTTTGTTTCTCCATAGCTTTTCGCAATACGGTTTTGCTCAAAGGCATGCCGGAAATTGAGTTCTGTTCTCAGTTTTTTGTTGATGAACGAGCCAATTAATCGGTAGCGAAATTCCATGGGCGGTATTTCGGGCAAAGCTTCGTCGGAAGTGGTGTTTTGCCCATGCGTGTATGCCAATTCTGCTACCTGCTGAATTTTCCTGTTGATAATCTGTTTCCAACTGGCTTCGAACCCCATGATTTTTGCTTTGTCGACATTAACGAATTGTCTAACTCCGGGAGCCGTAGCCATTTTGGGTGACAAATCTTTTCTTATTTCCGAAGAAATATGATTATTGAGGAACGATGAAAATAAGTTCAGATTAAGATCTGTTGCATCACTTTTATAATTGAAAATCAGATCGGCCTGATTATTGGTTTCTGGCTTCAATTCAGGATTCCCAATCATTTCGTAAGGATCCAGTCCGATCGGGAAGTAGTTGATGTAGCGTTCGGCCAGGCTTCCACTTCGCTGTGCGCTTCCCAGCCAAAGACCAATGGAAAAGTTATCGGTGACTGTTCTTGTTCCTCCAATACTTAAGGCCGGACTGACAATGTCGGAACTCATGTCTGTGTAATTGGCAGCAAATCCGGCATCAGGATTTTGTGCTTCGGCATGATTCAGCTCCAGTCGCCCGGAAAACACTAAATGAAAGTTGTCTCCCTGACTATGATATTCTGCAAAAAGACCGTTTTTTCTTATTCGGGCATCCTGCCAGACATTGTCCGTCAATGTTTTTCCTGCCATTGGGCCCATCAGCATGTTGCGTTTGCGTGTTCCATCAGCATTTTCAATACGCATGTCGGTTCCGGCGTACAACCAATCATCATCAAAATCGAAACGCAATTCGGTTCGGCCACCGGCATTGTTCGTTTTAGCAGAAGTGTTGGCATCAACCATCCGCGGATTGAGTTCTTTATCAGCATTGTCCATCAAATGATCGACCTTGGTTGCATACATTGTTGTACTCCACGATGATAGTGCTCCACGATAAAAAACTGCTTTGTGCCCCAGATTGATCAGCCAGGTGTCGTCTTTTCGCAAATCCATGGGCAGGGCCGGAAAGTCAACATCTTTTCCATAGTTGTTTGACACCTGCAAACTCATGGTTTGTGTTGAGTTCAGCTTCAGTCCAATTTTTCCACCAATGTTTGAACGATAAAAATTAGCCGGTATTTTCACACCATCGCCATCGGTATAATCATTGCCTGTTGATAGCGAACCAAACAATTTGATGTCGGCATGTTTTGATGTAATGCCTAACAATGCTTCTGATCGGCTTATTTCTCCGTTGGTTTCGAAGCTTGTTCCCATGCGTCCGTTTAGGTTGGCTTTGTCGGTAAAACTTGGGTCGGCACTTTTAAAGTTGATGGTTCCGCCAAACGCGTTTCCGTAGCGCAAACTATATGGTCCTTTCATTACTTCGGCTTCAACAATCATATTTAAAGGCACTTGGCTCGACGCCGGATCCATGCGATTCGGACAGGCAGCTGTAGCGCATTGCGAACCGTCAATCACCAAATTGATTTGGTCGTATTTGAATCCGCGAAGCACTGGGTCAAAACCATAAGCACCGCTTTTCCGGATGCTGGATATTGAACTGAATTGTTCCAGTACTTGCCCAGCGTCGTGAGCCAGTTTGTCCTGAACCTGCAAGGTCATTTGCTCTTGTTCTCCGGCATTGGGATGTATGCTGATAAATGTTACCGGTTGTAGGTTGTGACTTTTAGGTTGCAAAGCAAGCTGGTGTTTCTTGAGTGCCTGATCCAGTTCTTCGGCCGTGAATGATCGTTTTCCATATTGTAGATGCGATATGGTTAAGGTAATTGTTGGTTGAAAATTAATTGTTATATCGCCGGATTCAGATGAAATGCCTTGTTCATTGCCATAAAAAAAGTTGGCGTCCGGTATTGGTCTATTGGTTTCCTCGTCTATCAGTTTAAATTGGTGAGTTTGTGCCTCTAAATCAAGTGTGACTATCAAACTGCTCAATATGAATCCAATAAAGGTGATGAAACTTCCGAATTGAAATTTTAATCTCATTATTCATGATGTTAATAAGTTAGAATTATTTTTAGTGCTGATTAGCAACTAAAGAAAAGTGATGGATGAATAAAAAACTTAGGATTTTGGAGGATGGAAAATACGACAACTAGTTAATAAGTTGTAGTTGTCTTGGTTCATTGAAATCAGTTGTCTGCTATCTTGTTGCGGAATTGAAGGGAGTTCATTTTTTGTGGAGAAAAACTGGATTTCACTTTTCCGATTTGATGATTCCGGAAGCTCCTGTTTTTGCTCTTCTTGTTCGTTCAATCTCTTCTCAAGCTGGCAACAACCTCGGCAGGTCGAGTCCGGTATATCTTTTTCAATACAAAGAAACTCAGCAATGTAGTCTTGACTGATTTTGAAGGAGATGAGGATAGCCAAATCTGTAAAAAGATGGAGAGCTATCGTCATGACCAAACTGAGTGCTATTATTTGTCTGGTTAAGCTATTTCGCATTGCCTGATTTTACTCAAGTTAGATCTGTGAGTATCTATCAATTCAAATGACAAAATAGGGTGTGAATTGTTCAGGATGTATGATAAATTGAGCAGAATGAATAATTAGGAGTTGATAATTGTTCGATTAAAAACGGAACATTATTCGAAGAGTACTTAAAGAGCTCCTTTTAGTTTTTTATCGATCCACTCCTCCGCACTTTCCAGGTTTAGAAAAGTTTTCATCTTATAATCAAACATGCTCATTATTTCGCATACCAGATATCCTAAACTAAATAACACGGGGGAGCATACCAATGCCATTTTGCAGTCTTTTAAATCATCTTTTAACGATTTCATGTGTTCAACAAGGCTCATGAATTCGTTATATGCTGGATGATAATCGACGTTTCGAAGGTCTGCGATTAAGGTGGTATTTTTTGAAAAAAAACGATGGTTAACCAATGTGTCCATCATTTGTATACACTCATTGTAGTTAACCTCTCCGTTAGCGATGATAAAAAATACCATTTTATCATCGGAAAAATAATAATTGAAGCCGTTTTCTTCAAGTTGTTCCTTCATTCCAATAAATATCTTAAGCAAGCGGTGCAATGTTAATTAAAAAGATTGAGTTTTTTTATAACAGTGTAATATGCTTTTCATTCATGCATTGTATTTTTGAGGTTCATTTTTAAACGATGTACACACAAGAACAAGCGAAACAATTACGAAAGCAATTCTGGACCCTTTTTGGCAAGCGTTGTAAGGCGGTTCCTGAACTGCAGGAGAAAAAGAAGAAGTGGGTTTTGTACGACACGAAGATCTCTGGATTAGATCTCAAATTTGACGTCAACCGTCAATCGGCCAGCGTAATGATTGAATTGAATCACCGAAATGAGAACAAACGATTGGATTTGTATGAAAAACTTCAAAAGTATCGCCCACTATTGGAGGACGGATTTGAAAATGGCTTGGAGTGGGATTTCCTGTATGTAAGAGAAAGTGGGGAGGAAGTTTGTCGTATCTACATTGAAATGGAAGGTGTTGATATTCATCGACAAAAGCAATGGCCCGACATTTTCAACTTTTTTATTGAAAATATGCTCAAGCTTGAAAGCAACTTTATGGATATTCGGGATGTGCTGAAAGAGGAACTTTAGCCTCGGTAAAAGAATAGGGTACTTTAAATTATTTCTATAATTTTACATTCAAATATTTGAATGTGGATTTTGCAACTCAGAAAAATAAGAACATAGCCTCACAACTCCGTCGTGGTGATGTGAGAGCATTTGATGAGCTTTATGGGTTGTATAGTCAGCGGTTATATGGCTTTGCATTCTCGATGTTGAAAAACAAGGAAGATGCCAAGGAAGTGGTACAAGAAACATTTCTCAGACTTTGGAATAAAAAACAAGAGCTCAATACCTCACATTCATTAAAGGCATTTCTGTTTTCAATTGCTTACAATATTACTGTTGATCTATTCCGAGAGCGCACCAAAGACGCTGACTTCTTAAGTCAGTTGAAGAATCATCTTAGTCAAGAATCAAATAAAACAGATGAACTGCTGATATTTAACGAGCTGAACGATCGTTTATCCAACCTTATTGCAGAACTCCCGGAGCAACGAAAAAAGATTTACCTGATGAGTCGTGAAGAGGGATTAGGACACAAGGAAATTGCTGAAAAGATGGGAATTGCTGTCAAAACTGTTGAAAACCAAATCAACCTTACCTTAAAACACATTCGTAAAAACATCGATTCGAATAGCTTCCTGTTTTTTCTTTTTGTTTGTTTATTTTGTTGAAAGCCAGACGCTTGGTCTGAATAAATAAAATTTGTTTATTTTTCTTTGGGGGGTACTGGCCCTTTTTCCGTATTACCTTTTGTAGATTGAAATCGAAATCAATGCAAAAAAACAGAATTGCATTGCTGAACGGAAAAAAATGGAACAAAAAAAGGAAATAATAGATTTAATAAGGAAGTATCTTGAAAACAAGTGCGATGAAAGAGAGCTGACTAAATTGGTCGAACTTTTTCAAGAAGGCGAATACCAACAGAATATTGAGCGGCTTTTGTTTGAATATTGGCAAAGAACACCTTCTTTTCAACATACGATACCCAAGTCAGAGCTTGACGAGATGCTAAACTCAATTCATCATCAAATTAACTTGCAGTCGAAGGAGAAGGGCGGGGTGATTCGGAAATTAGCAAACTATGCGGTTCGAGTTGCTGCCATTTTATTTATCCCACTTCTTATCGGATCTGTTTGGATGATGAGTCAAAATAGTGCTTACAATAATTCCGATGAGATGATTACGCTGGAAACACCATATGGGTCGAAGTTAAAGACGACATTGCCTGATGGTACTGAGGTGTGGCAAAATGCAGGAACGATATTGAAATATCCTGCACGTTTCACCAAAAGAAATCGAAAAGTAGAACTAATTGGAGAAGCCTATTTTCATGTTTCTTCCGACAAGGGAAATCCTTTTTATGTTGAAACAACTGATGGCACTGTTAAAGTTACCGGGACTCGTTTTAATGTTTCCGCTTTTCCTGATGATGATTTTTATTCGGTTGTTTTGGAAGAAGGTAAGGTTGCTTTTCAACCGGAAGATTCAAAACCACTCATGCATTTAGCTCCCAAAGAGAAAATAACCGTAAACAGAGTTGCAGGAACCATCCAAAAGCAAAAAACGGATGTCGAAAAATCAATCTCCTGGATTGACGGTAAACTGATATTTCGCAATGATCCACTTGGTGTGGTTGTAAAGCGCCTGGAAAGATGGTATAATGCTGATATTGTTTTGAATGATCCTGATGGTTTGCTGTCCAAACATCAGTTAACGATTACCCTTCAAAATGAAACATTGCGGCAGGTGCTCGACTATATCACTGAAGCTACTAACCTAAGTCTTGAGGTAGAAGATTCAGCCTTAAATGCAAATTCAACATTGATAAAAACAAAATATATTGTCTCAAAAAAGTATAACTAAAAACAAAATACCAATGTAACACAAATAAAAAAGGGAAGATGCGGCTACATCTCCCCTTTAGGGTTCTCTTGAATAAACAATCTTCTAGTTAAAAATTGTAAAACTCAAACCATTGTAAAATTATGGAAAAAAAATGTAAAAGGTTTGATCCGGGTTTATTTTATCCCGAGATCATTAAAATCGTAAGGCTTATGAAACTCACAGCTCTTTTTGTTATCCTTTTGGTAAGCCAGGCGCTAGCGATTAACTCCTATTCGCAAAATACGCGTCTGAGTCTGGATATGAGAAATACCACCGTCAGGGAAGCATTAATAGAAATTGAACGAAGTACAGATTTCTTTTTCTTATATAGTAATGAGTTGATTGATGTCGATCGTAAGATTGATGTGGTATTAACCAATAAAAGAATTGATGAAATATTGGATGCCGTTTTTCAGGAAACCAATATCAGGTATTCAATTAAAGATAGACAAATTATTTTAAAACCTGAGAGTGCGAGCGGCTCAAATGATATACGTTTATCGCAGCAAGCGGTTGATGTTAGTGGAGTCGTGACTGATCCAACAGGCTTTCCATTGCCCGGTGTTACCGTGCTTCAAAAAGGAACAACCACCGGAACGATAACTGATGGCAATGGTAACTATTCTATTTCGGAGGTTCCAGCAAATGCCACCTTGGTTTTCTCATTTATAGGAATGCAAAGCCAGGAAGTAGCCTTGAGCGGACGTAGCAAAGTTGATGTTGTCCTGCAAGACGAAACCATTGGTATTGACGAGGTTGTTGCTATTGGTTATGGCACCGTCAAAAAGTCGAATTTGACCAGTTCCGTTTCTAAAATTACAAACGAAGCTTTGGAAAGTAGACCTGTTTCAAACGTCAGTGAAGCATTTCAAGGTCAATTGGCAGGTGTTAATGCACAAGCGACCAGTGGTGGTATTCCGGGGCAGGACCTCACCATCAGAATCCGTGGTGTAAACACCATCAACGGAAGTAGTAGTCCTCTTTATATTATTGATGGCGTTCCTCGCGATGATATGAATGGTGTAAACCCGTCAGACATTGCAACGATCCAGGTATTGAAGGATGCATCAGCAACTTCAATCTACGGTTCGCGCGGCGCCAACGGGGTTATCCTTATCGAAACCAAAACCGGATCCGGTAAGCCGACCCTTACCTTCGACGCTTACTACGGTTTTCAAACTGCGGAAAAGAAGCTTGATTTGATGAACGGCCCGGAATGGGTTGCTTACCAGATGTATTTGAGAAATGCTCAGTATATTCGAGCCGGAGGTTCTATGGATGATCCGATGTCTTCCAGACCCTCTTCCTTCCAAATACCGGACTTCTGGAATACGACAACCGATTTTACCGATTGGCAAAGCGAAGTACTGCGGACAGCTCCAATTCAAAATTATGAAGCTTCTGCTTCTGCAAGCGGGGATATGGGAAGCATTTTCATGTCACTCGGGTATATGAATCAGGAAGGGATAATAAAGTACACTGATTTCGACCGCTACAATATCCGCTTGAATGGAGCTTTAAATATCAGCGAAACGTTTAAAGTAGGAACTAACATTTCGTTTTCGGACTCAAAGCAAAGATTGGGTAGTGCCAATCTGGGAGATCGTCAAGGAAAGGATTCACCGACTCACCATGCGCTGATGATGTCTCCCCTGGTGTCACCTGGAATGACTGTAAGGAAGGCCGAAAATAATTTCACAGGAGTACCCGTATCTACGGAAACCTCTGATGACTGGGGAGCTACCTGGATTGACCCACTGGCTCAGCTGGAAAAAACCACTGACGATACAAAAACGACACGTATCCAAGCTTCGTTGTGGGGTGAGTGGAAAATAATCCCCTCGCTGACTTATAAGATGCAGTATAGCAGAAGCTATGACGGAGAAACTTACGAATACTTCCAACCGGCATCAGTGAACAGAAGTGGATACCTGTCAACCGGCAACAGCTATTCGTCGCGTACCGATGACAAGGTGTTCCAGAATACACTGACTTTTGACAAGCAGTTTGGAAAGCACCAGTTAAATATACTGGCAGGACAGAGTTCAGAAAAGCAGGAATATTATATTGCCAACCTCGAGGCTTCGGGATGGCCTTATGAAGATGTTACCACATTAAACCAGGCTTCTACTCCGGTAACAGCATCCACACTAAGAACAACCTATACCAATGCTTCTTTCTTTGGACGTGTGAGCTACAATTACATGGAAAAATACCTGTTTACCGCAAGTATACGCCGTGACGGATCGTCTCGTTTTGGTACCGAATCCAAGTGGGGTACATTCCCGTCCTTCTCTGCCGGTTGGAAACTCAATGAAGAGAGTTTCATGGAAGACGTCGCGTGGATTGATTTATTGAAACTTCGTGCTTCGTACGGAACATCGGGTAACGACCGGATTGGTGATTATGCGTATCTGTCGCAGCTAGGCACCTACTATTCAGCTTATGGTGAAACCAAGCAATTGGGTGCTGCCGCTTCGAACATCGCAAATCCGGAGTTGAAGTGGGAGGAGACTAAGTCAACCAATATTGGGTTCGACCTGTATGCGTTCAATAACCGTGTGCAGTTTAACTTTGATTACTATCGAAACATCACAACGAACCTGCTGTTCGATGTTCCAATCCCCTACACCACTGGTTTTCCCTCAACCCTTACCAATATTGGTAAAATCCGTAATTCCGGTTGGGAAGTTGATGTTACGTCGCATAATATTGCCGGAAGATTTAAATGGGATACGAATCTGAATTTGTCACACAACAGCAACGAGGTGCTAGAGATGGGTGAGAATACCACCCAGATCATTTCGTCGATCAACGGTGGACAGTTTATTACAAAGGTTGGTGGTCAGGTTTCACAATTCTATGTTTTGCCAACCGATGGATTTTTGTCGCCTAGTGACTTTGATGCAAACGGAAACGCTCTGGTGCCAATCTTGCCAGGTGAAGAAGATGGAAACTATAAATATGTGGATACCAGTGGGGATGGTGACATCAATGCAGAAGATATGATCCCATATGGAAGCAATTTGCCTGATTTGACATGGGGTTTAACCAACCGGTTTAGTTACAAAAATTTTGAATTGAGTGTATTGCTGCAGGGACAAACAGGTGGCGAGATCTATTTCCTGGGTGCCCGTCATATTGATGCCGGATTCTTCGGACGCACCTCGTACGCCCGTTGGGTCAGAACCTACAAACCGGAATATTTGCAACCTGCAATTCCGACAGAATATGCTGAGGCTCATGGTGTAGATATGTCGTGGGATGGCAAAACGCAGAATTTCTTTAACTGGGCCGATGATACAAACTCACGGGTTTACAGCGCGACTTATGTCAGAATCAAGAATATCACGCTAAGCTACAATATGCCCGTGAAGCTCCTTAAAACGCTAAAAATACATGGATTGAAGATATACGGTTCTGTCGATAATGTCTATACTTTCAGCGATTACCCAGGCTACACGCCAGAGACCAGTAGCTATGGTAACGGAACGACACAGCTTGGCGTTGATTACAGCACCTATCCGCTTAGTCGTCGATATACTTTAGGTGTTAATTTACAATTCTAACAAACCCTTAATTAGATTCAAAGATGAAAAACATATCAAAAATAATTTGGCTATTTATACTGGGGATTTCGGGTTCGTTAATCACCAGTTGCAGCGATTTCCTGAATCCGGATCCGGAGTCATTATATACAACTCAGGCGTTCTATACCACGCAAGCTGATTTTCAGCTGGCTATTTCAGCCGTTTATGCAAAACAACAAGATGTTTACGATGACAAAAATTACGGGGACAATAGAGGGATGCTGCATTTTCTTATTGCCCGCAGTGATAATTCGAACTCGGTAAACACAAATTTATATGATGGAGGAGCTTCAATTTTTACCGATAATTCGGGCAATGCTCCGTTAGCCAATGTGTGGGAAAGCATGTATGTAATCATCACGCGGTGTAATAGTATCTTAATCCGTATTGATGACGTTGCTTTTGATGATGATGCAACCAAAAACCATATTAAAGGAGAAGCTTATGCCATGCGCGGTTGGGCTTACGACAATCTGGGGAAATTTTTTGGTGGCGTGCCCTTGATTGTTGATGCAGAATATACGATTTCAGAAACCTATGAAATTGGGCGTTCTACACAAGAGCAGACATTTGCTCAGGCAGTAAGTGATTATAAGGCGGCAATTGCGCTTTTACCGGAGGGCTGGAGTGCTGAAGATGCTGGCCGAATCACAGAATATGCTATTGATGCAGCTTTGGGCCGTTTGTATCTGTTTATGAATGAACCAGCCAATGCAAAGCCTTATTTGGAGGCCGTTGTCAATTCTGGTATTTATTCGTTGGCGACAAACTACGAAGATTGTTTCACGGATGCTTACGACAATGATGTTACAAAAGATCGTGTTTGGGAGGTTCAGTATATCGGCGGACTGACCGGAGAAGGTCAGGGGTTTAGCGAAGCCAATATGCCCCAAGGTTACAGCGGAGATGAAGGTTACGCTTTGCGCGGATCAAGTGCTGCCATGCAGGTATCAACAGATATGGTTGCTGCTTTCGAGAGCGGAGACTACCGTCAGACTATTGCCACCTCCGACCAAATTGAAGGAACGGGTGCAGCCGGCTATACCTGGTGTACAAAGTTTAGCCGTCATTCATATCAACCACAAGCAGCTGACGATTGGGCCAATAATTTGCCAATCATTCGCTACTCCGATGTTCTGTTGATGTATGCTGAGGCGATTAATGCTACCGATGGTCCCACCTCTGAGGCAATTGGCTACGTCAACGATGTCCGTGATCGGGCTAAATTACCGGAGCTGACTGAAACGCAAACGGCATCAGAAGAATCTTTCCTTGAAGCAATTAAACAAGAGCGACGGGTAGAATTTATGTTTGAAGGTTTGCGCTGGTTCGACTTGGTGCGTTGGGGCGACTTTATCCCTGTGATGAGGAATTTCTTAGACCAAGCAGATGAAGGAAATGGCAGATACACGAATAACGTTCAAGCTTTCCGTGCAATCTTTGCTATTCCTCAGGCAGAAATGGATCGCTATGATGACACAAGCGTGATGTGGCAAAATCCGGAGTACTAACGAAGTAATTAACCGAATAACAGGCCTTGTAGGTCTGTTATTCTTTTTTAACCATGCTGTTAACCAATAAGCAGATATGAGTATGCCCGACTTATCGAAATCAAAAATTTTCTTCCTGGCGCTTGTAGCCATCCTAAGTTGTAGTTCCTGTTCAACCAATGAACCCCAAAGGGTAGAGAATCCGGTTGATCTGGTGGTGCCTACCGTCGACAGTGCGAACTCCAGGTGGTTTTTCTTCAGCTCAGCATGCCGTCCTTTCGGAATGGTTAATTTAAGTCCTGACACTCAAACAGGAGGTGCCTGGGGGAGCGGCTATCGTTACAACACCGATACCATTAAAGGCTTTAGCCACGTGCATGCCTGGCAGCTTGCCGGCGTATCGGTTATGCCCGTTGTCATAAAAAACGAAAAAGGCCGGGATATTTTCGACAATTACGAATCAAAATTTTCTCACGACAATGAAACGGCAGCTCCCGGTTATCATTCCTTGGTATTAGAGCGTTACAATATTAAAGCGGAGCTCACATCATCAACTCGGGTTGGTTTTCATCGTTACACATTTCAAGACCAGGAAAAAGCAGCACTGCTTTTTAATTTGAATGGGATGCTGGGGCCAAGTCTGATGAAAGATGGCGAGTTGAAACAAACAGGCCAATACACCTTGGAGGGGAAAACGGTAAACTCTCCGACGATGCGCCGGCCCAAAGATTGTACCGTATTCTTCCAGATTGAGTTAAACGAGCCTGTTCGATCTGTGGTACAAGATGAGGAAACTAAAAATTTCCTGGTCAGTCTGGATCTTTCAGGTAGCAAGGAACTTTTAATGAAAGTCGCCATTTCTTACACTTCTGCAGATAATGCAGCAGAGAACTTACAAGCAGAGATTCCGGAATGGGATTTCGATGGAATTGTACAGGACTCTAAAAATGAATGGAATAAAATGCTGGGGCGCATTGAGGTTAATGGTGGAAGCCAGGAGCAACAAAAGCGATTTTATACTGATTTGTGGCATGCCTTACAAGGGCGCCGGACAATCAGCGATGTGAACGGTACTTATCCTGACAATACAGGTGAAACGTTCAGAATTGGTCAGTTGCCTTTGGATGACAATGGAAAGCCTCGATTTAATCATTATAATTCGGATTCATTCTGGGGTGCCCAGTGGACAATTAACATGCTTTGGGGACTGGTGTATCCCGAAATGATGGTTGACTTTTCCAACTCGCTCATGCAATATTACCACGACGGCGGTTTGGTTCCGCGTGGTCCGTCCGGTGGGAATTACACCTACGTAATGACCGGAGCTACAGCGACGCCGTTCATTGTAAGCGCTATACAGAAAGGATTGCTAAAGGATAGTTTGGATGTCGTTTATCAAGCTTTAAAGAAAGATCACCTGCCCGGGGGGATTATGGAAAAAGCTGGCTATGAGCACAACACAAACTTGGGGGGAGGATTGAAATACTACATGGAAAAGGGTTATGTGCCCTATCCGATTCCGGAAGGCGATTTTGGTCTTCACCAGGATGGCGCCAGTTTGACCATGGAATATGCTTATCAGGATTGGACGCTGGCGCAGCTGGCGAAAAAGTTGGGCTACGACGATGACTATCGCTATTTCATGGAAAGAGGGCAGAATTATCGGCATGTTTATGACCCGACAAGTGGTTGGATGCGTCCAAAAGATGTGAATGGAAAGTGGTATGCCGCATTTGATCCCTATCAGCATGAACATGGCTTTAACGAATCGAACGCCGCGCAGTCATCCTGGTTTGTTCCGCATGATCTGAAAGGCCTGGCAGAACTGATGGGAGGAGAGGAGCAAACAGTGGACAAACTGAATAACTCGTTTCAAATAGCCGAAAAGCAAGGATTTACCATTGGTACCTCGCACGATTTGGAGCATCATCCGGAATATAACCGGGTTCCGATCAATTATGGTAATCAACCTTCAATGCAAACGGCCTTTATCTTCAATTACCTGGCAAGCCCTTGGTTAACGCAGTATTGGTCGCGTAAAGTTGTTGAAACGGTCTACGAAGGAATCAGCCCGCAGCGGGGCTATAATGGAGATGAGGATCAGGGGCTGATGGGCTCCTTGGCTGTACTCATGAAACTTGGACTGTTTTCGATGGACGGAGGGTGTTCGGGTGAACCTCAGTTGGAATTGGGAAGTCCGTTATTCGACAAGGTTATCATTCATCTGAACCCGAAATACTACACGGGCAAAACAATCGAAATAGAAACGATTAACAATGGTCCGGAGAATTGCTTTATCCAATCTGCTAAGCTGAATGGAGCGCCGTTGAATAACTGGCAAATCTTGCAGAAAGAGCTGGTGAAGGGAAGTAAGCTTACGCTGGAAATGGGAGATCAACCCAATAAATCCTGGGGGAAAAACTAAGAATGTCGCGGTAGTGGGCCGACGAGTTTTGGCCGAAAATTACCCGGGTTGATACCAATATAAACAATCATTAAAAACAAAAAAATGAAAAACATAATAATAGATGACTCAAAATACCTCTCGGGGGAGCTGGTTAAAAAGGTTTTATTTTTTGTGTTGCTATTTAGCTTGTCGTTGGCAACAACCGCACAGGGCCGTCAGACCCTTTCGCTTGATGGTGAGTGGGAGTTCGCGGCAGATTCGCTGAATAAAGGCATTGCCGAAAACTGGGTAAATGGAATTCCGTCCAACTTATCGCACACAGTGACTGTACCTCATACCTGGAATATTGAGAATGGAACCGAAGATTATGCCGGATGGGCTTGGTATCAAAAGGAAATTGATGTGCCGCAGGGCTGGAAAGGCAAGAATATCCGAATAAAATTCGGAGCGGTTTATCACGATGCTTTTATCTATATTAATGGCAGGAAAGCCGGCGAGAATATAAACGCTGGTTATACACCTTTCACAATCGATGTTTCGAAGTTTGTTGTTTTGGGAACGAAGAATAGAATCGTTGTAGCGGTGAATAATGAGTTTTCGGAAACAAATTTACCCTACGCCCGGTCATTCGATTGGGTGAACGATGGTGGAATTACCCGGTCGGTATCGTTGGAAGTAACTGGAAAGCCGTCGTTGAGATATGTTCATATTTCACCCGAATTAAATTGGAAGGACAGTACAGGTACAACACAAATAGTATGTAAACTTTGGGAGGATGGTGTTAAGCGCATCAAACTGACTTTTGCGATAAAAGATAAAGCAACCGGTGAAATTGTTCAATCCGAAGAGAAAGAGCTAAAAATTGAAAATGGAAAGTTTGTCACTTCTATTGTAGTCGGCAAGGTTAAGCCTTGGCATTTCGATTCGCCTAACTTGTATGAGTTGGAAACATCGGTAATCGACAAGGGAAAAATTACAGATAAGGAAACCTCTGTTTTTGGTTTTAAGAAAGTTGAAATAAAAGGAGAGCAACTTTTCCTGAACGGAGAAGAAGTCCGCTTACCCGGAATTGAGTATATGCCTGGTAGCAGTCCGGTTTACGGAATTGCCGAGCCGAAAAGTTATATGGACTCGATTGTTCGAACGATGAAAGACCTGAATGTTTGCATTACGCGTTTCCACTGGCAGCAGGATGACTACATGCTGAGTTTGATGGATCAATACGGAATTCTGGTTCAGGAGGAATTGCCCTGGTGGCAAAAGCCGGCAGCGCTCACACCCGAGTTGATGCAGACAGCAAAGAAACAATTAGGCGATATGGTTGAAGCGCACTACAACCATCCTTCTGTTTTTTCCTGGGGTATAAGTAATGAGGTCAATGGTGATACAGATAAAGAGCAATATATCGAACTGCGTGATTTCGTTAAAGCGATGGATTCAACACGATTTGTTACAGTTGTTTCTAACCGGATCTGGCAAAAACGCGAAAAGGATGAGACTTTGTATGGGGATATGCCGACCTGGAACGAATACATCGGCACCTGGCATGGGAATGATCGTAACGAGTTACCAGGAAAGCTTGACACCGTTAAAATGGCGATTGGTAAGCGTCCCTTGTTGATCACGGAAAATGGTTTGTGTGAACCCGCCATCACCGGGGGAGATGCCAGAAGAATCGATGATATGCTTTTCCATATAAAAGAGTGGAAAAGCAGACCTTTTACGATCGGATACATTTATTTCTGTTTAAGCGATTACCGGACACAAATGGGCGAAGAAGGGTTTGGAAAGTATAAAATTCGCCGCCATGGCATTACAGATGTTTACCTGAATCCGAAGCCTTCTTATTCCGTTCTTAAACAAATTGCTTCGCCCATTGAGATTACCAAAGTTGAGCGGGTTGACAATTCAACTGCAGTTATTGAAATCGCAATTAAAAACGATATTCCGTCTTATGTGTTAAGAGGATACAGTTTAGAGTACAGAAGTTCAGACGGTGACTTGCAGCAAATTGAACTTCCTGTATTAAATCCGGGTGACACTTTCTCAACCAATTTAAAACAGGTAAATGCTCAGTTTTCTTTCAGGGTATTGAGGCCCGGTGGATTTTGTGTTATTGAGTATTAAAAGATAAGTATCAAGCTATTGTAATTTGGGGAAAGACTAACATAGGAACAGGAAGCCGCAACTTCATTTAGGAGAAGCGGCTTTTCTGCCTCAATGAATTGAGGAAATAATATTCCTAAAAAACAGATCATATGAAAACACGAATTTTAGCGATCATAATAATAAGTTTATTGGTTGCTTGCGCAAATTCAGGCAAGAAAAAAGTACAAGCCGATAAACCGTTAATCACGAATCCAATTCTTGATGGCTATTTCGCCGATCCCTGCGTTGTTAAAGAAGGCGATACCTTTTACATTTATGCTACAATCGATCCGTGGGGCGGCGAAGAGTTGGCCGTGTTTTCGACAACGGATTTTTTGAACTTCGATCGGCATCATTTAAACTGGCCAACTAAGGATGCTTGTACCAGCACGAGTTCTAGCGATGCAATGGTTTGGGCACCTTCAGTGTGTAAAGCGCCCGATAGGAAATATTACATGTATGTATCGGTTGGAAGTGAAATTTGGGCTGGTGTGAGTGATTCTCCGCTGGGCCCATGGCAAAATGCAAAGGAGGATCAATCGCCCATGATTGCCGCGGCTGACTTTCCCGAGGTGCATAATATCGACGCGAATTGCTTTGTTGATGATGATGGTCAGCCATACCTGTACTGGGGTTCCGGGTTTCATTGGGTGAATGGTGTTTGTATGGCAGCCAGGTTGAATCCCGATATGATTTCTTTCCGGGAGGAACCGGTAGACGTTACTCCAGCAGACTATTTTGAGGCTCCGTACATGATTAAACGCTTCGGGAGATACTACCTGATGTATTCGTCAGGTAAAGCAATTGATGCGACCTACAAAATTGGATATGCTGTTGGTGATTCGCCACTGGGACCTTTTGAAACCGGCGAAAACAGTCCGATCCTGAAAACTTCCGCCGACAGTACAATTTACGGACCGGGACATCATTCTGTGTTTAATGAAGAAGGGCAGGATTACATTTTATATCACCGGATTTTCCCGCAGGATTCAGCATATGTGTTGCGTCAGTTGTGTGTTGATAGCCTGAATTTTGATGCAACCCAAAACATGATGAAAGTACAGCCCGGTGGAGTTGAAAGCTTTTGAGTTTAATACTTTATAATCATAGAAAGATGAGTGCAAGCTTAAGAAAGACATTTTTATATGGAGTAGTCGGCTTTTTAATTTTTGCGTGTCAAACACAGAAGACGGAGGTAATGGTATCCAGTCCTGAAGTTGACTTGATCCAACGAATTATTCCGGATCGGGCTGATAAATTTGAAGTGGAAATCCTCCCGTCCGATTCTGCCGATTGGTTTGAGTTGGAATCAAAAGGGGATAAAATAGTGCTTCGCGGAAACAATGGCGTGTCGGTTGCTTCGGCTCTGTATTATTACCTGAAGGAATATGCAAATTGCCAGATTACCTGGAACGGAACGAATCTGAATTTACCGGACGAATTACCAACAGTGCCGACGAAAGTTCATAAAGACAGTCCTTATGAATATCGTTATTATTTAAATTATTGCACCTTCAATTACACCATGAGCTGGTGGGATTGGGAGCGCTGGGAAAAGGAAATTGACTGGATGGCGCTGCATGGCATTAATATGCCTTTAGCCATTACCGGTGAAGAATATATTTGGGACGAGGTATATCGTTCCTATGGATTTACTGACGAAGATCTGGATCCGTTTTTTAGTGGGCCAGCTTATTTCGGCTGGTTTTGGATGGGTAACCTCGATGGCTGGGGAGGCCCGCTACCAAAAAGCTGGAAAGAGAGTCACCGCGATTTGCAAAAGAAAATTGTGCAACGCGAGCGCGAGCTGGGAATGAAAACTGTTTTGCCGGCTTTTACCGGACACGTTCCTGCTTCTTTCAAAAAGTATTTCCCGGATGCAGACTTAAAACAAACGAACTGGGGCAATGATTTCGCTGATACCTATATTTTGGATGCGAATGATCCGCTATTTGCCGAAATCGGGAAGAAGTTCCTGGAGGTACAGCAGGAAATTTACGGAACCGACCACTTGTACTCTGCCGATACGTTTAATGAAAACGAACCACCATCCGATGACCCGGAATACCTCTCGGAACTAAGTCGTAAGGTTTTCGAAGGGATGAAGTCTGTCGATCCCGAAGCGGTTTGGGTGATGCAGGGATGGTTGTTTTACAGTCATCGCGAATTCTGGAAGGCACCACAAATTAAGGGTTTACTGGGAGCTGTTCCCGACGACCGGATGATCATTCTGGATTTGGCAGCAGAAATAGAACCCGTCTGGAAACGCACAGAGGCTTTTTACGGAAAAGAATGGATCTGGTGTATGCTCCACAATTTCGGAGGTAATATTAGCCTGTTCGGGCGTATCGAAAACGTTGCAGAACATCCTGCTGAAGCGTTGAATGATCCCAACTCAGGACAGTTGAAAGGTATCGGTTTGACCATGGAAGCGATTGAGCAAACGCCGGTGCTTTACGAGTTGATGACCGATAATACCTGGCGCGATACGCCAATCGATTTGCAACAATGGTTGAAACAATACATCAGCAATCGTTACGGTGACAAAAATTCTGATATGGAAAAAGCGTGGGATATTTTGGTGCAAACCGTATACAACGGACAGGTTATTCGTGATGGTGCTGAATCGATCATCGTCTCCCGCCCAACTTTTGAAGGTTACCGCCGATGGGCACGCACTAAGCTGAATTATGCAGCCGAAGATCTGTTGCCAGCATGGGATTTGTTTGTTCAAGCGATTCCTGAGTTTGGAACTTCAGATGGTTTCCAGTATGACTTGGTCGACCTTAGCCGCCAGGTTTTAGCCAATTATGCCTTGCCGGTACAACAGCAAATGGCAATGGCTTACAAAAATAATGACAAGCAGAAATTTCAGCAATACAGCGCCGAGTTCCTGGAGTTGATTGACGATCTGGATCGTTTGCTGGCAACCCGTAAAGATTTTATGCTGGGCCCATGGATCAGCGATGCACGCAGCTGGGGAACAACACCAGAAGAAAAAGTCTTATACGAGCAAAACGCTCGCGACTTGATTACCCTTTGGGGAGGTGCTGACAACCGTTTGCACGAGTACAGCAACCGTCAATGGAGTGGTTTATTGAGTGATTTTTATAAGCCGCGTTGGGAGCAGTTTTTTACTGAAGTGAATGTCGACTGGAAAAATTTTGATCAGGCAGCCTTTGATGAAGAAATAAAACAATGGGAATGGAGCTGGGTGACTTCGCAAAAAGATTTTCCAATTCAACCTACAGGTAGCTCAATAGAGGTTGCTAAGGAGTTGCATCAAAAATATCGCGACCGTATCGCGCCGCTTACTGAAACTTTACCAACCATCAATTACAACTACTAGTTATGGTAACAGTAATTAAGAAAGAAGCGGAACGTTTTCTATCACTCGATGTATTTCGAGGATTAACGATCGCTTTGATGATTGTGGTGAACACTCCCGGAACAGGAGCCCATTTTTATCCTTACCTGACACACGCCCAGTGGTTTGGTTTTACCTTAGCCGACCTTGTATTTCCCTCTTTCCTTTTTGCGGTGGGTAATGCCATGAGCTTTTCGATGAAAAAGATGCGATTGGCAACACCGTCAGATGTTTGGACAAAGATTATCAAACGTACCGTCATCATCTTTTTGTTGGGCTACCTGATGTACTGGTTTCCTTTCTTTCAATTTGGCGATGATGGAGGGCTGATGTTGAAGCCAATAGGGGAGACTCGGATTATGGGTGTTTTGCAGCGCATTGCACTGTGTTATTTCTTCGCTTCGGTAATCGTTTTGTATTTGTCTGAGAAAGCAACGGTTATTGTTTCAGTTCTGATTTTACTGGCTTACTGGGCAATTCTGTATGTATTTGGCGAGCCCGGAGCTCAATTGGAAATGGCCAGCAACGCGGCCGGCAAGTTCGATTTATCAATTTTAGGTATCGGACATATTTATAAGAAAGATAGTATTCCCTTCGACCCGGAAGGTATTCTAAGTACATTGCCGGCTATAGTCAATGTTTTGTGGGGCTACCTGGCAGGTGTTTTCATTCAAAAGAAAGGAAAGTCGTTTGAGGGAATTGCCAAATTGTTGATGGTTGGATTCTTACTGGCTTCGCTGGCACTGTGGTGGGATCTGGTTTTTCCTATATCAAAGAAATTGTGGACAAGTCCGTTTGTGCTCTATACTGTCGGATTGGATTTGTCAATTATGGCTGTTTTGATTTATCTAATCGAACTTAAAAAAGTTAAGGTTGGAGTCAAGTTCTTCGATGTATTTGGCAAAAATCCGCTTTTCATCTATTTGTTTTCCGAACTTTTCTACATGACGTTGCGTCTGATTCCGGTGAATGCCAATCAGGATGCTTTCGAGTGGGTGAGCGAACAGATATTTCAACAACTATTTCCGGGGCCGTTTGGAGCCTTTGTAACAGCAATTGTTTACGTCATGCTATGTTGGGCACTGGGGTGGTGGCTAAATAAAAGACGGATTTATATTAAAATATAATATGATGCCCGGTGGTTTTGCGGGATCGTGTTAAGAAGCGATATATGCAGAACTGTAGTAAAAAGAAGAATTGATAATAAAAGACAATCATGAGAATAAAAAGCAGGCAGAGAATCCAGTTATTGTTGATCATGTTAATGATGAATGCCTTCGTTACTCAAGCCCAAAACTATTGGCAAGATCCGAAGGTCAATGAAGTAAACCGTGCGCCCATGCACAGTGCATTTTTTGCTTACGAGTCAGAAGATGCCGCATCAGAAGCTATAAAGGAAGTTTCAACCAATTTTATGAGCCTTAACGGCAGTTGGAAATTCAACTGGGTGCAGCACGCCTGGCAACGTCCAACCGATTTTTATAAGCTTGAATTGAATGATAAAGGCTGGAACGACATGCCGGTTCCCGGACTTTGGGAGTTGAACGGCTACGGCGATCCATTGTATGTGAATATCGGCTATGCCTGGCGCAACCAGTACAAAAATAACCCACCAATTGTTCCCGAAGAAAATAATCATGTAGGAACTTATCGCAAAGAAATACAGTTGCCGGCAAATTGGGATGGAAAAGAAATCTTTGTTCATTTTGGTTCGGTAACTTCTAACATCAGTTTGTATGTCAACGGAAAATTTGTTGGATACAGCGAAGACAGCAAACTGGAGGCTGAATTTAATCTGACTAAATACCTGAAGCCGGGTAGAAACCTACTGGCGTTTCAAACCTTTCGCTGGTGTGATGGCACCTATCTGGAAGATCAGGATTTTTGGCGCTTCGCTGGCGTTGGTCGCGACTGCTATTTGTATGCCCGCAATAAAACCTACATCCGCGATTTAAAAGTTACCCCCGATTTAGTAAATGACTACGCCGATGGAGTTTTGCAGGTTAAACTTGATTTGTCGGCAAAAGCTGACGTTGAGTTAAAATTAAAAGATGCAAGGGGGAATGTTGTAGCCGAAAAACAGCTGACTGGCTCCGGTTGGTTGACTACCGAAATTGAAGTTGCCAACCCCGCAAAGTGGACCGCTGAAACGCCAACATTATATCGCATAATGGCAACGCTTAAAAAATCAGGAAAAGTATTAGAAGTGATTCCGGTACACGTTGGTTTCCGAAAAGTAGAAATAAAGAATAGTCAGCTTTGTGTGAATGGCCAACCCATATTGATTAAAGGGGTGAACCGCCATGAACTGGATCCTGATGGTGGCTATGTGGTATCTCCCGAGCGCATGGAACAAGACATCAGAATGATGAAAAAATTCAATGTAAATGCGGTGCGCACCTGCCACTATCCCGATAACAGCTTGTGGTATGAATTGTGCGACAAGTACGGAATTTATGTGGTAGCTGAAGCTAATCTGGAATCGCATGGCATGGGTTATGGTGACGAAACGCTGGCTAAGAATCCGTTGTTCGATAAGGCGCATTTGGAACGTAACGAACGTAACGTATTGCGCAACTACAACCATCCTTCAGTAATTATATGGTCGATGGGAAATGAGGCCGGCTTTGGATCAAACTTTGAAGCTACCTATAAATGGATTAAGGGGTACGATCAATCGCGCCCGGTTCAATACGAAGGAGCAGGACAAAATGACTATACTGATATTTTTTGTCCCATGTATTATGGCTACGAGAGCAGCGAAAAGTATGGACAGTCAGATAAAAAGAAACCACTAATTCAATGCGAATATGCCCATGCCATGGGTAATTCCGAAGGCGGATTTAAAGAATATTGGGATTTGATCCGCAAATATCCCCTCTATCAGGGAGGTTTTATTTGGGATTTTGTAGATCAGTCAATCCATTGGGAAAATGAAGATGCCCAGTTGATTTATGCATATGGCGGCGATTTCAACCCTTATGATGCCACCGACAATAACTTCCTCGACAACGGATTAATTAGTCCCGATCGCAAACCAAATCCACATTACTACGAAGTCGGTTATTATTATCAGTCGATCTGGACCACTCCACTTGACCTGAAAAACGGGCAGGTTGAAGTGTCCAATGAATACTTTTTTCGTGATCTTTCAAATTTCTACCTCCAGTGGGAATTGGTGGCCGACGGCAAAATTTTACAAACCGGTATTGTCGATGATTTAAATGTTAAGCCACAGCAAAAAACTAAAGTTGACCTTGGCGTTAAATTGCGGGGCGATCTTCAGGCAAACGAGGTGTTTGTAAATGTAGTCTACAAATTGAAAGCTGCAGAACAGCTCGTTTCGGCAGGCTATACCTTGGCTCGTCAACAATTGGCCGTTAAGGATTGGACATTTAAACCACTTGAACTCACCAATAAAATTAGGGCTAACCAGCAGGTGGATGTGCCAACAATTATTGAAAATGATACGAATTACTTGTTGGTTAAGGGTGAAAATTTTCAAGTAGACTTTAGCCGGAAATCAGGCTACCTGTGTCGCTATAACGTTAATGGAAAATTTGTATTTGAGGATGGTTCTGAATTGAAACCGAACTTTTGGCGGGCTCCGACCGATAATGACTTCGGTGCCAAGTTACAGCTGAAATATGCGGTTTGGAAAAAACCTAAAATTGAGTTGAAATCGATTGATGCGGCAATGACTGCGGAAGGCTTAGCCGAAGTGAAGGCAGAATACAACATGCCTGAAGTAGACGGGAAATTGCTAATGACGTATCAAATTAATAACGAGGGAGCTGTAAAAGTAAACCAGAAACTGATAGCCGGCGAAAATGACGAGATTTCGGAAATGTTCCGTTTTGGTATGAAACTGGAAATGCCTGAAAACTATTCACATATTAAATACTACGGTCGTGGGCCGGGCGAAAACTACATCGACCGGAAAGATGCCGCCTTTATAGGTTTGTACAGTCAAACCGTTGATGAGCAAGCTTACGCTTACATCCGTCCACAGGAAACTGGCACCAAATCCGACATTCGCTGGTGGGCACAGTTAGACGAAGCGCGCTCGGGACTTTGCTTCAAGTCGGATGATGTTTACTCGATTTCAGCCTTAAACTACACCATTCATGCGCTGGATGATGGTATCGAAAAAGATCAACGACACTTTCCGGAAGTAGAGCAAAGTAATTTCGTTACTATTTGTATCGATAAAAAGCAAATGGGCTTGGGGTGTGTAACTAGCTGGGGGGCACTTCCACTCAAACAATACCGGATGCCTTACCAGAACTATGAGTTTGATTTTGTTATTTCACCGATAGCACATCTGTTTGAATAAGTAACAAAATAACCAAATTGCGTGTATTGGTTAAAAAATATTGCATGTGCATTTATTGTAAAATAGTGAAAGAAGATAATTAATTTCTTAATCATGAATAATAGTCTGAGTTATATCGAGAAAACCATTGAGAAACTTCCGATTACCATTGTGGAAGATCAACCGACAGGAGCAAAGATTATTGCCGGCCAGGTTGCTGAATTGATAAAACGGAAGCAAGCCGAAGGGCAGTTCGCAGTTCTGGGGCTGGCAACAGGTTCATCTCCTCTTTTGATTTACAGAGAGTTGGTTCGCCTACATAAGGAGGAAGGTTTAAGCTTCAAAAACGTGATCACTTTTAATCTGGACGAATATTTCTCAATATCACCGGAAAGTGAGAAAAGCTACGTTTATTTTATGCATAACCACCTTTTCAGCCACATCGACATTCTTCCGGAGAATGTTTACATCCCTGACGGATCGCTGAAAATAGAAGAAGTGTCGGCGTTTTGTTCTGCCTATGAGGCAAAGATTGAAGAGGTTGGAGGAATTGATATACAAATTTTAGGAATTGGGCGCTCGGGGCATATTGGATTCAATGAACCGGGCTCCACTGTGAATTCAACGACCCGCTTGGTCAAACTGGACCAAATTACGATCACCGATGCAATTAAAGATTTTGGGGATGAGCAACATGTTCCACATCGTGCCATTACAATGGGTGTCGGCACTATTTTGAGTGCACGTCGCATTATTCTGGCTGCCTGGGGAAAATCGAAATCGCCGATTCTAAAAGAGATGATCGAAGGACCCGTAACGACAGATGTGCCAGCTTCGTTCCTTCAACGCCATAAAAATGTAATGGTTTATTTGGATGAATCGGCGACAGATGCTTTTACCCGTAATAAGGCTCCGTGGTTGGTAGGGGTGGTCGACTGGACTCCGAAAATGAAAAAACGAGCAGTGATTTGGTTGAGCCAAAGAGCAAATAAACCAATTCTTAAATTGACTGATGAAGATTATAAAAAAGCCGGATTGCGCGATTTGTTGGTTGAATATGGTGGTGCCTACGATTTGAATATCAAGATTTTTGGACAGCTGCGTGATACCATTACCGGATGGCCGGGAGGAAAGCCCGGAGCTTACGAGAAAACCCGGCCAGAACGTCCCGAGCCCATTGTGAAGCGTTCGATCGTTTTCAGCCCGCACCCCGATGATGACGTGATTTCGATGGGGGGAACTCTGATTCGTTTGGCCGATCAGGGACATGATGTTCATGTGGCTTACCAAACCTCAGGTAACATTGCTGTATTTGATGATGACGCTATTCGTTTTTCTCAGTTTGTTGTTGACCTCATGAACAATCAAAAATTGGATTGTCCGGACCTGGTCAAATCGAATGAAGATCTGGTCAACTTCGTAAAGAATAAAAAGCCGGGGCAGATTGACACCCCATTTCTAAAAGCAGTAAAAGGACTGATTCGTCGTGGAGAAGCCGCAGCCGGATGTCGTTACAGTGGTGTGAAAGATGAAAATGTTCACTTTCTCGACTTGCCGTTTTACGAAACCGGACAGGTGGAAAAAAGCGTGCCGACTGATGCAGATCTGAGCATCGTGATTGATTTGCTGCGCGAAATCCAACCGCACCAGATTTTTGCAGCCGGTGATTTGCAAGACCCGCACGGAACACACGAAGTTTGTTTGCAAATCATTTTCGAGGCCATTCGCCAAATGCGCACAGAGGGAGACAAATGGCTGGACGACTGCTACGTCTGGTTGTATCGTGGTGCCTGGCAGGAATGGAATGTGGAAGACATCGAAATGGCTGTTCCAATTAGTCCGGATGAATTGTTCCGTAAACGCAAGGCAATTTTTAAGCACCAGTCGCAAAAAGATGAACCTGTTTTCCCCGGTGAAGATAAAAGAGAGTTTTGGCAACGGGCCGAAGATCGTAACCGTACGACAGCCAAAATTTATGACCAATTGGGATTGACGGAATACGAGGCCATTGAGGCTTTCGTTCGTTACCCCTTCGATGATGAAGAATCATTTTTGAAATAAATTTTTTTGCATCGATAAGGTCTCATTGCGCAATTCGTTGTGGGGCCTCTATTTATTCGCTATAAGAGGAAATAACCAGCTGCATTTAATTAAACTTTTAGTTATAACTAAAGTTTGACTATTTTTCAGCCCCAAAATAAAGAAACGAAAGATGAAAAACCCAACGTCAAATATCTGTTTACTGTTACTTTTGAGTGTGTTAGTTCTTTTTAATTTGAATGTTCGAGCAAGTAAAAAAGAAAAGACTAGTTCTTTCCCAATTGTGGAAAAGAAAGAAGCTACTCCAATTATTGTTTCAGTGGATGAACCCCACGTTGTTTCAATAGCTGCAAAACTTTTTGCAGGGGATGTTAAGGCTGTTTCAGGGCAAAAACCAACAACTTTAACTGCCCTTCCGACAAAGGGTAGTCAGTTTATTATTGCCGGAACAATTGGTAACAATACATGGATCGATCAACTGATTGCGGAAAGGAAAATAGACGTTTCTGCCATTCAGGGAAAATGGGAGAGTTGGTCGATGCAGGTTATCACAACACCTTTTCAAGACGTGGAAAGAGCGCTGGTTATTGTTGGCAGCGACCGCAGGGCAACAGCTTACGGTATTTTAGAACTTTCCCGCATGATGGGCGTTTCAGCTTGGGAATGGTGGGCCGATGTTCCGACTCCGAAACAGGATCAAATTACACTTCAAATTGATAATGAAACATATGGTTCACCGTCAGTGAAGTACCGTGGCTTGTTTTTGAATGACGAAGATTGGGGGCTTCAACCATGGGCTGCGAAGACTTTTGAACCGGAAACCGGAGATATTGGCCCCAAAACCTATGCTAAGATTTTTGAACTGATGCTGCGTCTTCGGGCGAACACCATTTGGCCTGCTATGCACGGCTGCACCAAAGCTTTCTATACGATTGACGGCAATGCACAAACAGCCGACGATTATGCGATTGTGGTTGGCACTTCGCACTGTGAACCAATGCTGTGCAACATCAATGCCGAATGGGATCATAAGACCATGGGCGAGTGGCGCTACGACAATAATGATGAAACAATTCGGGAGTTGTTTGAACAGCGGACAAAAGCCACTTCTGACTTTGAAAGTATATATACCATTGGGATGCGTGGAGAGCATGACTCGCCCATGAATGCCAAAGATTTGACCAAGGCCGATCAGATTAACTTGCTTGAAAAGGTGATTGCCGATCAGCGGGAAATTTTAGCAAGAGAAAAAGGCAAGAATCCGAAAAATATTCCGCAGGCTTTTATTCCTTATAAAGAAGTACTGGATTATTACCAAAATGGACTGGAAGTTCCTGAGGATGTTACGCTGATGTGGACGGATGACAACTATGGATACATTCGCCAGCTGAGTACGCCGGAAGAGCAAAAGCGCCCCGGGGGAGGTGGTATCTATTATCACGCATCGTACTGGGGACGGCCGCACGATTACCTGTGGTTGAGCTCAACAAGTCCGATGCTGATTTGGGAAGAAATGTACAAAGCCTATCAGTTCAACTGCCACGATATGTGGATTCTGAATTGTGGCGATATTAAACCCTTGGAATACAATATTGAACTGTTTATGGATATGGCTTGGGATATCGAGAAGTTTCCTTCAAGTCAGGCGGTAAAACCTCACTTAAGTCAATGGCTGTCGGATAAATTTGGGCCTGATCATTCAGCTCAGCTCACTGATTTGATGCTTGAATATTATCATTTGTCCTTCATGCGTCGACCTGAGTTTATGGCCTGGAGCCAGACTGAGCCAACAACAAAACCACAGAAAACGGAGTTGACTCAGATTCGGTATGGCGATGAGTTGACCAAACGATTGCAGGCGTGGGAGAACATTGCAGATGAAGTTAAGCGATTAAATGAAGTTATTCCTTCGACACAAAAAGACGCGTTCTTCGAGTTGGTCTATTATCCGCTAACCGGAGCTTCGTTGATGAACCAAAAATGGCTGTATCATTATAAAAACGAGCTGGCAGCTCGTCAGGGGCGAACCAGTGCGCTAGATTTTGCTGAGCGTTCGAAAGAAGCTTATGAGCAAATACAAAAGGAAACAGCCTATTTCAATAAACTACAGGATGGGAAGTGGAAAAACATGATGAGTATGTCGCCTCGCAATCTGCCGGTGTTTTCAAAACCATCATACGCATTGCCGTCCGAAGATAGCTTGGTGGGGCTTGGATTGTTAGTGGAGGGCTATGAAATGGAGGTGAACTCGAGTATTCCGAACGCCTATTCCGATGTGTTGCCGGTGCTTAACGCTTACCTAAAAGATTCCACTTTTGTTGATGTTTATCTGAAGGGCAAAGGTGAAATTGAGTGGACCGCAAAACCAAAGGCTGATTGGATTCGCATATCGTCGACGAGCGGAACGCTTGATGATCAAAGCGGGCAGGCGGAGCAAAGACTTTGGGTGAGTATTGATTGGGACAAAGTACCGCAAGGCAAAAATACCAAAGAGCCGCCTCTGGGGCATGATTATCAACTGATTCCGCCAGCTTACAAAGTGAACGGCTCAATTGAGTTTACTTCGGCGGACACGACAATTACCATCGGCGTTTCAACCTTCAACCCGAAGCTTGAGGAACTAGAAGATTATGAGGGTTTTATTGAGGGGAATGGTTATGTGTCGATTGATGCTGAGAATCCATCATCGTTCAAGGCTGGAAAAGATGCCGCATGGGAAGTGTTCGATGGACTCGGGTACTCTGGAAGTGTTGTTGTTGCATTACCCTACAATACCGAACCACTTATTGATCCGGCGACAATAAAGGCACAAAGTCCGATGCTGGAGTACGATTTCTTCACCTTTAATTTTGGTGAGACTAATGTTCGGGTGCAGGCTGTGCCTACGCATCCGTTTTTCGAAGGTAGCAGCGTGCGTTGTGCCGTTGCAATCGATGATGCCGAACCGGTGGTTATCAATTTTAAAACTGTTGGCCGCAGCAATGAGTGGAAACAAAACGTGTTGAAAAATGCGGCCGTGAAATCTGCTAAACAAATGATTTCTGAGCCCGGCAAACACAAACTAAAAGTCTGGATGGTTGATCCCGGCGTGATGATTGACGAAATTTTAATCGATTTGGGGGGATGGAAAAGCAGTTACGCCTTTCCACCCGAAACGCGAAAAAAATAAATGAAAAAAATAAAAAACAAGGTTTGTAGAAATAGCAGCATGGCATTGGTCATGCTGCTATTCTCAATTACAGCTTGCACAAACAGGGCACCCGAGCCTTTAAAGAATTTACAAATAGCGTTTATGGCAGATGTGCATTTGCAAAATCTTTACGGCACACTTTCCGATAGCGATTATAAGGGTGTGGCGAATCCCGGCAATGGCCGTTATGTGCTGGGACGTACCATGGAGGCTCAGTTGCGTTCAACCCGGTTATTCAACGAAAACTATTTTGCTTTTTTAGCTGCCTTGGATGATGTGGTGAAGCGCGGTGTAAAATATGTTGTGCTGCCCGGTGATTTTAGCGACGATGGGCAACCACTAAATATTCGGGGAATGAGGGAAATTCTTCGTGAATATGAAGCGAAATACAGTTTACAGTTTATCGCTATAACCGGCAATCACGATCCGGTCCGTCCTTTTGCGATGGATGCCGGCAAAACAGATTATTTGGGTGCCGGAGGAAAAGCGCAGGTATTAATGAGCAAACAGGGAGTGTACACGCCTCAAAGCTCGAATGAGAATCCGGTTGTTATAACAAACGACATTCACAAAATGGGCTATGCCGAAATAATGGATGAAATGGGGGATTTTGGTTTCTTTCCCACACCCGGCGATGTGTATTGGGAGTCGCCTTTTTCAAACTACAATTACGAAGACTACTCCTTCGACCAAGCTGAGAAGGAAGCTCGATTGGACAAGCGACAGTATCCGATTCCACCCACCAATTATTTATTGCCTGATGTTAGCTATTTAGTGGAACCGGTTGAGGGACTTTGGCTACTGGCAATTGATGGCAATGTATACCTTCCCAAGGATGAGGCGGTAACAGATCGATCTAATCCAGAAAATTATGAAGGAGCAAGCATTGGTTACAATCAGGTGCTGACGCACAAAAAGCATTTGTTGGATTGGGTGAAACAGGTTTGTCAGGAGGCTGAAGAGCGTGGTAAAACGTTGATTGCTTTTAGTCATTTCCCGATGGTGGAGTTTTATGACGACGCGAGCCCCGAGATTCGTGAATTGTTAGGCGAGCATAACATGGATCTCCATCGGGTGCCGACTGAAGAGGTGGCGCGCGCTTTTGCAGAGGCAGGGATTAAACTACATTTTGGTGGACACATGCACATTAATGATACCGGGATTCGAAACTACAGCGATGGAAAATTTCTGATTAATGTTCAGATTCCGTCATTGGCGGCTTACATTCCGGCGTATAAGCTACTTACCATTCACGATAATCAGCGAATGGAGGTTGAAACAATAAAGCTGGATTCCGTTCCTCGGTTCAGGGAACTGTTTCCTTTATACGAACGCGAATACGCTTATTTGGATAGTTTGAAGAGTCCTTCGATTTGGGATCGCAACATTTTGACGACAAACAGCTACCATGATTATACGGCCTGGCATTTAAAAGAACTGGTGCGCTTACGTTTTCTTCCGAATGATTGGCCGAAAGACCTCCGGGAGTTTATTCTAAACTCAACAGGAAAGGAAATGCTTGAATTTGTATTCAAAAACAGCGAGACGCTTGAGGCTGACACAATCATAGAAATAGGAGACTGGACAGGCTTCAACCTGATCTACGATTTTTACCGGTTACGAAGTGCCGATAAGTTAGCGCTTCCCGATATCGGGGAGGAGCGAGTGGAACAGTATCAGCAATTCTTCGATCTGCTTAATCAAGTGCAGCCCAAGGCAAATGCGGAAACACACCTTGGGAAGCTAAAGGGCTTGGCCAACATTTTTGAGCATTTTCTGAACGGTGCTCCTGCCGATCATTTTTTTATCGATATGATGAGCTGCAGGGACCGTGTTCGGGGCTATCAAACACCACAAGAATAGCTAACCCAGCTTCCGTTACTACTGAACTGGATAGCTCTGGTTTTCTTTCAGAGGGTCTTTGTGCTTTGCACCAGTTTTTTGTCTAATAGAATCAGCTGGGGTATCTTAATAAAAGTATTTAGTACATTTGTTTAATAGCTATACAACTACCAATTATTATTAAATCTATCTAGCATGAGATCAATAAGTCTTTTACTATTGAGTTTTTTAACGATATCTTTTCTGTCCTGTAAAAACGAAAGCAAAACCAATAGTGGACCATTCAAGCATGGAGCGTTTAAAACGTGGGCGAAAACCCCACCAATGGGCTGGAACAGCTGGGATTGTTATGGCCCTACTGTTGAAGAACCAGAGGTGAAAGCCAATGCCGATTACATGGCTGAGAACCTGAAGAAATACGGATGGGAATACATTGTGGTGGATATTCGCTGGTTTGTGGAGAACGACAAAGCCGGGGGCTACAACCAAACCGATCCGCGTTACGTGATTGACGAATATGGGCGCTACCTGCCTGCCGTTAACCGTTTCCCATCGGCTGCTGATGGCAAAGGGTTTAAAGAATTGGCTAGCTATGTTCATAATAAAGACTTAAAATTTGGCATTCACATCATGCGTGGAGTCCCTAAAGTGGCCGTTGAAAATAAGTTGCCTATTAAGGGAACAGATGGAATTACCGCTGATCAGATTTACTCAACTGAGTTGCAATGTCCTTGGTTGAAAGATAACTACACCATTGTCGCAGATAAACCCGGTGCCCAGGAGTATTACAATTCTATTTTTGATATGTATGCCGATTGGGGAGTCGATTTTGTAAAAGTCGATGATCTTTCACGTCCTTATCATCAGGCAGAAATTGAGCTAATTCGTAATGCCATTGATCAATGCGGTCGTCCAATCGTTTTGAGTACTTCGCCCGGAGAAACTCCCATTGAAGCAGCCGATCATGTAAAAGAGCATGCCAATATGTGGCGCATGGTTGACGATGTTTGGGATACCTGGCCACACATCACGCACCTGATGGATGTGTGTGAAAGGTGGTATCCATACATTGCACCAGGTACCTGGCCTGATTGCGATATGATTCCATTGGGGCGAATCTCTATTCGTGGTGAGCGTGGAGAAGATCGTATGACCCGACTGACAAAAGAAGAGCAATATACCTTGATGACTTTGTTTACGATTTTCAAATCTCCGTTGATGTTTGGTGGTGACTTACCAAGCAACGATGATTTTACTCTTTCGCTGTTAACAAACGAGGACGTATTGAAAATGCATCGCGAAGGAACCGATGTACGACAGATTTTTCAAGAAGATGGAAAAGTCGCCATTACATCGCACAATCCAACGACTGGGGAAGTTTTCCTGGCGCTTTTTAATATTTCAGATAGCGAATCAACGGTTGAAGTGTCAGTACCCTTTGATGAGCTAGGTTTATCCGGAAGTCCGGAAGTAACCAACTTATGGACTGGTGAAAAACTAGATTCGATAGAAGGATCATTTGGACAGGAATTAGCTGCACACGAAAGCATTTTGGTTAAATTAGCGAACTAGTTAATTTCCGTTGATTCTTCCGGATTTACCCTTCAGTAGCGGGGTGAGAAGATTGAAAAATTTCCACTTTAGGGAATTTTTCAAACCGATCATTATAAGCTTGCTGATATTCAATTATCAGCAAGCTTTTTTATAGCTCTGTCAGTTTAGCACCCGCAACTTCGGAAATATCCATTTTACGAAAACCGAAATCATTTTATTTGTTGTCGATTATTTTTTTCTACTTTTAAAAAATGAAGCGTTTGGAGTCTCTTACCGAAGAAGAATTGGTTATTTCTTTAAGAAGTAACTCACAAGATGCATTTAAACAATTGTTTGATCAGTATAGCCAAAAGCTGTTTCATTTTTCACGATCCTACCTTAAATCAGATTTTGAATCAGAAGAGATTGTGCAGGAGGTATTCATAAAAATATGGGAGAATAGAGGAAATTTAAAAAGTGATAAATCCTTTAAATCATACCTGTTTACGATTGCTTTTAATGCCATAAAAAAGCATTTTAATAAAAAGATGCGTGAGGAAAAGTACAAGCACGATCTGTTTGAATGGCTAATACTGAGTTCACCTGACTTGGAAACCCGAGACGAATTTGAAAAGCTAATTGAAAAATTAGATCATCTAATAGATCAATTTCCTCCGAAGCGAAAGATCATATTTCTTCGTCGAAAAAAAGAAGGGAAGTCAATTAATGAAATTGCCCTTGAAATGGGTATTTCTTCTAAAACCGTTAAAAATCAGATAACTGCTGGGATGAATGCACTGAAAAAGTCTTTTACGGAAGAAGACTTCTCCACCGTACTTTTCTATTTTTTATTTATTTCATAAGAAAGACTCATTTTTCAATAGGACTATTTGCGACTGCGGGATATAACTGGTAAAACACAATAAAATTTCCGCATGAAAGAAAAAGTAGACAGCGGTGTCACCAAAAAATATAAAAGTGGACGATACTCATTTCGTGATTTGATGAAACTCGCTTCGTGGTTTCAGGATAGCGAAAATCATGAAATTTTACAATCGAACATGCGCCAAGAGTGGGACGATTTTAATCTTCAGCCCACCGATCTTCAAAAAGATCTTTCATCGGTGTATCTGAATATTGAGAGCAAAATAAATTCCGATAAAAAAGCGGTAAACTTCAAAGATCGTTTTTTTCATGTTTATTTACGGGTGGCTGCGGTTTTACTAATTCCGTTGCTCATTTATTCCTCTATTGTCACCTTCCAACAAAAATCAGTAGAAGAACTGGAGCCAAGTTGGGTTGAAGTAAATGCACCTTACGGAACCCGAACACTGGTAAGCTTACCAGACGGTACTGAAGTAACCTTAAATAGTGGTTCTCAATTAAAATATCTGGCTGATTTTGAAAATGAAAGAAAGTTACAAATTGATGGCGAAGCTTATTTTGATGTGGTTCATGATCCTTCCTCTCCATTTGTAGTTCATACCGATTTTATGGATGTGAAAGTGCTGGGAACAAAGTTTAGTGTTGTTTCTGCTGAGGACGAAAATACGATCGATGTAATTTTGGAAGAAGGAAGGGTTCAATTAACGGGCGCCCAAAATTCATTTTCTGAGGTACTTACCAAAGACGAAAGCTTTGTATTTGATAAAGTAGCTCGCACAGGAAAAATAAGAAAGGTTGACGCTAGATATTTAACCTCATGGAAAGATGGTTACCTGGTATTTAGAAAAGAACCCTTGGGTAAAGTAATGCAGCGGCTTGGTAGATGGTACAACGTTCAATTCGAAATTGAAGATCCGGAAGTTGAAGATTTTAAATACCGGGCGACATTTCATGATGAACCATTGGAAGAAGTGCTTAGATTAATTGCATTGACTGCTCCAATTAATTACGAAATAAAAGAACGAAAGATAAATGCACGTGATGAATACGAACCCAAAATAGTAATAATCAGACTCGAAAAACAAGACTAAATTAAAAATCAGGAAAGTGCTCGCAACACTCCCCTGATAAAGTAATGCATGAAAATGCGCTGAACATTTTATTAACATCACAAACGTAAATTTATGAAAAAAAATCCAGAACGATGGGTATTGCCCAGGCATGCTCTGAAAAAAGGTTTGCAAATGATGAAATGCAGTTTAATTCTCTATTTTCTTGGAATAATTCAGGTTTTTGCATTGGACACTTATTCCCAACAAACCAAGTTTTCGATGAACTTTGAAAGTACACGACTGGAAAGCATCTTAAACGAAATCGAAAATCAAAGTGAGTATTATTTTCTGTACAACCAGGATTATGTCGATGTTGATCAGGTTGTAACTGTCGATGTAAAGGATCGCCGCATTGAGGAGCTTCTCAATAGCTTGCTCGAAACGACATCTATTGAGTTCGAAATATTCAATCGACAAATTGTACTTACCGAAAAGAATGATTTTTTAAGGCAGCAACAAAAAACAATTACCGGTAAGGTGACTGATTCAAATGATCTGCCACTGCCGGGAGTTACAGTAGTTATTAAAGGCTCAACAGTTGGAACGATTACTGATCTTGATGGAGAGTACCAAATTTCGGAAGTACCAACAAACTCGACTTTAGTTTTCTCTTTTGTTGGATTAAAAACTCAGGAAATCCAAGTTGAAGGTCGGTCTGCAATTGATGTTACAATGGTTGAAGATGCCATTGGACTGGATGAAGTTGTAGCTATTGGGTATGGTACTGTACGCAAACGAGACCTCACAGGTTCAGTTGTTTCCGTGGGAGCTGATAAGCTGGAAGAACGTCCGTACAGTAATGCTATGCAAGCATTATCTGGTCAGGTTTCGGGTGTTCAGATTACGCAAACACAGGGAGCTCCGGGGATCGCACCAACGGTTAAAGTTCGCGGTGCCTCATCAATAAATGCAGGTACTACGCCTTTGTATGTTGTCGATGGAATACCACTGGAAGATAACACGTCTAATTCAACTTCAACAGGAGCGAGTTCTGGAAGTAATATGGATTTTAACCGAAATCCACTGAATTATATTAACCCGAACGACATCGAATCTATTGAAATATTGAAAGATGCTTCATCGGCAGCTATTTATGGTTCTCGTGGAGCAAATGGTGTTGTGCTGATTACAACCAAGCAAGGTCAAGCCGGAGAAACTAAAATTGAAGCAAATTATGAGTTCGGTATTTCAAGAGTCAATCGCAAGACCGAGATGATGGATGCCAAACAATTTATCGAATTTCAGACAGCCGCCAGAAATAACTCGTGGGCGACAATTGTTGCCAATGATCCGAATGCAACCAGGGGTAATAACGTAACTGTTCCTGTTGAGTTTTCAGATTCTGAATGGCTCAATCGTATTGGCAATGGTACCGATTGGCAGGATGTTCTTTTCAGAACGGCACAGTCGCACAATATTCAGCTTTCTGCCTCCGGAGGTAATGAAAAAACACAATTCATGGTATCTGCAGGTTTCCTGGATTCAGAAGGAGTTGTTGATCAAAACACCTACAGTCGCATAAACCTTCGGTCAAATGTAAGGCATAAGTTTAATGATAGATCTCGCATGGGGCTTAACATCGGACTTAGCAGGGCACAAGAAGCTCCTTACGGAACGTCGGGAAAATCAGATGTAACAAGTTTGGCTTTGCAAAGCAACCCCATTTTCCCGCTTTATGTAGAAACAGGAAGTCTTGGATTCAAAGATCCCGAGTCAATATGGAATACCTTCGTTAAATATGGCCTTCAGCTGTGGCATCCTTATTCTCTAACCAGAGAAGCTGATAAAAAGAAGATCATGAATGTTGTGACTGCGAGCTCATATTTTGAATATGATGTCTTAAAAGATTTAACGTTCAAAACTTCAATGAGTACCAATGTAGAAAATACGTTTTACAACTTCTATTGGAACGAAGGGCAGAATTGGGGATACTCCGGATGGGTTCCTGCAACGGCCGATTTTATTACACTTCAATCCTATAACTGGGTGTGGGAGAATACGTTAAATTATAATAAAACTTTTAATGAAGTTCATGATTTAAGTGTTCTGGCAGGTTACAGTATTCAGGAGCAACGTACTGACTATAGTAATATGCGAGCTAGTAGTTTTCCGAATGATTTAGTTCACACCCTGAATGCAGGGGTGGTTAATAACGGGAGTACCTCAGCTCAGGACTGGTCATTGATTTCCTATTTGGCGCGTACCAATTATTCCTATAAAGGAAAGTACCTTGTTACAGCAGCTGTTCGTGCTGATGGTTCATCTCGATTTGGTTCCAATAATCTTTGGGGATATTTCCCTTCCGGATCGGTTGCTTGGCGTATGTCAGAAGAAGCATTTTTACAATCGACATCTTGGTTGGATAATCTGAAAGTTCGATTAAGCTATGGTGCGACTGGTAACAACCAAATCCCGAACTACGGAGCGATTGGTATTTTAGGTTACTCGCCATATGTTGCTGGCGATAATGTCGAGCAAGGGATTAGTACCGAGACTTTTGCTGATAAAAATTTAAAGTGGGAAAAGACAGGCCAAGTAAACTTCGGTGTTGATATGAGTATCCTCAATCAACGGGTAAATTTTTCTGGTGATATCTATTATTCTAAAACACGCGACCTATTGCTTGATGTTCCAATCCCAATCCTTACCGGATTCTCTTCAACTTTAACGAATGTTGGTGAACTGGAAAACAAAGGTTTTGAAGTAAATGTCAATACGCGTAATATCGATCGTAAATTTAAGTGGATGACTGATTTTAACATTTTTGCGAACCGCAATAAAGTGCTAAAGTTGGGCGAAAATGATGCTCCGATTGATATTAATGTAAGTAGTATGACATCGCGTACTGTCGTTGGTAAGCCAATTGGCATGTACTATGGTTATGTAATCGATGGCGTAATTATGTCGCAGGCAGAATTGAACAGTAATGAATACCCGGTATGGCCAGGCAGTGAACCCGGTGATCCCAGAGTGAAAGACGTTAATGATGATGGTAAAATTGATTCTGAAGACCGGACATTCCTGGGAAACTATCAGCCAACATTTCAATGGGGTATGACCAATACCTGGTCGTATGAAGGAATCGAATTGTCAGTAATGCTTAGAGGTTCGCATGGAGCTGAAGTGCTTAACCATAATGCCCGCTATCTAAAATCAGGAGTTGGAGGTGGTAACCGAAACATGTATGAAGTTGTTTCAAACTTCTGGCGGTCAGAATCGAATCCGGGTAATGGTGAAATACCTAAACCTCGTATGCTACCGACTACTGTTCGTGATTTTGGCTCCAGCTATTGGGTTGAAGACGGATCATTTGTTCGGATTCAAAACATTCGAATTGGCTATAACTTACCACAACGAATGGCTCAGAAGCTAAACGTAGGCGGAGTAAAACTCTATGTGAATATGGAAAATGTATATGTATTCTCTGACTACCTAGGATATGACCCGGAAGGAAGTACCTATCAAACTGGCGTTTTAGTAGGCTTTGATTATGGCGCCTATCCAAATCCGTTTACAGCTACAGCCGGAGTTAATATTACATTTTAAAAAACCAGATATAACTATTAAAACTAAGGAAAATGAAAAAAATATTATATATCCTGTTTTTAAGCTGCATAATTCTCTCTGGTTGTGGGGAAGAATTTCTTGATCGGACACCTATTTCAAATCCTAATGAAGCGGATTTTTATCAATCGCAGGAAGATATAGAAACAGGATTGTGGGCTGTATATAATTCATTGTATACCCTCTATGGTCCGGAGAGTTTACCATCGTTCTATGGCGAATTGATGTCAGATAATGCTTATAGTGATAATGCAGCAGGAAGAATTCAAGACTATGAGGGGTTTGAAAATCACACCATGAGCGACGATAATGAATTGGTGTTGGGCTATTGGAATAGCTACTACGAAGCTTTGTATGATATTAATAATATCATCACGAGTGCTGAAAATATCGAAGAAGGTAATCTGGATGGGTTAATTGGAGAGGCCAAGTTTTTGCGGGCTCTCTACTATTTCGATATGGTTCGGGCTTGGGGCGATGTGCCGTTGGTTACCACTCCGCTTAGTATTAGCGAAGCATATGCGCAAGGTCGCACCTCTGAGTCCATTGTTTACGAGCAGATTATTTCAGACTTGACATCGGCTGCATCCCTATTGCCAACCAAAGCGAATGAACGCTTCGTTGGTGCGGCAACTAGCGATGCTGCGAATACGCTTATGGGTAAAGTTTATCTTACCTTGGGCGATAAGTCAAAGGCAACAGAAGCTTTAATGAAAGTGTACGGTAAGTTTTCACTGGTACCCTATGCTGACTTGTGGGATTTGACTAAGAAGAATAATGCGTCATCTATCTTTGAAGTTCAGTATAAAGGTGGGATTTCTAACCCATACAGCAGATATTGGGCGATGTTCTCTCCGCTCGATAACCGTGTTGTTACGGCCTGGGGGGCAGGAATGAATCAGGTTACCATGGATTTGTGGAATGCCTACGAAGATGGCGATCCCAGACGAGATCTTTCTATTCAGGATGGTTACACAACTGCAAGCGGTGTAGAAGTGGACGTGAAATACCCTATTAAATGGAAAGATGAAAATGCTGATGTTGATGGATTAAGAGAAACAGCTGATAATAACTTTATTGTCTTGAGATATGCCGATGTTTTACTTATGCTTACTGAAGCGACCGGAGACGTTAAATATATGAATGAGGTTAGAGCTCGGGTCGGTCTACCGGCCTATGGTACCGCAGGATTTCCATCGGAGTATAATACCGTTCCTTTGGCGCTTGAACACGAACGCCGGGTTGAGCTCGCACTGGAGTTTCATCGTTGGTTTGATCTGAAACGTACAGGACGTGCCATTGAAGTATTGAAAAATAGTGGGAAAGGGATCACAATTAATGAGAATCAACTGTGGCTGCCTATTCCTCTCGAGGTGATTACACAAAACCCTGAAGTGATTAGTCAAAATGATGGCTACTAACATTTTTTATAACAATCGTTTTAGTTAAGTTAGATTGAAGACTGCTGGTTTGTTAATAATAACAGATTGGCAGTCTTTTTCTTTCTTCTGAGTTTTGTTTTTCAATAACGATTTTTGTTTTTAGAAAAATTGATGCTCTAACCAGCTAAACGACTCAAAAGTGGGAAGATTAGCCAATGGATATAACACAGGGAATTGGCATTGAAGACCATTATTTTATTCGGTCGTGATTTTGATGAAAATGGAGTGCTGCATGAATAATACGAACCGAAAATAGGTGAGCCTTTTCTTAATGACCGATTTCAAAATTGTAATTATTTGGTGATTAACAGGACTGCCAGATCAGAAGGCCGGGATTTGGTGGCTGAAATTTAAATCCAGCCTCTCAATTTATAATAGCCTAAGGCTGCCAGTTCTCGGGCAATCAGAATCTCGTATTTGAGGTGGTTCCAAAACTGGTAGCGAAAGGATTTGCTTTTTCCAATGTTTGGTATTGGTAGCTGATTTCCACCTAATTTGTCGTCGTCAAAGCTCAGATCAGCTTCCAGCGTGTTCTCAAATGCGGGCAAGGCATTTACACGCGTAAAACCAGCTTTCTGAAAGCACAGGACAGAACGCCTCGTGTGTTCGGGTGAGGTAACAATTAAAAGCGGCTTTTGTGTTAGTAATCGGCCATGGAAAAGGCGTAGATTCAGGGCTTGCCAGCGTGTGTTTGTTCCATGTTGCTCAAATAAAATCCGATCTTTCGAAATACCTCTTTTGATTAAATCAGTAGCTACTCGCTTGGGTGTGGAAAGTGAATCATTCAAATTTCCGGGTATGGAGATGATGACTTTACTTTCTGGAAATTGGAGAGCCGCATCTACCACAAACCAGGCTCGCATCAGGTTCGATTCACTGGGCATGCCACCGCCTCCGAGCATGACAATGTATGCCGGTTTTTCCTTTACTTCGGATAAACTGGTTCCCAGCCAATGATAGGCATAATAAGGGACAGTCGTGAAACTGAGACCCAGAATGATCAGGAAAAGGATGCCCGATGCAAAAACAAGCCGTTGAAATAATCTCAAAATTTTGATGCCCACTTTAACATTGTATTTGTTAAGCGACAGCAAAGTACAAAAAAGGGTGGTTCTGATCAAAATCAAGACACTGGTTTTAGCTTCAGGAGCTCTGATTTTCTGTTATCTTTGTTTATCAAGAAAAAAAAGATAATTGTGGACTTAAAAGTAAAAGAAGAAATCATCCGATTATATGAAGGTTATTTTCACGAAGAAATGACCGCTTTTGAAGTGCTGCCTCAATCCGGTTCGTATCGTGAGTATTGCCGGATTAAAAGTGCGAATCATCAGGCCATTGGTTCCTGGAATCAGGATGTGAAGGAAAATACCGCTTTCCTCGAATTTTCTGATCATTTTTTTAAACAGGGAATTTCCGTACCGGAAATCTATACGGTAAATAAGGAGAAAACTTGCTATATCCAAGAAGATTTGGGGAATCTCACTTTGTTTGATTATTTGAGTCGTACCCGTGAGTTGGAGGGCTTTTCGGAAAAAATAGTCAATGTGTATCAAAAAGTACTTATTGAACTTCCCAAGCTGCAGATCAAAGCCGGCAAGGGGATCAACTATAATGTCTGTTATCCGCGTGCGGCATTCGACAAGCAGTCGATGATGTGGGACTTGAACTACTTCAAGTACTATTTTCTGAAGCTGGCGAAAATCCCGTTTGATGAGCAGGCGTTGGAAGACGATTTTCAAAAGTTCAGTGATTACCTGCTGGCGGCAGAGAGCGACTTTTTCATGTTTCGTGATTTCCAGTCGCGCAACATTATGCTTCGCGACGGCAAGGTCGCTTTTATCGATTATCAGGGAGGACGAAAAGGGGCTTTACAATACGATTTAGCCTCCTTGCTTTACGATGCCAAAGCCGATATTCCTCAACCGGTTCGTAATGATTTGTTGGAGTTTTACCTGGATGAATTGGAGAAATACAATCCCAAAGATCGCGACGAGTTTAAAGCCTATTTTACCGGTTATGTGTTGATTCGTATTATGCAGGCCATGGGTGCTTATGGGTTTCGGGGATTTTATGAGAAGAAAGAGCATTTCCTGAAAAGTATTCCGTTTGCCCTGGAGAATTTGAGCTATTTGCTGAAGAACAATAATATTCCGATTGAATTGCCTGAATTGTATGGTGTTTTGGAAGCCGTAAGCGATTCTATTTTCCTGAAGAAAGTAGGTGAGAAAAATGGTACCTTAACCGTGACAGTCAGCAGCTTTTCATACAAAAAAGGTTTGCCGCAGGATACTTCCGGTAATGGGGGAGGCTATATTTTCGATTGCCGTGCTATTCATAATCCGGGACGATATGAAGAATACAAACAACTCACAGGAAAAGACCAGCCAGTTATTGACTTTTTGGAAGAGAAATCTGATGTAAAAGAATTTCTCAGTCATGTTTATGGTTTGGTTGATCAATCAGTACAAACCTATCTGTCGAGAGGGTTTACCCACCTGAGTGTTAACTTCGGCTGTACCGGCGGCCAACATCGGTCGGTATATGCTGCCGAGCAACTGGCAGCTCATCTGAAAGAAAAATACAAGGTCAATATATTGTTGTCTCATCGTGAGCAGGATTTTTAGCCAAGTAATTGAAAACGAATATAGTTGTTTAGTCGGTCGATTATTTCAATTTTGTACCGGTTAAATAGCTTGTTCGATTCGTTGGCGCTCAAAAATACAAGTAGAAATCCAGTTTGACTCATTTTCCAATCGTGATAGGTATCTCCATTTTCGATGTTCGTTACGAAAATTGGTTTGATGTAGTGTTGCGGATTCAACCCAGCGCAAAACAAGGTGTGATTTGCATGTCGGATCGCTTCTGCCAATTCGTGCTCATCGCGTAGTCCCGCATCGTACAAGTCGGTGCAGGAATAACGTAATTCACGGTCATGCAATCCTTCAATTAGGGCGCGCAACATGTCAGTCTCGATTTCAGGATATTTGATTAAGCTTTTCATAAACTTTCTATTTTCAGTTAAAACTTAGCCTGAGTTTCTCAAACAGTTCTTTTTGCGTAGGAGTTAGCTTTTCGGGGATCTGTATCTGAAGTTGAACCAACAGGTCGCCGGCTTGATTCGGTTTACCGTAAATTGGCATACCTTTCCCTTTTACTCTCAGTATTTTGTCGTTTTTAGTACCGGCCGGAATTTTGATTTTTATCTTTCCGTCCATTGTTTTAACCTTTGTTTCGCCTCCCAGCACAGCGTCAAACAAGCTGATCTGGTGACGTATCTTCAGGTCATTCCCGATTCGCTCAAATGAACTGTGTGGCAACACACGCAGGGTGACCATCAGGTTGCCGGGATCACCACTGCCACTTCCTTTCCCTCCTTTGCCCTTAAGCCGCAACACTTGTTTGTCGTAGGCACCGGGTTTTATTGTCAGCTTGATTTTCTCCTGTTGGAGCTGAATAATCTTACTGGTTCCGTGGAAGGCTTCCTCCAGGCTAATTCGAAGATCCGCTTGAAAGTCCTGCCCCTTGAAACCAAAGTTCGCGTTTCTTCCCCTTGAGCTTCGGGAACTTCCTCTGCTTCCAAAAAATGCGTCAAAGAAATCGGAAAAGCCGGATGAGCCAAAGCCGCCAAATACGTCGTTTAAGTCGTCTTCCGAATAGAATGTTTGTCCTTGCTGCCGGCCAAAACCTCCAAATGGATTGTGTCCTGAGTAAGCTCCACCCTGTTCAAACCGGTTCCAATTTTCGCCCAGCTCGTCATATTTTTTCCGCTTGTCAGGGTTGCTCAATACCGCGTGGGCTTCGTTTATTTCCTTGAACCGGCTTTCTGTTTCTTTGTCACCCTGATTTTTGTCCGGGTGGTACTTAATAGCCAGTTTTCGGTAGGCTTTCTTTATTTCGGCCTGCGAAGCATTTTTATCAACTCCAAGTATTTTGTAATAGTCTTTGTATTCCATTTCGGCTTCTTGTTTAAAATCAGCAAAAAAGGGGTGTCCGTTGGTTGGTCACCCCTTTTTCATTGAGGACGGGGCCACCGGTCCGTTAATTAATTTCAATTTTTTTTGCAGGTTTTGGCTTCGCTTCCTCTTTCTTGGGAATTGCAATTTTCAGTACTCCATTTTCATATTTAGCCGAAATCTTATCACTTTCTGCGGTCTGCGGCAAAGTGAACGAACGGCTAAACGATTGATAACTGAATTCACGTTGGGTAAACTGCTGTCCTTTTTTCGTTTCGCTGTCTACTTTTTTTTCAGATGAAATGGTCAGCAAGCTGTTTTCAAGGTCAATTTTGAAATCTTTTTTTTCAAACCCTGGTGCGGCCATTTCCACTTCAAACCCACCATCGTCTTCCTTAATGTTTACCGAAGGAAGTGTTGTGTTCGTGTTTGAAAAATTACGTGTTGAAAAATCCATCCAGTTACGGTCGAAAAGATCATTAAAAAATTTCGGCCATAATGGAAAGTTTTCGTGTTTTTTAATTCCATTCATAACAACCTTCTTTTTTAATGTTACACTTCTTCATTATTGATCATCCCTTGGATGATTCTGATCATTTAACGGAAATTGGTCCATGAAAAACTGATTTTTCAGGGAGTCCATTTGCCAGAACAATGAATCCATACGCTTCATGTTGTTGCGAAAACGCTCCGAAAAAAAGTCTTTTCTGTAGAAATCGTATTTCAGCAAAGAGTCCTCGAAAAAGAAATCATTAAAATAGGACTTGCCGGAGAACGGATACTGCTGGTTGAAGCGATTTTTGAATTCATTTAAGATGCTGTCGGCTAGTAAGGTATTACCCTCAATATTGGAGTAAAACCGGGTGTACGTTGAGTCGTATCTGATCAGGTTACCGTCATCATCAAATTCCTTGTTCACCAAGATATCGGTTTTTGGTGAAATTGAATCGGTGGACGGATTTCCTTTTTTTTCGCCCTGACCGGTACAGCTGCCTAATAACAGGACGAATAGTAACATGGATAAGCAAATGCGTTTCATAATCTTCCTTGTTTATTCGTTAGATGATTAATTTGGCAAATGCAAGCTATTCTGCTTTTTCAATTGGCAGGCCTTGTTTTCGACCTGCCTTTAGAATTTCCGGTTTAGGGTATTATTCTTACCCGGTGGTAAGGTCGAATACCGTTTGATTTTTGATGTTCCGGTTAATTCTTACTTGATTTCAATTTGTTTGGGTGGTTTTGGCTTAACCTCTTCTTTTTTGGGAATGTTAACTTTCAGAATTCCATTTTCATACCTGGCCGCGATTTTTTCACTTTCAACAGTTTGGGGCAAGGTAAATGAACGGCTAAAGGATTGGTAGCTAAACTCACGCCTGGTAAATTGTTGCCCTTTTTTTGTTTCGTCTTCCATCTTTTTCTCTGAGGAGATGGTGAGCAGGCTGTTGTTCAAGTCGATTTTGAAATCTTTTTTATCGAAACCCGGAACAGCCACTTCAACTTCAAAACCATCGTTGTCTTCCTTAATGTTTACAGCGGGCAAAGTGGTATTCGTTGTTGAATAATTCCGGTTTGACCAGTCAAATAAATTCGTATCAAAAAAGCGGTCAAATAAATCCGGATACTGATTTGAAAATCTGGTTAGTGCCATCATTTTATCCTCCATACTTTTTAGTTAAACATTTATTTTTTCGATGTAAAAAAAATCAAATTAAATGCCAGAGGTTGTGAAAAGACAAATTTTCAAGCCTTAGCTGTCATTTGTTCAGTTGTACAGCTTAATGCATGCTGCCTGCCCGATTGGATGCATTGTTTTAAAATGTCATTATGGCAGCCTGAAAGGTGGATCAACACTGAATAAATCAGCTTTTGTTATTGATTGCTTTTCAGGCTGATTTGGCCTCGGAGGGACATCCTTGCTGGTACTCGGCAATAATTTTACTGACCTGTTGTGGAGACACCCGTCCGTATACTTTTTCGCCCACTGTTACAACAGGGGCTAATCCGCAAGCACCCACACAGCGCAGGCTGCTAAGGGAGAATTTACCGTCGGGCGATGTTTGCCCGACTTCAATGTTCAATTGGCGTTTAAATTCGGTGAGCACCTGTTCGGCACCGCGCACGTAGCAGGCAGTTCCCATGCAGATGGATATCGGATGTTCACCCTGTGGCAGCATGGTAAAGAACGAATAGAAGGTGACCACACCGTACACTTTGGCCAGCGACATTTTTAATTCTTTGGCAATTACTTCCTGCACTTCGGCAGGTAGGTAACCCAGTTTATTTTGTACCTGGTGCAAGACGTTGATTAACTCACCTTCCTGGTTGTCAAACTGAGCGCAGATTTCTTTTATTTGATTGATTGTATTTTCTGCAAGTTTTATTTTCGGCATCGTGTTTTTGTTTTACAATTAAATTCGTTTTCTGACTATGACTCATTTTTTAGCTCCTGTCAAAATACTCGGTGTGCAGCAAGTGATGTGCTTTTTCACTCATTGGCTCTCCTAAGAACTCGTCATACAATTTTTTGATGTATGGGTTTTCGTGCGACTTTCGGATGCTCTTGTTTTTGTCTTCAGCATAAATCGCCTTTTGACGTTTTTTCAAAATTTCTACATCTCCGTGATGGTAGGGTTGTCCGCCGCCTCCAATACAACCTCCGGGGCACGACATGATTTCAATGGCGTGGAATTCACTATTGCCGGCCTTGATCTCTTCCAGTAATTTCCGTGCATTTCCAAGTCCGTGTGCAATACCAATATTGATGGGGAGTCCGTCAAAATCGATGGTTGCCTTACGCAATCCTTCCATGCCACGCAGCTCCTCAAAATCCAGCCGTTCCAGCGTTTTGCCGGTTTGGACCTCGTAAGCCGTGCGAACGGCAGCTTCAATAACACCACCTGTTGTCCCGAAGATGACACTGGCTCCGGTTGATTCTCCCATTGGATTGTCAAATTCTTCGTCGGGCAAAGACTTGAAATCAATGTTTGCCAGATTGATGATTTGTGCTAATTCTCTTGTTGTTAGGGCATAATCTACATCCGGGTTGCCGTCAACAGCAAATTCGTCTCGGCTGCTTTCGTATTTCTTGGCCACACAGGGCATGATGGAAACGACCACCAGGTCTTCTCGTTTTACCGCCATTTTTTCGGCCAAATAGGTTTTTGCTATCGCACCAAACATTTGTTGAGGAGAACGGGCTGTTGATGGAATATCTTTCATCCCCGGAAAATGATGCTCGAAAAATTTCACCCAAGCAGGGCAGCAGGAGGTTAGTATTGGTAGTTTGACCTCCTTGTCGCCTGCAAGGTATTTGTTGAGGCGGCCGAGCAATTCTGTTCCTTCTTCCATAATGGTGAGGTCGGCAGCAAAGTCGGTGTCAAATACATGATCAAAACCTAAACGGCGCAGGGCAGCAGCCATTTTACCCGTAACCAATGAGCCGGCTTCCATGCCAAATTCTTCACCTAGTGCAGCACGTACGGCAGGTGCAGTTTGTACAATAACTGTTTTTGTTGGATCGGAAAGTGCCCGAATGACAGCTCCGGTTTCATCCACTTCAGTTAATGCGGCGGTGGGGCAAACGGCTACACATTGTCCGCAGTAAGTGCAGGATGAATGATCCAAGTTCATTTCGAATGCCGGTGATACCACAGCCTCGAATCCACGGTTGATGGTTGAAAGCACTCCAACAGTTTGTACTTCGTTACACATGGTTTCGCAGCGTCGACAAAGAATACATTTGTCGATCTCGCGAATGATAGCAGGGCTGGTGTCCTCACGGTAGTGTGATTGCTCCCCCTGATAATGGATTTCTCGGATTCCAAGGTGATGAGCTATATTCTGTAAATCGCACTTCCCCGATTTTGCACAGATCAGGCAGTCGGCAGGATGGTCAGACAAAATCAGCTCAACAATGGTTCGACGGGCGTTAACCGCACGCATGGAGTGAGTGCTGATTTCCATTCCATCTGCTACTTCAGTACAGCAAGCCGGAGCCAAATTGCGTCTTCCTTTTACTTCTACAACACAAACGCGGCAACCGCCGGGTTTGTTTTCAATATTCATATCATGCAAATGCATGTGGCAAAGCGTTGGTACATCAATGCCAATACTGGATGCAGCTTCCAATAAGGTTGTTCCTTTTTTAACAACCAGGGATTTATTGTCGATGGTTAAATTGATCATTTCCATAGTTTTCTTTGTTTACGCGATTTTAATTGCATCAAACTTACATTTGTCATAGCAGGCTCCACATTTGATGCAAAGCGATTGGTCGATGTAGTGTGGATTGCGCTTTTCTCCTGAAATCGCTCCAACGGGGCAGTTTCTGAAGCACAGTGTACAGCCGGTACATTTTTCATCGGTAATAACATATTGCAACAGAGCTTTACATTGACCTGCCGGGCATTTGCCATCATTAACGTGAGCTTCGTATTCGTGCATGAAATTGTCTAAGGTTGAAAGAATCGGGTTTGGAGAAGTCTGTCCCAGTCCGCACAATGACGAATCCTTAATGACATGACTAAGCATGCGTAGTTTGGTCAAGTCTTCCGGCGTTCCTTTTCCGTCAGTAATTTTTTCGAGAATTTCGTACAACCGCTTGTTCCCGATCCGGCAAGGTGTGCATTTTCCACAGGATTCGTCCAGGGTAAATTCAAGGTAGAATTTGGCGATTGATACCATACAGTCATCTTCATCCATTACGATCATACCTCCAGATCCCATCATAGAGCCGGCCGCAAGTAAGTTATCATAGTCGATTGGAGTATCCAGAAAATCGTTGGTTAAACAACCACCGGATGGGCCACCAGTCTGCACCGATTTAAATTCTTTACCATTTTTAATCCCTCCACCTATATCATAAATGACTTCGCGAAGAGTAATGCCCATCGGAACTTCGATCAATCCAACGTTGTTGATTTTTCCGGCCAGAGCAAAAACTTTGGTTCCTTTTGATTTTTCGGTTCCAATGCTGCTAAACCAATCTGCTCCCTTGGTAATGATGGGAGGGATGTTGGCAAACGTTTCCACGTTGTTCACGTTGGTCGGCTTTCCAAGGTAGCCCTCTTGTGATGGGAATGGTGGTTTAAATGTTGGCTCGCCACGCTTGCCTTCCATAGAGTGGATCAGGGCTGTTTCTTCGCCACACACAAATGCACCGGCTCCGTAGCGGATTTCAATTTCGAAACTGAAATCGGAACCCAAAATATTTTCACCAAGTAAGCCATACTCGCGAGCTTGGGTTAAGGCCGTTTTTAATCGCTGAATAGCCAGCGGATACTCTGCGCGGATATATACCAAGCCTTTGTTTGCTCCGATGCAGTAACCGCAAATGGCCATTGCTTCGATGACGGTGTGCGGATCACCTTCCAGAATGGAGCGATCCATAAATGCGCCGGGGTCGCCTTCATCTGCATTGCAAACCACGTACTTTTGTTCGTTCTCGACCTTGCGGGTGATGTCCCATTTCAGTCCGGTTGGGAAACCGCCGCCTCCACGTCCACGAAGGCCTGAATCCATAATCATTTTAATGGCGCTTTCGGGTGTTAGTTCTTCCAGACATTTTCCGAGAGCTGAATAGCCATCGTTTCCAATATATTCTTCGATATTTTCAGGATTGATAAAACCGCAATTTCGCAAAGCAATACGGACTTGTTTTTTGTAAAAGTCCATGTTTTTGCTCTCCGTAATTTGCACTTTTGTATTGGGGTCGGTGTACAATAGATGATCAACCTGACGTCCTTTCACAATGTGCTCGTTTATAATTTCTCTGGTATCGTCAGGTGTAACTGAAACATAGAAGGTATTATCCGGTTGGACTTTCACAATGGGGCCTTGTTCGCAAAAACCAAAACATCCGGTATGAATTACCTGAACGTCATTTTCGAGGCCAACTTCCTGTAATTGATTTTTAAAATTGTTTTTTATCTGTTCACTTTGTGAAGCCTTACATCCGGTACCTCCACAAACCAACAGGTGCATTTTGTAGTCAGTCATTATTCGAGTAGTTTATAGTGGGTCAAAGGGTTTTGTAGCTAACCGGTATGATGCCATCTACCAGTTCATTCAATTTAATATGCTTGTCGATAATTTCCTGTGCCTTCGTCTTATTTACATCGCCATAAACGACAGGTTGGTTGCCGGGAATGGTAAGCTCAATAGTTGGTTCGGCATAGCAATATCCCATGCATCCGGTTTGGGTAACCAGAGCATCGATTCCTTGGTGTTCGAGTTCTTCGATAAAATAATTCATCGTGTCTTTTGCTCCTGAAGCGATTCCGCAGGTGGCCATCGAAACTTTTATCTGAATCAGGTTTTCGGGATGATCTCCTTTTTCTCGAAGTTTAATTTTTGACTGAACCTCTTCTTTCAATTTTTTAAGGTCAGCAAGTGATTTAACTTTTGTCATGGTATATTGTTTATGGTTTTTTAATCAGTAAGTTATGTCTTCTGGTTTACAAATTTCACTCGATTTTAACAATTAGAATCTAATTTTCGTCATTATTCGCTTATTTGAATCTGTTCTAAATTACCCAGAATCATCTCTTTCAAAAATAGTTGTATCTCAGGTGTTGAAAGCGGTATTCCATCAAGCTCCTTTTTTATTTCACGGGTGTCGAATTCAAATGTACCCTTGCTGGTTTGATGCGTGTAAAGAAGGTCAGCCTGGGTTTCATTCGAAATCAAGATCAACAGGCATCCTGCAATATCGCCAATAATAGGCCTGTCGAAATGATGAAATCCAAAACTGACAGTTAATGTCGTTCCGATTTTTTCGGTAGATTGAAGTTGAAACTGCCCGTTTGTTTGCTCCGCGTTTTGTTTCAGTAACGGAATTCCCAACCCAACTTTTCGGGTTGTCCTTGAGGTGAAAAAAGGATTTTCAGCTTGCTTCACTTGGTGTTGCTTCATGCCCTCTCCATCGTCTTTTATTTGGATGGACAATAAGTCTTCGTCAGGCAATTCCTTTACGTGAATCTGGATTAAGCCGGCATTGGCTCTGATGGAGTTTTGTGCAATGTCTAAAATATGGAGAGACAACTCATTCATGATTCAATTTTTACAAATCTTCCGTTCTTTTGATTTAAAGCGCATCGAAGTTCCTGGAACGTGGGCTCAAACAGGTGAAAAGAGGTGTGTGCTGAGCCAACATCTTCTATGTAATGAGCGTCGGACGCTGTGATCAGGCTTACTTCCTTATGAATGTCGTACTGCCGCCTGATTTTGTTTTCCGAAGCAAATTTTGAAAGTTGCATACCATCAACATTCATATCAGAGGGCAGATAGCCCAGTTGACTATATATACTACTGATGGGGCGGTCGATATGGGCTGGAATGAAAATTCCGTTAAGCTGGTGCGTGTATTTTTCAATTGTTTCCAAATCAACCTGAAGTGGACTCAACAAATAGTGTGGTGAATGATGAACGATGTTATTTCGATCGTCTACTATTACCTGATGACCATTGTACTCCGGCTTGTTGGGTATTTTTGGCAGATGTTGATCTAGAAACTGCTGAAATTGATCTCGGGTATAGTCATCTTCAAACAGGCAAATTGCATGGACTTCTTCCTTGCTGTTCACTTCACATCCATTGATTACGAGCAGGTTTGTTCCTTCGGCATGTTTTTTTACCATCGCACATTGCCTGGTCGCATTATGATCGGTGATCGCGATAATATCAATTCCTCGGTCAATAGCTTTTTGTACAATTTTATCAGGGCTCATTTCCAAATCAGCACATGGCGACAAAACGGTGTGAATATGTAAATCGGCCCGATATTTTTTCATTATTGCTGTTTCAACAACGCATAAAGTTTTCCGCTTATATCGAAGGTTGAATCAGAGGTTGACAGAATGGGGATTTGCTCCTCATTGCTGTGTTCGATCGTGCTTTTGTGGGGCTGCAGTCCTTTTACCAGAATGACAGCTGCCAAATCTTTCAGCGAAGCAATAGCCATTACATTTTGATGTACCTGCAGCGTAATCCAAAGCTGTTCTTCCTTAGCATTGCCCATCACATCGCTCAATAAGTCGGAAACATACGCTCCGCTAATTTCCCGGTCAAGTCCTTTTTCTCCGGAAATTACTTTTAAATTTAGTTGTTCTATTAAATCAGAAACCTTCATTTCTTTTTCCTCGTTTATTACAATCAGCCTGAAATCTTTTTTCTCCCCACTTCTTTTCCACATTTCGGAAAGCCTTTGTTGTGCTGATTTTTCCTTCGTCTTCCCACATTTGTTGCAGAAATACGCAATCAGACATTTTTGCTTTTCCGTTTACCATGTCTTCGGCTAGTGCCTGGCAGTTTGGAGCACCGCATGCACCGCAATCAACGCCAGGTAAAAAGCAGATTATCCGTTGGGCCCGGTTCATTTTTTCCAGTGCCCGAACACGATCTTTATCCAGACTAAATGCAGGTTTGGGGGTGATTTTATCGGCGATTAGTTTTTGTTTTATCTCTTTCGAACCTTTTATTGCTTCACTATCTTTTAGCTTCCAGGCTTGTGGGTAACGTTTTGCACGGCGCTCAAGCCTGGTTACGGTTAAAAAACGATTGCCCGTCATCAAAATTCCTCCGGCACAACTTTGGTCGCAGGCACGAAGTTCCAAAAAGTCGATCTCCGGTACCTCTTCGTTTTCCAGGCGTTCCAAAAATTTAATGACATTGTGAATGCCGTCAATGGCCATGCTGCGTTCTCCAAAGTGAATCGATTCGCCACGGGTCAGGCTCCACAGAATGCCGTCGCGACTTAAATTTTCGCGCAAATGACTGGTGTCTTCCGCTTCCTTGTCATTGATAACTTGCATCACCCGGTTGTATAAATCATTCATATTGATGATGCCATCAGCAATCGACTCTTTTTCACCAACCGGGCTTTTCACCGAACTAATTTTTGCATTGCAAGGGGTAATGTAAAACAGGCCAATTTCATCCTCTTTAGCACCTTGTTTTTTCAATTCGTTAATGGCAAAGTGAGCTCCCAAATCGTGCGGTGATTTCCGCTGAATCAGGTTTTCGGTTAACGAAGGGTAGCGAATCTGTATCAGGCGTACAATTGCCGGGCAAAAACTAGATATGTGTGGTTTATTGTTGGGTGAAGTTTTGCAGTATTGCTTCATCGAGTCCTTCAAAATGCCAATTGGCTGTTCCACTTCAAAAGCGTGGGTAAAGCCAATTTTTAGCAGGGCTGCATAGATCTGATTTTCAGTATATTTTTCAGGAAACTGGCCAATCATAACAGCCGGAAATAAAGCCACCCTGTATTTGAATGTTTGGGAAATCTTTAAGTCATCCTGCTCCACGTAGATAGCTTTGGCCGGGCAGGCACGCATACAGTGTCCACAGTCAACGCATCGTTCTTTCGATATTTCAGCTAACCCACCAACTACTCGAATAGCTTCGGTCGGACAAGCTTTCATGCAATGGATACACCCAATGCATTTCTTTTCGTCGACTGTTAATGCGTGATATGTTTTTGCCGTTACCATTAAAAATGATTGACCATTTTAACTGTTGTTCCCTTATTTACGGTTGACTCAATCGTTAGCTCATCCGTATTTTTTTTGATGTTGGGAAGCCCCATTCCTGCTCCAAATCCCATTTCTCTTACTTTTTTACTCGCCGTGGAGTAACCTTCCTGCATTGCCAAATCAACATCGGCTATTCCCGGTCCTTTGTCGGAGATTACCGTCGTAATTTTGTCTGATTCAATATGAACCTGAATAAGGCCTTCAAAAGCATGTGCTACTACATTCACTTCTGCCTCGTACATGGCAATTACGATGTTTTTGATGCAACGTGAATCAACCCCCAATTGCTTGAGCATTTTTTTGATTTCACTCGAAGCATGACCGGCTCGCGAAAAATTTCCTCCCTCTATTTGAAACTCCAGATTCATATTCAATAAACTGGTTTTAGTCCTGCCTGGTACAACAGACCACTGGCTTTAAATAGCGTGAATGGCGATTCCAAAATGCACATGTTATTTTCTTTAGCAAGCGCAAGCATCTCATCGTTTAATTTCTTATTGCGCACAAACACAATGAATTTGATGTCTGCCATCTCAGATGTGCGGATCGTTTGTAAATTACACAATCCGGTAATCAGGAGCAGATTGTCGGTGTCCAGTGTCAGGACATCACTCATTAAATCAGAGCTGTACCCTCGCTCTATCGTTGCTGATGAATACTTATTTCCACAGATGATTGTGGCAGATAAAAGTTCGCAGATTTGACTGACTTGCATGTTCTTGTAAAGATTTTTGCAAAGATCACCGAAAAGTTCGAAATGGAACAAAATTTCGTCTACATAATGCATTTAAACCTCAAATTTAGATTGATTTGAAATAAGCCTTTTCAGTTTTTAATTTTTAATTTAGCGGTAGTGGGAGGACGGTGCCGTGTTCAGGCACAGTGGACAGGTAGAAGTAACAGTGATTGGTAAGTGAAAACCAAAATTAAGTCGTTAGTCGTAATGACAACTGTCTCGTAGCCAACCTACAATGATCAATGAAGAATTAGCTAATTATCCAATACCAACGACAATGATATATGATGACCAGTCTTTTCATTCGGATATGATTCAGTATCCGGATTTGCATCAGAAAATTATTGATGCTTTACCGATCCCGATTTTCTATCGCGATATCAACGGCATATATAAAGCCACCAACAAAGCACATGAGAATTTTATAGGCTTAAAAAAGGAAGAGATCATTGGCAAAACGGTGTTTGACGTTCAGCCGACGGATATTGCTGAAATGTATGCCCGGCGTGATCAAGAGTTATTTGAAACGCCGGTTGATCAGAGCTATGAAACTAAGTTTCGTTTATCGGACGGATCAATGCACGATGTGATTTTCAACAAAGCTGTGATTCGAAATGATGAGAATGAAATTATCGGCATCGTCGGTTCGATCCTCGATATAACTGATCGGAAGAAGGCAGAACGAAATCTGGAACAAGCCCAGGAAGCTTCCGTTATTGCATCTGCAATGATGCACAAAATCAGAGCTGGAGTCATTATCGTAGATCAGGATTTTAAGGTCATTGATTCAAACCAGGGATTCGCACGCCTGTTTGGGGAAGAGTTGGAAGAACTGTATGATACAATACCCGGATTGCAAGGAGCCGAACTCAGTTCACTAATTCCGGAGGTGGTTTTTAAAATGTTCGCTTCGTTAATGGTCTCAGGCGAAAATATGTTGGAACGCGATCTGAAAATACAAAACCGCTTGTTGCATGTTTCGGTGATTTCGATCTACAAAAATAGAGTTGTTGGGGCATTGATTCGAGATATGTCAGCTCCTTTGTTAGTCAGGGAGGAAATCATTAGCCGGGCACAACGCGTGAACAAGCAAAATCTGGATACCGTGCAAAAGATTGCTTTTTTGTTGGGTGAAAATGCGGCTCAAACGGAGGAATTACTCAACTCCATTATTCAATCGTATAAATATGGGGAGGACGACAACTAATGGCTGATTATCACTTTGATGTTGATATTCAACAGCAACTACCTAAAGGTGAGGTAGTTTGTGGTGATGTGTTTTACACCCGTCGAATTAAGGAAGAAGGTCGTGTAATTATGGTTTTGTCTGATGGAATTGGACATGGTGTAAGGGCGAATGTTTTAGCCACATTAACGGCTTCAATGGCTTTAAGCTATTCCTCCTTACACACGGAACCTGATGTGGCAGCCAAGGTTTTTATGCGTGCTTTGCCTCGCAGCAGCGATGGAAAAGAAAGCTACGCCACATTCACGATTATTGAAATTGAAGTAGATGGATTGGTTCGGATCGTGAATTATGATAATCCACCAACTTTAATTTTCCGCAAAGGCGAATACTTTTCGCCTAACGAAATTGAAGTAAATATCAGGGGAGAAGAGAATGTAGGCAAAATTTTGCGTATCCGAGAGTTCACACCGATTAAAGGCGACCGGATTATTTTTATGACCGATGGAGTTGTCCAAAGTGGGTTGGGGGGTAAAAAATATCCGATGGGCTGGGGAATAGAGCAGGTGCATGAGTTTGCAAAAAGGCAGATTTCCCGCGAAAATAAAATTTCGGCTACTCGTCTGGCACGGAAGATTTTAAACCAGGCTGCCATGAATGATGGATTTAATTTGAAGGATGATACCAGTTGTGGCATTGTTCACTTTCGAAAACCCCGAGAGTTTATGCTGATAACGGGACCTCCGTTCTATAAAATTAAAGATGTGGATTTTGTGAAACGAGTGACAGAGTTCCCGGGCAAGAAAATTATATGTGGTGGTACAACTGCTGAAATTATTGCCCGCGAACTGGGTTTGGAAGTCAATATCCAGCATCGGTATGCTGGAGAGTCGATTCCTCCGGCGGCCGAAATGGAAGGTTTTGAAATGGTGACGGAGGGCGTGTTGACGATGGGAAAAGTGGAGGAAGTTCTTGAAAACTACACCCGTGAAACCCGCTTGGGAAACAGCCCGCCGGAAGAAGTGGTGAAATTGTTGCTGGAGCACGATATTATTCACATTATTGTAGGTACTCGAATTAATTGGGCTCATCAGGATCCGGAGCAGCCAATTGAGCTTGAGATACGCAAGTTTGTTGTAAAACGGGTGGTTCGTTTACTGGAAGAACGTTTTTTAAAGAATGTAACTTTAGAGTTGGTCTAATGAGCATTGTTAGGGAGGATTGAATTCAGCCCGTTTAAAATCCAGAAGATAAATCAGAAATGAATAAGGAAATAAAGGCATTGCTGTTGGCAGAACTCTCCCAATTGTTGGATGAACGAATTGGCACAACATTATCGGAAATAGAATCGGCAAAAGAGTCACGCGATAGCGATACCAAAAGCAGTGCCGGCGATAAATATGAAACCGGGCGGGAAATGATCCAACAAGAATTGAATAAATTTCAGGCTCAGTTGAGCAAGTTTCAAGCTTTGAAAAGTGACTTGGCACGAATTGATCCTTCGAAAATACATACACAAGTAGAATTTGGTAGCCTGGTAATTTGTAATCAAGGGAACTATTTTCTATCGGTTGCATTGGGAAAGGTTCATGTGCAGTCCTCGGATTACTTTTGTTTGTCAATGGTTTCGCCGATCGGCCAGGCGCTATCGAGAGGAAAAGTTGGCGAACAGGTTTTGTTTAACGGGAAGACGATTTTGATTGAAGCCATTTATTAGGTTATAACTTATTTCCATCTCTGGATCCACTCTTTCTGCTCAACTTTTGAAAGAAATGTCCATGCTATTATCCGGCTGACTTTATTACCTTGCCCCATGCTGATGGTTTGTACTTCGGTGGCATCAATCTGTTTTAAGAATTTGTATATGAGCGGGAGCCGTTCGCTTTTTGATACTAAACTCGTAAACCAAGAGCATGTTTTTGCAAATTGCTTACTTTCATGAATCATCGTTTTCAGGAAGGCAACTTCACCGCCTTCGCACCACAACTCATTACTTTGTCCGCCAAAGTTTAGCTTCGGACTTTTTGCTTTTTGTGTGTTGAGCTTGCTGAGTTTACGAAGAGTTCCGGCTTGTGCTTCAGCAGCTGATGCATGAAAAGGTGGGTTACAAACGGTCAGGTCAAACCGTTCATTGGATTGGATGATTCCGGTAAAAATGTTTTTCGGGTTGGCTTGCAATCGTAAAGTGACTCGTTCGGTTAGTGCTGGATTTTGATTTACAATTCTGGTGGCCGAATCAATTGCTGTCGGATCAATATCAGCACCCACAAAATTCCATCCGTACTCCATGCTTCCAATAATTGGGTAAATGCAGTTGGCACCAACGCCAACATCTAAACAGTTGATGGAGGAGCCTGTCGGAATTTTACCAGCGTTGCAGTTGCTCAGGATGTCGGCAGCATAGTGAATGTAGTCTGCTCGTCCCGGTATTGGAGGGCACAGGTAATTCGCCGGAATATCCCAATATCCGAGTCCGTAGTGGCTTTTTAGTATGGCCGTGTTTAGTATTTTTACTGCTTTTGCATCTGAGAAATCAATCGATTCATCACCATAAGGGTTTTCTCTTACAAATTCGTTCAGTTCAGGACAAACAGCAATCAGTTGTTTAAATTCGTAACGCTCACGATTTTTGTTGCGAGGGTGCAGTTTCGACTTTATTGTAGGATGAATCTTCTTTTTAACCATGATCATAAATTTAGGACGCGACAAATTTACTTTTATTTGTTCGAATGAAATAAAACCAGAACGACCGATGACTCATTAGCTCTTAAAATAAACCTATCTTTGTCACATGTCAAAATCGATTAAAAATCAAAAAAATATACTGGATAAGCTGAATATTGAGCAATTGAACCCAATGCAGGAAGAGGCTCAATTAGCAATCCACTCCAATGCTGAAGTCGTTTTACTGTCGCCCACCGGAACCGGAAAAACATTGGCCTTTTTGTTGCCCCTTGTTGCAGAATTGAAGCGGGATTGTGATGAAATTCAGACTTTAATTTTGGCGCCATCGCGCGAGTTGGCGATTCAGATTGAACAAGTGCTTCGCGAAATGGGCGCTGGCTATAAAACCAATGCTGTTTACGGAGGCACTTCATTTTCAAAAGATAAACTGGAGCTAAAGCATCGTCCGGCAGTGTTGGTTGGTACGCCGGGTCGTGTGGCCGACCATTTGCGGCGCGAAACCTTTTCTACCGACCGTATCAAAACATTGGTGCTCGATGAGTTTGATAAATCGTTGGAAATTGGTTTTGAAGATGAAATGCGTGAGATTTTGCGAATGCTCCCGATGGTGGAAAAGAAGATTCTGACTTCGGCGACTCAAAAAGTGGACATCCCGGCTTTTGTGGGATTGAAAGATCCGGTCAATTTAAATTATCTGGGTGAAAAAAGCTCCCAGCTTAAAATCAAAAAAATACTTTCACCTGATAAAGACAAACTGGAGGTACTGTTTAAAGCTTTGTGTCATATTGGAAATCAGCCGGGAATTATTTTTTGCAACTTTAAAGATACGATTCAGCGAGTGAGTGATTTCCTAAATGAAAAGAAAATCAGGCACGGCTGCTTTTATGGGGGAATGGAGCAGATGGATCGCGAACGGGCGCTTATTCAATTTAGAAACGGCACACATCAATTGTTGATTGCAACCGACCTGGCTGCCCGAGGAATTGATGTTCCTGAGATCAAATTTATTATGCATTATCAACTGCCAAGGCGGAAAGATGAATTTACCCACCGGAATGGCCGAACAGCGCGAATGTTTAACGATGGAACAGCCTATATTCTTCACTGGGAACGAGAGGAATTACCTGACTACCTGGGGGCGGTTGGCATTGAAAGACTTCGGGAAGCACCTCTTTTAAATAAATCTGCATGGACGACTTTATTTATCTCCGGAGGGCGAAAAGACAAAATATCGAAAGGAGATATTGCCGGCTTATTTTTCAAACAAGGTAAACTCAACAAAGAGCAGTTAGGGATTATTGAGCTTAAACAGGATTGTGCGTTTGTTGGCGTGCATGCCAGCCAATCGAAACAACTAATTGAATTGCTGGACGGCTGTAGACTGAAAAATAAAAAGATCAGGATTTCAATCGTTTCCTGATTTTTTAATAATTAATAAAAAAAGGCTTCGGATAAATTATCCAAAGCCTTTTCAGGATCTATTCCAGTTACAATTAAGCAATTCTTAAACCATTGGGTATTTTTTGAAGACCTCTTCTGATTTCATCAAAATATCAACATATTGTGCTCGTTGATAGGCGAATGGATCTTTCAGATTTTTACGAGAAAGTTTTCCGCGGAAATCATTCAGCGATTTATAGCCTTTTTTATCCATCCATGCTGATAAGTCAGTCAACACTTTTTCGACAAATGGTGGTTGGTTGCGGTAAATCGCCGATACTACCTGAACCACATCAGCTCCTGCCAATAACATTTTGATCACATCTTCGGAGCTTGAAATACCGCGGCTTGCGCAAACACTAGCATCAATATTTCCATAGAGTAAACCGGCATATCGCAGTGAAAGCTGAAAATCTTTTTCCTGACTTAAATCCCACGGATAATGAAATAGTTCTTCCTGGATGTCAATGTCGGGTTGGAAAAAGCGATTGAAAATCACAAAACCATCAACTCCGGCCTCATCTAATTTCTTGATAAAGTTAAGAGTGTTCGTGTAAAATGGACTTAGTTTTACACTTACCGGAATCTTAACTGCCTTTTTAACGCTTTTTACTATTTGTATTTGCTTGTCTTCAATACCTTCTCCAGCGACTTCAAAATATCCGGGAGTTGCGTAAAGATTAATTTCCAAAACATCAACTCCGGTCTTCTCTAGTTCTTTAGCGTACTCGACCCACGATGTTTCGTAAATCGCATTTAAACTGGCGATAATTGGTACCGTGGTATTTTCTTTTAGTGTTTTTACATTGAAGAGGTGTTCCTTTGGTCCGGCGTGCTCCATATCAGGAAAAATGCTTGTCATTTCTGCATGACGTTCTTCATATTCATGAAGCTCGTCGTCAAGCTGAGCAGACTCTAGTTGGATTTGCTCCTCAAATAAAGATTTGTATACAATAGCACCTATTCCAGCTTTCTCCAGTTGTTGAATTACTTCCGGCTTATTGACCAGGTTACTAGCTCCTAAAACTAATGGGTTCTTCAGTTTTAGCCCCATGTAGGTGGTTGATAAATCTGCCATAATATTGATTTTACAGGTTGTTTTCTGATTAGTTAAACTCCTTAAGTTCCGCTTTTGTTCAAGCGTCTGCGAGTAAAGTTAATCAAATGACTGATTATCTACAATATAAAAAAGGTTAAGCTTTTGGTGGATCGCTAAGACAGGATTAATTCAGGTGGAAAGTCTAGCTGATAACGCCCGATCCGATCAACTCCTTACCATTATACCAAGCTGCGAACTGACCGGCGGTAATTCCTCGTTGTTCATTTTCAAAAAGGATATAAATTCCTTCTTCTTGCTGATAAAGTGTCGCTTTTTCGAGTGGTTGGCGATAGCGAATTCGCACGTCATAGTCACGGTTTTCACCAAGCTCCATTTTCAGGTCTTCACGAATCCAGTGGATTTCTTCACTGGAAATAAATAATCCGGGACGATACAACCCGGGATGTTCAGTGCCTTCCCCTACGTAAATAATGTTGCGATTGACATCCGTTCCGAGCACAAACAGAGGTTCGTCGTGTCCTCCTATGTTCAGTCCTTTTCGTTGACCTACCGTGTAAAAGTGCGCGCCACGGTGCTCTCCAATTACTTTGCCATTCCACGGTTTGTAGGGGTAAGCAAAACATAGTTTTTTGAAGTTATCCGGTGTTTTTTCAACCGATTTCTTTTTGGCCATAAACTCTCCCGGCACTTCAATTACATTTCCGGTTTTTGGCTCCAGTTGTTGTTGCAGAAAAGTAGGTAGATCAACTTTTCCGACAAAGCAAATTCCCTGCGAATCTTTGCGGGCTGCCGTAGGCAAATCCTGCTCAGCAGCAATTCTACGAACTTCGGGTTTGTCGATATGACCAATTGGGAAAAGAGCCTTACTTAATTGGTTTTGGTTTAACTGGCACAGAAAATAGCTTTGGTCTTTGTTGTTGTCTTCACCAGCCAAAAGTTGGTAGGTCATTTTTCCATCTTGCTCGAACTCTGTTTTCTGGCAATAGTGTCCGGTGGCAACATAGTCAGCACCAAACTTCAGGCACTCATCCATAAAAATGTCGAACTTGATTTCGCGGTTACAAAGTACGTCGGGGTTTGGGGTGCGTCCTTTGCTATATTCGTCAAACATGTAATCGACCACCCGCGTTTTGTAGTCTTTGCTCAGGTCAACAATATGAAAAGGCATATCGAGTTTTTTTGCCACCATTTCAGCAATCATGGCATCGTCTTCCCAGGTACAGTGTCCTGTAATGGCACCCGTCCGGTCGTGCCAGTTCACCATAAACAGTGCAATTACATCGTATCCCTGTTGCTTTAACAGGTACGCTGCTACACTGGAATCAACTCCGCCTGAAAGCCCGATAACTACTTTTTTACCCATTTTATCCAATAATTGAGCGACAAAAGTAGGAGGAATTTTTCAGATTGACAATTGTTGTATTCTGCCGATTGAAAGCAGGATTCGGTGGGTAAAACACAGTAACTTTTCGGGAAGTTTTCGTCTTACTAGAAACTCCACTTCAAACGGGCAAACAGCAATTGCCCGATGTCGCCAAACTCGGAGCCGTCCTTTCCAAAAAAGAGCTGGCTGGTGGCCATCAATTCCAGGTTGTTTTGCAGCGAATAAGTTAGTGATGGGCCAAAATACCACGAGCCATCATTGGGGTTGACAATGCCGGAAATGCTTGTGGAAAGCAATGGCGTAACGGAGTAGGAGCACTGTGCGAACAACGAATATTGTGCAAACGAAAGGTATTTGGCTGACAGCTGATTGTTGAAGAAAGGATCAATTCCCCCAGCATTTCCCTTTTTTCCGTGGCTATTGTACAGCACACTTGTGTGGAAGTAAAGGGAACTCGGAAAAGTGTAGTCGGCAGAAATTGATGCAACGGTCGCTTTTTCAGAGCCTGAACTGTTTTCTCTGGGCACGAAGTGATTGATCTCTCCCCGAAATCCCGCACCTCGAATATCGCCAGCCCATCCTGCGCCAATCATATAGTCAGCTCCAACCCATCCTCCAATAAATTGAAAGTCGTAGCTCCATTGAGAGAAATGATAAAGCCCGGCCAAGGCCATCTCATTTTCGTTTGGCCCAATTTTATAGACCAGCTCTGCTGATGAAGTCATACCGGTGTAATACTGTACTCTCAGCGCATCGGTTCCCGGACGCTCTTCATAATCGAAATCAAAATAAGAAAAGGAGTTGAACACGTCATTGGGATTCCACACCAGATTAATTCCCCAGTTAACACGCTGGCGGCCTGCACGAACCTGCCAGTTGCCCGAAATCCAATCAATATAAGCTCGGTCGAACATGGAGTGCATAAACCAACCGTTTCCGTCTATTGGGATAAACGACAGGTCGAAATAACCATTGTCAATATCTACAGTTGACTGATAGTCCGGGAATTTTTTTACAAGACTGCCGAACAAAATGCGATTGCGCATTTCTGCCACCACGGTAATTTCATTGCTGGCATACCACTTAAAATTGAGTCGGTTATGTATCGTGTTTGTAGTGAGGTGATCTAAGTTCAAACCCGGAATTTGTTGCTCGGGTGTGTAGTACATAAACAGTTCTTTGATGTAGCCATTTAATGTCCAGTTTCTTTCTTGGGCGAAAGCCGAAACCGTAAACAGGAGGAATAGCAGAAGCGTGTAAAAATGTTTCATCGCGTTCGTTTTTTTATCAATTCTTTATTTTGATTGAAAACCGCCAGCCATTTCCATGACGCACATCTTGGTGTATTTTGGATGATCTCCGGCAGCAATTCCAATGGTGCGAAATGCCGTATCCAGAATATTTTCCCGGTGGTTTCTGGAGGGAACACCATCATCAATGAGTAAGTTGACAACCACCCGGAAAGGCGAGTTGTTACCATAAGTGATATTTTCTGCAAGCTTGCCTTTCCAATCTCCAAGCTGTTCTACTCGTGTTTGCGGGTTGGAGCCTCGGCGTCCGGTATGACCAATAGCGCTGGTTTGTTGCTGTTCTTTTACTAAAATGTTGGCAGCCTTGCTCAGGCCCTCCGAAGGAGAAAGTAAGGGCAGTGGCTTTTGTTTTTTCATGACACGAATGCACTCAATCAGTGCTTTTTTTCCTTCGTGGGTTTTTATTGGAATAGTCCCCGGCCAGATGAATAATCGACCATCAAAAGCTTTTAATAGCGGTTCCAGATTTTCTTCAGCGTATTTTGCCGGGTTTGCCCGCACCTTGTTCAGTTCAATTAACACTTGTTTTTCGAAAGCACTGAGATAATCAGCACGCTGGATGAGTTGATTGTTCGGTTGTGCTTCGGCATTGAATGCGAACAGGCTGATATAAAACAGGAAGAAAATGGGAAAAATACGTTGACTCATGATTATTCGTTTTTTCGATCGTCGCTAATTATTTTTCCATCTTCAAGTGTGATCACTCGATGGGCTTTGTTCACTACGCGTTGATCGTGTGTGCTAAATATAAACGTGATTTTCTCTTGCTTATTGAGTTCTTCCATCATGCTTAGCAAATTCTCTGTTGACTTGGAATCGAGGTTGGCAGTTGGCTCATCGGCTAACACAAAGGTTGGTTTTGATGCCAGTGCACGGGCAACCGCCACGCGCTGTTGCTGACCTCCTGAAAGTTTCGAAGGCCGACTGTTAATCCGGTCGCCAAGTCCGACTTGGATGAGTAGATCTTTGGCGCGCTGCTGCCGTTGTTTTTTATCCACTCCTTGCATTTGCATGATGAATTCCACATTTTCGAGTGCTGTTAAAACCGGTATCAGGTTGTAAGCCTGAAATACAAAACCGATGTTTTGTAGCCTGAAGTCAATCAATTTTGATGAGCTCAGTTTTCCAATCTCGGTGCCTCCAATATTAATATCACCACTGGTTGGTGAGTCGAGTCCCCCAAGCATATTCAGAAAAGTTGTTTTCCCCGAACCGGATGGTCCGACAATCGCTGTAAATTCTCCTTTTTCAATGGTCAAATCGATGCCATTTAGTGCGTTTACTTTTACTTCGGTGCTGTTGTATACTTTTTTCAGGTCTTTTACTTCTATAACGTTCATGATAATCGGATTTTAGTTGTTAAGCCTTTTCATGGAAATTGTTAAAGGTCAATACGAATGGCTTCGGCCGGTTTTAATTTAAGTGCTTTCGTGGCCGGATAGATCGCCGCAATAATTCCGGTAACGATGACCATTAGTGCGATTTGCATGGAAACATAAAATGGCAATTGGGTATAAACCAGCGTGTCGAATCCCATCGATTCGTAGGCTGTTGACCAGGTTCCCAAATCAATTCCCTGGTAGCCAAAATAGAACGTAAGGAGCCATCCCAATGCAATTCCGAACAATCCTCCAACTAGAGAAAGCATGACTGTTTCGAGTAAGATCATGGTGAAAACCCTCGTCTTATTTAAGCCAACAGCCATTAACATTCCCAATTCTTTTTTTCGTTCTAAAACAGCCATTAACATGGTATTAATAATGCCAAAAAGCAGGGCGAGTAAAATGATGCCGATAAAAACAAACATGGTTATTCCAAAGCTGCTTTCAACCAGACTAACTTCAGGCATGATTTCACGCCACGTTTTTACATCCAGTGTTGATAACTCCTCGGTCAATGATGTATTTGTTGATGCTAGATTTTCGTTGTTATCCAGCAAAATTGCAATTTCGTGACTGGCCTGATTATCCAACTGCATAATTCGGCTGATATCCGATTTCCGAACAAATACGCTGGCTTTATCAAAAGCCGTGTTTGATGTTCGGAAAATACCTTCAACCTTAAAGGCTGCACCGGTTAAATTTCCTTGCATATCTTGTAAGGTGACGACCACTTTCGACTTCAATTTGACGTTTAGCTTGTTCGCTAGTTCTTCACCAATTACAATCGGGTTTCGTTTCACTTCTTCAAAGTAAGTTCCTTCAATTAGTTTGGTTGAAAGGTTGGTCACTTGCTTTTCATCTTCAGGATTAATACCTGTTATTTTAACACCGGTACCGGTTTTTGCCGATTGCGCCATGGTGTTTATAATCACCCGGCTGCTAATCGCTTTTACATGCTCATTAGAGCGGATGATTTGTACTGTTGAGTCTGTATTTGAAATGACGAATTTTTTATCCGGATTATTCAAATATTCTTTGTGGTGAACCTGAATGTGTGAAGCCTCGGTTTTTATGGCTGTATTGATCCGTTGAACGACCATGCCTTTATAAAAAGCCATGTAAAAAATGCCGGAAGCCAAGCCCAGGCAAATGGCAATTAGGATGACAAGGCTTCTGGTTTTATTGCGCCAAATGTTTCTCCAGGCAACTGCTAGTATCATGATTTCAGTTTTTTTAGGTTATGAATGAAGTGCTTCGGTCAGCTTTAAACGGTAGGTTTTAAATAATGGATAGAGGTAGACCACCATGGTTAAAATGAAGATGACCAATACTTGGCGCGCGAAAATGAACCATTTTGCTGAAAAGTACATGACTGCCTCCAGTCCAAACTGTTCGTAAGCTTTTGCTGCTTCTCCCGTAAGAGGAATAGGATGATAAACCAGGTAGATAATAAACGGTAATGAAATGGCGAATCCGAAGATAACACCAATCAAACCAATTAGCGTTGTTTCGTAGAAAAGGATTTTGCTCAGCCTGCTTTTTTGCATGCCTATTGCAATCATGATTCCCATTTCTTTCCGGCGTTCGGCAATCATCATAATTACCGTTCCAAATATGCCAAAGCCGACAAGTGCATAAAGGATTCCCTTGGTCAGGTAAGCTCCTGAACGATCAGCTTCAATCATATTTTTAGTCACCGGATCCATTTCGTCCCAAGTCATAATTTCGTAACGATCTTTTAACTCTGTTTGCAGTTGATGCTTGATTTGATTGACTTTTGAATAATCGTCAATCATGAGCACCAGGGAGGTGAGTTTTTCCGGCACTGAAAAGAATTCCTGAGCAGCTTTTATATCAATATATCCACCAAGATTATTCATTGCAGGGGAGGGGAATTTGAGAATTCCTTTTACCGGAAATAAGGCTGCAGCACTAGCTCCATGGTAGCCTTGGCTGATTAAAACCAAGGTGTCGTTCAGATTAACGCCAAGGTTCTTGGCCAGGTTTACGGGCAATAGGATTCCATCATCTCCTTGTTTCAGGTATTGGCCTTTTTCAACCCAACGAGACAAATTAGTCATCTGATTTTCTTTCGTTGGATCAATGCCAATTAAGGCTGCTCCTTTTGTGCTATTCTCATAGGACATGAGCGTAAATGATTCCAGTCTGGGGACGTAGCTGGTTATTTCCTGATTTTCCTGGAGAACCTGAATTAACGAGTCGTTAGGTTGAAAGGTGTATTCAATGGTTTTATTATCCCAATAATCGTTTTGATGAATTTGGATGTAACCGGAATAGAAACTGACCACATTGTCGATCATTTTCGAATAGGTGCCTTCCTGCATCGATGTCATGAATGTACTGAGCAAAACACCAAAAAAAATAGATGCAACCGTGATCAATGTTCTTCTTCGGTTTCTCCAGATATTTCGCCAGGCTAATTTTAAATTTGTTTTCATCACGATCTGAGTTAAGAGTAGAATTAGCGTAACCTTTTCATGTTTTGAATAGAGAAGAATGATTCCTTCAGATCAACATTGAAATCAATTTCGTCAAAAGTCATGATTGTTTTATGACCTTCTTCGTTTGCCGGTATCATTTCCAGGTGAGTAGGGATCTCCCGGTCATCCATCATTTTAACGTTGGTGAGGATTTCAGTATTGACAAGCATCTCATCTTCGTCAAAGTATTCAGCTTTCAACCACAGTAGCTTCTCTTTTGAAACCCACATATAAATCTTTCCCCAAACCACTGCAGCATCTTCGTTCGGAATCAGCTCAATCTTGTAGCACTCGTATCCTTCAATTGTTTCCTTGCCAACCAGTGAGTGTTCATAGTCTTTGACCAGTGAAGATTCTTTTACCAGATCATCGTTGGTAAAGTCCGATCCCATCCAGCTTTGCATCATCATGGAGGGCGGTATTTTAATCATTCGGTCGATATTGGGCACCCAGTTCCACATTTCGTTTTGGCGTTTCAGGAAAACTTGCCCTTTTTCCTTGGCGGGAGCGGTTATTAAAATTAGCGAGTATTCATTTCCAAGGGTCCAGTTTTTCATGGAAATGGTTCGTTCCCATGATGGTCGTTTAATGGTCATCGTTACTTCACCGATACTGGAAGTGCCCCGGAGTTTTTCATCGGCTTGACGAACAATTTCTTTAATATCGATATCCTTAGCAGATAATGAGACTGCAATCAGGAGGAGAAAAAAGATGTTTGTAATTGTTTTCATGGCTGTTTGTTTGTGTTGGTGATGATAATTCGTTGTATCGTTGAAATTATTTTTTCGACAAGTTGGTCGATGGGGAAGATGTCTGGGGTAACTACCGCGTAAAGCATGGCGCCTTCTAGCATACTGCCGATGGCCATCAGATCTCCTTCCGGGTCCTGACTCCCTTTGGTAACAATGAAGTTATACATCATGCCCATCACTGGTTTACTGCGATCGATAAATTCATTCGATAGGCTGTCGGTAACAACTGGTTGGAGCATTAGTGAATAATAGAGCTTCCAATATCGTGGATTTTGTTTGACTAGCGCAAAACTTTTTCGAATGAAGGCATAGAATTCTTCATCAGTAACCCTGTTGTCCTGGTTGACATTGAAACCACCGAAAAACTCATCAAATCCGTTGTATATAATGTCTTTCAGAATGTCAAATTTGCTTTCGAAATAATTGTATGCAAGTCCTTTCGAAATTTTTGCCTTTTGGGCAATCTGACTGATTGACGTGGCATGAAACCCATTTTCAGCAAATAATCCTAAAGCCGTTTCTCTGATGAGCTTCTTCTTTTCGTTTCTGAGTTGTTCAAATTGTTCTGAGCTTCGAGGCATGGTGTTTTGTTTATGATTGAACGATTGGTCAAAGGTAAAATGCAGTTACTTTCAGCACAATTATCCAATATTAAATAATTATTAACATGACCAGCCGGTCAATTTAAGTGATGAAATTGTCTTTTTGTGCTGATATTGATTGTGAGGGAAATTTTTTAGCTGGAAATCTACCATTCTGATTCGCTTTTTATTCATTTCAGTTATCTTTATGGCAATCTTTAAAAACCAACAAACAGAATAAACATGGATAATACCCGTAGAAATTTTGTCAAACAATCTGCTGTAGTTGCAGCCGGAATAGCAGCGTTTCCAACGATTATGAACGCCGGCTGTGCTTCTCCAAACGAAAAAATTACTGTTGGATTAATTGGATGCCGAGGTATGGGATTCAGCGATCTCCAATCATTTTTGAAAAATAAGGAAGTTGAATGTATCGCTCTTTGTGATGTTGACCAACGAGTACTGGATAAACGCGCAGAAGATGTTGAAAAACTTACCGGAAAACGTCCCTTGTTGTATAATGATTTCCGACAGATTATTGATAATAAAGATATTGATGCGGTAATTGTTGGAACTCCTGATCATTGGCATTGCCTACCTATGGTTTATGCCTCGCAAGTTGGAAAACATGTTTATGTTGAAAAGCCTCTTGGAAATACCATTGAGGAATGTAATGTGATGGTGGCTGCGCAAAAGCGATATGGAAATATAGTTCAGGTAGGGCAGTGGCAACGAAGTCATCAGCACTGGAACGACGCAGTGGAGTATTTGCATGCGGGAAGCATAGGGCGTATTCGCTCAGTAAAATCATGGTCTAATGTTGGGTGGAAGAATTCCATTCCGGTTATTCCTGATTCTGACGCTCCTGATGGAGTCGATTATAATATGTGGTTGGGACCGGCTCCTGATCGGCCTTTTAACAAGAATCGATTTCATTTTACTTTTCGATGGTTTTGGGATTATGCCGGCGGCTTAATGACTGATTGGGGAGTTCATCTGCTCGATTTTGCTTTGTTCGGGATGAATCAGTATGTTCCCAAATCGATAACAGCTGTGGGCGGTAAATATGCATTTCCTAAAGATGCTATGCAAACACCGGATACCATGTCAGCTGTTTTTGATTTTGGCGATTTTGGTTTGATTTGGGATCATACCATTGGAATTTATGGAGCCAACTATGGAGGTCGCGGGCATGGCGTTGCTTTTGTGGGAGAATATGGCACGTTGGTCGTTGATCGAAATGGATGGGAGGTTATCCCTGAAACAAGAAGTACAAGTGCTAAGGAAGGCTATGAGGGGGTGGAATTGCATCATGCGGTTGGAAATGGATTAGATTTGCATGTTCAAAATTTTCTGGATTGTATAAGAACAGGGGATAAACCTAATTGTGATATTGAAACCGGAGCACACATTGCCCGCTTTGCACATTTAGGAAATATCTCATATCGCTTAGGACGTAAAGTAAACTGGAATTCGGAAAAACAGGAGTTTGAAAATGATGCAGAAGCTAACCTATTGGTAAAAGCAAATTACCGATTGCCCTGGACCTTGCCAGAAATTTAAGAGGGAATTCGGGCTCAAAAAGTCATGTTAAATGTCCGATGTTTCGTATTTCTTTATTTGTCCCGCTACTTTTTCCATTAACCATTGTGGGGTTGAAGTAGCACCACAAATCCCTACGGAATTGTCACTGGAAAACCAGTTGGGATTTAGTTCGTCAGGATTTGAAATAAAGTAGCTATTCGGGTTGCTTTTTTTACAAACTTCAAATAGGAATTGAGCATTGGAACTTTTTTTGCCACCAACAAAAACGATCACATCATGTTGGTTGGCAAATTCTTTCATACGGGGAACCCGATTGGCTACCTGTCGGCAAATAGTATCTTTAATGATTATTTCCTGCTTTGAATTTTGCTTCAGTTCGGCTGCGATTTCATTGAATTTTTCGAGTGATTTGGTGGTTTGAGAAAACAAGTAAGCCGGCTTTTCAGGATCTACTTCAGATAGATCATCTTTGTTTTCAACAACGATAGCGTGATTGTCAGTTTGTCCGTCCAGACTCACTATTTCGGCATGTCCTTTTTTTCCAAACAAGATAATTTGTCCATCTTTTTGGTTCATTTCTAAGGTAGCCTTTTTAACCCGCTGCTGAAGTTTGAGAACCACCGGGCAGGTTGCATCAATCAGTTCAATATTGTTGGCCTTGGCGTGTTCGTAAGTTGAAGGTGGTTCACCATGAGCACGAAGGAGCACCTGACAATTTTTAAGGGTGAAGAATGTTTCCCGGTCAATAGTGATGAGCCCCAGCTCTTCAAGTCTTTCTACCTCCATTCCATTGTGTACAATATCGCCCAGACAATAAAGTTTCTCACTCTTGTCAAGTGTTTCTTCAGCCTTTTTGATGGCATTTACAACACCAAAACAAAATCCTGATTTATGATCAATCTCAATCTGCATTAAACGCTAAGTTTCAAATTTCAAGTTTCAAAAAACACTCCTTATTTCATCGGGGATTCTTTGGTTGTATAACTTTCGGTTTGCCAGTTATGTACGATTAGTCCTCTGTGATCTCTTTTACTTTTTTAGTCACCCACTTCAATTGCTCTTCCCGACTGATCGTGCTATTGTCAAGAATTAAAGCATCATCGGCTTGCTTTAGCGGACTCTCTTTTCTCCCCGAATCAATACGATCACGATCTTGTACATTTTTTAAAATTTCTTCAAAGCTAACTTGCTTGCCTTTTTCGGTCAGTTCATCGTACCGGCGTTGCGCACGAACTTCCGGGCTGGCAGTCATAAATATTTTCAACTCTGCATCAGGGAAAACAACTGTGCCAATGTCGCGCCCATCCATAACGATGCCTTTGTTTTTTCCCATTGCTTGTTGTTGCCTAACCATGGCCTGCCGAACTTCGCGAATGGTTGCAACAGGACTAACGTGATTGGCTACCGGAAGTTGACGAATTTCGTCTTCCACGTTTTCGCCATTCAAATAGGTATCATTCTGTTTGGTAGCCTCATTAAACCGGAACTCAATTTTTATCTCTTCCAAACGATCAATTAAGCCTTGTTCATCGACTTTTCCATCGGCAGCCAATTGGTTGCGTAAGGCAAATAAAGTAACTGCCCGGTACATAGCGCCACTGTCTAAATAGATGTATTTTAACTGTTTGGCAAGTTGTTTGGCCACGGTGCTTTTCCCACACGAAGAGTGGCCATCAATGGCAATTACAATTTTATTGTTGTCAGCTTTTTGATTCATGTTGACAAATATATTGTTTTTCGATGGAAGAAATTGTTCAACGCGCAGAAATAGAGCCAGTCGTTAATTGTTACTGAAAATTGTTTCAAATGGGTGTGGACTTCATGATTCAGATGGCTACTTCTGAATATGAATAAATTTGGCTAGTTAAAACTATTATGCAAATTGATAGCCACAGAAATGTGATTACTGGTTGCTGCCAAATGGTAGCGTGCCGATCCATAGTTGAAGTGAAAGCGGTTTATTTTAAACCCAAATCCCCATGAAAAACCGACTGTTGATGCCTTGTCTTTGAAAAGCAGTTCTTGTCGCCTTTGGTAATTGTATCCGGCGCGGATTGTAAAATTGTCCGAAGGGAGCAATTCAACGCCAAGAACCAAATGGCGCAGGAACTTCTTGCTAAAATCATCTTTTTCAATGGTTGTTTCAAAACCATTGTCAACTTCTTCTGGTTGAGCCAAAGACCATTTTTGTAAGTGTTGCAAGGTAGCAGTCAGACGGAATGGGGCATGAGCTAGTCTTTTTGAAACCCCCAACTGGACATCAAATGGAATAGACTCACGATTAGCTCCTTCGTAGTAAGTCGTTATTTGCCCGCCCATATTTTTAAGTACAAGAGCAATATTGGTTAGTTTATCGAGGCTGGCATAGCTAATGCCGGCATCAACGGCCAACCCAAATGACTGGTAAGCTTCAAACGACGATAAAATTGGCTTTAATGTAGCTCCAACCTGAAACCGATTAAATTGCTTCGCCCAAATGATGTTTAGTGCATATTCTGAAGCATTGAATGTTCCACCACGCTGCCCGACTTCGTCAGCATAAGTAAATTTACCATAGTTGATATAATGCATTCCCAATGCAAAAGTTCCAATGTCTCCATAATTTTTTGCAAACGAGGCATAGCCAAACTTAATATCATCAAAATAGCTGACGTAGTTCATCAACAGTTTCTGGTTCATCGATGGATGCAGCAAGGCCGGGTTGTTGTAGGCGACATTTAAATCGGTAGAGTCGTTTATTGCTACCTGGTTGCCCCCAAGTGCTGCCATCCGTGCAGAATTTGGCAAATTTAAAAACTCGTAAGTTGATTCACCTCCTACTTGAGCGTTCGAGCTAAAAGCTGTGAATAATAAAAATGAAAGTAAAATGAGCTGTCTGGTCATCATCCCTGTGGGCTGGTTTTACATCTAACGCCAAAGTTATTTTTTTATTTTAATAGCAAGATAGTTTTTAAAGAATTTTCCCAAACAATCGACTTTGCTGAGTTTGTAGAATATTGATGTTTCTTTTTTGTTGAGTTTGGATTGAAAAAGAGAGCTTATTTCTCATTGACACAGGCAGTCACTTCAAGGAGTTTTGGTTCTGGTAGTTGAAGGTGTTGATCGGGTTTTGAATTTTTGTGATGATTTGTTCAACCCCAAAAGGTGCTTGAAATTATAATGTTTGTTAACAGAATAATGCGGTTCATTTTTTATTTTTATTTTTGCAGGAGATGAAACGAGCACTGGTCGTCATACTGTCTGTATTTTATTTGCTGGTTACCGTTGGGTTGGCAGTTCAGGTACAATATTGCTCGGGCGAAATCTTGTCGGTACAGCTTTTTTCAGAAACAAATTCTTGTTGTGGAGAAGCGAGTTTCTGTGATACAGACTGTTGCCACAATCAATCTCAGGTGATTCAGTTCGAAGAACAACAAACGCTTCTGAGTAATTCTAAGCTGAAAGTAGAACAACCGATGTCTCAGCAGGCTGTTTCTACCTTGGTTTATTCGCCTGATTTTTTCGCGAAACAGGATGCCCCATTCGTTAGAAATACTTTTTATCCACCACCAAACGAGCCGGTTTGGTTACTGCATTGTTCCTTGGTTTACTATGGTTAGCTTTTAATCGATCAACACTTAACGGGCCGTTAATTTTGATGGCCCGAATAGTCTTATGGTATCAATTAAAAACTAACAAAATGAGAACATCAATTTTATTTTCAGTTATACTTGGCCTGTTTTTCTCAGTGGTCGTTTTTGCCGAAAATGGCGAAAAAAAGAAAAAAGTAGAAACTCTTGAATTTGAAGTTTCAGGAGTTTGCGGTGCGTGTGAAAAACGTATTGAAAAAGCGGCCTTAATAAAAGGCGTAAAAATGGCTGAATGGGACAAACAAACCCAAAAAATTAAAGTCATTTATTCCACTAAAAAGACGGATGAGAAAGCCATTCATCAGGCCATTGCGAAGGCCGGGCACGACACCAAAAAAGTGAAAGCCACCGATGAAGCTTACGCTCAACTAAACGATTGTTGCAAGTACCGCGACGGAGTAGAAATTCACTAATTCAATTCACTATGATTCAGAAGGGATGGCTAGTTTCCCTGCTACTTGTATTTCCATTGTTCGGATTGGCGCAGCTTGCCCCAAATATGGTGGAAGGAAGTGTAGCAGAGAGAACAGAAGATGGGAAAACGGCGCCGCTTGTTGGTGTCAACGTCTATTGGGAAGGCACTTCGATTGGTACCAGTTCGGACAATACCGGGCAATTTATGATTGAGCGGACCAATAAAACCAAGCAGCTGGTGTTTAGTTATATTGGTTATCGCAACGACACATTAGAGGTTAACACCGACAAAATTCCGGTGGTGGTGATGGATGTTTCGCGCGAGTTGGGCGAAGTGGAGGTTGTACACCGACAGAAATCGACCGAGATCTCCATGCTGGGCTCCGTCAAGGTGGAGCATATTGGGGAGAAGGAGTTGTGTAAAGCAGCCTGCTGTAACCTGAGTGAAAGTTTTGAAACCAGTCCAAGTATCGACGTTTCGTTTACCGATGCAGTAACCGGGTCGCGCCAGATTCAGATGCTGGGGCTGGCTGGTCCCTACGTGCAGATGACCCGTGAAAATATACCGGATATGCGCGGACTGGCTTCGATTTATGGTTTAACATTGGTTCCGGGAACCTGGATCGAGAGCATTCAGCTGAACAAAGGAACGGGGTCGGTGGTGAACGGTTACGAAAGCATTGCCGGGCAAATCAACCTAGAGATGAGAAAGCCTGAGGTCGCGGATCGGCTGTATTTGAACTTGTTTGCCAATGCAGAAAGTCGTTTGGAGGCCAACCTGAACCTGGCTCACCGGTTTAAAAATGAAAATTGGTCAACAGCCTTATTGTTGCATGGAAAGAACAATTCTAGAAAGTTTGATCACAACAATGACGGGTTTATGGATATGCCGATCGGCAGCACGTTTACCGCACTGAACCGCTGGACTTATAACGGCGGGCAGGGAATTCATTTGCAATTTGGCGTCAAGGGATCGGCCATGAGCAGTGAAGGCGGGGAATTGGATTTTCAACCTGAAGATGCTCTCACGAGCAATGGCTGGGGAATGAACGTTGATGTGAAACGACTGGAAGGTTGGGCAAAAATAGGCAAGGTGTTTTACGATCTGCCATGGAAATCAATGGGTTTACAACTGGCCGCAACAACACATGAGCAGGATAGTTATTTTGGTTTGAATGCCTATCACGCGGAGCAGCAATCAGCCTATGCCAATTTCATTTATCAGAGTATTATTGGGAACACCAACCATGAGTTTAAAACGGGAGTCTCTCTTCAGTATGATGATTTTCACGAAACGTTGAATGATACAATCTTCAACCGCGAAGAATCGGTGCCGGGCGTCTTTTTCGAGTACAGCTGGCTGCCATCTGATGCGTTTAGCTTGGTCGCAGGTATGCGGGCTGATTATCACAATTTGTATGGCGCATTTCTAACGCCACGTCTGCATGTTCGCTACGCGCCGGCAGAACAAACGGTGTTGCGACTTTCGGTAGGGAGAGGGCAACGCACAGCAAGTGTGATCAGTGAAAATAGTGGCATACTGGCCAGTTCGCGTCAAATTATATTTCAGGGTAAAGCCAATGATTATCCTTATGGATTTGGTCCTGAGGTAGCCTGGAATTACGGGTTGAACCTGACCCAAAAGTTTGAATTGGGGTATCGCCCCGGAAGCATCAGCTTTGATTTTTACCAAACGGACTTTTCCTCTCAGGTGGTACTCGACTTGGATCAAGACCCACAGCAGGCCTTGTTTTTTGAGTCGAGTGAAAAATCTTATTCCACTAGTTTTCAGGGACAGGTTGATTATGAACTTGTTCAACGCCTGGATGCGCGTTTCGCTTATCGTTGGTATGATGTAAAAACAACCTATCGGCAAGGTTTGTTGGCAAAGCCTTTGCTGGCCAGCCACCGGGCATTTCTTAACCTGGCTTATGAAACCCGTAATTCGTGGAGCTTTGACTATACCATTAATTGGCAGGGCGAAAAGCGGATTCCAAATACGTCTTCTAATCCTCCGGAATTTCAACGAGATGGTTATTCACCCGATTTTTTTCTGATGAATGCACAGGTTAGCAAAAGTTTTAGTGAGAGGTTCGAGATTTATGTGGGAGTTGAAAATCTGACTGGTTACAAACAGGATAATCCGATTATAGCCAGCGATCAACCGTTTAGTCCTTATTTTGACAGCTCATTGATTTGGGGGCCCATTTATGGACGCAAATCGTATGTTGGTCTCCGTTTTAGAATTCAGTAAGAAACGGTTTTTCGGCCTAAATAACAGCGATAAACCACTTGGATTACTGAAGCCCCAAGTGGCTTATCGCTTTTTCCCATCGAATATCTTGAATTGCTTGCGCTCTTAATTTTATTGGGCAAGCTCAATTCTCCATAGGCCCCGGAGTTCGTTTAATTTGTAGCCAGTGGCTTTGTCGTTGGGGTAAAGTGTTTGCAGCTTTTCGTAGGTTTCAGGCTGAATGGTCTCCGCTGGTCCGTGACATTGCAGGCAAGCCGGCATTGCTGTCCGGATTGGTTTGTAGTAAATAGCCTGCGACTTAACCACAACCAGCGTATCTTTCGGAACATCCTGTTGGGTTGCCCAGTTCCATAATTGCTTGTCTGTTGCTGTTTTAAGGCTATTCCCCGGATTCCTGTTCTTATCCGAAATGCGAGATATCGTGTAGTTGAAATGATTACTTAGGCTGTCGGTAATAGAGGAGGCTTGCAGGTTGCAAAATTCCACTGCATAAAGACTACCACCTTTTTTCATGGCGCTCGAAACATGAGATAGTAAGGAGGTTTGTGCTTGTGCCGAAATGTGGTTGCCGATTTTCAGAAGTCTGGAGTAAGCTTCTGCATCCATTTCATTTTTAGCGTTTCTTTGCCCGCAAGAAAGAAGCATTAAGCTGATTAGGATTGAAATTGAAAAGAACAGTTTTTGTTTCATTTTCTGAATTTTAGTTGATTCGTTATGTCAATACCTACGAAAAGTGGATTCATTTGGGTTACACGCAAAAAAAAAAGAGTAGATCTCTATCTACCCTTTTCTAACCTAACTAAACCAATAAAACTAATCAAACCTAAACTTATGAAATAAAATCTACCACAAAGATATGTTGAAAAACACAAACTTGTGTTATGTGAATGTTAAAAAACATGTTCTACAGCATTTATATTGATTTTATTCAAGATTTGAAAAAAAAAGAGTAGATCTCTATCTACCCTTTTCTAACCTAACTAAACCAATAAAACTAATCAAACCTAAACTTATGAAATAAAATCTACTACAAAGGTAAGGTGAAAAACACGATTGTGTGTTAAGCCAATATTAAAAAACGTGCTGTAGAACATTTTTTAACAATTGAATTATTCCTATAGCAAAAGAAAGGGCGCTTCCAATTGGAAACGCCCTTTCTTTTGAGTAGTTACTTTCTGCTTATTTCTTTTTGCCTTTACCTTTTTCGTCTCCGGCTATTGAGTCTCGCATCGAAGTGTCGGCCATGATATTTTTGTATTTCATGTAATCCATAATTCCCAGATTACCGAGTTTAAATGCTTCTGCAATTGCTAAGGGAACTTGGGCTTCAGCTTCGATTACTTTAGCACGCATTTCCTGCGCCATTGCAATCATCTCTTGTTCTAATGCAACAGCCATTGCACGACGCTCTTCTGCTTTCGCTTGTGCAATATTCTTATCAGCATCAGCTTGGTCAATTTGCAGCCCGGCACCAATATTTTTACCAATGTCGATGTCGGCGATATCAATCGAAAGAATCTCGAATGCTGTACCTGCATCCAATCCTTTGTTTAGTACAACTTTGGAAATAGAGTCTGGATTTTCCAGCACTGCTTTGTGGGTGTGCGATGAACCGATAGAAGAAACGATACCTTCGCCAACCCGCGCCAAAATAGTGTCTTCGCCTGCACCACCAACTAGCTGTTTGATATTTGCACGAACAGTCACCCTTGCTTTGGCTATGAGCTGAATACCGTCTTTGGCAACAGCAGCAACCGGAGGTGTGTCAATTACCTTCGGATTCACAGACATCTGTACAGCCTCAAATACATCGCGGCCTGCCAGGTCAATGGCGGTGGCCATATTAAATGTCAGATCAATGTTGGCTTTTTCGGCCGAAACTAATGCATGAACAACCATGTCAACTTTTCCGCCAGCTAAATAGTGAGCTTCAAGTTTGTCACGGTCTAACTTTATGCCGGCTTTGGTTCCTTCAATTAAAGCACGAACAATTACAGAGGGCGGAACTTTCCTGAAACGCATCAGGAACAGTTGCATAAGTGAGATACGAACTCCGGAAACTAAGGCTGAAAACCAAAGTCCGATTGGTATAAAATACAGGATGATGATGAGTAGGACAAAAATCCCAACAACTAATCCTAAAGTTCCAAAATATTCCATTATTTATTGATTTATTGGTTCAACAATTACTTGCGTTTTTAAAACTTCAATAACCTTGATTTTGACATGTTGATCAACAAAGCCCCCTGCGGATTTGGCCTCCATGCTAAGCTTGTTTATTTTGACCCGTCCTGTAGGAGCTAGTCTTCCGAGGGTTATTCCTTCATCGCCAACACGAATAAGCTGCTCATCTATTTTGTCGATATGGCTATCGATTTCAGAATTCAAAAGCATGTGTTTACCCGTTTTACTTTGAAAAAGCTGGTAGACAATGATAGGGGAGGCAATGATAACGAAAGCGAGTGTGATAATTCCTACTAAAATACCATAAGTATCAAAAGCTAAATAAACACTTGCTCCAAGTAAAACGACACCCCCAATTCCGGCAATAGTGATTCCCGGGATCACAACAAATTCTAAAAGCAATAGCAGAATTCCCAGTAAGATCAGGAATAAGATGATTAGAATGGTCATTTGTTTTTTTGTTAATCGATGGTGGCCGTTAATTCTCGGGCAACCAAGGCTTTCTTTAGTGGACTAAGGTAAGTAAAACTTCCCTTTTTAACATCACATTTCCCTTTATAATGTGTGATTAAAGTGCATTGGGTTGCTTGTTCAGCATCGTGCTCACAAACTTTAATTAAGGCATCAATCACATAATCAAAGCTATGGTTGTTATCATTGTGAAGAATGAGAAACCGGTTATTCTTCCGTTCTGTCTTATTATCTTGTTCCGGTTGCTTTTTTGTTTGTTCTCCAGGCTTCATTTTATTTTCCATATTATCCCTCAGTAATACTTCGGGCTTCTTTTACAGGTATTCGTTTTCCGTTTTTATAGGCCGCAATAAATGCGTCTTTAACTCCTTCGGTTCGTACTTGAGATTGCATTTGCAGTGCATCGTCGTACGATTTCAGTTCCCCAACAGTATAAACCGTCACGCCATTCTCGTCGGTATATTGATCAATGCGACGAATGACCGACAATTTTTTAAATAAACGTTGAACCCAGTCAGGAGGAGTTTTACTATAAGCGCCAATTTGTATCTTATAGGTCACCCCATTGTCAGCTGTCTCGGGTTCATCAGGCAGTAAGTTTTTAACAAGGCTATCGGGCAATACCACTGGCTTTTGAGCTTCCAGCTTCTTGATGCGTTCTGCTTCGTGAGCTTGCCAAATACTGTCTTCCATAGCTTTGATTTTTTGAATGAACGACTGAATGTCCTCCTGGCCAGCCTGCTCCCAATAATTGATTTCCCGTTTTCGGGCTTCAAAATATTGTTCGTTAATAGCTTGGTTTTTAGAGTAAGTTTCTTTTTCTAAAGTAAGGATTTTATTGGCAATGTCCTCTTTTTCGTCGGCTAAAGCTGAATGATATTTATCACGAAGATTGTTCGTTTTTATCAATACTTGCTTCAGTTCCTGTTCGTCTTGCCAAGCTTGAATAAAAGCCTGAAGTGACTTGGGATTTTTAAATTGGTCTATCTTTAGATACTTGATGCTTGAATTAACCTGAAAATTGATCAGGCTATCTTCCAGCCCGGCAGGGATCTCTATTTGAATCGGCTTTTGTTTTTCAAGCGTGTCAACTTTTTGTATTTCCTCTTCTTTAACTTCGGGCTCAATGTCAACCTGCTGTTCCGGTTTGGGAAACGGATTAATTTGCTTTTCAGAAAACTCAATCAGCTCATCCAGGTTTGTCGAGCGCTTTACCCGGTTTCTAGCTTCATCATCAAACTGTTTGTAGTAGCTGAGTGCTTCGGTATAATTTTCTTCTGCATGAAAGCATTGTGCGAGGTAGTACAGGCTTTTTGCAGGCGTATCTTTTCCCAGTGATAATAGCAGTGCCTCTTTTGTTTCAGCTCCAAACTGTTCGGTCTCTGCCAGGCACATGCCCAGGTAGTAATTTAACTCTTTATCCTGAGGATACAAATGAACCAAATCCTTGAAATAGGGCAGGGCTTCGGTGTATTTTTCTTCTTCAATTAAATTCTTAGCCAGCTGTTCCGGATCGTTTTGTGCAAGGGCTGTTTTTCCGAAGAAACAAAGGCCGACTAAAAACAATAAAAGAAATGAAGTTGTTCTGTGAAAAGTTGTCATGTTTATATGCATAATAGCGATATCGTTTTCGATCTAAAATTACAAAAAATGTTGAAAGCTAATTTTTCTTTAACTGTTAAGTTTTTGTTCGTTTTTCAACTCATATTAAACTGAAATTTATCATTAATTCAAGTATATTTGTCTAATTAAACAGAAAAAATGTATGGCACTTCTGAATAAAGGTGATATTGCACCTGAATTTAAAGGACTTAATCAAAATAGCGAATTCGTTTCTCTGTCTGATTTTAGAGGCAAGAAATTAATTTTATACTTTTACCCTAAAGACAATACGCCGGGATGTACGGCTGAATCCTGTAATCTGAATGACAATTATGATGCCTGGATTGAAAAAGGCTATGAGATTGTGGGTGTTAGTCCTGATAACGTAGCTTCTCACAAAAAGTTTGCTGATAAATTCGGCTTTAATTTCAATCTGATCGCTGATACAGAGAAGGAAATTCTACAAGCTTATGGTGTGTGGGGCGAAAAAAACATGTATGGTAAAAAGTACATGGGCGTTATTCGTACAACCTATGTGATAAACGAAGAGGGTGTTGTTGAAGAGGTATTTAAAAAGGTAAAAACAAAAGATCACACAAGTCAAATAATCAAAGCTTTAGACTTATCGTAATATGGCAAAAGAAGAATCAAATGTGAACAAGGAAAAGCTGAAAGCCCTTCAGCTTACAATGGATAAAATAGAAAAAAGTTACGGCAAAGGCGCCATTATGAAGATGGGGGATCGTGCAGTCGAAGACGTTCCGGCAATTTCTTCTGGTTCAATTGGATTGGATATTGCCTTGGGAGTCGGTGGATTTCCGAAAGGCCGGGTCATTGAGATTTATGGTCCGGAATCATCAGGTAAAACGACTTTGGCGATTCATGCGATTGCTGAAGCACAAAAGGCTGGAGGTATTGCTGCCATCATTGATGCCGAGCATGCATTTGATCCTTACTATGCGAAAAAATTAGGTGTTGATACCGATGAGTTATTGATTTCTCAGCCTGATAATGGTGAGCAAGCACTGGAAATTGCTGACAACCTGATTCGCTCGGGAGCTGTGGATATCGTCGTTATTGACTCGGTCGCTGCCTTAACTCCAAAAGCGGAAATTGAAGGTGAAATGGGCGACTCAAAAATGGGGCTTCAAGCTCGATTGATGTCGCAGGCGTTGCGTAAGCTAACGGCCAACATTAACCGCACAAAAACCTGTTGTATCTTTATCAACCAGTTGCGTGAGAAAATTGGCGTTATGTTTGGAAACCCGGAGACAACAACTGGTGGTAATGCCTTGAAATTCTATGCTTCTGTTCGTTTAGACATTCGTCGTATTGGTCAAATTAAAGATGGTGAAGAGGTGATGGGTAACCATACTCGTGTTAAAGTGGTGAAAAACAAAGTGGCTCCACCATTTCGTAAAGCTGAATTTGATATCATGTATGGTGAAGGAATTTCAAAGGTTGGTGAAATCATTGATTTGGGCGTAAATTATAACATCATTAAAAAAAGCGGTTCATGGTTTAGTTACGGTGAAACAAAACTGGGACAAGGACGTGAAGGCGTTAAAAATATATTGCGCGATAATCAGGAGTTGGCGCATGAATTGGAAACAAAAATTATTGAAGCGGTGGCTATAGCAGCCACGGTTGAATAGTCGAAATGATATTGCAGTAATGTCTGGATGAGGCGCGAAACTGCTTCATCCAGATTTTTTTTGATAAGGAGTGGACAGCTGCTGCAACCGTCTTCAGGAAAGATTCCCCGCTTGTTATCTTTTAATTTTAAATAGTTGTTTGAATTCGAACTGAGCTGGTATTATAGGTCAGGAATCGAGAATCTAATTATCAAGTATGAAAGTGTTGAAATTTGGAGGTACTTCTGTTGGAAGTGCTGAAAACATCCGAAAGGTAAAGGAAATTGTGAAAGGTCAGCCAGGCGACGTGATTGTTGTCGTTTCTGCATTGGGCGGAATAACTGACAAGATATTAAATGCAGCAAAAATGGCTGTGTTAGCAACGGAATATTTCAATACGGAAATTACGGCAATTAAGGAGAGGCACGATGAAGTTGTTGACGCTTTGTTTGATGGCGAACAAATGGAAAAGGTAAAAGCAGAAGTCAATCAATTGTTGGATGAACTGTCTAAAGTGATTCAGGGAGTTTCCATGATTGGAGAGTTAACACCAAAAACGCTGGATAAAATTGGTGGCTTTGGCGAACGTTTGTCTTCCTATATTATTAGCGAATTCATTGAAGGATCGCAATGGGCTGATGCTTCAAAAATGATAAAAACCGATAGCGCTTTTGGCCGCGCCCTGGTCGATTTTAAACTGACGAATAAGAAGGTAAAAAAGGCATTTGAGAATTTCTCAGGTGTTTGTGTTGCTCCGGGCTTTGTTTCAAGCAACAGTGCCGGAGAGTATACAACTCTTGGACGCGGAGGTTCTGATTATACCGCAGCAATTCTGGCAGCCGCATTAAATGTTGAGGTGCTTGAGATCTGGACCGATGTCAATGGTTTTATGACTGCTGATCCTCGTATCATTAGTAAAGCTTACACCATTCAATCGCTGAGTTATTCCGAGGCGATGGAGCTTTCACATTTTGGAGCGAAAGTCATTTATCCACCAACTATTTTGCCGGTTTTTCAGAAGGGAATACCTGTGCAAATAAAAAATACGCTGGATCCTGAACACGAAGGAACCTTGGTTCGTCCAAGTCAGCCGAATGGCAAAGACCGCCCAATTAAAGGGATTTCTTCCATTTCAAACATTAGCCTGATTACTGTTCAAGGCTTAGGAATGGTTGGAGTTACCGGCATATCGAGCCGTTTGTTTGGTGCATTGGCCAAGGAAAATATCAATGTGATTTTGATTTCACAAGCATCATCCGAAAACTCAATTTCGTTTGCCGTAGACACCCTTAAAGCTGAAACAGCCGAAGAAGCTATTCGGATTGAATTTGATCGTGAAATTGCAGCTCAACAAATCAATAAAATTGAGATTGAAAGCGATTTGTCGATTGTAGCGATTGTTGGTGAAAACATGAAGCATACGACCGGAATAGCCGGCAAGCTGTTTAATACCATCGGGAAAAATGGTATTAATATTATCGCAATTGCACAGGGCGCTTCGGAGTTAAATATTTCCTGGGTTGTAAAGGACTCTGATTTGCGCAAAACCCTGAATGTGGTGCACGAATCATTCTTCCTTTCCGAGAATGTCGAAGTTAATGTCTTTATGCTTGGAATTGGTTTGGTTGGCGGTAATCTGTTAAGTCAAATTCAACAACAACAGGAAAAACTGCTGAAAGACAAACATCTGAAGTTGAAAGTGGTTGGTGTGGCGAATTCGAAAAAAATGTTGTTCGATCGCGACGGAATTAACATTGATGGGTTTAAAGAACGCCTGGATACTGAAGGCGAAGCCTCCGGATTGGATGCCTATAAACAGGAAATTATAGATATGAACATATACAATTCCGTGTTTGTGGATTGTACCGCTTCTGATGCAGCGGCTGAAGTATATGGGGACTTGTTGAATGCCAACGTTTCTATTGTAACGGCCAATAAGGTTGCGGCTTCTTCGGAATATGAAAATTACCTGAAACTGAAGAAAATTGCCAAGCAAAAAGGGGTCAAATTCCTGTTTGAAACCAATGTTGGTGCCGGGCTTCCTATCATCAACACGTTGAATGATCTGGTAAATGCCGGAGATGAAATATTGAAAATTGAAGCGGTTCTTTCAGGAACGCTGAACTTTATTTTCAATACAATTTCAGCTGATGTGCCGTTGAGTAAAACGATTCAAATGGCGAAGGAAGAAGGTTTTTCAGAGCCTGATCCAAGAGTTGACCTGAGCGGGATTGATGTGGTTCGTAAACTGCTGATTCTGGTTCGCGAGTCAGGCTATAAAATTGATAAAGAAGATGTGATCATCAATAAATTCGTGCCTGATGAGTTTTTCGATGGCAGCATGGAGGATTTCTGGAGTGGGATTTCTGGTCTGGATGCTGATTTTGAGAAACGACGAAAAGTATTGGAAGCCGAAAATAAGTGCTGGCGCTTTGTTGCCAAATACGAAGATGGCAAAGCTGAAGTGGGCTTGCAGGAAATAGAGCAGGGGCATCCATTTTTCGACTTGCAGGGAAGTAACAACCTGGTCATGTTTACATCTGAACGTTACAACGAGTTTCCAATGATTATCAAAGGATTCGGTGCAGGAGCAGAGGTAACCGCAGCCGGTGTATTTGCCGACATCATTCGGGTATCAAACATCTAGTTGAATGAGTTTCCGAAAACGGATATTTTTTTGTCTGTTTGTGGACTGGCAGCATCTCCGGATATCATCTCCATTCGTTGTCTGATGATAAAAAGGCGTGAGGTCAGTTATGTGATTTTCAACTAAAATCGGCCATGCTAAGACTGGATCGGATTCAAAAAATTGCAATGCACTTACCGGGTCCGGATGGTTTTCAGGGAAGCGAATCTAAGACTGATCGAACGGAGCAGGCGAAAGAAGTTGAAGGAAAATAGGATACGAGAATTGCAGAGAGTTAAATTGAAAAAAAAGGAAGCACATGAAACGAGCATGTAAAGACCATCGCACACAGGAGAGTCATTATAAGCGAGTTCCATTGATTACCATTTTAAATATTAAAATTCTATTGAGATGAAATATATCATTGTACTAGGGGACGGAATGGCTGATGAGCCCTTGAAGGATTACGGAGGAAAAACCCCTTTACAAATGGCGAACATCCCGGCGATTGACCGTCTCGCTAAACTTGGGCGGTGTGGACAATTGCAGACTGTTCCCGAAGGAATGCACCCGGGAAGCGAGATTGCCAACATGTCGGTTTTAGGCTACGATGTAGCTCATGTTTTTGAAGGACGTGGAACACTGGAAGCTGCCAGCATGGGAGTGACCTTGGAAGAAGGTGACCTGGCATTGCGCTGTAACCTGATTTGCGTTGAAGGTGAAAATATTAAAAACCATTCGGCAGGGCATATCTCTAATGAAGAGTCGCATGAGCTCATCGATTTTCTGAATGAGAAATTGGGGTCTGAAACGATCATCTTTCACAAGGGGGTTTCGTACCGTCATCTGTTGGTCATTAAAGGTGGTAAAAAGCAAATGGCCTGCACTCCTCCGCACGATGTGCCCGGAAAACCGTTTAAAGGATATCTTCCAAAAGCGAAGGAGGAAGAAGGGCAGGCAACAGCTGAATTGTTGAATGAGCTGATTTTGAAATCAATGGAGTTATTGTCGGACCATCCAATCAATCAAAAGCGGAAAGCTGCAGGAAAAGATATGGCTAATAGTATTTGGCCGTGGTCGCCGGGTTATAAACCGCAAATGCCAACGCTGAAGGAAATGTTTGGCGTTGAAAAGTCGGCTGTTATTTCTGCAGTTGACTTGATTCAGGGAATTGGTGTCTATGCGGGTATGGATGTTATCCACGTTGAAGGCGCCACCGGACTTTACGATACCAATTACGAAGGCAAAGCAGAAGCCACCATGGAAGCATTGAAAGATCATGACTTGATTTACTTGCATATTGAGGCTAGCGATGAAGCCGGACACGAAGGCGATGTGGAACTCAAAACCAAAACGATTGAGTACCTCGATTACCGTGTGGTGAAGTATTTGGTTGAAGAAACAGCCAAGATGGACGAGCCGGTTGCCATTGCTGTTTTACCCGATCATCCAACGCCATGTGAAACTACGGTTCACACCAGCGATCCGGTGCCATTCATCATTTATAAACCCGATGTTGAGGGTGATGCCGTTGAGGCTTATGACGAATTTACAGTTCAGAAAGGTGACTATGGTTTGTTGCACGGCGCTGAATTCATAAAAGCACTAATTAGTTAAAAAAATAGAATACGGAGTTTTTCAGAAGGATCGTTTAGGCATGAACAGTCAAAAACTTGAAACTCAAAACTCACAACTCACAACTCGAAGATGAAATATTACAGTACCAATAAATCGGTTTCAGAGGTGTCTCTAAAAGATGCGGTAATCAAAGGACTGGCAGATGACAAAGGCTTGTTTATGCCCGAGCGCATCGAAGCCTTGCCGCAATCATTTTTCGACAATATCCACAAGCTATCGTTTCAGGAAATCTCTTTTGAGGTGGCCAAAAAATTCTTCGGAGAAGATGTTCCAGAGGCCGATTTAAAAGAGCTGGTTTACGATACCCTTTGTTTTGATTGCCCGGTTGTGCATGTCAACGACACTATTTATTCGCTGGAACTTTGGCACGGACCTACGCTGGCATTTAAAGATGTTGGTGGCCGTTTCATGGCACGCTTGCTGAGTTATTTTCTGAAAGGAAATACCGAGCAGGTTAATGTATTGGTGGCTACTTCGGGCGATACCGGAAGTGCAGTTGCCAATGGTTTTTTAGGTGTTGATGGCATTCATGTTTATGTGCTGTATCCAAAAGGATTGGTCAGCGAAATTCAGGAAAAGCAATTTACCACCCTTGGGCAGAACATTACGGCCATTGAAGTTGATGGAACATTTGACGACTGCCAACGGTTAGTGAAAACAGCCTTTCTGGATCAGGAATTAAAAGCTGGTTTGACATTGACTTCAGCCAACTCAATTAACGTGGCGCGTTTTCTGCCACAAGCATTTTATTATTTCAATGCCTATGCCCGTTTGCGCGAAAAAGGCATCACTGACGATATCGTTATGTCGGTGCCGAGCGGTAACTTTGGTAACCTGACCGCCGGTTTGTTTGCCAAGAAAATGGGCTTGCCAATCAAACGGTTTATTGCAGCGAACAACGAAAACGACATTGTTTACAAATACTTACAAAGTGGCAAGTATGAACCCCGGGCATCGGTTTCAACCATTGCCAATGCCATGGATGTTGGTGATCCCAGTAACTTTGCCCGTATTCTGGACTTGTTTGATCATTCGCACGAAGCTATCAAGGCTGAAATGAAAGGCTACCGCTATTCGGATGCTGAGATTCGCGAAGTGCTGAAAGCAGTGCACGACAACTACGATTATTTGCCCGATCCGCATGGGGCGACAGGCTATAAAGCTTTAGAAGAAGATTTACAAGATGGCGAGGTGGGGGTTTTCCTGGAAACGGCTCATCCGGCCAAATTCACCGAAACAGTTGAAAAGATTATCGGTGTTGGAAACGTTTCACTACCCGAAAAACTAGCTGAGTTTATGAAAGGCGAAAAACTCTCCATTCCACTCAGCAAAGAGTTTGACGATTTCAGAGACTTCTTGTTAAAACAAGCATAAAAACAAGAGCGGCATTTATTGAAAAGTGCCGCTCTTATTATCTTTAGCCAAGACTAAACAGTTTTGTAGTGTCGCCTAACTTTTAATTGGTTTTCCTAACGATTCCATTAGTTGTGGATGATCGTCGAGCGCAATTTTTGCGACGGCGTAAAATTCACTCATCCAATCGTCCAGTTTGGCGAAAGCTGCATCTTTTTGTTTTGTTGCATCTTGCGATTCGCCTACCTCACGCAAGTATTCAGCTCTTGCTGTTTCCGTTTCTGTAATCAAACTCGCACCCTCATTTAATTCTTTGGGCGTTACTTTTAAACGTGCAAGCCTGCTTTGGAGCGCTTCATTATTGCGCGCAACGGCGTAAAAAGTCTTCACGGTATCCATCCATTTTACATGGGCATGTGGTATCCTTCCGGTTATGCCAAGCTGCTCCATAATTACAGGTTCATTTCTAAAAATAACCTTTGCTTTCTTTCGATGATTCGAATAAAGGTCGGCTAGTTTTTCTTTTTGATCCGTAAAAAATTTGTAAGCCGCCGAAGTTTCATCATCCTCTGTTCTATTGGCATCAAAAGTTTGTTGGGTTTCCAGGTATACGCCTTTGCCCTGAGCAATTACTTCCGGCGTATAACCGAATTCAGACATGATGGTAGCAATGGTTGGTTGTTTCTCAACATTTTCGAGCGAAACCCGGTATTGCTCCAATACCGCAGCTTCTGAGTTTGGTCTTTTTGTGGACATTTTTCAGTGTTTAAGTTAAAAATTGGTATTTCATCGTGTCCTTAAGGTGCACGAGCTGTTCCTTAACGTACACAAGCTGTTCCTTAACCTGTTTCTCGCGTTCCTTAACGTGAGTTGTCCACTCTTTAGCGCAATGCAATCACTCCTTCTTGTTGTTGTTCTGTTTTCGACTCTGGTTGGTGCTTTCCTTTGGCTGCTTCTTCTATTATTTTAGGTGCTGAGGCAGAGCCTTCATCTGTTTCGTATCGAAAATCGTAGTTCGAATATAAATGTTTTTGTTTAATTGTCAAATAGATGAATAAAAAATGTTGGGTTTAGAATTCGGTCAATGATTGATGTAATTATCGGGTTTAAAATCATTTAACGTGGCAAGTGAGGTCTATGATGGGTTTGTTGGTTTGAGCTGCCTGGATGGAGAGCTTTTGGGGGTATCTGATATGTTGTTAAACTTAAATTTCGTGTGCCGTGTTGAGGCGGCGGTCGATTCGTTAAATTACAATTCGTTTATGGTTCTTTAATTGAAGTGTATGCTATGTTTCAAAGCGATTTCGGAATAGATGAATAAGCTATCAGCCAGATTTACAGTTGTTTTGTGGTGGTGTGTAAGTTGTGCCGCATGCGAGGCAGTGAAAAACTGCTCTTTATTTGGCTTCCTCTAAGATGAATTAGAACGACACAATACTAAAAGCTATTAGTGTATGGAAGATTATGCTATGTGGTATATTTTTATACATTTGATCTAACTGTAGGCTAGATAGATAAACGTAACACATATTTTAGACCAAAAGATCTCCTGCTATAATACAATATAAATGACTCACGATTATGGTATTCAGTAATATTTTGGACAGTTTGGCTATTGGATATGTGCAAATTGATCGTACGCACAAAATTGTATCCGCGAACCCGGTTTTCTGCAAGCTTATCGGCTATGAGTTACCTGAGTTAGTTGGTAAGCACTTGTCCGACATTAGTCATCCAGAGGAATACGAGTCGAATGAGGAAACCTTACGGCAATTATTTTCCAGAAAGATAAACCAGTCCCGGCAGGTAAAGAGGTTTGTTGATAACAAGGGTGAGGCCATTTTCGGAGAGGTAGTTTGGACTATTGATCAGCCAGGAGATGACTCAGATACAATTGCTCTGGTTTTTAGAGAACAGGAACCTAAAAAGAGCGAAGCTACCACGGAGAAAGCCAAAACGGCTAACTTGGAAAGTTTTGGGTACCTGTTCATGAACAATCCACAACCGATGCTCATCTATTCAACAGCAACGTTAAAGCTATTGAACGCCAACCATGCCGCTTGTGGTTTAACGGGTTATACCTCTGAAGATTTGGAAAATTTTGATCTTAGTAGGTTGTTTTCCGAGAAAACCTGGGCGAATTTGCTCGAGTTTATGCAGAATGATAAATCGGTATTGAGAAAGACCAAGGTGTGGACAATCAGGACGAAAACAGGGGAGAAGCGGGTTGTTGAAAGCACGTCTCACCTGATTCAATATCAGGATGAGGAAGCCAGGCATGTCATGATGAACGATATTACGGAGCGAAAAAAAGAGGAACGCGAGATGAAAGATCGGAAGGATTTTATTTTGCAATCGCAGATATTGGGCAAAATGGGCAATTGGGAATTTGATGTTAAGCGGGATCGTACCCGTTGGTCAGATAACCTCTACGAGCTCTTGGGATTGGAAAAGACAGAAATAGAACCTTCTTTCGAGCATTTTATGGAGCTGGTACACCCTGATGATCGAATGGCAATAGGTGTTGCTCACGAAAAAATTATGAAGGACCAGAAGGAGGTTGAAGTGGAGCACCGCATCGTATGTCCTGATGGAAGACAAATGTGGATTCAAAACAATATCAAACCAATATTCGAGAATGGGGAGCTGGTTCTGTTAAAAGGTGTAAACATAGACATTACCCTTCGCAAGGAAAGTGAACTTGAGGTATTGAAATATCAGGAATCGCTGGCTTATGCGCAAACCATTGCGAATATGGGCAGTTGGGAGTATGATTTAGCTACTGAAGAATCCATTTGGTCTGGAAACTATTATCGGTTGTTAAAGGTGGAACCAGGGACGGTTAAACCTACTTATGAGTATTTTTTAAGCCTGGTACACCCGGAAGATCTCCATTTATTTGATCATATCCTGGAAAAATTGGTTGAAAGCCAACAACAGCTGAACCTGGAGTTTCGGCTATTGATGCCCGAGGATGAAATTATGTGGGTACAGCTTAGTATAGATCCGATTACAGAAAATGGGAAACTGCCGAAGTTGCGTGGTGTAACTATCGACGTCACGGAGCGCAAGGTCTATGAACTCCGACAAGAACGAAAACAACAACTTGAGCATATTTTATATAAAATTTCTCAGAACTTCCTGAATGGGAGAGCCACAACCACAGACCCGATTATCACTGAAGCTTTGGGCAAAATTGGCCAATTCATGCTGGTCGATCGGGTCTTTATATTTCAACTAGCTCAGGATGGCGCAATTATGAATAACACCCACGAGTGGTGTAACACTGATATTACTCCTGAAATTGACAATCTCCAGGAATTACCAACTGACGTGTTCCCCTGGTTGATAAAACGCATGCAACAGAGGCAGATTATTCAGTATCAAGACATCTCCGAGTTACCCGCCGAAGCGGAGCAGGAAAAGGAGATTCTTCAAGCACAGCAGATTATTTCGGTCTTAGTGCTTCCCCTGTTTTTTGAAAGTCAATTAAGAGGTTTTGTTGGCTTTAATTCAGTCAAGGCAAGTAAACAATGGGAAGAAGATGATATTAACAGTCTGAAATCGTTAACTGGCCTAATATCAAATGTTTTGGCTCATCGAACCCGGGAGGACGAATTGATTAGCTCGAAGGAAACAGCTGAGGAGTCGTCGCGGCTAAAGTCGGCTTTTCTGGCTACCATCAGTCATGAATTGCGTACTCCGCTGAATCCGATCATTGGCTTTAGTGGGATGCTGCCGGAACTGACAGACGACCCGGGCGTGCAGGAGATTGCCACTACGATTCACCGTTCAGGAACTGAAATGATTCATTTACTGGAAGATTTGTTTGATCTTTCGTTGGCGCAAGGACATCAGGTTTTGGCAAAACCTAAGCGAGTGAATTGTGTCGATTTTTATACGATTGCATGGGCCATGCTGGAAGAAATTCTGGTTCAATCGGGAAAAAGCGACGACATCAGTCTTCGGTATTCTGATTCGACCTTGGGTATCTATCATGAAATGGAATTGGATCAGGCAAAATCGTTGCAGGTGCTCAATGTGTTGTTTAAAAATGCTGTTAAGTTCACCCGCCATGGTGAAATTGAGTTTGAGTTTCGGATTGTCCCGGGAGCAGAAAGCATTGAGCTCGTCGTTCGTGACACCGGAGTGGGTTTCGACAATGTAAAAAAGGCTATTCTATTTGAAGACTTCCGCCAGGGAGATGACGGTCTAAGCAGAACCTACGGAGGAATGGGTATTGGCCTGTCTATTGCAAAAAAGCTGACGGAAATTATAGGTGGTCGTATTTCTGCCGAGTCAGTTTTAAACAGCGGAAGTACATTTACCGTTACCTTACCAACGGTGGTAACTGAAAGCCCCAACATTTATGAGTCTACCCATACAGAGGAAGCAGATCGAGACCTGCTACGCGGGAAAACGATTTTGGTGGTAGATGACAACCGTTTTATTGCCGAGATTATAGCTGCGCAACTTCGGGTTTTCGAACTTGATGTTTTAAGAGCTTGCCATGGTCAGGAAGCGCTGGATCGAATCAATGAAAGAGAGCCAGATCTGATCCTGATGGACTTGTATATGCCAGTTATGGATGGCATTGAAACGAGCCAACAAATAAAAGCCAGTTACCCGGATTTACCAATTCTAGCGGTGACTGCGCATTCTTGGTCTAAGCAACGGGATCGGGCGTTTTATGCCGGATGTGAGGATGTAATAATAAAACCCATCTACCGAAAAATCTTGTTGCATAAGATTAGACAGCTACTGACGAAAGACTGATCGGAGTCATATAGGTGATTCTATTTATCACCTAATACTGAAGGTGGTTAATCTCTCATCCAGGCAAGGTGTAAAGCATTCCATTTTGAAGGTGGGCTTTCTTTTTGTGACATAATTAGGAACATCAACAGTAAATTTCGTCGAAATAAACCAATGAATTCATTTACAACAATTGAGTCTTCCTGTTACGGCATAGCCAAGTCGGTATTTGAAACCTAAAATTGATTACTTTTGGCAAATAGCTCATTCGTTGATTTCTTGAAAAATAGTAGAGCGAGCTTAAGAATCAATTATCAATCTAATAAGTTAAAAAAGTATGCCTCTTACAAATAACGACATCCTTAAAAAATTACGTGTAGCGTTGAAATTGCGCGATGATGATATTGTGGAGATCTTAAACCTGGTGGATTATAAAGTTACGAAGAGTGAATTAGGAGCTTTCTTTCGGAAGATCGATCATCCCAACTATAAGCCACTTCAGGATCAGATTCTTCGGAACTTCCTGAATGGTTTGATTATTTATAAACGGGAACCCAAAGATCAGGTGCCCAAAAAAGATGCGGATACGAAAGCGGAGTAATAGCTGGTTTTCCGTAGTAATTCTCGGTTAATTTAGACACTAATATTATAGATTAAAAAAGATCCAATTCGCATGAGTTGGATCTTTTTTAATCTCGTTATTTCGGTCGTCGTCGTCTGTTGTATTATTCGATTTTGATTACCGAATCATCGGCTTTTTCATCGCTTGAGTAGGCTTTCTCGAAATCGGCCTGGTTAGATCCTTTAAAGCGGATTGCCCTGTTGTTACCTGTTAGTTTCACCATCGCTTCGGTGTCAGCTTTAAATACTGAATTGGAGAATGTCAGATTGATTCCGTCTTCAATTTGAACAGGCTCGCCTGATTCAGCACTTATTTGCAAGTCGGTGAAGGTACAATTTTCAAGGTCGTTAGCCACAATACCATATTTCCCGTCCATCTTCATGTTACTGAAGAACATACTATCAATTTTATGACCGTCGATGCCTTCCATGCGCACCGCATATTGTGAATTGGAAGAGCTGATTTTGTCAAAATAGAAATTCTTGAATGTCGGTACCGAGTCGGTTCTTGGAGCGATAGAGCTGGAACCATAGAACATATTAATCTTAATGGCTTCGCGTTGAATGCTGTCCATTTTAATATCTTCAAACCAAAGGTTTTCAACCAGACCGCCTCTTCCTTTCATCGATTTTACACGCAGTCCACGTTCGGTATGTCCAAAGTCGCAGTTGCGGGCATACACATGATTCACGCCACCCGACATTTCACTGCCGATAACTACGCCACCGTGCCCATGCTTGGTTTTACAGTCTTTAATAATGATCCGCTGGCTTGGTTTTCCAACACGCCATCCGTCTTCATTTAATCCGGATTTGATTACAATGCAATCGTCGCCGGTGGAGAAGAAGCAATTGTCGATTAATACTTTGGTGCTCGAATCCGGAATAATACCATCGTTGTTCATTCCAACGGTGATGACTTTCAAGTTTCGGGCAATTACATTTTCAGAATAAACGAAATGAACGGTCCACATGGGGCCGGAGCCAATTTCAAGTCCTTCAACCAAAACATTTTTACAGTTGACGGTTTGAATTAGTGAGGGGCGAAGATATGACATGGGCTCGTAGGCAAGGCAGTTTCTCTCCTCGGGGGCAACTCCGGCCTGCACCTGATCGTAAAGTATTGTGAGCGTTTCTTCTCTTTTTCCGCGAGCCATATCCCACCATTTTTCGCCGTTGCCGTCAATTCGGCCTTTACCGGTGATGGCGATATTTTGTTCGTCGCGGGCATAAATCAGGGGGTGATAATTCATACACTCCAGGCCTTCCCATCGCGTGAAGGTTGGTACGGCATATAAATCAATATTATCGCTAAAAAACAACACGGCACCTTCTTCAATTAAAAGGTGAACATTCGATTTCAACTTTAGGTAGGACGTTTCCCACTGACCTGCCGGAATTTTAACTGTACCACCACCTTTTGCAGCGCACTTGTCGATGGTTGCCTGGATAGCTTCCTGGTTGTTGAATCCTTCAGTCGTTTGAGCTCCGAAATCGGTAATTGAAAACACTGCGTCGGGAAAGCTTGTTTGATCAAAGGTTTCGACTCCCCAGGGTGTTTCTTCCTGAATGGTTTCAACTGCTGCCGGTTTTGGCTGTTGGCACGATTGACTGATAAAAATTACAGCGATTAGTAAGAATAAATTGCAAGTGGTTTTTTTCATATGATGCATGATAAATGAGAATAATATTCAGACTTTTTTGATTTAGACAAATTTAGCGATATAATCTTGATCTGTCAATTCTGAAAAAGCGAAAACAAGCTATTTTTCGGATGATGTAATTATCTGAATTTGCACTGCATGCTGAGTTGCTTGAGCCTTTACCGAAAAAAAATCCGCGGCAAAGTATTGGCAGTGGATCAACTAATTTATGATGTCTTATTATCGAATTTAAATGTTTTATACAAGTATCCCATGTATGGAAAGATGATTAAAACCCCAACGATTAAAGCAATTAGCAACTGTAACTGCACTTGCTTTGGCGCGGCGGCACTTTGCATGGTAATATCAGTGCCGTCGTTAATTTTAACCAACACAGGAAACTGAATAGCAAACCAACCTATCACGATCATCGAGGTTTGAAAAGCTGCAATAATCCGAACTCGGGTTCGTCTGTTTTGGTTGAGATATATCCAAAGGAATGGCAAGGCGATCGTGGCCAGGATGAAACAGATCATGCTGGGAATTGAATGGTAAAATTCGTAGAAAAGCGGATGTCCTTCAATTTCGGCCGTAGCAAAAACCAAGGCTCCAGAGCCAACCAGAGCAATCAGCAGGTATTTTCCAATACGCGTGAAACGCTTGATGTGCTCCTCCTCCCTGGTTTCGCCAATGGTGTAAATGTTGGCCAGAAACGCAAACAGGATAACCAAAAACACACCCATGCTAAACGAAAACAAATTGAGCCACGGATGCATGTAAATGGTGAAAAAGCCTTTGCTGTAATCTTGCGAAATCTCTCCTAAAATAATACCTCCGATGGTGACTCCAAGGAAGAAGGTCGTTATTAAACTGGAATACCGAAAGATGGATGAGTAGATGGCTTTCGGTCGTTCTTCCTCAATGTCGTAATGGCGAAAGGTGAAAGCCGATCCGCGCATAATAATGCCGAGGAGTACCAGCAGAACGGGAATGTGAAGCGCTGTTAACACCGTTGAATAAACCGTTGGAAATCCGACAAAAAGGATCACAACAACAAGAATTAGCCACACATGGTTGGCTTCCCAAACAGGGGCGATGGCACGCGCTACAATTCCCGAAGCTTTTCCTCGGGAGATCAATTCAAGAATTCCTCCTCCAAAGTCGGCTCCACCGAGCAGCACATATAATAAAAGGCAAATGCCAAGTATAATGATAATCGTTTCAGTCATTGGATTGGTATTTGGATTGAAGCATTTTTATTTGTCGGCTCATAAGCCAGATAACAATAAAACTCAAAAGCAGGTAAACTACCGAGACGGTATAAAAGGTATACTGAATGCCGGGCATTGGCGTCAACGAATCTTTGGTTTTCATGATCCCGTAAATAATCCAGGGTTGTCGTCCAACTTCGGTAACAATCCAGCCTGCCTGTATGGCTATAAAGCCCAGTGGAGTGGCGATAAACAGCAAGGTCAGCCACCAGCGTTTTTCGAGCCAGTGTTTCCATTTCCAACTTCCCAGTAGAAAAATAATTCCCAATGCAGCCAGAAACATACCGATGGCAACCATCAACTGAAAGGAATAATGGGTGATTGGAACCGGTGGCCATTCATCTTCCGGAAACTCTTCCAACCCTTTTACTTCAGCATTGAAATCGCCATGAGCCAGAAAACTTAAAAAGCCCGGGATTTTGATGGCATAGTTGACCTCGCGATTTTCAACATCCGGAATACCACCAATAATCAGGGAAGCGCCTTTTCCCGTTTCGAAGTGCGATTCGAACGCAGCCAGCTTGGCCGGTTGTAATTCGGCAACAGTTTTAGCTGCATGGTCGCCACTGAGGGGTTGTAAAAGAGCAGCTACCGAAGCAAAGGCCAACGAAATGGCAATGGCTTTTGCATGAATCTCCAACTTGTTTTTTAAATACAGAATCGCATGAATCCCGGCTACAGCAAATCCAGTGGCCGAAAAAGCGGCGATGATCATGTGGTGCGACTGTGCAAACCAGGCTTTGTTGAACATGGCAGCAACGGGATCAATATTTTCAGCTTGACCATTCACCCAATCAAATCCCGACGGAGCATTCATCCACGCGTTGGCCGAAATAACGAAGATACCCGAAAGGACTCCGGCAATACCAACCACCATTCCGGTGTATAGGTGAACTTTATCATTGAGGCGATTCCATCCATAAAGCCACAGCCCTAGCGCAATTGCTTCAACAAAAAAGGCTGTTCCTTCCCACGAAAACGGCATCCCGAAAATGGGGCCTGCGTGTTCCATAAAGGTGGGCCAAAGCATGCCCAGTTCAAACGAAAGCACCGTACCACTAACAGCTCCAACTGCAAAAAAAATAGCCACACCTTTTGCCCAGGCTTTGGCTAAATCGAGGTAAACCTCGTTTTTTGTTTTTAGCCATTTCCATTCGGCTACAAACATAAACCAAGGCATCACCATTCCAATGCATGCAAAAATGATGTGAAACCCCAGCGAGACGCCCATCTGTAAACGAGCCGCCATAAATTCATCCATATTTTTATCTTTTTATTTTTAAACCAATCTTTAACTGAATCAACACCCAAAATGCATTTAGGTTTGATGTAAAATGAAGGAATGTAGCTATTCGTTAGCTGATGAGGATATTGGTTCGGCAGGTTTTAAAAACAGATTCATTTTGAAAATGGTGGGGGCACAAAATCGTCCGTCAAGTCCGGAATAATTTCAGCAACAGATTCATCGGATGACTTGGAGTCATCCGATGAATAAATCCGGCTCATTGATGTTGATAAATAGACTGCCTGACTTTTGTTTTATATTTTGTAAAATTGATTAACTTGTGGGGCGAAAAGAACTAATTGATAAAAGAGAAATTACAACACTCGAGTTGATATATGCTAGTTAACGGGAATTAAACGAAAACAACAATGTTCAAAGAGGAGCTTAGAAAAGAAATTGAAGATACGCTTAAAACGGTATCTAAATTATACAAGTACATCGACTGTGCTGGTGGTAAGCAGCTTCTTTTCAATTCTAATCTCCTGATAAAAAATCCAGCAAAATTTGAAGATCCATATGATTGTTATCCTGGGCTCATTAGTCTAAAAAATATGCCTGAATCTTTCATTCAAAATATTATAAATAAAACCAGTGATAATCTGGACAGAGTCCAAAAAAGAAAGAAAATAAGAGAATTAAAAAGAAGTCCTTCTGGGCTAATTGAATATTTAACAAATCATTATTTGCCGGAACAAAGAAACTCAAAGGGTATAACTTGCTTTACCAAAGATTACACCAACTCAAAGATGTGGTCTGAATATGCTGATTCCGATAAAGGGTTTTGTATTGCATTTAACCTTAAGAAATTGTATCACAGCCTCAAGGACAAAAGTTCTTATGACGAAGTTGTATTATTGAATGTAAAATACAATAAAGAGTTAATTCCAAATGATTATTTCACAGACGAATTGAAAGCTGTAATTGATTGGCTAAGGGTTAAATTGGACAAATGGAGTGATGAGCAAGAAATAAGAATTTCATTTGGACCTATAGAATTTAAAGGCACAGATCATGAATTCGTTTCATTTGACAAAGATGTGATTGAGGAAATTTATCTTGGTAGTAAAATGGATAAAAGTGAAGAAAAAGAGATAACACAAATTGTTGCCGACCACTATAAGCATGCAGTCATTTATAAAATGGAATCAAACTTTAAAACTGAATAGAAACAAATAAAAGCCGTTAACGCCAATTATAAAACCAAGATAACTAATGCTTAAAAAAGGATTTTTAAAACCAGACTTGACAATTAACAAAATTGGGAAAAAACAATTTTGGTTTGGATTGGTTTTTGGACTTTTTTCTGCCTTCATAATAAATCTCCTTTTTCTTTATTCAAGAGAAGCGTTGCGCCTGACAACTTTCACAGGAGATGCTTATATTTTACCATATAGAGAATTTAAATTATATGATTTATTTTTTGCTGCCCTTTCTTCAAGTCTAGGATTTGGCTTTACAGTCGTTTGTTGGTTTTATGTGTCAAACAAAAAAAAGGGAAAAAAGTACCTGACTACATTTGTTGCTTCAACTTCCTTTTTCATAACATTTCTGGCATTAGCTATCGTTACCAGATTTGGTTCAATCCTTTCATTGATAGTGTACAATTTGTATGGATACGATAATCATTTAGATATTTTGAAAGGCTTTTGGTTGTTGCTAGTCCTTATACCAATTTACATCCTTTTTGCAAATTGGAATTCTGTCCGACTCGTGTTTAAAACAAAAAATTGGGTGTTGGGTTCCATCATAGCATTTCTATTAAATACAATGTTCCTGTTTAAAACAACATATATTGACAGAGACAAAATAAATCAAATCCATTATTCAAGAAACAAAGACCGATTCGAATTTATCGACAATGAAATAAATAAAGCCAAACAAATAGGGATTAACATTTCCGACTCGACAAAACTTATTTTACAAAAACGATATGCGGAAAGAACTACGAATCTTGTTTCTCAACTAAAAGAAGCCTTTAAAACAAAAGGAAGTGTCGACTTGAAAACATTAATTCTTGAAAAAATAGTAATTCATAATCGTAACGAGCAAGCAATGAGTTGGCACAGACCTATTGACAGCACAGAACAAAACTGGTCTTACGCAATGCCCGAAGAGATTTATTTTCAGATTTTAAAACATGACGTAAAAAGTCATGAAACCAAACTCCTATTTGAAATCTTATCTGAGCAAATTTCGATCTTCACAACAAAAGACATTGACCGGATGGAATCTGAAAGATATTCAAATTTGCAGAAGGAAAAGTATTATTTTAAGAGAAGCATTTTAAGGAAAACAGAGACTATCCAAAGTAGACTAAAACAGGTTGTTGAAATACTAAATTCCAATGACAAATATAAAGACTATCAATATCTCATTCCAGACTTTGAGTTTAATGCGACAAGAGGACAAAAAAATATGAAATACAAATAAATAACAGGCGTTAGAAAAGAAGATATTTCAGACTCCCGTTATAAGCTTTTTAAAAAATCCGAGAAACAGATATGAGTTCTTGTTGAAACACTAATAACATGGAACAGTTTAAATGAAAAGAAATTTCTAAATTTTCAACTAATATTTGACTTTTGAATTAAATTAAAATCAGTTGTGGTTATTTATTAACTGATTGAAAAACAATGAAAAATGACTAAAAAACCTTTTAACCAATTGCTAATTCTAATTTCTATTTTAATATTTACATCATGCTTATTTTTCAATGGTTCCGACAATTCAGACACTGACATTAAAGAAGTTTTGGGCTCCTGGAGAATAACGAAAAAATCATTAAAAAAGATGAAGAACGATGACCAAAAGACTGATCATAAAATCATTACCTCTTTTAAATTAAATTCAGATTCCACTGCAACAGTTTTTTTTGGTGTGTTTGAGAAAAAAATAATGAACGGAACTTGGATTTGGCAAGCTGAGAAAAAATTAGGAAACGAGAATTTTGGTCTTTCTATAAAAAGTGACGTTGTTATCCGTGTGAACGGATTATACACATTAGGATTACAACTAAGAGAAGATAATAATCTGTTCACTAGAGATTATACATTTGAAAAACAAAAATAAAAACGGCTTATAATTGTAAATTGCATTGCGAGGTTCGTGCGGTGCTTTGTCTCTGCTCCTTTTCTTGACGGTCAGGTCCTGCCGGCTGCTGACGCTCATCGAAATTCAACCCGACAAAAAGTGCGACCCCTTGAAGCTGAATTTCTGGTTGCCACAATCACGCCACGGTTATTTCTTAAAATAGTCCATCACCGGTTGGTTTTGGAGGTTGCTATCGTCCCAACCAGCCTGGATCATTGATTTTGCAACTAAGCGTTGTCCTGAGACTTTCAGATGGATTCCGTCGATCGTTAGTTCGCTCCAAATTGGCAGCAAGGTATGATACACATCAATAAAAGTGCAGCCTTCTTCCTCCGCTACTTTTTTAAAGCGTGGAAACAGCCAGGCAATGTCTTCTGAGCCACCTTTGTACTTTGGGATTAGCTCATCGTCGCTGGCATAGGGTGGGGGCGACACCACATAAATATTGGGCTGGTATTTTTTATAGGCCGGATGCGTTTTAATTTTTTCAATCAACGTTTTCATATTTTGAGGAACGAGCTTCAGGCTGTCGTCAAAAACAGCTTTGCAGTCGTTGGTTCCCAGCATGATCATGATTTTATCCATGCCGTGCAGTGTCTTTGCCGCCGAGCTCATGTAATTGTCGATGTTGCGAAGCGTGTTCAGCTCAGCGCGGTTGAGGTTGTCAAAACCGATTGTATTTCCTGAAATGCAGGTGTTGTGAATGAAATCGTTGAATTGAATCTGTTTGAGCTGAGTCACCCAACCATGGGGAATGGCACCGTTCGAATCGCCAATGGCCAGTACTTTTTGCGCTTTGAGTGGAAACAAGGCCTGGTCGATTAGCATTTCATGCCCCCCTTCGAAAATATTGATCTGTACTTTATCTTTGTATTGACGACGGAACAGGATATCGCCGTGCCGCGTGCCCTCGGGATTGAGAAAATCGGTGTTTCTGCGCTCAACCAGTCGTAGCATTTCTTCGGTTGAAATAGGGGTTTCCTGATCATTGGGATCAAAATCGCGCACTACTTTGTTGAAAAACCGCAGGCTTTGGGTGATGGGCACCGAACCTGTGTAACCATCGTGAATACCGGTGGAGATATACAGTTTGCTATTTTCGCGCTGCGCTACGGGTGTATTCATAAAAATGGGCGAGCGTTTGCGCGCTTCGGCTGCATTGAATTTGTAGTGGTCGCCTTCAAAATGCTGGCCGGTCGTAACTTGGGCAATGTGGCGGGCATACTTTCGCTTTCGACCAACCGACTCGTAATACCAGTCTTCCAGGTTTGAAATGGAAGCCCAGGCTGAGAACGACTGGATGTGATGTTTGGTTTTCATGTAGCATAGCAGGGTTGCGTATCCACCACCGCTGACACCAATAACGTGCATGTTGCTTGTGTCCACATTGCCATGCTGAATGGCGTAGTCGATGGCATCGTCAATATCTTGAATGACAAGTTCACTTCCACAGGCTTCAGGCTTGTCGTTTACCCCCCTGAAGTTTGGGTGGATATAATTGTAATCACCTTTCACACATATCCACGATAGCGTATCTTCTTGGTTAAAATCACCGCTCCATGTGTGTAAGCTGATAATCAGCGGACGCGGGCTGTCAGCTTTCGATTGAAAAAAATAGGCTGGCTGTGGCGATTTGTCGATTGTTGAAATAACGTCTACTTTTTGGCAGTCGGCTGGCCAGTCTTTCGAATGGGTGTCATCCCATTTGGGGTCGTTTTGCGCCATGGCAATATTCATAATTAGCAAGCAAATGAGTAGTGTGACAATTTTCATCTTTAATTATTTTTGATTCACGGAGAATGTTCGTCCTTGAATAATTTCAAAATGCGATTCGTCTTTTTTTGAACATTTAAAGTGAGCTAAATTTAGCTTTTTGTTGGTCTATTCCCAAACAGGAGTTTCGATTGTTCCGTATTTTCCATTGATTTTTTTGTTGAAATTAGGTATCTTATAAATACTAACTAAAAAGATATGACTATGATAAGGAGAGGAAGAAAGAAAAAATTTTATGGTTGGGTTGTTATTCCTGTTTTAATTATTCTTCCACTTGTTATTGTTATCCTTCTCCCAAAGGAATGTCGTGTAAATATTTTTAATAGGAAATTTGATGAGTTGAATTTTTTAGCTGTTGTCATTGCATTGGCAACATACATTTCTGCCGTTAGGTTAGGCCTGTTGACACGATTATGGACTAGGAATGACTCTGTAATTCGCTCAAAGTCCGATAAGCCAAAATGTGTCATCTTGTCTTTGATTCCCATTGATTTTAACCTTGTTTTATGCGGGGTAGGGATTGCTACGATTTATTTTTTCCCTGGCCTTTTAGACGAGAGTTATACGAAATCAGGAATTAGTATAATTTTCATAATTACGATCATTTACCTGATTGTTGAACACGTTATTGCGTGGATCGATAGTTACATTAAATTTTTTTCAAAAAAGTAGTTGCCTTTTCTGATTGTCGATACAACTAATCCGTTTTTCCATAGCCACCCCCGCCGGGCGTTTCAATCACAAACTGGTCGCCATCCTGTAAATCCATATTCTGGATGGATTGAAGTTGGACGACTTCACCATTCTTTCGGATGACCTTTTGCTTTCCGGCTTGCCCATTTTGTCCGCCTTTCAAACCATACGGGCCGGAGTTGCGCCGCTGGGTGAGTACCGATAAATTGACCGGTTCCAAAAAAGTCAATTTACGAATGATGCCATCGCCTCCGTTCCATTTTCCGGCTCCTCCCGAGTTTTGTCGAATGGAAAATTCATCCAGCCGAACCGGGTAGCGCAGTTCCATGATTTCAGGATCAGTAATGCGGGTATTGGTCATGTGATGATGCACGGCACTTGCTCCGTTGAACCCATTGCCAGCTCCGCAACCACCGCAAATCGTTTCGTAGTAGCCAAAGTTTTCATTTCCAAACAGGGTGTTATTCATGGTTCCCTGACTGGCAGCTATCACGCCAAAGGCTTTTAGTAAGGTGTCGGTCAGGCGCATGCTGATTTCAACATTGCCACCAACCACGGCCGGGCACTTGGTCGGATCATCATCAAAAACAGGATTTAACAAACCGTTGGACAGATGAATAGAAACTGGTTGCAATAATCCATCGTTTAATGGGATCGACTCTTTTAAGAGCAGACGCAAAACATAAATGGTTACACTTTGTACAATGGCTTCGGTAGCATTCATATTGCCGGTGTGAACCTCCGCACTTCCTGTAAAATCGATTTTGCACTCACCATCTTTTAAATCAACTTTTACTTTCAGCAAGGAGCCATCATCCAATCTTTCCTCGGCGTCATAAATACCATCCGAAAATTTCGACAAGGTTTCGCGCATTTTATCTGCGGCGTGTTTTTTCAATAAACTGAAGTAATTGCTTACTGTTTCTGCCCCATGTTGTTCTATGAGGTTTAGCAGCGCATCTTGTCCGTTTTTATTTGCCGCAATTGCTGCATTCAAATCTGCCAGGTTTTCTTCAACCGAGCGGGTAGGAAAGGGGCCTTTCAAGAGGATGTCGCGCATGCCGTCCCAATCCACCTGATTTCCTTTTACAAGGTGAAAAGGGGAAATAACCACGCCTTCTTCGGCCAGATTTTTGGCGTTCGGTGGCATGGAGCCCGGACTGATTCCGCCAATCTCGCTATGATGCGCCCGGTTCACGACAAAGGCAACTCGTTTCCTCTCATGAAAAACAGCAGTCACCAAGGTTACGTCAGGAAGATGAGAACCACCGTACTTGGGATGATTGGTCACAATGGTGTCGCCTTCTTCAATCTGAATATGTTTTAACAAGCTTTTTACACACACGCCCAATCCGCCAAGGTGAACAGGAATGTGAGGCGCATTGGCTACCAGCCCTCCGTCAGCATCTAAAAGGGCACATGAAAAATCAAGTCGCTCTTTAATGTTAACCGACAAAGCTGTTCGTTGCAACAAGGCGCCCATGTTTTCGGCAATCGACATAAACCGATTCGCAAACAGTTCCAATTCGGTTTCCTGGGTCTGCTCTTTGATGTCGGCGTTTACTTCAGTTTTCGATAGCACAGCTGTTCCATGCGAATAGAGTTGTAGCTGCCAGCCTTTTTTTAGATAGGTTGTGGCGTAATTGTCCAGAAAAAGAGCTGGGCCCGTAATTTCTGCTCCGGGGTTCAAGTCGTCGCGCACAAATACGGGAATCTGTTCACTTCGAATACGGTAACCTGGCTCGGGGATATAAGATTCGGCTTGTGCGGTTGGGGGGGCTTCTTCTTTCGACTTTACTGAAGCGATGGTGCGAATGGCCTCCAACTCAATGGGGCGGTTTTTAACCTGATGTCCGTATAGTTTTTTGTATTGTTTGTGAAACTTCCTGATGGCATCTTCTTCTTTTTTGTATTGAATTTCCAGGCTGCTGTCTTGTCCTTGGAAACGAAGAAATAGCATGCGTTGCCGGATTTCAATCTGATCGGATTGGAAGCCTTCGTCTTCTAATAGTCTCACGGCATTGTTTTCAATCTCTTCAAATTGATTGGCTAATGAAGACTCTGCTTCATCCCAATACGCCAGGATTTGTTTTTCGGCAAAGCGTTCGATACGTGCGTGTCCAATTCCATATGCACTCAGCAATCCGGCATCTTGTGGAAGAAGAACGGTTTTGATTGTCAGCATGTCGGCAATGTCACAAGCGTGAAGTCCTCCGGCACCTCCAAACGCAACTAAGGAAAAGTCCTTCGGATTATAGCCTTGCGAAATTGATATTTTCCGAATCGCTCCGGCCATAATCTCATTGGCAATGTCAATAAATCCATCCAATATTTTTTGTGCCGACTGCTTTTTGCCCGATTTTTCTTCTACCTGAAGGATTAATTCATTCAACCGCTCCTGAGCCGCTTCAGGAAAAACAGGGATAGAAAACCGGGAGGTGTCCAACCTGCCGAGTAACAAGTTGACATCAGTTATTGTTAGCGGACCACCTGCACCATAGCAAGCCGGGCCGGGAAAAGCGCTGGCACTCTCCGGACCAACAAAAAGTTTATAGCCGTCGAACCCACAAATTGATCCACCTCCTGCAGCTACGGTTTCAATAGCGATCGCTGAACTGTTGATAATCGAATCGCCCACTTCCAGCTCATAGCGATAATCAAAAGCACCGCTGTAGCGCGAAACATCGGTGCTGGTGCCGCCCATATCGAAGGTAATCAGGTTTTGCCGCCCACAATTTTTTCCGATTAGCGATGCGCCAACAACTCCTCCGGCGGGGCCGCTCAATAAACTGTCTTTGGGTTGAAAATTGTCGGCTGCCACCAAGCTTCCGGCACTGGTCATTATCTGGAAAGCGTGTTTGCCGACTCGTTCAACGATGTTATTCACGTAGTTATGAATGATGGGAGAGAGGTAGGCATTGACAACAGTCGTTTCAGCCCGCGGGACGATTTTTACAAGCGGTGTTAATTCGGCTGACGCAGAGATCGATTGAAAACCAAGTTCTTCGAGAATCTTTTTTGTTTCTTCTTCGTGAATTGGGTTCTTATACGCATTCACGAATGCAATGGCAACAGATTCAAATTTTTGATTTCGGAGCTCCTGCAATTGTTGCCGAAGCTTGTCTTTATCCAGTGCCAGCAAAATGTTTCCTTGTGCATCAATTCGTTCATCAACCTCTAAAACTGAGTTTGCGATTTGCTGTCGTTTTTCAACGTTCATTGCAAAAATGTCGGGACGCGCCTGGTTGCCAATCTTTAGCAGGTCTTTAAATCCTTTGGTGACCAGAATAAGTGTTTTTGCACCCTTTCTCTCTAGTAATGCATTTGTTCCTTTAGTTGAGCCTAATTTGAGTTGTAAGTTTGGAAAAGTTTCAGTCAATGCTGTTTGTGTAATCAGTCGTGCTCCCAAAACCGGCGCTTCTTCATGCGAGGTGATTTCAAAATTGGCTCCTTCTTTCAAATTTTCAGAGGAGAATGGCTGGTTGATTTCCATCCGTTTTTGTTGGATGTCAAAGGAGACAATCTTAAAATTTGTATACTCTTCGCCCAATAAACGAAAAGAAAAACCTTGAATAATATCGCGTTCCAACTCCCAAGCTTCGTGAATAATTAATGAAGTGGCTGATTCTATTTTTTTGATGCTTCCCCGAAGGCTGCTGTTGCTTAAAACTTTGCGTCGGTATTCGGTTCCATTCTGATCAATACCAATACAATCGGTAAATGTTCCGCCTGTGTCAACAAACAGCTGAAAATGTCTTTTATTTTCCATATTATTATTCCTGAATCCTCACGAAAATACAACAAAATGACAAATTTGGTAATTCACAGAGCAGTTCATAAATGCATCTTGTAATAGGTGTTAATTATGCAATGGTTTGATCATTAGTTAATTTCCAGTGATTTTTTTGTGTTCAGATGTTCGATTGACATTTTTCAACAGTTTGATGGAAGAGTTTCTGTCCTGTTTATTGTCGTTTAGAAACTAGAAGACCCTATTTCGTATCAATATCGGCAATTATGATCGTTCATTCGTCAATTTGATTATATTTGATTGATTTGCGAGTCAAATTGAAAACAGTTAAACTTATTGTTTTAATAAATTGTTATTGATATAAACTTCATGGTTACAATATGCCAAAAATAGATTTTCAAAGTTACGAGACTGAAGGTTTTTTTGATGAAACTTTCGAAAACGATAAAATAGTAAAGCCGCATTATGCCCTGTTTATTGATTGGCTGCAAAAAATGGGGTTGAAAAAACTCAATATGCTGCAGCATTCTACGGACAGAGTGCAATTGTCTATGGGGATGACTTTTAATGTTTACAGTGATAATCAAGGGGTTGAGCGCATTCTTCATTTAGATATTATCCCTAGGATTATTAGTGGTCAGGATTGGGATTTGCTTGAGCGTGGGTTGAAGCAACGGATTTACGCGATGAATTTATTCATCGATGACATTTATAATGATCAGAAAATATTAAAAGATAAAATTATTCCGAAAGAACTGATTTTATCGAGTTCGTCATACTTGAAACAGTGTGTTGGACTGAAACCGCCCAAAGGTGTATGGGTTCACATTACCGGAACCGATATTATCCGGGGTGCTGATGGCAGTTACTATGTGCTTGAAGACAACCTGCGATGTCCGTCAGGAGTTTCGTATATGCTGGAAAATCGGGAAATTCTGAAGCGAACTTTCCCCGAAGTCTTTGAGAAACTAAATGTTCGGCCGGTTTATAATTATAGCCACTACCTGCGCGATATGCTCGAGTCGCTTTCTCCGGTATTTCCCGCCTCAATCGCGGTGTTGACTCCGGGGACTTATAATTCAGCCTATTTCGAACATGCTTATCTTGCTCAGCAAATGGGCGCCGAGCTGGTTGAGGGGCGTGACCTTGTCGTTCAAGATGACTTCGTATATAAAATTACGACCAAAGGACTGAAGCGGATTGATGTGATTTACCGAAGGGTAGATGACGATTTTATCGATCCGGAGGTTTTTAGAGCTGATTCGATGCTGGGAACACCGGGACTATTTAGAGCTTACCTTAAAGGTAATGTAGTATTGATAAATGCACCCGGCACAGGAGTGGCTGACGACAAAGCTGTTTATGCTTATGTTCCCGACATCATCAAATACTACTTGGGCGAAGAGATGTTGCTTCCCAATATCGAAACGTTCCTTTGTGATCGTGAAAAGGAACGAGATTATGTCATCGACAATATTTCGAAATTGGTTATCAAACAGACGGATGCTTCTGGTGGATATGGCATGTTAATTGGCCCAAAATCAACCAAGGAAGAGCAAGCCGAATTTATTCAGAAAATCAAAAAAAGTCCCAGAAATTATATTGCACAACCGACCATAAATTTGTCGAGGGTACCTACATTATCCGATCAGGGGATTGAAGGTCGTCATGTCGACTTAAGGCCTTATGTGCTCTATGGAAGCGACATTAATATTATTCCAGGTGCTTTGACCCGGGTTGCGTTGAAAAAGGGATCTCTTGTAGTAAACTCCTCTCAGGGGGGTGGAAGTAAGGACACTTGGGTTGTTGACAATTTTTAAAACCAAAGAACATGCTTAGTAGAGTAGCAGATGCGATGTACTGGATGAACCGGTACATGGAAAGGGCTGAAAATTATGCCCGTTTTATGGATGTTAGTTTTAATCTTTCGCTGGAATTGCCCCCTCATGTGTCAGAACAATGGCAGCCTTTGGTTGTAACTACCGGAGATTGGGAATTGTACAGTGAAAAGCACGAAAGCATTAACAAGGAAAATGTAATCTACTTTTTAGGATTTGATCCTAAAAATCCGAATTCGATTTATAATTGCATCGTCAATGCCAGGGAGAATGCCCGGGCTATCCGCCCTGAGATAACGAAGGAACTTTGGGCACAAATTAACTACTTGTACTATTTTGTTAAGAATGGTCTTGAAAAGAAAATTTGGGTAAAAAAAGATCCGAGGATATATTTTGACGAAATAAAAAAAGGATGTCAGCTGTTTTGGGGAATTGTCGATGCAACCATCTCAAGAACAGAGGGCTGGCATTTTGGTCGTATTGGGAAAATGCTGGAGCGGGCAGATAAAACGTCACGAATATTGGATGTAAAATACCATATTTTATTGCCGACAGCACAGGATATTGGGGGCTCTATAGACATTATTCAGTGGGCAGCACTTTTAAAATCAGTTAGTGCTTACGACATGTATCGAAAGCTTTACGGAAAGCTGACTTCTGTAGGTATCGCCAAGTTTTTGATTCTTGATAATGAATTTCCACGATCCATGTTATTATGTCTCGAACATACCGCAATTTCTTTAAGAATGATTTCAGGCAACACCAATGGTTACTCCAATCAGGCTGAAAAGGAAGTTGGAATGCTGACTTCTCAGTTAGTGTTTGCCGACATTAATGATATTATTAGTTCAGGCATGCATGAATACCTGGACAAGTTCCAAATTGATTTACTTAAGGTTGCGGAGGCAATCTCAGATTCCTTCTTTTCAGTCGAAAAGAATATTGCAAAAGCGTAATTAATAATTTATAATCCGCACATGGCTCTTAAAGTTGTCATTTCCCATAAAACGACGTACAAGTATGATCGAATGGTAAACCTGTCCCCTCATATCTTTCGTTTGCGTCCTGCCCCTCATAGTCGAACACCTATTGAGGCTTATTCAATCAAAATAAAGCCGGAGAACCATTTTTTTAATTGGCAACAAGATCCTTTTGGCAACTACCAGGCAAGGCTTGTTTTTCCTGAAAAGACCAAGGAATTATCAGTTGATGTTGAAATTATTGCCGATCTGAAGACCATCAATCCGTTTGATTTTTTTGTGGAGGAATCTGCGGAGAAGTTTCCATTTACTTACAGTGAAATCACGAAGAAAGAGTTAATCCCCTATTTAGAAATTAATGAAAGCGGAGCTTTATTGAATGAGTGGTTGAAAACCGTTGATCGCTCCGAGCGAAAAACAATTGATTTTTTAATCGAATTGAATCAGAAGCTCAATCAGCACCTGAATTATACGATTCGAATGGAGCCTGGTGTTCAGACTTGCGAAGATACCTTGCAACGAAAAACCGGATCCTGCCGCGATTTTGCGTGGGTATTGGTTCAGGCACTTCGTCATTTTGGAATCGGAGCCCGTTTTGTTTCAGGCTATTTGGTGCAATTAACCGCCGACGAAAAATCACTGGACGGTCCTTCGGGCCCTGAATCGGATTTTACCGATCTGCATGCTTGGGCTGAAGCCTATATTCCCGGAGCCGGCTGGATCGGATTCGACGCCACTTCTGGCTTATTGGCTGGCGAAGGTCACATTCCACTGGCGTGTACTCCTTCCTTCGAAAGTGCCGCCCCAGTATCTGGATTGACCGATGTTTGCGAAACCGAATTCTTTCACAGCAATACGGTTACTCGTATTTTCGAGTCGCCCCGGGTTACAAAACCTTATACCGATGATCAATGGCAATCGATTTACAATCTGGGTTTTGAAGTTGAAAAAGAATTGGAGGACGGCGATGTTCGCTTGACGATGGGTGGTGAACCGACTTTTGTTTCTATAGACGATATGGAGTCGAAAGAATGGAACACCGCAGCCGATGGGGAGCATAAACGTAAACTGGCATCCAATTTATCGACTCGCTTGCTGGAGCGGTTTGGAAAAGGAGGTCTCTTGCATCATGCTCAGGGGAAGTGGTATCCCGGCGAACCTCTTCCACGTTGGCTGGTTGGTATTCATTGGCGAAAAGATGGTGAACCGGTTTGGAAAAATCCGGATCTTTTAGCTTCGTTCACAAAGGAATATAAGGTGGATGATTCTGCCCCGGAGCTTTTTCTGAAAACTTTAACGAAATATTTGGGCATTGGCACTGAAACCATTCTTCCGGCCTACGAAGATATTTTCTATTTCTTGTGGGAAGAAGGCCGTTTACCGGTTGATGCAGATCCTCTTAAAAGTAATTTGAAAGATCCGTTGGAACGTCAGAAATTAAGCGAGTTGTTGAATAAGGGATTGAATGCACCCGCAGGTTATGTTATGCCGCTTAATAGCTATCAAAAACGATGGGTTAGCAGTCAGTGGGAATTTCGCCAAAAACATTTGTATCTCACCCCCGGAAATTCGCCGGTTGGCTTGCGACTTCCATTAGAGTCGTTGCTCGAAAGCCCGACAAAAGAAAGCGACCCTATTTTTGAACCTGATTTATATGCTGAAACCGAACCACTTGGAGAATATCAAGAAGTGGTTCAGAAACGAAAAAAGGCTGGAGTCCAGGCTCAATCTGAACCAATGCCTTTTATCCGAACGGCTATTTGTGCCGAAGTACGCGAAAACAGGCTATACCTGTTTTTGCCGCCGCTCGAAAGTGCCGAAGAATTTCTTGATTTGGCAGCTGCCTTGGAAGCTTCTGCCGAAGAGCTTAAGATTCCGATTATTATTGAGGGGTATGAACCGCCTCGCGACAATCGCATGGAAGTGCTGAAAGTAACTCCTGATCCCGGTGTAATTGAAGTTAATATTCATCCGGCAAAAAACTGGAAAGAGTTGACCGATAATACACTGGCTTTATATGAAGAAGCAAAACAAGCACGATTGGGTACAGAGAAATTTATGCTCGACGGTAAACACACCGGAACCGGAGGAGGTAATCACGTTACGCTGGGTGGAGCAAAACCAACCGACAGTCCTCTGTTGCGGCGACCCGATTTATTACGCAGTCTGCTTACATTCTGGCAACATCATCCCGGACTTTCTTATCTGTTCTCCGGATCTTTTATCGGGCCGACAAGCCAGGCTCCAAGGGTTGACGAAGGACGCTACGAGAATCTTTACGAACTGGAAATTGCTTTTGAGCAAGTTCCTGAAGGTGAAGAAGTACCTTATTGGCTAACCGACAGATTGTTTCGCCATATGCTGACCGACATTACCGGCAATACGCACCGGGCTGAATTTTGCATCGATAAATTGTATTCCCCCGATTCCTCATCGGGTCGCTTGGGTATATTGGAACTTCGGGCTTTTGATATGCCGCCACATGCACAAATGAGTTTGACGCAAATGTTACTGGTTCGTACGCTGGTTGCGTGGTTCTGGCGTAAACCGTACAAACACAAATTAGTACGTTGGGGTACTGAGTTACATGATCGATTCCTCATGGAGCATTACGTGAAAGAAGATATAAAAGACATTGTGGAACAGCTGAACGAGGCGGGTTATCCGTTTCAGTTAGATTGGTTTGATCCATTCTTTGAATTCCGTTTCCCCTTGTATGGCATGGTCAATATTAAAGGAATTGATATTGATTTACGCATGGCCATTGAACCGTGGAATGTTTTGGGTGAAGAAATGTCGGATCGGGGAACTGCTCGCTATGTCGACTCGTCGGTTGAACGTATTCAGGTGAAGCTGAATAATTTTGTAGACAACCGTTATATTCTAACTTGCAATGGAGTGAAAGTTCCGCTAATTGCAACTGGAAAGAAGGGCGAATTTGTCTCCGGAGTTCGGTACAAAGCTTGGCAGCCATGGTCATCGCTTCATCCAACAATTGGTGTTGATACACCGCTGGTATTTGACATTGTAGATACCTGGAACAAAAGGTCAATTGGTGGATGTACCTATTTTGTCGCACATCCGGGAGGTCTCTCGTACGATACCTATCCGGTGAACAGTTATGAAGCGGAATCGCGCAGAATTAACCGTTTTTGGGATCTAGGGCACACACAGGGCGAAATTGCTGCACCCGAGAGCCAGGCGGTTGACCAAATGCCTGATCGGTCGATTCAGGTACATTCTGATGTGAAAAAGTTTGATTATAGAGAAATTCCCGTAAGTTTGGAGTTCCCTCATACATTGGATTTGCGACACAATAGAAAAAATAAAAAGAGCTGATGCCTGAAATTAATGATATACCGTGCAACGAGTACCTGAAGGAATGTGAGAATGATGAAGTGGTAGGTGCAAACAATTCCATTAATCCGCATTGGGACATTCTTTTTAAAAATGTCCAGAACATTGGCTATGCTGCTTTAGATTCCAGACAGTCGGATTTGAATTGGTATCTCTCAGAGAATGGGGTTACTTACAATGTTTATAACGATCCTAATGGGCTTAATCGACCATGGAATCTGAATGCGATTCCATCCATTGTTGAAGCCAGGGAATGGGAAACGATTGAAAAAGGGATTCAGCAGCGTGCCGAATTATTCAACCTTATTCTGAAGGACTTGTATGGGAAACGCGAACTAATTAAAAAAGGAATTGTTCCGCAGGAAGTCATATACAGTCATCGGGGGTTTATTCGGCAATGCGATCAGATCGAATATACAACAGCCAAGCAATTGCAGATTTACGCGGCCGACATAGCCAGGGGGCCAGACGGAAGAATGTGGATATACAGCGACCGGACTCAAGCACCATCCGGAATGGGTTATGCACTCGAGAACAGACTAACGATTGGTCGGGTTTTGCCGGAACTTTCAAACGGCATAGAAGTTAGTCGGTTATCTAGCTTTTTTCAGCATTTTGACAACTTGCTGATTGACGCATCACCACGTAAAATTGATTCACCAACAATCGTGGTACTAACCCCGGGGCCACTCAACGAAACTTATTTTGAACATGCCTATCTGGCATCGCACATGGGATATCCGTTGGTGCAGGGGAACGATTTAGTGGCACGTGACGGTTATCTGTGGATGAAATCATTAAAGGGATTAAAGCAGGTCGATGTCGTTTTACGAAGGGTTGATGATTTGTATACAGATCCACTCGAATTGCGCGAAGATTCGCAATTGGGCGTGCCCGGGCTGTTGGAGGTTGTCAGACAAAAGCATGTTAGCATTTTAAATCCAATTGGATCACGGGTGTTGGAAAATCCCGGATTAATTCCTTTCATACCGGGCATTGCAAAATATTTTTTAAATGAAAAGCTAATTCTTCCACAAGTGGCTTCGTGGTGGTGTGGACAGGAAAAGGAGCGAAAATATGTGCTTGATCATCTTTCCGAGTTAATCGTTCGGTTGATCGATCGCCCTTTTAATGACAGTGTATTTTATGGCTATGAGATGAACCCGCAGGATTTGCAACTTTTACGAGCGCAAATTCTTGAACGCCCCTATCGATTTGTCGCACAGGAACGCATTGGTTTTTCAACCACACCAACATTTATAAACCAAAAACTTGAGCCACGTAATATGGCTGTCCGTACCTTTGGGATAGCCACTAAGAATGGCTATGAGATTATGCCGGGAGGCCTGGCTCGAGTAGCTCCGGGCATCGGAAATTCGATTGTTACCAATCAAACCGGAGGATTGAGTAAAGATTTCTGGGTGGTAGGAAAAGAACCGGATGATCACAAAGCTCGTTTTTCGTTGGCAAGACCAACAAACACGATTGAGGCAAGTTTGGATGATTTACCTAGTTTAACTGCGGAGAATCTTTTTTGGGCAGGACGGTACGTTGGACGTGCGCTGTCAACATCGCGTTTTTTGCGCATGGTTCTTAAGCAAATGAGTTTCACCAATTTTAACGAGCGAAAACCCACCGAAAAAAGCTTAGATGTTTTGTTTCGGGCGGTAACTAATATGACCTGTACTTTCCCCGGTTTTGTTGGCGATGAACCCATTGAAAATCCGGTGAAGGAAATCTATTCGGTAATTTTGGATGCTGATCGTGATGGCAGTTTGGCACACACGATGAACATGTTTTTTAATGCCTATTTCTCAATTCGAAATTTATGGTCTTCGGATATGTGGCGGGTGTTTGGCCGGATTAATACAATTTGGAGCGAAATTGAGAGTGAAGGAAATGTGACCACACGTCGGTTAATACAAGTGTTAGATCAGTTAATTACACGGCTAATCGCTTTTATGGGTTTGGTGGAGGAAAGCATCTTGATTGATCAGGGATTGTTACTCTATTTTGTTGGTTTGCAGCTTGAACTTAGCAACTTGAATATTTCGAAGTGCCGAAGTTTGTTGGTCGTAAAATATGATGGACAGGTTGAATATGAAATTTTGGAATCGTTGCTAAACAGCCACGAAAGTTTGACGATTTACCGCCATAGTTATCGCTCTTACATTAAGATCGAGAATGTGATTGACCTGATTTTACTCGATCAAAAATACCCACGTTCGGTTGCGTATCGTTTCAATCGTTTGAATAAGGATTTAGCAGTTTTGCCACAATCGAGTGCATCACATGAATTAACCAACTACGAGAAGTCTATTTTTAGTGGATTTTCAAAACTAAGACTTGCAACACGAGATGAGTTGAGTCGCGCGGAAGAGGAAACTTCGATACGAGAAAATCTTGACCAGTTGCTTTCAGAATTGAGTGATTTGCTTTTTAAAGCCTCCATGTCAATAACGACAACCTATTTTAGTCATAGCTATCAGCAGAACCAGTTAGTCAATCAAAGTTTCGACGAATAAGTATGATTTTCCAGGTAATTCATAAAACAACTTATAAATATGACAACTTTGTCAGCTATTGTCATAATATGGCTACACTTAGACCGCGCGATCTAAGCGGTCAGAAATTATTGGATTTTAAGCTGGACATTGAACCTTCTCCTTCTGAAATTAACGAGCGGACTGATTTCTTTGGAAATTATTTAACTCGATTTTCTATTCAGGAGCCGCACAATGAGTTGATTGTTAGTTCGAAAAGTATTATTGAGCGAGATTTTAACTCTATAGTTGCGAGCTACAATTCGAGTAACTGTCGGATGGTTACAATGAGTAGTGCCATTGATCAATTAAAAACACAGCTCACTGCCGACTGTTTGAATGCCCGTCAGTATCTATTGGAATCGCCACTTATTCGTAAAGTTTCACCTGTCATAAAAAATTATGGCACCGAATCTTTTCAACCCAATCGGTCGGTTTTTGATGCAGCAAAGGAGTTGATGCAACGAATCTTCACCGACTTTAAATTTGTGCCTGGGTTCTCTGATGTGGCGACTCCGCTGCATGAGGTTTTTGAGGAACGAAAAGGGGTTTGTCAGGATTTCGCCCAAATTGCAATCGCATGCATTCGATTAGTCGGATTACCCGCTCGCTACATGAGTGGATATATTGAGACTATTCCGCCTGCCGGACAGGAAAAACTGATTGGTGCCGATGCTTCGCATGCTTGGTTTTCAATTTTTATACCAGGTTTTGGATGGGTCGATTTTGACCCGACAAATAATTTGATTCCAGAAAATCAACATCTGGTTGTTGCTTGGGGGCGCGATTATTACGATGTTCCACCGCTCAAAGGAGTGATTTACAGTAATGGCAAAAATGAAATGAATGTTTCTGTAGACATTCGCGAAATAGAGTATGACACTCAACCTCAAACGAAATAATAAAAAAGCCTTTCAGTAACGAAAGGCTTTTTTATTATTCTACTCGAAATTTTTATTCTAAATAAGTGTATCCGTACAATCCTGAACGGTAGTTGGATAAGAATTCCTTGCCTTCGGCTGCTGAAATTTTTCCTGCTTTAACCGAAGACGTTACCCAGGTTTCGACGGTACGAACCATTTTCTTCGGATTGTATTGTACGTAATCCAATACTTCTGCAACGGTTTCTCCGTCAATTATTTGGTCTATCGAGTAACCGTCTTTGTCAACGGAAACATGAACGGCATTCGTGTCGCCGAATAAATTGTGCAGGTCGCCCAAAATTTCCTGATAGGCACCTACTAAAAATACACCGATATAGTATGGTTCTTTTGCCTTTAGTTTATGCACAGGAAGATAATGTGAAAGGTTTCGTGTGGCAATGAAATTGTCGATTTTACCATCCGAATCGCAGGTAATATCCTGCAAGGTCGCTGATTGGTCAGGTTTTTCATCCAGCCGATGTATTGGCATAATGGGGAATATCTGGTCGATAGCCCATGAGTCAGGTAAAGACTGAAACAATGAAAAGTTGCAGAAGTATTTGTCAGCCAGCAGTTTTTCTAACTGGTTTAATTCGTGAGGTACGTGCCTTATTTTTCCAATCATCTCGTGAATTTCGCGTGCGATTGACCAAAACAGGCGTTCTACCTGGGCACGGGTTTTTAAGTCGAGCATTCCGAGGCTGAAACGGTCAAGCGCTTCTTCCCTAATTTGCTGGGCATCGTGCCAAATCTCCAGCATCCGAGGTTGATTAATCGCATCCCAGAGCGTGTAAAGCTCTTTGACCAACTCATGATCTTCCGGATGTAGTTCCTCTTCTTCATCCCATTCAGGAAGCGAGGCTGATTCCAACACCTCAAATATCAAAATAGAATGATGTGCTGTTAATGAACGGCCTGATTCAGTGATGATGTTGGGGTGTGGAATATTATTTTTTTCGCTGACGTCGACCATGGTAGAGATCGCATCGTTAACGTACTCCTGGATGCTGTAGTTTACGCTGCTTTCGTTATTCGCTGATCGGGTTCCATCGTAATCTACACCAAGGCCACCACCGATATCTACAAATTCGATATTGAAACCACTCAGGCACATTTGAGCATAAAACTGTGAAGCTTCGCGCAAGGCAATTTTTATACGACGTATTTTATTCACCTGACTACCAATATGAAAGTGAACCAGCTTGAGACAGTCGGTTAATTTTTGCTTACTCAAATAGTCCATTGCTTCCAAAAGTTCGCTCGATGTTAATCCAAATTTACTAACATCGCCGCCTGAGTTTTCCCATTTCCCACTTCCAGAACTGGCCAGCTTTACCCGAATTCCGAGGTTGGGTTTCACTTTCAGTCGTTTCGCAATTTGGGCAATTAGTTTTAGCTCATTCAATTTTTCAACAACAATGTAAATCCGTCGTCCCATTTTTTGGGCTAACAGAGCCAGTTCAATGTAATCTTCGTCTTTGTAACCATTGCAAATAATAAGCGAGTCATTGTTTGTATTGGTTGCAATTACAGCATGTAATTCTGGTTTTGAGCCAGCTTCGAGTCCAATGTTGAATTTTTTTCCGTGACTGACAATCTCTTCAACAACTGGTCGCATTTGATTGACCTTGATTGGGTAGATGATAAAGTTTTGCGCTTTATAGTTGTATTCTTCCGAAGCAATTTTAAAACAACTAGACATTTTTTCAATACGGCTATCAAGAATGTCGGGAAAACGAAGCAGCATTGGAGCAGCAACATCTCTTACTTGTAGTTCGTCAACTAATTCTTTGAGGTCAATTTCAACTCCATCTTTTTTAGGAGTAACAACCACATTCCCTTTATCGTTAATCGAAAAAAAATTGATTCCCCAACCATTAATATTATAAAGTTCTTCTGTGTCTTCAATGCGCCATTTTCTCATGCTAAACTGTCGTATTTTATGTTTTTCGTTAGTCTTTTTTTTCGTTCCAAATATAGTTTTTCAAACAATACAATAAGCAATATTAAAACACAAATAAGAAGGCAGCAATTTTTTCCTAAAAAAAAACTGTTGGTCGAGCCATACCAACAGCTTTTTATTTTCATTTTTGGTGCAAGTATTATCCGTTTTGAATGGAAAGATTTGCAAAGTATTTTCGCTTGAACCACAGTGCAACACTCACCAGTGCAATTAATACGGGAACTTCTACTAATGGACCAATCACGGCAGCAAAAGCTTCACCGGAGTTAATGCCAAATACGGCAACGGCAACGGCAATGGCCAGTTCGAAATTATTCGATGCTGCTGTAAACGAGATGGATGTTGTTTTAGAATAGTCAGCGCCCGAACGTTTACCCATCAGAAAGGAAACTAAGAACATGATAACGAAATAGATTACCAGCGGTATGGCAATGCGAACCACGTCGAGTGGAATTTTTACGATGTATTCGCCTTTTAACGAAAACATGACGAAAATGGTAAAAAGCAATGCAACTAAGGTGATTGGACTGATTTTAGGTAAAAACTTTGTTTTGTACCATTCTTCGCTTTTTATTCGAATTAAGCTGAAGCGGGTTAAAAAGCCCGCAGCAAAAGGAATTCCAAGGTAAATTAAAACGGACTCGGCGATTTGTCCGATGGTAATAGTGACTTCGAGATTTTGTAAACCCAACCAACCGGGCAAAATACCAAGAAATACCCAGGCGTAAACTGAAAAGAACAAAATCTGAAAGATGGAGTTGAATGCGACCAGACCAGCGGCGTATTCGCGATTTCCTTCCGCCAAATCGTTCCAAACAATTACCATGGCAATACATCGTGCCAGCCCAATTAGAATGACTCCCGCCATGTAGTGCGGGTAATCATGCAGAAACAGAATGGCCAAAGCAAACATCAGGAAAGGGCCGATCAGCCAGTTTTGGATCAGTGAAATCCCCAACAGTTTGACATCTTTGAAAACCAATCCCAGCTCTTCGTAGCGAACTTTTGCCAGTGGGGGATACATCATTAAAATTAACCCAATAGCAAGTGGAATATTTGTTGTTCCTGCCTGAAAACCGTTCCAGAAGTTACCGACTTCTGGTTTCAGGTACCCAATAAAAACACCGGTAGCCATTGCCAGTAGAATCCAAATTGTCAGGTAGCGGTCTAAAAATGACAAGCGCTTCTTCTTCGCCATGGTTATTTTATATTTTGCAGGTAGAATTCATGAAAACGGGCTTTAATTTCGTCGCGAACCCGGTAAAACTCACTCATAATAAATTCGTCGGTTCCCACGGCATGCGACGGGTCGTCGAACCCAATGTGCAAGCGTTTTTTTACTTTACCGATAAAAGCCGGACAACTTTCGTTAGCTCCTCCGCAAACTGTTATTACGTAGTCCCATTCATCATTCAGGTACTTACCAACCGGATCAGAAGTGTGTTGGCTGATGTCGATGCCAATTTCCGACATGACCTGAACCGCTTTTTTATTCAACTTGCCGGATGCCTCGGTGCCTGCGGAACATACTGTTATTGACGGATCGAAGGATTGCAAGAATCCATGAGCCATTTGGCTGCGGCAACTATTGCCGGTGCAGAGTATTAATACTTTCATATTTGTCAAAATTTGATTTTGTATCTATTTAAAATTAACTTTTACAGGAGAAATCTTCGGGTAATTGCACGCTATCTGTAAATCTGTTCAACACTTGTTTCATCTCTTCAATTTTAGCTTTATTCAAGCAGTAATTAGTTTTCGATCCGTTTATTGTTCCCTGGATTAAACCAATTTCTTTCAACTCTTTTAAGTGTTGATTTACCGTTGTTCTGCTTAAAGGCAGCTCGTTTGAAATATCGCCTGAAATGCAGACTCTTGATTCAGTGAGGTATTTCAGGATTGCTAAACGGGCGGGGTGCGAAAGGGCTTTGAAATAGCCTGCCGCTACCTGCAAGTCTTGGTCAAAAAGTTCTACCTTGGCGTACGTCATTATTTTCAATTTATTGACGCAAATATACGTCATAAATTAAAATTGTGGCGTATGTATACGTTAAGTAAATGTAAATATTTCACGATGTTAAAAAATAGGTTTAAAGAGTAAAAAATACTCTTATTGATTTGCTACTTTTGTAATCGGTGTCAAAAGTTAAAAAAACACAACTACTAAAAGATTAATCATGACAACAAAGAATCTATTCATTCTGATGTTTTTAGTTGCTTTTTCTATTCAATTAAAAGCGCAAGACAAGGTGTATGAAATTGAAATTACGAAACCTAAAAAGGAAATTCCCATTCAACCCAATATGTATGGTGTTTTCTTCGAGGATATTAATTTTGCAGCCGATGGTGGATTGTATGCGGAGTTGATTAAAAACCGCTCGTTTGAATTTTTGAACTCGCCGACAATGGGCTGGCTAACTTATGGGAAAGTGGATGTGCGGACGGAGGATGCTCCCTTTGAGCGTAACCCACATTATTTGAGGTTGAATAATACGGGCTTGTTAACCGGAACCGGAATTATTAACGAAGGGTTTCGTGGAATTGGGCTCAAGAAGGATGAAAGTTACAATCTCAGCTTCTATGCCAGAAATATTGATTTAAAAGAAGGAAAGCTCAGAGTTGAACTGATTTCATCAGGGATGGACATTTTAGCGAAAGACGACATTGCGGTTGACTCGGATGAATGGCAAAAATATACATTGACATTAACACCTTCGCAAACCGATACTCACTCAAAGCTGCGTATTGATTTGCGATCGTTTGGAGCGGTCGATATTGAACATGTCTCGTTGTTTCCTGAAAAAACATTTAAAGGTCGCGAAAATGGCATGCGTCAGGATTTAGCTCAGGCTTTGGCTGATCTGGAACCAGGTATTTTTCGCTTTCCCGGAGGATGTATTATTGAAGGAAATTCACTGGCTACTCGTTACCAGTGGAAAAATTCAGTTGGTGCTGTTGAAAATCGCCCGATAAACGAGAACCGTTGGAATTATGAATTCCAACATCGGTTTACTCCCGATTATTTTCAATCGTACGGATTGGGTTTCTTTGAGTATTTTCAGTTGTGTGAAGATTTAGGAGCTGACGCTTTGCCCGTTGTAAACTGCGGAATTGCGTGCCAATATGCTACTGAAGAGGTAGCCGAAGATCTGACTCCGTATATTCAGGATGCCTTGGATTTAATTGAATTTGCCAATGGCCCGGTCGATTCGAAATGGGGAAAAGTTCGTGCTGAAATGGGGCACCCGGAATCCTTTAATCTGAAAATGATTGGAATTGGAAACGAGCAATGGGGCGAAGATTTTCCGGAGCATTTAAAGCAGTTTATTGATGCCATAAATGCCAGATATCCTGACATGCTTGTTATCGGTTCTTCTGGTCCGAGTGCCGATGGAGAACGGTTTGACTACCTCTGGAGTAAGATGAAGGAGCTGGATGCTGACTTGGTCGATGAACACTATTATAAAGATCCGGATTGGTTTTTAAGTAATGCCGGGCGCTATGATAATTATAGCCGGAAAGGCCCCAAAGTGTTCGCCGGAGAATATGCTTGCCACGATTATCCGGAGAAGAAAAACTCCTTTTACTCGGCGCTTTGTGAGGCTGCTTTTATGACAGGCCTGGAACGCAATGCTGATGTTGTTCATCTGGCGACTTATGCGCCTTTGTTTGCTCACGTTGATGCCTGGCAATGGAAGCCTGATATGATTTGGTTTGACAATTTACGGTCGGTAAAATCAGCCAATTACTATGTGCAACAATTGTACAGCTTAAACAAAGGAACCGAAGCGTTACAAGTAAAACTGAATAAGAAAAACGTGATCGGCCAAAACGGATTGTATGCAAGTGCCGTAATTGATGAAAATAAAAATCAGCTGATAATTAAAGTTGCAAATACTTCGAAAGAGCCCAGAACTGTTGACTTTGATTTTAGTAAGTTGAAACAGGAAGTTAAAAGTGGAGAGCAAGTTATTTTGAAGGCTGACTTAGAGGTTGAAAACACGTTGGAGAACCCGAATTTAATTGTGCCTAAAAAACAATCGATTGAAAGTTCACAGAATAAATTAAACGTAGTATTGAAACCAGAATCTTTTTCTGTGTTCATTTTAAACTAGTGAATGTTGCGAGAGCTTTTTAGATTTCAATTTTATCGGAAATCATCCTGTTACGTGAAAAATTGATTTTTCTTCTATTTGAATCGTTTTACCCAGCGGGTTCAAAATTAGTTCCTTACCAGATATATATATTAAGAAAGAGTATGGCCACAAAGCCGTACTCTTTTAAATTGTCCTGTAAATATCGGCGGGCTTTAGTGATGTGATCTTCAACGGTTTTGATAGATATGTTTAATTCGTTGGCTATGGCTTTGTTGGTGTATCCTTTTTCTGCACTCAATGTGTAAATGCGCTTTCGTTGCTCGGGTAGTTTGTCTACATAAAACTGTACTTTTTCTGACAATAAGTTGTAATCTACCTGTTTCTCAGTTTCGCTCGAATTCTTAACAGCCTTTTGTTTTACGTACTCGAAATATTCTTTTTCAGAAAGCTTTTTTCTGAAGGTTGAAATAATGGTGTTTTTTGCAATCGTAAAAAGATAAGACTCGAAGCTGGTGTCTTCTCTTAAGGAATTCCGATTATTCCAGATTTTAATGAATATTTCCTGAATCAAATCAAGGGTATCTTCTTCAGTTTTCAAATAACCAAAAATAAATCGGTATAGCCGATCACTATATTTGCTATAGAGTTGATTGACCGAGTTCTTGTTATTACTTTTCAGTTCCTTAATTAGATCTGCATCTTTCATAGAGCACGTCTCGTTTTTGAAAATGTAAATTTACGAAAATGTTCTTTTGAAAATAATAATAGACACGCAACCTAATCTTTTTTCCATAGAAAGAAAAAAAAAGAAGAAGTTATAGCAGGGGTACTTCTACCTATAGACGTATACCATGTAAGAAAGCAAAAAAGAAGGATGAAATCATATTTCAGGAAATATTTGAGCGATAGTTGTAGTACGGAGGATTTCGAGTCCTTTATTGAACTTGCGACCGACAAAAAAAATCAAAAAGTGTTCGAAGAGAATATGAGTGAAGATTGGAAAGACAATGATCGGACGATTGAAACTCCAGACTTATCTCCCACATTACATCGAATTCATTACGAATTGAATAAAACAGAACTTGGAGATTCAAAGACCAGAAAATTATTGTTTTATGTGTCTCGAATTGCGGCTGTTTTATTTGTTCCGTTGTTGATCGCGTACTTTATTCAATGGCAGAGTCGATCTTCAGGTATTGAACAAACCATTGTGACACCGCTGGCATCACAAACCTCATTCGAGCTGTCTGATGGTACTTTAGTATGGTTAAATGCGGGTTCGTCAATTCGTTTTCCTAGTAAGTTTACACGTAATAAGAGAATCGTAAAACTTACAGGTGAAGCTTATTTTGATGTAAAAAAGGGAAGTAAACCATTTATAGTTGAAACTAAGCATGTCGATATCGAAGTGCTTGGAACTGCCTTCAATGTCTTGGCATATGATAATGAATTGCCAGCAATCACATTGGAGCGAGGAAAAGTGTCCCTGAGGACTGAGTCAAATCAGAAGCGATTTCTTTTGCCCGGACATCAGGCGACTGTTGATACTTCGGAGTACAACATTACGCTGAAAACAGTGGATACCCATTTGTACTCTGCATGGAAGGATCATCAGTTGATATTTAAAAATGATCCGTTAAGCACTGTAGCTGAGAAATTGGAACGATGGTATAATGTCGAGATTGAAATTGTTGATCCATCACTATTAAACAGTAAAGTAACTGCGAAAATTGAGTTTGAAGCATTTCGGGAAGTGTTGGATTTAATGCAGCTTACAATGCCAGTCGACTATCAATACGATAAGGATCTTCGGAAACTTATTATTACAAGAAAATATTAATTATTTGGAATAAACAGCATGCCTATGTAACACAAGTCTAACTAAACAAAAGCTAAAAAGGTGGGAAAGCCGCGAACTTCCCCACCTGTAGTGAATAATTTTTGCAAATTATTAATCTTACAATTCAAACTTATGAAAAAAAATGGATTGAAGGAAGCTGGTATAAGTGTTTTCTTCTTTAAACTACTAATTGTTATGAAGCTAAGTATCTTTATTTTATGCTTAACGATCTTTACAGCGGTCGCTTCAGGAACCTATTCTCAAACGACAAAACTGTCGGTGGTTGCAAAAAACAAAACGATTGAAGATGTTTTAAAAACAATTGAGGATCAAAGTCAGTATCGTTTCTTTTATTCTGGTGTTATTAATACCACCAAAAAGGTTTCGATTAATAGTCAGGACAAAAATCTGGAAACAATTCTTCAACAAGTGCTGGATCAAACAGAAATTGGATATCGAATTGTAGGCCGGCAAGTTGCTCTTTTCAATACCAACGAAAAAGAGAATTCCAACATGCTTCAACAGGAATTAAATGTTGAAGGTACTGTTACCGGAGTTGGAGGAGAAGCTCTTCCGGGTGTAACGGTAGTTATTAAAGGAACTACAAATGGAACAATTACCGATTTCGATGGTAGGTACATGTTGTCTGCAGTTCCTTCTGATGCAGTGTTGGTTTTCTCCTTTGTAGGGATGAAAAGTCAAGAAGTACCGGTAGCCGGTAAAAGTAAATTAAATGTTATTTTAGAGGATGAAACTATTGGTCTTGAAGAAGTTGTTGCCATTGGATATGGTACGGTAAGAAGAGAAGATGTTACGGGCTCTATTTCTTCTATTAATGCTAAAGATTTTAATCTAGGAATAACAGTTGCGCCAGAGCAACTCATGCAAGGTAAGGTTGCAGGGGTAAATATTATCCAAAATAGTGGACAATCAGGGGCAGCTTCCACTGTTCGTGTTCGAGGATCAAGTTCTGTATCCGCAGGAAATGATCCTTTGTATGTAGTTGATGGAGTGCCATTGCAATTCAGCTCGGCTAATAAGTATGTTAATGTTGCCGGTGAATCAAGTACTTCACCATTCTCATCTGAAGGTACTAACCCGTTGAATGCAATCAATCCTTCTGATATTGAATCAATTGAAATATTGAAAGATGCATCTGCAACAGCGATCTATGGATCAAGGGGGGCAAATGGAGTTATCATCATTACAACTAAAAGTAAAAATTTGGGAGAATCAGTTTCTTACGATACTTATGTTGGAGTATCCTCAGTGCGTAAAAGTTTAGAAGTACTGTCAGCAGATGAATACCGTAACTATGCGCAAAGTAATAACCTTGCATTTCCTGATGAAGGAGCAAATACTGATTGGCAGGATGCTATTTACAGAACAGCACTCAGTCAGAATCATAATTTGTCGTTTGGTGGAGGTTCAGCTTCCAGTAATTACCGTGCATCTTTTGGGTATAATGCTCAAGATGGTATCATTGAGTCGTCGGGAATTGAAAAATACACGGCGCGTTTAAATGCCAATCAAACAGGAATGGATGGAAAATTAAAGATTGGAATCAATTTGACTTATGGTAAGATTTTAGATGATATTGCACCTGTTTCTTCCAATGTGGGGAATGAAGGTGGTAATATGTTAAAAGATGCGATTCGTTGGGCTCCTACGCTTCCTGTTTATAACGAAGATGGTAGCTTTTATCAAATTGGTGAGTTACGGGTTAATCCGGTTTCGTGGGGAGAACAGATTGAAGATGAGCGAAATACAAGCCTATTCTTAGGGAATGCCAATATTGAATACAATATCCTCGACGAACTTAAAGTGAGTGTTAACGTTGGGCACAATGATGAGGCAGTGAATCGTTATACTGCTGTTCCTGCATCCCATCCGATTGGACAGGCTGAAAATGGTCGTGCCTCAATTAGTAAAATACAAAACTCAAGTTCGTTGATTGAAACAAACCTAACGTATAACGAAGAATTTGAAAACAGCAGTTCATTAACAGTTCTGGCAGGATATTCTTTTCAACGATTTGTGACCGAAAATACGTTTACCGCTGCCAACCAGTTTGTTGCATCTTCAGTTAAATGGAATTTGATGCAATCAGGAAGCCTGGTTTCTAATACTTCATACAAGTCTGCTAATCGTTTAGCCTCAATGTATGCCCGCGCAAATTATAAACTACTGGATCGTTACATATTTACTGCGACATTACGTCGAGATGGTTCCAGTCGCTTTGGGGGCAACAACCAGTATGGACTTTTCCCGTCAGGTGCATTTGCCTGGAAATTGTCTGATGAGCCATTTTTCAACAGCTCAAAAATCAGTAATATGAAAGTTCGCGTGGGTTATGGTGTGACTGGTAATCAGGAAATTCCGAATGATCTGTTTCGTGAGCAGTTATCCATTTCAGGTTCTAATGTTTACGTTTTAGGTGGAACCGCTATTCCAAGTGTGCTACCAAGTAACTACCCAAATCCGGATTTGAAGTGGGAAACAACCAGCCAAACCAATATTGGAATCGACTTTGGATTGTGGGATCAGCGCTTAGCTGGTACGTTAGACTTTTATAAGAAACATACTACTGATCTACTATTGGAGTTCTCAACTGCATCTCCATCCGTGGTTACTAGTCAGTGGGCCAATGTTGGTGAAGTTGACAATACCGGTTTCGAATTGTCGCTGGATGGTAAGATTATACGCAAAAATGAATTCCAATGGAATGCGAATTTCAACTTCTCTACCAATAAAAATGAAGTTATTACGCTCTCGAATGAGAATTTTTCGAGAGATGAAATCCTAACGAATGCAACTTCAGGAGTTGTTAGTAACGGAAGTTCAACACAAATTATAAAACCCGGGTATGAGTTGGGTACTTTTTATGGGCGGCAATTTACCGGTTTGGACGCTGACGGCATGGAAACTTATCTTGATGAAGATGGAGTGGATGGAGCTGACATGGTCGTTTTGGGATCTGCTAATCCTGATTTCACATTTGGATTTAGCAATAGCTTTTTCTGGAAGAACTTCGATATGTCTATTTCTTTCAGGGGTGTTTCCGGAAATAAAATATATAACAACACAGCAGCTGAGTTTTCATACGTAAATGCTGCTCCTGGTGTTAATATTCTTAAATCAGCACTTGACCTCGGAATGAGTCGTGATCAGATTTCTCAGTTCTCTTCTCAGTGGTTGGAAGATGGCAGTTACCTGCGTTTAGATAACATGAGTATCGGGTATACCTTTGACACCAGTCGTTTGACCTTTTTATCAAAAGCACGACTTTATCTGACTGGGCAAAACTTATTTGTAATTACCAATTACTCTGGCTTTGATCCTGAAGTGAGAACGAATACAAACCGTGGAGGTGTAGCGCCGATTGGTATTGACTACTTATCTTATCCAAGACCTCGTGTTTTCATGCTTGGAGCAAGTTTGTCTTTTTAAACAGAAGGGTGAATAACTATTAAAATTTAAGATTATGAAATTTTTCAAATTACTTATAAATAAGCAATTTATTGTTTGTCTCTCCTTCTTGCTTATCATGTTTTCGAGTTGTGAGCTTGAAGAAGACGTTTATTCAATCTATACTCCTGACAACTTTTACGCGAACGATGCGCAGGTCCTTTCATCATTATCTGGAGCCTACAGAAATTTTGCGGGAATCCCAACTTTTGGTGCTCCATATCGAGTGCTGGAGTGTTGCACTGATCAAGTAGTCGTACATGGTAAAATTCAAGGCTGGTGGGCCAATAGTAGTTTTGAGCAATTGGCCGAACATCAGTGGGATGCAGATCATGGTTATCTTTGGAGCATGTGGAACACCTTGTTCCTGACCGTTGGCCAGGCCAACGCCCTGATTGCTTCACTTGACGCTGCCGGGTTGGATAATGTTGCAGGAGCAAAAGCTGAATTGAGAGCTTTAAGAGCTTACGCCTATTTCTATTTGATGGATCTGTTTGGTAGCGTTCCAATTTTTACTGAACCTAAAGTTGATCCCAATAACTTGCCGGATCAAAATTCGAGACAACAAGTTTTCGATTTTGTGATTTCGGAGCTTGGTGAAGCTGTTGTTGAATTGCCTTCACAAAACGATGTTGGAAGTGAGTACTATGGAAGATTAACCAAAGAAGCCGTTTACAGTCTATTGGCTATGGTTTATTTAAATGCCGAAGTTTATACAGGAACAGCGCAGTGGGATAAAGTAATTACAAATGCTGATCTGGTTATTAACTCTGGTGCTTTTAGATTATTGGATGACTATTTCGATAACTTCGTATACAACAATGAGGAAAACGAAGAAATGATTTGGGCAGGTGTGTATACACCTGATATTACCGGCGGAATTGGACACCCAATTGTACAAAAAGTACTTCCTGGAATTGGAGGCGGTTTGTTTGGGCTACCTTATACTCCTCAAAATGGTTTTGGAACCAGACCATCAGTTGCTGCTTTGTATGAAGAGCAAGATGATCGAAAGGGATTGTTCCTAATGCCTGGCGAATTAAAGGATCCTCGTAATGGTGAAACAGTCATGGTTGAAGAAATTGTCCCGGATGGAAACTCTTTCTTGTATGAAGAAGGTGTGTCAACTAAAGGTCCCGTTCCTTATGTGATTATTGAAGCAACTGGAATTAGAAATCAGCCAATGAATGCTGGAATCAAATGGATCAAGTGGGGACTTGACCCAAATACAAATGGCGGAAATGCAGGAAACGATATTGCCTGGTTTCGTTTAGCTGATATTATTCTCATGAAAGCTGAAGCATTGGCTCGTCAAAATAAATTTGGTGAGGCTTTACCTTTGGTCAATCAAGTTCGGGAACGAAGCCATGCGAGTAAATTAACTTCAGTTACGTTAAACGATATTTTTGAGGAACGCGGTCGTGAACTGGCTTTTGAAATGAAGCGCAGAAATGACTTGATTCGTTTTGGTAAATTTAACGATGCGTGGGAGTTTAAGGCCGCCGCATCTGACGATCACTGGAACCTGTTTCCAATACCTAAAAGAGCCATTGATGCAAATAATAAATTGCAACAAAATCCTGGCTATTAATCTTAATCTTATTAAAAAAAACAGCTCGGAATTTATTCCGGGCTGTTTTAGCTTCTTTAGTTCCTGCTATCTATATATCCTTAAATATCCAAAATAATATTTTGGGTGGTGTTGCCGATACACCGGAATAGAACGTTCATGTTTGTATCTTACTTAAACCTAACCAAATGAAGAATTATTGCATTACTCCAGCCTATCAAGTCAGAACCCTGGCAAATCTTTCGTTTAGGAAAATACTTTTGATTAGTTGTTTTATGTTCATTGCAGTAGCAAGCCGAAGCCAGACGGTAAATGGTGTTGATTGCTCTCATCTATCGGGAGTTTATCACACATTTGATATGGCTGGTGATGATGTTTTTGGACAACGTTTCCCTTCCGAAAATTTTACCTATGTTGATGACGTGACTGGAACAACAGTTAACGCCTTGACCACTTCACGCCACAACAACTCCAAAATGTACCAAACTCATCCACAATGGACTGCTGATGGGAAATATGTGGTGATCACATCAAACCGAACTTCCTCGCGTGAAAAAAGAGATCGGCAGGCCTATGCTATTTCGATGGATAACTTTGAGATAGTACAAATTACAACAGGCGACAGAGGAAGCGACTTGCACTTAGGGTGGCATAAAAACTCAGCTTATTTATTCCGGGGAAATCAGTTGATTGAACTTCAGCTTGAAAAGCTATTGGAAGATAGCAAGCAGGATAATGTAGGTGCCCCCGAGGAATACGAAGTGGTTTTAGCAACTGTTCCCGACTCGATTCGCCCTTCCGGCTTAGGATTGGACGCCAAAGAAAATCGAGTATTTTTCTCTTCGAGAATCAATCCACAAACTTCGGCTATTTATAGTGTCGGGTTTGATTCAGGTATAACACAAAAAGTTTTAGAGGTTCCCTTCCGAATCGGTCATTTGCAATCTAATCCGTTTGTCACAGGTGAAGTGATGTATTGCTGGGAAACGGGAGGTGATTCTCCGCAACGCATGTGGTACATGACCGTCGATGATGATGGGAACGTAACCAATAATCCCATTTACAATGAAGACGACAACGATTGGGTAACACATGAAGTTTTTATGGGGCCCAACCATATTTTGTTTCACCTCATGGGACATCTTGATCGTCTGCAAACCAATCAAACGGGACTTTATTCTTTGAATATTCGGACTAATGAACCAGCTTTTCATGGACAGACCGGTATGGGAGGGTATTGGCATTGTAACGCAACACCCGATCGAAAGTGGATTGTTGCCGACACCTTTGATGGAAAACTCTATCGAATTAACGCAGAAGATAATAACGATGTGGTGTTACTCACCCAAGGACATCGAAAAAATAGCATCAGCCCGTTTACAGATGAAGCACATCTTCATCCATCAGTCAGTCCAGATGGTAAATGGGTGTTGATTAATTCCAGTTTGTTTACTGATAGCGATGTTTTGCTTTTGCCATTATTCCCCGAAAAATAGGAGCAAACAGCTACACGCCCGAATAATTTAAAATAATGAGAAATGGACAAAAGGACGCTTCTTTTAATCGCAATATGTTTGATTTCCCGGTTGGCCTGCTTAGCAGACAAGTTTGAAAATCCTCTCGATGACCAGAATTTTGTTTATTCAGAAGAAAACGTTCAGGAATACATACAAAAGGCTCATGATACGAAACCAATTCGTATTCAGCAGGCATTTGAGCGAGCTGCTTTAAAAATCGGCGATAATCGGAGAATACCTTACAGTTCTTATTTCGCATCGTTGTGGCTTGGCAGAGAACTTGATCAGGTGAATGACGCCTTGTTTGCCATCTTTACGAGCGAGGACTCTCAGATAAATGGGCTGAGCGACTACTGGAATCTATCTCTAAATCAATGGCTTTATCATTTATATTACGCTTTTGGAGCCAAGGGGACTATTTCGCCCGGACGGTTATATCCTAAAACAGAAAAAGCACTTTTAGAAATGCTTTGGCAGCGGATGGAGTATAAAGATGATATCCTTTTAGCTCGATGGAGTACATGGTGGATGGAAGGCAGCGAAAATCATGATATTGTTGCTAAGGTTAGTAGTTTAGTTACTTCTCAAATTTTCATGAATGAGGCGGAATTTAAGGATCGCATTTATCCTGATTTAGGCAATGGCGGTGGTTATAAGTTCTGGTTTCATCGTATGTATGGCGGTGGAACTGATGACGGTCCGAAACCGCGTGGAAACTATAAAGATGGGGAAAAGTACACTGCGGCTGATCATTATAAGGAATGGGTTTCCTATTTTAACAAGTATTTTCTGGAAAGGGCGAAGAAAGGATTTTTTCTTGAAGTAGCCTCTCCCCATTATATGGCGGTGAGCGTTCCTTATCTGACGGATATATTTGATCTTTGTGGCGACAGTGTGCTGGTTCAAAAGGCAGGGAAATTTCTCGATGCAGTATGGGCAGACTGGGCGCTGGATCAACTGAATGGTGTGCGAGGAGGTGCCAAAACGCGGGTTAAGGATGGAAATAAGTGGGACGGAGCAATGTATAATCAAAGCCGTTTCTATTTTGGTGGTGAAGGTAGCGCCAGCGATCATTATTTTACACAGTTAATAAGCAAGTACCAGTTGAATCCAATTATTTGGAAGATTGCCCTGGATCGCCAAGGGCTTGGCGAATTTGCCTATCTGTCGCGTAAACCAGGTGAAGAGGAAAATAAATGGCCAAGGCCTTTAGGAACCGAACGCACCATGTTGTGCGATACGGAGGCTCGTTTTGTGCGATATAGTTGGATCACACCTGATTATATTTTGGGTTGTCAAATGGATCATCCGGCTGCTGTTCATAGTCATTTAAGTGTTCAAGCCCGATGGTTGGGCATTATTTTTAAAGGAGAAAATAGTCCCAGGGTTTATCCAACTGATGTTTCAGTGAATACACGAGGCTGGACAAATGAACATGCATTGTGCAGGGCCGTGCAAACTGAACGTGTGATGCTAGTTCAACAGACCCGACGTTTTTTTCAAGTTAATCCAGACTGGTATCCTTCTAAAACAATGATAGGCAACGATTATGGTATTTATTTTGGACAGAACCATGATCGTTTGGTAGAAAAGGATGGCTGGATATTCGTAGAAAATGGAGATGCATTTTTAGCCGTGCGGGTTGTCATTGGCGATGACAGTGTTCCGGGAGTACATAGTGAATTGGTTGAGAACAGCTATGTTTGGAGCCCAAATAGAAATATGATCTATCTCAAAGACAAATATGCAGGGATGATATTTGAAGCATCACGACGTGTTCTTCATCAAACATTGGAAGCATTTATGGAGGATGTTTTGAATAACCCATTAGTGCTGGATAAAACCGTGGTGGCTGGGTTTAATATTTTGCATTATCTAGGGTGTGGCAAAGATGCCAGCGAGTTATATTTCAATCTGGCAAACAATGAAATATCGATGATTGATGGCGAGAGGATTGATTATTCGCCGGAAATGCTATTTGATAGTCCCTTTATCAAATCAAAATACGGAAGCGGTATTATTAAAATCAATAAAGATGATCAGGAAATCATTCTTGATTTTAACTAGCACTAATTAAATGACCTTAGTTCATTTTAAATTGATATAAATTAACTAGAAATGGGTAAAATTTGGAAGATAATATTCGCATTGATTCTTTTGGTTCTAGGTTCTGGACATATCGTGGTTATGTCTCAGGAGGCGTCGGTTGTTAAACTAAAATGGCTTGGAGATCATCCTCCTAAATTATCAACCGGAGTTAGCTGGGGAGTTCCATTTTCTGAAGGAGCAATTAAGAAATCCGATCAGTTCGTTTTAACAAACACACAAGATCAACAATTGCCGGTACAATCCTGGCCCCTGGCTTATTGGCCTGATGGCAGTATCAAATGGATTGGGTTAAGTACAGTAGCATCAAAAGGTGGCGGTTCAACTTTCAACCTTCAATCGAATGATGCAGAAGCTTCTTCTTCGGAAGAACCGATAGTTCTGAATAATCCGAATGAATTGCAAATCAATAACGGTTTGATTCAATGCGTCATTCCAAAAGAAGGATCGAAAATCATTCAGTCATTGTCAGTTAATCATCAGGAAGCCGCCTCCGCTGGTCAACTAATCTGTTTCGCACAGGAAGGACCAGGCGTTGAGTTGGGAAATCAACCTACAATTAATCAGTTTATAGGAAAGATTGAGAAAGTAGAACTGGAGCAAAATGGTCCTGTGAGAGCAGTGGTAAAGATTGAAGGTAAACATGTGGCTAAAAACGGAACAAAACAGTGGTTGCCTTTTATCGTTCGACTTTATTTTTACCAAGGGCAACAAGCTGTTCGCATGGTACATACCATCATTTATGATGGTGATCAGCACGAGGATTTTATCCGGGGATTGGGTGTCTTTTTTGATGTGCCGCTAAACGAAACATGGTATAACCGTCATGTTCGATTTTCAGGTGAAGATGGTAGATTATGGGATGAGCCGGTTCAGCCATTAAAAGGACGACGTCCGTTTATTCATAACCAGGAGAATTTGTATGAAAAGCAGTTGAGGGGAGAGCGAATCCCTGAAATAGATGCGCTTGACAAGGGCAACCAGTTTTTGGTGAAACACTGGGCTTCGTGGAACGATTTTCAGTTGGTTCAGCATAACGCCGAGGGTTTTCGAGTGAAAAAGCGTACGAACGACCAAAGTGCCTGGATTGATGCAGGGGCTGGAGGAAGATCCAACGGGTTAGCTTTCGTTGGTGATGTTTCTGGCGGATTGGCGATTTGTATGCGCGATTTCTGGCAATCGTTTCCTTCGTCTTTGGAAGTGAGAGATGCCACTACCGATCAGGCCGAGTTGCGAGCCTGGCTTTGGTCTCCTGAAGCTGAAGCAATGGACATGCGCCACTATGATACTTTGCAGTGGGGGCACAACCTCAACGCCAGTTATGAAGATGTTCAGCCTGGGCATAGTACGCCAACGGGAGTCGGTCGAACGACTGAACTTGTGCTATTTGCATCATCGGATGTTCCATCGTATGAGACCTTGAGTGATTTGGCTGAACAAGTCAACAATCCACCTTTATTAACGGCTACTCCCGAGTATATTCATCAAACTTCTGTTTTTGGTGTTTGGAGTTTGCCTGATAGAAGTACAAAAGGTAAACTTTGGATTGAAAATCAGTTAGATAATGCTTTTGAATATTATCAATTGGAAGTTGAACAACGCCATTGGTATGGATTCTGGGACTATGGTGATGTCATGCATGCTTATGACTCAGATCGCCATGTATGGATGTACGATATCGGAGGTTTTGCTTGGGATAACACGGAACTCATGCCCAACATGTGGCTTTGGTACAGTTATTTGCGATCTGGCAGAGAAGATATTTTTAGAACGGCTGAAGCGATGACCCGCCATACCGGAGAGGTGGATGTCTATCATTTGGGTGAATTTGAAGGTTTGGGATCCCGGCATAATGTGCGTCATTGGGGATGTGGTGCGAAAGAAGTCCGAATTGCTCAGGCTGCCCTTGGCCGCTTTTATTATTACCTGACTACCGATGAACGAACCGGAGATTTGATGCAGGCATCGGTTGAAGCTTCAAACCGGGCCATCGGAAATCTTGATCCCTTACGTCTGATTCTGGATAAAAGTGAATATCCCACTCATGCACGTTTTGGCCCCGACTGGTTGGCGTTAGTCGGCAACTGGATGACTGCCTGGGAACGCACCGGTAATGATCAATACAAAGAAAGAATTTTGACCGGAGTGAAAAGTTTGGATAAAATGCCTTATGGTTTTTTCTCCGGAAAAGGTGCTGCAATGGGATATGATCCGGAAACCTACAAGCTATACCAGTTGCATCCCCAGGATATCGGGTATAGCCATTTATCCGTGTTGATGGGAGGCCCGGAGATCGCATTTGAATTAACAAATTTGATTGATAATTCGACATGGGACAAACGCTGGATGCAGTTTTGCAAGTTGTATGCTCAGCCTGTTGATTCAGTAGAGAAAGCGTTTGGAGTCGAGGTGAAACTTGGAGATCCTGCTCCCTGGTATTCGAGGTTGCCGGCCTATTATGCAAAAAGAACAGGAAACCAGGATTATGCAAAAATGGCTTGGGAAATGTTTTTCAATGCTGATTCGAAGTGGGGAGTTACAAGCTTTAAAATGGAAAAGTTTACTGGTATACAAAGTCTGGAGCCAATCTATGAAGTTAAAGGGGTATCAACCAACAATACCGCACAGTGGTGTTTGAATGCTATTGAATTGTTGGAATTAATTGGCGATCAACTTCCGGAAGATAACCCGAGAGTACAGGATGCAAAATAGGTTTGATCGATTAACTTTGTTTATTGTTCTTTTTTTTGAGTCGAATACTCAAACGTAGTTAACTTGCTTAAAGGCTAACACCAATGAAACAACTAATACAGTCATCCCTTTATTTGCTCCTACTTTTCTTGTGGAGTTGTAATAATGGAAGTTCATTAAAATCCGACTCCATTGACCGATTTGCTTTAGTTACCCGCCATAACGTGCATTTGCAGGAAATCGATCCGTTGGCACCATTAACTTTGGGAAATGGCGACTTTGCGTATACGTTGGATGTAACCGGGCTCCAATCCTTTGAGAATTATTATTACGAAAATGGAGTGCCTTTGGAAACGAGAACAACCTGGACATGGCATGCTTTCCCAAACACGAATAATCTGACGCTCGAGGATGCCATGAAGGAGTCGGATTTTCATGGGCGGAAAATAAAGTATGCCAGTAATCAGAACAGCCCTGCGGGTGATTATTTTCGAATCAATCCGCACCCGGTGCCCATGGGAAAAATAGGGTTGGTCGATGAAAATAATCAATCGCTTGAGCGAAGCTCGATCAAGCAAATTGACCAGGTGCTTGATTTATGGCAGGGACTTGCCAATAGTCAATATCAGGTTGACGGGCAGCCTGTTTCTGTAGAAACTGTATGTCACCCCACCAAAAGTATTATCGCATTCAGGATTGAGTCTTCGTTAATCGAATCCGGCAAATTAAGACCCTCGTTCCACTTCCCTTATTCATATGATTTTTCGCTAAAAAACAAACCGGCTTTTGACTGGAAGAGCACGAATAAGCATCTAACTGAGGTGGCTGAGAAGTCAGACAATCATGTCTTATTGAAACGCGCGATCGATAGCACTTCCTATTGGATTGACATTCGTTGGGAGAATTCCGGGGAATGGAATAAAGTGGGCTCCCATGAGTTTACCATTGATGCGAAAGGCTCAGATCACTTGGTATTGGTCTGCGAATTTTTACCAACGAAAGCTGGCGCTCAGCATCTTTCATTTGATGATATCAAACAGATGAGCGCTGATTCCTGGCAAACGTTCTGGACAGAAGGAGCCGCGGTTGACTTGAGTGAAAGTACAGATCCACGAGCTGATGAGCTGGAACGCCGGATTGTGCTGTCTCAATATTTGATGAAGGTCAATTATTCCGGGAGTTTTCCTCCTCAGGAGTCCGGACTGTCAAACATCAGTTGGTACGGAAAGCATAACTCCGAAGTTTATTGGATACATGCCGCCCAGTTTTACCAGTGGAATCATACAGAGTTGCTGGAAAAGGGACTTTCGTGGTATGGAAAAATCCTTCCGGCAGCTCAGGCTGATGCACAAAGCAAAGGATTCGAAGGAGCTCGCTGGCCTAAAATGTCAGGGATTGACGGGCGTGTAAGCCCCGGTACAATCAATCCGTTTATTATCTGGAATCATCCAAACCCAATCTATCTTTCTGAGTTGGTCTACCGGGCACATAAAGATTCGGTAACGCTTCATCGTTACAAGGATATCGTTTTTGAATCGGCTAAATTTCTGGCTTCCTATGCTTATTACGACCCCGAGACTGACCGTTATATTTTAGGACCGCCAATCAAAAGTGTGAACGAAAGTACCGAAGAAAATACAACCATGAACCCAACCTTTGAATTAACGCAATGGTATCATGGATTGTCCATAGCCCAGCAGTGGAGGGAACGATTGAATATGGAAAGGGACTCGTTGTGGGATGACATTTTGGATAAATTGGCTCGCCCAACCATGCAGAATGGGAAATATGTGGAGTTAGAATCCGATCCTTCAATGTATGACCGGGATGGGAATTACTCATCAGCCATGTTGATGGCACTCGGCTATTTGCCAAAAACACCCATGATTGATGAGCAAATTATGCGAAATACCTTTGAGGCTATATATGAACGAAACGGCTTGGAGAGTTTTGTGAGCTGGAGCCAGGGAAAAGGAGCGCTGACTGCTGCCCGCCTCGGCGATACCAAAAAGGCGATCGACATTGTTTGTAATGATGTGCCAAAAGCGAAATTTAATAAAAGCGGCTATGTGTGCCGCCCAAAAGAGGGGATTAAAAATCCGGCTTACCTGCCTGTCAATGGTTCTTTTCTTGCTGCCATCGGGTTAATGGCAGGTGGATGGGATGGAGCTCCGGATGTTCATGCTCCTGGTTTTCCTAAAGATGGGACTTGGAAAGTAAAGACAGAGAACCTTCAGAAACTACCTTGACAATTGTTGAGTAGATAAGGGAAGGTGAAAGAGAAGATAATTCTGTTTATTTTGAAGATTAGAAAAACAAATAAATACCAATGAAATGAAACGATACACCTTATTTGCTTCCGCAGGAGCAGCATTTTTAACACTTCTTTTTAGTCAATGCCAAACGGCAACAAAAGAGACTAAGATTGCATTAACGAATACTACCACCATCGATTTGACTGATAAAGCCATTTCTATTGATCGGTCACAGATTTCGGATCTTCCCGAAGGTGATGTTTTTCCCTTGATTATTTCTGTAGAAGGAGACACAATCCCATCGCAATTGAATGATCTGAATAATGACAAGAAGTGGGATGAACTGTTCTTTGTCGTTAACCTGCCTTCAACAGCATCGGAAAGCTATACTTTGCAGTGGGTAAATGAGAAGCCTCAATATGTCGTGCGTACAAGCGCCCGTTTTGGCAAACGTAGTTCGGCTGACACTCCTGTTGAACCCGCGACGACCGAAATATTGTATGCCAACGAACTCCCAAAGAGCCTTGGTTTTCAGCGGTATCAAACAGATGGCCCTTCATGGGAAAACGACAAAGTGGGCTTCCGTGATTATTTGGATGGCCGCAATGCCAAAGATCTTTTCGGCAAAACAGCATCGTTCATGTCGCCTGAAAATGTTGGGATTAATGATGAAGGTGCGGTGGAAGACACTTATCATGTTATGGCTGACTGGGGACGCGATATTTTATCGGTTGGCAATTCGGTTGGCATAGGAGGTTATGCCTTGCAGGTTGATGACCAGTTAATGCGCTTGGGTGTGACGGTGGATGATTCTGTCAATAATGTCGAAAAAACAACTTTTCAGATCATGGCTGAAGGGCCGGTGAAGTCGGTGTTGAGCTATCATTATGAAAACTGGCATCCGAACAACCGGAATTACAACGTGGAGGAAACCACCAGTATTTGGCCCGGTATGTATGCTTACCAAAATTCGGTGAAGTTTTCAGGTCTGCAAGGGGATGAAACTCTAGTGATCGGCTTGGTCAATATCAATAACCAGAACCCTTTGGAGGAAATTGAAATGAATGATGAGTGGGTGGTTTTGTCAACCCACGATATGCAAACATACGACCGACAGTGGTGGCTTGGTCTGGCACTAATTGTTCCACGTGATTTGTATGAGGGATATGGCGAAGCACCTGAAACAGGACAGTTGTCGAAATCTTTTTTAGCAAAATTGAAAGTGGAAAATGGAAAGCCGGTAACTTATTATGCGGTAGCAGGATGGGAAATGAGCGACGAACTTTTTAAAGATCCGGCTTATTTCAAAAGTTATTTGGAGAATTTAGTGAGTCAGCTTTCGGCAACAGTTGAAGTGACTATTAAATAGCGCAGTCGTTTATAGTCATTTCGGTGTGTCCAAAATCAATCAATGGCACCGAATGACAATCGAATAGTAGGTATTAAAATGAATTAACAAAATCATTCTCACATGCGACACATCATTTGTATTCTGGCAGTTAGTTTTTTGCTCCTGTCCGGAATTCAAAACGCTGCAACGGCACAGTCTAAAACGGGCCAAGCTTGCGTTGAACAATATCAAAAAGGTCGGCTTCTTTATCAGGATAGTTTTGATCAGGGCCTGAGAAACTGGATTGCAGAAGTCGAGTCAACTCCAGATAGCCGGGCTTTTATTGAGGATGAAAAACTGGTCATTGATGTTGGAGGCGGTGCCACAGTTTGGCTGAATAAAAAGCTTTCCGGCAACATTCTCATTGAATACAAACGGACGGTTATCATGAATGATGGCCCAAACGATCGGTTATCAGATTTAAATCAGTTTTGGATGGCTACTGATCCTGAAAATGAAAACCTGTTCACCCGCGACGGTGTTTTTGCTTCTTATCATCCACTGAGTCTTTATTATGCAGGCATTGGAGGTAATTACAACTCAACCACTCGTTTCCGGAAATATGATGGAACGGGCGAGCGCATTTTGCTTCAGGAGAAAAACGACAAGCATCACTTGTTGAAACCAAATCACACATACCACATCCAGATATTGGTGAATGATGGCACAACCAAATTATTTGTAGATGGCGATTTGTATTTTTCATACACTGATCCAAGCCCCTTGAAGGAAGGTTATTTTGGATTTAGAACGGTCAAGTCGCATCAGGAAATAGATGATTTAAAGATTTACCAGTTGAAATAATTGCATTGACAAACCAAACTAAAAAATAAAACGATGAAAAAAACTGTCTTCTTAAGCTCATTCCTACTTGCGTTGGTTTTGGTTCAGGGGCAATTGGCTGCAAGTGTTGCCAAACAGGATGCAACTGTTTTCAACGTGCTGGATTATGGTGCGGTTGGAGATGGAAACGTGTTGGATACTGACGCAATTCAAAAAGCAATTGACGAAGCAGAGAAAGTTGGAAATGGAGCAAAGGTGTTGGTCCCCAAAGGCCACCAGTTTTTGATTGGAACTTTAGTGTTGAAAAGCGACATCAATTTTCATTTAGAAGGTGATGCTCAGTTAATCGTTAGCGATCAAAAGGAAGATTATTCCGGAGAAGCAGCAATTATAGCCAATGGAGCTAATCAATTGACTATTTCAGGAACCGGAAGTGTGCAGGGCCGTGCTTTGGAATTTATGTCACACTACGAAGAAGAAAATGAATGGTGGATCCCGAAGGAATGGCGTCCGAAGTTATTTATCCTGACAGAATGTAAGGATCTACACATTCAGGATATCACCATCGAAAAGGCACCTCATTGGACATTACATATGCTTGGTTGCGAAGATGTATTAATCGAGGGAATCAAGATCAACAATAACCTCGATGTTCCGAACTGTGATGGCATTGATCCGGATCATTGCCGCAATGTCGAAATTAGAAATTGCCAAATCTCTTGTGGCGACGATGCCATTGTCGTTAAAGCAACCCGGCAAGAGAAAGATTATGGACCGTCAGCAAATATTTGGGTGCATGACTGTGTATTGGAAACACAAGACTCCGGAGTCAAAATTGGAACTGAAACAACTCAGGATATTTTTGATATCGTTTTTGAGCGTTGCAAAATAACAACCAGTTGTCGGGGATTAACCATTCAGCTGCGCGACGAAGGGAGTGTCTACAACATCTTATTTAAAGATATCGATTTTGTTTCGCGTTATCATTCAGCGCCTTGGTGGGGAAGAGGTGAAGCAATCTCATTTACAGCAATTCCCAGAAATCCGGGCAGTGAAATCGGTACGATTCATAATGTGATAGTTAAAAATGTTACCGGAAAATCAGAGAATAGCGTGCGTATCAACGGAACAAAGGAAAGCCGTATCAGCAACATCCGTTTGGAAGATGTACATATCACGATGGATCGCTGGACTGATTATCCCGGCAACCTGATGGATAACCGCCCGACAAAATCCTATCCGGCTATTGAATACCGTGATAACCCCGGCTATTACATCCGATTTGCCGATAATGTTGAGTTACTTAATTGCAGCATGCAATGGGGTGAGAATATTCCCGATAATTTTACTCATGCCATAGAGGCTCATGATGTTTCCAACATCCAATTAAAAGGGTTTAAAGGAACTGCTGCTCATCCCGAACGTGATAAGGCAATTAAAATTGAAGAACACGAAAATAAAGACAACTAACGAATAAATAAATTTGACATGAAAAAAATGGATCGATTGACTTTAATGGCGAGCTTCGTCTTGCCTTTTTTACTGGGTGCTTGCACCAATCAAACAGAACAAACACAAAAAACGGAGCCGGCAACTGATACAACAACACCGTTGCATTTACTTCAGCCCGATTACCCTACACCCTATGGTGCACCGACGATTGATGAAGTAACCAAAGTAATTGATCGCGTTTATACTTATTTGGATGAATCAACACCAGCAAAAGTGATTGATGGCGAGACCAAAGAAGAAGTGAGCGATTTTACTTCGCTACCGGAAGAGGCTGTTTTTGTTCAGGGAGATTTTCGCCTGACAAGTTATGAATGGGGAGTAACTTACGCCGGAATGTTGCTGGCTACTGAAATGACTGGAGATTCACGTTACGCCGATTATACCAAAGAGCGCTTGGGCTTAATTAACAAACTGGCTAATTACTATTGGAGCCTCGGAGATGTTGATGCAGAGACCCATTCGTTGATTCATTCGGTATTGCATCCGGGAGCTTTGGATGATGCCGGAGCAATTTGCGCTGCAATGATTAAAACAGAGCGGTTGGAAACGATGGAAAGTTTGCGTCCGATGATTGATAATTTTGCAGAATACATTCATAATAAGCAGTTTCGTTTACCCGACGGAACACTGGCTCGTAATCGTCCGCAACCAAACACCTTGTGGCTGGATGATTTGTTTATGAGTGTACCAGCTTTGGCACAAATGGGAAAATTGACTGGCGATTCAAAGTACTACGATGACGCTGTAAAGCAAGTCCTTCAATTCTCCGAGCGCATGTTTAATGCTGAAAAAGGATTATACATGCACGGGTGGGTACAGCACATGGACATTCATCCACAATTTCATTGGGCGCGTGCGAATGGTTGGGCGGTCATGACCTTGGTTGAATTGTTGGATGTACTGCCTGAAAACCATGAGGGCTTTGACGCTGTGTTGGAACAGTTGCAAGCCCATATTAAAGGATTGTCTAAATACCAGCATGGAACTGGTTTCTGGCATCAGCTAATTGATCGTAATGACACGTATTTAGAAACTTCTGCAACAGCAATTTATACCTATTCCATTGCTAAGGCAATCAATCGGGGTTGGATTGACAAGTACGCTTATGCACCGGTTGCTATGCTCGGTTGGAATGCTGTTACAACGATGGTAAACGACAAAGGGCAGGTTGAAGGTACATGTGTAGGAACCGGCATGGGATTCGATCCTGCTTTCTACTACTACCGACCGATCAATGTGTATGCAGCACATGGGTATGGTCCGGTTTTACTTGCGGGCGCCGAAGTCATCAATCTACTGAAAAGTCATGCGTTTGAAATTAATGACAGTTCATTGCAGATGATAAAAGAATAGCGAAAAAAATTGATGGATGAAACATTCAATCATTACCTTCTTTCTCTTGTTTGCAGGAGCTTTTAGTTGCTGGTCGCAGGATAACAGGGAGTTTAAAATATTTCAGTTTCCCAAAGACCAAATCCCGGTCATCAACGGTCTGGTTGATGACTGGGATCTGGTTCCCGATAGCTATACTGTTGGGATGGATCAAGTGTGGGATGACAGCCAAAAACATGAAAAGGCTGACCCAGGAAACCTGACCTTTAGCGTAAAGGTGGGATGGGTGAAAGGGCTCAACCGGCTTTATTTTTTGTATGAAGCTTACGACAACTACTGGGATTTTTCTCGTCCCGGACTGCACAATGACACCTTTGAGCTGATCGTGGATGCCGATCAATCCGGCGGGCCGTTCATCGATCGTTTTCACCCCAATAAGTCAATGGATCCAATGGATGCTTACTTTTCATTTCACGGGGTGCATGCTCAGAATTACCATATTTTTACTCCGGCCGAAGGGAAGGATTGGACACTGGTTTGGGGAAGTCAGCCCTGGATTAAGGAATTGCCTTATGCGAATGCAGCCTATCAATATGATTTTGAACCGGGTGAATCGGGGAACTTAGTGCTGGAATTTTGGATTACTCCTTTTGACTATGCCGGGAATGATCCATCCAGGGCAGTGAAGTCAATCCTCAATGAAAATAAATTGGTCAATCTGTGTTGGGCAGTAATAGACTATGATGACGTAAACAAGGAAAGTAACAATGGCTTTTGGAATTTGTCGAAAGAACACACCATGTATGGCAATGCTTCCTATGCTTTGCCTTTCAAATTGATGCCTATAGAGGAGTCGTTTAAAGAGCCTGTTGAAGCCAGTTGGGATTTTCAAGTGATTGATATGGATCGAAGGTTGGTCGCTTTTCAAGACGAGTCAGAGGGTGACATCCAATCCTGGAAATGGGATTTCGGTGACGGAAAAACTTCGACCGAACAAAACCCTGTTCACCAGTATGAAGAAGCCGGTAAATATGTTGTCGTACTTTGGATCGAAGGTCCGCAAGGAAAATCCCGTTTGGCAAAAGTTTGGGATGTGGTCGTAAAATAATGGGGAAGGAAATCGTTTTTCAAAGTTGCCGATAAGCAAACCGAAAACTTTAGATATCTACCAAATCATTCTTCAGGGCGTAAATGATAACCTCCACAATATTTTTTGCGCCTGTTTTTTCCATGAGGTTTGCACGATGTTTTTCAACTGTTCGATCCGAAATGTTTAGTTGATCGGCAATCATTTTAATGGGAAGACCTTTGCACGAAAGTGTAAGAACTTCCTGTTCCCGTTTTGAAAAAATATTTTTACCAACCAATACGTCTGATTGATCTTGGTGATATTTCAATTGCGATGGTGTAAAGGCTTTGTGAAGCTTATGGGCAAGATCTCCCGAAATCGTAATTTTTTCTTCTTCCAGAATATTAACTAGTTTTTTATATTCTACAGGAGGAGCTGTTGATTCAGTTTTGTGTTCGAGAGGGGATAGTAACCCAATCAGCAAAGTGAACCCACTATATTTTTGGCTGGGGGTTACATGCAACCTAAATTTCTCGGTGTCGCCATCAGCGTTTTTTATTTTTATGTCTTCCTGAAAATTATCACTCAACCCATTTATACACTTTAAAATCGGACCTTCAATCTTGTTATATTGCTTTGGCGTTAAGAGATCTTCGAATGTAGTATCTTTAATCTCAGCGTCCGACAAACCTGTAACTTCCAGAAAAGCTTTGTTTGTTTCATAAATCGTTTCTCCATCAAAAACAAAGACACCGTATGGCGAAAGATTGAGTAAAGCTTTGTAATTATTTTTTCCAATATTTACCAGCTTTTCATATTTATCGAGCCTGACTTTAATCGATTTCAGTAAATCTTCGTTCTCAAAAGGTTTGACAATATAGTCATCAACTCCTAACTCAAGCCCCATCCGAATATCGTTTAATTCCGATCTTCCGGTAATGAAGATGAAAGGTATCCTACTGGTCAGTATGCTGTCTTTAAGAATGTTGAAAACCTGATATCCGTCTATTGGTTTCATGTTTATATCACACAAAATCAAATCAGGGCAATATTCATAAGCTTTTTGAATACCTTCCGCTCCGGAGCTAGCAATATCAGCTTGATAATTATTCAGCATCAATACATTTCTCAATGTCTTGCCCAATGCTAAATCATCTTCAATAATCAATATCTTTTTATCACTCATTTACCGGTACTTTTATTTCTACTTTTGTTCCTTTTGAGAGGGAACTTTTAATCTCAGTTGTTCCATTCAGGCGTTCAATCGCTTTTTGTGCGATGGGTAATCCCAGACCAATGCCGCTAATCATCTTCACTTCTTCACAACGATAAAACGGGAGGAAAATAGATTCGAGCTTGTCCTCTGGAATTCCGACGCCACTATCTTCAATCGTTACATTTACAAATTCGTCATCAGTAAAAATAGTAAGTATGACATCTTTTGCTGAGAATTTATAGGCATTATCTAATAATTGTGTGACAGCCATGATAAGCAAATGTTCGTCGGAGTTGAATGTGGTATGGGGCGAATGTGCATTAATTTTTATTCTGTCGGATTTATAAAATAATGCCGATTTATTGTTGGTTATTTTCTCGATGAACTCATCAGTTTTTATAATAGAAACGTTTTTTTTGACTTCGTTTTTATTCGCCAGATTGATAAAATGAATACCTTCCAAAAATCCGGTAACCGATCTCAGGGCTTCTTCACATAGCATAAAGGATTCACTACGCATCTCTTCATCCATTAGCAAATGCTTATTCTTTAGTAGTTGCAGGTTGGAGCTAAGGATCGTGATAGGGGTTCTCAATTCATGAGAGAGTGAGCTTATTATCTGTCCAATATTTTGAGGAGATGAATAGTCCATGCTTGCTGAGTATCGATAAAATGAGAATTAGAAACCAAAATACAAGTTAGAACATTTGATTTATATTCTTACCATAATTCTTTTATAAAAATAGACAATAATTTTCAATAGCGATATTTATCAAGATCATTATTCACTGAATCGTGTTATTGATATCCGAAATTGGGTGCCCGAGCTATTGCAACAAAAAACTTTAAATTATGTTTTTAAGATTTAGCTGTTTGTTCTATTTGATCTTAATGAACACAAATCCAGCAGTATCTGCGTATTTTAAATTCCTTTAGCGACCACCTATACTTTAATAATTCTATAAATTATCAAATTGTTATCTTGTTTGATTTAAAGGGGGTTTATTGTCGCTTGTAGTGTTTACAGATCAAGCTTTATTAATTCGTTGGTAATTGCATAAACGATAGGACAAATTTCACAATTTTTCCGGGTGAGGTTCAAAATTTGATAAAAGCGTTTGCGGTCGGTGTGCGGATATTCGCGACAGGCACGCGGTCGGTTGTTGTAAACACAGCAGTAGTTGTCGTGCATCAAAAAAGGACAAGGGCTTTGCTGAAAGACGTAATCCTGATCTTCATCAAGATACAGGTGTTGTTCGATGAAGTCAGCAGCTTTCATTTTTTGACTTTTAGCCAAGCGGTCAACATCTTTGTCTGTTACAATAGGGCTGATGCTTGAGCAGCAATTTGCACAGTCTAAACAATCGAATTTGTTAAAGGCTTCTTCGTGAAGCGCATGGACAACCGTGTCCAGATTTTTCGGCTTCTTCTTTTTCAATTTTTGAAATAAGGCCGAAAACTCTTGTTTGCGATTCGCAGTCATTTGTTTTAGCTCTTCCGGCTTGTAATAGCAGATCGACTCCATCGGTTATCCCTTTGCTGGTTTGAAAAGCAAAAGTAGGTATAATTTTGCCCTTTAAAGACCGTGTCTAAATTGAAACTTGCGGAGTCTTTTTTGTAAAAGAAAGCAAAACAAAAACAGCTAAAGAGCTTGCGATGCCAAAAATGATAGGATCCAGGCCAAAAGGAAGATCAAGATTAAGAATAATCAAAGTTAATGATGTACATCCACCTACAATCATCGACCAGAAGGCAGCTAGCGGATTATTATTCGTTTTTATTAGTGCTGCTATTACCGGAATAAATAGCCCGGAAACCATGAATGTGTATGAGTGAAGCATAAGATCGAGTACATTGGGCATTTTAAAGGCTAGCAGCAGAGCGATTGCTCCAATTGCAAAGGTTAATAGTTGCGATATGCGCAATCCCGAAGGGTGATTGTGTCCTTTAATGATGTCGGTTAGTACATTTCCTGAAGCGGCCATAAGGCAACTGTCGGCAGTGGACATAATTGCTGAAAAGTAAGCTGAAAGAACGATGCCGGTTAGCCCTACGGGCAGCACTGTTTTTAATAGCACCGGCAATCCCATTTCCGAATCAATCTCACTTCCAATAGGAAAGCCCGAAACTGCGAGCATCCCATTTTCATAGGCGACCTTGGCCAGTAGGCCTAACAGTACACCCGTGAACGCCATTAAAGGGTATTCGAATAGTCCGGCAATAAACCAGGCTCGCTGGGCTGATTTTGGAGTGCGCGATGCATAAATCCGCTGATATAACGTCATTCCGATAAACCAGATAGGAATAACGGTAATCATCCAGTTTAAGAATTGCTGCCAGCTAATGTTGGTAAAACTCAGGTATGAGGCAGGCAGGGTTTCCCGAATAGCGTCGAAGCCTCCTACGGCGAAGTAACAGAGTGGTAATGCCACAAAGATTAATCCTCCCATCAATATAATCCATTGGATCGTATCGGTGTAAATGACGGCTTTAAGTCCACCGAGCACAGTGTAAAACACAGCTATTACTCCCATGACAAGCAGTGCCGTGGTGAATGAGAGTGATGGAAATGTTGCAGCCGCTAATTTTGCTCCGGCTAAAATTTGGGAACTGGTAAAGCCGAGGTATCCGATGGCTGAAATGATGCCCGCAATTAAAGCAACTTGCTTGCTGTAGCTGTTTTCCAAAAACTGAGGAAACGACAACAGGTTCTGGCGTTGCGACAGCCGGTGAACTTTTGGAACCAGAACAACTGCGGTTAGCCAAGCTCCAATAAGTCCGCTAAATAGCAGCCAGCTACCCGATACTCCCATGACAAATCCCAGCCCTCCCAATCCAATGGAGAAGCCTCCGCCAACGTCGGTTGCAACAACCGAAAGGCCGATGTGCAGGCTGCTCATTCGTCGGCCACCAACAAAATAATCGTCAGTGTCTTTGTTTTTGCGCAGGAAAAAAAATCCAACGCCAAGCATAAAAATGAGGTAGACCGTGAAAATAGTCAGATCAATCCAATGCATTATTTTAAATCAATTTTCAGGGTGTAATAGGGGGGCTGCTCGGTATTGCTAACCCAGTTTTTATCCAATAGCGAGTTTAGATATTCATGACCACGCTGATAACTCAATCTAAGTTTCATAACGATATCTCCCATCATGAATTTGTCGTGCTCGCTAAGTAATTTAATAATTTCTCTTTCTGTGTTGTCTTTAATTTTTTCTAATTCAATTTCTTTTCTCATTATCTATTTCTGTTTATAAGGGGTTGCTGTTTTTGGAATCTCTTGTCCGGTTTCTGCTAATTTAAACCGCTCACAATTTTTCCATCCTTTTTGTCCTCGGTTGCAAAATACGTTTTTGATCAGGAAAGGAATGACGTCCTTAACGATCAACTCCTCCTGAAAAACAGGACATTCTTTTGCATAGGGGCACAGATGTCCTAAATGTCTTTGATTAACCATAGCTAAAGTGTTTTGTAATAAACGTTCATGCTTTCGATTTGCCCGGAAATGTTGGTGTTGTTTTTTAGTACTCCAGAAAAATGATACCCATGGTTAATGAAAGTTTTGTTCATTCCCGGCGAATTTAATCGGGCAATTGTATAGGCAGTTTTATAGTTTAGTTCTTGCAACTTTGCTTCCATTTTTTCTAGTAAAAAGTAGGCCAGCTTATGTCCCCGATATTCCGGTAATACTGCGAAGTCGGTCATTTCTGCATTCTTGTTTTTCGGATCGACTTCGGCTGAGGAAATACCTACCAATTTGCCCTTATCCCAAACACCAAAATAAATCACTGAACCATCATTCATGGTTTCCTTGATGTATTCAGGATTGGTAACAGGGAAGGGGTAGGTAGCAAAAACCTGCTTGAATATCTCCGACATTTCTGCTGCGTCCTCCATCGTTGCCATATCTAAGGTGAACTGTTTGTTCAGTGCTACGCCATTAATGCTTGCATCGGCTGCCAACAAATCAATTAAAGTTGAAAGTGAAGCTTCCGGCGTAGCATCGCGTTCATCGCTTAAAAATTTCGACATGAAAAATACATCCTCTTCGCCTTTGTAAAACGCAGGAATAAAAGCTTCCTGCCTATATCCATCGATCAGGAAAACAGGTTGTGCGGCAGCGGGCACTTTGGCAATTATTTTCGTGTACCCATTGGTGGCCGCTAAGCTATTTAATAGTTGTGTTATGTTTTGCCTATCCTTATCGCTGTATTTCAGTAGGAAAATACGGTTGTTAAATTTTCCATGATGTACAACTGAGTGGCCAATTTTTTCAATACGATCCATTTTATTCTTCTCTTCTGTTATATCGTTCATTATCTTCAGGGATTAATGAAATTGACGTATCTGAATCCGATAATAGTTTTTCGATTCCCAATGATTTCATCTCATCGCTTTCCTGAAGGTTTAGTTCCAAATTACAGTTTTCGCAGTCGCGATCACAAAATTTATTCTCGTAATGATCTGGTTCTTTGTAAGTGGTAATAACTCCTTCGTAGTTTCGAAGTACTACTTTGTCGGTCGACCACGAAATGATATAGTTTGGCATAACCGGAATTTTGCCACCTCCTCCAGGAGCATCAATGACATATGTCGGAACTGAGAATCCACTGGTATGTCCAATCAAACTTTCCATGATTTCGATACCTTTTCCAACTGGGGTGCGGAAATGCGACAACCCTTCAGATAAATCACATTGGTACAAATAATAGGGGCGTACCCTGTTTTGCACAAGTTTGTGAACCAGGTGTTTCATAATCCGCGGACAATCATTAACATTTGCCAGCAATACAGTTTGATTACCAACAGGAAATCCTCCGTCAGCAAGTTTCCTGACTGCTTCTTTGGCCGAGCTTGTCATTTCACGCGGATGGTTGAAATGAGTATTGATCCATAGTGGCTGATATTTTTTCAAAATATTAATCAAGTTATCCGTGATTCTGTACGGAAGAACAACTGGCATTCTAGTTCCTATACGAACAACCTCAACATGTGGAATAGCTGATAGTTCACTCAAAAGCCAGTCAATTTTACTATCGGGAAGCATAAGTGGATCACCACCAGACAGTAATACGTCGCGAACTTGTGGTGTTTTTTTGATATATTCAATTCCTTTTTGTAGCTGTTCTTTTGAAGGAACAAAGTCGACGTCACCCACCTTGCGTTTTCGGGTACAGTGCCTGCAATACATTGCACAAACATTACTTACGTGAAATAATACTCGGTCTGGATAGCGGTGTGTAATTCCTACTTCAGGACTGTCTCTATCTTCTGACAACGGGTCTGCAAGGTCTGTATTTAGAACATTGAGTTCGTTAACATTTGCGAATGATTGGATGAATACAGGATCATTCTTGTAGTTCTCTTTCGAGATTAACGATGCGTAGTAAGGGGTGATGGATAGCGGAAATTTATCCAGTGTTCTTTCAAGTTTTCCTTTTTCTTCTTCACTGAAATCGATTCCGGTCAATTTTTCGAATTGTTCAATCGTACTGATTGAATGCTTCAGTTGCCACTTCCAGTCTTTCCAGTTCGAAATGGTAGATTGGTTGTTAATCTTGGATGCAATTGCTTGCTGAATGCCATTAAAGATCTCCATAATAAAGTCTGTTTGTTTCTATGCGAACAAAAATACGACATTTAGGCTTCGTTGGCAAAATATGTAACTATCTTCATTTGTCTAATTGATAGGCTATTCATGTGTACCGCGCTGAAATGCAGTCTTATAAACTCCTTATTTAGAATGATGCTAAAGAGAGGCGGCTTAACAATCAGTTAAAGTTATGAATGTATATTTTATACGCGTATAGGTTGTGTTGTGTGGAAACGAAGATTAGTTTTTTTCCGGTTTGTTTGGGTTAATTGGTTCTTCAATCGTGATCATTGGTGAAGCTTCAACGTTCTCAATGTCAAGAAGACTGACCAATGTCTGCAGGTTGTCTTGTATCTGTTGTAGTTCGATGTTGGGCAATGTGGTTAGTTTCGATGTTAGGCGGTCGTGCATTAGTGGCGGAATTCTTTTTAATAGATCAGCGCCTTTTGAAGATAAAGCGATATTAACAACCCTTCGGTCTCCTTGTTTTGGAAGACGAACTAGATAGCTTTTGCTTTCAAGACGATCAATAATTCCACTTGTTGTGCTGGAGTTTAAATTCAGGAACTTGCGAATTTCACCTTGCGTTGATTGGTAGTTTTTTGAGGCATGCAAGTAACTAAGACATAGTATCTGAGGAATACTGACGCCATATTCTTTTTGGATCTTTTTCGATTCCAGATTGATTGACCGTACAATTTTACGGATGGTGATTAAAATTTCTGTAGGATCCATTTTTTTTGTTTCAACAGGAAGCAAAAATAAGCCAGTTTCACATCTTTTCAAAGGAAAAAATATATTCTCCTTACTTTTAAGCAACTGGGTTGGTGATCTTCTTGATATTATGCAAGCTCAACAAGTGTTGCTCCCTGATTTTTCATTTCTTCCCAGGCTCTGTCTTCATCACCCGGTTGTGCATGTACGCCTGCAACTGCGTTCTTTATTACTACGGTTTTGTATCCAAGCTTTAACGCATCCAAAACAGTTGTTTTTACACAATATTCAGTTGTTAAACCACAAATAAATAATTCACTAACCTGATTTTTTTTAAGGTAATTATCTAAGTTTAGGTTGGTTGCTTCAAAGGCGGAATAGCCATCATCACTATCCTTGGTTCCTTTTTGTACAACTTGTTCGATATTTGATTGATCCAGTTGTGCCGGAAAATCGGCTCCTTTGGTTTCTGCGACACAATGCACTGGCCATTTATCAAAATGAACGGTGTCCTTGGGGTGCCAATCTCTTGATGCGATCACCAATGAAAACTGGTTCATCAACTGATTAATGACAGGTATGATTTGATTTCCTTGTGGCGCCGGCAGTGCTCCTCCCGGAAGAAAGTCATTTTGAAGATCAACGATTAGTAGTGCTTTCATCTGTTCTGCAATTTTAATATATCAATATTATTTAGCTTGTTTAGCCGTTTGCTTAACAAGTATTCAATAAAATCTTCAAGCTCATTTATATGTAACTCGAATATCGTGATTTTCCTCTGTGGAAAGACTTTTCCATGCTTGTTTCATATTGCTGTATTTTATTGATATTCTAAAAAGGATCTTTTTTCAGGTATTTTCGGGCAAGGTCATTCCTTATAGATAATAGTTGTTCGCTGATTCCAACTTTATAAACATGTGGATTTAAAAATCGTTTATGCTCATCCGGAAGTTGCTTTAAACGGGACTGCGTATACAGAGCTAATTCTGAAGGCGTTTGTTGTGGTATTATTGTTTGGCCTCCTTTCATTACTTGATGTACAAGCGATTCTTTTCTACACGAATTTATTTGTTTTTGTTTTTCAGGCAGAGTGATGTGGTAAATTTTTTCATACTCAACTTCCGATTCCATTGAAATACCATCGGCACAAAACTGATTGTCGTCATCAATATATCGATGGATGGTTTTTATTCCTGGTAGAGTCATCTTCGAAATATTTTCTGACACTTTTATCGATGGCTTTTCATTAATCATGGATAGCTTAAAAACACCATCCAGAGCTGCATCATCTTTGCCGGTTGCCAGTGCGGTGCCCACTCCGTATATGTCAATGGGGGCTCCTTGCAATTCAAGACTTTGAATGATGTTCTCATCCAGTTGGTTTGAGGCAACAATCTTTACATGTTGCAAGCCTTCATCATCCAGCATCTTTCGGGCTTTTTTGCTCAGGAAAGTCAAGTCACCACTGTCGAGTCGAATTCCGGCTAATTCATGCCCTTTTTGTTTTAACTCATGCGCTATTTTCATAGCATTTGGGACGCCGCTTTTCAAGGTGTCGTATGTGTCAACCAGCAGCGTGCACGAATCGGGAAAAATTCTGGCGTAACTACGAAAAGCTTCCAACTCATTGTCAAAACTCTGTATCCATGAGTGGGCCATCGTTCCAGTACTTTCAATATTGAAATGATGGGCGCTGTATACGTTGGACGTTTTGTCGAAACCTCCGCTAATAGCTGCTTTGCTGGCGTTAATACCTCCCAGCCCTTGAGCGCGTCTTAGTCCAAATTCCATTAACGCTTTTTTGCCGGCGGCTAAGCGAATTCGACTTGCTTTTGTGGCGATCAACGATTCAAAATTCAGAATATTCAAGAGAAGGGTTTCAATTAACTGACATTCTAAAATGCTTCCCTCAACGCGAAGTGCCGGCTCATAAGGAAAAATAAGCTCACCTTCCTTTGCAGCGTACATGTCACCCTTGAAACGAAAGTCTCCCAAAAACTCAACAAACTTGCTGTTGAATCCAATCGACAAAAGATACTCACAATCCTTATCAGAATAGTTGAAATTTTCGATAATTGAAAGCACGGATGATAAACCGGAGAAGACAACATAGCTCCCGTTGAAAGGGCATTTGCGGAAGAAATAGTCAAAATTGGCCGGCTGTTTATGGAGTCCGCATAAAAAATAGCCTTGTGCCATTGTTAATTCATAATGGTCGGTGTAGAGCCCGGTGCTTTGTTGAAGTGGAAATATCATTGTCTAAATTTTGGCTAGCATGTTACAAATACCTTGCAAATTACCAACTAAATTTTGATAAAAGAGTTTTTGATTATCATTCAGTTGGTTGATTTGAGCAAAACACCGGATTTAGAATTCTCGAAGTGTGTATTTTTCACCTCAGTGGTAGATTTTTCAGCACACTTTTTTCTTGTTTTTTTTCGAAGATCAGGTTTTTTAATGGTTGTCTGTGTGGTTGATTATTAGCTTGTTTTGTTGTTTTGTTGCGGTTGAGCTTTGTTTTCGGCACTTGGTTTGCAAAAAGAAGGATAGTTACATTATTTATAATCAAAAAAAAACATTTCATGAAAGTTAATAAAGCACATGCATATTGGAAAGGGAATTTGAAAGATGGAAACGGTCGCATGCAATTCGAGAAAAGCGACACTGAATTTCCGTTTAGTTTTAAATCAAGATTTGAAGATGGAGTGGGTGCAAATCCTGAAATGTTGATTGGATCAGCTCATGCAGGTTGTTTTTCAATGGCTTTTTCGAATATTTTAGATGGTGAAGGTTTTGACCCGAAAGAAGTAAAAGCAGTTGCTAGTATCAAGTTAGATCAGGTTGATGGTGGTTTTAAAATAACAGAAAGCCACCTGGATGTAGAGGCAAAAATTCCGGATATTGACGACGATAAGTTTCAGGAACTTGCGACTAAGGCTAAAGAAAACTGCCCCGTTTCTCAAGCACTTTCGGCCATTAAGATAACGATGGATGCTAAATTGAAGAGTTAAAAAATTATCGTATAAAAAATAGCAGTGGAACAGGAAGTTTTTTTTCAGTTCCTTTATTTCAATAACAGACCTTTGAGACGAAAACGCCGTCTTTGGATTTCCAAAAACGGCGTTTTTTATTTTCCGATCGTAGTAAAACTAGCTACTGTGTTTGACATTTGCTAGAGCGGCTGCTATCCGGGCAATAGGAACACGATAAGGAGAGCAACTCACATAGTCTAAATTGACACTGTCGCAAAACTCGACAGAGCTCGGTTCTCCACCGTGTTCACCACAAATACCAACTTTCAATTTTGGTTTGGCTGAACGGCCCTTTTCAACCCCCATTTTCACCAATTGACCAACTCCATTTTGGTCGAGTACCTGGAATGGATCCTGTTGCAAAATACCATTTTCTAAATAAACTGGTAGAAATTTACCGGCATCGTCGCGTGAATATCCCAGTGTCATTTGGGTTAAGTCATTTGTTCCGAACGAAAAGAAATCAGCTTCTGCAGCAATATGGTCAGCAGTTAGTGCCGCTCGTGGAATTTCAATCATTGTTCCAACTAAATAGTCGATGCGATCGCCTTTTTCTTTAAATACTGACTCTGCAGTGGATCGGATGATTTTGGTCTGGTTTTTTAGCTCGGCAACTGTGCCCACCAAAGGAACCATGATCTCAGGACGTGCATCAACTCCTTTTGCTTTCAGGTTAAGTGCTGCTTCAATAATTGCTCGTGCCTGCATGGCTGTAATCTCAGGATAGGTAATACCTAATCGGCAACCGCGGTGTCCCAACATGGGGTTAAACTCTTCTAAATCTGAAATTTTGGACTTGACAGCATCAATTGAGATTCCCATTTCATCAGCAAGTTCTTTTTGAGTTGCTTGTTGGTGAGGTACAAATTCATGCAATGGTGGGTCCAATAACCGCACCGTAACTCCATAGCCTTCCATTGCTTCGAATATACCTTCAAAATCTTCTCGCTGGTAGGGGAGTAGTTTCGCGAGTGCTTTTTCTCGCCCTTCCAGAGTTGATGACAATATCATTTCGCGCATTGCTTTAATTCGATGACCCTCGAAGAACATGTGTTCTGTTCGGCAGAGTCCAATTCCCTGCGCTCCAAACTTGCGTGCAACCTTTGCATCATTTGGCGTATCAGCATTGGTGCGAACTGTCATTCGAGCAAACTGATCAGACAAGTCCATTATTTTGGCAAAGTCACCTCCAAGGTCAGGATTCTTTGTTTTTACTTTGCCTTCAAGAACTTGGCCGGTCGTACCATTCAGTGAAATCCAGTCGCCTTCCTTGATTTCTTTTCCGGCAACGGTCATTACTCTTGTTTTGTAGTTAATTTTAATGGCTCCTGCACCGGAAACGCAGCATTTACCCATGCCGCGTGCAACTACTGCGGCATGCGAGGTCATTCCTCCTCTGGCGGTTAAAATACCACGGGCAATATTCATTCCTTCTAAATCTTCGGGAGAAGTTTCAATTCGTACGAGAATTGAATTTTCGTATTTGTTAGCTTCGTCGGCAAAGAATACCACTTGACCTGTTGCAGCTCCGGGAGATGCTGGTAGCCCTTTGGCAACAATTTTTGCGCTCTCAAGTGCATCGGTATCAAAAATAGGGTGGAGTAATTCGTCCAGCTTGTTAGGTTCTATTCTTAATAACGCGGTTTTGTTATCAATCATACCTTGCTCCAGCATGTCAACAGCAATTTTAACCATCGCTGCTCCGGTTCGTTTTCCGTTTCGGGTTTGTAGAAGCCACAGCTTGCCGTCCTGGATGGTAAACTCCAAATCCTGCATATCCTTGTAGTGGTTTTCCAGTTTTTCCTGGGTTTCCATTAATTCTTTATAAATAGCAGGCATGGTTTCTTCCAGCGAAGGAAATTCGTCTTTACGCATTTCCTCACTAACTTCAGCTAGTTCGGCCCAGCGCTTACTGCCTTCCAGGGTAATCTGTTGCGGAGTTCGGGTGCCGGCAACAACATCTTCCCCTTGCGCATTAATCAGGTATTCGCCGTTGAAAATATCTTCGCCTGTTCCGGCATCGCGGGTAAAGGCAACTCCTGTTGCAGACGTGTCACCCATGTTTCCATAGACCATCGCTTGCACGTTTACTGCTGTTCCCCATTCAACCGGGATATTGTTGATCTTGCGATAATAGATAGCGCGTTCATTCATCCAGCTATCGAAAACAGCGGATATCGCTCCCCATAGTTGTTGCCATGGGTCGTCCGGGAAACTTTTCCCGGTTACTTTTAGTACAGCTTCTTTAAAGCGGGTAACCAGCACCTTTAAGTCGTCAGTTGTGAAGTCGGTATCCAACTCAATGCCTTTTTCTTCTTTCAGGCTTTCCATGATTTCCTCAAAAGGATCAATATCTTCCTTGCTTTCGGGTTTCAGACCTAAAACAACATCGCCATACATTTGTACAAAACGACGATACGAATCCCATGCAAAACGTTCGTTCCCTGATTTTTTTGCAATTCCCTGTACTGCTAAATCGTTCAATCCAAGATTTAAAACAGTATCCATCATACCGGGCATTGATACTCTAGCCCCGGAACGCACGGAAACAAGGCACGGATTATCTTTGTCTCCAAATTTTGTGTTGGTTAATTCTTCAATAAGGGCCACTGCTTTTTCAACTTCATCTTTTATGGATGAAACAGCAGCGTGGTGTCCCTGTTGCGTATAGAGGGTACAAACTTCGGTTGTAATCGTAAAACCAGGGGGGACTGGCACACCAATCAGGTTCATCTCTGCCAGGTTAGCTCCTTTACCTCCAAGGAGGTTTTTCATATCGGCTTTGCCTTCTGCTTTACCGTTACCGAACGTATAAACATACTTTGTCATAAAGCGTTTTTTGTAGATTAGTAATAAAAAATCAGTTTAAGTCTGTTCTTTTTAGAACGTTATAAAATTGAAAAAATGAATTCTAAAAAACCAATCAATTAGCGTGTTATATAGCCACTTTTAGTTAAGTGGTAACTTTCCGGCACCTTAAAGACTTCCTGAATGTTCGTTTAATATCGGGCTTGGCAGTTTCAAGGGCTATTTAAATACGAATATCAGAATCTGATAGTTCTTAACATTTATTAACGTTGTTTGAGTGTTCTTAACTATAATCTGACGTACATTTGTATTGTAAGATTTAGTAAAAAGACAATTAATTTTTTTCATAGAGATAGGTTTGGTTAAGTTATAATAGAAGGATGGTTCTAACCATCCTTCTATTATTTTGTTGAATTTGTAGCTTCCGACAAATTTTTTCAGAAAGAACATTTTTCACATTTATTAACGTTAGTTGAATGTTGTTAACTAGAATCTGACGTACATTTGTATTGTAAGATTTAGCAAAAAGACAAGTAATTTTTTTTCATAGATAGGTTTGGTTAAATTAGTTTAAAAGGATGGTTGCAACCATCCTTTTATTATTTTTACCAACTGTCAAAAATTCCATCCTTTTAAAATTCTTCCTGAAAACGCTTCTGCTTTTCATAATTTGGAAAGACAAAATGTCTGTATTTCTCTAACGAGTCGTTTTGGCTAACTTTTTGAAGAGCAGCGGGTAGAAATGAATAAAGGAGGAAACCATGAATTTTAACAACTTTACAATTAAATCGCAGGAGGCATTGCAGCATGCGTTTGAAATTGCGCAAGCGAATAATCAGCAGGCCGTTGAAAACGGTCATGTCTTGAAAGGCTTATTACATGCGGCTGAAAATGTAACCGGTTTTCTATTAAAAAAACTAGGAGTAAATACGGGCATTTTTCAACAAGCGCTGGAGCAAATCATCCAATCGTATCCTAAAGTTACCGGGGGAGAACAATACCTTTCGGGTAATACCAATAAAGCATTGCAGAAGTCAATTGATATCTCCAAAAAAATGGGAGATGATTTTGTCTCGGTTGAGCATGTGTTAATGTCCCTACTGGAGACTGGTGATACGATTTCTACTTTGCTAAAGGATAACGGAGTAGGGAAAAAAGAGCTAAACGCGGCCGTCGAAGAATTGCGTAAAGGAGCGAAAGTGCAAAGTCAGACAGCTGAAGACCAGTTTAACTCGTTGAACCGTTTTGCAGTTAACCTGAATGAGAGAGCCCGAAGCGGGAAACTTGATCCTGTCATTGGTCGCGATGATGAAATTCGCAGAATTTTGCAGATTCTCTCTCGTAGAACAAAAAATAACCCGGTTTTGATTGGTGAACCCGGAACAGGAAAAACGGCTATTGCCGAAGGTTTGGCTCATCGAATTGTGCGGGGAGATGTACCCGAAAACCTGAAGTCAAAGCAGCTGTTCTCGCTGGACATGGGAGCGCTTGTTGCCGGAGCCAAATACAAAGGTGAGTTTGAAGAGCGCCTGAAGGCGGTGGTCAATGAAGTGGTGAAATCGGATGGTGAAATTATCTTGTTTATTGACGAAATTCACACATTGGTGGGCGCAGGAAAGGGAGAAGGTGCTATGGATGCTGCCAATATTCTGAAGCCTGCGTTAGCCCGTGGCGAACTACGTTCGATTGGAGCCACCACATTAAATGAATATCAAAAGTACTTTGAAAAGGATAAAGCATTGGAACGTCGTTTTCAGATTGTGATGGTGAATGAGCCGGACGCGTTGAGTGCGATATCTATTTTACGTGGACTGAAAGAACGCTACGAAGGTCACCACAAGGTTCGCATTTTGGACAATGCAATTATTGCAGCGGTGGAGCTATCTCAGCGATATATTTCTGACCGATTCTTGCCCGACAAAGCTATTGATTTGATGGACGAGGCAGCTGCCAAGTTGCGTTTGGAGATGGATTCGGTGCCAGAGGAATTGGATGAAATCGAACGCCGTATGAAGCAGTTGGAGATCGAGCGGGAAGCCATTAAACGAGAAAAAGATGAAAGCAAGCTGGCTTTGCTTGGCGAAGAGATTGCCAACCTGAAAGAGGAGCAGTCGAGGTATCGTGCACAGTGGGAAATGGAAAAATCGTTGATTGACCAAATTCAGCAAAATAAAACCAACATAGAAAGCTTTAAGTTTGAGGCAGAACAAGCCGAGCGATCAGGAGATTATGGCAAAGTGGCTGAATTTCGGTATGGTAAAATCAAAGAAGCTGAAGAGCAAATCATCCGGTTGGAGCAAGAATTGCACGAAGTCCAGGGAGATTCTTTAATAAAAGAAGAAGTGGATGCTGAAGATATTGCAGACGTCGTTGCTCGCTGGACGGGAATTCCTGTTTCCAGAATGATGCAAAGTGAACGTGAAAAGTTACTTCACCTGGAGGATGAATTACACAACCGTGTTGTTGGTCAAAAAGAGGCCATTCATGCGGTGGCTGATGCGGTGCGCCGAAGCCGTGCGGGACTACAAGATGAAAAGAGACCGATCGGTTCGTTTATCTTTTTAGGCACAACAGGAGTTGGTAAAACCGAATTGGCGAAGGCATTGGCCGAGTACCTTTTTAATGATGAGAATATGGTTACCCGCATTGATATGTCGGAATATCAGGAAAAATTCTCGGTCACTCGGTTGATTGGGTCGCCTCCCGGATATATTGGGTACGATGAAGGCGGGCAGTTAAGTGAAGCGGTTCGCCGGAAGCCCTATTCGGTTGTCTTGTTTGATGAAATTGAAAAAGCACATCCGGATGTGTTTAATGTCTTGCTGCAAGTCCTGGATGATGGTCGGTTGACCGATAATAAAGGGCGAGTTGTTAATTTCAAAAACACCATTATTATCATGACTTCAAATCTTGGATCTCAAATTATACAGGAAGGTTTTGAACGAATGAAAGCAGGCAATAAGGGGGAGGTTTATGAAGAAACTCAGAAGGCCGTTTTCAATCTGTTGAGAAAAACGATTCGACCTGAGTTTCTGAATCGGATTGACGAAACAATCATGTTCACGCCATTGTCACGAGAAGACATCAAACAAATTGTTCGAATCCAGTTTAACCGAATTGTGAAACGAATGAGCAATCAGGATCTGAAGATTGAAATTAGTGATGAAGCAGTTGATTGGTTAGCTGCTATCGGATACGACCCCCAATATGGTGCTCGTCCTGTTAACCGGCTATTGCAAAAGCATGTATTGAATGAACTGTCGAAAAAGATACTTGCCGGAGATGTTAATCTTGATCAAACGATTCAGATTGTTCTTGAAGACGATGAATTAAAATTCGTAAGTAAATAAATGAAATGCACGTTGATGCAACACCCCTAAGAAACAACCGATTATAGTCAAGAGAAAGGGTGCGATAAGTACCCTTTTCTATTTTAGTGAATCCAAAACTTCCTGTAGTTCTTTTTCTGCATGTGCAACGACTGTATCAAACTCTTGAACGTATGCCGGGTAAGTATCAATATCGGCAAGCTTCTGAGTTTTTAACTGGAGTTCTTTCAGTTGGTGACCTAAATCGTCCATGCCAAAAGTCATAACCGATGATTTCGCTTTGTGTGCTAGTTCTCCTAATTCCTTGTATCGTTTATTTTTCAGATGCTCGTGCAATCCATCTTTAAACTCAGGAATTTGATCAAAAAACATGTTGATAAACTCCTTTAGAATTTCGTCTTCGCCACCTGTAATTTCTTTCAGGTAGTTTAGATCGGTATACTTTTGCTCAGCCATTCGTTTGTTGATAATGTTGATAAATTTTATCATTCAAAAGTAGTTAAAAAACTTTTATAATGCCAACGAGGAAGCGGATGGGATATTTTGAGTCTGGTCTATTTTATTGTGACGGATGCCCGTGTGCAAAATCAGCCAGACAGATGATTCTATTGAGAAACGTGATATTTTGAGAATTGAAAAAATTGTAAAATGGGTCAAAAATTCTGATATTATTCATGGAAAAAGATTCTTTTAACCATTACATTTGCTAGCTTAATTTAGAATTGATGAAGAAAACTTCCTTTAATCAGCTGCATAAAGATGCCGGAGGCAAAATGGTAGATTTTGTTGGTTTTGAAATGCCAGTCGAGTTTAGTGGTATAAAAGACGAACACCTTACGGTACGAAAAGGCGTTGGTGTTTTCGATGTTTCGCATATGGGCGAATTTTGGGTGAAAGGACCGAATGCTGCAAAATTAGTGCAAAAGCTTACAACCAACGATGTATCTAAATTGAGCAAGGGACAGGCACAATACACTTGTTTCCCGAATGGCAAAGGCGGTATTGTAGACGATTTGTTGGTCTATTATTACGAGCCTGAAAAATATATGCTGGTTGTAAATGCGTCGAATATAGAGAAGGATTGGAAATGGCTGGTTTCGCAAAATAGTGTTGGAGCCGAGCTTGAAAATGCGTCAGACGACATTAGTCAATTGGCAATACAAGGGCCAAAAGCTACCACAACACTGCAAAAGCTCACTAAAATAAATCTGAATGAAATACCATATTACACTTTTGTAACCGATCAGTTTGCAGGAGTTGATGACGTTATTATTTCAGCAACAGGCTACACCGGATCGGGTGGCTTTGAGTTGTATTTCAGAAATGAACATGCTGAAAAGATTTATAAAGCCATTTTTGAAGCGGGGCAAGAATTTGGCATTAAACCAATTGGTTTAGGAGCTCGCGATACCTTACGTCTGGAAATGGGCTTTTGTCTTTATGGAAACGATATTGATGATACAACGTCACCGATTGAGGCCGGACTTGGATGGATTACTAAGTTTAATGATAACAATGATTTCATTGACAAAGATTTGTTGTTGGTGCAAAAAAGCGAAGGCGTGACTCGTAAGCTGCGAGGATTTGAAATGATTGATCGCGGTATTCCTCGTCACGATTACGAATTGGCTGATAAGGATGGGCATGTTATCGGTAAAGTCACTTCAGGTACACAATCGCCGATGTTAAATAAAGGGATTGGAATGGGATATTTGGATAAAGAATATTCCGCATTTGGAACAGAAATCTATGTGAAAATTAGAAATAGACTATTGAAAGCAAAGGTAGTAAAAGTACCTTTTGTGAGTCTTCTTTAAGGGGGTTGACTTACAACTTTTCTAATCTGGAAAGCCTGCTGATATCAGCAGGCTTTTTTTGCTTATCACCGTAACCCGAAGGATTAATGTTCCATTATTCTGCGTGCTTAGTTGAGTGTTGAGCATACATTTGTTATTAACAGAACGAGATTCTGATTGGTCGAAAACAGGTTCAAAGACTCACTGAGAACAATTCATTTGAATACCGTCATTACAAAAGCTTAACAATTGTACAAATCGTACGAAATAATCGAAGTATTTCTGAATAGAGGCTTATCTTTGCTGCTCGAAAGTTTACCGACATTTATGAATAAGAAAAAACGTCAGTTGGAGGTTTGTTTATCACCGGCGATTTACGATAAACATGCCAACAACGAAAATATTGTGGTGGTAATTGATGTACTGCGGGCAACATCCACAATTTGCACAGCTTTTGCGAATGGAGTACGACAAATTATTCCGGTTGCTACGGTTGAAGAAGCGAGGCAAAAAAAGGAAGAAGGGTACACCGTTGCTTCCGAGCGCGATGGCTATGTGCTCGACTTTGCCGACTTCGGGAATTCGCCATTCAATTTTAGTGTAGATAAAGTTAAGGATAAAGACATTGTTTACTCAACCACAAATGGTACGCGTTGCATTCATATGGCCAGTCATTCCAAAGAGGTGCTTATTGGCTCGTTTCTTAACCTGTCGGCGCTTGCCGGGTATTTGATTGAACAAGATGCGCCGGTACTTCTTTTTTGTGCATCGTGGAAAGATCGTTTTAGCTTGGAAGATACGGTTTGTGCCGGCGCTTTGGCGGAACGTTTATTGGCTTCGGGCAACTATGATAGTATTTGCGATGCGGTGACGGCTTCTACGGATTTATGGTCGATCGCAAAAAACGATTTAAACCAATATAGTTTGAAGACAGCTCAAAAAGGACGTTTGGCCAGTAAAGGCCTTGATGACTGCATTGAGTTTTGCCATCAATTGGATTTTACTGATTTAATCCCTTATTATTCTGATGGCCGTTTGCTTTCGAAAACGAACGGAACAAATAAAAAGTAGTCAACTTTTTGATGATTTCTATCACGAAGACAGCCTGTTGTAAATTAATGTTTTATAACTTGCGCCTGTTTTCATTTGACTGATATTTCTCACAGATAAAAAAGGTAATTTTCAGTTAATTTGAATGAACAACACATATAACATAGAAATAATTTTAACCCTTAAAAAATTATACCAACATGAAGAAGCATAATTTTTCAGCTGGACCTTCAATTTTACCACAATTTACGATTGAGAAAACGGCTGAAGCCATTAAAGATTTTGCAGGCACTGGTCTTTCTGTGATGGAAGTATCGCATCGCGGAAAAGAATTTGTCGCTGTTATGGAAGAAACACAAGCGTTGTTTCGCGAACTACTGAATATTCCTGATAATTATTCTGTGTTATTCCTTGGCGGAGGTGCTTCCTTGCAATTCTGCATGGTACCGTACAACCTGATGAAAACTAAAGCTGCCTACCTAAATACAGGTTCGTGGTCGTCAAAAGCAATCAAAGAAGGAAAATTCTTTGGAGAGGTTGTTGAAGTTGCTTCATCGAAAGACACCGTTTACAATTACATTCCAAAAGGATATGAAATTCCGGCTGATGCCGATTATTTCCACTATACATCGAACAACACCATTTACGGAACTCAAATTCGTAAAGATTTTGACCTGGATATTCCGGTTGTTTGCGATATGTCTTCTGATATTTTTTCTCGTCAGATCGATGTTTCCAAATATGGAATTATATACGGTGGAGCGCAGAAAAATCTGGCTCCGGCAGGATTAGCTTTTGTAATTGTTCGAAACGACATTTTAGGAAAAGTAGATCGTCCGATTCCAACCATGTTGAATTACCAAACACATATTGATGGTGGTTCCATGTTTAATACACCACCTGTAACGCCAATTTATGCGGCCCTGCAAACCCTCAAGTGGTTGAAAGAAAAAGGTGGAGTTGCTGCAATGGAGAAAATCAACGAGGAAAAAGCAGCTTTGCTTTATGACGAAATTGATCGCAATCCAGTATTCAAAGGAACCGTATTGAATAAAGAAGATCGTTCGTTGATGAATGTTTGCTTTATTATGAATGACGGTTACCAGGAATTGGAAAAAGACTTCCTTGAATTTGCTACCGCAAAAGGAATGTCGGCCATCAAAGGTCATCGATCTGTAGGTGGTTTCCGTGCATCAATTTACAATGCCATGCCTAAAGAGAGCATTCAGGCATTGATCGATTGCATGCAGGAGTTCGAAAAAACACATGTAAAATAAGTTCTTTTATATAGAAAGGTGGATTGATTTCCACCTTTTGTTTTTTTGAAGTCATTAAAGCATGAGGAACGGCTAAAGTAACTGCTGAGTTACTTCGATTTGGCTTGCAATGACATTTTATTTTAACCTTAAAAATTGAATAAAATGACAAACGTATTAATTGCAACCGAGAAACCGTTTGCGCCGGCTGCGGTTGCTCAAATGAGTGAAATTTTCGAGAAGACGGGCTACCAGGTTCAACTCCTTGAAAAGTATCAGCAAAAACAAGATTTGCTTGAAGCAGTCAAAACTACTCATGCTTTAATTGTTCGCAGTGATAAAGTTGACCGGGAAGTGCTTGACGCCGCAGAAAAGCTTCAATTAATTGTTCGGGCAGGAGCAGGCTACGATAATGTTGATTCTGCTTACGCCAAAGAAAAGGATGTTTGTGTGATGAACACGCCCGGGCAAAACTCCAATGCCGTTGCTGAACTAGCGATTGGGTTAGCCATTTATGGCTTGCGTAATTTTTTCGATGGAACTTCAGGTGGAGAATTACGCGGACGAACCCTTGGGTTACATGGATATGGATATGTTGCCCGCAACGTACACCGAATTGCCCGTGGGTTTGGTATGGATGTAAAAGTGTTTACCCGATTCAGTAAGGCTCAGGCCTCTTCCGAAGGGTTGGAGGTTACTAAATCGCTTGAAGAGCTTTATGCGGTTTCTGATGTCATTTCGATTCATGTGCCGGCCCGTGGAGAACACATCAAGTCGGTAAGCATGCCAGTTTTAAAGCATCTCAAGAAAAATGCCTTAATCGTAAATACGGCTCGTAAAGAAGTAATTCATGAGGAAGATCTTTGTGAATTTATGACTAAACGAAAAGATGTGAAATACTTGTCGGATATTGCTCCTGACTGTGTGGATCATTTTCAAAGTGAATTCAGCGGGCGATATTTTTTCAGCCCTAAAAAGATTGGTGCACAAACATCAGAAGCAAATGTAAATGCAGGAGTTGCAGCTGCAGAACAAATTGTTGGGTTTTTCGAAAACAATGATCGAACCTTTCAGGTCAACAAGTAGCAACAAACTATTTCAAAATCGGAATAAAAAAACAGACTTTTACACTCATTTTGTGTGTATTTGAAATATCAATTGTATTTTCGTTACAATTTGATATCCGTCAAGATAAACTCGAAAATTTGAAAAAATGGCTACGATAAAACCGTTTAAAGGACTAAGACCACCTCGGGAGATTGCTGCAGATTTAGCATGTTTGCCTTATGATGTGATGAACTCGGAAGAGGCAACACGCATGGCAGAGGGCAAGGAGAACTCGCTGTTGCACATCACCCGTGCCGAAATTGACTGCCCTGAAGGAACCGATGTTCACTCGGAAGAAGTATATAATAAGTCGGTTGAAAATTTTAAGAAATTTCAGGACAAAGGTTGGCTAAAACAAGATGAAAACGACAAGTACTATATTTATGCGCAAACCATGGACGGGCGCACGCAATATGGAATTGTTGGTGCTGCTGCCTGCAATGACTATCACGATGGAGTGATTAAGAAACATGAGCTCACCCGACCGGATAAAGAGGAAGATCGCATGATTTTGACGCGTTATTTAAATGCGAATATTGAACCGGTATTTTTTTCATACAAAGCCGTGCCTGAAATTGATAAGATTGTAGCTTCGATCGTGAAAAATAAAGAGCCGGATTACAGTTTTGTTGCCGAAGATGGCTTTGGACATCAGTTTTGGACAATCAACGAGAATGGTGTAAATCAACAAATTGAGGAGTTGTTTGCGACTAAGGTAGCTGCGACTTATGTTGCTGATGGACATCATCGAACCGCTGCTGCTGCCCGCATTGGCTTGGAAAAGAAGGCTCAAAATCCAAATCATACAGGAGATGAGTCGTACAATTATTTTATGGCTGTTCATTTTCCTGATGACCAACTGGCGATTATTGACTATAACCGGGTTGTTAAAGACTTAAATGGCCTCAGCGAAGAACAACTTGTTGACAAATTAAGTGCGGGCTTTGAAATTGAGAAAATAGGTTCGGAAATATACAAGCCAACTACGCTGCACGAAATGAGCATGTACCTCGCCGGCGATTGGTATAAACTGACAGCCAAAGAAGGAACTTATGATGATAATGATCCAATCGGAGTGCTGGATGTAACGATTTTGTCGAGTCAAGTGTTGGAGCCAATTTTTGATATTCAGGATCTGCGGACTTCAAAACGAATTGATTTTGTTGGCGGAATTCGCGGACTGGAAGAGCTTAAGAAACGGGTGGATTGTGGCGAGATGAAAGTTGCCTTTGCGCTTTATCCGGTTTCAATGCAACAGTTGATTGACATTGCAGATAGTGGAAACATCATGCCGCCAAAAACGACCTGGTTCGAACCAAAATTACGCTCCGGGTTGGTCATTCATAAATTGGACTAAGGATATTTGCCACTCAATATTGTAATCCCGGTCAGTAGTTTTGACTGGGATTTTTTATGCTTTTTCGTCACGTTTTAAGGTGTATTCGAAGCTTTTTATTTTGTGTTGTGTAATACTTTTTTACTGAAATTTTCAAACAGATTTTTCCTTAACTTGGAAATCGACGGAACTAGTAATGTGATTTTTCTCTTTGATCATTAGACTTGGAAAGGTCTATTCAAATTTGTTGTTTATGAGATCCGGATATGTGCGTTCGATTAGTAAGGTCATCGTTGGATCCTTGCTTGGGGGGATAATTTTAATGCTGTTAATGATTTTTAGGGAATTTGTCCTGAAAGTTAGTTCTGTCTCTTGGGATGGTATTTTGCTTATTCTTTGCCTCGGTGGAATAACCGGAGGTCTGATTGGCTATTTGTTAGACAGAAATACGAAAAAGACAACTGCACTTAAAGAAAGTGAAAAAAAATACCAAACGCTGATTAATCAATCTCTGGATGGAATTTATATCGAAGATGAGCGTGGAAATATTTTGGAATGTAATACCCAGGGGCATAGGATGTTTGGCTACACAAAGGAGGAAATGCTGAAGTTGTCGCTTCGGGATCTGGTTTCCTCTGAATTCAGAGACCTTATTCCAGACCTTATTCCGGATGAAATGGCTACAGAAGATGTTTATTTGGAGCGAGAGAATGTCAAAAAGGATGGGACCGTTTTCCCAACTGAAATAAATACCAAATTTATCACTCTTGATGGAGAGCGGCGTTTAATCGCTTATGTGAAAGATAATACCGAAAAGAAAAAGATTGAGGAAGCTTTAAAGAAAAGCGAAGCCAAATTGAGGGATTTGAACATCGCAAAAGATAAAATTCTCTCTATTATTGCACACGATCTTAAAAACCAATTTAATGCTATTTTGGGTTATTGCGATTTGATCCAGGAAGATGGGGAACAATTGGAACGTAGAACATTGCTTCAATATGCTGCGGAAGTAAATTTAACTGCAAATGAAACTTATAGTTTGCTCGAAAATTTGTTGGATTGGGCGATGATGCAAAAAGAAATGGCATCATTTAATCCTGTTCATATTCAGCTAAGTAAGTTGGTAAATCAAGTTATTGATACCCTGAGTGGAACAGCACATATTAAAAAGATAAAATTGACCGGGCAGGTGGGAGAAGAGCTTGCCGTGTATGCTGATCAGAACATGTTGCGAACAGTAATTCGCAATCTTACAGCGAATGCGATCAAATTTACTCCAAGAAACGGACGTATTGAGCTATGTGCATTACCAGAGAAAGATAATCAATCGATAGTTATTGAAATAAAGGATAATGGCATTGGAATAACTCAGGAAAAACTGGACAGGTTATTCAGTATGCAAAGTCACGAATCAACCTTCGGCACCGATAATGAAAAAGGAAGTGGTTTAGGATTGATTGTGTGCAAAGAATTTATCGAAAGACACGATGGAAAGATATGGGCGAAAAGTGAAAAGGGCGAAGGCTCCTCATTCTTTGTTGAGTTGCCCCGGGCTAATTAACCTGAAATTGCGATCAGTAAAATGATGTGTTGTTAATTCGATAGATTTCTATGAGTTTGGATTGATCAGAAAACAGTTGACTACCATCGTTTCTAAACCTTTGTTACCTCAGGAATCAGATTGAAATACTGTGTTTTACTTTAAAGCTTATTCCAAACTTAGTCAATTAGGAGATTGAATTAGACTAAATAAAACAAACAAAGCCGACTCAAAAATTTTGAGCCGGCTTTGTTTGATATTCTAGATTTGTAAATCTTTCTAGTATTCACCCCAATGTTTGATGGTGATGTCTTCCAGTGTTTGATTGCAGAAGGCATGAATAAATGCACTTGCCACGCGAGCATTGGTAATTAGTGGTACGTTGTAGTCGATCGAATTACGACGTATTTTGTAACCGTTGCTCAGTTCTCGTTTCGAGTAATTCTTCGGAATATTAACGACAAGGTCAATTTTCTTTTCACGAAGATATTCAACGGTATTCGGGTGTTGATCCTCTTCGTCCGGCCAGTGCAGCATGGTCGATTCTACTTTATTTTCACGTAGGAAGCGATGGGTTCCCTCTGTTGCAAAAACATTGTACCCTTTTTTCACCAACAAGCGCGCGCTGTTCAGCATTTCCAGTTTCGAGCGCGCAGGTCCTGATGATATCAAGACGTTCTTCTTTGGGAAATTATATCCAACCGAAAGCATTGATTTTAAAATGGCTTCGTAGAAATTCTCACCAATACATGCTACCTCTCCGGTCGACGACATGTCAACTCCCAAAACGGGATCGGCATTCAGCAAACGCGCAAACGAAAATTGTGGCGCTTTCACCCCAACGTAATCAAGTTCAAATAATGATTTGTCTGGTGTCTGATATGGAACTCCCAGCATGACTTGTGTTGCAAGTTCAATCAGGTTAAACTTCATAACCTTCGATACGAATGGGAAACTCCGTGAAGCACGAAGGTTACATTCGATTACTTTAATGTCGTTGTCTTTTGCCAGGAATTGCATGTTAAAAGGACCTGAGATTTCAAGCGCTTTCGCAATCTCCCTTGAAATCTTCTTGATGCGGCGAATGGTTTCCACATACAATTTCTGTGGAGGGAAAACGATGGTTGCATCTCCGGAGTGAACACCGGCAAACTCCACGTGCTCCGAAATAGCATAAGCTACCATCTCTCCTTTGTCAGCAACAGCGTCAATTTCAATTTCCTTGGCCAGCTCGATAAATTCTGAAACAACGACCGGATGCTCTTTTGAAACGTCAGCAGCTAGTTGCAAGAAATGCTCCAGTTGTTCCTCGTTTGAAACAACATTCATTGCAGCTCCGGAGAGTACGTATGAAGGGCGAATGAGTAGCGGATACCCGACTTCTTCAACAAATTTGTAAATATCATCAATGCTCGTTAGTTCGTTCCATCTTGGCTGGTCAACACCTAGCTCATCCAACAGCGAACTGAACTTTTTACGGTCCTCTGCATTGTCAATTTTTTGTGCCGAAGTACCCAGAATTGGAACGTTTTGCCCGGCCAGTTTCATTGCCAGGTTGTTTGGTATTTGTCCGCCTACCGAAAGAATAACTCCTTTCGGGTTTTCCAGGTCGATCACATCCATCACACGTTCGAAGGTTAACTCGTCAAAAAACAGGCGATCGCAGGTGTCATAATCTGTACTTACTGTTTCCGGATTGTAGTTGATCATGATCGAACGGTAACCTTCTTTGCGAATGGTGCTAATGGCATTTACCGAACACCAGTCGAACTCAACAGAACTACCAATGCGGTAAGCTCCGGAGCCAAGTACAATGACTGATTTATTATCTTTGGGGAACTCAATATCGTGCTCAGTTCCATTGTAGGTCATGTACAGGTAGTTGGTTTGCGCAGGATATTCACCGGCCAGCGTGTCAATTTGTTTGACAACCGGCTTGATATTTCTTGCTTTCCGGTGTTCGCGAACCTCCACCAATTTCGCATTCATCTCGTTGTTTGGAGCTTCTAAAACCAAACGTGCTATTTGAAAATCTGAAAACCCTGCTTTCTTAGCAGAGAGCAACAATTCGTCGCTTAGCTCTTTTAAGCTTTTTGGTTCTTTAAGTTCTTCTTTTAACAGGTGTATTTTATACAGTTTCTGCAAAAACCAACGGTCAATTTTTGTCTTCTGGTAGATATCTTCAATCGAGTATCCTTTTGCAAACGCAGCTGCAATCGCGAATATCCGACGGTCGGTCGGACGTGTCAGTTCCTCGTCAATTGCTTCTATTGTAATTTCTTCGTTGTTCGCAACAAACCCATGCATGCCGATTCCAACCATCCGAATTCCTTTCTGAATGGCTTCCTCAAAGCTTCGTCCAATAGCCATGATCTCGCCAACCGATTTCATCGAGCTACCGATTTGTTTTGAAACACCACTAAACTTGGTCAAATCCCAACGCGGTATTTTACAAACCACATAATCCAGTGCAGGTTCAAAGCAGGCGGTTGTAACTTTGGTAACAGAGTTACTTAGTTCGTGCAAGCCGTAACCCAGTCCCAACTTTGCTGCAACAAATGCCAGTGGATATCCGGTGGCTTTCGATGCCAATGCAGATGAACGAGACAAACGGGCATTGACTTCAATGACGCGGTAATCCTCGGAGAATGGATCGAGCGCGAACTGAACATTACATTCTCCAATGACACCAATGTGGCGAATAATTTTGATTGAGATTGCACGTAGCTTGTGATACTCTCGATTCGACATGGTTTGTGATGGAGCAACGACAATGCTTTCCCCGGTGTGAATTCCCAGCGGGTCAAAGTTTTCCATGTTACAAACGGTAATACAGTTGTCGTATTGGTCGCGAACAACCTCATATTCTACTTCTTTCCATCCTTTTAATGATTCTTCAACCAGGATTTGTGGAGAGTAAGAAAATGCGCTTGATGCGAGTTCCTTCAGCTCTTGATCATTTTTGCAAAAACCACTTCCAAGTCCTCCAAGCGTATAGGCAGCCCGAATGATGATTGGATAACCCAATTTCCTGGCGGCTTCCATGGTTTCAGTCATATTGACGCAAGCCAAGCTTCGTGGTGTTTTTACTTCAATCTCACCAAGCTTGCCCGCAAAAATCTGGCGATCTTCCGTATCAATAATCGACTGAACCGGAGTTCCAACAACTTCCAGGTTGTATTTTTCAAGAATTCCATTCCGAAATAAATCAACACCACAGTTTAGTGCAGTTTGACCACCAAAGGCCAGAAGAATACCATCAGGATTTTCTTTCTTAATTACTTGCTCAACAAAGAAAGCGGTTACCGGTAGAAAATATATTTTGTCAGCAATTTCCTGCGATGTTTGAATGGTCGCAATATTCGGGTTGATCAGTACTGTTTCAACACCTTCTTCTTTTAGGGCTTTCAGTGCTTGTGATCCGGAATAGTCAAACTCGCCGGCTTCACCAATTTTCAATGCTCCTGACCCAAGGACGATTGCTTTTTTTATTCTTTTATTTATCTGGTTACTCATCTTAAGCTGTGTTATTTAATTAGGCTTTCTGCTTAAATTCAACAATATTCTGGATAAACTCATCAAACAAATATTCCGTATCAACCGGTCCGCTCGATGCTTCCGGATGAAATTGGGTTGAGAAGAAAGGCTTGGTTTTGTGCTTGATCCCTTCGTTGGTGTTGTCGTTTACATTAGTAAAAAGAACTTCCCAGTCAGCAGAAAGTGTTTTAGGGTCAATGACATACCCGTGATTTTGCGATGTAATAAAACAACGATCAGTACCATTTAGTAAAACCGGTTGATTGTGGCTGCGGTGTCCGAATTTTAATTTGTAGGTTTCAGCTCCTGCGGCACGAGCAAGAAGTTGATTTCCCAGACAAATTCCCATAATGGGCTTTTCGTCGTCCATCACCTTTTGTATGTTTTTAACTGTTTCGTCGCAGCGAGCAGGATCACCGGGTCCATTGGAAATGAATACACCATCGAATTCTTCATCTGACAGGTCGTAATCCCAAGGCACGCGAATGACGGTGGTATTTCGTTCGAGCAAACAGCGGATGATGTTGTTTTTCACACCGCAGTCGATCAACGCGACTTTGTATTCCCCGTTTCCGTATACTTCCTTCGTTTTTGTGCTGGCAACAGCAACCAGGTTTTCTTTATTCGGATCGTAAAAGTCAATCGGTTCGTCTTCGAACTCAATTTTTCCTAACATGGAGCCTTTTACACGTAAAATCTTCGTTAAAGCGCGTGTGTCAATACCGTAAAGTCCCGGAACCTTCGATTCTTTTAACCACTCGCCCAAGCTTTTCTCGGCATTCCAGTGACTATATTCTGAAGAGTAATCTGAAATGATTAATCCACTGATATGCACTTTGTGTGATTCATAGTGTGCATGGATTCCATCGTTTTGCATGTTCTTTGGAACGCCATAATTTCCAATCATCGGATAAGTAGAAACTAAAATCTGACCGGTATATGAAGGATCTGTTAAACTTTCAGGATAACCAGTCATGGCGGTGTAAAAAACCACTTCCCCTGCTATCGATTGATCGTATCCGAAAGATTTTCCTTCAAACCTGGTCCCATCCTCTAAAACCAAACTGACTTTCTTTGCCTGTGTCATTGTAATAATCGCTTATTGATTAAAAAAAATGCGTCTGACTACCAAAAGTAGGGCAAACGCATTGTGCTTATTTCGTTTATAAAATATCTATTCTTCTCCGTCATATTTTAATACTTCGAGAACGTTCATTTCGGTTAAATGTTTCCTCTTGAACAATTCGGGTACAAAAATAGAAATAATTCTGGAATTAGAATTTGTTTTTTATAAAAAATGCATATTTTTGCAAGAGTATTGAATATATATACAAAATGAAGAATCGCACGAAAAGGCAATTGGCTATAAAAAAAATCATTACAACCAATGAAATTAGTAGTCAGGAAGAGTTGCTTGGAAAATTAAAAGAAGAAGACTTTGATTTGACACAAGCCACTTTGTCGCGCGATTTAAAAATTTTGAAAGTGGCGAAAGTTTCACATTCCCAAAGGGGATATGTGTATGTTATTCCTGAAGGGGTGAGTGTGGAGCCACAACATGAAAATACACGGGTGAACTTTTTGGTGGATGGATTTCGGGATTTACGATTTTCCGGTAATTTGGCCGTTTTAAGAACTCGCCCCGGATATGCCAGTAGTTTGGCTGCCGTTTTAGATAATGCCGATCCGTATGAGATTATTGGAACCATTGCTGGAGATGACACGATTTTGTTGGTGATGAGAGAAGGAGTGACTTCAAGCGATTTAATTAATAGTTTGATACTGGTGATGCCAAAGCTGGAAGACAAGTTAGGATAGAGGATGGAAATTGACTAAATGAAAGACATTAAAAATATTATAGTTTCAGCAGCTAATGTTGCTCACTTACCATATGTTTCCCGGATTAATGATAGCATTGATCTGGCTTCGAAAGAGCGGGGAACCGGTATTGCTCGTCGGTCAGACGAATATATTACCAATAAGATTATGGAAGGTAAAGCAATTATTGCTTTAGAGGGAGAGTTGTTTGCCGGGTTTTGCTACATCGAGTCGTGGGGGCACAACCGATTTGTTGCCAACTCAGGGCTAATTGTGGTGAATGATTACCGTGGAATTGGATTGGCTAGGGAAATTAAAAAGAAGGCGTTTGAGTTATCGCGCACGAAATTTCCTGATGCGAAAATCTTTGGATTGACAACGGGGCTTGCTGTAATGAAGATTAACCATGAATTGGGTTATCGTCCGGTAACTTTCTCGGAGTTAACGACAGACGAGAGTTTCTGGAAAGGATGTCAGAGTTGTGTGAATTATGATATTTTAACCCGAACAGGTCGTTCAAAGTGTTTGTGTACAGGGATGTTGTTCGATCCGGCTTGGGAAAAGAAACCAAAGGAAGAAAAGGAGCAGAAAGAAGAGAAACCCAAGAGGAGTTCTCTAATGGAGATGATAGGCAAGTTAAAGCCAAAATCAAACGGCAAGGACTCTGGAGTTAGCATGTTTAAACGAATAAAACAAAATATTAGTGATGGCACTGTTTCGGCAGTCATTTCAGGATTAATTTTCTTTAAATGATAAACCCGAAGATTGTAAATAGTCGAGGGAAAATAAGGTTAGTAAAGTTGTAAGTTTTCAGTAGAAATGCTGATTTGGTGTCATCACTTTTTAAAACAATAAAATAAGATGAAAGAAAAAGTAGTATTAGCATACAGTGGCGGTTTGGATACTTCCTTTTGTGCGAAGTATTTGTCAGTAGAAAAAAACTTAGAAGTCTACACGGCAATTGCTAATACCGGTGGTTTTGGAACCGAAGAACTAAAAGATATTGAAAAGAAGGCTTATGAGTTAGGCTCAGCGAAGCACGTGACGCTGGATGTTACCGATACGTATTACAGCAAATGTATTCGCTACATGGTATATGGAAATGTGCTGCGTAACAATACCTATCCTATCTCTGTGAGCTCGGAGCGTGTTTTTCAAGCCATTGCCATTATTGAATATGCCAAAAAAATAGGAGCAAAATATGTGGCTCATGGTAGCACCGGAGCTGGAAACGATCAGGTTCGTTTTGACCTGACTTTTGAAGTATTGGCTCCCGATATTGAAATATTGACTCCAACACGTGATTTGCAACTAACACGCGAAGCCGAGATTAATTATCTGAAAGAACACGGTGTTGAAGCTGATTGGAGTAAGATGGCTTACTCGATTAATAAAGGACTGTGGGGAACAAGTATTGGTGGAAAAGAAACGCTGACTTCAGAGCAAACGCTGCCAGAAGATGCGTACCCGTCGCAATTAAAAGAAAAAGAGGAAAAAGAAATTACGCTTGATTTTGTTGAAGGTGAACTAAAGGGCGTTGACGGCAAAAAATATTACAATACTGTAGATGCCATTCGTGCGTTGGAGGCTATTGCCGGACCATACGCGATTGGTCGCGACATGCATATTGGTGACACGATTATCGGTATCAAAGGGCGCGTTGGCTTTGAGGCTGCGGCACCAATGTTGATCATTAAGGCACACCAAATGCTCGAAAAGCATACACTAACGAAATGGCAAATGTATTGGAAAGAACAGTTGTCCAATTGGTACGGTATGTTTTTACACGAGTCGCTTTACCTTGATCCGGTGATGCGCGACATCGAAAAATTTCTCGAAAATACACAGCAAACAGTAACCGGAAAGGTGATCATTAAGCTGAAACCATACCAATTTGTGTTAGTCGGTGTTGAATCAGAATACGATTTGATGAAATCAGACTTTGGCGAATATGGCGAAATGAACAAAGCCTGGACAAGTCAAGATGTAAAAGGCTTTACCAAGATATTAGGAACATCGCTGAAAATATACAACTCAGTGAATAAGAAATTTTAATTCGGAGTAGAACACATGATTCAAGTAGGAATAATAGGAGGAGCAGGATATACAGCTGGTGAGCTGATCCGAATTTTAGTGAACCATCCGGAAGCAGAAATCGCTTTTGTTCAAAGTAGCAGCAATGCAGGAAACCCAATCGAAGAAGTACATCGCGATTTGATCGGGGAGTCGACCTTAAGGTTTATTGCAGAACCTGACTTTGACAAAGCTGATGTTATCTTCCTGTGTATGGGACACGGAAAATCGAAAGAATTCATAGAAAATAATTCAATACCAGCATCAATTCGAATTATCGATTTGAGTCATGACTACCGGTTAAAGGCTGAAGGAAATGACTTTATTTATGGATTACCTGAAATCAACCGGGAGGCAATTCGTTCATCGAAACGAATTGCTAATCCCGGCTGTTTCGCAACGGGCATTCAGTTGGCCGTGTTGCCTCTGGCCTCTGCCGGATTATTGCAAAATGAAGTGCATGTGACTGCCATTACCGGATCAACCGGAGCCGGGCAAGCACCTAGCCGCACCTCACATTTCAGCTGGCGGAACAGTAATGTTTCGGTTTATAAAGCATTCCAGCATCAGCATTTGGGCGAAATTGGGCAAAGCTTTAAGCAGCTACAGGAATCGTTTGATTTTGATATCAATTTTGTCCCGGTTCGCGGAAATCATACAAGAGGTATTTTTGCTTCTGTTTACACTGATTATAAAGGAACAGTTGAAGAAGCTGTAACATTATACGAAGATTTTTATGCCGATCATCCGTTTGTATTTGTGACCCATGAGAATCCGGATGTGAAGCAAGTGGTTAACACCAACAAGGCCGTGCTTCATATTGAAAAACATGGTAGCAAATTGCTAATATTGAGTGTTACCGATAACTTGTTGAAAGGTGCATCCGGACAAGCTGTTCAGAATATGAACCTGATGTTTGGCCTCGATGAGAAAGCAGGATTGAGTTTAAAACCGGTTTCATTTTAAAATACGCTTAGCATGAATTTATTCGACGTATATCCATTATTTGACATTACTCCGGTGAAAGCCGAAGGGTGCTATGTATGGGACGATGCCGGCAACAAGTACCTCGATCTATATGGGGGACATGCGGTTATTTCTGTTGGGCATAGTCATCCGGTTTATGTTTCTAAAATTAGTAAGCAACTGGAGCAAATTGGTTTTTACAGCAATTCGGTAAAAATTCCACAACAAAAGCAGTTGGCCGACCAGCTGGGTGAGCTTTCAGGTTTCGACGATTATCAGCTGTTTTTGTGTAACTCGGGAGCTGAGGCAAATGAAAATGCACTGAAACTTGCTTCATTCGTAACTGAGCGTAAAAAAGTGATTAGCTTTAAAAAAGGCTTTCACGGACGTACTTCGGCGGTGGTTTCGGTAACCGATAATCCAAAGATTATTGCGCCGATTAATGAGAATGAAAATGCGGTGATTTTACCGCTAAACGATATTGAACAAGTTGAGCAACACTTAAAAGCGAAAGATGTAGCTGCTGTTATTGTGGAAGGAATCCAAGGAATTGGGGGTATTCATGTGCCCGACCCTGATTTTATTCAAAAATTGTCCGACCTTTGCACTCAATTCGGGTCTTTGCTTATTTTGGATGAAATTCAATCAGGCTATGGACGGAGCGGAAAGTTTTTTGCATTTCAATATACTGATGTCCAACCGGATATTATTACCATGGCTAAGGGAATGGGAAATGGATTTCCAATTGGGGGAGTGTTGATTAGCCCTGAATATAAACCCTGGTTTGGTATGTTAGGAACTACCTTTGGCGGCAATTATTTGGCTTGTGCTGCCGGCAGTGCTGTTTTAGAAATCATGAAACAGGAACAGTTGGTTGAAAACGCAGCGAAAGTTGGTGCCTTTCTGATTGAAAAATTGGCTCAATTTGAGGAAATTAAAGAAGTACGCGGAAAAGGCTTGATGATTGGGATGGAGTTTGAAGCAGAAATAAAGCCTATTCGCCAAAAATTACTGTTCGAAGAAAAAATATTTACGGGAGTTTCGGGAGCACATATTATTCGTTTACTTCCTCCGTTGAATTTAACAATGAAACAGGCGGATTACTTTTTAGAAAAATTTGCAAAAGTATTGAATGAATTAACTGTTCATTCAAACTAAAAGATACAAAAAATGAAAGTTGGAAAAGTTGCCATCATTGGAGCAGGAAATATGGGCGGTGCCATTGTTAACGGCTTATTGAAGTCGGGATACATTGAGGCATCATCAATTTCAATAACTGATCCTCGGGAGTCGGTTCTGGAAGGTTTTAAAGCCAAGGGCGTTAAAACGTATGTGGAGAATATAGAAGCAGTAAAAAACGCTGATATGGTTGTGCTTGCAGTAAAACCGTACCACATTGAAAAGGTGATTAACGGAATAAAGCCGGCACTAACCCTCGATAAATTACTTGTTTCTATTGCAGCGGGAGTGAGCCTGGCTGATTTGGAAGAACTTGTTGGCAAGGATTCGCAAATTTTTCGGGTAATGCCGAACACCGCAATCTCCTTACAGGAATCGATGACCTGTATTTCAGGAAATGGTAACACAAAAGAGAGTTTGGGAGCTGTAAAAGAATTGTTTGATCAGTTAGGACAAACGGTAGTGATAACAGAAGAACTAATGGCTGCGGCCACCGTGTTGGCTTCGTGTGGAACAGCCTTCGCTTTGCGTTATGTACGTGCAGCAATGCAAGGTGGTGTGGAGATGGGATTTGGTGCAGAGATGGCACAGTTTATTACGGCTCAAACCGTAAAAGGGGCTGTTCAGCTGATTATGAATACCGGTCATCATCCCGAACGCGAGATTGATAAAGTGACTACCCCACGGGGAGTGACCATTACCGGAATTAATGAAATGGAACACAAAGGATTTAGCTCTTCCGTTATCCAGGGGCTTATCGCATCGTTTAATAAAATTGATCGCGGATAGAACCGGATAGGAATGAGTTACAACTATAAAAAAATTACCATAAAGGTAGGTAGTAACGTTCTAACAAAGTCTGATGGAACATTGAATGTTGCCCGCATGGAGCATTTGGTAGACCAAATTGCAACCCTATATAAAAAGGGTGTTGAAGTGATTTTGGTGTCGTCGGGTGCGGTGGCAGCCGGACGCCGGGAGATAAAACTTACGAAGAAGCTGGACACTGTTTCTTCGAGGCAATTGTGGTCGGCTGTTGGTCAGGTGAAAATGATCAATTATTATGCTGAATTTTTCAATAAGCATGATATTACCTGTGCGCAGGTGCTGACCACAAAAGATAATTTTAGTGATCGGAATCATTACCTGAATATGAAAAACTGCTTCACCACCTTGCTTGATAATGGGGTGGTGCCGATTGTAAATGAAAATGATACCATTTCGGTTAGCGAGCTGATGTTTACCGATAATGATGAGTTGTCGGGCTTGATTGCTTCCATGCAAAACTCGGAAGCACTGATTATTCTTAGCAATATTGACGGGATTTATGATGGAGATCCGAATTCTACCGATTCTAAGATCATTGAAAAAATCGGTCTGAATGAGCGGGAGTGGATGAAAAATATTTCTACTCAAAAATCAGGATTTGGCAGGGGAGGCATGCTAACAAAAAGCTCAATAGCACGTAAAGCTGCTAAAGAGGGTATTGCTGTTCACATTGCCAATGGTTCGCGCGATTTTATTATTACTGATATCCTGAGCAAAGATAAAGAGGTGAAACATACCTATTTTGATCATGATGGTCGGAAGTCATCCAATGTGAAGAAGTGGATCGCCTATTCCGATAGCTTTGCCAAAGGTGAGTTGGTCATTAATCAGGGGGCTAAGGAAGCACTCTTCTCATCAAAGGCAACCAGCTTATTACCCATTGGTGTGATGGAAGTTAAAGGGATATTTAAGCGCGGCGACATTGTAAAAATTATTGATGAAAAAGGACAGCTGGTAGGCTGGGGAAAATCGCAATATTCAGCTGAAAAAGTAAAAGTTGAAGGCCAGTCTCCCCGACAAAAACCGGTGGTTCATTATGATTATTTATATTTAAGCGAAGAATAAAATATTAAAATACTGACTCAGAATCGTTATTTATACCCTTTTCTACATCAACCCCCTTTTTGTTGACTTCAACAAAATCAAAACATTCTGAGTCTGTCCCCTTCCTCCCCCAGGGAAGGGGACTTTTATCTAATAAACAAGAGAGAAACCATGAAGGTAAAAGAACAATTGGAATTGACTTTGAAAGCCAGCAGGAGCTTAGCCTTGCTGAGCGAAACAAAAATTAATGACCTGTTGCTTGACTTGGCTGATGCAGCGGTTGAACATACCGAAGCGATCCTGGTCGAAAACCAGAAGGATTTAGCCCGGATGGACCCTGCTGATCCGAAATTCGATCGCTTAAAGTTGACTTCGGAACGAATTGAAAGCATTGCGGCCGATATTCGAAATGTAGCTAATTTGCCAACTCCGTTAAATAAAGTGTTGAGCGAAACGACACGACCAAATGGCATGATCATTAAAAAGGTTACCGTGGCTTTTGGGGTGATTGGTATCATCTATGAAGCACGCCCAAACGTAACCTTCGATGTGTTTTCACTTTGCCTGAAATCGGGTAATGCCTGTGTGTTAAAAGGTGGAAGCGATGCCATTGATTCCAATACAGTAATCGTAAAAATTATTCATCAGGTACTGGAGAAGCACGGTGTTGATCAGGATATCCTGACCTTGCTGCCGGCTGACCGGGCAGCAACAGCCGAAATCCTGAACGCCCGGGGATATGTTGATTTAATTATACCACGTGGTTCTCAGGGGCTGATCAATTTTGTGCGCGAGAATGCAACCATTCCGGTAATTGAAACCGGAGCCGGAATTTGCCATACTTATTTTGATGAATATGGTGATGCCGTGAAAGGACAAGCGATTGTTGAGAATGCCAAAACACGCCGCCCAAGTGTTTGTAATGCGCTGGATTGTTTGGTGCTTCACGAAAAACGGTTGAGCGATTTAGCACAACTCTGCGCCGATCTTCCTAAGAGTGATGTTGTTATTCATGCCGATGAGCAGTCGTATGCGATGTTGGAAGGCAACTATCCGGCCAAGTTATTGAAGAAAGCAAACAAGGAGTCTTTTGGAACCGAGTTTTTGGGCTATGAAATGTCGGTAAAAACTGTTCCAACGTTTTTTGATGCTTTAGACCATATTGCAACCTATAGCTCAAAACATAGCGAAGCCATTATCTCGGAGAATGACGAACGACTGGATTTATTTCGTAAGATGGTGGATGCTTCTTCTGTTTATTGCAATGTCTCAACGGCATTTACCGATGGAGCCCAGTTTGGTTTGGGAGCTGAAATTGGAATTTCAACCCAAAAGCTGCATGCTCGCGGACCAATGGCTCTGGAAGAGCTAACCAGTTACAAGTACCTTATTGAAGGTGATGGTCAGGTTAGGCCTTAATAACATTGAGGCAGTTGAATAATAGAAACTGATCTGCAATGAAATAACCAGAAACTTAACACTTACAACTCGAAACCCATACAATATGAAGCACTTTACAACAGTACACGATTTAGACAATTTAGACGAAGCGATAAAACTGGCTCTGGAGCTAAAGAAAGATCCCTATCAATTTCAGGATTTGGGAAAGAATAAAACCCTCTTGTTGGTTTTCTTCAATTCGAGTTTAAGAACTCGGCTGAGTACACAAAAGGCGGGTTTAAACCTGGGAATGAATGTCATCGTGTTCGATATTAATGAAGGAGGTTGGAAACTGGAGACCGAGCTTGGTGTAATCATGGATAGCGATAAACCGGAACATATTCGGGAAGCCGTGCCGGTTATTGGAAAATATTGTGATATTATTGGAGTACGAGCTTTTGCCAAATTTGAGAATCGCGAAGATGATTATCAGGAAAAAATTATCCAGCAGTTTATCGATTATGCCGGAGTACCTGTCGTTAGTATGGAAGCAGCTACCCGTCACCCTTTGCAGTCGTTTGCTGACCACCTGACTATCGAAGAGCATAAAACCAAGGAACGTCCCAAAGTGGTGATGACCTGGGCTCCGCATCCACGTGCATTGCCACAGGCTGTACCCAACTCATTTGTTGAGTGGATGCGTGAAACAGACTATGAATTGGTCGTTACTCATCCCGAAGGTTATGAGCTGGCACCTGAATTTATGGGTGATTTAAAACCGGAGTACGACCAAATGAAAGCTTTTGAAGGTGCCGACTTTATTTATGCGAAAAGCTGGGCTTCTTATAACGATTATGGCAAAGTCCTTTCAACCGATCGTAGCTGGACCGTTTCGGACAAGCACATGGCGGTGACCAACAAAGCCAAGTTTATGCATTGCCTGCCTGTACGACGAAATATGATTGTAACTGATTCTGTTATCGATAGTGCCAATTCAATTGTTGTTCCCGAAGCCGAAAACCGGTTGTTCTCGGCACAGGCTGTTTTGAAGATGATGCTGGATCAGCTAAAGTAGTTCCCCAATAGATCGTCTTCCTGAACTTGTCTCAGGATTTCTTTGCTAAAGAGGCTGAAGCAGTTCAGCATGAAAAAAAGTATAAAAAGATGGAAAAACTTACGATAGTTAAAGTTGGAGGTAAGGTTGTTGAGGAGAAGGAATCGCTTCAAGAATTGCTGGATCATTTTTCGAAGCTCGAAGGGCTGAAAGTACTGGTGCATGGCGGAGGTCGATCGGCAACAGCTATGGCACAACGCATGGGCATTGAAACCAACATGGTGGATGGCCGTCGCATTACCGATAGCAACATGCTTGAAGTGGTAACCATGGTGTATGGTGGGTTGGTCAATAAAAATATTGTGGCTCAATTGCAGGCTAACGGAATTAACGCTATTGGCTTAACGGGCACGGATCTGAATTATATGCAAGCGGTAAAACGGCCTGTAAAAGATATTGATTACGGTTTTGTGGGTGATGTGGTTTCGGTGCATGTTGATGAGCTGAAACTGCTGGTTGAAAAGAAGGTGGTACCGGTTTTGGCACCGTTGACTCACGATAAAAAAGGTCAGCTATTAAACACCAATGCCGACACCATTGCAGCAGAAGCAGCAATCGGATTTAGTCCGTATTTTGATGTGGAATTGGTTTTTTGCTTCGAAAAACCGGGTGTGTTGGAAGATGCCGAGAATGATAATTCGGTCATTAAATCGCTGACTCATTCCGGATTTAAAGCTCTTCAGGTTTCCGGAGCCATTCATGCGGGAATGATTCCTAAGTTGGATAACAGCTTCAATGCGATTCAGAAAGGGGTAAGCCAAATTCGGATTACCAATATTGAAGGGCTGGAGAAAGGTGGAACAACCCTTGTTGCAGATTAAGAAAAATAAAAAACATCAATAAGCAAAGAGCGCCGGCCTAAAATGATTAGGTCGGCGCTCTTTGGTTTCGTGAAAAAACAATTGGATTAATCTTGTTTGCCGGAATTGTTTTTGCGGGTCGAATCAATGATCTGTCGAGCCTGTGCCAGTGTGTTACTGCCATATTGCTTCAGATTCATCCTTTTTAAAATTTCTTCGTTCGACGATTTCGCAAAATTCAGTGGAACTTTGGGTTTATCATCTGAAGGTTTCAGAGCCACATATGTTGGTGCTTTTTTAAAACCAATAAATTCAATATACCCCTTGTGAACTAATTTGTTAAGCGCTTCTTCCGCTTTTGGAGAAATTAGTTTTATTTCTACTTTATTGTTTCGTGTTTTCATTGTTTTATTTACCTCTCTTTTTTAGGTATCGAATATGTTTGTGAATTTAAGCTTTTATTTTCTCATTAAAAACGGCCTGACTCATTTTTATGTGCTCAATTTTCAAGCGTTTATAAGCACTCGAGCTATGAATGCAAGCTCATTTTACCATTCTTCAATGGAATTTAGCTTAAACGCTGATAGAATACCCTGTGGTTCTGTGATGGAGATAAGCAGTTTTAAGATTTTTCTTTATGATCGCGTGAGTTGAAAGCCTGTTGTTGACAGCTCCAGATCAACAAAGCGGGCGTTTAGGTTTGGTGGATTTTCACTCAGGCGCTTTTTTATTTTAAGAGCTGCCTGCGGATCTTTTGCTAAAATAAACAGATAGCCGCCACCGCCAGCTCCGGGTAGCTTATAAGCAGCTGTCAGGTCTTCAATTAAATGAATGAGTTGTTGTATTGCCGGCGGGTTGGTACCATGGTCAATTCGTTGTTTTTGTTGCCAGGTTTTAGCAATGCAAGCTGCCAGTTCGTTGTAGTCATTTTTTTGAAGGGTGTTGAACGTGTGCACAGCATGTTGTTTCATATCTTCCAGAATATCCAGATGTTGTGTTCCATTTAAAAACATGCCACGAACGATTTCTGCCAGTATGTTTTTCGCAGTCCGGGTGATGCCTGTATAATAAAGAAGCATGCAGGAATGAAATTCCGGCTTGGTAAACAGGTAATCGGGTGCCCATCTTACGGCAGGCTCCTGGTTAAATCCGGCGTTTGTTTCCAGGAGTTTGACGCCCGGCAAAATGGCTCCAAACTGATCTTGCCAACCACCCCCAGTGGTTAATAGTTGCTCCAATATGAGTGTGTTCATACTGATTTGGGTATGGCTCCAGTTCAATCCGCAGAAATCAGATAAAGTGCCCAGTACGGTGGCCGCCAGTGCCGAGCTGGTTCCTAATCCGGATCCTTTGGGAATAGCTGCCAGCATTGTGATTTCAAGCCCACTGCCGAATGCTTTGAGTTGCTCCTCCAGCGATTTGAAATGCTGAGGCGTAAAGTCGGGGTGAAAGCCGGCCAGACAAAGTGCTGCTTTGGGGATTGAGAAAGCTGAACCAATTTGGTTATAGTTGTCCAGTTCATTGTAAGTGGTAATGGACTCCCGCTTGCCAAGGTCAATGGACCGAATGACTATTTGGTATTCGTCTGTCGGGCGGATATAGCATTGCAAAGGAGGCTGCCCATTCAGGTTGATCGCCATATTGACTACTTTCCCACCCTGAAATAAACAGTAGGGGGGTGTATCGGTCCAGCCACCGGCCAGATCAATTCGGGCAGGGCTTCTTCCCCATACAATCTGATCATGATGGATGTTAAGTTGGGGAATGGTTGTTTGTCGACTCACCGCCTCCAGAATGGTTTCACGAAGAATGCTAAAAGCTTCTTCTTCGGTATGACTAAAGTCCTGCCCCCGGTATTGCAATACTCTTGCCTGGAACATTTTCTCAGCCAAACGGGATTGAGGATCTACCAGCTGGTTATCCAACGGTTGAACTGCTAATTCTTGTTCTGCAAATTCCTTCGCTGCCTGATCCAGGTTGAGTTGAAAGAAGACACTGTGCTTAAAGTTATTGCGGATGCCCGGCCAGTTTTTTAACCGGAATGATTTTCGCTGTTCCAAAAGTCGCGAAAGATTAGCTTTCTCAGATAGTTGGTTGGCTGAAAGTCTTTTTTTGTTAGCCCAGAGTGTGGTGAAAGTTTCATTTGTACTTGAATCAAGCAACCAGTTGATCCATGATGAGCTTAGTTCTTCTTTTGTACAAATCGGGAAAATCGGAGAATCCTGAATGTCGGTATCCGGATCCAGTGCTGTTGACTCAAAGCTCAATCCTCGTTCTTGCAACCAGTGTTTAAATGGCTTTTCCAGCCAGCTGGTTGAATCATTTCCAAGAGCACCTTTAAACTGGTCGTTGATGTGATAAGGACGAACACAGTATTCGGTTTTACCCACCGGAACAATATCAAGGCAAACCCCTGAAGGTAAATTCAGGTTCCAGTCGTTCTCCGGAATCCCGGTTACAATATGGTTGCTGGAGAGCTGCCACCCTTGACTGATATGGCTGTTTTCAATCCACAGATTCTCCATCTGTCCACTTAAGTGGATTTCCGAATGAGCATTTTGGATAAACATGCTGGGATGTGGCTTCCGGTCTTTATGCAGTATTGAGCGAGGATCAATTACCCGGTTTTGAATTGCCAATGTAGATGATATCAGCTCTTTGCTGGTCCCATAATGATAAAATTCACCACCCTCGAGTGGTATAATCGCTACGCTGAGTTTGCTAATTTCATCATCCTCCAGTGTTGGGGTTTCACCCATTGCCAGTCCAAACTCCGAGTACAGATCGTAGAATGGGGGCGTGCTGGGTGACTGTCCATTTTTGTAGCCCGATTTTTTCATCAACAGTTCAACAGCGCGGTCACTCAACAGCCAAATGCCAATGTCCATCAAAAAGAGGTGGCTTTGCCCCAGTTCCTGCAATTCGTGAACCGATGGCTTTTGCAACATCGAGCTTAAACGTTCCGGATTATTTTTGGGGCATACAAATACGCCATGCCTCGATGCCAACTCGGGGCGCGACCATAGGCCATAACAAATCACATCGGCTTCAGGCAGCGGGGCTAGGGGCTGGTTATTTAAAATCAGTACATCGCCGCTGGCAATAAGTGTGTTGACTTTTGCCGGAGCTGATTGGATAATCTTTTCGTAAAGGGGTGATTGCAGGTCAAGCAGGGTTTGATCGAGCTTTTGTCCACGGCTCCAGCGAAACACCGGAATAGGCGCTAACAACTTGCCCGATGGCGCATAAGATGGTAGTCGTCTACTTTGTCCTCCAGCGTGAATTAAGATTCTTTTTTCACCACCTAACCATTCTTCAAAAGATTGATCTGTAGCCTGATTCTGCCAGCATTGTGATAACAGCCATGAGGTCCCACCGCCTGATCCAACCCGGTTCTCAATAGGGTCGGAGGTGCAATAAAAATCGGTTGTGTTGTGTTGGGTGATGGTATGAAAGGTTGTTGCCAGGTTGGGCGGCAATGACAGCAGGTGCTTGATCGCTTTTTTCATAGTTATTTTATGTCTGTAAGATTGTGCTCTGGTTTTTGATAAAGATAATAACCGTAGATATAGAATAAATGTTTTTGAAATGGAATTGTAAATCCGACCTTCTTTTTTTATCCCTAATTCCAATAGAAGGCTGGTCATCCTGAACTTGTTTCAGGATCTTTCAGCGGGTTACGATATCTTGACTCTTGGTTCTAATATCTAATATCTTGTTCTTTTTGCTTATGTTGGGGCGTTGCCCCAAACCCCAACTACTTTTTTGTCTTGATACCAAAAAGTATTCAAAAAAGATCAAGTCAAAGTTATCCTTCCAAGCGCGTCAGGATTTTTTCTTTCCGGTGCACTACCCCGGATACCCGCCAAAAATCCTTCCCTCCTTCGCTGGCCCGGGCTACTTTGACAGGCCATCGCCTTTTCACCTTTCGGCGAAGTTGGGGACTTAACTGTCCCATTTGAATGCACCTCATCCTGAACTTGTTTCAGGATCTTTCAGCGGGTTACGATATCTTGACTCTTGGTTCTAATATCTAATATCTTGTTCTCTTTGCTTATGTTGGGTCGTTGCCCCAAACCCCAAATACTTTTTTGTCTTGATACCAAAAAGTATTCAAAAAAGATCAAGTCAAAGTTATCCTTCCTCGCGCGTCAGGATTTTTTCTTTCCGGCGCACTGCCCGGGATACCCGCCAAAAGTCCTTCCCTCCTTCGCTGGCCCTGGCTACTTTGACAGGCCATCGCCTTTTCACCTGTCGGTGAAGTTGGGGACTTAACTGTCCCATTTGAATGCACCTCATCCTGAACTTGTTTCAGGATCTTTCAGCGGGTTACGATATCTTGACTCTTGGTTCTAATATCTAATATCTTGTTCTTTTTGCTTATGTTGGGGCGTTGCCCCAAACCCCAAATACTTTTTTTGTCTTGATACCAAAAAGTATTCAAAAAAGATCAAGTCAAAGTTGTCTTTCCAGACGGGACCTGATTTTTGTCTTGACACAAAAACCAGGAAAAAAAGTCAAGGCTGACGATGCTTTTGAAAGAAACGAACATGAAATTTAATCTGCGATATTTCACAAACAAGCATGATTAAATTTCATCGGGAGTTCCATACGTTACCATTGAAAATAAAAAATATAAACGGATGAAAACCGGCGGGTCAGTCACTTCCCGAAAACCAAACTCCTCCTTGCAGTCGTCATTTGTTTGTTTACTTCCGTGAGTTAGTAAGCTCGTGCCATTGTTCTTATTGCTTATGTTGGGGCGTTGCCCCAAACCCCATTTCATTTCTTTTCCGATGAATCGAGAGATCCATATAATGCCATTAAAATAAACAATAGAATTATATGAAAAGAAATGAAACAAAGAAAAATCAAGTCAAACCGAACCCTCGGCCGGGCGTTTTGACGGCCTTTGCGCTTTTCGCCTTGCGGCGAAGTGGGGGATTTGGCGTCGATCTGAAAAATCCGATCGGCTGAAAATCCGAATATCTAAAAATCTTGGTTCTACTATCTACTATCTAAAATCTTGTTCTCTTTGCCCCAAACCCCAAATACTTTTTTGTCTTGATACCAAAAAGTATTCAAAAAAGATCAAGTCAAAGTTATCCTTCCTCGCGCGTCAGGATTTTTTCTTTCCGGCGCACTGCCCGGGATACCCGCCAAAAGTCCTTCCCTCCTTCGCTGGCCCTGGCTACTTTGACAGGCCATCGCCTTTTCACCTGTCGGTGAAGTTGGGGACTTAACTGTCCCATTTGAATGCACCTCATCCTGAACTTGTTTCAGGATCTGTTGGCAAGTTGCTCAGATGCTATTTGAATTCCCTTCTTTATACTGGAAGGGCTATTATGATCACATCTTAGGTGGCTAAATAGTGTTGATACATCAGTTTGATACCTTCCTCCAGCTCTATTTTATGTTTCCATCCCAGGCGGTGAAGCTTGGAAGGATCGGTCAGCTTACGCATGGTGCCATCCGGTTTGGACGTATCGAATTGAATCGTTCCTTTGAAGTCAATTTCTTTTTGAATGGTTTCTGCTAAAAGACGGATTGAAATCTCTTTGCCAGTACCGATATTGATGTGGGTATTACGAATTTCATCTCCACAGTCGGCCTTGACATCCTCAAAATCACGGTTCTCCAATATGAAAATGCAGGCTTCGGCCATGTCTTCTGACCAGAGAAACTCACGCAGCGGCTTTCCGCTTCCCCAAAGGTCCAGACTTACTTTTTTGTGGTCGTTATTCGGTTGTTGGATGCCGTATTTGTTCAGGATTGCAAGGATTTCCTCTTCAGCGGCTTCACCGCTAATTCCTTCAATGGGGCGGAGATTAAGGTCTTTTCGAATCGCATCCCAGTGCCCGTCTTCGAGGCATTTGGACAGGTGGATTTTACGAATCATTGCCGGTAACACGTGGGAGGTCTCCAGGTTGAAATTGTCGTTGGGACCATACAGGTTGGTCGGCATTACGGAAATAAAGTTGGTACCATATTGCAGGTTGTAGGACTCGCACATTTTAAGCCCGGCAATTTTGGCAATGGCATAGGGCTCATTGGTGTATTCCAGCACATCGGTCAGCAGGCAATCTTCGGGCATGGGCTGCGGCGCATTTTTGGGGTAGATACAGGTCGATCCCAAAAACAAAAGCTTTTTCACTCCATGCACATACGATTGGTGAATGACGTTGTTCTGGATTTGCATATTTTCGTAGATGAACTGACCACGATACGTGCTGTTCGCTACAATACCGCCTACCTTGGCTGCTGCAAGGATGACATATTCCGGTTTCTCAGTTTTAAAGAAGTCGGCTACTGCCGGTTGGCTTTGCAAATCCAGTTCTTTATGGGTGCGACCAATCAGATTGGTGTAGCCTTTCGTTTGTAGAATTTTCCAAATGGCTGATCCCACCAGTCCCCGGTGTCCGGCAATGTATATTTTTGCTGTTTTTTGCATGGTTGTTTGTGTTCTGTTTTTGTTTTTATTCCTATCTCCTGATATGGTTTTGCTTTTGCGCTATTGTCAGCAGAGTGAAGCAATCGTTAAGCTGATTACTACGATCTAAGGTCTTGTTCTTATTGCATGTGTTGGGGCGTTGCCCCAAGCCTCAAATACTTTTTTGTCTTGATACCAAAAAGTATTCAAAAAAGATCAGGTCAAAGTTATCCTTCTCCGCGCGTCAGGATTTTTTCTTTCCGGCACACTAGCCGGGATATCCGCCAAAAATCTTTCCCACCACCGCCGACCCGGGCTACTTTGACAGGCCTTCGCACTTTTCGCCTGTCGGCGAAGTGGGGGACTCGGTTGTCACATGCAATGAGCTCGTCATCCTGAACTTGTTTCAGGGTTTGTTAGTGGATTGCTCCAATATTGTTTGCAACAGATTACTTCGTCGTTCCTCTTGGCAATGACGTTTTTCGCTTGCGTCATTACCAACAACGTGAAGCAATCTGGCTGACTGAACTTACTCAAAGTAATTGAGGGTGCGGTAACCACCTTCACGCAACCAGGCATCTTTTTGCATGAGTTTGATGTCAGACTTGATCATGTCTTTAATCAAACTCGCTAAGTCATACTCCGGTTTCCAGCCCAATACAGTTTGTGATTTGGTCGGATCGCCAATCAAGAGATCCACTTCGGTTGGACGGAAGTAAGCGGGATCGACAGCAACAAGAGGAATGGAGCTTTCAGCTTTCGCTTTTACCAGTTGCAAATATTTCGCTCCAACTTTCTCAATAAATATTTTTTCATCGATGGAAGTGATGTGGCCTTTTTCGTCACTTCCTTCGCCTTTGAATGTGATTTCCAGTCCAACTTCCTGAGCGGTCAGTTTCACAAAGTCGCGGATTGTGGTGGTAATGCCGGTAGCTATTACATAGTCGTCAGCTTTTTCCTGTTGCAGAATCAGGTACATCGCTTTGATATAGTCTTTGGCATGTCCCCAATCTCGCTTCGATGAGAGGTTACCGAGGAAGAGCTGATCCTGTTGTCCGAGAACAATACGTGCAATGGCACGGGTGATTTTACGGGTTACAAAAGTTTCCCCGCGAATGGGTGACTCGTGGTTAAACAGAATCCCATTGCTGGCATGCATCTTATAAGCTTCACGGTAGTTGACCGTAATCCAGTAGGCATACATCTTGGCAACGGCATAAGGTGAGCGCGGGTAGAACGGAGTGGTTTCCTTTTGTGGCACCTCCTGCACCAAACCATACAATTCACTGGTTGATGCCTGGTAGATACGGGTTTTTTCGGTCAAGCCCAACAAACGAATTGCTTCTAACAGACGAAGTGTACCAATTCCATCGGCATTGGCAGTGTATTCCGGCGTGTCGAAACTTACCTTTACGTGGCTCATAGCGGCCAGGTTGTAGATCTCATCGGGCTTTGTTTCCTGAACAATCCGTGTGATGTTCATACTGTCGGTCATGTCGCCATAATGCAGAAACAAGTTGCGGTTCTCTACGTGAGGATCCTGGTACAGGTGATCGATGCGGTCGGTGTTAAACAGGGATGAACGTCGTTTGATACCGTGTACGATATACCCTTTTTTTAAAAGATACTCGGCAAGGTAAGCACCGTCTTGTCCGGTAATACCGGTAATTAAAGCTACTTTTTGTGTCATTGGATATTGTTTAAATAGTTTGGATATCGAGTTATTTGATGTTATTTAACACATAATGGTGGTTAGTTGTTTTTATTTTGGCTTTAAAGTTATTGCTTTTACCCTAAATCCTATGAAGGGGACTTTGGTCTGGTGGTTTCCGAATTGTCAATTCTGTTTGGCTTGTTAAACCGAACCTTCGGCCGGGCGTTTTGACGGCCTTTGCGCTTTTCGCCTTGCGGCGAAGTGGGGGATTTGGCGTCGATCTGAAAAATCCGATCGGCTGAAAATCCGAATATCTGAAATTCTTGGTTCTACTATCTACTATCTACTATCTAATGTCTTGTTCTCTTTGCCCCAAACCCCAACTACTTTTTTGTCTTGATACCAAAAAGTATTCAAAAAAGATCAAGTCAAAGTTATCCTTCCACGCGCGTCAGGATTTTTTCTTTCCGGCGCACTGCCCGGGATACCCGCCAAAAATCCGTCCCTCCATCGCCGGCCCGGGCTACTTTGACTGGCCATCGCGCTTTTCGCCTGTTGACGAAGTGTGGGACTTGGCAGCCCCAGGCGATAGGCTCGTTATTGTGAGCAAGGCGAAGCAATCTTTCAGCGTGTTGCTGTTGCTAATCTTGATACTTGTATCCGGTGATCTGTTTTCTGTTAAGCAAGAGGTATCCGAATTTTGCGTATTGCATGCTTGAGCTGTGTGGAGATGAAACCCTTGACAGTCAAAAATATGACATAACATATCAATTTGGCCCCTTGTTGATATGTTCTATGATTCTATAGTAATGAGTAATTTGCAGTTGCTTATTAATAATCATTCTATATTATGTATTTCGATAAATGAATTTTGGAGATATCCGGTGATGTGTCGTAACTTGGAACATAAGATTGTTGAAAGTAAACCGCCAGCTGGTCATCAACCATTCCTGCATAGCCGGCCGGATCGGAAGAAGAGGCTGGCGGATCTTTTGCAATATATCACAAAATTTAATTTTACCATGAGTTACCAAGAAGATTTTGAACTCTGGAAAGAACAAATTGAAAACCTCGCTTTAGATGAGGTTAAGTTACCTAACCAGCCCATTGACGATTTTGTGGCGAGTACCGAAGCCCTGGCTGTTGAAGCCAATAAGGATCGGGATGCTTTAATCGCTGCAGGCATGGATCCTACGCTTATTGATGATTTGGTGCCCCTAAGTGGCGCTTTACGTTATTGCCAGGCCAAATGGATGAGCGAATACCGTGCCCGCGAAGATGCCCAAAGAGAATGGATTGAACAGTCGCCGCAAGCTTATGAACTTCGTGATCAGCTGCTGCACCACTTTTCGTTTGCCTATCGTGATTATGACGATATTCAGAATAAGGTGATGCGTATTCGCGAAGGGGGCAGTCATGCCGATATGGTTCAAGACCTGGTGGAGATTGCCACCCTGGGCGAAAAGTATCCGGAGCCACTCAACGCCATCAATTTTGAGTTGAACTTGCTGGAGCAAGCACGCACGGTATCGCATGCTATGTCCGAGTTGTTGGCCGCAGCCAATGGTGCCGCAGGTGAAAGTAGCGAAACCAAACAGATGCGTGACAAGGCGTTTACTTTATTGTTTGAAAAAACCCGTATTATCCGTGATTTTGGACAGTATGTCTTTTGGAAAGACGAAGACCGAAAGAAACGGTATTATGCTTGATTCTATTGGTCCCCGGGCGGATTTGACCCTCCCCGGGGGCTTTTCACCGTCCCCAGCGGGATTTGACCCTCCCCAACGTGAATTCTCCTATCCACAGCAAAAGTTGACCGTCCATAGCGGGATTTCTCCTAGCCACAATGAAAATTGACCGTCCACAATACGTTTTTTCTTGGCCACAGCGAGATTTGATCCTCCCCAACGGGATTTCTCCCATCCATAGCAAAAATTGACCGCCCACAATGTAACTTGTCGTGTCCACGGTGAAGCATGACCTTTCCCGGGGCATTTTCTCATCTGCCAAAGCCAAAAGCTCTGAACCCTTTCTCCTCCTTTTAAAGGAGTACCCAAGCGCAGCACCGGGGGAGGTGGTTGCATGCTGTTGTTGGGACGTTGCCCCAAACCCCAACTACTTTTTTGTCTTGATACCAAAAAGTATTCAAAAAAGATCAAGTCAAAGTTATCCTTCCACGCGCGTAAGGATTTTTTCTTTCCGGTGCACTGCCCGGGATACCCGCCAAAAATCCTTCCCTCCACCGCCGGCCCGGGCTACTTTGACTGGCCATCGCGCTTTTCGCCTTTCGGCGAAGTGGGGGATTTGACTGGCTCAAGCTATGAGCTCGTCATCGTGAACTTGTTTCAGGATCTTTCAGCGGATTAGGGTCTACTGCAATCTGATCGTCCGAAAATCCGAATATCTAAAAATCTTGGTTCTACTATCTACTATCTAAAATCTTGTTCTCTTTGCCCCAAACCCCAACTACTTTTTTGTCTTGATACCAAAAAGTATTCAAAAAAGATCAAGTCAAAGTTATCCTTCCACGCGCGTCAGGATTTTTTCTTTCCGGCGCACTGCCCGGGATACCCGCCAAAAATCCTTCCCTCCACCGCTGGCCTGGGCTACTTTGACTGGCCATCGCGCTTTTCGCCTTTCGGCGAAGTGGAGGACTTGACTGGCTCAAGCTATGAGTTCGTCATCCTGAACTTGTTTCAGGATCTTTCAGCGGATTGCCGCTATCTCACCATTTCATCATCCAAACTCTTGATTCTATTTTTTAATATCAAGTGCCTGGTTCTTGCAGCTTATGTTGGGGCGTTGCCCCAAACCCCATTTCATTTCTTTTCCGATGAATCGAGAGATCCATATAATGCCATTAAAATAAACAATAGAATTATATGAAAAGAAACGAAACGAACATGAATTTTAAGATGTGAAAATTCACAAACAAGCATATTAAAAATTCATCGTGAGTTACATCGAATGCAAATGAAATAAGCAATTTTAATGAGATGAAACAAAGAAAAATCAAGTCAAACCGAACCCTCGGCCGGGCGTTTTGACGGCCTTTGCGCTTTTCGCCTTTCGGCGAAGTGGGGGACTTAGCGTCGATCTGAAAAATCCGATCGTCCGAAAATCCGAATATCTAAAAATCTTGGTTCTACTATCTACTATCTAAAATCTTGTTCTCTTTGCCCCAAACCCCAACTACTTTTTTGTCTTGATACCAAAAAGTATTCAAAAAAGATCAAGTCAAAGTTATCCTTCCACGCGCGTCAGGATTTTTTCTTTCCGGCGCACTGCCCTGGATACCCGCCAAAAATCCTTCCCTCCACCGCCGGCCCGGGCTACTTTGACAGGCCATCGCCTTTTCGCCTTTCGGCGAAGTGGGGAATTAAGCGCCCCAAGTCATGATCTCGTCATCGTGAACTTGTTTCCGGATCTTTCTGGGGATTCCTCACTGCTTGTTAAGTATTTTTTTCCTTATCCTGAAGGGGTTATACGATAATAGCCCCGGACAACGCCCCGGGGAAAAATGCGTTAGTCGTTGAGATGGCGCAACCAATAGGTGTTGAAATGTGCAGAGGTTTCATGCGCCATAATGGAAAACGTCAACCAGGAGCGGATTATAAATTTCAAGGTGGAAAGATGCGGATTGCAAATCCACTCAGCATCGGTAATGGGATTACAAATCCCAGGTTAAATGGTCAGGATTACAAATCCTGACCAGCCCGGTTTGTTTCCTGCCAGAATTTATAGGTTTTCACCCGGTTGTCGAACTTGCCTGCATACCTGAAACGGTATAACATCCATTCTTTTCGACTTCCCGGTTCTGTTTCAATCATTTTTAAAATGGTTTTTTGAACAATACGCATGTTTATTGTCGTTACAAACGACAACCAGCTTCCCCCTCGTCTTAGCGCCAGCGGTGACGAGGGGGAGTTGGAATATTAATTCATTAATTCTTGGTATAAGCGGATTATGTTTTGTGCCATAACGCTTTTCTTAAATACGGTCTGATATCTTTGCTGAGCGTTCTCTCCAAATTTCTTTGTTAGAACGTCGTCTCTGCCCATTCTTATTAATGCTTGGGCCAAAGCGGCTGAATTTTTAGGTTCAACAGTGATACCTGTTATATTATCTTGTGTTACCCAAGGCACTCCGGATCCGTTTATATTGGTTGCTACAATAGGGCAACCAAACGACATAGCTTCAATCAACACGACTCCAAAAGCTTCTGAACGTTCCGTTGAGGGGAGGCAATAAATATTTGCTCTGCGGTAATATTCGCCAAGTTGATCAAACGGAATATTTCCTAAAAGCTTTACTTTATGTTCTAACCTGTTGTTGGTGATTTGCTGTTCGAGTTTTTTGCGAAGTATTCCTGTTCCTCCAATTAAAACGACATAGTTATCAGGTAGTGATTTTGCTGCGTTGATCAAATAATCAAATCCTTTGTAGTAGATTAGTCGACCGATGCTGAAAATTACTTTTTTATCCCGGTATTTTTCTTCCAGTTGTTCTCTGAAATCTTTATTTGAAGGGAATTCACTGTTTGCGATTCCAATTGGGATTACAGTACATTTATCTCGATACGGTGCTAATACTTCGGATCCTTCGAGGTAGTTTGGTGTGGTGACAATGATTTTGTCAGCTCTCTTCAATAGGGCGGATTGAAAGGGACCATAAAGCTTCTTAAGTGTCTTTTGTTTTATGATATCACTATGCCAATGGACAATAATTTTGCCTTTAAATGGAACCGACTGTAGTGCAATAGCTCCCATTGGGTTTGGGACATGAAGATGGATGATGTCGTATTTTTTGTAGATCTTTCTCAATTGTTGGAAGATGGAAAAAGACAGTGGTGACGAAAAGGCAGAAGTAACAGTTGATGAACGATAAATGCAGTATTCCTTTTCTTCAGTTATTGAATTGCGTTTGTCATTAAAGCATAATACATCATTTCTATAACCGAATTTGTTCAGGGTTTCAACGATGTCGAAATTTACCTTCTCGATACCACCCCAGTATGGCGGAAAATATTTCCCTATATGTAATACCTTCATATGATGTTTAGAGTTTACAGATGAAATCATTTATCTTTTGAGCTGATTTTTTCCATGAGAAACGTTGGATATTTTCGTATCCTTTTCGTATCATCTCATCTCGGAGTTTTGTATTAGACGAAACTTTGTCCAGAGCATGAATAATGCTTTTAACCGAATTGGGGTCGATGTACTCAGCTGCTTTGCCACAGGCTTCGGGTAGACTTGTTACATTAGAAGCGATAACCGGGAGTCCGTGTGCCATTGCTTCTAATGGAGGTATTCCAAAACCTTCGTAAAGGGAAGGGTAAACGAAAATCTCAGATTCGCTATAATATTTGTGTAGAGTTTCATCTGCAACGTAACCTGTGAAAACAACGTTGTTGTTAGTTGGTAAATCAAGTTTCGAAAATGAATTTTGTTTTCCTCCAACGACAATAAGCCTGTAATCTTTGTTATTCCATAGAATAAATGCATTGATAAGTCGCTTTAGATTTTTCCTTGGGTCTAATGAGCCTACGGCTAAAATATGTTTATAACGTTTGTTTTTAACTAAGTCACACCTACACGGTTCTACGGCATTATAGATTACTTCTATTATTGAGGGATCGATTTTTAATTTCTTAGTAATGATTTCCTTTGAATAATTGCTTACCGTCAATATAAAACGGCTATTTTTAGCTGTAAACGGTATAAGTATGCGGTAAAATAAGTAGTATTTTTTACTAAACCATTCTGGATGTTCCCAGAATGAAAGGTCATGAATCGTTGTGATTTTGTTTTTATAGAAGACAGGACCTAAGCCTGAAAAATTTAGTAAAATTGGATTGCCTTTTGATTTTAAAAATGTTGGAATTGTGATTTGTTCCCATCGCAATGGGGTGCCGGAACCTATCCGCACAATATGACTGAGGATAACCTTTTCAGTATTGGAAATCGCGCAATTCAATGGGACAAGTATACGAATATCATCGTCTATTTGTATTAAGTGCTTTGTTATTTGAAGTGCAAATTTTTGAACTCCTGTAATTTGTTGGGTGAGAAATTTGCCATTTATATAAATCATAATTGTTCGGATTTTTGGAGTTTCTTTTGTGATCGAGCAATACTTAAGAGAAAAATGAAGAAAAGGATTACTACGTACGATGCATAGAATCGTATATTGACTAATAATAGGGTTCGAAAACTTTGAATGAAGAAAAGAACAAGTAAAGGATAGATATATAGTCCAATTATTTTGCCCGCAATAAAACTATTATAAGCTAACCTTGAGATTCTACCCAGCAAGGCAGCAATTAAAATACCGAAATATCCAAAATCTATGAAAAGCTCCCCCCAAGCTGTGAAATTATTATATTCCTTACTTCCATACCTACTTAGCAAATTTCCTAGAGCTACACCTGTTTCAGAATTTGGTGCAAAAAACTTGTAAAATGTTCTTCCAGAGATGGGGAGGAAATCTTTGGGAAAGCTCTCATAAAGCAATATCTGAAAGTTATTGATTGATGTTGAAAAATACATGGAAAATCTATAGAAGAGGTATTCTACAGGTTCATATTTCTCGTTATAAACAGGGCTCATATAGGATCTAAGGAGTTCGGAGGACCAAACAATAATTAATATAACTAGTCCTGCAAACATCATTTTTTTGATTAGTATAGGATCAAAACGGACAACGATGATAGCTATAGGAATAATGAGCTCTATTAGTGCAATTCGTTCTGCTGTAAAGACAACCCTAAAAACTGATAGAAGTACAATTAATATTGTGAGTCTTTTATATTTAATCTTAGAGTAGAACTTATAAGAAAGAAATGACAAAATAACCGTGCCAATTCCGAAGTTTGTTAAAGTTTTAATGCTTGTTTCTTCTTTCAGGCTTTGACTACTACTTAGCATTCCAGAAGTTATTAATTTAAGAATATAGGCTTTCAGGTTAAGGATTACATCCTTAAACCAAAATAAATATCCAAAAACAGTAAGAAATCCAAAAACAGTTAATGTGATAACAATTATCTGCCGATACCTAGTGTTGATTGAATTGATTTCTTCAGGGGTTCTATAGACTGAAGATTTATAGTTCAAACTTCCAATAACGAATGCTGCCGTAAAAATAAAATAGAGTAGTATTCCCAGACCTGATGAATGTTTTGGAACTTTGGCAAAATCCATCATCAAAGTGCTAGATGTCAGTACAAAAGCCGATAGAGCAATGGTGTTAATCGAGAATACTAAGAGTGAGGGATTTAGATATTTCAAATATTTAGGCATGCTCCATGATTTTAATCAACAACAGACTGTTACTCTTCCATGAATGTAGTTTCGACTTCTTAATGGCTTGACTTTTATTTGGTTTTTCAGCCAATTCTGCATTAGATAGAGCGGTAATAAATTCACTTCTTTCGCATAAAATGACAAACGGTTCATTTTTCTTTTCTAGATCAATGGTGCGTGTTGCAATTACGGTGAGTCCGCATATTCCGTACTCATATAGTTTCATGGGGCTTCGCGAATCGTTAATCTCATTGCGAATAAAAGGTAATAGGCCAACGTGACACTTCTTTAGAACTTGTGGTAAAAATTTATACTCTATTGGCCCCCAAAAAAAACAGTTGGTCTTATTGCCAATCGCAGAATAGAACTTTGAATTTGATACTGTTCCAAAAAAATGAAAATTATAATTGGGAAACCGTGAAGTTATTTGTTTAATTATCTCATAGTCTATGCGATTATCAATAGCTCCAACATAGACAATTTGAAGAGATTTCTCTGAGAGCTTATCATTTAATTCCTTTCTTTTTAGCTCTGAGGGGTCTTCTGATAGGTAAAAATCGCTATCTACTCCATTTTCAATTACTCTTATTGCACTTTGCCCAACTCTGGATTTCTCTAAGTAGTTTTTTAAAGCAGTTGATGTGACTATAACAGTATCTGCCTTTTGTACTATCGCTTTTTCAAATATGGAAGTTCGCTCTGTTGAGAACTCTGGATAGATATCAGTTGCTCTATAAAATAACTTCTTGTAAGCAATAGAATTTGCCATGAAACTAAAAACAGGATTTTCTACAATGAGAAAATCAACAGAGTTAAACTTATGCTTTTGTAATTGATGATGAAAAATTGGAATTAAGTTGTTCTGTTTTTTTAGCGTATAGTTTCTATTGATGAATTTCCCTATAGCATACGGAAATATAGAAAAAGGAATAAATTCCTTGTATAAATAATCGGTCTTGTAAATGCCTTTTAGTGAGGATGAAAGCTTTAGTGCGAATCTTTTTCGGAATGCACTCTTGAATAGATTTATAAAGTGGAAAATAGAAATTGGAGTAGAAATTACAAGCACTTCATAACCAAGTTTACTTAGTTGGTGAGCATAGTGATGACTTCCTACTTTATACACGTCTTTAGAAAAACCATGGGTACAAATGATAATTTTTTTTGGCATAGGCTTTTGGGCTTTGAGAAGTAAGTTCAACAGGATTGCAGTTTTAAGGTCTGGGTCTTAACGAAATAGTTTTAGAAGTAAGGGGTATGGAACCCTTAAAGGAGTAGTGACTATCAGTTTTTGTAATTTACCAGGACAGAAAAAAATGGAACGTAAAATCTGTTCGACAATCTGGAGTATTCCTTTTTGGGGAATTGTTTCCTGAAACTTAACAATACCTCTTTGTAGTGACTTTATAAATGTATCATCTAATGTATGTCGCTCAAAGAAATAACTTTTAAGAGCATTAAAGGAGATTTGGTAAACAAACTTACGATGGAACACAGATATGTTTTTGTTGGTTTGACAGGAGGCATCTGAGATAATTAGGCCCCATGAAGTAAGACTTTTAGTCTTATCTGAATTAGTCATAATTGTACCATCATTTAAGTAATGCAAGTATGTTGGGTTTTTACAAAATGCAATTTTTTTTATATAAAGGGTGGCTTTATAGTTCCAATGCTCATCTTCATGTAAAATGCCTTCTTTAAAACTCAAAGAATTTGAAACAATGAAATCTTTTTTTATCAATTTATTCCAAGCAGTTACTGGTATGGTCCTTCTTCCTAATATATTTCTTGTCAGCCACCTTTTATTGTCTGAATAGTTAGGGAAATCTTTTCTTATTACATAGTTATCGAACTTTTCTCCAAGATGATTTATTCGGAGTGCACTCCCTTGTATATAATCACAATCTGGATTTGTAGAAGCGGTTTTAACCAGGAATTTTATACAATTCGGGAGAATCTCATCATCACTATCGAGAAAATATATGTATTCTCCTGTTGACGCTTCAATTCCTGTGTTTCTTGCGCCAGCAAGGCCCTTATTCTCTTTATGGCGAATAATTTTATAATTGATTTTTCCAGAATATTTTAGTATTCTTCTTTTTAAAATACTGTAGCTATCATCAGGAGAAGAGTCATCAATAAATAAACATTCTATTTCTTCATTATCAAATGTTTGAGTGCAGATAGATTCAAAGCATCGATCGATGTATTGTTCAACATTATATACCGGAACGATAATAGATACTTTCATGATGAGTCGATCTAGTTTTCTGTTTTTATTAATTTGATATTTTTAAAGTCTTTCAACCAACTATCAAAGAATGTACTATTTTTTCCGTAGGAGTTGTCAAAAAAAGTAAGCGGTTTTTTAAGAAGAATGGATAGTATTGCTCCATGTAAGCGGGTTGTATAGACATATTTGTATTGGCTGAGAAAACGAATACCTATTTTTAGTAAGAAGGGCATATAGACTTCATTGGCATATAGGTCAATGAGTTGTGATATTTGTTTGTGTCCAAATCCTATTTTTCTCGATATGCAAAGTCCACGAAATAGTGCATTTAAGATTTTGGTGGGGACTAAGCTTTGGTCCATACTTGGCCATTCTCTTTGGTCTATAGTTTCCCTCTCAGGGAGGTATCTCTTAAAATCGTAATCCTGAAGTTCCTTATCTTTGCGTTTGAAAAATAGGACTTTGTTTTGTTCTCTTTTTGCGTAGCGATTAAGAAATTGATTAGAGATACAGAAAGCCATATCGGGAGCCAAGAGAATATTATTTTTTGAGAAATTATTAACCAGTAGCTTGTACGAAATGTGATCTCTGGCACAAATCGATACATTTTTGTGTTTCCCCATTTCCAAAGCATCTTGCTTAAGAATTTTGTTATTTACGTAATAGACAGTTTGAGGAAGAATAATTATAGGATTCTCCGGAAAGTCTTTCATTACACGGATGCAAAACTCGGTATGCCGACGCCATATATCGCCAAAATTACCACCTCCTTGTAATAGTATGGTTGTATCTTTTGATATCGAGGGCTTATTATAGGTTTCAATCGATGCTCTGTACAAACACTTGTAGGGCATTTTCTTTAAAAACTCTTCAGTTCCTTTCCATATTAATGTGTCTCCAATATTTGTGTAGTAGGGGAGGTCGAGAAAAATGTAATTGGAATTGATAAGAGGTTTGATCTTTTGTATGACAATTTTGGAAAGTTGTCTGTCCATCCTAAAATGATTTATAGTTTTATAAAAGTGATTTTATCTTGTTTTGAACAGCTCTTCGGAAATGAATTACAGAGTATTTGTAATTGACATAGCTTTGTCGAATGGTGGAATATTGTTTATTGTCATCGTATAACTTTTCATTTAAAAATTTTTTCATCGTCTCGGAGTACCAATGTGCTTCCTCTCTGTTTCTTAACTTTCCATATGAAGGGGTTTCTTGTGAGGGAATGTTGCCCAAGGATAGAAAGTGGCTGGAATTAAAACAATAGCCAAACTTGCAGTTTTTTCCAATGGCTTCAAATTTTATTGGTTTTGATAGATCGTTGAAAATGTTCTGGTGAATACCTAGACCATAACAGCCTGTCATCTCACCAGTAACTAAATTCAACTTGGCAGACCAATCTCCTGCATAACAGAACCCAGGTTGCTTTTTATTAAAATTAGATAACGTGAAGTCAAACAACGGCGATGCCATTTCATTTCCAACTTTAATGTACTCTTCATTGGAACCCTTTGTCATTATTTTGAACGGGTATGTACTTTCGTCTCGGGTTAGGGCAACTTGTGGCAGCGCCCCTGTATTTTTTTTTACTAATTCCTTTATTTTTGCCCAAACTGGCATATACTCATCGCTTAAATTGATTTGTACTAAAATTGAAGCGCCAGCGTCTCTGCAGAGTTTTACATTGTTAAAAAAATCGTTCAGTAAGTTCTTTTTTACTAATTCATCATAGTGAAAAGAAAAAGAAATATGTAGTCTTTCAATATCCTCTTTGGCTAATTCAATCAGCTTTTGAAAACGTTTAGTAAGTGTTCCGTTTGTGGTGATGTTTACAAAGTGCCCCTGTCCTAATATTTGAGTGACAATATCAGGTAGTTCTTTTGGGATCATTGTTTCACCTGACCCTGTGATGCTTATCAGAGACTGACCTCCTAGTCTTTCAATACTAAGTGCATTTGCGATATGTATTGGGGAGTAATGAAATTTGGCAGATTCTCCACTTCTTCTTCCTTCTTGAATAACGTAACAGTAACTGCATTTAATATTGCAGGCTGTTACAGGAATTAGACATTCAATAAATCTTTTCATGAATTAAGGTAACTAGTTTGATTGAATTTTATTGCGTATATAAGTAAGTATATAATTTTGGTCACTCTTGTTCAACCCAATAAAATAGATACTTCCTAAACAAGTAATTATTCCAATGGTAGATACAAGTATAAAACGTTCCCACCCACTTTCTATTGATAGAACGAAATAAATTGGTGCAGCCATAGATGTTATTAGGACTATGGTGGCATTGACGAACACTTTTAAAATGAATTCTTTTACCGGGAAAAAGCTCAACTCCTTCTTAATTATTGCAAGGCGAATAATAAGTGCAATAACTGCAAGTGAAATTGAAACAAATAAAGTGCTTTGAGGGGGATATCCCATTTTTAGTACCCAAAAGGAAATAGGCAGATTCAGTATCAAAAATCCACCAACGCTTATTTGGTACCATTTTATTTTCCCAGTTGACTGGATTGCTGAACCGAGCACAAACGTAAATGATTCAATTAGAGAGTTTATAATCACCAGTCGGGTAAATATAATAGTATACTGAGGAACATCAACTAACCAAAGGTTAAGTATAAACTCTGTTTCTAAAATTAGAGGCATGCCTAAAAAGAGAAGTAAGAAATAGGAAAGTTTAGAGCCTTTCATTATCAGAGAAAGCATCTCTTCATATTTCCCACTGGCATAATTTTTAATGATTTGCGGATTCATCGCTATCGTAAAATTTTGTGTAAAACTATTTACCGCGATATTTACTTGAAAGGCAACTCCTCTGGCCGCATTAACTGCAGGTCCGAAAAATATATTTAATAAGAGGTTAACTCCTTGTAGTTTCATTATATTGGAAAAACTCCCAATAAAACTCCAGCCGGAGTAGCTTAATATCTCTCTGAAAAGCCTTGGATGGAATAAAAACTTCCAGGAATATTCATTGAAATTTACTTTGCAATAAATATTGTAGGCCAAAAAGACTAAAATGCTATTAAGTGATAGAAGTGCACCATAGATAACTAGTTTATCAGAATTAATGTAGTCCAAGGTAAAGACAATAATCAACTTCATGCAAACATCATATATTCCAAGGTAGGCATAAATGCTCATCTTTTCGTGCGCTATTATTGAGGATGTTAGAGGTATTTGCAGTAACATAAGTAACGAACTAAAGACCGAGAATTGAAACACCCAGTTAGCAGCAACAAGCCTATCAGTAGGTATTACCATTTTGTTGTTTAGGAACCATAATCCTATCGTTTCGAGCAAAACGAGAACCAATACGGCAATTAGCAAGTTGATTGTTATGAGGGTTTTGTAAATTTCATTTAGACGGCTGTCCTTATTTTTACCAAGTTCGTATGCTAAAAAGCGGGAGCTTGCGGCGCTCAATGCTCCATTCAGAAATACAAACATACTAACCATTCCTCCGACCACATTATAAATGCCAAAATCTTCTACGCCAAGAATTCGAAGGATAATGCGTGAAGTGTAAAGGGATACAGCCATAATTAACATCATACGAATGTATAGCATGATTGTATTTTTGGCTATGCGTTGGTTGCTGGTCGAGATGTATTGAGAGGATTTTATTTGCATTTTGTGCTAAACTGTCGAGAATGAAGGAGGTGAGTTATTTTTATAATTTATACACCTTTTCATCACCCTCTTCAATCATATTTCGGAGGTCGACAATGAGGTGTACGTGTTGTTTTATAAAAAGCGATGTCAAAGGCAGTAGGTTGGTTGTTAAAACAACGCAGTCGGCTTGTGCCAGCGTTTCGGCAGTCAGGGGGATTGAATCCAGCGTTGCCCCCTGTTGTGTTTGTACCGTAGAGATTTAAGGATCGTGATGATCGCTCCACCTTTGTGCGTTACCGTTTGCATGATCTCCAGGGTCGGTGATTCGCGCGCGTCATCGATGTTGGGTTTGTAGGCCATGCCAGGAAGAGGATGCTGCTTCCGTTTATGGCTTGTTGTAAACGGTGATGAGGTTTTAAATCTCTTCAACTGTCGGTTGAGTTACTCCTCTCCGATACCTGTTTTAAAAAAGTCGATTGTCTTTTTTAGTCCGTCTTCCTGCTTATGCTGAGGGATCCAGTCATTGAGTTTTTCGTAGGCCGTTTTGGGGGCTGAGCCGCTTAGCTGGTAGCTTGGGTGTGGCGGTTTAAACCGTTCACGCCGGGCGTTTTGACGGCCATCGCACTTTTCGCCTGTTGGCGAAGTTGGGGGGATTGACTGCCCCTTGCAAATGGCTCGTCATCCTGAACTTGTTTCAGGATCTTTCAGCGGATTACTCTTTCTTATCTTGGATCTTGGTTCTAGTATCTTGGTTAATTTTCTTCACGCTTTTATCACTTAGGCGGAACTCTATTCCCTTGTTTTCTAATCATAACCCTCGTAGACCGCGCTTTTCGCCTTTCGGCGAAGTGGGGGACTTAGCGTCGATCTGAACATCTGAAAATCGCTGATCGTCTGAATAACCGAAAATCCGATAATCCAATCATCGGGCTATCCGGCTATCCGATCATCCGATCATCCGGACTCTTGTTGCTACACGGCTAGCCTTTCCCGATGCTCTTCAATTCAAAACCGATTTCTGCCAGTGTTTCCCGATCGAGGATATTCCGTCCGTCAAAGATAAAGGCAGGTTTCAGCATTTGGTTGTACACTTGTTGCCAGTCGTATGTTTTAAACTCGTCCCATTCGGTGAGGATGGCTACGGCATGGGCGTTGGTGATGGCTTCGTAGGGATCGTTGTGAACGGTGACGAGATTTTCAATCTCTTTAGTTGTTAGCGGAGAGACGTCCTGTAGGGTGTCAGTACGTCTGTGGCTCTGCAGGTACTCGATATCTGCAATGATACGTGCTTGGGTTACTTGTGGGTCGTACACGTGAATTTCGGCGCGATCTTGCAGGAGCTCGTCAGCGACATAAATGGCGGCTGATTCGCGGGTGTCGTTGGTGTCTTTTTTAAAGGCCCAACCCAGAAAAGCGATTTTCTTTCCGGACACGGTGTTGAACAGGCTGTCGATAATTTGCTTGGCAAAACGGTGTTTTTGGTAGTCGTTGAGCTTAACCACCTGTTCCCAATATTCGGCTACCTCGGGCAGGTTAAAATGATGACAGAGGTATACGAGGTTTAAAATGTCTTTCTGAAAACAAGAGCCCCCAAAGCCCACCGATGATTTCAGGAATTTAGAACCGATACGGGTATCCATTCCAATGGCACGGGCTACTTCATCGACATCGGCTCCGGTACGTTCGCACAGGGCGGAGATGGAGTTGATGCTGGAGATGCGTTGTGCCAAAAAGGCGTTGGCTGTTAGTTTCGATAGTTCGGACGACCAGATGCGGGTGGTCAGGATCTTTTCGCGCGGAATCCAGTTGGCATAGATGTTGGCTAAAGCCCGCTCGGCTTGTTTCCCGGCTTCGGTGTCTTCGCTGCCAATGAGTACCCGGTCGGCATTGTGCAGGTCGGGAATAGCTGTTCCCTCGGCTAAAAACTCGGGGTTGGACAGCACCGCAAATTGTGGAGGTGTTCCTTGTTTTCCCTTGGCATTGTCTAAGATGGTACGGATGGCCTGGGCAGTACGAACGGGCAAGGTGGATTTCTCGACCACAATCTTATTGCCGGTAGATACTTCGGCGATCTGACGGGCGCAGAGCTCCACGAACTTCAGGTCGGCAGCCATGCCTTTACCTACGCCATAGGTTTTGGTGGGGGTGTTCACCGATATAAAGATCATTTGCGACTCTTTGATGGCTCCTTCCACATCGGTGGAGAAGAACAGGTTGCGGCCCCGTGCTTCAGCGACCACCTCGGGAAGCCCGGGTTCGTATACCGGCAGCTTGCTGAGGTCTTCATCATTCCAGTCGGCTATGCGTTGTGGGTTGATATCAACGACTGTTACTTTAATGTGTGGGCATTGTTGGGCGATGACCGCCATGGTTGGCCCTCCGACGTATCCTGCACCAATGCAGGCAATTTTTGTTATTTCAGTTGGAAACATATTTGTGTGTTTTGAGTTGAGTTTTCGAGTTTCGAGTTTTGAGTTTCGGGTTTTGGGTTGTTTGCTTTTGATTATCGGTTGTTGGTTGTTTGTTCTTTTGTTTTTAGCCCCTGTATTTCCTGAAGGGGACTTAGCGTCGATCTGAAAAATCCGATCGTCTGAAAATCTTGGTTCTAATATCTAATGTCTAATGTCTTGTTCTCTTTTCCCCAAACCCCAATTACTTTTTTGTCTTGATACCAAAAAGTAATCAAAAAAGATCAAGTCAAAGTTGTCTTTTCAGGCGGAACCTGATTTTTGTCTTGACACAAAAACCAGGAAAAAAAGTCAAGGCTGACGATGCTTTTGAAAGAAACGAACATGAAATTTAATCTGCGATATTTCACAAACAAGCATGATTAAATTTCATCGGGAGTTCCATACGTTACCATTGAAAATAAAAAATATAAACGGATGAAAACCGGCGGGTCAGTCACTTCCCGAAAACCAAACTCCTCCTTGCAGTCGTCATTTGTTTATTTGTTTGTTTACTTGCGTGAGTTAGTAAACTCATGCCATCGTTCTTAATGCTTGTGTTGGGGCGTTGCCCTAAACCCCGGTTATGTTTTTGTCTTTTCAGGCGGAACCTGATTTTTGTCTTGACACAAAAACCAGGAAAAAAGGTCAAGGCAGACGATGCTTTTGAAAGAAACGAACATGAAATTTAATCTGCGATATTTCACAAACAAGCATGATTAAATTTCATCGGGAGTTCCATACGTTACCATTGAAAATAAAAAATATAAACGTATGAAAACTACGGGTCAGTCACCTCCCGAAAACCAAACTCCTCCTTTCAGTCGTCAAACAAGGTTTTCTTAGCAAGTGCCATTGCTGTTTCCTTCCCTTGTTTTCTAATCAAAACCCTCGTAGGCCGCACTTTTCGCCTGTTGGCGAAGTGGGGGACTTGGCTGTCCCAAGCGATAGAGTCGTCATCCTGAACTTGTTTCCGGATCTTTTAGCGGATTGCCGTTATCTCACCATCCAACCCTCTGGTCATCCGAAAATCTGATTGTCTATAAATCTTGATTCTGGTATCTTGGATCTAATTCTCCTTACTCGTTCCAGCGTTGTTTGATGGTGCTCATAAATTGTCGTCCGAAGACGATGCCAACACCAATGATGCCTCCCAGGAAGATCCAGATGAACAGGATGAGTGGTCGGTTTGGTTTTGACTTCTCGAGAGGAACACGTACCGGTTCTACGATGGTGAGTACCGGCGCATCTTCTTTCACCTTAATTTGTGCTTGCTCCAATTGTTTGGCCAGTTCAGAATATACCGAAAAGGCAATGTTGTATTCACTTTGCAGGCGTTCGACTTCTGTTTGCGCCATGGCCGAGGATACGTTTTTATTTTGATCGCGAAAGCGGGCCAACCGTTTTTGAGCCTCTAAAAACTCTTCTTTCTTTTCCTGGTAACGATCTTTGATGAAGTCGAGCTGCTCCTGTGCTTTTTGGATTCGGTAGGTGGTGATGTATTTTTGCAAAAGAACTTGCGCTTTATGGGCTACCTGAGCTGCCAACCGGGCATCAGGAAAGTTGGACGAAAGGGTCAGTATCCCTTCTTTATCATTGACCTCTAATGACAATTGTTCATTGAGAGATTTGATGACTTCGTCTTCCTCTTCGGATAATGTAATAAGCTGGTTATCGGTTATTGGTTGTTGGTCGTCGGTTGTTGGTTTTAGAGCGCCGATGATGACTCCGGGTAAACCGATTGTATATTTCTTGACATTGCTCAATACGCCTGCCTTTTTGTATTCGGTGTAGTATTCGAATAAGGTAACCGGTTGATCGATGCCGTCAATTTGAAAGCTGCTGTTCATTAATTCGAGTCGAAAAGGAACGGACTGCATGATTTTCGGATAGACCATGGGGGAGAGCGTTTCTGTACCGCTGCTCATATCCATGTTAAATCCGGCCATTGCAGCTAGCGAGGACAGGCCTCCTAATTTTGATCCTCCGGACTGGGCACTTTGCGGAACCATGGTGGTTTGTACCGTGTACTCCTTGGGTGTGAGTATGGCAATAAGCAGTCCCAGTACCGCACCAATAAGGATATACGTGATGATGGTACGGCGGCCATCCCAAAGGTCTTTTACCAGAGCAATCAAGTCGATTTCGTCGTTGTTGGCAGCTGACTGTTGTGTGGGCGTGTTTTCTTGATTTGTTGTCATGTTGGTTATTTGATGTCTGTTGTTTGCTGTTGTTGGGACGTTGCCCCAAAACCCATTTCATTTCTTTTCCGATGAATCGAAAGATCCATATAATGCCATTAAAATAAACAATAGAATTATATGAAAAGAAACGAAACGAACATGAATTTTAATCTGCGATATTTCACAAACAAGCATATTAAAATTCATCGTGAGTTACATCGAATGCAAATGAAATAAGCAATTTTAATGAGATGAAACAAAGAAAAATCAAGTCAAACCGAACCCTCGGCCGGGCGTTTTGAAGGCCCTCGCGCTTTTCGCCTTGCGGCGAAGTGGGGGATTGACTGCCCCAAGATTATAGTGCCGGGCCCTTTCTCCTCCTATTTAAGGAGGAGTACCCAAGCGTAGCGCCGGGGGAGGTGGTTGTTTCCTTGTGTTGGGCCGTTTCCCCAAACCCCGGTTATGTTTTTGTCTTTCCAGACGGGACCTGATTTTTGTCTTGACACAAAAACCAGGAAAAAAAGTCAAGGCTGACGATGCTTTTGAACGAAACGAACATGAAATTTAATCTGCGATATTTCACAAACAAGCATGATTAAATTTCATCGGGAGTTCCATACGTTACCATTGAAAATAAAAAATATAAACGGATGAAAACCGGCGGGTCAGTCACTTCCCGAAAACCAAACTCCTCCTTGCAGTCGTCAAACAGGGTTTTCTTAGCGAGTGCCATTGCTGTTTCCTTCCCTTGTTTTCTAGATCAAAACCTTCGTAGGCCGGGCTTTTCGCCTGTTGGCGAAGTGGGGGACTTGGCTGTCCCAAGCGATAGAGTCTTCATCCTGAACTTGTTTCCGGATCTTTTAGCGGATTGCCGCTATCTCACCATCTCACCATCCAACCCTCTGGTCATCCGAAAATCTGATTGTCTATAAATCTTGATTCCAGCATCTTGGTCTAATATCTTAAATCTGAATATCCGGCTTCTGTTGTTTTATCTCAGCACCGCTGTAATGGCAATGGCCAGAGAGGATAGGGCACTGGTAATTGAAATCCATTTTCCGGTTTGATCCGGGCGATTGTTTTCGGGTTTTCGGGGAACAATGATTTCTGTTCCAGCGTTGACCTCCGGATAATTTTTAAACAAAAATCCATGGGTGGAGGCTGTTGTTCCATTAGGGTACTTTACGTAAACTTTCCGCTTGCGTGTATCTTCGTCGAAGCCACCTGCTTTATCGACATAATACAATACTGATTTGCCGGGTTCAAAAGTCAGCGATAGTGGATTCAGGACATTACCACTCACTTTTACAGTTTGTAAGCGTTTGGGTATACTGAGTACATCCCCGTTCATCAAAAAAAGATCGTTTCGGCTATTCGGGTTGTTGATAATCTCTTGCAGCTCAATGCCAACAACCTCGCTGCCCAGGGTCTCGTTGTTGCGCCTGAAGATAGCTCCTTGTGGAAATGCATCGGGTGTAAGTCCTCCCGCTTTACTTAGCAGGTCGGTAATTCTCATGCCCCGGGTGTTTAGGGCATATTCGCCGGCCCGTATTACTTCGCCCTGAATGTATACTTCCCCGGGTTGCATGTATCCGGGAGCTGTTGGCACTGAGATGCGGTCGGACGGCTGGATCAGAAACCGGCCGGTTGGTGAATCCATGTTCAGCTTGCGGTCTAAGGAGAAATAGAAGGTGTAACGCAGGGTATCACCGTACTCAGCTTCTTTTTCGGGACCTAAGCGACGCGATACTTCAATGGCGGTGCTGTCGGCTCCTTCTCTAAATCCGTCGGCCAGGTAAATGACGTCGCGCAAGGTCATCCCATCCATATAGGAGAAAGATCCCGGGTTGTTGACCTGGCCTGAAACGCGCACGGTCTCCGGCTCTTCCAGTTGGAAGTGTGACTTTATCCGGATCTCATCTTCGGGTTGAAGAAAAATGTCCTGTGTGCCGTTGAGGATATCTTTGAGTTCAAAAGTAATCAGCTTGGTCGACAGGTCGTCATTATAACGAATAAGATGCCCACCTTTTAAATAGGCATCGGGTGTAATGCTGTCGGCCCTGGAGATTAACTCCGAGAGTTTGAAGTTGTTGGTCAGCTCATATTCTCCGGGACGTAGGACGGAACCGCTGATGGTTACCCGGTTGGCAAAAGAATTCAGAATTTTTGATGCGATTAACCGGTCGCCGTTTTTAAGTTTCATGGATGAAATCTGATCTTCTGTAAAGTCTTTGATTTCCATTCCTTCCTGTGTTTTCCGGTAAAGCTTCATGCGGTGGGTATAGGTTTCATCTGTATAACCTCCGGCATAGGTGATTAGCTGTGACAGTTTTTCATTTTCTTTGAGCTCAAACTGACCGGTTCTTTTAAAAGCCCCATCCACCTGAACTTGCTTGAGAGTGGTTGGAATAAAGATAATATCTTCATCCTGTAAAATGATATTTTCTGACAGGTCGCCACCAAGCAGGTATTTGTAGATGTCGATGGTTTTAAAAAGCTGGTTGTTTCGTAACAGTTGGATTTCGCGAAATGAACCAATGCTGTTGGGGCCGCCCGAGAGGTACAAGGCATTGAAAATACTGGCTGTTGCCGGTAGTGTATATGAACCGGGGGTTTGCGCTTCACCAATGATGTTGACTTTGATGGAGCGCATTTTGCCTAAGTCGATCTGTGCAAAGGTACTGGGCTTTTGGCCTTTCATATCAGCATAAATGGTCGATAGCTTGCCGGTTAATTTTTGTTCTGCATCGGCAAAAGGGAGTCCGGCAATATTAACCGGGCCAATATCGGGGATAATGACCTGCCCGTTTCTATTTACAATCAGTTGATAGGATGCTTGCGAGTTGCCCCAAATGACAATCAGGATTTGATCCCCAATGTTAATGCGATAGTTTTTTGGAGTCGGCAGATTGGGGTTGGGCTCAAAACTAACATTACTTCTCCTGAAAAGGAACGCACCAAACCGGGTGTTCCGGGGAGTGTTGATCGCAGCCTTTTGGGTGGTTGTTGTCTCTTCATCTGCCGTGTTTTCTTCTACACCTTCTTCCAGCATTTGCGAGTCGTCCATCGGTGATTGTTGGTTGTCCAGACCGTCCATCCTGTTGAGCATATCCTGAATCTGTTGCTCACTGGCTCCTTTTTGTCGGGCCACCTCAATAGCGGCTTCGCGCGACAATCCACTCTGATCAAGCGTTTCTTTGGCTTTCTTGACTTGGTCATTGCTCAGCTCCTTCACATTAATATTTTGAGGAACCTCTTGCCCTTTCAATTGAATAGCAAAGCAGATAAATACCAGAAATAGGAGAGATGACAAGAATTTCATGATGGTGTTAATTTAAGGGGACGTGAATAGTATATTGATAAAGTTTCGATTCGATATCTTTTATGAGTTTACTTTGTTGCTTTTTTATTGTGTGAAACGAGCGGGTAAAACCGGACACATACGGAACGATTATACCTGAGTTTCCTGTCTTTCAATTGAAAGATATAAATTATAAACGAATGCAAGTTAATCCTGACTGAAAATTAATGACGCAGCTTGTGAAAATCTGAAAATAAACATCCGGTTTTTTCATGCGGTGTATTTTTCCTTTAACGTCCGGGTGCCCATGGCATATAATAGTTGCTTTGTTGTACCGGGTTCGATAGCGGAACTGTCACGCCTACTTTGAGTCGGGTAATCAATGTTTTCGCATGGTTGCGATCACCTTTGCTTGTGTAATTATGCACGGCATCCATTACATCCGAATTGATCAGGTCCAGGTTGAAGGATAAAAAAAGGTTCCAGTTGTGTTTGAAATTAATTAATGTTCCTGCTCCTGTCGTATATTGGGCCGAACTGCCGGGCAGCGGGTTATAGCCTTGTCCTTTCTTGAAAATGTTCGGTGAATCTTCCCCCGCCGGAACTTCGTCATAATTTAACTGGGTTTTGAATTGGTTTCCTCCAATACCCATTTCGACAAAGGGGTCAATGCGGATGTTGTTTTTGCTCAGGCTGATAAACTCCCTGAAATAATAACGGATGAATGCGTAGAGCGATTTGCTTTCGGTTTCGTAGTTTACGGGTGCCTGGTATAAGCTTAAAAACGCAGCATGATTTCCAAATGCTGAAAAATCAGGAAGCTCGCTGGAGCCTTTTAGCTTGCTAAGTGTGAGATTGGCTCCTGTTTCCCAGTGTTTTCCCAATGTGTGAGAAAGTGCAAGATCAAACGAAAACGTCGGATCATGACTAAATTCATTTTCGAGAAAGCTAAGGGATGGTGTAAACTCAGTGAAAATTCTATTTATGCCCGGTTGGAAAGAAATGATCCATTGGTTTTGGCCGATTTCTCCGGGTGGATTGCTTTTTGCTATTCCTGAGCAGCAAAGGATTAAGCCGGTTAATAGCATTCTTATTTTGATCCTCGTCGGATTGATTGGAAACATATTGATTGAGTATGAAATTGGATTGATTTTCAGATCGGACTTTGTGCTCGCGTCAACTAATTTGGCTTCTTTTTCTCTAAATCTACTTTTATTCTTTAGGAATTGATTGATCATTGGTCCATATCAATAGCGTTGGGGTGTTTTTCAGGTAATCATTCATTTCCTCTTTCTGAATGGTAATGTAACGTATTTTTCGGTCTATTATTTTCTCTGCCTTGTTGATGTAGTTGTTAATCAAGTTGCTGTCGATCTGATTTCCAATCAGTATGATATCGATTATTTTGGAGTCGATGCCCTGTGCAAAATTACCGGACAGGTATGCAGCATCAACATTTTTTAACCGTTGTGCAATGTTTTCAATGATGGTATCAATTCCCACCATTTTTAAAATGATACTATTGATATCATTAAACAAAGGGTGCTCTGTATTTGCCTGAAAATACTTTTTATTACCATCAAAATAGCTTTTTAGCAACCCCGCTTTTTCAAAACGGTTTAGCTCAATTCGGATGGCATTGGATGATTCACCGAACTCTTGTTCCATGCTTCGCAAGTAACTCTTGTTCGTCTTGTTCAGGAAGAACTTGAGTAATATTTTAATTCTTGTTTTTGAGGTGATTAAGGCTTCGAGCATGTGCGTGTGTTATTAGGGGTAATGAGCGTTGGTCTTTGGTTGCCGGTTTTCGGTTATCAGTTAATAATTGTCGATAATCTCGTACGTTCGTGATTTTGTTCTTTCGTTTTCATCCCGATATCTCCTGAGGGGGGACTTTAGGGTCGGCTAAGATCGCTGGGGTGTGAATGTTGGTTATTGGTTTTCAGTTCTCGTGCGTTCGTAAGTTCTTGTCTTTGTGATGTGCCGACGTTTCACAGCTCCGCCTCCTCAGTCCCAATTTGCTGAGTTTGGCTTCGATTGAAAATAGACAACGCCTATAAGAAAACAGACGTTAATGAGTAGCAAAATTACTCAATATGTTTAAATGTATGTTAGCTTAACGTAAAATTTAATGAACGATTCATTTTTTTTTATGAACGAAGTGCTCCACTCATGAACGAACATTTTGGGGTTTTATTTCTTCGTTTTTTAACCGAATTTGATTTTATTCGGTGGTTGAATTCGGTCAGGTTTTATCGTAATAAAGCGGCTACGGCTACGGCAAGTGATGAAAACGTACTGGCAATAGCCAGCCATTTTGAGGTGTTGTCTCCTTGTGGTCGTTCGGGTTTTGAGGGAACAACAATCTGGCTGCCGGGCTCCGGTTTGGGGTAACTTCTGTTAAACAGTCCTTTGGTGACCTTGGTTGTTCCATCGCTATAAATAACGAATACCTTTCCTTTTTTTGCATCGCTGCTAAATCCGCCTGATCGGTTGATGTAATATTTCAGCGATTTGTTGGGTTGATAGGCCAGCCCAATCGGATTGAGCACTTCGCCCGAAATGCTTACTTCCTGCACTTCCTCAGGGACAATGATCTGGTCGCCTTCACGCAAAATATAATCGTACAATGATCCCGGATTTGCCATGATGTCTGCTAAACGGAGTTCCAGTTTCCGGTAGCCAGTGAGTTGTTCCTGTGCTTTTTCAGTCAGGCTGTCGTCCAGAGCCGCATGGATCGACTGCTTGACAATCTCTTCTTCCATTTGCTGCCGCTGTAATATCGCCCCTTTGCTAAACGCTTGCGGTGTTAATCCTCCCGAACGCTTAATCAAATCGGAAATTCGTTCTGTTTTGCTGCGGAGACTATAGGGGCCGGGATAAACAACTTCGCCCTGAATTGTGACGGTTCGTTGTTGGTTGTACGAAGGAGCTTTACGTACGTAGATGTAATCGAAAGGCTTTAATTCGAAAGTGGCATCATCCTGGTCGAGCTCCAAATCCCGGCTAATGTCGAACTGGAAGAGCGATGACAGCTGGTTGGTTACCGTTGCCGCGGTTTCGTGATCGTGGCGACGTGCCAGCTCGATGAAAGATGAACTGGCCGCTTCGGTAAAGCCTCCTGATAAAAAGATGAGATCTTTCAAGCTCATTTGCTCCAGGTATTCGTATTCGCCCGGATTTTGCACTTGCCCAAAGATCCGGACAAAACGGCTTTCGCGCATACTGAAAATATCCTTGATGATCACCTGGTCTTCACGCTTTAGCGCGATGTCAGTATCACCACTGACGATCTCTGAAACGTTGAAGGCGGTGGTTTGTGGCGTGAGGTCGGCTCCCAAACGCAGAAGTACTCCACGGTTGCTGAATACATTTTCTTTTACGCCGTCAGCTTTTCTGATTAGGTCAGACAGCTGCATGCCATCGGTAAGGGCATAAGTGCCGGGACGGAAAACAGCCCCTTCGATGCTCACCCTGTTTTCATAGCGATCGATAATTTCTCCGGCTTCAATCAGGTCTCCATTCTGAAGGATGAAATGATCAAAATTATCGCGGGTTACATCCACTACTTTTAGTTCGCGACCCGTTGTTCGGGTAATGGTCAGTCGTTCCTGGTAGGCCTGGTCAGTAAACCCGCCGGCATAGCTAATCAGGTCGGCCAAAGTCTCCTGTTCAGTAAGCTCAAAGTAGCCTTCCCGTTTAAAGGCACCCGATAGTTCAACCCGCTTTTCATAGGTTGGAATTAAAATCAGATCCTGATCACGTAGAGAAACATTGTTGCTGATTTTGCCATGAATCAGAAAGTTGTATACATCGATAGTGGCTACCTCCTTATTTTGACGCAGCACTTTAATTTGGCGAAATGACCCGTTCTCGTTCGGTCCACCGGAAAGGTATAGCGCATTAAAAGCACTTGCAGTAGCAGGAAGCGTATAGGTTCCGGGAGCATTAACTTCGCCAACAACGTTGACCTTTATCGAGCGCAGGTTATTGATACTTACGCTGGCAAAGGTATTCGGGTTTTCACCGCTCATCCCACTATAAATGGCTTGTAAGCGTTGGATGATCTTTCTTTCGGCCTGGTTGAAGTTCATTCCGCCAACATGCACGGGGCCGAGGTCGGGAATTTGGATGTTTCCGTTGCCATCAACCCGAAGTTGGTAGGTTTGCTGACTTGCTCCCCAGATGTTGATGGTCAGTTGGTCGCTATTGCCAACCACATAATTGTCGGGTGCCGGTATGTTTATTGAAGGTTCAAAGGTCAGGTTGTTCGCGTTGAACAAGTTAAAACCATAGATCTTTTTGTTTTTATCCGTCGCCTGAATGTTCGTTTTCGTTGAAATGCTATCGGAACTGTATGTTGTATGATCACTCGCCTGGTTGGTCGATGGTTCTGTCAGTTCGCTGCCACCCATTTGTAGTTTTTGAATCCGGGACTGTAACTGGTCGATTTGAAGGGAGGAGGCTCCGCGTGCTTTAGCTAACTGTATCGCTTGCTCCATCGTTAAGCCACGGCTGTTTATTTCTTCTACAATTTGCTCTACTTGTTTATCGCTTAATTTATCAACCTGAATATTGGGCTGAACTTGTGCCGTTGATAATAGGTGAATGAGTAGTAGCGTGAGCGTAATGGTTGCTTTACAGGTTTGTTTTAGATGCATTATGTCCCTTTTTCTATGTGTGTTAATCGTGTAAAATTGACTTATTTATTGTTCGTGTGAAATGAAGCTGCGCAACGTTGTTGTTTGTATTACAGTGTATGATGTTTTTAACCGATAAAGGTTGCTCTTTCGTGGTGAAAAATAGATATCTGTTTGCCTTTTTGGAGGTTTCTGTTGTTTTCAACCGATTTGTGTGTTTTACTTTTCATATTCGCAGATGTTAACTTTTCAAAACTGTGCTTCCTGAAGACCCAATTGCAGAGTTCGTTTTTTTTATCATCTATTGAGATTGATACAGCTGCAAGAACCAGCGAACAAAAGTACTTAATTATATTAAGTTAATGTTAGGAGAGTGTAAAGTTTGATGAGTTGCTTGTTTTTCTACATAAACAAGCCTTTTTAGCTCATGAACGGTGTTTTTTGGGTTTTATTTTTTAAGACTGAATACCGATTGGAAGATGTCATGGGTTCGTATTTATCTTTTTAGTATGAAGTGGCAGCTAATGATTCTGAAATCACGATTAGTGGGGACTGATGTGTGTTGATTTTGACTCTGGCTTTGTCGTTTATAATCACTCTGAATAACGATTTGAAATAATAACAAGAATCACCCTGTTTTTAGTTGGTTTCTGAGCATTGTTTATTGGACCCGATACAGAGCGGGCGGATGTAATGGTTAAAGCCGGAGAAGAAACAGTTGTTCGGTATATTTTTGAGAAGTAGGGGAATGACGGATCGGTAGAGGTTATTGCAAACGGAAGTCAACTTGGATGTGTATTGAAATGTGAAACCGGATATCAGTTGCCGGTTAGTGTGTTGCCGGTTAAATTCAGGTCTTTGGCAGGACTGAACGGATACCAAAGCTCAGCATGAGAAGGTTTGCCAAATGGATAATCAGGATCGGATAAATCCACGAACCTGTATGGTCGTAAGTAAACCCCAGGAATACTGGTCCTATGGCTGCGAGAGAATATCCTGCGGCTTGCGCCATTCCTGATAATTGCGTGGCTTGCTCCGGGTCTTTCGATTTTAAGCTGATAATCAGGTAGGCCAGGCTGATACTTCCTCCGGTTGATAAACCGATCAATGCAATGGAGCTAATCAGCAAGCTTGTTTGATGAAAGACGATTAGTCCGGCAAATCCCAACAGATTAATCAGTCCGATGACCGCGACAGACATCCACATTCGTTTTAATTTTAAGGCGACGATTGGCGAGAGGAAAGTTGCTGGCAGCCCGATGATCTGTACGAATAGCAGCATCCAACCTGCCGTTTGTTCATTCATTCCTTTATTGAGCAGGATGGCGGGAAGCCAAGCCACGACACAGTAGAAAATGAATGACTGAAAGCCAAAGAAGATACTGACTGCCCAGGCTGCATTTGATTTCCAGATCGAACTTACAGGAGGAGTTTCAGCGTTAACTGTTGCGGGCTGGTGACGATGTTTTAGTTGTGGAATCCAGAGCAAAAGACCGATCAGTGCTAAGAGTCCCCATACTGCCAGTGCTTTTTCCCATCCCAAACCGGCTCCGTTGGCCAGGGGTACGCTAACTCCAGAAGCCAAGCCGGCCATGCTACACATGGCGGTGGTGTATACGCTGGTCATTAACCCGATACGTTTCGGAAAATCAGCTTTAATAATGCTTGGGAGTAAGACATTCATAAAAGCAATTCCGGAGCCAATGATGAGCGTTCCGAAATAGAAAATCCAAAGGTTATCAGAAAAGCGAACCAGGATTCCGATGAGCAAAGCGAGCAGCGAAAAGAATAAGGTTCGTTCGTTTCCCCAGCGTTGACTAATCCTGGCGACAAACGGAGAAAACACAGCAAAGGCGATTAGCGGGATGGTTGTAATGAATCCTGCTTTCAGGTTGTTAATACCCAGGCTTTCCTGAATGGTGGCAATCAATGGCCCAACTGAGGTAATCGCAGGGCGCAGGTTAAAAGCCAGGAAGATAATTCCGGCAATCAGAAGCAACCGTTGTTGGAACCAGTCGTTTTTTTGTCGATTCATCCTGGCATTTTTATGGGGTGTGCAAAAGAATAGAAAATTTTATTCTCTTACAACGAATGCTTTTACTTATTGTTGACCGAATCTGTTGTCAAAAAAAAAAGGATGGCCTCTTTGGCAAAGGCCATCCTTTTTAGTTTTATAATCCGACCTCCAATATTCCGACGGGTTGAGGTGGCAGCGAAATGGTTGTTTCTGCCTGCCCTTGCGCCACGCGCTGAAAATACAAATGAAGCTTGTTTTGTTTTTTTAGCAACTCGCTGTCGTAGGAAGGTTCCCAGCGGTCAACAGGGTGAGGACTGATCAGCTGAGAAGTCCAATTCAATTTATTGCTTAATGATGAAGTTGCCAGCACGATATTGTTTTCAACCTCTTCATCCCGGTATACCAGTGCCAACTGCTTTGAGTTTCCGTTTTTCAGAATCACTAGCTGGGGGCGGCTAATGGGAATACTCCGCGAGCCAACACCGCCCAATTCAAAATCCAGCGTGCGCGATGTTGCGGTTGACGATTTCCATTGTCCTTCGTGTAAATAAATGACATGGAACTGGGTGCATGAATCGCCTGCTTCCTTATAATAAGTTGCGATGTAGGGATTGCTGTCTTCATCCGCAGTCATTGACGTTTGGTTGATCAGGTTGCTTCCTTGGGGTATTTTTTTGACGACTTCAGCGGTGGCTTTTCGAATCGGAAGTTCATACTTTTCACCGGTCGATTTTTCCCAATTTTGTCCGCCATCTTTCGAGCAGGCATAACACATGTCGTTATTGGAGTGCACATCAGGTGTTTCGCGCCATACCCATGAAGCATGAATGGTTCCATGTTGGTCGACATGCATTTGCCAGTAGGCGTTGCGCTGACCTTCGCCGTCAATTAAATTCGTTTGAAGACGCGACCAGGTTTGGGTGTGCTGATCGTAGCGGTTTAGTACGAGGTTTCCGTTTCCCGAACCACCATCACGATAGGCGAAAAGCAGACCTCCATCGGCCATGGCATAAAACTCAGGGTAGGAGACCACCTGCTCGTCCTCTCCAACCATTGGCATCATTTCTCCCAGTTCTAACCCTTCTGCTTGCAAACTTCGGCAATAATGCAGTGGATTGTTGTGATGATCCCAGCTCATGTGCAGGTAGCCATCACCATCGACCATAATGCTGATGACGTTATGGGCATCGCGAATATTCCCGGTATAGCGTGTTTGTTTCATTGTCCAATTGTTACTGCCATGTTTACGACGAGCCAACACAACATGCGCAGAGCTGTCGTAATAAGCCACAAACTGATAATTGTCGGAGGAGACGACTGAGTTTTTTCGGAATACAGTGGCATTGATGCTATTTTCGGCCCACCCATTTCCAATTGTTGAAAGTTGTGTTTTGGGTGTTATTGCAGGCTGGCTCTTTTGTGCGCATGATGCAAGCAGCGTCGCAATACTTATTATGCAATAAATTCCGATTAGTCGTTTCATGTTGAGGTTTTTAAAATGTGCCATTTCCCAACTAGTTCGTTGCCAATTTCTTTTTCATCCGCATCAATGCTTCTACATAATAGTAATCAGCATAAGTTAGCGGCACATCGATTTCGGTGCCGTTTGGCATGTGCCCAACACTGTGTTCCAGAATGAAGTTGCCGTTTTCACCCAATTCGGCCCGGTAAGCGGGCGAACTTAAACTACGCAATTGCGTTTCGGCAACGGCTAGATATTCTTTTGCTTTTTCTGCCGGAACATAACCGCTCAACTCAATCAAAGCAGAACATATCAACGCTCCGGCTGATGCATCGCGTTTGGCATCAGGAATGTTCGGTGCATTAAAATCCCAATAAGGAATTTTGTCAGCTGGGAGGTTGGGATGAGTTAAGATAAAATCAGCGATTCCCTCAGCTTGTTTCAGATAGGCTTCATTTCCGGTCTCGCGGTACATCATGGTGTAGCCATACAGTCCCCATCCCTGCCCGCGAGCCCAGGCCGAGTCGTCGGAATAGCCCTGTGCCGTATTTTTACGTTCCACTTCACCGGTGATGGTGTCATAGGAAACCACATGGTAACTGCTGTAATCATCGCGAAAATGATTTTCCATGGTGGTATTGGCATGTGTTTCGGCGATATGACTGTAGGTTGTGTCTTCAAAGGTTTTCGCTGACCATTCCAGCATTTCAAGGTTCATCATGTTATCGATGATGACCGGAAACTGCCATTGCTTACTCCAGGGGGCCGAATCCCACGAACGAATACAGCCGACGGTGGGATTGAAACGGGTGATCAAGGAATTGGAAGCGGTGTGGATGACTTCTTTGTATGCTGAATCACCGGTCAACCGAAAGGCATTACCAAAGCTACAGAAGATCATAAATCCAACATCGTGGTTGTCAGTCGTATATTTTTGATCTTCTACACGCAGCGTGTAGTTGATGGCCCAGTTTTTCAAGGAGTCAGAAGGATTGTTTTCGTACAAATACCAAAGTACGCCCGGAAAAAAACCACTTACCCACCAGTCGGAGCTGCAGGTGACCAGCTTGCCTTCGTCGTCGATCGTTTGTGGTAAACGATCCGGCTGATCTTTCAGTGATTCGGCCATCAATAAACTTTGGTGGGTGGCAAAGTCGAGCGACTCATTAATGACTTGTTCCAACGCTTTTTCTTTCGGTTCAGGAGCCGTACAGGCAAACAGGGTTGCCAGGGCTAGTATTACGATCGATAGTTGTTTAAGCATGATTTGTTGATGTTTGTGTGTTTGATTTATAGATGTATTATTTTTCAGAGAGCTTTTTGATTTCGGTGTAATTCAACTTGCGGTTATAGACTTTGTAATCGTTGGTTTTCAGGATCAGCTTCTCAAGGTTTACTTGCTTCACAGACCACTCATCCAGTTCCATCACCTGATCGATTAGTCCATTGATATAAGTGATTAATGTCCCATTTGCAAAAACCAATGTCAAGCGAATGGAGGTGTACTTCACCGGATTATACCAAACACCGCCTGTTGAGCGATTAGCTGTTTTCCAGCGATCGGAGTTACCCAGTATATTGTTACTGCTGGCTACTTGTTCGTCATAACGAAGGTATGGTTTCGCGGTTTCGGTACTCAATCCGTACTCAAATTTGTTGCTTGTCAGCAATGCTCCGGAGTAATTCGCTGTATCCAAGCTGATGTTCAGAAAAACGGAAAACTCCTTCGAATCCGGGAGTTTAACTGTTTGGTTGGTTAGCGAATCATCAGAGACTAAACCCTTGTTCAACGCAACATCCTGGGTCAGGTTATAGTCTGCAAAAATAGATGTGCAGAATCCCAACGGGCGCTTTTTGCTTACAATCCAATCGTAATAGTTACCGTTCATCCACGTCAATTTCAATGGAGAATCGGCCCTGTTGGAAACAATAAACGGGCGTACATTATTTAACTCCGAATCGTTGGTTAATGTATCGGTGTGACTGATGGCACCCGATTCGTCGATGGTGTATTTGATCAACTCGTAAACTTCGCCGTGTTTACCATCAACGGGCACGGAGCAATAAATTTCGTTCGGATTTTGATCATCAATAGCCATGCCCCCACTGTAGCACTTTTCAATGTCCGGCGATTGGTGAAAATGCCCGCCGCCATTGCTTAGGAACGTCTTCCGCCATTCCGATCCGGTCCACTTGGCATAGTAATAGTCATGTGAGCTTTTGTCCTCACTGATCTGCACCATGGCGACTCCCGGGTGTTCATTTTCGTCCAGCACTACTTGCCAAAGCCAGTCCCGAAGTTGTGTCTGATCAACTACAGCCTGACCATATTTTTGTTGATAGGCTTCTGTTGCGGCAACCTGGTGCAGCTCATCCCCAATTTTTGCGAGTACTTTACCATTGATGTCCTTGAGCTCCATTTTATCAATGTCGATGTAGTTCAGATACAGGTAGTTTGGCATCGTCGGATCAGGATGCCCGGTGGTATAGGCCATGTAAATTTTATCTTTGCCGTTGCTGACATACTTGGCATAAGGCCTGGAAGCAGTGGACTGAACGATTTGGGTTGGCCCGTCGACTAGTTCAACCTGTCCTTCCTGGTCGGGGATCGATAATTTGGCGATGGTTGGATGCCAGCTAATGCCCCGCCAGCATAAGTAAAAATGTTCCGGATCGTCGGAAAGGATAAAAGGGGAGGGGTAGGTGGTGTTGTATTTTGTTTCAATTTTTAGTTCCGGGCCCAGATCAGTGATATCTCCGGGATTGTTGGATACCCGATAGTAAAAGCAAGGCTCATCAGTATGTCGGGAGTAGAAGACCATCACCCGCTCATCGGGCAGTATTAAAAAGGTTGGATTGTTATGATCGTCCGGCTGAAACCAGGATCGGATTAATACCTCTTGTGTTTGCTTGCTTATAAAATCGTGCTGCGTTGCTTTAATGTTGCCATGAATATCGATATAGCCGATAAACGTTTTATTAATCGTTCCCGCTTCATTTTCATAGTGGATGGCACGCGGATCGGCAAACCAGCACCAGGCTCCTTCTTCGGCTACTACGTATGGTGTTGTTTGTTGCTTCTCCTGCTTTTCTGTGGTTTTTGAACAACTTACCAGAATGAAAGTTGCGACCAACAAGCTCAAAATATTTTTATTCATTTTTTCGATTTATTATTTCTAAAGAATCATTAGTGTCCGGTTAAAATCTTAAATGATGGGCTAAAGCCCGCGTCATATCTGGCATTCACTAGTCATCGCACCAGAGCGTCCGGGCTTTAGCCCATAATTCCATCTTGTAGAATATCAACTGTTCTATTTTCATTCGTTTCTCGCATCACCCAAGTTTTTCTTTTTCCCGGACAACACTGATTTCTAAGGAATGGTAAAATTCATGTGTTTCAAAATTACACATGCCTTTTGATTAATCTAGTTTTTTAAACCTATATATTTTATGACGTATAAAAGCCTTGTCTACCCTCAAAAAAAAAGCAATATTTCTTAGAATACCTTATAAAAAACGTAAAAAAAATGGGAGAATGGCCAATGCGGTCTTCTCCCATTTCTAAAAAAAGCTATTTAGTTGTTTTATAACTCCGGATCATAAGTTTCAATTTCGATGTCATACAAACGGAACTCCGCCATATTGAAGTAATTTTTACTCCCATAAGTTTGGACAACATTGTATCTGAAATACGTAAATGAGTGATTCATTCGGAAAATTTGAGATGTATAATCGGCGCCACCACCTGATGGTAGTCCGGCACTAATTGTTTGAACTGTTTCCCAGCTTTCTCCATCGTTGCTAATTTGCACTTCGGCAATCTCGGCACCAACCTGCGACCATTCTCTGTTCACAAAATAGAACTGAAAATTGTCTATTGGCTCATTCAAGTCGATCTGGATATATTGTGGCATTGGAATTTGCGGAGAACTCCAGCGGGTATGAAAAAAGCTGCTGTTATTTCCGTCAATCAAGTTCGCAATTGGTCCTTCTGACGGTTCCTGGTTGTTTGTGCTCAGTTGATCGGCAGTTAAGGCAATCTCAGTCGTTGTAATGGTCTCGGTTGCCGGGGTAATGCCCGACAACGCTTGTATTGTCGACGCAGCGCTAGCCTTGTTGTTCTGGTTAAATGTTTGAAAAGTAAATTCATACTCTCCGAACTTGGCGCGTGTATTATCAATCACCAAAGAGTCTTCATAAACCGAAGCGACTTTAAAAACTTCTCTTTCCGTTAGGTAATCGTAGTAATTAATTTTTAAAAGATAGTAATTCGAATCACTGGGTACTTTCCAATGTAATACGATTTGTCCGGGCAATGAATCAGCGGTAATTGATTCAACTTGTGACGGTGTTCCGGTAGTTGCGCCGGACTCCTCAATCACTTCAAAGTTTTTATCGCAACTTGCTGCTGCAATTGTAACTATTGCAACGGCGACATATATCAATAAACGTTTCATAAATTCAATTTTAAAGGTTACCAATTACCAACCTGTATTTTGAGTCAGGTTCGGATTTTTGCGTATTTCGCTGTCCGGAATCGGGAAGAAGTACATTTTGTCATCCCATGATCTCGGTATCGTAATACGTGTGTAACTATACGACTCATCACCGATTTTCCTAATCTTCATTCCGGTGATGCTGCTAAATTTATCGCCTTCTTTCCAGCGTCTGACATCCCAGAAGCGATGTCCTTCAAATGCTAACTCAACCATACGCTCATTTTCGTATTTCTTGGCAAAATCATCGTTGCTCAATCCTATCTCGAGTGCCGGCATTGCTACATCAGAACGCTGACGAATAACATTTACGGCTTCTGTAGCCGACATCGGAAAGTCGGCATTCGTAGCATCGGCGGAACCCAGGTAGTTGAAAACAGCTTCAGCATAGTTCAGGTAAAACTCACCTAAACGATAAGTTATCCAAGAATGTCTTTTGCTATTTGAACTGTTCGGACGCAAATCTACCGAAGGGTCTAAGTACTTTTTCAAATAGTAACCGGTTTGCGTAGCTCCCGAAAGTGGTGCACCGTTTAGTCCGCCAACATAAGTTTGAATCTCATTGGAGTTGTAACCGGGCCACCCCAGGTCACCGTTTTTAACGATTGTCATTGCAAAACGAGGATCTTTGCCTTCATAGGGACTGTTCGGATCATATCCGCTGCCTGGTTCATTCCATAACAAGCCTGTTGCTTTCATTTCATAGGCATCAACCAACGTTTGAGTCGGGCAGTTACCGGAATGTCCTCCTTCAACACCGACAGGATAATTAAGTGTTTCCAAAGCATTTAAATCCCCAAGGCGTCGAGTAAGAATTATTTCGGCGGCTTTGTAATTATCGGTTCCCCACAGATCAGTGTAAGCCCCGAGTGTTATACCATATTCAGCACACGAATCAATGACTGCTTTATTAGCCAAAGCAGCTTCTTTCCATAGCTCACTGCTATTTGCAGTATTGAATAAGGGGCTCGCCTGATACAATAGAGTTCGCCCTTTTAAAGCTAAGACCGCGGCGCGGTTGATACGTCCGGTTTCAGAGTAGGCTAAATCACTATAGGATGAAGGTAAGCGATTGACAATATCATTGCATTCGGTGATGATGAAATCGAATACATCGCTGGCAGGCGTTCTAGACAATGAATTTGCCTCTTCTTCGGTCAGTGCCGACGTTGTAAACGGCACATCGCCATATTGACGTACCAGGTTGAAATAGAAGTATGCTCTTAAAAAGCGCACTTCGTGCTGGTAGCGGCTAAAACGCTCCATTTGTTCGTTGTAATCCTTATTGTACTTAAAATCATCGTACGTTTGCCCTTGCGATGCTTCCAGGAAAAAATTTGCAGCACGAATTCCGGCATACATGTTAGACCACATAGCTGCCTTTGGATTCGTTGCACTCCAAGCTCCATTGTAGAAGTCGTGAATGCCCGACCAGGACCAAACGTAATCGGCTTCATCGGTTGCCGACGCCAACATCGCTCCACTATAATTTCCAAAGTCGCTATCCAAATAGCTGTAAATGTTAGTTACATAGTTCATTGTTCGGTCGAAGCTGGAAAATACCTGCTCCTGATTGTAGCTAACAAATTCATTGTAATTCATGTCTTCCTCACAAGCGGAGACCGATAAGAGAAGAAATGAGCTTATTATTATATTCTTTATTTTCATGATTCTGTAGATGTTAAATTTAAGAATTCATCAAAATCCAAAAGCAAAACCAATATTCAAGGAGCGGGTCATTGGATAGCCTACGCCAATTGATTCAGGATCGGATATATCGATATGGTCAAAGCTTAACAAGTCAACGCCTCTGACATACACTTTACCGTTTTTCATTCTGATTTTAGAAAGGAAGTTAACCGGCAGTTTATAGTACACTTCACAATTTCGTAATTTCAGATAGGAAGCATCAGCCAACCAAACCGAATTGGTTTTAAAGTTATTGTCGTTAACTTCAGTTGTCAATCGGGGGTATCTGGCAAACGGAGTTTCAGGAGTCCAACGATTGTTGTAGTAGTGTTCTGAGATGTTCGCATCGCCAATTAACGGGATGTAAATACTTTGAGTACCCAGAACAGCAGTATAGTTTGTTACTCCTTGAAAGAGGGCATTTACTCCAAGCCCTTTCCATTCCAGCCCTAAGTTGAATGAATAATATACCTCGGGAACCTCGGTGTTATAGCCCAACGCAACCTGGTCATATTCATTAACAATGCCATCGCCATTTTGATCTTTATACTTAATGTCACCAGGTTTTACCTCGCTAAACTGTTGAGCCGGACTATTGGCAATATCTGCTTCATCAATAAAAAATCCTGAAGCCTGATAGCCGAATATTTGTCCAACGGGATTCCCTGTTCTTCGCAAGTAGTCGTAGGCACGCGGCGTTTCCAACATTTCTTCGATTTCGTTTTTCGATAGTGTAAATTTACCACCTACCGACATTGCCAAATCGCCAATTTGCTTGTTGTAGTTCAGGCCGGTTTCAATCCCCCAGCTATTTACAATTCCACCGTTTGCATATGGTGAAGATGCTCCAAGAACAGCCGAGTTCGCACCTCCTGCTGACACCCAGATGTCTTTGCGTTTTTCGTAGTAGGTATCAACAGTAATGTTTAAACCCTTAAGCATAGAAGCATCGATACCGAAGTTATACTTAAACGCTTTTTCGTTAGTCGAATTCATGCTGGCGAGTTGCCCTTCCATGGTACCTCCATACCAGTCGTAGTTACCTCCTAAAAAATAACCGCCTCCATCACTAAAACTTTGTTCCCAGTAGTCTTCGGCCGGAATGTTGTCGGAGTTGATTATGCCAAATGATGCCCTCATTTTTAAGAAATCAATGAAATTAGCTGAAGCCATAAAATCTTCTTCAGACAAGATCCATGCAGCTGATACTGTTGGTGAATAATTCCATTTATGGCCCGGAGCCAATTTATTCGATCCGCTTGCAACAAGCGTCAAGTCTGCAATATATTTTCTGTTGTACACATAGTGCCCATATGCAGCGATATTCTGACGATAGTAGGTGTTGTTCTGGTTGTTTAGTATATGGTTATCATATGAATAGATCAATGAAGTTAGCAGTTTGCTTTTTTCAAAAGCTGTTTCATAGTCAACACTCCCGATGAAATTCATATGCCGATCTTGCCAATCCAGTTTATCACCATATCCCAGTTCACTATCTGCTCCGGCGGTGTATCTGTTAATTTCGACCGGTTCGCCATTTTCCCATGAAGTAACTACATCGCTGGCATAAGCATAATCGCGATTATGTCCTTCCCAGTATGCTGCAATGTTATCGTAGCCCAAATGCAAAGAGGCACTCAAGCCTTCTGTAATAACATCCAGTTTTTGAGTCAGTTTGAAGTCGGCATATAACGACCGGGTGTGTCCGGTTGAGTAACCTCTGGCCTGCGTTAACGCAACAGGGTTCATATTTGCTCCCCAGGTTTCATTGCCTCCCCAAATACCATCGCTGGTTTTAATTGGGAATGCCGCTGCCGGAACAGTATACAGTTTATTCATCAAGTTGTCTGATAAAAGTCCCGGTCTGGAAAACTCATTCAAAACTCCCATCAGGTTAACTTGCGCAGTTGTCGTTGAAGTCACATCAATATCCAAATTCGTTCGGATGTTGGCTTTTGAATATTTCTCTTGGGTTGAATAGCCTTCATTCATTTCCGAATTCCGAATGAACCCTTCGTTTCCCTGTAGGTTGAACATTGTAAAGTAGCGCATTTTTTCGCCACCACCACGGAAGTTCACGTTATAGATATTGGATGATCCATGATCGCGGAAAACTTCGTTAACCCAATCGACATTCGGATATAAATTGGGATAGTTTCCGCTTTTAAATGCATTCAGGTCATTTTGAGAATAACGCGTATCTATGCCATCATTCGTTAATGCCTCATTCACTGCATTTGCATAAGTATAGCTACCGACAAATTCGGGCTTCCGTGTTTGCCAATTGATCGCATGATCGTAACTAACATTGATTTCGCTGGTTTTGTATTTACCACGTTTTGTCGTAATCGAAAGAATGCCGTTGATCCCTCGATATCCATATAATGCTACTGCTGCAGCATCGCGTAAAACAGACACCGAAGCAACTTCTTCGGGTGTAATATATCTAATATCCCGTTCGAGGCCATCAACTAAAACCAAAATGCTGTTATTGGATGTTGTTTGTAATCCGCGGATAATCATGGTAGCTGAGGCATCCCAAACAGCACCACTGTTTTGTAATGCTGTTAAGCCCAGCGCATTCCCGAAAAGTGAGTTTGCCACGCTAAACGAAGATCGCTTATTCACATCCTCAGATGAGGAGTATGAAATAGCACCTGTTGATTCGGATAATGGTTGCTTAAATCCAAAGCCCATATCGCGCGTTTGTGAAACAAAATCCATGACAACGGTCACCGGGTCTTCCGATGCATTCAACTGAATCGTTTTGATTCCCTCATCGGTTGTTGCAATTTTCAACAGACTCTCCTCCGATGCAGAAATCTGAAATGTACCATCCGAGGCCGTTATAGCTATCTGATCCGGATGCTCAACAACGGATATCAAAGCTCCGGAAACAGGTTCGCCCTTGTGGTTGATAACCGTTCCCTTTATTTCCTTGTTCTGAGACCAACCGCTTAAGCTGAAAAGCATAAACAGGGTCAAAACTGTTATTTTATGTATGATATGCATAGTAATCTTTTTAAATGTTGTTTGCCTGTTACCATCCTGGATTCTGAGTTAATCCATATCCTTTATTGACCTCGACGGGCGGAAATGCTGACAGATACCATTTTGGATCGAAGCTGGTCCACCATGTTCTGGACGAATTTGTCAGTTTGAATATTTCATAGGTAAAATCCGTTGGGTGATCTCCTCTTGTTGCAGGATCTTTGTCCGACCACGAACCATCTTTTCCGTCAGCGCGGTAAATCCTCAAACCATGAAGTTGTCTCTGGAAAAGATCGGCTCTTTTATTTCGAACCATATCAAAAAAGCGAACATCTTCTAATCCGAGTTCACAAGCACGTTCCCGCAGAATTTCTTCCATCAGTATGTCTTCGTCTAACATGTCTTTATCCGGATTACTTTCTACCAACCCCATCATGCCAACACGAGCACGGATTGCATCTACCTGAGCGATAGCATCGGCCATGCGTCCTTTTTTCATTAGTGCTTCAGCATAAATGAGGTAGATCTCAGAAATTCGCAAATAAGGCCATAGCGTTGGTTGGTTTAAGTTAGCCGACCTGTCAAGAATGTATTTGAAATTAGCATATCCTGTGGCAAATTCGCCAGTTTCCTGTGCCGGGTTTTGTTGGGCTTCCCGTCCTCCAACCCATAGCTCAGCCTGACGGCCCTGATAGTTGGCACCATTCACCAAAATAGTCTCGAATAAGCGAGGGTCACGGTCAGTAAACATTTTGGCAACATCGTCAGGATCATTCCAATCAAAAGGAGTACCATCAGCCATCGGGAACATTTCAACATATTCTTGAGTTGGTGTAATTGCTCCATTTGCACATGATTGCGGAAAATAGTAGTTCCACTGACCATTGTAACCGTAAGTATAACGCACGCGGGTTGAAATAAGCAGTTCTGTGTTAGCACCTCCGCTACCACGCGTAAAATAGGCTTTTCTATAAGCATCGCGGTAGTCGCTGGTTGTTGATCCGGCAGCTTGAACTAGTCCATAAATACCATTGGCATTTAATGCGGTGAAAAACTCTTCACATGCTTGCAAGCACTCGTCCCAAAGCTCAGGCTTGTAACCACCGTACCAAACCTGATGGTTTGTTACTGCATCCTGAGGGCTGGCAGTGCTGTAGGGATCGCTATCGTTAAACAAGGGACTGGCAGCAAAAAGCAGAACTTTACATTTTAATCCCATTGCAGCGGCTTTTGTGAAACGCCCGTCCCAGTTTGAAATGTCGGCGGCACTTAGCGACCAAGGTAAATCGGCAGCTGCTTCATCCAGGAGGTTTGTTATGAAGATTACTGTTGAATCAACAGTCGCACGTTCAGTATAGTAGGCATTAGCATCGTTGCTTACTTCAAAAGCATGGTCGACGATTGGCAAACCACCGAAGTGACGGAAAAGATCAAAATAACGCGAAGCAATAATGACTTTGGCTTCTGCTTTTAGCCGTTCCTTTTCGCTATCCTCCATATCAGGAACACGATCTACATTTTCAATAAAAATCCATGATTGACGAACAGCTTCCCAAACTTCTTCTTTGGTGTAACCAAATTTGGTTGCATCCGATGATTCTTCTACTCCGGCGCTGTAGCTGCCTGAATAATAGTGGCGATTAACACCATCCCAACTTAAGTGACTATGCCAACAATCCGACAGGGTTTCAAAAACCCCCATGTTCATGCGGTTATCGATGCTGTTCCAATATACGGGTAGTCCGTAGTAGAGTTTACTGTAATCGTTCCATAGAAACCTACGGGTGTATTCGGCATTGCTAAAAACAGTGTCCTGAGTTACATCAACTCCCGGCTGTTTTTCCAGGAAACTGTCACCCACTGCAATATCATCCACACAAGAAGTCCAAACAGCACCTCCTATTAAAAATGATAGTATATAAATATTAATTTTTTTCATAATTAATCGCTTCTTTGAATTAGATTAAAATCCTACTTTCAGTCCTATGTTGAAGACTCTTGTGAGGGGATACTGAGGACGAGAGCTGGTTCGTGATTCAGGATCGCCATATTTAAAGCTTGTAAAAGTCAGTAGGTTGTATCCACTAACGTAAACACGGCAGTTGTCAACACCAATGGTGTCAAAGGCAGGAATATTCAACTTGTAGCCTACTTCAATATTCTTTAGGCGCAGGTAGCTCGCGTCTTTCAGGAATAGATTAGAACTCTTATAATTATTGCTTCTATGATCCAGAGAGGCTCGAGGTAACTTCGCAGTTGAGGCGGTCTCGGGAGTCCATCTTTGTTCATACTGATAGAGTAATAAACCTTTTGTGTAGGTATCGCCCATTGGCTCTCTGAAGGTTTCTTCGAGCAAGCGGGAAGTATTCCATGCACCGGTCCATTGCATGCTGAAGTCGAGGTTTTTCCATGACAATCCCATGTTTGCTCCGACCACATATTCGGGGGTGTCGGTAAATCCAGACTTGGTAACATCGTCATTGTCGATTACCCCATCTTTATTCAAGTCGACATAAACTGCATCCCCAGGTAAAAGTCCCCCGGCATGTTCAGCAATATCCTGACCGTACTGTGCCTTGTATCTGTCATTCGCTGTTTCGTCATAGAATCCCCAAAACTGGCTGATAATTCGAGAACCAATCGGACGACCAGTTTGCCACATATAATCTTCGTTTGGAGCAACCTCTCCCATTTCCACAATTTTGTTTCGTGCAAAAGAGAAGTTTCCTTTAACCCAGTATCTAAACTCATCGGTCAGCTGTTCATTCCACTCCATTGAGAATTCGTAACCGTGGTTGTCTACAACACCAAGATTAATTACCGGGAGGCTCGCGCCAACAATTGCGGGGACGGTTTTGGACTGGACTAAGATATCTTCACGATGTTCTTTAAACACATCCACAGTCAATTTGAAACGTTCCCTCAAAAAGGCAAAATCGACACCGTAATTTTGTTTGTAAGCTTTTTCCCAGGTCACATTTGGGTTTGATTTAGCGCTTTCATAAGCTCCTGGTTGATCAGATCCGACATTGGTGCCGAAGTTATAGCCGGATCCTCCCAGAACATATGAATCCGGTAAATACAAGAAACGTGAGTCTCCATATTTGTCATTTCCAACCACACCATAAGAGACTCTTACCTTCATGTAATTAATCACATTTTTCAGATTAGCCATGAACGGTTCTTCAGAAATAACCCATCCCAAAGACCCCGCCGGGAAAAAGCCATATCGTTTTCCCGGAGCAAAGTTTTCAGATCCGTTGTATCCCATGTTGAACTCGGCCATATAACGTGTCTTATAATCATAGGTAATACGTCCGACCATTCCCACATACCCTGATGGAATATCAGTATATTGTTTCGGATAATACGTTTTGGACTGGGTGTACAATGCTAAACCACCAATGGTATGATCTCCAAATTTGCGACCGTAGTTAAAACTTGCTTCCGCATACCAGTTACGGCCTCTACCGTAGCTTTCGCCATATCCTAGTTGGGAGTCATCACCACTTTTCCGATACTCAATTGCGCCTGAGCCTGTTAAAATTGGAGTGTAATAAGGTAGGGTTGAACTTCGTGTTTTCGTATGGTCATAGCTACTATTGTACGAACCTTTTATTTTAAACGATAATCCCTCTGTCACAAAATCCAGTTTTTGGTTTAGGATCAGGTCAAGGTTTAACACATTCGTAGATCTTGCATTATAACCTTTTCCGTAAAAAGGATAAAGTCCATCAACCCCTGGATCGTTAATATCTTCAGGATTTGTTACAACCCGATTTCCATCAATAATACCTGCACCACCAAAAGGAGTGGCCCAATAAAGCTGACGGAAAAGCTGGTTTTGGTCTTCGTTTGAAATCGGAGTATTTTTGGCTTCAATACGTCCACCTAGATTAATCGATAGTAAAGTTGATTCTGAAACATCAAAATCAAGATTCGAACGGTAATTATAACGATTGTAGTTAAAGTTAAAATCGTAACCTGCATTAAAATGTTTTAAAAAGCCCCTCCTGTGTATAAACACCTAAAGAGACGAAATACCGAATCTTTTCAACACCCCCGGAAATATTCACGTTATGCTGGGTTTGCTTGGCACCATTCTTCAACAGATAGTCCATCCAGTCTACGTCTGGGTATAAGATCGGATTCGAATGCGTTCTAAAGGCTTCTAAAACCTCTGGCTTAAATTTGTAACTTGAGGCATCGACGCCATCGTTGGCTTGCGACTCGTTGTAGAAGGAGGCATACTGGTAGCTGTCGGCAAATTCCAACAGTTTAGTCGGCACCTGCACGCCGAAAGAAGTTGAAGCTGAAATTTTAGCCTGACCTTCTTTTCCTCGTTTTGTCGTAATTAAGATGACACCGTTAGCCCCTCGAACCCCGAAAACTGCTGTAGCCGAGGCATCCTTTAATATGGTAACACTTTCAATTTCATTGGGATCGATTTGAGTGAAGTCCCGTTCAACACCATCAACCTGAATCAGCGGAGAAGTGCTATTTAAAGAAGCCATACCACGAATATAAATGTTTGCAGCATCGGCTCCGGGCTCTCCCGAATATTGTACTGATGATAATCCGGATACAGCTCCCGACAGAGCGTTCGAGATGGAACCGGTTGGTGTTTTCAATAATTCATCACCACCGATGGAAGAAATCGCTCCGGTAACTGTCACCTTCTTTTGAGCTCCATATGCCACCGCTACGATCTCATCCAGACCGATAGATGATTCTTCAAGAACGACATTAATCACTGTTTGGTCATCAATTGGAACTTCTTTTGTTCCTAATCCCACAAATGAAAACAATAAAGCTTCTGCATCGATGGGGGCCGAAAGGGAGTAGTTTCCGTCAATGTCGGTCACTGTCCCGGCATTGACACCTTTAATCACAACCGTTGCTCCTGGAATTCCCATGCCTGTTTGATCAGTAACCTTCCCGTTAATAGTTCTTTTTTGTTGAATTTGATTAGGTTCTGAACTTTTGAGGTTAACAGCATCGAGCTGATTTTCGGTCATCTTACTCCCGGGCAAATCTTCAGAAGCCCAAGATGTAACCATATTGCTCATGACAAACAGGCAAAGCAAGGTCATGCGCAATAAGGACTTAGCAAAGCTTTCCGGCGGAAAGCACTTCCTTGTGCATTTTTCTTTCATAGATTAAATTTGTTTTTATGTTTACAATTTCACAGATTAGCTCTCAGGTAAAGAGCTTCGCGATAGCTGTTGTTATTATGTTTTGTTATTGGTATATCCTGACATAATCAACTTCGAAAGTGATTGGGAAATCAGGATCATATGGGATTCCGCCATTCGAACCAATCGCCAGATTTAAGAGAAGATAAAACTTTTGAGAACCGACAAACGGATTGTGCTTGTCTGCATTCAAGGTTTTACGGAGGTCAACTTCGTTCAATAATTCATCATCGACATAAAGTCGTATATAGTCTTCATTCCACATCATCGACCAGAGATGAAATTTGTTTGACCAATCAGGATCTTGAGAGGTGAGATCTGAGTATAATTTCTTTGCACCATCCCAGGCTGCGTTATGTTTCTTCGCTGTCCCCCAGGCAACGTTTGCCAATAAGTATGGTTCGTCGTCGATTGGGTAATATTCCATCATATCAATTTCTCCATTTTCCGGCCACGATCCTTCTGTTCCTAATAGCCAGATAGCTGGCCAGGCTCCTTTGGTTACATCAATTCGGGCACGAACTTCATAGTAGCCTCCGGTGGACCACTCCTGCAAGCCTCTTGTGATTAAACAAGAAGAAGTATAGGATGCAACCTCTCGTATATTTCGCCAATCGGAACTCGCGGGACTATAGTTTGGGTTCTCAACGGTCTCCCGTTTCCCTTCAATAATCAGTCGTCCGTTTTTACAAATGGCGTTTTGAGATTGGTACCACTGTAACTCCTGATTTCGGACAAAGCCATATTCGTAATTCCAATTTTCAGCGTTTGGGGCACCATCTTCTGAAAATTCATCATTCCAAATCAGAACAAGCCCCTTTTTCTTCTGAGGAACTATTTGTTCTGACTTGAAGCTTTTTTTGTGGCTAATGCTCATTGCCCGGATATTTCGGTGCCCTAATAGGAGAACAAAACAGAAAACCAGAAGAAATCGGCAAAGGAAGAAATCCAGTTTCTGGAATCGGTATAGACCAGCGTTTTTTTGCATAAACTTAGTTTGTTTTGGAATCGGAGTTCAAGTGTACGTTTTATATAAGAAAGGCACAATACAAATTTGACTTACATTAAGTTGAGACGCTTGAATAAATTCGATTTTGACTGTTAATAAATCACAATGACTAGTACACACTTGAAAAATAGTAGCACAAATTCAAAATTTTATTTCAAGAGATAGTAGATTGTAAATCTATGGATTTGTGATAAATTGCTGTAGGTGAGTGTGTAATAGGTATTGAGGAGGAAATGAACCACGAAAGCGAGCAGATCTGAAAATTGTTAGCCATATGTAATGTTAGAAAAGGATTTGTTACTTTGATGAAGGAATAAATAAACAAGAATCAGATAAAAGCTTTGACGATGCGAGTTAATATCCTGTTATTATTATTGTTAGTTGTTGTTCCTAGCCTGTTGGTTGCGCAAAACCAAGTCCATTTTTCGCATCTGGGGATGGAGGACGGTTTCACCAACAGCAAAGCAAATACAATTATTCAAGATAGAAAAGGCTTTATTTGGGTTGGAACATGGAATGGATTGAATCGGTACGATGGATACACCTGTACCACTTTTCAACCAATTTTTCACGATTCAACTGCGATTTCAAATCGGGAGATTGTGGAATTAATGGAAGATTCAAAGGGTAATATCTGGATTGGAACTTCAAGCGGCTTAAATTGCCTGAATCCGAAAACAGGGCATTTGAGAAATTTTCCATTTGGAAGCCGTATTCTTTCATTGTGTGAAGATCTTGACAACAGTATTTGGATTGGGACATGGAATGGGGGATTGTTCAACCTAATTCCTTCGACCGGCGAAACGAAACACTATTTAGCAAGCGATATTGTTAGCGATGTTCATGTTGACTCCCGCGGAATTTTGTGGGCAGCGACCTACTATGGTCTGGTAACGGTGAACCGTGAGAATGGAGCTTTCCAGCGCTATTTGCCCGGTGCATCCGCAAATTCGCTAAGTAATTCAACAATCACACAAATCACGGAGTCACATTCAGGGCAACTTTGGGTGGGTACCTGGGGAGGCGGGCTCAATAGGTTAGATGTTTCTGATGACGGGAATGAAATTCATATTACCCGCTATCCGACCCGGATCGGAGAGGGGAGTCCCGATGCAAACGTCATTTCAAAACTTTACTACGATCAATTTGATAACCTTTGGATTGGCACGTGGAACGATGGATTACGCTTACTAAAAGCAGATCAACAAAACTTAGCTCCGGAACGGGCTCATTTCATAAGTTACATGGAAGAGCCGGACAATCCAACAAGTTTGTCCGGTGATGGCATTTCATCAATCTTTGTCGACCGAGGTGGTATTTTATGGGTGGGGGCATCAACCATTGACCTGACGCCAATTGTTGAAACGGGGATTAGCCGTTATTCACTTCCGACCGATCAAGATGATTCGTCAACAAAATTATTTGTAAAAGCTTTTGCGGAATTTGGCAATCAGCTCTGGATTGGAGCAAACAGCACGCTGTTTCAATATGAGCTTATAAAGGGGGAATACGTTCTCCGAAAAAAATATGGTCGTCTCGAATATAAAATCGACCAGATAACTTATTTCCCGAATTCCATTCTTGATTTAGCTGCTGATTCAACGGGCTTATGGATAGGTACCGAAGATGCCGGGGTGATTCGCTATTCTTTTACCTCGGATTACTTGCTTGATCAAAACAAAAAGTTATTTTTTAACCAACAAACAACGCCGGCAATTCCTGGAAATAAAGTATCGAGTCTCTCTGTTTCAGATAAATATCCGGGAGTCGTTTGGTTAGGAACTTTGCAAAGCGGTTTTGCCAAGCTGTTTCAAAAAGAAGATGGAAATTATAGTACTGAAATTTACTATTCTGGAAATTCACCCCAATATAGTACTGACAATAATATTCGTGCGATTTTCGAGGATCATTCGGGAAAAGTTTGGATTGGAACACAACACGGCCTCAATCGCTTTGATCCTGACAGCCACCTGTTCGAACACTATTTCTATTCTTCTTCGAACGCCAGTTCTATTAATGACAATGTAATCAATACAATTAGCCAGGATAGCTATGGAAATATATGGGTTGGCACGAATTCCGGACTCAACAAAAGAATAACAATTGCAACTCAAAATGGAAAGCAAAGAAGCGCATTTGTAGGTTACCCAGATGTCAATCACTTAAGTAATGAAATTGTCACAAACCTGCTCGAAGACGGAGCTGGTCACCTGTGGGTTCGTTTGTATCGCGGATTTGTAAAACTCAATATCGAAACCGATAGTATTTTAGGAAAATATTTTACTAAAGATTACGAAAACATTCGTTTCGAACGAAATTCAGCATTAAAACTTAACAGCGGTCAATTTGTTCTTGATGGCCAAACCGGATTCCTGACTTTTTTCCCGGACAGTATCTTAAAAACCTCTATCGCCCCGAAAGTTGTGATTACGGACTTTCAGATTTTCAACGAAAGTATAAGTGATAAGTCGGCAGTCTTTTCAAAGAATAAACTGACCAAGACCATTCCCTTTTCCGATAGACTAGCCTTATCTTATAGAGATAAAATGATAACATTTGTCTTTTCTGCAATGGATTATAAAAATCCTAACAAAAATTCCTATTTCTATAAACTGGAAGGCTTTGACGATCAATGGAACGATATTGGAGCGAGAAATTCTGCCACCTATACCAATCTACCTCCGGGGGATTATATTTTCAAGGTTAAAGCTCGAAACAGTGATGGATTCTGGAGCAAAGAGGAAGCACAACTCAACTTATCCATTTCGCCACCCTGGTGGAAAACTATTTGGGCTTATTTGTTTTATGGTATTTTTGTTGCCGGGATACTTTTCTTTTTTAATAAGTACTCGTTCATCAAAGCTCAGGAAAAGAGTAACCTTGAGTTTGAAAAATTGAAAACAGAGGAGATGACCCGATTAAATGAACTCCGCTCCTTCTTTTTTACAGACATTACGCACGAGCTAAAAACTCCTTTAACTCTTATTCTTGGTCCGGCTCAGGATTTGGCAACCAATAAGGAGCTAAGTTCTTATGCGGTGAAACAAGTGGAATTAATCAAAAACAGTGCTTACAAGCTGCTTAGGCTGGTCAATCAGCTCATGGAATTCCGAAAAATTGAGAAAGGTATCATGGATGATTTTTTTGTGCAACGCTGCGACATTAACCAAATGATTCAAGAAGTGTTTCGTTTCTTTAAGCCGATGGCCGAGTCCCAAAACGTCAATCTTTCTATGGAAGCAAGCGAGGAGCCTATTGTTGCTTATGTAGATCCTGATAAACTGGAGAAAGTTATGTTCAACCTCGTTTCGAATGCTTTTAAATACAACAAAGACAATAGTACAATAAGCGTTCGTACTAAATTGGAACCCGATGGCAGTAATAAGTCGGTTGTTATTGAAGTAGAAGACAGTGGTATCGGGATTGCTGAAGAGCACATGGATAAAATATTTGAACGCTTTTATCAAGTCAATCAAATTAGGACTCAAAGTACCGGAGGAATTGGCCTTTATATGGCGAAAGCTCTGGTTGAACAGCACGGTGGGACGATAGCTGTTGAAAGCACAGTGGGGAGAGGTAGTTGTTTTAAGGTAACCATCCCTATAAATCCAAGTCTGCTAAAAAATGCATCAACAAGTATAAAAGCTCTGGATGCGACTGAAGAACGAATGGTTAATACGAATTTATCGGAAGCGATAAAAAAGGAGATTGAAAGTCCGCAGAGTGATGCCAAGAAAACAAGCGTTCTGATTGTCGAAGACGATGGCGAATTGAACGATTTTTTGGTGTCTGGCTTGATTTCTGATTTTAAGGTTAACCGAGCGTTTAACGGAAAGGAAGCATTGGAAAAAGCAAGAAGCGAGAATCCTGATTTGATTCTGTCAGATATTATGATGCCAGAAATGGATGGTTTTGAGTTTTGCAAAATCATGCGCAATGATATCAATATCTCACATATTCCGGTAGTCTTTCTGACTGCGAAAACGATGCAGGAAGATGAAATTAGAGGACTTAGACTGGGAGCTGTAGATTATATCTATAAACCGTTTAACCTGGTTTCCTTAAAACTGAAAATTCAAAATATTCTTTCGGCTCAAAAACAGATACGGGAGCGTATTCGTAAAGACCAGATTCTCCAACCCGAGAAGATTCAATTATCGTCATTAGACGAAATCTTCTTGAAAGAGGCTGTTGATTCGGTACAAAAAAACTTAGATAATTCTAATTTTGATGTTGAAGCTTTTAGCAATGATTTGAAAATGAGTGCAAATCAGGTTTACCGAAAAATAAAAGCACTAACAGGTCAAACAGCAAAAGAATTTATTCGGAGTCAACGTCTCAAAATTGCGGCAAATATGCTTGTGCAACGTAAGAGATCTATTTCGGAGGTAATTTACATGGTTGGTTTTACCAGTCCGTCCTACTTCACAAGATGTTTTAAAGAATTCTACGGCTGTACACCCAAAGAATATATTGATAAAAACTCCGAAAAGGGTTAAGGTTTTAATAATGAAGCTAGCTTTTGCATTTAAAAAAATGCGCACTTCCAGCCTTGATAAGCGTGTTTGTTGTTTTTTAATCGAATTTGTGCAAGCAAGTTTCGAATTTCGGCAAGCCATACTTCCTCTTTTGATACTATGTTTGTTCTGAAAGAGAGCGAAGAGAATATTTAGTTGATCGAAAATCACATCAAGCAATATTCTCCCTTAAGTCAAACAAAAAAAGAGATAGAACGAAGATGAAGAAGAAACCAGCAGTAACATCAAAGAAATTATATCTGTCACTGTCACTATTAGCCATAGTTGCACTAGCTAGTTGTAAATTCAAAGAACAGGAAGCGAAATACAACCATAGTTTCAAGCCTGGCAAGATTTGGGTTGACACAGACAGTCTTCACATTAATGCCCATGGTGGAGGTATTTTGTATTATGACAATACCTACTATTGGTTCGGAGAGTTTAAGACTGCCGGGCCTGATGGAAACTCGGCACAGGTAGGTGTAAGCTGCTATTCATCAACCGACCTGTATAATTGGGAGAATGAAGGTATTGTTTTACCTGTCTCTAATGAAGCCGGATCTGATATTGAGAAGGGAAGTGTGATTGAACGTCCGAAAGTGATTTACAATGAGAAGACGGGTAAGTTTGTGATGTGGTTTCACCTTGAGTTGAAGGGCCAGGGCTACGGCGCTGCAAGAACAGCTTTGGCAGTGAGCGACAATGCTGTCGGTCCATACACATTTGTTAAGTCATTGCGCCCGAATGCTCAGCAATGGCCAATGGATTATTCTCAGGAATTGAGAACGAAAGCGTATGATCCTGAATTGAAATGGTGGACACCAAGTTGGTACAAAGCCATTGACCAAGGTATGTTTTTACAGCGGGACTTTGAAGGAGGACAAATGTCGCGCGATATGCAGCTTTTTGTGGATGATGACGGAAAAGCATATCACATTCACTCATCGGAAGACAATCTGACTTTACATATTTCGGAACTCACGGATGATTTCCAGGGGTTTACAGGCAGATATACCCGCATCTTTCCTGCGGGACATAACGAAGCTCCTGCACTTTTCAAAAAAGATGACATCTATTATCTAATGGCTTCTGGTTGTACTGGTTGGGAGCCGAATGAAGCCCGCATGTTCGAAGCAAGATCAATATGGGGGCCATGGGATTCTTTGGGTAACCCATGTGTTGGCGAAGATGCTCATCTGACCTTTCATTCGCAAAGCACTTATATTTTGCCTGTTCAAGGTAAAGAAGACGCTTTCATTTATATGGGTGACCGATGGACTCCGGAAAATCCGATTGACGGCCGTTATATTTGGCTACCCATTCAGTTCGATGAAAGCGGAAAGCCAGTTGTCAATTGGTACGATGAATGGAATTTATCCATCTTTGATAATTAAAAGCTGATTGTTTAGTTAGATTTCACATATAATCATTTACGAACTCTCATCGCCGACGGGCTTTGGGAGTTTTTTTTGATCTCATCAGTTTCATTGATACGGATTGGTATTTGTTCTTCGAGTCCGAAACTCCGGAGATTATCTGACAGCCTGTTGAATCGTTCTCTGAAGCGTAAGAATTATTTCTCAGAATACCTGATTTCCCAGACTCTTTGCTGGTAGCAAAATAGGACATGTACAAGGAAACGGACAGAGGTTTGCTTAACTTCCAAAATTGGAATAATTAAGCCAAAACGGCAACGAAAGAAAGGCTATCCGACACGCAGATAGCCTTTCTTTTCTCTAATTTATTTTGATAATGCTTTTCTGCAAGTTCATGCAATCAGCTCGTTTCTCAAAATCATTAATTGTATCCCGGGTTTTGTTCCCATTGTACATCTTTGTTGCGCTGTATTTCGCTTAATGGAATCGGTAACAACAGAAGTTTTGGATCAAGTCCGCTGATTTCTCCCTTAATTGAACTATCGGTATTTAATTTAGCACGTTCAATCAACGTTCCGGTACGCATCAGTGTTATCCGACGGTTTTCTTCAGCGAATAGCTCACGTGCGCGTTCGTCGAGGATAAAGTCCATTGTAATATCAGATGAGGTCACTTTCCCCAGGTCAGCGTTTCCACTTTCCTGACGAGACATTTTAAATGCCCTGTCGCGCAATACGTTAATATCGTCTGCAGCACCAGATGAATTACTTTGCTTGAAACGAGCTTCGGCCCGAAGCAGGTAAGTTTCACCCAAACGCATCATTGGGAAATCTTTGATATTCGTCCAACCCCACTGGTCAGTAGGATCGAATGAATCCCATTTGCGTGTATAAGGGTACGCGACTTCCAAAGTATCACTAGCGGCAATAATAGCTGTATCACCTTCCTGAACCTCTATCACTTTAACAGCGTCAGGAGAGTCAGCAGCAACTCTAAATCCGTTGGCATCAATACCAACTGTTGCACTAAAGCCCGGCGCGTTATAATAAAAGGTTCTTGTTATGTTATTTTCTGAATTACGGATATCACCGTCTTCGTACAACTGGTATTTTACCCAATTACTTGGTCTCATCCGACCGTTACCCCGACCGCCATAAGGATGTACAAAATCATCACCTACACCATCGTAAACATAAGTCATGCCAGGCAAATTATGGTATGCAGGCACCCAATTACGTCGTTGCTGAGGAGCTTCGGTAAAACCACCGGAAATACCACCCTTGTTGTATTCCAATTCAAAAGTCCAGATTGTTTCAGTATTTCCCTGAGAACGTCGTTGGTTACCGAATTTGAACATGTCGCTGAAATAATCGCCATTGACGCCTAACGCAACGCCATAGCGTTCCTCAACAAGTGAAAAAGCTTCACTAGTAATAATTTCGCTTAGTATCGGTTCTGCTAATTCTGGTTTATCTATTCGCAAATAAGCTTCACCTAAACATTGCATAGCCATGTATTTGTTCGCACGGCTTTCGTTAACAGCTTCATCAATACCCGGTAGGTTATCGGCAGCATATTTCAAATCTTCAATGATTTGATCATTGACTTGTTCAACAGGTGTACGAACAAGGTCGGTTCGTGCTGAGGATGTTGGCTCAGTAAGCAGCGGAACATCTCCGTAAAGCGTGGCCAAAATATTGTAGCAGTACCCCCGGAAGAACAATGCTTCGCCAATTTTTGCGGGATCGCCATCTTCTCCAATTGCTTTTAAAGCGGTGTTGGCGTTGTTGATGATTAAAAAGCACCTTTCCCACATCCGGCTAACGGCTTGATTCTCCGAGTTTAGTTCTTCATATTTAAAGAAAGGAATTTCAACTCCTTCTATTCCCCCCGGCGAAGCTACGTCGGTTCCTTCCTGCCAGACAGCATTCCAGCCCTGGCGCCCTGCCCAGGTCCATATTGTTCCAAAATTATAATGTAATCCTTTTAATGCGGCTTCTATACCAGCTTCATCAGATAACGTTTCTGGTGCATACGACGACATTGGTGTCTCATCTAAGAAATCTTCGCTACATGAGACGGCAATCAGCGTAAATGCCATCAATAATAATAAGATGTGAATTTTATTTGTCTTCATCGTTGTAAGCTTTATAATGTTAGATTAATTCCGAATACTATTGTTCTCACACTCGGGTAATTGATTTCCCAGTTATCAGAACCACGTCCAATGCTTCTTTCTTCAGGGTCCCATCCAATCCAGTCGGTGAAAGTGTAGAGGTTACGTCCGCTAACATACAAACTTAAAGCGTTCAATCCTGCTCTGTCTAGTATCCTTTCAGGAACATCATAATTAAGTGTTATATCTTTTATCCGGGTAAAGTTGTTTTTTACAGGGAATCGATATCCATGAGGATTGGAATTCTTATTCAATGAACGCCATTCGTTGCTTTGATTTTCCGGAGTCCAGTATCCGATTTCAACAAAACTGTTCCTGCGTTCTATTTCGTCTGAAGCCATACCAATATGGGCATTGTTACGCATGGCGCCTTGCACGGTCTGTATAAAAACATTTAAAGTGAAGTTTTTGTAAGTAAAGGTATTGGTTAATCCGCCTGTCCATTTTGGAGCAGTTTGCCCAAGAATTGCACGGTCGTCATCTGTGATAACGCCATCTGGTACTCCATCAGGACCGCTAATGTCTTCTACTTTTACATCACCAGGCTTGGCGATCGGATCCCAATCTAAGTGGTCACCGTTGGCAATTTCGTCTTCCTGCCAGATACCTGACATTTTATAATCGCGGATCACCCCAATAGGTTCACCGATAAACCAACCACTACCTAAGTCATCTTCTCCATCTCCATATAGCTCGACGATCTCAGATCTATTGGTAGAAAAGACGATGGAACTGTTCCAGCGAAAATCATTTGAATTGACATTAACCGTGTTCAAAGTAAGTTCAATACCCTTAGTCGAAGTTTCACCAATATTGGCGGTTACCTCAGGAAAACCTGAAGCCGCAGGTAGTTTTCGAGACAGTAGCAGATCCGTGTTTGTGGCAGAATATACATCAAGTGTTCCGTTAATGCGGTTATTGAAGAAACCGAAATCCAATCCAAGGTTGAAGCTTTCTTTTGTTTCCCAACTTAAGTCGCTGTTACCTAGTCGGTCAGTAACCATGGCTATGTTGGTTGCTCCGCCAAACGGTATTTGCACGTCGCGCATGGTTGTAAATGTCCGGTATACTTGAACAGCCTCGTTACCAGCCTTCCCGTATGATAGTCTGAGTTTTAGGTTAGTGATATTGTTTGCGTTACTGAGGAAATTTTCATTTCGCATATTCCATCCCAGTGCTACTGATGGAAAGACACCATACTTTAGATCTTGTGAAAATACAGATGAACCATCACGGCGAACGGTAAAGGTAAACAGGTAACGGCTATCAAATGAGTAATTCAAACGTCCCATTTGTGATACCGCAGCATACCGGTCGGCATAAGAACTTACAGCCGAACTTGCACCAGCCTGCATTCTGTTCCACTCCAACTCGTCGTTAACAAAATCGCGTGCCTGGGCCCAGTTATCCTGGTAATTACGTTCCTGAGAAGAGTAAACAGCGGTGATGTCAAAATGATGCTTATTGATGTCGCGGTTGTATTGCAAGATGTTTTCAATCGTATAAGCCTGAGTCTCATAATGGTGAATCTCGGCTGTTCCTAGTAGGTCGTTTTGTGATTGCCCACTATAGGTGTTGGTACGTCTGGGGTTGAAAGTATAGCCTGCATTCAGTTTATAAGTTAATCCTTTTAATGGTTTCCAGATATCACCAAACGTTACGTTGGCAAAACCATTCAAATTGACATTGAACTCGCGGCGTTCAGGGTCTCTGGTTGTGGGAAGCAAAGGGTTTGCCCACAAGGTTTCGCCAAACATTGGGTAAATCGTATACGATCCGTCTTCTTCGTACATTCTGCCGTATGGACTCATGGCTTCCGCGTTTAATAGATTGGCCCGGCCTCCATCTCTGTTGTGTGCGACAACTGAAGAATTTGTTCCTACCTTTAGATAATTGGTAACCTGAGCGTCAATGTTTGTTCTAAAAGAATAGCGTTTGTAATTATAGCCTTTTACAACACCTTTCTGGTCTAAAATGTCTCCTGAAACATAGTAGTTGATGTCTTCGTTACCTCCTGAAATGCTGACATTGTGATTTTGCTGAATACCTGTTCGGGAGACTTCATCAATCCAGTCAATCGTATGACCGTTTGCGTAATTTTCCACTTCGTATTGATATTTAACAGGCGCTTCGTATAACGGAGAACCATTGATCCGGTTTCCCTCTGCATAGCGCTCAAGCAACCCTTCCGGTGACACCATCTCGGGGACATGGGCAAATTCTTCAACACCGAAATATCCTGAATACCTAATCTGAGGTTCAGTCGTCCCTCCGCTTTTTGTTGTAACAAGAATAACTCCGTTTGCTCCGTTCATCCCATAGATCGCAGTTGCTGATGCATCTTTCAGAATTTCGATCGATTCAATATCATTTGGGTTAATGTCGTTGATTGAGCCACCCATTTTTGAGATAGGGATACCGTCAACGACAACATAAGGATCGGTTTTGGCAGTAAGAGATCCTCCGCCCCGAACCAAGATCGAAGGGGCTTCACCGGGTATAGAAGACACTTGCTGAATGTTAACCCCGGAAACAGAACCTTGCACTGCTTGCATCACATTAGATACTGGTATTTTTTGCAGGCGTTCTTTCGAAACTGAAGTTACTGATCCGGTGATGTCTGATTTTTTCTGGGTACCGTACCCCACGACAACAATCTCATCAACCCCAATTGCTTCTTCGTTCAGAGTTACGGAAACATTCTGTTTGTCTCCTACCAGAATTTCCTGGCTGGCCATTCCGACAAATGAGAAGATTAACACATCGTTAGAAGCCGCTTCAATCGAGTAGTTTCCATCAAAGTCAGTAATTGTTCCAACAGTGGTTCCTTTAATAACAACTGTAACTCCGGGGAGAGAATTGCCTTCTGAATCAGTTACTTTACCCGTAATTTTAGCTTGTTTTGTAACTGTTTGTTCCTGAGATTTTTCGGGAGTAATAATAATTTGGCGATCCATCACCATGTATTTGACATCTTCTCCCTGAAAGAGTTTGTCGAGTACCTCTTCAATACTCTTGTTTGAAATTTTAACACTTACGGTTTTGTCAACGTCAACCAAGTCGTTGTTGTAAAGAAAGTAGTAGTTTGTTGTGTTTTCAATTTCTTTCAGAGCATATTTAATCGAAGTCTGATTAAGGTCCAAAGAAATCTTTGAACTTTGCGAGTAGGTTCCGGAAGCGATGCTACTCAAGACAGAGAAGCATATAAAAAACACGGTTAGTTTCATAATAATAAAAACTCTTAAGCGGACGATCTTTTGCAAGAAGCCCCGCACATTTACATTTTTTTCCATAGATTTGTAACGTATTAGTTAATACAATTTTAAACTGACCTGAATTTGTGGTTCAGGTTAAAGATCTGAAGCAGGGGAGTGCGCCAACACTTTCCTGTTTTTTTTTATCAATTAGTTTACATAGGCAAGTTCATTAATAGTTATAGCAATTGAGTTTATTTTCTTGATAAAACGACTTTCTGTTTGTTCTCATCGGATTTAACAAAGTAATAGTCTATCGGTGACATCAGGCTCAGGAGATGCAACACCTGTTCTAAGGAATTATCCCGGAACGTGCCTGTAATGTGTTCCTTCAATAGTTCTTTATCTTTTACTTCGATTTTTATATTATACCAGTTTCCTAAGCGGGAAACGACCTTTTCGATCGGATCATCAAAAAAAACGATTAATCCTTCACGCCAAGCTGTGTATCGATCAAGGTCTGTTTCTTTCAAGTGTAGAATTTTGTTGGTATTTCGTTGGTAAGTGGCCACCTCTAAGGGATCAAGGTCGAGTACATGTTTCGAACTGCCATTGGTCGTTTTTAACAGGCTGACTTTTCCTTCTTTCAGAGCAACCGTTATTTCATCTTCATTTTCATAAGCATTGACATTGAACGAGGTTCCCAGTACTCTAACATCCAAGCGGGAGGTAGAAACGATGAACGGGTGCTTGCTGTCCTTGGTGACCTCAAAGAATCCTTCACCCACCAGCGTTACTTTGCGTTGTTGCTGATTTTCAAATGAAGTTGGGAAACTCAGTCGGCTGCCAGCGTTTAGCCAGACCGTCGTTCCATCGGCTAGTTGAAGTTGGGTTTGTGTCCCATAAGCCGCTTTCACTTCCTGGTAAATAGCTTCGTCTTCGTTTTGATCCAGCCGGGTGAGAAAATGGAAGGCAGAGGCTATGAATACCGATAAAACCAAAACCGCTGCGGCCTGCTTCCAATAAGTTAGCCAATGTGTTTTTCGGTTGAACTCAGGAATATCCTTTTTTGATTCTTTTAAGGCAAGTTCTGTATCAATCTTATCGTTTAAAGTCAGCAGTCTGGAGTCTTTCCATAGTTTCCGGTAAGCCTCAAATGATTTTTTATTGGCTGATGATTGATTGATCCAGTTGGTTATCTTTCGTTTCTCTTCTGGGGTTGAATGACCAGAAAAGTCTTTAATTATTAATGATTCGATCTGCAATTTCTCCACGGCTATTCCTTTGTTTTTCTTAAGGACGTTGAAATAGGTGGAGTACCCTAGATTAATTCTTGTTTTTTTATTTTTTAGTGAGTTATCCGATAAATTAAAATGACAATCGGCAGGTAGTCTTGTAGTTTCGAACGAAGCATTTTTAATGATCGACTCATTAATCCTTCCACTGCTTTTACTGAGATGCCCATTTTTTTTGCTATCTCCGGATAGGTCAGGTTTTCAAACCTGCTGTATTCAAAGGCAATTCTGCAACGGTCGGGCAGTTGGGTAAGTGCCTGCACCAGTTTCTCTTCAAACTCATGAGAGAGTAATTGTGCATCAGCTTGACGATCGTTGGACTTATTGGCTATAATCTTATTCAATTCATGATGATGTGGCTCTTTACGTATATGGTCGATGCATTTATTGCGAACCATAAATGATAGATATGAAGATAAATTCTCAATAGTATCGACTTGATTTCGTTTTTCCCAAAATTTTATAAAGCAATCCTGTACAAGGCTTTGCGCAAGGTCAAGATCATTAAGGTAAATGTTTGCTTGAGCACACAGGGCTTTGTAATACTTTCTGAAGATAAAATCGTAAGCTTTTTCCTGACCTTCTTTTAAAGCCAGAATTAGAAATGCATCATTCTCTATGAATTTGTTTACCATCAAGTAACTACTATACGAGTTGGGTCAATTAATTTGAATTACAAATAAAGCTAATTTTTGAGTAGGAAGAAACATGATCGATATAGGCACAAAAAAACAGGTCTTCTAAATCTGATAAAATAGAAACCTGTTTGCAATAAATTATAAATTACTTTTTTAATCGATACTCTTAAATTCGTTAATGGTTGAATCTGCCAGTTCATAACTCGGTTTGTAGTCATCTAAACGGAAGAATCCGGTAGTCATGCGGTGAAGTTCTCCATGAATTTGCTCCATGGATTGCGTAATACGCGATCGGAACAAACTGGCACAATTGGTACATGGAGATCCTTGGATATCGATCGTTTCGTTAAATGCCGATTTCAACTCATCAATGGAGTCATCATATTGTCGGTCAGCAAAAAAATCTTGAGAATTTAGCAGACATTGATTTATTGCAGATCGTTTTTTCGCGCACTTACGTCCGTTATATTGACAGCTGACAAATTGTATCGGTTCACTTTTTAATATTCTTTCACGTTTTCCACTTAGCCGTGAAAAAATCCATCCCTTCGTTTCTTTCATTATTTCTATACTAAAATTATCACTAGCACACACTGCTTATCCTTTTCACGAATCGAAAAAATATAGAAATCCCTTTTGCTATTTTTAATATACGCTTAAAACTAATTAAATATTTGGGAAATATAAAGCGGTATGTTATACAAGATGTTTATAGAAGTGGTAAGGGGCACCCAATTTTGTTTTAATGATTTTTAACATTTTATCGATTTATAGTAAGAATGTTGTGTCGAATGTGGTCGCTTAGGTCAATTAGCATTAATTACAGGAGTGGAAGTTTGGTGAACTTATGATTTTTAAAAGCTGAGGGTGAATGTGATAGCCTGATTTCGTTTTGACTGCAAGTTCATTTGTTAAGTTGTTTGAGTTCTTCCATCACCAAAACAGCATATTGGTAACTGGGTTTGTAACGCCTGGAACCGAATAAGCCTGTTGTCATTTTTCGCAATTCCTGATTTACTTGCTCCATAGATTCTAAAATCCGATGCCGAAATAAGTTTGCGCATTGATTGCATGGACTATCTTGCAGATCAAGTGTTTTGTGAAAGGCAGCCTTTAGTTCATCAATGGAATGATTATACTGACGATCTTGAAAGAGTTCGTGGGAGCTTTTGATACTCTTATTGATTTCTGATCGCTGATCGATACAGCGATTCCCTCCGCGCGGACAATTTTCCAGATGAATAGGGTTATTTTCATTTGTACTCTGACCACCATTCTTTTTTAAAGAAGAAAATTCCCAGTCTCTTTTATTCGTCATAACTCCCGAATTTTGTAGATACTTTCATTTTTTTAGATAAAGACAAAAAACTCTGATATTTGTTTTTGTGAAAATGGGAAAAGAATATCAGCTTTTCTATATCTGTAATATTCTTTGCCTCTAATTCATAGTAATTTTTTAATATCACGAAATAATTGTTTCTTCGAAAATAAAAAAGATGGAAGGTACAAAACGGAGCAATATACAGCTAGAGAGTCATGTTGAAATCGTGCAAAAGCATCATCAACGAACAGGCGAGTTGACCGATGGATACGTGGCACAGATTCTAACGAAATCACCGAATCATCCACATGGAATAAAGGTAAGGCTGGAGACCGGAGAAGTCGGTCGGGTGAAAAATATTCTCGAAGATGATTAACGGGTGAGCTGCACTAAATATTACAACTAAACATACGATGATAGTACGATCTACCAACATTGGCCAGCCTGTAGAAATCGAGTGGCGCGGCAAAAAAGTAAGAACAGGAATTTATAAATATCCGACGAACTCAGCTCTATTATTGGAGCATGAAGATGTAAAAGATGACCATGTGATTGATCGCCGTTACCATGGCGGAGTGGATAAGGCCTGCTACATTTATGGATCAAATAACTATCCGTTTTGGCAAGAGCGTTACCCGAATGTCGACTGGCAGTGGGGGATGTTTGGTGAAAATTTGACGATTGAAGGAATTGACGAGTCGAATATACATATTGGAGATATTTACCGACTTGGAGGCGCGTTGGTGCAAGTGAGCCAGCCGCGTCAACCATGTTTTAAACTGGGTGTTCGGATGGAAAGTCAGAAGGCTGTTCGTGAATTTTTCGAATCTCCGTATCCGGGCGTTTATGTTCGTGTTCTGGAAAGTGGCCTGGTTGCTGTCGGTGATGAAATGATTATTGAACAGTCGGCACCAGATAATATGAGTTTGAGTGAGGTATTTGCCCTTTTTACCCACGAAATTGATAACGTGAAAAAGTTGCAACAGGCCATTGAAATTCCTGAACTGGCAACAGCCTGTCGCAAGGATTTGAAAAAGCTTTTGTCATTTGCCAAAGAATAGTGGTTTATTCGTTGGTAGCGGTTATTTGTAAAGCCTCCTTTGTGCTTTCAACCGGGAGCTGGCACGTGTTATTCTGACAAATGTAAATCAGTGTTTTCCCGTTTACAATCCGGTTTTCCAATAACGGAAGCTGCTTATCCGTAGTGCCCGCACAAAAGAGGCAATTTGGAAGATAATTTTCCTGTAGCTTTTTCAGTTTTTCAATCGCATCCTCGCCGGCTATTACGACCTCAAAATGCTTGTCGGTAAAATCGAGTGCTACATGAAGCCAGTTGGAATAACCTCCCGGGTAGTTTTTGAAATCATCTATCATTTTTGAAACCGTACGTTCGGCTATTTTCAAATAATCCTGATTGGCCGTTAAGTGCCCCAAACGAATCAGGTTGTTGGCCATGACCGAATTTGAAGCCGGAATAACATTGTCGTGTACTTCTATACTTCGGTTAATGACATCTGTTTGAGATTTTGGTGTAAAGTAGAAAATCGATTTTTCGGAGTCGTAAAACTGCTCAAAGGTTTTATTCATCAGTAGTTTGGCGTCTTCCAAATAGGGAATGTTTCCAGTCGTTTCAACCAGGTCAAGCAAGGCCTGAATCATCAACGCGTAATCCTCCAGAAAACCATCTATTTTACTGATGTCATTTTTATAAGAATGCTTTAGAGTGCCATCGCTACTCATTTGTTTCTCTTTCAAAAATTGCATGTTTTTTTCGGCCAGCTCCAAAAACTCGGTATTGCCCAATGCCTGATGCGAATCAACCAAGCCAGATATTGCCAGCGCATTCCACGAGCTTAATATCTTATCATCCAGCCCCGGCCTGATGCGTGATTCACGTTCTTTTAACAAGGTTGTTTGCCAGCTTTTTACTTTATCTTTTAAGTCGCTTAAACTTAGCATGTTTTCGTTGGCAAAAGTCTCATCTGTATGACGACGTAACAAAATGTAATTGCCGTCTTCCCAATAACCGGTTGCATTGATATTGTAATACTTACTAAACAGCTCGAATTCGTCCTTCAGCAGTTGTTGCAATTCCTGCTTCTTCCACACATAAAACTTGCCTTCCTCACCTTCGCTATCAGCATCCAACGAAGAGTAAAAACCATGTTCAGGCGAACGCATTTCCCGTTTTAGAAAGTCAATGGTTTGATTGATTACTTCAGCATATAATGGATTTTTCGTCTTTTTGAATGCCTGAGCATACACGCTAAGCAGCTGGCCATTGTCGTAGAGCATTTTTTCAAAATGAGGGACTTTCCAATTGGCATCAGTTGAATAACGGGCAAATCCTCCTCCAACTTGGTCATAGATTCCGCCCATTGCCATTTTACTCAAGGTCGTTTCGACGTATTCCAATATATCAGCATCATTGGCTTGATGTGCCCATCGCAATAGAAAACTAAGGTTATTGGGCATCATAAATTTAGGAGCTCCGGCACTGCCTCCTTCCTGATAATCAAGGTTCGACTGCCAATGTTGAACAGCTTGTTTTAAGTGCTCAATAGTAATGTCTTGACCTTCTTTGCTAATCGGAATTAGATTGCTATCGCTTATTCCTTGTTTTAGTCGTTCGGCGTATTCAACTGTTTTATCAGGATTTTCCTGATGGAAGTTGTGCACTTGCAGCAGTGTATTCATCCAGACATCCTTCATGAAATAAGTACCGCCCCAAAATGGTCGTCCATCAGGCAGAGCAATGACATTGAGTGGCCAGCCGCCACGTTGCGTCATTAGCTGCACGGCTGTCATATAAATCTGGTCAATGTCAGGCCGTTCCTCCCGGTCAACTTTAATGCAAACGAAATAATCGTTCATTACCTGAGCAATAGCTGTATCTTCGAACGATTCGTGCTCCATGACATGGCACCAATGGCAGGCGGCATAGCCAATACTGATGAGCAGCAGTTTGTTTTCTTTTTTTGCCTTTTCAAGTGCTTCGTCTCCCCATGGCATCCAGTTTACCGGATTGCGAGCATGTTGTAGCAGATAGGGCGAAGTTTCGTGAATTAGTTGGTTGGTATATTGATGTTTTTTCATCCTTTTCCGATTTTGTGAATGACAACTTGTTGTGCTCCATGTAAATAGCACGACGAGCCATTTCAGATTTGATCTTATAACTAGTGAAACAAGAACGGAATAGGAAAGTTTTCCTTTATGTGTTAGGATGAAAGAAGACGAAGTTTTTAGAATCTCTGCTTAAACAAAGATTTCGCCCCGGAGGTAAGTTTTGGCTTTGCCGGCGATTAAAACGCGATCGCCTTTTACGATGCACTGAAGTTTTCCTCCGCGTTCAGAAATTTGCTTTGCCGACAATTCCTTTTTATCCAGTCTGTCAGCCCAGTATGGAGTGAGTGTTGTGTGCGCTGATCCGGTAACCGGGTCTTCATCGATGCCAACTCCGGGCGCAAAGAAACGGCTCACAAAGTCAACCTCTTTTCCGGGGGCAGTGATGATAATTCCGCGAGCTCCGGTTTTTGATAAAGTTCCAAAATCGGGATTCACTTGCTCGATGTCTTCTTGCTTTTCGTAAATAAATAGATAATCTGTTTTGCCTAGAAAGCACTTTTGGGGTTTCAATCCAATAGCATGGGTTAAATCGGTTGGTTCAGCTATTTCATTGATATGATCAGCGGGGAAATTTAATTCCAACAATTCATCTTTTTTCACCACTGTAAGTTCACCACTTCGGCTTCCAAAGGTGATTTTGTTAGACGGGTAACTGGCTTCGTGAAAAATGGTGTGTGCCGTGGCCAAGGTCGCATGTCCGCATAAGTCAACTTCGGCTTTTGGAGTAAACCATCGAATTTCGAAACCGGCTTTCGTTGGAACAAAAAAGGCCGTTTCAGACAAGTTATTTTCCAGCGCGATGGATTGCATCAACTGATCGGGTAACCAGTTTTCAAGAGGAACTACGGCTGCCGGATTTCCTTGAAACAGTTCTTCAGCAAAAGCATCAACTTGAAAAATAGGAAGCTTCATCTCATTAAAATTTAATTGATAATTTCAAATTTAGTTTTCGATTGGTCAGGTAGTTTGGTACAGCATACATATCGCCGGTGTTGCTGGACACCCAAAAATAGGAAACGGTGTTGTTGATGCCGAGTAAATTGAGTACTTCCAGGCTAACCCACATGTTTTTTACTTTGCTGAGTAACTTGCTGCCGTGTTGTGTTTCCGGGCCGATAAGTATTTTTGAAAAGCCAATGTCCAAACGACGATAAGGTGGCATTTTAAAGGTGTCCATATAACGTTCCGAATTTGGTGGTCCGGTAGGTAGCCTTGCCCCATAAAAGGCTGCCATGTGCATTTTGTAGCTTGGGTTGCCCGGAAAGTAGTCCTGAAAAAATAAGCTCACATTTACTCTTTGATCAGTTGGTCGTCGTATCCAACCATGACCATCGCCAACAACATCTTCCTTGGTTTGAAGTAACGAAACGCTGGCCCATGACTGCACACCACTAACGAACTCTCCATTAACTTTAAAGTCCATGCCGGTTGCATATCCGGTAGACTCTTGGTCGCCTAAATAACGAATTTGAACATTCTCAACCTGATAGGGGACCAGGTGCGAAAAGTTTTTGTAGAAGACCTCTGAAGTCAGTTTAAACGGCCGGTCCCAGGCTCTGAATAAATAATCGGAGCCGAGAACAAACTGGGTTGATTTCTGTGCTTTCACATCGGAATTTATATTACCGTCACGATCTTTTAGTTCTTTAAAAAAGGCAGGTTGCTGGTAACTACCGCCGGCAATTCGAAACGAAATGTTGGTTTCCCAATCGGGGTAGTAATTAAATGCGAAACGCGGGCTTAACAAAAACTCATTACTGAAATCCCAATAATGAAATCGAAGTCCACCGGTTACATAAAGCTCGCCCCTGTTGATTGGAATAGCGTAGGTGTCTTGAACGTGCCCCGTAATTCGCATGTTTTGCATCTGGTTGTCTGTTGTAACAAATCTTGCAAGCGTCACTTCTTCATCAGAATATGGCACGCTGTAACCTGTTGAGTCGCGAAGTTCCCATTCATTAATTCGGTCGTTAATATCTTCCAATTGAAATTTCACGCCCCAGTTTAGCAGGTGATCGGTGGTGTTGTATGCCCCTTTGTGCGAAAAGCTATAAACGTGCGCTTCTAATTTGTTGCGTGCGTGATTTAAAAAAGTCCCGATTCCCAGGTTTAGAATACTATCACCAACTGACGCGGATGCCAGGTCTCGCTCTAACTCGTTGAGGTAGTAATCTCCTAAAATATCATAGTTCACTTCTTCTTTGGTTTGAAATGCTGAAGCAATAAATTTCAGGTTCAGATCATTTGAAGGATGATAGTTTGCAGACAATGCACCAAGCAATGTTTGAAACTTATCTTTTTCCTGTCCCTCAAAGTAGACCTTGGTGTTGTAAGCAGTTTCAAAAGTTCCAAAAGATGTTTCGCGGGTTTGAGGAATGAAATTGTAGTTGTTTTGAGAGACATTTCCCAGAAACGACAAATCAAACTGATCAGAAAAACGATAAGTCACGTAAGTTTGAAGGTCAACAAAATTAGGATTGTATTCTCCTTTCTCATCCAGACTGCCAAGTAGATAACGATTTGTTTTGTAGCGTACGCCTCCGGTATAACTTAACTTTTTGTTTTTGCTGATATCTTCTACGTGCAAATTTCCACCCAGCATACTAATAGCGACACTACCGTTAAATTCTGTCGGTTTGCGGTATTTGATGTCCAGAACAGACGCCATTTTATCGCCATACTTGGCATCAAAGCCACCAGCCGAAAACTCAATACTGGAAACCATGTCGGAGTTAATAAAGCTCAAGCCTTCCTGGCGGCCGGAGCGAACCAAAAACGGACGGTAAATCTCAATATCGTTCACATAAACCAGGTTTTCGTCGAAATTACCTCCGCGAACGGAATATTGAGAACTGAGCTCATTGTTGGACGAAACTCCCGGTAATGTTTTTATCAGTGCTTCAACTCCACTGGACGAAGCATCGGGCATAATATTGGTAAATTTTGGATCAATGCGGCTAATATTCCCATTTCCTTTCCGACTTCTTGAAACCTGAACTTCTCCAATTTCCTCCGAATTTATTTGCAGTTGCAGGTTTAGTTCGATTCGTTCCTCAGCATTTGCCTCAATTGTTTTTTCTTGCGGCAAATAGCCTAAAAGCGAAAATACGATGGTGACTTGTTTTTCAGCGGGGACGCGAAGCAGGTATTCACCTTTTCGATCGGTTACCGTGCCAATCGGGTAGTTTTTAATTGAAATATTGGCTAATTCAACGGCTTGTCCTTTTTCGCCGGTGACCACTCCATAGATCGTTGCATTATTACTTTGTGCAAGTACCCGGGACGAAGTAAAAATACAAAGTAGTACGAAGAGTATTAGGTGTCTGGAATTCATGCGGACAAAAGTAATAATTCTTTGATCTATATAAACTCATTTTATTTTGATTAATTGTGCTTATCTTTATATTTCGTTAAACACCAATAGTGATTATGGAACGTCGAGATTACTTGCTGCACCAGATTCAGGAAATGGGCGCATTTTTAGCCCGGCTGATCTTACGATTGAAGAAGAAAGAACATCAGCCGGCTGCTGCTATTCAAAAAGTGTCATCTGAATTGGAAGATGAACTGGATTTGGTTTTGAAAGATTTGCTTTTTTTGGAAGATGAGGCTTTTGTTGAACTGTTGCAAGAGAAATTAATATCGCTGGAAAATATGGAGCAGTTTGCCAGTTTATTGGAGCAATTGGGAGATGTGGCCTTGGTTGATGAAACCTTCTTACGCCAGCAACTGTATTATCATAAAGCAATTGTGCTGCTGGATTTTGCTGAACAGGAAAGCCAAAGTTTTTCGATGGAACGGCAAGATCGAATAGCCAGCCTTCGCTTGAAACTCAAAGGATGATTTTTTTTTATTGAGCCTGTTGTTCTATCCGTTAAGTACATTTTTCAGTAGTCCTTCTTCTAAACGAAATTCGGCTATATCAATGCCGTTTTCTTTAAGAGCTGCTATGAACCCTTCATTCATCATTCGGCCGGCCATTAATGGAAAATCTAATAGTGCCGGGTAGTTATTTTCATTCTCCGGATTTTGATAAAACTCAATACAACTGATAACATTGGTCGAAAGATAGATGCGGCATGCCATTGGTCGAGCCTCGTAAGCGGTGCACGAACCATCTTTCAATAATGGGCATGGGCTTTTAAAATTCAACATGTCCTTTTCTTCTAATGCCGAAGTTTGTTTATTCTTTGCAATTGCTTTTTCCCGAGCCTGATTTTTTTGGTCGCTGCTGAAGTTCTTTTTGATAAAATGATGGAGATAGTGCAACTCGTAGGAGTTGGCAAATACCGCCTGACGGCAGCAGTAATCGCACCCCTTTCTGCAATGAATGGCTATGCCTTGCTTTTGAGCCATTGCCGATAACGATTCTATCAGTTGATCGATTGCGTGGTACATTTGTGCCATGGCTTGGAATAAATCGTCCTCGGCATAATTGTTTTTTGCCGCCTGCAACCCCAGTTGGTAGCCATCGTTGTAAAAAAGCTGTTCGTGTTCTGATAACCCTTCTGCCATGGTAATTTTTTTCGCAAGGTATAAAATTGAACTGTATTTTTTAGTCGGAATCGATCGACAACGTTTTTTATCCTTCAGCTTGTTTATCGATAAATGGCATGAGTTTGTCGGAAAACTAGCGTGCTTAAAGTTTGGATTGTTTTTATTTGTTAGCATTATCCAAAACTAGAAAACCATGGAAGTGCTGCAATTAACTAATAAGTTTGCTAACATTTGGTATCAGACTAATGATTCGAATGCCAATTTTGGAAATCCCATTGGTGGTTGCGAAAAGAAGAGTAAGGAAGCTTTTGTTGATCGGTTCTTTATGTCGATGAAGAAATTGGACGACGATGAAATTTCTGCTCTTGCAGAATCCGACTGGTTCGACGAATTTGTATTGACGCAGTTGCGCGCCTTATTTCAAGATGCATTTTCGTATGAACACAACGAGATCAATTTGATGTTTTCTGCTGAAATGATGAAATCTACAAAGGCATTTTCGAAACAAGTACGTGATCTTGATCCGGAGTTGCCCGTAGAAAGTGTATTTCAAGCCTGCCGGAACGTTTGGATTATGAACGGCCTGCAGTTGATTTTAGGTTATCCGGTTGAGTTGACCCCCTCTGTTTTTGCTTACAGTATGTTGTATCCGTATACCGATAATTATGTGGACGATCCGAGTATTTCAACGTTCGATAAATATGAATTTAGTCAGCGGTTTGCTAATCGCATTGCAGGAAAGCCGGTTAAAGCAAAAAGCGAGCAGGAGCGGAAGATTTATCACATGATTGAATTGATTGAAGGGCAGTTTGATCGTAATGATTATCCGGAGGTGTTCGAATCGCTGTTGGGAATTCATCGGGCACAAACCGATAGTATGCAGTTGCAGCATGACGCAGTGACACCAGAGCAAGCATTGAATATTTGTTTGGCAAAAGGAGGAGCATCCGTGTTAGCTGACGGCTATTTAGTGGCCGGAAAGCTTACTGCTGAGGAGAAGGATTTTCTGTTTGGCTATGGTGCTTACTTGCAGTTGCTGGACGATATTCAGGATGTGAAAGAAGATTTGGAAGGAGGATTGATGACCACCTTCTCTCTTCTGGCAAAAGATCAAAAGCTGGATGCCATAGTTTATAAAACCTATAATTTTGGTGAGCAGGTGCTGGATTATTCCAAAGAAATATTGGATCGGGTGGATCTCGATTTTAAAGGACTGCTGCAAAAAAGTATTCTGTTGTTTTTTGTTGAGTCGGTCGTTGTTGATGCTCAGTATTACAGTAAGTCGTTTCAGCAAGAGCTGGAAACGGTGGCTCCTTTGTCATTCGACTATGTTGAGCGTCGACGGAAATTCTTCATCCCTCAAAAGCATATTTTGCTTGAAAAAATAGAGAAGCATGCTTTTTCAGTAAAAGAACAAGACAATTGCAAAGAAGAAATGCTGAACAGTTAGTCCAGCATTTTCAATTATTTCAAATTGTTATTTAGAAAATCTGTTATTTTCGTATACAAGTGCATGCGGGTGTTTCCTCCGTGAATTCCATGATTGGCGGTCGTGTATATGGCCATGTCAAATTGAATATTGGCTTGTACTAATGCTTCAGCCATTTTCAATGTATTTTGAAGATGGACATTATCGTCAGCCGAGCCATGAATTAATAGCAAGCGCCCGGTAATCCCTTCAGGGTGGTTTAGAGGGGCATTGTCGTTATAGCCATCCGGGTTTTCAAGAGGCGTGCGCATGTATCGTTCGGTATAAACAGTGTCGTAAAATTTATAATGGGTAACCGGAGCAATAGAAACTCCGGCTTTGAAAATATCTCCACCTTTTTCCATGCAAAGCAGTGTCATTTGGCCGCCATAACTCCATCCCCAAATTGAAATATTAGAGGCATCAACATACGGTAGTGACCCCAGGTATTTTGCGGCTTCAATCTGGTCATCTGATTCGTATTTTCCCAATTGCATGTAGGTTACTTTGCGAAAATCTTCGCCCCGGGCGCCTGTCCCTCTTGGATCAACACATGCTACCAGGTAGCCTTCTTGTGCCAGGTAGTTGTACCAATCTACGCCCCATTTGTCTAGTACTTCTTGTGAGTTAGGGCCGCTGTACTGGGTCATTACCACCGGATATTCTTTAGTTTTGTCGAAATTGAGTGGTTTGATCATCCATCCATTCAAACTGATTCCTTCTGAGGTTTCAAAACTGAAAAAGGATTTTTCAGGAATGGAATAATTAGCCAGTTTATCTTTCAATTCGCTGTTATCCTCTAAAACGCGCACCAAATCGCCATCATTGTCGTACAAGCTAAAGGTTTTTGGTGTTGTTAAATTTGTAAATTCATTAATAAAGTATTGAAATCCATTGCTGAAAACAGCTTCATTTATTCCTTCTGTTGGAGTTAAAATTCCTTGTTTCTTGCCATCCAGGCTGGTGTAATAAACTTCTCGCTGCATTGGAGATTTTTTAGCAGCCTGATAATAGAAGATTTTCTTTTTTGAGTCGAAACCGTAAAAGTCGGTTACATCGTATTTCCCTTCGGTTAATTGTCGCACCTCAAAGCCTTGACGGTCGTATAAATAAAGATGCGAATAACCATCACGCTCACTGTTTACCACAAAATAATCATTGTTGGGCAAAAAGATAAAGTCATCAAGAAATTCCACAGCAAGGTAACGGTCGTTTTTTTCGGTAAAAAACAAGCGGGTATCTCCCGTGAACGGATTTGCAAATAATACGTCGAGTTTATTTTGACGGCGATTTAATCTGAAAACCGCTAAATCATTAGCGTCAGCCGTCCATTTCAGACGAGGAACGTAAATGTCTGTTTCTTCACCCAGATCGACTTCAACTTTAGTTTTCGATTTGATCTCGTAGGCAAATACCGAAACGGTAGCGTTTTTTTCACCTGCTTTCGGATATTTGTAATTATATTCTCCCGGATATTGGGCTTTTTCTGAAAATGAAGAATCTTTCCCTTTATACGTTTGTAGCTTGAAATTTTTCACTTCCGTTTCGTCAAACCGAACGTAAGCTAAAAATTTACTGTCGGGCGACCAGGCAAAAGCTTTGGTCGAGAAGGGCTTGTCATTTTCTTGAAAATCAAAGAATTCTTCTTCATAAACCCAATCAGGGACTCCATTTATTATTTCATTTTTTTTACCATCGTGAGTTACCTGGCTTTCAGTTCCAAAACGTAATGTTTTTACAAAGATGTTGTTGTCGCGAACAAATGCAATCCGTTCACCATCCGGCGAAAAAGTTGCCTCGCGCTGGTTTCCTTTCGACGAAAGTTCATTGATTTCTTCGGTCGTTGAATTCCAAACAAAATAGTTAGCGGTGTATGAATGGCGATAAATTTTCTCCTTTTCCGTTGTTAAAAGAATTTTACTTTCGTCGGAGCTAAATGAATACGCTGAAAAATAACTGATTGGTGCATTTTCTATTTTGTCCAGGTCGAAAACCGTCTCTATCTTTTCCCCATCTTTGTAGCTGTATTTCACAATGCGTTTTCCGTCTTCCAACGTTGTGTAATACAGTCCATTCGCTGATGATTGAAGCCCGGCCACCTCCTGTTGGCTGAACGTGTTCTTTTGTTGGAAATCAGCAATTGTTAATTTCTTTTGTGCTATTGAAGGGTTTCCTATTGCGATAAAAAGGAATACTGTTATGAGGATGTTATGCATGATAAAACTTATTTTAGTCTTCAAAGCTTTGTTTTTTTTTTCAAAAATGAAAGTTGATTACAATAAAAATTCTCGAAATACGTCCGTATTTTTGCGGAACATTACACGCAAAATCAGTTATTTTCATTGCAAGTAAAATGTGATTTTGAAAGTGGATGAACAAAATATGAACCGAAAACGGATTTCAGCGATATGAAACGACCATGCAAGAATGCTTCACAAACAAGCATAATTAAAATGAGGGAGTTATATACAGTAGCTTTGAAATCTTTTAATTTTAATTGGATGAAAAAAATTGTAGTTCTATTAATTATTGCATTTAGCGGACAAATAGCCTCTGCCCAATCTGATGTAACTGAATTTATTAAAGCGGGATCGGTTGATGCCAGTAAAATGATTCAGGGTTATCTGAAACCTTTTGCATATTCACTTGGCGATGGACTGAATAATGGTTGGTATTACACTGCCGAAACCCATGAGCGGTTTGGATTCGATTTTTCGATGAGTATAACTGCGGTTCGTATTCCCGAATCGGCGAAAACGTTTGATCTTGGAAAAATCAGTTTGCAAAATGTGTATTTGGATGATCCTGCAAATAGTATAGCACAAACCGTTGCTGGTGCAGAAGAGTGGGGCCCCAAGATTAATATTCTTGATCAGAACGCAACTAACCCAGGTGATACATTGGGGTCGTTTCACAGCCCTCCGGGAATTGATATGGACAATGTTCCAATTCCGATGGCTCAGTTGAGTTTTGGGCTTTTACCCCATACTGATTTTATGTTTCGCTATGTTCCAAATCTGCATTTCAACCAAAAGGGTGATGAAGAAGAAGACGTTCGCGTTGGTTTGATTGGAATTGGAGTGAAGAATAGTTTCAGGGATTGGATGCCCGTTTTAAAGAATTTGCCTTTTGATGCTGCAGTCTTTGCTGCTTATTCTCATATTGATGCGAGTACCGGCGTCGATTTTCAGTTAGAAGATTATCTGGTGAACAAGTCATTTAGCACTCCTGACGGATACCAGCCTGATGAAAATCAGGAGTTGGATATCAACACCAATACGATGAAAATAGGTTTAATTGTTTCGAAAAAGATCGCTTTTATTACTTTCTTCGGAGGTATTGGAAATAGTTCAAGTAAAACAACTGTCGACTTGCGGGGACGCTATCCTGTTGCTGTCGAAATAGAAGGAAATCAAATTACTGAAGTCAAGGAAGAAGTTGATCCGATTAATCTCAGCTTTGAGTCGTCGCGTATAAGTTTGGATGCAGGTTTGAGAATGAAACTAGGCTTTTTCAACGTTTTTGGCTCTATTAATAAAGCGGAGTATACTTCGTTAAATGCAGGAGTTTCATTAAGTGTGCGATAATAATTTTAATTAGATTGATGTGTAAAATAGATCGGGAGGTGCTTTGATGCGCCTCTTGTGTTTTTATTGACTTTTAAATTATTGGCTAACCCTTGTCGCTATCAGTTAATAATAATTATCTTTGCACCCTGAAAATAAAATCCATAATTCGATACTGATGATTAAAATAACATTACCTGATAACAGTGTTAGGGAATATGAAAGTGGAGTTACCGGAATTGAGATCGCCAAATCGATTAGTAACCGCTTGGCAAAAGAGGTTTTAGCAATTACTGTAAATGGTTCTGTGTGGGATTTAAACCGTCCGGTTACAGAAGATGCCCGTATTAAATTGCATACTTGGGATGACCGCGAAGGAAAAGAAACCTTTTGGCACTCTTCGGCTCACTTAATGGCAGAAGCTATAGAAAGCTATTTTCCCGGAACGAAATTTGGTATTGGTCCCACAGTAGATACAGGATTTTATTATGATGTGGATCTTCCTGAGGGAAAACAACTTTCAGAAAAAGATCTGGAAAAGATTGAGAAAAAAATGATTGAGCTGGCGCGTCAAAAAAATGAGATTGTCCGTCAGGATATATCGAAAGATGCAGCCATTCAGATGTTCACCGAAAAAGACGATGAACTGAAACAGGAGTTGATCAGTGAGCTGGAAGACGGAACAATCACATTATATAATCAAGGAAATTTTACTGATTTGTGCCGTGGCCCTCACTTGCCAAATACCAGTTATATCAAAGCGGTAAAGCTAACCTCTATTGCTGGAGCATACTGGCGTGGTGATGAGAAGAACCAAATGCTTACTCGGGTATATGGTGTGACTTTCCCAAAGCAGAAGTTTTTGGAAGAGTACCTGGTTATGCTTGAAGAGGCAAAGAAACGAGATCACCGGAAAATTGGTAAAGAAATGGAACTGTTTACTTTCTCGCAGGAAGTGGGACAGGGTTTGCCAATGTGGTTGCCTAAGGGCGCAATGCTCCGCCAGCAATTGGAAGACTTTTTGAAAAAAGTACAAAAGAAATTTGGTTACGAACAGGTAATTACTCCGCATATTGGAGATATCAACTTATATAAAACTTCGGGGCACTATGCCAAGTACGGAGCTGATTCATTTCAAACGATAAAAACTCCGGCAGAAGGCGAGGAATACATGTTGAAACCAATGAACTGTCCTCATCACTGTGAATTATATAAATTTAAACCGCGATCGTACAAGGATTTGCCGGTTCGTATGGCCGAGTTTGGCACTGTTTACCGTTACGAACAAAGTGGCGAGTTGCACGGATTAACCCGCGTTCGCGGCTTCACTCAGGATGATGCACATATTTATTGCCGGCCGGATCAGTTGAAAGACGAGTTTAAAAAGGTAATTGATATCATCTTTATTATTTTTAAGGCATTGGACTTCGAAAATTTCACAGCACAGATATCATTGCGTGATCCTGAAAAACCTGAAAAGTATATCGGTTCTTCTGAAAATTGGGATAAAGCGGAGCAGGCGATTATTGAAGCCGCTGAAGAAAAAGGATTAAACACAGTTACTGAATTGGGAGAAGCCGCTTTTTATGGTCCGAAGCTTGATTTCATGATCAAAGATGCATTAGGTAGAAGCTGGCAGCTGGGAACCATTCAGGTTGATTATAACTTGCCCGAGCGTTTTAAATTGGAGTATATTGGCGCTGATGATAATCGTCACCGTCCGGTTATGATTCACCGTGCACCGTTTGGATCGATGGAACGTTTTGTGGCTGTGTTAATTGAACATACTGCCGGAAAATTCCCATTGTGGTTAACTCCAGAGCAGGTTGTTATCTTACCAATCAGCGAAAAGTACAATGAATACGCAGAAAATCTTTCAAATTTTCTAAATAATTCCGATATTCGCACCCTAATTGACGACCGGAATGAGAAAATCGGCCGTAAAATCCGGGATAATGAGTTGAAACGTATCCCGTATTTATTGATAGTTGGAGAGAAAGAAGCAGAGTCGGGAGCGGTTGCCGTGAGAAAACAAGGAGAAGGAGATCAGGGCACAATGACCAAAGAAGAGTTTGCTGAATTCATCCAAAAAGAAGTTAAAGAACAATTAGCATCATTTTATAACTAAAAAAGAAATAGGAGGTTTTTCATATCGCAATAAAAAAACGCCCATATCGAGGAGGACGAAGAGTGGACACGGGTCCACAGCACAACATTAATCAACGTATACGTGCTCAGCAGGTACGTTTAGTTGGAGAGAATATTGAAGAACAAGGAGTTTATTCATTGTCTGAAGCATTAAAAATTGCGGATTCAATGGAACTTGACCTTGTTGAAATCTCACCAAACGCTGATCCTCCGGTTTGTAAAGTTATAGATTACCAGAAGTTTCTTTATCAACAAAAAAAGAAACAGAAGGAAATGAAAGCCAAAGCAGTTAAGGTTGTGGTTAAAGAAATTCGTTTCGGACCGAATACGGATGATCACGATTTTGAATTTAAGTTAAGGCATGCTGAGAAGTTTTTAAAAGAGGGAGCTAAAGTGAAAGCTTACGTGTTCTTTAAAGGGCGCTCAATCTTGTTTAAAGAACAAGGTGAAATTTTGCTTTTGCGTTTTGCAACCGAATTGGAAGATCTTGGAAAGGTAGAGCAAATGCCCCGCCTGGAAGGGAAACGAATGACGATGTTTATTGCACCTAAAAAGAAGAAGTAATTCTTCGATATAAAATTAAGACAAGATGCCAAAAATGAAGACGAAATCCAGCGCAAAAAAACGGTTTAAATTAACCGGCTCTGGAAAACTGAAAAGGAAGCATGCTTTTAAAAGTCATATTTTGACTAAAAAAAGCACCAAGCAAAAAAGAAACCTAACCTATTGGGGTTCGGTTGATAAAGCTGATGAGAAAAATGTGAAGCTGATGCTTAACATGAAGTAACGAATAATTCCTTTTCGAAAGTAATTTAAGTAAAAAAACAGAGGGTATAGCTGTAAAGATTCCGTAAAAGTCGGGACGCTAGCCACTCACAAATTAAAGATTATGCCAAGATCAGTAAATCATGTAGCATCTCGGGCTCGGAGAAAAAAAATCCTCAAGCAAACTAAAGGATACTGGGGTGCCCGTAAAAATGTTTGGACAGTTGCAAAAAATGCACACGAAAAAGCGTTAACATACGCTTACCGTGACAGAAAAACAAAAAAGAGAAACTTCCGCGCTTTGTGGATTCAACGTATTAACGCTGCAGCACGTCAGGAAGGGTTAAGTTATTCTCAATTAATTGGTTTGATGAAAAAGAGCAACATTGAGATTAACCGTAAGGTTTTAGCAGACTTAGCTTTGAACCAGCCTGCGGCTTTTAAAGCTGTAGTTGAAAAAGTAAAATAGATTAACAATCATCAGGTGTGATAGATATAGAAAACCTCGCAATTTGCGAGGTTTTTTTATGCCCTATATTTTACAATGAAATAGTCTGCTTTTTCTTCGAACTTTCAATAATTGCATCAATAACTTGCATGTTTCCGATAGCATCGGTTAACGGTGTTGGAACTGGTTCGTTGCGAAGAATCGCATTCGAAAATGCATCACCTTGTATTGTGTACTGGTCGATTGGTTCGAATGTAAACGTTTCGGTCTTTTCCTTTGTGCGCAGTGTTATTCTGGTTTTTTCTTCAGGTGGGGCGTTCACCGGAATTTCAACAACAATATGGCCCTGATTTCCTAAAATATTGGTCTGCTGATGTGGCATGAGTTGAGTAGCACAAGTAAAGCTGCTGGTTTTCCCGGACGGGAAAGATAGTAGGCCGGAAGTTAAACGATCCGTCTTTAAAGCCGGATCAAAATCCATTTGGCCAGTAACTTCTGAAGGCTCTTCGTCAAATAAAAAACGAGGGAAAGAGATACAGTAACAACCAATATCCATTAATGCACCACCTCCAACATCAGGTTTGTTACGAATGTTGTGGGGATCAACATTGTAATAGGAAAAGAAGGATTGAACTGTTATTACGTTCCCGATTGCGCCACTTTGTATGAGCTCGTAAGTTTTTTCCCACTGTGGATGAAACCGGTACATAAATGCTTCCATCACTTTTAACTCAGGATATTTCTTAACTGCATCAGCTAATGCCTTAGCCTCATCGGCATTCATGCCAATCGGTTTTTCACATAACACATTTTTTCCGGCCTCGAGTGCTTTCATGGTCCAGTAAACATGCATGTGGTTGGGCAGGGGGTTGTAGATGGCATCAATCTCAGGATCAGCCAACAAATCTTCATATGAGGCGTAGCGCTTTGGAATGTCAAGTTGATCTGCTGCCTGGTTTGCCTTTTCGATATTGCGAGAAGCTATTGCGGTTACTTCACAATACTGGCCTTTTTGCATTGCCGGAATGACTTTGGTAACTCCAATTTTGGCTGTACTCAGTATTCCCCATTTAATTTTTGCTTGCATATCCTTTTCTATTTCTGATATTTTTTAATCACTAAATATTTGAGCTCTGTGTCACCAATATTCTCAATGCCATGTTCAACTCCCGATGGACAATAGAAGCTTGAGTAAGCAGCGGCTTTTGTCGTTTTCCCATCCAGATAGAATTGAGCCTCACCTTCCAGAACAAAGAAGAACTCATCCTCTGCGTGTCTGTGTGGGGCATGAGTTGCCTGATGAGGAGCAACAACGCTCATTTTTAACGTTCGCCCATCGAGAAATTCTTTATCAACAAACCAATACTGATATCCAACACTTGTTTTATCAATTTTATTCATGTCGAACTTATTCACGCAATTTTCAATGGTAAATTGATTTTCTACAAGAGGTTTGCCTTCCGTATTTTGTTGGGCGTCGGACTCAATTGACAATACGGATAATAGCAGAAGTGCTAGAATTGGTAAGTAGTTAAGCTTTTTCATCTTTAGTTAGAGAGTTAAGTTATTGAATGATCGGAAAATCTCAATTTTGAATTGTTAAGTTAGTAAAAAAACTGTTGGTAATTAAACTCAACAAACATCGCGATCTGACTTAGAATAATTTTCTTTGAACAGGCTGACCATTCAGTGAGGGATTAACATGCTTTTGTAAAATAATTTCAAAAAGCTTTACAGTGGCCAAGGCATCTCCTCCGGCGCGGTGTCTTCCATCAATCTTTATACTAAGATCATCGCATAATTTTCCGAGCGAGTACGAAGAATGGCCTGGTAGATATTTGCGACTAAGTTTTACAGTACACATTGTTTTACGCTTATACTCGTATCCTAACCGTAAATATTCCTGCTGAATAAATTTGTAATCGAAACTAACATTGTGCGCTACGAAAGTTGTTCCTTGGGTTATCTCCACAACCTTTTTGGCAATCTCAAAAAATTTGGGGGCGTTGGCAACCATTTGATTGTCAATCCCGGTAAGTTTTGTGATGAAATAGGGGATGTGACATTCCGGGTTAACCAAGGTGCTATAGGAGTCAATAACCTTGGTTCCATTGTGCACGTAGATGGCAATTTCAGTGATTTTTTCTTGCTGCGCACGCTGTCCTGTTGTTTCTATATCGATAATACTGAACAAATTTTTTATTTTTTATTTGGTGAAAGTAATAAAAATGCTTTAGTTTTATTAAACGAAAAATGCATGGTGGTGCTGATTGGTGCTGAATTGAATTCAGGTTTGAGCATTTTAGTATTGTGTTAAAACATATTTTCATTAAGCTTGTTGTTATTAACAATAACAGAAAATTTGAAATATTTATTAAAAACCATTCATTTAATTAGTACACTATGAAAAGAATATTTTTACTTTCCTTTTTTATAAGCATGGGATTATTGCTTCAAGCACAAACAGCTGATAAAAAGTGGGCTGTTGGACTTGGTGGTGGAGCCTATTACGGTAACACGCTTGAGGGTACCGGCATTATGACCGAGTTTTATTTGAGCAGGTACTTGAACTCGTCATTTGATTTGATGCTTTTAAACAATTTGGGCTTGTCAAATTCAGAAGTTGATAACACGCTTGATATTAGCGGAACATTCCTTAATTTAAGGTATAAGTTGAACAATGGCTATATTCTGAATGAAAACAGTGGCATTCAGCCATACCTTTATGGGGGCCCAGGTCTGATTCAGGATAATGAGGTTTCCGGATTTAACTTCGATGCAGGCGCAGGCTTTAAATTTCCGTTAAGTTCAAGTATCGCTTTATTTGTTGAAGGCGGATATATTAATGGCCTAAGTGAGGATAAAGCGGATGAAGAAAATGTATTGCCTGAAAGCTTTTTTAAAGGAGTTGCAGGAATCGAAATTAGCTTCGGGAAGAAGAAAGATTCTGATGGAGACGGTGTTACAGATCGTAAAGACGATTGTCCGGATACTCCTCAAGGAGTCGTTGTTGATGAAAATGGATGTCCTGTGGATACCGATGGCGATGGATTGCCTGATTATAAAGACGATTGCCCAACCGAACCGGGTGAACTTGCCCTGAATGGATGTCCAGACCGGGATGGAGATGGAGTTGCTGACAAAGATGATGACTGTCCTGATACACCGGGACTAAAAGAGTTTGATGGTTGTCCGGATACTGACGGTGACGGTGTAATTGATAAAGAAGATGAATGTCCTGATACACCAAAAGGTTATAAAGTAGACGAAAAAGGATGCCCAATTGATACCGATGGTGATGGATTGGTTGATGAAGAAGATGATTGCCCGAATGAAGCAGGACCGATCGATAATAAAGGATGCCCAATTGCAACATTTGAATTCAGTTCCATTCATTTTGAATTTGATAAGTATGATTTGAAATCATCTGCTCAAAAAGAACTGGATGATATCGCTGAAATAATGAATGAAGATGAATCAGTGGAGATTGAGCTATATGGTTACGCTGATGAAATTGGTTCGGCTAAATATAATATGGATCTATCGGAAAAAAGAGCAGATGCCGCTCGTAACTATCTTGTGAATAAAGGTGTGGCTGCTGAGAGAATCGTTAAAGTTGTTCCTCTCGGGCAAACTAATCCGGTCGCCCCTAACGATACAGAGGAAGGAAGAGCTAAAAACAGACGAGTAGAGATTAAAGCCGCTGAATAATGAATGACAAATAACATAGAAGTTAGAAAAGAGCTCTGCATATGCAGGGCTCTTTTTGCTTGTTTAATGATCCTGTAAATAAGGGATAATCTATTATCTTTGCGGTTCAAAAAAAATAGATTATGCATATTGACCAAATCGTAAAAGAGAAAGTTGTTGAGGCGATAGGCTCACTTTACGGACAGACGGTTGACACTAGCGCTGTTCAAATTCAAAATACACGTAAAGATGTTGAAGGAGATATGACAGTCGTTGTTTTTCCTTTCTTGCGTTTTTCAAAGAAAGCACCGGAGCAAACAGGCGAGGAACTGGGTAAATATTTGACCGATAATGTCGATCTGGTTGAGAACTTTTCAGTTATCAAAGGTTTTCTGAATTTGATGATCGCTCAAAACTACTGGTTGTCAGTATTAGAAAGCGCGGCTACTGACGATACTTTTGGTTTTGCACAGCCTCAGAAAGATTCTCCGTTGGTGATGGTTGAGTATTCATCTCCAAACACAAATAAACCTTTACATTTAGGGCATATTCGTAATAATTTGTTAGGGTACTCTATTGGCGAAATAATTAAGGCCAATGGGAACAAATTAGTAAAGACGAATATTGTTAACGATCGCGGAATTCACATTTGCAAGTCGATGTATGCCTGGCAACAATGGGGTGAAGGAAAAACTCCGCAAAGTACCGGAATAAAAGGAGATCATTTGGTTGGTGACTTTTATGTGCTGTTTGATAAGCATTACAAACAAGAAATTAACGAATTGGTCGAGCAGGGAATGAGCAAAGAAGATGCTGAGCAAAAGGCTCCTTCCATTGTTGCGGCTCGTGATATGTTGAGGAAGTGGGAGGCTAAAGATCCAGAGGTTATTGAGTTGTGGCAGACAATGAATCAATGGGTATATGCTGGATTTGACCTGACGTATAAAGAACTTGGAGTTGATTTTGATAAAATATATCATGAGTCAGATACCTATCTGGTTGGTAAAGATGAGGTCTTTAGAGGATTGAAAGAAGGCGTTTTTTATCAGCGAGAGGATCAGTCGGTGTGGGCTGATTTGACAAAAGACGGATTGGATGAAAAAATCCTTCTTCGTAGCGATGGTACTTCAGTTTATATGACCCAGGATATTGGCACGGCAAAATTGCGCTTCGACGATTACAAAATCGACAAGATGATTTATGTTGTTGGCAACGAGCAAAATTATCATTTCCAAGTGTTGTCAGTCTTGTTAGATAAACTTGGCTATGACTGGGGTAAAGGTCTGCATCATTTTTCATACGGCATGGTTGAATTGCCTCACGGAAAAATGAAATCACGTGAAGGAACAGTTGTTGATGCCGATGATTTAATGGCTGAAATGATTGAAGTGGCTCGTAAAACATCGGAAGAATTAGGAAAGTTGGAGGGCTATACTGATGAAGAGTTGAACAGAACATATAAAATAATTGCTCTTGGTGCCTTAAAGTACTTCATGTTGAAAGTTGACCCTAAAAAGAATATGCTTTTCAATCCGGAAGAGTCAATTGATTTCAACGGGAATACGGGACCATTTATTCAATACACACATGCAAGGATTCGCTCTGTCATTCGAAAAGCTACAAAAAAAGGAATTCAGTTGAGTTTTGATTTGGACTCAACTCTCAATCTTTCAGAAAAAGAGCAGGAGTTAATTAAGTCATTATCTCTTTATCCAACAGTTGTTAAAGAAGCAGGCGATATATACAGCCCTGCATTGATAGCCAATTATATTTATAGCCTGGTAAAAGAGTTTAACCAGTTTTATCACGACCATACAATTTTAGGTGAAGAAAATGAATCGGTTCGTAATTTCAGACTGGTACTATCACAAACTATTGCGGATGTCGTAAAATCTGGAATGGGATTACTGGGAATTGAAGTTCCTGAACGGATGTAAAAAGGGCATGAAAAGAAAAAGGGGGGCCAGAACTGACCCCCTTTTTTTCTACAAAATTGCGATTCGTGAAAAAGGGACTTTATTTTCTCGTTGACAGATACAGTTTTTATGTTTCTGTATAAGTGTTGCTCTGTCATTACTTGTGAGCGAATTAATATACTTTATTCGTTCGGATAAACTCAGCTCTCTAATCTCCTTATAAACACAAGTATCAAGTTCTTTATTCATCGGACAACTAAATACAAGTCCGTAATAATATGATACTTCTTCTTTCATCCCTCATTTATCCGTTCAACACTATAAGTACTTACACTTCTTTATTCTGTTTTATAAAGAAAGGTAACCCTGTAATTACATTTTTTTTTATCTGATTGTTTAAAATTCTCATTCTATATATTTTTGTATTTTTGCACGAGCTTGAAAATAAATCAATATCATTACCAATATGTTTGAAAATCTTAATGAAAAATTAGAACGGTCGTTTCAGTTGCTAAAAGGGCAGGGAAGAATAACCGAGATTAATATAGCTGAAACGCTAAAGGAGGTGCGGCGAGCATTGCTTGATGCCGATGTCAACTTTAAAATAGCCAAAACATTTACCGAAACTGTCAAGGATAAGGCTTTGGGTGCAGATGTACTTTCGGCTGTGAAACCAGGTGAAATGATGGTTAAAATTGTCCATGATGAGCTAGCCGAATTGATGGGTGGTAAGTCTGTGGATATCAATCTTGGAGGAAATCCTACCGTAATTTTAATTGCTGGATTACAAGGTTCTGGTAAAACGACTTTTTCCGGTAAACTTTCAAAATTAATTAAAAGTAAGCGAGGCAAGCATCCCTTGTTGGTTGCTGGTGATGTCTATCGTCCGGCTGCAATCGATCAGTTGAAAGTGTTGGGTGAACAAATTAATGTACCTGTTTATACTGAAGAGGGGAATAAAGAACCCGTTAAAATTGCTCAGGCAGCCATTAAGCATGCCAAAGCGAATGGTAACGATGTCGTTATTATTGATACAGCAGGACGTTTGGCTATTGATGAGCAAATGATGAATGAAATTGCGGCCGTAAAAAAAGCAGTTTCACCACACGAGATTTTATTCGTGGTCGATTCAATGACCGGTCAGGATGCCGTAAATACAGCCAAGGAATTTAACGACCGGCTGGATTTTGATGGAGTCGTTCTAACAAAATTGGATGGAGATACACGAGGTGGTGCTGCACTTTCCATTCGTACTGTTGTTGAGAAGCCAATTAAATATGTTGGTACGGGCGAAAAAATGGAGGCTCTGGATGTTTTCCATCCCGAACGTATGGCTGACCGTATTTTAGGTATGGGTGACATTGTTTCTCTGGTTGAAAAAGCCCAGGAACAATTTGATGTTGAAGAAGCCCGTAAAATGCAAAAGAAACTGGCTAAAAACCAATTCAATTTTGATGATTTTCTGAAACAAATTCAGCAAATCAAAAAAATGGGTAACATTAAAGATTTGGCAGCTATGATACCGGGCATGGGAAAGGCGATGAAAAATATGGATATTGATGATGATGCCTTTAAGCATATTGAAGCGATTATTCACTCAATGACTACAGCTGAAAGAGATGACCCTTCGTTATTGAACGGATCGAGAAGAAAACGGATTGCGAACGGTTCTGGAACCGATATTCAGGAAGTCAACCGTTTAATCAAACAATTTGCAGAAACACGTAAGATGATGAAAATGGTTTCGCAAGGTAAAAATATGGGACGTATGATGGGAAATATGCGTGCGAGATAAATTCTAAAATTAGAATGACGAAACTGGCATGTAAATATACGCACACACTGGAGCAAGATGATCGTAGACGAGTTCCATGTGTTGCAAATAATAATAAACAATTATAATACATGAGATTAATTGACGGTAAACAAACTGCTACAGAGATCAAAAAGGAAATTGCCATCGATGTTAAGGCAATGGTTGACGCTGGAGCAAAGCAACCGCATTTAGCTGCAATTTTAGTTGGTCACGACGGAGGCAGTGAAACCTACGTCGCATTCAAAATTAAGGATTGCGAAGAGGTGGGGTTTAAATCAAGCTTGATCCGCTTTGAAGATGACGTGACTGAGGAAGAATTGCTTGCAAAAGTTGATGAGTTAAATAGGGATGCTGATGTTGACGGATTTATCGTTCAACTTCCGCTGCCCAAACAGATCTCAGAGCAGAAGATCATTGAAGCAATCGATCCTAGGAAAGATGTAGATGGTTTTCATCCGATAAATGTAGGGCGAATGGTGATCGGTTTGCCATGTTTCGTCTCTGCAACTCCTGATGGCATTGTTGAGTTGTTGAAGAGGTATCATATTGAAACATCCGGAAAGGACTGTGTAGTCGTTGGTCGCAGTAATATTGTCGGCCGTCCGATGAGTGTGCTGATGTCTCAAAAGGAAATGAATGCCACCGTTACAGTAGCCCATAGCAGGACTAAAAACTTGGTTGAGCTTTGTGCAAATGCCGATATTTTAATCGCAGCGATAGGTTCCCCTGAATTTGTTAAGGGGAATATGGTAAAAGATGGAGCAGTTGTCATTGATGTTGGAACTACTCGCGTAAAATCAGACAAAACAAAATCTGGCTTTAAATTGAAAGGTGATGTTGCTTTTGATGAAGTAGCCGGAAAATGTTCATACATAACTCCGGTCCCCGGAGGAGTAGGGCCAATGACAAGAGTTGCCTTGTTGAAGAATACCTTGTTGGCAGCTAAAAAGGAAATTTATAAATAAATGTTTCTTAAAAGAGATTAATAAAAGGTGACTAGTTTGTTTACCTTTTTTTAATCTCTTTTGTTTAGTTTTATGAAAACTAAATATTTTGCGAAATGAAAAAATTGGAAAACAGGATTCTGGTCATGGTTGCAATTATTGCAGTTATGTCATTGCTACAGTCTTGTAGCACGGTGCCACTAACAGGCCGTAATCAAATTAATTTATTACCAGAGTCAAATATGGTGGAAATGAGTTTGACTAGTTACGAGCAGTTTCTTGATACGAATAAGGTTTCCAGTAATCAAAATCAGGTGGCACTCGTTAAACGGGTTGGAAAGGATATTTCGATAGCTGTTGAGCAATATTTAAAGGAAAATGGATATGAAAGCTATTTAGATTATTTTAAATGGGAATTTAACTTGATCGAAAGCGATGTCCCCAATGCATGGTGCATGCCCGGTGGAAAAGTTGTTGTTTACACAGGACTTTTGCCTTTAACAAAAACAGAAGCTGGCTTGGCAGTGGTTATGGGGCATGAAATTGCCCATGCGGTTGCTCGTCATGGTAACGAAAGAATGAGTCATAGCATGTTAGTTCAAATGGGCGGAATAGCCTTGGGTGAAGCTATCAAAGAGAAACCGGATGAGACTCAGGCAATTTTTTCGGCGGCTTACGGAGTAGGATCTCAAGTTGGTGTAATGTTGCCTTTTTCGCGCCAACACGAGTACGAGGCCGATAAAATGGGGCTGATTTTCATGGCTATTGCCGGATATAATCCGCAAGAGTCAGTTGCTTTTTGGCAGCGTATGTCTGAAAACGCAGGACAAAAACCACCCGAGTTTTTAAGCACTCACCCCGTAGATGGTAAGCGGATAGCGGCTTTGCAAGAAATTATGCCCACTGCGATGGAATACTATCACAAAAATAATTAATGTGAACATTCGTTTCTTTTTGAAATAATAACCTGTTTATTAACAATTTTGAACTATATTCGAAATTATTTTTTATTTTTGATAAATCAATTATGGTAATAATTTAAAATCGAGTAAGATGGATGGCTTTGATAACAATGATGGAAAGCAAGAGGGCGACAGTAATTTCAGACAAGAGATTTATTCAAAAGCTGTAAGAGCCGGAAAAAGAACCTATTTCTTCGATGTGAAATCAACTCGCAAAGAGGAGTACTACCTAACAATTACTGAGAGTAAGAAGCGCTACGATCAAGACGGCAAGTATTACTTTGAGAAGCATAAAGTTTTCTTATACAAAGAAGATTTTGACAAGTTTTCTGACGGATTAGGTGAGGTTATTGACTTCATTAAGGCAAGTCAGTCGATGCAGGATGAAGGAATTGAAGTTGATATGACAGCACAAGGGGATGAGCAAGCTGTAAAAGCGAAAGATTATACCAACGTAGATTTTGATGATATTTAGATAATTTACTAAGAAAATAAAAAAGGCTCGTCAATTATTCGATTGACGAGCCTTTTTTTATGAAAAATTGCGTTCTTTTTTTAAGTTTTCGTAGGCTTCATTCACTTTCTGGAATTTTTCTTTGGCCGCATTCTGGAAATCTTCGCCTAAATAGCTGACTTTATCAGGATGGTATTTCATCGCCATTTTACGATAAGCTTTTTTAACTTCCTCATCAGTTGCTCCCTGATCAATCTCTAAAATCTTATATGCGGCATCCGTATTTGGCACAAACATCGATTTGATTGAGTCCAGGTCTTTCGAACTAATCCCCATGTTGTTCGCAATTTGCTCAATCATATTGAGTTCGCTGGTGTCTACTTTGCCATCGGCTTGTGCGATACCAAATAGAAAGTGCAAGAGTTGTAACCGCGAAGAATAATCCATATTCTTTTGGATCTGTTGACAAACATCAGCAACCGGGATATTCTGATTTAGCAGGTTGCGAAGCATTTTTATTGCTTCCTGTGCCGAGCTGGCTCCAAATGATCGTACAAAAAACTGTTTAACGTAGTCAAGTTCTGACTTTAAGACCTTTCCATCGGCTTTCATAACGGCAGCGACTAAGACTAGCAAGCTCATCACATAGCCTCCCGTGGTTGTCGCTCTTTGCCCGTAAGGCGATTGAGTTCTACTTCCTGAAAAGTTATTGTTTTGAGGAGTAGTTGCTTCGCTGTCGACCATGCTTCCAACAACAAAACCAACAATTCCTCCAATTGGACCGAAAAATGCCCATCCTAATCCCCCGGCAACCCATTTTGCAAATTTACCCATGTAATCTAAATTTTTTATCTAATTCAAGTAATGTAGGAACGATAAGCTCCCGATTATTATTATCAATAGTCATATTGGCCAGTTGATTCTTCTTTTCATCCGGCCACTGCATTGAGATTCTTTCTTTGATTTGTTCTGCTGTGCTATTATCTCTTTTCATCACCCATTCAATTCGCTGTTCTTCTGGAGCGGTAACCAGAATATTGAAGTCCATCATTTCATAAAAACCACTCTCAAACAAAATGGCAGCTTCGTGTACAACGTAAGCTGAGTTTTGACGATTACACCATTCAAAAAAGAACTTTCGTACTTCAGGGTGGATGATGGAGTTGACCTTTTCCAATAAAGATGGCGAATTAAAGATGATGCCAGCCAGTTTTTTTCGGTCAATGGTATGATTTGAAAGGTAAATGTCTTTCCCAAAATGAAAAATCATTTGACTACGAACCTGAGATGACTCATTCAAAATTCGTTTGGCTTCCAGATCGGCGCTAAAAACAGGAATACCAATTGTTTTAAAAAAGTTACAGATCGTTGTTTTTCCACTGCCAATTCCGCCGGTAATACCAACTTTGTACATGTTCTTATTTTTCAATGAGGTATTCAATTCTTAAAGGCAAATAACTGGTTGATTTTAAATTTGGTGGTATTGTCGTCAGAGCTACCGGTAGGTAATCGTCTTTATTCTTAATGTTTTCGTAGGAAACACTAGCATGAAAATCTTTCGGCGAAATTTCGGCGAATCGACTCAGACCAACCAGAAAGCTAAGTTTCACTTCTGAAGGGAACAAGTTTACTTTTACGCCGTCAGGCAAACCGTCAATAGAGATTGGAACTGACAATTCTTTTTCGGTGTATTCTTCCACCGGAATTTGAACGACTACGCGTTTGGGCGAAAAATCAACCTTTTTAATGGTCTTTAGCGAAACATTGCGCTGGGTTAGCTGGTCTAATGCTTTGTATTTTTGTGCTATTGTCTCAACTGCTTCTAGTGTATCCAAAATTGACTTCGGGCCGTGTACTCTGACCGAGTCGGGTTTTACCTTTATTTTATCGTAAAGGTAGTGTTGCTTTTTTAGTTGCAGGTTGACATCAGGGACAACCTTTTTGGTTTGAGTTACAATTTGATCGAACTTAAAATAGATGGTGTCGGGGTGAATGCCAGTAATATTTAATTCGTTACTCAATTGGTTTGCTATCTTGCTTCGAAATTGTCTGCTCGAAAATGCATAGTCTGACCGACTGCTGTCAGCCATTATCTTACCGCCATAATCATTGATGTTGAAGATGAGTGGAGAAAAAGCTACGCTCAATTTATAACGAAGCAAGGTGAATCCATAAGATTGAACATCTAACGTGAAGTGATTGGGCGGCTCATTAATTAGGATTTTGTTTTTGGGGAGATTGGTATAACTTACCGGAAACGAAAGCTCAACGGTATATTCTTTCTCCAAAGCATTTAGCAACCAAAGAATGGATGCAATGCCAACACAAATTAGATAAATGACCAATTTGCGATCATTTTTAATCGTAAACTTTTTTGCAAAGTTCTGAAGCTTATGTATCCATTTGTTTTCCACGCAATCAAAGATAAAAAAAAGGGTTGACTAGTAGCAGCCGACCCTCTTAGTCTTTTTCAAAAAATGCAATTACTTTTGAGCAGGCACATCTGCCATATCTTTTACAACTGCACTTTTGTCTACACGAATTTTCACGTTGTCGTCAACCTGAAGAAGAATATAATTGTCTTTAATTTCAACAATTTTACCGTAAATACCACCTGTTGTTACAACTTTATCTCCTTTGGCAAGACTCTCGCGGAATTTTCTCAGCTCTTTTTGTTTTTTCATCTGTGGTCTGATCATGAAGAAATAAAACACAACAATGATCAGGATCAAAGGCAAGAAGGTTGTAATTGGGTTACCACCTTCTGCTCCGGGTTGAGGAGCCATTAATAAGTAATTCATCTTTTAATTCTTTAGTTTTTACTGTATAAATTTATAATCTCATTTTCAACTGTCGCTGCAATTGCTATTTTGCTTTTTTTATTCCCTGTGTTCGAATAGACTACAATTTCTTTGTAAACCCGTCCGGTTTCGCCTGAGCTGTTAAAAACAACTTCAATAAAATCGGAAGTTCCGGCTGCAATTGCTTGCTGTGGGAAATAAACTTCAAGGCAGCCACAATCTTTTTCAATCTTGTCGATAATCAAAGGACCATCTCCGGAATTCGAAAACCTAAAATTGTAAGCGACGACTTCTCCAGCTTGAAGACTTCCAAAATTATGGAATTCTTCCTGAAACTCAAACTTTGGATTCCCTAAGTTTGAAGATCGTTTGTTCGCTGCCTTATTCCCTGTATTCTGACAGGAAACGAGTGCTGTCAGGCAGAGCATCACTAGATATCTTGTCATCCCTTTAATTATTAGCTTGGATGCCGCTTGTTTTCTCAGAGCTGTCTGCTGTATGATTTCAAAAGTTCCATTCAAAATCACTGTTTTTTGTCTTTCGGCTGATCATTTTCGCCAATCAGTCCACGCCCGGCTTTTAATATTTTATTCTCGGTTTTAAGTGCTTTCAGGGCTTTATCCAGAATTCCGTTAATAAAATTCCGGCTCTTTTTCGTGCTGTAATATTTCGAAAGCTCAATATACTCGTTCAGTGTAACTTTTGTTGGAATAGATGGAAAATACAGAAATTCTGAAATGGCCATCTCCAAAATCAATTCATCAATGAATGCAATTCGCTCGACATCCCAGTTTACCGTGTATGCGGTCACTACTTGTTTCAGTTCATCATGATTGATTACTGTTTTTCGGTAGAGGTCTTTGGCAAATTGACGATCCTCTTCATCTTTAAACATTGGCAATAATGCTTGGCGTTCACCCGAAAAATCTTTGAATTTTTTGATGGTTTTTAAAATCATACTAACAACAAAATCCAGATCATCATTCCAGTAGATACTCTGCTCTTCCAAAATACTAACCAAATCTTCGGATTGAAGTATAACCTCAGCAAAAAGCTGTTCCACGAACTTCTTATCCGCTTGATACGAAGTTTCAGGAGTTGTCATGTACTCCTTGAAAAAGTCAGTGTTAATTAGTTGTGTATATATTTTTTTGACGAACTCCGGCTCGTTAACCCAGCTCAATTTAGATTGTGTCAGGTATTTATTCAGTTGTTCATTGTTCTTTAACTGATTGATTAGTTGATTTCTAACAAGTCGTGTATTGGGATTCAGATCTTCCTCGGTCGGGAAGTGTTTTTTCTTCCTGAGCTCAATCACTGCTTCAGCATGTTTGCTGATTTCAATGACTAAGTCAAATAAATAATGGTAAAGGTCGTATGTTTTCTGGAGACTGAAGAATAACTCTTTCTCCGTGTTGTTGATCGATTTTTCAGGCGAAGTGTAAAAGGCGTACAAAACCTGTAAAACTTTTATGCGAATAATTCTTCTGCTAATCATTGTCTTAGAACTAGTTTTTTCTTTGGAAGGGGCAAAGTTACACAATTTCTTTTCTGCTGTTCAACATCTACTCTTTTTTTTCAATTTTCTGACCGAAATACTCGTTGGTGTTGCTAGTGGTGTAAATTGTTGCGTCGTTCTCTACGGTTTCGTCTTCTTCATCGGGTTCATCTTCCCAGTCGAAGTGTGGGCGCTGTGGCCCTTGTTTACGATAATAAATACTTAGCAGCAGTCCGCTGACACTTCCCCATAAATGGCTTTCCCAGGAAACATCGGGTTTTAAGGGAAAGATTCCCCAAAACATCCCGCCATAAAGAAACACGACAATAATGGCAATTGTCAGCAGCTTGACATCGTTGCGAAAAATACCGCTAAAAAACAGGAAGGAGGCCAGTCCATAAATTACCCCACTAGCTCCAATGTGCCAGGCTTCGCGACCGCCAAGCCAAACGCAGAGCCCGGAAAGAATGTAAATTAATATAAAAATACGGTAGGCCAGTTTCCGATAAAAATAGAACAAGGCAAGCGAGAGTACAAAAAATGGGATGGAGTTGGCTGCCAGGTGTTTGTATCCACTGTGAATAAACGGCGAAAAAAGAATCCCTTTCAATCCTTCCAGTTTGAGGGGGAAGATACCATAAACAGCAAGTTCGATATCGATGGTGGATTCAACTAAAAATATCAGCCAAAAGGCGAGAAGGAAAAGACTTGGAAACACCAGACTGTGTTTAAATATTCTCTTTTCTAGTTCAGGATCTGTGGTTTCATGCTTTGGTGGAAAATAGTGGAATAAGCCCATTTAAAGTAGTTTGTTAATTAGATTCACAAAACCGTTGATGTCTTCTTCGGTTGTATCGAAAGAGGTCATCCATCGTACTTCCGATGTGGATTGATCCCAAATATAGAAGAAGTATTTCTCTTGCAATTTAGGAATCACTTCCTTGGGTAGAATGGCGAAAACACCATTGGCTTCTGTCTTTTGTGTCAGCTTTATTTTGCCGGTTTTCAATACTTTCTGCTCCAGCAATTTAGCCATTTTATTAGCGTGCTGCGCATTTTTCTTCCATAACTCATTTTCGAAGTAGGCTAAAAACTGGGCACTCACAAAGCGCATTTTCGAAAAAAGCTGCATGCTTTGTTTTCGAATATATTTTGTGTTTGCTGTAAGTTCGGGATTGAAAAATAAAACGGCCTCGCCCATCAGCATGCCATTTTTAGTGCCCCCAAATGAAAGCAGGTCAACGCCGGCATCTTTGGTGAATGTTTTAAACGGAAGATCCAGAGCAGTCGCTGCATTTGCAATTCGAGCACCATCCATGTGCAGAAACATCCCAAATTCATGTGCCAATTCACTAATTGCTTTTATTTCCTCAACTGTATAAACAGTACCCAGCTCAGTAACTTGAGAAATAGAAATAACTTTAGGTTGCGAGTGATGTTCGAAGTCAAACCCATGAAGGTGCTTGCGAATTTCTTTTGGGGTTATTTTTCCTTTTTCAGAAGGACAAGGCAATAACTTGCATCCGGTAAATTTTTCGGGAGCACCACATTCGTCTACCTGAATATGAGCGGTGTCGGCACAAATGATGGAATTGAACGAGTTTGTGACTGTAGACAAGCCCAACACATTGGCGCCAGTTCCGTTAAAAACGAAAAATACTTCGGTGTCGCTCCCAAATTCTTTCTTAAATAACTGAATGGCATCGGTGGTAATCGGGTCGTCTCCATATCCTTTCATGTGCCCCTTGTTTGCCGTATTAATTGCTTCCAGAATTTCAGGGTGTACTCCTGCGTTATTGTCGCTTGCAAAGCCTCTACTCATGCGTTTGTTTTTATTGGGTTGCTAACAATTTAAAAGTATTCGTGTTTTATTATTGTCGTCTGTTTTCTGTTTTCAGAAAAAAAAGTGAAAGAAAGCAGATTGATGTATAAAAGAAATGAAAAATTTAGTCTGAACAAAATCGTTATTTGATTGATTTTTGTGTTCAGCTAACACTTTAAATTAATAGAAAGCTAGTTGGTATAATCGATAGAAAACACCTAACGATGAAAGAGAAAGTTAACTTGTTCTGGTTTCGGCGCGATCTGCGGATCGAGGATAATCACGGATTGTTTGAGGCTCTTTGTGCAGGAAAACCGGTGTTGCCCATTTTTATTTTCGATATGCACATTATTGGCGATTTAAATGACGATGATAGCCGAGTGGAGTTCATTACTCAAGAGGTTGACCGCTTAAAGCAGGAGTTTGAGCGTTTCAATAGTTCATTTTGGATTTATCAGGGAAAGCCAATAAATGCCTTTAAGCGGCTCTGGGTTGAATATGACATTGAAGGTGTCTATGCCAATGAAGATTACGAACCGGAAACCCGTGAAAGAGATGAAAAAATCAGACAGTTTTTGAACTCAAGCAAGGTTCGGTTTTATCAGTTTAAGGATCAACAGATCTTTCATAAAAATGATGTGCTGAAAGCAGACGGGAAGCCATACACAATATTTACTCCGTACAGCAAGATGTGGAAGAAAAAGCTGACTGATGGAGACTTGAAAAGTTTTCCTTCGGAGAGCCATTTGAATTGTTTACTAAAAATGGAGCCATTGCAACCGGTTAAGCTTCGCGACTTGGGTTTTCGAAGGGGAAGCATTGCCTTACCGGAAAAGAAAATAGACAAAAGCATCTTGAAAAATTATGAAAAAGATCGCGATTTCCCGGCCAAAGAGGGGACTTCCCGGTTGGGTATTCATCTGCGGTTTGGAACCATCAGTATTCGGAAGCTGGTTCGAAAGGCTCTGAAATATTCACCCGTTTTTTTGAATGAATTAATTTGGCGAAATTTTTATGCCGATATTTTGTATCATTTTCCGCACGTTGAAAAGCGGTCGTTTAAACCTGCTTACGATCATATTCCCTGGATCAACTCGGAAAAAGATTTTGCTCGCTGGTGCAACGGAACTACCGGATATCCGCTGGTTGATGCGGGCATGCGGCAATTGAACGAAACCGGCTACATGCACAATCGTATTCGGATGGTGACCGCCAGTTTTTTGTGCAAGCACCTGTTAATCGATTGGCGATGGGGCGAAGCATACTTTGCTGAAAAATTATTGGACTACGAATTGGCCAGCAATAATGGCGGCTGGCAGTGGGCTGCCGGAACAGGATGTGATGCTGCTCCTTATTTCCGGGTTTTTAATCCGACCTTGCAAACTCAGAAATTTGATCCTGACTTGGAATATATCCGGCAGTGGGTTCCCGAGTTTGACGAACTCACTTATCCACATCCCATGGTTGATCATAAAATGGCTCGTCAGCGGGCAATTGATACCTACAAAAAGGCATTAGACGAAGTAAAGAAGAGATGATGTTTTATTGGATTTTTACCTGTGAACTTATCGAATGGGGGGGCATCTCGGAACAATCGATGCAAAAAAAATAAGGCCACCTATTCAGTGACCTTATCCATTCAAACCAATTTATCTGTTTTAGCTATGTTTTACGAATCCCCTTTAATCCAATTGACAATTTTTTCATCATTCGGTTTTACTTTTGAAGCTGCGTAGTCTACTAAATGGCCATCTTCGTCAATCATGTATTTCTGAAAATTCCAGCCTACTTTAGAATCCATCACGCCATTTTGAGCCTTTTCTGTTAACCAATGGTAAACTGGAGCCATGTCATCACCCTTGACCGATATTTTTGACATCATTGGAAAGGTCACTCCATAATTTCTTTCACAGAAGGTTGCTATTTCCTCATTGGATCCGGGCTCTTGACCCATAAAGTTGTTGGCAGGGAACCCGATAATGGTGAAATTTTCGCCACCATATTGCTCGTATAGCTCTTGTAAACCTTCGTATTGTGGGGTGAAACCGCATTTTGATGCCGTATTAACCACCAGTACTTTTTTGCCTTGTAGTTGGCTTAAATCGAAATTACTTCCTTCAATGTCTTTTACGGTGTAGTCGTGAAAGCTTTTTTGACCATAACTAACTGTTGATAATAGGGCAAGCGAAAATAAAATTGCAAATATCTTCATGACTTCAATTGTATTAATTTAATAAGATCATAAACATCGGTAAGCGTAAAAAGTTTGTTTTCAGTAGGTCACTATCTTCTTAATGCTTGTTAATAAATTCTCCCTGAATTTCCTGTTAAAATGTTTATCTTTGAGCTTCTATTAAGAGCAATTATGGAGAATTTTATTGTTTCCGCAAGAAAATACAGACCCGATACTTTTCAATCAGTTGTTGGACAGGTTTCTATCACTTCAACCTTGAAAAATGCCATAACAAACAAGCAGTTAGCTCATGCTTATTTGTTTTGTGGCCCGCGTGGTGTTGGGAAAACAACCTGCGCACGTATTTTTGCTAAAACAATTAATTGCCAGAATTTAACAGCAGAAACCGAACCGTGTAACGAATGCGAATCCTGTAAGGCCTTTAATAGTAATCGCTCTTACAATATTCACGAGCTGGATGCCGCTTCAAACAACTCGGTTGATGATATTCGAAACTTGACTGATCAGGTGCGTATTCCGCCACAAATTGGAACTTACAGCATCTATATTATCGATGAGGTTCACATGTTGTCGCAAGCTGCATTTAATGCTTTTCTGAAGACCTTGGAAGAACCGCCAAAGCATGCCATCTTTATTTTGGCAACTACCGAAAAACATAAAATCATTCCAACCATTTTATCGCGTTGCCAGATTTTTGATTTTAACCGAATTAAGATTAGTGATATTTCAGGTCATTTGGGATACGTAGCCAGTAGCGAAAAAGTTGAAATTGAAGCCGAAGCGCTGAATGTCATTGCTCAAAAAGCAGATGGTGCCATGCGCGATGCCCTTTCTATTTTTGACCAGATCGTTAGTTTTTCCGGCAAAACCATTTCATATAAAGATGTCATTTCAAACCTGAATGTGCTGGATTACGATTACTACTTCAGGTTGATTGATTTGTTCCTGAAAAACGAGGTGCCAAACTCATTACTGCTTTTTAATGAGGTGTTGGATCATGGATTCGACGGGCATCATTTCATCAACGGACTAAGTAGCCACATTCGTGATCTGCTGGTTTGCAAGGATGCGGTCACCGTTCAGCTGCTGGAAGTAGGAGGAGAGATTAAGGAAAAATACAAGGTTCAGGCAGTTTCTTGTGATTCTGATTTCTTATTGGAAGCGCTCAAAATTAGCAACGAGTGTGACATGCAATATAAGCTCAGCCAGAATAAACGCTTGCTAGTGGAATTGAGCTTAATTAAAATGGCTCAACTCACCTTAAAAAAAAAATAGCTGACGAATCTGATCCGTTTGAGCTGGAACCAATATTTACGGTGCAAAAGTCCAATGGCTCAGCGCAACCAGAATCAAAAACTTCGCCAGGAAAAGAAAGCACAACTATAAATTCGGTTAAAGAGCCCGAAGCTCCGGCTCGTACCCAGACAAAACGTGTTATTAAAAAGAGGGGGAGTGGTTATACTCCATCAATTAGAGATGCCATGTCCGGCAAGCTAGGCGATAAAGATGAGGAGGATGCTCAGGAAAAACTAAAGTATTATGCCGGCGAACAATTAACAGAAGCATTTACGCAAGAGCAGTTTGAAGCAAAGTGGAAAGAGTATTTAACACGCCTGGATGATCGTCCCAACCTGAAGGCCACACTTTCGAGAATACCTAAAGTTATTGATCAGCACAAACTCGATTTAAAAATTGATAACTCGGTTCAACTGGAAGAGATCAATAAAATAAAGCCGGATTTGGTTTCCTGGTTACGTAAGGAACTTCGGAATACGAGTATTGAATTGATAACCGATATTGTTGCTCAGGAGGTTGAATACAAACCCTACTCTGAAACGGAGAAACTCAATGAAATGATGAAGAGAAATCCGAATCTCGCTCTTTTGAAACAACGGTTTAACCTGGATTTTGGAGAATAGTAGTTTTTCATTTTAAGCCTTTGTTAATCGGTACATAAATTCACCGAAGATGGTTTGTTAACAGTATTTTTTTAGTATTTTTGAGTGAAACGTAAAAACAAAATCAACATGCTTAAAGAAGAAGTTTTAAAAGCGCTCAATAATCAGATTAATGCGGAAATGCATTCTGCATACTTGTACCTATCAATGTCGGCCTATTTTGAAGATAAAGGCTTGTCTGGTTTTGCAAACTGGATGAAAGTTCAATATCAGGAGGAATTGGCACACTCGTTGAAATTTTTTGATTTTGTGAACGAACGCAATGGTCGGGTCATTCTTGAACCAATTGACGGAGTTCCTACAGATTTTGACGGAATAATTGATGTTTTTGAAAAAACATTAGCTCATGAGCAGAAAGTGACGGGAATGATTGATCAATTAATGGACGTTGCCGTAAAAGCAAGCGATCATGCAACTCAAAGCTTTTTAAAGTGGTTTGTTGATGAGCAAGTAGAAGAAGAAGCAACGGTCAATGAGTTATTGGATAATTTAAAATTGATCGACGGACAGGGCAACGGTGTCTTCATGCTCAATCGTGAATTACAAGGACGTAAATTTGTGGATACCACGCAGGCAGAATAGAACGAATACACAATATTTTATTGAAAAGGCTGCCGGAATGGTGGCCTTTTTTTTGACCTAATTTAACTTGAAGGTTAAATATATAAACCACCGAATTATGAACAAACAAATTGAAAGCGCCTGGCAGAAGCTTAAAGCTGTTTGCGAATCATCGCCTTCAGTTGACGATATGTCTGAAATTGAACGAGCATTTCAGTATGCCTATAACTCGCTTGGCGACAATGTTTGGCCAACAGGCGAAGTCATTGTTGCTCATTCTGTAGGAGTAGCGCAGGTTGTTGCAGAAGAGGTTGGCCTGGGCGTGAGCTCCATTGTGGCCGGGCTGCTGCACAATGTAACTTACGAGGAAATTGGCAATCGCCCTACGGTGCATGATATTGAAACGGAGTTCGGATCGGTAGTGGCCAGTATTTTGGGTGGAATGGCAAAAATCAATGCTCTGGGAACAGATACGGTAGATTTGCACTCTGAAAACTATCGCAAGCTTTTACTGACCATGGCCGGTGATGTTCGTGTTATTTTGGTTAAAATTTCCGACCGCATGCAAGTGATGCGCAATTTGGATATTTATCCGGAAGCGGTTCGTCAAAAAATATCGTTGGAGACAGCGCATCTTTACGCTCCGCTGGCTCACCGTTTGGGCTTGTATTACATCAATTCGGAGATGCTGGATTTATGCCTGAAATACAGCAACCCAGATAGCTACAATTACGTGTCTAAACGTTTGGACGAAAGTCGTGAAGAGCGGAAAAACTTTGTCGCCGAATTTGTAAAGCCCATTGAGGAAAAATTGAAAGCACGTGGGTTCCAGTTTGAGATGAAAGCTAGAACAAAAGCGATCAATTCCATTTGGAAAAAGATGCAAAACAGCAAGGTTAGCTTCGACGAGGTGTATGATTTGTTTGCGATTCGGGTGATTCTGGATTCGAAGCCCGAATTGGAAAAATCGGATTGCTGGCAGGTTTATTCCATTGTTACCGATGAGTATCAATCCAACCCGGAACGGATGCGCGATTGGATTACGTTACCCAAATCAAATGGTTATGAAAGTTTGCATGCTACGGTTTTAGGCCCTCATAAAAAGTGGGTTGAAATTCAGATCCGGACAAAACGAATGGATGAGATTGCCGAGAAGGGCTTGGCGGCTCACTGGAAATACAAAGGAGGAACTGCCAGTACCGAAATGGAAAACTGGCTGGCCAATGTGCGCGATATTTTGGAGAATCCAGAGTTGAATGTGGTTGATTTTATTGACGATTTCAATACCAATATTTATTCGGATGAAATTTTTGTTTTTACCCCTAAAGGCGATTTAAAACGATTGCCGGCCGGCGCAACTCTGCTCGATTTTGCTTATGAGATTCACTCTGAAGTTGGAGACCACTGCGTTGGAGGAATGCTGAATGGCAAGAAGGTTACCTTGAGATATAAAGTAAAGAACGGTGATCAGATCTCGATTGATACTTCGGTAAAGCAAAAACCGAAACTGGATTGGTTGGATTTTGTGAAAACCACCCGTGCAAAAACACGCATCAAATCCAGTGTCAACGAGGAGCGGAAAATTGAAGCGGAGAACGGGAAGGAGATTTTATTACGTAAATTAAAAAACTGGAAGATAGATTATAACGATGAGTTAATCCGGATGCTTCTGAAGCATTACAATCTGAAATTAGCGCAGGATTTGTATTATAATATTTCAGTAGGAAAGATTGATCCGTTAGCCATTAAGGAATTGGTTGTAGAAAAGGAAACAGAACCAACCGTAAAACAGAAGATTGAGGATGTTTTAGCCGCCGATGATTTGAAGGAGTTGAGTTTTTCAGGTGGTGATGATTACCTGGTGATTGACAACAATTTGAAAAATGTAAATCATAAGTTAGCTCCTTGTTGTAATCCGATTTTTGGGGATCTGATTTTTGGATTTGTAACCATTAAAGAGGGTATAAAAATTCATCGTCGCTCTTGTCCAAATGCAAAACAATTGATTGAACGATATCCTTATCGGGTGATCCCTGCAAAGTGGCGCGATTCGGAAAAGCGTTCCTCATTTCAGGCTACTATTCGTGTTTCAGGAACCGATGATGCCGGTATTGTTACACAAATCTCGCACGTCATTTCAAAAGATGTAAGCGTTCAGATGCGTTCCATTAATATTGATGCGGAAAATGGTGAATTTGAAGGAACATTGCGGGTCTTTGTAAACAACCTGGATCACTTGGATTTCTTATTGAAAAAACTGCAAAACATAAAAGGAGTAATCAATGTGTCAAGAGCTGATACTTAAAAACACATCTGGTAGTAAGAGAAAATCGAAAGCAGTTGAGAGCAGTCGGGTAGGGGCGTTCTCAATTGCTTTTTTTTTATAATTCTTAAAGGGCTCTGCCAAAGGAGTAGTCAGCTTTAAGAATTTTTTATTTCAAGGTTTAAAACGAATTATTTTTTCATCGATGATTCCCTGACGATCAGTTCCGTTGGCATGGTAATCGTTTGATAACTTCTCGGAGTTAGCTTATTTTCAATCTCATTAAGAATCAGCTGAGCCGCTTTTTGTCCCATTTCGTATGCTGGCTGCTTCAAGGTTGAAATAGATGGGGTAACAACTTCGGAAAAGGGCTCATTACTAAAACCTACGATACCAAAGTCTTCAGGGACTCGGATGCCAACCGATTTTAAATAAACAATCATACTTAAGGCCGACGTATCATTTCCACAAAAAACGGCGTCAGGTGGATTTTTCAACGCCAATAGTTTCTTTATGGCTTCCTGCCCGTCTATACGTGTTAGCTTATTAAAAATAATTAGTTCATCCTCTGCCGGAAGGCTATTTTTCTTCAGTGCATCTTTGTAACCTTCCATACGTTCGTGGTAGGTATTTAACACTGTTGGTCCGGCAAGGTGGGCAATTCTTTTATATCCTTGGTCAATTAAGTGTTGCGTAGCCTTAAAACCACAAGCAAAATCATCAACAACAATTTTATTGGTTTCAAGTTGAGGCGCAATCCGGTCGAAGAATACTAACGGAATATTTTTGTTAGTAAACAATTGAAAATGGTCAAATTCGTTGGTTTGCATACTTAGCGAAGTAATCAAACCATCAACCCGGTTGGAAAATAGGGAATGGATAATTTGCTTTTCCTTTTCTAACTGGTCTTTCGACTGAGAAATAATAACATTATATCCGGCGTCAAAAGCGACATCTTCTACGCCACTAATAAAGGTCGAGAAAAAATGGCGGTTAACAAGTGGAACCACAATTCCAATGGTGTTGGTGCGCTGATTACGTAAGTTTGATGCGATGGTATTTGGCTGATATCCGAGCTTAAGTGCAAGCGACTTGATCTTGGCTTTTGTTGCCTTGCTGATACGCGGATTATCATTTAAAGCCCTTGAAACAGTGGATGCGGAGATGTTAAGTTCCTTCGCAATGTCATGAATTGTGATTGAGGTTTTCTTGTCCATCTTTTATTTTAAAAACCGGAAATCATCTGGCCTTTTTAGTTAAGTTTTTACCTGAATGCAAATATGATAATTATTTTTCAATTAGAATAAAAAATTAATGCAATCGATTGCATTTCTTGTTTCTTTGTAATAAATTTGTGGTGTTTTAGCGAATGGAAACGAATGTTTGGTTTTCATTTTCGCAGTGTTCTAAACATTCTGCAATTATTATTGGTTGACAAGATATAGGAATGAATGTAAAATATGCACGGATGTGTGGCTTCGACTAAAAATAGAACATAAGAATTGAAAATCTAAGATTAGTTGGGCCTTATAAATGTTGTATAACTGAATACAGAAGAAAGCGAAACCGTATAAAATTAATAAGATTATGGCAATAAATTTTGAAGAAAGGTATGCATATCATCCAGAGGATTTTAAATCGTATGATACCGAAAAGATAAGAAAAGAATTTCTGGTAGAAAAAGTAATGCAAGACGATGCTATTAATTTGGTATATTCACATATCGAGCGTTACATCGTTGGAGGAGCTGTTCCTGTAACCAAAGAACTGACGCTGGGAACTGTAGATGCACTTAAAGCAAATTACTTTTGCGAGCGTCGTGAAGTGGGTATTATTAATGTCGGTGGAACCGGAAGCGTTGTTGTTGATGGTACTGAATATGTGATGGATTTCAAGGAGGCTTTATACATTGGGAAAGGTGCAAAAGAAGTTGCTTTTAAATCGGCTGATGGTAAAAAACCTGCACGTTTTTACTTTAATTCGGCTCCTGCTCACAAGGAATTTCCAACAAAACATGTAACCTTGAAAGACGCCAATGTACTACAACTTGGATCGTTGAAAACTTCAAATGAGCGTGAGATCAACCAGTTGTTGATTAATAAGGTTGTTGACACTTGTCAATTGCAAATGGGAATGACCGAATTGAAGCCGGGAAGTGTTTGGAATACCATGCCAGCGCATACGCACAGTCGTAGAAATGAGGTGTATTTCTATTTTAATGTCCCTGAAGATCAGGCTGTATGTCATTTTATGGGACAACCTCAGGAAACTCGTCACTTGTGGATGAAGAATGAGCAGGCTGTAATTTCTCCAAGTTGGTCAATCCACTCGGCTGCGGGAACAAGCAATTACATATTTATCTGGGGAATGGCTGGCGAGAACCTCGATTATACCGATATGGACATTATTCAACCAACCCAATTGAAATAAGATAATCAACAAAAGAAATAAAATGAACGAATTATTTGATTTATCAGGGAAAGTAGCCTTGGTTACCGGGGGAACACACGGTATTGGAATGGCTATTGGTAAAGTTTTGGGTAAAGCCGGAGCTAAAATTTGTGTAAACGACCTTTCAGATGAGAAGCTTGCAGCTTGTAAGGAAGAATATAAAAAAGACGGTATCGACGTTTTTACTGTAAAATTTAATGTTACCAGCGAAGAAGAAGTTGATTACGGAATTGGTGAAATTGAAAAAAATGTTGGCGATGTAGATATTTTGGTAAACAATGCCGGAATCATTAAGCGTATTCCAATTTTGGATATGCCTGTTGCTGATTTCAAGCAAGTAATTGATGTTGATTTGGTAGCTCCTTTGATCGTCGCAAAACGTGTTGCACCTAAAATGATTGAAAAGCGCAGCGGAAAAATCATTAACATGTGTTCGATGATGAGCGTTTACGGACGTAACTCAGTATCTGCTTATGCCTCGGCAAAAGGTGGTTTGAAGCTGTTAACAGCAAATATGTGCTGCGAGTGGGCAAAATACAACATTCAGATTAATGGTATTGGTCCGGGTTATATTGCGACTTCGCAAACTGCAGAGATTCGCGAAGGCGGTCATCCATTCAACGACTTGGTGATGACCCGTACTCCCGCCGGACGTTGGGGAGAACCTGAAGATGTCGGCAATGCGGCAATGTTCTTGTCGTCAAAAGCAGCCGACTTTGTAAACGGACATGTCCTTTATGTTGATGGCGGAATTTTAGCCAACTTCGGTTACGTAAAAGGCGAAAACGATTTATAATAATATATTAAAAGAGATTTTACTGCTCTCCACGGAGACAGTAGAATCTCTTTACTTTTTTGTCCCTTTTCAACTATTATAAAAATAAAATCTTCGACATGAGAAGACTGGTATATGTTTCATTCGTGCTGGCAGCAGGATTATTTTCCTGTTCTGTACCTGAAAATCAGATAACGTTGAGAAATTCGATGGATGTTAATCGTCCTGATGAAACTATTGTTATCCAACGAGATAAACTAGAGCAAAAACTGGGTGCTATTGAAGCAGGACTTGTGCCAATGTTGAAACACGAAGATGTCACAGTTCCGTCGCAAGTTGATGACTTGGATGGAGATGGAGAATGGGATGAGTTGGTGATTAACTTGGATTTTGCTGCTTCAGAGGAAATTACGTTAACCGCGGAAATGGTATCTGTTGCCGATTTTCCTGAGTTTGAAAAACGTACCAATGTGCGTTTGGGAATCGTTCAGGATGACCACAGTTACAAAGAATTTGATTATTATGAAGCACCTAGTTGCAAAGATAGTTTTCAGATTATTGCACAAGGCGAAAGTGTGAATTGGGAAAATGATAAAATGGGTTTTCGTAATTACTTCGATTGTCGTAATGTAAAAGACTTATTCGGAAAGCTAAAACCCGGTTTAATTATCGATAAAATCCATACTCCGGAAATGGGGAGCTATCACGAATTAGCCGATTGGGGAATGGATGTGTTGCACTGTGGAAATAGTCTTGGTGCCGGTGGCTTAGCAATGCTGGAGAACGATTCGCTATTTCGTCTCGGATCAACAGATGTTTACGAGTATCAAAAAATTGCTGAAGGGCCGGTTCGTTCGGTATTCGATTTAAAATATAATGGATGGGATGTGAACGGCGAGAAACTAGAGGCCGTTGAACGAATCTCAATTTACCCGGGAAAATACTGGTTTCAGTCTGATGTAACTGTTACAGGCTTTTCGGGCGAAAAGCAGTTGGCTACCGGTATTGTAACCAGCAAACTTACCAATGAACCCTATGCCTTTGATGCTGGCGATCATTTTTCGGCAATTGCCACGCTCGATGTGCAATCGTTGAATAATGACGAGCTGGGAATGGCGGTTATGGTTCCGGAAGACGAACTATCGAAAGTTGACAGAACAACCGATATCAACTATTTCGAGAAGGGCTATCAAACTGTGCCAGCGAAAAACTTTAGCATCGTAATTTCTGAAACTTACTATGTGGCGCAGAAAATTGAAAATAACAAACCCGCACGACATTACTTTTTTGCAGTTTGGGGACTAGAAAATCCAAAATGGAAAGAAATTGAAAACTTTAAAGCTTACATGAATCATGAAGCTGAAAAATTAAATAGCCCTATAGTAGTTATTTAAAAACGGGATAGTTTATTATTTTAGGTAAAGGGGAGTCGTGTATGCGACTCCTTTTTTTATAGCAGTAAAAGCGGATTCTACTATTCTCATTCATTTTTTGTAGATTCGGTTTTTAGTTTTGATAAAAGAAGATGTGTGCTATCTGGACTTTTAATTAGCTTACTGGTATGGTATTAAATTATATATGGGTCGGATTTTTTTTGGTCGCTTTTTTAGTTGCCGTTATTCGGGTGCTTGGCTATTTATTTCGCGACTTTTTTGCGGATGCATTAGGTATCATTTTTACAGAAGTTGATCTCCATGTTTTTAAAGATATGGTCGATGCTTCCTTTTCAATGGCAACCGCCAGTGTCGATCTTATCATTGCTTTAATTGGTGTGATGGTTTTATGGCTCGGAATCATGAAAGTAGGGGAAGATGGTGGCGCCGTGAATATTATTGCGCGTATTTTTGGCCCTTTCTTCAATAAGCTTTTTCCGGAACTTCCTAAAAATCATAAATCAATTGGGGCTATGATGATGAACCTTTCGGCCAATATGCTGGGATTGGATAATGCCGCAACACCCTTGGGGCTTAAAGCCATGGAAGATTTGCAAGAGCTAAATGTTGAAAAAGAAAAAGCATCCAATGCGCAAATTATGTTTCTGGTTTTGAATACCTCGGGTTTGACGGTTATTCCGGTGAGTATTCTGGCTTACCGTGTTGCTGCTGAGTCGCAGATGGTTTCCGTTATTTTTCTACCTATTTTATTAGCGACCTATTTTTCTACGCTTGCAGGATTAATTTCGGTTTCCATTTATCAGCGAATCAACCTTTTTAACAAAGTGGTTATCGCATATATTGGTACAGCAACAGCCTGCATTGCCGGATTATTGTGGTGGTTTTCTACCTTGAATCAGGATCAAATAACGAAAGTCTCTTCTTTTGGCGGTAATCTAATCATCTTCTTGATAATTATTTCTTTTCTGTTTTTGGCATTTAGGAAAAAGATTGATGTATACAACTCCTTTATTACCGGAGCAAAAGATGGGTTTAATGTCGCTATTAAAATTATTCCCTACCTGGTAGCGATGCTTGTTGCCATTGGCGTATTTCGGGCATCTGGAGCCATGGATATAGTGATCGGTGGAATAAAAGGACTTGTTTCGTTGGTTGGATTCAATACCGATTTTGTTGATGCGCTCCCCGTTGCATTTATGAAACCCTTGAGTGGGAGTGGAGCAAGAGGAGCCATGCTTGAAATTTATAATAATCCCAATTTTGGTCCCGACTCATTTGCCGGTTTATTATCGTCGGTATTTCAGGGATCAACAGAGACAACCTTTTATACGCTGGCTGTTTACTTTGGCGCAGTAGGAATTACAAGAACCCGTTATGCTGTAGTATGTGGATTGATTGCAGACCTTACAGGAATTATAGCAGCCATTTTAATAGCGTACTTGTTTTTCCATTAGAGTGCATCATAAACGATTACGTTCTCCCAAAGATCACCGTAGTTTTCGATAAACTTTAAATGCGTGGGATGAACCTGGTAGTTATCCTGGTCAGCTTTATTGTTGAATACTGCCATGTAGGAGTAGGTAAAAGAATCGTCAACAACGTCACGGCTTGATTCTACCGCTTTCCCGATATGATAAAGCTTAATTTCCGGTATGGTAACCAGTAATTGAAGACCTTCTTCAAAACGTCGGCATGCTTCCTTGCTTTCAGGTTGCTTTAGCCAAAAGTATACATGATGAATATAACTGTTCTGAAGCACTATTTTCATTTCGCTGGCACTGACTTTTTTAGATAGAAAGGGAAAGCTAACGAAGCCCAGTCCGGCAATCGATCGTTTAAGAAAATTCCTGCGGTTTTTCATGGTATTTTGATTTTGAATTCTAACTATAAGCTATCTGTGACTTGTTTTAATAGAACCAGTTTGCTTAGCAACGATTCCAATAGATCCAAACGAAGCATATTGGCACCATCTGATTTTGCAACAGAAGGATCAGGGTGGGTTTCAATAAAAATACCGTCGGCACCAACTGCGATACCCGCTTTGGCGATCGTTTCGATTAGTTCCGGTTTTCCTCCGGTTACTCCTGAAATTTGATTGGGTTGTTGCAGTGAGTGAGTGATGTCTAGAATCACTGGGCAGTTATTCGTTTTCATTACCGGTATTCCGCGGTAATCAACCACCAAATCCTGGTAGCCAAATGTTGTTCCCCGTTCTGTTAGCATTACCTTGTCGTTACCGGAATCCCGTACTTTGTCGACGGCAAATTTCATTGACTCGGCAGACAAAAATTGACCTTTCTTAATGTTCACGACTTTGCCGGTTTCGGCAGCTGCAATCAGCAGGTCGGTTTGCCGGCATAAAAAGGCAGGAATCTGAAGTACATCAACGTATTGAGCGGCGATTGTAGCTTCTGCAGCTGAATGGACATCGGTTACCGTTGGAATATTGAATTTCTCACCAACTGCTTTTAAGATACCCAATGCTTTTCCGTCCCCAATTCCGGTAAATGAATCAATACGCGAACGGTTCGCTTTCCGGTACGAGCCTTTAAACACAAATGGAATCTCAAGGCGACTGCAGATATCTACAAGCTTTTCAGCAATTTCAAAGGCCATTTTTTCTCCTTCGATTACGCAAGGGCCAGCCAGCAGTATGAAGTTTTTATCCGAATATTTAAGTTTTGGAATCATGTGCAAAATTTTGCTACGAATATACGAATTGCATAGTATGAAGGGAAATTAGTTTTTAGAATCCTGTTGCTTTTGGCTCTGGAGCAATAAAATCTGACAAATTATTGTTGAAAACAATTGTATGCGATCATTAACAACTTCAAACAAGTACCGATTCCTTCGTAGAGATTGATATTCAGTTGACTAATAGAGGGGATGTGCACAATAAAGAAATAATTGTCTTTTAATCTTTTAAGTATTAACTTGCTAAAAAAATGTTAAAATCATAAAAAGCGTGACTATGAAAAAAATTACTTTGGAAAAATCTTTAGCCATCGGGGTAATGGCTTTGACTGTGATGTTTTCTTGTCAATCGCCAGTAGTTGAGGAAAGCGATTATGTTGATGATGTGGCGTTGAAAAGTGCAGCAGTAGGAAAGATCTCATACATTGTTCAGTTGAATGACGCTGATTTGTTGAGTGAGTTGAAAACAGTAAAGGGCTATGAGAAGCGAAAAGGTGCTGTAAAAGCAAATGCTTTAGGCTTATTAAAGCGAAATCAGATTTCTGACAGCGATGTAGGGTTTGTTTATTCCAATTCAATTGTGGGGTTCTCGGTTAAGATTGCCCCAGGGCAAGCCAAAAAGTTATTGTCCGATAAGTCAGTCAAATCAATCCATAAAGATAAAGTGGTTGCTCTGGCACCACCTCCCGGTAAAGGACCAAATAAAGGTGGTGATGGTGATGGCGGAATTACCAATCAGGAAACACCTTGGGGAATTACTCGGGTTGGAGGACCCGTATCAGTAACAGGAAAAACGGCCTGGATTATCGACTCCGGAATTGATTTGGATCATCCGGACTTGAACGTAGCAAAAGGCATCGGTTTTTCTGCATTTACAAAAGGAAAAGATACTGGGTTTGACGATGGTAACGGACATGGGACTCATGTGGCAGGAACAATTGCTGCCATTGATAACAATATTGGTGTTGTTGGAGTGGCTGCCGGTGCAACAGTTGTCCCGGTGAAAGTACTTAACTCAAGAGGTAGCGGCAGTTATTCGGGCGTAATAGCCGGAATCGATTTTGTTGCTGCTAACGGACGTTCAGGTGATGTTGCCAATATGAGTTTAGGAGGTTCTGCGTCAGATGCTCTGGATAACGCAGTTGAAGCAGCCGCTTCATCCAGTGGTGTTGTTTTTGTTCTGGCCGCTGGCAACGAATCAGATGATGCCAATAGTCATTCACCGGCGCGTGCAAATGGACCCCATGTGATTACCGTTTCAGCCATGGATAAAAATGACAATTTCGCTTCTTTTTCAAACTACGGAAATCCTCCGATTGATTTTTGTGCACCGGGAGTTGGCATCAAGTCGTCGGTAAAAGACGGAGGTTATGCTACATGGAACGGAACCTCAATGGCTGCTCCACATGTTGCAGGATTGGTATTGCTAGGGAATATTGAAACAGATGGTACTGTCAATGGCGATCCGGACGGGAGTCCTGACCTGATTGCTCATCACTAAAATATTTTTTATCAATGAAAAGCCTGAGATTATTACAGTCTCAGGCTTTTTTACTTGAAAGTACATTGTTTAATCAGCCTTTAACTGCTCTTTCAATTTTGTTATTTCTTTTTGCGCTTTAATCAATTCATTATCTTTTTGTTCCACTTGGTTTTGAAAGTCAATCAATTTTTGTTTCAGTGCTCTAATTTCTGCAAGATGAGAAATTGTTGCTTTTTTTATCGCTTGTAAGGTGTCGTTATTGTTTGCCATGATTCGGGGGTTTAAGTTAAAAAGGAATAACCAATTGCTGTCCGTCGAGAATATGATTGGGATTGTCTAACGAGTTTGCTTCGACAATTTTGGGGTATTCATAACCATTTCCATAAACAGCAGATGCAATACTAAACAGGTTCTCACCCCATTGAACAGTGTAGTTTATTTCTTCGCATTTTACTTCAGCTTCAGCCTTCTTTAAAGCATCCAGCTCTTGTTGCAAGCTTTTGTTTTCCTGATTCGTTTGCTGGATGCTGGCTTGCGCCGTTTGAAGTTGTTGGTTTAGTTCTGCGTATTCAGTTTCTGAGGCAGAATCACCATTTGTCGTATATAAATATAGCGCACTAATAAATGCAATTGCCATAAATAAGGTGAGTAGAATCCATAAAGTTTTTTGTTTTTTTTGAGTGACAAAGGCTTTTTCAGCTTGATCGATCTGATGAAGCGATTTTAGATCTGAGTCGCATTGAGGACAAATTTGAGTGCCTTCACTTAGCCCTTTGGTTTGGCAAATCGGACAGTCCATAATTTATTTCTTTAAAGGTTAGAAATAAAAGTTACGAAATACTGCACTAATTAGCAAGGGGTTATCTGGTAGTTGTGTTGTTTGGCTTTAATGGCTATCAATTCCGTAAATCATGTAAAGAGAATGCTCTAATGTTGGCAAAATTTCGCTACAATATTCAGTAACGGCTTTTACGCTGCCCGGAAACGAATAAATCAAGGTTTGGTTTTTCACGCCGGCAACTCCCCGACTTAGCAGGACAGCAGGTTTTTCCATGCCATATTTTACGCGGATGAGTTCCATAATGCCCGGGATTTCTTTGTCTAAAAATGGTTTGACAATTTCCGGTGTAATATCTCTTGGACCAATTCCTGTTCCTCCTGTGGTAAAAATTACATCTGCTTGCTGCTTAACGCCATTTTGAAGCTCGGCTAAAAGTTGGCTTTCATCATCGGGAATAAGAACGTGCTGAAATTCGACCGGGCGGTTGATTTTGTTCAGATATGTTTGAGTGAGATTTTTAATTTGAGGCCCGCTTTTATCCTGGTATTCACCACGACTGGCGCGGTCGCTCAAGGTGATGATTTTTATTTTAATCACCCTGGGATGATAGTTTAGTGTTTCTTCCGGTTTGAGGATTCCATGGCGAACAACCCGTGCAAAAATCCCTTCTTTGGGCATCACACAATTTCCAACTTCACGAAAGATGGAGCAATTGTCGCCATGACATTTTTTGCCAATTTGAGTAACTTCCAGCTCCAGATTTTCATTGACAAACCGGTCGAGCGGTTTCGTTTGGTGCAGAAGCAATCCCTCTGTGGTAATGTTTTCAGCAAACTCGCCATGGTTAATTTTTCTGCCTGCTTCCTTCTCGAATTTGTCAATGCTTTCTTTGGCTAGCAAGCTCACCTGACGGTGCCATTTTCCGGAGTGGGCATCACCAACAACGCCAATATCGGTAAGCTGAATGCTGTTGGCAGGCTTTTTTATTGTGCCTTTTTTTTCTGAAATATTAACAGAAAGTACCCGAATAACTTGGTTGTTCTTTTTCATCGCTATAGGTCGGTTTTTGTTTTTTCAATGAGTTTCACATTTTCGATAACCATTGCTTTGTCCACCGCTTTGCACATGTCGTAAATCGTTAGCAGTGCTATTTGCACTCCTGTTAGCGCTTCCATTTCTACTCCAGTTTGTCCAATGCAGCGGCTGGTACACTTGGCATAAACGCCATTCTCCCGAATGTTAAGTTCAACTTCAACTTTGGTGAGCTGAAGTTGATGGCAAAGAGGAATCAACTCGCTGGTTCGCTTGGCAGCCTGAATTCCGGCTATTTCTGCAACGGTCAACACATCGCCTTTGCCGATCTGGTTTTCGCGAATAAGTTTCACCGTTTCTTTTTTAAGACGGATAAATCCTTCGGCAATGGCGGTACGTGTTTGTGGGTTTTTATGTCCAACATCTACCATGTTCGCTCGTCCATTTTCATCAATATGTGTTAGTTTTTTGCTCATCGTTTTTTATTTTCCAGTTCAAAGTTTCAAGGTTGACATTTCAAATTGTCATCTTATTGTGCGTTTGTCCTCTTGTGTGTTCTTATATTGTTTTATCTCCATCTTTTCGTTTTTTCATCCTCCAATATTGTAGAACTCTCCGGATTGATTATACGTTCCGGATCGTGGTTTATTCCCTATCGCCAAATTGATTGCCTGTTTTGCGCCGAGTTTCCGGATATTATAGCCTAAGTTGCTGAATAGACATGGTTTTACGTCGCCATTGGCCAGTAGACGAATCCGGTTACAACGGCTGCAATTTCCGCCTTCGCCACCCTCGACTTTCGAAAATTCACCGGTTTGCAAGTTCATTTGATGAATGAAACGAAGGTCCAGTTCGTTTTTCTCGCAGTAAGATTTTAGTTGCCTGACTTCCTCATCCGGCTCATCCATCAGCACTGCATTGATTTTAATAGGAGTTAATCCGACTTGCTGAGCAGCTTCAATTCCTTTAAATACATTTTGTAGGTTGCCAGAACGGGTGATTTGGCAGTATCGCTCTGTGTTTATCGTATCCAGGCTAATGTTCACCCGGTTAAGTCCGGCAGCTTTTAATTCAGCTGCATATTGATCTAAAAGTTGTCCGTTGGTGGTCATCGATAAATCTTCCAGTCCCTCAATTTCTGCAAGCTTTTTTACCAGGTCAACAATCCCATTTCGAACAAGAGGTTCGCCTCCGGTTAGCCGCACTTTTGTGATTCCGTTTTTAACTGCTAGTCGGGTGAATGCTTCAATCTCTTCAAACGAAAGAATATCATCGTGTTTCATTAATTGAACTCCTTCTGCCGGCATACAGTAGGTGCAGCGGAGATTACATCGGTCGGTTACCGAAATACGCAGGTAATTGATATTTCGTTTAAAGCGGTCGTACATACACGGTTTCTCCTTTTTGAAGTTCATTGGTGCCAAGCGGAATCGTCATGAAACCAAAAGCTCCATGATAAGCATGAATATGAGCCGAGCCGTGATAATCGATTGTGACCGCTTCATTTTGTTCATTGATCATGACGGGCACATATTCTGTTCTGTCAGCCTTCTTTCGTTTATAGTTTTGAGCTAAGGACAAAGGCAAGCTTAGCTTGATTTCTTCGTAATTCAGCAGTTTGTAAATAAACGGTTTTGCAAAGACTTCAAACTGAATAAATGAAGAAACCGGATTGCCGGGAAGTCCAATAATGTATTTGTTTTGGTTGACCGCAAAGGTGGTGTGTTTGCCCGGTTTTACCGTTAATTGACTAAAAAGAATCTGAAAATTGAGTTCTTCAATAATGGCAGGCACAAAATCGAAATCGCCCACCGAAACGCCTCCGGAGATTAAGGAGACATCATTTTCATCGGTTGACTTTTTGATCGCCTCGTACGTCATTTGACGGTCGTCTTTTACAATGCCATAGTAATTGACTTCGAATTGACACGCTTTTGCCTGGGTAGCCAGTTGGTGGCCATTCGAATTTCGTATTTGAGAGGCAGCCGGTTTTATTTTCGGTTCAACCAATTCTGATCCGGTAGAGATAATTCCAACTTTGGGTTTACGATATACTCTTGGTGTGACACACCCAACAGCAGCCAACATGGCAATATGCTGCGCGCCAAGTTTTGTTCCGGCATTTAATACCAGCTCGCCGGTTTTCAAATCCTCACCAATCAAGCAAATATTACTTCTTGTTTTTTCGCCGGTAAATCGCACCTGATTAGCGTCAATCTGTTGGCTTTGTTCAACCATGAAAACGGTATCGGCGCCTTTAGGCACTTCAGCTCCGGTCATAATTTTGGAACATTGCCCTTTGCCAATTGAGAAGCTGGGGGATTGCCCTGCAGGAATTACTTCGAGCACCTGCAACAATTTTCCCAAATCTTCCTTTTTGCAAGCGTAGCCATCCATCGCCGATTTGTTGAATGGTGGCATATCGACATCGGAATAAACCGGTTCAGCCAAAATGCGTCCGGCGGATTTTGTAAAGTCGACTAATTCGGAGTCGATCGCTTGCGCATTTTCAAAAGCTATTCGAAGCGCATCATCCAGGCTTATTAGTTTATGATTTTCCATTCAGTATAAAAATTTAATTGTTCGGGTTGCAGACTAAATGATTTTCCATCAGATTGCACAACAAAGTCAGCGATTTTTAAATGGGCTTTCGTGTGCGGCTTGTTTTCAGCATCTTCATTATAAATAAACAAAAACAAGCCGGCGGCAATGTATTTGTGTAATGAGGCCGATTCGATGATGATTGGACTGCTGGCCGATAAAAATGGAAGCAACGCCATAAAAGCATCGGGTAAAAATTCATCTTTTGCCTGAATATAAAAAGAGCGAGCTGCCCCATTTTTCAAGTAAAGCGAGCTATCTTTTTCAGTTGTTTTGTCAGTTTCTTCAAACAATTGAAAGCAATTGTATTCTTCAGTAATGAGTTTTAGTCCTTTGGTTTGAGGGTGAAAGTGAGATGAGATTTTTACAGCAATTGGTTTTTGCTCTTTTGTTTTTTGAAGTAAGCGGCATACGAATGTGGTTTTCCCCACATTACGGGCTGATCCTGCAATTAAAATGATGTTATTCCATTCTTGAACCATAAAAAATTCCCCTTTCCAAATTAGCGGAAAGGGGAATCTTGAGCAATTTATCTATTCTAATTCAAAGCCAGATTGTTCTCCTTTCCAAAGTCATCCGGCCACTGCCGAAATCGGGAGGCTCAATCGTTTCCAACTGAACCCATCGGTTCGTAAAACCTATGATTACTCACTTAGTTTTCCGAACTCGGAGTATTGTTGTGTGCAAATATATAAATATCTGCATTTGTGTGAACGTTTAGGGCTAATTTAGAACGATTCCAAAAGCTTGCTCTTAAATTAGCTGTTATCAATAACAAGAAAGAGGGGAGAGTGTTTTATTGTAAAGGCTATTTGTAGAAACTCATTTCATCTATATACTTCCATGTTTTTTTGGGAAGGAAATGGCACACATCTTTACCTTCGGCAATGGCTTTCCGAATAAATGAAGATGAAATCTCCATTACCGGAGCTTCAATAAAATGAATATGAGGATGTTTTCGCAGGGATTCTTTATTAACCCCGGGGCGAGGATAAACCAAGAGGTGATAGTCAGACAGGATCAACTCTGTATTTTTCCATTTGTCAATATGGGCCAGATTATCAGCTCCCATAATCAGATAAAACTCATTTTTCGGATGTCTTTCTTTCAAATAGGTTAGGGTGTCAATGGTGTATGATGGGATGGGTAGTTTAAACTCAATTGATGAAGCTCTAAAGCGGTCATCATCTTCAATTGCCAGGTTTACCATTTCCAGTCGCTGGTAATTATCGAGCAATTTTTTCTTGGTTTTAAACGGACTTTGCGGACTAACAACGAACCACAGTTGATCAATATCGGAAAACTCGACCAGGTAGTTGGCAATGGCTAAATGTCCAATGTGAATGGGATTGTATGTTCCAAAATACAGTCCGACCTTCATAACTAGTTTTGGTGATTAATAAACTCGGTAACCAATTTCTCTGCGTTCGCCAATGTCTTCCGGAGTTCTTCGCTTAGCAAAATGGTGTCAAATTGTGGTGCGAAGGTCAATTCGTATTCCGCTTTTTGTACCCGCTTGTCGATCACTTCAGCCGAATCGGTAGAACGTCCTTCTAATCGTTTGCGCAACTCCTCAATCGAAGGTGGTTGGATGAAAATAGCTAAGGCATCGTCGCTATAATACTTTTTGATATTGATGCCACCCACAACATCGACATCAAAAATGACGTGGTTCCCTTTATTACGGATGCGTTCAACTTCTTCTTTCAGTGTTCCGTAGCAAGTACCCTTGTATACTTCTTCCCACTCCAGAAACTCGTTGTTGTCCACTTTTTGCATAAACTCGTCCGGGCTTAAGAAATAGTAGTCTTTGCCATTTGTTTCGGTATGACGTGGTGCCCGACTGGTAGCTGAAATGGAGAATTCTAAACCGAAATTTTGCTGAAGTAAATGTTTTACAACGGTCGTTTTTCCGGCTCCAGAGGGTGCTGAGAATATGATTAACTTTCCTTTTTTCATGATCAAAAAATCAATTCACTAATCGTTTAAACGTAAAAAATTACAATACGTTCAACATCTGCTCTTTGATTCGTTCCAGTGAATCTTTCATTTGAACTACGATTCGCTGAATATTGCTTTCGTTGGCTTTACTTCCTAATGTATTGATTTCGCGGCCAATTTCTTGTGCGATAAACCCCAATTTCTTTCCAACAACTTCGCTGCTTTCCATGGTTTCCAGGAAATACTCACAATGGTTGGCTAACCGGACTTTTTCTTCATTAATGTCCAGTTTTTCCATGTAGTAAATTAGCTCTTGCTCAAAGCGGTTTTTATCTACATTGCCGTTGAGAGCGATTTCATTCAAACCATCGGTAATTCGGGTTTTAATATTCTCCAACCGTTGTTTCTCGAACGGCTCAACTTGTTTTAGTAAATCCAAAATTTCGTTGACATTGGAACGGATATCTTTTTCGAGGGCAATGCCTTCCTGACAGCGGAACTGATCAACAGCTTCGATTACTTTTAGCAGATTAGCATGAATGGTTTCCCATTCTTTTTCGTCCAGTTCTTCGTATACGGTTTTTACAGCATCGGGTAATCGTAAAATAGATTGCATGACCTCAGGAGTAACCGGTAATCCAATTTTTTCCTGAATTGAACTCAGTTGTTCAAAATAGGCAGTAACGATATTTTCATTAATTACTGAATTGCTTTCAGTTCCGAGGTTTTCAAGATAAAGGGAAAAATCCATTTTGCCTCGCACCAGCTTCTCGTTCATTTCCTTGCGGATTAGAATGTCTTTTTCGCGATAAAGTGCGGGAATTCGGGAGTTAATATCGAGTTGTTTGCTGTTCAGCGTTTTTAACTCAATAGTGATTTTTTTATTTCCGGTTTCAAATTCGGCCTTTCCGTAGCCGGTCATCGATTTGATCATGCAGTATTTTTTAGTTGGCTGCAAAGTTACTATTTTAAAAGGAGTTCATTGATATTTGCCGGGAAGTTTTTAAACCACACAAGACCAGGGCTGCGCTTGTCAGTTCAATTCTTGTCGAACAGCGAATCCAGTTTTCTGGAAAAAATAGATTGAGCCTCCTGATCGGGAACCAATATTTGTAATGCATGAGGAATTATTTCCACGCTTATTTCTTCTATTCGTCCAATTAGCTCCCCATCAATTTGAAGTTCCTTTTTTTTGTAATTTCGGATGGATGCCTTTTTGCAACTGTAACTATCGACATAATCCAACTCATGGATTGTTCGAGAAAAGAAGGGGATGATCATATGGAATAGATGCCAGGCTGAGTAGGGTCTGATCAGTATAATTTCAAATTTACCGTCATCGATAATTCCTTTTGGATTGATTACTGCTCCTGTTCCATATTTTGAGGCATTGGCAAGGACAATCATATGCGCTTTCCGAATAATTTTTTCACCATCAATATGCATTAGGTATTTGTTTGGTTTTGAAGTGAAAAGCTCTTTGAAAAAATGCTTTGCATAGCCGATAAAACCTCTCGTGTCATCGTTTTCAAAACGCTTGATGATTTGGGCATTCAGTCCAATGTCACTCAGGTGAAATGAGATGTGTTGGTCGTTGATCCTCAGCGCATCGATTGATTTTTTCTTGGTACTTGTAACTACCTTTAAAGCTTGATCAATATTTTTGGGTATTCCTAATTCAGTGGCCATGCCATTTGCCGAACCTAGTGGTAATATAGCGATTGGAATATCTTTATTGAGCATGACTTCCCCAACAAGCCTGAAAGTCCCGTCTCCACCTACCGAAACTACCCGATCAGGTGAGTATTTAGCAAGTACAGTTGTAATTTTTTCGACATCATTTTCACCAGTTGTGTAAAAGATCTCGTATTCTGAATGCTTATCCTCAAAAACCGCCTGAATCTTTTCTTTGAGGTAATTTTTATCAATATCGCCGGATATTGGGTTGATAGCGAATAGAATTTTCTGGTTCTGGCTTGTTTCCATGTTTGGCATATCTTATGCATATTTTAATAGCGAAAGCTATAAAACTTATGCCAAAAATATGACTTTATGGTAAAAGGAGTAAAACCGTTCATCTATTTTAAGCGAAAGACTAAGAGTATCTCCAAGCGAATAAAGCTATATTTAAAGCACCGGTTGGGATGGTTAGGTGTTCCTGTAATTGTTACCTACCGGGGTTTTGGAAACAGTAGTCAGTTATTTGTGAATGGTTATGTTACCGAAGACAAGGGACTGGCTAAACCTCTCGAAACCAATTCGGTTTGGATGAATATGCTTAGCATGATTAAACGATATTCCAGCGATGAGATTCCCGGAGTGGATGTCAAAATAGAAATTGATGAAAAATTTCATCAGGTGACTACCGAAGACAATGGTCTTTTTAAAACCTCTTTTACGAATAGTTCGCATGCAATACGCTCGAATTCAGAGTGGTTGCCGTATGTGGCAACACTGCATTCGGATATCACAGGAGAAGATCAAGAGGTGAGTGCAAAAGGCGAATTATTTATTCCCGGGAACGATTTAGATTTCGGAGTCATTTCAGATATTGACGACACCATTTTGGTTAGTCATGCGACACAAACACTGCGTAAGCTTAGACTAATGCTATGGCGAAATGCCAGGACACGAAAACCCTTCCCGGGGGTAGCCGCATTTTATCGGGCTTTGCATTCGGGGGATAATGGAAAAAAAGCCAATCCTTTTTTCTATGTGTCCAGTAGCGAGTGGAATTTGTACGATTTGCTGGAAGACTTCTGTCGTTTTAATAATTTTCCGAAAGGGGTCTTTCTGTTAAGAGAGTTGAAAATGAATATTTTGAAATTTTGGAAATCGGGAGGTGGAAATCACGAGCATAAATATGAAAAAATAAAAATGCTTTTCGAAACCTATCCAACTATGTCTTTCATTCTGATTGGCGATAATGGTCAGCACGATCCGGAAATCTATAACCGAATAACATCAGAATTCCCTAATCGGGTAAAGGCCATTTATATCCGGACAATTAAGAAAAAAAGAATCAACGAACGGTTAAACGAAATTATTGACGGATTGAGGAAATTAAATGTTCCTATGATTTTGGCTAATGATACAGTAGATGCAGCCAGGCACGCGGCTCAATGTCGTTATATTTCATCAGCTGATATCGATCAAATTATTCTTGATAGCAAAGAGGACTTGGCAAAGTCAGGGGCACCTTTAATGAAGAAAGGATCATCCTAGTCCGGATCATCCTTCCCCATATCTTTTTACGTTTACAAGCTAATCATCGTCATCATCATCACCATCCGAACTATCTTCAATGTTCTCGGCAATGTAATCCAACTCGGCATATTTGTCCTCAAAATCGATGCGCGACTCATCTTTTAGTGAACCGTCATCATCATAGTCATCATCATCGCTAATGATGTCTTCGGCCTGCTGAACCGTCATTCGTACCAAATAGTATTTTTCGTCCGTTTCAAATGGGAGTGCACTAACGAGCATTCCATCCTTATTGGTAAAGGTGATTAAGTGCTGGCTGAACCCCTCAGGATGCACCAACTTTATTTGCTCTTGGATCCGATTCTCTAACTTTTCAAAATCTTTGATAACTCTTGGTTTGTTGACAGCCATGGTTTTATCCTCCTTATGTTTTGTTCCTTAAACAGGCGATTACTATCCGATTTTTTTACATCTAATACTGCCGAAAAATACAAAATTGAATGAATAAAAAAATAGGTTGGATAGCATTCCTGAGACTTTTTTTAGACTTCATGCTAGAAATTTGAAATGATTTATGTGTTGGTGGACTGTAATCGATTGTTATTTAGACTGTCCCGGGCTTTTGATTTGAGAAGCTTTTAATCGAGGCATGTTCTCCAAATCATAAAAAACATTGATCACTCCAATTTCTTCAAAAGTAAAAAGCATTTCTTCTGTTATTCGGACTGCTTTGATTTTTGCTTCGGCAAGCAATTTTTCGCGCTGTGTTCCTTGTAAAAGAGGCTGGTCTGGAGTAAACCAACTTTGCCCATTAAAAAACACCAGGTTGCCAATAAAGCAATCCGTAACTAAACCATTTTTGATAATGATGATTTCGTCGGCATCTTTCCGCTGATCAAATAGCAGCTGTAATCTTGTACGGTCAGCATATTTATAGGTATAGTTGATCAAGTCATCCCGAACAGCTTGCATGGAGTTGATTTGTCTGTTTTGGTGCGGAATAAATTCGATCTGATTAATCTGTTCCCCATATAACACACGGCATCGGAAAATGCCTGTTTGGTTTGCTTCCGGAATCTTAATAATTTCAGCTAAATCTTGTTCTGGCAGATTGAATAACTCCCGGCGGGCTTTGTTAAAGCGCCGGTTATGGAACGGCAGATTGGCGAATCGACCGTTTTCAAGTTTTATGGTCTCAAGCAAAAGGCACATATACTTTTTTGACTAGTTCTTCGTATTCCTGCTCGCAGTTACTTTGAAAAGTAATTCCGCCGCCACTCTTAAATGTTAGTTTATTATTTTCTTGTTCAAGATACCGAATTAAGACACAGCTGTCGAGATTTGAGCCATCAAAAACGCCAAATATACCAGTATAATAGCCACGGTCATATTTCTCCGCTTCTTTAATAATTTCAACTGTTTTTTTCTTTGGCGCTCCACTCACCGATCCGGCAGGCAGCAAACTACCGATGATGCTTCCGATATTTTCATAATAGTTATCAGGTAGTTCCCCGGTAATTTGAGAACTCATTTGCAGCAGCTCGTTGCGATTGGACTTAATGTGATCCAGATAACGATATTTCTTCACCTGAACATGGTCGGCAACCATGCTTAAATCATTCCGGATCAAGTCAACAATTGTATTGTGTTCAGCCAATTCCTTCGTATTGTTTTTAAGGATAAAAGCCGCATTCTCTAGCGTTGCATCAATGGTTCCTTTCATTGGAAAGGATGAAATTTTACCTTCTTCGATGCGGATAAAGATTTCAGGAGAAAAGCATACAAACTGATCTTTCAGCATCACTTTGTATGGCGAATGACTGATGCTGAAAATTTCATCTAAGCTATGGTTGGTTTCAATATCGCTTGGCATGGTCAGGTTGAGCAAGTAGCTATCGCCATTGTGTAAGTGCTTTTGAACAAGCTCAAACGCTTTTTTGTAGCGCCCATAATAAACAGGGTGCACCTTCCATTTCAAATCTTTTGGTTCCTGTGTCTTTGTTGTGAAGTTCGACCATTTGGGAGTTTGCCACAGAATATTCGTTCTACTTTCTTCCCAATTCCAAATCAATGGTTTTTGAAAATCAAAATCAATTAAGAAAACAAAGGGTGTTTTTGATTTTCCCAATTCATTCATTTTGAAAATAGTATGTTTTTTAGCTTCCTGCATGAAGGATGCAAAGATAGAAAAATGATGTGCATTCCAAGCTGGCCGGCTTTTGCTTCAGCGTGAAAAAACTACGATTTTGCATGCTCATGTTGCGCTGCTTTTGTAGATTTGTGGTTCAATTTTATTGTTATGGGAATTGTTGATAATTATAAACATATCCATGCTGGTCTGAAAGAAGGAGTGAAACTGGTTGCTGTTTCAAAAACTAAGCCCAATGAGGATATTCTTGAGGCCTATGAAGCTGGTTGCCGGATTTTTGGAGAGAACAAAGTTCAGGAGTTAACAAGCAAGTATGAAGAACTTCCGAAGGATATTGAATGGCATTTTATCGGTCACCTTCAATCGAATAAAGTCAAGTACATTGCTCCGTTTATTGGTTTGATTCACGGCATCGATAGTTTAAAATTGTTGAAGGTGCTTAACAAGGAAGGACGTAAAAATGATCGCATAATTTCTTGTCTGTTGCAGTTTCATATTGCAGAAGAACAAAGCAAGTTTGGGTTAGACTACCAGGAAGCAGTCGATATTTTAACTAGTCCGGCGTTTGCAGATTTGCAATTTGTAGAAATTCGCGGAGTGATGGGCATGGCAACCTACACCGATGATTCGAACCAGGTTAGGAAAGAATTTCAAACCTTAAAGGGCATTTTTAGCAGATTGAAAGAAGCGTATTTTCAAAACCAAAGCTCGTTTGCCGAGATATCAATGGGAATGTCGGGCGACTATCAATTGGCTATAGAAGAGGGCAGTACAATGGTTCGCGTTGGTAGCAAAATTTTTGGTGAACGTCAATACCATTAAATAACATATCTTTGGCACTATTTTTTTAATATATTCGGAACAAAAAAACAACAGAATGGCAAATTTGGAAACCACATACATGGGGCTGAAGTTGAAAAACCCCATAATCGTAGCCAGTTCAGGCTTAACAAACTCAGTTGAAAAGATTAAAGAATTGGAGAAAGCAGGTGCCGGAGCGGTCATCTTAAAATCGCTTTTCGAAGAGCAAATTAGTGGCGAAGTAACGCATCTGATCAAAAAGGACCCGCAAAATTCCTATCCGGAGGCTGAAGACTATATTCGTGGTTACACCCGTGATAATTCAGTATCAGCACATTTGAATTTGGTGAAAGATGCTAAAAAAGAGGTTGGTATTCCGATTATTGCCAGCATTAATTGTGTGTCGGCAAAGGAGTGGATGAGCTTTGCGAAGGACTTTGAGCAGGCTGGTGCCGATGCGTTGGAACTGAACTTATTTGTGGTTCCGACTAGTCGCTTGCAGGATGGATCTGAAGTAGAGCAGCTATATATTGATGTGTTGAGCAAGGTAAAAAAGGAAGTCAGCATTCCGGTTTCAGTGAAAATTGGTTTCTACTTTTCAAATTTGGTTTCTATGACCGAAAAGCTGATGGCCAACGGAGCCGCGGCTGTAACCATGTTCAATCGTTTTTACGAACCAGATATCAACCTCGATAAACTTGAACTTTCTTCATCAGAAGTATTCAGTTCACCGGCAGATATTCGTCGCTCATTGCGTTGGGTCGGATTAGTTAGTGCTGCATTGCCGAAGCTGGAGATTGCAGCTTCAACAGGAATTCACGATGGCGCAGCTGTTGCCAAACAATTGCTGGCTGGTGCTCAGGTAACTCAAATTTGTTCGGTCGTTTATATCGAAGGAGCACAGGTTATTAATGGAATTTTAACCGATTTGGAATCCTTTATGGATAAGTGGAATTTTGAAACCATCGATGCTTTCAGAGGTCGATTATCTTATGCAAAAATTGAGGATCCACTGATGTACGAACGGTCACAATTCATGAAATATTTTTCGAGCAGGAGTTAGCCGGATACCTGCTCATGAAAACGACGATACTAACCTTTACCTTTCTTTTCTTCCTATCAGTTGCCTGTGCGCAGACTGACGTGTTACAGATCCAGTCCGTAAATCCTGATGCGATTGATTATTGTACGGGAGTTGTCAAGCTAGGTAAACGTGTTGGTATTCAGGGGCCTGAAATCGAAGGAGGTCTGAAAATCTCAATTTCAAATTATCAGGTAGGAGAGGATCAGTTAAGCTTTCAGGAGACATCAAAAATTAAAGCGCGTTGGGATGATGCAACAGGTACCTTGATTCTTTCAGGAAGTGCAGCAGCGTCAGAATACCAGGATGCGGTTCAAAATATTGAATACACGAACTTGGCTTCTTCGCCTACGAATGGAATTCGCAGGATTTCGATTACCTTAAAAGATGTTGATTATTTGCCTGAAACAGAGCATTTTTATAAGTATGTAAGTAGCCGGGGAATTAGTTGGACTGAGGCAAAAAAGGAAGCCGAAGAGAGGAATTACTTCGGACTTCAAGGTTATCTGGTTACCATTCTTTCCCGGGTCGAAAATGATTTTGTTTGGACTAAAGTAAATGGGGTAGGCTGGATTGGTGCAAGCGACGAGGAAAATGAAGGAGAATGGAAATGGGTGACTGGTCCCGATCCGGGAATCTTGTTTTGGCGCGGAACTTATAACGGCGGATCGCGAATTGATGGTAGGTTTTCTTTTTGGAGTAATGGTGAGCCTAATAATTCATACGCCAATCTCAATGGAGGGCTTGGAGAGGATTATGCGCATATCAATCAGAATCCCAGTCAGCCAAGTAAATCGTGGAACGATCTGAGAAATGAAGGGGACGGCTCTTCGTCTGAGTATTATTATCCTCAAGGTTATATCGTTGAATTTGGAGGTATGCCGAATGATCCGGAAGTGAGTTTATCAGCCGTATTAGATATCAATGTTTGGAATATAGATTTTGACGATCAACAAGACATTACAATTTGCCAGAATCAGGAAATCCGGTTAAATCATGAGTTTGCCGGGAATTATGAATGGACTCCGACGACAGGATTGGATGATCCATACAAGTCAAATCCGTTGGCTGCTCCAACGGACACAACAATTTATAAAGTGGTTTCGAGAAATGGGACTTGTGTTGATTCGGCTGTTTTTAAGGTGAATGTAAAACCTAGTCCTAAGCTGGACTTAGGAGGCGACCAAAATATCTGTAAAGGAAGTATAATTGAATTGGATGCCGGGAGTCATGATTTTTATAATTGGAATACCGGCGATGATCAGCGCTCCATCACGGTTACAGAAACAGGAGCTTATAAAGTGCAAGTGGGAAATAGCTTCAGTTGTTTTACAGAGCAAGAAGTCGCAATTACGTTTCATCCCTATCCGGTAATTGATTTGGCTGACACCGATACCTTGTTTTGTGATCAAAAAACGGGCGAAGTCAAAATAGAAGTTGACCATGGCAATGTCGAATGGCAACCGATCTCGTCTGGCTTAAGTTTTGGTTCCTTGAATTCAGCCCAGTCAGTAGCCGAGGTAGCAAACTATGGCACATATAAAACAAAAGTAAGTGTCGAAAGCACCTACGGCTGTACCACAAATGATTCTTTAAACCTAAGCTTTTACAATATTCCAACAAGTGAATTTAGTATTGATGAGACCGAATGCTATGGCTACAACCTGGAGGTAATGTACGAGGGAGATGGCACTGGTGATGCAACTTATAACTGGTTTTTTCTCGACTCCGTTTATGCTTCGGGAGTTGGAATAACCGATTTAACAGTTGCTTTAGGTTTTGAAAGCCACGATAAACGAGATTTAGGTTTGCTGGTCAGCGAAGGAGGTTGCTTGAGTGATACAACCTGGCAGCACATTAACGTGATTCCAAACTTGAAGATTGTTGTTGCAGATGATGAAGACTGTGAGCCTTTCTTAGTGGACTTCTCAGCGGAAACGACCGAGCCGGTTTCTGAGTTTTACTGGGATTATGGTGATGGTGGCGTAGGTCGTGGACAGACTTCAACATATACGTATGCAGAAGATGACACTTACGATGTTGGCTTGCTCATCGTTTCAGATGAAGGGTGTGAGAATTACGGTTTAATTGAGGAGTTGATTAAAGTCAGGCCAATCCCGTCTGTTGAAACAAATCTTGATCCTGATTCTTGTTTTGGTCATACGATTGAAGTTCGGTACATGGGATCTGCCAATCCACAAGACACCTATCATTGGGATTTATCTGACTTAGATTCGAATGAAATACTGGAAGATCCGGGAACAGGACAGGGGCCTTTTGAAATAAGTCTAAATAATAAGCCGGAATCCACCATCTCATTGCAAATTACAACCGAGTTTGGCTGCGAGAGTGACGAACGGGAATTTTCATTTAAACGTAAACCCTGGATCCAGCTAGTGGCTAATCCGTTAGAAGGTTGCCCCCCCTTGGATGTTTCTTTTCAGGCACTGCCTTTGGATTCAGTTGATGCACTGACCTATTCGTGGAACTTTGATCAGGGAAATGGATATCAACCAGCCGCTGATCAGCTGATGAATACGTTTAGTACGCCAGATCACGAGTTTGATATTTCAGCTATCGCAAAATCTTCGGTGACCAACTGTGTAGATACGGCTTGGTTGGATACAGCAGTGCGGGTTTTTCCTAAACCAACCGCTTCCTTTCGGGCAGATACAACTGAAGTTAGTATCGTGAGACCGAATTTTGAGTTTGAAAACCGTAGTGAAAATGCTCAGAATTATTATTGGGATTTTGGCGATAGCGTCGGGTATTCGACCGATTTTGAACCGACTTACAGTTTTGATGAAATGGGATGGTTTGATGTGGAGCTGATTGCCGAAAATGAATTTTTGTGCACGGATACTGCCTATCAGGAAGTGCTGGTTGCTTTTGATCGGATATTTCCTCCCAATGCATTTAGTCCGAATAGCAGCAATGCTTTGAATCAACAGTTTTTATTAGCTCCCGAAGGTATTTTAGAAGCCGGCTATCACTTGCAGATTTTTAATCGCTGGGGAGAACGTATTTTTGAAGTCCAAAATGGTTTTGAAGGATGGGACGGGAAAACAAAAAACGGGCAGAATGCTCCGACCGGAGTTTACACCTGGGTGGTTTCGTATCAGGATTTTTTAAACAGAAGCCATCAACAAAGCGGGACGGTAACCTTGGTGTATTAAAGAGAAGGAATGAGTATCGCTTTACGGCTATTGTGTGCTTCTCCGAAGAAAAAAGTGAGCGAAAACTCATGGGAGCCGCTGGAGTAATTGGCAAGTTTTGACAAGGTATAGTCGTAACTATAACCAATTTTAAACTGATTTTTCATCACTCCAAACATCAGAATCACAGCATCAGGATGAACGCCTATATTCTGACGATACCACACTCCCCCGGATAAGGACTTCTCTAAAATGTACATGCCCAGGCTGACTTGTGAAAATGCCCCTTGTTGTTGAAAAATAATATTGGGCGACAGTGTAAATTCGCGGGATAAAAGCCCCCGGTGAAGTTTATGCGTGCGCGAACCTGCGTGAAATGTAAACTTCATGGGAAGTTTGCCTTTTTGGTCACCTTCAATGATCGATTCGTTTGGTTGAGTTAAATGAGATAGACTAAATCCAAAGAAGAATGAATCGTATTGCCCCAATGTACCCAATCCAAAATCAGGATAGAGGATGCTTGAATTTTCAGGTTGTTCCTGTTCTCCCGGGAAAGTATGTCCGTTCAGTTGGTCAATCATATCAGGGAAAATGAGTCGACCATAATCCAGTTTTTTATAGGCCACGCCAGCCTGTAGGCCGACATCAAAAAACAGACGTTCACTCACCTTGATGTGGTGTGAATAGAAAAATGACCCGGATGAAGTCTGAACAAGTCCGTTGAGTTCGGTACTTTGATGAAACTGTATTCCTAAACCACCATTCAGTTTTTTGAAATATTGATCGTAGGACAGACTGTAATTAACAAAGGTATTTCCTTTTTGAGGCCATTGATTGCGATAGTTAATAATCACTCGTGGTCGCTCCGAAGTTCCCGTGAACCCTGGATTTAAGTATATCGGATTGGCATAAAACTGAGAGTATTCAGCATCCTGTCCCCGGGCATGGGAAAACAGGCTGAGCAATAGAATTAAAAATGAAGCCTTTTTCACGTGCGATTAGTCCTGGTTTATTGGTTGGCTCGTAAAAGTAATATTAAAGTTTGAAGATTGTAGAATAGAAATCGAAGGCTGTTTTAAAACACCCGTATTTTGGTTTATAAGCCTTTATAAGTTCCGGATAATACCGGGTATCGGAATCCCATATCGCTTAAGTTCCGGGAAAATAATCCGAAGGCTGATGCTGTGCATAAATGTTCCAAATTCGCCGGTGTCGTTAAGGATGGATGCCAGATAATTCACTTTAAAGTATTCAAAATCGATACCTGTATTTATTGAAAAGCGGGTGTTCCCCGAGTCAAAGTTCGGTAGAAAACCAATGCCCATTTCAAATTTCTTTCGCTGTACTGTTACTCCGGTAAATAACTGCTTGGTTTCGTTGCCAACATGAATGACCAAACGTGGTCGGATCATGTAGGCTTTAGATAGTAAATCACGATGCTTGTAGGTGAAAATCTTCTCGGCATGAATTATCAGGTCGTAGGCTTTAACATCAAATTCATCCGTGTAAGGATTTGTAAAAAAGGATTGCCTGTACTTTGCAGATAGTCCGACACTTCCATGATAGTCTGTTAGTAGAATACCTCCGCCAACAATAAATTCGGATGACCGATAAAGAGAAGTTCCCGGAGCATAGGCTGTGTGCTCTCTGGTGTCGATTAAATTATCAAGGTGAAATAAGCTGTACTCTTTTAAGGGTTGATGAAAGCCAAGGGTTACTGATGGAATTAGAAAGGTCTCGTGCCCCTTGGGAAGGTATTTCGCAGCAGCGATTTCAAAAAATGGAACAAATATATTTTGAGTATAGTCCATTTGAGCTCCACCGATGAAGCCAAGTCCTAACGAACGTTTTTTTATAAAAAAGTCATGGCTCAGGTATCTTAAGTATGATTTCGTGTCTGTTCTCCGGGTGCTAACCGGCGATATAATTAATCGATCTCCTTTTGTGGCTCCCACGTATGAGGGGTTCAACAGAATTGGAATGTGATATTGCTGAATATCGGCAAATTCCTGTGAGTGAACCGGCCTGCATGTAAGTAAGAATAAAAGTAAAACGATTGAGAGCCTGAATATAATCACGTTTTGTTCGGTTTCCTTAGATGAATATATAGCAATATAACATATTTCAAAACGAACAGTTCTTTCAATCGTATCGGATTTCCCGTTAATTCTTTCTTAAGTCTTTTACTTTAATATGCTAGTGGTTCAATTCCACGCTCAAAAGCGGGCAGAAAGTCCAGTAAATCGTGCATCAGTTGTTTTTGTTGATCGTCGGCTTCCAACATTGCTCTCTTTAGCTTTTCACTTTCCTTATCGGCAATTTCTTTTGAAATTTTACCCGACATATTTGTAATAACGGTGTACGCTTCAAATGCAATTTCTAAATCATTTTCAATAACAAGGTCAACAAACAAGGAAAGATGATGGCTGTAATCCAGACCGTTTTCCCAGCAAGCACTAACCAACTGCTGCCGTTCGTTGGCATACTTTTTATTTTCGATAGCTTCAATGATCAGGGGGATGGCATCACTTTGTTTTAACTCAGCCAACAGCCGAAAAATGCATGTTTTGATCTCCGGATTGTCTGAAGCATGCAACAACTCGATCAAGATAGGAACATAGCCTGCATGGCCCTTCTCCTTCAATTCCGAAATCGCTTCGATCGCGGTGTCCGTATTCTCCGATTTTAAGCGGTTTAAGGTTGTCTTATCTATTTTATTTGAGTTTTCTGTGGTCATAACAATTGTATTTTGAGTGCAAATTTAATATTTCCCAAAGAATAATGGGAACGGTTTGTTGCCCGGTTTATTGAATCGAATACTTACATTTGTGCTCAGTTTTTTTTATGGATAGAACAAAAGAGTTGGGCGAGGGCCGTATTCCTCGGTTAATGTTAAAATATTTTATTCCTGCATTTATCGGAGTATTTGTAAATGCGCTTTATAATATAGTCGACCGTATTTTTATTGGCCAGGGAGTTAGCGCTGTCGCATTGAGTGCGGTTTCGGTCATCTTTCCGGTTATGCTGATTATGATTGCGTTCGGAATGTTGATTGGTATTGGTGCCGGTGTGTTAGTGTCAATCAATATGGGACGACGCGATATGGACCGGGCAGAGCGCGTATTGGGGAATAGCTTTCTGATGATGATTCTGGCTTCCGGCTTGATCTCGTTGATCGGCTTTCTGATAAAAGCACCCATGCTGAAGATGTTTGGTGCTACAGCAGAAACAGTCGGGTATGCAAACGACTATCTGAATATCATTTTAGTTGGAGTCATTTTTCAGGTCGTTGGGTTTTCGTTGAACAACGTGATTCGAAGTGAGGGAAACGCCAAAATAGCCATGTATTCGATGATATTGAGTGCTGGCCTAAACATTATCTTAGACCCCATATTTATTTTTGTTTTTGACCTTGGAGTAAAAGGAGCTGCTTATGCTACGGTCATCTCAATGATGTCACTATCCGTTTGGGTGCTGCTTCATTTTAACAGTAAGCGTTCGGTTGTTAAGCTGAGGGCGAAATATATCCGGTTAGATCCGGAGATTATGAAAGAGATTCTATTGATTGGAATGGCTCCGTTTTTTATGCAAACAGCCAACTCTGCTGTGCAAGCGCTTATTAACACAAAGCTTATTCAGTTTGGAGGCGACTTGGCTGTTGGGGCAATGGGAATTGTAAATTCAGTTGTCACGCTGATCATCATGTCCATTGTAGCCATTAATATGGCCTCGCAACCAATTATCGGGTTTAATTTTGGAGCACAGTCCGGCGGTCGGGTAAAAGAGACTTTGCGACTTGCTATGATCTCAGCCACCGTCATTTCCGTCATTTCCTTTATTGCTGTTGAGTCGATACCCGGTTTTATTGTTCGCTTTTTTAATGATTCGGATCCACAGCTTTTGAGCTTGGGTAGGCAGGGGTTGAGGATCGGACTTTTGGCTTTGCCGGTTGTTGGATTTCAGGTTGTAGTCGGGAATTTCTTCCAATCGGTTGGCAAAGCTAAGATAGCCACTCTGTTAACCTTACTTCGCCAGGTGATTGTGCTTATTCCACTCCTTTTTATCCTTCCAACGTATTTCGGGTTAACAGGAATATGGATTTCAATGCCAATTGCTGATACTTGCTCAGCCTTAATTGTGACTTTTTTTATTAGCCGTGAGTGGCGGAAAATTGATCAGACTGCAACAAGGTAAAACAGACTCCTGTTTCTAAGGGGCAAGGTAAACTATTACGGAAAATCTATGGCGTTGTGAAGAGTAAAACTCCGTATAGGCAAGACTATATCTGTTTCGATCCCATGCAAAGGAAAAGTGACGAAATGCCAGTTGTTGTCAAAACCTGACAGATATCGAGTGGAAGTGCTGCATTATACTGTACGGTAAGTTAAGTACCATTTTTACTTTACTTACAATTGTGAACCAGATGAGAAAAAAGTTTGACAAAGAGTTCAAGAAAAAAGCAGTAGAACTTTCCTATGCAAGAGGCAGTGCTAAAATTGAAAATGAAGTAGTTCTATGAAAGGAAATTAAAACCCAGCGGGCTATTCGATTGGCGGTTCGTTGTTTGTTCTCATTCGGTAGTTACATTTTCTATCTTTTTAATCATTTTTTTCAGTGTCTTTTTTACGATTAACTGATGAATTGGTTTAACTGGCAAAAAATAAATTCTCCCAAAAATATTTTTGTATTCAATCATTGTTGTTATCATTATTTTCTTTTTTTCTATGTCATTATTTTTGCAGTCAAGTAATAATGAAACGCTGAAACTAAGGTGTTTGTCGTCATCGCCTAAAACAAGTTCATTTTCAGTTTTTGCATACACTTTAAAAATGTCGAGTTGTTCCCCCGCTTGGAATTTAAAATTATCAGGATTCCTTGCTTCATCAGTCAGCTGTTCAGAAGTTTTCAATCCAAATACACCAACAACTTTATCCCTAATCAATATTAAACTGTCAGCCCATTTAGGACCACTGGTTAGAAATAATTTTCCGATACTAATTATATCATTATCAGGCCTGATAATTAAGTTCTGACTCTGAAAACTATCAATATAGTGGAATGATTTCTCATCCTTTTTCAGAATTGAATAATCGGGAATTTTGTTCTGTTTTATTATCATCTATTATTTATGTTTTTGCAATGACCGCCAACGGCACGCATATGCAAAGTTGGCGATTGTGTAGCACTTTCCCGTCAAACCGCTAAGCTGTTTGACGGGGTTACAAACTTTGATATTAAGTACTTTGCCTGCCATTACTTATACATTTTGTGTGTACCCAGCATGAGCATGTGCACACTTTACTGAGCTCTGAAAAAATGTTTAAAATAAAAATTTTCTTGTGTTAAACAGTAGGGTTGTGCATGAAATTATTCCAGAGGGTGTAAGTCTCTTACGGGTGGGGGTAACGCCCCGAACCGTAAGTAGGCTGCAAGGTGGTTGACTGTGAGGTCAGCACTGAAGGAAGCAGGATGAGCCGTCACCGAAAAGGCGGAGGACTCACCAAAAAGCTGAAGGGCTGAACGATACGTTGCTCAAAATTCGAGAGGGAGGTTTAAACCTCGAGTTTTCCATCCCTATCTTAAACTACAGCAAAGGTCTAAAGGAGAAAAGAGCTTTAGGCTGATACGTAACGAACCGCCGTATATGTTCCCGAGCTATTGCGAAGGGAAGGAGCGTAGCTCGCTTACGTACAGTGGTGTGAAAGCCTCTCCCTGCTAGCGTGGCGGGCTATTCGATTGTGTATAGCTTTTATTTATAAAATTCTCGTTCATCTACTTTAATTGTCGTTAATTCAACTGTATGTCCATCTATGTCCTTTGTGTATATTGAATCAAAGTAATGATGGTCTTGAATATTAAACTCCAAATTTAGTTCGATATATCTTTTTTTAGCTTTTTCAAAATTTTCATTTGTCACATTAAATGCAAAATGGTCAATCTTTACATTTTTTGAAGTTGGTTCAAGTTTAGTGTCAGTTGTATTGGCTGGAAACAATGCGATTCCTGATTTTCCTGCAAGTAAAAATATTGGAAAGTCTCCCCATTCAGGTAATTGATATCGTTTCAGTCCCAACACTTTTTCATACCAAGCTGCAGAAGCTTCCATATCAGCAACTCGAATTGCGACATGGTCTAAAAAATTAATTTCCATTTTATGCTCTTTATCTGTCATTTTTCAAATTACACACAACGGCAGTCTGTCTGAAAAGTAAAATTAAGCCATTGAGGTTTCAATATTTCATTCTTATTAAAGCCAGCTACCCAAATAATTCTTTCATGGAAAGAGGTATTTAGACAGTCTGACAGTTTATGTAAGTGGAGTGCGGGATTGAAAGTGATGAACTTTCAATTACGCACGGAGCCAATTCGTTTATTCATATTTTCATTTTTTACGCCAATCGTCAAAGACGAATTGGCGGTGTTGCAACGAAGAGCTGCGGTTGAATTGCCCGCTGAAACCCGCATTACATTTACACTTTATGTGTGCCCAGCATGAGCATGTGCACACTTTACTGAAAGCTCTGAATAAATGTTGAAAATACAAATTTTCTTGTGTTAAATAGTAGGGTTATGCATGAAATTATTCCAGAGGGTGTAAGTCTCTTACGGGTGGGGGTAACGCCCCGAACCGTAAGTAGGCTGCAAGGTGGTTGACCGTGAGGTCAGCACTGAAGGAAGCAGGACGAGCCGTCACCGAAAAGGCAGAGGACTCACCAAAAAGCTGAAGGGCTGAACGATACGTTGCTCAAAATTCGAGAGGGAGGTTTAAACCTCGAGTTTTCCAGCCCTATCTTAAACTACAGCAAAGGTCTAAAGGAGAAAAGAGCTTTAGGCTGATACGTAACGAACCGCCGTATATGTTCCCGAGCTATTGCGAAGGGAAGGAGCGTAGCTCGCTTACGTACGCTGGTGTCGAGAGGTGAAGCAGTCATTTGGCTGTCATCCACCTACTCGATTAGCGGTAGTGGTTAATTAAACTTTCAATTGTCGATAAAATTTACAAATATCTTCAACAAACAAGTCTGGCTCTTCCATTGCTGTAAAATGTCCTCCGCGAGGCATCTCTGCCCAATGGATTACATTCAAATTCTTTATTGTCCATTCTTTAGGAGGCAATAAAATATCTTGAGCAAATAAAGCAATACCAGTTGGTACCTCTATTTTACCCATTGGAGGCAGAGAATGTGTATTTTCGTAGTATATATTCACCGAAGAACTTAGTGTATTCGTTAACCAGTAAATCATTACATTGGTCAATAGTTCATCTTTACTATACGAATTTTCAAGCTGACCTTTGCAATCACTCCAAGAACGAAATTTTTCAAGAATCCATGCCGCTGTACCAACCGGAGAGTCCGAAAGTCCGTAGGATAATGTTTGTAGTTTTGTTGATTGAATAGATATATAGCCAGCTTCCTGAGCCATCCATTGTTGAGCAGTCTTTTTGTAGGCCATTTCTTCCTTGGATAGTTTGCTTTCATCAGGTGCCATTAAAAGGTCTCGAATAATACCAACGTCTGTCAGGTGGATACCAATTAATAAGTTTGGATGATTTAGAGCCATATAACGGGTAACACCTGAACCTATATCGCCACCTGCTGCTGCAAATTTGGTATAACCTAATTTTTCAGTCATCAGTTTCACCCATAATTCAGCTACATAAGCATTATTATATCCACTATGTTCCGACTTATCTGAGAAACCAAATCCGGGTAAAGATGGAATAATTACATCGAAAGAATCGTTTGGGTTGCCTCCAAAACGGGCAGGGTCTGTAAGCTTGTTTATGATTTTTTTATAACGAAGAAAACTATCAGGCCAACCATGTGTTAAAATGATTGGTGTCGGATTTTCCCCTTTTCCTTTTTCCCAGATAAAGTGAATATTAATTCCGTCAATTTTGCATTTAAATTGAGAATGACTGTTCAACTCTTTTTCCTGAGCACGCCAGTCATAACCATTCTGCCAATAATCAACAAGAGACTGTAAATAGTTCTTTTCCATTCCTCTTTCACTGTCTGAGTCTTTTAGTTGTTTAGGCCACCGTGTATTGGATAATTTGGAAGAAAGTTCCTCCAATACACTATCCGGTATTTGAATTAGAAATTTTTGAAGTGTCATATTAATCCTGAATTTATCTATTTTCTACTATTGTTTTTGATTCCAGCAAAATTGATAGCGCTTTATTTACGGACGTTTCCTTCCATTACCGCTAACGGTTGGTACATGTTGTCGGGGCGGATTTCGGAGAGCGTTCCTGTCCGAAGGACACGGAACTGTGAAACGAGAATCCGCAGTTGGCGTACCACCAAACCCCGTCCTGCAATATGTACTTTATTAGCGGTAGTTTTTTATTCAACAGGATATTTTGTTATATCAGGTTCACTTGATTCAAAAAGTCCCGTTTCGTAAAAATAGTTTGCCATTTTTAGAGCGTCTCCGTTTGAATTTTTTGTTGCTCTTATTGTAAACCATTTTTTCATAAATTCATTTTGTTCAATCAGTTCTGTATTTGTTTCTGTAATAACATTATTTAAGTCTGTTAAATCTGTTTCATCAGATACTTTGACGTAAAAAAGACTACTGTAACTATTTACACATAAATCTCCAATTGGCTCCCAAATTAAGTTTTCGCAGTTGTCGGTTTGAATAGTGTAATGTGCATATGAGATTATACTATTTTGCTGTAAATCGGAAATTATTGAAGTTAATTCCTCGCAGTTTTTTGAAGATTTAAGTTTTAAAGGAATTTCTTTGTATTTGTAATTTGCTTGAGTGTAAATTGTGTAGTCGTAATTTTGGTCAAAGTAGCTTTCCGTAGAAATATAATCTTGAATTTCATTGTCTGTATAAGTTGTATCACAGGCAATTAATAAATAATCATTTGATAATTCCCCCAAATAATCCTCAGCTCCGTTGTCGTATTTAAAATCAATATAATCACAACTACTTTGCAGTTTGTCATTTTCACCATCGTCAATGCAACTTGCTAAAAGAAAAGGAAATAAAATCAAGAAAGGAAGATGTTTTTTCATTGGTTCTTTTTGTGTTAGATGATAAATATTCCCATTAAGTTGCGTTAAAACTACCGCCAATAATTAAGCGTTCAAGCTCTGCGTTGCGTGCGGCTCGAACGCTTAATTATTATAAGCCGTTTTAATTCCTATCAATTTACTCCATTTAAACCTATTCTTCTTTGTTAATTTCAAATAAGAATTTTGAAATAATCAACCCTTCAATTAAACTTCCAAATAACAAAATAGTCAATTCTACAAAAGTCAACAAAATTGGCTCTTGTAGCAAGGTGTGATATACAAACCATTCCTGAAACACCCAATACATTATCCAAATAGTAAAACCCCAAAACAGTCCTTTTTTAATCCAAGTTTGACCTGGGATAGACTTTTGTAAAAGATTAAAAAGCCAGCTATGTACAATACTTAATACAACTAACCCAGCAACCGAAGGGAAAATTTCTCTAGTCGGTGTTATTTCAAGAAATAATTCACTTTGCCAATTCGGATTATACAATATTTTCTGAACAGGGGGACTCATAAATAACGCTCCCAAAATTCCTTGACTAAATAAACCTGCAATCAGTCCTGAGTAAATAATTTTAATTTTCTTTTTCATATTATCTCTTTTTTATTCTTAGACGAATAAGAAATTGAAAATGGTCGAACTATATATCATTAATTGCTTTTCTTAACACTTTCATTATTGAATCCTCTATTGCTGATCCTTTTGAAGATAATGGATTTATTTCTTTTACAAGCTTTGTACGTAAAACATAAAGTTTTCTCTTATCTTCCCTAGGAAAAACATTTTTTAACTTTTCCTGCTTGGGATTAAAAAGCCCATTCAATTCGGAGCATTGATAACAAACACCGTTTTTATTTATCAAAGCACATCTCCGGTCAAATATCTCAATCATACTTTGTCTTGCTCGGTATAACCAATGCTTTATAGTTCCTTTTGGCGTATCCAGGATTAAAGATATTTCATTGACTTTAAAATCGTAAATGTCTTTTAAAATCAGTACAACTTGTTTTTCAATGTCCAATGTTTTAGAAATGCATGTAAAACAGAAGCTAATATGTTCCTTGAAATCAAATTTTCCATTTTCAGAATTTTCACTAATATTCAAAAAAATGGTTCTATGAGCAGGATCAGATTGTGCTAATGCTTTTGCATCATCCTGTGCTGTTTCTGACCATCTATTTCTCTTTCTAAGCCAATCTTTTGCAAGATTTGTTGCAATTGAGAATATCCATGTTTTTAAAGTTGATTCACCGTTATATTGACGTTGTTTCTCCAAAGCTTTTACAAAAGTATCTTGGGAGATATCATTTGTCATTTCTTCATTGCAAGTCAGTCGGTATAGATACGATTTAAGTTCAGGTAAATTATCCTGATAAATCTGCGAAATATCAATATTTGAAATAAGTTGTTTCATTCTATGCTAATTGTATATAACGAAAACCACGGATATTGTCTGATTTATCAATTTTCGAACACAAATTCCCTTGCCCATAAAAGCTGAGGATAAGGGTGTTGTCAAGAAATTGAAAATTTGCCAGAACAGGAACATTGTACATTTCTATTAGGTATTATTGTATACGGGGTAGCTTCGCTCCACCATTCAATTTTCCAAAATGTCCCCAGCTCCAGAATTCTGACCGGGTTGATTTTAAACCTTTACACCATTTTAAACACCGAGCTTCGAACTGGCTCATTCTCGTTATCAAAACTATTTTTTAAAAGTCAATAATCAAAATAAACTCCTCTTTAAAAGGGGAATTCTGACTAACGGTAAAATTAGTTAATTATCGTACCTATCTTTTTATTCATAATACTTCCCCGCGAATCAAGATGCTTAAAAAGCTCAGAAAAGCTGCAAATTTTATCGTTAGCAACCGAATTTAATAAGAACTGTATGAATAGATAATTTAGTTTCAAATCTATTAGGGAGGTTCTTATGTGGGGAATGGCTTATAACGGCAGTCTGTCTGAAAAGTAAAATTAAGCCATTGAGGTTTCAATATTTCATTCTTATTAAAGCCAGCTACCCAAATAATTCTTTCATGGAAAGAGGTTTTTTGTCTAGTCCTAGAATACGGCTACAGGTTAATCATTATTTTAAGCTACGTTTTGAAACACCGAGTTAGGTGTTTTGTACCCTAAAGATACATGAAGCCTTTTGTTATTATATAGTTTAATA
>NZ_WVEM01000004.1 GCF_009847015.1 Sunxiuqinia indica
AAGGATTACTTCGGAAAATCAAAGAAGAAGTTCTTTGGCTTAAAATTTTACTGGAAATAATCATTAGACAAAAACAATTATTTCCAGTAAATATTAGTTCATAAGGATTAACTAATTAACAAAGAAGGTGAAACATTTGAGTACGTTGAAGAAAAACACAAAGACAAAAAGTTGTGGTCATTAAACACCTATCCAGGAGCATTTAACACGGAAGATGGACGTGGGAGATTAAATGCTAAAGGTGACACGATTATTCCACCGAACTATATGGCTACAGGAAATCTATCGGATGGAATGCACATAGTTCGTGCAAAGAATGAAAAATGGGGTGCTTACAATTCAAATGGCAAACTTATAATTGAGCCTCAATTTGACGATTTATGGCACTTCTATGAAGGTGTAGCGAACTTTAGTCTTAATGAGAAATGGGGATTTGTAAATAAGAAAGGAGAAATTGTAATTAAACCCAAATTTGACTACGCAAGTCAGTTTAATAATGGATTCGCATATGTCGAACTTGAAGGAAAATCAGGTTTCATAAATAAGAAGGGCGAAATCGTAATTCCAATAATTTATGACCCTTGTAGAATGACAAGAATGGAATAAAAAACTGCAGGTAACAATGTATATAAAAAATAGGCGAAACAGTAGTGAAATCAAGGTTTTCGGCTCGTATCAAACTTTGTGCTTAATCGTAAGTTTGGTGCTTCGTAATCGCCTACTTTTCATATACTAACCGTTAGGCGCAATTAAACAAGCCCTGAAACAACCTTAAAATAATATATATGCCATGGAGCTCTGAACATACAAGTTGGTTTTCAAGAATTGATTCTGATTTAAAATCTAAGGATGGAAAAGAGATTTGTCTGTTAGAATACAATCACGACTTAGCTGATAAAGCCGTATTATCAAAATGGGCTAAACACTTTAGAAATCATTATTGTTTTGATAATGAAATTGATTTTTTAAGGGATGGAACAGGCTTGTCAAGGAAAGATTTTCTGATTCAATTAAAATTCCCAACAGAAGCAAGAGGTTTTGGTCCAGGTATAAGGTCAGGAGATTTTAGTGAAATTTTAGTGGCTGATTATATAGAGTATATCTTAGGTTATTGGGTTCCACGTACACGCTATGGGAATAAAACAATTCGAGATGAATCAACTAAAGGAACTGATTTAATTGGTTTTAAACTATATGATGAAAACAAAACACCCAAAGATATCCTTAAAATGTTTGAGGTTAAAGCTCAATATTCAGGCAACGAAGCTAAACCCAGATTACAGGATGCAATTGATGATTCTATTAAAGATGATTTAAGAAAAGCAGAATCCTTAAATGCTATAAAACAAAGGCTATTCGATAAAGGAAAAACTGAAGAAGCCCTTAAAGTCGCAAGGTTTCAAAACCAAGTTGATATTCCATATACTTCAGAATATGGTGTTGCAGCTTTATATTCAAATGATATTTATGATGAAGATGTCGTTATTAATTCTGACACATCTGCTCATCCATACAATTCAGCACTTTTCCTAATTGTGGTAAAAGGAGATGATATGATGAAATTAGCGCATAAACTCTTTGAAATTGCAGCTGATGAATCCTAGAACTCAATCTTATAATTTACTAGGTGTAACACGTTCAAAAGCTAAAATGTTTGAATTTGATATTCCTGAACGTTATCATTTAGAGCTTACTCGTAATCCTTCCGAATTACTATCACTAACAATAGGGTTAATTGGAGATTATGGAAAGATTAAAAAAAGTGAATTAACCGAGTCTGTTGTCACAAATTACATTAAGAATTTAGTTTTTTCTGCTCAATTCTTTGATTCATATGTAGAAACTAGACTTGATGATAAAAATTCTAATTACTTTCTTTTAATTGGTGCTGCATCTTACTATTTAGCAGATTTACAGGGGAACGCAAGAGTATTGTCTAGTAAAATAGTTTCGTCGGAACTTGATTTAGGGAGTGAAGGATTAGAACACCTATTGTATAATATCTTAAATGACTCTTTAAAATCCTATTCTGCTTCACATACCCAAAATACCTTTCCCTCTAATATTAATGATTTTCAAGCACAATTAATATCATTTTATAATAGCGGAAATAATAGTAAACAAGTCTTTAAAGCACTTGATTATTTATGTCAATCTATTTATGAAAGTGGAACAGATAGACAATTATTATTTGTCGATGTAATACGTGCAGTTGTAAAGAAAAGCATTTACAATTCATCGTGGATGAGTCTTCAGAGATATACAAATATTAACAAAGATAAATGGAGTAGTACAATACAAAATGGCGATTTTATAAAGGAGTTTTGGCCATCTCAAAAACTACTTGGAGAAAAGGGTATATATAAAGGTAAATCGGCTGTAATTCAAATGCCAACAAGTGCGGGAAAAACAAAATCACTAGAAATTATTATACGCAGTAGTTTTTATTCGGAAAGAACCAAGATGGCAGTAATTGTTGCTCCATTTAGGGCACTTTGTTCTGAAATAAAAAACAGCCTCCAAGATACTTTTAAGAATGAAAATATTGATGTGGACGAACCTTCTGATGCTTTACAGAATGATTTTAGCTTTATTGAAGAATTTGATTTTGTAGAATCAAACCTTGTTTTAGTCTTAACCCCAGAGAAGTTTATATACATTATTAGAAATAGCCCAGAATTGGTTCAAAAAATTGGTCTTCTTATCTATGATGAAGGCCACCAATTTGATAATGGAATTAGAGGAGTAACATATGAGTTACTTTTATCATCACTAAAGAATATGGTAAAAGAGGACACTCAGGTTATTTTGATTTCTGCAGTGATAAATAATGCATCTGCTATTGGGGACTGGCTAATTGAAAAGGATAAGGAAATAATTTCTGGAGTTGATTTACTACCTACTCATAGAACAGTAAGTTTTGCCAATTGGACAACACGTCTTGGCAGGTTGCAGTATATTAATCGTGATAATGCAAATAATGTTGATTTTTATGTTCCTAGAGTTATTGAGCAAACGACTTTTCCTCTAAGAGGGCGTGAAAGAAATCAGCGCATGTTTCCTGAAAAGAATGATGGTAAATCTATTGCTTTATATTTAGCTTTAAAGCTTGTAAAGAATGGTGCTGTGGCTATCTTCTGTGGTTCTAAACTTACGGTAAAATCTATTTCTGAGAAAGTTTTAGATATTACAGAAAGGGGGTTTGAAACAGGAAAGCCTTTAATTTCATCGAATATAGAAGAGGTTGAGAAATTAACATATCTTCATCAAAAGCACTTAGGTGATGACCATTATATGACCAGATGTTCAAGGATAGGAATATACTCTCATAGTGGCTTTACTTCTGAGGGATTGAGGTTGGCAATTGAATACGCTATGCAAGAAGACAAAATTAAATTTGTTATTTGCACATCGACACTTGCACAAGGAGTGAATTTACCAATCAAATACCTAATGATTACAAGCTTTTATCAAGCTGATTCAAAAATTAAAACCCGGGATTTTCACAATCTTATTGGAAGAGCAGGAAGAGCAGGAATGCATACAGAAGGGAGTATAATATTTACTGACACAGAACTGTTTGATAAGAGAAACAATAATAGAGAAAAGTGGAAATGGGAAAATGCAATTGATATGCTCGACCCAGTAAATTCAGAGCCTTGTGGTAGTACTTTGCTGACTATTTTTGAACCGCTTTACAGCGATGACAAGAATTATAGTGTTGCTTTAAGCCCTTTGGAATTAGTGAGTGCATACTTGGATAGTCCCGAAGCAATTCGTAAGCTCCCTAAAGATTTTGCAGAAGAACATTCTGATTCAAATTTCTCAGTTAATGGCCTGAAAAAACAACTTGATAATAAACTTGACATTATTGCTGCTATTGAAAGCTATTTAATGGCATATTGGATTGATTTCGGGCTTGGTACTGATTCAGATAAAATTGAAAAAGTTGCAATGGGGACTTTGGCGTACAGTATATCAGATAACAACCAGAAGGAACAATTAAAAGAATTATTTAAAGTTTTAGCTGACAATATAAGTAAGAAGGTCACTTCAGATGAGAAAAGGATATCTTTTGGCCGTACATTATTAGGTGTAGAAGATATTCTTCAAATAGAAGCATGGACTTTGGAAAATATTGACAAACTGTTAGTATCTAAAACCGATGAAGAATTATTTGAAGTTTTGTGGACAATATTATACGAAAAAGCGCCTGTCAGTATAAAAAAATTAACACCAGACAATTCAGCTTTTGAATTGACAAATCATTGGCTAAAAGGATACACATTTAACGAATTGCTTGCTTCTTTATCAGAAAATGTTAAATATAAGGCTGGTAGACAAAGAAGAACAGTAACAATTGAGCATATAATTGATATTTGTCATAATACTTATTCCTATGGACTTACTTTGATAATTGGTGCAGTTTCTGAGGTGATTAGGCTCATGGGAAATACTGAAAATGATAATATTTTAGAAAAAATGGACTTAATTCAAAAAATGATGAAATATGGGTTGCCGAATAAATTATCAATTTCATTTTATGAATTGGGGTTTGCAGATAGGATTGTTGCTTTAGAGCTTGCACGTAAATTTGATTATTTCTCATATTATAGAACTGAATTAAAAGATAATTTAAAAGCAAATAAAAGTGAGGTTGAAGCATTTTTAAGTTTATACCCTTCTTATTTTACAGCGGTGAATAATATAATTTGTAATGAATAAAAGCGCCTAACATTTTGTATAAGTAATGGCAGGCAATGTGGTAAATATCAAGGTTTGTAGCCCGCTCAAACTGCGTAGCGGTTTGACAGGAAACTACCACGCAATCTGCCACTACTCATACAATTTACCGTTATGCGCAATTAAACAAAACGAAAAAAGCAACTAAGTGACAGAAATAAAGACTTATAAAATAACAACAAGTTCAAGAATCCATTTCTTATTGACAATTTTTATCTTACCGATAGTTTGTCTTATTCCGACAATGTTTTTAGTTGGCAAACTTGAGGACACGAATAAGGACTTGTTTGGGATTATGACTTTGATTGTAGTTGGACTTTACTTCTTAGGTGGTTGGTTTTTATCCAAAAGGACATCTAAAGCAAAACTAATTGTACAAATTGTTGAGAACGGATTAGAAATCAATTGGGAAAGAAGCTACATCCTTTATAAATATTCAGACAGATTTATAAAATGGCAAGACATAGATTGGTTTAAATTTACTCCAGACCAACATTTTGACATTTTTAAAATAAAAGTAAAAAATCAACGAAATTTTAAGTTTGAGCACGCTTCAAATGATAAAGATGACTTTAGAAGTTTTAATGCTGCATTTAGAAGAAACATTAGAGAACAAAATGAAGCACTACCTGACAATCTTAAAATTGCAGAAGCTCCAAACATGTATGATGGAGTGACAGGAAAATTATTGATGGGTTTTGGCTACTTTATTATTGCCGCAGGAATTGTTTTAATTCCGTGGGCATTCATTTCAGGACAGCAAATAAAACCTGCAACAATATTTGGACTTTTAGCAGCAATGATTAGTGGGGCATTTACGATTGGACATGTGAAAAATAAACAAAAAAATAAGAATAAAAGCGCATAACAAGTTGCAAATTGCATTGCGGGGTTCGTGGTATCAGTTGCCGCAACTCCTTTCTTGACCGTCATGTCCTGTCGGACACTGACGCTCTTCGAAATCCGCAACGACAACTTGCAAGTGACCGTTGTGCGTCATGTTGAAAAAGAAGCAGAATGCTACATAAAAGAAAATTAATTGCGGACAGAAAACTGATTCAGGAATTGGAAAAGCAATTTGAATTAGTTGAAAACAATCTTGCTGAGTGGACAAAAACATATTTGGACACTGAAACTGATTCGAAATGGCTTTGCTTTTATGTTGATACTGAATATCACGGAGGAGGAAGTCCTGTTTGCGGAAAACTTCCACTTCCAGACACAAATGAATTAATAAATATCGCAATGACTTCTGAATATGAAGATGAAGTTTTTGCAGCTTGTAAAACTCTGACTGAAAAAGAAAAAAGTGGAAACTGTGATTTTAGAGAAATGTTGGTTGACAAACTTGTGATGCTAAAAGACAAAAACAGAAGAATCAAGATTATCGAACTGACAGCTTTGGATTTTGCCATTAATAGACAAGTAACTAATGGAAAAACATTTGACCAAATTGAATCGGATTTTAATCACTATAAAGAGATTGCTGAAAAGGCAAAAAGATTAAAAAGATGAATATTCAAGAAGGATATAAAATTGACGAACCGGACATTTTTATTCCCTGGGACATTGATGAACAGACATTGACTCAAAAATTGAAGGCGCACGACTTTAAACATGTAACGACAGGATATTATACTATTTCAAGTAAATCGTTGAATGGACTTAATTGCATGATTGGATTTCACTTTGAACCAAGGAAAAATGGTTTACTAAACGAATTGGAATTTTTCCGAACAAACTACAATGACCAAGAAAAATCCTTTAGCGATTTTCAATCTCACTTTGAAACCGAATTTGGCAAACCGACTTCGGAATCTAATGGAATCGGAGATTTTAAAAACTATACTTGGAATCTTGAGAATGTTCAAATAGTTCACTTTGTATTTGACAGGTTTGGATTAGAAGAACACATGAGAATAAAACGAATAAAAAAATAAAAACACGAACGCACAACACAGTACATATTGCAGGGCGGGGTTCGGTGGTGTGCCAACTGCGGATTCTCGCATCGCAGTTCCGTGTCCGCCAGCTGGCGGACAGGAACGCTCTCCGAAATCCGCCCCGCAACATGTACCAACCGTTGTAGTTCATTTTGAAAGACATGAAAAAATTAATAATCATATTGTTGACTTTAGGACTTTTTCAATTTATAAATACTCAAGCACAGGTGTCTAAAGAAAATAATGGACATTTGAAAGTTGAGCAATTCCATCCTATTTATTTACAATTTGGATTGGACACATTAAAATCCAAAATTGGTGAAATCACAGAAATTGATTCTATTTCGTTTTCTCCTTATAAAGTTCTTCATTTTAATTTCAGAGAAAGAAATCAAGAACAACCCTGGCCTTATGGAACGGGTTATTTGGTTGTTGATGAATCGAATCCCACAAACAATGTAATTTGGTATAATCTAATCTACGGAGATTTTGGTCCACATTCTTTTTCTTGGATAGATTTTGATAATGACGGAGATAAAGATTTATATCATTTCATTGGATTTGAAGATGTTTTTGGAAGTCGTTTATTTTTAAATCAGATTAATAAAAATACTTCTGTACCTTTCAAAATGATTTATAGTAATAACATTGCATACTGTGCTATTGTTGATATAAACATGGATGGGATTCCTGAAATTCTAAATCAAATAACAAAAATAGATGAAGGATACGCCGACTATAATCCAGCTGTAAGATATGAACTTGAAGATTCTGACAGAGAAAAAATTGTAATGGAATACAATAAAATTATTGGAGATTATGATAATTGCAATGCCAAATATGGAATGCCCAATCATTATAAAGTATTCTCTTTTTCCATAAATGCTGATATTAATATTCTCACAGTTAAAAATGACACTATTGTTGATGTTTCTTCTCAATATCCTGAACACTTTTGTTTTAGACGAGAAATACTTAGAGATATAAATAATGCTGGCGATTCAATAAAATATTGGTTCTCTGAATTAGAAAACAAATATAATAACACATATAAATGTGAAGAATAAAAACGAACTACAACAAAGTGTAAATGTAATGCGGGTTTCAGCGGGTAATTCAACCGCAGTTCTCCGTTGCAACACCGCCAATTCGTCTTTGACGATTGGCGTAAAATATAAAATTTGAATAAACGAATTGGCTCCGTGCGAGCTTGAAAGTTCATCACTTTCAATCCCGCACTCCACTTACACAAACCGTTAGGCACAATTATAATTCGCTCTAATAAACAGATTGACTCAATGAAAAATAAATTAACGAGGATATATCAACTTTGATTTGTGAAAGTAAATTTCCACAACTTGGATGAATTCTATAGTTTAAATCAAATTATTGAGATTCACAAAATTAATCAGCATGGAAAACAATCTCAATTTATCTATAACCACAACAAAATATGATACCAAAACCTAAAATAATACTCGATACAAATATCATTATTAAACTTGATGACGATGGGATTAATCCAGAGTTAGTAAAATCAGTTTTTGAGGTTTATTCATCGATTGCACAGCTAAGTGAAATCAAAGCTGACAATAACTTAAACAGACAAAATAGTCGACTTAAATACTACGATTCATTATCTCCAATATCTCTCAATCTAGAGAGTGGTGCGTTATTTAGTAAGTTAATTTTAAACTATGACACGCCCTTAACAAATCATATTGGTGAAGTATTTAATGAAATTAAAGGAGAATCGAATAAACAAAATACGTGGATAGATGCACTAATTGCAGAAATTGCCAAAGAGAATAATTTAATACTCGTAACAGATGAAAAGAAAATCATTGCTCGTGCATTACGACATGAAATATCAGTCATGAATTACAATGAGTTTAGACACGAGATTGGAAAATAACTGCGCCCAACAAATTGTATATGGCAGGCGGGGGTTTTAGCGGTCTGACAAGTCAGACCTTGCGCCCACTTTCCTGCGGGTCTGACACTCCTGATTGCATCGGGACCGCCCGACCACATAGAAATGACCGTTAGGTGCAAGTTTAAAAATAACAGGCAATTATGAGTAGAGATAATTTCACAAAGCAGACCATAGATATCTTAGGTAAAAGAGTCTCCGCTCCCGCGCGATTGTATCGCGTGGTTATTCTTAAACACCACACGAAAGGATTCGTGCGGTAGCCGGGGGCCTTTTATCAGAGTCCCAAAGGCAAACTTGTATTAGAAAAGATTTGGAAGAAAAGAATCCAAGATAACGCAAATCAACCTTAAATGACAAAAACAGACATTGAAAATATTGTTTCCAAATTCAAAAGTCAAATGTATCCTCAAGACAGATACACTTCATTTGATTATTGCTACAATTATTTCATAGCAACAAAAGATATTACTCAAGATGTCGAAAAAAGCTGTTTAGTCCTTGGATTTTATTTGGCAAGTTGGGGAATGTTTAGAGGTTCTAGTTTTTTACTTCAAAAGAGTGTAAAACAGTTTGAGCCAACAATTAAATATATTGCAACATTAGATAAGTCGATATGGCAAATAGACGTTGACAATTACGATGAAAATAATATTCAGACAATTATCAAAATTTATAATGACATTAAGAAATGCCTGATTGACAACAATAATGCTGATTTGACTTTAATAACAAAAATCCTTCTTGGAGTTTTTGGATTTATTCCTGCATTTGACAATTATTTTTGTAATTCTTTCAGAGAGATTTCCAAAGACAAATGTGGTTTCAGAAGAGTTAATGCCAATTCATTGTCAATTATAAAAGCATTTTATGAGAACAATAAAGTGCCAATAGACAAATTATCATCTGAAACTTTTACTACAGATTTTAAGACTAATAAAAAAACAAACATAAATTATCCGAAGGCAAAAATCATAGATATGTATGGTTTTACGTCTGGATTAGAAAATAAAACAACGACCGCTAATCGAAAGCCTCTCCCCGCTAGCAAACACTAGCAGGGAGAGGCTTTCACAACACCACGGCGTACGCGAGCTGCGCTCCCTCCCTTCGCTATCGCTCAGGAGCATACCGGGCAGTTCGTTAAGTCATCGAAAACAAAACCGTGTTTGGTTTAAGCTGATTGTAGCGTTCCAATAAAGGAATGTAAGCCCGTTTTCTCAAACGTTCAACAGTTATGGTAGTACCAAGAATAGGGCTTTGAGCAATTGCCACCCAGCTGTGGATGGCTCCATACATCGGTTTATTCTTTAACAAAGAAAATTTGTATTTTAAATATTTTTTTGGAGCTTCAGTGTATGGAGAGTTCAGCGCAAGCATTTTTAGCAGATCGCAACTAAAATCATTATAAAACAGAAGAGTATATGACGAATAAAAAGCGAATATTATTTACAGGAGGATCGGGAAAAGCCGGAAAGCACGTAATCCCCTACCTGCTAGAGCAGGGACATCGGGTGATGAATGTAGACCTGACACCGCTGGATCATCCGGGGGTCGATAACCTGGTAGCTGACATTACAGATTCCGGACAAGTGTTTAATGCCATGAGTGCGTATGCCGACATCGATGAACTGGAGCAGGGTAATGGCGTTCCAAAATTTGATGCGGTGGTACATTTTGCTGCCGTGCCCCGCATCTTGCTCAAACCGGATAATGAAACCTTTCGGGTAAACACCATGGGCACCTACAATGTGATTGAAGCGGCTGTAAAGCTTGGAATTAAGAAGATCATTATTGCTTCGTCGGAAACCACCTACGGCATCTGTTTTTCAGATGGCCAAACCAACCCGCATGTACTGCCTTTGGAGGAGGACTATGATGTTGATCCCATGGACAGCTATGGAATGTCGAAGGTTGTGAACGAAAAAACAGCACGCAGTTTCCAGCGGCGATCGGGCTTTGATATTTATGCGCTTCGAATCGGGAATGTGATTGAACCTCACGAGTACGCTGAACTGTTTCCACATTATTTTAGAAACCCCGAAGTGCGTCGTCGAAATGCATTCTGTTATATTGATGCGCGTGATCTGGGACAGATTGTCGATTTATGTTTGAAAAAAGATCAGCTTGGTTATCAGGTTTTCAATGCCGGAAACGATCACAATGGCGCGATTATTCCCAGCAAAGAGTTGGCTGAACGGTTTTTTCCGGGAGTACCGATTACTCGTGAACTGGAGGAACACGAAGCATTGTTTTCGAATCGAAAAATCCGGGAAGTACTGGGATTCAAAGAACAACACAACTGGCGAAAATACTTGACATGGGACTAATTATTGGTTTGACTAGCCTCCCAACAGCTCACGTTCGTTGCTCGCGAGAAACTGGACTTTAATGATGTGATTAAGAAATCAAACAAGAATCATCATTAAACCGTTTATCAGCAAAATAAATAGAAAAACATGAAACGAGCATGTAAAGGCCATCACACACAGGAGAATCATTATAAGCGAGTTCCATCGAATACCGTTGAAAATTTTAAATTATAATGAGATGAAGAAAATGGAGAACCTATCGGAGAATACCAATTACTCCGCTGTAAATATGGGCAATTTAGATACGTTGATGGATTATTCGCTCATTCATCCGGTGAATAAAAAACTCATTGAAGGCAAAGTATTTTTGAAGGATGCAACAAAAGCAACCGGAACCCAAATTTCGTTTAATTCGCTTCCTCCACATTCGGAACAACCGTATTTTCATATTCACTGGAAAAATGAAGAAACATACATTATCTTGAAAGGTGCCGGGTATTTTCAGGTTGACGAAGACTGCTTTCCGATTGAAGAGGGCAGCGTAATACGTGTTGCACCACCAGGGAAACGCGGCATCTGCAACTCTTCTGACGAAACAATGATCTACATGGTCATCCAGTCGAAAAAGGATTCGTTGGAGGAGCATACGACAGCTGATGGAGAACGATTGCCGGTTGAACCAAAGTGGAAAGAACTTTTATAGTTGACAAACAAAAAAGTGCGGGCATTAACGGCTAGCAGATCTTAATTTACATCCGTTGGCCTCGCAACCAGAATGCCCAAATACGATTTTTTGCTTTCAAGCATTTCAGCAAATGGTTGCTCCGAAATAACGACCTGGTTACTGAGCGTTGAAGCATGCATTAAATGAATACGACCACCAACGTCAAGTAAAATGCCGGTGTGGGCAACATCCAGCCCGTTAATGCTGGTTACGATTCCTATAATATCGCCTGTCTTCAGATGCTTTTCGTTGGATGCAAATTCTGATTTTGGCAGGTAGAAATAGTCACGTTCCGAAATCGCTTGCTCCTGATCTGCAATCGTTTTTACCAGCTCCGGATTGTCTTTCAGTACTTCATAACTATTCGGGTGAGTCGACATAAAATTCACTTCAATATCGAGCGGTTTCCCAAAATCAGCAGTCGGTTGGCTTACCAGTCCTTTTTGCTGATTGTTGAAAATCCAGTCGCTAAAATAATGGAGGCGGCTCGGGTACCCCTGTCTGTTTCCATCGCGGTAACGAATGGTTTCCAGTTGGTTGGTAAATTGATCAAACTCGGGCTCACCGCTTTTTATGGTTCGGGCAAGAGCCAGTGCTGTTTCAACAAAGGTGGTGCAGTCCAGCCCATCTACCTCAACGGTCAGTGGTTCGGTTGCTCCGTGCTCCAGAGTATGCGCCACATACGGAACTCCCAAAAACTGTTTGCCGGTTTCAGCTAGCAGATCGGCTGTTGAAAGCCCGGAGGAATCTGCATATTGAGCTAAAACCTGCTGAATCCTGGAACTGTCGCTCAACTGGCACACGATCGGACGTTGAGAAGTCTGCGACGAAGACTTCACGCTTTTTTTTCCAGCCGATTGACAACCCGAAAATAAACTAAGACAGAAGATAAAAAGAAACCACTTGATCATATTTGTTGAATTTGAATCGAAATTACAAAAATAAAATCCGTTCCAAGGTAGGGTAAATGGCATTTAATTCGGTCAACAATTGAAAAACAGAGAATATTGCTTAACTTTTTGAACTGGGAGAATAGCAGTAAAACGAATGAATTGGTTTCGGAACAAAGTTTTAAAACATTGACAAAGCAAGAGTTTAAACAGTTGTTTGACAGGTATTTTGATGGGATTCGAAATTACATCTATTACCGGTCGGGAGACGTGGATTTAGCCACCGATCTGGCACAGGACGTCTTTTTGAAACTCTGGGAAAAGCAGGTTGATTTTAATGAAAAGCCGAATGTCGGGTTACTTTATAAAATGGCCAGTGATGAGTTTATCAGTCGGTATCGCAGGCAACAATTGGAAATCAGTTATCAAAAAGGCCTTACGTTTAATCTGCATGAAGTGACCCCCGAAAATGAGCTGGAAGAAAAGGAATTGCAAGCGGAATATGAAAAAGCTCTGGCCGGATTATCGGAGAAGCAGCGAGTGGTTTTCTTAATGAGCCGGATGGATGGCCTGAAATATTCTGAAATTGCCGACCGATTAAACATCAGCATGAAAGCGGTTGAAAAACGCATGAAATATGCCTTGGATGATTTACGAAAGAAATTACTTGTATCATGAACCACAAGAACGCACATACAAACAAGCCGAGAAGCTGGGACGACGTTGAACGTCTGAACAAGCGATTGGAGGTAACTTATAAGAAATCGAAAGCCGACATTTGGGCAACCATGGAACCGAAGCTGGAACCTGTGAATGAGCTAAAGACGATTCGCTTAACCGACCGTCCTGTCTTTCGTTGGGCGGTGGCAGCTTCTGTTATTTTAGTTTTAGGATTAACCGGTCTGATGCGCTTTTATCAGGTTTCGCCGGAGGCCGTTCCCGGGCAGCACTTGCTTGTTGATTTGCCCGACGGATCGGTTGTGCACTTAAATGCAGCTTCATCGTTGAGTTATCATCCGTATTGGTGGCAATTCTCCCGAAGCCTCAATTTTGAAGGTGAAGCTTATTTTGAGGTTGAGAAAGGAAGCACGTTTACGGTTCATTCTTCCAAAGGAAGCACCTCGGTACTGGGAACCAGCTTCAATATTTATTCGCGCGATCAAGATTATCAGGTTGCATGTTTAACAGGCAAAGTGCAGGTTACAGACAATAATAACGAAAAGCTTGTTTTACTTCCCAACCAAAAAGCCAGCCTAAGTTCAGCTGGGTTTAACGTTCAGAAGAATGTTGATTTAAGAGAAGAAACAGCTTGGGTGAATCAGGAGTTTTTCTTCACCTCCAAAAGTTTGAGCATGGTGTTAAACGAAATTGAACGACAATATGGCGTTCAAATTAATGGTGCCGATACGCTCAAGTACAAATACACCGGTAATTTTAACCGAAGACAAGATGTAGAAGAAGTTTTAGGTTTTGTTTGTAAACCATTCGGTATTAAATTTGAAAAAACAGGAGAAAATGAATTTCGCCTGACAAACATGAATCCTGAACATTGAACCGATATCTCATCATTATTCTACTTTTAGTTTCAACATGCTTAAGTTGGGCACAACCAGTTGAAATCAACTGTCAGCAAAAGCAATTGAACGAACTGCTGGTTGAGTTGCGAGACAGCTATGACTTGCAGCTTTCCTTTGACGATGAAAATCTGTCTCGATACAAAGTAAGTGTCAGTAAAAATTTCAGTTCACCGGAAAACGCATTTGATTATCTATTGAAAGATCTTCCTGTTGCTTATGAAAAAGCCGGGGAGGTTTTTTTGTTTTACCAAGATCGACGAACCACTACCCGATCGAGCTTTCTGCTTAGCGGGCAAGTGAAGGACCGGTTGAGCTCAGAGGCACTGCCCTATTCAAACCTGTCGGTTAACGGATTGGGAATGGTAACCGATCAACAAGGTCTGTTTTCATTGGTGAGTGTTTCCGATAGCTTGTTTCATATCCGGGTATCGTATTTAGGCTATTATTTAAAAGACACCGTTGTCAAGGCAGGAAGTCATTTGGTATTGACTTTGACTCCATCAACCTACGAACTTCGGGAAATACAGGTGGAAGGCTCCCGGGTGGTAAAATCGTTACAAACTGGGAATAAAGCCGGAGTGATGCGTGCAAATCATCAGGTGGCCAAGTACCTGCCCGGAAACGGGGATAACTCGGTATTTAATCTTTTGCGTTTACAACCGGGCATTCTGGCTGCCGGCGAGCAGTCGAACGACTTGGTTATCTGGGGCAGTTACGAAGGACAAACACAGGTCTTGTTTGATGGTTTTACCTTGTTTGGCATGAAAAATTTCAATGACAACATTAGCGCGGTCAATCCATTTATGGCCAAAGATATTCTGGTACTGAAAGGAGCTTACGAAGCAAAATACGGGGGAAGAGTTGGTGGCTTGGTAAATATTACCGGCATTGACGGTGACACGCGTGAGCTGGATTTGAAATTGAGTTTGAATAACATGACTCTGAACGGCTTGCTTAGCATCCCGGTAAAAAAGCGCTCGGCATTGGTGTTGGCCTTTCGCCAAACGTATTACGAACTGTACGATTCCAGGCAGCTCTCGTTCCGAAATAACAGGGGCGTTAATTCTCCCGCAATTACAAATCAAACGATTTATCCGGATTACAACTTTCGCGATCTGAATGTTAAATATTCAGGCTCAACTTCCGGAGGAGACATGTATTCCATTAGTACGCTAATTGCCGAAGACCGTTTCTCCAACAATTTAGACCTCAGTGATTCCTGGCGCGGAACATACGAAGATCATGAACACAACAAACAGTATGCATTGTCGGCCTTTTATCAAAAGAATTGGGATTGGGGAGCACGAACTAAATTTTCGGGGGCTTTTTCTACGCTTAATAAAGAAGTTGGAACAGTTCGGCTTCTAGAACGGCAACGAAACAACGGCAACGGAATGGGCAGTGGCCACAACAATCGAATTAACAAAAACCAGCAATTGCTAAATGAAGTGTCGGAAGCAAATTTTTCGGTTGACAATCAAATACCTCTGGCTGAAAAGCATCAGCTAACGCTGGGCAGTTCCCTTATTTTCAACGACGTGAGCTTTACAGAGGATTCATTCGATGTACAGATCGTTCGACAGGAACATAGCGGCAGTCGGTTCAACCTCTACCTGGAAGATGCGATTTCGTTGAGCCGAATGTTAGAACTTAAACTGGGTTTGCGAACCAGTTATTCATTAAATCTGAATCAGTTTTTTTGGCAACCACGGATTTCGGCCGGAATTCAATTGACCAACGCATTCAAGTTAAACCTAGCTGCCGGAATTCATAACCAATTTATCAATCGCAGTTCGTTGATTGACGATGATGGCAATTATCATTACTACTGGCTGATTTGCGACGAGAAAACCGTTCCGGTACTGGACGCCAAGCACTTCGTAACCGGATTAACATACCATCAGAACGATTTTACTTTCAGCCTGGAAAGTTTTTATAAAGAGACAGAAGGACTAACCCGCTATATTCGAAATTTAAGGTTTGAAGATGTATTTGAAGGACAAAGTAAGACAACAGGTTTAGATGTTTTCCTGAAACAAGATTTTGGAGCTCATTCTGCCTGGGTCAGCTACACATTGAGCGAAACGCTCGAGCGTTTTGACTATTTTCAGCAACAAACTTACCACCGGGCCTTGCACGATCAGCGACATGAAGTAAAAACAGCTGTTTTGTTCAATTTCAACCCGTTTCACTTTTCGGCCAACTACGTGTATGGCTCCGGATTTCCTGATCCGCGCCTTACAGATAGCGAAGACTTCGAGAGAGATTACCATCGTTTGGATGTTTCTGCTACTTACAGTTGGCAAACTAAAAGCTTTGTACTGGAAGGAGGGCTGTCGATTTTAAACCTACTTGACTACAACAATCTGAAGTATGCCAATTTTATTCAAGTGCCCGATGATCAGGAGCTGTCCATCAACTTGCAGGCAGAAGCGATTCCTTTTACGCCAACCGTTTTTTTAAACTTTTCATTTTAATCAAAATCATTCTTCAAAGGCGCTATTCATATCAATCTGTTCCCTGGATTCGTATTTACTCGAATCGGTCAACTGTTTTCAAACTGCTTGGAGGTATACTTCAAAGTGGTCCAATTGCATTATTCAAACGAATAATCAAGAAAAGTTGATTGTGGAGGTAGGGTGAAATTGATCTTATTCGGTTAGCAAGTGAAAAGAAAAATTATCAACCTTAAATTGAATAAGATGAAAACAATGATGAGAATGATGGCTGCAGCAGCCGTAATGATTGTGTTATCCGGAACAAGTGCGTTTGCACAAACAGAAGAAGTACCCGATGAACCGATCCAGGAACGCGCACGACTTCATATGACTGACGAGCAAAAGGCGACAATGCAGGAACACCGCCAGGCTAATCGCGAACACCGCCAGGCATTACGTGAAACATTTACTGAAGAGCAATTAGCCATTATCCAAAACATGGAAATGACACGCGAAGAAAGACGTGAAGCCTTACGTGCTACTTTCAGTGAAGAACAACTGGCTCTTGTTGAAGCGAACCAACAAGCTCGCCAAGCTCAGCGCCAGGCATTGCAAGACTGTCTGACTGACGATCAAAAAGCAATGATGAGACAAAGGGGTCTGCAAGATGGTCAGCAGAATGCCCGACAAAATGCCCGGCAACGTGGTCAAGAACAAGGCCGCCAACATGGTGGACAGGGAAATGGTAGAGGAGGAAATTAAATATCGCTTCCCAACAGAGGAGGCTTACAGGATTGTCATTACGGTCCTGTAAGCCTTTTCCCAATCTTTTTAATTCAATGAACCATGAAACGAGCATGTAAAGGTATTCCCACTCAGAAGAATGATTACATGCGAGTTCCATGCCTTGCTTTTGAAAAATATAAATTATAAACGGATGAAACAGACTATCCTTGTTGCTCTTATTCTAATGTTTTCATTTCAACTAAAAGCTCAAAAAAATGAGTTGCAGGAAGAGATTTATGAGAACCGGTTAGATTCGCTGATTGAAGATGTTGTTTTTGGAGATGACGAACTGAGCTATTTGTTCGGTTACAAGGATAATATGCAGTTCTTGTACATGCGCAGCAGCTACGATTCCCGCACGTTTTATGCCGGACGCGAAATTGGAGAAAGCCTGTACAACATGACTGGCCAACTGTATTATCTCAACTCCAACGGGATTTTTGCAGGACTGGCCGGAGCATGGTACGATCAGATTGACCCGGCCTATCAAATGACTGTAATTAGTCTTGGATACAGTAAAGGCATGAAAAAGGCGAAGTTTTTCCGTTACAGGGCTTCGTTCGATTATTACCTGTACCATAACAGCGACCCCGACTTTGATCCCACATATTCAAGTGGGTTGAATCTGGGAACAACTTTTAAGACAAAAACCATTGGAACACGCTTGAATGCTTCATTCTTACTGGGCGATGATATTGGTAGTCACCTTTCAGCGGATGTGTACGCCTATTTGACATTGTTGAAACTAAACCGCTTCAACAAATTAAGGTTAGAACCCGAGTTGACCTTCTATTTCGGGTCGGAATCAGTCGCCATGGCAGAATACGATAACCTGGGTAACTTGTTTGCCGATCCGCTGCTAAGCGCGTCATACACCGACAAGTTTGGTATGATGAATACCCAATTGGAAATCCCCCTGAGTTTGACTTACAAAGGATTTGATTTTGAAGTTTCCTGGACACATAACTTTCCTCGTTCGCTTGATCCCAACCTGCTTTATCCGGAAAACTCATTTGTCAGCTTTTCTGTTGGTTATATTTTTAATCTTTAGTTGAAACAGTTGCCTGGTAATTCGATAAGTTGTACAATGGATTCTTAACCGGGTGATACAAATCTACGTTGGTAATTGGATTATCAGTTTGTGTATACACCCACAACTGATGAGGATCCCAAACCACAATTTCGTCCCGAATATCGCCGACAATGTTCATCACGGCATAACACATATCCGGATGACCATCATCCGGAAATTCCAACACTTTGCGTCCGTAGCCATCCCAGGCACCGCCTTCTGCAGCATTGGCATTCAAAACAAAAAATTCTTCTGAATTGCCTGTCCAGTTTAATGGTAAACACATGCTTCCATATTGGTTGGGTTCAAAACTGTGGTAGATCTCTCCATCTTTGTCAAAAAGATGAATAATCCCCTGGTTGCCCCAAAAATTGATGCTAACTGTTTCCAAACCTGGCAAGTCATCTCTAAAGTTTGCAACTGCCGGATTTTGTACATGGCCAATGTAGTGGTGTTTGGTAATTTCTCCGTCCAGGTTGGCGTAAAACAACCCTTCGTCGCTGGCTGCACAAAGTATTTTGGGTGCCTGATTCTGTTCAAACTGAGCAATAGCGACCCCATCAGCATGATCCTGGATCTGATCATCGAGACTCCAAAGCATCGTACCATCATTATCGAACAGCGAATAGCCAATTAACAGCTCATCTTTGCCATCCTGATCGGTATCATATGCGTACGGGAAATGCCCGGTACGGCACTTTCCTGTCCATAATTGGTTGAGGTCGGAGTCAAAAGCCCAAAGATATTGGTACCGGTCCTTTAGGATGAAGTCGGAGTCGTAACCTTTTCCCTGTAAATCGAGAAAATAGATGGCATCACCCAGAATGTGTTTAAACATATTGTGCCCGGATTCCATTGGTTTGCCTCCCGGGGTTAACGGTGTCGATACCTTTTTGATTGTCTTTCCAGTTGCTCCTTCGGCAATGATTAGCTCTTGGTTTTTGCAATAAATGACTTCAGTGTTACCATCTTGATCGACGTCGTGGATTTGAAATGCGACATCGTTTGTGACCATTGTTTTCCAGGGGTCAGGTTCTCCTATTTGCCAAAGGATTTCGCCATCCAGGGTCATCGCAGTCAGGCAGCTTAATTCACTGTTACGGTCTTTGGGGCCATGATGGTTCACCTGCCCAAATAGCACATCAATCTTGGCGTCTCCATCAAGATCTCCAAAACGAACGTTTCTTCCTACACCGAAATCTCCCAGGAACATTGTTTTGTATACGTCCATTTTCGGGGTTTTACTGATTAATGAATCTTGCTCTTGTTTTTGCGCTAATTCCTGCGCTTTTGCCTTTTGAATCGCTTTTTCGCTGGTTGTTATTTTAATTTGACGAAAAGAGGTCGGACTGTCTGAAAGCAGCCCGATTTTTCCACTCATAAAATCATTGTCAATAGCTGACATGATTTGGTCTTCATTCTGAAAAACGGTTATTTTATTGCCTTCTGCCTGTACCTTTAAATTGATGGGCCGGGCCTGGTTAAAGATGACAAATGATTGGTCAAGTTCTGTTTCGTTTGGTATTCGGAAAGCTTTGCCGTGATCGACTTTTAATAAGACTAACTTGTTGTCTTCAAACCCGGCAAAGTAATATTGGCGATCATTCAGGTAGCGAAAGACCAATCCATTACGGCTGGCTGATTTTTGAGGTTGAAATGAAAACTCGATTGTATAATCGGTCCAAAATGGCGATCCGGTGACAACCATCGGATGCCAGTGCTTATTTGGATTATGTGCCGTTTGAACCAACTCGCTGTTTGCATGGTGCTGACGTACTTCCCAAGATGGTGGCAGGTTATAGCGGAATGTTGTAACAATCCACGGGGTTCGGGGGCTTGCTTCGGGCAAATAATGATATTCAGTGTGCGCTCCAACATCGTAGGCAAGGGGGCCCTGCGGCAATTCTGAAAAGTTTTCATCCAGCAAAATGTATTCTTTTGAACTCATTTGGCAGGAAGAAATAAGCAGTCCTGCCAATATCGATAAGAGAAATGGTTTGAATAAGGAATAGTTCGTTTTCATTTAGTTAGGATGACAGTTTGACGATCTTAAAAGTACAATTCTTCAAAACAAAATGAAAGGAAAACCAGCGTATTTAATGATACTTGGATAATTTTCAGTTGGTGGTTCTGCTCCATACTTCAGCCTGTGGTTCAGCTGGTTGAACTGGTTGAACTGGAGCAAAAATGTTAACGATCGTATATACCGATGCTTCATCTTTCGTTAGTTGATGACTCCAGTCAACCCGTTGATCTGGGGTGAATCCGCTACCGGAATTATTAAATTCGGCGTAGTACGCAGTTTGGTCTCTGTTGGTGCCTCCCCAGTTCGACCATCCTTCGGGCAGAATGTGTTTCCCCAGTTTACAGCTGATAAAAACAACCTTGGCATAGTCGCGCCATGGGCGGCCAAGATAAACTTTACTGACACCCTCGGCTGCCGTTAGCGTGCAGTTTTGAAACACATAGCCATATTTTTTGCCTTTTACAGTGCTGGCGGCAGTAATATAAGAGTCGGCCAGACTGTGAATAACACACTCATTAAAGAGTACTGTTGAGTTACCGAAGATAAAATCGGTTGTTCCTTCAATGTAACACTCCGTAAAATACTGGCGGCTTTTTTCTCCGGTTGTGTACAAGGTATCCTGGTTACCAAGCATCCGGCAGTTTTTGAACGTACAGCGATCACCAACCACATGCAGAGCAACAGCTTGTCCCACCGGGCCGGCAGAGTTGGCAATAGTCAGGTTTTCGGCATAAAAATCATCTGCTTCAACCTTTAAGGTGTAAGTATAAAAAGTACTGTTCCGGCCGCGGTCAATGGTATCAAAATAATCATCGTAAGTGATCATAGTTTTTTCGGCACTTTCACCAATCAACGAAAGGTTGGTGTTGCAGGCAGGTATTTTCACTTTTTCATTGTATGTTCCGTTCTTGATGAACACGGTTACTCTTTCGTCGGGAAAAGCTTTACAGGCGTCAATCGCTTCCTGTATGGATGTATAGTCTCCGCTTCCGTCTTGAGCAACGGTAATCTCTGTTTCGTATGATGCTGCCATTAGAAAATTGGAGAGCATTAGCAGTCCGACGGTTAAGATATTTTTAATTGATTTCATGTTAGTTAATTTTTTATTATTCAATGTTAACGGACAATGATGTTGAGTTTTCACTTCAAAATCAGAGTACTTTATGCAAAAATGTGACCATATAATCTCCTGTTGGCTCAAACCACGGATGGAATAACCAAAAAGGATGAAGTTGTACATCAAACTTGTGCAGTTCATTTTCAATTCCCCAACGATCGAGCATGCTGATTAACTCGTACTCTCCAGCGGTAAAACGAGGAAATCCGCTGTTTAGAAACAGCATGGGTACTGAGTTTTCATTGGCCCAGTAAATTGGCGATGCTTCTTTCCAGCGATCCGGGCGACTATAAAAATCTCCCTCCAACCACTCTACATCCGGGGAATCCGGGCGGCGTTCATTATTTAATGACAGGGGAGCCATGAAGTTGATTACACCGTCAATGTCGATAATGGCCTGCACGGAGCTTGAATATTCTGAATAGCCCTGCTTACCTTCAAACTTTTCAACGTCATTCGTTAGTCCAACAAGCGATGCCAGTTGTCCTCCTGCCGAACAGCCGGAAATGGCAATCCGGTCCGAATCAATGTGGTATTTGTCGGCATTTGCCCGCATCCAGCGAATAGCTGCTTTAATGTTGTGAATCGCCGCTGGATATTTCGCCTCCAATGACAATTGGTACTCAACGGCCACAGTTACAAACCCCTGCTCGGCTATTGCTTTGGCCATCGGAACTTGCAACGATTTGTCGCCCGACCGCCATCCACCACCATGTACCAGGATCAAGGCCGGATATTTGCCTTCTTTTTTCGGGTGAAATAAGTCAACATGCAGGTCGCGTTTGCCGAATGGTGTGTCGGGTAACGTGGTATAACCAAGGTTGAAGTGAGCGGCCACATTTTCTGATAGCTCTGGGTTTGCCGGTCTGATTTCAGGAAAGTACTTTTTATATTTCGCGTAAGACGAATTGACATTAAAGGACGTATCTCTGGGAATCTCAGGAAACTCCTTTTTTTGAGCGAACAAACAACTACTAACCGCTAGTAGAATGATGATTAGTTTGATTTTCATTCCCCTTCATTTTTTAACGTCCGATCCAGAAAATTCACCATATAATCTACCGTTTCCTCAAACCACGGATGAACTTGCCAGAATGAGTGTGGGCTGTCGGGAATCGTTTGAACTTCGGTGTAAATATTGTAGGTGTTCAGAACAGAAATTACCGAGTCGCGCCCCGCATGAAATCGTGGTTGAGCGCTGTTGATGAATAAGATAGGCGGAGAATCTTTGCCGGTGTAAATCATAGGCGATGCTTCTACCCATTTGTCCCGAGCTTCTTTTAAGGTAGCACCAAACCAATAATATCCGGCAGAGTGCCGTCCCGGGGTATTATCGCCCAAACTTTCAGATGGAGTCGTGAAATCCAGGACCCCATCCATGTCGATAATCGCCTGCACCTCAGACGAAACTTCGTTATAGCCCAGGTCGCCTTCAAATTTTTCCAGGTTTCCTGTGAAACCAACCAGGGCCGCTAATTGCCCGCCGGCAGAACTCCCGGTGATGGCGAATCTATTGGGATCGATACCATACTTATCCGCGTTGGCTCGCAAAAAGCGAATAGCCGCTTTAATATCGTAAACAGCGGCTGGGTAAAGCGCTTCGGGTGAAAGTCGGTATTCAATCGCCGCTGTTACATAACCTTGCGCAGCGATTTTTTGAGCCATAGGCACTTGTGCTTCTTTGCTTCCTGTGCGCCAGCCTCCACCAAAAACCATCACCAATGCCGGGTATTTTTCACCTTTATCCGGTCGAAAGACGTCCATGTGTAAGTCGCGCTTGCCATAAGGAGTATCGGGCAACGTAGCGTACACAATGTTGTTTTCTGCTTTTACGCCGTCCGGAAGAATGGGGTAAACACGAGTTACATTGGGATAATCTTTTTTGATTTTCACCCAAGCCGAATAAGGCGTGTACGCGGTGTCTTTGGGGATTCCATCAATCGTAACGATCTGTGCAAAAAGCGGACTGGCGATGCACAGAAAAACGAGAAGAACAATCGATTGCATTTGTTTCATAGCTGAGTGCCTTATTTAAATTAAATCAGGGGAAAGTCAAAAATAAGACAGTCCCCTGATAATACCAAATATTGATTTAACTGATTAATTATATCCCGGGTTTTGCACTAAATTAGGATTTGAATTAATTTCAATGGCAGGGATTGGCCATAACGCTCTCCATTCGGGAGTAACTGTTTCTTTTGGATACCAGGTATCTGTAAAGAATGAGCCAAAACGGATCATATCTCTTCTTCTGTGTCCTTCCCATATAAACTCACGTGCACGCTCTTCTTCAATATCTTTTAAAGTAAGCGATGAGAACGGTGTTGCATTACTTCTAATCCGCACTTGATTAACTAAATCAAGGGCTTCATCTGTTTCTCCGGTTCTAAATAATGCTTCAGCTTTTATTAAAAGGATATCTGCATATCTAATCAAAACCAAATCATTATCAGCATTAAAGCCAGAAAAATTAGCACCAACCGGAGAGTATTTTAATACATGGTATCCTTCATTATCTTGAGCAGAAGCAATATCTTCAATAGGCACCAAAACTAATTGCTCGCCATTAGCATCAAGCAATGGATCACCATTCAAATAGTATTGCGGACCGTATTCAATTAAGCTTTTGCGTTCGTCTTGATCTTCATAACGATTTAAAGCTACAGGACCCGTACTATAACCATTGGCTGGAGAAAAAGGCAAGTTGTACTTTAACTTGTCCAGTGCATGGTTAGTATAAAGAATGAACTGATTTTGTCCCGCATTAATCGTAGGATCAATTGAAAAAGCAGAGATCAGCTCCGTTGAATTTTCCTCATTCGTTGACAGAAAGCAATCTCCTACTTGCTCCTCTAAAGAGTACGCATTGGTATTAATAATCTGGTCACACATTGAAATGGCGCTTGACCAATCAGCTGTTCCCGAATAAACTTCTGCATTTAAATAGACTGTTGCCAATGCAGCTAAGATTGCTTCCTTAGTAAAACGTGGATAATAGTCTGCTCTATTCACCTCTGTTATTGAGGGTAAATTAGATACTGCAGTCAACATTTCAGAAACAACAAAGTCATAAACGTCTGATCTGGTATTTGTCGAAGGCAGATTGTTGGGATCAACCCTTGCATCTGTAAAAATCGGAACGTTCCCAAAATAATCCATGGTATAGAAGTAACAATAGGCTCGTAATGCACGGGTTTCCGCAATCAGTGTTGTTAGGTTCTCCTTGTTGGGTGATGATTCCAGACTCTGTAAGACCGCATTTGCCTTACCAACTCCCTGAAATAGGATACTCCAGGCATTAGCCGTTCTTGCGTTTTCCGGAGTTGCTTTGTGCTGCATTAAATTCTGATAAGGTTGGTGATACCATCCACCGCTGGCACGACCAGGCACGAAGAATTCATCAGTTTCCAATTCTCCACAACGATATGCGTCGCCAATTTTAACGACATTAGATAGTGTTTGGTAGATACCAACAACCGAAGAAAGCGCTTCCTCTTCTGTTTGATAGTAGTTTTCCGGAGACAACCTTCCGTAAAGTTCTTCATCTAAATTGGTGCAGCTTCCCACAACAAATGCCAGAAGCACCAATAAATTGATTTTTAATATCTTGTTTTTCATCTCTTTTTTCTTTTTTTGTATTCTGTATACTTTTAGAATGTGATATTAGCACCAATGCTTATGGTTTTTGCTTTAGGATAAGCCATGTAATCAATTCCTAAAGGTAGGACACCTGAACCTCCGGTTACATCAGAGTTTACTTCAGGATCAAGACCTGAATAACTGGTTATGAGGAATAAATTTTGTCCGGACACATATATTCTTGCATTAGATAGAAATGTACTCTTGACATTAAAGTTGTATCCAAGACTCACATTATCCAGGCGTAAAAATGAGCCATCTTCAATCCACCTTGATGAGAATTGTTTTGGCTGGTCTTTGGTTACTCCACTGGTTATTGCTTCCGTGATTACATTCCTCGCAGGAAGATCAACCAAGTAGCCCAAATAGTTGGCTGTTGCATTATAAACATCATTTCCTACCGAACCTCTCATGTTAATGTTCATGTCCCAGTTTTTGTAGGTAAAAGTGTTGCTGAATCCGAAAGTAAAGTCTGGTTGTGCATTACCAATAATTGTGTTGCCTTCTTCAAATTGTTCAACTCCATCAACAATACCCGTAAACACACGTCCCCAGAAGATACCAAGTGATTCACCTTCTTTAATCAGCTGTGAATAAACTCCTGACAATCCACCAGCGGGACCTGATTTGATCTCATTCCCTTGATACTGATCATTGGACAAGCTCAAAATCTTGTTACGGTTAGCACTTAAGTTAAAGTTTACATCCCATGTAAAAACTCCTTTGTCAATTGCTTTTGCATTAATTTCAAATTCAATCCCTTTATTTTCAACACTTCCTACGTTTGCTAGTTGTGTGGTGATCGGTGATGGGGAAGGAACAGCTATCTCTAACAATAAATCGGACGTTTTCTTGCGGTAATAGTCAATACTACCGAAAATCCGTTGATCAAAAAATCCGAAATTCAAACCTAAGTTAAGCTGAGCAGTTTGTTCCCACTTCAAATCAGGATTAGCGTATTGCTGAGGTAAAACAACTGTTACCCTGCTCCCTCCAACCAGATAGCCAGACGAACTGGCTCCCAAAGTAGAGATCGATCTGTAGTTACCAATTTCCTGGTTACCAGTCACCCCATAACTGGCACGAAGTTTCAAATCAGAGATTGTACTACTCTGGAAGAACTTTTCCTGTGATACTCTCCAGGAAGCAGCCCCTGAAGGAAAAATACCCCATTTGTTTCCAGCTCCAAATCGACTTGAACCGTCCCTACGTACTGTGGCTGTAAATAAAAAACGACTGTCATAATTGTAGTTGACACGCCCATACATGGAAATCAGCTTGTTACTCCCAAGAAAGCTTGTTACACTTTCAATAGAGCTGGCAGCTTGCAAACTGTACCATCTGAACTCATCAGAAAGAAATCCCGTTGCAGTATTCCACAGCCCTTCATTTTTAAAGTATTGGTATGAATAACCAGCAATTGCATTGATTGTGTTCTTCCCAAAGGTCTTATCGAAACTTAAAATAGTTTCTATCAGTTTAGAATAATCAGCTAATTTCTGAACACTGGCGTAACCTCCCGATCCTTCTCCCTGAGGATTGGTTTTACTGATATAGGAATTTCTATCGATCGTTTGTCTGTTGTAGCCCAAATTAACTTTAAGGCTTAATGGGTCAACAATTTGATAAGTGGTAGATAGATTCCCCAAAAAACGAGAGTTGCTTTTTTGGTCGATAACATCAGTTGAGTAAGATACCGGATTAATGCGGAAGGGAGGGACATGATTGTAGTTCCCCTCTGAATCACGAACCGGATAGGTTGGATTGAATACGTACGCTTCATAGTTCAAACTGGAACCAAATTCACTACCAACAGTATTGGAAATAGCCGATTGGTCTGATAAGTTTTGCCCATAGTTCATACGAAGATCGAATGATAATTTATCATCCAAAGCTTTGTGGTTAATATTAACCCTGATGTTTTCCTGCTCAAGACTAGATGCCAACATGATACCCTCTTGAGTACCGTATCCTACTGATGCCCTGTAGCTAGTACTCTCATTACCGCCTGACAGTGACAAATAATGATTTTGTTGAAAAGCTGTTCTGTATATTAAATCTTGCCAATCGGTATTTGCTCCTTTATCGGTCAATTTATCAGCTCCTGCGATATCAATAACCGTTTCTCTGTATTGGTCAGCAGACAACACGTCTAAAGTATTTGCTCCTCTTGAAAAGCCTGATGATACATCATACGAAACTTGAGATCGCCCGGCTTTTCCCCTTTTTGTGGTGATCATGATCACACCATTAGCACCACGAGATCCATAGATTGCAGTGGCAGATGCATCTTTTAAAACGTTCACTGATTCGATGTCATTTGGGTTAAGTGTCATCAAAGGGTTTGTTGGCTCCTGATCAAAGATATTAGTAGAATAATTACCAATGTTGGATTGACCAACATCTGATGTTGAAATCGGTACACCATCAATTACATATAATGGGTCGTTTGATGCACCAATAGACGTGCCACCACGAATTCGAATGGTGTTTGAGCCGCCTGGTTTACCACTATTTTGACTAATGTTTACACCAGATATTTTTCCTTGGATCAACTGTTGAGTCGATAATTGCGGTCCTTTATTGAAATCATCACTGCTTACACTTGAGACAGATCCGGTAAGGTCACTCTTTTTCATTGTACCGTAGCCAATAGCTACCACTTCATCTAATCCGATGGATTCTTCCTGCATGGTAACGTCAATCTGACTTTTCCCGGCTACAGGAACTTCCTGAGTTTTCATTCCTATAAAGGAAAACACCAAAGTCGCATCAGATGAGATACTTGATAACGAATAGTTTCCATCAAAATCGGTTACCGTTCCATTTGTTGTACCTTGAATAATTACAGTAACACCGGGAAGTATTTCTCCTTTTACGTTGGTCACTGTACCAGATACTTTTTGAATTGTCTGTTGTGTAACCGATGGATTTTTTGCCGAGATGACAATGTAACGGTTGACAATCTCATACGCCAGGTTTTCGCCTTCAATAATGCGACTGAGAACTTCTGAGACCGTTGAATTGTCAACGTTTACAGTGATTGCACGGGTGACATCAAAAACGTTGTTGTCGTACATGAACGAGTATTCCGTTTGTTGTTCGATCTCTTCAATTACATCTTTTACTGTACCACTTTGAATCTTTAGATTGAGCTTGGTCTCTTGGGCCGTCGTTTCAGCCATACTGCTGAGCAGACCTAAAAATAAGCAAAAGACTAACGTTAATTTCATAATTAAGAATCTTTTAGCCCAGGGGGAGAAGCTTTGACTGTCCCCGCCTGAATTCAACAATTTTTTCATAAGTTTGTCATACATTTTTGTGCATTTCTGCAATCCTTTAAGTTGGCGCTTGAGATTTTGCAGATTTGCGGTTAAACAAAAAATAGATTAGAGAGGTCTGCTTATTAAGTGGGCCTCTTGATTATTACGTAGCGTTTACATTTTCTTTGATATTATTACGGTTTTACCATCAATTTTATAGTTGATTGGAGTAATGTGATTGATAATTGAAAACAGCTCTTGCAAACTTTCGGTTTTCACCTTAAAACTCAATCTCTGATTAATTTCAAGATCGTCTTCAACACGAATATCCACACCATACCATCTTTCTAAATAGGTTATTACGTTATTAAATGTTTCATTTTCGATGATTAATTCATCGGTACTCCACGAAATGATTTGTGCAATATTTCCTTGAGATAGTTCTGTCTTGCGGGTTTCAACGTTGTATTCTGCAACCTCTCCCGGAGACATTTGAGTTAAAAACTGATCATCACTGAAAAGTCCAACACTTCCTTCGAGTAATGCCACTTCAGCTTTTTGTTCTTTGTTGTAATGTTTGAAATTGAACGTTGTTCCATACACCGCCACTTTCAAGTCGCCGGATTGCACGGTAAATACTTTGTTCGTATTCTTTTTTACTTCAAAAAGTGCTTCTCCATTCAGTTGTAACGAACGTGAATGAGCAAAGCTACTTTCGTATTTCAGATGAGTGTCGCCATTCAGCCATACTATTGAATTATCGGGGAGGGTAACCTGTGTTTTATGTCCGTAAGGTGAATAAATTTCGGTATATGTGGGTTCAGCTTGGTTCGTAACAAACCAGCTAACTGCTCCACCGGCAATAACTAAAAGAATTGAAGCCGCAATTCTCAACATAAACTGATTAACCCTAATTCTCTTTCCGCGTACTTCAATTCTTTTCTCAACCTGTGTCCAACCTTGCTTTTTGTTTGGATTATATTCCTCAGGCATTTCTCCAAATACAGAATAAGTTACCTGTAATTCCTCCCACAATTTCCTATTCTCATTATTGGAGCTCAGCCATAATTTGAATTCTTCATCAAATGACTCCTCATTGTTTTGAAGGTAATATTGTATTTTTTTCCAAGGGACATTTGTCGCCATAATTAGTCGCTTTACTAATAAGTAACACCGAATAGGGCTAACCCCTAAAAAATAGTTGAGAAAATTACGTTGTGGACAAAGAAGTTGGGATACGAGGGCTTTAGGTAATTGTTTTTGAGCGACTTATTCGCGAATCCGGTTTGCAAGAAAAAGTACGAAAAGTTTTTCGCGATGAGGGTACAAGGTAGATCTGAGTTTTTTTAAGGCAATGGTCATTTGGCTTTCTACCGTTTTAACCGAGATGTTTAACCGGTTGGCAATTTCTTTGTTTGAGAGTTCTTCTTTCTTGCTCAAAAGAAATATTGTACGACATTTGTCCGGAAGTTCATGAATGGCTTTATCCAATAAATTCCTGAAGTCTTCCACATTCGGGAAAGCTTCTAATTCCTGATCCGGAACAATGCTCTTTTCATGCTTTATGTTTTCTTTGAGTCGCTCAAAGCTCTTTTGCTCCCGAAGCATATTTAAGCTTCTGTATTTTGTTGCACTAAAAAGATAGGATCGGACTGAAGAGCTGACATTTATCTTTGATTTATTTTCCCAAAAGTAAACGAAAATATCCTGAACAACCTCTTCCGAAAGGACAGTGTCTTTCAAATAAATATTAACAAAATTGCAGAGCTCCGCATAATATTTGTCGAAGAAATACCTGAAAGCCTGTTTATCACCATCAATCATCCGGTTGATGATAAATAGCTCATCACTATTCCAATTTTCATTCAGTTCTTTGCCCATACCAACTCACTCAAGCAATTAGTAGCATAGCGCAAATATAGAAAAATCAGGATAATATCTGCCTGCCTCTTATTGCGATGATGATTAATTCAAGAAGGGTGTCAATCTTAATCCGATGCCAGTTCAAATAATTCATCCAATGTGTATATTGAATATGAAGGCGTGTCGTGCTTGCGAAAAACGGAGTTGATCATTGACTTAGCCACATCTTGTGCATGAATAGGCCGATACCTTTTAAACACAAACTTGGTTAGCCAACGAATAATTTTCAGACTGAGCTGCTCGGCGCCTCTTTGTTCGCCTCGCTGCCCGTCGAGTATGGAGGGACGCAAGATAATTGTTTTTTCAAAATCAAGTTTTCTCACGTCGTCGTCGAGTTCTCCTTTTATTTTACTGTAGAAAATTTTGGATTTTGCATCGGCCCCAGCGGATGAAATCAGCACATAGTTACTGACTTTCTGCTGTGCGGCAGCTTCAGCAACAGTGTATTGGTAGGTATAGTCCACTAAAAACTGCTTTTTTATGCTGCCGGCTTTCTTGCGGGTTGTTCCTAATGACGAAAACAAAACGTCCCCCTGAAGTTTCTCAGCCCAGCTGCTAGTTTTTGCAAAATCAACCAAGTGCTCTTTTAGTTTTTTGTGTTTTATGCCAGTTGTCCGACGCGTAAAAATGTTTACTTCCCCGAAACGATCATCTTCCAATAATAAACGGACTAAATAACTCCCCACAAGTCCGGTTGCACCTATTACGTTTGCTGTCAAATTTTTCATGTGCTTATAATTTTTGCTTTTTACCAGAGTAAATGGTACTGGCTCCTATTCGCACTCCCGTGTGTAAGAACTTTTAGATGCTCACTTCATCATCTTTTATCTGGTATTAGCTTATCTGAAACCAGCTGATTAAAATGATCCAGAATCGTTTGCTCAAATGGAATAAATGTCATTTTCAGATCTTGCTTAATATACGAATTGTCGAAGACGATATCATGTCCCACATTTCGTTCAACATATTTCCTTGTAAAACCAAATAATGGGGCAAGTAGTTTAAATAGCCATTTGGGAACATGCTTTCTAGGAACAGGATAATTGGGATATTTCTCTCCAACAATCTTAGCAATGTCCAGAAAATCTTTTTGGTGGCCAGCTGTGATATGTCGGCCGGAAGCCGAAGGGGTAAGCCCCGCCAGAATGTGTGCTTTGGCGACATCCCGAACATCAACCATTGCTTGAGCTCCGGCTGGTGCTCCGGTTTTAAACTTCCCTGAATAAAGCTGAATCATGAGATCGATACTGGTAGAATCGGAGCGTTTACTTAATGATGGACCGAGGATAAACCCGGGATTGATAACAACCAGATCCCAGCGATTTTGTTTTTCTGCAATTTTCCAGGCTTCTTTCTCTGCCATGGTTTTAGAGTACGGATAAGGTTGATGGTTCACGCTGCTGGTGGTATTCCAGCTTTTTTCAGCCATCAGCCCGTTGTTTAATTCTTTAATGTCTGCGGCGTCGCCAATCATGGCGACAATACTGGATGTGAGCACCACCCTTTTGACTGAAGCTATGTCGTTGGCTGAGAATAAAATGTTCCGTGTTCCTTGTAGCGCCGGCTGGATCAACTCTTTATCGGCATTCTTTATTCCTGAAATTTTGAAGGGAGAAGCCGTGTGAATTACCAATTCGCAACCACTCATTGCCTCGGCAAAAGATTGGTTGATCAGCAAATCTGCTTCAAATATTTCAAGTTTACCTTTAGTCTTTTCTGCACAATCTAATAAGTGCTGAAATTTCTCTTGGTTGGATTTATTCCGGACAGTTGTATGAACAGTATATCCATCGTCCAATAATCGTTTAACGATCCAAGAAGCCAGATATCCTGTGCCTCCTGTAACTAAAATTGGGGTGTTCTTATTAATTGTTTTCATCGTTTGTTCTATTTAATAAGCCATAGACTGATCAGTCTATATTGATTAAAAAATTTTTACCCTTTTATGGTGTCCCAGAACAGCTTAAAAGCATCATTCTGGTATTTTTCTTCATTCATTTTCTCAGGATTCTCCATCAAGTGTTTGATGATACCGTTTAACAGTCCTTGCATTGCCTCAACCAGCAGATCGATAGGAACCGCCTTTAAAATATCTTCATCCTGTCCCTTTTCAATTAGTTCATAAATAAACTGAAATCGCTGTAGACCATGTTCTTTTGTTAAATTCGTGATAAATGGAGAATTGCTGTAACTGGTGTAAAACTGTTGATGGTTCGGGTGATCGACGGCCCAAAAAATATAGTTGAAAAAGACTTGGCGAAACTTAGCTTTAAGCGTTTCTTGCACGTTTACGTTCTCTAAAAGAGAATTCGTTAGGTTATCTTTTGTTTCAAGGTAAAGGGTATTGATTAACTCCTCCTTGGTTTTAAAATAATGAAAAAGAGTGCCTGTCGCTACGCCAGCATCCTTTGCTATTTTTGAAGTGGGCGTGGCGTGAAAACCATTGTTTACAAACAATTTAAGTGCCGTATCTAGTATTTGGTCTCTTTTTGTATTCATTTTGAATCGACTAATCAGTCTACAAATCTATTCATTTAATATTGATCTTCCAAATCAAGCTACTGTGCTTTGAAGAGTACCCAGCGAAGTAGAGTATTCGAACTTACTCTTATTGCCAATTGTTAAGTCTAATTAGGGAGAACAAAGCACGATCTTAATCTTTAAGTGGTATATTATTTGGGAAATAAGCGCTGTGTGAGGCATGCTTCTGTCGTTTCAAATCCTTCATCGGTTTGACTGTATAAGCTACCCGCCTTGCATCTTATTTTTATTCAGTTTAAATTAGTATAATCAAATTAGCACCTGAAAATAACCTATAAAACGAATAAAATGATAAACAAGATTCACAGTCTGGGAGGCTACATTCATGAATATCAGAAAAGTATCGCTAATCCTCGGGCTTTTTGGGGACAGCAAGCCGAATGCTTTTATTGGCGCAAGCGATGGGATAAAGTATTGGATTGGAATTTTGACGAACCCAGTATTGAGTGGTATGTGAATGGGAAGCTCAATATTACCGAGAATATTTTTGAGCGGAATTTGTATACGCATGGGAACCAACCGGCTATTATTTGGGAACCCAATGATCCCAACGATGAATCACGAACACTAACTTATAGGGAATTATTTGAAGAAGTAAATCGATTTGCCAATACACTGAAACGGCTGGGCGTTGTAAAAGGAGACCGGGTTGCATTGTATATGCCCATGGTGCCCGAACTGGCAATTGCCGTTTTGGCTTGCGCACGAATAGGTGCAATTCACTCGGTTGTTTTTGCCGGATTTTCAGCAAACGCACTTCAGGAGCGTATTAACGATGCATCGGCCAAACTCCTGTTAACGGCTGATGGCGGTTTTCGGGGATCGAAAATTACCCCCTTAAAAGAAATTGCGGACGAAGCCCTCGAAACATGCCCAACCATTGAAACGGTGGTTGTTCTGAAACGAACAAAATCAGATGTGAAGATGGTTGTTGGTCGTGATATTTGGTGGCACAAGGCGGTTGATGGACAATCTACTGAGTGTGTTGCTGAAGAAATGGACTCGGAAGATCCGCTATTTATCTTATATACTTCAGGATCAACCGGAAAACCAAAAGGAATCGTTCATTCCACTGCTGGGTACATGGTGTACTCTGCTTATACGTTTAACAATGTTTTTCAGTACAATGCCGGAGACGTATTTTTCTGTACAGCAGACATTGGCTGGATTACAGGTCACAGCTATATTGTGTATGGTCCGTTGCTGACGGGAGCACAAACCCTCATGTTTGAAGGAATTCCCACCTGGCCTGATGCCGGCCGTTTTTGGGATATTGTTGCCAAGTATAAGGTCAATCAATTTTACACGGCACCAACAGCTATTCGAGCCCTACTGGCGCAGGGTAACGATTTTTTAGAAGGGAAAAAAGTCGATTCGCTTAAAGTTCTGGGAACAGTTGGAGAGCCTATTAATGAAGAGGCCTGGCACTGGTATCACGATCATGTTGGGCGCAACCAATGTCCAATTGTTGATACCTGGTGGCAAACCGAAACCGGTGGGATCTTGATTTCTCCTGTTGCCGGAATTACTCCGACCAAGCCCTCCTTTGCAACCTTGCCACTTCCCGGTGTTCAACCAATAATTGTTAACAACGAAGGGAAAGAATTAACAGGTAATTCGGTAGCGGGAAATCTCTGTATAAAATACCCCTGGCCGGGAATAGCCCGCACGTTATGGGGAGATCACGAGCGATTTAAGCAAACGTATTTCTCAACCTACGATAAGCTGTACTTTACCGGTGATGGTGCTAAACGCGACGAAGACGGTTATTACCGAATCCTCGGACGAGTAGACGATGTAATCAACGTGTCGGGACATCGTTTAGGTACTGCCGAAATTGAAAATGCCATTAATGAGCATCCACTGGTAAATGAGTCTGCGGTTGTCGGATATCCTCATGCCATTAAAGGACAGGGAGTTTACGCATTTGTGGTTTGTGGCGAATTATCAACAGGAGGAGTTGACGGAATTCGAAAAAGTATTATGCAAGGAGTTACAAAAATTATTGGACCTATTGCACGACCGGATTTGGTGCAAATTGTTCCGGGGCTTCCTAAAACCCGAAGTGGTAAAATTATGCGTAGAATATTGCGTAAGGTAGCGGAAGGCGATGTAACCAATCTTGGGGACACCTCAACTTTGTTGGATGAAGATGTGGTTGAAAGTATCATAGAAGGAGCATTGGTAGATGTGAAAAGATAACGTTAAATCTAACTCTTAAAAAGGAGCAACTACGGCTCCTTTTTTTATGATGTAACTTTTGTGTTAAAATTGAATTACGAGTTATCTTTTTCTGAAATAGAAACCATTTTCTGCCTATTTTCGTGGCTAATTAGGGAAATCTGATTTGATTCAATATTACGTTGAACATCTTAGTTATAAAGAACGTACTTATTTAACAGGAGTAGAATTAATTCATTAGCTGTTGTCCGGTTCGGAAAATTAAGATTCAGTCAGAATTAAAGATTAGATAAGATCAACAGCAAGCTTAAATTTTGATTATTCAGTTTGGCTGAACAATCAGATACGATTAAAATAATAACCAAATAAATATATATCATGACTGTAAATAGAACCTTTGGGATCGGCATCGATAAGAATAAGCCTGACGTGTCAGACAAAAAAAAGATCCAATATATCAACCTTAAATTGGCCGCTGATGGTTATCCTACGTGCACCAGTGGAGCTAAATCCGATTTTCTTGAAATGGCCATGCCTCTTCTGAATAACTACAATGTCAAGTCGAGGTTGCTATCAAAAAATACATCTCCCATGGGAGATCGGATCCGGAATTTTATTTCGGACTATCTTAGTGATGTTCCGGGTGATAATACTGTTAATTTCCCAAGCCATCCTTTTATTTTAGATCGTTACGGATTGGCTCGGATGATTTCAATACCACCAACTGCTGATTTGTATGAAACAGATATCGTAAAATCTTATCGGACAGCGCAGGGCGTTCTGAACAACCCCAAAGAAGACAGAAGAACAACAAAAGGAGTTTTTCATGTTAGTGAAGGCGGATTGCCAATTCCTGATGATAAGAAGGCAGTCCCAAAAACAACATTCTGCAAACTGTTGCAAGCGGCTATGAATCCACCAAAGGAGCTACTGAAATTGCCCTTCACCGCAAATCAGGAAGACGTGGCTGAGTTATTCGTTACATTGATGTTACGCCCGATTGTTGTTCCTGAGGTTCCGGGAGTAATATCTGAAAAATCGATGGAAGTGTGTTTTCTGGCTCCTGGAAGTTTGGTATCGAACCTTGACTTTGTGGAGTCAATCTTCGGAAATGCCGGCGACCCATTCCTGCCCGAAAATGATGCAGCATTAGATCCGGAACACTGGACCGGACACACCGGATGTGTAATTCTTGCGCCGCACTTGACACAACTGACCAAGAAAGAGCTTGGTCTTCCGCATTACGATAACGCGACTGAACGCCAGCGTCGTGATGGTATGTGCTGGAAAAAAGAAGATGAGAAATACAATGACGGTAGTGCTTTTAAAATTGCAGCTCGTGACGAACGAGGTGTGGCCATCACGTTAATTGCCGATAACTACTACGGATATTGCAAGAAGGAAGTAAAAACCATGATTGGCTACTCAGCCAATTTATTTGGTTTGGCAGAGGAAGAACATGCCGGTGGAGCCATCGCTTTCCCTAGCTATAACCTGGGTGAAAAATGCTATCTAGATGAACGTTTACCCAATAATGGGCTGAATTTCGCTTCCTTTATCTACTTGTTTGCCGATATGCTGGATTTGAAAAAGGAAGGTTATGCGGTTGACAAAAAATACCGGGATATTATTTATATTCCTGAAGATGCCCGATTTAACCTGATGGAGCAAACAATTAAATGGTCAACAAGTGGAGCAGAGCAGGTTATTAAACTTCTTCCCTACAAACACTACATTTATCCGAATGGGTACAAAGTAGAAATGAAAAAGCGTATTGAAGGACCGAAGTGGCATCTGGTAGGTACTATGGCCGAAGGAACACTTTGTCACAAACCTTGTACTGTTTCTGGAGGTGGAAAATCAGAGATCTCAAAATCGATTAAAGATGCCATGATTCAGGGACCAGTTATTGTTACTGATTTGAACAAGGATCTGGACATTGTTGAAGAAATCATGTCGAAAGACTACTCAAAACGTTTCAAAGTTTCTCCCGACTATTCAAAAAATAAACCACGTCATATTTTAAGCCGTCGACGTTCTTTAGGCTCAGTGATAAAGTTGTTGACTCCTGCTGAAGAATATACCGATGAATACAACGAATGGCTGACTTCCTTTCCGCAACGAATCAAAGTACTGATTTATGTGATTAAAGGAAACTACAGTGCGGACTGGGATAAAGATTGGCGAAAATACTTCTCGGTGGATAAAGTAAATGGTGTGCCCGGAAATGAACTGAAATTTCAGAATGATAAACTGCTGTCGAACTTCCTGAGAGTTGGACATGACGAGGATAACTCATGGCGCATTTTTCTATTACGTCAGGATTATAATCCGTCAAGTAAAGTTCAGGCAGAGGATGATATAACAGCATCAGTAACGTTGAAATCAGAAAACCTGAACAACTTAAATACCGAATATAAAAATCAAAGCGTAAAATTACTTACCAACTGCGAATCACGTTTATTCCAGCGACCTGATGATTGTGTGCATAAAGGGTATGATAAGCAAGGTGAAAAAGATCTTTCAAGTCCGAATACCTTCTTGTCAAACTTTGAACCATTGACACGTGAGCAGGTGCAGGAAATCAAAGACGATGCAATTGGCTTTGAGCTGTACACTCAGCCTGTGAAAGACTTAATTAACGACTTTTTAGAAATCGGGACCACCGATTACCTGGTGGTTCCTTCGGAACCCCGTTTGGTAAATGGTGTGCCTTCTAAAAATCCGAGATACTTACAAACAAGGCCTGATTTGGTAGACTCAACGGATAAATATGTTGCCGAAGTGGGTACACGTATTTTCAGAAAAATTCCGCTGGATCAACCGGTACACTCTCCGGTGAACGCAGTATTGCCAGGTCGCAGAAATAACCCTGCCGAACCTGAAAATAATGTACCACCATTGGCCGTTTATAATCCAATTCACTATCAGGAATTGCCTGAATTGTTTATCGATTTTATATGTAGCATAACCGGGAAATCTCCATCAACCACCGGGTTTGGTTCTGAAGGGGCATTAACCAAAGGGCCTTTCAACTCCTTGTTACCTGCTTCTGACTTGAATAATGCATTCTTGTCATACATCTTAACAGGTTACGATGGTTTCTCTTCAGCAGCGGGCTATGTTGGACCAAAATATAAAGTTGATCACGATGTTAGTTTGCTGGTTCCTGAAATCTGGTGTCGGATGTCAGTTGAGGAGCGCGATCCAAAATTCTTAATAGAAAACGGGTACTTGGAAAAAATTGAAAACTTCAAGCATAAAGGAAAAGAAGTTGATGCCAGCTTGTTGGGATACCGAATTACCCTGAAGTTTGTAACTCACTTCCTGGCTCGTATCTTCAGTAAGCCTGATGCGGTTTTCAGCGACGACATGTTGCGCCCTGAAAAACAAGACATTGACATGTTTGTAGCGTCAATCGAAAATCTAAGCATTACTCAAAGACGAGTGGCTGAAGGATTGATGCGCGATGGTACAGTGGATATGCTTTGCCCGCCACTGAAGGCTCTGGTTCACATCATGGTAGATGGTAAGTACAAGGGGAAAGATCGCAATGATCCTAAAATTCGCGCCATGTTTACCCGTGAAGCGGTGCTGAATAGCGATTGGTATAAAGCTCGTTTGGTTGAAAAACAAAAGCGTGATATTGAGCAATGGACTAAGCGTGTAGCTTACATTGAACGGATCATCAACCTGAAGAATTTTGCGGAAACAACCGCCCGCCTGAATTTACAGGAACGCTTAAAAGCAGCTAAAGAAACGCTAAGCAGGGTTTCTTCATCCGAGTACCTGAATGAACTGGAAGGAACTATTGGAGTAGATACCTTGAAGCCTATTGAAGATTAATTTCTGAAATAAGAATACAAAAAAGCTCCGATTCTTTTAAATATGAATCGGAGCTTTTTTATATTTTTTTGTCATCCAGAACTCGTTTCTCGAACTGCAAGCAGCCTGTATTAAGTTGATAACGATTCAGAAACAGACCTGGAACGATCTTTACATTATCGAGTTAAAATGATCTCAATTACTCTTTTGACTCTTCCTCGTCATTCTCTTCATTAACCGCAGCGGCTTCGTCGTCTTCTGTGTTTTCTTCAAAATCGCTTGCAACAGGCGCCTGTGTTACAGCCACTGGCTCTTCTTCCGGCTCAATGCGTTTCAAGTGTGGAGGAAGTGGCTCATTGACATCATCTTTAAAATAAGGATACACGTCAACAATGGTACTCAGGTTCATGGCTGTAATCTGGATCGGCACCAAAATATAAGAGAGTCCTTCTTCCAACCGCTGAAGAGCTTGCTTGAAATCATCAGCTGCCACCAAAAAGTAGTTGTTTATTTTCTTTTCTTTCCCGGCTTTTTCATCGATCGTTACAATACCAATTTTAGCCTTGAACCAGTATTCTCCATCATCGTGAGGAAATATTTCTATAATATTTGATTTCTTAATGTTATCAACCAGAAATTCGCCGCCACGCACGACCTGCTGCATTTGCTCAATAATACGCGTTTCAGCATCGGTAAACGACACCGCATCTACCAAATAAGACTCTGTTACTTTTCGTTCGCGACCATCCTGATCAATCTTCACATATTTTACTTTGCATTCAAACCAAGTCTGCATAATGTTTTCTTTTAAAATGAATATGCAAAGATATTTTCTTCAAGCATTTATATCGGCTTTTTCAGAAATAGTTTTTCACAAATTGCAAGCATACAGAGTGCAGGAGGCTAAGTTCAACGCACTCATTAAAAAGTCGTATCTGATTATGTTTCAAAACGATTGAGAAATGATTATATTAGCAGGGAGTCAAAAAGAAGAATATAGCAACACGAAATAGAAGAGCTTTTAATTTTGTAATCTAATTTTACTATTTATGCTTATTGGACTCTTAAAAGAGGGGGAATCGGAAAACCGGGTTGCCCTCTTACCCGAAATTGTTTCCAACCTTACCAAACGCAAAGTGGAGGTACTTGTTGAAATCGGAGCTGGCGAGTCTGCATTAGCTACTGATGCAGCTTACAAAGAAGCCGGAGCTACTGTTTCACCGAGAGAAGAAGTGCTGAAAAAAGCTGATTTTCTGATCGGTATTCAACCTCCCGACAAAAGGTTAGTAGAAGCACTTGACCAGAGCAAAATGTGGCTCAGCCAATATAATCCGATGTGGAACACTGACCTGGTTAAACAATTTGTCTCGAAAGGAATAACCACGTTTAGTATGGATACCATTCCGCGATCAACACGGGGGCAGGCGATGGATGTGTTATCGTCACAGGCAACTGTTGCCGGCTATAAAGCAGTACTCGAGGCAGCCTTCACACTACCCTCCTTCTTTCCTATGTTTATGACAGCTGCCGGAACCATTCGCCCGGCTACGGTGCTGGTGTTAGGCGCCGGAGTTGCCGGATTACAAGCAATTGCTATTGCCCGAAAACTTGGCGCACAGGTTCAGGCTTTCGATGTTCGATCGGCAGTAAAAGAAGAAGTAATGAGCCTTGGAGCCAGGTTTATAGAAGTTGAAGGTGCCAAAGAAGATGCTGCTGCGGGGGGCTATGCGGTAGAGCAAACCGATGAGTTTAAGCAAAAGCAACAGCAAGCGATCAATGACCATGCAGCAAAAGCCAGCGTGGTGATCTGTACGGCACAAATTCCGGGGCGCAAAGCCCCCTTGCTTCTTCCCAAAGAAGCTGTAGCAGCCATGAAGCCGGGTTCGGTGATAATTGATTTGGCAGCCTCAACCGGCGGAAACTGCGAACTCACGCAAGACAATAAAACCGTGGTGGAACATGGAGTCACCATCATCGGACAGTCGAATTATCCAAGCTTAATGCCAGCTGATGCCAGCAAGATGTTCGGAAAAAACATTTTAAACTTCCTCGAACTTCTGTTTAACGAAGAAGGAGAATTCAACCTGAATTTTGAGGATGATATTATAAAAGGAACCTGCATAACTCATGGCGGAGAAATTATCAATGAACGTGTAAAATCTGTCGTTCAAAGCTAAAACCCAACTACGATGAATGAAATATTAATCTTTTTCTATACTTACAAGGAAGCGATTTTTATTATCGCTCTTTCCATTTTTTTGGGGATTGAAGTCATCTCCAATGTACCTGCTGTTCTCCATACCCCGCTAATGTCGGGAGCCAACGCCATTAGTGGTGTTATCATTATCGGTGGAATCATTTTGGTTGGCCATGCTGATGCAACAACCATCAACACCGAGTTGATCCTGGGAATATTCGCTATCATTTTTGCCACCCTCAATGTCGTTGGCGGATTCGTGGTTACCGACCGCATGCTGGAAATGTTTAAAAAGAAGAAAAAATAGGAGGTCCCATGGATAAAATACTCGGAACATTAAACGGTGTTGACTATACGATTGGAGGCACTCTCCTCGAATTGAGCTACTTACTTGCAGCGATCTTGTTTGTTATCGGATTAAAACTGCTTAGCCACCCCGAAACCGCTCGTCGTGGTAATTTTTATGCCGGCGGAGGTATGGTCCTGGCCATGCTCACAACCTTACTTTTGCATAAAAATGCCAATGGAGTAGGTATCCAACCGGCAAACGTCTGGATTATTCTGGCAGCAATTGGCGTTGGTTCTGCCATTGGTTGGATCATTGCCCGAAAAATAAAAATGACTGCCATGCCCCAGCTTGTTTCATTTTACAATGCAACGGGTGGAGCAGCTTCAGCACTAGTTGCTCTACTAGAATTCCCAAATGCCGACATGAGCAATTGGGGCTCGGTACTCGTAACACTCCTGGGCTTAATTATTGGTAGTGTGGCCTTTAGTGGAAGTATGATTGCTTACGGGAAGTTGGACGGGAAGGTAAAAGATATCCGGGCTGGTTACATGAGCTTTGTTAATCTCGCATTATTGGTTGGAACGTTCGGATTGGCAATTTTCATTCTGCTGTCAGGGCAAACACCAGCTGAACTTAATTGGGCTATTTATTTGCTTCTCTTTGTATCGCTTCTTTACGGAGTACTTTTCGTCATGCCGATTGGTGGAGCCGATATGCCGGTTGTTATTTCGTTGCTAAACAGCTTTACCGGAATTGCCGCAGCTATGGCTGGCTTTATTTATAACAACCAAGCCATGATTTTAGGCGGTATTCTGGTTGGCGCAGCCGGTAGTATTTTAACGCTACTGATGTGTAAAGCGATGAACCGATCCTTGCTGAATGTGATTATCGGCGCATTTGGAGGTGGTGGCACTGCAGCTGCCGGAGCTGAAGGAACGATGAAAGAAATGACCATGAGTGACGCTTCTGTTTTACTGGCCTACTCGCAAAATATAGTCATTATTCCGGGTTACGGATTGGCGGTTGCTCAGGCTCAGCACATTTGTCATGAACTCGACCTCTTACTTGCAGACAAGGGAGTGAATGTTCGATATGCTATTCACCCGGTTGCCGGACGAATGCCCGGACACATGAATGTACTACTGGCAGAAGCTGACGTTCCTTACGATAAATTGGTAGAAATGGCCGATATCAACCCGGACATGCCCAATACCGACGTAGCTATTGTAATTGGAGCGAACGACGTTGTTAACCCGGCTGCCATTAATGACCCTGGAAGCCCAATTGCAGGCATGCCAATAATAAAGGCGCACGAAGCCAAAAATATAATTGTCATGAAACGTGGTCGGGGAAAAGGCTATGCTGGTATTGAAAACAGCTTGTTTTTTGATGATAAAACTCGTTTGCTTTTTGGAAATGCAAAAGATACTTTACAAACCTTGGTTAGCGAAATAAAAGGTTTGTAAGTCAGGTATAGCTAAACAAAGAAGATGGCAATCAGAGAAAATCCGATTGCCATCTTCTTTGTTTAGAACTCACTCTATTAAATCAAAATTAATCAATCAGAAATGTTAACAATTTTTTGCGATCTGATGATTTTTATTTCCCTATATTTATCAAAAATCAACGCCACGCCACGCCCGACAAGACGTTTCCTGATATAAATACTTAATTTATGGACGATAAGAGAAAGTACGCGGAAGTCCAGATCCGAAAAGAAAATAAGACAATGGAGGTTTTGATCGGTTCGGGATTGAAACCTGAAGTAATTGATTTGACCATTAACAAATGGCAATCGCTAATTGACGCCGTGGCCCAGGTTGTTAATGCCCATGTAGGCTCCATTATGAAACTTAACGAAGATTCGCTGGAAGTATTTGTAGTGACCGAACACCAAAATACATCCTTGAAGAAAAACCTCAAAGTCGAATTGAATCAGGGAATTTTCTGCGAAACAGTTATCGGCACACAGAAACAACTCATAGTAACCAATTCAAGAAAAGATGAGGTGTGGAAAAATTATAAAACAGAGTTTACTTCCTATATGGGCTTTCCGGTAAACTGGCCTGATGGTGAAGTTTTTGGTACGGTTTGTCTTTTCGACAATGAAGAGAATAATTATAGCGAAACACACAAAGAACTCCTAAATCAGGTAAAACTACATATTGAAACGGACTTGCAATGGCTCATCACAAATAGAAAGCTGCAAGAAAAAACCGATGAGCTGGAGAAACTCAACAAGGTAAAATCCAGACTACTCTCACTGATATCACACGATGTAAGAGGCTCGGTGAGTACAATGGATTCATTTCTTAAATTAATACTCAACAGCTTTGATCAGTACGATAAAGTTTTTCTAAAAAATGTGCTCAGCTCTTTAAGCCAAAACACCAGTGCCGTGTATCACACGCTCGAAAACCTGCTAATCTGGTCAAAAAATGATCTGCTGCAGCTGAAAGCCAATAAGGAACATTTCAACCTCATTCCTGTTTTTAAAGATATTTTATCGCAGTTTAAACATACGATAGAGCTAAAGAAATTTGAGATTTTTGAAGATTATTATTTAGAGGAAATAATGATTTATGCTGATGAAGAAATGATTCGTACCTCTTTACGAAACATATTCTCTAATGCAACTAAATACACGGAAAACAAGGGCAAAATATTCATTCGGGTTTTTAGCGAAAACAATAAAACGATCATTGAAATTGAAGATACAGGTGTTGGCATGCATGAAAATATCCTTCAGAAACTGTTCACCTACAGTGAAGATCATTCCAAAGAAGGAACAGAAGGAGAATCCAGCTCCGGAGTTGGTTTGTTTTTAACCAAAGACTTTCTGGATAAAAATGGGGCTACGGTGAATGTTTCCAGCGAGATTGGAAAAGGGACAAAATTTCGAGTGATAATCTGATCTTCTTTCAATCCTATTTCTTCATAAAAAAAAACAAAAGTTATTACTTCATTTTCTAATCCCCTGCAATTTATTAATTTAGTTAAATCACAATTTAGAACGAGAATTCGTTTTAATAATAAGAAAGAACTCAAGAAAATATCTAAAAAGACTGATCAATTCTCAGAATAAAAGAATGAAATGATTCAGTGACTAGAGGTGGTTTTTTTAGAAACCACCTTTTTTCGTCACACAAAAAAAATGCGGAAAGGCACTCATAAAGTTGACGATCCCGGTGGAAGAGCTTCTGAAAAATTCGTGGATTAAAAAAATACGAACAATGTCAGATTGCAGTTGTTTGTTCTGTTGATGGTAAAACAAAGGAAATTATGATCTCTTTAAATATCAGGCCAAACTCTCAGATAAAGAACGGAATCTACATATACAGGCAAACTGCACATTCGCTTACCTCTTTAAAAATAGCGGTCTACCCAGAAATTTAAAAATGAAATGAACTCAAGAAACCAAAGATATTTCCAGAGGGAAATACAAAAGCGTTTATCAAAAACCAAGACACCTTGTTTTGGAGTAAATCCCTGCGTCACTATTTCACTTAGATAAATAGAAAATTGAATATACAAGGAAGACTAAAAGGCAAAACTAAATTATGGCATTTATCACATTAGACACCAAGAAACTAAAAAAGAACTACGACTATCTTGAAAAATTACTTTCAAAAAATGGCATTACATGGGCTGTTGTTTCAAAGATGTTGTGCGGAAACAAGACCTACCTGGAAGAAGTCATTAAACTGGGAATAAAACAAATGTGTGACTCTCGAGTTTCAAACCTGAAGATGATTAAATCAATATCAGAAGAAGTTGAAACGGTTTATATAAAACCACCTCCAAAGCATTCGATTGATGAAATTGTAACGTATGCGGACATTAGTTTTAATACTGAGATTGACACCATTGAGCGACTTTCAAAGGAAGCTAAAAAGCAAGGAAAGATGCACAAGATCATCATTATGATTGAGACGGGTGAGTTGCGGGAAGGCGTATTGCAAGAGGAGTTTCTTGATTTTTATGACGCGGTTTTCAAACTCCCGAATATTAAAGTTGTTGGTATTGGAACCAACCTGACGTGCATGTACGGAATTTTACCCAGTCACGACAAACTGGTTCAGCTTTGTTTATATGAGCAACTTATCGAGGCCAAGTTCAACAAAGAGATTGAGTACGTATCAGGAGGGGCTTCGGTAACTGTTCCTCTGATCTTTCAAGGGCTGCTGCCGAAAGGGATCAACCATTTTCGCATTGGCGAAACATTTTTTCTGGGAACCGACGTTTACAACAACGAAACATTTCCGCAAATGGAAAACAATGTGTTTAAGCTACATGCCGAAATTATCGAGCTCACCGAAAAACGCATGCGCCCGATTGGCGAACTTGGTAAAAATTTACTGGGCGAAACCATCATTTTTGGAGATGATGTCCAAACCGAAAAATCACACCGCGCATTAATCGATTTAGGACTTTTGGACATTGACGAGAAACACATCAAACTAAGAAATAAAGACCTTAAAATTGTTGGGGCTTCTTCCGACATGCTGGTTGTCGATCTGGGTAAAAACAAGGAAAACTATCAGGTTGGGTCTCAGCTCGAATTTGAAATGGACTACATGGGAGTGCTTCGTTTGATGAACTCCAAATATATTGAAAAAAGGATATTACGCGAATAAAACCATTCTGGTACTATGGAAAGAAAGGGCTAATGATTATGCATATCGTTAGCCCTTTCTTCGTGCCTAAATGGGTAATATCAAAGACGTCACCACGAGACTTAATTTTTTAGACGGGAGGTGAATACATGCTATCGAGCATACATTAAAAGATCTAAAAGTCTTTTAATATGTCTTAATTTTATATGGTGCGCAAGTAAATCAAAATCCTTCTTATGAAAAAATTAACCGTTAAGATTACTGTCTCTGCATTAGCATTTATCGTATTGGTTGTCGTAGCATTGGTATTCTATGTGAAAGTTATGCTCCCAAACGTTGGCCAAGCACCCGATATGAAAGTCGAATTGACACCAGAACGTATTGAGCGCGGAGAATACCTGGCCAACCATGTGATGTCTTGTATTGATTGTCATTCGAGGCGCGATTTCAGTGTTTTCGCTGCGCCAATGGTTCCGGGAACAAAAGGCCAGGGAGGCGAGGTATTTGATCAGGTCATGGGATTCCCCGGTCGATTTGTATCTCCAAATATTACACCGTCAAAACTCAGTACATGGACCGATGGCGAGATATTCAGGGCAATTACGAGTGGGGTTTCAAAAGATGGCCGGGCGCTGTTTCCATTAATGCCACATCCACACTATGGCGAAGTTGACGTGGAGGATATTAAGTCAGTTATTGCGTACTTGCGTTCATTGGCACCAATAGAAAATACCCCGGAAGCATCATCTCCTGATTTTCCGATGAATATAATTATTAACACGATTCCTAAAAAAGCTAATCCCTCAAAAAAGCCTGATGAATCAGATCAGATTAATTATGGCAAATATTTGGTAAATGCTGCTGCCTGCATGGATTGTCACACCCGACAGGAAAAGGGTAAGTTTGTTGGTGATCCGTTTGGTGGAGGAATGGAATTTGGGTTTCCTGATGGTTCTGTTTTACGCTCAGCGAATATTACACCGACCGAATCAGGAATTGGATATTGGACAGAGAAAGATTTTATTGATCGGTTTCGGACGTTCTCCGATTCAGCGTTCGAACGAATTAAAGTTGCACCGGGAGAGTTTCAAACTTTAATGCCCTGGACATTTTATGCCGGCATGAAAACTGAAGATTTAAAAGCCATTTTTGCTTATTTACAAACGTTGAAACCTTCAGAAAATGAGATTGTACTATTTACTCCTGCTGAAGAATAAATGCTTTTATGATGACTCTCGTGGTAAACAAGATATTTCATAGCGGACGATATTGCTTAACGAAGAACATTTGTACTTAATACATTTTTAGAGCTCTCAGTAAAGCTGTCATGAAATAAAGATTACTCTACGTTAAAAACACAATATGGGAGAAACGGAAAGCGTGTCAGAATCAGACTTACAGAAACAAAAAAAGAGAGATCATCAGACCGCTCTTTCTTCACTTTTATCAATATGATTTAACTATATTTCAATGTCATATAAATCTGCACCATCTTTTTCAAACTGAGCGATACTAATGTCAGTCATGGGGTGTTTGATTAATTGCATCAATAAATCGGGGCTAATTGTTGCCGAATGAGAACCATTCATACTGACCCGGTAAATTTGGTCAACTGTTTTAAAGCTGGCGGCCAGTACTTTTGTATCTAATTTGTATTCGTCCATATTTCTGGCAATGTCACGTACGACTTCGATACCGTGTGACGAAATATTGTCTAAGCGACTAACATACGGAGCAACAAAGTCGGCTCCGGCTTTCGCAGCCACCAAGGCTTGCTGCTGTGTGAAAATGGCTGTTGCTGTTACTTTTATTCCAGCATCTTTCAGAATACGCATAGCTTTGAACCCTTCCGGGAAAACCGGGATTTTGGCATAAAAGTTATCACCCAAATCGAAATACGTTTTGTACTTTTTCGCTTCTTTCACAATTTCGTCAGAAGTAGAGCTCATTACCTGAACATGCATCATACCATCGCCCACAATTTTCGAAACCTCATCAATAGCAACTGAAAGTTTCATTCCCGACTGTTTTAGTATCGTCGGATTTGTTGTAACTCCTTCTAGAGGGAAAAAATTGTATAGTTCCTTCAAGGCTTTAATATCAGCCGTGTCTGCCATGTAAATCATAACGTTTTACTTTTTTGCAACAAAAAACGCAAGACTCATTGAGAGTTTTCAACTATCAATATAATCCTGCGTCAGTTCGTTTATTTTAAATTTTCAATTAAATATCTTTCGCATTTGCCAGAAGATAATCTTCAGCTTCGACGGACCAAAGTTCGTTATTATTCTCACATATTTCGTGCAACTTAGCAAATAAAGGATCAGATTTACCCTTTTCTTTAAATTCAGAAATGGCTGTTAACGGAATTTCCTTATGGGTGTAAATTAATTTCTTTCCTCCCGGAATATTCGGCAAGTCAAGAGTTGTATCAATCACGGCATTCAACCCACCAATATGGGTTACTAATCCGGCAGGATCCAGTCCCTTTCCGAACATCTCGAGCGATTCAACCATGTCATCATTATTTCCTCCTGACGTACCCACAATGTGCGTTGAGCCATAGTGTACGTTATAGAAATTCATTTTAGCACTAAAATCAGTATTGCTCGGACCAGCAAAAAAGTTCAAACATCCATCATTTGAAAGAATGGCATCGCCTTGCTCGATTACCGGAGGTACAGGAGCAAAAACAAAAACGTCGTTATAACCTTCATCATTAGTCAGACCACGCAGTTTACCAACAGGATCTTCACCGCTTGTATTCAGGTAAACCAACTCAATCCCTTTTGATTTCGCCCATTCGGGAGAATAAATGGTTGCCGCTCTGTCCAAACGTGCCTGATCAATATCGGTTACAACCATTAATGATGGTTTACGGTCTTCACGCATAATCACATAATTGATCGCTGCCAATCCCATGGGGCCAACTCCTGCCAGAATCGCCATTTTTCCACCATCAACAATTTCCATATCGTGCTTGTACGATCCGGGAGTGGTATGATAATTGGCATGCATCGCACCAATTACACAGCTTAACGGCTCAGCTAATGATGCCGGATAATAACCTGGTCCTTCATAAGCCAGCAGGCAATCCTGCTCCAACACATCTTTCGGAATGATCACATAAGTCGCATCGCCACCAATAAACTGGTACGAATAACCCGGAGCGCTGAGCACTCCAACAGGACCATCCTTGTAATAGATAGCAGGCTGAATCGAATATTTCTGACCTGCCTTGAATTTATTCTGCCATTTAGCCCCCACTTCAACAATTTCGCCGGCAAACTCATGGCCAATTAAAATTGGCTTCTCAGCCACATCATTTGGGATACGCTTGTGATCGGTTCCCTGTGTTGCTGCTTTGTACGACGACATACAAATACTGTCGGAAACTACTTTGGCTAAAATCTCATCATCTTTGATTGCGGGAAGTTCAAATTCTTCCAAACGCAAATCTTTTTTACCGTATAATCGAACTGCTTTTGTTTTCATATTGTCTTATTTTTTCATTTTTCAATAACCCGTCATTCCAAACTTGTTTCGGAATCTGTCTGCAAAGAGATCCTGAAACAAGTTCAGGAAGACTCCCTCAAAAAGGACAAATATCCCTTATTTCAACATATTTTGTCCGCCGGTTACAGGTACTGCCTGCCCGGTTTCGTATTCCTGCTCCATCACGTAAAAGATGGCTCTCATCACATCAAGTGGCGTACATCCACGGCCGGCAGGCACCTGCGCTTCGTAGAATTTCTTCACATCTTCAATGGTTTTAGCTCCCGGTACTTTCCCCGCTCGTAAGTACTGCACAAACAATCCGTTTTCCGGATCAGCCCAAAGTGGCCCATCGAAAAAGTTACCCGGACAAATGGAATTCACCTTGATTCTTGATGGCATTAATTCCAAAGCGAACGACTGAGTTAAGCCAATTCCACCAAATTTACCACCGGCATAAGCAAAGTTCTTGTTACTTCCTTTCAGTCCCGATTTTGAGTTAATTTGAATGATATCCGCAAAATGATCCGGATTAAACTGGTTTTGCAATTTCATAACTGCCGAAGCATATTTTGAACAAATAAAATAAGCTGAGTAATTCACCTTCGTCATCAACTCAAAAGTTTCAGGAGTCATTTCATCCAAACCCCCTGCACGAAGAATGCCGGCATTACTGATAAAAGCATCCAAGCCACCAAAATTAATGACCGTTTCAAAAACCAGATTATTTACTGAGTCTGCATTCGAAACATCAGCTTTTACAAACAGAGCCTTATTTTTTCTTTTAACAGCATTCAGTTCAGTGGCGAATTCCTGTCCTTTTTCAGCATTCAAGTCTGCGATTACCACATTTGCTCCGTGATTCATCAGTTCTTCCACGATACCTGCACCAAACCCCTGAGCTCCGCCGGTTACAATAATAACCTTGCGATCAACGCGACCTGCTGTTGCTCCAAGCGATATTTTAGAACGATACTGTTCCACTTCCCAGCTTTCGATGAATTCGATTTGTGCTTTGCTCATGGGATGCTGCCCACCAAACGAATCGGCGAATTGAGCGATACGACAGTGATCGGTCACTACATCGACCAAAATCCCGGCTCCTTCAGCATGATCGGCCATGACAATAACACCCAATCCGGAAGCAAAAATCACTTTCGGTAATTTTCCTTTTTCTGATTGATAGTTTTCAATTCCGGCTTTTACATCTGTTAAAAATGCCGCTACATCTTCCTTAAAATCAACATACAAATAAGATGAATTGGCATACACAATACCATCAGGAGTAAAGGGTAAAGAAATAGCCTGGCGATTTTCTTTTTGCAAGTATTTATCTAACAGCGTGCTGTTTGCCAGCTGAACAGTTTTTAATCCGTCGCCAGAAACCATCATACGAATGGCAGGAATAATTTTGTCGGCACTTGAATGGACAGGTAAAACTTCATTTAGAGGTTCTTCGCCATAAGCAGCGTTCAATTTCTCATCAATCTCATTGTAGGCCACATGAATTTCCTCAATTGAGTTTCCACCAACAAACACCCCGTGGTTTTGCAGGAAAATAACGGCAGGTTCTTTTCCTTTTTCTGCGCGGTACTTGAGAATTTCCTTTTCAATCACTTTAAACAGAATATATCCCGGGTCCTCGTAGCCAATATAAAGCACATCATCACCAAACAGTTCTGCTGTTTTTTCAGCGACCTGGTTACTACACATCAAACCGTTTACTTTGGTTGAATGGGTGTGCACGACCAGCGAATAATCAATCAGGTTGTGTAATGAAGTTTCAACCGAAGGTCGCTGTCCTTTCTCCGGTTCCACCCGGCTTTTCATCAAGTCTTTAACAATTTCATCCTCTCGTTTCAATACATCATCAGAGTATTGTTTGGTATGTACTTCGGCCAATATCGAACGATCTAACTTGGCAAAGCCATTCTCTTCAATCGTTGCCAATGCAAATCCACTGGCTTTAATCCAAATATATTTATCGTTTTTGTATGAAGTATTACCACCTCCGGCCAACACGTAGTCTTTCTGTTTGCCATAAAACTGCGATACTTCAATGAGGTCTTTTATTCCTTGTTCCATAATTGTATTAAATTCCAAAATTCATGTTTCAAATTCCAAGTTGCATGTCTTCGTGAGTTTCCGCCCCCCTTCTGCCGTTCGTCCCACACAAGATCATTGTAGCCGTTTGCTATTTCACAAAGTGACTGATGACTGCATGCCCCAGGGCTACAAACTCATCACGCTCGGACAACTTGGCTTTACCGGTTGCATCCAGAAAACCCTCTTTATCGCTGGCCAACAAGTATTGATGTGCTGCGACAACGCATGCTCCTTCGTACCCGATTTTTTTCATTGCAGGGCTAAGCTCTTTCCCATCGCCACCAAAAATAGTTATTGGATCAAGCTTCGGCGTGTTGTGCTCGGTACCAAACGTAATTACAAATCCTTTATCGTTGAAGAAGTTGACAAACTTCTCTAAAATCTCAGGATTATTTCTTCCCGGAATCAATTCCAGTGAATAGACATTTTTAGCAAGTAAGCTCTGGTATAGTTTTTCATAGTCACCCTCAAAATCGGTGAACTCACCTTTCGGGTTATCCAATAAAACCGGGTAGCAAGGGATGCCCCCAGCGTGAGTAATTAAGTCAATCACCTGCTCCAAACTTAAAAAAGCTTTGTCATCTTCCGCAACAAATGCTTTTCCTCCAGACTTTAGTAGGTTCCCACGAATTTCATTTTCCAATCCGGCAAAATCATCCATCGCAGACTTCGGCTCTTTTCCACTAAATATTTTTTCCCAAACTGCTTTTTGCTGTTCTTCGGAAGTGTATTTGGCAGCAATAGCTTCTCGCAATGCTTTGGCAATATGACGTTCGCGAAGTAGGTTTTTCGCGTATGTTGCTTTCATCTTATCAAATGAGAAGTTTATATCTTCGCCTAATTCTTTCAACCAGGCATTCAATTTCTCTATCATCTCTGCCGTTTGCCGATTGCTCTCATCCTGAACGGACAACAAACGCTCAAGCATTTTGGCATTCATCTCAACCGGATACTTCAATCCTTTACCACTAAAATAAGTTCTCCCGGGATTGTTAGGGTCATTTACCCGAACACCTTCAGCCTGCAAATCCTTTTGCAAAGCCATAAATTCAATATTGAATAAAGGGAAGATATTAAACTTCTTGGCTTGCCTGTTAAATTCAACGTAACCATCAGTTGTGTAAAAGTCATTAATTCCTAACACCTTCACTCCTTCCTCTTCAGCCATTTCAAAAACCTGAATAATTTCGGAAAATGCACTAAACGAATAGGGTGTATGGAAATGTCCATTCACCGGAAGTATATTTTCACTCACCTCCAACACTTCGGATAAAAGCTTGCGTTCTTGTGGATATTGTTTAAAAATTGATTCACTCATACGGTTTTCATCTATAGTTTATTGATTGTACTACAAAAGAAGAAAAACAACAAGCAAAAACCATCCTTTGGTATCCTGTATGCCGGACAGAAAGCTTGTCGTATAATTAATCAGGGCACGAAATCTCGCAACCTGACAAAGTTGTCAATCGCCCTTATCGGCTAAAGTAAATTACATACTTTTCGTCCGATTTTTTCTTCATCCAATGCCGGTAGTTCATGCTCAGCGATTTATCCAGCAATGGAGCCGGGATAAACGGAGCAATAACTTCCAACAACTCATCGTCGCCCAGCTTTTTGTTGACATGCTTTCAGGCATTTTCGCGGCAATACTGCTCTATAGCATGAAAGTGCTGCTCCTTTTCTTGTTCGGGAAGCAGGCTGGCCACTACGGCATTGCGAGCCAACTGGCACAAATCGCCTTTGCTCAGTCCCAGAGACTGGGCCGAAGCTTCAAAATTTTCATTCATGTACCCGCCAAAATAGGCCGGATCGTCGGAATTAATCGTGACCAGCACTCCATGATCCATCAGCTTTTTAAGCGGATGATTTTTCAAGTCATCGACAGCCTGCAAGGCCAAGTTGGACAATGGGCAGACCGTTAAAGGAATTTGCTTTTGCACCAGCTCGGCCACCAGGTATTCATCGTCAATGGATGAAATTCCATGATCGATCCGAACGACTTTCAAGAGCTCTACCGCATCTTTCACATAGCTTGCCGGGCCTTCTTCTCCGGCGTGGGCAAAGCTGAGGAAGCCTTCGTCGCGAGCTTTGGCAAACACCCGTTCAAACTTGGACGGAGGATTGCCTTTCTCCGATGAATCCAATCCAACGCCTACAATCAGATCTTTATAGTCGAGCGCTTCCTCCAATGTTTTAAAAGCCGATGCTTCATCAAGGTGTCGCAGAAAGCACATAATCAACTTGCTGCTGATTGCCAGTTTTTCGCGACCATCTTGCAAGGCTCTGTTGATACCATTGATGACCGTTGCAAACAAAATACCTCGTTCGGTATGCGTTTGCGGATCGAAAAAGATTTCGGTATGGACTACATTTTGCGCTTTGCACTTTTCGAGGTAGGCCCAGGTGAGATCGTAAAAATCCTGCTCCCTGAGCAATACCTGTGCGCCTTCGTAATACAAATTCAGGAACTCCTGCAGGTTAGAGAATTGGTAAGCCTGCTTCAGTTCCTCCACCGAGTCGTATTTCAGCCGGATGTTGTTCCGATCGGCCAACTTAAAAAGTAACTCCGGCTCCAGGGTGCCTTCAATGTGTAAGTGAAGTTCAACCTTGGGCAAACCCTTAATGAATCCTGCGAGTGTAGTCATAGCTTGCGTTGTTTAATCCTGCAAAGTTGCAGCTTTTAGGTTATAACCTGCAAGAGGAAGAAAAGTTTTTTTTTGAAATTCAACAGAAACCTGTAGCTACTGAAGAAAGCCCTGTTAAGTGTATCCGGTCCCTGTTATTAAATTCCGCTTGCAGAACATCAGATTTGTCTTACAGAACACTAAAATCGCTATGAAGAACAGTTCCGCACCTAACATATAGTGTTCTGCATACTAATTATTTTATTCTGCACGCTCTCTCAACTGTTCTGCAGAGTCTTTTCGGTGTTCTGCAACTGCTTTTTTACTATTTCGCGATTGTTTTCGAGCCCTGCCCTTCCGATGCATGTACTGGCTCCGGTAGCCAATTCGCCTGTCCTCATTATTCCGAAACACGTATTTGCCACAGCTGTACAGTTCGTCTACCGCCTCCTTGAAGTAAGCATAGGCGCGGTCGCGCAGGTCTTTTGTTTCGCCCCGCGGTGGGTGGGCGGCGGCAGCCAGCCCTGGAAGTTCATCGGACAGTTGCCGCGCCTGAGCAAGCGCTCTTGTATCGAAATGAATGGCTTGAAGTAAGTCCTGGTGAGCTTCGCCCAACACGGCCAAGTCATTCAGCGATTGGTAAAGTGCCGCATGCGGACTTACCCGGGCAATTTGCCGTAGCTTTTCCTGCAGCTTCGGGTGCTTGCGGAAGGCATACCGAAGGCTTTTCGTAACGCTAACATGTAATTGCTTTCCTTCCCTGAGCTTATCCTGAAAGACATCCATCATCGCGGGAGACTGCCGCTTCTCTTTATTCCATTGCAACTGGAAATAGCTCAACAGCTCGTAGCGCAGGAGGAAGGTATCGAGCACTTCGGCTGACAAACCCGCATCCAACAGCTCGGGCCAGTCGTCCTTGCTCCATAAATACAGGTCGTTGGCTTCCTGCAGGTAGACCGATATGGGCATGGAAGGACGTTTGAGTTGGCTGGGGGGAATAGCTTGTAACAGCTCGATGTGATTTTCGGTAGGTTTGAAATCGCTCATGATTTTTGGTTAAAATGAATGAAGCTTCAATTTAACAAAAATTGATTATATGATGACGCTATTGACACCATAAATAGGCCAACCCCATTTCTTCTATTTCGCTGCCGGCATGCGCCGCATCGCAAAATGGCTATTTTTTGATCGATGCTTATTTGTCCTCGTGCCGGACGGGCACCTCCTTTTCCAATCGATGAAAAGGAGGAAAAAATCTTGTCAAAGTGATCCTTCTCCTCACGTCAGGATTTTTTCTTTCCGGCGCACGGCCCGGGCGACTTTGACGGCCTGCGCCGCTTTTCGCCTTGCGGCGAAGTCGGGGACTTAAATCATTAAAGCTCATGCGGCAGCAACTGGATTCACTCCCGCTATCATTGTCTTACCAGACAGGTTTTACTTTTTGGCTTGATCCAATACCCAAACCGCTACGCGGTCCAATAAAGCATCAGAAAATCCAGCTACTAAAACAAACGGTTACAAGAACTACTTCCCCTGCCCTTTGAAATAATCTTTTTTATCGGCAAACAACACATTGAAGGTTGTCAGGCTGCCATACGCCCGGGTAATGTATTGCTGCAGGTGAATCCGATCTTCATCATCCAGCTTTGGGTGGCTGTTGATGTTTTGCTCCAATACCCGCAAGCGATCACGCAGCATCACGATTTTGTGAAAAAACCCATCGATTGGGATTTCCTTCGACTGTAAGTCCGGATTGCCGGGTTTCATTTCCAGGGTGCCGTCTTTCCATTTCTCAGCCATCTTTACGGTATGCGTAATTCCCTGATATTTGTCCATTACAAAGGTGATGACCTCCTCAAGCTCTTCGAGCGACAAACCCGTGCGCGGTTCGGTTTCGGGTGTTTCCACCACCTCCAAATCGGGGTTGTACTTGCTCATTTCCGACTTGCCCCCGCGTTCGAAGAATATTTCATAGATGGTCAGGTGAGAGCGGGCGATAATTCCTTCGCCGTATACCGGGTGCGAAACCCTGGTGCCTACTGCTAATTCATTCATAATATCCGATTTTATTTCTGAAGATGAAAATAACAAAATCGACGAAAATATTTTCAGGAAGGGAGGTAAAAAGTGAAAATCATAGAAGAACCGGGAGATTATCAATAGCCTAAAATTTCAGGCTTTAATATTGGCTGTATACAAATCCCATACAGGAAAAATCAGGTCATAATTATTCCAGTTCAGATTCCCTTCTACAATCTTGAAGTCTTTAAAAAGTGACTCATTTTGATACTTTTGGATCGTGGGATGACGAGAATTCATCAAGAAAGATTTAAAATCAACGAGTTTTTCTTTTCCATCGGAAAACTTTAGTCTTACAGCGAAATCGCCGATATATTTGGCCGACTCTACTCTTATCGTTTCGGCCTGATAGGGTATTTGGTAGTCTTCAACAATTTTCATTTCAGTCTGCTATTTATCTTTTCAAACTCAACATCTTTATGATACACGAAATAGTTTACCCATTTTTCAACGATTTGGTTTGCATAAACGGCTAAAAAATCCTTAAAATTTTTTAAATCCCGTCCAACCAAAGGCTCCTGTCCTTTTACCAAAGTAATTTTAATCTCTAAAATTTCGCCGTTCTCAATATAGAACTCCGCCTTACTTTCAAATTCCCCTTTTCTGGCATGCACATGAATGGGCTCATGCTCATTGGAGTAGAAATAAACCAGTATCCCTAAATATTCGTAGATTTTCGGCATTTCATTGAGTTTATACAAAACTACAAAACGGATTATTTAAGTCAAAGTTACCATACACCAAGATCTTCTAAAACAAAAAGCCCCTTGCCGTCAGGAGCAAGGGACTTTATAAATTATATTTAGAAGAGAGAAAAATTAGATGCCTAATGAATAAGCTAATCTTTTCTCGCTGATGAATTAAATTCATTGTCTTCTCTTTAAACACTATACTGTAATCACTTTGACTTACCCCAAGACATTTGTTTATACGAGCCTATCTAAATCTCATGCCCAAATAAAGGCAACAACTCCAAAAACTATGAAAAATGAAATAAAACAATTTGTCAGGTATAATCTGAACAAAATTCCACATCTGTTTATTTCTATTTTTCAAAATTTGCATATGAATAGCTTATACACAGCTCCATATTTCAATGTAATCTTTATTCTGATTTAGTTTATTAAACTATCAAAGGAAATTATAAATGGGCGATATCAAGTGTCTTGAAAATTACAAAAGATTGAAAGAAATGTTTTCAAACGGAGAAAAAGGCGATGCTATTCACTTCTCAAACAGACTGGGAATCAGCACGAGGACTTTTTTTAGACTTCTGAAATATCTTCATGAAATTGACGATATAAAAGCAACCTACAATAAAAACACAAATACTTATTATGTAGAATTATTACAAATTACAAAATGACACGATGTGTCATTTTTGCAAAATAACTTTACAGAACATTCGCATAAAAAACTAAAGCTTAGAAATTCTGTATGTTCAAATTCAAGAATATGACTATGCAAGACCTTCTTGAGGCTGTTACTGATTTTATTGGCGAAATGCCAGCATCAAGCACTAGTGCTTATTTTGATTTCAGCACACTCCGCTGGGATAAAGGTTCGGATGATTGTTACGTTGAAGGCCATGGCACACTAGGTGGAAAAGAGGCTAGTTTTAGATTGTACGATGCTTGTTACTACAATAATGCAGGTGATGGTGAAGACTGTTGGGCCAATGATTGTGCAGAAAATGGTTCAGCTTCGTGGGACGATAGAGATCAATATTATATAAACAATCCTTCCGGAAGAAAAATTGTAACAATAACAACATTTAACGATTAAGCAATTGTATCAATCAACAATCTAATTAGATTGTTGATTGATACATATAAAATCACTGTCATGAAACATCTATTACTTATATCTTATCTATGCTGTATTTATGGAAATATGAACATTATAGCCAGCGATAATAGGGTTGATACGTCTCTTCCTAAGCAGATGTACAAATTTTTCACTGAAACATTACATACCAACTACAAAATTGAAGATGAAGCCAAGTTGTACGAAACATTTTTGAATGACTATTTTGAATATTATCAGCATATAACCATCAATAAGAAAATAGGCTTTTTAGACTCTATCGATACTGAAAAGTTACATAAAATTAATCAATTGCTTTTCATTCGAGACAGGCAGCATTATTACCGTTTTTATAGTGAAGTAATTGAAGAGAAAGATGAAAAATTAGATTTCAAACCGAGTGATAGTCCAACCGTAGGGGTTGATACTGCTATTATGTTCGGACCTACCATAACAAAACAAGATATGGTTTTTGACAGTTTTTTTGAATCGCACAATGTCGTCATGAGTCAGGAATTTACTGACTCTTTATATCCCCAAGATAGTAAAACGGCTTCTTACTTAAAAAAACGGCTCAACCACGACTTATACTTCTCTTTTATCAATTTTGCGCAGTTTTTTGTTGTGTCCGATGCCAAATCTGAATTAAACGAAAAGCAAGTTCGGTTACTCGTTGCAATAATCTTTTGGAAACTCCTTTGCTTACAGGCAGGGCAGGATTTTCACCAGAAAGTTTCCTTATAAAAGCCGTATATGAAACCAAGCTCATGTACTGTCAAAGGATACTGACCCTATTTCTTGATCTACTTTGTCTCATCTTGGGTGAAACTATAATTTAAAATGAACATGAAATTAGCGATTGTTGTCATGATGTGCATTTTGGGATTAGCAGGATGTGCAAGCAAAAATCACACTAGTGTAATTTTAAAATACAACTCAAAAAACAATAAACTTAAAGTTTCTCGAACTGAATCAGCTCGAAATTTATCGAAGCTGAAAACAAAGGCACATAGAGACACCTTGGAATTGTTCGTATATAATAAACCTTTTTTTCTAACATTTTCGAAAGAAAAAAAAATTGTTTGAATTTGAGCTTATCATCCCCGATTCAATTAGAGTTATTAAATATGGCATAAATGCATTCAGTCTAGAGGAGCTTCAATCGCTACATGGTGAATATGTATACCCAAAGAAAACGCCCTAATATTGGGCTTGTCCTATACACTAATATTTTTACCGGGAGTGTATTTCTCACTTCCGGTAAATTTGTCGACTCAATGAATAGCCCGAAGTCCTATTTTGTGTTGCTGGCTATATCATGCTTGCTTCTGTTATTTTCAGTTTATGGGAAGATATTCAACCCGCATAGTTTAAACAATAGACAAGCGAAATGGACTATTTACCTGGCTTGTTTCGCACAAGCTATTTACGGACTGTTTCAATTTGCTGGCTGGTTACCGTCGAGCCACCGCTACTTTACCATAACTGGTAGCTTCGATAACCCCGCAGGTTTTACTTCAGTACTTGCAGCAGTTTTTCCGCTGGGTTTATACCTGTTGTACAATTTAAAAGGATGGAAACGCTGTGGGCTTATTATCTGTCAGTTGATTATTCTTTCAGGAATTATCTTTTCCGGGTCAAGAACGGGAATCCTGGCCGTTGCGTTAGCCTTCATTGTTTTTATATTACTGGAATATCGAGAACGCTTACTTAAACTTGTTCTTCCGCGAAAATTGGTTTTGCTTCCTATTGCTATTGCCCTGCTATGGGGTTGTTACTTTCTTTATCAACAAAAGAAAAATTCGGCCAACGGGCGTTTATTAATTTGGCAGGTTTCGTGGCAAATGATTAAAGACAAACCGCTGTTAGGACATGGTTATGGTTCTTTTCAAACCGAATATATGGACTACCAAGCTGTATACTTCAACAAACATCCGAACTCGGGACTGGCTATGTTGGCCGATAATGTAAAACACCCGTTTAACGAGTTTTTAAAGGTCACAGTAGAATTTGGCTTCGCTGGTCTCTTAACTATTATAGGACTTTATGCGGTAATTGTCTACCGGGCTATAAAAAGTAAAGATGATTGGTCGTCTTTTTTATTATCGGGACTCACTTCGATCAGCATTTTTGCTTGCTTTTCGTACCCATTTCACTACGCTCCTGTTTGGCTTATGCTCGTTTTTTACCTTTCATTGTTGTTACCGAAAAAAAACTACCACATAGGATATTCGACAAAAAACATCGGATTTCGGGTATGTTTGTTCGCCATTACCTTAATAGGTATCTTTATTATTATAGGACATGTTGAAGCGGAAATGAGATGGAAAAAAATAGCCATAAAATCACTTAATGGAGACACTCAGAAAATGCTACCTGAATACGAAAAGCTATATCGCGACTCGCCACTAAAAAAACAGCCCCTCTTTCTGTATAACTATGGAGCAGAACTAAACCACGTTGGCCACTATATCCAGAGCAATGCTATATTGGCTGAATGTCGGAAAAAATTTAACGACTATGATCTTCAAATGCTATTGGCCTATAATTATGAACAAACGGGTAAAATAGGATTGGCACTACAGCGATATCAGCATGCTGTAGAAATGATTCCCTGTCGTTTCATTCCTTTGTATCGTCTTTTCAAACATTACAAGGAAAATGGCAATATTGAGAGAGCCAGGGAGTATGCTGAACAAATAGCTTGTAAGCAAATAAAAATTCCATCTCCTACAGTGCGCGCAATTACCCTGGAAGCAAAGAATTTTTTAATACACAATCAACATAACCCAAACAGAATTCCCAAGCCCCCCTTCCAACTATTAACGAATAATCAATAGAGTTCATATTAATACTTCCCTCCGCTACCGTACGATTGTACCTCAAATCCGTAAGCTGTTGTTATAAAAAACAAAAAGCCCCTTGCCGTCAGGAGCAAGGGACTTTATAAATTATATATAGAAGAGAGAAAAATTAGATGCCTAATTTGTTACGGCGAATTTGTTCTGGTTCGGTGAAGTTACTTTTCACGACATGTCCTTTCAATGGAACAATTTTCTCGTGAATCGCATCGATGATCCATTCAGCTTGCGGGAAGAATGCATCTTCCAACTCGTAAGCAGGTGTAATCCAGTTACGCGAACCAACGACCACTGGTGGAGCATCCAGCTCATCAAAAGCCAGCTCGGTAATTGTAGAAGCCATTTCCTTCATGAAAGAACCACGGGCAGTAGCATCGCCTGTAATGACGATCCGCCCTGTCTTCTTCAAGGATTCAATTACGGGTTCGTAGTTGAATGGCACCAGAGAGCGGGCATCAATTACCTCAGCGCTCATACCATATTTTTCCTGCAACTGATCAGCAGCTTCCAACACGCGGTATAGTGTGGCTCCGATACTCAGGATGGTTACATCTTTTCCTTCGCGTTTCACATCCGGCTCACCAAAAGGAATTTCGTAATAACCTTCAGGCACGCCACCTTCGTGGAACTGCTCACCAATATCATAAATCCGCTGGCTTTCGAAGAAAATCACCGGATCAGTTCCTTGAAGTGCCGAGTTCATCAAGCCTTTTGCATCATACGGAGTAGCCGGGAAAACAACTTTCAGCCCCGGAATGTGTGCGGGCAGTGCCGTCCAATCTTGGGAGTGCTGTGCACCGTATTTCGAACCTACGGATACGCGGATCACCACCGGCATTTTAATCACGTTACCACTCATGGCCTGCCACTTCGGCAACTGGTTGAACACCTCGTCGCCTGCACGACCAAGGAAGTCGCAATACATGATTTCTGGAATCACCCGTCCACCACACATGGCATAACCAATGGCAGTACCAACAATAGAAGCCTCAGAAATGGGTGAGTTGAATAGGCGATGATAAGGCAAAGCCTCAGTTAGTCCACGATATACGGCAAAAGCGCCTCCCCAGTCGCGGTTTTCTTCACCATAGGCTATCAAGGTCGGATCTTTATAAAAGCGATCAGCAATGGCCTCGAACAAGCCATCGCGCAAACCGTATTGCTTAATTTTTGAGAAAGGCTTGCCGTCTTTGTCGAAGGCAAAACGCTCTTTGTTTTTCAATTGTTTCACGCGTGGGTTTTCCTCCAACGGATGGTTCACTTCTGCCTCACGGCCTGCTTCCATGCTATCAACCGGAGAGTCGGAGAACATCATTTCACCAATCAATTCAGGATTTTTCTCCATATCCATCAGCGGCGAAACCTTGTCGTCGATCGCTAATTTCAATCCCCAGGTGATCAGGTCTGTATTGCCTGAATTGATGCTGCTTAGTTCATCTTGTGTGGCAATTCCGGCGTCAACCAGTTCTTTACCAAACCAGATGATCGAATCAACCGCTTGCCAGGCTTCAATTTCCTCTTTTGAACGGTACGAAGAAGCGTCGGATGGCGAGTGACCACTGAAACGGTAAGTCAAGATATCCAACAATACCGGTCCGCGTTTTTCTTTCAGAATTTCACGCTTGCGTTTGTAGGCATCAATCACCGCCAATGGATTGTAACCATCCACACGCTCAGCGTGCATCTGGTCGCGGTTAACTCCGGCGCCAATACGGGCAGCAATATCATACCCCATGGTTTCTCCACAGGTTTGTCCGCCCATTCCGTATTGGTTGTTCATGATGTTGATGATCAGCGGCAAGCCACCTTTCATATCACCTTCCCACAATTGGGTATACTGATCCATGGAAGCAAAGGCCAAACCTTCCCAAACCGGACCGCAAGCCATAGAAGCATCACCAATGTTGGCAACCACGATACCGTCTTTGCGATTCACCTTTTTGAAGAGCGCCGCACCTACGGCGATGTCACCCGATCCTCCTACAATGGCGTTGTTTGGGTATACGCCGAATGGTGTAAAGAAGGCATGCATTGATCCACCCAAGCCACGGTTGAAGCCGGTTTCCCGGGCAAAGATCTCCGCCAATGTTCCGTAAATCAGGAAGCGAATGGCGAGTTCCTTGGTGGTTCCTTTAAAGTTAGCTTTCACCGGAGCGAAGGTTTTACCATCGAAGTGATTTTCCATGACCTCTGTCAGCTGCTCGTCACTCAGTTTGTGAATGGCCGATAATCCTTTAGCCAGGATTTCGCCATGTGAACGGTGCGAACCGAAGATGAAATCTTCAACACCCAGCGTGTAAGCCATCCCCACTGCGGCTGCTTCCTGTCCGATTGACAAGTGAGCAGGTCCCGGATGGTTATAAGCCACACCATTGTATTCACTTTTGATTTTGATTTCATTCAACATGGTTTCAAACTCACGAATAACGGCCATGTCGTGGTAAATACGGAGAAAATCTTCTTTCGAGAAATTCGCTTTCTCCTCCTCAATACTTTTGTTGTATTGATTGACAGGAATTGGGTTGAAGGTTACTTCTCCAGCTTTCCTGACATCTTTTGGATCAATAAATTGTACTTTTGGCATCTTTGTATGTGTTTAAATTTTTCGCTTTTAATTTCTTCTGTTTCACTTCTCCCGATAAGTTCCAAATTTCATATTCCAAGTTTCAAATTGGGTTGGGTGATTACTTGAATTTCTTTCCTTTCAGCTCCGACTCTTTCAGATAAGTCATGAATCCACTTAGCATTTTGCTTATTTCTAAAGCATGAGCATAAGCTTGATCAAATTCTTCTTTAGAAATATATCCGTTATCCAAAGCTCGATACAACTGAGAACGTGATTCACCGCATGAACCTTTTGAAAAGGACAAAAACTGTCCGAATTCTTTGTTCCCATCGCGCTCAAACCCTTCAGCAATATTATCCATGATTGAACCTGAAGACGCTTTAATTTGGCTGACCAACTTGAAATCTTTTGAGAAGTCATCGTGGATTGTCATTTGATGAATTTCTTTACAAAATTCCCTTGCTGCCTTCCAAACTTTTAAATCTTCAAAACGCTCAATGGTTGCCATAATCTGGAATTTGAAATTTCGAACTTGAAACTATTTAGAATTGAAATATCGTTTCTTTGATGATTTCGCTTACTGTTGGGTGTGGGAAAACAATCTCCTCTACATCCTGCACGCGAAGTTGGGCCTCGATTAAGGCACAGGCTCCCCAGATCATTTCGGAGCAGGCTCCGCCGACCATGTGAATTCCGAGTATCTCTTTATATTTTTTCCCGACAATGACTTTACAGAATCCATCTTTACCTTCATTTTCAGCAATAAAACGCCCGGCATAAGCCATTGGTAGTTGACGGGTCTCCACTTCAATACCTTTCGCTTTGGCGGCTGATTCAGTTAAGCCTACACCTGCAATTTCAGGGTGGGTATAAACAACTCCCGGAATGGCATTATAGCGCATCACGTCCTTACGCCCAAGCATGTGGTTAACGGCCACTTCGCCTTCACGGCTGGCGGTATGAGCCAACAACGAGAAGCCGGTAACATCGCCTGCAGCATAGACATTGGGCACGTTCGTGCGACAATGTTGGTCGATCTTAATTCCGTTTCGAGCCAATTCCACACCAATGTTTTCCAAGCCAATTCCGGCAACGTTCGCCTTCCGTCCAACCGAAAGCAGCACTTCGTCTCCGGTTATCGAGAAGACTTCTCCCGCTTTTTCAAAAATAACTTCTTTGCCTCTCAGTTCGGTTACTTTTGCATTCAGATGATAATCGATTCCCCGTTTGGTAAAGTCCTTGCGAACAAACGCAGCGATATCCTCATCCACTCCGGTCAGGATCTCGGGCAACATTTCGATTACCGTTACCTTCGTTCCCATCGCGTTAAAGAAATCGGCAAACTCAGTTCCAATAACACCGCCTCCAATAATCACTAAACTCTCGGGCAATTTTTTCAATTGCAGAATTTCGCGATTGGTCGTCACCACATCTTTGTCTAAGCCCGGAATGGGAGGAACCGCGGCTTCGGAACCGGTGCAAATCAACAAACGGGTGGCCTGGTAGTCCTTTCCGTCAGCAGTTAGTGTAATCACATCAGCCCGCTTTTCTTTAATAACGGCCTCAGCCATCACGACCTCGGCTTTTACGTGCTTCATTTTCGCGCCAACACCGGAAACCAGTTTGCGGACCACTTTATCCTTACGCTTCATGATTTTCCCAAAATCGATAGAGATATCGGAGCCCACATTGATCCCGTACTTGCCTGCATCGTGGGCATTCTCCAACACTTTGGCAGAGTTCAAAAGCGTTTTGGTAGGAATGCAGCCCTCATTCAGGCACACTCCTCCCAACGCTCTTTTGTCAAAAATTACTACACGCATTCCTTTTGCTCCGGCGCGCTCGGCTGCAACATATCCGGCGGGACCACCGCCTAAGATTGCTATATCGAACTTGTTACTCATTATCTTTTAGATTTTTAGATTGCTGGATTCTCAGATCATCAGATTTTGAAATTTCCAAACCAAGTCGAATGAAGTCCGTCAATCCAAATATCCGATATCCGAATATCTAAATTGACAGGTTTTCAATTTGAGTTTTGATCTCTCTTAAGAACAGCGTCGCTTCACCACCATCCAACGCCTGGTGATCATAGGTTAGAGAAAGCCCCATCATTGGAACAAAACCGTAGACACCATCACCCAAATCTTTCGGACGAGGAACAATCGTACAAACACCCAGAATTGCTGTTTGGGGAAGGTTGATGACAGGTGTAAACATTTCGACACCATAATTACCAAGGTTGGAAACCGTAAAACTAGCTGCTTCAGGTTTCAACAATTCGGGATCAATACTCCCTTTTCGGCAATTTCCAGCCACAGTGCTTAACTGAGACGAAAGGCCTTCGATCGAGAGGTCATCGGCATTTTTAACCGCCGGAACCATCAATCCGCGCTCCGTATCGACCGCCAAGCCCAAATGCACTTTTTTGAACCAGCGCATGCTGTCGCCTATAAAATGCGTATTCGCTTGCGGATACTTCTTTAATGCCCTGATTACTGCCAGACAAACCAAGTCGTTGATGGTAATATTCTGAGACACCTCTCCAACTTCCAGTTTTTTCTTAAAGCTTTTACGCAATGCCATAATTTGGCGGGCATCAGCACTCATGTGGTGTGTTAACTGAGCTGAATTTTGCAGCGACTGATGCATTGATTTAGCAATCAACTTACGGATGTTCGTCAATTTCTTCACTTCAAAGTCATCGCCATAAACCGGATTGTATGAAATAAGATCAGATGCGCTCGCACGTCCACCTAAGCCGGTTGTTTCTTTAGCAGGCTCCAGGCTCTCAGCTTGCGCCTTTTCCTTAGCCAGCGGAGTTAATTTAGGAATTGACTCTGACGCAGCTTCAACATCCTGAGCAATAATTCGTCCATGGGGGCCTGAACCTTTTACTTTCTCGTAAGGCACCCCCATTTTCTCAGCCATCACTTTGGCACGAGGAGAAATGCGTATTTTACCTTCAGGTTTCTCATCCAGCACCACTGCTTTTTCTTCTTTTGCTGGTGTGGCATCTGATGCAGCAGGAGCCTCCTCCTGTTCTACTGAAGATCCTTCAGTTGAATCACCATCTGGACGAAATTCTTCAACACTTTCGCCACTCTTTCCTAAAACAGCAACATTAATTAGCACAGGAACTTCATCTCCTTCCTCATAAAAAACAGCCAACAATTCGCCATCTTCTTTGGCTTCTTCTTCAAACGAAGCCTTGTCGGTTTCATACGAAAACAAGATATCGCCTGTCTTCACCTGATCACCGACTTGCTTATACCATTCTCCAATGATACAAGTCTCAACAGATTGCCCCTGACGAGGCATAATTACCGGAATAGCCATAGTATATTAGTTTCACTTGTTAATACATTACATAAAATCCAACCTTCCTAAAAGCACTCTTAAAACTAGATTTCACAACACTTTTACGAAATTGGATTGTAAACTTACATTTTATAACTTGTATTTACAAGTTGGCAATTTAAAATTAATATTTTTTCTTACTTTTGATCATCATTACGAAACATATGACTGAAGAAAATAAAATACCGCAATACAAAAAACTGTACGAAACCCTGCGTCGGCATATCGCATCAGGAGTTTACGAGGAAGGAAGTTTACTCCCATCAGAAAATGAACTTTGTGCCGTCCACAGCATGACCCGACCTACTGTTAGACATGCGCTGGAAGCTTTAGTGCAAGATGGATTTATTCAGAAAAAACAAGGAAAGGGTAGTATTGTACAAAAACCACCGCAGGATATTGGAATCCTATCGATCTCAGGAACTTCTTCGGCCATTGGAAAACAATACCTGCGAACGCAAATAATACAGAAACCTCAAATAAAAGCGTGGCCAGTGCCTTTCAATTTCGATCTCACCGAAGCTGAAAAAGATTTTGGCTGCATCTACATGGAACGCTTACGCTTTGTGAATGAGCAACCGGTTTTTTACGACATCAACCACATTCCAAACATCAATTTACCACGCTTTACCAGCCGGACATTCGAAAACAAATCTCTTTTCGACATCTTAAGAACAGGCTATCAAATTGAAATAAAAGGAGGAACACAGAAATTAAAAGCAATAAAGGCAACCGGAACAGTCAGCCAGCTTTTAAAAATAAAAACAGGCGACCCGGTACTCTACATGGAACGGAAATTATTAACTAACCGCGAAGGCTTTCACATTTACTCTACGATTTATTTCAATTCGGAGAAGCATGCAATTTTTGGAAATTTCTAGAAAGAAAACAACTGGGATATCGACAAAAAAGTGGATGTCCGTGCATCCACCCCTAGCTGCACATAAATCTCTTGAGAAGAGACTTGGACATCCACAAAAATATTTTCACTCCAAATTTAACGAGTATTTTACAAATAATTAAGATATTCTACAACACCTCGAAAGACAGTGAAATCTAAAATAGAATATTAAGGACTAAACCGATTGACCTCACCCATCTTTTTTAATTTGAATGCTCTGTCCTTCAAAATCCAGTTCAACCGGCCATCAATTAATATTAATTCAAGAATAATGAATAAATATTCATATCGCTTAGCGCAAGGCTTTATAAATTAGCAAAAATTTTTAATCTTTGTGCCTCGAAAAAATACGTTAAAAGATTAAAGCTCAAAACATGAAAGTTTTAAAATTCGGTGGTACATCAGTTGGAAATGTTGAAAATATGAACGCAGTTATGAAACTGATTACTGATGGAGAGAAAAAGCTGGTTGTGCTTTCTGCCATGTCAGGAACAACCAATGCTTTAGTTGAAATTTCTGATTATCTGTACAAAAAAAATAAAGACGTTGCCCGTTCGCAAATCGGCAGACTTGAAAGCAAATACAAAAAGATAGTTGACAAGCTTTTTGAAGCTGACACCCGCAAACAAGAAGGCCTAAAAATCGTTGAAAAGAGTTTTGACACGATACGCAAGCAAGCCAACGGTAAATTTGGCCCAATAAAAGAGCAGACGATTCTTGCTCAGGGTGAGTTAATTTCAACCGCTTTCTTCACCCAACTAATGCTTGAAAATGGCCATAAAACGAAATTGCTTCCTGCACTTGATTTCATGCGGATTGACGAGGAAAAAGCAGCCGACTTACAAGCGATAAAAACCAACATTGCAAAAGTACTGGAAGAGGTTGGCGAAGCTGATTACTACATTACCCAAGGCTTTATTTGCCGTAACGAAAAAGAGGAGATCGACAACCTTCAACGTGGTGGATCAGACTACACAGCCTCGTTGATTGGCGCTGCAATTGAAGCTGACGAAATACAAATATGGACCGACATTGACGGGTTTCACAACAACGACCCCCGCTATGTTAACAACACCAAAAAGATCGAACAGCTTTCGTTTGATGAGACAGCTGAGCTGGCCTATTTTGGAGCAAAAATCTTACACCCCCAAACGGTACTTCCTGCGAAATTACACAACATCCCGGTTCGCCTGAAAAATACCATGAACCCCACTGACAGTGGAACTTTAATCACATCAGAAACCAGCGGCAGCGGAATTAAGGCAGTTGCTGCAAAAGATGGTATCACTGCCATCAAAATCAAGTCGGATCGAATGTTGATGGCCTATGGTTTCCTGAAAAGCGTTTTTGAAATTTTTGAGTTCTTCAAAACACCGATTGACATGATTTCGACCTCGGAGGTTGCCGTTTCACTGACCATTGACAACACCCGAAAACTGAAAGATATTATCAAGGAATTGAAAGAATATGGTGAAGTTCAAATTGATGAAAACCAAACCATCATTTGCATTGTTGGTGATATCATTGCCGAAGAGCGTGGTTTTGCTGCAAAAGTATTTGACGCACTGGAAGGTATCCCCATCCGTATGATTTCATATGGTGGAAGCCGTCATAATATTTCCCTATTGGTTTCAACAAATCACAAGCAAGAAACGCTTCAGGCTATTAGTGATAACCTGTTGGAAAATTAAAATGATCGATCCAAAAACAATCAGCCAGTTTCAAAAGCTGGAGACTCCGTTTTATTATTACGACCTGGATTTGTTGCACAAAACATTGTCGAAAATTAAAAGCGAAAGCGAAAAGTATGGCTATCATGTTCACTATGCGGTAAAGGCCAATGCAAATGACAAGGTACTGGAGACAATCTTTTCACAGAATTTAGGAGCTGATTGTGTTAGTGGAAATGAAATTATAAAAGCCAGGACTCATGGAGTTCCTGGCTCTAAAATAGCATTTGCCGGCGTTGGGAAAACAGATAAGGAAATAACAACAGCTCTGCAAAACGAAATTTTCAGTTTTAATTGCGAATCAATTCCCGAAATTGAAGTCATCAACGAACTGGCAGGAAAAATGGGCAAGATTGCCCCAATAGCCATTCGCATCAATCCAAACGTTGATCCAAAAACACACAAGTATATTACAACCGGCTTAAACGAAAACAAGTTTGGAGTTAACCACTGGGATTTTGAAAAACTTAGCAAGTTGATCCCATCGTTTAATCACATCAAACTCACCGGACTACATTTTCATATTGGTTCACAAATCACCGACATCAGCGTATTCCAGGAACTGAGTCAGAAAATCAATACCATTTCGAAATGGTTCGAAGATCAAGGATTCAACCTGCAGCACATCAATGTTGGCGGAGGCCTGGGAATTGATTACGAAAATCCAACGTCAAATCCACTCTCTGATTTTAAAGCCTATTTCAAAGCTTTCAACGATCACCTCAAATTAAAGCCAAATCAGGAACTGCATGTCGAACTAGGCCGATCAGTTGTTGGGCAGTGCGGACATTTAATTACCAAAGTCCTCTATGTCAAAGAAGGGCTAAACATCAAATTCCTGATTACTGATGCTGGAATGACTGAACTCATTCGTCCGATGCTTTACCAGGCAGAGCACCAAATTAGCAACCTCACGTCGAAGCTGCCACATCAAACTTATGATGTTGTAGGTCCGATTTGTGAAAGCACTGATGTTTTTGCAAAAGGAATTGACTTGCCGGGATCAAAACGCGGCGATCTACTTGCCATCCATTCAGCGGGTGCTTACGGTGAGGTAATGGCTTCGAATTACAACCTTCGCGACATCGTAAAATCATACACCAACATTGAGCTGACACAGTCATAACCTTGTCTTTTTAATTGATTTCCAACACAAAGAAAAAGGACAAATAATTCATTTATTTTGCTCAATTAATTTTTTTTGTCGTAAAATATAGTCTACATTTGTCGCTCACATATTTTATTTTTTTATTATGAACATTTTTGTAGGAAACCTCAATTACGCAATTACTGAAGATGATATGCGTGAAATTTTTGAGGAGTATGGTGAATTAAGCTCAGTAAAATTGATCACTGATAAATTCACTGGTAGAAGTAAAGGTTTCGGATTCGTTGAAATGCCTGACGCAGAAGAAGCTAAAAAAGCCATTGAAGAATTGAATGGCGCAGAAGTCGAAGGACGTTCTATGGTTGTTAATGAGTCTATCGAGAAAAAGAGAGACAACAATCGTGGTGGCGGTGGCTTCCGTGGCGGCAACAGCCGTGGCGGTGGTAACGGCGGTTACGGCGGCGGTGGTGGCCGTAGAGACAACAATTTCAGATCAAACTACTAATTCAGGAGGTTGATTATGAAAGGTACTGTAAAATGGTATGACGCAACCAAAGGTTTTGGATTTATCCTAACCGAGGACAACAAAGATATCTTTGTTCACCGTTCTGGTTTAGTCGATGCCTACGCTGGTCTGGAAACAGACGAGACTGTAGAATTTGAAGTTGGACAAGGAAACAAAGGTCCAATTGCAACGAACGTTACTAAAGTAGACTAATTCTGAGATTGGAGCGGGTACTTTAAAAGTCAGCTCCTTCAATTAACGATATTTTCACTACTTGTATTATTAAAAGCCTGGCTTCGGTCAGGCTTTTTTTATGGTTTACACAGCAATCTCTAGGTTACAGCAATTATTTATAACCAGTGCAAACTACTTCACAATACATAGGAAATAATTTAATTCAATTACCTTTAGACTAAGTAAAAATCCAGCTCCTCGAAATGCAAGAGAGTCAGACTACTCCATTACCATTTTTCATGAAAGTATATCTTAGCACACTCCTATTAATACTCTTAACAACATCGTTATCAGCTCAAAATAGCACATTTGGATTTAAAATTGGTCCAAATTATTTCTATTCTAACTATGAATTTGATGACCCGATCGGGAAGTACCAATTCGGAGCAGCTTCGAATTTTAAAGTGTATAAATTTATATCTATTCAGACTGAATTCCTCTTTGTAAAGAAAGCCTTTGAAGAGCCCTATCGAGATTCCTGGGAAGTAAAAGCGAAAGGCAGCTACTTTGACATCCCCGTTTTCATCCAGGTCCAACCGATCAAACAGCTTGCCATATATTCCGGAGGGCAAATCGGGTTCAGGCTAAGTCATGAGCTTAAATACAACCACACAAATAATCTATATACCGCGCAGGAAGGAAGCTTAGAAAAAGTGCCGCTTGGTCTTTTAGCCGGTCTCTCCATTCATCCCATTAAACACTGGAGCCTGGAAGGGAGATATTCCATAGAGATTGCGAGAAGCAGCAGTTCATTGGACTTCAGAGGATGGCAATTCTTTTTGAATTATACATTCTGAAAAAAAGCAAATTTATACTGAGCGGATCTCTGTTGCCCGATGCCGCGATGTCAGCTCAATCCGGTACTGCTCCTTTAATGACTCAAATACACTATAAGCTTTTTCAGGAGTATTATTTTCTCCTGAAATATGACTTAAAAGAATGGTGTGCAGCTCATTACCAGCAAATTCCTTCAAAAGTACAAAAGCCTGATCATTTGACAAATGCCCAATTGACGACGCAACACGCTGCTTGAGATGATAGGGATACCGACCATTCTTTAGCATCTCTTCATCATAGTTGCTTTCCAGAAAAACAGCGTGACATTTGGCAAACTCACTTTTCACTTTTTCGCAAGCTTCACCAATATCAGTCATTACGCCAACATGCTTGCCTGCATACGAAATTCGGAATGAACAGGCATCAGCAGCATCGTGCTGTTTGGTAAATGGGAAAACGGAGAATTCGCCCAATTGAAATTCAAAATTTGGTTCGAACCATCTTGGGGTATCTGGCCGAACTGCTTTGCGCATCGCCAAAAAAGTTTTTTTCGTGAGGTAAACCGGAAGGTGAAGTCGTTTACTCAAGACCCTTGCTCCACGACAATGATCGCTATGTTCATGTGTAATTAAAACGGCTTTTATTTTCGATTGATCGATCTGCTTTTCGGCCAGACGTACCTGCAGCTGTCTGGCCGACAAGCCGGCGTCAATCAGCAAGGCTTCGGTTTCATTTCCTATATAGTAGCAATTCCCATTGCTCCCCGAAGCCAACGCACAAATCTCCAACTTATTCACTTTTCACCTTCCATTTCTGCAATGACATCTTCGGCCTGAATATCTTTCCCTTTGAGTATGCATTTGGCCTTCTCATAAAACGGTCGACGTTTAGCCATCATACTTTCAATAAAATCAACCAATTCATCCGGCGACTTTCCTTTGATCAACGGACGTTCTGTTTTAGATTGCATCAACCGACTGGCCAATTCTTCAGCATCAACATCTAAAAAGACACAAAGCCCGGATTGATTCATCACATTCATATTGTCAAAAAAGCAGGGAGCACCACCACCCGTTGCAATTACTGCATTTTCAAACTCGGCAACTTCTTTTAAAGACGTCTGCTCCTTTTTACGGAAAGCACCTTCTCCTTCCTGCTCAAAAATCTGGGGAATCGTTTTAAAGTACTTCTCCTCAATGTATTTATCCAAATCGATAAAAGGTACACCTAACTCTTGCGACAACTTGCGGCCTATGGTTGATTTCCCTGAGGCCATATATCCAATCAAAAATATTTTCATGTGCTTATCGTTGTTTACTTTTTAAGGCAACACATAGAACTCACCTCTGTTAACATTGCTTCTAATTAATAAATTTACACGCTCGTTTCATCAAAACAACGACATTTGGTTCTTATCATCTTCATCCTCGTCCTTCTTTGGTCGATTGACCTCAAAAGGCACGTCTTCATCCGACTGTTCTTGCTCTTCTTCTTGAGGCTTATCATCCTCATCCTTGATAACAGGTTCAATCTCTTTTATGTTTTCAACCTCGTAGTTTGTCAGCCGTTTACCTCTTGCCTTATATGATTTTATGCCAATAAACTCGTAAACTTCGATGATTTCATTTTCGCGTGAAGCATTTTTACCTCCAAATTCAATTTCCAGCCGCGGATAGTGCACCCAGGTGATGCTCACCAACCGACTATCGGGATTATCGCCAATAAAACTAATGCGACGTCCTATTATCTCATCAATCTCAAATCGCTTCACGTAATAGAATTCCTGATCAGCATCATAGTAGACAACCGATAAAACTTTCTGACTGTCAAACTTCTCAATCTGAAGAATATCCGGATCGAAATGGTTAGACAAGTCGAAATTATACAGTTGATATTCTCCATTCTTATAGAGAACCAATATCTTATCCTCTCCCTGGAACTCGCCAAGGAATTTCCCCCGCGAATCTGAATTAAGTCGCAATACATCCGCATCGAACCAGATTTTTCGCCCACCGAGCGTTGAAACGCCCTTTTCTTTCAGGCTAATTTTGTGAACGTCATTTTTGGTAAGGATGTTCCCCATCGCACCGCGGCCTTTAATAGCCAAGTCTCCAAAATCAACTTCAAAGTTTAGCTTTTTAAGTCGGGCCTTTTGCTTGAGGATCACCTTCAGTACTTCGGCCTCGCCATTTGGATTGGCGCTAAAATACCAGATCCTCGATCCTTTTGTTCCCCGGGTCAGATCATATTCCTTATCTCGGGTCATTCCGGTAACAGCAAAGCGTTTCATATAGAAAGTCCCCTGCCGTCCATCACGATAAACCACGTTGTAAATGGTTCGCTTGTCATTCTTTTTAAATACAGCAATGTGTTGGATGTTCTTCCCAATAAATGCCTTTTCTGAGACCTTGGTAATGAGATAAGTTCCATCGCGCCGAAACACGATAACATCATCAATATCCGAACAATCGCATACATATTCTGCTTTTCGCAAACTGATTCCAATAAACCCTTCCTCCCGATCGAAATAAAGCTTTTCATTCGCTACAACCACCTTGCTGGCTACAATATTCTCGAAGCTGCGAATTTCTGTTTTTCGATCTTTATCCTTTCCGTATTTCTCTTTTATGTGCTGATAATATTCAATGGTAAAAGGAACAATATTCTTTATCTTCTTATTAATCTCTTCAATCTCCTCTTCAATCGATTGAATATGATTATTCGCCTTATCCGTATTGAATTTCAGAATACGCGCCATGCGAATCTCCATCAATTTAAGGATATCCTCACGGGTAACTTCGCGCATCAACTTAGGTTTCCAGGGCTCCAGCCGCTTATCAATATGGGCTATCGCTTCATCCATATTCTCAGACTGTTCAAATTCCTTGTCTTTATAGATTCGCTCTTCGATAAAGATTTTCTCCAAAGAGGCAAAATGCCAGGCTTGCTCCAGTTCTCCTTTTCGAATTTCAAGTTCTAACTTTAATAAAAGTAAGGTCTGGTCTGTATTTCTTTTTAGTATTTCGCTGACACCAATAAAAATTGGTTTATCGTTCTCAATCGTGCATGCATTGGGCGATACCGACACTTCGCAGTCAGTGAAAGCATACAATGCGTCGATGGTTCTGTCGGAGGAAATCCCGGACCCCAGATGAACCAGTATTTCTACCCGATCCGACGTATTATCATCAATTCGTTTAACCTTAATTTTATTTTTATCGTTGGCTTTGATAATTGAATCGATCAAAGTAGTCGTTGTTTTTCCAAAAGGCAGTTCTGTAATTGCCAACGTTTTATTATCAATCTTTTCGATTTTGGCGCGCACCTTAACGGCTCCACCACGCAAGCCATCGTTGTATCTCGAAAAATCAGCAGATCCACCTGTTGGAAAATCAGGGTACAATTCAAATTCTTCTTTTCTTAAGTAAGCAATTGAGGCATCAATTAATTCGTTGAAATTATGCGGAAGGATTTTCGAAGCCAAGCCAACAGCAATACCTTCAACCCCTTGAGCCAACAGCAGCGGGAACTTTACGGGCAGTGTAATTGGCTCTTTGTTACGTCCGTCGTAGGACAACTTCCAATTGGTTGTTTTTGGATTAAACGCCACCTCCAAAGCGAATTTCGACAGACGAGCTTCAATATACCGTGGAGCTGCAGAACCATCGCCGGTAAGAATATTACCCCAGTTTCCCTGAGCATCAATCAGTAAATCTTTTTGTCCCAATTGCACCAACGCGTCACCAATGGAAGCATCGCCATGCGGGTGATACTGCATGGTTTGTCCAATAATATTGGCTACTTTGTTGTATCGGCCATCATCCATTTCGCGCATGGCATGCAAGATCCTGCGCTGAACTGGTTTTAACCCGTCATTCACATAAGGGACAGCTCGTTCCAGAATCACATAAGAGGCATAATCAAGAAACCAATCCTGATACATACCCGACAAATAGGTAATGCCATCACCCTGTTCAGCCTGTTGATTTTCTTTATTTTTTTCTTCTTCTGCCACAACAATTTTATTATAAGTAAAACTTCTGCTACTTCGAATTCATTATCGGACTATCCCAGCTCATCTTTCTCAACGTAAAGGTTTTCAATAATAAATTCTTGCCGATCCGGTGTATTCTTGCCCATATAAAAATCAAGCATTTGCGAAACTGATTCATGCTTTTTCATTTGAACCGGCTCCAACCGAATATCCGGTCCAATAAAATTTTTGAATTCGTCCGGAGAAATTTCGCCAAGTCCCTTAAACCTGGTGATTTCAGGCTTTGCTCCTACTTCCTGAATGGCTTTAAGTCGTTCTTCCTCGGTGTAACAGTAAAATGTCTTTTTCTTATTTCGAACCCGAAACAACGGAGTTTGTAAAATAAATAAATGCCCTTTTTTCACCAGCTCAGGAAAAAACTGCAAAAAGAAGGTAATTAATAGTAAACGTATGTGCATTCCATCTACATCAGCATCGGTTGCAATAATCACCTGATTATATCGCAAATCTTCCATGCTTTCCTCAATATTCAAGGCAGCCTGAAGCAAATTGAACTCTTCGTTTTCATACACCACTTTTTTGGTCAGGCCATAGGTATTCAATGGCTTTCCTTTCAAGCTAAAAACAGCCTGTGTATTTACATTGCGTGATTTTGTGATCGATCCACTTGCTGAATCACCCTCCGTGATAAAAATAGAAGAGTCTTCTTTTTTATCACTCGTAGTATTGTAATGAATGCGGCAATCGCGTAATTTTTTATTGTGCAGACTAGCCTTCTTCGCCCTTTGTTTGGCTAACTTTTTTACTCCTGAAATAGCTTTTCGCTCTCGCTCCGACTCTTGAATACGTTTTAATAGAACCTCAGCAACCTCTTGATTTTTGTGTAAGTAATTATCCAGTTCTTTCTGAATAAAGGTAACCACATGGTGGCGAACAGAAGGACCTTCGGGACCAATATCTTTCGATCCGAGTTTTGTTTTAGTCTGCGATTCGAAAACCGGCTCTTCAACCTTAATACTAATTGCAGCAATTATTGATGCCCGGATATCTGATGGATCAAAATCTTTTCTATAAAAATCGCGAACAGTTTTAACAATAGATTCGCGAAAAGCCAGCAAATGCGTTCCTCCTTGTGAAGTGTGTTGCCCATTTACAAACGAATAATAATCCTCTCCATATTGGTTTCCGTGCGTAATGGCAGCCTCAATATCTTCTCCTTTTAAGTGAATAACCGGGTAAAGCGAAGCCGAATCAAGGTTTTCCTCCAGCAGGTCTTTCAACCCATTTTTCGACTGGAAGCGTTCTCCATTATAATAGATCGACAAACCCGCATTCAGGAAAGAATAGTTCTTCATCATGTTTACCACATAGTCTTTGTGGTAACGATATGACTTAAAAATATCGATATCGGGTACAAATTCAACTTGTGTTCCGTTAGGCTCATCGGTGCTGCCCAAATCCTTTTCCTCAACAACTTTCCCTTGCGAAAAGATAATTTCTTTCAACTGCCCTTCGCGAAAGGCTCTAATTGTAAACTCGGATGATAACGCATTAACAGCCTTAATACCAACTCCGTTCAGCCCGACTGATTTTTTGAATACTTTAGAATCGTACTTTGCACCGGTATTCATCTTTGAAGCAACATCCAAGAGCTTACCAAGAGGAATCCCCCTTCCGAAATCACGAACACTTACGAGCTCATTTGAAACTCGCACTTCAATTTTTTTCCCATAGCCCATCATGAACTCATCAATTGAATTGTCCATGACCTCTTTTAAAAGCACATAAATTCCATCATCAGAGGCAGTCCCATCTCCGAGCTTCCCGATATACATACCGGGGCGCTTCCGGATGTGTTCCTGCCAATCAAGTGTTCTTATCGAACCTTCATCGTAATTAGGAGTCATACTTATAGCAATTTGTCACAAATATAAAGAAAACAAAACACCCTCAGATTTCCACCATTTTGTCAATAATTAATGGCGAACGGTTGAAAACTTCCTCGAAATATGAAGTAAGACAAAAATAGCTTTTAAAGTGATTGTTTGAAAAAAAAAGCGCCGAGTGAAGCGCAAATTATAATCGCTCCAAATTACAAATTGGCGTAAAAAAAAGCCGCTGATAAAATCAACGGCTTAATGTATTTTATAATTTATTATTTTTCATCACTCCACGACGTAAACATCCAGTAGTACTTTTCGGTCTGTTTTACCATCGAGTTAACCAGATCAATTGTCGAAACGTCACCAATATCGTTGGCTGTCTCCAAGACATTGATCATTTGCGAAAGCAAAATTTCAAAATCGGATAAAAGATGATCAACCATCTCATCGGGGCTAGGCACTCCTTCTGGTTCTTTTATTTTTGAACTATCCAGATACTCCTGAAGTGTAGCAGTTGGGAAAGCACCAAATACGCGCACCCGCTCTGCCAAATCATCGATATTCACTTTTGAAAAGTTGTAGAGTTCCTCAAACTTATCGTGTAAATCAAAAAAATCTTTACCGGTAACGTTCCAGTGAAAGTTTCTTAATTTCTGATAGTGTACGTGATAGCTTGATATTAATATATTTACTTGATCAATTAATTCTGAGGTATCTTTTTTATTGAACCCTAATCTTACAAATGTTTTCTCTTTAGTTTCCATGGTAATATATATTGTTTTTAAAATTGAATAAATAATTATTTAAAGTTGGACTCATGATAAACCAATACAGGTTTATTGAAATGAGTAACAACGTAATGGGTTTCTGAAGATGAGAATAGATCTTCAAAAAAGCCTTTCTCCTCCTTTAGAATCACCAGAACATCCGGTTCATTCTCTTCCAGGTACTTCTGTAAGCCTTTGCTCACATCTTTCTCGTGCGAATGAACGAAACTCGGACTAAAGTTTTTAATACTGTCTTTTGCCATATCCTTAAATCCTTTCCATTTAAGAATAGAATCAAAATCAGTCGTTTCCATATTGTGGAAAATGGTGAGATTTTTATTCTCAGTTCCTTCAACAAGGTCAGATAAATGACGCATTGCTTTCAGGTCTTCGGCATGCAGTGCTGTTGCATATAGGAAGTTACTCATGCTGAAAGTCGATTTATCATCCGGCACAATAATGACCGGGCAGTCAACTTTTTCGATGATGTTTGGATAACTGATTGCTCCCGTTACAAAGCCCGAATAACTATTGTAATTACTCATAAGCAGAATAACATCCTTCTCTTTCTCAATGGTGTCATTAACCACCATCAATCGACTTACTTCTGCGACTTCTATTTCATACGGAACACTTTGGGGTATCTTCTTTAACAAGTCTGCCACCGTCTTTTTCATCTCTGCTTCGGCTGCTTCATAATCGGCACGAAACTGAGCCTCCGAGATCGCCACGTTCGGTTGGTAGTTTGGGGTGGCTACGCCAACAAACTCTCCACTTCTCATCCAGCCGAAATCTAAAACATAAACGATTTTCAGTTTTCGTTTTAATTGGTTACTCAATGCAAACCCCGATGTGATAAGGGTTTCCATATTTTTCAGCGTGTCTAATAGTAATAAATTTGTTTTCATGGCTTTTTTATCTTTGCACCCAAAATCAGTATATACCTTTAATGGGCTTTGTTAATTTTTTCAAGAAGAATCTAATGCTTGTTCCTTCTCTTTTTGTTTTCTGTTTCTCCTTTTCTGCAGAAATAAACCAAGGACGATTTTCATACCTGTCTCGAACGCCATATTTCGCACGTATTTTTTAAAGACATGAACCGTTAAGGTCGATTGATCTTTCAATTCGTCTTCCAAATAGCGAATCTTGTATTTTACTTTTTGGCGTTCTAAGCGCAACTCCCCCATGTTTCTTATCTCTTTCATAATTTGACCTCCTCTTCATCGTCATCTTCGTCAAACAACATGGATGAATACTTCCGCAATACGATAGTCGTAAGCAGCTTGTTTTTCAGCAATGCAAATAAAACAGTAAGAACAACCAACACTCCAATAGCAAGCAATAAACCCGTCAGATAATCGTGGTAAGTTTGCCCATACCATACGACAAGCGCTGCGAGGCCGAAAAACAAGATCAATGCCCCACCCAGTGAAACAATAAAATGACCGATTAAGTAGGTTGTTACACTGGTTGCTTTATTTAAGACCGAGAGCTTAACTAAATCCACTCTAGCTTGCACATATTTCTGTGCAACGTCACTCAGTTCGCTAAAATTATCTGATAGGTTTTTACTCATAAATTAAGAGGTTTCGAAAATTCAGTTACTTACTTACCGTTCGTTGGAGTTTTGGCTTCTTTTTTTAACTTCTCTTCAACGTCGCTTGTCCGCTCTTTTACCTGATCAATCATCTCACCAACCTGATCCTTCAAACTATCAACTTTTTCTCCGATCGTGTCTGTGACATCTTCCGAAACTCTTTTCACACTTTTCTGAATCTTTTTCCTTGTTTTATCACCTCTTTCAGGTGCAAACAAAACTCCAACCAAGGCACCTGTTGCAGCGCCTGCTACGAACCCTAAAAGGGCACTTGTTCCTTTACTCATGACATTTGATTTTTATGGTTAATACTTTAATTATGAATGTATATTAAATGGACGTTTTTATTTTTTCAGACGTCCTCGTACTTTTTGTATTGTCAAGCGTTGTGGTCATCCTTTCGGATGTCAATGGCCGATCAGCACTTCGGATTGTATTTAATACTCTCGCTTTGTACTCATCTGAATTATGATACACTCGTATATTATCAATTCTCTTTTTCAAACTTTTCATGCTTTCACTTATTTAACGTTTGTTTCTACTACTGAAAAAAGCGTTCCAAAAAAGAACACCTCCATCAAAACGCCCACAATCGACTCCTTTTCAAGACAATACACAAAATCAATCACATTGCCGAAAAAAACTTGCAGTAGAGCTTGTTCTACAAATTGTAGAGATTACTTAACAGACTTCAAACACTGGGGTTTCAGAGGAAAATTGCATTCAAATCCGATGGTAGGGAATCGCACAAAAAAGCAGTTTGGCGAAAGGCTGAATTAAATAGACCGATATACCATAAATTCAAATCGAAAAATGAAAAACAGATAAAAAAAAACAAAGGGGAAAATTCGAACAAATGAAATCAACAGATCAACAAACTCACAAACGCCAACCAAACACCTCTACAACAACACATTAAAGCAACACACACCCTCGTTTCTTGAACCATTCGCTTAATTGCTTTAAAACTTCGCAGCGACACAAAAAATAAGCCTTCTCAGAAAAAAAACGACTTTAAACACAAAAAATATATTCGCTTAAGTTGAACTATTTGAAACTGGGTAAGTGTGCAACAAAGTCTACATTTCAATGAGGGGAATTGTCCACATCATTGCCGGCAATCAGCAACTCCAACAAATCAACAGGAACCGGTTTTTCCAAGTAGGCACTCACAAATGGGTATTGCATAGCCAAATCCCGCTTTTTCTTACTTGCAGAACTTGATAGAATAAATACTTCCGGGGCTTCCATTTTACCCAAAATCTGTTCTATACTATCCAGAAAACTGGCTGCCTTCATATCCTTGAATTGAATATCAACCAAAATATAATCAGGAAATTGATCGGTTAATCGGTCTTGCTTAAGCCCTCGCAAATAATTAAGTAAGCCGGCAGCTTTTTTAAAGTACTGCACCTGATTCTTTACGGTTTCTTTCTTCAATCGTCCTTCTTCAACACGAAATAAATCGGAAGATCCGTCTACAATTGCTATTTTCTTTAGTTCATTTGATTTTCGTATCATACTAATTCCCCCTCACTAGCTACAAGCTCAATGATTCAGATGTACCAATATTCGTTCCATTTATCAAACAAACAAATCAGATCTCAATTCCGTATTGTTTGATTTTGTTATAAAGTGTTTTGCGGTCAATTTTTAAAAGGCGGGCAGCTTTCGACTTATTAAAGCCTGCTTCTTCAATAGTTCGGATAATTAATTGCTTTTCAAATTCTGATGATGCATCTTTTAATTTAGACTCACCAATCTCCACATCACCATTGTTCTCTGGTTGATGAGAAGGGTAAACAAGTTCCTGTGGCAAGCAATCTTTTGTAATTTTATTTTCGGAAGCCATCAAAGTTGCGCGCTTTACCACATTTTTCAACTCCCGTAAATTCCCATGCCAGGCGTATTGTTGCAAAATTATTTCTACATCCGGGCTAAATCCTTCGATCGTTAGTCCAAGCTCATCATTTGACGATCTGAGGAAGCTGTTCGCAAAAAACAGAATGTCATCGGTGCGCTCACGCATTGGAGGTAGACTGATTTTAAATTCATTTACCCGATGGTATAAATCCTCGCGAAACGTATTCTGTTCAACCTCATTCAGTAAATCGTCATTTGTTGCAGTAATAATACGAACATCAACTTTCGTCGTTTTATTTTCGCCAACCCTGGACACCATACGTTCCTGCAAAACACGCAAAAGCCGCACCTGAATATCATAGCTAAGATTCCCAATTTCATCCAGAAACAGGGTCCCTCCGTTGGCTTGTTGAAAAACGCCTTCTTTATCGCGGACAGCGCCGGTAAACGATCCTTTCACATGACCAAAAAGCTCACTATTTGCTAAGTCTTTGGGAATAGCACCACAGTCGAGAGCAACAAATGGCTTATCTCCACGCTTACTATGTTGATGAATAAAACGAGCAACATATTCTTTTCCTGTTCCTGTTTCCCCCTGAATAAGCACAGACATATTGGTTGGAGCAACGCGCCGAGAAAGATTTATTACTGATCGCATTTTTTCACTCTTTCCCATCAAAAAATCGCCGTCGGTATAAATATGACTTTGTACTTTTCTCTTTTTCGGCGAATTCCCTTTTAATTTCTTTTCAATTAGTGATCGAATTTCTTCCTGCTGAAGAGGTTTCGTAATGTAATCTTCGGCTCCCATCTTCATCAATTTCACAGCTTGCCGTACGTCAGCGTAAGCAGTAATAATAATAACAATGGTTGAAGGAGACACCGCTTTTATTTTTTGCAACAACTCCATTCCGTCGGTATCAGGCAAGCGGAAATCACAAAGTACCAAATCAAATTTTGCACTCTTAATAATCTCCATGCCGCTTTGCCCCGAGAAAGCTGTTTCAATATCATATCCATCACTGGCCAATTGCTTTTTTAGTATCTCGCAAATAAAAGTATCATCGTCGATGATCAATATTTTATTTCCCATATCTTTTTGGTAATTCTTATTTTCAATTTCATTCGATTGATATCGGGCTACAATTTAGCATTTTCTGCTCGCTTTATCACTTCATTCATCAAAAGTACAACATCTTTGCATAGTGATGGTATATCGTCAAACTCTTCTGACCGAAGCGCCAAATCTTCTAAATTTTTCAGTTTTTCAACAACATGCCCGAGGTTAAAATAAGTGAATGAAGGAATTCCTTTGTGTGCAATCTCCCCCACTCCTTTCCAATCTTCATTGCTGAGTGCTAATTCTAAATTTTCAAGCATCACTGTTGTATTTTTCAAAAATGTATCAATCATTTTATTGAAAAACACTTTGTCACCATTTGCAGTAACCCATAAATTGTGTGTGTCAAAATCCAGCTGATCCTTGCTCCCTGCCTTTTCTTTAACGGGCATTTCCTCATGCTCTTCGCTGCTCGTCGACCCCACCTCCAGCACGTTGCAAATCTTGTTGTACAAATCATGCTCTTTAAATGGCTTTAAAACGTAGCCATCAAACCCTTCGTCCATATATCTTTTTACATCGCTCTTAACAACATTTGCCGTAACAGCCAAGGCCTTGGTTTTATAATTTGGGTTCGACTTATTTTTTCTAACTTCTTGGATCACCTCAACTCCAGTCAATTTTGGCATATGAATATCTAACAAAATAATATCATAACTTGTTGCCAACAAATTGCCCAATGCTTCTTCACCATTTCTTGCCAGTTTAAAGTCGGCTTCCCAGTTAGTCAAAACCGTTTCAGCAAGCAACAGATTATACTCGTCATCGTCTGCAAATAATATTTTCTTTCCTTTCAACAGATTTTCTTTTAAAAAGAAATGTGTTTCATTGTCCAATGCTTCTTTTCCGGTAGCTTTCTTAAAAGGAATGGTCAAATGAAATAAACTTCCTTTCCCTTCTTCACTATCCACTCGAATATTGCCATCCATCAGTTCAACCATCTTCTTACAGATGGTAAGTCCCAACCCAACCCCTTTTCTTTTTTTATCGGGTTGAGAAGAAGACTGCGTAAATTCATCAAATATACTGGGTAACAGATCGGCAGCAATTCCAACTCCGGTGTCTTCCACTTCAAAACGAACACAAATCTCTTCGGGGTCGCCTTTCTGAAGCAAACAACGCAAGTCAACACGACCTTCGTCGGTATACTTCAATGCATTGGATACCAAATTGATAATCACTTGTCGAATTCGAAATGGGTCACCAACGATCGTTTCCGGAATTTCCGGATCAACATAAATGAAAAATTGCAGCCTTTTTTCATTAGCCCGAATGATAAACGAATTGTATATCACATTCAATATTCGCGTCAAACTGAAGGGAATCTCGTCAATAAAGACCTTCCCCATTCCCAACTTAAATAAGACTAGAATTTCATTGACCAGCGAAAGCAAATGCTCTGAAGAATCATTAATCAAGCGAACGAACTTATCTTGCTTTTTATTGAGCTGGGTATTATTTAACTGTTCTGAAAAACCGACAATGGCGTTCAATGGAGTACGAATTTCATGACTCATGCTAGCCAGAAAAATTGACTTTGCTTTTTCTGCTTCCTGAGCATCATTTCTAGCTTTCTTAAGTCTTAGTTCAATCTCTTTATCTTTCGTAACATTCTGAACAATCGCTGTTCCCCCCACCACCTCATCATAAACATTGCCAACCGGAGTCGCCCAAATGTAGTAAACCTGGTCTTCAATGCGTATTTCGCCGTCAGCCATCTCCCCATTTAACGCTTTATGGTAAAAAGGGAATAGTCGTTTACTCACTTTTTCGTCAAAAGCCTCGAAAAGCGTTTTTCCGGTAAAATAGCTATTTGTTAATCCGAAACGTTCTTTCTCTCGTCCTCCGGCAAGCACATAACGATACTCCTTATCAAACAAATAAACATCTATGCCGGGTAAATTTTCGATCACAATCTGCTGATAGTCTTTGATGTCAGACAATGTGGTGTTCGCAAAATTAACCCCTGCTAAGATCAGCTCCTCTCCCGCTTTTTCAGAGAGGAGCTCCAAGCATATTGTTGCAGCCAGAGGAATTTCCTGTGCCGAATGAATGATCGTCTCAAACTCTTGATTTGTTCTGGTTTCAATCAGTCGTTCAACTTGTTCCGAAAGCAACTCAGAATCCTCAATTTTAAGTAAGTCGGTTACTTTGAGTTTTTCATTTTTTTCGGGGTAAAAAAGGTGATCAAAAATCCCCGTGTACTTGTAAACTTTAAAAGAAGCGTCGAAAATAAAAATGGCCTCATGTCTTTCAGCTTCATGGCGTTTCGCATCACCATACAAAGAGTGTCCCAACTTTGTGGATTTTATCTTGCTACTTAACAAGTCGAGCAATTCATCCATTCCCATCAACGAATCTATATCAATATCACCATCTTCAATATGGTTTATAATTTGAGCAATTTCCTGTATTTGATTTTCCAGTCTTTTTTTCATTAAATGATCTATTTGGATCGCTAGTTTTCCATAAAAATAGGGCTCACTCCAAGTTCTTAATTATGAAAGAACAACTTATCAACTTGCAAAGTTCTTTTTTCAATGCAACAATATAAATTTATATTGCAAAAAAAGCAATATGCAGAATACTTTAGATGATTAATCAGATACCATTTATTGAAATTTCGCGTTACTCAGCAACAGTTTAGATGAAACGAGCATGTAAAAATATTCACACGCAGGAGCATGATTATATAAAGCGAGTTCCATGTGTTGCAAGAAATAAACAATTATAAACACATGAAAAACGACGATAATGTCTTGTGACATCACAAAAATCTACCTTTTTAACAATTAAAATTCAATCGGACTTTGACTTTTAACTATATTTGCCGCTGTATGTTTCGAAAAATACAGTTAACCATATTGATTGTCCTCGGAGGATTTACGCTCCTTTTTGCCCAGGGTAACCTGAATAATTTTGGAGGGTTTAATGCCGAGAGTACTCTCCCTGACGACGGTAGAAATGACAGCATTCAATCTGATCCGCATGACAAGAATAAACCGATCGTTTCTCACATACACAGCTGGAAACTAATAAATAACGGAGCATCAACCGAAGAAGTGGAGGTTGATACAACCCTTAATTTTTTTCATAACTATAATCCGATATTTCAGAAAAGTATAAGCAATACCTTTACGGGAAATTTTGGAGGAGCCTATCAATCCAACAACTTTTTCAAACGTGAAGGGGAGTCGGACTTTTATTTTTACCGGGCATTTGATTTGTATACTAAACTACCGGCCGACATTAGGTATTTCAATACCACAACCCCGTATACGATTTTGGACTATAGTCAAAGTGAGAATCAAAATACGCAAAATGAAACCCGTTTCAACGCTTTTCATTCTCAAAACATCAATAGGGATTTTAACGCCACTTTTTTTTACGATCAATCAAAAGCTACCGGCCAGTATGAATACCAGGAAAATAAACATCATTCCATTGCTCTTTATTCCAGTTACGAATCGGACAAATTCAATTCTCACTTTAACCTGATATTTAATCGGCTAAAAAATGAAGAAAACGGTGGCTTAGAGGATGGCAATATTGATTTAAACAAGTATGATGAGACCGATAACTATATCGTCAATCTGGATCAAGCCAATTATACGCTCAGAAATAACACGTTCTTTTGGAACAGCGAATACCGTTTGGGAAAGTACAAGGAAGTGGAAGATACACTTGGTTTCATTACCGATGAATTTATTCCACGTACCGGATTCTTTTATCAGGTTGAATACTCAGGGAATCAAAAAACGTATACAGACGATGAAGCCAACCTGAATTTTTATCGAAACACTTATATTGACTCAACAGCGACAAATGACACAATCGGTTATAATCGGTTAACCAATTTATTTCAACTTAAATTTTACGAAGCACCAGATCGAAAATACACATTTAGTAAGCGAGCTTTTATTGGTCATGACCTGATCAGAATAAAAATGCCTTTAGATACAACACTGCAAAAATACAAGCATAGCAACACGTTTGTTGGTGGTGGAATATCCAGAGAGGAAGGTGTATTTTGGAAATGGGGAGCACAAGGTAAATTTTACCTGACAGGTTATCGCTCAGGGCAAACCGAGCTCAGCGCATATATTTATAAGCCAATTAACATCGGCAATGACACAACCAGCTTAAAAGTATCAGGAGAGCTAAATACAATTGTTCCCGACTATTTCGAGCAACGCTTTAACTCGAACCACTATCAATGGAGTAATCGTTTCAAAAACATCAACGAAATGATTCTAAAAGGTGAGATTCACTCACAAAAACGCAAGTTGACTTTGGGTGCAAACTATGCGTTAATTGGGAATTATATCTACAACGACTCTGTTGCCACCCCGCAGCAAGGAGGCCGGGAAATGCTGGTATTGTCTGCGTACCTGAACAAAACGATTGAATCTGACCACTGGCTTTTGAGAGGCCAAATTTTATGGCAGAATGCGAATCAGGAAGAATATCTGCATCTACCAGACTTTAGCGGGTATCTAAGCATCAGCTATAAAACAATCATATCGAAAGTGTTGTACGCCCAAATTGGCGCTGACGTTCGCTACAACACCGAGTTCTATGCTGATGCGTACGACGCACCTACCGGAAGATTCTATTGGCAGGATCAAGAAAAAATTGGTAACTTCCCGTTTGTAGATGCACATGTAAACCTCAAACTGAAGCGCACCCGGTTGTTTTTTCAATGGTTAAACGCGGCTTCAGATATGCTTGACAGTGGATTCTGGACCGCGCCGGACTATCCGTTTTATCGCAGAACGTTCAGGCTTGGTGTCTCATGGACCTTCTACGACTAGTTTAGTTTGGCAACTTTTATTTATTGCATGAGAAATAAAAAGATCTACATCCAAGTTTTATCATTCATCGCAATCCTTATTTTCTTTGCGTGTAGTTCTGACTCTGGAAAGAAAAAAGAAAAAGCATCTCTCAAAAACAGCGAGCTTTCCCGCATCATGAATTCAGGTCGTCTGAAAGCTGTTGTCGATTATAATTCCACCAATTACTTCGTTTACCGGGGGAAGCCAATGGGATTCAAATATGAGCTACTACAACACCTTGCTGACGATATGGGACTGGAGCTGGAAATATCGGTGAGCAATAACCTTAAGGAAACTTTTGATGGGCTGAATAAGAAAAAATACGACCTGGTAGCTAAAAACCTGACAGTAACAAAAAGAAGGAATGAAACCATTCAGTTTACAGAGCCGCTGGAGCAAACCCGGCAAGTGCTTGTGCAACGAAAGCCGGAAAACTGGCAGCGAATGACCCGAGCAGCAATTGAAGATTCGCTCATCAGAAACCAGCTAGATTTAGCCCAAAAAAAAATACACGTTCAAAAGAACACCGCATACTATCGACGACTGGTCAATCTTTCAGACGAAATTGGGGAAGAAATTACAATTGTTGAAGATTCAATTTATGGTGTTGAGCAGTTGATTGCCATGGTCGCCAAAGGAGATATTGACTTTACCGTAAGCGATGAAAATGTAGCAAAAGTGAATCAAACATACTACCCAAACCTCGACATTAAAACACCAATTAGCTTTCCTCAAAATATAGCTTGGGCAGTACGAAACGACGCAGGCGAATGGCTCAAATACCTGAATACCTGGATACGAAATTTTAAAAATACGGTCACCTACGCCATTCTCTACGACAAGTATTTTGAAAATATTCGCTCACGAACGATGGTAAACAGCACGTACCACTCGATTGGTGGTGGCCAAATTTCACCGTTTGATGACCTGATTAAGGAAGCTGCAGACAAAGCAAATCTAGACTGGCGATTGCTGGCGGCTATTATTTATCGGGAATCCAGATTTGACCCTCATGCTGAATCATGGGCAGGAGCCTATGGGCTGATGCAAATTATGCCGGAATCTGCTGACTTGTTCCGAATAAATGAATATGAAGAACCGATTCAAAATATTAAAGTTGGAGTACGACTACTGAAATGGCTTGACAAAAATCTAAAACCAGAGGTTCCAGACTCTGTGCAACGGGTTAAATTTGTATTAGCCTCATATAATGTAGGTCTTGGACATATTAAAGACGCCCAACGACTAGCAGAGAAATATGACAAAGATCCGACGATTTGGGATGACAATGTCGATTTTTTTCTGCTCAATAAATCAGCCTCAAAATATTACAAAGATCCGGTTGTTCGATGGGGATATTGTCGCGGCGAAGAACCGTATAATTACGTAAATCGGGTACTAACAACTTATCGAGACTACAAGAACATTATTGAAAAGTAAAACGGCCTTTTTTTGCGAGCTCTAAGAATTCGGACAAGATCATGGCCGTAGCTCCCCAAACTTCGTATCCTTCAAATGGATAATAAGGCACGGTTAATCTTCCGCGAATGGTATTCATCTCTGTGAAACTGATTTTCTCATTCTGAACAAAATCTTGCAGTGGAAACAGGATCAACTTTTCCGCTTCATCTTTATTAAGTACAAAGTCAGGCTTATAATCCATCCACCCAACATAAGGGAAAATAGAATAACCACTTACCGGAATGTGTAACTCCGACAACATCCCCAATAAACGAACATCTGCCGGAGATATTCCGACCTCTTCCTGCGCCTCCCGAATAGCCGTCAATTCGGGACTTTCGCCTACTTCAATCTTTCCTCCCGGGAAACTAATCTGTCCCGGATGATGCTTCATATTCGGATTGCGTTGAGTTAAACAGGTATAAATTTTCTCTTTATACGGAAACAACAACAACAGCACGCTGCTGTACTTAATTTCATGAGACTCTTCAAAAGTCATTTTCAGTTTTCGCCCCGGAGGCAACATCTTCTGGTGTGCCTTTTCTCCCGGCAAATCAGCCTGAAGCAATTGCTCAATATGTTGTATGAAATTAGTGTACATCTAAATTTATAATAATCATTTAAGCTTGAAAAAAGTTTTGACAATCTCCAATTTATCAATTCATGATCCGCTGACGATAGATTCAAAAAAGTGTAAATCAAATCAACTATTCAAACCGAACCGTCTTCTCCGGCGAAATCCGGCTTACAAAATAGGATGGCCCAATCAGCATGAAAAGGGTAATCACCAGCGCGCCAACGTTCAATAGCACAATGTGTAAAACCGAAATATTTACAGGAACGGTATCGACGTAATAAGAGGTTGGGTCGAGATGAATTATTTCAAAATAATGCTGAAGCAAGCCCAAAACAATACCCAGAATATTTCCCCAAAGTAAACCCTCTCCAATCAAAAAAGCAGAAAAATACAGGAAAACTTTCCGTACATTCACATTGGCTGCCCCAAGCGATTTGAGCACACCAATCATCTGAGTCCGCTCTAAAATAATGACCAACAAACCGGACACCATATTAAAACCGGCAACTAATATCATCAACACCAAAATAATCCAAACATTCATGTCCAACAGGTTGAGCCAATCAAAAATATAGGGAAATTTACGTTTGACATTAACAACCCGCAACAACGAATCATCATCATTCATATTAGCTAAGACCAAGTTTCGAACAGCATACTCCGCCTGGTCAACTTCATCCATATTTCTGATATAAATCTCGTACCCGCTTATCTGATTCTCATCCCACGAATTCAGCCGCTGAATATGTCGAATATCAATCAGCACAAACATGCGGTCAAACTCTTCCAGGCCGGTTCGATAAACTCCGCCAACGTCGAACTGACGAATACGGGGAACTTTTTCATTTTGATTCAGAAAATACATTCGGAATGAGTCACCTAACTTCAACTTCAGTAAATTGGAAAGCTGTTCCGAAATCCAAACCTGGTTTGTTCTCAACGAATCTAATTCGATTTGCTGTCCGACAACTTTATTACTCTCAAAAAAACGCCAGTCAAAATCAGCAGCTACACCTTTTAATACTACGCCTTGGATATCTTCCTCTGTTTTAATCATGCCCGGCTTAGTAGCATATTGCTGCACATGATCCACAAAAGGCATTGCTTTCAGTTCGTTTAAAAAAGGCTGTTGTTTATTAATTGATTCGGTTTGATACGACATATTGCTGTCATAATTCACCAGCTGCAAATGCGCTGCAAATCCGTTGACTTTACTTTCAACTTCTCGTTGAAAACCGGTTACAATAGCCACGGATAAAATCATAACCACCATGCCCAGACTAATGCCTGCCACTGCCAGACGAACAATACGCCGGGAAAGTCTTTGGTCGCTATCTTTTGAGGAAAATAATCTGCGCGCTATAAATAATTCAGTATTCATCTAAAACTAAAAGCTAGTCAACATTTACAAATCAATCGATTAAAAACGGGTGAACTGCCACAACACATGTCAAATTTAACAATTTGCCGCGGCAGTCAACGACTTCACGAAAGATTATTTGAAACAAACAGTATTCTGAGAAATACTTCAAGCTCGATGCATATGAAAGGGCAGCTATTTTATTCCTTTGTCCGATTGATGAATGGCAAAACAAGCAGAGAAATCAGCCCTACAATAATCATCATCGCTGTCATAGAAGTGTGTGCCAATAAGGCAAAAACCATCCCATCAGCTTTGTCGATTCCATAAACCATCAGCGCTTGAACGACCATGAAATGCCAGGCTCCAATTCCGCCTTGCACGGGAGCAACCATGCCATAGCTTCCTAAAACAAAGGTTGTTAATCCAGCTATCATTGATAGATGCGAAGTGAAGTCGAAGGAAAAGAAGACCACATAAAGCATCAGGTAATACATCCCCCAAATGAAGATGGAGTGTGCGATAAAAGCCCACTTATTTCTCATTGCTTTGATCGACTTTACGCCTTCGGCAAATTTAATAAGAATGCCACGCACCTTCTCAAAAAGAGAGGATCTTAATAATTTATTACGCATCAAATAAAGTACAATAATCACGGATATAACCGACAAAACAGCCCAGGGCGACAAGGCTACACTATTCAGCTTCTCTTTGACGTCCGGGTTGTTCTCCAAAAACTGGATAACCTGACCAAACTGACCAACAATCACGATAAATGTTAGTATCAACAGCATAATTACGTCAATAATGCGCTCGACAACCACCGTGCCGATCAACTGGGTGAACGACATTTTCTCGTACCGAGCCAAAACACCACAACGTGAAATTTCTCCCATCCGCGGGAAAACCAAGTTCATCAAGTAACCAACCATTACAGCTAAAAAGGTATTCAGCAGGCGAGGTTTTTTACCGAGCGGTTCAATCATCAAGTTCCAGCGCATCGTGCGACTGATGTGACTAAGCAAGCCAAAAAATAAAGATAGCCAGACCCACCAATAGTTGACATCATTTTTCAACACGGACTTCAATCGGTCAACATCCTGATCTTTGTACACCAGCCAAAATAAAAGAATACCCAAGGCTAAAAAGGCAAGAAACTTAAGGGTCTTAACTATTTTCTGTTTCAAATCAAACTTGTTAATTATTGAAATAACGCTATTTTTAGAATCGTTTTCGCGTCACTTCTTCTTTTTATTAAGTACTTTACTAATTTTGCACGCCTCGTGAAAAGGCAAGTTTCGCAGACAAAAATATATATTTGTTTTAAATCACCTCGATTTTTAACAACATATCTAATATCATATCATATACAACAGCAATTAATAATGGGTAATGTCAGAGCAAAAAAGAATTTAGGACAGCATTTTTTAAAAGACAAAAATATTGCCCAAAACATAGTTGAAAGCCTTCAGGCAGAAGATATCAAGCAGGTTTTAGAAATCGGTCCGGGCATGGGCGTGCTCACCCAGTTTCTGCTTCAGAAAAAAACTTATCAAACAACAGTTGTCGAAATTGATCGCGAGTCAGTTGATTACCTGAAAGTACATTTCCCGGAATTGAAAGACCGGATTATTTCAAGGGATTTTTTAAAACTGAATCTAACGGAATATTATCAGGAGCCTTTTGCCATCATTGGAAATTTCCCCTACAACATTTCATCGCAAATCTTTTTTAAAGTTTTGGAGTACCGGGATCTGATACCGGAGGTAGTCGGCATGCTTCAGAAAGAAGTAGCCGAACGAATTGCCAGAGGTCCGGGTAGTAAAGTCTATGGAATTTTAAGTGTTTTTTTACAGGCTTTTTATGATATTGAATACCTGTTCACGGTAGACGAAAATGTATTCATCCCTCCACCCAAAGTAAAATCGGCCGTTATCCGGTTAAAACGAAACAACAGGCAGCAACTGGATTGTGATGAAAAACTTTTCTTCCAATTGGTAAAAGCCGGATTTAACCAACGTCGAAAAACGCTTCGCAACTCCGTAAAATCATTTCTCCGCGACGAAGAACTAAAGCACGATCCAATTTTTTCTAAACGTCCCGAGCAGTTAAGTGTTAATGATTTTGAACGTTTAACCAGGCTGATCCAAGATCAGTCTTAAAAAAGCAGCCATGCAATTTGAACTGAATCGAGAATTTATCGACGAGCTGAAAGACCTTATTGAACACGAAGCCTCCGAAGCTATTCTGTCCAAACTTGAAGGCCTTCACCCAACCGAGATTGCTGAGCTTATGGATGAGTTGAGCATGGACGAGGCCAAATACCTCTACCTACAACTGGATGGAGAGAAGGCTTCTGATGTACTGGTTGAAATTCCCGAAAACGAACGAAGGCGATTCCTGAAAGTTCTACCCCCCGAACTGATTGCCCGGCAATTTATCGAATACATGGACTCGGATGATGCGGCCGATGTTGTGGGTGATCTGGAAGACGATATGAAGGAGGCCGTTCTCCAGGAGATCGAGGACAAGGAACAAGCCGGAGACATTGCCGACCTGCTAGAATACGATGACGAATCGGCCGGTGGATTGATGGCTAAAGAGCTGATTAAAGTAAACGAAAACTGGACGGTTCAAACTTCGTTAAAAGAAATATCGAAGCAAGCTGAAGACATTGACGAAATATACTATGTATATGTTGTTGACGATGGAGAGTTTTTGAAAGGCATTCTTTCGTTGAAAAAATTGATTTTAAATTCAACCCAATCAAAAATTAAAAATCTGGTTGAAGATGAAATACATTCTGTGAAAACTGATGCTTCGCAGGAAGAAGTTGCGCAAATGATGGAACGTTTTGACTTGGTGGCCGTGCCGGTTGTTGACCATATTGGGCGACTAAAAGGACGAATCACCATTGACGATGTGGTTGACGTTATTCGCGAAGAAGCCGAACGCGACTACCAAATGGTTTCGGGTATCACCGGCGATGTCGAATCGGGAGACCGTGTCTGGAATTTAACAAAAGCCCGGCTGCCATGGCTGCTTATTGGATTGATTGGTGGAATACTAGGAGCGCGTGTTTTAGGAGCAAACGAAACAGCCTTGGCTGAAATTAAAGGCATCGCCTTTTTCATTCCACTTATTGCTGCCATGGCCGGAAATGTGGGGGTACAATCATCTTCTATTGTTGTGCAGACTATCGCCAGCGGGGCACGCGACTTCGACTCTTTTGGAAAAAAACTCCTGAAAGAACTGGCAGTCGGACTAATCACCGCTTTTGTATTTTCAAGCCTTATTTTTAGTTATAATTTTTTCTTCGGCGATAGCATGAACCTAACCTGGGCTGTAAGTATCTCTTTATTCATCGTTATTGTTTTTGCCTCCCTGTTTGGAACAACAATCCCACTTGTTTTAAACAAACTAAAAATAGACCCGGCTCTTGCCACCGGACCTTTTATTACGACCATGAACGACATCCTGGGACTGATTATGTACATGATGATCGCTAAACTATTTTTCAATATCATTTAAAATGACAAAATCCAAAATCGTCATCGGGCGGGAGGACATTGCCAGCTTTCCTCTTTTAAATCTTGAGGGGATTGAAGTGAAGACCGATTCGGGTGCTTACACATCTAGTTTTCATTGCCACAATATTGAATTGATCAAAGTTGATGGAGTTGAAAAACTGAAGTGTTATTTTTTAGATCCGGAACATGACAAATACCACGACAAAGAATTTATCTTTGAAACCTTCGTTTTAAAAAAGGTAAAAAGCTCAAACGGGCATATGGAAGAACGCTATTCTATTTCAACAGAAATAAGGCTCTTTGAAAAAACATTTCCGATTGACCTGACTTTAACAGAGCGTGGAACCATGAAATTCCCTGTTTTGTTGGGACGAAAATTTTTATCGAAACGATTTGTTGTTGACAGTTCATTAACGAACCTCTCACAAAAAGGAAAAATAAAATTTGTAACTTACTGAGAGAAAAACAGACAACAAGCCTATTCGTAAATTCAGACACCAGAAAATTACATGAAGAGAAATCCTCGTGCCAACACTTAAATAAAAAATCAAACACCATGAAATTAGTTGTATTATCAAGAAATCCTCAATTATATTCTACAAAACGATTGGTTGACGCAGGCGAACAAAGAGGCCACGAGGTTCTCGTTGTTGACCACTCCAAGTGCGACCTGTTTATTGAAAAGAAAAAGCCTTCAGTTTATTACAAAGGCAGCAAACTGGAAAATGTTGACGCCGTTATTCCCCGAATTGGTGCCTCGGTCACCTTTTATGGAACGGCTGTCGTTCGCCAGTTTGAAATGATGAAAGTTTTTACCGCAATTGAAAGTCAGGCCCTGGTGCGTTCGCGCGACAAACTGCGCAGCCTCCAAATATTAAGCCGTGCTGGTTTAGGACTTCCTAAAACGGTTTTTACGAACTATTCGCGCAATGTAAAAGACATCATTCAAAGCGTGGGCGGAACGCCTGTTGTTATTAAAGTGCTGGAAGGAACCCAGGGACTGGGAGTTGTACTTGCCGAAACCGACAATGCAGCCGAATCAGTCATCGAAGCTTTCAATGGACTAAAAGCCCGTGTTATTGTTCAGGAGTACATCAAAGAGTCAAAAGGAGCCGACATTCGTGCATTTGTTGTTGATGGAGTTGTTGTTGGCGCCATGAAGCGTCAGGGCAAAAAAGGAGAATTCCGATCGAACCTGCACCGTGGCGGATCGGCTGAAATAATTGAGCTTAGCGAAGATGAAGAAAATGCAGCACTGAAAGCCGCCCGGGTGATGGGATTGGGTGTTGCCGGAGTTGACATGCTACAATCAAACCACGGACCTTTAATTCTCGAAGTCAACTCATCACCAGGACTTGAAGGAATTGAAGCTGCCACCGAAAAGGATATTGCCAGAAACATCATCCGATATGTTGAGCGCAATATTTAAGGGTATTTAAGTATGAGACAAAACAAACCAATGAAAATCCTGGGAACCGAAATTAAACCGGGAAAACAAACCATCCTGAATTTAGATATTGCTCGTCTGCACACCCGGGCAAAAGTTGAAGTTCCAGTGATTGTTGAACGGGCCAGAGAAGACGGGCCTGTACTCTTATTGAATGCGGGTATCCATGGAAACGAAGTAAATGGTATTGAGATTATTCGTGAACTAATTTCAAAAAAAATCAATAAACCCAAACGAGGTACTGTTATTTGCATTCCCGTGTTAAATGTGTTTGGATTCCTGAGCCAAACCCGGGAATTCCCCGATGGAAAAGATCTCAACAGGGTTTTTCCTGGATCTAAAACCGGTTCGCTGGCAAGTATTTTTGCATACCACCTAATGAACAACATTTTGCCACACATCGATTACTGCATCGATTTTCATACAGGAGGCGCCAATCGGTTCAACAGCTCACAAATTCGAATTAACAGAGGAGATCAGGAGCTACTAGAGCTGGCGAAGATTTTCAACCCCCGCTTTATTGTTTATGCCCCCAATCGCGAAAAGTCGTTCAGACAGGCAGCTTCCCTGGCCGGAAAAAAAGTACTGCTTTTTGAAGGCGGAAAATCGCTCGATTTCCACAAACGAATAACCTTGCGTGGCGTTCGTGGAGTGATGAAAACCATGACCCACCTGGGCATGCGAGACTTTACTGAAGAGATCGAAGCTTTGCCCATGAGCGAATCTGTTATTATAGAAAGTTCTAGCTGGGTTCGAGCTCGCCACGGAGGCCTGTTCCGTTTCGACATCAAAGATGGGGCGAGTGTTGAAAAAGGAGAAATCATCGGTAGCATTTCTGATCCGTATGGAAAATTCATACATCGGGTAAAAATGCCGGAAAGCGGCCATATACTCGGACTAAACCATGCTCCTATTGTTTACCAGGGAGATGCTCTGCTTCATTTGGGAACCACTAAAACGACCTAAGCTATTTCAGGAAAGGTCATCCCCCAGGGACGAGACCCGATCACCAAGGAACATATTGTTTTCCCCAAAGGGCGAGACATGATCCCCAAGGTAACAGGAGCAATCCCCAAAGGACGAAAGCTTATCCCCAAGGTACCAGGAGCAATCCCCAAGGGGCGAGACACGATCCCCAAGGGACCAGGAGCAATCCCTTTGGGGCGCAAGCTTATCCCCAAGGGACGCACGATAAGTCACAAGGGGAAAAGGATGATCCCCAAGGGGCGAGAGCTTATCCCCTAAGGGCGAAACATGATCCCCAAGGTAATTGGAGCAATCCCCAAGGGCCGAAAGCTTATCCCCTATGTACGCGTGGCAAGTACAAAATCGCGCAGGAGCAGGTCAGCTACCCACAGCCATGAGCGGAAAGGTGCACACAACAACGATAAATCCTGCACGATCACTATTCTTCCAATCCAAGAATAGCCGAGGTTTCGTAGCTTGCGCCAGGTGTCAGTTGAACGGTATAATCAAACGCATTGGTGGCTTCCACGCAAACAAAAGCTTCATAGCCATCATCAGGAATATCGGCAATACCTGATGTGGCTTCTTTGCCCGGGTTCCAAACGGTAGTGACTTTACTGCCTGACTTTTCAACAACAATACGGCGACGAAAAGCCGGATCATTAATTACAACCGGCGTTTCGGTATTGAGATAATGACGGGTAAGCGGCTCATTGACCGTTAACAGCTTTTCGTTTTGCCGACCATCTTCCCCGGTCAGCTGGTTGTAGTAGCTTAATCCTTCCAACCCTTCCATCTGGATGTTTCCAATAGCTGATATCGTATAATACGTATGCAGTGCACACCCGTATTCAAATGACGCAGTCGAAGTATTGGTCACTTTGAGTGTGGCTGTCAGTTTTTTCCCAATCGTAAAAATCATTTCAGCTAAAAAATCATGAGGCCAGTAAGCTTTGGTAGCATCCGATGACTGAAGTTGCATCCGAATAAGGGTTTCGCCATTCGGCAATGCCTGAGTTTCTACAACATCCCAAAACATCAGTCGTCCAAAACCGTGCTGGGGCTGCTGGGAATCTGACTGATGAGGACCGAACCAGGGAAAGCAAACCGGAATTCCTCCACGGATGGCCTTTCCTTCCTGCATGAAACTGTCGGGGCTCATCCAAAGAAAATCCATATTATTGTGAGGAATGAAGCTCATCGCATGGGCGCCATACAGGCAAATATCAGCCTGAGCGTATTTATTTGATATACTAATAAACGGTAGCTCGCCTTCAATTTCCATGAAACCGACCTCTCCTTCAAGACCAAACTTTTCGTCTAATTCATCAATTGGTTGCATATTTTATTTTTAGGAGTGTAATAACTTAATTTTTTTTGACTTAATAAACCCTAACGTTGCAAAACGATTGTCTTTAAAAACCCGCTGAGTAAAGATCAAACCACATTCCAACATCAAACCGCTCCCATTGCTTTAACCGGATCGAGCCGGGAAGCAATCAGTGCCGGGAAAAAGCCGGATAAAACCCCGATGACCGCAGAAATCATAAAACCGGTGATAACATTACCTGCATTCATCGCAATCGTCATATCCGACACGTAGCTAAAAATACTTGTTCCTATAAAAATCAAGAACAAGCCAACAGCTCCACCCATGAGTGACAGGAAAACCGCCTCAAAGATAAACTGCAACAGAATGAAATATTTTTTGGCCCCCAAGGCTTTCTGAATACCAATAAGCCGCGTACGTTCCTTTACCGACACAAACATAATATTGGCAATTCCAAAGCCGCCTACAACAATGCTAAAGCCACCGATGATCCAGCCGGCAACATTAATCACTTTAAAAACAGGCTCAAAACGGTCACTAATGGTATGCATCTCATTAATGGCAAAGTCATTTTCCTCCATCGGTTTCAAGCGATGCAGCGATCGCATAATACCTTCCAATTCGGCTGTAAACTCTCCCCGACTGGCACCAGGCTTCGCCTTTACATTAATCGTCTGTCCTCGTTCACGGGTTTTAAAATCAACCAGATTACTCGCATACGTTACCGGAATATGAACCCGCTTGTCCATGCTTGTGCCAACCATACTCGAACCTTGCTTTTTGTACGTACCAATCACCAACATTCGGTGCCCGTTAACTTTAATTTCTTTTCCAACCGGGTTGTCTTCCTTAAACAGTAGCTTAACGATTTCGCTGCCTACAACCGCCATCGGTGCCCCCGAACGCATCTCCGAATCAGTAAAATATCTCCCCCGATCAATATCCAGGCTCCAGGTACCTATTAAATCAGATGTTGTTGCCAACACCTCGGTACGTTCAACACTACTATTTCCAAATTCAACAGTCGAGCTAAATCCAAAAAGAAAAACGGCATATTCACTATACTGCGAATTTCGAACGATTGTCTCCGCCTCCTCGAGTTTCGGAAATGGCCGGTTCTGATATTTCCACCAAGGATATTCGTTTTCTCCTTCGGGAGGTGTCCATGGCCATTTCTGAATATAGACCATATTACTACCCAAGGCATTGAGGTTACTGCGAATATAGTTTTCAAGAGAATCGATTATTGTAAAAACCGAAATGATGGCAAAAATGCCAATGGTAATTCCTAAAAGCGACAAAAAAGTACGCAATTTATTGGCACGCATGGAATCACCGGCAAACGAAAAGCTCTCAAAGATTAATCGGAACAGAAGCATCATTTTAGTTTAGATCAATAAAGATAGAAATATTCCTTCCGAATGAAATATGAACCATAGCAAATTATAAATTCCACGATCTGAAAAAGTTTTAAGAAACAGTAATCCGATACTGAAAACTTGTTTGTATCTTTTGACAATAAAATACTGAATTCACCTACTTTTCAGAAAGGAAAATCAGTCGATTTTATTATCTTTGTGCATCAATTTCAAAAGACTATAAATGAAGGATTTAAAAAAGATTAAATCGGCACTAATCTCCGTTTACCATAAAGATAAACTAGATTCTATTGTAAAGAAACTGGATAAGCTTGGTGTGAATATTTATTCAACAGGAGGAACCCAATCGTTTATTGAAAGTTTAGGAACTGACGTTATTCCGGTAGAAGATTTAACCAGCTATCCATCCATCCTGGGTGGTCGTGTGAAAACACTTCACCCAAAAGTGTTTGGTGGTATTTTGAACCGACGCGATAACGAAGGTGACCAACAACAAATTACCGATTATGAAATTCCGGAAATTGATTTAGTTATTGTTGATTTATACCCGTTTGAAGAAACTGTAGCCTCGGGAGCTTCAGAACAAGATATTATTGAAAAAATAGATATTGGCGGTATTGCGTTAATTCGTGCCGCAGCTAAAAATTTTAACGATGTAATCATTGTTTCATCGCGCGATCAATACGATGATCTCAACCTACTGCTGGATGAGAAAAATGGTGAAAGCTCAATTGATGACCGCAAAGCATTTGCGCGTAAAGCTTTTGCCACTTCGTCGCACTACGATTCGGCTATTTTTAATTATTTTAACGAAGGAATTACCGAAACAAACCGGGTGAGTCTGAACAATGGACAGGTACTTCGTTATGGTGAAAACTCACATCAGTCGGCAACCTTTTACAAATTCAACAATACTGAAAGTAAAACAACGTTAGCCAATGCTGAAGTGTTACAAGGCAAAGCACTTTCGTACAACAACATGCTGGATGCCGATGCTGCCTGGAAGTCAGCCAGCGATGCTTATCATGCCACCACCCATATCGATACAAAAGTTGCTGTTTCAGTTATCAAGCACTTAAATCCTTGCGGATTGGCCGTAACCGACGACATTCTGAAATCGTTGGATTTGGCCTGGGCAGGCGATCCGATTAGTGCCTTTGGATCGATCATTTGTTTCACCGATACCGTGACAGCGGAAGTGGCCTCGTGGTTTGGGAAAAAATTTGTGGAAATTATTATTGCTCCGGAGTTTACCCCCGAAGCACTCGAAATATTTAGTAAAAAGAAAAATCTTCGGTTACTGGTAACTCCTGTGAAAGCAGAAACCACGGGAGAAAAACTATACCGCTCAATTAGTGGTGGAATGCTGGTTCAGGATGAAGACGAAGGCATGGATAGCGAATTTAAAAATGTCACAAAAATTAAATTTGATGACAATAAATTAAATCTTGCCAAGTTTGGTATTACAGCGTGTAAACATTTGAAAAGTAATGCGATCGCAGTAGTCACCGAGAATTCAGATGGTTCTTTCTGGCTAACTGGTGCCGGTATGGGGCAACCCAACCGACTAGACAGTATGCGTCAGTTAACCATGCCCCGTTTTGACATGAAAGAAGGAATCAAGATTGAAGAGTCTGTTGTAATTTCGGATGCCTTCTTCCCTTTCAGAGACAGCATTGAAGCTGCCAACGAGTATGGTGTGAAATACATTGTTGAGCCGGGAGGTAGCATCAGAGATGACGAAGTGATTGATGCATGCGATGAATTTGGTATTGCCATGTTGTTTACCGGCAGACGACACTTTAAACATTAATACAAAAATCTGCTATTAGCAGAAATTAAGATACAGCTAGGAGAATAAATTATGGGATTGTTTTCATTTTTAACTCAGGAAATTGCGATTGACCTTGGAACGGCTAATACAATTATCATTCAAAATGATAAGATTGTGGTTGACGAACCATCGATTGTAACGATTGACCTGAAAACAGAAAAGCTCGTTGCAATCGGTGAGAAAGCTCGCCAGATGCAGGGAAAAACACACGCCAACCTGAAAACGATCAGGCCATTGCGCGATGGAGTAATTGCCGACTTTAATGCAGCGGAGCAGATGATTAGGGGCATGATCAAAATGATCAATCCAAAATCCCGGTTATTCTCGCCTGCCTTAAAAATGGTCGTATGTATTCCTTCAGGCTCTACGGAGGTTGAAATTCGTGCGGTACGTGACTCTTCGGAGCATGCGGGCGGACGTGAAGTTTACATGATTTATGAACCCATGGCTGCTGCCATCGGTATTGGATTGGATGTTGAAGCTCCAGAAGGTAGTATGATTGTCGATATCGGCGGTGGAACAACCGAGATTGCGGTGATATCGTTGGGCGGAATTGTCACCAACAAGTCAATTCGTATTGCTGGCGATGACCTGACTGCAGACATTATGGAGTACATGCGTCATCAACACAATATTAAAATTGGCGAACGAACAGCTGAAGAAATCAAAATCCACGTAGGGTCGGCATTATCTCAACTGGAAGAACCGCCAAATGATTACATCATTCAAGGGCCAAACCAAATGACAGCACTGCCTATTGAAGTTCCGGTTTCTTATCAGGAAATTTCACACTGCTTGGAAAAATCAATTTCGAAAATTGAAACCGCAATCCTGAGTGCATTAGAACAAACCCCTCCGGAACTGTATTCTGACATTGTTTCAAAAGGAATTTACCTGGCCGGTGGTGGAGCCCTTCTTCGTGGACTGGACAAACGATTGACGGAAAAAATTAATATCCCATTTCACGTTGCTGAAGATCCACTGAGAGCAGTTGCCCGGGGAACAGGTATTGCGCTTAAAAATGTTGATAAATTCTCTTTCCTGATCAGGTAATACCAGGTAGGGAGGAGCAAAACAAAACTTTGCTGCTTAATGAGAAGTTTGCTCCAATTTCTTGCTCGAAATTCTTTTTTATTTTTGTTTTTGGCACTCGAAGTTGTCTCAATGATACTGATTGTTAATTACAATAATTTCCAACGAGTCAAATTTCTGAATTCAAGCAACCGGATATCGGCTTCGATTTATAAAACGACCGATGATTTTACTGCGTATTTCAAACTTCGGAAAGAAAACGAGGAACTAGCAAACGAAAATGCAAGGCTGCGTACAAAGCTCCAAAAACTGCAAGTAGCCGAAATTTTCGGTAGTCTTGACACAACCAGGAAAGACACCACTTACCAGTTTATTCCTGCCCGGGTCATTAACAACTCGGTAAACAAACAATACAACTACCTAACCATCAACAAAGGAGCATTGGATGGCATTGAGCCCGACATGGGGATTATTGGTCCGAGAGGCGTTGTGGGGGTTGTCACCAACGTGACCGATCATTATAGCTCGGGCCCCAGCCTACTAAACAAACGTTGGCGGGTTTCAGCAAAAATTAAGAAGAATGCCTATTTTGGGTCATTATCCTGGGATGGCTCCGACTATCAATATGCTCAGTTGAATGAAATCCCTTTTCATGTTGAACTGGCGAAAGGCGATACAATTATAACAAGTGGCTATTCTTCCATTTTTCCTGAAGGTATTTTACTGGGAGTAATCGATGATTTCAACCACAATAGCGGAGCCAACTTTTATCAAATCAAAGTCAAGCTATCAAGCAACTTCAAAACCATTTCGAATGTTGAACTGGTTAAAAACAAACACATCAAAGAACAAGAAAAGCTGGAGATATTGAATAACAATGATTAGCGATCTTCTGAAATATACAAGTATGTTAGTGGTGCTGGTTCTTTTGCAAGTACTGCTCCTCAATAATATTCAATTTAGCGGGTATGTCAATCCGTATATGTACGTTCTTTTCATCTTGCTGCTACCCTTTGAAACGCCCCGTTATTTATTGCTTTTGCTGGGTTTTCTGATTGGGTTATTGGTCGATATTTTCAGTAATACGCCGGGGATGCACGCTTCTGCTGCAACCTTTATGGCCTTTGTAAGACCGTACACAATATCACTCATTTCTTCTCGTGATTCAATTGAGGTAAGTATTCCACCTCGATTAAAAACAATGGGATTTGGCTGGTTTTTGCGTTATACCATCATTTTAGTATTGGCTCATCACCTTTTTCTATTCTTTATTGAAATTTTCTCAATGAGCGGCTTTTTACACACGTTAACCAGAAGTTTGTTAAGTACTGTGTTTACAGTAATATTGATTGTCATCAGTCAGTTTTTGATTTTTAAGGAGTAAGCATCGTGGACAATTATTCAAAACGAAAATACCTAATTGGAGCCATTTTTATTTTGGTCGCATTGGTCTTCTTTGTGCGCTTATTTCGTCTTCAGGTTGTAAACAACGACTACAAACAATACGCAACACGAAATGTACTTCGCCGAGTAGTGACCTATCCGGCACGCGGATTAATTTACGACCGAAACGGAGATTTATTGGTTTACAATAAAGCCTCGTACGACTTATTGGTAACCCCACGCGAAGTGTCAGCTTTTGATACAACTGCATTTTGTGAGATCTTAGAAATACAAAAAGAAGAACTGATTGCCGGCCTGGACAAAGCAAAAAACTATTCTCGTTATAAACCATCGGTGATCATCAAGCAACTTTCGCCTGAAAGCTATGCGGTGCTTCAGGAAAAGCTTTTTCGATTTCCGGGCTTTTTCGTTCAAACACGTACACTGAGAGAATATCCGGAAAAAACAGCAGGTCACGTCCTTGGATACGTTGGAGAAGTAAACCGTTCGAAGATTCAAGAAGACCCTTATTACACACAAGGAGACTACATTGGAATTACCGGACTTGAAAAAGCTTATGAAGAAGAACTACGCGGACAGAAAGGGGTTAATTTTCAACTCGTTGATGTACACAACCGGCCCAAAGGAAATTACAGAGATGGTAAAAGTGATACTTTAGCAGTGCTTGGTAAAAACTTAGTCACAACATTGGATGCTGATCTGCAAGCTTATGCAGAGTATCTGATGGACAATAAAAAAGGGAGTGTTGTCGCCATTGAGCCGGCCACCGGAGAAGTATTGGCATTTTTGAGTGCCCCAACCTACGATCCTTCATTACTGGTAGGTCGGGCACGTGGTACGAATTATCAAAAACTGGCACAAGACACACTCAAACCTATTTTTAACCGGGCCATCCGAGCTGCCTATCCTCCCGGATCAACCTTTAAACTGTTTAATGCTTTAATTGCACTTCAGGAAAATACAATTAACCTGCAAACCCAATTTAGTTGCAATGGTCCGTTGTCCCGGCCAATTCGGTGTACACACAATCACATTTCACCAATTAGTGTTCGTAATGCAATTCGGGAATCCTGCAATCCATTTTTCTGGAATACCTTTAACTCAATTGTTCGGAAATATCCGCGTGCTGATGAAGGATACAAAGTATGGAGAGAACATTTGATAAGCTGTGGACTGAGCCAACGACTCGGAACGGAACTGAGCAATGAGCTACCCGGAAATATCCCGGAAGTTGGGTATTACAACCATTATTATGGCGAAGGCCACTGGAATGGACTAACTATCCGTTCGATGGCTATTGGGCAGGGAGAACTTCTGATTACGCCCTTTCAACTGGCCAATATGGCTGCCACAATTGCCAATCGGGGATATTACATTACCCCTCATTTTGTAAAATCGGTATGGAGCATTGAAAATGAACCCAAAGAGCTAAATTTTGAACGCCATGTAACAACGATCGATCCGGAGCATTTTGAAGTGGTAATAGAAGGGATGCAAGCCGTTATCGAAGAAAGTAACACCCGATATTATTCCAAGCTCGACAGTATAATTATTTGTGGAAAAACAGGAACAGTTCAGAATCCACACGGTTCTGACCACTCCGTATTCATCGCATTTGCTCCAAAGGAAAATCCTCAAATAGCTATTTCGGTGTATGTTGAAAATGGAGTGTGGGGTGCTCGTTATGCGGCCCCCATTGCCAGTCTGATCATTGAAAAATACTTAAATGACAGCATTGCTCCACGCCGGATTTCAATAGAAACCCGGATGCATGAAGCGAATTTATTAAACTCATTTCAACCCAAATAATAAGGTGGCAAGAAGAAATAACATATGGGCAAGCTTGGACTGGATGACAATTGGAATCTACCTGATTCTGGTATTATTGGGTTGGATTAGCATTTATGCCGCTGTTTATAATGATGAGCACAGTAGTATTTTGGACATGAGCCAACGGTATGGGAAGCAGCTTATTTGGATTACAGCAGCACTCGTTATTGGGTTCACATTAATTATAATCGACAGTAAGTTCTATGTGTTTTTCGCCTACGCTTTCTATGGGATTACCATTCTACTGCTTATTGCCGTGCTCATTTTTGGTACCAAAGTAAAAGGAGCAACTTCGTGGTTTCAGCTTGGAGGTGTAGCCATACAACCGGCTGAATTTGTTAAATTTACGACTGCTCTTGCGCTTGCAAAATACCTGAGCACATACAATTTCAAAATGCATAAGCTTAAGTCCTACCTTACAATCGGGCTTATCTTGCTCATGCCAGTCGTGCTCATATTCTTACAAAATGACACCGGGTCGGCACTGGTTATCAGTGTCTTTTTACTGGTATTGTTTCGCGAAGGGCTCTCCGGATCGATCCTTTTTATCGGACTAGTTATTGCACTGGTGTTCATTTTCACACTGGTTCTTTCGCCATTGCATACTATTATCATTTTAAGTATTGCAGCATTATTTCTGCACTACTTTATGCGACAAAAACCTATCGAAACACTAAAAGTAGCAGGTATTTTCTCGAGTCTGGCAGCTGCCTTTATCTTTGGAGGAAGTCTGTTTAAAACAGGAATACCTTCGGTACAGTGGCTACTTTATGCAACAATCATTTCATCGCTTATTTTTGCGGTTTTTGCTTTTCGACAACATCTTTATAATCTGCTTCTTGTTTTGTCCATCTACATCGGGTTAACGTTTTTTACGTTTTCAGTCGATTATGTTTTCAACAATATCCTTGAACCTCATCAACAAAGCCGAATTAATGAACTATTTGGGATAGAATCAGATCCATTGGGCGTCGGATATAATGTCAATCAATCGAAAATTGCAATTGGTTCGGGTGGTCTGACCGGGAAAGGATTTTTGAACGGCACACAAACCAAGTTTGATTTTGTCCCGGAACAAAGTACCGACTTTATCTTCTGCACCGTTGGAGAAGAATGGGGTTTTATAGGGACAACGCTGGTTGTTGCGCTATTCCTGCTTTTACTGCTCCGGCTAATTTACCTGGCAGAACGACAACGATCAACCTTTAGTCGGGTATATGGTTATGGTGTGGCCTGTATAATATTCTTTCACTTAGCCATTAATGTGGGAATGACAATTGGCCTTGCTCCCGTTATAGGTATTCCCCTGCCATTTTTTAGTTATGGAGGTTCGTCTCTCTGGTCATTTACCATCTTACTATTTATCTTTTTACGATTAGATGCCAGCCGGGCAGAAAAACTAAGTCACTAACTATTTTGGGGGCGTTTTCGTGTTTACAATTCTTGAGGTTTATCAATCTCAATCTCATAATTTGTTTCAACAAACTCAATAAGCTCAACGAAAAACCCTTCAAATTCAGTTTTGATCAACGCATAATCCTGCTTCAAAACTTCTATCGCAAAGTCAGCTTCCTGAGGCAAACTGGTGCGACGTCCCATAATAGCAAGCGATTGCCAGATTCCTTGCAGACCAGCATAAGATTCCAGGCGTTTATGCTGAATCAGAAAGGGTAAGAACATCTTAACCCGAAGGGGCAGGATCGAAAAATTTGACAGCAAAACAGCATGCACGTGTTTGGAAAATTGGCGCAAAGGATCGTTAGAATACCGCTTCCAGTTTGTTGCCAAAAAATGATCAAAAATAACGTCGGTAACAATACCTGAATATCGCCCGTAATTCGCACGAAAGCGATTGGCACAAGCCTTCACCAATGGATGCCGATCAGTAAACCAATCGATTTGGCGGTGCAACAAGACACCCCTTTGAACAGCCAGTGGAAACTGCTGGTATTGCTTTCCCTTTACATAATCGCCTATAAAGTTGCCAACCATAATTGATTCGTCTTCGCCCGACAGGTACAAATGTGCCAAGTAATTCATACTCGAAATTACCCATTTTAATTTAGAAGACTTGGTTTCACTTCAAAAAGTATAACGACAACTACGTTTGAAGATGAAAAGACACACCTCTCAACCGAGATATAAACAACTATTGATCAGAATTGCAGCCTCCTAATTTTTGATTCTGCCTCTTTTTGATAATCGTGCTTTACTTACTGAAATAATAAACACTCCGACTACTGAAAGAATACCTCCTGCAAGTTGATGCGGCAAGGGCAAAGTATGAAAATACAAGAAGCTTGCGATTAAAACACAAACCCCTTTCAGGCTTTGGACTACGCTCGACTTGGAAACTTCGATATAACGAAACGAATAGTAAATAAACATTACTGCGAAAAAGGGGCCCAGCGTAGCACCAATAGCAATATTAATCAGTGCTTTAACCGGAATAACAAGTGACTGTTTGTATACCAGCAGCATAACTACAGAAAAAATAAACAACCACAACGCCCGGTTTGTAATCAGCAACTCGGGACTCATCTTTTTCACATTCACTTTGACCACCATTGATGCAGTGGCTGCAAAAAAAGAGTTGATTAAAACAATTCCGGCTCCAGGAATAAAAAGGTCGGACAGGGTTGTTCCGCCTTGGTAACTGATAATAAAAGCTCCGATTAATGCTAAAATAGCACCAAACGATTCCACCCATGTGAAACGCTCGTGTAAAAAAACAATGCCCATAACCGTAAGAATAACCGGAAATAAATTTCCGATGAATGAGGTAACCGCCGGATCGGGTATAATCTGTATCGATAAAAAGAACGACGCTGTCGTGAGAATTTCGAGCACACCAAGCAAAGCCAAAATGCGCCACTGGCGTTTGGCTAATTTGGGAATGGCTCTGTGCCCGCCCGTTTTAAGCAACCATGTAGCACTTAAAACGAATGCAACGAAGAACCAATAGACACCAAACTGAGCCAGATGAACTTCGTTTAGAGCAGCTTTACTAAATATGTAAATACTGGAGAAAGTAACCGTAGCAATTGCGGCAAAAAAGTATCCCTTAAAACGATCCGATTTCATGCCGCAAAGATAGGAAAGTGATTTCACTTGCTGACGGCTTCCGAACGATAATCAGAACAACAGGATCACCTCGCTCAACAACAACAGAATAAGCGATCATTGTCAATAAAAAAAAATGAACAACCTCAGTCATTCACCGTAATATCATGCAGAAATGCTGCATCGTGAATCAACTTTCGCTCTGGTTTTATAATACCCTGATTTACCCACGGTTCAATCTGGTATTCGGCATCTTTTACAATCATGTGTTTGGCCATTTGATCTTTAATCAACATGTCGGCATTTTTACTTTTGATGTCCTTATAATTTCGCTGGCTATCGCCAACCACCGATAGCCGGCTGTCAAATCGCAAAACGTTTTCCTGATTAACTAAAATTTCGATCCGCTGATTTGTTCCCTGCAAACGAAGTTCTCCATCAACCAAACCATAACTGACTTCATTATAATCATCAACTACATTAACATCGCACTCCATTGGATTGGATTGCAGGTAATTGACGTAGCTCAGATATTTGCGCTTATCAGGTGTAGTTGACCAAGCAGCATAACGCACAGCTCCTGATTCGGAGCCAATATAAAGTATCCCGCTTTGAAGGGCTAAAACAAGGTGGTCTTTTTGCTGAAACTTAATTTTGAAGCACAACTCACCGCCATACGGCACAAGTCCAATCTGCTCATAGTCAATCTTATCACTCGACTCCAAAGTCCAGAAGTCGGGAGAAGTGGCAACAATATCGGCTTTTAATGGATAAAAAGTACTGCGATGATTCGGCTTCAACATCATCAGCCGATGCCCGGTTTTATCCTCCATGTTTTTAAACTTCACCGTTTCAAAGCGAATAGCAGATTCTGCTCCCGGATACCTTCCACAAGAGTAATTAAAAGCCATTTCGTAAATACCGTAAACATCCTGATCAATGGTTACAGCCTCTCGATTATATCCTTGAAAACTTTTCTCTGAAGCATACAATTTACGTGATTTGCGAATGGATTCGCGAACAATAGACAATGCCCTCTCTTGTGATGTTGACGGTACGACAGATGATTTAACTAACTGAATGCGCCAAATCGAATCAGTCTTAGCAGGAAGGACAAGTGTTTGCATTTGGTAGCCCGGACTTGAAACGATGATCTTCCGGGTTTCATTCAAGCGATCAGCCGAAAGAAAAAACTCTCCTTCGCTATTCGTACATTCATGATAATAAGGTTTTGATTGACTAAGATCGGCAAATGAAATTGGATTACCACTTTCCTTATCAGTAACAATCCCGGAGTACAAACGAAGATTCTGATAGCGGTTAACACTTGTTGGTGCGATATTCTTCTTTTTTTCCACAATCAGCGGCTCCGCAAACACGTCCTTCAATTCATTTTGATTTTCGAAGGTGAATGTAGAAGATCCACTCCTCCCCCGGCCATCAATCCCCTGAACCTGTATGGCGAAACTCTCGAATCCTGGCCTCGAGTTGATTGAAAAATGAGCCGTTCCCAGGCTATCGGTTATCAATTGTGGTTGCCAATAGAACGTTTTACGCGATTGTACAGCAAAATCGGAGCTGTTTTTGGCCTGGTATTTTGGCACATAAAACTCTCGCTCGGGAGTCAGACCATTCAAGTATAGTGTTTGCAACCCTTTGCTTCGTTTGTAAAAAACGCCACCTTTCAACTTGGTTGTAATAAACAAGAACGATGGCGGTGCACTGGTTCTCTGCATTTGTTCCATTAATTCCATTTGGTTTGGAAATAGATTAGGACTTTCGTCTAAACCTTCAACCAAATCTTGTCGTCCAAGTTCAATACTCACGTCAGTAAAAACTTCCATAAATGACATACTGATGTCGTAATTTTTAGGTTTTGCAATAAAATTGATTGACTCAATTTCTCCAGGATCCATATAACTCAAAAAATCGTATAACGGAACATTCCCATTGTTCAAAAAGTCATCATCCACAAAAATATACAAGTAGCCATCGGGATTTTCCGGAATATTAAAATAAACAGCAGGTGACCCCATAGCAAAAGTGTCTCCTTTTTGATTCTTAATATCCTGCGGATTACCGATAACCAAATTGCTATTCTTGGCCAATTGATCCTGATAAGGCTGCTGTCTGATTTTAAGGCCAGGAATCTGATCGGACAAAAGATCCCAGAGGCTGGAATACCAGGCTTTCTCTTCTGTTAGTTTTTTCAGCTGTGCCGACTCAATGACCACATCTGGCTGGCCAACTTGACTAATCATTGAATCGCGCCGGTTCAGAAACTTTGAGCGAGCTTCTACTTCTTCAATCATAAAGGTGTCCTTGCCCGGGAAATAATAATTATCAATTCTTGGTTTCCGAATAGTGGATGGTTTTGCAGCTACAGCTGATGGGTGGTTTTTAACTTGAGTCTGCACCACTTTTTTCGATGCTGGCAAGTTTAGCACCAAAGGCGATGATTTACCTTTTGTAATTTTATCGAAGCCAATTGAATTAAGATGAAGCTGCTCCAAATTTGTATTAAGATCGATAAGGTAGTCTTTTTGTTGGGCCCATCGGTTCTTCGTTTGTATTGTAAGACTAGCCGAATCAGCAAATTCAGGCAAGTAAAAACCGAATTGCCCCTTGTCGTTCGTATATGCCTTATCAACATGCATCATCTTGCTATTTTGCAAAATAATACTGACCTCAAAGTTTTTGGGAACAGGCTTGCCCGTTAACTTTCGGTAAATTTTTCCATCAAGATAAATTCCTTTCTCCACCTCATATGGTTTAGTCTCACCCATATAACTGGCAACATCAATCCAGTTAAAGCGTCGCCAGCCATAAGTAAGCAACATCAGGTCGAGCTTGCGCTCACGTTTAGGATCAGATGAGTTAAATAAATCCGTATTGGTAAAAACCTCTCCTCGCAAATCGGACGAAAGCAATAGGTAATTACGTATATTTTCCAATGAGTCGAGCGACCTTTCTATGCTGGTATTCCAAGCTAACACCGAAAAATTTCCTTGCACCGGGCTTCCATCATTTTGACTAGCCTGCAACGTAAAATTGATGGAAGCGCTACTTTTTGTATTTACGATTTCCTTTGTCAGTTTAAGTTGAATGGCGTCGCCACTATCGTGATAAACCAACCGCTCGGCACGAGGAATTCGATTGATAAACAGAGTAAAAGTTAATATCCCTTCCGGGAAATCCTGCGTTGGCACGTTCAACTCAAGTCGACTATTCTTAAGAATGCCTTGTCCCATAAACTTGATACTGCCTCTACAATGTCCAACCAAGTAGTAATTTACACTTCCATTTCCGCTTTTTAAAACCGTAAAACTGATACTATCCTGATTTTGTTCGGTAAGCTGTAAACTGTATCCATCCGCTCTAACCTCGGGAATATCATACTCAAAAACGGAATCTCGATAGTTGATTTTTGCCACGTATTTCTGCCCTGTTTCGGGGACTATTTTAAGACTTCCTGTACCTTGATATTCACTGGTAAACCGAGCAATAAGCTGTGCATCTTCGTCAATCAATTCACCTGCAATATCAATCGGATTTCCGTCGGCATCAACACCCCGAAAAGCCAGTAGATTTTCTTGCCCGGCAACCAATTCGCCTCCTTCAGGTAAAAACTGCAAGTCAGGTTTTTGTGCCGACAGCTTAATCCTATATTTCTCACTCATCTCGGCTTTTCCGTCTGGCTTAACTGACAGCAATGCAACCGACAGTTTTAGCGAGTCGGGCACAAAAAAACTAAAACTGCCTTCATTGTTCGTAATCGGGCAAGTTGCTCCCAGCATTGAGCCACGAGCTAATTGCAGCATTACATTAACGTCTTCATTCAACTCCCGTCCATTAAGGCTGTGAGCATACATTTTTATAAAAACCGAATCGCCATTGGCGAAAGGGATAACCCTGGAACTAAACTCCCAGTCGGTTTGAAGCTCAGTTTTGTGAATCAATTGAATGGGTTTTTGAAAGAGAAAATCGTTGGAGAAATTTAACATATAGTTGGTGTATGCCAACAATTTATACTGTCCGGAAGAAAGTTCGCGATCCAATGCAAGAGATCCATCTGAAAATCCATTTTCGAGCGAAAACATTTGATGGCTGATTAGCTTATTGTCGGGCGAAATTAAATCGACATAGTACAAATATTCAACACCAAGCGGTTTGTGATTGATTGCATTTACCAAGCTGCTTTTAAACCAGATCGTATCGCCAGGCGAATACTGATTTGAATTCGTTTGAACGTAGACTTTTTCCTGGACATTTCCTAGAACATATTGATTGAGTTGAGTATTGACCTGCCTCAGGAATTCAGTTTGAGAATAAACGTGTGTCCCGAAAAAAAGGATCATGCACAACAACAAGATCAGTTTCGATTTCATGTAACAGTTTTTTTTAGTTTGGCAATACAAATCAGACCATTAAAATAGTAATTATTTAACTAAATAGGTGTGTATTATCTATTTTTTTTATGCATAAGGATCAAAAGAGAAAAGCAACTCAGATCAACGGCATCAAACAGTCTACCGTGACATAAAAATAGTCCATCCCCATACATCATATGATCAGGCAGATAATCAAAAGCACAGAACATTAAGAACAGATTCTTTTGCGTCGAAAAATCGATACAAGACTCAAAAAAAAACCCCGGGATAACCGGGGTTTAATTTCTATATTGTTATAACATTCATTATACCAATCGAGATTAGTCAGCCATTTTGTACACTTCGCTTCCTGCCAATAAATAACAACCTAAGCCGTAGTCTTCAAAGTCAGGCATACTATCGTAAGTTACAGGTTGGCCGTCAGCAGGTTCTTTGCCGGTTCCCTGCACGTATCCAAGAAATCCATTCGGATGAACAGCTTCTGTTGCCATGGCATTCCAGGCTTTGGCAATAATTGGTTTGTACTTGCTTGCTTTCAATAAACCATTGTTCACCCCCCAGGCCATACCATAAACAAATAAGGCAGTTCCGGTTGTTTCTTTTCCTCCAAAATGGGTTGCATCATGTAAACTTACATTCCAGAAACCATCTTTACGCTGGATTGGAACAAGTGCCTCAATCATCTTATGAAAAGTATCGAGGTATTCATCACGATGAGGATCGTCTGCCGGTAAAATTTCCAATACACGAACCAACGCAGCCACTACCCAGCCATTCCCGCGCGACCAGTAACAATCTTCGCCATTCGGTTCTTTGTAAGGAGGCATAAAATCTTTATCGCGCCACCAAAGATTATCCTCTGGATTCCAAAAGCCTTGTTGTTCCTTCGAATCCATGTACATTTCGTACATCCGTTCGGAGTAATTTTGATCACCGGTAATTACACTAAGCTGGGCAAAAACAGGCATAGCCATTTGTAATGCATCAATCCAAGTCCAGTCATCTGTCTTCTCAGTATCCATCATCAAATCAATCGATTTTTTGATATCTGCGATGCGCTCTGGCTTCGAATCCATCATATATAAATCCAGGTAAGTTTGCCCACAGCAATGATTATCAGCATGGCGGGTTTCAATACCGTTGCGCAATCCCCATTTGTGTGCCTCACCCCAACTAACGGCGTAATCGTAATAAGCTTTATCAGGCTTTAACGCATATAGTGCCATTAAACCTTCGTAGTACACCGCACGGGTCCAAATATTACTGGGCCGTTCTTTATTGGTTATGATAGACTTACCGGTATCAGGCCACTTATTCATAAAATAGGCATTGGTCAGTATCATTTTATCCATCACCTGGTCTTTTGATGGAAAGTTTTCAGCATTGACCTGCATTGAGCAGAGCATTGCAATCGACATTAGAAAAATTAGCGTTGCTTTCATTTTATCTCTTTTTTAATTATACATCTTTATCTTCTATCCCAATCAATTATAATCTACTTGCTTTTACGAATTCACGACCAACTCTAATTACCGTCAGGCTTCAGAACCTGCTTGCCCGGACTTTCAGGCCAGAAAAAAGTTGCCCAATCATCTGGCTTTGTTGGATCAAAGCCGTTAAAATCGTCGACAATATAGTTTGCCAACTCCATCTCATTATCCATAATTCCCTGCACCACGCATTTGGCTAATTCATAAGCTCCATAAGGGTTGAAGTGTGTATTATCAGCCAGTGGTTTATTCTGACGCGGATAAGTATTTGCCGGGTAATGCACAAAAGCATGTTTCGAATTTTCGACACCCAATGTTTCATAAAGCTGTTTGCTCATGGCATTTAAATCGATCAATGGCAGGTTCTCCGCTTTTGCCAGTTGGCGCATAGCTTCGGGGTATTCTTCCAGGGTATTCACAATTTCGCCCTGCTCGTTGAATTTCCGGCGATTGGTTGAAGTCACCAACACAGGACGAGCACCGCGCTTTCGAGCTTCGTTAATAAAGTAGCGCAACTCATCTTGGTAAGTGGTAAAGGGCTCCACATGATTCCCTCCGGGCTTTTGGTCATTGTGTGCAAATTCCATAAACAGGTAATCCCCCGCCTTCATTACACTAAGTATTTTTTTCAGTCGATTTTCGCGACGAAAAGCTTTGAGTGTTTCGCCTGACTCGGCATAATTGGCAACCACAATCTCTGGCTTTAGAAAGCGGGGAAACATTTGTCCCCACGACGCCCACGGCTCATTTTCCTGATCGACCACCGTAGAGTTTCCGGCTAAAAATATCACAGGTAAATCGTTTGCTTCTTCAATTTGAATGGAAGAGACACATGGCCTTTCGCCTCCAAATTCCAGTGTTAGCTGATTATCCCAGTTCAGGTAAAGCATTTCTCGTGATTTTCTCCTCACCTTCAGGCTGTCGTTTATTCTGGGGGTGCGAACATCCACTACAATCGTTTTCGTAACCACTTGCCCTTTTGCCGTGCGAACATCTTCCAACATCAACCGGCGCGACTCTGCCTTTACCGTTGTTGCCGATGTTCCGTTTGGATCGCCCAATGTTAAGCTGATTTTATAGCGACCTTCCGGCATTTTTACCGTGAAATAAAAAGGCTCATCGCTTGTAACAAAGTCGCCCGTTATTGCCTCAGCACTTTCTACGTTCTTCGCCTCAAGTTTCTTTTCTGAAATAAATCCGTACTCTTTATTTGAATCAAAAACGTCATCCTGATTAACTAAAATATATCCGTCTGCAGGCTGACCTGCTCCAAAATCAAACCTTTTGGATATCATTTTATCGCAACCTGTTGTTGTATCCTGAGCACTCAAATTTCCTGAAGAAAAACAGAAATAAGTAAGCAGTCCGAAAATATACGAAGCGTTTTTCATTACATTTTTTATTTAATTTTGGTCAACCTATTATTTTAATTCGACATAGCCATACAGCTCGCATGACCTTAGTTTTTGAATCTCTTCGGCCAGTGTCAGCGCATTAAACCGCGCTCCGGCTTCGTTGGTGTGCGTATGATCTCCGGGGAAAAACTGCTTCACGACTTTGGGGCCCATCGCTTCGTACTCAACTGCAATTGCATTATTCAAATCAATAAAAAAAGCTTCTTCAGACCTGGCAGCTTCGCGAGCCCACTTTCCATACGACTCATTCACGCGTTCCACTTTGCCATGTGGCCACTCGTTGCGGGGAATTTGTGTTAAAACAATAACCGAGATGCCTTTGGCTTTAGCCTCTGAAATATACTTTTTCATGTACCATCCATATGTATGAACGGTCTCCTTTGTGCCGTCCTCGCGAACCACCTCCTGTGTTTCATCGCCCGTTCCTTTCAACGAACCACGATATTTCGCTTTGTCAATATTTCCTCCATCGTTATGCCCAAACTGAATCAATACAAAATCACCTTCATTGAGTTGAGCTAAAACCTCATCCCAAAGTCCTTCGTACCGATAACTCCGGCTGCTTCTACCTCCTCGTGCTTTATTGATAACATCAAGTCGCAGGGTATCCAAATAAGCTGACAGTTCACGCCCCCATCCGACAATTTTTCCGTCGCCATTCGCAACGGTTGAATCACCTATAATAAAAACTTTCTTTTTCACCGGAAAGTTGATCGTTGGATTGTCTAAAAGATAGTTCTTCAGCTCGCACCCTTGTGCATCACGCAAACCTTCAACCACAAACGAAGCAGCCAAAAGAGCACCTTGGGCGGTGGTATGCGTATGGTCGCGTTTGTAAAAGTAATACCCGGTTACGGAGTCTTCGCCTAAAGCCTCCATGGCTACGGCCATTTTCTCATTTAAGTCAATCCACTCCACTTCTTCGAAATGAGCCACTTCTTTTGACCATTCGCCGTAGCTTTTATCATTACGTGGAACCAGCCCATTTTCCCAGTCATTGCGTGGAATCGGAGACATAACAACAGGTGTTGCTCCTTTTTCTTTCGCTTCAATAATATATTGACGTAGATACCAGCCGTAGCTGTGAACAATCTCGTGCTCACCGGTAAGTAAATTGTCAATCTCCTCGGTTTTTTCACTAATTCCTTTAAATGTTCCGCGAGCCCTGAAATCGTCATTAATCGGACCATTATCGTTATGCCCAAACTGCATCAACACATAATCGCCGGGTTGAATTTTACGCAACACTTCATCCCACAATCCTTTAGTTCGGAAAGTTCTACTGCTTGTACCACCCAACGCATGGTTTTCGATATTGATAAGGCTGGTATCAAAAAACTGTACAATAGGGTCTCCCCATCCCCACTGACCACCGGCTCCATCTCCACGACCATGTTTTACCGTTGAGTCGCCAATAATGTATACTGTTGGTTTTCCTGTTGGTTCTTCGTCCTTCACTGTTTGACAAGAAACAAACAAGCTAACTAACATCAATAAAATTGTTAATCGTATCATTGTTCTAAATTTTTGGTTCTATTTTAAATACAAATGGCGACGAAGTCATAAACTCCCCGCCCTGAGAAGTCACAAACAAATGCGTAGGATTTCCATTTTGAATCAATACTTGGGGGCGCTCAAACCGGCCATATTTACTCAGGTGTTTAGGTTTTGGAGCTTGGTCGATGTAATGAGAAACCCCCCAATAGCTAATCTTAGGCTCCGACCAATGAATACCATCATCCGATTCCAGAATGATACCAACCTCGTGATCAAAACGTCCCATGTCACGTGCGAGCATGTAAAACCGGTCATTCTCCATAAATACATTTCCATCCTCTAGTTGACGGTTATTTCCAAAGCTTGAATAATCAATAATGGGTTTGTCGGAATAACGCTTGTAAGGCCCTTCAAGTCGGTCGGAAATCGCCAAACCGTATTTCCGGTTGCCTCTAATTTTGGGATTCACCGGATGTTCATATTCTTCGGTGTTCCACGATTTATAATACAGCCAATACTGACCATTCGGATGTTTTATAAACGACGGATTGGAGGTGCAATGATCATCCCATGCTCCTTCCGGGCCAGTTTCCAACAAAGGTTGATCTGATCGTTTCCATGGGCCAGATAGTGAATCAGAAGTTGCCAAACCAATTCGCTTGGTATTGGTCCGTCGGTTTGAATTGCCCATGTAAAACAGACAATATTTCCCGTCAACAAACTGGATGTGCGGGTTATGGCAGGTAGTTCCGTCCCAATAACCTTCACCCCGTGGTGCCAAGATTGTTTCTATTTCTTGATACGGTCCGTCAACCTGATCGGCAACAGCATGTGCAATTTCCGACTGGCTAATCCAACCGCCCATTCCTTTATCCGAACTCCAACGGGAAAAGAAAACATGAAACTTTCCATCAGGTGCAACAATCGGACTGCAACCCCAAACATAATAACCTTCAAGCTCTAAAGTCCGTCCCAGCGGCTTTAAGCGTTCTGAGAAATCGGAGATGTACTTTTCATCATATTGATCCCCCTCAAAACCAGCCCAAGCTGACAGACCCGAAACAGACAATGCCGCTCCTGTTAGCATACTTTGCTGTATGAACTTGCGTCGATCGATCATATTTAATTTCGTTTTAAGGTTGCAGACATCAAGCCGATAACCACATCATTGGTGTTCGTCACCAATTTAAGCGAAACCAGTTCCTTACCCGGATTCAACGGCAAATCCAACAACGAAGCGGCCCCTCCTTCAATCTTGTTTGTACCATTCTTTCTCAGCACATCGTACGAATCGGAATGCCACTCTCCTGTTTTTAAATACAAGCGTGGCGGCTGCGGCGCATTTACCCGGAAAGCAAAACCATCTTCATAATAGTCCTGCTCAATCGGCCACCAATTATTGGGGCTTATAAGCGGTAACTCATCCGTTGATCCGTCCGCATATTCAACCTCAACCCAACCATTAGTCATGTTAATTTGCATATGATGCACCGATCCGGCCATAAGCAAATACAAGTGAGATGCTTTCCCGGCAAGCGGTATTTCAATCGAATCGGGATAATTGTCCCATTTTGAAGTGAACAGAATATTTTCAGTTTCGTCTCCCGGTGTTTGAAAAGGAATGCCCTTCGGTGATTCAATTCGGTTCGAGTTTTCTGCTTTTGACCGCAAGCCGGAATCGTCAATTTCTTCGGTTTCGCGATACGAACACCAGTCGCCAATTCCCTGTACCGGAATGCTCAATGTTGGATACGGTGAACGAGGCGAATAGTATTGTTCGTTGAAAATATGGGTTACCCGATCGTTAAACCGGGAGGTCAAGTCCACTATTTCATACTGAGCATCTTTATTGGCTTGAATATTCCAGTTGATCACATTTTCGAAATACTCGTGCTCTTTTCCAGTTAATTGGATTGAATTACTTCCAGAAATGAGGTACTCCTTTGAAACTGTTAACTCAGCTGAAACCGACCGCGCAGGAATGGTAACATCCCGAGTAAATGCACCAACAGTGCATGTTCCAATAAATTCATTATTTGTATTATTTCGAATTGCAAAAGTCAGTTTATCGTCTTTTTGATTTTCATCGTCAATGACTTCAATTGGCTTGCGTAGTTCAAATGACAAAGGCTGCCACCAAACCATTTCAGCCTGTTTGAGTTTGACGAAAGTAGTTCGCCAACCGAGCTCACCTTTTACCTTAGCAGACAAATTCGCTTGGTCATTTATCCATCCCTCCAAAACGTGTTGCGGATCATAAACATCAAGGATTTCAGCAGTTTCTGGTTGAACAGTCAGTTGATCACCAATGGCATAAAAATCATTCAGTTGGATCTGATCTATTTTTTCGCTGCCCCACTCTACTTCCAACTCAAAATCAGTTCCCTGAGAAGCGTTAATCGTAATTTTGGGATCTCCAATTGCTTCATCATTTGTCTTCCATTCAACTACTTGCCCATTCAATTTTACGGAGCGAATCTCAGCAGACTGCGCTTTTAGGATCAGATTTAACTGAACGGCACTCGGAAACTCAGAATTAATTCGATAGTGATCAATCCCACCTTCTCTTTTAAAATGAAGTTGAAGATCCGGTGTTTCTATTGAGGCATGATCCCAATCTGACGGCCACCCCGGCTCTACCGTTAATTGCTCATTGATGAGATCGGGCGAAATGCCAAATAAACCTTCCACCAACGCACGCGAAGCCATGGCAACCGGATCAGCAAAATCGCGGTACAATTCGCCACGAAAAGCATCATAATAAGAAAGCTGTCCGAAATTGCCCGGACTAGTTCCCAAAAACATATAATCAAGGAAACTACTTTTCGTCAGTTCAAAGGCTTCTTTGCTTCGGCCACTTTGCCAATAGGACAGCGCTGTGTGCAACACTTCAGCCAGCGCCACATTGTTGATTGACCACGTGTACGGCATCCAATTGGTCGTTGAGATGGTATAATATTTGTTTGCTTCCAAACCTTCAGCCTCAATTGGAATATGCGGAATACTTTTGTCGATGTACTCGGTAGCCTGATACGCTTGAAACGGATCGGCCAGACCTTCATCAATGGCATGATAAACCGTCCAAACCGCAGCTGATGGGTGCACCAGTTGATTACCCAATAAATCTTTATACTCGCCAAACCAGCCTTTTTCGGGTAGCCAGAGCTGCTGATCGACGGCTTTTTTTATTTTTTCTGACTCGGCCAAATAGGGAGCCGGATCTTTACCAATAAGAGGTGCTAACTCTGCCGCCACGCGATTTGCCCGGTAGTTGTAAGCTGACGAATGAGTGACTCCGCCGCCGCTGTACTGCAGGGCATCGCTCGCCCAAATACTGGCGTAAGCATCATAAAGCCCATCGTCGTTCGCATCAAAATTTCGTTTTTCCCAAGCCAGATGTCTTTCTAAAACAGGCCAGCTTTCGCTCAAAAAGTCTAAATCTCCGGTCCAACGAAAGTGCGACAACAATTGCGAAATAAACACCAGATTCATGTCGTAATGGTGAGGTTTGTTCTCATCTCCGGGCCGGCGACTAATGTAACCATCCGTGAATATTGCAGTTCCTTTTTCTTCCTTTTGTCGGGCCAAATGGGTTTCAGGATCAGGAGCCGACAAACCTGATTTTGGATTGGTGTACTGCGCTTTAAAATACCCCCGAAAATGAGTTTTTGCCCGGTCGTGCGAGCCCAGCCAATCGGCTGCATAAGCACCACGCCAGCCATTTAATGGCATCCGCCAGGCAATAGCTCCGTGCATAAACGACTTGCCATCCCAAACCGCATCGGCAGCTGTAGAAAGTGTTGCACCCACTGCATTGATGTACTTATCGGGTGTTTCTATTTTTATTTGCGAAGCAATCTTTTCACGTGCTGAATCAGCCTGATTAAATAATGCAGGTAATTCAGCATAATCAGGGCGGGCTTTTGTATCTGGATTGACGATGAAAAAGAATTCCTCGCTTCCATCTTCAACTTTCAACCGACCGGTTATTGCCGGTGCCTCTTCCTCTTCGGATTGAAAAAACTGCAAAGGACTTTCTTGTTGGGCTGCATCACTCAAACTGATTTCTGAGCCTTTAGGTATCAAGCCAAACAGACGCTTTTTCTCTTTTAAGCGAGTTTGTTCCTTTTCCTCCGGTGTTGGCAAATAGTTATTTTCATATACTTCATTGTCGGACAAGCTTCGACCCGAGCCATAATACAAATTGAATTGATTATCAGCAAAGAAGTATTCATTCGTGCTGCAATACTCAGGCTTCAAATAAAAGCTGGACTCCGGGTCAGCCCCCAAGTCGCCATCGCGTGAAAAGCGCTTTCCACTAGCACCCCCAAATGCCCAGAACAACTCAACATTGTCGGGCATGTTTTCGCCAACAACTTTTAGGATCATTCCATCAGCATCATCCAAGGCCAGTAGTTGCAATTTTAATTTGCCGCTTCTCAACATCGGATCTTCAATCTTATAACTCATGCTACCCGCTTCGTATCGGGCAACAATGGTTTCGGCATCAATCAGCCATTTTGACGAATCGGCCTGAATGAGTCCCAGACGCAGTGTACCTCCCATGCGAGGCATGTACAAGGCAAATTCGGGCAAGTCACCCGCGTCGACCCGAAAACCAGAATGAGAACCATACAAAGCCCGGTTAAACCGATGCGTTCCATTGGTAATCACAAAGCCCTTCCCATCGGGATGGTAGCGTAACTCGCGCTGTTGATTGTGCCACAAAACCGATTCTTTTTTCTCTGGCAGAGCCTGTTGACAGGCAACAAAAAAATTAAAACATGAAATGAAGCAAATATATAATTTCAATTTAAACACCATCAAATTCTTTTATACTTAGTTCTGTAATCCGAAATAGAAATACAAGGTTCTTTTCACTGGTTTTTCCATTACATTTAGCTCCCCGGCTGGTCCTAAATTCCAGGTGTCGTTACTGATTCCCATGGCCAGTTTTGTTCCAACGGGAGGAATACCATCCAAAAAGGAAATATTGCCAGTCGGCAGTTTCGGATAGTTTGTAGGTCCTGAAATTCCGTAGAAATCAAACAGGCGAACAAACAGATCATCTTCCTGTGCTACGACTGTAAATTTGCCATAGACCGTGTTGAATTCCATCCACGACACATCGGCGTAATAACCTTTAAATTGCGGATATTGCCAGTTGTTATCGCCGGGTAAAACATTATTGTACATGCGTTGGTAAACATCAATAATTCCACCTTGCAAGCGATTCTTCCAAACATGGCGAGGACCGTCACCCAACCACTTCGTGCTGATGATGTCAGACTCAGGAAAATCGAAACTTACTCCTGTAAATAGTTGCTTTCCTTCCACGTGATATTCATAGTCCATTTGCAGCCATCCACTATTGTACATGGTCCAAATAATATTTTTCAAATCGCCGGTGTAAATCATCTCCAATACATGTCCACCCTCAACCGAATGATGGTTAACATTGATCAACTCAGATTCTCCACTTACCATTACAGGTCCATTTCCGAATGGAAGCGACAAGCCAAAGTCATTCCCCAAATCTACAATTGTTCCATCCTTTGTACTGAAAGTAACCGAAATTCCGGAAGCTTTCATGGTGATGGTCGAATCGGCTTCAGTAACTTCAACCTTCGCACTCAATTCACCATTCCCCTTTTGTTCTTTAATTGGCAAGATGTTGTCTTCTTCAATCCCCTGAGCTTTGAGCTTTTTCAAATGCTCCTTTTCGTTCAAGCTCAATTCCTTTTCCACCAATTCTAAAACAGTATTCGTATTGCCATCAATTTTCCAGCTCCAGCAGAAAACCTCCTTGCCCTGGCGATCTAAAGCTCTGACATACAAGGCATCGTATTGCTGATACTCTTTCGGAAGCTCAAATGCAAGTTCTCCCTTTTCGGTTGCAGCAACATCTGGGCTGGTAATCATTCCGGCTTGCACAACCTCATGACCTGCTCCAAGGTCGGTGGGATTGGCAAAATTAACCAACTGCCAAACAAAGCGGCAATCGTTCAGGTTCGTAAAATGATAGCGGTTTTCAACAGGTATTTGTCCATTGAAAGTTTCCGGAAGTTTTTCCATTTCAATTTTAATCGGACTGAAAATCTCACGCATGGCATAAACACTGGCCTCTTTTTCGCGATGTGGTCCAACAACTCCATCGGGTGCATTGACGCGGTTGGCATCGATAAAACCATCGTAATCGGTGCGTACCAAACCTTCATCAGCCAGCACCCACAAAAAGCCTCCTGCCGAGCGCTTTGAATTCCAAAACAACTCCCAAAAGTCAGCTAGTCCGGCAGCCATTCCGCCGTCGTCCTGACCGTGCAAAAACTCAGTAGGCATGTAAATCAAACCTGCATCTAAAATACTTTTACTGCTATTATATTTTTCGTAGTGGTTACAGTCAATCCCGTTGTAATCGTTTCCCGGTTTGTGATGAGCATGAATCACCGGTCGATTCGACGGATCGTAAATGGCATAATCGTCATCCAGATCTTTATTTGTTCCTCCTTCGTTTCCGTTGCTCCAAAAAACAATGGATGGATGATTGACATCACGAATAACCATTTCGTGGACCAGCTTACTGCCCACTTCGGTATCGTACGAATTTTGCCACCCGGCCAACTCATCCAACACATACAGACCTAGTGAATCGCAATAATTCAGGAATGATTGATCCGGCGGATAGTGTGCGCACCGCACCGCATTCATGTTCATTTCCTTCATCAGCTGCACATCGTTTAAATCGATGGTTGCATTCACACTACGACCGGTTTCGGGCCAAAATACGTGGCGGTTAATTCCTTTGAATTTTACTTTTGTGCCATTAACAAAAACACCATCCCCTTCTCGAATTTCAATCGTTCGGAAACCGAATTTTTCAGAGGTTGTATATTTTGTTGTTTCACCGTCTTTCAAACTGACACGAACGGAGTATCGATTAGGAGTTTCGGAAGTCCAAAGCCGTGGATTGTCAACACGAGTAGAAAGAGTCAACAAAGAATCACTTGGCAACACCGGACTCTCGGTTGTGGCCACAACCCGGCCTGTCGCATCAATAATTTCGGCTGAAATAGTCAATCCTGCAGATTGTACTTCAGGAAATACGTCCATTGAGAATTGTCCATCGGCATCGGCAGCAATTGCTACCCGGTCGATAAACTCATCCGGAACTGCTTCGAGATACACCGGACGATAAATGCCTCCAAAAATCCAATAGTCGGCAAAACGCTCGGCACGATTTACCGAATGATTAGCTGACATTTTGTGCACGGTAACTTCCAGTTCATTTTCCTCGCCGACTTTCAGTTTGTCAGAAATATCGTATCGAAAACGATAAAAAGATCCTTGGTGGATTGGCCCTGCCAATTGGTCATTTATTTTCACTTCGGTATCGGTCATCGATCCTTCAAAAACGATAAACATTTTCTTCCCATCCCAATTTTCGGGAACTGAAAACTGATGCTTGTAAATACCTGTTTCGTCGGCAAATTTGAATTTCTTACCGTAAGTCCGGTAATCACGACCGTAGTCATATTCGCCAAAACCTTGTTGTTCCCAGTGCGATGGCACCTCAATGGTGGTCCAATAGCCGCTCTTGCGCCCCGCAGTGCAGAAAAAATCCCAGCTTACAGTATTTTCATTGTCAGTGCCCGACAGGTATTGAACATCTTTTGAAATTTCGGAACTTGTAGCAGTCGTAAAATTAAGCAGCAGTAAAACTACAAGACTCCAAATTGATTTCATTTTAAATTGCTTCATGTTGATTGATTATATTTTTAAAATACGGGAGTTATATTTTCCCATTTCACATTCCATTTTCCGTCCTTTGGAAATCCTGGATTTTCCGTTTCACAGCCTTCCCATCCGGCACACATCATTGCGACGGTGGCCAAGAAACCACCATTGCCCGGCAAATAAATACGCAAACGCGGACTTTGATAATTATGACCGTTTTTCAGGTAAGTATTTTTCTGAACATCTTTCAATAAGAATTCCAATGCTAAGTCAGGTTCACCCAAACGCACTGCAGCCATAGCCGACATGGGATAATCCCATCCCCACGTTGAAGGCCAGTCCCAGCGATCAGCAATTGTGTGCATCGTTTTCCGCATGACCTCGGGATCAAGCTTGTCCCAATCCGGCAAAATACCGTAAGCACCCAGCACCACCGGATGATCTTCCATCAGTTCCATCTCGTTATAGGATTCCGTTGCTCCTTCCATGCCAAGATAAACTCCATTCGCTTGATCCGGTGCAGCCAATTTCAGGCGAACATCTTCCCAAGTACTGTCTTTTTCAGCTCCTAAGCGCTCTTTCCATTCCTGAGCTTTAGTCAATCCCCAATACCAATAAGCCAATTCAAAAGGGGGGTTGTAAGTTGCTTCGCGAGGCCAATGCTCTTGCGCCGGAATAAGCGGAGGTGCCAAATCATATTGTTGCTTTTCGTCGTTCCATCGTGGAAAATCGGCCATAAATTCAGCCGTCGCAAAAATCAGGTCTTTATATTTGTCAAGCGTTTCTGCAGTTGGATTTGCCTGATAGATTTGCTCGGCAAACCAAATAATGTGAGGCTGCTGCCAAATTAAATACGAGCCAACCGACGAAGGACTATTTTCGTTATCAGGCCCGAGCATTTTTTGCCAGCGCACGCCTTTGTAACCTTGATCAATTGACGTTTGGCGGGCATTCTTGTATAGTTCGTTGTAGTAATCCAACTGCGTCAACATGTATTCAGGACGTTGCCAGTTGGCAAAATGTGCAATGTGCCACCAGTGCATTTCAAGGTGATATTTACCATACCAGCTATTGTAGGTTAAACCTGTTTCAGCAGGAGGTAGTGACCCTGAACTCTGCACTTTGATGAGGTATTGCGACAAAATAGTCCGACGTTCAATTTCTTTCGCCCGAGGGTCGGTACAGGCTGAAAAATCAACCGCTCCGCCACTTTGCCAAAAGCGTTCCCATGTCTGTTGGTTATTTAATTTTGTAGCTTCGAAATCAGCTGTTTTTTCATCTCCTATTTCCGGAGCAAACAAGCAAACAAACTCCAGCGACGAACCATCTTTTACCTGAAGTTCGTATTGATGTTCAGCTGTTTTCTCAATGGCCGCGTCGCCTTTCCAATCAATCGCAACCTGGTAATGATCGTTGTCCAACGTACGATTGATCAAGACTTCATTATCACTTACTTTTGAAAGAACAGACTGATGTTTTTCAGGTGAATCATAATCGTAGCCCTGATGAAAAGACTTAGCAGCTCCTGCTGAGAATTTCCAGCTAACAGCCAACTGACCTTTCGCAATCAAAGGCGATTCAATGTGTGCTGCAATTTCATCCTTTTCCTGATGGCAATAAACTTCAACAGAAACAGGTTCTCCATCAAATTGAAAATGACTGGTAATTTTTCCGGTCCACATATCCAATTCGTGGGTCGCATTTTCAATGTCATCGAGTGTCGCCTGATTGCCTTCAGAATCAGTCAGCACCAAACCAATCATACCCAAATGCAAGCGATGTGGATTTTCGCGAAAATAATTACACGCTGCATTCGCTCGCGGGTCGTCTTTTATTTGGTGACGATATGGTACCTGACGACCGTCAACCTCCCAATACTTCAATGTTTCAGAACGATCGTAGCCTTCGGTATTTGGATTGGTATGCCATCCCCAGTTCGACTGCGTTCCCAGTGTTACCCCGTTTTCATATTCCTTATAAAAGGTTTGCAAACCCGTTAAATCGGTTGTAAAGGCAAATTCGCCATTCCCAACAGACAATGTTGCCAACGAATCGAATCCTTGCACCTGAACATTGTTGCGGGTAACCACTGCTTTTCGATCAATTTTTTGTGGTTGTTTTGCCGATTGACAAGCAACCATAAAAACAACTGCAAACGCCAAAAATATTTTGCTTTTCATTATTTGAATGTTTTTGTTGGTTATACTTACTTCAGTTCTTTTATTTGAATAGCAGATAAACTCACAGGCCCAACTAAACCAGATGGCAGAGGACTCCAATGTGCAGCGGTGAACAAACCATCATCGCCTACATTTTCACGCGAGTGTGCTGCGAAGTTAATGTTATAGAATTTTTTGTAGTTGACTCCCCGTTTGTCCATATCAATCATCCGATTGGCCATCAAGTTAGTCACTTTCAACTCCAGCTCATTATTGTCTTTTATCAAGCTTGAATCAATTTCAAGTTGAAATTCCGGTCCGACAAGCGTTCCTAACGATTCACCATTTAAATACACAACTGCTGATTCATGTACTTCTCCCAGATTGAGCAAGAAAGCTTGAGCATCAGCATCAGGCTTTGCAAATGACGTTTTATAACTTGCTGTTCCCGAGAATTTTTCCAATTCATCCGACTTCATAGTCCACGAACCTAACTGGTTTGTTGTGTATGTCTCTGGCAAACTTGGACCTCCTTTTTCAAATGTCACCGTCCAGTCTCCATCCAAAACCGTTTGTTGAGCCGGCGCATCCCAAATAGGATATTCTTCCAACTCAACAGCTGATGGATACCACTGCAAAATCAGAGATTCTCCGGGTTGAAGTTGCAGATATACTTTTGATTGAGAGTCATTGGTTTTTTGAACTGCGGCAGTTCCCATTTTTTCATGCATCGGATCAAACCAAACAGCAGTCTGCCCTGATGATTGAACCGTCACCCACTGATCTATCGGTTGACCACTCCAGTTTGAAATAAAGTAGCAAGTTCCTTCTGCGCGATTTACCCGATTCACCCACAGACCAAGCTCGGCCATCGCTTCAGGATAAATATTAGTCGCAGACATCAGCTCCTCAACATGTTTCCCTTTCAACACTTTTCCGTTACCAAGGGCGCTTTCCAAAACTCCGTCATTCATTTCAAACTCCAGGGAGCTAACAAGCTGCTCATAATTATCCTGACGTTTTTTCAAATCAGCCAGTCCCGGCACATCAACCGGCAAGTGTTCCTGCACAACAATATTTGCTCCGGCAGCTGCCAATTCCAAAATTTTCTCCATTGTTGCAACTGGCATGTATTCACAAGCCGGGATGAGGATGGTTTTATAGTTTGCGCCAGGCGATTTTATCAGCTGATTCTCTGTCTCTAATTTCTGAATTTGCTTGTCTGAAATATAATCGAACGAGTAGCCTTTTGCCAGCAACATTTCACTTAATTCCTTGGTCAACGGCTCAACAGGTTTTCCGAAATGAGGTAACATACTTCGTCCTTTTTCCGACCAGGTATCATAAATCGGAAAATACAGCAAAATGTCGTTTGCCGGAGCTGACTTTTGCATGAACGACTGGCAACGGGTGATGTATTCATTCACGGTCTTTAAATCAGTCCACCAGGTATTGGTTGGTGCAAAGTGAACTGCAGCATAGAACTGCCACCCCGGCCACTCTTCGGCTTGAGGTGAATACGGAGTACCATGATAGACGATGTGGTTTACCCCATGAGAAAGATACCGATCCAAATTTTCTTTAACTTTTGACAAATTAGACAGAAAGTGCTCATCAAGCCAGGTTGCTGCTTCGCAAGCAATTAACGGCTTTCCCGACACATGTCCAGCCGATGTTGCCATTTTTATACGCATGGGGCTGGTTCCTTCTGTTTCCGGAATATCACTCGCCTCGTATAAATCCAGGATATTTGCCGGTGAACCATGTGCCTGGTTACGAATGCCGGCTCCGTGCTTTTTCGCCCAATCAGCCCAAACTACGGTAAAACGATCCAACAACAAATCGGAAATCGTTTCGCGATAGTCACACAACACGCGGCTATTCATTTCTTCGGAATCGTTACCAAACAAAGCAGGTAAATTTTCTTTCAGATCATAACCTCGACGATTTTGAAACTCTTCAAAAAACAAGCTTGTCCAATTGGATTCTCCGCGGGCATCATCTACTTCGTACGAGTCATTAAAAAACGCCCGTAGACTACTGATATCAACATCAGTCGACTGATCATCAAAATCTTTTAAGAAATTCAAAGTTGCTTCTTCAGAAAAATGATCAATTACATTTCCTTCTCCTCCCTGACCAGCACGTTCCACCATTTTGCCATGCCAACCTTCAAAAACGGCATACAGTTTCCATGTTCCTGCGGGAGCCTCCCAGTTAAGCGTTCCATCTTCAGAAACGTTGTCCGTAAGTTCTATTGTTTTACCGGCATCGTTATACGCCATCAATGTTTGCAATGGTAGCGGCTTTTCAAACCGAATCTGATCCAAAGCTAACTCCTGTAGGTTTTTATTCGAGCTAATTGGAAACTTCACATCTTTAATATCAACCCGATGTCCAACCGCTCGAATCAATGGCTCTTGAATATACTCGATTTTTTCTTTTAACCGCTGTCCTTCTTTCAAACGATATTGCTTGAATTGTAAATTTTTACACGCATCATCAGCTTGCACCCACTGACCACCAAAGGGCCAACCTGAAGCATTCGCCAAATCTATTCCCAAGTCCAAACGTTGTGCTTCTTCCAGCGTATGCTCAAACGCTTTCATCCACTCATCCGACTGAAAAACCAAGGATTCATCCTCATAACCTTTCACGCCATAAATCGGCGTAATTTCCAATCCTCCAATACCATTCGCCTGAATCTCTTCCATATTGGCCGTAAGTTCTGAATCGTTTACAGCGCTACCATGCCACCACCAGCGAGTCCACGGTTTGGTCTCGTTTGTTGTTTCAGGCCATTTTGGCTCTGAAATCGACTGCTCAGCGTTACAAGCAATAAGGCTTATTAGCACGAAGCAGCTAACAAGGGTTTTAAAATTGTACATCGTATGTATTCGTTTAGTTGATTTCATAAGTTTCCATTTATTTTGAAGGGCTGATTTCAACGGCATAGATATCTGAATGCCCTTCGAAATTCGCCCGAAAGATGATCCATTTGCCATCGGGAGAAAAATGGACATTCGGTTCCAGATCGTAATCATGATGTTGCATGTTCACCAGTTTTTCTGAACGAAAATGATCTCCTTCAGGATGAAAGAGATAGATCCATTGGCCATCTTCGGCTTTTGCCACCTGACCGGGATCGCCGCCATCGCCGGCAAACAGTTTTTGATCGGGCGAAATGGTAAAGTGAATCGACCATTCGTCGCGAGTGAGGGAATATCTTTTTTCTTCCAGCGTGTTCACATCTACGCCACTTAAAAAGAAGGTGATGCTTCGTGGCATCTGCAAATCGAACCAAATGCGTTTTCCTTCCGGCCCAAAGAATTCATGTCCGGCAATCTCCATCTCCATGGTTCGTTTGTGCATTAACTGAGGCTCTCCTCCGTTGATATTAATTGTCCAAATCCGATTGACTTTGTGCCAGGGTCCTTCGTGGCAAAACATAAGTAATTCCGGATCAGTTGGAGAAAACTGAATATGATTTAGCCAGGCATTCTCGGAATAGATCTTTTTAAAATCGCCACTTTCAACATCTATTGTAAAGAGTGATCGTCTTAAGCGTGCTTCGTAAATTAGATTAAAATAGTCGTGTTTTTTGGGATTTTGACGAAAAAGCTCCCGTTCCTTTGGCGAGCTGACAGCTCCTGCCAATAAGGTTTCATCGGCATTTAAAGTCGTGATGTGCGCCTTAATACTGTCGGGAAAAACATAAACCAAACGAGTCTCCTTATCCTCAACACCTGTTGCGAAAACGCTATCGCCACATTGGTAAAATACTTGTCGACTTTGATTAGCAACAATTTCACCGGAAACACCTTTTTTATTCGTGATCTGCTGAGTTTCTTTGTTTTTTAAATCGACTGCAAACAGCTGCCTTTCTCCATCGACAGTCCCGTAGAAAATCATCTTTTCATTTTCTGTATCCGTTGCCGGCAAAAACGGATTGTTATGAAAATAGAAGCTTCTGTTGTCTCCATCACGCGGAGTCAGATGAATTAGCTTATGCCCGGTATCTTTATCAATCCAAGCATCGGGCATGGGTGAATTGGCTCCAGTTTCGAGAACCGGAAGCTTGGGAGTGCAAGCCATGCATCCCCCAAACAGCGCGAATAGTAAAATTAGTTTCGTCATGGTTTTCTAAATTTAGTTAGTCCACTCTTCCCGCGCCTCCAATCCACTCATTTTATACTCCTTAGAAGTCATTTCGACTGACTCCTGATATAACGTATTAAAGTTAGGTAATTTTAGCTTACTTCCTTTTCTCAAAAAGATGGGAATTTGATATAGCGGAGCATCAACTTCAACAGACTGCCCTCCTTCAAATTCTTGATTGGTCCATAGGTCTACCCATGTTTCTCCGGTTGGTAAATAAACCAGCTTCTTTGTTTGACCATTTTCCCAAACAGCGGAAACCAACAAATCATCTCCCAGCATATAGGTGGTCCAGTCGTTCCAGCTTTCCGGCTGGTTCGGATATTCCAAGAACATCGGGCGCGCAATAGGCATTCCCGTTTCGCTGGCTATTTTAGAATAGTTATAAACATAGTCAATCAAGCTCATTCGAAGCTTCGAGTAGAAACGCCAAATAGCTAACAACTCATGATCGAAAGACGGTTCGTAATCCATCGCCCAAAAGCCAAGATTATTGGTTGGCCCTACTTCCATTATTGGAGAGAAACAAGAAAATCCCATCCAGCGCATGGTTGCTTCGCGCTCCATTCGCTTGGGGTAGCCACCTGTATCTGATCCCCAATTGGGATACCCCATCACCGCGCATCGTTGCATACCAATAATGGCTGCCCGCAGTCCTTCTTGTGGATTGCCGGTGTCGCCAGCCCACATGGCTCCATACTTTGCACTCCCGGTGTATTGAGCTCTAGGAAACAAAACAAAGTCATCGCCCAAAATCGGTTTCACTGCCTCGTAGGTCGCTTTTACATACTGTCTCGGGTAATCATTAAAATTCTCCCGATATGTCCTTCCAATCGAAGTTTTCAAATGCAGGCTATCTGTCAGCTTTTCGCCATCTGCACGATCCAACTTGAAACCTTTCACTCCCATTTTAGCTAATTTCCCAGGTCCATTTTCGCCCCACCACTTCACGGCTTCTTCATTCGTGAAGTCCATCAAAACCTGACGTGAGTTTTTCCACTGCTTGCTTTCCAGATTAAAACCACGTTCTTTAGCCTCATCGGCCATGTCTCCCATCACAAAAGGGCCAATCCAAAGCATCACTTCAATCTCCTTCTTGTTCAGCCATTGAATCATTTCCTCAAACTGAGGCAATCGTTCTTCGTCAATTAAATAATCGTCGAAGCCCCTGACTCCGGGCCCCCACGGACGATCAATCCAATATGCTGTCATTGGAATATCATAGGCATCCATCATCAACACATCTTCAACCAATTCGGAATTATAAGGTGCGTCAACCGTTGATCCGTCAACGTATTTACTACGATTAACATGCTCGTCGCGCCAACGCCACGGACCGAAAACCCAACGCGGTGGTACAAATGACGGACCTGTTTCCAACGCATGACGTTTTACCAATTCTGCCGGATTTTCATCCATCATTAATGAAAAAGCAAATTCTGGACCTTCGAAAGAAATAGTTACCAAGTCGGAATTCGTTTTACAAAAATCGATCACTCCAGGCCAAGTGCCACGCGCAAAGAATGAATAATTCCCGGATGAAATATAAAATGGAGCATAGGCCGAAACGGTTGGTTTTAGTTTCACATCCACCTTTTCGCCTCTAAGATTTAGGCCGGTTGCAATTCCTTCAGCCCAGGATTCAGTTTGCTTGCCATCAACAACTCGTTCAAAAGCTCCGGTGAAGTATTCATCGGAATCTGGCGTCAGATTTAAAATCCAAGCCGATGGTTGACTTTCCGATCCTTCGAGCTTCAGTGTTAGTTCAATTTCCTTTTCTTTTTCAACAACATGAAGAATAATCTCTTTCCCATCATTTTCCCATTGATAGTCTTTCTCTGTCGATGAAACTGAGTTTATTTCCGGAGTCCCTTTTATCCAAAATATTGTATTGTCCAACTGGTATCCAATGGCACCTGAGTTACCAGAAGCAGCAAACTTCAGCTCACTGCCATAAGGATTGAGAATTTGTAGTTCGGTATAAGAATCACTCCCCACACTCGACACCGCTATTCTTTTCGGTGAATGACATTTATTTAAACAAAATAAGAAACAGATTGATGAAAGAATCAGGAATAGACATCGGAATAGGTTCAAGGTTTTAATACTCATGATTGACTAGTGCAAATATTCAATTTTAGTTTGGTTAACTTACTATCAAAAGATAATTGTCAAAATTGGTAAAAATCAGATCTCTTCGACCAGTATTTTTGTACGGAAATACTGGCACAAACTGTTTCTGGTGCCGACTTGAGGATAAACGATAATAACAGCACCCCAATTCGATACAAACATCTGTACATGAAAAATCACAACTAATCGAACAAATAATTAGATTTCCTGTGCTTTTCTATAAAGCTCTTTTGGGTTTTGAAGGGTAAATAACAAGCAGAAAAGTTGACTGATTTCTCAGCTTATAATTTGCTTTTCATTTGCGCTGCCTTATCCTCCTTTGATTGCTTTTTATAAATTTGATACAGCGAATTTGCAACCTGTTTATCGTTAGGATAATCTTTTATGGCCTCTTCTAACACCACACGTGCTTTTTCGTAAATGGTATCAATATCCTCCAATTTCCTCTTGATTTTCACATAGTCTTCAATGTTGGCTTTTTTATTCGACTCGTAATTTTCAACAGCTGCCGCGTTTAATGCATCAGCCTGTTCGAAAAGAGTTATTCCCAACATCTTTGTAGCCTTTTTGTAGCTTGGATTTTGTTGATGAATCGTCTCAAAAAGTTCGATTGCCTGATCGTATTTTTTCAATCTTTCCAACGAAAAAGCATACAAATACATGTAGCTCTTTTTTCCGGGATCAGCTTCATTCACCTTTTGAAAATATTCAGCTGATTTTTCAAACTGCCCGGTATTGAAATACAAATAGGCCAATTTCTTATCAAATTCAAATCCCTCTTCAGGAATACTCTCTTTTCCCTCAATCAAGGTAGCTTCTGCACGTTCAATATCTTTTTGCTTGTAGTAGGCATCGGCCAATAAGCGTGATGCGCGACCAACATTATAATTCATTTGGATCGCATCTTTCAGATATGGAATAGCTTTATCATATTGTTCAATTTTTGAATAGTTTAAGCCGGCATGGTAAATACAGGTTGTATCAACGATATTTTGCTCTTGAAACGCTTGTATAGCTGCTTCAAATGCTTTGGCCGCTTCTTCATACTGCTCTTGTGATTCAGCACTTATTCCATCACTTTTGTGTACATCTCCCATTTGCCCGAAGGAAAATGTAGCAATACTAAACAGGAGAAAGGTGATACTTGCTAGTTTTTTCATATGATTAAAATTGTTTGTTTATAAGATATCATATGGAACTCGCACTTTAATCATTACCTTTTGTGTTTTGACTAAACATGCTCGTTTCATTTGTATTATTTTTTCTGGTTCTTTCGTTAATTTACAAGTTCGTTCAAATAAACTTCAATATTTGTATAGCCTTTGTCAAGACTATACAATGCCGCATCAGATGAGTTATTCGGATCTAAACCATTCTGTTGTTCCCAATCGTCCTGCATCCCATCATGATCGCTGTCAAAACCGGGCTCGCGTTTCCACTCTTTTTGAGTCAGCTTAACAGGCAACTCGTCTTCGTCCGCAATTATCTTGCCTTTTTCCCCATAAGAGGTCAACTCCTCAATTAGAAAATGATCAATTTCATCGCGATTGGGCAGGTAAGTTCCAACCGACTTGATCACTCGCTCTACGGCATCTGCAGCGACTATAGCATTTATGGAAGGGAACCCCTGCACTGGTTCCTCAAGCCAGGTTACAACTCCATAATCATCCTTTGAAAGCAGCCGCCCATCTAACTTGCCGTTAAAATTATTATCAAAATAGTTATTCGCAGCATAAATAGCAAAATTTTCATTCCCTCGGGTAAAAGGTTTTCCTTTGGTATCAGGCCCGGCTATAAAATAGTTGTTGGTGACATTGGCGTTTGAATGATATTCGGAACCACCGCCCAGAATGTATCCATTACTTCCCCAATTGTAAACCACGTTGTTTACAAACTGGTTGCGACCTTTTACTTTTATATTTCTTGTATGATTATCGATATACAGATTCCCAAATATGCTTACTCCTCCTTCGCTTTGTACCAATCCGCCGCATGAGTGTGTTTGTAATCCCTGAGCAATAATCGAATTCTGAACAGTCACATTTACCGGTCCATCGACAACTTTCATTGAACTGACCGAGAAATTCTCATCGGTACCCCACGATACAGACATGTGATCGAAGATCATATCGTGCCCCTGATAGATCGTAACAGCATCAATTTTACCGGCCGCCTTTCCACTACGCACACGAATAAACCGACAAATAAGATTGTTGGCATTTGTAAATGAGGCTCCATTTCCCGCGAGGGTAATCCCTTCGCCGGGAGCTGACTGACCTGCAATTGTCAGATTTTCTGAAAAGGTGAGCCGCTCGTTGAGTTGAATCACTCCACCAACTTCAAAAACAATTATTCGGTTTGGTTTGCTCACCGCATCGCGAAACGAGCCCGGACCATCATCATTTAAATTCGTGACCTGATAAACTTCACCACCACGCCCTCCGGTTGCATATTTCCCAAATCCTTCGGCTCCCGGAAAAGCAAGCTGTTGCGCCTTAACTGAACCAACTCCCAACACCAGAAATGAAATTAAGCCTATAAGCTGTGTTATATTGTTGCGTATTATTATCATCGAAACTAATTATAGATGAAAGAGTTTAAGTTCGTTTATCGTATCGCCGATTGTTAACTTAACGATGTATAAGCCCCGAGCCAAGTCAGCACCATCAATCTTAATTTGATGAAGGCCAACTGCTAATTGATCATCATTCAAAACCTGTATTTTTTTCCCAAAAACATCAAACAATTCCATTTGCACAAGACCAGTTTTGGCAAGACGAATTTGGGCTGTTGCTGAAGATTCAAAAGGATTAGGAAATACGACAAATTCATCACGGGCCGACAGTAGGTCTGCTCCTGTTTGAATAGCAGCAGACTTCAGTGCTTCGATCTCCTCCAGTGACAACGCATAGTTATACAGATGAAATTCATCGAAACTACCCGGAAAATTCGTATCGCCTAATGTACAGTTTCCGACGTACATATTTTCGTCGTTACCAATATCTCCCGAATTGTCTGTCGTTGTTTTGTATTGCGTTCCATTGAGGTATACTTCTAATTGATCTTCTTCCACGTTCCGAATGGCTACAACATGCACCCATTCTCCGGTAAAAAAAGTCTCATTTGACATCGACAATTGTGTTTTTGTTTGATCGTCGTCCACCGAAAAGTAAAGGTCTTTCCCATTTTTAGACTCCATCCCAAACCACTTCCCTACAGCGCCTGTAGATGAATCTGTCTTAAAAAGACCTTTATTAAAGAGATAGCCATTGGTTCCTGCATCTGCTTTCACCCAAAACGCAACAGAAAATGAATAATCGTCAAAAGCAATCTGATCCTGATTACTAATTTCAACTCCAGAACCCGATGTTCCTCCAGCCAGATTGATTGCATTTCCAAGCTTCCCAGACTGCCAGACAGGTGTAATATTTACAGCCGTGCCATTATTGCCGTAGGCTGAACTATCGACCACACTGAGGCCTTCAGTTTGCTCAAAAGCATAATATGCAACTTTCTCCAAAAACTGCAAATCCTTGGTGGAAAAGGTATACGTTTCGCTTGATGTTGTTCCGGCATTATTTATCGCATCGACCCTCCAGTAATAAGTTGAGTATTCGTTTAATTCAGGCGAAACAAATAATTTCGTGACAATATTGGTTCCTACTTTTGAAAGGCTGTTTTCTGACTTTCCGAGGTAAACTTCAAAATAATCGGCCTGCAATCCACCGCTCCATGTTAGCTCAATTGCAGCCGGATTTTCGTCGGTTGAATTATTTTGCGGAGCAATTAATACGGGCGTAAGTGGTGTTCCATCAGCCGAAAAAGTGATGACCTCATTACTCAAGACAGCGTCAGACAGCACATCTCCTGAAAAAGATTTCATTCGGTAGGTGTACGATGTTTTCTCAGAAACTTCATTATCTGTATACGTTGTTACATTTGCATCAATCGTGGCAATCTGAGTATATCCGCTGCCATCAGAACGTTCAAGGTAATATCCCGATTCACTTTCACTGTTATCCTGCCAGGTTAATTTAATTTGATTGAATGCGAGTACTTCGGCGGTTAATTTGGATGGGGCAATCGTGTAAGAGCTGGATTGCAAGGCCAATTCATTTAAATATTCTTCCAGGTTTAGATATCCGTCATTGTCCAAGTCTCCATTGCGATCCGATGGATCGTTAATGTTCAATCCTTTCAATGTTTCCCACTCATCAGGCATGCCATCCTGATCGGTGTCGGTGGGAACAGAGCCACCATGAACAGTGCCGACTCCTCCGGAGATCCCATTGTCATCTTCGGAATGAATAATGCTCCCTATTGTTCCAAATGATTTTAGTTCGTTAATCAGGTATTCATCGACTTCGTCTCTAGCCCTTGATGCACCAACATTGTCAATTACATAGTTTAATGCATCCTGTGCTGACATCAGATTATCCACCCCGGGATGACTGTATGGTATTGGTTCGATTGTAGCACCAAGGTAATCGTTAATCAAGCTACCGTTAACTACCCCATCTTTATTGCTATCTACCCAATTGTCTTCCTTGTAAATGTGGAACAATTCGTTTGCTCTTGTAAGATGCGTGCCATTGCTACTTGACGGACCGTAGATAAAATAGTTGCCAATCATATTACAAAACGATTCACCATCGGAATCTCCTCCCATAATAAAGCCATCTGAACCCCAATTGTATACCACCGAATTTATAAACTCATGAGTCCCCTTGGCCTTTGGATTGCGCGTCTCGTTATCGATAAATAAAGAGCGGATAACTGACCAGTCACCACTTTGCATCAATCCGCCTGTTGAATGACCGACAATATCAATTCCCTGTCCAATAATACAATCCTGAAAGGTAAGCTTATCTATTGCTTTTCCATTCACGTCAACCGTACCATCCCATCCCCATGTTATTGAAACGTGATCGAACATGTATCCTTGACCATCTGAAATGCCCAAAGCATCTTTTCGGTAATCTCCGTTTTTCCCCATCCGAAAGCGGATGTGGCGAATAATATTATTTCCGGATTCATTGTTTAATGCAATTCCATTTCCATAAATTGTAATTCCCTGCCCGGGAGCAGTTTGTCCGGCAATCGTTATATTTTTCTTGATTACAATGCGACTATCGATATTAATTACTCCACCAACATCGAAAACAACAATCCGATTACTTTGACTCACAGCATCGCGAAAAGACCCCTCCCCATCATCATTTAAATTGGTAACGTGGTAAACTTCACCACCGCGTCCTCCGGTAACATATCGGCCAAAGCCTTCTGCCCCGGGGAAAGCTAATTGTTGAGAATAACCATTAATAACAAGAAGAAAAAGAATTGTACAAATAGAATATTGTAACATATTGGTCATTTCTTAATGAATTTAGTAAAACTCCTACTTTCATTCGAAAGCAGTTTTGCAAAATAGATGCCTGCCGGGTACTCAGATACATCAATCTGCTTGGAACAGTCTCCGATAATATCAACGAGCTGGCCGTTCATATTTAAAATTGTAAGGACTTCATTCCCCAAACCTTCAACTAACGCAAAATTGACGTACCGGTCTGCCGGACATGGGAAGACATTTAATTTTTGATTGGTAAAAGGATATTGCTCCTGTATAGAAGTGCTTGTACCTCCAGTATAAGGGTTCGTTACAGAAACATATTCGGCATCAGGCACAGGTGGCTGCTGCATTCCATAGCCTAAAAAGAAACTGGTGTGCGCCGGTTGGTTGTAGGCAACATTTTGCCAGGCAATTGACAACCGATACTGAGAATCGTGCATTAATGTATAGAAACTATTATCGGACTCAATAGGCGTGGTGAAAACTCGAAGCTCTGAGTTGTCTGATTTTCTATAAATAATTTCCTCGCGCCAATCACCCCAAATGTCAACAATCAGGCAGGGATTCGACTTCGTGCCATTATTGCTGGATACTCCCTCTTGAAAAACGTTGTATAACCTTTCAGTGGTTTTATTTTCCCAATTCCATTTGGTAATTACGGTCTTGTCTACCAACTCTCGTAACGGATCTCCGTCCCACCAGGCAGCCATATTATAAGTTGCTCCACCTCCTGTTGCTTCAGGATAGGTTGAAGTAATGTGATCTCCTTGAGCGCTATATACTCCCCGTCCGTCGCTTGCCCAGCATTCAGCTCCCGGATAGTTTGGGTCGATATCAAAAGCTACTCCACGACCAATATCGCTATGACCTTTAAGTGACCAAATCGCTTCGCCTGTTTCTAAGTCACGGAATTCAATTCCTGCGGGATTTGGATATTCTTCGTGAACCACATAAGCTTCCATACCCGGGCGTGTTGGGTCTAAATCAGAAACATGCATGGCATCACCATGCCCCAGTCCGGTCGAGTATAGCCCGGTTCCATCATCATCGACAGCCATTGACCCGTATATAATTTCATCTTTCCCATCGTTATCGGCATCAGCAACACTCAGGTTATGATTTCCCTGACCGGCATACTTTGAATTTTCCTGATCCAGTGTGTCAAACACCCAACGTTGTTCCAGTTTTCCATTTCTCCAATCAAAGGCGGCTAAAACGGTTCTGGTATAGTACCCGCGACACATAACTACACTTGGTCGTTTTCCGTCAAGGTAGGCTACACAGGCCAGAAAACGATCTATTCTGTTTCCATAGTCATCACCCCAAATCTCGTCCATTTCGTTGGGTGAAGGATTATCTTTACCGGGATATCGTTGTGGAATATAGTTGGTCGTTGCCATTGCTTCGCCAGTTTCGCCATTAAAGACGGTCAGGAATTCTGGGCCACTTAATACTCTCCCGGCAGAATTACGGTAATCAGCGTTTTTGTCTCCAATCGTTTTTCCAAGGCCATCAACCGTTCCATCCGCTGTTTTACATACCATTTCAGACTTACCATCACCATCAAGATCGTAAACCATAAATTGGGTATAGTGTGCCCCTGCCCGTATATTTCTACCTAAATCGATTCTCCAGAGCTGAGTGCCATCTAATTGATAAGCATCAATAATTACATTGCCCGTATAACCACTATGGGAGTTATCGTGAGAATTGGAAGGATCCCATTTCAGTATAATCTCGTAGTTCCCGTCGCCATCTAAATCTCCAACGCTACAATCGTTGGCACTATATTTATAAGCTACTTTATCGGGAGTTGTTCCTCCGTCGGGAATATTCAATGACAGCGAAAAATAGGGTTCGCCTCCGTGAAGTGTAAAAACCTCTGATCGATCAGACTCAATATCCTCAATTACAGGAACGACATAATATTGATTCAAACGATTAGTGTTAACACCACTAACTAAAAAATTTGTTTTCCCGGAAATTGGCAAGTCATTTTGCTTTACAGCCTCTCCTTCATCAACTTTTGCATAAACATTGAAAGCAATATTCGCCGGATCGTTTCCAAACTTTCGCCACTGAACCAAAACATTATCACCTGAAGTATTAACGGCAACTACACCGCGGCTTAGCGTTTCCATTTGTCGTTGACCAAATGAAGCTTGAGAAAACAACATAAATAGAACTGCACTCCAAATTAACCTGAGATATTGCCTTGAAAACTGTTTCATAATTTTGATTCCTTTGTTGCAGCCATCAACATAAAAACGTCAATTTAAAGTTTACAGCTGTACTCAAACAGACCTCAAACGAGTATCTACTTGAAAAAAAAATCCTGAAAACCAGAATACTTCTGACAGTAAGACTTCTGATTTTCAGGATATTTAATTATTGATAATTGAGTTATTTATAAGCCAAGCTCCCAATCAATGAAGAACTCACCATTCATTATTTTCTCACGAATAGTTTCTTGCATTCCTGCGGGATATTTAGGAACAACCCGGTCGGCAATAATAGACATGTCGTTGTACCGATTGGCCATACGAAACAACATTCCCATTACGCGACCTTCAGCCGGGAACTCCAACAACATAGCATCAAGAAGAGCTAAATCATAGGCTTTAATCCGTTCAGCCTCGGTCAAATCATAGTCTTCGGCACTTGGGTCGGGCAACTCAAAAAAGTCGCCATTCACAACACCTTCGATACCAATATTATTATAAGACCTGTGCAGTAGAAAGTCCCGGTATCGGGCATCCCATTGATCAGGATCGTTGTTTCTGTCAAATTCGCCCTGATCGGGGAATCGTCCTGCAACACCTTCATTTAGCAAGGTTCCGGCAGGTTGCCAGTAGCCTAAATGATTTTCAGCTTCTGCTAGCCAGAAATGCAAGTCATGACCACGGTATAATGGAATACTGGCATCGCTTTGATACGGTTGTCTCCAACGATAATTGGCATGATACTTACCAATAACGGTATCTCCGTCCTGTGACAGAAAGTTCGTGTAACGACCACGTCTGTCGCTATCACTATACTTGCTAGTCGCATAGCTGGTAGGGCGAATTAAATACTTCGCAGGATACCTTTTCCCAAAATAGGTAATCAGATCATTGGTTTGATTGTTTGTATAATCATAAATTATTGATGAAATCGCTGAACGGCGATAGTAAGTACCTTCAGCAAATATTCGGTAGTAATTACTGTTCCACCCGGCATTTAAACTGTATACGTAGGGATCTTCATAAAAAGCTTCCAGCAGACGATCCAGAATTTGGTCCTTGATCCACGCCCAACCTTCATTTTTTGTCACCAACAGTTCGCAACGCAAACACAACCAGTCAGGGGTAATGTATTGCCAGTGCTGGTATTGTCCGTCAGTCGGATTTTCCGGATCAAGCCAGTCTCCCCAGTTCATTTCTAACGTACCATCGATACCATTAACCCCATTGTCAATCAGATCCAAGCATTTATCAACGATTTGCTCAACACTCGTTAATTCAGTGAATATTGCATTGTCAGATACATCTTTTAACTCCGTAACCGGATCATCAAAATAAATTGCTCTCCCGTACTGCTTAGCCAATTGGAAGTAGGTCCAAGCCTTAATACGAAGGGTTCCACTTATCAAAGCTTTATAATTGGTTTCTGTAGCACTATCCATAGCATCACCAATTTCCTCGCGATAGGCAAACATTTTTGCCAGGTAGTCATTACACGCAATAATTACAGCGTAAATATCTACAGGGTCGGCAAATTCGTTTGTTTGTGAATAATTGTATTGATACAACTGCCACAGATCCTGAGGAGCATCAGCAGTTGGCTCCATAAAATCTGCACGTATATCAGACATAAAGATCAGTTGGTCGCCAACATCTTGCAACTTAGTAATAATGCCTAAGTAGCCAGAGTACATTTCACTTTGTGAACTGACATAATCTTCGGAATTAATGATATCTGACGGGTCGGTATTAAAATAATTTTCACAGCCCGCGAATGAAAACACCATCAAAACGACGACTATATTTTTGAATATCTTTTTCATAGACTAAATTTTTAATTCAATTCTTTTGCTATTAATTCAAATTCCCGGGTTAGAAATTCAGGTTAAAACCAAATTTCACACTACGAGGAATTACAGCTTTTGCATAATCAACCCCTTGAAATGCTTCCTCGTAAGAATAAGCAAATTCAGGATCAAGCCCTAAGTAGTCGGTCCAGGTAAACAAGTTTTCGCCAGTGACATAGATTTTTCCTGATCGGAAGAATTTAAGGAATGTTTGATCAAACTCGTAGGCAAGAGTCACATACTTGAGTTTTAAGTATGAAGCATCTTCGATCCAACGAGATGAAAACGCATTGTTGTTCATTGGGTCGCCATAAACAGCTTTGGGGATATCGGTAACCTGCCCATCTAACTGCCAACGATTTATTGCTGCCCGCGACTGGTTATTGAAGTTATCCAACGCTTCGATTGAACGACGAGTAGCATTGTATGCCTCGTTTCCTGATGAGTAAGTAAACTCTGCCGATATCGATAAATTTTTGTAGCGGATATAGGAATAAAAACCACCAAAGAAATCGGGAGTAGCAGATCCCAGGATTTGCTTATCTTCTTCGCCAATCTGTCCATCGTTATTTACATCTTCGTAGCGTACATCTCCGGCTTCGTAGTTAATTCCTCTCCAGTCTTTCAGGTTGGCATCTGTTGCTTGAGCCTGAGAAGCAAAAATTCCTTCAGCTTTATAGCCGTAGAAACTGTAAGTATCTTCTCCTATTTGGGTTACAATCTCAGCTCCATCGGGTAAATCCATTATTTGTTTTGAAACATTACCTAATGATTTTACTTCATTTGTGAGTGTTGAAATATTACCTCCAACAATCCACTCAAAGCTTTTGCTTTTCAATATTGACGCTGATAGTTCAGCTTCAATTCCTGAGTTTGCAATTTCAGCAGAATTATCGTAGTAAGTTGGAGAGCCAAAAACAGAAGATACCGGCTGAGCAAATAACACATCGGTTGAAGTGGCATTGAAATAGTTCACGCCTAAATCAACTCTGTTTTTCAATACCGAAAGCTCAACACCTAAATCCAGTTGTTTTGTGGTTTCCCATTTTAAATTTGTGTTCGGAATATTTGACCGCACAATGCCAGACAATACCAAAAACGGAGTGCTCTGGTAGTAGTTTTTACCATAGTTTGAAGAGAACCGGCTGTTACCTGTTAATCCGTATTCTGCTCTGAAATCCAGTTTGTTTATGAAAGTTGAATTTTCAAGACTCTCCAGATGTTTAGCCATAAACGTTAATCCTGCTGAAGGAAAAACACCCAACCTGGAAGCATCTACTCCTGATGATGAAGTTCCGTCCAGAGCAACATTTACTGAAGCTCGTAGTAAGTTGTTCATGGTATAATCTCCATGAGCATACATATTCATCCAGTTCCATTCATTAATGTAACCAAAGAATTTGGTCGTACCACTTTCAACAAAGTTTAACGTTCTATAAAAGTCGTTGGCCGTATTGTATCCGGCTCCCCCATCAAACTCTTTACTGGTAGTTAACATTTGTAAGCCACCATACACATTCAGCAAATTTCCTGAATCAAGCACTTTTTTGTATTTCGCATTCAGGTTATAGTACATATTTTTCACTTCTCCAGCCCCTGAACGCACGGTATTCTCTGCCAATCCGTTGTTCATAGCAACAATCGTATTACTGCTGCGTCCCGGGATAAAGATATTTTCCTGATCATAGTTGTAAAATAAGCCAATTGTTCCTGACAACAACAGGTCAGGCGTAACTTCATAATTAGCACCAAACCGGATATTAACATTATGCTGTCTGGTATTAGCTGCCAGTGTATTTGTGATAGCGACCGGGTTACTTACACCGTAACGGGCAATATCATACTCAGCCAATATACTTCCATTCGGATCTTTTCGATACGGACTTAGCAATGGCATTTTACTGTAGGCAACTAAAACAGGGTTGGTTTCTTCAATCAAACCTTGTTCTTGCAAATCGGCCTGCATATAGGCCAGGCCAATACTTGCCAATAATTCTAACTTACGATTGACGTTGATACTGGTATTAATTTGAGTATGATAACGATCGCGTTTCGTATTATCAATCACGCCACCTTCGTTCATATAACCTAGCGAGATATCATATTTTGCAACAGCATCTCCACCTTCTACCCTCAACACATTGTTTGAGACTACGGAAGGAGAATAAACTTCATCCTGCCAGTCGGTTTTATTGTTGTACAAATAGTTGTAGTAATTGTCCGGATCATCAACCAGAAATGGGAAATCACCAATCAGGTCAGCCATGTTGGCATAATAAGTTAAGCCAACATCTGTTAAATACGATTTGTACTCATCTCCATTCAGTAGCGGAATTTGCTGATCATTCCAGCTTAAACCGAACTGAGAAGTTAAACTGATTTGTGTTTCAAGTTTATCTGAGGCAGATACTCCGTTGGTTTCGATCAAGATGACCCCATTCGCGGCCATTGATCCATAAATAGAAGCTTCGGCTCCCTTTAAAACAGTGATATTCTGAATGTCAGAAACATTCAATCCGTTAAAAATTCCACGAGAGTAACCCCCAATAATTGGAGATTCTTCGGTATCAGGCAGGTAAGGAATACCGTTAACCAAAATGAGTGGCATATTTTTTCCTACCAGCGAGCGTACTCCCCGAATATTCAAATAGGAACCTTCACCGGGCATTCCACTTTTATTGATTACACGCAAACCTGAGACTTCTCCCTGTAACGCATTTTCAATGGTGTGAACCTGATCCAGATCCTTTGCTCCAATATTCTTTGCTGCAGACGTTTGAGCGGATTTGGTCAACTTTGTATGTGGAAAAACCAAATCTTCGTTATATTTCGGTTTTGCCATATCGACCAGTACAATCCGAACATCAGTCCGGCCCAATAATGGCTGGGACAAATCGTAGAAACCTTGGGCTGAAACTGTTAGAATTCCATCAGTATCGGCTACCTTAACTTCAAACTCTCCTTCCTCATTGGTTTGAACGACTCCCTCAACGCCACTAATTGTAATGACAGCAGAAGGAACAGCCTGATTATCGGGCGCTGTAATTTTACCTTTTACAGTGATTTCTTGTGCCGACAATCCAAATACCAATAAAACGAATAGTATTGTCAGTGCTATTTTATTGTGTCTCATATTCAATACTTTATCCATTAATAATTATTTTCAGTGGGTCGTAGTGTCCAACAGTAAAGTTGGTATCTCCCTTTTGAATTACCGCTGGCAGCAATTGCTGCAATGTCATTACTAGCCACTTTAATTTTAATTGGTTGTAATTCGGTTCCCGTAATGGTTACAATTCCTATCTCTCCACCATCACAATCGTAATAACTCGCCCTGTTTGAAACTGCCGCCCAATCTGCCGGAACATAACCTTCCGGAAAGCCATTATTTGTGCGGTCGTAGTGAATGTTAGGATTTACGTTATCATTAACCAGCTCATCATTAAAATAAATCTGGAAAGTATGAGGGAACTTATTCGACTTAAAGCCCATGCTAAAACTATATTCACCAGGAGGAACCATCACTACTGCAACAGTGCCATCTTCTTTCAATGAGATACCTGTTAATTCAACAGAACAGACACTTTCATTAGCTTTCGCTTCATCGGTCGGCCATGCGCGCACGGTTTTATAGGGTATAAATGGCCAAGGGCCTAACGGGCCAAAGCCGCCGTCGTCTACGATAGAAATATCGCCGAGTCCTTCCCATTTGTAGTATTCCTCTTTTTCTGTTTCGTTGCAATATTCCCAAATGTAGAATCGGTTTTTAATCCGAAAGACAACAACATTATTCGGAATTTTTAAGGCTGTCGTGTAATAGGCTACCCCATTACTCAGAGTCACCGGGTTACTGGTATTTACTTTTTGCACAGTAGGGCGCCATTGAACTCCAGGAGTTGAAGCAGATTCGCCTTCAATATAACCACTAACAGAATAAAGATCTTCGGTACCGTCCAATTGCTCAGGAGTTAACATACTGCTATAAAATGCGGACTTAATAATGAATTGCTCAAATTTTAAGCTGTCATTCGCATTTGGTTCGCGGTTCAATGCATCCCGAACATCCTGATAAGCTTTATCCAGCGCTCCCTCTACAAGTGTATTATTAGGAACTAATACCGTAGATGAGAAAAACTCTGAACGCATATTCCATGATTCGGAACCGCCGGAATCGTAACGATCCATCAATAAGTTTTTTGAGACAAATACCGAATCGTACACGGTATTTCCAGTATTATCGACACCTACCGGAATACTATTTTCCCGATCAAATGCACTTTCTTCATACTCAAAAACTAAATCTTTAAACATGCTATACTCATCGCCAAGCTCTGTTAAAAACTCGTACAATGATTTAGGAGCATAAATCGCATCACTCATCACATACACAAAACCGTTGTCTACCTGAATGATTTTTGAGATTCTCGATTTAGCAATAAAGTACTCTGTAGTACTGGCTGTTTTCTCCACCGAAACCTCAAGGTACTTTCCATTCCACATCTTGATTGACAGGCCGTCAACCAGTTTGGTTGGTGTAAATGCCAAATCACTAACGCAAGTGTTTGCAAAAAAACCAGCATTTTCAATTTGAGCTCCACTCATTACACTGTTTGAGTACACCAAAACAGTAAATAATTGATCTTTTGTCTCCAACTTCGTATAAACATCCTGCTCCGTGAACAATGTCGATATGGAACTCAAGTCGGAATTCGTCTGTATGTATTCTTCGGCCGACATATCCACCACCTCAACGATGTCGCTATCTACCCTTTTACTGCCCGGCTCATAGTGCTGATCCCACTTCTCGGTACAAGAAAAGGAAAACAGCATGGTTACCGCGGCTATTGCATATATATATCTTCTTTTCATATGATTAAAATTGTTTATTTATAAGGTATCATATGGAACTCGCACTTTAATCATTACCATTTGTGTTTTGACTAAACATGCTCGTTTCATCTCATTATAATTTAAGGTTTTCAAAGGCATTCGATGGAACTTGCTTATAACCATCCTCCTGTGTGCAAACATTTTTAGATGCTCGTTTCATAACCTATAATTTAATCGTTAATGGGAGTAAACTTGACGTAATCCAACTGCAAACGATACTTATTGTGCGTAGTTGCTCTTGAATCGAGTAGTACAATTTTAAACTCGTGAGAATCAGTCTCCTCAAAGTCAACTTCATCAAACAGTACCATATCATAAATTCCGACAGAAGCCGCAGCACCATCGTACACGTATACTTCGTTATTCGTTTGGTCAAGTGAAACTTTACACAAACTACCTCCCGAAACAAAAGGTGCAAGGGAACCAGCAGAAGCATAGTACAATTCAACTTTATATTTTCCTTTGAGCAAAACCGGGCTTTTCATACTTACAGTTCCCAGATACCCCAGGTTAACTATCAACATGTCGTTTTTATAAGCTCCATAAGAATTGGTTGCACCTCCATCACTCGATTTGGTAACAAGATAGCCTAATTGAGGATAATCAGCTGAAGTTGAATTTACTTTCAGATTGTAATAGCTTTCAATTGCGTCGTTGTCGTGAAATGCAATCCAGTACTCGCTGCTTTGAGCAGTTTGGTATATATCGCCCAACTCTTGACTGGCGCCATATTCGTTCACAACGGAAGCAACATCGTCATAATCAGCAACATCCCAAATTACGGTTCTCGGAGCTGGCGCAAAAACCGGCATATAACTGTCTACTTCATGAAGAATGCCATTCTTAGCCGGCATATCTGTTTTATCAGAGACCAGACCAATACCTGAAGAAGTAGCCACATCGTAATTCACATAGTACGATCCACTAAAATCATGAGTGGATAGGACTTGTTTCGGCGCCAAGGTGCTCCAGATCGCCGTTGAGTCGCCTTCCGAAAATGAAAGCAGGTCGGTGATATACTTGGAACTTGAAAGTAAATGATAGGCTACATATTGGTTAAGAGCATTATCCGAACTTTCGTAATCGGCCGACGCTTCAACCTTTTGGGCTAAATCAGCTAAACTTGAAACGCCTGCATCTCCGAATGTTGAATTGGAAACGACAAACATGGTATAATTTTTCTTTAAGACAGTTGTTCCTCCAAATTCAGTTTGAACAGTATCGTAGACCGTGTTCAGTGTCTCGTCCCATCCTGTTGCCTCAACTGCTTCTTTGAAAATAGAATAACTCTCATTTTCATTCAACCGGTCATAAACAGTTTCAACCAGCGGTGTTAGCACATCATTAAGCGTGTAGACAAATCCGTTTGTTACCGTATTCGCCAGCTCGTTAACAAGAGCCTCATCGTTGATGTAAACAGAGTTAATTCCTCCTTCTGCATCACCGGAATCATCAAATGAAACAGATAAATAGTCTCCGGAAATTGTTGTTTTCGTTAATTTCCCTCCAATCAGAAATTCCTTTTGTGAAATTTCACCTTCAATCACGTGAAACCGAACGAGTGCTTTGGCATATTCAGGATCAAGATCGGTAACACTCGCTGCACCATTCTTCGCCAAAAACGCATCAACCGCATCGTTATTCGGAACGAACAAAGTAAAGGACTTACTGGCTTGATTTACAGCATTGTACAAATCCGCATACTTGAGAATATCAATCCATTTCGAGAATTCATCCTGACGCGACTCCAGATAGGTCGCAGCCGGATCTAAATCGTACACTACAAAATTGTCATTTTCGTATGGGTCGTCGCAGGAAAAGACGATTAAGAACACCATACAGAATAGCAAATATTTTTTCATAATCTAGGCTCCTTTTAATTTAATACTTGATAGTAAGGATTCTGCACAAGTAGTCTGTTGTTCTCCAGTTCACTTGTTTCAATCGGTAAATATAGCGCATCATCGGTATTCAACACGGAGCGTACCCAGGCTGGATTAGCCGTGTTATTATAATTGACAACCGTTTCAACTAAGAACTGGTTCCGGTATTTAAAATCATTCCGTTTACCCATGCGGAGTAGATCGTACCACCGTTTACCTTCAGCAGCAAATTCCATATTTCTTTCATGGAGTACAAACGCAAGCATATCGGCCTCAGATACCTCGGCCAATACTGGCTCAATCTCAGGCAAGTTGGAACGCGTTCTTACTTTATTAATCAGCTCAACAGCAACAGTCCAGCTTTGAACATCAGAACTATTCAGGATCATTGCTTCGGCTTTCATGAGCATTACATCAGCGACACGATAAATAATGAAGTTCGCATCGTTCTCGACTCTTTGCTGCTCCTGGAAACCAATGCCTGAGTACTTCCAAATATATCCAATATTAGCATCAGTATAATTGTCGCCGTCAACATCCGGAATATAACTTCCATAGATACTGCGCACAGCATAATCGACTCCTGTTTCCTCGGTTTCGTCAATCCAGTCTAGCAACATTTGACTCGTGTAAGTGTAGGCTGGAGCTGCATTCCCCATTGCTGTTGACAGCTCGTTTGTCTGGTCGAAGGTAATATCGTCCCAGTTCAGTTCAAAGATTGACCCGTTGCTATTTCCCGGATAGTACAATTCAATCCATTTTGTTGGGTCGGTTACAAAAACCGGACGGAAAGCTGAACTCGCATCCAGAACCTCATTACAGTGAAGAATGGCTGTTGGGTAGTCTTCATTCCACAAACAAACATCAGCCATTAATGCGTGTAATGCCCATTTCGTTGCACGACCTTTCGTAGCCCAATCTTCCTCAAATTTTTCCTTTGCAGCACCAGTTTCCAATGCTGTTGCAATATCAGTTTTTATTTGAGCGATAATATCAGCTTCCGACGAATTTGCCTTTTCATAGCTGATTTTATCCGTTTCGTAGGGCTCTAGAATTAAGGGAGCATCGCGCCAGTTGCGTACGATATAAAAATAGCTCAATGCTCTCAAAAAATAAGCCTCGGTAAGGTATGAGTTCATCACCGCTTCATCAAAAGTTTCATCGCGCTGCATAACCGTTTCTGCATTTGCAATAACCGAATTAGACATGTTAATCACTTTGTAGAGCGGAGCCCATGAAACCAAATCTCCATCATCAGGAGTTACCTGGAAAGACTGCAAATCTTCTCCATATCCACCGCCAATAATCCGACTATAAATGGAACCTCCGCGTAATTCGCCCCACATAAATAATTTTTGATAAGCATCACGCAGGTAGACATAGCCAGACCCGAGCACAGCCTCCACTTCTTCTTTCGAGGTCCAGTACTCATCACTTACCTGTTCGTTTTCAGGCAGTACCGTAAGCCAATCGTTACAAGCTGTAAACTGAAAGGCCAGGATTAGTAATAAAAATATGTATTTAATCTTTTTCATCATTTCGAATCCTCCAATTAGAAGTTAATGTTCACACCGACTGCAAAACGTCTTGAAATTGGCGTGTTTGCGTTATCTTCCACCAAAGCATTTGTAGCACTTGGCATTTTCACCTCAGGATCTTGTCCTGCATATTTTGTCCAGGTAAATAAATCGTATCCTGTTACAAATACATTTAGGTTCGACATGCCTAAACTTTGAACAAGTTCGCGAGGCATGTTATAGCTGAGAGATAAAGATTTCAGACGGATATAGGAAGCATCTTCAACAAAGCGGTCAGACCCGAGGTAGTTATACCCATAGTTAAATAAGGCTCGTGGAATATCGGTATTATCACCTTCCGTTCTCCACCTTTTTAAGGTTGCTGTACTCTGGTTATCGCGCCCATACATGGCTTCACTATTCATACGTCCCTTATTAATTACTTTTTGACCGGCACGTCCATGGAAAAAGGTTGTCAATCTCCAGGCTTTATACTTGATCTGGAAACCACCACCGCCAGTAAATACCGGCATGCTGTTACCCAAATAAACAATATCGTATTGGTTAATTACACCGTCATTGTTGGTATCTTCGTACTTTGCATCACCAGGGAATACTTGCAATCCGCCATTCTGTGTGACAATAGGATCGCCTTCCATGTCATTCATGATATTACCATCTGCGTCACGCGCATAGGTTTCTTCAACATTCTGGTAAACACCCTCGTATCGGTAACCGTAGAACGAACCTACCGGAACTCCTGTTTCCAAACGTTGTGCGTAAGCACCATTTTTAAATTCGTAAGCTTCCTGTGTTAAATTATCAGGCAACGACACGATCTTGTTTACATTTCGGTTCAAATTGGCATTCACTGAAACTCTCCAATCCGAATTCTTGAACACTTCGTAATCAACACGAAACTCAACTCCTTTATTGGTAATTTCTCCTGAGTTATAGTATTTAATACTAGTAAAACCTGTAGATGCCGGTATTTTCACATCCTTTTGTAACAAATCATCGGTTTTCTTATTGTACCAATCAAACGTTACGGTAAGCTTATTATCCATCAGAATAATGTCGGCACCAAGGTTTAACTCTTTTGAAGTCTCCCATTTCAAATTATCCAACTGAATCTTAATGGGAGCGATGGCACTCATATCCATATAGTTTTGACTTAAAGCCTGAAATGAACCAATATAAGGAGAGGCTCCATCAGGAGAACGACCTGACGCACCATAACTGGCACGGAATTTAGCTTGATCAACCCATCCGAGAGATTTAATGAACTCCTCTTCCTGAGCTTGCCATGCTAAACCAACCGCAGGGAACATCCCCCAACGCTCTGATTTACCTAAACTCGAATTACCCTCGAAGTTTACGGTAGCATTAAGCATGTATCGCTCCATAAACGTATAGTGCGTATTTAAGATAGCTGACGTTGTTCTGGTTTCAGATGAACCGGAACCCCGGCCGACGACATTTCCTCCTGTTGTAGGATCGGCCAATCCGGCTGAAGCTGCGCCAGAAATAGCGCTATAATATTCTGATTGCTGACTCTGATTTGTACGATACAAGGCCATCGCTACCAGATTATGTCGTTCTTTCCAGTTTTTACGATACAGCAACTTGTTTTCGGTTTGAAGATTGAAACCATCAGACAGTGCATCAGAACTTCTATTTGCATAAACGCTCACTCCGGTTACGCCTGTAGCAACCTGTGGTAGAAACTTCTCGTTGCGGTTTGAGTTTAGTTTCATACTGGTCCAACCGGTGTATGTTAATTCGGGAGTGATGTAATAATTCATCCGGAAAGTAATCCGCGATTCCCGAATAGAAGATGTATTAAACCCTTCGTGAACCAATGCTACAGGGTTATAGTTTTCTTTTCCTGTAAAAGAACCTTGAAATTCATCCAGGTTTTGACGGGAAAAGTACTCATCGGTTCTTTCACCCGTAACTTCGTCAATCCAGTAAGGACTCTTGTTAGGCATCTTTGCCATTGCTTCAGAACGTGCATTACGCCAGCCATTACCATTATCGTAGTTACTCTTTCTCTCCGTTTGCGTATAGCTATAATCAACATCAACGCGTAGCTTTTGCGAGAAATTATAGTTAATGTTCAGCAAAGAAGTGAGACGATCAAGCGAGGTTCCAATTGTTGTTCCCTTATCATTTAAGTAACCAACAGAAAAACGATAAGTCGCTTTATCTCCGCCTCCCATCATTGAGAAGTTATTATCTTCAGAAATCGAAGTTCTGCGTACTTCATCCAACCAATTGGTATTGACATTGTATTCATCGAAATAACGCCAGGTTGGGCTATAGTTAATTTCAGGAGTGTTAAATAATAAACCAAGCTCTGCAGAAGAATTTGCTAATCCTTTTGCGTTTGCCGTATTCCAGATTGCATCCTGCATTAGAGCCACATATTGGTTACCATCCAGCATTGGAATAGGATCAGGTTCAAAACGGGTTGTCAACTTCGAAGAGTAGGTAAATCTTGTTTTACCTCTTGCTCCTTTTTTGGTCGTGATCATTAAAACCCCATTACCACCTTTTGTTCCCCAGATAGCCGTTGCAGCAGCGTCTTTCAACACCTCAATCGATTCGATATCGGTAGGAGAAATATTCACCAACTGACCAAAATCTTCAGCATTCGCAGTAGCGAAATTGAAATCATCGTTAATACTCGTCGAATACGGAATACCATCGATAACAATTAAAGGTTCGGCTGAAGCATTCAAGGTACTTGTACCGCGAATACGAATTGAACTACGAGCACCCGGGTCACCACCAGAGATGATGTCCACACCTCCCAATTGCCCTTGCAGAGCCTCTTCGAGAGTTGTTACAGGAGAAACGGCCATGATTTCATCCATTTCAACCCGTTGCGTTGCTGCCGTTTGCTGCTTCTGTGTAATTCCGGTAACACGGTCAACATGTCGGCCGGTTACGGTAACTTCATTAACTTGTCTGTCTTCTGATTCAAGCACAACATCAATTTTGGCTTGACCTTCGTACGATATTTTCTGGCTCTTTAAGCCAATAAAAGAGAAAATAATGCTTAGATTTTCTTCATTAGATGGCACACGGAAGTTATATTCTCCACTGGGCCCTGTTGCCACCCCTGTAAGGAAACGGTTCTGGCTGTTTGCCACCACAACGTTTGCTCCGGGAATAGGTATCTTTTCACCATCAACCATTTCAAAAACCCTACCGGACAGAACCTTTGTATTCTGTGCCTGAAGTATCCCTGAAAACAGGAGCAAAAAGACGATTATCAAATATTTTGTTTTATTCATAGTGAGTCGGTTTCATGAGAAATACTAATTTTTCTTGCAGCTGGTAAATCGTTCATCAACTGAATCATCCTGGTGGTTACAGTTGAATAGAAACTTATCAAATAGTTCATATCTTTTCGATTAGAGTACTCCGTTTATGTAGTGCACACCACCGTCGTTATATGAAAACGGGAAATAATAGAAATCAGGGACGACATCTACTTTATTACCAGTTCCAATTTCAGCTCCGTTTAGTTGAACACTTAATTTTTGACCATCATCGAAAATCGATAGTTGGGTGAAAGCATCACCGTTAGCACCATCTAAATACGTTCGTTTCGTGTCAAATTCGCCATTTACGCCTGATCCTACATAAGGATAAGTTGATATTCCGTTGTCCTCGGTAAGAACAAAGTAGCACTTTAGGTAATCAAGTAAAGCCGCCTGATCGGAAACAGTTCCATTAGTTTCAACTCCGGGAATTTCACCAGCTGACACCGCTGCATCAACCGCATCGTTGGTAGGAACGAATGCAAGACAGCGCAGTCCGTTAAGGAAATTAATCGTTCCGGTTTCTGACTCAACAGCTCCGGCATCGCGCAATAATTGCGAAAACCTATAATATGGATAAGTAGCATCTTGCGTAATTGCCAGGCGATATTGCATCGATTGTGTTGAAATAATTGGCCTGAAGATTTCCGGACTTGAGTACGTGTAAGCTTTACCGTTTGTCCAGTCAGCTCCGTTATACGTTCTTTCGGTAATATCGTAAAAATCAACGGTGGAAGTTGGCTGTTCAAAGTAGCTATTGAACAGAACACTTGTTGTAATTTTACCATCTTTGGCAAACCAATAAGAGTAAGGCACATTGGTACGAAGAACCTGAGTACCTGCAGAGCTAATACCAACTCCACCAGTAACCGTATGTAAATTAACGGTTTCAATCATAGCCGACGTGCTCATTGGTGCAAAATCACCACCATCCGACGACCACAGTTCGTCAGCAACTAAGCCCATACCACCTTCTTCCATCTGGGCAACACTCGGAATAAGTACGGTAAAATTAGACTCGTTACTTGACAAACCAACTAACAACTCAGTTGGATCAAGCATATATAAATACCAGGATAAATCTTTGTTGCGGAAAGCTGGTCCGGTAATCGATTTAAACATACCCGGAGGATCCAATTTTTCTAATCCGTAAAACACTCCGTTTTGGCAAACCACGCGATTTTCAGCAGGCACGGCATCAACATCAAAATTGATGATCATGTCGTAAGAATTCAAGACTTCTCCACCTTTAATTTCTTCCGGAAATACAATGGCAGAAGCATAATAACTATTGCGAATGAGATACTGGATTGCAATACTATTCACCTCATTAATATTATCGTACCCTCCCGGAGTCCAATAATCAGTCATAAACTCGTCGAATGCTGAATTTGAAGGAGCAAATGTACTGTAAGCTACCAATGAGTTTGTTGTAATGTTTTGATAAAAAGAAGAGGGCCATTCTAATGCGATATCAGCCAGCGGAAATTCATGTCGGTGGCGATAAAGATCAGTACCATTACCAAAATCAACGGTCAGTTGCTCATCCAGCTCAAAATAGGAGTATGAATCATACAAGTCGATATAAGTCGAATAATCTGGCCGACCTTTGAGCTCTGCATGAATTGTATTTAGTGGCTCAACGACATCGTCAACTAAATATAAATATCCGTTGTCTGCAGTAATCTCATATTCGCTAACCGATGCGTTGGAAACATTAAAACCATCATCTCCTGTCCAGTTTGAGCCGGAATAGAAATATTCATAATTATACTTCGCATCAATGTTCTTGGTGTCGAACATTCGGTAAGAAAACACCGGTAACAGGGCCTCGTTGTGATAGATAACGATGCTATTTCCAGAAGTATCTGTCCCCATACTAGGCGCTACCTGACTACGTGTCCGGTGCTTATAATATAAGCCGGCTGCTAAGTTTTTTTCTTCTTCTGGTGCACCATCACCTTGAGACGGGCGGAAATTCACGAGTTTATCTTTGTCGTAAGAGTAATACATGATGTGAAATCCGATCAATTCCTGTAGTTCTGCTGTGGAAAAATCCTCTATCGAAGACTTTCCATTCTCAGAAAGATAGTTGGTGAGTGCTTCGTCATTTGGAGCCATTACAGTTACCAAACTTTTACCCTCCATGATAGGCTTAAAACCGGCAATTTCAGCACCTTTAAGAAAGATCGTATAATTGCCCCTTTCTTCAAGCACTTGCCAAGCGCTACCTTCAAGCCAGGTAGGTGCTTCATAATGCTCTTTCATTTGGTCTTTGCATGAACTGAATGCGAAAGCAAATATGAATACCCAAGCTATCGTTCTAATGAATTTCATTTTATCCATATAATTCATTTTTATGATTAGTTTTTAAATACTGATTCCAGGACGGTTCGATTCCTGACTAGAAACCTGAATAAACTGACCTTGAATAATTGGTGAGAAGTGACATTGTAAAAGGCTGCTACTATTGTATAGTAGAGAAATTGCCTTGGAAAGATAATTGCCTTGGATTAGGCAGAAGAATTCAATTAACACTTTCATGTGTCTCCGTTCGTTTTTCATAGTTAAGTTTGTTTTTAATCGTTAAGCGTGTTCTTTATAGATGTGTTTTTGTTAGTTCGATTTTTTTTTAAACCAAGCTGGTTGATTCCGGAGTTATTAACTTTACAAATTTGATATCCACTCTATCCAACCTTTCAAAAAAAAATCAAGTGAGTTAACTTTTTATTGGTCGTTAATTTTCTAGTGCTAATTCTACCAAACAAATATAGCTTGGGTTGCCGCCTCGCTCTCCTGTAATTTTGTACGCAATTAACCAGACAAATTGATTTTAATACTCAATATCAGTGTATTTACAACATTCAAGGAGAAATAGCGGAGGTCTTTTAAAGATTAATTAATATCGGCTAAGCTCGGTAAGACAAAAGCGAATACCCGATTTAGACAATAGCTGCCTCGAAGAATATGGTGGAACTCAGGTCAAAAATCATGACTCTTGGAAGTCAATATATATTCCAGCTTCTGTGAAAACTATATCTAGCCGAACGATCTTCCTAAAAAAAAAGATTTAGTCGATAAACAGAATTACAACTATGGACTATCGATTTTGCTTTTGGTATTCAGAGGGTGTTTTACCAAAGTGTTTTTTAAATATCCGGCTGAAGTACTCCGGATCACTGTACCCAACATCAAAAGCGACTTCGGAAACGGTGATGCCGCCTGAACATAACAATTCAGCTGCTTTCTTCATTCGTACAATTCGAACAAAATCTTTAGGAGAGTAGCCCGAAATTCCCTTCATTTTTTTGTAAAACACCGTTCGCCCAAAGCCAAATTCCGGAAGCATCATGTCCACCGAAAACTCAGAGTCAGTCATGTTTTCCTCGACCAAACGAATAACTTTATCCATAAACTCCTGATCGGCTTTTGAGCTTGTAAGCTCCTTGGTTTTAACACTGGTATCTTTCCCAAAGCGCTCCTTGAGCTGTTTCCGCTGCTTCAGGATGTTTTGAACCCGCTTTTCAAGATACACCATATTAAATGGCTTGGTGATATAATCATCAGCACCGATTTCAATTCCTTCAATTTTATGCTCCTCGAGCGATTTTGCAGTTAACAGGATAATTGGAATATGACTGGTGTAAAACTCACTTTTCAACGTTCCGGTTAACTCCAAACCATCCATTTCAGGCATCATCACGTCGCAAATAATTAAATCAGGATTCTCCTTTCTAGCTAATTTCACCCCTTCTTTTCCGTCATAAGCTTGCAGCATGTTGTAATTTTGCGAAAGATGATCTACTAAAAATTTTTGCAAATCGGGGTTATCTTCTACGATTAGAACTTGATCTCTTTTACCTGTTTTGGGTGCTTTCTTTATTGAATCATCTCCTGATTCATCATCCTTTATGGTATCAATATACTGCCTTGTATAACTCGGCTCTTTATAGGCTGTTTGAATTTCATTTTTATCATCTGCCGGAACTAGAACTCCCACAAATCTAATTTTAAACGAACTTCCTTCTCCTCGTTTACTTTCAACAAAAATTTCACCTCCCAACAAGTCAACCAACTCACGACACAGAGACAAACCAATACCCGTACTCGATTCGTCTTTCCATTTAGATCGGTCACCCAAATTAAAGCGGTCAAAAATATGAGGCAAATCCGTCTCCCGGATTCCTTCACCCTCATCAATTACGGCAATCGTCAGTTCACCATTCATCTCATTACTCGACAATTCAAGCCTTATTGCCCGTCCAGATTCAGTGTGTTTAAAAGCGTTTGACAATAAATTGAACACGATCTTCTCAAGCGCCTTGTAGTCAAGATGGGCTCTCAAGCTCTTTTTATCGTGTATAAAAGAAAAATGAATATTCTGCTTTTTCGAAAATGGCAGAAATGCCTGGTAAATCTCATTTAAGAAATCAACAGGATCACCGTTAATTTTATTGAGCTTAAAAAATCCTTTCTGAATTTTTCTAAAATCCATTAGCTGATCAATCAACTCTAATAAACGTCGGGTATTTCGTTTCACCATTTTCAACGAGCTAAACATCTCTGCCGGAAGTTTTGCATTTGCGAGCATATCTTCAACTGGACCAAGAATCAGGGCTAGTGGAGTTTTGAACTCATGTGATATACTTGTGTAAAATTTTAACTTATCGTCGGCCATCTGCTTTTCGAATTCGACCTCATGCCTCAGCTTAATTCTTTCGAGTGTAAAACGCCGCACTAAAAAAAGGATACCCGCAATTAATAATGTATAGATCATATAGGCCCAGGCCGTTTCCCATGGAGGAGGAGTAATTGTGATTGCCAGCTTCATTTCGGGGTTTACCCATAGCCCATCGCTATTCGAAGCCTGCAGCCGGAATTGATAATCTCCGGGCTCTAAGTCACGATAAATGGCAGTATTTAAATTACCCGAGTTATTCCAGTTTTGCTCATACTCTTCAAGCTTAAATTTATACTGAATCTTTGAGGGAGCCTTATAATCCAAAGCTGCAAACTCAAATGTGAGGAAATTTTCATCGTAATTTAAATGAATAGCTTGAGCGGAATTACCCAAAAAGCTACGAGCACGATTTAATTTTTTTTGATTGGTTTTCCCATTGATTTTGAAATCAGTTAAAACAATCGGGGCTTGCAGGTACGATTTCTTAATGGAATCAGGACTAAACCAAATCATCCCTGAGATATGTCCAAATATTAATTTGCCAGTCGACGTTTTCAAGGCTTCTCCCTCCGAAAAAGAATTTTCAGTTAAACCGTCAGCAATATAATAGTTGTCTACGCCACCTATCGTCGGATTGTATTTATTCAAGCCAAAGTCGGTTCCAATCCACAGCGTTTGATCTCCATCTTCAACAATACTTAAAACAAGATTACTCGATAAGCCATCTGCTTGCTGAAAGGTCTCAAAATAAAACTCATCACGATCATTCGTTCCAGCAGATCTATTGACACCTCCTCCGTAGGTTCCCACCCATAGCTGGTTCTTATAATCCTCAGTAATACATATAATATCATTGTGCGACAACCCTCCCTCAGCATCAGACCGTTCGATCGTAATATATTTTTTATCGTCTGTCTGCCGATACTCGGAACTCAAAAAATTTAGCCCACTGGCAGTACCAATCCACATATTTCCGTCATGATCTTCTAAAAAGCACCGAACCCGATTATCGGAAATAGAGAATTTATCATCTTCATTATGCGTGTAATTAAGAAACTGCTGACCGGGAAGCAACGGATTTTTGATGACATTAACACCTCCATGATAAAGCGCCACCCACATCTGGCGGTTGCGGTCTTCGTGCAAATCAAAAACGTCGTTATACGCCAACGAAGCAGGATTGTCGGGATCCGAAACCAGTCGGGTAATTTCCAGTTTACCCGGTTGAATCGAAGAGGCTTTTTCCGGCAAATTCCTGATCACATAAATTCCGCTTCCTTTTGTCGCAATCCAGATTTGCCGTTTATAATCTTCTTCAAAGGCATAAACGCCACTTGAGATCGAAATATCCTCAAGCATATCATTTAACACAAAAAGTTGATTGAAATTTTGATCATAAACAACAATATCACCCCGTTTATCTCCTGTCCAAATCCAATTTCTGCTATCTTCAAAAATAGCTCGCACTTCATTCGAAAAATCCTTTTTCGTTGAATTGTCAAGTTGTAAAGAATGAAAATTCGTTTTCCGGAGATTTGCTTTGTTGGCTCCCCTTTTATAGGTTCCTATCCATATATTGCCAGACTGATCGCCAGCCAACGACAACACAAGGTTTGAGGATAAACTCTCCGGATTATCGTCGTCGTGCAAGTACTGCTCAAAGGTTTCTGTATCCCGGTTAAACCGGGAAACGCCACCACCATATATACCAACCCACAAATTACCATTGACATCTTCGTAAAAGAGTTGCTTTTCACCTTCTAATATCGACTGTCTAAGTTCTGGGCTTAGCGGGTATTGCGTGAATCGCTTTTCACGAACCTGAAAACGTGTTACTCCCCTTCTGCTGGTAACCAACCAAAAATCACCATTCATATCCTGATAGCAAGACGAAATATACTCTGTTACAAGTTCGCTATTTCGACTGTTATAGTGCATAAGCCCGCCCGTTGTTTTATCGATTAATACCAGTCCCTTTAAAGAGCCAATGCACAAATATCCAAACTTAGAATTTTCTATAAACGTTATATTAGACCTTCGGGCTCCAGAAGTCGAAGTTTTCCAGACTAACTCTTGTTGATCGCCATTTAGTTTAAAAAGTTCGCCATTTAAACAGCCCACCCAAATACTTTTGTCAGACTCATATAACGCAGTAATTGACTGAGAAGGCTCGTTCAAAAAATACTGAAAATCAAGTATCCCATCTTGTTTAATTCGATCATTGGGTAAGTAACACAATCCGGCGGATGTACCAAACCAAACGCCGCCGTCACGCCCTTTTTCGATGAAGTTCAGACTATTGGAACACAAACCGTTTTCGAGATTAAAAAAATCCAGTTCGAATTCCTCCGAATCTGTTTTCGAAATAACTCTGGCACAGCCCCCTCCGTTAATATTCAGCCAAACAACCCCGGGAGACGATTCATATATTGAATGTACCTCCAATGTTTTTAACTGATCGCTAAAAGCTAAGGGGAAATTGACAAATTTTTCAGTTTTTGGATCAAAGCGATGGGCATTTTCATCGTATGTTGAAACCCAAATATACCCGGCACCATCCTGAAATATATCTCGAACCTTATTGTTGCTTATTGAAGTAGAGTCGTTGGGTGCATAGTTGAATGTTTTAAATTTCTGCCCGTCATACCTGCTTAGTCCGTTCAATGTGCCAAACCACATGTAACCTTGCCGATCCTGAAACATCGTACGCACTGAATTATTCGCCAGCCCGTCTTCAATCGATAAGTTCTCAAAACTGAGCTCACTCTGACTAAAAGATTGGTCAAACGATACAACCAGAAAAAGTATGCAAATCAAATATTTCATTCACCTTGTTTAGCTTCCGCTAAAATAGAAATAATTAAAAAACCAACCGACATGAATGAGAAAAGATAATTGGTTAAATTCCTTGTTGATTTTTCTTGTTGAAAAGTAGAAAATTTTATTACATTTGCAGTCCAATAACACAATGGTCTCTTGGCCGAGCGGCTAGGCAGCGGTCTGCAAAACCGCGTACGGCGGTTCGAATCCGCCAGAGACCTCAACCCATGACAGACCTCTTGTTTTCACAAGGGGTCTTTTTTGTTTTGGGACAACCTTTGGGTGATCCAAGGATAGATCATCGCCAACAAAAACAAAAAAGGGAAAAACTTTGCAGTTTTTCCCTTTTTTGGTGGAGAACCCCGGAGAAGTATCGAACTTAATAGTTGAAGATTATGATGCTGTATTGAGTTTTATGAACGCAGAAACACAGAAGAAGAAACTCAAACTATAACTGTCAAACCGTATTATAATAACCATCTCAGGATTCATTAATTTCTTTGGTATAGAAAGATTTTATGTAACTTTAAAACTCTAATAGTTTTCAATTGACAATGAATTGCATTAACCATCCTTCCGAAAGTGCTGTATCACAATGCCAGATTTGTGGCAAGGGATTGTGTGTTGAATGTACCAATAAGTTTTCAAAACCAATTTGCCAGGATTGTTTTACAGTTTCCCGGCAAAAGCAAAAAAGGGCAGTTGTAACTGAGATACTTTTGACTCTTTTAATAGGATTGCCCATAGGATTTATTTTGGACCTGTTGGTCAATGATACTTATAAAACTCCTGACAGCTTCTGGGAAAGCCATTTTTTCTTAATTTATATGGGGCTTGGCATTGTGGCCGGATGGAAAGCCCTAACACGGATAACGCCACAAATATTTCTTTTTCTGCCAGTGCTGGGATGGGTGCTTTATTTTTTAATAAAGGCGGTCTTATCCTTGTTTTCCGGATTGATTGCATTTCCTGTACGGACTATAAGGAACTTGTCCCTGTTATTTAAATAAGTAACATCCTATTTATTAGAGTTGAAGTTACTGAGATATGTAATTATTTTATCATTTTTCAGCTTACCTGTCCCATGTGCCCTTTTTTAAAAGTTAGCAAGAGGCAATTCATTAGAAATAATTCTAAAAGCCCACCTTACTAATACCATCCATTAAACTTTTGGCCAAGTTATTCATCGCCGCCCGGAAAAGTCAAGGGCGGCTGTTTTTGTTCGTTTTATATTGCCAGCCGTGCTTTGGATGCGTTCAGTTTGTTCTTCGTTCCTCAAAACAAACTGACATGCACCCTTGACAAGAATCCGTTCGGCTCAATGGGGTACGCCAAAATTTAATGGCGTGCCGGAAGCCCAAATAAATCCCAAAGGCATGGGTAGCTTCAATGACAGATTTATTTTCACTTAACGAAATTACAGTTTCTTATTCGCGTAAATCAAAACTAACGGATTTACCAAAAATTACCTGTTCAAAAGATGTATATGATTTGGTTTATCCTTCATGGATTACAGATATTGACCACCGCGAATCGTTTAAAATATTGCTGTTATCGAGGGCAAACCGCGTAATTGGAATTTCAAACATGTTCACCGGTGGTTTATCAGGAGTAGTTGTTGACCCAAAGTTGATATTTCAATCTGCCTTAAAATGTAATTCAAGCTCGATAATACTAATGCACAACCACCCAAGTGGCAACTTGAAAGCAAGTGATGCTGATTTAAAACTTACAAACAAAATCGTTGAAATTGGTAAAGTACTTGACCTTCCAGTTTTGGACCACATTATTTTTACCAGCGAATCGTATTATTCGCTCGCTGATAAAGGGGAAATGTAACGGCCCCGATAAATTAACGAAAGGCAACCCGGCAGTTGCCTTTCGTGTTAATCCTTAAAAAAGATAAGGATGCGGTCAAAGTTTTCTGCTTGGTTGGGCTTTCACCAAATCCCCGTTTTTTACCACAAATCGCTGATGTCTACCACCTTTTTTTTCGAACAGCTCAACGACCAGTTGTTTTTTATCAGGGATGGTAAATTTTTGAAATGCAAAAACGGTACTTTCTGTTTTCCTCCCGTTTATTGAGGTCAGGTAATTGTAAACCCGTACCGGTTTTATAACAGTTTCCTGTATAGCCATCCGTTTAGCAACCTTTTTATCGACAATTTTAAATGCCAGAAAATCAATATCAAAGGGAATTTCAGTGGTATTCCTGATTTCGGTATGCAACAATAAAAGTCCGTTGTGACTAAAAATTCCACGGAGTTGGAACTCAATGCCAAACTGCTTACTATTAATATGGGTTACCCTCTTTCGGTTTGTTTTATAGATTTTCTCCATTACTGAACGAACTGCTTGTGGCGACTCGTTTCCCAACTCAGAAAGATGTACCTCTTGAGCATTTTCCGACTTATTGCCCAGCTTTTCATTATGAAGAAAATCTTTCATTTCAATATTCAGCTTTTCAGGGTTTTCCGAATAATTCACGATAAAGGAGTAAAAACTGCCTTCATCGGTAATCACCGAAAAGTTGGTTTCTTCTTTGAAACCTTTAATGGCAGCTTTTATCCTGACCACATTTTCAGCGCCATCTGCTTTCCCGGCAATAATATTGGATGAGCCAAGGTCAATGTACGAAACACCCGAAGGAAAAATCAAATGGACGGTTTTGTCAAAAGTAACTTCTATACAATACGACGGGATTACCCGGTCTTTTGCGATAACTTTAGTAAAACTGTTTTGGGTAAAGGATGATAGCGAAAAAGCTGAAATAAATATAAATGAGAAAAATAACTGTTTCATGTTGATGGATTTTTGAGTTAAATAATTTGATTTTAATTGGAGAGCATTAACAACAGGCGGTGCCCGGCTTTAAGGGTGACTTTAGGTGTCCGCAGTTTTTTTGAAACATACTGCGAAGCCCCCTGAATAAACCCCCGGCCTACATCGGCGGCCAATTGCTGACCTGCAGTTGTCCCCTGTGTAATACTGATACTTGTCCCAGCCCCTTGTCCCATTGAGGCGGCAACCTCTTTCAGGGCGGTGGTTTCCACAGAGCCCGGAATAAAAATTCCCGACTGCCCGTCCATATCATATACCGAAATTTCCACCGGGATTATCCTGCCCATGTATTCCAGCGAGTTGATTGTAATATTCAACCGTTCACCCTGGATAACGGCAATCCCGGTAACCATTTCATTTTCGGGGATTATTACCCCACCTACCTTCACAGGTTCCAGCAAACGTATTTTTACATTTTGCCCGGAGACAATTACCTGTTCATCATGGATACACGCTTTTATCGTATTTGGGAAAGTTTCCGTAGTGTTTTGGCCTACGGTGTAAAAACCGGTATTCACAGGTCGGGAATACCTGCCGATGAAGGTAGAATCGCTTACCTGTTGTTGCAGGGAACTTGTTTCATTTGTCCCCAACTTGGAAACCGGAACAACGTTTTTATTTTCCGTTGGAAGTAACTCCCTGGCCGGAACGCTATTTTGTTGCCGTTCCGTTTGCTGAATTTTTTCCTGTGTGGAAGGCATATACTTTGTAGCCAATTTGTAACTTTCCTCTATTAATTTGAGCTGTTGGTCCACCCGGCTGACACTATCCTTCTTTTCTTTTTCTTCCAATTCGGCCTGTAAGATTTCAACCTGTTTCCCCAGTTCTTTTTCGCGTGAGCTTGTCTTTGGCTGGATATAAAAACTGTTTAAGTCACTATTTACCTTTTTATAAGCTTCAGCTGATGACCGGATGGAGGATTGCGGTGTTTTTTGTGAAGCGTATCCCCCGGTACTGCTGGTGATAATCCGGCTTTTTGCCGTGTCGGGTTTAATCCCGTAATCTTCGAGAGACAGTGTCTGCTGATTTTTCTTTTTCCCGAAAAGTTCCATTTCGTATGCAGCTTTTTTATCCCCAATGATTTCATTCCTGGGGATAGGCAGGTCTGTGTTCAGCCCCTGCTTTTTGTCCCTTTGCTGTGATGAAGGCACAAAAATAAAATACATTGCCGCTGCGAAAGCGATGAACATTAGCGGGAAGATGACCATCTTTTTGCGCTTTTGGTGTTGTTCCGGGGTCAGCACTTTGTGCTGCCCCGTTTTATTGTTGTTCTCTTTCATTATTTGTGATTTTATGTGAAACCGTATCCTTAGAGTTCTCCAATATTTTTAAAGGAACAATATGCTTTGGTTCTGAAAGCTTTGCCCCATTTCTGAAAATGTCCGAAACGGAAATAAAAACCAAAACAGTAAATACAATAAGCAAGGCCCAAACAGTAGCCCTGCGTTGCTTTTGTGTAAGCTTTTCACAGACATTCTTTAACCTGCGCCGAAAAGTAGTCACGGATATTTCTTTCTCTGCAAGACCTTTATCTGTCCCACGTTGAGTTGTCTTCATTTTCCTTTATGTTGAAGTTTTCAATGATAAACCCGTGCGGGTTGTTATCGCTGCGCGAAGTATTGCGCAACCGGCAGGAAGTAACCAGCCTGCGTTCCGTAACGGTCGTTTCCCGGGTAATGTGCTGCCGTGCATAAACCGTGGCTTCATAAGGATAATTGCTGAAGTTGCAGGAAATGCTGTCAATCCATATCCGTTGGGTGACGTTGCCTGAAATTACCCGGTTGTAATACCCGCTTTCTACCAAATCTTTATAAATGGTAAAAGCGCTTTTGTCCGAAAGGTAAAGGGCCCGGTTGATGTTGTGTTCAATGGCATCTTTATCAGGCGAAAGTGTAAAAAACAGTTCATGAAAACGCCTGATATGGTCTTTGGCCTCTACGGGCCTGTTTTGCGCCAAATCCTGCGAAAGGGCCAGTATCAAGGATTTACCCTGGTCGAGTACATAAATTTTTTGACGCTGGGCCTCAGCATAGCTGTACGAACTCCAGACCGCATAAACGGTAACAACTGTACTGGCACAAACAAAGATGATGGCGAACAGCCGTATCAGCTTAAAACTGCTTTCTATATTCTTTAAAGGTTTAAACTCCATAGTTTTAAATGATTCGTTTATTGTTTTAATATTTTTCCTGTAATATTCCCGGAGGCGGCGCCAGCCGTCCCTGATGCAACAGAAGCCCCTTTCATGGCGGCGCTGTTTACATTGCGGCCATAATTCCCCATTCCACCGGCCTGTACAATCCATCCGGCCACACTGGGGATGGTAAAGTACCCGACAATGCCAATGAGCATAAAGGTTATATATACCCCGTCAGTTCCCTGCGGGATATAGTTCGGGTCGGCAGCCATCTCTGCAATATCCTTTTGAATCATCAAAGCCTGAAGCTTAGCCAGTACGGAAGAAAAAATATCGGCCACCGGTAGCCAGAGGTAAATGCTGATGTACCGCGTAAGCCAGGTAACGAGGGTATTCTGAAAACCGTCATAGACACTGAATGCAAATGCGATTGGCCCGAGGATGGACAGTACAATTAAAAAGAAAGTCCGCAGACAGTTTATTACCAAAGCGGCAGCCTGGAATATAAGTTCCAACAGATTGAGAAAAGCCTCCTGAATAGACTTTTTCAGGTTGTACCAACTTCGCTCGGCATACATTCCGGCGATTGTAACAAGGTCTTTTGGTCCCCATCCCAGTTCATCGATGGCCTTATCAAATGCTTCATCGCTCACTAAGTAAGCTTCGTCCGGGTTTCTCAGCATTTTCTCCCGTTCAATCGTGTCCTTGTCCTTTTTCAATTGTTCCAGGTCAAGCACCTGTGATTCCAGTATGCCGTTTGTTCCCCTCACGATTGGGCTTAACACAGCATTCATTGTTCCAAGTACAATAGTGGGAAAAAACAGGATGCACAGGCCAATGGCAAAAGGGCGGAGAAGCGGGTAAACATCTATCGGTTCCGCCCGTGCAAGCGACTGCCATACACGGTATGCCACATAAAACAAAGCCCCCAGCCCGGCAATACCTTTGGCTACTGCGGTCATATCTGAACAAAGGGGCATCATCTCGGTATAAAGCACACGTAGCGCCTGGTGTAAATTATCAAATGTATCCATAGATTTAAATTTTACCAGTACCGGTCTTCTGCATTCCCGTAAAGCGCCAATATCCGGGCTTTGTCACCTTCCTGCTCTGCCCGGATAAGGGAGATGGAAATATTCTTGTTGGTATAGTAGCGTGTAAGGTTACGGTAATGTTTCACTGAATTATAGCACCGGTCAACAATGTCCATACGCTCTTTATCAGTCATGGAAAGCCCCGTACTGCTGATTACATCTTTCATCTCTTTGAGAGTAGCAGCCCCTTCTTCCAGTAGCTTTGTATAACCAAAGGCTATGACTTCCAGTTCTTCTGCCGTATAATATTCATCCTGTAACATCAACTCAAAAGAATTAACGTATATATCGGAAATCTCACCAATCATAAGCAATGTCTGCCGCACTTTATAGGCGTCTTTTACAAGGTCGTGTACCGCTTTGAGTTTGTCGTAATACTCCTTCCCCTGCTGATAAACTTTTTTCACTTCTTGAAAGTTTTTTATCACGTTGGAAACCGTGCTTGATGTCTGTACAATCTCGTTAACCGAATTGACAATACCCTGTGCAAGGTTTATCGGGTCGGTAACCACAAACTGCGCTTTCAGGCCGGATGTGCCAAGCAGTATTAGGAGTCCTGCTATTATTAATCGTGTTCGCATACTTTTATGTTTTAAATGTTAATGTGTAAAAGATTCTTGTTTGCTTTCAGCCAGTTGTTTGATGGCCATTTCAATGTTCCCGCCCAGCTTTTCAGTCAGGCGTGTGAGTTCGAGCTTTTCAGTTTCTTCGGTTGTGTATGTAAAATATTCTTGCGCAGAAACTTCTGTGGCATAGACGGCAGATTGAACCCCGCCCAATCCAATCCATACTTCCTTGTATTTCCGGCTGGGGTCATTGTCCATATTAATGGAAAGAATCTGGTCGCGTTCTTTTTCGGTAAGCCCAAGCAGTTCCTGTATTGCATCAAACTTGTTCATATACTTGCGTTGGTCAAGCAGTATTTTACAATCCGAATTATTGATGATACTTTCCTTTACAATGGGAGAACTGATAATGTCATCCACTTCCTGGGTGACCACTACAGCTTCGCCGAAGTATTTTCGGACGGTTTTGAACAGGTAACGAATGTACTCGCTCATGTTGGCAGAAGTCAGTGCCTTCCAACATTCTTCAATCAATATCATCTTGCGGATACCTTTCAACCTCCTCATTTTATTAATGAAAGTTTCCATGATGATAATGGTCACGATAGGGAGCAGTACCTTGTGGTCGCGGATATTGTCCAGCTCAAACACGATAAAACGTTTGTTGAGCAAATCCAGTTGCTTGTCCGAGTTTAGCAGAAAATCATATTCGCCCCCTTTATAATAGGGTTCGAGTACGTTCAGGAAATTATCCACATCGAAATCCTTTTCGCGGACATTTTTTGAATGCAGTTCTTTCCGGTAATCCTCCCTGACAAATTCATAAAAGGTATTAAATGAGGGAATGGTACCGGTGTCTTTCTTTATAAGCCGTATGAAACTGTTAACGGCGTTGGACAATGCCACTTCCTCCGCCCGGGTTGGGACTTCGCTGTCTTTTTTCCAAAGGGTCAGGATAAGGGTTTTGATACTTTCCCTTTTTTCAATGTCAAACACCCGGTCATCGGTATAGAACGGATTAAAAGCAACCGGGCTGTCCTCGGTATAGGTAAAATAAACCCCATCTTCGCCCTTCGTTTTATAGCGGATTAAATCACACAACCCTTTATAGCTGTTCCCGGTATCCACGAGTAAAATATGCGTGTCCTGTTCAAAATATTGCCTAACCATGTGATTGGTAAAAAAGGATTTACCGCTTCCCGACGGGCCGAGGATAAACTTGTTCCGGTTGGTGATAATTCCTTTTTTCATCGGCAAATCGGAAATATCCACATGCAATGGTTTCCCGGTATTCCTGTCGACCATTTTAATCCCGAACGGTGACGGGGAACTTTGGTAATTGGTTTCCCCTGTAAAAAAGCAACAGGCTTGTTCGATGAATGTGTAAAAGCTTTCCTCTGCCGGAAAATCGGCTGCATTGCCGGGGATGCCCGACCAGTAAAGGGTCGGGACATCTACGGTGTTGTGGCGCGGCTGGCACCCCATCAGGGAGATTTGTGAGCCCACATTGTTTTTTATCATTTTTAGTTCCTGCGGGTTGTCAGACCACGCCATCACGTTAAAGTGGGCGCGTACGGAAACGAGCCCTTGGGCGTGCGCTTCGTTCAGGTACATATCAATCCATTCCTTGTTGACCAGGTTGCCCCGCCCGTACCTGGCCAACGATTGCATGTTGCGCCCCATTTTCTCAAACCGTTTCAGGTTTTCCTCATGGTTGTCAATAAACACAAACTGGTTGTAGATGTGGTTACAGGATAAAAGCAGCCCTACGGGTGATGCAAAAGACAGGCGGCAACTGCTCCTGTCAGTTGAAAGGCGTTCATACCGGCAGTCTGTGGCTACTTTCCCCGGCAAATCGCCCACATCCGAAAGGGTATGCAAACAAAGGGCATTGTCCCCGATATGCATTTCGCTGGCGTCGATACGCATATCCTTTAATTCCTGATTGTTGTCCTGGGTAAGGGCAAGGTATTTTTCGATAATGCCGCTCTCTTTTTCCGTCCCGGCAATCTCCGCCGTGGAAAGCCGTTCCAATTTCATTATTCCGCAATCGTTTATGATGCGTTCAAACTGGCTTACCGCATCCAGAAACCGGTTTGCAGTTTCCTTGTCACTCACCTCTTTGGGGACGATAAACCCTCGGGCAAGGCTGTTAAATGTGCTTTGCTGCCGCGAACGCTCCTTGGTCGTTTTTGTCAGCATCAGGTAGCAGTAGTGGTTCAGGAAAGGTCGCTCGTTAAAATGCCTCTGGAAACTTCGTGAAAGGAAGGATATTTCTTTTGACTCCGGTATTTCCGGGGCATAATTTTCCTTACAGAACCAGTCCTGTTTCAAGACAATTGAATAATCGGGCAGTACTTTCAGGGCCTTGCACCACGAAGAGTGTACTGTTTCATATCCCGCAGCGCTGACAGTAAAGAGTTCGGGCAGGCGAACCCTGAAGACAACAGTAATATCCGCGTCTTTAGAAAGGATACACCCGTTTTCTACCGCCAGCAGCGGGAATTTTTGTTCCAGTGTACTTTTTTTTAAAATACTTCTCATTGGGATGACTGTAATTTTAAGGTGATTGTTTTAGCCTGGCACAGATTAGCAGTTTTCGTACCCTTTTCCGGTTTATCAACCTGCGGGGGTAACGTTTTACAGACTGCAGCTTCATCAGCCCGTGTGTGCCATATTTCCTGTTAAGGGAAAAAGTTTGCCAAATAAGCAACGGGGCTGTAATTACAGCGAACCCGATACATACAGTTTGTGGCACACCACTCATGTACATCACCATAAAAAGGATGATGATACCGAGCAGCCCACCGGCAAAGATGAATAGGTACTGGCTTTTTAGTCCCTTAAATTCGACTGGCTTGTTTATGCCTTTGTTAATTGTGAATTCTGCCATAGTTTAGAGGAAAAACGACCTTAAAATGGTGGCTGCCACAATCAGGAAAATGCACGCCCCAAACCACGAAGCTGCAACTTTTGAGGTGTCCGGGTCTCCGCTGGAAAACTTTTGGTACACTTTTACGCCTCCAATTAGGCCGACAACGGCGCCAATGGCATAAATCAACTTAGTGGCCGGGTCGAAGTATGAAGTGACCATTTGGGTGGCTTCCGTGATACCGGCGCTACCATCCCCTTGGGCCAGAAGGCTGACCCACGAAAGGACAAATACGAAAAATGAGATTAGTTTTTTTACCATTTGTTTGCAATTTTATACCGGGCAGACATGCCGCGGCGGTTAATACTTGCGCAAACCTATGGTTAAATTGGAAGGCATTGTTGGGGCGTGGTTAAGGTGTCCCTGATTGTCGTTTTTTGTCCGGGGAATGTTTTTAACGTACTGATTAGGATAAATGATATTCCTAATTCAATTCAAACACATTTTTATATCTCAACAATATAATCTTAGGAAGATTTTGTTTTACTGACGCACAAAATGACCATATACAATTCAAATACTTTTTATAATGAATTTTGATGTAAAAAATCTATTTTAGCTGTCTGACTTTTTTACGACATGAACAGAATAAAAGAAGTACTTGAAGAAAAAGGAATTAAGCAGACTTGGTTGGCTGAAAGACTTGGTAAAAGTTATAATGTAGTTAACGGATATGTTCAGAACCGACAACAACCACGACTTGAGGTACTTTATGAGATAGCAAAAATATTGGATGTGAATCCCAAAGATTTATTGAAAGAAGATTAATGACAAAAGAAATTCAAATAGAAGAAAATCTGGTCAAGCAGCTTACGGAAGAGCTTAAATACACCTATCGACCTGACATTGTTGATAGAAAAACACTTGAAGAGAACTTCAAAGCAAAGTTTGAAGCGCTTAACCGTGTTCGTTTGACTGACAATGAGTTTTTACGGTTACGTGAAGATATCATCAATCCAGATGTATTTGTTACTTCTAAGTTATTGCGTGAGCAACAATACTTCCAACGTGAAGACGGTACACCTTTACATTATACTTTGGTAAACATCAAGGATTGGTGCAAAAACGACTATGAAGTTATCCGACAATTACGTATTAATACCGAGAATAGCCATCAACGATATGATGTAGTATTACTGATTAACGGTTTGCCCGTTGTACAAATTGAACTAAAGAAACTGGATATTTCACCACGAAAAGCCATGCAACAAATCGTTGATTATAAAAACGAGCCTGGCAATGGATATGGCAATTCTTTACTGTGTTTTATGCAATTATTCATCGTGAGTAATAAAACAAATACATATTATTTTGCAAACAACAAGAATCAACATTTTGCATTTAACGCCGATGAACAATTCTTACCGATATACCAACTGGCAGACGAGGATAATAACAAAATCACCCATCTTGAACCTTTTACACAGAGATTTCTAGCCAAGTGTACGCTTGGTGAAATGATAAGTAAATACATGGTATTGGTCGAAAGCGAACAAAAAATGCTCGTAATGCGACCTTACCAGATTTATGCGGTAAAAGCTATCGTTGACAGTATTCACCAAAACCGTGGGAATGGATATATCTGGCACACAACAGGAAGTGGTAAAACATTGACATCTTTTAAAGCATCTACTCTGCTAAAAGATAACCCTGATATTGAAAAATGTTTGTTCGTAGTTGATAGAAAAGACCTTGACCGACAAACTCGTGAGGAATTCAATAAATTTCAGGAAGGAAGCGTGGAAGAAAATACCAATACAGAAACTCTCGTGCGGCGTTTACTTTCTACCGATTATGCTGATAAAGTTATTGTAACCACCATTCAAAAACTTGGATTGGCATTGGATGGAACAAACAAACGAAACTACAAAGAACGTTTAGAGCCTTTGAGTGAAAAAAGAATTGTTTTCATTTTTGACGAGTGCCATCGTTCGCAATTTGGAGAAAATCACAAGGCAATTACAGAATTCTTTCCGAATGCTCAATTATTTGGATTTACAGGTACGCCTATATTTCCTGAAAATTCAACAGCTAAAATAAGGGAAGATAGAACTGAAACGTATAAAACAACACAGTCAATCTTTCAAAATGAGTTGCCTACTTATACCATAACAAACGCTATTGAGGATAGAAATGTACTAAAGTTTCACATTGACTATTTTAAAGGCAAAGGAGAACAAAATCCAAAGCCAGGAGAACAAATAGCACAACAGGCGGTAGTTGAAGCAATCATTGAAAAACATAATTCTGCAACAAATTCAAGACGTTTCAATGCAATATTGGCAACATCTTCTATTAACGATGCAATAAAATACTATCAGATTTTTAAAGAAATACAAGAACGGAAAAAAGCTGAAAATTCTGATTATTATAAATTTAATATTGCTTGTGTGTTTTCTCCACCTGCCCAATTGATTGCAAAAGAAGGAGACCAGCAAAGTCAAAAAAATGCAGCGGATGTAAAGCAATTACAAGATGATTTGGAGCAGGAGAAATATGATAATCAGACAAACCCCGAAGAAAAGAAAAAGGCATTAATTGATATTATATCTGATTATAATAAACAATTTAAAACGGTGCATAATATCAATGAATTTGATAGCTACTATCAAGATGTACAAAGGCGGATTAAAGACCAGAAGTATAGCAACAAAGACTATCCTCATGCAAATAAAATAGATATTACAATTGTGGTGGATATGTTGCTTACAGGTTTCGATTCAAAATATTTGAACACATTGTACGTTGACAAAAAGCTTAAATATCATGGATTAATACAAGCTTTTTCTCGAACCAATCGTGTATTAAACGACACCAAACCTTACGGTAATATTTTAGATTTTCGTTCGCAACAGGATGCCGTAAATCAGGCTATTACACTTTTTTCTGGCAAAAAGGATGATGCCGCTGTAAAAGTTTGGTTGGTTGACCCTGCACCAGTTGTAATTGAAGAATACAAAAAAGCCGTTGAAACGCTGGGTATTTTCATGGAGGATAACAAATTGGTAAATGAACCTCAGGAAGTGTATAACCTAAAAGGCGATGCTGCCCGTATTGTATTTGTGAAAAACTTTAAGGAGGTACAACGTTTAAAAACGCAGCTTGACCAATACACCGATTTAGAAGAAGAGCAAAAAGAAAAGATAGAAGCTATTTTACCAAAAGAAAGCTTACTGGAATTTAGAAGCTCATATATAGAAACGGCTAAACAATTAAGAGAAATTCAGCAAAAAGAAGGAGACGAAGCACCACCCGAAATTCAGCAACTTGATTTTGAGTTTGTGCTTTTTGCCTCAGCAGTCATCGATTACGATTACATTATGGAGCTTACTGCTGAAAACATGGGAAAAGCACCGAGTAAACAAAAAATGTCGAAAAAACAGATTAAGAGTTTACTAAAATCAAACTCTAATCTGATGGACGAAGAGGAGGATATGACCGACTTTATTGACTCGTTAGATTGGAGCAAAGGACAAAGTACTGAAGAGCTAAAGGAAAACTTTGAAATTTTTAAAGTAGAGAAGTACGAAAAAGAACTGGCTGCAATCTCAAACAAGCATGGTTTACAAATAGAAGACATTAAAGCTTTTGTAGAGGATATTATGAACCGAATGATTTTTGACGGCGAAAAGCTTACCGACCTTATGGAACCATTGGAATTAGGTTGGAAACAAAGAAGCAAGGCAGAAACGGCTTTAATGAACGACTTAGTACCAGAATTAAAGAAACTAGCCCAAGGGCGTGAAATATCAGGATTAGCAGCGTATGAATAAGATAGAAAAATTAATACCAGAGTTGCGGTTTCCTGCATTTGTAAAGGATAAAGACTGGGAAAAGAAGAGTTTAATTGATACTGCTGACAAAAAAGTTAAGTGGAGTTTTACAGGAGGCCCATTTGGTTCAAATTTAAAAGCAAGCGATTATACAAAAAGTGGATTTAGAATAATTCAGCTTCAAAACATTGGTGATGGAGAATTTAACGATGATTATAAAATCTATGCTTCCAAAGAAAAGGCTGATGAGTTGTTGAGTTGCAATATTTATGCTGGTGATATAATAATATCAAAAATGGGTGACCCTGTCGGAAGAGCCTGCATTATACCAGATAGTCTAAAAAGGTGTATAATGGCTTCCGATGGTATAAGATTGGTTGTCGATGAAAAATTGTATTCTAAGTATTTTATATATTCATTAATAAATTCAAACTCAATTAGGGAATCGATTGAGAAAAAATCGACTGGTTCAACAAGAAAAAGAATTGGTTTAGATGAACTACGAAATATTAATTTATACATCCCTAAATCATTAAAAGAACAACAAAAAATAGCCTCATGTCTTTCTTCCTTAGATGAACTAATTCAAGTACACACCAAAAAGTTGGAAATTCTCAAAGACCACAAAAAAGGTTTAATGCAAAACCTTTTCCTACAAGAAGGTGAGAAGGTGCCAAAATATCGTTTTCCTGAATTTGAGAATAAAGGGAATTGGGTTAATGATGTTTTAGGCAACAGAGGAGAATTTATGGGAGGCGGAACACCGAGTAAGAGTAATCCAGCCTTTTGGGATGGTGATTTTCCATGGATTTCTAGTTCTGATATATCAGAAGACTCAATTCATCAAATAGGGATTACTAGGTTCATTACTAATGATGCAATTAAAAACTCAGCAACCAAAGTTATTCCTGAAAATAGTCTGCTAATTGTTTCAAGAGTTGGCGTTGGCAAAATAGCAATAACAACAAAAGAAATATCTACTAGCCAAGACTTCACTAATTTTATACCTGAAAAAGATAATGTAGAATTTCTTGGCTATTATTTAAAATGTAAAAAAGACATTCTTCTTGGATTTAGTCAAGGAATGGCTATAAAAGGTTTTACTAAAGACGATATTGCTTCTTTAAAGTTATCATTCCCAACTGATATTAGAGAACAACAAAAAATAGCATCTACCCTTTCTGCTTTGGATAATTTGATTTTAGCACAAACAGAAAAAATAGAACAATTAAAAGAACATAAAATAGGTTTGATGCAAAGCTTATTTCCAACAATTATTTAAAGATATGAATCTACCTGAGATAGCAAATCAATTATACGAACTGCCTCAAAAGCTTTGCTTAGTTTATGCGTTTAATGCGACGGGAAAAACAAGATTATCTGTTGCATTTAAGAATTTAACTAAAACGAAGAATGAAGGTAAACACGCTGGAGTATATTATAATGCATTTAGTGAAGATTTATTTACATGGGATAATGACGAGGAGCACGATAATGAAAGTGTGAAGCTTGGTATCGTGTTCAGTTCTTTGAATCAATTTCATTCTTTATTGATGGACACTGAAATTTTGGAAGAAAAACTTTCATTGTATCATCCACGGTATAAATATAATTTAAACCTATATGAAGATGGTGATAGAGAAAAGGGAATTCATTCAGTTGTATTTTATATTGATGAAGAGACTCAGAAACCAATAAAAATATCAAGGGGTGAAGAAAGGATATTTATTTGGTGTTTTTTCTTAGCATTATTTGAAACAGAAGCATGGACAGAAGAGCAGGATGCACATTTCTTTATTGACGACCCTGTTTCAAGCATGGATGAACACAATATTTTTATTACAGCAGAATCAATTACAAAATTGATTGATGACACATATCCTAAAAAGAAAATAATACTAACTACACATCATATTGGTTTATTTTCAATTCTTGCAGATAGGTTGACAAAAGGTCAAAAAAGCAATAAATACAGTAACAATACAGCTATTTACTTACTGGAACGAAATTCTGATAATGAATTGAAATTAAATGGTCAAAATGGTGCTTTCTTGTTTCACCTGCATTTACTTAAAACGCTAGATGAAGCAACTAAAACACAGTTGTTTTCTTATCATTTTGTGCTATTACGGCAATTACTGGAAAATATTTCATCTTTTTTAGGCAAAGGCGGAATTGGTTATTCATTGAGTCAAATTGGATTAAAAGACGACCCTAATGTAATTGGTGATAGAATAAATTCTTTGTCACATAAAGACTCTTATAAAACACAGTCAAATAAGATGTCTGATTCAGAAGAGGAATTATTCAAAGAAGTTCTTAGCCAAATTATTCTTATTTACAAATTCAAGTTTTGATTATGACAAAAAATAACCAGCAAAAACTAGGTAAAACCCTTTGGAAAATAGCCGACCAGCTTCGTGGTGCAATGAATCCGGATGATTTTCGTGATTATATGCTTTCGTTTCTGTTTTTGAGGTATTTATCCTTCAACTATGAAGCTTCTGCAAAAAAAGAATTAGGTAGCGATTATCCTGATAAAGAATTAGAGGATGTAAACCCAGACTTTAGAGTTCCTCCTCCATTAGAAAAGTGGTATGAGGAAAACGAGGAGGATATAGAAGAATTTGAGAAACAAATGCGGAGAAAAGTTCATTATGTTATTAAACCACAACACCTGTGGAGTAATATAACTGAACTTTCACGTACACGGAATCCTGAGCTTTTAAAGACCTTAGAAAAAGGTTTTCGGTTTATTGAAAATAAATCCTTTGATGATTCTTTTCAAGGATTGTTTTCTGAAATCAACTTAAATTCTGAGAAATTAGGAAAAACAGAACCCGAAAGAAACAAAAAGCTCTGTACAATTATTCAAACAATTGCCGAAGGTATTTCAAGCTTCCCTACCGATAGTGATTCCCTTGGAGATGCCTATGAGTATTTGATTGGTCAATTTGCGGCAGGTTCTGGCAAAAAAGCAGGTGAATTTTATACACCACAACAAGTTTCTACCATACTTTCAGAAATAGTATCCTTAGATAGTCAAAACCCATCAACAGGAAGAAAAAAGAAACTGAATCGGATTCTGGATTTTGCATGTGGTTCGGGTTCACTGTTACTAAATGTTAGAAAACGGCTTAAAGACGAAGGTGGTAGTATTGGCAAAATTTTCGGTCAGGAAAAGAATATTACTACTTATAACCTTGCCCGTATGAACATGCTGTTACATGGCATGAAAGATACGGAGTTTGAAATATTTCATGGTGATACCTTAATTAACCAGTGGGATATGCTCAATGAGATGAACCCGTCAAAGAAAATAGAATTTGATGCCATTGTAGCTAATCCTCCATTTAGCCTGCGTTGGGAACCAAACGATACTTTAGCAGAGGATTTCCGTTTTAAAAGCTATGGTTTAGCCCCAAAATCTGCAGCCGATTTTGCCTTTTTATTACATGGGTTTCATTTTCTAAGTCAGGAAGGTACAATGGCAATTATCCTGCCTCATGGTGTCTTATTTCGGGGTGGTGCAGAAGAGCGAATCCGTACCAAGCTTTTAAAAGATAACAATATTGATACGGTAATAGGCTTACCAGCGAATTTATTCTACTCAACAGGCATTCCTGTATGTATTCTTATTTTGAAAAAATGCAAAAAAGAAGACGATGTACTTTTTATCAATGCCAGTGAAGAATTTGAAAAAGGAAAAAGACAGAATACGCTAAGAGAAGGCAAAGATGGAGAACCAAATGATATTCAGAGGATAGTTGAAACTTATAAATCTCGACCTGAAAAAATAAAACGTTATGCTCGAAAAGTTTCAATGGATGAAATTGAAAAAAATGGTTACAACCTGAATATTTCAAGATATGTTAGTACAGCCGAGACAGAAGAAAAGATTGACCTTAAAGAGGTAAACGACAAATTGAAATTAATAAACGAAAACATAAAAACGAACACCGATAAGCATAATGAGTTTTTAAGGGAGTTGGGTTTACCGCCAATTTGATGTGTTATTACAGTAAGTCTTCTCCCAGCTTTAGACAAAATAGAAAAATTCGTAATTACACCAAAAACAAACTTTCCTTCCCACCTGAGCAGGTTGTAATAACAACCGTGCATTTGGTTTTGAGAAATGCAACAAGTTTAGCGCACCATTTTTTTATCAGATTTTCGCTAAAGCTTTGACCCAATAAAAGAAAGCTTCTGCATTGGTCTTTTTTAATTTGTTGAGTTTGTTGAATTCCTGGTCTTCGATAAGCCATTCCCTGATTTCCAACGGATTTTTAAACCTTTCTATTTCCTGGTTTTTGCCGTTATTTAACAGGGTAGTTAGGTAGGCCACTTTCGCGGCCGCTGTAATAGCTTCATCAATTGCAAAACGCTCAACCGTAAAATTCGTGAAGTTTTTAATTCCCAGTTGCAGGTGATTGAATTCTTCTGATTTTAAGTTCCTTTCGGCGAGTGTGTAACAAGCTTCCCTGGTATCTTTTAATACTTCATCCCAATTTATTTCCAGGTTCCGGTAGCCGATTTCTTCCTGCACCACCTTTGAATAACTGTTCCTGACTACTTCGAGGCCGGTTATCCTGTCAAACAGAAACGCAATATCGTACAACTGTTTTATGATTTCCACCGGACGGTTCTTGGAGTACAGGATACCGGTTGTTTTTGGTGCAAATGCGGTTAGTTTATCCCCCAGGATTGCTTCAAACGTAGGCAAAACAACCATTGTATTCTCACCTGAAGTTGCCAGCCAACTGTGTTTTAAAGGGTATTCCCTTGTTTGGGGATATGGGTCCGGGGCGTACAATAAATCCAGCAAAACAGGTTCTTCACGCCCATCAACAACACTTTTATAAAACATTTTGAAATGCCCGACCGGTGCGCCAGGGGTATGTTTCCTGTCGTTGTCGTCTTCCCAGCGGATAAACATATCCAACCCGCTTATCTTATCCAGAACGTCCCTGATTTTACTTTCCGCTTCAAGGGTAATAATATCTATATCAATCGAAAATCGTCTGGGAGAGTCTGTTGCCAATAGCAAAGCGGTCCCTCCTTTAAAAATAAACTCCAAACCGTTCAGCCGCAATTGTTCCAGAAAGGTCAACGCATAAATCACTTTTTCAATCAGCTTTGGGTCAATGCGTTTCCCCAACCTGCCTCTCAGGCTGGTAATCCATTCTATTGTATGTGATTTTTTATCTATCATTGCATGTATAATTTTGGCATAATTAGTCTTTTTTTGCCAAACCTATATTTATCAGTTTTTCAACTTCACTCTCCCTATTCCTGCGAAGGGCATAACGTTTCATCTTCAATTTGTTTATTGCAAACTTCTCCATTGCTGTCTTCATAATAAACCCTGTTTCGTTTTGTTGTGCAGAAAAGAGGTTGGTGTCGGTCAACATGTCAACCAAGAGTTTTTCCAAAGCCGGAATGACTATTTTTTGTGTTTCTATTAAAGGAGCTTCTGAAACCATGTTTTTGACAATAACAACTTCATCGAGGTTTTGGATATATCGTTCAAATATTTCTTCATTTGGATTCAGAAAGACATTTTTGAATGTTTCATTAAGAAATCCAAAAACGGGTTCGGAAGCATCTTTTTCCACTTCGACCACTATATAATGTTTAAATGGCTGGTGCCGCATCAAATCGTTAAGCCAGGCGCTGTCCCAAACACAATAAGTTATGAAGGGAAACTCCAGTTTTATTTTGTTGTATATTTTTTTTAAAGAGCCCGAAACTTCAGGATTGAACAGGGATATGCTTCCCAACTCATAAATTCCCTTTGAAGGGGTGCTGATTTTTCCCTTTTTTTTCAACTTTGACAAATACATGTTAATCGTATTGTCAGACCAATGGGGAAAATCTTCCTTTATTGACGTGACAAGCTTTTGTTTGGAAAGCCTTTCACTTTCTCGGAAGTAATGGTTAATATGCTGTTCCAGTGTTTTAGCCAAAATTGTTTTTGTTGCAAATGTAGTACTATTCTTTATAAAACTGGCAAAAAACATATCTATTTGCCAAACTTATATCTATGCCCTTCCGCAAAAACCTCACAAATATTTCCCTAAATCAAACCCCTCTGCATCATCAGTTTTGAATTCTTGCATGGCTGATGTTTTCAACTCAGCCTCGCACCTGTCCAGTATGTCGGCAACTTTTTGTTCTCCGCATTCCACTTGGCTTATAAGCTGTTTAAGCAGGTCGGTTTCATTTACCGTTCTGATTATTTTAGCAGCTTTTACAATGTGTGCCTCTGACAATTCATGCAGGTGCGATTGTATGGCTTCTGACATTTCGGACAGGTCGTCAAAACTTGCTCCTGTTGCCAACACTGGGACAAGTTCCGTATCGTCAAATGGAAGCTCATCCCCTTCATTTTCTTCCTCGTCTAGTTGATATAAGGGTTCTATGTCCACATCAATATTTAGCCGGGCTTCTTCACGTGTGTAGAAAACCTGCTCCATTTCTTCCGGTGGAATGACATGACGTTTATTCGTATTCCACTGGGTGGGATTACCGGTATATTGCCCCAATCGGGTTTTGCTTATACCAACAATGCTTTCGTTATTTTCTGGTGTTTCAGCTTCGGTTTCCTGCACCTTTACGCCTTTCGCGCCATTCAACAAGAAATATCCTGCCGAAAGGATGCAAGATGCCACAATTACAATCCCTGCAATATCAACCATACTTATCATCATTGAAAAGGTTGTTTGATATTCTCGTTAAAAAGGCGGATAATTTCGTCTTTGTACTGCTCAAAATGTGATGCAATAATGGCTTCCACGTAACCTCCCAAAGTAGCTTTGTCCCCTCCAATAGTTGCCATTATGTTTTTGAGTTGGCTAATCAGTTCTTTACTGAGATATACCGTGCTTTTTTCACTCTCGCTGCCCCTTTGAATAAATGAACTGGTATAATCGGATGTGTGGTTTCCCGGTACAGGGGGGACATCCTTTCTTTTTCGCGAATTATTTGTCGGTGCGCGGTTTTCATCTTTCGTTGGTTTGTTGCCACCCGAAGCTACCATTTTCATAAACTCGTTATCATCAACTTCTTTCATAATTTATAAATTCAGGTTTCCGGTAATTTCATTTAACAATTCAATAATGTTGCTTCCCCGTGCTATTTGTCTGTCCGGTGGAAACAGAGTGGAGCGAAAAGGGCGTTGCCCGGCGCCGAGTATTTCTTTCCGGTAACGTTTAGTGTCGGGGACCCTGGTTTTTAACAGAGGCAATTTCAGACTTGCAACGCCTTTGGAGTAAATATCATACAAAGCCGTTTTCTCCCGCTTATCGACAAGGTTCCAGAACAGGTACAACTGTTTTTGAGGATTGGCTTTAATCATTTCCCCAATGGCCTTTGCGAAATTAAGGCTGCTTTCCAGCACCACGCGGTCAGCGCTTATTGGCACAAGAAATACATCCATTTCAGACAGTAACTTATACATCCCCGAGGTATTGACCGTACCGGGGACATCAAACAACACCAGGTCAATTCTTTCTTTTGTTTGTTCAAGGAACTCTTCAACGATACTTATGGCTGATTCAGCAGAAGCTTTTAAAATGGTATAAGCTTTTTTATTCAACCGTGTGAACTGTTCATAAGCAAGGGCTTTTAGCTTACTGTCATTTGAAACGGTTTCTATTTCCCGTTCCCGCATTTGAAGGATACTGTATTGAGGATAATCGCAATCCACAACCAATACATTCAAATTTTTTTCGTAGTGCAGGTAACTTGCTGTTAATACGGTAAAAGTTGTTTTACCTACGCCGCCCTTCTGGGTGGCATAAGCCATAAACAATGGTTTGTTCATTTGTCTTTCCATCTCTTTTAATGTTTACGTTTTTAATTAAATATTTCGATATATGACTGCGCATTTATAGTTGCAACTGTGCGGTCCAATGAGCACTAATTCCTTCAAGCAGATATTTATTCAAACATTCCTTTGTTCGTGTAAAAGATTATTCAACCGCTCCTTTAATTCACTGTTTTTGTGTGCCGTTATCAGGATATTTCTTTGCCTGTCTTTACGTTCGATTATCTACCCGGATAACTATGCGTTTCCATAATTAAGCAATTGCACATTTATGTACTTCTACAAATGCGTAAATAAGTATTTGTACAATTATCCACCTGTTCATATGTCCGGCGAAAAACACATTTAACCAATCATTTTTCAACCTATTTGTCCGCATACAAAAACAAATATTCAGGCAAACAAAACCAAAAAAAGTGCCTCCTGCCAAGCTATGGTCAAACTGTCCGGCTTTGTCCGTATTTGTCTATTTCATAGAATTTTAACCCGTTTTACTTTTGCTGCAATGAATGGAAGTCGGAAACATTGGACTTTTTGTCGGGAATTACCAACCGAACGATAGTGAAAGAATATTTGCGTCGGCAAATAGCAAGGTGTGTTTTGAGCCTCCCGAAATATTTTCGGTGGCTCAAAACGTCCGTCCCCTGAAGTCCGGCATTTTTTGCTCCGAAGTCGCTAAAATTAAAAATAGAAGAATGAGTAAAGCTGAAAGAAAATACAAAGGCGGGCGTAAGCCCAAAGCAAACCCGATAGTGGCAAATTACACGGTAAGGTTCAATGCTGTGGACAATGCCCGTTTTCTGGCACTGTTTGAAAAGTCGGGGATGAAGACAAAAGCCCATTTTATTGCCGCCCGTGTTTTTGATGAAACATTCAAAGTAATCCAAATCAACAAAGTCGAGCATGACTATTACAGCAAACTAAGCACGTTTTACAGCCAGTTCCGTGCTGTGGGGGTCAATTATAACCAGGTGGTAAAAGCATTGAACACCCATTTTACCGAGAAAAAGGCACTGGCTGCACTCTACAAATTGGAGAAACTGACCATTGAATTTATCCGCCTGAACGGGCAAATCATCGAACTCACCCGGAAATACGAACAACAATGGTTGCAAAAATAAACATCGGGAGTTCACTTTTCGGGGCTTTGTCTTATAACCAGGAGAAGGTGGATGCGGGGGAAGCCAAAGTCCTTTGTTCCAGCAAAGTTCTTTTACCAACGGATAAATCGTTGACCCTGGCGTTTTGCATGCGAAGTTTTGAAAACCACCTGCCCAAAGACATTAAAACAGAAAAGCCTGTTGTCCATATTTCGCTGAACCCGCACCCGGATGATAACCTTAGCGACGAACAACTTTCCGCCATTGCACAGGAATATCTGGATAAAATGGGTTACGGTAACCAGCCTTTTGTGGTGTATAAACATGAAGATATTGACCGCCACCATATCCACATTGTATCGCTACGGGTGGACGAAAACGGTAAAAAAATCAACGATAAATTTGAGTTCAGACGGAGTAAGGAAACCACACTGGGGTTGGAACAAAAATATGGCTTGTATCCTGCGGAAAAGCGAAGCCGCCTGCAGTCTCCCCAGCCCAAAAAAGTTGATTACAGGAAAGGTGATGTCAAAAAGCAGATTGCCAACCTGACCAAAGAACTGGCAGGGTCGTATCGTTTTCAAAGCATAAGGGAATACAAAACACTTTTGTCGCTGTACAACATCGGTCTGGAAGAAGTCAAAGGCGAATTTGAGGGTAAACCATATCACGGTATTGTTTATTTCGCTTTGGATAAGAAAGGGAGAAAAAAAGGTCTGCCTGTTAAAGCATCGCTTATTGGCAAACAAGTGGGGGCAGAAAACCTGAAAAAACGCTGCGGCTACAACGCCCAAAACATCAAAAAGAACAAATTAACGAAAGCGACACGACCGATTATTGAATCTGCCATGGCAATTTCAAAAACAAGAGGACAATTTACACAACAACTCCAAAAACAAGGCATTGATTTGGTGTTCAGGGAGAACAAAGATGGCCGCATTTATGGAGTCACCTTTATCGACCACAGCCAACATACGGCGCTTAACGGTTCCCGTTACGGCAAGGCATTTTCAGCCAATGCCCTCAATGAAAAATTCAGACAGGATACTTCCCAAAATACTCCTGGTGAAAATTCTGAAATTCGGGATAATGAAAAGGAGCCTGCAAACGGCATCTTCACATTTATTGATTTCACCGGGCAGGGCGAAAATTACGAAGAAGAAGCTTTTATCCGCAAAATGAAACGAAAAAGAAAACGAAAATAAAAAAAATATGGCACAGGAAGACGATTTAAGGGCATTGGGCAAAATCATCGATTTTATAAGGGCAGTCAGTATTTTGCTCGTAGTTGCCCATATTTACTGGTTTTGTTATGAAATGGTATCCGGCCAAAACCTGAACATTGAAGTTGTTGACAAAATACTGATGAACTTTCAGCAAACAACAGGGCTATTTTCATTTCCGCTTTACACAAAGTTATTTGCCAACCTTCTGCTGGCGTTATCATGCCTTGGTACAAAAGGAGTTAAAGCTGAAAAAATCACTTGGACAAAAATAAATATCAGCCTGGGTTTTGGTGTGGTTCTGTTTTATCTGAACTGGTGGATACTGGAATTACCTTTGCCGGTTACAAGCAAATCAGCTTTGTATATTTTGTCCATTTCCGCAGGTTTTATCCTGATGCTGGTTGCCGGGACATGGATAAGCCGTCTGCTGAAAAATAACCTGATGGACGATGTGTTCAACAGCGAAAACGAATCCTTTATGCAGGAACAACGGCTGATGGAAAACGAATATTCGGTAAACCTGCCAACCCACTTTGTTTACAAAGGGAAAAAGCGCTGGGGATGGATTAACGTGGTCAACCCTTTCCGGGCCACCATCGTACTGGGAACACCCGGTAGCGGAAAATCCTATGCCGTGGTCAACAACTACATCAAACAACAGATTGAAAAGGGCTTTGCCATGTATATTTACGACTATAAGTTCCCCGACCTCAGCGAAATTGCCTACAACCATTTATTAAAACATCTTGATGGCTACGAAGTTAAGCCTAAATACTACGTGATAAATTTCGACGACCCTCGTAAAAGCCATCGTTGCAACCCCATTAACCCCACATTCATGACGGACATATCGGATGCCTGGGAAGGTGCTTATACCATTATGTTGAACCTGAACCGTACCTGGATTCAAAAGCAGGGCGACTTTTTTGTGGAATCGCCGATTATCCTTCTGGCAGCCATCATCTGGTTTCTGAAAATTTATAAAGACGGGAAGTACTGCACCTTTCCCCATGCCATCGAGTTTCTGAATAAAAAATATGCAGATACCTTTACAATCCTGACCTCATACCCGGAATTGGAAAACTATTTATCTCCCTTTATGGATGCCTGGGAAGGTGGGGCGCAAGACCAGTTGCAGGGGCAGATTGCCAGCGCCAAAATCCCGCTATCAAGGATGATTTCACCACAGCTCTATTGGGTGATGACGGGCGATGATTTTACCCTTGATATTAATAACCCCAAAGAACCTAAAATTCTTTGTGTGGGTAACAATCCCGACCGACAAAATATATACAGCGCTGCTCTGGGGCTGTACAACTCCCGGATAGTAAAACTGATAAACAAAAAACACCGGTTAAAAAGTTCCGTGATTATAGATGAATTGCCGACGATTTATTTCCGGGGGCTGGACAATCTGATTGCCACGGCACGGAGTAACAAGGTAGCGGTTTGTCTGGGCTTCCAGGATTACAGCCAGTTGACCCGCGATTATGGCGATAAAGAAAGTAAAGTTATCCAAAACACGGTTGGGAATATTTTTTCGGGGCAGGTAGTAGGAGAAACGGCCCGGGTACTTTCCGAACGTTTCGGAAAAATCCTGCAAAAACGTCAGAGTATGACCATTAGCCGCCAAGACAAAACCACTTCCATTAATACCCAGTTAGACAGCATCATCCCGGCAGCCAAAATCAGCAACCTAACACAAGGGGTATTTGTCGGTGCAGTATCAGACAATTTTGATGAACGTATCGAACAGAAAATTTTCCATGCTGAGATTGTAGTGGACAATGAAAAAGTAGAACGGGAAATGGCGGGGTACAAACCAATCCCTGCCATTGTTGATTTTACCGACAAGCACGGACAAGATACTTTGGAACGGGAGATTCACGACAACTACAAACAGGTGAAAAATGATGTCATCTCAATTGTGGAAAATGAAATGCAGCGCATTCAAAATGACCCGGGGCTGGCGCATTTAGTGAAAGGGGGCAAATAAATATTTACTTTCCCGTCATTTTATTATAAATAAAAACGTGAAAATGGTTATAGTGTTATTGACTCTCCGACTTCAGGTCTCTGCTGAAATTGTTTTTAATAACTTGTTTAACGTTGAAAATTAACATTCAACAGGGTTCAAATAGATGAACTCTATTAAATGGATATGAACTACTTGTGTTCATGTTTCATCTCTTTCTTTGGAGCTTCTAATGATGTTCAGTCATATTTACAGCAACCGGGTACATCATTTCATTGTAAGCTTCATCGCTTGCTTTGTGCATTTTTGGCAAAACCCCATTCAAAATTTAAGGAATCAATCATACTATTGAAACTCCTTTTCAAAATAATCTAAACTTTGCGCCAGGTCTTCAATTAAATCTTCTACATTTTCAATTCCTGCTGAAAGCCGGATCAAATCGTTTGAAACCCCAATGGCGTTCCGCTTTTTTTCGGGGATGGTGCCGTGTGTCATTGCGGCAGGGTAACAAATTAAAGATTCCACCCCGCCCAGGCTCTCGGAAAGTGAAATATTTTTTAATTTCTTTAATATGTAGTTTACAGCCATGCATGATGCATTTTGCCGTATCTGCTTAGGATATGCTCGCCGATATTCCCAATTTTGACAATCACAAAATGCCCTGCTTTATGCTTCTTGCAATTCGTGGCGCTTTAATTTCCAATTGAACAACCTTTTCCCACAGATATTTTTTAGATATTATTTTTGCCATTTTATAATTTTTCCCTTTCAAGGTTGAATTTTGTAGTATTATCTTTCGTCTTAAAATACAACACAGTGCCAATATTTTTCGGGTTTTGCCTTATTACGGCTGTTGCTTTATCTAATTTCTTATTTGAAAAAGGGTCCGTTGCAAAACGAAGAATGTTACTATTACTAATCAGTTTCGCCCTACACCTTGAACAACAAACCCAATATGTTTTATTATCAATTTTCACAGGATTCAATTTTTCAAATTTTATTTCGTTACTCACTGAACAGACACTTTGAAAGGCGATTTCCTGATTCATTAAATTCTTTAAAACTTTTTGATTTTCAATTTCTTTAAAAATCGGAATGGAAAGAAAAACTAAGATTACCAACAGAAAAACGAGCAATGTAACATTCAATCCCCTTTTTTCGTTCTTACTCCAAAACACCTTATTATTCTGTATATTCTTATTTCTTACCATTTCTCTTTATTTTCTCCTTAACCGCAATGCGTTTGTAATTACCGAAACCGAACTAAAGCTCATGGCAGCCGCAGCAATAATTGGGCTGAGCAATATCCCGAAGAATGGGAAAAGTATCCCGGCAGCCACCGGTACGCCAAGTGCATTGTACACGAAAGCAAAAAACAGGTTTTGTTTAATGTTGCGCATCACTTTAATGCTGAGGTCGCGGGCGCGGACAATCCCGGTGAGGTCGCCTTTAACTAATGTAATCTCGGCACTTTGCATGGCAATATCAGTACCCGTTCCCATGGCAATTCCTACATTGGCCAGTTCTAACGCCGGGGCATCGTTAATGCCGTCGCCGGCCATGGCAACAATGTGCCCTTGTTCCTGTAGCTCTTTTACTTTATTGTATTTGTCATCGGGCAGGCAATCCGCCATGAAACCATCCAATCCCAGTTCGTCGGCAACTGCTTTGGCGGTGAATTTATTGTCGCCCGTGAGCATGTGCACATGAATGCCCATTTTCTGGAGGTTTTTAATAGCACTGGCCGAAGTCTCTTTTATTTTGTCGGAAACGCTGACTATGCCTTCAACTTTTTTCCCAATAATCAGGTACATCACGGTTTGTCCGGTAAGTTGCCACTCTTCTGCCAGTTGTTTTTGTTCTTTTGTTAAAGATGCGTTGAAATCATCGATTAAACGATGGTTGCCCAACCCGATATTTTTACCGTTGTAAATGGCTTTGACCCCTTTTCCTGTAACCGATTCAAATTTATCGAGATTTTTCAGTTCCAACTTATTTTCTTTGGCACCGGCCACAATTGCATCGGCCAGCGGGTGTTCACTGTTGACATCTACCGATGCCGCCAATTGAAGGATTTCCTTGTCGGGCAAATCCCCGAAAGATTTAAACCTATTCAGGCTGGGTCTCCCTTCGGTAATCGTACCAGTTTTATCTATGATTAGCGTATCTACTTTGTTCATTTCCTCAATAGCCCGTGCATCTTTCACCAGGACGCCCGATTGTGCGCCACGTCCGGTCCCGACCATGATGGACATGGGCGTGGCCAGCCCCAATGCGCACGGACAAGCAATAATTAGTACTGCCACGGCATTTACAAATGCATAAACATAAGCCGGTTCGGGGCCCCAGATAGCCCAAACAGCAAAAGTGATAATGGCTACAGAAATAACAATTTGCACAAAGTATTTTGCCACGGTGTCTGCCAGTTTCTGGATGGGCGCACGTGAACGGCTTGCCTGGTTCACCATTTCAATAATTTGAGCAAGTAAGGTGTCGCTGCCCACTTTTTCGGCTTTCATCTCAAAAACGGTTTTCCCGTTGATGGTACCGCCGGTAACTTTATCTCCCTTCGATTTTTCTGCAGGAATGGGTTCACCGGTAATCATACTTTCGTCAATTACCGCCTCGCCTTTATAGATACTCCCGTCAACAGGAACTTTTTCGCCCGGCTTCACTTTTAAAATATCTCCAACACTTACATCTTCGAGTGGGATTTCTGTTTCTTCACCATTGCGAATAACCCGTGCTACCGGGGGAACCAATCCCAGTAACGCTTTTATTGCTGAGTTGGTTTTGCTGTGGGCACGCAGTTCCAACACCTGGCCAAGCAAAACCAGGGTAAGGATAACGGCCGCCGCCTCAAAATAAAGGTGGACATTGCCATTGGCATCCTGAAATTGGGATGGAAAAACAGACGGGACCAAGAGGGCAAAAACACTGAACAGGTAGGCTGCGCCAACGCCAATAGAGATGAGTGTCCACATATTGGGCATCCAACGCACGATGGAACTCCAGCCACGTTTAAAAAAGTCCCAACTGCTGTAAAAAACAACCGGAGTTGCAAGCGCAAATTCAACCCAACCCCACACTTTTTTAGGTGCAATTTCTTCCAATTGGAGGAAACTGAAAAACTCCGACATAGCAATAATGAATACAGGGATGCTCAAAACCAGTGCAATCCAAAACTTTTTGGCCATTTTTTTATAGGCTTTTTCTTCTTCGCTGGTTTCTTCGCCTTTTTCGGGAACCAAATCCATTCCGCATTTTGGACAATTTCCCGGATGGTCTTGCCTTATTTCGGGGTGCATCGGACATGTGTAAATTTTTTTATCGGAAGTCTGATGTGAAAACGTTCCGGCTTCTTCCTTTTTCAGGTGCATACCACATACCGGGCAATCTCCAGGCTGGTCATAAGTTTTATCGCCTTCGCAATGCATTGGGCAATAATATTTGCCGGAAGCTTTCGAAGCAACGGGTGCGGCGTGATGATGGTGGTCGTGAATCTGTTTTTCGTCTTTTTCGTGCAATTCATCTACCGGTATCAGGTGCATGTTGCACACGGGGCAGTCGCCGGGCTGTTCATACGTTTTCTCCCCTTCGCATCTCATGGGGCAGTAATATTTACCTTTGGTATCCATAATTCGGTACTTTATTGTAATTATAATTCTAAAATATTCTGTTTTATCTTTTCGAATTCCTCTTTATTGATTTTACCTTGGGCATATCGTTCTTTCAAAATTTCGAGGGCTGTTTTTTTTCTGTTGGAGTTGGTTTGTTGTTAATATTAAATCCCCTGGTAATAGCCCAAGTAATTACAATTAAAACCACAATTCCGATTATCCAACTAAATCCCATTCCGGAATTCATTCCTTCAAATCCATGCATATTTAACTCCTTTCTTTTATTTGTGTTCGTGTTCTTTTTTCATCTCAGGTGATGCAGGTTTCATCATTTTCATTTTTCCATCGGTCCCCGTCATTCCCTTTATATTTCTTTTTTTTAGCCCCGCGTTCAATTTTATGAATTCCCTAAAAACTGTTTCCAGTTACCTTTTAAAGGAAGAAATCCTGGTACATTTCTACGGTATTCGATATACTCTTCCCCGAATTGTTCGATAACCTTTTTTTCTTCTTTACGAGCAAGCCTTACATATACCAATACGATAAGCGGGAACAGGCCTATTGAAAACAAAGTCGGCCAGTGCACAATGCCTTCTCCAAATAATGCTATGAATAAACCCGTATATTGTGGGTGCCGCACCAGGCTGTACAATCCTCCCGTAGCGAGCCGGTTTTCTTTATGTGCCCGGTAGAGTTCGCGCCAGCCTTGAAGAAAAATTCCAAAACCCGTAAATAACAAAACGTAGCCCACTATCATTGAAATCATCATGCCGGTTTCCCCGATGCCAACTAGTGTTGACCACAGGTTTGAATTAAGGTAACTCCTGTCTAATCCAAAGAAACGAACGAGTAGGTAAATGGTAAGCGGGAAGCCATACATCTCAGCATACAAAGCGATAATAAAAGCCTGTATTAATCCTGCGCCTGCCCATTCACGCCACGTTTTTGGGGCTAGATAACGGTACAAAAACCACGATGCGATAACAATAACAATCAATGCAATCGCCCATGCCCCTGAATGTTCTATACCCCTTTCCATTATAATATTCCCTTAAGTACTGTTTTAATTGCTTAAAATGAAGTTAGAAAAGTCCCGGTAAATCCTTTGTCATTCACTTATTGACAAAGTACCGGAACTTTTCAATCAAAACTAACTATTCGTGATGTTCCAAATGTTCCTGTTCATTAACAGAATTGCTTGTTTCTTCATTTCTGTTTCCCATCATTTTCATGCAGGTATTCATCATTTCAGGGTTTTGTGCCATCATTTCAGCCATGCTGTGCATGTTTGAATTTGTATTGCATTCTTCCACCATAGCGGTTTTCATTTCAGGGTTGTCTTTCATCATCCCCATCCTGTTGGTATTGCCCATCATTTGATGGTTGCATTTCATTTCCGCCATTCCTTTTTTTGCATTCATTTCACCGTTAAGAAGGTTACCGTTTTGCATCATCATCATGGCATGTTCGTTACCCTTCATCATCTCCATAAATTCCAACATGAGTTCATGGTTGTTCATAATGTTGTTGTAAACTTCTATCCGGGCTTCCGGGTTATCCATTATTTTTGCGACTTTTTTACTTTGAGCATTGCTGCTAAGCGCAAAAAATGTAAGCATGGAAAATATTATTGCTATAGTTTTCATGATATGTATTTATTATATGATTAAATATGAATTTTTAAATGTGATTATTTTAGCAGCAGCCATGGTTGTGTTTATGATGGTCGTGTGAACCTTTGCTGTCCACCGGGACCAGTTTCATGTTGCAGTCCGGGCAATTTCCGGGGGCATTGTAGGTTTTGTTCCCTTCGCATTTCATCGGGCAGATGTACCGGGTTTGCTGTCCGGCAACAAGTGTACTACCATTGTCTTGAACTATTTCTTTCTCTTTTCCTCCTGTAAAAAAATCTCTAAGTGTTTTCATGATATTTAATTTTAAATGTTTAACTATTTCAAAGATACAACCATCAAGTTTTTAAAGCGTTACATAATTCAGTGAATGATTTACATGATTTATTGACTTACTGATTAACAATCATAAATCAAAGATTACAACGAAAATCTACAATCGGCTCTTTAATATCATTTGCCGTTACCAGTTTCATATTACATTCCGGACAATTGATCGGAGTACCATAGGTTTTATCCCCTTCGCATTTCATCAAGCAGAAATACTGATGTTGTGGATGGCTTTTTTCCCAAGCTGGAGACGAACTTTTACTGGTTCCCATCCCTCTAAAGAAATTTATCAAACTTTTCATGGTGTAAAATTTTTATAGTCAACTTAACCAACTACTAAATGCTGCTTTTTTACAGACTAATTATTCAGTGCTTTAATAAAAAATATGTCCTCCTCCGACAGGAATCATTTGCATTTTAGAATCCGGGCAGAGCCCCGGTTCATCGTAAACTTCTTCCCCGTGGCATTTCATCGGGCACTGGTATTTTGCCTTTGACCCTGAAGAAAACTTTTTATAGCTATTTTGAGCCACAGTTCCTTTATCTTCCTTACTCCTTCCTTTATCAAAATTTCTTAACGTTTCCATGATATACAGTTTTTAATGTTCAACTATTTCAAAGATACAACCATCAGGTATTTAGCATGTTACATAATTCACTGAATGATTTATATGATTTTAACTTTTTGATGTACTTATATTTCGTTGTAAGTTTGCTTCATTATTTTTTTGAAACGAGTTGGTGAAATACCCGTAGTTTTTTTAAACTGGCCCGAAAAATGAGGGAAGCTGCTGTACCCTAGCTCCCAAGCTATTTCAGCTATTTCTTTTTCATCGCAAAGGAGCATTACCTGTGCCCGTTCAATTTTTAGTTTGATAAGGTATTTCTCAATGGTAATACCCTGGTCAGATGAAAAAAGTGAACTTATATAAGCATAATATAAATCTATCTTCTTCATAAGAAAATCAGACAATTTTAGATTTGATTGCCTGCCTTCCATATAGGCATATTCTTCAATACCGCTTTTTATTTTATTTAATAGTTGGTTTTTATGACCATCTATGACTTCCAGTCCCGCCTTTTTAAGCTGTTTATTTACCGCATCCAGCTTGAAGGGAGTTATCTTGTCCTCCACGACAACATAGCCTATCTTCACATCTTCCACTTTAATCCCGCTTCTTCAAAAATTTGAGAAACTACAAGGATACATGTTTTGCAAACCATATTTCTAATTTTAATTCTCATAAACCAATATCTCAAAATATCTGCTATAAACTCAAAATATCTGCTATAAAGATAAAAGCTACTATCCTTTAAAGTGTTACACTTTTTTAAAATTAATTTACATGGTTTTTAAATTATACATCGTTTATCGATTTGCGGTTTTGTTCTCCCAGCTTTTTAAAATACGATGTGGTAAATCCGGTAACTTTTTTGAATTGCCCCGACAAGTGGGCCACACTGCTGTAGCCTAATTCCCAGGCAATTTGACTTAATGTTTTTTCATCGTACACCAATAACTCTTTTACACGTTCTATTTTCAGGCTAATCATGTACTTTTCAATGGTGGTGCCTTCTACCGATGAAAAAAGCGAACTAAGATAGGGGTAATCCAGATTGAGTTTGTCGGTAAGGTATTCAGAAAAATTCATTTTGCTTTCCCCGGAATGGTGGTACACATAATCAACTGTGATGTTTTTTATTGATTCGATTAACCTACCCTTTGAATCGTTGATAATTTCAAACCCCATCCTTTTCAGGCTTTTGTCCACTTGTTCGAGTGTATCGGGTGCCACCTCGTCTGTGGTTTTTACTTTACCTAACTGTATGTTTTCAATTTCTATCCCGGCCCGCTCAAAAATTTGTGAAACCACCAGTATACACCGTTGGCAAACCATATTTTTAATGTTAATATCCATGATTATAACTCCTCTTTTATTTCACCACACGATGGCATTTTAACGCCAAAATAGGGGTTTTGGACTGTTTTGCTTTCGGCAATCCAGTACGCCCCTTTTCCATTGAAAGCCATCGGGCAATAAATCGCGAATAAACCGCCTTCTTTTAACCCGAAGCTTTTAATAGTGCAGTACATAATTTCGGAGAGATGGCTGAAATAAGACCGTTTTTCTTCCAGACCGTTTACATGCTGCATTTCCTTTAATTTGTCTTCATATATATTAATGTGGTCTTTCCAGGCATCCAATCCTTGGCCATCCAGTTTGTCGGGTTTTACTGCTTTAATCTTGCTGAGCATTGAATTAACTGCTTTGTCTGTTGCAGCCACATCACCGTTCACCAGGGCATTTTTCATAAGCAGGTAGGCATCAACCACCTCTTCGAGCTCTACCTGTGTTTGTTCGTTTACCGGGTAAACTTCGTCGAGTATTACAATATTCTTATGCGCAAAATTTTCAGCGAGCTTGTTGTGTTGTTTGTGCATTCCGGTTGTACTTTCGTTTTGTGCCACGCCTTGCAATTTCCCCGGTTCATCCGTCTGGTTGCCCGAATCTTGTTTCTTACCACCGCTGCATGCCGCAATGGTGAGTAAAATATAGAGGCTTCCTAATTGTAAAATTCTGGTTTTTAATTTCATGCTACTATTTTTAACGGTGTGTTTTCAAAACAATTTATATTCTCTCTCCGGTTGCTACATAGGTTGAACCAAAATAGAATTCTTTAAAATCATTTACTACCAGGTGCTTTTCCAATGATTCCCAAGCATGGCGGTCTTTTAAATCGTATGTACCGCCGTATGGTTTTATGAAAAATCTAACCATTAACTTTGAAAACCAATCAGGCCAATTGTCAGGTTTTTTAAAATCGAGAATAACAAACCTCCCGCCTTTAGCGAGTGCTTTTGAGCCGTTGCTAATTATGACATCATATTCCGGAATTAATGTAATTGCATACGAAGTTACTATCCCGTTAATATTTTTGGGGAACCTGTATTCCGCAGCATCACTTTGTACCAACGTGAAATTTCTCCAACCTTTCGCTGTAACCAGTTTTCCAGCTTCCTTTAACATTTCATCGGACAAATCGACACCTATTATTTTACCTTCAGGTCCAACTGAATTATACAGGTGCGGAAAATTTAATCCTGTACCGCAGCATAAATCAATCACCGTATTTCCTTTCTTTAATTTCAGTGCCTCAACAGCATCAACCCGGTAATGATTCACTCTCCATCCGATGAGGTTAAAAAAACTAACCGCCGAATTATAAGAAGGCGCCCGCTTTCGGTATATTTCTACAATTTTTTCCCGATTCATTTTCACCTAAAGTTAATTATTCCAAAATTTTTCCTTCTTTCAAAACTTCCTGTTTGTACCTTCTGATAATTACCCGGTTGCCTTTATCGTAAGTGAAGTAACTCCATATCCAGTTAATGGCTACCATTATTTTGTTTCGAAAACCAATTAAGGACACGAGATGGATAAATGACCAAATAAACCAGGCTTTTTTCCCGCTAAAAGCAAATCCCTGGATACTCGCTACAGCCTTTTTCTTTCCTATGGTTGCCATAGAACCTTTGTTTTTGTATTGAAAAGGAATTAAAGGCTGTTTGCGAATCATCTTCATCAGGTTTGTTGCCAGTGTTTTACCTTGCTGAATGGCAGGTTGCGCAATCATAGGATGGCCGTGTGGATTTGTGTGTGTTTTAATAAACGCATTATCGCCAATTGCAAATACATTGTTGAGTGTCGATATCCGGCCAAAATCATCTGTCAAAATCCGGTTTTGCCTGCCTATGCTTTCACTTGGAAGCCCCTTAACAATATCCCCTTTTACACCAGCAGTCCAAATAAAAGTAGTTGCACTTAAACTCTTTTCACCGGCAAGAACAACCTTTTTTCCATCGAATGAATTCACGGATGTATTCAACAAAACATCGACATTCATCCGGGATAAATAGTGCAATGTTTTTTCGGAGAGTTTTTCCGGCATCGCCTGTAAAAGCCTTCCGGTAGCTTCTATGAGGTAAATTTTCATTTCAACACTCTTCAATTCCGGATAGTCTTTTGGTAAAATATATCTTTTAAACTCAGCGAGGGCGCCAGCTATTTCAACGCCTGTCGCTCCTCCACCAACGATGGCAACACTGCTCAGTTCCCTTTTTTCATCTTCAATGCAAGTAACTGCTGCTTTCTCAAGATTCTGCAGGAGCCTGCTTCGAATGTCAAGGGCATCGGTTACAGAATTGAGTCCTGAACCAAAATTTTCAAAATCTGTGTTGCCAAAGAAATTTGTTTTACTTCCACAAGCCAACACAAGATAATCATAATGGACAACGCCGATGTTTGTACTCAATTTATTATGAGCCGTATCCATATGCGTTACTTCGGCCATTCTGAAAACAACATTCCGATATTTTTCAAATAGTTTTCTATATGGGAATACAATATTGTCTGGTTCAATTCCGCTGGTAGCTACCTGATAGAGAAGTGGAAGGAATTGATGAAAATTGTTCCTGTCAATCAAAACCACTTGTAAAGGCAAATTCTTCAGGCCCTTTATAACATTCAGGCCTGCAAATCCACCGCCAACTACTACTACCCTGGGCAGTTCTGTTTCAGGGATACATATCATCCCCTTATCTAAACAGTTTATACTTTCGCAACATTGCATTTTTTTAATTTTAATGGCTAAATGACCAATGGCTAAACCGCCAAAATCCCTTCTTCATCGTTCCTTACTTTGTACACATTATCTACCGGCGAAATAACAATCATCCCATCACCTCGATACCCCGTTCGTCCATTCTTACGAATGAGCTCCACAACCGGCTGCACATGTTCTTCGGCAACCAGTATTTCCAGTTTAATTACCCGGAAGGCTTCTGCAAACGGGTATTTGTAACTAATATGTTCCTTTTCGTGGTCGGAATACTGACCTGTACCCTCACACTCTGCAAATGTCATGCAGCAATAACCTGCCTCGTTCAGGCCATTGTACACTTCTTCCAGTTTGCGGTACCTGATATAAGCTTTTATAAGTTTCATAATTTCAAATTTTTGTGTTGGAGAGGAGAAGGGAAGACCAGAAAAACGCCAACTTCCTGTTTTAACTTCTTTTCCTGTTTTTCGTACTTCCCTGCCATCGAAGGGCATTTCCCCACTTCCAACTATTATTAACTATTTTCATTTTCTGTGCAGTTGGCAATTTCTTTTATTTCGCAACTGCTACAACCACCGCCAACATTGTTCAACTCACGGTCGTCGCCGGCACAACTATGGCCAGTGAACTCCGCATTTTTATCAAAAAACAATTTCACTCCCAGTGCCAACATGGTGAAGGCAACCAGGATAACCGATACGATCAATAACTTTAAAAACATAATGTACTCCTTTCTTTTTCAAATTTGGAAGAAGATCCCGGAACATTTTGTTCCGGGAATCTTACCGCCTTTCCTCATAATCAAATTTACTAAACTATTGACTATCAATTGTTACATCATTTTAAAAAAGAGTTGCATAATTTTGTTTTTTACGATTTGTCCATGCATAATCAATAACCCAAAAAGAAAAAATCAAAAATTTTCAGTTTCTTTAATGATTGTGGCCTTCATGACTATTCATCTTCATTTTGAGACCGGTTCGATCATATTTGCAGCAAGCATTCAACTTGTTGTAATCCTCATCTTTTGCCTTGTGCATTTCTGTATCGTGACCGGATTTTGCAATGGCCATGTGTATCTTGTGGACATCCGTTTTTGAATCGTCGAATGAAATAGCTATCATTTGGGTTTCTTCGCTCCATTCGGCAAATGTCACCCCTGCAACACCTTTAGCTGCTTTTTCAATACGGGTTTCGCACGTGCTGCAAGTGCCCTTCACTTTAAACTTTTCAATTTTTTCGGTTTTGGAATTCCCGAATGCCGTTATGCCTAACACTGCAACGGCAATCATTGATAAGAATACTTTTTTCTTCATAACATTGAATTTTAAATGAATAAATTACTATATCTTGAATACAATCTAATTGCCGTAAGATTTAGGTGATTAAATCACAGCAATCCAATCGTTTCCCGCCAAAATCTTTCTTATTTTCTTCCGCCATCTTCTTTAGCCTGTTTTTAAACGATTTTTTGTCATCTGTTGTAACGGTTAACCCAAGAACAGATAAACTTTTCAAAATTTCTTTTTCACTAATTTCATATGGATTATAGACGACAGAAACCGATTGGCTTGCCCAATCAATATTGTTAATTCCCGGTGTGGAATTAAACTTTGTCATCAATTCTTTTATTTTTTCTTCCGATATACTTTCTTGAATGTGGAAACTTTTATATTGCAGATAATCTTCCATAACCTATTTTTTATTGGGTAAAGCATAAACCAGTATTTCATTGTCATCCCGAAAACTTTTAATGCCATTTTTAAAAATCAGAAGTTTGGTTTTCCCATTTGCCGAGGTAAGTTTTATTTCATGGCTATTCGGCACAGAAAGTAGTTTTTGGCCCCTTTCGTTGATGATGTTTAATGTAAATTGAACAGCATTGTGTTCAGGTTCGGGGTTTTCTTCAATGGCATTGTAATTATACGTTAAACATGTATAGACTATTTCTATCTCCTCGTCAGGATGAATTGTATTTTGAGAAATCATTTTAATTTCCTCAAAAAAATGATTGTTTTCAATCGGAATGTGAATCGACTTCCATCGTGTGTTGTCCAGATTATAAATAATTATCGTTTGGGCTTTAGTGTCGAAATTATAGAATTTTATTTCCCCGTTTTCTAACTGAATGGTTTTAAATTCAGACTTTATTACTCCTTCAAATTCTAATTGAGAATAGCTTTGAAAAGAAATTAATAAGGTAAGACTAAGAAATAGCATTATTGTTTTCATGATTTTAATTTTTAAGTTATTTCCCGCGACTGCAGGTATTCTACCGTTTCGCTGGTAGTGAGGGGATGGGTGATATTTCCGGTGCGAAGGTAGAAAATGGTATTGCCCCCATCGTTTAGATAAACCGGCCGATGGGACGGTTCAACCAACAAGGCACATATTTCTTTTCCCTCTATTTCATGAAATGAGAAATGGATTTTTGTGCTAATATCTTTACCAAATTCATTGGATACCAATAGTATTAACCGCTGTTGAAATCCATCTTTGTTTTTTTTCTTTAGCGAATAGTAATCGTTCTCCAATCCCAGGATACTACCGTAATTGTCAACACCTAATATTAAAGTTCCGCCTTTAGCATTCAAAAAACCGGCAATTGATTTCAGCACTTCGTTTTCCAGGTTTTTATCGGTTTTCACCTGCCTGTAATCGTGACGCAAAGAAGCTTTAAAATCAACAAAATCATTTTCGCCATCAGCAATTAACGATGGGATGCTTTGTTTTAACAATTGCCTTTTTGTCAATAATTTGTCCTGCTTTTCTTTTATAGAGCGGTTGTACATTCCTGAAGCCAGGCCAATCAATAATCCAAGAACGGAAAAAGCAACCGACATTGGCATCATACTAAAACTAAAAGATTTAACGAACTGATTCAAAAAAACCGACCATAAAGCAGCAAAGCTAACCCCGTTTAAATTATTTTCGAACCAGTAAATAACCATACTTGTAGGGTGAAGTATAAAATAGCCTACTAACAGCCCGATTATTGAATGGATAAGTATTTCCTGATTTTTGGATATTCGATAATTATTCATGTGTATGTCTGTTTTTTTGAAAAATCAAATTTTGCAGCATCTGTATTTTCTAACGATACGATTTTTCGTTCTTTGCTTTTTACTTGTTTTACAAATCATTAAAGTTAAAAGACAAAGGTCGCCGGGAGGATTTTCAGGCACTGAGCCGCGGCCTGTTCATACTCCCGGTACAACCTCTGTTAAACAAAACCAATGAACTATTCGCGTATAAAATTCAAAAAATTGCTATCGTTTTATTAATGTGAATGCCCATTATGTGAGTTACTTTTTTTGTCGCCTGCCCTTTCATACTGGCAGCATCCCGGAAGCTTGTTGTATGCTTCATCTGTTGCCTTGTGCATCTGGGTATCGTGACCTGCTTTGGCAATGGCCATTTCTACTTTGTGCACATCGGTTTTTGAATCATCGAATTTTACTTGCATCATTTTCGATTCTTTGTCCCAGTCGGCTGTTGATACTCCATCTACTGATTTTGCCGCTTTTTCAATGCGGTTTTCACACATACCGCAGTTACCGTAAACCTTAAATTTTTCGGTTTTGTCTTTTCCGAAAGCTGTTGTTACGCTTAACATGGCAACAACAATCAATGATAATACTACTTTTGTTTTCATAATTACTCCTTTTAAATATTAATGATATAAAATGTTAATTACTGTTTTGAACCCTCAAAATGCAGATAATAAGGCTCATGTTCTTCGTTCATTTGAAAGGTGTACGAAAAAGTGTGGTTGTCCATGTTAAACCCGCCAAAATGTTCATCACCTTCTTCATGTTCATCGTTCATGTGGTGCATCCATTCAGTTTCACCATTTTCGATGTCGCCCATCATTCCACCCATCATGTGGCCACTACCGAGCATGTGCCCGTACATTTCTTCGAAGCGATCTCCGGTAAAACACACGTAAGCGCTGTCGTTGTGTTCGTAATAGCTCAGCATGATAGTGGTATCGAAATCGCTGGTGTAGCAATTTACCTGGATTTCATTTTCGCCAACTATCGTTACTTCGGCGGTTGCTTCCGCCATGATTTCAGCAATACCGGTTGCACTTTTAGTTCCTTCTTCGGTTAAAGTACCGGTATAAACACCTTCAACCGATTTTTCCTGGATATCTTCAACCGATTCTTCTTTCTCACAAGCTGTAAACAACACCAATGCTGCTGCAGCAAACCAAATTGTTTTTACTACTTTTTTCATTTTTAAATTCCTTTCTTTATTTAATTGTTTCTCTGTTTTCTCCACACCCCAACATATCTTCCCCGAAATAGGGATTTCGTATCTCTTCTGTTTCACTGAACCAGTAGGCTCCCTGGTCGCGGTTGGCCATAGGACAGTACTGGTAATAAGCCTTCTCGTTGTCCAGTCCAAACATTTTCAGGCTTTTGTAAAATGCAAGGTTAAACCGGGCAAACTCCTGGCGTTGCTTTTCAATATCATCCGATTGTTTTATTGCATCCAGTGCGCTGTTCAAGGTATTTAACTGGTCCATCCAGGCCATGTGGGCATCGCCTTTTAACAAAACCATGTTAACCGAATTTAAGGCTTCGCTTACTTTTTGTGCATCGCTGCTTACTTTTTGCGCATCGGTGGCTACAAACGCATCTTTCATTGTGAGGTAATTTTCATAAACGTTGGTAAGCTGGGCTGTAAATTTGGGATCGGTATCAACCGGCTTGACAGGAGTTTCACTTGCTTCGCCCATATTCATTCCTCCATGATTATGCCCGGTCATTGCAGGACCGCCCCCTGGGTTCATCATACTTGGTTTCCCCGCCAGTTGGGCTGCCGCATCAATGCTGAACGTGCCGTTAACGGCAATCTCTTCACCTTCCTGTAAACCTTTTTCTACAATAAAACTTTCGCCCAATGCTGGGCCCAGATCCACTTCGCGCATCATAAAATTCACGCCCTGGTCTGTTTCAGATTTCATATAAACCACCGAACGTTTGCCGGTCCACATAACGGCAGTTTTTGGAACAACAACAGCGCCAGAACGGTTGGGTAATTTTGCTTCCACCGTACCCGAGGCAAACATTTCGGGCTTGAGTTTTAACCCCCGGTTAACGACCTCTACCCGGGCTTTTGCCACACGCGTTTTCGGGTCGATTACCGGATCAAGAAAGGTGATTGTCCCGGAAAAAGTTTCGCCGGGAAGGGAAGCAATGGTAAAATCCACTTTATCGCCTTTTTTAACCCACGGCATATCCGATTCATAAACATCAAAAAGCACCCATACTTTTGAAAGGTCGGCAATTTCGTAAATGGCTTCCCCCCTGCGGACATAATCACCGGGGTTGACCATTTTCTGGATTACATAACCCGATATGTCTGCCTGTATATCAAAAGTTTCTTTGGCAGTTTCAGAATTTAGAATTTGCTCAATCTGGCTGTCCGTCAGTTTCCAGTTTTTTAACTTTTCCTTAGCTGCGTTAAAAAGCTGTGGCTGTGACTCTTTTATTTTTTGCGCTTCAAACAACTCTTCCTGTGCGGTTACCAAATCGGGTGAATAAACCGATGCGATAACCTGTCCTTTTTGTACAAAGTCACCCGTAAAATTTACCGTCAAGTTTTCAACCCTTCCGGGTATATGCGATGATTGTGAATAAACCAAACGCTCGTCGGATTGCACTTTACCATTTAAACGAACCTGCTTTACCGGGTCCATCGAACCCACTATTGCGGTATTGATATTGGCCAGTTGCATGGCCGTGGGCGACATGCTGATAGCCATCGGGTCAACCCCGCTGTTTTGTTCATCTTCCAACGGGATTAAATCCATGCCGCATATAGGGCAGTCGCCCGGTTCGCTTTGGCGGACTTGCGGGTGCATGGAGCAAGTCCAAATAGTTTCACCCGCGACTTCTTCAGCAATGTGTTCATGTTGTTGTTCCTCTATGGTTTTGCTTTCCGAACCACCAAAAATCAGCCAACCCAGCAATAAACCTGCGGCCAGCGTTAAAACAGCAATAATTATTGTTTTTTGATTTGTTTTCATTATTAATATGTTTTTGCAGTGATATAATTTAATTTGGCAAGGGCTATCTGGTATTGAACTTCCGCCGTAGCCATCATTTTTTCGTATTTGAGCAATTGTTGCTGCATGCGTAGCACTTCCTCGAACTCTTTACCGGAGTTGCCATACGAACTGAACAGCAGGTTTAGCGATTGCTCTGTTGTGGTAACCTGTTCGCGGTACAGCTTCAGTAATTCAAGCTGTTGCGTAATTTCGAACTGTGTCCGGTCGAATTCCGAAGAGAGTGAATTGAGCACATTTTCCTTTTGAAGTGTATAGCTTTCCTGCATGAACCGTGCTTCCTTTTCGGATGCATCGTATTTTTTACGAAATAGTGGGATGCTCACCGAAACCATTGGCATCAGTACATCTTTGCCTGCGTCGGCAACCGACATCCCCGAGGGTTCTCCCACCACTACGTAATCCAGCCCTACTCCAATATTTGGAAGCCCTTGTTTCTGCGCAACAATTTCGTTGGCTTTGCTTGCCTTTGTTTTTAAATCGAGCGCGTTGATTGTTGGATTCCGCAAAAGCAGCGAATCTTTGACTGCTTCAATTTCAACAGCCGTTGCCTGTAAAGTATCGGTAACAATCACATCTTCGTTTTCATTCCGGTTCAACAAATTATTGAAAGTGGAAACCAGCGCATGTTCTTTCTCATTTAAAATTTCGAGGTTCGTCCGCGAATCTTTCAGTATGATATCCACGCGTAGCACATCTACCATGGGAGCAGCCCCGTTTTCAAATTTCCGGGTAGAAATCGTTTTGTACGACTCCAAAATTTCAATGTTTTCACGCTCGATTTCCAGCATCTGCTGCAGTTCGTACAACGGATAATAAGAAGCCGCCACATCGAAATAGAGCTTGTTCCGGGCTTCCAAAAACGACTGGTATTTTGCTGCGGCCATTAGCGCTGCGGCATCTCCTTTTGCTTCCAGCGTTCCGAACCACGGGAACATCTGGCTCAATGAAAACTTGGCCCGTTGCGGTCCAACCCGCGTTTCAACCGGCGAAATGAAGTAGCCGAAAGAAAACGAAGGATCGGGCAGTGCGTTTACCTGCGGAATTTTTTGCAGTGCTGCTTCAAACTCTTTGTATTTCGATTGAAGGCCCGGATTATTTTTGGCCGCCATTTCGAGATAGCTGTCCAGAGTTTGAGCTTGCACTGCACTTAACCCTGAAACCAATATGATTATTAGTGTTATTATTTTCTTCATGACTGATTCTATTTAAGTTTTCGCTCTTCGCGCATGCTGTACAAAACCGGTACGATAAAATAGGTAACCGCTGCAAAAATCATCCCCCCAAAAGCCGGGATGGCCATGGGAATCATAATATCGGCGCCGCGGCCAGTTGAGGTAAGGATGGGCAGCAGCGCGATGATGGTTGTAGCCGAAGTCATGGCTGCAGGTTTAATCCTGCGATAACCCGCTTCCACAACAGCCGCCCGGATTCCTTTCAGGTTATCGGTTTTATTGCGGGCAAAGCTTTGGTCGAGGTAGGTAGCCATCAAAACACCATCGTCGGTTGCAATACCAAAGAGCGCGATAAATCCAACCCAAACCGCCACACTCAGGTTGATGGTGTTCATCTGGAACAGGTCGCGCATGTTGGTGCCAAAAATGGAGAAATCGACAAACCAGCCCTGCCCATAAAACCAAATCATCATAAACCCACCACTAAATGCCATCGCGATTCCTGTGAAAACCATCAATGATGTTGACACCGATTTAAACTGGAAGTAAAGAATCAGGAATACAATGACCAATACCAGCGGTACAATAATGGATAGGCGTTTTTCTGCGCGTACCTGGTTTTCGTAGCTACCCGAAAATTTGTAACTGATGCCCGAAGGAACGTTCAAATCACCTGTATCAATACGTGCCTGAATCGCATTCTGCGCATCGTTTACTACTCCCACTTCTGAATAGCCATCCCGTTTGTCAAACAAAACATATCCTACCAAAAAAGTCTCTTCGCTTTTAATAGCCTGGGGCCCTCTGACATATTCAAATTCCACAATCTGCGAGATGGGGATTTGCGCCCCGGTTGGCGTCGGTATTAGGATATTACCGAGCGATTCGGGATTGTCCCTGAGTTCGCGCGGGTAACGTACCCTCACCGGGAACCGTTCGCGGCCTTCTACAGTAGAAGTGATTTTCATTCCGCCAACGGCCGTTTCTATCGCTTGCTGCACATCTTCCACATTTAATCCGTACCGTGATATTTTTTCGCGGTCGATGTTAAGGTGTAAGTAAGGTTTCCCAACAATCCTGTCGGCAAAAACCGCTTCAGCTTTCACCGATGGAACTTCTTTCAGGATTTCTTCCAGTTTCATCCCGAAATCTTCAATGGTACCAAGGTCGGGGCCGTAAACTTTAATCCCCATGGGGGCGCGCATCCCGGTTTGCAACATTACCAAACGGGTTTCAATGGGTTGCAGTTTCGGGGCTGAAGTTACCCCCGGAATTTTGGTTACTTTCACAATTTCATCCCAAATATCGTCGGGAGATTTGATTTCCTCCCGCCAGTTGCGGAAATATGCCCCTTTTGTATCGGGGATGAGGTCCTGGTATTTTACACCACGTTGTAAGGCTTCTTTATTGGAAAGGGTATCCCCGCTGCTGAGTATAAACCGGTCATTTTTATCTGTTTTAAACCGTACCCGGTGTCCTTTTTCGTTTAGCATGTATTCCGGCCGGTAATTAATTACGTTTTCGTACATGGAAATGGGCGCCGGGTCGAGCGCAGATTCCACCCTTCCCAGTTTTCCTACAGTAAGTTCCACTTCAGGGATATTGGTCAGCAACATATCCAGTTGACCCAAAACTTTACGGTTAAATTCAAAACCGGAGTGGGGCATGGAAGTGGGCATGAGCAGGAAACTTCCCTCGTCGAGCGAAGGCATAAATTCTTTTCCTATGGCGGGGAATGTATGGCTTAATCCCGACCACACTTTGGTGGTGCGGATGTTCCACCCTACCGTATCGAACCCTTTGGCCACAAAACCAAAGATATTGTTGAACCCCATCCAGGTAGTTGCCCCGAAAAGGATTAAAAATGAAGGTATCAGCAGGAATGCGATTTTGTGGTTCAAACACCACCGGAGAATGGATTTGTAAAAATATTCGAGGATGATAAAAAATCCTAAAATAAGGATGACCATCAGGGCAACAAACAGTACATTCGTTACAAGGCTTTTGGCAGGCCCTAGCGGAAGCCAGTATTTCGAAAGTAACCAGATGACGCCAATAACCACGATTATGACTTCAGCATGGTCGAGTACCCAAAGTGCAAATACCTTTAATTTTTGTTGGATTGATAAACCGGTTGAATCCGTACTTTTGCCAGATTTCTCTATATCAGCATCAGGGCTTATCCCTCTAAACTCTTTCACTATACCAACCACACCAAAAGCCAGCAAAATCATCCCACCCCAAACCTGGCCAACAAACAAGGCCGCGATTCCAATGGGAAGCAGTGCAATATTTATCCACTTCCTTATTCTTTTATTTTGAATTCTTGCACCAAAAAACCAATGGGCAAGCGTGGGCAAAATAAGTAAGGAAACAATAAGGGCAGCTATCAGCGCAAATGTTTTGGTAAAGGCCAGCGGCCCGAAAAGCTTCCCTTCGGCAGCCTGCATGGTAAACACAGGGATGAAACTTACGATTGTGGTTGATACCGCGGTAAGGATTGCTGAACTTACCTCGGAAGCCCCGTTATAAATGGTGGTAATGAGTTTTTGCTCAGGCGGCGATTCCTCAATATGTTTGATGATGTTCTCGGAGAGGATGACCCCCAGATCGACCATCGTACCAATGGCAATGGCAATACCCGATAAAGCCACGATATTGGCATCAACGTTAAAATAGCGCATGGCAATAAAAACCATCAGCACGGCAATGGGCAGCAAACTGGAAATCAAAAATGAAGCCCTTAAGTTGTACACCATTACGATGACCACCAGAATAACAATGAGAATCTGAAGCGAAATGGCTTCTTCCAAAGTTCCCAGGGTTTCATAAATAAGGCCGGAGCGGTCGTAAAAAGGGACTATGGTCAATTGGCTTTCAACACCGTTGGCCAAAACCTTTTTGGGCAGCCCGGGCGAAATTTCTTTGATTTTATCTTTCACGTTATTGATAACCTGCAATGGATTGGCGCCATAACGGGCAACAACCACACCGCCAACCACTTCAGCACCGTCTTTGTCGAGTGCGCCGCGTCGGGTGGCAGGCCCCAGGCTAACCACGCCAATATCCTGAATTCGGATTGGGACATTTTCCTGTACCGCAACAACGGCTTTTTCAATGTCTTCCACTTTTTTAACATAGCCCAACCCACGCACCAGGTATTCAGCCTGGTTGATTTCAATGGTTTTGGCGCCCACATCGCGGTTGGATTTCTGCACCGCCATCATTACTTTATGCAACGGAATGTCGTAAGCTTTCAACGCATCGGGATTTACGTCAATCTGGTATTCCTGCACGAATCCGCCAATGGATGCCACTTCCGAAACTCCTTCAGTAGCATTGAGCCCGTATTTTACATAGAAATCCTGTACGGTGCGTATTTCATGCAAATCCCAGCCGCCGGTAGGATTGCCGTTTTTGTCGCGCCCTTCAATGGTGTACCAGTAAACCTGACCCAATGCAGTTGCGTCGGGACCAAGCGCTGGTTGGACACCTTCCGGTAAAAGGCCCGATGGCAGTGAAGCCAGTTTCTCCAGTATCCTGGAGCGCGACCAGTAAAATTCAACATCTTCTTCAAAAATGATAAAGATGCTGGAGAATCCGAAAATCGATGAACTCCTGATGGATTTCACTCCCGGGATACCTAATAAGTAAGTAGTTAACGGATAGGAAATTTGGTCTTCAATATCCTGCGGCGAACGCCCCATCCATTGTGTAAATACAATTTGCTGGTTTTCGCCAATGTCTGGAATGGCATCCACAGGTACCGGGTCCTGCGGTAAAACACCTGTGTCCCAGCCAAACGGTGAGGTTATAATTCCCCAACTTACAAAAAGAATAAGTACAAGCACTGTAACCAGCTTATTCTCAAGAAAAAAACGGATAATTTTATTTAACATGTAATTTCAATTATGAGTTTTATGATGATTAAAAAAAGAAAACAGAAGTCTTTGCAAAGTGCAAAAACCCCATGCTAATCATAATAAAATCATAAACGATATACCTGTTTCAGGGAAAGTGTTTTTTGAATGGGAAGCAAGGGGGGTGTTTCAATAAAATTAATACCTGCTACTTCCAGTTCAGGGGCATTTAATAATACCACTGAGAATAAGTCATACCCTAAAATATCAAGTTCTGCTAAAACCGGAATGGTTGAAATCTGAGGAGTATAAAAATCCTCCTGAACTTTAAAAAAATGAGCTTCATCGTGGCAGCAATCACCCATATCACATTTATCGTTGTTGAAACCATCAACGGAAACAGAATACAGGTCTCCCTGACAATAATGCTTTGACACAGCCATTCCCATTGTTGAGACCAACAATACAAGAGATAAAATGATATGACTGATTCTTTTTAACATTATTCAACAAATAAAACAAAAAGTTTTTAAAAGTGTTCTTTTAATATTGATAATTTTTGAAAATTTAAAATAATCCGGATTAATTGCCCGGTGTTTTTCAAATCATCAAACTGATGCAAATATACAGTGATAAAAAAAAATTAATGTTATATAATTTTGGAAAAATTGTATAACATTTTGTGTCTATCATGTTTTCTTGTTTCTATGAATAAACCATTTCTCGCCCAGGTAAATAACCAACATTACACCTATTGAAACAAGTATAATTGTTAAATCGCTTTTTGCTTTTGTTAAAACAAAACCTGTTAATACAATTGTATCAAGTGCGATGGCTGTAATCACAATTGCCGGTTTAAAGTCAACCTTCTTACGTAAATTTTTCAGCAACCCATAATGGATTCCAATGTCCATCACCAGGTAAAAAATAGCGCCGAGCGAGGCAATTCTTGAGAGGTCGAATAAAATGGTAAGCAGGATTGCAATACCTGCAATATACACCAGCATGTGTTTTTGGATTCTGCCCGCCATTCCAAGGTGGCTGTGCGGGATAAGTTTCATTTCGGTGAGCATGGCCGTCATTCGCGAAACTGCAAAAATGCTGGCAATAATCCCTGAAATTGTGGCGATAATAGCCACGCCCACGGTAACCCAAACGCCGTATTTCCCAAATGCAGGTCGGGCCGCTTCTGCAAGCGAATAGTCGCGGGCTTTTATAATTTCCTCAATAGAAAGCGACGAGGCCACTGAAATGGCCACCAAATAATATAACACTACACAAATTGCGATAGAGATGATAATAGCGCGCCCCACATTTTTATGGGGTTTTTTAATTTCATCGCCACTGTTGGTAATGGTGGTAAACCCTTTGTAGGCCAAAATGGTGAGGGCGAGTGCCCCAATAAAACTGGCCACCGATTTGTCGGGTAGCGAAGTAGGTATTGTTTCCTGAAAACTAAGACCTGAAGCCCAAAGTCCCCCAATGGCGAGTATTGCCAATCCAACAATTTTCAATACCGCCATGGTAAACGACGATTTCTCAATCAGCTTATTGCCCGAGATATTTACCACAAATGCCAACACAATAAGTGCAACCCCTAGTACCGGCACCCAAAAAGTGTTTTCTCCGACATCAAATAATTGTAACACATAGGTGCCAAAAGTTCTTGCAACCAAGCTTTCATTGATAATCATTGAAAAAGCCATTAGTAGCGCGGCAAATGCCGTAAAAGTGGATTTACCATATTCCTTTTTCAGGTACATGCCAAGTCCGCCCGCCGAAGGAAAAGCGTTGGACAGTTTAATGTACGAATAGGCACTAAAAGAAGAAATTACCGCTCCAACTACAAATGCGATAGGGAAAAGACTACCAGACAATTCGGCAACCTGCCCCAATAACGCAAAAATCCCGGCGCCAATCATCACTCCCGTCCCCATAGAAACGGCGCCTGTTAGTGTAAGGCTGTTTTTTTTGTATTGTCCCATAATTAAAAAAGTATTGATAATCCTCCACCAAAACCAAACCGATTATCATAGCTGGCATTTAGCGCAAAGTTTTTTGTTATTAAAAATTCCAATCCGGTGTTCCAGGTGATTTCATCTTTATAATTAACGGCTTGACCTGTTTTTTCATTTTCAAGTTCATTAATTAAGCCAAAATCGGCCTGATATTCAAACTCACCAAATAAAATGGTACGGGGGAAAATCATCAATTCCTTTTCTAAAGCTATCTGTGGTCTTAACTGATGGTCTAAACGAACATCCAAATGAAACATGTAGGGTGTAAAATATCGTATCCCAGCTATAGCTACTGGTTTCATCTCATCTGTGTTCTCTGCCTCGTTTTCAACATTTATTCCGGCAAACACACTTAAATAACTATGCAAATAACGTTGATAAGAAAATTCAGCTTCCAGTATTTCATTCCAGCCATATTCAGCACTTAGGTTAAATTGGTTTCGAATGTTTGAAGTAACAAGATTAATTTCTGAAAAATGCGAGGCAATATCTACCATTCCCCATGAATAATACCTGTTTGTTTCGTGTTTTAGTGTTTTTACAGGATGTCCTTGTAACCTTGGATCGCGAGGCGTGTCATAACTAAAAATCCTTGCCATTCCTCCCATCATGTGGTATAAAATGTGGCAATGAAAAAACCAATCGCCATATTCATTGCCATAAAATTCGATGGTAACTTTTTTCATTGGAGGTACGTTCACTGTGTGTTTTAATGGCGAATATTCACCGTTTTTGTTCAGCACTCTAAAAAAGTGTCCGTGTAGATGCATTGGATGATGCATCATGGTGAGGTTGTTGAGGGTGATACGTGTAATTTCGCCTTCTGTGATTTTTATTTTATCAGTCTCAGATAAAGGTATTCCGTTCATGCTCCACACGTAGCGGTTCATATTGCCTGTAAGGTTGAGCAATATTTCTTTTACAGGAATGGTGTCGCTGTAGCTTGTTTTTTGAGTCGATTTTAAGTACTCGTAACCGTATTCAGAATACATACCCATTCCGCTATCATCTTTTTCCATCGACATGTCCATGTCTTGATGATGGTTTTTATGGTTCATTTCACCTTCCATTTGCATGCCCCATTTCTTCATCATTTTATGGGGCTCATTTTTTTTAGGGTTCAATTTTGCTGCCGGAGCACCCATGCGCATGTTCATTTTAGCCATTTGTTGCATCATGCCTATTTTGTCGGGCATAGGTACGGTTTCGGCTTGTAAGGTCTCGCCTTTGCCTATGATAGCACTGCTATAGCCTGAGCCATCCTGGGCTGTTGACCTGAATTCAATGGAGTTACCTTCGGGAACAGTAACGATAAAATCGTAAGTTTCGGCAACTGCAATGAAGGTTTTATTCTTACTCACAGGCTCTACATTTAAACCATCGGCTGAAACAAGCTGGGGATTTCCACCTCCAAAAGTCATCCAGAAAGAAGTAGAGGCAGAACCGTTGATTATCCTGAGCCGGATTTTCTCTCCCAATTTAAAATCTGGATAGTTTATCTGTTGGTGACCATTCACCAAAAATGCATCGTAGTAAATATCGGCTATATCTGCCCCCTCCATTCGTTGCTTCCAAAAATTAAGCTGAGCTCCAAATGCCCCTCGTGCAATAACCCGATTAAGCGGTGTTGCTGTACCTTTTTTGATGGTATAGAACTCGCTTCCACGCTTTAGAAAACGTAAAACAGTTTGCGGTTTTTGATTCGTCCAGTCTGACAATACCATTACCAACTCCTTGTCGTAATCAATGGTTTTTTTCCTGGGGTGAATAACAATAGACCCATAAACCCCGCTCTGCTCCTGCAGCATGGTGTGGGAGTGATACCAGTAAGTTCCTGATTGTCTTATGGGATATTCATATTTTTGGGTTTCACCGGGCATAATTGGAGGAGTGTTCAAGTAAGGCACACCATCGTAAAAATTTGGTAATAACAACCCGTGCCAATGAATGGATGTTTCTTCATCCATTTCGTTTTTTACATAAATGACCGCATAATCGCCTTCGTTAAAACGTAGAGTAGGCCCCGGAATTTGGCCGTTGATGGTCATGCCCATGACGTTTTTGCCCGCTTTATTGACCAGTTCCTGTTTTAAAACCAGGCGGTAAGTTGTCGTATCGGTTTGTGCTGATGCAGTAAATCCTGCCAGCACAAATAGAATAAAGGTTATAAAAGTAAATTTATATTTCATGGTTTTTCAATTGTAATAATTGTTGGAATATCATAATTACGGAAGTCCATCACTCTCTGCCGGAACGGGTTGTTTTCGACGGTTGGTTGTCAATTAACTCATAACCCGCAGCTTTCCATGCTTTCATCCCGCCTTTCAAATTATAAACATTTGAATATCCCGCATTCGCAAGTTTTTCGGCGGCGATGGCGCTCATACGGTCGCTTCGGCAATACAACACAATTTTTCCTTCTTTCGCTGGCAGTTTTTCCAGGTGTTCTATAATTTCATCGAAAGGAATTAATATATCCGTTTTGGGAATTTCCCCGGCATACGGGACGTGCACATTCACAAGTATGAAATCTTTCTTCTCCATCATTTTATGAAGTTGAGACGCTGAAGTTTTGTTCACGCTATCTTTTTGCAATTTTCCGGATGCTGTATTTCCGGCATAGAGCAGCGTAAACGAAACCATAAAAACAATAAATGCTGGAATAATCTTTTTCATAATAACCTCCTGTTAAACATTAATTTATTAGTAGAATAAATCGCCATAGCCCCAAATTAAAGTACCAATAAGAATATTCAAATTAGCAGTGGTTTCGAGATATCCGTGACTTTTGGTGGGGTGAATTTTTTTGAGGTTCGCCTTTTTACCCGAAGCCAACTTTCTCAACTGCTGGAGATAGTATTCATTTCTACCTTTTAACAACATTTGTTTTACCACAACAGTAATTAGTACCATCATAGATCCTGACCTTGAAAACATTGAATTCCCCATCCGCATTTGAAGATAGTATGAAACCAACACAACAAACCAGGCGGCTAGTAAAATTAAAGTTGGCTTTATGTTATTGACTTCGTTCAAATCTGTTCATTTGGTTCATACATGTTCGTTGAAAAATCTGTGATTGTGGTTACTTTTATAATAACTCATGTAGAAATAACTTCCATCTTTTCCAGTTTCTAGCCGGGAATGAATCTTCCACACCCTAGTCTTGTTTACTGTTTTTTATTCTCTATCGGCAATCCCAGCGTCACCCAATCGTGCATGCCGCCACGGTAGTAATGTATTTTATCAGCCGGGTAACCTGCTTCCAGTAAATTATGGATGGCTGACGGGGACTGCGGGCATTGCGGTCCGTTGCAAAAAAAGATGACAGGTTGGCCGCGGTCCAGTTCGCCCATCCTTTCGGTTATTTCATTGTGCGGGATGTTCTTTGAACCGGGGATGGTGGAAGCATCGTAAAAGCCGGGCGTCCGGGCATCGATAATCGAAAACCCTTTTTCCTGAAATTCGTTTACTTCTATTTCATCTACGGTACGCACGCCATTCGCAACCTCCATAGGCTGTATTATTCCCCAGGTAGTATCTACATTTACTAAGCCCTTTTCGCCTTTTACCGGCTGTGGTACCATTTGTGTTTCGTCCCTTTTGGGCGATCGTTTTTCATTGATATCCATATTTTATTTTTATGTCGAGTAAATAATCCGTTGCAGTTGTTCTTTCACTTCTTTCGCTACCTCAGTCTGACTTTGGTTTTTAACAGCCAACATTGAGGCCACAGGGTCAACAGCAGATACTTCAATTTGACCATTTTCCAGTTCCTGAACGAAAACATTGTAAGGGAGCATCGTCCCAATTTTGTTTTCATATTGGAGTGCTACAATGCTTTTCGCAGGTTGCAGACGCCCAAAATCCGGTATCTCCTGAAATCAACATCCAGCTTTTCTTTTAACTTTTCGTGGATATTGATTTCTGAGAGTACGATAAAACCTTCATTTATTATTTCTTCGTTCACTCTTTCAACGGCTTCGTCAAAAGAATAATGAGTGATCTTTTCAATGTAATATTTCATGATTACAAGGCATCGATGACTTTTTGAAGTTTTGTGCTGATTTCCTTTGCAATGCTTTCGAGATCGGCATTTCCAACGGCCATCATTGAAGCCACCGGGTCAACCGCGGCTACTTCTGTTTTGCCATTATCCAGTTTCTGAACAATTACGTTGCAGGGTAACATGGTACCTATTTTATTTTCTGCCTGAAGTGCTTTGTAGGCACTGGGCGGGTTGCACGCGCCAAGAATCCTGTATTTCCTAAAATCAACATCCAGCTTTTCCTTTAGTTTTTCGTGGATATTTATTTCCGACAATACGCCAAAACCTTCTTTTTTCAATTCTTCGGTCACTTTTTCAACGGCTTCGTCGAAAGAATAATCGGTGGTTTTTTCAATGTAATATTTCATGATATTTTATTTTTTAATTCAATAATCTGACTATGTTCAGGCATCCCAGCCGAAACTACGATATCATCCACAATGAAAAGTGGCGATGTTTTTAATTCGTACTTTTCAATTAACTCCGGATGATCTTCGAAGTACAATAATTCATATTGCAACCCGGCATCTTGCAATTGTTCTTCGAGTTTTGGCCGGTGTGTGCATGTTTTGGTAGCTGCTATTATAATCTTCATTCTATGTCTTTTTTACGTTCTTCAAACTCCTGTTTGTCAATTTCGCCGCTGGCGTAACGCTCTTTTAAAATATCGAGCGCCGATTTCCGAGGTTCCTGACCAGTGATATTGTTCCGGTTGGACCTTTGCACAATTGGCCAGACAATGGCAATTAGCACGATAATGCCGATAATCCACCACCAGCCCATTCCCATTCCGAATCCTCCTCCCATCATAATTTACTCCTTTCCTTTTATTGGTTATTTTGATTTTGCATCATTCCGCCCTGGTCCTGGTTCATCATACCTCCATTACCTTGCATCATTCCGCCACTTTGCATCATCATGTTTTTCATTTGCTCTTTTTGATCGTTGGTAAGCACGGCTTTCATTTTTCCGGCGGTTTCATAAGCGGTCACCTTCATGCTGATTTTGGTATCGGCACAATCTTTCATTTGCTTTTCTACCTGGCTGGCGGTTGCGTTATCTGCCAACAGGCCTTTCAGCTTCATCTGTTTTTTTCGTAATTCCGATTGGAAATCAATTTGTTGTTTTTTAAATGTTGCCTGTAAATCATACAGCTTATTCACCTGATCATCGGTAAGCGACAGTTGTTGTTGCATAGTGGGCAGTTTGTTTACCATCATCCCGTATTTCTTCATGGGCATGTTCTGGTTCATCATCTGGCCGCACATAGGGCATTTTCCGTTACCCATCATTCCCTGCATCATTCCGCTTTTCTGCATCATCATGCCTTGTTTTTGATCTTGTTTTTGGTCGTGATCATGACCCGTTTGGGCACTTGCCGAATACCCTGCCATAAATAGTAGGGCTGTTGCGATAATTACTAACTTTTTCATCTTTTTCATGTCATTAAATTTTAATTGTTTTACAAAGTACGTGATAATTAATATGTTATGTGTTATATAATTCATAGAAGATTTTATATTATTTTATTCTTTTAATTGTTTGTTGTTGGTTATCCGTATAAGTTTTACAATATCTAACCACACATTTTCAACCCGTATGTTTTTGGGTTCAAAATCTGCTTTCAACAAATTATCGTACGTTTCGCGGTTGATGTTCGCCCCATAAATATTAAGGGGGATAAAGTTGAAGGCATCCATTAACGGCCCGACCACTTTTTTGTGGCTGCGCACGTGTTCGAGCATCAGTATTTTACCGCCGTTTTTGCAAACCCGCCTGATTTCTTTCAAGCCTAGCACTGGGTCGGGAACGGAACAAAATACGCAGGAAGTAACTACCGTGTCGAAAGTATTGTCCTCAAAACTCATTTTTTCGGCATCCATTTCCAAAAGCTGTGTTTTTGCTGGCCGGTTGGTTTTATTTCGGGCTTTTTCAATCATTTTTTCGCTGAAATCTATTCCGGTCAGTTCTACATCCTTTGGATAAAACGGCAGGTTTTTACCTGTTCCAATTCCCACTTCCAGGGTTTTTCCGGTGGCTTCGGCCAGCATTTTCTTTCGCCATTTAGCGAAACCCATTTCCATGGGCTGGTCCAGAAAATCATAAACTCCGGCAATCCGGTTATATCGTTTTTTAATTTTATTCGTCATGTTGTTCAATGTAATTTCCGCCGGGCCCCACTTCTTCAATATAAACCATTTGCGAACCGAGGTGGGCTGCCAGGCTTACGCTAACAGCAGAGCCTGTGATGAGCAAAAAAATGATGACTTCGGCCCAGGTTTTTCGTTTGGTAAAATGGCTAATGGCCTTAAAAACAAAAGCTGTTCCTGCCAGCCAGGTCGTCAAATTCGCGTAATATTCATGTGTTTCAAGTATCTCCTTTATTTTTTCGGGCAACCCTGTGGTGTGTGGATGAAATACCTGCGACGCCAACAGTGCCCCAACAAAGCCCCCGAGCAATAAAAGGAGTGTAAACCAGCTAAGCTGGGGCCGGAAACCGAACAACCCAATAAACTGGGCGAGCAATGCAAGCAGCAACAATACAATCGGAAAATGGACAACCATCGGGTGCAGATTTGGAAATTCACTGTAAGGGGCAAAGATTGAGCTTGCTGTTCCGGGAATCCCGGATCCTTCCGGCAATACTTCATCAACATTAATTGTCTTCGAAGTTTCCTGTTTCGTGCTGTCCTGAAGTTTTTCATCTTCATGTGCCAGAAGTGGCATAGTCGTACTTCCCAGTATCAGAAGAAACAGCACAAGCGGTTTTGCTATTTTCACATTCATATCCAATAATTTTTTGATTAACCAAGTACTTCATAATTACGCATCATGCCCATGTCCTCATGCTCCAGGTTGTGGCAATGGTAGATGTATTTACCGATGAAGTCTTCAAACTTCAGTGCAATCTTTACCTTCATGCCGGGCATGAGCAAAAATGTGTCCTGCCAACCTTCGTCCAAGAAACCGTCTTTTACCGATTCCCAAACATCACGTTGAATCCCAGAAACATCCCTTTCAATGATTTGAAATTGCAGGCCGTGCAGGTGCACAGGGTGCGGCATGCGCATCATGTCCTGCATCATACCCATGCCGCGGCCATTGTCGCCGTTAATAAATTCCCATATTTCTGTGGTGTTCAGTTTTACTTTTTCCCAATCGGCTACCTCGGTCATCCCAAATGTTTCACCATTAATAACCCATTGCATCCGTTGGTTATAGAAATAAAACTGGCGGGGATTGGCGCTGTTTACCGCATCTGTTGGATTAATCGGCGTTATCGTTGAAAGTGCCGAAGGCAGTTCCATTTTTTTGCCGCTGTTTTCCGTCACTTTGAAAGAGGCCACATTAAATGCAATCCCATTTTCAACACCGTCGGGTTGCATCATTCCACCACCCATGCCACGCCCCATCATACCGCCGCCCATTCCCATCGAAGTTCCGTCATTAAAGGCCAGGCTTTGTAATTGGATTTCGGTTCCTGTATTCTGCCCTGAAAAATCTTTCCAGATTTCGGCGCGCTGTCCGGGGGCAAGCATCAGGTAAGGTTTTTTAACCGGTTTTTCGAGCAAGCCTCCGTCGGCGCCGATTACAATAACATCCTCGCTGTCGTTCCACGCCAATTTATAAATGCGCGAGTTGGACCCGTTGAGCACGCGAAACCTATATGTTGATGTTGAAACATTAAACGTGGTATCGGGGTTGCCGTTCACCAAAACCCGGTTTCCGAGAAAACCCTGCATTTGCCCCATTTGGTTGTTTTGTAAATAAACCAGTTGGTTGCTGTTGTCAAACATCCTGTCCTGAATAATTAAAGGCACATCGTATTCGCCGGAGGGCAAACCGCTGTTGTCATCTTCTACAATAAACAATCCGGCCAACCCCTGATACACCTGCGGCCCGGTAATTTTATCGGGGTGCGGGTGGAACCAGTAGGTGCCGGGGCGGTTGTTCACTTCGAATTCGTAAATGTATTGTTCGCCGTTTTCTATCGCGTACATCGGGTGGCCGTCCATTTCGGGCGGGATGTGCAAACCATGCCAGTGTACGACGCTTTCGCGGGGAAGTTGGTTTTTAAAACGGATACGGATTTTCTGACCCTGTTTCACGCGGATGATGGGACCGAGATAAGAACCGGGCAATTTTTCATGCGCCGCGTTATCACCGGAGATTAATTTCAACTGATAAGTGTAAATATTTGTTTTATTTCCCGTAAACAGTTGTAATTCCGTGGGAGTAGCTGTTAACTCAATATCTGTATCAGGTTCAAAATTTTGTGTTATGCTGTAGCTGCCGGGAATTGGTTTTTGCTTCCCGTTGGTAGTGCAAAAAGCCAGGGAAGGAAATAAAGTGGCAAATGCAACTCCTTTTGTTGAATTCTTTAGAAATTGTTTTCGGTTCATTTTTTTTGTTTGTCAAGAAGTAAAGAAAAAACCATGCCATAGTGCATTGAATTCCGATAGACACATAAACTTCTTGTATTCAGACACTTAATTGGGTGATATTTAAGGCGGCTAAGTGGGGGAAAAATTCCCCAGTTGTTGGGTGACATCGCCACAAATCAAATGCTAAAACAAAGAATGATACCAGGGAACTGAACCAAAGGTTACGATTCTCATGGTTTTATTTCATATTCCCAATGTTAAAAACAAAGTAGGGGTAAAAGGTACAGCTTCCGAATGCACATTCACGATTTCCGAAGTGCCGGATTCAACCCGTCGTAAATTGGAGTATTTTATGTTTGCCCTGTTTAGAACATTTAATACTGACAACCCTAATTTCCCGTTAACCTTCCTTCTGCTGAATTTATAAATTACAGCAGCATCGAGCCTACTGTAAAAGGGAATTGATGTGTCGTCATCATTAAAACTTTTCATAATTTCGAAACCCGAACCATAAACATAATTGGCTGAAAAATAGAGGGATTTCCAATTATAGATTCCGGCAAATTTAAGTTCGTGTCGCTGGTCGTGGGGTGCAAGCCGATAGTGGTTTGAAGGGTCGAACGAAAAATTTTCTTCCACTTTGCTTAGGGTATATGAAACCCAGGCTACATTCTTTTTGTATTCTTTTTTTAAGTAAAAATCAATGCCATAACTTCTACTTTTTCCTGAATAAAAGCCTTCACCGGTTTCCATTGTCTCATTGTAGTATCGGGTAATCCCGTCGGTTTTTTTAAAATAACCCTCAACGCTTAGCAAAAAATCGTTTTTGTTGTATGAAATTCCACCAACCCAATGTTGTGCGTTTAATGCCGAAATTGTCTTACCGTCACTGGCTGTCCAAAACCAGGAATAATTCAGGTTATTATCAACAAATGATGTTTTGGATATAAACTGGTGATATTGTCCCCATGCAGCATTTAATCTTACGGTTTCGGAAAGGTTAAAGGAAGCGCTCAACCGGGGTTCGTAAAACATTTTACCTGTTTCATTTTCGTAAATTGGGCGCAACCCGGGTTTTACTGTAAATTTTTTGTTTACCGGAAATGTACCCTGGACAAACCCGGTATATTTTTCAGATAAGCCATTTAAGTCGATTAGGTCCTGACCTTCTTCTTTTCGGTAAAGCAATACATTGTTCTGTTGAAAATCCAAACCTAAGTCAAGCTGAATCCCATTAATAAGAGAAACATGATGCACTATTTTAACGGAAGATTCATCTATTTCATTATCAACCTGTACTATTTCGTTGTTGCTTTGCCCACTTTCATGTCCCATTCCGTGTTCCCCGTTATTTCCCATCATTTCTGATGAGGAATTGAACTCAGTTGTTTCATTGTCGAACCTAGAATGGCTTATGCTTATTTCACTTTTATGATTGCTTCCCCAAAATTTTGAATAACCAGCTGACGCCCCAAATTGTTTGTTCCTTTCATTATAGTTATTGCCCAACTGAAAATTATCGAACTCTCTCTCGATATTGTAGGAATAGCGGTCGCCCCCGCTATAAAACGAAGCTGAAAAAATATCGTCTTTTTCGCCGCGGTATGTATATTTTAAATTGGCATCGCTGAATTTGTAGTCGGGGACCACCAGCACATCAACCATCCCATTGAAATTGTCGTGATTTCCATTATGCTGATTAGCTGAATTCGACATATCCCTGTGCCCAAAAATATTCAAATCATAGGGATTGTAAAGTTCGTAATACGTTTGCCGGTAAGCGCCAACCAGCGTAGATTTTCTGCTTACCGGAATCTCAACTAAAGAATTGACGGTTGAGTTATTCACGTTAAGCGTGATTGAGGGTTTTGCCTGATTTCCGTTTTTGCCTGTAATACGGATAATCCCGCCAACCCTGTCTCCATAACCGGCTTCGTAGCCCCCTTTTAAAACACGGATAGTTTTAATAAGCAGGGGGTTTACAACCCCAATATTATCATTAAAATTTTTAAGCCCGAAAATTGTAAATCCATCCAGTTCAATTTTGCTTTGACCTTCATAACCTCCCCAGACCAACAAATCTGACGATTGTTCGCCGGATGCCAAAACCCCGGGCATTAAACGCAAAACATTGTAAACGGCATTGTCGCCGTAACCCGGAAGATAGGGCGCAATGGTATGGTTTATTTTCATGTGTCCGGCGGCATTTCCAATCAGGGTAGCCATTTCAATATCAAATCCTTCTACTTTTACTTCTTTAAGTTCGGTTACCGAGGGTGTAAGTTCAAATTTTTGGTTCAGGCTGCTTGAAAACAACGTATCGTAAACAAAGTAGCCCAGATGCGAAATTTGCATGTTGAAAGAGGTGTCGGCAGAAGCGATAAAATTGAAATTCCCATTTTGGTCGGACTGCACCTGACGGTTGTTAATGAGAATGTAAGAAAATGGCAGCGGTTCGTATGTTTCTGCTTCAACCACCTGTCCGCTAATGTTTGTGATTTTATTTTTTGTGGTGGCGGTTGTCTTTTGTGACGGAAAAATCACAAATACATCTCCGTTTTTTTCGAACTCCAACGGAATCCCTTGCAAGAGGTAGGAAACAACGGCTTCTTTCGTTTCAAATTCCCGGTGAACGGTGATTTTATATTTTGAAAGGGACTTGTCGTCGAATGTGAATTGAAAGCTATACCTGTCCCGCAACTCAATAAAAACTTCATTGAGAGGCGCCCCGTCGGCATCAATATTGATTTTCTGAGGTTGAGCCGGCAGGCTCAAAAAAAGAGATGTGGTAAATAAGACGGACAGAACTACATGCCTCACGTTTTTCATTCAAATATATTTATCTTATTGTTTTGTATTTCAATGAAACACGCTGCCTGAAATAATATCCGATTTTCAATACCCATGTAACTCGTATGGTTAAATTATTCATTTCCTTTTGTGTTCGCCAGTCCATGCTCCTTTCAATTGTTCTTTATGATTTTGTATTGTTTATCAGATTTTTTTACGTAGCTGTACCCAAGCGGTTTGCAAACCATTGATAAAACTTTTTCTACATTGGGGCTTTTTTGAAAATTAACAGAAATTGTACCGGATAGTTTGTTTTCACTGGTGATTGAAATCCCGTACTGCCGTTCTATTTCTCTAACCACTTCAGTAAATGGGGCAGCATTATAAAGAAACATGTTGTTTCTCCAGGAAAGAATACTCTCCGATTCGGGAACAAAAACCGGTTCAGACGGAACACCTGCAGAAATCATTGTCTTTTGATTTGGTGTTAAAATAACAAATTCCCCGGAAGGATTACTCACCTTTACTTTCCCGGTTTTACAAAACACCCGGTAAGAATCATCGCGTGCAAAAATATTAAAAGTTGTTCCCAATACAGTAGTGTTGCCTTGTGTTGAGGTGACCGTAAACTTTTTGCCTTTTTCAACCGAAAAATAACCTTCACCTGAGAATTCAACATTCCGCTGAAAAAACCACCGGTAAGGATAATATTTCAAGGTCGTTTGGGCGTTCATTTCCACCGATGAGCCATCGGGCAATTCGGCAGTTAAGTGATTTCCTACCGGGCTGTAAACCGTTTTTGAAAACAAAAGAGCGAATGTCCCTATACCAACCAATAACAGGAATGAAGCTGCGATACTTAACCTTAACATGTTCTGCCTTAGCCCAACTACTTTGGTTTCCGGTTCAGAAATTAGTGTAGCAAATGTCTCGTTGAAAATTGAATCCTTATCTTTATCCCACTCAATTTTTGCCCCTGAAAATAGTTTTTCGGTTTCTGAAGCTATTTGCTTTATGTTGTTTTGATGTTCCATTTTAATTCTCAGAGATTAGTGACGTACGTAAATAATTTAAAGCATTTCCCATTCTTTTTTCAACGGCTTTCACACTTAATCCTATCCTTTCCGCAATTTCGCGGTATTGCAGCCCTTCAATCCGGCTCATTAAAAAAACCACCTTTTGGTTATCCGGCATCTTTTCAATTAACCACTCATATTTTTCTTTAAGTTGCTCAAAAGACAGTATTTCCTCGGGAGAATAATCATGATGGTCAAAACCGATATTTTCAACTATTTTCCGGGTTCTTTTCTGATGATGGTATTGGTTAATGAACAAGTCTGAAGCCATCTTAAATAGCAACCCCTTTATATGGGTTGGCTTTATTTTATCCCTTTTTTCCCACAATTTCAAAAAACATTCCTGTGCAATATCCGTTGCCAATTCCTTGTCGCCACACCGGTAAAATATGTAATTACGTATTTCGTCAAAGTTGGCATCGAATATGTTTTTAAATTCTTCTGGTGTCAATGTAGTACTGTTCAATTAATGGTAATAACAACAACAACGTAAGAGATTTGCTTTGGTTGTAAAAAATACAACCAAAGCAAATTCGTTACACCAGCAATCAGCCATTACCACCGTGTCCGTTACCATGACCTTGTCCCATTCCGTCTCCATGTCCCGTGCCGTTTCCTTGCCCCGCTTCGTTTCCATGTCCGGTTCCGGTTTCATTTCCTGTTCCTTCCTGATAGGAGTGCCCCATTCCCATTCCGGTCCCCCGGTAGTTTGCTGCACAATGGTCGTTTTCCGAAAGGATAATTTCCATGGAGTCTTCTCCGTCTTTAACAACTACGGCAACATCGTCGCAATCGCCATTACCGTAATCCAGCGTTGCAATAACATTTCCTCCCTGCGATAATTCAATTACTCCTTGCGAAAAATACCTGCAACCACTTGGTTTGATTAGCGGTTCCACAATGTCTTTTCGGTAAATGGTTTCCATCCCGTTTTCGGTAATTGTATTTATAACGTGCCCGGTAACCTTCATTACATCGTCTGTTTGGTCCAGGTTTGTTTCAGCCCCCTCAATCCATTCTCTTACTATTTCCGATTCGCGGTGAATGGTGGTACCATCCGGCATGGTAATTATTATATCTCCTGTAAATGAATGAATCCCTCCGTTTTGATTGTCGCCGGAAATATGGATGGTTGTCATTCCTGAAATGCTCATGGAATCTACGGAAAAACCATCGTATGTGATTTTTCGCGTAAAACCTTCGCCATTGGGGTCGTCTGAAGTATGCATTATCATTGACCCGCTCATAACCCTTCCATTGTTGAGGTGTGTTCCCATGCCGTAATTCATAACCAACGAGTCGGGATATTGCCCCTGGTTTCCGCGCATACTGTATTCGGGGTGTTGTCCTGTCTGGTAGTGCATTGAATTGTTTGAACCCCAATTTATGCCGCCGCTGTGCATTCCACCACCATGCATCATCCCGCCGCCCTGCATTCCGACCATCATGCCTTCGGCGCCAATAAAAAAGTCGCTTTCATAATTCATGTCTGCCACTGCATTATCAACCGATATTTCGTTTACAACAATTTGAGCCGATTTTTCTTCCAACTCTTCTGCCTGCGAAAATAAATCCTGGTCTTTTTGACAAGAAACAACGAATAGAGAAAGTGCTACTACAATAATTCCAAATAATGTTCTCATGTTTTAAATTTTAAATGTATTTATCATTCTTTAGTAGTACACCCAATAAGTTGTGCCCGACCCTACTTGTAAATCGATATTAATAAAAAATTTTATTTGCACCGTTCTCCAAAATCTTCGTTTGAAATTTTAATAATGACGGTCAGACAAGTCAGGTAGTCTTTAAAATATTGCCATTTCCATCGATTTGTATTTCAAAACTGTATTTTATGGTAGCCGACTTTTCCAGAATTCTCGAAACGGAACAATATTTTTCCATCGAAAGTTTAATAGCTTTTTTGACCTTATCTGGTTCGATTTTACCGATAAGAATAAAATGAACATGAATTTGAGTGAACAGAGAGGGAGTTTTGCCCTCTTCCCGTTCAGCTTCTATTTCAACCTTAAAATCCTTTAAATCCTGTCGCTGTTTTTTTAAGATATTTATAATATCGACCGAACTGCATCCTCCCAATGCAGAAAGCAGTAATTGCATTGGTCGCATCCCCTTGTTGCTTCCCCCTATTTCGGGAGCGGCATCCATTAATAAACTTTGTCCTTCAGAATTAGTTGCTTTCAGGTTAAAATTGTTGTCAACCCTGTTTATTACAATTTTCATCTAATATTTTTTAATTGAACTGTCAACTTCATCTGCCCATGCATAAATTCCCCCTTTTAGATTGTAAAGATGTTCAACATTTTGCTTTTGGGCGATTCGATTAATTACTTCAGCGCTCCTGCGACCGGTACGGCAATAAAAAACAATTTTCGGTGTCTCCTGAATTTTATGAAAGTTGTCTTCAACCGTATCAAAAGGTATTAATTCTCCACCAATGTCTGCGATTTCTTTTTCCCAGCGTTCCCGAACGTCAACCAGTATAATATTTTCATCATCATCCAGCAACGATTTTAACTCTGTGGCTGTTATTTCCTTTACATCATAGCCCGGTTGAAGATTATCTTCCAGATTTTGGTAGTACGAAACAGCCGCATCCGCAAAAGAAAGTACAGAATCTTTTTGTTTTAACAGCCCCGAAAAATTTCCATCTTTTACCAGCTCAAGCAACTTTAAGTAATGTTCAGGAATTTTTCCTTTCTCAATGAACTGTTTTTGAATCAAATGAATCAGTTGTGGCTCTTCGTTGGTTTTTTCTTTCTGTGTCAGACTTAACAACTTCGAGGCTGCAAATACAAGTTCGTGTAACAAAACAGTTTGCTCTTCAACCTCCTGCTGCCCAAGAAGGGATTCTTTACACTTCCCGATTATTTTGATTTCTGATTCTATCATATCAAGCAAGCCTGCTGAACATTCCCCTCCGCCACGGGTTTCCAGGGTGAATAATTCGTTATTTCCCCAATCAATGTAATATTTTTTATTTTCTTCGAATGAAGGAATTTTACTGTACTTTTCGAACAAAGCGTCGATTTCAATCCTTCCGTTTTCTACAAATTCACGGAAACTTCTACCTTGATAATTTTGATAGTAAACAAAAAGCAAATCACTTGTAAATTCCGGGATATCTTTTGCAGCAATTTCACCTAATTTTACCGGTAACAGCGAATTGTGTTCTCCAATTACTGCTCCGGCAAAAACATTGTATGAGGGATACATTCTTCCGTTGCGGCTAACCCTCCCAGCAAAACCTAAATCAGCCACAAGATGCTGCCCGCAGGCATTTGGACAACCACTAATATTGATTGTTATATCTTTAATATCATTTACCCAGTCTTTATCAATCAATTTATCGTAAATCGATTTTAATCCCCCCTTTGAAAAGCAAATTCCTAACTGACAGGTATCTGCACCAGTACATGAAACCAAATTTCCCGGGAGATAGGGTCTTTTTACTTCCAATCCAATACTATTTAGTTTTTCAAATACATTTCGCAAGTACGAACCGGGAATATTTCGAAGGTGAATATTTTGTCTGCGTGAAAAACGGATGGTATCCTCTCCAAAATAACCTGCAAATTTTGCTATTGCCTGTGCCTGATGGTTAGTGAGGTTCCCGTGCATCACCGGAATTTCAACTGTGTATAAATCTTCCTGTTTTTGTTTCTTCACATAGTTCTGTTTCCATTTTTTGATGCCGGTATAATTGTTGGTATCAGCAGTCAGACCTTCAGGTACAATATTTTTATAAATTGGAAATTCAGTCATGTTGACGGGATGCCTGTTTTTATGTTGGTTATACGTTTCTTCGAAAAGTTGAAAAACTTTATCCTTGCCATGCTTGTAAAACAAATAGCGCAAACGGGCTTTGTGCCGGTTTTTCCGGTTGCCGTATTTATGAAACATCTCCACCGCTGCCATGGCTACCGCAAATATTTTATTGGCGGGAATAAAATCGAACAGAACTTCTCCTACCATTGGTTTAACAGAAGGCGACCCTCCAAGGAAAACCTTAAAACCTTTTTCCCCGTTTTTAATTTTGGCAATAAATCCCAAATCGTTATAAGCGGCTAAAGCAGAATCACTTTCTGAATTGGAAAACGCAATTTTTAATTTTCGGGGTAAGTCAAATGATTTTTCATTTCGTATCAAAAAATCAGTAAGCGCGATATTATAAGGTGTTACATCGAACACCTCTTCCTGGGAAACGCCCGAATCAATTGAAGCTGTTATATTTCTTACCGTATTTCCTCCACCGCCTTTGGTTGACAATCCCATTTTGTAAAGTTTGTCCAGAATCTCAGGCGTATCCGAAAGTCTGATATTATGCAGTTGAATTTCCTGGCGGGTCGTGATATGGAGGAATTCAGAACCGGATTGTCCGGCAAGATTAGTTACCCCTAGCAACTGAGCGGGAGTAATTGTCCCTCCAGCGCAACGAATCCGTACCATGAATGTTCCTTTGGTTCGTTGTTCGTAAATTCCCCTTACAACCCTGAAAACTTTAAATTGTAAAGCATCTACATTATTATTCAGGCTATTATTGACCCAATCATGGTATTGGTTTAATTCTGTTGTATAATTTTCCGGTATATGGTACATTGGTCTGTTTTTAAATTTTTTTTAACTGAATTCTGAAAGATATCTTTCTCCCGAGTCGGGAAGGATGGCTACTATAAGTTCATTTTTATACTTTTTTCGTTGAGCTATTTTTAATGCTGCGCAAACGGCTGCGCCCGAAGATATTCCGCACAATATACCTTCACGTGTAGCAAGTAACCGTGCTATTCCTAAAGCTTCCTCGTCGCCGATGCTTATTATCTCATCAATAATATCTTTGTTAATTATTTTAGGAATGAACCCCGGGCCTGTTCCCGGAATTTTATGTTTTCCGGGTTTACCCCCTGATAAAACAGGGGAAGAAGCCGGCTCTACAGCTACTATTTTAATTTCGGGATTTTTTATTTTTAATATTTCTGCTGTCCCTGTAATGGTTCCTCCTGTTCCTGCACAGGCAACCAAAATATCAATTTTGCCGTTTGTTTGCTCCCACAATTCAACAGCCGTAGTTTTCCGGTGAATTTCCGGGTTCGCAGGATTTTCAAACTGCATGGGCATAAAAGAACCGGGCGTTTCATTTTTAATTTCTACGGCCTTTTCGATTGCACCACGCATGCCTTTATCTTCAGGAGTAAGTATTAACTCTGCACCATACGCTTTAAGAATTTTGCGTCTTTCCACACTCATGCTCTCAGGCATGGTAAGAATAAGTTTATACCCTTTCACAGCGCAAACCAGTGCCAGGCCAATTCCGGTATTTCCACTGGTTGGTTCAACAATACTGGTTCCCGGTTTAATCAACCCGCTTTTTTCTGCAGTTTCTATCATTGACAGGGCAGTACGGTCTTTTACCGAACCTGCCGGATTAAAAGACTCCAGTTTTGCATAAATCCGGGCATGATTGCCATTTATTGAATTTAACTGAACCAGTGGAGTCTTACCAATGGCTTCTGTTATATTTTTAAATACACTATTCATTTTAATACTATTTAAACCGGAGTTTCTTCCATTACCTCCACTGAGGTTAAATTAAAGTTTAAAGGTGTAGGCGAGGAAAGGTTATCGTTAATCGGACAACGATTTTTGATTGTATCAATCCAAGTTCTGATTTTTTCCGCTGGGGCATCCGTAACCGGTGCAAAATCCACACTAATGTGTTTGAATCCTGCACGTTCCTCATATGATTGGCCAAAAAGCCGTGCCGGGTTTAAGTTGCCATCTACTTTAATACTTAATTTCTCCACTTTTATGCCCAACTCTTTAGCAGTTAAGTGGGCAACTACATTAATACATCCGGCATAACTTGCAAGTAAATACTCGACCGGGTTGGCCCCGAAGTCGTCCCCGCCAAGAACGGGTGGTTCGTCGATTACGATACTAAACTGTCTTGCGCCGGCAACAAAGCGTGCTGCCGTTTGAGCTTCTCCCTGAATTTGAAAATTTAAATCTGTCATAATTTTTTGATTTTTTTGGATAAAAAAAAAGCCCTTCACATTTTGTGAAAGGCTTCCCTATAATAATTAAAGATTAATTTTTAAACGGAAATAATATCAACACCTTCCACATGCCTGAAGAGCATACAGCAACACATATTCATTATGTTGTTTATGGAAAATGTTTTATTCATTTAAAAGCTTTTTTTATTTAATAATCCTATTGCTTTTGTAGGGTACAAACGTATAAAAATATTTTTAAAACAATAACACCGTTAGAAAAATAAATGAATTTTCACTTTAATTCAATTCGTTTTAAACAAACAAGAACTACCAACTGCTTTAAAGCAAGCAATTCCAATTGAAATGTATTTTTATTTTCCCTGAATCATGCTACATATTCGTTGGGAAACAGGTTGAAAGGGTTTTCGCCATCGTTTAAAATGTCAAAATTTTATCACTATCAACAACCCAATTTGTAAATTCAGCCATTGTGCTGATTTCTGTTCCTTCAATCAGTTGTATTGTTTTCAGTCCTCTGGCATCGGCACACGAACCACAGATTTTAATTTTTGCCCCTTTTGCAATCGAGAATTTTAGCATCCGCTCAATATTGTAGTAACCGTTTGGGGTTTTCTGGTTTGCAACTGCACATGATGCGGCATCTGCCATAAGAAATATTCTTACATCAACTTGCTCGTGTTCTTTACCAAGTTGATTTGCCAAACGAAACGCATTGTATGCCTTTTCTGACCCGTAAGGTGCGTCATTAATTAAAACAAGTATTTTTTGCATTTCAATTGATTTTAACGTTTTGTTTACTCGAATTTGTTATTCTTTAGATAGTGAATCCATCAATGATTTTAAGGTATTAAAAAGAGAAGTTGCTTCTTTAAATAGCTCTTGATTCGCTTTGACAGCATTAAGCATAATCTCCATGTTCATGGTTGAGATAACCGTTTTGCCTTCATTTTCATAAATAGCCAATTTGCAGGGCATAAATATTGAAAAGTGAGGAAAATCGGTGAGCATCGCTGCTGCAGTTTTTGCCTGGCAAATTTCATAAATCCAAACTTTTCGTTTGATAGGGAAACCTTTGCCTTCAACAATTTCGTGATAATTATAGGTTGTCAGCAAGGCGAATTTGTTTTTTTCACAAGCAATGGGAACTTTTTCAGTTATTTCTTCAATAGATTGATTACTTATTATTTGGTAAGTAAACATCTCAATCATTTTTTCCGGTGGCATGGCTGCCTTCATTAATTTTTGAAGCATATTCGTTAATTAAAAAGTTAATACAATTTTGTTTTTTCGGATTATTCGATACAAATCAGCCAATGTGGAGAAGGTGCAAACCTGTGGTTCATCGTTTTTACGGCTTTTCAAACAAGTTCCTCAACCCTGAATTTCACCGCCTTTTTCGAGAAAAGCATCAACCTGTTGTTTTAAATCTTCATTGTCGTTTACCAGGTTATCCACTTCAACCCCTTTCCCTAACAGAAAAACCTGAACGGTGTCTCCCTGGTTTTTTGAATAATTGGCCAAACGGAATGCATTCCAAACGGTTTCCACATCGTTTGAATAAATCACCATCCCGATGGAAGTAGGGGATTCTGAAGAAGGTTGCGGATTTGATTTTGATGAAAGGTTAGTCGAGGTTAGCAGCAACATAATTGCCAAGACAAAAATTGATTTTTTCATAAAAACTGAGTTAAATTTTTGATTTATAAAAGTTTATTTACAGCATCTGAAATGGTATCCACGGCATAGTCAATTTCTTTTACTGTGGTGTATTTACCTGTTGAAATGCGTACCGTTCCGGCTGCTACGCGTGAATTTACCTGCATTGCTTTCAGCACCGGCGAAATTTCGACCGAATCGGCATGGCAGGCCGAACCGGTTGAAAACACGACTTTTTTATCGACCAGCGAAGCAAGCGTATGCGCATCCACATTTTCAAAGGCGATGCTCAGCGTGTTGGGCAGACAGTTGTTTAGGTCTGCATTTAGTTTTATTGTTGTCTGACATTTTTCTATCAATCTGTCTAATAAACGTTGACGCATTTGCGAAAGATGATTGTTGTTGGTCTGAAGATTATCTTTGACTAATTCAAAGGCTTTACCAAGTGCCACAATGTAGGCTACATTTTCTGTCCCGGGGCGGAATCCATGTTCCTGCCCCGCGCCAAAAATCAGATGTTCAAGTTTCACACCATCTCTGATGTACAAAGCGCCGATGCCTTTTGGTGCGTAAAGTTTATGCCCGGCAACGGAAAGCAAATCTACGCCCAGTTCATTCACATCCGTTTTAATTTTTCCAATTGATTGTGCCGCATCGGTGTGAAAAAGTACGCTATGACTTTTTGCAATGTTCCCAATTTCCTTTATTGGTTGAATGGTGCCAACTTCGTTGTTGGCGTGCATAATGGAAATCAGTGCCGTATCAGGGCGGATGGCTTTTTCAACATCCTCCGGGTTTACTTTTCCATAAGTATCCACAGGAAGCCAGGTGATTTCGTATCCCTGTTTTTCAAGGGATTTGCAAACCTCCGTCACTGCGGGATGTTCCACCTGCGATGTGATAATATGCTTGCCTTTTTCAGAATTGGCAAAAACAGCGCCTCGAATGGCATGGTTGTTTGATTCGGTGCCGCCGCTTGTGAAAATGATTTCTTCGGGTCTTGTACCAAGCAAACCTGCAACCTGCATTCGCGCCTTTTCGATGGCTTCTTTGTTGTGCCTTCCAATGGCATAGCTGCTCGAAGGATTTCCAAAATGAGTCCGAATATAAGGCAGCATTTCTTCTACCACTTCCGGGGCAATGGGGGCGGTTGCGTTGTAATCGAGGTAAATTGGATTATCCATATTAGTTTTTTTCCAGTTGCCTAATTTTCCACTCGGGATAGCCTTCATCCAATCTCCTGACTTTAAATCCTTTTTCGGAAAGTACCCTCACCGCTTCATCGGCCAAAACACAGAATGGCCCTCGGCAGTAAGCAATAATTTCCTGCTCTTTTGAAAAATCTTTCAGGCAGCACAACAATTCTTTCATGGGGACGGAAATCGCCCCGGAAATGTGGTCGAACTCAAATTCTGCTGAAGGCCTCACATCCATCAGCAATACATTTTTGTTGTGAATCATTGTTTCAAGTTCATCAAGGCTTACAGAATTTGAGGCTTTGTTATCTTCCCGTTGCCGGTTCAATGTTTTTTCGAGTTCGGCAATTTCCTGAACAGCATATTTTATAACATGCTGGTATAATGAAAGAAACTCATCATTGATTATTGAATAGAAGACGTATTGTTTTTCTTTTCTTGATTTTACAATGTTGTTGTTTTTTAGTACCTGTAAATGCTGGGAAGCATTGGCAAAAGTCAGGCTTGTTGCCTGTACAATCCCTTCCACGCTTTTTTCTCCTTGCGCAAGCATCTCAATGATTTCGAGGCGTGCCGGGTTGGCCAGGGCTTTCATTAATTTGGCAAGCCCGTCGTACATGGCATCTTTAAATTCCCGTCCTTGCATAGCTAAAATCTAATTGTTTGATTCTGCAAACATACAACTTTTATTCAAGTATTCAATAGTTTTATTGAATACAATTTGGGATTAATAATTACAGCCTGAAAAGGAACTTTTGAAAAAAAAGAAAAAATATTGTCAGGTATTTTATTCTTATTCGACTAATACTTAAACTTTTTTGTCAAATTTAAAATGAAGTATTATGAAACATTTAAAAATTAGTCGTTTAGTATTACTGGCCGGGGGTATTGCACTGTTAAGTGCTTGCCAGAAATCAGAGGATTTAGTCCCCCAAAATGAAACAAAAGCTGCTGATATTGCCCTCAAATCGGCTCATCAGTCAAATGGGTTTGTACATGCACCCGTTGTTAATGTGGATGGAGAAAATTATTATTTTGCTGGTGCTCCTGATGGTCCGAATGGTGCAACGGATATTCCGGGTCACTACTGGAACCAGGCAGGCCCCAAACAATTGGTTGGGAAACATTATAATACCGGACCGTTTGGCGCAGCACAGTGGTGGTCATCGGATGCACCGGATGGTGAATATTTGTATAAGGTACATGCCATTATTGATACCTGGTCGCCTGAAAAAGCAGAAATGTATGCAGGCCGTGGTTATATTCATTATCATGAGATGGTCAGCGTTTCGGATGGAACCATGCACCCTACAAAGGTCGTGTGGCTAAAACATACGGCCAGAACAACCTTCACCCTCGACGGTGGCCCTCATCCTGAATTAGCCCACGAGGTAAGCCCGGGAGTTGACCTGGAATTCATTCCCAATGGAAAAAGTATGCCTCATCATCCTTAAAGCTGAAAACTAATAAACAATTATGAAAAGGTTTTTAAACGGGGATAAGATAACTTGATTTTATCCCCGTTTAACTATAAATTTATCACTGAATTATAGATAATTTTGGAAATATCTTTTTATTATAGCCCTTTACTTTCTTATTTTCTCGGGGATTGATTTAATAAAAGGTTTATTGGAAAATGTAATATTCCCCGGTTTAAAACCGGCATCAATAACGATTTTGTCGAGTTTTTCTTTTGTGACATCGTTTTTACCGGAGACCCGGAAAGTAGCATAACCTTTTTGAATATCAATATATATTTCTTTTGCCCCATTTATTTTTTTGAGTTGCTTTTCCAAACCATAAGCACAGAACGGGCACGCCATCCCTTTTACTTCCACTTTTACATATTTATGAATTTTTGATACCGTGTCTCTTTCAGGTTGTTGTCCGAATGTATCCGGGACACTGAATACTACAACCAGTACTAATATCAAACCGCTTATTTTTGCTTTCATTTTTTTAACCATTTTTTTTAACCATTATAGATGTAATTCCAGTGTGAACTTGTAGTTGGTTTCCGGTTTTTCAACATAACCGCTTTTAGCCATGCCTGTTTCAATACCGCCTCTTAGCGCTATATTCCTGTAGGTGAGCATAAAAGTAGGGGCCAACGACCAGGCATGTCCTCCGCTGTTTTGGATTGTATTGCCGTTCAGTTTCGATTTTTCCACGAACCGGCCTATCCCTTCCAGAAAAATGACCAGGTCGGGTTTGTAATAATTTGTTTTGAACGGACGAAACCCAAAGGTAGCTGTATAATCCAGGTTATTTCCCGGGTGCATGCTGTCATTAATAAATTTGGCGGCGTAACCGGCCGAGAAGAACCAGTACCACTTCAGTGCTTCCTGTCCGCCGGTGAGGCCCAGGTTAATTACTGTTGGCGAATCGTTCCCAACAGGAAATACCAGCTTGGTAACCGCGCTTACCTGCCGGGACATTCCGGGTTCGAACCAGGAATAAAACCGGTATTTCTGCTTCAGATGGAACCCTTCAAAAGAATAATTATTGTTGTCCAAAACAAACGGCATTTCCCCAATAACAGTCCAGTTCCTGGTAATACCGTAACCCAGTGAGTATTCCATTTCAAATAAACTTCCCGAGCCAGCAATCGTAATATGCGGGGCAAACCCTCCCTTGAACAACACATGTGGGCCAATACCATATAGCGGTTCGTGCGCAAAAGCCAGGTTGCTGGTTCCAAACCCTGCTAACAGAATCAATATTAATATCTTTGAAAATGGATGTTTCATCCTGTTTTTTTCTTTTTTAAAAGCCCAGCATTTTTTGCAGTGGTAAGGCCAGGTATGTCATAAACAGCCCGGCGAAGTATATACCCACTGAAATCCAAAGAATGACTTTACTCCATCTTGCTGTTGTGTCACAGGCTGTTTCATTTCCGTACTCATTTACTTCACAAACCTGGTTTCTCTTTCTACCATAAAACAGCCAGAAATTAAATCCAATTAATGTTCCGGCAATTATGAATGTCCATTCTTTATACTTACTTAAGGTCACCAACCAAGGCAAATCGGAAACCAAACCAGCCACCACTGCCCCCATTCCCAATGTAACCAGCAAGGCCGGAAGGGCACAGCACAACAGCGTGGAAAATGAAGTGAACAGGGATGCTATGCTCACGAAATCACTTTTTAGCTTTGCTATTTTTTGCATGACTACCCCTCTTTATTGTATTTTTCAATCCGTTGCTGTATCTCTGCAATTTCCTGAAGTTTGCTGCTGAGTTCATTTAATTTCAACTTTGGAAACTCCTGGCGTATATATTCAATTTTATCTTCATTGCCACAATTGCCCGGACAAGCTCTCACTGCATCCACTATGCTAATGGCCAAGGCTTTACGATAAACCTCATCCAAAAGAAGAAACTGTGTTTTTTGAAATGCCTTGTCAATCGCTTTAAATTGGTTGACAATCTGTTCAGGGGCGCTTTCGTTGCCCAACATTTTTATTACACCTTCAATTTGCCCTTTTATTGTTTTAAGGTCCGATATTATATCCCTGGTTAAATCTTTTGGTATCATAACTTATTCAAGATTGTCCAATACCTGCCTTTGCTAATTCTTCCTTGCTCACGCCTCTGTTTTGACAGCAAGAAAGTAATTTTCCGTTAACTGCTACTGCTGGTAGGGAAGTAATGTTATACTCTTTCATTTTGTCAACACAAACTTTGTCGTCACATTGTTCAACAAGGTTGTAAACGTTTACTTCGCAAGAGCCGCAAACCATTTCTTTTACTGTTTTTACTACCGGTTCACATACCGGGCATCCGGCTGTAAAAATTTCTACTGTTCGTTTCATAGCTTCATGTTTTTGTGTTACAAATCAATTACTGACACAAAACTATGACCGGGGGAGGGGTGGTCTCCAAATAAAACTTAATACTTTTTAGCCGGTCTATGATGTTTTTTGTGATGTCTTTGGGTAGTTGCCGCTGATTTTTTTTCAACATTGAGTTTTTCATCTGTTTTTGTTTTCATGACCTAAAATATGATGTTAAACCGCACAACAGCTTAATGTTGCAACATCTTTGTCAAATGCTATAGCAGCCAATTTTATTCCTTCACTCAATGTAAGATAAGGATAAAGGCTTTCTGCCAGTTCTTTGATGGTACCACCATGTTTTATTGCCATGCTCAATTGTTGTATTAGTTCACCACCTTCCGGTGCTACTACTCTTGCACCAATCAATTTATCTGTTTCGATATTGCGAATGAGTTTGATAAATCCTCTTGTGTCGTTTGCTGCAATGGCCCGCGGGACATCTTTCAACTCCAATTTGGAAACTTCAAACGGAATATTTTGAGCCTTTGCCTGTGCTTCATCCAATCCGGTACCAGCAACCTGTGGGTCGGTAAAAACCACCCAGGGCAAAGAAGAATAATCCGCTTTATTTTCTGTTCCCGTGAAAGCATTTTCTACGGCTATTTTTCCTTCAAAAGCTGCGGTGTAAACGTATGCAGGCGTATTGATACAATCACCTGCAGCATAAATGTTATGTAGGTTTGTTTCCATTTTGTCATTTACCAAAATGTGACCACCCCCATCCAGTTCGAGACCAATGTTTTGTAAACCCAATTTATTTGTATTTGGTTTTATTCCGGTAGAAACCAATATCTTTTGTGCTTCAAATACTTTTCGCCCACCTTCATGCTCTGCCACAACACTTATTTTTTCGGTATTTTCAGAAACTTCGATAAAATTCAGGCTGGTATAAATTTCTAACCCTTCATTTCTGAGATGGCTGGTCAGTTCTTCGGCAACTTCGGTAGTTTGTTTTGACAGCACCTGTGCCGAACGTTGGAGCAGTGTAACTTTGGTTCCCAGGCGATGATAGGCCTGGGCAATTTCCAATGCAATGTATCCGCCTCCAAGCACAATCATCGATTTGGGTTGTTCTTCCAGGTCGAACAAGGAAACATTGGTGAGATAATTAACTTCATTCAATCCCTTAATATCCGGAATATTGGTTGTAGCTCCTGTGGCGATAAGAAACTTCAGGGCGGTGTATTTGTCTTTGCCATCAACCAGTATGGTTTTGGTATCCACAAATTCAGCCCAACCCTGCACCATTTTCAGGTTTTCAAAATCGCCCACTACATCCAGGTATTTTTTTTGTTGAAGGGTGGCCACCAATCGTTTTTTGTCTTTTATTACCTGGGCAAAATCAATATCAACGCCTTTGGGTTTGATGCCGGCAAAATTGGAGTGTGTGGCGTGATAAGCAGTTTCCGCTGCCCGTATCAGGTTTTTGGAAGGGACACAGCCCACATTTACACAAGTCCCACCAAAGTTGAGGCCGCCATTGACCATCAGCGTGCTTAACCCCAAACTTTCGGCTTTTATAGCAGCTGAAAAGGCTGCCGAACCACCTCCGATAATGATAAAGTCGAAAAGCCCATCCCCAGCCCCTCCTAATGGGATGGAAGAAGCACTGCCTAAATCCTCCTCAAATGGAAGGGTATTTGCTTTATAACTTTTTGTTTCGTCAGTGTTATTTACAATTGCTTCTTCGCTTATTTCACGTTCAACCCGGTAATGCCCCGTGCTATTAATAAGGGCGGCTATCTGGTCTTTGTCTGTTTTATCAGGGTCGAATTCAAACTTTCCTGTGCCTGAATTGTAATCAATGTCCTTCGTTATAATACCTTCATTCCCCGAAAACTTTTTGGCAATGGTTTGTGCACAATGGTCACAAGTCATTCCTTTTATTTTAAATTTTGCAAATTTCATGTTTTAGTACTTTAGTAAATTCTTAAATAACGTGAAAAATTTTTTTATTTCAATTGCTCACCAACCACTTTATAGCTGGTGGAATTAATCGAATTAACAATCGCTTCTTGTGAAGTTTTTGTTTTGTCGAATTTCACTATCGCTTTACCCGTTTTATGGTCTGCTTTAGCTTCAATAACCCCGTCAACTTCTTGTGCTGCATAGGCTACGTGGCTGTCACAAGCTTCGCAGGTCATTCCTTCAATTTCGAGTTGAACCGTTTGAATATCTGCAGCATTAACTATAACGATTTCCTTTTTATTGTCAGGGTAAAATACAGGTGAGTAATATGGGAATACAAGCATTAATACAGCAAAAACTGTAACGATTCCGAGGAATTTTTTTGATTGCCAAAAAGAAGGTTTCTCGTCTGCCTCACAAGCACATTGTATTTCCCCGGCTGTTCTGGGTTTAAGCTTCTGGTACCAGGCAAATGCCAGCACTAAAATTGTAAGCCCGATTAAATAGGGGCGAAAAGGTTCCATCCACGAAAAAGAGGAAGCTATTCCGCTACTTCCTGCGATAAGCGCCAATACAGGTGTTATGCAGCACAATGATGCTGCTATGGCCGTAAAAAGTCCTGTACCCAGCAATGCTTTATTTGTTTTTGTCTTCATACTACTTCTGGTTTTAAAATTCCGCTTTTCGAATTAATTATATTAAAAATTGATTCCAAAATAGAGAGAATGTGATTTTTGACAAAATAGAAATAGGTCTGGCCTTCTTTACGGACACCAACAATATTTCCATCTTTTAATTTTCTTAAGTGTTGCGATATGGCCGAAATATTCATGCCCAGTATATCGCTTAAATCACAAACACAGAGTTCGTTTTCTTCATATAATGAATAGAGAATTTTTAACCTGACCTCATTACCAGCCAATCCAAGAATATTGGAAAGTTGCGAAATCGTATTCTCTTTCGATGCTATTTTACCCTTACATCTATTGATTTGGTCAATGTCTGCCAGTGCTCTTATACATACTTTATCGTTCATGATTTGTTTTTATTATTTTTGTATTTAAGCAAACGCTAAAATACAAAAAATGTTTTTACAATTGTCATTTCTTAAAATTATTTAAGTATTTGCTTAAATACATTTACTGAATAGACGAGGTTTCTTTATAGACCTGACAAATGACAATAATAAAAGTCTCACGTAGGTGATTTTAGCTCTTTTGGTTTTTCCGAGTTAGTTTGAGTTTCGACAAAAACCTAATGTGTTGGAAAGTTCGGTAACTTAATACCGATTGTTACATTTCACCGAACCAAAAGAGCAATAAATACAGCAATCACATTTTTTAGTTTTTATACTGTATTACGCTTTTAGTGATGATGGTGTTCATGTTTATGATTGTTTTGTTCAATATCCAACAATACTTTACCAGAATCTTTCAGTAACCCAACCGACCACTTAATAATCACGAACGAGCTGAGTAAAACTGCGATGGTATCAATAAACGGGATGTCCCAAATCCATGCAGCGGTCAGTCCCAGAATGGCGGAAACACTGGTAAGTGCATCGGCTATTACATGCAAATAGGCTGCCCGAATGTTGTGGTCGCTGTGTTCATGCTCATGATGCAGTATGAAGGCGCTGGCAATATTTACTATTAAACCGATAATGGCAACTAATATCGCTTCTTTATAAACAATATTCACAGGATTATAAAAGCGTTGGATTGCCTCAACCATGATAACAACGGCGAAAATAAGCAGCATCAAACCACTGCTGTAACCCGAAAGGGAAAGGATTTTACCTGAATTGCCTCTAAATTTTTCGCTTTTGGAAACCCTTCTCACGATGATATAAGCAATCCAGCTCAGGCCAATAGCAAACACATGGGAACCCATGTGAATGCCATCGGCCAGTAAAGCCATTGATTTGGTTGTCAGTCCAAAAATTATTTCTACAACCATTGTGACAGCAGTCAGTAAGACTACCCACATGGTTTTATTTTCAAAGTTGGATTTAATTTCTGTCATAAATATTGATTTAACTCTGCCAACGTTTTATTCATTTCCAGTTCTGACCGGAGCAATTTGTTTACACTTTCGTAATATATCGAAAGTTCAAGAATATAATCAATCAGTGAAATTTCCCCTTTGTCCAGTGCTTTTTTTAGTAATTCTGAACTGTCAAAAGTTTTTAGTCTCGATTTATAATCGCTTGCATTATTCTGAAGCCCGATTGCTTTTGCATGCAAAAGTTTTAACCGATTGTAAAACTGCACTTTTTGGTCGTTTGCCGTTTTTTCAATTGCAGCGGCATTAGCTTCGGCATATTTCACTTGGTTTTTGTTTTCCCATAAAGGGATTGATAAACCAAGCGTAATGCCCTGGAATTTTTGTCCAATAACGTTTTCGCTCATATAACCTGCTTTTAATTTAGGCAAGCTCATAGCCCGGTTCAAACCAACTTGTTTTTCGGTAGATTCCATCTCCTTTTTCAACCAATTCAACAGCGGGTTACTTTGTTCGGCTTGAGCGTACCACTGTTCAAAATCGGCAGGGATTGGCGTGGTTGCAAACTCACTTGCCGTAAATTCAATGGGGATACCTCCGTTTAAGCGGGTCAACTCACCCAGCAAAGCATCTCTTTTTACGTTGAGCGATTCCATTTCTTTACTTAAATTCAGCAAGTTTAATTGCGCTTTGTTGTATTCCCGAATATTGGTTTCCCCAATATCGAATTTGGATTTATACGAGCTGGCAATACTTTGCGCATGGTTGAGTCTCTTTGAAAGTTCCAATAACAACGCATTGGTAAAAACCAAATCGTAGGTGATTAAACGGGCTTCCAGCAACAAGTCTTTTCGCTGTTTTTGGTATTCAAGCGCTACCTGTTCATTTTTTATGTTGGAAATCTCCTTTTTATACTTGTAAGCCGTCGGAAAATCAAATGTTTGGATGGCGCTAAAATCTGTTCGGTTACCAATTGTAGAAGGAGTTCCCCACACATAGTTGAATGCGACTTCAGGGTTTTGCAGATATATTCCGGTTTTATTTCCTATTTGCTCAGCCTCCACTCTTTTTTGAAGGGCTGTCAGTGTTGTATTGTTCTTTTCAATCTCATTGAGAACACTTTCAATAGGGTTCTGAGAGAAAAGAGATGAATTGGACACGATAACACTAATTATCGCTATAACTATTTTCTTCATGAATTTTTCGTTTTAATGATTCCACGGTTATTTAGAATGCTATAAACTATGGGAACGATAAATATATTAAGCAAGGTGGAGGTAAGTAAACCGCCTAAAATTACCTGCGCCATCGGGCTTTGAATTTCGTTGCCAGGCAAGTCACCCTTCATAGCCAATGGTATTAATGCAAGGGCTGCTGTAAGAGCAGTCATTAAAATAGCGTTCAAACGGTCGGATGAGCCATTTATGACAGTTTCATTTAAGGATGTTCCTTTCGCCTGAAGCCGTTGATAGTTTGAAATCAGCAGGATTCCGTTTCGGGTTGCAATACCAAAAAGTGTTATAAAGCCGATAATTGCTGGAATGCTTAAAACGCCTGATGTAAAATAGATTGCAAATACACCGCCAATCAATGCCAGGGGCAGGTTGAGCAATATGATACCTGCAAGTTTGAAATTTCTGAATTCCTGAAACAGTAAAAGGAAAATAATTAATATTGCAAGAATGGAAGTAAACAACAAGGTTCTCGATGCTTTTGCCTCACTTTCAAACTGTCCGCCGTATTCTACGCGATATCCTTCGGGAAATTCAATGTTCTCATTTACCCTCGCCTGTATATCTTCAACCACTCCACGCAAATCCCTGCCTGCCACGTTTGCGGCAATAACAACCTTGCGCTGTACATTTTCCCTGCTGATGGAACTTGGCCCGGAAACAGAAATAATTTCTGCAACCTCTTCCAATGGCACTTTTTTACCATCGTGTGTATCAATTAAAGCCGAACGTACACCTTCTATTGTTTCCGTGTAATTTTTATTCAGCCGCAACACCAAATCGAAGCGTCGCTGGCCTTCATAAATATCTGCCAGTTTTTCGCTTCCGAAGGCAACATCAACAAACGCATTGAATTGCTCTACAGTAATTCCGTAATATGCCAACATCTCGCGGTTGGCTTTAATCTGAAGTTGTGGTATCTCAATCTGCTGGTCAACATTTACGTCCACCAAACCCTCGATGTCCACAATTGAACTTTTAATCTGGTTACCGAGTGTGAACATTTTATTCAAATCGGTGCCAAAAATCTTAATGGCAATGTTTGCCCTTGTGCCCGAAAGCATGTGGTCGATGCGGTGCCCGAGCGGTTGCCCCACTGTTGCTGCAATACCTGGAATACGGGCAATTGTTTCCCGAACATCTGCCATAAACTCCTCGCGGCTGCGTTCATCCAGTCTAAAATTTGCATCTATTTCCGCACTGTTCACCGTTTGCGAGTGTTCGTCCAATTCCCCCCGGCCTGTCCTTCTCGCGGTGCTTTCTATTTCATCAATCGTTAATAATTCAGTTTCTACCAAATTGCCCAGGCGGTTGCTTTCTTCCAATGAAGTTCCGGGTTGGGTTACTACCGATAAAGTAAGGGAACCTTCGTTGAACTCTGGTAAAAAGCTACGTCCCATTGAAGAAAATACAAAAAGTGAAACAATAAACATGGCAAGTGTGGAAAGGATAACAAGGCTTTTGTGATTCAACGACCAGGAAAGCGCTTTCTCATAATAGTATGAAAGTTTACGTACCAACCATTTTTCTTTTTCATTTTTGGCAAGATATTTTTCGTTGGTCAGCAGCAACTTTGTCAACAGCGGGGTCAGGGTCATGGCCACTATCAGCGACACAAACAAAGAAACAATAAATGATATACCCAGAGGTTGCAGCATCCGGCCTTCCATGCCCGATAGAAAAAACAGTGGTAAAAATGCTACCATGATAATTAAAGTGGCATTAAGAATGGATGACCTTATTTCTTTTGAAGCCTCAAATACAACGGTAAACGATGATTGCCTTTCTGCTTTTGGTTTTTGTTGATTTTGCCGCAAGCGCTTGTAAACATTCTCCACATCAATAATGGCATCGTCAACCAGCGAACCAATAGCAATTGCCATTCCACCCAAACTCATGGTATTAATATTCAAACCCAATGCATTGAGAACTAAAATAGCGCCCAGCAGCGACAAGGGAATGGCAAGCAGGGAAATAATTGTAGTGCGAAAACTGCCCAGAAATAAGAAAAGAATGACAATAACAAATATGCCTCCTTCAATTAATGCACGTTGTACGTTGTTCACCGAAGTTTCAATAAAATCGGCCTGGCGAAAAATCTTCGTGTCCATTCGAATGTCTGCCGGAAGGGTTTTCTGAAGGACGGCCAGGTTTTCTTCAATTCGTTCCGTAACATCGAGGGTGTTTGTGTTGGGTTGCTTCGATATGGAAATAATAATCGCCGGTGTTGCATTTTCAGAAGCATGCCCCATTTTTACAGCGCCTCCGATTTTCACTTCTGCCACATCGCGAACCCTTACAGGTTTCCCGTTTCTTGACTTTATATATGAATTGCCCAGGGCTTCCAAATCCGAGGTCCGGGCAATCCCGCGAACAACAAATTCGTTTCCATATTGTCGAATGGCGCTACCTGAAGAATTATTGCTAATCCCCTTACTAACATCAGCCAATTCCATCAATGAAACATCATAATATTTCATTTTTTGAGGGTCTGCCAATATCTGGTATTGTTTGTAATCGCCTCCTATGATGGTAACCTGAGAAACCCCGCCGGTAGCCAATATCAATGGTTTTACATTCCATTCGGCAATGGTGCGCAATTCCATCATGCTGGTGCTGTCGGCCTGTAAGCCCACAAAGAAGATTTCGCCCATAATGCTGGATTGCGGGGCGAGCATAGGTTGTCCAACGCCCAAAGGCATAAGCGATGAAACGGCAATTAGTTTTTCGCTTACAATCTGGCGGGCCTTGTAAATATCGGTACCCCAGTCGAATTCGGCCCATACAAAAGAAAAACCCTGCGATGAAGCCGAACGCACCCTGCGAATGCCTGTAGCCCCGTTTACGGCTGTTTCAATTGGAAAACTAACCAAACGTTCCACTTCTTCCGAAGCCATACCATGTGCATCGGTCATTACAACAACCGTTGGTGCGGTGAGGTCGGGAAATACGTCCACGTCCATGTTTGTGGCAGTCCTCACCCCGAAAACCACCAAAACAACAGAAGCAAGTATTACCAAATACTTATTATTAAGTGAAAATTTTATAATATTATTTAACATAGCCGTATTGTTTAATGATTGTGACCTGATTCAGCGTCTAAAGTACCTGTAGCCTGTGCAAGTTTCACCAGAATTGCTCCAGTGGTTACAAGGCGTTCATCCTGAGAAAGCCCTTGCAGGATTTCAGTTTTTAAGCCATCAGTTGCGCCTGTCTTTACCTCCCTTTTTTCAAAGAGTTCAGGTGTAATTTGTACAAAAACAAAATAATTTCCCTGTTCTTCCAGTAACGCTGAGTTAGGTATTGTCAGTGCCTGTGCGTTTGTAAGTGTTTTTAGGAATAACTCTACGAAACCACCTGGTACAAAAGTGCCTTTATTGTCAATCTGTAAACTCAACGGGATTAAATAATTGTCGCTGTTGGTATTTCTGCCAACCGACACCATTTTGCCGTTTAATTCTTCCAGTGAATAGGTCTGATTATCATGAAGCGTGTGAATATTCGCCGAATTTATCGTACCCAGGATTGGTGCGAATTTTCGTTGCACTTCTGTTCGTAGCAAAAGCGTTTTATTTTGTGAGATAATCACAATGGGTTGCCCGGCTTCAACATATTGTCCGTTTCGCACAAAAACCTGTTTAACATAGCCGTTCATTGTACCGACCACATTTTGCCCCGACGCATTGAAATATTTGTTCAGGTTATCATAAATTACCTTCGCATTCTCATATTGATTTTTCGCGTTGAGCAGGTCTTTTTCTGAAACAATTTTGTCTTTTGCCAATTCTGCTATTCTTTCATAATCGGCCTTTGCCTTTTCATAGTTGTTTTGAGCTTCTGAAAAACGGGTTGCAGAATTATTATTTGCTAATTCACTTCCGGAGATTGAAAACAGGACCTGTCCATTCGATACGGGTTTCCCTTCCAATATATTGTTGGCAGAAAGCTTGACAATGCCGTTTGTTTTCGCAGAAATAAGCGTTTCGTCACCCTGGGCAGATTCAACCCGGGCAGTAGTCCTGATGACCTGGCCGAATGGTTCTGTTTTTGGATGTGCCGTTGCAAAATCAATTTTCCACGATTGCTCCTTAGTAAATACCGTGGCATTGGTTGACGAAACAACAATATCTTCTCCCGCATGAATGGCATCATGGTCATCCGCAAAAACCTCTACTTCGGGAACTGTTAATTGAAAGTTTCCTTTTTCTGTTACTATATCAAAAACCAATTGACCTTTTCCTGAAGTTTCAGGTTTTAATTCAAATTTGTAAATGCCTTTTCGTGTTGGTTTCTCCAATGTTTGCCTTGTTTCTTTGCCATTTACAATCAGGCGGATGGTCATGCTTCCACTTTCCAATGCTTTAAAACTTGGTAAATGAGAAAAATGCGACAAAATTTCGGAGGATTGGCCTACCGTAAACGGGTCGGCTTCGGCAAAAAGTTCAAATTCGTTGCTGTAAGCAGTTAACTGGATTTTAACCTCGTCATGATGCGGTTCTTCGATTTCATGGTTATGGTTGGTATTGCAACTTGCTAAAAATATCGCAAGTACTGCAAATAAAAATATCTTGATTTTCATTGAAAATATTATTTAAATTTAAAAAAAACTGATTGAATGAATGCATATAAATCATGGACGATAAAACAGTTATCGCATGCATTCATTAAGAAACTGTAAAATTTAAACAATAGAAGGAGGCCCCCGTAAAGCATTGGCTTCCGGGGCAAAGAGGGAATTTAATATAATCTGTTCCCTTCTATAATATTGACTTTTCGAGCAGGGAGGTTCAAAATAATCATTCTGGAACACAAGTAACACCACAAATAATGTGGTGATTTTTTTAAATGAATTTGACTTATGAAGGTTTGTCCTTGCATAAACAAAATCACTGGTTGCCGAAATATGATGGTGAAGAGGAAAGGGATGATTGTGTTCATCGGCAGAATTCCCTTCGTTACTTTTTTCAACAGGGAAATCAACTATACTTTGTTTACTCAATAAACCTTCCACCATATCATCATGATGATGATGGAGAATCATCTCATGACTTAACACTACCAAAAATGATAGCAAGAGTGATATGGCATAAATTTTATTTTTCACAGGTGCAAAAATAGGATATTTAATTCTTTTTTTGCCAAAATCGATTTTGTTTTTTCAGAAAGTATTTTTAGGCTTTGATAAATTTCACTCCTTTTCAGATGTTGGATAATGAATTGTTTTTCACAACCTTGCCACTAGTTAAACGAATAAAAAATAAGCGTTCAACAGCAACTGTTTTCTTTTTGAATTGAAGGGCATTTTACAGAGCCAAACGAACAATATACACAACAATCACCTTTCTTTGGTCTCAAGACAGATTTACACTTTTCACACTCATAGAAAAACTGGCACGAATCTTCCCTCATGGTTTCCTCTTTTTGAAAGCCACAATTTGGACAGGTTATTATTGATTCTAAAACTACTTCCATATCTATTTTCCAAGTTTCAATATCCTGAAAGCCCCTTTTACCACGATTAAAAACACAATTGAACCGATGATTAAATCAGGATACTTTGATTGGGTCAACAGAACCAATACTCCTGCTGCGATAACACCAGTATTGATAATAATATCGTTTGATGTGAATATCATCGTGGCTTTCATGTGTGCTTCTTGGCTCTTTGACTTTTGCAATAAATAGAGGCAAACTGAATTGGCAATTAAAGCCAATGCCGAAACGATAATCATGGTTTGGAAATCCGGTACTTCTTCAAAACTGATAAATCGGCGTATCACCTCTGAAAGGCCAAGCAGGGCTAATGCCAGTTGAAAATAGCCGCTTAGTTTGGCTACTTTTTTCTTTCGGAGTACAGTTGAACCTACTGCCCAAAGGCTAAGTCCATATACCAAAGCGTCGGCAAGCATATCCAGTGAATCGGCAACCAAACCCATGGATTTTGAAATAAAACCTGTGGTGATTTCAAGGATAAAAAAAGCAAAATTGATAATCAGAACTATCCAAAGAAGTTTAGATTGCACACTTGGGTTATCTATAAATTCATCCTGTTTGACAATGATTGTTTCCTGAAGTTCAGCGCCTAATTTAAGTTCTTTCAGACGGTTTCCGATTTCTTCGTTTTTTTCGGAATGAAAGACAGAAAGTTTCCTGTTTTCAATATCGAATACCAAACCTTTAATCATAGAAAGCCCATCCAGTTTCATCCGGATAAGGGTTTCTTCCGACGGGCAATCCATTTTTGCTATGTGAAATGTGCTCTTTATCAACTTTATTATTTTTTGTATGCCAATAATCTTAAAGCATTAAAAACCACTACCAGGGTTGAACCTTCGTGAATCAGCACGGCAATGCCAATGCCTGCCAGGCCAAGGATGGTTGACGGAATAAGTACAGCTACGATACCCAGGCTAATCCAAAGGTTTTGTTTTATGATACCTTTTGCTTTTCGGCTCAGCCCAATGGCAAAGGGAAGGATTTCCAGTTTGTCGCCCATCAGGGCAATATCGGCGGTTTCAAGCGCCACGTCAGAACCGGCCGCGCCCATGGCTATCCCCACGGTGCTGTTGGCCATGGCGGGGGCATCGTTCACGCCATCGCCTACCATGGCCAGCTTCGATTCCTCCTTTCTGAGTTTTTTTATCGCATCTACTTTTTCTTCAGGCAACAGGCTGCCCCAGGCATCGGTCAGGCCTATTTCTTTTGCCACGGCATCGGCCACTTTCTGGTTGTCGCCCGTGAGCATGACCATCCGTTTGATACCGGTTTTCTTTAATTGCTCCAGCGTACTTTTTGCCTCTGCCCGCGGTGTGTCCATTAAGGCTATGATGCCCACATATTCGTCATTCCGGCGAATAAGCATTGTGGTGTTCCCTTCTGCTTCAAGAGCTTTTACTTTTTCCGCAATTTTTTCCGAAGGTTTTTTATCATCGAGGGCTTCATACAGTTCCAGGTTGCCAATATATACTTTATCTTTTCCCAGTGTTGCCTTGATACCTTTTCCCAAAACGGCTTCCAGGTCTTTGGCCTCCGGAATAGTATTCCCTTCCAAACGTTTTTTGCCGTCCCTCACCACCGCCTTTGCCAACGGATGGTCGCTCAGGTTTTCCACGGCTATTGCCATTTTGAGTAATTCATTTTCATCGGTATTGTTCAATGGAACTACTTTGGTGAGTTTTGGTTTGCCTTCCGTAAGGGTTCCTGTTTTATCAAAAGCCAGGGCGGTTAAAACACCTAGGTCTTCCAGCGGCCGTCCGCCTTTGATAAGCACCCCGCTTTTTGCGGCCCTTGCTACTCCGCTCAGCACGGCGCTGGGCGTGGAAATGGCCAGCGCACAAGGACTGGCGGCTACCAGAACGGCCATTGCCCTGTAAAAGCTGTCGCCGAAATTTTCGTCAATAACCAAAAAAGCCCCGAGCAACAACACCACCAATCCCAAAACGGAAGGAACAAAGTATTTCTCGAACTTGTCGGTAAACCTTTGGGTGGGCGATTTTTGTGTTTGGGCTTCATTAACCAGTTTTACCAAACGGGAGAGCGTAGAGTCGCTGGCTTCCCTGGTGACTTTAATTTCCAGCGTGTTGTTGCCGTTGATGGTGCCTGAAAAAACCCTGTTTTCATCACGAATGTCCTTTTCGTTGGAGTAGTCCTTTTGGGGGTCATCCACGGGCATTTTATCCACCGGTACACTTTCGCCCGTTATTGGGGCCTGGTTCACGCTGCTTTCGCCGCTAACCACAACGCCATCGGACGGGATTTTAGTGTTGGGCTTCACTACGATAACGTCTCCGATACCCAGTTTTTCAATGCCTACCTCTTCTGTTTTCCCGTTCTTCTTTAGTAAGGCGGTTTTGGGGGCGAGTTCGGCCAAAGCAGCAATAGATTTGCGGGCTTTGTTCATAGCGAAATGTTCGAGTGCATGGCCCATACTGAACAGGAACAACAGCAAAGCGCCTTCGGCCCATTCGCCCAGTATAGCTGCTCCGATGGCTGCAACCAGCATGAGGAAATCAATTTCAAAACCCCCTTTGGCAACGGTTTGTATGGCTTCTTTGGCCGTGTAGAAACCACCAAAAAAATAAGCTCCGATGTACAGCGACAAGCTAACCCACGAAGGGACTGCATCCACGAAAGAGAGGCCAAAACCAATGGCCAGCAATATTCCGCAAATGATGGAGAAAATCAACTCCGTATTTTTACCCAAAAGGCCGCCATGGGCATGTTCATGTTCTTCCCCTTCTTTTTCTTCGTGTTCAGGCTTTTTTTCAGGCTGCTTGTCTTTCGGCGCTTTCTCCGTTTCTTTGATGCCGCGAAGATATTTCCCGACTTTTAAGGCAGTATCGGTTATACCAAGGCCTTCTTTTCGTAAAGCTTCAACTATTGCTGCTTCATCAATCTGCCTTGTGTCGAACTCAGCCCGTACCATTCCCGAGGCAGAAACCGATGCTTCAATGATACCGTTCAAGTCGCGCAGGCTGCGCTCGATACTGCGTGCATGGCGCGTGTGGCGGATGCCTTCTACGCCGATGAGCTTGTGCCCGGTTTTTTCGGTAATGGACGCCCCTGTTTGCCGGGCAATTGAACGTACACGGTCAATGGAAATCAATTCCGGGTCATAGTGAAAACAAAGCTGGGGTACGCCATTTTCGGCAGCTTCTGAAACGTGGACTTTTTCCAGCCCTTTTTGCTCCTGAAGCAGTGAGATAAGCTCCTGAACGCATTGGTCTTTTTCATCCGGTACTTCGGGTAAAATGAGTGGTATTTCTAACTTTAGTTTTTTCATTTTAGAAAGATGTTAATGGTTTACACAATTTTTAAAACAGTTGTCAATCCAAGGCCAATTTTTACAATTACATTCGTAAAAACTTTGAATCACTCAAAGTAGTGATTGATTCCATTACTCTCGCCAATTTCAATTTTATGGCATAAGTCAGAATAACCAGGAATTCATTATTAGAATCCTTTATTGAAGAAAAGGGGTCTATTGCTACTACTTTTACTTCATTCTTATTTATTTGTTGTAAAACAATATTAAAGGGTAACGAAGCCGTAATTTCCCCTTTCATGTCAAGAACATTATAAAGAAAATCCATATTACAGGCTCCCAGTACTACAAATTCAGGACATATATTGCCAAGTTTTAAGTAAACTTTTTCCTGCATATCAATTTCATAGAATAATTCAAAATCTTCCTTCTTTAAAGATATTTTTACTGCCTGTAAAATATCTTTAAAATTTCCTTTAATTACTTTGTTGAAATAGTATTCCATGGTAAAAAGTTTTAAGCCTAAACTCCCGCCAGTCAATAATTAAGAAAGCCTGATATACAATTTTCATCTCCTTTTTTTCTTTTTCTTTTGGTTTTGCAGGTTATTTGTATTCACTCTTTGCAAAATAATTAAGGCGGAATCCAGTTTCATTTCAATTCTATTCTGGTTTTCATGCAAATAATCCATCATGTAGTTAAGGTTGTCAATAATCTGTCCCTGAATTTTTAATATTTCAAGATGAATTACATCATCCGGAACCTTTTTTAGCAGCTCAATCTGAACAGAATCTGATTGAGAAACCTTAATACTATCGGGTACCTGCCCTTTTGAAGGATTGCAAAATACCATTAAAACAAACAGAAAATATACAGCTTTGCCTATCATATTATTAATTTTCAAATTATTTAAAAGGGGTATTTAAAAGATGTCAATTAATTAACAACCTGAGATTTATCTTTGATTCAAGAAAAATCTTTAAACACCCCTTATTATCTTTACTATCTTGATTGGTCATTCACTATCACCGGTGATTTACCATCGGTGACGATGATTTTCGAGTTAGGCGACCTTACTAAATCCCTGGTAATTTCAAGCGCTTTATATTCAATTACCTTATCGGTAAGTGAAGCGTTTAAAATATCGTTTGACTTTTTAACGGATTCTGCTTCAATTAAAAGCCGTTCGGCTTCCCGCTCTTGTTTTTCAATGACAAAGTCAAGCGCTATCCGTTTTTTGGCCACATCGAGTTCGGCTTCTTTTTTTTCTTTTTCAATTTGGTAATCCAGGTTTTTGCGTTGTATTTCCAAATCAATCTCGGTTTTTTTAGAAACCTGTTCGGCATTTAATTTTGCCTGGATGGTTTGTGTTATAGCAGATGGCAGGTCAATGTCTTTAATAAGTACCAGGTCGATAGAAAAGCCATATTTGCCAATGGTTTCTGCGAGTTTGTCCTTAACCGATTGTTCAACTTCGTTACGCTTTGTGATTAATTCGACAGCCGGATGATTAAGCCCTTCCTGGCGCACAGCTGTGATTAAGTTGTTAATGATAAGTGAACTTTGGTAATACCCATCGAATTTTTGATAAATGCTTTGTGCCGAATCCGGGATTAAATGATAAAGCAGGGTTATCTCGGAAGTTACTTCTATTCCTTCGCTGCTATGAAAACCAACTTTATCGGAATATTCGATAACCCGTGTATCAAAACGTTCTATTTTTGTGCTTATGATTCCCCGTCCATGCAGTCCGGGCGTCAGGATACCAGGTTGGATTTTTCCATATTTTACTTTTAATCCTACTTCGCCCGGTCGAATAACGGCACAACTGCTTAAAAGGGCAACAACTGCTGTAATTAATACTAATTTTCTCATGATAAACAATGTTTTAAAAAACTTTAATAATAAAATCCTACATTCTGGAATTTGAAACTTCGTTTTTGTTTTGATTCCAGATATTCAACCGTTTCACTGGTTGAAAGCGGATTGGTTACGTTTCCCGTTCGCAGGAAAAAAACTGTTTGATTGTTTTCCTTAAAATAAACAGGCCGTATAGAGCGCTCAATGAATAAGGAACATATTTCCTTATCGTTAATAGTATGGAATGACACCTGTATTTTACTACAGATATCTTTTCCAAAGGCATTTGAAATAATGAGCATCAGCCTTTGTTCAAAACCATCTTTGGTTTTCTTTTTTAACGACCAATAATCATTTTCCAGGCCTAAAATCTCGCCGAAATCATTAACACCAATTAATAAAGTACCTCCTTTCCCATTTAAAAATCCGGCGATTGATTTTAAAATTACATGTTCCAGGTTTTTGTCTGTTTTCACCTGGCGGTAGTCGTGCCTGAGCGATGATTTGAATTCTACTTTCTCATTTTCACCTTTCTCAATTAGTTTTAAGATATCTGAAGTGCCAGGTATTTTACCCTTTTTTCTTTTTTTGTAACGGTAAAAAAGAGTGGCAAAAACAATCCCGACTATAAGAATGGCCAAATCCATAAAAAAAATACCAATGTCTGCCGGGCGTAAAAGAACATGGTAGATATTCCATACAATTTTCAGGAACGAAGGTTGATGAGTCAAAAATTCATATTGGTATGTGGCAATTAAAAGTGGGGCTAAAACAAGGAAGAAGAATACACCCCCTATTAACTGCCATATAAACAAACCTTTAAAATATTTTTTCATGTCAATTATGTTTTAATCAAAAAAACCGGGGAAAAATATTTCCGCAGTATAGCTAAACCGTTAAACCCCGGCAGCACGACAATGCGGGCACCACCGGCCCTGCTTAATATTGTCGGGGTTCGACTGAAACCTGTGCCCGTGCTTACATTGCCACAACATTTTTGTTTTACAGTTTTTATATTCTTTTGAGAGGCATTTTCCACCCCTTTCACGGGCAAGAACATGCATCGCATCAATGCCCAAAGGTTGGGTGCCCGCACAATGCGGGCACCAACTTTCCCTGACTTTTATACTAAATGGAGTCGCAAACCATTGATGCCCTTTCTCACATTGCCAAAGTAGTTTTATCCTGCTATTAACATAATAATGAGACAAACATTTCCCTCCTTTCGCAAATGCTATTTTGTGCATTTCAAGTATACCTTCCATGGTTTCTATGCTATTAATCCAATCTAATATCCTTCCCTGTTTTTACACGAAAAGCTTTTTCAACATCCGAAATATAGATAAGGCCGTCCCCCGGGTTCCCGGTACGTCCCTGCTCCGAGATGATAGCAACAATTTTATCCACATTTTCTTTGTTGCATACAATTTCAATTTTGGCCACCTGGCTGTCGGTGATTGAGAATTGTGTTGAAACAGAGGGGTCAGAGTTTTCAAGGTTGCCCGTTCCTTCTGCTGATGAAACGGTGAGGTTGGGAAACCCTGCTTCGATTAAATGATGACATATATCATTAACTTTAAATGGCTTTACAAATGCTTTTATTTCTTTCATAATTTATTTTTTTTACATTGTTAAAAACATTACTGGTTCACACTTTATGCTTAATGACTGTGTGATGTCTGGCTCTTCTTCATTTCAGAAATCAGGTAATATGCATTGTTTAAGGCAAGCATTGCATCTTCCGGTAATGGTTCAAGCAGTTTCACTTCAACCCACCCATCTTCTTCAATTCCGGTTATTATCTCCACAGGTTGAAATGCCCACTCAGTTTCACCGTCTTCTTCATGTTTTTCTGCCATAAAAATGTACGATTTGCCTTCTTCTTCCACTATGGCGCCTTCGGGCAAAGCGGGCAAAAGATTACTTTCGGTGTGTATTTTGCCATTGATGTACATTCCTGTAATCAGATAACCTTCTTTTTTCTCAATTTCTGCATGTACATGCACGGCCTTCGGATTTTGTTCAAACTGCCTGCCCACTGCAAATATTTTGGCGGAAAGGGTTTTGCCGGGTGCCGATTGTACCGTGAAATACACTTTTTGCCCTTCTTTTACCTTATACACATCTTTTTCGAATACCATCAGGTCGGCATGGATATGCTCGTTGTTCACAACCATAAACATTTCTTTTTGCGGGTCAACGTACTGACCGAGCTGTATCAGCACTTTTTCGATATAACCATCAATAGGGCTTACCACTGGAATGGTTTCATAAATTTCCCCTTCCCGGATATTTTCAACATCGATACCGAGCATTTTTAACTGTGCCTCGTAGCCTTTTACTTCTCCTTTCATTGCCTGATAATCGGCCTGAACCTGCTGAAAGGCTTGCCCTGAACCAACCTTTTCCTCAAAGAGACGTTTCTGCCGCTCAAATTCCTTTTCGAGGAATTGTACCTGGCTATAGACTTTCAGGTAATCCGTCTGCAATTTTGCAATGTTGGGATGTGCCAGATAAGCAATTACCTCACCTTTGCTTACCTTGTCGCCCTCGATTACTTTAATGGAAGTTACATTGGCGCCAAGAATAGCTGTAATTGTTGCTTCATGCTGCGGGGGAACTTCCAACTGCCCGTTGGCCTCTACCACTCCCGAAAGTGCACGGACAGGCAGGGTATCAATTTCCATTCCCAGGCTGTTGAACTTCAAATCTGACAGATGCACTTCACGCATTCCACCTTCTTCTTCATGGCCCTCTTCTGCATGTCCTTCTTCTTCGTGGTTGTCTTCGTCATGCCCTTCTTCTTCGTGGGTTTCATGGGTTTCACCTTCATGTGCGTCTGAATTAGCTTCCTTATTATTGCCACAACCAATCAAACCCACCGTGACAAAAACAATTGCGAGAATTTGTATGATGTACTTTTTCATTTTTTATATTTTTTGAATTAATGATTTCTGTTTATTTTTCAATTTGATGTTTTTAAATAATATTCAAGTTGAAAGCGGCTATCGAGGTAACTCCCGAAGGCATTCCATGAATCGACTTCGATTTGCACAGCGTCTCTGATGTTTTGCAAAAAAGCTACGTAGTTTATGGCGCCTTCATTGTACGCTGTGATTGCTCCCTGGCGTTGTTCTCTGGCAAGGGGAAGCGCTTCATCGCGGTAATAGTTCCACGAATTGAGCCACTTGAAAAATTCTTCCCGGGTACTGCCCAGAAAAGAATTAAACTCAAGTTGTGTCTGCATTAAGTTTTGTCCGGCAATTTCCCGTTCAATCCTGGCAGATTGTACCCGGCCTAATTCCGGCCCGAAAACAAGGGGAATGCGGATTCCCACTTGGTAAGAATAAAACCCGCTTTCTCCTCCCACTTTCTGTTTATTGTATCCTCCACTGAGTTTTGGTAGAAATTGCGATTTTTGCTCCCTGATAGTTGCATCTGCCACGTTAATACGCTGCCGGGCAAAATTTAGTATTGGGTGGACGCCGGCAGTATTTGAAATTAAATCAGCAGAATTTTCCAAAGTGCTTACCGGCACTTTTGAAACAGTATAAAGCGTATCGCCGGCAAACCAAGCGTTAAGTTTTTGAAGGGCTGCGAGGTAATCGTACCAGGCCTGTTCTTTTTGTATTTGCACCTGATTGGCTTCGTTTATTGTGGCAAGATATTCCAGTCTGGAGCTTGCCTGAGTTTCCAGCCTAAGCTCGGCTGCCCTTTTTATATCTGCAAAAACGGAATCGAGACCATTGTACACCCGGTAGTTATTCCAGGTAGCATACGCATTTCCCCAGGCGCGTTTGACTTCCCGCTCTACTTCAATTTCAGTAAGGTTAAGAGCCGATTCTGCAAGTGTAATATATTCTTCCTGCAGCTTTAATTTCGGCGAAATTCCGAACACATCGATTCCTCCCTGTTGTATGCCAATTTGGGTATAAATACCATCGGAACCGTTTCCAACTTCTTCTTTTCCGGTGAAGATTTCCGTGTTTCCCAAATCCCACGCAGTTTTTTTCAATACCTCCTGATTTTCAATCTCCAGGCGTGCCGATTGTATTTTCGGGTAACTTTCAACCGCAAGTTCACTGGCTTCCTCCAGTGTAATGGCGGGCAGGTTCCTGAAAATTGAGTTGATGGAATTTGAATTCTCCTGAGCTTTTGTTGCAGTAGGCAAACCTATTAATCCGGCAGCAATTAATAACACCATTAATGTTTTCGCTGATGCCGTTGGCTTTATCTTCTTTTTACCCCTTGATTCTACGAAAGTATAGAGTATTGGCAGTACAATAAGTGTTAATAATGTAGCCGTAAGCATGCCTCCAATAACCACAGTAGCTAACGGGCGTTGTACTTCGGCTCCTGCAGATGTTGAAAATGCCATGGGTAAAAACCCGAGTATATCTGTAGAAGCTGTAAGCATAATTGGGCGTATTCTTTCCTTTGTACCGGTTAAAATCCGTTCTCTGATGTTAGAAACTCCTTCCATTTTCAGCGAATTAAACCGGTTGATTAAAACCAGGCCATTGAGCACTGCAACTCCAAAAAGTACAATAAACCCAACACCGGCCGAAATACTAAAAGGCATATCTCTTATCCACAAGGCATACACACCGCCAATGGCTGCCAGTGGAATAGCAATGTAAATCATAATGGATTGTGTAAAGGATTTAAGTGCAAAGTAGAGAAGCACGAATATGAGAAAGAGTGCGATTGGCACAACAATCGATAAACGGTTTTTAGCACGCTGCAGATTTTCAAATTCTCCACCATAGGAAATATAATAGCCAGGCGGAAGTTCAAGTTCTGCATCCAGCTTTTCCTGGATATCGGTTACTACCGATTCAACATCGCGTCCCCTGGTATTAATTCCTACATAGGTTCTGCGATAGGTATTTTCACGGGAAATCTGCATAGGGCCCGGAATATAGTCGATATCGGCTATTTCTTTAATTGGCACCTGTGTGCCGTCGGGTAAATCAATAAAAAGCTGGCGCAGGTCGTCAATACTCTTCCGGTGGGATTCATCGAAACGGATAACCATGTCGAACCGTTTTTCCCCTTCGAAGATGGCTCCTGCTACTCCTCCGGCAAAAGCGGTGCTTACATACTCGTTGGCTTTTTGAATATCCAATCCGTATTGGGCAATTTTTTCGCGGTTGTAGCGAACGGTCATTTGCGGCAACCCCGATGTACGCTCCGGGCTCACATCGCCTACTCCAGGAATGGTTTGAATAATTTCAGCCATTTGCTCCGATTTCTGCGCAAGTATATCCAGGTCTTCGCCAAACAATTTTACGGCTACATCTTCACGAACCCCTGTAAGCAATTCGTTGAAACGAAGCTCAACCGGTTGGCTAAAAACAAGGTTTACACCGGTTAATTTTTCATCTAGGAGTTCTTTTATTTTGCCAATCAGCTCCTCAGTAGATTCTGCGCTTGTCCATTTATCCATGTCCTTTTCGAGGATGATAAATAAATCAGCGATATCCATGGGCATGGGGTCTGTTGGAATATCGGCCACCCCAATACGGGCCAGGGCTGTTTTTACTTCAGGAAAATTTTCCAGTAAAAGCGTTTCAATTTCGGTGGAAACATCTATTGCTTCACTCAACCCACTCCCCGGGCGAATTAAAGCCTGCATGGCAATATCCCCTTCATCTAACTGGGGCACAAATTCACCTCCCATTCGCGAAAAAGTATATACGGTAACGCTCAGTATCACGATGGATAGAATGATAACTACGGCTTTGAAACGTAAAGCAATTTTTAAAAACGGAAGGTATACCCGATGTATACCGCCAATAATTTTCTCACTGAGCGTTTCCAGTTTCCGTTCAAATTTTCCAAACCAGTTCTTTTTGTTTTGAATCGGCTTCATAAACAGGGCCGACATCATGGGCACATACGTGAGGCAAAGAATAATGGCGCCAATCATTGCAAATCCGAAGGTGTATGCCATTGGCTGAAACATTTTTCCTTCCACGCCAGTTAGAAAAAGTATGGGGGCAAAAACAATAAGGATAATGATTTGTCCGAAAAAGGCTGAACCCATCATGGTGCTTCCTGAATCATAGGCCACCTCGTCCATTGTTTTCTGGTTAAAAATATGCTTTCCGGCTTTTATACGTTTTTGTATTTCATACACCGTTCCTTCAATAATAATTACCGCGCCATCTATGATGATTCCAAAATCAATTGCTCCCAGGCTCATCAGGTTGGCCCATACATTAAACTGTTTCATTAATATAAAAGCAAAAAGAAGCGAGAGGGGGATAGTAGTGGCAGTGATAATACCGCCCCGCAGGCTACCCAGCAATATTACCAGCGCAAATATCACAATCAATGCCCCTTCCAAAAGGTTTTTCTTAACGGTATCTGTGGTTCTGGCAATAAGCTCGCTGCGGTCGAGAAAAGGTTTAATTTCCAGTCCTTCGGGCAATGATTTCTGGACTTCTGTCATCCTTTCCTTTACATTCTTGATTACAGCATTCGGGTTCTCTCCACGGAGCATAAGTACCATTCCCCCAACTGCTTCATGCCCATCCTGGGTGAAAGCGCCGTACCTTACCTGGCTTCCAAAGTGAACCTTTTCAACTACGTCCCTAATCAGGATTGGGATACCATCTTCATTCCTGATGACGATATTACGGATATCATCCAGCGAACGCACCAGGCCTTCGCCACGGATAAAGTTGGCCATGTTGTTTTTTTCGATATATGCGCCCCCGGTATTTACATTATTGCGCTGCAATGCCTCAAACACTTCAGAAATAGAAACATTGATAGCATTGAGTTTTTCGGGGTTGATGGCTATTTCATATTGCTTAACTTTCCCTCCAAAGGCATTTACCTCTATCACGCCGTCCACCATTGCCATTTGCCGTTTTACAATCCAATCTTGAATTGTACGGAGTTCAGTTGCAGAATAAACGGTGTCGTAACCGGGCATGGGTTTAATAGTATATTGATAAATTTCCCCCAGACCTGTGGTAATTGGCCCCATTGAGGGGGAACCAAATTTTTCAGGAATTTGCTCTTTTACTTCATTGAGCTTTTCCGAAACCAATTGCCGGGGCAGGTAAGTCCCCATTTTATCTTCAAATACAATGGTCACCACTGACAGGCCAAACCTTGAAATAGACCTTATTTCTGTTACCCCCGGCAAATTTGCCATTGCCAGCTCCACCGGGTAGGTCACAAATTGTTCTATGTCTTCTGTGGAAAGGTTTTCGGACACGGTAATCACCTGCACTTGGTTATTGGTAATATCCGGCACTGAACCGAGATTGACCGTTGACATGGAGTAGAGCCCCACTCCAATGAGGGCCAGCGTGAGCAGCCCCACAATAAATTTGTTTTTGATTGAAAAAGCAATGATTTTATTTATCATCTCCTATTGATTTTATTTGTTATTGACTTTGTTCCATTATTTTGATTCATAATACTTTTTAAAGTTTTGCTTGTTTTTGAAATAAGCAACTTCGGTTTTGTTCCTTTTTTTGAGACCAATTAAAGCATTTGCCTTTAACAGGGTATCACCCGAAACCGGGTCTGTTGCGTAGGCTGCCTCATTGAAATGATTTACCAAATGATTAAAACACGCCTGACTACAGAAATAATAGGTTTCACCTTTGTATTCCGCTTTTGCGCTTTTATGAATTTGCAGGTTGTTCCCGTTCATACATATCCAATTGGCAGGCACTTCATGTTTAAACCAGGCAATTTTACGCCAGGCAAATCTTGTGTCGCACCAGTAGGTGTAAAAAATAAGAACAGACAATAGGCTGAATAAAAGGATGCTAAAACTAATCAGCATCGTCCTGTTAAATTTTTTATTGTCAAGCTTTTGCTTTTCAAGAAGCTCCTGCTTGCTTAATCTCTTCTTTTTCATGCTTAAAAGATTAAGTGATTAATATTGCCGATAAAATGCTTTACCGGGTTTAAAAAAAATCGAAAAGAAATTAAGCAGAAGCGGGGGGCGCCCTTAACAAACGGCTGGAAAGGAATATTTGTTTCTGTGTGAGACTACTGACGAAGGGGGGATAAATAACGTCATTTAATTTTGATGCTATAAGAAAGTCTTTATCGAAGCTAAAAAGGTCGAAATGGGAAATGAATGTGGCAGGAGAATTAACAACAATATCATTTGCCTTTTCAGAAATAATAAGATTAAAGGCATGGCAATGCGTATCCGGGTTTTCATTGTGTTTAACCGTATTAGTGCTTTCACATTCTAAATTTTCTGAATGAGCTTCTACGGAATCGAAATGATGGTGATGGGGAATAACAGCATGGGCAAAAATAATTATCCCGGTAATCAGGATAAGAAATGTACCATTATATTTTTCTTTTAAGCTCAAGCTATTATCTGCTTTTCTTGTTATTTAAAATTATAACGGCAAATATACTAAAAAGTTGATGCAACCCGGTTGCAAAGTTTATTTTTTGCAATTTGAACAAACTCCTTTTATTACCATATTTACGCTTTCGAGGTAAAAGCTATTGGGAAGGTTTATTGTCGGAACAGGTATGTCGTTCAAACAAAAGGTTTGATTGCATTTTGTGCAAAGGAAATGAACGTGAAGGTCTTCGGGCTGGCACTCGCAGGTTTCCTGGCACAAAGCATATTTTACAGAACCCGAACCATCTTCAATCGAATGAATCAGTTTATTTTCCTGAAATGTTTTTAGCGTTCGATACAAAGTTGCTTTATCTGCTTTTTCAAATTTTATTTCTAATTCAGGCAAACTAATAGCCGTTTTTTGTTCGGTCAAAACTTTAAAAACCAATTGTCGCATTGCGGTTGGCTTAATGTTTTTATCCTGTAATTTTTTATCTATTTCCTTTTTCATCTTGTCCAATATTCAACTGTTTTTATTGGCTCAAAGATAACAATTTAGCACGGGTGTGTTGGCAAAAACGCAACCATTAAGAATCCATCAAATATGTCGTGAGTTGCCAAAGAACTAATTTTTTTTTGAATTATTGAACACTATCCAGTTGCCTCGGCATTTCTCCCTCACTGTTTCAACCGCACCGCTGCTCATAATTCGCAGTTTATCGGTACTCCTTCAACTGTTCGGTCGAAAAGCCTTGTACACCACACGGCAAAAGAACACCTTCCATTGCATTACAGGGATACATTTGTCTTTTGCCTCTCGCAGTAAATTTCGAATTATTGTTCCAGTGCCTCCAGCCCCTTTATTTCATTTGCTCATGCCTCGCTACTTGCATTCAGGAGCTTTTCAGCACCGCGCACAAGAGTAACAACTTCACTTCACTATGCTCACCCTGCCTTCGTACAGACTTCGTTCCGTTACGTTCAGCCCTTACACTTGTCTTTGCCCACGCTACTGTAATAGTTTAATAAAGCCTATTGGCCTTTTTGATAAAGGCAGAATTAATAGTTTCCTAATATTGCCAAAAGACAAACCCTACATCATTCAAGACAAGTACTACAACGATTTAATAACCACTAATCCAAAGCCATAATTTCAACACATTATTAATTTAAAATGTACGAATTATGGATAAAGAATTAACATCCGAAACCTTACTGGTTGCCGAAGAAAAAGAGCAAGGCAAACCGGTTGTAAAAGTAGCAACAGGGGAACTCGACAAAAACGGGACTCCCAAAACCGTATCGACCCGGGACAAAAGCAACCCGGATTTCCTGAAAATCGACCGGCATGGCAATGCGCTGGAAAATTTCTTTTCCAACTTCATGCGCCAGTGCAAAAATCCCACCCAATTTAGTTTTTTCAAAGTACCAATAAACAGTGTTTCTGAAATGAGCATCGTTATTGGCGACATCCTGAAAAACGGCTATGAATCGGGCAAAGAACTGCTGGATGAATACCGGGTAAAACAAGAAGACTACCACAAAATGCAAAACAAAGAACAAAAGTCGGAAGAACAGAAGCAACAAACAGAAAAAACTGATGCAACACGAGCTGGCCAGGAAAAGAAACCAACAGCCATATCAGAAAACGAAGTGGACTGGGACAGCTTGCAAAAGTTGGGTGTTAGTAAAGAAATGCTGCAAAAAAGGGATTGCCTGGAAACCATGCTCAACTTTGGAAAATCCCCGCTGCTCCCTGTAAAGATGGATTTGGAAGGGATAACTGTTGACACGCAGGCAAGGCTGGCATTCCGTAAAGGAGAAGATGATAAACTGACTGTTGCCGTACACGGGGTACGCCAACAACCTGAACTGGACAAACCGTTTTACGGCCATCATTTTACTGATGAGGAGAAAAAGGTTTTATCGGAAACCGGCAACCTCGGAAAAGTGCTTGACCTGAAAAAGACAGACGGTTCAACGCTTCCGGTATATGTAAGTGTCGATAAACTGACCAACGAAATAGTCGCCCTGCGAGCCGACAAGGTAAATATTCCGAACGAAATCAAAGGCGTGCGCCTGGACGATAAGCAGAAACAAGGGCTACAAGGGGGGAAAGCAGTTTTGGTGGAAAACATGACAGCCCGGAGCGGAAAAGAATTCTCGGCACATTTACAGGTCAACGCAGAAAAACGAGGGTTAGAATTCATATTTAATAACCAGGCCCAGAACCAACAAAACGACCTCCGGATTCCTTCGAAGCTTGGAGGGGTAAATCTGTCCAAACAACAGCAAGTCGACCTGAAAGCGGAAAAAACTATTTACGTGGAAGGGCTAACCGATAAAAAAGGGGAAAAATACAATGCGTACATCAAGGTAAACCCTGAAAAAGGCAAGCTTGATTTTTTCAAATGGAACCCCGATAAAGCACAGGAGAAAATACCTGACAATGCCCATCGGACACAGGAAGCTGTCAATTCACAGGGCAAAACCAACGAAGCCACTAAAAATATAAAAAAACCTCTGAAGGCGGGACAAACCCGACCTAACGGGAAACAACAACGGGAAACAGACAAACAGCAAAAGCCCAAAGCAAAAGGGCTGAAAGTGTAAAGACCTGAGCATCGCGAAAATAACTAAAAACAAATAACAAAAATTAAATATGAAAGCGATATTAGCAGAAAAACCAAGTATGGCCAAAGAAATAGCCCGGATAGCAGGGGCCACAAAAAGACAGGACGGATACCTGGAAGGAAACGGGTATGTGGTTACCTGGGCTTTAGGGCATTTAATCGGCCTGGCCATGCCGGATGAGTACGGTTACCAAAGTTTTCAAAAAGAAAACCTGCCCATACTCCCGGCAGAATTTATTTTAACGCCACGTAATATAAAAGCAGGAAAATCTTACCAGTTTGATAAAAGGGCCTTACAACAACTGGAAGTTATCGAATCCGTTTTTAACCGGTGCAGCCAAATTATCGTGGCCACCGATGCCGGACGTGAAGGGGAACTTATTTTCCGGTACATTTATAATTACCTGGGCTGCAAAAAGCCCTTTTCCCGCTTGTGGATAAACAGCCTGACTGACAAAGCAATCAGGGAAGGGCTTAACAACCTGAAAGACGGACACGATTACGACAACCTTTACCGGGCGGCCAAAGCCCGGAGCGAATCGGACTGGCTGGTGGGGATAAACGCTACGCAAGCCATTACCGTAAATGCCGGGCACTGCTTATATTCGCTTGGCCGGGTACAAACCCCGACGCTGAGAATGGTCTGTAAACGCTTACTGGAAAACAAAAACTTTGTTTCAAAGCCCTACTGGGTAGTGGAGGCAGAACTGGAAAAAGACGGACTGGCCGTTAAAGCCCTTGCTGTCTCAGAATTTGAAGATGAAGAAAAAGCAAAACAGGTTTTACAGTTAATCAGGGATTCAGAGCAGTTAAACGTTGCGGTTGTTAAAACCAAACGACGTACCGAAAAGCCGCCGTTGCTTTACGATTTGACCACCCTGCAAAAGGATGCCAACAGCAAGCTGGGTTTTTCGGCTGCCCAAACTTTGAGTATTGCGCAAAAACTTTATCAAGATAAGCTCATCACTTATCCACGTACCGGAAGCCGTTTTATACCGAGGGATGTTTTCGACGAAATACGTTCATTAATCATTGTTTTAAAACAGCACCCAGCTTTGGGCGATTATGCGAAAAACCTGAACCCACTGAATAACCATTGCGTCAATGATGGAAAGGTAACCGACCACCATGCACTGCTGATAACCGGGAATGAATCCGAAGGGTTGAAAAAAGAAGAACTGGCCATTTATGATATGATTGCCGGTCGGATACTGGAAGCTTTCTCCCCGAACTGTCAAAAGGAAATAACCCAGGTTGGTTTCAACTGTAACGGCATTGAGTTAAAAGCCAATGGAACCGTTATCACAACCAAAGGCTGGCGGGCTGTACTTAATATCGGCGAAGAAAACGAAATGGCATTGCCTGAGTTTTCCGAAGGGGAACAATTGCCCATAATCCGGGCTGAAATCCTTAAGAGGCAGACAAAGCCGAAACCATTGCTGACCGAAGCCGCTTTGTTGTCAGCCATGGAAAGTGCCGGGAAAGAACTGGAAAACGAGGACTACCGCAAAAGCCTGAACGATGTCGGCATCGGCACTCCTGCCACCCGTGCATCTATTATAGAGACTTTGCTTACAAGGGAATATATAAAAAGGCAGGGAAAATCACTTGCCCCTACCGAAAAAGGGCTGGCTGTTTATGCCGTTGTAAAAGATATGAAAATTGCCGATGTGGAAATGACAGGAAACTGGGAATTCGACCTGGCACGTATTGAACAGGGAGCTATTGACGCCGGGACATTTTTACGGGGAATCCGGCAATACACAACACAAATCACCGAAGAACTGCTCCAAAGCAAACGGAAGATAGAAATAAACGATACTCCCGGCGTTGTTTGCCCGAAATGCAAAAAGGGGAAAGTGTTTTTCTATTCCAAGGTTGCCAAATGCGACCATGCAGATTGCGGACTTGTCATTTTTCGGAATGTTTGTGGCAAAATACTGACTGACGCTCAAATCGGCCAGTTGCTGTGCAGCGGAAAAACCTCTGAAATAAAAGGCTTCAAAAGCAAAAAGGACAATACTTTCAATGCAATTCTGGTATTAAAAGAAGATTTCAAAACAGGTTTTGAGTTTGTGCCCGATAGAAAGTCTTTAACTAGAAATGATACCTGTAACTGATGCTCTGCGGTACCTTGACGCCTGCTCATTCAAAACTGCGGCGATACCCCGCTACGCCGGGGACGCAGCAGTTTTTTTTCATTCACAAACGCCAAAGAACCCCGCATATCCCGGGCAGGAAGGCAAAAGGGCATTTCACGGTTGACACCGGGCACGCCCTTTCACCACCCTGCTTTTCCGGGAGTGACTCACGTTAACAACCGGTTATTCCCGTTACAATTGAATTTTTTCTCAATAATGTGATTACTTAATACTCAACAAATCATGGAATTCTCTTATTTTCAATTACGCCTTTTCGCTTTTCTGGAAGAAAGCCATCCTGACAAAATCAATGACCTTCAATTTATCCGGCAACGCAGTGAACTGGCTGCACAGGCTTATTCAGAAGCCATCCAAAACGGACAAAATCACATTGAAGCCGGGCAGTTGGCCAAAGCAGAGTTATTCCGGGGGCTACACTTTTCAAAATACAATACCCTGTTTGAGATACTGTCAGAAGAATTTTATGATACGGTCAGCGATGAAAAAATTCAACAGTATGCACTGGAACTGCTGCCTTTATGCGAAGATGTTTTTGCAAAGTATAGTCTGAATGACGGCTTTGCCGATACACCCGAATACGAAAAGCTATACACTGAATTAACCGGAAAAATTGTTGTGTATGGCTTATAACAAAAGACAACACCTGCTGGACAATACAGAAGCCTTCCGCACACTTTTTCGCCTGGAGAAAGAGAACAGGCAACCATCTGGCGAAGAACTGGCCGCTTTGCGCAAATTCTCCGGGTTTGGTGGCCTGAAATGTGTCTTAAACCCGGTGAAAGATTTAAGTGATGCTATGCGCTGGACAAAATCTGATTTGCCGTTGTTCCCACTGGTCAGGGAACTGCATAAAGTAATTTTTGAAAACAGCGTGGATAGGAACCAGTACCGCCAATACTACAACAGCCTGAAAAATTCCGTACTGTCTGCTTTTTACACGCCCCCTGAAATTGTCAATACACTGGCAGAGTCAACGAAAGATGCAGGTATAATCCCGGGACGTTTTTTAGACCCTTCTGCCGGAATGGGCGAATTCATTTCAGCTTTTAATAATCAGGGAACCATTGAAGAAACTGTTGGTTTTGAAAAGGATTTGCTGACCGGTAAAATGCTTGGGTACCTTTATACCGGTAGAACAATCAGGACGGAGGGTTTTGAAAATATCAGGGAAAGCCGTAATAATTGCTTTGACCTGACGGCCTCCAATATCCCTTTCGGGGATATGGCCGTTTTCGACCCTGCTTTTCATGGTTCATCGGTAGTTGCCGAAAAAATGGCAACCAGTGCCATCCATAATTATTTTTTCCTGAAAGCGGTCAATACCCTTCGGGAAGGGGGCATACTTGCTTTTATTACTTCACAGGGAGTGATGGATTCCCCGAAAAACCAACCTGTACGCAACTGGTTAATGGGTGAATGCAGCCTGGTGTCCGCTATCCGCCTGCCCAATAACCTGTTTGCGGATTATGCCGGTACCAATGTGGGAAGCGACCTTATTATCCTGCAAAAAAATGGTTACAAGGACCGTATCTCCGACCGGGAAGAAGCTTTTATCCACAGCCGTCCGCTCTCTTCCGGTATCATAGTAAACGATTATTTTCAGGACATGCAGCGTATTGTGCATACCAAAGGTTTCATCGATACCGACCCTTACGGCAAACCGGCATGGATATACGAACATAAAGGAGGGGTAAAAGGAATTGCAGGGGACATGCGGAAAATGCTACAAAATGACCTGTCCCGCTATTTGGATATTGAACTGTTTAACCACCATAGTGATAAGAACCATCAGAAAGAAGCTCAACCTGAACCAATACAACGTACACAATCAAAACAGCAGGGAATAAGCTCTCAAAAGAAAGAAACTAATAACAACCCAACGCAACCCGTAAAAGTGCAATCCGGGGGTACACAACTCAGCCTATTTGACCAGTTTGAAGCTGCACCAAACACCCGGAAGGAAAAACCCCAAAAAGAAAAATTTGAACCACGTCCCTTTGAAGGAGAACTACACGGTTTTCTGTTGGATGGCAGTCTGGTAGCAGTTAATGGTTCCCAGATTGGTTATTTAAGGAACAAAAACGAGAAAGGTGCGATGTTTCATCCCCTGGACATCGGGCAAAAACAAAGGGGCATAATCCGCTCTTACATCGGGATACGGGATGCCTATGAGCAGCTTTACCACTCTGAATCTAAGGAGAAGAAAGAGAATCCCGAAATGCGCAAATTGTTAAACAGCCAATACGACACTTTTATCCAAAAGTATGGGTTCCTGAATGCTCCTGAAAACCTGAAAACCATTAAAATGGATAAAGGGGCATTGTCTGTTTTGGCTTTGGAGCGATACATAAATGGTAAAGCAGAAAAGGCCGATATTTTCCACACTCCTGTGAGTTTTTCCAATTCAAACCAAATGGGAAATGCCAGCTCGGAAGAAGCGCTGGCTTTGTCCTTGAACCGGACAGGGACAGTTGACCTGGATTTTATGGCCCGGCAAACAGGTCTGGAGGTTTCGGAGATAAAAGAACAATTACACGGGCATATTTATTTTAACCCCTTGGAAGAGAGCTATGAAACTGCCGACAAATTTCTGGCCGGGAACGTGGTACAAAAGGCAGGTTTAATAAAAAAGTACCTCGAAGAAAATGATGGTGATTCTGCTATTGGTAATAAACAGGAGGCAATTGAAGCTTATCATGCTTTAGAAAAAGTCATCCCTGAACCAATTAGATTTGAGCAACTGGATTTTAACCTGGGAGAACGGTGGATACCCGCCGGGATTTATGAGAAGTACGCCTCTTATTTGTTTGACACTGATGTTAAAGTACATTACCTTCCAAACCTTGATGAGTTTTCAGTTGAGACAAGCCATTACACCGCCCAAATCTACGACAAGTTTTGTGTACGCAGCCAAAGCCGTTCGTATAACGGGATGGCCCTCTTGAAACATGCATTGCTGAATACCACACCCAACATAACCAAAACCATTACCGTAGATGACAAAGAGGTAAAAGTCCCCGACAGTGAAGCTATCCAGATGGCCGGGAGTAAAATTGACGAAATACGGGAAGGTTTTACCAATTGGCTTTACGAACAATCCCCGGATTTTAAACAGCGGCTGTCCAGGCTGTACAACGACAAATTTAACTGTTTCGTCCGTCCCGCTTACGATGGCAGCCACCAGTCATTCCCAGGACTGGACTTAAAAGGGCTGGGGATAACGGATTTATACGACAGCCAGAAAGATGCTATTTGGATGTTAAAGCAAAACAGCGGGGGAATCTGCGACCACGAAGTAGGGGCTGGGAAAACACTGATAATGTGTTGCGCCGCTTACGAGATGAAGCGGTTGAATATTGCCGCAAAACCAATGATAATCGGGTTGAAAGCCAATGTGCACGAAATTGCGGAAACTTTCCGTACAGCTTATCCACATGCCAGAATCCTGTATCCTGGCAAACAGGACTTTACCCCACAGAAACGCCTGAAAATTTTTTACGACATTAAAAACAATAACTGGGATGCCATTATCCTGACCCACGACCAGTTCCAGAAAATACCGCAATCGCCGGAAATGCAGCAACGGATATTACAGGAGGAACTTAATAGCGTGGAAGAAAACCTGGAAGTACTCAAAGGACAGGGGGTAAATGTGTCTAATGCGATGTTAAAAGGGCTGCTGAAACGTCAATCCAACCTGGAAGCAAAACTCAAAGGTATTGCCTACCAGATAGAACAACGTACCGATGATGTTGTAGATTTTAAACAAATAGGTATTGACCACCTGTTTGTGGACGAGAGCCATAAATTTAAAAACCTGATGTTCAACACCCGGCATGACCGTGTGGCAGGATTGGGCAATTCGCAGGGAAGCCAACGGGCTTTAAACCTTTTGTTTGCCATCCGTACCATACAGGCTGATAAAAGCAAAGATTTGGGGGCAACTTTCCTTTCGGGGACAACCATCAGCAACTCGCTGACCGAACTGTACCTGCTGTTCAAATACCTGCGCCCTGAAGCCCTGGCCCGGCAGGATATTCATTGTTTTGATGCCTGGGCTGCCATCTATACGAAAAAAACAGCCGATTTTGAATTCTCCGTTACCAACCAGATTGTTCAGAAAGAGCGCTTCCGCTATTTTATAAAAGTACCTGAACTGGCTGCTTTCTATTCTGAAATAACCGACTACCGCACGGCCAAAGATGTGGGAATTGACCGCCCGGAAATGAATGAGCAGCTTTACCACATACCGCCCACACCTGAACAGGAAGATTTTATAAAAAGATTGATGGCTTTTGCCCAAAACGGTGATGCAACAATCCTGGGCAGGGAGCCCCTGTCGGAAAGGGAAGAAAAAGCAAAGATGCTGATTGCAACTGACTATGCCCGTAAAATGAGCCTGGACATGCGGATGATAAGCCCGCATTACGAAGACCACATCGACAATAAGGCATCGCATTGTGCAGCCAATATCGCTCTTTATTACCGAAAATACCAACAGCAAAAAGGGACACAGTTTGTGTTTTCTGATTTGGGAACATACAAACCCGGAGAATGGAGTGTTTACAGCGAAATCAAGCGAAAATTACATGAAGACCATGGCATCCCGGTCCATGAAGTCCGGTTTATCCAGGAAGCCAAAAGCGATAAAGCCCGCAAAGAGATTATTAAATGGATGAACAGTGGGCAGGTGCGGGTTTTGTTTGGTTCTACCGATATGCTCGGCACCGGGGTCAACGCACAGAAAAGGGCGGTGGCCATCCATCATCTGGACATTCCCTGGCGCCCTTCCGACCTCGAACAGCGTAACGGGAGGGCGGTGCGGAAAGGAAACGAGATTGCCAAAGCCTTTGCAGGGAACAAGTTGGACACTTTTATTTATGCCGTGGAAAAATCATTGGATTCGTACAAGTTCAACCTGTTGGCCAATAAGCAGTTGTTTATCCGGCAGTTGAAATCGAACAATATGGGCACCCGCACTATTGACGAGGGGGCAATGGATGAGAACTCGGGCATGAACTTTTCGGAATATGTGGCTATTTTATCCGGCAATACCGAACTGTTGGAGAAAGCAAAACTGCAAAAGAAAATTACTGCCTTGGAAAGTGAACGGAAAGCCTTCTACCGTTCCAGAAGTTCGTCGGAATACAAATTAGATGAAATACAACACGCCATTAAACACAACAATACTGTCATTAATGAAATGACAACTGACTGGGGTTTCTTCCGGGAATGTGTAAAGAAAGACAAGGAGGGAAACCTGTTGAACCCGGTCAGTCTGGATGGGCTGAATACTTCCGCTTATGAAACCGTTGGGGCAAAGCTTAACCAGATAAGTGATGTAATCAATACTAAAGGTGAATACCGGAAAATTGGGGAATTGTATGGGTTCCGGCTTTTGGTCAAATCGGAATTATCGGCCAAAGACGGGTCAATTTTTAGCGATGACAATTACATCAACAACCGTTTTTTTATCCAGGGGGGAAGTGGTTTAAAATATACCTACAACAATGGCCGGATAGCCCGTGACCCCAAACTGGCTTCCATGAACTTTTTGAATGCGCTGCACAAAATCCCGGAATTGATAGAAAATCATCAGGTGCAAAATGAAAAACTCAGAAAAGATATCCCTGTTTTGCAGGAAGTGGTTAACGGAAAATGGCGGAAAGAAGATGAACTTAATAAACTGAAAACGGAACTTTCGGTATTGGAACGGAAAATTAAGGTTTCGCTTGAAAGGCAAAGCCAACCGCATGAAAGTAATTTGGAGAAAGCTGAAAAAGAAAATGAGATGGCTGAACTAGAAGAAAAAAGAAATCCCTACCAGCTTAAGAGATGCAGGTTATAGTTTTACAATCAATCCAAATTAGATAAGACTGATAATGAATTAGTTAATATTTGAATTAATCCAGTATTTTTTACTATACAAAATTTACTAATCACTGTTTTTAATAAAGTCATTAACCTGCTCCACCGTATAAAATGTTTTGCCGCCAATTCTCAGGTATTTTAAAGTGCCTTTTGAACGGTATCGTTGAAGTGTCCGTTTATTGATATTCAGCAACTGACAGAGGTCCTGGTTATCCAATAGTTTTAGTTCTTTGCCCCCTGTATCGGTCATAAATTTGTCCGTCTTTTGATGGAGCAATTCTATTTGCTCCAATATACGTTCCATGTAACTTTCAAAATTGTCCCTGTCAATGTTCATAATTTGCGAGTTTTTGATTTTTCATTTCACAAATTTGAGTACAGTTGGAAAAACTAATGGGATACTTGTCGACAAGTACCCCATTAGTTTTCATCCAGGAGTTCCAGTTTGTGATTAAATTCTGTCACCAATTCATTAAGGAAAAATGAACGGGATTCCACGTGAATTACATTCGCCGACCTGGCAGTCAGCTTTTTTATTGTAGAATGATAACCCGGAAGGGGGATATTAAATGTATGGCTGAAAAAGCCAACCAATTCTTTTATGGAAATCCTTCCATGGTTAATGCTCATTGTAAGATACAAAGCATAAATTAGTTCAAGTAGGGCTCGTTTACTGGCCGTCCATTTCAGTGGCAACCCCTTGTAAATATTCAGGTTGTTACTATTTATTTTATCGCCATTTCTTAATTTTGTACATTCAATTTCCACTTCAACATAATGGATAAGGTGGTCTAAAAACATTAGCAAATCAGGAACGGGCTTTTTTTTTCAACAATCACAGTTTCCTTAATCCATTCAACCGACAATTTAAGACGGCACCACTCCCGGTATTCTTCTGCCTGGCTTCTACCTGGTTGGCGAAAACACTCTATTAATCCTTCCCATTTGTCAATTAATTTTTCCATTTCCTGTGACCGTACATCTTCTTTCACATCAATTAACTCTGCAATCTCGTTTAAAAACGATTTTAAAGATTTGTTTTTCATGGTTTTGTATTTATTGGTTTTCACTGTATTCAGGGGTAGAAACTTTGCAGAATCATTACTGTTATCGTATTTTTTAGTTAAATACAAAAAACGTGCTAAACTTCTAATCCATGAAATTTGATAGAAACAGGTCATTTCAACGTTACATTATCTGGGCTAATTAAGCTATGGTATTGTATCTATTGTATCTATTGCATCCAACCGTCTTACTCCGGTCTTTCGTTCCTCTTTCCCTTCGTTCGACAGTTTCGGTACCCCGCACAAGAGGGGCTCAGGTAATCGCCCCACTTGCTTTTTTCCTTCGCTTTATAATGTTTGATAATGGCCATCCTGTACCTTCGATAGCTTCATTTTAGTCATTTCTCCGACAATTATCGGAGTTATTCCTTACATTCAGCACTCTCCGGCACCCCACACAAGAGTAGCAGCTTTACTTCACTTTGTTCACCCCGTATCCTGACGGACTTCTCTTCGTTATGTTCCGCCGCTACACTTGTTTTTGCCTTCCCAGGCGAAGTAATTTCTAGGTAATGTTTCCCGGAATTTACCAGGTGAATGTTTTATTCATGTTCAATTTATATGACTCTTTCCCCGGTAGTAAAATTTAAACATCCGCCTTTCCGTCGGCCATTGTCATTCCGGTGGCAAGGTAACCCGTGTGCATGGGCGTACAAGTTCAAGCCTCCGGTTTTTCAAAAAATCTCCACTCGCCAACTGGCGGGTAGTATTTCCCGCAAAAAACTTGCACGCCCCCGCACACTTACCTTTTTACGCCACCAAAACAACAACGACCGACACGATGGAAAGACGCATAACTTTAAATAATAATACTATGGAAAAGAAAAATGAAATTAATGATTTTGAAAATTCAGGGAATGAAAAACAAAACTCCCTCTCCTCCGGAATCCGCATAGCTTGGGTTGGAGATTATCCTGCTGTCAGGCAACAGTATGTAAAAATTAATGAGGCTGAATATGCCACCGATTTTGAGTTTTTCCTGAGAAATCAGGTTCATGTGGTACACCACACGGATAAGACAACATCCATTTGCAGTAGTTTGGAAAACCGATGTTTCAAAAGGGACAAAACTTCTCCTTTAGATGATGAAACCATTATGAAAAACCTCAGCCAAATCCATCGTGACATCATCGCCTTTAAGTATGGCGGGGAGCTCGTTTATTAACCATTTAATCCAATTATGATGTTGCTCAAAGATTTACCGAAAGAGTTTAGGGAAAACCATATCTTCAGGTACACCTGCGGAAATGTTGAGTACCAGTGTAAAGCCACCTACCTGCCTTTTGGTATCCGTAATATGGAAAAATATGAAGGGATGCAACTGGAAGAAATATATTCTCCCCTTGTACACCTTGAATGGGAAGCTACGAATACGGAAAAATCGGTTTACCAGTCGCATTTTATTATGCCGTATTCGGTGATATGGTGGTTCAACAACCGGGACAAAACTGCCTATGATGAGATGATAGGTTACTCCGCTTTGGAGACTAACTATCTGGACCGGGTAAAAGAGGAAGACAGGCGGCTAAATGCGGGTGTACAATTAAACATTTTCAATTATTAATTAAAACTCCGTTAACCATGAAAAAGATATTAAATAACAGGACGTTAAGAGTATGGGCTATAAGGCTTTTGATACTTTCTACAGCCTCGCACGTAACAGGTCTGGGTATAGGTTATTGTTTTGCGGGATATTTTGTGCTAATGTTCCTGTTCCAATTCTTTGTAAGGCTGTTGTTGACTTTCGCCGGACTTGCACTTATGGTGTTGCTTTTGCTCACTTTCTTTATTGGACTATTGACACTTTAAAACAGTATAATTGGCGGGCTGCTGCCCGCTACTTTTTTCGTGAGCCTGTGCGGGAAAAAAGTAGCAAAAAACCTTTGGGGAGTATCATTAAATGTAAAAAAAACAGCATCAGCGTATAGACAAATGGGGACAAGGCTTGACATGTTAACGCTTAACTGTCAATTTGATAAGTTTATAAATAGGTTTGAAGGGACAGGTATAAAAGCCGGTCTTGTAAGCCTATGCAGAAAACGGAAAACAGGAATATCGAAGAAGCAACCCGAAGGGTTAAAGAAAGGATGCCTTTGGAAAAAATCCGGCGTATCCCCAAATACAGGGATTTATCCCCGGAAGGTCATGAGCAGCTTATCAAAAATGCAGAAACCATTGCTTTGTTAATTCTCAAAGCCCTATTTTTTAAGAAATAACCAAGCGAATTGGCTTAATATTTGAGGTATTCTTCATCCTTAATTCTAATTTCAACACAATCCAAAAATGAACGATTTAAGCCTTTTTAAGCAGTTTGCGCCAGAAGTGCCACATACTTTTAAGGAAGGGAACAATGCAGTTATATATACCCGTGTATCGTCGGCAGACCAGGAAGATAATACCAGCCTCGCATCACAAAAGAAGCATTGTGAAATGTATGCCGACAGGCGGGGGCTAAATGTGGTGGGTTATTTTGGAGGCACTTATGAATCGGCCAAAACGGACGACCGCAAAGAGTTTAACCGGATGCTGACATTTGTAAAACGCTCAAAAAACATCAACTATGTTATTGTTTATTCCTATGAACGTTTTTCGCGTTCAGGGATTAACGGGGCTTCGATTGCCGATGATTTATTGAAACAATACGGGGTTATTACATTGGCTACTACGCAGGAACTTGACCCGACAACCCCTGCCGGTTCTTTTCAGCAAAAAATCCTTTTCCTTTTCGGGCAGATGGACAATGAATTAAGGCGGGATAAAATAGTTACAGGCATGAAAGAACGCCTGTTGGAAGGATATTGGGTGTGGAGTACCCCAAGGGGTTATGATAATTTGAACCCGGGAAGGGGAAAAGCTTCCGAACGTAAACTGGTCGTTAACAAAGAAGGAAAACTATTAAAAAAAGCTTTTGAGTGGAAAGCTTACCAGCAATTGCCCAATGTCGAGATTGCAAGGCGGTTGAACAGGATGGGGCTAAAAATATCCGAAAAACGGATGATAGAATTGTTTAGCAACCCTTTTTATTGTGGTTTAATCGTTAGTAAAATGCTTCCGGGGCAAGTTATCGAAGCAAAACATGAACCTTTGGTTTCAAGGGAATTATTTCTAAGGGTACATAATATCCGGCAGGGAAACAGGAGCCATAGTTTTGTGCATGACAGGGACAATGATAATTTACCCTTAAAAGTATTCGTAAAATGCGATAAGTGTGGTGGGCACTTAACAGGTTACCTGGTGAAAAAGAAAGGGCTGTATTACTATAAATGCAATACAAAAGGGTGTAAGATAAATCGTAGCGCCAAAGCGATGCACGAGAAGTTCGGGGCACTGTTGAAAACTTTCAAAATCGGGAAAGAGGAGTTTGAAATTGTCAAACTACAATTAGAGGAACAAATGGCGGTCTTTTTTAAATCCCGGATAGAAGAAGCGAAATCGTTAAAAAACAGGTTGACGGAAACTCAAAGGAAACTGGAAGCCATCGAAGAACGTTTTGTTACCGGTGAAATTGACCGTGGCCTGTATGAAAAATTCCGGCCTAAATATGAAAAGGAATGTTTTGAAATAGAACAGGAACTTGGTAAAACAGGCGGATATAAATCGAACCTTGCAAAAGTGGTAAATTTTACTGCAAAAGCATGCCTTAATCCACTGATAATGTGGAGTAAATCAGATTTGGACGGGAAGAGGGTATTTCAAAACCTGCTGTTTCCTGAAGGAATTATCTATAATCGTGAATTAGACCATTATCGAACCTCCAGGGTGAACTCATTTTTCTCCCCAATCCCACAACTGGAAAGGGTTTTGGCAGGGGACAAAAAAGGGGATAATGTCGAATTTGACAAAATCCCCGATTGGGTGGTGCCACCTGGAATCGAACCAGGGACACACGGATTTTCAGTCCGTTGCTCTACCAACTGAGCTATGGCACCTTTTGCGCTTAGCGGTGGCAAATATAAGGCAAAATATTTAACTACAAAACAATTTTTCAGCGATAAAGACTAAAAAAAAAGCCCCTCGTTCAGAACCTTTTCTTTTTCATGGATTTATCAATTGAAAATCCGGTTACGTTTTCTACTTTTGCACTCCAAATTTAAGCGAACGTGAAAATAAATACCCATATATTTCCCAACGGCATTCGGTTAATTCACCAACAAGTTGAATCTCCCGCTGCTCATTTTGGCATCATTTTAAATACCGGCTCGCGGGATGAATTAACAAAAGAACAGGGAATAGCCCATTTTATTGAGCATGTCATTTTTAAGGGAACCAAGAAGCGTAAGGCGTACCATATCATCAGCCGGATTGAAGATGTTGGTGGTGAAATAAATGCCTACACCTCGAAAGAAGAAACGGCAGTTTATGCTTCATTTTTGAACAAGTATTACGACCGCAGCATGGAGCTTATTAGTGACATTATTACGAACAGCACCTTTCCGGCTAAAGAACTGGAGCGCGAAAAAGAAGTTGTACTGGAAGAAATCAACTCGTACAAAGACAGCCCAAGCGAATTAATTTTTGACGATTTTGATGAATTATTATTTGACGGACATCCTATTGCCCGCAATATTCTGGGAACTCCAAAGCACGTCAAATCATTTAAACAGGAAGACATCTTTCGCTTTTTGCAGAACAACTACCACACCGATGAAATGGTTTTAGCTTCGGTGGGCAATATTTCGTTTGAAAAGTTTCTGGCATTAGCTGAGAAATATTTCGCTGAAATCCCTGCACGCTTGCGCCAAGACAAAAGATTACTTTTTGACCGTTACACTCCGGCCGTAAAACAAGTAAAACGCGACACGTTTCAAACCCACTGTGTGATTGGTAATATTGCCTATGATGCGCAAGACGAAAAACGCATGGGCATGGTTTTACTCAATAACATACTAGGAGGGCAATCGATGAATTCGCGATTAAACCTGACCTTGCGCGAGCGCCATGGAATGGCTTACAACGTTGAATCGAGCTATACGGCTTATTCTGACACCGGCCAGTTTAATGTTTACTTTGGAACCGAACACGAAAACTTAGATCGGGCACTAAAGTTGGTAAACAAAGAGTTTCGTTTGCTGAAGAACAAAAAGCTGGGAACGCTACAGTTAAGCAAAGCCAAAAGGCAACTGATTGGGCAAATTGCCTTATCGAGCGAAAACCGCGATGACTTGATGCTCACACTCGGCAAAAGCTTTTTACTGTACAATAAAGTGGACAGCCTGCCGAAAATCTACGAAAAGATTGAAGCCATTACAGGAACACAGCTTTGGGAAATTGCCAATGAAATTTTTGATGAAACCCGTTTAAGTATCCTAACTTACGAATAATGGAAATCGCTTTTGAATTGGAAAAATATATTCTGGGTCACATTAATGAGGAAGATCCGGTGCTAACAGAGCTCGAACGCGACACCTTTTTGAATGTACTCCAACCACGCATGCTCTCGGGACATCTGCAGGGCACAATCCTGACTATGTTTAGTCAGATGCTTCAACCCAAACAGATATTGGAAATCGGCACTTTTACCGGCTACTCGGCTATTTGTCTGGCAAAAGGCTTAGCTGAGGGCGGCCAACTACACACCATCGAAATCAACGATGAGTTGGAAAGCATGGCTTTAAAGTACTTTCAAAAAGCCGGGCTGGCGACTAAGATTATCCAACATATTGGCGATGCGGAAATCGTAATCCCATCGCTTAGCGAACAATTTAATTTGGTATTTATTGATGGTGATAAACGGGAATATTCCAGCTATTTTGATTTGGTAATCGATAAAGTACCGTCGGGAGGAGTGATCATCGCCGATAATATTTTGTGGAGTGGAAAAGTTACGGAACAACCAGATCCAAATGATCAGCAGACGATTGGCATTCTTGAGTTTAACCAAAAGATAAAGAATGACCCACGGGTTAGCCAAACCATCATTCCGCTGCGAGATGGCTTAATGCTGATTCGGAAAAACTAACCTCCCAAAGTAGTTGACCATTTTTTAAGAAAGGTGCAATTAAGACATCGTTTTTAGTGACTGAATAAAGTATTTTTTGGCTTTTGCTGATTTCACATTGGCTCCGGGACCATTGATACAACCTCCTTCACAAGCCATGACTTCGTAAAACTGAGAATTGTTTTTTCCCTTCGCCATCAATTGAAGTTGTTTGACGGCCTTTTTGTCAATACCATCAATCTGTTCGTACGAAAAGTCTGCCACCTGTTTCTCGGCTAAAACAGCCTTCAGAACTCCCCCACTCTGCGCGAAACCACGAGATTCAAGCGTGTAACGATCCAAACTGGCAGCATCCATTTTGTCGGGCTGAATTTCCATGCCTTCCATGATAGCATCCAACTCCTCAAAACTCAACACAAAATCTACCGAGCCCAAATCACGAGCTTCTTTGCGCTTAGCTACGCAAGGTCCTACAAAAACCAGTTTTGCTTCCGGATGCTTCTCGCGCAACTCTTCAGCAGTATAAGCCATTGGCGAAGGAGTGTGAGACACATGAGCTTCCAGTTCAGGAACGTGTTTGCGAACTGTCTCAACATACGAAGGACAGCAAGAAGTGGTCATAAACGATTCATTTTGCTCCAGCTTCTCTTTCAATTCCTCGGCCTCATGACGAGCCGTCTTCTCGGCTCCACGTGCAACTTCAACCACTTCGCTAAAACCAATTTCCTGAATAGCAGCCAATACCTGTCCCGGTGCTTCCTGATACTGGGCCATAATAGCCGGAGCAACCATGGCAATAACCTGTTGCTTTTGCTCAATCGCCTTCAACACATCAACAATGGCCGACAATTCGAAAATGGCACCAAAAGGACAAGCTGTAATACACTTTCCACAATAGATGCACTTGTCCTCGTCAATTTGCTCAATACCATTTTCATTTTTACTGATGGCACCAACCGGACACGCTTCCTCGCAAGGAATAGGAATATAAACAATGGCATGGTAAGGACAAGCTTTTTGACAGAGACCACAGTTTACGCATTCATCTACCTTTATCTCCGTTTGACCTGTTGGAGTGAAGCGAATCGCATTCTTTGGACAATTCATGACGCATGGACTTGCCACACAACCACGGCATAAATTGGTTACCACGTAATTTGCCTGAACACATGAGGTACAGGCTTCATCAACAACCGTTAAAATATTATCTGACAGTTTTTCACGCGACAACGCTTTCTCTGCGTAGTTATTTAATCGGTATGAATCAATATCTCCCTCTGGAACTTCAAAGCCCAAAAGCGGTAGCATTTTATAGCGGGTAATTGCACGCTCTTTATAAATACAACAGCGCCCACGGGCTTCCCGGCTTTTCGGATACAGCTCCACCGGCATCTCATCGATTTTTGAACTTAACTCACCCTGTTTAAACAACTTTACCAACCTGGCCATCAATTCGTGCCGAATGATCATTACATTGTTTATATACGCCATGTCCTTCGTTTTTAATGCAGGCCGCAAATGTAGATATTTTTCATGCTATAGAACATGATCGATGCATTTCATTCACTTAAATTCAGAATTTATTCAGATTCTAAATAGTGAGTTAACAAGCCCGATAAAAACTTCCATAAACTCAACAAGTATTAAGGCTGCTTTCGAGCTTCCAACGGCAGATGGTACGAAATAAAATATTCCCATTTTGAGGGATCAAATTTATTGCCATTTGAGAGGAGCTGCACGCCTCAAATTACACCTACAGTGCCAAGTACAGCAAATGGAACGCCTAATAAAACACCAATCACCCCATAGTCAGCCAATGATGCAAGACCTGCGATTGCCAACACGGTACCCGAACCTGCTAGAAGACCGCCAGGAATAAGCAAAGTTGTTCCTCCCAACTTGCTCGAAGATGCTTTGGCGCTTAGTTTCTGAATCTGACTGATCGGAATCGTATCTTCATGGATGAGAATTGCCTGATCAGACCCTACTTTGAACTTCCCTTTATATGTTTTCCCATTTTAAATAACTTCCACCTTGGTATCTTCTTTTACAAAGATAGATTTTTGAGATCCTTACTTTTTAAAAATAAGTCCGTTTGTCGATTGTGCCAGTCCTGCTGTAACAAATAGAAAAAGAAGAGTGAATGCGGTAATTAGCTTTCTCACAACATTCTTGTTTAGCGAAGCTCACACAACTATTAAATGTCTGTAATACAAAAACTAAACACCAAACATCAATCGATGAGTAAAGTTTTCATAACTGAACTTATTTTCACAAAAAAAAAAAAAAAAGGATGGCATCTTGCAAGAAGATATCATCCTTTTTTCTCGATTCAAAATATCATTTAATCAAACAAACGCCTCAATTAGTCCAATCGAAGTTTCTCATTAAATCACGACATTAATAATCTTTTGGGGAACATAAATTACTTTCTTGGGAGTTTTGCCGTCCAGCCATTTCTGAGCCAGCTCATGCTCCAACACCGATTTTTCAACCTCATTTCGAGGCATATCCAGTGGTAATTCAATTTTAAAACGCATTTTACCATTGAATGAAACCGGATACTCGTGACTATCTTCCACCAGCAGGCTTTCGTCGGCCACAGGCCAAGGCTCGTATGCCAATGTTTTTTCGTTGCCATATATACTCCAGAGCTCTTCGGCCAGGTGTGGGGCGTATGGCGCCAAAATAGTTGCAAAAGTTTCCGCTGTTGCTTTGGTCACTTTTCCTTTTTTAATGGCCAGGTTGTTGAAAACCATTAAAGCAGAAATACCGGTATTGAATTTCAGGTTCTCAATATCGTCGCCCACCTTAATAATGGTTTGCTGCAATAACTTAAGTACTTCATTGTCCTCTTCACCATCCACAATATGATCAGGATTTGCAAAGAAACGGTGAGCACGGCTTAGAAATCCAAACACTCCTTTAACACCATTTTCAGCCCACGGTTTGGTATCATCCAACGGCCCCATAAACATCTCGTATAGTCGAAGAGCATCAGCTCCATATTTTTCAACCACATCATCCGGATTGATAACGTTTTTTAACGACTTGGACATTTTAGCAACAATCTGCCGCAATTCTTCGCCGGTTTCAGCATGAAAATACTGCCCTTCCTTTTCTTCTACCAAGTCTGAAGTAACTTTTGCTCCAGTTTGAGTTTCGTATGCAAAAGCCAAAATCATTCCCTGGTTGAACAGTTTTTTGAAGGGTTCGTCAGTTGAAACCACACCTAAATCGAACAGTACTTTGTGCCAAAAACGAGAATACAATAAGTGAAGCACGGCATGTTCAGCACCTCCAATATACAAATCAACAGGCATCCAGTAATTCTCCAGTTTCGGATCAAAAATCTGTTCATCATTTTTCGGATCGATGTAGCGCAAGAAATACCAACACGAACCTGCCCATTGAGGCATAGTGTTAGTTTCGCGTCGACCTTTCCGGCCATTTTTATCCACCACGGTTAGCCAGTCTCCGGCATTTGCCAAGGGTGACTCACCGCCATCTCCGGGTTCAAATTTCTCCATGTCGGGCAAAGTTACCGGCAGGTCATCTTCAACAACAGTCACCTCACCGTCTTCCCAGTGAATAACGGGGAATGGCTCACCCCAATAACGCTGACGACTAAACAGCCAATCGCGCAGTTTGAAATTGGTCGTAGCACTTCCAATACCTTTCTCTTCAAGCCAGCTAGTTACTTTCGCAATACCATCCGTTTTGCTCAGTCCGTTTATATCAAGCCCGGTTTTGTCGCTCGATGAATTAACGTAAGCACCATCTTCGGTCCAACAAGCTTTACCTGCCAATACCTTTTCGCGTGTTTCCTCATCAGCATCTTTCGGATCGAGAATGCAGGTGATGGGGATGTCAAATTTCTCTGCAAATTCAAAGTCGCGTGTATCGTGTGCCGGAACGGCCATAATGGCACCTGTTCCATAGCCCATCAAGACATAGTCGGCTACCCAAATCGGCACTTGTGTTCCGGTTACCGGATTAATTGCATAGCGCCCGGTAAATACGCCCGTTTTTTCTTTAGCCAACTCAGTTCGGTCTAAGTCCGATTTTAACGAAGCGGCCTGTGAATATTTTTTAACTTCTTCTTTTTTCTCGTCAACAACCAACGCATCCAACATCGAATGCTCGGGTGAAACCACCATGTACGTTGCTCCAAATAAGGTATCCGGACGAGTGGTATAAACACGTAAGCTTTCTGTCAATCCTTCAACTGCAAAATCAACCTCTGCTCCGATGGATTTACCGATCCAGTTTTTCTGCATGTCTTTTACACCTTCGGGCCAATCCAAATCATCCAGACCTTCAAGCAAACGCTGTGCATAGTGCGGAATACGAAGCAACCATTGTTTCAGGTTTTTGCGAATCACTTTGTTTCCACATTTCTCGTGCGAACCATCAGTTAAAACTTCCTCGTTGGCACAAACCGTTTTACAGTTTTCGCACCACCAAACCTGCGCGTCGTCGTAATATGCCAAACGTTTCTTACCTATATATTCTTTTACCGTAGCATCTCCTTCAGCTTTCACTTCTTCTGGAATTGGCAATTCACCAATTGGGCGACCTTTTCCTTGCTCGTAATCAAACCAGGTATTATACAGTTTCGTGAAAATCCACTGTGTCCACTTGAAGTATTTGGGGTCAGTTGTATTAATCTCACGATCCCAATCATAACTCAAACCCAGTGTCTTAATCTGTCGACGGAAATTGTCACAGTTTTTCTGCGTAGTAACTGCCGGGTGTGTTCCTGTTTGTATGGCGTATTGCTCAGCCGGTAATCCAAATGCGTCCCACCCCATCGGGTGAAGCACATTAAATCCTTTCATCCGCTTATAACGACTGATAATATCAGTGGCTGTATAGCCCTCAGGATGTCCCACATGCAATCCTGCTCCTGATGGATAAGGAAACATGTCGAGAATATAATATTTAGGTTTTGTAAAATCGTTTGGAGTTTTGAAAGTTTTATTTTCCTCCCAGTAGGCTTGCCATTTTGGCTCAATTTCCCCGAATTTGTATTCCATCGTATTGACTGATTTAAAGCATTTTCAATTGAGGCGCAAAGATAGAAAAAAGTGCGGAGAGTTCATGATTAATAGGAAACCCGTATTGGAAGTGAAAAATTTGAGGTCGATAACAGAACACTCCTTCAGGTTTGTCCGGAAATGAAAATAGGATGTTCGAAATAATTTCGAACATCCTATTTATATCTGTAATTATCTTTTCTCACAAAACAGAATCAACAGCAACATAAGGCAAGTCGAAAGCATCGGAAACACCTTTATAAACCACTTTACCTTCCACAACGTTCAATCCTTTACGCAACGGACCGTTTTCTTTACACGCTAGTTTCCAGCCTTTATTGGCCAGCTCAATAGCATTTGGCAGCGTTGCATTGGTCAACGCAAGAGTTGATGTACGCGGAACAGCTCCCGGCATATTTGCCACACAGTAATGAATCACATCGTCAATCACAAAGTTTGGGTTGTCGTGCGTTGTTGGCGTGGTCGTTTCGAAACACCCCCCCTGATCAACAGCTACATCAACCATAACTGTCCCTGGACGCATTGTTGGCAACATGTCTCGGGTAATCAGTTTTGGTGCTTTTGTTCCGGGAATCAAAACTGCTCCAATTATCAAAATGTGTGACTGCACCATTTCGCGAATATTAAACTCGTTACTCATCATGGTTTTCACATTAGCGGGCATAATATCATCCAAATACCGAAGACGTTTTAAACTAACATCCATAATGGTTACATCAGCGCCCAAACCGGCAGCCATCTTGGCCGCTTCGGTACCAACAATCCCTCCGCCAATAATTAGAGCTTTAGCTGGGGTTACTCCGGGAACTCCGCCCAGCAAGACACCATACCCACCGTAGGTTTTCTCTAAATACTTGGCACCTTCCTGTACCGACATGCGACCGGCCACTTCCGACATAGGAATCAATAAAGGAAGTGAGCGATCATCCAACTCTACGGTTTCATATGCCAAACACACAGCTTCACGTTCAATCATGGCCTGTGTCAAGGTTTCCGAAGATGCAAAATGGAAATACGTATAAAGAATCTGCCCTTTTCGAATCAGCTTATATTCTGGCTCAATCGGCTCTTTCACCTTGATAATCATTTCAGCGACAGCATAAACTTCTTCAATGGTTGGAAGTAGCTTAGCTCCTGCAAACATATAATCCTCATCAGTAAAACCACTGCCCATGCCAGCCAAAGCCTGAACATAGACTTCATGCCCGTTTTTTACCATTTCAGCGGTTCCGGCAGGAGTGAGCGCGACTCTATTCTCGTTATTCTTAATCTCTTTGGGTACTCCAACTATCATCTTATTGTTATTTAAATATGAATTTCTAATAAATCAAAAGTAGGCTATTGCTATTCTCTAAAGTATGACAAAAAACAAGAAAATATACATTCCTAGTTCCTTGCTTTCAAAAAATTACAGCGAATCAACAGTCTCCCATGAAAGGCTATCAAAATCGAAGTCAATTCGAATAAAAAACATCAAATTACTGCAAAAAAGTTTGTTTTTATTTAAGATTGTTAATCGTATCTTTGCCGACTTAGCGAAACTATTTTACAACATGCCAACAACATCAATTCGAGGAAATAAAATGCCTGATTCACCTATCAGAAAGCTTGTTCCGCTGTCTGATAAAGCCAAAGAACTTGGGCGCAAGGTGTATCATTTAAATATTGGTCAGCCCGATCTGGAAACTCCCCAAAGAGCGCTGGACGCCATTCGGAATATTGATCGAAAAATTCTGGAGTATAGTCCCAGTGAAGGAATTTTATCATTGAGGCAAAAGTTGGCGAATTACTATCACAAGTTCAGCATCTATGTTGATGTGGAGGATATTATTATCACAACTGGCGGAAGCGAAGCAGTTACTTTTGCCTTCATGTCCTGCCTTGATCCCGGTGATGAAATTATTGTGCCTGAACCAGCCTATGCTAATTACGAAGCATTTGCAATTGTTGCTGGCGCAGAAATTAAATCTGTTCCGGCAAAAATTGAAGAAGGTTTCGCAATGCCTCCGATTGAAGAATTTGAAAAGCTGATCACTCCGAAAACTAAGGGGATTATGATTTGCAATCCCAACAATCCGACGGGCTACTTATACACCCAGCAGGAAATGAACAAGATTCGTGACTTAGTGAAAAAGTACGACTTGTATTTATTTTCGGATGAAGTTTATCGTGAATTTTGCTACACCGGTGCCCCTTACATTTCAGCATTTCATTTGGAAGGCATTGAGCAAAACGTCATTTTGATTGACTCCGTATCTAAACGATACAGTGAGTGTGGCTTGCGAATTGGAGCATTGATTACTAAAAACGCAGCGGTACGAAAAAATGTGATGAAATTTTGCCAGGCTCGTTTGAGTCCGCCATTAATCGGTCAGATTGCTGCTGAAGCCTCACTGGAATATACGGATGATTATCTGATGGACTCCTACAATGAGTATGTTAGCCGGAGAAAATTTTTAATTGACGGATTGAACCGGATTGATGGTGTTTATTCACCCATTCCGATGGGGGCTTTTTATACCGTCGCTCAACTTCCGGTTGATGATGCCGATAAATTTTGTGCCTGGCTACTTAGTGATTTTGAGTATGAAAACCAAACCATTTTTATGGCTCCTGCCTCCGGATTTTATACTACTCCGGGGCAAGGCAAAGATCAGGTAAGGATTGCCTACGTGCTTAACAAAGTCGATTTGGGTAAAGCGTTAAAAGTACTGGAAGAAGCATTAAAAGTTTATCCCGGCAGCAAAGTCAAAAAATAAAAATATAAAGAGAACACAAATAGAAAGGGCAAGTTTTAACGAACTTGCCCTTTCTATTCAATCAATAATGTTCACAATCTAGTTTCCCATTTCCGACATAAACTTAATCCGCATCAAACGAACATCGTCTTCGGAGTATTCTTCTTCACCTAATTCTTCCAATGCCGATTCAACCGAATCATCCTCCGCTTCGCGAAAGTATTCAAAAACTTCTTCCTGATGATCTTCATCCAGCACATCATCAATATAATAGTCGATATTGATTTTAGTTCCCGAGTTAACAATTGCTTCCACCTCTGTAATCAGCTCTTTTAATTCAATGCCTTTTGAGTGTGCGATGTCGTCAAGCGATAACTTTCGGTCAATACTCTGTATAATAAAGACTTTAAGTTTTGATTTATTGGCGACTGTTTTTACAACCAAATCCTGCGGACGCTCAATACCTTTTTCATCAACATGTGACTTGATTAATTTGACAAACTCCTTGCCATATCGTCTTGCCTTGCCTTCGCCCACACCTTGAATAAATTTCAACTCATCCAACGATATCGGATACTGAATAGACATATCAGCCAACGATGGGTCCTGAAAAACAACAAATGGAGGCAGGTTATGCTTTTGGGCAATCTTCTTTCTTAAATCTTTAAGCATTTTATACAACTCCGTGTCTCCGCCGGTTCCTCCTGAAGGACTTCCACCTGAAGAGCCAGCTTCTTCCTCCTGCTCTTCGTAATTATGATTCCGAACCAATAAAAATGATTCAGGCTTCTCTATAAATTGATGGCCTTTTTCATTTATCCTAAGTAGCCCATAATTCTCAATATCTTTATTAATTAAACCCGCAATCATACTTTGCCGAAACACCGCATTCCAAAAACGGGCGCTGTGATCGCGTCCTGAATTAAAAGCTTTCAGGTGATCATGTTTAAATGATCTCACAGCTGCAGAATTTTTACCAATCAGGATATCTGTAATATGTTCTGCTTTATATTTTTCATTGACCTCACGGATCGCCTTTAATGCCCGAACCACTTCATCGCTGGCTTCCACCTGTTCTTTGGGGTTCAAACAATTGTCGCAATTTCCACAAGGCTCAGTCACCTTTTCTCCGAAATAATTCAACAGCATTATTCTCCGACAAATAGCAGTTTCGGCATACGACGCAGTATCAAGTAGCAATTGACGTCCAATTTCCTGTTCTGCAACCGGCTTACCCTGCATAAACTTCTCAAGCTTCTGAATATCTTTATACGAATAAAACGCCAGACACTGTCCTTCGCCTCCATCACGACCAGCGCGACCAGTTTCCTGATAATAGCCTTCGAGGCTTTTCGGCACATCATAATGCATTACAAAACGAACATCAGGCTTATCAATCCCCATTCCGAAAGCGATGGTTGCAACAATAACATCGACCTCTTCCATCAAAAATTTATCCTGATTTCCCGAGCGTGTTGCCGAATCCATTCCGGCATGATAAGCCAAGGCCTTAATACCATTTACCTGCAATGTTTCGGCCAACTCTTCCACCCTTTTTCGGCTCAAACAATAGATAATACCTGACTTCCCTTCATTCTCTTTAATAAACCGAATGATTTGTGTTTCAGGCTTTACTTTTGGTTTTACCGCATAATAAAGATTGGGTCGGTTAAACGACGCCTTAAAGACTTTGGCTCCCAGCATACCCAGATTTTTCTGAATATCATGCTGTACCTTGGCCGTTGCCGTTGCCGTAAGTGCCATGATTGGTGCCGAGCCAATTTCCTGAACGATGGCCCGAATCCTACGATATTCCGGCCGGAAATCATGTCCCCACTCTGAAATACAATGGGCTTCATCAATGGCATAAAACGAAATATCAACCTTCTTTAAAAAGTCAATATTATCTTGCTTCGTTAACGACTCCGGTGCAACATAAAGCAACTTGGTTCGTCCACTCAACACATCGTTCTTTACATTTAATGTAGCAGCCTTCGTCAATGACGAATTTAGAAAATGAGCAATCCCATCATCAGTTCCAAAACTACGAATAGAATCCACCTGATTTTTCATTAATGCAATTAGCGGCGAAATAATAATGGCAGTCCCTTCCATTATCAATGCCGGCAACTGATAGCATAATGACTTTCCTCCTCCTGTAGGCATCAGCACAAAAGAATCGTTACCATCGAGTACACTCTCGATAACTTCTTCTTGCCGCCCTTTAAACCGGTCAAACCCAAAGTACTTTTGGAGCTGATCGGTTAACTTAAGCTCAGTGTTCATAAAAGCCTGTATTTATGTACTTTAATATTTTTTCTTTCACAATCGCAAAATCTAAGGTATATAAAATCTGCTTCATAATCCAAGGTTTTTTTATCAAAAAAAGACATTTAACATCGCACAAAAAAAATTAGCTCCTTAATTAAAAGCTTAATCATGAATATCAACTATATTTGTGCACATAAAAAAAAAGAGAGATGGTCTTTTTTGACTGAACTAAATAGCCTGCAATGACCGACAACGATTTTACAGAACAACAAAGCACAAAAAAGAAAAAGCACAAAAAAGAAAAAGAGGTTGAGATGTCCTTTCTCGATCACTTAGAAGAATTAAGATGGCACATTATTCGAGCTTTTTTATCCATTGTTTTTTTTGCAGTATTAGCTTTTCTAAATAAAGACTTCATATTCGACACCGTCATATTTAATCCGAAGACACCCGACTTTTGGACCAACCGGATGTTTGCAAATTTAGCGGAGCTTACAGGAATGGATTCGCTTAGAATAAACACCCAGGAATTACAGCTAATCAGCCTGAAAATGGCCGATAACTTCATGACCCACATTATGACCTCGATCATCGCAGGATTGATCGTTGCATCACCTTATGTTTTTTTTGAGGTTTGGCGATTTATTAGCCCGGCTCTTTACGATAAAGAAAAAAGTCATTCGGGAGGTGCAGTGTTTTACATGTCAGTATTATTTATAATAGGTGTTTTGTTTGGTTACTTTTTAATTGTCCCGCTTTCGGTGCATTTCTTAGGATCATATTCAATATCCAGCGAAGTAACCAATCAAATCAATATGCGCTCCTACATCGGAACAGTTACCTCTATCAGTTTGGCTAGCGGCGTAATTTTTGAACTTCCGATATTCGTTTATTTTTTAAGCAAGATCGGAATATTAACGCCGTCATTGATGAAAAGCTACCGGCGACATGCCTATGTTGCCTTATTATTGCTTTCCGCGATCATCACTCCACCCGACGTCTTCAGCCAAATCATGGTATGTCTACCATTGGTTTTTTTGTATGAAATTGGAATTGTAATTTCGAAACGGGTTAATAAAAAAGCTGAAGAGGATATGGAGGCGCTATAATAGTTCATCAAATTAAGCGTTTGAATATTGTAAAACGAGCATGTAAAATTAAAAACACACGGGGGCATAAATATCATAGGCAGGCTCAAGTGTTGCAATAAAAATCATACAACAATAGACACATGAAATTACGAGCCGACAATATAGTTAAGAAATACAGGAAACGAACAGTTGTAAAAGGAGTGTCTTTTGAAGTGGAACAAGGCGAAATTGTTGGGCTGCTCGGACCAAATGGAGCTGGAAAAACAACTTCTTTTTACATGATTGTCGGACTGGTTCAGCCGCTATCAGGAAAAGTATTCCTGGATACGAAGAACATTACAAAACTTCCGGTTTACAAAAGGGCTCAGCTTGGGATAGGCTACCTGGCTCAGGAGGCTTCTGTTTTTCGGAAATTAAGCATTGAAGATAATTTGAAGGCGGTTCTCGAAATGACCGATTACACCAAAGAATACCAAAAGGAAAAACTGGAGTCTTTAATTGAGGAGTTTGGGCTACAGCATATTCGAAAAAGCAAGGGCTTCCAATTGTCGGGGGGCGAACGGCGGAGAACTGAGATTGCCCGAGCATTGGCCATTGACCCCAAATTTATATTACTGGATGAACCCTTTGCCGGAGTTGACCCCATTGCCGTTGAAGATATTCAGGAAATTGTGAATAAGCTCAAGGCAAAAAACATCGGCGTACTGATCACCGATCATAACGTACACGAAACACTGTCCATCACCGACCGCTCGTACCTCTTATTCGAAGGGTCGATTATGAAAGCAGGAACAGCCGAAGATTTAGCTAACGATGAAGATGTGCGCCGTGTTTATTTGGGGCAAAATTTTACACTTCGGTAAAACGACCTCACCTCAACAAAAAAAATCTAAAAATTTTATTTCTTCGTTTGTGTTATAAAAAAAATAACATACATTTGCACCGCAATTCGCGGGCGTGGCGGAATTGGTAGACGCGCTAGACTTAGGATCTAGTGTCTTTGACGTGGGGGTTCGAGTCCCTTCGCCCGCACAAATTGAAAAATACAACCGCAATGCTTGATTATATTATCGAAGCATGCGGTTTTTATTGATTATAGACATAAGTTAAACTTGACAAAAAGAGTTAACTGTTTGATAATTTGAACATTTTCCATTTCTTAAGCGGAATTATATGAATATTACAAGAGAGAACATCAACGACCTAAATTCGATTGTTACTGTAAAGATCGAGAAAAACGACTACGAAGCTACAGTTGCCGAGCAATTGAAAGAATACCGTAAAAAAGCTAACATGCCAGGTTTCAGACCCGGCAAAGTTCCTGCAGGCTTGATTAAAAAGATGTATGGAAAAGCAATCCTTGCTGAAGAGGTCAATAAAATGTTGTCTGAAAACTTATCAAAATTCATCGTTGAAGAAAAATTAAATATCCTTGGAGAACCGCTTCCAAATGAAGATAAGACACCTTCGTTTGACTTTGAAACAGCACAAGATTTTGAATTCGCATTCGATATTGCTGTTGCTCCTGAAGTTGAAGTGAAATTTGACAAACGCAAAAAATATCCCTACTACCTGATTCAGGCTGATGATAAAATGATCGACCAACAAGTTGATCAGTACACCAGCAAATTTGGTGCAAATGAAGCTGCTGAGACGGTTGAAGATAAAGATACGATCCGCGGAAACTTTGTACAGCTTGACGCCGAAGGCAACGAATTGGAAGACGGAATCAAAGCTGAGCAAGTTGTCATTGCCGTTGATGTAATGAAAGACGAAGAGGTTAAGAAAGAAATTATTGGCAAAAAAGCCGGAGACACCATCGTATTCGATCCGATCAAGGTTTACGATAACCGTCACGAAGTCGGTCACATGCTGAATATTTCTCACGAAGAAGCTGAAAACGTTGAAGGTGACTTTAAATTCAAGCTTACTGAAATACTTCGATTTAAGAAGGCTGAAGTAAACGAAGACCTGTTCAAAAAAGCTTTTGGTGATGATACAGAGATCAAAACAGAAGAAGAATTCCGCAATAAATTGAAAGCTGATCTTGAGGAACAACTGAAATACTCAAGCGATTACAAATTCACTATCGATAGCCGCGACATCTTAATTGAAAAAATTGAGATGGAATTGCCGGAAGAATTTTTAAAACGTTGGTTGAAAACAACCAACAACGAATTGACTGACCAGCAAATAGAAGATGATTTTGATAATTTCATGAAAGATTTGCGTTGGCAATTAATTAAAGACCGCATTGCCAAAGACAATGAAATTGAAATCAAACAGGAAGATATTCAGGCAATGGCCAAGGAAGTTGCAGCAATGCAATTCCGGCAATACGGAATGTTCGACATGCCCGATGAGCAGTTGAACGCATTTGGCGAACAAATCCTTCAAAACAAAGAAGAAAAACAACGCATCACCACACGCGTTCAAGAAGATAAAATCATGGCCGTCATCAAAGAAAACGTTAGCATTGACGAAAAAGAAATTAGCCAGGAAGACTTTAACAAATTATTGGAAAAGTAGAAAATTAACAGTGCTGCTAGCTAGCGAGTAGCATAATTTTTTAACTTTGTAAAAACTGGTTTTCGACTTTAGCTGTTCACGCAGGGCTAAGTCATGAAAAACCAGACTTTACAAAGTTTTTTTTTAACCAGAAATATAAACATGAGCGATAAAAAAGAATTTCAAAAATATGCCCAGGGGCACATGGGAATCAGCAGCTTAACAATGCATCGCTACGATTCGTTGTTTACAAATAGTTTAACTCCATACATTATCGAGGAGCGGCAAATGAACGTAGCATCGATGGATGTTTTCTCTCGTTTGATGATGGATCGTATCATCTTTTTGGGAACACCAATCGACGATTACATTGCCAACATTATTATGGCACAGCTTCTTTTCCTCGAATCAACCGACCCCAGCAAAGACATCCAGATTTATTTTAACAGCCCGGGAGGATCCGTACATGCAGGATTGGGTGTATACGACACCATGCAATATATTTCACCGGACGTTGCCACAATTTGCACCGGAATGGCAGCATCAATGGGAGCTGTACTTTTAACAGCCGGAACAAAAGGAAAACGTTCAGCATTGAAGCATTCGCGAATCATGATTCATCAGCCAATGGGTGGTGCGCAAGGACAAGCTTCGGATATTGAAATTACAGCCCGTGAGATTTTAAAATTGAAAAAAGAATTGTACGACATTATTGCCAAACATTCAGACAATTCATACGAACAAGTTGAAAAAGACTCAGATCGCGACTACTGGATGACGGCTCAGGAAGCCAAAGAATACGGCATGATTGACGATATATTATTGAAAAACGAATAGAAGAGGAAGAAGGGGAAAACCATGGATAAATGTTCTTTTTGTGGAAAAGAGAAAAAAGACACGAACCTGTTGATTGCAGGAATGGACGGTCATATTTGCGACCACTGCATTGAACAGGCTTATGCCATAGTTGAAGAGGAATTTAAAAAAGATAGCGAATTCGATCTCAATGGATTGAAGCTTTTAAAGCCCAAAGAAATTAAAGAATTCCTTGATCAATATGTGATTGGTCAAGATCAGGCTAAACGGACTTTATCAGTAGCCGTTTACAATCACTATAAACGTTTAACTCAGAAAGTTTCGAACGACGAAACTGAAATTGAGAAGTCGAACATTATTTTGGTTGGACAAACAGGAACAGGTAAAACCTTACTAGCTCGTACTATTGCAAAAATGCTGCATGTTCCTTTCACAATTGTTGATGCTACTGTACTGACCGAAGCTGGCTATGTGGGTGAAGATATTGAAAGCCTGCTAACTCGTTTATTGCAAGCTGCCGATTACAATGTTGAAGCAGCAGAACGAGGCATTGTATTTATTGATGAGCTGGACAAGATAGCCCGTAAAGGCGACAATCCATCCATTACCCGTGATGTTTCAGGAGAAGGCGTTCAGCAAGGCCTTTTGAAACTATTGGAAGGAGCCACTGTCAATGTTCCTCCACAGGGAGGAAGAAAGCATCCGGAACAAAAAATGATTCCGGTAGACACGAAAAACATTCTCTTTGTTTGTGGTGGAGCTTTTGATGGTATCGAGAAAAAGATTTCAAAAAGATTGAATACCGCAGTGGTAGGTTTTGGGGCTCAAAAATTGGTTGATAATTTGGACCGAGAAAATATGCTGCAGTATATTTCACCTCAAGACTTGAAAAGTTTTGGTTTGATTCCTGAAATTATTGGCCGACTGCCGGTTTTAGCTTATTTGGAACCACTCGACAGACATGCTTTACGAAATATTTTGACTGAACCTAAAAATTCAATCATCAAACAATACGTTAAGCTGTTTAAACTCGATGAGATTGACCTGACATTTGAAGAAGAGGCGTTGGAATTTATTGTGGACAAGGCAGTAGAGTTTAAGTTGGGCGCGCGCGGGCTTCGATCAATCTGCGAAAGCATCATGCTTGATGCCATGTTCGACAGTCCTTCTGACGGCATAAGAGAGCTTGTCATCTCCAAAGAGTATGCACAAGAGAGAATTGACCGAAGCAATACACATCGACTAAAAGCAAGCTAATATAAATTCAGAGCCGGACTTGATCCGGCTTTTTTTGTCTTACTTTTCTTATTCTTCCATGATACGATTCAAGAATGTGTCCCTACAATTGGGGAATAAGCAGTTACTCAAAAACTTCAACCTTCGCATAAGCAAAGGAGATAAAGTGCTACTGGCAGCAGAATCAGGAACCGGAAAAACCAGCCTGCTCCGGCTTATTTTGGGCTTTAACGCTCCGGATGAAGGCAGAATTCTTTTCAATAAAAAAGTAATAACAACGGAGACCATCCATAAAGTAAGAAGGCAGATTGCCTATTTAAGTCAGGATGTGGATTTCCCGAATGGAAAAGTAAGCGAAGTTTTCAAGGACATCTTTGATTTTGAAGCAAACCGTCACATTAACTTTTCAGAAGAGCGACTAATTGAAAAGCTGGACGAATTCAACCTCGCCCATGAAATACTCAACAAAAATACCAGTATCATTTCGGGCGGCGAGCGTCAACGTTTAGGATGGGCTTTGATCCAACTTTTAGACCGTTCGGTTTTACTGCTCGATGAACCCACATCAGCCATGGATGAAAAGCAGAAACAGCGCTTCATCGACTTTGTTGCCAACACGAACAAAACAGTCATCTGCGTAAGTCACGATCCTGTTTGGCAAATCGAACCAATGAAAACGATAACCAGCTTTATCGCATGAATGCAGCCGATATTTCAATAAGTGGATTATTACTAGGGCTGTTGCTAATTGCCCCGACCTTACTAATTATTTGGCGACTGAAGCTTGGGTTTAATCAAAAACTTCTCGTTGCCGTTGGACGGATGTTGATTCAATTAGGTTTTGTGGGCGTTTACTTAAAGTATATATTTTTGCTAGACAATGCCTTTGTCAATTTAGCCTACATACTACTGATGGTACTCTTTGCTGCTCTTTCTGGCATTCGAAATTCGTCTCTCCGATTAAAAAAACTGTTGTTCCCTACTTTTACAGCCATGCTGTTGCCTACTCTCTTTACCATTTTCTATTTCAATCTGGCCATCGTCCAGATCGATCACATTTTTCAAGCAAACATCTTGATCCCAATTGCCGGACTCATGCTCGGCAACACCCTAAAAACAAATATTGTCGCCTTGAAATCATTCTTCAATATTGCTCAAAAAGAAGAAAAAACGTACCTTTTTTTACTGGCCAATGGAGCAACAAAGAATGAGGCCGCCCGCCCGTTTTTGAAAGAGGCTATCCGAACTGCAATGGCGCCCAACCTGGCAACTATGGCAACTGTAGGTTTGGTTTCTCTTCCGGGAGTAATGACGGGGCAAATATTGGGCGGATCTGATCCTATGCTTGCTGTGAAATATCAAATAATGGTGATGATTATTATCTTTTTCAATAGCCTGCTGAGCAATATTCTGCAATTGCTATTTGCGATTCGCAATGGGTTTGATAATCGAGATCAACTGAATAAGGAATTGCTTTCGAAAGCTTAAAATTATTTATTTAACAATTATTAAAAGTTAAATAGCTTCATTTCTAAACCATTGTTTCTTCTTCCTGTTAAATTAATCAAACACCGGAAAATTATGAATATGAAGCTAAATTCGATTATATCTCTTTTTATCTTATTATTAACTACAAACCTCAGTTTTGGTCAATCCGACAGCCTAAAAGTATTAGGATTAAACCTTGAAAATTACAACTATCCATTTGATGTCAATTACATCACCATCAACAGTCAGGGTGAAAACTACCAAATGGCCTATATGGATGTTCTGCCCGAGCATGCAAACGGGAAAAGCATTATGCTGCTTCATGGTAAAAATTTTAATGGAGCCTATTGGGAGCAAACCGCAGAGTACCTTACCAAAGAAGGGTTTCGAGTATTTATTCCCGACCAAATTGGATTCGGGAAGTCTTCAAAACCCGAACATTATCAATACACTTTTCAACAACTAGCAAGAAACACAAAAGCTATTCTGGACAGCCTGAAAATCGAAAAAATCAGCGTTTTGGGTCACTCGATGGGAGGCATGGTTGCCACTCGATTTGTTTTAATGTACCCCGAAATAACGGATAAATTTATTCTGGTAAACCCAATCGGCTTGGAAGACTGGAAACTAAAAGTGCCTTATAAACCAGTGGAATGGTGGTATAAAAACGAATTAGGGAAAGACTATGCTTCCATCAAAAAGTACCAGCTCGAAAGCTACTATGACAATCAATGGAAGCCCGAATACGACGAATGGGTCAACCTTCTGGCAGGATGGACTCTCAATATCGATTATCCGCGAATAGCATGGAACGCCGCCCTAACCTACGACATGATATTTACCCAGCCGGTTTGTTACGAATTCGAAAACATTAAAGCTCCGAGCTTGCTTATCATCGGTCAGCGCGACCGAACAGCACTGGGTAAACCTCTGGTTAGTCCGGAAGTTCGGAAAACCATGGGACGTTATCCTCAGCTGGGGCGACAAACACAGCAAAAAATTCCAACTTGCGAATTGGTTGAATTGGATAATATTGGACATCTTCCGCACATTGAAGCTTTTGATCGGTTTATTGAACCGCTGGTGATATTTTTAAAGAAATAGAACTATTCATCTAAATACTTTTTTGGTAGTTCTTTGCTGGCCTTAGCTCCAAGCTCCCGAAGTTTTTCGGCTGAGCGAACCAAGTTTCCACGTCCGTCATTCAACTTATTCATCGCCAAATCATAGTTTCTACGGGTTTGTTCAATATTGACTCCAATCTTTTCGAGGTCGCCAATAAAATTGACAAATTTATCGTAAAGGGCACCTCCCTGACGGGCAATTTCCATGGCATTCCGCGTTTGATTTTCCTGCTGCCAAATGGAGGCGATTGTGCGCAAAGTAGCAAGCAGAGTTGACGGGCTAACGATGACAACTTTGTTGTCCCAGGCGTAGGAAAACAAATCCTGATCAGCCTCAATGGCCACACTGAACGACGATTCAATTGGTACAAAAAGTAAAACAAAATCGGGACTATTTATCCCCTGAGCGCTTTGATAATGCTTGTCACTCAGTAATTTGACATGACTTTTAATACTTGACAGGTGATTCTTGATATGCTTCAATCGCTCCACCTCTTCGGTGGAGTTCACCATACGTTCGTACGCTACCAACGACACTTTCGAATCAACGATAATATGCTTTTGCTCCGGCAAGTGGATTACCACATCAGGCTGCAGGCGTGAACCATTTTCGCCAATCGTACTAAACTGCTTTTCGAACTCACGTCCTTCTGTCAATCCCGAGCGCTCAAGTATCCGCTCCAAAATCACCTCTCCCCAGTTTCCCTGCTTCTTCACATCGCCTTTCAGTGCTTTGGTCAGGTTATTGGCTTCATCGCTAATCTTCAGGTTCAAATCATGCAGTTTTTTTAACTCGGCTTTCAGGTCAGTCTGATCTTTTAAACCTTTCTCATAAGTGTCTTCTACTTTCTTCTCAAACAACTGAATTTTTTCTCGCAGGGGACTCAGAATTTCACTGATATTTTTTTGATTCACCTCTGTAAAATCCTGTGTGTTCTGTTTTAATATTTTATGGGCTATGTTTTCAAATTCAGTTGTAAATTTCTTTTGAAGCGATTCCATCTCCTGCTTCTGAGTTATTAACTTTTCCTGTAAATTGGCAAATTCCACTTCCGCCCTGGCTAATCGCTGGGCTTGTTGCTCATTTTCCACTTCCGAAGTTTCCAGCTTCTGTGTAAGTTGTTCTTTATCTGCCTGCAAATAAGTGACGCGTTCTTCTAGTTGAACTTTTACCTTTTCGTAATCATTACGAATTGATAACATGTCATTTTCTGATCCTTTCGATTTCAATTTCGACATCAACAAGGCAACAATAACGCCAATAACCACCCCAGCAATCAGATAGACAAATTCCATATTTCAGTATTTTGAAAACTAAAGTACAAAGAAGAATACTATTGAGAAAGCAATTTAGTTATCAGAATTTGCTATTTGAAAATTGAGTGCTATTTTAGATTCTGCAAAGTAAAACGGATCTCATGGATGTAAAAATAGAAGCAAGCTGGAAAGAAGTTCTAACCAACGAATTTGAAAAAGATTATTTCAAAAATCTGACGAAATTCGTACATGAAGAGTACCGAACCTCAAATGTCTACCCTCCTGCCAAGCTCATTTTCAATGCTTTTGATCAATGCCCGTTCAGCCAGTTAAAAGTTGTTATACTCGGCCAAGATCCCTATCATGGCCCCGGTCAGGCTCATGGTTTGTGTTTCTCGGTAAACGATGGCATTAAATTTCCGCCCAGCTTACGAAATATTTTCAAGGAAATGCAAAATGATGTTGCAAAACCAATTCCCCAATCGGGCAATTTAACCAATTGGGCCAAGCAAGGAGTTCTTCTTTTAAATGCGACACTGACTGTTCGTGCCGGGCAAGCTGGTTCGCACCAGAAAAAAGGATGGGAAGAATTTACAGACGCTGTGATTCATAAAATCAATGAGCAAAAAGAGCATGTGGTGTTTATTTTGTGGGGAAGCTATGCAATAAAAAAAGGTGAATTTATCGACCAAAGCAAACACCTGGTTTTAACATCGGTTCACCCATCACCGCTGTCGGCCAGCCGGGGTTACTTTGGAAATAATCATTTCAGTAAAACAAATGCCTTTCTGTCTGAAAAAAATATACCCGAGATCAAATGGTAAATATTCCGGATAGGATTATTCTTGAGTCTTTGGTATGGTAAAGTAAAACGTAGATCCTTTGCCAGGTTTTGATTTAAACCAAATTTCGCCCCCTAATATTTCGACAAAAGATTTCGATATCGGCAATCCCAGTCCGGCACCACCAAAGTTACGCGCACTCCCTTCGTCAGCCTGTCTAAACCGCTCAAAAATCACCTTTCTCTCTGCATCCTCAATACCAATTCCAGTATCACGCACGTAAAAGACATAGCTTTTTTCGGTTTCATCAACACCAAACTCAACATATCCCTCATTGGTAAATTTCAATCCGTTTTTAATCAAATTCAGTAAAATCTGTGTCAATTTCCTTTCATCGGTAAATAAAACATAATTCGTATTGGGAATGTCATTTTGTACTAATTGAATCCCTTTTCTTTCAAAATCAGGAGACAACATCGTATGAACGTACGAAAAAGTCTTTTGAAGATCTACGTCTGTTTTTGTTAGTTGAATCTGGTTAGATTCTATTAGTGAAATATCAAGAACGCTATCAATTATTTGAGTGAGCTGCTGGCATGACTCACGTATTATTGAGGCGTATTTTTCTCTTTTTTGAAAATCGTTGCTGATAACAAGAAGTTCTGAGAATCCCAAAATACCGTTCAACGGGGTTCTTATTTCATGACTCATGTTAGAAAGAAAAACTGATTTCAACCGATCGCTCTCTTCAGCTTTTTGTTTGGCTTTCAACAACTCTTTATTCTGCTCTTTTATCTCTTGTTGTGCAAAATCGAGCTTTTTCTTTTCTTTTTCTTCTTGAATAGCTCTCTTTATAGATGAAACCAACCTAGCCATTCGGTCTTTCAAAATATAATCGACAGCTCCTAATCTTAGGAGTTCTACCGCATTTTCCTCCCCAATAGTACCTGAGATACAGATAAAAGGGATATCAGGACAACATGATTTTGCGATTCCCAAAGCTTCTCTTGCATCAAAACCCTGGAGTTCATAATCTGAAAGGATAATATCGAAACCGGCGGAAGTTGTCAATTGGTTTTCAAACTCTTTCTTCGTTGCAACACTAACAAAATCCAATTCGAATTCATCCTCCAAAATATCTCGTACGATGGCTACATCCATTGGAGAGTCTTCCAGGTAAATAAGGTGTAACCGTTGTTTGATACTTTTAGGTTTCATGAAGTTTTAATGGTAAATATTATTTAAAATATACAATAAAACAAAATCACATCAGTAACATACTCTCAACTTAGCGTCGGTTAATAAAACTTACTTAGTGCTTCTAAAATTGCATCTTTTAGCACACTTAGTAACCATTATACAACGGGCAAACTAAAAAAAAATGTAGCGCCGTCCCCGGGTTTGCTTTTTGCCCAAATGCGGCCACCGTGTCTGATTATGATTTTTCGGACTATGGCCAAGCCAACACCAACGCCTTCGAATTCCTCGGCCGAATGCAGCCGTTGAAATGTTGAGAACAGTTTATCCTTATACTTTTCATCAAAGCCCACTCCATTGTCTTTTACTGCAAAAATATGCTCTTTCTCTGTTGTCGTGCAGCGAACTTCAATTTTCGAAATTTCAGTTTTAGAGGAGTATTTGATGGCATTATTTAATAAATTTATCCATACCTGACGCAGCAGGGCAGGGTCTCCAAAAACACTAGGGAGAGATTTGATTTCCCAAGCAATAACGCGACTCGAAAAATCATCTTCCACAGTTTTCCTACATTCCGCAACTAAAATATTCATGTCGAAGTTTCTCTTATTAAGATCACTTCGCGTAATCCTCGAAAAACTCAATAGCTCCTGAATCAAATGATTCATTTCGGTTGCTGACTCTTCAATATATCTTAAGTAAACAGATTCATCTGCTGATAGTTTACCTTCAAATTTCGTAGTTATATGTTTTGAAAAACTTATAATCCGCCTTAACGGGGCTCTTAAATCATGAGAAACTGAGTAAGCAAAAGATTCTAATTCGTCATTAGCTATTTCAAGATTTTCATTACTTCTTAGCAACTCTGCCGTGCGGGCTTGCACTTGTTTTTCTAATGAATTATTTAAATGACTTAATTGTGCTACTAACTGATTTCGCTTAACTAACAAATGACTTAGAAGGTACGAAATACCGCAAATAATCAAGAATGAGGCTATCAGGCTTAATATAAACAAACGTCGAATTTCATTCAATTCGGGCAATTCGCTTAGCCTGATTCTAATCACTGTAATCCAATTATTAGCAGGATCCGATATTATCTCATTATCTTCTAATATCATATTATTCTTTAAATCATAGTCCAACGAAAAATGACGAAAAACAAACAAATTATTATCCTGAATGATATTCCCGACTTTGTTGTTTTCAAGCAATTGCCATACTTCCGGATAATAATTCATAAAATTCTCATTTAGCTTATCATCAAACATAAACCCATACTGAAACTGATCATCTGAAGATGTTAACCAATAACCATTTGAATTTAAAAGCATAAAATCACGTTCCCACGTATCATCGTTTTTTGTCAACCATTCAAATAAATCATTGAGATACTGGTTGATAACAACAACACCAACCAAGTCACTGTCGCGGCTATAAATGGGTGTCCCAAACCTTATAACACGCTGATGTGGAAGCTCAATCCTGCCCCTTTCAATATTTAAATCAATAGGTGAAACATATATTTTACCCTCAGGAAGCTTACTGGTCTTCTCAAAATAATCTCGCCCACTCTTATTCTGAAGACGCTCGGGTGACACAACCTCAAGCTCATCATTAACCCAGTTCAGTCGAATTCGTTCAACACCCGAAAAATCAATGAACCGAATCTGCTTATAATTCCAATTCTGATTGGCCAATGATTCCATAACGTCTAAAAGCTCCACTTTGGAAGAAGAGTTATCCAAACTCATATAGTCAATCACCGAAGTATTAATTGCCAAAAATTCTAAATCATTAATTGACGATGTAAATAACGAGCGTATCAGATCGTTTCGTTGCGAGAGATAGTCAGTATAGTAATTAACATGTGCTTCAAGAATTCTATCTTTCTCATCATGATATACATAAAAAGAAATACTCCCTATTAAAATAAAGAAGACTAGAAAAATAGGAAGAAAATAAAATAAGTATTTTTTTAATAAATTTCGCTTCATTCGAATAAATCAAAATCTGCATAAAAATGCCCATTAATAACTTCACCAACATGCCATAAAACTTTCCTTAAGAGGATATTAAATCACATCTATTTTATCATGATCTATTTTATCTATGAAACATAGGAAAACAGTCATATATATTAACAGAACAACACTGTAAGATTATAGTTTATTATGTACTAAAATTAACTATCAACTTTTCATATACTCTATTTTTCAATTTTAGGCAGTGCTGTTTCCCCTACCCCCGCTATAGCGCTTGTGTAACGTGCACCAAGGCATGAAACTACCAAACGATCGTCCTCCTGTGTGACAAATTTTGATCATGGTCGTTTCATTAAATAAAAAAAGCTGCTCCAATTTCTTGAAGCAGCTTCTAAATATTGTAATTGATTCGTTTACCACTTATAAATGATGGAATTGATGTTCATACCTGCGCCTACAGAACAAAGAATAATATAATCTCCTTCGTTAATCTCTTGATTTTCCAGTTTACCTTTTACAATTAGATCGAGCAGGGTCGGCACAGTAGCAGTCGACGAATTTCCAAGCTTATCGATACTCATCGGCATAATTCCTTTTGGAATATCCTTTTCCTTATAAAGCTTGAAAACACCTTTCAATATTGCTTCATCCATTTTTTCATTGGCTTGGTGAATAAGCACTTTTTTGATGTCGCTTAGCTGCAATCCGGCCTTCTCAATACTGTCTTTCACCACGCCGGGGACATGATTTAAGGCGTACACATACAACTTATGTCCGGCCATTTTGATAAACAAATCATCTCTGTCATAATCCGGGTTCAAAGAGTCGCCCATTGTCAGAAGATTGGCAAATGGAATTGAATCGGATCGGCTAGATTGGGCTAAAATACCAATAGGTTCTTCAGACCAAACGCCTTCAACAACAGTTGCTCCGGCTCCATCAGCGTAAATCATGGTGTCTCGGTCGTGAGGATCTGCAATTCGGCTAAGCACATCGGCACCGACAACAACTCCTTTGTTGTACGTTTCACTCTTAATATAGGCATTGGCCACAATCATTCCCTGAGTCCAACTTGGGCATCCCGATATTACATCGTGGCAAATACAGGCCGGATTTTTCAGTCCAAGCTTACCTTTTACTTTGTTAGCCAACGAAGGCAACACATCCATATGTGTTCTTCCTTTCTGAACATCTCCAAAATTGTGTCCAATGATTATAAATTCCAGCTCATCCAACTCAATACCTGCAGAATCACAAGCATCCTTTATTGCCTCAGCAGCAATATCCGAATCCACCTGGTCATCTTTCACCCATCGACGCTCCTCAATATTGGTAATCTCATGGAATTTTTGAATGATCTCTTCATTGGTCTTCTCAAAAGGTTTCTTCGAGGAAGGATCATAAAAACGGTAATCAGAAAAATAGTCATTTTTTATTACCTGTTCAGGAATACAGCTTCCTGTTCCAATAATCTTTGTGTATAACTTCTTAGCCATAACAATCAATTCATAGGCTTTTCGCCCGGACCTTTATATTTTTTCAATTCAAATTTTTCGCCATCAAAAACTCCATAGGAGTAATGTGTAATCCAGTCGCCCAAATTAATGTATCTGGATTTTTTTTCAAGGGGCAAATCTAATAACAAATGCCGATGACCAAAAATAAAATAGTCAACTTCTTCATCTTCAAGCACCGATTTTGCAAAATGGAGAAGCCCTTCTTTATCTTCGCCATGAAACGGAACGCTCATTCCTTTCGTTAAACGGCTCTTTTTTGACCATTTGTGAGCCAGATAAATTCCCAGATTCGGATGAATTCGTGCATACATCCACTGCAAAAAACGATTGGTAAATAACTTTTTCAGGAAATGGTAGCCTTTATCGTAAGGATCAAGCCCGTCACCATGTGCCAAAAAGAATTTCTTCCCGGAGAAGGAAATACGCATCTCGGAGCGATGAATCTGCACGCCTAATTCCGAAGGCAAATAATCAAACACCCAAACATCATGATTTCCTGTGAAAAAATGAACAGGGATACCGGAATCAGCGATCTCTGCTATTTTTCCTAAGGTGCGCACAAACCCCCGAGGGACTACTTTTTTGTATTCAAACCAGTAGTCGAAAATATCACCCAACAAAAAAAGAGCTGCCGCATCCTGCTTTATGTCGTCAAGCCAGGCAACAAATTTTTGTTCGCGTTCCCTGTTGTTATCAAGTGCCGGGGCTCCTAAATGAATGTCGGAAACAAAATATATTTTGCTTTTTGAGTTCGTCAATGTGTAGCTGTTCTTGTGTAAAAAAACCTGACAAATATACCAGTAAAAAATAAGTTATCAGAAAATAAAATTCAAAAAAGACGGACTGAAAAACTAATCCAAAAGCTCTTTCAATAATTTATCTAAAGCTGGCCCTTTAACGTTTTTGGCTATAATCACCCCTTCTTCATCCAACAGGTAATTGTATGGCAACTCCTGAACGTTGTAATTAGAAACCGCCTTCGTACTACCTTCCATATCGCCTACATTAGTCCATTTTAGCCCATCCTTGTCAATGGCATCGACCCACTCGTAACGATTTTGATCTAAGCTAACCTGATAGATTTCAAAACCTTTGCGGCTGTATTTGTTGTAAAGCTCAACTAACACAGGATTCATAATGCGTGATCCACGATCTTGAGACGCCCAAAACTGAAGTAAAACATATTTTCCCTGTAACGAAGAAAGAGCAACCTCCTTCCCATCTGGGTTCGGCAAAAGAATCTCGGGACTATTCGTGCCTTGTTCCTGAATAAATTGCTGCATTTTAGCGTTCCGCTCATCCTTCATCAACTTGATGGTGTTTGCATATAAAGCTTTCACGTGCTCTGATTCCGGATAAAAAGAATTCAATGCAGATGCAGCTGTTTTTAACGACTGTAAATCCTGAATAACAAAGTTATCATTGTCGAACTTTTGATAAAGCGCTAACACGTTAGCCATAGAAAACGGATGTGCATTAACGAAGTTTTGTGAATATTCTCGTTGATTTTGCACAACATCACTGTATTCTTTATCCCATTTCTTTTTCAATTCCGTATAATTTGGATCTGTTCGAAACATGACATGCAAAGAAGCAATTGAGTCCAGCTTGTGTTTTGTTTCACTTAGTTGCTGATTCAAATCCTGAACCAAAGACGAACCTTCGGAGCCACTAACCCGATAATCGCGCGAAAAGTTGGCGGCATCGCCTGCAACCTCAACTTGTTCGGCCGAATCAATCAGCAAAGTAATAAAATTCTTCTCGCTCAACTTAAGCAGAAAAAAAGTGGGATGATGAACAACCCCGTCAAACTCAAACTTCCCATTCTTACCAATTTTTACCGAATCAACAGCTTCTGAAGAGGAGACTTTCAATTCATCCAGATAAATGTATTTTTCTTCAGCATTGGTTATCGTTCCTGAAATTTTGTAATGTGTTGAATCATCACATGCTACAGCAAAGGCAGCAATTAAAATAACGAATACAATTATTCTTTTCACGTTTCAGATATTTTATCAGTTTTTATCGGTGGGTAAAAATAATAATTTACAAATCAAATACAGGAGATGTGTGAATTCTTTTGGAAGTTGCACCTGTTTTCAGATATAACTGCGATAAAAAACAAAAATGTGCTACTTTTGACAGTTGAAAATTAGGCTTAAATGAAAGTTTATCGAGACATCGACCAATTTCATGTAAAAAAACCAGTACTCACCGTGGGCTCTTTTGACGGTGTTCATCTGGGGCACCGAAAAGTTATTGACCGATTAAAGGAAATTGCCAAACGAAACAAAGGTGAATCTGTCATCTTTACATTTTCGCCACACCCAAGGCTGGTGCTTAACAAGCAAAAAGGCAGCCTTCGCCTGTTAACTACGCTGGATGAAAAAATTGAACTACTTGAAAAGGCGGGCATCGATCATTTAATCATCTTTCCATTCACCAAAGAGTTCTCTGAGCTAAGTTATACTGATTTTGTTCGGATTATCTTGGTGAAACAATTAAATATCCACACGCTGGTTGTTGGTCACGATCATAGATTTGGTAAAGATCGTAAAGGAGATTTTGAAATGCTTCAAGGGCTTTCGATGGCTTTCAATTTTCAACTCGAACAACTTGATGCGCTCATGTCTGACGACATTCGGGTTAGTTCTACGAAGATACGCGAGTCGCTGGAGAATGGCACTATTGATAGAGCAAACAAACATTTGGGATATCCATTCAGCTTGCACGGCAAAGTTGTGGAGGGACAAAAGCTAGGAAGAAAAATCCAATTCCCCACTGCTAATATTGAAGCCTCTGATCCTCATAAAATTATTCCCGGCTTTGGTGTTTACGCAGTTAAACTACTTATTGATGGTACCGCCCACCAAGGTATGCTTAATATTGGCACACGCCCAACCATTAACAATAACGCTGATCACCGCAGCATAGAAGTGCACTTATTTGATTTTAATCAAGATATCTACAACAAAGAAGTTGAACTGAAATTCATTTCCAGAGTACGAGAGGAAAAAAAGTTCGGGTCAATTGATGGTTTGCGTACCCAACTGGAACTGGATAAAGTCAATGTAAAGAAATTCTTCAAAACCCTAAAATAGACCGAGACTAATTCTTCGATTCCAGACCCCACTCGTCTGTTAATAAGAATTAAACAAAATAGTTTCAGTGTGGTTATTTAGCTGAAATAACTATCTTTGCACCTCTAAAATTGAAGACATTATGACAACAATGACAGAACAGAAAGTTGATTATAAAGTAGCTGATATTTCTTTAGCTGATTACGGAAGGAAAGAAATTGAAATTGCTGAAAAAGAAATGCCCGGACTGATGTCGGTTCGTGAAAAATATGCTGCCGAAAAGCCGCTTAAAGGAGCCCGCGTTATGGGGTCGTTGCACATGACTATTCAAACAGCTGTTTTAATTGAAACCCTGGTTGAACTGGGAGCCGATGTTCGTTGGGCGAGCTGCAACATTTTCAGCACGCAAGATCACGCAGCGGCAGCCATTGCAGCGTCAGGAGTGCCCGTTTTTGCATGGAAAGGTGAAACGTTGGCCGAATACTGGTGGTGCACCGAACGTGCTTTGGATTTTGGAAACGGACAAGGCCCAAGCTTGATTGTTGATGATGGTGGCGATGCTACTGTTATGATCCACCATGGTTATGCCGCAGAGGATACTCCTTCCATATTGGATGCTAAACTTGATGCTGAAGACGAGATTGAACTCAACAAAATCCTGAAGCGTATTGCCCAGGAAGATCCCAAACGTTGGCATCGGACAGCACCTGAAATCAAAGGAGTGTCGGAAGAAACAACAACAGGAGTTCATCGCTTGTACCAAATGATGGAAAAAGGCAATTTATTGTTCCCTGCTTTCAATGTCAATGATTCTGTTACAAAATCCAAATTCGACAACTTGTATGGCTGTCGCGAATCTTTGGCTGATGGCATCAAACGTGCGACAGACGTAATGATAGGTGGAAAAGTTGTTGTTGTTGCCGGTTACGGCGATGTTGGTAAAGGTTGTGCCAAATCGATGAAAGGATATGGCGCCCGTGTAATCGTGACCGAAATAGATCCAATTTGTGCATTGCAAGCTGCCATGGAAGGCTTTGAAGTAAAAACCATGGAAGAAGCACTGGATGAAGGAAACATTTATGTGACAACAACCGGAAATAAAGACATTATCACAGCCGAGCATATGGCCGGCATGAAAGATCAAGCAATTGTTTGCAACATTGGCCACTTCGATAATGAAATTCAGGTTGCTAAACTTGAACAATGGCCTGGCGTTGAAAAACTCAACATCAAACCTCAGGTTGATAAATACACTTACGAAGATGGTCATTCAATCTACTTGCTGGCTGAAGGTCGTTTGGTAAATCTGGGATGTGCTACCGGACACCCTTCATTTGTGATGAGCAACTCGTTTACCAACCAAACTCTGGCCCAAATTGAACTTTGGAAAAACGAATACAAAACCGATGTATACCGTCTTCCAAAACATTTGGATGAAGAAGTTGCCCGCCTACATCTTGAGCAACTGGGAGTGAAGCTTACCAAGCTTTCGAAAGATCAGGCAGAGTACTTAGGCGTGCCGGAAGAAGGACCCTACAAACCAGAACATTATCGTTATTAATTGATATTATAAAGCAGCCTTCGGGCTGCTTTTTTTTGTATCTTCGGACATGTCTGACAAAAAGCGACATGAAAAGAAGGTATTTCAGCTTTTTAAGAATTTAATTGATGACTTTCCAAAAGGTAAAGTGATTCAGAATGAATCACCTGATTTTCTATTGCGTCTTAATCCAAAAAAAGCCATTGGGATAGAGCTGACAGAACTCCGCGGACAAACTTTTTACGAAAACCAGGGACATTTCGAAAATCCGGATTTACTGTTTCAACACATTGAGAATACGATTTCTGCTAAAGAAGAAAAAATATACCTCTACCAAAAAGTGAAACCAGTAGAGCTTTGGCTTCTGATTCACATTCAGTCTTTCCATGGGAAACTAAACTTTCACTACCGCAACAAACTATGCAACTGGAGTTTCAATTCGTCCTTCGACCGTATCTACTTATTGGAGATAAAAAACAAGGACTTACACCAGATATGTTAGCTTCTTAATTCGTAATGTACAAGCGATTTGCAGAAAGGCTGGCCCTGTATTGCTTTAATGGTTCAGCTGAAGGTCCGCTAATGACATATCCGCCATCCAGCAAGTTATATTGCGTACTACAGCACGGGCATGTTCCAATTACACCATCGGCTTCAATCCGGCACTGAAAATCGACCTCATACGGGCAAGTTACATCGTATGCATAAAACGAGACTCCGTTATTGATTACCACGATACCTCCATATCCAACTCCATAAAAAAAGACAGGAAATCCAACCGTATTCAGCGCATTGTAATTAACAAGGTTGACAGAATAATTAACGTTAACATACGGAATGGCCGAATCGAAGTCGTCTTTACATGCCGGAGTAATCGACAAAATAAGCAGGAGCAAGAAAAACAACTTACGTACTGATCGTTTTATGCCATTCATTTTTTATACCTTTATAAAAGCTAAACAACGAAATGGCAAATTTATTTTGTCATTCCTTCAGCAAAATTAATATAAAATGGAAGATTACATATTCATAATCATTGCAATCGTGCTTTCTATTGTAGGTGCTTTAAACCAAAACAAGAAAAAGAAAGCCATGCAAGAACAACAAGACGGCGATGAACAACATCATGAACCATCTTTTTTTGAACAAATCTTTGATGATCCTGTTTTTCAGGAGGAAGAAATTCAGGTTGATAAAGTCCCTGTAAAAACAGAAACACCAGAGGTGAAGAAGCCCGAAAAAAGAGTGCCGCATAAACCACTTCAATCATCATTAATGAAAAAAACAGAAATTAGTGGTTCTATTGACGACAATATTGGAGCAGCTATTGGAGAAGAAGAATACGACGAAACACAAGAAACCACAAGAGAATCAATCATGAACGGATTTTCATTAAAAAAAGCTGTTATATATTCTGAGATTATCAACAGAAAATATTAGAACCAATTAATAAACAATATTTTATATCCATTTCGGGCTAACTGCTTTCGCAAATATTAAAAATTTTATATAGCTTTGTAGCACTAAAGAGTTCCGCTCGTTCGGAATTCTTTTTTCTTTTATATAAAGCCAAGTCACATATTATTATAAAAAGTAAATTACAATGGGAAAAGTGACCTATATCACCCAAGGAGGGTTAGATAAGTTAAAAAAGGAACTCGAACACTTAATGAATGTTGAACGTCCGTCTATTTCAAAGCAAATTGGTGAGGCGATCGAAAAAGGAGATATATCTGAAAATGCGGAATACGATGCAGCCAAAGATGCTCAGGGAATGCTTGAGGCAAAAATTGCTCAGCTACGCGGCAAAATTGCTAATGCACGTATTATTGATGAGTCAAAAATTGACACTTCATCCGTTCAGATTCTGAATAAAGTAACGATTAAGAACAAAAAGAATAATGCCACAATGAAGTACACCATTGTGTCGGAGCACGAAGCGGATTTAAAATCAGGTAAGATTTCAATTGAAACTCCAATCGCTAAAGGCTTGTTGGGCAAAAAGGTGGGCGATGTTGTTGAAATCCAGGTACCATCCGGAATAATTCCTTTCGAAATTATTGACATTGCACTTTAAAACAAAGTTATGGCTAGTCTTTTTACCAAAATTGTGAACGGCGAAATTCCTGCTTATAAAGTTGCTGAAGATGAAAACTTTTTGGCCTTTTTAGATATTTCGCCAACAGCCAAAGGACATACTTTAGTTATCCCGAAAAAGGAAGTTGACTACCTGTTCGACCTTGACGAAGAGACTTACACTGGCTTAAACCAGTTTGCAAGAAAAGTTGCCACCGGATTGAAAGAAGCGATTCCGTGTGTAAAAGTCGGCGTCATGGTTCTTGGTCTTGAAGTTCCTCATGCTCATATTCATCTAGTCCCCATGCAATCGGAACGCGACTTGCTAAATTTTTCGGACAAAGTGGAAATGAGCCAGGAAGAATTTGAAAATGTAAGAGCCAAAATCGCTGCTAAAATCGAATAATCGAGAGTAAATAAATCAATCAAGCCATCCTGATTAAGGGATGGCTTTTTTTATCTAATCGCCAAGAACCGCTATTTCACTCTTCCCGGGTTTTTCTTTACAAAGTCACCCCATCCTTTATAGGACTTTCCTTTTAGCGGACTTTTCAATTGCAGGTAATGGCAAACAGCAACGGCCAGCGCGTCGGTGGCGTCCAGTTCCTTGGGAAGCTCATCATCGTTAAACATGTTTTGTAAGAAAAAAGCGACTTGCTCTTTTGCTGCCCGCCCCATTCCTGTTATCGCCTGTTTAACACGCAGTGGAGCATATTCAAAAACCGGAATATCTCTTTCCAGCGCAATGCCCATGACAATTCCCTGAGCACGCCCCAGCTTCAACATCGCCTGTATATCTTTCCCAAAAAATGGAGATTCAATAGCTAACTCATCAGGCAAATATTCATCAATTAAATGCTGAGTGCGCACAAAAATGTGTTTCAACCGTAAGTAATGGTCTTTATACTTTCCGGTTTTTACAACCCCCGTGTGTAGAATCTTTGGCTTATTGTCAACGATTTCAATCAAGGCATACCCCATCACAATGGTGCCCGGATCAATTCCTAATATACGCTGCGAGGTAACTGCCATTAATACGCTCCTGTAATTTCCTGTAAGCCACGTTTCAAGGGTAGTGATCGTGGTTTCAGTTTTGCGGACTTCATGACAACAACATCGTTACCTTCAATAATATTAAGTGCTTGCTTCAAACAAGCTTCTTCAGGATCGCCCCATGCATGGTAAATATCATCGACTTCGGGATAATCTACCGGAATTCCACCAAAATAATGTCCGTTTTCATTGGCATTTACAATCTGGAAAGTAACCGGAGCAAGAGCCAAATTATAATCTTCGGACGCAAACACTTGCATTCCAACCGGTTTCCCATGGGTTTTTTCACCCACCAAAACAACCTCTTTATACGGGAACATTGAATTGATGACAAACTCGCTAGCAGATGCAGAGCTTTCGGTTGTTATAAAAAACAACCGATCAAGATTCACTGAACGAGCATCTGCCTCCAGCACTCTATAGGTAACATTTTCATCAGTATGATTCTGATTATAAATAAAAGACGCTAGAGGCTTATTTAAAATATCATTCCCTCCAACTAGTGTAGCTAACTGATATGCGATATAAAAACTCCCTCCCCCATTGTATCTCAGGTCGATAACCAGCTCATTAATATTCTGTTCTTTAAAATAAGTAAAAGTCTCGATCAGTTCAGCCTTCGAAGGATCTAAAAAACTTTCGAATACCAGGTAACCAACTTTTGCACTCTCGGTTTCTATAACGCTGGTATGCAAAACAGTATTCATATTGTAATCGGTTCGTGTCATTGTGCTGGAAACAGTATCTCCCATCAAATCAACAAAAGTAAATTTCACAGGACTATCGGTATCAAATGCGCCAAGGATATCCGGCAAATCAGTAACGGCAGTATCATTAATTTTATGGATTTCCCAACCACGGTCGACTCCAGCCAGGCCCATTGGTGCATTCTTGTAGGTAAATCGAACCATCAGCTTGTTATCCGGATCTAATGACATACCTACACCATACCCTTTAGTTTCCGCCTCTTCATATAACGCCAGGTAAGCATCTAAGTCAGTAACAAAACTCCAACGATCAACCTCATCATACCTTAGCGCATCAAGTAGTTCCTCATTTGAAGAATAGGTATTTGGATCAAGTTCCGGCACTTCATCAAGCCAAAAATAATGGTCGTTAAAAACATCATAAATATAGGTTAGGCTATTTTCTACAACAACTTCTTCTTCAATTATCTCATCTTCCGGTATCACTTCATCCTTGGAACAGGAGATACCAAAAAAGAGTACCCCCAAGAGCAATAAGTGAATAAGCTTTTCAAGTTTATTTATTTTCATTTAGTACAACTCCTATCACGTTATATTGAATACTTTAGAATTGATGCCATTCAGTTTTCAATTAATTTTTAAAATTATAAAAATCCACGTACCAAATTGATTCATCGCGAATTTAACTTCAGTTGATTTCAGGTTCAAACGGCAAAGGTGCTTCCTGCTCTACAGGAACTTCGCCACGCAACCGACGATATCTACTCCTTGCTTCCTCCACATAGATACTTCCGGGGTATCGAGTCAATATCTCTTTAAACAGTTCGGCGGCCTCTTCTTTTTTATTCAGCTGAGTTTCATAAATCTCACCCAGCAAAAACATGGCATCATCTCCCAGAAGATCATATGCAAATTCATTTTTTATTTTCATTAAAAAACCAACAGACCGATTATACTCTCCCTGCTTGATTAAAGTTTTTGCTTTTCTGAAATAAACATCATCCAACAAACTATTGTAGCTGTATTTACTTTCAATTGAATCTAGCGTAACCCACGCTAACGAATCCTGGTTACGGAAGCTATACAGATCAGCTTTGGCAAACAATTCCATGGCGGCAGTTGTGGTATCTAACGCGATATTATTGCTGATAAAAACAGATAGTTCCAGAGCATCATTAGCGATCAATTTGGAGGTACTGGCTTTCAACACATCCAATTGAGCCTGTGCCCAGCTTAAGTTTCCCATAAAATAACCTAATCTGGCCTTTTTGAGTTTAACTTCGTCTCCCAGAGGATTATTTTTATTGGCATCGATAATCTGTGAATATAACAAAATAGCTTCCCACAAATCATCTTTCAGCACATGAATATCTGCCAACTCATTTTTTAGCTGATCCCGGTTCAAGACGCTTAAACCGCCGAGTTTCATTTGTCGCTCAACTAATTCTGTCGCTTCTTCAATCCGATTCTGATAAAACGCTAAAAAATGGGCATAATCAATTACCAAAGGCGTTGTTTCGGTGGTAAATCCAATGACTTTAAATGTTTCTTCAAATTGGTCTTTCAATACTTCTGAATGACGATATTCCTTTGGTTGATCGACAAATTGGCGATACAGCATTTGCATTTTCCCACTGTATGCCTCCTGATAAAATTCCCCTTCTGTTCCTTTTTCAATAAGATAATTATAAGCTCTGATTGCTTCATCAACACCGTCATTACCTGCTGCAACACGAGCCAAATTAGCGATTTGTCCATCGCCTTCCCCTATTCTTTTATCTAAGGCAATCGATTGACGCAAAGCTTGCGAGAAACGCTTTTCCTGCACGAATAACCAGATCAGCAGATGATTGTATGCAATCACATTTGGGTTTTGCTGAATACGCCGAAGTAGTGCGGTTCGGAATTCATCGCGCAAGGAATTGTCGACATCCATTCGAAAAGCTGTCAGCATACTACTTTGAACCCGAACTAAGTTTGTTTCATCATCTTTCAACAATTCCAGGTACTCCTGAAACATCAACTCATAGTTGCGCTGATAGAGATAAACTCGTGCCAACTCGTAATGAAAAGCTTCGTTATTCAACTTATTTCGTCCCAACTGATAAGTCTGCTGGGCATATTCATACTCCCGCCGACTTAAAAAAGCATTGGCCAACTGGATGTAATCGGTTTTGTTATTCGAAACAAGCTGAATTGCTTGATCAAATTTTTCGGTAGCTGCTTCCAGCAAGTTTTGTTGTTTCAGTAAATAACCCCACTGCACATATAAATACGGATCGTTATTTCGCTTTCGCAATTGTTTTTCAATATCCGTTTCGGCTTGTTCAAAATCGCCCATTTCAATCAAGCAGTTCAGGTACAAATTGAAATAATGCTGACTGCCTGAGCTGCCATAGATTTCCTGATAAAGCACAGCAGCTTTTTCAAAATCCCGGCTCCTGTAATATTGATTTGCCAATTGCATCTTATTGGCATCCATCTTTATCTGCTGACCAAAGCCAGTGAATGGCATTATCAGCGCAGCCAAGATACCAATAAATAACAGTCGTCTTTTTATCTGTTTTTGCATAGTCTACAAAAATAACAAACGCTGGATGAGAAAAGATGAAAGAATCAAAAAATTTGTTCTGAAGTCGATGTCTATTTTAATGCCACCATAAAAAAAAAGGGCAAGTCCACAGAGTTTGTTCAGATATCATTTCTCAGGAAGTTGGATTTGACTAATTTTATGGCAAAATTCCAAGAATCATGAGAGAAGCCCATTCGAGCCAACAGCGCTTGCCACGATGGATGAAAATGAAACTCCCAAAAGGCGAAAGTTATTCCAAGGTGAAAAACCTGGTTAACAAGCATGAATTACACACGATTTGCACGAGCGGTAATTGTCCTAATATTGGTGAATGCTGGAATCGGGGAACGGCAACCTTTATGATTTTGGGAGAAATTTGCACCCGAAATTGCAAGTTTTGCGGAGTAACTAGCGGAAAACCACTTTCGGTTGATCCAAACGAAGCAAAGCGAGTCGCTGAGTCAGTCCGGATTATGCAACTCAAACACGCTGTAATTACCTCTGTTGATCGCGATGATTTACCCGACTTGGGAGCTGAAGCCTGGGCTAACACAATTGCTGAGGTCAAACAATTAAACCCGAACACCAAATTGGAAGTGCTGATTCCTGATTTTCAAGGCAAAACAGAATTAATAAAGCAGGTTGCAAGAGCAAAACCGGAAGTCATTTCGCATAACCTCGAAACAGTAGAACGACTAACACCGAACATTCGCAGCGCAGCAAAATATCGTCGAAGCCTGGAAGTGATCAAGACAATTGCTGAATCAGGAGCTGTTGCAAAATCAGGAATCATGCTCGGACTTGGGGAAACGGAGTCTGAAATCGTTCAAACGATGGATGACTTGCTAAAAGTCGGTTGCAAAGTAATGACCATCGGCCAATACCTGGCACCGACAAAAGCACATATTCCGGTTGTGGAATACATCACCCCCGAACAATTTGAAAAATATCGAACAATTGGATTGGAAAAGGGTTTTTCTTTTGTCGAAAGCAGTCCGTTGGTTCGCTCAAGTTACCGTGCCGAACAACATGCGCTGGCTTAAAGCATAAGTCAAAATATGGGCAAAGCAATGTGCACCTAAACAATTTTGACATTCATTAATTTAGAATTTACAACCGAAGATGGCTGATTTTAATTACGAAGATCTTGGTCGAAAAGACTATAAAGTTTGCTGGGATTATCAGGAAGAAATCCTTGCCGAAGTCCAGGCGGACAAAAAAGCAAAAGATGCCCCAAGTGAAAAAAACCGCTTTTTACTGGTAGAACATCCGCATGTATACACGCTCGGGAAAAGTGGCGACGAGCACAACCTACTGATTCATGACGATTTCATGAAGAAGATTAATGCCACTTATTACAAAATCAACCGAGGGGGAGACATCACGTATCATGGCCCCGGGCAACTGGTTGGCTACCCTATTATTGACTTGGAATATTATAAAATAGGGGTTCGTGAATACATCGAAAAAATGGAAGATGCCATTATTGCCACTTTAGCTCATTACAACCTTACAGGAAGTCGAAAAGAAGGGGCAACCGGTGTTTGGCTGGACGCTGAAATTCCTGCCAAATCACGCAAGATTTGCGCCATTGGAGTTCGTGTTAGCCGATATGTCACCATGCACGGATTTGCCTTAAATGTAAATACCGATATGCGTTATTTCAGCTACATCAACCCTTGTGGATTTATTACTTATGGTGTAACCTCTCTTGAACGCGAGCTTGGCAAGAACATGGACATGCAAGAAGTAAAAGGGGTAATCAAAGCGAAGTTCAATTCAACTTATTAAATTTTTAGGCTCATTGCGATTTGAACTCGTGCTAATTCAAATTCTGAAATCAAAATTCAATTCCCTTGTTTATATGAATATTTTTGAAAAAAAGGAAGTCGCCCAGGAGTATGATTCCTATTACACAACCGAGCAAGGTGAAGAAATTGACGCTCTCGAAAAACAAGCCATTCAAGATTTAATAAACCCCATAATCCCTGGTAAGCTTTTGGAGATAGGCTGTGGAACTGGACACTGGACATCTTTTTTCAGCCAACTGGGGTTTCAGATTACAGCTACTGACATCTCAGAAGCCATGCTGCAACAGATTCGAGCAAAATCGATTCCGAATGTAAAACTATTCAATGCTGATGTTTTACAATTACCTTTTCCTGATAACCATTTTGATCAGGTTGCGGTGATCACGGCATTGGAGTTTTGCGGCGATATTCCTCAGGCTATATCCGAAATTAAACGTGTGCTAAAACCTGACGGATGGTTAATCGCAGGATGTTTGAATGCCGATTCAACCTTAGGTAAAATCAAAAATCAGGATCCGGTTTATAAACACGGGGATTTTATGACCCAATCAATACTTTATAAACAGCTATCATCAATTGGCAAACCGACAATCACTGAAAGTGTTTATCTTTCTTCGAATTTGAAATTACTCGATCAAAGAAACAGTCAACCAACAATAGCAGGTGTATTTATGGCAGCTGTTGTTCAAAAGCAAAAACAATGCACATCACAGTAGAAATAAGTTACTATCCGCTTGTGACCAATTACGACCAACCGGTTTTCGAATTGGTAGAACTACTTAAACAACATGAAAATCTATCGCTTGCAGTGGGAATGATGAGTACTCAGATTGGGGGAAATTACGATGTTGTGATGCCGGTTCTGAACAACTGCATGAAACAACTGATGCAAAAATACCCTTCGGTGTTTAATCTGAAAATTGCAAATGCCTGCGAGGTGAAGTAGCCTGCAAAAAACACAAACTGGCACTGAGAAAATTGCACAAAAAAACCCGGTTAAAACCGGGTTCCCCATATTTTAATTAAAGTGAAAATCAATCGGGGTAATAACCACGAATAATTCCACGTTTCGAGTCTTTTACAAATAACAGAATTTCATCACGTTCAGGAGTTGCCGACATTTCTGCTTCAATGATTTCGACAGCCTGTGCTGTGTTCAATCCTTTCTGATAGATATACCGATAAATTTCCTGTATCTCCCGAATCTTTTCATTATTAAAAGTTCTTCTGCGCAAACCGATTGAGTTAATTCCAACATAGGAAAGAGGCTCGCGTCCCGCTTTTATAAATGGAGGAACATCTTTACGCACCAATGATCCACCAGAGATCATTACATGCGAACCGATGTGACAAAACTGATGAATACCAGACATTCCACCAATAATTGCCCAATCGTCAACAATTACCTCACCGGCCAAAAGCGTGCTATTAACGATAATCACATTATTTCCCACAACACAATCATGAGCAATGTGAACATAGGCCATAATCAAGCAGTTACTACCAACCACAGTCTTTCCTCTGGCTGCTGTTCCTCTGTTGATTGTTACACACTCCCGAATGGTTGTGTTATCTCCAATTTCTACTGTTGTATATTCGCCTTTAAACTTTAAATCCTGAGGAACAGCACCAATAACTGCACCGGGGAAAATTCGACAATTCTTACCAATTCGGGTTCCAGGCATAATGGTTACATTAGAACCAATACGGGTACCTTCCCCAATAATGACATCCTTATCAATGGTAACAAATGGTTCAATCACCACGTTCTCAGCCACCTTTGATTCTGAATGTACGTAAGCTAATGGTTGTTTCATGCTATAATTGTTTTCAATAATTTCTTCAAGCCTTTACTATCTGTGCCATAAAATCGCCTTCAGCAACAATCTTATCACCAATATATGTTGTTCCTTTCATATTGGCAATTCCTCTTCTGATTGGCGAAACTAACTCAACTTTAAATAGAAGTGTATCTCCCGGAACAACTTTCTGCCGAAATTTAACATTATCTACTCGAATAAAGTAGGTTGAGTACTTCTCTTTTTTATCGTGTAAAACGTATAAACCTCCACACTGAGCCATCGCCTCGATCAATAAAACTCCTGGCATTATTGGTTCGTCAGGGAAATGCCCCTGAAAAAAAGGTTCATTAGCCGTTACATTCTTAACTCCTACAATATAATTATCTTTAATTTCTACGATTTTGTCAACCAACAAAAAGGGGAACCGGTGTGGCAAAAATGTTTTGATGTCGTTTACTGACATCAATGGTTTTTGCGAACAGTTGTATCGAGGAATTTCTTTCTCTGCATCAAATTTTCTGATTTCCTTTTTCAGTAGCTTAGCAAATTCGGTATTCACTTTATGCCCGGGTTTTGTAGCAATAATACGGCCTTTAATTCGTCTTCCTGCCAAACTCAAATCGCCAACAATATCCAATAATTTATGGCGGGCACATTCGTTCTCAAACTGAAGATCAAGATTATTTAAAATTCCTTGTTCCTTTTTAACTTCAACATGTTCGTGATTGAATAAATCAGCCAGTCGGTTTAGCTCTTCCTGGCTTATGTCCTTATCCATTATTACAATGGCATTATCCAGGTCGCCACCTTTCACCAAATTATTCTGAAGAAGAAATTCCAATTCGCGAACAAAAACAAATGTACGGCATGCAGCAATTTCAGATTTAAAATCACTCATTTTTTCCAGTACTGCGAATTGATTATTCAACACACTGGAATTGAACGAGATCATCACATTCAAATTATACTCTGAATCCGGAAGGCCAATTATTTCGGCTCCCGTTTCGGGGTCTTTGTAAACGATCTTCTCCGTAATTTCAAAATACTCCCGTTCGGCATTTTGCTCTTCTACTCCGGTCTTTTCAATAGCCTCAACAAAAGGCTTCGAACTACCGTCCAGAATAGGAACTTCCTCATTGTCAATTTCAATCAACACATTATCCAGATCCATTCCTGTAAGTGCAGCCATTGCATGTTCAATGGTGCTCAAACGGGCATCTCCTTTTCCGATAACTGTTCCTCTTGAAGTATCAATCACTAAATTAGCGTCAGCCTCCAGAGTGGGTTGATTTTCAAGATCTACGCGTTGAAATTTAATTCCATGGTTTTCGGGAGCTGGTTTGAAAGTCATATTTACCTGCACTCCCGTATGTAATCCTTTGCCGCTCAATGAAAATTCGCGGGCTAAAGTGTTCTGCTTAATTGTCATTCCCAAGTCGATTTCTTAAACTTAATCTTTGCCTAATTTCGATTTTAGTTCTTTTACTTCCTTTTGCAAATCATTAACCTGATCGCGCAATTGTGGAAGGCGCCTATAAACAACGTAGGTTTTTAAAGCTTTATCATGATCCATCGCCGGTGCACCAAGGACTGTCCGATCGGATTTAATATCGTTAGAAACACCAGCCATAGCTCCTATTTTTACATTATCTCCAATGGTCAAATGGCCTGCAATTCCGACCTGACCTCCAAACATGCAATTTTTCCCAATTTTCGTTGAGCCTGCGATTCCAACAAGTGCTGCGATTACCGTATTTTCACCGATTTCACAATTATGGGCTACCTGAATCAGGTTGTCCAACTTGGTGCCTTGCCGAATAATGGTTGAGCCCATCGTTGAGCAGTCAATTGTTGTGTTTGCTCCAACCTCAACATCATCTTCCAAAATCACATTCCCGACCTGCGGGATCTTTTTGTAAGCTCCATCAGGTGTTGGTGCAAAACCAAATCCATCGGATCCGATTACAGCTCCGGCATGAATAATACAATTGTTACCAATTACAGAGCCATCGTAGATTTTAGCTCCGGCATAAATAATGGTATTATTTCCAACGGTAACATCAGAACCAATGTATACTTGCGGGTAAATTTTGACGTTATTTCCGAGTGTGGAGTTCTTTCCCAGATACGCAAATGCTCCGAAGAAAATATCCTCTCCAACCTTCGAAGAATCATCCATAAATGACGGCTGTTCAATACCTGTTTTCATTTTCTTCGCTTGCTCGTATAAATCAAGCAAAGAGGCAAATGCCTGGTAAGGATCTTCCACTCGAATCAGTGTTGTCTTAACGTCTTGCTCGGGCTTAAAACTGGTATTAACCAAGACAATAGAAGCCTTGGTTTCATATATATAACGTTCGTATTTCGGATTTGCCAAAAAAGCCAGTGTTCCCGCTTTTCCATCCTCAATTTTCGAAACATTGTTTACGCTAACATTCTCATCACCTTCAATCGTTCCGTTCAGAAACTCAGCGATGTTTTGTGCTTTAAATTCCATAATTTATTTCTTGCAGCGGTGCAAAAATAGGTTTAAATTAATTAATGTCCAATTCTTTCGGATAACAGACAAAATATTTACGAACCATGTGCGACAAAGTCGATAAATTGATATCTGACGCCTCGTTTATTTCCTTCACTTTCCCACTCTTCATTAAAATATTAATCTTGTCACCTTCTGAAGCATAAACGCTATTGGTAATCGAGTCATGAATAAGGAAATAATCTAACTCATCGTCAGCCACCCCCCATCGCTGTTGAATCTGACTTTTGATCTTCTCAATCTTTCCAGGAGCAAAAGGCGAGTTTTTAACTTTTATGCGAAAAAGCTTACGGTTGATGACTGCACCCGCCAAATAGGCCAATATTTTATCCTCGTGATTTTGCCACTGTTTCATGGCCGAAATCAAATCACTGTCATCCAATTCTACGAAAAGTTCTAACAGATTCTTCTTCTCATCAACCGACTGATTCACAAAACAGTCAATGGTAACCCGCTTTTCCAAAAATACTTTTAGCCCCGGCGTAGCAAACAAATCGTGTCCACCCATCACAAGCTCTTTTGCACGCTGAAGTACTTTCACCAGCATGTGCTCGGCCGACAAAACCGTTTTATGCAAGTAAACCTGCCAGTACATTAACCTTCGGGCAATCAGAAATTTTTCTATCGAATAGATTCCTTTGTACTCAACCACCAAACTGTCGTTGCGCACATTCAGCATTTTTATAATGCGATCTGAGCCAATGACCCCTTCTGTTACTCCTGAGAAAAAGCTATCTCGTCTCAAATAGTCTAACCGATCCATATCCAATTGACTGGCTACCAACTGGTGCAAAAACCTCTTTTCGTATTCATTTTTAAATATTCGAATAGCCAGATCCAATCTCCCGCCAAACTGCCGATTTAACTCTTCCATCATCAAAAGAGAGATCATCTCATGTGAAATCCCATCAACCAAGGAATGTTCCAGTGCATGAGAAAATGGTCCATGCCCGATATCGTGCAACAAAATAGCACAGCTTACCGCCTCGGCCTCCTCTTCTGTAATGTTCACTTTTTTCATTTGAAGGCTGGAGATCGCCAGCTGCATCAAATAATAAGCACCGACAGCATGCTCAAAACGAGTGTGATTAACTCCCGGGAAGACAATATTGGAAAGTCCGAGCTGTTTAATTCGACGCAACCGTTGGAGATAAGGATGCTCAATGAGATCGTAGATGAACTCTGATTGAATGGTGATGAACCCAAAAACCGGATCGTTGATAATCTTTCTCTTATTTGTTTTCAATAGCTATCGGCTGTTTTATTTGAATGTGCGACGGCAAAAATAAGAAACTTTTTTGTTCTCTCTCAATCTACAAATAATCAGCTATTTTAGCAATGTGCCGAAATACTGATGATCATTAACTTTCACATTTTGAGTTTTCGATTCCTTTTGCTAATTTTGCGCTGACAATTGGAAGATCAATACCGTTTGCAGGGGACCCAAAGTCCCCTGTTTTAGTTACTTGAAATTTATGATCGACAGAAACAAAATCGCCCAACTCATTGAAGACGAACTAACTGAAGACCAGTTCATCGTTGAAATTGATGTTACTCCTAGTAATCAGATACAGGTTACATTGGATGGTGAAAATGGGATTACAATTGACCATTGTGTTCAAATTAGTCGGCTGGTTGAAGAAAATCTGGATCGGGAGAAAGAAGATTTTGAACTGCAGGTTTCTTCTTCAGGACTTGGGCAACCTTTAAAAACTCAACGTCAGTTTGTGAAAAACCTGAACCAGGAAATGGAAGTGGTGCTTACAACTGGGGAGAAACTTGAAGGCATTCTAAAAACCGTTGACCAGGATGGATTTGAATTGGAATCGACAAAACGTGAGCGAGTTGAGGGGCATAAGAAAAAGCAACTTATTACCCGAGTTCATCGTATAGCGTTTGACGAAGCGAAAACAGTTAAAAACATAATAAAATTCTAAATCGAGGGCAAGATGGATACAATTAATCTTATCGATACCTTTTCTGAATTTAAAGACCTGAAAAACATTGATCGGGTCACGATGATGAGTGTTCTTGAAGACGTGTTTCGCAATGTTTTGGAAAAAGCATATGGAACCGACGAGAACTTCGACATCATTATAAATATCGACAAGGGCGACTTTGAAATTTGGCGCAACCGTGAGGTTGTTGAAGATAGTGCAATTGAAGATCCAAATCTTCAGATTACACTTACCGAAGCCAAAAAAATTGACACAGACTACGAAGTTGGTGAAGAAGTAACCGACGAAGTAAAATTGCACGATTTTGGAAGAAGGGCAATTCTGAATTTGCGTCAAAACCTAGCCAGTAGAATTCTGGAGTTGGAAAAAGACCACATCTACGGTAAATACAAAAGTAAGATTGGCGACATTGTAACCGGTGAAGTTTATCAGGTTTGGAAAAAAGAGATTCTTGTTTTAGATGATGAAGGCAACGAGCTGATTCTTCCAAAAACAGAACAAATTCCATCGGACTACTTTCGAAAAGGAGATAATTTAAGGGCTGTCGTTTATAAAGTTGAATTAAAAAACAACAACCCACTAATTATTTTATCCCGAACATCTCCAGTATTCCTGGAGCGCTTATTTGAGTTGGAAGTTCCTGAGATTTTTGATGGTTTGATAACGATCAAAAAGATTGTTCGTGTTCCGGGCGAACGTGCGAAAGTGGCTGTTGAGTCATATGACGAACGTGTTGATCCGGTAGGAGCCTGTGTTGGGATGAAAGGATCTCGTATTCATGGCATTGTCCGCGAACTTAAAAATGAAAACATTGACGTGATCAACTATTCAACCAACGTTCAGTTGTTCATCCAAAGATCATTGAATCCGGCTAAAATTTCCTCGATCAAGTTAAACGATGAAGCTAAACGCGCCGACGTATACCTGAAACCAGAAGAAGTTTCGCTGGCTATTGGTAAAGGAGGTTTAAATATTCGTTTAGCGAGCCAACTAACCGGTTACGAAATTGACGTATACCGTGAAATGGCTACCGATGACGAAGATGTCAATCTGGATGAGTTTTCTGATGAGATTGAAGGTTGGATTTTGGATCAGCTAAAATCAATTGGGTGCGATACAGCTAAAAATGTATTGGGATTAAGCCGTGCAGACTTGATCAAACGTACCGACCTGGAAGAGGAGACAATTGATCATGTGTTAAAGATTTTACGCTCTGAATTTGAGTAATTAGAAACAAATAACATCAAACTATTGGGATTTAAATAAATTGGATTTAAAATTGCATAGTTTTTGGGCGTAAGAACTTAAAAAAAAGATATAAAAATAGATAGGGATTATATGGCAATTGGCAAAAAAAGTACGCGACTTAGTAAGGTAGCAAGAGAATTTAATGTGGGAATCAATACAATTGTTGAGTTTTTACATAAAAAGGGATTTGAAATTGACACAAATCCAAACTCTAAAATTTCAGAAGATGCATACCACATGCTCGAAAAAGAGTATAAAAGTGATATCAGTCTGAAAAAAGAGTCAGAAAAAATAAACCTGATGAGTCACCGTCATAAAAATGAATCTATTTCACTCGACAATACTGACGCCTCTACAGAAGAATCAGACACTGAGGATTTCGAGGAAGAAGAGGAAGTGGAAGAAGTTCGTATTAAGAACATGAACGTTCCTAAGAAAGAGGCTCCTAAAACGAAGCCTGAGCCAAAGCCCCAACCAACTGAAGAAAAAGAAGAACTTCCGGAAACGAACAAGCCCAAGGTTGTTGGCAAAATTGATTTAGAAAGTATGAACCCTCCGAAGCGGGAAGGTAAACCTACTGTTATCAAAAAAGGTGACAAGAAAGCAAACGAAGAAAAAGAGCCTAAGCCACAACAGGAAAAGCCAGAGGAAATTGCCACTCCGAAAGCCGAAACAAAAAAGGAAGAGCCAAAGCCAACTCCCGAGAAAGTAGAAGAAAAAATTGAGGATAAAAAAGATGAAGCTGCAGCTCCTAAAGAAGAAGAAGTAGCTCCTAAAAAGGATACCGAAGCACTTGAAACAAATGTCCCTAATAAAAAAGTTGATGAAGTAAAAGTAGTAGGGAAAATCGATCTTTCTTCGATCAACCAAAAAACCCGCCCCACTAAGAAAACGAAAAAACAAAAAGAGGACGAGCGTAAAGAGCGCGAAAAACAAAAACGTCAGGGGCAGCAAGAAAAAGGAAAAGACCACAAAACAAATGTCCAGAAACTTTCGGGCCCGAACGTGGTTGGAAAAATCGACATTAAGAAAAAACCCGTTGCTTCTTCCAGCGACAACAATGCTCAAGCAAACAAGAAAAAACGTCGCCGGATTCAAAAAGACCCCGGTGCCGGACCTCGTATAAATGTTGAAAAACGTGGCCGCGGGCAACAAGCGCCCGGAGGAGCAAAGGGCAAGCGCCGAGTCATCAAAAAAGAGGTTACTGAAGAAGATGTACAAAAGCAAATTAAAGATACGTTAGCGCGTCTTACTTCAGGCAAACAAAAATCAAAAGGTGCAAAATACCGCCGCGATAAACGACAAGCTGCAAGTGATAAAGCAGCTGCTGAAGTCGAAAAGCAAAGTGCGGAAAAAAATATATTAAAAGTTACTGAATTTGTGTCAGTTTCGGAATTGGCAACCATGATGGATGTTACAGTTACCGAAATTATCTCATCATGTATGAGCCTTGGCCTGTTTGTTTCAATCAACCAACGCCTCGATGCAGAGACCATGCAAATTGTAGCAGAAGAATTTGGTTACGACGTTGAGTTTGTCAGTGCCGATATTTTAGACGGTGTTGAAGAGGATGACGAACCGGATGAAGTCCACCCACGTGCTCCAATCGTAACGGTGATGGGACACGTTGACCACGGTAAAACGTCTTTGCTTGACTACATCCGAAATGCCAACGTAATTGCCGGTGAGGCCGGAGGGATTACCCAACACATCGGAGCTTACCACGTAAGTCTGGAAGACGGACGTATGATTACGTTTCTGGATACCCCCGGTCACGAAGCATTTACAGCAATGCGTGCCCGTGGTGCACAGGTTACTGATATTGCAATTATTATTGTTGCAGCTGACGACGATATCATGCCTCAAACAAAAGAGGCTATTAATCACGCGCAAGCAGCAGGCGTTCCTATTGTTTTTGCGATTAATAAAATTGACAAACCAGGATCTAATCCGGAAAAAATAAAAGAAGGACTGGCTAACTTGAACTACCTTGTTGAAGAATGGGGAGGAAAGTATCAAAGTCAGGACATCTCGGCCAAAAACGGTGTTAACATCGACGAGCTTCTTGAGAAAGTACTGCTGGAAGCAGAGATGCTTGAAGTGAAAGGGAATAAAGACAGACGGGCAACCGGAACAATTGTTGAATCATCTCTGGATAAAGGACGTGGATATGTTGCCACCGTGTTGGTTCAGAATGGAACTTTACACCAAGGCGATATTATGCTTGCCGGTCAATATTATGGCCATATAAAAGCCATGTTCAACGAACGAAATCAACGAATCGAAAGTGCAGGTCCTTCGGAGCCGGTAATTATCCTTGGGCTGGATGGAGCTCCACAGGCAGGAGATAAATTCAACGTGTTTGAAAACGAACGTGAAGCCAGACAAATTGCAAACAAACGTGAGCAGTTGGCACGCGAACAAGGATTACGTACACAGAAACACATTACACTTGATGAAATTGGACGACGTATTGCTATTGGAAACTTCCAGGAACTGAACCTGATTGTTAAAGGTGACGTGGATGGATCAATCGAAGCACTGTCTGATTCATTAATTAAGCTATCGACCGAAGAAATTCAAGTGAATGTAATTCATAAAGCGGTTGGTGCCATTTCCGAATCAGATGTTATGCTGGCAACAGCTTCTGATGCAATTGTTGTTGGATTCCAGGTTCGACCTAGTTTGCAAGCTCGTAAGTTAGCTGAAAAAGAAGAAGTCGACATCCGCTTGTATTCAATCATCTACGATGCGATCAACGAAATCAAATCGGCCATGGAAGGAATGCTTTCTCCGGAAATTAAAGAAGAAATTCTGGGAACAGCTGAAATTTTGGAGACTTTCAAGATTACGAAAGTAGGAACGATTGCAGGTTGTATTGTTCGCGATGGAAAATTCATGCGCTCTTCCAGAGTTCGTCTAATTCGTGATGGTATTGTGATTTACACTGGTACTTTAGGATCTCTTAAACGCTTTAAAGACGATGTGAAAGAAGTACAAAAAGGTTACGAATGCGGATTAAACATTGAAGGATATAACGACATTAAAGAAGGTGACATGGTTGAAGCCTTCCATGAAATTGAAGTTGCCAAATCATTGTAGAAAATAATTTAATCTCAAATAACGAAAATCCGGACATTGTGCCGGATTTTTTTTGTGCCTGTTTTCAATCGCCACTGTCGAATACAAAAAGCTTTTTACTCCCGACTAAAAAAAGTCAAATGCAAACCACAAAAAAAATCCCCAAGGAAAAATTCCTCAGGGATTAATATCGTAAGATTGCCTTCCTTAAATAAAAAGGCAGCGAAATTATCAAAAATTAAGCTTCCAGCATCGCCTTATAGGCTGCGGCATCCATCAAGTCATCCAAATCAGCTGTATCGCTCATTTCAATTTTAATCATCCAGCCCTTCTCGTATGGATCCTTATTGATCAATTCTGGCTCATCTTCCAACGCCGCATTAAATTCAACAACCTTACCACCAACAGGCATGAAAAGGTCTGAAACAGTTTTTACAGCTTCAACAGTACCAAAGGTTTCACCTTTTGGCAAATCTTCTCCTTCAGTTTCTATTTCAACAAAAACAATGTCCCCCAATTCTCCTTGAGCAAAGTCGGTAATACCAACATAAACACTGTCTTTTTCAACACGAACCCATTCGTGCTCTTTTGTGTACTTTAAGTTTTCTGGCAGATTCATAATGATCGATTGAATTGTATTTGCATCAAAAGTAACACAATTTTTCAAAACATAAATCGAACAAAGATCAGCCTTTGTCTTTTTTAAAACGAACTTTACTTAAATTTGCATCAATTAGAACGAAAAAGCATGTTTTCAATTCACATTAATTCAGTTGAAGAAATTCAAACAGCTGCAAAATCCTTACTCAATCATTTTCCAAATGAACGGATTTTTGCTTTCTATGGCAAAATGGGTGCAGGAAAAACGACTTTTATCAAAGCCTTGTGCCGCCAGTTGGGTTCGGTTGATCCGATAACCAGTCCTACTTTTGCGTTAGTAAACGAGTACAGTACATCGACAAACGAGCGGATTTTTCATTTCGATTTTTACCGGATAAAAGACATTGAAGAAGCTCTGGACATTGGCTTTGATGACTATTTGTATAGTGGTAAATATTGCATGATGGAATGGCCGGAAAACATTGAGCCCTTGCTGCCCGAAAATATTGTTGAAGTAAAAATTGAAGTTCTTGACCCTTCAAGAAGGCAGCTTACAGCTAATATCGTCTAAATCTTTTTGAAAAAATACTTTTAAAGAGTAAATTGAACGTCAAATTTCTCCTGAATGACTGAAAAAAAACAACTCCCGGAAATAAAATCTCTGCTTCTACCCAAAGAAGAGATGTTGGAAATTCGTAGGCGAGGAAAGAAAATTACCATCGGTATTCCTTCCGATTTTTCAAAAATTGAGTACCGTATTCCACTCACACCCGAAGCTGTTGAATTGATGGTTTCGTACGGCCACGAAGTTTATATTGAAACTGATGCAGGGAAAGCATCCAGTTATTCTGACGAAGAATACCGGGAAGCTGGAGCTATTGTGGTGGATAAACATGAAGAAGTTTTTCAGTGCGACGTTATTATTCGTGTTGCTCCCTTTAGTTCCGAGGAAGTTGATTTATTGAGAGGTCATCAAACACTCATCTCAAATATGCACCTCAGCACGCATTGCCAGGAAACGGTTCAAAAACTCATGAAAAAGAAGGTGACAACCATTGCCTACGAGTACATGGAAAACGAAAACAAATGTTTGCCTGTTGTACGACTGATGAGCCAGATTTCGGGAGCAACATCAATTACTTTAGCCAGCGAATACCTCAGTAATTCCAGAAATGGGAAAGGAGTCCTTTTAGGTGGGGTAACCGGAATCTCACCAACAGAACTGGTTATTTTGGGAGCCCGCACAGCTGCCGAATATGCAGCCCGTGCAGCCCTTGGTTTAGGAGCAACGGTTAAAATTTTCGATGATAATATGTTTAACCTGCAAGAGCTGGAGTCGAAGCTGGGACAACGGGTGTTTACTTCGGTCTTGTACCCGAATGTAATACGAAAAGCGTTAAAATCGGCTGATGTCGTTTTAGGTGCCATGTCTTTCAATTCCAACCCTTCTTTTAGAGTGTCTGAAGAAATGGTGAAAAGTATGAAACCAGGCTCCGTAATTATTGATCTGAATATCAGCCAAGGTGGATGCTTTGAAACCAGTAAGGCAACCGACCTTAAAAATCCGACTTACGTCAAACACGGCGTTATTCACTACTGTGTGCATAATGTAGCTTCGATTGTGGCTCGTACTGCTTCTATTGCCTTAAGTAATGTTTTGACTCCTATTATCATTGCCATTGGCGAAAGTGGTGGTGTACAGAATTACATTAAGCAGTCGAATGGAATCCGAAAAGGTGTGTATATTTACAACGGTATTTTAACCAACAAAGACTTGGGTGACAAGCTCCATATTGCCAGTAAAGATATCGACCTGCTATTGGCGATTTTCTAATACCCTTTTACTAAAATCATCATCGATGTAGGCGGAACAATGGCTTTTCGATCAATCAGGCAATCAATCCCGTCGTAACAGATTTCATCTTCACGGGCAATCACATGCCAATCGTGCTCATCAAGCTCCATTATTGCAGGTTCCTTTTTCGCATTGAAGATGAGCTGAATTGTTTTCCAGTTAAATTCGTTCTGACAATTTAAAAAAGAATAAGCCAAAACTCCGGGCTGATAGTTTTGTGAGAAGTTCAGATACTTGCGGATTTCATCAGCCGACTGCATCCTGAAAACACCAATCTTCTTACGCAATTCAATCAATTTTTTATAATAGTTAAACACATCAACGTGCTCATCTTTTAAGTTCCAGTCAATCTGATTAATCGAATCCGGTGATTTATAAGAATTGTGGTTCCCCTTTTTGCTTCTGCAAAATTCACTTCCGGCATGTAAAAACGGAATGCCTTGCGACGTTAAAATTAGCGCTCCGGCAAGCTTTTGCATTTTCTTCAATTCCTCCACAGTGGCATCGGGGCAGCTCATTCGCAATTTATCGTACAAGGTAAAGTTATCGTGACACGACACATAGTTAACACACTGCCAGGGTTCTTTTGCCCAGGCATGTTTCGAACTTTCAACATAACCGTAAACAATACTCGGATGATAACAAGCCGCAACAACCCCAAACTTGACTGCTTCTTCGTTTAAGGTCCGACCATTTACAAAACCACGACTTTTCTCATCAAAGTTGTTTCCTTTTATAGCATCGCGCATATCATCGTTAAAGCAGGCTATTCCATTTAAATTGACCACGTGATGTTTCACGGCCCGGTATCGTTCATCCATCGGACTATAGTCTGCCGCCCACCCTTCGCCATACAACAGAATGCCGGGGCGAAGCTCATCTAAATGCCACCGGATTTCATTCATCGTCTGAATATCCATAATCCCCATCAAATCAAAACGGAAACCGTCCAGATGAAATTCCGAAGCCCAGTATTTCAGCGAATTGATAATGTATCTGCGAACCATTGCCCGCTCCGAAGCGATTTCGTTTCCACATCCGCTGGCGTTGGCAAACTTCCCGTTTTTATTTTGCCGGTAATAATAGCCCGGCACCGTTTGATTAAACCACGAGCGTCGGGTATAGCCGGTATGGTTATATACAACATCCATCACCACGCCAATACCGGCAGCGTGTAAAGCCTGAACCAACTGTTTCAGCTCCTTGATTCTGGAAATATTGTCGGGATTGGTGGCATAACTTCCTTCGGGTGCATTGTAATTAAGAGGATCATACCCCCAGTTGTATTTCAGATAGGGATAATTTTCATCGACCGTAAAAAAATCGTATACCGGAAGCAAATGAACATGCGTAATTCCCAACTCTTTTAAATGATCAATGCCTGAAGCTAGCTGTCGGGGTGTTTTTGTTCCAGTTTCAGTAAAAGCTAAGTACTTGCCTTTTTGCTTCATTCCTGATGATGGGGCTATTGAAAAATCACGCACGTGCAACTCGTACAAAACGGCATCCACCGGATTTTTGGGTTCGAGCGGTTGATCGTGTTCCCAACCTTCGGGATTCGTTTCCTGTGGATCGTAGATTAAACCGCGTTTCCCATTTGAGCCAACAGCCTTTGTATCTACACCCGGCGTTTCATTCAACCACTCACCGTCGTTTACCCGGAAGGTAAAATAACGACCTTTAAAATCGCCATCCAGTCGAATCTGCCAAACCCCGTTTGGTGTTGCAGCCATTTTTTCGATCCGGAAAGGGCTACCACCCGAGCTTTTCTCGTACAACCGGAACTCGACTTCCTTTGCTGCCGGAGTCCACAGCTTGACAAGAATTTCTTCAGGTGAATAAAGTACACCCAAGTCATCACCTCGGTAATAAGGGTAGATTGAAAAATCGATATGATTAAATGTCCAGTCTCTCATTTATGAAAATAAACTTTTTTGAAGGGTGATGTAGGAAGATGAATATTTTTTCCCGTTTGTATCGAACACCCGAATTTTCGACCAGAAATACCGTTTTAGCTTTCGATCGTGATTATAAAAAACACTTAAGTCGATGCGTAGTTCATGCGTTTTCCCGGCTTCAAGAAAAAGTGGGTAAATTACGTATCGGTTAATCCCTTTTAACTTGAACTTACGTTTCGTCCATATTTTCCGAAACGTCAGTATTGGCGCCTTCAAATCGATATCCTTTTTACTGTTGTTTGTGATTTTCAATGTCAGCACATTGGGTTTGAACTTACGATCTTTCAACAGTTCAATTTTCAATTGACTATTTTTAACAGAAACGGGCTTGCCTTTTAGCTTATTCGGTTTCTTAAAGACCCGACTCAGAATAATATATAACAGTGGAATTGCAACGAAAACAGCAACAAACCACAACAATTTATCTCCTTCCGGCTTAACTTCATTTTGAGCAAAACCGACGAAAGGAATACTAAATATCGCAAACAGGAGAATCCGCTTCATGTTGTTATTTTAAGCTGGTAAAAGTAAAAAAGTCCTGCAACTATAACAGGACTTTGAAATAAAACTAATTTAAAACTAAACCAATGAACCATTCCGGCTCAATTCTTTTAAAAATGAAGTGCCTCTTTTATTTTTTTATACCCGGTTTTGCTCACCTTCAATTTGGTTTTATCTTTCATAATGACGATGTACGATTCCTTTTCATATTGCTGAATTTCGGCAATACACTCAACCCGCACAATGTACGAACGATGAATTCGGATGAAGTCTTTCGGGTTCAAGTGCGCCTCGAAGTACTTCATCGTATTTTGCTTCATATGGCGTCCGGCTGAGGTGTAAATCAACACATAATCATCCATCGACTCGAGGTAGCGCACCTGATCAACCGGAATGATGTTTATTTTATGACGATCTTTCACGACAATTCGCTCCAGGTATTCATTAACCGCATAGCTGCTGAGTTGCTCCAGCTTATCACCGGTGCTTTCATTATTCCCAATCCGGTCGGCAACTTTTTCGATGGCTTCCATCATCCGATCTTTCGAAAATGGTTTCAGCAAATAGTCGACAGCGCTGTAATCAAATGCTTTTAAGGCATATTGGTCGTAGGCGGTTGTGAAAATAATTTCAGGTTTATGATCGAGCAACTCCAACATTTCAAACCCCGTAATTTTCGGCATCTGAATATCTAGAAAAACAAGATCCGGCTTGAGCTCATTGATTTTTTGCACGCCTTCAAAGCCATTTTCACACTCACCAATCAAGTTGAGTTTGGGATGATCTTTTAAATACGACTTCAACAGGTTTCTGGCCAATTCTTCGTCTTCTATAATTAATGCTGTTAGTTCTTCTTTCATCTCATTATAATTTAATATTTTCAACGGTACTCGATGGAACTCGCTTATAATGACTCTCCTGTGTGTAATGGCCTTTACATGCTCGTTTCATACCGGTATTTTTTTGGGTAGTAATAATTCAATTTTAAAGCTTGTCTTCAAATCCGTAATTCGAATAAGTTCAGAGGTTCCGTAAATAAGTTCCAATCGTTGTCTGATATTCCGAAGGCCGATTCCCTCTCCCCTGTTTCTGATGCTCTCCGCATCGTAATCATTTTCAATAACAATCAACATATTTCCATTTTCGGTCGCACAGCTTGTTGTTATGCTAACAGGCTCCGTTGCTTCGTACACCCCATATTTGATGGCATTCTCGTATAATGGTTGCAAAATCATATTCGGAATCTGAAAGTTATGACAACTTTCTTCGACTTCAAAAACAGGATTTAATTTTTTCCCGAACCTCACTTTTTCAATACTCAGGTACAGTTTTATATTCTCCAGTTCATCTTTCAACGAAACGGTTTCGTCCTGGTCATGCTGCAAAGCATAACGCATAAACCGGGATAAGTTGATCACCATTTCATGTGCTTTTTCAGGAAAGCTCATCGTTAGCGAAGCAATCGAATTCAAGCTATTGAAAAGAAAGTGGGGATTGATTTGTGATTTCAAGGCACTTAGCTCAGCTTCGCGGATTAATGATTTCAGCTCTGCTTCCTTCTTGATCTTTTCTTTCAGACTTTGATAGTAGTTGATGGCCAGAAAAAACAGCACGAAAATAACGTACATCACATAACCCGAAAAGATCCGGCCGGGCAAGGTATCATATAGCAAATAGAGGTTTCCGGAGTCGATGACCTTAATACTGATAAAGCCCAGGTAAATCCAGATGGCGTTTAAGATTGAAGCCCCAATTAAATGATAAAGAAGAACCCAGGTCAGCTCATTTTCTTCTAAACTGTTGTATTTGATGATAAACCAAATACTGGCTCCCAGAACCGGGTAAATAACAAAGTAAATGAAAGCCGATAAGCTGGAACTAATCAGATCGGTTCCATACCAAAAGTATTGAATTGAAATATTGCTCACCCCAATAACCAACCAAAACACCCCATAATAGAGCATCAGTATTTTATTATTAATGAAAGGGTGCTTCATCGGTTCAATTATACATGCTTCACTTCAAAACCTCCAAAAACTGTAAAACCTCGAATGACCAGTGTCTTTGATGGATCGTAATGCGAATGTCGGAAGGTATCGCCTCGTTTATCGGTAAAAGCACCAAAAATAGTAGTGACCTCATTGCGAACATTCCAGTCCAGCGGCACCTTTATACTGCAGCCTCCAAACACGGAAATAGTATCGATATAAGCACCTTGAGGCGAAAGTGTGGCTTGCCTCAAATCATACTCGATTCCACCAAAGATCGATGTCGACCGGCCTCCTTTCAGATCCTGCGAATTGATGAAAACTTCGCGCCCACCAAAAATCACAAAATCATCAAACTGATTCAGGTCCTGCTGACCCACGCCATGCTCTATCCGCGATTTACACCCCTTGTGCCGATAAATTAAAGCGACTCCCGCACCAACCAACAATAAAGGCCAATAAAGCCTGCGTATTTCATGAGGTATATCAACAAGTTCAGGAACCAGAAAAATACCTCCAATGGCAATCATGATGGTTCCTCCTGTTCGGTTACCTCCAAGCAAGGAGAATACGCCAATTGCAATTAACAACGTTTGCCATGATATGAGCAAGTCAGCAATACTCCAGGGAATCAGGTTCAATCGTTCCAAAATCAGGATTGCTCCTATACTGATGAGTATCAGCCCAAAGTAATATCTTTTATTTCCTCTTTCTCTATCCTTCATAATATCCAGCCTTTGTATCCTTCGAAAATAAATTCAGATTCAATTCTTCGCACAAGTAAAATTCAGCTCAAAAATGCTAAAAAAGTTTGCTAATCAACACAATTCCCAAAATAATCAGAATCAGGGGAAAAAAGAGTACCAGTAAAATTCCGGGAATGATGAGGTGAGGTAGCAAAAACAAAATGGCGAACACCAAAAATAGTGCACCAATTAGCCTTCGCCCTACAATGAGTAAAACACCAACGAGCAACAAAATAACCGGCCAGGTAACTGAAATAGCTCCAAAGTGGAAAATATTCAGGAAGCTGGCTCCGGCATCTTGAACGACATGCCAGCCCGGCAAGCCAAGTTGCCAGCCGATTTCTTTTAAAATCCAAAGAATTCCGATAACTACTAAAACGGTTCCCAGAAAAGAACCGCGTGACTTTCGTTCTCTTGCATGATGTCTTTCTGACCTGCAGTGATGATATGTTTCCATGATGCACGACCTTTAATTTCTACGGTAAAACTAGCAATTCCAGGTATTCCTGAGAAAAGATGATCGGTTAATGGAAGTGAATAATCGGTAAGAAGCAATTTCGATCATTAAAAAGGCGAGAACTCAATGGTCTCGCCTGTATTTGATTTCAATATCAACTATTTCCCTTTAAATTTTGACCAGTTATCCCGCAAAGGAGCCGTGCGGTTAAACACCAACTGATCCGTTGAGCTGTCCGGGTCAACATTGAAATACCCCAATCGCTCGAACTGGAATGAATCCAATGGTTTCGCATCTTTCACAAATGGCTCCAGGTAGCATTTCTTTAAAACGGTTAACGAATCAGGATTCAGAAATTCTTTAAAATCACGATCCTTGTGTCCATCAGGCTCTTCGTCTAAAAATAAACGATCGTACAAGCGAACTTCAGCCTCAACATTATTGCTGGCAGACACCCAGTGCAATGTTGCTTTCACTTTCCGTCCATCAGGTGAATTACCGCCTTTGGTTTCAGGGTCGTAGGTACAGTGTAAGGCTGTAATTTCGCCGCTTTCGTCTTTTATCACTTCGTTGCACGTAAGGTAATACGCGTACCGAAGGCGCACCTCACGCCCGGGAGCCAGTCGGAAAAACTTGCGCGGTGGATCTTCCATAAAGTCATCGCGCTCAATATAGATTTCCTTCGAGAAAGGCACTTTGCGTTTTCCGGCATCCGGGTTTTCGGGGTTATTAACCGCATCCAGCTCTTCAACCTGACCTTCGGGATAATTGGTGATAACAACTTTCAACGGATTTAGTACACCCATTACGCGCTGCGCCTTTTTATTCAAATCTTCACGCACACTGTGCTCCAACAAAGCAACGTCAATCATTCCGTCCACTTTGGTAACACCAATGCGGTCGGCAAAATTGCGGATTGATTCCGGAGTATATCCCCGACGTCGCAATCCGGAGATGGTCGGCATACGCGGATCGTCCCATCCATTGACGTAGTTCTCTTTGACCAGTTCAAGCAGCTTACGCTTACTCATCACCGTGTAGGTGAGGTTTAAGCGGGCAAATTCAATCTGACGGGGTCTGTACTCCCCTTCTTTCAACTGATCGATAAACCAGTTGTATAACGGACGGTGAACTTCAAATTCCAAGGTGCAAATCGAATGAGTGATTCCTTCCCAATAGTCGCCCTGACCATGCGCAAAGTCATACATCGGGTAAATGCACCACTTATCTCCTGTGCGATGATGAGGCGTTTTCATGATCCGGTACAAAATAGGATCACGCATGTGCATATTGGGCGATGCCATATCTATTTTTGCACGTAACACTTTTTCGCCTTCGTTGAATTCGCCACCACGCATCCGCTCAAAAAGATCCAGATTTTCTTCGACCGAACGCTCCCGGTGCGGACTTTCAAATCCTGGTCGTGTTGGTGTTCCTTTTTGGGCACTGATGGTTTCAGCATCCTGATCATCCACATAGGCTTTATCCGCTTTTATTAGCTTGACAGCGAACGCATACAAATTATCAAAATAATCCGATGAGAAATACTCACGTTCTCCCCAATCGAAGCCCAGCCAACGAACATCTTTCTTGATCGATTCAACATATTCGGTTTCCTCTTTCGAGGGGTTGGTATCGTCAAATCGCAAATTGGTTATTCCTCCATACTCCTGAGCAGTTCCAAAGTTCAGACAAATTGACTTCGCGTGCCCAATATGCAAATATCCGTTTGGTTCCGGCGGGAAGCGGGTATGCACCCTTCCATCATTCTTCCCTTCTTTCAATTCTTCTTCAATAATCTGGCGGATAAAATTCTTTTTCACCACCGCATCTTTTTCAGGAGTTTTTTCGCTCATAGAAGTCATCAATTAATTTAAAGAAACAAAAATATAAAATGATTCTGCACAAATGGTTTTTAGTGCCTATAAAATGAAAAAGTAGCAAAGAAAACTTAATTTTGCACCCAACAATTTACATTGAAAATCTATTTAGAATAAAATGGGACAAATTGATCTGGAAGGATTGGAATTTTATGCCTACCACGGGCATTATCCGATTGAAAAAGAAGTTGGGAACAAATTTATTGTGAATGTCAGTATCGAAACCGACTGTGAAGCTGCCGGAAAATCGGATCGATTGGAAGATGCCCTGGACTACCAAAAGGTGTATGAATTGATTAAGCAAGAAATGGCCATCACTTCTGATTTGCTCGAAAACGTCGCCACCCGTATTTTAAATCAGTTGTATGCCGGGTTTTCCGTTATTGAACATGCGCGGGTCAAAATCTCGAAAATGAACCCTCCAATGGGCGGGCAAATTGAGAAGGTGAGCGTAACGCTGAGCCGCTAAAACACACCCGGCGATGGAATGGCCGGCTGTGGAAGATCGTTCGATCGGTTAAAATGGAGTCCGCCAGGGCCGGGGTCACAAACTGCCCCTCGGTTGAACGAAGCGGAAACGAGGGCCAGCGGTAAATCATGATCCTTCAGGTGTTTGATCCATCGTTTCCTTTTCAACCGTAAAAAACGTTATCGACTTTAAAGAGTAGTGGCTATCCTTGAGTTGATAATCAAAACTCAACTTGCTCTTCTCATTCGAACCAAAATGAAACAACACGGAAACGCGCTTCTCAATTTCCTCCTGCTCCTCTTCTCCAAGACTTTCGGCAACACTTACTTTTTCGGCATCAATAGCACCGTATTGCGCCTTCACTTCATCATACTTTTTCGATAGGCTGTCAAGCTCCGAGTCGGTATAACCCATGTGATATTTTTCATTGAGCATCGATTCAACCCCTTGCATATCTTTCTTCTCAAACAAATCAATCATCTGAAAACATTCGTTAAGGATGACTTCATTCGCTGAACTGATATCCTGTGCATTCATATCTATCGCTAAAAATACCAGCATACAAAAAACAATTCCTCTCAGTTTTATCATGCTCCAATTTACAAAACAAATTTGATACTCTCGCTACGCCGGTACTCCTAGCTTCCTCTCGTTTGAGCGAAGCGGAAACGAGTAGGTGGGATCAGTTTTTCGGGAGGAAATGGTATGGCGGTGAAAGCGTTTGACGGGTATGCGTTTTAACTCATCCGGGAGTCAATTTCTCCAAAACCCTTTACCCATAAGCCATCCGTTGTTTTTTGATGTTGGGAATTGCTCTCATTCCATAGCGCAGAGGCCTTCTGACACGGCGCAGAAAGATAATTCCGTATGGCAGCAAAGCTATTCCAAAGGTCAGCAAGACCATTCCAAAGGTCAGCAAGATTATTTTCTTCGGAATCATCGATATTTCCTATGGAATAATCATTCTGCGTTCGAGAATGTCTATTATCCCAAAGAGCAACATGTCTATTCTGTGTGGCAGAGCGATGAAGCTCTTGCGCAGCGTGTGTATTTCATGCCTGTTTTGTAGCTGGCAAGAACCCCGGTGAACCGGGTTTTCGGTTATCGTTTCCCGGCATTAGAGCATAAAAAATCCGCCTCATCGCTGAAGCGGATTTACACGGATTACGGTTGAATTGGGCTCGGTTTGGGTTTCGAGTTGTTGCTTCTGCGCAATTTTTTGATTTCGAGAACCAGGTTGTCGCTTTTGCCAAGTAATCCGGAGATCAGGTCTACTGTCGCTGAACCATCGGTGTAAGCTGTGTCAAGCGTTTCATTCGCTAATTTGGTGGCATCTTTGGCAGCTGCAGCTGCTTCAAGTTGTTTTCCTTCGGCATCATCAGCCGCAGTCAGCTCTGCTTTTAGCTGATCGATTTTCGCCGTTGGGTCGAAGCCCTTGTCGGTTAGTAACTGTGCGTTTTGATCCAGAACAACAATTAACTGGGAAACAAAATCGCGTTTTTTTGATTCATTTAAACTCATAACTTTGAATGTTGATAATTGGTAATTTGTTATCACAGGGGGTCGCCTGAAAGCTTTCCACGGCACAGGCGGCCTTCTTATTAATTGTCGGATAATTCTCCGGCATAACCACTACCGCAGCAATGGTTGAGTAGATCTGTTTTTATTTTTTGCCCGGCCATGCCGACTTGTTTGTCAATAGCGTTCTCTTTTCCGGTAGCTGTTAACCGATGATTCTGCTCAACCCTGCCCCGGTTCTTCGGTTGTTATCGGTATTCCTCGCCTGTGCTATTGATTATGGGGTGCTGAACCTGAATCGTGAACCAAGATAACGCTATTGAACTAAATAAACAATAGCGCCTTGTAAATAAATGAGCAAAAGGTCGATTTTGTTGTTCGTAATGAATAGTTACCGAACTGTTTGAGCTGGCTGACCACAGATACGATCCTGCTGCTACTCAACCATAAGTATTGCGGATTTCACTTCTGCTAAGGATAGCAAAGTCCCCAACTTCGCCATTAGGCGAAAAGGCGACGGCCTGTCAAAGTAGCCCGGGCCGGCGATGAAGGGAAGGATTTTTGGCGGGTATCCCGGGCAGTGCGCCGGAAAGAAAAAATCCTGACGCGCGTGGAAGGATAACTTTGACTTGATTTTTTTTGAATACTTTTTGGTATCAAGACAAAAAAGTATTTGGGGTTTGGGGCAACGCCCCAACATAAGCAAAGAGAACAAGATATTAGATATTAGAACCAAGAGTCAAGATATCGTAACCCGCTGAAAGATCCTGAAACGAGTTCAGGATGACCAGCACATAGCTTGGGTCAGCCAAGTCCCCCGCTTCACCGAAAGGTGAAAAGGCGACGGCCTGTCAAAGTAGCCCGGGCCGGCGAAGGAGGGAAGGATTTTTGGCGGGTATCCCGGGCAGTGCGCCGGAAAGAAAAAATCCTGACGAGCGAGGAAGGATAACTTTGACTTGATCTTTTTTGATTACTTTTTGGTATCAAGGCAAAAAAGTAATGGGGGGGTTTGGGGCAACGCCCCAACAACAGCAAAAAGAACCAGCGATTCAAAAAAATCGCCATACATTAAAACATCTATCAGGGTAAATTAAATGCTGAATCGCTGATCGCCCAAACAGAATGGGCTGAATCTAAAATGCTTTTTTTATCTTTGTAATCGCTCGCAAAACAGACATCTACTATTGTATTAAATAACAACTAAAATCACTCAATATGCTACCAAAAATAAATCCCACAACAACAAAAGCATGGAAGGCTCTGGAGGAGCATTATGCTTCGTTTAAAAACACTCAAATAAAAGACCTGTTTACCAATGATGTTTCACGTTTTGAGAAATACTCATTAAAGTTTGAAGATATCCTGTTGGATTTCTCTAAAAACCGATTGGATGACAAAGCGTTGTCGTTGTTGTTACAGTTGGCTGAAGAGTGTGGTTTGAAAGAAGCCATCACCAGCGAGTTTTCGGGTCAACGAATCAATGTCACTGAGGATCGCGCGGTGCTTCATGTAGCTTTGCGTAACCGCAGCAATACGCCCATTTTGGTTGATGGCAAAGATGTAATGCCTGAAGTTAATGAGGTATTGGAGCAAATGAAAAACTTTTCCGAAAGCATCATTTCAGGTGATTGGAAAGGATATACCGGCAAAGCCATTACCGATATTGTAAATATTGGCATTGGAGGTTCCGACCTGGGTCCATTGATGGTCATTGAGGCCTTAAAATCATACAAAAAGGAAAATATAAATCTGCATTTTGTATCGAATGTAGATGGCACACACATTGCTGAAACCTTAAAGTTGGTTAATCCTGAGACCACTTTATTTATTGTCGCATCCAAAACCTTTACCACGCAAGAAACCATGACCAACGCCAACAGTGCTAAAAGTTGGTTTTTGAATGCTGCTAACGATGAGTCATTTGTAAAAAATCATTTTGCAGCATTGTCTACAAATGCCGAAGCGGTTTCTGCCTTTGGTATTGACACCAAAAACATGTTCCGCTTTTGGGATTGGGTAGGTGGTCGTTATTCGGTTTGGTCGGCCATCGGCTTATCAGTAGCTTGTGCTATTGGTTTCGATAAATACGTCGAGTTTCTTGAAGGAGCACATGCCATGGACAATCACTTTAAAACAACTGATTTTGATCAAAACATTCCGGTCATATTAGCTTTAATTGGCGTTTGGTATAACAACTTCTATGGTGCCGAAACGGAAGCAATCCTTCCTTACGACCAGTACATGCATCGTTTCTCGGCTTATTTTCAGCAAGGAAACATGGAAAGCAACGGAAAATATGTCGATCGTAACGGAGAGCCCGTGAACTATCAAACCGGCCCGATTATTTGGGGCGAACCGGGTACCAATGGTCAGCATGCCTTTTATCAACTGATCCACCAGGGAACCAAGTTAATTCCTTGCGACTTCCTGGCTCCGGCGATTAGCCACAATCAACTTGGTGATCATCATCCGAAGTTGTTAGCGAACTTTTTTGCACAAACCGAGGCGATGATGGTCGGAAAAACGGAAGCTCAGGTCGTGGCCGAGTTTAAAGCGGCCGGAAAATCGGACGAAGAAATTCAGGCATTAAAGAATTTTAAAATCTTCCAGGGAAATATCCCCACCAACTCCATTCTATTTAAAAAACTAACACCACATACACTGGGTGCTTTGGTTGCCATGTACGAACACAAAATATTTGTTCAGGGGATTATCTGGAACATCTACAGTTTCGATCAGTGGGGTGTCGAACTGGGGAAACAGCTGGCCAACAATATTCTTCCTGAATTAACAAATGAAGAATCTGTTTCGACACACGATGCATCAACCAATGGATTGATCAATGCATATAAAGAAATGCGATAACGAAATTTTGATCTGATTAATGAAGAGGTATTCCAGATGGAGTACCTCTTTTTTATGGGTTGACGTGTAGAGGCTTAGGGTGAACTATTTTAATGATAAACCGAATGGCATGTAACAGGAAAACCAGCAGACAATATTCTCCGCAGTTTATCTCAATTTTCCGGTCAATTCTCTGATCTCAATTGAGGGTGGAACATTTTCATAAAGGATATTGTACACCGCCTCACAAATAGGCATTTTCACCTTGAATTCCTCATTAATCTCATGAATTGACTTGGTAGCATAATAGCCTTCAGCCACCATGTGCATCTCAATCTGAGCGGTTCGGGTGGTGTATCCTTTTCCAATCATTGCACCAAACGTGCGATTTCTCGAAAACTGAGAATAAGCAGTTACCAGTAAATCGCCCAGATAGGCAGAGCTCTTAATATCGCGGGTTATCGGATGTACCTTATCGACAAAACGTTTAATTTCCTGAATGGCATTGGCTACAAGTACTGCCTGAAAATTGTCACCATAGCGCAAACCATGCACAATGCCCGAGGCAATGGCGATAATATTTTTTAATACCGATGCGTACTCTGTTCCAAAGATATCGTCGGAAACATGCGAACGGATATAAGGGCATTCTAATCTGGATGCAAAATCGCGAGCCCGCTTGATATCCGGACAGGCAATTGTCAGGTACGACAAACGTTCGAGTGCCACTTCCTCTGCATGACAGGGCCCGGCAATCACACCAATCCGGTCGTACGGAACTTTATAGCTTTCTTTTAAATAGGTTGCAATAATCTGGTTGGTTTCAGGAACAATTCCTTTAATGGCTGACACGATGAATTTATTACTGATATCGGCTGTCAGATCCTTAAGTGAATCATGTAAAAAAGCCGAAGGAATCGTTAACACCAACACATCTGAGTCTTCAATAATTTGATTGATGTCATTAAAGAAAACGATTTGATCAATATCAAATTCAACCCCTCTTAAATAGTTTGGATTGTGCCTATACCGTTTGAATTGCTCAATATTCTCACTACTTCGGAGATACCAATTAATGCTTTCAACATTGTTCAGTAATATTTTTGCCAAAGCTGTTGCCCAGCTTCCACCTCCGATAATCGCTATTTTGGGTTCTACATACATAATCAGTAGCTCCGGCTATGCCAGCCATTGCTTTACATCATCCATTGAAGGGTTTGTTAGCCCAAGTTTGTTTTTTTTATTGAAACCACAAAGGTCATTGAAAAATTTTCCTGGTTTCGCTTCTTTCAAAGCCTCCGTTTTTTGAAATCCAAGTTTGCGAACAACTTCAACCCATTCGGCAGGAATACCCATTTCTACGAACATTTCGTCCGTGTCAACGGCAGCTTTTTTCTCCGGTCTCATTTGTGGGAAGAATAATACATCCTGAATTGACATGTTATTGGTCATAAACATGGTCAGTCGGTCAATTCCAATTCCCATTCCCGATGTTGGAGGCATACCATATTCCAAGGCACGCAGGAAGTCCTGATCGATAAACATGGCCTCATCATCTCCTTTTTCCGAAAGCTTCATCTGATCTTCAAAACGCTCGCGCTGATCGATCGGATCATTCAACTCCGAGTAGGCATTGGCCAATTCTTTTCCATTTACCATCAACTCAAAACGCTCGGTCAGCTCCGGGTTGTCACGGTGCTTCTTGGTGAGTGGCGACATTTCAATCGGGTAGTCGATAATGAAGGTTGGCTGAATGTAATTGTGCTCACATTTTTCACCAAAAAGTTCATCAATCAATTTTCCCTTTCCCATGCTTGGGTCAGTTTCAATATCTAATGCTTTACAAATTTCACGAAGTTCGGCTTCCGATTTTCCGTCGATATCATGTCCTGTGTGCTCCAAAATAGCTTCTCGCATGGTCACGCGAGGATAAGGACGCTTAAAATCGATCATTTTATCGCCGACAGGAATCTCGGTTTTTCCATGAAGTGCCAAAGCCACACGCTCCACCATTTCTTCCGTAAAATCCATCATCCACTTATAATCTTTGTACGCGACATAGATTTCCATGGCTGTAAATTCCGGGTTATGAGTCCGGTCCATTCCTTCATTACGAAAGTCTTTGGCAAATTCATACACACCCTCAAAACCACCAACAATCAAACGCTTCAAGTAAAGCTCATTGGCAATTCGCAAATACAGCGGAATATTTAAACTATTGTGATGGGTAATAAACGGACGCGCAGCTGCACCTCCGGGAATGGCCTGCAAAATTGGTGTTTCCACCTCCAAATAACCGCACTCGTTAAACATCTCACGCATGGTGTTAATGATTTTTGTGCGCTTGATAAATGCATCTTTCACCTGTGGATTAACCACCAAATCGACATACCGCTGACGGTAACGTTGTTCCGGATCCGTAAATGCATCGTAGGTTTTTCCTTCTTTTTCCTTTACAATCGGAAGCGGACGAAGTGATTTCCCTAATACCGTAAACTCTTTAACATGAACGGATTTCTCTCCTACCTGTGTGGTAAACGCAAATCCTTTCACGCCAATGATGTCACCAATATCCAACAGCTTTTTGAAAACCTCATTGTACAAGGTTTTGTCATCCCCCGGACAAATTTCATCCCGGTTAAAATACATCTGAATACGACCTGAATCGTCCTGCAATTCAGCAAATGAAGCTTTCCCCATAATTCGGCGACTCATAATCCGCCCCGCTAATACAACCTCCTGATAATTCTCCTTCTCAGGGTCAAAATTGTCTTTTATCTCTTTTGCTTTCGTATTCACCGGATACTGCTCTGCCGGGTAGGGTTCAATTCCCAACTCGCGCAATCTGGCCAATGAATTTCTGCGGATCACCTCTTGCTCGCTAAGCTCTGCTATACTCATGGGTACTTTTCAGTTTGAAATATTTCTTAAAAAAATCAGGTGCAAATATAACAAAGAAATGCTGATTACATTCCAAAGTCCACCTCAAACTAAATATAACATAATCAACATTTTGAGACTATTACCTTACTATTGATAATTTTATAACGAGTCTAATGATTTGAATGGGTGAAATTTAGATTCGAATATCGCTTTATTGTTAACAGAATGTCAACGATATGGCGTGCTTTCGTTTTCCAGATCGCCAAGCATTGCTTATCTTTGACAAATTAAATTTGTGCACCCAAAACGAGGAAGAAGTAATCAGCAAGAATGGATAAAATCTGGAACATTAAAACTCAAGGCGATGCCAATGTTATCAAGCATTTATCTGCTGCCCTCAACGTAAATATGGTTATTGGAAACCTGTTAGCACAACGAGGAATTTCAACTTACGCCGAAGCAAAATCTTTTTTCCGACCACGCCTTTCCGATTTACATGATCCATTCCTGATGAAGGACATGGACAAAGCTGTTGAACGACTTGAACGCGCCATTGAAAACGAAGAAAAAGTATTGATTTATGGCGACTATGATGTTGACGGAACAACCTCGGTCGCTTTGATGTACCAGTTTTTACGCAGCCGGATTAAAAATCTGGACTATTATATTCCTGATCGTTACTCGGAAGGTTACGGTATCTCGCCAAGAAGCATTGACTTTGCAGAGGAAGAAAAGATTTCGCTTATTATTGTTTTGGATTGTGGAATTAAAGCGGTTGAAAAAATAAAAAATGCCAAAGATCGCGGTATTGACTTTATCATTTGCGATCATCACAACCCTGATGATGTCATTCCCGAGGCAGTTGCAGTGCTTGATGCCAAGCGCCCGGATTGCAACTATCCGTTCAAAGAGCTTTCCGGATGCGGAGTTGGCTTTAAACTGCTTCAGGCCTACACGCAAAAAAATGATGTCCCGATTGTTGAGCTCTACGATTTACTTGATCTTGTCGTTGTCAGTATTGCTTCCGATATTGTTCCGGTAGTTGGAGAAAACAGGGTTTTGGCCTATTACGGGCTTCGCAAGTTAAATTCGAACCCCAGCCTCGGATTGAAAACCATCATCCAAATGTCGGGTCTTGTGGGGCAAGACATTTCGGTGAGCGATATTGTTTTTAAAATTGGACCACGCCTGAATGCTTCAGGCCGAATTGAACACGGTAAAAAATCAGTGGCAATCATGGTGGTTACTGAAGAAGAAGAAGCCATCGAACTCGGCAATGAGATCAATTCGTACAACGAGATACGCAAAACATTGGATCGCGACATTACCCAGGAAGCACTGGATATGATTACCCACGATCCGAACCAAAACGAACGTAAAGCAACGGTGCTATACAACCGCGACTGGCACAAAGGAGTTGTTGGTATTGTGGCCAGCCGGTTGACTGAGCATTATTACCGTCCAACTGTCATCCTCACCGAGTCAAATGGCATGGCAACAGGTTCAGCACGCTCCGTAAAGAATTTTGATTTGTATGAAGCAATTGGTTCATGCAGCGACCTTTTGGAATCGTATGGCGGACACATGTATGCTGCCGGCTTAACCATGAAAATTGACAACATTCCGGCATTCACCCGTCGGTTTGAAGAAATCGTGGCCAATAGCATTACGAAGCAACAGCAAACGGAGACGATGGATGTGGATGCCAAAATTCAACTTTCAGAAATCACACCTAAGTTTTACCGTATTCTGAAACAGTTTGCTCCGTTTGGACCTCACAATATGGATCCGGTTTTTGTAACCGAAAATGTGCTCGACAGTGGCACCAGCCGCTGTGTTGGCCGTCAGCTGGAACACCTTAAGCTTGATCTGGTTGAACCAACAGGAAACTCATCTGTATTCCCGGCCATCGCTTTTAACCAGGCTGATCATTACGATGCCATCAGCCAAGGTTTACCTTTTGACATTTGTTATTCGATTGCCGAGAATGTTTTTAGAGGTAAAACAAATATCCAGCTTTATATCCGCGACATTTCCGCAAAACTATATTAACACTCGCTAACTAAATTTCAAATTAAATGACTAAGCTGAAAATGAATGAAAACCAGAACCAATTTACAGGACGTAATATGGTTTTGGGCGTGCAATTTTTGTTTGTAGCCTTCGGAGCAACTGTCCTTGTTCCGCTTCTTGTTGGTATCGATCCTGCCGTGGCTCTATTCACTGCCGGAATTGGAACGCTAATTTTTCACCTGATAACAAAAGGAATGGTTCCCGTATTTCTGGGCAGTAGCTTTGCTTTTATTGCTCCAATTATTGAAGCCACTAGACTTTATGGCTTACCGGGAGCACTATCCGGCATCGTTGCAGTTGGTATTGTTTATACAGTCGTTTCGGCGCTCGTAAAATGGCGGGGTATAAAACTCATCGAGCGCCTGTTCCCTGCTACAGTAGTTGGTCCGGTAATCATGATTATTGGTTTGTCACTGGCAGGAACCGCGATTGACATGGCCAAGACACATTGGCCCATTGCTGTCATCAGCCTGGCTACTGCTGTTATTGTGGTCGTATTCACCAAAGGGTTAATCAAACTGATTCCTATTTTCATTGGCATCGTCGTTGGGTACATTGCCGGTCTGGTGTTTGGCGTTATCGACTTCACCCCAATAAAAGAAGCTGCCTGGCTTCAGCTTCCCGGATTTATCGTGCCTGAATTTAACTGGAATGCTATTTTATATATGATTCCGGTAGCAGTAGCCCCTATTATTGAACACGTAGGCGACATGTACGCAATTGGTGGCGTGGCTGAGAAAAATTTTATTGAAAAGCCCGGTTTACACCGCACCTTACTAGGCGATGGTATTGCCACCGGACTTGCAGGTATGGTTGGAGGCGTTCCAAATACAACCTACTCTGAAGTTACAGGAGCCATTGCCCTAACAAAAGTAACCAACCCATTCATCCTGCGAATTGCTGCAATTACTGCGATCGTTTTTTCATTGATCGGAAAGGTCAGTGGTATTCTGAAAACCATCCCTCAAGCGGTATTGGGAGGAATCATGCTTTTGCTTTTTGGATTAATTGCCTCTGTCGGTATTAAAACACTGATCGATTCAAAAACCGATCTTTCACAAATTCGAAATCAGGTGGTTGTGTCTATCGTTCTGACTATCGGAATTGGAGGTGCAGTTATTTCCTGGGGTAATTTTTCACTCGCAGGAATTGGGCTGGCAGCTGTGGTTGGAATTTTACTGAATCTGATTTTACCGGGAGAATCAAAAAAAGTTAATGTAGAAGGTTAAGAATAAAATCATACAACCAAAAAGGCAGGAAAACCTGCCTTTTTTTATTCGTCTAACGGCTCAATAATGCCGTAATAACTCACCGACTGCCTCCGGTTGGAAAGAATACTCATGGAAGCATAACCACTGTCGCCAGCATGGATATCAATCTTATAACTGTCCTTTGCGGTGTCTACTTCAATTCGGATTTCATAAGAGTCTTTTTTGTCGTTCCTCTCAACTTCCAAAACCTTAGCAACCTCTTTAAACTTGATACCTCCTTCAGTACTGCCATAATCCGATTGATAAGCCCGCCCATAAAAAGGCAACCAGGATTCAACCTGCATACTATCTACGGAAAAATCGTAAGTTGAAGTTAAATTGATCGTTCCTCCACTCATTGGTGTCACCGAGCGAGCAGTAAATTTAAATTGCCTGCTTTCGATTAATGCTTTGATATTTTCTTTTTTATCTGTCTCTTTCTGCGCCATGGAAAAACCTGAAAACACTAGAAGCAACAGAATTACACTTGTCATTTTTTTCATCACTCTAAATCATTTAATGCGATTATAAACCGATCAAAATAAATGCCATAGTCCTCAAATAAACAATCGTTAACATTTTAAATTACGAAACAGCAGGTAAAAAAGTTAACCTGTGTAAGCTTGATAAAAGAAACAACGGACTTAAATTAAATCTGGAGAGTTAAGAAAACGTTGACACGTGTCGGCAATCAGAAACGAAAGGAATTTATTTTTTAGGAGGCAATTGAATCGTATACTGGTATGAAGTACCTGAAGCCGATTTTTGTTCTTGGTCTGATTTTACTGAGTAATTGTACGAGACCCCTTGGGGCTTGTGTTCATCGAGACGAAAATTTATCCTGAGCTTTTTCCATGCTTTTAATCGTACTCCACGATTCTTCACCTTACCGTAGTGCATCATTTTCACCAAACGGACAGCTTCCTCGTCGCAACCAAAGCCAATGCCATTATCTACCTTTACCTGCAACACTTCACCTTCGTCATTAATTTCGGCTTGTAAATAAACCGTTCCCTGGATATTATTTTCCAATGCTCTCTTGGGATAAACCAAATGCTCTTTGATAAAAGCTTTGAATGACTCATTTCCTCCCGGATATTCGGGTCGATGTAAAAATTTCCTGTCGGATTTTTTCATCTGTTTATAATTGTTTATTATTTCGCAACACATGGAACTCGCTTTAAATAATCATGCTTCTGTGTATGAATATTTTACATACTCGTTTCATTCCAGGTTTTGGTAAACGACAAACGAAGTTCCACAAATTGCAGGTTAATTGCAACTATCAACCGTTCTTCTTTGACTCCCGAATGAAAGAGCAATCCTCGGCGGTAAAAAATGGAAGTATGTGGTATCTAAAACCCCTTATTTCGATTTGAAAATTTCAATCCCGGTAAATATTCAAAAATGAAACAACCATCAAGCAATTCATCAACGTTGTCAATAAATCAAGACATACAAATTGATAACGGACATTTGAGAATAAAATCTATTGCTTTATGCAGAATTAAGCATTAGCCTTTTTACTGACTGCATTTTCAGCATTCAACAACGGATTAGCATACATTTTAACAAACAACTCCTGCTGACGCTTCGGATCTCCTTCTCCAATTGTATCGACTAAATCCTGAAGTAATTCTGAAAACTTATCACGCGTTGCCTCTTCAATTTTGTCGGCATGTTCGTCTTTACCGTTCATTAAATCGGCTGCTAAGTAATTATTTGGCCAAAGTTTGTAGTTTTTGTAGATCCGCTCATCAATATAATCAGCTAGTTGCTGAACGCTCTCGTTGGCTGTTTCAGCTTTTGCAAACTCTTCCAACGGCGCATCAATTGGCTTACCAAACGAAAAGTGAACCCTTCCTTTCGGACGAGTCAATCCAAAAGCCATGCTCTTCAAATCATCGGCCTGCGTCTTCTCAAAGCCCTCACTTTCGCGTTTATAAATCTCTTCAACCTTTGAGATTCCGCAAGGTTCACGCTCATATGAAATAGAAAGGGGCACAATTTGCAGTTCATGAAAACCTTCAACAAAGTCCTTATCGTTGCTTAAGTTCAACATTTTAAGCAACGCTTGTTGCGTTTGGTCATTTCCGTCTTTTGTCCTTCCTTCGCGCTGAGCAATCCAAACCGATCGGTTTCTGTTGGTAATGGCTTCACGAATATAGGTAGAAAGCTTTTTCGAGGCCATCAGCAATTCTCGGGCAGGCAAATTTCGTTTAACAACAAAAGCCCGGTTTAACTTTACCGCATGAACAATCCAATCGTAAATCAATAAGTTGTTGCCGATTGCAATTTCGGTCGTATTCATTCCAGCCTTTACAATGGTATAATTTAAAAGCGCTGCATCCAAAATAATATCGCGATGATTAGAAATGAACAAATAACTTTTCGATTTATCCAACTGATCCAAACCACTCCAGGTTACGCCACAAGTTGTTTTTTTAATAATCCAATCAGTAACCAACGAAAGCATAAAAGTCAACTGCAACTCCTCTACGGTCTGGATTTTCGACAACATTGCTTTTGCCTGAGCACGTTGGTTTTCATCCTGAAAAATAAATTGAAGTACCTCTTGAAAAATATCGTCTTTCAGCAATACGTTAATGTAGTGATTAACTTCATGGTCTTCATAAGGTCGAATATCGTCATAGTTCATTTTCACCCCAATCCTTTAAGCATTTGCCGCAAAGATATAAAATCAACTCAAAACTTGAATCTTAACTGAAATTTAACTTCAGTCTTTTTGCCACCATCGATCTGGCTATAACCACTACCCAGCTTGTCAACCCCAAGAAACCAGCTTCTTGCAACTTTCATCCAAACGTCAATCTTTTCACATATTTTAACTTTTCCATTTGCATAGATTCGTATTCCTTCGCCATAAAAGGCGGGAACAGAAAACTGGTAAAGTAGATCATTTTCAAAAGCATAAACCCTCGAATCATAGTCGTCAGTATGAAAATAAGCCAGCCTCAACCACCATGCCTGCGAATTGCTTTTACTATGAAAACCGACATCCTGAAAAACCATCCAACCAAATGATTTTTGCTCGTGGCGATACCAAATACACTCCCACCTGCTTTTTGAGATAAACTGTCCCCAAAGAGCACCTTCAATCTGAATCCTAACCTTTTCCCGGGATTGTTCCACATTTAACTTTGTGAAATCGCCATTCGCTTTTACCGGCTTTTTCTCTAGAAAATAACGGGAGTACACCTTCCAGTCCTGATTAACCTTATAATCTAACTGAAGCAAATACTCCTGTCCCTTTCCGGGCGCAACAGTTGTATATTTTATCCAGTTATATTGAAAAAAATCAGCGTACATGCGAAGACTGACTCCCGCAATGGGTTGAACCACTGCTCCAAAATAAACACCTTGTTCGTCATTCACTTTGCTTCCTTCGGTGAAAGCCCCTGCCAACGGGGCATTGTAGTTTTTACCAATATTTCGGTACAAAACGGATAGTGCGATCTGATCCGCCGGATTAGCCTGCACCCCCTGAATAAATGCCGTTCCTCTTGTACTGGACCAGGCTGTTTCTCCAAAAAAGAAATAGCGATTCAGTCCATACTTGTAGCTCAATCCGAGATTACTTACCTGTCTTCCGTCAAACAAAAAAAGGTTGTAGTCAGCCAATTTTCGTTGCAATGGAAGCTCATAACGAAAATGAACTCCGGTCAATCCTACGGATAGTTTATCAAAAGAAAAACTCAGGTTTGTTCCGGCAGTAAAGCCCGTGACTGAGTTTTTATCGTCAATTTCGTTTTTGCTCCGGTGCAAACCCGAAGTTTGAAAAGAAGTAAAAACAGCGGCCCCATCAACGCTGTCTTTATTTGCATCAAACCGCTTATAAGAAACAAATGAACTCCATTGGAGTTTCCCTAAATACAGACTTGTTGCCGCGCCGCGCAAAAAGTTATTCTCATCGGTTGATGAATAGCTTTTTATCCCCTGATTGAATTTTGCCACGCCTCCCACCTCGGCAGACTTTGAAAGTGAAAAACCTTGCCAAGCTGTTAATCCTTGTCCAAACCGAACCAGATAATCGCCTACATAAAGTTGATGCTTTCCGTCCTGAAAATCGAAATTCAGATAGCCGCTGTAGTAATCAAACCCTACGGGATTCGCTTCACTAAAAAAAGACTCGCCGGCGTCCTTCTCCGCAGTTAATCCAGCATGTAAACCGGTTCCAGAATACCGATACCGAAAGTATAACTTCTCTGGAGAGCCCACGTATTTTCGCGGTTCTTTATATCCCTTTTGCTTTTCCAAAAGCCGAATTGCTCTTAGCATCACTTCCTGTCGTGGACGAAATCGGAAAGGCTTTTCATTCGACTCTCCAAACGACACAAAGGCCTGCAACACCTGAATTAAATCCGGGTCAAATCCATCAATGCTGTTCAATTCGAATGAAGAGTAAATCTCACCATATTTCTTACGATAATCCAACAAATTGGCGATTTGCAGTCCCGATAAGAAATAGAGTCTCTCGAAATCTTCACGTGTAGCTTGATTAATGTTGAACGGCTGTTCCCTGATCAATTGTAATTCTTCAGTCAACTGTTCAACATCGGCGTTTTCATCCTCCGCAACAACCGCCTCTATCATGCTTTCCAATTCAGCTTGAAATTCATAGTCGGCAACCTGCCCCAAAGCGAAAGTCTGGACAACTGAAAAGGCGATATAAAGAATCAGTCTTTTCATGGTAATTGGTAATAAATTGAAAATGATGGCGTATATCCCAAAAACTGGTGATAACTAAAGGTTAAGTCGGTTTGAAAGTGCTGTAGAGAATAACCGATCCCCATCGCGAATTGGCGTTGACGGCTGTCAGCCCCCAAGCGTAACTGAATTTGATCTTTCAGCTGGATCTCCATTCCGGCACAAAACCCGACAGCCTGCTTTTCCCATTGCTTCATCTCGATAGCAAAAAGCACCGTCTTCTCAAAAAGTTTGTGCACCCCTACTCGCCAAATCAAAGGGAAATCATAATCCATAGACAGGTGATGAATACTCACTTCCGACGGATTGAAGAGCTGAGCGCCAAGCCAAAAATCTTCTGCTAGCTGAAATTGAATACCCAGATCGACAAGCAAGACTCCGGCTCGCTGATCATTTTCTGCCAGAGATAGCTGGTGGTAGTGAAACTGAGCCCCTCCAAGTAAGCGTTCAGCCAATCGTTTGGACACCGCGGCAGACCACTTGTTTTCCCGATAAGCGTGGTAGCCAAACTGAGAAAATGAAAATCCGAAGTTGGTCTTTACTATTGGAATTACAAGAAAAGCAGAGGCTGTTTGAAGCTCGTCCAATAAAAAGCGGCTTTCGTAGTTTAAACCGACCGATGTTAATCTTATCAACGCAACTCCCGCAGGATTGGACCACACAGCAAGCGGTGATTGCAAGCTTACACTGGCATTGCCTACTGCTTTAAATCTCGCCGGTGTATGAAAGACTTCCTGCCCTTCGGCGTAAACACACAACAATATAAAAATAACAAAAACGACTTTTTTAATCATAACAAAAGGGTGTAACAGGTACACCCTTAAGCACAAAAGCAACGTTAAGTTACAACATTTTAGCTTAACAAAAAACTAATTTGTTTTGAATTTAAACTTTACCTCTGATAAATCTTTATTGGCCTTTACAATTTTGTCTTTTAACTCCTCTTTAAAATTCTCCAATTTGCCCATCAGTTCTTTGTCGCCCAGCGACATCATCTGAACAGCTAAAATTCCGGCATTGCGGGCTCCGTTTATGGCCACCGTAGCAACAGGAATTCCGGGAGGCATTTGCAAAATGGCTAACATCGAGTCCCAGCCATCCAAACTCGCTTTTATGGGGACACCTATAACCGGCAGTGTTGTCATTGCTGCAATTACTCCAGGCAAGTGGGCAGCCATTCCTGCTCCTGCAATAATCACTTGAATTCCCCGCTCCTTTGCACCCTTTGCAAAACGCTCCACTTCTTCCGGGGTGCGGTGCGCCGACAAGGCGTTAATTTCAAAAGGAATTTCAAACTCGTCTAAAATTTTTGCGGCACCTTCCATCACACTCAAATCAGAAGTGCTTCCCATTATGATACTTACTTTCGCTTCCATCTTTTCAATTAATTTTTGTTTCTTTGTAACTTTTTAAAATCAGAGCTAAAATAATCGAAAATAAACAGATTAAAAACTCTTCTTTCCAATAACAAAAAAATCGGGGCAATGGGTAACATTAAAATATTAGATAAAGAGTTCGAATTATTTATCCCTTACGAGAAAATTCGTTCGGTAATTGAAAAAATGGCTGATAAAATGAATGAAGAGCTGGAAGGAAAAAACCCACTGTTCCTCTGCATTTTAAACGGATCGTTTATGTTTGCAGCCGAAATTTTTAAACGAATTACCTTACTCGATGCTGAGATTTCTTTCGTGAAACTCGCTTCATACTCCGGAACTCAATCAACCGGAAAAATAAAAGAATTAATTGGCTTGAATGAAAGTCTGGAAGGAAGAACGGTTGTTATTTTAGAAGATATTGTGGATTCGGGGATAACAATTGACAATACGATTAAACAGCTTCAGGATCACAAGCCGGCAGAGGTTCAAGTTGCCACTCTGCTACTAAAGCCCGATGCACTTGTAAAAGAAGTAAAGCTGGACTACATCGGCCTCGAAATCCCAAACGATTTTATTGTTGGATATGGGCTGGATTACGACGGACGTGGTCGCAATCTGATCGATATTTTCAAAGCAGTAGAATAGTTGAAGAAGGATACTCACAAAAACCAAAATAGATATTACCAACATGTTAAATTTAGTTTTATTCGGTCCCCCGGGTGCAGGAAAAGGAACCCAGGCCGAGTTTTTAATTGAAAGTTTCGGGCTTATTCATTTGTCAACCGGCGATATATTACGCAATGAAATTGCCGCACAAACGGAGCTTGGCCTTCAAGCCAAACAATTTATGGATAAAGGAGAGCTTGTAACCGATGAGGTTGTAATTGGGATGATCAAAAATAAACTGACAGCCAATTCGGAAGCTAAAGGTTTTATTTTCGACGGATTTCCAAGAACGGTAGCGCAAGCAAATGCACTGGATGAAATGCTTGACGAAAATAAAACTCCGATTTCTGCCATGCTATGCCTGGAGGTTGAGAAACAGGAGTTGATTAACCGACTGCTGAACCGAGGCAAAACATCCGGACGTTCCGACGACCAGGACGAATCGATTATTGAAAACCGAATTTCAGTTTACCACGAAAAAACAGCCCCCATCAAAGATTATTATGCCGCACAAAACAAGCATTTTGATATTGACGGAATGGGATCTGTTGAAGAAATTGCAGCGCGCCTGAAAGAGACCGTAAAAGCACTTTAAAAGAAACAACACAACTTATAAGACGAATGTATTATAATACGTTCGTCTTTTTTTGTTTATTTTGCACTGTAACAAAATGATACCATGGCTGAAAATAACTTTGTTGATTACGTAAAAATATTCTGTCGCTCTGGAAATGGTGGCTCAGGATCAACTCACCTGCGAAGAGAGAAATTTGTTCCTAAAGGTGGCCCTGACGGTGGTGACGGAGGACGTGGCGGCCATGTGATTGTAAGAGGCAATGCTCAAATGTGGACTCTGCTTCACATGAGGTACAAAAGACACATTTTTGCCGGACACGGTGCATCTGGCGGAGGACACGGCAGTTTTGGTGCTGATGGCGAGGATATTACGATTGATGTTCCGTTAGGAACCGTTGCAAAAGATGGAGAAACCGGTGAATTTCTTTTTGAGATTACGAAAGATGGCGAAACCCAATACCTGGCAAAAGGTGGCCGAGGTGGCTTGGGAAACACCCACTTTAAATCGTCAACGAACCAAACACCACGCTATGCTCAACCGGGCGAAGACGGCACTGAAGGCTGGAAGATTTTGGAGCTTAAAATTTTAGCTGACGTTGGACTAGTTGGGTTTCCGAGTGCCGGAAAATCAACACTCCTCTCGGTTGTTTCGGCGGCCAAACCTAAAATTGCTGACTATCCGTTTACCACGCTTGTTCCAAATCTGGGGATCGTTTCATACCGCGACCAGCAATCGTTTGTTATGGCCGACATTCCCGGAATTATTGAAGGAGCGCATGAAGGAAAAGGCCTGGGACTACGATTCCTTCGGCACATCGAGCGAAATTCCATGCTTTTATTTATGGTTCCGGCCGATAGCAAAGACCACCGGAACGAATATGGTGTTCTATTAAATGAACTTGAAAAGTACAACCCTGAGTTACTGGACAAAGAACGTTATCTGGTAATCAGTAAATCAGATTTTCTGGATGAAGAACTGAAACAGGAAATCAGTTCCGAATTGAAAGATATTCCGCATCACTTTATTTCTTCGGTAGCCAATCAGGGAATTATAGAGCTGAAAGATAAAATCTGGCAAATTTTGAATCCTTCGTAATGGCATTTATCGAATCCATAAAACAACTTGATCAATCCATATTCTTCTTTTTCAATGGAATGCACAATTCGTTTTGGGATATTGTCATGTCACTGCTGACCAAAACCGGAACCTGGGCTATTTTTTATCTTACGCTGATTATTTTCATTGTTCGCAAGTACAAAATGAAGGCACTTGTAATCCTCATATTACTTGCACTCACAATTGTCATTAGCGATCAGGTCTCCGTTTTTTTTAAGGAAACAGTTCAGCGGTTTCGCCCTACTCACGAACCTGCTATCCAGGATTTGGTGCACTATGTACACAGCAGAGGCGGCTTATTTGGTTTTTTCTCATCGCACGCCACCAACTCGTTTGCAGTTGCTGTTTTTACGGCCCGGCTGTTCAAAAATACTCGTTACCAGTTTTTAATCTACTTTTGGGCTATTCTGGTGAGTTATACCCGCATCTATCTTGGAGTTCATTATCCTTTCGACATCCTCACAGGAATGTTGGTTGGCGTTTTAATCGGCCATTTTATCTACAAGTTGCTCGTTATTGTCGAAAATCGGTTTTTACTGCTTAAACTCCCCAAACTGGAACACGCCGGTCTCACCAACGAGGAAAGCTATATCATCATGCTGGTCTTTTCTATTTTCATTACCACGATATTATTGTCGGCAAGCCAGCTGGTCCGACTTCAATAAATAAAACATGAACCAAGACCTTTTTCAGGAATACGAGAAATTTTTGACCTACGACCAGCAAAAGCTGGCAACTCTAAAAAAGCAAATCAGACAATTGGCGCTCTTTCGCTTTTTAGCATTTGTTGGAATTATTCTATCCCTAATTTACTTACCTAAAGTTTCAGGTTGGATCGCCTACCCGCTCGCAACAGCTGGCACCATACTATTTTTCTACTGGATTAAAGCTTTTCTGAAAAAGGAAAAAGGAAAAAAGCTCTTCTCCAATCTGGTGGATATCAACCAAAAAGAATTACTGGCTCTGGGTGAAGAATATAGTCAGTTCGAAAATGGAAAAGAATTTATCGATCCGCATCACCATTTTACTTTTGATTTGGACATTTTTGGCCCGGGATCATTGTTTCAATTTATTAACCGGACAGTTACTCAGTTGGGGAAAAAGAAACTGGCAGCATTTTTAAGTCAACCGGAAAAAGACATTACAACTCTGCAAGAAAGGCAAGCGGCTCTGGTCGACTTGGCGAAACACACAAGATGGCGCCAGTTTTTTGCTGCCAAAGGGCATAGCCACGACGAAGAAGACTTTATCCTGCTGCAAAAAATCACTCAAAACGCAACCATTCAGAACCCGAAAACGATCAAACGTTTGCTCATAATTCTTCCGATACTTTCGTTGGTTTCGTTCTTGGTTTGTCAATTCACCACCATTCCATGGGCACTGTTTATTTTATCATTAATCATTAATGGCGGCGTATTGGTTTATTATCGAAAAACAATACAGTCATTTTACAAGCTATTTGGCAGTCAGTCTAAGTTATTGGCCAGATATCAGGAATTGTTAATTCTTATCGAAGACAAAGAGTTCAGTTCAGCCAGATTGAAAGAGTTACAAAACAAGCTATCCTGCGAAAATAAAAAAGCGAGCACTCTAATCGACAAGCTTCAGCGCATAATGGCTCGATTCGACTATCGCCAGGATATTATAGTGGGGCTTGCATTAAACGCTATTTTAATTTGGGATTTACGCTGCAGTTATCAGCTTTACCAATGGCAAACGCACTATAAAAATTCAATCAACCTTTGGTTTGATGTGATTGCAGAATTTGATGCTTTATCAAGCCTTGCCAACTTAAATCACAATCATCCGGAGTGGACGATTCCCAAGTTTGAAGATGGCGAGTTTCATGTTACAGCCAACGATCTGAAACATCCGCTGATCAAGTCGGCAAAATGCATTGGTAATGATTTTCGGCAAAACGGTTTGGGGCAAATTGCGATAATCACCGGAGCAAACATGGCCGGGAAAAGCACGTTCCTGCGCACCATCGGTGTTAACATGATTCTTGCAATGAACGGCTGCCGGGTTAATGCCAGCTGGCTGAGCTTAAAACCCATTCAGCTTTTCACCAACATGCGAACGACCGATAACCTGCAAAACGATGAATCATACTTTTTCGCCGAACTACAGCGGCTGAAAGCCATTTTGGATGAAATCAAGTCGGGACAGGAAGTTTTTGTTATTATTGATGAAATGCTGAAAGGAACCAATTCCGAGGACAAACTTTCCGGCTCCATCAAATTAATTGAGCAACTCATTAGTTTAAATGCTGTTGGCATTGTTGCAACACACGACCTTAAATTAACTTCGTTAGCAGAGACGTACTCAAAAAACGTCAGCAATAAGTGCTTCGAAATCCAACTGAATGACGACGAATTAATTTTTGACTACAAACTAACCGATGGAGTTACGTCAACCATGAATGCCAACTTCCTGATGAAAAAGATGGGAATTATTCCAAACTAAGCATTATTTCTCTTCTTCTCCAATCGGATTCCATCCTTGCGCTTGCAGTGGAATCTCGGCACCGGCTCCTGTTATCAGGTTCGTGCCCGAGCTTTCTTCAACAATATGCCCAATAATGGTAATGTCTGGATCATTTTTAATCCGATCGTGATCAGTTAGTGGAATCGTAAAAAGGAGTTCGTAATCTTCACCACCATTCAACGCCGAAACCAATGGATTGATACTCAACTCATCGGCAAACTTCCGGGTTTGATAATCCAACGGAATTTTCTCCTCATAAACACTACATCCAACTTTTGATGCTTTGCAAATATGAATCAGCTCCGAAGACAGACCATCTGAAATATCAATCATAGCAGTCGGTTTTACACCGATATTCTTCAGCGCACGAATCACGTCGCCACGAGCTTCAGGTTTCAACTGGCGTTGCAAAATATAGTCGTAGCCTTCGAGCTTGGGTTGCTCTTTCGGATTCACTTTAAACACCTCATTTTCGCGTTCCAGCAATTGCAGTCCCATGTAGGCACCACCCAAGTCACCCGATACACAAACCAGGTCGTTTAATTGAGCTCCGTTCCGGTAAATCAAATCCTCCTCTTTGGCAACACCAATCGCCGTTACACTAATGGTAAGTCCGGTTAAAGAGCTGGTTGTATCGCCACCAACCAAGTCAACTTTATATTGCTCACAGGCCAAGTGAATTCCGGCATAAAGTTCATCCACTGCTTCAACCGAAAATTTATTGGAAATAGCAACCGAAACCGTAATTTGGGTGGGCGTAGCATTCATCGCAAAAACGTCAGACAAATTCACAACCACCGCTTTGTATCCTAAATGCCTCAAAGGCACATACATCAAATTAAAATGAATGCCTTCGGTTAGCAGGTCGGTCGTTACAACAGTATGTTGGTTTTCAAAGTGAAGAACAGCAGCATCATCACCAACTCCTTTCATCGTGCTTGGTTGCCGAAGCTGAATATTCTTCGTTAACCGTTCAATTAAACCAAATTCTCCTAATGTCGACAATGCTGTTTGTGTGCTTGTATTATCCATGTTTTAAATATCAGACCTTTGAGTGTGTATATACTGCTTTCAACTGCAAAAATAGCTTTACTTGCTTATCTTTGCAATTAATTTAAACAGTCTATTTTATCGTTTGTTAATACAAGCGTACAATTAGAACGAACTAAATAGAGGGATATGGAAGAACAAGATAAGATTTTACACGAGGTAACCTCGCAAGAATATAAATTTGGATTCGTCTCGGATTTTGAGTCGGACTCCATTCCTAAAGGACTGAGCGAAGATGTAATACGACTAATTTCGGCCAAGAAAAACGAACCGGAATTCATGTTGAATTTTCGGTTGGATGCTTATCGAAAATGGTTGGAAATGCCAATGCCCGACTGGGCATATTTAAAAGTTCCGCCAATCGATTTTCAGGAGATCATTTACTATTCAGCTCCAAAGAAAAAACCACAGTATGAAAGTTTGGATGAAGTAGATCCTGATTTGTTAGAGACATTTAGCAAACTGGGTATTCCTTTGGAAGAGCAAAAAGTGTTGGCCGGAGTTGCCGTTGATGCTGTAATCGACAGTGTTTCAGTAAAAACAACATTTAAGGAAACATTGGCTGAAAAGGGAGTCATCTTCTGTTCATTCAGTGAAGCAGTGTTGGAACACCCTGACCTGGTTAAGAAATATCTGGGAATGTCAGTTCCTACATCAGATAATTTCTTCGCGGCATTAAACTCAGCGGTTTTCTCTGATGGGTCATTCTGCTACATACCAAAAGGAGTTCGCTGTCCGATGGAGCTTTCAACTTATTTCCGTATCAATGCTGCCGGGACCGGACAGTTTGAGCGTACTTTGATCATTGCTGAAGACGACAGTTATGTGAGCTATCTGGAAGGATGTACAGCACCAATGCGCGATGAGAACCAGCTTCATGCAGCAGTAGTTGAAATTATTGCACTCGACAGAGCCGAAGTAAAATACTCAACCGTACAAAACTGGTATCCGGGAAATAAAGAAGGGAAAGGCGGAGTTTACAACTTTGTAACCAAACGTGGCATTTGCCGTGGTGAGTCTTCAAAAATTAGCTGGACTCAAGTCGAAACCGGTTCAGCAATCACCTGGAAATATCCAAGTTGCATTTTGATGGGCGATAATTCGGTTGGCGAGTTTAACTCGGTTGCGTTAACCAACAACCATCAGCAAGCCGACACCGGGACTAAAATGGTACACATTGGAAAAAACACCAAGAGTACCATCATCTCTAAAGGTATTTCAGCCGGGGTTAGCGACAACTCTTATCGTGGTTTGGTAAAAGTATTGCCCGGTGCTATCAATTCGCGAAATTTTAGCCAGTGCGACTCCTTGCTTTTAGGTTCAACTTGTGGTGCACACACTTTTCCCTACATCGAAGTGGGTAATAAGTCATCCATTGTTGAGCACGAAGCAACCACCTCAAAAATTGGTGAAGATCAAATTTTCTATTGCAACCAGCGAGGCATTTCAACCGAAGATGCCATTGGAATGATTGTGAATGGATATGCAAAAGAGGTGCTGAATAAATTGCCAATGGAGTTTGCTGTTGAAGCACAAAAACTACTAGCTATCAGCCTTGAGGGAAGTGTTGGATAATCTTGAATATTAATATAAAATTTTGAGTTTGTTCCGACAAGGAGCGCAAAACTCAGAACTCGAAACTACAGAAAATATGCTTACAATAAAGAATTTAAGAGTTGCTGTTGAAGGGAAAGAAATCCTGAAGGGAATCAACCTTGAAATTAAAGCTGGCGAAGTACATGCCATTATGGGACCCAACGGTTCCGGGAAAAGTACGCTCGGCAATGTGCTGGCCGGAAAAGAAGAGTACGAAGTTTTAGACGGAGAAGTGATATACGAAGGCGAAGACTTGTTGGAACGCTCGGCTGAAGACCGTGCCCGGATGGGATTGTTCTTAGGTTTTCAATATCCTGTTGAAATTCCGGGAGTACCAATGGTCAACTTCATAAAAACATCGGTTAACGAACACCGCAAGTACAAGGGATTAGAGCCCTTAACAGCAGGTGAGTTTTTGAAGCTGATGCGTGAAAAGAAAGAACTGGTACATCTTGATTCTCAGCTGACGAACCGCTCGGTAAACGAAGGATTCTCGGGTGGAGAGAAAAAGAAAAATGAAATTTTCCAAATGGCGATGCTGGAACCCAAATTAGCGATTTTGGACGAGACCGATTCTGGTTTGGATATTGATGCCTTGAAAGTTGTTTCTGACGGTGTTAATGCCTTGAAAGATCCAAGTCGGTCAACCATTGTTATCACCCACTATCAGCGTTTGCTCGACTACATTGTACCCGACTTTGTTCATGTATTGTACCAAGGGAGAATTGTAAAATCAGCCGGAAAAGAACTGGCGTTGGAATTGGAAGAAAAAGGATACGATTGGCTTAAAACAGAAAATGTATGACATTGACCGCAAAAAAGATAGCGCTTAGCGAAAAATATACGGAGCTGTTTTATGCAAACCAAAGTAAGTTGGATGAAGATTCATCGAACTTGTTTAACCGCATGCGTGAAATTGCTTTCAAGCGTTTTGAAAAAGCCGGAATTCCCGGATTCAAAAACGAAAACTACAAATACACCAACCTCGAACGAGTATTTGGCAAAAATTATCGACATGTTTTCGAATACGAGAAAGTTGATGTTGATCTGAATGAAGCATTTCGTTGCGACGTTCCTCAACTGGACACGCATGTTGTGCTTTTAGTAAACGGATGGTATTACGCTAAAAATCAACCTCTGGAAAACTTACCCAAAGGCGTGGTGGTTGGCAGCATCAAACAAATTGCCAACGAAAAACCCGAATTGGTAGAAAGCTACCTAAACCGTCAGGCTGGTTTGTCTGACGACCCGATGGTAGCCTTAAACACCGCTTTTGCACAGGATGGCTTTTTCATGTATGTGCCCGATCATGTTGTTTTCGAAAGACCGGTTCAGGTCATTAACATTATGCGATCTGAAGATCCTGTTTTCACAACGCAGCGAAATTTGATTGTTGCCGGGAAAAATAGTCAGACCAAAGTCGTATTCTGTGATCACACCATGAGCGATTGTGAGTTTTTGGCCAACAATGTTACAGAAGTATTTGTAGGGGATGATGCAGTTGTTGATGTTTACACCATTCAGAACCAAAACAATAAAGCAAACTCGGTCAACTCATCGTTTTTCAAACAAGGAGCAAATTCAAACTTGTTAACAAGTGTTGCAACCCTGCATGGAGGTTTGATCCGCAATAACCTGAAAGTTGAATTTGCAGGAGAACATGCAGAAGCCAACGTTTATGGCATCTCGTTTACCGATAAAAAACAGCATGTTGACAATTACACCAACATTGAGCATGCTCAGCCAAATTGCTTGAGTAATCAGGTGTATAAAAATGTGTTAGATGAAGATTCTGTTGGAGCTTTCACCGGACGGATTCATGTGGTTCGCGATGCGCAAAAGACCAATGCGTTTCAGCGAAATAATAATGTGTTGCTAACCGACTCGGCTCAAATGAACACGAAACCTCAGCTGATTATTGATGCTGATGATGTGAAATGTAGCCACGGTGCCACTATCGGACAAATTGATGAAGATGCTTTGTTTTACCTGCGCGCCCGGGGAATCGGTGAAGACGATGCCCGAATGATGTTGATGAACGCCTTTGCACACGAAGTGGTGCAAAAGATCCGCATCGAACCACTTCGCGATCGTATTGACGAACTGGTTGAAAAGCGACTCAAAGGAGAATTGGCGAAATGCCACTCTTGTGATAAGAATTAATTCGAAATATTTTTAAGCGGGAGTTTTTTACTCCCGCTTCTTTTTTAACTGATATACCATGACACTCGATATTGCCAACATACGAAAAGATTTTCCTATACTCGACCAAAAAGTTTACAATAAACCTTTGATTTATTTCGACAGCGCAGCTTCCTCGCAGAAGCCGTTGTGTGTCCTTAAAAAAGAGGAACAGCTGCATGTCGAGTATTATGGCAATATCCATCGGGGAGCTCATTACTTAGCCGACCAGGCAACAAACGATTACGAAGCTGTTCGTGACTTGGTCAAAGATTTTATTCATGCCAAGTCAAGAGAACAAATCATTTTCACCAAGGGAACTACGGAAAGCATTAACCTGGTTGCCTTTTCGTATGGCGAGGCTTTTGTTGCCAAAGGCGACGAGATTATTGTTACAGAAATGGAGCATCATGCCAATATTGTTCCGTGGCAAATGATGGCTGAACGAAAAGGAGCTAAGATTGTAAAACTCCCCTTTGCTGATGACGGCCGGCTGGAGATTGAACTGCTGGATCAGCTGATCACTGAAAAAACCAAGCTGATAGCAGTTGCTCATGTGTCAAACACACTGGGTACGATCAATCCGGTAAAAGAGATCATTAGTAAAGCTCATGCAAAGGGAGTAAAAGTGTTGGTTGATGGCGCACAGGCCATGTCTCACCTTAAAGTTGATGTGCAGGAGTTAGATGCTGATTTCTATGTTTTCTCGGCACACAAAATCTATGGTCCGAACGGTGTTGGCATAATGTATGGAAAAAAAGAATTACTCAGTCAAATGCCGCCCTACCAAGGTGGTGGGGAAATGATTTCGCAGGTGACCTTTGAAAAAACAACCTATAATGAACTTCCTTATAAGTTTGAGGCCGGGACTCCACACATTACCGGAGTAATTGCCTTTGGAGAGGCCATCCGGTATTTGCAAAACCTCAATATTGAAGAGGTGGCCACCTATGAACATCAACTGCTGGACTATGCCACAGGCAAGTTGCTCGAAATTCCGGGCATGCAGATTTATGGTACGCAAAAAGAAAAGTCGGGCGCAATCACCTTCAATATTGAAGGCATCCATCCTTTCGACTTGGGAACCATGCTGGACAAAATGGGCATTGCCGTGCGCACCGGACGACTGTGTGCTGATCCGGTGATGGACCACTACCAGCAACCGGCCATGATTCGAATCTCCTTCGCCGTTTACAATACACTGGAGGAAATTGATCAGTTTATTGATGCCTTGAAGAAGTTGGTGGCGATGTTGGGGTAGCGCAAAACAACAACTGGAGTTTAGTCCGATAAAACCATCAATTTAACGGTGAAGTCATCCAGATACATTTCAGCTTGCTCTGGATTGAAAATATAAATCTTCAGCACCGAACCTGGCTTTATTTTATCCAAATCAATTTGCTCGTTGATGTAGACAGGCATCCAATTCCCAAATGACTTCATTTGATTTTTGAACGAAATTCCCTTCCAAAGAGCATGTTCGTCTTCACGCTCTGCCGAAATAACAAAAGATGGATCAGCATCATCAATCAGATTTATGTAGAAAGTTGATTCGATGATCAGTTGATGCAAATTTTCTAAATTTAAACTATCCAGCTCAATGGTTATCGTTGAAGAATATCCGTCTACCCGGGAAGAAAAACTGCCCGAATAAACATACTGTTCATCCTTTTGAAAACCTGACCAAACAGAATTAGCTGACTCAAAATTGTTAGTAGACTGGAAGACCACATCAGGCTCTCTGAATTCTTCAATTCGGAAAAGCTGGATGTTTAAAACTGAATCGTCAAAAACGACTTCCCCCGCTTGCTTTTCTTGCGCATAGAACGGCAAATTTTGTTTTGTCAAATTACTCAGATAGCTGGTGTACCAATTCTTCAACACAAAAACAGGAACTCCGGGAATGGTATCTGTTGGTTCAAATTCAGAATAAGTATAAAACTTACAAACTGAATCGTCTTGAAACCCATCAAGATATTTAGCCACATTTTTCTGTACCTGATCTGTAATGACGATACAAGGTTCTGTTCTGGATAAAAGTTGCTCCTTTATGATTCGTTCTTGTTTCCTGAAATTGATCTTCCGGGCATACGCAATCATTTTTATTGGCCCTATCAATAAGACCAGAAGAAACAAACATGTAAATCCAACTACCTTCCATTTAGACTTATTAAACACGAACCAAATCAGCAAAGCGGTGAGTAGTAGAAGGTAGACTGTCCAACTTGTTTCATACTTCATCAAAATAGAAATGGCGAAAACGACCAAGGTGATCAGGATTAATCGTAAAGGTGCTTTCTCCTTCAGAAACAGTTCTTTCATTGCCAATGCTGCAGCAATGGCGGCAATTGGAACAATAAATAAATAGTGACGCGGATCGAGACACATCGGTGAGTAACTTGTTACCGAAATACTCATAAAGTTGGAAGACAACAGTAAAACAATTGCCGAACCAATAAAAAAAGAAGTCTCATCATTCAGCAGAAAAAACCTTCTACGAAATGTTCTTCCTGGCAAGGCAAGCAGCAACATGAATGGAACAATCATGGCGTGTTTAATCAACAACAGCACAAACTCGTACGAAATTCGCTTTAAAGTGAACAGGAAAGGTTGCTCTGAGTAACTGCACAAATTGAGGTAACTGTTTTGATAAATGGACTGAAACCGAACAAAAGCCTGCCCGGCATTAACCTGCCAAAAAGCCAGATATGAGCCAAGCAGCGACGCAAAAAACAGGGCAAAATAAGCCCAAAACTTGAGGTTCTTTTTTGCAATCAAGTCAGCAACCAAATAATACCCCAGCAACGGGAAAAGTAAAATAATAGTTCCTTTGGTATTAAAGCCCAAAAACAAACTAAATGCAGCTGCAAAAGCATACCAGCCAATGGAGAGATTGCTTCTTCTATACTTAAATTGAAAAATAAAAAAGACTGTCAGTAAAGCAAAAAACGCTACAAATGAGTCAGGCATCAATTTATCCGAATAAAACAATGTCCACGAACTCAAACTAAAAAGTGCCAGCCCAATCGTAATAATTGCGGGTTTCTCCTTCTTTAAAATGAAGAATATAAGCAGCGAACTAACAATTGTTACCAATAATGCGGGAAGTGCTGACGCAAAATCATTAATCCCAAAAAGCTGATAGGACAAACTCGTTAGTCCGATTAAAGTAATTCGAAATGAAAAATGATCTTCAGCGTTAAAAATGCCATTTGTCAAATCGTTGGCCAGCTTCGCGTAATGTAAATCATCGTATCCGAAATGGCCTAGGTAACCCCAAGAATGGTGTAGAATCAGAACTCCCACGAATCCAAGTAATATCAGCAATTTTATAGTTTGATCTTTCACTCTCCTTTAGTTTCAAATATTATTATTGATTTTGCTTGAATACATCCTCAAGCACTTCTGGTTTCAGATGTACACCATCATAAAAATCAGCCGCTGATAAATTCAATTTACTCGGGTTAGTAGCTCCTGCTACTTTCAACTCATAATTTCTCGCTTCCCTCAACAGGTAATCATCAACCTTGAAAACGCCCTTGCATTGTGGCGATTGTTGCAACAGCCTGTATGTTTCGGGCTGGTAAGGTGGAATATAAAGAATCACCTCACATTTTTTAGACTTCAAGTAGTTGACAAGATCCTCAAATAACTGGCATTGCAATACCAACAGTTCATTGAAATATTCGTCACGGCTGGAGTAAAAATAATCTGTCGCCCTTCTTTCTATTTCAGATTCTGAAGCGTTAACAACATCATTTGGAAGCAAGCGTACTCCGCTGGGCAAAAACATCATTTTATTAACGGCAATAGAATTGCAAATCTCGAAGTTTTCTGTTTTTCTCCGTTGCCTTAACGATCGAACCAAATACCTAACCGAAAAAAGCTCCTTCATCCATTCCTTCTGTAATTCCCATTTTGAAGGGAACTGCCTTTCGGAAAGATCGCTGGCTTTCTGTAACATCTCAACAAAATCTACCCGGTTATTTAACCAGCGCTTTTCTGCAAAAGCATTACCAAACAGCCATTGATCGGCACAAATAATCACTGTTTCAGGTAATCGTTTCTGTTTTTTTTCAAACAGGTTCAAAAAAGCATACATATCCTGAAAAGTGCAGTTGGTCACCGAAGCATTAAAGAAGCTTTTCCCCGGGAAAGCCTGTTCTGAAAGCCCTAATGTACGGCTCGACCCTAAAACCAGCACTTCCGGCTCAAATGGTAAGTTATCGATCCATTGCTTCTTCAATACGCGCGAATTGATATTCATCGGGCCACTAACCAGTTTTCCAGTTGAAAGTGCTTCAACCAACGAAGGAATATAGTCCTTTCGAAGCGTATAGTCAGGATCAATCAAATAGTTTGTTCCTCCAATAAAAACTAGAGGAAGCAAAAGAGTGATGATTATTTTTTTGGCAACTGGCATAGGTTAAAACTGGAAATAAATAAAAATTCGATCGGTTTGAAAAGCAAATAAGATGGAAAAAATTATAAAGTAGTAAGCCACATATCGAACAAAAGGCCGTGTAAATCCGATATCGAGCCCATGTCTTTTATCTCGCTGAATCCATTCTCCACAAAACAAGATGGAAGAAAAGAAAACGCCAATTAAAACATGTTTTGTTTCAACAATCCGATTTAAGCTTATTCCATCTTCGAGACGGATGATCCGTCCGATAAATTGAAAAGCCTGACTAATATTTTCGGCTCTGAAAAAAATAAAAGCGAAACATACCAAAGCAAAAGTCAGAAAAATAGCTGGCAACTGATTGATTCTAACTGGTGTATCCTTTTGTTTTTTTGAGAATGGCTTCGTTATTAAATAGAGCAGTCCATGTATCGCTCCCCAAGCAAGAAAAGTCCAATTGGCTCCGTGCCACAATCCGCTAACAATGAAGGTTGTCATCACATTTACTCCCTGCCTGACTTTTGAACAACGATTTCCACCCAATGGAATGTACACATAATCGCGAAACCATGTTGACAAACTAATATGCCAACGCGTCCAAAACTCTCGAATATTTCGAGAAAAGTAAGGTGAATTAAAGTTCTGCATTAAGTCGAAGCCCAACAAGGAAGCAGTGCCAATAGCAATATTGGAATAGCCTGAAAAATCGCCATAAATCTGAACTGCAAAAAGAACAGCCCCCATGCATAACCAAGCTGCACTCATCGTTTCTGAATTCGCAAAAATCTGATCGACTATCGGAGCAATACTATCGGCCACAGCCACTTTGGCAAAGAAACCCCACAAAAGCTGACGAAAACCATTGCTAGCCAGTTCATAATTAAACTGATGACGTTTTGCAAATTGAGGCAGCAGATGTTTTGCCCGCTCAATAGGACCGGCAACCAATTGAGGGAAAAAGGCCACAAAAGTAAAAAAAGCGACTGCATCGTGTGTTGGCTGTAACCTCTTGCGGTAAATATCGATGGTGTAACTTAGTGTTTGAAAGGTGTAAAAACTAATACCAACCGGAAGAATAATGTTTAGCGTTGAAGGATGAACAAGATACCCCAACCGCTCCAGTGAAGCTGCTAGCTCAGCAGCAAAAAAACCGTAATATTTAAAGAAGAATAAAACGCCAAGATTAGCTCCCAGGCTTATTCCCATAAACAATCGCTTCCGAACCTGGCTATTGGCTTTGGAAATAGAAATGCCACAGAAATAATCAACCACAGAACTCAAAACGATCAAACCCAAGAAACGATAATCCCACCAGCCATAAAACAAATAACTAGCAGTTAAAAGAAAAAAATTACGGAGCTTTTCTGAATAACGGTTGAAAATCCCCCAATAAAGTATCAGTACCAGAGGAAAGAAAAGAACAAACTCAATCGAATTGAAAAGCATATTTAGTCATTGATCATTTGAGTAGAAACGCGAAAATCATCAAAACAAATATATTCATCTTTTGGGGAACTCCAGCTTAAATCTCCGCCTCCAAGAAATACGCAATAAAAAATCTGATCAATTTTAAGCGCTTCTTCTTTTCTAAAAAGGATTGCTAAATCTTATAAAAGCTCAATCTATAATGTCTAGGAATTCTCATCAAATCGGCCTCTTAAATATTCCCAATCTTTAATCTCTTCAAACTTGTTAAAACCCTCGATAGTCGACGGATGTTGCAACAACGACTCAACGGTTACTTCTGGTATTTCCTCATTGACCAAATCATTCCTTACAAATATGAAATTAAATCCCATTTCGTTAGCTCCTACCAAGCGATAGCCTTTTTGATGAGCTAGATTTTTCATTGCAATAGGAGATGCTCCATGATAAACCGGATGTTTCCCTGGAAAGAAGTAATTCGGGTCGTATGGAACGACAATATCCTCATAACCAAATTCATTATGGGTTTCAATGACTACAACCTGAGGATTGACAACCTCCAAAGCATCCCAAATCCAATAATCATTCCCATCAATATCTATCGACAACAAACCAATTTCATCCTTAAATCCGGCTTGTTCAATAAGTTGATTAATATTTTCCCGTTGTACTTTAGCACACACAAATTTTGGCGAATAATTCCACGGATGGGGATATTTAGAATAAAAACGTTTTCCACGTTTTATAGCCTTAGGATTCCCATCGATAAAAAGACCATGCCACCCAAAATTGAAATGTAGGTTTGCACTATTACTATTCACCCCGTCGTCAGACCCAATTTCAATAAACGTTTTATTAGTCATTCCGATTATTGAAAATACAAATAACAGCTTCCCATCTTCTTCGAATTGAGAAAAAACACGAAACCCGGTTTCGTGCAGCTTTGGCATATTATTATTTTTCTTACAATCTTGGTAATAATGATATAATTGCCGTTGGCTGATTTGTGTTGAAGGATAGAACCGGTTTCTAATTTTTGTGATTAGAAAAAAGTTTTTGAGTAGGTTCTTTATCAAGCTCGTCATCGTTACTTGTCTTTTTTGCAAATAGTTTAATGCAGTAAAGATAATAATCCCATGCTCTTTTTATGAAATAAAAAACTTGTTATGAATGGAGCCCACATAGCACATATATCCATTACAAAGTGCCCTTTGAAAGTCTAAATGATTTATGTTTCCCTGTAGCTGACTTAAAGCCATTACTAACATCTCGTACAAATTGATCTTTTGCAAAACAACATGGATACAAGATGTGTCCAACTACTGTACCCACTTTAATACTTGTTGGTTTCGCGTTCCTTTACCAAAGGTTTGAAAGAACTACGGTTCAATTTTTGATATAATCTGCAAGAATAAATTTATTTTTGACATGCGAACGTGTCTTTTTATTGTGCAACTCAGAAATAATTTCAGATACTTAAACACATTCTCACTTTATAATCGTATAGGATGCTAATGCACTAACAATTATTACCTTATGAAATTTACACTATTAATCTTATTTTCCACATTCAGTTTCATTAATAGTTTTTCCCAAAACCCGCTCGTTGAAAACAAAAAATGGGAACTGGAAAAATTCAGAGATTCTAAAAGTAGGAGGATGATTTTTGTCGATGAATATCATTATCTGGAATTTCGCGAAGGGCGCGTTCGTTATTCAATTGATTGCAATAAATGTTCGTCGCCATACGAATTTGTAACGAAAGATACAATTCTGATCGAAGGGCCTCCAATGTGTACAAGGAAAGGTTGTCTTGAAAAAGATGATTTTCAAATAACTTTCGATGGTCAATACAAAATTTGGCAGCAAGGGCTGTATCTGGTCATTCAAAACGACAACGAAATTTACTACTACAAATAATGGGCTACGCAACCTTCAAAGCCATATCGAATCATTCAATAATATGAAAAGGAAAATTCTTATCTCATTTACCGCATTTTTATTTTTAGGTTTGCAATCCTGCTGGTGGTCTGGTAGTGAAGACGATACAATATGGGTATACAAAACGAAGGAGGATTATTCGGACAAAGTTACCATAGAGCTTTCCAAAGATAAAACGCGGATCACGTCTTTTTATGGGCCACCTGATGTTCAACTTAGGTGGCCCGAGAAACTGGCCGATGGTTATTATTTAAACGGAACGTTGGGGGTTAATTCAGCGATCCTGTCTGTTACCAAAGAGGAATATATGAAACAGGAGCTTCCTTTTAGTATTGATAGCATGTTCAGCTTAATAATTGATAATGATCCTTTTCTTGAGTTTTATCAATACCAAGGAAATGAGTTCAATATCGAAGGAGGATTTGACACCGTAAGGATAAACATGCTGATTAAAAATAACGTATTGACAAAATATTTCGACCGAATGAAATAAGGAAAAGAATTGTTCCACAATATACCTATGTGACTTTTACGAAAAAGGGTTCAGCTTTCTGTAGCTGCACCCTTTTTCAATTTACTACTCTTCCAATATTGATTATCATAGGTGTCCGGTTAAATCATGGGCTAAAGCCCCTGTCATTTCATTTTCTTTTTCATTTCATTAACCCCGGCATTAATGCCGGGGTTAGTCATCGCATCAACAAGGGAGGGCTTTAGCCCATAACGCCATCCTATTGAATATCAGTTGTTCTATTTTAATCCTTTCTGGCATCACACAATTTCCCATTTTACCCGGACAACAGTGATTGATTATCCAACAAAATTTGCATATATCCTGTTATATTGGGATCAAACCAGCAGTTTTATGAACAAAGTCTTTCACATATTCCTGCTACTAATGAGTTTATCAGGTCAAGCTGGTGCTCAACACTATGAATTAAAATCGGACATCCCCAGCGGGGAACTTACCATAAGCTGCTTGCCCAAAGTACAACAAGAACTAACCATTATAAGATCGGCTGCGGAATTGAAGCGTCTGTTTCCCAACAATACCAGAAGTGAAAATACGATAGATTGCAGGTTACCATCAATCGACTTCAGTCGCGATTTTGTAATTTGTCTTCGACCGCGCTCATTAAGCGGATGCCGGGAACCGAAAATTGGACTTCAATTAAGCAGAAAAAAAAGTACCAATTTGTTGGTTGAAATGAGAATTTTAGAATACGGCAGATGCTTTGAACTATGGCCGGATGCTTTTTGGGTGAAAATTCCATTGCAGTATTTTACAGAAACAATCGATTTTAAGATTTCAAAAACAGTTCAATCTATTCCTGTTGATTAAATAAAACAGGAACCCTATTTGGATTCCTGTTTCTCCCTCCTTGCTGAGTCCTCAGCTTTGGCTTTCCCCCAAAAGCCATCAAAAAAATATCCTTGTTATTATAAAAGACTGCTCACCGAGCGAATAACCGATGCCAACTGATCTGCCTGCATGACTCCGCTTCCGGTCCATTTTTGTTGTCCATTTTGAAAAATCATCATTGTTGGCACATTGCGTATTTGGTACTTCATCGCAATTTCCTGATTCCGATCCACATCAATTTTTAGAATGCGTACCTGTTCTCCCAGTTGATCTTTCACCTGTTTCAAAATGGGAGCCATCATTTTGCAGGGACCACACCATTCGGCCGAAAAATCGACCAAAACAGGCGTTTGCCCTTGAATAATTTGGTTAAACTTTTCCATTGTCTTCTGATTTTTTCGGTTTCTTTTTCAAGTCGCTAACCAAGTAGCCCATCAATCCGCCATATAGTGAACTCGTGTGCCAGTTCGATTGAATGGGACAAGTTCCCGACGTGCAGCCGATGTAGTACCAATACAGGTATCCGGCTAAACCACCAACAAGAACTCCGACTAATCGCCACTTATATTTCAGAATAAACTCTTTTACTTTTTCCATAGTACAAAAAAACAAATCAGAATAGTTTTTCCAAGTGACCCAGGTCACTCAGCTTCAATTTTAAATACAACTTTAGTTAGATTTTATGAATTGAGAGATCTCAAATTAGAAAAGTCCACTTTATTGCGACTAAGTTTGACCATGCCATTTTGCTCCATCTTTTTAAGCAGACGGGAAATGACTTCGCGTGAAGTATTCAATTGATAGGCAATGTCCTGATGTTTGCCATGAAACAGCTTTTCGCCGGTAGCTTCAAAACGAGCTTTGAAAAAACGTTCCAGGCGCTGATCTAAATCCATAAAAGCAATGGCATCAATGGTATCGAGCAATTCATCAAAACGTTTCCGATAAGCATACATCATATATGATTTCCACTCCGGATAACGGATCATCCATTCATCCAATAATTCAACCGGAATGCGAATTATCAGGCTATCTTGTTCAGCCAAAGCGCTGATATTACTTTGTTGTTGACCCATGCAACAGGTAAGAGCCATACTGCACACATCTCCGGGGTTGAGGAAATAAAGCAACAATTCGCGCGCTTCATCGTCGTGGCGAATAACTCGCAGGCTCCCTTCTAAAACCAAAGGGAACGATTTTATGAACTGACCCTCTCGAATCAGCTGTTCACCGATTTTTACTTCCTGAACAATTCCATTTTGCTCAATTTCGCCCAACAGTTTCTTTGAGAAAAAGGGAAAGCGCTGGTTTAATATGATAGGTATCTCCTGCATACTCATTGTCAAAAATAATAAGAAAGTAACATTGACAGCCAGGAATTTCGTAAAACTATGGGGAAAGAAACTTCTCCGCGTAATAAACGTCAAAACCTTCCCACGAAACTACTTGTTTGTATGTAGAGCCACGGAAAACGGCTCACTCGAAAATGTAAACAGAAAACAATGATTAGTAAACAACTTTTATTCTTTGGATTATTTGTGCTTGCCGTTGAATATTACGCCTTCACAGCCGTTAAAACTGCAATAAAGAACATTTCCGGCCCCTGGGCATGGGTGTTTTTCGGACTCTACTTCGTGCTTGCTCTGGGAGCCCTGTGGAGTTTATTTGCTTTTCCACACTGGGCTAAAACTAGCTGGCCATCAACAAGTATGAAATACATCGTTAACATTTTTATTGGCGTATTTCTGGGGCAGGTATTGATGGCTGTTATCATGCTTGTGGGCGATATCCTAATCGCTGTTCCAAACCTGTTTAAGTACCTGACTTCCTCCGGTTCTGCAGCACCAGAGGCAACAAGTGGAGAACGATTCATCAGCCGTTTTACCTTTATTGCGCAAACGGCACTTCTTTTTGGAGGAGCACTGGCAGGTGGATTGGTTTACGGAATGACAAATCGCTACAGCTACAAAATCAGGCGTAAAACCGTTTCGATTGACAGCCTGCCCGAATCGCTAAAAGGGTTGAAGATTGCACAAATTTCGGATATCCACTCAGGTAGCTTTGATGATCCGGAGGCTGTAGCTGAAGGGGTCGCAACCATCATGCGTGAAAAGCCTGACCTGATTTTATTTACAGGTGATTTGGTAAATGACAAAGCGGAAGAAATAAAACCTTACCTCAACATCTTTAAGAAACTTGAAGCCCCAATGGGTGTCTATTCGATTTTGGGAAACCACGATTACGGTGATTACCATAAATGGCCATCAGAAGAAGCGAAGCAAGCAAACCTAAAACAATTGAAACAGCAGCATGCCGAAATGGGATGGCGGCTTTTACTTGATGAGCATTTGATTTTAACCAAAGGAGACCAAAAACTGGCGTTAATTGGGGTCGAAAACTGGGGTGCCAAGGGTTTTACGCAATATGGCGATTTAGATCGTGCCATGCAGGGACTGGAAGAATCTGAAGTTCAATTGAAAATTCTCATGAGTCATGATCCATCGCATTGGGAAGCTCAAGTAAGGGAAAAATACCGAGACATTAATCTGACCTTAAGTGGACACACGCACGGCATGCAGTTTGGGATCGAAATCCCCGGATTAAAATGGAGCCCGGTTCAATACATGTACAAGCAATGGGCAGGATTATACCAGCAAGAGAATCAATATTTGTACGTTAACCGCGGATTTGGCTTCATTGGCTATCAGGGGCGTTTGGGAATATTACCCGAAATTACGATCCTGGAACTGGCTTAACTTCTTCGTTCAAAAACTGAAACGCAATCGACTCACCGTCGTTTTCAAACTTAATTTCAAACGCTGAAGAAAAAGCTTCATCGTCGGCTGGAAACCATTTCTTCTTGTTTTTATCGATCAGGATAAACAGGCCATTTTCGTCTCCCAAAGCACAAAAACGGTTAAAATCGCCATCATAAATCGGTAAATTTCCCAGCTGCTGAATTTGTCGGTTACACTTTTCAATATCAGTAGTTGGCATTCCAACTTCACTAATATTTAAAAAAGCATGATGGTCAAAAGTATCGAGACTTTGGATAGCTAAACTCTTCCGTGCAATCAGTTCAACGATATTTTGATCGAGATCGTAAAAGTAGATGGCGCGGGCGTTCCAATGGACAAAATCAACCAGCCCTTTTCCTTCATACTTAATTACCGGAATTCGTTTTCGCAACCAAGCCAACGCCTCAGGATCTTGATACGACGGAATATTGATCGCAATATGGTAGGGAGTAACCTGCTCGCGATATTTAAAAATCAGAGTTGAAGAACCCACAGCCAATGAAAAAGAAGTACTGCTTTCGTTGAGCAATGGAAAATTTAGAGTCTCGCAATAAAACTCTTTTTGAGCCTGTAGCTGAGAAGTGTAAATCGTAAGCTCTTTAATATTCATAGTCTAAAAGTTTAGAAGTAAGCTTTTTTGAAGTCTATAATAAAAAACAGCCGAAGTATTCAGAAGTTCGCCTTTATACATTATGTTTCACAAATAAAAAAAGGCAATAAAAACCCCGAAGCCTCTGCTTCGGGGAAAAAAACCAAAAATCAACTAACCTTTAAACCGTTTGGCTACTTCACCCCAATTGATGACTTTCCAAAAAGCATCAATGTAATCGGGTCGTTTGTTCTGATACTTTAAATAATAAGCATGTTCCCAAACGTCAATTCCAAGAATTGGAGTCCCTTTTACATCAGCAACATCCATTAACGGATTATCCTGATTGGGTGTTGATGAAACAACCAAACTATCACCCTGCTTTACCAACCAAGCCCAACCTGAACCAAATCGGGTTGCAGCTGCATTGGCAAAAGCTTCTTTAAATTTATCTACAGACCCTAACGAGTCGTTTATAGCTTTTAATAAATCTCCTTCTGGTTGGGAAGCACCACCGGGTGCCATAATTTCCCAATATAAATTGTGGTTGTAAAAACCACCACCGTTATTTCTAACGGCTGTAGAATGATTAGACACGTTGGCTAACAATTCTTCTATCGATTTTCCTTCAAGCTCCGAACCTTCAATAGCACCGTTTAACTTGCTGGTGTATGCTGCATGATGCTTGCTATGGTGAATCTCCATAGTCTGTGCATCAATGTATGGTTCTAAAGCATCGTATGCGTAACTTAATTTTGGTAATTCAAATGACATAATCTGTTATCGTTTTATATGATTTTAAGATTCGTTTATCTTTAATACAAATCTAAGGGCAAAATTGTTTCGATCCAAATCGTATTAATTCATTTTTTATTGATTTTATTGATTGCTAATAGGAGCAATCAATAGCTTTAAGGCAGGCTGGTTCTGCATTCTATGATTATTTTAGTTTCTTTGCGAAAAAAATATCGTGAATCGAGAAATACTCCGTTTAGCCATTCCCAATATTATCAGCAATGTGACCATTCCCTTATTAGGATTGGTGGATATTGCATTAATGGGGCATTTGGATTCAGCGGTTTTTATTGGGGCTGTATCGCTCGGAACGGTTATTTTCAATTTTATTTACTGGGGATTTAGCTTCCTGCGAATGGGAACCAGTGGATTTACGGCTCAAGCTTATGGCGAAAAAAACGAAGGTGAGAGTTTTCACATTCTTTCCCGAGCTATGCTAATTTCTACCTTGATTAGTGTTGTCATCATCGTGCTACAATTCCCCATTGAATGGATCAGTTTTAAATTGATTAACGGAAGTGAGGAGGTAGAATCTCTGGCTCGTGAGTATTTTCGAATTCGGATTTGGGCTGCACCTGCCACACTCGGCCTTTACGTTTTAAATGGTTGGTTTTTGGGAATGCAAAATGCGAAATTCCCCATGATTACGTCAATTGCAGCAAACGTTTTCAACATCGGGTTAAGCTTTTTCTTTGTGAAATCGTTACACATGAATTCGGCAGGAGTAGCACTGGGAACTGTTCTAGCTCAATATCTTGGAGTTGTTGTTGGACTGATATTTCTTTTCAAGAGTTACCGACATCTCACAATTCACTGGAACTGGCAATCCGTCATCAATCCGGCTAATCTAAAAAGTTTCTTCAAAGTGAATACAGATATTTTTATTCGTACTTTTTGTGTCATTTTTGTATTTACCTTTTTCACCTCGAAATCAGCCGGAATCAATGATCACATCCTGGCTGTAAATTCTATTCTAATTCAATTTTTATTGTTCTTTGCCTTTTTTATTGATGGTTTTGCCTATGCCGGCGAAGCAATCTCCGGACGTTTTGTTGGTGAAAAAAACCGAAGCCAGTTTCTAAAGCTTACCCGCTTACTTTTTTATTGGGGAAGTATATTAGCACTTGCTTTTGGCATATTTTACTTGTTTGCCAACCGAATCATCTTAAGCGTGCTCACCAATCAACAAAATATCATTGAAACAGCATTGAATTTCAAATTATGGGTGGTCATCACTCCAATCGTTTCTTTCGCCTCCTTTATTTGGGATGGAGTTTATATTGGCTCCACGGCTTCGAAAGAAATGCGAAACAGCATGATTGGAGCAAGTATGTTGGTGTTTCTTCCCTCCTACTTCCTCTTACAACCAATCATCGGGAACCATGCTCTTTGGCTGGCCATGATGCTGTTTATGCTGAGTCGTGGAGTGATTCAAACGTTCTTGTTTCCGCGAATTATCAGCCGTAATTTCTAGTTTCCACTTACTCTTTAGTAGAGAAAGCTACTGCCTCCTAAAAATTCGCGAATAAGCGAAGTTGGTGGAATTTCAAGATCATCGATACTTTTGATGTAGCTGAAAAATTTCAATAATCGATTGGCCTCGCAATATTCAACTTGATTCTCCGGCACATTTTTCAAGAGCGGCTCTGCATACTTTTTCAAAACAGCCAACTCATACACCAAGGCCGAATTAAACATTACATCAGCGTTTCCCTGATACGGGAAAATATTTTTCTCTTCGCCTTGTTTAACACTCGGCCAGCGTTTTATGGTTTCTGCTGCCGAATAGCCGCGATATAAACTGTCCCGGATCATTCTTCGAATTAAGCGATTATCGGTTGTTGAAATGTGATTATGATCGTCAAATGAAACCTGGGTCAGCGCTGACAAGAAAATTTTAAAGCTTTGTTTTGGAACAATATGTGGAGTAAGTCCGGGATTGTTACCATGAATCCCCTCAACAATCAGCAGATGACCTTCTCCCAATTTCAGTTTTTTACCCGAATTAACCCGTTTGCCAATTGCAAAATTGAATTTCGGTAAGTCCACTTCCTCTCCATTAAAAAGCTGCAATAATTGCTGATTGAAAAAACCGATATCAATCGTTTCCAATGATTCAAAATCATATTCGCCATGCTCATCCAAGGGTGTTTTTTCCCGGTCAACAAAATAGTCATCCAACGAAATCATGTGCGGAACCAACCCATTGACAGCCAATTGGACAGCCAAGCGTTTACTAAATGTCGTTTTACCGGAGGCTGACGGGCCCGCAATCAAAATAATTTTCACCTCATCTCGCAAAGCGTCAACCTGGTTCGCGATTTCGGCAATCTGTTTTTCATGCAAAGCCTCCGAAATTTTAATAATGTCTCCGCTTTTCCCCATTTCGGTGTACTCATTCAATTTCCCCAAATCGGGAACATCTAAAATACTGACTCGCCTTTTGTGTTCTTTAAAAACATCGAAGAGTTTATCCTGCTTAACGACCGGATAGAGATTTTCGAAATCATCGGACTGTGGAATTTGAACCAAAAGGCCATCAAAATAAGGAACTAATCCGAAATTAGTTAAATAACCAGTTGACGGCACATGGTGCCCGTAAAAATAATTGGCATAGCCATTGATGAAGTACAAATAAGAAAACAGCGTACCCTGTTGCTCAAACAAACGAGCTTTCTCCTCCAATCCCTGTTTAATAAGAATATCGACCGCTTCGTTCGTTGGAATTCCTTTTTTCTCGAACGGAACATTTTGCTTCACCCACTGATGCATTTCATTTTTCAACTCAAAAATATCAGAATCGGTAATTTTCCTTTCCAGTCCAACAAATTCACAATAATACCCTTGAGAAATGCCATTCATAATTTTCAACTTCACCTGTGGAAAAGTCTCCCGAACAGCTACATAAACCAGGAATAATAAAGATCGTGTATACAAGCGGCGTCCGTCCGGATGCGAATAATCGATAAAACGAATGCGCTTAGCTTTAACAACTGAAAAGGACAACTCCTTGACTTTGTGATTGACTAACGCTCCGCAAACGGGATTTTTAAGATCAACTTGCAGATCTTCTTTTATTTGATCGAGAGTAGTTCCTAATGGGTAAGCTTTTGTTACCTGATTATTCTCGCAATAGATTTCAACTGTTTTCATGATTATCAAAGTCAAAATCAATCGTTTGATCTTTCACCAATAAAACAATTGATTTTATAATTTCTTTAGCCTGTTATTTGAAATAAGTTATTCTGACGATAAAGCTAACTCTTTTTTCAGATACTTGGCAGTATGAGACTTTTTGATTTTCGCTACTTCCTCCGGAGTTCCGGCACAAAGCAGCTTTCCGCCTCCCTTTCCACCTTCCGGTCCAAGATCAATAACGTGATCTGCAACTTTAATCACATCCAGGTTGTGCTCAATTACAATTACCGTATTACCACGATCGACAAGTTTATTGAGCACTTCCAGCAAAACACGAATATCTTCAAAATGTAACCCTGTTGTTGGCTCATCCAAAATATACAAGGTTTTGCCCGTATCCTTTTTGGCAAGCTCCGACGCTAGCTTTACCCGTTGCGATTCGCCGCCCGACAAGGTTGTAGACGATTGGCCCAATGTAATATACCCTAAGCCAACTTCCTGCAACATTTTCAATTTGTGAACAATAGAAGGGATGCTTTCAAAAAACTCAACCCCTTGATTGATGGTCATGTCGAGCACATCACCAATTGATTTTCCTTTGAAACGGACCTCCAGGGTTTCGCGGTTATAACGTTTACCATTGCAGGTATCACAATGCACATAAACATCAGGCAGAAAATTCATTTCGATGAGTTTCAATCCACCCCCCTGGCAATCTTCGCAACGACCACCTTTTACATTGAATGAAAAACGGCCCGGTTTGTATCCTCTGATTTTCGCTTCGGGCAATTGGGCAAACAGTGCGCGAATATCAGAAAAAACGCCGGTATAAGTCACCGGATTTGAGCGTGGAGTGCGCCCAAGAGGAGACTGATCGACTTGAACAACTTTATCAATATTATCCAGCCCTTCAATTTTTTTGTATTCCAACGGATCTTTAACCGACTTGTAAAAATACTGGCTTAAAATAGGCTGTAAGGTACCGTTAATCAAACTTGACTTACCGCTACCTGAAACCCCCGTCACACAAATCAGTTTTCCCAACGGAAAATCAGCATTGACCCCTTTCAGGTTATTTCCGTTACATCCTTTCAATTTAATTGACTTTCCATTTCCTGGTCTTCTAATTTCGGGAATCGCAATTTGGTGTTCACCAGTCAGATATTTCGAGGTAAGTGTATCCTGTTTCAGCATGAACTCCGGAGTTCCTGCTGCTACAACTTCACCACCGTGACGGCCGGCATAAGGCCCCATGTCCACAATATAATCGGCAGAAAGCATCATATCTTTATCGTGCTCGACCACAATGACTGAATTACCGGTATCGCGTAATTTTTGCAGGGAGTGTATAAGGCGAATATTGTCGCGATGATGCAAGCCAATACTTGGTTCATCCAAAATATAAAGCACATTAACCAATTGCGAGCCGATTTGTGTTGCGAGACGAATACGTTGAGATTCTCCTCCCGACAAGGTTCTCGACGTCCGATCAAGTGACAAATATTCCAAGCCTACATCAATTAAAAAACTAACCCGGTCACGAATTTCCTTAATGACTTCCGTTCCGATTTTACGTTGGCGCTCAGTCAAGCGATCTTCCAAATCAATCAGCCATTTGCTCAATTCAGAAATATCCATTTTGGCGACTTCCGAAATATTGAAATCATCAATCTTAAAGTGAAGAGACTCCTTTTTCAACCGTTGTCCGTTGCATTCGGGACAAGTCCGTTCTTTGACAAACTGGTTTGCCCATTTCTTCGCCTTTTTTGATGGATTATCGTCTCGCTGACTATCGATGTATTTAATCACCCCTTCGTAAGTCATCATGTAATTGACAGAACTTCCGAGAGGCGAATTTTTCAACTGAATGCGTTCATTCGTTCCATTTAGCACAACACTCAATCCATCTTCAGGGATGTCTTTTATAGGTGTTTTTAAATCGAACCCGTATTTTTCGCCTAAGGCTTCAATCTGCCAAAATATCAAGGTGTTTTTCTGAGTTCCAAGAGGTGCAATTCCTCCTTTGGAAATGCTCTTTCCCGGATCCGGGATAATTTTTTCGAGATCAATTTCAGCGACCTGCCCCAAGCCATTGCACCTTGGACAAGCTCCTTGTGGCGAGTTGAATGAAAAATTATGGGGTGCCGGCTCAGCATACGATATTCCGGTAGACGGACACATCAACTGCCGGCTGTAATACTTCATATTATCCGATTCGTGTTGCATAACCAAGGTAATCCCATGACCTTGTTTCATAGCCGTTTGCAACGATTCTTTCAATCGCTTTAGACTTCCGGCGTCCACCTCCAGACGATCGATCACAATTTCAATGAAGTGATTCTTATAACGATCCACTTTCATGTTCGGAACCAACTCCTTCACCTCTCCATCAATTCGGGCATACAAAAATCCCTTTCTCCGAAACTGCTCAAACAACTCCCGATAATGACCTTTTCGACCACGAACAATTGGAGCCATCACCAAAATGCGTTGGTCTGCAAATTTTTCCTGAATCAGCTTTAAGATTTGATCATCGGTGTATTTTACCATCTTTTCTCCCGTCTCGTAGGAAAATGCCTCTCCTGCCCTGGCATAAAGCAGTCGCAGGAAATCATAAATCTCAGTAACCGTTCCAACGGTTGATCGGGGATTTTTATTAGTGGTTTTTTGCTCGATGGAAATCACTGGGCTCAAACCCGTAATTTTATCGACATCCGGACGCTCCATATTTCCAAGAAAAGAGCGTGCATAAGCCGAAAAGGTTTCGATATAGCGACGTTGGCCTTCTGCATAAATTGTATCGAATGCCAATGACGATTTTCCACTACCACTTAAGCCGGTAATTACCGTCAATTGGTTTCGTGGAATCTCCACATTTATATTTTGAAGATTATGCACCCGTGCACCGTGCACAACTACCTTTTCTTCATTTTCAATCAGCTCTTCATCAAGAACTGCTGTATCAGTTTTCTGCATTTTCTTGTTTTCTTAATAACCTAAACCCCTCTGCCGGAAGTTTAATCTCGTAAGTTTTACTCGCATTGTTCGTTAGGTAAGCTTCGCGCAACCACGGATTCAACATTTTCAGAATTTTGTAGTTGGTATTATGCTCCTGGGCAAAATCAGCAAAATTGGAAACCGGTTCCGAAATTTTTATCGTTTTGGTTTCCCACAAGGGGTAAAATTCATCTTCCGGAATATCAAACCCATACTTACGAGGATTCTCCATCACCAATTTGAGTGCCAAAATTCGGAAAACATATCTGCTGGTTTCTTCTCCCAATAGCAAGTCGTAATAATTGGTCTCTTGTTGCCGCTCAACTTGAGATGCAATAAAGCTTCGTCCGGCATTGTAGGTAGCTGCGACCATCGTCCAACTTCCATACTTTTCGTATGATTCATGCAGGTATGCACATGCCGCGTGAGTCGATTTTTCAATATTATAGCGCTCATCGACTTCGCCACTTATTTCCAACCCATAATCGCGGGCAGTTCCTTTCATAAACTGCCAAAAACCAACTGCCCCTGCCGGTGAAACAGCACGCGGATCAAAACCACTCTCAGCCAGAGCCAGGTATTTAAAATCCAAAGGAATACTGTCCTCTTTTAAAATTGGTTCGATGATGGCAAAGAAACGCGGAGCCATTTTTATGAAACGAAGTGTTTGAGAGTGAAAGTACGAATTGACCAACAACTCCCGATCAAGACTTTCAAAGACATCGAAATATTCCAGAGGGACCTCCTCTCCTGCAAAAACCAATGAATCAGGCACTTTTACAGAACTGTAAAAATGCTTTTTTACTAGCTCCGGAGTTTGTTCCGGATAAGTTGATGATTCCAAAAGCTGGTAACCACCAAGCACTAATACAACTATAAATACGGTGTAAACTATTCGCCTCAAATTCCTCTTCATATTCCCTTATTCAAATTCATTAAACGGCAAAAATAAGTGTTTTGTATTTGGCTTTCAACTTAATTAATAATAAAAGCAAATCAACCCTCTATTTGTTTACACTGAATTTATGAATGTCTGACTTGCACTTTCTTTTGCTTTATGACTTGAGATTAGTTTTCTCTAAAAAGTTCACTTATTTTCTTCGGTAAATCGTAAAACGAAAAAAGCGGGCTGAAAATTAATTCAGCCCGCTTTCTTCAACAACCAATATATTAGAACATGCTAAGAAAAAATCCTCGATTAGAAGTAGAAGATATTACCCTTACTTCTTCGTGTAACCTTAGCTTTCAGGATTTCAACAACTGTACGACGGTTTTCGGCATGTTCCGCTTCTGTGCAGCTTACACCATCGTCACATTTATTCACTAACTGAGATTCACCAAATCCAACGTGTTCAACCCGGCTAGGATCGATTCCTTTAGACACGAGGTAGTCAAACGCTGATTTGGAACGTTTTCGGGACAGTTCCATGTTAAACTCATCTCCACCACGGGAGTCGGTATGCGACTCTAAACGAATTTGCAAGTCAGGATATTCTTCCAGTACGGAAACCAACTTATCCAGTTCTTGTGCCGCATCAGGACGAATATTCCATTTTGCCAGATCGTAGTAGATGTTTTCAAGCTCGATTCGAGTTCCTGCATCCAGTGAATACAATTGTACCAGGTAATCAATAAGTCCCGGTTTCATTCCAACGGTATTGAAATCGATATCGGTTCCAAAGAAATTATAAGCTGTTACATTCACCTTGTAGTCTTTCTCGGGTTCAATATTATGCTTAAACTGACCTTGATAATCAGCATAAATCGTATCAATGTCATTACCGTCATTAATTGTTAACATCGCATCAGGAATTGGAATATTTCCCAGGATATCGACCACTTGCCCCTGGAATACAAATTCCGGATCCAGATACACCTTGTAGTTCTTATCAACAAAATTTCCTTCATCGGTCAAATCCAAATCGACTACCTGATCCAGATAATTATCAATAGAAGCAATTAACGTATATTTTTTATCGACATCCAGTTTAACTGACATTTTACCATCGCTGTCCGACTGCCCGGTTGCGGCAACCTGTCCATCCCCGTCAATAATATTTACATTCGCACCAATTAAAGCACGTTTGGTATAATTTGAAAGCGTCATGATATTAAATCGGTAATCTTCCATTTTCAGATAATAAATATCATCATCGCCAACGCCACCCTCACGATTGGAAGAGAAGTAACCGGAACGTTGATTGGGATGAACGACCAAGCCAAAATCGTCAGCCGGTGAATTTATATTATTTGTGAACGTTGAACGTTGACTGTATTCTGTAATCGGAAAGTCGATATAAAACAGATCCAGGTTTCCCTCACCTGCATGACCATCGGATGAAAACACCAGGCTACCATCACTATTCAAGAATGGAAACATTTCTTTTCCTGCAGTATTTACCTTCGGCCCAAGATTAATTGGCTTTGACCAACCAGTATCCTGACGGACGCAATAGTACAAATCAGTCATTCCCATTCCTCCAGGCATATCACTTACAAAAATTAAGGTGTCACCTGATTCACTAATGGTAGGATGTGCCACCGAGTATTCGCTGCTATTGTAGGGAAACTTTTCTTTAAACTGCCAGGTTAAAGCAGTCTTTTCGTAAATGACAATTCCCAAACGAATATTTTTCTTTTTGAAAACGATATTCAACTCCTGAGGATTTTCCCAATTTGATTGGGTTAAAAACAGTTCTCCGGTGTTCTCGCAGAAAGTTAAAGGTCCTTCATGATATTGCGATATCATGGTTGTCAGTTTTCTTCGATCAGTAATTATATTTCCCATCAGGTTCAAATCGGAAGAAAATAGATCGTAAAAGGCTTTATTTTTCTTGTCTGATTTTTTACCGGCTTCCTCTGTGTAAGAAGAGAAAATTAACTCGTCTTCAATAATTGCAGGCCCAAAATCGCTGTAGGGGGTATTGATATTTTGCAACGTATCAATCGACATATCAACATCGTCAAAAAGACTTTTTTGTGCATTCCCGCTAAACGCAATCAGGATGAATATAAATATTTGGATGTATCTTTTTTTCATATCATTAGGATTTTTCTATTGTTAGAAATAGCGTGGTGATGTGTAACGGGTTCTTACAAAATTCAATTCATAGGATATCATAACCTCATGCGTTTCTTTACCATACGAACTAATATTCGTTGTATTGAAATCGATGGCGTAACCTAGTCGTAGTTTTCGGTTGACAATGAACTGAGTATTTAAACCGACTGCTCCTGAAGATCGGAACATAGCCCCAAGCCAAAATTTGTCGTTAAATAAAAAACTTGCATTAACGTCAGCAACTATTGGAGCATTGACAACATATAATGTCGCAAACGATGGTTTAAACTTAATCATATCACTCATTTCAAAAACGTAACCACCAATCAATGTCATATGCCTCAGCTCGTAATTTGTGGTATAATTTTCAACTCCTGTTTCAAAATCATTCTTAAGAATTTTTGGGATGGAAAAACCAACATAAAAATTATCAGCATATAAAAATGCACCTACACCAAAGTTAGGCATAAACTTTTTATCAATCACTCCGTAAAAAGCAGGATCTCCTCCACCTCCGGGAAAATACAGCGTATAATCGTATAAGTTATTCTCGTAGTTGGTAAAACCTGCCTTCAATCCCAGTCTCAATGAAACTTCATCACTCATTTTTAACTTGAAAGAATAGTCTGTAAAAACAGCAAATCTTTTTTCATATCCTAAATCATCGCTCATGATTGATAAGCCTAGGCCTACATTTTTGCCTCTTAACGGAGCCTGACCAGTAAACGTGTAGGTGTGAGGTCCATCTTCAAAGCCGGTCCATTGCTGACGACCAAGAGTCATCAGCCCAAGGCTTTCCCATGTTCCGGCATACGCCGGATTGTAGGCCTGAATATTAAACATGTATTGACTATACATTGGGTCTTGTTGCCCAAACGATGCAGTAACTGAAGATACTAACAACAGTAAGCTTAAAACGTATTTTGATATATTTTTCATCATCTTCATGTCAGTGCATTTTACCGGTTAATATAAACGATTCCTTTGTGTATGGTTGAACCATCCAATATCAAAACCACGAAATAAGTTCCGGAAGGTAAGATCTCAGAGTTGGAACTTCCTCCAACATTGGCACGTCCATCCCACCAAGCATCCGGATCGCCGTATATTGGGATATTTCCGAAGTTTTCTTTTTCAAAGACTTTCGTTCCCCACCTGTTGTAGATTTCAATGCTTGCATTTGGATATTGGTAAATTCCTCTCACCCGGAAGTAATCGTTAATGCCATCACCGTTTGGAGAGAATCCATTAGGGATTAATAGATCACAAGATTCTTCATCCAGGTAGTTTGGAATTCCATTGTAATTACAATCATCATTTGTCGGGTCACCATCGCCATTGTCATCCTCTTTTAATGAAGTTTTAATACCGTCATTATCATCATCTGTATCGCGCCAATCAGGTATTCCATCGTTATCTGAATCCTGCATAGGTACATTTGTACCAACTGAGTTACCTGTGGTTCCTGAACCAGTAACATTGTCATTGGAATCATCCAACCCATCTCCGTCAGAGTCAGTCCCTGCATAAGCAACGTCGGGTTGTCCGTTTTTATCAACATCCTGTGCTTCAATATAATCCGGGACATAATCATTGTCACTGTCTTCATCCAGATAATCAGGTATTCCATCGTTATCCGAGTCCGTAAATCCAACTGGTGTTCCTCCGCTATCCGGATCGTATGCATCATCCAATCCATCACCATCGGAATCATTACCAGTAGGAGCTATATAGCTTACTAAATCATCCTGCCCTTCAATATTGTCCACAATACCGTCATTATCCGAATCGATATCCAGGTAATCAATGATTCCATCATTGTCGTTATCTGCCGAATTATTCGCTTCATCAGATGTCAAGATTCCATCATTATCATCATCCGCATCTCTCCAGTCAGCAAAAATATCATTGTCTGAGTTCGGACTTGGAGTATTCGCTCCAATAACGTTTAGCGGATCACTGAAGTCATTTGTTGTATCATAGGCATCATCCAACCCATCACCATCAGAATCTTCTCCTGTTGGGGTTGTATCGGCTATTCCATCTCCATCAGCGTCATGTGCTTCAACATCATCTGGAATAGAATCGTTATCTGAGTCTTCATCCAAATAATCCGGATCACCGTCGCCGTCGGAATCAATTGACACAATCGGTGTTCCTCCGTTATCCGGATCATAGGCATCGTCAATACCGTCGCCATCGGTATCCTGTCCGGTAGGAGCAACATAAGCTCCATCAGCTTGACTTTCCTGGTTATCAGTTATGCCATCACCATCCGAATCGATATCCAGGTAGTTGGCTAAACCATCATTATCCGGATCATTGCTTTGCGCAGCTTCTTCAGCATCCGTCAGTCCATCATTATCTGAATCCGTATCTCTATAGTCTGAGACTTTATCACCATCAGTGTTATCCGTTGGAGCATTTGATCCGGTGACATTCGCAACCGGGTCGTCACCAATTGCAACTGTATCATAGGCATCATCCAATCCATCACCATCACTGTCGGTTCCTGTTGGAACAACATCAGCAACACCGTCATGATTGGCATCATGTCCTTCTATTGCATCATCAATACCATCATTGTCTGAATCGGTATCAACATAGTCGCTTTTACCATCTCCATCTGTATCCACAATTACGATCGGCGAGCCACCGTTATCCGGATCATAGGCATCGTCCCATCCATCGCCATCGCTGTCTATTCCTAGTGGAGCAACGTAATTATTTTCGTCCTGACTTTCCTGATTGTCGGTGATTCCATCATTGTCCGAATCAATATCCAAACTGTCAGGTATTCCATCATTATCTGTATCCACTGTCTGGTCTCCTTCATCAATATCGAGGATACCATCATTATCATCATCGATGTCAACAACATCAGCCGCTCCATCTTTATCGGTATCAAGATATATTACGACAGTTGCTTGATCGCAAAGAGGAACCAATGCGTTATCGCAAACCTGGTACGTGAAAGAATCAAGACCGAAGTAGAACTCGTCCGGAGTATAAGAATATGTACCATCGGAGTTTATTACCAGGCTACCATGCTTGACATCTGCAACCGGAGTAGTATTTATTACCAACTGATCACCATCCGGATCACGATCATTTGCCAATACGTTAGCTGTTTCATCTTCCCGGTTAAACCAATCGTCAATAGCTATTGGAGGATGATTAACCTCAGAAATATTGATATATACCGTTGCCTGACCGCATGCCGACGGGTTACCATCATCGCAAACTTGATAAGAAAACAGGTCCGGACCAATGTAATCGGCGTTTGGTGTATAAGTAAAAAATCCATCTGCATTTAACGATACTGTTCCATGCAGTGCTGCATCCTTCAAGCTATAGGTTGTATTATCACCTTCAGGATCATAGTCATTTGCTGAAACATCTCTTATTAATTTGTTATTGACTTTTGTAAAGAAACCGTCATCAACAGCAACAGTGATGTTATCATTCGCATTTGGATCAATAATGATAATCACATCTGCTGTATTGCACATCGCAGGGCTGAGATCATCACACACCTCATAAGTAAAGCTAACTTGTCCGGTAAATCCATCTTCTGGAACATATTCGAATGAACCATCAACAAATACCTGAACCGTTCCAACCGGAGGTTGAACTACCAATTCGGTATTAAACACGAGTGGATTACCATCCGGATCATAATCATTCTCCAGCATATTACCCGTCACAATCACATTTTCTTTAGTAACATAGGCATCTTCATTGGCAACCGGTGGTTGATTTGCAGTTGAATGATCGCTAATTACAGTGATATATACACTAGCAATGTCGGTTCCTCCTTGTCCATCGCTTATCTGGTAAGTAAAAACATCTTCTCCAAGATAATCCGCGTTTGGTGTATAAGAATAACTTCCATCTGTATTGAACACCAAGGTTCCGTTTGAAGGATCAGTTTGTAATGTCGCCGTTAATGAGTTTCCATCAACATCGTAATCATTGGTCAATACTTTACCCAGAGTTACTACATTAACAAATGTGTTATTGATGTCATCTACCGCTACTGGCGGGTCATTTACTGGAGTGACGACAATACTCACTGTAGCTTCATCGCATTGTCCGTCTGCATCACAAATCTGATATGTAAACTGATCGGATCCATTGTAGTTCTTATTTGGTGTATAGGTTACAGTTCCATTGGAATTGACAACCACATTTCCATTCGTTGGATCTGAAGTTATTTGCAATGTGCTGTTCACTATATTAGCATCACAATCCAAATCGTTTGCCAAAACTGGAATTGTAATTGGTGTATCTTCTGGAGTAGATCGACTATCATTGATCGCTTGAGGTTCGCTGATCACGTTGATTGTTTGCGTACAAGTTTCAGTATTTCCACTATTGTCAGTTACCGTCCAGGTTAGGACTGTTTCCCCCGCAGGATAATTTCCACTTGCATTTGAAGAACTATTAAAGTCGTTCGTTACAGATGCAACACCACAATTATCGGAAACTGTTGGTGAAGGAACACTAACTAAGCCCGTACAAGCTCCATTGGATTGAATAGTAGCTGTAACGTCTCCAGCACAAGTGATTGTTGGAGGAATGGTATCAACAACGGTGATTGTCACATCACATGTTGCTGTATTTCCTTCTGCATCCGAAACTTTTACTGTAACTGTTTGCGCTCCAAGAGTTGCACATGTAAATACCTCCGTGCCGAGAGATATTGAGATTTCCCCGTCAACGCTAGAGCAATTATCTTCCAGATCAGTAACAATTAACGCAATATCTTCATCTGTAATTGAGTATTGATCACTTTCATCCAACTCAATGGTAATATCATTACAAGTGAATGTTGGAGGAGTAACATCGTTTACAGTAAAGTTTACATCACAAGTTGTTGAGTTTCCTGCCTTATCTTCTACGGTGATTGTAACTACATTTACTCCAGTTGCTACCGTTGCACCAGCAGCTGGGGACTGAGTAATTGTCAATGACGAAGCATCGTTACAATTATCAGTTGCAATTACGTCGCCCGTAAAGTCGGGAACCAATGCTTCACAATTTGCGTCAGCATCAGCAGACAGATCCGTTGCACACGCCGTTATTATCGGAGCGATTATATCATTGGTATTCACATCAAAGGTGCAGCTTGCACTATTGCCGTACTCATCGGTCACTGTTAAAGTAACCTGTGTCGTATCGCTGATCACGGTTCCTGCAACTGGTGACTGGCTGACAACATAACTGCTGCACTCGGTAATTGAAAGGTCTGCATCATTGGTGAAGTCCGGTAAACTGAAATTACAGCTGGCATCCAATACAACGGTCGTATCTGCTGCACAAACGGTGATGTCTGGTGGTGTTGTATCATCGGTATTTACCCAGAAACTACAGTTATCTGTATTGCCGTATTCATCGGTCACCGTTAAAGTAACCTGTGTCGTATCGCTGATCA
>NZ_WVEM01000005.1 GCF_009847015.1 Sunxiuqinia indica
TTTCTGCAAGCTTTTTCCCTAATTTACTAATAACCTTGCAATTTAACACCTTGAAATCACGGATTTTATTCACACTACCTGTTGATAACCAGTGATTTATTTTGTTTTTAAGGATTGACTAAATAGTGCTTTATGCGGCACGAAGTGCCTAGCTTTTAGCGCCGGTTGAACCACAATCCGGAGCACAGGAGCTTTGCTATGGACTTTCCATTTTTTTCTACAAGCCTCACCTCCCCCGTCTTAACGCCAGCGGTGACGAGAATAGGCCGGATTGATGATCGGCAGTTATGAAGTGCTGATTGCAAACCAACACCAAGCTGATCCTATTATTGTTTTAAAACACATTAAACACCTTTAATAATTAGTACTATTGTAAATGTGCAAATCATTTGTCCACGAACAAGCAGCAATAATGACGGGAAGAGTATTTGCGTAAAGCTTACTAATTGCGCAAACCAATGAAAGGGAAAGGATATGATTAATGCGATAAACCAAAACACCAAGCAGTACCCAACGCCTGAATGGTCTGCAGAGTTCAACGGATTAAATGATAGATTCTTCCCCATTTTCATATATGGAAGCATCATCGGGGATATGGGCTTTAGTGTTTTCGACTACTATATGATTCCCGAACACTGGCAAAGCTTTCTAGTCATGAGATCGATAGTCTGCCTGACTGGTCTGGTCTTATTGTTTCTAAACAAAGCGAAAAAGCTTTCCAATCAAACTGCATTCATTGCGTTTATGAGTGTTTTCTACCTGTTCTTTGCATATGGTGCTTCGGTACTTAAAACCGAGTTTCTATTGATATCCTGGAATTTGAATATCGTAGTAGCAAGCCTTTTCTGGCCATACTTTATAATGCTCGTCCGACAAAAAACTATTCTTCTTTTAAACCTGATTCTTATTAGTGAATACATTTTATTTTATTCTCTCTACAGTATTTTTGATATCGAAACCTTACTTGCTCAAGGTGGATTATTTTTTCTTTTCGGAATAGTCGCATCATTTCTGCTGGGCTATTCGCGATATTCAATCCATTATTCAAATTTTAAGTTGAAGCAAAATCTGTTAACGTCGAAAAAGAAACTAGAACACCTCAACGACGAGCTTCAGGAAGCAAATCGAATTAAGGATCGATTCTTTTCGATCGTCGCTCATGATTTGAAATCTCCATTCAATAATATTCTTGGATTTAGCGAATTACTGGTTGAATCGATACAGAACAGGAACATGGAAGATAGCAAAGAGTACGCACAAACATTGAATCAATCGTCCAAAAAAGTATACAAATTCATTATTGATCTATTGGAGTGGGCCCGGGCTCATACCAACAGAACACTTTTTAAACCAGAACAGATTTTCCTGAGAGATTCATGCGATACAGTTATTGAACTCTACAAATCGACTGCTAAAGAAAAGCAAATATCAATAATCAACAAGGCAGATGAACAACTTGAGGTATTTGCCGACAAGGAAATGATAGCGACTGTTTTACGAAATTTAATTTCAAACGCGATTAAATTTTCTCATCATAATTCGGAAATTATTGTGCATACAACAAGAAACGATAAGGCTGTAGTGGTTTCTGTAAGCGATAGCGGAGTTGGTATTTCAAAAGACAACTTAACGAAACTAATGAAGATCGACCATTCCATAACAACAGCCGGAACGCAGGGAGAAAAAGGCACTGGCTTAGGATTAATGATTTGCAAAGAGTTTATCGACAGACACCATGGCGAAATATGGGTTGAAAGTGACATGAAAAACGGAACAACAATCGCTTTTTCCATTCCTATAGCCTAAGCCATAAGGAAAAATCATGATTAAGGATTAAACATGTCGGGCGTGAAATACCCTAAGATATTTTTTGCCATCTCGATATTGGATTGTGCTTCCTTGTGGTCCGGGTTCAACTCCAACACTTTGTGATACGCATTAATTGCTTCACCCCATTTTTGTTGTCTGTAGTAAATCTGTCCAAGATAAAAATACAATGCTTCCGCCGAGGAATCCAAATCCAACGATTTATGAATCAGCTGCTGTGCTTCATCTAATTTGTTTGATTCAATAAGATCTTTAACCTGTTCGAGTGAGTCATTCATAATTTTCTGTCACAATAAGAGTTGCTCACAAAAATAGAGAAAATCTGCACTTAAACGGAAAATCGTATCCAGATTGATGAAACTTCAGCGATTAACCCAACACCCGGTTTCTCCGAAAGAGCTTTTTGTACTAAACCTGAAGGACGATTACTTGTTTACTAAAACAAATCAGAAAAGCTACAAGCATGAAAGATTCACAAGAAATATCAGCATGGATAAAAAACCGGAAATCGACCTTTGTAAATGGCTTGAAAGAAGGTGGTAAAATTGACGATTCAATTATTGAGAAACTACTGGAAAATGCCACCTGGGCTCCATCGCACGGATTGGTGCAAGCCTGGCAGTTTAAAGTATTTGCCGATGAAGGGGTAAAACGCTTTTTCAATGTCCAACAACAAATTTACAAAGAGATCACCCCAGCTGAGAAGTTTTTCGATTTCAAGTATGATGCCTACAGCGAAAAGTGGAAACGGGTTTCCCATATCATTGCCATCATTGCAAAAAGAGATCCTCACAAACGCTTCCCGGTGCAAGAGGATATCGTTTCGGTGGCCTGTGCAGTTGAGAATATTTACTTAAGTCTGGAGGCGTTCAACATTGGCGGGTACCTGAGCACCGGAGATATTTGCTATTCGGAACAAATGCATAACTTTCTGGCATTGGAAAAAGAAGATACCCCGATTGGCTTTTTTATTTTAGGAGAGCCCGATGAAGCTTTTCAGCGCCCACGACGAACACGAATTTCAGCTGAGGATAAAACCGAGTGGATTCGCAAGTAAAAAACACCTTTACTTCCTACTCTAATTGGTCAACTAGCTTTTTCTGTCATTAGATCAGAGTCTTGACAAGTCACCACAGAATAAGCTACAATAATGCTTTTATGTCTTCTTCCATCTTCCCGGGTTTTGTAACCGGGGCAAATCGTTTCACGGGATTTCCGTTTCTGTCAATCAAAAATTTGGTGAAATTCCATTTTATACGGCTTCCTAAAACTCCGGTTAATTTATGTTTCAGAAAGTTAAAAACCGGATGTGCCTGATCGCCATTCACTTCAACCTTTTTAAACATTTGGAAGGTAACACCATAATTTACAAGGCAACCTTCTGCAATTTCCTTTTCAGTTCCGGGCTCTTGTTTTCCAAACTGGTTGCAGGGAAATCCTAAAACGACCAACCCTTGGTCTTTATAGGTTTTATGGAGTTTCTCTAAACCTTCATATTGAGGAGTAAAACCACATTTACTCGCCGTATTTACAACTAAAATAACTTTACCTGCGTAACTTGAAAAATCAATTTCCTTTCCGTCTAATGAGGTCGCTTTGAGCTTATAAAAATTTGTTTCCACCTTTTAATGATTTTAATCTTTTCCAATACAATTAATTTTCAACCAACGGTTGAACTTTCTGCCCTATTAACATATTTTAACCAACCATAAGCATGCTGAAATGTTCATTCAAGAAGAACCACTAAAACAAACGTTATGGAATACAATCAATTAGGAAATACCGGGATTTTAGTTTCTGAATTATGCTTCGGAACAATGACATTTGGCGGAAGAGGTTTTTGGGAAGCTATTGGCAAAGTACCTCAGGACGAAGTCAACAAACTAATGAAGACTGCCCTTGATGGCGGAATCAATTTTATTGACACCGCAAATGCTTATTCAGAAGGACTATCGGAAAAAATGCTTGGTAAATCGCTTACCGACCTTGGAATCAACAGGCAGCAAGTTGTTATTGCGACCAAAGTCAGGATTAGAATGGGCCCGGGAGCAAACCAAGTTGGACTGACCAGAGCTCATATTATTGACTCGGTGAATGATAGTCTGGAGCGAATGGGCTTGTCGTATGTCGACCTACTGTATATTCATGGTGTTGATCCGCTTACTCCACTCGAGGAAACAATGCGAGGACTGGAGGATGTCGTCAGGGCCGGAAAAGTTCGATACATCGGAATCAGCAATCATCCGGCATGGATGGTTACAAAAGCAAATGCCATTGCCGAAAAAAATGGATGGACACCGTTTTGTGCCGGTCAATATTATTACAGCCTGGCATCGCGGGACATTGAGCGTGAACTAATTCCCATGATCGAGGATCAAGGTATGGGACTTATGCCCTGGAGTCCGCTTGCGGGCGGATTTCTGTCGGGGAAATATACCAGAGAAAAAGAAAAGGCCGGAGATAGTCGACGGGATGATTTTGATTTCCCTCCGCTAAATAAAGAAAAAGCCTTCGACATTATCGATGTCATGTTAAAGATTGCGAAGAACCATCAGGTTTCGGCAGCCCAGATCGCATTGGCCTGGATGCTTCGTAAACCGGCAGTAACAAGTATCATTATCGGAGCGAAAAAACCAGATCAGTTGAATGACAATTTGGCTTCGACACAACTGCAACTTACGGAGGATGAAATTAATCAACTTGATGAGATTAGCGCACTCACGCCCGAATACCCGGGATGGATGGTTCAGCGTCAGATGCAAGATCGGCTTCCCAATCAATAAAGAAAGCAGACAAAAAGTATTTTCATCAATAAGAATCCCGGTAATTCAAAACTGCCGGGATTCTTTATCATGCTTATAATTTGCTTATTGAATTGGCCTTACTTTCCCTTTCACCTGGAAACGGCCGGAAATAGTTGATGTTGTGCTGGCGTCGGCTCTCCCTTCAAATCCAGGTTGTTCTCCTCCTAACGCAACGGTAAACCACCCGGGTTCAATTACCCGCTGATCTTTTTTATTGATCATTGACAATTGGCGAGGTTCCAAGGTAAACTGAACAGTTTGCGTTTCTCCCTTCTTCAAATGGATTCGTTTAAAACCTTCCAATTGGCGAATTGGCCGTGGAGTTGTCGCTTTTTCATCAGTTATATACAGCTCAACCACTTCATCTCCATCCCTGTCTCCGGTATTGGTCACGTCCACAGCAATAACTAAAGGTTTCTCCATCTCAACCTGATCGGGCAAGCTCAAATTGCTATATTTAAATGAAGTGTAACTTAACCCGTAGCCAAACGGATATAAAGGTTCACCCTCAAAATAGCGGTACGTCCGGCCTTTCATTTCATAGTTTTCGAAAGGTGGTAATTGCTCAACCGATTTATAATAGGTTACCGGTAGTTTCCCCGCTGGATTGTAGTCTCCAAATAACACATCAGCAATGGCATTGCCACCTTGTTGCCCGGGATACCCGGCTGTTAAAATTGCAGGAATGTGCTCTGCGGCCCAGTTGATGGATAGAGCGCTTCCATTGATCAACACCAACACGACCGGTTTACCGGTTGCAACGATTGCTTTCATCAAATCAACCTGTGTTTGAGGTAGGTTTAGATTGGTGCGGTCTCCTTTATAAAATCCCTCCAATTCCACTGACATTTCCTCCCCTTCCAATCGTTCATTCAAACCCAAAGTCAGAATAACTGCATCAGCTTGTTGTGCAATATGAACAGCCTCTTCCATTCGGTTTTCTTCAGGCACCGACCAAAGAAGCTTTGCGGTAGCATCACCATAGTAATTTTGATATTCAACTAAAATTTCATACCGCTCACCTGCATTCATTTTTACATCCACTGGTTTGATATTTGCATGATGAACATGATTACCTCCGGTTACTTCGGTACCGTTCAAGGTGATTTTCATATATGGTTTTCCCCAATCACTGAAATGATATAATCCGGTTTTGGGAGCCACCACATATCCAGTCCACCGAATACTGAACTGCCCGGTTTCCAGGCGAGGATCAGGTGTTCCCAGATCCCAAATGAAGTCGACGTTATCGTCAAGCTGTGTGAACAATGGCTGACCTTCCCATTTACTATTATCAAAATACTCGCCTTTCAAACCTTGTTCTCCGTCAGCTGTCTGCAAATAAACCGAAGGAATTACTTCCATGGTAGGTATTCCTTCAGCCAAATCACTTCCTTGAGCGTATAACACGTTCGTACGTGGTTCTACTTTATTTTTAATGCCTTGTAAAACAGTAATCGGGTTGGACGGAATACCGTTATAATTTCCCCATAGCGACTGCACTTCATCGGCATTTGGCCCGATAACCGCAATGGTGTTTAATGATTTTGATAACGGGAGTGTACTTTGGTTTTTCAGGAGTACGATACTTGCTTGCGCAGCTTCACGAGCTAAACGGTCATGAGCCGGGTTATTGTTTACCTCATATGGAATTTGGGCGTATGCTACTTGTTCCACCGGATCGAACATACCCAACTTAAACCGGGCTTCAAATAAGCGTTTCACAGCAACATCCAGATCTTCTTCTGTTAAGATTCCTGATTCAACAGCTTCAGTTAATGCTTCGTAAGTGCTTCCGCAGTTTAAATCACATCCTTTTTTGATTGCAAGCGCCGCGGCAGAAGCAGCGTCGGGCACAACTTTATGATACTTCCAGATATCCGAGATTGCCCCACAATCGGATACAACATAACCATCAAAATTCCATTCGTCACGAAGAATACCAAATAGTTCAGTGTTGGCACAAGCTGCTTCACCACGAAACCGGTTGTAAGCTCCCATCACCGATTGCACTTCGCCATCAACCACCAATGTTCGAAAAGCCGGCAGGTAAGTTTCCCGCAAGTCTCGTTCACTAACACGAGCATCAAACTCGTGCCGCAAAGGTTCCGGGCCGGAGTGAACTGCGTAATGCTTAGCGGTAGCAACAACTTTCAGATAATCCGAGTCGTCGCCCTGCAATCCGAGTACAAATTCCTTTCCCATTTGGCCTGTCAAATACGGATCTTCTCCATAGGTTTCGTGGCCCCTTCCCCAACGAGGATCACGAAAGATGTTGATATTGGGTGACCAAAATGTCAAGCCCTGATAAATCCCACGCTCCCCCTGACGAATAAACTCGTGATGCTTGGCCCGAGCTTCATCAGAGATAACTGAAGCAACCTTGTGCATCAATTCTTTATCCCATGAAGCAGCGATAGATATTGATTGCGGAAAGACCGTAGCATAGCCAGCTCGAGCAACTCCATGCAAACATTCATTCCACCAGTTGTATTTCGGAATCCCTAAACGTTCAATCGCCGGTGACTGATAAAGAGTTTGATCGATTTTTTCCTGAACGGTCAATCGGGAAACTAAATCATCTACTCGCTTTGCAACCGGAAGATCTGGATTTTGAAAAGGATACTCATATTGAGCAAAAGCATTAAGAAACAAGCCTATAGCAAAGGCTAGCATTAAAATTAGATTTTTCATTTTAGTTGGTTTTATCTGTTCTGTTCTGGTATGCAAATATACCAATTTATTTTGGTCTGATATTCAAGGAATGTTGTAGAAAATATTTAATCAGCTCATCGGCCGATCTTTAATGATTTTGTATGCGCCATCTCGCCTTTAAAGGAAATCTAAACTGATTTACAGCCAATTACACGCATAGTAAAAACATTTATCTGTATTGAATCCATGCTGTTCGACCAACGGTATCCTGCGCTTCTGAAAAGTAAGGTTGCAAAACCAAAGTGGTATCTTCAATACCGGTAAAGGTAAAAGTTGGCATTTTACCGACCGGTGAGACCATTTTTAAATAATCGATAGGATATTCTTTACGAAATGTGAGCTGATTTATTGATGAATTAAGATGAGTTAGAAATAAAGCCCCATAAGTTAGTGCAAAAGCAGAATCATTATTTTCGACAACTTCCGGTTCAATTCCTATTATTATTTCAACCTCTTCTCCATTTTTCCATTTTTTCGCAATCTCGGTATATTGCCCCGGAATAACATTATACTTCACTCCTTTTGACGTTACAGAGGAGTTTGTTGCCCACTCAGGTATCCGGATATAAAGATCAAGATAGCGGGTATCCTGCAATTCAACTTTTATCGAAATCCGGTTATCGAACGGATAATCAGTTGCCTGAACCAAGCGCACACTTCCCCCTGTGGTATGCTCGTATTGAAGGCTGGAACTTCCGAACACATTGAAATAAATCCGATCGTACAATCGGGTGTAGTAAAAGGATTTTAATTGCGTTTTGGATAATTGATTGTTGCCAACCGGATTGTATGCGATGCGTTCCAAAGCATCAGCAAAACGAACTTCCTGCGTATATTTCAATAAACTGTCATTTAAAGTTACCCAGGCATTCACATCGTTTTTCGATAAACTTTCAAAGCTCTGTGTTATCTTCTGATTCAGGATATTCCATTCATCCAACAAAGCTTCATCCAGTTCCTTTTGCTCTTTCTTTATTACGTCCAGGTTGGATTGCAGGCTACGAATATTGTCAGTAAAAAGCGACGAACTCGAATGAGCATGCTGATCGATCTGTTTTATGTTAGCGAACTCAGCAAGTACACCCCCTAGCGATATCTGATCCGGGGGAATGGTTTGGGATTTGTTTATCGGATCTTCGGTTGTTCTGAGACTACAAGATGCAACAACAAATACCAACAAAAGGGCAGCCAATTTTCTCATTTCTATTTTTTTCTCTGTTGTAATGAACAGTAAAAAGCCTGTCAAGTTCATTCAAATTGAATTGATGTCGACACAAAAGCACAAAAATGAAATGTTTTCAAAAGGTTGGATCATCAATGATAAACGCGCTGTCATTTTGACTTTCAACAAAAAAAGACTTTTCATGATGATTATTGTTCTCGCGCCGATCGTTGTTTATGTGCCCAAAAGCTGCTGAGGAAACTCTATCCGATCAGATTAGAACCATTATAAAAAAAATACAATAGTAAATCGCCTTTTTATCAAAAGTGAAAAGCAAGTAAAGCCAGATATTTGTATCCATATTTTTCGATAAGCGCACCATAAAATGAACCGTAAATATATAACCTCCAGCTTATATCTTCGCACTCCAAATGCCTGTTTTTTTTTATAAAATGGTATTGACACAATCATCTGCAACACCTAAAAACCGCCTGTTTTGACCTTTTAATCAGAGCAGGCACAAGTGAATCAAAATAAAAAAATCCTCGCTTTTATATCAGCACAGAGACGCTATTTTAATTCAATATTGTATTTTTGTCTATTATGAAAAAGATATCATTTCTCAGCCTCCTTTTGCTTATTATCTGCTCCGGGTATGCAGAAAACTACCCTTATCGTAGTAACGTGTTATGGGTAACCACACCGAGCAACTCCGACTGGCTTTATCAATTAAATGAAGAAGCCAGAATAACTGTCTCCCTTTACGAATATGGCGTATTGCAAGACAATATTGAAATTGAATACCACGTTGGCCCGGAACTTTTACCGAGCGAAAAAAGCGGAACAGTCACGCTGAAAAACGGAAAAGCTGAGATACCAGTTGGAACCATGTCACAACCCGGATTCAGAGACTGTAAGCTTGAGATTGAGCTGAATGGTGTGGAATATAAACATCATACTAAAGTAGGTTTTGCACCGGAAAAATTAAAGCCCTACACTCAACTTCCTGATGATTTTGTCAACTTTTGGAAAGAAGCCAAGGAAGAAGCAGCAAATTGTCCTATGGAAATCGAAAAAACATTTGTGCCGGAATACTCGAGCAATAAGGTTGACTGCTATCTTATAAAACTGCAGGCCTTCAAAAAAAAGGAATATGTTTACGGATACCTTACTTTGCCTAAAAAAGAAGGGAAATTCCCGGTCGTGTTTTCACCTCCGGGTGCTGGAATCAAACCCATGGATCCGATGAAAGATATCTTTTATGCTGAAGGAGGCTGTATTCGTTTCGATATGGAGATTCACGGTATTCGCCCGAATTTAGACCGTGAAACCTATCGCGAAATTAGTCAGGCTTTTGGGCAGGGGAATAATAGTTATTTGGTTAATGGTTTAGACAACAAAGATTCGTATTACATGAAAAAAGTGTACCTATCCTGCGTTCGGGCTTTAGATTTTTTAACCAGTTTACCTGAATGGGACGGTAAAAACCTAATTGCTCAGGGAGGAAGTCAGGGCGGAGCACTAGCCTTAATTACAACGGGACTTGACACCCGAGTAACAGCATGTGCTGCCAATCATCCGGCGCTAAGCGACATGGCCGGATTTAAAGCCGGACGTGCAGGGGGATATCCTCATTTCTCACTTTATTTTGATGGAATAGACACCCCCGAAAAAATCAATACGATGGCTTATTATGATGTGGTCAATTTCGCGAAGCTGATTAAAGTCCCTGTTTTTATGACTTGGGGCTACAACGACAATGTTTGTCCTCCAACAACCAGCTACATCATTTATAATACATTGAATTGCGATAAAGAATCGTTGATAACTCCTGTGAATGAACACTGGATTTCAACAACTACCCGTCATCAAATTTTAGACTGGATTAAAACTCAACTTCACTAAAAGCTAGTTCCAGACCAGTATATGAACCACAACTTCGAAATATAAAAAAAAAGACAGCGATCGGCTATGGTCGTTCATTTTTTTTAGAGCACTCTATTGCCTGGTCGAAAGCAAAAAAAGTAGCATGTAATTCATTCATCCAGAAATTTTCCCTGTTCACCGAAAAACGAATACTGGATCGAAGCAAAAAGAGTATATTCGGATCAACGAAAAACCAAACATTCAAACAAAAAAAATGAGCACACTCGGTAATGTTATCTGGATTGTATTTGGAGGCTTCTTTATTTTTCTGGAATACCTGATTGGAGGACTTTTACTCTGCCTGACAATTGTTGGTATCCCGTTCGGATTGCAAAGCATTAAGTTATCGTTGCTGGCTTTGTGGCCTTTTGGCAAACGAATTGAATATATGGACTATGCTCCGGGCTGCCTTTCAACCCTTATGAATATACTATGGTTTTTTGTCGGTGGTATCTGGATTACCCTAACTCATTTGGCATTCGGGTTACTCTTTGCAATCACCATTATCGGGCTTCCATTTGCCAAACAACATTTTAAATTGATGAGCCTGGCCTTGACCCCTTTTGGTCGTAGAATTATAGACTAAAAAAAGCAGGTCATCATAACCTGCTTACAGTATTTTAGTTGTTCACCATTTTTATTGATGTGTATGTAGTCCACATTCTTTCTTGGAGTTACTTTCCCACCACCAGCGTCCGGCTCTGAAATCTTCTCCTGGTTGTATTGCACGCGTACAAGGAGAGCAACCAATACTCACAAATCCACGATCGTGTAAAACATTATATGGCACTTGATTTTCCTTGACATATGCTTTGCAATCTTCCAAACTCCAGTCCCGCAAAGGATTGTATTTTACAATTTCGTGCCCGCCATCCCACTCAAAAAGCAGCATATCTTCGCGGTTATTCGATTGAGAGGCACGAATCCCGGTAATCCAGCATTCCATCCCATCCAGAGCCCGACCAAGCGGTTCTACCTTACGGATAAAACAACATTGCTTCCGGTTTTCTACGGAAAGATAAAAGCTATTGGGTCCTTTTTCGCCAACAAAACTCTCCAATTCATCATTTTTTGGATAATACGGTTGAATGGGCTTTTGATACTTTTCCAGCGTTCGGTTATACACCTTGTAGGTTTCTTCAAACAAACGTCCGGTATCTAAAGTCACTACCTTAATATCAATTCCGTTTTTGAAAACATAATCGGTAATTACCTGATCTTCAATTCCAAAACTAGTCGTAAATACTACTTTCCCCGGAAACTGGCTTGCTATATGTTTTAGTGCTTCAACAATTTCCTTTTCATTAAACTCAGCGTTCAACTGATCTGCGGTTTGCTTTGTAACCATGCTTTGTCCTCTTTCTTTAATTCTTCTTTCTCGCTACAAAAATAATCATTTTCAAACAAGTTTAAATTTAAATCGTTACTCTTACAGCAAGTAGCACTTAATTCGTTACAAACGAAATAGAATTAAAAGCTTCACAAAATACGTTTTAGCGCCCATTTTGTTTGAAGACAAATAATGCATTCAAACAGAAAACACTAAAAAATAAGAATTTATAAAATCACTGTTTTAAAATAATTCGAATAAAAAGGGCTTTATTGATTTTAAAAAATTTAGTTCCTTTGAAAAGAATAACTTCATATAAAAAGAACATATTAATGGGAAAAGTTTTGATAATTGGTGCAGGAGGAGTGGCAACTGTTGTTGCTCACAAGATGGCTGCACTTCCAGAGGTTTTTACAGACATCATGATGGCTAGTCGCACAAAATCCAAATGCGATGAAATTGCAAATAAAATCGGTGGAAACCGGATTAAAACAGCTCAGGTTGATGCTGAAAACGTTCCACAACTCGTTGAACTGATCAGAAGTTTTAAGCCTGATTTAGTTGTGAATGTAGCACTTCCATACCAGGATCTGCCGATTATGGATGCCTGTCTTGAAACTAAAGTTAGCTACATGGATACTGCTAACTACGAACCAAAAGACGAAGCAAAATATGAATACAAATGGCAATGGGCTTATCAAAACCGGTTTAAAGAGGCGGGAATTACAGCCATTTTAGGTTGCGGTTTCGACCCGGGTGTAACAAGTATTTATACTGCTCATGCGGCTAAGCATCATTTCGACGAAATACAATACCTGGATATTGTAGACTGTAATGCCGGCGACCACGGAAAAGCTTTTGCAACCAATTTCAACCCGGAAATCAATATTCGCGAGGTCACCCAAAAAGGAAAATACTGGAAAGATGGCAAATGGGTAGAAACAGAACCCCATGAAATTCACAAGCCTCTGGATTATCCAAACATTGGCCCAAAAGAATCATATTTGATCTTTCATGAGGAATTGGAATCATTGGTTAAAAATTTTCCAACCATTAAGCAAGCTCGCTTTTGGATGACCTTTGGGCAGGAGTACCTGACTCACTTGCGCGTGATTCAGAACATCGGCATGGCAGGAATTGAACCGGTGATGTATGAAGGGAAAGAGATTGTTCCGATCCAATTTCTAAAAGCTGTTTTACCAAATCCGGGCGATCTGGGTGAAAACTATAAAGGACAAACATCAATTGGCTGCCGTATTAAAGGCTTAAAAGACGGAAAGGAAAAAACCTACTACGTGTATAACAATTGTGATCACGAAGTTGCGTTTGCTGAGACCGGAACACAGGCAGTTAGCTACACCACCGGGGTGCCTGCAATGATTGGTGCAATGATGTACCTGAAAGGACTTTGGAAGAAAGACGGCGTGTACAATGTCGAAGAATTTGATCCAGATCCGTTTATGGAAGCGCTAAACCAACACGGACTTCCATGGCACGAAATTCACGATACTGATTTAGAAATGGAATACTAACAACAATAAAAGCCCAGATTTGACTGGGCTTTCTTTTTCAAGAAGCAATGAAACAAGTCAATCATCGACTCAAGTTGCTACACACGGTAATTTGGATATTTTTTGCTTCCTTAATTTTCTTTATTGACTAGGCAGGCATTACGAATCAAATTACCTCTTTCACCTGGATAGCCATTGCCCTAGTTATGCTAAAGGCGTTTATTTTATATTCTACCAGCGGACCTGCCCAATTGATATTATGGCATGCAACTATATTTCCGAAAATGACAATTTTGATATCTTCCTCCCCAATTGGATCGCTAGGAACACCAAGACTATTTTGGGTATTTTGTATGTCGGCGGTGTTCTTTTGGTACTGATTCGCTATTTCTATTTTTGAGCCAGCAATAGAAGTTTATTGATCCAGATTTATGCGCCCTTTGCATAAATCTTCGAGGGTAACGCCTTTGAAATAGTCTACAATCATTCGATTTAGTTCTCCCCAGAAACCTTTAACGCGACAAGTAGTTTCGCGGTCGCAATGAAAGCTTTGAGCCAAGCAATCGATCACACAAATTCCAGGTTCAAAAGCACTGTGAATATCCAGTATCGTAATTTCTGAAGGTTGGCGGGTTAAGATGTAACCACTCTTCTTTCCACGCAAATTGATAATCAGACCAGCAGCCTTTAAGGCATGAATAATTTGGTCCAAGTATTTGACAGATATCTTCTGATTTGCGGCTATGTCTTTCTGGAAGACACCGCTTTGGGATTCGTCTTTCGCAATTTCAAGCATAGCACGAATACCATACCGGGTTTTGGTACTAAATTTCAAAAGTTAGTTTTTTTGGTTCTACGAAAACAAGATTCTAAAATTAATAAATATTTCATTCCGAACCTTTACCAAACCTAAAAACTTATGAGGCGGCTCAATATTAAAATCGGTTAGTTTAAGCTTCAATTGTCCTGTCATACACCATTGATCTACAAAACAAGACGCTGAAACAGTTTCACACTGATACTTCTTCGTAAGTCCATTCATACTTAATTCGATGGTCTTCTTTCCTTCAGTATCTGGTGAAGCAAAGTCAATTTCATCCTTTGCAATTTCAATCGTGATATTTGGATATTCGTCGGAGTTAATCAAATCAAGGAAGTCTTTCAGCATGATTTTAGAATCAGCTTCGACTTCTTCTGCCGGAATGTTAATTTGTATCGTTGCCTCATCTGAACTAAATGTACTGGGCATCCTGCAGAATTCATCATCCCGATACTCCATATGAAAATCGTTCACATTTGTTTTCCCGGTAATGTGAACCTGATCAAACATATACCGACTAAAAGTCTCCTTTCTGGCAGCCATCTGTCCGTCAACAGTTTGGATCACCATAAGCAAAAAGACTATGAAATATATTGATCGAATTTTCATTAAATGTGAAATAAAAAAGTGAAAAGCTGCCCTTTTTACCGGGGCAGCTTGATCTAACTAAACCAATTATTTAAAAGGATATGGCTGCTTCCAGCACTAATCCATTAAAGTTTCCACCGTCAATCGCTCCATGGGCAGGTCCTTCATACTCTTGATTCACGTAATCAAGTTTAACCAACACATTGTTAGTCATGTACCAACCACCACCAATGTTCGTGCGAGTCACCTTTGAGTCTTCATTGTCAGATACCTTATTCAAACGAGTTCCAACATAGAAGCTTCCAATCCGGTAAATGGCTTGCAGTGCAGTTTGTGTGTAATGCTGATCCTCATCTCTTTTAACGCCCTTCATGTTTTCATAAATCCCGAATACTTCCAAACCATGAAATTTCGCAAAAAGGTTAGCCATGTAGCTGTTCATTTCTGACTGCCCGCTGCCTGGACTCCAACGTCCTGAGCGGAAATTATCACCTTCGGCATCGGCTGTTTGCATCACATTGTAGTAACGCGCACCAGCACGGTCGCCATCCCACAAGTAAGATCCGCTGTGCCCTTCGCCAACGTGGTACCCAGAAAAGGATGCACGTATTCTTAGGTCTTCGTTGATATCAGTATCATAAGCCAGTTTCCAGTTGAAAACCAAGTCTTCACCAATATCATTACCACGTCCATAGTTCATACGACCATTGTTGGTTCCAACCAATGCGAGGAAGCCTTTGTTACGGTACATGAACTCAATTCCAGGGTTAGTAGTGAAGTTGTCCATGATCCAGTTCCCTACGAATGGGTTGTTCAAAACTGCTGCATTGTTACTGCGGTAGAAATGAGCATCACCATAGTTTGGGTTCATTACACCTGCTTTAATGGTTAGGTATTCCATAATACTGTTGGCTGCAGGCAAGAATGGCAATTGATCAATTGTCAGGTAACCACCTTCAACCCACGCCTCGTTGTGGTGGCGAGAAGACAAATAGTTGTTCATGTACAACTGAATTCCAGGAGCCAATTTTGCAGTCAAACTCAAATTTGCAGTTGGTAAATTGAAGTTATGCTTAAGGTCGATCAGTTCAACCGGCGCTTCATGATCCAATGACTGAAGTTGAATAGCAAAATCTCCTCCTACTTTCACTTTAACACCGTCAAAATCCTTGGAAACCTTAGGTTGTTCGAAATTTTGAGCAGATGTTATCAAGGCCATAGCGAATATGGCAAAAATCAAAGAAACCTTTTTCATTTTGATATAATTAAATTGATTAAATAATACTCGAAGCGGATTCGTTTTCAGAGCCCCGAGTTATTGCTGTTTAAAAACTAAATTGTAGTCAATTTTGACTTCGTCTCCCGTTTTTATGGTTCCCATTAAGGCAACAGGAGGTTCAACGTCATAGCTTGACATCTTTAAATCTAATTCGCCTTCAATCCGAATTTGTCCATCAGCCAGGCTTTCCAACGTGAAGTCGTCAGATATTTGCTGTTTTTTTCCTGCAATGCTCAATGTGAATTTGGCAACCCCTTTTTCTCCTGTTACATTCACCTCATCTAACGACACTGTAATGGTTGGGTTTTTCTTAGACTTTAACGCTTCATAAGTCTTTTTATTCATCAAACTACGATCACTTTTGATCGATTCTACTTCAACACTGACTCGTCCATTTTTTAATGTCTGAAGAGAGCCAGCTTCGGCTAACTCAAAGCTCGCCTGAAGCTGCTCAACTTTCATTTCCCAATCATGTATTGTTGAAGTACCACTAACAAATACCGAACTTTTATTCCACTCAACTTTATATGTAACCTGAGCAAATGCCAGGCTATGAATAACCACTAACAGCACAACTAGAGTGCTCACCATCAACCTTTTAAATGTTGTTTTCATATCATCCTACCTTTCCTACTGTTTTAGTAGCACAAACATAGGAACATTTTAATTTCTTCCAAACAATAAATGCAACAAAGGAATTAATTTAGAAACAGACCAAACCGTCTGTTTCTTATAACATTATAAACAACAGCCAAATAGCATGCAAGCAATAAGGGGCTAACGAACAATAATAGTTGTGAAAATATCTAACACTCCAAAGATTTAACTTTTGTTAGCCTTTCTTCAACCTCCTAATATGCTGCGCACTACCTCGGAATATAAACATATATTTTATACATTTCCTTTTCATTCTAATGATTTTTACAAAAAATAGATACTTTTGCAATGCTTGAAACCGCGCAAAAAATGAATGTATTTAGTTTAGAAGAGAAAATGGGCATCATACATGCCTCTTTCTACGGGAAAACACCTTTAAGTGTATTTGAAGAATATCTTCAACATTTAAAAAAGATGGAGCTTTCGAGTAAGATTAAGATCTTGCACGATCACCAACAATCGACCCCTGTTTTAAAACCGACAGAGCTGGATTCACTTGCCGAGATCTATAATCACTATCTCGCAGAATTTAAGGAAATAAAATTAGCTTACGTCAGTTCCGACCCACTGGGAATTGCTTTGGCCATGCTCCTGAAAGACATCATGAAAACACCCAAGTATAACATTAAAATATTCTCGGAGAAAGAAACTGCCATCAAATGGCTGAATACCTAATTTGAAAAAACAATCAGGATATATTCTCAAGAATATCAACCAAGTGTTTCCAAAATTTATCGACCGTTTTGATATTGATTTTTTCATCGGGAGAATGGGCTCCTTTTATTGTTGGACCAATAGAAACCATATCTAGTTCCGGATATTTTTCCAAAAACAAGCCGCATTCTAATCCAGCATGAATAGAGCGAACAATTGGTTTCTCATTAAATAATTTGACATAGGAATCGACAGCCACTTTCACGATTGGACTGGCAGGATTGGGAGCCCATCCAGGATAGCCATCTGACGTTTTCACCTCAGCGCCAGCCAGTTCAAAAGCAGAACGGACCATTTCCGATGCGTAATACTTCCGACTTTCGATTTCACTACGTTGGCTTGTCGTGATCAACAACCGGGTATCATCCAAAGTCTTTACCGATGCCAAATTGGTAGATGTTTCAACCATGTCGTTCATTCGAGTACTCATTTCCAACACCCCGTGCGGACAGGCATATAGCAAATTGAGTAACTTTTGCTGACTGCCTTGTGTTAGTACTTTTGCAGGCAAAACCGTTGAACTTTGATCAACCACCAGATTAGGCTCTGTGCGTTCGCACTCAAATTCAACATCGGCCGAAAACATATTGATTTCAGCCACCAACTGTTCTTTTTGTACATTCGGCACAATAACGGTTGCCGTGGCCTCACGCGCAATTGCATTACGCAAATTTCCGCCATCGAAGTCAGCAATTCGAACACCAAATTGACGAACAGCCTGCCACAAAAACCGCGTTAAAATCTTAATGGCATTTCCTCTTCCTTTATGAATATCATCGCCTGAATGTCCTCCCATCAATCCCTTCACCATAATTTTCATGGCAAATGATTTACCCGGAGTTTTTTCCCTTTCAACAGTAAAAGTCCCCAGGGTATCAATTCCTCCGGCACAACCGATAAATAATTCACCATCGTCTTCCGAATCCAGATTAAGCAGAATTTTCCCGGTCAAAAACCCGGGCTGCAAGGCAAATGCTCCGCTTAGCCCTGTTTCTTCATCAACCGTAATCAAACATTCTATTGGACCATGCGAAATATCCTTTGATGTTAAAATCGCAAGCTGAGCGGCAATACCAATTCCATCATCGGCTCCCAGCGTTGTTCCATCAGCTTTCACCCATTCGCCATCAACAACAGGCACAATCGCATCGGTTTCAAAATTGAAAACTTTATCACTATTCTTCTCACAAACCATGTCCATATGCGATTGAAGAATAACCGTTGGAACATGCTCTTTCCCCTGAGATGCCAATTTACTAATCAATACATTTCCGATAGAATCAGTCTTTGCAGCTAATCCATTTGCAGCTGCAAACTCGAGCAAAAACTTCCGAATTTTTTCTTCTTTTTTTGACGGACGCGGAACTTGACAAATTTCCTCAAAATAATCCCAAAGTGGTTGCGGCCTCAGGCCTTCCAGTTTCTTCATAGCTCAATTCTATTTTGATGTTGAAAAAGCGATTTTCAATTTAAAAACAATGACCAAAGTTAATAGATATTTGCCAGACCTATTTTTTAATCAATGAATAACTTGTAAAACAATTGTAATTTCGTCGAAACACTGACATTTGCATAGTTCTATATTTTGAAAAAGGTTATTCTTTTGACTCAAACGAAAATCGCATGCATTCAATTCAGGATATTTACAGAATAGGCTATGGTCCGTCGAGTAGTCACACGATGGGCCCCCGCAAAGCCGCAGAAAAATTTCTATCGACCAATAAAACAGCAAAGCATTTTAAATGTACACTTTACGGAAGCTTGGCTGCCACCGGAAAGGGGCACCTTACCGATTTTGTTGTTGATGAAGTCTTTAAACAATACCCGCTCGAAATTATCTGGAAACCGGATGTTTTTCTCCCCGTCCATCCGAATGCACTAAGCCTCGAAGCTTATTCAGAAGACGGCAAAAAGCTCAACGAAAAAACCTACTACAGTGTTGGAGGTGGGGCAATTGTTGAAGAAGGAGAGAATGTGGACACAAAACGTATTTATCCTCATGATAAGCTGGATGATATTTTGACTTGGTGCCTTCGGAATGGAAAACAGCTGTGGGAGTATGTTGAGATTCACGAGGGCAAAAAAATATGGGATCATTTGGCTGTAGTTTGGAAAACGATGGACGACTCGATAAAACGGGGAATGAAAACCGAAGGCACATTACCCGGAGGTCTGATGCTACCACGCAAATCATCTTCATTTAAGTTGAAGGCTGCGAATTTCACCGGGCCGTTTAAAAAGAGATCGCAGCTATTTTCGTTTGCACTGGCCGTTTCCGAAGAGAATGCCGGAGGCGGACTAATTGTAACTGCACCAACTTGTGGAGCGTGCGGGGTTGTTCCTGCTATTTTAAAGTATTACCGAAAAGTGTACCGAACCGATTTAAAACAACTCTATCATGCACTTGCGACAGCCGGACTGATTGGAAACCTGGTGAAACACAATGCCTCCATTTCGGGGGCTGAAGTTGGCTGTCAGGGAGAAGTTGGAACGGCATGCGCGATGGCTTCGGCTGCCGCTACCCAACTGATGGGAGGTAATTTAAAACAAATTGAATACGCAGCAGAAATGGGATTGGAGCACCACCTCGGACTAACCTGCGATCCGGTTGCCGGTCTGGTTCAAATTCCTTGTATCGAGCGAAATGCTTTGGCTGCCGAGCGCGCTCTGGCCCATAATACCTATGCTTTAATGAGCGATGGCGATCATCGGATAAGTTTTGATGAAGTCGTGGAAACCATGTTTCAAACAGGCAAAGACCTTTCCTCTAATTACAAAGAAACCAGTAAAGGAGGTCTGGCGCGCTACCGGGCTTTACCAAAATACTAGTTGTATTTTTTGAAATAATTGGTCAGCCGACTTGTTAGCTGCTCGAAAATGGGCTGCGTAAACTCGACGAACAAATCTTGCGGAGCAGGAGGTGGAACAGCACGGTTATTTAAAATGTAAATCTGCTGATCGGTCAAAACACCTTCGTCGCCAACAAAAATGCCATATTGGTTTCGCCAAACAAACTCTCCGGGCACCTGTTCATCCAAAATAGTTCGCTGGGTCTGAAACTCTTCTATCCGAACATTTAAAACTCCCTGGGAAGATACTTCGTCTGTAATTATTTTTATTTTCCCATTCAGGCGTTCCTGCCGCTTCTCAATCCGGGTTGAATCACGACTAACTTTCACTTCCACATTGCGCTCAACAACACGGCTTAGTTTTTCAACATTTTCAAAATGAAGTGGTTTCCCGATAAAAAAATCGTAGAACTCCATTCGCACTACCATGTCAGGATATTTCAAGCCACTATCTTCAGCTTCATCCGGTGTGTAAAATGAAACAAAACCTGAGTTTGGAAAACGTTGTTTCATACGATTGATTAGCTGCTCGTAAAAAAACTCGGATGATAACTGATATCGCCTTGAAGGCAGAGGAATCGTTTCTAAAATCACATTCAATGTTGCCAACTCTTTAGCCTCATCAATCTTGCTCACAACATTTTTATACGATGGTATCAAATCATCGACCTGCCTAAATTGGAAATAGGCTTCTCGTGCATCTTCTCGTGAGCCGCGCTCCAGTAGCTGTAGACCTGACTGGTAGTGTTCTTCCGCTGCTCGCTTCTTAACATCTTCTAATTCTGACGTGTAAATCTTCAACGAACTAACCAGCTTTCGTGCTGCCGGTATTCTGCGAATTTCTTCACTTAAATGATTAACTCGATACATCACATCCAGGGTATTGCTCCACTTCAACGGATCATTCCCACTCAAAGCCATATCAATTTCTTCCTGGTAATACTGAATCGCCAATGGATAACCTTCCTTGATCACCCGTTTCGCCTTTTTGTTATCCGAATCGTTGCTCAGCCGGCTAGCTGCCTTTTCAATTGCCGAAATATAATCTCCTTTTTCCAACGCCCTTTGTCCCGACGAACATGCCATCGCAAACGAAGTAAGTACAATTAAATAAATCCATTTTTTCATCTGATCAAATTGTTTGTTTTTAATGTATCACATGAAACTCCCAAGATTAATTTTATCATGCTCGTATGCGTTTAATGGTTAAATTAATCATGCTCACTTCATATCTGTTGAAATATTATTGAGTCAATAGAGCTTTTGTTTAACTGATTTCAGTTGATCTTACAAGTTATATGCCAACCTAACTCCCTGCAATCTGCCGGTCGAAAATGGAATCACGGCAAGTTTCTTAACTTTATTTTTTCGCCCACTAACCAAGTTGCCAACAGTTATTCCAATAGCCGCACCTGCCACCACATCGCTAAGCCAATGCTTATTGTCATAAATGCGCGATAAACCGGTTGCAGTTGCAATAGAATACGAAATAATTGGAACAATCAGATGATCACGATACTGATTAGCAATAACCGATGCCACTGCAAAAACAGCTGTTGTATGACCCGATGGTAAACTGGTTCCATTAATTGGCCCTTCAAACCTAAGTGCTGAAATATCAGGTTCTGCATCGGGTCGGGCTCGACCAATTAACGTTTTGGGAACCCGTACAATTAAGCTGGCCAAAATAAAACTCTCGGTTGCCAACAAAGCTGTCGATTGGCTTTTCTGATCCTTGGTCAATAAGCCATACCCCATAAAACCACCGATTAAGGCCAATGAATATTTTGCGCCCCAGGGTTCCAGAAAATTAGAAGTGAAGTGCTCACCCGAACTCCCCCACCCCTCGCTCCAGTTTTGAAAAACATCCCGCACGGGTTCATCAACCAAAAACAAACTGGCCGTTGAAGCGGTAACGACACCAAATGTTGTCCAGTCGCGGCTATCCCAGTGAGCCGGAGCCGTAAACGCTGTTTTGGTATCTTGCCAGCACTTGCCGGCAAAGGAGCGATTAATACGCAATGTGTCAATTTGAGCCGATAAGATAAACGGCAAAAACATGAACAATAGAATTGATTGAGTTTTCTTCACAGGAAAATTATAATTGAGCTACAAGTATCTTAACTTTTGGCGACCTAAACAAGTCTACCATTACGAACTTAGCTAATTTCTTTTGCGCGATTTATTAAAGCAAAGTTAAATTATTCCTTATTTCATTTAATTTTCCACTATTAGATTGTGCACAATATATATATATTCATATTATATTTGTCGTCTAAAGTAATCGGCCATGGATGAAATTTTAAATTTAAAAAGTCAGGTTTGTTTTCCTATTTATACCTTGTCTCGGGAGATTATTCACCAATACCGCCCGTTTCTTGATGAGTTGGAGATCACTTATTCACAATATCTGGTACTCATGGTGCTGTGGGAACAAGAACCTCAAACGGTGAACCAGATCGGCAAAAAGCTCTATCTCGACAGTGGCACACTCACGCCATTATTAAAAAGGTTGGAATTAAAAAAATTTATTACCAGAACACGTAAGCCCAGCGACGAGCGCGTGGTAGAAATCGGACTTACAGAAAATGGTCATGAGTTAAAATCAAAAGCAGTGCTTATTCCTCAAAAAGTGGCTGAAGCCATGAGCGTTAGCAGTGAAGAATTATTAGAGTTGAAGGAAATTGTAATGAAGATTTTAAATAAAACCAAGTGCTCGTAATACAACTTTTGACCAGTATGCTAACTACAGCTGCCGGAGTACTATCACTTCTTTTTTTAGGATGTGTTAGCATTGCCTGAATATATGGTGGATTAACGTGTTAAATGAAAACTTTTGCTTGTGTAGGCAACACCTACTATTGTATGCATAATTTTAGTTTTAGTATCATAAAAAAAGAGAAGAAAATGTCATTATTAGAGAATTTACAGTGGCGCTACGCCACCAAAAAGTACGACCCTACAAAAAAAGTTGCCCAGGAAGATGTCGATAAAATTGTTGAAGCTGCTCGTTTAGCTCCAACTTCATCAGGCCTGCAACAGTTCAGGGTTATTGTAATTACAGATCAGGAATTAAAGGAAAAAATCGTTCCGATTGCTTGGGGGCAGGAAATTGTAGCCGAATGTTCGCATTTGTTGGTTTTTGCTGCCTGGGATCGGTATACTGAAGAACGAATAGACAAGGTATACAATTACACAACTGATGAAAGAGGCTTGCCTCGCGGACGGTTTGGCTCATATACAGACAAGCTAAAAGCATCTTATTTGCCCCAAACTGCTGAGGAAAACTTTGTACACACGGCACGTCAGGCATACATTGGATTCGGTTTATCAATGGCGCAAGCAGCTGAGCTAAAAGTAGACTGTACCCCAATGGAAGGCTTCTCTCCCGAAGAGCTGGACAAACTACTTGGATTAGATAAAAAAGGGCTGAAAAGTGTGACTTTATTGCCATTGGGGTATCGAGATAACGAATCCGACTGGCTGGCAAGCATGAAAAAAGTCCGGAATCCAAAAGAAGAATTTGTATTAGAGGTTTAATCTTTGCTCTATGAAAATAAAAAGAGACTGTTCCTATATTTCATGGGACAGTCTCTTTTTCAATTTAGCAGGAATGTACAAAACTATTTTGATTAAAAATCGATTATTGGTTTTATTGTTATCTAAATTTGCAGAAAAAGGAAGACAAGCATGATTGATATTTCGAACGACGAAAAAACATATAAACAAGTAGATTTTTCGCAAGAGACCGTTGCTGGTAAAGAATTTCAAAGCTGCCGGTTCGTTGAGTGTTCATTTGCGAATTGTGACCTTTCAGATTGTGAGTTCATTGAATGCAAGTTTGAAAACTGCAATCTGGCAATGGTACAAATCGCGAATACCGGCATGAAAGATGTGCAGTTCAAACAATGCAAATTGGTTGGTTTTGATTTTAGTCTTTGCCAGAACTTTTTGTTTGAAGTTGCATTTGACGATTGCCAACTTGACTACGCTTTGTTTACTCAAAAGAAAATGAAAAAAGTGCAATTTCGCGGCGGCTCTTTAATTCAAGTTGATTTTTCAGAATGTGATTTAACCGAAGCCGTTTTTGATAATTGTACACTTACCGGAGCGACCTTTTTTCGCACCAGACTTGAAAAAGCTGATTTTCGAACTGCCATTGATTTTTCATTTGATCCGGACCAAAATAGGATGAAAAAAGCTCGTTTCAGTGAAATTGGATTAGCCGGCTTACTTCAAAAGTACGATCTTCGAATAGAGCGGAATTAAGTAATAACAGGTGAAAAAAAGCAATGCTCGGTCGTGCTAAGACTCCAGCTTTTTAGCTTCGTCCCAATATTTATCCATTTCAGCCAAGGGCATTTTTTTAAGATCCTTTCCCTTTTTCAGGGTCTGACTTTCGAGATAGTTAAACCGCTTAATAAACTTCAGGTTTGTGCGTTCCAGAGCAGCCTCCGGATCGACACCATAAAGCCGGGCAGCATTTACCAATGAAAAAAACAGATCGCCAAACTCTGCTTCTATTTTATCCTTATCATTTGCCGCAATTTCATCCTGCAGCTCGTTCACTTCCTCTTTTACCTTATCCCACACCTGCTCCGGACGATCCCAATCAAACCCCACACCACTCACCTTTTCCTGCACGCGATCAGCTTTTACCAAAGCAGGTAACGACGATGGCACTCCTTCCAAAACCGTTTTCTTTTTCCTGCCTTTCTCCTTCAATTTCAAGCTTTCCCAATTTTGCTCAACCTCGCGGGCATTATCAACATCAACATTTCCATAAATATGCGGGTGGCGATAAATCAATTTTTCATTCAATTCAGAAATGATGTCTTGAATATCGAAAGCATTTTTCTCTGAACCGATCTTCGCATAAAATACAATGTGCAGCAGCAAATCGCCCAATTCCTTTTTGATCTCCTGCGAGTCGGCCTGCAAAATGGCATCACCCAATTCGTAGGTTTCTTCGATCGTTAACTTGCGTAACGACTCAAAAGTTTGCTCACGATCCCACGGACACTTCTCGCGAAGTTCATCCATAATTTCTAACAACTTGCCAAAAGCTTCCAGTTTTTCATTCATCTGCATGGGGTAAATTTTTGAATCCATCAAAATTACAATCTTTATTGAAAGCAACCAGAAGAATGTTCTAAAATGAAATTCTTCAATTTGCTGCTTTAAACCTACTGTATAAAACTATTCAAATTGAAAGAAAATCAAGTTCTCATCCTTAATCCCTAAAGGGAAGCATTGATGTTTCCGGACTCTCGCTTCCGTATCGGGGTAAAAAAGACTGAATAAAATTCATTCCCCGGAATCACTCACAAGCGTTTTAGCAATCAACTTTAAAATGCGTATCATTGTCTCCGAAAAATAAATTTCATGGAACTTGCAGTCAACTACATCAGTTTTATTGGTTCGTTTGTTTTGGCCATATCTGGAGCACTTACAGCTATGCACAAGCGTTTCGACCCTTTTGGAGTGCTAATTATTGCTTTTGCTACAGCGATTGGTGGAGGAACAATTCGTGATATTTTACTAACCGGGAAATCCGTTTTCTGGATGACTCAAACATCTTATATCTATTTTATTTTGGCCGGGACTATTTTTGCCATCGTGTTTAAATCACGTCTTTATAACATTAGCCGTCCACTACTATTTTTCGATGCCATTGGGTTAGGGCTCTATACAATTACCGGCGTACAAATCGGACTTGAATATGATTTGGAGTCCGTAAATTGTATTATTCTTGGAACAATTACCGGAGTATTTGGAGGTATTTTGCGTGACATCCTGGTTAATGAAGTGCCTGTTATTTTCAAAAAAGAAGTTTATGCAACTGTCTGCATTTTAGGTGCAAGCCTCTATCTCGTTCTATTTCGATTAAATGTTGCGAATCCAATTCTTCAAATCATACCGGTACTATTCATCATTGCTCTAAGGTTAATTGTCATTCATTTCAATATTTCACTTCCGTCATTGTATGCCAATGATGGCGGAGAACATGCTGAAAACTAACCAGCCGTGCTTTGTAGCCCGCCGATTGCATGCTTCAAAGCAAAATAATTTCATCAAAAAAAGGAGCCATTCCAAAATCGAATTGAAGATTTAGAATAGCTCTCCTGTATTTTTAAATACGGTCGATTTATAATCGGTTATACCTTTTCGTTAACTCTTTCAAGTATTCCTTTTTCGAGCTTTTTAACTGTTCCCACTTAAAACGCCATTCCCAGTTTCCAACTGCAGTTCCCGGAACGTTCATGCGGCCTTTCGAATCAAGAGCCAACAAATCCTGCATCGGAACAATTGCCATCCTTGCAACCGACGCCCATGCCGCTTCAATAATCCGATCCGGCAATTTTGCGACTCCCTCATTAAAATAGCATTTAAGATTCTGGCGCTCGTCAATAGTGGCAGATTTTATCCATCCTAATGTTGTATCATTATCATGCGTCCCGGTGTAAACCACAAAGTTTTCACCAAAATTATGAGGTAAATGTTCGTTTGTCTCGTCCGACGCATAAGCAAATTGAAGGACTTTCATTCCTGCTAATTCAAATTCATCCCGAAGATTTTCAACTTCAGGAGTAATAACCCCCAAATCTTCGGCAATAACAGGCAGTTCTCCAATTTGAGATTTCAGGAGTTTCATCAATTCAAGACCTTTTGCCGGAACCCATTCGCCCTTTATAGCTGTTTTCTCGCCGGCTTTTACTGACCAAAATGACTCCAAACCACGAAAATGGTCAATCCGGATTAAATCATACATTTTAAAGCTGAAATGCAAACGTGCAATCCACCAGTCGAAATCGCGTTCAGCCAATCGCTCCCAGTCAAATACCGGATTGCCCCACAGCTGACCTGTCTCACTGAAATAATCTGGCGGTACTCCTCCAACATGAGTTGGTTTACCCTTATCATCTAAAAGAAAGATATCCTGATTTCCCCATACGTCTGCACTATCGAGCGATACATACAAAGGCATGTCGCCAAATAACTGCACGCCATGATTGTTCGCATATTTCTTCAAATCAAACCATTGTTTGAAGAATATAAATTGAATAAAACGTTGGTAATTGATTGCCTCAGCGAACTCAAGGTGAGCCTTGTCAACAGCAAGCTGATCTCGTTGTTTTATCGGCTTTTTCCATTTATTCCAGATCAAGTCCGGCTCCTGTTCTTTCAAAGACTGGAAAAGAGAATAATCATCTAACCACCACGAGTGCTCGCCCAAAAAATTGAAGTAATCCTCTTTGTACAGATCAAATTTCTCATTGAACCGCTTAAAAGCCTTTTTCAACAAGGCAGTTTTAACCGGAGCAACTTGCTCGTATTCCACCTTTTTATCCGAAAACTCGGTCAATTTATCAAGCTCACTTTTCCTCAATAAATTATCTTTTACCAATCGATCCACTCCAATCAGCAGGTCACTGCCGGCAAATGCTGAATAACTCTGATAGGGCGAATTTCCGAATCCTGTCGGTCCCAGTGGCAAAATCTGCCAAAGTTTTTGATCTGTCTCTCTCAAGAAATCCACAAAAGCATATGCTTCTTCTCCTAAGGTTCCAACTCCGTATTTTCCAGGCAACGAACTGATATGTAATAAAATCCCACTGCTTCGCGTCATATTACTTCTGACTTTTTTCAAATTAGAGTCAAAAATAAACCTTTTCTTCTGAACGCTATAGATTTCCATATTAAATCGAAAAGAAATTACTGATATTTCCTTTGAAAACGTACCTTTGCGACTAACTAAAAACATGGAGAAATGGCAGCGATTGGTTTAATGAACGAACTGGAAATTGTAAAAGAAGTTGATTTTGGTATTTATCTCGATGGTGGCCCACATGGAGAGATCCTGATGCCCAAACGCTATGTTCCTGAGGGTTCAAAGCCTGGAGATGTACTGAATGTATTCATTTATCTTGACTCCGAAGACCGACTTGTTGCGACCAATGAAACTCCCAAAGCAATGGTGGGCGAGTTTGCCTTGTTGAAAGTCGTTTCTGTAACAACTGTTGGGGCATTTTTGGATTGGGGCTTGCCAAAAGATTTACTGGTTCCCTTTCGCGAGCAGCAGCACCCCATGGAAGCCGGGCGTTCGTATTTGGTTTTCGTTTACTTAGACGATGAAAGTCAACGCATTGCTGCGTCTTCGAAATTGGATAAAAGCGTCGATAATATTCCGGTTGATTATGAAGTAGGTGAGGAAGTAGACCTAATCATTGCAGGCCAAACCGATTTAGGTTATAAAGCCATCATCGACAACAGCCATTGGGGCATGATTTATAAAAATGAGGTTTTTCAAAACTTAAAAGTCGGGCAAAAACTAAAAGGATTTATTAAGACCGTTCGCGAAGATGAGAAAATTGACCTCTCGCTTCAAAAAGAAGGCTACGAAAAGATTGATGAGATTTCACAGGGAATTTTAAACAAGCTGGCTGCCAACGAAGGTTTTCTTCCACTGACCGATAAAAGTTCACCTGAATTGATTAAAAACACCTTTCAAATCAGCAAAAAGAATTTTAAAAAAGCCATTGGCGCATTATACAAACACCGTTTGATCAGCCTGGAAGACGATGGCATAAGATTGCTCAAATAAACAAACAACACCTGACAACCTCCACTTTTCATGAAACTTTGTATTGCCGAGAAACCTAGTGTCGCCAAAGAAATTGCTCAAATTATTGGAGCAAAAAGTCGGCGCGATGGTTATTTCGAAGGAAATGGCTACCAGGTGAGCTGGACCTTTGGCCATTTGTGCACTCTCAAAGAACCGCACGACTACACGGCTCGGTGGAAATATTGGAACATCAACGAACTACCGATGATTCCCAAACGGTTTGGCATTAAAGTTATTGATGACGAAGGCGTAAAAAAGCAGTTTTCTATTTTAGAAAATTTGATTGGCAAAGCTGATGAAATTATTAATTGTGGTGATGCCGGACAAGAAGGAGAATTAATCCAGCGCTGGGTGCTGACGAAAGCCGGAAACAAAGCACCCATCAAACGACTCTGGATTTCATCGCTAACAGAAGAAGCTATTCGCGAAGGTTTTGAAAAGCTGATGCCCTGCGACGACTTTGAAAAGCTATACGAAGCAGGTAGCGCTCGTGCAATTGGCGACTGGCTTTTGGGTATGAATGCCACCCGACTATACACCTTAAAGTACGGGCAAAACAAACAGGTACTTTCCATCGGCAGAGTACAAACTCCCACCCTTGCGCTAATTGTAGAGCGACAAATTGAAATTGAAAATTTCAAACCAACACCCTTTTGGGAAATTAAAACCAATTACCGCGATGCCATTTTCGCCTCAACAACCGGGCGATTTGAAAACAAAGAGGAAGCACAAAAGGTATTGGAAGATATTTCGGAAAAAGATTTACACATCGGCAAAATTGCTACCAAAAAGAGCAAAGAACACCCGCCACGTTTGTTCGACCTAACCTCATTACAAATTGAATGTAACCGAAAATTAAATCTCAGTGCCGACGAAACCTTGCGGACCATTCAGTCGCTGTACGAAAAGAAAGTAACCACCTATCCGCGTGTTGACACCACTTTCCTTTCGGACGATATTTATAAAAAAGTTCCCGCCACTTTAAAAAACCTGAAAGGTTACGAAGAACTGACTCAGCCATTATTAAGTGCCGGCAAAATCCGAAAATCGAAAAAAGTTTTCGACAACAAAAAAATTACTGATCACCACGCTATTATTCCAACCGGAGTTTATCGAATTGATTTAGCCGAAGCAGAGCGAAAAGTGTATGACATGGTTGTGAAACGCTTTATCGCTGCCTTTTATCCTGATTGTGAAATTGCCAACACCACCGTTGAAGCAAGCATCGAAAAACACCAATTTAAAGCAACAGGCAAACTGATTTTGAAACCGGGTTGGCGCGAAGTGTACAAAAATGATAAAAAAGGAGGCCAGTCGGACGATAATATTCTGCCTGCATTTACCACTGGAGAACACGGACCGCACAAGCCCGAATTACAGGAAAAACAAACCCAACCACCCAATTACTTTACGGAGGCAACGCTGCTTCGGGCAATGGAAACTGCTGGCAAAAACATGGATGACGACGAATTGCGCGAACTGATGAAAGAAAATGGAATCGGCCGTCCATCAACCCGAGCCAACATTATTGAAACGCTTTTTCGCAGGCGATATATTCGCAAAGAACGCAAGCGATTGGTTGCCACACCAACAGGCATGGATTTGATCAATACTATTGAAAATGACTTGCTGAAATCGGCCGAATTAACCGGCCAGTGGGAAAAGAAACTTCGTGAAATTGAATCCGGCGAATTGGAGATAGCCCAGTTTATGGCCGACCTGAAAAACATGGTAACCGAGGTAATTTGGCAGGTGAAAAAATCGCAAAAAAAGGAAATCACAATTCTTGAAGACGAAGAGAAAAAAGCGCAAGCTGAAGAAAAAACCAATACGAAAAAGAAAGCTTCAAGTAAAGCCCCCGATGAACTACCCTGCCCGCAATGCAAAAAAGGAAAACTCCTAAAAGGAAAATCGGCCTTTGGCTGCTCCGAATGGAATAACGGATGCCACTTTAAGATTCCGTTTCAATGGTTTGACAAAAAACTAACCGACAAACAAATTTCAAGCTTGGTTGCCAAAGGTAAAACTCCTCTGATTAAAGGATTCAGCTACGAAGGTTTGAAATTGGATGGCCGACTATTGTTAACTGATGAGCAATCCGTCCAACTTCACCCTCAAATAAAAGATGACAGCACTTGCCCCAAATGCAACACCGGCAAAATCCTAAAAGGAAAAACAGCCTACGGATGTTCTAATTTTAGAAATGGATGTGATTTTCGGATTTCGTTTGAAATCTAAGCAACTTTCGATACTCTCTTCTGGGAAATAAGCAGCCACAAGATCAGATCTTTTCGAATACAATCTGCTCATTAAATTTCTTAACAATTGTATCCAAACAATGCTTTAGCGTAGTATATTCATTCGGTTGATAAACAGATTTTTTTAATGTGTAACTTGCATTCGCTTCAATCAATTCGTCTTCATTTTTGAACTTGATTTCAATATCTACCAGATCATCACCAAAATGGTAATCGTCAGGAAGTGAATTTAATTGATAGCCTGAAGGAATTTCAATTATTGAATTATATTTCTCCGTTTTCGAATAGATAAAATCAACCGGGTATGAGCGTGTTTTCTGTTTCAATTTATTCTCTCTAATCGGGAAATTCAAGAATGGTGAAACCACCAGTTTATTTCCCAATTGCTCGATAGGAAATTCGCTGTCAAATGAGATGACATAAGGCTTTCTGTTCCGATCAAAATTGAAACAACTCACCATATTGACTTTTGAAAAACCACGCTTTAACAGATACTCCCTTATTTTCGCAGTATCGTTTTGAAAAGAGTTCTTATACCAAAATGACTCAAATACGGAGGTATTAATTGAAACAGATGCCTCGCCAACAAAATGGTTAGCATCGATCTTAATCCGAATATTCTTACTGTCAATTGAATTTTTATGATTAACTAAACTAATCCAAACAGGCTCTTCGTCATCGACCAATAATCCCTTTTCGTTTATACAACGTGGAGGTATTTCATTATAGGCAATCAGGTCATTTGTTCCATCTGTTAAATAGGATTTATTATCAATCTTCACCAACACGACAACGTAGTTGAAAAAGTATTCAAAAGGGTAGTCAGCCTTTATTTTTCCATGGTTGCGTGTGCTAATTATTACAGGATCAGCATCGACCCCAGCCGTACGAAGTAACGCAAGTAAATACAAGTTTATATCTGCATTATTTCCAGATTTCTCATTGAGTAGTTGCTTCGAATTCTTCGACGCATACTTAGAATTAATCTGATTCCAACTGTAATGAGATCTGACAAACTCAATAATAGCAATGCTCTTTTCGGTCTGGCTCATCCCGTTCAAGTCTATTTCAGATTCCAAAACTTTCTTTGCCGATCGGGTACAACTTTTTACGTATTTACCAAAATCTTCATGCTTATTAAGGCTTTCACATAGGCCGGGCCATGTCGTCATAATTTCCTTTGTCCCACCCGTTGGATAATAAATATTGGAAAGTTGAAAATCAACCTTCATAATATAATCATCAACCGAAGTGATATATGATTCATCGTTAAATGCTGGAACATTCTTCATTGCAAACGTGTGAACTAAGTCGTGAAAGACCACCCCACTTCCAATATTCTGCCCATAATTCTGAACGATCTTGCCAAAAGTTCTTTCGGAACGATCCTCCTCTGAAAGTCGATAATCAAAATGCTTTATTCCCTGAGCTAAAAAAGCGTATTTGTAAAAAGGAATCATACTCACTTGATATACACTAAAGATTGTGGGAATGCTGGTTTGAAAGACCCAACCCGGAAGGTTAAAAAGAAATGGAGTCTCCACAACATACTTATACTCAATAATTGATCCAACTTTCACATCTGGAAATGTAAATTTTTGGCGATACCAATTGTTGTTTTTCTTTTCTTCATAAACTAAGTTTTGATCCAATTTTGCTCTTGTCAAGCTTCCATCTTCCAAGTTATAAGTATAAGCTTCAATAGATACGACCTCTTCTGTCTTTCCAAAACCATCTTGATAATACGGGATAGCTATTTCAGCATAATCAATCCCTGCTTCTTTTAGTATTTTAATCCGTTTTGTTCTTGTAAAACGGATATCATAACCTCCTTCATCCGTATCAAAAAATATAGATTTCCCTTGATCAAAAAGAATTACAGCCGGCGCTTCCGGGTCTTTGTCATAGGTTTTAAGATCCCACTCTTCTTTGCTAATAACTCCAAAATCGCGTGAATACTCTTGAGCATGACTAACGCTGGGTTCGATTAAAATCAGAAAGAGAAAAAGATAAAATATTTTCATTTAATTTGGATTTAATACAATTGCAGACCGGTGTTGAACATCTTTTATCGAATCAAAAAAAGCATATATCTCAGAATATCGATCTAATGGGTAATCCCCATCGTATAACTGAAAACGACGGGTAAAAAACAATGCGCTATCTTTTTGTAAATAATGCTCTTCGTAACAGCCAAAATCAGATTTCAGCAGAACACTTTTGGAGAATTCAACTTTGTAATCGTCGTAAAACGGTAAATAATAAATAATTGAATCCAATCTATTAATTGGAAATGTTATTCTCACCGGACTCTTTCGGTCGTCTGGCTTCTTAATATCCGGCATTCTTAAGGTTTTTGGATTCAGAACAATCATACCGCTAATAGTTCTAAATTGGTCTTTCACCTGCATCTCAACATCTAACCACATTGAAGCGGAATCGCGGTTTTCCTGCGAGAATTTCCAATCTTCAATCTGAAAGTTTCGGAGTGGGATCGATTCCTCTATATAATTCTTCTGATCTTCCTTACTTCTACTCGTCTGATAATACTTACATGTCTCGAAATCATCCCCTCTTAATTTTTCAGAAACTTTAGCAGTTCCAGTTCCTTCTAAATTTAAGTTGAATGTACAGGTAGTTGTTCTCAAAACGTCTGCCTGACTTAATGTTGGAGTTTTTACAAGTTCGCTTTTCTCTCCATTTACAAGAAGTCCGTATCTGTTTTGAGTGAAAGTTCCTAAGTAATCAAAAGGCAAATAACTGGCCGTATTTTCCAACCATATCGTATCTCCCTGAAGGGGCACCACAAGAATAACATGATTAAACTGTTGACCGGGATAAGCCTGATTAATCCTTACAGGATTCTCACCGGAGTATATTTTTGTATAGAAAGAAGGAATGCCAACATGGTTTAAAAGTGCTTTCAGGTATATGGTCAGCGCCTTACAATCTCCATATCCGTTTTCGCATACATACGAAGCGGAATAGGGCTTTAATCCTCCTTCATCAACAAAAACGCCAATATACCGGGTATTATCTTGAAGATAATGGTATAGCGTCTTGATAATCTCTTTCGGATCTTTGATCCCCGATGTCAAGCGATCAATTTTCAATTGCTCACTCGGTGGAAGTACATCCAAACCATCATTCATCTGATCTTGCCAGATGCCATACGACTGCCACCTATCAAAGCTTCCTTTCAATTCGTAGTTAAATACATTGGGGATTAGAATCACATGTGGAACAGTTTCTTGACCGGGAGGCGAAAAATATTCACTTTTGAATGAGCTGATATCACTCTTCTGCCATTTTAAACGGGTGGCATTCTTCAATTTTTCCTCTCTAAAGATAAACCCACCGATCGTGTCAATTCTCATTGAAAAACCATCAGGCACCTCAACTTCCAAAGTCGCGTTGTGCGTGAAGACCTTTGCATTGACGCCTGGATACCACTTAGCAATATATAAAAACCGATCAGTAATTCTTTGGTAGCTATATTTTATTTGGTATGGATAAGCATCCCATTTCAGCTCAAACTCTTTTATAAAGTCATCTTCATAAAATGCTCCTCTAGCAATATCACTTCGTGTCGTAATCTCGTGGTTCCTTAATTTTCGAATAATGTTCCCATTCAGGTCCATGACAACCGCTTCCAGTATCTCCAGTTTGTCATTTTTATCAAATGGAATTTTTATATCTGCGATCCAATTGGATCGTTTATCGTTAATCTGAATCAAGAATGACTCTTTTTTAACTAATTTGTTTGATTTTACTTGTATGGAAGTCGTATAGTCTAGCACTTCACATTCAGACTGCGACCAACATAATGTGCAACCAAAAAATACAAGCAATACTGACAGATAAATTTTCGGGATTGTAATCATTTAAAAGAATGCCGATTTTGATTTCACACTCCTAATTTACATATGATCTTAGATATTCCAAATGCCTAACTATATAATTTTACTAAATAAATAATTTTTAGACTAATTTGAACTCATTCTAATTAATGATTTCAAAGATTCAATTCATCATTACAAAGGATTCAATGAGGCTTCCAGTGCCTTTCAAGGTCAGATGATTTCGGTTTCAACCACATAAAAAAATACAGAGGTTTAATAAACCTCCGTATCCCATATACTCAGACAACTATTTCTTGCACTGTTTTTATCATCTCCTCAGCCATAATTTTCACGCCTTTTTCGATATTCGGGAATTCAGCATTTGTAAAATTCATTCGAATGTGTTGACTACCTTCTCCATTCGTAAAAAACGAGTTGCCGGGGACAAAAACGACGCCTCTTTTCATCGTGCGTTTAATCAGCCTACCTCAGTCTTTCTCATTTATATTGCTTTTTGCAAAGACAAGCTATTTTCTGCTTCATCTCGCCACCAGAAGCAAAAAAGCGATTGTCCAAATCAGGTCACTCTCACATACATTCAACCGCTTTATTCTTGATACTGCTGGCTTATTGTTTTTTTCATAATCCTTCAATCGCTGCTCCAGCCTTTCCACTCCAAACATCCGTTCATGCGCGTACCAATCAACAAATTTTCCATGTTCAGCTTTTCTTTGTTCACCATATCCTCAATGAATTTGGCTCGGGAGGGATCATCTGTCGGTGAATTTGGGAAAAACTCCCAAAAAGGAATATCCCTGTTTCCCCGAAAACCAACGTGCCAGATGACGTCTAAATCACTTCGTTGTGCCAAATCAATATGAAAGCTCCAAAACTCGCACAGTTTTTCCTTTTCCGTAATGCTGATCCGCGGAGTGGGTTGCTGCTTGACATTCTCCCAGTACTTATCCCAATCGTTATAGCTGGAACCAAGCACCAACATATGATGCCCGGTCACCATTAACCCGTGCCTTTTGGCAGTTGTGGCTTCTTTTCCTGCCGGATAAGGTGGTTTGAAGCTATTTGAATCAGCAATTCGGCCTTCTAGCATATTCAGTTTCAACCGTAACATGGTTTCAATGAAAACGCTTCGTAATTCTCTTCAGAAAGTTTCTGCCACGGGATAATTAAGTCTCTAACATTGGGGAACCATGCACGAAATTTTATGTCCAGAGAATCATAAACACGGTGAAAATCATTGGGAATCTCAACGCTCTCCTTTCTCGATAGTAGCTCAGAGGCTCAAAACCAAAGCGGTCTAATTCATAAAAACTCCTCAGAGAAAGAGTAAATAGCATAAATCGTACCTCGCATACCTGCACCATTTAATACAACCCTCGCTTGATCGGCATAAATCTGGTGTGCTTCCCAGCCAGTAACGACTGGATGAATACCAGAATACCGATCGTCGGTTGCGACTACGATCCCCCCCCATATTCAGGCAATTGATCCACAATAGATGGCGTCTCGCCAAAGACGTTTTTTAAATCTCTTTGCAAATCGCCTGCTGCTTCATACACAGGCGGTGCTTCATCAGGATAGACATATATTTGAAGCCCTTCCCTGATCGCAAACTTTTGGACCGAGGCCGTGCATGATAGTAGTATGCTTGTAAAAGCGATTAAATTGAGAATCAGACTCAGCCTGATCATCGACCTAAGTATATTATTTTGACAGTCATCTTTCTTATCTTAAAAATTGGTTTGGAGCTAGGGAACATATATTTCAGATTCAAGGTCTTTGTAATAATCCAGATCATGTTCTGGTTTTTCTAATTCTTGAGGTATTGGCTTTCCAGCAAAAGTTTGGAAATACAGAACACATGAATTACCCCACCTCACCGCATCTTTTTCCTGAATCTCGAGCAAAGATTTCACGTGCAAAAAACGATGCTGGTCGATCAGCCCTTCCAACGACTTCCAGTCTGCCTGCATCTGCCGCACTGATTCTACTCCCTCATAATACTTATGTACCAGTTCACCCCATAGCGTACGTCCTGATTTCATTTGATGGTTCCAGTCAACATGGTGAAACCAGAGCAAATACATTTCAGGAGTGCGGTCAATGTCATTAAAAACTTCGCTTAGTGGCGAATGATACTGCTCAGCGGCATTTGATCCACTTTTGGTTCTATCATAGCCAATTCCCTCTTTATCGGCCTGATGAAACCGCTTCGAACGATTTGACCAAGGTGCAGAGCCGTAGTGGAACCCTGTTCCGATATGAGTAAGGCCTAAAGGCTCTCTATAATTAACACCGGCCTCACTAGACACTTGCATCAAATCTTTCATAATGTCAATAGCCTCCTTGTCATTTGAAAAGGTTTGTCTAATCCACTCTTCGGCCAGTTGCTCACTACTCAATTTGTAATCCCATGCCAGACGGCCAAAAGCATACCAACTTGATTGAACAAAAGGATGCCTGGTCCAATTCCGGTCGGTACCCGGGTTAATGACTGCTGCCATTCCACTCGTGTTGTAATCGAATACCTCTCCGGCCAACACTTTACCCACCGTTGAACCTTTCCCTCTTGCATAGGTGTCGGCATCCAGTGTTTCCTCAAACATGCCCCCTTTGTAAACCAGATGATTGCCATTACCCAAATACTCTTGAGTAACCTGAAATTCGATCATTGTATTCGTCTTGGGCAAAGCACCAAGAAGAGGCGAAAATGGCTCGCGTGGCATAAAATCAAGCGGGCCGTTTTTAATTTGAAGGACTACATTGTCCATAAACCTGCCATCAAGCGGTACAAACTCGTCATAAGCCTCTCTCACCCGATCAGCCTGTCTTTCTCCATATACAAAAGCACGCCATATAACGACTCCTCCAAAAGGCTTTAATAATTCGGCCAGCATATTTGCTCCTTCGGCATGATCACGTCCATACGTTTTTGGTCCCGGTTGCCCTTCAGAGTCAGCTTTCACCAAAAACCCTCCTAAATTCGGAATCCGGGAATAAATATCTTCTGTTTTCTTTTTCCACCAAGCGATAACTTCAGAATTAAGCGGATCGGCGGTATTCAAGTCACCAAGTGAAACCGGCGAACTGTAGTTGATCGAAATATATACCTTTATTCCATAGGGTCGAAAAATGTCAGCCAATACGGTAATCTTCTCCTGGAAATGGTCCGTAATAAACCAAGTATCTGCATTGACATTATTGATCGCGACCCCATTGATACCAATTGAGGCACTTATCCGTGCAAAATCAGTATATCGTGGATGTTTGTAATTGGGCAAAGTACTCCACTCCCATAAGGACAAACCGGCATAACCTCTCTCAACTGAACGATCAATATTATCCCAATGGTTGGCAAGGCGAAGTTTACAATGTGGAGAGCTATAGACTGATATTTCATCAAGATCCCGATGGGTTTGTAACATTCTAAGGAAATGAAATGTACCGTATAAAACTCCAATATCACTATTTGCAGCAATGACTATTGCTTCGTTCCCATCAAGCAACTTATTTTCAATCAAAAAGCCTTCATCACCCAAACTACCGAGTTGTCCTTGTAAATTCAAAGAAGCAATAGAGCTCGAGTTTTCAGGGGTTCCCAAAATCAAGATTCCATCTGAATTTACCTCCAAAGTCCTTTCAATATCTGTACCGAGCAATCCAGATAAACCGTGAGAAAGTTCGTCGCTTATCACCTGCATCGTTGGAGAATCATTATTCAAGGATATCTTTTGTATTTGCTTTCTGTATTTTTCTAATAATTGCTGATCGCCAACACGTTCATAACGAAGCCACATGCGGTAACCGTCTTCCTCCGAACAGAGATTCTGAGACTTTACGTGTAGCTGGCAGATGAGCAGGCCAACGAATAGAGCTATTCTAAATAATTGGAACAAGCTATTTCCGGGTTTTAGTACCCTGCTGACTTTGGGGGGAAACATTGTCATAAATATAATTTTTGAGAAAACTATTTCAACAAGAGACGGCGGCTCTGTATAAGTATCAAGATAATTCAAGGAAATTCAATAGCAGCACGATGTGTTAAAAAAAAGAGTAAAAGAAGCCTACCAAAAAGGCAAGCTTCTTTTTATACATTCGTTACTTGTAAATCTAATAGCCAGGATTCTGTTCTAATTCGGCTCCAGTATTTTTTTGAATTTCACTGAAGTGGATTGCAAATAAATCCTGGTGGTCGCCGATATTCGCTCCAACGATCGGGTTAACTTTACGATTGCGTTCAACGAGTTGTCCGAGTCTTCCCAAGGTGAAAATCCTGAGTTTTTCATAATGTAATTCGCGTAGCTGTTCGTCCATGATGTAATCAATATCGACATCTTCTGGCGCAACATCCGGAGCTTGAGCCCTGCTGCGAACAACATTAATATCGGCTGCAGCATTGTCAAAATCGTCTTTGCCGAGAAAAGCCTCTGCTCTTAATAAATAAGTATCTGCTAAGCGAATCATATAATGTTTTCTCCAGGTTTGCTCAGCAGATCCTAACATGGTACCCGGAATTGTCTGATCGGGATCCCAAAATTCCAACGGATGTTTTTCCGGAGTAGTCAGTTTCATAATCATCGGATAAAAATAGCGCATGGAGTCCACATTTGTTTCTTTTATAAGTGGAAGGTTATCAGCGTAAACCCACTTCCCATGGAATTCACTTCCCGGATTGTTTACTTTCACGTCGCGAACAATATTATGAGGAGCATTACGAATATCTTCGTCCCAGCCACTTTTTTCCCAAACTGTGGTTAGGAAGTAGTCACTGGGGCGCACATAACCTTGCGAACGGCCCATGTAATAGGTACTTGGCAACACGCATATTGCAGCCGTTGTTCCGTCGCTTTGGCGCAATGTCGCCCTCGTTATATAAGGCCCTACAAAACGCTCCAGTTCATATTTGCGATCGCCTCCACCTGGCACATTATAACTGTATTGTAAATTCCAGATTGATTCGGTATTTCCGACCGAACGGTCTTGGTTTCCCTGACGGAATAAATCCCAGTAAACGTCTTTATTATCGCCTCTTGCCCAGAAATAATCAGGATGAGGCGTTTCATTCATGCGCGAACCAAAACGTTGAGTCATTAAGGCTGTTCCTGGATGATCGATTACTTTGGACGATTCAGTAATTGCTTTATCCCATTCTTTTAAACTCAGGTAAACCTCTGTTAACACATGACTTGCTGCCAAGCGATTTATTCTGGATTCAGGTGCAACATCAATATCAGATAAATTTGTGGCGGCGAATTCCAAATCAGCTGCAGCTTGTTCATAAGTTTCTTTGCGCGTAGCCCGGACATAATCCTTTTTAGGTTCCGAAGTTTCATTTAAAACAATTGGAACTCCCCCCCAAAGGTGGGCTAATTTCATATAAGCAAATCCTCTAAAAAAACGAGCTTCAGCTTCTATCTCAATCTGCTCTTCGGCAGTTAGTTCGCTATCTTCACCAACGGAACGACCAATGATAACATTGGCATCGTAAATTATTTCATAAAAAATCTTCCACAAATCCAGTTGTTTTCCCTGGGCTCCCCAACGAGCTGTGAAATCATTATTACCCTGAGTATCAAAGTAAGTTAATGCCAAATCAGTTCCGTACCAGGTAAAACGAGGATTGTCGTCTCGTCCTCTCTCACCCCACAGTCGGTCCCGCACAATTACATGCAGGTGATATACTGCTGCTTCAAAATCCTGGTAAGTTACATACGAGTTCGACGGAGCTAAAAAATCTACCGGCTCCTCCTTTAAGTATTCCTCTTCATCGCAAGAAAAACCAAGAGTGAGTAGAATGATTACAATTGCAAACCTACTCATAAAGGTTTTGCTTGCTATAGCGAATTTGTTTCTATTATGTTTCATTTCGATGTCCATTTTTAAAGTTCAATATTCAGTCCAATTGTATAGCTTCTCATTACCGGACGCCCATCACGTGATACACTCTGGCCAGTTTCCGGATCCCATCCTTGCCAATCAGTAATGGTTAATAAGTTTTTACCACTTACAAATAAGCGTAAGTTTTCGATATTAAGTCTGTTCAGAATACTGCTGTTGAAATTATAGCCCAAAGAGAGATCTTGCAGTCGAATGAAATTACGCTGTGCATAGGTTCGCCCCTTCATATCGCCTGGCTGTCTTAGCGAGTTCTTCTGGTATTCAGCATCCGGGTTTTCAGGTAACCAGTAATTATCGTAACCTTTCGGATAACTTTCGTTGTACTGGTCGTCATACTGAATGTAATTTAAATCGTTGGCCTGCATATAATAATTTTTTCCTCCCTGGATTGAATTGATGAAAAAGCTCAGAGACCAATCTTTGTATTGTAAACGGTTGCTAATTCCGAAACGATAAGATGGATCAGAATAACCAAGAATCACCATATCATTTTCAGGGTTGATTCCTCCGTCGCCTTCAACCTGATCAACGATCTTATTTGTTCCCACATCATAACCTGAAGGAATTTCGTCGCCCAGCTGATAAATTTCACCTGTAATTTCGTACCCATAAATCGTATTCAGCGGATGACCAATAAACAGTCGTTCCGATATCAGGTCGTCTTCAACTCCGTCTCCGTCGTTATCAGCTCCTAACAATTCTTTCAGTTCGTCCCTGTTTCGTGAAAATGAAAATTCGCTGGTCCAACTGAAATCATTCTTTTGAATATTAACCGAACTAATTGATAGCTCAATACCACTATTATGAATTTTACCGAGGTTATCAGGAAACTGATTAAATCGACCAATACTCGGAATATCAACGGTATATAACAGGTTTGAAGTATTGTTGCTATAGTAGTTAACTGATCCGTTTATTCTTGAATCAAGGAAACCAAAATCGAGTCCAAGATTTATTCCTGTTGTTGTTTCCCATTTTAGCGAAGGACTAGCCAAACTGGTAATTTCCTGCGTATAAATGCTCGCCCCATTGGCATCAACATAATTATAACCTCCACCAACTTTAGCCATTGTTTGGTATCTTCCAACGGTGCGGTTACCACTTTGTCCGTATGATGCTCTTACTTTCATATAGTTCATTACATCAGACCAACCAGTAAAGAAAGGTTCCTCTGAAACAACCCAGCCGATGGATCCTGATGGGAAGAAACCAAATTTGTTGTTTTCGCTAAAACCCGAAAATCCATCTCTTCGGAAAGTACCGGTTAGCATATATTTGTTTTTGAAGCTATAGAAAAAGCGTCCCATCGAGAAAAGACTTGATTCTTTCCACCCTCCGGAATAGGCTTGTTGCAATTCGCTTTCTCCAAACTGCAGGGCATTGTAACCCAATACATCATTTATAAAAATCGACCCAACTCCGATAGTATATTCGTATTCACGTTCCTCAATACCATACACAAAGGTTACATCGATACTGTGGTCGTTGCCAAACCGATGTTTATAATTTAAATTGTTATCAAACGAAACATCTACACGACGATTATTTTCTTTACTTCCTCTTCCCTGAAAGTTTTCATCCCAGGGGCGGAAAATATAATAACGCCTCATGGTTTGGTTGTTGGCATAATTAACCTTATAGGTTAAGCCTTTTAAGAATGGAAACTTAATTTCGGCATAAATATTCCCAAATAAGTTTTGCCTTACATCTTCGTTGTCGGCCTGTGCTTCTACCAAAGGATTTAACCACGCATTGTTTTCCAACATCGGAATGAGCTCCCCGTTTTCATCGTAAGCTGACTCAAATGGCATCACATAGCGCGAGCTTGTGCTTGGCGAAACTCCTGAATAATCAGAAGTTGAATAAAAAGACTGAATACCAACAGTCAGCCAATCGGTTACCTTGCTATCAATGTTTATACGTGCATTGATGCGCTCATAACCTTCATTAATCATATAACCTTGCTGATCGGTATATCCAACAGAAATAAAATAGTTACTAAAATCGGTTTGATTGGCCAAACTGAGGTTATGACTGTTTGTGAACATGTTATCGTTGGTAAGCAAATTGTACCAATCTGTTGACTTTCCTGCCAGATAATTCTCGCTCTGTTGATTTGTTTTAAAAAACGGGCTCACATCCCAGTCTGGCTTTGGCTCAATATAACCCGACTCTTCGGTGCGACTTTCACGCCACTCGTTTTCGGCGATTTTTTCAACAAAATAATCGGAATCTCCCGGTTCTAATTCGTTAATAGGCGAATCGAACGAGTATTTTGCCGAATAATTAATAATTGGCCGGCCATTTGTTTTGCTGTCTTTTCGGGTTGTTGTAATAATAATTACACCATTTGCCGCCTGAGAACCATAAACTGCGGTTGCACTATTGTCTTTTAACACATCGATTGAACTGATATCGTTTGGATTGATATCGATAAGGCGACCACGAAAAATCACTCCGTCGAGAATAATTAAAGGATTTTGAGTACCAGACAAAGATGTGCGTCCGCGAATAGAGATGGATGGTCCCTCACCGGCAGTATTCACCTGTCCTACATTTAAACCGGCAACTGCACCTTGCAAAGCCTGTGTTAAAGAGGTACTCGACTTATCTCTAAAATCATCCATATCAACAATTGCGATAGCACCTGTTAGATCACTTTTTTTCATTGATCCGTAACCAATCGCAACGACTTCTTCAATTCCGATCGCTTCTTCTGCCATTACAATATTAACGACGTTTTTGCCCGCTACCGGCATTTCCTGGTTTTGCATCCCTACAAAAGAAAAAATTAAGGTGCCATCCGTTGGAACATTTCCAATTGAGTAGCTTCCATCCGAGTCGGTAACTGTCCCAGTGGTTGTGCCTTTTATTACAACTGTTACTCCAGGAAGTGGTAAGTTGGAAGAGTCAGTTACTTTTCCAGAAACCCTTTTTACAGACTGAATAGTTGCCCCCTGTTGCGGTTTTATTAAGATGAGATTGCTCTCCGTTATTTTATACTCGACAGACTGATCTGCAAACAAATGGTCCAAGATCGTTTGTATCGTTTGATTTGATACATTGATATTGACTTTCTTATCCAAATCAATCTTTTCATTTTCATAGATAAAGCGGAATTCACTTTCACCCTCAATCTTCTGTAAAATTTCCTTAATGGATTTTTGTTTTAGATCCAGACTTAATCGCATGTTCTGAGAGTACACACTCGCTGATACGTGCAAACTAAAGATCAAAACCAATAGACTGGTTAGCTTTGCCATAAGCATAATCTTTTTAGTGAGTCCCTGACGAGGACTCCACAATTCACATTTTTTTTTCATAAATTTGATTCGCTTTTAGTTAATAAAGACGTCTAATGTTACCGCATTAGACATTATTTACTGATTGATACGGAGGATGCTGAAACATTCTCCGTATTTTTTATTTATTCATAATCGTTATATTCTTTCCTTTCATTTGATATCGAATTTCGCCATTTAATTCTGTCAATGCCTCTAAAACATCAGTAATGGTTTGCTCTCCCAGAACTCCGGTATAGTGTATCTCCTGTCCAATACTGGCTGGAATCATAGAAATTTGCACATCAAACCGTCGTTCAAGCTGTCTTGAAAGACGAGACAATGATGTGTTATCCAGGTAAATTTTATTGTCTAACCACCCCATCTCCAGTGACGGGTCGCCTTGTTTGTATACCAAGTGTGACGACAAAGGGTCATAGGAGCCTATTTGTCCGGGCTTAAGGATTAGTTTTTCGCCATTGGCATTAGAAAGCTCAATCTTTCCCTCAATCAATGTTGCTTCGAAATATTTATCTTCAGGATATGCAGATAAGTTAAAACTGGTTCCTAACACTTTTAATTGCATTCCTTTAGGAGTCTGTATAACAAATGGCTTTTTACTTTTTGCGACATCAAAAAAAGCTTCACCCTCAAAGTTTACTTTGCGTATGCCAGTTACCCGGTTATAGTGATAGTCAATATTGGAGCCTGAATTTAGCTTTACTTGAGAGCCATCAGGGAGTGTAAGCTCAGTTCTGCTTCCATAGGCTGTGGTCAATCTCATTTTGTTTTCGGTAATTGAAAATTGGCCGGTAAAAACAGCTAATCCCAACATTAAAACAATTGCTGCAGCAACTCCCGACATAGCATAAACAGCTTTTTGAAGTCTGATCTTCCGGGTGTTCTGTTTTTCAATCGATTGATTTACGACTCTCCAGGCTTCTGAACTATTGAATCTGTTCATCGTTGAAATAAAACCAGCGGCTTCCCATATTTTTGTTAAAGCGCTATTTTGACCAATCCGGCTTTCGGACTCCACTTCGGCTCTTTTCTCGCCTGTTAGCTGATCAATGATTGTGTTTCTATTTTCTTCTTCGGGCTTCATAATTGCTTACTTACCAGAAAGACACATCCAATAACAAATGGTCCTATTCAAATGCAAAAAAATAATTACTATAGAGCTTCTTTTATCTCAAGGCAAGATTTCAGATATTGAAGTGATTTCCAAATTTGGTTTTTTATCGTTTTTATGGACACGCCTAATTTATCGGCTATCTCCTTCTGTTTTAGACCTTCAAATCTACTCATTAAAAAAACCTGTTTGCTTCTTTCGGGTAGCTCTTCAATACATTCTGTTACAAGATCGATAAACTCTTGTTCTTCAAGCAAATTTGATTCATTGATTTCTATATCTACTGGAAGGCTTTCCATCGTTTTTTTTCGTGATGCTTCACTCCTCAAGTAGTTAAGAGCGGCATTTCGGGAAGCTTTTAACAGGTAGCCCAATAAGTGCTCGTGTATTACGATTCTCTCCCGTCCGTTCCAAAGCCTGATGAAAACTTCCTGGACAATGTCCTCAGAAGCATTTGAATTATTTGTAATTTGAAAAACATAGGCACAAAGACGAGGATAATACAAGTCAAAAATCTTATTAAAACTTGCATAATCAGAGAAACTATAGGTCAAATGGGCGTTATCTTCGTTTTCAATTTTCAATACGTCAAATTTTCAATCGTCCCTATCTCTCCTTTCCCATTGACGTTCGTTTTTCAAGGAAGGATCTTAAATTATTCGCCCACGAAGATATATAAAAATGAGACATGTGCTCTGCCCAGTTCAGGAAACACCATACCTAGTCTTCCTTTTTTATATACTCAGGAACTTACAGCACATGCTCTCTAATTTTGATCATCTACAACTAATAAATACGAATTTGAGCAACATCATTATAAGTAAAACTGTGCTCTAATTTTCTTCATGACTCTGTAATAAATCCAACTATCAGCTACTCTAACAGAAAAACCTCGTTGATCCGCTATTTACTGGCGAATTAGCCCTGCCTCCCATAACAATTTGAGGACTTGTTGCTGTGTACGTTCAGGTTTATTAGCTCTTCATCTCCTCAGCCATAATTTTCACGCCTTTTTCGATATTCGGGAATTCAGCATTTGTAAAATTCATTCGAATGTGTTGACTACCTTCTCCATTCGTGAAAAACGAGTTGCCGGGGACGAAAACGACGCCTCTTTTCATCGTGCGTTTAATCAACTCGTCTGCTTTTAATCTCTCGGGCAAGGTCAACCAAATAAACATGCCTCCTTTGGGAAGTGTTATATGTACTTCTCCGGGCAAGTAGCGCTTCAGCATATCGTGCATAAAGCGGCATTGCTCTGCATACCTCTTTTGAATTCGCGTCAAATGCTCTTCCAAATCATAATGCGTTAAATAATGATGCAAAATGTATTGTGTCAGATTATTGGGATTCAAATCGGTTGATTGCTTCGCTTTATCGAAATGGGGAACCAAGTCGGGAGACAAAACCACCCAACCATTCCGAAACCCCGGGGCTACCATTTTTGAAAAAGACCCGGTCCAAGCCACATGATCCGGTGCATATTTTTTAACCGGCGCTGGAAACTGCTCCTCGAACCAGATTTCATTATAGGGGTCATCTTCAACCAAAAACTGATTGTAGTTTCTCAGCAACATCGCCAAATCCCGCCGCTTTTCTTCAGAATAAGTGACTCCAGAAGGATTTTGCGCATTGGGAACGACATACATCATTTTGATGTTTCGATTCATGAAGCACGACTCGACTTGTTCCAAATTTGCGCCGTCGGCTTCCAAGTCTACCTCACAAAATTGTGGCTGATAGGCCGACAAAGCCTGGATTGCTCCCAAGTAACTTGGTTTCTCAAGCAAAACCCCGTCGCCTTTATCTATAAACAATTTTGCGAGAATGTCAATCGCTTGTTGAGAACCGTTAGTGATAACAACCATTTCAGGGGTAATATTCAAGTTGTATTTATCACGACACCGATTGGCAATCCACTCACGCAGCGGATAATAGCCCAACGAACCGGCATACTGCAAAATAGTGCGTCCACTTTTTGCCATCACTGCCTTTGCCGATTCAGCCAACTCATTAACCGGAAAAAGCGATGGATTTGGCAAGCCGCCGGCAAAAGAGATCATTTCCTTTTTCCCGGCAACATTTAAAATACTTCGAACAAACGATACCGGGATGTTTCGGTATTGCCCGGATAACTTCTCTTCTAAAAAATGATTGTTCATGATTAGGTGTATTTAAGATTAAAAATGGCAAACAAAAAAATCCCTCCCCGGATGACCACACCGGAAAGGGATTTTGACAATGCAATACAGTCCCGCTCCTATGTGATCAAATCCACACGGACAAGTGCTGCGACTGCTGCGATATTAAATTCCTGTATTAAACTCATAAGCCTGTTTAAATAAAAAAAGCCATTCCCTGTTACAAAGAATGGCTTCAATTTATACTGATATATCTTTTAGATCCATACTCTTCCTTAACTGCTCACGATGACCGCGACTGCCGCTACAAGGACGATATGAATTGTATTTAACCTCATTTGATGAAACAAAGGAAATAATATTTCTTAATTCACCCTCCTTCCTGTTCCATTTTTTTTTATCTCGAAGCAGAAAATTGAGTTTTAGTTAACTTCTGTGTCACTATAAAGTTGGTATCTTCTCTGTTTACTATTCGTACCAACAACAAAAAATAAGCTTCTTTCATTTTTATGTGATAATTTTACTTCAACTTGCAACCCTGCAATTTTTTTTTTGTCACTAATAGCGAAAACAGAGTAAAATTGGGCAAAGCGGCATTCATACATCAACACCTGATCGAGGACTGTAAGCGTGGTAGCGACCATGCACGGTTCGAGATTTACAAGCTGTATTCCAAAGCGATGTTTAACGTGTGCTACCGCATGATGAATAATCGCGAAGATGCTGAGGATCTGCTTCAGGAGGTTTTTCTGCAAGCATTTTCCAAGCTCGACAGTTTTCGCTACGAATCCAGTTTCGGCTCCTGGCTGAAAACCATTACTGTACGAACATGCATTAATGCCATTAATAAGCGAAAACTTGATTTGGTGTATTGTGATGAAGTTTACGATCAACGTCCACCTGAGGAAGAATCGGATGCCGTAAAGCTCACCAGCAAAGATATCCTCAAAGCCATGGAGGAGTTGCCCGAAGGTGGTCGGATCGTTTTCTCTCTTTACCTGCTCGAAGGGTATGATCACGGTGAAATTGCTCAAATCCTGGGTATCACCGAGTCAACCTCAAAATCGCAGTTTATGCGGGCAAAACGCAGGGTACAGGACATATTAAGAAATCAGCAAATGAAAACAGCATGAAGAAAGATCGTTTAGAAGAATTTGTGAGAAATAACCGGGAGGACTTTGAGATTCACAGTCCTTCGCCAGAGGTGTGGGAGAAGCTGAATAAACAATTGACGTCGCCATCAACACCATCAATAAAACAACCCAAAAACCTGAACTGGATTAAAATTGCTGCAGTAATTGCATTAGCCATTCTCGGTTCGGGAGTTGTTGTCACCCAAATTATGATGCCGGATCAACAATACAAGTTTGCGCAGGAAGTAGACCCTGAAATGAAAGAGCTGATTGAAGCAGAGGCGTATTACGCTCAGCAGGTAGATGGGAAATTGAAAGAAATCAGGAAATGCTACCAGCTCATTCCGGAGTTGCAAATGGAAGTAGAAGATGATTTACAGGAATTGGAATCGATGTACAATAACCTGAAAACTGATTTAAAAGAAAATGTTTCGAACAAGGAAGTTATTGAAGCCATGATTGAAAATAACCGCTTTCGGATGAAACTTGTCGATCAGGTTTTAGAACAAATTAATTGCTAAAAGTTACTGGATATGATAAAATCAAGTCGCTATATATTATGGATTTTCCTGCTGCTTGCCGGAGTGGGAAAAGCTCAGGCCCAGTTTTCTGAAACCCGGGAAATTCAGAAACGATTTGCAGTTACTCCAACAACGAGTATTGAGATTACCAATAAATATGGGAAAATTGAATTGTATACCTGGGATAAAGATTCGGTTGTGGTGGACGTAACCATGAAAGTGGAAGAAAAAAAAATGAGCCGCCTGGATAAAAAACTGGACAACATCGACTTTGATTTTACCAGCAGTACACACTACCTCATTATCCGAACCATTGCAGATAAAAATCAAAGTCAGTTAGAAAGCGAATTTCTAAAGTTTAAAGAAACTCTTCTACAGACTGATGGCACCATCGAAATTGACTACAAGATATGGTTACCGGCAAGCAATCCACTAAAAATCGAAAATAAGTTTGGCGACATTTATATCGATGATTACAATGGTCCGATTGAAGTTGATTTAAGCAATGGTAAACTGAAAGCGCATGACCTGACCCAAAAGGCTAACATCCAGTTAAATTTTGCCGACGCTTCCATCAACTCCATGCCTAACGGACGAATTACGACCAATTACAGCGACTTCTATTTAAAATCGACTGACAACCTGCGTATCTCCAGCAAGTCATCGGAAATTGAAATCATTGAAGCCAAGTCGTTGATCATCGACTCAAGGCGCGATAAATTCAGATTGCGCAGAGCAGATCAAATTGAAGCTGAAGGGAGTTTTACTTCATTCAGACTAAATCAATTAACTGATCGGGGTACCTTTCGGTTTAGCTACGGCGACCTGGAAATGGAGAAAATTGCCTCCAATTTCGCTGACCTTTACATCGAATCGAAAAACACCGATGTCAGCTTATATTTCAATCCGGAGAGCGTTTTCAACTTTGAAATTACGACAACAAAAGCCGACTTATTACTTGGCCGGGAATTGGAAGTAGAAGACCAAGAGCTTCTGGATGACAAAAACGACATCAGCAGACGTAGAGGATACTTCGGAAAAAAGACAGCCGAAGATCAAAAGCTTAACATTAACGCAGTATCCGGAGAAGTAAGCATTTTCAGCAATTAAGAATCTGTGCAACCGTAACAAAATTTTAGTCAATGGCATTGCTGATTTTCACTCACCCGAGTTAAGCAATGGGGAGCTCTTTTGTATTGAAGACTTCGCGTTCAAACATCAATTGCATCTTTCTGTCAACAGACTGTCAGTCTTCCTATTAAGGTGAAATAAAATCGCATTCACAAGAAGGCAACCATAAAAAAAAACAACATTCTTTTATCCGATTTGCAACCCTCCCAAAAAAAGTTTGTCATTAAAAATAGAAAACGAAAACAGACTTTTTATTCATTCAGAAAACAGAGAACTATGAAAACAATTAAAACTCCCCACTGGACGTTTATCGTTATCGTATTGCTTAGTTTCCAGTCGTGTATTGACGATATTTCGATTATTGGCAACGGACATGCGGTAACTGAAGATCGTTATACAGCATCGTTTAACGAGGTGAAAATTAGTGGATCCTACAATGTGACAATCATATCGGGTGAAGACTACGCCATTGAAATTACTGCCGAATCGAACCTTCTTCCGTACATTGTCACTGATCTTGATGGGGATAAACTGAAAATACGTACACGCGGCACTCACAGTTTACAGAACAGCTTGCCCATGCACATTTACATCACCACTCCACACCTCGAAGGGGTAACTCTAAGTGGCTCCGGCTATGTTGTGACTGATCATTTCTCATCCAACGAATTCAAGCTGGCTCTTTCAGGATCGGGCCAAATCGAAACAGCGATCAATACTCATGATTTAAGTGCCAACATTTCCGGCTCCGGACGAATAACGATTTCCGGCATTTGCGCCCATTCTGACTTGCTCATTAGCGGCTCCGGAAAAATTGAATCCTATGGATTGGAGCAAAACACCTGCCATGCAACCATCTCCGGCAGCGGTGTCTTGTTTGTTGATGTTGAAAATTTGATCGATGTGAAAATTTCCGGCAGCGGCAGCCTTCGATATATCAATACCCCTGAAATCAGAAGTAGCATATCAGGATCTGGTCGGGTAATTAATGATAATTAGAAATTCATAACGAGATGAGAAAACTTTTATTCATTAGTTTAACGCTACTGATTTCGCTTTCGGCTTCTTCGCAACAATACGACCAGGCTGTTGGTATTCGCGGAGGCTATTCTTCAGGGTTTGAATACCGCGCATTTACCAATGAATACGTGTCGTACAAAGCGCTATTAAGCACCCGGAAAAATGGAATACAACTGACTGGGTTGAAAGAGTTTCACCAATACGGATTATTCGATTTTTCCAATGATGTTGTTTTTATCTACGGATTTGGAGCTCATGTAGGATACGAAAAGTGGAATGCCTACGATCCGGATGACGTGTTGTACCGCCCTTATTATTACGAAAAAAAGACAGGACCTGTAGCCGGACTGGATGGACTAGTAGCTGTAGAATACACCCTGATGGACATCCCACTCACATTTGGGATTGAAGCAAAGCCCTTTTTCAACCTGTTTGGAAAAAATTTCTTCCAACTCCACCCGTTCGATTTTGCCTTTACCATCAAATACATCTTTTAAATAACAATTAAACGACAGACAATGAACAAACTAATTATACTTTTTAGCATGATCATAATCGCAGAAATGGCTGCTGCGCAAGACTACACCCGTTATGAAGATAAGGATGAAATTCAAACCATTTTTTCGAAAAGAAAATCAAATGGCGGATATGGTGCAATCAGCGTTTCGTATACCGAAATTGATCATAAAGACGCTATTATTATGGGTGCGCGTGGCGCGTGGATTATCAACCACTCGCTTGCCATCGGGCTGGGTGGTTACGGCTTTGTAAACGACATTAACTACGACAATGTATTCGATAATAATTTAAACTACAATTTAGCTGGTGGTTACGGAGGTTTATTTATTGAGCCAATCCTTGGATCAAAACTACCGGTACACCTATCATTCCCGGTATTATTCGGATTGGGAGGAATTGCCTATGTGGAGCATCATAACAACTGGGATTACTGGTGGTCAACCAACGACCGAAGCGAAGTGTACTGGGTATTTGAACCTGCTGTTGAATTAGAGTTCAATGTCACGCGTCACTTTCGGATGGCAGCCACGGCAAGCTATCGATTTACATCAGCTATTAACATGCTATATACCGACCCGGAGATTCTGGAGGGTTTAACTGCAGGATTGGTATTTAAATTCGGGAAGTTTTAGTCCGCTTTTACCAACATCAGTTGAAAGGTCATCGAAGAGTCGATGGCCTTCTTTTATTGATCAAATGTTATAAACTCACGATTTTCAGAAAATATATCGATTCCCGGGAATAACCACAGGCATTTGTCTTTACATTTGTCGCTTCAAATTTAAATCCGGTTCATTTTATGAAGCATTTGTTTCATCCCAAGCTTTACAGTGTATTGAAGCAAGGGTACAGTAAACACCAATTTTCGAAAGATCTTTTTGCTGGAATTATTGTAGGAATTGTGGCACTTCCGCTAGCCATTGCTTTTGCAGTGGCATCGGGTGTATCACCCGAAAAAGGATTGATAACAGCTATTGTCGCTGGACTAATCATTTCGGCTCTTGGTGGAAGCCGGGTACAAATTGGTGGCCCTACAGGAGCATTTATTGTCATTGTTTTTGGCATTCTGCAAACCCATGGGCTCGATGGTCTGATGATTTCAACAATGATGGCGGGCATCATCCTCATTTTGTTTGGCTTATTGCGCTTGGGTTCTTTGCTCAAGTTTATTCCCCACCCTCTTGTGGTTGGTTTTACCAGTGGTATCGCATTGGTGATTTTCACAACTCAGATAAAAGACGCGCTGGGATTGACCATTGAGAAACTGCCCGCTGAGTTCATTCCGAAATGGACAACTTACTTTACCCATCTTGAACTTGCAAATCCGTGGGCAATTGGCCTAACTACTTCAACAATACTCATTACCATTTTCTTTAAAAAAGTAACCACAAAAATACCGGGCTCATTTGTCGCCATCATTCTAATTACTGCCTTGGTTCAGTTTTTCGAATTGCCGGTTTCAAGCATCGAAACTGTTTTTGGCGACATTCCCAAAACGATAAAGCTATCATTTCCATCTATTGAGCTGAGCCAATTAAGCAACTACCTGGCTCCCGCGCTTACCATTGCTTTGCTTGGAGGAATTGAATCCTTGCTCTCGGCCGTAGTCTCTGATGGGATGACTGGTGGCAACCACCGTTCTAATACCGAATTAATTGCACAAGGAATTGCCAATGTGATTACGCCTGTTTTTGGCGGCATTCCGGCAACAGGCGCTATTGCTCGTACGGCAACAAACGTTAAAAATGGCGGACGCACTCCCATTGCAGGCATAGTGCACGCCATCACTCTTTTACTGATCATGCTATTTGTGGGACAGTGGGCTAAGCTTATTCCGATGTCTTGTCTGGCAGGAATCCTGATTGTTGTTGCCTACAACATGAGCGAATGGCGATCGTTTGTCTCTATTCTGAAAGGATCCGGCTTCGACATCCTGATTCTACTGGTCACCTTTTTTCTGACCGTTTTAGTCGATTTAACTTATGCCATTGAAGTGGGCATCGTACTTTCGGCTCTCTTATTCATGAAAAGAATGGCAGATGCAGGAACGCAGACTTCCAATGAAATAGACAGCGACGTACTGGAAAATTACGGTTCGCTCCCCGACGGATTGGCCATTTACGAGATCAGTGGCCCCTTCTTTTTTGCATCAGCCAAGCAGTATTGCTCCACTCTGAAAACGACAGGGCAAAAATCGAAGGTACTAATCATTCGAATGCGGCATGTGCCATTTATTGACTCTACGGGTATTCACAATTTGAAGGATGTTATTAAGGAATTGCACCAAGCCCATACTGTTGTGATACTCTCCGGCGTTCGTTCCGAAGTATTAAAAGAACTCAAGCAAAATAAAATCGTTGAATTACTTGACCACAGCCTGATCTTGCCAAGCTTTGATTTAGCCTTGCAAAAGGCAAATGAATTCATTGAAAAACAATAGTAGAAATCAGAGCAACGACTAATAAGAATTTCATTTTACAAGGGCTTAAAGAGGATGAAACTCGCTGTAAACAAAGCGTTAAAATTCCTTTAAATTAAGGCATTCCCTTCAACAATATGAACAAGGCGTTGTTCTGAAATCAAAAAAGTACAATGCCAGTAAATATACCAGAAACAGGAAAAAAACGAGTTGTCATTATCGGTGCCGGATTTGCCGGACTAAAACTTGCCCGAAAGCTCTATAAAAATGACTTTCAAATCGTATTGGTCGATCGAAATAATTACCATCAGTTTCAACCCTTGTTTTACCAGGTAGCTACCTCCGGACTGGAACCCAGTTCAATCTCGTTTCCCCTTCGAAAGGTTTTTCAGAAAATAAAAAATGTGCATATCCGGATTGCTAACGTTGAGCGTATTCGCACAGAAGAGAAGATCATCGAAACTTCGCTGGGAACCATGTGGTACGATTATTTGGTAATTGCAACCGGAGCTACAACCAATTTTTTCGGCAATAAATGCTTTGAAGAAAATGGTGTTCCCATGAAATCGGTATCAGAAGCATTGTATTTGCGTAACCGCATTTTACTGAACTTTGAAAAAGCAGTCACCATTCGAGATCCCAAAGAATTGAAGCAGCTATTAAGTGTGCTGGTTGTTGGCGGTGGCCCAACTGGCGTTGAAGTATGCGGAGCTCTGGCGGAAATGAAGAAATACATCCTGCCCAAGGATTATCCTGATCTGGATTTCAGCTCGATGGAGATCTCATTGATTGAAGCGAGTCCCCAACTACTTGGTGGTATGAGTAAAGAGTCGGGGGCAAAAGCAAAAAAATACCTCGAAGATTTAGGCATTAAAGTAATGCTTTCGCATAGAGTCGTTAACTACGATGGGCAAACCGTTGAACTGAAAGATCATGAAAATTTCCAGACAGAAACTCTTATTTGGGCTGCCGGAGTTCAAGGGCAAATGCCGGAAGGAATTGAGGCCAACAAACTTGTTCGGGGCAATCGAATAAAAGTAGACCGTTATAATCAGGTTGAAGGAATGGAAAATGTTTTCGCAATTGGCGACATTGCCTACATGGAGACCGAAAAGTATGCCAAGGGGCATCCGCAGGTAGCGCAGGTTGCACTACAGCAAGCAGCAACGTTGTCAAAAAACCTGATCAACAAACAAGAATCAAAAGATTGGATAAAGTTCGAATACAAGGACAAAGGTTCGATGGCTACAATCGGACGTAATCGTGCAGTAGTTGATTTACCCTTCTTTCGGTTCAGCGGATCTTTGGCTTGGCTCACCTGGATGTTCGTTCACCTGATGTCGATTGTAGGAGTAAAAAACCGTTTGGTTATCTTCATCAATTGGCTGTGGAAATACTTCACTTTCGATCAATCGCTACGGTTGATCCTGAGAGCTTCGTCCGAAAAACCAAACCGTCGCTAATGATCAGGCTTCAAATCGATATAAAAGGAAGTGCCTCCTTCGTGTGTCGAGGTAAAGCCGACATTGCCATTTAAGTAGCGTTCGCCAAGTAATTTCATACTATAAGTACCAAGCCCCCGGTTTTTTCCTTTAGTTGAATACGACCTTTGGAAAATTTGCATTTGGATTTCTCTGGGAATATAGGTCTTATTGTGAACACTAAAACGAATAGAACTGTTTAAATCTTCAGCTTTCAATACAATGTGTTCGCCCTCTTTTATGGCTTCCATCGCATTCTTCACCATATTGATCAACACCCTGATTAAGACTGTACGATCAGTGTTAATAAACTCATTAACAGCCTCATTAACAAGATCAATTTTTTTATTCCGAGCAACATCATTGAATCGAATCTGACTAGCTACTTCATTCATTAAATTCTGAATGCTAACCTCTTTTTTCTCTAACTGCAGTTCTCCGGCTTCTGCTTTTATCATTTGCTGCTGACTTTTTATTTCATCAACAATTTGTTCGGACAGCAAACGAGCAATATCCAGATATTCTTCCTTCTCCTTTTCTTCCAGCATGGGAAGAACTTCGAGCACTCCGCTCAACCCTCCGGCAATATTAAGCACATCATGAAAGAATATTCGCTCAAGTAAGGCTTTTCGTTTCTTTTCAGTAATATCATTGATCGAAACAATCAGGTATTCTTTATCAAAATGAATTGGGGTGGCTGTTATCTCAAAATCCAACTGATGAGAAATACCATTGTCTTTGCAAGCAATTCGACACTCGCGTACAATTTTCGCTTTAGTTCCCCAAGCATCATCAAATGCTGTTTTGGCTCCACAGTACTGACATTTTTCAGTTGTCCCGCAGCCGCCCGTATTATTCACAGCATTCACGCATTTAAAAATCTCTCCGGGCCGCACACCTAAAATATGTTTCTCAAGGTCAAGGTTGTACTTTTCAAACATCTCGTCATTCGAAAAAACCACTTGATTATAGTCATTCAGAATGCAGATAATTGACGACATTGCTGCCAATAAATCCCTGACATACTCTATCTTACCAATTTCAACCCGACTTTTCAGAACTTGTTGAAGTGTCTCCCGGTAAGCCAATCTATTTTTTTCTTTCATACACAAACAAGCCAAAAATCACTACAAGATACTAAAATTTCAATGATTTGTGGGCTTCTTCAAAAAAATAGAATCGCTATAAACTAGAGACTTATGTACAGTATTACATCATTTAGCTCCTTCACAAACAATCTTCTCAACCTCTCCTGGATTAATTGGAATCCGATCTCCAATTAATTCAGCTCCATCAGCGGTAATCAATAAATCATCTTCTAATCTTATTCCTCCAAAATTATAATAATCATCCAATCGATTAAAGTTGATAAAATCAGCATTTATTTTTTCTGATTTCCATTTTTCGATCAATGCCGGAATAAAATAAATACCCGGCTCATTGGTGATCACAAAACCTTCCTGGAGTCGGCGCCCAAGGCGCAAAGCCGAAGTTCCAAATTGATTCACTGGCCTGATTTCATGGTCGTAACCAACATAAATTTGCCCTAAATCCTCCATATCATGTACGTCAAGTCCCATCATATGCCCAAGCCCGTGTGGCATAAACAAAGCATGAGCTCCCGCCTGAACAGCCTCATCAACATCTCCCTTCATTATTCCAAGCTGTTTCAGTCCGTCAGCAATCACTTTGGCTGCTTCAAGATGAACTGACAAATAACTGACTCCCGGTTTTGACAACTCAGTTGCTCGATTATTTGCCGCTAAAACAATTTCATAAATCTCGCGTTGCTTTTGGCTAAACTTACCGCCAACAGGAGAAGTTCTTGTAAAGTCAGAAGCATAGTAATTACTGGTTTGCGATCCGGCATCAACCAATAAAAGTCTGCCTTCGTCCAATATATTGGAATGAACGTGATTGTGGAGGGTTTGCCCATTTTGTGATAGAATAATCGGAAAAGAAGGAGGATTTCCATTCGACAATGAGATTCCCTCAATAATTCCGGCTATATTCTGTTCCCACACCCCGGGGTGTGCCATTTTCATTGCAGCCACATGCATCTCGTAGCCGCCAGCAGCAGCTTTTTTAAGCTCTTCAATTTCAAGCTCATCTTTTACCGAGCGTAAATCAACAATCGCTTTAATCAGTTCCAACGATGCCTTTTCTTGTAAATCGCCAATTGAAACTCTGGTTAATTCGTGCAATAATAATTTATTATCGCCCCGGTAAGGAGGTGTAAAATGAATTTTTCGTCCTCTGGAAATAGCTTCCTGAACGCTATCGAATAGTTTCTTATAAGGCATGGCCTTTTTTACACCTACGTGCACAGCCTTCTCTTGCATGCTATCCTGCGGTCCCATCCAAATAATATCATCCATTGTATAATCATCTCCAAACAGCATTTCATCTCCTGATTCTACATCGATTAATCCTACTAGTCCCGGAAAATCTAAGCCGAAGAAATATATAAAATTACTATCCTGGCGAAAATGATAGGTGTTGTCAGGATAATTCATGGAAGCTTCGTTATTTCCTAACAACAAGATAATCCCATCTTTGACCTTTGTTTTCAGCTGCTTCCTTCTTTCTATATAAACCTCGCGATTAAACATGATTACAAGTTTTTGGTTGAAATGTGAAGATATAAACTTAAACGATCTATTCTCATGATATTTTACACCTTAAACGCATAAATTACAAACAAGCAACTGAATTATTTAATACTCATAAACATATAACTGAAAGCAAATCCAAAACGTAAAAGAAAATAACTCGGTAAAATCGATCAATAATGGAAAATTCGCTACTTAGTTACATGAACAAGCGCTTTGAAGAAGCATCAAACCCAAAAGCCAAACTCACGACTAATGCCGGACCGGTAATTACAATTTCGAGGCAGGCTGGCTGTGGTGGCCTGCACATCGCGCAAATGCTTGCCAAGTCAATGGATGACCTCGGCCTTTGCAAAGAATGGCAGGTAATCAGCAAAGAAATTCTTCAAAAAAGCGCACAGGAACTGAAGCTTTCCCTGAATAAAGTCGACCGCTTATTTACCACAAAAGAGCACAATACCTTCGATGAAGTTCTGGAAGCTTTCAATACAAAAATGTACAAAAGCAATCGCGTTATCCTGAAAACTGTAAAAGAGGTAATTAAAAGCTTTGCGGTTGATGGATGCTGCGTTATTCTTGGACGGGGTGGAGAGTTTATTACACGCGACATTGAACAGTCGTTGCATATTCGGCTGGAGGCTCCTTTGAAATGGAGAGTTGATAAAATTGCTGCGAAAAGAGCGATCTCACAAGACGAAGCAAATAAACAGATAGCTGAGACAGAAATGAAACGAGAAACTTATCGAAAACACTACCTGAACAAAAATCACCCGGTAGAAAATTACGATTTAACCATCAATGTATCGGCTTTTACCCCAAGCAACGTTGTTGAGCTGATTAAAAGATCAGTCGAGCTTAAAGGAATGATGGGAAATACTCCATTCCATTGACTCCTCAATAATTTCAACCGGTAATTTCAGTTGGCAAGCCCTTGGTCTGAACAGGTTTAGCCCCATCTGGTTTTGGCAAAAACATATCTTTATACGTCAAGCCCAATTTCTCTATCATTTCGAGACTATACTCCAACCTTCCAAAATTAGGAGTAACATTATTGGTTCCGAATGAAAACTTCACCCCGGCATCTTTGGCTTTTTGTAATACTTTTTCTGAAGGTAATTTTAGTCGGCTGTTTATTTCAAGAGCAACATTGTTTTCAACAAGAACTTTCACAATTCGGTCAATGCGCTCGTCGGTCCAAAGCTCATTATATTTAGCAGCTATTTTTTCAGGCAGATAAGTAGGATTGACATAAATATCAATGGGTTCCTTCGAAACAATGGCCTCAATTTTACCGACTAGTTGCTCCATAAAATCTTGCTCATCATCAATAAAAACCTCCTCAGGAACCCACAATCTCATTCGTCTGCCCTTTTTATCTGTCCATGTCATCGCATCGGTAAACACATAATCAAACTCGGCAATCGCCTCAGCCGAAAATAAGGTCACCCACTCGCGACCTTCAGCCTGCATTCCTCTGAATATCGGTTTCCCTTTCACGGTGTCCATGTAAGCATACAACGATTCGTCATCGGTAACCGGGAACTTCAACCCACAGTTTGGAGCTATCCCATAGTTGATTCCCAGTTTCATCGAGTTTTCAACAGCCTGCTCAACAGTCAATCCTCCTTTTAAGTGCACATGAAAATCGACAAGCGGAAAATTTGCCATATGAAGCTTCGTTACCTGAGTATCCCATTCCTTATCAACCGAGGATTTTAGCTTCTCACTATCAGGAAGTTCTTTCAGTTTGATATTTTTAAAAGATACGGTACTATTCGGATCATGTGCCTGCAATGCAATTTGTCCACGATCAATTACTTTATAGCTGTCATTTTTTACGCGGTATGGATCATCAGGCTGAATATAATTAACGACTTGCTGCCCATCCACGAATATTTCAACATGATTTTCAACCACCTTGATTCTTAGATCAAACCACTCATTATCCTTGGCTGATTGGTAGTATACATTTCTAAAGTTGTACAAGCTTCCGGTTTTCCGTAGCTCCGGGCTTTGTTCCGAACCAATATAACTGTTGTTCACTTGAACTTCATACCCTTTAAGCGGCCAACTTTTTTCTTGTTCTTTAGTATGAAAAAATACGCCTGAATTGGAATGAGGCTGTGTTTTCACGTTCAATTTAAGTTCGAAATTTCTAAAAATTCCATGATTTTCACCTCCGCGATAGTAAAGATGAGAGCGTTTTCCATGGCAAACCAATTCGCCATCGACAACCTTAAAAGACTCCTGATTTTCATGGGCGATCCACCCATCCAGATTTTGTCCGTTGAATAAGGTAATCCAATCGCTTTTGCTCTCAGTTTGACATGAATTAAAAAGGATAGACAGAAAAAGCACGATAAATAATCGGGAATAATTATTCATTGAATAAGGTTTTGTTGGTTGTTCGGTCAAAGATACAAACTCCTAACTGAACCCTGATATTTAAGCGGAGAGTTTTTCCTGTGGATTATCGGCTTTCAATGCTGCAAAAAAGTTGACCACGACAATGAACAAACAGATATATGCAGCCCATGAATACCCACCCAAGCGAGTAAAGGAAAAACTGAACATCAATGGCCCAAGAGCGCTAAAAAAAACAAGCGCACTCATGGCAAACCCACTAATTGCACCCAAATGTTGACGACCATAAAACCGCGGCCAAACCACAGAGCTCAAGACACTAAAAAGTCCACCAACAATACCATTTCCAATAATCAGAAATACATATGGAACGCCTGGAGATAGCAGAGCCAGGCTAACCATTGAAATCATCTGACCAACTAAAAAGACCAATAACAAATATTTCATCTTAATATGATCGCTTAACCATCCGCCGGCTAGTGAAATAAAAACAGAAATAACCGACGTAGGCACAAAAACGGCTAAAGCAATCGTTTTGTCCATTGAGGCCGATTCGAATATGGATACGATATTGAATGTAAAACCGGTGATATATAAAGCTTGCATGGAAAGTGCAATTACTAAAACCCAAAAAGGAAATGAACGCTGTGCTTCCTTCAAGGTAAATTGTTTTACTGCTTTATGCTTTATCTTGCTTCGCCGTTCAGCTTGCTCAACACTTTCACCATCCGGTTCCAAACCACAATCTTCAGGATTATCCCTAAAAAAGATGAGCACGACCAAACTAAACCCGAAACCTGCAATTAATGCTAAAAAAATCCATGCCCAACGCCAACTGTAAGTTTCAATAAAATAGTCGAACACCAACGGAGAAATGGCAAACCCCACCGAAACAAAGACACTGCTGATGCCATTGACCAAACCACGCTTCCGATCAAACCATTTCATCATCATATTTCGGGAAAGCATGGTTAAAACTCCCTGACCTGAAAATCGCAATAAAAAGAACCCAAGCATAATGATGAAAAAACTCAGGTAGAACTGGAGATCTCCAATCTGAAAAATGCGCCCCAGGCTAAATGCAATCCGATCGACCTGACTCAAATAAATCAACACGCATCCTAAAGTAATTGTAATAATGCCGCCAAGCCACCGAGCTCCTATTTTATCGTACCATTTCCCAGCCTTTGTTAGCATGAACGAACTGCTGATGGTACCTAAAAGATAAGCCGTACTTAACTGGTTTCGGCTAAGATTTAAAGCGTCAATCAAATGGTCGGTAAACGTAGAGACGCCCATCGTTTGACCAGGAATACTCATGATAACCCCCAGCGTTCCCCACAGTATAATGAACCATCCATAAAACACCGGCGATTTCGCAGGGTCAAAAGGGAAATTGTTATGCCGCATTTTATTCATGCTGCAAAGCTATTGGTAATATGGCTGGTCGTTCGGGAAATGAATATAATGTGAACACTATTCACAATTTCTTAAACAGGTGGGCAATCAATTCAAGACTTTTTCAACAAGGTATTTGTTTCGTTCAGCCGAATTTCGGGAAACTAATTCTCCGATAAATCCTGCCAGAAAAAGTTGTGTTCCAATAATCATAGCGGTTAATGCCAGGAAAAAGTAAGGTGTATCGGTGACTTTTGGTGCAGGAACATGATGTGACAAGGCTATTAATTTATTCACTCCTACAACCAACGTCGCAATAAAACCGACTAAGAAAACCAAGGAGCCCAGCACACCGAAAAGATGCATCGGCTTTTTACTGAACCGAGAAATAAAAATAACAGAAAGCAAATCGAGTGGTCCGCGGATAAAACGTTCAATACCAAATTTCGTCACTCCATATTTGCGTTCCTGATGCTGCACAACTTTTTCACCAATCATCTTAAATCCGGCCCACTTAGCCAGTATTGGAATATAACGGTGCATTTCTCCGTACACTTCAATCGATTTGATTACCTGTCTGCGATAAGCTTTCAATCCACAATTAAAATCGTGAATTTTTATTCCTGTTGCCCTTCGAGCAATCCAATTATAAAATTTACTGGGTATATTTTTTGAGAGAATCGGATCGTATCGTTTCTTTTTCCAACCCGAAACCAAATCAAATTTATCCTCGGTAATCATACGGTACATTTCCGGTATTTCCTCCGGGCTGTCTTGTAGGTCAGCATCCATAGTAATCACCACATCGCCTTTTGTTAATTCAAAACCAGAATACAAAGCCGCAGACTTCCCATAATTCCGCTGAAACTTGATCCCTTTGACGTGGGGATTTGCTGCGTTTAACTCTTCGATTACCTGCCAGGAACGATCAGTACTTCCATCATCAACCAAAATAATCTCGTAGGTAAATTGGTTCGAATCCATTACTTTTTTTATCCAACCTGCCAATTCAGGCAAAGACTCCTCTTCGTTAAATAATGGAATTACAACAGAAATATTCATGGTTTGCTTGTCAATTAGTCTTCCGATTTTACATCTTCCATCGCTTCATCAAAAGCGTTTTCATCTTCATTTCTCTTAATAAAAATAGAAGTGATCAAAGATATAATAAATCCAATGAGTGCGAAACCAAGCAAGCCTGAGATCATCATGATCGCCGGGTTTTGAAATTTAGATATTATTTCACCGGCCATTTCAATCTGTTCATCTGACATCCCTTGCTGGAGCATGGCCTCTTCCTGAGTAATACGCGCTTGCTCCAAAATACTTGGATCGAGTTTCATCAAAACCAAAGAAAAAACAGAATTCAAAATACCAGCAAAAAGCATAATCGCCACTCCAAACCCCAATGCTTTGTTGTAATTGATGTAACCATCTAGCTCTTTATCCCGGTAATTTGCCTGACACCAATAAATACCTCCACCCATAATAACATAGGAAATAAGCGCCAATGTTCCATTAGTGGATTGTCCCATAACGTATAACACGACACTGTACAAAATGAGTGCAACAGACAGGTAAATACCATAGGTCATTGCCGACTTCCAGAAAGTTGATTTTTGTTCCATAATAAAAGCTACTCGATTAGTGATTGACAAATATATTGGATTTTTCAGAAGTACAGACGACAATGATGTAGTTTTGTTTGCAGATTTTTTTTTGAAGAATGCACCTGATCAATAATCGGTTAGAAAAACCGAGTAAAAAAAAATCCTTCAGAGTGTCAATTTCGTTTGTGGGAAATACATTTTTTTCTACTTTTGTCGCCGGGTAAGTCCTGTGCGACCAGCTCCTGCTGAATCCCCCCAGGGTCGGAAGGCAGCAAGGGTAGGCGGTTGTAGCGGTGCGACACAGGTAGCTTACCCACTTTGCCGAATTAGCTCAGTTGGCCAGAGCACGTGATTTGTAATCTCGGGGTCCTCAGTTCGAATCTGAGATTCGGCTCAACAAAAAGTTCTTGAAAATAGTGATGGGGAGATACCAAAGCGGCCAACTGGGGCAGACTGTAACTCTGCTGACTTATGTCTTCGTAGGTTCGAATCCTGCTCTCCCCACAAAACAGTTTTAAGTTTATTGTTTCAGGGTTTTACAACTCAAAACGGTGTACTCAAAACGAATTGCGGGAGTAGCTCAGCTGATAGAGCATTAGCCTTCCAAGCTAAGGGTCGCGAGTTTGAATCTCGTCTCCCGCTCATTAAAGAGGTTGTCATTTAGTTGACAACCTCTTTTCATTTTTGAGAGAATCTATCGGGCATCTTTTTTTTCTATCGAAGTTTCACAACCAAACAATTCGGCTACTGTTACACTAAATAAATCGACATTTAGTCAATCCGAAAATCACCAAACTTAATCTTTATTAAAAGAGCTGCTTTTTGACAAGTTGTAAAAAAACTTACCAAAGCGTGGATAAATAATTGACTTCTAGCAAAAAATAGAAGATTGAAATGGGAAAAGATATTAAAGTGACTTTAAGGAAATGAGGAGTAAGTAATGAGTAAGCATTTTAAACGAATAATTGAATCTGATCGTCCGGTGCTAGTTAATTTTCACGCTGACTGGTGCGAACCTTGCAAGCAAATCCCCCCCATTTTAAAACAGGTGAAAAATAACTTCAAAGAAAGCGTTCGAATTATCAAGGTAAATGTAGATCAAAATCCTTTTATCGCTTCAGATTACCGGGTTAAGCAAATCCCAACGATTATCCTGTTTAAGAAAGGAAATGTGAAATGGGTCAGCGATGGAATAATTAGTCAGTCTGAGTTAACTTCAATTCTCGAGCAACACGTTAATAAGCGTGTTGCATCACCATAAATGCATTGAGCTTTTCTCACAACGCATTCCTCTTAATTCGCGTCACTGCTACTTAAATTTTCTTTAATTGCTTTCAGTTGGTCTTTCGGATAATTCTCGTTGGGTTTTAAACCTAATGCCTTTTGATAATAAAAACGAGCTACGCTGTAATTGCCGGATGTCATTGCCTGATCTCCATCTGCAATCAACTGCTGATATTCTTCATTATCAGCATCCGCTAACTCCTGTTTTACCAAGTCTGAAATTTCATTTAAACGAATTTTAGGATATTGCTCCTCTGGTTTAACGGAAAGTGATTGGTTGTAATACCCTCTGGAAACAGCATAATGCTTCATGATAAATGCTTCATCCGCTTTGGCAATCAGGTCTTGGTATTTCTTTTCTTCTATTTGCGATAGCAGCGAATTGGTCAAACGCTGAATCTCTTGAATCTGATCTTTTGGATATTGTTCCCATGATTTTACGCCCAGTGCCTTGTAATAATAAAACTTAGCAATATTATATTGTTTTCCGGCAAACGCTTCATCTGCTTTCTGAATGGCATTATCGTAATCTGCCAGCTCATTTTTATTCATCGACTGATTGATTTTATCTGAAATTTCAGACAGTCGTTCCTTCGGGTAGGATTCATCTGGTCGCTCGGTCAATGCTTTCTGATAAAAATATTGGGCTATTTTGTAATCATCTTGATTATAACTCTCGTCAGCCGATGAAATAAATGAATCATATTGATCACCGGGACTTGACGCCACAACCGGAGCACTTTCAACAACGGCTTTTTCTTCGGGCTGCACTTGAGGAATCGCCGCTAAAGCCTCCCGTTCGGCAAGCAGTTTCTCAATTAAGACAAGTTGTTCTGTCGGGTACTTCTCGTTTGGTTTGATATCCAGTGCACCTTGGTAACTAACTTTCGCCTCCTCATAGTTTTTCGATCTAAACTCCCTGTCAGCTATATCAATCGCATTTTGGTAGCGTTGATCAATTTCCTGAAGTTGCTTTGCCGTTTCAGCTTGTTGGGCTCTTTTTGCTAACAGCGCATTGACTTCAGCAATTCGTTTATCCGGATAGGTTTCTTCCGGCTTAATGATTTTGGCATTCTCAAAACCTGCTATTGCCATGGTCAGCTGATCGTCCACAAATGCTTCTTCCGCTTTTGCAATTGCGTTCAGATAAGCCTGTTCTTTTTGTTTAGCCTCTTGTTCAGCCAATTGGATTTGAGCTAATCGAGAGTCAATCTCTTTAATTTGATCAATCGGATATTGCTCTTGCGGTTTTAAAGCCAACGCTCTGTTGTACTTTGTTTTGGCTTCGACCCAACTTTCTGAACCAAATAATTGGTCCGCTTCCCGAATTGCTTCGGCATAACGATTTTCAATATCGCCCAACTTATCGTTAATAAACTGTATACGCTCTTTCGGATAAGCTTCCTCCGGCTTGTAGGTCAATGCTTCTTCATACCTCACCTGAGCACCGCTCCATTCTTCCTGATCGAACAGCTTATCAGCTTCTTTTATGGCCGCAGCATAATTTGCTTCCAACGCCTGCTTTTGTCGCATTTTCTCCTGCACCTGATCAATCCTGGCATTTACAATTGGTGCTTTGGAGGGTAGAATCTCTTTCGCTTTAACAAAACTACTTACTGCGGATTCAAATTTTTCTTCTTGTTCAAATTGCTCGGCATCAGCAAAGGCGCGCTCATAAGCTAACTCCTGCATCCTCTTTATCGAATCCTGGATTGCCTGCTGTTCTTGTTCTAATTGTGCCTGTTTTTGTTGCTCAATCAAAAGGTTAATCTGTTCAATCCGGTCTTTCGGAAATTGTTCGTCGGCAAAAATATTAAGTGCTTCAACATAAAAATCCCTGGCTTTTAAATACTCCTGATCGTCAAATGCAGTTTGAGCATTGGCCAGCGCGGCATCATACTTTTCTTGTTGAGCTTTTAAAATTGCCTGACGTTGTGCTTCTTCCTCGGCATTCAAACGCGCTAATTCCTCTCGCTGAGCAATAATTGTTTTAATTTCGGGAATTCGTTTTTTCGGCAATACTTCTTCCGGCTTAAGTGAAGCCGCTTTTTCATATAACGACAAGGCATCTTGAAGTAAGTCGCTATTAAACGCATTTTGTGCCTGACGAACTAACTGGGTATATTCCTGATCAATTTCTTTTCGTTTTTGAAGATCGGCCAGTAAGCTGTCAATTTTTGCGATTTGAGCTACCGGATATTCTTCGTCGGGCTTAATAGTACTTGCTTGTTCATACTTTCCTTTGGCCTCAACAAACTGAGAATTATTAAACAACAACTCAGCATCCTTGAGCTTTTCGTTATACTCCTTTTCCATCTTCAGGCGCTGCAAGCGATCTTGAGCCAGTTGCTCCAATAGGCCTGTAATCTTTTCAATTTGAGCTAAAGCATACGAATCTTCAGGCTTAACTTTCAATGCATCGTTATAAGCGCTTTTTGATTCGCTGTATGTTTCACTTTGAAACAGCTGGTCGCCTGAGGCAATCGCCTTCTGGTATGCCTGCTCCTTTTCCTGAGCCACGAGTCTGGCAATCTCAGCAATCTGCTCTTTCGGATAAGTTTCTTCAGGCAATAAGCTCAGGGCTTCTTCATAGTCGAATTTAGCAGCCGAATATTCCCTCTGTGCCAGTTTCTGATCAGCTCGCTGAACAGCTTCTTCATATGCCTTGCGAGTAACTTCTGCCGCGATCCGCTGTCGCTCCAGTTCAGCTAAAATTTGATCTATTTCAGTTATCTTTTGCTTCGGATAATTGTCTCCGGATTTAATTGTTAAAGCAGCTTGAAATTTTGCTTTGGAAGACTCATATTCTTCAAGAACGAACAGAGAATCTCCTGCCTGAACAGCTGCCTGAAAATCGGCTTCCCTTTTCTTTTCCGCGGCAATTTGCGCCAAAATTTCATCAATTTGCGCAATCTGACGTTTCGGATATTCTTCATTTGGAAGGTACTGTTGTGCTTCTTGATACTTTTCTTTCGCCAGCTCGTAATTTTCCCGCTCTGCTAATCGATTCGCCTCTTCGATGGCCTTATTATACGCCGCAGTTAACCGTTCCAACTGGGCAACAAGACCTTCGATCGCTGCAATCTTTTCTTTCGGATAGCTCTCTTCAGGTTTGATTGACAACGCACTTTGATAAGCGGCTTTGGCTGGCTCATAGTCGTCAAGGTCCAACAAACTATCCCCTCGTTGAACGGCTGTTTCATAATTTCGCTGTCTTTCCCGTTCAAGTGCAGCCAGTCTTTCTTGCTCTTCTTTTATCCGTTGATCAATTATCGATAGTTGAGTCTGAGGTAGCGTTTCATTGGGAAGAATCTCCAATGCCTGTTGATACAAAGCTTTTGCTTGCTCCAATTCATTTCTGTCAAAAGCCTGTGCAGCCTCAGCCATTACATCATCATACTGCTGCTTTTTCTGTACCTGGAGGATCATTTCTTCTGTTTGACTAATGCGATCCTTAACCAACTGGTTATCAGTTTTCAAGGCTAAAGCTACTTTAAAAACGTCCAACGCTGAAAGATAATCTTCTCTTGCAAAAGCGGATTCCGCGTTGGCTAGTGTCTCATTAAACTGTTGTTCCAATTGCCTTTCAGCTTCAATACGAGCCAACTCGTTGTTAATTTGCTGAATTTGCTGAGTCGGATATGCTTCATCTTTTAAAGCCAAAGCTTCGTTATAAAGCGTTTTTGCAAGTTCATATTCTTCGTTTGCTTTGGCCGCATCAGCGCGTTTCAACAAATCAGCATACTTGTTATCCAAGGCAATACGCGCAAGCTGGCTTTCAACCTCCCCTAGTCTTTCCCTGACCGATGAATCTTCCTGGATCTGCAGCGCCTGTTCGAAAACCTGCTTAGCTTGCTCGTAATTTTGTGCAGCTAAAAACTGGTCGCCCTGATTGACAAGCTGCTTAAACTTTTCCTGTAAGGCCAACTGCTGGTCGATCTCACTAATTCTCTCTTTTGGATAATCCTGATCAGGGATAAGAGATAAAGCTTCGGTATAAAGTGATTTTGCAAGCGCTAAATTTTTGTCGCGTAAAGCCTGATCAGCATTCAGGATTTGTTCGTCATAGCGTGCTTTAGTCTCAATTTGCAGCATGATATTCTCAACCTCTCCGATACGCTCTGTCGCCAGTGAATCGTCTGGTTTATTATTTAATGCCTGCCGGAAAGCAATCAAAGCGTCGTTGTATCTTTCGCGACGCAAAGCCTTCTCTCCGTCTTCCATATAGCTGTTATATTGCTGCTCTTTTCGTGCTAATTCAGCCAAGCGTGCAACTTCATTATCAACCTTTTGTATTTGGGCATTAATGTAAGCGGATTCGTCTGGTTTGAGCTGAAGAGCTAGTTGGTAAGATTCTTTTGCCCGATCAAACTCGCCCGTATTAAAAAAGTTTTCAGCATCGAAAATAGCCTGATTGTACTGCAAATCAATTTCGCGTTGCTTGATCATCTCATTCGCTTTCGCTATTTGCCCCAGCGAATAGGAGTCTTCCGGCTTCAAGATCAAAGCTTCATCGTAGGCCGCCTTCGCACGCTCATAAGCTTCTTGCGTCATCAAGTTGTCAGCCTGCTCTATTTTGGCATAATATTCCTTGTCAGCCTCGCGGCGGCGTTGTTCTGCAATTTTCAGTGCGTTTACTAAATCCTGTAGCTCGGCAATCCGATCACGTGGATATGGCCGTTCAGGAAATAAGCCTTTAGCATTCTGGTATTTTGCGAGCGACTCCTCATATTTTCGAGCTTGCATTAAAGCGTCAGCTTCGGCTATCGATTGTTTATAATCAGCTTCACGTTGAGCTAGTGCAGCACGTTGCTCTTCGGTAAGCTCCTGCTCTTGTGAACGAGCCGTTTCAGCCTGCTCTTCCAACTGAATATCGGAGAAAAACACTTCAGAATCAAAATTATCGATATTGGCATTGTAAAACACCCGCCCGGCTGCCTTATTGGTAAAACTTTTATCGACACCAGGAATTTCCTTTACCAGTGAAACCTCAATCTGAAAAGGAGGAAAATCGCTGTTCTCCTCTAAAACCTCTTGCGGAACATGCGTTGAAACAACAATCGTCTTTTTATAATAGCCATCTTTATAAAAGGTCACATCAAATTGGTTATTGTATTCAAATTCGAATCGAAAACGGCCACTTTTGGGTGGCGTAAAAAGCTGTTGTTCGACACCGTTTTTAGTTATCTGAACCTGAATTTCTTCATTATTACCATCATCGGTACTTAAACGGCCGGTAACAACAAAAAAGTCATCTGATTTTGCAAATGCCTCCTGCGAGAACACAATTGTTGTTAATAGTATAAAAGTATAACTGAAAAGTTTATTCAATTTGATCCGCATAGCTTTTAATTCCTGAGTCACACACCTATTTCTTAACGTTGATTCACCCCTTTCAAAGATGTGACTTTTGTAACAAATCTGGAAATAATCCTCCAATATTAGTATATATCCCTCAAAGAGGTCTAAATGTTACCCCCAAATTTCACAATTTTATCTTTTATTCCGTTATTTATAACTAATTAATGCCTCCCAATATTGTTTTATGAAAAATACTCCCAACCTGGCCGAAGCTTTGCTTCCTATTATTTGTTTGATCATACTACTCACCCTTAATGTATTCATTTTTGAAGATACACTTGCCGGATCGAACCAAATAGCTTTGTTGCTGGCTGCAACTGTTGCAGGTATAATTGTCAGGCGAAACGGACAAAAATGGGAATCGACAAGCAAGCAAGTTGTAAAAACGATTGGGTCCGCCATGCCGGCTATGCTCATACTTCTGCTTATTGGTTCGCTGGCAGGAACCTGGATGGCTAGCGGAATTGTACCCACAATGATCTACTACGGGCTAGATCTTATTAACCCAAAACTTTTTTTATTTACAGCGGTCGTCGTCAGTGGATTAGTTTCCGTTTCAACCGGGAGCTCATGGTCAACGATTGCAACAATTGGAGTGGCTTTACTGGGAATTGGCAATGCCATTGGAATTAGCAATCCGGTTGTTGCTGGAGCGATCATCTCGGGAGCTTACTTTGGTGATAAAATTTCGCCCCTGAGTGACACGACAAATCTTGCACCGGCCATGGCTGGAACCGACTTATTTACCCACATCCGGTACATGTTGTGGACCACTGTTCCAAGCATGCTCATTACACTGATTTTGTTTTTAGTTATTGGGTTTAATTACAATTTTAGCGAAACGGTTTCTGATGTTGAGCAAGTAAAATCAGTCATTGGAGAATCTTTCAACACAACGCCCTGGTTATTTGTAGTGCCAGTTATTCTTTTCGTTATCATCATTCTAAAAGTTCCTCCCATCCCATCGTTAATGATTGGAACCTTGTTAGGCGGAATGGCAGCTGTGGTTTTTCAACCTGTAATTATTCAGGAAATAGCCGGACAAGGAATTGAATACACCAAAGCTTCGTATATCAGCTTTATGCAATCGATGTTTGGAGAAGTATCCATTTCAACTTCGAATAACAGTGTGAACCGGTTGATGCACACTACCGGGATGCGCGGAATGCTGGACACGATTTGGCTAATTCTTTCGGCCATGGTGTTTGGAGGAATTATGGAAGCCGGCGGACTCCTTTCACGAATTACCCGCCCAATTATGAAGATGGCCAGATCGACCGGATCTTTAGTGGCATCAACTGCCGGAACCTGTTTGTTTTTCAATGCAACAGCATCAGACCAATATATTTCGATTGTTGTGCCCGGGCGAATGTACCGCAAAGCTTTTGAAGATAAAGGCTTGAAACCCGAAGTACTTAGCCGAACGCTTGAAGATGCCGGAACGGTCACGTCAGTTCTTATCCCTTGGAACACCGGAGGAGCAACACAAGCAAGGGTACTGGGTGTCGCCACTTTTGATTATCTCCCTTATTGTTTTTTCAATATTATCAGCCCGTTTATGAGTATTCTGATGGCTTATCTCAATATTAAAATCCGACGATTTGATAAGACTTCTGGCAAGCCTGAACCATCGACAAAAATCAAATGACGAAACATTTTCTATATTTGATCGCGTACTAACTAATCCGGCTACGTTATGATTCCAGGGATTGTATTGATTGTTTTTTATTTTGGTCTACCAATTCTTCTGCTGTATCTGACGCAAATTTCAAAATTATTGAATAAGATTGGAGCAGTAGTTCTGGCCTACATCATCGGTTTAATTACTGGTAATATTGGTATTTTACCCAGAGCATCAGTTGCCTTTAAAACAATTCTGGCAGGAAAAACCAATCTTCCACAGGAACAAACAAGCGAATTATTAGCTCAGGGATTAATTTCTCCCAAAGACCTTCTTGCGAACCATGTTGCCAGCATTCAAGATATCATCATCACCATTGTCATTCCGCTCGCGATCCCACTGCTGCTGTTTTCGCTTGATATCAGGCAGTGGTTAAAACAAGCCAGAGGCGCTTTACTCTCGCTTATTTTAGCCATGGTATCGTTGCTAATTGTAATTTTCGCTGGTTTCTTCCTATTTAAAAGTGACATAGCTGAAGCATGGAAAGTCTCGGGTATGTTGGTTGGAATTTACACTGGAGGCACGCCAAACCTTGCAGCCATCAGCACCGCAGTTGATGTTAGTCCCAACGTATTCATTCTGACTCATACCTACGACATGATGCTTGGAGCCATCTGTCTGACCTTTTTAATGACCGTAGCCCAACAGGTATTCAACTTGTTTCTTCCGCGTTTCAAATATTCACCAAAAGAACGTAGTCAAGAAATTGATATTAAAGATGAGAGTATGGATAACTATACCGAAATGCTGACTAAAAATGGAGTAATCCATTTGCTAAAAGCATTGGGTCTATCAATTGTAATATTCGCGATATCAGGCGGGCTCAGTTTGCTCGTGCCAAAATCAGCTCAAATGGTGACTGTCATTTTATCCATCACAACGCTGGGACTTATTTTCAGCTCCATAAAAATTGTCAACCATCTTAAAAACACCTTTCAGCTTGGAATGTACTTTATTATTGTGTTTTCTCTGGTAGTAGCAAGTATGGGCGATCTGAGCAGTATGTTTCAGATCGATTTCTTGCATCTCTTCCTATTTGTTGCAATAGCTGTTTTCGGATCTATGATTATCCATGTTTTCTTGTCGTGGATCTTTAAAATAGACTCCGATACAACGATAATTACCATCACTGCCCTCACCTATTCTCCCCCATTTGTCCCGGTTGTTGCCGGAGCTTTAAAAAACAAAGAGATTATTATTTCCGGCCTGACGGTTGGTATTTTGGGCTACGCCTTTGGAAATTATATTGGTGTTGCCATCGCTTACTTTCTGAGTGGGTTTTAATGTTTTAATAACTAGGTCAATACAACTACGAAATTGAATATCCATGAGTTTACCGAAGGTCGTCTTAAGTCATTTAATGGTCAGTAAGGCAGTCTTTAAATTGTCATCGAACCAATAAGGAATGACAACACTTGACAGCATGAAGGCCTCTATTGGTAAATGTGCAGACCTTCATATTATTATTAAAAGAGATAATTCAGTCCCATGTAGAATCCGGAATCGCCATCCCGTTCATCGGCTGCTATTCCATAATCCAGTGCAATGATAAAGTTCTGATTCATGGCAATTCGCAAACCTGCGCCATAGGAAATATGCATCTGTTCTGCATGATCTTTAAAATAATCACCATATCGAATCGATGACATCTCGGGAGAAAGAGGATTGACAAATTCAATCTTGTCGGTTACCTGGCCAAAATCGAAAAAACCGTTTAGTCCGAGGTAGAAATTATTATTTAGAAGTTGAAAACGGGCAAACTTCCAACGTAATTCAACATTTCCGAGAAGGAAGCCATCACCAACCACTCGGTTTCTTCGTATTCCCCGAAGCGTTTTTGAGCCGCCCAGCCCTTCGGATGTAGCTCCTTTCATAACAGAAGTGATTACCTGCGACTGATAATAAAAAGGCACATCGCCCGATAAGGTTGTTTGCCATGCTATCCGATAAGCCAGGGATAAATCGTCCGGAATAATTGTAAAATACTGACGATGGGTCAAACTCAATTTCGAAAAAGAACTTTCAGCTCCCAAAATATTTGGCGATATCAACAATACGGCTTCAGCCCAAATGCCTTTCATCGGATTGGGCTTATTATCGCGGGTATCCCAAACCAAACCACCTTTAAAAGTTGGCACAAAACCGCCATCAGCTTCCTCCTCTTTTATAATGCCCCAATCAATATAGTGTTCATACAAGCCGGGCACATCAGGCAAAACATCAGAACCACTTTTCCCTTCATTTAATTTTTCCAGGTTGACCTTGTCAATCTTAAAATTCAGGAAATTAAAACCGGCAATCCAACGAACCCGCTCGTTGGTTATTTTTCCCTGCAAGTCAATTTTCCAACGAAATAAATTACGGTCGTATTTATAAAACATCCGTGTTCTGTAATCAGCAGCATCTTCATCAATCCAATTTTTATTGAAGACGGCATCGTAGCCGTTAAATCCATAAAAGTCATAAGCCTGATCGGTTAAATAACTCAGGTCCATTGACGTCTGAACTCCCTGTATTAATTGATCAGAATCGTAATAAAACCGATACACGCCGCTGCCTTTTGTGTAGCGCGATACCTCGAGATAAAGAGAATGTCCGTAGTTTGGGTAACGGCTGCCATCGCCATAATCGAATAAATTAACAAAAGCACCGTACTGAAAGCCCAAATCGTTATCGAAAGTAATTGCCGGCAATGCTCCAAAGTTCCATCCGCTTTTTATTGTTTGTTCATTTTTTCCGCTCTGAGAGAAAACCGATACGCGAATTAAAAGAAGCAGAAACAGGATTTGATATGATTTCATTTCAGTCTAATTGTTCGTATTGAACGAAAATACCTCTTTTTTAGCTTAAACCTACTATTCGTGAAATCGGCTTCGATAAATTATTTGAAGACATACTTCGGTTGAATGATGGATTTCTTATTTTTACACTTTGATCGTGCACAACTTAACTCTTGCAATCTAAAAACAATGACTCAATTTTCCAGGATAGATTCTGATTCTGAAGTTCCAAAATACAAACAGGTGGAAGAGCTTATCATTTCAGATATTGAAGCCGGAATATTCAAACATGGTCAACGGATTCCATCCATCAACGAAACAAGCGAAGAATTGCTGCTTTCCCGAGATACGGTAGAAAAAGCTTACGTTCATCTTAAAAAAAAGGGAGTTTTGTTAGCCGTCAGAGGCAAAGGGTACTACGTGAATAAAACAACAGTAAGCCGAAAACTTAAGATTGCCCTGATTTTCAACAAACTGAGCAACTACAAAAGGAGTTTATATTCGTCATTTGTAAATACAGTTGGAGCTAAAGGCAGTGTGGATGTGTTCATATACAACTATGATATTGCAGAGTTTGAAAACATTATCAACAATAACCTCACCAATTACGACTACTTTGTTATCCTACCACATTTCAGAAATGAACAGGCTAATGTTAGCCAGGTCATCAAAACAATTCCGAAGGAAAAAGTTTTAATTATTGACAAAAATCTGGATGAATTAAAAAACTATCCGGTAGTTTATCAGGAGTACGACAAAGATATTTTGAATGCTTTGGGTGAAGCAATTGATCTATTAAAGAAATACAAAAAGCTGAATCTTGTTTTCCCGAAGAATGAATATTATTCGCAATTCATTAGTCGGGGATTTACTATCTTCAGTCAAATTCATCATTTTAATTGCGAAATTTTTGACTCGCTGGAACATAAAGACATTAAGCAAAACGAAGCTTATATTCTGATTTCGGACAATGATTTGTTTGAGCTTTTAAAATTTATCAAACTCAAGAATTGGATTGCCGGAAAAGATATTGGCATTCTCTCTTACAACGAAAGTCCGGTAAAAGAGTTACTGAATGACGGCATCTCAACCATTTCAACCAATCACAACCAAATTGGACAGCTCGCTGCTGAAATGATTCTCAGCCAGAATTTCCGTCGAATCAAAAGTCCTTTCGATTTCATTCGTAGAAATTCCCTCTAATTCGAACTATTTTTGTCCAAAAATTGGCTATAACAATTGAATCCAGTATATTCAAAGCGCTTTAATATTAACAACAGAAAGCATAAGTATGTCCGAAAATCTAATTCACATATTGGTTGCCGAAGACGAGGAGTTTAATTTCTTGTATCTTGTCGAATCTCTCAGCGAATTCAACATTAAACTGTATCGAGCCAAAGATGGCTTGAGTGCTGTGAAAATGTGCCAGGAAAATCCGCATTTCGATCAAGTACTCATGGATATCCGAATGCCGGTAATGGACGGCTACACAGCAACGAATGAAATTAAAAAGTTTCGCCCCAACCTGCCAATCATAGCGCAAACAGCCTATGCCATGGAGTCGGACAAAAGGAAAGCTTTTGAAGAAGGTTGTGACGACTATATTTCAAAACCAATCCGAAGACAGGTTCTAATTGACATTATAGCCAAATACGCTCCGGAAAGATGTCCGCTGAAAAATGTGACTCAATCAAGTTCCTAGTACGAATTAGGATAAGCGATTTATAATGAAATAAAAAGCCTGATGGAATGCAACATAATTGTTCTCATCAGGCTTTTATTATGTGTGAAGCATCTCTTGGCTCATCTTTAATCTTTCAGCAACCAGGCTTTCATTTTGTTCGCCCCATGGTTATTTCAAGCATAAGGTTTATTGAAAAAGACAAGCCTGAAATTGCAGATTTGTCACTTTATCAAGCGCACTTCATACACACCACCAACGCTTGAGCCTTCCTTTGCTTCAAACTTAACTCTCAACTTACCATCGGATTGCCCAGCGATTTCAGCCGGGATGGCATAGTCTTCTGTAAAAAACTCAAAGCCTTTGCTTCCATCAAGATGAACTTCAGCAATCAGCTCACCATTCACGACAATAGTAAAATGACGATTGCTATCCAGCCCAAAATACATGACACGTAATTTTCTGGCTTGCTTCTTCTCGTCTTTCAATTGGTAACTAAACCATCCTTTGGCGTCGCGCCAATGACGTCCCTGGTTCACGCCAATCTGCGAATCTTCACTCTCAATAAAATGATCCGATTCGGGCTGCTGTTCTCCCGGGAAAACCATATCAATTGTATTGTCAGCCAGCTCCTGCCTGGCAGCTTCTTCTGCAGCTAACTCTTGCTGCTGATTTTCATACTTCTCTGCTGTTTCAACCTGCCAGTAGATCACATAGCGGGATTCATGCAGGCGGAAAAAAGGAATTAATTTCAGATCGGCATACTTTTTCGGTTCCAGATTATCAATAGTAAAAGTTAAAGCCTCTCCAGCAACAGGATGAATTTCACCAACGACTGCATCCGATTCGCTAATGATCACCGGCATATCCTGCAACGGATATTTCTCGCCGTGAGCGATATGTCCTCCCCGGCTATCATTGGCATACAGGCCTTGCATATCGGTTGTATCTGTTTTGGCGGCCAACACAATCGGTCCGTGCAAAATCGTGTAGAAGTTCTCGCCATCAGGCAATTGTTCCAAATGAGTATGCATGGGCATTTTTACTTCGACTACATCGCCTTTTTCCCAATTCCTGCTAATCGTTACGTATTCTCCCGGTTGCCCCGAATAATTAATCGCTTTCCCATTTACCGTAAAACTCAATTCTCCTTTTTTTACCCACGACGGATAGCGAATATTTAAAGCAAACGCCTGCTTTTCTTTTGGATTAACCGTCAGTTGAGTTGTTTCCTGATCAGGGAAATCGGTTTGTTGAACGACCTCCACTTGTTTTTCTTCCCAAGTTAATTTTGAAGGAATAAACAAATTGACATACAAGTCATCACCGCTGTGAGCATAAATCATTTCGCCGTACTTGGTATGGTTTTCCAAGCCAGATCCGACACAGCACCAGAAACTCGTTTCAGGTTGCGAATACACCCGGTAATGCCCCGGCCGCATGGGGGTGAAATAGACAAAGCCTCCATGATCAGGATTCTGAGTAGATAAAATATGATTATACAAAGCCCGCTCGTAATAGTCCATGTATTCTCCTTTTGGATCAGACAAGAACAACAGCTTGGTTAATTTCAACATATTGTATGTATTGCAAGTTTCCGGTCCCTGCTCACTGGTAATCATGGTCGAAAAATCATCGACCGGGTTGAAATGCTCCCGCACGCTGTTGCCGCCAATCGACACCGACCGGTTTTTAACTACTGTTTCCCAGAAGAAACGTGCAGCTTCTGCCCATTCTTCGTTTCCTTCTACATCAGCAATCCGCTTGTAACCGATCACCTTAGGAATCTGGGTATTGGCATGCATGCCAGTCAGGTGATCTTCATGTTCCATTAATGGGTCCAGGACAGAGTCGTGCGAAAACTGACGAGCCAATTCCAGGTACTTCTCCTCACCCGTAATTACAGCTACATCCGCAAAAACCTCGTTCAATCCACCATGCTCACTACGGAGCATATCTTGAATCTCCTCTTCACTTAAACCTGACACCAATTGAATAGCCCAGTCGGTGAGCTTGATCAACATTTCCTTTGCTACTTCACTATCGCCGTACCAATAGGCATCGCGCAAGCCCGTGTATATTTTATGAATATTGTAAAGTGGTACCCACTTCTTATTTAAGCTGAATGAACCGGCATTTATATGGCCATCAGCAATTTCCTCCCACATGGCTCGTCCACCGGGCACTCCCCCCAAATAACCGTCGTCATGCTGATCCTGTGCGTGCTTCAGCTCGCTGATCATGTAGTCCATTCGTTCTTTCATTCGCTCATCACCCGCAGCTGCATACATCATTGCTAAAGCCGACAGATAGTGACCTCCAATGTGTCCGTCAAGCCCTGTGTTTTCCCAATTCGTATAGCTTTCAGCTTTTGGATCTAATCTTGCCTCGCGTAAGTAGGGGGCTAGCAATCGATCAACATCCATTTCCAACATGTACTGCATATCAGTGTACATGGCCCGCTTAAAAGGGCTGTCCAATAACTGAACATCAGACAAATGAAAGGTCTGAACTTGAGTATTTTGCGCAAACAGCGCCAATGGAAAAAAATAAATTAGTAATAATAGTGATCTCATATTCATGATATACTTCTCAGTTTAGTTTAGTTTAATCTCATATTGACACCGATCTTGTCCGCGATGGATGGAAGAAATTACGGTTGCCTGCACCTGCATGTCTGCTACTTTTGAAAACATTAACTCCGCAAACCCTTCGGAGCAATAACACAAAATTGACGATTTTATTCCTTTTTCTTTATTCACCATCGGACAAACACAATAATTTTTGTTTTCGTCTGCAATCAAGATGCCAACTTCTTTCTGATAATCAATTTTCCAACCCCATTTATTTTCGATAAACGCATTGAACTTTTCCAATTTTCCAATATATGGTTTCAAAAACTCATCCATTTTCAAATGCTCAAAATGGCTAATTGCACATTGCTTTACTATTTTTTGAGCAACGTCTTGTTCTTCGTTTTCATCAATGCTTTTCAACAGAGTGGAAACCCACTCCTGCATCAGCACCTGATTGGGGGCAACATCTGCCATATCATCCGAAAGGTTTACGGCTCCGTTAACCAGCGAGGTAAAGCCACATAGGCATCCCCCCAACAGGCAACTTTTCTTTATAAAATCGCGACGTTTATGACTCATTCACATCTTAAAAAAAGAGGATTTTACTCATAGATAACAAGAATAAAACCCTCCGATTTAAACACCTAACTAATAACCTGAATTCTGTTGGAGGTTAGTATTCGTTTCAATTCTTCCTCTCGGAATCGGATAGAGTGATCGATAGTCTCCGTTTGGAGCATGTGAGAAAAACGATTTTGTCGTATACGCGCCAAAACGAATCATATCCTGACGACGCCGACCTTCCTGATTAAACTCCCAGGCTAATTCATCCAAGAAGCGTCCATACTCGATATCATCACCCCCTTCATGCGTCTCAGCACTCTCTGTTCTCAACCCATAATCGTATACGCTTCCTTCCATCAATTCAGCTCCTGTTACGGTTGCCTTTTCCGGCGAATTGGGGAAAGCTCTTTCGCGCACCTGTGTAACAATAGTAGCAGCTCCATCTGCATCATCGGTTCGTAACAGGCATTCAGCTTTCATCATTAACACATCAGCATATCGAAACAAAGGGAAATCATTATTCAAAATGTTAGACGATCCCATAGCGATTTCGAACTTTTCGAAGCGGTAGCCATGAATTTCTTCGGAGTAGCTGATATCTGGAATTTCGTTTACTAACGCCAATGGCTCGCCAACCAAATTCCCCATAGTAACCAATAGTTCTTCGCCGCTGGCAGCATACTGTTGTCCCATCATAAAGTTGTTGGTTAACCGACTGTCCTCCGGATCGAATGTATCAATAAATTGAGGAATGGCACACATTCCTCCCCATGGAGTTCCCGTCAGATTGTATTTAGCCTGCATCGAAGGTTGGCAGGTTTGCATATGAATATCAAACTGATTCCACTCCGTTGTATATTGATCATCAATTGCTAAACCGAAAATAATCTCAGCAGAGTTTTGATTTTCTGTGACAAAAACATTTTTCTGGTTGGGCTCCAACACATAGCCAACCCCCGAATTGATAATCAGCTCACAAGTTTCTTTACATGCATCCCATTTAGCTGTTCCCGTATAAACCTCAGCATTCAGATACATTTTTGCGAGCAAGGTAAGAGCAGCCCACCTGTTGAAGCGACCATAAGTTGCCTGGCTTCTTTCTTCACTCAAGTAAGGTAAGCTTTCATTAATCTCTGTAACAATAAAATCAAATACTTGCTGCCGAGTGTTTTGCTCTGGCAAGTACCCCTCTTCCACATCAAAATCGGTTACAATAGGCACATTGCCATACAAGTCGCACAAGACGTAATAATAGCTTGCTCTCAGTGCTCTTAATTCGGCAATGGTTGCTTCGTAGATATCTGGATCCGAAATTGGAACGAAACCAGTTTCAATCTGATAAATTAGTCGATTACAAGTTGAAATTCCATAGTACGTGCGATCCCATGATTGATAAACGACGTCTTCATCTACAGTCCAGTTATGTTCATGAATCCGTCGGTAGATACCACCATCAACCCATCCATTGGGGCGTGCGGGAATAACAATCTGATCGGCTCCTACCTCATTGGCTCTCCAATAGCCATTCCATAATAACAAGAGATTTCTCCAAGAGCCATAGGCATTACCAATAATCGCAGGAATATCTTCTTCGGTGGGCTCAAACTGCTCCACCAATATTTCATTATAACTTGTGTCGTACAACTCGGTACAACCAGAGAAAAAAGTTATCAATGAAATCAGCAGGATGCTCAATGCATGTTTATATTTATAAGTATTCATAGTCGATTAAAATTTAGAAAGTTAAGTTAACGCCTAAAGTAAATGTTCGGGTGGTCGGGTATTTATCCCGCCCATCGTTGCCAGGCATTAATCCACCTGAATACACTTCAGGATCGATGCCTTTATAGTTTGTAAAAACAAAAGTATTTAAGGTCGATGCGTAGATTCGAGCTTGCCGGATGTATTGGTTGAAGCTCTTGAATGTATAGCCCAGAGTAATATTGTCTATTTTCCAATAATCACCATCTTCGATGTAATATGAATTGAATTCCAGATCCATTTCATCACTCAGCACAGCTTTTCCAAACACGGGGTCATAGGCTGACTGCAATCGATTATATTGTACGGTTTTGGTGTTTTCGAGATACATTCTTTCGAAATTGAGGATCTGGAAATCAAACGCACCACGCATGGTAACAGAGAAGTCCAGGTTTTTATATCGCAAGGTATTGTTCCAACTTCCTATGAATTTTGGAATACCATTCCCTAACACATGTTTATTCTCAAAAGAATGATCAAACTCAGCGTACGGAACTGCATTCCCTTCGGCATCTTCATAGATCCATTTCCCTTCGTCGTCCACATCGATGACTTTGAACCCAAAAAAGTTGCCAATTTCTTCTCCAATATCGACCTTGTGTGTATAAGTCTGTATTGGTTCTCCTGTAGCAAAGTAGTCTGGAATAAAGTAGTCGCTTGTTGCCTGGTACAATTCATTGGAAAGTGAGATTAGCTTATTACTGTTCGTTGAAAAAGTAACATTGGTACTCCACTCAAAGTCCTTGTTAGTTACCGGTATCGCATTGATCAAAACCTCCAGACCTTGGTTCTCCATTACGCCTACATTAGCGCGGGTGGTGTTAACCAGGTTTGGGGGTGTTGGAACAGCGTAATCGTAGAGCAACCCGTCTATTTTGCGGCTGTAAACATCGATGCTACCAGAGAGGCGATTGCCCAACATGGCGAAATCAAGCCCGATGTTGGTTTCTTTTTTCTCTTCCCATTTGAGGTATGGGTTTGGATTACGTCCGGGAGTAAGCGTTTGAATCCATTTGCCATCAGTATAAAACGCACTTCCGTAAGACAATGTACCAACGCCAAGGAACAGATTGCTTGGCTGTGTTCCTGTTACACCATACCCGGCACGTAATTTTAAGTCATTCAGCAAACCGACATTTTTCAAAAAAGGCTCTTCCGTTAATCGCCATCCAACCGATACGGCAGGAAATGTTCCCCAAGGGCTATTTGTCCCATATAACTGGCTGGCCGCCTCATGACGTACACTCGCCATTAATAAGTAGCGGTTTTTATAGTTATAGTTGAAACGACCAAAGAAACCGATCAGGTTTGTTTTTGTTTTTCCACTTCCAACTCCCCAAGATGTGCTTCCATTCTTGATACCGGTTCCTAAACCAATATTGTTGTAGCCGAATAAATCAGTTGGGAAATCGTTGTTATTGACATAAAAATCACGTCCAACAAAATCTTGCCAGCTATAGCCAGCCAAAAATGTAAAATTATGGTCACCGATGTTTTTCTTATATTCTGAAGTCAGGTCAATCAATTTTTCGGTATTTTCATTTGCATTGTTCGAAGCAAATCCATTAACACCACTCCTAACGGTAGAAATGTGATTTTTAGTTTCGTAATATCCAATGGTTTGGTTCCATTTTGAAAAAGACACCAAACTTTTCAATGTCAACCCTTTGACTGGCTTCAAAGTTACAGTTCCTGTAACACGGGTTAGGTTTGTGCTCGTTTCACCATCCGACTCTTCAATTCGTGATAAAGGATTATCGTAGTTGAAAGCACCAGGTTGTTCTACCCAATCTCCGTTCTCATTTTTTATTGGTGATGTCGGATTATAAATTAAAGCCTGACGATAGGTATAGCCATTGAAACCTCTCTCAGCATTATAACTATTCATTTTCTCCGCTTTTGTCAAAATTCCAAGATTGAAATTCAACATATCTTCGAACATGGAATGGTTGATATCAGCACGAGCAGTCAGGCGTTCGCTATAAGACTCCAGAAAAATTCCTTCAGTATCACGGTAGTTAATCGTTGCCAAATAATTAGTTTTTGCGTTACCGCCTCTGAATGTCAGGTTATGAATATAATTAACTGGGGTTCGTGTTATCTCGTCCAACCAATCGGTGCTAGCTCCCAGCTCATCCGATTGCGGACGAATTCCATCAGCTACTTGTTGGCGATAATCTTCAGCTGTTAACATATCCAATTTATTGGCAATAGCTTGAGTGCTTACATATCCCGTGTACTCAACGTGTGCCTGAGGGTCGGCCGAAGCTCTTCTGGTTGTGATCAAAATAACCCCATTGGTACCTCTTGTTCCGTAAATTGCAGCAGCGGAACCGTCTTTCAATACGTCAATCGATTCAATGTCTTCTGGAGCAACGGTACCTAAGTCGCTCGGCACTCCATCGACCAGAATAAGCGGATTGGTACTAGTTCCGAAAAGGGTTGTGTTACCTCTTAAACGAATCGATGTACCAGCAGTTGGGTCTCCACTTGTTGTATTCAATGACAAACCAGCTACTTTTCCCTGAATCAATTGACCTGCATCCTGAACGCTACCTACATTGAAATCCTCCGACTTAACCGTTCCAACAGAGCTAGTCACGTCAGCTTTTTTCATGGTACCATAACCAACTGCAACGACTTCTTCCAAACCGATGGTTTCTTCGTCCAATGTTACATTGATGATTGCCCGGTCAACCGGAACTTCCTGCGCTCTCATTCCCACAAATGAAAATACAAGTACTGCATTTTCGGAAAGATTACCCAGCTCATAGTTCCCGTCCATGTCAGTAATCGCTCCAATAGTTGTGCCTTTAATGACAATCGTTACCCCTGGCAGCGGCATACCGGAAGCATCAGTTACTTTTCCTGAGACATTGGAAGGTTGCTGCATAAGCTGAGAAAAAGAACCACCTTTGCCCGAAAGAATGATTTGTCTGTTATTGATTGTGTAGGTCACCTCAGAACCTTTAAACAACAAGTTAAGTACTTCTTCGATAGATTTGTTTTCTACATCTAAGGACACCTTTTTGTCCAACGAAACGGTCTTGTTGTTGTAGAAAAAGAAATAATTCGTTTCATCTTCTAACCGATCAAGCACCTCTGAAATCGTTGCGTTTTCGATCTTTAGTTCTACTTTCTGGGTTTGTGCAAAATTACTTTTAGCAATTGTCTGCAGTGATAGTAGTACAATTAAAAATACTGTCAATCTCATAATTCTAAAGATTTTTCCAGCTCCGGGATATAAATACCCGCAACTTGGTAAGAACCACGTTTTTTTCATAAATTTGATTTTTCAACGGATTAATTATTCTTTTTGATTAATTCAAAAAAGGGCAGTGGTACGAACACTGTCCTTTTCGTTAGTTTTCAGACCATATTGTTACTTCTCTATTTTCAATTTTTGTTTTTACTGATGTAGATATCTCAATCATTTTTAAAACCTCTTCAATCGTTTCGTTTTGTATTGTAGCCGTGTATAGTATGCCGGAATTTAACAAGTCCGGTGATACACTGATCTTACAATTAAACCATCGTTCGAGTTTCACCACAGTTTCTTCAAGTGGCGCCTCTTTAAAAATTAGTTTACCATCTTTCCATGAAGTCGTTAAGTAAGTCTCCACTTCTTCAACAAGCATTTTTCTTGATCTCCGATCCAGCGTCATTTTTTGGCCGGGTTTCAGTTTGGATATTTCTTCGCCGTTGGCATTTAGCAGAGCAATGCTTCCTTCTTCCAGGGTGGAACTCATCGTTTTTTCGTCGGCATAATTCGACACATCGAAGGAAGTGCCCAAAACCCGGATATTCAGTTCTGATGTTCTTACAATAAAAGGTTGATCAGCATGATGAGCTACTTCAAAATATCCTTGACCACTAAGTATTACCTCCCGGGTGTTTTGAGTTGTGAAATTTACCGGGTACTTGATAGAACTGCCTGAATTTAGCCAAACTTGTGTTTGATCGGGAAGTGTAAAGTTTACCCGTGATCCAGGCGTTGCAAATACCTCCTGCATGACTAATCCTTCTGTTTGACTGTGCTGATGTAAACGGTAGTATAAAAAAGCTGATCCAATTAATAGCGGAATAAATAGTATCGCAGCAATGCGAATAAGATATGAAGACCAATTGGGCTTCCTGAAATCTTTCTCAAGGTGACTCTCTTGTTTAGTTTTTGCAATTCGCCAGATCTTATCCCGCAGCAGATGAAAGTATAAATCATGTTCCTCAACAGTCCCATTTTGTTGATCCCAGTGCCTTGTCATTAGATGATCCAGCTCTTTGTCTCGGAAGGTAGATCTGATGTATGCTCTGAGATTTTCCTTCTCCTGAGTCGTAAGCTCACTTGATTTAAGTTTTTCAAGCAGTTGTGTAGGCTCTATTGTATATTTTGATCCCATATGATTTTTCCTTTTTCATATAGGTATACACACTCCTCTACGGCAACCCCTATTCAAAAACTCATTTTCTTCATTTTAATGAAAAAGATCGAAAAATATTAGCCCCGAAAAACCCATAGACATCAGACTCTTTCGGATTTGGGCGATAGACGTAGTCATCTGGTTTTCAACTGTCTTAATAGAGATACCCAGTTGATTGGAAATTTCAGCATTTGTCAGAATTCTCTCGCGGCTCAGTATAAAAATCTTCTTTCGTTGCGGACTCAATTCTTCAATGGCCTTTTTATAGGCACGCTCCAATTCCGCAAAATCGAGCTCGTCGTCAAGTAGAATATCCCGACCCGGATGTAGTTTTGCATAACTGACATAAAGCTGCTCATTTTTTGCTTTGCGGATGGTGTTCAAAATGGCATTTTTAGCCATTGTAAAAATGAATGAATCAAACGACCGATCGGGTTGTAAATCGCCTCTAACTTTCCAGATTTTGAGAAACACTTCCTGTACGATTTCCTCAGCTTCCTGCTCATTTTTTAAATAGGCCAGCGAAAAACGGTGTATCTTTTTTCCGTAGGCATCAAAAATGGCTTTAAACGCCCTGGAAGAACCTCCTTTTAGTTCTTTAAGTGTAGCAGAATTAATATTTGGATCATGGTCTGTCAACGTTAGGTCAATTTAATTTCAAATATAGGAAAACCGTGAATGCACCCCAAGCCACCACCTTTTTACGTTCATGTGTAAAAAAAACAAATTAATTGGCTTGAACAAGAAGGATGTAATGATTTTTGATAATTGCTACACCCTTCTTGTATCTGAACTTATTCTACCGGATCAATCCCTTTCAAAGTTGGATCGACCTCTAATAGTTCGCCTGCCGGGCCAAACGCTAATTTGTCGATGCATACTTCGCGATGGAAACCACCTGAACGTCCCATTTCAACTCCTTTCGGGTAGGTAAACCGATGGTAAACCAGGTACCACTCATCCTTTCCCGGCACCTGAATGGCGGAATTGTGTCCGGTAGCAAAAATATTCTGCTCCTCATCCCGCTGAATAACGATGTTGTTTTCAGGAATGGTTAACGTTCCCAATGGCGAGTCAGAAGTAGCGTAACGCACTTTATAATTCGGACTGCGCGTATCGTCTTCCGACCACATGAAATAGTAAACGCCATCTCGGTAAATCACGTAGGTTCCTTCACGATATGTGTTGTCAATATTCATCTGTTTCAGGGTACTTTTGTTGATCGACACCATATCATCATTCAACTCAGCAGCTGCCATATAGCCATTTCCCCAATACAGGTAACTTTTACCCGATTCAGGATCGGTGAATACATCCGGATCAATTTCCTGGCCTCGATCCACCCCTAAGGTTTTAAAATCGATCAATGCTGCTCCACTATCAACAAAAGGGCCTATAGGATTATCGGCCACCGCGACACCAATTTTTTGGGCCGCTGTGAAATAGAAAAAATACTTGTACTCGCCATCTATTTTCTTCTCAATAATACAGGGAGCCCAGGCATTGCGATTAGCCCAAGTCACATCTTTTTTCAGATTGAGAATCGTGCCTTCGTCCGTCCAGTCGATCAAATTATCCGATGAAAAAACCTTGAAATAATATCCGCCCCAATTGTTAAATCCATCAGTTGTTGGATAAATGTAGTACTTTCCTGTTTTTTCTGCATATAAGATATCAGGATCTGCATAATACCCTTCCAACACCGGATTGTGGTGTTCAACGGCTTCAACCTGATAAACAACTTCGCCTTGCCCTTCGATTGTAAATTTATAAGCTACTGGTCCAGTTGAAAAATCCTGAGCTCCTTCAGGCGTGTATGAGACTCCTGTCCAGCTTTTAAATTGAGGATCAAAGCTTGTTAAATCGACACCATTTTTTACCGGTAGTTGAATTGATTTTTCGTCCACGTCGAGCACAACATTTTTCTTTTTCACCTCCTTCGACTGTACCTCAACTAAAAAGTCTTCCGGTTCGCCCCATTGATTGATCAAACGCTTTAACTCCTTTCCGGTAATCGGCATTACCGTACCGTGGCGCGGATGAAAATTCATCGATATTTCTTCATCAATTACCTCAAAGTGTTTCAAGTCTGAACTTTTTGTAAATTGATATCCGCCTTTTGTATACAGGTCATACATCAATATCCATTCGTCAGAATTATTGAGTTTGAAAATACCACTTCCTTCCACCGGATCAGTTTCTTCATCAACGCGCTCACTGCTATTTTGCTCATAACCTTCAGTCAGCTGACTGGAAATAGCAAGCTTGATACCCGGTTTTCCATCTTCAGATTTCATAAACAGATGATATTTCCCACCGTGGGAAATAATATCTCCATCAATACAGGCATTGTTGGTCGGGCTATAAAACAATTGTTCGGGAGCAGCTTCCAGCTCCGTAAAATCCTCATTAGCATAAGCATAATAAATTTTATCCGGATCATCTCCTTGCTTCATCGAAAAGTAAATCATGTACTTTCCGGTCTGCTCATCATAAATGGTTTGTGGAGCCCACACCCGCCAAACATCTCCAAATTCATCAGGGAACGATTCCGGAATATTCACTTTTGATGACTCCCAATGAATTAAATCAGTTGACTTCATGAGGACCATTGCATAATTTTTCCATCCCATTTCAGGGACATATAAATCAGTCGCTACCATGTAGAACGTTTTGCCATCGGCACCACGCAGAATATGCGGATCACGGACGCCTCCTGAAGTACTGATTTCTTTGGAATCTAAAACTGGTTCATTGTCATTCAGTGCTTTGTAATGATAGCCATCCATACTCACGGCAAATCGGATCGCTTCTTCACCAGGCCCATTTCCCGTAAAATAAGTAAACAAGTAGCCTGATAGTTTATCATCAGAGGACTTGGATTGACATGACACGAGTGCTGTTAGAGCTGGCAATGCCACCCCCCAAAGAAAAAAAGTTTTGAGTAAATTGAATTTAGTCATCGTAGTAGTAATTAATTTGATTTCATACGTAAAACTGAAAAAGAGTATGCCGGCAATGTGTAAGTAAGTTCTTTGTCAATTTGAATGGTGCTCGCTTCTGGTTTGGCCTTTTCATCATCTACCTCACCCGAAAGAACTGTTAATTGCGCATCTCCGAAAGCAATCGGAATTTTTGACAAATCAACTTCTGTATGAACAGAGACTGGCAAAAGGTTAGTTAATTTCAGAATATAATCACCAGATTTGCTATCGTAAACCAACGACGAGGCAACACGCTTTTGCACATCTTCACTGTTATCCGACAAACTAACCATAGACGGAATATACTCATCGCCTGAGTTTTGTCCGAAAAGCTTCTGGACATAGTAATCAGGGGTCAGATAAATGTTGGTATTATCGAAATAAATTAAGTCCGGATTCCACTGAGTATTCCCTTTTTTAGCCAGCAAGGGAGCGTACGAAGTCATGCTCACCACATCAGCATTCCGTTCAACATTAATTAAATGAAGCGCATCGCACAAGGCTGTTTCCATATTCAGCTTTCGACCCGGAATATGGGTCGCATATTCGCCCAAATACACCTTTGGCTCCGAGCGATCATACCGGTCATAGTAATCCTGGTTATTCAAATACCACCCCGGAGGTTGGTAGTAATGTTCGTCGACCATTGGCACTTCCAGCTTCGAAGCTAGTTCCCAGCCCACGCGATAGTCTGTTCCTTCAGAAAAGGGACCAACGGTGCCAATCACAGTAATCTCAGGATGTTTTGCTTTGATCGCCTTATAAATCATTTCAAAACGCTCTTTGAAAATATCCGTGATCAAATCTTCGTTGCCAATTCCAATATATTTGAGATTGAAGGGGTTCGGATGCCCGGCCTCCGCCCGCAGTTTTCCCCAGATTGAGTTTTTGTCGCCATTCGCCCATTCAATCAGATCGAGAATATCCTGCACGTACTGATCCATGTCGCACATCGGAATTCCTCCTTGCTGCCCATGCCCACCTGTTGACGAATTTTGACAAGGAACACCGGCGGCAATCACAGGAAGTGGTTCAGCACCAACATCTTCACAAAACTGAAAATACTCAAAATACCCTAGCCCCATCGATTGATGGTAATTCCAAATATTACGATCGGGTTTGCGCGCCTCCAAAGGACCTATCGTATTTTTCCATCGGTAAATGTTATGCAACCCGTCGCCATGTGCTACACAACCTCCGGGAAATCGAACGAAACGAGGATGCAGATCAGCAATGGTTTGAGCCAAATCGGCTCGCAATCCATTCTTTCTTTCTTTGAAAGTTTTTCGCGGAAAAAGGGATATCATATCCAATGCTATTTTCCCTTTAAATTGGGGTGTTAGCGCTAATATTGCCTTGTCAGTTGTCTCCTTGGCGGTAAGCGTCAAGGTCAACTTTGTCCAGTCCGACTTCACCGCTGTTGATTGACCTTCAGCATAAACATTACCCTCTTCATCCACTAGCCGAACTTCCAATTTTCCTTTTGGTCCCTCCAATGTGCGTGCAAATACGGAGAAATCATATTTGGCTCCAGCTTTCAGTGGAATTCCATCAAAGCCTTCATTTTGCAATGATTCGCTTTTCTCGCCAGTAATTACAACGGCGTAATGCTTTTGATTGGGATGAACCGGAACCAAGGTATCAATAAAGAAATTATCTTCGTCACCTGTAAAGCTCCAGGCTTTTTTACTATTCCAGGTTTTATCGCGGAATTTGGTATCTGAAGGATTGTACTCGAAGCCTCTGTTTTGCACTAACTCGGCATACAAACCGCCATCAGCTGCATAGTTAATATCTTCAAAAAACACACCAATCAGCAGGTCGCTAATTGCCTTGCTTTTCTCTGGCATCGCAGTTATTTTAGCATTTAATGGTTTTAAATCAGAATAGCGATCAGTATCATCCGTTAATCGTTCTGAGCGCTGTATCTCATGGTATTTCGTCAGCTCATAAAAACGAATCAATCCGTCAACAACCGACCACGAAACCTTTGACACAACACCGAATTGTTTTTCACCATCAATCAGCACTTTTTCGCGTACACCAACCCGGTCTGTTTCATCTCCTTCAACCGTTTGCGAGTAGCTTTTAAAATCAGTTGTGGTTGTTTTATAGATTTTCTGTTCCTCATGCCAATCACTTAACCACGTAATTTGATAAACATTTTCCGTCGACAGGAAAGTAACCTCTGGAAGCATAACATTTCCCGTTTCCAGTACATACGGATAAGATTGCGGCGACCAGGTATATAAATCATCGGTTTGCGCGTGGGCAAATTGTCTCGTTTTTTCATTCAAACTCCAGATCGCATGCCATTCACCCTCATTATCGTGAAACAAAAAAGGAGTTAACATCCGCTTTTGTGATCCCCATGTTCCAAAATCAGAAAATAAAAAACAGAATTCCGGCCCAATCGAATGCCATCTTTCCCGATCAACACTCCAGGCATAATGCAAACCATTTTTGCCATTATTTTTTTGCGTTGAATAAGAGAAAACATAGGCAGAATCTGGCTCATTTGCCTGTGATGAAAACACTGAAAACAAACCTAAAATAAAGATGGAAAGTAGTAGTTTCATTTTCGTTAGTTGCTGTTTAGTAATTAAACGCCCAGTTAAAAGTCAAAACTACTTTTTTAATTTTAGAATTGCAATACACTCCTTTTTCCGGCTCATGCCGGGAAATGAAAAAATTAGTTTAAGAGCAGACAAATTCTCTAGGGTTTCCGGCAAACACAAACTTCCTATGCAATATCATCTCCTCAATGTGTGAATTGTGTAACTTTTTCAGGAAGTTATGTAACCCTTATCCTGAATATATTGTGACCTTTACACAGATTTCTCAAAAAAATAATTTGAAACTCTATATCAAATACATGGTAAGCAACCGCTGCAAAATGGCGGTAAAGGAAGACCTCAAAAGGCTTGGACTACATTTCATTATGGTCGATTTAGGTGAGGTTGAAATTATGGAGAACATCTCCGAAGAACAGCGCGAGCAGGTGAAAATTGCTTTGCTCAATTCGGGATTTGAGCTAATGGACAGTAAACGAGCTGTTTTGATTGAAAAAATTAAAAATACTGTCATCGAAATGGTTCATCATTCAGATCACGTAATCAAAACTAACTTTTCCAACTTCCTAAGTGAAAAATTAAACCACGATTACACCTATCTCTCCAACTTATTTTCAGCCATACAAGGAACGACCATTGAGCAATTTATTATCGCACATAAAATTGAGCGAATTAAAGAATTGATTATTTACGGCGAGCTGAACATTACAGAGATTGCATGGAAGATGAATTACAGCAGTGTGGCCCATTTATCCAATCAATTTAAGAAAATGACGGGCCTTACTCCTTCGCACTTTAAAAAACTGAAGGGGCAAAGACGCAGTCCGATTGAACACATCGGAATTTTATTGAATAACGATGGCACTAATAACTAACAAAAATGGAACAAACGAGGTCACACCAGTCACAATACGCCGGCAGCTTGATCGAAGCCAATCGCGCGCCCTTGGTTGTGATCAGCCCCAAGGGAAAAATTACTGACATGAACGAGGCCCTGGTTAATACGACCGGAGTATCGCGAGATGAGCTGAAAGGAACCGGATTTCTTGATTATTTCACGGAGCCTCTAAAAGCCCATCAGGTTTATCAGGAAGTATTTGCAAAAGAATCGGTTACCGATTCTCCATTAACGCTTCGTCATGCCAATGGCAAATTGACCGATGTTTTGTATAACGGTTCGGTCTACAAAGACGACCAGGGAAATGTGCTGGGTGCGGTAATTGTTGCCCGCGATGTGACCGAGCAAAAACGGGCTGAAAATGAGCTAACCGAAGCCATTGTATTTGCCGAGCTGGCCGTTGATATTGCCGAAGATGCCAAATTAAAAGCAGAACATGCCACACGGATTGCCGAAAACGCGGTGAAAGCCAAACAGCAGTTTTTGTCGAATATGAGCCATGAAATCCGCACCCCCATGAATGCGATTATCGGCTTCACCAAAGTATTACTCAAGACCGAAATGACTGCCAAACAAAAGGAATACCTGGCAGCCATTAAGCTGAGTGGTGATGCATTGATTGTGTTGATCAACGACATTCTGGATCTGGCAAAAGTAGATGCCGGAAAAATGACTTTCGAACAAACCCCCTTTAAAATAGCGGCTTCTGTTTCGGCCATGCTTCATTTGTTTGAAACAAAAATTCACGAAAAAAATCTCAACCTGGTCATGGAGTACGACCAAAATATTCCTGAAATTTTGGTTGGCGACTCGGTCCGCCTGCACCAGATTATTTCAAACCTGGTGGGCAATGCCGTTAAATTTACAAACAAGGGGAAAATCACGGTTGACGTAAGTTTACGAAGCGAAGACGAGAAAACAACAACCATCCAGTTTTCAGTTACCGATACCGGAATAGGGATAGCCGAAGAAAAATTGGAAAAAATATTTGAGAACTTTCAGCAGGCGACAAGCGGAACTTCGCGCATTTATGGAGGAACCGGCCTGGGCTTGGCTATCGTTAAACAATTGGTTGAATCACAAGGAGGAACGGTGACCGTAGAAAGCACGGCTAACCAGGGGTCAACATTTAGCTTTACGCTAGATTTCCTGAAAACCTCTGAAGATGCTGAATTTGATTCAGGGGTCTTTGAGTTGGACAGCGAACTTGAAAATATAAACATTCTTGTTGTTGAAGACATCGTTCTCAACCAACTTCTGATGCGAACCGTACTCGATGATTTCGGTTTTAAACTCGATATTGCCGAGAACGGAAAAATTGCCATTGAAAAGCTTCGGGCTAAATCCTACGACCTTATTTTAATGGATTTGCAGATGCCCGAAATGAATGGGTTTGATGCAACTGATTACATCCGCAACACGATGAAATTGCAAATCCCGATCATCGCCTTAACGGCCGATGTGACTACTGTTGATCTGGCCAAATGTAAAGCCGTTGGAATGGATGACTACATTGCCAAGCCAGTGGACGAACGCTTATTGTACAGCAAAATAGTTGCATTCGTTAAAAAAACAGCTCCCAAAAACCTTAGCGAATCACAAGCCAAAATTATTGATGAAATTATCGTAAACAGCTGTATTAATTTAGAATACTTAAATGGCCGAACCAAATCGAATCCGAAACTAATGATGGAAATGATTTCGGTCTATCTGGAACAAACACCATCCTTAATTTCAAACATGAAAAAAGGCTTGATCGACAAAGACTGGAACCTGCTGTACGCTTCCGCTCATAAAATGATCCCTTCTTTTTCAATCATGGGCATGGGAGTCGAATCAGAAAACCTGGCAAAAAGGGTTCAGGAATATGCCAGCACACAGCAACAGACGGGAGAAATATCGGAGCTGGTAGGGCAACTCGAAACCGTTTGCACGCAAGCCTGTAATGAATTAAGAGTAGAGTTAAACCGGATAAAAAACACCGCATCATGAACAAAAATAAAATAAAACTCTTCCTGGTCGATGACGACGCCGTGTTCCTGAAACTGTTGCAAATAGAATTCATGGAGCAAGCCAATTTTGATATCGAAACCTTCGCTACCGGTGAGCTTTGCCTTGAAAGTTTATCGCACCATCCTGATGTGATCATTTTAGACTATCATCTGGATGGGGTGGATCCCGACGCCATCAACGGGATTGACACACTGGATGAAATCAAAGCTTTCGACCCGGAGATTCCTGTGATCATGTTGTCTTCTCAGGATAAAATCGATGTAGCCATCAACTGCATGCACCACAAGGCAACTGACTATGTTGTTAAAAGCGAAACTGCCTTCCTGCGGCTGAAAAAAATCATCTCAACCACTTTGGAAACCAAAAAACTCGAAAGGCAATTAAACTGGTACATGGATCGCATGTGATCAATTTCAACTTTTCATCCGTTTAAAATTTGAGAACGGATGGAACCGCTCTGCTCTCACATAAACTTTTTTAATCATCCTTGTTTGTGAATTTTTGATTAATAAAGTTCATGTTCGTTTCAATCTATCAAAAACCTCTGTAATACAAGGGGTTTCTTATTAGCATCAACAAGCTGCAATGTGTGAATGATGTAATTCTTTTCCAAAATTGTGTAATGCTTTTGGGCTTGGATGTGCTGACCTTTGAAAAGTGAAAATACCTTCACAAACTAATTTTATCCAAATGAAAAAAGTAACACTGGTCTTAATGACCGCATTTCTGGTACTATTATTTTCACCAAACGAATTGAGAGCTGATACAGAACCCATCACGGTTCCTACTGAGGCTGCCACTGAGGTAACCGTTGCGTCAGCAGAAGCCAATGCCCGGATCGATCGGTTAATGGAAATAAAAGTCATGGATGTATCAACACTAACTGCTTCCGAAAAGCGGGAGCTTCGAAAAGAAGTTCGAGGCATACGATCGGAAATGAAAGCCAATGGCGAAGCGACTGTTGCCGATAGCCGAAATGGTGGAATTTACCTTTCAGCCGGAGGAATTATTATCGTTATCCTGTTGCTTATCCTATTGCTATAAGCACTTGGCACAAACTGAATTACCATACAAATTTAAAAATAAATCATCATGGGAAATCTGCTTTATATCGTTGCCGTTGTATTAGTCATTTTATGGCTGGTCGGATTTGTTGGCTACAATACTGGAGGAATCATACATATTTTGCTCGTTATCGCCCTCATTGCTGTAATCTTTAGAGTGATTCAGGGACGAAGGATACTTTAATATGAAGAACTTAGGAATTGTACTTATCGTGCTCGGAATATTGATGATGGTCTATACCGGATTCAATTATGTAACGAAAGAGAATGTTGTTGATCTGGGCCCGATTCAAATCAACGCCGAAAAGAGCCATCCGGTCCAATGGTCGCCGGTAGTTGGCTTAGTGCTAATTGTTGGCGGCATTGTTGTGGTTGCTGTTGATAAAAAGAAATAGCTAAAAACAGCTCCAAAATCATTTAATATCAATCTACTAATTTCTAAAAAAAATAATCCATATGCCTTTATTATCTATTCTAATTGTAATCCTTGTTGTGGGTGTTCTTTTGTGGATCATCAATTCGTTCATTCCAATGGATAGCAAGATCAAACAAATCTTCAATATTGTCGTTGTGATTGCCTTGGTAGTTTGGCTTCTCAAAGCATTTGGAGTGCTCGCTTACCTGACCAACGTCCAGATTTAAAATCACCCATTTCCAAGGCAAAAACTAAGATTCAATAATCTTAAAAGAATCATTGGTGCCGGATTTCCTGTTCTTGAAACAGGTGAGAATGAAACAAACGCTCTGAGCAACATATAAAAGCCAGCTTCGAAAAACGGGAGCTGGCTTTTGCATGCTGATTTACGTAATGTGCAGCCGAAACAATGCCCCAGTACTGAGTCTGTGAATTGTGTAACTTTTTTACATAAATGTGTAACGCTTGTCAGCTGCAAGAACCCCACCTTTACAATATGGATCGTGTACCATTTGAATGTAAAAATATGACAGACATAAAAACTGAAGGTAGCTGGGAAAAGAGCAAAGACATGCTCAGGCTAAAATTTGAATCGTTAACAAACAGCGACCAGGTACCTTTGGAGGGTAAAAAAGAAAAAGTGATTGCCCGGCTTCAACTGAAGCTTGGCAAAACAAAAGAAGAATTGGAGAAAATTATTTCCAAACTTCTCTGAATAGCAAATAACCAATCTGAATATTCTTTATCACTGTTGTCTGGGAAAATAAAAACTTGGGTGATGCGAGAAACGAATAAAAATGAAACAACTGATATTCAACAAAATAGAGTCATAGACTAAAGCCCGGACGCTCTGGTGTGATGACTAAGCCCGGGATTAATCCCGGGCTTAGTGAATGCCAGATATGACGCGGGCTTTAGCCCATCACTTGAAATTTTAACCGGACACTAATGATTCTTTATATTAATAAAAAGCAAAATGAAAACATTAAAAATTAATTCCGCGACACGAAAAATATGTCTGGGAGTTTTCGTGATCATGTTACTGTTTTCGATTGAATCGCAGGCCAAGAAATACAAATTTTTAGCTTCATCAGTTGTTCCGGCGGCACGTGGTTTTGCCAAGATTACCAAAGATAACAATCATAACTACGTCATTAAGATGAAGGTAACAAATTTGGCAGAAGTCAAACGGCTGGACTCTTCGAAACTTTCTTATGTCATTTGGATGGTTACTGACCGTGAAGAAACAAAAAACATTGGGCAGCTTGATAGTTCTTCAAAGTTCATGCCCAGGAATCTACTGGCATCTTTCAAAACGATAACGTCATTTACTCCAATCCAAATATTTATTACAACAGAAGATGAAGTGGACGTTCAGTATCCAGGTTCCCATATTTTGTTTTGACAACGAGCCAATTCCAGCATTAATTCGAATCAAAAGATATCACAAATAGGAAAATTAGAATTATTACATCATTAAACAATTAGAATTATGAAATCAGGAAATGTATTATTTAGCGTTTTGGCTGGCGCAGCCGCCGGAGCGTTGGCCGGAGTTTTATTCGCACCGCATAAAGGCAAAGTTACCCGCAAAAAAATAGGAAGACAAAGCGGAGCTTTAACCGACGAGGTAAAAGAAAAAATCAACGAATTGCTGGACGATCTTTCGGAACGATTTGAAAAGACCAAGGAAAGTGTTTCGGAATATGCAGAGCAAAAAATGCACAATTCGAATCCTGCGAAGAAAGAAGCGGCATCTGTTTAAACAGAGACAAAATTACGCCGACAACAAAACTTGAGCCCGTAACTGAGAACAATAAAACTGGATTCCTTCTATTTTATCGATTTCAGGATGCGGGCCCATTTTTTAATTTGAATAAATACTGTCCAAAAAATGATGGAAGAAAATATAAACTCCATAGAATCGCTCATCGAAAGAGTGACTGACTACGGAAAAACAAGCATTGAATTGGCCAAGCTAAAAGCCCTGGATCAAATGTCACATGTGACATCATCATTGCTGTCCAATGGGGTTGTCCTGGTCATTGTTTCACTCTTTGCGATTTTTCTGAATTTTGGCTTAGCCCTTTGGATTGGCCACATGTTGGGCGAAATCTATTACGGCTTTTTTGTAGTAGCCGGCTTTTTTGGGATGATGGCAATTGTGGTCTATTTCTTTATGCGGAAATGGATAAAACGAACAGTTGGCAATTCGCTGATTAAACAAGTGCTAAAATAAATCCTATGAACCCGATCACTACAACAGAAGCGCTTAAGAATGCCATTCACAGCCTGGAGGCGGAGCATGCAGCCAAAGGCCGGCAACTTAGGGCGCAACTGCTGATTACCTACGAAAGTTTTAAACCGGTTAACCTGATTAAAGGAGCATTGTCCGAAGTTACTTCATCGCCCTCGCTGGGCAATAGTATTTTGGGAACGACCATCGGGCTGGTTTCCGGATACCTTTCGAAAATGATTATTGTTGCCGGATCAGGTAATAAGATGAGGAGGCTTTTGGGCGTGATTCTTCAGCTTGGTGTAACCAACGTCGTAGCACAACACTCGGGCACGATAAAATCAATCGGGCAGTTTATTTACCAACACTTTCTCCGAAAAAAAGAAGCAAATCCTGAAAAACCGTGACCGATAATGACAAAATACTAAAGCTTCCGTTTTACGCCAAAGCATCGCTCATTTTAATTGGGCTGTATGTGCTGATTAGCATGCTGTACATTGGGCGCAGTATTATTGTGCCTTTGGTTTTTGCTGTCATTATTGCGATTGTACTCCATCCGGTCATCAACTTTTTTACACGGATGGGCATCAAACGCGTAATTGCTATCATCATTACAATATTTCTGACCTTTCTGGTTATTGCCGCTATCGGGGGACTCATCATCTTGCAGGCCAACAAGTTTAGTCAGTCCTGGCCAATCATGGTCGACCGGTTTAGCGACATCATCAACGAGGCAATCTCGGCCTTATCGGTTTATGCCGACATAAGCCCGGGAGAAATTAATGCCTACATTGAACAGGGTAAGGATGAAATGCTCAATCTCGGAAAAGCGGCCATTGGCGATACAATTGTAACCATTGGTAGCACGATTATGGTATTGCTTTTGGTGCCTGTTTATGTCTTCATCATCTTATTTTACCATTCGTTGTTGGTCGATTTTCTTCACCAGGTATTTGGCAAAAGCGATCAGGCGCAGGTAAGTACCATTATTTCCAAAACCAAATCGGTTGTTCAGCGCTATCTTGTCGGGCTCATTATTGAAGCGGTAATTATTGCGGTCATGAATTCGGTTGCGTTACTGGCACTGGGCATTGAATATCCCATTTTGCTGGGCATTATTGGTGCATTGCTGAACGTCATCCCATACGTTGGAGGGCTGGTTGCTGTCGCTTTGCCAATGATTGTCGCACTGGCCACTGAGACTTCTGACATGTACGCGATTTATGTGTTGGTGTTGTATTACATTATCCAGCTGATCGACAACAACTACATTGTCCCGATCATCGTTTCCTCGAAAGTAAAGATCAATGCGCTGTTTTCAATCATTGTGGTCTTTGCCGGAAACGCCTTGTGGGGAATACCGGGCATGTTTTTGTCCATCCCGCTACTTGCTATTGTCAAGCTTATTTTCGACCATATTGAACCCTTAAAACCCTGGGGATTCTTACTGGGCGACACCATGCCTTCCTTCTTGAAGATAAAACCAATTTTCAAGAAAAAATAAAGTCGCCAGATTGGGAGAAATAGCGTAAACTGAATTGTCCCAGTCTGCTACGGGTTTTGAATCGAGGAGCAGGGAGAGCTTGCGACGAACAATCCTGGCAAGCCGATTTACATGGTGGCCAGCGAAAATTAAAGATCATGGGAATTTATCGTACATTTATGTAAATTTTCAAAGTAAACAACCGCAACACAGGTGAAAGAAAAGTCAACCAAAACAAGCAAGAAGAAAACCACAGATTTGGAATCCAACTTATTTCCAATCGTTGGTATTGGCGCCTCGGCCGGAGGGCTGGAGGCCTTTGAACAATTTCTGGCCAAGGTTCCCGAGAACAGCGGAATGGCCTATATCTTTATTCAGCATCTGGATCCTACCCAAAAAGGCATGTTGCCCGAATTGCTGCAACGGGTTTCCAAAATACCGGTTCATCAGGTAAAAGACCAAACCACTGTTAAGCAAAACTGCGCCTATGTTATCCCTCCAAACACGAGCATGTCGATTTTAAAAGGTGTGCTTTACCTGTTTGAACCTATGGAAGCACGAGGACTTCGGCTACCCGTTGATTTCTTTTTTCGTTCGCTTGCGCTCGACCAAAAAGACCGAAGTGTCGGTATCATTCTGTCGGGAATGGGATCTGATGGAAGTGTCGGGCTCCATGCCATCAAGGAGCACAACGGAATCGTCATGGCTCAAGATCCTGCTACGGCCAAATTTGACAGTATGCCCCGTAATGCGATCGATTCGGTGATGGTCGATATCGTTGCCCCTGCCGAAGAGTTGCCCGCAAAGCTCATGGATCTTATCAAGCACATCCCAATCCTGAGTCCTGACTCAGACAATGAGAATAAAGACAAAAGCGCACTCGATCGAGTGATTATCCTGCTGCGCAGCCAGACCGGAAACGATTTTTCGCTTTACAAAAAAAACACCCTGTATCGCCGCATTGAAAGGCGCATGGGCATTCATAAAATCGACCGCATCAATTCCTATGTTCACTTTTTGCAGGAAAATCCCGTTGAAATAGATATTCTTTTCAAGGAATTGCTGATCGGCGTTACCAACTTCTTTCGTGACAGCCATGTATGGAAAAAGTTGAAGGAATCCATCATTCCGGAGATTATTGCCAACACCAAAGACGGATCAATTTTAAGGGCTTGGGTTCCCGGATGCTCAACCGGCGAGGAGGCCTATTCGCTGGCCATCGTCTTCAGGGAAGTGCTGGAAAAAGCCAAGAAACATAGTGGTATTACCTTGCAAATATTTGCGACCGACCTGGATGAAAGCGCCATCGAAACAGCTCGAAAAGGCCTGTTCCCCGCTAATATTGCGACCGATGTTTCTCAAACACGCTTGAACCGGTTTTTTGTCAAAACAGAAGACAGCTACCTGGTCAAGACTGAAATTCGGGAGATGATTGTATTTGCGCAACATAACATTATCATGCACCCGCCTTTTACCAAAATAGACTTTTTAACGTGTCGCAATCTGCTGATCTACCTCGATAATGAGTTGCAAAAAAAACTACTTGGTTTATTCTATTACAGCCTGAGTCCGGATGGCCTGATGCTGCTTGGCAGCTCCGAATCGCTTGGAACACAAAGTCCGCTTTTTACGACCGTTGATTCAAAACTGAAAATATACAAACGCTCCAATATCACCTTAACGCCCGAACTAGTTGATTTTCCTTCCTCATTTTCACGAGCGAATATGAGCAAAACTGAACCCCAAATGCCAAGCAAACTACCTTCAAATATTCAAACTCCGGCCGAACAGCTGTTGTTGCAACAGTTTTCGCCTCCTGCTGTTTTGGTGAACGAAAATGGCGACATTGTCTACATCAGCGGACACACCGGAAAATACCTCGAACCCGCAGTCGGTAAAGCCAACCTGAACATTTTTGCGATGCTGCGTGAGGGTTTACGCAACGAATTCCCGCTTGCCTTCCGTAAAGTACTCGCATCCAAAGGGAAAGAAATTATGCACCACATCAAGGTTGAAACCAATGGCAGTTCACAAACCTTGGATGTGACCATTCAGTGGATTGAAAAACCTGAGTCGTTGCGGGGAATGGTGATGGTGGTATTTACTGACGTACACGAAATATACAGCAGTGAGCCAAAAGCTGGCCGAAAGACTATTGCCAGTCGCAAACAATCGGAATTGGAAAAAGAGTTGCAACACGCGCGCGAGTCGGCACAGGGCACGCTCGAAGAAATGCAGACGTCGCAGGAAGAACTGAAATCAACCAATGAAGAATTGCAATCGACAAACGAAGAGCTGCAATCAACCAACGAGGAACTGACGACTTCGAAGGAAGAAATGCAAAGCCTGAACGAAGAACTGCAAACGGTCAACGCTGAATTGCAGTCGAAAGTTGATGATTATTCAAGGGTGAACAACGACATGAAAAACCTGCTCAACAGTACCGATATTGCAACCCTGTTTCTGGATAAAGAGCTGAATATACGCCGCTTCACCAATCAGACGACCAAAATTTTCAAGCTTATAAAAAGCGACATTGGCCGACCATTTACCGACCAGGTCTCGGTTCTTAATTACCCTGATCTGGCTGATGACGCGCGCGAAGTTCTACGCACACTCGTTTTTATACAGAAACAAATTTCGACAAAAGACGGACGGTGGTTTTCCATTCGCATTATGCCCTACCGCACATACGACGACCGGATTGACGGACTGGTCATCACCTTCATCAATATCTCCGACCTTAACCAAATGGAAGTTCGTTTGCTTGAAGCTGAAAAACTGAACCGTTTACTGCTCGATTCCGTATCAGATGTTATCATTAAACTTACAACTGAGTTTAAAATTGTCGAGTTCAACCCTAAAGCGGAACTGTTTTTTGGAAAGGTAAAAACCGAAGTGACCGATCAAAATTTCATCCGGCTGTTCATTCCGCTGCCGGAACAGGAACACATTGAGAAAGAGCTGACCAACATACTCGGCAGCTCAAAAGATGGCAAATTGAAAATGCAAGTTTTAGCCGCCGGAGACAATAAACCAACGATTGAATGGTCCGTCAACCGAATACTCAATAAACAAAAAGAACCAACAGGAATGATCATAACGACTAAAGAATAGAGCCATGCAGAACGAAGAGCCAGATTTAACCGATCCACGGGCACTGCGCCAAAAAGCCGAAGAACAATTGAAGGCGAAACAAAAAAAAGCCAGGTTTGAAGACATTGACGCTTCCAGGCTTGTGCACGAGCTACAGGTGCACCAGATTGAACTGGAAATGCAAAATGAAGAATTGCGCCAGGCTTCCCACACCGCTGAAACGGCCCTGAAAAAATACACCATGTTGTACGACCTGGCCCCGATGGGCTATTTTACACTCGATAGCAGTGGCAGCATTTGCGAACTAAATTTCACAGGGGCCGCCCTGCTCGGAGACAAACGTTTTAAGCTAATAAACAGCAACTTCAAATTGTATGTTTCTGAAGGTTCGCGGAGCGTGTTCAACGATTTTTTCAAGAAAGTCTTTAGCAGCCATGCCAAAGAATCGTGCAAAGTGACACTCGGGTACGACAGTAAACCATTATGCCAGGTTTACATGGAAGGGATTGTTACCGACGATGACCGGCAATGTCTGTTGTCGGCAATCGATATCTCAGCTTTCAAAACCTGATCATTTAACGAAAGATGGTCTTTCGTACTTATTTAATGCCTTTAAATAAGTATATTTAGACAACACTCGATTTTCGAATCAACTAAAATTAGCTTACCTAAAGGACAAGCAGCATGAAACTTCACATCAGAAACATGGTCAGTAATCGCTGTAAGATGATTGTGAAGTCGGAGCTTAATAAGCTTGGACTCCATTTCATTCTGGTAGACCTGGGTGAAGTTGAGATTATGGAAAAACTCACGACCGAAGAGCTGGCCCAGCTAAACAATAGCCTGCAAGAATCGGGACTTGCAATAATCGGCGACAAGAAGGGAATCCTGATTGAGCGCATAAAAAATATCATTATTGAGTTGGTGCATTATTCCGAAGAACAAATCAAAGTCAATTTGTCGGATCACTTAAGCGAAAAACTAAATTACGATTATACCTACCTCTCCAACCTTTTCAAAGAACACCAAGGGATCACGATCGAACATTTTTTGCTCACCCACAAAGTGGAGCGCGTAAAAGAATTGTTGGTTTACGACGAGCTTAATGTCTCCGAAATCGCCTACATCATGCACTACAGCAGTGTAGCCCACCTGTCCAATCAATTTAAAAAATTGACCGGCCTAACCCCATCGCAATACAAGCAACTCAAAATTAAACGCAATCCCCTCGAAAATATGTGAATGTTGTAACTCTTTTCAAAAGTTGTGTAAGAGTTAATCATATCAATGGTTCTACCTTCGGATAAAATAAGTGGATAAGCGACCACCTAATAGTTCGAATCATGAAAAACATTTTATTTGCCCTACTAATCGCCTCCCTTTTAGGAGGATGCGCAATGAACCTGGTAACAGGGCGCAACCAGTTAAGCCTGGTTCCGGAATCGGAACTACAACTGATGGCCACAAACCAGTACACGACTTTTTTGGCAGAGAATAATACCTTAAATCCTAAAAACAGCAGTGCCGCAATGGTTGACCGTGTTGGTGCACGTATTGCCAACGCTGTTACGCAGTATTATAACGGTAAGGGACAAGGATCAGTACTGGAAGGATACCAATGGGAATTCAACACCGTGGCCAGTGACGACGTGAACGCCTGGTGTATGCCCGGAGGGAAAGTGGTTGTTTACACCGGTCTGCTGCCGGTTACCCAAAACGAAACAGCGCTTGCCATCGTTATGGGGCACGAAATTGCACACGCCATTGCCAAGCATGGCAGCGAACGGATGAGCCGGGCAATGGTCCAGCAATTGGGAGGAGCCGCTTTGGAAGTCGCTCTGTCGCAAAAGCCACAGCAGACCAGTGATCTGTTTATGATGTCGTACGGCATTGGCACCCAGCTTGGAGCCATGTTGCCCTGGTCACGTCAGCAGGAAACCGAAGCCGATCAATATGGATTGATATTTGCCGCCATGGCCGGGTACGATCCCCGCGAAGCGATTCCCTTTTGGCAACGCATGTCGGCAGCAGGCGGAGCAAAGCAGCCTGAATTTTTAAGTACGCACCCGTCGGACAATACTCGAATGAGAAAGCTAAATCAGTTTATGCCGGAGGCGTTGAAATACTATGCTGCAAGCAAATAATTCTACTTTAACAGATTAAGGTTTGCGTTCGATTTTTCTCCTGATTTACCCCAACCCTAAAGGGTGTCAGGAGAAAAATCTGGCTGTTCCCTTTAGGGTGCAGGGTAAAAACAGCCGGATTTTTCGAAAGTGTCAAAGTAGAACTAATCAGAAATCAACACCAACGGTATTCAAAGCAATCATGGTTTGCGATACAAGTCTGCAATTAATTGAAAAAAGTCTTGTTAAGAACATTGAATATGTCTTTGCACGCTCAATTCAATTTGAGCCGGCTTTTTTTCTATGCCGCCTTATCGAAACAGGACGGGTGCCGGTTTCCCAATTTCAAAATCCTGAAAGCCAAAATCACCTGTCGAAAATGAGTTGGTCTTCAACACATTTTGCCCGACCCCGGGAATTTTCGGATAAAATGAAATGGAGATTTGAAAAGAATTCATAACCAGATGCTCATTCTTGATTAAGACACCCACACCCAACTGCGAATAAACCGGGCTGTTTTTAAAATTCATCCGTTCGTCGCCAAGCATTCCTATGGAGTAGTTGAGAAAAGGGCCAAACGTGAATCCAATAAAATCCCACGGGGCATACGACTGTGTCTGGATCGTCAATAAAAGCCGGCTGGCACCTGTCAGATCACGACTGCGAAACCCGCTCAATCCAAATTCCTCATTGAGCGTCAAACTGTCCGACAACAACCGGTTTATTCCAACGGTAAGATGGGGTTTTATAAAATGCCGGAATTTCCATCCCCCAATTTCGATCAGTCCTGTAAAATAATTAACATCCATCTTAACTACGCCCTGGTTGGCATGCGACCCGCGAATAAACGTGCCTAATTCGATATTGGAACTCAAAAACCCCCACCGAAAATAATCGCCTAAGGAAACCCGTCCGCCCAAATAAAACCGGCCAATCGCATTTTTTTCCTGGTAACCTCCGGTCAGGTTGTACACCTTTCCAACCGGAACATCTTCCGTAATCCCATGTTTGAAAATGTATTTGTCCTGAACATACCTTCGAGCAGACACGCCAATACTTCCTAAAAAGAAATTTTCATCTGAATGAAATCCCTGCGGATCAACTGTTTTTCCAGGTTTGTCGAGATAACGAACGCGCAAAAAGCGGATGGTCGAAATAAAATTTGTTCCCCGGCGATAGGCTGGATTGCCTCTATTTAATTGAATGGCAGCTCCCACCCAATAATCCTGGGCGTTAAACTTAAACCGGTTTTCCCTGTAAAGGGCATCGCCTGTGGGGATTGAATCATTGGTGAATTTTTGCATAAAATGAACGCCACCGGCCCACCTGGCAAAAGGCGAAAAAAACGGGCGTTCAATCGTCAGGCTCTTGTTAAAATAACGATCGCCGTCAACGTCGTAGTCCAGGGTTGCGCTAACATAGGTGTTTTTGATGTTCGGAATAGAGTAACGGGTGTGGTACGAATAATCGGCTTCAGCGTAGTTTCGGGCAATCTCATTTTGAAATTCGTGCCCCAGCCCGATAACATTTTCATCAGTAAAACCAATGGTCGTGCGCGAACCTGACGTTGAGAAGCTTGGAGTAATGCTCCAAATATCCAAAGTGCGAATATAAATGTCGACTGAATCAGAGCCCGGCGAAGCAGATTCAACAAAAAAGGCAACATCACGAATGTAATTTCTGCTGCGCACCAATCGTTCTGATTCTTTCACCAGCAGAGAATCAAAAACCTGATTGCGATGGATCAATAGCAGATTTTTGATCGTGATGGAATGAGATTTTACATGTAGTTTGTTCCCGGTTTTCGAGAACCAATTGAGCGAAGCATCGATGGTGTCGCCAATGGAAGTACCAAACGGATCGAGTGCCCGGACTGTGATGTTCCGGATAATTTTTCCTTCAAAAACTCGGTACGGCTTCTGAACCTGCCTCGCATAAATTGGTTTTTCGCCCTTGTTGTTTACAGGATCGGGCACAACTGGTTTGAAAAATAGCCGGTACATAAAGCGAGTAAAGTTGCCGCCTTCCGAGTAGGCTTCAATATTTTCGTAAAGACGGGTCGAATCTTGTTTTTCAGGAGTTTGCCAGGCAAATGCAGCGCTGCTGGTCGCAACCAGAACAAGGAGAAGTATGAAGATAGTTCTGAGCCACATAGGAATACCGCCATTTTTTTTAGTTATGGTTGTCCGACAACTTATCAATCTGGTCTTTCCCAGCGTTCAGTTTTTGTCATTCCTGGTCATTCTGTTCTCATGTTTTGTTTCGATGAAACTTAATGACTACCAAATGACCATTCAATGACTTTTCAATCATTGTAAAGGAAACGTTCGGATTCATATCCCATTTTATGGAGTTTCCGGGCTCAACTCTTCAATGCGCTTCTGTTCCTCTCTTTTTGCTTTCCTTTTAAAATATCCCCTGAACAGGATATTGTGTTTGAGTGCCTCCATGTTTTCATCCAAGCCTTTGGAACTGTTTTTAAGGTTTAGAATAGTCTGATCGATATTATTTGAAGTGACCGTATCATTGATCAACCGGCCCAAGGTTCCCTGCCCGGTATTTACTTTCACCATAATATCTTCGAGTTGCTGCGTCGAAGCTTCGGCATTGTCCGCTGTTTCCTGGAAACTCTCCATAATGGCAGATACATCGCTTCTTGCGTCCGTGATCATTCCATCCATTTCTTTCGAGCTATTCTGAAAATTCACGATGGTATGGTTAATATTATTTGCAATAATTGTGTCGTGTATTAGCCGGCCAAGCGTGCCGCGGCCACTGTTTATTTTAATCGCAATCTCGGCAAGTTGTTTGGTAACAATTTCCACATGTCCGGATGTTATCTGCAAACTGGAAATGATGGCATCTGTTTCAACCGGTTCAACCGATGCAAGTTGCTGGTCGTTTTCCACCAAGGGAGAACCCGTGCTCCCTTGGGTGATAATCAACAAACGGTCGCCAATCAAACCTTCGGAACCGATGGCCACAATACAGTCCGACTTAATAAACTGTTTTATTCCCTGCCTCACCAACATGCCAACCTGTACCGTTGAATCGTTTATGATGCTGATGTTGTCAACCGTGCCCACATTGATCCCCGAAAAGCGGATGTTGTTCCCAACCTGCAGCCCGCTGACATTGTAAAAAGTGGTCGTCAGTTTAAAAACCGGATTGAACAGGTTCTTTTGTTTGCCGATGATAAAAATGGCAAGAACAAATAACGCCAGTCCGCCGGCGACAAAAAGGCCTAAACGAACTTTAAAATTTGATGAATGATTATCCATGATGCTGTGATTTTAGAATTACTTAAAAAATGATTTGATTAGCGGGTCGGTTGATTTTTCGAAATCTTCAATCGTCCCTTCGGTATATACTTCTCCATCTTTCAGCATGATGATCCGGTCGGCCGTGGCACGCGCACATTCAATATCGTGGGTAATAATGATGGACGACGTTTTATATTTTTGCTGAACATCGTTAATCAGCTCGCTTATTTCATCAGATGTGACCGGATCAAGCCCTGTTGTGGGTTCATCATACAGCATGATCATAGGATCAACAACCACCGTGCGTGCCAGGCTAATCCTTTTTCGCATGCCGCCTGAAAGCTGCGATGGCATTTTATTCAACGCATCGGCCAAACCCACATTCTCCAGCACCTCTATTACTTTCTCGGAGATTTCCTTTTCTGTCAGTCCCTTTTTTATTCTCCTTAAGGGGAACTCCAGGTTTTGCCTGACGGTCATTGAATCATACAAAGCGCCACTCTGAAAAAGAAAGCCAATTTTCTTCCGTAACTCACTCAATCCTGCGTTGCCCAGTTGACCGACTTCTTCGCCAAACACATGGATTGTACCCCCATCGGGATTTAGCAAGCGAACAATACATTTGATCAACACCGATTTTCCTGAACCTGATTTGCCCAGGATGACCAGGTTTTCGCCATTGTAAAGATTGATCGAAACGTCAACCAATACCGGCTCCATGTCGAATGATTTTTTCAGGTTCATGATCTCAATAACCGGCTCATTGCTTCTGTTGATTATTGGCCAGGGATCTGCAATTTTTTCTGCTTGAATGGTACTCATGACATTAACATATCGGTAATTTGTACTGCAATCATATCGGTAACGATCACCAGAAGCGAAGCCAGTACGACAGCCGAATTGGCGGCTTTGCCCACACTTTCGGTTCCACGCCCTGCATTGTATCCTTTGTAGGTCCCGACTAATCCGATCACCGCACCAAAGAAAAATGTTTTTACGACGGCAGGTAAAAAATCGATAAAGGCTATGGAGCTAAACGCCTGGGAAAAAAACAAGGAAAACGTCACATCACCTTTAATATTCGCACCGGCCCAGCTTCCGAGGATGCCCATCAAATCGGCATACAAAACCAGCAAAGGGATCATTAAGGTGGCTGCCAGAAACCGCGTAACGACTAAAAACCGCATCGGGTTGGTCGACGAAACTTCCATGGCTTCAATCTGCTCGGTCACTTTCATCGATCCCAGCTCGGCGCCCATTCCCGAGCCCACCTTACCGGCACAAATCAGTGCGGTAATCACCGGGCCCATTTCCCTAATCAGCGAAACGGCAACCATTCCCGGAAGCATGGACACCGCCCCAAAATCGACCAATACCGGTCGCGACTGGATGGTCAGTACCAAACCCATGATGGCTCCCGTGATCGAAATAAGTGCCAAGGATTTTGACCCGATTTGAAAGCATTGCTGAAAAAATTCACGCCATTCGAAATGGCCCGAGAACATTTCGCGGACCAGACGGCCTATAAATAGGGACACGTCAGCAACATCCATTAAAAAGCGGCTGAATATCCCCGTTTGTTCCAGCGTCTTTTCGCTGAGCCTGGTCATAGAATGCTTCGTCACATCGCGGACCTTCGGAAGGACTCTCGGAATGACTTGAATAATAGGAGTAAACTTTCCCATATCAATATTTAAATTTGCTTATCAGTTGGCACAAACCTACGCTTATCAGCCCAAGATTGTGTTACATAATTTTATAAAAGAGTTACATGATTCACACATCAGCAGAAAAGAAACAGCTGACTGTTAAGTGATTGATATAATTCGACATCGGAGACAGGGAACCCGAAATTGATCATTCGTTTCATTGAAGTAATGGCCCTGCCCTGAAGGGCAGGGTTACTGAATGGTGCTGTCCTCGCAGTTAGAAGGACAACGATCTCTAACCCTCGGATTTATCCGGGGGTCGCAGGATAACATAGAACAACCGGGCTTTAGCCCACAACAATAACAGCAACTCCAGAGCGTATCCGGCCGTAAGTCAAGAACAGCATCACTAACCCCCGGATTTATCAGGGGGACACTGGATAACATAGAAACAATAACCGGGCTTTAGCCTAAAAACATCACCGTTATGTCATTTGTAAAGATCTGGATCCATGCCGTATTTGCCACCAAGCAAAGATTTCCCTACTTCACTAAAAACAACAAGTGGGAAATAATTAACCACATCAAAACAAACGCTATTGAAAAGAATATCTTCATCGACCATATCAATGGAGGCGCCGAGCACATGCATTGTTTAATATCTTTGAATGGTGACCAAAGCATCTCTGCTGTCATGCAGTTAGTCAAAGGGGAATCTTCTTTTTGGATCAATAAGAATAACGTAGTTCAAGGAAAGTTTCATTGGGCTGATGATTTTTATGCAGTCAGTGTGAGCGAATCGCAAATTGAGAAGGTAAGATTGTACATCAAAAACCAGGAAGAACACCATCACAAGCGGTCATGGGAGGAGGAATGTAATGAGTTTATGGAGAAGTATGGATTCACAAAGAGTTTGGGCTAAAGCCCATCTTGCGTCGTCGTAACGGCCCTGCCCTGAAGGGCAGGGTTACTGAATGGTGCTGCACTTGCAGTTAGACGACCTAAGACAGTAAACAGCACCACTAAACCCGGAATGATCCGGGATAGTAAGCCGAATCACTAACCCCCGGATTTATCCGGGGAACACTAGATAACATAGAACAACCGGGCTTTAGCCCAAAACAATAACAGCAACTCCGGAGCGTATCCGGCCGTAAGTCAGGAACAGCATCCCTAACCCCCGGATTTATCCGGGGGACACAAGACAACTTGAAACAACCGGGCTTTAGCCCAAAACAATGAAAGCAATTCCGGAACTTATCTTGATCTCTGATCCATCAACAGCATAAACAAAAAAAGAAAGACCGTCCCCTCTTTGGGGAACGGCCTTCCTAGCACTAACCTTCACTAAAAAACCCAAACCTAAAACCTATATCCTAATGACAGACCAAAGCCTGTATTTTTTGCTGTTGATTGATCATCTGAAGAATCGTCGGGAATAATATTCAGCATCCCGAACTGGGTGTCTAACTGCAGAAATAATCCACCGGCCGTTTCATATCCGGCAAAAATGTTCGCCCCTGCATCAAAATCTTTATAATCGACACCTCGCTCCAGCGTTAAGGAATTACCTTCAAAAACTTGTTTACCGCTGATCCCATAAGCCACGTATGGCCCAAATCCAAGCATAAAGAATCCGCTACCCAGGGGAGCTTTGTAAACCAGGTTCAGTGGCACTTCAAGATAGTTGATCTTAATTTCGTCGGTGAATTCGCTGCCTAAAGCTGTATACGTGTTTTTGGCACCTTTTATCGAATACATCAATCCGGGCTGAAAATAAAACTCCGGGGCAATCGGGATTTGAACATTAACGCCAACGTGGTAACCCAATAACATGTCGTTTTCAAGTTTGTCACCATTGGGTAGTTCTCCGTTCAAATTCTGAAAATTTATGCCGCCCAATATTCCAAAGGATACATTGGATCTTTCCTGAGCAATAGCAAATGGTGCTGAAACCGCAAGAAGTAATACAATTAATAGTAGTCTGTTTTTCATCTTTATTGTTTAAAATTGTGATTTTCGTAAATGAATTGTTCCTTTTTTTACTGTCAACTGCGACTGTCAACTGTCAACTTCCACTAGCTCCCTGCTTCTTCTTCCGCTTCCGCCTTCATCTTTTCGTTGGCTGTAATCAAAAACTCAACCCTACGGTTTTGTGAACGACCATCGTCGGTGTTGTTGTCATATTTCGGAGCCGTTTCGCCCAATCCTTTAATACTTAAGCGGTCGTAAGCGATTCCCTCGCTGGTCAGATAAGCAGACACTTTGCCGGCACGTTCTTCCGAAAGATTGCGGTTGTATGCTTCGCTACCTTTGCTGTCAGTATGTCCCTGAACTTCGATGTTCGTATCCGGATAAACATTCAGCACTTTTACCAACTTATCCAGGTTTGTTTTGGCATCAGCCGAAAGGGTTGAACTGTCAAATCCAAACAGAACATTGCTGCTAAATTCAACAATGATCCCCTCTCCTACGCGTTCTACTTTTGCATCGGGTACAGTTTGTTCAATTTCCTCAGCCTGCTTGTCCATTTTATTGCCAATTACAGCTCCGGTCGCACCCCCAACAGTGGCTCCTATAATTGCTCCAAGACCCGTATTTCCAGATGCTCTACCTATAATTGCACCCATTGCGCCACCAGCAACAGCTCCAACAGCTCCACCTTTTTGAGTCTTGTTTAGCGATGCGCAACCAGAAAACAAGAAAGCTGCACTTAACACGAGTACCACACTTATTCGTAACTTTTTCATAGTAAATGAATTTAATTCTTAATGTTTCAGTTTTATATGGACAAAGATAGGGTTGACCGAGTCTGGGAAAGTTACATAACTTTAGATTTGATTTACATGATTCACACATTTCGAACAATAAACGTCTGAATATCTGTAAATCATGTAATCTTTTACCGGAATGATGTAACAACAAATACCGACAGAAGGTCGACCTTTGTTACTTATTTCCCTACCCAGTTATCAAATTTTTTACTCTGAAAAAAATATGTGGCACGCATCATCAAATTACGGTCTCCCTGATCAAGCGGGAAAGAAAGTCAAACACGTTTCAAAAGAAGCATTAATGGCATCTGAAGTTCATTATCGCCGACTCTTTGAATCAGCACAGGATGGAATTTTGATCCTTGATGCTGAAACCGGAAGAATTGTCGATGTCAATCTGTTTTTAATTGATTTGCTGGGTTACTCGAAGGAGGATCTGGAGGAGAAATTCTTGTGGGAAATTGGAGCCTTTCGCGATATCTATGAAAATAAAGAACGATTCAGAGAATTACAGGAAAAGGAATACTTACGCTACGAAGATTTGCCTCTTGAAACAAACCATGGACGCCAAATCAATGTCGAGTTCATTAGCAATGTCTATTTAGTAGATGATTATAAGGTAATTCAATGCATTGTCAGAGATATTTCCAGGCGCAGGAAAGCCGAAAGCTACCCCCAAGAGAAAGCCAATCAATAAGGCGGAGCAAAAACCATCACCAAAATCAAAAAAAAACGAATATGAGCAGAAAAAGCATAGCGAAGGATCAGCTCAGGAACCACAAAATTCTCATCGCCAGCAACGACGAGTTATCGGGAATACTAATCGCTCTTGCAGTGAAAGAACCAGTAGGCGAGGTTTTCAAGACAGGAAACGGGTTTGAGGCCATTGAAATTTGCCGCCGAAACCCTGCATTGAGTTTGATTCTGATGGACATTAACCTACCCGGAAAAAACTGTTTCGACATTTGCCAACAAATAAGAGCGTTCAATCAAAACGTGATTATTATTGCACAAACCACCCAAACAAAGGCCAGTGAGCGCAAAAAGGCGCTTGAAGCCGGATGTGATGACTATATTCTGAAACCAGCAAAAAAGGATGACTTGATCAGATTGATCATTAACCATCTTCAAAAAATAGGGAAAGAGAAAGCAATAGGACAGGATGTTGCCGCAACAACAAGCAGTTCTGACACGTATCGTCAGAAGGCCGAAAAGTTGCTGCAAAAAAAGCAGCATAAATCGGAGGTGCAACATGCCGGAGTCGATAATCTAAAGCTCATTCACGAGCTTGAAGTGCATCAGATTGAACTGGAAATGCAAAACCAGGAACTTTGTCATTCAAAAGAAACAGCAGAAAAAGCTGAAAAAAAGTTCACCGAAATGTATGATTTTGCCCCCTCTGGCTTTCTTACACTCACAACCAAAGGTGAAATTGCGGAACTGAATTATACGGCCGCGCTTTTACTAGGTAAAGAGCGATCACAATTGATAAAAAGTCAGCTTGGCTTTTTTGTTTCGCCCGAGACCAGAGCGGTCTTTAATGATTTCATTGAGAAAGTCTTTCAAAGCAGAACAAAAGAAACCTGCGAATTGATGCTGACAATTGCTGACAGTGCACCTAAATATGTGCGGGTCGATGGTATTGTCAGTGAGGCAACGGGAAAATGCTTAATATCCATGATTGAGATTACCTTGCGCAAGCGAGTCGAAAACGAATTGATAAAAGCCAAAGAAAAGGCGGAGGAAGGCGACCGGCTAAAAACGGCTTTTTTGGCCAACATGAGCCACGAAATCAGGACACCCATGAATGGCATTCTGGGTTTTACCGAATTGCTTAAAGCGAGCAAGCTATCCAAAGAAAAACACGAGCGATACATTGGGATCGTTGAAGAAAGCGGCGTCCGCATGCTTAATATTATCAACGACATTATCAGCATTTCAAAAATAGAATCGGAACAAATTGAGCTTTCAATTTCGGAAACGAATGTCAACACGCAGCTCGAATATATTTACCGGTTTTTCAAGCTGGAAGCTGAAAAAAAGAAACTGCATCTTTCATTCACAACCGGACTGAGCGATGATGATGCCAATGTGAAAACCGACCGGGAAAAAGTGTATGCTGTATTGACCAACCTGGTGAAAAATGCCATCAAGTTTACAGCAAAAGGTTCCATTGAGTTTGGTTACCAAAGGATCGAAAATGAGCTGGAATTTTTTGTTACCGATACCGGTTCCGGAATTCCTGAAAAGGAGAGAAAAGTCGTGTTTGATCGGTTCCGACAAGGAAGCGAAGCGTTGACTCGCTTGCACGAAGGAGCTGGCTTGGGTCTGGCCATTTCAAAAGCCTATATTGAAATGCTAGGAGGGAAAATTTGGATCGAAAGCAACACTAAAAATACGACAAAAGAAAACGGAACGACAATCTGTTTCAGTGTCCCTTTTCACCCGGTCAAGAAACTGGAAGAGAAAGCGGCTCCAATCCTGAATGGCTACGCGTTAAAAATACCGGAAAGAACCCTCAAAATCCTGATCGTCGAAGATGACGAAATTTCGGGCCTGCTGCTAAGCAAGATGGTTAAAAATTTTACGGGCGAATTCCTCAAAGCTGCCACAGGTTACGAAGCGGTTGAAACCTGCCGCCAAAATTCGGATATTGATCTTATTCTGATGGACATCAGCATGCCTGAAATGGACGGTTACGAAGCCACCCGACAAATCCGTCAATTCAATCAAAACGTGATCATTATTGCGCAAACAGCCCATGCCCTGTATGGCGACAAAGAAAAAGCGATTACGGCCGGATGCAACGACTATGTTTCAAAACCATTAAATCAGACGGCTTTGAGTAAGATGATCGACCGCCAGTTTCAGAAAAAAAACAACAAATCGAGTAATTCAGGGCTGAAATAAGCCTACTAAATATCTTCCCAATTCAGTTGGCTACAGCCGGGGTTGACGAAATCAGGGCATGCGGAAAGTATGTGTTTTGGAAAGACAAAAAACGACTGAAAGGTTATTCCAGTAGGTTCTGGCGGAAAACAAACAAAGCGGTCGAGCCGGAAAATAATTAATCTGAGTACCACAAGTCCCCCTGCCAGGTGGGTTTGTTTGTTTCCGGGTAGCGTATATCAAGAAGCAGATAAATGTTCAGCGAAACCCGATTAACCAAAAACAGGCCCGGGTAACTGGTCTTTTAAATCGAGTAATCACAATTCCTGTACGAGTAATAAGAATTGCTGTACGAGTAATCAAAATTCCTGTACGAGTAATCAAAAATGCTATCCGAGTAGTACTCGGGCAGCTAAAAAGCTTGCTCGCCTGCCTTTAAACCCTACTCGACAAGCATAAATCTTTACTCGATAATACCCAAAAGCTACTCGGACTTATGATATCCTTACTCGGCCAGTCTCGTTTGTAATCCTGCCTGTTTTTTGGAGCACCCGGGTATCACTACCCCCTGGATTCATCAGAAGAGATATCGGCGACAGCATCACTAACCCCTGGATTCATCAGAAGAGATATCGTCGACAGCGTCACTAACCCCCGGATTCATCAGAAGAGGTATCGTCGACAGCGTCACTAACCCCCGGATTTATCAGAAGAGGTATCGTCGACAGCGTCACTAACCCCCGGATTTATCCGGGGGACACCAAATAGGTTTGGGCTAAAGCCCAGACTTGCTTCGTCGCAACGGACCGGCCCTGAAGGACCGGGTTACTAACTGGTGCGACACCCAAAGACAGAAGAAGAAGAAGAAGAAGAAGAAGAAGAAGTACCAGCACGAAATCAGATTCCTCCGATGCGAAGCCAGCGACTCCATCACTACCCCCCCCCGGATTCACCAAAAGAGGTATCGGCGACAGCGTCACTAACCCCCGGATTTATCCGGGGGACACCAAACAGCCTGCAACAACCGGGCTTTAGCCCAAAACAAATCTTCAATCGATTGAATATGTGAATTATGTAAGGATACCCTTTTATTGTGTAATAGTTCCCGCGAATATTAAGTACAGCTTTGTACTTAATCAATTCTTTAATTTAAAAAACCAATATGAGAAAATTAAAACTATTGGCAGCCCTTTCTGTGGCAGCTGCTATTTTTATCGCTGGGTGCAAAAAAGATGAGTACCAGGAGAAGACCGGAGTGTGTCCATTGGTGGTTTCAACCGTTCCCGCTGACAATGCGATCGATATACCCCTCGGGCAAATCATCACTGCAACCTTTAATGAAAATATGGATCCTGCGACGATCAACGAGGAATCATTTATTATTCAACAAGGCACAACAGCCGTTGCCGGAACAGTTGCTTACAGCGGAATGAGTGCAAGCTTCACGCCCTCAAGTCCACTTCTGCCAGATGTACTTTATTCAGGTACCATTAAAACACTGGCCGCAGATTTATTAGGACAAACTTTGCAGCAAGATCACCCTTGGTCGTTTACAAGCATTGCTGAAGTCGCTTTATCATCAAGCCCAACCGAAGGAGGAACAACCAGCGGTGCAGGGCTATTTACCAACGACTCTACCATTATAATGGAAGCCACGGCCAATGAAGGTTATTCATTTGTTAACTGGACCCTCGACGGCACTCCGGTTTCGACCGATGCAAACTATGAGTTCGCCATGGACGGCAACAAAGCTTTGGTAGCGAACTTCTCCTTGCTATTTGTTGTAGGCTTGTCATCGAATCCTGCTGAAGGTGGAACCACAACCGGCGAAGGCACATACGATACAGGCGCCGAGGTTACGGTAACAGCAATTCCGAATGACAGATATACCTTTATCAACTGGACGGAAGGTGAAACCACCACCGTCGTATCGACTGATACAACTTATGCGTTTCAGGTGGCTGCCAGCATAAACTTAGTTGCCAATTTTGAATCGGACACGTACACCTTAAATGTAACGGCCGAAAACGGAACTGTAATGAAAGATCCGGAAATGACCGATTACAACAGTGGCGAAATTGTGGTACTGACTGCAGAACCTCTTACAGGTTATGTATTTACCGGGTGGACCGGCGACGAAACAGGCACTCAGAATCCATTGTCGGTTACCATGAATTCGAACAAAAATATCACCGCGAACTTCTCCTTGCAATTTGTTGTAGGCTTGTCATCGAATCCTGCTGAAGGTGGAACCACAACCGGCGAAGGCGCATACGATACAGGCGCCGAGGTTACGGTAACGGCAATTTCGAATGACGGATATACCTTTATCAACTGGACGGAAGGTGAAACCACCACCGTCGTATCGACTGATGCAACTTATGCGTTTCAGGTGGCTGCCAGCATAAACTTAGTTGCCAATTTTGAATCGGACACGTACACCTTAAATGTAACGGCCGAAAACGGAACTGTAATGAAAGATCCGGAAATGACCGATTACAACAGTGGCGAAATTGTGGTACTGACTGCAGAACCTCTTACAGGTTATATATTTACCGAGTGGACCGGCGACGAAACAGGCACTCAGAATCCATTGTCGGTTACCATGAATTCGAACAAAAATATCACCGCAAACTTCACGGAGGTTCCGCCTAACACCTTCACATTAAATGTGATTTCCCTTAACGGCAGTGTTCTGAAAAACCCCGAGTCAGTTAGTTACAATAGCGGAGATATCGTTGAGCTTACTGCCACGCCAAATGATGGCTATACATTTACCGGCTGGAGCGACGATGCATCAGGTTCAGACAACCCATTATCGGTTACCATGAACTCGGACATGAATATCACCGCAAACTTTGCCGGACAATATCCAGCAGGTGTAAACCTCGGATCTGCGGGGAACTTCGCAGTCCTTGCCGGTGCCGAAATAGCAAACACGGGTGTTAGCACGTATATTATTGGCGATGTTGGTTCATTCCCAACGGGAACAGTAAACGGACTTCTTGCCGGAAATGTTGATGGCATACTTTACACCACGGCTGATCCCGTGGTAGGCATCGCACAAAATGACTTGACAACGGCTTACAACGATGCCCAGTCACGCTCATTAAACGCCATTTCATTACCCGGACAGCTTGGTGGACTTACGCTGGCTCCCGGCCTTTATGTCAATTCATCCACAAGTGGAATCTCCGGAACAGGACCAAACGGGATTTTAACACTTGACGCAGGCGGTGATGCCAATGCCGTTTGGATATTCAAGATGGGATCCACGTTCATTACAGATGCGGGAACCAGTGTTGTTCTGGCAGGTGGTGCACAAGCAAAAAATATCTACTGGTCGGTAGGCACATCAGCAACACTTGGAACAAACTCAACGCTCTACGGAAATATTCTGGCTGATCAGGCGATTACCTTAACAACCGGTGCAACATTGAATGGCAGGGCGTTAACACGGATCGCAGGAGTTACACTGGATTCAAATGAAATCACAAAACCAAATTTATAAAAAATGAAACTGAATAAAATATTAAACAAGGAATCGCGCCTGGCGCGGTTTCCTTATAAACTGGTAGTCAAATGTGTGCTGGCTGGCACCTTCATCCTGACTGCCGTGCAGTCACCCCTTCAAGCCCAGGAAACACAAGAGGCTAAGTTCACCAAACCATCGTGGTGGTTTGGTGCAGCTGGTGGTGCAAACTTTAACTTTCACGAGGGAACTACCCAGCAATTAACCGATGCCTTTATGGTGCCAACAGCTTTTCACGATGGCCAGGGAATTGGGCTTTTCGTTGCTCCACTCATCGAGTTTCATCGCCCGAAAACCATGTTGGGCTTCATGCTTCAGGCTGGATACGACAACCGCAAAGGTTCGTGGGACCAGGTAACAACACCGTGTAACTGCCCGGCAGATTTAGAAACCGGCCTTTCATACCTCACGGTTGAACCAAGCCTGCGCATCGCACCGTTCAAATCAAACTTTTATATTTACGGTGGACCGCGCCTGGCTTTTAACCTTGACAAGAATTTCTTGTACCAACAAGGCATTAATCCTGATTATCCAAATCAACCGGTCACTCCGGATGTAGACGGTGAATTCAGCGAAATGAACAAATCCATCATCTCGATGCAGGTTGGCGCCGGATACGACATCTCACTTTCAGCAGATGCCAATCAAACACAAGTCGTGCTTTCTCCTTTTGTTGCCTTTCATCCTTATTTTGGACAAGATCCCCGTTCAATCGAATCTTGGAACCTAACAACAGTAAGAGCAGGGCTTGCGCTTAAATTTGGTCGCGGCAAGAAAGTTGAAGCTTCTGAAAAAGTTTTTGTGCCGGCAGCTTTAATTGTCGAACCTGAGGTAACTTTTTCAGTTAATGCACCTAAAAATATTCCTGCCGAACGTCGGGTAAGGGAAACATTCCCGGTTCGTAATTATGTATTCTTCAACGAAGGATCTACTGAAATCCCCAGCCGTTATGTCGTGTTGCGGAAAGATCAGGTAAAAGATTTTAGTGAAGACCAACTGGAAGTATCTACACCGAAAGAAGTGGCTGCCCGCTCAAAACGCCAGATGACGGTCTATTATAATATATTGAACATCCTTGGCGACCGCATGGTGGACTATCCGAATACCAATGTAAGTATGACCGGATCATCGAGAGAAGGGATTGCAGACGGAAAAGCAATGGCTGAATCAACCAAAAAATACCTGGTTGATGTCTTTGGAATTGCTCCGGCAAGGATCAAAACGGAAGGCCGTTTAAAACCAGTAACCCCATCGGAACAACCAGGTGGTCAGCTCGAATTGGCTTTGCTTCGTGAAGAAGACCGCCGGGTTTCTATTGCAAGCAACTCTCCTGAATTGCTGATGGAGTTCCATAGTGGCAATGATGTACCGCTCAAACCGGTTGAAATCAATGCTGTTCAGGAAGCCCCACTGGATAGTTATGTCACCTTCAACAATGCTGGTGCTGATGAAGCATTCTCATCCTGGTCGGTGGAAACAAAAGACAAACAAGGAAATGTTCAGAAATTTGGACCCTACACCCAGGAATCGGTAAGCATACCGGGCAAAACCATTTTAGGTTCAAATCCTGAAGGCACTTACAAAATGACAATGATCGGTCGGACCGCTAGTGGTAAGGAAATCAAGAAAGAAACGACAGCGAACCTGGTTCTTTGGACCCCACCGGTTACCGACGAAATGATGCGATTCAGTGTGATCTACGAGTTCAATAATTCTGAAGCCATTGCGATGTATAATAAATATCTGACCGAAGTGGTAACTCCAAAAGTTCCGAAAAACGGTTTGGTGATCATCCATGGCCATACCGATGTTATTGGTGACGAAGATCGAAATCTGAACTTATCGACTGCACGGGCAAATGACGTCAAAGCCATTATGGAAAAAGCGTTGGCCAAATCAAACAGAAGCGATGTTAAGTTTGAAGTTCTCGGTTTTGGTGAAGATAAGAGCTTAGCGCCGTTCAACAACAAGTTCCCGGAAGAACGTTTTTACAACCGGACCGTTGTCGTTGATATTATTCCGGTGAAGTAAGTACTCAATTCAAACCTTCATTGGTTCTGATGATAAAAAGAGGCTGGACTTTTTAAGCCAACCTCTTTTCAGTTTTAAATACTTCGTGGAATTTTTGCATGTTGCCATTTTTACTTTATTCTTCAAAGTTTTGCAAAACCAAGCCTGAGGTATCCCATCCAGAATGGTCAAAGAAAATACTGCCTGAATGCCGATTAAAAATTGTTGTACCCACAAAAAAAACGAGGCGTCTACATCTCTGTAAACGCCTCGTTTTTTTTGTGAACCTGGCGAGACTCGAACTCACAACCTCCTCATCCGTAGTGAGGTGCTCTATCCAATTAAGCTACAGGTCCAGTGCTAAAGCGGTGCAAATATAACGTTTTTTAGAAATAAGAATCAAATTATTTCTGCTTTTTTTCTCATTTATATTTGTGCATTTTATCGTCGATTGTCACATCTTGCTGAAAAACAGTCTGAATCTTAATATAAGTCATTAATTTTTCTGTTCCATTTTTTTCAAGCTCTTGGTGAATGCGCTTCACCAAGTCCATTAATTCATCAAATTTACCTTCAATCACCGTTTCAAACGGACATACCTGATAGGTTAGTCCGGACTCCTGTATAAGGTGGATGGCTGTATCAACAAGTTCATAACTGTTTTTACCTTCAGCCTGAGGCAGCACCTGCAAAGCCATATTTACTTTATTCTTGTTCATCTTGATCATTGTTTTTTAAAAATTCATCTAATTCTTCAACGTTCAACCTTTTTACATTGGTGATAATGACATCTTCACTCAGGAAATTACCAAACTGGTTGCATTCGTCAATGAAAGATTTAAATATGATATGCAAGTTTTCTTTTAAAGGAAATAAAAATACCGCCAATGCATATTGATCTTCAAAACTTATTTCTTCCAACTCCCCTTCACTTTTCTGTAAAAAATACTCGAATTCACTTTTTACCAGCTTCTTTTGGGTGTCATTAAACGCCTGCCCCTCCCCCGTGCTATGCATGGCTACGGAGTAACGAATATTTTTTCCTTTACCCCCGAGTCCGGTTGAAATGAACACCTGCTGTTCGCCAAGCAAAGAACTTTGAATTACCATGCGGCTTTCCTGAAATGCAAGAACCGCCCAATCTCTAATTTCCTTTGGAGCCTGCTTATAAAAAGCTTCAATAACGCGGAATGCTTCGATATCGTCAAAACCTGCCAGCTGAACTAACAATTGCTTTTTGTCCTCCAAGCTAACCTCATCGCTATACAAATCAGCCTTGGCTTTATCAATCAACGATTCATCAAACTCTGCATCACGTAATTCTTTGGCTTTGTCAAAATAGGTCATTTGCAAATTAATGTCGATTTGCTCCTCCAGGATATTGAACTCTTCGGGCAAAGCATTAATTGCATCTTGTATGTGTTTTAAATGGTTTTCATCTTTCATATTAGTTCCTTCAGTTTACAAAGTTAAGCTAATGCAAAAATCATGCATGGCTTTTACTGTATTTTTCCAATCTTTTTTAAAAACTTAAATATCTTTGCAACTCTATTTTAATTTAAATCAAATTAGCATAAAGGGGATAGTGGGTGAGGCTTTCAGATGTAAAAAATAACGAAACAGTAATAATAACAAAAGTTCTGGGCCATGGTTCTTTCCGAAAAAGAATCACTGAAATGGGATTTGTAAAGGGCAAAGAAGTCAGAGTTGTAAAAAACACCCCCTTTAAAGGCCCCATTGAGTTTAAAATTTTGGATTACAATATTACCTTGCGTCGTTCTGAGGCTAACCTGATTGAAGTGGTTTCATTTAACGAAGCGAAGGAAGTTATCAATGCTAATTATGAAGGAGTCATTGATAAGGAGATTTTGAAGAAATCGGCCAACGAAAAGGGCAAGATTATCAACATTGCTTTGGTCGGAAATCCAAATTGCGGAAAGACCACTCTTTTCAATTTCCTTTCGGGTTCAAAAGAGCATGTTGGCAACTACAGTGGCGTAACCATCAGCGCTAAGAAAGCTTCATTCGAGAAAGAAGGCTATTTATTCAACCTGATCGACCTCCCTGGAACTTACTCTCTGACGGCCTATTCGCCCGAAGAAATATACGTGCGCAAATACATCTGGAAAGAAACACCGGATCTTGTTATCAACGTACTCGATTCATCGAACTTGGAGCGCAACCTGTTTTTAACGACCCAGCTCATTGATATGGACATCAAAGTGGTTTGTGCACTAAACATGTATGATGAGCTGTTGAAAAACAAAAGCATTTTCAATTACGAGAAAATGGGTGAAATGATGGGGATTCCTATCATTCCCACAATTAGCTCGAAAGGCAAAGGTATTGACGAGCTACTGAAAAAATCGATTGAAGTTTATGAAGATCGTGATCCGATTGTGCGGCATGTCCATATTAACTATGGGCAAGAAGTTGAAAAATCGATTCGCAGGATACGCGCTAAAATAAAGGAAAACAAACCCATTACCGACAAAATATCCTCTCGCTTTTTAGCTTTAAAATTGCTTGAAAAAGATAATGAAACATTTTTCAACTTGTCGCGCTATTCAAATTTCGACCAGATAAAAGCAATCACAAAAGAGGAGTCGCACCGAATTGAGACGCTTTTTAACGAAGATAGCGAAACGGTAATTACCGATGCCAAATATGGCTTTATATCAGGGGCACTAAAAGAGAATTTCAAACAGAAATTAAAAAAAGAAAAATCCAAATCAGAAAAGATTGATGGAGTTTTAACGCACCCATTAATGGGCATGCCAATTTTTATTGTTCTCATCTTCGTTGCATTTTACAGCACATTTACGCTTGGCAGTTACCCCATGACCTGGATTGAAAATCTGGTAGGTGCACTGAGTGGTTTCGTATCGTCGCACATGGAAGACGGGATGTTACACGATTTAATCACGAACGGAATCATTGATGGAACTGGAAGTGTATTGGTTTTTCTACCCAACATTTTGATTCTTTTCTTTTTTATTTCCATCATGGAAGACTCCGGCTACATGGCACGTGCTGCATTTATCATGGATAAAATCATGCACTACTTTGGTCTTCACGGACGATCTTTTATCCCGATGGTGATGGGATTTGGATGTAATGTGCCGGCAATTATGGCTACCCGCACATTACGCAGCCCAACCGACCGACTTTTAACCATGCTGATTATCCCATTTATGTCGTGCAGTGCCCGGCTTCCGGTTTATGTGTTGTTTATCTCAGCATTCTTCCCCAACAACCCGGGACTTGTATTAGTCGGAATCTATTTTACAGGCATATTTATTGCTTTCCTGATTGCCCAATTATTCAATAAAACCATTTTTAAAAGTAAGGAAACTCCATTTGTTTTAGAGTTACCCCCATACCGAATTCCAACAGCACGAAATGTATTGATACACATGTGGGATAAAACCTGGCAATACCTGAAAAAAATTGGTGGTGTAATTTTGATTGGAGTAATTATTATCTGGGCATTGGGCTATTTCCCCCGCGAAACCGATGCAACAAAGCAAATTGCTACTCAAATTGAACAACTTCAAACGAATCAGGAAACGCAAGCTCAGCAAAAGACAATTCATCAGCTTGAATTAAAGCAAGAAGCAACACGTTTGCAGAATTCCTATTTAGGTAGAATCGGTCAATTTATTGAGCCGGTTATGCGCCCTTTAGGCTTCGACTGGAAAATGAGCGTTAGTTTATTGGCTGGATTGCCCGCCAAAGAAATTGTTGTAAGCACCATGGGTGTGCTGTACCAAGTCGAAGACGACCAAGAAGTTAGCTTAACCAAGAAACTTCAGCAGGAACGTTATACAACAGGCCCGAAAAAAGGGCAGCTCATCATTTCGGTTCCGGTAGCTCTGGCATTTTTAATCTTTATTTTGGTATATTTCCCTTGTATAGGAGTAATTGCCGCTATTCGAAATGAATCAGGCAAATTATTCTGGGCCATATTTACGATGTTCTACACCACCGCCTTAGCCTGGGTTTTATCGTTTGTCGTATTGCACATATCCCGGTTTTTCTTTTAAGCGAAAACATTTCCGGCATCCAATTCCTTATTGAAATCAGCATGGTACAGGAAATTATCACATACTTAATTTTGGCGATTACTTTTGGGCTTGTTATTTGGAAAATCTACCAGCTAATGAGCTCGCTAAAAAAGCAAAGGAACTCAACATCAGACGAGGGCAAGTGCGGCATTTGCACAACAAGTTGCAGCTTAAAAGAGCTAAAAAGCAAGCCTGACTGTCCTCCCGGTCAGGCAATGTAAATTGGTTATAGTGTTTTAAATTTGTTGATGGTTGCAATCGGGTCGTCAGTTTTAAAAATAAAACTTCCTGAAACAAGCACGTCGGCACCCGCCTCATAAAGATTACGTCCAGTTTCAAAGTTCACCCCACCGTCTACCTCAATCAAACATTTTGGATTTTTAACCATGATGAGCTCTTTCAACTCCCGAATTTTTTGGTAGGTATTTTTAATGAATGTTTGTCCTCCAAACCCCGGGTTTACTGACATAATGAGCACCATATCCAGATCGGAAATAATATCGTCAAGTAAATGAACGGGAGTGTGCGGATTTAAACATACACTTGCTTTCATTCCTTCATTTTTAATTGAACTAACGGTTCGATGCAAATGAGGACAAGTTTCGTAATGCACCGTCAATATGGAAGCTCCGGCTTTACGAAATGGAACAATAAAATGATCAGGATTCGTAATCATTAAGTGTACATCCAGTGGTTTCTTTGCTACTTCAGCAACTTTTTCAACAACAGGAATTCCAAATGAAATATTCGGAACAAAAACTCCATCCATAATATCGCAATGAATATAGTCAGCATTACTGCTATTAATCATTTCAATATCTCTACCTAATTTGGAAAAGTCAGCAGCTAAGATCGAAGGGGCGACAAGTTGTGTACTCATATACTATATCTTTTTACACAAAGGTAGGTTTTCTCCTCGTTTGTGAAAATTGAATTTTTGGGTTGATAGTTAGTTTTACTGTCCCAGATAAGCTTTCAGCAAGCGATTTCGATAGTTGTTTTTCAACCGTTTAATTGATTTTTCTTTAATCTGACGAACTCGCTCACGAGTAAGGCTAAAAATATCTCCTATTTCTTCCAGCGTGTGTTGACGATAGCCATTCAACCCAAAATAATATTTTAAAATTTCGGCTTCTCGTTCGCCTAAGGTTAATAACGTCCGTTCAATTTCCTTTTTCAATGAGTTATCGAGCAGGCCGTTATCCGGGCTGGGAGACTCGTCATTCAGCATCACATCGTAAAGATTATTGCCATCCTCATCACGCATTGGAGCATCCATCGAAACATGATGACTTGACACTTTCATAGCATTCTCCACAACTCCTGCAGTTGTTTCCAATACTTTAGCCACCTCCGCCGCCGTGGGTTCCCGCTGATACTCTTGCTCCAACTTCGAAAATGCGCGGTTAATCTTATTAATCGATCCAATTTTATTTAAAGGCAGACGGACTATCCGGGCTTGTTCGGCAAGTGCTTGCAATATCGACTGGCGAATCCACCACACCGCATACGAAATAAATTTAAACCCACGGGTTTCGTCAAAGCGTTCGGCAGCTTTAATCAAGCCCAAATTCCCTTCATTAATCAAATCAGGAAGACTCAATCCTTGATTCTGGTATTGTTTCGAAACTGAAACGACAAAACGAAGATTCGCTTTTATTAATTTTTCTAACGCGGCGCGATCACCTTTCCGAATACGTTTAGCAAGTTCAACTTCCTTCTCGGCAGTTAGCAGTTCAACTTTGCCAATCTCGTGCAGATACTTATCAAGAGATAAGGTTTCTCTGTTGGTAACTTGCTTTGTAATTTTAAGTTGTCTCATGGGAGCTGAGTATTATAATAACACCAATTAAGGAAAATCATCCTTACTCAATTTACGGAAGTGAAAATAGTTAATTCAGATGATTTATTACAATTCTACACATTTATTTCATGAGTTAAACGAAATTCGTTATGAATAGGCTGTTTTTCTATATGAATGAACAAAAAGCAATGGTTTTGGTTTTGGATCGAATTTGTAAATTATTAAAATATTCATAGAAATTAAACGCTTTTTTTGGGTAATAGTTTCATATTACTTATAATTGCAGAATATAACGACATTTTAACGTTGTCCGACTATTTTACCCAAAGGCATTTTATTACTTTTCTCCTCCAGACATTGAATAGATGTAATTAATTTCAAAATATATGTATGACATTATTGAATTAAGCAAAAAGTTGGTTCCCGAATTAAAGGAAATCGCTAAGGAGCTTAACATTAAGAAAGTAGAATCCTACAAAAAACAAGACCTGATTTATAAGATACTAGATACTCAGGCAATTATTGCTTCTGAAAAAAAATCAGAACCGTCAAAAAAAGAAAAAGGGCCTAGAAGTAAAGCCAATACCGGCGCCCCGACAAAACAAGACAATAAGGACTCTCAGAATCAAGAGAGTAATAAAAATCCAGAGCCTAAAAAGCGCAAACGTGCAACGGTTGTAAAGGCGTCCTCATTCTTTGACAAGTCGAAGAAAACAGGCGATCAAGGAAAACCACCTACAGACTCTCAACCAGACGTTGCCAAGGATAAGACAATAGAAGTCAAGAAAGATAAACATCAGCAGTCTAAGCCTACGGTTGTTAAAAAAATAGATAAATCTCAGGATCAAGGTGCAAAGGAACATAAAAAAGCTCCTGACACACAACAGCAACCACAGCAACGGAAGCCCAAGCAATCCAAATGGGACAACAACCAACCGCATGGTAAGAGTAAACATGGAAATTCCGGAACGGATAAATCATATGAATTTGAAGGTATTATTACCAATTCCGGCGTTCTGGAGATTATGCCTGATGGTTATGGTTTCCTGCGCTCATCTGACTATAATTATCTGAACTCTCCGGACGACACCTATGTTTCTCAATCTCAGATCAAACTATTTGGCCTAAAAACAGGAGATACAGTAACCGGAACAATTCGCCCTCCCAAAGAAGGTGAAAAATATTTCCCGCTTATTAAAGTAGTCGAAATCAATGGAAGAACTCCTGATTACATTAGAGATCGTGTTCCATTCGACCATTTAACTCCGCTTTTCCCTACTGAGAAATTCAACATCACAGGAAATGGACACGACAATATCTCAACACGGGTTGTTGATTTATTTGCTCCAATCGGGAAAGGACAGCGTGGTTTAATTGTGGCTCAGCCCAAAACGGGTAAAACCATGTTATTAAAAGAAATTGCCAACGCAATTGCCGCTAACCATCCGGAAGTATTCATGATCGTATTATTGATTGATGAGCGCCCGGAAGAAGTTACCGATATGTCAAGAAGCGTGAATGGAGAGGTAATCGCTTCAACTTTTGACGAACCAGCCGACCGCCATGTTCGTGTAGCCGGAATGGTCTTGGAGAAAGCCAAACGAATGGTTGAATGTGGTCATGATGTGGTCATTCTACTTGACTCGATTACTCGTCTTGCTCGTGCGTACAATACGGTTGCACCGGCTTCAGGTAAAGTATTGTCGGGTGGTGTTGATGCTAACGCTTTGCACAAACCGAAACGCTTTTTTGGAGCAGCCCGAAATATTGAAGAAGGAGGTTCATTAACCATTCTTTCGACAGCATTGACCGAAACCGGATCTAAAATGGATGACGTTATCTTTGAAGAATTTAAAGGAACAGGTAACATGGAACTGCAACTCGACCGCAGATTGTCGAACAAACGCATCTTCCCAGCTGTGGATATTGTTTCTTCAAGTACACGCCGCGAAGACGTGCTAATGTCTAAAGGAATGATGGATAAAATATGGATTTTGCGCAATTATCTGGCTGACATGAACTCATTGGAAGCAATGGATTTCATTAAAACGCGCCTGATGCGCACAGATTCGATTGAAGAATTTTTGATTTCGATGAATAGCGAATGATCAATAAAAGAAATTCAAAGAAAAAGGGCTTTACAATTTGTGAAGCCCTTTTTCTTTGATGCTATTACACACAATTTCATACTTCATATTTTCCAGATCTTTAAAGTAAACAGCGTAATAGTTTTCACCGTACTCCGGGTGTATTTGGGGTTCGGAAACAATGACAGCCCCAATCCTTTGCAACTCCGAATAAGCCTGATCAACTTCAGCTCGCGATTCGGCTTTAAAAGCTAAATGATGCAACGCTCCGGGTTTTCTGCGATGTATCGGCTCATTTTTAAAGGCCTCTCTTGGCGAAGTAATCGCAAAAGCCAATTGATTGTGCGTATACTCAACGACATGAAAATCGTGCTCTTCGATAAATGCACTCACTTTATTCGTAATATCAAAACCGATTATTGGCAAGAATTTATCGTAAAACTTCTCAGCGACTTTTAGATCCCTGACGGTAATTTGAATGTGATCGATTATAGGTTGCACCTGAAAAGTATTTCAATGACTTAATTTGATAGAGCGTCAATCGCCAATATACAAAACCTGCCAGAATTATGCTAAACTTGTTTCAATTTAGATTAGTTTTAAAAGAGAATGATATCAACCCGTTTAATGAAAATACAAAGTTCGGAATGACTTTACCTCAACAAAAAAGCCGCTCTCCTTTCGGAAAGCGGCTTTTTATTATTTTGTAGTAAGGAATTACTTCTTGTATACTTTTTTGTATCCGTAGATAGCAGCAGCACCCAATTGCTCTTCAATACGAAGCAGTTGGTTGTATTTTGCCATACGGTCTGAACGGCTCAATGAACCTGTTTTAATTTGTCCAGAGTTAGTCGCTACAGCAATGTCAGCAATAGTTGAATCTTCAGTTTCACCTGAACGGTGAGAAGTTACTGAAGTATAACCTGCACGGTGTGCCATTTCAATCGCATCCAATGTTTCAGTCAACGTACCAATTTGGTTTACTTTAATCAGGATTGAGTTAGCAGCAGCCAATTCAATACCTTTTTGCAGGTACTCAACATTCGTTACAAACAAGTCGTCACCAACTAACTGACACTTATCACCGATAGAAGCGTTCAATTTAACCCAACCATCCCAGTCGCCTTCGTCCATTCCGTCTTCGATTGAATCGATCGGGAATTTAGAAACCAATTCGGCCAAATAAGCAGCTTGTTCTTCAGAATTACGTTTTGCTCCGTCTTTTCCTTCGAATTTGCTATAGTCATAAACGCCGTCGCTGAAGAATTCAGAAGCAGCGCAGTCCAATGCGATAGAAACATCACCACCATCTTCGGCACGTCCTGGTTTGTATCCAGCGTTTTTAATAGCTTCGATGATTGAGTTCAAGGCATCTTCAGTTCCGTCCAAAGCTGGAGCAAAACCACCTTCGTCACCAACTGCAGTACTCAAATTACGTTTTGACAATACTTTTTTCAAGCTGTGGAAAACCTCAGCACCCATACGCAATCCTTCACGGAAAGAAGGAGCACCAATTGGGCGAATCATGAATTCCTGAAAAGCGATAGGAGCATCAGAGTGAGATCCTCCGTTGATGATGTTCATCATTGGAACAGGCAATGTTTTTGCATTAGCTCCACCGATGTAACGATATAATGGAAGGTCAAGTGCATTAGCAGCAGCTTTGGCAACGGCTAAAGAAACACCCAACATCGCGTTAGCACCTAATTTTGATTTTGTTTTGGTACCATCAAGCTCCAACAACTTGCTATCAAGAGCAACTTGGTTAGAAGCATCCATACCAATAATTTCTTTGGCGATTGCGTTGTTTACGTTCTCTACAGCTTTTAAAACTCCTTTTCCAAGGTAACGGCCTTTATCGCCATCACGCAATTCAAGAGCTTCATTTTCACCTGTTGAAGCACCAGAAGGAACAGCAGCCAAACCAATAGCTCCACATTCCAAAGTGATTTCAACTTCCACTGTAGGATTACCGCGAGAATCTAAAATTTCTCTACCAACGACGTTATTAATTAACATGATTTATGGTTTTGAATTAAACTTAGTAATTTATCTTAATACACTGATTTTTAAAAACTTTCAAAAACCGATCGCAAATATACGAAATCCCCCTGAAAATCATAAGCACAACAGCAAAGGGATAACCTAAATTTAACTACACCAGTACTGGCGTTAAATCAATAAAAAGAAACGCCTGGAGAACACAATTAGAAGCTGTTATTTACGAGCTGAAAATACGGACTAATCAATGCGTCTATTCGACAACCTCTAACACAGATGTACTAAAAATTGACCAATTAGTTCATTTATTTTGAATGAATTACCAAAACACGTAATCCATTCTAGCTCTTTTTAAACTGACTATATTTTTCTCCCGACTTGTATTCTACCACCTCCACATCCTGAATGGTCACCAATGCTCCCTTTTTGGAGTCACCAATTAATTCGCTTACCTGCTTTGAAAACGCACCAATTTTGCTCTTCTCATCAACAATCTCGACAACAACAGGGAGGTGACTGGACAAGGCAAATATTTTCATGGTATGAATGGAATGACTGGCACCATATGACAAGACCCCCCGATGAACAGTTGCTCCGGCTAATCCAGCATTTCTTGCTTCTTTGACAATTTCCTCATACAATGGCGATGATCCAATCTTATCTGATTCGGAAATGTAAACTTTCAATACACTTGCTTTTCCTTTCATGATGTAGCTCTATTAAACGTTTAAATTCATTATTAACACCCTGCAAATAAAACAGTTATCACTCTTACGCCTACTCATTTATGTTACACTGGTTCGGATTGAAACGTATTACCACTCCAAATCAGCATAGAGCATCTCCTAATTAAACAACAAATTTCCGAAGCCCTTGTTATAAAATAAAACAGCTATATTTTTTTGAACCCAGAAAGAGTACGCCATCATGAAATATGAATTTGATAAAAAATATACCGCCGGATCCAGCTATTCCACCACTCGGATAGCAGCCTTTACATCGGGTGACGACAGCAGCACCCGGATGATTTTGCAATCATTTGTAGCTTCAACAAAACAAAATCTGGCCTATTTAAAATTATACCATGATCGGGAAAATCACCGGATGTTGTCGAATGTAGCTCATAAAATGCTGCCACTTTTTAAAAGTCTTGAGGTGAATGAGCTCATCCCTATTTTGGAGCTAATGGAAGAAAAGAAACTTGCATCCGAAGAGTGGGACAGTAAAACGCCAGAACTCATTCAAAAAGTTGAACAGCTGGTTGCCACCATTCAAAAAGACTACAATATTGAGTAAAGAAAGCTAGCTTTTATTTTTTTCAGGAAGCTCAATCTGGTAAGCCTTAATTTTATTGTACAAGGTTTTCCGATCAACCTTCAGCAACCGGGCAGCTTGGCTTTTATTGTAATTTGCTGCTTCCAATGCCCTGCGAATAACCTGGTGCTCATTTTCCTTACGATACAGACCGAATTGGTTGCTTTCTGGCCCAGCACACAACTCATCTGGAATTTCTTTCAGGGTGATTTGCTTACCATGAGCCAACAAGGTTGCTCGTTTGACAATATTTTTCATCTCGCGCAAATTACCCGGCCAACCGTAATTCATGAACACCTCTTCAAGACTTTTGTCAAAGCCCTCAACAGCTTTTTCCAGATATTGATTTGCTTGCTCCAAAAAGTAATGCGCAAAAAGCATAATATCTTGCTTTCGTTCCCGCAAGGGTGGCACATTAATCTGAAACTCGTTCAACCGATGATAAAGGTCTTCGCGGAAATCACCGCTCTCTTGCGCACCGGTCAGATTTTCGTTGGTTGCAGCAATAATCCGAACATCCACACCTACGTCCTTATTGCTTCCAACGGGTTTTATCTTTCGCTCTTGCAATACCCGTAATAACTGAATTTGCGTGTTATACGGAAGATTTCCTACTTCATCTAAAAATAAGGTCCCTCCATTGGCGGCTTCAAAACTTCCTACTTTATCGCCAATCGCGCCGGTAAACGATCCTTTGACATGCCCAAAAAACTCACTGGCAACCAACTCTTTGGGAATTGCGCCACAATCAATTGCCACAAAAGGCTTGTCGGAACGTTTGCTCTTATTGTGAATTAATCGGGCAACGTATTCTTTTCCGGTACCACTTTCCCCGGTAATAAGCACCGACATGGGAGTAGGCGCAACCAATTCAATATGTTTATTTAACTTTCGTGATGGACGGCTGACTCCTTCTTTATAATCGGATGTCTTTCCCCTTTTGCTTTCGTTGACCGACGCGGCTGTCTCATTTTTTGCAGCCTGCAATGCCTCTTTTATTACGTTCAACACTTCGTCCGGATTCAAAGGCTTGGGGATATAGTTAAATGCTCCCTTTTTGATGGACTCAATAGCGGTGGCGATATCAGCATAACCAGTCATCATGATAATCTGCGACGCGGGTGCCTGATTTTTGATTAACCGAATCAGATCCATTCCACTCATATCCGGCATCCTAAGATCAGTCATGACAATGTCAAACTCTTTTTCCTGAATAATCCGTTTGGCTTCAATGGGTGAAAAAACAGTTGTTACGCGGTACTTATTCTTTTCTAGCAAAGTTTGCAACATGAAACAAAAAGTAACATCGTCGTCTATAATTAGAATGTTTATCATATGAGTTAAAACACGATCGTATTAATATTCTTTAGTTGATTAAAAATAACGTTGAACTATCTCAGATAGTATAGTTTTCTGCTGAAAAAAAGTTTAATAGAAAAACCTCTATCAGTCAGAATCTAATCTTCGTGATAGAGGTTAAGACACTTATTCTATAGCATCCAAGCAATTCTTATATTTTATTAAAGTGATGAGCCTTACTCCATTGGAGCTGCCTGATCTTCTTTTTTAATCTTCAGAAATTCACCCTGTTCGTTGAAAAAGATAGCAAGTTTTTCACTTCCGTTTTCAAGTTTCACTTTAAAACTACCATCGGTACCTTTAAAAGCCTCAGAAATTGTGTAGTCAGCATACCCTTCAGAAATAGATTTGCTTACTGCTTCGGGCAAATCTTCCTTATCTATTTTCTCATATTTCACATCCTGCTGAGCAACGATTTTAGCTTTCACTGCATTTCCTGCTAAAACACTTGCGGCAGGTACACTAATTCCCATAATTGCTACTGCGGCTGTAATTATCATTACTTTTTTCATAACCTTTTAATTTTAATATTTAAATAATTTGTAATCATTAACTCTACACCCTCCCTTATAGAGATAAGTGTGCCACAAAGTACACTCGAGCCAACAACAACACATAACCAATTAAAAAACAACAGACTACCAACAATTTTAATCACATCACGCGGGTCAAAGAACAAAATTAGCAAATGGGGATTACCCGTGTAATTGTAGAAACTTTCTACATAATAAATCACTGTTGTCTGGGAAAAATAAAAACTTGGGTGATGCGAGAAACGAATGAAAATAGAACAGTTGATATTCAACAAGATGGAGTTATGGGCTAAAGCCCGGACGCTCTAGTGCGATGACTAACCCCGGGATTAATCCCGGGGTTAGTGAATGCCAGATATGACGCGGGCTTTAGCCCATCATTTGAAATTTTAACCGGACACTAATGATAATAAATAATAAAAACTGCTAACATTAAAAAAGCATCTGGCTTTAAACCACAAATTTAAATTGAAAGGAAAAGAATTAACTATAGATGAAACGAATAGCAACAATTCCTATATAGACTGCCCCCGTTCCTACAATCACATTCAAACTAATATTCCTTAAAAGCTGAAGCAAGTTATTCTCAGAAAGCATAGAAAGGCTGTTATAAGCAAAGGCGGGGAACGTTGTAAACGCACCACAAAAACCAACGGTCATAAATAGACACCATTCAGGAACAAGCAAATTTCCGCGTTCAGAAAAAGCATACACCAATCCAATAAGAACGCACCCCGCTACATTTGCAAACAAAGCCCCTTTGAAAACAAGCTGTGCAAATACCGCTCAACGATGAGCTGCATAAAATAGCGTGCAACACTCCCGAAAAAGCCTCCTGTACCAACAATGAAGATGGTTTTTAACGTTGATTTTTTTATAATTTCAGGTGAAATGAATACCTTCCGTCCAAATTTATAATTATAATCGACATTCTAAATGGATGGAAGTCGAACTTCAGAAATGCCCCATGCAAAAGCTGATACACTATTTAGTCATCATATTAAGTTTGAGTTTTCCTGCAACAAGCAACGCTCAGGGACAAGATTGGTCGTTGAAAGATGAGATAACGCTTTGGAAAAGTAACGACTACCTGAAACATGCCGGAATTGGCATCTACCTTCAAAATGCTGAAACCGGAGAAGTTCTAGCCGAAACCGATCCGCAACTAAGTCTAGCTCCCGGATCAACTTTAAAACTGGTAACGACTGCTACGGCGATAGAAATACTTGGATCTGACTTTCGTTTTGAAACTGAACTTTGCTATTCCGGTGAAATTAAGCATGACACTTTATTTGGCGATCTGATTATTGTTGGTGGTGCCGATCCGGCTTTGGGATCGAAGTATTTTAAGGAACACTACCTCAAAAACCATTTTCTGGATGAATGGAGCACCGCTGTAAAGGAGCTTAACATTAGCCACATCACCGGTAATTTAATTACCGATGCTACTATTTTTGAAGAACAGATGGTTCCGAACACCTGGATATGGGAAGACCTGGGCAACTATTACGGGGCCGGAGCCAGCGGAATTTCGGTGTACGACAACATGTATCAAATCCATTTCTCATCGCCAGCCGTGGCCGGAGAATTAACGACATTAAAGTACACGAAGCCATTTATTCCAAACTTGGAAATTAATAATGAAGTCAGGTCGTCTGATGTGAATCGAGATTTAGCCTATGTTTTTGGTGCTCCCATGGTTAACCAGCGAACCATTCGAGGAACAATTCCTAAGGGACGTAATGACTTTATTATAAAAGCTTCGGTGCCAAACCCACCCTATTTGTTAGCTTGGAATTTTAAGAGCCGGTTATCAGACGCACAAATAACACTTGGTGGTTTAATTGAAAGTCAGCAAAGCAATTTGAAAGACTCATCAACTCACCTGATTGCAAAAACAACATCGCCACCACTGCTCGACATCATTCGGGTAACCAACCACGAAAGTGTGAATTTATTTGCCGAGCACCTGCTGAAATATTTAGCGTATATGATCCACGGGCAAGGCTCAACAAAAAAAGGAATTGATGTCATAACTGACTTTTGGGAAAAACGAGGCATTGATATGGATGGCCTGTTTATGGCCGATGGAAGTGGGTTATCGCATTTCAACTGCCTAACCGCCAAACAAATGGTTCAAATCATGTATTACATGAAAAACCAAAGTCCCGAAGGTGAAAACTGGTTCAGCTCCCTTCCCTATGTTCCTGACGGAACGCTTTATTACTTCAACCCAATAAATTTTCCCGGCAAAACGCTGCGAGCGAAAAGTGGAAGCATGACCCGAGTCAGGTGTTATGCAGGAGAGCTGATTACCCATAATAAACAGCCGATTCTATTTGCCATCTTTTTAAACAATTTTAATTGTAAACAGTCACAAGCCATCAAACTCGTTGAAGGGTTATTGGTGACCATTTCGAAAAACTAGCCAGCCCACAATCTTCATTCTTTGTAAAGACAAAAAGCCCAGCGATATAATTTTCAAACGACTCCCAACAATTTTACTATTTTTGCTGTTACAAATAGCGGAATTAAATTAGTCTATGTTTGAAAAACAAATATATCTTGAAGGCGTTGATCCTCTGGAGTTTTACGGTGTAAACAACACCAAAATTGATCTGATCAAAACATATTTCCCAAAATTGAATATTGTCAGTCGCGGCAATCAATTAATTATTCAGGGTGATGAGAAAGAAAGTGAAGCTTTTGAAAAGAAATTTCATTTACTACTTGATCACTATCATCAGTTTAATGTGCTGAGCGTTGATACAATTGAACAGGTCATGAATAATGATCTGAACCAAATAGAAACCGGAATTGATAGAGAAGTTTTACTTCATGGTAATAGTGGGAAACCCATTCGGGCAAAAACACCGAACCAACGCGTGTTGGTAGAAGAAAGCAAAACATCTGACCTGGTTTTTGCCATTGGCCCTGCCGGAACGGGGAAAACCTACACTGCAATTGCATTGGCCGTTCGCGCACTGAAAAATCGTGAAATAAAGCGAATTATTCTGAGTCGCCCTGCCGTGGAAGCCGGTGAACGTTTAGGTTTTTTACCCGGTGATTTAAAGGAAAAAATTGATCCGTATTTACAACCCTTGTACGACGCTTTGCAAGACATGATCCCGGCAAAAAAGCTGGAGGAATTCATGAAAGACGGCATCATACAAATTGCTCCGCTGGCCTTTATGCGCGGTCGCACGTTGAGCGATGCGTATGTAATTTTGGATGAAGCCCAAAACACCACCCTCAACCAGCTGAAGATGTTTTTAACCCGAATGGGGATGAATGCAAAATTCATTATCACCGGCGACGAAACTCAAATCGATTTGCCATCGGTTCATCAATCAGGTCTGGTTCAGGCAAAAAAAATACTGCGAAATATTAAGGATATTTCTTTTGTACAATTTGATACCCGCGATATTGTTCGCCACCGATTGGTGCGAGACATCGTGAATGCCTACGACCAGCATTACCAAAAAGAATTAGCAAGAAAAGAAGAGTTCAAAAAAGATAAAAACAATAAGAAATGACGCAAGCATTAACAAAAACAGATTTTAACTTTCCCAAGCAAAAAAGTGTTTACCACGGAAAAGTCCGAGATGTGTATAATATTGATGACGAATATCTAGTCATGATCGTATCGGATCGTATTTCAGCCTTCGATGTGGTTTTACCAGAAGGAATTCCATTCAAAGGTCAGGTTTTGAACCAGATTGCCGAGAAATTTCTGGATGCTACATCGGATATTGTTCCGAACTGGAAGATTGCAACCCCTGATCCAAACGTAACAGTTGGTCACCATTGCGAACCGTTTAAAGTTGAAATGGTAATCCGCGGTTACCTAACCGGGCATGCCTGGCGCGAATACCGCGATGGAAAACGCACATTGTGCGGTGTTCCGATGCCGGAAGGAATGGTTGAAAATCAAAAATTTGCCGAACCAATTCTAACACCAACAACAAAAGCTGACGAAGGCCACGACGAAGATATTTCGCGCGAAGCCATTATCGAGCAAGGTTTGGTGAGCAAAGCAGAGTACGAAATGCTGGAAGACTACACTCGCAAATTGTTCCAACGTGGTACAGAGATCGCTGCCGAAAAGGGATTGATTTTGGTTGATACCAAATATGAATTCGGTAAAAAAGATGGAAAGATTTACTTGATTGACGAAATTCACACTCCCGATTCGAGCCGTTATTTTTATTCTGAAGGTTACGAAGAGCGCCTGCAAAAAGGTGAAAGTCAGAAACAGCTTTCAAAAGAGTTTGTACGCCAATGGCTCATCGAAAATGGATTTCAAGGAAAAGAAGGCCAACAAATTCCGGTAATGGACAAAGCCTTTGTGAGCTCCGTATCTGAACGGTACATCGAGTTATTTGAGAAGATTACAGGCGACAGTTTCCAAAAATCGGACGTGGATGCCATTCAGTCCCGCATTGAAAAAAATGTGACTGATTTCCTTTCGACATTGTAAGGCAAGTAAAATATAAACTGCCGAAGCATCCGGAGCATTCAACTTCGGATGTTTTCTTTTTACTCAGTTCGCTGAAACCTTAAAATCCGTTGTAGAAGCAGTAGTCCGCCTCGTTTGATGAATATCAGGATTAAACATCAGCAATTTCACACAAAAGCGACTTCCCTCTCCAACTTCACTTTCAACCCATATTTCCCCCTTCATGGCTTCAGTAAATTCCTTGCAAACAGTCAAGCCCAATCCCGAGCTTTTTTCACCTTCGGTGCCCGAAGTAGATTTTGCCCGATCAATTTTAAACAACGAAGCAATTTTGTCCTTTGGGATTCCCACCCCGGAATCCTGCACAAAAAGCACCACAAACTTCTTTTTTTTCAGATAATCGATAATAATCGATCCTCCTCGTGGTGTAAATTTTATGGCATTATTGATCAAGTTGCGGCAAATTGTTTTCAACATATTACTGTCGCTCCAAAGCACCACATCCTCTTTATCGGCATAACTAAGATGAATTTCCTTGGCCTGTGCAATTGGCTGATACAAATCCATACAGTCTTCCAAAATTTCGCTAAAATGAATGGGTTCAAACATTGGAGCGAGCTGTCCCGTTTTACTTTTCGCCCAGTTGAGCAGATTGTCAGTCAAATCCAATACTTGCTCATTCTTTTGCTCCATCATTTGTGCAACCGATTCAAGTTCGCCATAGCGCTTATCATGTAAATAAAAGCCAATCAGCTTCGAAACATTCGAGATTGAAACCAATGGACTTCGTAAATCATGCGCAATAATGCTAAATAGTTTATTTTGCGTACTTATAGAGCTTTCGAGCTTCTTGTTTTGTTTCGATATTTTATTTCGTTGATTTAAAATGCGTTTGCCCTGCAGTTGCAAAAGCCTGTTGATTCTTCTGTTGTAATAATAAAAATAAATGAAGATACCCAGTATGCCCGTCACCAACAACATAACAATCAGCAGGTAGTTACGCTGGGTGCGTTGCAATACAATTTCATCCTCTTTTAGTTCGTTCTCCTTTTCCAGTATCGTAATTTGGTTGTTCTTCTTTTCTGTTTCGTATTGCTTCTCCAGCTCCAGTATTTTTTCGGCTGTTTCAACTTTATAAAGGCTATCGTTCATTAAGCGATAATTCTCCATGTACAAAAGCGCATCATTCAAATCTGAAAGCTCACCTGTTTCAAGTCCTCTTTCCCAATAAAGAAGATATAAATTCTTATAATTTCCTAATATCGATTTTTTTTGAGCGATTCGTTGTGCAATATCTAAGGCTTTCAAAAAATAGCTTTCAGCTTCAGAAAGCTTCCCTTGGTCCATAGCAATAGCTCCTAGTACCCGGTAACAACGCTCAATATAAACCTGATCTCCGATTTTCAGATATGACTTTAACGATTCTGAGATATATTTTACTGATTTGTCAAATTTCTGTTGGCGATAATATAAGGCTCCCAAATTATACGTAATCAACGCTCTGCTATCTGGTCTGTCAATTGTTAAAGTCTCTTCATAGGCTTTATTAAATAGCTCTTCTGCTTTTGCATAATTCTTCTGAACAGCATAAACGTTCCCTTTATTCATAAACAACGTGCGGCGCTGTTCCGAACTTAACTGATAATAATAGTTTTCTTCTAAATAAGTAAAGTAGTTTAGTGCACTCGAATAGTCCTTCATTTTACGGTGGGTGGCAGCCAGTGTGTTTAAAATGTTGAAACGAAGATCTATCGGATCAGAATTTTGCAATAATCGCTCAGCACTTATTAGATGTTTGATAGCTTTTTCAAATTGGTAATCATTCTTGAGTTTAAAAGCTATTTGAGTGCGGGTTTTAATTTCAACCAATCGATTTCCTGTTGTTTGAGCTTGCTTTAAAACTGAATTAAGAATGCTATACGAAGTATCTTTTTGTCCTAGATCATAATATGCCCCCCCCAATAAAATCTTTGTTTCAACTAAAATAGAATCAGAAACTGTTGATTCTTCTAAAATAGTATTACCTATAATTATGGCACTATCCAAATCACGCGAAATTAAATCCTCAAGATAATTTAAATTCGCCAATCGATCCGAACGATCCGACTTCGGCAACTCATGTCCCTGAACTCTGTGTCCTAAAAACCCATAAAACAAGATTATATAAAGCAAGGATTGCCTCAACATATCGGCATTGTATTTTAAAGGATTTATTATACAAAGCTAAAAATACGAAAAGTGTCGAGATTAATCTAAAAGAAAAAGGAAGTCTCACAAAACTTCCTTTCTGCCTTCAATAAGCAAAGAGGGTAATCGAATCTACCTCATAGCATTTTCTTACAAAAAAACTCAAAGAAATAAATTGAGTAACTGATGAACACCCCCCTCCATACTAATCATCGCCATCTCCAAAATCAATATCAGTTTCTTTATCTCTCGCAGGACCAAATTCACCTTCTGGCACAACTTGCTGAACAACACATTTAATGGTTTTGTATTCCTTCGATTTTTCAAAAGAAATATCAACGGTTGTTGAAAAAATTGGAACATCGGGACCATTAACAATTTGAGAGGTGGTTGATAAGGTAATAATCACGCCCCAATAGGCCTTCTCATCAACAACAATTTCCTGCTGTTGGATAGAAGCGATTGTTTGCAACTTACTTGCCGAAAAAACTACGTCAAGCACATAATTTTCAACTGATTTGCTTAAGCTCAGGTAAGGTTTGTAACTTTTCATTAGTATAGAAATTTGAATGAACTCAAATGTAACAATTATTTTATCAGGCAAACACAAAGTTCACTCTTTCAACGAGAAAACCAGTCCAGATAACGAATAAATTTTAAAATGAGCAAAAGTTCTTGTTTTTTTGAACCGTAATTCAATAAAAATCAAACATCATGAAATCTAAAAACTTATATTTGATTGCATTAGTTTTTATGTTTTTATCCGGATGTATGGTATTCTCATTCTATCCGCTGTACACCGACGATGATCTCTATGCAAATGATTTACTACTTGGAGAATGGATAGACTCAGACTCTGCCGTTTGGCAATTTGAGTTCAACTACAAAGGAGAACATAAAGCTGAAAACCTGGATAGCACAGCCTATATTCTTCGGATCAAAGAAGATGACAAACTATCAAAAAAATCTTTCCTGGTGCATTTAATCAAACTCGACGACCATTATTTTCTCGATTTCTACCTGGATGATTATTTTGACAAAGATCCCGATCTCTTTGATTGGCATGCTCTTCCTGTTCACAGTTTTGCCAAACTGGAACTGGAAAATGGTGAAGCCAAAATTAATTGGTTTGATCCGGAGTGGCTGGAAGATTTAATCGAACAAAATCGAATTCGTATTCATCATGAAAATAATGGCGAGAATATATTGCTTACGGCTAAACCCAAAGAACTTCAAAAGTTTGTTGTAAAATATGTAAATTCGGAGGAAGCGTTCAAAGATGGAGTGGATGTGGAGTTACATAGAATAAAGAAATGATCAAAAAAATGCTATCCGTTTTAGGAAGACTGATTCAATCACGACCGATTCAACATCTGGCTTTTTGGTGCCTTTCATTTCTGGTGCTGGTCAATATATTGCGTGTTTCAGCCGAGATTCATCACATCGATCTGATTTACGCATTGGTTTTTCACCTTCCGATTCTGTTGGTTGTGTACCTGAATGAAGCAATTCTTTTTCCCCGGCTGCTGGCTAAAAACAAATATGGCTGGTATTTGCTCTCTATTGTTATATTGCTGGCTTTTGGAGCGGAGTTTTACCTTCAACTTTTTGAGCGTTGGATTGACTATTTGTTTCCGGGCTACTATTTCATCGCTTATTATACCTTTTGGGACATCCTCCTGTTTTTCGCGGTTTATTTGGTTTTAACGACTTTAATTAAGCTGGCAAGGGCCTGGTTTCGAATTAATCAAGTTGAACAAGAAAAGACAACGAGCGAATTGCGCGCACTCCGCTCGCAACTGAATCCGCACTTTCTTTTTAACAGCCTGAATAATCTGTACTCGCTCACACGAAAAAAATCAGACTTGGCACCGCAACTGGTATTAAAATTATCAGACATACTTCGTTATGTGATTTACGATGCGGAGACTAACTTTATATCGCTGGAAAAAGAATTGCATTTTTTAAAAAAATACATCGAAGTTCAGCGAATACGATTGGAACCGGATTTTAATCTTGAAGTCGACCAAAAAGGAGATCCTTCGGGATTTAAGATAGCCCCTCTGCTTCTATTGCCATTTGTGGAAAATGCCTTTAAATATGGCACTGATAATTTGAATACCGGTGGCCGGATTTCAATTGCTTGGGAAAACTCGGACAATGATTTCCAGTTTTTTGTAGCAAATGAAAAAGCGGTTGAAAATGATTCGTCAAAAGATGAATACAAAGGGATGGGCATCCAAAATGTGCGTAAACGATTGGATTTGCTATATCCTGACAAACATGAACTGGTTATAGATGATCAGCAAAAACGATACCTTGTCAAACTTAAACTTTCGATCAAATGAAGAAGCATTCGTGTATTCTAGTTGACGACGAACCGCTTTCGCGCGATTTGATTGCAGAATACATCGCCGATTGCCCGGAGTTGGAGCTTTTAAATTCCTTTGGCAATGCGATCGATGCACGAAATTTCATCCAACAAAACCCAGTTGATTTGATATTTTTGGATATCAATATGCCCCGGCTATCCGGAATTGGACTGATCAAAAGCCTTCCGAATCCTCCAAACATTATTTTTATTACTGCTTATGCAGAACATGCTGTTGAAGGTTTCGAGTTGGAAGCAATTGACTATATCCTTAAACCGGTGGAGCAGGATCGTTTCTTAAAAGCCGTCAACCGATTTTTGCAAAAGGCAGGCAAGGAAGAGACAACTGATAACTTCATCGTAGTGAAAGCAGACCGAAAAATATATCGGTTAGATTTGAATGAATTGCTTTATGTTGAAGCCATGGGCGATTACATCCGGCTCACTTTAACCACCCAAACACTTACCGTTTACGACCGACTGGCTGCCTTTTTGGAAAAACTTCCTTCAACCGGGTTCTGTCAAATTCATAAATCATACCTGGTTGCCCTCAAGCACATTCAATATCTTGAAGGCAATCGAATAAAACTTGCTGACACTTTTCTACCCGTGAGCAAACGTTTTAAAGCAGAGTTGCTTGAACGCCTGAATACTTAAAGTTCAAACCATTCTGCAACTTCCAGATGGTAATCTTTTTCATCGTTATGACTAAATGTATTCGTGCGAGGTACCGGCTTGTAATTTTTTGAATAGTCTGAAATATTGGAAATGATGTCTTTCAGTGCCACAATGAACAATTCGACCTCTGCATTAGTCATCGTCGGATGAAGCGACCAGCGCACCCATCCCGGCTTTTCTGACATATCGCCATGGTTTATTTTATCGGTGATCGCATCGGATCGCTCTGCTGTTACTTCCAACAAAAAGTGTCCATAGGTTCCGGCGCAAGCACAACCTCCACGAACCTGGATTCCGTATTTATCGTTTAGCAACTGCACCAGCAGGTTGTAGTGAATACCCTGCACATAAAATGAAATTACGCCTAGACGATCGCGCTCTTCATTCGCCAAAATTTTAACGTCAGGAATGCTGTCTAAACCATCAAAAGCAAGAGCCAACAGCTCCTCTTCGCGCTGCCTGATATTTTCAACACCCATTTGGTCTTTTAACTGAAAACACAAAGCTGTTTTTATTGATTGTAAAAAACCGGGAGTTCCACCATCTTCCCGAACTTCAATATTATCGACATATTTATATTTCCCCCAAGGGTTAGTCCAATCCACCGTTCCACCGCCCGGATGATCAGGGACGGGATTTCGATACATCGACTTATCGAAAACCAACACTCCTGACGAGCCCGGGCCTCCCAAAAACTTGTGGGGCGAAAACAAAACAGCATCCAGTTTCATCATCGCATCTTCCGGGTGCATGTCAATTGTTTCGTACGGAGCCGAAGCCGCAAAATCAATAAAAGCGACTCCGCCAAACTCATGCATAATTTTAGCCATATCAAAATAAGGTGTCCGAATTCCTGTAACATTCGAACAAGCTGTAAATGCTCCAATCTTAAACGCGCGGTCTTTATATTCCTCCAGCTTTTTACGAAGATTTTCTGGGCTAACCTGCAAATTTTCATCCGGCTCAACAATAACTACGTCGGCAATTGTTTCGTACCAGCTTGTGTGGTTCGAATGGTGCTCCATGTGCGTGATAAAAACGACCGGCTTTTCGGTTTCCTCAATATTTTTACTTCCCGGCACTTTGCCATTTTTCAACCCCAGAATTCGCTGAAATTTATTAATCACCGTTGTCATACCAAATCCTGCGGTAATGATGACATCATTGGGCCCGGCATTCACATGCTCTTTTATAATTTTGTGCGACAATTGATAAGCCTTCGTCATTAAGGCTCCAGTCTCACTGGTTTCGGTGTGCGTATTGGCTACAAAGGGGCCAAACTGCTCCAACATTTGTCGTTCTATTGGTCGATACAGGCGTCCGCTGGCAATCCAGTCGGCATACAAAATTTTCTGCTCACCAAAAGGGCTGGAAAAAGTTTGATCGATACCAATAATGTTTTCACGAAAGGGTTTAAAATATTCTTCGAGTTGGGTCATCTTGCTTGAAATTTTACGTCATTCAAAATAACGCAATACAACTGACATAAAAACCGAGATAAGTCAGCTTTTGCGAGTCAAAAAATCAAGCTTTTGCAAACGATCGTGACAATTCGTCATTTTTCGAGAATGGCACAAGCTTTGAAAAAGAGGAGCCGTAAAATTGATGTTAAACTAAAAAATATAAAAGCGATGCAAAAAGGTAAAATTGGCGTTTCCAGTGACAATTTATTCCCCATCATCAAAAAGTTCTTGTATTCTGATCACGATATTTTTCTTCGTGAAATCGTTTCAAACGCGGTAGATGCAACTCAAAAGCTAAAAACATTGTCCGGGCGTGGAGAAACTTCCGTTTCAACAGAAAATGCGAAAGTCCGCATTTCGTTGGATGAAGACAAAAAGACCATTACGATTTCGGATAATGGAATTGGAATGACAGCCGAAGAGATTGAAAAGTATATTAATCAGATTGCTTTTTCGGGAGCCAATGAATTCCTCGAAAAATATGAAAGCGATGCCAATGCGATTATCGGACACTTTGGATTAGGTTTCTATTCGTCATTTATGATTTCGGATAAAGTTGAAATTGTAACCAAATCATACAAAGAAGGTGCGCAAGCTGTAAAATGGGAATGTGACGGAAGTCCGGAGTACAGCATTGAAGATACCGAGCGCGAAGAGGTTGGTACCGATATTATCATGTATGTCAACGAAGATTCGAAAGAATTTTTAAATAAAGCCCGACTTTCAGAAATTCTGAATAAATACTGTAAATTCTTACCAATTCCAGTTGTTTTTGGAAAAGAAACAGAATGGAAAGATGGTAAAGAAGTTGAGACAGAAAACGAAAACCAGATTAACGATCCGAATCCAGCTTGGACAAAAGCTCCGGTTGATTTGAAAGATGAGGATTATTCGGCTTTCTACCGTAAGCTTTATCCAATGGGCGAAGATCCGTTATTTCACATTCACCTGAATGTTGATTACCCATTCAACCTGACCGGTATTTTGTATTTCCCACGCTTGAAAAACAGCATCGAAGTTCAGAAAAATAAAATTCAGCTGTATTCGAACCAGGTTTTTGTAACTGATTCAGTTGAAGGAATTGTTCCTGAATTTCTGACATTACTGCATGGTGTGATCGACTCGCCGGACATCCCATTGAACGTTTCTCGTTCGTACTTGCAAAGCGATTCAAATGTAAAAAAAATCAGCAGTCACATTACCAAAAAAGTAGCTGATCGTTTGCACCAACTATTTAAAGATAACCGCGAGGATTTCGAGAAAAAATGGGACGACCTCAAGATTTTCATCGAATACGGAATGCTAACTGATGAGAAGTTTGCAGAACGCGCCATGAACTTCTTCCTGTTTAAAAATACCGATGGTAAATACTTTACTTTCGAAGAATACGAAAAGCTAATTAAGGATAACCAAACAAATAAAGACAACAACCTGGTTTACTTATACACCAGTAATCTGGAAGAACAATACTCGTTTGTGCAAACAGCCAAAGATAAAGGCTATGATGTACTTATTCTGGATAATGTTTTGGCAACCCCGCTGCTCAACAAATTGGAGCAACAACATAGCGACAAGCGTTTTGTGCGTGTTGACTCGGATGTGGTTGAAAACCTGATTCAGAAAGAAGAAGAAAAAGAAGAATTGAGTTGGGAGGAAAAAGAAGAATTGAGCCCGGTATTTCAGGCGGTTTGCCCTGCGGATAATGGCGTCAATTACATTGTCGATTTTAAAAATTTAGGCGAAGGCGGACAACCAATCGTTATTACGCGTAACGAATTCATGCGTCGAATGAAAGATATGGGTCAGTTGCAAGGCGGCGGAGGCATGAATATGTACGGCAACCTGCCAGACAGCTTAAATCTTGTTGTAAATACAGCTCATCCGTTGGTGCAAAAAGTATTGGAATCAAAAGATAAAAAGTTAGGTAAAGCTTTTGAAACGATAAAAGAAGACTTAACTGCCAAGAAACTGGAAAAGGATTCTTTGGAAAAAGCGAAAGAAGGAAAGAAAGAAGAAGAAGTTCCTGCCGCCGACAAAGAAAAGCTGGATGATTTGCAAAAAGCAATTGCAGAATTAGAACAACAAAAACGCGAAAAACTTAGTGACTTTGGCAAGAAAAATAAATTTACCAAGCAAATGGTTGATTTAGCCTTATTGGCAAATGGCATGCTGAAAGGGGAAGCGCTTGATAAATTTGTACGTCGCAGTGTCGAGTTGATCAAGTAAAAATAACATATCGTTTAACAGACTAAAAAAAGAGCGATAGGGCGCAAGCCATTTCGCTCTTTTTTCAAATCTATAAACGCGTAAATATTTATTTTTTCCAACATACAATTAATATTCAAATGTAGGATTGATGCATCTTTAAATGAAAAAATCATTTTTAATTAATACGTTACCCAACATTTTTATATTATTTTAGCTTAAAATTAAACAGACAGTTATCAGATTTGCATTTGTGAGACAGATAACAAGCTAACTTTCAACAAACAAATAAATTACAATTAAAAACCATAAGTATGAGAAGAACACAAACACTTAAATTCGTTTCTCTGGCTGTCGTATTAGCTCTGTTTGCTGGTACTTTCGGTGCATGCACAGGCGGCAAAAAAGAAAAAAAGACCGAGCCAAAAATTGTTGAGGAAACGATAAAAGAAGAAATCGAAGACTACTCTTACCCCATATCATCAGCATTCGAAGTAACTCAAATGTTGAACGAAATTGAAGCAAGCTACATTGTTGGAATCACCAATGATCCTGAAAAAGCGTCAGAATATTTCTCAGAAAAAGACCGTGCTGTAAATCTGGGAATCTACACGTCAGATTTGGCTTATGCAACAACTTACAACCAGAAAACCGATGTGCAGGATTACTTTAAGGCAGCAGAAAAACTGGTGCGCGAACTAGATATGACTGAAGCGTTTGAAGAAAATCTTCCTGACCAAATTGAAGCAAATCTGGACAACAACGAGGAATTGGTGAATATTATCACCAATATGTTCCAAAATGCTTACACTTTTTTAAACGAGCAAGGACGCCCGGAAGTGTCCTATTTGGTGCTTTCAGGAACAGTTTTCGAAGGATTATATTTGACAACTCATATCTCTGAAAATACGTTTCAAAACCCGAAAATCATTGAAGCAATTCTTTTTCAAAAAGAACCATTGATAAAACTCGAAAAAATGATGGAGCCCTACAAAGATTCAGAGATTTTGAGCGATGTATACGCTGACATAGTCGCTATCAATGACATTTATGCGTTGGAAGAGGGTACTACTGCAATGACTGAGGAACAAGTGACTAAGTTGACGGATTTATTAACTTCTGTAAGAAATAAATTCACAAAATAAGACCAAGTCAGCTCTAAAATACAAAACGGGTTTTTGTTGTTCCACCAAATGCTAGGAATACAAAAATCCGTTTTTTCTTAAATTTCAGACTTATGTATGAAGGTATCATAGAAACGCTGATCAGGCTGTTTGCAATTATAACAGACTACCAGGATGAAGAATCAAGATCGATTTCTTCAGAACTGGTGCGGTCGTTTCTCAATGAAAACTTCAACCGCGAATTGGTTGAGTTATATCATCAACATTACGTTGAATCAGTTGAATACTATCACATCAGCAACCGTGATATTTTATATGAAGAAAACGGTAAAGGTGAAAAATTCATCAATAAGTCTTACCTCAGTCAAATTTGTGAAGATATTGTAACTCAATTTGATTTGAGTACCCGCTTTATGATTGTCGCCCAACTGTTGAATTTCATCAATCAAGATGGAGATTTTAAGTTGGACGATCTGAAAACGGTTAATCTTGTGGCTCGAGGGTTAAAAATTAATTCGAAAGAATATGATAACCTTTATCGGTTTCATTTATTTTCAATAACTAAGGTAAGAGATAAAACATGCCTCTTTGTGGTTAATGGGAATGAGACCTATCATGATAAAGAGATTAAACACCTATATCGGGAGAATCAACAAGTAGAACTCGAACTGATACGCATTGGAAGTATAAATACTCTTTTCTTTAAATATTGGGGGCCACGTAACATGTACCTGAATGGGCACCGACTTACTCAAAATCGGCTGTATGTTTTTCCTCCCGGGTCAATATTGAAGACCTCCAGGATCATTCCGATCTACTATAGTAGTGTTATGACACGCTTTATTCAGGAAAAGGGGAAACCGCGCATTGTTCTCAATGTCGAAAATACCGAGTATCGCTTCTCCAAGAAAAACTATGGACTTCATCCCTTAAGCTTTCAGGAACGATCGGGTGATCTTGTTGGCATACTGGGAGGTAGCGGTGTTGGGAAAACCACCTTGCTGAATGTGTTGAACGGCAAACTAAAGCCCAACAATGGAACCATTTCGTTAAACGGTTTCGATCTGCATGATCCGGAAAACAAAGAATTACTAAAAGGAGTTGTTGGTTACGTTCCGCAGGACGACCTGTTGCTTGAAGAACTAACCGTATACAAAAACCTGGAATTCAATGCACGTTTTTGTTTCGGCGATCTGAATGACGAAGAAATTGAGGAAAAAATAGACCAGGCTCTTCAAGATTTTGATTTGGTTGAAGCGCGAGACCTAGTGGTGGGAAGCCCGCTGAAAAAGATCTTGAGTGGAGGACAACGAAAGCGATTAAACATTGCGCTTGAGCTCATGCGCGAGCCTTCTATTCTGTTTGTTGATGAACCGACCTCGGGACTTTCATCAGCTGATTCGGAAAAAGTAATGCATCTCCTAAAAAGACAGTGTTTAAAAGGAAAACTGGTCTTTGCAAACATCCATCAACCTTCGAGCGATATCTACAAATTGTTCGACCGCATGATTGTTATGGACAAAGGCGGTCGGGTTGTCTTTTTTGGGAACCCGATGGATGCCATTACCTATTTTAAAAATCAGGCCAATTATATTAATCCCGATGAAAGCGAGTGTCTAAGCTGTGGAAATGTAAAGACTGAGCAACCACTTCAGATTATTGAAGCCCGAATGGTAAATCCGTTTGGGAAAAGCATTCGCCGTCGGAAAATATCACCAGAAGACTGGTACGAGCGTTACAAAAAGAACGTCGAACCCAGAGTACTCGATTTCATGAAAACAAATCCGGCAGAGAAGGAAGTTTTCCCAAAAATTCTTTTTAAAATACCGGATTGGTTCAACCAACTAAAATTATTCATCAAACGAGATTTCGCAACGAAAAAGTCGAACAAACAATACCTGGCAATCGCCTTGCTTGAGGCACCATTGCTTGCGATTATTTTGGGCTTTTTTTCCAAATATTCTGACGAAGGAAAATATTGGCTGGCCAACAACGACAACTTACCGGCATTTCTGTTTATGAGTGTCGTTGTGGCTCTGTTTATTGGACTAAGTATTAGTGCCGAAGAAATTTTCAAAGATCGTAAAATTCTAAAGCGCGAAGAGTTCCTGAATTTGAGCCGGGGGGCTTATATTTCATCCAAAATATTAATCTTATTTTTAATCTCGGCTGTTCAAATATTTTCGTTTGTACTAATCAGTCATTTCATGCTTGAAATACCGGGACTCACATTCTCCACCTGGGCAATTCTATTTTCTACTGCTTGCTTCGCAAACCTGTTGGGGCTAAACCTTTCGGCAGGACTAAACTCAGCAGTCGCCATTTATGTTCTGATTCCCTTAATCCTCGTTCCTCAGCTTTTGCTTAGTGGTGTAATCATTGATTTTAATAAAATGCACCCCTCGCTTAGCAGCTACAACCGCACGCCTTTAATTGGCGATCTCATGAGTTCGCGTTGGGCTTACGAAGCACTAGCTGTAGATCAATATAAAAACAATGCCTACCGGAAGATTCTTTTTGATGAAGAACAAAAGAAAAACGACCTCGGATTTAAAGCGTTCTATTGGATTCCTGAGGTTGACAAATACTTAAACTCTTACATCATTTTTGAGGATAAAAACGAGAATGAAAATGCAGAAACACTGATCCCTGTTTTGAAAAACTCATTTACTGATCTTTTTAAAGAAAACGGGCATTTTAACGACTCCATTCAATCGGCGTTTGAGTTTATTGGCACACCTGACTTCAATGCTCGTTGGGGTGATGTATTGACGCAATACCTGCAAAAATCGCAGCATGAATACAAAGTAGCTTATCAGGAAGTCTCGAGCGAACTTGAAGCAAAATACAATAGTTTGCTTTCGGGCTTTAACGGGAAAGACGAGCGATTGATTGAATTTAGAGATCGATACACCAATAAAAAAATGGAGATTTTGGTGCGTGACAAATACAGCTTACATAAAACATACTTACACGAAAACAGGATTTACCAGGGCGATGAGCCAATTTACCGAAAGCCGGCTCAAAACAATGGAATTGCACACTTTTATGCTTCGTACAAGCTTCTTGGTGACAGGAAAATAGATACGATCCTGTTCAACATTGGCGTGTTATGGTTATTCACGTTTTTGTTGATGGTTTCTCTTTACTTTGATTTATTGCACAAAGGATTAACCTATGTTGAGAATTGGAGGTTAGCTCGTCAGGCAAGATTAAGAGACAACATCTTCTACAATCCAATGGCATTTATGAAAGGCGATTCGAAGAAAAAGGAGAAATAAAATCCTTAGTTTTCGTGATATTCATTTTTCCACCATCGTTTCGTCGAAAAGGGCGAATTTAAGTTGAAAACCTGCCCTATTCGTGGCGTAACAATTTCAGTATTTTCGTTATCCCGGGCAGCCAGTAAGCGATCAACCGGCTCTGTCCAGGGATGAATACTCAATTTGTATTTCCCCCAGTGAATAGGTAGCAGCGCCTTTGCTTTTAAGTTGGCTGAAGCTTTAAACGTCTCTTCAGGCATCATGTGGATAAATGGCCAATATTGACTGTATTGTCCGCATTCAAGCATAGCTATATCAAAAGGGCCATACTTCTCTCCTATTTCCTCAAATCCGCGATAGTAGCCGGAATCAGCCCCAAAAAACAGCTTCGCTTTTGAACCTGCAATAACCCATGAAGCCCACAAGGTTGAAAAACGATCTGTCAATCCTCGTCCCGAAAAATGCCTCGCCGGTGTTGCTGTCAATCGAATTTCATTGGTAAACTGGTATTCTTCCCACCAATCCAGTTCCGTTATCCGGTCAGGTGAAATTCCCCAATATTCTAGATGTGCACCAACTCCTAAAGCAGTTACAAATTCAACACCAGTATTCTTTAAACTCTTAATTGTTTGATAATCCAAATGATCGTAATGATCGTGGGAGATCATTACCAAGTCTATTTCCGGAAGACTTTCCAATGAATAATTTTCGGAATACGGAAAGGCTTTAGTCCCAATAAATGAGAATGGCGAAACCCGTTGACTAAATACGGGATCAGTTAAGATCACTTTACCATCCACTTCAATTAAAAGAGAGGAATGTCCGAGCCAACAAATGTTGACACTATTTTTGGAACGATGAAATTTTGATTGATCAATGGGTTCAACCTGTATTTCCTCTTTAGGAGTTCGATCATCTTTTGTTGAAAGAAATTCCTTGATCAACTTGAAATATGGAACGTCGTCAATCTGAACATTTGTCGCTACTGGATTTTGAAATTTCCCGCCGACATAATTCGGAGAGTTCTTTATACGAGCCAATCGCTCTCCGTCCGGTGTTCTGCCAAAGGCCGGGTTATACCTAATTACCAGATAGACAACAACAAGAATTATAAATACAATAAGAACAAGTACCATCATTGTTTTCTTCATATTGATTGGTAAAACAATAATGGGGTACAAAAGTTTCAGGGCATAAAAAAACCGCCTCGTGGGGCGGTTTAAAAGAATTTCTTATCCAAGATATGTTTTCAATAATTTACTTCTGGATGTGTGTCGCAATCGACGGATTGCTTTTTCTTTTATCTGGCGCACCCTTTCGCGGGTTAGCCCGAATCTTTCTCCAATTTCTTCCAGGGTCATTTCCTGGCAACCAATTCCGAAGAACATCCTAATGATGTCACTTTCACGTTCTGTAAGGGTAGCGAGAGCACGCTCAATTTCACGGGCAAGCGACTCCATCATCAGACTACGGTCTGCATTTGGTGAGTCGTTGTTTACCAGCACGTCCAACAAGCTGTTATCTTCTCCTTCAACGAAAGGAGCATCAACAGAAATATGGCGTCCTGATACTCTCAAGGTATCTGCAACTTTCTCAGGAGGCAGTTCCAATGAATCAGCTAGCTCTTCAGGTGACGGCTTACGCTCGTTTTCTTGTTCAAATTTCGAAAATGCTTTGTTGATTTTATTCAACGAACCTACCTGGTTAAGCGGTAATCGAACAATACGCGACTGTTCAGCCAATGCCTGAAGGATAGATTGACGAATCCACCACACAGCGTAAGAAATAAATTTAAACCCACGGGTCTCGTCAAACTTTTCAGCTGCTTTAATCAGTCCCAAATTTCCCTCGTTAATTAAATCTGGAAGGCTTAAGCCTTGGTTTTGGTACTGTTTAGCCACTGAAACTACGAAACGCAAGTTCGCACGGGTCAGTTTTTCTAACGCATGTTGATCGCCTTTTTTAATCCGCTGTGCTAATTCAACTTCCTCTTCAACTGTAATCAGATCCTCCTTGCCAATTTCTTGCAAATACTTGTCAAGTGAAGCACTCTCACGGTTGGTAATCGATTTTGTAATCTTTAATTGTCTCATATACCCTTCTAAAAAAATCGTGCAAATATAGACTTTTACGGTCAATAATTCAAACAAACAGAAAGCTTTGCACAAAGCCTTCTTGTTTGTTAATTATAAGTAAACAATGATGTACTTATTTGGTGCCAAACACAAAATATGCCGGCTCTCCGCTGGGATACTTTCCTTCAATTAAAATACCACCATCAGCCCTGTTAACTATCCGTTTAAAATCATTAACCGACTCAACCTCTTCCTTGTTCACATCAGTTATGATAAAACCTTCTTTAAGTCCGGCATCTTTCAACTTTCCCTTACTTAAATCTGTGATCTTTAGCCCATGGCTTATGCGAAGTTGGTATTTTTCGTTTTCTGTTAGTTGTTCAAACCTGGCGCCAAGAAATCTGTTGTCGCTAGCTTTAACAATTTCTGTATCTCCGTGCATGTTACGAAGGGTCACCTTAATTTGTTTCGAATTACCGTCTCTTTTTATCAAAACTTTCACAACATCTCCGGGACGATGCTGACTAATTTGCTCCTGAAGCTGCGCCGTTGAGTTAACTTTTACTCCGTCTACATTTAAAATAATATCACCCGCCTCAATATCAGCTTCTTCGGCGGCACTATTTTCATTGACTTCACTAATGTAAACCCCTTCGATCACATCAATATCCTTTTCTTCGGCTAATTTTGCATCAACATCCCGAATCATAACTCCAAGTAATGCTCTTTGTACTTGACCAAATTGCTTTAAATCGTCGACGACCTTACCAACAATACTGGCCGGCACGGCAAACGAATAACCAGCATACGAACCAGTTCTAGAAGCGATGGCGGTATTAATACCGACAAGTTCGCCGTTCATATTCACTAAAGCACCACCACTGTTCCCTGGATTTACTGCCGCATCTGTTTGGATGAATGACTCAATCCCCATATCAACACGATTGATTCCTATGTTACGACTTTTTGCGCTAACAATTCCTGCTGTTACTGTTGATGTAAGATTGAAAGGATTACCAACTGCTAATACCCATTCTCCCAATTTCAGAGCATCAGAATTCCCAAATTTCAAATGGGGTAAACTATTCTCCTCAATTTTTAATACGGCAATATCGGTAGTCAAATCTGTGCCAACTAGTTTCGCCTCATATTGCCGATTGTCATTCAAAACAACCTGAATATCATCAGCACCGTCAATTACATGGTTATTGGTGACAATAAAACCATCCTCGCTAAGAATAACCCCGGAGCCTGCTCCTTGCCGAACTCTTGGTTGCTGCTGGCGTGGGTTACGATCGCCATAAAACCATTCGTAAAAAGGATTCGAATGATATTGTTGAACCTCCTCCTGTGAAGTCACTTTTACGTGTACAACAGCGTGAATCGAATTCTCAGCCGCATAAGTTAAATCCGGAGCCTCTCCCTGTGGCGCAGATGGCAGACTTGCGTAGCGCATCGCCTGATCTTGTTGTACGGTTACCACTTGTGGTTCTTCAAAAAAGCTTGTGTAGGCCCATATTGCAACGAAAGCACCAAAAAGCGCAACGATGAATGTTAGTCCAATTTTTTTATAGTCTTTCATTTCGTCTTATTTTATTATTAGTGATCATTTTCTTCAATATCGGCTAAATTAACGCACAAAAGATGCCAGTGTTTCCCTATTTTTGATTCATTTGTATTGTTTAACATGTTTTAACAGCAAAGCACTTATAAAATATGAATTACAAAGAAATTATATTTCTCAGCTTAACATCTTTGAAAGATTAGTCTTACAATTCTACTCTGAACACAGACAAATTGAATGCTTAGTACTGACAATATTTCAGAGATATGATTAACTTTGAATGTGACGACTTTAGTTAAACAATTTTAATTGTTTTTTCTGAATGGAAGAAAAACAAACAATAAAAGAAACCAAGCCAACAGAAGCCCCAAGACGACCGGCCTCCAGGAGCATTACTAATCATATTCGGAAAATTGTAATCGTATCAACATTACTGATGACTTTTTTTGTTGCCGGGATTATTTCCATTCAGGAAATTTTAATTTTCAGAGATATCAGTAAGCAGCAACAAGAAGCACATATTGGAGAACACAAGGAGTTTTTACGCGACTTAATCAATATTGAAATTGAATACATAGCCAGCCAAAAAAGATCGTTTGACAGGAGGCTGAAAGACAGAGTCAGTGAAAATGTGAAAAATGCGTATCGTGTTGCTGACAAACTATACAACTATTACCAGGGCAAAATGGACGCCAAAGATCTTAAAAAATTAATAATAGAAACCGTATCGGCCTTGAACTATGGCAATGAATTCATGCACGTTTTTGTTAACGATCTGGATGGAATCGGCGTTTATTATCCGGGACGACCGGAATACACCGGCTCAAATCTGCTCGACCATACCGACGTTAATGGGAATAAGGTCGTGCAGCGTGAGCTGGATTTTTTCAAGGATAAAAATCAGGGATTTATTAATTACATTCACGGAGATAAACTTGCCATAACTGACACTATCCCTCAAAACAAAATTGTTTTTCTAAAAAAGCACAACCAGCTAAACTGGTACTTTGGATCTAAAACCTACTATGAAGACTATTATCAGGAATTTAAAAATGAAGTTGCCCAAAAAGTAAGCGCCGATCATTTCCGATATGGCGGCTATGTTTTTATTAATGAGACAGATGGAGATCCGGTGGTTTTTGAAGGCAAGCCCTATTATGGTGATTTCAATCTGCTTGACGGGTCAGATTCTGCAAAAATGGCTGTGTTTCTGCAAGAAATAGAGGTTGCAAAAAACTCGAAGGAAGGAGGTTACTTCACCTACCAATGGAACAAAATCGGTGAAGAAAAAATGCAGCAAAAAATTTCCTATGTAAAAGAATTTCCGGAAACAAAATGGCTGGTTGGTGCCGGTTTTTACCTGGATGACATCTTATTGGAGATTGAACATCAAAAGGAATCGCTTCGAAATGACCTGATCAAAAACCTGTTGGTTATCCTCTTTGTCCTCCTACTGGTAATCCTGGGAGAAACGATGGTTATCCGCAGGTTTAATTCCCATTACTTTGCCGACTTTAGCAACTTCACTCGCTTCTTCAAAACCGGCAAACAGAGTTATAAAAAGATTAACATTGACAACCTCTATTTTAATGAATTTAAAGAAATGGGAGAAGTTGCCAATGAAATGATTTCCGAGCGCCGCAAAGTATACAAACAGCTGGTTCTTGAGCAGAAAAAAGCACTGGAATCTGACCGATTAAAAACGGCTTTTCTTGCCAACATGTCACATGAAATTCGCACACCAATGAATGCTATTCTCGGTTTTTCAAGCCTTTTGGATGAGGAAAATTTATCTGAAGAAGACCAGGTCATGTATATTCAGCTTATACAAAAAAATGGCGGATTCTTGTTGAAACTGATTAACGACATTATTGACATTTCTAAAATTGAGTCTGATCAATTATCGGTTGCCATTAATGAGTTTCAACTCAACGAACTGATTGAAGAACTAAAATGGAACTATAAAGACCTCTTTATCAAACAAAAAGAAAAAGAGGTAGAGTTTGTCGTGGAAAATACACTGCCTGATGACTTTGTGTGCACAACCGATAAATACCGATTAAAACAAGTGTTGGATAATCTAATAAACAACGCGTTAAAATTTACCGAAAAAGGATCGGTAACCCTCAAAGTTGACAAACGTGATAAGTGGTTACACTTTAAAGTTTCTGATACTGGAATAGGAATTCATGAAGATGACAAAAAAGACATTTTTAAACGCTTCATCCAAGCCAGGAAATTAACAAATAAAACATACGGCGGAACGGGTCTAGGCTTAGCCATTTCTGAAAATATCATTCATCTTCTGGGAGGCGATATTGGTGTAAAATCTGAGCTGGGCAAAGGATCAGACTTTTATTTTTACATTCCGTCTCAATGGGAACCGAAATCAAAATAGTTTTCAATTTGCCAACTCAAAGGCAAGCACTTTCTTCAGCTCAGCAAATTCAGCCTCATTAAAGCCAACAGAGCTGTATATAATCTTCCCTTCCCGATCGATGATGAAATTGCGTGGTATAAATTTCGCGGCAAATTTTGAGTAAATCTTCCGTTCAGGATCAGCAATCAGCTGAAAAGAATACCCCTTTTTCTCCTTAAACGTTGCCAACTCAACAGAATTATGCTCCCGTCCAATAACCAACAGCCTGAAGTTCGGATTGTCTTTATAGGTACCGAAAATATCGGATTCAACATGAGGCAGCTCTTTTAAACACGGACCGCACCAGGTCGCAAAAAAGTTAATCATTACAACCTGACCTTTCAAATCAGAGATAGACAGCTCTTCTCCAGCCTCATTCTGGAAAACAAAATGTGGAGCCAGTTGTCCAAGCTGCACAATCGTTGCTTTTTCTTCTTCGCTCTGTTGTGCAAATAGAGTGGATGAAAACATGATTAACAAAACAATAGCCAGCAAAAATAAGGATGTTGATTTCATGTATTTTTATTTTTATTCTCTTATGTAAGCGCATAAAACTCGCTCATAATCTTCCTATTAGTGTTGAAACATTTAGCAGCTCATTTCAGTTGACTACAAATTGAAAATGATCATTATCTGCTTGCTATAAAAAGCTATAATTCTCGGAGTACGATAGCATTTGGTCGGTATAATCCTCAGCATAAGCTACCTCTACAGAAATCACCTCTCCTTCTTTATTCTTTTTAAGGCTTAATTCAGGGTTCATAAATCCGGCGTATGGCGCAATATTCAGCTTTTTAAAACGCTCCAATACTTCCTGATGCAAATCCGCATCAACTTTCACCCCATATGTTTCGACCAATTTAGCGGCAGCCTTAAGATCTCCCTCCGATTTTATTCGCTGAACTTCGGCCAGTAAAACCCCAAACATGGCTCGTAACTTTTTATGATCGTTAATTTTGACATATGTTTTACCATCCTTCTTGATCCATTCCACCACGTTTTCAGCTTTGCCATGTTCAAAACACCAACGCGCAATGAGCTGGCGGTTACGCATATGCGATTCTTCAATATCCTTTCCCGGCTCTACCCGGGTTAGCTGAGTAATTAATCCAACACGCAGGTACGAATCGTATTCAGCCATCCCCGATTCTTCAGATGGCACCAAGCCCAGTTCCAGCAACTTTTCATCCATGGCATAATAGAGTGCAAATAAGTCGGCCCGGGTTTCTTCGATCGTCGAATAGTAGTTTTTCAAATCCTCCGGCTTTGCACCAGGCATCATCTTTCCGGAGCCATGCCCTAAACATTCATGCAAATCGACATGCAAATTGCCCGCCTTATAGCCATATTTTTTTGCTCGTTCTACTTCTTGCTCCGAGGCTGCAAATTCTTCAATCAGTCCATTACCCAGCGAATCGAGAAAATACGATTTGGTAATATTTTCAATCGTTACCGATTTGGAGCCGTAAACTTCTCTGATCCAGTCGGAGTTGGGCAGATTAATACCAATTGGTGTATGCGGATAACAATCGCCGCCAAGCATGGCTACATGTATAACCTTGGCACTTACGCCTTTTACTTCTTTCTTTTTGAATGCTTCATTTACCGGCGAATGCCGCTCGAACCATGAGGCATTTTCGGACAAAATAGTTGCCCTTTTAGTGCCTTCCAAATCCTTATAATTAACAATAGACTCCCAGCTTCCTTTGATGCCCAGCGGATCGCCATACACCTCAATAAAACCATTGATAAAATCAACTTGTCCTTCCAGCTCTTTCACCCATAAAATACTGTAATCGTCAAACTTCCTGAGATCACCAGTCTGGTAGAATTCAATCAACTTGCGAATATGCTGCTGCTGAAGTTCGTTTTCTGCAAAAGGAATTGCCTGCTCCAGCCAATAACAAATCTTCTCTATCGGCTTTCCATATTTCCCGTCAACCTTCCAAACAATCTCATTCAACTCCTCATTCTCTTTTACCAATTGCGAATTCAACCCAAATGGAGGAGTTTTCTCCCCGGCTTCCTGGTTTTTTATTTTGTAGAACTCTTCTGCCTCTTCCTGCGTCACATCCCGATAATAATTCATCGCCGAAGCTTCCAACAAATCTTTTGAACTATCCAGACTTACGCGCTTTTTTTCACGCTCCGGGTTCGTAATCACATCAACCAACTCATCAACTTCATCAATGTGCTTAAAGTCTGAAAGGTCAGCATCTGATATTAACTGCTTCAATTCTTCATCCGAAAAACCAGACAAAATTTTATCCATCGAATAATGATGATGCATGCCATTGGCAAACCAAATTCGTTTCAAATAGATATGAAATTGTTGAAACAAATCAGTTCCCCGATTTCCGGAATACGTTTTATAGATGATCTCTGCCAGTTTTCGAACCTTCAAATTATATTTGTTATTCTGATCCCACAAAATATCGCGCCCGCACAAGGCTGCTTTCGACAAATAATAAATGTACTTTTTTTGTTGAAGACTTAGGTTTTCAAAGCCTATCAGTTCATATCGTAGTATTTTTAAGTCGGCAAATTTTTCCGCAAACACCTTCATAGTTTTCCTTCTTTTTTCAGTTCGTTGTATCGTTCTTCTAACAATTCCGATCGTTTTAAAGTTCTTTTGATCCAGCTCAATTTTATCGTTGCTTTTTCCTCTTCAGTCAAGCTCCAGTCGATGTTCGAATCTCCATGCATTTTATAGGTCAAATAATGCAAAATGATGGCTGCAGAAACCGATATATTAAAGCTTTCGGTAAAACCATACATCGGAATTTTCAAAAATTCATCCGCTTCCCGTTTAACCACATCAGAAATCCCGGTCAGTTCGGTTCCGAAAAAAAGAGCAGCTTTTCCCTTGGCTAAATCGAAGTCTTCAAGGTTTGTGTCACCATCATGCGGAGTGGTTGCAACAATCCGGTATCCTTGCTGCCGTAAATGCCGAATCGCATCCAAGCTATTGTTCTCCTGTCCCTGATATTTCTTTACTGTTAGCCATTTTGATGCCCCCATGGCCACTTCCCGATCAACGGTAAATTCATTCCGATTTTCGATGACATGCAAATCCTGCAAACCAAAACAATCGACCGAGCGAAGCACAGCACTTGCATTTTGGGGTTGAAAAATATCTTCCAAAACAACCGTGAGGTAGCGGGTTCGTTGTTCCAGCACTTTTTCAAAAAGGGCTTTTCGTTCCGGTGTCAGGCACTCCGTTAGGTATTCAATGAGTTGGTAATCCATAAATCAATCGTACTTCAAATAGCGTAAGTAAGCTTTAGCGGGTAAAAATAATCAATTTTTAAACTTTAAAGCTGACTCAAAATTTGTTTTACCTCTGTCGTATCCTGGATATTTTCAACCATCTGTTGGCAATTAAACCCCAATCAATACCTTTTCATCATTTTTAGTGCTCCACTTTAGGAATAATGCGTAATTTGCAGCAAATAGATAAAAATCATGGATATAAAACTAGCCGTATTAATTGATGGCGATAATATACCGTCAGCCCACGTAAAAGAAATGATGGAGGAAATTGCCAAATATGGCAACCCAACGATCAAACGTATTTATGGCGACTGGACTAAACCCAACTTAACACGATGGAAAAACCTATTGCTGGAAAACGCCATCACTCCTATTCAACAATATGGTTATACCACCGGAAAAAATGCCACTGACTCGGCCATGATTATTGATGCCATGGACATTCTTTATTCGGAGAAAGTGGATGGTTTTTGTCTGGTATCGAGCGATAGCGACTTTACCCGGCTGGCAACCCGCTTACGCGAAGCCGGCATGAAGGTGATTGGAATTGGCGAGAAAAAAACACCAGAACCATTCATTGTCGCTTGCGATAAGTTTATTTACATTGAAATTTTAAAAACCGAACCGGAAGAAAACGAGTCTGCGACCCCCTCCAGTCGGGCAACTCCCAAAAACAATGTCGACAAAATTACTCCCAAAGTCATCCGATTAATTTCAGGCTCTATTTCCGATTTGGCAGACGATGATGGCTGGGCTTTCCTTGGCGATGTTGGTAATCTCATTCAGAAAAAACAACCCAACTTCGATTCCCGGAACTATGGCTTTCAAAAGCTAACACCTTTAATAAAGTCCATTAAAAACTTTGAGATTGAACAGCGAGAGAACACCAAAGGGCAACTGAAACTGATTTATGTAAAGATAAAGGAAAAACCAAAATCAAGACGTTAATATACATCTGACTGAAAGGAGGCGGAGTTTGGTGTAAATTTTGTTTTACACTGTCACTCTTTCAAATACTAACCGATGAACTCAATACGCAAAGCAGTCCAAACACTGCAGATTGTTTTATTGATTCCATCATACAAGCCGCTTACAATCACACAGGAATCCAAAAAGAAAGTTTAATTATAGCTATAAAGAAAGAAACATCAGAAAGAAGCTGTTTTTAAATTTTAGCTAACTGTGTTTTTCCTTTTCGATTCTAGCTTTTCTATCATTCGGATGTTTTACCGAAATATTCTTTTGCAGAATGATGGAGTTGGGGACAGTAATTCGGTCACCATCGGCGGAAATGATGTGAACAAAGAAGAAAGTGACATCATCGATTTTACCTTCAATAATAAAATCTTTCTCAAGTATTCGTATATGATCTCCCAATTTTAAGGGATGATTAAAATAGAGAATCAATCCGGCGGTAATGTTCGATAAAATTGACCATTGAGCAACAAACGCAATTCCTAATATGGTTAGTACCGAAGAAATAAAGAGCAGTAACTTCTCTTTTTCAATGCCCCAAATACCCGTCAATGCAATTAGTGCGCCGATGATTATGAACAAGTTCATAATCTTTGTGGTCATCCTTCGTCGTTGTAATGAGAAGTGAAACTTTTTCAGGGTTTTGTTGATGTAGTGTCTGACAATGAACTGGACTACAATCAGTAAAACGATTACAATTGCAGTTTCTATAATTTGTAATTGGTATGTTCCCATGGTATGTTTTACTTTGAAGCAAAAATAGTGAATTCGTTGAAACAAAAGTGATTTACTATGAAAAGAAAGAGGCCGGATAAACCGACCTCAAAATCATTAAAACAAACCATCAACGGATAAATATCGTTCTCCGGTATCGTAGGCAAAAGTCAATATTTTTGACCCTTTGGGTAGTTCCTGAATCTTTTTGGCGACAGCGGCCAACGAAGCCCCTGATGAAATTCCGACGAATAAGGCTTCCTCTTTTGCAGCACGTTTGGCATAGTCAAAGGCTTCTTCTTTCGAAACGGACACAGTTCCGTCTAACAAGTCGGTTTTTAAGTTTTCAGGAATAAAGCCTGCACCAATTCCCTGAATGGGGTGTGGACCAGGGCTTCCACCTCCAATTACAGGAGAAGCTTCAGGCTCAACAGCAAATGTTTTCAAATTAGGAAAGCTCTTTTTCAATACTTCACTAACTCCTGAAATGTGTCCACCTGTTCCAACACCGGTAATCAGGTAGTCGAAACCTTCCGGGAAATCAGCCAAAATTTCTTGCGCCGTATGGTCGCGGTGAGCAGCAATATTTGCTTCATTGTCAAACTGAGACGGAATCCATGAGTTTGGATTTTCGGCTGCAATTTCTTCGGCTTTCGAAATGGCTCCTTTCATCCCTTTTTCTTTTGGCGTAAGCACCAATTCCGCTCCATAGGCTGTAAGTATACGGCGACGTTCGACTGACATTGATTCAGGCATTACCAAAATCAACTTATACTTTTTAACAGCGGCAACCAATGCCAGCCCGATTCCTGTATTTCCAGAAGTTGGCTCAACAAGCACGGTGTCGGGTTTCAGGATGCCTTTGCTTTCAGCCTGTTCAACCATTTTAAGTGCGATACGGTCTTTGATGCTACCGCCAGGATTTGTTTTTTCCAGTTTCACATACACTTCATATCCATCAGGATATAGGTTATTCACGCGAACTAATGGAGAATTTCCAATTGTCTCTAAGATGTTGTTAAATTTCATACTTATTTGTATTTAAATGGTTTTATTCAAAAAAAAAGCCTCCCAGTAACTGGAAGGCTTGCTTATATCTTTATACTATTATCTTTTTAACTTAAACATACCTTCCCCGCATTGTATTTCATACAACAACACACACACATATTTGAGAAGGTATAACTCATAAGAAAGTTTTTTGTTTTACTTATCTGGAACAATTATAAATAAAATATCTGGATAAAATACAATTTAATCTGAATTAATTTTTATAAAAAAGCCATTTAACAATTTCTTTAAGATTGACTTTCTTGCCGTACATTAAAATTCCGGTACGGTATATCTTCCCAGCCACCCAAATTGTTCCATAAATTGAAGTCACTAAAATGCCCATTGATAGCAGCAGCTCCCAGGCCGGTAGTCCGTATGGCACTCTGACCATCATGATAACCGGCGAAGTGAATGGAATCATGGAAGCCCAAAATGCCAGCGTTCCTTCCGGGTTTTTAACCACCGGGAATAAAATAATAATTGAAAAGATAAGTGGTATTGTCACCGGAAGCATTAATTGCTGTGCTTCTTCTTCATGGTCGACTGCTGCACCTACGGCTCCCATCAACGAGGAATACATCAGGAATCCTCCGAGGAAGTAGAAAATGAATGATCCAATAATGAGCGGAATATTTAAATTGCCAATTAAATCGATGATGTTTAAAACCGCGTTTTCCTGAATTTGTGGAGATGAGGCCATCATGTTTTGCGATTGCGTAAGCATTTCTGCCTGATCAGGTGCTAGAAACATTTGTAGTCCGCTAACAATTAAAAACATCAAAATCAACCAGAAAGCCAATTGCGTTAATCCGACCAAGCCAATGCCTATAATTTTACCAAACATCAATTGAATTGGTTTGACTGACGAAATAATTACTTCGACAATCCGGCTTGATTTTTCTTCCATAACGCCACGCATAACCATGGCTCCATAAATGAATACAAACATGTAGATCAAAAATCCGGCAGCATATCCAACTCCCATGGCCAATTCAGTAGAGCTTTTGACCGCTTCTCCTTTTTCGCCAACCTTAAGCGTTTCCAAATTAATGCTTGTTCGTGCTGCCAACAGCTTTTCCTCTAGATCCGGAATGCCCGAACCATCAATGATAACAGCTTTTTTATCCGCTTCAATAAGGTTTTCGAGCTTACGACCAATCATATTTTTAATGTCGAAAGTTACCTGTTTGTCCGATAGCAATTGAGCCTTATTCGTCGCTAAAATATCTGATGGAATGTACAAGACAGCATAGTAACTGCTTGACTTGATGTCTTGCTGGATTTGCTCAAATTCGGCTTGCGGGATGGTAGTAAAGCGGGTAAACTCGGTATTTTCCATTCGTCCCGAGTACTGGCCAGTTGCATCGTAAACTCCAATCGTTCGTTCTTCTTCATCGTTTTGCATGGCCAGCCAGGCAGGTAAAATCGTAAACCCGGCAAAGATGAATGGGACAAGTAGCGTCAGGATGATAAATGATTTTTTACGGACCCGGGTTAAATATTCTCGTTTTAATATTAGTAGTGACTTGTTCATCTCAATATAATTTGAAGTTTCTAAAGGTAGTTAATGGAATTCGCTTGTAATTGTCCGCTAATGTCTTTGCACTTTTGCGTACTCGCTTCATGCGGTTTGTTTTTTAGGGTTGGCGTGCCCTACAACTTGGATAAATACTTCGTTCATCGAAGGAATAACTTCGCGGAACGAGCGGATTTCCATTTTTTGCATGAGCATTTGAAGTAAATCGTTGCTGGTCATTTCTTTTTCAAGTCGGAATTTTACCCGCTGACTGAGCCCTTTTAGTTCGTAATCAATTAGCTGAAACCCATTTCTTGAAAACTCCGAAGTAACGTCATGTGGAACAGTTGTTTCGATCTCATAAATATCTTGTTTGTAGCTTTCCTTGATTTCATCAATTGGGCCATCCAATATTTTTTTTGATTGATTAATCAGCGCAATATGATCACAAGTTTCTTCGACTGAAGCCATATTGTGGGTAGAAAAAATAATGGTGGCTCCCTGGTTTTTCAAATCAAGAATTTCATTTTTAAGCAAGTTCGCATTGATGGGGTCAAATCCACTGAATGGTTCGTCAAAAATCAATAATTTAGGTTTGTGAACAACCGTGATGATGAACTGGATCTTTTGTTGCATCCCTTTCGAAAGCTCTTCAACCTTTTTATTCCACCAGGGTTGAATTTCAAATTTCTCAAACCAATACTTGAGGCTTTTTAGAGCATCCCTTTTGCTGAGTCCTTTTAGTTGTGCCAGGTATAAGGCTTGCTCGCCAACTTTCATCTTTTTGTACAGCCCTCGTTCTTCGGGCAGGTAGCCAATATGCTGAATGTCATTTGCTTTCAGCTTACGACCAAATAACTGCACTTCTCCTGCATCCGGAGCTGTAATTTGATTTATAATCCGTATTAAGGTCGTTTTCCCGGCTCCGTTTGGCCCAAGTAATCCAAATATGCTTTGCTCCTTTGTCGAAATGCTCACCCCATCGAGTGCCCGGTGACCAGCATAATCTTTGGTAACATTGGTCGCTTTAAAAATTTCCATGAGTTTGTTTTTGTATTAAATGTAGCTTTATCTGCAATTAGAAAATATAAATATACAAGTTTAGTAAAATAGACTGACCTGGAAGATAGTTTTCGGTGAATGTAAGCTCTGAATCCATGAGCGACCCTATTGATGCCAGGAAGTTAGACTTTTTCTTCAAATTAATTGACCTGTGTTACTCCTCCTGAAACAACAAACTTCATGGCTTCGGAAGGTGCCATATTCAGACTCTTAACAGCCGATGAGTCGATCACATATAGTTCGCCGGAAAAGTTATATGAATGAGGAAAGTATACGGCGACCATACCCTCCATGCCAAGTTCGGCCATGCTTTGCTGGGTGATAAAACCTATTTTCCACAATCGATTTTCTTTGTTGATTTCAACTAAGACTGGTTGATTAAACTTCTTTTCTTTCCCTACAAATGCAGAAAACAGGTCAACCAACGAACTGTAGATGACTTTCAAAAGGGGGGCTCTTTTTAAAATACGATCGCTCAACACTTTAAAAGGGCTGGCAACAATGTAATTACCTAATAATCCGAGGGCAGCAACAAGAATGAAAATGACTACCAGCCCTAACCCGGGGATGGCATAGCCAAACCAACTCGCCAGCTGGTCGCGAAGCAAGCCGTCAACAAAATCAAAAATGAGAAAAACAATGTAAACTGTAATCGCAATGGGAGCTACTAAAACCAGTCCCTGCATGAAATAGGTAAAAAGCTTTTTCATTATTCTGATGTTAAAGTTTTCGTTTTGTTCGATCCGAAAGTTACAAAATATACCTGTGGTCGAATTAAGATCATCAATAATAAATATTGAAGCCGGCAGCAGGTTGCTCCTCTCCTGTGTTTACTGCTGAATTAACAATTGTTATATTATTTGGTTAGTTTGAATTTGAACTTCATTCAGACGGGTATTGTTATTCTTTTAATCACCTTCTATTAAGGTGCTGAAATACTAACAGATAGGTTCATGATTGATGTCGGAGAGTTTAAATGCAAATGTGGTAAGGAAATAAATCGAAGAACAGGAATTGTGATGTTGATCGTCATATTTATTGTTGGCTGTTCACCAAAGACAACGACTGAGTCGATACCTATTCAACGCTCAGCGAAATTTTCTGATACTGGTACAGCCACTCTCTCTGATAAATGGTGGGAAGCATTTAATGATCCACAATTAAATCGGTTGGTCGACAGTGCGCTGTATTCCAATTTTAACTTAAAGACCGCATGGGAGCGTTTAAAAGCGGCACAGGCGGTGGTTAAACGACAGTCATCCAACTACTATCCTTTTGTTGATGCTTCATTACGAGCGGAAAAGAACAGGTCTCAATCACAGTTTCGGGATAGTGAGGTTTTACAGCTAGGGCTTAGCGCCGATTATGAGGTTGATCTGTGGGGGAAAATCAAGTCGAGTGTTGAGGCTGAACGATATCGGGCCCAGGCGTCATATGCAGATTTTCAAACAGCCGCCCTATCTCTTTCTGCAGAGATTGCAACAACCTGGTTCCAGCTAATTGAAGCGAAAAATCAACTCAAATTGGCTTCCTCGCAGGTTGATATTAACGAACAAGTCCTGCGATCGATTAAAGCACGATTTGGATATGGACAAGTCAGAGGAGTGGATATTCTTCGGCAGCAGCAGTTGTTGGAAGCAACCCGTGAACGCGAACTCGCAGCTAGAGTCCAATTAAAATTACTGGAGCACCAGTTAGCCGTTTTGCTTGGGAAAACGCCTACGGAGAGTTTGTCTCTGGCGTTGGATAGTTTGCCAGACCTTCCGCCTCTACCGCAAACTGGCTTGCCCGTTGAATTAGTAGAGCGGCGACCTGATGTGCAAAATGCCTATAATTTGTTACAGGCTGCCGATCGGGATTTGGCCGCTGCAATCAGTAATCGTTATCCCCGTCTGAATATTTCAGCTTCCATCTCAACGGCTGCAATCAATGCTGATAAGTTGTTTGATGATTGGGCTTACTCTGTTGCTGGCAATTTGCTCGCTCCCCTGTTTTACGGAAGGCAAATCAATGCAGAAATTGAACGCTCAGAAGCGATTAAGAATCAATATCTGTATGCATATGGGCAAGCTGTTTTAACCGCATTCCGGGAGGTTGAGGATGCCTTGGTGCAGGAAGCAATGCAGCAGCAAACAATTGCCAATCTGAAAGAACAGGTTAAGTTGTCAGAAAAAACCTACAAACAGCTACAGTTGGAGTATTTTAACGGGATGAGCAATTATCTGGATGTGTTGACTGCTCTGAATGCCCAACAAGAATTGCAACGCAGCCTGTTGGCGGCCAATCTAACGCTTTTGAAATATCGAATTTTGCTTTATCGGGCATTGGCTGGAGGATTCGACTTACAGCTTGAAAAAGTATCTGATGCGGGAGATGTTTTAGAAGGGAGATAATCTTTTTAAGTAAGTATTAAAAGAACCGAGAATATATGAATTCGAAAAAGACACTTATTATTAGCGTAATCATTCTGCTGGTAGCAGCGGGAGTAACGCTCATCATTTTTTCAACAGAACCGAAGGCAAAAAGAGAAGGGGCAACGAAGCAAACCGCAATGTTGGTCGATGTTGTTGGTGTTGATCGTGGAAATTTCCGGCCTGCTATTGTTGCTACCGGCGTGGTCGTTGCTGAGCAGGATGTTAACCTGAGTTCGCAGGTGGAAGGAGAGGTTATTTTTCGTTCGGATGTATTTACTCCCGGTGGTTTTGTAAAAAAAGGAGAAACTTTACTTCGGATAAATTCCGCTGATTATAAAAATGCATTGCAAATGCGGCAAAGTGAATTGCACCAGGCACAGGCGGATCTCGACATGGAAATGGGACGACAGCAGGTGGCAAAGCAAGATTTAGAACTAGTTAGCGATGCACTCAAAGGGCAAAACCAATCGTTGGTACTTCGAGAGCCTCAGTTAAATGCGGTTAAAGCAAGGATTGAATCAGCAGAAGCATCTGTCCGACAGGCAGAACTGGATTTGTCGCGCACCAACATAAGAGCACCTTTTGATGCGCATATCATCAGCCGGAATGTTAATATCGGCTCCCAAGTGGCTCGGGGCGAAAACCTAGGCCGACTGGTTGGAATCGAGCATTATTGGGTCGAAACCAGTGTGCCATTAGCCAAGCTGCGGTGGATTTCTTTTCCTGACGATCATGAAAAAGCTTCAAAGGCTAAGGTTCGAAATCGTTCCGCCTGGGCAGAAGATGAGTTTCGCACCGGACAAGTATCCCGGCTCATTGGTTCACTGGAAAACCAAACCCGCCTTGCACGTATACTGGTTGAAGTTTCTGATCCATTAGCAACAAAAAATAGCGGTGAACAGCCACTGATTTTAGGAGCATTCATGGACGTTAGTATTCAAGGGAAAGAAATTCCGGATGTGATACGATTGAGTCGCGATTACCTTCGGGCAAACCAAACAGTATGGGTCATGGAGGATAAGAAGCTTCAAATTCGCGATGTCGATATTATCTTTCAGGACGCCAATTACGCTTATATAAAGGAAGGCTTATCAACAACAGATCAGGTTGTAACTACCAATTTATCCACTGTTGTGAATGGTGTTAGTTTACGAACCGAAAGTAAAGGAGAACAACAATCTTCCGGCGACAGTGAATTCCAAATGGAAGGAGGGAACGAGTAGATGGCCAATTCAACGAACGATCATACGAAGAAAAAAGAGTCAAAGGGAGCGATTGCATATATGGCTCGAAATTCAATCGCAGCAAACCTGCTTATGCTAATCTTGATTGGCGGAGGTATATGGACTATGCTCTACATTCAGAAAGAAGTGTTTCCCCAATTTCAGTTGGATATTGTTGAGGTGAGTGTTGTTTATCCGGGAGCTGCTCCCGCAGAGGTTGAAAAGGGAATACTGATGCCTGTTGAAGAAGCCGTTCGGGGAGTACAGGGAATCAAGGAAATTACCTCAACAGCCAGGGAAGGTTCTGGCCGTGTTGTCATTGAGCTGGTAACTGGCTCTGAGCGCATGAAAGCGTTTCAGGATATTGATCAGGCGGTGAATCGCATTCGCACATTTCCTGACGACATTGAAGAACCCGAAGTGGTTTTGCAGTCTCAGCAGCGCGATGTGATGGAGTTGGGATTATACGGCGACACCGATATTTGGACTTTAAGAAAGCTGGCCGAGCAATTGCGCGATATCCTACTGAGCACCAATGGCATCACTCAAGTAGAAATCGGTAATGTGCCCGACTATGTCACTCATGTGGAGATACCACATCACAAGCTCAGGGAGTACAACTTAACGCTTGATGAAGTAGCATCGTTACTGATGCAGTCAAGCGAGGACATTCCTGCCGGAGCAGTAGAAACACAAACCGGCGAAATACTTTTGCGAATGAAAGAACGCAAGCAGTGGGCCGAAGAGTTTGGCCAAATTGATATTATTACTGCTGCAAACGGAGCCCGAATAACGCTGGAAGATATCGCTGAGATAACCGATGGATTTGAGGAGACAGGATTTCACGGGCAGTTCAATCAACAGCCTTCAGTTGAGTTGGAAATCTTCAGAGTGGGCGACCAGTCTCCTTTGGATATTGCAGAGAAAGTTCAGGGTGTGTTAGCTGATTTTGAGCCATCACTTCCTCCTGGTGTAAAATACCGGATTGATAGTAATCGGGCGGAAGATTACCAGGAACGCTTATCGCTTTTGACAGAGAATGGAATTCTGGCGATCGTCATCGTTTTAATTATTCTGGCCTTATTTCTCGAGATTCGACTGGCATTCTGGGTCATGATGGGAATGGCAATCTCTTTTATTGGAGGAATCATGTTTCTGCCGTTAGCCGGGATTAGTATTAATATGATTTCGATGTTTGGGTTTTTAGTCGTTCTGGGAATTGTTGTAGACGATGCTATTGTTGTGGGTGAAAACATTTATGAGAAGCGACAGCAGGGAATGGGAAACATGGAGGCCGCAATTGCGGGGACGAAAGAAATCTCCAAGCCCGTTGTATTTAGTATTCTCACCAATATCATCGCCTTTATTCCACTTCTCTTTATCCCGGGAACTACCGGGAAATTCTGGTGGCCGATGTCGATGGTGGTTATCGTCGTTCTTGCCGTATCGCTTTTTGAAGCCTTATTTATTTTGCCTGCCCATTTGGGGCACAGTAATCCCAGGAAAAAAAATAAAATCGTTCAGCGGATCGAAGGTTTTCAACAGAAATTCGCAACAGGCTTCAATCGTTTTGTCGATCGCTATTATCGTCCATTTTTGGAAACCAGTTTGAAGCACCGATACATTACCATTAGTTGCGCAATTGCGTTGTTTCTAATTGTTGGTGGATATGCCTACAGCGACCACATGGGAGTTATCATGATGCCGGAAGTTGCTGCAGACGAAATCGAGGCAGGAGTGCGGCTTCCGGTAGGAACAACTCCGGAACAGGCAGCGAAAGTGGCTGGTGAAATCACCCGGTCAACTCAAAAAATGTTCGACGAGCACAATCTGTACGAAGTTGCCGAAGGAATTAAAACCAATGTCCGGGGACAGAGTTTCATTGACGTTGAAATTGTAATGTTGCCGCCCGATGAGCGCGATATGACAGCCCGGGATGTCATTGAACTTTGGCGTAATGAAATTGGCGACATTGAAGGAGTTGACCAGATTACTTTTGAAGCAGAAAGAGGCCCCGGCGGTTATCAGCAAGATATTAGTGTTGACTTAAGCCACTCAGATATTGAAGTGTTGGAGAAAGCAAGCCAGGCATTTTTTGACCGGATGGAAGCCTATGAGGCGACTCGTGACGTGAGCGATAACTACAACAAAGGGAAAATGCAATATGATTTCAAACTTTTGCCGGAGGGGCGAAGCCTCGGTTTAACGCCCTCCGAAGTTGGACGGCAGGTTCGGAATGCATTTTACGGTGCTTTAGCCATGCGCCAATTGCGCGAAACCAACGAAATTGAAGTACGGGTTAAATTACCGCTGGAAGAAAGACAGGATATTTATCACTTAGAAGATCTTGTTATTCGAACACCGAATGGGGTGGAAGTTCCTCTTTTTGACGTCGTTGAGGTGCGGCAAGGTGAAGCGTTCACATCAATTAATCGCCGGGATGGTCGTCGGGTGGTTAATGTAGGGATGGACGTTGAACCGGCCAATGCAACAACGCGAGTGTTGGCATCCATTAAAAGTGAAGAGCTGCCTCAATTGCGTGCTGACTTTCCCGGAATCACCTGGAGCTTTGAAGGCAGCCAGGCGGAAATGAGGGAGTCAACGCAGGCGTTGTGGGGCGGTTTTGCATTGGCCATGCTTATTATTTATGCATTGCTGGCCATTGCGTTTAATAATTACGTTCAGCCCTTGATTGTAATGACCGCCATTCCTTTCGGGATTGTTGGAGCAGTAATTGGCCATATCTTGCTCGGGTACGATTTGTCATTGATTAGCTTGATGGGCGTCATTGCACTGTCCGGTGTTGTTGTCAACGACTCATTGATTATGATTGACTATGCCAACCGAAAGCGGGAAGGTATGTCGGTATTTGATGCTATTCACGAGGCTGGCTTACGTCGTTTCCGTCCCATTATCCTGACTACATTTACAACCTTTGGTGGTTTAACTCCAATTATCCTGGAAAGTTCACGCCAAGCTTACTACCTCATTCCAATGGCCATTTCACTGGGGTTCGGAATTGTATTTGCAACTTCAATTATCCTGATTTTGGTTCCTTGCCTGTACATGATTTTGGAGGATGTGGTTAAAGCGGTAAAGCGTCAGAAAGCACGCATGATCGCCTAAGTGAAACAACTTGGTATAACGTCGCTGGTTTTATTAATTTTCCGTTCTGAAACTTTAATTAAATTGACATGTCAGGAACCGATGCGCAAGTACAAATACGTCAAATGAAAAAAGAAGATATCGCGGGAGCTGCCAATTTGGTTGCGAGAGCAATGAATGAGAATGAAGGGAAATGGGCTGATAAAACCATGAACTTTCATTTTGAATGTATGGAGAAAGGGATGAATGACGGACGTGAATACTATCTATGGTGGAAGGCTGATAAAATACAAGGCATCGTTGGATTACATCATTACGAATGGGGCCCACCGGAAAACGTTTGGCTCGCCTGGTTTGCTGTTGATCCAATGTTGCAAGGACAAGGTTTTGGAAAACGTTTGCTTGATGCTGTTCATGAAAAGGCTGGCGACTTGGGTTATCAGAAATTCTTCATTGAAACCTACTTGCATCCCGATTTCGAAAAGGCAATTCGATTTTACAAAAAATATGGTTTCACCGAGCATGGGCGTATCGACAATTATCTGCCTGATGGATCACAAATGTTAGTGTTGGGAAAATCAATTTGACCGGGAAAAGTTGAAATATCCGATCGTTAAATAAAGCGCTCCAACGCTTCCATGAAAAGTTTAGGTTGTTCTGCATGTAGCCAATGTCCGGCATTGGGGATTCGTTCGAATTTCACTTCCGGGTAAATCTCTTTAATTTTTTTCTCGTCTTCGGCTGAAATGTATGGTGACTTCTCGCCTTTAATAAACAGAACCGGATAATTTAAAATCGGCATGCGGTCTTCCAGCCAGCGGTAGTTAACCCCACTGATGATCTCATCAAGATGATCATACAAAACATCAACATTGATGCGACAATCGAATTTCTTCGTGTCTTTTTTTCGGTATACGTTTTTGAGTAGAAACATCACCAAACTTTCGTTGTCCAGTTTCAAGGTTAAAAAGTCGGCGATATCTTCACGCGAATCATATTGGTGAAGTCGAACTTCTTTCAGCGATTCTAAAATATGTTGATGTTGATAATACTGTCCTTTTTCCTGTAGTTCGAAATAGTTTTTGGGTGCGATATCGGCAATAATCAGTTTGTCGACTTTTTCGGGGTATTCGGCAGCAAAAAAGATTGCTGTTTTTCCACCCATGCTGTGACCAATAACCACTGCTTTGTCGATCTGACGTTGTTCAAAGAAAGTGGCTAAATCTTCCGTCATGTCTTCGTAGGTATGCGTTTCGGCATTGGGCGATCGACCGTGGTTGCGTTGGTCAACCATATATACATGATAGCTTTTTCCCAGCTTTTTCCCTACGGTAAGCCAATTGTCCGACGACCCGTAAAGGCCGTGTAAAATCACAATAACTTGTTGGTTGTCTTTTCCTTCTTCCCGATAAAATAATTTCATAACTAATCGTGCTGTTTGTTCTGTTTAAGTTTAGTGATTAGTTGTTCGTTTACTTTAAGGCTCAATGCACTCCAGGTATTCGTGAATAGTATCCCGAAGTCCCATATACAACGCATCTGCAATTAAAGCATGCCCAATTGAGACTTCATCAATATATGGAATTTTATCGATCAGGAATTTCAGGTTTTTTAAGCTGAGATCGTGTCCGGCATTAATGCCCAAGCCTAATTCTTTGGCCAGTTTCGCAGCTTCAACAAACGGAGCTACGGCTTTATCAGGATCAGATAAATACATGCTGGCATACGGCTCGGTGTACAACTCAATGCGGTCGGCTCCTACTTCCGCAGCACCTTCAACGGCTTTTAAATCAGGATCCACAAAAATAGATGTGCGAATTCCGACAGCTTTAAAGCGTCTGATAACATCAACCAGAAAATCGTGGTGCTCCACGGTGTTCCACCCATGATCCGAAGTAAGTTGCCCGGGCTGATCCGGAACTAACGTAGCCTGATCGGCTTTAACATCGGTCACCAAACGAATAAAATCTTCCGAAGGGTATCCCTCAATGTTAAATTCGGTGGTAATGTGAGGTTTAATATCATAAACATCCTGACGGGTAATGTGTCGTTCGTCGGGGCGTGGATGCACAGTAATTCCCTCGGCACCAAATTTCTGACAGTATATTGCAGCATCAAGCACACTGGGCATTTTGCCTCCCCGCGAATTTCTTAATGTTGCTATTTTGTTTATATTTACACTAAGTCTGGTCATAATGATCAAATAAGGGCTGCAAGTTACAATTTAGAATTGAAACAAATAAAAAATTGATCGCAAAAGAACTCATATCAGATGTTATCCCATCGCTCAGACTCTCCGATGACGGGCAGAAAGCGTTGAATTGGATGGAGATTTTCCGAATATCGCACCTTCCGGTGGTTGATGGTCATGAGTACCTTGGCTTGATTTCGGACAAGGCCGTTTATGACCTGGATTTAATTGAGGTGAAAATGGAAGGTTGTCGCGATCATTTACTGCAACCCCATGTGCACATTAATCAGCATATTTACGAAGTGGCTTCGATAATGTCTGAGTTGAAATTAACGCTTGTTCCGGTGTTAGACTTAGAGCATACCTATCAAGGGGTAATTTCGGTTCTGGATTTGTCGAAAAAACTGGCAAGCCTGATGGCTGTGCACGAACCTGGCGGTATTATCGTTTTGGAGCTCACTCCACTGGATTATTCGCTGTCGCAAATTGCCCAGATCGTTGAGTCGAATGATGCGAAGATTTTGAGCATATACACCTATAAAGGAGAAGGACCCAACGAATTTTTAGTTACCCTGAAAATAAATCAGGTTGACCTTTCACGAATAATACAGACCTTTGTACGGTATGACTATTCGATTCGGTCAGTATTTATGGATGACTCAATCCTGAATAATACTTACGACGACCGCTTTGATCAATTAATGAAATATATGAACATTTAGTGCCGTCAATATATGATAATTGCAATATTTGGAATTAATATCGAACCTGCTTTCACCCCCGACTTAGCCAAATTATTTTCCTTGCTGAAAGACCGACAGATCAATATTTACATTTACAAACCGTTTTTCGATTTTCTGCAATCCAATTATTCTTTAAAAGCTGAAGTTGCCGGGGTCTTTACGTCGGGAAAAGACCTGCCGGATGATGTTGAGTTTTTATTCAGTATTGGTGGCGACGGCACTTTTCTGCAATCAGTACTGACGGTAAAAAACAAATCGATTCCTGCAGTTGGGATTAACCTCGGACGATTGGGCTTTTTATCTGATATCTCGCGCGATGATATGCACGAAGCGATCGACCAGATCCTGAATCAGCAATTCCAGATTGAAGAACGTTCGGTGCTGTGTTTGAAAGAAAAAGGAGCGTTGTTTGGCGATTTTAATTATGCCATAAACGAGATTGCTGTAACCAAGCTTGACACATCGTCGATGATCAATATTCACACCTATTTGAACGATGACTACTTAAGTACCTACTGGGCCGACGGGCTCATAATTTCCACCCCAACCGGATCTACAGCCTATTCAATGAGCGTTGGGGGGCCAATTCTTACTCCTGATTCAAAGAACCTGGTAATTACTCCGATTGCCCCGCATAATCTGACCGTTCGCCCAATTGTTGTGCCCGAAAATGTTTCCATCCGCTTGCAGGTTGAAGGCCGTGGCTCACAGTTTCTTGCATCGCTGGACTCTCGTTCTGAAGCGATTCATTTCCCAGGTGAATTACACATCAGCAAAGCCGATTTTCATGTAAAAACCCTTAAGCTTCCCGGGCATGGATTTTTCAATACACTTCGTAACAAGCTGATGTGGGGAGCTGACCGAAGAAATTAAACTTTTATGCTTAACAATTTTTAACCTCTATTTCGGTTTTATAATAAGCAGTCGGTAAGATGTTTTGAGAATTATATTACTTTTGTAGCTCTTGGAAGGAGTTATGATTTTAATGTCGTTATTGAATGCCAGAATGTTTTACCATACTGTCTTTTTATTATCAACCTTTCAAAGAAAAAGATAGTCGATGAAAAGATTTTTTGCAGTCATTTTTTGTACCCTAACTTTAAGTTCAGTTTCGGCTCAGAATACAGCAGACATTGGTTTGTGGGGAGGCATTGGAAGTTACATTGGCGACGTGACAAACATAGATAAAGCAAGTTCTTTGAATCCAAATGTTGGATTGTTTTTTCGTTACAACTTTAACTCGCGTGTGAGTTTAAGAACAAGTGCGATGTTAGGAACAATTGGTGCGACCGGTGAGTTTGAAACTCAGCCTTGGGAGTTCGACAAGTTTATGACCGATATTTCGCTGATGGGAGAATTTAATTTCTTTCGATATATTATCGGGAGCAAGCGATATAGCTCTACGCCATATCTTCTTGGAGGAGTTGGAGCCAGTTTGTATAATTACACGTACGATCCAAATCGGTTAAGCCCTGTGGTGTATTATCTAAACCCCGGGCAACTGGCAGGAGTACCAGCAAATGTCAGAGGCGAGCTTTTAACCGGCCAGGATGAAGCAGTTGTTGCGCTAAACATCCCCGTCGGGTTTGGATTTAAGTTTAATGTTGGAGGACGGTTGAGTGTGGGCATTGAGGCTATTCTCAGGAAATATTTTAATGATAAGATTGACGATTTGGATGATCCGAGAAAATATTACTCAACAACAACTAATCTGGCTGGCGAAACCACTGAAGGATGGGTAAATTACAATGATTTCTTGCATAACAACGATTTCACCTTACATTTGGGGCTTCATTTAACTTATCGGTTTTACCGGGGAAGAAATGAATGTCCGGTATATGAAAATATTAACTAGAGTAAATGACCATTAAGGACAAAATACAGAAAGATAAATTACCGAAGCACATTGCCATTATCATGGATGGAAATGGACGTTGGGCAGCCAAACAAGGGAATCAACGAATTTTTGGGCATGAGCATGGTGTTGAATCGGTTCGTTCAACTGTTGAAGGAGCAACTGAAATAGGAATTCAGTATTTAACCTTATATGCCTTTTCCACCGAAAACTGGTCGAGACCCCATGATGAAGTGAATGCTTTAATGGGACTTTTGGTACAGGCCATCAATGATGAAACGGAAAAATTGAAAGAACAAAATGTGCGTCTGACAATGATTGGTGATTTTGCCAGCCTGCCAAAAGATGTTCAAACAAAACTCAACTGGTCGATAAATGAATTGAGCAAATGTACTGGTTTAACGCTGGTATTGGCGCTTAGTTATAGTTCGAAATGGGAAATAACCGAAGCCATTAAAAAAATTGCACAAGACGTAAAAGACGACAAATTACAAATTGACAATATCGATAAAGATATACTTGATAACTACCTTGCTACAGTTGGAATACCAGACCCCGAATTATTAATCAGAACAAGTGGTGAAAACAGGATAAGCAACTTTTTGCTTTGGCAGATAGCTTATTCCGAATTCTATTTCACTCCTGTTCTTTGGCCCGACTTTCGGAAAGAAAATTTGTATGAGGCCATTTGTGATTATCAAAACAGGGAACGACGGTTTGGTAAAACAAGTCAACAATTAGTTAGCTAATCAATTCCAGAAAATGCAAAAACTGAAATTCTTCTTAATTCTATTCTTATTTAGTGTGAGTGCTTATGCACAAATTAACGAAAGCACTAATTTCTCGATTTACTATTCAAGTCCTAAAAAGTACACGATTGCCGGCATTGAGGTGCTGGGTATTCGCTATCTTGACGCTGATGTCCTGATCCAAATTTCGGGTTTAGAGGTCGGTGAAGAGATCACTGTTCCCGGCGAAGCAATTACGACAGCGATAAAAAAGCTGTGGGGGCATCAGATGTTTTCTGATGTAAAAATTGAAGCCAGCAAAGTAGAGGGCAGTAAAATATGGCTGGATATTTATTTACAGGAAAGACCCAAACTGGCAGATGTTAATTTTTATGGGGTTTCCAAAGGTGAAAAAGATGACATTACCGAAAAGGTTTTGCTCTTGAAAGGAAGTCAGGTAACCGACAACCAGTTAAATAATGCAGAGCGGATTATAAAGGGGATATTTCTGGAAAAAGGCTTTTTAAATACCGAGGTGAATATTGTTCAGCGCGACGATACAGCCTCCGAAAACAGCGTTATCCTTGATATTAACGTGGATAAAAAGGAGAAGGTTAAAATCGACGAAATTGTTTTTCACGGTGTCGAGCAACTGAACGAGAATAAGTTGAGGAAAGCCATGAAGAAAACCAATGAAAAGCGGTTGAGAAACTTCTTCCAGACAAAGAAATTCAATGAAGAGAAGTTTATCGAGGATAAGAAAAATGTTGTCGATAAATATAACCAGGAAGGTTATCGCGATGCTACAATTGTAAAAGATAGCATCAGTAAAGTTGATGAAGACCTGATTCGCCTGGACATATGGATTGACGAAGGTGAAAAATATTATTTCGGAGATGTTCAGTGGGTTGGAAATACAATCTATCCCGGCGAATATCTCGATGCATACCTTGGTGTTAAAAAAGGAGATGTATTTGATCAAAAATTATTGAACAAGCGATTGAACGAAGATGAGGATGCCGTGAGCAACCTATACCTCGATAATGGTTATTTATTCTTCAATTTAAATCCGGTTGAAGCCAGGGTTGAAAATGATACGATCGACTATGAGATGCGTATTTATGAAGGAAACCAGGCTACAATTAACAAGGTGCTGATTGAAGGAAATACAAAAACCCATGAGCATGTTGCCCGAAGAGAAATTCGCACACTGCCCGGAGATTTATTTAGTAAATCAAAGATCATCCGTTCGGTTCGTGAACTTTCGCAGCTGGGACACTTCGATCCCGAGGCTATTAATCCGAATGTTGTTCCGCATCCCGAAGATGGAACTGTTGATATTGCCTATCAGTTACAGGAGAAAGCAAACGACCAGATCGAGCTTTCCGGAGGTTGGGGAGCCAATATGTTTGTAGGAACAGTTGGTTTGAAATTCTCAAACTTTTCGGTTCGTAACATTCCCAATAAAGAAGCCTGGCGTCCTTTGCCAACCGGAGATGGACAAACATTAAGCTTGCGGGCACAAACCAGTGGAAAGTTTTATCAGTCCTACAGTTTCTCATTTATCGAGCCATGGTTAGGAGGTAAAAAACCAAATTCATTCTCCCTTTCGTTTTCACATTCGCGTGTGAATTATTCGGCCAACAACAACCTATATAGTGGTGGTTATGGTAGCCCCTATGGAGGTTATGGAGGCTATGGAGGAGGCTATTCACCCTACGGATATGGAGGAGGTTATGGAGGTTATTCCCCATACGGATATAACCCTTATGGTTATGGATACGATCCCGGATCAAATTACACCTACAACGATAGTCAATCATCAGATGAGGATCAGATTCAGGTAACTACTCGTTTGGCATTGGGTTATGGATATCGTTTGAAATGGCCGGATGACTTTTTCACGGTTTATCATGAACTTTCATTGGAGCACTATAAATTGCAGAATATGTCTAGTGGAATCTACTCTTTTGTTACAGAAGATAGTGATTCCGGTAATGGAAGCTTCAATAACCTGAGTTTTAAAACGGCTTTTGGACGAAATTCGGTGGATAACCCATTGTATTCGAGAAGTGGTTCTGAGTTCTCTGTTAGCTTACAGTTTACGCCACCATTCTCCTTGTTTGACGATGTTGACTACAGTGATCCAAACCTATCGAGCGAAGATAAGTATAAGTGGATTGAGTATCATAAATGGAACATGAAAGGTGCTTGGTTTACGCCACTTTCAACAAATCGAAACCTGGTATTGCACACCAAATTTGAATACGGATTTTTAGGTTACTACGATAAAAACCGGAGATCACCGTTTGAGCGGTTCCGGGTTGGAGGATCGGGAATGTCTGGATACAATTACTATGGAGCCGATATCATTTCTCTTCGTGGTTATGAGGATTATAGTTTGAGCCCCAATACTGGCTCGAATATGTACAATAAGCTTACAATGGAACTGCGATATCCGATTACCTTAAAACCGTCGGCAACCATTTATGTACTTGGTTTCCTTGAAGCTGGTAATGCCTGGATGGACTTTGAAAACTATAACCCCTTTAATTTAAAAAGATCGGCAGGAGCTGGTGTCCGAATCTTCCTACCCATGTTTGGTTTAATGGGAATCGATTGGGGATATGGATTTGACGAGTCAGGATATAAAGCGAATGCTGGAGGAAGCCAGTTTCACTTTGTTATCGGGCAGCAGTTCTGATCGTTATAAGAATGGCTCGGTATTTGTAAACCTCGGAGATAGTATGAATTTAAATAGAATTGCCATGAAGAAAAAAGTATTGTTATTTGTTTTTCTGATTGCTTTTGGAGCAACAGCGATGGCTCAGAAATACGCCTACATCGATACAGAATATGTTTTAGAAAATATTCCGGCTTATAATGCAGCGCAGGAGCAGCTAGATCAAATTTCCAAACAATATCAAAAGGAACTGGAGACTATGCATGCTGACATTGAGCAGATGTATCAGGATTTTCAGGCCGAAGCTGTTTTGCTTTCCGAAGAAATGAAACGCAAACGTGAAGATGTCATTATTAGTAAAGAAAAAGAGTACAAAGACTTACAGCGTAAGTATTTTGGACGCGAAGGAGACTTATTTAAAAAGCGTCAGGGCTTAATTAAACCAATCCAGGATGATGTGTTTAATGCGGTTCAGGAACTAGCCAACGAAGGGAGCTACGCCGTTATCTTCGACAAGGCCGGAAGCCTTACGATGCTCTATACAAACCCGAAATATGATCTTAGTGATCAGGTGCTTGAAAAGCTTGGTTATAAGAATTAATCAATTATATTTGTCAACGAATTTTTAAAATCTGACAAAACAAGTTAAATCTTCAGAATTGTTAATTTGATTTAATTCAGCTAAAACAAGAAAAATAATAACTAACAAAGAAAAAATAACCAGATGAAAAGTATTTTCAAAATTTGTTTCGTAGCGGTTCTATTCCTTTCAGCAGGAATGGTAAATGCACAAACATTAAAGTTTGCCCACATTGATACACAGGTTTTAATTCAGGCAATGCCTGAGGCAAAAACTGCACAAGCTACCATCGAGAAAGAGGCTAAGGGATTAGAAGATCAAATGGGAACGCTGCAAAAAGAGTATCAAACTAAATTGCAGGATTTATCAAACAAGCAAGATTCATTAACTGAAATCGTATATCAATCAAAAGTTGAAGAATTACAGAGCCTTCAACAGCGCATTCAAAGCTTTAATAGTTCGGCACAACAACGTTTGCAACAAAAACAAAGTGAGCTGATGCAACCAATTTTTGCAAAAGCCAATGAAACCATTGAAGCTGTTGCGAAAGAACAAGGTGTAATTTACGTGTTTGACTCAAACAACCTGTTGTACAAGTCAAATCAAAGTATTGATTTATTGCCACTTGTTAAAGCAAAGCTAGGAATTCAATAAGCTATAACGAAATAGTTTCAAGAAAGCCGTCTGATTCAGACGGCTTTTTTTATTTTTGTTTGCAAAGAATATAAATGACTGCGAGTAACCAACCCATTGGCGTTTTTGATTCGGGCTACGGAGGCTTAACTGTTCTCAAGGAGATTGTCGATCTTTTACCTCAGTACGACTTTGTTTATTTGGGCGATAATGCCCGCACCCCATATGGCACGCGCTCGTTTGATGTGGTGTACGAATATACTCTGGAGGCGGTAAAGCGACTGTTTGATGAAGGTTGTCATTTGGTTATTCTGGCATGTAACACCGCTTCGGCAAAAGCGTTGCGAAACATTCAGCAGAAAGATTTGCCAGTCATTGCGCCGAATAAACGTGTGCTGGGGGTTATCCGGCCAAGTGTTGAGGAAGTGGCTAAAATGACGAAAAATGGTCATGTGGGAGTTGTCGCCACATCAGGAACAGTGGCATCTGAATCGTATCCTATTGAGCTGGAGAAATGGTCGAACGGAAGGGTGAAGCAAACAACCCAGATGGCATGCCCGATGTGGGTTCCCATTGTTGAGAACAATGTAATGAACACCGCTGGAGCCGACTATTTCGTACAAGATAATCTACAATCATTGTTTCAGAAAGATCCATCGATTGATAGTTTGATTTTAGGCTGTACGCACTACCCATTGCTTATTGACAGTATCAGAAAATACATACCCCGGCAGGAGGTCAATATTATTGAGCAAGGTAAAATAGTAGCACAAAAGTTATATGAATACCTTGCACGCCACCCCGAAATGGAGTCGAACTGTTCTAAACATTCGACCCGAAAATACTTAACGACCGAAGATCCACATTTTTTTGAAGCCCGTGCAGCTCAGTTTTTAGGGTACGATATTCAGGCTGATAAAATTGAACTCTAACGTGTCCTCCTTCGAAACGACCGAACTCACAAACGACCGAGCGCCACAGGGCCTCCTCCTCCTCAACTACCCAACTAGCTGATAAACAAGCCTCCCCCATGGCGTGGTTGAAGGTTTCAAACGCGTTTTTTTACGTCACCACCCGCATGGAGATGGCTTCAAACGCGTTTTTTTGCGTCACCATTGGCATGGAGACGGTTTCAAATGGGTTTGCTATCGTCAGTGTGTGCGTGGAGGTCTGCTCAAACGTGTTTGCTTTCATCTCCATGAGCCCGGTTATGGTTCCAAACGCGTTTGGGCTCACCACCATGGGCATGGGCACAGTAAAAAACGTGTTTTATCGCTTAGCCATGCCCGTGGAGAAGCTATCAAACGCATTTTGAAGTAATACCACGCAAGCTGGCAGCCGCCAAAATTCGTTTGGTTCAACAAGCCGTGTTATTGTGTTGCGTGTATGCGAGTTCGATTTCGAAACAAACAGCAGTAACGAGCCACTGCATCAAACTGTTGGGTACTTCACTTCACCGGCCAGGTGCGAAAAACCGGTTAATTTATCGTCCACCATTATTTTGCAAATCACGGATGCAGTTTTGGTCAAGATCGGGCACGCTGCTTCCAATAAAATTGGAAAGAAAATTGCTGGTTTCAGCAGCATAATACATCAAACAGTTATCATTATCACAATGGTGTTCATGTTCTGTATCCTCATGATTTTGCACCATTCCGGTACCAGCATTCACCAACCCCATAACATGGCAAAATTCATGTTCGATCACGGTTGTTTCCAGCACATGTTGCGAAGGCTCGCCCAGCCCACCCGAAAATTCATGTATTGTTTTTTCGAAAATAGTCATGGAGCTTGAACCGTACGCTACGCCAAGCACTTTCGAATTTTCTTTATTACCGGCATAATCGGCATCGGCCAAAAAGAACCACGCGGCCAGCTTGTTATCTTCCGGATATTGTGTCCGGTGTGTTTCTTCAATAGCCCTCAAGTCATCCAGGGAATAAGTCGCTTTCCCGGGAGATGGAATAGCGGTCAGCCTCACACCAATACCTTTGCTCTTGTGCAGGCGCTCGCTTAAAAATGATCTTAGTTGCCTGATTGAGGCATCTAAAGGCTTGTACCCGTCAACATAAACAAACTCAATCAATAGCTGGTCGTATTCATCTTCGGACAGGTAGCTATGGGGAGTAACAACAACATCTTTTGGTTTCGTACCCGGATTTTCTGTATCGATGACTGAGTTACCATCATCGCCACAACGAACCAATAAAGCAATTCCCGCGATCAGGACAAAGAACGATTTCAATAAATTTTTCATGTGTTTATCATTGTTATTTTAAAGGCATCCGATGTAACTCGCTCGACAATTATGCTCCTCTGTGAGAATTATTGATCATGCTCGTTTCCTTTTACCGACTTTCCTTTTAAGTAGAATGCATTTCTGAATTAAATGTTCATGCAAGTGTTCCAAGCCGTAACTGATATTTAATAGTTTGCACACCGGTTTTAGAATCTTTTTTCTTTTCTCGCAAAACATAAGTGCTCAGCTGTTGGTTATTCAAAAATAATGAAAACACCTACCCTATTTATAATCCTGTTGTTTGTCTTTAAGCTTGGCTTTTCTCAGCGCGAAAGCACGAATGATTTCTTTCATTACTATCATAATTCGCCAACGCGCGATTACACGACACTACTGATTGCCCCCGGAACGATGGGCCCGAATGCCCTGCCCATCCCTGATATACTAAACGGGCAAGTAGGAACTGATTCGCAGTTTAAAGTATCGATTGACAACTATTACAGAGATAACGGTGGCGACAACGGGCATACCTTCAAACTTGATTTTCGGTTTCCGGTTGTGCAAAACTTTATGGCTTTCGGACTCGAATGGAACCTGATTGACTATTTCCGAGTCACCAACGAAGTACGCGACATCATCCAATTATACAAAGATGACCCGGGCTGGAGTACCGACCTGGGCGACATCATACTGAAAACCTTCATCCAATTAACAAAAGAGAAACGCGGCTTACCGTCGGCCATGCTTGTTTCGGTATTGAAAACAACCAGCGGAAGTATTTTTGATGGCCGGTACACCGATTTACCTGCACACTGGCATTACGCCAGCTTGGGGAAGAAACTTATCAATCACGAAAACTTTCGCTGGCAGCTCAATGCAATGCTTGGGTATTACTTTTGGCAAACCAACCAAGACGACCTGGAACAAAACGAAGGCCCTCTTTGGGGCATTGAGACGCAGTTCAATCATAAAAAGCTGGAATACGCATTTGGAATCTCCGGCTACAACGGTTGGAAGTTTTACGGAAACGACAAACCGATTCAATTCAAGGCACGTCTGATTTTAACGAATGAAAAGTTCAACTATTTCGCCGAATATAAAACAGGTCTTCGCGACTATCCTTACACTTCGATCAATATCGGAATTAATTGGCACCCACTGTCGCCTTTTAAATTAAGTGAGTAAACGAGGGTCATCGCCCACAGACAACTCTCATTTCTTATCTTTGTCAATCAATTTAATTGAAAAAATATGAAACTGGCTGTTATCGATCTGGGAACCAACACGTGCAATCTTTTAATTGCCAAGGTGAAGGATAAAAACTACCAACTAATTTATCAAGGGAAAGTTGGTGTTAAGCTGGGCAAAGGCGGAATAAACAAGCAGCTGCTTACTCCCGAAGCTTTTGTAAGAGCTACCAATGCACTGAACGAACACCGGCAAACCATTGAGAAATATGAAGTCGATAAGGTTTTTGCCATTGCCACGTCGGCCGTGCGCGATGCAGCCAATCGCAAAGAGTTTGAGACTCATTTATTAAGAGAAACAACAATAAAACTAGTTACCATCTCGGGCGACCAGGAGGCTCAATTGATTTTTGAAGGCGTAAAACTGGCCTTTGGTAAACTTGAAAAACAGTCCCTGATCATGGATATTGGCGGAGGAAGCAACGAATTTATCGAAACCAATAACGACCAAATCGTTTGGAAAGAAAGTTTCCCATTGGGAATGGCCCGAATTATTGAGCAAATCCCTCTATCAGATCCAATAACGACTGATGAAATAAGTACCGTAGAAAAATATTTTGACCAAGGGCTGGAGTTGTTGTGGAGAAACGTTCAACCAGGCAAGCTACAACTGATTGGTTGCTCGGGAGCTTTCGATACCATTGCAGACCTGATCGACCAAACCTCGCCCGGAACAAAAATAAGACAACAGCAAGCAATCAGCCTGAACGACTTTAATCGAATCGCTGATCAGGTAATCTTTTCGACCAAAGAACAACGGGAACAAATGAAAGGGATGGACCCCCTGCGAGTAGAAATGATTGTGCCTGCTTTAATTTTCATTCGGCTGGTTATTGAAAAACTGGAGATTGAGAAAATTACACAAACTGATTTTGCCTTGCGCGAAGGCATTTTGTACAAATGGATTTATGACTAAATTTGAAACCCGAACAAATAAAACCGCATAAGCATGTCTAAAATATTAGTAATCGACGACGAACGAAGCATCAGAAATACCTTAAAAGATATTCTGGGATATGAAAAATACCAGGTGGATTTAGCCGAAGATGGACAAAAAGGAATTGATCTGATTCGAAAAAATGAATATGACATCGTTTTGTGCGACATCAAAATGCCGGGAATGGACGGCATTGAAGTGCTTGAAAAAATTCAGATACTCGCTCCGGATGCTCCGGTTGTTATGATTTCCGGTCATGGTAATATTGATACGGCTGTAGAGTCGATCAAAAAAGGTGCTTTCGATTACATTGAAAAGCCACTTGATTTGAATCGGCTATTGATTACGATTCGCAATGCGATGGATAAATCGAATCTGATCACCGAAACCAAGGTTTTGAAAAAGAAAGTCAACAAGAAATACGAAATTGTTGGCAGCTCTGATGCGATGACGAAAGTTATCAGCATGGCCGACAAAGTTGCCCCAACCGATGCGCGCGTGCTGATTACCGGAGCTAACGGAACAGGTAAAGAGCTTGTTGCCCGTCGTCTGCACGACCAAAGCAATCGGGCTACCGGGCCCTTTATTGAAGTCAATTGTGCTGCCATTCCTGCCGACTTAATCGAAAGCGAGCTGTTTGGACACGAAAAAGGAGCATTTACATCGGCCGTTAAGCAACGTAAAGGAAAATTTGAGCAAGCCAGCGGTGGTACTTTATTCCTCGATGAGATTGGTGATATGAGCTTATCAGCACAAGCCAAAGTACTACGAGCCTTGCAAGAAAGTATCATCACCCGTGTTGGGGGCGATAAACAAATTAAGGTTGATGTTCGGGTTATTGCAGCCACCAATAAAAACCTGAGTGAAGAAATTGACAACAACAACTTTCGCGAAGACCTGTACCACCGATTAAGTGTCATCCTGATTAAAGTACCAACGCTGAACGAACGAACGGAAGATATTCCTGAATTAACCAGCCACTTCATCAAACAGATTTGCAACGAATACGGCATGCCCGAAAAAACAATTAGCGGTGAGGCGATTAAAAAACTTCAGGGAATCAACTGGACCGGTAACATTCGTGAATTCCGAAATGTAATTGAACGACTGATTATCCTTGGGAATAAGTCGATTTCGGCTGAAGATGTAGAGGCTTTCGCGACTTCGATCAAATAACCGGCTCCTCTTATTTGATGTTTTCCGTTTTTTTTCAAACAACTTTTGGTATCCGTTGTTATAACTGAACGAAGCGCCACTAGAAGCGTTTCACCGTTAGAGATCAGTATAATTTCAGGCTCATGTCAACCTGCTTTTTGTTGTAAGCATTGACATCTTGCCACTAATAAAAAGACATATTAAGATTTAAGGAAAGCCTCTGAAGCCGGAAAGTTTTTGTTGTTGTCATGGCGTATTTAAACACTTCACCCCGGGGTTTATTGTTTCCCGGGGAACGGACCGAATCTCAGGGTTTTCCTTTTTTATTTCCCACTTCCTTTTTGCAATAAATTAGCTATTTTTAGGTTTTCAAATCTGAAACTGATTCAGCAATATCTCAGATCTCGAAAACTAACAGTCAAATGATTCACAACAAAAAGGTAGTTGTCGTTTTACCGGCATACAACGCAGCTAAAACGCTAAAAATCACTTATGATGAAATTGATTTCTCAATCGTTGATGATGTAATTTTAGTTGATGATCATAGCAATGACGACACCGTCGAAGTAGGCAAACAACTTGGAATTAAACACATCATCCGGCATGATCAGAACAAAGGCTATGGCGGAAATCAAAAAAGCTGCTACAACAAAGCAATTGAATTAGGAGCTGATATTGTGATCATGCTTCATCCGGACTACCAATACACTCCCAAACTGATTCCGGCCATGAGCCACTTGATTGGAAGCGGACTCTATCATGTTGTTTTAGGATCTCGCATTTTAGGAAGAGGTGCGCTAAAGGGTGGCATGCCAGTGATCAAATATGTCGCAAACCGCGGACTCACTTTTATCCAAAACCTTTTGATGAACGCCAAGCTTTCAGAATATCACACCGGTTATCGGGCATTTTCTCGTCAGGCGCTCGAAAAAGTTAACTTCAATGCAAATTCCGATAATTTTGTATTCGACAACCAGATGCTTGCTCAAATTTGGTATGCAGGTTACGAAATTGCGGAAATTACTTGTCCCACAAAATACTTTAACGATGCTTCAAGTATAAATTTACAAAACAGTACAATTTATGCTTTAGGCGTAATGCGAACCGCTGTTCAATATAGATTACAAAAATGGGGAATAGTGAAGGATAAAATATTTCGTGGGAACTAATAAACTTGAAAACAGGTATCATATTATCTTTCAAAATCCAATTGATCGTCTCCACTATTGTTAAGCGATCCGACCCACAACTGTCCTATTTGGAGAACAAAAGGGTAACCTGACTTTCACCCCATTGCTTAACCGCAGAAATAAGATCAAGTTTGGAGATAGACAGAGTGCTATAACACAGAAAACATCCTATTATCCCATTATTTAAACTTGATTTTAAACAACGCAAACCACCACATTTTCAGAAGCAATAGTCCATGTTTAAATCTAGAAATATTGGTATCTCCATAAATCCTCTCCTGATAGCGAATAGGCATATCGATAATTTTCAAATTGAGTTTATAGGCTCCGAAAAGCAAATCAAAATCTCCAAAAGGATCGAAATCTCCAAAATAAGATCGGTTAGCTGCTAGATTTAAATAGTCTTCACGAAACATCACCTTTGTCCCACACAGAGTATCCTTAATGGGCTGTTCTAGTAGCCAGCTAAATGCTAAGCTGAAAAATTTATTTCCTAAGGTATTCAAAAAACGCATGGCATTTTTCTCCATAGGATAAATTAGGCGAGTACCATTAATAAAACCACCCTTGTTTTGAGCAAGGGCACTGTAAAATTTAGGAAGCTGTTCGGGTGGTACAGTTAGATCTGCATCTAAAATCATCAATATATCTCCAGAAGCAATGCTATAACCAGCTCTAACGGCATCTCCTTTACCTTTTCCAGGTTGCTGCAATATTTTAATATCAAATGAATCTCTATATTTCCTTTTTATTTCCTGAATCCGTTCCCACGTATCGTCCGTTGAATTCCCCTCAACAAAAATAATTTCAATATGCTTACCAAAATCTGGCATTCGCAAAATAGCGTTTTCAATATTTCCGCTTTCATTGCGAGCAGGAATTAAAACACTTGTTGAATACTTCCTTTTTACCTCTTCTTCATCAATTTCTATAAATGGCTGAGCAAATGTATATTGATTCAATGCAAACCAATTAAAAATAGGAAGTCGCGAAATAAACTTGTTCAGAAAAGTTGATATCAACGGGACATAAAATGGAAAAATCATTGATGTATTTTGCTTGTATGTCTCAAAATCTGCTAAATACAATAGATTTGAAAGGTCTTTTGAAGATATCCAACTCTGCTTAGGACCTCTTCTTTTAATCCCAATTAGTTCTGCGAATTTGATAAATGGCTCCCAAAAAGCGCTGTAATAGGTCACGATAATTTTTGTATTGCAGTGACATACTCTATGTAACTGCTCAAAAACTTGCTGTATATCCGGCAAATAACCAACAAGATTAGAAAGAATAATTACGTCGTATTGTCTATTCAAGGTTATATCCTCAGCTGCCATACAAATAAACTCCAATGATGGAAACTGGCTTCGAGCTTCGCTGATCATCCTCTCACTAAAATCTATTCCGGTCTTTTCGTTGCCATTTATCTTTGCGAGCAATTCTCCGGTTCCACATCCGACCTCTAAAACAGAAGATGTTGAACTAATGAAAAAATTACAATAATCGGTGATGTTGTCCCAGTAGTAGCTTTTACTCTTTCGATATCTTATTCTGCTATCCGCTGCGGCATCGAAATATTCTTTTAAATCCTTCTTCTTTTTTTGATATATATCCATTTCTAATACAGTTTGATCACAGAGTAAAACAATGTGCAAAAATATAAAACTTCTTTAATAAGCTATTGAAGTTCAAATATACGATTACTATTTAGCGGCTATTAACAATCCTCTTAAAATAGGATATTACTTATTTTTTAATCGTGCAACGCATTGCTTTTATTTTTATTTTTGAAGAGCAATAGAAAGACGAGTATATTAAATCTATCAAATATCATCATCTATTTTAAGTCGAAACGCAATATGATGAAACTTCTGCAATCTTCTGTAAAGGCAAAATACTTATTAATCCTGATATTCCCTTTGTTCTATTTTTTTGCGGGACTTTACTTTCGTCTTATTCTTGAAGCTCCTTCATTACGATCCATTGACCCAGACTACGTATATTTCATGACTGGTCTGAACATATCTGAAGGCTTTCTAAAAGTCATCCACATTGATCATCCTGGTACACCTTTGCAATACTTGATTGCTTTGATTTTTAGAAGTACATGGTTATTTCGAGATAACCCAGATGGATACATCGCAGATGTATTGTCACACTCTGACCTTTATCTTTCTATCGTGAATATAAGTATCACTACCATTATAGCCATCTCTCTTCACGTTGCGGGGAAGTATGTATTAAACAAAACTAGATCTGTACTAGATGCTTTGCTTGTCCAAACGATTCCTCTCATTCCGGTTATTTTGTATGAAATTATCGGACGAATAGTGCCCGAACTGCTATTACCCTTACCCATAATTGGGTTAACGGTTTTTTTTATTGGACGCATTAGCAATAACAAGAAACAATATCAAAGGAATGATTTAATTCTTTTAAGCTTTTTTGTGGCTGTAGGCATATCCATAAAACTCACATTAATTCCAATTTGGATAATTCCAATTATTATTGTCAAGGGATTGAAAAAAAAACTTACAACAATTGTAATGTCATTCGTATTCTTTTTGATTATTGCGCTTCCGGTTACCCTAAACCTCGAGAAGTTTTGGAATTGGACAAAGGCACTTTTCATACATAGTGGACAATATGGAACCGGACAAGAAAACGTCATCAATATAGCTCAGTTTATTGAAAACCTGAAACAGATAGCGTCATTACAACCTCATTTTACGATCCTCGTCATTGGAACATTATTGACGATTATTATCCTTGAAATTTTGAGAAGGACTAAACGGCAAGGTAGGGTCAACAATAAAATCATCCTTGCAACTGCGATTTTGTTGTGCATTTTTGCTCAAACAATTATTTCAGGAAAACATTACGCCCCCAGGTACTTCATGCCAGCCCTCATGTTTACGCCATTGCTACTTTTCTTGTTCATTGAAATTCTAAAAGACTATATACCAGCCAAAATTTTCAAACCTGCCAAAGTAATTGTTCTTTCGGTATTCCTAGTCTGGACACTTTTACAACAATTTAAAACAATCGAATTCACATCAAGTGCATTTGAAAAACAGCTTGCAGCCAGAGTGAAAACTAAGAATTATGCAAGCACTTTTGAAGATGAAAGTATTAAGGTAATTGTATCTCAGGATTATGGAAGTCCTTTTACTGAATACGCACTCCAGTTCAGCATAATATGGTCAGCTCATCAGTTAAAGGCAAATTACACAAAAATTCTAGCACGAATGTATCCAACAACCTATCAATATACAACGTGGGATGGGCAATTCAGATATTGGGGAGAACCATTTAACTCGAAAATGATAATCGACAATAATATTCCTGTATATATTTATCTTGAAAAGAATACTAAAGATTTATATAATAAGACTATAGATAAACTTCGTGAAACGGGAAGCAATTTCAACGCAGAAAAAAAATTACTGTTTGAAAACCCTGTCAATGGAGAATGTCTTCTACAGTTGTTTATCTCTAATCCAGGTGAAAGCAATCCAAACATCACTAAATCCTCCACAATAGAATAATGCGGTATTTTAATACATATGGATTCATAGTATTGTTTGGCGTTTTTTTCTTAATCATTCTCTACAAAGTCATCCATGTTCCTGTAACTACCGATGAGGTTCCAACTGTCTTTTTCTATTCCAATTTTAGTTTTTGGCAGATTATGATGTATCCGGATAATATTCCTAATAATCATATTCTAAATACATTATTAGCAAAATACTGTATCGCTATTTTTGGAAAGGAACAATGGGCTATCCGTTTACCCAGTATGTTAAGCTTCATTGGTTTTGCTTATGGGGTATTCCGAATATTAAAACTTACTATAAAGCCTCACTCCTATTTTTGGTTGCCAGCAGCGATGCTTTTTATCAATCCATATTGGCTAGATTTTTTTGGACTGTGCAGGGGGTATGCAATTTCTACCACAATGGTCACTCTTTCGATCTGGCTTTTAATAGAAGGGTTTCGCTATAAGAAAACGATGTTCATTTGGCTGGGTTTATGTTCTTCTATTCTGGCTTCATATGCAAACTTTTCGGCGCTGATATTTTGGGCAGCAACATCGATAATAGCTTGGCTTTATTTTTTCTTTAAGGATAATAAAAACTTGATGAATATAATAAAACCCTCGCTAATCATTTTTTTCATTTCACTCGCCTACTTCGCCCTTATCCTGACTCCAATTTTAAAAATGAACAGTACAGATGAATTTCAGTATTGGACATCAAATGGATTTTATAAGGAAACAATTAAATCACTTATAATCAACTGGTGGTACGACTCGACTTTTCTTTCAACTATAAATTACAATTTTTGGGCATTATTAATTTTCTTAGTTCTCATTATCAATATTTACTATTTACTTAGAATATTTAATAACAATAAATCACCCAACAGCCATTACTATTCAACACTCATAACTACCGCCTTGCTACTCCTATCAGCAACCATCAATATTATTCAAACTAAAATATTAGGAACTCCCAACTTGAACGGAAGAACAGCATTGCTTTTTCTTCCGCTAGCATCTACATCTTTTGCTTGTGTATTAGGACTAATCCCAAGTTTCAAACAAAAATCGATAGAAAGAACAATAGCAATTTTTATTAGCTTTATTTTTCTGGTAAACTTATCGCATAGGGTTTCACTAAAAAAGGTAAAGGAATGGTACTATGATCAGAATACACTCGAAGTAATTGACTTCTTAAAAGAGAAAAGGAATCAAGATCAAGAACAGCTATCGTTAAAGACAAGTTGGTTCTTTCATCCTTCCTTCTACTTTTATTCTGATGCTAAAAAAACACCATGGATAGACTTGCAACCTTATGATTACGCTATAGATATTACTACTTCGGCTGAATATTATTATATTTTCGCTAAAGATTACGAATTGCTTGAGCCACGTTTCAAAATTGCTTATAAATTTAGTGACGACAGGTGGCTTCTTGAACAAAAATAGACTTACAACAAAAACAATGGACATCCTATGAGTCACTTTTTTTAACGAAAAAATTAAATTAAGTGCAGATAGCCCATTAAACTCAACAATTAATTTCGATTAGATGGTATATATCCCCTTAGTCAGCGTTTGGTGCTTTTGGTGAAAACCCCAAAGCCCATATTACCAAGTAATAGCCTTGGGTCTTATATGGTAAACAGCAAAACAAATGTTAATAAGATGACAGGCTGGATGAAACTGAAGTTAAGTTTTTGTATACCCAAAACGTTAAACATGAAGACTTCAGAATTTACCGTTTGAATAGTCGTCAGCAACCTGCCCATTTCGATGACATAAAGATTATCAAGCGAATTAAAAACTGATTATTTTATTCAATAACTTTTTAAACAGACCTTTAAACACCTCATTAGCAAATGCTTTCTATCCTTGTTCCAAACATACACTTGCATCTTTGATGACGAGGGAATTCTTGTGGACATTTTTACATTTAATTTCAGCTCCTCCCAACCACCACCAGATGAAACCAAATCAACATTTTCATAACGTAAATTAATCCCTTCCTTGTCTACCGAAAAAACCAATAAAACTTCTTCAGTACTTAATTTTTGAAAAGACTTATAATCAAGTGTCACTTCAACTTCAAGAGTTTCATAAAGCTGCAACACATTCGGTGTTAAACGTATAGTCGGGCTATACTCCTGACTGTTATCTAATTCCCACGCCTTGAATCCATCAACTTCCCGAACTCTCTCATCTTTATAGCCCTCGAAACTTAACGTTTTCTGATAATTGTCGGATAACACAATAGAATCATTTTTCATAGCTGATTTTTTAAATAACTGTACACTATAGTCATAACCGCCTAAAACAGTTACTTTTTCAAGAGGATAAAACGATTTGATCTTTTGAAGATTTGGGTCTATCTCCAAGGTTTCAAGTTGAACTCCTCCTTCGTTGGGGCCAAAATGGGCATCCCAAACCAATAAATCCCCCCAATTCATTGAATTTGACGGTTGCTGTTTATCTCCTACTCCCCAATTACATTGATTGATATCATAAGGATCGATATTTAATTCGTGGGTCAATACTGGATTAAAGTAGAAGAATTTCTTCTTTTCATGATTAAATCGTATGTAATCAGCACATTTCATTATTAATTGCTCAGTCGGATCTGCTTTAATTAAAACCCTATTTTGAGTAAATAATAGAAATATCTGTAGGCCTCCAAAAACAATCAAGATAGAGTTATATAAGCGTTTGCTCTTTAAATTCCGATCCAGAAAACCGATCCCTTCAACACAAGTTATTGCAGCAACTGGTATAATTGCGCCAATAACCCTTGTCAAACCAAGCGAACCTCCAGTACCTTTCCACCACACATAGCTGTGCGCTGCAAAATAGCCCAGCCAACTACCCACAACTACGATGTAAAATGAAATATTTACTGGATTAAATGACCTACTTCTAAATATTTCGATAGTCCAAACAAACAATCCAGTTACCAAGAAAAGTAAGAATGGGATACCAAAAATAAAATGACTGCTCTTAACAAAATGGAATAGGCTGCCACTTCCATAAATACTGTCTCCCATTGAGTATGGCATTTTATTGATCAGCCAAAAAGGATCATCAAACACAAGAAATCCGATAAAAGAATATAAAACAGTGCCTGTAAAAAGAAACAAAATCGGTTTAAATTGACGCCTCAGAATAATGGCAACTGCAAAGACCGGAAAAAGAACATAACCTTCTGTTCTTACAAATGGAATAAAAGAAATCAGTACGACTGAAAGCAAGTACTGGTTTTTATAAAACAGATAAACAGAAGAAACAAGAATGAAACTGAACAAAATCTCAGTTAAGCAGCTATTCATTAACAAAAAATATACGGGCGCAAATGCTGTCAGTATTAAGACAAATACTGAGGGAATAACCGAGAATCCTTTTGAAATGGTGTACTTATAAACAATCATGAGGGACAGAATAGCTACAATCAGATTAAACCCTTTTGCAACCTTAAACCCCAAAATGGTAAAAGGAGTTAGCAAAGTTGTATAAATAGGTTTACCCCACAAATCCAACAATAACTTTGGATGATTGATTGAATACCTAGCTGTTTGAAAATGTGTTATATTATCTGCACCGCCATAGGTTCCAGTATTAAAAAGAATGAAAAATACTTGTAATAAAACTAAGGCTGAAAAGAAGATATAGAGACTATGCTTCTCAATCTTTTTATCCATTTTGAAAACACTACTTTGTAAATAAATTATATTTCAAAATACACCACAAGGCACGAAAACCGTCCTGCCAATTGATCTTCTTTCCTTCTTCGTATGTACGGCCGTAATAAGAAATCCCGATTTCATAAACCCGAACTTTTGGTATGCGGGCAATTTTGGCTGTAACCTCCGGTTCAAATCCAAATCGATTTTCCTTTAAATCCAAACTTTTCACCATATCTGCCCTGAAAAGTTTATAACAGGTTTCCATGTCTGTCAAGTTCAGGTTGGTAAACATATTCGATAGTGTTGTAAGCAATTTGTTTCCAATAGAATGCCAGAAAAACAAAATGCGATGTGGATTTCCGCCCATAAAACGTGAGCCGTAAACCACATCGGCAAAGCCTTCAGCAATCGGCTTCAGCAGATCATTGTATTCTCTGGGATCATACTCCAGGTCGGCATCCTGAATAATCAAATAGTCACCTTTTGCTTCCTTGATGCCTCGATGCAAGGCCGCTCCTTTCCCCATATTTACGGGTTGCTGATAAAACTGAATGTCAACTTTTGGATGAGACTCGATGTATTTTTCAACAACTTCAACACTGTTGTCTGTAGAACAATCATTTACGATGATCATTTCTTTCGTAAAATCAAATTTCAATTCGACATCAACAACTTTATCCAGAAGCTGCGTGATGGTTTTTTCCTCGTTATAAACCGGAATAATAATCGAAAGTATCTGGCTCATTTAATTTCGTGCTAGTAGTTTACGAGTAGCAAATCTAAGAAAAAATAACACGTTTCAGCGCGTATTTCTCAAATTCAAATAAGGCCCTCTGGCTTTTGAATTCTCCCGTGATCTTTTAACTTTGATAAAAAACTACAGCATGGCTAAATCGTTTGTGAATTCGAATGCTAAGTTCGGCACCATGCCGGTCTTTCTTACAGCATTGTCCACGATATTGGGAGCAATCCTCTTTTTGCGTTTCGGCTGGGCCGTTGGACAGGTCGGATTTTGGGGAGTAATCGGCATCATTCTAATCGGTCACATCATCACCATCCCTACCGCTTTTGCTGTGGCCGAAATTGCAACCAACCAGCGGGTACAGGGAGGTGGGGCTTATTATATCATCTCGCGTTCCTTTGGGTTTAATATCGGTGGAGCTATTGGCTTGGCTTTATTTTTCTCACAAGCCATTTCTGTGGCCTTTTATGTTATTGCTTTTGGTGAAGCTTTTGAACCGGTAATTAATTTTTTAAACGACAACTATCAGTTGGGAATTGAAGACCGTAGGTGGATCTCGATTCCTTCAATGGCGATTTTATCCATTATTATTTTAGCCAAAGGTGCCAATATGGGCATGAAAGCGCTCTATTTTGTAGTCGCTATTCTGTTAACCTCTTTGGTGTTTTTTTTTATTGGCGATTCTCCGCTAAAACCACACGAAGTACATTTTCATTCACATATCCCCAATAACCTGAATTTCTTTTTTGTGTTTACGATCATCTTTCCCGCTTTTACGGGCCTGGCCGCAGGGCTTGGCTTATCAGGTGATTTAAAAGATCCGAAAAAATCAATTCCTCGCGGAACTCTTTGGGCAACAATTGTCGGCATGTTGGTGTACATTGCTGCTGCCTACAAATTCACCATTTCTGCCAGTCCTGAAGAATTGGTAGCTGATCAGCTGATTATGCAACGCATTGCTATTTGGGGTCCCATTATCCCGGTGGGTTTAGCAGCAGCTTCACTCAGTTCGGCTCTGGGATCCATTATGGTTGCTCCACGAACCTTACAAGCTATCGGATACGACGATATCTTTCCTCAAAAATGGCTGAACCGTTGGTTTGCCAAAGGAAAAAAAGCCGACAATGAGCCTATCAATGGTTCAATTGTCACCATCATCATCGCCTTCTTTTTTATTGCGATTGGCGATATCAACTTTGTAGCTCAAATTATCTCCATGTTTTTCATGGTTACTTATGCGGCTATTTGCATGGTTTCATTTTTAGAGCATTTTGCAGCCGATCCGGCCTATCGGCCAACTTTCCGCAGCAAATGGTATATTTCATTAATTGGTGCCATTTTTTCCTTCTGGATCATGTTTCAAATGAATATGCTATATGCAGCCTTTTCGGTAATTATTATGGCCATGATTTACTTCATTATCACCTACCATAGCAAGGAAAGACGCGGATTAAATAAGCTATTTAGAGGTGTGGTTTTTCAACTGAGCCGACAGTTGCAAATATTTGCGCAGCGGGCAGACAAAGAAGACCGTGAAGTTAGCTGGCGTCCTTTTGGTGTATGCATTTCGCACGATACTTTTAAACGTAGAAGCGCCTTTGATGTGATGCGCTGGCTTTCGTATAAATATGGGTTTGGTACGTATATTCATTTTATCAAAGGCTACCTCAACGAAGAAACCAACCAGGCCTCGAAAGAATCTCTGAAACGATTAATCAACCTCTCACACGGCAGCAAAAATAGGGTGTACCTCGACACCATTATATCTCCTTCTTATACGTCGGCTATTGCACAAGTAGTGCAGCTTTCCGGCATTTCAGGAAAAGGGAATAATTTGATTTTATTTGAATTTTCGCGCACCGAACCGGAAACCTTAAAAGAAATACTTCCCAATTACAAAATGATTGAATCGGCCGGATTTGATGTTTGCATTTTAAATACCTCATACAAAAGCTTTGGGTACAAAAGAGAACTGCACATCTGGATTCGTCCTGATGATTTTGAAAATGCCAATCTGATGATTTTGCTGGGATATATTATCCTTGGACACCCGGATTGGAAAAAAGGAGTCATCAAAATTTTTGCCTTATTCCCTAAAGAAGATGTGGTTGACAAACGCCAGCAACTACTGGATCTGGTAAAAGAAGGACGCCTGCCAATCAGTCCCTCCAATATTGAAATGGTTCCCTACGAAAAAGGAAGTCGTAAAAATGTAATTTCGACATACTCAGAGGACGCCGACTTAACTCTAATTGGCTTTAGAAATGAGATGCTTAAAGGAAGTTTTGAGTTCTTTGATGGTTACGTTGACTTGGGGAACATTCTATTTGTAAGTGCCAATAAGGCCAAGGATATCGAATAATTCCAAAGAATTACCGTTATATTTGATGATACAAAAGACGAAAAACTATGGAGCGCATCGCAATATTTCCAGGCTCGTTCGATCCATTTACCATTGGACACGAGAGCATTGTAAAAAGAGCTTTACCCTTGTTCGATAAAATTGTTATCATGATCGGGTTTAATTCAAATAAAAAATCGTTTTTCCCATTGGAGAAACGCATGAAATGGATCAATCAAATATTTGACGATGAACCCAAAATAGAGGTAAAAAGTCATGAAGGCTTAACGGTCGATTTTTGCAAACTGGTTGATGCCAAATACATTTTAAGAGGTCTGCGAACCTCATCCGATTTTGAATACGAACGAGCAATTGCTCAGGTAAATAAGAAAATGCATCCTGAACTGGAAACTGTTTTCCTACTCACAAAACCGGAGCATACTCCTGTAAACTCATCCATTGTTCGCGATATTATTCTACACGATGGCGATGCCAGTATGTTTCTTCCACAAAAATTAAACATGAATGAATTTAAGAAAGATGAAGCTTAAAAAACTCCTTCTTTTTTTCATCTTCCTGATCAGTACTTGTTGTTTCTCGTTTGCCCAACAAAACACCACTATTTCAGGATTGGCTGATGATTACGCCGGCTATACAATTAACATTTATCAAACAACCGATCCTATTTCGGAGACGAAACAAGCAATTACTTCACTTAACATTGGTGCTGATGGATCATTTCATTCAACATTTGAGTTAACGGAAACCACCTATGCCGAAGCTGAATTTGACGCCTATCAAGCCTCCATTTATCTGCAGGCCGGCGAAAGTTACGAATTGATTTTTCCACCCCTAAAAAGAGTTTCGCCTGCACAAAAAAGAAACCCCTTTTTCCAATACGATGAACTTGCTTTTGCCACAAAGAGCAACGACCCCACTGAACTGAACAGACTGATTCAACAATTTGAACTGGCTTACCTAAAGGAGGAAACCAAGTATTTCAACGAAATATATCATCGCCAATCGAAAGCTGCCGTCGATTCATTGAAAAATCACCTGACGTTACGCTTCCCAAAAACAGGAAACAGCTATTTTGAAAATTACAAATTCTATAGAATTGCCTTCGCCGAATTTGCCTTGCAACGTGAGCAACCGGGCGAACTAATCCAAAAGTACTTCATCAATCACAAACCAAATCTTGATCTTCCGCCATGCGCCCGGTTATTCACGCAACTTTTTTCTGATTACTTCGCTTTTGAAGCCAACCAAATTCGGGGCACTGAGTTTAAACGGTTGGTAGCGCAAGCCAAGCTTTCAGGCATCGAAGACCATTTCATGACCAACAATGGCTGGGATAAAAACCTGAGCCGTTTGGTTATTTTACAATCCATTAAGGACGCCTATAAACAGGGGCAGTTCTCGCCTCGAAGTATAAAGCACCTGCTTGATAAAATACAAGATAGCGACTGGGCAACATCAAAAAAAGAGATTGCTCAAAGACTTAAAAAGAAAATATCTTATCTGGAACCTGGAACTGAGGCACCAAACTTCAACATGACGGACTTTAATGGTGTAAAGTATCAACTGACTGACTTTAATGACAAATACGTTTACCTGAACTTTACTCGAGTGGCAAACCCAATCTGTCGTCAGCATTTAGATCAACTAAAAAAGTCGTCGGCTCTCCTGCAACAGAACTTGCACATATTAAACCTGATTATGCCGGATGAAGCCAGTAAAAAAGAACTGATACAACAACAAGAATGGGCGGGTGATTTTTTTATTGTTGATAAGCAAACAGCAGATGAATATCAGGTAAGTACTTTCCCCATGGCTTACCTTATTGATAAAAAAGGGAAGCTGGTTTTCTCTCCAGCACCGAATCCACTCGATGGTTTTGAACAACGATTTTTGAATCTCTTAAAACAAAAAAGGATAGAAGAATTACGCCATCAGGGCAAGTAAGGCTTTAGTAAATCTTGCAAATTACCATACGTATTTTGATAAAACTTTTGCAAATCATCGCATGAAACCCAACGAGCTTCTTCGATTTGCTCCTCAACCTGAGGCACTAATTTTTCTTGTTCTGAATACGTCATCTCGTACCAATGTGTTTCTTTCAGCACCCAGTTATTTTTCTTTTTGATGTAGGGCGAACGGTATAAATGAAAAGTTGATGGTAACTGATGAGTAATTTTGAGTTTACCAATACCGCACTCTTCCTCGACCTCTCGAACTGCTGCATCTTCCGGCAATTCATTTTTCTCAATCTTGCCTTTGGGCAAATCCCACTTGCCCATTCTTTTAATCATTAATAGTTTTTGCTTATTATTGATAACAAGACCTCCGGCAGCAGGTATCTGTGTTATATTATTCTTAAGCAATTGCATTAAATTCTGACCGTTTTTACTGATAATTATCAGTTTTACAACACATTTACTGCTCTCCAATTTTGAAAAAAGTTTGAAAACATCGACAACGTCCTCAATTTCAACAACATTAATGACATCACCATTAGATGAACAATCGATTTCATCATCCCAAAACAGCTGATGTTCATTCAAAAAAACTTTGTACATTTGCCGTGAAATTCAGTCATAAAACAATTAACATTATGCAAGACATTTATGTAGAGGTAACTAAGAAACTCGTACAAATTAACACAATAAAAATTCAACCATCAAACCCATTTACATGGGCATCAGGGTGGAAGGCTCCTATCTACTGTGACAACAGAAAGATTTTATCATATCCCGAAGCACGCACGTTTATCAGAGATCAGTTTGTAAAACTGATAAAAGAACAATACCCAGATGCAGAAGTAATCGCAGGTGTAGCAACCGGCGCTATTGCTCATGGAATGTTGGTAGCTCAGGAATTAGGTTTGCCTTTTATTTATGTTCGGGCAACTCCTAAAAATCATGGTTTGGAAAACCTTATTGAAGGCGACTTAAAAGCCGGCCAGAAGGTGGTTGTTATTGAAGACTTGGTTTCAACTGGAGTTAGTAGCTTAAAAGCAGCTGAAGCAATCTCAAACTTTGGAGGCGAGATTTTGGGAATGATGGCTATTTTCACATACAATTTCCCGCTTGCAAAAGAGAACTTTGAAAAAGCAGGAATTGAGCTGACAACATTAAGCCGTTACAAAACGTTACTAGAAGTGGCTTTGGAATCAGGCGAAATCAAACAATCGCAGATTGAGTCGTTAAATGAGTGGCGTCGAAACCCATCCGAGTGGGGTAAATAAGTAAATTACTTTAACAACATATCATTATTCCCCGGACACACATTCCGGGGATTTTTTTTGGAGAAAAAATTATGGCACTAAGTAAGTACACAAGCGATATCAAATTTATCGATCAAAACGAAGAAGTGGTCTTTAACTATTTGTCCAATTTCGATAACTTCTCACACTACCTAAACGAAAGCGTGTTAGAAAAAGTTAGTCAACAAGTTCCTCAAATAAAGGTTACTGACTTTGAGTCAGACAATGATTCCTGTCGTTTTAATATTACAGGTATGGGACAATCCGAGATCCGAATTGTGAACAGAGAGCCTTTTAAAACAATAAAAATAGAAAGTTCGGGCAAGCTTCCGGTAGAAATTACATTCTGGATTCAACTGATGGCTGTAACGCCTTCGCAAACAAAAATGAAGTTGACTTTGCACGCAGAAATGGGGATGATGATTAAAATGATGGCCGGCAAAAAGCTTGAAGCGGGAATTAACCAATTGGCCAACATGTTGGCTCAACTCCCCTATCGCTAATCGGAGCTATTGATGAAAAATTACAACTTCTTTAACCTTATCAGGTCTTAAACTGTTATCATTGTCAATAAAGAAATAAAGTCGTCATGGAATTATTTAGGAAAGAAGACAAGATGTCAAGCTTAATTGGTGCAAACTATAACCTGCTACCAGTCATTAATCGTTTTGGAATCCGGCTGGGATTCAAGGAAAAATCGATTGATGAAGTTTGTACTGAAAACAAGATTCACACAGATTTTTTTCTGGCTATTGTTAATACCTACACTGACGAAGGCTATTTTCCGGAAGCTGAACTGCTATCCTTTTCACCGCTTCTGATAATTGAATATCTGAAAAACACGCACCGCTACTATATTGAATATGTCTTACCAAAAATTGAACGGTTATTAAACAAAGTTATCGAAAGCTGCACTGAAGATTGTTCCAGCCTAAAAATGATCAACTCGTTCTATCAGAAATACAAGGCTGAGCTTTTAATTCACCTAAACTTAGAAGACGAGAAGGTTTTTCCATATATCATTAACCTGTACAAAGAGAAAACGCTAAATAGCGACGGATCCTCCATTGAAGTTCTGGAAAACGAACATACCAATGTTGAAGTGAAATTAAGCGACTTGAAAAATCTGATCATCCGTCATCTGAGTCCAAACTATGAGGACAATACCATGAACGAATTTTTAACGGCTCTTTTTCAATTCGAAAACGACCTGAACGATCATGCCCGAATTGAAGATCACATTTTAATTGTTCAAGTAATGGAGTTTGAAAAGGAACTGGGAAAATGAAAGAAAATGTTTTCATAATACATCGCTCAGAGATTATCAGAAAGGGCTTGTCGTTAATTCTGCAGGATTATTTCAAAATGGAAATAACCCAATTGAATTCAACAAAAGATTTGAATTCATTTACCGGAATTACAAACAGCTCTATTATTTTGATTTTGGAAGCTCAGACTGAGGTAAACTCAAAAGCAGTCGATCTACTCAAAAAGAATAACGATGTATACTTGGTGGGCTTTTACAATGATGATCAGGTTTTGGAACAGAACGACTCAGTAGATTATCAGCTGAATCAATTTTCATCTTCCATGCAAATTCAAAAGCTGATCCAGATCATTCGGCAAGCAGGAGCAAAAAAGAAAAACGGAAATTCGGACAATGGAGAATTAACTGTTCGGGAAAAAGAAGTGATCAGACTAATTGCAGTTGGATTGGCCAATAAAGAAATTGCCGAGAAACTATTCATTAGTATCCATACCGTTATCTCTCACCGAAAAAACATCACTGAAAAACTTGGCATCAAATCCATATCCGGATTGACTGTGTATGCCATCATGAACAACCTGCTCGATATTCAAGATATCAACCCCGAAGAGTTGATCTGAAAAACCCCAACATTTAGGGATTGATTGCTCAGCTGTTCTTTTTCAATTTTGTACGAGAGCGAAACGAAGTCGGATGAAACGTGCGTATAAAATTACAAGTGCACAAGAGTATGCCGATCTTATGCGAACTCCGAACTTTGCAATAAAAACATACCAATAATAGTGTATATGAAAAAGGTCAGCAAAAACGGACAACTATTTGTTTGCAACACATGCAACAAAATTCATCTTGAGTTTGGAAATATTGGGATGGATTTTAAATCACCGAAAAAGCTTCAAGAGCTTCTGGGGTATCTAAACACAGTGAATTCCAATCATTTTGAAAATGAAATTTTAGCAAACAATTACCGAAGAAAAATCCTGATTCCTTTTGCCACGACCAGCGTAAAACTTTTACTTTCAGAACAAGAGATCATCGAACTAATTGAGTTGATTAATAGCTTTCTTGCTCAAGATTCAGCATCAAACAAAACGTTTAGCCGATTTGCCAACCTCCGGTCAATTAGTTCGATTAAAAGCATCATTCTAAACTAGTTTTTTTCATTAAAAACGACTATAAAAAAGGCCCTATCTTTCGATAGAGCCTTGCCGTATTAATTATAAAAATCTAGTAAATCGCTTTCATTGCAGCCATAGCACTACGCAATTCCTCACCAATAATTTCAACGTTATGGTAACGAATTTCAGCATTCACTTCAATGAGTTTTTTGTTGTCAACATGGTTGTCAAAACCTTCGCCGAAAGTTTCACCAATCACATCAGTTTCAATTTTTTTCATGAAATCGCCCAACAATGGCTTGCAAGCATGGTCGAATAAATAACAACCATATTCTGCAGTATCAGAAATCACCCGGTTCATTTCAAACAATTTTTTACGGGCAATCGTGTTTGCAATCAGCGGAGTTTCGTGTAACGACTCGTAATAAGCAGATTCTTCTTTGATACCGGCCTCTGTCATTGTTTCGAAGGCCAACTCAACACCTGATTTTACAAAGGCAACCAACAACACGCCATTATCGAAATATTCCTGCTCACTAATTTCCTCATCAGATGCAGGCGTTTTTTCGAAAGCAGTTTCGCCTGTTGCAGCTCTCCAGGTCAACAAGTTCTTGTCATCGTTCGCCCAATCTTCCATCATGGTTTTCGAGAATTCGCCTGACATGATATCATCCATATGTTTCTGGAACAATGGACGCATAATGTCTTTTAACTCTTCAGCCAACTCAAAAGCTTTGATTTTTGCAGGATTCGACAAACGATCCATCATGTTGGTAATACCACCGTGCTTCAATGCTTCGGTTATCACTTCCCATCCATATTGAATCAATTTTGAAGCATAAGCAGGTTCGATTCCCTTCTCAATCATTTTATTGAATGACAAAATTGAACCGGTTTGCAACAACCCACAAAGAATTGTTTGCTCCCCCATTAAGTCTGATTTTACTTCAGCCACAAAAGAAGAACGAAGTACACCGGCTTTATGACCACCTGTAGCAGCAGCGTAAGCTTTTGCAATTTCAAATCCATCACCTTTGGGATCATTTTCCGGATGAACGGCAATCAAAGTAGGAACACCAAAACCACGCTTGTACTCTTCGCGTACTTCAGACCCCGGAGATTTTGGAGCAACCATTATAACCGTAAGGTCTTTACGAATTTGCATACCTTCCTCAACAATATTAAATCCATGTGAGTATGAAAGCGTAGCTCCTTCTTTCATCAACGGCATAACCGACTTAATTACATTCGTGTGCTGTTTATCCGGAGTCAGATTGATTACCAAGTCGGCAGCGGGCAGCATCTCTTCGTAAGTGCCAACTTTAAAACCGTTGTCAACCGCATTTTTATACGACTGACGCTGCTCCTTGATTGCCGCTTCACGTAAGGTGTACGACACATCCAAGCCAGAATCACGCATGTTTAATCCCTGGTTTAATCCTTGGGCGCCACAACCAACGATAACAACCTTTTTACCTTCCAGCTTTTTTACACCATCAGCGAATTCTGACTGATCCATGAATTCGCAGGTTCCTAATTGTTCCAATTGCAAGCGCAAAGGAAGTGTATTAAAATAATTTGCCATTGTTAATGATTTTATTTGTTTCTAATCGATTTTTAACTTACAGAATACAAAGCAAAAGAATAATCGGCAGAAAGTCGAGTAAAAAACCATGTTTTTATGGTAATTTTCATGGATTTATTTTTGAAAAAAACGAACCACACAAATCTACAGACTAATTAACAAATAGTTACAAAACAATTCGAGATGGTAATTTTCGACTCACCGCGCTATTTCGGATCGGTATTGCAGAGGAGAAAATCCCGATTCACGTTTGAAGAATTTCGTGAAATAAGACTGATCTTCAAAACTAAATTGATTCGCGATTTCAGCAACACTTAAACTGGTATGAACCAACAGGCGTTTGATTTCCATCACCTGCTTGGCCTTGATTATTTGACTGGAAGTTTTGCCTGTATAATGCTTTACGGTCTGGGTTAAATGATTGGGTGTAACCGCCAGTCGGGCTGCATACTCCTTTAGCGATAGGTTTTGGTAATTATTTTCTTCAACCAGTTGATAAAACCTCTTAACAAGCAAATACCCTTTCCCTTTTGTTTCGAGATTTTCTTCCGTTTTATACCTTGACGTACAAGTCGTCAACATCAGATCAAGTAAAGAGCGTAATGAGTCCAATAAATTAGTGTGGTTGTTTCTCAGCTCGGAGATACTCCGCAAAAACAATTGCTTCAGGAATTGAATGTCCTCATCCTTCTCCAATTGTAACGGAGGGTTATCTTGACGCAAATTATAAAAGAAAGGAAACTCAATCAAACTATTTTGATTGCTTCGGTTAGCCAAGTAGAAATCAGCGGTAAAAATAAAAATGTAACCTTCAATATCGTTCGAAAACTCAATCTTGTGGGCTTGCCCGGGCGACATGAAAAATACACATGGCGGGGTTATCTCATACTTATTACTGTCAATCACATGAAATCCAGAACCTTTCATCAGGTAAAGCACCTCAAAAAAATCATGTCTATGTGGATATTTGACGCTAAAGTGACGCTTAGCATCAAACACTTCAACTTGAAACTGCTGGCTTTTTCGTTCCGGCGAACTAAAGTTATGCAGGCTGTAAACGGGTATGTGGTTAGAAATTTGTTTCATTCAATAAGACTAACGGACAATGAACTACGAAATTACAAACAAAACGTTTAAATCAAATGACGGAATTGTTTTCGATAAGCACTCGGCGTCAGTCCGGTGATTTTCTTGAATTGCTTATTAAAATGACTCAGGTTATTAAACCCACTATCCAGGCTAACTTCCAAAATTCCATGATTTTCATCCATTAATAATTTGCAGGCCAGGTCAATTTTTAATTGGTTGAGGTATTCAAACAGCGTTATTTTCATCTGGGATTTGAAATACCGGCATAATGAGCCCTCGGCCATGTTAACCAACGACGCCAGCTTTTTCAGATCAACATCTTCCTGGAAATTATTCATCAGGTATTCATGAATCATGGCGATTCGCTTGTTGTTTGTCGAGAACCTTTTAGCCAGGTAGTCATCACTGGCTAATAGGGTATTCGATTCGCTTTTCCCAATAATATCCATCATTTTATAAAATTGAATTAAGCGATTAAAGCTTGTCATATAGGGTAGCTGAAGCATAATTTCACTGACTTCATTCAGTGTTTGTCCAACGATTTGTATCCCTTTTTCGGAATATTCAACAGCTTTTGAAACATTCTTAAATTCGGGAAGAGTCAGCAGCTTTTGAGGGATTACATCATGAGTGAATTGTAGATTAACCATTTCCAGTGTTCTTCCGGAAAGTGTGTGTTGTTTGTCTGAAATCCACACATGGGGCAATTTACCTCCGATGAAGATTAGATCCCCCGGATGAAATTCAACGATTGAATCGGCAACAATCCTCTTGCCACTACCTTCGGTTATGAAGCTTATTTCAAAACAGTTATGATAATGCCACGTACTTTTGTCGAGATTATCCTGAAATATTCCGATGTGAAAGGATTCGTATTCGGTTAATTTTATTTCTTCATATAAAGCCTTCATTATTGTGTATTATGAACAGATTTTATCATACATGTGAATATAGCATCAAAAGTGGTAAAAATAGTAGTAGTATTCAAGTAAAAAGCCACGTAATTTTACACTATGTCTTAAGAGTCAAAAAACTAAGTCAAATAAAACGTCAAACTTATGAGTGAAATTCTTGAAAAATTATTCGAAGCGGTTGAATTTGGGAAAGCAGATAAAGCTTCACCGTTCCCTCCGCAATTGAAAGGGCAGGATGGTGCGAACGAATTAACCAAAAATGCACTTGATGCTGATGTTGATCCTAAAGATATTCTGGAGCAAGCGCTCATTCCTGCAATGGAACGCGTCGGCAAGAAATTTTCTGAGCAAAAAATATTTGTTCCGCAAATGCTGATGTCGGCTAAGGCAATGGGAGCTTCAATGGTGCAATTGAAGCCATTTTTTGCGTCGGGAAAAATTAAGGAAAAAGGAACTTTTATAATAGGCACCGTAAAAGGCGATTTGCATGATATTGGAAAAAACCTGGTCTCGATGATTGTTGAAGGAGGTGGTTGGAAAATCGTTGATTTGGGAGTAGATGTCAGTGAGGACAAATTCCTGGAAAAAATTGATGAATATCCCAATGCCGTGATTGGCCTTTCTGCTTTGCTTACAACAACAATGGTGAATATGGAAGATATCGTCAAAGCCATAAGAACCAAAAAACCAGACGCAAGGGTGTTAATTGGCGGTGCACCGATCAACGACGATTTTTGTCAAAAAATAGGCGCTGATTATTATGCAGCGGATCCACAGAAGGCAGTTGAGTATTTAAATAAAATCGCCTCTTAATTAGTTATATATCAGCTTATTTGTAAACTTTATGCATGTCACGTGATTGTGGCGTGGAGGGGTTTGCATGCTTGTATCTGAGGATGTAAAATCATTAAAAATTGAATCCATGAAATATAAGAACTTAATCATAAGCTCGCCACAAGAATTGATGTTTGGTAAGGCTCCAAGCCCGGTAAAGACAAGACGTGGGTTGATTATCGGAGGCGGACAGGTTTATTCGGAACTGAATTTTACCTTACCGACAATGAGTATTAACAGCAACACGGTAAAAAGAGTCAACGAACATTATCGGGAAATTGCCGAGGGAGCTCTTGAGAGAGCGTTGCACCTAAATTCCAAAGGAGTGGTTTTGGAATTTGAAACCTTGCTCGAGATGACCAAAACTCCACAGATCGGAGTCGATATTGTATCGATCATGAATGAAGTCTGCGAAAAGTATTATCAAAAACACGGTTTAGCCTCGGAGATTCGATTGACACCAAACGATTTGCGAGAATTTGAACGACCCGCAAAACAAAGAACATCAGAGTTAATCGCTCCTATGATGGAGCTTTTTGAGCGGGGAATGGAGGCTGGTGGCGATTTGGTATCCATTGAAAGTACCGGAGGAAAAGAAGTGTCAGATGATGCGCTGATGATGTGCGATATTAAAGCAATTATGTTTGCGCTATCTGTTTTGGGAGTTCGTGACATGCAATTTCTGTGGAAGAAAATTGTTGGCTTGGCCAATAAGCAAGGGAAAATCGCTGCAGGTGATTCGGCTTGTGGTTTTGCCAACACCGCGATGGTATTGGCTGAGAAAAAATACATTCCGAAGGTTTTTGCAGCTTTGGTGCGAGTTATTTCTGTTGTCCGTTCAATCGTTGCTATGGAAGAGGGAGCTGTTGGTCCGGATAAAGATTGCGGGTACGAAGGGCCGTTTTTAAAGGCCATTACCGGAATCCCAATTTCTATGGAAGGTAAAACAGCAGCTTGTGCTCATTTTAGTCCCATTGGAAATATTGCATCGGCATGCACTGATCTTTGGAGCAATGAATCCGTCCAAAACATCAAACTGTTATCCGGGATGGCACCTACAGCTTATATGGAACAACTGGAGTATGATGTGAGGTTAATGAACGTTGCGTTGAAAGGCGGCGATCAAAGCTGTCAGCTATTCCAGCAGCTGATGGTTGATTCAGACGTGTACACCGACCCCCAGGCCTTGGTTTTAGCGCCCGAGAATGTCATCAGGATTTCAAAGGAGCTGTTGAAGGGTGATTCCTATGTTGCCAATGCTAAAAACGGCGCACTTGCTACACTGGATATTATTGAGGAGGCCATCGCATCCGGTCAGATGGAGTTGTCGGAGATGGAGACTGCTTACCTGCCAATCCTGAGAGAAGACCTTAACAGTATTCCTGATAGCGAAAGTGAATTTATAGATATGATGCTTCCATTAATGGATCAAAGCAAATTCATTTTGGAAGAGTATGGTTTGTGATACAATAATTCCGGGGACTGGTCAACTGGTTCCCGGATTATTCTTTCAGTCTTGAAAAAAATACCGGTACATATTATCACTGGTTTTTTGGGAGCTGGTAAAACAACTCTCATCAAACAGTTCTTCGAATTCAAGGACTCTCAGGAAGAATGGGCGATCATTGTCAATGAGTTTGGGAAAATTCCTATTGATTCGAATATTTTACATTCGGCAACATCGTCAAAAGGGGCGATCTATGAAATTGCCGGTGGATGTATTTGTTGTTCTGCGCGGGAGAATTTTGCTCATAACCTGGAGCAGATTCTTCAAACTGGACAGTATGACCGAATACTGATTGAACCCAGCGGACTGGGAGGAGTGGAGATGACTTCAGGGATTGTTGGCGAATATCTCCAATTGAAGTTGATGCCTGTCTGTTGCTTGGTGGATCTAACGAGCATTTTAAATCCAAGGCTTAAGATAAATCCGATTTACAACCTGCAGATTCGACAATCTGATCAAATTGTATTGAGTAAACTTGACCTTCTCGATGAGCAGCAAAAGACAGATTTATTAAGTCGGTTCAGGCAAAAATATCCGGAAGTGAAGATTTATCAGTCCCGTGATAGAACGCCACTTTTTTCCTCGATTTTATCTTTATCAGAACTACAGGATTCGATGGTGTCGGGTCCTTTTAAGCAGTTGCTTTATCCAGGAAATTCAGAAAAAGCAGCAGGTTACATTCAAAAAACTGTTCGGTTAGAGCCAGGTGAACAAATAAATTGGAATCAATTTTTTAGTTTGTTGCATAAAGAAAAGACCGTTGTAAGAGCGAAGGGATTTGTCAAATCTGATGGCGGATGGATGTTGTTTCAATATACCATTTCCGGAGAGACTGTTGAATCCTGTCAAGCTCAATCCCAGTCAGAGATGGTTATCATTTTTGAAAAGGCAGATGAGTCTACTGTCGATTTGTTCCTGGATAAAATAGTTGCCTTAACTTCTCGGTAAAACCTGAGTAATTTCGATGAAAAAACTAAATTTGAACCAATGATAATGATTGGTTGATATTTTATTTTATGAAAGAACATCTAATTCGGCTCCATCCACTTGGTAAGGAAATTCAGGTAAATCATCAAACCCCTCTGATCGATGTATTACATGAATATGGTATTGAGTTTCCTTGTGGGGGAAAGGGGACGTGCGGAAAATGTAAGGTCAAGTTGCTTGATGGCTCCATCGATGTGACTGATTTTCATCGAAAAAAAATCACTGAAAAAGAATATGAAACGGGGTGGCGATTAGCATGTTTGAGCCATTGTACCGGCGACATTACTTTGGAAGTAGATCAATTTAATCATTTGATTTTGGCTGATGAGAGTGAATATGAATATGTTCCGCAAAGCGGATATGGAATAGCCGTTGATTTAGGAACCACAACACTTGTGGCTCAACTGGTTGATTTATCTACAGCAAAAGTACTTGCAGCAGAAACTATGCTGAATCCACAGGTGAAGTACGGTGCCGATTTGATCTCCCGTATTCAGGCATGTGTTGACGGGCTGGAGTCTGAGATGACACAGTCAATCCGGCAGGCTGTCGGGCAAATGATTGGAAAGTTGATCGGGAAGCATGACGTGCCAGTTAAAAAGATCGTAATCGTTGGTAATACAGCAATGCAGCTGATTTTTAGTGGTGACGATGTTTCTCCGTTGGCTGCTTATCCTTTTCGGATTAAAGATGTCGGGGAACAGTCTTTTTCAGGTTCGGAATTGAACTGGGATTTTCAAATCCTTGAAAAAGTGCAGTTTTTTCCTCCTATTGAAAGCTTTGTTGGAAGTGATATCCTTGCCGGTATTGTCGCTACAGGGATCTATAAGAAGGACAATTATGTGGCTTTGGTCGACTTAGGCACTAACGGTGAAATCGTCATAGGAAACAAGCACCAGATGGTGTGTGCATCAACTGCTGCCGGACCTGCATTTGAAGGTGCAAATATCTCGATGGGTATGCGCGCAGTTACAGGAGCGATTTCATCATTGCACATCGAAGATGGGCAAATTCATGCCGATGTGATTGGAAAGACATCTGCTAAAGGAATTTGTGGAAGTGCCTTGATTGACGCCATTGCTATTCTACGCAGACTGGAAAGACTAGGGCAATTTGGAGAGATTCAGTCGGGAGAAGAGAAAATCAACCTTTTTGAGGGAGTGAAACTAAGTCAGAAAGATATTCATGAGTTTCAGTTGGCCAAAGCAGCCATTGCTGCAGGCTTGTCAATATTAGCCTCCAGTATCTCCATCAACATGAGTGATATCGATGAGTTATATATCGCAGGTGGGTTCGGAAGCTATATCAACGTCGAGCATGTCATCGAAACAGGAATGCTTGAAGTTGAAGCTAAAAAAGTTCATAAAATGGGCAATACAGCGCTGATAGGGGCTAAAATATTTTTGTTTAATGAAACAAATGTGGTGAGTGAAGTATTATCTAAGATTCGTCATATTAACCTGGAGGGAGATCCAAACTTTATGGATATTTATGTGGAGAAGATGCAATTTTAGTCAATGAAAAAGAGGCTATCTTTTTAAGATAACCTCTGGTTCATATTGTCATGATAGATTAATCAACCTGATTTAACAAATCATCTCGCTCTTTCAAGAACTCAGAAAGTCGTTCAATTGGATCACGCGTAATCGCAACTCTTCCGGAACGAATAAATTGCAACACTCCAAATTGATTTAAAGCATCGAACATTTCCTGCGTCTCTGTTTTATGCCCGGTTTTCTCAATTACCGTAAACTCTTTGGTAATTTCTAGAATTCGTGCCCCATTTTTCCGGACTAGATTCTCGATATCATCACTCTCATAAAGCGCTTCGGTGGGCACTTTATACAAAGCAATTTCCTGATACACCATTTCATCGTTCGTGTGATAAAAAGCCTTTAGTACTTCAACCACTTTTTCTAACTGTCTGACAACCTTTTTAACCCGGTCTTCCGTTTCTTTAATAACGATGGTGAACTTAGACACACCGTGAATAGCAGATTCTGAAACGGTCAGGCTCTCGATATTTATTTTACGTCGTGTAAAATTGATCGTGATTCGATTCAATAAACCAATATGGTTTTCCGAATATATGGTAATGATAAATTCCTGTTTCATGTTTTTCAATTTTAAAAATTAGGCTTCCAGTATAATGTCAGAAACTGAAGCTCCCGACGGAACCATTGGGAAAACATTATCTTCTTTCTCTACTACAACTTCCAGTAAGTACGGACCATCGTGATCCATCATTCGTTGGATACCATCTTCTAATTCTTCACGCTTGGTTACTTTATGGCCTTCCATACCGAAGCCTTTTCCAATCATGATGAAATCAGGGTTTTGCAATTCAGTAAATGAGTATCGCTTTTCAAAAAACAGTTGTTGCCACTGACGTACCATTCCTAAAAAGTTATTATTCAGGAGAATGATTTTTACCGGAAGCTTATTTTGGACGATGGTCCCCAATTCCTGTATTGTCATTTGAAAACCACCATCACCTACAAAACAGCAAACAGTACGGCCTTTTGCACCTAATTGAGCTCCCATGGCAGCAGGAACTCCATACCCCATTGTGCCAAGTCCACCTGAAGTTACATTACTTTTCGATTGGGTAAATTTAAAATATCGAGAAGCAATCATCTGCTGCTGACCAACATCAGTAACCAAAACAGCATCATGCTTTGCTATCTCAGACGTTATCCGAACAGCTTCACCCATTGTAAGTCCTGCTTTCTCTGGATAGGTATCTTTTTTGATGACTTTCTCTTGTTCAATTTTATCGCAATCACGGAATTCCTGCAACCAGGCTTCATGCCTATTCTCTTTGACATTACCAGTTAGCATAGCCAATGATTTTTTGGCATTCCCTAAAACAGCAACATCTGTTTTAATAATTTTATCGATTTCAGCAGGATCAACCTCCAGGTGAACAATTTTAGCGTTCTTTGCATATTCGCTTACCTTACCGGTTACACGGTCGTCAAACCGCATACCAACAGCTATAATTAAATCCGCCTCATTGGTTTTGATGTTTGGGCCGTAATTCCCATGCATTCCAAGCATTCCAACATTTAAAGGGTGATCGGTTGGCATGGCCGAAAGCCCAAGCAAAGTCCATGCTGCCGGAATTCCTGTCTTTTCAACAAATTGCTTCAGCTCCTCTTCAGCATTCGCAATAATAACACCTTGTCCGAAAAGCAACAAAGGTTTCTTTGCTCCATCAATTAAGTCGGCTGCTTCCTTCACTTTAAAAGGATCAACCGGCTGCTCTGGAATATAAGATCGGATTTTAGTGCATTTCTTGTACTCATAATCGACCTCCTGAAACTGAGCATCCTTGGCAATATCAAGCAATACGGGCCCCGGACGACCGGATTGAGCCAAATAGAAAGCCTTAGCAATAGCTCCAGGAATTTCATCTGCAGTTGTAATTTGATAGTTCCATTTGGTTACCGGCATTGAAATGCCAACCACATCTGACTCTTGGAATGCATCTGTTCCAAGCAACGGAGAGGCAACCTGTCCGGTGATACACACCAATGGAATTGAATCAATCATAGCATCAGCGATTCCTGTTATCAGGTTTGTTGCTCCCGGTCCGGAAGTTGCAAAACAGACCCCAGCTTTTCCGGTTACCTTTGCGTACCCTTCTGCTGCATGAATCGCTCCCTGCTCATGGCGAGTCAATATATGAGTAACTTGTTTGTCAAAATCGTAAAGGGCATCATAAATCGGCATAATTGCTCCGCCCGGATATCCAAAAATGGTATCAACGCCTTCTTCTAAAAGTGAAAGAATAACGGCTTGTGAACCAGTAATTCTCTTTGTAGCCATATAAATCTGTTTTTTTTGTTTCTTAATCTATTAATCGTATCGCACCTTGATCGGCAGAGGAAACCAAACTAGCATAAGCTTTCAACGCTCTACTTACAACCCTGTTTCTTCCAACAGGAGTGTACGCGTCCTTTCCTTTTTCTTCTTCTTCTGCCTTTCTTTTATTCATTTCTTCATCCGAAATCAGTAGGTTAATTTTCCGTTCCGAAATACTGATTTCAATTAAATCTCCATCCTTTATTAAAGCGATTTCACCACCGCGGGCCGCTTCGGGAGACACATGTCCGATTGACAGTCCGGATGTACCTCCTGAAAATCGTCCATCGGTAATCAATGCACAGGCTTTATCCAGCCTCATGGACTTGATATACGAAGTTGGATATAGCATTTCCTGCATTCCGGGACCTCCCTTGGGCCCTTCGTAGCGAATAACAACAACATCACCAGCCTGGACAGAGTCGCCAAGAATTCCATTCACTGCATCGTCTTGCGATTGGAATACCTTGGCTGTTCCTTTAAAATTGTGGACTGAAGGATCGACACCCGCTGTTTTGATAATACACCCGTTTCTGGCAATATTTCCATACAATACGGCAAGTCCTCCATCTTTACTATACGCATGTTCAAAATTCCGAATACATCCGTTCTCCCGGTCAACATCCAGCTCCTTATAATAGCTTTCCTGCGATCCCATTACGTTGTTACGCACGCCGCCGGGAGCTGATTTATATTTTTTTATTGCAATCTCTGCAACATCTTTGCTTTTTAAGTCGAACTTTTTAATGGCTTCTGCCAATGTATTGCCATCAACCCGAGATACGGAAGTATCCAATAATTTGGCACGATCCATCTCTGCCAAGATTCCCAGAATACCTCCGGCACGATTTACGTCTTCTATATGATAATCGGAGTTTGGAGCAACCTTACAAAGGTTTGGAGTATTGCGCGAAAGCTGGTCAATATCCTCCATTGTAAAATCAACCCCTGCCTCACGGGCAATGGCTAAAATATGTAGTACGGTATTGGTAGATCCTCCCATGGCAATGTCAAGCTTCATTGCATTATTAAAAACAGCACGAGTTGCAATACCCCGGGGAGTTACTTTCTCGTTTCCATTTTCATAATGATCGTAAGTGATGTCCACAATCCGATCAGCTGCTTCCTCGAATAACCTTTTACGATTCATATGTGTGGCTACAATAGTACCATTACCCGGCAAAGCCAAACCTAATGCCTCAGCCAAACAGTTCATTGAATTAGCAGTAAACATACCCGAACACGAGCCACAGGTAGGACATGCCTCTTGCTCAACCCGAAGAATCGTTTCGTCTGAATAAGATTCATCAGCGGCCATAACCATGGCATCAACCAAGTCGTATGATTTTTCATCAATCTTTCCGGCTTCCATCGGGCCACCAGAAACAAAAATTGCAGGAATATTTAATCGCATGGCTGCCATCATCATCCCGGGTGTAATTTTATCGCAGTTTGAAATGCAGACCATCGCATCCACCTTATGACCATTGCACATATATTCTACACTATCGGCAATTATATCGCGCGATGGAAGCGAGTAAAGCATACCATCGTGTCCCATAGCAATTCCATCATCGATGGCAATCGTATTAAATTCAGCTGCAAAACAGCCTCTTTTTTCGATCATTGCTTTAATTTCCTGACCAATATGATGCAAGTGGACGTGCCCCGGAACAAATTGAGTAAATGAATTAACAATCGCAATCATTGGCTTACCAAATTGTTCTTCTTTCACACCGTTGGCTCTCCAGAGGCTTCTCGCCCCTGCCATCTTTCGCCCTTCTGTTGTTGTTGCTGATCTTAACTTTTTCTGCATTTCCTTCAATTTTTTAATTCTTAAAAAAGCCTTTCTCGTGTGAGAAAGGCTTTCGTATATTATTTATTCAACAATTCCAAGCCTTTCTTAGCGAAACCCAAGAATGACGACTAGAAGAACCAGATGAATTGTTGTAAAATGTCTCATAAAATAAAGTCTATAAATGAAAAAAGCCATTCCCCCTTATGAGAATGGCTATCGGTTTATACCAACATACAACATCCTCACTTCGCTTGCGAAATGACCACGACGAGAAGAATAATGACGTTAAGTACGATAGCCTGGATTTTCATTTTTCTTTTGTTAATGGAGCAAATGTAGGAATTTATTTCTTAAGGGAAAAATTAAATTGAAAGCAAAAATCTAACAAATTGTAAAAATTAGTAGTTGAAGTCGGCTTCATGCATTAATCTAAAACAGCAAGATGATACTTTCCGTATCATCAGGAATGACCAAAATGTTATTTTTGCATGTGAAAGTAAAAATATACGGCATACCATAAACTATTTCTATAATTTGCACGTTGGTTTTACCAATACTTTTTTTTGAACACGAAAATAAACTACGATGGCGAAATTACTTGGACCAAGGACAAATGATGCACTAACAAATATTTGGTTACTTCTATTGAGAGTTTCAGCAGGAGGGTTCATGCTAACCCATGGAATTCCTAAATTTTTGAAACTGATAGAGGGAAATACACAATTTGCTGATCTCTTCGGATTAGGATCAACGATTTCATTGATTCTCGCAGTATTTGCCGAATTCCTTTGTTCGGTTCTCTTAATCTTTGGAATCGGTACTCGCCTGTCGGTCATTCCGCTTATTGTTACCATGAGCATTGCTGCTTTTCAAATTCATGGAAACGATCCGTTCCAGCGCAAAGAGCTTGCATTGCTCTACCTGGTGATCTTCGTGACAATATTGGTATTTGGTGGTGGAAAGTTTGAAGCTGGCAGAATCTTCAAAGGTCGCTAAACCTGACTTTGATCAAACAAAAAACTTATTGATTAGAAAGCATTTGGGGTTTTAAGTCAATCTCATATGTTTTGGTTTCCATCTCCCGTTCGAAAACTTTAACACTGGGAATACCCGGTTTTACGGCATCTGCTACTTCTTTGTAATATTCATTGTCTTCATGCTGAATTTGCATGATGATGTAATGTTTTGCTTGAATATACTTTTTCATAATGGCAACACCCTGACCTTGTGGTTGATATAAAAAACCGCGCCCAAGAAAGGCAAAATCAAGGTTATCATTGTCCAACCTGAGTCTGTGGTACTCATCCAACGCATTCGAATTACTATCGCCACAATGGAAAAAACTAACCCCATCAATTGTAAACCGAAATCCGAGGTGTTCTGCAAATCGGTATATATCTGTTTTACGACCTGTTAAAGGATCTTCAATGTAATAAGGCCCATGATTAATTCGATAAACCCTCACATCAATTCCATTCACAATCGTATCAACATGAGTTAACTGTTCTGGCGTAATTTCAACTAACTGATTTCTTATTTGTTGATACTGGCTTGTATTTTCGACCTGCTCAACAGTTTTTGCACAACTAATAAACTTAGCTTCCGAGTGACTTGCTAAAACCGATGCAGTAATATTATTGTCAAAATTATCGACATGTTCGTGAGTTGAAGCAATCAGATTAATCCCTTCAAACGGGCTTTCTCCATTAATGATTTTCTGGGTCAATTGCTTCGATGGACTATCGTAATACTCACTTTCAATATCCTTAAAAAGCGCATCAACCAATACCTTCTTATCATTCACTTGAATCAAAAATCCGGAATTAGCGATATACGTGATATCAACTTCCACCTTTTCCGGGCTCTCAATTTGAGCATGAACAGAGTTTGAAGTGACAATGAAAAGCGCAATTAGCAGTAAAAACAATCTCATTCAGGGCAATTTTATACCAACAGACTAAAATCTTTATTTAAAATTGAAATCAAATATAAGACAATTTTATTAACGGCTTTGTTCTCAACGAACAAAAATAGCTAAAGTTACCCGTCAAAGGATTTCAGTCATTATTAAAAAACAAGGACATACTAAAATCTGAAGTAAATAAACGGTTGCAAAGTTGAATGTGCAACTAAAGTGATTAAAAACAAAATAATAAGTATTACCGGAATTTGCCCCCAGCTCGGCAGGCGAATAAACTTACCTCGTATTCTCTCTTTGACCGGGTCAGGAAACCAGATAGTAACCAGGCCAATAATAAAAACAAAAATCACCCAATGATAACTCTCCCAACCTCCCGCCAAATCGCGAGGCATAAAGTGATGGCGAATCTGGTACAAGAGCTGTTGCACAATACTGTAATCGCGAGCTCGAAAAAATATCCAAGCTATACTTACTACCTGAAATGTCATAAAAACAGAAAACAACCGCTTCCATTTCTTTGGCTTAGTTTGAAGTGAAAAGATTCGCCGAAAGAATTTTTCCACCACCAGCCCAATGCCGTGAATAGCTCCCCAAATCAAAAATCGGATATTAGCACCGTGCCACAGTCCGCCCAGAATCATTGTAATTAAAAGATTAATATACATTCGGGCAGAGCCTTTTCTGTTTCCCCCGAGAGGTATGTACAGATAATCGCGCAACCAAAGCGACAACGAAATATGCCAACGACGCCAAAAATCGGTTAAGGAGTATGCTTGATACGGAGCATTGAAATTGACCGGAATTTTAAATCCCAACAGTAGTGCCAACCCAATCGCAATATCGGTATAGCCCGAAAAATCGCAATAAATTTGAATGGAATAGGCGTATACCGATAATAAATTTTCCAATCCCGAATAAGCCAAAGGCGCTTCAAAAACCCGATCGATAAAGTTTAAGGCCAAGAAATCGGCGATAACTAATTTCTTAAACAGACCTTTTACAATCAGGAAAACGGAATGGCTGAATTCCTCTTTCTTCAGCCGGAACCGCTGGTACAACTGAGGAATAAATGAAGATGCACGAACAATTGGTCCGGCAACCAACTGCGGAAAAAAACTGAGATAAAAGCTGAAATCCAACGGATTTTTGACCACTTCTGCGTCGCCTCTATAAACATCGACCAAATAGCTAATTGCTTGAAAGGTGTAAAATGAAATTCCAATTGGTAGCAAAATGGAATTAACATCGACCACATCACGAGCAAGCTGATTGATCAACCAGCCAATCCAGTTAAAAACCTTAAAATTGGTTTCAAAAAACAGATTTACATTGTCCAGAAAAAAATAGGCATATTTAAAGTATCCTAAAATCAGTAAATTCAATCCAATTGCAATTCCTACCCAAACCTGTTTCCTCCTTTGTTTGTGAATAAGCAAACCAAATCCATAATTCATGGCACACGAAAAAATCAGTAATGATAAAAATGCGCCGCTCATTTGGAAATAAAAGAACCAACTTACCAGCAACAAATAACTATTCCGAATTTGGTTTCTTTTGTAAACAAAAGTGTAAACAGCAAGCACCAAGGTAAACGCAATCCAAAAGGCAATTCCGGTATAAAATAGCGGTTCATCCGGCCGGTATTGCCAAATATTTCCAACGATATATTTAATCCGCTCAATCATAAAGAATCTTCACTTGCCTTAAGTTCCTGTAATATTGTTTTCGCCAATTCCGTTCCCACTAGATCAGCTCCCCGCCTCGAAAAATGAATGTAGTCTTTCCGCCCCAATGCAGGAGCAGCTTCTACCCAGCGTTTCATCGAACCTTCACCGCCCATAAAAGATTGCAGATCCCAAAAAGCCGCATGATTTTGCATCGCCAATTTAAACTGAATTTGCTTAATTGCCGTAATCGTCGAATAGGTTTTAAACTGTCCGGCTTCCTTTTGAGCCATGTCGGACACGCCAATGATCAAAATTGGAACCTCGGGCCGGATCAATTTTAAAAATGAGATTTGCTGCTGAAAATGAATACGGAAATGCAAATAATCGTTTTTGGAAGTATAGGGCACTAAGTTTACACCAAAATGAAGCACAAACAGCCCCACGTTCACTTGGTCTAACATCTGCTTGATTGACTCTTGATCCGACATTTCGAAAGGCGGATAAGACAAGCCCCTTAAAGCGACATTATCAACAAAAACACCACCTTCCGATTCAAGCGAAAGGCCGGCAACATTAAAAGTATCTGCTGCTGTAAAATCAAAACTAATATCGTCCGGGGTGTGGTTGAACTGAAAATCTAAAGTGGATATCTTGTCTTTCGGATTGAGGTTTCCTGAATAGATTTCCCTGCGCCCCTGTTTTACGGTTACAAAACAAGTGTCTTTTGCTGAGTAGTAAAGCTTCACAAGTTGGTAGTCCTTCTGCGGTTGTAACCGTTTGATGCGTCTTATACGAAACCATCCTTCGGCATTGTCAGCAGTTAAAATCGCATTCTTAAATAACAGGCTTTGATTTTTAAAGTCCCGATCTCGAAAGGTTCTCACATCCCAAGCTTTTGACGTTTCAACCAAAAGTTGATGCCGGGTATTGTAATATTCGTCCAACGGAATAAAACCGGGACCTTTGCCCGCATACTCCAGCTGTAGTATTTTCCTCAAAGCAGAAGTTATACGATCATTTTCGATTTGCGAATCGCCGAAATAAACAATCCGAACAGGCAAAACTGAACGATTTTCAGCACTTAATTTTCTGGATAACAACTGAAATCTCAGAGAGTCATCTTCGGCAAAAATCAAAGGAGTTGAGTGAAATAATTGAATTGACCTATCAGCAGTTTCTTCGCTTTCTGATATCTTTGAAATTGAATCCTCAACAATTCCGGCTATTTCTACTTTTGGGCTATCTACAACATAATTTGAAGAATCAATTGAATCAACGTTTAATTCTTCGGTCATTGATGAAAGACCTGGTGCACTTACATCACCTTCCCAGATTAAAAGAAGAGCCGAAAAAAGAAGTAGTGTAACAAAAAAATAAAAGAATTCCTTTGCAGGTGTCATGTTCCAGTTTTAGCTTCCGAATAAAAGTAAAGCTAAAATCGTGGATCTGCAAATAAGCCATTCGCACTCTTACGAGCGAGGCTTGATCTTTAATTTTTGTCCCGGAAAGATCTTTTTCCCATTGTTGATATCATTCCATCGTATAATATCGTTATTAGACACTCCCGGGAATTTACGGGCAATAGACCATAAGTTTTCGCCGCGGCGAACAGTATAGTAAACAAATTCACCGCTCTTCGTTATTTGCTGACTTGATGCTCCAGCACTCGTTACAGGTGTTTTCTTTTTAAAAGCTTGTTTATCCGAAAAGCTCATCCGGTTTACATCGGCATAAAAATCAGCCTGTCCTGCCGGAACATAGATGGAAAGCTTTTGTCCAACACGAATGAGGTTACGATGTATATTATTCCAATAGCGCAAATCAGATAATCCAACATGATACCACTCTGAAATGAAGCCTAAATTATCTCCCGACTTCACCGTGTAAATCACCTTATCCTTTCCTTTAATATCGGTTGGGTAATAAGTGCTCCGGCTTTGGGGGTTGATAATTGAGTTATTGGGGAAAAATTCATTCCGCTTAAACGCGTAAATTTCTTCTTCGTTGTCAATAAAATCAGCAACCGTTTCAATTGGTATTTTCAACACATAAGGTTTATCGGCCTTTGCCGGGATAATATCCATGCGATATTGAGGATTTAATGCCCGAAGTGCTTCAATCGGCACTTGTGTTATTTCAGCTACTTGTTTAAAATGAAGGTAACTATTGACCATGATTGTATCAGCAACAATCGGAAAATCAGGATAACGAGGTTGCAAATTATGCTTTTCGTAATTCGTCATTACGTAGGTTGCAGCAATAAAAGCAGGCACATAACCTCTGGTTTCGCGTGGCAATCGATAATAGATCGACCAATAGTCCCGGGCACCACCCGAACGCCGGATTGCTTTATTGACATTTCCGGGGCCACAGTTGTAGGCTGCGATAACCAAATGCCAGTTTTTATAAATCCGATACAAATCATTGAGGTAACGTGCAGCCGCTTTAGTAGATTTTACCGGATCGCGACGCTCATCAACAAACGTGCCGATTTCCAGCTTATACATTTTCCCGGTTCCGTACATAAACTGCCACAAACCAACAGCATTGGCGCTTGATCTGGCGGCGGGGTTTAAAGCCGACTCAATAATAGCCATATACTTGAGCTCCATGGGCATATCGAGCCGATCCAATTCTTCTTCAAAAATCGGAAAATAATAACTGGCCAGTCCAAGCATCATTTCCACCTGATCACGCCTCCGTTGGGTATAAAGCTCAATAAAATTTTTAACGGTTTTGTTGAATGACAGATCAACATAGGAATCAATGGCCTGTAACCGCTCTATATAAACAGAATCAGGCAGCGAAACAACGGGAACACTATCTCGGTTTTCTATTCTCTCAGATCTTTCAAATACATTCTGCATATACCAGGAATTCACCAGACTATCTATCTTTTCAGCAAAAATATCGTTTAGATTTTCATCCGGAGTAACATATTTTTTCTGATATCCCTGTACACTATCCAGAGCAACGACCTCAATCGTTCTTACCCTTTTAATTGCTTCTTTGTCTGTCTTTTTTGCACAAACATTTTGAACCGTAAAACTTACTAAAACTACGAGTATTCCTAATCCCTTTTTCATATCCCCTCTAAAATCTTATCCTACAATGAATTCCTACTACTTTCTGATGATGACTATACAATGGCCCTGGCGTCCAGTTCAAGGTTAAATCATCACTTATATCAAAATTAAAAAAATGTGCATCCACGCTTGCGTCAATAATATTCAAGGCATAAAAAGCCACTGTTGAAATAACAACCAAATCCCGGTTTCTACGGGAAACATCTTTCGCATTTTTAAGCCTGGTGGTAAATTGCGACCTTTGATTATCCCAACGTCCATCTTCGTTAAATTGCTCGTATGAATCGGTGAATGGATCATTGTCAACAATATCAGCATATGCTTGCCGGTAAAGTTGATATTGATCATTATTCCAGTCGATAAAATAAGCAAAAGCACCAAACCCAATATAAATTAAGGGCACCTTCCAGTATTTCCTGTTGTAAATTTGCCCCAGGCCCGGCAAAACAGCAGAGTAAATTGTCGCTTTACGTGGCGAATGCTTTTTCTCTATAGCAACTGAAACACTATCAGCAGCTGCTATTTTTTGAGCTGATGCAATAAACCCTGTTGCAATAAACAGGATTAACAGTACGGCTTTCTTTATATAATTCAATGTTATTCTTTTTGAAATCGAATTAGCCATTTAGTTTATCCAGAATTCCGATAATTCGCTCCAAATCCTTCGATGAACCAAACGGAATAACGATCTTTCCTTTCCCTTTATTGTTGAGTGAAAAATCAACATCGGTCTTAAAAAACCGACTTAAATGCTCTTTCAGCTCTCCATATTCTTCGGGATGCCTTTGTTTTGGAGCTGATGATTTTGGCTTTTCTGCAGGCGAGTTTAACAGTCGGACTAATTCTTCCACTTTCCGAACAGAGTAATCATTCTTTAATATCTCTTCGTATATCGCTAATTGATCTTCAGGACTTTTAATATTAACCAGTGCCCGGGCATGTCCCATCGAAATTGTTTTATCAACAATTCCTTTCTGAATCAAGGCAGGCAATCTCAGTAGCCTCAAGTAATTCGACACGGTAGACCGCTTCTTTCCGACACGGTCACTCAGGCTCTCCTGTGTCAACTTACACTCTTCGAGTAATCGCTGATAAGAAATTGCGATTTCAATGGCATCCAGATCTTCGCGTTGAATATTTTCAACCAGAGCCATTTCCAGCATTCCTTCATCTTCGGCCATCCGAACATAGGCCGTAACTGTTTTAAGTCCGGCTATTTTCGAAGCTCTGAACCGGCGCTCTCCGGCAATGATCTGGAATTTGTGGTCTCCAACTTTTCGTAAAGTAATGGGTTGAATAATGCCAATTTCTTTGATTGACGCCGCTAACTCTTTCAATGCTTCTTCGTCAAATGTTGTACGGGGTTGAAATGGATTGGCCTCAATCTCTTCAATTGCAATTTCGCTGATCGAAGAATTCTCATCCCTATTTTTATCCGCATCATCAATCAAGGCACCAAGTCCTCTTCCCAATGCATTTCGTTTAGCCATTATTACTCGAATTTATTTATTCAATTATTTTTTCCGAATTTCTGATTTTCGTCAAATCATTCTTTTGTAAAATTTCTCTTGCCAAATCCATATAGTTCTCAGCACCGCGCGAACTGGCATCGTACAAAACAACAGGTTTCCCGTAACTCGGCGCCTCGCTCAACTTAATGTTTCTTGATATTGTGGCTTCAAAAACCATTTCACCAAAATGAGTTTGCACCTCTTCCAACACCTGATTCGACAAATTCAGTCTGCTATCGTACATCGTCAGTAGAAAACCCTCAATTTCCAAGTCAGGATTTAAACGCGTTTGGATGATTTTAATTGTGTTTAATAACTTGCCCAAACCTTCCAGTGCAAAATATTCGCATTGAACCGGAATGATAATCGAGTCAGCTGCTGTTAATGAATTAACGGTGATCAACCCAAGCGAGGGAGAGCAATCGATAAAAATAAAATCGTAATCGTCCCTGATCTTTTCAATCACCACTTTCATCACTTTTTCCCTGTTGGGTAAATTCAGCATTTCAATCTCGGCACCAACCAAATCAATATGAGATGGAATAAGATCCAAACCCTCGATCTCCGAATTCAGAATAATTTTTCTGGGGTCGATATCGTCGATGATACATTCATAAATGCTTGTTTTCACATTTCGAACGTCAAATCCAATTCCAGAAGTAGCATTCGCCTGCGGATCAGCGTCAATAACTAGAACCTTATTCTCAAGCACAGCTAAACTTGCAGCTAAATTAATAGCCGATGTTGTTTTTCCAACGCCTCCTTTTTGATTTGCAAAAGCAATTACTTTTCCCATAGTTTTTCCTGATTTTGGCTGAATTCCAAAGTTAATATTTTATCGATAAAATGATGGAAGATTCATGAGATTAAATTGAGATCTGCCGTAACGCTCTGATGCTAAGAAAATTCAGATTATTTTGAAATCTTAATTTTTCTGGCCTCTACCCTAAGCTGCTCACTATCAATTGGAACAACGCCTGATTTTTCACAAACCAAGCCTCCGGCCAAATTCGAAAGTTGAGCCATAAATTTGGTGGGTAAACCGGCAGCCAGACAAAGGCTGGCAACTGCAATTACCGTATCGCCGGCACCAGACACATCAGCGATGTCCCGAATTTGAGCAGGAAAATGATTTTGCTCAACCCCATTACTAATAATCACCCCCAATTCGGACAATGTAATAAAGATGATCTCCAGCTTCTTTTCCTTTTTAAACTGATCTGCAGCTTCCAATATCGACTGAAAATCCCGCTTATCAACGTTTAGTTTTAATCCTTCTTTAAACTCTTTAAAATTAGGCTTAAACAGATTTGCTTCAGCATAATTATTAAAATTGCGTTTTTTAGGATCAACAGCAATAAGAATTCCTTTAGATTTAGCGAGTGTGGTCACCCTGTCAATGAGCGACTGGGTGATAATTCCTTTGTCGTAATCGACAAAGATCACGATCTCAAAATCCTGTTGCTCAACCAAGGTTTCAATTCGCTCAAAGACAACATCCTCCTCTTTTGCTGATATTAATGCGGCGGTCTCCTCATCAACACGAACAACCTGCTGAGAACCACTCAATATTCTTGTCTTAACAGTTGTTTCACGGCTTTCTGAACGCAGAATTCCGACATCAGAGAGATTCCGTTTTTCAAGCAACTGCATAAAAATATCGCCTTTCGTATCGTTTCCAACCATAGAAACCAACACCGGAGTTGCACCTAATGCCTGTAAATTAAGAGACACGTTGGCAGCTCCTCCCAGCCGGTTTTCTTGTCGACTGATTGTTACAATGGGAATGGGTGCTTCAGATGAAATACGATCGACAACTCCCCACATATATGAATCAACCATCGCATCACCAACTACGAGTGCCCGAATGTTTGAAAACTTCTTAAAAACCTCTTCAACCTTTAGTTTCTCCACGTTCAATAAATCATTTAAAGACGTACAAAAGTAGCAAAAAAAGGATGTGGCAAAAATTATATCTCAGCTTGATGTTGAAATTTCACTTCAAAAAGAAAAGAAAATTCGTCATTATAAAAATGGTCATTGATCGTTCGAATCAGGACCTGGATCTTTGATTGGAATATACAGTTGACGTTTAGAGTTTGAAATCTGAATCTGTTACATCGGATCGACATCGGCATAAATAATTAGTCCGGTGTTATTTGGAAGCGATTTAATTTGATCAACCATTTCCATGATCCGCTTTTTAGCTTCCGGGAGCTGTTTGTTTTTATCCAGTTTCAGCCAGATTTCTTTTTGATACCAATTTTGCACTCTTCCGACAACCGGGTATTCAGGCCCCAGCACCTGATTTTTAAACTGCTTTCGAAACAACGAAGCCAACTGTTCCGCTCCCCGATCAAGCCGTTCACGATTTTTGTGCTTCACCACTACTTTTATCAACCGGAAGTAGGGCGGATATCGAAATAGCTTCCGTTCAAGCATCTGACGATTGAATAGTTGCTCAAAGTCATTCGATGCCACTTCTTTCAACACTTCGTGGCTTGCTTGCGACGTTTGAATAACCACTTTCCCGCGTTTATTTTTACGCCCCGCCCGGCCACTCACCTGAGCCATTAGCTGGAACGAACGTTCGAACGACCGAAAGTCAGGGTAATTCAACAACTGATCGGCATTGAGAATACCCACAACCCGCACATGCTCAAAGTCCAATCCTTTTGTTACCATCTGTGTGCCAACCAAAATATCAATCTGCCGATTTTCGAAGCGATAAATCAGTTGATCGAACGAATTTTTCGCCCGTGTTGTATCCAAATCCATCCGCGCAATTTGGGCGTTGGGAAACAGCAAACCAAGCTCTTCCTCGATCTGCTCGGTGCCATAGCCTTTGGTTTTAATATCATCAGAGTGGCACTCGCCGCAATTGGCAGGCAGCCCGGTCGTGTGTCCACAGTAATGACAAACCAAACTCGACCGGTATTTGTGGTAAGTTAAACTCACATCGCAGTTCTTACACTTCGGAATCCATCCACATTTCGTGCATTGGATGTATGGAGCAAACCCGCGTCTATTCTGAAAAAGAATTACCTGCTCTTTTTTCTCCAGGGCTAATTTCACTTCTTCATATAAGGCCGGAGTAAGCAGCGATTTCATTTGTCTTTGCCGGGTTGCTTTTCGAATGTCGGCCACTTCAATTTCCGGCATTTCAATTCCCTTGAAGCGTTCTTTCAGTTCCACCAGGGCATATTTATTTAGCTTGGCATTGAAATAACTTTCGAACGAAGGAGTCGCAGTACCCAGCAAAACCGGAGCTTTATGAATCTGCCCCAAAACAACAGCCATGTCGCGGGCATTGTATCGCGGAGCCGGATCAAATTGCTTGTAACTATTTTCATGCTCTTCATCTACGATAATCAACCCCAGCTTTTTAAATGGAAGAAAAACAGACGAGCGTGCACCCAAAACCACCTGATAAGAATCTTCTTTTTCCTGCAAAATATTGAACCAAATCTCAACACGTTCAGCATCATTAAACTTCGAATGGTAAATTCCGGCGCGATCTCCAAAAGCTCTTTTTAGTCGATTAATCAGTTGAGAGGTCAGACCAATTTCAGGAACCAGATACAATACCTGCTCTCCTCGTGCCAAAACGTCTTCAATAAGCTTGATATAAATCTCCGTTTTCCCACTCGATGTCACGCCATGCAACAATACCGGACGATTGGTTTTAAATTCAGCTTTCAACTGATCCAGTGCTACCTCCTGGGCATCATTCAAATCAAACAGGTATTGTTCCTCATCGTGATCCATCACCAGTCGGCCAATTTCAACATCTTCAATTTCAAGAATTCCCTTGTCCACAACTGCTCTTAAAACCGCATCAGAAACGCCACTTTGTTCGAGCAATTCTTTTCGAGCAATACGACTTTCTGATTCGCTTGCATAAACCGCTTCATTAAAAAAGAATTCGAGCAATTCAGTTTGCTTTTTAGCTCGTTTTACTTGCTCAAACGCATTCGCGATGTCCGCCGGAGCGTTGATCGCTCCCGCCAACTTCACAAAGCTCACGGTTTTTGGCTTGTAACTATCCTTCATTTTTTCTTCAATCAGAATAGCATTCTTTTCCAACAAAACTTTCAGCGTTGCATACGAAGATTTTTTACCCAAAAACTGATTGACTTCCTTGATATTGGCTTGTCCCCGCCCCTGTAACATCAGCAACAACGCTTCCTCTTCACCTGTCAGTTGTGCATCCATTTCGTAATTGGGGTTGAAACAGATATTGGAATGACTTTCCATCTTTAAAGCCGATGGCAAAGCCGCCTTAAAAACCTCTCCAAGCGAGCAACAATAATAATCGGTAATCCACTCCCAGGCAATTATCTGAGCCTGATTCACAATTGGCTCACGATCCAGAATGGCATCAATTTCCTTGATCTCAAAATCGCCCGCCGGCTCGTCCTGATGCAAGCGATAGACCAAGGCCGAATAAAACTTGCGCACTCCAAATTGAACCACAACCCGAATCCCTACTTTTATGGAAGGTTCAAAATGAGGGGCAACGCGATACGTAAATTTATCACGCAAAGGCAGTGGCAATATTACATCGGCAAACAGTTGATCTGACATCGTGCTACAAACTTCGCAAAATTTATTCAATATCGAATGGAGCGAAACACTCATCTACCCATTCTTGCTATAAAACAAAAAACGCCTTTCATTTTCGAAAGACGTTTTTTATTCGTTCAAATACACCATTCTAAAATCTGAACTGAATGGCAAATTGATAACTTGTTATTTTAAACTAAAATTTCGGTCGTTAGATTTTCAATACTTGCACCCACACCCTCGAACGGTTTTCCATTCCCCTGGTTATCATCTTCAACAAAAGTGTATTTTACTCCGGCAGTTTCTTTCGCAGCCAGAATGCGTTTAAAGTCAATCACTCCATCACCTACATTTGTAACGTCTTCTTTTTCCACTTCAAAAAACGGGTCTTCATGTGTTTTCATATCTTTCAGGTGCAACAACTGGAAACGCCCGGGATACTTTTCGAACATTTCAACCGGATCCTGCCCGGCCTTTGATGCCCAGAACAAATCCAACTCCAATGTAATCAGATCCTTGTCCATCTCCGGAATAAACACATCGTAATAAGGAACAACTCCATCAATATTCTTAAACTCGAAGTTGTGATTATGATAGCCGAATTGAATACCAGCATCTTTCATGATTTCACCAACTTTGTTCCAGTCACCAATCATTCGCTTGTAAGTCTCAATTTGTCGATCCTCTGCATTAACCCAGGGCTGAATACAATATTTTACACCAATTTCGGCATGAGAATCGGCCATTATTTTAGCGTTGTCAAGTGTCACACCTGCAGCTTCAACCATGGTGTGACTGCTAATAATTTCCATATCCAAATCATCGATGATCTTTTTAAATTCGTTTGGTTTTAAACCGTAAAAATTCCCACCAGAATAGCCGGCAAGTTCAACATTCTTGTAGCCCAAATCCGAAAGTTTTTTTAATGACCCTTGCAGGTCTGCATTCATGGCATCACGAATGGTATACAACTGCAAGCCAACGCCATATTTTTTGCGATCAACATCGCCAGCAGCTGCTCCACCGCAAGAGTTTAACAACACCACACCCAGTGATCCTAAAGCCGAAATTTTAAGGAATTCTCTACGATCCTTCATAGTTCTTTTTGTTTTAATTGTTTTAAGTTGAGGTAAAAATAGCAAAAAAATTGAACCAATTCCCTACAAAAAAACACACCAAAAAGTAAACTATTTTGACTACCACCCCTTCAGCTGCCGAATAAAACAGGTTAATTCTTCCGCGATTTCTGCGTGTTGTTTCAAATCAGGGTGGTAATCGCAACCATTGCTGTAGCTTTTCGAAAAAAAGAAAGAATGCACATTCGAATCGTCCGATTGATTAATGGCTTCAACTACCGAGGCAATATATTTTTTCAACACGAAGGCCAACTCCCCGTCTGCCATTGGACTGGACAGACATACAATGGTAGCCGATGGATATTTCGTGCGCAAACGGTGGATAAACTTAATGTAGCCCGAACAAAATAATGTCGAATCCTGAATACCATCATTCTGCCCAAGAGCAATTGTCACTACATCTGGCTGATAGCTCGAGAAGTCCCATTCTACTTTGTTCTCCCTCAAATTTACCTTATCATACACCTGTGGCATAACAATATCCATATCACAACAACTGTGCACCAAGCCAATCCCCGACACCGCAGTTAACATCCATTGAGCATTTAGCGAGCGGGCAGTAACGGGTCCATAACTCATATAAGCATTATGCTGATCGTGCCACTCACCAGCTCCGCACGGAACAACCGATGTATCGATTCCGGTTCCACAAGTAATTGAATTACCGTAAAACTCTATTTTTCGTAATGGCTTCGCCTCTGGCTTCAACAGCTTCTGACATCGCAACCCAACAAACTCAAGATAACCTATTCCCGATTCGGTAGATTTACAGACAGTAATCCGATGCTTACCACGATCCAAATTGTCACTAAAGTCGAGCACATTCACCTTTCCCGCGAGCATAATTCGCTTAATCGGCTGATCATCCAAAACAACAGAAACATAATTGTGCTTGCCCCACAGCATTTCGTCATTCAGAATAAGCTGACAAGAATCACCTTCAAAATAAGCCTCAATATAAACTCCTGGAGACCAAAATCGAGGAAGTGCGGGATCTGAAAAATCGACACGTCCGACATATTGAATCGCGAAATTATCGGCAGCAAACAACCTTACAGCCTCTGTCGGGCTAGTACATTTTGCAAACAACTGAAAACTAACTACAACCATACAAAGACCTAACAGCAAGCGAAAACTATGTTTTAAATAAATGGTTCTCATCATCTTATTAATTAACTAATTCGACATCCGTCGTATTTAACCAGAAAAAAGATCATCTCGAATTGCAGCTTACTTCGAAGTGAAACACGAAGCAGGTAATCCCCACGAGTTAAACAACTTGGGGGTTGCCGGATTGCTCCAGGCATAGCGGACATCAACAGGTTCATTTACTTCCGAAGAGGAAACAACCACCTGGTTTTTCTTAATCGCAGCCTTTGCCGGATACCACACCCCATCAACTCCAGCTAACTCAAAAAGAGTAAGTTCTTTACCGTTGATGTGTAAGCCATTATTATAGTCAAATGATACAATTACTTTTTTTCCATCCACTCTGTAATCAGAAAAAAGAGGCCCGGAAACCGGAAATTCTTTCATCCCATAAGTTTTATTGAGAACTAAATCAGCAAAACGTTGCCCCGCAGGAATTTTGTTCTTCGGATGAATATCTGTTGTGTCACCAATGTCGCTAAGCACAATCATTCCGGAATTCGGAATCGATAAAGCCCGACGCTGAGCATCGCGCACTTTTACACCTGCTTCCGGCTCATAGCCAGCAAGCGGAGCAATCTGAGCAAAGCAGAATGTAAAATCGCACTGAAACCCTTTTCTCCAGCTTTCTACCATTACAGAGAGCATATCTGCGTAACTGTCGGGGTTGTCGGTATTGGCTTCCCCCTGATACCAAAGAACTCCAGCAATTGCAAGCGGCATCAAAGGAGCAATCATAGCATTGTAACACACCCCTGGACTGATAGGAGCCCAAGGGTACTCTTTCAACAATTTTGAAGCCTCGAACAATTCCCCATTATTGAAAATGGAATCGCCAGGAATCCATGTTTCAATCGGAGTTCCTCCCCAATTGGAACTAATCAGCCCAACCGGGATTTTTAGATTATCCTGAAGCTTTTCACCAAAGAAATAACCAATGGCGCTAAAGTTCGGCATGGTTTCAGGAGTACACACTTCCCAATATCCATCCACATCATATGCCGGATAGTCGGCGGTGCGGTTGGTCACTTCAAAAAAACGAATTTCATTATTCCTGGCCTTTTCTGTTGCTTCATCGCCACCAATTATTCCAGCACCAGTTGTCCATTCCATATTCGACTGGCCAGACAACAGCCACAATTCGCCAACCAAAACATCTTCGATTTGCAGTGTATTATAACCTTCAATTTTTATAGTGTGTGGACCTCCAGCTTCGGGCGTGTGTAACACAGCCGACCAATTAGCATAATTGTCGACTTCCGTACGCACCGTGTCAGCATTCCAGCTGGTTGTAATCATAACTTTTTCAATCGGATGTCCCCACCCGTGTATTTTCACTTCTGCATTCTGTTGCAGCACCATGTGATCGCCCCAAATAGAGGGAACTGACAAATTGGCTAGTAGACCATTGTTAAAAAGGACCGAACAGGCCAACAAGCAAACGGTAGCTATTAATTTCATAGTTTAGAGTTATTTTGGGGTGATTTGATTAGTAGACATTCCTCATTCCTGTAAAACTGCTTCGGAACTCTGACGGAGTTGAGCCTTGCTTCTTCTTAAATATTCGATTGAAATTTGATAAGTTATTGAAGCCGCATTCGAAACAAATTTCGTTGATACTTTTATTCGATTCAATAAGTAACCGTGTTGCGAATCCAAGTCTGATTTCATTCACGAAATCGATAAACGATTTACCTGTACGTTGCTTAATTAGGCGAGTAAACGACACAACTGACATATTCAATAGCTGAGCCGCATCTTCCAACATAATTTTCTTTTGGAAATTCTCGCGCACATAATTGTATACTTTTTCAATCCGCTCACTATTATAAAAATCGGGCGATCGCTGAAAAGACAAATTAGTCAATAGCTGTTGTTCTCGCGAAATAGCCAGATCGTAAAGCAACGTTTGCAACTCAATAAAAGAATCGAACCCTCTTTTCTGACTTAACGATACAATTTTCTCTTTAACCTGCCTAATGGTTGACATAGAAAAAGCGATTCCTCGCTGAGAATGAAACAAAAGCTCCTTCACCGGATTCAAAATATTCTTATTTAGCATGTCGCTGCTAAACAGATCGTGAGGAAATTGAATGGTAATTTCGTGGATCTGCTTTTTAGGATCATTATTAAAATCCTCCCAGCCATGGTAAAGGTTTGGGCCAACCATTACCAGCTCATCACCCTTGATTTCATAAATATGGTCTCCTACAATTCTTCGGGCACCCTCCGCATTTGAAATGTAGTTCAACTCATACTCCGGATGAAAATGAACCGGGAAATTAAAATCCTGTTTAACACGATCAAAAACAAGAAAACAATCGTTTTCTTTTAGCGGCGTTATCTCGCGATGTATTGAGTCTTTCATTACTTTTTTTGAATAAAAATACTACTAAGATCTCAGGCAAATGTAGCCCAAACGACAATATAATACAAGTGCGTTTCGTTTTTAGATTAAAACAGCCCGTCCATCGAGCAATACCATAATCCACAAACCACAACCACCAAAACAAACTAATAAACAACGCAATAAGAATACGAATACATTTACAATCAATAAAAAAAGGCTGCTTCAAGCTAAACAGAAACAGAACTTTTCGAAGTAAAAAACACTTCCTTTGAATTTTTTCACAACACATCGACAAGATCACACCAACAAAGTGCATTCGATTGCACATCACCCCCATACGATAATGCCACTACAACCTGCAAACTAACAGCATGCATTAATCCACCTGAAACAAACACGCTCCAAACTCTATCATACATCTATCATTTACAAACCCTTACGTGCAACAAAAATATAAAGACCACACGGTTCTGGAATAAAAAACAAAAAAAAAGACCACTCCAGAATAATAATACACACAAATGATCAGATAATATCATCTTCATGATTAATTATCATCTATTTTTGTGATGCATGCTTTTATCGTGAAAGTCGAAGCGTACAATAACCTAATTATACTAATAACAAAATCAGCACTTATGAAGAAAAATCTAAGCTTTTTTTCGATCTTGTTATTTCTTGTTATGAGCCTACAAGCCCTGGCACAAGAGAGAACAATTTCCGGAAAAGTAGTTGATGAAGATGGCGTTGCACTGCCTGGTGTAACAGTAGTCGTCGAAGGTACAACCAAAGGCACAATAACCGATCTTGATGGAAACTTCGCCCTTTCGGGCACCTCTGATGAAGATGTCCTGGTGTTCTCATTCATTGGTTACAAACCAGTTAAAACACCCGTGGCAGGAAAAACAAAAATCAATGTTAACATGGAAGCAGATGTTGTTAATCTGCAAGAGGTTGTTGCCGTTGGTTACGGAACCATGAAAAAAAGTGATTTAACGGGATCTGTCTCCAATCTTTCGGGAGAGAGCCTAAAAGAATCAATCGTTATCAACCCTGACCAAATGATGCAGGGCAAGGTAGCCGGTGTAGTTGTTCAAGCAAACTCCGGAGCTCCCGGAGCTGCCAACTCCATTCGTATTCGCGGTGCCAGCTCAATTAACAACTCCAACGAACCACTATACATTATAGATGGTATTCCCGTAAGCGGTTCTGGAACCGAAACTGCTGGTTTTGAATGGTCAGGAGGATCGAATGGACAAGATATTGTAAACCCACTGGCTTCAATTGCTCCTAGCGATATCGTTTCTTTTGATGTATTAAAAGATGCCTCGGCAACTGCAATTTATGGGGCTGCCGGTGCAAACGGCGTCGTCATCGTAACGACAAAAAGAGGTAAAAATGGAAAAACCAGCGTGTCGTATGATGGATATGTTGCCCTTCAACATCGTCCAAAAAAGATAGACATGATGAATCTTCAGGAATTTGCATTATATCAGAACCAACTACATGATGAAGGTGTACTTGCCAACGTCGATGAGGCCTATCTTGATCCCTCCTTGCTTGGAAAAGGAACTGATTGGCAAGATGCTGTTACCGATGATGCCTGGATGCACAATCACAATATATCAATCACGGGTGGCTCAAAAGGAACACAATTTGCCGCATCAACGGGATATACTTCTCAGGACGGTATGCTAATCGGTTCCGAATTTGAACGTTTCACTGGCCGTATTAATGTAGACAGCAAAGTCAACGATAATGTAAAAACAGGAATGTCACTTTCTTTTGCACGCACCAATCAGTCGATTATTAACAACGACGGTATCAATGGAGTAGTAATGCAAGCTGCTTTGATGTCTCCGGCAGTGCCTGTTTACGATTTCGATGGAAACTTCGCCGGACCGGAAACAGTAAACGGATCTTCAATTTACAACCCCGTAGCCCTTTCGCAAGACCAGGACAACACCTTGCTGCAAGAGCGAATTATGGGTAATGTGTATGGCGAAATCTACCCATGGAAACATTTAACTGTTCGTACCGAGTTCGGATTCGACCGCTCGAATAATGTAAACAAAGGATTTAAACCCAGCTACGAATACGGGCAATTAAAAAACACCAATATCATGATTATGCAGCGTGAAGATCACAGTTTATACTGGATCTGGAAAAACTACGCCACCTATAATCAATCGTTCGGAAAACACAACATCACTTTCATGACAGGAACTGAAACAAGCAGATCAGCCTGGGAGGGAACTCAAGTACAGAAAGATCAGCTTTCATCCAACGATATTCGTGTATTGACTGCCGACGGAGAACTTGTTACAAATTCGGGATGGAAAGACGCAGCCAGCACTGTTTCTGTTTTTGGGCGGTTAAATTACAACTATGCCGACCGCTACTTATTGACAGCAACATTACGGACCGATGCTTCTTCAAAATTTGGAGCAAACAACCGCTGGGGTTACTTCCCCTCTTTTGCTGCAGCCTGGCGTGTAACCAGCGAAGAGTTTATGCAAAATTCAAAAGATTGGCTATCAAACCTGAAACTTCGCTTGGGCTACGGACAAGTTGGAAACGCCAATATTGGAACCTACCTGTATGGATCGACCATGCAAGCGTTTTCGTCAGCTTTTGGCACCGCCTACCGAATGTCCAACAATGCGAACCCTGATTTGAAGTGGGAAGCTTCGGAACAATACAACGGAGGTATTGATGTGAGTTTGTTTGACAACCGGCTAAGCCTAACGATAGATGCCTACTACAAAACCACAAAAGACCTGTTGTTACAACCTTCAGTTTCTCCGGTTTTGGGAGGATCAGACTTCAAAGATATTCAAACCCCATTTATGAATATTGGTAAAGTTGATAACAAAGGGATCGACTTTACATTGAACACGCATAACGTAAAAGGACTGAATTTCAACTGGAACTCCAACATTACGTTCTCGCTCAACCAGAACGAGATCAAAGCACTTGACGATCAAAACACAACAATCTACGGAAGCCTTGATTGGTATGCAGCTTTCCAAACCGTTTCAATGATTACTGTAGGACAACCAATTGGTGTGTTTTATGGCTATCAAACCGATGGCATATTTGTAGACGCCGAAGATGTAAAAACTTCTGCACGACCTGAAGGAGTTGATATTCATCGTACCACAGGAACCTGGGTAGGCGATGTAAAATTTAAAGACATTAGCGGACCAGACGGAACACCTGATGGTATTATCAACGAATACGACCAAACCGTAATTGGTGATCCAAATCCTGATTTTACTTTCGGCTTTTCAAACTCTTTTTCATACAAAAACTGGGACCTGGGAGTTGGACTGAGAGGCTCTGTTGGAGGCGATATTTTAAACTATGTTAGAGTTAAAACTGAAGGCCTGATGTCGCAATGGGACAACCAGGATGCAGCCGTTCTCGATCGCGCACAACCAGCTTATCTCGATGGTGACAATTCGAATGTTGAAGACATTGACAATGCTTACTTAATCAATCCTGACGCAACACTGCCCCGATGGAGTGGAAACGATCTCAACGGAAACAACCGCATGAGCGACCGCTGGATTGAAGATGGTTCTTACCTGCGTATTCAGAATATTTCTCTTTCGTATTCACTCCCTAAAGAGTGGATTAATAAAGCGGGCATATCAATATGCAAACTGTACTTAAACGCTCAAAATGTTTACACCTTTACCAACTACTCGGGGCTTGATCCGGAAATTGGATCGTACAACCAGAAAGCGGGTTTGTCTAACGTAGATATGGGAAGATACCCCTCACCCCGAGTATTGACGCTTGGTGCTAATATCACGTTCTAACTTTAAAGCTAAATGAAAATGAAAAATATATTAACAACAATTTATCTTTCGTTTCTTGTGCTGGGCATCACTTCCTGCGATCAATTTCTAACGATCGTACCCGAAGACGAGCAGGTACTGGAAACTTACTATACTTCGGAGTCCAGCGTAAATGCAAACACAGCTTCTCTTTACAGTGCCTTTGTTTGGCAAGATTTCAACATGAATTTCATATGGATGGCTGGTGACGAATTGGCTGGTGACTTGTATTACACCTACGACCAGGAAGGTCAGTTTTACTATATGACTTTTCAAAACGGAAATTCGTTCCTAAAAGAAGGATGGAATGGACTTTTTCGAGTGGTTTCTTATTGTAACAATATCATTAATGGTATGCCGGCGGCAGCAAGAGCCAATGGAATTTCGGAAGAAATTGTAAATCGAGCCTTAGCAGAAGCCCGCTGTATTAGAGGCATTGCCTACTATTTTCTCTCAGAATATTGGCAAGACGTACCAATCATTACTGACAGCAACATTTCAGGTGATCAGGTGATCCGAAACACACAATCCAGCGTCTACGAATTTATTCGCCGCGATTTAGTGTTTGCATCCGAAAACCTGCCTTCAACCCCCTTTCAGGAAGGTCGCTGCTCAAAATACACTGCTGTCGGAATGCTGGCTAAATTACATCTAACAATGGCTTCACATCTGGAGAATGCTGATTCAGACAGTAATTTCGGATTGGCCAAGCAATATGCCCTACAGGTTGTTAATGAAAGTAATTACAGTCTTTACAACGATTTGTCAACGATGTTTTATCCTGCGGGAAATAATAATTCAGAATCATTGTTTGCCATCCAGTGTACCAACGATGGATATGGATATGGTAACGGACGAAATGTTTCACAATCACGCAATGCATTAATCACACTTGGTGCTTCATGGGGAGCTGGCAAGGGCCCCACCCTGGACTTACAGGAGTCATTTGAAAATGGCGACCTTCGCCGCAAATATACCTTCATGCGCAATGGCGACCAATATAACAATCTTGGTGGCGGTGGCTACACCTACTACAATTTCTCCGAAGATGAATCAACGGAGACAAACAACGAAATGCTAGCCCATGTAAGAAAGTATGTGATCGGTGCCAATTCTGATTGCGGTGGAGTTGCCGGTGCTTCCAACCAGGATGCAGGAAACAACACCTACCTGCTCCGTCTAACTGATGTTTATCTTTGCTATGTTGAAGCTTGTATTGGTTCCGGTTCATTAACCGCTGATGCGACTGCCCTCGATTTGTTTAAGCAGGTTCGTTCTCGTGCAGGATTAGGCTGGTCGTCAGATTCGATTACCTACGACCAACTCATCAAAGAACGCCGGGTAGAATTTGCTTTTGAAAGCATCAACTTCCTCGACATCAAACGAATGAGCTATCGAAATATGACGGACGCATTGACCTACCTGAACGATATGGATCGTGAACGCCAATACCTATCCAATGGCAGCTATAACTGGCAGGAAAGAAATGCTGATGGCGCTTATCATGGTGGCTTTACTTCTGTAAATCCTGAAGATGATTCCAGCGGTAAAGGCTCTATCTTCTACCTGAATCCGGACGTTGCCAGCATAACCGTAAGCGCAGAAAATCTGGTATTGCCAATTCCTGCTGAAACCTTGACAAAAACTCCGTCAATTACAGCTGAACCTGTTGAGTACGAATTTAATTGATTAGAAAAGTAAACATGATGAAAAAATATATATCGAAAACGGTTATCGCCATACTAGCTCTGCTCAGTTTGGTTGCTTGTGAAGATAACGACAACGAATGGCCAACCGGAGGAACACCGGTCGTTCGATATGTCCGTCCGTGCGACGTTGACGCTTCTGACTCTCTTTTAACAGGAGGATATTTGGGCTCTAAAATTGCGATTATTGGAGAATCATTAGCAGGCGTGAACGAGATTTATTTCAACGACAAGAAAGCTAAGTTGAATCCCAATATGGTTACTAACAATAGCATTATTGTATCGATTCCAAACTCAATACCGGGAATCAAAGAAGATCTGATTAAATTATATACAAGCGAAGACTCAGCTTATTTTGCCTTTGCAACAATTGTTCCTGAGCCAACAGTAAAATCAATGGCTTGTGAATATGTCGAAGCAGGAGATGTTGCTCACATTGATGGGCTCTATTTTATCGACGACGAAAACAGTCCTCTAACCGTAACCTTCACCGGTGGCGTTCAAGGAGAAATCGTATCGCAGGATATTACTTCAATTGATGTAGTTGTTCCCGAAGGTGCCGAAAGCGGTCCAGTTACCGTTTCATCTATTTATGGCGATGGGATCAGTGCTTTCCATTTCCGCGATCAGCGAAACATCATTCTTGATTTTAACAACGGTAATTATCCTGACTACGACTATTTCTTTGGATGGCATGGCGGTAAAGGAGTGACTTCAGATGGTGGCATTAGCGGCAATTATTTGATTTTATCGGGTGACATTGATGAAACAGGATCTACAGATGACAAAGACTACTGTTTTGATCGCTGGACATACACTCCGGAGGATGCAGATTTTGCAGATGCCTCTAATTTATCGGACCAAGTGCTGAAATTTGAAGTAAAAGTAACGGGCGATTGGTCTGCGGCGGCATTGCAGTTTATATTTACCGGAGCGGATGAAGTTTGGCTTAATTGGCAGAACAATGCAGCCTGGCCCGACTATGAAGATACGCATGGTGGAAATGAAAACTGGAAGCGTTCTGAATCATACCCTCGTGGTCTTTGGACTCCCTGGACGGCTAGTGGATCCTTTTCAACAGAGAAATGGATTACAGTATCAATTCCAATGGATGAATTTAAGTATGGTGCCGATGGAAGTGAAAGGGCTGTAAAGTCTGCAGGGCATTATAGTGGTCTCACCATTTGGATGGGACAAGGAAGTAGTGTAGGAATAGCCTGTTCGCCAACGCTATGGATAGACAACGTCCGTGTAGTGCCAATTGATTAATCACCAAAACTAAGTAATAATATGAAACCAGATAAATTACTAAATCAATGGAAGCTGATCATGCTATTGGTATTAATAGCAGTGACTATTGCAGCTTGTAATGATGATAATGACGAGATCGTATCCAGTCAGGTTGTACTGGAAGCCTATGGACCAAGTCCTGCCTTAAGAGGCAGCGAATTAACCTTTATTGGGAGAAACCTGGACAAGGTTACCAGTGTTGTTTTACCCGATAATATTGAGATTTCAGATATCGAGGTAGTCAGCAGCGAGAAAATCAAAGTGACTATTTCGCAGGAAGCAGTTGAGGGATATGTGAAATTGAATACCCCCGAGGGTCAAATTACGTCGAAAACCTTGTTGGCCTACATTGAGCCTATTTCGATTTCCAAAATTTCGCCAAATCCGGTTAAGGCTGGCGAAACACTTACGATTGAAGGCGACTACCTGAACTTAATACAAAAAGTAGTTCTTGCTGACGATGTAACTGTCATGAGCTCCGACTTCACGACCTGGGAACGGAAAAAAATAGCCTTGGTTGTTCCCAAAGAAGCACAGTCAGGCATCATTATGCTAGGCGACACAGCCGAAATGCCTATTGAGCTGAAATCGGAAACAATCCTTGAAGTTACCTTACCTTCAATTGCATCAGTTGACGACTTGACAAATAAAAAGCCCGGAGATGAAATTTCGATTTCAGGTGCTAACCTCGACCTGGCAGAGTATGTGATACTCGCCAATAGCGATACAATTGACTTTTCGGTAAGTAACAATACACTAATATTTTCATTACCATCAGGAACAACTGACGGTACGGTTAACATGATTGCCTTTTCAGGCATTGCAGTACCTGTTGCTCAAATTACAATGGCTTTGCCTACTGAACTGTCGGCTTCACCAGCTTCTGACCTTCGAGCGGGCGATGAAATTTCGATTTCAGGTGTAAACATGGACTTGGTGACCACTGCTATTTTCCCGGGGACAGAAAATACAATCGCACCTTCGTCCAGTGCATCAGACAAAGTTACTTTGATTATACCCGATGCTGCAACCAGCGGCGACCTGGTATTAAATACGGCAAGTGGAAAAACGGTTTCGATTGCCTTTGCAACACTGAAACCAGAAGCAAGCGAATACAATCCATCGCCTGTTTCTGCAGGAAGTGATATTACAATAACCGGTACCAATCTCGACTTGGTGACTTCTGTAACTTTTGCAGGCGGCATTGCTGTTGATGTCAATCCATCTTCAAACACAAGCATTACGGTTACGGTACCTGTAGATGCTGAAACCGGCGAGTTGGTCTTAAACATGGCGAATGGAGAAACAGTAACTGCTCCTTCGTTGACAGTTGAAAAACCAGAATTCTGTTACGTACCTGTATTACCAGATCCTGAAACAGAAATTAATGCAGGAACAGTGCTGACTCTGGATGTATATAATGAAGATAAGCTAACCGATGTGATGGTCAATGGAGCTTCGACTCAATATATTCTTCAGGGAGCAACCCTATATGTGTTGATCCCCAACAACGCTGGAGGAAAAACTGATGTAACCTTAGTTTCTTCAAACGGCGAAATCACCTACGAGCTTGATGTTATTGGATCTGGCACGCAGGAAACTGTCATCTTTGAAGGGCCACTTTCATTGACCTGGGGTGATGGAGGACGTGCATTTGTTCCGATATCAGCATTCGAAGGAGTGAGTTCCGGAGCAGTATTGAAGATTTACTTCACCCAAACCGATAATTGGGGACAAGCACAGATTAACAATGGTAATTGGGCGCCAATTCCGTTTGCAGAGCTGAATAATGATGGATACATGACAACAGATATTTACGGAGACAAAACCGTTTCGGAACAAGAGATCGTGCTTACCCAAGATGTTTTGGATAATATTCGTAACAATGCAACATCGGATAATGCATTAATCATCCAGGGATCGGATTGGATTATCGCTAAAATTAGCATCATCGTTACAGCACCTTCTGAAACGGTAATCATGGATGAAACCCGAGACTTGGGTACCTGGACAGGAGAAGCTGATGGTGGAGCATTCCGCCTTTACAAAGCATCATTTGCCGACCTGACGGCTGGCTCTATCCTGAAATTCTATTTCACGGTTACAGGAGCAGGCCAACTTCAACTAAATGACGCAAACTGGGGGCAACAAGGAGACATCCTCGCTTTTGATGATGCTTCACAAACGTCCTATGAAATGGAATTAACTCAGGCATTCCTGGATCACATTCTAAGTACAAATGATGGCTGGTCTGAAACAGCATTGGTAGTGCAAGGGCAAAACCTGATTATCTCTAAAGTTTCAGTCACCGCGAAATAAATTTTAATTGAATGACTGCAACAACAAATAGGTTTCTGAATACCTGCTTTGTAATACTCTTTATACTGTCAGTTACAGTAACGGCATGCAGCGACGGGGGGGACGATGTGCCCACCCCCGTGCTGGATGGCCCTGTGCTGGTCAACTCAACACCAGTTGATGGTGCCACTGACCTTGCTGAGGGAAGCATAACAATCACTCTGACTTTTGATCAGAATGTCACCTCTCCTTCTTCAACACATAGCCTAGTTACATTAAGTGATGCGACAGTTACAAGTGTGGTGGCTTCGTTAACGAAAGTTACCATAAAAGCTACAGGCCTGGAAAAAGGAAATACCTACCAACTGGTTGTCCCCAAAGGAGTAGTTCTTGGACCCACAAAAGTAGCTGCCACCCAAGTGATTATTAGTTTTTCAATACAAGAAGAGGTGCAAACCGCCATTACCACTTCGCTGGCAATAGATAATCCTTCTCAGCAAGCACAGAATGTGTATAATTTTCTAGTCGAAAATTATGGACAGAAAGTGCTTTCGGGTGCCATGGCCAATGTAAATTGGAATACCAATGAAGCAGAATGGGTGAAACTACAAACCGGCAAGTATCCCGCTATTGCAACATTTGATTATGTCCACCTCCCCTATTCACCTGCCAACTGGGTCGACTATTCAAACACTACGATACAGCAAGACTGGTGGAACAATAATGGGCTGATTAGCGCAGGATGGCACTGGATCGTGCCAACAGCAGAAGGAGCAACAGATTACACATACAAACCAGAAGAAACAACTTTTAAAGCTTCGAATGCTACGATTGATGGTACCTGGGAAAATGATCTGGTAAAGGCTGATTTAAAAAAAACAGCCGACTACCTGAAGTTACTTCAAGCGAAGAACATTCCGGTTATTTGGCGTCCACTGCATGAGGCTGCCGGAAACATTTACGAATTCAGTGGCGGATCTGCTTGGTTTTGGTGGGGTGCCGATGGTGCTGAAGCATACAAAGATCTTTGGATTTATATGTTCGACTATTTCAAAACTCAAGGATTGAATAACCTGATTTGGGTATGGACAACACAAACCAAGGATCGTGAGTTTTACCCGGGCGATAACTATGTCGACATTGTTGGAAGAGACATCTACAATAATTCCAAAACATTGGATATTGCAGATGAATTCGCATCCATTCAGGAAAATTACCCGACCAAAATGGTTACACTGAGCGAATGTGGTAATGCTGCCAACATCTCAGCACAATGGAATGCCGAAGCTCAATGGTCCTTTTTTATGCCTTGGTACGATTACGAACGCACCGACGATGTAAATGAGTCTGACTTTGGTGAAACCAGTCATGAACATGCTGATGCAACTTGGTGGACCGACGCCTTTAACCATAGCGATGTTATCACACGCGACCAAATGCCTAGTCTAAAATAGAACGTTATGAGAATAGAAATCAAACTACTCCTTTTAATCACAGCTATGTGGGCTGGCTGTAAAGCCGACAAAACAGAACAGACACAAGCAAAGCGTCTGATTGAAACACTGAAATCAGTTCAAGCTAAAGGTACGTTGTTTGGCCATCAGGATGATCTGGCTTACGGAATGAAATGGAGTTATGTCGACGGGGAGTCGGATGTAAAAAGGGTCGCAGGAGATTATCCTGCCCTGTTTGGATGGGAGCTTGGCGGTTTGGAACGTGGCGATTTGAAAAATCTTGATGACGTACCGTTTGATGTAATGCGCCATTTAGCGATCAAAGCAGATAAAATGGGTGGAATCAACACCTTTAGCTGGCATCCTTACTCACTGGTAAATGGCGAGAACTCCTGGAATACTGACACGACTACAGTAAAGTATATTATCCCCGGAGGAACGCTTCACGAGCAGTTTAAGGTGCAGTTGGATCAATTAGCCAATTTCTTTTTGCAACTAAAAACAAGCGACGGAAAGCTCATTCCTTTTATTTTTCGGCCATGGCATGAGATGAGTGGCGGCTGGTTTTGGTGGGGAACAAAGTTGACTTCACCCGAAGAATACAAAACACTTTTCAGATTTACCATCGACTATTTAGTACACGAAAAAGGATTGACCAATATGGTAACTTGCTATTCTCCAAATAGTGGATTTCAATCCGAGCAGGAGTATCTAACCTGGTATCCGGGAAACGATATTATTGATATTATGGGTGTTGATGATTATCAACAAACAAACACGGTCGACTGGCCCGGCCAGTTGCGACAAACGTTAGATATCGTAATTAAAACGGCAAATAAAAACCAAAAACTTGCAGCCTTTTCTGAAACGGGATACGAAAACATACCTGACTCTTTATGGTTTACCGACCAACTGGGGAAAGCCATTGAGCCCGACAGCATTGCCCAAAACCTGAGCTATGTGATGGTTTGGAGAAACGACTCCAAAGTTCATCACTTCTTTGCTTATGACGGACACCCTTCAGAGGCAAATGCAAAAAGCTTTTTAAATCAACCCAACATCTGGTTACTAAACGATTTTAATAAAAACAAGAAATAAAGCGCTGATTGAGACTTAGCACACAAAAAAAAACTGAATATGTCAATGCAATTGTTTGAAGAGAGAAAAAAACGAATTACGGAGGAGCACGAGGCATTATTGTCAAGACAAAACAAGGAGCTTTTTAGCACGAATGGCATCTACAGCCGATACAAATATCCGATATTAACACGCGATCATGTGCCACTTAACTGGCGTTTCGATTACAACCAGGAAACCAATCCTCGCTTCATGGAACGAATTGGATTCAACGCCACCATGAATGCCGGCGCAATAAAGTGGAAAGACAAGTATCTTTTGGTAGTGCGAACTGAAGGAAACGACCGAAAATCGTTTTTTGCGATCGCTGAAAGCCCCAATGGGGTGGATAACTTTCGCTTTTGGGATCGACCAATCACACTTCCGGAAACTGATGAGCCCGACACAAATGTTTACGATATGCGCCTAACACAACACGACGATGGCTACATTTATGGTGTGTTTTGTACCGAACGAAAAGACCCTAATGCGCCAAGTGGCGACACGAGTAGTGCTGTTGCTGCAGCAGGAATTGCCCGGACTAAAGATTTGGTCAACTGGGAACGCTTGCCGGATTTGAAAAGCCATGCCGGACAACAACGAAATGTTGTTTTGTTTCCACATCTTATTGATAAAAAATACGCCTTTTACACACGCCCACAAGATGGATTTATTGACACGGGCAGCGGTGGAGGAATTGGCTTTGGCTTATCAGACACCATTGAGAATGCCGAAATAATAAACGAAATAATTGTCGATGCCAAAACATATCATACCATTTACGAGGTAAAAAATGGCTTGGGCCCAGCTCCAATTCGAACCCCAAAAGGGTGGTTGCAATTGGCTCATGGTGTGCGCAATACGGCAGCAGGACTCCGATACACCTTGTACGTGTTCATGACCGACTTGGAGCGTCCGTGGGAGGTGACCTATAAGCCGGCCGGGTATTTTCTTGCTCCAATAAAAAAAGAACGGGTTGGAGATGTTTCCAATGTGCTGTTCTCCAATGGCTGGATTATGGATGAAGATGGTAAAGTATTTATCTATTACGCATCGTCTGACACCAGGATGCATGTGGCCACCTCAACGCTTGATCAGTTAATCGACTATTGTGTAAATTCGCCACAAGATGAATTACGATCAGCAATATCAGTAAACCGTATTAATCACTTGATAGACCAAAATAAATGTCTCAAGGAACAACAAAGCGATCTGACATTATAACTCTAAAAAAAGAACTGGAGGCTGAACTGCGCGCCATTTTATCGTACTGGATTGACCATACACAAGATAAAGACAAAGGCGGTTTCGTTGGCGCTCGCGATCATTACAATCGACTGGTTCCCGGAGCGGAAAAAGGAGCCGTATTGAATGCCCGCATCCTATGGACATTTTCCGCAGCCTATAATTTCACCCAAAATCCAGGCTATTTAAATATCGCAAACCGTGCTTACCATTATTTGGTCGACCGGTTTATCGACCCAATTAATGGCGGACTTTACTGGTCGTTAAACGAAGATGGCAAAGTCGCCAATTCCCGAAAGCAAATTTACGCCCAGGGATTTGGCATCTATGGCTTTTCAGAATATTATAAAGCGACCCAAAATAAGGAAGCGTTGCAGCATGCCACCGGTTTATTTGAATTGATCGAGAAACACAGCTACGACCATGATCACGGAGGATACATCGAAGCACTTTCGGAAAATTGGAGCCCACTGGAGGATATGCGACTAAGTTCCAAAGACGCCAATGAACCCAAATCGATGAACACGCATTTGCATATTTTAGAACCTTACACCAATCTTTATCGGGTATGGCCAGACGAGCAACTGAAAAAGAAGATGGACGATTTAATACGGGTTTTTATCAATCACATCATCAACAAAAAAACAAGCCACTTTCAACTATTCTTCGACTACGACTGGACTGTTCGCTCCGGTATCATTTCGTTTGGGCACGATATTGAAGGCGCTTGGCTACTGGCCGAAGCAGCCTACGAACTGGCTGATGACAAACTAATTGCCGAGGTTGAAGACATAAGCTTAAAAATGGTCGACGCCGTGCTTGCTGAAGGAATGGCAAATGACGGCTCAGTCTGCTACGAGCAGGAAAACAAACACTTAGACACCGACAAACATTGGTGGCCGCAGGCCGAAGCAATGGTTGGCTTGGTATATGCCTGGAAGATTTCAGGTGATAAGAATTATCTTGAAATGATGAACAAGACCTGGCATTTTATTCAAACCCACCTCATCGACAACAAAAATGGCGAATGGTTTTGGAGTGTTGACAATAATGGCGTTCCAACAACGAACAACGACAAAGCAGGATTCTGGAAATGCCCATACCACAATAGTCGGGCATTAATCGAAGTCATCAAAAACTTAAATTAGACCAAACGAATCCCCTACAATAAACCAAATGGAATACAAACTCAAACTGAAAGAAAAAATTGGCTACGGACTTGGCGATGCCGCATCATCCATGTTCTGGAAGCTCTTCTCAATGTATTTGTTGTTTTTTTATACCGATGTGTTTGGCATACCGGCAGCAGCGGCTGGAACCATGTTCTTGCTTACGCGAATCTGGGATGCCACCAACGATCCCATCATGGGAATCATTGCTGACCGCACGAAAAGTCGATGGGGAAAATTCAGGCCTTACTTACTTTGGATGGCATTACCATTTGGAATTATTGGCGTATTGTTATTTACAACACCCGATCTGGGAATGACCGGGAAAATTGTATACGCTTACGTCACCTACACCTTGATGATGATGGTTTACACCAGCATAAACGTGCCTTACGCAGCACTGATGGGCGTTATGACACCCGATTCGAAACAACGCACCACCCTCTCCTCGTTTCGAATGGTTTTTGCCTTTGGTGGAAGCATCCTGGTATTGGCTACATTTCAGCCATTGTTTGACACATTCGGTTCAAAAGCTGTTGGTCAGTTCCCTGAAGCTAAAATCGTGGAGACTTCAACTCCACTTCAGTCTGAAAAAATATTGTTATTCGATAATAGTTTGACAGCTCAAACCGAAGTAACAGATTCATTATTGGTTCTTAGCGCAAAAATAAAAACAAGCAGCAGCGATGCACTTAAATTCGGAATTTATTCTGCCCAAACTAACGAATATGCATTAGCGAATATCCCCTCGTCTATCGATACCCTTGGACTCAGACGTGACGGGACATGGAGTACCGTAAAAATAAAACTCACGGATTTGGTTCCGTCGGCAAACTGGCTTCAAGCTCCGGAAAAGCTACAGTTAGCTATTGTAACAGCTAATCCAGGTTCATTCGAATTTAAAAAACTGGAGATCAACGAAATTGATTTTAAATCGGGAACAAAAAAAGCAGTCATGGTTATTGCTGTAGTAGCCGTTTTATTTTTCTTCCTAACATTTTCATGGACCAAAGAACGGGTGAAACCCGTACAAGAAACAAAATCAACCGTTAAAGATGATTTTAAAGACTTACTTAAAAACGGACCTTGGTTTATCCTTTTAGGAGCAGGGGTATCGGCACTTATCTTTAATTCGATCAGAGATGGAGCAGCCATTTATTACTTCCGCTATTTCATTCAAAATGAAGATGCTATTGATATGACACTTTTAGGGATGTCGCTGCCAATCGCATACAGTACCATTTTTCTTGTACTAGGTCAGGCAGCAAACATTATTGGGGTTGTCCTTGCAAGGCCGATATCCGATCGACTTGGAAAACGTCATACGTTTTTGTTTGCCATGCTTTTAGCCGCTGTTCTGAGCTTCATTTTCTACTTATTCGACCGGAGTGCAATTATGATGATCTTCACTTTTCAATTTCTGATCAGCATTTGTGCAGGAATTATCTTTCCGCTACTTTGGTCGATGTATGCTGATATTGCCGATTATTCCGAGTGGAAAACCGGACGTCGTGCCACAGGCCTTATTTTCTCGTCATCATCCATGTCGCAAAAGTTTGGATGGACTCTTGGTGGTGCTGTCACCGGTTGGTTACTGGCAATCTATGGTTTTAAAGCAGATGCTGTGCAATCCGCAGAAACACAAAATGCCATCCGGCTCATGCTAAGCGTATTTCCCGCCATTGGGGCACTGCTATCGGTAGTGTTTGTATACACCTATAAATTGAGCGATGCCTACATGACCCAGATCAACGATGAATTGAATATTCAACGCAATAAAACCAACAAATAATCATCTAATCATGAGAAAATTATCGATACTGCTTTCCATTTTCGTGTTCATCTTAGGATCATGTAGCCAACCAAAGACATCTGATCCGTTTGTGAAGCGACAGGGACACCAACTAACGGTGAATGATGACCCTTATTATTTTGTAGGTACCAACTATTGGTATGGCGCCATCCTGGCTTCAACCGGCCAAGGAGGCGACAGGGCCAGGCTCATAAAAGAGCTGGACATGATGAAACAGCACGGGATTACCAACCTTCGGATATTGGCAGGTGCAGAAGGGCCAAACAATGAGCCCTATCGTGTAACTCCTGCCTTGCAATTATCGCCCGGAATTTACAATGACACGCTTTTGGATGGACTCGACTTTTTAATGGTCGAACTGGGGAAACGAAAAATGTACGCAGTTCTTTTCCTGAACAACAGTTGGGAATGGTCAGGTGGCTTTTCGCAATACCTCAACTGGAGCGGCTACGGCGACATTCCATATCCTCAAATTGCCCCGCATACCTGGCCTGAGTTCATGAGCTTTTCAGGACAATTCATCAATTGCGAACCTTGCCAGGAAAAATTTCAAAACCACATCCGTTTTTTGTTGTCTCGCACCAACCAATACAATGGGAAAAAATATGTGGACGATCCAGCCATCATGACCTGGGAAATAGCCAACGAACCCCGTGCTTTCTCCGATGCAAACAAGTCCCGCTTTGCCGAATGGATACGGGAAACTGCTGCCTTCATTAAATCGATTGATCCCAATCATCTGGTCACTACTGGATCAGAGGGACAGTGGGGTTGTGAAGGAGACATGGAACTTTTCCGAAAAATACACGATGATCCGAACATCGATTACCTCACCATGCATACCTGGCCAAAAAACTGGAACTGGCTCGATTCTGATCACATTGCCGAAACCGTTGATACTTCCATTGTTCTCACAAAAAAATACATGACTGATCATATCGAGGTGGCCCGCCAACTTAACAAACCAATTGTGCTCGAAGAATTTGGATTGCCCAGAGACCACCATACTTTTGGTCCTGACGATACGACGACAGCTCGGGACAAATATTACGGAGCTGCTTTCAAGTTGGTTGAAAAGAGCGAGCAGAATGGAGATGTTTTGGCCGGAAGCAATTTCTGGGCATTTGCAGGATTGGGGCGCCATAGCGGCGATGATCCTTACTGGAAACTGGGTGATGACTTAATGGGCGACCCACCCCAGGAGCCGCAAGGTCTAAACTCAGTCTACGATATCGATTCTACAATGGATTTAATAAAAGAGCATGCCAACAAATTGGGGAACTAATTTACTTGACGAATTTGACTCGAAGTTTGAGAAATTGATTGACGAAAATCCATAGGCATCCGTTCATTCAAATGAAATACTTCCTATTTGGTAAGAAAATTTATAACTATCAGACAAACTGACCGTAGAGGAAGGAAAAATTAAGGTGAGAATGATTCCACGCGATGTACATAGAGCGGGTTCCATGTTTAGTGTGCGAACAGTGAAGCGATAATTCTCTAGCAAATCAATCTGATTTTCAAGGGCAAGGATGTCAGGGAAGCCAGGCATCCTTGTTTCATTTATTTTTAACGAGTTTAAATTACTTCCCGATTCAGATTTATTCAGGTAAGAACGAATAAAAATGAGTAAATTACGCAACTAATTATTGCACACGATATGAAATTCAAAATCAAACATTATTCCAACCTTTATCACAACTTTGGTAAAGGTTTGTACGAATGCTGGATCAATTGATTTTTTTCCCCCGCATCACTTCTGGTGCAACTCCTTTTCATTTATCTTTTCTTATTCTGTTTCACTAAAAATACAATTCCCATGGATGGGATGATCTTTGACATTAAACGCTTTGCAATCCATGATGGACCCGGCATCCGGACAACGATCTTCCTAAAAGGATGTCCATTAAAATGCCAATGGTGCCACAATCCGGAAAGTATTGACAAAAATCCGATTTGTATTGAAAAAACTGTGCAACTCAATGGCCACAAATTCACCGAAAAGGAGACCATTGGCTATCAAATAAGTTCTGAAGAATTGATGGATGAACTTCTTAAAGAGCAGGTTTTCATGCAAGAATCCGGAGGTGGCGTAACCTTCTCGGGAGGGGAACCATTATTGCAGTACGATTTTTTGGCCGAAATGCTACAAACATGTCAAGCCTCTGGAATTCACACAACTCTGGATACCTCCTTGTTTGCCAACTGGTCGGTCATTGAAAAAATCGCCGGGCACACCAATCTGTTTTTGGTCGATCTGAAAATAATGGATGACCAGCAACACCAACTTTACACAGGGGTTTCCAATAAAACAATACTGGAAAACATTCAACGATTGACTAGAAATGGGAGTCTGATAACCATCCGAATCCCAATGATTCCGGGAGTTAGTACCACCCCGGAAAATGTAAATGAAAGTATTGAATTCCTGAAAACTCTGAAACATCCATTCGGTCGAATAGACTTGTTGCCTTTTCACAATACGGCAAAGGAAAAATACAAGCGCTTTCATATGGAAAACCACTTCATTAAAGAACATTCATTAAAAAAGGAAGAACTGGCAACGATTAAAAAACAATTTGAAAACGCTGGTTTCACAGTTCAACTAGGAGGTTAACCATTTTGTAATCGACATGGACCAAAACAAAGAAATTATGACACCAAGAATAAAAAAACTACGAGAACAAAGCCTGAACGCCGTCAATAAAATATCAGCCGAGCGGGCTTTACTAATTACCGAGTTTTATAAAAGTCACCAATCATTAGGCAACTCGATTCCTGTTCAGCGAGCAAAAGCTTTTCGCTATATCATGCAGAACAAATCCATCTGTATTAACGATGGAGAATTGATTGTAGGAGAAAGAGGACCTGCTCCAAAAGCAACTCCCACCTACCCCGAAATTACAGTGCATTCGTTGCAAGATTTAGACATTCTGAACACACGAGAAAAAGTCTGGTTCCGGGTTGACAAGGAAACCCGCGATGCCTACGAAAATATTATCATTCCTTTCTGGGAAGGACACTCAAACCGCGACCGAGTTATGAACCGGATGAAACAATCCTGGATGGATGCCTACAACGCAGGGATTTTCACTGAATTTATGGAGCAAAGAGCTCCGGGACATACTGTTGCCGGCAATAAAATTTATACGAAAGGTATGCTCGATATTATTCTTGATATTAAAGAAAGTCTGATCAAGCTGGATTTTATTAATGATCCGAAAGCCTACGATAAGCAAGAAGAATTAAATGCCATGCAAATGGCTGCCGAAACCATCATCCTTTTTGCCAGCCGCCATGCTCAAAAGTTGGAAGAACTGGCAAAAGAAGAAAAAGAAGAGGTTCGAAAAATCGAACTTGAAACCATGGCTAAGATTTGTCAGAACGTGCCTGCCAATGCGCCACAAACATTCCACGAAGCATTGCAGTATTACTGTTTTGTGCACCTTGGAGTTGTAACTGAGCTGAACCCCTGGGATTCTTTTAACCCGGGACGTTTGGATCAGCACCTTTATCCATTTTACAAAAAAGAACTGGCCGAAGGAACATTGACAAAAGATAAAGCAACAGAATTACTACAATCATTTTGGGTGAAATTCAACAATCACCCTGCCCCACCAAAAGTCGGAATTACAGCTTTGGAAAGCAATACTTACACCGACTTCGCCCTGATAAATTTAGGAGGGGTAAAACCGGACGGATCGGATGCCGTGAATGAGATGTCGTACATTATTCTGGATGTGATTGAAGAGATGCGGCTGCTTCAGCCAAGTTCCATGGTTCAGCTAAGTAAAAAGAACCCGGAAAGCTTTATCAACCGAGCAATAAAAATTGTAAAAACAGGATTTGGACAGCCTTCCATTTTCAACACCGATGCCATTATTCAAGAACTAACAAACCAGGGGAAAAGTTTGATTGACGCCCGAAACGGTGGAGCCAGTGGCTGTGTGGAAAGTGGCGCTTTTGGTACCGAGAGTTACTTATTAACCGGTTATTTCAACCTGCCCAAAATACTGGAAGTTACTTTACACAATGGATTCGATCAGCGAACCCAAAAGCAAATCGGACTTCAAACAGGTGATCCAAAATCGTTTAAAACCATGCAAGACCTTATGGTAGCCTTCGAAAAGCAGGTTCAACATTTTGTGAATATCAAAGTTGAAGGCAGCAACATCATCGAGAAAACGTTTATGAGCCATATTCCCACGCCATTTTTATCAATAATTATTGATGACTGCGTGGCAAGTGGAACCGACTATATCAATGGAGGTGCACGCTACAACACCAACTACATTCAGGGTGTGGGAATGGGAACAATCACCGACTCGCTAACAGCCCTCAAGCAACATGTTTTTGAAGAAAAAAGCATTGGCATGGATGAATTCATGAAAGCGCTGGAAAACAATTTTGAAGGCGCCGAGGATCTGCACTACAAACTGGTTTATAAAACTCCCAAATATGGCAACGATGATGACCGGGCTGACGACCAGTTAAAAGACGTTTTCGAACTCTATTACAATGCAGTGAATGGGCATAAAAGCCCTCGTGGTGCTGCCTATCGCATCAACCTGCTGCCTACAACCTGTCATGTTTACTTCGGAAGTGTGATGCAGGCAAGTGCCGATGGTCGTATGGCAAAAACACCCGTATCGGAAGGTATTTCGCCGGTACAGGGAGCCGATCGAAAAGGGCCAACATCGGTGGCTAAATCAGCGGCTAAGATTGATCATCTGAGAACTGGAGGAACGTTGCTCAACCAAAAGTTTACCCCTTCATTTTTCGAAGATGAAACGTCCATCTCAAAAGTGTCCAGCTTAGTTCGCAGTTACTTCAAGATGGATGGTCACCATATTCAGTTTAACGTGGTGAATGCCGACACGCTGCGTGATGCACAAAAACATCCGGAGCATTACAAAGACCTGATTGTTCGCGTAGCCGGATATAGCGATTATTTTAATGATTTGGGTGAAGATTTGCAAAACGAAATCATCAACCGAACTGAACACGATAACTTGTAAACTTTTGCCCCAAATATAACGATCACTTGGAGAAAGTGACATATTCATTGCGTTTTGAGAAAGGCTATCTGCGGTAAATCGCGACTACGTTCTCTTTTGCAGAACAATTTCCTGCAAGCGGTACATTTCATCTCGCAAGCGGGCAGCCTCAATAAAGTCGAGCTCTTTGGAAGCTTTTTGCATTTCCTTTTTCGTTTTCGCAATGGCTTTTTCCAGCCCGTCAATGCTCATGTATTGAACAACCGGATCAGCGGCGATGTCAGGATGACCAGCCCCTCCGGTGTATGCTTTCTGCTTGTCATCGCGATACTCGTAACCAATAATTTCACGCGTTGGTTTTACGATAGCTGTAGGTGTAATGCCATTTTCTTCGTTGTACTTCAGCTGTTTTTCGCGACGATAATTGGTGGAGTCAATCGTTTTTTGCATCGATTGGGTAATCTTATCAGCATACATAATCACCATCCCATTGAGGTTTCGCGCCGCACGTCCTGCTGTTTGTGTCAATGAACGCTCGGAGCGCAAAAAACCTTCCTTATCGGCATCGATAATGGCAACCAACGATACTTCGGGCAAATCTAATCCTTCACGAAGCAGATTGATTCCGACCAGCACATCAAAACCGCCTTTGCGCAGTTCCTCCATAATTTCGATGCGCTCCATTGTATCGATATCCGAGTGAATGTAACGAGTTTTGATTCCCATATTCACCAGGTATTTACTCAACTCTTCCGACATTCGTTTGGTAAGCGTTGTCACCAAAATCCGCTCATTCTTTTTAATCCGGAGATGGATCTCATGAATCAGGTCATCAATCTGGTTGCCCGAAGGACGCACTTCAATAACCGGATCGAGCAATCCGGTTGGCCGAATAATTTGCTCTACAATTACACCTTCCGATTTTTCCAATTCATAATCTGCGGGTGTTGCACTAACGTACATAGTCTGATTCACCAGATCTTCAAACTCCTCAAATTTCAATGGTCGGTTATCGATCGCCGCCGGAAGCCGGAAACCATAATCGACCAGGTTTATTTTTCGGGAATGGTCGCCACCATACATGGCCCGAATTTGAGGAATGGTAACATGGCTTTCATCCAAAATGGTCAAGAAATCATCCGGGAAATAATCCAACAAGCAGAAGGGGCGGGTACCGGGATCACGCCCGTCAAAATAGCGGGAGTAGTTTTCAACTCCGGGACAATAGCCCAATTCACGCATCATTTCCATGTCGTATTCCACCCGCTCCAGGATTCGTTTGGCTTCGAGTGGCTTGCCTATTTCTTTGAAAAAATCGACGTGCTTCACCAAGTCATCCTGAATTTGATGGATGGCCGATTTCATGCGCTCTTTGGTAGTTACAAATATGTTAGCCGGATAAATAATAGCCGTTTCCATCGACTCGATAGTCGTGCCTTCAACCGGATCAAAACTGTAAATCTCTTCAATTTCGTCGCCCCAAAAAACAACCCGAACAGCTTTATCGTCATAAGCTAAAAAGATGTCGATCGTGTCACCTTTCACCCTGAAATTACCGCGCGTAAAATCAACTTCATTTCGCGAATAAAGTGCATCAACCAATTTATGTAAAAACTGATTCCGGTTTAACGTTTCACCAACACTTACACTTGTCACATTAGCATGAAAATCCTCCGGATTTCCGATACCATACAAACACGAAACCGATGAAACGACCACCACATCGCGCCTGCCCGAAAGCAACGCAGACGTTGTACTCAGTCGTAATTTTTCAATGTCAGCATTAATAGAAAGATCTTTTTCAATGTAGGTATCAGTAGTGGGCAAATAAGCTTCGGGTTGGTAATAATCGTAATACGACACAAAGTACTCTACCGCGTTTTCCGGGAAGAAAGCTTTCATCTCGCTGTAAAGCTGAGCTGCCAGGGTTTTGTTATGACTCAAAATCAAGGTTGGGCGTTGCACCTCCTCAATTACCTTTGCCATTGTAAAGGTTTTTCCCGACCCCGTTACCCCAAGCAGTGTTTGGTTCCGCTCTCCTTGCCGAATTCCTTCAGAAAGTTGACGAATTGCTCCGGGCTGGTCTCCAGTTGGCTGATAAGGTGATACTACTTTAAGGTCCATTTAGCTGCTTCTCTATTTTCTTCGTTCAGGACAATAATTCCTGCTTCATTATTTGTTCCAATTCAATTGCAAATACACCGGAAAGTGGTCGGAGATTCCGCCATAGTAATTGGGTCCGCCATAAGTTCTGTTGGGCGACATTTGTCCCGCGTTGTTGCGATATTCCATCCACGGCTGGTGAAAAACCTGCCCGAGTTGATCGTTGGCAACAAATCCTTCGCCATGTAAAACAGAAGCGGAAACCACGATATTGTCAATCATATTCCAATCTCCACGATAGTTATAACTACCCAGGTTTTGTTCGTCCAGCGGAATCATCAAATTATAGAGATCGGCTTTAGAGTCGGGCGTTTGGGCATCTAATATTTCAGCTAAACTTTTATTATCCGGTTCGTCATTCATATCGCCGATGATGATAATTTTTGCCTTCGCATTATCTTCTAAAATTTCGTCTACCTTGTTTTTTAAGGTTTGAGCCGCAACAATCCGGTTCGGTTGCGATTTTTCCAATCCACCCCAACGCGATGGCCAATGATTGACAAACACATGCACTTTGTCTTTCCCCAGCTTGCCAAACACATAAAGGATATCACGAGTCTCAAAACCCGGATTGACCAGAATGGCTTCTTTTTCCAATACTTTAAATTCTCCTTTTCGGTAAAGTAAGCCAACATCAATTCCGCGTTTATCAGGACTGTCGATATGCACAATCTGGTAATTTCCACCTGCCAACGGCTCCTCTTCAACCAAATCATTTAGCACAGTTTGGTTCTCAATTTCACAAACGCCAATCAATTCCGGAAGTTCTTCTGTGTTTATGGCTGCTATAACCTGAGCAATATCCTGTAGCTTTTTCTCGTAGCGTTCCGAGTTCCAATGTCTGTCAGCTTCCGGTAAAAACTCTTCATCATCAATAGCCGGATCGTCAATCGTATCGAAGAGGTTTTCAAGGTTGTAAAAAACAATTGTTGCTTTCTTCTTTAACGGATCCCTTTGGCAGGAAACCAGAAAAACAACCAACAATGAAAAAAAGAAAATTCTTGACCTCATAGCCTTATTCTTGTCCGATGGTTACCTGATAATAATCTCTAACATCAATCACATGCATGCCGCCCGCCTTCGCAGCTTCAATTCCCAACACACCATCTTCAAAAACCAGACAGTCCTTTGGATCAACACCAATCAGCTCAGCACATTTCAAAAAAGTTTCCGGATGTGGTTTATGCTTCGTCACATCATCTGCCGAAACCAGATGTTCAATATATTTGTCAACGCCTACAATGCGCATCGCCTTTTTTGAGATTTCTCGTCCGCCACCAGTTCCAACAGCCATTGGCAGCTTGCCGTAATATTCTCGAATAAGGTCGACAACCGGCTCTACAGGCTGTGCCTTGTCCATATTATCTTCGTATTCCTTTTCTTTGGAATCGCCCATTTCTTTTGAATCAATATTCTTATTGAAAAGCTCATTCAATTTTTTTACCGTTCCATACAATGGAATACCTGCCAATTGCTCGAACAATTCGGTCGTAAAATCAATGCCATAACGGGCGGCTGCATTTTTCCAGGCAATATAATGAATGGGCATCGTGTCAGCAATTGTGCCGTCCAAATCAAAAATCAGACCTTTTATGTTTGTGGGTACTGTAAGTTTCTTTGTCATTGTATTCAACTAATTTTTTCTGTTTATAAGCTAACAAATGTAACCAAATAGAATAAATCAAGTTCATTTTTTTCTTTACCAAAAAATTAACACTTTTGACTAAATTTTAAATAATGGATCGACAAGCATTCCTTACGCTGACCTCAACCTCACAATGGATTTTATTTTTAGGTATTGGCTTGATCATTTACTCGTGGACTAAAAAGAAGCAATTATTTCAGCAATTGGGTCAAGGTACATTTGTTGTGTTAGCTCTGTTTGCGTTGTGGGTTATTTTGGGTGATCAAATTACGGTTCCCGAAATAACCAACGGACAAGAACCACCTGTTGAAGCTAAAGCCTTAACTTATTTTTCGGGGCTGGTTATCGCCGGTGTAATTGCCATTGTGGGGTTCGTGTTAGGATTGAAAAAATCCAGCTGGGCAAAATTTCCAAATTTGTTTTTGGTTGGTGGCGGCTTAGCTTTATTTTTTATGGTTTATGAGTTGCAACGACTTTGACTCTTCACAATTTAACTTATCGTCCCTTCGTTATCTTCCGAGCCGAATTAATACAAGCGTTTTCTATGTTGCTTTTGTAAATAGGTAGCTTTTAACACCTCTAATATTTTCAGAAAAGATTCGCTATATATGAAGATTCGTTTATCAAACATCTGTCAACTCCTAATGCTGGTCTTCTTACCACCTAAATTTCTCGAGAATTCGGGAGTAAGCCATTTCTTTTTGTAGTTCAATTTCTGAGCGCCATCGTCGATCGCTTTGTTATTGACATCTATCGCAGGAAACTCCAAAATAACTTCCGTTCCTGCATTCAATCGACTATTTATTTTAATGAAGCCCCTGTTCTTCCTAACAAAATCGTGACATACAACCAAACCAAAACCCGACCCGACTTCACCATTAGTTCCAAGCGATGAATTGCTCTTCTCAAAAGTGAAGATCTCTTTCAGTTTATCTGGCGGGATACCCACTCCACTATCCTTAATCAGTAACCGAACCTTATCGTTCTGATTTTCCGTTTTAATTTCAATTCGACCATGTTCTGGAGTATATTTCAAGGCATTTGAAAACAAATTGCGAACAACGGTTTCAATCATCTTTCTATCTCCATTGATTGGTGCTGTTATCCCTTGGTCATAATCTACATCAATTGATTTAAATCTGGCCAAACTCACAAAATGATCGATATGCTCTTCAACCAAACGAGTCAGTTTTATTGGCTCTAAATCCCCTTGAAATGTATTATTCGAACCTGACGACCATTCCAATAAATTTTGGAGCAGATGAAAAGTAGATTCACTTAGTTTTTCCAATTCGGCTAGATAGTGATTTCTTTCCTTCTCAAGAATATCCGGCGCATTGTTCAGCAAGTTCAGAAAGCCGCTCATCGTCCCAACCGAACCACGCAAATCGTGGGCAATTATTTTAAGGAATTTGTTTTTAGAGACCAGTTGTCTTTCAAGCTGCCTTTGCAGTTGAAGATTAACTGCTGACATAAAACCGAAAGTCAAAACAGTCATCAAAAAGCCGGAAATTGCCACACGGATTAATGCAAATTCGTCAATATTAGAAGGATCAAAATTTGGAGTAGTTAACATTGATGCAATACTGAGAACCAATATGATCAAAAAAATAAAAAACGCTACCGCATTAATCCGAAATAAATTTCGGAGATGATTTTGTTCATCATTCAACACTAACATCTCATAAATAGCTATCATACAATAGATTATTAGTATGGTTGCATATACAATTGAACGAATGGAGTGTGATGGAATGAACTGATAAAATACGATGGACTGAATGAGGTGTATTGCTGGAAATCCAACTATAAGCCAGGTCCTGATTTTCTTTCCTTTGAACAGCCATATACCTGCTAAATAAAGATAAAGCCCAGTTGCAGTAAAAATTGTTGGAATAACAATTGTCCAAAAACTACCGAAAGGTGGCACAAGCTTAAAAAGCAATCCACCCCCAATCATCAAACTTCCGGTAGCCCAATACCGAATGCCTTTAATCCCAAATGTACTTCGATAAAGCAACAACATATAAAGTCCCATCAAGAGACTAATACCAGAAGTAACAACTGTTAAGACCTGATAGACAACTTCCCACATAAATAGTTTTATTAATTAAGCTACAACTCACAAAACAGCTTAATTAACCACAAATCAAGAATTAAGTTTTGGAGAATTTACTTCTGGCTAAAAGTAACGATTCAAAATTTAAGGACACCATTCTTAGTCGATCAAATATTGTGTCACAAAAGAGCTAATTTTCAACTCTGTTCTCATTGCTTTGCTTCCGAATCAATTCAAAAAAAAACAACCTACCTGATTGATATGCAATTTTGTTGTACAAACACAGAATATGGCAGCAAAAAGGAAACAGACTATCGAGATTTTACACCCTTCAACCTTTTCACCTAAAAAGCTACTTTATAATTGGTTGCTTGACTATTCAGGATTAGCCTCACCACATGTATTCCTTTTTTATTTAATTGAACGTGGCTAATCTCATCTGTCAACACAGCCTGATAAACGGTTCTTCCGCTCAGATCGTAGACCACTGCAGTGGTGTTTGGTACTGCCCGAATTACAAGTTCATGATCACTAACCCAAACCGCTTGATCTAATTTTTGAGTCGTATTAGTCGCAGTGGCATCACCCGAAATAACACCAACTCCACTATATGCTTTTACTACCTCAGGCACATCTTCAGTAGCCGTCAATACATCATCGTAAGAGTATAAGTCCGACGGAGTAAAGTTGCATTCCCTCACAAACTCCTCGGAGCTACTCAAAGGCTCCGATTTTGCACCGTCGACATTCGTAACTCCATCAGGTAGTCGACTACAATTTTTAAAGATATTGTCGATCAATTTCCCCTGACCATTTTCTGAAAGCTTGCCAAATACCGGTTTCTTCGAATCCTTAAAGTAGTTGCGTTCAATGTAACAGTTTGTATTGATGCGGAGATTTAAACCATCACCTTCACAATTCTCCATAAAATTGTTGAAATAGTGGTGTTGCCCAAATCGAAGAAGAGGCAAACGCGAACCAAAGACCTGGTAGAAATAGTTGTGGTGAAATGTAATGGTTCGGTTATAATCGTCACTGCTGCCTTTACCCGAAAGTAATGCTTTAGAATGATCGTGAAAATAGCACCAGGAAATGGTGAGATTCTGCACATTGTTTTTATTGTCGACCAAACCATCGTAGCGGTCTTTATTATCGATGTTTTCGTTGTAAAATTCACAATGGTCAATCCAAATATGCTGGCTGATGCGTTCGGCTTCCGGAACACTCTCAGCATCGGCCTGTATACCAACACAATCCGGATCGCCAATTGTAGTTGTCCCATCCGTATCTAAAATCTTATATTCCCCATCGTGGGTAGCAGGAACGTTTTTCATGGTAAATTTGATATTTCGGATGATGATATTAGACTGGCATTGAATAACAAGTCCAATTCGATTTAAAAAGCCTTGGTCACCAACACCAAGAAGCGTTTTGTTTGATCCAACTTTGAAGATCGCGCCAAAGGTAGTTTCTATAGCTCCGGCAACTTCGTTGGTAACAATGCTCCCGTCTTCATCCACCCACGTTTGAACACCGGTATTAAATTCCTTTTCAATCCGAATAATATACGGTGTTGATGGATCTTCAACGTACTGCTTCAATTCTACAAATGTTTCCGGAGTAACAGTCTGTCCGGCCGCTCCTCCTGTAGTTCCTCCATCCAGCGTGGCAAAACCAACCATTCTGAAATCAGGGGTTTGAGCTTGACTTTCTATTGATAAAAGACATGCACACAAGAAAACAAACAACTTAATTGGGTGAAATTTCATGACAATACGTTCTAACATTAGTTTTACTAAATTACTAAACATATTTGTCAGGACAATCACTAGTTCACCAATTTGAATGTCGATTTATTATTATCTGTTTAGCCCTTGAAAACATTCAATATCTGTAGAAGAGAGCTCTCTTCTAGTGAACGTATCCTTCTACACTAAAACAACCTCGAGCAGCTAAAAAATCTGGAAAATAATGAACGCGTAAATTGCAAAACGCCCAAAACGAAACAGTGCCCATAGCAGATAACTGCGGAAATTAAATTTAATTAATCCGCACGCCACACTAACGATTGAATGCGGCAAGGGCAAAAGCGCTCCAATGACAATAAACAAAGCTCCCCACTTGCGCAAATTGACAATATGGCTTTTAATCTTTATTTCAATATAATCCTTAACAGTTGGAATCAGGAACAAACGATTTCCTGCAAAATACGATAAAACACCGCCTAAGTATGACAGGAACGATAACACAAACAGAAAAAGCCACGGTGATGCAGCCTTTGAAGCCCAGGCAATAAAAATTTCGGGAGGCAGCAAGCCCAAAAACGTTTCAGAAAGGAAAAAAACCAAAAATACTCTCCCTGCCGAATAAGTTTCCACCAGCTGGTTCAGCAACGCATCAAAGTCTAGCACAAAATAATCCAAACCAACGATCAGCAATACAAAAGCGGCAATGATAATCCCGCCCTTTACCGAGGTATTGCGTATAAATTCATAAAATCGGGAAATCCGGTAATAGCGATTTAACAATACTAACCGCTTCACGGTTACCTGATTTGGATTGACCTTTCTGTTGTTTAACTTCATGTTTGAATTGATATCTAAATTCGGACCGAACTTAATCCTGCGGGAACTTATCAGCGGACAACGGTTAAAAACTGATTAACTATTAGAATAACTTTAAACCAATAAACAGCAAATAAGTTTTGGGAAAATGGGGTCAGTTAAAAATAATCTCCACAAAAATAATCTAATTTGTCGATTTTTGCTTTTTAAAACGAATTATTCGTACCCCCAATTCCCACAAAGCAAGTTTGGCATCCATTGTACGCTCAAAAAAACATCAAAAAAAACAAGCACTTCTAAAAACCTTATTTCAATATGCTTGTTTACTTTTTTAAGTATACTTAAATATTTATTTTAAAATGAGCCATAACATTTCAACTTCAACAGAGAATTTTATTAAAGCGATATACAAATATGAGCAAGGAGTAGATCTGGACACCAAGCCCGGTTCAATTGCTAAAGAATTGGGAATTACCAATGCCGGGGCAACAGACATGGCCCAAAAACTCGCTCGTAAAAAGCTTATTAATTACGAGAAATACAAAGAACTAAAGCTAACGCCTGCCGGGAAAAAGTTGGCTTTGAGTGTTCTTCGGAAACATCGGCTTTGGGAGACCTTCCTTCATCAGGTATTTGAGCTAAGTATGCACGAAATACATCGCGAAGCCGAACTACTGGAGCACCTGACTTCTGATTTTTTAACCGATAAAATTGCCTTATTTCTGGGAAATCCGTTGACTGATCCACACGGCGACCCAATTCCCACAAAGCAAGGTATCATTCCAACAAACGAAAATAACGTCATTCTGTCGTTGGCTGAAACCGGATGTGAATATGAAATAGCACGCTTATCAGGTTCTGACAAAGAATATTTTGATTTCTGCCACTCGAATCAGCTTAAAATTGGCTCGAAACTTTGTGTGAATAAACAATATAAGAAAAACAAGATGACCGAAATAGAAGTAGGCGATACAAAACTTCTGTTAACGATGGAGCTTGCAAATACAATTTATATCAAAAAATTAAAATAGAAATAAATGAACGTACGAATACTTCTCCTACTACTTCTAATTGCAGCGGGCGCTAAAGCCCAGGAAAACATTCCGGAACTGATTACCGATAGACCTGACCAAACAGAATCAGCTGAAGTTGTTCCGTTAAACTCGCTACAAATTGAGACCGGCTTTGTCGTATTCAATGACAAGGCTAACCAGATACAACAGACCTCATACGCATATAATTCAACCTTGTTGCGTTATGGTATTCTGCCAAATTTCGAATTGCGTTTAGGCTTGGAGTACCTTGGGGATAAAACAGAGATCTCTTCAAGCTCAATTTCTGGATTTGGACCACTATACACCGGCTTCAAAGTAAAAATTAGTGATAAGCAAAAAGGGATGCCAGCCATCGCTATTTTAGGTGCACTGACTTTCCCTTTTACAGCCAATGAAGAATACAAACCCTCGGAGCCGGCGGCCAATATGCGTCTATCCATTTCGCACACGCTTTCCGACCGGATTTCGCTGGGCTATAATTTGGGAGTTGAATGGGATGGAGAAACGCCAACACCAGGTTATTTCTACTCCATTGCCCTGGGCATAGGTATTTCTGACAAAATTGGACTCTTTGCTGAAGGCTTCGGCTTACTGGGTGCAAATGATAAAGAAGAACATCTTCTGGATGCCGGAGTTACCTATTTACTGCTTCCAAATCTTCAAGTTGATATTTCGGGAGGAATCGGACTTTCAGAAAATGCTGCCGACAGTTTTGTTGGAGCTGGTCTGAGCTTCCGGCTACCTCAATAATCGCGATTAAAATGAAACTATAATACGTTTACGAAATGAATATCTTGTCAATATTACAGATCCAGCCCGGAACCATGATTTTATCCGGAATTTTGATCATCGGAATCCTCTTCTGGATCTTTTGGCCCGAAAAGGGTTTAATCGCTCTCCTTTCGAAAGTAAACATGAACAACCAGCGGGTTCATCTGGAAGATGCATTGAAGTATCTGTTCGATTGTGAATACAGAAACAGCACTTGCGACATGAACGGAATTGCCGGCAACTTGAACATTACCGGAGACCAAGCCAGCAAATTGCTCGAACGTCTGCTTTCCATGGGACTGATCGCTATCAATCATCAAAGTATAACATTGACTGATACTGGCCGCTCCTACTCCCTTCGTGTAATTCGTGTGCATCGTATTTGGGAAAGATATCTGGCCGACGAAACCAGTGTTTCACAAGCCGACTGGCATAACCATGCCGATAAAATTGAGCATCAGGTAACCCCGGAAGATACCGAAAAACTGGCAGCCCAAATGGGACACCCGGTATTTGATCCTCATGGTGATCCGATTCCGACCGCAGAAGGAAACCTACCCAACCATAAAGGAAAGTCCCTGAGCCAATTAAAAGAAGGCAACATTGGGCGCATTATTCATATCGAAGATGAACCCAGAAATATTTACGAACAATTGGTGGTACTCGGATTATACCCCGGCATGCAAGTATATGTAACCGACGTTAACGAAAAGAAGATCACCTTTGCTGCTGATGGTGACGAATGTACCCTAACCCCGCTTTTTGCAGCACACATCACGGTAGAGCTGCTTTCAGGGAAAGTGCCATTAACACAGAAATACGAATTGCTTTCGGAACTTGCGGTTGGCGAAAAAGCCAAGGTAGCAGCAATCTCGCCCAATTGCCGGGGACAACAACGACGAAGGCTTATGGATCTGGGCATTGTTCCCGGAAGTCTGATTTCACCCGAAATAAGAAGTGCCTCCGGCGACCCGGTTGGCTACAGGGTAATGGGAACCACCATCGGAATACGACAGAAAGAAGCTGAATTAATCTTTATCGACCGCCCAAAAGAGACGAGCACAAAACAGTGATTAGAAACAAGTTCCACACAATACCTTTTGATAATTTTAAACTAGAAACACATGAAGTCAATTATACAAAATACGAACAACTGCAACAATTGTTCCGTCCACAATGCTGCCAACCTGGTAAAACTAGGACTGAATCTGGATGATGTGGACTACGTGATCACCATGGCCGGAAACCCAAACACAGGGAAAAGTACGGTTTTTAATAACCTGACCGGCCTTCGTCAACATACCGGCAACTGGCCCGGGAAAACAGTTACACGAGCCGAAGGAGGATTCAGTTACAATGAAAAGCGCTATAAAGTGGTCGATCTTCCGGGAACTTACTCACTGCTTTCAACCAGTACTGACGAGGAAGTAGCACGAAATTTCATCTTGTTTGGTCAGCCAGATGTGACCGTCATTGTAGTGGATGCCACAAGACTGGAACGCAACCTGAACCTGGCACTGCAAATACTCGAAATAACCGACCGTGCTGTTTTGTGCCTCAATCTAATGGATGAAGCCAAAAGAAATCGTATTGAAATTGACACAAGAGCCTTATCCAAGGAATTGGGAATTCCGGTAATTCCCACTGCGGCCAGACGAAAACAAGGTATGCAGGAACTTTTAGCAGCTATCGAAGAAGTGGCCAGCGGCAAGTACGTTTGCAAACCTCACAAAATGAAGAACCGCTCACCCAAATTACAACATGCCATTTCAACCCTCTCCGAGAAACTTGCCCGGCAATACCCCAATCTTCCGAACACGAATTGGGTAGCGCTGCGCCTACTCGAAGGCGATAACAGCATCATTGAAGCTGTTCGCACCGGCGAGCTGGGAAGTATCAACACAAACGAATCAGTGGTTCAATCCTAAAAGTAACAACATGCAAAATACAACCAATAAAGAAAGAGAAGAGTTATTAAATGAGGCCAACTCAGCCCGATGGGAATTGGGACTAGACTTTCATGATACTGTAATTGAATCGATTTACTCCAATGCATCGCAGATTGCCCGAAAAACAGTAACACAAAAAGGCGAAAAAGAAGCCTATAGCGCCGATCTTAAAATTGATAAAATTGTCACAAGCAGATGGCTTGGTTTTCCACTGATGTTTTTGATGCTTGCCACCGTTTTCTGGCTAACCGTAGCTGGAGCCAACTACCCATCCGGTCTTCTGGCATCGCTATTAGTCGACTACATGCACCCAATTTTAAAGAGTGCAGCGGCATCAATTAACATGCCTTGGTGGCTTGATGGTGTTTTAATTGATGGTGCTTATTTGTCAATGGCCTGGGTCATCGCGGTGATGCTGCCCCCAATGGCGATCTTTTTCCCACTATTTACCTTGCTCGAAGATCTTGGTTATCTGCCACGAGTGGCCTTCAATATGGACAACCTGTTCCGCAAAGCCGGAGCACATGGCAAGCAGGCACTATCGATGAGTATGGGATTTGGATGTAATGCTGCGGGGGTTATTGCCACCCGGGTAATCGATAGTCCGCGCGAACGATTGGTAGCCATTATCACCAACAATTTTTCGTTGTGTAATGGTCGCTGGCCCACGCAAATATTAATTGCCTCAATCTTTATCGGAGGACTTGTTCCAGCACAGCTTGCCGGAGTCGTTTCCGCCGGAGCAGTTGTAGGCATAGCGGTTTTTGGAATATTTCTGAGTTTGGTTGTTTCCTGGGGGTTGAGCAAGTCTGTACTGCGTGGTGAAGCATCCGCTTTTAGCCTGGAGCTCCCACCCTACCGACCGCCCAGAATATGGCAAACGCTTTACACCTCGCTAATCGACCGAACCATATTCGTACTTTGGCGTGCGATCATTTTTGCAATTCCTGCCGGGATTGTTATTTGGTTGGTGGCCAACATTCATATTGGCGAACTCAGCCTGGCCGAACACTTTATTCAGTGGTCCGATCCTTTTGCCATTATATTTGGGTTGAATGGAGTTATTTTACTGGCCTACATTATTGCTATTCCCGCGAACGAAATAGTTATTCCTACAATATTAATGCTAACCGTATTAAGCACAAAACTAACCGGAGGAGCCGGTGATGGAGTTATGTTCGAGCTCGACTCGGTGGGTGACACAGCCAACATCTTGCATGCGGGAGGCTGGACTTTGCTTACAGCCGTAAACCTGATGCTTTTCAGCTTGCTGCATAACCCGTGCTCAACAACCATTTATACAATTTTTAAAGAAACCAAAAGTTGGAAATGGACACTTGTTTCAACTTTTCTACCCATTGTTATGGGACTGGTTATTTGCTTTTTCACCACACAAATATGGATGCTATTTGTAGTTGGATAAGGAATTTAACACCTAAAAAAAAAGAAATGCAGCTCGCCAAATCGAGTTGCATTTCTTTTTTCAGTCCCATATATCAAGTATTTATAAGAATAAAAAGGACATTCTTTCGAATGCCCTTTCTGTTCTTAACCCTATAGCGATTGTCCTTCATAAACACGGGATTCTTCCAACGGAACCAAGTCACCTTCAAAGGTTAGCTGTCCCCGCCTTAAACCCGTTAAGGTTGCCCTTGTGTTTCCTGACGGACTGATTGAAAACCGTAAGTCGTAAATTCCTAGTGGAGTCATCACATTTAAAGCCAAACTAAAAGTTCTCTTTCGCTCATTCTCCTTAAGTTCATATTTTGTAATAGTACCTTTAGCTGTTACTCCACCAACACCATTCGGCCCAATACGGAAGTTTGAGCCAACCTGAATAACTGCTGTTGCTGAGTCAACTGATACGAAGTTGATGTTGGAGCTCGCAAAGACTCGATTTCCATACTTATCCTGTAAAAAATCGGCCTCCAGCACAAAGCTTTTATTCTCCAACATATACTTTGTTAATTCATATTGCTTCTCCATCTCGATCTGCCGTATCTCTTTTTTGGACAGAACCGAGTCCTTGTCATTTTTTTGTGCAAAAATGGTACCCGATACAACAACGCACATGATCAATAAAGCAATCTTTTTCATTATTTTTCCTCCTGTTTTTCTTTTTTCTACTGATTAAATAGCAAGATTTATTCCAGAAGTGCATCGTAAAACATTCTTTAGCACTCTTTAGCAAGAATTAACAAACTGGAGAGAGTGTGTTTGAGGTAGAAAACGATATGTTTCGGTTTTATACTATAGCGGCAAATCACAATTGGATTCCACGCCATCAACAGAAGCTCCAATACTTTTATAAAAATCAATAGCTGGCTGATTCCATTCGGATACCTGCCAATGTAATTTTTTACAATTTTGAGCTTGACCAAATTCAATCACCTGGTTGATTAACTTAGTGCCCACTCCCTGACCCCTGAATTGAGGCTTTACATAGAGATCATCCATATAGAGCGATTTCCCTATCCAAGTATAGTAGGCGAAGAAACAAGTTACATAGCCAATAACTTCACGACCCTGGCATGCCACAAATCCATTAACATAGTCACTTTCCTGAAGCATCTGTTTTTCAGTATTCGTTACTTTTCCAGGCATTCTTTGGAAAGTGGCAAACTCTTTAAATAATTCAATCAATTTTGGGAAATCCGTTTTTTTGATTTTCCTGAACTTAGCTTCCATACTGATCTTACTCAATACAATTAGAAGACAAGTTAATAAAACTTAGAACATCTCGTAATTAGAGTAAACCCAAAAGGGCATTCCTTCGAATACCCTTTTTAGTTCGTATTGACCTTATCCAAGGTCATGATTCCTGCCCGCTACGATCTTTAGTAAAAACTAATCATTTACGATCACATGATCCGCTAAGTCGATCGGCAGCTTTGTAAGTTCGCGGGTAGCCAACGCTGCCACTTTTATAGCTCCTGCCAATCGAAGGTGTGTGTTATCTTGCCTTCCTTCCGGATATTTCTCAGTAGGCTCGGTCCACAGATAGAGTTCTTTCGAAGGCTCATCCCCCATCGACTGAACCAAGTCTTCCGTTAGTTTTTGCAAGTCGATTAAAGGAACATTAAGCCTTTCCGCTACCTGCCTCATTGCAACAGGATAATCGCCATGCGTATCTACCAATTGTCCATTTTCGTCAAACTTACGGCGAACAATAGAGGTTAGTAAAATTGGAGTCGCACCTTTCTCACGAGTTTCCAACACATACTTCTCCAAATTTTCAGAGTAGCTTTCAAAAGGAATGGTATATCGTGTGCTGTCCTTAATTTTTTGGTCGTTGTGCCCAAATTGAATCAGAACGAAATCACCTTTCTTCAAGCTATCCAAAACAACTTGCCACCGACCTTCGTCTATAAAACTTTTGGTACTGCGTCCGTTCACCGCGTGATTATGAACCGTAACTAACGAATCAAAATACTGGGCTACAACTTGTCCCCACCCTGTTTCAGGATAAACTTCGGTCTTTTTATTTGCCATGGTTGAGTCGCCAACCATAAAAACATCAATGCTTTTTTCTTTTGTGCTGCATGACGACAGAACCAATGCAAGCACGACCATTAAAATTGTATTCTTCATCCGTTTTTAATCATTTTATTTTACGCACATCAACATAAATCACTTGTTACCAATCGTCTACATGTGCGAATTTTTACCTGCTCGTTTTCAGTATCTTTTGTTGAAATTTGATTTTAGCATTCAGCCAATTCATTTAAATATTCCTCCAAATTGGTGTATCCATCGCCATCGCAATCACCATTTCTATCGGACGCATTTTTAGGATCAAGTTTATTTTTTACTTCCCATTCATCAGGCATGCCATCCCGATCGGTATCCTTTGGTGCCGGCTTCGACTTTAATTCAGGCCAGCCGCCAACTGATTTTTGCGAATCAATAATTCCGGAGTTTGCTCCCCAGCTGTCACCAAATTTACAAACGCCGGTTTCTGTTTCCCAAACAATTCGTTGATCAATCGGGTCTCTTTGAGGTTTCGTTGCTCCTGCGTATTTCAATACCAACCGGTACGCCTCTTCAGCATCCTGCGTATTAACAGGTGCAAATGGCACGGGTTCTTCTAATCGGGCTCCGTGGATTACTTTATCACTAGCTTTTTGAACTCCCTTGGTCCAATTATCGGCGGTAACCTCAGGAAAACCATCAACATAATTGCCCTCAATATAAAACTTGCCAGCTCCCAAAGTATCCGCATTTTCATTGCCTTTATTTTTGATGTACTCATGCGTTAAACTTAGGATACGATGTGGTAGCTCGCCATTTCTTTTTGTAGCCGGACCTGCCTTATAATAGTTATTCACCAGGTTATAGTTGCCCTCTTCGCCACCATAAACATTTTGAAATCCCCAGTTGAAAATCACATTATTTCTGAAATCAGTATATTCGGTTTCAGGAGTAGTATCAAACCGGGCTCCATTAAAACGTGGCAGCCGGCTGGTGTGACTGGCAATTAAATTATGATGAAATGAGGCTCCTGTACCACCCCAAATTCCCCCATAACCGTGTTTGCCTTTTTTGTGTCCCGAATCATACAAGCTTTCACTTACAATACACCACTGAACCGTTAAGTTCTTGTTATCGTAAAAAGACATTGTCTCATCAATCGACCAACTTAAGGAGCAATGATCAATAATGATATCCTCCTTGCGCTTACCATTCATGGCATCCTGTGCACTACTTTGCAATGTTTCGTCGCCACATCGAAAACGCAGATGACGAATAATGACATCACTTGAACTAACCGAAAAAGCATAATTTTTTACGCAGATTCCGTCTCCCGGTGCTGTTTGCCCGGCAATGGTTACATGTCCGTGGCTAACTTTTAGAGGAGCTTTGAGTGCAATTGTTCCGGAAACAGCAAAAACGATGGTTCGCCTGCAATCCAACTCAAGTGCCCAACGCAGTGAACCTTCCTGAGGACTATCAGGATTATCAGTCAGCTTGTCTACGATATAAACATCGCCACCGCGTCCGCCTTTTGTATAGCGTCCAAAGCCTTCAGCTCCGGGAAACGCCAGCTGCTGTGCCTGCGCAAACAATGGAAAAAACAGAATGATTAGAATTAGTTTTCGCATAATTCAATGTCTTGAATTTACTTACTAACCTTCACCTCACTACTGTTCACTTCTTTATCCAGAACTAATACTTCATCTACATTTATATCCGACATCACCTTAATTTCCACATTCTCGGTCTTTGCTCCACTCACGGAAATCATGGGTTGATCAGCTTTTTGAATTTCAAGCCCGGAAATCTTCACATCTTTCACATTATAAAAATTAAGAGCAGGTTGAACTTTTGCCTTTAAGTGAAGATTTTTCACCGTAATGCCTTTTGCATCCATACATAGCAAGCCATTTTCTGCTTCCATTGTTAGGTTTTCCAATAAAACATTCTCCAGATTCATTTCAGGAAGACCTTGTAAATAAATCGCCTGATGAGCCCCTTTGCATCGAACATTTTTTATCGTTATATCTTTAAACTGAGGTGTTTCTTCGGTTACCGGAGGGATGACTTCCTCTATTTTTTCATTATCCTTGTCTGCCAACATCTCGGAAACTGATTTGCCTCCATAATATAAGTTGAAAGAAATCGCATTGGTCGGAATATCAATCATATCGACATCTGAAATATAGATTCCTTCAACAACGCCGCCGCGTCCACGTGTACTTTTAAAGCGTAAACCAACATCAGTTCCCATAAAAGTACATCCAGAAACGTGTAGGTTTTTTACACCTCCGGACATTTCGCTTCCAACAGTTACACCGCCATGTCCGTGATAAACAATGCAATTCTTAACCACCATATTTTCATTAGCAATTCCTCGATCACGTCCATCTTCATCTTTTCCTGACTTGATGCAAATTGCGTCGTCGCCCACATCAAAAGAAGAGTCGTATAACACCGTGTTTTTGCATGATTCAACATCTATCCCATCACCGTTTTGCGAGTACCATGGGTTGCGGACATCAATATTGCGGACCGTCAAGTTCTCGCACATTAGCGGGTGAATATTCCAGGCCGGAGAGTTTTGAAAAACAGGTCCGTCAAGCAATACCTTGTTACAATTTACCAGACTCACCATCACCGGACGCATAAAATCTTTAATTTTATTGTAATCCTCCATATTGTCATATTTCTGAACCACGTTCATATCAGCCATCTCAACTGCGTCAAGATATTGCTGAGAAGGATACCAGATGCGGCCATCTTTATCGACGACGCCACCTGAGTTGACAAACTCGTTCCATTGTTTATCTGTCAATTTCGACCTTTTAACAGGACGCCAGGCATCACCTGAACCATCAATCACACCAGTTCCTGTAATAGCAATATTCTCCAGATCATTTCCCGAAATCGGCGACTGACAGCGTACGGTATTCAGTCCTTCAAAACTGGTTTCAACCAACGGATAAAGATCTTTATTGGTGCTAAAAATAATCAACGCACCATCTTCCAAATGAAGATTGATGTTACTCTTCAATACGACTGGTCCGGTCAGCCAAATTCCGCGAGGAACAGATACTATTCCGCCACCCTTTTCAGCAACTTGGTCAATCGCATCAGCGAACGCTTTTGTATTTAATACCTGGCCATCACCAACTGCCCCATATTCTGTAATCGATGCTGAATAATCAGGGAAACTTGGTTCAATGACCATTGGCATTTCAAATTCAACCCCCTCATAAATATCAAATGTTTTTTCGACTTTAGGTTGCTGTGCTGTACAAGCGACAGCGACAAATAACAACAGGTATAAATGCGTTGTAAAAAATCCAGCTAGCTTTTTCATTATATTATGTATTTATTGTTTTCCTATTTTTTTCATTTCTTCATAAACCAATCGAGCCACTTCTTTTGCTCCTTCTGGTTGAAAGTGCGTATTATCATCCTGTCCATCTGGATAGGCTTCGTAAACGCCGGCAGGTAAGTTCATGAAATAATTTTTTGATACGTACTCTTTTCCTTTTTCAGAAAAAGAATCCATTGATCGTTGATTCAAGTCAATCAACAAAACATCCATTTCATTACCAACCGCTTTCATTGCATCAGGATAATCTCCATGAATGTTTTGCAGGTGCCCATCTTCCCAGGGATAGTTCCGGGCAACGGGAGTTACTAATATCGGAGTACCTCCTTTTTCACGTGTTTGATTGATAAACAAGCGTAAAAACTCTTTGTAGCCCTCAATATTAACATATCGCGCGGGCTTGCTTTCGGCTGCATCATTATGTCCAAACTGCATCAAGACCAAATCACCGACTTGCAGTTCGTTATAAACAGCTCGCCAGCGCCCTTCCTGAAAAAAAGTACGAGTGCTGCGCCCCCCCTTGGCTCGGTCGTCAACAACCAAGCTATCGGCATCAGTCAATTGGCTGATTTGCGAAATGCTGTCTTTTGACATAAATGGCTGAAATACCTGCCCCCAACCTGTAATTGGATGTCGTTTCGACAGGTAATCTTCTTCTAAAGCATAATTGGCAACCGTTGAATCTCCAATCAACCAAACCTTGCTTACTTTTTCTTTGAGCTCCTCTTGCTTGTCGGTACATGATTTTAAGATTGGTGACAATCCTAAAATCAGCATCAGAGCAACTGCGCGATATTTACCTAGTTTTTGCTGCATGAATTATTTCTTAAGCTCGTCAATTCTAAACCAGTCGATGTCAACGGTACCCGAATCATTGATGATTCCATCGCGAAGCGCGAAATAGCCAATTTTTGCACCAATCCAACGACCAGGAACTGCAGAGAAACTCTCTCCAACTTCCTTAAATTTCTTTCCGTTCTTACTGATGCTAAAACTGCAAACAGCTCCTTCTTTTACGTTAATTCGGAAATAAACGGTATTGCTATCAAAATCGTCGCAATACAGTTCCTTTTCGACACCTCCTGTGCGGGCATTTTCGCAATTTACCACTCGGGCCATCAGCTTTTCGCCAACCTGCTTTAAGGAAATGTATTGATAGTTTTCACCCATCACAACAAACCCGACTTCTTCGCCATCAAATCGGTGATTGAAGGTCAGTTTGGTCGTTGCCATGAACTCTTCCGCCGGAAATTTCTGTAATAATAAATTCGGAATAGGCCAAAGACTTACATAATTCTCAGGACGAGGTTTGCAGTTTAACCTGTAATACCCCAAGTTACCTGACGGGTAACCAAATTTAAGCTTTGGATTAGCATGCCATTGCCACTGAATTCCCAACTTGTGTGTATTAAATTCATCGCTTTCGGGCGGAGTTACAACTGGGTAAGTACCACCAACGTCGGGTTTTTTGTACGATGCAACAGGCTCACCTATTCCATTGCCATCCTGATCAACTCCCATCACAGGCCAATCGTTTTCCCAACTCATGGGTTGCAAGTGCACAATACGTCCGTAGGCTTCTTTATCCTGAAAATGAATGAACCAATCTTCGCCAGTTTGGGTATCTACCCAAGCTCCTTGATGAGGGCCATTAATATCTGTTTCTCCTTGCTCTAAAACAACTTTCTCTTCGTAAGGGCCATAGATATTTTTTGAGCGTAATATCAACTGCCAACCAGTTGAAACACCTCCGGCTGGAGCAAAAATATAGTAGTAACCGTTTCGTTTGTAAAACTTAGGTCCCTCAACTGTTGGATGAGCTTCGTGACCATCAATTAACATGACATCATTACCTATCAATTGTGTCCCATCAGGGGTCATTTCGCTCAGCATCAATACACTTTTCACAGTCGCTCTGCTTCCGGCAAATGCATACACCAAATAAGCTTTCCCATCGTCGTCCCAAAGCGGCGATGGATCAATCAGGCCTTTGCCTCCACGCACCAAAACAGGTTCAGACCATTTACCGGCCGGATCTTCTGCTTTTGTCATATAAATTCCAATGTCAGGATCAGGATAATAAATGTAGTACTCGCCTTCGTGATAACGGATACAGGGAGCCCACACGCCATTGCCGTGTTGTGGTTTATCAAACACATCAAAGGGTGGTTGTTTAGGCAACGCATAATTAATCAATTCCCAATTCACCAAATCTTTAGAATGCAAAATGGGTAAGCCGGGAACACAATTAAACGACGATGCAGTCATATAAAAATCGTCGCCAACCCGCACAGCGTCAGGATCAGAATAGTCGGAATGAAGAATGGGATTTTTATAAGTCCCATCGCCGTTATCGGCTACCCATACATTTGAAATATACTGTTTGGAGACATCTTTCTTTTGTGCTAACACCGGATTCAACATGCTTACAAGACATGCTATAATTAGTAATTGTAGTTTATTAAGCTTCATGTTCTATTTAGTTTGTTAATTTATCTACGTTTTTCAACAAATGCTTTTCCGGGCATCCACCCATCAAAAATATTCTCTAACGTATAATTGGCTCTTTGCTCTTTAGTTAGTTGTGGCGCCCACGCTACACGTTTTTTGGGATTAGCACCCTCACCTGTATTTTGGTACTCAACGTAAGTTGACTTTCTTTCGGCTTCTTCTTTTCCCCAATTATGCCAACCTTCTTCTTTAATCACTTCGCTCAGCTCACATTCAATAAAAGCTGTTTTGGCATAGGGTCTCCAGGGACGGCCAAGATAAACGGAGCCTGCCGGAGCATTGCCTGTGATTTTACAATGCAAAAAAACAAAGCCAAAAGGTGTTTCCTCCAAGGTTGACGCAGCCGTTACATAGCCTGGGGCTTTGCAAAAGATTTCGCAATCTTCGAAGACAGCTGTTGACCAACCAAAAATAAAATCGACCGTACCCTCAATGTAACAGTTTTTATAGTATTGACGACTATTTTCTCCTTGCGGATACAGGGTATCCTGATTTCCCAAAAAACGACAATTATTAAAGAAAATACGGTCGCCGGTAACCCGAACAGCAACCGCCTGACCTACTGAACCGGCAGAATTTTCGAAGGTGATATTTTCGGCATTAAAGTCGTTGCCAAACACATAAAAGCCCGACGAACCGGTTGTTCCCATTTCTTCTCCAAAACAATTTTCTTTGGAAGCATAATCATCGTTTGTAATAAGGGTGTTCTCAACACTTTCACCGATAAAACTGACCTTGTTTTTAGAACTCGGCAAAATCAATTTTTCTTTGTAAACACCGTTTTTGATAAAGATGGTCGTTCTCTCTTTCCGAAAATGAGGAACAGCATCAATGGCTTCCTGAACAGTGGTAAAATCACCTGATCCATCTTTCGAAACTACAAAATCAAATTGCTGCCCAACATTGGCAAAACCAAATGTATTTAACAGAACAAAAAGTACCAGTAGCCCGTAGTTTTTTAGTTGCATGTTTTCTATATTTTGATCGCTCAGTTCTGTTTTTGTGTCGCAGAGTTTTTGATTCACCTAAAAAAAACTGGCGATACGATAAAAAAACGTATACTGTCACTCTGAAAAAAATTCAAAATAACAATACTTTTCACCCCTTTTGATCTCTTAATTCATTATTTGCTGATTTCCAGGCTGGCCAAAATAAATGGACCGACGCCTTTTGGATCATTATCACGAATAGGCTCACTAATGTAGTACTCAAAAGACGCATCACGATACGGATCGCCGCCAAGTCCTGCGACAGAACAAACATCGGTTAGGCTAATCGTGCCATTTTCATTTTCTTTAATGAAGTTATCCAAAATGCCGGCGTATCCTTTTTCGGCTACCTCACGATATTCTTCGTCAATATATCCTACTCGAGTGGCTTTAGCCAATGCATAAACAAACATGCTTGAAGCAGACGATTCCAGGTAATTTCCTTCCCGGTCTCCCTGATCTAACACCTGATACCAAAGACCTGTTTCTTCGTCCTGCCACTTTTTCAAACCGGCTGCTACTTCTTGCAATATCTCAACAACCTGGTGTTTTTCAGGATGATCTTCAGGAATAAAATCCAATGCATCAACCAGAGCTGCAGCATACCATCCCATTGCACGTCCCCAGAAATGAGGAGAACATCCGGTTTCCGGATCTGCCCAACGCTGCTCTTTGCTTTCATCCCATCCGTGGTAGTTTAACCCAACGATTGAGTCATAGGTATGCTTGTGTACGGTGACGAATTGATTGATCACATCATCAAATGCTGCCGGCTCGTCGAACACTTTTCCAAACTCGGCATAAAACGGAGCTCCCATATATAAGCCATCTAACCACATTTGATGAGGGTATCTTTTTTTGTGCCAAAACCCACCTTCCGAAGTACGTGGATGATCCTCCAATTGATCGCGTAATATGAAAATAGTCTTTTTGTAGCGCTCATCACCTGTCTTTTCATATAGATCAAACAAGAATTTACCAGAGTTAATTTTATCAATATTAAAATCACTCTTTTTATAACCTTTTATTTCACCATCTTCGTTAATGAACTGATCTGCATACTCTTTGGCATATTCGTAATAAGCAGAATCTCCTGTTTCCTCCGACAATTCAACCATGGCTGAAGAAACCAGTCCGGCAGTATAGCTCCATTTTCCTTCAGGGTTAAAATCTACGGTTGAAGCCTCCGGAAAGTGAACCATCTCGGAGTCGGCCATACGAACTGCCATTTTAATCGCTGTTGAGTCTGCAACGATTGGGTCAGACTCCTTTTCCTTTTTTTCGGTTGTTGTGCATTGGCTGAAGGTAAAGCCAATCAGTGCCAGAATCAGATAAGCATTTTTAACTTTTGTCAGGTACATTTTGTTTTAATTTTAGAGGCATAAATAAACTTAGGGAGGAGTCTTGTTTTAAAAAATAATATTCACAAGAATAACCAATGCGACAACCAGCCCGATCACAACGATCGTTATGGTCCAGGAATTTCTTTTCAGATCTTTTCGCATTTTATCCATAAGTTTTAGTGCCTGTTATTAAGCTTACCAAAAATAAGACGACAATCCCGCACTTGCCTTAGATTAATTCCCAAAAAGAACAGGCCTCAATATCAAAGAGGGAAATACATACCAAATAGCGGGGTCTATTTTCCCACACACTGTTTACACATCAAAAAAGCAACTTACAATCAGAGAAATAAAACAAACGCTACGAATACAATTTTGGCTTTTAATCCTGTCGCAAACAAGCTATTGAGAAAAAAAACTGGGTAAAAGAAAATTCTAAAAGCTGACTATCTCCATGGTAAAATCAAGGGGTACTACGCCAACTTCAATTCTGTTAAAAAACAGAAAATCGAATTTCCTTATTTCGCCCCTCTGTCATTTGGAAGACGAACATCTCTCTTATAAATCAGCCCGAAAACAGGAAACCTCGAAGATCTATTTGACTAAATCGATTGTCGTATTGAAAGTAGAGCGACCCGACCTAATTCAGTTTTTTTGCTTGTATTCTGTCGCATTCATGCCGTAAGTCTGGCGGAAGCATTTCCGGAAGTGTGACAGATCTTTAAAACCGACAGCGTAAGCTATTTCACTGACGGTCATTTTTTCTTGCAACAATAACTGAGTTGCCCGCTTCAACCGAATACTTCTTATAAATTCTTTGACTGTCATATCCGTCAATGCATTCAACTTACGGTACAATTGCATACGGCTGACACCAACTTCCTGTGCGAAACGCTCGATATCCAAATCGGTATCTGCAATATTGTTTTCGACCACTTCAACTGCTTTCTGCAAAAATTTTTCTTCTGGAGAAGAAATGATGATATTTTTAGGCTGGAGTGTGATTTCGCCAGAGTATTTCTGTTTTAGTGAATCACGAATCGAAAGCATATTTTCAATTTTTGTCTGTAAAATAGCCAGATCAAAGGGCTTGGTGATATAATCATCCGCGCCACTCGACAATCCTTTTATTTCGTGATCTTTTGAATGAAGCGCGGTTAAAAGCAATACCGGAATGTGAGATATACGCTCGTCTTTCTTTACTTTTTTACAAAACTCGTAGCCATCAATATCGGGCATGAGCACATCACTAACAATCACATCGGGTACCTGTTCCAATGCCATCTTCAAGCCAATTCGGCCATCAGCAGCTTCAAAAACCTGAAATCTGGAGTCAAAATGACTACTGATCAATTTCCTCACATCAGGATTATCATCAACGACCAACATGATGCGACTATTCAAATGCTCCGGCTCACGAACCAAATTCGATTCATTTGTGGTCCCGACCCCGGAATCGTTCAGCGCTTCTGTTTCAGGAGGCGTTTCCACTAACTCGCCTTTGACATAGGGCAGCCGAATGGTAAACTTACTGCCCTTGCCGGGTTTACTCACGACATATATTTTTCCATGATGAAGCTTCACCAGTTCCTTTACATACGACAACCCAATTCCTGCTCCAGTTTGCACCTGCTTTTCATTGGCCTGAAAAAATCGGTTGAATATTTTGGATGCATTGGTTTGCGAGATTCCCTGCCCGGTATCCCGAACCGTGATTTCAATAAATTCCTTATCAGGGTTTTCCGATGCCAAATCCTCCTCATTCGTATCAAAAATTAAAGACAAATTCACCGTGATCTGACCGTCTTTTCCGGTAAATTTGAATGCGTTCGAAAGCAAGTTATTGATCATCTTCTCGAGTTTATCGGCATCAAAACGAGCAGTCAAATTCTTTTTTAAGGAATTGAATTTTAGCTGAATATCCTTTTCATCGGCATATCCCTGAAAAGACTCCACAATTTTTGAAATAAAACTTACAATATCTCCCTGCACGAGCTCCAGTTTCAAATTTCCGGATTCAAGCTTCCGAAAATCCAGTAGCTGATTGACCAAACGATCAAGCTGTTTCGCATTTCGGTGCATCATATCAAGATTGGCACTAACTTCCGGCGTAGTCACCTTTTGCTTAATTAGCTTTTCGAGTGGCGCAAGAATCAAGGTTAGCGGTGTTCTTATTTCGTGCGATACATTGGTGAAAAACTTCAACTTGAGCATATCCAGCTCATGCAATTTGCGAGCTTTCATTCGTTCCAAAATCAATTCACTTTTAATCTTTTCACGATAAAGGAAGAATTGGATCAACAAATAAATCAGCACACAAATGATTAAAATAATCAAACCACGGAACCAAATAGTTTTCCAAAAAGGCGGTAAAATAGTAACCATCAGACTCAACTCACTTCCAAGTTCTGTCTTCCCCGGAACAACTCGTTTAACATGGAGCATATAATCGTCTGGATTTAAATTGGTATAGGTGGCTGTTCGGTTTTGACTAGGCTCGTTCCAATCTTTATCAAAACCTTCTAAATAATAGCTGTATAAATTATTTTGGCTATTTACGTAGTTCAATGCTGCAAACTCAAGTGTAAAAACGTTTTGCTCGTAGGGCAGAACCAAATGCTTAGTCTCTGAAATGCTCTTCGTCAGCACTCCTTTGTCGCTGTTAATTGGAACTTTCTTGTTAAATATCCGCAGATCAGTTAAAACTAAAGGAACATCGCCATCTTCCAGCTTCACTTCTTTCGGGTTGAAGATATTAAAGCCTGATACTCCACCAAAAAGTAACCGTCCATCCTCCGCTCTGTATGCAGCCCCATAAGAAAATTGATTGCTTCTCAGTCCGTCCTTACTTGTAAAGTTTTGAAAAGTCTCCCGTTCAGGGTCAAACTTCGACAAACCGTTTGAGGTGCTAACCCACAACTTTCCGCTATTATCTTCTAAAACGCACAGAGCCTGATCATTAGACAAACCATCTTCTGTGTCGTAGTATTGTAAAGCCCCGTTTACACTTGAATACTGTGCAATTCCCTTATCTAAAGTAGTAAGCCAATAACGACCTTTCGAGTCCTCAACAAAAGCCCTTGAATGCTCACTAAAACGAGTTACTTTCTTGCTTTCAGGATCATAAATACCAACCATATCAGATGTTCCAAACCAAATGCGGCGAAAGGAGTCCATCTCCATCCAGTTTACCTGCTCCTGCCCTGCCAATTGAGGATAGTGAATAAACTTGTCATTCTGCGAATCATATCGATCAATTCCCGCCGATGTACCTACCCACATATTCCCGTTGTGATCAAGTAGAAAGTCCCAAATTTTATTATCCGAAATACTCCCTTCGTTTGATGGATTTGCATCAAAATGTCGAACAACTTTCTTCGTTTTCAGGTTTACCACATCAACTCCTCCAAGGAAAGTCCCTACCCAGAGATTTCCTTTCTTATCTTCCTGAAATGCTTTAATACAGTCTCTTGAAATCGATTTTGGATCATCAACTCTGGCTCTCAGATAGCTGTAGTTTTTTGTTTGCGGATGATAAATATTAATACCTCCATCCTCAGTACCAACCCAAATATTCTGCTCCCCGTCAATCCAAAATGCATAAACAATACTACTATTCAAATACTTATTACCATCGTCCGACGGATGTGGAATATAATTTTCAAATACCTGTTTATTCTTTGCCAGCAAATTCAATCCTCCGCGCGTTCCAATCCATGCTTCACCACGACTATCGTGAACAATATCCAATACCGAATTATTGATCAAACTAGTTGACTCCCGCTCATCATTGTGATAATAAGCAGCCACGCCATCGTTTTTAGAATAAACAAAAATTCCACCACGCGTGCCAATCCAGTAGTTGCCGTGGGCTCCTTCTGAAATTGAACGAACCGTCTTTGTTCGTTCAAACGACGACCCCAAATCGACAGGTTCTATTTCCTTTGACTCCGAATCGACCACAAAAACACCGTTGGAATAGGTGCCAATCCACATATCCCCATTTTTATCCTGAAAAAGCTCCCAAATCTCATCGCGCCCTGTTCCTGCTAATGGCAAAGCAAACTTCTCGCAAGTTTGCTGCCGGGTGTTAATCAAGAAAACGCTCTCGTTGGTACCAGCCCAAAGCATCCCATTCTGATCAAATTCAATCACACGTACAAATGCCTCATTTTTATCTTGTGAATCTTCGGGAACAAGCGACAGGCGAGAAACAGTACCAAGCGTATCAATAATTAAAATATCGTGATTGGTTGCCAACCATAAATTTCCGGAGGCATCTTGCTCAATATCATTAACAGACCTGTCTTCACCACTGAAATAGAGATTATTTTCGTAGGGACAATAAAAGGTTTCTAACTCCCTGTCGAACACATTCAACCCTCCATTTTCGGTACCAACCAAAAGACGCTCTTTGTTGTCTTCAAAAATCACCCTCACCAAATTTCCGTTCAGGCTTGTTGTATCATCATCCGAATGCACAAAGTTTACAAACTCATATCCATCAAAACGACTTAGTCCCTGGCTGGTGCCAATCCACATCCATCCTTTATGATCCTGATAAATTGTCTGTATCAAATTATTAGGCAGGCCGCTTTCCTGAGTAAATGAGTCGAAACTTACTTCGTTGCTCGCAGCAAAACCCGCTGAAAAATAGAGGAGCCCCCACAAAACAATAAACAGTGTTTTCGCAAACCGCTCCATTTGTGATATTGTTCGTTCAAAATATCGTATAATCCGTTCTTTCATTCTCTTTTCCATGCCACTTAACTAGGGCAAAATAATGCTTATTTTAAGATATTTGCAAATATCCTGATTCTCGCAGTACCTCAACTCAGCTTCAACAAAAGCTTTGCCCAAAAACAAAAACTGAACAGAGAAACAAGCGACTCCACCCTCACCTTACAAAAAGAGACAAACTATAAACATATCATAACTTATCTAATTCAATGTTATGCTGAACAAAATGCGCTTGCTGCGAGTTACAATTTTAATATTAACGAAACACTGTATACAGTTCAAAAAAAATCTGCTTTACTATTGACGGATTACGTGTAGTTTGACAATTATTTGCTAATTTTAATTTGATTGAAACCGAATCCTATGACACATTCAGATAAAAAACAAAGTGAAAGTGACCTTTCAAAAATGCATTCATCACAAGCTTCATTATCCAATGAGCTATTAAAAGGATTTGACAAAAATCTTGCAAATGACGCATTTATACGTTTCGACACTTCAAAAAAACACCTTTATCATTCAGGCAATCTGTTCTCTATGCTTAATACCAGCCCCGATAATATTATTGGACAGGCCATAAGCGAAACAGATTATTTAGGAGAGTTGACCCACGACATCGACCAAATCCTTGACCTGATAATTAAAAACGGCACTCCTTACTTCAACGAATTTCGGCTAAAAAACACAACCAAGCCATTATGGATTAGCATTAGTTTATCGCCTGAAAAAGACGCAACAGGAGACATTGTCACAGTCAATGGCCTGATCAGGGATATTACGAAACAAAAAGATACTGAAGCTCAAATTCAGAAGAAACAAGAATGGAAAAGGTTGGTTGTGGATGCATCGGAGTTAGGTGTTTGGGATTGGAAGGTTAACAGCGAAGATTTACAAATATCAAGAAAATGGAAAGCACAACTAGGCTATTATCCTGACGAACTGGACGATAAGTTTCAGACCTGGATGAACAAACTTCACCCGGACGATTATAACCGGGTAGAGCGGTCGTTTACCAATTTCCTTAAAAGCAGCTCGCTAATTTTTGAATCAGAATTCAGGTTAAAACACCGGGATGGAGTTTATCGTTGGATTAAAACCCGCGCCGCAGCTATTCGCGACAGTCAAGGAGAAGCTGTGCGTATTTTAGGCACGAATCGCGATATCACGACAGAAAAAAAGCATGAGGGTAACCTCCGAAAACTCAATCAGGCCATCATGCAAAGTCCTGTTGCGATCGTAATTACCGATTTAGATGGATATATTGAGCTTTTCAATCCGGCATATTGTAAAATTACCGGATTCCAGAAAGACGAGTTGATTGGGAAAAAGACTAACATTCAAAAATCCGGCTTTCATTCTAAAAAATTCTATGAGGAACTTTGGGATACAATTACAACAGGTAATGAATGGACAGGAGAATTTAAAAACCGAAACAAGAACGGAAGAACATATTGGGAGCTGGCCTCTATTTCGAGCCTAAAAGATGAGCACGGCATTATTACTAATTACATTAAAATTTCCGAAGAGATTACATCATTCAAACGGCTGGAAGAAGAACTAAAAAAGTCAAGAAAACGAACTCGCATCGAGAACCAGTCCCGGCATAATTTCATGGCCAGCATGAGTCATGAAATCAGAACACCGATCAATGGCATTATTGGATTTTCCGAGCTGTTACAAACGGGCGATTTATCGTTAGAACAACAACATCGTTACGCTGATATTATTGAAAAAAGTAGTCGATATTTATTGGTACTCATTGATGACATCATTGACATCTCAAAAATTGAAGCAAATGAGTTGAAAATAAAAAAGGATGCTTGCTCCATACAAAACACGTTTAGTGAATTGTCAGCAAGATTTAGTGAAATGCAGGAAGCCAGAGAAAAACCTAATTTGGAAATTCGCTTCCGAAAACCGAATCTGAAACATCACGATTATATTTTCACTGACACCCAACGGCTGAAGCAAATTTTATTTAACCTTTTTGATAATGCACTGAAATACACCGAAAGTGGGCATATTGAAATTGGTTATCAATTGATGACTAATAAAAAGATCCAGTTCTATGTAGAAGACACCGGAAAAGGAATCCCGCAAGAACAGAAAAACACAATTTTCGACCGTACACTTCACCATGCACACAGCTTAAAGGAACGCAAAGGAGGGGCCGGGTTGGGGCTCGCCATTTCAAACGGACTCGTAAAGCTAATGGGTGGCTCGATGAACGTGAAATCCACAGAGGGCAAAGGCTCTATTTTCTATTTCACAATTCCTTACGACAAGATCAGTGCCCCCGCAAAACCGCAACCAAAGGAACAAAAACAGGATTATGACTTTACTGGATTTACAATTTTGATTGCTGAGGACGTTGACTACAATTATGAATACCTCGCTGAAATTTTAAGAGACACCAATGCAAAAGTGCTTTGGGCCAAAGATGGTATTGACGCGCTAAACCTCTATGGTAAAAACAGAGTCGATCTAATCCTGATGGATATTCAGATGCCCGAAATAGATGGTTATCAAGCCACTCAAACGATTCGGAAGACCGATAAAGAAATACCGATTATTGCCCAAACAGCCTATGCAATGGCCGAAGAAAAACAAAAGTGCCTGGATTCCGGCTGCAATGACGTTTTAAGCAAACCCATAAAAATGAAAGAGTTGTTGGACACTTTGGCCAGTTATCTCAAATAACCTTGGCATTTTGGCTATAATTAACCAGCTCTTATTAAATTTGATGCCATAATAATTGCCAGGTATGATTACGGAAAAGTTTCCTTCCCGCTTATTGGAAAACGCTGTCAACGAATTTGCCAAACTTCCGGGTATTGGTCGTAAAACGTCATTGCGATTAGTCTTGCATTTGTTGAAGCAGGAAAAATCGGAGGTTGAATTGTTTGGGAATAGTTTAATCCAACTACGAACCGAGATTAAACACTGCAAAGTATGTTACAATATCTCCGACTCCGAGACATGCAATATATGTAGCAATCCCAATCGTAATTCTGAGGAAGTGTGCATTGTGGAAAACATTAAAGATGTGATGGCCATCGAAAATACGCAGCAATTTTCAGGACTCTATCACGTACTTGGAGGAATTATTTCTCCAATGGACGGAGTTGGCCCATCGGACCTGGAAATCAACTCATTAATTGAGCGAGTGAAAAGTGGAGAGGTAAAGGAAGTCGTTCTGGCATTGAGTACAACCATGGAGGGAGACACAACAAATTTTTATATTTATAAGAAATTGAAAGATCTGAACGTTAAGATATCAACATTGGCCCGTGGGGTATCGATTGGAGATGAATTGGAATACGCTGATGAAATAACACTAGGCAGATCCATTAAGAACCGTCTTGACTTTGAAAGTACATTATCACAGTAACCATTTCAAAAAAGCCAAGCAGCATTAAGCAACAATGAAGCTCTCAGTCGTAATTGTCAATTACAATGTAAAATACTTTTTAGAACAGTGTCTGCATGCTGCTCTAAAAGCATCCAGGAATATAGATGCTGAGATTTTTGTTGTGGACAACAATTCCGTTGACGCTTCGTGCCAAATGGTTCGCGAAAAATTCCCTGAAGTTAAACTGATCGAAAATCACGACAACAAAGGCTTTTCAAAGGCCAACAACCAGGCCATTCATCTATCTACAGGAGAGTATATCCTGTTACTCAATCCCGATACAATTGTTGAAGAAGACAGCTTTATCAAGTGTATTCAATTTATGGATGAACATCAGGAAGTCGGAGGCCTGGGCGTAAAGATGATCGACGGAAAGGGCCGTTTTCTACCTGAATCGAAACGAGGACTTCCAACGCCGCTTGTTGCATTTTATAAGATTTTTGGGCTATCACGTCTTTTCAGTAAATCGAAGCGATTTGCCCGTTACCACATGGGTCATCTGGATAAAGAGCAAACCCATGAAGTGGAAGTTTTAGCCGGCGCCTACATGTTCCTGCGAAAAACAACATTGGATCAGGTTGGTCTACTCGATGAAGATTACTTTATGTACGGCGAAGATATTGACTTATCGTATCGTATTACCCAAAGTGGCTACAAAAACTACTATTTTGCCGATACCACCATCATTCATTACAAAGGAGAAAGCACAAAAAAAGGCAGTATCAACTATGTCAAAATTTTTTATCAGGCCATGGTTATTTTTGCCCGTAAACATTTTTCGAAAGGGCGAGCTGATTTATTCTCTGTTTTAATCAATCTGGCGATTTATTTCCGGGCTTTTCTAGCCATCGTAACCCGATTTGCTAAAAGCATCTTCCTCCCAATTGTTGACGCACTGGTTATTTACGGCGGCTTTTTATGGCTTCTCCCTTATTGGGAAAGCTTCAAATTTGAACCGGGTTACTATCCTGCCCGGTTTATGAATACAATCGTTCCGATTTATATCCTGATCTGGATCGCAAGCACTTGGATGTCGGGAGGCTACCAAAAACCTATAAAAATCCTTAATATTTTTAAAGGTTTGTTTTGGGGCAGCATCACCATTTTAGTTTTTCATTCACTGGTCGACGAAAGCTTACGCTTTTCGCGGGCATTGATACTGTTAGGTTCAGCCTGGGCTTTTGTAAGCCTTTTGAGCTACCGATATATTCTAAGCCATAGCAAGTCGAAACGAGTTCAATTTGATCGAAATCGGAGAAAACGCGTCATATTGATTGCCAACAAAGAAGAGGCCTCCAGAATCAATCAATTAATCGATCAGTCGAATATGAAAATCAACGTTATTGGATTGGTTCAACCAACAAAAAATCATGCAGAAAAGGAGTTTCTGGGAAATCTCAGTCAACTAAGCGAAGTGATCAGTATTCATAAAATAGAAGAACTTATTTTCAGCGCCAACGATCTTCCATCCAGAGAAATCATCAACATCATGCTTAAGCTCAGTCGGCTAAATATCGAATACAAAATCGCTCCACCTGAAAGTTTATCAATCATTGGAAGCAGTTCAATTGACACAGCCGGCGAGCTCTACGTGGTTCATCTAAACGCAATTACAAAAGAAAACAACCAACGAAACAAGAGACTTCTTGACCTTCTGCTGAGTTTAATTTTACTGGTTACTTTTCCGGTTACGTGCTGGTCAGTCAAGAAAAAACCGGGTTTCCTGAATAATATTTTGACCATTCTATTTGGCACAAAAACATGGGTTGGGTTCTCTGGTAATGAAGAGACGAAGTCTCGTCTTCCTAAAATAAAGAGCGGAGTGCTTTCGCCTGCTGACAAATTTGAACATGAAATTAACGAAGAGAAAAAATTAGAAATTGATATGGTATACGCCCAAAATTACAGCATCTTGCAAGATGTAGATATTATTTGGCATGCCTGGAAAAACCTTGGACGATGACATTAAACAAACTTGCGCACGGAAATATTCGCTTTCGACCTTTGGAACCTGAGGATCTGGAATTGGTTTACCAATGGGAAAATGATCCGGAAATTTGGCAAGTGAGCAACACGTTGGTTCCATTTTCAAGATATATTTTGAAACAGTATATTGAAGAATCTCACAAGGATATTTTCGAAACCAAGCAGCTTCGACTCATTATTGAAGATATTGCACAAAATGCAGTTGGCGCTATTGATCTTTTTGACTTTGATCCGTATCATCAGCGAGCCGGTATCGGAATCTTGATTTACAATAAAAAAGACCAAGGCAAAGGACTCGCCTCTGACGCTCTTCGATTAATGGCATCATACGCCCGCGAAGTAATAGGACTGCATCAGCTGTACGCTAACATTACCGTAGACAACCAAGCGAGCATTCATCTGTTTAAAAAAGTCGGGTTTCAGCTTGTTGGCACTAAAAAAGACTGGATAAAAACGTCAGACGGCCGAGTGGATGAGGATTTGTACCAATTGATCTTATAACTGCTGAAAATCAGGAATCTCTTTCAAGAAAGAATAGGATTTCTTTTCAATATCAACAGAACAGCAATAGTGACATAATCCGTTGGAAACGATTAAATACGGAACCTGAAAAGTCATATTGTATCGAGTAATTTGGTCAAATGTTTGCTGTGCTATTTTCACAGATGGAGCTTTAAATTCAACAATCAGCAGTGGCTTTCCCCGACGATTATATACCAACAAATCAGCTCGAAATTGATTTCGGTTTAGTTTTAATCCGGTTTCGATCGCCATTAATGAGGGAGGAAAACCTTTTGCATCAACTAAATACCTGATAAAATTCTGACGAACCCATTCTTCAGGAGTTAGCACAATCATTTTTTTTCGCAACTCATCAAAAATGAGCTTTTTGCCATCCTGGTCTTGAAAACGGAAAGAATATGTTGGTAAATTTAGTTCAGCAAACATAGTTAGAAGCTACAAAGTTGTATTTTTGTATGATGTACAATCCGAGCGAAATCTTTGGGGATTGAATTTCGTTCAAAATTGCTAAAAATTCTGCATAGATAAAATGGACTTTTATTTTTGATCAAATAAAACAAGTCATTTTTTTAGTTGTTGTAGAAACAATTCTTGCACTAAAATCAAGATTGCATGAAAACAAAAAAGGAAATTGTAGACAATTGGCTACCGCGATATACCGGGCGGGATTTGAAAGATTTTGCCGGATACATCTTGCTGACCAATTTTCAACTCTATGTTGAACTTTTTGCTGAAAAATTTAATGTGCCCATTTTGGGGATTAATCAAAATATGCCCAATGCATCAAACGGTGATATCACCATTATCAATTTCGGAATGGGAAGCCCCAATGCCGCCACGATAATGGATTTGCTAAGTGCTATCAAACCCAAAGGAGTTCTGTTCCTTGGGAAATGTGGAGGTCTGAAACGAAAAAACAAACTGGGCGATTTAATTTTGCCTATTGCCGCAATTCGAAGCGATGGAACTTCGGACGATTATTTACCGCCTGAAATACCGGCACTTCCGGCTTTTAGCATGCAACGAGCTGTTTCTACAGCCATTCGCGAAAACCGAATTAATTACTGGACCGGCGTTGTTTACACAACCAACAAACGGGTTTGGGAGTACGATGCCCGGTTTAAAAAATACCTGTACAAAACCAGAGCAATGGCTATTGATATGGAAACTGCTACTATCTTTACAGTCGGTTTTGCCAATCAAATCCCAACCGGAGCCTTATTGCTGGTGTCTGATCAACCCATGATTTCCACCGGGATTAAGACTGTAGCCAGCGATAAGAAAGTTACTTCTGACTATGTGCAAAACCATGTAAAGGTAGGAATTGAAGCTCTTATGGAGATCAAAAACAATGGCCGATCAGTAAAACACTTACGATTTTAAACTGTCAGTTGGAACATGAATTACGAAGATATTTTAACCAATCTCAAAAAGAAAATTTATCATCCTGTCTATTTTTTAATGGGTGAAGAAAGTTATTTTATTGACCAAATAACAGACTACATCAGCAAAAACGTGCTCACTGAGGCTGAAAAAGGTTTCAACCAGCATACTTTATATGGAAAAGATACAGATGTAGACACTATCATCACCCACGCCAGACGTTTTCCAATGATGGCCAATCACCAGGTTGTTATTGTAAAAGAAGCCCAGAATATTAAAAAGATTGAAGATCTGGACTCATACATCAAAGCTCCGTTAAAATCTACGATTCTGGTTATCAATTATAAATACAAAACTATTGATAAACGGAAAAGCTTTGCGAAGCAATTGGGGAAAACATCGGTTCTTTTCGAATCAAAAAAAATATACGACAATCAGTTACCGAGCTGGATAAATAGTTACTTATCAGCTCATGAATACTCCATTGCCCCACAGGCTTCTGCAATGCTTGCTGAATACCTGGGCACCAATCTAAGCAAAGTCTCCAACGAACTCGACAAGCTAATTATTAGCCTTCCGAAGGGAACTAAAATAACACCCGACCATATTGAAAAGAATATTGGCATCAGTAAAGATTACAATATTTTTGAGTTGCAAAATGCGCTGGGTGAAAAAAATATTTTAAAAACCAATCAAATCATTAACTACTTTGCCGCAAATCCGGCAACCAGTCCTATTCCACGAACGATTTCAAGCTTGTATTACTATTTCATGAAGATACTGACTTACCATTTTTTAACCGATAAGTCACCCAACGCCATTGCATCTGCTTTGCAGGTAAACCCTTACTTTGTGCGTTCCTATACGGCAGCAGCCAAGGTTTACAACCCTAAAAAGTTAGTCGCCATTATGGAAATCCTTCGTGAATATGATATGAAATCAAAAGGATTCGGCAACGTTTCGACTTCGGCTGGAGATCTTCAAAAAGAAATGATTTATAAAATACTACATTAGCAATTCGCCTATGACATTATTACTAGTTGCAATTACTGCCATTGTTTCCATTTTAGCTTTCAACCGTCCTGACATGATGGACAAGCTCCAATTTAATGCCAGCAAAGTCGTGCACAAAAATGAGTATTATCGCTTGGTTTCGCATGGTTTTGTGCATGCTAACTGGGAGCACCTCATTGTAAATATGATCGTCCTGTTTTCGTTTGGTCGCGCGGTTGAAAACTATTTTACATACGGTTTTGAAAAAATGGCCAGTGTTTATTTCCTCATTTTATATTTCGGGGGAATGATCATCTCAAATGCATATGCGTTGTACAAACACCGAAACAATTACTATTACAATGCGGTTGGTGCATCAGGTGCGGTATCCGCTGTTTTGTTTGCAGCCATATTCTTTGAACCATGGAATAAAGTTTATTTTTTCGGAATTGTGCCTGTTCCTGGAATTGTATTTGCCGGCCTCTACCTTGCCTATTCTTATTATATGGGTAGAAAAGAGAGTGATAATGTTGCCCACGATGCTCACTTTTTAGGAGCTGTTTTTGGCTTTGTTTTTCCAATCTTACTAAACGGCCGATTGTTGGAACGCTTTATGGACAAGCTTTTTATGTTGATTTGATTTATGAAAGCTATTTTCTTTGATCGTGACGGAGTGTTGATCGACAACTCAAAACACTATTATATTTACCGTGTAAAGGATATTGAATTTGTTGATGGTGTTTTTGAGAATTTAAAACTGCTCAAATCTCAGGGCTTTGTATTTTTCATTGTCACCAATCAGGGAGGAATAGCTAAAAAACAATACGGACACAAAGAAGTTAAACAAGTACATCAGTATTTAAAGGATGAATTTGAGAAGTATGATATTTCCTTCAAGGACATTTATTATTGTCCGCATCATCATACGATTGAAGCTTGCATTTGCCGAAAACCATCATCTCTGATGATTGAAAAGTTAATGGCGAAATACGAAATAAAACCCGAAAATGCCCTATTTATTGGAGATCAGGCGACTGACATGCACGCTGCTCAATCGGCCGGCATTAAAGGAATTAAAATTACACCAAACCTAAATATGAATTCTTTCATACAGGAATTACTCACCCCATGAGAACTAATTTCTTGCTGAATAATGGTCAATTTGAACAAGCCAACGAAAAGGTATTTCCGTTCGACTTTTTGGAGAATGTTTTATTTTGCGAGCAGATTCGTTCGGTGAGAAACCTGCTGCCATTTTGGAGCGAACACCTTCAATTAATTGAACTAAAACTCCGCTTACTAGGTGCAAATCCGGCTCCCTTTCTTCAAAATAACGGCAAGGAGCTAAAAAGACAAATCGAACGAACCCTTACAAAAAATAAATTTTTCAAAAGCAGTCACATCAAGCTTTATCTTACACGTGAAAACGAGACGATCGGCTATGTTATTCAAGCAAATCCCATTGAATCAACAAGTTTTGCGCTCAACACCGTTGGTCTTAGTGTAAATATCTTCGAAAAAGCTCCTAAAGACTTTTCACTCTTATCGTCGCTCGATTTTGGATCTATGCCTATCTGGAAGATTGTAGAAGCTGAAAAACTAAAAGCCAGCTACGATGAGCTATTGCTGATTAACAGCAAGCAAGCGATACTGGAGACTCCTGGAAAAAACATCTACGTTGTCAGAGAAAATCAGGTTTTAACTCCATCCCCGACATGCGGAGCTTATATTGATCCGGTTCAATCGGCAATAGCTAAAACACTGAAAATTTCAGGAATGGAATTGACGGCTACAGAAGATTTAAGAGAAGAATATCTATTAAAAGCAGATGAAGTTTTTGTCGCAAATTCGTTGAACGGAATACAGTGGATCAAAGCGTTCAAACAAAAACGATACTTCAATAAAAAGGTAAAAGTTATTCAACAGGAATTCAACCGGCTAGTGCTAGTTTAAAGAAGGATTTTCGGGGAAATGCTCCCATAGCGAGTATTTACCTCCAATATCGCGAACAGCATGCACCCACATGCTTTTGGTTTGTCGATCCATCATAACAAAGTCATCGTTAATTTCGGAAACTAACCAGGAATTTTCATTGATCTCATCTTCCAGTTGACCATCATCCCAGCCGGAATACCCTAAAAAGAAACGTATTTGATTTGGAAGAATCAGTCCCTCGCCGATCAACTTCTTCACCTCATCAAAATCGCCACCCCAGTATAGGTTATCTTTTACGTGCACACTACCGGGAATTAGCGAACCTAATGAATGCAGGAAATACAAAGTGTCGGTACTTACCGGGCCGCCAATGCATACATTGGCCTCAAAATCAGGAAAATCTCCCAGAATTTCGTTTACAGGATACTCTATTTTTTTATTCAGAATAAAACCAACAGCACCCTTTTCACTATGAGCAACCAATAGAACAATCGAACGATTAAAATAACTACCGGGCAGAAAGGGCTCAGCAATCAACATGCGACCTTTGGAAGGTGCGACATGATTCGTTTCTATTTTAAACAAATTGATATTCAAGTTCATAATTGATTAAATTCTTAGTCAATTTATGAAAAAAACAGGCATAAATCAAATACCTTATTAAAATTTATTCTAAATAAGTGCTTTGCACGATGATTTCGCAACGCTGATTATCAAGAAAAAAGAGGTCCGGTAAAAAAAACGAAATGAATTAATCCTCCTCAACCACTACATAGACATCTTCGTTTTCCTTCTTCATCAGAAATTCTTCCCGTGCGAATTTTTCAAGATTTGTTTGGTTGGTTTGAAGCTCATGAATCTTGCGTTTATCGGAAACTATTTTATTTCTCAAGTAAGCCTCCTGCTCGGTGTACCGGGCTAGCTTTCGTTTATTTTGAAAATGTTGCAACAAACTATGCTCATCAAAAAAACCAACCCACAAAACAAATACGGCCAATACAATACCATACTTTGTTCGAAGTTTAGACCAGACGATTGCAATCATTTTATTCATGAGCTTGTAAGTTTACAATAACAAAAGTAAGGTATATTCAGTCAAAAAAAAAGGAGATGAAAAAATTCATCCCCTCTTCTGAGAAATATTGATTTGTTGTTATTTATTATCTGGCAAAAAGCTCGGATACATATAGTCATGAGGCGGCACAAAATTTTCTTTAATGGTGCGAATAGACACCCATCTCAAGAAATTAAAGACAGAACCAGCTTTATCATCGGTGCCGGAACCTCTTGCGCCTCCAAATGGCTGCTGCCCCACAACTGCGCCGGTTGGTTTATCGTTAATATAAAAGTTACCGGCAGCATTTTCCAACCGCTTGGTTATTTTTTCAATATTGTAACGGTCTTGCGACATCACAGCTCCCGTTAGTGCATAAATTGAAGTATTATCCAAAATGGTAAGCGTTTCGTCCATTTTTTCATCTTCGTAAACATAGACCGTCAACACAGGGCCAAACAATTCATCGACCATGGTTGCGTAATCCGGCTTTTTAGCTAAAATTACTGTTGGTTCAATAAAATACCCCACCGACTTATCATGATTTCCTCCAAAAATAACGTCAGCATCTTCGTCCTCTTTAGCTCGATCGATGTATGCCGAAAGCTTATCAAATGAGCTTTCATCGATCACTGCATTTACAAAGTTGGTAAAATCTTCGGGAGACCCCATTTTTATCGTTGACAAAGCCTTTCCTACACGTTCTTTAACATCGTCCCAAATACTTGCAGGCACATAACAGCGTGAAGCCGCCGAACACTTTTGCCCCTGATATTCGAAAGCACCGCGCACCATCGCAATGGCCAATGCCTGACGATCAACCGTATTATCAGCAAAAATAAAATCCTTGCCACCAGTCTCGCCAACAATACGAGGATATGATTTATACTTATAAATATTTTCTCCAATTGTTTTCCAAATACTTTGGAATACGCCTGTTGATCCTGTAAAGTGGATACCTGCAAAATCAGGATGAGCAAAAACGGTTTCGGCAGCAACAGGTCCTGAAGTGTAAACAATATTAATTACTCCGTCAGGCAATCCAGCTTCCTTGAAAATCTCCATGATTACAGCAGCTGAATAAACAGCTGTTTTTGAAGGCTTCCACACAGCAACGTTCCCCATCATTGCAGGCGCAGCAGGAAGGTTTCCGGCAATTGAGGTAAAATTAAACGGCGTCAATGCAAATACAAAACCTTCCAGCGGACGGAACTCGCTATAGTTCCAGATTCCCGGCGCTGATTCGGGTTGCATTTTATAAATATCAGACATGCACTTTACGCCAAACCTGAAAAAATCAGCCAATTCGCAGGCGGCATCAATTTCAGATTGGTAAGCATTTTTCGACTGACCAAGCATCGTGGCAGCATTAATTTTATCACGGTAAGGTCCGGCCAGCAAATCAGCGGCTTTCAAGAATATTGATGCCCGATGCTGCCAACTCAAGGCAGCCCACTTTTCGCGTGCTTCAAGAGCCGACTCAATAGCCATTTGAACATGCGACGCATCACCTTGATAGTAATACCCCAAGGTATGTTTAAAATCATGTGGCGGCGAAATTCTCATTCGTCTGTTAGTTGTAACTTCCTCTCCTCCAATAATCATGGGTAGCTCAACCTCCACACTTTTCAACTCCTTAAGCTTAGCTTTTAGCGAGACTCTTTCGGGTGATCCGGGTGCGAAACTTTTTACCGGTTCATTCTTTACAACCGGAACGTTAAAAAAACCTTTTGCCATAACCAATTCATTTAGTAGTGATTTCTACATCAGTATTATTGCAAAACTATCGAAAGGACAACAATTAATTACTAATAAAAATCAGTTTTGAAAATTAGAACAAACAATATGTTGGATAAAATTTATTCCCCCTTAAAAATTGCTATATTTAGTCCGATTTTTAACGGCACATTTTTTTCATGCTTAAAGCGATATATCACTTCATTACGAAACCCTATTTATTATCAACAAGTGAAGATAAACGAAAAATTATCGGACTTCACATTGTTTTGTTTCTGGGATTACTATATTCATTAACCGACTTTACTATTTCTATTTCAGGTTATAATCTGAATGAATGTATTCCTGGGGATGTTTCAATAATGGCAATCACGATTGTTGGCCTGTATTGTTTGCGCAATGCACGTCCTCAATGCGCTGTAAATACCGTATTTCTTATACCTTTTGCCGTCTATTTCTTTTTTATCTCGTCGCAGTATTCAATTCTTCCAATAAAGAATGCTCTTCCCTACACCGTGTGGTCGCTCATTCCCGGATTTTTATTCATTCTTCTTTTAAGTAGCAAAACCGGACAAAAATTACTGATTAACTATGCAGTGAGCATTGTTACAGTTTGCTTTCATTTATACAAGGCAGGTCGTTTGGGAGATGCAACAGGTATCTATTGGCCAACCGACGAGCTAATATTAAACCCTCTGCTAATCATTACAATTGCTTTTACGGTAATTTTTCTCATTTCCACCAATTACGAACTTGTACTTAAAGAACTACGAAATCAGGTTGAAACAACCGATTACCAAATTAACAATACGGTAAAAACGTTTCAGCAAGGGGTTTTATTAATGCGCATCATTAAAGATGAAATGAACACTCCTATTGGGTTGAAGGTCATCAAAACGAACCCGGCATTTCAACGGATGTTTAAGATTAATCCTCGGGAAATTCATAATACCGACGCAGATGTTATTTTCCCAAAAGTTTTTCGCAACTCATTCGACTGGAACAACCACTATTTACACAGCAAAACAAAACAACGGACCGAGATTTTTGTAGAGCACCTCGACAAGTGGTTCGATGTTTATGTGCTGAATCCCGGCTCAGATCAGATTGCCAGTATTTTTTATGACACAACCACTCATAACGAAACCATAAAAGAATTGGGGGACAGCCGCAGGCGTTACAAGGTCTTGCTGGAAGCAATTCCAGACATCTTCTTCATTATCGATAAAGATGGCATCTACATGGACTTTGTCATTAAAGAATCGGAGTTGATTCAGATTAATGCTGATGATATTATTGGAAATTCTATTTTCGAGGTTGGTTTTTCTGAAAAGATGTCGCGGAAAATCTTTCAATGTATTCAGGATGCCATTAGCCGGGATACCATTGAGACCATTGAATATGCGTTAGATGTAAAAAAAGGAACCGCGATGTTTGAAATGCGCATTGCCCGTTTAGATGATAACTCAGTCATTTCGATCGCCCGCGATATTACCAAACGAAAAATAGCTGAAATTCGCCTGGAAGAAGCCAAACATAAAGCAGAAGAAGCAGACCAGTTGAAATCAGCCTTTTTAGCCAATATTTCTCATGAAATCAGAACTCCGATGAATGCGATTATTGGATTTTCAAAAATGATTGGTTCTTCGGATTTCGACCTGGAAGAAAAAAATAAATTCATCGACATTATCGTCTCCAATGGTAAATTACTTATGGAAATGATCAATGACATGATCAGCCTTTCGAAGATTGAAAGTAAACAGGTGTATGTAAAAGAAAGCTTTTGTAAAGTTAATGACCTGATGGTTGACCTTTACCGTGAGTATAGTTTTGATTTGACTTCAAAACCGATCCGATTGAAACTAAACAACCAAAATGCCAATCCCAAGTTTGGTGTTGTAACCGACAAACAATTACTAAACGAAATATTAAAAAAACTGCTCGATAATGCCGTGAAGTTCACCAATGAAGGAGAAATTGAGTTTGGCTATCAAATGGATGGTAAAGAGCGACTCCAGTTTTTTGTAAGGGATACCGGCATTGGAATTGATGAGGCCCAAATCATCCGCATCTTCGAACGCTTTCATCAACTAGACAATAAGACAACCCGGAAATACGAAGGGACGGGACTGGGACTGGCGATTGCTCAACATTACGCTAGCTTACTGGGCGGCCCAATTGAAGTTAATTCAGAAATCGACAAAGGCTCCAGATTCTATTTCAGTATACCTTTTAAAAACGGAGAAGGAACCCTTCAGGTCGTTCGTTAGAAATCGGCTTTTAGTTGTTTGTAGCCTACCAACTGATCATACCTGCCGGATATGCCTTTATAATATACGAAAATCTGATACTCATTTTCGGTTTCGTAATGCGAGCCTTCAAGAACCGTCGCATCGGCCTTTTTACTACCTTCTGGAACATAAACATACTGGTAGTTGTAATACCCTTGCTTCAACAATAGTGTCAATTCATAGCTGGCGGTTTCATAATTCCAGGTCATCTCATTACTTTTATTGGCATTCCAACTGGTCAATGCTCCAAATACATTCACCGACCCGCCAACCAATTGTGCTTCTAACGGCAAAGTAAAATGCACAAAAAAGTAATCGCACTCGGTGTCATAATCATCTACCCTATCCTGGCTTTCAACAACGTACTTTCCATTCATTTCTTTATACGGAAAATATTTCTTATTTGCCCGAAGCTCATCTGCCATCAATGTTGCATGATAATATGGTCTGAAAAAATCGATTGACGCGACATTCTCCCCGGTATACTTTCGGGTACGAATATCAAAATACCGATATTCATTTCCCCCGGGAAAAACGTTTTCTTTATCGTAATTATAATCCAACTCATGCTCCTTAATAAAAAGTGGTTTCAAATCCCGAATTGCGGTATCCCACCTTCCATTTTTCATGATCACCACTTTCACCTCTTCTCTTGGATTAAGAATCGGTAAATTTTCGTGATAAATTGTAAAGTCAACTTCCTGGTTATCTCCTTTAAACGGATCGAACGTAGCCCGTTTCACAATTCCCGCAACTCTAACCTTGGGTTCAAGAACCTGAAACCTGCGGGTAAGCACTAATTTCTCTTTATCCTGATCTTCGTATACAACTAATACATAATTACCCGACTTGGTAATGCGCACATCATCATTTGGCACCCGGATCAGGTAATTGACATATGTCATTGTCGTATTAAAACTGGGGGCATAATCGGTCACAGGATTATCAAAAAATCCATCTAAATATTCATTCTGAAGGATGTATGATTCATTCCAATCAGCATCGCAATGCAAGATCGTATAGTAGTAGTTTTTTGTTTCGTTTGATAAATCATCAAACTTAAAAATCAGATTAACATCACTTCCCGATTCATAGATTGGATCACTAAGCTCATATCCCTCCCGAAAAGCCTTTACCGTTCTGATCTCTTCTTTGAAAACTGCATTTTCATAATGGTACTCGCTCTCATTTTGCGCCTGAGAATTTAATGTAAAAATAACGCAGCAATTCACGACTATTATATAAACTAAAACCCGCATTTGTTTGATCTTTTTTTATCTAAGTTCTACATTTTCAAGTCAGAACTTACGATTACTGTTTAAACGCTCTTTGGTTCGAACGTTTAAACGTATATAAATATTTCAATCTTTATAAGTTTGTAAAACAAAGATTGTGAAAAGTTTTTTAAATATGTACTTTTGCCACCCTAAATAATAACTACAACAAGGGATTACAATGTCAAAGCATTTTAAATTGAAACGCGGATTCAATATCCGGTTGAAAGGAACTGCCGAGGTGGTTCTGGAGGATGCTCCCGCACCGAAAACAGTAGCCCTAAAGCCAACTGATTTTCCAGGCTTAACGCCTAAGCTGAAAGTGAAAGCAGAAGCAAAGGTAAAAGCTGGTGATGCCCTCTTTTTCGACAAGTACAATCCAGAAATTATATTTACATCTCCCGTAAGTGGTACAGTAAAGTCTGTCAACCGAGGCGAGCGTAGAAAGGTTTTAGAGATTGTGGTTGAGCCCGACAGCACTAGTGAATATATCAAATTCACAAAGGCTGATCCGTCAACCTTGTCACGTGAACAAATTCGGGAACAAATCCTAAAAAGTGGCATCTGGCCATTTATTAAGCAACGTCCTTATGGTGTCTTAGCAAAGCCCGGCGATGTACCAACCCACATCGCTATTTCAGCTTTCGATTCATCACCACTGGCACCTGATTTCGATTTCTTGTTCTCCAAAGAGCAAGCAGCACTTCAAACCGGAATCGATGCAGTAAGCAAACTAACGGATGGAAAAGTATTTTTGGGATTATCCCCGGAACAATCTTCCGGTGTATTCTCGAAACTGAAAAACGTTGAAACCAATACATTCAGCGGTCCACATCCGGCAGGAAATGTAGGTATCCAAATCAGTAAAGTTTGCCCAATTGGCAAAGACGATCTTATTTGGACACTAAGTCCACAGGCGCTTGTTTATATTGGTCGTTTATTTGCTACAGGGCAGGTTGATTTCAGTAAAACGATTGCTTTGACAGGCTCGGAGGTGAAAACTCCCAAATACATAAAAACCATCCACGGAACTGAATTGACCGACCTTTTAAAAGGAAAAACAAAAGGAGAAGTCAAAGAAAGAATTATCAGTGGAAATGTACTGACCGGGGAAAAAGTTGATTCAGATAACTTCTTGGGTTATTTCGATCAACAAATCACAATTATCCCTGAAGGTGATGAGTATGAATTTATGGGCTGGGCTGCTCCTGGCTTTGATAAATTTTCAGCCAGCAAGGCCTTTTTCTCCAAGCTTCTTCCAAAAAAAGAGTATGCGCTGAGTGCCAACATGCATGGTGGTGAACGCGCATTTGTTCTTTCGGGACAATACGAAAAATTCCTTCCGATGGACCTACTGCCAGTTCATTTGCTAAAAGCCATTTTGGTTAACGATATCGACAAAATGGAACAACTCGGAATTTATGAAGTAATTGAGGAAGATTTGGCTTTATGTGAATATGCCTGTACATCCAAAATCAAAGTACAGAATATTTTACGTGAAGGAATCAACTCAATGATTAAAGAGTTAGGATAAATGATGTTGTTCTCAAAACAAAATAGATAATTCAATGAAAGCGTTAAAGAACTTTTTTGAGAAAACGAAACCATATGTACAGAAAGGAGCCAAATACCATTGGCTACATTCGACACACGATGCTTTCTTTACATTGGCCTTCGTCCAGAAAGATACATCCAAATCAGGAACTCATATCCATGATTATATTGATTTGAAAAGAACCATGGGAATCGTGGTTTTTGCTCTTGTCCCTGCATTACTTATGGGAATGTACAATATCGGGTACCAACACTTTGGTGCTTTAGGCCAATTGGAAACGGCTGCATTTTTCGATCTGTTTCTTTTTGGATTCCTAAAAGTACTGCCTGTTATTCTTGTCTCATACATTGTTGGATTGGGTATTGAATTTATTTTCGCCCAATTCCGAGGTCATGAGGTGAACGAAGGATTTTTGGTTTCCGGTATTTTAATTCCGATGGTAATGCCGATCAATACACCTCTTTGGATGATTGGTGTGGCCACAGCCTTTGCTGTTGTATTTGGAAAAGAAGTATTTGGAGGAACGGGAATGAATATTTGGAACCCGGCACTCGTCGCCCGGGCATTCTTATTCTTTGCTTATCCGGCACAAATGTCTGGTGATTCCGTGTGGATTTCAGCCAGTGGGATTGAAAAAATGGCAGATGGTTTTACCGGTGCAACGCCGATGGCCCAAGCTGTTTTAGGAGAAACAAACCTTAATGTTTGGGATGCCTTTGTAGGTTTGATACCCGGCTCAATTGGCGAAACTTCAACATTAGCCATTCTTATTGGTGCTGCAATTCTTATCATCACCGGTATTGGAAACTGGAAAATTATGCTCTCGACTGTTTTAGGTGGACTGTTTATGGGTATTCTGTTGAATATTTTTGCAGTAAATGCTTATATGGAAATGCCTTTCTGGGAACACTTAATCATTGGAGGATTTGCATTTGGTGCTGTATTTATGGCAACTGATCCGGTATCAGGAGCACAAACAGATAAAGGGAAATGGATCTACGGATTTTTAATTGGTGTGTTAGCCATTTTAATTCGCGTAGTAAACCCTGCTTATCCGGAAGGAATGATGTTGGCCATCTTACTGATGAATACATTTGCTCCACTGATCGACCATTACATCATTCAGGGCAATATCAAACGTCGTTTAAAACGTGTTCAACAGAGCGCTTAATCCCTAAAAGAATAAAGAAATGGATAGGAACAGTAATGTTTACACATTTATATACGCATCGGGAATGGTGATTTTGGTTGCTGCCATACTTTCATTGGCTGCCATCAATTTAAAACCATTTCAGGATAAAAATATTGAGATTGAGAAAAAGCAAAACATTCTCTCCTCTGTCAATATAGCAGCTGATGCGACAAATGCAGAAGAAATCTACGCTGAAAAAATTGTCAATAGCTATATTGTCAATTCGAAAGGTGAGAAATTGGAAGGTAACGCTTTTACCGTTGACTTGAAAAAAGAACGTGCAAAAGCATCTGACCAACAACAACTACCGGTTTTCGAATGCCAGATTGATGGCGACATCAAATACATTGTTCCACTTCGTGGAGCTGGTCTTTGGGGGCCAATCTGGGGATACCTGGCATTGAACTCCGATATGTCGACTATTTATGGTGCTTCGTTTGACCACCAGGGAGAAACTCCCGGACTTGGAGCCGAAATTTCTACGCAGGTTTTTCAAAGCCAGTTTAAAGGAAAAGAGATTTACGACAATGGCGAGTTAGTCTCAATCACCGTTGCTAAGTCAAATGAAACAGCTCCGGAAATCCATAAAGTCGATGCAATTTCTGGAGGCACAATCACATCAAAAGGATTACAGAACATGATTTCTGATGATTTGAGTCTCTATAATGCTTTTTTCAACCAGAAAAAATAGAAGAAAATGAGCGATAAAGAACCTTTATTTTCAAAGAAAAATTTAAAACTGCTTAGCGATCCGCTTGACAGCAGTAACCCGATTACCGTGCAGGTTCTGGGTATTTGTTCGGCCTTAGCTGTAACCGCCCAATTAAAACCTTCGGTTGTTATGTCTTTATCAGTAATGGCAGTATTGGCATTCGCAAATGTTATTATCTCGCTGTTACGAAATACAATTCCAAACCGGATTCGAATTATTGTTCAGCTGGTGGTAATTGCAGCCTTAGTAATTCTGGTTGACCAGGTACTGAAAGCATTTGTTTACGATGTAAGTAAGCAACTGTCAGTTTTTGTGGGCTTGATTATTACCAACTGTATCATCATGGGACGACTGGAAGCCTTTGCCTTAGGAAACAAACCCTGGCCGTCATTCCTCGATGGGATTGGAAATGCCGCCGGCTACGGTGCAATTTTAGTTATTGTTGGTTTCTTCCGCGAGTTATTTGGAAGTGGCACACTTTGGGGATTTCGTATTATCCCAGAGAGCTGGTACATCGAAAACGGAGGTTTTTACGCCAATAATGGTATGATGATCTTGCCTCCTATGGCCTTAATAACTGTAGGAGCAATTATTTGGGTTCAACGCAGCCGAAACCGAAAACTGATTGAAGACTAACCCGCAAAAGAATTGAAATTATGGAAAACCTGATTAATATATTTATCAAATCCATCTTTATTGAGAACATGGTTTTTGCCTACTTCTTAGGCATGTGTTCTTATCTGGCGGTATCCAAATCAGTAAAAACGGCTACCGGACTTGGACTAGCTGTTATCTTTGTTTTGGGTATAACCGTTCCTGTTGATTACTTATTAGAAAACTATGTATTAAAAGAAGGAGCCTTAACTTGGTTAAGCCCAACTTTTGGTAATGTTGACCTGAGTTTCTTAAGCTTTATCATGTTTATCGCAGTTATTGCATCCATGGTACAGTTGGTTGAAATGGTTGTTGAAAAATTTGCCCCGGTACTTTATACGCAGTTAGGTATTTTCTTACCGCTAATTGCTGTTAACTGTGCTATTCTCGGGGGATCTTTGTTTATGCAGCAAAAAGCCTTTCTAAATATTGGTGAAGCTTCGGTTTATGGTTTAGGTTCCGGCGTCGGTTGGTTCCTTGCTATTGTTGGTATTGCTGCAATTCGTGAAAAAATTGAATACTCTCATGTTCCGGGTCCTTTAAAAGGTCTTGGTATAACCTTTATTGTTACGGGTTTAATGGGATTAGCATTCATGGGATTCATGGGAATAAAACTATAATCAGATAAAAACTAAGAACAATGATATTTTTAGCAGCTCAAGCTACAGTGGTTATTACCAGTATCGCCGTCTTTCTATTGATGGTGATCCTACTGGTTTCAATCTTACTGTTTGTCAAACAAAAGTTAACCCCATCGGGTGTTGTTAAAGTTGATATAAATAAAGGCGATACGGTACTTGAAACCAACCCTGGCGACACCTTGTTAACCACTTTGGGAAATAACAAGATCTTCCTTCCATCAGCATGTGGTGGTGGTGGAACTTGCGCCATGTGTCGTTGCCAGGTAGTCGATGGTGGAGGTTCAATTCTTCCAACCGAAACCGGTTACTTCACCCGTAAAGAGCAAAACGACAATTGGCGTTTAGCTTGCCAGGTAAAAGTAAAAGAAGACATGGAGTTGAAGATTCCTCAGGAAATTATGGGAATCAAAAAATGGGAATGTGAAGTGGTTTCCAACGACAACGTGGCGACCTATATTAAAGAGTTTGTGGTAAAATTACCTGAAGGTGAAAACTTAGATTTCAAATCGGGAGGTTATATTCAAATTGATGTTCCTAAAATTGAAGTTGACTTTAAAGACATTGAAGTTGATGACAAGTTTAAACCTGAGTGGGAACAATTCAATCTATTCGACCTGAAAATGAAAAACCCGGAACCAACATTCCGTGCCTACTCTATGGCTAACCACCCTGCCGAAGGAAATATTGTAATGCTAAACATTCGTATTGCAACTCCTCCTTTCGACCGTGTTAATGGAGGTTTCCAAAAGCTAAACCCTGGTATTTGTTCTTCTTACATCTTCTCACGCAAACCAGGTGATAAGGTAACAATTTCAGGCCCTTATGGAGAGTTCTTTTTAAAGGAAAATGATAACGAAATGATGTTTATTGGTGGAGGTGCAGGTATGGCTCCCATGCGTTCGCACTTGTTTCACCTGTTCCATACCCTGAAAGAATCGGATAAAAAAATTACTTTTTGGTACGGTGCCCGTTCCTGGAGAGAAGTTTTTTACTACGACCAATTCCGAGATATTGAAGAGAAATTCCCGAACTTTTCATTCCACTTGGCTTTATCTGACCCACAGCCGGAAGACAACTGGGATGGACCAAAAGGGTTTATCCACCAAGTAATTCACGATATGTACCTTGGTAAACATGATGAACCGGAAGAAATTGATTACTATTTGTGTGGACCTCCAATGATGAACGATGCCGTTCAGAAAATGCTTTATGACTTAGGAGTTCCTGATGAAAATGTAATGTTTGACGACTTTGGAAGCTAATTCCAGCAATCAAAAAAAATACAGAGAGCTTTCAACTGCAGTTGGAAGCTCTTTTTTTTATCTCTTATCCTGAAAAAAAGCAGTCATTAAGTCTCCGCAATCTTCAGCCATCACTCCACCTACCAACTCAGTTTTTGGATGAAGAGCTTTGGGTGCGAATTTTGAAAAGCCTCTTTTCTCATCAGAAGCCCCAAAAACAAGCTTCCCCAATTGAGCCCATCCGAGTGCTCCAGCGCACATCACACAAGGCTCAAGGGTCACATAAAGTGTACATTCATTCAGGTATTTTCCGCCCAAAAGATTTGCCGCAGCAGTAATTGCCTGCATTTCGGCATGTGCAGTCACATCTGTCAACGTTTCGGTCAAGTTGTGCGCACGAGCAATAACCCGATTTTGAGCAACCACCACCGCACCAACAGGAATTTCACCTTCATCGTAAGCAAGCTGAGCTTCCTGAAAGGCTTTCTTCATAAAGTATGTATCATCAAAAGCCTCCATCTTTAAAATCCATTCAGAATTAATCACAAACCTACAATTTTAATTGCTAAAATCTCCTTATTTTTGCACTCAAACAAAAACGAACAAAGATATGTACAGAACACATACATGTGGTGAATTACGACTGGAAAACCAAGGAAATGAAGTAACTCTTGCCGGCTGGGTACAACGCAAACGTGGATTGGGTGGAATGACATTTGTAGATCTTCGCGATCGATATGGGATTACTCAATTAGTATTTGACGAAACCTCTTCGGACGATATTACAAATCAACTCAAAAAGCTTGGCCGCGAATTTGTCATTCAAACCACTGGTATTGTTCGTGAACGAAGCAGCAAAAACAATAATATTCCAACAGGAGAAATTGAAATTGATGTAAAAAGCTTGAAAGTATTAAGCCCATCAGCAGTTCCTCCATTTACAATTGAAGATGAAAGTGACGGAGGTGACGATATCCGTATGAAGTATCGCTACCTGGATTTACGCAGAAACCCGGTGCGTGAAAACTTGATTTTACGATCGAAAATGGCTCATGCTGTTCGTTCCTATTTGAATGAACTGGATTTTATTGAAACTGAAACTCCTGTTTTAATTAAATCGACTCCGGAAGGTGCTCGCGATTTCGTTGTGCCAAGCCGTATGAATGAAGGTGAGTTTTATGCATTGCCACAATCGCCACAGCAATTCAAACAATTACTAATGGTTGGTGGATTCGACCGTTATTATCAAATTGTAAAGTGTTTCCGCGACGAAGACCTTCGTGCCGACCGTCAGCCTGAATTTACACAAATCGACTGTGAAATGGCTTTCGTTGAGCAGGAAGATGTTTTAAATACTTTTGAAGGACTGACCAAATACATGTTCAAGGAAATTAAACATATAGAAATTCAGGAATTTCCTCGCATGCCCTATTCTGAAGCGATTGCAAAGTATGGATCAGACAAGCCAGACACCCGTTTCGAAATGCTTATTGGTGACTTAACAGAAGTTGTAAAAGGCAACGATTTTAAAGTGTTCGACGAAGCTGAATTCATTGGAGCCATTTGCGCAGAGGGCTGTGCTGACTACACTCGCAAACAACTGGATGCATTGACCAACTGGGTAAAACGTCCTCAAGTTGGAGCAAAAGGATTGGTTTACGTAAAATGCAACGAAGATGGATCCTTCAAATCGTCGGTTGATAAGTTCTATTCTCAAGAAGATTTACAAAAATGGGCAGATACCACCGGAGCAAAAGCCGGTGATTTGATTTTGGTACTCTCAGGACCTAAATCGGATATGCTGGATGCTCTTGGAGCTCTTCGCTTAGAGATGGGAAAGCAGCTTGGGTTAATGGATAAAAATACGTTTAAACCACTTTGGGTTGTTGATTTCCCACTATTGGAATGGGATGAGGAAACAAAACGCCATTATGCCATGCATCACCCATTTACCGCGCCTAAGCTAGAAGATATTAATTTACTAGATACCGAACCCGGAAAAGTTCGCGCCAATGCCTATGACTTGGTTATTAATGGGGTTGAAATTGGAGGTGGTTCTGTTCGTATTTTCAACTCAGAACTCCAAGCCAAAATGTTCAGCTTACTTGGATTCACGAAAGAGGAAGCTGACGCTCAATTTGGATTCTTAATGAATGCATTCAAATATGGAGCACCGCCACATGCCGGTATTGCGTTCGGATTTGATCGCCTGGTTTCTCTGTTTGCCGGACTAGACTCTATCCGTGATGTTATCGCATTCCCGAAAAACAATGCCGGACGCGATGTAATGATTGATTCACCATCTCCAATTGCTAAAGATCAGTTAGATGAACTGAATCTAATGCTAAATTTAAAAGCAAAAAAGAACTAAAGAGTAATACGATTATAAGATATGAAGGGAGCTAGCAGCTCCCTTTTTTTATTTCAGGAAATCCTCCCGAATCGGATTAAAGCTATCAACCAAACGGGCTGTTTCTGACAGCAATTGAATGGTATGGGGTACACCAGAAGGCACTGCAAACATATCGCCTGCTACAAGTTCCTTCGGCTCTTCACCATCGCAGAAAAAGATGATTTTACCATCGGCGATATACGACGTTTGTTCATGCGGATGACTATGTTTTGGTTCAGGCTTTGTCCATGGGCCATCAGTAAAGTCAATTAAAACTGTCATCAAACTATCTGTGTGAATAATTTTTCGGTTTAATCCTTCCCTTACAATCTCGTATGGAATCTCTTCAAATTTTAATGTCGCCATAACTTCTTTTTTTTTTGTTAAGATAAAAAAAGGGAGAACTTAACAGCTCTCCCTTCATCTATATCTGATAATTCAAATTATCTTTCCTTTTTCCGCGATGAATAATTGATGTGTAACGCAGCAGCCTTACGCAATTCTTGCTTAATATCAGTAACGATACCCATCTTGGTGTATTCATCTACTTTAAGCGAAGTAATCATAAAAGGCACCTCAGCTTCATCTCGAGCTTCACGTTCAGCTGTAATGTAATCAGGTATATCTGATACTTTTGCAAACTGATCATTCAACTGAATACGAGGCTCAGAACCAAATACATTTTGGTATTGCTTAAAGGGAGTTCCTACATAAATATAACTCACCAACGATTTCTTTTCTAACTTCGATAACTCTGTTGCTGAAGGGACTGTTACTTGTACCTTCATAGTTACCTCACGCATAGTTGTACTAACCATGAAAAAGAACAACAACATAAATACGATGTCGGGCAATGAAGCCGTAGAAATCGGTGGTAATTCTTTAGTATCATTCTTTCTAAATTTTGACATACTAATTTCCTCCCACTTTTTTAGGTTCTGCTTCTGAGATCCGAGATGGATAAATATCTTTTATCGCACCTTGCTGATCACTATCAAGTTTTTCATAAGGCTTGCCAAACTTTTGTTTTGCAAGCTCTTCTCTTAGCTCGTTAATGGCACCTACCAACTCGTTTTGTACAGCGATGTATGTCCCATATTGAGTTCCAACGTCATTCCTCAACGAAATAACCCCTTTCGTAATTTCTACCTGTCCAAAAAAGTCAACAGTTTCAATCTTCTTTTCTGGCAGATCTTCGTCATTGTATGGGTTAGCCATAAATTCCTTGGCTTTATCACGTAGTTCATCAATATCGGTTATTTCACCTTCAACTAGTAATTGGTTTTTGGCGTTTACCAAAACCACAAAAACATTTCGTTCTTTAATTGGAGGTGTGTCATCTTCTTCTTGATCCTCTGGAGGCATTGGAGGAAGACGACGCTCTAATCCGCTGTCAACATCCATCGTGGTAGTTACCAGGAAAAAGATCAACAACATAAAAGCAATATCAGCCAAAGATGCTGCCGGTATTTCGGGTATTTTTTTTGCCATAATATTATTTTTTCCTGTTTTTAGTTACCACAATGGTTTATTTAAAAATACGAAAGACGGCAGACCCTGCGATAGACAGAATCGTAAGTCCTAATAAGATATAAGTTGCATAAAGGGTTGTTCCAACCCACTTCGATACTGTAGCATCTAAAGTTCCTTCGGCAACAAATTTATCAACTCCGTAAAATTGTGGAATAGCGTCAGAAGCAATAACATATGAAATAGCTAAAACAACTCCAGAAAAAACCAGAGCCATAGCACCTTTCTTTGCGGCTTCTTTATCTGTAAATGTGTGATATAATGCGAACACAATAGCCAATACTGCCCCTACACCTAGTAGTATGTAAGACCATGTTAAATTGGTATTGATCCAGGCACCCATAGTGGGATCAGCTTCGTTCTCCGAGATATTGGTCATCATAGACACAATCAGAACCGCTGAAACTCCTAAAAGCACCCACAATACAATGGATAATACTTTTTCTAGCTTCATAAGTCTAATTATTTTTTAAGATTGTGTTTTACCAAAATGTCGATCAAAGAGATGGAAGCATCTTCCATATTGTTGATAATACTGTCAATTTTCGCGATACAATAGTTGTAAAAGATTTGAAGAATAATAGCAACTACAAGACCTGATACAGTCGTAATCAAAGCTACTTTAATACCTCCAGCAACCAAAGACGGGCTAATATCACCGGCAACTTCAATCGCATCGAAGGCAGCAATCATACCAATTACAGTACCCATGAAACCAAGCATCGGTGCAAGAGCGATAAATAACGAAATCCAGCTTAATCCTTTTTCCAGTAATCCAGCTTGAACTCCACCATAAGAAACAACCGTTTTTTCGACCACGTCTAAACCTTCATCTGATCGGTCTAAACCTTGGTAGAAAATACTAGCAACCGGTCCACGAGTATTACGACATACTTCTTTAGCTGCCTCAACGCCACCATTGTCAAGAGCTTCTTCAACATTCACCAATAATTTTTTAGTGTTTGTAGTTGATAAGTTTAGGTAAATAACCCGCTCAAGAGCTAACGCAAGACCCAAAATCAAAGAAATCAATACAGTTGACATGAATGTTGGACCACCTTCAATAAATTTTTGTTTCAACTGACTGTGTAATGATTTTCCGGCTTCAGCTTCAGCTGCTGCTTCTTCCTCAGCATCGGCTGTTAAATCAACGGCAGGAGCAGTTTCTTCTGCTGCTACTTGTTCTGTTGCTGTTGTGTCTTCTGTTTGATCCTGAGCAACAACATTGTTTGATGCTCCAAGATAAAGCATCCCAAAAACTGCTATAAACGCAAATAGTTTTTTCATCATTGGTTGAATTTTAATTAGTAAATCTTCTGAATTTTTAAGTTTATAATACTATTTGTTTTTTGTTTTTAATCTATAATATAAAGACGAGTGAATTATAGTCGAATTATCTGCTTTTTTCAAACTTTTTTTTAATCATCTTGTTAATTAAAACAACGTCCCCTTGTCGGCGGAGAGAGAGGGATTCGAACCCTCGGTACCCTTTAGGGGTACACACGCTTTCCAGGCGTGCCAGTTAAGCCACTCCTGCACCTCTCCAATCATTTTGGGAGCCAAAATTTTTCAGGGCTGCAAAATACAAAAAAAATGTGAAATAAAAATACGCTACTCACTTATTTCACCACTCAAATTTTTTCTCAAATGTAACTTGATATCATCAAGCCCCAAGCCTTGTCCAAGCAAAAACATAAGCTTGGTTACTGCTGCTTCTGTCGTCATATCTTTGCCACTTATCACACCCATTTTTTTTAATTCCCGACTGGTTTGATACTGCCCCATTTTAACCGTACCACCCTGACATTGCGTAACATTGACACAGATAACGTTTCGTCTAAGTGCCTTCCTTACCGCTCTTAATAACCAGCTTGCTGTTTGAACATTTCCGGAACCAAAAGTCTCCAGAACTACACCCTTAATTGCTGGCATACATAATATTTGTTCAAAGATCTCACGATTCATACCCGGAAAAAATTTTAAAATCACTACATGATCATCGAAATTGGGACTAATTTTTAATATTCCTTTCTTTTCGGAATGGTAAATATTCTCATGAAAAAACTTAATATCGACCCCGGCTTTTGCTAGTATCGGATAGTTGACCGAATCAAAAGCACTAAAATGATCAGCATGCCTTTTCGTAATCCGGTTTCCCCGGTACAACTTATTATCAAAATAAACTGAAACCTCAGGAACAATAGCCATGCCATTATCCTGTGCCGCAGCAATTTCTATAGCAGTTATTAAATTTTCTTTCCCATCAGTCCGCAACACGCCTATTGGTAATTGGGAGCCAGTCATTACAACCGGCTTATCCAGATTCTCAAGCATGTAACTCAATGCCGAAGCCGTGTATGCCATCGTATCGGTTCCATGTAACACAACAAAGCCATCGAATTTACTATAGTTTCGCTGAATCATTTTTGCCAAACGAGCCCAGGTCTTTGGCGACATATCAGACGAATCAATAGGAGGATTAAATGCAATAGCCTCCAGATGGCAACCTAACCGTCTGATTTCGGGTACTTCATCAGCGATCTGGTCAAACCGAACCGGAGCTAAAGCGCCGCGTCCATTTTTTTGAACCATCCCAATAGTACCGCCCGTATAGATTATGAGTATAGATTTATTTTCCACCTCAATTTAATTTAATTTAATAAGTGCACAAATGTAAAGAAAGAATTTGAACTAAGTAGTGCGAATAACTTAGTGTCACGTTTCGAGTCTTTAACAATTTGTGATAGAAGCGAAACCGAAAATATCAAATAGGTCCGTGACCTTAAATCCCAAATAATTCAGTCGCATTGGCTGAAGTTACTTTAGCTACTTCATTAACCGAGACATGATGAAGTTCCGCAATTTTCCGTGCGATATGAATCAGATAGGAACTTTCATTGCGCTTACCTCGAAATGGGACAGGTGTCAAGTAAGGTGCATCGGTTTCAAGGATTAGATGCTTGGGATCAATCTGCCCAATAACCTGATCCAGCCCACTGTTCTTAAAGGTGACAATTCCTCCCACTCCAATCTTAAATCCTTGCTCAATAACTTTTTTTGCTTGCTCAATTGTTCCTGTAAAACTATGGAATACACCACTTAAATCTTTATCATTTTCCTGCTCTACAATGGCAAAAACTTCTTCAAAAGACTCCCGAACATGCAACACAGCCGGCAACTTATATTCTTTAGCCAACTTCAGTTGTTGCCTAAAAGCAATCGACTGTTCCTCTAAATAAGTAGTTTCCCAATATAAATCAATTCCAATTTCTCCAATTCCATAGAAGGGTCTTCTTTTCAACCAAAATTTCACCAGTTCAAGTTCTTCCTGATAATCTTCGCTGACAGAAGTAGGATGTAAGCCCATCATCGGATAACAAATTTGAGGATACTGATCAGCCAGATCCAACATCTTCTTTATCGAGGAACTGTCGATATTGGGTAGAATTATTTTCCGAACATCATTGTCATAAGCCCTTGTTATTACTTCGTCAATGTCGTCTTTATAATCTTCGGAATAAATATGAGAATGTGTATCAATAAGCATTTCAAGAATTTGCATCAAAGAAAACCAATTTGCCTTAGTTATCCTTACTCTGAATATTATCTAATTGATAATTTCCTCAGAAATTTACTCCGTTCTGGTATGAACCGTCACTGATTAAACAACCCCCTGCGCCAACATCGCATCTGCGACTTTCACAAAACCACCGACATTGGCTCCCTTCACGTAATTGATTTTATCACCTTCTCGACCATAACGCACACAGGTGTCATGAATCTCACGCATTATAATGTGTAAACGGCCGTCAACTTCTTCTCGTGTCCAGTTTAATCGCTGACTGTTTTGGGTCATCTCCAAACCAGATACTGCAACACCTCCAGCATTCACAGCCTTACCCGGGGCATAACTAATTGCTTTAATTAAATACTCAGCAGCATCAGCAGTGCATCCCATATTGGAAGCTTCGGCCAATAAGAAGCAGCCGTTTTTAACCAACAACTGAGCGTCTTCCAAATTCACCTCATTTTCGGTAGCACATGGAATGGCGATATCAACCTTTTGCTCCCAAGGTCTTCTATCGGGGTAAAACTTGGCACCAAACTCTTCGGCATATGGTTCAACAATATCATTATTCGTTGCTCGTAGCTCCAGCAAATAATCGATTTTTTCGCCATGAATACCATCAGCATCATAAATGTAGCCATCGGGTCCCGAGATGGTTACCACCTTACCCCCAAGCTCAGCAATTTTAGTGATTGCCCCCCAGGCTACATTGCCAAATCCGGAGACGGAAAAAGTTTGTCCGGCAATGTCTTTACCCAACAGAGAGAGCATGTGATGCACAAAATATACGGCTCCAAAACCAGTTGCCTCGGGGCGAATTAAACTCCCCCCCCAAGCGAGTCCTTTGCCTGTTAGCACGCCAGTAAACTCATTCCGAATTCGTTTATACTGCCCGAACAGGTAACCAATTTCCCGTCCGCCGACTCCAATATCGCCGGCAGGAACATCGGTATGAGGACCAATATGCCTTTGCAATTCGGTCATAAAGCTTTGACAAAACCGCATAATTTCATTATCAGACTTTCCTTTGGGGCTAAAATCTGAACCTCCTTTTCCTCCGCCCATGGGCAGGCTTGTGAGGCTATTTTTAAAGGTCTGCTCAAAACCCAAAAACTTTAAAATTGAAAGAGTTACTGTAGGGTGAAAACGTAATCCGCCTTTGTATGGCCCCAAAGCCGAATTGAATTCGACACGGTACCCTCTGTTAATTTGGACCTCTCCTAAATCGTCAACCCAAGGAACGCGAAACATAATTACCCGCTCAGGTTCAGTCATACGTTCCAATATTTTTGCCTTTTTATATCGAGGATTTTGTTGATAGACATCCCAAATGCTTTCTACCACTTCTTGAACCGCTTGATGAAATTCCTTTTCACCAGCTGTTTTTGCTTTTAATGCTGTCAGAAATTCGTTAATATCCGCTTTCATCTTATTATTTTTTCAGAATAAAACTGCCAATTACCTTAACAAAGGAAACGACGAAATTAGCCTTAAAAACTGATTTTAGCCCAAGTCTTAATAACAATAGTAATGTTTAAGAACAGCAACTAATATCAAGGTTCAGCCACAGAAACAGATAACTGACTGAGCCATAAGATGACGATACATTTTATAAAAACACACATACCCTGCGCACATGCGATAGTCTCCCCCGAGATTTACTTTTCCTATACATATCCCTGAGCCATCATGGCTTTGGCCACTTTTACAAAGCCAGCCACATTTGCTCCATCAACATAATTTACCCATCCGTTATTATGTTTTCCATAACTCACGCACATTTCATGAATACTTTTCATAATTGTATGCAATCGGCCGTCAACTTCTTCCCGGGTCCAGTTTATACGCATGCTGTTTTGGCTCATTTCTAATCCTGAAACAGCCACACCGCCAGCATTAGCAGCCTTGCCGGGTGCATACAAAATCCGTCCTTTATGAAACTCATGAACAGCCTCGGGGGTGCTCGGCATATTTGCCCCTTCTGATATAACTTCACATCCATTTTTAAGAAGCATCGTTGCTTCTTCCTGATTAATTTCATTCTCGGTTGCGCAAGGCAGAGCAACGTCACATTTTACCGACCAGGGCCGCTCGCCTACTTTGTAAATACAACCATACCTCTCAGCATATTCTTTTATCCTGCCCCGACTGATGTTTTTAAGCTCCATCACATAATCTAGTTTTTCGCGATCAATTCCATCCGGATCGTGTATAAACCCGCTCGAATCAGACATGGTAACAACCTTCCCACCAAATTGGATTACCTTCTCTGCAGCAAACTGAGCCACATTACCCGAACCAGAAATGCAAACAACTTTTCCATCAAACGATTCTCCCTTCCGCTTCATCATTTCTTCGGCAAAATAAACCGCCCCATAACCAGTCGCCTCAGGACGAATTAAACTCCCTCCCCACTCCAGTCCTTTCCCGGTTAACACACCGGTAAATTCATTTCGTATTCGTTTATACTGACCAAACAAAAAGCCGATCTCTCTTCCTCCTACCCCAATATCGCCGGCTGGAATATCAGTATTTGGACCGATGTGCCTCTGAAGCTCTGTCATAAAACTCTGGCAAAAACGCATGACTTCGTTATCCGATTTATTTTTCGGGTCAAAATCCGATCCTCCCTTTCCTCCGCCAAGAGGTAAGCTGGTTAAGCTATTTTTGAAAACCTGCTCGAAAGCAAGAAATTTTAAGATACTTAGATTAACCGTTGGATGAAAACGCAACCCTCCTTTATAGGGCCCCAAGGCAGAATTCATCTCCACACGAAACCCACGATTTACCGAAACCACTCCCTTATCATTCGTCCAGGGAACCCGAAACTGAACAATACGTTCAGGTTCAATAATCCGTTCTAATATCTTGGATTGATTATAGTTGGGATTATTCAACAAAAAGGGAGCGATAGATTCAACCACCTCATGCACTGCCTGATGAAATTCTTTCTGAAAAGGATCTCTGGCTTTCACATAATCCATAAACGAACGGATAAACTTGCTTGTTGATTTTTCCATAGTAAATAAATTTTATTTTAATCTATAAGTTCGCAAACCAACATGAAACTTACAAGCTGTTATTGAGCAGTGAGAAAAAGACATCAGCAACTATAAATCAACACATCCAAGCTGCTTTCTTTTAACAAGAAGAAGAATTCTTTCTCGCATCCATTCGAATCGAAACATTTCTAATTGTTGATTACTCCAGGGCCATTCTACTAGAATTAAAAAAAGTCTATTCATGCGTGGAAAAGTGCCATTCATCATTCGAAATGTAGCGTCTATCAAAAAGTAATGAAAAAGATATGAAGTAATCTTGCATCACTATAACTTTGCGTTGTTACGATTAACTAGCAGAAGCGACATGCCCAAAAAATTGACACCGAAGAATTCTACAATAGGTAAACTCATTTTAATTACACTGTTTTTTTACCTCCCGATATTAACTGCCCAACTATTTTTTAAAAAAGCAGCCCCCAGTAACAACACATTTATTGTCTTATACTTTTCTCTTTCTACCATACTCGCCAACGTGCTCGTGATCAGCTACGCCGTTAAACGAAAAAACGTTGAAAGCTTTACGATTCAAAATGATTTGAAACAGCTGCCCTTATCATTTCTTCCGATTGCTTTTGTTAGCACGCTGGCATTATTTTTTGTAGTTGACCCACTAGACCTAATCCTTCCCTCTTCTAAAATTTACTTAAACTACCTGGAACAGCTAATGCAATTAAAAATCTACTCCTTTATAGTGATTGTTGTGATTGTCCCGATTTTAGAAGAAATCCTTTTTCGTGGTATTATCCTGAGAAACCTACTCCATAAGTTCAGCCCATTTCGGGCAATTGCGATTTCGGCACTTCTCTTTGCTGCAATTCATTTTAACCTGGCACAATTAGTAACCGGATTTATTGGAGGTATCTTTTTTGGCTACCTTTTTTGGCAAACAAAATCTATACTAACATGCATCTCGGCTCACATGGTGTACAATGCTTTTTCATTCTTTTCATACCACTTTTTAAGAACTAATTTTAGTATCGAATCAGCAATTGACAACACATCGGTGTACCTCATTTTATATTTGGCAGCAGCCTTAACTTTGGCTTTTAGTATCTTATTCATCTACAAAACAAACTATACAAAGCATATTAATTCAGGAAATCTTTAAACTTGGACAAAAAGTAATAGATCGCTAAAAGTTGTATTTTTGCAACTCATAAAAACATAAATAAAAATGAAACAAGCAGAAATTCATACCGAAAAAGGTATCATGAAAGTTAACTTTTACGAAGATGATGCACCTTTAACAGTTGCTAATTTCATCAAACTATCGAAAGAAGGCTTTTACGACGGAGTAACTTTCCACCGGGTAATTCCAAATTTTGTTGTTCAGGGAGGTTGCCCCGATGGAACTGGTGCCGGAGGCCCCGGATATACAATCAAATGCGAATTGGATGGCGACAATCAATACCACGATCGTGGTGTTTTATCAATGGCTCATGCAGGAAAAGACACCGGAGGTTCGCAGTTTTTTATTTGTCACAGCCGACAAAATACAGCGCATCTTGACCGCAAGCACACGTGCTTCGGAAAAGTTTACGAGGGATTGGAAGTGATTGATAATATCCGTCAGGGAGATGAAATTGAAAAAATAGTAATCATCGAAGAGTAATATTGGAGGATTGGGTGATCAAACTCATCCAATCCTTTATCAAATACCAACACCCTATGTCTGGAGGAGGAGCCATTGCTGCTATGGTGCAGTCAATAAAGAGTAATCGTAATCTTTTAAAAGCAAAAGGTCATGCACTCAAAAACAGAATTGTTAATGACTCTCCATACAAACACAATAAACTAAGCTTCAAAAAGGCCACTAGCGAGGAACTTCAGGAATTTCGGCAAAAACTATTGAAGCAGAAAAAATTTGAACAGAAGATTCGAATAACCATTTACCTGATTCTACTTCTTATTCTATCACTCGCCCTTTATTATATCTCAATATAAACACGAACATTCCCGTTGTTTACATTCCATTTTTCGCTATAAATTTCTCTGCAGCAGTAAGGTCTTCGGGTATGTCAATTCCGATACTTTCAAAGCTGGTTTTTGCCACTTTGATCCGGTATCCATTTTCCAGCCAACGCAATTGCTCCAAAGATTCGGCCAGTTCCAATCGCGAAGGCAATAGTAAAGTAATCTGTTCCAACACCTCTTTCCGGTAGGCATACATCCCAAGATGACTAAAAAAATCATGACGGGTTAACCACTTTTCCCTTTCTTCATCTCGAATATGAGGAATTGCCTCGCGGCTAAACAACAATGCATTCTGATTACGATCCATCACCACCTTGGGGCGATTCGTATTAAATAATACTTCATAACTTTCAATCTGCTTGACCAAAGTTGCAATTTCAGTTTCCGAGTCATCAAAACATGATTTGAGCGCATTTAATTGTTCTTGGCGCACAAATGGCTCGTCCCCCTGAATATTAATAACCACATCAAACTGAATTTCGGCTGACAAAAGTGCAGCCGCTTCAGCACACCGGTCGGTTCCACTCTGGTGATCATCGCGAGTCATCACATACTTCCCCCCAAATCCGGCAACTGCTTTTGCAATCCGCTCATCGTCAGTAGCAACCCAAACATCGTCTATCGCCTTTTCAGCATTCTCATAAACATGCTGAATAATCAGCTTATCGCCCAGTTTCACCAAGGGTTTACCGGGAAATCGGGTTGAAGCGTATCGAGCCGGTATAATTCCAATAAACTTAGTTTTGGTTGATTCCATCGTTAAATCACATTTTTCTTTTTAGTAATGACTCCCAGATTCAAGAAAAAACTAAAAATTGTTAAAAAACTCGTTATATACCGACTCTAAAACATTCTTAACCGATAAAACAAAGGCTTTAATAGTTAAAATTGTAACTTTGTCAGTCGAAAATTCAGTGTCAAAAATATGGATGTTCAGGAAATAAAACAACGCTTTGGAATAATTGGTAATGCAGAAGTACTTAATCGTGCCATAGAAGTGGCTGTACAGGTAGCTCCTACTGATTTATCAGTTTTAATTACAGGAGAAAGCGGAACAGGAAAAGAAGCATTCCCACAAATTATACATCAGTTTTCTTCCCGCAAACATGGGAAATATATTGCTGTAAACTGCGGAGCCATCCCGGAAGGAACCATCGATTCCGAGCTATTTGGTCACGAGAAAGGATCTTTTACCGGGGCGATGTCCGACCGCAAAGGTTATTTTGAAGAAGCTGACAGTGGAACCATCTTTTTAGATGAAATTGGAGAACTTCCTCTATCAACTCAAGTTCGTTTGCTTCGAGTACTCGAAGCCGGAGAATTTATGAAAGTAGGATCTTCAAAAGTCCTGAAAACCAACGTGCGAGTTGTGGCTGCAACAAATGTTGACATCCCTGTCGCCATTCAGGAAGGGAAATTTCGCGAGGATTTGTACTATCGACTTAATACGGTCCCTATCCGCATACTTCCTCTTCGTGATCGGAAAGAGGACATCTACTTGTTATTCAGGAAATTTGCGATGGATTTTGCTGAAAAATACCGGATGCCCCCTGTTCGTTTAGACGAAGACGCTCAGAATTTATTGATCAACTTTGACTGGCCGGGCAATGTTCGCCAATTGAAAAACATTACCGAGCAAATTTCAATTATTGAGCAAAACCGGATGATTGATGGAAATGCGATGCGTGGCTACCTGCCGGTTGAAGCCAGCAAGTTGCCTGCACTGTACAATGGCATTGATCAAAAAACTTTCGCCAACGAACGGGAAATCCTGTACCAGGTTCTGTTTGATATGAAACGAGATGTGAACGACTTAAAAAAGTTAGTCCATGACTTAATGGTAGATGGAGCTGATCGACCTGAATTTCACACAGACAATGCGCAAATCATTCGTAAAATTTATCAGCAAGAAGAAAACCCCACAGTTCCTGAGCCTCACAATCATCCGCCGACTCATTACAATGAGCCCATCAACCGGGAAGATATTCAGGATACTGAAGAATTTGTTGAAGAATCATTATCGTTGGAAGATAAAGAGATTGAGTTGATCAAAAAAGCATTGAACAAACACAAAGGCAAACGGAAATATGCCGCTCAGGAATTGGGAATTTCAGAACGCACCCTTTATCGAAAAATTAAGGAATATGACATTAACTAATCGATTCAATGGCCTCATACTTATTATACTATTTGTGTTAGTCGGAGGTGGTCTGTTTCAAAACTGCAAAGTATCCTACTCATTTACAGGAGCTTCGATTGCGCCCGATGTAAAAACATTTACCGTTTATTATTTCCCCAACAGGGCACGGTTAATCAATCCAAATTTAAGCCAGCAAATGACTGAAGCCTTGCAGGATAAGTTATTGCGTCAAACATCGTTAGATCAAATGCAAGAAAAAGGCGATCTGGAATTTGAAGGACAAATCACAGGCTACGACACACGACCGATGAATATTTCGGAAGGAGATTTGGCAGCTGAAACACGACTAACAGTAACTATAAAAGTAAAATACACCAACAACAAAAGCCCTGATGATAACTGGGAAAAAACATTCTCGGCCTATGAAGACTTTAATAGCAATCAAATCTTAAGTTCAGTTGAAGACGAGCTAATTGTTGATATTTTGGATAAATTAACCGAAGATATTTTTAATGCTTCTATCGCGAACTGGTAATGCAAAAAAACGTTTTCTATAATTATCTGAAACATCCTGAAACCCTTAATCAGGAAAGTTTAACCGAGTTAAAAACCTTGGTTAAAAATTATCCTACTTTTCAATCGGCATGGATGTTACTCTTAAAAAATCTAAAAATACTGGATCATCCTGATTTTGAACAATACCTAAAACAAGGAGCCATTCATGTAGCAGACAGGCGAATACTTTACCACTTCATCCATCAAGAAATCCCTAAGAATGAAGAACAATCGCCCGCAGAGACTCTAGTTGATCCATTAGCCTTGGAATACATGACTCCCGGCTTTTATCGACTGCAAGAACCGACTGAGCAAAAAGATGAGTCGCTCGTTGATCTGATTCGTTCCATTCGTAAAAAGGAAGTGACAAAAGAATTAGAGGAGGTTGACCAGCCTGTTGAAGAAAAGGAAGAAGAAAAATCGGACAATTCATTTGTTACTGAAACACTTGCTAAAATTTACTGGCAACAAAAACACTACCGAAAAGCAATTCAAGCTTATGAAAATTTAAGTTTGAAATATCCGGAAAAAAGTACTTACTTTGCCGGGCAGATTGAGAAAATAAAAAAATTAACGAATTAAATAAAAGCACACCATGTACACGCTAATTACTGTTTTAATTTTCATCACTTGTGTTCTTTTGATCCTGATTGTGTTGGTTCAAAATTCAAAAGGTGGTGGTTTAGCCAGCAACTTCCAGTCATCAAACCAAATTATGGGTGTTCGTAAAACCACCGATTTTTTGGAAAAAGCAACTTGGGCTCTCGCTGGAGCTTTATTGTTCTTTTCTGTTTTAGGAAGTGCTTTTATTCCACGAACAGCTGAACAAGTAAATCAATCGGCTATTCAGGAACAAATTGAAAATGCAGTTGATCCTAATGCTGTTCCCAACTTTCCTACAACAGTGCCAGATCAAGAACAGGATAATACAACAGAAGAAACCCCTGCTGAATAAAACGCAGAAAAAATATTTAAAAGCCACTCAACATTTGAGTGGCTTTTTTTATGTCCATATGTCAGGTTAAACCGCAAACTGACAAAACCTGCAAAACTCTGACAAACATGTACAAACAACGATATTCCAAAAATCAGGGACTGTCAAAAATGAAAAAATGTCTCAAAAAGGAAGACTTTTTGAGACCTACTTCTTTTGGCACAAAATTCGATATATAAAGGTGTCAATTTAAAAAAATGTCTAACTAAAATAATTAAAAAAATGGCAGAGTTAAAAGGTAAAATCCTTGCAGGTAAAATCCTGGTTCAACCTCAGGAAGCAGAAACAAAAACAGCTAGTGGAATTATCATTCCCGATTCCGCAAAAGAAAAACCACAAGTTGGTCAAGTAGTTTTGGTTGGTGCCGATAAAAAAGACGAGCCAATGGAACTGAAAGCTGGAGATGCTGTTTTCTATGGAAAATATTCCGGTACAGAGTTGAACATTGATGGGACTGACTACTTGTTGATGTCACAAACTGATGTATTATACATCGTTTAATTAAGTTTAACAGAGAATTAAAAGAAAATAACAATGGCTAAAGAAATTAAATTCGATATTGAAGCAAGAGACTTGCTGAAAAAGGGTGTTGACCAACTGGCTGATGCTGTTAAGGTAACTTTAGGACCAAAAGGTCGCAATGTAGTTATTGAGAAAAAATTCGGAGCTCCTCAAATCACCAAAGACGGTGTTACGGTAGCTAAAGAAATTGATCTTGCAGATGCCTACGAAAACATTGGTGCTCAAATGGTGAAAGAAGTAGCCAGCAAAACCGGTGACGATGCGGGCGACGGAACAACAACAGCGACTGTATTGGCACAATCAATTGTTAATGTTGGCTTGAAGAATGTTGCTGCAGGTGCTAACCCAATGGATTTGAAACGCGGTATCGACAAAGCTGTCACGAAAGTGGTTGAAAGCATTAAATCGCAATCACACAATATTGGCGACGACAACAACAAAATTAAGCAAGTAGCCAAAGTTTCGGCAAACGGTGACGAGGAAATCGGCTCATTGATTGCTGAAGCCATGGAAAAAGTACACAAAGAAGGTGTAATTACAGTTGAAGAAGCCAAAGGAACAGAAACCTATGTTGATGTTGTGGAAGGTATGCAATTCGACCGTGGTTACATTTCTCCATATTTCGTTACCAATACCGAAAAAATGGAAGCTGACCTTGAAAATCCGTTCATCCTGATCCACGACAAAAAGATCAGCACGATGAAGGATCTGCTTCCTGTATTGGAACAAACAGCTCAAAGCGGACGTCCATTGATGATCATCTCCGAAGATGTTGATGGTGAAGCATTAGCTACTTTGGTTGTTAACCGCTTACGTGGTTCACTAAAAGTTTGTGCTGTAAAAGCTCCCGGATTTGGCGACCGTCGCAAAGAAATGCTGGAAGACTTGGCTATATTGACAGGTGGAACAGTAATTACCGAAGAAAAAGGTATGAAACTGGAAGACACAACCATCGAAATGCTTGGTCAGGCTGAAAAAATTACTGTTGATAAAGAAAACACAACGGTGGTTGCCGGAGCTGGCGATGATGAAGCAATCAAAGCTCGTGTAAGCATGCTCAAACGTCAGATTGAATCAACAACTTCTGACTACGATCGTGAAAAACTGCAAGAGCGTTTGGCTAAATTAGCCGGTGGTGTTGCAGTCCTTTATGTTGGTGCTGCTTCGGAAGTTGAAATGAAAGAAAAGAAAGACCGTGTTGACGATGCATTGAGTGCAACCCGCGCCGCTGTTGAAGAAGGAATTGTTCCTGGTGGTGGTGTAGCTTATATCCGTGCCATTGCTTCGCTGGAAGGCTTAACCGGAGAAAACGATGACGAGACAACAGGTATTGAGATCGTAAAACGTGCCATTGAAGAACCATTGCGTCAGATTGTTTCTAATGCAGGTAAAGAAGGTGCTGTAATTGTACAAAAAGTTATTGAAGGCGAAGGCGACTTCGGCTACAACGCACGTGTTGACGAATACCAAAATTTATACGAAACTGGTGTTATTGATCCAGCTAAAGTAACTCGTGTAGCACTTGAAAATGCAGCTTCAATTGCCGGTATGTTGCTGACAACCGAATGTGTCTTAGTTGACGAAAAAGAAGATGCTCCTGCTATGCCTCCAATGGGCGGCGGCATGGGCGGTGGTATGGGCGGCATGATGTAGTCCACACACAAAAATAAATACAAAAGAGGGTGTCCCAAAAGGTCATCCTCTTTTTTCGTTTATTGATACTGTATCACAAAGTGTGTATGTCTCGATTATCCTTTTCTTTTCCTTTTATGATCCCGAATCGATTTCAAGGTGTTATTATTATCAACACTATTATTCAGATTGGCTTTGGAAACGCTTACCCGCTGAGAAGTATAAATACCCGTATGTCCAGAGAAATAATAAGCAATAAAGCAAGCCACTGCATAGTACAATACATATTCGCCGCCAAAAAGCTCGACTCCCATAAAAGTGCAAGCCAGTGGAGTATTCGTTGCTCCGGCAAAAACGGCAATAAACCCGAGGCCGGCAAACAACTCAACCGGATTTCCCGACACCATTGCCAGGGTATTTCCTAAAGTAGCACCAATAAAAAACAGAGGAGTTACTTCCCCTCCCTTAAATCCGGTACTCAGTGTAATTGCCGTAAGCAAAAGTTTCCAAAACCAACTAAAGGCGTCAGATCCTCCTGCTTTAAACGCATTCACAATGCTGACTCCCGTTCCATCAGGAGTGGTCACTCCAATACCCAAGTAATCTCTTGTGCCTAACAAGAACGAGATCACGAGAACCAGCCCCCCTCCAATAACCGGAATCAGCAATTTTTTGCTGATGTACCTATTCGACAAGCTTTTTATAACGTGCGACAACTCAGAAAACGCAAACCCGGCCAAACCAAACAATGCCCCCGCCACCATTACCGAAAGTAAAAGTGGAAGATCGAAATGAAGAAATGCTGTACTTCCCGACAGCGTGTCCTGAAAATCGATATGGTAATGGGTATGCTGGATTCCGTAGGCAGAACACACGATATCGGCCATTACCGAAGCCAGAAAGGCAGGCAGCAAAGCATCGTACTTAATCCGACCAATGGCCATTACTTCAAGGGCAAAGATTGCACCGGTAACCGGGGTTCCAAAAACAGCACCAAAGCCGGCAGCCACTCCCGAGATTAACAGAATACGCATGTCATCTTTATTTAGCTTTAACTTTTTGCCGATATAATGAGCCATGCTTCCACCTATTTGCACCGCCGTTCCCTCTCGCCCGGCCGACCCTCCAAATAGGTGAGTAACCACCGTAGTGATCAGCACAAAAGGAGCCATTCGAACCGGAATACCCCCACCCGGCTTAGAAATCTCATCCATCACCAGGTTATTGCCCGCCTCCGAGTTTTTCCCCTTAAACCGATACAAAGCAACAATTACAACACCGGCAAGTGGTAAAAAATAGATCAACCACCCGTAGTTCCACCGCAACAAAGTAGCCTGATTGAGCAGGTATAAAAATAGTGCCACCATGGATCCGGAAACCAGGGCAACCGGTATTACCAGTAAAAACCAACGAACAACATATTTTAGAATTTCCCATTGGTCAAAAGACCATTGAATTCGCTTTACCATGTGTAAAAAGTTTTCAGAATATCGGAGTTAAGCTGCTATACATACTTTTATGAAAATGCTTAACAGCCTACGAAATTAGCAATTTTTACCAACTCACTTTATGTGAAGTCACTACTCCTTCCAACTTGCATGAATCAGGCTCCCGCGTTCGCTCTGGTTATCAATACGAAGATGGACATCAATTTCCTGCTGCATTTCCTCAACATGCGAAATCACTCCCACAATGCGTCGTTCTTTTCGAAGCGACTTCAGCGTGTCAAACACAATCGATAATGACTCTTTATCGAGCGAACCAAATCCCTCATCCAAAAAGAAAAAGTTTTGATTCGATTCTGTTATTTTCTGAATGTTATCGGCCAGTGCCAACGCCAGCGATAAAGCCGCCTGAAAAGTCTGTCCTCCCGAAAGCGTTTTCACACTGCGCACTTTACCGCCATTCATAAAATCGCGTACCTGAAAGTTGTTATCGGGGGTGATCTCCAGACTTAACTTTTGCCGGGTCAATTGAAAAAAACGATCGTTGGCTGCATTACACAGGTTTTGCAAATAAACCGACGAAATATAGTTAACAAAGCCACTTGCTTTAAACAGGGACTTCATGGTACGAATGTTTTCCTCTCGCAAATTCAGTGCTTCCAGTTCCTTTCGCAGCGCACCTTGACTCTCCAAATCCTGTTGCAGCTTCTTCAGCAATTCTGTAAGCTTTCCAAACTCTTGATTCATTTGCTTCGTTTGCTCGCTTATCATGCCAATTTCGGTAATTAAAGCTTGATGCTTTTCGGACTCATATTTTCGATCACCAATTTCCTGCTGCAACTGCTGCTGCTGTTTTCTGGAAAGCACCAACTGTTCTTTAAAATCAGCCAGTTTTTGCTTTTCCTGTTTCAGATTAATTGACTGTGCCAATATTTCTTTTACCTCATCCGTTGATTGAAATTTCGTTTTCTTCAACTCTTCATGAATCCCCGTCGCCAGTTTTTTATGGTTCTGCTTTTCCTCCTCCAACTCTTTGCGGCTCGCATTCAGACTACCTGTCAGGATATCTTTTCGCTTTTTGCCTTCCATCAACAAATTGCTTTGTTTCTCAAACTGCTCCTTTAATCTGGTAAAATCTTTCATCAATTGCTGCTGCTCTGCGACAACTTCCTCGTTCGGCTTATGCTGATATTGAACCAAGTCGATCAACTTCAACTGCTCTTGCAGTGTCTTTTGCTCGGTTTGCCGAACGGTTAAATCCGTCTTAATTTTATCGATTCCAAGCTGATATCTCTCCTTGTCTTTAGCAGCTTTTTCCTGCTTTTTAGTAAACTCTTCCAGCTCGGCTTCCTTTTTCTTAATTGAAACCTGAAGTAAGTTGGATTCCTGAAATGCCTTTTCTAAAAGAACGATGTCGCGGTACTTCTCCCACTTAAAACCAGACTGGTGAACCTTTCTTTTTTTGTCAACCTCCGTCCGTTTCTCCGCCCACTCCTTTAGGTTTCTATCCGTATATTTCAGATGACTATCCAGCTCCTTTAACCGATTTATTTGCTCGCTGATCTGTTCAATCTCTTTTTCTCTTTTCTCCCGGTTTTGCATTAATTGCTGCTGTACCTCATGCGAGCTTTCAGCACTGTAAATCTGTGGATGATGATCGGAACCGCAAAGCGGACAAGGCTCTCCATCCGTCAGGCCATCGGCAAAAGCCTTCAACCTCTCTTTCAACTGTAAATCACCAGCCTCTTTCTCCAGCAATTTCAATTCCTTTTTGATTTTTACAAGCTTATCATCTAAGAATTTGACCATTGCGGAAACATCTGATTCCTCAGGTAAACCATCGAATAAGGAATTCTGCGATAATTTCAGAATGACATCTTTCGCTGTTTTTATCTCATCCTCATATTTCTTCTCCTGATTGTGAATCTCCAATAGCTGCTTGGCAAGATTCTGATCCTCAACATGCCAGGCTTTGGCATTTGCTAAAACAGCCATATCCGGGAGCTTGGCTTTATCCGATTTAAGAGTGCCCTCCAACTCAGCCTTTTCTTTCTTCAGCTTTTCAACATCTTCCAAAAGCTTATCGCATATTTCGTTTCCCTTCTTCAATCGATCCTGGTCATCTTTAACTTTACGGGCCAAATCTTTAATTTTGATCATGCGCTCCAATTCATCCGCTTTTTGCTTCAGCTCGTCGCGCTTTTCGTAGACTGGCTTTAGTTCTTTCAACTCCTTTTCCAGCCGACTAATTCCCTCATCTTCCCGTTTTAGTTTGTCGTCGTCCTGCTTAATCTGTACCTCCTTTTGGGCTATCCTCTTTGTGCTTGCCTGAAGCGATTCAAACAAATGCCTGAACTGCATGACACACAACTCATAGTTAGCAATATTTTGCTCCAGTTTCTTAAATTCGGGCTCTTGACTTTGCAAAGCTTTTAAGCCAACTTCTGTTTGCTCCAGTTTCTTTGTCAAGTCCAGCAGCTGTTTCCATTCCTGCTCCTGCTTTTGTGAATTCGTTAACTTAACGAGCTGCTCAGCCATCTCCTTTTTCAAGCGGGCAAGCTGCTCCTGATACTTTTTCACCTGCTCCAGATCAATTTCACCCAGTTGTTGCAACTGCCCATCCAGATGTTGCTTTCGGGCATTGTTTTTTCCTTCGAGCGCTGTTACTTTGTAATACAGTTCAAACTTTTGCAGGTTGAAAAGTTCCTTCATCATCTGGGTACGATCTTTATTGCCCAACTGCAGAAACTCCTGAAACTGCCCTTGTGGAATGATGATTGTCCGTTTGAAATTATCGTAACTCAAACCAATTGCCTGTTCCAGCGCCGTCGGCTCAATCGGAAACCACGAGCCATCCTGCTTTTGGTAAGCTGAGCGATCCAGCTTCTTAACATCATCAAAACGCTTGCTATTTCGTTTTCCGTGTACCACCGCCCGGTAAGCTGTTTGATCCTTCCCTGTTTCAAAAACAAACTCGATCAGCAGCTCATTCGATTTCAGATTCATCATGTTGTAATTCCGGTTATCTCCCGACAGGTTGAGCCGATCGGTTTTACCATAAATCGCAAAGGTAATCGCTTCCAATATGGACGACTTCCCGCTGCCAACCGATCCGAAAATTCCAAACAAGCTGGCGGCTGTTAGTTTTGTAAAATCAATGGTTTGTTTTTCCTGGTAGGAGTACAAACCTTGTATGGTGAGTTGTACAGGTATCATTCTTCTTCTGCCAGTATTTCGGTGAATAAATCCATGAGTTCGTCATTGGGATTCTGACCTTTTTCATGCTTAAAATAATCACGGAAAAGTTCTTCCATGCTGCGAGTCAGGTCAATCTTCTTTTGATTCCCATCAATAAGCTCTTCTGCATTTTCAACTTCAGGAATAATAGCTACAATTCCCGAGTGGGCGCCATTCAGCTGTTTGCGCTCCACAGCAGTCAGAAAGGTTTCAGTTACCAAAGTCAATTCAACCAAGCATTCCTGATTCTCAGTCAGCCAGTTCAATGCCTCCTCCATTCCTTCGGCTCGTTTGCGCAATAACTTCTTCCCTTTTGTCAACTCAAGCTCCCTAACGGTTGCTACTGCTCCGGGCTCAACATCAACCAACAGCACGTACTTTTTCTGGTTCGCTTCTGAAAAGCTATACGACAACGGGCTGCCACTGTAGTATGTGGGGCAAGGATCGGCATCCACCTGATGCATGCGATGAAGATGGCCCAGCGCGGTATATTGAATCTGTTTGGGGATATTTTCGGAGAAAATAGCCTGCGCCCCTCCAACATGCAAAATAGGTTTTTCATCAGTGGGCTCCTCCGGCAATTCATTCCCTTTTTTTATCATGAAAAGATGTGAGATGAGCACATTCACTCCATTCTGATCGCAATATTGATCAGCCAGCTCGTTCCATTTTTCTTCCAAAACTGCCCGAAGTTCCGCTTCGCTATTTTCCAAGCCTAAACAGGTTTTAAGCCGATATTCGTTCGCATATGGAGTCAATAAAATCCTTAGCGGAATGTCGGTTCCCGGCAGATGAAGTTCCAAAAAACCCTCGCTGCTATTTAGCACCTTCAGTCCTGATTCCAGCTCAAATGGAGAAACGACTGAATTTGGGTATCCTGCAAAAATAATCCCGCACTCGCGAGCCAGCGGATCGGGCGATTCAATACGATCGGGCGAATCATGGTTGCCGGCAATGGCAATCACCGGGCGAGAGCCATTATTGGAAAGCCGCTTCAAAGTTTTATAAAATAGGTCGACCGCTTCGGTAGGCGGATTAAAGGTATCAAACAAATCGCCTGCAACCAGCACTGCATCCACCTGTTCTTGTTCGGCTAGCTCACAGATTTCCTGCAACACTGCCAGCTGTTCTTCCATGCGGGAAAAATCGTCGAGTCGTTTGCCAAGGTGCCAATCGGAAGTATGGAGAAGTTTCATTGGTTTTCTAGTTTTTTTTAAAACATCAATCTTTCTTACAATTATCAAAATTGTATCTTTTAATAGTCTTTTGAAGAATCTTAAAATGATTCCTATATTGCCTGTTTATTTCTGGCGCCCCCATAATATCAGCAGCATTTTGGGCATATTTAAGGGCATTCCCTCTGTGTCTTCTTGGAATTCCATTCGTCTTTCGCTCCCAATACCCCAAACGACTTTTAGTCAGAATATATCTGCTCCTTCGAGGAAGCTCTCGCTTTTTTATTCCCTTGTAACTAAATAATCGAAAAAGCCTTGCCTTATAAATGGTCTTACTTTCTGTAAGGTATTTTTCTTTTGCTTTCTCTGCTTTTAAGTGCTGTACTCTTACTGCACGTTTCATCCTTCGGTAAAAATTAGATACACGATTATTCTTGATTAACGTTTGATACCCATAAAACTGGAAGCCCAAATAATTAAATGGAATATTGAAGGTTTCTTCTCCACCTTTTGATAATGCAGAAGATTGCAGCCTCGCCTTTCCACCAACTCTGAACTCCCTGAAAACTGTTCGTTCAGTTTTAGTTTCCGACAGTTTTAGTTTTGCCAACTCACCTTCAATTGTATCGCGAATGAAGTTTTCTACATATTCCCTCTGATTGATTGAACAGACCAAAACAATATCATCAGAATATCTTCGATAAAAGACATTCTGCTCCAGAGAAAGCTCGTTGTACACCTCTAAATCAAATCTGTACATATAAATATTAGCTAGCAGAGCGCTAATTGGCAGCCCTTGGGGAATACCAATCAAATAGCGTTTTCCATTCTCCGACTTATGGAACTGATTCTTCCGCACAATAAATTCTTTTGCTTTTAACCGCTCTCGAAAATCAGTCATCGATCTAAAAAAAGCATCGACACCATTTTTTTGATAATTTGCTATCTCTCGCTCGTCAAATCCCCCTTTTACGGTTCTTAAATCATTCAACCTGAGATATCGAAATCTGGTTATTGACTTATACAAGTTAAAATGGTCAGGAGGGAGAAAACTAACTCCTAATACTTCTTTCCATCTTTCGAGTAATATTTTGTGATCAAGCGTACTAAAAAAGCTTTTTACATCTATGGCAATAGCTATGCATTCGCCACGTTTTCTCACTTCATCAAAAACATCTTTGGCAAAGTGCACATTCGATTTGCTTCGAAAGCCCTCCGGCGCTGGTATACTTCGGTAAGCAGAAATACAATCGGATAAACCTGAAGTATTTTTTATCAAGCTCTCATAAGCAGGATTTAAGATTTTATGATTATAGTAGGAATAAATTTGAGCATCGAGATGGCAGGCGTAGTGAATGGGCCGAACCTTCTTGGTCGATTCACCAGTTCCTCTATCTGAGTGGGAACGGTAGTACACCCCATCGCCATCTTTCAGCTTTTTGTATTTTCGTTCATTGATTGTTTTATAAATCAATGGTAGAAAAGCATGCTTCGCTATACACCTGGGGTTAGATACACTTTTCTGAATAAGACGTTTCTCTGAGAACGTAATTTTATTGTCAATATGCCGATAACCCCTCGCTTTGAACCAATCCTTATTTTCCATATAAAAAAAGTTTCTGAAACCAAGTAGAGATATCGATAACAAGGTCTGTTTACACTTTTCAGTTGTACCGTAATCCAGATTCCCGAACTCTCTTTACTTTATACTTTGCTTATTACAAGCTTATTAATATCGACAAACAACGATCCAATAATGATGATAGACCAAATAGCCCAAACAATCTTAATTGATTTGACAGTTGCAATGATATACAATGTTGCTAGTATTACAGGAAATTTATTTAAGTTGCAAATTTGGAAATTAAATAAATTTATCCTAACTAAATGTTCCCGTTAATTCATAAAATAACGGTTGACCTTTACCAAGGCACAATGGTACCAACAATAACAAACCTCCGGCTCTTGGTTTCAGAAACTACGCTAATTTAAATATTATATTTAAATTAGTCAAAAAACTAAACTAACAACACTCATGAATCAAATTCATTATAAAATCGGTCAGCTAGTAGCTATTCGCAATCATCCTTATTTTGTAATTCCAAGAGAAAAGGACAACAAACAGAATCTAAATGCTAAATATATTGGAAGTACCATCACTTCCTCTTCAGACAACTATCCGTTAATGCTAGTTAAGGAATATACACAAAGCTTTGATACGGGAAAAAAGTTTAACGAAAATACATTAACACTGAATGAAAATCCAAAATTAAAAACAAAATACTTGTGTTCTTGGTACGATTCAAAGCTAGGACGATTCCAAGAGGCTTGGTTCTATCAAGATTCACTTGTTGATTTTCCTACGGTATCGGAGGAAGACAAAGACCCCTGTTCAATAGACGAGACTAAATTTCCCTTCCAGGCTTTTCTCCGAACCACAATTATCGAGCGTTACAAAACGATAAAAAATCAGGCTAGGGAAAATGATCGTTTCGTTTCGTCTTCATTTGTTATCAAAGAAAAAAGAGCTGAAAGCCAATACGAATGGCTTAATAGCGAACACGGATTTACAGAGAAGCTCATTTCCAAAACAAAAGTTAAAGTTCAATGGTTTAATGTCGCCAAAGGCAAGTACAGTGAAGAGTGGTTACCCTTTGAGTTCTTTAAAGCAACTCCTGAGTTAATGAGAAAAAAATGGACATTCTTAACCGATTCTGATAAATCTTTTAATGCGGAAACTTCTACTAAATTAATGGATTATTTAAATAGCAGCAATCACAACTACTTTATTCAAAATAGTCTCTTAGGTCAAAATTTAGAAAGCTTAATATTTTACTATCATCAGAATAGCCAAAGAGTAATTCTTGACGAACGGGTACATGCTTTTGATGAATACCTGAAAAAGAATAAATACGAGATAGAAAAGTTCAATATATCAGTAAATAGTGAAGGCATAAATCGCTTTAAATCGTTCTATGCTCCTGTTGATTTAATCGTTAAAAAGAAAGGTTCTGATGAATCTTTTGCTATCGATTTAATTTCTGGAAATAGCCTAATTAACGATGGTCAGATAACATCAGAATTGAACTCACTGTCTCAAAAACGTCAAGAGGGAGAGGAGAATGAGAGGAGTAATGAAATTTGCCAAGAAATTTCTCTTTATAATGGCCGGGCTTATATCATTCAAGAACTACTAAAGGAGAAGTACAACCGTAAGGATATTAAATCCAAACTTCTAATCATTAATAACAAACTGAATAATATCATCAAAGAATTTGATGTAATTGAATGTCCTGTTTCTTTGAAGAAGGTTACTAAACAATAGAGTTAACTTTCCACACACCCTTAAAAATTCCCTTTTATAAATTATCCGAATATTGTGAATTTTGATGTCAAATCAACAAAATTTATTTCCTTAACCTCATTGATCGGATAAAAAACTTCGCAAGAATTAATTCACCGGACACTGCCAAAAACTAAAAGGGAATAAATTTGTTCCACCGAGCAAGCGACAGCGTAAAAAAATAAAGCCAGGAGATAACTTCCGGGCTTTATTTGCATTTTTTTTTACTGTTTGTTATTTCACTTGAAAATCAAACATCTTTTCACCTTCCAAAAACCCTTCCAGCCGATCGCCAATGGCCACCGGACCAACTCCTGCCGGTGTTCCGGTATAAATCAGGTCACCAATTTTCAAGGTGAAGTATTTAGATACCTGACTGATAATTTCATCAATCGGGAAAAGCATGTAGTCAGAATTTCCCTGCTGCACCATTTCTCCATTCTTTTTGAGCTCAAACTTGATGGCATTCAAATCAGGCAAGCGATCCTTTTTTACGAAGTTGGCCGAAATAACAGCCGACCGATCAAAGCCTTTTGCTTTCTCCCACGGTAGACCTTTGTCTCGCAGTTTATTTTGAAGGTCGCGCGCGGTGAAATCAACCCCCAATCCAATCTCATCATAATAACGATTTGCAAAACGGGGTTCAATGTTTTTTCCCAATCGGCTGATGCGAACAATCAGTTCACATTCGTAATGTACGTTCTGGCTAAAATCGGGGATGTAAAAAGGATCATTATTGCGAAGCAAAGCGGAATCCGGTTTCATAAAAATAACCGGTTCGTCCGGAATTTCATTATTCAACTCCCGCACATGATCACTGTAATTTCGTCCGATACAAATGATTTTCATGATACAATTAGTTATTTGGTCTTTAGAAAATCGGCCACTCGAAACTAGTCTTTTGTTAAAAGCATGACTACAACTCTCACTTTCTCGAGTTCGAACTGTCTCTTCGTCAACCGCTTCTCTCAGTCTTTCATTCTTAGTTTAATAGCAGTTAACACCTTTTTAGTGTAAAGCGGAAATTCACTGTTGATGATCCAACCAAAATAGCCGGGCTGTTCGCGCAGTACTTTTTCGACCGGAACTCCTTTGTTCTTGCCAAAGTTAAACACCTCAACACCATCTTCATTAAAAACAATGCGTCCAACGAAATCCACATTTTTATCGTACGATGAAAACTCACTCAGCGCATTCACATCATTTTGAATCGGTGTAGTTTTCTTCCCTTTATTATCCTCGTATTCAGTCTCTTTATACATATCAAGCTGAGATTTCAGCACATCGTACGTTGCTCTGGTGTCGGCCATGGCACTATGCGCATCAACCAATTCTTGCTTGCAATAAAACTTGAAAGCCGCCGCCAGTGTGCGCTTTTCCATTTTATGAAATATGGCCTGCACATCAATAAACTTGCGCTTTTTAAAATCAATATCTACACCAACCCGCAAAAACTCTTCAGCCAACAAGGGAATGTCGAACCGATTCGAATTAAAGCCGGCCAAATCGGCTCCTTCCAGAAACTTTGCCAACGACTTGGCAACCTCTTTAAAGGTTGGAGCATCTTTTACATCTTCATCATAAATGCCATGAATTTTGCTGACATGTTCAGGAATTGGCATCTCCGGGTTTATACGCAGATCCCTTTCTTCCTCCTTCCCATCCGGATGCACTTTTACCAGAGCGATTTCAACAATACGATCAGTTACAATATTAATTCCGGTTGTTTCGAGGTCTAAAAAGACCAGTGGATTTTTCAGATTTAAATTCATGGTATATTTTTAGTTTACTGAAATAAAAAAAACCTAACAAAACAAAATCTTGTTAGGTTTTAGCATGTATTCAGTTACAATTTACGCATTTATCATCATTGGCATTAAAAGCATCAGTACATCTTCTTCGTCAAATTCCTTCTCAGCCGGCAGCAATAAGCCTGCGCGAGTTGGATCAGAAAGTTCAACTTTAACATCAGAAGACGACAAGTTTGAAAGGATTTCCAGTAAGAAGGTTGATTTAAATCCAATTTCAATTTCATCACCCTCATATTGACATTTCAATCGTTCGACAGCCGAAATGGAGAAATCAACATCTTGTGCTGAAACCACCAACTGGTTATCATCGATGTGTAACTTAACCAAATTACTGGCCTGGTTAGCAAACACTGAAACCCGTTTAATTGTGTTGAATAATTCCAGACGGTCAACAATCATTCGATTGCTGTTATTGGTCGGAATTACAGAGTTATAGCTTGGATAATTTCCTTCAACCAAACGACAAATCAATTTATAATTACTCAGGGTGAAAAAAGCATTCTTATCATCAAACTGCAATTTCACATCGAACTCTTCTTTTGGAAGAAGGTTGCGCAATAAGGCAGCCGGTTTTTTAGGTAAAATAAATGATGATTCCACTTCCGCTTTGGCATCAGCGCGTTTGTAACGCACCAACTTATGTGCATCAGAAGCCACAAAAGTCAGATCGTCATTTCCCAATTCAACAAATATACCATTCATTACCGGGCGAAGTTCATCATCGGCCGTGGCAAACAATGTTTTTGTAATTCCATTCAACAGCACATCGTGGTTCACATCAATAGTCGCAGTTGCTTCTTCCTTTAGCTCAGGCAGCTCAGGAAAATCTTCTCCGTTTTGCCCAACAATACTGAACTTACCGTTTTCGGAATAAATATCAATCGCCGAATTTTCGCCATTTATCTGGAAGGTCAGCGGTTGCTCCGGAAACTCCTTCAGCGTGTCGTTGAGCAACTTTGCAGGAACAGCAACATCACCAGTTCCTTCGGTATTATCCAGTTCAATGCTGGTAATTAAGGTCGACTCCAAATCTGAGGCAGTAATCGTTAACCGATTATCTTCCAGTTGAAACAAATAATTATCCAAAATGGGTAATGTATTTTTTGAACTGATCACCTTACTGATCGCGTTCAGATGACTCAGTAATTCGGTACTGGAAACAACAAATTTCATTGATATGTATTTTAAATTTTTGTTCTAGATCCTGCGCTGTTCACTGAAATATTTTTCAGCACAATTACACGAATATACAAACTTTGGTTTTTTTAACCTATCCTTTCTTATGAGATTTTATACAAAGTAATTAACGACCATATTTCCGTCTGCGAACAATGTTGAAAATCAGTCCCAATAAGGAGATCAACACAAGTGGAGCCACCACATTTAACAGCTGCCAAAACAAGCGTTGCTCCCGAATTTGAACTTTATCGAGCAGGCGAATTTTAAATACCTGCGTCCGCAGCGACATAATTCCGGCATCGTCGCACAAATAACTAATGGCATTGACTAAAAAGGCTTTATTGCCAAACGTTTGCTGCGAATAGCGATCGTAGCCCAAAGGAAGCGTCTGAATCTGACCATTGCGCCTGGAAACCTGATTAGCGATCAGACTACCATCGGACAACACCATCATTTTTGCCGGTTTTGATTGGGGAAGTACTTCTATATTTTTTGTATTGAAATTGCCCAACATTCTATTTTGAAACACCGATGCAAACTGTCCTTCCAACAAAACACCAACAGCAAGTTCCGATTGACTAAACAAACTGCGGGCCGGCGGACTATTTATACTTTGCAAACTCACCTCTACAGGAGTTTCTACCCGCCGTGAATAATTGGACGTGTGCAAAACAACTGACTTTTTGATTGCCGGATTTTTACCAACCGTATCAATCGAACTAATAAACTCTGACTTGACACGATTCAGATTGCGACTTAACTCGTGTGATTGAGACGGGCTGAGCAAAGGAGAATAATACCAAGGAGCGGGTGTGTATTTTGGCGCACTTCCAAGTGGTGCGGTATTTACCGGAATCATGACGCACTCCACGTCCTGCACCAAGTCGGTATTTACCCGAACGCCATATCGAAACAACTGATCATTCAGATTCAGGTCGCGAGGAAAAGCAATAGTTGTCTCCCCACTACTTAAACTATCCAAGCTTACCTGCACCGGATCAATCAGCCAAAGCAAATTTCCACCACGCATCAAATACTGGTCGATGTAGAATTTGTCCTTTTCGCTAAAGGCCTGAACAGGGTCCGCAATGACCACCGCATCAGGCAAGGTATCCTGAATCAACTCATCGGCAACCACATCGGCAAGCGAGAAATTCTCCGAAAGTGCCTGGCGGATATCCCGGGTTTCAGGCTCTCCCAATTCTCCGTGACCACCCATAAAAGCAACAGTTGGACGATTATCGTCAACCAACAGTTTAAAAGCACGAATCAGCTCAAACTCGAGTGTTTCAACTGATTGATTTAAGTTTTGTTCGGCCGATAAGGATGGGTTATTTTTCAGCAGGTTGATGCCTATTTCATAATCTTTGTAATGGATGACTGCTCCCGGGAAAATGAGTTTTGTTACCGTTCCCTCGTCACGCTGTAAGCGCAAATCAGTTGGTTTCAGCCCCAACGACACGAGGCGTTCAAACAACTGCTTTTGCTCTTCTGTATTGCTAACCATTTCATACGGATCCATCAATTCGTCGCGAATCTGGTAGTTGGCATAAGCGTTAATATCCTGTATTTTTTCGATGATTGCTTGCTGCAACTTCCGAAAGCCGGGAGGCAACTCCCCTTCCAAAAAAATATCAATTTTCACGGGTGAGTCCAGCTGACTAATAAACTGCTTCGAAATTGGCGATAAGCTGTATCTTTTTTCAGAAGTCAGGTCGATACGAAAAAACCAAACCGACGAGATATAAGTCAACAAAACAAGTCCGACAACCAGCATGCCCATTTTTCTCAACTGACCACTAATTGCAGTCTGCTTTTGACGCAAAAAAACGCTGGTTAATAACAGGAAAAAGAAACTAAAAGCAATAAAATAAAACAGATCGCGTGAATCCACCACCCCCCGGCTAACAGACAGGTAATGCTCGTTGATACCCAGTTCAATTAGAAACCCGTTGACTGACGACGGCCAGTTTAACGAGGCAACAAACTCGAAGCCCAGGTAAGCAGCAAACGACAAGAACAAAGCAACTACGAAAGCAAACACCGGGTTATCAGTAATGGCCGAGGCAAAAACACCGATCGCAACATAGGCAGCTGCCAAGCAAAACAGGCCAATAAACGATCCCCAGGCCGCGCCGGAATCCCAGTTTCCAACCGGATTACCCAAGCAATAAATAGAGTAGAAATAAACCAAAGTTGGAAGCAGGCACAGCAATACAAGCACAAGTCCGGCGAAGTATTTTGCCCAAACGAGTTGTAACAACGATATTGGTTTGGTGATCAAAATCTCGAGAGTGCCGGATCGCTTTTCTTCGGCAAACAACCGCATGGTCAATGCCGGAATCAGAAAAAGAAAAATCCATGGGGCTAGTGAAAAATAGCCATCGAGTGTAGCATAACCACCGTCTAATAGATTGTAAGTACCGGGAAACACCCATAAAAAAAGACCATTAGTAATCAAAAACACAAAGGCAATTAAGTATCCTGTTATTGATCCAAAAAAACTGGTGATTTCTTTTCGAAATAAACTGTACATATTGGCTTTCGCTTTTTGCTCAAACGAAGATAGAAAAAGATTAATTCTTTTCGTTCAATTTATCAATCATCATCGATGCAGCACGGGCAGAAGCACCCGGCTCTCCCAATTTTTCGCTTAATTCGTCGTAGCTTTTCATGATTTGCTTTTTGTGCGAGGCATCATTCAGAATCAAGTTCAGCTCTTTGCGAATATTGGCCGCAGTGCAGTGGTGTTGCAACAATTCTTTCACGGCCATCCGTTTCAAAATAAGATTTACCAACGACACCAATGTAATTCCAACAACATATTGGCCAATCCAATAAAACAGGGTTCCGCCATCCATTCGGTAGCACACAATTTGCGGGCATCGTAAAACACCAGCTTCCAGCGAAACGGTACCTGATGCCAACACGGCAGCTTCTGCTTGCTGCATTAATTCGTAGGTTTTGTCATGCAAAACGCGCACTTCAGGATAAGCCTGAATCAGCTTCTCATAAACAGGCTCGTCAATATTTGGTGCAGCTGTTACCACAATCTGGTGTTCCGAAAAAGAGGTTGTGCCTTCCAGCATTCGGGGCAACAACGATTTTATTTCCTGCAGCCGGCTACCCGGAAGCAATGCGATGATGGGTTTATCCGCTAACTTATTTTGATTGATAAAATCGGAAAAATCAGTTTTCGCAGGTTTGGCACTTATTGCATCCAATACCGGATTGCCAACATAGTTTACCTCATAACCAAGCCCTTTATAAAACTCGGTTTCAAATGGAAGAATGGTAAACATTTCATCAACAAAAGCCTTGATCTTTTTGATTCGGTATTTCTTCCAAATCCATATTTTAGGAGAAATATAGTAAAATACCCGAATGCCATGCTTTTTTGCAAATTCAGCCATACGAAGGTTGAACCCGGGATAATCAACCAACACCAATACGTCCGGCTGAAATTCGAATAAATCTTCCTCGCAGGCTTTAAAATTTCGTTGAATGGTTTTCAGGTTCATCAGCACCGGCAAAAAGCCCATGAAAGCCATTTCACGATAATGCTTGCTTAACTGCATTCCGGCTTGTTCCATGAGCTCGCCACCAAATCCGCGAACTTCGGCTTTTGAATCTTTCTCTTTAAGTTCTGCGATGAGGTTTGAAGCATGCAAATCGCCCGAAGCTTCGCCGGCTATAAAATAGTACTTCATAATGATTGGATAGCCACTGAAATGATTACAAAAAAAGCATATATGAATGTCGCCATTAAAACACCGCGGGCTGCCATGTCATATTTTTTTTTGAAGAACACCAGAAAAAGCAGCAGATTGGGTAATACACACAGAGTCATCAATTTGATGAGAATTTGAAACCGCCAAAGATTTGACAAGTATTCAAGAATTCCTACTTCGTGATAACGAACGAGGTACATAATCAGAAACATGATTAGCGGGAAAATTAGCCCGGGCCAAAAACCATATTTCAGGTGGTTGATATTTGATGCTGAGTTATTCATTAAAACTTCCAGTCTTTCATTATTTCCAATGTCCCTTGACAGGTCATATCTACATGAATAGGCACCACCGACACTTTCTGATTGTCTAAAGCAAACAAGTCAGTATCTTCAGCATCGGGTTCAAAATTTTTAAAGTATCCAGACAACCAGTAATACTCACGATTGTGCGGATCGGTACGTTTTTCCAGTTCTTCCACCCACTTGCCTGAGGTCTGCCGGCATACTTCAATGCCTTCAACATCTCCCTTGGGGATATTCACATTCAGGCAGACAAAAGGTGGTAACCCTTGCTCGAAAACCGATTGAAAAACACGGGCAACCCACATCTTTGCCTTCGAAAAATCAGCATCCGGCAAATAGTCGCACAACGAAAATCCGATTGACGGCACACCATGCAAACACCCTTCGATGGCAGCTCCCATTGTTCCGGAATACACCACACTTATCGATGAATTAGAACCATGGTTAATGCCTGAGATGACAAAATCAGGTAATCGATCCACCAAATGATTGAACCCCAGTTTCACGCAATCTACCGGAGTACCATTGCACTTATACGAAATATATCCGTCCTCTTCCTCAACTTTAGAAGCCCGCAACGGACGATCAACTGAAATTGCATTGGACATACCCGACATAGCCATCTCGGGAGCAACTACCACGACATCTCCAAAAAGACGCATCACATCAGAAACCTCTTTCAGTCCTTTAGCCTGAATTCCATCGTCGTTGGTAATAAATATGAGCGGACGTTGTTTCATTTTTACATTTCTTTTTTGCGAAACACAAAGATACGTTTATCTCCTTGCCTGACTAAATTTTTAATCCCAATTTTCCAACAGCATCAATCCAATTGTTACACTCAATAAACTGATCGGTGGTGACCATTAAAGGTGGTAAACTTTTCGGTTTTCTGCAAAGTAAAACAGCCCGGCTTCAATTGAAGTCGGGCTGTTATTATATCGAAAAAATAATTGACTATTTCGCGTAGTTTACTGCACGCAATTCGCGGATAACAGTAATCTTAATTTGTCCCGGATAAGTCATTTCATCCTGGATGTGCTTCGCAATATCAAATGACAGCTGTTCTGACTCTTTATCAGAAATCTTATCGCTACCAACAATTACACGCAATTCGCGTCCTGCCTGAATGGCATAAGTTTTCAATACGCCTGGATACGAAAGCGCCAAATCTTCTAATGCTTTTAAACGCTTGATATATGATTCCACCACTTCGCGGCGAGCTCCCGGACGGGCACCTGAAATAGCATCGCAAACCTGAACAATAGGCGCCAACATGGTTTGCATCTCCACCTCGTCGTGGTGCGCTCCAATGGCATTGCAGATATCCGGCTTTTCTTTGAATTTTTCAGCCAGTTTCATGCCCAACACTGCGTGTGGAAGTTCCGGCTCGTCGTCCGGCACTTTACCAATATCGTGAAGCAAGCCGGCACGCTTAGCCCACTTGGTGTTTAGTCCAAGCTCTGAAGCCATAATTGCACAGAGATTGGCCACCTCACGGGAGTGCTGCAATAAGTTTTGTCCGTACGACGAACGATACTTCATTTTACCAATCATGCGGATCAACTCAGGATGCAGACCATGTACTCCAAGATCAATCGTGGTGCGTTTACCGGTTTCAATAATTTCTTCTTCAATCTGTTTTTTCACTTTCGAAACAACCTCCTCAATACGAGCAGGGTGAATACGTCCGTCAGTTACCAGTTGGTGTAAAGCCAAACGGGCAATTTCACGACGTACCGGATCGAAACCTGAAAGCACAATCGCTTCGGGAGTATCATCAACAATAATTTCAACACCTGTTGCAGCTTCCAATGCGCGGATATTACGTCCTTCACGACCAATAATCCGACCTTTAATTTCATCGCTCTCGATGTGGAAAATCGTAACGGAGTTTTCAATTGCAGTTTCGGTTGCCACTCGCTGTATGGTTTTCACCACAACTTTCTTCGCCTCTTTATTGGCAGTAAGTTTAGCCTCTTCCATTATTTCGTTAATGTAAGACATGGCTTCCGTTTGTGCTTCTCCTTTTAATGATTCCACCAACTGGCTTTTGGCTTCTTCTGCTGACAGTCCGGAGATCGCTTCTAACTGCTCAACCTGTTGTTTGTGCATACGATCCAGATCATCTTCCTTTTGCTGAACCACATTCAATTGGTTTGTCAGGTTCTCGCGAATAACGTCAACATCTTTTTTGGTTGTTTCAAACTCCTTTACTCTTCGTTGCAGTTCATCCCGACGTTGTAAAAAAGCACTTTCTTTTTGTTTTAGTTTATTTTCGACCGAATCAATCTTGTTGTTCTTCTCATAAATAAACTTTTCATGTTCTGTTTTTAACTGTAAGAACTTCTCTTTTGCCTGAAGTATCTTATCTTTTTTTATTACGTCGCCTTCAGCCTCGGCCTCTGTTATGATCTTCGTTTTCTTGCTTTTTAGTGCTTTATCCCACAAAAAGTAGGAAAGCCCTCCGCCTAGCAAGAACCCGGAAATAGCATATATTATTTCCATTTCAATAAATTATTACTGTATATATTTAGTTTAACAAAAAGCCCGCTAATACATTCATTCCCAAGACAAATCAGTTGGGAGTGAATAAAAAGCGGGCTTCAATAATCTTATTTAAATCTACTCGTTAATCGACAAATAATCACCTAACTGCTCATTAAGTATTTTTATTTCTTCAATAAAAGGAGAATCGTCTGCTTGTTCTTCCAACGCCAAATTCTTCAATACAAACTGAAAAGCAGTCATTGCAAGAAAATCTTTAGAATCATGGTCAGCATATTTTTTTCTGTATTGAAGAATAATGTCATTTAATATTTTCGCCGCTTTCCTGTATTTCTCCTCGTCTTCCCTAACAATAGTCAATGGGTAAACTCGCCCATCGATGTTGATATTTATTGAAAGCTTATCTGTCATTTCTTTTTGTATTGGCTACACGTTTAGTTGAGCAATACATTTATCAATTTCCCGCACTATTTTATTTATCACTTGCTTCGCATCCTGTTTTTCATCATCCGAAGCAGAAAAAATCTTTGCTAACTTAAGATTTTCATACTTTTTGACCAAAATCTCATTTTCATTGCGAACGACATCCAACTCATCCTGCATGCCTTTCAGCTGATCCCGCAGCTGTTTATTTTCATCTTTCAAGCGATTTTGCTTGCCAATTAGCAGTCTGAGTCGGGTCTTAAATTCATCAATTAAATATTGATCCTTCTCGGTCATTTCTGCATGCTTTCTAGGACAAAATTAATATTTTTGCCCAATAGTTTATACGAAGATAGTTTTATTTTGCTTAATGCAAACCGCCGTACAACAATTCTGGCTCTGACTAGTTTTAATCACCAAACACTTAAGGATTCTATTTATGAAAATTCGTTTTCTAATATCTTTTGTTCTGATTTCATCCATCATATTGGCTCAAGCCCCTGATCGAAACTACTTTCGACCACCTGTTGACATCCCTCTTATTTTATCGGGTAATTTCGGAGAACTTCGATCTAACCACTTTCACTCGGGCATTGACATCAAAACTCAGGGCAAAACCGGACTCCCGATATATGCTGCTGCCGACGGAGAAATTTCGCGAATAAAAATATCGCCCTACGGATTTGGGCTTGCACTTTATCTTGATCACCCGAATGGGCAAACGACTGTTTATGGACACTTATTGAGCTTTCGTGATGACATTCAGGAATATGCAAAGAACATTCAATATGAGCGTCAATCATTCGATGTTGACTTAGCTGTTCCCAAAGGAACATTCTCGGTAAACAAGGGCGACCAAATTGCTCTAAGTGGAAATACCGGTGGCTCCGGTGGCCCGCATCTCCATTTCGAGATACGCGATACCGACAGTCAACACCCTCTAAATCCCTTACTTTTCAATTTCCCGATTAAAGATGAGATTAAACCAAAGATCTTATCAGCTGCAATTTATCCGCTAACGGATGATTCTCATGTGTATGGAAAAACACAAAAAACACTGATTGAAACAGTTTTTTACGACGGCGCTTACCATTTAAAAGGAAATCCGACTGTCCCTGTTTATGGAAATATTGGTTTTGGCCTCCAAACAATTGATTACCTTGACGGAAGCTGGAGCAAATGTGGCATCTACGAGATTAAGTTAAAAGTGGACAACCAGGCTATCTACTCCTTTCAAATGAATAAACTAAGCTTTGATGAAACCCGCTACCTAAACAGCTACATCGATTATGATTATTACCGAACCAACTATAGAAGGCTACAAAAAAGCTGGGTTGAACCGGGAAACAAGTTGAGCAATTATCGGGAGCTGATCAATGGAGGAATTGTCGATCTTTCGGATGGAGAGGTTCATGATATTGATTATGAAATTACAGACACGTACGGCAATAAAAGTACCCTTTCATTTCGCGTTCAATCGAAAAAGATGAACATTGTTCCAAAAGAAAGAAACGGTCAACTGATTTCGTATAAGCAAAAAACAACCATTGAAAAAGAGCAATTGAAAGCAGTTTTCGAGCCGGGCACTTTTTACTCCGATTTTTATCTGGACTTAGAAACCAAACCGGCCAACAATCTATATTACTCAAAGCTATACAAAATTCAAGATGATCATCATCCGGTGCACCAGCACTATTCGTTAAAAATTAAAGCTGATGCTGTTCCACCAGAACTTCAGGACAAAGCATTGATTGCAGCCGTTAGCGAAAAAAGCGGTAGAAAATGGTCGATGGGTGGAAACTATGAAAATGGATGGATAACAGCACGCGTACGGCAGCTGGGAACTTTTGCGATTAGTGTCGATACTGTTGCTCCGACAATAAAACCACTCAGCATATACAATAACAGCCGGTTAACCGAGTCAAGCCGCATTCGCTTTAAAATAAGCGATGATTTTTCGGGAATCGCCAGCTACAATGGACAGATTGATGGCAATTGGGTACTTTTTGAATACGATGCTAAAAATGCGTTGATTACTTATTACTTTGACAAAAAACGCTTCCAATTTGATCAAAAGCATGAGTTAAAACTTCGGGTGAAGGATGGTAAAGGAAATACAACTGAATACCTGGCCAGTTTTTACAAGTAACAAAAACTATCGAACATTTAATTTCAATAGTCGACACGATAAGAGAAAAATAGAAGCTAAAGAAGTGGATTACTTGCAATTACTTTTTGTGGGTAAAAAAACGTTTTAACTTTGTCGCCAAATTTTAACTAAATGTTTTTACGATGAAAGCATATGTATTTCCAGGGCAAGGTGCCCAGTTTTCCGGAATGGGAAAAGACCTGTACGAAAACTCGCCACTTGCCAAAGAACTATTTGATAAAGCCAATGAAATACTTGGTTTCAATATTACCGATATCATGTTCGAAGGCTCGGCCGACGACCTGAAACAAACGAAAGTTACACAACCCGCCATTTTTCTGCACTCGGTTATTCTGGCTAAAACATTGAAAGAATTTAAGCCTGAAATGGTTGCCGGCCACTCATTGGGTGAATTTTCAGCCTTGGTTGCCAATGGCGCGATGAACTTTGAAGACGGTTTAAAATTGGTTTCGCAACGCGCCATTGCTATGCAGAAAGCCTGCGAAGTGGAGCCTTCAACAATGGCAGCCATTGTTGGGTTGGAAGACGCGATTGTTGAAGAGGTTTGTGCATCAATTGACGATGTTGTGGTACCGGCCAATTACAACTGCCCCGGACAGCTGGTTATTTCCGGCTCAATCTCAGGAATTGACAAAGCATGCGAGTTGCTGACTGAAAAAGGCGCCAAACGTGCCTTAAAATTACCTGTCGGCGGAGCATTTCACTCACCACTGATGGAACCTGCTCGCGAAGAACTGGCAGCTGCCATTAAAGCAACGACCTTTAATAAGCCAATTTGTGCGGTGTACCAAAACGTAAATGCCAAGCCGGTTACTGATCCTGAAACCATCAAGGAAAACCTGATCGCGCAGCTCACTGCTCCGGTAAAATGGACTCAAACAGCGCAAAATATGATTGCTGATGGCGCTACATTATTTACCGAAATTGGCCCGGGCAAAGTATTGCAAGGACTGATCAAGAAAGTTGATCGCCAGGCACAAACTGCCGGAGTCAACAACTTCGAAGGCTAATTATTAGCTCACAATATTTAACAGAAAAGCTGCATGACAACCATGCGGCTTTTTTATTTTGGAAAGAACAGGATATCAAACTCTTCGGTATCTTCTTTCTCCTTTAACTTAAAATAACCAGAATCAACAATTTTCAATTTTCGTTTCTGTGCTGCACCAACCAGGTTCTTTTTGATATCATCTGATTCTTTTTGATCGACTTCAGTATTTAAATACAGCTTTAAATTCTCTGGATTCTCATCGTCAAACTGAAACATAAAAGCGGTATGTTCAACAAATACCAGATCATCATAAGCGTATGAAACATCGTTTCCAATTTCTTCCAACATCATCTTTACTTCTGCTAACGGACGGAATGCAATAGTCATAATTTTTCGATTAAATTTCCACAAAGTTATTTCGCGATTTTTTTTCAGGTTTTGGTTCGACAGTGATTTAGTATAGCTGAGTCGCTAGGCAGAACAACTGGTTGATGAACAGCTTTCGGTTGTAGAACAGCTGCTGCTTGTTGAGCAACTACTGCACGATGATCCGCAAGATGAGGCAGTTTCAACATCGGCCGGATCGTAAAGAGCAAGCTCTCCCCGCTTCAACCGATCGATATTTTCCTCAACCAGGTTGCTATCGGGGCGATAAACAGTAATCTCATTGTCGTGCAAAATTTTGTAAGCCATTGGCCTTACATTCGGACTGATAATCGCTTTAATCGCTCCTTCGCCATCATCTTTTCGCAAATCCAATCCAAAGCGTTCCATCAAGTCCGACTTGGAAAAATACACTGTTTGATCGCTGTTCATATCAAACAGACAATAAAAGTTTGCTTTATAGAAATCATCAGCCAAAAAATGGGTTAATTGGGAACTTTGTCCCATCACCGGAATACATACCTTCATAATCGTTCATTTTCAGTTCAACATTCACTAAATTTCACTCGTCAACTATATTCCGACCATCAATTACAATTGCCATTCCGAAAAAACGACCTCACTCAAAACGAAGAAGATAGCATTTTTCCGAACACGAGAATCCTACATTTTTGTAGGATGAAATTACGTATATGTATGAAACGAACATGAATTTTAAGATGCAAAAATTCGCAAACAAGCATATTAAAATTCATCGTGAGTTCTATCGAATGCAATTGAAAACTAAAAATTTTAATGAGATGAAATGAGAAATAAACCAACTACTCGTTCAGCCCATTTTGCTTGATCAAAGCTTGTCGGGAACGTCCATCCATTAAGATGCTCAGGTCATGGTCAAACTGCACGTGTTTTACGAATTTCAACTCCTCAATCACCTTCTGATTGTTTAGCACATCAATATTGATTTTTTCTTCTTCCGAGTTGTGCTTCACCGCAAAATAGCCAACGTTCATTGAAGTTACATTGTGGAAAAAGTGCGATCCCAAGGAACCATCCAATGGAAAATCAGGCAAGCCCATTTCTACGATAATACGGGCTCTGGATATTTGCGACCACACGACCGGAATTCCGGTAAACTGGTCTTTAGTACCCCAACGCCCGGGTCCAATCAGAATGTACTCCTTTCCTTCAGCATCCATCTTTTTATTCATGTGATGAATTTCCTGAGCAATTGCTTTGGTTTGCATTTTATCAAATTTGTCAGGATCGACAAAAATCACATCGCGAACACCAAACACCTCACCGTTACCCATTCCCTGTTTCGCAAAAAGCACAACCTTTTCCAGGTTAACCTCCCCCAAATCAATATGTAATTCTTCTTCCCGCCTGATTAGTGGTTTTATCTGCAATAAATAAAACGTTGGCAACCCACCATCTCCCTTACTTAGGTCAACGGCATACTCCATTTCAACAGGCGACCCCATCGCTTCGCGGAACAAGCGCAGCAAAAACTGCAAGGTGTCAGCCAACGGCACATAGTTATACTTTAAGATATTGGCAAAATCAATAACACGCGGTCCTTTCAGATTGAGCCCCGGAACGAGATCATCATTCTCAGCATCATAAACAGAGGCACAATGCTGCAGAAAATCATCATCGTCAGCATTTCGAATCCTGATTTTTGTAATGGCTGCATCTTCACCATCGGCAATTATATTTGCGTCGGGATGAGACATGTCTACCGCATAAAACTCTTTTTGGGAATCGCGTACCTGGTCGCGAACAGTTGTTGGGTTGATGGTTGGATACTTAGGACAAAAGCGAAATGCCTGCTCTCCGCCAACCACATACATCCCCAGACCAACCGCTGCCACTGCAAAACCATCTTCGGGCTCCATGTATGCTACCGGGTAATAATTGTACGATTGCGCCACACCACTAATCGAAGGGTAATATTTTTTATCGTGCTCGTGCCCCACCACCTTTTGGATGATAACCGCCATCTTTTCCTCTTCAATTTTATAGTTTACGGCATCAAAATAGGCGACCGCTGAGTCGGTAAAGATACTGGCATAAACCAGCTTGATCGCATTCACCAATTGATTGAAACGAACAAATTTATCGGGATGATTATTCGGCAACAAGTAAGTTGAATAAACCCCCGAAAAAGGCTGGAGGAGCGAATCTTCGAACAACCCGGAGGAACGGACAGCAAGCGGTCCCTGCATGACTTCAATGTAACGAAACAACTTCGCTTTTAATCCTTCGCTCAGGTGCGAATCCAAAAACATAGTTTTGATATGTTCGTAATCGTTGTTGCTGTATATCTCGTCGTAAAGGTTGTTGAGCTCTAAGAATTTATCAAATTCGATGGCTCCGATAACTGCCGTGGCCGGAATGCGGATATTGATTTCAGGAATGATTTTTTTGAAATCGATGTTTTCGATAAAATTACTCATGAAAGCCATTCCACGTCCTTTTCCTCCCAATGATCCTTTCCCCAAACGAACGATGTAACGGTCGCTGTCAACAATTGCGGGATCAAAATTAATAATGCGCCCCCGCATTTGCTTCACCCGAACATCCTCAAAAACCCTCAAACAAAAGCTCCGCAGCTTTTCAGTACCTCTAAAGTCTTCGAAGCGATAGGGCAACAACCGTTCGGCAATATTGATCTCGCCACGAGCCATCAGCCAGGTTGAAAAAGAATTACGCTTTCCGTGATAGGAAAGTGCTTCGTCCGGAATCAGCTTAAACATTTCCTGAAATTCCTGAAGGTTGCGAGCCACCATAATTGGATTTCCGGCCAAATCTTTAAACACAAAACTCCCAAAGCCCAATCGCTTGTAAATGAAATTATGAATGTCCATCGATAAGCTTTCGGAGTTTTTGTCGATAAACTCAGCATCAATTTCTTTTGCTCGTGCAGCATTCGACACGTCGTGACTTTGCAGCAAAAGTGGCACCGGAAAACGAAGAATCTGCTTCACGTATTTCAAAAGTTCTACGCCAGCCTCGGCGTCATCAACTCCATTTCGGGAAAATTTCACATCTGAAATCACACTCAGCAAATAATCCCGGTACTTGTTAATCACTTCAATCGCGTCTTCGTAAGTACTTACCAAAATAACCTTTGGCCGGGCGCGCATTTTCAGGATCATGTGTAAGTCATCAGCCGACTCGTCCTGCACCAGGTTCTGGGTTTGAGTCATGATGTTGGTATACAGCATGGGCAAATAACGGGAATAATACTGAATAGAATCTTCCACCAGCAACAGCACCCGCACATTCCCGTTTTTAATATCGGCTTCGATATTCTTTTTATCTTCAATGTACTTGATCATCGCCATGAACACATTGGAATTTCCGTTCCACACAAACACCCGGTCGATTGATTCAAACTGATTAGCTGTTTCCTGAAAGTAACGCAAATCGGCATTGTTGTTCACCAGCAAAAGTTTCGGGATGAGCTTATTCGCATCGTGCAGGACATCGGCCATCTTCACCGGAATATCCTTATCAACACCAACCATAATAATAATGAGATCGAAATCGCGGTCGTTAACCATCTTCAGTGCATCAACCTCCGAATTGACGCTTGTAAAACGCGGATACGTATAGAGGTTGAGTTGAAGAAACTCGCCAAAAATCTTGTCGGTAAACTGCCCCTCGCGAACAATGGAATAGCTATCATACAAGGTTGCCACCAGCAGCACCTCCTTAACCTTGGTTGGCATTAGCTCTTCAAAAATATCGCGGTCGCTCTTTTTGCGCTTGTAGATTGATGAAAGGGAGATATCATCTAAATTTTCCATGTGAAAGAATTTTCCATGAAATTATGAAAAATCCGCTTGACCCAACAAAAAAAGGAAGCCGAAGCCTCCTTTTTAAAAACATATTGTTGTGTAATTTCTATTCTAGAATAGGACATTTCTTTTTAAAGAAAGGTACCGGATCGCTACTTCCTGGTTCATCTACTTCCCAGGTATTTCCTGATTTCAACAACTCATCGACATTGTTTACTCTACGTGTTGCTGAAACTTCGGCGACTTGCTTTTCCAGTTCCTGATCGTAAACAGGAGCATCAACTGCACGAATAACTCCCATGGCAATTGGAAAATCAGGCATACTCATATTGATCAGTTGCATGTGCAGATACGGATCTACTTCTTTGGCATCATGAACAAGTATGTCGTCCTCGGTTACACCATTTTCGCCAATAACAGCCACCTTCAAACGGCCTTTTTCAACAATCAGTCCTTTTTCGTTATCGTGCCCAAAACGCATTGGTTTGCCATGCTCCAAAAATAATTGACGCTCTGCACGATGTTTTGGATCTGCAATCTGTGCATGAATTCCATCGTTGAAAATGACACAATTTTGCAGAACCTCGACAATGGAAGTTCCCTGGTGTTTTGCAGCTTCGGCAAAAACAAGCTGGTTGTGTTTTACATTTGAATCAACGGCACGGGCAAAGAACGTTCCGCGTGCACCCAACACCAATTGTCCGGGAACAAATGAATCTTCGATGGTTCCGTTTGGTGAAGTTTTCGTCACAAACCCACGATCAGTTGTTGGCGAGTACTGTCCTTTCGTCAATCCGTAAATCTTATTATTGAAAAGAATTACATTCAAATCGATGTTACGACGTATGGTGTGGATAAAGTGGTTTCCACCAATGGCCAATGAATCACCATCGCCGGTAATCACCCAAACGCTCAAATCAGGATTTGCACTTTTCACACCCGAAGCAATGGCTGCCGCACGACCGTGAATGGAGTGAAATCCATAAGTACTCATATAATATGGGAAACGAGACGAACAGCCAATACCGGAAATTACGGCAAACTTTTCATGAGGAACGTTCATGTCGGCCATGGTACGCTGAACGGCATTCATAATCGCGTAATCACCACAACCGGGACACCAGCGAACTTCGTTTTCGCTCTTAAAATCTTTCAATGTATATTGTAAATCTATATTGCTCATGTCTTATTCCTCCAGTAATTTTTCAAAGTTTTCCTTCAACTCGGTTACCGTAAATGGTAATCCTTTCAACTTATTGACCTGGTGATATTCATACTCAGGTAATTTATCGCGTAGGTATGAAGCAAATTGTCCGAGGTTCAATTCACAAACGATAATCTTTTTAAACTTGCTAAACACCTCTTCGGTATTTGCAGGAAGTGGTTTGATAAAGTTGAAATGAGCCAGGCTCACTTTTTTACCATCCTGACGCATTTCACGCACCGCACTAATCATGTGTCCGTAGGTACCACCCCATGCCACAACCAATAATTCGCCTTCTTCGTCGCCACACACTTCCAATTCAGGAATCATATCAGCAACTTTCTGAACTTTCGCTTCACGAATTTCGGTATTCTTGTGGTGGTTTTCCGGATCGTGACTTACGGCACCTTCAACATTCTTCTCCAAACCACCGATACGGTGCTGGAATCCCTCCATTCCCGGGAATGCCCATTCACGCGCCAAAATGTCTTCATCACGTTTATACGGTTTAAACTCACTGCTGTTTTTCGCAATACGAGGCGTAATTTCGGGTAGCTCCGACATGCTTGGAACACGCCAGGGTTCACTCCCATTTCCAAGGAAACCATCGGTTAACAGGATGACTGGCACCATGCGCTCCAATGCAATTTTACACGATAGGTAGGCGTAGTAAAAACAGTCGGACGGTGTGCTGGCAGCCAAAACAACAACCGGGCTTTCACCATTACGTCCGTAAAGTGCCTGCAATAAATCAGACTGCTCCGTTTTGGTTGGCAATCCTGTCGATGGGCCACCACGCTGAACGTTTACAATAACCACCGGAAGCTCGGCCATTACCGCCAAACCAATCGCTTCGGATTTCAATGCCAAACCGGGGCCTGAAGTACTGGTAACCGCTAATTTACCGGCGAAGGCAGCACCAAGGGTGGTACACATACCGGCAATTTCATCTTCGGCCTGAAATGTTTTCACACCCAAGTCGCGGCGAGCAGCCAAGGCCACCAACACGTCAGTTGCCGGAGTAATCGGATAAGAACCTAAAAACAGGTCTAAACCTGATTTTTCAGCAGCGGCCAACATCCCCCAAGCTGTAGCAATGTTTCCATTGATGTTTCGGTAAGTACCTCTTTCAATTTCGGCAGCATGCACCAAATACTGAGGTGTCATGTGCTGCATATTCATTCCGTAATTGAAACCGTCATGTAAAACTTTCAGGTTCGATTCAACCACGGTAGGTTTTTTGGCAAATTTTGTCTTGATGAATGATTCGATATAATCCATCGGACGGCCAAACATCCAGCAAATTAATCCCAAAGCAAACATGTTTTTGCTTCGCAGAACTGATTTATTGTCCATTCCAAAATCCTTCAAACTTTCACGCGTCAGGCTGGTAATTGGAACTGCAATTTTGATGTAATCATCCAACTTCAATTCTCCAAACGGATCGTCGGTTGCAAAATTGGCTTTATCTAAATTTTTCTGAGTAAAAGAATCAACATCGTAAATGATGGTTCCACCGGGTTTCATAAACCGCGCATTGGCTTTCACTGCTGCCGGGTTCATGGCAATCAACACATGGGCTTCATCTCCCGGGGTGTTTACTTCTTTATGACCAAACTGAACCTGAAAACCTGATACGCCACCAACAGTACCTTGTGGCGCCCTGATTTCGGATGGGTAATCCGGAAAGGTCGAAATATCATTTCCAAATAGTGCTGTGGCATCAGAGAACAAGGTTCCCGTAAGCTGCATTCCATCTCCCGAGTCACCGGAAAACCGAATGGCCACTTCTTCTAACTCAATAACTTTTGTGTCTTTCATGTGACATTTATTTTAATACCTAGATTTCTCCTTATAAAACCGAAAAAAAGCGATCTCAAAAATAACAATTTAAAACTTTGGAACAATTTTGAATTATACCCATTAGGTGTGTAGCGGAGTAAAAATAACCAATAATTAATAAGAGCCCGTTTTGTGAAACGATTCCAATTGAAGTTTTCCCCCTTTATCCCGAAAGAGGAGCATTCATTTTATGGAATTTCACACAACCGGTCAATAAGAAAACCATTCTACATTTAATTATTTAGCGCTTTTAATATCTTTGTTATCAAATTAAAATAATTATAGAAAATGGCTTTAATCAAAACACTCAAAGGAAAAACTCCCCAAATAGGCAACGATTGTTTTTTAGCCGAAACTGCTGCAATAATAGGCGATGTAGAAATTGGTGATCACAGTAGCGTTTGGTACAGTGCAGTTATACGCGGAGATGTTCACTACATAAAAATAGGCAAAAACTCCAACGTGCAAGATTGTGCGGTAATACACGCAACCTACCAAAAATCGCCAACCAACATAGGCAATAACGTCATCATTGCTCATGGGGCAATTATACATGGCTGTACCATAAACGACAATGTGATGATTGGAATGAATGCCGTGGTGCTCGACAACGCTGTGGTAGAAAGCAATACCATTATTGCTGCCGGATCGGTTGTTACCAAAGGAACCATTGTTGAAGCCGGAAGTGTGTATGCCGGTATTCCTGCCAAGAAAGTAAAATCGATAGGCACTGATCTGCTGGAAGGTGAGATTCACCGTATTGCCAACGCTTACGGCATGTATGCCAGTTGGTATAAAGAGTAAAAAAAGAATAAATAATTCATAGCGCTGCGTTATTCTGATCAGGGAATAACCGGGATTCTTCAATTGCAAAAATAACCAGAAGACCATTAAAGGTTCTTGTTCTTCATTGGTCAACAACAAATAGTCGACAAAAAATTTTAACACCTCATTAAGCATGAATACAAAACCCACACTCTTAATTTTAGCAGCCGGAATGGGAAGCCGTTATGGCGGATTGAAACAAGTTGAACCGATTGGTCCTAACGGGGAAACCATTCTGGAGTATTCGATATTTGATGCCATTCGTGCCGGATTTGGCAAAGTAGTTTTCGTTATCCGCGAAAGTTTCGCTGATGCTTTTAAAAAACAATTTGCCGGTAAACTGGACAGTAAAATTGAAGTGAAATATGTTTACCAGGAGCTGGATCATTTACCCGATGGGTACAGTCTGCCCGAAGGACGGGAAAAGCCGTGGGGAACCGGACATGCCATTCTGATGGCTAAAGATGTGATTCAAGAACCATTTGCTGCGATTAATGCTGATGATTTTTACGGACGCGAATCGTTCCGGGTAGCAGCTGATTTTTTAACAAGCGAAGTTGCAGCGGATAACTACAGCATGGTAGGCTACCAGGTAAAAAATACCTTATCGGAGTTTGGCACCGTTTCGCGTGGAATTTGTAAAACCGATAAAAACAGCAATTTAGTGCAGATTACCGAGCGTCATCAAATTGCCCGGGAGAATGGCCGGATTACGTTTACAGATGAAAATGATAACAAAGTTGCGGTGGACGACAACACGCTTGCATCGATGAACTTTTGGGGCTTCCACCCCAGCCTGTTCCAACATTTGGAGAGCCAGTTCAAGCAGTTTTTAGATGAAAAAATGGAGACTCCAAAATCGGAATTTTACATCCCGAGCGTGGTATTTGAATTGATCAGAACCGGACAAGCACAAGCAAAAGTACTGGATGCCGACTCGCAATGGTTTGGAGTAACCTACCCGGAAGATAAGCCTTTTGTAGTTGAACAAGTAAAAAAACTAACGGAACAAGGCGACTACCCCCAAAAGCTTTGGTAAAGAGCAAAACCGGGGTTTCAGCCCAACCCCCGGTTCCTTTTTTACCTTGTCCTTCCGGACTGGATTTCATTTCTTTTTTTTAGATGAAACGAGCATGTAAAAAGTTATTACACACAGTAGCTAAATTATGAGCGAGTTCCATCGAATACCTTTGAAAATTTTAAATTACAATGAGATGAAAAGAAACGAAACAAAGAAAAATCAAGTCAAACCGAACCCTCGGCCGGGCGTTTTGACGGCCTTCGCGCTTTTCGCCTTTCGGCGAAATGGGGGACTTGGTGTCGATCTGAAAATCCGAATATCTGAAAATCTTGGTTCTAGTATCTAATGTCTTGTTCTCTTTTCCCCAAACCCCAAATACTTTTTTGTCTTGATACCAAAAAGTAATCAAAAAAGATCAAGTCAAAGTTGTCTTTTCAGACGGAACCTGATTTTTGTCTTGACACAAAAACCAGGAAAAAAAGTCAAGGCTGACGATGCTTTTGAACAAAAACTACGGGTCAGTCACTGCCCGAAAACCAAACTCCTCCTTTCAGTCGTCAAACAGGGTTTTCTTAGCGAGTGCCATTGCTGTTTCCTTTCCTTGTTTTCCAGTTCAAAACCCTCGTAGGCCGGGCTTTTCGCCTGCCGGCGAAGCGGGGGACTTAAATATCCCAATTGAATGTTCGTCATCGGGAACTCGTTTCTGGATCGGTTGGCCAGTTGCTCCAATATTGACCGAAACAGATTGCTGCTATCTTCACCCTCCTGGCTCTTGGTTCTTTATTCTTGGATCTAATGTCTGATATCTATTGTCTTGGTGTCATTGCATGCGCTGGGGCGTTGCCCCAAACCCCAAATACTTTTTTGTCTTGATACCAAAAAGTATTCAAAAAAGATCAAGTCAAAGTTATCCTTCCACGCGCGTCAGGATTTTTTCTTTCCGGCGCACTGCCCGGGATACCCGCCAAAAATCCTTCCCTCCACCGCCGGCCCGGGCTACTTTGACGGGCCATCGCCTTTTCGCCTGTTGGTGAAGCGGGGGACTTGGCTGTCCCAAGCTATGCGCTGGTCATCCTGAACTTGTTTCTGGATCGGTTGGCGAATTGCTCAATACAATTTGAATTCCTTCTTTTTACCCCGAAATCTCAAAAAATGACATTTCCTCGGAAACAGAGGCCATCAAACCAATCAAATGTTCATCTGAAAAACGGGTTGAAAAACATTGATTTTGTTCGTTCGTGTGAGAAATGGGCTTGTTTACACCCCAAAACAGCTCATTCATAAAACACTTCAAAAATATTATGTCATTCAAATCTCAATGTCCTAACTTGTTAGCTGTTAATTCATTTTTCTAATTTTTTAATTTATACCCATGGAAAACAAAATCAACAATCAACTTCCGGATGATGTGGCAACCGAAGCCCTGACAAAAGCCACTGAACTATCAAGCCTGCTACAACCTTACCTGATCGCGTTAAATGCCGACGAACGCAAGTCGTTACCTAAAATGAGTGATGGTACGGCTCCGTTTGTGGAGAAATGCCTCGACTATTGCCAGTCCGATCCGCAGTTTGCACCACCCTACCTCAATACCGATGGGTTTAAGCTGGATATGAATGTTTGGGAAAAGCTGAACACGATTATTCATCCGGTTTTGCAACTGGCCCAAAACCTGGATGACACGACCACCGAAGCCGGATCGGAAAGCTACACCGCTGCACTCACCTATTACAACTCGGTGAAGCAGGCTGCCAAAATGAGCGTTCCGGGTGCAAAACCCATTTACGAGGACCTGAAAAAGCGATTTACCAGCAATGGTAGCCGAAAACAAGCCGAACAACCTGAATAAGCAGAAACGGTTCAGCGCTAAAACGGGGATCATCACGATCTTCGTTTTTTTATTTTAACTACACGCTCCCACACTTATTCCTGAACCAGTCTACCCGAATAGAACTGCAGTTTAGTTAAACATGATCCGAGTTTGTTTAACAGCGACTGGAGTCACCATTTCCCTGACTCCGGTTTGCTTTTTGGTGACTTCGCCCACCCATTACCCGGGCGAAGTTTACTTTTTACCGACTCAAGTTATCATTTACTCAACTGCAGTCTCCATTTTCCTGACTCGACTTAGCCTTTAACCGACTGCAGTTACCTTTTTACCGACTCGAGTCGGTTTTGAAGTGGGGGGGGGTACTTCGGAAGTGGGGTACCCCACTTGGGAAGTACCCCCATGGCCTGTTAAATAGACCTTATTTTGAATGAAACTAAATTATCGCTACCAAAATTAATTATTCTGTAAAGTTAGCTATCTTGTTCCGCTGGATAACAAGACAGTATGGATTTTCAGCGCACAATCAAACTTAGGCAGGCAAGCTATTTATTGGAACAAGAGGTTGATTGGCGTTATATACAAACGATACTTGGACATGAATCGAGCAAAACGGCGGAGATTTACACCCACGTGAGTACAAAGTCTCTTGCAAAAATCAAAAGTCCTCTAGACTTAATTTTGAAAGATAAAACATAGATTAACAGACGGTTGCAATCCATAGTATATAGTGGATATATAATACACCCGTCATATACACATCGTTGAGTTTCATTGTGGGAAACAGGCAGTTAGAAAACAGTCACGATTACTGTATTTTGAATGGTAAAATGTTCTAAAAAAAGCCTTGGGGTTAAAAAAAATGCTGAACGCATTTTGGACCCAGGTCTTGGAACGGTGAGACCGTGGAAGCGCGTGCTTCTGACGTCGAGTCGACGGAAAGACCTGACAAAGTTCCCATTTTTTGGCGACAAAGTCAAGGGGGTGGAAAAAATGGAAGGAC
>NZ_WVEM01000006.1 GCF_009847015.1 Sunxiuqinia indica
TGTCTTGATACCAAAAAGTATTCAAAAAAGATCAAGTCAAAGTTGTCTTTCCAGACGGGACCTGATTTTTGTCTTGACACAAAAACCAGGAAAAAAAGTCAAGGCTGACGATGCTTTTGAACAAAAACTACGGGTCAGTCACTGCCCGAAAACCGAACTCCTCCTTTCACTCGTCAAACAAGGTTTTCTTAGCGAGTGCCATTGCTGTTTCCTTTCCTTGTTTTCCAGTTCAAAACCCTCGTAGGCCGGGCTTTTCGCCTGCCAGCGAAGCGGGGGACTTAAATGTCCCAATGGAAGACTCGTCATCCTGACTCGTTTCAGGATCTATTGGCGAGTTGCTCCAATATTGACCGAAACAGATTGCTGCTGTCTTCACCCTCTTGGTTCTTTATTCTTGGATCTAAAGTCTAATACCTTGTTCTCCTTGCTTATGTTGAGGCGTTGCCCCAAACCCCAAATACTTTTTTGTCTTGATACCAAAAAGTATTCAAAAAAAATCAAGTCTAAGTTGTCTTTCCACGCGCGTCTGGATTTTTTCTTTCCGGCGCACGACCCGGGATACCCGCCAAAAATTCTTCCCTCCATCGCCTCCCCGGGCTACTTTGACTGGCCACCGCCTTTTTGCCTGTTCGCAAAGTGGGGGACTTTGCTATCCTTAGCAGAAGCAAAATCCACAATACTTATGATTGAATAACAGCAGGGGTCATAACTGTGGTCAGCCGGGTCAAGCAGTTCGTTAGCTATTCATTACAAACAACAAAATCGACCTTTTGCTCATTTATTTTCGAAATACTATTGTTTATTTAGTTCAATAGCACTACCTTGGTTCACGATTCAGGTTCAGCACCCCATAATCAACAGCACAGGAGAGGAATACCGATAACAACCGAAGAACCGGGACAGGGCTGTGCAGAATCATCGGTTAACAGCTACCGGAAAAGAGAACGCTATTGACAAACAAGTCGGCATGGCCGGGCAAAAAATAAAAACAGATCTACTCAACCATTGCTGCGGTAGTGGTTATGCCGGAGAATCAAACCGGTACTAAAAAAAGGCCGCCCTGCCGTGGAAAGCTTTCGGGCGACCCAGATGTCAATAACTAGATTAACACACTTTAAATTTAAAAAAAATGGCAAACATTGATGACTACAATGCCAAATTAGCCGAAATTCAGGCTATTCCCGACGAGGAAGTAAAAGAACCCGGTATTCCTGTTGACGTTTTCTTGCAGGAAGCTGAAAACCTGCATCACTGGAGCCTCGACGATTCCGACTCCTTAAAAGTGGTTGGAATTACCAAGGCGATGATTGACGAACTGCCTGTTCGGGCAGGGGCCTGCCGCGAAGCTCAGTCGATATGGAACAAAGACTTTCGTTCGCAACAAGAAGCACAGCAACAATGGGGCGAACAGTCGCCCATTGCGTACGACCTGCGCAACGACCTCTTGCAATCGCTGCGTTTTGCCTACCGAAACGACCCCGCGTTATTAGGCCGCGTGAGCGCCATAACCGATGGAGCCGGACATGCCGATATGATTCAGGATCTGAACGACATCGCCGTTTTGGGGCGCGAAAACACCGAGCCGCTACTCGCCATTGGGTTCGACCTTAGTCAGCTCGACCTGGCTGCCACCCGCGCCGATGAACTGGCCGACCTGCTGGCCGAAGCCAATGGTGACAAAGCCGACAACAACGAATCGAAAGTGATGCGCGACAAAGCGTATACTCACCTAAAAGCGTTGGTGGATGAAATTCGGGAAGCCGGAAAGTATGTGTTCCGAAATGATCAGAAGCGCCTAAATGGGTACTCCAGCCAATACTGGAAAAAACTACACCGAAAACAAAGCAGCAATAGTACTGAAACTGCTGAATAATAGCGTCCTGCACCATTACCGGGCGTCCTGCGAACCTGTGGGGCGCCCTGCTTAATTTTACCCCTCCCTGCACCGATTTTAGGCGTCCCTGCGCTGCAGGATTACAAAAAAGTGCCGCAGGGCGGGAAAAAAGGCCGCAGGAATGGCCAAAAACGGCGCAGGATCACAAAAGAGGCCGAAGGGAACCACAAAAGTGGTGCAGGACAGATAAAGAAGCCACTCCAAGGAGTACCCGAGCGCAGCGAGGGGGAGGTGGTTGTTATCCCATTGAAATGTCATGATTGAAAGATCAGATTTGATTTATTTTGAAAATTGCCCGAACTTGAAATGAAAAATGGTCAAGCTAAACAACCGGACTTACCTCAAGGATATTCGCAAGAGGCTGCGAAACCATTCCACAGCAGCCGAAGCAACACTCTGGAAGACATTAAAGAAGAAACAGGTAGCAGGGTTGAAATTCCGTCGGCAGCATGCTGTTGGTAACTATATCCTGGATTTCTATTGCCCGGAAATCCAACTGGGAATTGAACTGGATGGGGAATTCCACGCTGGTCCCGCAGCCGAAGAAGATGATCGCAATCGTGATTCCTACTTTAACTCACCTGGAATCGAAGTTCTCCACTTCGAAAACCGATGGGTGTTTGAATATCCCCAGGACATTGTGGAGGCTATTTTGGAGGTAAAGACCAAACGAACACAGCAAAAGTCCTGATCCATCCTGAAAAGAGAGCTGAACCACCTCCCTCCCGGTAAACCGGGAGTACTCCTCCTTGGAATAGGAGGAGAATTTACGGCAGTGACACTCCGCTTGCCTTTAGCTTTCACCCAAGCGAAAAATCTCCTAACCCCATTTACCGCAGTGACAAGCTCCAAACTCCCGGGAGAAAAATTTAGTACCGTGACAACACGTTTGCTTCAAGCTCCAAACCCACGAAGAACCACCAGGCCCATTTTCTCCTCCTATTATAGGAGGAGTACCCAAGCGCAGCGAGGGGGAGGTGGTTTTCCTTTTCAAGAGCTTGTCCGGCTTTTGACGGAAGGAGTGCCCGAGTATAGCGAGTGAATACCGTTTTAAAGGTTATTCCAGTCGAAACCGGAAAAAACAAAACCGAAACAGGAAAGCTTTTCAACACCACAATCAAATCCGAGGTCCGAGGAGTGTCTGCTTAAGATACCGAAGGAAAAAACAAACAATTTGATTTTCTGTGCGTTTCAGTTAAAACAAGCTTAAAGTATTAAAAATATGGAATTTAACGAAAAAATTAAAACCGAATTAGAAGGAAGAATCAAAAAAGTGGAAGACCTTATTGCAAAAAAAGGAATCGGCTCGAAACAGCTTAAAAAAGTAAGAAAAACACAACGCAATGTGAATATGGCTGTTATTGTAGGTAGCCTGATTACTCTTGCAGGAATTACCGTGTGGGCAATGAGTAATAGCCACAAAGAAGATTAGCAGTCTACCTGATTGAACCCGTTGGTACACCAACAGCAAATGCCCTTCTGGGGGTATTTGTTAAATGATTCATCTTCCCTTTACACCCACCCGGGAGCGTATTATTCCGTTGATGTTAAGCTCCGACCAGGGGTGAGGCCAATAAGCATTGCAGCAAATTAACAGAACTACTGCTGAACCGGATCATATTCCCAGACTTTCCTGTTTCATCCTTTCGAACACTCCGAACATACCATACATGCAACCGCGCGATAGCGAAGAGTTGCATCGTTCCTATTTAGTTTCGCACAACACCAGCCCATTCAGTTCATTTTTATTTCTTAAAATAATAGCACCTGATCTGATCAATGGATAAATTCCAGCATCAATACCGCATACCGTCAGCCCGCCTGCAAAATTGGGATTACAGTTCGAACGCTACCTATTTTGTAACCATCTGCACCGGTGGACGGGAATGTTATTTCGGCCATGTGCAGGACAGGGAAATGGTTTTGTCGGAAACAGGCCGTTTGGTCAATTCAGAATGGTTGAAAACAGTTGACATGCGCAGGGATATGAATTTAACGACGGGCGAATAGGTGGTTATGCCCAATCATTTTCATGCGATCGTTATTATTGGTGCAAACGATTATAACCTGCACGGTAATGGCGGAAATGACAGAGACGCGATGCATCGAACCCAAAACCCGGACAAGGGTAGAAATGGGTGGTGGGGTTTTTAACCACGCATTAAAAAAAATCCCCCGACAAAATCACAGCGCATCGAACACAACCCGCAGTTCGTTATAGTAGATCGTTGTGGTGGCTTCAAAGCCGGAGTCGGTTCCAACGATCAGCCATACGTTGCCGTCCGCGTCCGAGGTCACCGTAAAAGGCTCACTGTTGCTCACTGTTTTCAGGGTATATACTTCCTGATCCGTATCGTTCGAAAAATCGCCCAAGACCAGCATGTCCATGCCGCCCTGGCTTTGGTTGCCCTTGTCGATGTTCATACGGTAGTAGCCCATGTTATCCTCTTCCGGAAGGGGTTCCGTGGTGGTAGCCCCAGCTTTAATGTAGACCGATTCGCCCGGACTTCCGCCAACACCCACCTGGTCATCAGGCACATTCGATGCAAATTCGACCGTAAAGGACACATAATAGGTGGTGTTGGGTTCCAGGTCCGAAACGCCGGTTTTCATATACATAAACAAGTCATCGCTCATGTTCGTACCCGAAAGCTTGATGGCTCCTTCGGTTTCATCCAGCGGTGCCGGCAGCATGGCTTCGTCAAAAGTCAGCTCGTAGGCCTCTTCCTCGCCCACAGGATAATCGGCGAAGCCGCCAACCCATCCTTCGGCCCCGGCATTAAAACTATACGAAAGCTCAACTTGGCCAATCCCATCGTCTTCATCGTCACTACACGATGTCAAGGCTATCAATAAAAGCCCTGCTAAAATTATTCTGCTTATCATCTTTCAAAATTTTTAATGGTTATTCAATATTCACTAAAAGATGATCTGAAATAAGCTTGCCAAACACCAAAAGATGAATCGCCCAGTTGCTTATGGCGCTCAAAAACAGAAAATCTAGCGATTCCAGCAGCAGGCAACGATCCAGGAACCGACAGCAGGGCGGCCAGTTGTGGAAAATTTTTCCTACCCGTGGAAACCCTTTCATAGGCCAACGAAGTTATAACGGTGGAATTTGCTTTGCCTGTCTTGCCAACTCTTGAAGGTTCGCCAAGCTTGCCAGCGTTTGGCAATTACTCGACTGAAATCGACGCCCCCGGGCTACGGGTTTTCAAAAACAGCAAACAGTCTGGAAAAGGGGAAAGGGCAAATTTGTGGCACCAGCGGTGATTTCCTAACTTTAAGAACATGAAAAACAATCTGTAAATATGCACATCGTTTATGAATCTGATATAGAATTTTTCCAGAAGATGCTACTTCACTGGTATGCTGAAAATGGACGGAGCTTTCCTTGGAGGAATAAATCGGCGTCAAACTATGTCCTTATTATTTCTGAAGTTTTTTTGCAACGCACAAAAGCAGAAACCGTTGCTCGTTTTCTTCCATCCTTTCTAAAAAAATATCCTTCGTGGAAGCAGTTGGGAGAGGCAAATGAAGAAGAACTACAAGAAGTGCTAAGACCTATCGGATTGTATAAACAGCGCGGAACCCGACTATACCAATTGGCCCAAGAGTTAAAGAAAAAGAAAGGCCGATTCCCAAAAAAACGTAATCAAGTGGAAGATTTAGCGATGATGGGGCAGTATATTACGAATGCCTTTGAACTGTATGTATTGAAAAAGAAAGCTCCACTGCTTGATGTAAACATGGCCCGGTTACTTGAGCGCTTCTTTGGTGAGCGAAAAATGGCTGATATCCGGCATGACCCATATCTTCAAACACTTGCTTACCGGGTTGTGGATACTGAGAAATCTAGAGAAATAAACTGGGCAATTTTAGACTTTGGTGCACTAGTCTGTAGGAAAATCGCGCCGAAGTGCTATATTTGCTCATTATCAAAAAAATGTAAATACTATAACCAAAATGGTTGACAACATCTGTGAACATCTCAGAAAGCTCTCTGTTGAGAGCTGTTTTGAACTTTCGGCGTTTAGAAATGGGTGGAGCACATGGAAGATAGAAATCCAAAATATTCTTGGGCCTTCCTTCGACGAGTCTGACATTATTAATCTCGGGGATCATCTGTCCTCAATTTTTGGAACGACTGGAAAGGCAGGAAGAAGTCAAAGCGAGGTATCGGGTGGCGGATACGGATGGGAAGGGTTGATATGCTGGTACTTAAATCTCAATATGATCGGAAGTCGAGCAGTTGCAGTACGAAAAATATCAGCGTTACCTAGCTCTCTGAGAGATTCTATTTCTGTAAATTATGGAAACTTCCGAAGCAACACAGAGTCTGATATTACTGTTGTAATTTTCCCAGCTGTGAACGAATTCACCTCGGATAAAAACAATCTAACCATAACCAATAGAGGAGGGAGATCAATCCCCTTAACAGTTCGTAATAAGTACAACATAAAACCCATCTTGGAAAGACTCGCAGAAATTCATTTTGATCGTTTTGAGCTGGGGATAATACAATGCAAAACTAACTGGAACGACAACGCGCAGATACCAATGCTATGGAGCATGATATATGAAGCGAACTCATTTAGTAACCGTGCAATTTCGGTTGGAAGAAATGGATATAGCATAAGTGATTTAAGACACTTCACATACTCTTTTTGTACAGTTCCAACAAACAGTCTAGATAACTACACGCAGAACTCAACCTCAGTAAATAGAGTAAGAAATTTGACTGGAGGAAATTACTGGGGGAACATATCCAGTAATGGAATAGCCTCCTCCGTTAAAGAAATATTCAATAATAATTTCAAAAGTGCGTTTTCTCCTAATCAACGAACTACACTGAGAAACTCGTTGTCTGAAATAGCAAGCGAACTAAGTTATTTCGACATTAGTTAATTTTCTTTAGAATTTCCATTGCGATGGCTCTTGCCATCAATGGAGGTACGGCATTTCCTACGAGAGTATATTGTGGTACTTCGTCTTTTCTTTTATTTCCTCCTGTTGAGCGCTTTCCTTGGAAAACAAAACTATCATCAAAAGATTGAAGTCTTGCCATTTCCCGAACAGTAAGTGCTCTGGGATTTGAATAATGAATGTAATCGTCTGGCATAGTCATGATTGTAGGACTTTGTTTCGTTGGATCAAGTACATTATAATTTCTCTTCTTTGATGTTAACTTTTTTTCGTTTAGCTCCATTTTTGCTAAATCGTAATCTCCAGCTTTTCTAATCACATCCAATCGAGTCACTACTAAATCCGACTGTTTACTTGCCTGGTGATTATGGAGTTCTGCGAACTGAAAATTCCCATTTTTGAATTCATTGAAATTACCAACATACACAGGTTGTTTTACTTTAATATCTGGTCTTATTCGACCTTCTTTACTCCATTCATAAAATGTTTTACCTTCTTCCTCACTTTTTCTTCCTCCAATCTCTCTTTTGAAAATGGGAAAACCATTCAGTCTCTTTGATTTTGAGTTATACTTTATTGCCTTATCTCCTGCATTAAGAAAATCCAAATCATATAAGGCTTCGCCTACACCAACTTTCACATCTTTGCCAACTGAATACGGAATTTCACGAATTAGCTTTTGATCGTTTCGACATCCAATAAACAAGACACGCTCCCTATTCTGTGGCACCCCATAATTGGAAGAGTTTGCAACATAAGGTTCATCAATCTGATACAATCTAAGCTTATTCAGCAGTGAATCGAACTCATCGCCCAATCCAATCAATTTTGCTTCATCTCTAATTTTTTCAAAACAATCATCTAGTGAATACGAAAGAACATCAAAACCAAAAGTCAATTTGTCGATCTCTTCAAACTTGTGATTTTCAGCCAATTCACGTATTGCGTCTTTAATTTCAGCAATTATTGAATCAACACTAATAAAATCCAAAAAGGAATTAAATTTCTCAGCAAACCTATCATTATCGACATAACAAGCATCTTTGATCTTAACAATATCTCGCTTGGCCTTTTCTAGTTCATTCCGCTTCTGAAGCAAATATATTCCATGCTTCACAGTCAGAATCCTTTTATCTGTCTTGTTCTTCTGATAGTCAAAATAAGTGCTAGTTGACTTAACAAATAATTGCTCTAGAAAATTTAAATAATTAGAAAGTTCTATTGCTTGGTCATCAAGGCTTTTACTCTCTATTTTCGTTATCCACAACAAACATTCAAGTTCAAAAATGTTATTGGGTAATTTATTCTTCAGTTTATTCACGAAACTAACCAACTTGGGATACTCTCTATGATCAATTATCGATCTAATTTCTTTCAAAATCATGTCCTTGACTTTACCTCCTTCTTTCGTGAGAATCCCTTTAACATTTTCCATTACAAAATACTTGGGCTTCAATTGTGTAATAACTTTCAAGTAATGAGAGAATAAATCATCCTTTTTATCGAACTTCTTACGCTTCCCCGCAAGGCTAAAACTTTGGCATGGTGGCCCCCCACAAACGACATCAACTCTTTTATCTTTTAACTTGGCCAACAGGTTTTCAATAAAATCAGGCTCTGTAATATCTTGCCTTATAAACTCAGTACCTAACCCTAATTGATAATTATAGCGAACACGATGTGTTAAATCACAGTTCTCATTAATATCACTAGCCAACAAAAAATCAAACACATTATTGTGATAATCTGCCTGTAAAAAACCCTCACTAAATCCTCCAGCACCTGCAAAAAGATCAATAAAGGTAAAAAAGGTTTTATATAGCTTTGGATCTGATTCAACAATGTCCAGTTCTTTATCATCCTTGTGCTTATTAACAAAGCTCTTTAAATCTTGCTGGATATGCTCTTTCGTTACCGATGAAAACTCATGCTGCTCAATCAATTCCTCTGCCCGATATCGAAGCGACGAAAGAAAAGCATTTTTTCGCACAGAGTCTTTGTCGTAAACCACAGCTTGTTTTTGCTTATTCCAGTGTTTTGGATCAACTTTGTAACCTGTACCAACTTTAATGGTATTTTTCTTGCAATATATTTTTAAGTGAATGTTACAAGCCCCACTCTTATCGGCTTTGTCATCGAGATAGTAATTAACTGTTGCCATTTTATTACGGATAAAATTACGAATACGGACAAATTTACGGACAAGAAATGAGAACATTGCTAATCATATCTATTTTTTCAAAGGAAGTTTTCAACAATCAAACATTAAACTCAATTAGTTCCCATAGTATCAAATGATTTATCCCAAGAAATATCTAATCTGCAACAATGCTTCTCGTTTTGGCATCGTGCACATCCATGCTTATAAAGATAGCGAAGTTTTTTACGGGCGGGTTGCAGGATGCTGTTATTCGTTGGCTTGGCCTGCCTTTCCGCACCGGCTTGCGTCTGATGCTAGTGCTCTTGCTCTCAGTTAATTCAGACTAATTCCGAATAACATAAAAAAATACAAGAGGCCGCATCAAACGATCTGGCTTTTCCTATATTTGAACGCACAAATGTTTAACCAACAACAACTGATGAGATGAAATACATCTACCTGCTCTTCCCGGTTTTATTGCTACTGCTTGCGCTTCCGGGGCAAGCCCAGGATCGCATTATTACCTGGAAAAAGGACACCATTTCCTGTACCATTACCAACCAGGGGGCACATTATATCCGTTTCACCGTTGAACAAAACGGGGTAAAAACAAAAGGGAAAATTAACCGTTCGGAAACCAGAGAGGTTATTTATGACGAAGGGAGCAAGCTCGCTGAACTCGTAAATGGGGAGCCCTACCACTGGCGGGTAGCTGCATCGGGTGGCTTAGGCTATTTGCTGGGCGACACCGATCCCGGGCGGGAAAGCTTCAGGATGCAGGGACTCCGGCAGGCGGAGATTGACGATTATTTCGACCAGATCCTGTGGGGATGGCAGTCGTCGGCCTCGGTTCACTACTTCCTGCAGCAGGACCTGGCAGTGGGCTTGCAGTATCGCTTCTTCAAATCGACAGCGGATGTTTGGGCTACCTTTGATCCGCAGGATGGCGTGAACCTGTATCATGGTCCGCTGAAGGAAACCATGTACGTCAATTTTGTGGGGCCTTCGCTATACACCGAGTATTCGTTGTCGCGCAATCACCAGCTGCGTTTCTCAGGATCCATCGCTATGGGAATAGCCTTTTACCGCGATGAAGCCACCCTGCTGGAGACCAATGTGCTGATGACCGGTAAGGCTTTTGGCGGCTTTTCGGAACTGGGGCTGGAATACTTTATGGCTCCCCGCCTGTCGGTGGGTATCAGCCTGAGTACCTTTTTGTCAAGTCTTGGCAAGCTCAAATACGACAACGGCACCAGTTCCGGCACTTACAAGCTGGAAGATGAAGAAATTCAAAGCATCGCGTCGTTCGATCTGTCGGCCGGCCTTCGTTATTACTTTTAAACTACCCGGGCATGAAATCATTGATCCATTTCTTTTTAATTGTTATCCTGGCTTTGTTGGCCGGAAGTTGCAACAACGATTTTCTGAATAACACCGAACCGACAACCTTCTATACGATTGAGGAACCACTGGTTATTTCCTCGCAACAGCCACAAGGATCGATCTCGTTCCACCTTCCCGAAGCAGGCGATCGTCACTATTACATTCGGACTCACCCTAAGTGGATGAATATTGAGCCCACGCAGGGTCGCTTTTCGGGTGGAGCCATTCCCTTCCTCTACACGATGAGCCAGCCGGATTACCAAACCGGCGACGACTACTATTCCGGGTGGCTGGAGATCATGGTGGAGGATATTGGCTACTACCAGGTTCAGGTGTGGTATGGCCATTTTGATCAATCTACCGATACCATCGGTAACGGGGGAAATGGTCATGGCGGACAGGAACCTCCCATTACCAATAATGGGCGGGTTTCGCCAATAAAGGGAATCGTTACAGATGCCTTGTATGATAAAAGCGGCGATCTACTGGTGATTGCAACGAAAAACCCGAACCAGTTGCTCATACGCAATACCCAACTCGACCTTCCTTCAACCATCGAACTGGATAAAAGCCCCCAATGCCTGGAGCTGACACCGGATGGAAAACTATTGGTAGGCTACACGGTCGCCTATCTTTCAGTGGTTAACATACAGGCGTTGTCCATTGAAAAAACCTACACGCTAAACTGTGTTCCCTTCGACCTGGCAGCAGGTGACAATGGCTGGTGTTACATTTCGCCATCGGGCAGCGACTTCGATAACCTTCGCAACCTAAACCTGGAAACGGGTGAAATAACGCAGTCAAGTAGTCATCCGTCGCACCATTTTCACGGCGGAACGTGGCTCATGAAGGTTAAGGATCAGCCCTATCTGTTAGCGAGCCGCACATCGGTGTCGCCCAGCGGTGTCTTGCTCTTTGATATCAGCCAGGGCTTGCCGAAGGACACCATCGCGTATTGGCATGAAGACCTGCAACGTTTCTGGCCCATGCAAAACGGCCAACATATGCTGACCACCCGGGGGAAAGTTTATTTTATACCGGCCTATACTACAAAATGGGAGCCGATTGCAACGTTCGACCTTTACGGCGAGCTGAACACGCGAATGAATTTCATCAGTTCGTTCGACGAATCGGAACCAACCAACAGTTTGTTTGTCGCAGAAGGAACGACAGTCTATAAAAACTACAGTCAGCAGGAAACGGGGCTTATTGAGCAATTTGATGCGACCAACCTGAACCGGTTAAACACCTATCCTCTCTCGCCCTATGAAGTGGATGAGTTCGGCAACCTCAGCGAAGCAAAGCTCGAAGTATGGTATGTGTTTGTCAACAGCCAGGGAAAAGAATTGTATGCACTCAGGCGCAATGCCAATGAGGCGTATCGGGATCGTTGGTCGCTCGAAGTGTTTGAGGTAGAATAACCGATATTCCGGATGAGGTGGAGTGCCAATCCGTTTTCTTTTTTGCTTGCAATTCGATGTCGCTTACTTCAGAAGGATCTTATGAATTTCCAATTGGAAGTCTTCGGCTTTTTTGTTGCCGATTAACAAGGCAATTTCTTCGATATGTGTAGCCGAAAAATTGGGCTGATCCAACTTGCGCCCTCTAAACGAAGGATACATACTTGCCAACGGAATTTCGATGGTTTGCCATTCTCCCGATGTTTCGAAATAGGCGATGTAAGAATATCGATCGCTGGTATTGGCATAAATTCGTGCCTGGTATCTTTTGCCATCGCCTTTTAAATACAAGGTCAGCGTTTTTGCATTCGCTATTTCCAGTGGGTCGAAACGGTAATGCACCGATGCAAACCCACCGTTGTTCTCCAGCGAAACCTTTCCTTTAAACAGTCCGTTTCCATCGGCGTTTAAGTCGAAGGTTGATGTTGACCGCCCACCCATGACGCCATCGTTTACCACAAACCACGCTTGTAAATCACTGTTTTCCGAAAAGTCGACTAGTATCATAGGATTCATTGTTAAAGTGAGCAAAACAAACGTTGCAATTTGTAGCATACAGCCAATCGTTTAAATCATTCGAACTTGAATTTCAACCCGATAGTCGTTTAAACCATTCCAGAAAGCTAAAGTTCAAAAGGAGGCTGGCACCATTTCTTTTGGCAGGTGTTGGGGTGTTGGGGCGTTGCCCCAAGCCCCAATTACTTTTTTGTCTTGATACCAAAAAGTATTCAAAAAAGATCAAGTCAACGTTATCCTTCCACGCGCGTCAGGATTTTTTCTTTCCGGCGCACTACCCGGGATACCCGCCAAAAATCCTTCCCTCCACCACCGGCCCGGGCTACTTTGACAGGCCTTCGCGCTTTTCAGCTGATTACTGCTATCTCACCGTCTTGGTTCTTTATTCTTTATTCTAATATCTATCGTCTTGTTCTTATTGCAGTTTATTCTTCTTCGTCGGGGTCTACAAACGGCCGCACAGTGCATTCATATTCTGTTTTTGTGACATCATTTTTGGTCAGCCATTTCTCTGAAATCGTCATCGAATAAATATGGTCTCCCTTATTTTGCAAGTCCCACACAATTCCGTCAGCCTCCGGAAAGGATGTCCGCCCCTCCAGTTGATCGCTTAGTAAGCGGTTAAGTAAATTGCTTTCTGAAAGACCATAACTTAGTGCTTTCAATGCGTTTTCTTTTGTGATCTCCTCCGGATCATTGTTTTGTCCCGTAATTTCGAACTGGATGATATTTACCTTGCCCTGTGGAAATTTTCCGTTGTAGGCCTTGTAAAGCAACTGATTAATGTTGAATAAATCGTGGTGAAGGTCGATCTCCGAATAATTCTCAAAGACTTTTACCCGTAACATTTCGTGCGAAAGATTATCAATCTGTCCTTCGGCGAGGACATCCGAAAGCTTGTAGTCAAGCAGAATGGCAGCTGCTTCGTTTGGTTCAAAGTCGGAAATGGCCATAAAAAGGAATTCCTCCAATTCTGCTGGTTTTAATTGATCCGAATCAGGATACTCAAACCGTGTCAGCAATTCCTTATAGTCGTCATTATTCCAGACCCCTTCCAGCTCCCCGGTCGATTTTACATCGTTTATTTTTACTAAATACTTCATTCAACTTGCATGTTGGTTTCAATACTACTAACTCCCGGCATGGATGATTAGTTCATTTTTATTGACTCCGAGAACTCCTGAACAGATCAAGTCGCTGATTCGTACTTACAATCCTGACTTAATTAGCATGGATTCATCATCCCATTTTAACGGCAACCTATCTGCATGAGGTCTTAATCTTCGATCCATGGGTTGCGGGATTTTAACAGGCGAAAAGCCGGGCCGATGCTGCATGTCGGACTCTCCCCTGAGCGCAACCTGTTGAGTCCGGCTTGTTTTGTATCCGAAAAAAAGATTGTACATTTGTAGCCAGCCTAGTGGAAAGATTTGAGATTGATTGCAACCACGTTAAAAAAATGCTAAAGCAATCGCTTTAACACGACCGCATTCATTCAATCTCCATCTTATTTCACAGGTAACTATTAGCCCGGCAGTTTTTGTCTGAGCTTACAATTGTTTATTTAATAGACTTAAAGATATGAGTTATTTATTTACGAGTGAATCGGTATCCGAGGGACACCCGGATAAAGTTTCTGACCAGATTTCAGATGCCTTGCTGGATGAATTCCTGGCTTTTGATCCGGATTCGAAAGTGGCCATCGAAACCCTGGTAACTACCGGACAGGTTGTATTGGCCGGCGAGGTAAAATCGAAAACCTATGTTGACGTACAGGAAACTGCCCGAAAAGTAATCAACCAGATTGGTTACACCAAGGCAGCCTATCGCTTCGACGGGGATTCATGTGGGGTGTTAACTGCAATACATGAGCAAAGCCCGGATATTAACCGGGGAGTTGACAAAACAGACAAGATGGATCAGGGAGCTGGCGACCAGGGCATGATGTTTGGTTACGCCAGCAAAGAAACAGACGATTACATGCCGCTCGCATTGGAGCTATCACACCGCATTTTGAAGGAATTGGCTGCTGTCCGTCGCAATGGAAAGGACATGACCTATTTGCGTCCCGATTCAAAATCGCAGGTCACCATCGAATACAACGATGACAACTCACCAAAACGAGTGGATACCATCGTCGTTTCAACCCAGCACGATGAGTTTGACGATGACGAACCGATGTTGGCAAAAATCAAGGAAGATGTGATCAATATCCTGATGCCACGTGTAATTGCTCAATTACCCGAGCGGGTGAAAGCGCTGTTTGGCGACGACATTATATACCATGTCAACCCAACCGGTAAGTTTGTAATTGGAGGTCCTCATGGTGATACCGGACTAACCGGACGCAAAATCATAGTGGATACTTATGGAGGTAAAGGAGCACACGGTGGTGGTGCTTTCTCTGGTAAAGATCCCTCAAAAGTTGACCGTTCGGCAGCTTATGCTTCGCGCCATATAGCTAAAAACTTGGTGGCAGCCGGGGTTGCCGATGAGATTTTGGTTCAGCTGGCCTATGCGATTGGAGTGGCTCATCCGGTAGGGATTTTTGTGAATACCTACGGAACAGCCAATGTGAAATTAGATGATGGTACCATTGCCCAAAAGGTAAAGGAAATCTTTGACCTGCGGCCGGCCGCCATCGAGGAACGTTTGAAATTGCGTAACCCGATTTACCAGGAAACAGCAGCGTATGGACATATGGGACGTACTCCTGAGGTTAAAGTAAAAACATTTGAGTCTCCGTATTTAGGAAAAATCGAGAAGGAAGTGGAACTATTTACCTGGGAGAAACTCGACTATATTGATCAGATAAAAGCTAGTTTTGGTATCTAGCAAATCGAAGGATAAAATAAAATCCGGGCTGATATCAGCCCGGATTTTTTTAGTTATTTAATGGACCCCATGTCATTTTAGACGAAGAAAAACGAATTTGTCTTATTTCTGGTTGAGATCCCGTATTTTCTGATTGTCCTCAAAGATACTCTCTTCGATTATTTTACCATCTTGCGACTTTAAAGTAACTGCCCCTTGAAGTGTGTCATTCACCCACGTTCCTTCAAGTTGATTGCCATTTGGGTAGAAAAGTATGCCCTTGCCATTTCTCAAATTGTTTTTAAATTCTCCAACAAATCGTTGTTCGTTTTCCCAAACGAAAGTTCCTTTTCCCTCTCGTTTGTCATCTTTCCATTCGCCCCAATAACCCAGTTCCGGTTGAAATTTCATTAAGTAGGTATCCGGGTTTTTGACTTGCTTTATCACTTTGAATTTCAACGGGTATTTTTTTATCGCCGGAAGCAGGTAGCGTCCTGTTGAAGAATAGCCAAGTTGGTCTAAAACGACATAGTCGGTGCCTTTACTTTTCAAAAACTCAATTTGTTCCTCGGTGTTCAGCGTGTTTTTGTAGCCGGTAACATATTTGTTCGAAAAAAGAAAAAACAACTGTCCTTTGCGGCAGCAGGTTACTGAACTATCGGGTGCATTTGCTTTAACCCATTCGGCAAGTTCGAAATAGTTTCTATACTTGTCCGGATATTTGCTTTTGGCTTTCTTTTCAATAAATCAACAGCTTTTGAAGCATATGAACTACTACTGATCAGAACAAGAACAACAACCGCTATTTGAACTACGGCAGGCTTTTTCAGTTTTAAGAATTTTTGAGTGGTTAGCATCAGCAGTTCAATGATGCCATTAACAAATAAAAAGGTAAACAGAGGAATTAGTGGAAGCATAAAATCGAACCCCGTACCAGACTTCCGGCCACAAAAGTAAAATCCCGAAATAGGAAGCAAGATAGAAGAAAATGAGGTTGAAGTACTTCTTCGTTCGAAAAAGTCCAAATAACATGAAGGCGACCAGAACAAGCCCGATTATCCATTCGGTACTTGAAATGGCCTCTTTGTAGTTTGCATTTGGTATAAAATTGAACACCCCTGATGGAATTTCACGTGTGATATAGCGCTCCAGATTGTGCCAGAATCTTGTAAACCAATCTCCAAATTCCATCTGTCCTAGCTCCGGGCGATAAGGATTTTTCCGAATTAATTGTTTCGCATAAGCATTGCCGCCTAGCTGCATGCTCCTCAGATACCAGGGTAGAATAGACAGTAAAAAACCAAGAACCAGCGTGGCAATATAGGCCCATTTCTTTTTGAAAGCCATATATGCAACAGTACCAATTACTAAAGCTAAACCAGTTGACCGAATATAATACGTGATAGGAATAGTGACCAGAAGCAGCAGAAATAGCGGATTCTTATAAAATACTTTATCCAGATTGAGTTTTGTAACCAGCCAAATTGAAAGTAGTGAAAAGAATAGAAAGGGAATCTCACTCATCATGATAACCGAATAGCTCAACAGGTGATAATTCAATAAGGAAATCAAACTGGTGATAAAAGCAACATGAATGCTGCCTGAAAGCTGATACAGTATTAAAAACAGCAGTCCGATTGATGCAAGGAGAAAGAAACCGTTTACTTTTTTAATAAATAGAATATCGTTGGTGAAAATGGTTGATACCGCTGCAATAACTGCTGGATAACCCGGAGGAAAATGGTTGTGTGCTACTTTTTCTTTTGTATGAATGTTGGTAAAACCTTGTCCGCTTTCGATTGCATTTCCTAAAATATAATAGGCAGCATTATCTCCCCCAAGATTAATTTTTTCATCAAAAACACGATCGTAGGTTTTGAAAAAAGATACTACGAGTATCAAAATGTAGACAATTACGAAGATTTTGTTCCATCCTTTTTTATCAATCTTATCGTTCTTTTTGGTTTTAACTGACTTTGACATGATTCGGGTTAAATGTTGTTGATTCGAGCGTCTTATGCTAAACTTGCTGCAAGTTATAAAAAAACATTTCATGGTGAATATAAAATTTATCATTAGTGTCCGGTTAAAATTTCAAATGATGGGCTAAAGCCCGCGTCATATCTGGCATTCACTAACCCCGGGATTAATCCCGGGGTTAGTCATCGCACTAGAGCGTACGGGCTTTAGCCCATAACTCCATCTTGTTGAATATCAAATGTTCTATTTTCATTCGTTTCTCGCATCACCCAAGTTTTTATTTTTCCCAGACAACAGTGAAAATTTATAACTACAAGCACTTAGTTTATTCTAATATAACAGTAGCTTTTTCATATTCGAGTTTAGCAAAAAACGAGCATTGTAAAGCAAAACTGACGGGTTACAAAGGACGATTATTATGCAAGAAACAAGAATGCCAAAATTATTTTAATTAGCTGATCCAACATGACCATTGTTTGAGTTCAATTCTTTAGGCAGGATTTCAAACCCAAACTTTAAATCCGTATTTTCGCTGAAAAATTACAGCATGGCAACCTTTCTGTTTGATGAAGTTATCTTTGGTCCGGTAAAAAGTCGTCGGTTGGGCGTTTCGCTTGGCATAAACCTGCTACCTACCGACAGCAAAGTGTGCTCGTTCGATTGTATTTACTGCGAATGTGGCTGGAACCCCGAAAAGCGTGGAAAGAAAGCCGATTTGCCAAGTCGCGGGTTAGTGGCCGACCGTTTGGAACAAAAGCTGAAAAGCATGCTCGAGGAAGGCCAACTGCCCGATGTAATTACTTTTGCCGGAAATGGCGAGCCCACACTTCACCCCAGGTTCCCGGAGATTATTGACGACACCATTACACTGCGCGACCGGTTTGCTCCCAACTGTCGTATTGCCGTGCTTTCCAACTCCACCATGATTCATCGGGAGCCCGTGTTTCAAGCGCTCCTGAAAATAAAAGACAACATCCTGAAACTGGATTCGGCGATTCCGGAAACCGTTGAATTACTCGACTGCCCGGTTGGCTCCTTTGATCTTGGGCGAACCATCGAACAGCTGAAGCGATTTGGGCAGCATGCCATCATTCAAACCATGTTCTTGCGAGGAACATTCAAAGGGCAAACCGTAGACAACACCACCGAGGAAGAATTGTCAGCCTGGCTAAAAGCTCTGAAAGACATTCAACCCAAACAGGTTATGATTTATACCGTTGCCCGCGATACGCCCGCTGAAGGATTGGAAAAAGTATCGTTGGAACAACTGAATCAAATTGCCAGCCGTGTGAAAGCAGCCGGACTGGATGTGCAAGTTTCGGGTTAAGATGTAAGATGATATCGTTCCGCTACTTCACCTCGAATAGCTCGATACCAACCACATTCGTCTAATTCAGAATAGGGAAAGATTATTTTGGAACGATTTGATGCAACGTCAAAACATGAATTTCGTCTTTGTTTAAGCTTTCTATTTGTAATAATTTCGTCAGATAAATACTTATTGTGTTAGAGACTTTACAACTTTTAGCCATATGAAGAGAATTAACTTGGAAACACTGTTTCTTGCAGCCTTATTGGTGTTTGTAATAAATACCGCCAGCTACGCACAGAAAACCCGCGATGAAATTGCCGACCAGTATAAATGGGACTTAACCGACCTGTTTCGTTCAGATGATGCATGGCGCTCTGCCGTTGCAGATTTGACCAAAAAACTGGATGAGGTCGAGAAATTTAAAGGAACAATTACGCAGTCGCCCGAAAACCTGTTAAACGTTCTGACTTTTAACAGCGAGCTGTCAAAAGAGGCTTCAAAAATTTACCTCTATGCCGGGATGAACTCAGACCTGGATATGCGCGACATGAAGTACAACGGCATGAAACAGGAATTGCAGTCGTTATTTTCCTCCTTTGGTGCAAAAGCGGCCTTTATCGAACCGGAGATTTTAGAAACCGATTGGGAAACCATTGATGCTTATATTAAATCGGAGCCCAAGCTGGAAATATATCGCATGCCCTTAGAAAATATGTTTCGCACCAAAGCACACTCGCTGAGTGAAAAGGAAGAGCGCATCATGGCACTTTCAGGAACAGTGACCTCGGTGCCACAAGCTGTTTTCGGAACCTTTTCGAATGCCGAAATGCCAAAGCCTGAAGTAACACTTTCGGACGGTACACAGTTGGAAATTGGAAGTGCAGAATACAGTCGTTACCGGGCTTCGGACAACCGAGCTGACCGCGAAATCGTATTTGATGCCTACTGGAACAACTTTGCCCGATTTCAAGGTACCTACGGCGAGATTCTCAACGGTAATGTCAAAGCTCACATTTTCAATGCCCGTGCACGCCATTACGATTCGTCGCTTGAAGCGTCGCTTTATCCCAACAACATTTCGGTCGATGTTTATCATTCGCTGGTTGACAATGTGAATAAAAACCTGCCGGCTTTTCACCGTTACCTGAAAATCAAAAAACGCATGATGGATGTGGATACGCTGAAGTACCTGGACTTATATGCGCCGGTTGTCAAGGACGTCGATTTAAACTACAGCTACGACGAAGGAACTGCTATTATTTTGGATGCCTTAAAACCAATGGGTGACGAATACACCAATACCGTCAAAAAGGCGATCGACGAGCGCTGGATTGATGTTTATCCGACTCCCGGAAAGCGATCAGGAGCTTATTCAAATGGGGCTTTTTACGAAGGGCATCCTTTTATATTACTAAACTACAACGATCTTTATGAAGATGTGAGTACCCTGGCGCATGAGCTGGGACACACCATGCAAAGCTACTTTTCGAATAAAACACAGCCATATCCTACGGCCGGCTACACCACTTTTGTTGCCGAAGTAGCTTCTACCTTCAACGAAGTTCTGCTGTTCAACTACATGATGAACAAAGTTGATGATGATGATGTTAAACTGTCTTTATTGATGAATTGGCTCGACCGTTTTAAAGGGACCTTATTCCGTCAAACTCAATTTGCTGAATTTGAATTGAAGATACACGAAGAAGGTGAAAAAGGGAAACCACTAACCGGAGAAACGTTTTCGGAAATTTATACCGATATTGTGAATCGATATTATGGGCACGAAGATGAAGTTTGCTATGTAAACGACTATATCAATATGGAATGGGCATTTATCCCTCATTTCTACTATAACTTTTACGTTTACCAATATAGCACCTCATTTACGGCTTCAATTTCGTTGGCTGAAAAAGTAATGAGTGGCGACAAGCAAGCCCTGAAAAATTACATGGATTTCTTGTCAGCCGGAGGATCGGACTATCCAATCCAATTGTTAAAAAATGCCGGAGTTGACATGACCAGCAACGAACCATTCGATAAAGCCATTGCTGCCATGAACAAAGCGATGGATGAGATTGAAAAAATACTGGACAAGAAGGAGAAAGAGTAACCTAGTTACTGACTGTCCACTTAAGCCGGCTTTCCAATGGAAAGCCGGCTTTTTAATTTTCTCCCCATCAGAGAAAGCAAATGGGGTTTATCGATCAACTTTTCACTTTCGCGATCCCCCCTACTTTCTTACCTTTGCCATTCGCACAAACTCGGAACCCGAAACTAAAAACTGAATACATGGCAAAAGTGAATTGGAAACCCGGAACAATGGTGTACCCATTGCCTGCCGTTTTGGTGAGCTGCGGTGTTACGCCGGAGGAACAAAACCTAATTACCATTGCCTGGACCGGCACTATCTGTAGCGATCCGCCAATGTGCTACATCTCTGTGAGGCCAAGTCGCCATTCGTACGAAATTATTAAACGAACTGGCGAATATGTGATCAACCTAACGACGGCGGAACTTGCCCGTGCTACTGACTGGTGTGGGGTGAGGTCGGGCAAAAAGTTTGACAAGTGGAAGGAAATGGGCTTAACGCGTGCTCCCGCAAGTGTGGTTCAGGTTCCCATCATTGAAGAGGCACCCATCAGCATCGAATGCAAAGTTAAAGACATTATTGCACTGGGGACCCACGACATGTTTATCTCCGAGGTAGTGAATGTGATTGCTGACGAACAATACATCGACCCAAAAACCGGGGCTTTCAGCTTAAAAAAGGCCAGTCCCATTTGTTATTCGCATGGTCACTATTTTGAACTGGGTAAAGCCATTGGCAAATTTGGCTGGTCGGTGCAAAAAAAGAAGAAACGCAAAAAGAAAAAACCAGGGAATTGAACTATTCTTAAAGTTTTCTGTAATATTTTGTTACAACTTACAACAGATCCTTTACAACTTTTTATTTACTGAAAACTTTAACGCAATAAAAAATGAAAACAAATTATGGGGTTTTAACGACCCTTTTAGTCTTAGTAATTATGATGACAACAAAAGCAGAAACAACTGAAAATCCGCTATTGAAAACATTTGAGAATATTCATCAAACAGCTCCATTTGATAAAATTGAAAACGAGCACTTTTTACCGGCTTTTAAAGTAGCCATTGAGGAAGCCCGCGCCGAAGTACAAGAAATTATCGACAACCCGGAGCCTCCAACTTTCGAGAATACTGTGGTGGCGATGTCAAAAACAGGCGATCGGTTATCAACTATTCGGAAAATCTTCTTTAATCTGAATTCAGCCGAAACCAATGATGAGATTCAAAAAATCGCACAGGAGGTCGCTCCCATGCTTTCGGAATTTGGCAATGACATTTCGCTGAACCCTGATTTGTTTGCCCGTGTAAAAGTCGTTTACGAGCAAAAAGATGAATTGGAATTAAATCCGGAACAGGAAACCTTGTTGGAAAATTCATACCTCGGATTTGTTCGCAGTGGGGCTAATTTAAATGATGATGATAAAGCCCGCTACCGCGAAATCACCGGCGAATTATCAAAGCTAGGCTTAACATTTTCTGAAAATGTACTGGCCGAAACCAACGCCTTTGAATTGCACATTACCGATGAAAATGAATTGACCGGCTTACCTGAATTTGCAAAAGAAGCAGCAGCTCATACTGCCAAATCAAAAGATAAGGAAGGCTGGATTTTTACACTTCAATATCCGAGCTACATACCGTTTATGAAATATGCTGACAACCGCGAGTTACGCGAAGAAATGTTTCGGGCATTTTCAACAAAGGCTAATAAGGGCAACAAATTCGACAACAAGGAAATCATTCAAAAAATTGTTGATCTGAAGTTGGAGAAGGCCAAATTGTTAGGTTACGAATCGCACGCCGATTACACGCTACAACGCCGCATGGCCGAAACGCCTGATCGTGTGTTAACGTTTATCGATGAACTACATCAGGCTTCACGTCCTGCTGCTGAAAAGGATTTCGATGAAGTGGTGGAGTTTGCCAGATCTGAAGGTTTTACTGGGGAGCTACAACGTTGGGACTGGGGCTACTATTCAGAAAAACTGAAAAAAGCTCGCTATGGGTTTAATGAGGAAGAAGTAAAACCTTATTTCAAGCTTGAAAATGTGATTGATGGTGTATTTAATTTGGCGAATACCTTGTACGGCTTAGAACTGAAGGAAAACAAAGAAATACCGGTTTATCATCCTGACGTGAAAGCCTACGAAGTGTTTGATGCTACAGGAAACTTTGTGTCAGTGCTGTACATGGACTTTTTTCCGCGCGACGGCAAACGTTCCGGAGCCTGGATGACCGATTTTCGTGGGCAGTGGATTGAAGGAGACGAAGATATTCGCCCACATGTAAGCATTGTAACCAACTTTACCAAGCCAACAGAGACCAAACCATCGCTGCTTACCTTTGATGAACTAACAACCTTTTTACACGAGTTTGGCCATGGCTTGCACGGCATGCTGAGCAAATGCCAATACGAAAGTACGTCGGGAACCAACGTATTCTGGGATTTTGTAGAACTTCCCTCGCAGATGCACGAAAACTGGGCTTACGAAAAAGAGTGGCTCGATCGCTTTGCTGTACATTACGAAACAGGAGAAAAGATCCCTGCTGAATTGATTGAGAAAATTGTTGCCGCTAAAAACTTCCAGTCGGGTTATATGTCGGAGCGCCAGTTGAGCTTCGGTTTGTTGGATATGGCTTATTATAATGCAACCGAACCTTTGAGTCAACCAGTTGCCGAAATTGAAACAAAAGCCATGACACCAACCGAACTATTTCCTCCGGTTGACGGAAGCCTGATGAGCACATCATTTTCGCATATTTTTGCCGGTGGTTACTCAGCTGGCTATTACAGCTACAAATGGGCCGAAGTGCTCGATGCTGATGCTTTCGCAGCATTTAAGGCGAATGGAATCTTCGACAAGGAAACGGCTGATGCATTCCGTACAAATATCCTCGAAAAAGGAGGAAGCGAAAATCCTATGGATTTATACGTTCGGTTTAAAGGACAGAAACCAACTGTTGATGCCCTGTTGGAACGAAGTGGATTGAAAAATTAAAACCAAAATACGAACTTGATTAGAACCGGGCATTGATTTGTCCGGTTTTTTTTTGCTCAATACCAGCTTAACAATTATTTAGGCAAATTTTTCAACCATTATGGCCTGTCCGCTGTTTTCGACTTATAAATCATCGAAATAATCAATTATGAAGAAAATGAATTTATCTCTAAGCCTGCTTTTAATCGCATTATCTTTCGCATTTACTTCTTCCGCTTCCGAAAAAGAAGAGCCGAATGAGAAGACCATCCAGATGTCAGAAGAAGTAAAAGCTGTCGTTAATAATTCGTGCTTTGGGTGCCACAATACCGACTCGAGGAATGATGATGCCAAAAAAGATTTGGACTTTAAAACCTGGCATGAGCTCTCGACTGTAAAGCAACTAGGTGCTCTGAAAGACATTAAGGAGGTTCTTATTAAAAATGAAATGCCACCTAAAAAATTTTTAGAACACAAACCGGATAAGGCGCTCTCAGACGATCAAAAAGAGCTTCTAATCGCGTGGGTCAAAGAACAAAGTAAATCCTTATTGAGTCGATAAAATTGGTAAATTCACTCTTGAAAACTCATTTATCATGCGTAAAATACTGAAAGTTCTCCTTGTCGTAGTTGTTGTTGCTTTAATTGTTATCCAGTTCATTCAGCCCGAAAAAAATGAAGGTGGAATTGAGACGAATCATCTACTAAAGCAAGAGCAAGTACCGGCAGAAATTTCAGCGATATTGACCAATGCTTGTCTGGACTGCCATTCAAATCAAACTACTTATCTCTGGTATCATCAGGTGGCACCCGTTTCATTTTTTATAAACAATCATATTCATGAAGGGAAAAGTGAGTTAAATCTTTCAGACTGGGGAACAATGGACATTCTGGATAAGATTGGAACGATGGAAGACATCGCAAAGGAAGTCGAAGAAGGGAAAATGCCATTGAAATCATACACCTTGATTCATCCCAAAGCAAGACTTTCAGATCAAGAACGAAAAACCTTGATTGATTGGACTGAATCGATGAGTGAACGGCTATTGACCGGAGAGTAGTTGAGTCGAAAGGTCGTTTTCAAGCTCACATCGCAAGCCATTCATTTGAGTCAACAACACCAATTTATTGTCAAAGCTTTCAATTTAAAAAGCACCTTGTTTTTGGATAAACACGATGCTTTTTACGTAATTGGGAAGAAAGGTAATTATGTAATTTGTCGAATGGAAAAAACCGCTTCTGCTCTCAGAAGCGGTGTCAATCTTAAGTATATAATTAGCAAGTAAACAATTAGTTGACTACTTCTAAACTAATATTTAACTCACTTTTTTTGAGACTTAGTTGAATATTTTCAATTTTTGATTCTTCGTAGGAAATATAAGAAGCGGTTAAATTGTATTGTCCGGCTTCAACTCCTTTAAATTGGTAATTTCCATCAAAATCAGTGTAAGCAACTTTATCCGTTCCTTCTAAACAAACTTTAACTCCCACTAAAGCTTCATGGCTTACTTTATCCACAACCTGCCCGCTTAAACTTAGTGCAGCTATTTCTGTTTTACTTTCTTCCTTTGTCTCCTTTTGTGCAGCAAACGAGAAAGATACCAGAACTGAAAATAATACCGTAAATAATAAAGCTTTCATCTTATTTTGTTTTTGTTTTTGTTCACATCAAATGTAGCGGATACTGATTAAGACAGAATTACAGAAAGATTAAAGTTTAATTAAACAGAAAAAAGTTCCGAGTCGGTTGACTCGGAACTTCACAAATTTACGGGAATTGAAGTCTGCTTACACTTCAATATTGTTATCTATTGTGTTTGTTTACAGTGTTGCGTCGATCCAGTTCCAACCAGAAATGTCAACTTTAGTACCAGCGTCATACGCTGCAGTTGTGGTTGCATCAGCGCCATCGATTTGAACGTTCGTCAAAGCACCATTATCTTTCATATCGATATTTTTATCGTAACCTTCCAGGTAAAGGTTCGTAATGGTTGCTCCAGACTCCAATTTGAATTGTAACGCAGTACCACCTACTGTTGAGATAGCTGTTACATTGGTGAATTGTGGGTTGTTGTTCACTTTATCACCTTCAAAAGCGGTAGAGAATCCGGCAATGGTATGAGAGATATAAGTATTCGTGATACCTCCGCTCCAGCCTTCTGTCCAGTCTACAGCGTCGTCTTCGTTATTTTCTAAGTAGATATTGGTAACAGAAGCTGTTCCTCCGAAAAATTCAATACCATCATCAGAGCCGTTGATCACTGCAACGTTCTCGATCTTTGTACCAGACCCTACAGAATACAATGAAACGCCATTGTATTGAGACTCAGGGTTGATCTGAGCACCGGTTCCTTTAATTACCAAGTAGGTAATGTCTCCTGAATCATCTGTATCTTCGGCACCGCCGTACGTAAAGTCACCAACTTCAGCTGTTGCATTTACACCGGCAGTTGTTGTTGCTTTACCACAAATGGTTAAACCTCCCCAGTCGCCAGGAAGACTTAAGTCTGAAGCAATTACAACAGGCTCCTCTGCAGTTCCGTTGATAAAAATCTGGCCTCCCATCAATACCGCGATATAAACATCAGTACCACCGTTATCAGCATGAATTTTTGTTCCTGCAGGGATCGTAAGAGATGCTCCATCCTGAACAATGTAAGAACCAGTTAAACGGTAAGTTTTATCTGAATCAAGAGTAACATCAGAGTCAACGCTTCCATTCAGTTCTACAATTTCCGCTAATTCCGCATCAACCCATCCCCAAGCTGTTGGATCTACAGTTGCAGCAGCATTGTAACTTTTTGCAGGATCAGCTGTTTCTCCATCAATAATAACATTTGCCAACGAACCGTCATCTTTCATGTCGATACTTTTTGTGTATCCTGTTAAAGACAAACCGGTAATTGTCATACCTGACTCCAATTTGAATTGAAGAGCTGTTCCCCCAACAGTCGATACTGCAGTCAGGTTATTAATTTTGGGGTTATTATTTACTTTGTCTCCTTCAATAACTGTAGAGAATCCAGCAATGGTATGCTCAACATAGGCATTGTCTATTGTTCCGCTCCAACCTTCAGTCCAGTCGATTGCATCGTCTTCGTTGTTTTGCAAGAATAGGTTTTTTACAGAAACGGTTCCTCCGAAGAATTCAACACCATCATCAGAACCATTGATAACGGCAACATTTTCAACAGTTGTACCTGAACCAACAGCGTAAAAAGAAACACCGTTGTATTGAGATTCCTCATTAATCTGAGCACCAGTTCCAATAATTACCAGGTTTTTAATTGAACCTGAATTATCAGCATCTTCAGTCCCACCGTAAATGAAACCACCTACTTCTGCTTCAGCATCAACTCCTGCTGTTGTTGTCGCTTTCCCACAAATGGTTAAACCTCCCCAGTCTCCCGGATTACCAGTTGACGACGACATCACTACAGGACTACTTGTTGTTCCCTGGATATCAATTTTACCACCTTTTAATACAGCAATGTAAACATCAGTTCCACCATTGTCGGCAACAATGTTCGTTCCGGCAGGAATGGTCAAAGTCATTCCGTCAGGAACAATAAACGATCCGGACAAGTCATAACTTATAGCCGAATTAAGAGTCACACTCTCAGGAAGTGTACCATTCATTTCTCCGTTTGATAAAGCTTCAAGTACTTCATCTACCGGTGGAATTGGATCATCACCGTTATCACAACTTGTAAATCCTACAGTTGCTAAAATCGCAAGTCCTAAAATTTTAAATACTAACTTTTTCATTTTTGTCAATTTTCTAGTTATTTGTTCAAATCTATTTTTACACCTAAACTAAGGGCTATCCCTTTTTTATATGAGCTTACCACTTCGTTGGAAGCACTTCCCGACAAGGGCACTATTTCCTGCGTCTGTTCAATTTTAGGATTTAGCAGATTCTTGCCTGAAAATTTCAACGAAACAGTTTTTGATATTTTTTTGCTAAGTACAAGATCGACAGTGGCAAATCCTTTTTCGACGATCTCATTATTGAAATAGGTGGCGCTGTTTGCAAAATCTTCAGGCGCACCCAAGGCCAATATTTTATCCGATGAGTAGTTGCCGCTAAGGGTCGCGACAAATTCATTTTCTTTATTATCAGAGTAGCTTAAGGTGCCGTTCGCAATAAAACCGGCAGCACCCTGTAATTCAGTTTCCGTTTTGCTGTTGTACTGAAACTCTTCCAATAAATCCTGATTGAACCACATCTTTGTGGCATTCAAACTCAGGTTTAGGTTTGGCGTTCCTGTTCCTTCTGCGGCTATTAAGTCAAGCCTTGTTTCTACCTCGAAACCATAAACATCAGCCTGTTCGCCGGTATTCTCAAAGACGAAATTACCAGATGATCCTCGCGTTTGTGCCAGATTGATCGGATCTTGTATTCGTTTATAAAAGCCGGTAACTGAAACCAATTCTTTTGCAGTTGGGAACATTTCCCACTTTAAATCAAGATTGTAGTTGACCGAATTTTTCAGATCAGGATTCCCTTTCGTGACACGCCCTGTTGGTGAAACATATTCAAACGGAGATAATTCTTTAAACTCAGGTAGTGTGGTCGTTTTACTGGCTGCTAAACGTAACGAGCTTTTTTCAGTTAACAGGTATTTGAAATTTACACCCGGAAATAAATTGTCGTAGCTATTTGAAAGACTTCCTTTTCTACCGACATAGTTGGCAACATCCCAGTTCGCATCGATTTCGTCCTTCTCATATCTCAAGCCTACAATTCCACTCAACTTATTCAGTTTGAAATTGGCATTCAGATAAGCAGCATACACATTTAAATTGGCTGCATAGATATCCGGTGTTCCTTCCCGCAATCGAAGACTGCCATCGGAATATAAACTCTCATCAAGCAATACTTCATCTATATTATCGATTGATGCAAAGTCAACACCTTTTCCCCTGACTCCAACTGAGATCGAGTTAAAATCTCTTTCTTTCTTTCGGAAATTTCCTCCAAAATCCAGTTTCAGCTTTCTATCTTCCTGGTCAATAAACTTTAATTCATCATTCAAATAACCATTAACCTCCCAATCGTTGATATCCTGTAACGATTTTTTCTGTTGATAGTCCCCGACATAAGCAAATTGAAACGTATTATCGCCCATGCCATGAACTTGGTTCCGAATTCGATTGGGTTCTTCAGCACTCACCGAATTGTAGCCAACAGCCCACTTCAGCAAATTTTTATCGTCCAATTTATGCGACCCCATTAACTGATTAACAAGCATCGTTGTTTGTTTCAGGTTTTGATCGCGAACAAATGCCATGGAGTCTTTTGGGAGCTGGTCATAGATATATCCTTCGCCATTGCGACCTGCTTCATAGAGCTCATCATTTGTTTTAATAACTACCAAACTGTTGAAATTTAGATTGTGGTTGCTATTAAATTCATAGGCCAGATTAACCAGTCCGGTAGTGGTTATTTTTGTATTGAAGGTTTCGGCATCATTAAACGAATTGTTCAAAATATTGGATCTATATTTTTTATAAAGCCCCTGTTGGTGCTCGTATTCATTTTCGTGACCAATCGTTGCAAAAACAGTAAAATCACGATCGAATAACTTTAATCTCTTTCCGGCGGTAAGCGAAAAATCAAATCCGAGTGGCATCGTTCGCTGTTCCGGATTCCAGGATTGCTGTTTGATAGCGGCCTCAGTTGTATAAGTACGTTGATAGATCCCCAAGCTCACATCATTCATATTTTGAGTTGTTCTGAAATCACTCCAAATACCGTCTTTTATCACATTAGAATTAGCTTTGGCTGAAAGTCCCAGTGTCATCTTTTCGCTGAATGTTTTTGAACTAACATCAACAGTACCTGAAGCTTGATCACCATAGGTGTCCGCCGAAAAGGTCTTATTGATGCCTACATTCTTGATGATGTCGGTTGAAAATAAGTTTAAATCGATATTCTTTTTCTCGACATCGTCCGAAGGTATTGGCAAGCCATTCATCGTAGTTGATAAATACCTGTCGCCCAGTCCACGAATGTAAACATCACCGGAGCCCTCGTTTTTTGTGACTCCCGAGATTTTGGAAGTGGCCGAAGCGGCATCAGAAACACCCAGGGCGGACAACCGTCTTGAGCCAATACTCTCTTTAATTCCCGAAGCTTCTTTCTGATCCATTAGCAGCATGGTTTCCGATTCGCGGTTTGCTTTTGCAACCACTTTTACATCGCCAATTTCTACTGTTGATTCTCCTAAAATGAAATCAATCTTCACCGTTTCGCCGGCTGTAATTTCGACCTGTTCAACCGATTTTGTTTCGTACGAAATAAATGAACAGCGCACCGTATAAGTACCTGCCGGTATTTTATCCACGATGTAGTTTCCATCAAAATCAGTGATTGTGCCAATGGTTGTGCCTTCGAGAAAGATGGTGGCACCAATCAGTGTTTCGTTTGTTTTCGCATCAGTTACCGCTCCTGTTAGCTTTCCTGTTTGAGCAGTTGCAATGAGTGAAATGCTGCCCAGAATGGTCAGCAAAAATAATCTCCTAAGTCCCATAAATTTGTTATCAATTATCAATTAAAATCAACCTCCTGAGTTGAATTTTAACGACCACTACAAAGAACTCCGATTTTGAAAAATGCTGCCATTGGCATTCGGTTTAGCAGAATCCCGAATCAGATCATTCGATCACATTTAAAGAATCGTCCTTTTTGTCACAGATCGCTCTTGTTTTCGGGTGCTAAATACGAGTTATTATGTTACACCTTGATTAAAGATTGTATACGCTTAAATTACATCTGGATAACAAAGCATTTAATAATCGGCTGAAATACAACGCAAAAAGCCCCGACCAAAAAATGGTCGGGGCTTATATTTTGAATTGCAATTCTATTAAAGTCGTTGTTATGCTTTTGCCAATGAAAATAAGAATTCCAGACCGCCTTCGGGTTTGTTTCGAACCGAAATTTCTCCCCGATGGAGTTGCACAGCATTTTTCACAATCGACAAACCTAATCCGGTTCCCCCGTTTTCTCTTGTTCGTCCTTCATCGGCACGATAAAAACGTTCGAATATTCTTGGAAGGTGTGTCTCTGCAATTCCCTTTCCGGAATCAGAATAGCTCAGGTAATAGAACTTCTCATCTTCCAGGTACTGTTTTATCTTAATCGAAGCATTCTCACCTGCATAATTAATGGAGTTCTCTATGAAGTTTTGGAAAATGGAGGACAGCAAACTATCATTTCCGAAAACAGTCACTTTTTCATCAACAGCGAGCTGAATCACGATGTTTTTTTCATTCATGCGCGATTCCAGGTTCTCAATCACATCGTTAATCAGGGGTCGCAAATGCACATGCTTAAACTCAAACAAATCGCCGGCATCTTCAATATTATTCAATAGTGAGATATCGTTGAGCAGCGAATTGAGTCGCTCACTTTGAAAGAAAGCCCGCTGCACAAAGTACACCTGTTTTTCCTTTGGCAAATTTTTGTTGTTTATAATTGTTTCCAGGTATCCTTTAATCGAAGCCAAAGGAGTTTTCAATTCGTGTGCAATATTCGATGTCAATTGTTGTTTCAGTAATCGGCGTTTTTCGGGTCTTGTTACATCACTAATTAAAATCTCAAAACTCTTATCGGGGAACACAATGCTTTGAACATTATAATATTTTTCGCCTTTGGATATCGTAACCGAAAATTGAGGTAAATCCTTCGGATTAATCACAATATCATCACTCAGGTATTTTTCAATTTGAAAAACCAGCGGTTTGAAATCTTCTATTTCGAACAGCATTTCAGCTGAAATGGATGAACGTTCAGAAATTAGATTGATGTATTGGATAAAGTGGCTGTTGGCCAATATCTTTTCTTTGGTTGGAAGAAAAAATGCAATCCCTTCGTTCAGTGCATTTAGGTGGTTGAACAGGCGTTCTTTCTCGGCAGTTAAGTCTTGCTTGGTTTTACGCAAGCCATTGTAAATTTGTACAATTTGCCGTCGGATATCGCCAAACTCCGAATCCACAAACTCCAAATGCGGATCAATATCTTCATCTTTCCCGGCGCGGACTGCAAAGTCACGCAGTCGGTTAATAATCTCACCCAGCCGTTTTGTAACCAACGAAAGGAGTATCCACATAATAACAAAAAGGGCAAGCATAAAAAAGATAAATACCCGCTCGGCTTTCAGAAAGTTTTCAATGGCGATATTATAAACCACCGCACATCGTACAAAATAGCCATCATAGTAGCGGGCATAATAGTAAAAGTCCTGCCCGGTTGTTTCAGAATGCCTGATGTTTCCCCCGGTATCGGAATACAAAGCCTTTTGTACTTCGGGGCGGTGTAAGTGGTTTTCCATCGTTGAATATTCGGGTACAAAACTATCGTACATCACATTCCCTTTCTGCCCAATCACTGTAATCCGGATGTTGCTTTCCGGAATCAGGTGCTTAATCGTATCAAGGCGCTCAAAATTCTGGTGGCTCAAGATATCGTAATGCTCAATGTAACGATGTGTAAAACCTGCATAGTTATCCAGCGATGTTTCCAGTTCGTCAATTCGGTATCTCTTTTCCCGATTATACTGGAACGCCAAAATGGCAATCATGAAAAACGAGAATGCCGCAAAAAAGTAAATGAAAATGCGTTGTTTATATGTTCTGTGTCGAAATACCACGGTTTTAATTTTTAGAATGAAACAAAATCAGTTGTCTTTATTGGTCAGGTTAATTCTGATAATCAAAACAATATCCATAACCCGATCGCCCTTTAATGGCTGCACCATAATTGCCAATTTTTTTTCTCAATCGGGCTATATTGACATCCACATTCCGCTCGGTAACAATAACATCGTCGCTCCAAATCCGATTCAGTATTTCGTGTCGGGCAATAAATTTCCCTTTGCTTTTAACGAGTAGAGACAGGATCTCAAACTCTTTGCGGGTTAATCTTATCTGGTTGTCATCTATTGAGACTGACTTTCGGTTCAGGTCTATCATCAACCCATCACATTCAATCAAGCTTGAGGGCTTTTCGGTCTTTTTGCCGCGTTTCAAAATTGCTTTTATGCGAACAACAACTTCTTTGATTGAAAAGGGTTTGACAATGTAATCATCACCTCCAACATTAAATCCCGTAAGCAGGTCATTCTCCGATCCCTTAGCAGTCAGAAAAATAATCGGGACATCCAGTTCTCTTTCTTTCCGAAGGATATCGGCCATTTTATACCCTGAGATTCCTCCCATCATCACATCCAGTAATATCAGGTGATATTCTTCCAGCGGCATCGTCAACGCCTCTTCGGCCGAGGCGGCTACATCAATGTCAAAGCCTTCACTCGACAAATTAAATTGAAGGATTTCCCGAAGGTCCTTTTCATCGTCAACTACCAATATTTTAGGAGTGTAATCCATGATTTATTTATCTATTTTATGATGTCTGATATCTTTCCCCTCGATGGAATAAATTGCAGCCTCGGCAATGTTGGTGGCATGATCCGCAATTCGCTCAATGTTCGACATCATTTCCTTAATGGTAATAATGCTCATGAGTAAATGTTTGCTGCTTTCTGCGGTGTCTGCTTTTGCCAACATCTTCTTTAAAAGCTTGTGATTGATTTCATCAAATACAACGTCATTCTTAATCGTCCAGATGGCAAACTCCTTATCATCGTTGATAAACGAAAGCAAAGACTTCCGAACCATTTTGATGCTCAAAATAGTCATGTTTGACAAAACCTCCTGCAAACGGGAATAGACCTCCGGGGTTTTAATTTTCTCAATAAAATTAGAAATATTAACCACCAGATCTCCGATTCGTTCCAAGCTTAAAACAATTCGGTAACAGGCAATAATTCGTCGTAGCTCCGAAGCAACAGGTTGATAAAGAACGATTGTATTTACAATCTTATCGCTAAGTTTAACTTCCTTCTTATCAATGTCGTTTTCATTTTGACGAATCTTTTTCAGAACGTCTTCAGGAACCACGATATCTCCGGCAGTTATCACTTGCTCTATTTGATCGAGTTGCTCTAAAACAATATTTGAAAGTGTTTCAAAGTCGGCAACAATATTATTTAGTGCATCATCTTTTCTAATCGTCATAATCCGAATTTTAAAATTTTTCGAAACTGGTTATCAACCAAATTTACCTGTTAAGTATTCTTCTGTGCGAGGGTCAATCGGATTGGTGAACATGTTTTTTGTTTTACCATACTCCACCAACTCTCCAAGATACATAAATAATGAATAATCAGAGATGCGGGCGGCCTGTGACATATTGTGAGTAACCAACACAATGGTGTAATTCTCCTTTAGCTTTACCAGTAAGTCTTCAACCTTTGAAGTTGCTACCGGATCCAGAGCCGAAGTTGGCTCATCCATTAAAATTACTTCAGGACTAAATGCCAAAGCCCTCGCAATACATAAGCGTTGCTGCTGTCCTCCCGACAGGAAAGTGCCTTTTTTGAAAAGCGAATCTTTCACTTCATCCCAAAGTGCCACATCGCGTAAAGAACGTTCAACAATCTCGTCTCGCTCCTTCTTTTTGGTGCGAATACCATTCAGCTTGTACCCGGCAATTACATTATCATAAATGCTCATGGTTGGGAACGGATTTGGGCGTTGAAACACCATCCCCATGTGCCTTCTCAACTTGATGGGTGACATATCGTAAATGTTTTTCCCATTCAGAAAAGCTTCCCCTTCAGTGCTGATATTTTCGTACAGTTCGTGCATCCGGTTTAATGCCCGTAGCAAAGTACTTTTACCACAGCCCGATGGTCCCATGATTGCAGTAACGGTATTCTTTTTTATTTCAACCGACACATTCTTCACCGCGTATTTTTTATCATAGGCGATTGATAAATCTTTTAGTGAGAGAATCGGTTTTTTAACTTCAGCTATAGTGTTTGTCATTTTCTAGTTTCTTTTGCCTGCAATCTGCTTCGACACAATGTTCAAAATTAATACAATAGCCATTAACAACAGCGACGAACTCCAAATTAGTCCAATCATATTCGGATCGTTGTAAAATTCCCAGATCAGCAAGGGAACAGCACTGGTTGGCTGTGTAATATCGAGATTGATGATGGAGCTGCCCAAAGCTGTGAGCAACAAGGGAGCTGTTTCACCCAAAATACGGGAAATCCCAAGTAATATTCCGGTTGACAACCCACTAAATCCAGTTGGAACCAACACTTTTAAAATCACTTTATGGTAGGGAACTCCCAGTGCCAGAGCAGCTTCTTTTAATGTTTGCGGAATCATTTTCAGCGTTTCCTCGGTAGAGCGCACAATCATTGGCAACATCATAATTGCCAAAGAAACACTACCTGCTAAAGCCGAAAAGCCGTTAGTAATATGCTTTACCACCCATAAGTATGAAATTAAACCAAGGACAATTGAAGGTACCCCTTGCAAAATATCTGAAATATTTCGGGTGAGGTTGGCCATAAACTTTCCCTGATTTTCATACAAATAAATACCGGTTAACACGCCAATTGGAATGGCAATCGCCGATGCTAAGACGACCATTAAAAGTGTACCGACAATACCGTTGGCTATTCCACCCGGGATATTCTCGCCATTGGCTACCGCAGTCATCGCTTCGAAGGTGTCCGGAGTGTTTTCAATCAGAAAGTCAAGGCTAATCTGCTGATATCCCTCCACAACCAATTTCGATATGATGAGAACAATAGGCGATATGGTGATGAGTGAAAGAACAACAACACCAACAAGAACTGCTTTGTCTTTCAGCAATCGTCGCGAGGTATGATCCTTCCATGCAAAAGTCGATTTCATAGCAGCTTAATTCATCTTTTTAATAATCAGTTTCCCGGCAGCATTGATTATTCCGGTAATCAGGAATAAAAGCAGACCAATAGCTATCAACGAACTCAGTTTTAGTCCATCAGCTTCGCCAAATTGATTGGCGATCACACTGGCCATGGTATTCCCTGTTCCGAAAAAGCTTGTTGGTATTTGATTGGTGTTACCAATGAGCATGGTTACAGCCATTGTTTCGCCCAATGCGCGACCAAAAGCCAAAATATACCCGGCCACAATTCCCGACCGTGCATTTGGAATAGTAACTGAGGTAATCACCTCCAGACGTGTTGCACCGAGAGAATAGGCCGCTTCCTTTAAATCGTTGGGCACCATGCTGATAATTTCGTTGCTCAGCGATGTTGCGTAAGGAATAATCATAACAGCCAAAATCAGGGCCGCTGTGAAAATCCCGAATCCGCGACCTCCAAATCCAATTTCTATCAAGGCCGGGCGCAGTACATAAAAGCCCCAAAGTCCGTAAACGATAGACGGGATCCCGGCCAATAAATCAACTAAAAGTCCCAGGATTCGAGCAACGCGAGTGCCACGAAAATATTCCCCCAAAAACAGTGAGGTGGAAAATGATAATGGTAAACAAAGAATCAGGGCGCCAAAGGAAGTCATCAGTGTTCCAACAATAAATGGCAAAGCGCCATATTTTTCTTCACCTTCAGTTGGGTTCCATTCGCCGGAAAAGATAAACTTCAGCCCAAATTCCTTGAATGCAGGTATGGCACCTCCTACCAGGGAGTATAGCATACCTGCAGCCAACATTAAGATTAATATTGAAACTGAAAATAATACGGTTTTTGTGATTTTATCACTATTCATTTTCCAGTTTTGAGAGGTGTATTTCTACTCCAAAATAGTTTTGCCCTCGTAAGTAACACTACGAAGAATTGCTTTTGCTTTTTGAACTGCTGTTTCAGGAAGCGGAGCATAGTTCACTTTTGCCGCCTGTGCTTGTGCTTCTTCGCTCACCATCCAATCAAGGAATTCAACCGTTGCTTTGGCTTGCTCCATTGAGCGACCATCGTACGCCTGATCTTTGTATAAAATAATCCAGGTAAAACCACTGATTGGGTATGAATCAGGATCAGATGAATTGGTCAACATCACACGAGTATCAGCAGGAATCTCTCCTTGCGCTGCTGCACTGATACTTTCGATGCTTGGCAAAATATATTCGCCGCTGCTGTTTTGTACTTTAGCGGTTTGAATTTTTTGTGCAAAAGCAAATTCAGAACCGATGTAACCAACAGCACCTTCAGCTTGGCTGATTGTTCCGGCAACTCCGGGGTTCCCTTTTGCTCCCATTCCAACAGGCCATTTCAACGATTTTCCAGTCCCTACTTCGTCAGCCCATTTTTTGCTGACCTTAGTCATGTAATCGCTAAAGATGTAGGTTGTTCCACTACCATCCGAACGGTGTACAAAAGTAATTTCCAGGTCTGGAAGAGCTACTCCCGGGTTGTTTGCTTTCAATTCGGCATCGTTCCAGTTCGTAATTTCACCCATGAAAATTTTCTCCAACAAGGCATCCGATAGTTTTAGCTCATCAACTCCAGGTAAATTATAGGCAATTACCACAGCTCCCATACAAGTAGGAATGTGAACGACTTCGCCAGGCATCTCCGCTAATTTGTCATCGCTCAAATAAGCATCGGTAGCTCCAAAGTCAACTACTTTGTCTTTCAAACTACGAATACCACCTCCGGAACCAATACCACCATAGGTAACCAAGGTTCCTGATTTTTTTGTATAGTCTTTGAATGCCAGATTGTAATATGGCAATGGGAAAGTTGCACCAGCAGCAGTTAAACTAACATTTTCACCGCTTGAATTTGATTTTTTTGCTGAGTTTTGGCAAGCACTAAAAAGCACAACCGCCAAGATAAAAGATAAAAATACTCTCATGATTAAATCATTTATTGATTAAAATTTGATTTCACAATTCAAAAATATTGAAGCACTAAATTCCTCACTGTCATCGGCTGGACTCCATCCCTGAAAGTTAGGTGAAAGCTTTATTCCTTTCACTGGAGCATACTCCAAACCAGCAATGTACAGCTGACCATCTTTCGAAAGGTTCCAGTCGGCAGAACCACCAGAAACAGTATTGGAAAATAGATTATCGTAACGTGCAAAAACCTTCACTTTTGAAGAAGCTTTTACTGTTCCGTAAAACGAGGTACCGCTCAAATCACGATCCTCAACATACTTAACATTAAACTGTTGATTATACTCGGCTCCCAATGAAAAATTGTCGCCGGCATAGCCAACAAAAGTTGCCAATGAAGATTGCATATTGTTGTCGGTAATAAAGTCGTAATAAATGCGTGCAGTTAGCTTTTCAACCGGATTGGCAGTAAGACCAAAACCTGTGCGGAAAGTACTGTCGGACTGTAATTTTTTGTATCCTTCGCCATTGGTAACAATAACATCGGCACTCAAGTAGTCGCTAAATTTATAAGCTACACTCACTCCTAAGTCAGCACTCGAGCTGTATTTATAGGCATCTTGAAATGATTTCGCAATGTAACGGTACCCCCAGGCATTTTCCTGAGTTTTAAAAGCCGTAGTTGAAATCAAACCAAAATTTACCGTGAAATTATCTGCCTTATATCTTAAATAGGCGTTTTTCACGTAGGCGGTCATTTCCAAACTACCAGCACCGGGATCACCGATATCCAGATTTGCTTTTGCTGAAAAGTTTTCGCTGAAATTGTACTCGTAGCCTAGGTACAGCCGGGTTAGTTCAAAGGCGGAAGCTGATTTGCCATCAGAAAATGTACTGTGATAATTACTGAAAATTTTCATAAATGGTTTTCCACCTGGTTTAAACTCGTCCGTTTGGGACATTCCTGTTACAGCAAAGCTGAGCAATGCCAATAACAAAAGATTGACTTTTTTCATATACTTAAGATTGATAAAACTTTAAACTCCTTTAACAGCGGAATTCGATGGCAAATGAATACCTATTGCATTACAGCTGGGTTAATAAAATATTACAAAACGATTAAATTAACAATTACAGGTTTGTAATAATTCTTGGATACGCCTACTAACCTGCTGCTATACTGATAATTGAAGATTGATTAAAGAACTATTACAAACTGTTCTTTTTGTAACAAATGACTACAACGCGTAAAAACGATCTCCTTCTTCCTGCCCTAACTGTAAATTTTTTCCAACTCAAGCCCAAGTCAAATCGATAACAAAAAAAAGACAAAAAAGTATTTTATCAGGCAGCACTTTGCAATAATCCAACGTATCCAATTAATGAAAAGGATTTTTTACTGTTTGCGAGAACTATTTAGACAATTGAAAATTAAATAAAAATTAAAATTTACAATTATGAAAACACGAAATCATATGCTAAGAAGAAATGCGACTCCGGGCATTTTCATTATTCTCTTACTTTTTACTTTTACTATTTCCTGTAATGATGATGAATCATCGGATATTGAGACAGAGACTAAAGTTACATATTCAGGCAGCTTTGTCAAGTCTAACAATGATGTTTCAACCTCAGGAAGCGGAACTGTCACAGGGGTGCTTGATTCTGAATCCAGAGAATTTGCCTATACAGTTACATGGTCCGATTTAAGCTCTGATGCTGTTGCCATGCATTTTCATGATGATGGGCCCGTGATTGTTGATATTACAGGATTCCCAGACTCTGACAGTGGAACGACCTCAGGAGTAGCGACTTTTTCAGCAAGCCAAGTCAATGATTTAGCTTCCGGGAAAATATATGTGCAGATTCATACAAGCACTTATCCCGGCGGCGAAATATTAGCGACTTTATTAAAGGGTAGTTCAAATCCATCAAATGGCGGAGGTGGAACTGGGTATTAAACAGAAATTAGAGGCTCAGCACTTAGTAAAATAAGTGTCGCCCTGCTTGAATACAAATGACTAAAATTATGATCTCATCAAAACACACTGCTATGAAAAGAACAGCTTTAATTCTTATGCTTGGTTTTAATCTTATTTATTTCGGATGTTCGAATGAAACGGCTCTTGAAATGCCGGACGAAAATGAAGAAACACCCGATTGTACACCACAATTTCCTGAAATGGATGTGACCTACGACAATTACGTGAAGGGAATCGTTGACAAGTACTGTATTTCATGTCATTATGCAGGCAACTCACCCGGTCCGGGGAACTTTACCAGCTATAGTGGAGTTGCAGCATATTCTGATTTCTTCGCCACCAGAGTAATTGGCGACAACGCCGACATGCCGCAAGGAAATGCCCCATTACCTCAAGCCGTGAGAGACTCATTAAATGTTTGGATTCAGAACTGTGCTCCCAAAAACTAAATCATCATGTATGCATTAAAATACGGCATCGCAACATTACTCCTCACGATGTCTTGTGTGGTTAGTCAGGCACAAGTGATTACTTCGAGGGATGTCATGATTAGTTTTTTTTCGGAAGCTCCGCTGGAAGATATTTATGCTAAAAGTGAGCAAGGCTTATCCGCGATAAATCCGAAGACCAAAGAGGTTTATTTTAAGATTGCCATCCAGTCGTTCGATTTCAAAAAAGGCCTGATGCAGGAACACTTTAACGAAAATTACCTGGAAAGCGATCAATTCCCTCATGCCGAATTCAACGGGGAAATAGTCGATTCGATCGATTTTTCAAAGGAAGGAACCTATTCGGTCAATGTTTCTGGCGACCTGAACATTCATGGAGTAACCAAAAACTACTCGGTTTCCGGTGAAATAAAGATCAACAAGGGAACGGTTACAACTCATTCAACTTTTCGAGTGAGTCTGGCAGACCACAACATTAAGATCCCCAGACTTGTTATCAAAAATATTGCTGAAGTTGTAGAAGTTACTGTTTCAGCTAAGTACAAAATAAAATAGAATTAAGATGATGCGAAACACGTTTACCATTTTTTTACTGATCAGCTGTTTTACACCTGTTTTTTCACAAACCGATATGAGCGAATTGTTTAAAGATTCATTGCAGAGTGAAAAATCAAATCCGGTCATATCAACATTTAAGTCTCCCCGTATTATTAATGCACGAACCAATGAAACGCTTCACAAATACGATCTTCAATTTATGGTTATACACCGATTTGGAGACATTGCTGGAGACTTCGGTGGGCTATCTTCTTTTTACGGATTGGACAATTCAACTGATATTTTAATTGGTTTTGAGTACGGTATTTCAGATCAATTGAGTGTTGGTATTGGCCGAACAAAGGGCGCACCCAACGGAACCAGTACCTTTCAAAGTGAACTATTTTTCCTGGATGGAAAATTGCGCATCCTCCAGCAAACCAAAGACAATCATATTCCCGTTTCGCTAACGCTCTTTGGAAATAGCGTAGTTTCAGCAACCGAAGAATCTGATCTTGTCACATCCGATACAAGTTTTGACAAGTTTGGCGATCGAATGAGTTATACGTCGCAGCTTATTCTTTCACGAAAATTCAGCGATCAATTATCGCTGGTGCTTTTGCCAACTTATATTCACCGGAATTTGGTGACTTATCAGGATATGAATAACCTATTTGCATTGGGTATTGGTGGCCGCTTAAAAGTTAGTAGGCGGATGGCTGTAGTTTTTGACTATTTCCACAGTTTCAGAAGTCAGGAGAGTGAAGATTACTTTTTGAGAAGTAAGAAATTTGAGTTTTACAACCCCTTAAGTGTTGGCCTCGAAATTGAAACAGGAGGACACGTATTTAGCTTAGATTTTACCAACTCAACTGCCATTCTCGAAAATCAATTTATTCCAAGCACGAGCAGCAATTGGGGCGATGGTGAATTTCGTTGGGGTTTCAGCATCTCCCGCACGTTTACCCTCAAAGAGAATTATGAGGACTATGATTGGTAGTCAACTTATAAAACCAAAATCAAATGAGAATTTGTTTTGTTGTATATATAGTACAAATGCTTTCGACTGATTTGTAAAGTACGGATAAAACGAAGTCATTATGTCCTGGTCGATTGCGAATATCATAGTCTCGTTATGGTAGAAGAAGACTTAAAACCCCTGATTAATGGCTGTCGGAAGCGGGATCGGCAGAGCCAAAAAATGGTGTATCAAAAGCTTTATGGCTTTTCGATGAAGATTTGTTTGCGCTTTGCCAAAAAACAAGTAGAAGCGGCTGAAATTGTTAACGATGGCTTTTTTAAAGCATTTACAAACATTGATAAGTATGATGAGAACTGGTCGTTTAAGACTTGGTTGAGCAGAATAATGCATAACGCATCAATTGATTATTACAGGGCAAATTTGAAATGGTCACAAATGGAAACACTTGATCAGTCTGAATTTTTCAGACACGAAGCCAGCGTAGAGCGAAAACTGGGCTACGAGGATTTGCTGGAAACGATACGCCAACTTCCACCAGCTTATCGAATGGTATTTAACCTTTATGCTATTGACGGATACACACACGAAGAAATTGCCAATATGACGGGCATCACTGCAGGAACATCGCGATCGAATCTTTACAAAGCAAGGCAGAAATTACAGCAGATGTTGGCACGACCACAGTCCATTATTGCGCTTCTGCTATGGACATTGTGGAGGAAACCCATTCGGGTTTCTGCATATAGAAGTAATTTTTATTCCAACGCAAAATAACCATGAAATCCAGAGATCAGAAAAACATAGATGAACTTTTCAGAACAGGATTAAATCCTGATTTTGATCCCGTAGTTTATGAAGAAAGCAACTGGACAGAACTTGAAAAACGGCTGATTTGGTTTGAGAGAAGACAAAAAGCCATTATCTGGTTGCGACCTCTTGCCGGAATCGCAGCCCTATTATTAATCGCTTTTTCAATATGGACCCTGTGGCCAACCAGTCTGGAATCTTTCAATCAGCCATTAGTCACGGAACAACAGAAAGAGAGTGCCCCTGCCGAAATTGAAAAAGAAAATACGACTTCGAAATTAGCGACAGAAGACCCCAATTCTTCTCTACGAAGTGAAAAGCTTATAGCTTCAACACAAACAACCAAAGAAACTAAGAATTCGAAACAAGAAGAAACTATAACTCCTGTTCAGGAGTCTGAAAAAGCCATTGATGCCCCAGCTCAGGTTATTTCCGAAACACCATCCGATTCCAATGAAACACCAGAGGTCGTTTCACCCGAAGAAAATCCACCAAGTTTCACGCAGACTGATACCGTTCGTTACGAAGAAATGACAGAACCAACCGATGAACCATTACTTGCTACCCATGAGCTGGAATCTGCAAAAAAGGCTAGTACATTCCGATCAGTTGCTCTTAGCTTATTGGTTGCTCCGGCTTACAATAGTGTAAATTCCTTAAGTGAGGGTTCAGTTGGGGGTGACTTTGGTCTGCTAATCTCACTGGGATTATCTGAAAAATGGAGCATCAGCACCGGAGCAGTGTACGCCAAAAAAGTATATGCTACAGATTTGAACACTTATAGTAATTACGGATCTGGCAGTAACAGCGAAACAGTAGATGCTGACTGTCGAGTTTTGGATATTCCGCTCAATATCAACTATGCCATTCTCAATCGTGGCAAAACAACGGTTAGTCTGGGCACAGGAGTTTCTTCATACCTTATGCTTCGCGAAGAATATTACTTTGCCAATACTAATCCATACGGTTCAAATCAAGATGATGTTCATTTGGTTAATGAGAATCAGCACTGGCTGAGCGTTCTCAATTTTCAGGCAAACATTCAACAACAGCTGAGCTCAAAAATCAGCATCAGTTTGCAACCCTACTTAAAACTGCCTTTTCAGGATATTGGCTACGCAAAAGTCAGGCTACAGTCAGTAGGAATGGCACTCAGCGCGAATTGGAATATTTAGTGTTTTTTTGGAAGGTAAAAATGAACGATCCTCTTCCATGTTACGATAAAGCTAGTCTTCCAAAAAATAATCGATGGTAGAAACGACTCGAACGATTTTAATATGCGGTGTGTTTTGATCGCGGTCTGAAATCGTAAATAAACCCTGACGAGCAGTTTTAATTTTACCAACTTTAGAGTTCGAGTCCATGGCAAATTTCTCGGCTACTTCGCGGGCATTCTTTGTGGCTTCCTCGATCATTGACGGTTTAATTTCATTCAATTTAGTGAAAATAAACTCCACTGGTCTCCAGGTATTTTTCGATCCAATAACAATTCCTTTCGATATCAATGAGAGAGATTCACTTAATGCTGCCTGCAAGCGACTAACATCGTCAGTTCGCACTGTAAATTCGGTTTTCACAATATATCGATATTGGCGGTTTTGCATGTTGCTTCCATACATTTGCGCACGGGCATCATCAATATTGGTCGATCCCATGCTCAGCTCTTCAGCCGTAAAGCCATGATCGACAAAAAACTGTTGCACCTGTTTTTTCTGATCTTCGATTTCAGTTTTCAACAGCTTTAAATCATTGCCGGTGAGTGTAATCTGAATTGGCCAAACAGCAAGATCAGCTTCAACCTCGCGTTCCGATAAGCCTTTCACCTCGACATGCCTGTTCGATTGAATCCCATTTTTATGCATGTTGCCAATAAAATACCCGCCCAAAATAATGGCAATAGCAAGAACTATTATCTTCGATATACTCAGTTTTTCCATAATAAAATTAATTTGAAATGAATTAAGTTTGTCCTTTTTAAAAGCTAATAATTTCGCTGCCAAACTAACACTTAAAACACCTGCTACCAAAACAGTATAAAACTGATGCATCCGCAACTATTTCCAAAATCAATATGAAATATTTTTTAATTGTGACAAGTTCAGCACGAGATTCTAAAATCAACAATATCTGAGCCAAAATCTGTTAAAAACAATATGATCAGTCGAATTGAAAAATAAGTACTTAGCCAAGCCTTCCTGGTTGCTTATATACAGACCAAGAATGAGGTCAACGTTTCACAGCAAATGAAAATGGCTTTCAAAGCTTAAATACGATTTTATTTAGCTGAATGGCAGGTTGAAATAGAACTTCGAAACAACAAAAAACATTAAAACTCGGTTGGATCCTGTTGTTCCCGTTTGTTCGAATCCTCGTGTTTACTTTTGTTATAAATCTTTGGATACTTCAGATGCTTAAACTTTGTTTTCCCATTTCTCGATTCGAAAAGCGTCACGCGAGCCACAAAAAAACTAGTTTGTCCATTATCAATTGAAATCGGATAGTTGATCTTTCCAAGGGCAAGCTGAGATTCAAAAAAGTTATTAAAGATGACATCTACTGAGTCTTTCGATTCAACCAGGTACTTGTGGTTTGTCCGGTCGGTATAATCCTCAACAAGGATGTAATATCCGTTTTTGCGATCACTCGCGTCATTCGCGTCTTCATTTCCCTCAGTTTTCGTAAATGAAAGACAGAATAAGGAAATAACGATAACTAAAATCGATTTCATAATTTATTTAATAGTAACTGTAATGTTCACAATCTGTACTTCGCACTGGCTGCCGGTGATTCAGCTGATGGATCCCTTTTTCACATCGGAGAACGAACATATTGTAGCTTTTAAGCAATGTGCCTATCTAATCGGGAGGCGAATTTACTAACAAACGAAAACAATGGCAAGTTGTTGTATTCATGATTTATAGCTCGATTTTCACAATTGCTAAAAAGAGCATGGCTTTCAGCTGGAATTTGCAAGTAAAACGGGCTTCGCTTATGCAAATCATTTTTGTAATTTATAATGATTTTGAATAGTCTTCAGCGTGTGAATCGAGGTTTTTGTTTACAAAACGAGTAAATTTCAGATTAACAAGAGCCAAACTCAATTCGCATGTTAATCGGAGATTATTTTAAACGGACTTAGATATATTCAGACAGAATATTCTTTATCTCGGATATTGGATTTTGCCAAAATTACGTATATTGATGCTAGTGATATTGAATCAATAGTTTGATTTCAATATGATTGGCCGAAGAATTTATAAATCTAATTTATAGGCTGGCAATATGGAGTACTTTTACAAAACCTATGAAGAGTGCCGCAATCGCTTTCGGAATGTGGCCAATGAATTAAGCTCCAACTATAACAACGCCCGGGTTGGGAAAATCAAGGTCGACAGTATGATTGACCCTGACCTAACAGTTGATTGGCTCTATATCCCCGCACAACAGCAACCCCGGAAATTACTGGTTCTTACTTCAGGGCTTCACGGAATTGAAGGGTTTACCGGTAGCGCTATTCAACTCATGTTTATTGATAGAATACTGAGCAGATTATCGCTCGAGGAGCTGGGAGTTGTATTTATTCACGGTCTAAATCCTTATGGATTTAAGTACTTCCGGAAAGTAACCGAGAATAATGTTGATTTGAATCGAAACTGTGTTATTAATCCAAGGCTGTATCAAAGCATTAATGCGGGTTATTCTAAAATGTCGAATCTGCTAATCCCAAAAGGAGAGTTGTCAATCGATAAACTGCAATACCGCTTTTTTCACTTGAATGCCATCTATAAAATAATTAAAGAGTCGCTCCCAATTCTGCGTCAGGCAGCATTGCAAGGGCAATACGAATACGAACGAGGGATTTATTACGGAGGCAAAAGATTGGAGCCTCAACTCGCTGCACTTGAACCATTACTGAGAACTCTTTTTGAAGACTACCAATCGATATTGAGTGTAGACTTACATACAGGCTATGGCAAACGTGGAAAAATGCACCTGTTTCTCAATCCAATTAATGATGAAAAAGTTTTGGCAGGATTAGACTACGTGTTAGATGGAGAAAAAATTAACTGGGGAAGCGATGCGGATTTTTATACCATCAACGGAGAATATTTAGAGTGGATGGGGCAGCTTGCCAATGAGAAGTTGTGTATCCCCATTCGGTTTGAATATGGCACGCTCGATAGCCAAAAAACGTTAGGAGCACTAAAGTCGATTCAAATCATGATTAGCGAAAATCAGGGAGCTCAATTCGGCTTTAAGGATCAAAAGTCAAAAGACCGGGTGATGCAAGATTTTCTGGATATGTACTATCCAAGTACAGTTGCATGGCGTTCGAAAGTCCTGACTGACTCCTCCATAAAAATGAGTAAAATAATGAATCGATTCCTCGAATATGAGGTGGCCGGAGCTGATCAGCGTAAAGCTATCGCCTCAATAACAACTCAGAAATAAGCGAATCCACCCACCATTTAAAAACCGCAAGGTAAAAGTCAGATTTTTACGCTTTCTTTTCTTTCGGTTTATACAAGCCGGCATGTGTTTCCTCAATTAACTCAACAAGCGGAATTTCATCCGGGCACTTGCTGTTATCAATTTGCTTTAGGTTTTCTGAGGTAGGGAAATTTCCCGGAAACCAATGATCTTTTTCCTGAAACATGTTGTACCGATAAAATCCAAAGTCTTTCATGTCATAGCATTTCCACAGCTTCCGAAAGCGTAATATTTCTGGAATGTTGAGGCCAGACGGATCGCCTAGCATTTCGTAGCCTTCGTAGTAAGCATACGGATCAGACTGCACTTGCTCATCCAGCTTTTGTTTGATGTTCGCATCAGTTTCAGATAGTGGAACCGACGCCGGAAAGATTCCATTGATCGGGTAGAAGTGCTCAGGTTCGGTAATGCCAAACGAAAGGGTGTGCACGTTCGGATTGCTCAAACAAAACCGGGCATTCCACTGAATGGGGTGTAATGGAGCGGTGAGATCAGTCAGCTTTTGCGGTGGATTAAACAGTTGACCTCCTTTGTCGTTGGGGGAAATGATAAATACTCCCATATCTTTTGCTGCGGCCAAATCGATTGCCGGCTTATTGCGTTGGAGAAAGTAATAATAATGCAGGTTAACAAAATCGAACAGATCAGTTTCAATGGCTTTCATTATGACATCCAAAGGTCCGTGCGTGCTAAAGCCAACATGGCCGATTATGCCTTCTTCCTTCATTTTCAGCAGTTCCTCAACCGGTCCACCAGGAGCACAGGCGGTTTCCTGCAGATCCATGGTATTGATGCCATGCCAGCCATAAAAGTCGAAATAATCCGTTTGCAGAGTTTCCAATTGCTCATTCACCAGTGTGCGCATCTCCTCTGCGGTATTTGCGTTTCCTTTGGTCATCAGGTAATAGGAGTCACGTTTTACCTTCAGTTTTTCATTCAATACAATCCCAAAAGCAGTCTCACTTTTTTTATACCCATATGCAGTCTCAATCAGGTTGATGCCTTGTTCCAGAGCTAACTCCACTGTTTTGGTCACCTGAGCAAGCGTATCGGCAGGAATCTCATGGCGCGGATCGTTCCAGCCATGTTTAAAGCGCATACCTCCCAGGGTGATCACACTTATTTCCTTCTCGGTTTTGCCAAAACGGCGGTATTCCATTTTGGGCTGGTATCGGGTCATCTTCGTAAAATCCATAAAATTGATCTGATGTAAGGGACACAAAAGTATTGAAACAACAGCGAAACCCATTGTGATGTTTATTAATATTTCTTAATGTTTTGCTGCTTCTTGCGGAAATTAGCCATCTTTGTTTTGCTCGAACGAATGGACATTTTATGGCAAACAGTCGCTTTCAAAACTTCAAACGCTTTTTACCCGATGGATTTATCGCAGGCATTATTTTGATGATTCTGCTCGCCTGGCTGATTCCCGGAATTGGAAGCAAGGGAAGTACTATTGAGTTGAAGGTATTGATCCGATATGGCATTTCACTCTTGTTTTTCTTTTATGGCTTACGATTGAGTCCCGAGAAACTGAAAAAGGACCTCAGTAACTGGCGTTTACATTTGCTAATTCAATCCATTACCTTTATCATATTTCCTTTGGTGGTGCTTGCTTTTCGTCCGCTATTGGCAGGTACTGAAAACGAAATTCTGTGGTTGGCTGTTTTCTTTCTGGCTGCTTTGCCTTCTACAGTGTCGTCTTCAGTGGTCATGGTGTCTCTGGCCGAAGGAAACATACCGAGTGCTATATTCAATGCCAGTATCTCCGGCATTATTGGTATTATCATCACCCCCCTGTGGGTTGGCTTATTTATGGAGAAGCAAAGCGATGCCTTTGCTTTTGCCGAAGTGATTAGTGATCTGGTCATGCAAATCCTTATTCCGGTCTGCATCGGACTATTCTTACATCGCTGGTGGGGGAATTGGGGCATCCGCAATAAACGTTATTTTAGCTTGTTCGATAAGTCGGTTATCCTAACCATTGTGTATCGGAGCTTTAGCGATTCTTTTTTGAATGGCGTTTTTACCAGCATAAAAGTGCACGAGTTATTGATTTTAGGTGCTAGTGTCGTCGCCCTGTTCTTTTTTGTTTTTGAAGGAACGAAGTTGTTGATGAAAGCTTTTCATTTTAGCAGAGAAGATCAAATTACGGTGCTGTTTTGTGGGTCGAAAAAATCACTGGTTCATGGCTCGGTCATGGCTGCGGTACTGTTTGCCGGATCGTCATTTGGTAGCTTGTTTTTAGTTCCGGTAATGATCTATCACGCGTTTCAACTTTTTTACATTAGTGTTGTCGCCAGACGGTATGGGAAAGAAAAGATTATGGATAATAAAAGTCAGAGTAATCAGCAGGATTGAGATGAACTCAGGGGCTGAGTCTAACTGAAATTAAAACGCAAGCGATGAAAGAAGAATCTGCTTCCCTAACCCTCCTGAAAATTTCTTTCTTGTTGACCTTCCAAAATCTCTCCTCCCCTACTATGCGCTCAGGGGCAAGCTATTTCCTGATGTGATCTTACCCCCCCCCGAAAACGGGATCTATCATCTATCTCCGCCTTTATTTTGGCATAATTTCAATCACCTTGGAAACACTGGTCACCTTTCCATCCAAATCAATCAGGTCGGCCTGAATAATAAATTTCCCAGCTACCTCGCTAGCCATTACTTCAAATTCCGATTGGCCGGAAGGGTTGATCCGAACTGCCGGGCTCCAAAACAGGGTGGTTGGTTGCATGGCTGGTTTTTCAGACTTTTTTAACCAAAAATCCCGTGCAACACGATAACCATCTTGATGAATATCCTCAACATCTTCCTGTTCAATAACTTCTATACTTTTACCTCTTTTGGTTTCAATCTCAATTACGCCGACGGAATTCAGTCCTGTGTGGCGTTGAATATCAACTGGATTGGTAGAAATATTAATTGACTCTACATCCAACGGACTGATGCTATTAAGTACGCTTGCGCTGGTTCCCACCTTTTGTCCATCAATAACAATCAACGCCCCATCCTGCGCCATGAGGGAATTAGTTCCACCCGGGAAAATAATCAAATCACCATCAAGCCGAAACGATTTAATCATTTTTATTACGTCCAACAATGAGGTTGCTGATTGTAAGTATTTTTTATAAGCCGGCTCTGTTTTTTGCTTGGGAGCCTTTGTCCTTTCTGAAAATAGAAACGTATTGTCACGATAAAAATCACTGCTGTATTGTGCAGGTTCCAGATCAGCATTCGATTGAATAAAATTGATTACGTATGCTTTAATTTCTTCAGATAAAGACTTTTCAAACCTCACCATTAAGTTCTCGTTTCCATCCGGCCCCATTGCTTTTATCACAAAGTTGTCCAGTTGATCCGGCTCAATCGCTTGCTGATAAAATCCACCGTTCTCATCTGTTGATAAGTGAAGGATCTTCATGTTTTGTGAATTCAGAAAGCTAACCTTTGCATTTGGAACAGGTTCATTTTCCTGATTCACAACCTGCCCGGAAAGTCCGGATTGATGATACTTCGTTTGTTCCCGCTCCGGCTCGAAATTCAACACTTCATCCCAGTCGAAATTTTTGAGCTGGTTGGCTACTAAAATATGATTCATGGTCGATTCAATGTTTTCCTTCGACATCAGGCTCTCCAAATTAGGAATTACCTTCTCCAAATCGGAGTTGACCAATAGCCAGTTGTCCCATTTATAAGGCCAATCCAGCTTCTCCTGCATCGAACTAATCGACAGGTTTACGATCGGCAAATCAGTATCTTCGGGGACATCTGCTTTCAGGCCAAATTTGAAAACCTCCCCGACCTTTAGCTGATTCGGAGCCGAAAGCTCAATATGGGTGTCATCCTCCCGATCAATAAAAATCATTCGGCGAGCAAGCACCTGCTGATTTTCATCAAATACAGAAATCAGGCTGATCCCTTCAGGAAATTGCTCTTTGGGAATTCTTAGGCGTGCCGGCCCACTCATTTCAAGCTCGGAGGCCCAAACAACAGACTCTCTCTGATTGGCAACCAGATACAGCATGTTGGATTGATCTCCAGTTAGCATGAGATTAGCGTAAATAAACTCCTGATCAGTTTTTGTAATCATCATCAGCAGCCCATCTTGTGAGTCAGGTAGCGGAAACAATTGATTTTCGCCCAAGGCACTTGTCAACTTCAGACTGTACTTTTTCCCCTTTTCTGCAGTTATTGAAAAAATTCCATAGCCCGGGAGCAAGGTTTTTATCGTCTGTACTTTGTTCCCAGCCTGATCTAAAATATTACCTGTAACTGATTGCGGATTTCCCATTTCATCGAATACCGCGAACCCTATTTTTTGCTGTGTTCCGGCAACTAGCGCTCCTGCTTCGGGGAAAAACTGAACAGCCATTTTTTGATTTTTGACAGGCAGAATAGTCGAATAATTCAGCTCATTCCTTTTGCTGAATATTTTCATGCTTAATGGCGATGAATAATTTTTCTGAGGAATTGCTATTTCCAGACTTACTTTGCCAAATTCATCCGACTTTACTTTATCATCTAAAATTAACTTATCGCCATCAAACAGCTCATATTCTAACTTTTCCTTTTTAAAGGGTGAGCCGTCCATTTCTTCAACCAAAAATGAATAATTAACTGACTTGCCTGGAACAAAAAACGGTGGTCGTTCTGTTTCAACGAGACGAACAGCGGCTTTGTCTCTTGGGTTAATGAATATCAATTTACAAAAGGCCTCATTAGCTTTCGAAATCAGGTCGGTGTATGCCACCAAAGCGTAGTTGCCTTCTGCCAAACCATTGGGAATTCGCAAATCACCTTTCATTACCCCGGCTTTAGTCTGGTAGGTATCACTACTAATCAGCACTCCATTTCTGGAATACAACGCGACATGGTATTTCGGACTCTCGGGTTTAGCTAATTGCCCCGCGCTATTGGTAATCATGGTTGAAAACCAAATAATTTCCTCCGGAGCATACACTTCCTTATCAGTGGTTAACTCAATCTTTTCCTTCGGATAGAATTGATAATAGTCATTCAGCTTTTGTGCAATCTCGTTGATCAAAGGGCTTTGCGAAAATGCTGATAATGAAAATAAGAAAAAACATATGGCTAATAATCTGGTTCTCATGGCATGCTTTTTTGTGACGTTAATTGATTGGTTTGTTGACTAGGATGAAAAGAACTTTCTTTTGCGGATTCCTTTTTCAAGGCCTTCCGAAGATCTTCTGTTGGTTTTATAATATTGTAGTCACCCCAAAAATCTTCATCGTAATCAGTAATAATCTCACTGAAAATTTCAGAGGAGTTAAAATTTTCATGCCGGCTAAAACGCTTCAGGTTGGTTTCCCGATAATCGGTCACTAACAAATCGGAGATACTGTGAAAGACCGAATTGATTTTATCGCGACGGCTTTTTACATGAAACTTGACAGATGCCTGAGCGGCATTAAAATACCAGCGATCATTATGGTTTTTATAAGAAACCGTGTAATTCAGTTCAATAGGGCGAACGTTGAACCCCCTCGGCTTTTTACGAATTAAGGATTTCCGGGCTACTTTCTTACCATTTCTACTCAAACTAAACGAAGCGTAAACAAGTGCATAGCTTTCCCGATCAATATAAAGTTCGCCCTCATAGGTCAGGTAGTCAAATCTACCATCTGGTTCAAACTGAATCACTACAGTTGGTCGCCCACGATACAGAATTACCCGGTCGACTTTGTATTTATAGTATTCTCTGAACTCCGGATCGATGAACGAATCTCTGGTTTTCACAACATCAAGTTTAGTAATGTAATACGGGCCTCCTTGCATTTTAAAATCTACCATAAGTACTGAAGGTCTGGCTTCCTTCGTTTTTCGCCCTTTCAGGTAGCGAATATTGTCTTGTCGAAAGGTGTTGCCGTAAGACGATTTTAAAATATCCATCACCGCTTCCGAAACATTGATGTAGTCATTATTTTGCTTCAACACCTCACGATAAAACGAGGTCATTAGTTGCTGCGAAGTGGAATAATTTGTTTCAATATTTTCGACTAACTGATCCATCACTTCCACCGGATCAATCGCTGTTACTTTTACTTCTTTTAACTGAACATTTATCGGTGTTAGTTGAATATCCAATTCACTTTGCATAAGCGTGTCCAGCGAAATCAGGTGCTGACTGTATCCCAGGCAGGAAAAAACCAGATCTTCAGACTTATACTCGCTGGGAATTGTTATTCGAAATTCCCCATCGCCATTCGAAATGGTTCCAAACGGATGTCCGGACACCGAAATACTGGCGTATGGAATTGATTGATGTGTTTGCCGATCGGTTAGTTTTCCGCTTAGCTTGAAAACCGACTCGAAGGTTGCTGCTGAATCTCCACTTTCATCTTCTTGTCGATTAACAGTAATGATGAGTTGATTTTTGAGAAGTCGAAATGAAAATCGCTCCGAAAAAACAGCTTTCAGGACTTGATCAATCGTTTGATTCTTCGCCTCAATTGAGATTGGCTGATCGGTATCAACCAAACTGGGATCATAGGAAAAGTAGATTCCTGTTAAAGCAGAAATTTGATCAAACAAATCGATTAATTTTCCGTCTTTAATCTGAATCGAGACGTTGGTATCCGGCCTGTAATCTTGCTTCTCCTGCGCATTCAATGCAAATGGCAGCAACACGAAAAGTAAGGAAACAAACAGGATACTATTTCTCACTAAAATATTTTTTCTAAATGAAAACTGGTTTGTATTTCAGCCCCCTCCCTCAACACCTTCATCTTAATCTTCCGATCTTCTTTGCTTTGAAAGATAAGATTTATATCATTTAAAGACAAAGATTTATGGCTTGTATTATTCAACGATATAATCTGATCGTTTTCTTTCAAGCCTGCACGATAGCCCGGCGATCCGTTGCGGATATTATCAATCGTATAAATAGGTAATCCGGGCATGGGGCTTGAAACATCTAAGCCACTCATATTGTAGTTAAAGTCAGACTTCACCTTACTTGTCGGTCGTAATTTCAGTTGATGGTTCGGGTAATCCAGCGTCACAAAAAACCGCCGTAAGATTTCAGCTCCAAGTGTGCCATTTCTATCGTTTGCCACAATTAACTCTTCAATCATATCATTTTGCGGGAAAGATACGATTGGCGCAGTCAGTACCAGTGGACCAACCCAGATTCCGCCAATCCGTCCTTTCGTTCCATATAAATCACCGCTTAATCCTCTGCCAAGAAAAGTCTCAATATGTTTACTGGGAATATCAATCCGATCATCAGATTTGGTTGAAAGCCAGATGGCATCACTGGCCCCGGTATCAACGAGTAGCTTAACCGGTACTTCCTCATTGTCGTCCGTCATAATAGTTGTCCTCACAAAAGGTTTATTGTGCTCAAAATGTAAGGGCATCACAATATCTTTATTTCGAACCCGATCACGATAATGCTCCGGTTGGATCACGGTAATTTTCTGGTCGTCATAATCTATTTCAACAACAAAGTCCTTGAACAAGTCGAAGCCAATGAGTCCGTGTACCGGAATACCCAGTATTTGAGAGATCTGGAAATTGTCATTAATCACCATTTGCACTTCCTGATTCCAGGCCACCAGCCCACCTATTTTCATCGTATTATTTCCTGATCGATATGCGGTGAGGCCTTCTCCTTCTCCAAGCCCCCTTATTTTAATGGGCTTCAGCATATTCAGGTTAAGCTTATTCACATACGGTAGCTCTGTAATAATCGGCAACCGAACGCCGGTATCCAGAATAAAGTTCAGAGTGTCCGAATCGTTGATGCTGACTGGAATAATAATCAGATTGCTGGCAGATTTAAACTCGAACGTGACTGATTTGCGTCCCCGGTCTGCAAATTCAAAACGGTTTTTGCTTGGTTGAAATTTTATCCTTTTCTCATAATCGACAGATTCCCGAAGCGGAACATAATCGCGTACAACCAGAAGATTGTTTTCTATCTCGAAAATGAGATAGAAATCTTTCATGAGCTTTTCCAGAACATCACGAATCGGCTTGTTCGAAACATTCAAGGTAATGTTCTTTCCCTCAAGTAATTCAGAGTTATATGAGTAGTCCAGATCGAAGTAATCGCATATCTGCTCGATCACCTTAGACAGTGATTCATTTTCAGCATAAAGACTGATATTTTGATCCAGGATCGGATCTCCTTGCTTTTCTTCCTGAGCGGATACTCGTAAAGGAAAATAGATGATCAGTAGAATCAATATGAAAATTGAAGCACCGACTTTTATTCGTGTTGTATTCATGGCTTAATTTGTTTTTAACGATTAGGCTTCTTTCTTCAATAAATAATGCTCACCAGTTCTGGAAACCGACAATCCATGGGTCTCTGAGATAACTTTTAGAATGAAATCCAATGGTTCGTTTTCAAAATGAGCATTTAAGAGCAGGTCGTTTAGACTGAGATCGTTCAATTCAATTTGAACACGGTACACTTTATTCAGCTGGCTGATGACTTCCTTCAATGAAGTTTCACTAAAAACGAACGACCGTGTTTTCCACGCCAGGTAGTTTGGATCGGCATTTAAGCTCTTAACGAGCTGTTTACTGACACTCTCGAAAATTCCCTTTTCTCCGGGATTAAGAAGTAGCCGGTTCATAGACTGACCAATATCATTTTTTGAAAACTGCACCTTCCCGGTAGCAACAATAACTTCAATCCTATCACTGCCCGGGTAAGCGTTAACCGTAAAGCTCGTTCCAAGAACTTTTATGGTTGCTTCACCGGCACGAATAATAAAGGGCTTGTTGGGATCAGGCGTTACTTCAAAAAAAGCTTCTCCTTCAATAAAAACTTCTCTTTTGTTACTTCCAAACTGATCAGGATAATTTATTTTTGAATCTCGATTTAGCGTCACAATCGTTCCATCAGCCAATTCAACTTGTGAAAGTCCGCTGTCGTCCACTTTAATTTCGGCTAAGGTTTGCCCGGAAAGCTGCTGCTTGCCAACGAAATAGGCGGCGGAAACAACCAACAATGCAAGCACTATGGCAGCAGCGATCTTCAGAGTTCGAAGTGTTACTATTCTAGACCCTGATCCGGCTTTTCTCCTATGAATTTGTGTGTTCACCTTTGCGTAAGCCTTTGGTGTATTGTATTGCTTGATTTTAAAATAAAGATCAACTTTTTCAGACAATTCAGAGATTCGCTTTTTCTCTGCTTCGTCAACGAAAATGGATTCAACATCTTCCTTTCCCGGACTTGCCGGATCCTCATAAAGTTGTCGGGCAAGCTGCTCCCAATCCTTCTGCGATATGTTTTTGTTTGTTCCCATCATTTACAAGACAAGGCTGCACCGAATTACCCTTAATTACTTTTGGTTAATTCTAAAAATGGCTAAGCCAATCCAATAGTCTTTATAATCATCGAGTTTTGCCCGCAATTGCTTTAAAGCCAGCCCCATTTGAGCTTCCACCGTTTTAATTGAAATGCCCAGTTGATCTGCAATTTCCTGATACTTTAAACCTTCTTCCCGACTTAGTTTAAAAATGTTACGTCTTTTATCGGGCAAGGATTCGATGCTTTCGGCGATCTTTTCAGACAGACCTACTTCTAAAAAATAATCTGATTCATTGATCTCTTGATTGAAGTTTTCCAGGACAGATTGAACATGCTTATCTTTAATTTTTTCGTGCTGAAGTTGATTTAGACAGTGATTTTTAACGGATCTAAACAAATAGTTCTTAACCGATGAGTCGATCGACAATTTTTGCCTTTTGCTCCAGAATTTCACAAAAAAATCCTGGACAATTTCTTCGGATTTCTCGTTATCCTTAAAAAATTGATTTGCAAATAAACATAGCGACGCATAATAGGTATTGAAAATTGTTTCAAAGGCTTTTTCATCGCTTTGCCGAATTTGATCAAATAGTCTCTTTTCTTCCTGTTTATTCATTATTTAGTCCGTCAGCCATGGGATAACCAAATGCTAAGTTATCAAAAAATAAGATGCTTGTGGAAGAAAAAACCCTAAATCCGGCAATTGATTTTGTGCAACAAAATCACATACAAAGATGGCTGCTACGTGGGAATTGTTCGTGTTTATCCAACATCAGTGCTCATTACTTGTGTCATTTCCCTTATCTTGGTATGTGTTTACCGTTTTCTAATTCGAGTTGGAAAAAATGAGAACATGATGAAGAAATTACTTATCGGCTTTAGCGTTACTTTTTTTCTTTTTAGAATTGCAGCAGCCCAGGACTATGATACCCGGATTGGTTTGCGAGGTGGATTTACTAATGGATTCACTATCAAAAACTTTTTCGCTCATAATACTGCAATTGAAGGAATCGTTACAACTCGATGAAAAGGAATAAATTTAACAGGGTTGTACGAAACTCTCAACGAAACAGCTACCGTTGAAGAACTTAACTGGTATTATGGATTTGGCGGACACATTGGGTTTTGGGATGGCAATCGGGTCAATTGGGCTGACGACAATAATGCCTACACCGTCATTGGAATTGATGGTATTTTAGGACTGGAGTATCATTTTGCCAGAGCCCCCCATCTGTATCAGTGTCGATTGGAAGCCAACCTTCAACGTGATCGGGAATTCTGACTTTTGGGGAGGTGGAGGAGCCATTTCGATCCGATATACTTTTTAGAGAAATATTATTCCGATTTTTTTTGAGCAGAAAAAAAATGTGTTACTTTTGCATCGCTAATTCAAGCCCGGGTGGCGGAATTGGTAGACGCGCTGGATTCAAAATCCAGTGATAGCAATATCGTGCGGGTTCGATTCCCGCCCCGGGTACAGAAAACCCTCTCAAATACTTTATTTGAGAGGGTTTTTATTTCTACTATCGCATAGCTCCTATCCAATTCTTAAATAAATTAGTCTCTTCACTAATCTTTTAAGAATGAAAATCGTTTATCAAATACTAGAATACATTATTGACTTGAAACACCAACGGCATACTGCTCATTCAGCAAATTATCGAAGGTGGTGACATTTTCAAGCTAGCTTAAAATACGAACGATGGAAAAACCCTGGAATAAAATTTCTTTTCTGTTAGGGACACAAGCACATATCCATGAGAATATAAAGTTTGCTGACCAAAAATCTCTAGTTGTTATAATTATCAATACAGGACTGATTAGTGGACTATACAAAATTGGTATTTTAGATTACTCCTATTCACTTTTGTTGCTGTCAGCATTTATTAGTTTTTTATGTTTAGCATTTGGTATTTTATTTTCAATATTCGCTATCTGGCCAAGAGGTGAAAACAAGAATTCAGGGGCAGGTTTTTCAAACCCTGTGAGGATTTCACGCTGGGAAAATATAAGAAAATATAAAGAAGGATTTAAAGAATCAAATCCTGAAAACTTAATGGATGACCTGCTTGAATTAGTCTTTGACAGAAGTTCAATAAATAAAAAGAAATATTGTTGGCTCAAATGGGCTATCCGAGTATCATTAGTTGGATGGTTTTTAGGGCTGGTAGCTTCATTGCTTAAAGATGTTGTTGCCTAAATAATTAGTTAACGATAGGCATACATTTCTGACATACGCCGGCCAACTTGAACCTCCGTTGACAAGAAACTGCTCTCCGTGTCAGATTTTTCCCTCTTTTAATAATAACAATTAGATTTTATTCATGATCCCTCTTTCGATTTCAACAAAACAATTCTTTAACCTTTCCAATACCATCATTTAAAAGGATTTATGTAAATTGCGCTAAATTTTTGAAAATCATGAGCAACCTAAAGTCCAACGTAACAAGTTTCCTGTTTTTCATTTCAGTCCTTTCTGTTTCAGCGCAAAGCCGCACCGAAATTGCCATTCCTGATATACCAGGATACAAAACCCTGAAATGCGATTTTCATATGCACACCATTTTTTCTGATGGTGATGTGTGGCCAACCATCCGAGTACAGGAAGCCTGGCAAGAAGGACTGGACGCCATCGCCATTACGGACCATATTGAATATCTGCCCCATTCGCAGGACTTGGCTGAAATAGATCATAACCGAGCGTACGAAATTGCCGAACCATTGGCCAATCAAATGGGTGTGGTGCTTATCCCAGGAAGTGAGATTACCCGCAAAATGCCACCCGGGCATCTGAATGCTTTGTTTGTAACCAATGCCAACTTGTTGGAGCGCGAAGATTGGATGGATGCTTGCCTGGAAGCGAAAGAACAGGGAGCATTTGTGTTTTGGAATCATCCCGGATGGAAAGCACAACAGCCTGATAGCACCCTTTGGTGGACGGAACATACACAATTACAGGAAAAGGGAATTTTAAATGGCATTGAAGTTTACAATGAAAAAGAATTCTACCCGGAAGCTCTGCAATGGGCAAAAAGCAAACAGTTAACCTTGCTCTGTAATTCTGATGTTCATGCACCCATTGCTATGGCCTACCCCGGAACACACCGCCCAATGACACTGGTTTTTGCAACAGAGAAATCGAAAGGTGCCATAAAACAAGCCTTGAAAGATCGGCGAACAGTAGCATATTTCGACAACCAGCTGGTTGGTAGCCGACAATTCCTAACACCTTTGTTTTTAGGCTCTATTACAATCAAAACGAAGCAAGCTGGCCTGGAGAACCATCAGCTCAAAAAGATCATGATCCACAATTCAAGCGATATCGATTTTCATTTGAAACAACGGCAACCCTCTATCGGCTTTTCGTACCCTGACGAAATTATACTTGAGGCGCATCGTACGGTTTTTTTGGATCTAACAGGCACATCCGACGAGGTAAAAACAATGGAGCGCCTTCAACTTTTTTATGAGGTTACAAACCTGAACATGTTATCAGGAAAACCATTGCCGGTTAATCTTGAAGTGGTGAACTAAAGAAAGGAAGAGCGATAAACATCTGTTTACCGCTCTTCCTTTAAACAAACAACTAAAATTACCTTATTTCTTTGCAATCAGATCAACCAATCAACCCTAAAAAAGTCCCTAATAACAAAACAAAGACTATGTGATTGCAAAGGATTATATGATACGATGTTTCATACAATAAGTTTCATTTGCTGCTAAACTGGTTCTTTTAGTGCGATTACATTCTTCTTTAACCATAGGAATACGTCATGCAATACCTATTGTCAATAGATGTTTCACTTTGTGCCAGCCTCTGGTGAAAATGTTTTGATTTTTTTTCTTATTGAATTATTACAAGAATTCCCGTAACTTATTCAATCAAAATAATTAAACCTAAATTCATAAATAATGGAAGATTATCGAGATTTAATTGACAAAGCCTACGAGCTGATGCTTGTCTATGCTCCCAAGGTCGTACTGGCCATTCTGGTCCTTGTTATCGGCATGTGGATCATCAACCGATTTACGAAGGCTACCAGACGAATGATGACTGTTCGTAGTGTCAACGTTTCGCTGATTGGATTTGTATCCAGCTTGGCCAATCTGGGACTTAAAGCTCTTCTGCTGGTCAGCGTGGCTGGCATGATCGGCATCCAAACAACCTCTTTCATCGCGATTCTGGGTGCTGCGGGGCTGGCAATTGGCTTAGCTCTTCAAGGTACTTTAGCAAATTTTGCTGGTGGAGTTATGATCCTGATTTTTAAGCCCTACAATGTGGGGGACTTGATTAAAGCTCAGGGGCATCTGGGCGTAGTGAAGGAAATCCACATCTTCGTAACTATTTTGTTGTCGCCAGAGAGTAAAACGATCATCATTCCAAACGGAGCTATTTCAAATGGTGATATTACCAACTACACCACCGAAGGAAAAATCCGTGTTGACATGACTTTCGGAATTTCTTACGAATCCAATATAAAAAACGCGAAAGATGTTTTGATGGGTATCTTAACAGCTCATCCAAAGGTATTGAAAGAACCGGCACCTTTTGTTGGAGTCAGCGAGTTGGCCGATAGTTCGGTGAATCTTGCTGTTCGTCCACATGCGAAGCCCCAAGATTATTGGGCCGTTTATTTTGATGTGTATGAAAATGGAAAAATTGCGCTGGATGAAGCTAAAATTACGATCCCATTCCCTCAAGTAGATGTTCATATGGATAAATAGGTTTCCGACTGGCTCTCCTGACTACGCGATGAAAAAGTCATTTAATCCTCCTTCTTCATGCATTAAAAAAATAACATTTTTAGAAGGTCAGTGAGTTTTTATTTGGCAGTTCAAATAAAAATTCATTTTTTTGTTGTCACAAGTTCAAAAAAGATAATGATATAAATACAATATGGCTTCCGTGGTGGGGTCTTCTTTTGGTAAGAAGGTAATAGCCATATTGGTATTTTAAAAAATATTTCAAATGAATCAGATCATGTTAACATCTTGGTGGTGGCGCAACAACTTTTCACAATACCGTGGAGAGAGGTAGCTTTCATGTCAAGACATGATCAAAGGAGCGGCTTATCGGAACACGGTAAGCCGCTTTTTTTATGTCGAAAATTAAATAATACAACATACCATGAACCCAATTAATGTGCAAGTAAACGTCAAGAAAATTCTGGCCGACACGCTAACGCCGGTCAGTGTTTATCTTAAGTTCAGGGAGTTATTCCCCAACTCTATTTTGCTTGAAAGTTCCGATTATCACGGAAACGAAAATGCCTATTCATTCATCTGTATAAAGCCGATGTATTGCTTTACTGCCGATCAGGGGGTAATTACTATCGACCATTTAGGGAAGCAGCTGATGCAAAAGAAAGTTACAGATCATAAAACGGTAGCTGTCGATTTGGATGCTTTTTTTAAGTCGTTTAAGTTGAGTGGCGATGTGGCTGAAATGCCGGCCAACGGGTTATTTGGCTATCTCAGCTTCGATTCGATCAAATATTTTGAAAAGATTGATATTACTGCCGAGCGAAAAGATGAATATGCTGTGCCTGAAGTAAAGTATTGCTTTTACAAATACATCATTGCGATCGATCATAACAAAGACATGATCTCGCTGATCGAAAACCTTCCGGAAGGTGAAACAGCAGAGATGGTACAAATTGAGTCCTTATTGAAAAACCTATCATTCCCCGATACACATTTCAATCTGTTAGGCGATGAGAAGTCGAATATAACAGATGAGGATTACCGACAAATGGTGAGCAAAGGCAAAGAGCACTGCTATCGGGGCGACGTTTTTCAAATTGTACTTTCGCGCCAGTTTTCACAACAATATGTAGGCGATGAATTTAACGTGTACCGGGCACTGCGGTCAGTTAATCCATCGCCTTATTTATTTTTCTTCGACTATGGCGATTTCCGGATATTCGGATCGAGCCCCGAAGCAGAACTGCGTATTAAAAAAGGTCGTGCGATAATTAATCCTATTGCCGGGACTTTCCGCAGAACAGGCAACGATGAGCAGGATCGTATTTTAGCCGAGAAATTATGCGCTGACCCAAAAGAGAATGCCGAGCATGTGATGCTGGTTGATCTGGCACGAAACGACCTTAGCCGCAACGCAGAAGATGTAGTGGTGGACAGCTATCGTGAGGTGCAATACTTCTCGCATGTGATTCACCTGGTTTCAGAAGTTTCTGGTAAGTTGCCGGAAGATGCGAATATGGTGACTGTGCTAGGCGATTCTTTTCCTGCAGGAACGTTGTCAGGAGCACCCAAGCACATGGCCATGCAGTTAATCGACCGATACGAAAATCAGCGCAGGAGTTATTACGGCGGTGCCATTGGCTTTATGGGATTCGACAATAGCCTGAATCATGCCATTATGATCCGTTCATTTTTGAGTAAAGGAAAAACACTTTATTACCAGGCCGGTGCCGGAATTGTAGCAGATTCGCAGGAAGAAAACGAATTGCAGGAAGTAAATAACAAATTGGCCGCCTTGAAAAAAGCCATCGAAATTGCTAAGGAGATTTAATCATGAAAATAGTAGTCATAGATAATTACGATTCATTCACCTACAATTTGGTGCATGCTATTAAAAAGATATCCGGACAGCCGGTTGATGTCATTCGTAACGATGAGTTGGTACTGAGTGATTTGGAAAAATACGATAAAATTGTACTTTCTCCCGGACCGGGAATACCTGAAGAAGCTGGTTTGCTATTGGATATTATTCGCGAATTTGCCCCACGCAAAAGCCTGTTCGGGGTTTGTTTAGGACATCAGGCCATTGGTGAAGCGTTTGGTGGAACACTAACTAATATGAACCGAGTGCTGCATGGTATCGCTACTCCGGTGAGCCAGGTGGCAGCCGACCCGATTTTATTTGATGGACTTCCTGAGCAATTTGACGCGGGCCGCTACCATAGCTGGATTGTTGATGCGGAAGGACTACCCGACTGTTTTGAAGTAACCAGCACAGACAAAAATGGACAGATCATGTCGATGAAGCACAAAGAATATGATGTGCGAGGCGTGCAGTTTCATCCCGAGTCGGTATTAACTCCGCTGGGCGAAAAGATGATCGAAAACTGGTTGAATAACTAAAAAAACTCGAAACGTTGAACTCGAAACTAATTGACATGAAAGATACTTTAAACTATTTATTTGAAGGAAATACGCTGACTGCTGCAGAAGCAGAAGCGATTCTGACAAGAATTGGCGAAGGGCAGTTTTCAGAATCTGAGATTGCTTCTTTTTTAACGGTTTTCCGCATGCGAAAAGTGAAAGGTGAAGAGATGGCCGGCTTTCGTCAGGCGATGTTGAACTTGTGCATTCCGGTCGACTTTTCAGATTTCAATACGATTGACGTGGTGGGCACCGGTGGCGACGGTAAAAACACGTTTAACATTTCAACTTTAAGTTGCTTTATTATTGCCGGAGCGGGTTATAAGGTGACCAAACATGGCAACTATGGCTTATCGTCGGTAAGTGGCTCTTCCAATATGTTTGAGCATTTTGGCTACCAATTTACCAACGATCCTGAAAAGCTGCGTCGCGAGGTGGATGAAATTGGTATTTGCTTTTTTCATGCTCCACTTTTCCACCCGGCGATGAAGCATGTTGGCCCGGTTCGAAGAGCATTGAAAGTAAGAACCTTATTCAATATTATGGGGCCACTGTTAAATCCATCGTTTCCAAAAAATCAACTGGTTGGGGTTTCTGATCTGGAGATCATGAAACTGTATCACGAGGTTTTTAAAAGCAGTGATCAAAACTTCATGATTGTTCATAGCTTGGATGGCTACGATGAAATCTCTCTAACCAGCGATGCTCAGGTTATCTCCTCAGAAGATAATAAGATCCTTGCGCCCGCTGACTTTGGTTTTGACACTTATGCCCAGGAGGAATTATCCGGCGGCGAATCGGTGGAAGATGCCGCACGAATTTTTAAAAGTATTTTGGAAGGCACAGGAACACCGGCACAAAAACATGTTGGAATTGCTAATGCTGCACTTGGTATCAAGTGCATGTGTCCCGAGAAGTCACTTACTGACTGTGTTGCCGAAGCAACTGAAGCACTGGAAAACAAAAAAGCGTTGGAGGTTTTTACCAAACTGATGACGAATTGACAATAAACGAAAAATCGAAATGACCATATTAGACGAAATAAACAATAATAAGCGACGTGAGGTAGCTGAAGCAAAGTCCAGAATTAGCGTGGAGGAGTTAAAATTATCTCCCTACTTCAAGCGAAAAACCAATTCGTTGAAAGCAGCTCTAAAAGAGAAAAGGGCCTCCGGAATTATCGCTGAATTCAAGACAAAATCACCATCAAAAGGAATGATAAATGAAACAGCTGAAGTAACGGAGGTGACAGCAGGCTACGTTGCTGCCGGAGTTTCTGGCTTGTCGGTATTAACTGATCGCAACTATTTTGGCGGCTCATTTGAAAACCTGGCGAAAGCAAGAATGACTAACCCAGCAACACCAATTTTGCGCAAAGACTTTATGCTTGACCCATATCAGGTATACGAAGCTAAAGCACACGGTGCCGATTTGATATTACTGATCGCCGCCAGCCTGAGCAAAGATGAAATGTTGCGCCTTTCGGAGACAGCAAGGGAATTGGATTTGGAGATTCTGGTTGAAGTTCACACGGAGGAAGAAATTGAAAAGCTCAACCCGTTAATTGATTTGGTTGGCGTGAATAACCGCAACCTGAAAACGTTTGAAGTGGATATTGAGAATTCAGTCAGACTAAGCAAATTATTACCAACAGATATGATTCGGATCTCAGAGAGTGGATTGTCATCAGTTGATAATATTCATTACTTGCGGAAAGCCGGATTTAATGGCTTCCTGATGGGTGAGAATTTTATGAAAACAGAAGATCCGGGAAAAGCGTGTAAAGAATTTATAGCTTCTATATAAAATGAAAAATCAGGTTAAAATTAAAGTCTGTGGCATGCGGGATCCTGAGAATATCCAGGGTATTTTAAGTGCTGAGCCTGATTATTTGGGCTATATTTTCTATTCAAAATCAAAACGGTACGTGGGAAAGAATCCCGGCCCAGAGATTTTTGAAATCGTTTCCAAGTCAACCCGAAAAGTAGGAGTATTTGTGAACGAACCTTTGGATAACGTGATTACAGCCTGCCGTGATTTTAAACTAGAAGTGGCTCAATTGCATGGCAACGAAGATCCCGATTATTGCAGTCTGATTCGGTCAACCGGCCTAACCGTCCTCAAAGCTTTTTCGATAGATGAGGAGTTTGACTTTTCTTTATTGGAAACTTACAGCGGAGCAGTCGATTATTTTTTATTCGACACCAAAGGAAAACTACCCGGAGGAACGGGCTTGAAGTTCGACTGGGACATCTTACAAAGCTATCAGCTTTCGGTTCCTTTCTTTTTAAGTGGTGGTATAAAACCGGATGATGTGGAAGCACTCCAAAAATTCAACCATGAGCAACTTTATGCGTTAGACATTAATAGTGGATTTGAGGTCAGTCCGGCTTTGAAATCAATTAACAAAGTGCAGGATTTTATTCAAAAAATCAGAAAATAAAATTATAATCACATGAAATATCAGGTTAATAAAAAAGGTTATTACGGCGAATTTGGAGGTGCATTCATTCCTGAAATGATGCACCCGAACATTGAAGAGCTTCAGCAAAAATATATGGAGATTATTGGCTCCTATAATTTCAGGCAGGATTTTATTCACCTGCTAAAACATTATGTGGGGCGGCCATCTCCGCTGTATCCGGCACAACGGTTATCTGAAAAATACGGGACAAATATTTACCTGAAACGGGAAGATCTGAATCACACAGGATCGCACAAAATCAACAATACCATTGGGCAAATTTTGTTGGCGAAAGCGTTGGGCAAAAAACGGATTATTGCTGAAACCGGAGCCGGACAACACGGCGTGGCAACAGCTACCGTTTGTGCTTTAATGGGAATGAAGTGTATCGTTTATATGGGAACTTTAGACGTGCAACGACAGGCTCCGAACGTAAAAAAAATGAAGATGCTGGGGGCCGAAGTTGTCCCTGCTATATCGGGAAATCAAACCTTGAAAGACGCGACTAACGAGGCCATGCGAGACTGGATTAACAATCCGGTTGATACCCATTACATCATTGGCTCGGTCGTTGGCCCACATCCGTTCCCGGATATGGTTACTCAGTTTCAGGCCGTTGTTAGCGAGGAAATTAAAATGCAATTGGACGAGCACATTGGCCGCGAGTTCCCCACACGGGTGATTGCTTGCGTTGGTGGTGGAAGTAATGCCGCAGGTGCTTTCTATCATTTTCTGGAAAATGAAGAAGTTGAATTAATTGGTGTTGAAGCTGCCGGCAAAGGAATTGACACTCAGGAAACAGCCGCTACGTTAACGCTCGGCAAAGTGGGAGTGCTGCACAGTGCTAAGTCCATGCTGATGCAAACTGACGATGGACAGATTATTGAACCGTATTCTATTTCTGCCGGCTTGGATTACCCGGGAATCGGGCCATTGCATTCACACCTGTTTAAAACCGGCCGGGCCAAATACCTGTGGGCTACAGATGAGGAAGTTTTTGAAGCTGCTCTGGAACTGACCCAATTGGAAGGAATTATTCCTGCTTTAGAATCAGCGCATGCATTGGCAGCCCTCAAAAAAATCAAGATGAAACCCGATGATGTCACGGTCGTCAATCTTTCAGGAAGAGGTGATAAAGACATGGAAACTTACCTGGATCATTTTGGCTATTAACTGACTCTAAAATTATTAATGATGAAGAATAGAATCAATCAACTATTTCAAGATAAAAAAGAAAACATCCTTTCTGTTTACTTTACGGCCGGTTATCCACAAGTGAATGACACGGTTCAAATTATCAAAACGCTGGAGAAAAATGGTGTTGACCTGATTGAAATCGGCATGCCATTCTCCGACCCCGTTGCCGATGGGCCTGTCATTCAGAATAGCAGTACTGTTGCGTTGAAAAATGGAATGAGCATCAAGCAGCTTTTCGAGCAATTAAAGTCAATTCGGCAAACAGTCAACATTCCACTAATCCTTATGGGATACTTAAACCCCGTTATCCAGTTCGGTCTTGAGGCTTTTTGCAAGAAATGCCAGGAAGTTGGTATCGACGGACTCATCTTACCCGATTTACCGGTTTCTGTTTACCAGGAAGAATACAAAGAACTGTTTGAACAGTATGGTCTTCATAATATTTTATTGATTACACCTCAAACATCCGATGCACGGATACAAGAGATTGATGAAGCTTCCGGTGGCTTTATTTATATGGTATCCAGTTCATCAACCACCGGCGCAAAAGATAAAGTTTCTGATTTTCATGAGGACTATTTTAATCGGGTGAACCAGTTGAAATTGAATAATCCCCGACTGATCGGCTTTGGGATTTCAAATCAGGAGACCTTTGAGAATGCCTGTAAGTATGCTTCGGGAGCAATCATAGGAAGTGCATTTGTAAAAGCACTTGAGCAAGACAAAACACTGGAAGAAAAGATTTCAGCATTTGTTAATCGTATTGTAAAGCCAGTTTAATCTGAGGGTCGTTTATTTGTACTGAGATCACATTTACAAATGTTATATAACAAGTAAAAACGCTGTTGTTTTTTACTGGCTGAATGTCAGTTTTTTATCCTTCATGTTGGGGTTAAGGGAAGTTAAATCGTGTTAATTTCTATTCTTCAACATACCAAAAAAGGGCTAGTTTTGTTATCTTAATAAGGAAATTAATTAAACGTTCTTAATACTATGATTGAATATGCACAAGTAATTTTACCAAAGGTTAGTTTTAGCCGGGATTTATTCCGGAAAGAATTAATCAAATGTGTGAAATGGTCTGAGAACACCAAAGACGTCAATGAACTGCGTATTTGGTGTGATGACAATTTTGGGGAAATGTATCCCGATATTTTAAATGATGTTTTTTCAATAATTGCAGCATAACTAAAAAAATAAAAAGGCCTTTTTCGGGGCCTTTTTTCATTCCAAATTTGCTGGATTATTCTCCAATACTTTTCAATACTCCATCCAAAACTCCATTCAGGTCAAACTCTCCTTTTTTAGAATAACCGGTTCGAATCACAATCAGCTCTTTCGATGGGATTATGCAAATAAATTGGCCATCATGTCCTTTGCACATCAACATATCTCTGGGTGCATCAGGATATTCAGCAGATTGATTGAGCCAGAAAAACGAACCATAACGACCGTTTGAACCGTTGGCAACCTGAGTTGTATACTCAACCCACCCTTCGGGTAACAATTGCTCACCCTGCCAGTTTCCATCGTTCAAATACAGCAGAGCAAAGCGTGCATAATCGCGCATGGTCGCATACAAATAGGAAGATCCCACAAAAGTTCCGGACGCATCCACTTCAAATACGGCACTGGTCATTCCAATTTTATTGAATAAAGCTTTGCGTGGAAAAGCAAAGTACTCTTCATCAGATTCAAATGTCTTGCGTAATTCCCGACAGACTATATTAGTCGTTCCTGAAGAATACAACCAAACCGAATCAGCTGGATATTCATAAGGCTTTTGCTGTGCGTACAGTCCCATATCCCCTTTTTTATGAAGCATGATGGTCACGTCTGATAAATTTCCATAACCTTCATTCCATTTCAATCCGCTGTTCATGTGCATCAAGTTATTCAGAGTAATCCCTTGCCGCTTATCATCCTGCCAATCATCAATCTTCAGGGGCTGCTGGATGTCCATCTTTCCATCTTTAACCCGCAAGCCCACAAGGGCATTGGTAAAGCTTTTGGCCATCGACCAACTCAAAAAGCGATTGTTTCTGTTGAAATCATCCCGATAGATTTCGGCTACCGGCTGACCTTTGTAGATAACCATCAAAGCAAAGGTGCCTTTGTAGGGAATGGTGTCTGCCATAGCCTGACTTAAAGCCAGCTTCAGTTTAACCGTGTCAAGGTCAATTGGAATGGAGTCTGCAATTAAATTCCCCACTGGCCACGCTATGGTATCCGGATTTGCCGGACGACTTTCGATGATCGGAGAATTCCTGTCTTTAATTTCCTTTTCAGAATACGCTTCCACCAATGTACATCCATAACCGTCTATATAAACCGCTTTGGATTCGCTCCATAAAAAACGACTGACGACTTCCCTCTTTTCAAAATCGACTGTGTTATTTGTGAGGGCGACTACTGAGAAATTCAGGTCTTCATTTTCCATCGCTTCCTGACTTCTTCCAGCGACAAAAACTCCTGAAGCCAGGTTCTTTGCCGTATAACCAGTAACAACAGGCATTAGCAAGTTTAAATAATAAATAGCTCCAATTATAACAGCAATCAGAATGGTTAGAAGAAGTCGTTTTCTCATACGATCAAAATTGTGTTTTTTAAAGGCTTCTTATGGAATTCGCATGGCAATAACGAGATCGGTTGATGTTAATTTCATGCTCATTTCATAATCAGGCAAATAGCGAATTTCTATTGAATTGACCCTCAATTTACAAAAATATCAGCCATTCAAAAATAGGTTTTCAATATTACGAAAAGCAAAAATGACTACCAATTAATCCAAGTTACGGAAGCTGATATTGAGGAAGCGAAGGAACTTGTATAAAAACCATGGAAGAGTTGAAGATAATTTTGAACAGATCATCAAGTGCCGTCCAATAAATACGTTATTTAATCTTATTGGCTAGGTCGAAATCGTTAAATGCAGTCGCTTTGAAATTATTGACACCACTAAAAAAACAAAAGCGCCGTAGTCACCTATATTACAGCGCCTTAAATAAAAAACCAAGTAGTCCCACCGGGAATAATTTATGTAATCCTAAATGAATAGAAAAAAACACTACCATACACAAAAAACCTTATTAAACGGGGATTTCGCAAGGTATAGTGAAATGAAGATAATATATAAATATAAAGTTATTCACATTTTTAGGGTATGACTTTCATTAGTCATACCCTAGAAGTATTTTCGGGGGCGCTTAATATTTAAATATGGCAAAAGTATATTTTAAGGTTCTGACGAAAATTCAGGATCCTCATAAGGATGTCAACATACGGATACGATTTAAGGAAGGCAAAATTGATCAATCAACAATCACAGGTGAATCCGTAAGGCTTCGATATTGGGATTTAGACAAACAATGTTTTAGGAGAACACACTTCAAAGGCAAAGATCAATTAACTTCAAGACTTAAAAAGTTAGAATATCATGTGCTCGAAAAAGCAGCTCAGTCAGATTCGATTAAAAAGGGATGGCTGCTTTTAGTGGTTGATCAATATCTACATCCCCAAAAATACATACAGAAAAGCGACCAGTCGATGTTTGAATGGATTGAGGCTTGGATCGATGTGTCCCCAAATACATATCATGCCATACGCCCATACCATTCAGCATTAAAGAATATCAGGGATTTCCGCCCAGATCTTGATTGGAATAAGATAGATGTGGAATTTTATTATGATTTTGTGAGATACTTGACAAAACTCGGGTACTCCAAGAACACTATCGCTTCAAGAATCAAGAACTTAAAAGTATTTTGCAATGCATCGTATGAAAGAAACTTACATCAGAATATTGCTTATCAGAGTTTTAAGAAACAAACAGAAGATAGCTTCAATATTTATTTGAATGAGGAAGAGTTGGCTTCAATTTTCAAGCTTGATCTTTCAGATAAACCGCATTTGGAGCGTGTTCGCGACATCTTTTTAGTCGGCTGCTGGACTGGATGTCGTTTTAGTGACCTCTTTAAAGTAAACAAAGAAAATATAAGTGGAGAGTTTATCCATCTGGAACAACAAAAAACTCAAAAACGGGTCATCATACCCCTTCATCTTGTTGTTAAAACGATATTGGATAAATACAACGGAAAACTTCCTGAAATGATAAGTAATCAAAAGTTTAATTCTTATATCAAAGAGGTTTGCAAGATGGCCGAGCTCAAAGGAAAAGTCTCAAAAAATATCACAAAAGGAGGGGAACGAACAGCAGAAACCCTTGAGAAGTGGCAGATGGTCAGGAGCCATACAGCACGAAGATCCTTCGCAACTAACCTCTATAAATCTGGCTTTCCATCCATCAGCATCATGGCCATTACAGGTCACAAAACCGAGAAAGCTTTTTACAGCTACATAAAAGTAAAAGAAGAAGAACATGCAGAGATGTTATTAAAGCATTGGTCTAGTAGCATTGTAGATTCCTAGAATCACAGAATTACACTAATAAAAAAAAGCATAAATTTATTTTGGATTTTGTAAAATAGTCGCTAGTTTTGTGCTTTCCTTAACGCAGAATAAATACTGTTCAAGAATTTAATTCTGCGTATTCGAATTTTTAAATCATAATTTTTAATGGATCGGGAAGCTTAGTGTTTCCTGAAAAAGTTGAACAGTTAATCAACTGGCAACTTAAACGCATTTTGTTATTTTTTTTGGTGAAACCCAGGATTGGATCATGAAATTATAATATTGATAATTATACACTTGACTAAACAGTATTAACAATTTAAGGACTTAAATATGGCGTACGATAGCAGTTGAAAAAAAAATGGTGATAGAAACATTCTTCATACAAGTTAAGCTTGACTTTGAATGAGACAATTGAATTATTAATTATTAAAAAAAATATAAAATAATGGTTACAATAAAATTAATAACATACAATGAACATAGAACAATTAATAAACTTGGGCCAAAAAGGAGTTGTAAAGCTCGAAATTACGGCAGCTGATTTAGTGTCTGTTGTGCAAAATGTGGCACGTGAAACGGCAGATGCGATTTTAAAAGATCGGCAACAAGAGCAATCAAATGATTTCATACCAAGGAAAATAGCGATGGAGATGCTTAATGTTAAAACGACGTTGACAATGCTTCGATGGGAAGAAAAAGGCTATCTCCAACCCCATCGAGTAGGAAGCCGAATTTTTTACAAAAAGCAAGACGTACTTGCCGCTGTTGCTGAGTTTCACAGGGAATCAAATTAAAATCAAATAACGATGAAGAACAACTAAGAACAAGACGGCTGCGAAATTAATTTGGGAGAACGAAGCAATCGTCTGAAGAATTTTAAATTATTTATTAGAAACGCGAAATTTCATATACTCTCCCACTTGTGTATATCCGATTTTAAATAGTTCAGATATGAATATTCTAATAACTGTTGCTTTAGAATTTAATCCTAAAACAACTAGTAATAATCTAAAATAAAAATAATGTCAAAAAAATCGATCTGCTTTAAGCCTGAATTTTACAATGTTAACGGGGATTATCTTGTTTCTCATCTCAAGGATGATGGAGTATCTGTCAGACCTACATTGTCAAAAGTGAAAGAATCTGTATTAGAAACAAACTACAAGATGAATGATGAGACCAAATCGAATATCCCGAGATTTGCAAACTTTGCCTTGGTACCAGAAAATAATCCTGAAAATTATAAGAGGGAAATTAATCTTGGCGATGGATTGAAAAATTTTAACCTGTATGAACTTCCCTTTCATCCTGCTGGCAAGCATGAGTTAAATGATGGGAAACACACTAATTGGCCGAATATTCTCGAATTGCTCCTACACATTGCGCCACACAAAAAGCCCTTCCCAAAATCCAGGTTTACTTATATCGAGCTATTACTTGATTATCTGGCTATTGCTTGGCGCCATCCCAAGCAGCGACTACCTATTTTGGTATTAGTGTCGTCGGAAAGAAGTACTGGCAAAACAACATTCCTCCAATTTTTAGAATTAATGTTTCAGTCCAATGCGAAAATGGTTTCTGTATTCGAGTTAGAATCTGCATTTAATAATAATTGGGGATTAGCTAACTTCGTTTTGGTAGATGAAGCCAAAATACCGGACAAATTATTGATGAAAATTAGGAATGAATCTACCAGTAAGAGCAGAAATATAAATACAAAATTTATGCAATCATACGAAGTTCCAAATTACTCCAAGTTTGCAATGGCCACTAACAATATTACTAACTTCGCAAAAATAGAAGATGAGGAGAACAGATATTTTATGATTGAGGTCGAACCTTTTACAACAAACCAGGAAAAAAGGGATTACTTAGAACTAGTGATAGCGGAATTGCCTCAATTCTTAGATTATTTGGCAAAACATCATATTTTTTCGTCGGAAAATAAAACTCGATTTTGGTTTGACTATGAAGATTATAAAACTCCAGCACTGGAAAAGGTTATATCTGGCAGCAAAAATGACCAAGTTACTTTAAAAGTTGAAGAACTTTTTAAAGAATCAATTGAAAAATCCTGGCAGAACTGCCCAAATAACACGGTAGTAGAATTTTCTATTTCCGGAATTAGAGATTTTTTGGGCTTCACAAAAAGTGCCGACCAAACAATAAAGATGACACTTTCTAAGCTGGGATTCCAAATCAGCACTGTGAAAGAGAGATATCTTTGCCTATTCCATAATCAAGAGACTCACGCAATTAGATATTATTGCCCACTAGGCACACTTAGAACTATATTCTTCCCTGAGATTATGGACGTAAATTAAACATCCTAATTCGTTTGACAATTTTGAGGAAGGGGTTACTCCCTTCCTTTTTTTATGCCTTGGTCCGATGGTCCAATCTAATGTTAAAAGCTTTATTTGTGTAAACTTACCTTTTTCAGACAGGTCTATACTAAACATTTCAATTGAACCTTCTAAACTTCTCTATATTGTATAATTACCAGCAATATAGGCATAATAGAACATATTTATTATAGAATACAGATACTCTAAATATTCCAAATAAATAAGCTGAAATAGATTGGACCACTGGACCATTTTTGAAACCCAATTACTCTATCAGCTGTTTCTCACTCCTTTTCACCAAAGTGATTGTTATAAACTTTTCAAAAAAAACAGTACATCAATTTTAATATTCTTAATGAAGTAAAGTTGTTCGTAACAGGTCGTTACGTTTTATTAATTTGCTGATTAAATCATAGCATACGATTTATTATCAACAACTTACACTTGTTTTATCAATATACAACTCCTATATTTGTCATTATTAAAAAATGGCAATCAATATGGACTAAAATAATAATAAGAAAAATAGTCAGCTTGTAACCTGATATCCCGCGAGCAATGTAAAATATGGAATCAGCGATTGCATAGAGGAGCATTGAAATTTCCTTGCGAAAGACAGATTTGCATGAAAATAATTGCACCGTTATTTTATCCAACAACGGTCCCTGTTACTTTTCCAATGAACCATTAATTTATTTCAACAAATGGGACACCTATGGGATGCTTCATCTCACTCTCATTTAAAATGAAAATTTGAATACTACCATTGTTCATTTAAAAATGTGACTAAACCGGAGCATTATTGTTATCAATAATTTTAAATTGTAAAAAAGAACACTTAGCTTTATAGTAAAATCTGTCCAATAAGTGTAGACGTTAAACACCCTAAGAACGCTAATGAACGGTCAACAAAAACTACAACGGATGCTGGAAATAATGATTTTCCTTTCCAGTGGAATTCGGCACCAGCTTTCAGAGTTAGCCTATCGGTTTGAAATTTCAGAGCGAACAGCTTTTCGATATATTCAAAGTTTCAGGGAAGCTGGTTTTATTATTCCTAAGCCCAAAGATGGTTATTATTATGTGGATAAGGATTCTCCTTACTTTAGAGAAATCAGTGAATTATTACACTTCTCAAAAGAGGAAGCGGTCGTTCTTAAAAAAGCCATCCATTCCATCAGCGACGAAAACCTACTTAAACAGAACTTGATCAAAAAGCTGTACGCTCTTTATGATTTTGACCGGGTGGCTAATACCATTGTCAAGCGCGAAAATTCGGAAAACATTCATCAGCTTATGCGTGCGATAAAAAACAAAAATAAGGTTGTTCTTCATGGGTACTTTTCGGCCAACAGCAACGAGATGAAGGACCGGGTGGTTGAGCCGTTTAACTTCACTACGAATTATATTGCTACCTGGGCGTTTGATACAGAAGACCAAACATGCAAAACGTTTAAAAATACGCGGATTGGTTCGGTACAAGTATTGGATGAGCCCTGGGAGAACGGAGACAAACACAACATGCTCCCGATCGACGTTTTCAGGATCAGCTCAAACCAGCAAATCCCGGTGAAAATGCTGCTTTCTATCCGCGCCTGTGAGTTGCTGAAAGAAGAATACCCATTGGCCGAAGAATACATTGAAGCGGTAAACGACAATCAGTTCCTGTTCGACGCACCAGTTTGCAGTTTCGAAGGGGTTGGCCGTTTTGCACTGGGGCTCTGCAACGAGGTGCAGGTTGTTGAGCCGAAAGAATTCACCGATTTTTTAAAAGAAAAAGTAAAAAATAGTTTAACTGACATTCGTTGACAGTTTTATGTTCGAAATTGCTCTTCGAAAAGTAATAGCAACGAATATAAATCGCAGCAATGCAAGATTCAAAAATATATAAAATGATATGAGAATACATTTAAAAATTCAAACACAAAAAAAAAATCATTCCATTTGATCATCAGCCATTGTTAACAGGCACTATTCATAAATGGTTGGGGTGGAATGAAGAACATGGAAAGGTATCCTTGTATTCCTTTTCTCAATTGGAAGGAGGCAAAGCGACTCCCAATGGATTACGCTTTGAAAGAAGTATCTCCTTTTTCTTCAGCTCTCATGATTCCAATCTGATCAAAAAGTTGATTGCAGGGATTCAGCTTGATTCAACCATGTTTCATGGCATGACCGTTTCAGAAATTATCCTTCAGGAAGATCCTGATTTATCAGATCGTGACCTGTTCTTCACTGCCAGTCCAATTTTCATTAAAAGGAGAGTTGAAGAAAAAGTAGATCACATCCTATTTGATGACCCCCGTGCAAATACCTGCTTGAAAGAAACTCTTCTAACAAAAATGGAGGAAGCCGGAATAGCCGATGAATCTTTTGATATCCGGTTTGAAACAACATACCCAAAGGCAGGGACGAAAAAAATCACTTATAATGGAATCCAAAATCGGGCAAATTGGTGCCCGGTAATTATTGAAGGCAAACCCGAAACGAAGCTGTTTGCCTGGAATGTTGGATTGGGGAATTCAACCGGAATAGGGTTTGGGGCAATTAAATAAAAACTTGTCAAGATTAAAAAGACAAAACAGATATGCTATACATAGTAAAATATTCAGGTCCCTTCGGGTTTATTAAACCCTGGACAGCGGTACGCGATAGCGAAACCTATAGTCAGCAATTTCTTACACCTTCGATAGTTGCAGGTATTGAAAGGAAGCTTTTCCCTGAATTATTGAAAGATGATGATGGTGAAATTAAAAAGATTGCAAGGCACAGGTTGAGCTACAAGCAGATTTCACAACAGCAAGAACAAATTCAACCCCGAGGGTGGAACGAAAAAGGAACCAGAAATAACAAAACCTATGAGCGACCTTATGCCATTTTGGTGCGGGGGGTATTAATTGAACCCGTTCTTTTCCTTGCCTTTTTAAATGAAGCCGATGCAATTAATGCTTCAAAACAACACATCTGTTTAGCCCGAAATGAAGACCTGCTTTATCCTGATGAAGAAATAATGGAAGTTTCGGAAACTGAATTTGAAACAAATGATGAGCTGTTTACAGGCTTTGAATTGATTTTTGAACGAAATGAAAAGTCATTTTTAGTAGGTTATAATCGACTTAAAAAGAAAGAGGCAATGTATGGCCATTTAAAAGTTGTTGGTAATCCTGTAAAAACAAATTATTAATGGAAATAATTTGTCCACATATCAAAGCCAAAGGATCGCCTGAAGAGACCAGCCTTTATGAACACTTGCTTTTTGTCAGTAAGGTCGCTGTAAAAATTGCGGACTATTCAAACCTCGATTCGGAAACTGCAAGGCTTGGTGCTATTTTACACGACATTGGAAAAGCAAGTACTGTATTTCAAAAACGTCTGGATGATACAAAGATTCCAACTACCCCTTTTCGACATGAAATAGCCTCTTGTTTCTTTCTTTCATTATTTGATGAAGCGATGCATCCTCTGCTTATTGAAATGGTTATTGCACATCACAAATCTGTATTACACGATACCAGAGATAAAGGAATTCTAGACCTTGAAGAAAATCGTGGCGATACTTTTGAACTGCACATCAAAGATTGGGAGGCATGGAAAGATGATGCCTTAACAATACTACAATCATTTGGAATTAAAACCAGAGACATCAGTAAGGAGGAAGCTGAAGATAATTTCAATCTCGTTGTTGAATTTTGCGAAAAGACAGTTCGGGAACGTGGCTTTTCGCAATGGCGGGGACTTTTAATGGCTGCCGATCATTTTGCTTCTGCCTTGTCGGATAATACCGATGAATACCTGAATAAAACTTTTGCCATTCCTAATCTGCAGTTTTTTAATCGGCAACATTCGCTGTATCCTCTTTCGTTAAAAGACACCAATTCAAATAAGAAGCACACCATGGTGGTGGCTTGTACCGGCGCGGGCAAAACCGATTACCTTTTTCGCCGCTGTAAAGGACGCGTTTTTTACACCCTACCATTCCAAGCTTCCATCAATGCCATGTACAAACGGGTAAAAAAAGATTTAAAACACGATAATCCTGAACTTGACATTCGATTGTTGCATGCTGCATCAAGCATTGCATTGGAAGGAAATAAAAAAGAAGAAAAGATTATTCAGGGACATGTGGGTGCATCCATAAAAGTATTAACCCCGCATCAAATTGCTGCCATAGCTTTTGGCACCAATGGTTATGAAGCCATGATTATGGATATTAAAGGTTGTGATGTTATTCTGGATGAAATTCACACTTATACTGATGTAACCCGTTCGATCGTGTTGAAAATCATTGAAGTTTTAAATTATCTTGATTGCAATATACACATAGGAACGGCTACGATGCCTGGCATACTGTACGATAAAATAATTGCCATTTTAGGGAAAGAGAATGTTTTTGAAGTGGCTTTAACGAATGAAGAACTAAGACTTTTTAACCGACACATCATACACAAAATTGATAATTGGGAAAAGGCTGGTTTAATCATTGAAAATGCACTTACTGATCAGAAAAAAGTTTTAGTGGTTTGCAACCGCGTCAAAACAGCGCAAGAACAATATGCCCAATACAAATCTCAATTCCCTGGAATTCCAATTCTTTTACTCCATAGTCGGTTCAAAAAATCGGATCGAAATGAGAAAGAGCGATTGTTGCTAGGGTTAGATGAAACGGGCAAAGAAAACGGAAATTTTAACACCTCAAAAGAAGCTTGTTTGGTCATATCAACGCAGGTTGTTGAAGTGAGCATTGATATTAGTTTCGATTGTATGATTACTGAAGCTGCACCACTCGATTCGATGGCACAACGTTTTGGGCGTGTTAATAGAAAAAGATCATCGGAGACCATTGGTCAATATAAACCAATTTATGTGTTGACCCCGCCTGAAGATGAAAAGGAAGCTTTACCCTATTCACTTGAAATAATTCAACGTAGTTATGAGGCCTTACCCAATAGTGAGCTTTTGGATGAAACTGAATTACAAGCCAAAATTGATCAGGTATTTACTGAAATCGATTTTCTGAAAATTGAACAACATTCGGTATTTAAGGAAAGTGGGAAGTGGGGCATCGATAAATTAACACACAACCCAAAAGCTATCTTACTCGATTTATTGGAGATTGACAGTGTAAACTGCATTTGCGAAGCCGATGAAGAAGCTTATATGGAAAGTACTTACGAGGAGCGTACCAGAATGGAAATCAGTACACGCTATTATGTAGTGAAAGACTTGCGTCAATTAGATTGGGGGTCAAAACCTTTCATTGTACCTGATACATCATACAATTCAGAAACCGGCTTCGATGTGACCTTAGCAAAGGCCTGCAATTACAATTCAACATATTTATTTTTATAAAAACCTAACTATGATAGCATCAACCATTGGGCGTACATTTTTAAAAGCATATAACGAAAGAGAAGGAACTAATTTCAAAGCAAAAGAATTCTTTGAAGATGTTTACTTTGATCAATTTTTCAATCATCCCAAATATTTCTTCTGGCCTCAAAATTCACCCTTTGTGCAAGGGATTACTACTTTGAATAACGGAACACTTGGATTAATGACCGTTTTAAAAGATAAAAATGGTAACACAAAACAGTTCACTAATGACGAAGAACTTGAAGATTTTTGTTTGCAATTACAAAAAGAGCCTTCTTTTGGTGGATTCAAAACAAAAACAAAAAAACAAGTCAAGATTATTCAAAAGCTCAACGCTCAAAAAAGGCAGGAGATTTTAAAAGAGTTTGTGAATAAAATAGATGAGGCCAAAAGCAACAACAATATCGAAGCAAGTATTGCCATTGGTTTTCCGGCATCTGAGCTGAAAGAATACGCGACAACCTCGGGGGCTGTAACCGATATTGATTTCAACATTGACATTGAGGATGTTTATTTCTCGTGGATTGGTGGAGGATTAGGAATTGGCATTGCCGGAGGGTATTCTATTTTTTTCGACGAACCGGAAATACTCATGAAATTATATGACGGCTGGGAAACGTATCGAGCTTATTTGAATGATAATACCCTTAACCGATTAAGAGGAAATCAAATCAACACATGGAATGGTCAATGGCTCAGTTATGCTTTTAACAAACATTTTCGAGTTGATTTTGACTTTGCACAGCTCCATTCATCCGGCGTTTTTTCAGTTAATGAAAAAGTGATTGAAGTAAATACAATAAAATGGAGTGAACTTTTTTTCAATATTTCAAATCATTTTCCAAATCAAACCTTCACCGGTTATGTTTATACACTTGGCCAAACGAATAAAACATTAGGATTTTACCCCTTTCATTTTTCAGAAGCCAAAACACTTATTAAATATTATCGAATTCTATTTGGAGATCAGGCAGCCATAAGTGAAGCCAAAGATTACGAATCACTTTTCGGAATCCATATCAAAAGAGCATGCGAGTTGGGTTCAATTGGCTTACAAGCTCTGGAACCTAAAGATTTGCGAAAGTACTTTGGTAATGATGCCAATTTGAAATTGATAAAACCGTCTTTAGTAATCAAGAATGGCGAATTGGAAGAAGATTTTCAAACCCGAAAAGAAAAAGCAGAAAAAAAAGATTACGATAATATAATTACATACAGAACTTATAAAACCTGGTTATTAGCTATGATTAATAAAAACAAAGAAGAATCGTTAGAGTATACTGCCGAAGTAGCCAATGCACTTCACGCGTATAGAATGAAAGCAACGAAAATGGATAGAAAGAATCTAATTCAGTCGGAGTTGCTGGTTGCAAAATCTAAAAAAACTTTTTTAGATGCCCTTACCACAGTGATAAAGGACGTTGATGCAACGTCACTTGAGCTGTTTAAAGAATTGCGAGACAGAGTCCATCTGATGTCAGCCGAAGACTTTGGCTACTTTGTTGTACTGTTGAAATTTGATTATGCTTATGTCGAAAGAAATCTATAAACCAATAAAATCTATAAATAATGAGTACAATTTATATTAGAACATTAAAGAGAGCAGAACATACAGTTTTTTGTGTGGCCGATGGTCAAAAAACTTATTACGATCCACAATTTTCAAGACGTATTCCCTATTCAAGTGGACAACAGGTAAAACGATCATTTATTGATTCCTTGTCAAAAGCACTGAATGAAATCCCATCACCTACCACCTTTTTATTTGATGTTAATAAAGATGGTGAGATGAAAGAAGGTGAAGTTTATGCAACTTGCGATCCTACTTATGCAGATCAGCTTTTAGGTGGCTGGATGAAGGCTTCTAAGGGAGGCAAGGACAGAACAATAAAAAGAAGAAGTCCCCTCTCCATATCTTCAATGAGAGGGCTACATCCTCTATTAGCAGGAGTCGATTCAGAAAATATATCCTTCGACAGAAGTGACAGGCCTAACAATGCTGTAATTATCAGGAATGAAAAAGGAGATGAATTGACCGAAGATCAAATCGCGGAACTCCTTTTAGGTAAAGACAGAAGTTTAAGTCGAAAATGGATATCCGATAATCGCAGGGCAACAGGCCTTTTTGTTCAAGACATGGCGATTGATTTGCGCCGTATTTTTTGTGTGTTATTGAATAAGCTGGAACCTGAAATTACTGATGAAACTGAAGCCAAATTACGTGAAGCAGGTTGGCAAGAAACACAAACCGTTTTTGGTGCTTGTTTAGTTGCGCCAAAAACTATCCGCGAAAAATTAATTCCTGCTTTAGCACATGCTGTTATTAATTGGACAATTACTTCAAACCAATCACGCACATTCAGTTTAATGGAAACACTGGCTGTATCAATTTCTGATAATGCCAATAGAATAGCGGGCAGCATACGGGCAAAACTCAAAGAGGAAGAAGAGAACAAAGCAGAACCCATTATTGAAGAAAATATGCCAGGTGTTGAATCATTTGTCACATTATCGGCAGGTGGATACGTACGTACAAAAACAGAATCTGCCGATGCCCTCGACAAAGCAGAACAAGCCCTGATTAATCAAATGTTGGCATTCGATTACGAAAATCAACTTAATTAGAATTCATTTTTGATTAATAAACCTGATCATGGAATTGTGTGGTCAGGTTTTATTTTTTTAGTAAAATGCAAGTCACCGGCACCCATTTCAACTATTACCTGATCTGTCACCGTAAACTGTGGTTGTTTGCCAATGGCATTAATATGGAATCGACCTCCGATTTGGTTTACGAAGGCAAGCTGTTGCACGAAACTTCGTATTCCCGCCGGAGCGAGAAATACCAGGAGATTGCGATTGATGGGATCAAAATCGACTATTTCGACGCGAAAAACAAGGTGGTTCACGAAATCAAAAAATCGGACAAGCACGAGGAGGCGCACGAATGGCAGGTGAAATATTACCTCTATGTACTAGAGCAGAATGGTGTAACCGACGCCACAGGGTTGTTGGAGTATCCGCGCCTGCACAAAACCGATCAAGTATTGCTGACCATCCCCGACAGGGAAGCGATTGGGGAAATGCTCGAAAAGATTGAGAAGGTGATTCATGGAGATCAGTGCCCGAGTCGAATTCAGAAATGGAAATGTAAAAATTGCAGCTATTTTGATTTCTGCTGGAGCGGGGAGGTTGAACTATGAAAAAAACGTATTACCTATTCAATCCGGGGCGGTTGCAACGCCGCGACAACACCCTGAAATTTACGCCTTACGATGAGGAAGGTAACGAACAGAGACCCCGTTTCCTTCCGGTGGAAAATGTGGGTGAGCTGTATTGTTTTGGAAACCTGGATGCCAATTCGGCGACCTATAATTTTCTTGGGCATGAGCAAATCCCCATTCACTTTTTCGATTATTACGAAAACTACACCGGTTCGTTTATGCCTCGCGAAGCTCTGATTTCGGGGAAAATGCTGATCGCGCAAGTTAAATGCCAGCAAAACAAAAAAGCACGGATCGATTTGGCACAACGGATTTTGGATGGTGCCAGTTTCAATATGGTGAAAAACCTAAAATACTATAACAACAGGGGAAAAGACCTGGAACCAATTATTGAAATAATTGAAAAGCTGACCGGTAAAATTTCGTCGACCACTGCCATCGATGAGCTCATGGGCATTGAAGGGAATATCCGTAAGAACTATTATGAAGCCTTCGAACTGATCATCAATGATTTTAGCATGAACGGTCGGAGTTACCGTCCTCCGCAGAATGAAGTGAATGCATTGATTTCATTTGGTAATATGATGTGCTACAGCCAGTGTTTGCGTGCCATCCATCAAACCCAGTTGAACCCGACCATCAGCTTTTTACATGAGCCGGGTGATCGTCGGTTTTCTTTGTCGCTTGATTTGGCCGAGGTTTTCAAGCCATTGCTGGTCGACCGGGTTATTTTTAAAGTGATGAACAAAAAGATGGTTCAACCCTATCATTTTGAAGAGCGGCTAAACCGGGTGACGCTGAAGCCAAATGGGAAAAAAGCAGTTGTCCAGGCCTTTGAAGACCGCCTGGGTGAATCCATTAAACACCGCTCGCTAAACCGCTCGGTGAGCTACAAACACCTGATCAAATTGGAATGCTACAAAATACAGAAGCATCTACTGGGTATCGAAGAATACAAACCATTTAAAATGTGGTGGTAATGTATGTAATAGCAGTTTATGATATTGGGGAAAAACGTGTGGGTAAAATGTTGAAACTTTGCCGGAGATATTTGAACTGGATACAGAATTCGGTTTTTGAAGGTGAAATTTCGGAAGTCAAACTCTTGGAGTTGAAACAGGAAGCCATGCTGCTTATGGATGAGGAAACCGACAGTCTGATTATTTTTAAGGCTCGTCAGGAAAGGTGGCTGGACAAGGAAATCGTTGGACATGAGCGACAAAACCTGGATACTTTTCTTTAACCGTTGTTGTCGATTCCCTTTCCCGTTGTTCTATTTTAAGAGAATTTGACAATGATAAAGAGAGTTAAGTTCTTTGACATATTGAAAATAAGCGATTTATATATAATTGTCGATCCCCTGGGGAAAATACCTTCTGGGGGATCGACAACATTCTTATTAAAAAATTAGATATTTGTAAAAGTTAATCTATTGAAGATGAACTTATTTTTTTAAGTCGTCGAACAGCTACCAATCGCACCATATTGGAATTGAAAGCGAATTTCCGAGCTTGAACGCCGGGTTAAATACTCTGCTACCAATCGCACCATATTGGAATTGAAAGCAATAAACCAAGAATTAATTTTTGAGCGAATTAACTACCAATCGCACCATATTGGAATTGAAAGAACAATGGTATATGAAAGTGATCTACGGGTTTGGGCTACCAATCGCACCATATTGGAATTGAAAGGTGCATTGCTTATTTTGGTGTCTACACCCAAAATGTTCTACCAATCGCACCATATTGGAATTGAAAGTGTTATCGGATGGTTTGTTAAGCTGATTCATATTCTACCAATCGCACCATATTGGAATTGAAAGTCGGAAACGTCTTTTACAACCAGTGTGCCGTAAAGAACTACCAATCGCACCATATTGGAATTGAAAGGAGGCAAAAGAGCTAATAGCATCAACAGCGCCTTGATCTACCAATCGCACCATATTGGAATTGAAAGAAGGGGGTTTCTGATTCCAGTATTCTTTCTGGTAACTACCAATCGCACCATATTGGAATTGAAAGATGGTAAGCCGGATGCTTTAGGCTCGATAAAAATACGCTACCAATCGCACCATATTGGAATTGAAAGTGATGAAGTGTTGGAAGAAATGGCTAAATGGTTAAGCTACCAATCGCACCATATTGGAATTGAAAGGTGCGTACATTTGATGAAATGATTCCAGCACTGGTCTACCAATCGCACCATATTGGAATTGAAAGTCGCAGGGCAAACGGGCGTAAGCTTCGACCCACAAGCTACCAATCGCACCATATTGGAATTGAAAGCGAAGTGCTTGATTATATTACCCTTCTCATGTCAGCTACCAATCGCACCATATTGGAATTGAAAGCGAGCTTGTCAATTACATTGTAATCCTTTCTTAACGCTACCAATCGCACCATATTGGAATTGAAAGAACGTATCTCAAGAGTTGACACCTTCGGACGATGATCTACCAATCGCACCATATTGGAATTGAAAGTCAACAGCCTCTAAAATGCCTTTAGCATCGTAAAGCTACCAATCGCACCATATTGGAATTGAAAGTGATTTCTTAGTGCTGAATTACCTCCCTGTCTTGAACTACCAATCGCACCATATTGGAATTGAAAGAACAACGTGGTTGATCCTTACGATCGCCACCGTGCTACCAATCGCACCATATTGGAATTGAAAGTCGGGATCTATATTTTTTAACAATGTCCAAAAATCTACCAATCGCACCATATTGGAATTGAAAGGTAAATTGAAGCACCAGAACCGTAAGAGCTACCGCTACCAATCGCACCATATTGGAATTGAAAGTAATGGCAAGCTATACGTCTATGTTAGGTATGATCTACCAATCGCACCATATTGGAATTGAAAGAGATTTCCCAGAACCGAGTGATTAACGACAATTGCTACCAATCGCACCATATTGGAATTGAAAGATTAAGGATGAGCGGAGAAACAAAAACGGTAAACACTACCAATCGCACCATATTGGAATTGAAAGAAAGAAGAAGTGTTTGAAGCTTCATTCACGGCTAAGCTACCAATCGCACCATATTGGAATTGAAAGTCGGAAGCCTGCTGGCAGGCAATTTCTCACTACTCTCTACCAATCGCACCATATTGGAATTGAAAGAGAATTGTCAGTGTGGACATTATATCAAAACACGCTACCAATCGCACCATATTGGAATTGAAATGACTAATTCTCCTCTGCGTACTTTAGGAATATTTACACTACCAATCGCACCATATTGGAATTGAAATAGCGGTCAATATGGGCTACAATGGAAGATATTGTACTACCAATCGCACCATATTGGAATTGAAATACGGTAAATCATGCCGGCAATACCGCAGCAAAAGACTACCAATCGCACCATATTGGAATTGAAATCAATAATGTGAATTATCTATCCCCAACTGCTTAAACTACCAATCGCACCATATTGGAATTGAAATACAATCGGCTTGAGTATGCCAGTACGGTTGGGCGCACTACCAATCGCACCATATTGGAATTGAAATCCATAAGCGGGAACATCTGCACCTAGAAAAATACCTACCAATCGCACCATATTGGAATTGAAATTTTATTAATTTGTAATTCACTTGCTAAGTCGTTGACTACCAATCGCACCATATTGGAATTGAAATATCGTTTCCGATCCGGCTGATAAAGACAGCTATGCGCTACCAATCGCACCATATTGGAATTGAAATGGAGGATATCATTTTCAGAAATATCAACATCACAACTACCAATCGCACCATATTGGAATTGAAATAAAATCGTTTAATGTTGGTGCTTCATCCGGATGATGCTTCCAATCGCACCATACTGGAATTGAAATAATTCATTTCACAAGAAAGGAAAAGCGATTGATTTCTTTTAATCGCACCATACTGGAATTGAAATTTAGTACCTCCTGGTTGCTGCATAGTCGATCCCGGCTTTTAATCGCACCATACTGGAATTGAAATGATAGCGAGAACGACACACAGGCGTATATTGATTTTCTTTTAATCGCACCATACTGGAATTGAAATATGGAAGTCTGCCGCTGAGATATCTATAAACAACCTTTTAATCGCACCATACTGGAATTGAAATAACTGAAACTAATCCATTTGTCAATGTAGTACCGCCTTTTAATCGCACCATACTGGAATTGAAATTTGCTATTATTTTATTTTCTGCTTTCTGAAATTTCCTTTTAATCGCACCATGCTGGAATTGAAATATGAGTCGGGATATTCCGATTCACGATCATAAATAATTAAACCTATTAACTACCAGCATAAATAATAAAGGCAATCCCTAAAGCAAACAATACAAACATAGCCGCCAATAATCCGGAAACACCCTTAACCTGTTTAAATTCTTTCCATATAAAAACGCCCCAGAGTGCAGCAACAAGGGTTGCACCCTGACCCAGCCCGTAAGAGATAGCAGCTCCGGCCTTTCCTGCGGCAATCAGGTTCAATGAATTGCCAATACCCCATATTATACCTCCCAGGATTCCCACCAAATGAATGGAGAATTTTCCTTTGAAGTATTCTTTGTATTTTACCGGCTCCCCATTTATCGGCTTTTTCATTAAAATGGTATTGAAAACAAAATTACTGGCAAACACACCAATTGAAAAAACTACAACCGCCGTATAAGGTGTCATCTTTCCGGCAGCCGGCGATACAAAATTGTCCAGATCCATAGAGGCAGCTACAAAGCGGTAAAAGAACGACATCAGTACCCCGGCAAGAACAGCAACTAATATCCCTTTTGTAGTTACTTTTTGCTTGCTCGAAGAAGCTTTTTTATATGCCAGGGCATTTAGGATGATAGCAACAGTTACCAATCCCACTCCGAGAAAGAGAAACACGGGGTCTCCTTTTTGCGAACCAATGTAGTTGATAATAACGCCAAGGACAAGGGCAAGCCCAACACCAACAGGAAAAGCTACCGACATCCCGGCAATGGCAATGGCTGTTGAAAGAAGGATGTTAGAGGCATTAAATATTATCCCTCCCAGGAATGCACTGCCAATATTGCTCCAATCAGCTTGTTTAATATCGACAAGGAAACTGCGTCCTCCTTCGCCAGTACTTCCTAAAGTAAAGGCAAAAATCAGGGCTAACAACAGGACTCCGATTACGTAATCCCAATAAAACAATTCATAGCGCCAAGTTTTCCCGGCAAGTTTCTGGGTATTCCCCCACGAGCCCCAGCACAACATGGTAATGAAGCATAAAATAATGGCTAATGGATAGCTGTTGACTATAAACATGGATGTTAATTTTTTAGATTTATACTGATATATTTTCTTTAATAAATTCAGTAATTTCCTTTTCGGAAGGTATTGCAGGCTGTGCCCCCATCTTGGTTACACACAATGCGGCGGCGGCTGTTGCAAACCTCAAAGCATCCTCCCAACTTTTATTATTGCTGATACCAGCTGCAAGTGCCCCGCAAAACGTATCGCCTGCGGCCGTTGTATCAACCGACTCAACTTCAAAGGCGGGGATATGAAAATATTTTTCCTCATTTTTAAACAAGCAGCCTTTAACCCCCATTGTAAGCACAACATTTTTTACGCCCAGGGAGTTAAGCTTTTCCGCAACGGCTTCTTCTCCGATGTCAGCTATTTTTGCAGAAGCCACAACTTCAGCTTCTGTTTCGTTTACCACGAGAACGTGAACTGCCTCTAATACAGATTTATCCAGTTTAGTTGCCGGTGCCACATTTAACATGACTTTTGACCCTTTTTTGTGGGCAATCTTGCATATTGTTTGGACTGTATTATAAGGTATTTCCATTTGCAGCATGATTAAATCGGACTTTTCAATTTCATCTTCCAAGGCTACAATATAGTCTGAAGTGAGCATGTCATTTGCCCCGGGAATTATTACAATGCTGTTTTCGCCTTTGCTATCAACCCAGATCATAGCCGTTCCTGTAGGAACATTATCAACCAACAATGAAGAAGACATATTAATCCCTTGGTCATTAAATGTTTTCAGGATACTCTTTCCGTAAATATCATTTCCAAGGCTGGTTACAAATTTCACATTGCTGCCTGTTTTATTTGCTGCAACTGCCTGATTTGCACCTTTCCCTCCCATTGCCTGCAAAAAAGTCTGCCCCTTTATGGTTTCGCCATCCTTGGGGAAACGTTCCATCTTTGCAATTAAATCTAAATTCGAACTTCCTATTACAAGTATTTTACCCATAAAAAATATATTAAGTAGCCTATATCTTTATTTAATTATTGCAGTATAACCACCGCCTTTTGACATTTCTATTTTAAGTTTCTGACCTGCCTGGATTTTTTCAGAAATTATACGGAAATCTTTTGCCTGCTTGAAAGAATTTACCCCATCGGCATGGGCTCTTAATTGCTTTTCCCCTCCTTCTAAAAATGATAAATCAATTTGTAGTTCACGTGGCTCAGCTCCATTCATAGCTCCAATGTACCAGGTATCTCCAGCCCTTCTTGCAACAACTATATATTTACCAATTTCCCCGGCCAAGGGAATTGTTTCATCCCAAACAGTTGGAATTTCTTTTATAAAATTAAAACTCACCGGATTTTCATCGTATTTTGTTGGGCTGTCTGAAACCATTTGTAAGGGGCTTTCATATACCACATACATGGCGACCTGATGGCTGCGCGTACCATGGCTCATAGGTTCAGTCCGGCTAAGAAAATAATTATCATCGTGGGCATTTAACATTGCCCCAGGTGTATAATCCATAGGGCCTGCCCACATTCTTAGATATGGAATAATCAGGTCGTGTGTAACAGTCGCTATATCTTTCATCCTATTATATTCCAGGCCAACAACTCCTTCTCGTGTCATTACATTCGGATATTTTCGCCTAAGTCCTTTGCAGATATACGAGCCATGAAAATCAAGCAATAATTTATGCCTGGCAGCATTATCTGCTACATCATAAAAAAAGTTTACCATCCTGGCATCGTTGCGATCCATAAAATCAATTTTAACACCCTTCACTCCCCATTTGGAAAACTGGTCGAATGCAACATCCATCTGCCTGTCAACATTGATCCATTTTGCCCAAAGCATAACCCCCACTTTTTTAGCAGCGGCATGTTTACAAATTGATGCTATATCCACATCCGGGTTTAACTCCATTAAATCATTTTTTGCAGACCATCCTTCATCGAGTAATACATATTCCAATCCGTGTTTAGCAGCATAATCTATCATATACAAATAGGTAGCAGTATTTATACCCGAAACAAAATCGACATTGTATATATTCCGTCCGTTCCACCAGTCCCATAATACTTTTCCGGGTTTTACCCACGAAAAATCATACTCCGGGGCTTCTTCATCTGAAAGAAGGTAGGTTAAATCGCTACTCAGCATATCGGCATCATTTTCGAATATACCTACTACCCGCCACGGGAAAGTTCTTTTTGTATTTGTTTTAACAAGATATTCTTCCCGCTCAATAGCATATAATTTATTCCCGTTATTCCTGATTTCTTCGGTATGCGGATAATAAGCAAAAATACCTTTAAACGATTTTCCGGATGGTTGCAGGTAAAAGCCCGGATAATTTACCAGATTAGCCTCGGCAATCAGTAATTTACAGTTTCCTGCATTAACCATTACCGGAGAAATTGAAAAGCTATCTTGAGGCAAGGATGAAATATTTTTAATTGTATATTCCTCTTCAAACCAATTTTGTAATTTATCAGTTAACAATGTATATGTTTCGTAATCATCCGGAAGATTGAAAACTACTGATTCGGAAATTATTGGTTTTTCTTCGTCTTTTTTACCAATAAACCGGTAAGCAACACCATCGTTATATGCCCTGAATTCGACCATATAATCACGGTAAGCCAATAAAATCTTATTGTATTCTTCATTGATTACTTTTAATTTTCGGGGAACAGTTAAATTTACTTCCTTTTGAATACTTTCTGTTGAAACCTTCCTTGGACGGGAATCCTTCCCCCACTCCTTCTCTCCGACTTTCATTAAAATGGGAGATTTTGTAACTACTACTTTCCCGTTTCTTTTTACTTCGTAACTGATTTCATTATGGGTTGTTATACTGATTGTATTTTTACCATCCGGGGAACTAACACATTTCTCCTGCGAAAAAGCAGAACCTGCTATGATAAAAACAAAGATGGCAATTAAATATAAATACTTTCTTTTCATACAATTATATTCTTATTCGTTAATAATATTTCAAAACTATTCGGCATTTATTTCAGCGTTTTTTTCAAGGTAGCCAAGCACTTGCAAAAAATCATCGGTTTCACGAACTGTGCTTTTGTAATTCTCTGGATTATTATAATTGAAAAAACCGTGTCCTTCCCCATTATATAATTTCAGCACACAGGTACTCCCCACTTTTCCCATTACCTTTTGGTAATATCTTGCTGTTTCAACAGGAATCAACTGGTCTTCTGTGCCAAGGAAAATAATGGTAGGAGGTGCTCCCTGTTTTATATTATGCAGGGGCGAAAAATCTTTATAATCATCAGCTACTCGTTCATATCCGTAGCCCCCTGGACCGTTATCGATAACCGGACTATAAAGCACAAGGGCATCCGGCTCACAATCAACCGATAAGTCGTCGTTTTTATCATTATATTTTTTAATTAAGGCCGTGGCAGCTGCTAGCTGTCCTCCGGCCGAACCTCCCGATGCAATTATTTTTGAAGGATTGAGGCTGAATTCAGAAGCATTTTTTCGGATATAGCGAATTGCCGACTTGGCATCTTTCAGTGCCTCGAAAGGAGTTGTACTATTTTTGCTTTCGGTTCTGTAATCGGCAAGAAAACAAACGATGCCACGTTTTGCGAAATATTCAGCATGATTTTTAAAATGGCTTCTGTCACCGGTTTTCCATCCTCCCCCAAAAAAGAATACCATAGCCGGATATTGATTTGCCTTGTTGAAATTATCGGGATATTTAACTTCTAAATACAATTTAACCGTATCTACTTTTTTATAAATAAAAAGCTCCGATTTCTGGCTGAATCCCAACAAAGCAGGTAAACAAAATAAAATGGTTATAAAATTAAATCTCAACATAACAAACTATTTATTTTGAGGAGTTAACAGGTAAGTGTCAAAATCCGAATCATTTACCCAATCAGCTGGGATTTTTTCACCATTCATATAGCGGTTATAAAAATTATGGACAGCACCTGCATAAGGGTAATTATCAAACACATCGCCATTGCCCAGGATACGAGGATCACCCTGTTCTGTGAGCCTTTGCTTCATTTCGATTTCAAGTCCTGATTTCAGTTCCTGAAATTCTTCATTTTCAGCCAAGTTATCCATACAAAAAGGATCGTTGGTAATATTATAAAGTTCTTCGGAAGGGCGTTTCCCAAAATTCATTTCCCAAAATTCCAGTTGGCCTTTTTTCCTCCGTGTGTCCAGAATATATGTTTTAGTCGGGCTGCCGTCGCAGTTCAGATAACCTGTTTCAGGATTACCTGCCGGCCACCTACCGGTTTTAAAATTACGCAGGTACAAATAATCGCCCTTTATTATTCCACGAACCGGATAACCCTGGTCATCGGGCCGGCCAACATCATGCCGTTCTTTTCCAACTAAAACAAAATCGCGCTTAGTAGAAACCGAGCCTTCTTTCTCTGAATAAAATAGTTCACTCAGGCTTTTACCTGTTATAGGCTGCATCCCCGATTGTTCTTCTTTAACTCCTGCCAATTCCAGGATGGTTGGTGCAAAATCGATAAAATTCACAAAATCATCAACCCGCCTGCCTGGATTTTTTATCCCTTTAGGCCACATAACAGCCAGGGGAAGGTGGTTGGAATATTCATAAACCTGGCCTTTAATTCGAGGGAAAGGCATACCATTGTCGGCTGTTACAAAAACAATTGTATTTTCCAATTCCCCGATTTCATCAAGTTTTTCAAGCATTCTTTTTAAATGGCTGTCGAAGTATTCAATCTCGAATGCATAATCGAGCATATCGGATCGTATTGTATCTACATCGGGCCAGAATTCAGGAATTTTATCCACGCCTGACTTTGACATTCCGCCTAATTCTTCACCCGATTCAAAATCGTAAGGACGGTGTGGTTCAAACCCTCCATACCAAAAGCAAAAGGGTTCTCCTTCGGGACGTTCTTTAAGAAACTGAGAAAAATTCTGGGCGTAATCGTTGGGAGAAATCCCATTTGTAGGAGCTTCTAATTTATGAGTATTGAATTTCTTTCCGGCCAACTCACGCCTTTTTCCGTCAACCTTACCAGGATTGCCTGGAGCCCATCCTTTTCCTGTACTTCCAACCCAATATCCCTGCGCTCCCAATGCTTCAACATAGGTTTTAAATTTTGCCGGGAAATTTGGTGAATGGTTGGCTGCTTCCTCTAATTGCCAACTATTACGCCCGGTTAAAATACAAGCCCGTGAAGGGGCACATTTAGCATTTGGAGTATAAGCACGCGTAAATAAAATACCACTGTTTGCTACGCGGTCGAATCCGGGAGTTTCAACCCAATTGCAGCCATAAGCTCCAAAATGCTGCCACGAGGCATCGTCCGCAATACAGAACAAAAAATTTGGTTTCTTTTCTTTTTGTAATGAGCCTTCATTTTTTTTACTACAAGCTAAAGTCGCACTAATTAAGGCAATGCCCAGTAAAATTAATTTCAGGTTTTGGTATGTATTATTGCGCTTCATTATTATGATCATTATGTTTTTCAATTCATTTATTTTTCTGAAAAGCCTTCGCTTTTGGAAACCTTTTTTCTGATAGATTTAGATAAAAATCAGGTAACGCTTTATTCATCCATATTTCATACTGTTCAGGATCTTCCCTTTCATAAATATGCGCATCTCCGCTTTTATCAAATTCATACGAAAAAATACCTGACTCTTTTACCTCGATAGTACAAGGGCGAAGCTTTTCCATAAAAATTTCATCGCTGTTTAATACTTCATTTTCAGGCACTATTTCAAAAACCTCGTTTTCATGTTTAACCAACTTAAGTTCCGCAACTTGCATCCAAATTGCAGTTTCCCATGTCCTGTGGGGCTTATTAAAAACGGAAGGATCAGACTGGAAGGTACTGTCGAGCATAGCCAGATAGCCTGGCTTTGTCTCCCGCAATAAAGCATAATGATAGTATTGCTTTAATTTATCGGGCAGGTTGTTAATAAAATTCAAACTTGAGATTCTGTAAAATGTATTGTTCCCATCTTTTATAAATGCCTTAAACTTTGCCTTGCCTGCTCTTGTTTCATCGCCAGCGGCACAAGGGTACAAGTATAATGGCAACCCGGATTTTAGAACTGAAACAAATGCGTTTGTATCTAAAGCAACATTCCATTCTAAAAATGTAGGATGGTTAAAACTTGTCCCGGCGGAAATATGAACTTCTTTGACTTTTTCTTTTAGTAAATCAGGAAACCTGTTATTAGCCACAGCAAGAATCCGCAGTGAGCCAAATGAAACAACAGTTACTGCTTCCTCTGATTCTTCTAATATTCTTTTCAATAAATTGAGCCCCTTGTTCTCGTATGCGGAAATATATTCCATTTTATCATCCGTACTTTTCATAGCAGAAAAAGGGCCAACGCCATAAGGCACATTCTTATCGAAAATATAATTGAGTTGTTCAACTGCTGAATAGCCCGGCTCTCTTGGACCACGTTTATCCTGATGTAAACCTACTCCGGCATTTACAGCCACTTTATTCCGAAATGTATTGTGGCAATCGAGCAATACTGCTTTTAGATCGATCTCGGGTAATAGATAAGCATTTACAAGGTCGATATTATCGCCGACATCCTGAGCAGGAACATATAAGTCGGAAATTACAATTACCGGGGTTGAATTCTTCTTTACAAACGTTTGTGCAATAGTTGTTTGTAAAAAACAGATAGTAATTATTATAGATATCAGGCCAACCTTCGGTAAAGTTTTCATAAAAGGTTTTTATTTTCCGGTTACAGCATTTACTAAGGCATCCAATACGTCCTGAGTATTCGAAACATTGTGTATTAAATAGCGGTGCATCCCATTTTCATTTTCCGAAAAGATACTATTCCCCTCATCATCGATTTGGATGGTACCCCAGGGCGATAATTCGAAAAAATCTTTTTGAGGTTCTGCGGCAATCAAAACCGAAGTTAAATCCCAGGTAGGCCTATCGTAAGGCATCTGCTCCCACGCCCTGTACGAAACACACAATGGATTCTTCTCCGGGTCAGAAAAATCGTTTTCGACGCTTTGGTGTGGATAAAGCAAAGCTTTGCCAACTTCCCAGCCACTGGCTATAATTGGAACCGGACACAAAGAAAAAACATCTTGTGAGGCTTCCAGGTCGTTTACAATATTCCATTCGGGAAATGGCTCGACTCCATAATGCCCACCCATAATTGAAAGCAACTTAACTTTTTGTTTTACGAGTTCGATCCCATTTAAGCTGCTATATTCATCGCCTTCCGACTGTAGCAACCTGCCAATATTTGTTTCCGGGCCAACCGCTACCAAAACAACAGATTGATTGGGTTGCGATGCCAATAATTTCCTTATTAATTTATACGCCTCTGGAATATTATCTTCTACCGTGCGTTTGGGTTCAAGTATTTTTTTCCCGCCAACTACTTTTGAGAGTGTTTGTTTGAGATATTTCCCTTCGTCGGGTTTTACACCATTAAAAACATACCCCAATGGCAGGTTTTCTATGTTATTGAAGTTACAGAACCCATCGACATATTCAACAGCCATAGGATTTGCTTTGCTGATGGTTACACCTAATAAATCGACCTTTCCCTGCTTATGGTAATTTAACAACATTTGCAGGGCTAGTACATCATCGATGTCGTTGCCAAGGTCGGTATCGAAAATAATTTTAACCGGTTCATTTTTTGGTGCTTGATGATTCTTTTCCTTTTTATTATCGACACAGGAAAATAAACCAAGACAAAGCAATAGCAATAAAAATATATTTTTCATAAAATTCAATTTTCGATAATGTATTTAAGCGAAGTATCTTTTTGCAAATCATCAAAATTTGTAATGGGGATTTCAAATTCATCTAAATCCTGGTTTAGCCCGATATACCCCATGGGATGGTTTCCACCGTTAAAATAATTGTAGGCCGCAAAACGTACAGACGGAAGCATGCCTGCCGGATCGAGAATTGCAATTGAAATAATATATTTACCATCCGGAATATCTTCATCTATAGTTAATTCTTCTTCAATTAAATAATTTTCGGCTTCAATCGTATATTCATTTTCATCAAAATCCCAGCCATTACCCGGCATCCAGGTCGATATTTCAACATCATCTAATTGTGTTGACCAAACTTTTTCCCTGCTATCAGGATCGAGCAGGCTAATTTCCACAGGCCAGTTATAATAAAAGGGCGAAGAACCTGTATTCTTAATTTCAAACGAAATACTAAAGGGTGAATTCGATTCAATTTTTGTTGGATAATTAAACTCGTTTATAATAAACCTGTATCCCATTGCTTTTTGAATGGTTATAGCATTTGAAATAAATTCGGCATCTGAAAAATCGGCCCAGGTCACTCCTCCCAGGTGATTGCAATGTAAATCGCGAATTTGGTCGATTATTAAATCACGCGTGTCTCCATCGGCAACCACTTCTTCCAAAGAATTGAACTTTGAAAGGTTTCCCCAGTTCCAGGTTATTTCTCCTCCAATGGGTTGCATTTTCCATCTGTCGCCGAGTTTTTTCATTTCGGCATAACCCCTAACCTGTTCCTGTTGCATAGCCCAGGAATCCCAAAAAATACCAAATTCGTAATCTTTAAAATCATAAGCATAGCGAACCATTACTTTCTTATTAGGGAAAGCTTCGGTAAAAGCGTCGCCAAGTGTTTTTTCAATACCGGGAATCCAGGTACGGTTGGCTACATGGTAATCCTGAGTATGTGGCAGCCAGTAAGTCGTAATATTCGGATCGTGCTGTTCGCCCCAGCAACCAATAATCCCCATTTCCACATAAGCTACCCGGGGATCGTTGTTCCATGCTTCTCCCAATTTCTTTACAAATTTCTTTACCCTGTCCTGAAAAGTAGGCACAAAATATCCACCGGTAATTGGTGTATCCGGATCTTCAGAATAAACCTCCCCGGGGATATCGCTGGGCCAATGTGACCCTCTTAAATCATCCGGATCTTCAGGATTCGTTGTCATTCCTCCCAGCCATGGTTCTTTCCATATAATGTATGCACGGGGAATAACTTTCATATTTATATCTTCTACCCCTTCCCAACGATGGTTACTGTATTCTATCACCTTTTCAACACCGTCACTTGCAACATCTTCCATATTGTCCCATTGCATATATTCCTTTATCATGGTTCCATATGGATACGGATATTGACTGCGTTTTTTATCCTTGGCAGGATTAAAATATTCTCGGAATCCTTTCATCGGATTTCGAATAGCATTGTAGTATTCTATAGGGCTAATTACAACACGGCCATCAATTATTTTAAAATTCTCATTATCATCGATAATATCTTCTACACCCCCATCGCCACATGAGGAAAATAAAAGCAAACAAGCCAATATATAATTCATTAAATACATATTTCTTCGCAAACTATTTTCTACACAACTTAATTTTAGTAGCTTTTTAATCCAATTCATAATGCAAAGTAGTTTCACTTCCGAGGTTATCAAATTCGGTCACAGGTATCTCAAATTCTTCAATTTCTGCATTTACACCAATATATCCCATTGGGTGCCTCCCCCCTTCAAAATAGTTAATTGCAGCAAAACGCAGGGAAGGGAGCATACCCGCAGGGTCGAGGACTGCTAAGGAGATAATATATTTCCCATCAGGAACATCTTCATCCACCGTAACATTGGCTTCAACATTATTTGTTTCTGCGTCAATTGTGTATGCCTTTTTCGAACTATCCCATACATCGCCCGGCATCCACTCCGAAATATTTACATTGTTTAGTACTGTTGACCAAACCTGTTCTTTTGTTTCCGGATCTAAAAGGCTGACTTCAAGTGGCCAATTATAGTAAAAAGGCGATGAGCCGGTATTCACAACATCGAGTGATAAGGAAAAGGAAGTGTTCGGTTTAATTCTTGTAGGATAGCTAAATTTTTCAATAACAAAACGGTAGCCCAGATTTTTCTGAATGATGGCTGCATTAGAAAGAAATTCCGTGTTACTAAAATCAGCCCAGGTAACACCGCCAATATGGTTGATATGCAAATTACGAATATGTTTTATAACCCGGGCTTGTGTTGCATTATCGGAAATTAGTTCTTCAAAGCTATCAAACTGAGCATGATCTCCTCTTGCCCAGGAAATTTCACCTCCCATAGGCTGTGTTTTCCACCTATCATCTAATTTCATCATTTCGTTATACCCTCTGTTTTCTTCTTGTGGCAAGGCAAACGAATCCCAGAAAACTCCAAAATCATATTCAGTAAAATCATACGCATACCGAACCATAACTTTTTTGTTTTTGAATGCTTCGGTAAATGCGTCGCCAAGTGTTTTTTCAATACCGGGTATCCATGTACGGTTTGCCACATGGTATTCCTGCGTATGGGGCGGCCAGTAGGTAGATATATTTGGGTCATGGTGTTCGCCCCAACATCCTATTATACCCATTTCGATATATGCAACCCTGGGGTCGTTATCCCAAGCTTCGCCTAATTTTTTCACCAGTTTTTTAACTCTTTCCTGAAAAGAAGAATCGAAATATCCTCCTGTAATAGGCGTATCAGGATCTTCGGAATATGTTTCACCGGGAATATCGGCAGGCCAATGTGACCCTCTCAAATCATCCGGATTTTCCGGTTCAGTTGTCAATCCACCCAGCCAGGGTTCGCGCCAAACAATATATGGCCTCGGGATAACTTTCATATTAATGTCTTCAACTCCTTCCCACCTGTGGTTACTATAAGCTATAACCTTATCAACTTCATCGCTTTCCACATTTTCAAGGTTATCCCATTGCATATATTCCTTAATTATGGTTCCGTATGGATAAGGGTACTCGTCGCGTTTTAAATGTAATGCCGGATTAAAATACTCCCGAAGCCCTTTCATAGGATTACGTATGGCTGTATAATATTCTATTGGTTTAACAGTAACAAGCCCGTTTTTAACACTTATAACCTGATCATCGTCATCCGGAATTTCCGGATCAGCATCGCTACAAAATGTAAAAATGGCAAGCATTATTACAACACAATAATTCCTATGTACACCCATGTTCAATTGCATAATTTTGTTTACAGCTAAATTTATATCTAAAATCACAACAAGGAGGGATATAATCCTTCCTTGTTCTTTACCCCTCTAATATCCAGGATTATTCTCATTCATAGCATCGTTCGCATCCATGGCTACCTGAGGGATTGGATATACAGTTGCCTGATTTTCACCAACGGTTATCCCGTAGCCAGCATATGCCGCTTGTACCTGTTCGTTAAGTTTCCCAAAGCGGATCAAGTCGAAACGTCGGTGGCGCTCGCAGCAAAGTTCAAGCAAACGTTCTTTTAGTAACACATCGGCAAATTCTGATTTTGAAAGGCCATCATTTTCGGTAATGCTACTAATGCCTGCCCGTGTTCGAACCTGGTTCAGGTACTCATACTTTTTACCCGATGAATCATCAATATTATTTAAAGCCTCTGAAGCCATCAACAATACATCGGCATAGCGCATGTAAACATAATTCAAGTCATCGTCTTCAATCTGATCCTGATAATTCTCGTCATAATATTTTTTTATTGCAGGAGGTGATTGTACAACCCCGTTAAATTCTGTCCAAAAAAATTCTGTTTTACGCTTATCGTCATCTTCGTACTGACCATAAAGGTATTGAGTTGGGCCAAACCCTCCCCAACCAAAACCACCGGCAGTAGGGCCACCAGTACCCCGGGCTCCCCAATAAGAACTTTGCAAACTTCCTTCAAGCCCCCAATAGCCGGAATGACTCCACTGAACTTCAAAGATATTTTCGTATTCTTCGTTTTTATGGCTTGCTGAATATATATCAGCATAATTATCGTACAGGTTAAAATGCCCTATGACATTATTTAAAGCTTCCAGGGCTTCGGCTGACTTACCCCATTGCAAATAAACACGCCCAAGGAAAGCATAAGCGGCATAACTTGTTGCCCTCCCTTTATCATTGCTATTCGACCATGTTTCAGGAAGAATGCCTGCGGCATACTCTAAATCGCCGGTTATTAACTCATAAGCATCATCGATTGATTCGCAGCGAGGTTTTGAAATCTCATCCGGATCAACGGTGGATGTTGTCCATAACGGAATACGGCCATACATTCGTACCAATTCAAAATAAAATAATCCCCTCAGAAAACGGGCTTGTGCAATCAGCATAGTCCTGTCTTCATCGCTCATGTTTGAATTGGAAGGCATATCAATAACTGTATTAGCAGACTTAACTCCTTCGTAACTATACACATAATGATTATACAAGAATGAATGGCTTGCCGTATAAGTATAATACATCAGTTCTGTATAGGCTGCCCAGCTTGTATTAAAAGGGCGAACTTCATCGGTACCAAATTCCCCCAATACTATTGTCAATTTCTGGCCTGTTACTTTTTGGAGCATTGCATAAGAACAAATCAGAGCTGCATCCCAGTCTTCGGCAGTAATAAAAGAATTTTCTGCGGTGATGCTGCTTTTTGAAACCTCTGTCAGAAAATCTTCACAAGAAGTACTCGAAAACAGAAGAATCACAATTGTTAAGACATATATTATTTTTTTCATGATAATTAATTGTAAAAGTATTCTTAGAAATTAATTGAAATACCACCGATAAAAGCCCTTGACCCTGGATAAGGATTTGATTGGGCTGAAGCTTCTATATCATAGCCTGTGTACTTGGTAAAAGTATAGACATTCTGAACAGAAAAATAAGCTCGTAGGCTGGTTGCTTTTAACAATTTTGTCCAGCGTTTTGGTAGCGTATAACCCAATTCCAGATTTTTAATACGGGCATAAGTACCATCTTCCAGAATGGCATCAGTACCATCGCCATTTAAATAAGAACTACCAATACGTGGAGCCGGATATTTATTACTTGGACGGTCGGCACGCCAATAGTTATTATAATAATCCACACTTGAATTTCCTTTGGTATTGTAACTGTTTGTAAAACGAAGCAACGAATTCCTAACCTTATATCCTCCTGCATAAGTTACAAAAACGACCAAATCAAAATCTTTATATTTAAATGTATTGGTTAATCCGCCATAGTAAGACGGATTACTTTGCCCGCAAAAGACTCTATCATCACTATTTATCTGATTATCTTCGTAATTGTCAACAATTTTCCTGTCACCTGGCAACGCTCCATAAACAGCAGCTTCCGCCGCTTCTTCCAATTGCCAAATTCCATCTGATTCCAGCATATAAAACTCATTTAACGAGTGCCCTACAAATATTTGCTTATTGTAATCAGTTTTACCATCATAGAGTTCAATAACTTCGTTACGGTTATATGTAAAGTTTAATGTACTTGTCCACTGGAAATTATATTTATTTATATTGATTGTATTTAAAGAAAACTCAATCCCCTTGTTTTCAAGCACTCCAACATTGGTGTAAGACGATTGATATCCCGATTCCAACGGCAAGGTAACGTTCCAAAGAAGGTCGGTTGATTGCTTATAATAATAATCGATACTACCGGCTACTCTATTTCCAAAAAATCCATAATCTAAAGCTATATCCAATTGTTTAGATTTTTCCCAGGTTAAATTTGTATTTCCGATAGAAGAATATGCAGCACCGGTATATAAAACACCATTCAAAACATAATTAAAATGCTGCCCTCCCTCAGATACAAGTGCCTGATAAAGGTAATTACCAATATTCTGGTTACCGAGCATTCCGGCGCTGACTCTTAACTTTAAATTATCAATATAATCAGCCGATTTCATAAAATCTTCTTCCGTAATCCTCCATGCTAAAGCAAGTGAAGGGAAATATCCCCAACGATGCCCAGGTGCAAATCTAGATGAACCATCGGCACGCATTGTAAATGTAGCCAGGTAACGATCCTTATAATTATAATTAGCACGCATATAAGTTGAAGTGAGTGTCGATGCTGAAGCAGAAGAACTATTTGGACCGAACTCGCTTCCTCCTCCCAGATTATAATATTTTGTGACCGAATCAACTCCTTTGGCTTGTGCAAATGAAGATTCTGCTTCTGATTTGGAAGCGGATACACCGACCATGGCTTTTATCTTATGGTCGCCAAATTTATTATCATAAGTTATGGTATTTTCCGATTGCCAATATCTGGATTTGCTACTTGTTATATTTGCAACTCCTTCGGTAGCATAATGCTGCCCCATCCGGGGATTTTCATATATATCAGTTATTGCAAAATGCAGTGTTGCTGCATTATTGGTTTTAATACTTAAATGTTTTACAGGTGTAAATTCGACAAAAAACGAACCGGTAATATGAGTTACTTTTGTTGATTTATCGAGCAAATCAACCATAGCCACCGGGTTTGCCTTTGTATTTAAGAAACCATCAAAATACTCTCCATCTGATCCATAAATTGGTGCAGTCGGCTGTGCAGAAACAGCACTAAATATGGTACCGTATAACTCGTGGGTTTCTTCATTTATATTTTTGATTTTCGACTCCAAAACATTCAAACGAAATCCCATATGAGCCCAATCGTTAAGCTTGCTGTCGTTGTTAAAACGGAGTGTTATCCTATTATAATTTGAATTTTTTATAATCCCGTCCATATCGTAATAGTCAAGGCCGAGATAATTACTGGACTTTTCGCTACCCCCAGAAACTGAGGCATTATAATTTTGGAATTTACCTTGTTCCGAAATAGCTGCCTGCCAATCGGTGGTTTCTCCACGGCTAAGCTGGAGCAATTCATCACGTTTCCACGTATATTCAATTCCTTCTGAATTAATCAGGTCATAATATTGTTGGGCGCTCATCATGTCCATTTTATTTACCATATTCATAACACCGCCTTGCGCAGTAAACGAAACCTTGGTTTTTCCTGCCACACCTTTTTTACTGGTAATAAGTATTACACCATTTGATCCCCTATTACCATAAATAGATGCTGCCGAAGCATCTTTCAAAATTTCAATTGATTCAATGTCAGCTGTTGCAATTTGATCAAATCCGCCGGGCACGCCATCAATAATAACTAAAGGACCATTCCCTGCATTTACCGAACCTTTCCCCCGGATAACCACTGAAACACTCCCTCCCGGTTTTAAGTTGGTTTGTGTTACCTGTACACCCGAAGCCATGCCTTGTAACGCATTCCCCAACAAACCAACTTTTGTATTTTTAAGGTCGTTAACTTTTACTGAAGAGACTGATCCAGTTAGGTCGCTTCTTTTCGAAGTACCATAGCCAACCACAACAACATCGTCGAGGTTATAATTATCAGATATCATATTAACATTGATTTCCTTTTGCCCCTTATATACAACCTTTTGTGTAATCATACCAACAAAAGAAAATACCAGAACATCATTTTGATTTACATCTAATGAATAGCGGCCATCTGCATCAGTTGTCACACCCGTAAGCGTACCGTCAATAACTACTGTAACTCCGACCAAAGGCTCTGATTCATAATTCGTTACAACACCAGAAACCGTATTTTGGGCAAATCCTTCAAAAACGATCCCTAAAAACAATACGATTAAGAAAATATATTTTTTCATAGTTTTTTTTCAGATTAATATTTTATTAGAATTGACGAATTGGCCTTGCTGCAATTGACCAATTAGTTGCATTAGCCCTGCCTGTAACAAGATTTGTTATTTCGTAGAAATTAACATAGTAATAAGCCCATGCCCATACTGTCGTTGAGTTCACCGTTGATGTCCAGTAATTATTTTTTGAGACCAAAGCTATAGGATCAACCAGAGTAGCCCGATAGTTAAATAATTCGACCATTTCCTGAAGAGAACCTAGGAACCAATCTTCATATACATATCCATCAACATCAAATGAATAATTATCACACAATTCAGCAACAGACGTTTCTGCCGCATTGCCATCACTGCGATAAGATATTATTCCTTGCACCAAGTTCTCGGTATTGGTTTTTCCTGCATAAATATCTTGGGTAGTACCAGAAGCATACGGATCAATTTTTACACTTACTCCAAAAGGAAGTTTCTCTGCTACATTTTCTGTTGCTACAATTAAACCATGTGCTCCATCATCGGATGTATAAAACACTGTCCCTCCTCCCAGTTGGTCGCCTACATCAACAGGCACAGCAGTACTGCCAGCTACACAAATTCTTTTTCCACGGATAAAAGAGAGATTATTCACTCCATAACATCCGGCAGGGACAGTTACCGAAAGACCATCGGATGTTAAGGTGGTATTTACCGTAAATGACAATCCGTCGGGATAATGGTCTGCTTTAAATACAAGCTGGTCTCCACTTTCAAATCCATCACCGGATATAGCAATTGTTTCGCCTCCCAAAACCGAAGCAGGAACAGAAAGATTATCGACACTAAAAACGAAAGCTACTTTTAAGTGCTCGTCAAGGATTGTTGTTAAATTAGCCCTTGTGACAGAAACTTCGTACTCCCCCCCCGCTTCATCTGGGATTTCAATTGTTATCCCATAGTCGTCGGCTGAAACAACTGATGCTATAAAATTAGCTTCGCCTTCAAGAGATGTACAACTAATCACATCTTCCTCAGAAAAACCGACACCACTGACATAAACTTCTGCCCCGGGGACTGTACTACTCTGAGAAGGCATACTAACATCCTTCAGAATGGGGGCAACAACATCACCAGTTACAATAGTGACTTCATCCTCTTTTTCACAACCAATAAAAAAAGGAAGCACCAATAAAATCAATAAAAATTTATTCATTCTCATAAAATTTAGGTTTGATGTTTGAATCATCTAGTTGAAAAAAACTCGGTAATAAACTCAAGCAAATATTTTTTTCACGATTCAAAACTATAGAAGAATATCATATTGCACAATCGTTTGTTCTATGCTTTATAACACAAGCAACTAAACATTTCGATAACAACTTAAAACTAAACATATTTCATTCATCTCATTTTCAATAATATAAATCACAAATAGCAAATAAATTAATTTCATGTTACTTAAAACCATAATAAAGTAATCTATATATAATTACATTATTATTTATATTTGTACAATCGTTTGTATAAGCATTAAATTATGACACATAATAGAATTAAGATTAACGATATTGCCCAACTAACTGGGTTATCAACTACTACTGTCTCCAGAGTATTGAATGGGAAAGCAAAGCAATATCGCATAGGAAAAGAATCTCAAGAAAAAATAAAAAAGATAGCCAAAGAACTTAATTATATCCCGAACCAAAATGCAGCAAATCTTAGAACAGGAAGAAGTAACACTATTGCATTAATCGTTCCTTCCTTAAATAATCCCTTTTTTGCAAATATCGCCAGCAATATTAACAATGAAGTACGAGACAAAGGATACGTTACCATAGTGGGAGACAGTGACGAGGATGTAGCAACAGAGAAGTTGATTCTCCAACAACTTTCATCTAGAAATATAGAAGGAATTATAATAGTCCCCTGTGGAAACAAATGGGCACATATAAAAGAATTGCATGATCAAGGTTTGCCCATTGTTTGTATTGACCGATATTTTGACAATCTTGACATTCCATTTGTCTCAACAGATAACCACCATGGAGCCTACTTGGCTACTAGACATCTGATAGAACAGGGACATACTATCATAGCATGCATCCAAGGTGTAAAAGAGTCAACCCCAAATAAGTTGAGGATAAAGGGATATCTTGATGCACTGTCAGAATCAGGCATTAAAGACATCTTAATTACAGGAGATGAGTTTAGTTTTCACTGTGGTTATATAGAAACAAAGCTTCTATTACAACAAAAAAACAAACCAACAGCGATTTTTACTTTAAGCAATACTATCGCAATGGGAGCAATGAAGGCATTAAAAGAAGAAAGAATAAAAATACCAGATGACATTTCGTTAATTACTTTTGACGACCATCCTTACCTCGACTACCTTGCGACTCCATTATCTTGCGTCGCCCAACCCGTAACAGACATTAGCAAAATTGCTACTAAATTCTTATTCTCTGAAATTAATAGGAACAAGATGCCTTTACCAAAAATCCTTTTAAAACCCAACTTAAATATAAAGGAATCTGTAAAACGTCTAAATTCAAGATATTAATACAAATCACAGTTCCAAATCCATAATCCAAGGAAGATATAATTGGCATACATAAAATTCAACATATAAGAACAGTTTCCTTTTTCGTCTTCCTCTTTCGCTTTTTTAGGATTTTTTTAGTATTCTTTCAGATTGTTACATTACAATCTGTATTATTTACTTTAATTTCTACTTCCCTTTTGAATGTCATAAAAAATACGCTTATTAAAAGCATTATCTTCTATATTTCCTTTTAATGGCTATTCTGGTTCGTTTTGTGCCACCGATTTCGGGGTGGTTTGTGCCAGTGATTTCGGTTCAAACTGTGCCACGGGGTAGCTAAAAACCGGATATCTTTCGGTTCGTTTTGTGTCAGGCAGTGCCGGGCCGATTACCCTAACGGTTCCTTTTATGCCACTTTGGGAGATCAGGTAAAAACAGCTATATCGCAGATTTTTTTCTGGATATGGCAAATAGACTTGATCCGATGGATTAAAAACAGATTTTATCCTTGAACAACGACGGGGTAAGCAACCGGCAGATTGGCGGTCTTTTGAGTATCTCGCGCAATACAGTCAACACTTACATCAAACTGGCAAAAGCCAGCGATTACAGTATCGGGGAATTGCTGGCAATGACTCCTGGCCAACTTGATGAACTCTTTACCGCACACACTACACTTATCACCAACTGGTACGATGAGCTGATGGCTTGGTTCGATAATACCAGGACTCGAACCTGGGACCCCCTTCCAATCGCACCATACTGGAATTTAAATTTGAAACTTCATAACAAGGAGATAATCGACTTCTTTGACAATCGAAGTAGAAATTCATACCCAAAATCTTTCAATGCTAAACAAAAAGCTTTTAGAGCCGCGTTTAAAGGGGTGAGCAATGTAAAATATTTCCTATTCAGGATTGTTAAAATCTATGATTAAAAGTTGCTCTACAGAAAATGCCACCGGACCTTGTAAAGCCCTGATAATCAGCAAAACGGGAATTCCCGTTTTGCTGATTATCAGACTGTTAGCTTTAGCATGGTGTCAATCGCACCATACTGGAATTACAAGTGCATGAACATCATTAATTAACGAAATTGTGAAATTATTTATATCAAGTTATGAAATCAATTATTTCACAGAATCAACAATTACAGTATGTGATTGCTCAACAGAATTATAAGTTCTCCAATGCTTCACATTTTAAAAGATATTCCGGCCATTTAAAGAAATTCTATAGTTTCATTTTCTCAAAGTCTGAATTTAAATTTTCTTGACGATCACAGAAAACACACATACACATAATGCGATGTTGATTTTGTAATATTTTCACTCCAGAAAAGGTCTAAAGATTGTAAAACGCACCTAACTTCTACGTATAAAAAAAACATTTAATATTAGCAATGTTATCTCTGTGTCGCAATATTTATCAGTTGCAAATATCCGCCAATTTCCAACATTCAAAAACTCTCATAAGCACCTATATTTATACACCTTACACGATCATTTAAATTTTATGTGTTTATGAGCCTATTAAATACGATAACCAATTATTTCATGCGAGTGTGCTCACTGCATACACACCCCATTTTTATACTAATATTACCCCATCCTAAAATTATGCACTACTTATAATACGATGTTGATTTTGCTATTTTAAAACGTCGACAAATTGCGACTGATCTGGAAGTTTTTAACACAAGAAAGCTGAAAATTGGTTGAAAAAACACGATTTTTACCAAATCTTGACACACTAATTATAAATTGTATTTTAGGATATTCTATACGAACGTCTAAGGTATACCATCAAAATAAAGAAATTTTGCAAAGGGGAAAATACCCCCCCACCCATCAAGCCGGAATATTTCAAAACCCTTCAAATATTTTCACAAAATTATATGCCCCACAAAAGTAAGAACGCTTCAGAACATGTTCCAAGCCCAGCCTCAATGCTCTCGGCTCCATTTCAGCTCTATGTGGTTAATTGCGATTAAACCATCCGAAAACTTAAGGTATACTTTTCTGTATCTAAAGTAATTGATATCTTTAATTGATTATTTCAGGTTGTAAGGTTCAAAATAAAGCCGAATTTCAACATCAGGGTATGATTTCGGGTATGAAAAGCAAAAAACCTACTGATTGTCAGTAGGCTTAGTAGTCCCACCGGGAATCGAACCCGGATCTACAGTTTAGGAAACTGCTATTCTATCCGTTGAACTATGGAACCATCATTTTCGTAAAAAACACGTCATTACAAAAAGGCTTTGCAAAAATAGGAAAAAGCGACAGGATTCAAAACAAAGAAATCGATGCCAACTCATTTTCCGGGCCGAATTACCAATCTGGTTTTGTTAACAGAAAATTTACAAGGCAACTATTCATACCCTGTTGACTCACTGCTCTTTAGCACATATTTATCGAATCTTTCTTAGAAACGTTTTAAATTAGCTATTTTTGACCTTCCAATTATTGCGGGTAAAACCACTAAAATCTACTTTTGTGGGACTTTATCAGAAACATTAAATTTTTAAATAAAACTATTATCCTATGAGCAATTTTCTGACTTCTTCTATTGGGAAAAAGTTTATCATGAGCATCTCGGGCCTTTTCCTGATGATGTTCATTGTCGTTCACTTGGGGATCAATTTACTTTTGATTTTTGACGACAGTGGTGAGCTTTTTAACCTGGGGGCAAATTTTATGGCTACCAACCCGGCTATCCGTATAATGGAACCGTTACTGGCGTTGGGCTTTATCGTACATATTTTATGGTCTCTCATTGTTAGTTTTCAAAACATGAAAGCTCGCCCTACCGGATACAACCAATCTAAAAATTCAAGTAACTGGGCATCTCGCAATATGCTTGTTCTTGGCTGTTTAATTTTTGTATTCCTGGTTATGCACATTTATAACTTCTTCTACATTATTAAATTTGAATACCAAAATCTACTGGAAGTCGATATTGACGGAGAAATCATGCATGATTCCTATTCATTGGTTGCAGGCCTATTTAAAACAAGCGTAACGTATTGTATTCTTTACGTTGTTGGCGCAATTCTGTTGGGACTGCATCTTGGACATGGTTTTTGGTCTTCGTTTCAAACCATTGGATTTGCGAATAAATTATGGTTGAAAAGATTACAGGTAATCGGACAAATTTACGCGATTGTCGTTACTGTCGGTTTTGCAATCATCCCATTGTATTTCCTGATTAAATTTTAACCGAAAAGAAGTATAGAATTATGAGCATACTAAATTCAAAGATACCAGAAGGGCCATTGGCTCAGAAATGGACAAATTATAAGAATCACCAAAAACTGGTGAACCCTGCCAACAAGCGAAAACTCGATGTTATTGTTGTAGGAACGGGGTTGGCTGGAGGTGCTGCCGCAGCATCGCTTGGAGAAATGGGTTTCAATGTAAAAAACTTTACCATTCAGGATTCACCACGCCGTGCGCACTCTATTGCTGCACAGGGTGGTATTAATGCTGCCAAAAACTATCCTAACGACGGTGACTCGGTTTACCGTTTGTTTTACGATACCATAAAAGGTGGTGACTACCGTGCCCGCGAGGCCAATGTTCACCGCTTAGCTGAAGTTAGTAATAGTATTATCGACCAGTGTGTTGCACAAGGTGTTCCTTTTGCCCGCGAATATGGCGGTTTGTTAGATAACCGTTCGTTTGGAGGAGCACAGGTTAGTCGTACATTTTACGCACGCGGACAAACCGGACAGCAGCTATTATTGGGAGCTTACCAGGCGTTAATGCGTCAGGTAAACAAAGGTTCGGTTACGATGCATACACGTACCGAGTTGGTCGATATTGTAATTGTTGACGGGAAAGCACGCGGAATTATCACCCGCGACTTGGTTACCGGAGAATTGCAACGTCATTTTGGGCATGCTGTCGTGCTAGCTACCGGCGGTTACGGAAACACATTTTTCCTGTCAACCAACGCGATGGGATCAAACGGATCGGCAGCTGTAAAAGCATTCCACAAAGGAGCCATGTTTGCTAATCCATGTATGGCACAAATTCACCCAACTTGTATTCCTGTTCATGGCGAATTCCAAAGTAAACTAACCTTGATGTCCGAATCACTTCGGAATGATGGACGTATTTGGGTACCCGCTAAAAAAGAGGACGCTCAAGCTATTCGCGAAGGAAAACTGAAACCAACCGATATTAAGGAAGAAGATCGCGATTACTATTTGGAGCGTCGTTATCCTGCCTTCGGAAACCTGGTACCTCGTGATGTTGCATCGCGCGCAGCAAAAGAACGTTGCGATGCAGGCTTCGGTGTTGGAACCGGGCTGGCTGTTTACCTGGATTTCAAATCATCTATCGAGCGCTTAGGCAAAGATGTGATTGAAGCACGCTACGGTAACTTGTTCCAGATGTACGAGAAAATTGTTGACGACAATCCATACGAAACTCCAATGATGATTTACCCTGCAATCCACTACACCATGGGTGGTATTTGGGTTGATTACGAATTGCAAACCAATATTCCGGGCTTATTTGCTGCCGGTGAGGCTAACTTCTCCGACCACGGCGCCAACCGCTTGGGAGCTTCGGCTTTGATGCAAGGATTGGCAGATGGTTATTTTGTGTTACCATACACCATTCAGAATTACCTGGCTGATGAAATTCGTACTCCTCGCATGGATACGAATGCAAAGGAATTTGTTGAAGCTGAAAAATCGGTAAAAGATCGATTTGAAAAACTGTTGAACATTAAAGGTAATCGTTCAGTAGATAGCATTCACAAAGAACTTGGTTTAATCATGTGGGACTTTGTTGGAATGGCCCGTAATGAAAAAGGTCTTAAAGAAGCTATCAAAAAGATTGAAGCAGTTAAAAAAGAGTTCTGGACCAATGTCCGCATTCCCGGAAATAAAGAAGGAATGAATGTCGAATTGGAAAAAGCCAGCCGTTTGGCTGATTTCCTTGAAATTGCTGATCTGATGGCACGTGATGGATTGAACCGTGAGGAATCCTGCGGTGGTCACTTCCGTGAAGAATACCAAACCGGAGAAGGCGAAGCACTGCGTCAGGATGATAAGTTTGCCTATGTTTCTTGCTGGGAATATAGAGGTGAAAAAGAAGAACCAAAACTGAATAAAGAGGAATTGGTTTACGAGAATGTTCAAATGCTTCAACGTAATTACAAATAACGGCTATAAAAAGGAGATCAATCATGGATAAAACAATAAATCTCACGCTTAAGATTTGGCGTCAGAACGGTCCCAAAGAAAAAGGCCGTTTCGAAACCTATCAAGTTTCAGATATTTCAACTGACAGTTCATTCCTCGAAATGATGGATATCTTGAACGAACAGTTGGTTAACGAAAATAAAGAACCCATCGCTTTCGATCACGATTGTCGTGAAGGAATCTGCGGAATGTGTTCACTATTCATCAACGGACGTCCACACGGACCGGATGAGGAAATTACAACCTGCCAGTTGCACATGCGTAAATTTAAAGATGGAGAAACAATAACCATCGAACCATGGCGCGCGGCTGCATTTCCAATCATCAAAGATTTGATTGTCGATCGTCAGGCGTTCGACAAAATCATTGCTTCGGGCGGTTATGTTTCTGTAAACACCGGTGGTGTTCCTGATGCAAATGCCATTCCGATTGCAAAACCTGCTGCCGACGAAGCGATGGATGCTGCTTCTTGCATCGGTTGTGGAGCTTGCGTTGCGGCTTGTAAAAACTCGTCGGCAATGTTGTTTGTGTCGGCAAAAGTTAGTCAGCTGGCCTTGCTTCCGCAGGGTAAAGTTGAAGCGAAACGCCGGGCGAAAGCAATGGTTGCAACAATGGACGAACTTGGATTTGGCGGATGTACCAACACTGGAGCTTGTGAAGTAGAATGCCCGAAAAGTATTTCTATTGCACACATCTCTCGTTTAAACCGTGAATTCTTAAGATCACGCTTGTCAGAATAAATCAGAGGGTATAAGATAAAAGAGCGGCCGTTTCTATTGGGATAGAAACGGCCGTTTTGTTTTTTCACAAAATCAACATTAATCCCGACGGACATCGCCGCCACTGGATTCATTAATATCTTTTTGGGCCGGATTTCCTTTATACCGAATGTCGCCACCACTACTCGCACTGGCTTTAATCGATTTGGTTGCATGCACAACGGCATCTGCTCCACTGGAAGTTTTCACTTGACAATGTTCGGCCACTAAATCTCCACACGAAAGGTCAGAACCGCTGGAACTGGACGCATCAAAATTGATAACCCGTCCGGTGATTTCAGCATCCGATCCACTTGATGTATCCAGCCAAATCGTTTCTGCTGTTATATCTTCAATCTCCAAATCGGCTCCACTGCTCACCGATATTTTCAGTTCATCCAGCTTGAAGCTGTTTTCTGATTCCACATCAGCACCCGATGAAACATCAAGCCGGGTCAGATCATCAAAAGTGACATGAGCCGTGCGATCTTCATTCCAGCTCCAGTTCAATTTCTTCTTCATGTAAATATGCAGAACACCATCTTTCACTTCGGTTATGATATCATCAATAATGTCAGGATCGGCCTCTATCACAACTTTTTCCGAGTTTCCCTGCGTTAAGAATAAATCGATTCCGCTACCAACCGAAATACCATGAAAATTGGGGGTTTGCCGAGTCTGTTTTCCAACTCTTTCGTTTGTTGCCTGAGCTTGCAATACCATTGCAAGTAATAAAATGCTGGCAAAATAAAACCTTTTCCTCTTTGTTTTCATCAGTGTTGCTCTTAGTTATTGTTTTCTGATATTACCACCTGAAGATTCATTAATGCTAACTGTGGAAGGGCTACCTGAATAATAAATATGACCGCCGCTTGAGGCTTCCCCTTCAAATTCGTTGGTTACGTCAATATAGATATGCGCCCCACTTGAAACATCGGCGAAACAATCTTCACTGACCAAACCACTCCCTTTAATATGAGCGCCCGAAGACGCTTTTAAATCGACTTTTTCAGCTTTCCCGTTGAGTTTTATGTGTGAGCCCGAAGATGCTCGCGCCTGCAGGTCCTGTGCATTAACATCCAGATTTTGCTGGCTACCAGAACTGGCTTTTGTGCTAAAATCTTTCAAGTGAATCAGATCACCCGTGCTAACCATTGCTCCTGAACTGCTTGTCAGTTTTTCAATGCGGGTAAATTCGACTGTAATTAGTAATTTCTTGGCCTTTTTTATTCGTTCTTCTGAGAAAATATTTAGCTCATCTCTCTTCATCTCAGTTTTGATAACTTCATGCAAATTCTCATCGGCTTCTACCGTGATCAGGTTTTTATCCGACTGAACCAAGACCACCTTCATTCCGGTGGAAACTTTAATCTCATCGAAGTCTCCTACTTCACGATATTCGGTTGTGACATGGCCATTACCCTTTATGGATGGACCTAAAAAGATGCAAGCTGAAAAAATAGTCAGGAGTACAGAAAAGGAAATTGCTATAGACAAACGCTTTTTCATATGGTGATCGTTTTAGGGTTTTAAGGTGTTACATGGAACTCACTTGATAATCACGATTCGATAGGAGAACAGTTTATCATGATCGTTTCATCTGTAAGTGTTTGTTGTTATTGACGCTAATTTTCAATTTTCGTTACACAATTTAGAAATCATCACGCAATTTTATTGCCACAAATTCGCCGAAACAAGGTTATTTATCGGTAAAAGGACAAAAAAAATGCCGGTTTAAACCGGCAATATTTCGTTAGCTCTTATCTTTCATACGTCGATCACGCATGAGATGTCGGTGTTTTTCTTTTAAGCTTTGCATTTCCAATTTTTGATCCTCAGTAAGTAACGACTGAATTTCGATACGTGACTTTGCCCGAATTTTAGACAATTCAGTTCGCAATTCACCCTGCTGATCCAAACTTTTATAAATCGCCTTCATGTCGGGGGTTTCGGCAGTCATTAGTGTTTGATGATGTGCTTTCAGTTCCCTCAGCTGATCACGAAATGTTTTTGCTTCTTTCATGCTCTCCATCCGAATTGATTTAATCACTTCTTTTTGATCTTCAGTTAATAGTTTCGCTGCAGGAAATCTGTGATGGTCATTGTCTGCATATTGTTCTAACTTTTGCTGACGTTCGAATCGTTGCTTTTGCCCCTGTGCCATCGTTGTCAACGACAATAATACGGCAAACATAAATACCCATGCTGTAATTTTACTTTTCATCGCTTAAAATTTTTAAATTCTCCTTTTGGACTATCAGCGATAACATTCGTTTAATCCAGCTCCCACACTTCACATTTCTTAACAGTATATTAATCAACGTATTCAGCTATTGCAATCAATCCGTCGAGCGTTAAATTCGCCTCAAAATGATCTATTTTAGTCTTCTCCTCACGAAAAATACCTGATAAACCGCCTGTCGCTATGACGTGGAGCTCTTTATTTAATTCGGCTTCGGTTTGCTCAATAATGCGGCTGACTAATCCCAGATAACCATACACAACACCTGCCTGAATTGCGTTTACCGTATTAAGTCCCAATACTGACGGCGGCATTGACAACTGAACATGAGGCAACTGCGATGTGTTTCCTGCCAAAGCCGTTACCGCAGTCCCCATTCCCGGAGCAATGGCAACTCCCAATATTTCCCCGTTTTCGGCAAGTGTCAAAAAAGTAAGAGCAGTTCCAAAATCGATAACCATACAGGGCTTGTCGTACTTTACAAATGCTGCCATTGCATTGGCAACCAGATCGGTTCCAATCTGATACGGATTTAAGATCTTTATCGGTAGCTTTGAATAAGTTTCCGGCACTACAAACAGAGGGACAACACTTAGTAAACGGCTGATTAATTCTTTAAAATCGTCGTTTAACGAAGGGACAACACTGCTAATAATCACTTTGCTTATTTTTTCAGGCTCAACGCCTCCACTTTCAAACAGAGATCGAAATATGACTTCGTATTCGTCTGCCGTTTTTAACTTATCTGTCCGAATCCTCCAAATATTCTTCCAATTTTCTTGTTTCCGGATTCCAAAAACAATATTTGTATTTCCAATATCGATTGCTAAACGCATCTGTTTCGTTGTTATTTGAGATGAAGTTGTAATAAATAAAGTTTATCATTAGTGTCCGGTTAAAATTTCAAATGATGGGCTAAAGCCCGCTCCATATCTGGCACTCACTAACCCCGGGATTAATCCCGGGGTTAGTCATCGCACTAGAGCATCCGAGCTTTAGCCCATGACTCCATCTTGAGGAATATCAACTGTTCTATTTTCATTTGTTTCTCGCATCACCCAAGATTTTATTTTTCCCGGACAACAGTGAACGTTTATATTGTATCGAAAATTAATTCGCGAATTTTCACACTTTTATGTCCTATTCTTGTATATACAAGGTATTGTGTTTAATTTTTTACTAATTTTAACAAAATTAAGAATGAAAATTCTGCATAAGAGCATAACTAACTTATTATTCTTTAAAGATGCAAAATAATAAAGGTCCGTTAATTTTTGTAGTTGAAGATAATCCTGTCTATAACAAACTCGTTGTAAGTTATCTCAAAACCAATAAGTTTACCAACGTAGAAGCCTTTTTATCCGGTGAAGAAGCTTTGAAGGCGATGGAACGTCAACCGAAGATCATCATTCAGGATTATTTATTAGATGGGATGAATGGGATTGAAGTATTAAAGAAAGCAAAGAAAATTGCTCCTGAGGTGGAGTTTATTTTCCTTTCGGGGCAGGACAGTATTGATGTTGCTATTAATACCATGAAATATGGTGCTTACGATTATATCGTAAAAGATCAGATGGCACTAAAAAAGATGGTGAGCAAAATGAATAAAATACTGTCGATTAGCAGCTTAGAAAAAACAAATAAGCGCTATAAAACCGGTGTAATATTGTTTTTCGTTTTCCTTTCACTTTTTATCATTGTAATCATTGCTATCGCGTTACTGTACCCTGAAACATTTGGATTAAATTTCTAGTCAGTATCTCGTCGGCTATTAAAAATATTTTGCTGAACAGCTTTCAAAGTTTCATTTGAAAGCTGTTTTGTTTTTTTCGATGGTTGTTGATGTATTCCGAAGGCAGCTCCTTATACTCGGCTTTAAAATATTTCGAAAAATATCTTGGACTGTTAAATCCGCATGCATAGGCAATTTCGGAAACAGTCAACTCACTGTTCTCCATAAAATCAGCAGCTCTTCGAAGCCTGATAATCCGAATAAACTCAACCGGCGATTTTGTAGTAAGTAGAGTTAGTTTTTTATATAAGCTAACTCTACTCATCCCTATTTCTTTGCTTAAGTTTTCAACCGAAAACTTGGTATTATCCAAATTTTTCTCAACAATACCGAGTGCTTTTATTAAGAATTTTTCATCCTGTGATGTGACTTTAATCTTCTCCGGATTCATTCCAATCATCGATTGATAGGATCGTCGCAGCTGTTCTCTGGAATTAATCAGGTTCTCAATGCGCGATTCCAAAATCCTAAAATCAAACGGCTTCGAAATATAATCATCGGCACCAGACTGGAAGCCCTCAAGTGTTGGATCGGTATCTACCTTAGCAGTCAATAAAATGAGAGGAACATGAGCGGTTCGTCCATCACCTTTAATTTTCGAGCAAAATTCAATTCCATCCATTTCGGGCATCACAACGTCGCTTACAATCAAGTCAGGGAGCTTCTTCAGAGTCATCTCCCATCCTATTTTACCGTTCCCGGCTTCATACACATTATAGTGCTCTTTCAGATTGTCTTTCAGGTAAAAGCGGAAATCTTCATTATCCTCAACCAATAAAATATTTTTTTTAGTCGAATCAGATTTAACTTCATCGTTAAAAGCCGCGCGATTTTCCCGATAATAAATGACTGGCTCTTTAGAATCCTCGGACTGATTTTTTAAATCAATTTGTTCTTGCGAAAACAACTGCACCGGCAGCGCGACTTCAAAAACGCTACCTTTATCTACGATACTTTCGACTCGGATAGTTCCTCCCAATATTTTAACGTAATCATTTACCAGCGACAAACCAATTCCACTTCCTTGATTGACAAACGAATTTGGAAGATCATCCTGAAAAAAACGATCGAAAATTCGTTCTTGTTTTTCAACTGGTATTCCAATTCCATTATCCTTGACGGAGATTAATACCGTTCCCCGCTGACTACTATTTTCAGAGTCAACATCTGACTCAATGTATTTTAACCGCAATGTAATTTTACCTTTTTCAGGTGTAAACTTAAACGCATTCGACAACAAATTGGAGATCACTTTTTCAACTTTATCCTGATCAAAATAAGTAAACAAATCTTCCTTTTCAGCTTTAAACCTGAACTTGATTCCCTTATTTGCCGCTAAATCCTGAAAAGAGAGTCCAACTTCTTTTATAAATCCAATTAAATCGCCCCAGTTTTCTTTGGCCTCAATCTGTTGAACCTCCATCTTCCTAAAATCGAGCAGTTGATTTACCATGGCCAAAAGCCTTCGCGCATGGCGATGGATAAATTTCAATTGAGCTTTTAACTTTTCATCCTTTGTCTCTCCAATTAATCGTTCAATTGGCGACAAAATCAAGGATAGAGGAGTGCGAAACTCATGACTAATATTGGTGAAAAATTTTGTCTTTAAACCATCTAACTGATGAATGCGCTCTGCTTCCTGGTGTTCTTGCTCGGCTGCGAATTTCAATCGCTCTCGTTCAACTAAAATACGACGCGCCAGCAATAGCAAGCCGACGATAAATAATACATAAAACCCAAAAGCATAATTACTTTTCCAAAAAGGAGGCGTTATTTCAATCTTCAGGGGTGGGGTCAACACTTGCCAGCTTTTGCCCCCATCGTTCGATACACGCACATGAAACGCATATTCACCAGCATTTAGGTTCGTAAAAGTGGCCTCTGCGTTTTGCGGGTCAGTTTTCAACCAAGCTTCATTAAACCCTTCCAGCTTATATTCGAAACTATTCTTTTCGGGTTGAAAGAAATTCAAAGAAGTAAAGCCCAGAGAGAAAACATTTTCGCTGTGACGCAAAGTAATTTTATCCTGTTGTGTAATTGATTTGTCAAGAATAATCCGATTTTGAATCGGCGTTCCAACCGGCACCTCACGATTGAAAACCTTTAAGTTTGTCAATACAACTTCGTTGCTGAGTTTTTGCTCTTCCAGATTCTCCGGTTTAAATAGATTAAACCCATTTGCTCCTCCAAAAATCAGTTCGCCGGCTTTCGTACGGTAAGCTGCATTTTCATTGAACTCTTTGCCTTGAAGACCATCCATCATGTCGTAATTGGTGGTTTGAATCTCCAATTGGTCAATTTCCGGATTACCTGAAAAATTGGTTATTTCGATTTTTGAAACACCGTTGGTTGTTCCAATCCATAAATTACCTTGTTCATCTTCAAGTATTGTTTTGACATTCGAATCAGGCAACCCATCTTTTTCAGTAAATACCCTGAACTGGTTTTCATGCTTGCTATATAAGTTTAACCCCTCGGGAGTTGCAATCCAGATTAGTCCACGAGCATCTTCGTGAATCCCCAAGGCATTTTTATCACTCAATCGTCCGGGGACACCGGGCTCAGGCGTAAAATGTTCAAACCGCTTGGTTAACAAGTTCAAACGATCTACTCCGTCAGATGTCCCTAACCACAGGTTACTTTCAGAATCTTCCATGATTGACATGATGAAGTTAGAGCCTACGGAGTTCATATCTTCAGAAGCATAATGATAAAAAACGCCTCTTTCGCGATCATACAACTCTAGACCTCCAGCCAAGGTTCCAATCCATAAATTGCGCTTCGAATCTTCAAAAATCTCCCAAACGCGGTTATCTGACAATGATGCAGGATTGTCCGGATCATGTCGGTGATGGTGAAAAACACGACCATCAAATCGATCCAATCCACCAAAATAAGTACCAATCCACAACTGATCATTTCGGTCAATAAAAAGCGAAACGATGATATTATTGCTCAAACTGTTCGGATCGGAAGAATCGTTCCTGTAAACCCGGTAACTGCCGGTCTTTCGGTTGAAATAAAGCAGACCACCTCCATTTGTGCCAATCCAGAGATTTCCCTTTTTGTCTTCTACAAAGCAGTTGACATCATTAAAAGGCAAGCTTGATGAGATAGATGGGACATGCCGGTAGTGATCAAAACGAATCAGACTTTGGTGATAGTAACTCACGCCTTTTTTGTATGTTCCAGCCCAAATAATGTTCTGAGAATCTTTATACAGATAATTCACACTATTTTGAATGAGGCTGTATTTATCATCCGGATTATTGGTCACGTAAATAACAGAAAAACCATTTTTGTCCACCCTGTTTATTCCGCCATGATCGGTAGCCAACCAGATCATGCCTTCCTCATCCTCAACAATTGACGACACCAGGTCATTGTTTAATCGGGCTTTCTCCGATTTAGTATTAACATGCAAAACATTTCCGGTAGAGGTATCAATAAGGAAAGCACCGTAGGGCTGACCAAGCGAATAAACCCATACGTCATCTTCCGAATCAATAAAAATCCGATAGTTATTGGCGGCACTCTTAAACTCAGCATTCAGTTGAATACGATAGGAAACATGCAGGCTGTCCCGGTCTAGCTTTTCAAGCATGCCAGAGGATGAAATGGCCCAAAAATTCCCTTTGGAATCCTGATTAAGAGCCATCATTGAATTACTACTAATTGAAGTCGGGTCGTCCTCCTGATGTTTTAAAACAGTCACCGAACGACTTGAATCATTCAGTCGGTAAAGACCAGAGGAATTATTCACGAACCACGTATTTCCCTCTTGATCGTTAAAAATAGTATATAAAGATATCAGAGGAATTGAAAATTCACTCAAATAAGAATCCGGACTTGAAAACGTCTCCTTTTGCGGATTAAAAATGGCGAAGTCGTTCACTGACTTAATCCAAATCTGTCCTGCCGAATCTTCAGATAAAAAGTCAATGGCATTAAACGGAATAGATGTACTATCATAAGGATCGTGCTTGTAGGTTTTAAATCTCAACCCATCGAAACGATTCAGTCCCCGGCCTGTCCCAAACCACATAAAACCCTGACTATCTTTCAAAATTGAACGCACCTGATTATTTGACAAGCCGTCGTTAATCGTCAGGTGCATGAATTTATACTGCGTGTTTACCTGTGATTCGTTGGCAAAACCCATGATGCCAATCAGCAAAAGAGCCAACAATAAATTAGCAATTTTCGAATCATTTTTTTTCAGCAGACAGTCACTCATTAACATCCTGTATTAGAACCGTAAAAGATACAAGAAAAAAGAAATACTATTAAGGATATAACAGCTTTTCTTGACCTCTTACATTGCTACATCCACTTTCGAACCCGCATAACTTATAACTTTTCCGTTGTTTTTCGAAAAATCTAACGTCATGGAACTACCCTTTTTTACAAAGATTACTTCGAACTGACGCTCAGCCAACATACCTTCAAATTCACCTTTCCGCTCACCGATTGTCAATGTTTTTAACTCTTCGTTATACGAGAACGGGATAGTTGAAAATGCCCCGTCTTCGTAACTGTAATTGGTTTCCTCGTCTTCGTACAACTCAAACGAACCGTCGGCTCCAGTGTAAACATATAGCTTGATCAACTCGGTTTTTTTCTGCGACGTATATTCAATTTCGGGCCCAATTGGCAAGATCGATCCTTCACGTACAAATACCGGCATTCGCTCAAATGGTGCATTCACATTTACCTTCTGTCCTCCGGCAATGTACTCGCTGGTGTACAAATTGTACCACCCTCCATTGTTTGGGAAATAAACATCGCGCTGACGTGCTTTGTAATTATAAACCGGGCAAACCATTAGCGAAGGGCCAAATAAATACTGGTCACCAATATTCTGCACCCGGTGGTCGTCTGTAAAATCCATCGCTAAACCACGCATAATCGTATAGTCATCATGATAAACGGCTCCAGTCAAACTATAAATATAAGGCATCAAACGGTAGCGTAATTTATTGTAATACAGCATCGATTGATATGCCGGATGATTCTCCGGTGCCAGGTTGTAAATTTCGCGATATGGATATTGTCCGTGGACACGAAATAAGGGAACAAAAGCACCAAACTGGTACCAGCGGGTATTTAATTCGCGCCATTCCTCCATATCTTCGCTTCCTTCCCTGGCATTTTCGAAGCGCTTTTGCACGCAAAAACCACCAATATCCATTGTCCAGTATGGTAATCCTGACATTGCAAAATTTATTCCTGCAGGAATCTGCGCTTCCATATCTTCCCAGCTTGTACCAATATCGCCACTCCAGGTTACGGCTCCATAATGTTGCAACCCGGCAAAGCCCGAACGAGTAAGAATAAATACACGATCATCGGGATTTTCTTTTCGCTGTCCTTCGTAGATTCCTTTAGCATTCATTAAAGCGTAGGCATTGAAGTATTTTGTCGAAGACCCAAGCGCTGTTGGGTTCATTAATTCTTTGCGATACTCCATGCTGGCATTCGATAAAATATCCGGTTCTGTCGCATCCAACCACCAGGCATCAATTCCTTTCTGATAAAGCTTATCATTAATTTGATTCCAAAATAGCTCGCGTGCTTCCGGGTTGTATGCATCGTAAAAAGAGCCTATATATCCGGGGGAAATCCAATCGCGAACGCTGTCTTCTATTGCTTGTTGATACATCCATCCGTTTTTATCAAACTCATCGTAATGCTTCGTTCCCAAATAAAACTTGGGCCACACCGAAATCATGACTCTGGCGTGGTTATCGTGCACTTCATCCATCATGGCTTTTGGATCAGGAAAACGCGCCTTTTCAAATTCGTGAGATCCCCACTTATCGACTTCCCAGTACGACCAATCTTGTACAATGTTGTCGATAGGAATATGTCTTTCCCTGAATTCTTTCAGTGTATTGAGGAGTTCATCCTGTGTTTTATAACGCTCGCGGCTTTGCCAGAATCCCATAGCCCATTTGGGCATCACCTGAGCTTTTCCGGTCAATGTCCGGTAGTTTTTTATCACTCCGTCCATATTGTCACCATGCATAAAATAGTAATCAATCTGATCCCCCATTTCTGACCAGAAAGCAATATCGTCCTGCACTTCAGGATCAACAGGAGACAAGGCTTTCAAACCGACGTAAGATACGCCACCATCCGGAATCCATTCTAACCTGAGGTGGTATTTTTCTCCCTCTTTCATCTGGTATTGAAATTTGGCAACAGACGGATTCCATGCTGTCCGCCATTGATCAGCCTCGAGTTGACCGTCAATCCAAATTTTAGTGTACCCGGCATAATAAAGCAGAAAGTGAAACAGGCCGGACTCTTCCGGTTGGATATCACCCTCCCAAATAATTTTGGCATGATTAAACGTAAAACCCTCCGGGAAGTTCTTAATGGTAGTCAGGTTTTCGTAATCAATCGTGCTTTCCTGACGAACGGTAAAAACATGGTTGCTTTCTGTGTCATCAATGTAAGTGGCAGTCAAACTACCTTCTTCTCCGTCAGCATTAAAGAGTTTGAATTGGTCAACCTGACCGTATGGGCGTTTGTCTCCATAACGCGAGAAAGAGTAGTTGTCCCAAAGTAAACCGTAATTTTTTGTTGAAATAAGAAATGGAATGGACACTTTGGTATTGTATTGAAAAAGTTCCTCGTTTTTCCCTTTGTAGTTGATTTCATGAGCCTGATGCTGACCCAAGCCATAGAGTGCCTCATCTTCTGAAGATTCAAAAACTTGTCGAATGGAGTATCCTTTGGTTCCATCAACCTCAATTGGGTCAAACTCTTTTCCTCCGGCCGTTTTTTCTTGAAGCAAACGGTTACCTTCCGAATCAAAAAACTGCACTTCGCCAGTTATTTTGGACACCTCAACCACTGTTTGGGCAGTTGAAATCCGGATGAAATCGTCCTGCTCTTCTGTGGAGAAATCAACACTTTGGGTAACCGGCAGAGCTACTAAGCTTTTATCTTCGGCAAATGCCTTTGTAGCCGATGCTGTAACGCGAATAATCTCATCATTGATCGGTATAATTCGAACAGCCTTTGCGTCGTTATCCGAATCCATTTCAGGATAAACAACGACTCCTTCCTTATTTGCTTCCCAGTTTTTTTGCGCACAGGAAAAACAACATACCGCAATCAATGCGATGGCAACTAACTTCTTCATGGTTTCTTCTTTATTCTCTTCAATTATTGTTATCTACAGACTTTAATATGGGTAATCCTCAGCTTCGGCTCCTTTGATTAATCCATCCAAAATTTGCTGATCGCCAACCGTATTGGTACTCCGGTCAAAAATTCCGAAGCCATCATTCTTGAGGCTTCCTTCGTCCCAATAAAATGGCACCAACCCATATTTTTTAGCTTGCTCGGTCACATACTCATTAAAATACGCTCGCGATTCATTGTGTTTTTCCTGCCACTCGTCATTGCCGGGAATCGTTCGGCGGATAGCACCATATTCGCCCAAAATCATAGGAATTCCCTCATCGACGAATTTGGTCTTCATTTTCTGGAATTGTGCTTTCACAAAATCTTCTTCACAGTCCCAGTCCGGGAAACGACCGGTTGCTCCGTCCAAATGATAATTTTCTCCCCAGAAGTAAAACACTTTTCCCCAACTGGCATCCTCGGTTAGTCCACAAAACTGCCATGGCGTGTAGTAGTGCACTTCTGCCAATAGTCGGTTCTCAGTTTCATCAGTTGGCATGCTCATCAATTCATCTGCTTTGTCGATATCTGTTACAGGGGCCTGCACAATCAAATTCCGATACGTATTTCTTCCTCCGGTAGCCCGAACAACATCTACAAAAGTCTGCATATAAACTGCCAAAACATCAGCAGCAGTTTGCGTTTCAGCAGCAGGTTCATTCGCTCCGGCAAAAAGCAGCTGTTCGTCGTAATCACGAAAAGTGATGGCAATTTGTTTCCAAATAGCAGCTTGCTTTTTGTTGACCTCGTTCTGCTTTTCGGGCGTGACATTATTCTCCAGCCAACCTCCATCCCAATGGACGTTGAGTATAGCATACATGTCATTATCGACACAATAATCAACCACTTCTTTTACGCGAGCCAGCCAGCTTTCTTTAATCTTGTAGGTGGTTTGATTCTCGATATAGTTGTCCCACGCACAAGGAATTCGAATCGCATTGAACCCGGCATTTTTAACGGCAACAATCAAATCGTTGCTGGCTTTGGGGTTACCCCAGGCCGTTTCTCCACCAATGGCTTCCAGAGTATTTCCGAGATTCCAGCCCAAGTACATTTTCGAAGCAATCACTTTAGCATCACTGGCCATTCCTGTATTATCCGGGGCAATTGAATCTGCTGGTTCAGGATCAGGTGGAATTATAACTGCAGCTGCCTGTGTAATTTGAAGTGAGATATCATCAGCTCCCTTTGCAGTAAGGGTCATGCTCATCGAACGTTCTTGTTCTATCGTATTTTCTTCAGCCGTTAAGGTAACTGTTGCATTCCCTGATGTTGTTTGAATTGAGGGTTTACACCACTCCGAAGTGTTGTAGTTAATTTTCCAAACGGCATTGCTGCTAATTGATAAATCAGCTGTTCCCCCTGCTGCCTCAAACGAGAAACTGGTTGGTGACGCTGTGAGTGTTACTTCAGGCTTTTCTGGAGTCACTTCTTTCCCGGGATCGTTACTGCATCCCAGAAAGGTCACTACTATCATCAATAGGCACATCCACTCATTTGTCTGTTTCATCTTTCGGTTTTGTTGATTCAAGGTATTGCTTTCAAAGATTATTGTCATTCGTTCCTGTTCGGAAATGACATTTTATTTGATCCCCGGAAGCAATAGCTTCCGGGGGGAATTGAATTACTTCATTCTATTCAGTTTCTATCAATAAGTAACAACTTTATCAATTGTTGCAGTAACAGCCGACATATCGGAAATATCCGCACCCATGCCGACAATATCAACTACAAATACAACAACTCCTTCAACATCACTTGGAGGGGCATAAGAAACAGTGTATGTCCCGTCGCCATTTACAGTAATAACATCGCCATTCCCGTTAGGAGACCAATCTGCATCGGCGTAATACATTGATGCGTCATAACTACCAGCGGCACCATCTTTCAACGTTATTCCACTGATCGTAAAGGTGACATCAATACGATTACTGAAAACCAGGTCGGCTGTATTAATGCCAGGGTCAGCTTTCGTTGAACCATATTCGTTATATATTTCCAAACGCAAATTACCTTTCTCTTCAATGTCGCCAATAGCCAACTTGGAATTATCAAACGCGATTTCTGTCCCTTGAGGTCCATTGTCACTTCCACCACCAGTCTGCGCAACCAAATGGAAAGCCGTGTACTGAGGGGCAGAAGCATCTCTTGCACCTACCCACATATCAGTCACATTACCCGACAAATCCTTTTTAATTTGAAGAATACGTAAGTGGTTATTGGCATCAGGCGCAAAACTTGCCCAATTGATCAAAGTAAAGGAAGGAACGGTGACATCAAAAGAGTAAATACCTTTGTCATCCAACGAATAGGTTCCGTTAGTTGTTGTTCCGTCAGGAGTTACAAATACAACTGATTCGTCGCTAGAATTCATCGTCATGGAGAAACTTCCATACGCCGATGGATCAGGAGTACCCAACCAATCGGGATAATCTTCAGGAGCTTGCCAGCCGTTCATCATCGAACCATCAAGATTAGCCCAATCCAATGGATTGCTTTCCGAAAGCTTCCAGACGATAGTTGTACTAACAGTTTTTGATATGATATCTTGCCATCCATCAGGCAATTCTGGTTCAGGGTCTGCATATTGGTAATTATCCGCATAATCTTTTGAAACATAATTGAAGACATACCACCATTCTTGCTCATCATTATTATCTCGATAGATGGCTACCCTCAACTGATTTTCAGTCAAATCAAGAACTTTTACATTGGTATTCCAGTTTTTTGCATTAGGAGCGACAGCCGCCAAACGAATAATAGTAGCATCAGTCGTACTCAGTGTATGATTTTTCACATTTAGATCAAAAACACCTTGTTCCGTTACATCTCCTTCATTTGGTTTATACGAAGTTAAATGAGGCCCACCGATCAAATCAAAAGTCATCTCTGCAGCATAGTCCTGATCAGTAGCGCCAACAGATGATCCAGAAGGATCCCAATTTATTTCATAATTCCCCCAAACTTGTTCCTGAGAAGGATCCGCAAAATACATTGGTCCATTAGTCAGTCCATATTTCCCGTTATCAAGGATCCAGGTCTTGGATTCGCCAACACCACCGGTCAACATGTTCCATAATGGATCATCAACATAGCTTAGGTTTGTTGTTGTAATGGAAATCACCATGGTATCAGCTTGCACAAATCCACCGGCACTTTGTACTCCATAAACGAATTTATATTCTCCGGGAAAAGCGATTTTTACCGTATCTTTTAGTTCTGTAGAACGCCCTGCCGGTGTAACCCATAGCGGAGTCACTCCCGGAGTTAAACTTTCGAGGATAATCATGTTTGGGTCGTCAGCATTTTGGGTAATGCTGTATTGCAAATCGTCTTTGGAAATTATTTTTCCAAGCGAGAACTCATCAGGCTGGCAGGATGCAAAAGCCAGGACCAAGCCTAAAAGAGCTACAAATATATTTAACTTGCGTGTGTTCATACTTTCTTCTTTTTTAATATTATTTCCAACCGTCATTTTGAATCAATACTCCATCAGACAAGCTGATTTGCGTTTGAGGAATAACTTGAAAACCTTTGGTCGCCATAATTTTCGACTTTTCAATCTTCTTGGTTACTTCTACTCCACCGTTCAATACTGTTTGAGTTGTTGCAATGGTATTTGCAGCAGTTTCCAAGCCTTGGCGCAACAGATCCCAGTAGCGGATGCCTTCCAAAGCAAACTCGTAACGGCGCTCAGCCAACAGATTTGCCGGACTGACCGTTTTACTGTCCAATCCTGCACGTAAACGTATTTCGTCAAAATAGTCCTGAGCATTTGAGCTACCTAGTTCGGCTGCCATCAACAGCACATCGGCATAGCGAATGACCACGTAATCCTGATATTGGCCGATCATGAAGTTGGAAGCACCGTTTATTTCAGCAACATCCTTTCCGTCAGGATTAGACAATGGAATGTATTTTTTTGAAGCATAGCCCGTGTATTCGCGCTGATCGCTGTTGTCAAAATCCAATCCTTCTTCTGCAATACCAATAATAGAGGCTTCTTTGCGCACATCATCTTCTTCGTAGGCATTGTATAATGATGGAAGCACTGTGCAAGATCCCCAACCTTTTCCATAGGGAGAAAAAGACTGTGACCGTAATCCTAACATCACCATCCAATGATTGCCATCGGTGTTTCCGTCGTAATCTGACGTAATGTTGTATTTAATGGCGAAAACGGTTTCCTTGTTGTCTTTTCCCGCATAGGTTGTGGTCAATCCATCACCAGCTTCATTTGGGGTAGAGGAAGCTGCGGGCCACAGGTTTTTATACTCTTCAACCAATCCATACTTATCGGCGGTAATGATATCTTCCAGGCCTTGTAGCACATCGCCTTTGGCAATGGTTAACAAATCAGTTTTTCCGTAATAACCGGTATAGAAAAGATAAACTCGAGCAAGCATGGCTTTAGCTGCCCATTTATTAACTCGGCCCGGCTCAACAGTTTCGGCTCCATTTGTAGCAGCAAATTGCAAATCTTCGGCAATCAACTTGTATACATCATCCGGATTGGCTTGTGGAATGTTTTCATTAGATGGTTCAGTTAACAGCGGAACATTCTCCCAAAGACGAACCATATCGAAGTAGACATAAGCTCTTAAAAAACGAGCTTGCGACTCAATATTATTGCGTAATTGAAGGTCTTCGCCCCATTCTATCTGATCCATTTTCGAGAGCAAAACATTACAACGATAGATTGCTTTGTAATATGCTTTCCAATAGTCATTAAGCATATCCACTTCGGCAGGAGAACGGGATAAATCAAACTCATCAGCAACCTGATAGTTATAGCTATCTGATACCCCTGTTGCTCCAAAGCAATTATCGGACAGCACTTCTGCCATAACAGGGAAAGCCATTCCATTTCCGGCAGAATAAACCACCTGAAGTCCATCGTAACAACCTACAATAGCCAACTCCGCATCATCGGTTGTTTTATAAAAGTTTACATCAGTAAGCGACGTAATTGGCTCACTATCCAAAAAGCTCTCTGAGCAGGCACTCCATAAAAACAGGCCCAGAGTCAATATATATATGTGTATTTTTTTCATTATCCTTCAGATTTTAGAATTTAACATTAAGGCCAACTAAGAATGTTCTCGGACGAGGATAGTAGCCCACATCAACACCTGATGAGCCATTTTCAACTCCATAACCAACTTCAGGATCCATTCCGTTATACTCAGTAAATGTAAAGGCATTTTGAGCAGATGTGAACAGTCTCACCTGGCTGAGGTATTTGTTATTAATCAACTTCGCAAAATCATACCCTAAGGTAATATTGCTAATTCTCAAGAAATCGCCATCCTTCACAAATAAGTCAGAAAAGAGATAGTTGATGTTTGTTTCGGTTACTCTGGGAATCGTATTTGAAGTCCCCTCGCCATGCCAACGACCAAGAAATTCAGTTGTGTAGTTAGCAAATGCACTTGAATGATTTCGGTAGGTTTGTACAATTTGATTTCCGGCGACTCCATTTGCAGACATCGAGAAATCGAAATTCTTATAGTCAAATCCAAAAGAGAATCCAAACGTATAATCCGGGTTGGGATCGCCAACCATCGTTTTATCAGCTTCATTGATAACGCCATCGCCATCCTGGTCAACATATCGTACATCACCTGGTTTGGCAGAGGGTTGAATCACTTTCCCTGCTGAGTTCGTATTCGCTGTTACCTCCGCTTCGTTTTGGAAAATACCATCCGTTTCCCATCCCCAGAAATATCCAATCGGAAATCCAGTCTCGGCCCGGTGATAAAACTCCAGTGCATTATCATATAACATGTTGGTTTTTCCATGTACAATACCATCTTCGGTGGGCACTTCAGTTACTTCATTTTTATTTTTGGCGATGTTTCCTGATATGAAATAATGGAAATCACCAATTTGGTCATTCCAGTTTAGAGCCAGCTCAATACCGGTATTTTTCACATTACCACCGTTGATGTATGGCGCATCGGCACCCGCAGTTGCAAGTATTGGTGCTTCGAGCAACCAATCTTTTGTGGTCTTGTTGTACCAATCAACTGTTAAGCCTAATCGTGCATCCAAAAAACGAGAATCGATACCAATATTGGTTTGTTCCGATGTTTCCCATTGCAAATTTAAATTCGACAACCGACTAGGATAAGCTCCTACTGTATTGCCCGAAGCATCGTAATCTGCAGAACCAAAATAATAATTGGTATTTGATGTTTTAATCGGTGCTAAATATTGCCATGGGCTGATATTTTGATTTCCTACTTGCCCCCAGCTGGCGCGAATTTTCAGAAAGTCCATCCAACTTTGCGCTGATTCTAAAAATCCTTCGTTTGAAGCCACCCAACCAACAGATACCGATGGGAAGTTACCCCAGCGATGACTCTGGTCAAAGCGTGAAGATCCGTCACGACGAAAAGTCGCATTCAACATATATTTTTCTTGATAGTTGTAGCTTAAACGCCCAAAGTAAGATAACAACATCGATTCATCATTTGGAGCACCGCCGTAACTTAATCTGGTTAATTCAGTATTCGTCGTATTGTCGATATAGGCATGATCCAAATCAGAAATAATCAGATCGGCATTAGAAACATTGAGCCACGTTCCTCGGTTTCGATAAGCCTCAGTGCCAACAAGTGCAGAAAAAGAATGATCATCAATTTGATAATCGTAGGAAAGAACGTTGTTCCAGGTTAGCGCGAGTCCTTTACTTAAATTTTGGCTGGCTTCATCATGAGTTCTAAATGCATAAATCGACAACTCATAAGCAGGCTTGTAGGAGCGGCTTTCTTCGGTGTAAAAATCAACTCCCAAGGTGGTTTTAAAGGTTAAGTTTTTAATCGGATTGATTTCAATATACACATCCCCAAAAAGTTTTTGATTATTCTTTTTAGATTGATTGTTTAAAACCATCGAGGCATACGGGTTATTTTCTCCTTCAACCCAAGGATCCCAAACCTCTCCATTGTGCATCACCCCAGCTCCTGATGTGTTATTCAAAAAGTTACCTTCATCATCATACATCGGTAAAAACGGACTGGTATTAAATGCACCACGCAAGGTATTGTTGTATTGATCGCCAACGCCAATTCCTCTTTTCTCAACGTAACCAAAAGTTAAGTGCTGTCCAACTTTTACATAGTCGTCATATAATTTGTGCTCCGTATTAACCCGGAAATTGTACCTGTCGTAGTTTGAAACAGAAGGTCCACCAACGGTTCCTTCCTGCCCGGTATACGAAAGCGAAATAGAATAAACCGAAGCGTCGGTACCTCCATTTATTCCCAGTGTGTAGTTCTGAGTAATCGCATCGTCGTATATCATTTCATCAATCCAGTCGGTGCCTTCTCCCATCGCAGAAATTTCATCGGCGTTAAAATATGGTGCCTTGCCCGAATTGATTGCGGTTTCATTCATGATGACGGCATATTCCTTGCTATTCATCATATCAACCTTCCGTGCAATGTTTTGAACGCCATAATACGAATCGAATGAAATCTGAGCACTTCCTTTTTTTCCTGATTTCGTTGTAATCAAAACAACTCCGTTTGCTGCTTGCGATCCGTAAATGGCAGCCGAAGCAGCATCTTTCAGTACATCAATACTTTCAATATCCGAATTGTTCAGGTAAGAGATATCGCCACTTTGAACACCGTCAACAACATAAAGTGGACCGGAGTTTCCAATGGTTCCCAAACCACGCACGGTTACGTTCATCCCTTCGCCCGGTTGTCCTGAAGTAGACGAAATTTGCACACCGGGAGTTTGTCCCTGTAAAGCCTGAAGCGCGCTTGTTGTGCTTCGCTTTTGAAGCTCTTCCCCGTCAACCTGAATTGTTGCTCCGGTTACCAGTTTCTTTTTCTGAACCCCATACCCAACGACCACAACTTCATCGAAGAGTTCAACTTCTTCTTCCAGGGCAACCTGCAGATTTGATTTTCCGACAACCGAAATTTCCTGAGAAGCAAATCCAACAAACGAGATCAACAACACATCTTCATTCGATACGCTTAGCGTAAATTCACCATCGAAATTTGTGACTGTTCCATTTGTAGTTCCTTTAATTACAACAGATGCACCGGGGATTGGTGTTCCGGAATCTGCTTCTGTAACAACTCCGGAAATCATGCGCTCTGTAGTTTGAGCATTCCCGGAAAAGACAAGTAGCATTGAAAAGATTAGCAAGGCCGCACTCAAATGCACACCAAACAATCTTTTAATGGAGTTCTTAAAAAAACTCTCATCATTGCGTTTTTCTTTCATACGTTAAAGTTTATTGATTAGATATTTCAACTAGTTTAGTTATTGTTTGGAATTAAAAGCTCACCGCTCCAATTCCTCTCCTATGCTTTCTCAAAAGTAGACAAGAACCGTCCGAAAGGAATGAAAAAATGTTTACGACTGGTAGTCAAATCGTTAATACATACTGCTCATTTGTTAATTTCCACCGGGGCATTTGTTAATCAGCAGCTTGGCAAATAGCCATATCAATCTGATATACTGACCAGTAACCCAGCAATGTCAAGATTTTCGGAAAATTTGTTTTTTTATGATAAAAGATTTTGTAGTCCGAATGAAAATCACAGTAAAGAGTTCATCTCTTTTTATATTTTTGCAGAATGAATTTTTACTCGTACGTAATATACAATCAGGAGCATCACCGTTTTTATTACGGGTTTTGCCAGGATCTGAAAAAAACCGAGATTGCCCACAACCAAGGGAAAGTGGAAGTTACCAAAGGCCTCACAGGTTGGGTAATTCTTTACAACGAAGGTTTTGCCAGTAAACAGGAAGCCATCCGCCGAAGCCGGTTTTACCGAACCGTTGCAGGCCAGCGATACCTCAAAAAGATTCTTAATTTTTAGATTTCAACAATCAATCGTTAATAATCTGTACCACAATGCACAATAAGCCGCATTGCTTTTTCGTATTTTTGAAGTTCAAAACAACAAAACAATTAAAAAACTAGTCATGAAAAAAATAATGGTTGCCGTTCTAGCCCTGGGTGTATTATCATCAGGATGTAAGGTTTTTGAAAAACTTAAAAAGGATGATGGACAAACCACCGATACCATGCAAGAAGATACTCAGGCAAAAGTATTTTCAGTGCCAGCCACAACTTCTGACGTGAGAGAGAATCCTACTTCGGATCGAATGTATGAAGAGCCGGAAGAAACGGAAAAGCCAGTACGCGTTCAGAGTGAGACATTTACTTTCGCACAGAAAGAAGATCAGATAAAAAATGAAAGCAGCACTTACTTTGTAATCATCGGTAGTTTTAGCAGCAACGAAAATGCCAACCGTTATAAGCAAGAGCTAATCCCGCAAGGGTTTAACCCAATTGTATTGCACAGCGAAACCGGCTATTACCGGGTTTGTGTTAATTCGTATAACGAAGAGCTTGAAGCCAGAAAACGGGTTCACCAAATCAGAAATAATTACCCCAAATACGCTGACACCTGGTTGCTGATTAAAAAATAATCGAACGATAGTATCGTTCACATTTAGGCTTGGGATTAATGGTATTGATTGGACGGCAAGTAGTAACTTGCGACAACAGTGTTGTTAATCCCAAGTTTTTTTATCGCCCAACCATCTACATTCTTGTTCCCAAAATTCAACATGATCCAACCTGCATCAAAAGTGATTCAGTGTCAACTAAAAAAACAGATCGTCTCTTATTAGATCATAGATGGAACTTGCAGTAACTTTTCGGCTGCTTGCTCCAGTTTACCATTGTCCTTAGCAAAGCACACACGCAGGTAACTCTGGTTGGTTTTCTCGTGATAAAAAACAGAAGCAGGAGTTGTCCCAATACCAAAATCCCGGGCTAAGCGTTCGGCAAAAATAAAATCCGGCTCGTCTGAAAGTTTCGAGTAATCCAATAGCTGAAAATAACCGCCTTGTGCATAAACAATGTCGTAGAGGCTGCCTTCCAGCAAGCGGTTAAAATAATTCCGTTTACCCTGAAATAATTCTGAGACTTCTTCAAAATTTTGATTTAGCGGCAGGTAATCAGCTAGTGCATACTGCAAGGGCGTATTCACATTGTAAATTTGAATTTGCTGCATTTTACGAAATTCGCGCATGAGCTTTTCAGGCGCCAAACAGTATGAAATTCCCCATCCATTGATGTTATACAGCGGGCCAAAAGACGAGATGATAAAACTGCGCTCCACCAACTTGTCATGGCGGGCAACACTTTGATGAATCTGATTATCAAAAATGATGGATTCAAAGATCTCATCGCTCAAAATGATGATGTTCGTGCCATTTGTAAGTCGCTGTAATTGGAACAAGTCGTTCTCTGACAAAACAGCTCCCGAAGGATTGTGAGGTGAATTTAGAATGATCATCCGGGTTTTAGAAGAAACCATTTTTCGTAGCTCTTCCCAGTCAATTTTAAATGATGGAGCCTTTAACTTCACGTAAACAGGTCGACCACCGTTTAAAATAATCGACGGTGCGAACGACTCAAAGGCCGGTTCAAACACGATGACTTCATCATCATCTTTAACAATTGAACTGATCGCCGTATAAATAGCCTGTATTGTTCCCGCAGTAATGGTAATTTCAGTATGCGGGTTGAACTTCTGAGCATACTTCTTTTCAACCATATCACTAATGGCTTTTCTCAAAGGAAGGACCCCCTCCAGCGGAGCATAGTTATTAAAACCATTATTGAAGTATTTAGTAGCCAGATCAATCAATTGCTGCGGACAATTAAAATCGGTCTTTCCAACAGCCATATCAATAGCTCCGGATTCTTCGATTAGTTTGTTAATCGAGGAAAAAACATTTGAACTCGTATTGGGTAATTTTGATTGCACCATAATTAAGCAATGAGTTTGCAAAAATAACAAAAGTGGTGATAGTCCATTGAGAGTATGTCTAAAATTACGGAATTAATTCAAACCAATCAATTACTCCATAACTTCTTTTAAAACAACTAATGATTTTAAGTTTGAAGAAATATCCAGATGAATTTGATAGTACTTTATCAACTGCTCTAATAAAATAGTCCGCTGACGTTTATCGATTAACAGCTGTTCAATTTTACCTAAATCAAATTGAAATAATTGTTTAAAGTTTCCAGTGGTTTCAGCATTCATATATTGGTTATGCAAGGGTTCGGAAACAGAGAAAGCAGCCGATTCCAGATCAAAAAAAACCGTATTGGCATGCTCCGATTTCTGCGGCGCAACACCCAAAAAACGGGTAAGATGAAACAAAAATGCGAGATGAAAATTCGCGATCCCATCCTTCTTCATATCCAATAAGGCAATGGCATGATATAGAAAGTCGAATAACTCCGGATTTTCTTCTTCTTCTTTGAGACACTTCAGCAGAATCTCAGCCAAAAAAATGGCCTGAGAACTTTTTGTGATATCAAAAGGAATATGCTCAAAAGGGATACTAAATCGGACATCTTTCAGCCGCTGCAAATTACGTCCCGGTCGATAATAAACTTCCAAATCTAACAGGAATAATGGCTGAAAAAGACTTTTCCTCATCGCAGCCTTTTTTTTACGAACCCCATTAATTAAGTATGATTGATTGCCAAACTTTTCGGTGTAGATCCGGGCAATGATGCTCGTTTCAGAATAATTAATGTGATGCAAAAAGATACCTCGGGTTTTTTCCAGCACGACCTTTTATTTCTATTAGTGTATGAACAGAATCTTGGTGGTGAACGTTTTTTCGCCAGACTTATCGTTTCCAAAAACAACATAAACCCCGGTACTTACCCGGTTGCCGTTCAGGTTTTTTCCATCCCAAATAGCTTGCCCACCCAGCGAAGTGGTTTTATAAACCAGGTTTCCACTTATGTCTGTTACTCTCACATCGGTATCAGCCAACAATCCGGTAATGACGATATCCCCGTCGTAATCTTCGCGGACGGGATTGGGAAAGGCATACACATCAGCATACTCATCAGCACCTCCCGTTGCCTCACCTCGGTATGAAATAATACCTTCGGGTGTTCCGAAAAACACTTCTCCACTTTGCGGGTTGATGGCTATACTTTGAATGGTGTTCGATAGTAACGGGCTGTTATCTACTGTAAAATTAAGCAATTCTTCGTCACCATTCTCGGAGACCAGATACACACCGGAGTTTGATGTCCCGAACCACTTGCGGTTTGCCCCATCCACAGCAATCGCAGTCACCTTTTCGGTTCGCAACAAGGCGTGAAAAATACCATCATTCAAGTCCAGGGCAGGCGGTGTTGCATAAAAAGTACTTTCGTCCCAAATATCCTCGGGATTATAAAAAACGGCGACTCCGTTGGAAGCACCGATCCAGATAGCACCATCATGATCCTTGGCAATCGAATAAATATCATTCATCCGGTTAATTTCTTCCACCGTGCCATTGGTGAAGTAAGTTGTTAACTTTAGGTGTCTCCCATCCGTTCCATCACTTTTCCGAACAAAAAGGTCATTGCCCCGCGGTAAAATAATCCATTTATCATCATTGCCAGTAATAACAATATCACCAACAACTGTATTATCAACTCCGGGGAACTGGAACGATTCCCAGGTTCCATCTGTTTTATAAACCGACAGGGGTTCTCCAACCTGGGAGTTGGTAACCCACAGGTTATTTTCTGAGTCGAAAGCCATTCCTCCTATTCTCACATACGCCGAAGCAGAATCTTCGGGGATCGCAGTTTGTAAGGTACTGTTGAACTGGTCGTGCCGATCGACATACTCCCGGCCTTGCATTTCAACCACTCCAAAGCCCCAGGTTCCAACAAATATATGGTCGGGGTCGGCCGGGTCGGCCACAACATTTACAATATCTTCAAATGCTTCAAATTCATCGTGCGTCTTTCGGTTAAAAACACTCCAGCTTCCATCGCGAAATAACTGGAGCTGCGGAGCCTTATCCAAATTGCCCCATGCATCAGAACGGCCACCGGTTGTGACCCATAAATCGGCACCATTGGTCGTCATCGAAAACACCTGATTATCAATAGGACCTTGAGGGGTAATCTGCTCATAATCTCCGCCTGTTTTTTTAACTAATCCTTCGTTCTTATCCGCCAGCCAAACAGCCCCATCTTTGTCGTAATACCCCTGAGCAACGACAATATCATATACTTTTCTGTTCGGATAATTGTAGTCGATGACATCTTCAACCAGTTGTTCATTTTCATCATAAATACCCACAAATCCGCCTTGCGAAATAACAATTTGGTTGTCACATACCTGCATGTCAAGCACCTGATCAATAGTTGTCAAATAAGCAGTCCAGTTGTCCCCTGATCCTTTATACAACTCATGTTTCCCGGCTGAAGCATTGTAATAGCATGCAATTACGGAGTTACCCAAAAAACCGAGTTGGGTAAATTCTTCACCGGCATGAGGTATTGTTTCAATCCGGGTCCAATGATTGAAATTCTGTAGGTTTGGCTCATTCGCATCAGCTTTAAAAATACCCTCTTTAGTGGCTGCATACAACGATTCACCATCATAGGTCATTGCATTTACAACAACCGGCGAACCGTTTTCGCCAATGTAGTAAGTATCTTTTATCTCCCTCTTATCCAAATTCACAGCAACAATGCCAAACCCACACGATAAATAGGCTGTTGATCCAACAACCAGAACGTTGTAGATATTCTTGTCCCCCTGAATTTGTTTTCGCTTAATATCAGAAAGATTGAAAATCTCATCCTCATAAATTAAGTCGAGGTTGCTGTTTTCATAGGCCAGAACAACGACACTATTTTGCTCGCCAAACGCCATTGCCTTTGGCGAAACATCAGACAATCCATTGATTTGATTCAACTTTCGGATGCTGTTATCAGCCTGGTCGTAAATAAACAGTCCTCCGGTACTAATGCAGTAAACTTTAGTACCGTTGACAATTACTTTTTGAGCTGAATAATAGGATAAGTGCCCCATCCACTTGCCAACTCCAACCTGAGCAGAAAGCCCAAATGAAAGTAAAACAAACAGGCACAGAATGTTAAATCGTATCATAAATCTGAATTCAATGTTTTCAAATAGTTAGCCAGCTTTTGAACAGCACGCCCACGATGGCTGATGTTATTTTTTTGTTGCGCATCCATTTCAGCAAAAGATTGACTACATCCTTCGGGCTGAAAAATCGGGTCGTAACCAAAACCTTCTTCGCCTTGCTTCGCTGTCAGAATATCGCCATCAACAACTCCTTCAAACTGCTCTTCCCGGCCATCAATAACAAGCGAAATTACGGTTCTAAAACGAGCTTTCCGGTTTTTTATTTCTTTTAGCTGATCAAGAACTTTCTTCATATTAGCAACAGCATCCTTTTCTTCTCCGGCATACCGGGCCGAATACACTCCGGGAGCTCCGTTCAATGCTTCAATTTCCAGACCGGTATCGTCGGCAAAACAGTTGTAGCCATACTTGTTGTAAATGAAAAACGATTTTTCAGCAGCGTTTCCCTCCAGAGTTTCCTTGGTTTCCGGTATTTCTTCGTTACAATTAATATCTGCTAAACTGAGCAATTGAATTTGTCCTCCCAGTATTTGCTGAAGTTCTTTTAATTTGTGTGGATTATTGGTTGCAAAAACAAGTTTCATATAATTATAATTTTTTGTTTTTAAAGGCATCATATGGAACTCGCTTATAATCTTCCTCCTGTGTGCAAGAACTTTTATATGCTCGTTTCATCATTCGATTCAAGAGTTTAGGCAAGTCTTGTTGATCAGAAATCGATCGGAATGAATTGCCTCATTTATTTCTAATTAATTTTAAAGCACTCAAATTTACAAAAACCTACCAATGACCAATGCAGAAATTATTGATATGCTGATTCAAGACCGAAAAAGGGAGCTCAGTCAGAAAAGCTTGCGGATATGGTTCACCACCTAAAATGCCCGTTCATGAGCTCAGAAGGCCACTTCATCCATCAAAACGTGCAGTTCATAAAATAATGTTGAAAAATACACGATCACTTATTACTTATCGTTAAATTAGCATAGTCAGTTTTTTTTCAGGCAGCCCAAGGGAGTGATGAAGAAAGCCGGGTCACAAAAAAAACAAATCAGTACTAAACCCAGGCATTAAATTTTAATTTGAATAAACCGGGTCACGAACAAGCAATTTAAATTTTTTTTTGAGTGAATCTGGTTGCTGAGAAGCTGTAAAAGAAATGAATTCGGCTCTCTGTTCATCAGGAGAAGCAATTTAAATTTTTTTTTGGTCCAACGGGAGCAGAGTGAACGCGTAAAATTTTTTTTCACAAAAAAACAGACCAAACCAGCAAAAACAAAAAATCAAGTAAGTTCTTTTTTATTAACCCAAAAACAACCCTTATGGAACTAAAATCATTTGTTGCGCTTTACGCGCGACACCTGACCATCGCACACCTGTACTCGATCAACAAATCGACCGTGGATTATGCCCGGCCGGTTATAGCTGAAATAGGTGGAGTCGCCCAGGCAACTTTCAACCAACTGGAAGCCGACAACCAGGCAATGGGCGACCAAATGAACAAAGCTTCAAAGAGTGTACTGACTGCTAACCTGTCCGCGATGGACGAGGATCGAGACGACCGTTTTGCCGAAATAAAGCGAAACGTGACCATGCACCTACTCGGGCGCGATGAACTAAAAAAAGAAGCCGCCCAACGCCTGAAAATATTTATGGACCCGTATTGGGATGCAAACGTTATGGCAATGAATACGCAAACCGGCATTTTGAACGAGCTTTTCAGAAAATTCGACCAACAGCAATCGCTGAAAGCCGATGCCACAGCAACCGATATTTTAGACATGATGACCGGTCTGGAAACGGCCAATACCGAATTTGATGCCCTATATCAGGAACGAAATGCCCTGGAAGCCGCTGCCGACGGCCCCTCGGCAACCAGCCTGGAAGCAGCGGCAGCCAGCAGTTACGAACAGTTTTGTACAGCCATTGAACAAGCAGTCAATTTTACTCCTTCTGAAACGCTCATGACCTTGTTTAACCAACTGGACGAGCTGCGTAAAACCTACGCCAAACTGATCCATAAAAAGGAGAATAAAGAGGACGGACCAGTTCAGCCTACTTAAAATGACAATGAAATACCTCCCGCAGTCAAGGATACAAATCGGTGCCTGCGGGAGGTAGAGTTCAGAACTGAATGCTAACCGCAACTATTCGCGAATTCGTTCAAACCATCCTTTTTTCGTATTCCGAACAAAACACAAGCCTTTCCGTTTCTAATTACGTTGCTTTTCAACGCAATTACCGGGAAAGGTATACTGAACGAAATTTGAACCAATGAACGATCTTCCAGACAATGTCCGCTTGCTGAGCATTTATCAAGCTCTTTTATTGTCTGTCAGTTCAATGATTGTTTTCGTTGGCGGGTTGGCTGAGTCCAAACTAGCTCCGGTCGAAAATTTATTGACACACTTGTATTCTGACGAATGAGTCACCTAAAAAAACGAATTATGCGTATCGGATTTAAATTTATCAAAACAAGACTGTCCAATAGTTGGGAGGCGATCCACACCAGTTTTTGGTTTATTCCATCATTGATGTTACTCTCTGCCATTGTAGCCGCCTTACTCATGATTGCCCTGGACAAGACCATCGATATCGATTCTTCCTCTGTGTCTCGAATTTTGTTTGATGTGGGCCCCGAAGGCGCGCGTTCGGTGCTGGCTACCATTGCCGGATCGATGGTAACAGTAGCCGGTGTTGCTTTCTCGATTACGATTGTTGCACTTTCTCTGGCTTCCTCGCAATTTGGCCCCCGGTTATTGCGCAATTTCATGAAGGATGTCGGAAATCAGGTTGCACTTGGAACATTCATCGCTACTTTTATTTACTGTCTGATTGTGCTACGGTCTATTTATGCCGGTGAAGAAAATGCTTTTGTCCCGGCGCTATCTGTTAACTTTGGGGTTTTGCTGGCCATTGCTAACGTGGGTATGTTCATCTATTTTATTCATCATGTAGCTACCTCAATCCAGGCCGACCAAGTGGTTGCCAACGTATATTATGAATTGGACAACCGAATCGATCTGTTATTCCCCAATACCATTGAAGCCAAAGAAAATGAAGATAAAGCATCAGATGTTGAGAATGAAAAACAAAAATATACCGGCACATACACGATTAATGCCCACAAAAGCGGATACCTGCAAGCAATTGATCGTGATGGCCTTGTAGAGGTCGCTCAGGAAAACAATTGTCTGATTGATTGTCAATATCGTCCTGGTGATTTTATCGTTCAAGGAAATAAATTCGTAACGGTAGAAAGCATGAACCAATTCGACGATGATTTCCAGAGCCATATCGAAAGTCTATTTATTATCGGATCGAAAAGAACTCCGGAACAAGATGCAGAATTTGCTATTCATCAATTGGTTGAAGTGGCTATCAGGGCGCTATCGCCCGGAATAAATGATCCATATACAGCGCTTACCTGCATTGATCATCTGGGATCAATTTTATGCAAACTGGTCAACCGGAAATTTCCTTCTCCCCATTTAAAAGATGAAGAAGGCCGATTACGCGTCATCCTGAAAACAACATCGTTCACAACCGTAACGAATACTGCTTTCAGTCAAATCAGACAGTATGGAAACAGTCATGTTTCGATACTAAAACGACTATTAGAAAACTTAATAACGATCGCCACGCTTGCTCAACAGCAAGAACAGTCAGCGGTTATTCAGCATCATGGCGAAATGATTGAACGGGCAGTACGGGAGTTTGTCCCTGAAAAGGATGACCAGGAAGAGGTCATCTCCCACTACCGTGAATTGATGCACGTTTTAGATCAAAAAAACTGACGTAACTGTGGCAAATACTCATCAGCCAAAAAATCAAAAAAAAAAAGGTTGCCGGGAAGCAACCTCATTTGGGAATAATTTCAAAAAGGGAACGGGAAGGCCGAGAATAATCCTGTTAATCTAAAATCTATCAAGTATTAACAGACTCACTTTCGTATGATATTAAAAATTCTTTTTATAATTTTAGTTGTCAATCACTTGTATGTTGACCTTCTAAAATTAAGGGGCTTGTTTTATCTTTGTATTACGACTGAATTATAATAGCATCAACCTATTGTTAACCAAAAGCCAAGGTATATTAACTTAACCTTTTTAAAATATTACAGTTTTTGAAATACTGAGTCACCACAATTGCTCAAAATGCCGTTAACACTGAATTATATAAATGCACTTCTGGAGCTATTCTATCCCCGCCTTTGCTTGGTTTGTGGGGAAAAACTAATCGCAGATGAGAACTACATCTGTTTAAAATGCCTACTTCATGCTCCACGCACCAATTTCCATTTAGAGCCTGAAAACCGGATGGAACAAATTTTCTACGGTCGTGTTCCGATCGAAAGAGCAACCGCCTTTTTTGAATTTAAAAAAGGGAGCAACTATCAAAAAATTCTTCATCATCTAAAATACAAGGGCATGAAAGAATTGGGTGAATTTATGGGTAGTCGGTTTGCCGGAGAAATCAAAGATTCCAACTTCACTCAACATATCGATCTGATTTGCCCGGTTCCTCTTCATCCGCGGAAAGAGCGAAAAAGAGGTTACAACCAAAGCTATCATCTGGCTAAGGGACTTTCTGATGTTCTGCAAATTCCGATTGAACATGACGCCCTCGTCAGAAAGACGTTTTCAAGTACACAAACCCGAAAAAACCGCTATGAACGTTGGGAAAACGTGGAAGATATATTCCAGGTTATCAGCCCTGCAAACTTTACAAACAAACACATTTTACTAATTGACGATGTTGTAACAACCGGAGCCACGTTGGAGGCTTGTGCTGCCACCATTTTTAAAAGCTGCGACTGTAAAATAAGTCTGCTAACCCTGGCCATTGCCTAACTCAGGAAAAAAACACGCCTAATTATCATTACTAATTCTCTACTTCAGTCCCAGTATAAATGGCTTGTCCACGTTGTACTTCCATCACAGCGAAAAAGCCAAGTCCTCCATTGCTTACATTTCCTTTAGGATTGGCTGATGGTCCGCTAAACATGGGAACCTTTTCGCCAGTTTCAAGATCCACTGCTGCAATAAAATCGTAATATTCCTTCGTAATTCCAGCCATTTCCAGCATAATGGTATCTCCCTGCTCAACAAACTCTCCATTCTCTTCATCAAAATACTGAACAACAGGTCCGTTGATCTCATTACCGTTAAAAAAGCGATCATCCGCTGTCCAATAATTGTGGATAGAATCCGTATAAAGCACCCCGTTTTTGTAGACTTTGAACAGGTAGTAATCTTCAGTTTCGGCAGGATCTTTACTGTAAAGCCCCACCTCCCAGCCTTCCCAGCTGGCATTATACGCAACCGCAACTCCCTGAACCGGAGCTGAAGCTTTCATTTCGGTTTCGGCCTCATAAGTTTCCAGTTGACCATCTCCATTCACATCAACACCCGAAACTGTTAATTTGTAGTGCGCACCAACCACTCCGCTATAGTCCTTTGGCGTTAAATAGATTCCCTGTCGATCTGCATCTTCAGTTAGTTGAATGGTTTGAAAATCATTTTCAATAGTAAGCACAGCTCCGGAAACCATTTCTGGAGACTGATTACTAAAATAGGGCGCTGATTTCCCCAACCAGACTTCGTGTGCTTTTACTTCGTTGGTTATTTCAGCAAAAACAACCAAGCGAGGCTCCCCGGCCTCTTCCAGATCAATGTCTACACGTTCGGTGCACGATTGCAGCAAAACAATTAAAAAAGCGATTGAAAATATATATTTGAATGGCATGATGGTTAAAATTTAAAGTTGTAAGTAACTGCCGGAATTATCGGAAACAAATAAGTTTTCTCTGCATACGTTTCATTGGGGTTTTCTTCATCCTGGACAAAATTTAGTGCCCAGGTATTCTTTTGGTTGTAAACATTATAAATTGAAAAAACCCACTCGCCACTCCATGGTCTTTGTTTCTTGTTTTTAGATTGAAGTGCCAGCGATAAATCAAGTCGGTGATAATCGTCATAGCGGGCACCATTTCGTTCCGAGTAATACGGAATAACGGTACCATTTACTTCGTAACGCTGCACAGGCAAAGTAACCGGCTGGCCGGTTGAATACACCCAATTGGCTGACAATGAAACACGCTTGCTTAGCTGGTGATTGAGTACCACACTTAAATCGTGTGTTTTATCAAAAGGTGCGGAGTAGGTTTTGCCGTCGTTAATTTCAGGAATCTTTCGTTCCGATCGGGACAAGGTGTAGCCGATCCATCCGGTTAATTTCCCTTCGGTCTTCTTCACTAAAAATTCTGCTCCATAAGCCTTTGCATTTCCAACCCGGAGTTCACCTTCCAGGTATTTGTTGAGCAACAATTCAGCATGATCTGCAAAATCAATGGTGTTTTTCATGTCTTTGTAATACGCTTCAACCGAAAGCTGGTAAACGCCATTCTGTAAATTTCGAAATACCCCAAATGCAAACTGATCGGCAACTTGTGGCTTCACATTTGGACTGGCCGGGAACCAAATATCCAGCGGGCTGCCAGCAGTCGTATTCGTAGCCTGCTGAATGCTTTGACGAGACCGGTTGTAGTTGAATTTAAACGACCAGTCCTTTGCAAACAAATAGTTTATCCCAAAACGTGGCTCCAGGCCCCAATAGTTTTTGTATACCTCTCCGGAGCTATAGATTGTGGAATCAACCACCTCGTAGTTGTTGTCAAAGTCGTATACTGTTCCCTCCCCAATATTCTGAAAAAGTGATGCCCGGATTCCATACTTCAACACTAGCTTATCGCCTATTTTATGTTGATGCTCCAAATAAGCAGCATGCTCCAGAGCGTAATTCTTCTCAATAATGTATTCGCCAAATATGGACTGACTGCCAACGCCCATAGCTGCACCAGGATTAAACGTGTGATGAAAGCTCTGCAGTCCAAACTTCAACGAATGCTCGGGTGTGATGTAATAACTAAAATCAGCTTTCAAACCAACATCTTCTAAATCTGATTCCCAAAGCCAGGATTCTGGTTCATCTTCCGCGGTGCCTAATTCATAGTCGTAACGGCTCCAAACCGTCGTCAGATTCATAAACAATTTTTGATTGAAAATATGGTTCCACCGGGCAGTGAAGGTTTTGTTCCCGAAACCCATTCTGAAAAAGGAACTTTTCATCACATCGCGACCAAGATACCCACTAATATAAAGGCGGTTATTCTCGTTGAACCGGTGAGTCAATTTCAAGCTGGCATCGTAAAAATACAAACGGCTGTCACGCACATCTTCATCCGACGACAAAGGCAAAAACAGATCCATATACGTTCGTCGGCCAGACAACAGCATGGTGGTTTTATCTTTTTCCAGCGGGCCACCAATTGTTAAACGACTTGAGATGGTGCCAATTCCTCCTGCCCCTTCAAATTTTTTCGAATTACCATCTTTCATCCGCACATCCAAAAGCGACGATAAGCGACCACCATATTGCGACGGCACATCACCTTTATACAATTTCAAATCTTTGATGGCGTCATTATTAAATACCGAAAAGAAACCCATCAAATGCGAAGCATTGTAAACCGTTGCTTCATCAAGTAAAATCAGATTCTGATCAGGACTTCCACCTCGAACACTAAAGCCGGAACCACCCTCGGAAGTAGATTGAACTCCCGGCAATAACTGGATGGCTTTAATCAGGTCAACCTCACCCATTAATGCCGGAATCGATTTAATGGTATGGGGCTGAAGTTTTTCTACTCCCATTTCAACCTGTTTGATGTTTTGGTCGCGGCGCTCTCCTTTAACCTGAATTTCGTCCAATTCTTCTGACGAAGGAGTCAGCTCAATCTGCAAGCGGAGATCTTCGGTCATGTCAACTTTCTGTACATAATCTTCATAACCAATGTAACTGCAAATCAAGGTGTATGATGCCGGTGTAATTGAAAGGGAATAAAAACCATAACTATTACTGATCGTGCCAACTCCCAATTCCTTAATTAATACGGAAGCCCCGATCAGGCTTTCACCACTTTCAGAATCGAGAATATGACCACTGATGATCTTGCGATCAGCTTTGTCGTCTTCGTCAGCGTGTGCATAGTGCAGCCCCACTGCACCTTGCAATACAGCAACCAAGAGAAGTAATTTTCTGAGCATTTTCTAATTGTTTTCAGTTGTTCTTTATTTTCAGCTTTCTCTATAAGACAACCTTAATACTCAAACGTTGCAGTTTTTTGTCAAAAAAATGGACTAAATGCAGGAAACTGCGACTACAAGACTCCGAAAACAATCAAAATCAGCGACCTAACCGATAGTACAAACCTGTACTTATTACATTGCTATATTGATCATCCAGCCAATAGGAAACAGCTTGCCCCGGCAAATCGCGAATGGGAAGGACTGAATAGCCAAGTCTTAAATCAAGTGTTAGTCGATCAATAAAGTCGTATCTCATGCCAACAAAAGCCTGAAAATCGAAAGCATTGAATTCGCGTTGTTCAACTTCCGGGATTTCACCATAATTGTCCAGTTCTTTGCTGTGCACCAGGTATCCGGCCGATAGCCCTGCCAGGATTGAAATCCGATCGCTTGTTCGATATCCCAAAAAGAAGGGTACTTCAGCATAACCCAAACGCATGATATATTTTTCAAGGTCTTTTTGTTGCACATTGGTGGTTTTATTCGACGGGTTTTTGCGGCTTCCTTTTTGCGAGTACTTAATTTCCATTCCAAAGAATAAGTCCCGACTGAAATCCCGCATCACATAACCACCAAGCAACAAACCGGGTTTGCGATAACCATTGGTGTTATCTCCCGAAACCTGAGACGCATTAAATCCACCTAAAACCCCACCTTCAAAGCGTTGTGCCCGAAGCGCAAAAACGTTCAAGGCAAATAGTACAACAAGTAAAATTCTTCTCACGTTATTTCAATTTTTTAAGTTTCTCTTTCAGAGTAGATACACCAAGTCCGGCTTTCTCCTCAAGAAATTCTATTCCATTTCGATGAACCGGCGGACGCTCGGGATCAACAACGAAAATTGGAACTCCATCTTGAGTATAATGAACCAATCCGGCAGCCGGATATACATTGAGCGAAGTACCGACCACCACAAAAATATCGGCTTTCTTTACCAGTGGCATGGCCTCATCCATAGCCGGAACCATTTCGCCAAACCACACAATATGTGGCCGAAGCTGAAAGCCCTCTTCACAGGTGTCGCCAAACTTCAACTCCCAGCCATCTAAATCATAAATTAAGTCATCGTAACGTGTACTTCTCACCTTTTTTAATTCGCCATGTAAGTGCAGTACTTTCGAACTTCCCGCCCGCTCATGCAAATCGTCAATATTCTGAGTAATAATTTGCACGTCAAAATCGGCTTCCAGCTCTGCTAAACCAACATGTCCCGGATTTGGTTCGCATTCGTATAGCTGCTTTCGCCGATCGTTGTAAAATTTCATAACCAATTCCGGATTTCTGTGCCATGCCTCTGGAGTGGCCACCTCTGTGACATCATATTCTTCCCATAAGCCTCCCATATCCCGAAAAGTACGAATCCCACTTTCCTGGCTCATCCCGGCACCGGTCAATATCACTAATCTCTTTTTCATGAATATCGCGTTTTTTGTTTTAAAGATAATTTATTCAAGCTGAAAAACGAAAGGTAGTACTCTTCGCATCCGCGTAATTCGAAATCCAATTACTTTTCAACAGGCCTCATCAATTCAACTCTATTTTCCTACTTTTGTGGCTATGATCGACCAGTCAACAGTTGACCGCATAATGGATGCCGCAGAGATTACAGAAGTAGTCTCGGAGTTTGTAAGTTTAAAGCGGCGGGGAACCAATCAGCTTGGGTTATGTCCGTTTCACAACGAGAAAACTCCATCGTTTATGGTATCTCCTGCCAAAGGCATTTTTAAGTGTTTTGGCTGCGGGAAAGGAGGCAATTCGGTTAACTTTATCATGGAGCACGAATCCCTTTCGTACCCTGAAGCGTTGAAGTGGCTGGCCAAAAAATACCACATTGATGTCAAAGAAGAGGAAGAAACGGAAGCACAGAAGCAGCTCAAAGACGAGCGCGAAAGTATGATGATTGTTTCGGCCTTTGCTCAGAAGTATTTTACTCGATTTGTGTGGGAAGAAAATGAGGGCCGAACTATTGGGCTCAGCTATTTGCGCGAGCGGCAATTGCAGGATAACATCATTAAAAAGTTTGAGCTGGGCTATTGCCCGGATGGGAAAGATAAGTTTACCCAAGCGGCACAAAGACAAGGATACCAGATGGAATTCCTCGAAAAAACGGGGCTGACTATCAAACGCGACGATTGGGTGCGCGACCGCTTTGCCGGCCGGGTGATGTTTCCGATTCATAACGTAGCCGGCCGCGTGATAGCCTTTGGTGGGCGAACACTGAAGGATGATAAGAAAATAGCCAAATACCTGAACTCGCCGGAGTCGGACATTTATCACAAAAGCCGGGTGTTGTACGGTATCTTTCAGGCCAAGCGTGAAATTACCAAGCAAGACAAGTGCTATTTGGTTGAAGGATACACCGATGTGTTGGCCTTTCATCAGGCGGGGATTGAAAATGTGGTTGCCTCGTCGGGAACGGCACTAACGCCTGACCAAATTCGATTAATCAAGCGTTTTTCACCCAATATAACCATTATTTACGATGGTGACGAAGCCGGAATTAAGGCCTCACTTCGGGGAATTGACCTGGTGCTGGAAGAAGGGTTGAATGTCAAAGTACTGCTACTTCCCCAGGGTGAAGATCCGGACTCGTTTTCCAGATCGATGAGCTCCACGGAACTTCAGGAATACATCGATAAAAACCAAACGGACTTCATTCGTTTCAAAACAAATCTGTTATTGAAAGATGCTGATAACGACCCGGTAAGCAAAGCACGACTGATCAACAATATTGTCCATTCTATATCGGTAGTTCCCGACGCAATTACCCGATCGTTATACATCAAAGAATGCAGTAGCTTAATGGATGTTGAAGAAAATATCTTGTATACCGAAATGCGTAAGATGATGCAAAAAGAGTCGGAGGAGGTTCGACGGAAGGAATACCGGGATAAAGCAGCCCAACAACGACAACCCGCGCCACCTCCTACTCCAAAGGTTATCAAAAATCTGTGCGAAATTGAAGAACGAGAGATTTTGCGAATATTGATGAAATACTTTCACACTGAAGTTTTTGAAGAAGAAGGCGAAAACCCCGAAGAAAAGTTCTCTATTTCAGTTGGACATTTTGTGCTCAGCGAACTGGAGAATGATGGTCTGTATTCAGATAACGAACTGATCAATCAATTTCTGGACTTTTTCAGGGAAAATCTGGATAACAAGAAATTTAATCCAAGCCAGTTTTTTACCCATCACCAGGATCAGCGAATCAGTCAAATGGCCAGTGATTTGATTTCAGAAAAATACACCGAAAGTAAACGTTGGACGAGAGGTGGTGCTTTTGTTGAAGCCGAAGATGAAATTCTGGATTTACTGGTTCCGAAAATCGTTCAGGAATATAAACTGCGAAAGGTGAAAAACATGCTTTCGGATCTGGAAAAAGGCATCCAGCTGGCAGCAACTGAGAACGACATGGAGAAAGTCATGACGATTCAGAACCAATATCTCAACCTAAAGAAAGTGGAAAAACACCTTTCCATTCAACTTGGAAACCGAACGATTACCCGTTAACGAAAAGATATGAGAACCCTGTTTATTGAAAATCGAGAAGAGATCGACGAAGTAATAAGAGCGTGCAAAACCTGTTTTGTTGCCATGTCTGATAATGACCACCCGTATGTATTGCCGATGAATTTCGCCTTGGAGAATGACACCATCATCTTGCATTCGGCACAGGAAGGCCGCATGTGGGAGACGATAAAAAAAAATCCGAACATCTGCATTAACTGGACATTGGGCGAAGAACTTGCCTGGCAAGACGTGAGTGTTGGATGCAGCTATCGTGTTAAATCAAAATCGGTGGTTGTTGAAGGAGAAATTGAAATTGTTGACGATTACGATGAAAAATACCGACTGCTCAAGGTTGTAATGGCTCAATACAGCGACCGCGAATTTAAGTTTAGTAAGCCCGCGGTTGTCAATGTCGGCATTATGAAAGTGCATATTAAAGACATTAAAGGAAAGGTTTTTGGAGCCAAAGCAGTAACTCCCTGGAACTCCTAAGAGTTATCTCCTTTTTGGAGTCTCATTCGATGTAATTCCTCAACGTCTAGCTTATCCTTTGCCCTTCCGGTGTTGATCTTACTTTTGATTAGATCATCAAACGACAGTACTTGATAAGTTAAATCATCCTTATCAACTTTCTCGCTGTCGGCAAAAGCTTCTTTAAACGTTTTCCCGGGACTGAAATTGGTTATCAATTCAATTTCAATCAAAGGGCTTATTTTGATTGAGATATTTTGGACCCCCTGTTTTACGAGATCAGGAAATTTACTGATAGAGATTCTTTAATGAAATCAATTATTCTTTGAGGGTAATTCTGTAGTAAGTTCATTCGATGATAAAGTTATTTTTTAAATGATTTGGGTGAACTTCTTTTATATCAAACAAATGCATTTCGCAGCACAAGTGAAGAAAAAAAATAAACCGCTCGTGAGAACTTCGCATCTGCGATTCTCTCATTCTCCGCCGATTAGAATCTTCTTTGGTTTCAAAAAATATACTTTTTTCGTCATTCATATTCTAAAATTAGAAAATAATCACCATTCTACAATATCATCAATTTTCACAGATTCTTTAATGTTTTATCTTTAGGCAAAATTACGCTATGATTTTTGTGACAGGAGGCACCGGATTGGTTGGATCACATTTGCTGTTTAACCTGCTGAGTTCAGGAAAAAAGGTGCGCGTTTTAAAACGCCCGACCAGCAATGTTAAATGGGTGAAGAAAGTTTTTTCGTACTACAGCGATCAGTCCGAAGAACTATTTAGCCAAATTGAGTGGGTCGAAGGAGACATTCTGGATTACCACAGTCTGGAAAATTTACTTGTTGGAGCTACTGAAGTCTATCATTGTGCAGCTATCGTATCTTTTCATGCCAACGACCGCGACAGTATGCTCAATAATAACGTAAAAGGAACCGCTAACCTGATTAATGCAGCCATTCACAATAAGGTTAGAAAGTTTGGCCATATCAGCTCTATTGCAGCCTTAGGAAGAACGCAGGATGGTAGCGAAATAAACGAAGAAACCTATTGGATACCGTCGAAACAAAAATCGGGCTATAGCCTGAGCAAGTTTTTTTCAGAGATGGAGGTTTGGCGCGGCATCGAAGAAGGACTTGACGCTGTAATTGTGAACCCATCGATAATTCTCGGTCCGGGAAACTGGGATATTGGCAGCCCCAAGCTTTTTCAAGCAATTGGGAAAGGATTAAAATATTACACCAAAGGAGAAACCGGATTTGTTGATGTTCGTGATGTTGCTGCAGCAATGGTTCAGCTCATGGACGACAGCAATTTTAACAGGACTAAAAACCAACGTTTCATCCTGAATGCCGGCAATATGAGTTATCAGAATTTTTTCAATAAAATAGCTGACAGTTTGCAAAAGCCCCGCCCAAGAACTTTTGCTTCCGATATGATTTTACAAGTTGCCTGGCGTGCTGCGCGGGTAGCCAGTTTTTTCTCGGGAAAACGCCCGCAAATTACAAAAGAAGCGATATCCGGATCTAACCGGATCAACCGTTACAACGGGAATAAAATTCAAGAAACAATTGATTTTCATTACCGCGATCTGGATACGACCATTGCTGACATTGCACATCTTTTTCAGAAAGATATTATATAAAAAACGGGTGCTTAGTTAAGCACCCGTTTTTTTATATATCGATTTGATCAATCTTACTATTCGACTTCCTTCCAAACCAAAGCACTGGCACCAACAATTGCGGCGTCTCCGAGTCTTAATTCTGAAGGTAAAACTTTAATCTTACCATTAAAGATTGGCAATAAATGTTCCTCCAGGCTGGCTTTTGCTGGTTTAAAAATGTAATCACCAGCTGCAGTTGGGCCACCGAATAAGAAAATAGCTTCAGGACTCAAGTGATGAACGGTATCCGCCAGTCCTTGTCCCAACCATTTTCCGGTTTGCTCAAAAACCTCTAAGGCAACCTTATCTCCTTTCTCTGCAGCATCAAAAATCATTTTAGAATTCAACTCATTAAACGATTTATCAGCCAACAAGCTATCTGTGGCATTGTCGCGAGCCATAATCTCAAAAGCCGTACGCTTCATGCCTGGTGCAGAACAATAGGCTTCCAAATGCCCCTTTGCAGTACAACCGCACAAACGACCGCCCGGTATTAAGGTTGTGTGTCCGCACTCTCCTGCGAAACCATCATGTCCGTAAACCAAGTCGCCATTAACAACCACGCCACTTCCCACTCCGGTTCCAAGTGTGTACATGACAAAGTTTTTCATGCCTTTGGCTCCACCATAAATCATTTCGCCGATAGCTGCTGCGTTCGCATCATTAGTCAGCGCTAAAGCTTTCATTTCGGGGAAACTTTTACGCATAAGTTCAACAAAATGAACAACTCCTTTAAAAGAAAGATTTGGAGCATATTCAATCGTCCCGTTGTAATAATTACCATTTGGAGCACCGATACCAATTCCTAAAATTTCGATATCGTCATTCATCAGTTTCACCGACTTAATCAACTCTTGAATCGCAATCGTTAACTCATTGATATATTTATCAATATCTCCGTGCGATGGTGTTAAAATTGAGTCTTTAACCATAACCTGACCCTTATTGTCAACCACACCAATTGCCGTATTTGTTCCACCAATATCAACACCTATTGTTACTTTTTTCATCTCATTATAATTTTAAATTTTTATTATCTCCAGCAACTACTTACTCAACCGGAATATCTGTATTAATGTTTTTGCTTCCAATAACTGCATAAAATAACAGATATCCGAAACAAACCACAATCAACCAGTAGCTCGCCTGATAATCAGCCACATCAGCCAACCATCCTTGAATTGCGGGAAGAATACCTCCACCAGCTACGAGCACCATAAAAATTCCTGAAGCAGCAGCTAAATATTTACCGAGTCCTTCAACCGCAAGGTTAAAGATACTTCCCCACATGATTGAGGTGCAAAGTCCGACCAAGGCTATGAATAAGAATTTAATTGGAACAGGAACAAGGCCAAAACTCAAACCCGCGGTTCCTGATTGAAATGCCGGCATTGAGATCATTGTTCCCTCCGGCCAGAAAATTGCCAACACAATCAAAACGATTCCAAGAAATGAAGTAAAACCTAACATCTTTCTACTGGAAACAGTGCTTCCAACTGCAGCACCAGTCAAACGACCAACCAACATCAACAGCCAGTAAAATCCGACAATTCCGCCGGCGATTCCAGCTCCAATTCCTAATCCCGGCGTATCTCTACCGTCAATAATTCTGTTTGAACTTTCGTAAGCTATTTCACTGACAACTTGCATCCGATATCCGTCAACGCTGGCATTTTTAACATCAAGAGCTGTGATTTCTTCAAGATAAGCTGCATCGGATTGCTGTTTCTCATATTCAGCAATAATTGTTTCAGCCTGTTCTTCAGTAGGAGTTGTCATGTATAAGTTGGCAATCCCTGGAGTTCCAACCTCAATACCTACATATACAAAAATACCAATGGCTCCCAAAACAAAATGGCGGAATTTTAAAGCTCCGGACATAAGTCCGCCCAGTGCCTCTTTAGGTTGGTCGGCATGTGGTTCAGGAATTCGTGTTAATCGAAGAATAAAAAATACCAGAGCAAAAACAGCCATGGCAATGTACAGGATCGGATATACATCGGGAATAGAAGCCTTTGTTGCTTCACCAATAAGAATACCTACAAATACCGGGGTAAATGTGGCCATAACTGAGTTGAAAGAACCACCCACCTGGATAAGCTGGTTTCCCTTGTTACCTTCTCCTCCAAGTTTATTTAGCATCGGGTTTACTACAATGTTTAACAAACACATGGAGAATCCCGCAATGAAGGCACCGAGTAAATACACGGCAAAACTTTCAGCGTGTCCTGACAAGTATTGAATGCCGACCCCTACGAACCCAACCGCGACAGCAATAAGTGCCGTTTTCTTATATCCGACTTTTTGAAGTAAAATACCACCGGGAATACCCATAACAGCATAGGCGATAAAGTTTGCCAGATTTCCAAGCATTCCCAAACTATTAGAAACATTGAACTGATTTTTCAGTACGATACCCATCGGTGCTGCCAAGTTGGTAACAAATGAGATCATACCAAAAAGTAAAATCATCATAAAAATTGGCACTACATAATTCTTCTTACTCTCTTGCATAATTAAGTTAATTAAGGATAGTTTTAAATTATTTATTATTATTTAAGGTAATTTCTGTTTATTAACGGAGCTATGGGAGAATTTAGACTTAAAAGAACCAGAAAATCCGGAATTATAAACAATAGCATAAAAATAAGTTGTGCTAAAACGCAGTTTATTAATCGGTTCCATCATGTATTATTTTAGGTTTATTTAAAAAGCATCCCAATGCTCTGTGATTTAGGCAGAGCAAATTTAAAAATTTAAATTGTTTTTCCGGATCAGGATATCCTGTTTCTCCTAATTTAGGTTCAATCCAAACATGTTGTAAAACTATTTCTCAACATTCAATCATGTTGTTTCAATGGATTTTAATATTGCGACTATTGACGCAAGAGCAAATCCGACAGGCTATCAGCGTGTTGCACATGCAACACACCACTGCATAAAAATTATTTGCATCGTTAATCGTGGTTTGAGAAGTAGTCAAATTTGGATAAATTGCAAGAGATAAAAAAATCAAATGGATAAATTGAACAAAGAAGAAATTCGAGTCAGAATTCTGAGGGAAATTGAAAAAACCCGCCAATACATTATTGACTACAAAGAAAACACCCAACCCATTACTCCTGAGAATGCGATCGGTCGAATTTCCAGAATGGATGCCATCAACAATAAAAGTGTTGCAGAAGCGGCTTTGCGGAAAGCAGAAGAAAAACTCTTCAAACTCAACAATGTATTAACAAAAGTTGACGAAGAGAATTTCGGACTGTGTGCCCGCTGCAAACAAGCTATTCCTTTGGGTCGTCTTCTGATGATGCCTCAAAGTTTGTATTGTGTTCAATGTTCTCATTAAGTCCAACCGGATTCGCCGCATCCTGATAGGGAGATGTAATTTTTCGTCCACCGTATTCAAAACGTTCATTCATAATATTCAGGATTTCATTAGCGCTGGATTCAACCGGTTTGCTTGATACGTGAATGACCGTAAAACCACCCTTTTTGAATACAAATGAAGCGTTCCGAATTTCGTTTTTTACCAACTTTTCGTCGGTGTATTTTGAGCTGTCATGACGCGGTAAACTTTTTAATCGCTTTATTCGGTGGGCAATCAGGTGTTGCGGGCTAATATGTAAACCAAATACCCTTTTCGGATCAACCTCAAATAACTCCCGGGGTGGCTTAATTCCATTCACCAGAGGAACGTTTGCTACTTTCCATCCATACATCGACAGGTACACACTCAACGGTGTTTTCCCCGATCGCGAGACTCCGCACAAAATAATTTCAGCCTTGTTTAAGCGCTCCGGACTCATTCCATCATCCTGATTCAACGTAAACTCAATCGCATCAATACGATCGAAGTACCGCTGGTTAATCTCGCGAAAAAGGCCGGGTGATTTCAACGAAGGAATGCCCAATGTGCTATCCAGATAATCGGCCAGCTCACCCATAAAATCAATCTGCTTGACACCCTCTTCCTTTGCTTGTCTGATCAGGCTCTTTCTTAAGTCGGAATTAACCATCGTATGGGTAATCAAACCTCCGTTCTTTTTTGCCTTAGATACAATCTCCTTCAACTTTTTTTCGTCCGACACATTAGGAACAATAATAACCGGAACATCGTTGTTCGGATATTGAATCAGAATTGACTGAACCATGTTGTTTCCGGCTAATCCTTTCCCTCCCGACACGACATAAATGGGTTTTGTTTTTTCCTTTTTTTCTCGTTCTTCCACGTTCTTTACACTTTATACTTTGTTTCCAATAAGATAAAATAAAACTTCTATAAAAAGAGCCAGAAAGTTTTAAAACATAAAAGGAGAGAGAAGAATCAAAAACTCATTATCACTTTGCAAGCAATTCATTATACTTTCCCATCTTGTTTCCTGATACGAGATGGACATGATCAATGAACTTGTCGCCTGGTTGATTCCATCCTTTTCCACTAAACAATTGATGGTTTTGCGAATCCTAACAACCGGATCGGTTTTCTAGGGCTTAGTAGGCATCGAGTTAAATACGCTTTAGAAGCTGATCAATACCATTTTCAAAAAAGGACTTGACTCCAACGTATTGTTCATTCGCAGTTGGCTGACTAAGGGTTTCACTCAACGGTAAAACGGCGCCATTCCAATCGGGAGTCATCCATTTTCCATTGGGTAATTCTTTTAATCCGTCCGTAAGGTTATTCGATTTTTCAGACGAAAAACTTAGGTAGAAATAGGGCTCATCAACCATACCGTCGGGAATAGCCCAGCCAAGCCCGATGGTTTTCGAAGCTTCTCCCTTTTCATTTTGTGCCAGCGTGGCAAAAGTACCGGTATCAAAATGATGAGGCCAGATACGCACCGGTTCAACAATTGAAAAGGTAGCGGCAAATTCTTTCATGATCAGCTCTGCATTATGCCGATATCGGATGCTTTCGTCAACCATTTCAGCCAAATGAGCATGACTACAGAAACCATCTTTCAGCAAATCCATATCGAGTTCGTAGGGCTGTTTCGTTTTTAACTCGCTAACGTCTACTCCCAGTTTTTGAAGTTCAGTTTTTAGTTCAAAGAATGAAGTTTCAAATGATCTCCCTACCAGTGAAATTTCACTGAGCAGTGATAAATTCTCATCCAGAACCTGGAGTTTTAATTGGTGTAGTTGCAGGCCAACGAACATTCCACGAGGCAATTGACTTCCCAGAAAAATTTGCTTTTGGGGAACATACTGCATGTTAATATTACTTTTGTCGGGCTTCTCGGGAATGAGATATCGGCCAACCAAGGCGATAAATTGAACTGCAATGTGTTGCCGATGGAGGTTCTTTTTTAAATCATCATTAAAGGAGATGGATAGCTTTTGCCAACTGTCTGTTTGTTCCATAATTTCGAGCTTAAATTTTTTGCCAAAGTGAGTCCACAAAGTAATTCCGATTATCGGTAAAATTTTCTACCACTTTAAATCCATGATTCTGAGCCAGCGTTTCAATACCCTGGTAATCGAATTTTTGAGAAAGTTCCATGAAAATAGTCTCCCATGGATTGAAATGAAAATCTGTATCCAGGTCGCCAACCGACACTGTTTGTTTCGTTTTGGAGACCAAGTAACTTTTCACTTTTCCTGTTTCCGGATTGTATTCGGTATGATGCTCAAAATTGGCTGGATTGAAATTGGCATTGAGTTCTTTATTCAGCCGTAGCAAATGGTTGAGGTTGAATTTTTCGGTGTGTCCGTGGGAATCATTGTATGCGTTCATAATCACATCGGGTGATTTTTTCAGATCGAAACCGATGAGTACCCGGTCTCCCTGATGACAGAGACCGGAGAGTTGACTGAAAAAGAGATCAATCTCCTCTTCAGAAAAATTTCCAATGTTTGAACCTAAAAATAAAATAACCTTGCGTAAGCCGGAGTGGCCATTTAACTTTTTCACTTCCTGAAAATAGTCGCCGGTTTGGGCGCTGACATTCAACAACGGAAGTTCTTTTTTCAAGCTGTTTACCAGTTCCACATTGGCTTTGTGGCTGATGTCTATCGGAATGTAACGAAAGCTAACCGAACTTTCCATGAGGAATTGTAACAGGACTTTTGTTTTCAATCCATCGCCAGATCCTAATTCGATCAAATCAAATCCTTGAACACCATCTTTAAACGCATTGGTAATTTGCTTTCTGTGCGTTGAGAAAATTTCAAATTCACAATCAGTGAGGTAATATTCCGGCATTTGCATAATGTCCTGAAAAATGGAACTTCCCTGATCATCGTAAAAATATTTTGACAGAAGGTATTTCGGACTTGCAGAAAGGCCGTTTAGCGTGTCAGTACCAATTTCGGAAATAAGTGTCTGTTGTTCCATGGATTAAGAATAAATTTCAGCATTGCTGTTTTCAGGTATTCCTGTTTCATACGGATTCTCCGGATCATTGCTCCATTCGAACCAACCACCGTCGAATACCGAAACACGAGGCCAGCCCATCAGCCAGGCATTAAACCAAGCTTCGCTACCGCGCCATCCGGTACCACAATAAAAGGCCAGATGTTTATCCGGGGTAATGCCAACCTGTTCCCAAATCTTCGCTACTTCATGAAATTCGCGAGTTGTATGATCCACGTGGCGATAGTTTTCCATGTGATAGGCATCGGAACCGCAGTTGCCAAAAATAGCTCCGGGAATACGGCCCTTTTTTTCGATATAATTGTAACCGCTTACTTCGCCAATATACTCGGGCCAACTTCTAACGCAAACCAAATCGGCCGTTGAAGAGGCTAGCATTTCTTTCGCTTCAGGAGTGTCAACAGCAAGTTCAGACTTTACAGGAATATTTACCCCGAAATTTTCAACCGGAGTTTTGGGAACATCATCAGTGGCGATTTCGTATGCCGCATCTTCCCAGGATTGAAATCCACCATTTAACACCCGAACATCTTTCACGCCTGCATACATCATGATGAAGGCATTGCGGATGGCTCCGATGTCGCCGGCTGCGCTCCCCGGAAATTCATCATCATTATCGGGAAACATGAATTTCCCGTAGGAAATAACCAGTGTGTCTGACGTTATTCCATGCTTAAGCAACGCTTGCTCCAATTCTTCCGGTGATCGGCGATTCCAGGTTTCCGTGGCTTCAAGGGCAAGTGTATCCATATCGATCGCCCCCGGAATGTGACCACTCAAATAAGCATCACGGTTGCGATAATGAGCATGAACAATGACCACTTTTTTCCCTTCGTACTCCAATGGTCTTTCGCCTGAAATGATTTTGTTTACAAAACTGGCGGGCACTAAATTTTCGAAACGTGGAAGAAAATCCATCGGTAATTCAGTGTTTGGCGACCACTCATCCTGAAAATGATTGTAAATTTTAATTTGATTGTACCCAGACTTTTGAAAGCGGGTTGCGATCTCTTCCATTTTATCTTTGGAATAGCCATACAACACAATTTCATGTTCGGGTAAAATTCCTTTCGACCGGACTATTTCAATCCAATCAATATAATTACCCCACTTAGCAGGCAGAGTTTTTGCACCTTTGATGTGACCACCTCGCGGTTCATTTTGAAGCGGCCAACCGTTATAGGCATCAACCGGACGGATGTCAATAAATTTTGCTTTGGGAGATGACAATAAAGCCACCAACTCATCTGTCGATATTTCAGTAAACATAGATTTATTACTCATTTAGATTGCTTTCGTTTATAACAAACAACAAAATGTATTTGAGTTGGTTTATATGTTTATTTGACCTTAATCACTGATCACTTGTACACCTTTCCAAAGTGCGACACACCTTTTGATGCTGTTTGCTATGCCGAAGGGCTCCGCATCGTGATTTTCCTTACCATCAATTACCCGGTCATCGTAAGATGTGGTTCCGTTCCAGTAGCAAGCCGTCTGAGTGTCACTATCTTTTAAATATTCTTTGTTTAATGATTCCAATGGGAAATGCCTGTTTCCTTCCACATTGACGATGTCCTGACTTTCAGCGATTGCTTTCCGTTTCAGGTTGATCTCATTGCACTATTTGTTGATGTCAACTCACAATCATAGTCGTCAGTAGCTTCATAGCGCGACAAGGATGGACCAATCTAGCTATGTGAGAATTGACAGACTGTTTGTTTAACTGAGGAGATGCTCCACCTAGTCAGTGCAACTAACACGATTAATTTCTTTGTCATAGTTAACCGTGAAGTAAAACGTACTTCCTTTCCCGACCTCTGATTCTACCCAGATAGTTCCACCCATCTTATCCAGATATCCCTTGCAAATTGCCAGCCCTAGTCCGGATCCTTCGTATTTTCTTGTCAGATTCAAATCGGCCTGTATAAAGCGCTCAAAAATCGCGTCAATCTTCTCTTCCGGAATGCCATTTCCTGTATCAGACACATAGCATTTTACCTGATTTTGCTCCAGTTCAAAACCAAAACTTACCTTTCCCTGGTTGGTAAACTTAATGGCATTGTTTATGAGGTTTGTTAGAATCGAATTCAGTTTATTTCTATCTGTTTTTACTCTTGTGCTTTGCAGGTCCTCCGAAATACTCAGAGAAATATCCAAGCCTTTTTTTCTCGCAATTAGTTCAAAAAAATTAAATTGAAATTCAAAAACTCCAGCGAGCCTAAATTCTTCAATAACAAGAGGAATGTCTCCTGCTTCAATCTTAGAATATTCGATTAGATCATTTATCGTATCCAGAAGTCGTTCACCACTTTCATTAATAACCTTCGAAAATTCAGCTCTATCATCATCATTTAAGTCGGGCATTTGTATCAGCTCGATAAAGCCAAGGATACTATTCATTGGAGTTCTGATTTCATGACTCATATTGGCCAGGAATGCCGACTTCAGTCGATCAGATTGCTCAGCCTTTTCTTTCGATTCTTTTAAATCACTAATCATTTGTTTAGTCGCTGTAATATCTTCTTTTATTGCCAGATAGTTGAGTGTTTTTCCATTTTTGTCTTTTATAGGAGAAATGCGTGCACTTTCCCAATACAAATCTCCATTCTTCTTTTTATCACAAAACTCACCTTGCCAACTCTTACCTGATAATAAGGTATTCCACAAATTCTTGTAAAATTGAGAATCGTGACAGCCCGATGATAACATGTTCGTTTTTTCCCCGATTACTTCTTCTTGAGTATACCCGCTAACCTTTTGAAACGCCGAATTCACATATTCAATCCTTCCTTTCAGGTCTGTTACGACTATGCCTACAGGGCTCTGTTCAATAGCTTCGCTGAGTCTCAAGTTTCGCTGTTCTTGTTTAATTCGATCAGTAATATCCTGTATTGTTCCATACAGTCGGACAACCTTTCCATCTTCTTTCTCCGCCAGCCCAATTGTCCGAACCCATTTTTCTTCACCTTTTTCGCTAATAAAAGGAGTTTCCAAATCGAAGGGCTTACCGGTATCTACTGCTTGTTTTAAGACTTGTTTAATTGTCTTTTGTGTTTTTAATGGATAATTTTTCAAACCCTCAATTCCTTTCGGAGGTTCATCATCAACAGGCAATCCATAGATCCGCTTAGCTTCAGTTGAGTAATAGGGTTTCATGGTTGCAAGATCAAGTTCCCAACCTCCAATTTTCGCTATTCGCCCTGTTTCATTTAGTAGCTTTTCTCTTCTTATTTGTTCCTTTTCAAGCCTTTTTTGCTCTGTTATATCCCTGAATTCAACAACTCTTACTTTTTTGCTTTTGTAATGAATCATTCTTCCTTCTAATCTCACCGGGTATCGTTCACCATTCTTTTTAACAGCGATTACCTCATATGATTCTTCATACCCTCCAATAATATTATTCATGACTAACTCCCGGGCTTCCTCAGCAATTAGCAATAAACCGTTCATGCCAACCAATTCTTCATGCGAATAGCCCGAAAGTTTTGAAAGTCCGAAATTACAATCCAGAATAACGCCTTTATCGTGAATGGCTATTCCCCCAAATGATGCATCATGCAATGCCTTAAAACGATGAGCATTTTGCTTGGCTAATTTTTTTGCTTCTTTTAATTTCTTGTTCTTTCGTTTCAGTTTGTCCTGCGCGTTTTTAAGAGCAGTCACATCTTTAAAAATAGCTACTATTTCGCCGCTTGGTAACTTATAAATTGAGTTTTCGCGCCACCTGCCCTCCACACTACCTGAATAATAAATAGGATCAAGATGAGCTTCTTCGCCTGTTTCGTATACTTTTCTGATTGCAATAAATAAAGGTGACTCTTCCATGTTGGGGAATCGTTCAGAAAGCTTTTTGCCAATAATACTGTCTTTCGAGGTACTTGTTATTTTTTCAGCTGATGAATTAAAATCGACAAAAACAAAATCGTTGCCATCGTCTATCGGTCGATACACCGCAACTCCCGATGGAAGATGCTCAGCTAGCTCCCGGTATCGTTCTTCGTTTTCTTTTAATTGTTGTTTTATCTTTTTGCTTTCGGTAATGTCCTTCGTAACACCAACAATTCTTACTGCGCTTCCGTGTTTATAACCCTTCCCTATTGTTTCGAACCATGAAATTTCCCCAGTACCTTTTTTTATCTCATAAACAATTGAATATTCTTTCTCCTGATTTTGTAATGCTTTTGAAATAACGACATTTACATTTTCCATATATTCTGGCAGAACATATGAGAAATACGTATCGAAACTATTGTTTATTGTACCTTGGGGAAGTACCAGAAGCTCGTCGGCAACATCTGAAATATACGAATGCACTACCTCGCCGGTATCAGTATTCCATTCTCCCATCCAGATAATATCAGGCAGGCTTTTGGTAATCTGTTCAAATTCATGATTTGCCTGAGCTAATAGTTGTTTGGTATGAATCTTTTCTGTCAGTTGATTTACATAGACGTAGAGTAGTTCCGCAATTTTCCGGAATTTGGACTCACTCATAACAGTAACTTCACGATAAGCACGAATGAACCTTCCTCGATCAACCCCGATTTCATCGGCATAACTGGCAATGTTGTCTTCTTCAAAATCGTCTCCTTTAACTTGCCCAATTAACCAGTTTGCAATATGTTTACCCCCAACTTTTACACTCACTCCGGCGTCCCATAATCCGGCACTCAAGCATCTCCGAACAGTTGGTCCATCGGCATTGTAGTGTCCAATAACAGAATCTGATCGAAAACAATTACGAGCTCCTTTTTCTGTTTGCCGGATCACATCCGAACATAAGCTGGAAAAATTAGAAGCTTGTGTAATCGGAGTCCCATCAGGATAAGTTATTATCGAGGCAATCTGGTGCACCTCTGCAAATAAGTCTTGTAGCTTTTGTAGCTCTGCGATTTCGAAAAACTCGCTGATATTAATTTGCTCCTTTGCCGTCGTCCCGCTATTTTCCGATTCCATGCAATTGCCAGATTAACTATTTTTAATTTCTGCTGCTGCCATTAAAAGTAAATAAATAACTTGAAGAGAAGAGCACTCGTTGGTGGTTTTTTTTTGAACTTCATAAGATAGTATATACTTTTACTGCAAATATCCAGATTTTAAATTAGCCAACAGGAGAGTTTTCAGTGAGCATTAAATGAGTTTCAGGTTACCTCCCGGGTTCTGTTATTAACAGTTGATTCAAAGAAATTAAAACTAGTTTTCCGTTTGTATTTAAAAGTAATAAGATTGACACTTAATTCTACTTACTGATTTAAAAAATAAGATAAACTATGGCATTTGAATAAATCTTTCGATATCTTTGGTTATAACAAACAAGAATAACGATACAACCATGACAATAATAGATAACCCTAAAATACTTATTGCAGAAGACGTTGAATCCAATTTTTTATACCTGAGTGCTGTTTTAAGCAAAATTAAGGCGAAAATTTATTGGGCTAAAAATGGGAAAGAAGCAATTGAAATCTTTAATAAGGAAGAAATTGATTTAGTGTTGATGGATCTTCAAATGCCCGAAATGAATGGCTATGAAGCAACTAAAGTGATGAAAGCAAAACGCCCCGACTTGCCAATTGTAGCGCAAACGGCCTTCGCCATGTCTGATGATCGGGAAAAGGCGCTGGATGCCGGTTGCGACGATTATCTGGCAAAGCCCATCAAATCAAAAGACCTTTTAAACACGGTAGAAAAATACATGCACGTCTAAAACTGGTGCACAAAAATATATCATGAAAACGTTCATTTCTTTTTAGAGGTGAACGTTTTTTTGTAATGCATTCGGCAACTTAAGACTGATGATTTATTACTTTTGCCAATTAATCACTTCATTCGATGGAAAATAAACAGTTTTTGCTTGATCAACGTTATTTGAAGATGGCCACTATTTGGGCTCAAAATTCGTATTGCGAGCGACGCCAGGTTGGTGCACTTTTGGTGAAAGACAAAATGATCATTTCCGATGGCTATAATGGAACGCCGTCTGGCTTCGAAAATATTTGTGAAGACGACAATAATAAGACAAAGCCATATGTACTTCATGCCGAAGCCAATGCAATTACAAAGGTTGCAAAATCCAGTAACAGCAGCGAGGGTGGCACCATGTACGTTACGTCATCTCCTTGCCTCGAATGCGCCAAGCTGATTATTCAAGCCGGAATCAAACGTGTTGTGTTTACCGATAGTTACCGGTTGGAGGATGGCATCAATTTACTAAAGCGAGCTGATATTGAAGTCGTTCAGGTTGTAACGGAAGAATAAACAAAAGTCAATGAATATAAAAAAGACAAATATTTACATGCCGGTTTTAATTGCTGTTTCAGTAATTATTGGTATTGTACTTGGCAATAGTTTGACCAAAATACAGGCTCCGTCATCACAAAATTTCCTTCCTCAGCGAGCCAATAAACTAAGCACCATTGTTGAATTAATAAATGAGGCATATGTTGACTCAGTCTCAACGAACGAGTTGGTTGAAAAGACAATTCCCGAATTGCTGAAAAATTTAGATCCGCATACGGCCTACATTCCTGCAAAAGACATGCAGGAAGTTCATGAAGAGATGCAAGGAAATTTTGGTGGAATCGGTGTACAGTTTTCGATTCACAATGATACCGTGCAAGTGGTTGATGTTGTTTCCGGTGGCCCCTCTTATCAATTGGGCATTTTAGCAGGCGACCGAATTGTGACAGTCAACGATTCAGTCATTGCAGGCGTTAACATCAATAATACAGATGTGTTGAATGTTCTTCGTGGCGAAAAAGGAACCAAAGTAACTGTTGGCGTCAAACGGCGGGGAATCCCCGACTTGATCGATTTTGAAATCACACGCGGCGACATACCAATTTACAGTATTGACGTGAGTTATATGATTGATGACGTAACCGGTTTTGTAAAAGTAAATCGATTTGCCGAAAAAACGCACGATGAGTTTGTTGAAGCAATCGAAAAACTGGCCAATGCAGGAGCACAAAAAATCATTGTTGACTTACGTGGAAATCCTGGAGGTTACCTGATGGCAGTTGTCAACATGGTTAATGAGTTTTTGGACAAAGGAAAGCTAATTGTTTATACCGAAGGAAATTCACAGCCCCGTAAAACCTATAATGCTACAAAGTCCGGTATTGCTTTAGACAAAGAAATCATTGTTTTAATTGATGAATATTCGGCTTCGGCCAGCGAAATTTTTGCAGGAGCTATTCAGGATAATGACCGTGGATTAGTTGTTGGTCGTCGTTCTTTCGGAAAAGGACTGGTGCAAGAGCAAATTCCTTTTCGCGATGGTTCAGCACTCCGGCTAACTGTTGCCCGTTATTATACGCCGAGTGGTCGGTGTATTCAAAAGCCCTATGTTGAAGGCGACCAGCTGGATTATTACCACGACATTATCGACCGAGCCGAGCATGGTGAGTTTCAAGTAGCTGATAGCATTCAATTCGCCGACTCCCTGAAGTATGAAACGACAGGTGGACGTACTGTTTATGGTGGTGGTGGCGTGATGCCCGACTATTTTGTGGCTGCCGATACATCCAGCTATTCCGATTACTATTCGAAGATCACGCAAAAAGCACTGGTTTATCATTTCGCATACCAGTATAGCGATAACAACCGGGAATTATTAAATGAACTTAAAACAGCGAAAGAATTTGATAATTACCTGGATGATGCTAAAATTTTGGATCAGTTTTTAGTGTATGCCAACAAAGAAGGCTTGGAAACCGATCGAAAGGGCCTGGCAAAAAGTGGTGAAATTATTGAAACTCAAATAAAAGCCTACATCGCCCGCAATATTATCGGAGAGGAAGGATTCTTCCCAATTATTAAGGATATCGATGAAACATTGCAACGGGCAATTCAGCTTTCTCAGTCAAAAAAACAACTTAGTCAGTTACTTGCTGTAACAAAATAAAACCTTAACCGTCATAAAGGTGTAACGACCCAAATAAGTATGACGGTTGAAGAATATAACCAAGCAGTAAATCTTTATGCAGATGGAGTTTTTCGATTTGTTTTGAAGAATATCAAAGACCAGGAAAAGGCACGAGATATTGTTCAGGACAGTTTCGAAAAGCTTTGGATGCATAAGCGAACGGTTGATTCAGCCAAAATAAAATCATATTTGTTTTCTACGGCTTACCATCGAACAATTGATGTAATCCGAAAAGATCAGCGTCAAAAACGTTACGATGATCTGCAACTGCAGGATGAAGGGCACAATCAGCAATATTCCGATATTGGCGAAGTGCTGAATCAGGCCATTCGCTTGCTACCGGAAGATCAGCGATCGGTACTGATGTTGCGCGACTATGAAGGTTATTCCTACAAAGAGATTAGCGAATTAACCGCTCTGAATGAATCCCAGGTGAAGGTGTATATTTACCGCGCCCGGGTATTTTTGAAGAATTATATTGGCAAATTAGATGTGCTTGTTTAAACTATGAATATTGACCGCACAAATTACGAGATCTACTTTTTAGATTATCTTGATGGTAACTTACCGGATAATCAGGTTGATGCGTTTTTAGATTTTCTTCATGATAATCCTGATCTTCATGAAGAACTAAAGGCAGTTTCGGCCATTAAAAAGCTGGAGCCCGATTTGACGGTTTTACCAAGAAAAGAAGCTCTGAAAAAAAATGCGCTGACTGAATCTTCAGAATTTGATTATCGGGCAATTGCCCTGATGGAAAACGACTTGAGCGTGGAAGATGAAAAAGCGTTTATTCATGAAATCACCAGCAATCCTGAAAAAGAGCTTTATTTTGACCAATTCCTGAAAACGAAACTTCAAGTTGATCCTAATATTGTTTTTACTGACAAGGAACAGCTTTACAAAAAATCAAACACAAAGGTTTTATTGCTTTGGGCAAGTCGCGTTGCAGCGGTTTTGCTCCTTTCCTTTTCTGTTTATGCTATTTGGAATTATTCAACTACAAATCAACAACCGGTTCAGTTGGCCGAAGAACAACAGCCGGATTTCGAAAAAGAAAAGGTCGTCACTCCGAATCAAGCACCGATTGTTTTGAATGAGTCTGAAAATCAGCAACAAATAGAAGAACGCGAAGTCATTCAACCGATTTCGGTCATTCAACCAACCATCACAACTCCTGTAGACAAGCAATCAAATCAATTAATCGCCATCAGAGAAACCGTTCCTGCAACTTTAAAACCTAAAAGTATTCAGCTTAAACACGACAATCCGCAAGCAATTGCGCTGGTTGAAATGAAGAAGAATCAACAGTCGAATGCACCTGATTACCTGAGTATAGATGAATACCTGACAGAGAGAGTATTGAATAAAGACAAAAATGAATCATTGAGTTTGGGCAATATCTTAACCGCAGGATTAGATGCCGTTTCAAATGTCAGTAATGAACGGGTAGACTACGAAAAAAATGGAAAAGGAAAATTATCCGAAATCAGTTTGAATACCCGGCTGTTCGCTTTTTCAATTCCGCTAAAAAAAGATTAATTCAAGCTGTAACTTTTCCAAATAGCCGCCCGTCCTACTAGCGAGAACAAAGCAAACATGTTTCACAAGGCTTTCAAAAAAAAAAAGGAAGTCGACCAAATCACTTGTAAAAACATATAAATTTGAATACGATGAAACGAGCAGTAACAACAACCCTGTTAATTTTCCTTTTTGCTGTGGCACTAGTTGCACAAGACACCACCAAAGTAGGAAAAGTAGTTGAAGTAAAAGAAGGACCCGGCAGAACTGAAGTGGGATTATTTAGAGACCGGATTTATATTGATGATAATGACGATAACGATACAACACACATACGTTTTGGAAAGCGGAATATTGAGATTATAGAGCGAGAGGGACAAACAAACATTAACATGCACCGTGACCGGTTTTGGGAAGATGAAGATAGGGATAAAGACAACTGGAAACATAACAATTTTGACGGCCACTGGGCTGGTTTTGAACTAGGCGTAAATGGCTTTTACGATACGAATTACCTCGGAGCCGATGAATTCATGGAGCTCAATCAGCCAAAATCGATCGAAGTGAATATTAACTTCTTAGAATATAATATTGCCTTAAAAGAAAATCGGATAGGACTGGTAACTGGCATGGGCTGGTCGATGAACAACTATCGCTTTGACAACCCGCTTACAATAGAAAAAGTGAATGGAATGATTGTGAAAAAAGACCTTGATCCTGACGGATTTGACAAGTCAAAACTGACGGTTTCGTATCTGACCATTCCGCTATTACTCGAATTTCAAGTTCCAGTCAACCGGCGAAGCAATTACCTGTTTATTCAGGGTGGCGTAATTGGTGGCTTAAATATTGGCTCGCACACCAAGTATAAAACCGACCACACCAAGAGCAAAGATCGTGGAAGTTTCAACATCAATCCATTTAAGTATTCACTTGCCGGGCGGATTGGGCTAAAAGATATCAGCGTATTTGCCACTTATAGCCTGTCGACCTTCTTTAAAGAAGATAAAGGACCGGAGCTTTTCCCCTTCTCAATCGGAATTGGCTTGGTTAACTTCTAATTACAATTTTCAGAAAATAGATAAGCCTGCTACCAGCAGGCTTCTTTTTTCAATTTTCATGCTTAACTTTGTTTAAGGAAATAAGTCATGAATCGAGCACGTAAAAAATCCGTCCGCACAAAAGAATCGTTTAAGCGAGTTCCACATGACCCCTACAAAAAGCATCCGATTAGAATGAAACATTTTGCTCTGATATTATCATTAGTAGCTTGCGTATTTTTTGTCAACGCACAATCAACAGATACGTTGCGGGTTAAGCAATCCATGTCACGCCACCAGCCCAATATTATTCAACCACATGGTGTAGTAACGGATGGCTTTAATTACTGGGACGATGAATTCAAAGGTCATTGGTCGGGAATTTATCTGGGCGTAAATGGGTTTACCAATGAAGATTATTCGATGTATCCTGAAGAGGATGCCGATTTTCTAGATGTCAACTTACTGCGATCTACCGTCTTGAATCTAAACCTGGTCCAGTTTTCGAAAAGCTTGCAGCGAACCCGCAATACGATTGGACTGGTAACCGGATTGGGCCTGGAAATTCAAACTTACTTTCTCGATAAAAAAACAAGTATTGAAAAGGGTGGCTATCGCATTGAGCCAATCGAACAGTTTTATGATTCGAAGCAAAAATCCAAGCTCTCGTCGACCTACCTGAGTGTTCCATTATTGGTTGAATTTCAGGTTCCTTTAAAACAATATGGAAATCGAATTTATCTGGCTACCGGAGTGGTTCTTCAAAAGCGATTGAGTTCGCATACAAAAGTGAAGTACCGTGAAAACGGGAAAAAGGAAAAGCTGAAAACTCCGGATGACTTTTATATCCACGATTTTCGTTTTTCGGGCATGGTCAAAATCGGCTACCGCTTTGTCAACTTATATGCAACGCTTGATCTTCAACCATTATTTGTCACCGATAAAGGACCTGAATTATACCCATTTTCAATTGGGGTAGCCTTATTTTCCTTTTAAACCAGGCTGCTGATAAATTTCCTGTTTTATTCTTTTTGATTTTCTTATTTTAGTTGACTTGTTTGAGGTATTGAAATCAATGATGGTTCGAACCATATAAATAGGAATAAACGGATGAAACGAACATGAACTTTTTTAATCAAAAATTCACAAACAAAGATGATTAAAAAAGTTTATGTGAGCGCGGAGCGGTTCCATCCGTTCTCAAATTTAAAGTACGTTTTAAAAAACTTGAAAATTTTAAACGGATGAAATTATTACTTCTTAGCAACTCAACAATGCCCGGAGAACCGTATCTGGGGTATCCAAAAAAGCAGATCCAGCAGTTTTTAGGCAAAAAAAAAGTAAAAGCCTTATTCATTCCCTACGCGGCCGTTAGCTTTTCGTTTGACGACTATGAGCAAAAAGTAAATGAAAGCTTGCAGGAAATAGGCCACGAGGTCGTTGGTATTCATCACTTCAGGAATCCCGTAAAAGCAGTTGAAGAAGCTACAGCCATTGTCATTGGCGGGGGAAATACCTGGCAGCTGGTTCGTATGTTGCACGATCAGGATTTGATGGACCCGATTCGTAAGAAGGTGAAAGCCGGAACACCTTATGTAGGTTGGAGTGCCGGATCGAATGTGGCTTGCCCATCGCTACGCACAACCAACGACATGCCCATTATTGATCCCAAGGGATTTAACACCATCAACCTGGTTTCATTTCAAATTAACCCCCACTACCTCGATGCGAATCCCCAGGGACACGGTGGCGAAACCCGCGAACAGCGGATATCCGAGTTCTTGGAGATCAACCCCAATGTTTACGTAATTGGTTTACGCGAAGGAACCATGCTGAAACTGGAAGACAACAAACTGGAACTGATTGGCGAACGCTCGACCCGTATTTTTATTCAGGGAAAAACACCATACGAGCTAAAGCCCGGCGACGATTTTTCCTTTCTGTTAAAAGAATAGTTAATCATCCTATTTATAACGGCATTTAAAGACGTTGAGGCAAAAAGTTTATACTTTTGTAGCCTTAAAAATCAAATGCCATGGGTTTGTTTAGTAACAGCTATTTTGCACTTTTCCTGATCATTTTAATCGGTTTCATCATTGGCCGGATAAAAATAAAAGGCATATCGCTCGATGTCTCTGCCGTAATTTTTGTCGCCTTGGTTTTCGGACACTTTGGAATCATCATTCCCAAGGACTTTCAATACCTGGGGCTGGTATTATTCATCTTCACCATTGGAATTCAGGCGGGGCCCGGATTTTTTGGCTCGTTTAAAAAGAATGGTCGTGAATTGGCGGTGCTGGCCAGTTTACTAATTTTCACTTCCAGTCTGATCACCTTTGGTATTTTCCATTTTATGGGAATTGATAAAAGCCTGTGTATTGGCTTGCTAACCGGGGCGTTAACCAGCACGCCCGGATTGGCTGCTGCTATCGACACAACCGGTTCACCACTGGCATCTATTGGTTATGGTATTGGCTACCCGTTTGGGGTTATTGGCGTCATTTTGTTTGTCAGCTTATTGCCTCGTTTTCTTCGCGTGAATATCAAGGATGCTGAAGCTCAATACAAAAAGGAAATGTCAGCCGGTTACCCCGAAATCATGCGCAAAAATTTTGTGGTTGAAAATGAAAATGTCGTTGGTAAAACCATTGGCGGACTGCGTATTCGGTTTATGACTAAAGCGGTTGTTTCGCGTGTCATGCACGGAGATACAGCAATTACACCTTCACGGGATACAATGCTGCAAAAAGGAGACGTTATTAAAGCTGTTGGAACCGAAGAAGCCTTGAGCCGTGTTCAGTTGTTGATTGGCCCGGAAACAACGACCGAAATTCCACTGAGCACCCACTATGATGTGCGCTCATTTTTGGTGACCAACAAAGAGATTGTGAATAAAACCCTGGGGCAACTCAATATTCTGAATACCTATAATGCAACAATCACCCGGATTCGTCGTTCGGGAATTAATATTTCACCCAGTCCTTCTTCTAAATTACAATTTGGTGATAAAATTATTGTTGCTTGCCATAAAGAAAGCATGGAGCAGGTCGCCCGTATTTTTGGCGATGACGACCGCCGCTTGTCGGACACCGATTTCTTCCCAATTGCGACCGGAATTATTTTGGGAATCCTGGTTGGTAAGTTAAGCATCAACTTTGGCTCATTCTCCTTTAGCTTAGGACTAACAGGCGGTATTTTACTCACAGCCCTTATTTTAGGACGTACGGGAAAAACCGGCCCTATTATGTGGACAATGACCGGTGCTGCCAATCAACTACTTCGGCAGTTTGGTTTGTTGTTTTTTCTGGCCGCGGTGGGTACCGGAGCCGGATCGAGCCTGGTAGAAACCTTCCAGCAATATGGCGTTGAGCTATTTGTGTATGGAATCATCATCACCTTGGTGCCCATGATTATAACAACCATTATTGCACGCTATGCACTAAAAATGAATATCCTAACCCTGCTGGGGACCTTAACCGGTAGTATGACCAGTACGCCCGGGCTGGCAGCCATCGACGGAATGACCGATACCGATGCTCCGTCAGTAGCTTATGCAACGGTTTACCCAATTGCGATGGTGTTATTAATTGTGTTTGTGCAGATTTTAAGTTTGATTTAGTAGATTCGAATCATGAGCTTTCAAGATATTCAGGTTATCGCTTTTGATGCCGACGACACCCTTTGGGAAAATGAAAACTTCTTTCGTGAAGCGGAACAGCAATTTTGTGAGTTGCTGAAAGCGTATCAACCCCGCGAACAGATCATGGAACAGCTGTTCAAAGTTGAGGTTCAGAACATGGAGATTTATGGCTACGGAATTAAAGCCTTCATCTTGTCGTTGGTTGAAACATCCTTGTTAATTTCGGATAAAAAAGTACGCCCGGAAGAGGTGGAGGCCATAGTCGACATTGGCAAAACCATGCTCAACAAAGACGTTGTTTTATTGGATGGCATTCGCGATGTGCTGGAAGAGCTTGCGCCAAACTATCGGTTGGTATTGGCTACCAAAGGCGATTTACTCGATCAGGAGCGGAAGTTAAAAAAGTCGGGCTTACTCAACTATTTTCATCATATTGAGGTGATGAGCCATAAAAAAGAGACCAATTATCAGGCGCTTTTAAATCACCTGGATATTGAAGCCCGACATTTTATGATGATCGGCAACTCCTTAAAATCGGATGTGCTTCCGGTGATTAACCTGGGCGGAACGGCTGTTCATGTGCCTTATTGTACCACCTGGGTTCTCGAACAAATGAACCCGGAAGACATCAAAAGTGACCGATTTTTTGAACTAAAGGAAATACGTGATGTTTTGACATTGTTCACTAAAGCATAAATGGCCTGAAAATGGAATACCAAGGGAACATACTAAAAATGAGAACCGAGTTGGATGATCCGATTCAATATCAATTGCCTATTGGTGATGAGCTGGTGAATATGAATGCGCTCATTGGCCAACTCATTCAGTTTAATTTTGACGGACAAATCAATTGTATTTCATGCGGCAAGAAAACCAAGACTTCGTTTAGTCAGGGATTTTGCTACAATTGCTATCAAACAGTACCCGAAGCAGGAGCCGATATCATGCGTCCGGAATTGTCGCGAGCGCAATACGGTGTAGCCCGCGATATCAAGTGGGCCGAAGAGCACGACCTGATTGACCACTATGTGTACCTGGCTGTTTCGAGCGAATTAAAAGTCGGTGTTACCCGTCATCATCAGGTGCCAACACGCTGGATAGACCAGGGAGCAAGCCGAGCCATTCGCCTGGCCAAAACACCAAACCGACACATTGCAGGCATCATCGAAGTGTTATTAAAAAAGCACTTTACCGATAAAACCAACTGGCGGGCCATGTTGCAAAATCAGCTTGATGAATCGATTAAACTAGACGAAGAAAAGCAGAAAGCATTGAAGCTGATACCTGCCGAACTGCAGCAATACTTCTCCGACGAAAACGAAATACTTGAGCTTCACTACCCGGTAACGGCTTATCCTGAAAAGGTAAAAAGTATAACTTTCGATAAACAAGCAGAGATTGTTGGTAAACTGATGGGAATTAAAGGACAATATCTTATTTTTGACAAAAATCAGGTGCTGAATATCCGAAAGCACAACGGATACTTTTTAAGGCTTGCTGTTAATTCATAACTGACGGTTCGTTACAGTTGCCAAATTAATAGCTTAAGCACGAAAAGAATTAAAGATTGGTACTAGCCTGTTTTTGAACATGTGTGTAAAACATTTATTTAAACGTTGAAATGGATCAAATGACATCCCCTATTGACCATTTTTTCTTTATTTTAGGGTTTCTAAAAAAACCTGATTGGCAAACAATAAAACTATGGAAATTCAAGATTGGAAAACGATTGGCTTTGGATACCGCAAAACGAACCTGAATGTTCGTTGCTATTATAAAAATGGCGAGTGGGGCGAACTGGAACTGAGCGATTCCGAATACCTTAATATACATATGGCTGCTACGTCGTTGCATTACGGCCAGGAAGCCTTTGAAGGATTGAAAGCCTTTAAAGGGAAAGATGGTAAAGTCCGTGTATTTCGGATGGATGAAAATGCCAAACGCATGCAACACTCGAGCGACGGCATTCTGATGCCTCACGTTCCTATCGAAACCTTTGAGGAAGCCGTTAAACTGGCAGTAAAAAAGAATATCGAATTTGTTCCTCCATACGGAAGCGGTGCCTCCTTATATATTCGTCCGCTGCTGATTGGTGTTGGCCCCGAAATTGGTGTGCGCCCATCGCAGGAGTACTTGTTTATTGTTTTTGTAATGCCCGTGGGACCCTATTTCCCCGAAGGATTCAAACCAACCGACTTGCTGATTATGCGGCAGTTTGATCGTGCGGCACCACTGGGAACCGGGAAATACAAAGTGGGCGGAAACTATGCGGCAAGCTTAACAGCCGGCAAAAAAGCTAAAGCCGAAGGTTATTCTGCCGTACTTTACCTGGATGCCCGCGAAAAGAAATACCTCGACGAATGTGGACCGGCTAACTTTTTCGGAATCAAGAATAATACCTATATCACGCCGAAGTCAGAATCAATTTTGCCTTCAATTACCAACAAAAGCATCATCCAAATTGCCGAAGATATGGGTTTGAAAATAGAGCGCCGGCAAGTGCCTGTTGAAGAGCTGGAAACCTTTGAAGAAGTTGGAGCCTGCGGTACAGCCGCGGTCATTTCTCCAATCAAGCGAGTTTACGATGCCGACGAGGATAAAGAATACCTCTACGGAAATGAGCCCGGTACCTGGAGTACCAAATTATACGAAAAACTTCGGGCCATACAAGATGGCGATGCTCCTGATCCATACGGATGGGTGACTGTTATTGAATAAATTACCTCAACCAAAAATATTGAAAGCCTTGTTTACAACTAGTAAATGAGGCTTTTTTATTGGTACCTGCCAAGTTGCAGACACCAATTTGTAGGTGTAGCAACCAGCGCTCGGCCCAACTTCAATACCTCGGGTGAAGTGGACCACCTCAAGTTCGGTCATCCTAAACTCGATTCAGGATCGGAAGATGCTACCTTTACCCTAAAAAGTGCCTCCTATCTTGTAAAAAATGGACTCCAGAGAGTAGCCCCTACTCCAAACAGGTTTTAGTCCACTCCAGAGAGGTGACAGAGCATTCCAAAGAGGTTTTAGCCTACTTCAATCAGGAAATAGTGGACATGTAATGAGAGTGAGTGTATCTTAAACCTTTTCCCGAGCTTTGAGTTAAGTATATTCATGCACGCACACAAATATGCTTGATTATCTTAGGCTAATTCCAGGTGTCGCAGCGAAAACCAAACAATTGTAAAGACATGAGAGCTATTCAATTTAAGAGCTATGGGTTTCCTGAAAAGGTTCTGGAGATTAAGAAAGTAGCAAAGCCTGTACCGAAGGTAAACGAAGTTCTAATTCGAATTCATGCGACCGCGATTAATGATTATGACTGGAGTTTTGTCAGAGGTAAACCGTATTTATATCGGTTAATGTTTGGCTTATTCAAACCAAAACAGAAAACTCCAGGTATGGAACTAGCGGGCTTAGTTGAAGATATCGGTGTAAATGTTAAGAAGTTCAAAATTGGAGATACAGTCTTTGGTGATCTATCCGAATATGGCTTTGGCACTTTTGCAGAGTATATCAGCATCAATGAAAATTCAGTAATCAGGAAACCTGATGAATTAAGCTTTGTTGAAGCAAGCGCTATTCCACACGCATCGGCTCTTGCCCTTCAGGCTCTTAGAGACCTTGGCGAGATAAAGCAGGGACAGAAAATTTTAATTAATGGCGGCGGCGGTGGTGTTTAAAGGACTGGATATATAAAAGGCACGAATAGTCAGTTCGCGCCAGCGGGGTGTTAATTAAAGTCGCCGGTTTTTACTCTTCGGCTTGGTTTAATGAGGAATGATGTTCATGAACGATTCTCCAACCATTTTCCGTATCGACGAATAACAGTGATATTTGGTCGTTAACGGTGACCAAGTCGTTTTCGAATTTTAACTGAAAATCGGAGTGAAGCGTGACGTTGGCGACGTCTCCATAAACCGCGATCTTCATATCATTCATATCGAATTTCTTGACTTCGGTAACCGAACCAAAAACTCCGCGTTCAAATTCTTCGTTTGCTTTTGCGCCATTGCGAACTTCCCCGTTCTTAAATTCAGTAAACTTGGGGCTGTAGGCGTGAAACGATATGAGCCGGTCAATATCTCCATCTTTTATGCTTTGTGCGATGCTGTCCATGGTCATCCGAACCTCTTCCTTAGCCTCGGTAAATTCGTCATTAATCAGGTCAACTTCCTCTTCCTGCATGGCAACTTGTTGTTCTCTCGGTGTGCATGCTGCAATTAAAGCCGCAAGCATGATCGTTAATAAAAATGTCAAATTTGTTTTCATGATTTTGTATTTAATTAATTGATACTTAATTAATAAAATACGAAATTTTTAGTGAGAATGCAATCCCCAAAACTTGTTGTCGCTTTTATTTCGAACCAATGCCAGTTATTTTCCTTTGGGCTTTTTCTAACGTAGGAGCGGTATTGCCAGTGGTTGTTCTTTTGCAAACGGCAGCGACCAGTTTGTCGGGCTAACTGCCCTTGTTTCTGCAAAACAATACCGGATATGACGATGGCTTTAGCCTGTCACCCGTTTGCCACGCTTCCACACGATTGCACCTTTTCTTCAGCAATACCTTGCGGATTTAAGGCGGAATCAAGGGGGGAGCCGGGATCCAATTGCCGATTGAAACGAATACAAAAAAGGCCGAAATTAGAACTGCAAACGGAAACATGCGGAATCCAGGAAGAATCGCGCGGGAGCAGGGGCACTAGTCAATAAAACAAAAAACTTTACTCGTGCCTGATTGTTCATGAAAAACAGACACTAATTAGCCACTTTTTTGACTCTACTTCTGGGTATCATTATTCTTACTTCGAGATGTGGCAATTTCCTGTAAGAGACTGCTATGTCAGACGTTTGCTCAACTATTTCCATGGTTGTTTTTTCGGGAGTAAACAATTTATTTTTTTGTTACCTACTAAGGAATTAACTTTAAAAGATAATTGGATGAAACGAGCATGTAAAAATATTCACACACAGAAGCATGATTATTTAAAGCGAGTTCCATGTGTTGCAAAAAATAAACAATTACAAACACATGAAACTCCACAACTGACTAGTTATTAAAGGGTGACAATAATTATTAAATGACAGTAAGGTATGCTTAAGATACTTGTAATATTGTTCCTGTTGTGTTCCACTTTGGTGAATGCACAAACTGCTACCGATGCCGTTGATTATAGTTTTAAGCGTGGGTTCTATACAAATAGCTTTCAACTTGAATTATCGAGCGAGACACCGGAAGCCACAATTCGTTATACACTGGATGGGAGTAAACCTTCCGCTACAAACGGGCAAATTTATTCCGGACCGATAACCATCATTGAAACAACAATGGTCCGGACTTATGCTTATGCATCGAATTATGAGGATTCAAAAATTAAAACCCACACGTTCATTTTCCCGGAGCAGGTGAAGCATCAAAAAAACACCATGCTGGAAGACTATGGTTTTGACTATTCGCCAGAAGAAACCGGGAAAGTGTTCTGGACGGAAGAGATGGACCCGGAAATTGTTAATTCGCCTGAATACGGGAATCAAATTATCGAAGGGTTGAAAGACATTCCTACCTTGTCGATTGTGATGAAAAAAGAAGATTTGTGGGGTGAAAACGGCATTCATTGGGGATCCAAATTGACCAGTAGAGGTGATTATTTTGAACGGGAATGTTCGATTGAAATGATTTATCCGGAAGGATACAAGGGAGACAAATATAAAAACTGGCAGGAGGACTGCGGAATTAAAATACAGGGCGGCGGCGGTCGGTGGGACCAAGGCACTTACGATCACAAGCAATCGTTTACCCTGAATTTTAAAAAAACCTATGGTGCCGGTAAATTAAAGAACGAAATATTTGCGGATGCACCCCATGGAAGTGAAACAGCCTGTGGCAAATACGATAAAATCGTCCTGCGGTCGGGTCACAACAAGGGGTGGGGCTCCACCTGGGATCGTGAAAAAACGGTTTACACCCGTGACCAGTTAGGACGGGATTTACAAATATTGATGTCTGGTTTCGGGTCACACGGCACCTTTGTCCACCTTTACCTTAACGGCAAATACTGGGGCTTGTATAATCCGTGTGAACGACCGGATGACAACTTTTTAGCCAATAATCTGGGCGGCGAAAACGAGAACTATTTTTCTGCAAAAGGGAAAGAGCCTAACGCAAGCGATGACCGGTCTGGTGAGCCGGGGCAAAGTAAATCACGTTTTTTTGAAGCGACTTCGAAAGATTATAGTCAAATGTCCTACGCTGAAATGAAAAACTGGGTCATGATCGATCAAAGCATCGCCTGTTTCCTGGTATATGGCTATGCCAATCCCGGCGATGGTCCCCAGTATTATTATGGGAACAGTAATAATCCGGCCGGGCCGGTGGTCTGGATTCCCTGGGATTTAGAGGATTCTTTTGACGGAGGAAGCAGAAGGACCGGAGCGCCGAGCGTGTCTAATATGATCAAATCTCTAAATACCGGCGATAATGGGTTCCAGGCATTCTGGACGAGTGTCGATTTCAGAATGCGTTTTAATGATTTGGTCTATCAATATTTTTTTAACGACGGCGTGTTGACAGACGATCGTGTCATTGCCTATTGGGATAATCTTACCAATTATATCTATAAAGCTATTGTTTGCGAATCGGCCCGATGGGGTGATGAGCGGAGCTCTGACCCAATGGATCGGGATCATGAATGGGACGCAGCCCGGCTGGCTGTTAGAAATGATTTAAGAGGACGAGGAGAAGATTTTGTTTCAAAGTTGCAGGAGAGTGGGTATTATTCTTATTTACAACCACCAAAATATTTTGTAGAAGGTGTTGAAGTACGTTCAGATAGTTTGAATGTCGGGAAAAACACAAGACTGGGCATTCAACTTGACGGGGCTGAGGGAGTTGTTTATTACACGATTGATGGTTCCGATCCACGAACGTGGGACTTGACGGCTTCCGCTTCAGCCAGTGCGATATCCAATCAAAGTATGACCATAGATAAGAATACAACCGTTAAGGCCAGAACAAAAAATGGCAGTGAATGGAGTCCTTTACATGAGATCCATATTGTCCCGACCAGCAACAACATCAGTGTTGAAATATCTCTGGGTAATACAACTGACAACATTGCTCTAAATGATGCCGGAAAGTTACGCGTATATCCTAACCCGGTAACGGATCGGCTGTTTTTGTCTAGCGAGAGCGAATTTCAAGTCTTTTCATCAACGGGAGTTCTATTGTTGGAAGGAAAGGGAGATGAAATTCAGATGTCAAATTTTCAAGATGGCTTGTACTTGATCAAAGTAAATACCGAGGTCTATAAAATATTAAAAATGAATTAAAGATAGATAAAGAACTCATTCGTTTAGGATTGTGGAAACATAGGATGATCCTTGATGTAGAGAATTTACATTATTTCACAAATCTAAACCGTGTATCTGTTCGACAAGAAATTACCCGTTTAGAGCATAATCAAAAATCATCTAAAGAAATAAAGACATTAAATTTCAAATTACAACAGGACTTTTTTAACGTATTTGGCAAACCACTACCCCTTCTCTAAGCGCACGCGGCGACAAGTGGCTCGTGGCTAGTCGTTTGTAATAACAATAAACGAACCTATTGCGCTGAGAAGCATTTCTTAGTATTGTACAATCAAAAAAAATCTGCTGATAACTATTTCATTACCGATCGCCGAGAGACTATACCCGAGAGAAAGGATTTGTACCAACTCAAAGCAACATGGTAAATCAGCTACACACTCAGGACAGTGAATATTAAACAGTTGTGTTCATGAAACTGGGGCAACCGTTGTTTTGAATGAAATTAAACTATCGGTAATCGCATAATGCATCGTTCAAATTCACGAAACAGAGGGCTGTTCACACAATTAAATAGCGTTATTTTTCGCTTTGAAAGCTGATTATGAACCTTTACAAATTGCCCCTGTTTTTATAACATAACGCCGTGCAATCGCATGCACAAACCATAGGAAACAGGCATCAAAATGAACTTCAAAAAAAGAAATAGACGCAAAAAGAGTTGGGACAAATCCGATGAGGACTCCAAAACTAAGTTCATAAATAGTAAGAGTCAACGGAGGGGAAAACGTGGAGTTACAAAAAGCGCAATAGTAAAAGGAGCAGAAAATCGTCTTAAAAAATTCAGACAATCTACCATTTTGGCGGTTGCCGTTACAGGTTTTATACTTCTCCTGTTTTCAGGAGGTGATCTGGCATCCATGGAAGAACAAGCGCTTGCCAGCCAACCCGACACCACTGAAACTTTATCAACTGAGGTGGTAAAAAACTCCAGCACCCAAACCGAAAAAGCAGCAGACGAAGCCATTGGGGCAATTCAGAATATGTGGAACAGCTTTATCGTAAACCTTCCAAAAATACTGATTGTCATCATCTGTCTAATACTGGCATGGTTGCTCATCCGGTTTATAAAAGCGATTTTGCGCCGATCATTCAGAGGATTAAAAAATATTGAGGGAATTACTACTCTTGTTTCCATTGCTATTTGGGTATTGGCCATTGGTGTGGTTTTTAGTATTGTGGCAGGAGATATTCGCGCACTTATCGGTTCATTCGGTCTTATTGGCCTAGCTTTATCTTGGGCTTTGCAAACTCCAATTGAAAGTTTTACGGGTTGGTTGCTCAACACCTTTCGCAGATATTACAAAGTGGGTGATCGAATTCGGGTGGGCGATGTTTTTGGCGATGTGTATCGGATTGATTTCCTTTCGACCACAGTATGGGAAATTGGCTCACCTTATCAACCGGGCTTTGTAAGCGCGGAACAGTCAACCGGGCGACTTGTAACCTTCCCAAATAATGAAATTCTGACCGGAACTGTTATTAATCTCACCGGCGATTTTCCTTTTGTATGGGACGAACTGGATGTGGTTATAGCCAACGAATCGGATATTCCGTTTGCCATAGAAGTGCTCGATAAAACAGCTAACGACGTGATCGGAAAATATATGCGCGAACCGGCCAAACGTTATTCTAATATTTTGTATAAAGCAGGCCTAAATGAAGAAGTGTCCGAAAAGCCGGAAATATTTGTTGCGGCAAGTGATTCATGGACCAACATAATTGTCCGCTATTTGGTTGGCGCACGCGAACGGAGAAAATGGAAAACTGATCTTCTGCTAAAAATTACTGCTGAAATCAACAAGGCAGAATACAAAAACAAAATTATCCCTGTTTATCCTCGGCAGCAAATCCAACTTATTGATACCGATGGTATTCCAGTGGGTCAAGGGAAAACGTGAGCAGGAATACTCTTTTCTTAATGGCAAAAGAGAAACGCTTTGTTGGATATTTTGAACGACATAACCGTGCTCATAAAAATTTAGCTTGCATGTAATAATCTTTGATTTATGCCACCAACTAAATAAAAACAACATTGAGTAGCGATTTTTATAATACATTTATTTTGCCGTTTGCCGGAATAATCATCAAGTTATGTCGGGCGTATACGAATTCGCAAGAAGATTTCGAAGATTATTATCAAGAGGTCTGCTTACAAATATGGAGGAGTAAAGATAACTTTCGAGAACAATCGGAATGGAGTACCTGGGTTTACCGAATTTCGCTAAACGTTTGCTTGACCTTACTGAAGAAAAAGAAAAATAACAGGCAGCATTTTGTATCGGACTCTTTACCGACTGAAGAAACTGAAGATAACTATGCATTTTCAGACGAATCTCTAGATCTGTTGTATATGGCTATTCGGAAACTATCAGAAATTGACAGAGCTATTATTATGCTTTATCTGGAAGAAAAATCCTATCAGGAAATTGCCGATATTATAGGAACAAACCCCAATAATATTGGTGTCCGTGTTCAACGAATAAAAACCAGACTAAAAAAAATATTAGATGGAAAAATCAATTGAAAACATCTGGAAAGAAGGCTTTTTGAAAAGTGATGCCTTAGTTGCACCCAAAATAAACGATCTGTACAACAAAAAGTCAATTCATATCATTGATAAATTCAAACGAATGTTTCGCATTAATTTAATTGCAATCGTTGTATTCTCTTTTGCTTTTTTAATTGTATCCTATTTTGTGGGAATACCCTTAACGGGCGCCATATTTTTTGTAACACTTACCGTACTTGTTGTTATTAATAAAAGCTTGCTGAATGGGTTAGAGCGTATCGATAAAGGTGAAAACAGCTATCAATACCTCAAAGAATTTGATCAGTGGATTAAAAAGCAGGTCGCAGTCAACAAACGGATATCAAAGGTTTTGTACCCGGTTATATTTATGTCGCTTATTTTAGGCTTTTGGTTTAAAGATGCTGAGGGTATCGCACTAGGCGAACGACTATTGAGTGAGGTTCTAAATCGTTTTCCTGATATGCACCTGATCTACGGAATCCCATTAATAGGAATCGTTGTTCTAATTTTAGTTCTAGGTTTGTTGGCGTTTTTTGGTGGTCGAATTTACCAATGGGATTTAAACATTGTTTATGGCAGGGTATTTAAAAAACTGGAAGAGTTAATGACTGATCTGGAAAGCTTAAACACTTAAAAGCGGTCCGATTATAAGGGGTTAAAAAAAGACAAGCCTTACATGTAATAATTATTGCTTTGAGCTACTAACCAGAAAAACATTATAAATTATGACATTACAAGAAGCCTATAACCTTTTTGAACGTTTAAAAACCAAAACAACGAATAAAGCTGAACGAAAGGTTTATGAGAAATTTACTCGTGTGCTTAGCAAACTGACAAGAACGGGGTTATCAGAGGAAGAAATTCAATCCATAGAAGTAGAACTTGATCGTTTGAATCTGGACTCAACCTCAGGGAACAGCAAAAAATACCATCAGAAAGCACTTAGGAATTTCGAAAAATATTTAAAGGACACCTTCTCTTTAATTTCTAAAGGGTATTACACCAACCTGGGGATAGGCTTAGGATCATCTTTCGGAATTCTTTTGGGAATTGTGATTTTATCGAGTTTTGAGCGGTCATTAGGTATTGCCTATGGTATTTCTTTCGGAATGCTAATCGGCTTAATTATTGGTCGTAGCATGGATGGTAAGGCGGCAGCAGAAGGCAAAGTATTATAATTAACACCGAAAAATTCAACAGGAATAAAAGCGCTTAACACAATTAAGTACCCGATTAACCGACAAAGAAAGTTCTACAGTGCCTCTCCCCTCCATCGGTCTCCAATGAATTACCATGAGCGCTATACCTGAAAAACAATCAGGCATGCGTCGTTTTACCTATTGACAAAAATCTGTACTTTAAGCATTTTCCGATAGCTCTCGGGAAAGTGTGGCCATTCCAGGATCAATAATATTCATAACTAATTTGCCAGTCAATTATTTGCAAAGTCTTGTTTTTTAAGTATGTTCGTATGTTATTGAAAAATAACAGGCTTAAAGGCAAAGCTATTTATTCGTACTGCGAGAGCGCTGGCAGGCAACAATACCGTGTAGATAGATTGAAGTTAGATATTACCAACAACAACATTTTGCTTCAGCTTCAGCTAAAAACATAGCCTCATCAGTGCAAACGTAAAAAGACGAATGGTATTTTAAATCAGCACAAAGTGTACCTTTTTTGAAAGGTTCGGTTGGCTCTGTCATTAGAATGATTACCTATTTCCAATAATGTTTTGTTAATTCTTAACGTTTTTTCTGCAGTAAAAAGATTTGTATCTCGAACATGCAAAATAAAAAACACAATAAGGATCGAATTCCTGATGAGAATGACTTTCAAGCTAACGATAGCCTTTATCGTGAAATATTTGAAAACTGTTCCGCTGCCATAGTGGTGTTTGAAGCCGATGCTGAAATTACAATGGTAAACGAGGCCTTTTGTAAATTAAGTGGCTATTCAAAAGAAGAACTAACAGGCACTAAGTGGACCGATAAAATGCCTCCTGAGGAAATCGAACGATTAAAGGAATATAACCGAAAAAGAAAGCTTGGTAGCCCCGATGTTCCGACTGAATATGAAGCCGTCTTTTTTACCCGGGAAAAAAAACTTCGTTCAGCTCTTTTTTCTGCGTCACTAATTAAATCAAGTATGAGAACAGTTTTAACTGTGATTGATATTAGTGAAAAGAAGCAAGCGCTGGAGAAACTACAAATAAGCGAAGAGCGATTTCGAACCATGGTAGAGTATGCCGCCGACATTGTTTTTTCGATCTCCAAAGATGCTGTTTTCACCTATATTTCCCCAAATTGGAAAGAAATCCTGGGCCACGATGTTGACGAAATTATCGGTACTTCCTTCATTCCACTCATCCATCCTAATGATATTGGAAGCTTAAGAACGAAGATGGCTAAGCATTTCTCAACCGGGAAAAAATTTAGCGGAGTTGAATATCGGGTAAAACATAAAAATGGGAGTTGGAGATGGCATTCAGCCAGCACATCCCCACTTGTCACGTCCGATGGAGAAATAAGCTCTTTAATTGGTATCGCCCGTGATATTACTGACAGAAAGAATATGGAAGAGAGTTTAGCCGAAAACGAACTCTTTTTTAGAGAATCACAACAAGCAGCAAATATTGGTTCGTTCAAGTATAATATAGAAGAAAAATACATGGAATTATCAGAAGTACTGGAAGATATTTATGGATTTGAGCGAAGCATTGATGAAAAAATTAATCATGACTGGGAGACCGTTTTGCATCCCGATGACCGGGAGTATATTCAAAATTACCTCTGTGAAGTGATTATAGATAAACAAAAACAATTTAACGCAGAATATCGAATCATTCGAAGATCGAATAGTGAAACCCGCTGGGTTCACGGTATCGGCAAGCTTGTTTTCGATGAAAACCGGAAACCAAAATCATTAATAGGTACAGTCCAGGATATCACCTATCGGAAACGATCAGAACAAGCCCTTCGTGATCATCAGATTCAACTGAATATTGCTTTAAAAATTGCTCGTTTAGGTCCCTGGGAATTGAACATGGAAGAGAACTTATTTCATTTTAACGATACGTTTTATTCCATTTTCAGAACCAACAGTCAGGAGATCGGCGGTAATACCATGACACCAGAAGAATATGCCAATAGATTTGTTTATCCGGATGATCGTTACCTAGTTGCCCAGGAGACCGAGAAAGCAATGAATACCACAGATGCTGAATATACATGCCAAATAGAACACCGTATGCTGTACGCAAATGGCGAAATGGGCTATGTTGCTGTTCGATTTGCAGTTGTTAAAAATGACAAAGGAAAAACAATAAAGTGTTTTGGCCTCAACCAAGACATTACCTCAATTAGGAAAGCTGAAAATAAGCTGAAAGAAAGTGAAGCTCAGCTTCGCGAATTAAATTCGATGAAAGATAAGTTTTTCTCCATCATTGCCCATGATTTAAAAAGCCCTCTTTCGGCAATTGCTGGTTTAAGCGAACTACTTGCGGAAAACGTAAACGCAAAGGATCTTGATGAAGTTGAAACATTATCAACCTTTATTTTACAATCCTCAAAGAAAGCAATTGAGCTACTTACCAATCTGATGGAGTGGTCGCGATCAGAAACAGGCAGAATGGAATTCACTCCTAAGAAGCTTTCACTGCACGAAACGATCAATAAAACAGTTGAAATTTTCACTCTTAATGCTCAAAGCAAAAGGATTACTATAAATAGTGATATTCCTGAAAGTCTATATGTCTTTGCTGATTTGGCTATGCTTAGTACCATTTTACGCAATCTGATTTCAAATGCGCTAAAGTTTACCTTTCCAAATGGAAAAATTGATATTTCTACTACGGAAAATAAAAATGAAGTAATTGTTGAAGTAGCTGATAATGGCAAAGGGATGTCTGAAGAGACAATAAAAAAATTATTTCGGATTGATGAAAATATATCTTCAATGGGGACCGAGAATGAAAAGGGAACCGGTTTAGGGTTGATTCTTTGTAAAGAATTTGTTGAAAGACATGGTGGTCGTATTTGGGTGAAAAGTGAAGAAGGTAAAGGCTCTAGTTTCTATTTCTCTATTTCAAAATAGCATAATTACTACGCTGAATGTGAGAAGCCTTGAATTAACATCTAATGGATATTAAAGTAAAAGACACTGTTCGTAATCAAACAGACAATTAACAGACTAAGAAACCCGTCCGCGTACCGCTATGCCTTAAGCTGATTCTATAGGCTATGATCCCAATCATCTTAAAATGGAGTTTCAAATTGCCTCGCATAGTATGCTGAGTAAACACCAGCTTTCAACTGACAAATAATCTTTTTGTTAGCGTTAAGTTAACAAAGCAATCAAAATGACAAGTTCATCCCTTTCAGTCAATCAAATAGAAATGCGAAGAATGATAAACGATAGTCGTTCTCAGCTTATTTACAACACATTAGTGGTGTTTCCCTAAATTAAACCATACAATAAAGCGCTATTTTTTATGTCTTTTAACCATGTTTTACATGGTCATATTGCATCATATTATAAGCAATAATATCAATTTAATGTTTTATTAACAGATAAAATGACAAAATGATAGCTTTCTTTCCATTTCTTTGAACAAACGTTTTAAGACAAAACGATCTTTAATAATTAAAAAAATAGAAGAGTATGGGAAATTCTAAATCACAAAAAGCGGCAAAAATTAACTTATTCAGTTTAAAGACCGTTCAGATGAGAACATTCCACATCACTTGGTTCTCATTCTTTTTATGCTTTTTCGGCTGGTTCGGAGTTGCCCCTTTAATGGCTGTTATACGAGAAGAGCTGCTTCTTTCGAAGTCGCAAGTCGGAAACATCATCATTTCATCGGTAATGATTACCATTTTTGCCCGCCTGTTTATTGGTTGGCTTGCCGATAAAATCGGACCACGAATTACCTATACCTGGCTGCTCATTCTCGGATCAATTCCTGTCATGCTGGTGGGACTAAGCAATGACTACACCTCTCTGTTGATTTTCCGGCTGATGATTGGCGTCATAGGTGCCTCGTTTGTGATTACCCAATTCCATACTTCCCTCATGTTTGCGCCCAACGTGGTAGGAACAGCCAATGCTACAACTGCCGGCTGGGGAAACTTGGGTGGCGGTGTAACCCAAATGGTAATGCCCATAATTTTTGCAGCCTTATTAGGCTTCGGATTTATAGAAAGTCAGGCATGGAGACTGGCCATGATTGCCCCCGGGATATTTATGATCATCATGGGAATTGTCTATTATAAATACACCACCGATACTCCGGAAGGCAATATAAAAGACCTTCGAAAAAAAGACCCCAATTTTGAGTTTAAGAAAAAGGCCGACAAAGGTGCCTTCTTGAATGCGCTAAAAGATTACCGCGTATGGGGCTTGTTTATAATTTATGGAGCTTGCTTTGGAATTGAACTAACCATCAATAATATCGCGTCACTCTATTATGTCGACTATTTTAGTTTGGATGTAAAAACAGCAGGATTAATAGCCGGCTTGTTTGGACTGATGAACATATTTGCTCGTTCAGTTGGGGGAATATTGGGCGACAAATCAGGAATCAAATTTGGACTCAGAGGACGGGTCTACTTTCTATTTTTTACGCTGCTAATCGAAGGATTTGCAATCATGCTGTTCAGCAAAATGACCGTCCTACCGCTTGCGATTGGATCAATGATTCTGTTTAGCCTCTTTGTTCAAATGTCAGAAGGGGCAACATTTTCTGTCGTGCCATTCATTAATAAAAAGGCTGTAGGTACCATCTCCGGAATTGTTGGAGCAGGCGGAAATGCCGGAGCTGTTGCTGCAGGATTCCTATTCAAAATGGAAGGGATATCCTATCCTCAGGCGCTTTTTATTATCGGGATGATTGTCGTTTGTATTTCACTCATCGCCTTTTTCATTCGTTTTTCTGAGGAAGCGGAACTGGAAGCCCAGACTGAAATGCAAGAGTTGATAGACTTCAAAGAAAAATTGAAAGTTAATCCTGCCTATGCGTACAGCAACACTCAAAATACAATCAAAAAATATTAATGCCGATGAAGGTAGGAGAATACAAATCAACATGCTCATATTGCGGTGTAGGCTGTGGAGTACTCGTAAACCGGCTGCCCGACGGAAAGGTTAAGGTGAAAGGTGATCCTGATCATCCGGTCAACCGGGGTAAATTGTGCTCCAAAGGGTTGAACCTGCATTATGTGGTCAACAATCAATCCGACCGCTTGCTGTATCCTCAAATGCGGTTAGGAAAAGGGCATCCACTGCGCAAAGTAGAATGGCCTGAAGCTGTTGATCGTGTTGCTACCGTTTTCAAATCGTTAATCAAAAAATTCGGCCCGGATTCAGTTGGATTTTACGTTTCGGGCCAATGCCTGACCGAAGAATATTACGTGGCCACCAAATTGGCCAAAGGCTTTTGGGGCACCAATAATATTGATACCAACTCGCGCCTTTGCATGAGCTCCGCTGTGGTTGGCTACAAAATGCAATTGGGCGAAGACGCGGTACCTGCCTCTTATGAAGATCTTGATTTAGCAGACTGTTTTTACATTACCGGAGCGAATCCGGCCTGGTGTCATCCCATTTTATTTCGCCGGGTAGAAGCTCGAAAGGCTGCTGACTCGGATGTTAAAATCATTGTAGCTGACCCTCGCCGGACTCAAAGTTGCGAATCAGCCGACCTTCATCTGCAACTTAAACCGGGCACCGATGTGTACCTCAACAATGCCATTGGGCGTTGCCTGATTGAAGATGGGTTGTTGGATTGGGACTTCGTACGCAACTATGTAAATGGCTTTGATGAATACCAGCAGCAGGTAATGAAACTCAGCGTAGACGAATCAGCACAAATTTGTGGTGTTCCTGTAAAAGACATCCGTTTAGCAGCCAAATATATTGGAGAATCCAAAGGCTACATTTCGATGTGGGCCATGGGTTTAAATCAAAGTGTAATTGGAGTCAATAAAAATCTATCATTGATCAACTTGTCGTTGATTACAGGCCAAATTGGCAAACCAGGTTCGGGACCATTTTCACTAACCGGTCAACCCAATGCCATGGGAGGACGCGAAGTGGGCGGCATGTGCAACTTACTGCCGGCACATCGTAATCTGGATAATGAAGCTCACCGGAAAGAAGTAGCAGATTTTTGGGGGGTTAATGAAGTTCCGGCAAAAGTTGGTTACAGCGCCACCGAAATGATCGATGCTTTGGAAACTGGAAAACTCAAAGCAATCTGGATTATTTGTACCAACCCCATGGTTAGTCTGCCCAATGCCAATAAAGTTGAAAAGGCATTGCAAAAAGCTAAGTTTGTGGTGGTTCAGGACATTTCCGACAAATCGGACACCTTGCCATTCGCCGATGTGGTGCTGCCGGCAGCGGGCTGGCTGGAGAAAGATGGTACGATGACCAACTCGGAGCGACGCATTAACTACATCAACCACGTAGTAAAAGCACTTGGGGAAGCACTGCCCGACTACGAAATTATTTGCCGTGTGGCTCGAAAAATGGGCTATTCGGGATTCAACTTTAGAAGTGCCAACGAAGTTTTTGACGAGTTCAAACAGCTGACCGCCGGAACAAACCTTTCTTTCGAATCATTAACCTACGATCACCTTCAAACCAACGGAACAGCTCAATGGCCTTTTATAAACGGCAATGGAACCGAGCGTCTGTTTAAGGATAAGAAATTTTACACCCCTAATCAAAAAGCAAATTTGTTTGCCGTTCAACCTCAAAACGAGTCGGAAAAACCGAGCAAAGAGTTTCCCCTGATATTGACAACCGGCCGTGTTCGTGACCAATGGCACACGATGACCAAAACCGGAAAAGTACAAAAGCTGAAACAGCACATTGAGCATTCCTACCTGGAAGTCAATCCGATTGACGCAGACTTGCACGACATCAAAAACGATGATATTGTTGTCGTTGAAGGTAGAAACGGTAAAGTTCAGGTTCCGGCAAAAGTAACCGACGAAATTCGCCAGGGCGTTGTTTTTCTTCCCATGCACTGGGGGAAAGTGCTGTCGGGCATCAATGCTCGCACCAACAATATTACCAATGACCTGGTCGACCCAAAATCGAAGGAACCGGATTTTAAATACACAACTGTCGCTATTTCAAAATACAGCAAACCCCGGGAACAAATTGTTGTGGTAGGTGCAGGAGCTGCTGCCATTCAATTTATACGAAGCTATCGCGAAAAAAACACAGCTGACGAAATTGTCGTCATCTCCAAAGAGATTCATCCCTTTTACAACCGGGTACTGTTGCCCGATTACATTGCCGGAACGTTGAGCTGGGAAGCCCTACAAAAGACAAGTGATGAGGAAATCGAACGTTTAAACATCAAATTGAAAGCTGGTGTAACACTTGAAAAAATTGATTCAAAAGACAAGACCATATTTTGTTCCGACAAGAAAAGCATCCGTTACGATAAGCTGATTTTGGCAACCGGTTCACGCCCAAATGTAGCTAAGCCGGAATGGATGAAACATTCGAGAGTATTTACCATTCGTGATAAACAGGATGCCGATCGCTTTAAAGACAAGGTTAAACCAGCCGACCAGGTACTGGTCGTAGGTGGGGGGTTGCTGGGACTGGAAATGGCCGCTTCAATGTTGGAATTAAACGTTAAAGTCACCCTAGCTAATCGCAATCCACGCCTGATGGATCGTCAACTCGATAATGAATCCGGCAGTCTGCTTCGTGAAATTCTGGAAGAAAAAGGAATGAATATTCTCTTTAACGACGAAGTCAGCCAAGTTTCAGCCGATCCTAAAAATCGATACCTGGTCTCGTTTAAAAGTGGAAAACGTATTTCGTTTGATGCAGTAGTTTTCGCCATTGGCACCAAGCCAAATATTGAGTATGCCAAAGATGTTGTGGATACCCGCCGTGGAATTTTGATTAACGAGCACTTGCAAACCAGCTGCCAATCTATTTATGCCATTGGCGAAATTGCAGAACTGAACGGTAACCTCTTTGGAATTACTGCTGCCGCCGAAGATCAGGCAAAAGTTTTAGCCGACCATATCAATGGTAACCCAATGAGTGAATACCACGGAACCGAATCCATGAATATCTTGAAATTCCCCGGAATTGACCTTTGCTCCATCGGACTTACCCGAATACCTGATGGTTCGAAAAATTATGAAGAAGTGATTTTTATTGACAAAGCCACCCGGTATTATAAAAAGTGCATTGTAAAAGATGACGTATTGATGGGTGCAATTTTGATGGGAGACAAAGCTGAATTTGCTGAATTCAAAAAGCTGATCATTAAAAAAACCGAATTAGCCGGATTACGAAATAAACTGCTGCGTACAGGTAAACCTGTTGAACCAGTCGTTGGCAAACTGCTTTGCTCCTGCAACAATGTGGGGGTAGGAAATATTCAAAAAGCCATTCGGGCAGGTGCTAATAATATGGATGCGGTCTGTGAGTACACCAGTGCCGGGTTGGGCTGTGGAAGCTGTCGCCCGGAAATTCAAAAAATATTAAAAGAAAAACAAGAATTGGTTGCGATCAACTAAGTAAAACATGAGTGAAACAAAAGAACTATATCGAATTTTAAATAAAGGAGGAGTGCTCTCTCCCGCCCTGCTATACAAAATACTGCTGGTAGCAGAGAAGGCCGGGAACAAACATGTTCATTTTGGATCGCGGCAAGATATTCTGTTTTATCTGCCAACGAATTTTAAAACCGAACAGCTGAACAGAAGTGGTGTTTCCATTCACAAACGCACATCCGGAGTTCAGAATTTAGTTTCTTCTTATTCTTGTGTCGACATTTTACCTTCAACATCGTGGATATATTCCGGTATTTACCTGAAAATCATCGATCAGTTTACCTACGACCATGTTCTGCGAATAAACATCGTTGACCCAAAACAAAATATGGTGCCACTTTTTTATGGAAACCTCAATTTTGTAGCATCCGAAACACCAAACTATTGGCATTTGTACCTGAGTTTAAATCCGAACAAAGACCCGCAAGTTTGGCCCGGACTAATTTTTACAGATGACATTGCGACATTCGCCCAAGCACTGGAGCAGTTAATTATTCGGGACAAGCTCGAAACAGTTGAAGCGTTGTTATATGCACTCGAAAATTCACCTTTACAGAAAATTACACTAGAAAACACGAAAAAAATTGACCTTCCAATCGGATTTTTTCCTTACTACGAAGGCTTAAATAAAATAGATGGGAAAGATCAGTATTGGGCCGGGTTTTACTGGCGCAACAACAACTATCCCATTCAATTTTTAAAAGAAGTTTGTCAGCTCTGCCAGCGAACAAATGTGGTAAAAATAAGCTTCACACCCTGGAAAACACTTCTGATAAAAGATATTGAAACCAAAGATAAAATACACTGGGAAGAACTGATTGGGCGATTTGGAATTAACATGCGCCACTCTTCATTTGAACTGAATTGGCACTTACCATTATTGGATGAGAACGCGTTTAAACTAAAACGATACCTGGTTTCTGCATTCGACAAACTTGACATCCGAACTTATGGATTGTCATTTGGAATTCAGACTCAGCCGGGAGAAAAGTTTACATCAGTTGTTATCCGAATTAAAGGCCGATTGTCTTTTTTGGGCAAGTACGATTTCACCCGAAAGTACAGCATTGAGTATGCTTATGATTTCAATCCAAATAATAACCATTACCTGGAATATGCCGGTAACCTAAGTAAGGATGAGCTGCCGGAAAAGCTAAATGACATTTCGAAAAAATACTATGCGCAGTCGTTTGTGCAAAGCCAAACGCGCCACCTAAACAGGCAGGAGTCTCCCAGGCGCACATATAAAATTGTGCACCAATGTCCCGAATGCCGCACAGTGTATGACGAGCGATATGGCGATTTATTAACCAATATTGAAGCGGGTACCACATTTTATGAATTACCGGATCACTACGGTTGCCCGGTTTGTGAAACCCCGAAAACAGCCTTTAGCGAATTAGAAATAACTGAATTAGCAAGCTAGAAAAAGATTGATGCAAAAAATTGAAGACCATATCGGAAGACGTTTTGAAAAACTGCGGGTGAGCTTACTGAACACCTGTAATTTCTCTTGCGAATACTGCGTCAGCGACGACATAGCGGCTTCGGGAACCGCTGCCATTTCTGCTCCCAAAGAAGAGCAGCTAAGCACCGATGAGTTTGCATCGATGATTGGTGCCGTTCATAAGTTGGTCAACCTGAAAAGCATCCGCTTAACGGGTGGCGAACCGCTGCTGTACATGGACCTTTTTGAGCTGATTAGTAAAATAAGAAACCTCGGAATTGAGGATATACGCCTGACAACAAATGGTTATTACTTGAAGCAAACAGCCAACCAGTTGAAGGAAGCCGGACTTCGGTCAATCAACATTTCGATTGACGCTATTGACCTGGAACTGTTCAAAAAAATCGCCAGACATCATCAGCCCCAACGGGTTTTTGACGGCATTGAAGCAGCTTTACATGCTGGATTTCATGTGAAGCTGAATGCTGTCATCATGCGTGGGAGGAATGAATCACAGATCATTCCACTGTTAGACTATGCCGCTCAACTGGGCGTTAAAATCCGGTACCTCGAATTGATGAAAATGGGCCATCTGTTCGAAGGAAACAACAAATTGTTCTTTTCAGAAAAAGAAATTCTGGAGACCATTGATCAGCATTACAGCATTACGGAATTGCACCGCAAACAGTCGGAAACAGCACGCTACTGGTCGGCTGGAGAAAACCGGACGTTTGGAATTATCGCCAACGAATCAACACCTTTTTGTCATGATTGCAATCGCTTGCGGATGGACAGCCGAGGCTATTTCTACGGATGCCTGAGCAATGCCCGTGGCGAAAAATTAGCACCCTTTATTCAAAAACCCGAAGTATTAACCCAAAAATTACAGCAATTGCTACTACTAAAACAACCGGTCAGGTTTCATGGCAGCCAATTGTCAATGAGAAATATAGGAGGATAACAATGGAAACACAAATTCAAATTACATGCTTTGCCGGACTGCGAAAGTTTTTCGCGCCGCAAATGGAAGTACAATTGAAACTTCCGGCATCGTACCAGTCACTCATTCAAAAACTTAAGAAACTAAATCCTGAAGCCAGTGAGATTTTGGACAATTGCCGAATCGCAGTCAACGAAAAATTCGTGCCTCACAATGAAGTGAAAACAGGCGATGAGCCGGTTTACCTGATTCCACCATCAAGTGGAGGGTAATTAGAAACGTTGGCAGTGAACAGTCACAACATTCAATGAATAACCATCAAATGACGATAAAGGACTAATAAATAAATGAAGCACATTCAACATACACCCATCCATTACGCCAACTTGTTCGATGACTTTCGCGATCCGAATTCAGGTGCTGTGGTTTTGTTCAGTGGCGAAGTGCGCGACAATAACAAAGGCAAAGCAGTTACTCACTTGGAGTACGAGGCATACGAGCCCATGGCCGAGAAAATGATTGAAGAGATTTTAGCCGACACCCATAAAAGATGGGATCTGAACAAGGCGATCTGTGTGCACCGTGTCGGACATGTCGATATTTCCGGATGTGCCGTAGTGGTTATTACCGCATCGGCACACCGGGCTGCGGCATACGAGGCCAACCGTTACATAATCGATCGGGTAAAGTATGAAGTGCCTATTTGGAAACACGAATTTTATACCGATGGAAGCAGCGAATGGGGACAAAACTGCGATTGCAGCTCCCCTTCACACCCACATCATCATAAACACGAATACCAACACGCCGAATGAAGAAGCTAACAACAGAAGAATATAGCCGCTTTTCCCGTCACCTTTCGCTAGCCGAAATTGGTGAAACCGGGCAGCAAAAGCTGAAAAATGCCCGGGTGCTTGTTATTGGAGCCGGGGGACTGGGCAGCCCCCTGCTGATATACCTGGCGGCTGCAGGTGTTGGCACAATTGGGATAGTGGACGATGATGTTGTCAGCCTCTCTAACTTACAGCGGCAGGTGCTGTACACTTCATCGCAAGTTGGTAAAAAGAAGATTGAAATGGCGGCAGAGCGGCTAACTGATTTATATCCGGCCATTGAAATTGAATTATACAACACCCGACTAAATAAAGACAATGCAACCAAACTGCTTGAACCATATGACGTAATAGCAGATTGCTCCGATAATTTCGACACCCGCCAACTAGTGGGCAGCGAAACACAACGACTCAACAAACCGCTGGCTTTTGCCTCGGTAATGAACTACGAAGGGCAAGTTACCGTGTTCAACTATCAAAACGGACCGGCTTTCAACCAGCTCTTCCCAACCGTTCCTAAGGACGGGATTTATCAAACAGATGATATTGGACTGGTAGGCGTTTTACCTGGCATTGCCGGCAGTCTTCAGGCCAACGAAATGATCAAAATAATCACCGGATACGGTGAGGTACTCTCTGGCAAACTATTGGTTTTCTCAATTTTTGAAAACCGATTTAACCTGTTTTCAATTTAACCCAAGGCTTGCTCGACAACCCGGCGGGTTGGTTCAGGCAAGTTTAACTGTAAAGCAACATGATGACCGTGATCAGACATTTTACCCCAGGTTTTTTGCACAATCTGAACCAGTTGCGCATCCGACTTTCCAGGCATAAAATCATTCATGTAATGCTCAAGGAAAACAAGACAAACCACATCCTCCAGTTTTTGTGCTTCATCCAACCGATGAATGTTCAGCTTCTTCATGATGTCAACCACCTCCGAAATAAAATCGTCAGAGTAGCCACTGGCTTTCAGAATAGACTTCGCTTTATCAGCTTGGTAATCGCCCAAAAAGTTGCGCCACTGGAAGTAGCCAATTCTGCCATCGGGATATTCAGATCGCTTAACTTCCCATCGATGCAAATGCTGACAGTAGGTTGCAATGGTCAACGCTTCCGAAGCATCGGGGTAAACTTGCTTCAAACAAGCAAGCAGCCGCCGGGTGTACAACCACTCCGCCGGGACTTGGCCAGAACCGACAAGTTCAATATTGGGATCTTGCAAATGGGCGGCTTTCAACGCTTCCGTTGCATTTTGAAAAGATTCACTGTGCATGAGAAAAAGATTTTAATGATTAAACGTGAACTAAGCTGAAAAGTTGACTTCCTGACAAAAGGATATTAATCGCATTTACCGTACTGATTTTAAAGAGAAAACAAGAACCCAAAACTGGTTCCCGGGGATCTCTACATCTTATTGAAAAGATTTAAAAATTAAATATAGCCAAAAATGAAGAAAAGAATTGTATTAATTGGAAACGGAATGACCGGCTACAAGTTTTGTGAAAAGTTTGCCTCTTCCCCTTTAAAAGAGCAGTATAAGCTGGTTGTTTTTGGCGAAGAACCACATCCGGCTTACGATCGGGTTCACCTTACATCGTACTACACCGGAACTGTTCCTGATGAGCTGCTACTTGCGCCTGCCGGGTGGTACGATGAGCACAACATTGAGTTGTTGACCAACGAAAAGGTAATCGCCATTGACAGAGAAGCGAAAACGGTAAGCTCCGAAAAAGAAAAGACTTATTCCTATGATATCCTGGTATTGGCCACCGGATCATCGGCATTTGTCCCACCAATTGAGGGTATTGAAAAAGAGGGAGTTTTTGTATACCGCACGTTTGACGATATCGACAAAATCAAGAAATATATTCCAAAAGCCAGTAAAGCTGCGGTAATTGGCGGTGGATTGCTTGGTTTAGAAGCTGCAAAAGCAGTATTGGACGACGGCCTGCCGACCAGCATTATTGAATTTGCATCTCGCTTGATGCCGCGTCAGTTGGACCCTCAGGGCGCTAATATTTTGAAATCGAAACTGGAAAATTTTGATCTGGAAGTGCTACTCAATAAAAGTACCGAAAAGATTACAGGCAATGGCAAACTGGAAGGCTTGCAATTTGCCGATGGGTCCACGTTGGATGCTGACCTGTTGGTTATTTCTGCAGGAATTCGCCCACGAGACGAACTGGCCAGGAGTGCAGGACTGGAAGTCCATCAACGCGGAGGAATCGTGGTGAACAGCAAAATGGAAACCGCCGATCCTTCTATTTTCGCAATTGGCGAATGTGTTGTAGTGCACAATATGGTGTGGGGGCTGGTTGCTCCTTGCTACGAGATGGCCGAAATTTTGGTAAATAATATTGGTGGACAATCGCAGGAGTTCTTAGGCTTCGACCTTTCATCTAAATTGAAATTAATCGGAACTGACGTTGCCAGTTTTGGCGAAGCACTGGTTGAAAGCGATAAAATTAAAACCATCGTTTACGAAAACAAATCACGTGGTATATACAAGCGCCTGAACATTTCGGAAGATGGTAAATATCTGCTGGGCGGTATCCTGGTTGGTGAAGCCGAAGAATACAACATGCTGAAACAGGTCGTCAATAACAAAATAGCCTTGCCTGAAAATCCTGAGGACTTTATACTTGGAGCACGCGGAGGAGAAGGTGCTGCGGGAATTGGGGTTGGCGACCTACCCGACACCGCCGCTATTTGTTCGTGCGAAAACATTACCAAAGGCGATATACTCAGTGCCATTGAAACCGATGGAGCTGAATCAGTCCCAAAAATTAAAAAGTGTACCAAAGCCGGAACCGGATGTGGCGGTTGTGCTCCAATGCTTGACGATTTGCTGATACACTATATGAAATCGCAAGGCCGGGAGGTGCGAAAAACCATCTGCGAGCATTTCGATTATACCCGTCAGGAATTATATGATTTGATTAAAATTAATGAATTTAAAAGCTACGATGAGTTGATTCTTGCCTATGGCAAAGGCTCAGGTTGCGAAACGTGTAAGCCGGTTGTGGCTTCTTTGCTGGCAAGCATCTGGAATGATTTGATCACCAAACAAGATACAATACAGGATACCAACGACCGCTTTTTGGCAAACATTCAGCAACGCGGAGTTTATTCTGTCGTTCCCCGAATTCCAGGTGGCGAGATTACTCCTGAAAAATTGATTGTCATTGGACAGGTAGCGAAAAAATACGATCTGTATACCAAGATTACCGGAGGACAGCGAATTGACTTATTTGGTGCCCGGGTCGATCAGCTTCCGGCTATTTGGGAAGAACTGATTGATGCCGGCTTTGAAAGTGGTCATGCCTACGGAAAATCGCTGCGGACTGTTAAAAGCTGTGTGGGATCGACCTGGTGTCGCTACGGAATGCACGATTCGGTTTCGTTTGCAATTGAGGTTGAAGACCGATACAAAGGATTGCGTTCTCCGCACAAACTAAAAGGTGGCGTCTCGGGCTGCGTGCGCGAATGTGCCGAAGCTCGTGGTAAAGATTTTGGAATCATCGCCACCGAAAAAGGCTGGAACTTGTTCGTGTGTGGCAACGGAGGAGCCAATCCACGCCATGCCGACCTTCTGGCATCCGATATCGACAAGGAAACAGTGGTTAAATACCTCGATCGCTTCCTGATGTACTACATTAAAACAGCCGAACCATTAACCCGAACATCCAAATGGCTGGCTAGCCTGGAAGGCGGATTGGGCTACCTGAAAGATGTGGTGGTAAAAGACTCACTTGGCATAGGAAACAAGCTGGAAGAGGAAATGGCCGAGCTGATATCTCACTACAAATGCGAATGGACAGAAGTTGTCCGCACTCCGGAATTAAGAAATAAATTCCGTCATTTCGTGAATTCAGACGAAATCGATAATAACATCAAATTTGTACCACTACGGGATCAAAAAATCCCTGCAAAAGCATAACAATTATGGAAATAAAAGAACAAACCGAAATCAAAGAATGGGTGAAGGCCGCTGCAGTGGAGGATTTTCCTAGAAATGGAGGAGCTGCAGTACTCGTTAACGGAGAGCAAATTGCAGTTTTCAACTTTACCAACGAAGGGCGTTGGTTTGCTACTCAAAACCAATGTCCACACAAAGGCGAAATGGCTATCTCGCGCGGTCTGACAGGCGACAGTGAAGGACATCCGAAAGTGGCGTGTCCGTTTCATAAAAAAACTTTTTCGCTGGAAGATGGCAAATGCCTGACGGATGAAGAATTCCAGCTGAAAACCTTCCCGGTGAAAATTGAGGAGGGGTATGTACTTATCGGAATTGAATAAAATTTCATAAATCGACGATCAACGACAACAAAATGATTCAATTTCAAAATGAGCAACAGCATTGCCGAAATACCAAAAATGAAAGATCATGATTAGAAAACGTATCGAATGCATCAGTTGTCAGAATGAAAGCTGTCTGATCAAGAAATTTTGCCACGATGAGGTTGCGCAAAAATTCCTCAAAAAGAAAAATACGATTCCTTGCCGGAAAACGCAGAACATCATTATTGAGGGAGCACCGATTCATGGCATCTTTTTCGTTTACTCAGGGAAAGTGAAAGTGCTGAACACCGGAATTAATGGGCGGGAGCAAATTCTGCGCTTTGCCAAAGATGGCGAGATGCTGGGGCAACGCGGATTCAGCACTCATCAATACTACCCCATTGGCGCAGTGGCTTTGGAAGACACCGTGCTTTGTAACTTCTCCACCAACGATATGAGAAAAATGTTGCAGGAAATTCCACAAATGGCTTACGATTTTATGGTGTTTTATGCCGACGAGCTCAACCGCAGCGAAACAAAAGTCCGCAAGTTTGCCCACATGACTGTGCGAGAAAAAGTCATCGACTCATTGTTATACATCAACCGCAAGTTTGGCCAGAAAAAAGGCTATCTGAGCATTCGCCTCAGCCGAAAAGAAATAGCCGATTTTGCGGGGACCACCGAAGAACAGGTAATTCGTGTCATCTCGGTGCTTAAAAAAGACGGGCTCATCATCAGCGACGCAAAAAAGTTAGGAATTCCCAGCACCGATATACTAAAACAAGAGATTGACGAACATCATTACTTCATTCAGAGCTAATCCCTCACACAATCATATATACTTCACTCCCAGCTCTCATTTACTATTGGCTTGCTACGCCGCACAATAAAAACGGCTACCCTTTACAACCACCGAAAACAGCGTTTCATGCTCAAAAAAACTAATCCTCAAATTACACTTCATACGAACAACAAGCCGAAAGAAACGACGGACTAACCTGACTCGGCAATCACAAATTATCTATTTGTACTGAATCAAACAGTTTATTTTCTAATTAAAAAATATCCATTCATTTTTGAATAAAAGATGTGATATTCTTCAAAATTGACCTTGACCTCTTTGTGGCAATCTCTCTTTAAGCCCGAGCAACCCACTCCAAGAAATTACATATCTCACTCACTACCTATCTCTTACAAATACACACATGCGGTTTCGCAGGTTTTAGTCTACTAATCAATTGTGCTTTGCATGACTAAAAGACTCTTTTAAGCTTTTCATTTCCATATTTTCCTTGTCTGCTGCACCATAGTTTTACAACATCAACAAGAAAGATATTACCAAAACAAATCAGAAGATGAAACAAGCATTAAAAACTCTTAAGCACAGGAAGAGGATGATATGCAAATTCCATTGAATGCATTTGAAAATTTAAAATTATAATGAGATGAAAAAGGTATTTATTTTATTTGCATTGATGGCTTGTGTAACTACAACGTTCGCACAATTCACCTTGGAAGGACAATATCGTCCCAGAACAGAACTCAGAAATGGATTTAAAAAACCCATTCTCCCCGGACAAGAGCCGGCTTTTTTCACCGAACACCGTGCGCGGTTAATTGCAGGGTACAAAACCGATAAACTTGGTTTTAAAATGTCTCTTCAGGATGTGCGCATCTGGGGCGAAACCGGACAAATCAACAAGTCGGATCAGTTATTAAGTACCCACGAAGCATATGGTGAATATTATGCTTCAACAAAATCGACCTTCCGTGTTGGTCGACAGGAAGTAATTTACGACGGACACCGCCTTTTTGGTAGCCTCGACTGGGCTATGCAGGGGCGCTCACTGGACGCAGTGCGCTACTTGTTTAATGATGGTAAAGGAACCCAATTGGATTTGATGGCCGTCTGGAACCAAACCGGTTATGGAGATGGAGCTCCGGAACCTGCCAAATTGGTTGGCAACGATTACCGAACGATGAATGGTGGTGGTGCAAATCCACGAATTTTTAATCTGCCGCTTCCAAAAGCCCAATTAATGGCTTATTATAAAAAGAGTTGGAAATCGGGCAACATTGGCCTCATGCTACTGAACGACACTTACACCTCAACCGATACTGCAAGTGTAACTCACAGCAATTTTACCATCGGTATCACCCCTAATTTTTCATCCGGTAATTTGAAATTCGGCGGACAGTTTTACTACACAGGTGGCGCAGCTGGTAAAACTTATTCTGGTTCCGATTATGAGAACATTGATCTCAACGGTTTCATGGCGAATTTATTTATTCAGCACACAGGCGTCAGCGGAAAACCAATGTTTGGAGTAGATTACCTGAGTGGTGATGATGAATCAACTACCGAAGTGGAAGGTTGGTCTCCAAAGTACGGGACTAACCACAAATTCTATGGTTTTATGGACTATTTCTATGTAGGAAACGGCCATGGCGGTGGTAACGAAAAAAGTGCCGGACTAATTGATGTGTTCTTAAAAACAACTTTCAAACTTTCTGAAAAGACCACCTTGCTTGGTCACCTTCACTACTTTGCTTCGGCTGAAGAACGCACCAATAGCACAACCAACGAGTCCTACAAAGGCGGATTGGGAACAGAGCTCGACTTGGTTCTGGTTCGTCCGTTGGCCAAAGGCTTGGTACTAAAAGCCGGCTACTCTCAACTATTTGGCGTAACCGAAACGATGAAGCAATTGAAATTTGGCACCCCTTTGCAGGAAATAGGCGATATGCAAAGCTGGGGGTGGATCATGCTTACATTCTCTCCAAAATTCCTCTAAACATTGCATGCAGAAATTATAAATACAGCTAAAAAATAATACACTATGACACATCTAAGAAAATTAAGACCATTCGGACTAATCGCAACATTGGCTATTCTGTTCAGTGCTTGCGGAAGTTCCGGTTCAAAGCAGAGTAGCGAGAAGTCTGCAGAAATTCCATCATTAAGTTTAGATATTGAGAAACCTCAGTTGACTTTCGGTTTTATTAAGCTGACTGACATGGCTCCACTGGCAATTGCCAAGGAATTGGGGTATTTTGAAGATGAAGGCTTATTTGTCACCATCGAAGCGCAATCGAACTGGAAAAACGTACTCGACCGCGTAATTGACGGAGAACTGGATGGCTCACACATGCTGGCCGGGCAGCCTATTGCAGCCCAGGGAGGTTTTGGTCGTCAGGCGCAGCTGGTTACAGCTTTTTCTATGGATCTGAACGGAAACGCCATCACAGTTTCCAACGCCATTTGGGATAAAATGAAAGCCAATGTTCCAACCGGCGCTGATGGTAAACCTGCTCACCCCATTAAAGCAGATGCACTAAAACCGGTGATTGAAGAATACAAAGCGAACGGAAATGTATTTAAAATGGGGATGGTTTTCCCGGTTTCGACACACAACTACGAAATTCGCTATTGGCTGGCAGCAGCCGGCATAAACCCGGGAATGTACACAGCTGATAACATTCAAGGACAAGTTGATGCCGACGTCTTATTATCGGTAACGCCTCCGCCACAAATGCCTGCAACCCTTGAAGCCGGAACAATTTATGGCTATTGCGTCGGTGAACCCTGGAACCAACAGGCAGTGTTCAAACAAATAGGTGTTCCGGTAGTAACCAACTACGAAATCTGGAAAAACAACCCGGAGAAAGTATTTGTAATGACTCAGGAGTTTATTGATAAAAATCCGAATACGGCAGTCGCTGTTACTAAAGCTCTGATCCGCGCCGGTAAGTGGCTGGATGATCCGAAGAACCGCCCGGAAGCAGTCGGTATTCTTTCGATGCCTGATTATGTTGGAGCCGACTCTGTTGTAATTGCCAACTCAATGACAGGAACCTTCGAATTTGAAAAAGGAGACAAACGTTCGTTGCCCGATTTCAATGTATTTTACAAGTACAACGCAACTTATCCATTCTATTCGGATGCCGTTTGGTTCCTGACTCAAATGCGCCGCTGGGGTCAAATACCGGAGCCGAAAACAGATGATTGGTACCTTGAAACTGCTAAAAAAGTATATCAGCCTGACATCTGGATGAAAGCTGCTAAACTGCTGGTTGAAGAAGGAAAAATTCCGGCTTCAGATATTCCTAAAACCGATGGATTTAAAACACCAACGACTGACTTTATTGATGGTACTCTCTATGACGGAAAGAAACCAAATGAATACCTCACTCAATTTGCAATTGGAAACAAAGATATTTAATCAATCCTAATAAAAGGCAAGCTATATTTTTTAGTTGGTAAGTGTCAGTAAGGGTGCACCATTCCGGAAACTCGGTGTGCCCTTCACTCACCAACTTTAGCGATCGATGAGAGGCTCGGCCTCATTTTTCAGCAAAAAAAGACATTTCATTATGGGACGAAAAATTTTAAATTCATTTCACTGGCTTGGCTTTAGTTTTCTGGAGCCCTTAGTCCGGTTGATTCGTGGTGAAGAACCTAAAAAGAATGGCCTGATTATCTTTCGAAAGGTCATTGTACCAATTGCTTCTGTTTTGCTTTTTCTGGGAGTTTGTAACTATTTCGCCCACTATTTATACGCGGTTGAACGCGAACGTAAAATAGAAAAAACCTTGGCAACACAGGGTGAAGAAGCGGCATTGGCCATGCAGGAGTGCATCGACTCAGGAGATCTCAGCTGTAAACCGAACTCGTTGCCTTCGCCGGGTGATGTTTGGAACGGAGCCGTCACCTTAATTGAAGACCACAAAACGATTAGTGCAGACAAGGAAGCCTTCCGCGAAAAAACCGCGGGCATCAATGCCAAGCGTAAAGCTCAGGGGAAAGAACCAATTACCTACACCGGTCGCCCTTCTTTTGTTGACCAAATTATGACCAGTCTGGAAACTGTCTTTGCCGGCTTTTTATTAGCGGCACTACTTGCCATTCCTGCAGGCATTGTTTTAGGATTGAGCGAAACCTTGCGCACCGCATTAAACTGGGTTATCCAGATTTTTAAACCCGTATCACCGGTTGTTTGGTTGTTATTGGTCTCAATGGTTGTTAAAACAATTCTGGCCAGTGCCGACATGGACAAATCCTTTGTCATCTCGTTTATTAGTGTTGGCTTGTGCAGCATGTGGGCGACTCTGGTCAATACAGCCATGGGGGTTTCTTCGGTCGACAAAGACTACCTGAATGTTTCTAAGGTACTGCGGCTGGGCGTTTTTAGCAATGTATTTAAAGTAATCCTCCCCTCTTCAATACCACTTATTTTCACGGGTCTGCGCATTACCCTATCGGTTGCCTGGATGGTTTTGATTGCCATTGAATTGTTGGCTCAAAGTCCTGGGTTGGGTTCATTCGTTTGGGAAGAATTCCAAAATGGTGCGAATGATTCGAACGCGAAAATCATTGTTGCTATGTTTGTTATTGGCGGAATTGGGTTCGCCCTTGACCGCATGATGATGTTGGTGCAAAAAGCTGTTAGCTACGAAAGCAGAGCTTAAATTAAGCATATTTGTCACCGATCACATTCAACTTGGAATTTGAAAATCAAAACTTTAAACTCACAATCATGGCCGCATTTTTAGAAATACGTAATGTATCCAAAAGCTTCGGAACGGGATCATCCCGCGTTGAAGTGCTCAAAAATATTAACCTTACCATTGAAGAAGGTGAATTTATTGCTATCGTCGGTTTTACGGGTAGCGGAAAAACCACCCTGATCAGCCTGATTGCCGGATTAATAGAACCGGATGAGGGCGAAATATTACTGAAAGGGAAAAGGATCTCAGGTCCCGGTCCCGACCGCGGTGTGGTGTTTCAAAATTATTCGCTCCTCCCCTGGCTATCGGTAGCCGGCAATGTAAATATGGCCGTGAAACAGGTCTTCCCAAAAATGAAATCAAAAGAACGCAAAGAACATGTTGCCCGTTACATTGAAATGGTAAACCTTACGTCGGCACTACATAAAATGCCCTCCGAGCTTTCTGGCGGAATGCGTCAGCGGGTTTCGGTAGCGCGTGCATTAGCTATGGATCCGGAAATTTTATTACTGGATGAACCACTCAGCGCTTTGGATGCCCTAACCCGTGGTTCACTTCAAATTGAAATTGAACGTATTTGGCGCGAGTCGAAAAAAACAGTTATGCTCATTACCAATGATGTAGATGAAGGTATTTTGTTGGCTGATCGGGTGATCCCATTGAAACCGGGCCCAAGAGCTACCTTGGGAACCATTTTTCCAATCAATTTCAAACGCCCGCGAGATAAAGCAACAATCAATGCTGATGAAAATTTCAAGAAGGAACGTAATGCAATTAATAGCTACTTAATGGAATTGGGTAAATTCCGGTCTGCGTCAAACAAAAAAGTATATCATTTACCACAAATTGAGCCTCAACTGCCGCGACAGAAAAAGGCAATTGTTTAACACTTCAAATACTCATAAAAATGGAAATTGTAACCGATACCAAGGTCATGTTGGAGTGTAAAGATCTAACAAAAGCTTATCCAACACCAACAGGTGATTTTGTCGTGCTGGAAGATTTTCAGCTACAAGTTAAAGAAGAAGAATTTATATCGATCATCGGTCATTCAGGCTGCGGAAAATCAACCCTCTTAACCATGGTCGCAGGCTTGAATGAGATTACAGCAGGTCAGGTTTTACTTGACGAGGTACCAATCAACGGAGCGGGTCCTGACCGGGCAGTTGTCTTTCAATCGCCCAGCCTGTTCCCCTGGATGACAGCCCTTGAAAATGTGATGATCGGAGTGAAACAAGTTTTCCCGCATGCCACAAAAGCCCAGCGAAACGACATTTGTAAATACTATTTGAGCAAAGTTGGCCTGGCTGATGCCTTTCATAAAAAGGCGATTGATTTATCGCAGGGCATGAAGCAACGAGTTGGAATTGCCCGGGCATTTGCTTTAAAGCCAAAAGTTTTATTACTTGACGAACCATTTGGCATGCTCGACTCAATGACTCGTGTAGAACTACAGGACGTTCTGATTGATGTGTGGTCCAAAGAAAAAATTACAGCGATTATGGTTACACATGACGTGGACGAGGCTATTTTCTTGTCGGACCGGGTGATTATGATGACCTCCGGCCCTTATGCCAAAGTAGGCGATGTGGCTCACATTAAATTAAAACGCCCCCGTGAACGTCATACTGTAGTAGAGCATCCTAATTTTTATAAATATCGTCAACACTTACTAACATTCCTGGATCATTAATATAAACCCATGAACCTTAAAAGTTATAGCTGTCATTCCTGCACCAACGAAAATTGCTTGATTAAAAAGCACATTCAGACTGAAGCGATACAGCCCTATCTCAAGCAGAAAAATACATTCCCGTGCAACAAAAAGCAGCAATTTATTCTCGAGGGAGCTCCTGTCAGCGGGCTATATTTTATTTACGAAGGCTGCGTAAAAGTTTTTAAACAAACAGCCAACAAAAATTCGCAGATTATTCGTTTTTCCAAAAACGGTGAGATTGTTGGCCACCGCGGCTTTGGAACCAATTACGTATACGACATCAGCGCGAGTGCTTTAACTGACTCTATTCTCTGTAACTTCTCGACCGATGTGTTGATAGAAATGTTACACAAAACACCGCCGTTAATGTTCGATTTTATGCTTTTTTATGCGGATCAGCTTCAGAAAAGCGAGGCCAATGCCAAACGGTTTGCACAGATGACCGTTCGTGAAAAAGTAATCAATGGCTTGTTATTCATCATGCAAAAGTTTGGACAAACTGATGGTTTCATCAACATAACGCTTTCACGCAAGGACATTGCAGACTTTGCAGGCACTTCAACCGATCAGGTAATTCGTGTTATTTCGGCCTTAAAAAAAGAAGGACTGTTAACAGCTAAAGGTAAAAAACTAGGCATGCCAGATGTTGAAAAATTTGAAGCGCAACTTAAAGAAACACAATATTTCCTGGAAGGATAACTCGATAGCTTAAAAAAATAATTCCTTGCAAATCAGCTCCAACTATTGTGATGAGTTGCTTTCACTGTCCTTTCATTATTGGATAGTCTATAATACTCGCTAAACACCAGCAATAATCATCTAAAAAACTTCGAACCCAGATCATAAAAATATTCTGTTTAAGGCGCTCTCCCGAAATACACATATAAAAAAGCAGCTACAAAAACTTGTAACCGCTTGTTTATTGATGTGGGCCCACCTGGGCTTGAACTATCCTTTAAACACATTTATTATCAAATACATGCAACGGCTCAGCATTAATTAGGTCTCGATTTTGACACCTTTTAAAAAGAACGTTCTATCTCTATTCAAAGTTAAAAATATTCACTATCCCCCATAATCTTGGGGTTAATCATTTCGTATTTTAGTCATTATGAATACCTGGAAAAAAACAAACTGAAGATAACAGCGAAAGCTATTTTTAACTTCTTCATTCATATTCCCTCAATCAATATTTTGATGAAATAACTTGTTCGATTGTACTAATTCTTCCTTCAAAATTCCTGTGGATTTTAACTTCAGAAGTAGAGGGAATTGTACAAAGAACTATTTGAGAAATCTTACTATTACTATATTCAAAAAGGAATACTGAATCCCGATAGAAATAATCAACACCACGATAATCTCCAGATTTCAGAAACGCATCTTATACTACCATAGGGATGTACCGTCGTGCAATTCGTTGCGTTGTCAATGATGCGAAGAAAACAGGCGTAATAAAAGAAAATCAATATCCTTTTGGAAGTGGTAAATTTGAAATACCAACCGGCGAGGGCGTAAGCTGGCTCTTAATTTACAGCAAATAAAAGCAATTGTAATTTATTGTGATGGAAACGAAACGACTAAGAGGGACCGTGATTTATGGTTCTTTTCTTACTTGTGCGATGGAATTAATTTTGCTGATATGTTAAAACTCAAATACTCCAATATTCGTAATGGAGAAATTTGCTTTATGCGTTCTAAAACAGTCCGAACATCTAAAATTGAGAAAGAAACTTGTGCAGTTCCAACACCAGTTTTGAAAATTCATGATGAAGTTAAAGATTATGAGCAACTGGTTAAAGAGCAGGCTGAGAAAATAGAAAAGGAGAGGCTTGGAACAGAACAAAATTGAATAATTTTTAAAGGCCATCATTATTTTATTATTCTAAATGGCTTTATTTAGTAGTACATTTCAATTGAGGGCTGATATAAATAGGAGGAGTTCTCATTTGAGCTAAACTTCTTTTTTTATCTTTGAATTTGTTTTGAGCAGGAGACAATGAAACCGTTATCACATCTAGTTATTCTATTTTTTATAATTTTATGCCAGCCAGCTTTATATGGTTCGGTCCTAACTTTCTCAAAACTTTCAGTTGAGAATGGTTTATCAAATAATGAAGTAAATGTAATTTATAAAGATTCTCATGGATTTATCTGGTTTGGGACACTTCATGGGTTAGATCGTTTTGATGGAATTGAGATAAGGCCTTATACAGAAAAGTTTCCAGATCAACTTGAAAATATACTGTCGATTGAAGAGGATACAAGTAAGAACCTGTGGATTGGCACATCGGAGGGACTGTATGGATACCAGCAAAATCTGGATCGTTTCATAAAAATTTCATTAAATGAAAAATATTCAATTAATAGTATTCAGCTAATCGATGAAAATCGTTTATTTCTGGGAACCGAAAAAGGATTAGTGATCTATAATATTAACACCAAAGTTGTAAAGCATTTATTAATTGATAAAGAGAATCCTACAAGTTCTCAAAATTATATAACCGATATTCTACTTGATAGTCATGGTAGCTGCTGGTTAGCCACGCGTCATGGATTAACCAGGATCACAATTGATGATAACGAGGTTAATAATTATTATTTCGAGTCTGAATATCAGGAAGACTACAACACGTTTACCTCCTTATGTGTAGTTGGTAACAGAATGTACCTGGGTACTGCGAATAAGGGAATTGTCGAGTTCAATTTAAATAACAAAATATTCACAAAAAATAATACGGTTGGAGATTGCCTGGTGACAACAATTTCAAGTGATAATAGAGAAAAATTATATATTGGCACCAATGGTTCAGGACTACTGATACTAAATCTCAGGACAAATCAAATTGACGTTGTTGAAAAACTAGAGGATGATCCCAGATCATTGAGTTCTAATTCAGTTTATTCGTTTCTTCTTGATGAAAATCAGCGTTTATGGATTGGAACATATTCAGGAGGAGTAAATTTCTCAAATACTGTATTAGGTGGTTTTCATCTCCACAATATTTCAACTGATTATACAACGGTAAATAAAAGCATACGATCATTTTATTTTTCCCCTGAAGGTAACCGCTATTTTGGTACCAGGAATGGATTCATTCACATGGATAAAAATGACGAGATAAAACTCTTCCGTGATAATAATACAGATGGGCAATTGAGATCGAATATTATTCTTGCCATTTATCCATTTAATAACCATCTGCTTATTGGAACCTACGGAGGGGGAATAAGCGTTTACGATCCAATAAATAGGCATATGAGCTCATTTTTGGACGATGACAGATTTCTAAACAGTAATAACTACGCTTTTACTACGGATAATGAAGGTCGGCTGTGGATTGCCTCTCACAATGGAATTTATAGTTTTCAAGAGCGTGAAGGAAAGATTAATAACTATAACATTGAAAATTCTCAATTAAACAGTAATGAGATTTTCTATTTAACAACTGACTCTGAAAATCGGCTTTGGCTTGGGACTAGCAAGGGATTTTCTGTATACAACATTGAAGGCGACAGTTTAAAAGAAATCCAACTTCCGAAAATCGCGGAAAATTCAAATAAGGTAAACTATATCACCGAGGATCTGGCAGGAAATATGTGGATATGTACAGAAATTGGTGGCCTGTACATGCTAAATGATGACCTTGATAATTATAAGGTCTACAAACAGAAAGATGGTTTACCAGATAACTCGGTTTGTTCAATTGTCGAAAACAGCCCCGGAAGTTTTTGGATTAGTACACTCAAAGGATTTTGTCATTTCTCCCTCAAGGAAAATAGTTTTAAGAATTATTCAATTTCAGATGGATTGCCGGGCTTGGTGTTTTCGCCTGCTGCTGTGTATTTGGCAAACGATGGGCAACTGTGGTTTGGTAACGAAAAAGGATTAATGGGATTCTATCCTGAAAATGTTGATGAAAAAGTTATAGAATCGCGAATTGTAATTACCAATTTATATACTTCGGGTAAGAATGTTGTATTAGAAGACAATTCTACTCTTAACAAACCAATTGAATTTTCTGAAGAGTTGGTTCTAGATTATAAATCTAACAACATTGGTTTCCGGTTTGTAGATTTAAACTATTTAAGTCCCTATGACAATAACTACTTTGTTATGCTTGAGGGCTTGGATAAAAAATGGCAAAATAATGGCAACAAGAATACCATATTTTATGATGGATTAAAACCAGGGGAATATGTATTTAAAATTAAAAATGTTGTAAGTGCTGCGGAAGAAACTGAAAACATCAAGGAATTAAAGATTATTGTTAGCCAGCCATTTACAAGAAGTGCCACTTTTTGGATTGGAATAATCCTCGTTGTAATTGCCATTTGTGCATACCTGTATCGTACCTACACAAAGCTTATGAAGATTCAGCAAAAATATATTGAAGCGCATGAAGATGTACGCAAGTATCAAAGTTCTGGGCTCAGTGATAAGGATTTGAATGTTATCGTTGAGAAGATAAGACACTATGTTAAAACAGAAAAAGCTTATTTAAACGCAGATATAAAATTAAGTGAGGTGGCAAATAAACTTAATATTCCGACCCACCATATCTCGCAAGCATTGAACCAGGTGTTAGATCAGGGATTTTCTGATTTCTTAAATAAGTACCGAGTGCGAGAAGTGCGGTATTTGCTTGAAAACGATGCCCAAAAAAATCTAACTCTGATGGCGATTGCCCGACAATGCGGTTTTAATTCCAAAACGTCATTTTATCGGGTTTTCAAAAAATTCACTGGTAAAACACCTATCGATTATATTGATTCTCTTAAATCCTAAGAGCTAATCCATATTCTTCTTTAACAAATTTGCAACAAATACTAACCGACAAGATTTACGATGTTTTTGATTAGCCTTTTATTGTACCAAATTCCCTATGGAACGAAATTCTTTTGAAATTTATCTGACCCGGGCCTTTACGCCCACACTGTCAGCATTTTACAAACTCCCGACCAGTGAGTTTCAAATAATTATTTGATACTTCAAAGAGTACCATTTTCTTGAAAAACAGCTTTTGTCTGACCTAACTTTACAAAATCTGAGATGATAAAGAAATGCCAGTTTTTGGCAAGCAAGAAATGACGTAAATCAATAATTCAGTTAAAACTAAAATTTATGAAAAAAAAGAATCCGAATGTTTTTTTGAAAGACAGAGGTAAAGGTCTGTTTTCTCTCATCAGTATTATTATAATATTATTAGTGCTGGTAAGTAGTTCGGTTTTTGCTCAACAGGCAAAAACCTTAAGTGGCACCGTAAAGGATGAAAACGGAGTTACTCTTCCAGGCGTAACTGTTGTTGTTGATGGTACAACAACCGGAACTGTGACCGACATGGATGGTCATTTTAGGCTTGATGTTCCTTCCGATGCGCAGGCATTACAGTTTTCATTCGTAGGCATGAAAACACAAACTGTACCTCTTGGAAATAAAACTACTTTTGAAATTACCATGCTTAGTGAAGCAATTGGTTTGGAAGAAGTCGTTGCTGTGGGATATGGAATACAGAAAAAAGCAACGCTTACAGGAGCCATTGAGACAGTTAAAGCAGAAACGTTTAAAGATCGTGCAGTAACAAGTCCGGCATTGGCGTTACAAGGACAAAGCCCGGGTCTTGTTGTAACCCGCACTTCTTCGCGGCCCGGCAACGAAGACCTCAATTTGCAAATAAGAGGAGCAACGTCGGTAAATGGAGGCACTCCGTTAATTGTTATTGATGGAGCACCTGTTGTGAATGACGATGCTTTTTATAACATGAACCCAGACGATATTGAGTCTATAAGTGTACTGAAAGATGGAGCTGCTGCCATTTACGGATCCCGGGCAGCTAATGGTGTGCTTCTCGTGGAAACCAAGCGAGGTTCGGCGGGTAAAATTAAGGTGAATTTAACCAGTAATCTTCGGGTAAATTCGATTGGTATAAAACCTGCCGTACCAGGCATGAAACAATATGCCAGAATGTTTATGGAGGCTACCGATGAGGATTTGGCCTATGCGGGTACTGCTTGGTATTGGGGCTGGAGAAACAGGGAAACGCTGGAAAGAATGCAAGGTGATGGACCGGGAGAAGGACCGGGCATATATACTACCGAGTACTGGGGAGATATTTACCTCGGAGACGCTTCCCGGTTTGATGATATGTATGGAACTTCTTACTCGCATCAAACTAATTTCAGTATTTCGGGTGGCTCTGAAAAATCCAGCTATAGAATTTCTGCCGGATATGCTGAAAACGTAGGTAATCTTATTCCCGCGTATGATGGCAAAGAGCAACATAACTTAAGGTTTAATCACAATTATAAAATTTCGAAGAGGATAAAATTAGAAACAGGCTTGTCTTATCTGAGGTCTCATGTTTCCTCTCCATCTGGGGGGTTAGGAGTTACTTCTTTGGCCAATGATCCTCCATTGTTCCCTTCCAAAAACCCTTATGGTCAGTGGTATGCCAACTTTGGTATTGCCGGAAACAGGCACTCGGTGGCTAATGTTGTAAATGGTGGCCGTGAAGAGAAATATACCGATCAGTTTAAACTATACATGGCCGCTATTGCGGATATTACGGATGACCTGAACTTTAGGGTTACTGCAAGTGTAGATAAAGAGTTTTGGGATCGCGAAACCTATAAAATTAATGTTCCTACCTATACTTGGTTTGGAGAAAAAGCCCCTGAATCGGTGAATCCCGGCACAACCCCTTCATTCGAAAAAGAGAAATATTTTACCACCTATGAAAATTACGGTGCTTTTCTCGACTACAAGAAGACGCTTTGGACTGATCACAACTTTGGTTTAATGGTGGGTACTACTGCGGAACTAAGAACGACAGATGTACTGAAAGGGAAAAGACAAGGTTTCGAAGATTATGGAATTTATGATTTGAATGTTGCATCGCTTGAAAACGATGTGACCAATGAAGGAGGATCTACGAACTGGGGCTTTCTGTCCTATGTAGGACGATTCAATTACAATTATAAAGATAAATATTTATTTGAGCTAACCGGCCGGAGAGACGGATCATCAAAGTTCCATCCCGATTATCGCTGGTCAAATTTCGGAGGAGCTTCAGTAGGCTGGGTTATTACCGAAGAATCATTTATGCAAGACATTCCGGGTTTGGACTTCCTCAAACTAAAGGCTAGTTATGGCGAGATGGGAGGTCAGGTTGGAATTGGTAACCATGACTACGTTTCTTCAATAGCCCTCCGTACGGTTGTTTTTGGTACACCTGCGGACAACCAAACCAGAGCATATGTGGATGGGCTAACCAGCCTGAACCGTACCTGGGAGAGAATAGGAATGGCTAATTATGGCGCTGAGTTTAGAGCTCTTAATAATAAACTATCAGGATCGTTTGATTATTTTAATAAGAAGAACGATGGAATGCTGATCGCGGTAAATTATCCTGATATACTGGGAGGAAATGCTCCTAAAACAAACAGTGGAATATTGAAAGTGCATGGCTGGGAGGCGGCACTCTCGTGGCGGTCTTCCGTCGGTGAATTTAAATATAATGTATCCCTCAACATGAGTGATGCAAGAAATGAGCTGGTAAGCATGGAAGGTGTTAGCACATATACGGCTGGCCTCAACAAAACGGTGCAAGGTTACCCGCTCAATTCGTATTTTCTCTATCAAACCGATGGTTTTTTTGCGAATGAAGCAGAAGTCCAGGCTTATTACGACCAATTGGATAATGGAGGAGATATTCCTAATGGAGGCGATGCAAATATTCGCTTGCGTCCAGGAGACACCAGGAAAATTAACCTGGATGGAGATAATATCATTCTCGGCTCAGGATCAACAGTTGAAGGTGACGGTGATATAAAATACATGGGAGACAATGCGCCACACTATACCTATGGTATAAACTTAGGTTTCCAATACAAAGGATTTGATTTTAGTACTTTCTTTCAGGGAGTGCTTAATCAAAATATCGTTAGAAAAGACAATATGGCATTTCCATATGCAACGGTAGGTAACAATCAGACCACGGCATATGAAGGCAAGACCTGGACGGAAGAAAAACCGGACGCATCCTATCCCAGATTAACAGTACAGTCAACCCGGGCAAAATGGAATTGGGCCAATAATGATTTTGTAATGCAAAATAACCGCTATATCAGAATGAAAACACTGGTAGTTGGCTACACATTCAGCAACCTCAACATTGGTAATTACGCTTTAGACAACTTCCGCATTTATTTCTCAGGAAATGACTTGTTTGAATTTACCAGTATCAAGGATGGTTGGGATCCTGAGTTTGGTGCCAGTAGCCATAGTTCCTATCCGTTTAACAGAACCTATTCTTTAGGTTTAAATGTGACATTCTAAAAATTGAAAGAGATGAAAAAAATAAATTATATAATAATATTGTTGGGAATTTTGGTTTCAACAGCCTGTGAAGATAAATTTCTGGACTTAGAAATGCAGGATAAACTGTCAGAGTCGTCTTATTATAAGACCGCTGATCATTACAGGGCTTCAGCTAATAGTTTTTATAATGGCCTATGGGGGTGGAAAGATGCTCAGGGACTTCTTTTAGACCGTGGATCAGATTTAAATATCTCTTATGCAAATTATGCTGCTTATGGAAGAGGGAATATTACTGTTCCCAATCAAGACGACGTGTGGTCGCATTCCTATGGGCAGATCAGAGATAATAATATTCTGTTGGAGAAAGCTGAAGAATATTCAGGAGAGCCTGAAGAAATTGCAGCATATGTTGCTGCTGCGTATTTTTTTAGAGCATACCATCATTTCTTCCTGCTCCAGCGTTTTGGCGGAGTCCCGGTAGTTACAAAAGTATTGGATACAGATGAGCTGGATATGCCAAGAAATAGCAGATATGAAGTCTTCAATCAAATTAAGCAAGATTTGGAGGACGCAATCCCTGATTTGCCGAGGGAGGCTAATATTGCGAGCAGCGACAAAGGGCATATTAGTATGGAAGCTGCACAATCTCTTTTGGCCAAAGCATTTTTATATGAAGCAACATGGGAAAAATATGTGGGCACAGCAACGGATGGAGATGGGACCAATGAAGGAGCCGGCTCTACTAAACCGGAAAGCTATCCGTCCGTAGACGATATGTTTCAACAAGCAGTTACATTGTCTAAGGATGTTATGGACAATGGTGGTTTTGAGTTATGGAATTACAATGATGAATTGAACAACTTAAGTATGTATTATCTCTTTAACCTCGAGGATGAAGGATCTAACCCCGCGGGTCTGGACAAATCGACGAACAAGGAGTTTATATTTTATAGTAAGTACGATAATATTCTGCGTCAGGGAGGAACCAACATAAGTCATGCTGCTTATTACTCCGCGGTGAATCAAAATTTTATGGACATGTTTCTTGCTACCGATGGACTTCCCATCGATAAGTCTCCTTTATTCGAGGGGTACCAAAACCATTATCAACAACTGATGAATCGTGATTATAGATTGTATGCATATGTAGGAGAAAATGAGCAAAGGATCGAAATCATAGAGGAAACACCAGAATTTGTAGATGGAGCATTACCTTTCTACGGAAACCGTAAGTTTAAATCTTATGATTATCCGAATTACCGGGAGGCTACTACCGAATCAGCAGATTTTCCACATATCAGGCTTGCAGAAGTATACCTGATTTATGCCGAAGCTTTGTATGAGCTAAATGGAGCAATTACTGATGAGCAATTGAATGAGTCGCTTAATTTGGTCAGGGGAAGATCAGGTGTTGCACCTCTCACGAATACACTGGCGGGCAATAACAATTTGGATATTCTTCAGGAAATCCGAAGAGAAAGAGCTGTGGAGTTGTTTCAGGAAAATAACCGGTTTAACGATTTAAAGAGATGGGGAATTGCTGAAGAGGCTTTAAACGCCACCATTTTTGGGCCAATCATAGAAGGTACTGTTTATGAAGGAGACGATAATTTATATGAGTCTTCATCCTATATCTTCGGAGAAGCTGTAAAAGAATATACCGGCGTAGGCTCAAGAAGAGCAATTGTTCAGGATCCGGCTGTAAATCGAAATTTTACGCTCAAGAATTATTTGTACCCTATACCTTTGGATGAAATTAATTTAGACAAAGAGTTATTACAAAATCCAGGTTATTAATTGATGTAATAAAACAATGATGAAAATGAAAAATTCTATATTATATAAAACACTTATTATTGTTATAGGTTTGGGATTTGTCCTGTCATGTCGAGAGGATTTTGATCCTGAAATAGCCGAATATCCCGAAATAACCATCGAAAATTTTAGCCCAAAGATGGCTCGTCCGGGGGCATCCGTTACTATTACCGGAACAAATTTTGGCGACCGTACGGAGGCTGTAACGGTAGCCTTTTCAGGAGTTGAGGCTGAAGTTACCAGTACCGAAGACAATGAGATTGTCGTTACCGTTCCCGAACAAGCAGCCACTGGAAATTTATCAGTAAAGGTTTGGCTTTCGGAAAAGCAATTTATGGACGAATTTATTGTAATACCGGGAGCTAAGATCGCTTCTTACAGCTCCACAAGTGTAGGACTGGGTGATACTGTTACAATTACCGGAACAAATTTTGGCTCGGATGCAGACGATGTTAATATTACTATAAATGAAGTTGAGGCAGAGATAATTTCAGTTAATGATACCGAGATTCAATTCCGGGTACCTGATACAAGTACGGGTATTTTTGTTATGAAAGTTGGGGCTCAGACTATTGAAGGGCCGGTATTCTTGGTCGGCATTGAAAAAGTTACAGGTGAGCTTTTTGGACATTCTGGATCTTGGGGCAATAACCCAGATACGGAAATAGATGCCGGAGTGGATGGAGATATCGAAACCTTTGTAGATGCAAATGGAAGTGTAGGCTATTTGGGCTATAAACTTGACGGTGGATATGGAGTAATTCCCACCATGATCAGGTTCTTCCCTCGAGTGACCCATGCAGGCAGAATGGTAGGAGCAGAAATTAGAGGTACAAACGATCCGTCTAATGCAGCAAATCCATCAAGCGGAGAATATGATGTTCTTTATACTATACCCGAAACACCAAATACAGAAGAGTTCACTCAGGTGGATTTAGAAGCTGGGAACACGGCTTACCAGTATATATATATATACTTCGCCTCAGGGGGCGGAAACCTTTCAGAGATCGAGTTTTATGGGAAAATTGAGGTTCCTAAATTAACCGGAACGTTGATTGGACACTCTGGATCATGGAACGATAATCCGGATACCGAGATTATTGCTGCAGTAGATGGTGACCTAAGCACCTTTGTAGATGGAGCTACGAGCTCCGGTTACGTTGGATACGATCTTGGTAATGGAAGAACTGCTGTTGTCACAAAATTCAGGTATGCCCCAAGAGCGTCTCATCCTGCCCGCATGGTTGGCGGTGAACTTCGTGCCTCGAATGATCCAGATTACCTGAACAACTTTACTGTGCTTCACACGATAGAATCAGAGCCAGGGGTTGATGAATATTCAGAAGCAGAGATAAATGAGGCAACGAGCTACAGATATATATACTACTATAGTTCAAGTGGTTCTTGCAATGTTGCAGAAGTAGAATTTTATGGCTTGGAAAGTAATTAATTCATAAAATTAGAAGGGACACACAGCGAAATCCCTGTGTGTCCCCTTTTTCGAAAATAAATATCGTAAAAATGAGGATGAGAAAACTTGAAATATTGTGGGTAATAATTGTTATGGTGTGTCTATTCGTTGGATGTGGTAGTGATAATGAACCAATAACTAACGGCAATGATGATGACAATAACAATGAAGAACCTACCGCCCCGCAGAAAATAGAAACTGACCCGAACAAGACATTTATACATCCAGGTCTGTTACATTCGGCAGAAGATTTCGACCGTATGAAGGCGAAAGTACAAGCAGGAGCTGAACCGTGGTTTAGTGGCTGGGAAAAACTGACAGCCAATAACCATTCCGCCTCCAGCTATACGCCACAACCGGTTAAAAAATTAGTAAGAGGAGGTGGCTCACGTGAAGAGCCCGATCCTGATAACTACGCTAAGGCTTTTAATGATGCTGCTGCTGCATACCAAACGGCCATACGATGGAAAATATCGGGAGATGATTCCTATGCCGAAACAGCCATAAAAATTCTAAATGGGTGGGCTTCTACCTGCGACAAACTAAGTGGGAATTCAAATATACAGCTCGCAGCGGGTTTGTATGGATATCAATTTGCCAATGCTGCGGAAATCATGCGCGATTATGAAGGATGGGAGACAGCAGATTTTGCCGCCTTTAAACAATGGCTATTGGATTTATTTTACCCTGTAAGTAGTGATTTTTTGGTCAGGCATAACAATACCTGTATCAGCCATTATTGGGCCAACTGGGATTTGTGCAACATTGCCAATGTTATGGCTATTGGTGTATTAACCGATAATGCCGCCATCTACAATGAAGCTATTTCTTATTTGATGGAAGGAGAAGGCAACGGAGCCCTCGATAATGCTATTTATTATGTGCACGGAGATGCATTGGCTCAACTTCAGGAGAGTGGTAGAGACCAGGGGCACACATTGTTGTGCATAGGTTTGCTGGGCACCATTGCGCAAATGGCATATAATCAAGGAGATGATCTTTTTGGATATGATGACAACAAAATATTGAAGGCTGCAGAGTATGTTGCTAAATATAACTATGCCAACTTAAATGTTCCTTTTGAACCCTACGACAATTGTGATAATGTCAATCATACAGTAATCAGCGACGGAGGAATAGGCGGTAAACGCCCCGTTTGGGAACTTCTTTATAATCACTATACGAAGAAAAAAGACATTTCTTTCCCTTATCTCGAAATGGCCGCAAAAGTGCATCGCCCTGAAGGCGGTGGCGGTGATTATGGCCCAAATAGTGGTGGATATGATCAATTGGGTTTTGGAACACTACTATTCACAATTGAATAAGAAATGTAAAAGTAATAGAGAAGATCAGAGTCGTTTAACTTGGTTTAGTTTTAGTTAGAAGAATAGCATCCGAAAGATCTCGGATGCTTTCTACAAATTTCAACTGCTGCCTCTGTATTCTGATATTCATTCAATAAATATCAAAGAATCATTAGATAAAATGAATAACCTTTTTTATACAATAATTGTATTAATCTGTTTGTCGGCATGTAGTTCTAACTCTCGCGAGAAGTTGGAGTTCGATGAACAACAGATGCTTGACTATACGGTTGAGAAAGTTATTGCTTCATTAAGCTCAATGTCATGTGGCGATAGTTTGCCCCGGAATATATATTCTGGACAGACCGATTGGAATCTTGTTGGGATAAACGACTGGTGTAGTGGTTTTTGGCCAGGGATATTATGGTATGCCTATGAAGAATCGAAGAACCCGGATATTCTTGCTAGTGCGCAAGGTTTTACTGAACCATTAGGTGGAGTTCTTGAGGTGCCTGTTGATAATCACGACCTTGGATTTATGCTTTACAGTAGCTATGGTAATGGATTTCGTTTAACTGGGAATCCTGCTTATCAGGATGTTATCCTGACCTCTGCTGATTCATTGGCTACCCTGTATAACTCGAAAGTTGGAACAATACTATCGTGGCCTTCGATGCGCGAAAAAATGAATTGGCCACATAACACGATTATTGATAATATGATTAATCTGGAGTTACTCTTTTGGGCATCGAAAAACGGAGGTAGTCAACATTTGTACGACATTGCAGTAAAACATGCAGAAACATGCATGACGACTCTGATTCGCCCCGATTATTCTACTTATCATGTTGCTGTTTTCGACACGATCGATGGGCACTTTATCAAAGGAGTAACCCACCAGGGATATGCCGATAATTCGATGTGGGCACGCGGACAAAGCTGGGGAATTTATGGCTATACCATGGCATATCGTGAAACCGGAGATGAACGTTTTCTCGATCTTGCAACCAAGTTAGCAGATCGGTTTCTTGAACGATTGCCTGAAGATGGTATTCCTTACTGGGATTTCGATGACCCCAAAATTCCGGATGCACCGAAAGATGCTTCGGCGGCCTGTGTTGCAGCATCGGCCTTGCTTGAATTATCTTCTTTTATGGATAATGAAAATCTTAAAGCCGGGTATAAAAATGCAGCTATAAAAATGCTTTCAATCCTGTCTACAGATGCTTATTTGGCAAACGGTAAAAACCAGGCTTTTTTGATGCACTCAACAGGCCATTATCCAAATGGGAGTGAGATTGATGCTTCTATTATTTATGCCGATTATTATTACATTGAGGCATTAACGAGACTGAAGAAAATTAATGCCGGCAAACGCTTGCACTGATTTTCAATGACCACTTTATAATTCATTGAATGAAGATTAAGCCAATAGCCGGAATACTTTTAATACTGCTGGTTGCCTGTCAACGGCAAAGCCGAACAGAAGATAGAATAACATGCTCTGATGTTCAGGCTAATGATATTTCATCGGTATATATCTCGGATAATGGAGATGGAACCTATAATAATCCAATTTTGCATGCCGATTACTCCGACCCTGATGTTCTGCGGGTTGGCGATGATTATTTTATGACAGCTTCCAGTTTTAATTGTAGTCCGGGGTTACCTATTCTTCATTCAAAAGACTTAGTGAATTGGGAAATTGTAAATTACGCTTTGCCTCATCTCAATTATAAAGAGAATTTTGATGTGCCTCAACACGGGAAAGGAGTATGGGCTCCCTCTTTTAAATTTCATAACGGAGCATATTATATTTACTGGGGCGATCCCGATTGGGGAATTTATATGGTAAAAACCAACAATCCTTTTGGCAAGTGGAGCAATCCCGTTTTGATAAAAGAAGCAAAAGGTGTCATCGATCCAAGTCCGCTTTGGGATGAAGATGGTAAATTGTACCTGGTAACTGCATGGGCAGCAAGCCGAGCCAATATAAACAGTGTGCTTACCATTTGGGAAATGAATGCGGAGGGCACAAAAATTATTTCTGAAGGAAAGCATGTTTTCGATGGACACGAAAATCATCATACAGTTGAGGGGCCTAAGTTGTACAAAAAAGATGGTTACTATTACATTTTTGCACCGGCAGGAGGAGTGTCAACCGGCTGGCAGCTGGTGTTGAGATCAAAAAATATTTATGGCCCGTATGAAGAAAAAGTGGTATTGGCACAGGGTAAAACAAACATCAATGGGCCACATCAGGGAGCTTGGGTAGAAACGCAGGCAGGAGAATCGTGGTTTATTCATTTTCAGGATAAAGGTGCATATGGCCGAATTCTTCATCTTCAACCCGTTAATTGGATTGATGGTTGGCCGGTTATGGGAATTGACAACGATGGAGATGGTTGTGGCGAACCGGTACTAAGCTATAAAAAACCTGATGTGGGTGGAAACTTTCTGATAAATACCCCAGCCGCAAGTGATGAGTTTAGCGATGGAAAACTGGGGCTGCAATGGCAATGGGCAGCCAATCATTCCATAAAATGGAAGATACAATTACCAGAGCAGGATTATTTACGACTGTTGGTGTATCCTAAACCTGAGGTAACAACGCCTTTATGGATGGTGCCTAACCTGTTAATGCAGAAATTTCCGGCACCTGAATTTACCGCTACCACAAAACTAAAGCTAACTTTGGAATGGGAGGTGTGGCAAAGTAAAAAGGCCGGATTGACCGTTATGGGCAACGATTACGCTTATTTGGCTCTGGCAAAAGATAAGGAAGGTTATAATGTTGAACTGTACAAAGGTAGCATGATTGATCGGTACACAGCCAATGATCATTTGGAAGAGGTAGCCAGTATTTCATCTAATGAGGTTTTTTTCAGGGTAGATGTTACTGAACCGGGGTTATGTTCCTTCAGTTACAGCGAAGACGGAACTAATTTTAAAAAGATAGGCACGCCACATCAGGCTCAGCCTGAATTATGGATTGGTGCAAAAGTTGGCATTTTTGCCGTCATGGATCCAGGTATACGGGCAGGTGGATACGCCGATTTTGATTGGTTTAGGATAGCTGAATTACAGAAGAATGAGTAATATGAAGAATACGAAGAGCTGCTAACACAAAAGATGGTTTGAATCGGAAACAAAGAAATAAGAAGCTGTTAGGAATCTTCACCATTCGATACGACAAAAAAGAGAGTGGTTTTACTCATCAGAAATTTTATATGATGGATACTGTAACAGACAATTTTAACAGATGAAAAGAATAAATCTCAATTTACCCATAATTGTACTAATGTCGTTATTGATATGCTGTATGTTTATTACGAATGCACAAACTACTTTTATTCATCCTGGCGGCTTGCATACTCAGGCCGATCTTGACCGAATGAAATCAAAGGTTGCAGAAAAGGAACATCCCTGGATTGATGGCTGGAGACTCTTGAATGGAGATCCCCTGGCTCAAAATACTTATAAAGCATCTCCGCAAGCTAATATGAATCTCCGGCAACTAATGTCTAAAGATGCCCATGCAGCTTATTTGAATGCCATCAGATGGTATGTTTCCGGAGATGAGAGTTATGCCAAATGTGCGATCAATATTTTCAATGATTATTCGTCTGTTGTCAATCAAATACCTTCTGGTGGCAATACTGATATTGTTGGATTGGGAGGGATCGGCATATCGGAATTAGCTATGGCTGCGGAAATAATGAGAATTTATGATGGCTGGTCGGGTGAAGATTTTGAACGATTCAAAAATATGATGGTCGAATATTTCTATCCGGTTTGCCATGATTTTCTGATAAATCACAACGGAGCATGTATCGATTATTATTGGGCAAATTGGGATGCCAATAACATTACAGCGTTAATTGCGATCGGAGTGTTGTGCGATAATCAGGCGATTTACGATGAAGGTGTTGAATATTTTAAAAATGGTAAAGGTACTGGCAGTATAAAACACGCTGTTTATCATATACACGAGGAAAACCTTGGACAATGGCAAGAGAGCGGTCGCGATCAGGAACATGCACAATTGGGAGTCGGGCTATTAGGTACTGCCTGTCAGATTGCCTGGAACCAGGGGCTTGATCTTTTCGGGTACGACAATAATCGCTTGCTTGCAGGTGCTGAATACACCGCAAAGTATAATCAGATGCAGGAAGTTCCCTTTCAATTCTATAATAATTGTCAACCTTCAAATCACAAATGGCCGGCAATTAACGGACGCGGGCGCTTGGACGATCGTCCGGTTTGGGAAATGTTATACAATCATTACGTTGTACGACAAGGGTTAAGTGCACCCAACGTACAACGAATGGCCGAATTGATGCGCCCCGAACACGGAAGTAAAGACCATTTTGGATATGGGACACTTACCTTTACGTTGGAAGATTCTAAATTTCCTCCATTCCCTGTGCCAGGTATGCCTACAGAATTAAAGGCTACAGCAGGTATCGGTAAAGTATTTTTAACCTGGCAAGCACCAGAAGATTATACAGCAACAGGCTATGTAATTGAGAGGGCTTTGGGTAAAAATGGGGAGTTCCAAACCATTGCTCTATGGGAGGATAACACTTACACTGTTTATACCGATAAGGACATTTCAAATGGAACGATTTATTATTATAAAGTGGCTGCACTAAATCAATCTGGAACTGGCGACTTTTCAACTGTGGCTACTGCAACACCAATGGCTCCAAAAGTTTTACCAGATAACTGGGAAATAGCAAACATAGGCGAGAACATAACCGGAACGGGCCATTATGCGAATGTTGCTGGTTCAACTTTTATTGTTAGTGGGAATGGCGATCAGATTGGAGGAAATAAAGATAAAGCGACATTCTGTTATACACCCGTAGTAGGCGGTTTTGAAATTACCTGCCGAATAAGTGACATTTCCGGATCATTATCTAAAACAGGCTTGATGATAAGAGAGTCTTTAAATGCCAATTCGCCTGTAGTTACAATGACATTAGGTGAAGGCGGAGGCCGTTTCGCACGAATGGGATACCGAAAGTCAACCAACGCTGAAATGTCATCAACGTTGGGGAATACCTATACCTGGCGACCTGCCTGGTTTAGGCTAAAACGTAACGGAGACACATTCACCGTTTTTGAATCATCAGATGGTGAAAAATGGTTCGAAGTTGATTCGGTTGAAATAACAATGACTTCACAATGCTTTGCTGGTATGGCAGTAAGTTCCCGAAATAGTAATTCAAAAAACACGACAACTTTTGATCATGTAACAGTAAATATGGATGAAAACTGATAACTAATCAATTGTAAACTTAAAACGATAATATGAACGATAAAAAAATTAAAAATTGGTTGTTGCTAATTTTGATTGTTGCAGGCATATCGGCTTGCAGCCCGCAAGAAGCAAAAAGAATCTCCAATCCTATCATGGAGGGCTACTTTGCGGATCCTACGATAGTGCACTATGACGGTAAATATTATATTTATGCTACCATCGATCCGTGGGGTGGCGAAGAATTGGCGGTTTTCGAAACGGTCGATTTTCAACAATTCGAACAAAAGCATATTAACTGGCCAACAAAAGAAGCGTGTACAAGTACTACTTCCGGGAATGATATGGTTTGGGCTCCTTCTGTAGTACAAGGAACAGATGGGAAGTTTTATATGTATGTTTCAGTTGGTAACGAGATTTGGGCAGGGAGCGCTGAGCATCCGCTTGGGCCCTGGAAGAATGCGAAAGAAGATGGCACTCCGCTCATACCGGGTAATACGATTCCCGGGTACCACATGATTGATGCAGAATGTTTTATCGATGACGATAATCAGGCATACCTTTATTGGGGATCAGGCTTAAACTGGGTGAATGGCAAATGTTTTATGGTTCCTTTGGCAGCGAATATGGTTGATTTTCTGAAAGAGCCAACAGATGTGACACCTCCTAATTATTTTGAAGGACCGGTTATGATGAAAAAGAATGGAATCTATTACCTGATGTATTCTAACGGGAAAGCAATTGATCATACCTACAATGTTCGATATGCCACCGCAAAAAGCCCATGGGGCCCATTTGAAGAAGGTTCCAATAGTCCTATCCTCAAAACCTCGGCCGATAGTACAACTTATGGCCCCGGTCATCACTGCGTATTTTCTCACGATGGACAGGATTATATTCTCTATCATCGTATTTTTCCGCAGAATGAAGACTATGTATTAAGACAACTTTGCCTCGATAGTTTAAATTTTGATCTGGAAGGAATCATCAAAAACGTTAAACCTCAAGGGGTAGCACCTTTTGTTCACTAAAAAGGAAACGACATGAAATATATTATTTGTACATTCTTAATCAGTATTGCTTCACTTATTCAAGCACAAGAGCTAACAACTTACGAAGTGCCGCAAGAGTTGTTTTATACTGCGCATAACGATGATTTTACCGTTAAAGTTCGCATTCCCGGAGGCGATTGGAAAGATTTATATGAGTATAAAGTTGGGGTGGATATGGATACCCAAAGTACTGCGTCGATGGTTTCATTCGATTTTACAGGAATGGTTGAAGTGCAGGTTCGAAAGAATAATGGATTGGTGAACGCAGTGCAGATCCGTCCGTTGTCCTATGGGATTACGCCAAAAGTGCAGGAGCAAATCATAACTTTCACGCTCGATCAACCACGTAAGATATCGCTTGAAGTTAATGGAGATAAACTTCAAAATCTGCACATTTTTGCCAATGCTGTATTAACCAACAAGCCCGATCCTGATGATCCAAACGTGCTTTATTTTGGCCCCGGGCTTCATCAACCGAAGGATCTGCCTGGCGATGTATTTCACATCCCTTCTGATAAAACAGTATTTATTGATGGTGGTGCAGTTATAAAAGCCAAATTGTTAGTTGATAATGCACATGATGTTAGAATAGTCGGGCATGGAATTGTCTTTCAGCCTGAACGGGGAGTTGAAATCCGGCATTCGCAAAATGTAACCGTTGATGGACCAATTTTTATTAACCCAAAACATTACACAATATACGGAGGTCAAACAACTGGTTTGACTGTGCGAAATATCAAATCGTTTAGCAACCAGGGCTGGAGCGATGGTATAGACCTTATGGCGTGCTCAGATGTTGTAATTGACGATGTGTTTATGCGAAACTCCGACGATTGTATTGCTATTTACGGACACCGTTGGCAGTTTTATGGTAATGCACAAAATTATCAGGTTAAAAATTCAACACTTTGGGCCGACATTGCGCATCCGATAAATATTGGGGGGCATGGAAATGCAGAAGCTGGTGGTGATACCATTGAAAATATAGCTTTTACCAATATTGATATTTTGGAACACGATGAAGATGACAGAAATTATCAGGGATGTTTGTCGATAGCGTGCGCAGATAATAACCTGGTTAGGAATGTGAGCTACAAAAACATCCGTATAGAAGATTTTCAGGAAGGACAGTTATTTCATTTCAGAGTTGTATTTAATCCAAAATACAGCTCGGCTTCTGGCCGGGGAATTGAAAATATTACGTTGGAAAATATTGAATACAATGGTTGGGGAGCTAATCCGTCAATTATCCTTGGTTATAATGAAGAGCGCCTCGTGAAGGATATTCAAATTAAAGGATTAAAAATCAACGGGAAACTGATCAGTAATGCTACGGATGGCAATATTAAGATTGGAGAGCATGCTGTTCAAGTAGATTTCAAATAGAAATAGAGAAAGCCTGATAAAATGCAAAAGAGATTGTTTATAAAAAGAATACTACTGATTGTTATCGTATGCTTTACGGGCTCTTCCATATTCGCAAACGGACGTAGTTATTTACTACATACTGATGCCAATGTTGCCCGGCTGAAAAAGCAAATAGAAACTAATATAGAGGTGAAAGAGGCATGGATAAAACAGCTGGAAACAGCTGAAGATTTGTTGGAAAAAGACAAGAACGGAGCACCGGATTTGCAGACTCTAGGATTAGTTTATCGGGTTACAGGGGATACACGATTTGCCAAACGTATAAAGCATACGTTGCTACAAATTATTAGCAGGGAAACCTGGGAAGGCCGGGAATTACTGCAACGCACTCCGCCATGGAAAGGTGGTTTGGGTACCGCACATACAACGTTTTATGTGTCTATTGGTTTTGATTGTGTTTACGAGTTTTTAAACCCTGAAGAGCGTCGCCAGATTGCTGAAGGAATAGTCCGTCTGGGAATTCAACCAGCTATGGATGATTGGTTGAATGCCGATTCCAGCATCCACACTTTCGATACCATGGGGCACAACTGGTGGAGTGCTTGCGTAGATATGGCAGGGGTTGCCGCCCTGGCAGTAAGAGATGAGATTCCTGAAGCAAGGCAATGGGTCAAAGAAGTTTCAGCATATTCTGTTGAGTGGTTTAACTATGCTGGAAGCGTTCTGCAAAATAAACCCAAATCATTCGATCGCAATGGCGGATTTTACGAAAGCATTAACTACGCTAACTTTGGTTTTTCACAATATCTGCTTTTTCGTTTGGCTCATCAAAATGTACTCCCAAACGTAGAATTGCCTGCAATTCCTCAAATGGAACTTATGGCTGATTTTTTTATTCAGACAACTTATTATTCTGAAGATGGGCCGATTGCCGTTAATTTTGGCGATGGCGGTGCTCATCGAAACGGAAATGCATGTGTGGTTTTACTTTGGAACTTAGGTATTCAAAAAGACCGTTATGCCTGGTACCTTAAACAAACAAATCATGGCGATGACAGAGAGGGATTAACAGTTGGTACAGCAAATGGCCTTATTCTTAATCCCGATCTTCCGGAGCTGAAAGAAGGTTATAGCCCGGAATTATCTACAATGCAACTGTTCCCGGACATGGGTTGGGCAATGTTACGTGATTCATGGAAAAAGGATGCTTCATTTTTGGCTGTTAAATCGGGTTTTACCTGGAATCATACACATGCCGATGCCGGATCGTACATCCTTTTTCATAAGGGAAAAAACCTGATTATCGATTCAGGGCATTCGGGGTATAGTTCGCCGCTTTACACAAAATATGATTGCCAGAGTATAGCCCACAACGTGGTGTTATTTAACGGTGAAGGGCAGCGAAAAAAAGACCCGTATTTTGGCGTGGTAAACCCTGGGAGCCTTCATAATTTAATTGGCACAAGTGATTTTAAATATCTTTTGGCCGATGCAACCGGACCTTACTCACATCTTCTTTCCAGAAACTACCGTAGCTTTATTTGGATAGGTGATGTTATCTTGGTATTCGATGATTTATTGGCTGACGAACCGGGACAATTTGAGTGGTTGCTACACTACGAAGGGGACTCAGAACGCCGGGGACTTGATTTATCAATAAAAGATGGTGACGCAGAGGTGCTTGTTCGCCCGCTGTTTCCGGAAACATTTCCCAATGGAGGATTACCCCATGACTTCCCGGAGAAAATGCGCTTAACTGAAAAGTTGGGATATAAAGATCGCAATACAAGCCAGGCATACTGGTCAATTAGTCATTTTGAGCAAACAAGCCGTACCAAGTTTCTGTCTGCTATAATCCTTAAAAATGAAGAAAACAAAACTAATTTACCGTTGATTGAACGTTTCCAGGGAAACGATTTCTTAGGTGTCCGCATCACGCAAAAGGGGGAAATAACTGAGGTCTATTTCAACCTGTTAGCAGATGGACGATTAAAACACCGCAACAGCATTATCAGTATCAACGGATGGGAAACCGATGCATACATAATGGCGATAACCTTTAATGAAGGGACTGATAAAACAAAGGTAGAAAACGTAAAAGATTTGTTTTTAAGCCACGGTAGTTATGTTAGGAGTAATGGGCAGGTATTGGTGCATGCATTGTCGAAATATTCAGCATTGGTCGAGGATTTTAACGGACAAGCAAATATCAGTTTTCAAGGGCAACCAATAACCAGTTTTAGCCTGTATTCTCCAGGAAATAAGTCATCAATCTTAGTCAATAATAAGACTTATCATGGTGATTATGATTTGCAAACAAAACGGATCAAAACAACTATTAAATAGCTATGAAAAAATATAATATCGCCATCATTATAGTCCTGCTAATATTCAGCAGTAAAACAAATGCCCAAAAAATTATTGAATCCACCAAACAGGTTTTAAAATCACCAAACGAAAAATTTGTATTTGAGTTTTTCCAGAAAAGTGATCGCAATGGGAAAAAGCAAATGTATTATCAGCTTTCTTTTGAAGGTAAACCTGTCATTTTAGAATCAGAATTGGGAGTAATTATAGAAAATAACCTGTTTGAGTCGGCTTTGGCAATAGAAAACGATCCCAGTGACTTGTGGTGCGAGAACCTGGATTTTAAAGGTGTAGAGAGAAATTCGGTTGAAGAAACCTGGAAGCCGGTTTATGGAGAACGGAACGTGGTCAAAAACCACTATAATGAAATGGTGATTCACTTCAACAAATTTGGAACGGAAGGTGATTTGGAAGAAGGTTATGCCGGAACGTTTTACGATAAACGTCGGAGTTATAATATGGATCTTTTGGTGAGGGCTTATAATGAAGGAGTTGCCTTCTCTTATCATTTCCCTGAAACTTCAAATGGCCTTTTTTTACATATCGAAGGAGAACAAACCAGCTACACCTTACCCAAAGGTACTATGGCTTATTATGAACGCTGGGCCCAGGGGCCTTATAGTTATTTGCCTTTAGAAGATTGGCCGGGTGAGTGTGAACGACCATTAACGTTGGACTTGAAATGCGGATTACATGTAGCTCTACTTGAAGCACAAATGGTTGATTATAGCAGAGGAAAGTTTGTATTGGATGATCATCAAGCAAATACCATTAAGCTGTCTATGTATAGCAACGTTGACGCTACCCGCCCCTATTCAACTCCCTGGAGAGTGATTATGGCGGCAGATACACCCGGAGAACTATTAGAAAATAACGACATTGTATTAAATCTGAATAAACCCAATCAAATCCAAAATACTTCGTGGATAAAACCAGGAAAGGTTATCCGATCGAACCTGACAACTCAGGAAGCGATAGCATGCATTAATTTTGCTGCGGAGCATAACCTTCAGTATGTACATCTCGATGCCGGCTGGTATGGCTCGGAAGTGGACGTAACTTCGGATGCTACAACGGTTGATGAGAGCAGGGATTTGGATATCCATGAATTGGTAAATTATGGGGCAAGCAAAGGTGTTGGTATAATGTACTACATTAATCAACGCGCATTAACTAATCGATTGGATGAAGTGTTTGAACAATGCCGGAAATGGGGAGTAAGGGGCGTTAAATTTGGATTTGTTCACATCGGTTCAAACCGTTGGACAACCTGGTTACACGAGGCGGTAAAAAAAGCTGCCAAGTATCAATTGATGATCGACATTCACGATGAATACCGTCCAACCGGGTTTAGTCGTACTTACCCAAATCTTATGACGCAGGAAGGCATTCGAGGAAACGAGGAAATGCCGGATGCAACGCATAATACCACACTCCCTTTCACTCGTTTCCTTGCTGGTGCAGGTGATTATACTATTTGCTATTACAACAATCGAATAAAAACAACACATGCTCATCAGTTGGCCTTGTCTGTTGTATTTTATAGCCCATTGCAGTTTCTTTATTGGTATGATAAACCGTCTGCTTATCAAGGCGAAAAAGAGATTGCCTTTTTCGACGCGGTAAAAACGGTTTGGGATGATACGAAAGTAATAAACGGTGAAGTTGGCAAATACATTACGGTTGCACGTCGCTCAGGAGATGAATGGTATGTTGGTGCAATAACAAACAATGACGGCCGCAACATTCAAATTCCCTGCTCATATCTTGAGCCCGGGAAAAGCTATACGGCAACCATTTATTATGACGATATGAGCCTGAATAGTCGAACTAATGTGAATATTAATACACAAGAAGTAGATAATAAGAGTACCCTAAATTTCGAGTTGCAGGCAAGTGGAGGAGTGGCCATTCATATTCAACCAAATTAACTGATTTTACTAAGTACACGACAAAATAAACTATCTTATCTCTTAACCACTCCAATATTGAACTGAGCCCAAATTGAGCTGCAATCTGTGTGCAAATTGTGACAAACAAAAAGAGAGCTACAACTAATTAGTTGTAGCTCTCTGGTTTTTAAGTGGGCCCACCTGGGCTTGAACCAGGGACCACCTGATTATGAGCAAGTGTTTTTTGACTTTCATTTAACGTCACAACCCTTCATGTAGCTGATATTCTGGCATTTAAAAAACGTAACTTTGTGATAAATTATTATTTATTTACCTTTATTAGACTATTTGTTGTACCTATGTTGTACCCAAAATTCATCCCAAATGATTAGTTTTAAGACAGTTCTAAGGAAGAAAAAATTATCTACGGGTAAATATCCCATTTATCTAAGAATTACTAAAGACCGAAAGACTATATTCTTTCGCACTCCTTATACTTCTTTAGAAAGGGAATGGGATGAAAAACAAGGCAAATTCAATAAACACGCTTCAGATTATTTACAGAAAAACAGACTGCTTCTAAAGTTTATCGACCGGGCAACCAATATTGTTACTGATCTGGAACAAAATAAATCCGATTATACTTTGTCTGATGTTGAGAATGCCTTACGCATTGAAACCAATCCTGCCAATAAGGTGATATATCCATTTTGGGAAGAGATAATCTCAGAACAAAAATTAGCCGGCAGAACTGGCAATGCCAGAATTCACTCTGACACTCTTGTCTCTGTTAAAAAGTTCTCCAAGGGCAAAGAGCTGATCTTTCATCAAATCACACCCGAATTTTTGGAAAAATATGAATCATGGTTACGCTCAAGAGGGGGTACTGACGGTGGAATTGGTGTTAAAATGAGATCTATTCGTTCTGTTTTTAACGCCGCAATAAAAAGAGGCCGAATAAAAGAAGCCATTTATCCATTTAAATCTTATAAAGTATCAAAACTCAAAGGTAAGGGAGCCAAAAAGGCTCTAAAATTGGATGACATTCAGAAAATTGCAAAACTAGACTTAAGCAAACATCCTATTTTGGTTGATACCAGGAATTATTTCATATTCAGCTTTTACACAAGGGGAATGAATTTTGCAGATATGGCTATCCTTAAATGGAAAGATGTCTCGGATGATCGAATTTATTATACCCGTTCCAAAACAAAAAGGAACTTTCAAATAAAGATTCTACCTCCAGTTCAAGAAATCCTTAACTACTATAGAGGAAAACGAAATCAAACGGATTACGTCTTTCCAATACTACTCGAAAAGGACATGACTTTCTCTCACTTAGAGAACCGGAAAAGAAAAATCCTAAAAAGATATAATAAAGGATTAAAGGAAATTGCATCCTTATGTGGTATTGACAAACCATTATCGAGCTATGTTGCCCGCCACAGTTATGCAAACAGCTTAAAACAGAAGGGCATCTCCACAGACATTATCAGTGAATCCATGGGACACCAAAATATTGCCATCACACAAGCTTATCTTAAAGAATTGGATAATACACTGGTGGATGAAGCTATGGAGGTATTATTGTAAAAATAAGAATACTTTTACACTGATGAAACGAGCATGGAAGTACTTCGCATATAAGAAAGTAGTTAAAATGCGAGTTCCATAGTGGTACCACTGAAAATAAACAATTTTAATCACGTGAAAATACAATATTGCTCAGATTTACACTTGGAATTTCCAGAGAATAAGAAGTATTTATTGAAAAACCCAATAACGCCAGGGGGAGATATTCTTGTATTGGCTGGTGACATTGTACCTTTTAAGATTATGGATAAGCACAATGATTTCTGGGATTATGTATCATCTAATTTTCGCTACACATATTGGGTGCCAGGAAATCATGAATATTATTATTCCGAGATAGGAGAACGTTCGGGAAAATTCGTTGAAAAAATACGCAGCAATGTTCTTTTGGTTAACAATACTTCATTTGTACATGATGGTGTGAGATTAATTTTCACAACTCTGTGGACTGCTTTGTCAGATTTTAATCAATTTGCAATACAGCAACAATTATCCGATTTCAGGGTAATAAAAAACAACGGTCGTGTATTTGCCCCTGATGATTATAATCAAATACACAACTCCTGTTTGGGTTACCTAAAGCAAGAATTATCTAAAAATAATTGCGAGCAAACCGTAGTGGTAACTCATCATGTTCCAACAATGCAGAATTATCACGAAAAATATAATGGCAGTATCTTAAATGCGGCTTTCGCTGTTGAGCTACATGATTTAATAACGGATTCAGATATTGATTTCTGGATATTTGGGCACCATCATCAGAATGGTTCTGATTTTATGGTTGGAAAAACAAAACTACTTACCTGCCAGCTTGGTTATGTTGAGTTTAGTGAGCATATAGGTTTTTCAGCCAGCAAATGCATTGTTGTTTGATTATTAATAGAATAAACCTACATTTGCACAATATACTTAGTGGATTTATTGTGCAAAATCAAGTTTATCATGAAAACTCTTCAGGAATATATAAAGGAAGTACTAGGTGAAACAATAGTTGTGAACCGGTTACCTGAACACGAGGTAGCAAAGCTTCCAATGTATGTAAACCAATTGTATAGGATTTATACAACCAGACTTTTAGGAGTAGAGTTGGTATTGGCACAACTTATTGATGATGAAAATATATCAGTTGCCCAAACAGAAAAGCAGATAAGAAATCTAAGAAATCTATTCAATAAAACCGTAGTTCTTTTACTCGACCATGTGGTGTCATATAACCGTATCAGGCTAATAAGAAAGAAAGTGAATTTTATTGTGCCAGGGAAACAAGTTTTTTTGCCAGAAATGTTGGTTGACTTAAAAGACGGTGACACCACAAAAAGCTCATTTAAAGAAAATCAGAAATTAATACCATCGGCACAAGTTATTGTACTGTACCAGATTTTAGGATTAAGCGAGTTGTGGGATATTGAGCAGAAGCCTTTTAAAGAAATAGCTTTTAAATTGAATTATTCACCAATGGCAATTAGCAAAGCAGTTGAGAATCTTCAGGTACTTGATTTAGTTACAGTTGCTGGTGAAAAAGAAAAATTCGTTCAATTCAATTACGATAAGGTAAAGCTTTGGGAAAAAATTGATGAAAATGACTTCTGGAATTATCCGGTGTTTAAACGTGTTTATATCGATTCATTACCTCCAGGTATAAAAACATGGGACTGCAACACATCTGCCTTACCTGAATACTCAGATATGAATCCGAGTCGACAAAATTATGTGGCTATAGGAAGAACAGAATACAATAGATTGAACAAACAAAACTTGCTTCTAAATGCCAATCCTACAGAAGGAAACTATTGTGTAGAAGTCTGGAAATATAATCCAGGGGCTTTAGTGGATGCAGCAATTTTTACTGAGCAGACAGTTGATCCCTTGTCTTTGTATTTGACTTTGAAAAGTACGCCGGATGAAAGGATTGAACTGGCATTGGAACAAATAAAAGAGAAATATATTTATGGTTAGAGGGCTGGAAATATTCAAAGAGTATTTTAAAGACTATTCTGAAAATTATATAATTATCGGAGGTACAGCATGCGATGTAATTATTGACAATGCCGGATTTGAAGCCAGAGCTACTAAAGACATCGATATAATATTAATCGTCGAAGCTTTATCTAAAGATTTCGTTCAAAAGTTTTGGAAATTCATCAATGATGGCGACTATGAGCGGAGAGAAAAAAGTGAAGATGAAAGAAAATACTATCGTTTTATTAAGCCAAAAACCAATGGTTTCCCTCTTCAAATTGAACTCTTTTCGAAGATTCCCGATTTAATGGATCTGGAAGGCGAGCCTCAGTTGACTCCTATTCCTGTTGATGATGATTTGTCAAGTCTTTCGGCAATTTTGATGGATAACGAATATTATAAGTTCACCATCGATAATAGCAAGAAGGAGGAAGGTGCTCACTTTGCGGGAACAGAAGCTTTAATTTGCTTAAAAGCAAAAGCATTTCTGGATTTATCGCAACGGAAACTGGAGGGTGAAAAAATTGACGGTCGGAATATCAGAAAACACAAAACAGATATATTTCGATTGGCTGTACTTCTGCCAGCAGAGCACAAGGTTGAATTACCGGCCGGAATAAAAAGCGATCTTAAGGCATTCGTTGACTCAATTTCCAAAGAATTGCCTGACAATGCAATTTTTAAACAAATGGGCGTGGGGGCTATCGATGTAGAAGCAGTGTTCCAACAAATAAAAATTATCTTTTCTTTAGATTAAAAACACCAAATCTCATTCAACCCCGTAAACACCTCCAGCAACATTTTCGGAAAATTTTCAAAAGGAAAAGAAATAAATAATGAATGGAAAAAGTGGAAGTGTTGATGTGAGATTTCAAAAAGTTTTAACCGAAGTATACGAGGTTAAGTCTTTTTGAAATTGGCTTTGCGTGTAGGCGGCAATTAACTCTTCCGGTTTTGGAATGAATGGCTTTATGTCGGAAGCTTTTGAAAACCCGGAGGGCTTGTTTTTCGACAAATGGAGACACCTTTGTGATAAGGTTGGTAAAACTTCTTTTATATATTTTTGAATGACTTACCGAAATGTTGATACTTTTGCTAATGGGTTATAATTATATTTGCCATGACGCTATCTAAAGAGATACAAAAAGGTGAAAGTAAAACTCTTGAACTAAAAGAGTTTTTGCCAAAAAATGAAAGCATTGCCAAAACCGTTATTGCTTTCTCCAATACAAGTGGTGGAAAATTAGTTGTCGGAGTGAACGATAATCGGGAGATCACTGGGATTGACGACAATGAATTATTTGAAATGCAGGACAAAATCGCGTCGATAATTTCTGATAGCTGCTCTCCTGGAATTCTGCCTGAGATATACAGCGTGAATATTGAAAATAAGCTTCTGCTTGTTATTGAAATAGGACGTGGTAATCTTAAGCCTTACTTTTTAAAAAGTCAGGGAAAAGCCCAAGGCACCTACATTCGTATTGGAGCCACAAATCGACTTGCCGATACGGATGTCATTGCTGAACTTGAACGACAAAGACGCCATTTTAGTTATGATGAAGAAATTTGTTACGACGTGACATTCGATCAGCTCAACATTAATCCTTTAATTAAAAGATTTGAAGGTATTGGTAAATCTCTGAATAAAGAAAAGTTAAAAAACCTGCGACTTGTAAAATCAGACAATGGGACCGATTATCCAACCAATGCACTAATGATCTTGCTTGGAGAGTTCCCTCATTGTACTGTGAAATGTGCCAGATTTAAAGGCACGACTATGGATGTTTTTATTGACAAAAAAGAATATAGCGGAGATCTATTTTCAATTTTGGAAAATACCCAAAACTTTGTACTAAATCACGTCAATTTAAAAGCTGAAATAGAGGGATTATATCGAAAAGAAACCTATGAAATTCCGGAGGTCGCCTTACGTGAAGTATTAGTCAATGCCGTTATTCATCGTGACTATGTGAAACAGGGCAGGGATATTAAAGTCGGTGTTTATGATGATATCGTAAACGTCGTTTCTCCGGGGAGTTTACCCCACAACATCACAATAGAGGATATATTCAATGGACGTAGCGAAACGCGAAACAGAGTACTTGCAAACACGTTCAAAGAACTTGGTCTGATCGAACAATGGGGAAGTGGAATAAACCGAATCATAAATGCATGTAAACAATATGGTCTCGAAGTTCCAAAAATCGAAGAGCAAAATGATTTCTTTAATGTGGAAATCATGCGTCCGAAAGCTGAATCATCAAACACAAATAGCACCCAACTGACGGTGACCAATTACGACCGATTACGACCGATTACGACCGATTACGACCGATTACGACCGATTACGACCGATTAAGTTTGGAAGAAAAGAAAATATTGGAGTATCTGCTTGATAATGAAAAAATATCTCGTAAGCAAGCTGTTAGCCTTTTAGAACTTGGAGAGACTAAGGTCAAAGAAATATTTGGATCCTTGCTCTCCAGGCAATTGATTCAAAGAAACGGTAGAGGGCGGAGCACCTTTTATACATTAACTCCAAATCCTTTGGATAAATAAGTTGTCCAGTTACACAACGAGCACCACAGTTGCTGCATCAAAACGCAAAATCAGCGAGCCCCCTAGTGCTATACGCCACCTACATTATTTGCTTACAATATGCATATTACATCATAAAAAAACATTGATCCCTGTCGCACCTCTAGTAAATATTTGCGACATACACTTTTTATTCTTTGGTCCATTTCCTTATTTGAACAGAATATTCGAATGACGTGAAATAGCTCAAGCAACCAAAAAATCACCTGACAAGCAGCCACATCACCTCCATCAACAAAAATAAAACCACCACTCCAATCAGCACTAAAAACCATCTCGGAATAACCAATTTCCTTTGCAAGACGTTTTCATGATCTTTTAGTATTTGCTCTAATTTGCCAGTATTCAAATCAACCTTTAATTTGGTTGTTTTTAGTTCCTCAAGCTGTTTGGCTATTTCCGGAGCCACCTCTTTGACATTTTCAGTAGTTTCTTTAAGTTGTTCGATTTCACTGGTGAGGATTTCCAGTAATTTGCGTTGCGATAAATTATCTCTCATGTTGTCAGATTTTAAGTTGGTAACGGTTTGTTCTCCTGTTTTGCTTGATGGCTTTTTGAAGGTTGGAGGCGCTCAATGCGCGGTGAACCGAGCTGGCTTTGATGGAATCTTTCCCAACCTGAAACTTAAGTCCTACGACTTTACCGTTTGAGGCTTGTTTCAGATGAGTGGTTACGCCTTCTTGCTCCATAAGCCGGGCATATTCAAAGATATCATCCGGCTTCAACTGCCAGATTTTATCGTGAGCTAAGCCGATGGTTCGTCTCAACCTGCATTCTTTCTCCTGTTGCACTTTCCTGGCCGTTGTCAGATTCCATTCTTGGGCAATTCGCTCAGCAACACGTTGGGCTTTTTTACCAATGTAGTTATCCTTTCGGGCCTTCCCTTCCGTGTTGATCCGATTCACATAAATGTGAAGATGCGCATGCTTCCTGTCTTTATGCAGGAATGAAATACTCTGGTTTTCCGAAAGGTTCATTTGGCTTAAAAACTGGTCTGCGATTGTAATAAAGTCCGACTTTGTAAGCCTGTTCCCATCTTCTATAGAGGGGCTGAGGACAAACGAAAACGAATTTCGCTGACACCGTGCATTCAGGCTTTGGAACACCCAGAATTCTTTGGCGATCTCCGTCCCCGTTTCACCAACGAGCCGGTTGCGGCTGAGCTCCTCTGCCTTGATCTTGTTCCTTGCGTAATTGACCGCATTGGAGATATGCGATATGCTTTTGCCTTTCCCGATCATTGCTGAAATTTCTGAAGATGTTGTTTGACAAGGGAAATGACTTCTTCCAGTTCCCGGAGGATCATGTCGTTTTTGTAAAAGTGCTGGCTTTTAATCAGGTTAGAGATCGTTTTAAAGTTCCGGTGATACGTATGCAGATTTTTATAAACCTCCAGTTCCTCCTGCGAGAAACGTAGGGCAACTTTTTGATTCAGGGCAGCTCGCCGGGCAAATTCGCTGGTGCTTAAACCAGTCTCTTTGGCCGCCAGAGCAATCGCCTTTTTCTCGATGTAACTTACCCGAAAAGAAATGTATTGTGTTCTCATCTTATTAAAAATTAATGTCCCTGTGAAAAATCAAAGATTTTTCTCCCTTTGCGAGTTTAGGAGCAAAGCAAGATGGTTTTGTGCAACAAAGACACATCTTGAAATAGCTTACCGCCGGGGCCTGCGAAACCGTCTACTATGGCTGACCAAAAATTCATTCAGGTCGTTTTTTGATGTGTAAACTCCGGAGAGATCCACACTGCCATTTACCTTTTCCAGAAGCTTTTGAGTGGCTTTCCTGCCTGCAGGGTCATTGTCCAGGTAGAGGCAGGTTTTGGAATAGTTCTCAATAACCGGCATGGCCCGTTCTGTGAAAGAGAGGGAATTCAAAATCAAAAAATCAGATTTCAGCGGTAAGCCGGGATACAAGGTAAGCAAACTAAAAAAGTCGAACATCCCTTCAGTAACTGATAACATCTGCTTTGCTCTTGAAATCAATGAATAGTTTTTGGGTGAGCTGGAATTCTTAAAATACGGATTCCTGAGTTCCCAGCCACCGGAAACATTTTTAAGGCCGATGGCAAAATAAGTTGAACCTTTTAACGAATAATACACCTGCCGGGCATACCTGGCTGCCTGGTGTGGATTTACATTCCTTGAGCTGAGGTAGTTTATCAGCTTCGGATGTTTCAGTGGAAGTACTTTTTCGATTTTGATTTCATCTTTCGGTTTCAACACGGCAAAAGAATTTTGCTGTTGAAAAGAGAAAGATGGAATATCCCTGCTCAGAATGGACAAGGCCTGTTGCACGGTGCAATGGTTGTTCATTTCGATGACCAAGTCAATGACATTTCCGCCCCGCCCCAGGCCATGATCGTACCACCGATTCAGTATCTTGGAAACCTTGAATGAAGGCACACGTTCGTCCCTGAGAGGACTCAGGTACCAGGCTTCTTTAGGGGTTTCGCGATAAGCCAGGTAACCGGCATTTCTCAGAAACCCGGTAATCAGCATATCACGTGCCTGGTCACATTGTAGTTTTTGTGTTTTCATCAGCAATATGTCTTAGATTTTTTTGATGAACTGATGAGACATGCCATATACCACTCGCTACCTGCCACTTAGAACTCATCGTTTTCTCATCGTCTCATCATTTTGATTGTTGATCTTTAAGCATCGCTCATCATTTTTGATTTTGATGAGCTTGTGATGAATAATTGATGAGTATTTATATTTTTGATTTTCAATAGCATAGATTATTCTTTCATCGTTTCATCAAAATTTTCCAGTAAAAAATCCTTTTTCACCCTATAAAAGCGTCCGGTAGTAGTTTCCCGGCTAATTTCCCCTTTGCCCCAGATGATAAATTTCTCATAAGACAAAGAGTTTTCTTTGGGAGTCAGCCGCCACTCCTTCTTTAGTATACGCCTGATTTGGGTCAGATCCGTTTTCACCCTGGCCTGGTTGACGGCATACATGGCATCCAATGGACAAAAATCAATTTCATCCAGATCATATTTTTCCATGACCATCAACAGGATGCTGGCCAGCTCCTTCTCCACCCGGCTCCGGTTATGTTTGACCAGGTTCTGCAACGCCGGTGTCCAAATCCGGGATGGAGGGAACCACATCCGACTACTTTCTTTTGTAATTAGTTTTCTATTGTTTAAGAAATACTGGAAAGCCGGAATTTCACCCATCAGCTTTTGAAGAAGCTGGGTGTCCTCACGTTTAAGCCTGGGAATTTTACGCACCCAAAACCGTTCTTCCGCCGCATCAATTTTGATAAAGTTGTCTTCATTGTTGCTGCAGAGGATGAATTTCCCGAAAAACTCAACTTCAATCTTATCCTTTCCCTTTGCCTCCAGCTTATTGTAGTTGGTTGTGCTGAGGTACTTGATGCGTTCGGTCAGTTCCTCTTTATTAAAGAGGACTTCATCAATGCAAATCAATAGCTTGTTGGTCCAGTCCGAATTAAACTGGCTACCGAAACTGTCGTTTGTCAGGTAGGTCAGGTTATTTTCAAAAAGGGCTTTCAACCATTTCAGGAAGGTACTTTTCCCTGTTGATCGCTCTTTTGATACCAGGCAAAGGATGGGCAGTATTTGCACCGGCTTTTGATAAAGCAGTTGCAAATAATCCAGTCCAAGTTCAAACTGGTTGCCAAAAATATGTTTGACAAACAGCCGGGTAACATCAATTGTCCCTTCTTTGGGGTGATTACCCAGAGGTGAATACCTGTTGTAAAATCCCGAGTAAACCTGTTTGAAATCCGTATGGCTGGGAATACAGGTAAAACCATCGTATTTGGGAATCCGGCTGACAAAGCTCTTCCCGTGATCCTGTTTAATGGTATCGATATTCCAGGGGACAAGGATCTCGTTAAAGTCACCGGAAATGGTGGGTGCTTTTACTTTTTTGAAATAAGAAGTTCCGACCCGGATATAAAGATTATCTTTCATCATGACTGCCATTAGCTGTTATGATTTTCTATTCCGGGACAGCAGCTGGTTAAACGTTTCCTCTGCCTCAAAATCTTCTTCTGAGATGCCCATCAACCATCGGTCAATATCCTTTTTGTAAAAGAACTTTTGCCGGATGTTGGTATTTGAACCTGTAGGAATGAGCTTTTTGCTCAGTAGCTTATAGATCTTGCTTTTTGACAGGCCCGTATACTGAGCCAACTCTTCAACGTTCAACACGGTCTTGTTCTCAAAAAGCAGGCTTTTGATTTGCTTCAGTTCACTAAGAACTTGCTTTGAAAGAAATGTTTGATTTTCCATAGAGCCAATATTTGATGATTAATGACGCCAAAGGCATAAAATTTTCATCAGCAAATATGTGGCTGTATCTATCGGTATATCAAGAAGGTAATCGGGATTACGGGCTGATTACGGGAAAAATACCGTCTAGCGCTTAAGAATTTTACGGAAAGGTTCCAGGTTTTCGGAAAATTCCGTTTCCTTTTCATTCACCCACTCTGAAAAACGGGAGTTTAAACTGGCCCGGTTAACCTCTGAGCCGTTTAAAGTGAATGTTGATTCAATCAACCGGAACAACTTTTCCTTTTGCGCCTTTTTAAAATGCACGATGCCACCCTCAATAAGCAGGTGAAGAATTCGAAATAGCTTTTTATAGTCCGCCGCCATTCGGTTATCCGATATCAGCAGAAAATCAATTTTACTGTTGGGCTGTTGGTTGTTCAGCAGTAAATTAAGCTTGTCCCGGTCAGATTCCAAAAAACCTAATTGCTGTAATTTTATTCCGTTCATGTTCGAGCGGGAGAAATGAAAAAATGAACATAGTTCGTTTTCCTGCATGCGTTTCGACTCCTTGAATACGCCTATCGAAAACAAGATAAAAAATAAGGCCAGCGTTAAAACAGCTGAAGAAACCGTAGCTTTTTGGATAGAAAAACCGGCTCCAGATAAACCGATCAGGCCAACGGAAAAAGTAAATGCCAGAATAAACACGAACATAGAAGTTTGAGAATGAAAGATCCTCCGGTGAAAGAATCTTTTTATCCTGATATTTAGAAAATAAACGATACGTGCAGCTTTGTATATGATTGCATCCATTTTCTATTGCATTAGTGATAATTGCGATTAACCTGAGATTAAATTTAACCAACAAAACAAATGCAATCAAATGAAAACTAAGCCCTTCATTTATTTTGGACTTCTTTGGCTTGATATGACTGAAAATTTAATATTAAACAATGCTAGCCGTTGATAATCGATGAATTTAAATGAAACTATTTTTTGTATTACCACGAAATAAAAGTACTTATCTGTCAAGCTGGACTTTCTGCCAATGTTCAAATTTTAACTGTTCATGAGAACACTGACCTTTTAGTACATAAAGACATCTAGAATTCCATGTATTAATGATACCCTTTACTTAAACGGTGCATATGCGGCCCCTCCTATTAATCAAATTCATTGAGACTTCTAGTCCTGAACTATGAGACAAAAACAAACAAGCAGCTATCCGGATAGCTGCTTGTTTGTTTTGTCGTTTTGAACGTGCAACAGCTCACCCCCGATCGCAACTAAATGCAACCATAAGGGTCAGGCTATGTTCTTTATTAGTATTTTTTTAATCTATATTGACTCAACAACTGAAAGAAAAATAATTGTATCTATATTATTTTAGACAAAAACGATTAATTTATTTTCAAAACAACTGGAGCTTCCAAATCTGTTGCAACTAGAACTTTCAGCCCATCTTTTGTAAAATCAAAAGATGCAAGTTCTCCTCCCAGTAATTCAACACTATCCATTGATGCTTCGAAATACTGACTATCGGTTCCTAGTGATTTAATGACTATTTCCTGATTATTTTCGGGCAATTCCATTATCACGGCATAAAGAATCTCCTTCTTTTTTGTAAAACGGATATCCTTGGAGGTATAGGGCCCTCCCTTACCTTCATTGAACCCTTGGGCATTGATAGGATTGGCATTTTCAGCTTTGGGTCCCTCTCCGTAAATATACCAGGGCCGGGTATCGTATATACATTCACTATTAATGTCCATCCAATCAGTAATACCTTCAACTACCTCAAGCTCTTTTTCATCGATAGATCCATCACCCCGAACTGGAATATTCAGTAACAGGTTGCCGTTTTTGCTCACAATATCAACCAACATCTGCATGACAGTTTTAGCTGATTTATAGTCGCTACGGTTGTAAACGCCACGGTCATAGTGCCATCCTCCAATACAGGTGCACGACTGCCAGGGTTTCTTCTGTATCTTATCAGGCGCGCCACGCTCAACGTCCCAAACCAGGCACTCCTTTTGCTCATCAGTTAGAATTTTTCCAAATAGTACAGCCTCCAATTGCCCATCGTGCTGTTGCATGTTGCTGTTGTAATAGTGGGCTGCAATTTCCAATCCAACATGACTCACCGGCCACAATGGCAAAGCTGTATCATCGAAATAAATCAAATCTGGATTAAATTGGTTGATCATGTCAATCGTACGGTTGTAAAAATTCAAACAGTATTCTCCAGACGGGGGGACTGCTCCATTTTCCCATCCCCATTGATCGTGAATTGAACTTGGCGTTTCACTATCTTTACTTAGCGGATGATTTTGTGCGTATAAGTTTTGAGGATCCAGACCTTCCCACCATTTCCCTTTACCATCTGCTTTTGTCAGCTTTCCGTCATACGGAATCCCTGCCATTTTTCCTTCTTTATCGGCCATTTGTGCTGTTTCATACCAACGCCAAGCGTGGGCCGAGTGAATACTAACACCAAATGGCAAACCATTGTTTCGTGCAGCTTTTGCCCAACCTGCCAGAATATCTTTTTTGGGGCCCACATCCACGGAGTTCCATTCCTGGTATTTGCTGTCCCACATATCCAGGTTATCGTGATGGTTGCCCATCGCAAAGAAATATCTAGCTCCCGCGCGTTTGTACAGCGCTACTAATTTTTCAGGATTCCACTTTTCAGCTTTCCAATCGTTAATAACATCTTTAAAGCCGAACTCAGATGGATGCCCATATTTTTCCAAGTGATAGTTGTACTGCCAATGTCCCTGGTGATACATGTGCCGAGCATACCAATCGCCGGCTTCGGGTTGGCATTGGGGCCCCCAATGTGCCCAGATTCCAAATTTGGCATCGTTAAACCACTCAGGAATTTCGTACTGCTTTAACGATTCCCAGGTTGGTTCGAACTGCCCTGTCTGCATTTTTTCTTTTTTATTCTGCCCGCAGGAAAGTAGACTAAAAATAAACAATAAAAGTAAAGTTGATTTATTCATAATAATACTAATAATTGAATGATATTTTTTCTAATATTTTGCCTCATAGTAATATTTTTTGACACATCACTCCACATACACATAAACTATTAACCAATAAGAATACTAAACATTCCTTCTTAGTTTCCCTTTTTAGTAGGCCATTTTTTCTGAATAGCATCTAATTCTTCAGCTGTAATATTTAAAATACTGCCATGACGTTTCAGAGTAATCCCCAATGAATACTCCGAAGTTTTGAGTTTCTTAAAATTAGATGTCTTTGATAAATCCTCTGTTACCAATGGCAAATATCCTCCACCTGTGGAATATTGATCTACCATCAGTCCCCATTTAGTTTTATTATTGAATTGAAATAGAATCGGTCCCTCTACATTGTCGGCAAGCCCTAAATGTGTGATGTTACCAATATTGATCCAATCGCCCAAAATTGAGTTTCCTTTTTCAATCGTGATTTGATGATCAGCTGAGACCCTGAAATATTTATAAGTGCTTTTTTCAGCTTTTATTATTTGCGTATCAATAATCCCTTTTTCTCCCGGACGATTAATGTATATTTTTGGAGCTGAAAATTCTTTAAAATCTGTTGTTGTGACATAATAAACTCGTGGTTTATAAATTCCATCCAATGGCGAAATAGTGGCCCAATATACAACGTAGTTATTGTTCTTTTCGTCAAAAATAGCTTCTGGTGCCCAGGCGCAACCAGCACCGGGAATACTACCAGCAACATCAACCAACCAGGGTTCAGACCAATTGGTTAAATCGTCTGATTCCCAAACAACCAGCGAAGTACTTCCGTCATGCATAGCAACTTGCCAGCCTTTGTCGTTAGCAATTCTTAAATCGGTTGCAAGAATATAGAATTTTTCGCCATCGGCAGAGCGGGTTAAAGCAGGATCACGCACCCCTTGTTCGCCAACATTGGAAATTAATACCGGCATGGAATTGTTTACATCTATCCAATGCAGGCCGTCAGTACTGGTTGCAAAATAAATTTGTTCTCCGGTTGAACTTTCTCCTGTGAAGTAAGCCATTAGGTATCCATCAAATTTATCTGACTGTGCAGTTTTTGTTGTTTGCGAATTGCAGACATTTGCGTATGCGACCAGAAATATAAAGAAGCTATACACAAGGAAATGGAATACAGTAATTCGTTTCATTTCTTTCACTTAATACGATTCTTATTTATTCGTTACTTTTAATCCATTTGCCTCAACATCATCTATGAGTTAAGTTCGTCGAAGGTTCCACTTCTGCTTAAATAAATTAGCAAATCACCATTTTCTTCCCGTACATTCATCCCAACATCGCAACCTTCAAAAGGCATGGATTCAAGTGAGTTTTAATTCGGAGTATTCCAAATAGGATTGTAGATAGAAACGTCTTGTGAATTAGCTGTTAATAGCCCCAGCATCAATGACAATACGAGTAAAAAAACTAGTTGATTTAAGCATCGTTAAATAATATCTCTGTTAACTGCATATCGACATTAAAAAAAAATAGAACAGAATATTGGATTGTTATCCTGCTCTATTTTTATATCATAATTTTTTAATTATATCCCTCATTTTGAACGAGATTTTCATTAATGTTCAGGTCGTTCTGAGGTATTGGGAAATATCGATTGTGGTCACTCCATCTACGTGTTTCAAACTGATAGTACATATCTTCATCAACTGGTGAAGCAGAAGCTCCTGATCCCCGAAAATTTGGTGCATTGGGGTCATCTGACAGTTTCACACCTGTGAAAGTGTGGTTCAACTCTTGTGCTGCGATGCCCCAACGCAAAACATCAAAATAACGGAATCCTTCGAAAACTAACTCTACCCTTCTTTCTTTTCTTACCGCCTCTCTCACCAGTTCCTGGCTTGATACGTTTGCGATTTGAATAGGAGGTAGATTTACTCGATCTCTAATATCATTGATTGTTAAATCTAACAATTCCTGACCTACACTACCTGGTGAAGATTCATTTACCGCTTCCAGATAACTAAGTAGGACCTCGGCATAGCGCATTAAAGGTGTATGAACATAGGACTCATATAGATTTGAAATAGATGGGTCCAATCCTTTTTTAGGACAATAGCCATTAAACAAGGTAAATTTATTGTAGGTATCTGCTTTATTCGGTCCCTGAAAACAATTATAGGTTACATCTTTGTAGACGGTACCTTCATAACTTCCCAAGGGAGGCAGGAATATAGATGCATATAAGCGAGGATCGCGATTGGCATAAGGGTCTTCATCGTCATATACTGAAGAGTTCTCAATGCCTTTTCCATCGGTGCAGAAAAACGCCTTAACCAGTTCATTGTAAGGAGCAAACTGATGCCACCCACCATTAGATTCAGGTGTTTGATAGATATACCTAGCAGTAGTAAAGTTATCTTGCATATATTGAATAATAAATATCATTTCTGAACTATATTCACCACCAACCTGGAAAAGTCTCTCATAACTATCTTCCCCATTGCTTCTATCAAGCTGGTACACTCCCGACTCAATAATAGGCTTTAAGGCAGCAGCTGCCTCTGTCCATTTGTTTTGAGCAAGGTAAAGTCTGCTTAAAAGCACTTGTGCTGCTCCTTTTGTGAACCTTCCATATTCAGATGAACTTCTTTCTAATGGCAAAACAGAAATCGCTGCTGTTAAATCCTCTTCCAATTGTTTGTATACATCAGACTGTGGAGTTTGGACAATGGTATTCGCGTCTTCTATACCAAGTGTAGTCAGTGGCATTGGAATGTCTTTAAAATGAAAGGCTAGGTAAAACAAATAATACGCTCTTAATGATTTTACTTCACCTATCCACATTTCCTTTTTACTTTCATCCATCGGAGCGTCAACTATTTTGTCAAGAAAAGTATTATAATGAGCAATTTGAGAATAGGCATTTGACCAATACCTGTGAATATTTCCGCTAGTAGCAATCGTATTGCTACTAGCCATTCCCTGCGTAGTAAAATTTTCCTTTTCTACACCATTACCTCCAGCAAGATCAAGATACATCAATCCTTGAGGGTGAGCAAAATCATCAGAACTCCAACCAGAAGGAAACTTGTAGCAACCAACGAGAGCTAACATAGCATCTTCCTCGCTTGACCAAAAACTGGCATCAGATATTGACGTTAAAGGTTGCTTATCTAATATTTCATCGCAGCTAAGGGCAGCGAGCACTAGAATGACCGCTTGCATATAGACAAATATTGACTTTTTAATATATTTTTTCATAACTATCTTATCTATTTTGATTAACATTGAATTAGAATTTAGCATTTATACCAAACGAGTAGATGCTATTAATCGGATAATAAGAAGGACTATCTCCAGTTGAAATCTCATTTTCCGGATCCCATCCTTTGTAGAACGATGTGAAATTGTACAGGTTCTGTCCGCTAAAGAAAACCCTTAGATTCTGTAAACCAATGCGCTCTACAATTCTTTTTGAGAATGTGTAACCAACCTGAACATTTTTGACCCGTAGGAAACTTGCATCTCTCACCCAATAATCAGAATTTTGTATATTAGTGTTACTCATATTAAGTGTTTCTAATCGGGGATATTCGGCCCATTTATCGGGATTTTCTATAGTCCAGCGATTATTTACTTGCCATTGCTGAATCTGACCCCCATTGTAAAATGCATAAGCCATATAGGAACCTATGAGGCGCTTATGGCCACCAAGCCCTTGCAAAAGCGCAGAAAAGTCAAACCCTTTAAAAGAAGCATTCATATTTAATCCATAGTAGTATTTGGGCGTTGTACTACCGAGTACTGTTCTGTCATAAGTTGAATTTACAACTCCATCAGGTACTCCGTCAGGGCCACTGATATCTTCATAACGAACGTATCCCGGTTTCAAACCATCCTTACCAATAAGCTGATCCGGTGCAGCATCTATTTCTGCCTGATCTACGAATAATCCATTGGTTTTGTAGCCATAAATAATGCCCAGCGGTTCTCCTACAATACGGTTATTGTTCAAATCTTCTGTCGCGCCATCTGCCAGCTCTTCAACAGCATTTTTTATGTATGTAAAATTTGGTGCGAAAGATAAATTGAGATCATTTCCAATTTTTGTATTGTATTCTAAACGAATCTCAAGACCTTTGTTTGAAACTGCTCCAATATTCGACTGACCCACAGATCGTCCCATAATTTGGGTAACCTGAACAGATGATAAAATATCATCTGTGTATTTATCAAAATAATCAACTGTACCATTCACTTTTCCTTTCAAAAGGCTAAAATCTAAACCAATATCAATAATTCGGGTCGTTTCCCATGATACTTCAGGGTTATTAAATGTCGTAATTCGTGCTCCTGATTGTAAGGTTCCCGGACTACCCAATACGGCATTTTGGCCCAATGAATATGTTTGCTGATAAGGATATGTGCCGATATTTTGATTACCAAGAACTCCATAAGAGCCACGTAATTTCAAAAGTTCAACAGATTCACCAATCTTTGAGTCTTTCCAGAAGTTTTCTTCTGACAGACGCCAGCCCGCAGAGAATGAAGGGAAAAACCCCCACCTTGTATCGGATGAAAACCGAGAAGAACCATCGTAACGAGCATTAACCTCTAATAAATAGCGGTCTGAAAATGAATAATTCATACGTCCAAAGAAAGACATTAGAGCCCATTCACTTGAAGATCCGCCATTGGTCATGGTTGATCCCGAACCTGAGTCAAGCTCATACAAATTATTATTGGGGAAAGTATTTCTCGCAGCCGTCAGATAATTGTCCTTAAATTCTTCAAAAGATGCTCCTCCCAATATTCTGAATGAGTGCAAATCCAGCGCCTTATTGTAGGTCGCCAAACCTTCAAAATTTTTATAGGTTCCATTATAGGATGAGACACTCAATGAAGCGGGCCCAACTGTTTTTGAAGAATCAAAGTAGGTCTCAGCACGATAAGACTTATTGTAATCTGAATGATATGTTATCCCTGACTTACCGCTTAGCGATAAACCATTTACAGGTGTTTCCCACTCCAGTTGCATTGTTCCTGTAACTTTTACGTTGTTACTCTCGTTGAATGATTCGCTTGCCAACCATGCCTCAGGACTGTAATTATCCTGGTAACCAAATGATCCATCTGTTTTTTTACCTGCATAAATAGGACCTTCTCTTACAGCATACCCAATCATTCCTTCTATACTTTGTGGTTCGCCGTTTGGCGACTGATAAGCATTGGTATAGGCGTTCAAATGGGTACTTAAAGTCAGCGACTCCAAAAGATTGCTTTGAGCATTCCACAGAACATTATATCGCTCATTAAATGTTTCAGCAGTCATTCCATCCTGCTTCCAGTAACCAACAGAAAAATTTTGCGTTATCCTTTCATTTCCTCCTTTAATGCTTACATTATGCCGATGCTGAAATCCAGAACCTGAATTCAACAACCACTCTAAATGATTTACATTGGGATAGTTATCAGGATCAGAACCGTTTTTGTACTTCTGAATTTCTTCAGCACTGTAAGCTTCTGCATTGCCCATATTTAGCATTGCTTCATTGTAATAGGTCGCGTATTCCCACGATGGTAAGAATTCGGGAAGCTCAGTTGGTTTTTGCCATCCAAAAGAATTATTGTACGAGACGGAAAATTTACCCTCTTTTCCCTTTTTCGTCTGAATTAATATAACACCATTTGCTGCTCGGTTACCATAGATTGAGGCAGATGCTGCATCCTTCAAAAAGGAGATACTTTCAATATCATCGGGATTTACATCATCAATACTACCTGCCATTCCATCGATTAAAACCAATGGGTTATTTCCTGCACTTGAGAAGGTACCTGTTCCCCTTATCTTAACAGTAGCTCCCGCGCCTGGCCGCCCCGAAGACTGCACGACGCTTAAGCCGGGAACCAGTCCGGCAATTGCTTGCGACGTTGTAGCAACAGGCTTATTGGCAAGCTCGGTTGCCTCTATAGCTCCCACTGATCCAGTCAAATTGACTTTTTTCTGCACACCATAGCCTACTGCCACAACCTCTTCCAAGCCAATAGCATCCTCTTCCATGGTAACATCAACAACTTCTTGCCCCTGAACAGGAATTTCTTGCATGGACATACCAACAAAAGAAAAAACCAAATATGCATCCGAAGGAACATCTGGCAATCGATAGTCTCCATCCATGTCCGTTATTGTTCCTTTTGTGGTTCCTTTAACGATCACTGTCACTCCGGGCAAAGGTGCCCCTGATGAGTCTGTGACATTCCCACTTACGGTTAATCGTTGTTCATTTAGCCCCTGGTATTCTTGTTTCGATGATATAATGATATTGCGATCAATGATCTTATAATCAATATTTTCTCCTTCGAAAACTTTTTCCAAAATTTGTTGAACCGAACTGTTCTCTATGGTTAGATCAATTTCTTTGTATACATTCACCCTACTGGCATTATACATAAACGAAAACTCCGACTGATCCTCAATTTGTTTCAACACATCCTTGATTGTCTTATTCTTAACATTCATACTTATTTTCGAATGCTGACTATAAACATTTGCATAGGCTCCTAACAGGCCAGTTGCACAGATAAGGAATATCAACAATTTCATTTTCATCAATAATTTTCTCCAAGAGAATTGAATAGACAATAAAACTCCTGGACTACATTTTTTTTTCATAGTTTTGTAATGTTTATTCAGCTCATAAAGAACCTGGTTATGGCTGTAACCTGTTTCTTATTTACTGAGTTAATAAATTTCTCGAATTAAAAGGTTTGCCTCTGGCAAGCCTTTTTTGTTTAATTTTAAGGTTTTACAGTTTTATTCATTTAAGTTTTTAATTAGGTTTTATTACTGTTACTCTTTCTCCATTTATTTGGTATTCCATCGGTTTCAAAAGCTTCAGCAGAGATAAAGCTTCATTCAGGGATTCCGTCTTAATTTTAAAAGTCAAAAGTTCCCCATCCAATACTTCCTGATCAACCGAAAAGTGAACCCCATACCAATGCTCGAAATAATCAAATACTTCTTTGATCGTCTGCTCCTCAAATACCAATTCGTTTTTCGTCCAAGCCAAAACCAAGTCAACGGCTTTTTTTTCAAGCTCGATTTCTTTAGATTCTTTGTCATAAGTCAAAAAATCGCCTGGATTAAGCTTGATCAATGTCCGGCCATCACTCTCAATTCCTATGCTCCCAGTTTTCAAACCAACCTCCACCTTCTTTCCGTCGTCGTATGCTTTGACATTGAATTGCGTTCCAAACACCTTAACATCAATTGCATTTACTTTCACGACAAACTGGCTGGAAAAATTTTTTCTGACGTCAAAATAGCCTTCCCCAACAAGCTCAACATTTCGGTTAGCCTGATTGAAATTTTGAGCGTACTTTATTTTAGAGCCACCATTCAACCATACTGTAGAACTGTCAGGTAATAGTATTTGGGTTTTTTGTCCCGGGGGAGAAGTAATTTCAGTGAATTCCAGAGGCCTCCAACTATCGACTTTCGCTCCAATCCAAATGCTCACAAATATGATAATCACGGCAGCTGCAACCTGGGAAGCTAAACGATAAATGTTCATCCGTCGTTGGGATACTTTTATAGTTGAACGAACTCTTTCCCATGCCTTAGCCCTATTCGGAGAAAACGAGGGCGGTAATTCTCCTGTTAATTGCCAAACCGCCAGGAGATCCTGATAGATATTTCTATTCTCCTTACATTCATTAAACCAAGCATCTATCTCTTTCGAATATTCGCGTCCGTTAGAAACAATATGCCGGACGATTTTCATTTGAGAAATGGTGTTTCCCATAATTGCTAATAATGCGTTTTATCACTATAGCACTTAAGTTACCGTCATCCCCCAAAAAAAAAATTAAAAAAAATGAGCAAGAAGGAAAAAAAACAAAATTTGATTATAATATGGCTTTAAAAAAGCTTTGATTTTATGAATTGCAATTGTAATTTGGTTTTCTACTGTCTTCGTTGACAAATCCAGCTTGGCGGCTATTTCCTTGTTCGTTAATCCCTGGTCCCTGCTCAACTGGTATATTTCTTTGCACTTTCCGGGCAATTGATCGATCGCGCTTCTTATCAGATTTTTCAAATCCTTGTATTCCAGATAATCATTCGTTATCTGGTTGACCTGCAAAGAATCGTTAATCGCGAATTTTAAGCGGTTTTGAGTTTTAAAATTTCGAATATGGTTTAAACTTTTATTTTTTGAAGCAGCATATAGATAAGATTTAATCGAACTGTCCTGATTTAAATTCTTTCTGTTCTCCCACAGATATATGAAGGTATTTTGGACAATATCTTCCGATAAACTTTCATCACGTACATAGGCATTCACGAAATTGCATAAATCATCATAATAAGTGTCAAAGAAAAATTTGAATGCTTCTTCATCACCTTCTATTAGTCGGTGAATGATAAAAATTTCTTCACTTGATGCTTGTCCCTTTTTCATCATTTATATCGATGTAAATAACCTCCAAATGAATGTTTTTTTTTTCATTTCTCCAATAAAAGGTTTTAAAACATAACGAACACTTCTCTCGAATAAATCTCTAAATCAACCTTTTGATCCAATACTTTTCTCAATCAAAAATACCTAGCAATGTATTTTCCCATTCGCTGCCATGAGTAAACATTGTCATTATAGAAGAATGAAGAGTTACCATATAACTCATCTGTTTCGTATTCATTTTGTTGTACCCATGTTGTACCCGGCTAAAAAACGAAAAGCACCCCCATTTCTGAAAGTGCCTTGTTTATTGATGTGGGCCCACCTGGGCTTGAACCAGGGACCACCTGATTATGAGTCAGGTGCTCTAACCAACTGAGCTATAGGCCCTAAATATTTTGAATAAATATTCTTATTTTTCGGTTTGCAAGTTTACAACATTAGCTTAAAATACACAAGCAAAATCCGATATTTTCTACCATCAGTCATTCTCAATAAGAACTCGGTTCAGCCGCTTCTTTGGTATCGTCATTTTCGTTCTCAAGCTTGTTAAATGCCTGACGATAAAATAATAGTATGCTAAATATTCCAATCGTAATAGCAGAATCAGCAATATTAAAAACCGGCCTGAAAAACAAGAAACTGTCGCCTCCTTTCAGCGGCAACCATGTGGGGTATCGTCCTGAAAAGATCGGGAAGTAAAGCATATCGACCACTCTCCCGTGTAAAAAAGAGGAATAGCCTCCTTCTGCGGGAAACAGGCTGGCAACCTTCCCATAGCTTTCTGTAAAAATAAGACCGTAAAAAGCACTGTCGATGATGTTGCCAATGGCTCCCGCAAAAATGAGAGCAACACAGGCGATGAAACCCATGGGCACTTCTTTATTTTTAACAAGCTTAAGCAAATACCATCCGATGCCAGTTACCGCAACAACCCGGAATAAGCTTAATGCAATTTTACCATACTCTCCGGCAAATTCAATCCCAAAAGCCATTCCATTGTTTTCAACAAAATGAATTAAAAACCAATCGCCCAAAACAGAAAACTCCTGTCCCAAAAACATGTTGGTCTTCACCAATATTTTCACAAATTGATCGACAAAAAGAACAGAAAAAATAATGAGTAGGGATTTTGCTAATCTAGACATGATTGTAATTTCATCCGTTTATAATATATATTTTTCAAATGCAACGTGTGGAACTCTCAACAAATTTAATCAGGCTTATTTATGAGATATCGCTAATAAATTTCTTGTTCGTTCTCTCTATAATTGTTTGTCTTCAAAAGATACCACATGTCGAAGCGCTAACTCTAACGACTCATTTCAACACAAAAAAAATGATTGAAAGAGAATCTACACTTTCAATCATCAAACTATGTTTGCCGACCATCAATCTTATTTTTGGCTGTTTTTAGCTTCAATACTCAAAGTAGCATGAGGAACAGCACGCAAACGCTCCTTCGCGATTAGTTTACCTGTTTCGCGGCAAATACCGAATGTTTTGTTTTCGATACGTACCAAGGCTGCCTGCAAGTGTTGAATGAACTTTAGCTGTCGCTGAGCCAGTTTTCCGGCCTCTTCCTTTGAAAGAGTAGCAGCACCTTCTTCTAAAACTTTAAAAGTCGGTGAAGTGTCCTGCGTATCATTCCCATCACTTAGCGTGATCGAATTCCGATAGAGTTCGTAATCTTCCTGCGCTTTTTCAAGCTTACCAAGAATCAGCTCTTTAAATTCAGCTAACTCAGCATCTGTATATCTCGTTTTCTCTGTCATAACCGTAAAATTTAGTTATCCCTGTGGGTATATCGTTATTTTTTATATCGGACCCTAAATTATAAAAATATTTTGAATTGTTTAAGGTCATAAAACATACTAAACGATCGTAAGTTTAACTTATTTTATTTAAATGAATAAGAGCTTCTGTATCCTGATCAATTTCAACTTTTGCAACGCCCTTTTCATCAAGCTTATCGGTCAATTCAAGGCTTTCTGCAAGCGTTTGATTACTAATATATTCTTTGAAGTTCTCAATCGCTTCATTAAACGAATCATTTTTCTCAATTCGTATATTAATACGATCAGTCACCTCAAAGTTGCTTTCTTTCCTCAGGTTCTGAATTTTGTTGATGAACTCACGCGCAATACCTTCCTGCTTCAGTTCTTCCGTTAAATTGATGTCCAAGGCAATCGTCATGTCGCCTTCGGTTGAAACCAACCATCCGGGAATATCTTCCGTCGTGATTTCAACATCGTCGATGCTAATAGTTATTTGTTGGTCGCCAACCGCCAATTCATAAGTACCAATTTTCTCAAGGCTTGAAATTTCATCCTGCCCAAACTGTGCAATTGCTCCTGCAATTTGCTTCATCATTTTACCATACTTTGGCCCTAAAGCTTTAAAATTCGCCTTTATTTTCTTTTTAATGACTCCGGCAGTATCGGTCAGGTACTCAACCTCTTTCACATTCACTTCCGACAAAATGATGTTTTCCACAGCTTCGAACTGCGTCTTGAAACGATCATTCAAAATAGGAACCATAATTTTTGCCAGTGGCTGACGTACTTTCAGTTTTTCTTTCCGGCGCAATCCCAGGATCATGGATGACGCTTTTTGAGCAATGGCCATTTTTTCTTCCAAATCCCGATCGATTAAACTTTCATTCGCGGTTGGAAATTCCGCCAAGTGAACACTTTGATCAGGTTCCATTCCCGTCATCTTATTCAAATCAGAGTACAACTGATCGGCATAAAAAGGCGCAATAGGTGCCGCTAATTTAGCTACAGTTACCAAGCACGTGTACAAGGTTTGGTAAGCCGAAATTTTATCCTGATCGTACTCACCACCCCAGTAGCGTTTGCGGCTTAAACGCACAAACCAGTTACTCAGGTTCTCGCTCACAAATTCAGAAATGGCTCGTCCGGCACGTGTTGGCTCATAGTTTTCAAGGCTTTCACCAACTTCTTTCACCAACGAATTCAGCAAGGAAATAACCCACTGATCAATCTCAGGGCGGTCACTTACCGGGATCTCTTCCTCTTTGAACCGAAAACCATCCACATTGGCATACAAAGCAAAAAATCCGTACGTATTATAAAGTGTTCCGAAGAATTTACGGCGTACTTCATCCACACCTCCAACATCAAACTTGAGGTTGTCCCAAGGTTGTGAGTTCGTTAGCATGTACCACCGTAGCGGATCGGAACCGTACATTTCAATTGTTTCGAAAGGATCAACGGCATTCCCCAGGCGTTTCGACATTTTGTTTCCAGCCTTATCCAGCACCAATCCGTTGGAAATAATATTTTTAAATGCAACCGACTCATCAATCATGGTTGCAATAGCATGTAGCGTAAAAAACCATCCACGTGTTTGGTCAACTCCCTCAGCAATAAAATCAGCAGGAAACACATCCTTAAAGATGTCATCATTCTCGAAAGGGAAGTGACGTTGCGCATACGGCATGGCGCCAGAATCAAACCAAACATCAATCAAATCAGGCTCGCGAAACATCTTCTGTCCATCATCACTTACCAAAAAGATGTCATCCACAAATGGACGGTGCAAATCAATTTTATCGTAATTTTCCTGGCTGTATTCACCTGAAGTAAATCCCTCGTACGGATTTTTATCCATCACTCCGGCAGCCACGGCCTTTTCAATTTCTGTCATCAAATCTTTAACCGAACCGATACACTTGGCCTGCAAGCCATCTTCAGTACGCCAAATTGGAAGGGGTGTTCCCCAAAAACGAGAACGGCTCAGATTCCAGTCTACCAGGTTTTCTAACCAGTTGCCAAAGCGTCCGGTTCCGGTCGATGCCGGCTTCCAGTTGATCGTGTTATTCAACTCAATCAGCTTGTCTTTTACGGCAGTGGTTTTAATGAACCAACTATCCAGCGGATAATACAGTATTGGCTTATCAGTTCGCCAGCAATGCGGATAACTGTGCTCGTGTTTTTCTATTTTGAAGGCTTTGTTTTCCTTCTTCAACATAACCGAAATATCGACATCCACTGTTGAATATGACTCATCCAACAGTTCGTCGTACTCATTTTTCACATAGCGGCCATTAAATTCGCCATAGGTTTCAGTATTCACATTCGACTGCACAAATTCCGATGCCATATCTTCGATGCGGAAGAAACGACCTTTACGATCAACCATTGGCTGATTTTTACCTTCTTTATCCAGAACGAATAAAGGAACAATGCCATTTTGCTTAGCCACACGATCATCGTCAGCACCAAAAGTAGGTGCTATGTGCACGATTCCAGTACCATCTTCGGTTGTTACAAAATCGCCGGTTATCACCCGGAAAGCATCTCCATTTGGTCTTACCCAGTTGATCAGTTGCTGGTAGTTCACCCCGGCAATTTCCTCTCCGGTATATTCTGTAATTACTTCAAAAGGTATTTTTTTATCTCCCGGCTTGTACTCGTCAAGCGAAAGTTCAGCATGCTTCGGATTGAAATGTGAACTCAACAAATCCTTAGCCAAAATAACCGTCATCGGCTCTCCAGTGTATGGATTGAACGACCGCACTTTCACATACTTAATCTTCGGACCAACACACAATGCCGTATTCGAAGGCAAAGTCCATGGCGTAGTTGTCCATGCCATGAAGTATAGCGGAGTATCGACTTCTTCGTATAAAAATTCTGATTTATCATCTCGAATGACCGCAAACTGAGCAACCGCTGTCGTGTCTTTTACATCACGATAAGTTCCCGGTTGATTGAGTTCGTGAGAACTCAACCCGGTTCCTGCTGCCGGCGAATAGGGCTGAATGGTGTATCCTTTATAAATCAGGTCTTTGTCGTACAGCTTTTTCAGCAGCCACCAAACCGACTCAATGTAACGGTTGTCGTAAGTGATGTACGGATCATCCATATTCACCCAATAGCCCATTTGGCGGGTTAACTCTTCCCACTCTTTGGTGTATTTCATCACCTCGCGGCGACAGGCTGCATTATACTCTTTAACCGAGATTTTGCCACCAATATCTTCTTTTGTAATTCCCAATGATTTTTCCACACTCAGCTCCACCGGTAACCCATGGGTATCCCAACCGGCCTTACGATGAACCCGAAAACCTTTCATGGTTTTGTAGCGGCAAAAGGTATCTTTTATGGCGCGTGCCATGACGTGGTGAATTCCCGGCATCCCGTTCGCAGAGGGTGGGCCTTCATAAAAAACAAAGGTTTCATTCCCCTCGCGGGTGCTTATACTTTTATGAAATGTATCATCGTCTTCCCATTTTTTCAGAACATCCTTGTTCACCTGAGAAAGGTCTAATTGCTTGTATACAGGGAATTTATCGCTCATTGGATTCCTATTTTGTCGTTCTTTTTTTAAGAGGTACAAATATAGAAATTTTTTGGGTTCGGGCAGGCCTTTCAACAGGAAAGGCAAAAGGAGATTATTGCATTGGAAATCATCGGAAAAATGAAGATTGTGAATTGGTAAAAAAGCCTCGGCACAAACGCTAAAGTTTTAGAATAAATGAAACACGAACCATATGCTCTGAATTAAAATTTGATTGATCCGGTTCAGTCCGCAAATAGCTCACACCAATACCTGCCGAAAGGCTTTCCTCCTCCGGTTCATTAATCAAACGCAAGCTTAATCCATAATAGGGATTATTGAAGTAATTTCGGTTGAATTCAGCTATTTTAGCTTCCTTAGAAACCCACGATTCATTTAATCCGTCCCACTGTCGGCTTCCTCCATGATACTTTAAATTTTCGTACCCTAAAAGTATTGTCTCAAAACGTGGCCCAAATTGAAGAAAATAGGATTTCCCAAATCGCTGTTGAGCCATCAATGACAAATTAAAAGTTGAATACACATAGCCTCCGGAATAGTAACTCTCGCCCCCCGGTGATGCCAAATTAGTGGATAAAGAATGATAATTCAGCCCGATCCCAAATGCTTTTACAACAGAAAAAGACTGCTCATGTTTTCGATTCCAACATTCGCTAAAATCAACAAAAAACGAACTCGGGCTTAGCCCTCTCGCCTTATAGCTTTCATCAATTTGTGCTGAAGTAAACCCAAGTGTAAGCTCCGGAAACCAAGCATCTTGAGCCAAAGCGCTCAAATGGAAAGCAAAAATTGACAGTAAAATCAGAAAAGATTTCATGATTGATTTTTCTTTTAAAGGTAGAAAATTAATCTTAGGAACATAATCATTCGTATCGAAAACAAAGTAACCTTTTCAATTTATCTGCTACGGTTCAGCGATTCATTAAAAAGATGTTTAAATTTGTGATTCTACTATACGGTCTTGAATTCGATCAAGCCTGAAAATGGGTTGAAAACAAACCACTATGTAAATAAATTGGTATCGTTTAATTTGAACTAACGTAAACAAATAATTATGAAAAAACTGATAGGGATTTCTATTTTAATTCTTGTATTAATCGTGCCCGGATATGGTCAGGTTTTAAACAAAGCAACAAAAGCCAAAGATGTCCAGCTGTCTCAGTGGAATGGAAAAAAAGTTGCCTTTTTAGGAGATTCGATGACGCAGAAATGGAAAAAGGATTCGACCCGAATTGTTTACTGGGAGTACCTGGCAGAAATGATGGGAATTAAACCTTATGTTTATGGCATTAGCGGACATCAATGGACCGGTATTTACGGACAGGCATTGAAATTGAAAGAAGAGCACGGAACAGATGTTGATGCGATTTTGATTTTTGCCGGAACAAATGATTATATGCATAATACGCCAATGGGCAGCTTTTATCATGAAACCGCCAAAGAAACCAACTTCAACGGAACAAATGTTGTTCGAAAATACCGGGTCATGGAAGCGAGCGACATCACCTTTTGCGGAAGAATCAATAAAGTAATGGCTTTTTTGAAGAGCAATTATCCCAACCAGCAAATTATTATCATGACTCCCATTCATCGCGGTTTTGCTACATTTAATGCTACGAATGTTCAGCCCGAAGAAAGCTTTGCCAACGCGCTTGGCTTATACATTGACGACTATGTAAATACACTAAAACAAGCCGCCTCAGTTTGGGCTGTGCCTTTAATCGACTTGCACTCGATAAGTGGACTTTACCCGATGGAAGATTCGCAGGTAAAGTATTTTATGAATGAAAAAACCGATCGTTTGCACCCGGGGTCACTTGGTAATTATCGATTGGCAAAAACAATTCAATATCAATTATTAAGCTTCCCGTCAACCTTTGTTGAAAAGCAGTAACTTTTATACGTTCATCTTTTATTCGATGCATTTATACTTTAAAATCGAAACACATGGAGCTCTCTATGGAATTTAATCATGCTTGTTTGTGTAACAAACAGGTATGGTCGTTTCATAATTGTTAACAAGCGTGTCCGGTAAATAGGCAACAGCAATATTTGTAACACGATATTCCTACATTTGTAGCCGATTTATATCTAATTTCTACGTTGATGTATTTCTTAAAACACATCTCTTCATAATCACAGAAAAAACGGACAATTAGATACTGAGACATGATACGTTAATAACGGTTGTCTTTAAATCAACAGATTTTACCGATCTGGAAATTGTAGATCCCAAAGAATTGAGAGGAGGTAAAATTTACGCGAAGCAATCAACAAAACACACATATGATAAATTACAACACAAAGACAAAAATTATTGCAACCATAGGGCCTGCAAGCTCATCGAAAGAACAGCTAAAGAAGCTATTCGAAGCCGGAGTGAATGTATGCCGTCTGAACTTTAGTCATGGTTCACATGCCGATCATCTGGAAGTTATTGATCGCATACTGGAACTCAATGACGAATTACGCACGCATGTTGCATTGCTGGCCGACTTACAAGGACCAAAACTACGGATCGGGGAAGTTGAAAACAATGGCGTTGAATTAGTTGAAGGAGCCGAAATTAAATTTGTAAATACACCGTGCGTGGGAAATCTCGAGCGTGTGTACATGAGTTACTCCCGATTTGCGAAAGACGTTCAAATTGGTGATACCATTTTGATTGACGACGGAAAACTTAAGCTTGAAGTAACAGCGACAAACGGAAACGACTCGGTAAGCGCCAAAGTGATATACGGTGGAATTTTGTCATCGAAAAAAGGCGTTAACCTGCCCAAAACAAAAATATCACTCCCGAGTTTAACCGAAAAAGATATTGCCGATGCAGAGTTCGCATTAGAACACAACGTGGATTGGATTGCATTATCGTTTGTTCGAAAAGCTCAGGATATTCTTGATTTACGCAAGCTTGTTGAAGCCAAAGAGAAACATACGGGCATTATTGCAAAAATTGAAAAACCAGAAGCTCTTGAAGTTATTGACGATATTATTAGCGTTAGTGATGGAATAATGGTAGCACGTGGAGATCTGGGTGTTGAATTGCATTTTTCGGAAGTTCCGATCAAGCAAAAAATGATTGTTGATAAATGTGTTAAGCATGCAAAACCAGTTATTATTGCAACGCAAATGATGGAAAGCATGATCAACAACTTTAGCCCCACGCGCGCCGAGGCCAACGATGTTGCAAATGCTGTTATTGATGGAGCTTCGGCTGTAATGCTAAGTGGTGAAACCAGTATTGGTAAATTCCCCATTGAGGTCATAAAGGCAATGGTCACCATTATTCACGACTCGGAGGAATATGGTTATAAATATTACCGAACCCAGGAGCCAAAGATTGAACAAGAATCATTTATTCTGGATTCGACCTGCCACACAGCATCTTTTATGGCTATTCAGTCAAATGTAAATAACATTATCGTATTGACTTATTCGGGTGACAGTGTAAGAAAAATAGCGAGCTACCGCCCCAAAGCCGACATCTATGGATTTACACCCAATAAACTCCTGTTGCGTCAAATGTCTTTGTACTGGGGAGTGCAATCCTATCCCTGTCAGGACTTTATGTTTACCAACGATGCCGTAGAATACACCCTTACGACCTTATTTTACCAGAAAAAGATTGAAGCTGGTGAATTAGTTGTGAGCGTTGGAACATTGCCATTGAATAAAAAAGGAAGCACAAATATGGTTAAGTTTTCTTATTATAAATCTGATGCAATAGTTCGGGATCAGGATGACCATCAAGAATAAAAACTCAGGAAAAAAGATAGTTAATAAAGAAGAGACCAGCTAAGCGTGTTAGCTGGTCTCTTCTTTATTTATTACCACAATTGCTTTCAATAAAAAAGAATGAATTTATCACTCATACCTCAACGCTTCCACCGGATTCCAGGTTGCCGCCCTCCAGCTTTGCCAACTCACCGTTAATAGTGCAATACCAAGCGCCAACAATCCGGCCAAGGCAAAGATCCACCAGCTTAAGTTGGTTTTGTACGCAAAGTTTTCGAGCCACTTACTCATGGCGTAGTAAGCGATGGGCGTGGCAATTACAAAAGCGACGATCACCCATTTCACAAAGTCTTTATTGAGCAGGGCAAGTATTTCTGAGATTTTGGCTCCATTTACTTTCCGGATGCCAATTTCTTTTACACGTGCTTTTGAAGCGAATTTTGCAAGGGCAAACAGTCCCATTGCTGCAATAAAAATAGTTAGCAACGCCAAGGCCAGGTAAACCCGCCCAAAATTATTATCAGCCTGATAAGCTTCATTGAAACAGTCGTCTAAAAAGCGGAAATGATACTCTTCCTGAGGATAAAGTTGATTCCAGAGTTTTGTAACAGAGGCAATGGTTGCCTGCATATCTTGCGGCGAAATTTTCACAAAGTAATAGCCAACTGTTCGGTACCACCACAAACTGTTATAATAAATTACGGGCTTTATTTCGTCTTTCAGCGAAAGGTGGTGGTAATCCTTTATTACTCCCAAAATTCGACAGGTATTGTCGCCAACAACCAGCAGGCTATTGACTGCCTTAGCGGGATCGATACCCAATTGTTTGCAGGCCGATTGATTGATTAAAACTTCATTGGCATCTTTTCTTGATGTTGGACTAAACAATGAACCGGCCAGCAAATCGATGGAAAAGAGATCGAAATAATCATAGTCTACCCGAGCAATAGAGAATGGCTTTTTATTTTCCTCCTGTCCGTGTATCCAAACCTGATCGCTTGATCGGTGATAATCTTCACCGGCAACAATTTCAGCTGTTGTGAACCCTTTTACGCCGGGAATTTTCTGAACTTCGCTTCGAAATGTTTCCAGCTTCGATAGCTGATCCGGTTTTTTAATCATCGTCATCGGGCTGAAAGAAACCATCGTATGATCCATTTCTATCCCGGTATCGGTGTTTTGCATAAATTGTAACTGCCTAAAAACTGTCATTGTTCCAATAATAAGAAAGATGGCAATGCCAAACTGAAATACGACCAATGCTTTTACCGAAGCCAAAGATCCCCTGTTTAATTGAGACCTGAAACTGCGGGCAGATTTCAGCATTTTACTCACCACATACAGAAATGGATAAACCGAACTTACGAACGTTCCAACCAAAACCAGTAGGCAGCAAACCAAGATTAACATCCCCCAGCTCAACGAGAAGATTTCAAATCCACCAATCGTGATAGCACTTTTCAGGAAAGCAGCCCCCAGCAAAAAGCTGATTAGACCGGCAATCAAATTGAATAGGAAAGCTTCTCCAAAAAACTCAAACAGCAAATGACCACGATTTGCCCCTAAAATCCGATGAACTCCCCGGTTCGTTGTTTGACTGATGGATGACGCCACCGAAATGTTAATGAAATTCAACAACGAGGTAACAATCAACAATAAGCCAATCAAGGCAAAAGCCCACACTTTTACGTTACTTCCGTTTGCAAACATTTCGCCATCCTTCTTTGAAAACAGGTGAATCCGACTCACAGGCATGAATTCAAACTGAACGCTTTCATTATTTTGCCTGATATGTTGAATACAAGGTTCAATAGCCGCCGTATATTTGGCTTCTACATCTTGGATATGAGCTCCTGGCTTTAAACGAATATAGGTGTAGCCGCGGGTTCCTTTCCACTGTCCCTGCGAGTAGGGGTCGCGATCGACCCACGAAGAAAGCTGACTGTTATCCAACTCTCCTGTTGCATAGTCAAAGTTGCGCATGTAATACAAAAGCGCTTTTCGCTGAAGGATCAAGTCGAAGCGGATATGGCTGTTTGCCGGCACATCATCAAACACACCAACTACATTAAACTCCCAGCCCTCATTTAACTTAAACGATTGGTTAACAGGAAATGCTTTCCCAAAAAGCTTTTGAGCCAACGACCGGCTAATAATGGCATTGTGGATATCATCAAACAACTGATTTTTGTTTTCACTGGCAATTTTCCGCGGGAATACCTTAAAAAACGAAGAATCGGTAAAAAACATATTCACGTCCTGCACGCTGGCATCGGGTGTAAAAACGGTAATAATATCTTTGTCTAAGTGCGTGGCTGCTTCAATTTCGGGGAGCTCATTTTGCAAAACAGCCCCCACCCCATTGTAATTTTTTGCCGTATTGACCAGCTCGTTACTTTGATCACTACGTTTTAGTTCTACCCGGTACATTTGACTGGCCTCTTGCCAAAAACGGTCGTAGCTTTTCTCCGAAATGATCCAAGCTGTAATAAACAGAAAGGCAGTCATGCCAATGGTTAATCCCAGCAAATTAATGAGCAGATTGGTTTTACTATTCAGTATTCTTCTTAGTAATGAGTTGATCAGTATCTTCATCGGTTGGTTAATATTCGTTGTTGTATTTTGGTTTATTGTTCTCCCCATCGATACGCTCTCAAGGTCTTATTCAAGGTTGGTACTAATAGCAGGTTTTCTTCAGGTATAAACTCAATATCGGCAGCAATAACCTTTTCAGGTCCAAGGTCGAGAGCCAGCGATTTCACTCCCGAGCTATCAAGATGCCAGATTTCACCTTGCCAGGCTCCCGAAACAAAAAAGCCATTCCGGCCATCAGAAACTATTCCGTCGCAATTCTCTATTCCAGAACAAAACTCGGTCAACGACCTTGTCGTTTTATTTACTGAATAAATAGTTGCGTTCCCCATATTCAATACCAATAAGCTTGGCTCAACGCATAACAGCCCGTTCGCTCCTTTAAGCAACGGATCATCGCACCAAACCGAAACGCTGTCGTTTGCCAGCCTATAAATCTTGTTTCCTTTGCAGTCGGAAATGAAAACATTGCCTGATTTATCGGCAACTGCATCGTTGAGAAAAATAGCATTATCAATTTTTAACTGCTTGAGGATTTCTCCTGTTGTAATGTTTATTTCCACCACTTCGTCAACATCGGCCACGAAAAGCTTATTGCCATCAAGAGCCAACCCTTGCGGGCTGTTCAACCCGCCAATCCACTTCAGTTCTACAATTTTCCCATCCAACCCCACCTTTGAGATAAAGCCGTTCCCGTCTTTAGTGCAGTAGTTGCCATTGACGTTCGAAACGTAAATCAGTTGGTTCTCGCGGTCGAAAATAGCCGATTCAGGTTTTGCCATTACGATGTCGGTTTCCCAAACCAGGGAAAGGTTCTGACTGTTTGCCTGCAACATTGTTGTCAGAAGAATACTTAAAAGCGTCGTTTTTAAATGCATTTGATAATTATTAAACTGTCGATTTATATAGCTATTCATACCTCAGTGCCTCATCCGGATTTCTTGTGGCTGCCCTCCAACTTTGCCAATACAATTATCTGAATCAGGATTTTAGGATTTTCAGGATTAATGTTTCCTGAATAATCGCTTTACTTCTAAACTCGTTGATCCAAAATTGATGAGCCGGCCTTTCTCTATTTGATAGGCCGTCAAATAATTTAAAGCTTGAGCAAGATGGACATCTTCCAATTTGACCAAAGTCTTTAATTCAACCATCACTGTCCCTTCAACGATAAAATCCGCTGCGGGTTCCCACCTGAATGTTTTCGTAATAGATTGGCATTTCTTGTTCTCTCAAGAATTTGAGACCTGCTTTGTCCATCTCAATCGCTAAACATCGTTGATAGATTAGCTCTTGAAATCCATTCCCCAACGTATTGTGCACTTTCATGGCACAACCAATAATTCGGTACGTCAATTCATCATCTATTTTCTTATCCATCATTTTAAATTCTTGTCAATCTTCTAATCCTGTTCATCCTTTCATCCTGCAAATCCTGATTCCGACATTTTATTCATACCTCAACGCTTCCACCGGATTTCTCGTTGCAGCCCGCCAGGTCTGCCAACTAACGGTAAGCAATGCAATTCCCAAAGCCAACACCCCAGCAAGGGCAAAGATCCACCAGCTTAAGTTGGTTTTGTACGCAAAGTTTTCGAGCCACTTACTCATGGCGTAGTATGCAATGGGGGTGGCAATTACAAAAGCGACGATCACCCATTTCACAAAGTCTTTATTGAGCAGGGTAAGTATTTCTGAGATTTTGGCTCCATTTACTTTCCGGATGCCAATTTCTTTTACCCTTTTATTTACGGTATGCGACACCAACGCATAAAGTCCCAAACAGGCAATCATAATTGCCAACAGAGAACTTACTCCGGCAAGTTGCCCAAGTTGTTTATATGAAACATATTGTTTGTCAAAAAAACTGTCAAGAAAAAAGAAATCGGCCTGAGCCTGCGGGTAGTGTTTTTCCCAAACCTGCTTTGCTGTTTTCATTAATTCCGGAATATTTGCCGTACTAACCAGCGCCGGGTAATAGCCAAATTCATGCGGGTGTTTGAACTGATAAATATAAGGTTCCAACTCCTTTTGTAACGATTCATGATGAAAGTTTTTAACAACACCAACAATTTCAACTTCCCGTTTTCCGATATTTATTTCTTCGCCAATTGCCTCACCTGATGATTCAAACCCCATAACCTCAGCAGCTTTTTCGTTGATAATTACATTTTTATTTTCGCTGGTTATTATGGGATAGAAATTTCGACCCGCAATAATTGGAACCTGGTAGGTCTCAAAATAACTTTCATCAGAAAATGAAATATTAAATGTTGTATTTAACTGTTTTCCTCTCCGGCCAACCGTTACATTACTATATCTGTTTGTTTGCCCGGGAATATTCATCGTTGCAGTAACTTTTTTAACATATGGAGATTGCAAGAGTTCCTCCCGGAAAGCACGGTACTCATGGTATCGTCTTTCTCCGGTCGTATTATTGGTAGCCGGTGCCCGCATAACCAAAACCTGGGTCGGATTCATTCCCAGGTTACTTTTTTCCAGAAAATTGATTTGTTTGAATATTAAAGTCGTCGAAACGATAAGAACAATCGCCAGCATAAATTGAAAAACAGTCAGACCATAACGAATGGAACCTAAACCACTGGAATTATTGACTTTGTTGTTTATAACCTGCAAAGGTGCAAATGAAGATTGGAGCAAGGCTGAAATGGACCCGGTAAAAATTATACCTGACAGAAGTAAACCTCCCAACATGAGCCAAAACCACAATTGCAAAAAAGTAGTAGCTGAAATGTTACTGTTAACAAAGGACCTGAACAGTGGTAAAGCCATAAAAATAAGCAGCAATGAAAAAAGTACGGCGACAAAATTGATAACGAACAATTCGACGAAATGATATTTAACTAAAGACCGGTTATTAGCGCCGTTTATTTTTCTGATGGCCGATGCCTTAACACGCTCAAATGACAAAGCAGTTGATATATTGATATTGTTGGTCCAGGCGATGAATATGATAAAAATGGCGATAATAAATAACAACTTCACTTTTGTAAAATTTCCCTGAGGAACGAATTCACCTTCCAAATCCGATTTTAAATAAATATCTTTTACCGGTATAATAGAATACCCCACTTCCAAACCATCTTTTCCATTATTTGTGAGGTATTTTTCAGATATGTTTGTTAGCAAATTTGTTATCTCCTTTTCGGTGGAGGAAGGCGTTTTTCTGAAATAACTTGAAACAAAAATCCCTCTCCAACTTCCCCGAACATTCATACCGTAATCGGCGAGGGTATTAAAACTCACCACAAAGTCGTAGTGCAAATGTGTATTGGGAGGCAAGGTTTTGAACACAGCGGTTACAGTAAAAACGATACCTTCATTGAGTTTTATAATTTTTCCGATCGGCTCGTCATTGCCAAAATAAATACGCGCCATCTTATCAGAAATTGCAACCGTGTATTTATTTGACAACGCTGTTGAAATGTCTCCCAATACCATTTTATTTTGAAAAACGTTAAAGAAAGCACTGTCTGCCCACACTACATCCTGATTATACATCTGAACATTATCGGTATACATATAACACGATTCATAAAACGCCCTGCAACTTGCTGCAATCAATTCTGATTCACCCTTCAGGGCCTGACTTAGCGCCGATTGCGTTCGGCAACTGTTGGTCAATTGTTTCCCATCTTTTGAAGCGTGGTAACTAACGCGATACAAATTTTCCGTTTGCGGATAAAAGCTGTCATAACTTTTTTCATACTGAATCTGCATCCAGAGCATGGCTGAGGCTGCTATTCCGATGGATAGGCCAATTACGTTTATTACAAAAAAACGCCGGTGTCTTAAGAAGTTTCTAAAGATTTGTTTCAAATAGTGTTGAAGCATATTTACATGTATTTCGGCAATGGTCTTTTTTTTGATGACTATATAGTTGATACTTACAGTTAGGATAATTTTAGCTTATCCTAACCCATACTTCAATTATTTTGATCAACCAACCATCTAAAATCAAATAGGATACCTAAATTTCAAAACACTAAATATCAAACAATTACATTTTGAACAAACTATTAAATGTTAAAATTATAGACACACTGTGTTAAAATTTTATACGAATAAATATACAAATCAAACATTAATGTAGCTATCTCAACGCTTCAGTTGAAACCTCCATCTTACTCATGCATTAAAGCCTCCATCCCAAACAATCGGGATTTCATTACTCATACCTCAGCGCTTCAACCGGATTTCGCGTAGCCGCCCGCCAACTCTGCCAACTCACCGTTAATAGTGCAATACCAAGCGCCAGCAATCCGGCCAAGGCAAAGATCCACCAGCTTAAGGTTGTTTTGTAGGCAAAGTTTTCGAGCCACTTATTCATGGCGTAGTAAGCAATGGGTGTAGCTATTACAAAGGCTATGGCTACCCATTTTATAAAGTCTTTGTTGAGCATTATTAATACTTCGGAGATTTTTGCGCCGTTTACTTTGCGGATGCCGATTTCTTTTGTTTTCATTAAAATGGTATTATATGTCATCCCTAGAAGTCCCATAACTGATAGAATAACAGCTAATATTGAAAATGCACTCACCAGCTTAGACTGGTTCTTCTCATGTTCATAGAACTGATTGATTTGATCTGTCAGGTAATACGTATTGACAATTTTATCAGGTGATATCTCTTTAAAAAGCTGATGAATACTTTCCCGAACTTCACCATCGTTGATCCCCGAAGTTTTAATGGCAAACAGACGCATGTGGTCCGGATGTTGCTGAATGATTACCATGGGTTGAATCAAATCGCGCAATGAATGAGCGCTAAAATCTTTGACAATTCCCCGAACATGAAAGCCATTAAAGATATCGCCAGCTTTCAGATTATATTTTAATGCTGCCGATTCGTTAAAAATGACATCGCGCCGCTCTTCGTTAAAATCATTGAATCCTTCGCCATCTATCAACTGCATTTGCAAAAGATCAACCATTCCCTTGCCCATGATTAAGCCATCGAAAGCGACCTTTTCACCTTCATACTGCAATTTTACAGGAAGAAAATTATTGAACGGTGGAATAAATGAAGAACCCGCACTAGTGATAACCCCTGGTAGTTTTTCCACCTCATTTTTAATAACGTGAAACTGGCTGGTTAATTCTTCAGAATTAAGTTCGCAAACCAATACATGCTCGGGATTGATCGCAGTGAAATTTGTAAGGGCATAATTGATTTGTTTTTTGAGCGTGAGCACGCCAGTAATCAAAACGATAAAAATTATAAAATGAAGACTCAAAAATGAATTCCGCCACTGTTTTGAACCTGGACTGTTTGTTGACTTCCCGGAAAGAAGCAAAACTGCAGAGACTCCTGAAACTGTTGATCCAATAAGAATACCCGATAAAGACCCTGTGACAAGAATAATTGCAATTAAAACCAGCCAGGTTCGCCACATCAAAAACACATCCAGATCAAGTGTTAGGCTTAGTGTGTTGTTAATAAATGGAATGCCAGCCACAATAACGGCAATCGCGGGTAGAAGGCTTAACAATGTGCTGAAATTAGATTCAAAAAGGATTTGCTTTCTGATGGAATTTTGCGACGCTCCCAACGCCTTTTTAGCCCCAAGTTCTTTTAATCTGGAATTGATCTTTGCTTTTGTCAGAAACACATAGTTAACCATGGCAATAAGCAGAATTAACAAGGCAATGGCGATATAATAGATCAACTCTACAGCATTGCCCTCACGAACAAAGTGATTGGCAGTAAGTGTATTCGACTGCAAATAAATATCAGTAACCGATTGGAGACGAAAATCTATTTTTTGCCGTTTTTCATCGTCTGAAAATTTCTTATATTTTTGCATTCTTTCGGCAACCTTATCAGGATTGATTGAAGGAGACAACTGAAGATATGTGTAAAAAGCATTACGATCCCAATTTTTAAATTCTACATAACCACTGTTATATTGTCCGAACATTTTCTTTTCAAACCCAAATATTTCCCCGCTCAAATTGAGGCTTGCAATGAATTTAGGATTAAGTGTTGAAGTGGAAGGGAAATCGGCATAAACACCAGTGATTACCAACGAAATAAACTGCTGGTTAAGACGAACCTCAAGTGTTTTCCCGAGCGCACTTTCGTTTTTGAAATATTTCTGTGCCATCTTATCTGAGATGGTTACCTCACCCCGTGATTGAGCAGGAACACCAAGTTTCAAATTAATTCCTAAACATTGAAAGATAGAAGCGTCTGCAAAAGCAAATAGCTCGTCCTGGAGAATTTCATTGTTTTGGTTTTTTACCTCGACATCAGATGTTTGGTAATATCTAAAAAAGTCATCGACAAATGACAAGTCCGATTTTATAGCTTCCCCCAGCGGATAGGAAGTCCGGCAATCATCACCCTGAACCACTCGATATAAGTTTTGATGATTGGGAATAAAAAGGTCGAACGAATTTTCATGAATATATAGCAGCGCCAGTAACATAATACAGCCAAGCCCAATCCCGAGCCCCAAAATGCTGATAGCAGATTGAATTTTGTTTTTCAAGATTCCACGGATAGTGATTTTAAAATTGGTGTTCATATAGTAGTTCTTTATCATTAATAGATTTAGGCGTTTAATTACTCATACCTCAACGCCTCAACCGGGTTCCGCGTAGCGGCTCTCCAGCTTTGCCAACTAACCGTTAATAAAGCAATTCCCAAAGCCAGCAAACCTGCAAGTGCAAAAATCCACCAGCTCAAACTGGTTTTATAAGCAAAGTTTTCGAGCCATTTATTCATCGCATACCAAGCAATGGGGGTCGCGATCACAAAAGCAATCGCCACCCACTTTACAAAGTCTTTATTGAGCATAGCCATAACTTCAGATATTTTGGCGCCATTTACCTTACGGATGCCGATTTCTTTTGCCCGCCGCCGGGAAATGTGCAGAGTAATGGCAAACAGCCCCATCATAGCAATGAAGATAGCAATTCCGGTGAACAGCAAAATGAACGTTTTTAAACTGGCTTCCCGATTGTATTGAACCTCAAATTTCTTATCTAAAAAGGAATAGCTAAATGGTGCATCAGGATATGCACTATTCCATTTATTTTTAATAAAATCGATGGTTGTGCCCATGTTTCCAGGTTTTACGCGGACCGACACATAATTATGAAAACGATCAAATAAAATGGCAAACGGACGAATGTTTTTATAGTAGCTCTCGAAATGAATATCCTGTACAACACCTATGATATTCAGTCTCGTTAGTTGTTCCTGATTCGCACGAATCTCGCTGTCGTAAATAAATGAACCCACTGGGTCTTTCAAGCCAAGACTTTTGACGGCCGATTCACTTAGAATAATACTGTGGCTATCATCGTAATTTTTTGCAAAGTCACGGCCTTCAATTAAATGTAGTCCTATCGTCTGGATAAAATCGTAATTTCCCCGATATGGGATCACCATGTGATTGGCCGGATCACCTTGCTTTTTCATGTAAAGTGGTGTGTTATAATCGCCATCACCGGGAACAGTGCTTGAAGTAGTAATTGAAACAATGGAAGGATCATCCAGCAATTCCGATTTAAAATTGTCAAAGTTCTGGCGCAATCCCCAAACCGGAGCATCTAAAACCACCACATGTTCCTGATCGTAACCAGGATTTTTATGCATAAAAAAACTCAATTGGCGGCTTACCAATATTGAAACAGAAATCAGGATGATGGCTATAACAAATTGGCCGGTTACCATCAACTGGCGAGCTGTACTCTTACTGCTATAAGCTGTTTGGTTTTTAATAAGAAAAACACTGTTATCTGCTGCCAACCTAATGGCCGAAAACATTCCACCTCCACTACCTATCAGGACAATCAATCCTACAATCAAGAGGTATGTAAGTGGTGTAGAAAAAAGAGCAAGATTACCAATTCCGGGAGAAAGCGGTTCAAGATTCTTATAACTTATCCAGCTAAGAATAACCGCCAATACCATAGCAACCGATGCAATTCCGAGCGATTCCAGCATGAAACCTGAAAAGATGTCTTTTCGTCCGGCACCGGATATTTTTCTCAAGGCGATTTCTTTAGCCCGTCCCATATTATTGACGGTGAGCAAATTCACGTAATTCAAAAACGCAACAACCAATACAAGTAGAGCTGTTCCAATAGCAATATAAACATTGTTAACCCGACTGTTTGGTTTCAGCTCGCTTTCAAAATCGGAATGCAAATGGATATCAGTCACGGGTTGGAGCAGAAAATGCCAGTAATCATGTCCCGGGGTCTCGGTCGTGGAAAACTCCTTATTGAATCCGCCGTTGATATACGTTTCAACCAATTGCCCCAGTTTCTTTTCAACCTGTTTCGGGTTGGCTCCTGATGAGAGCATCGCATAAGTATAGTAAGTGCTGTTAAGCCAATGATCGGTGTTGCTATCAGGATCGCCACTACTGGCAAACAGAATATCAAAGTCAAAATGGGTCTGTTGCTTCGGTTTTTGACAGATTCCTGTAACCTGATAGGGACGATATCGCCCCCAAATTTTTAGACTGAGCGATTTACCGGGAATTATGCCCTGATCATAAGCTTCCTTCCCAAAGTACTTGATGGCTGTTTCTTTGGTCAACACAATCGTCTTTGGGTTCTTTAAAACTGTTTCGGCATCCCCCTGAATTAACTCCAACTGAAAGACTTCAAAAAAATTAGAGTCAGCCTCCACGACCTGTCTTTCATTAAAGGCCAGAATATGATCTGGATCCGAATCATTTTTAACTGAAATATTGGGCCACTTCCAAAGTCGGGTGGCCTTTTCCACTTCGGGGATTTCGCGAACGAGTGTTTTTGCTAATGGCGGAGCAGCCATTGCCGAACTAAAATCAATGCCACTCATTTCAATTTTTGCTGCCACCCGGTACAAACGCTCATGCGACGGATACCAACGATCGTAGCTTGTTTCGTTGACCACGTAGGCATAAACCAACAGAGAACAAACAAAAGCAATGGTCAATCCGAGTAGATTGATACCCGAAATGAATTTGTTCTTCAAAAAGCCCCTGCTCGCAAATTTCAAAAATAGTTTTAGCATCGTTTATTAGGTTTTGATTTTTAGTTTAATTCTACCGCAGCGCCTCTACCGGGTTCCTCGTCTCAGATCTCCGCCAATTTTGCGCCTTATAGTTCTATTCTGTTAACAATTCGGCCTTGTTTATTTTGTCTGCCCTAATAAGTCCATCTTCCAATCGAATGATGCGTTTTCCGTATCCTGCAAATTTTTCGTTGTGGGTAACCTGAATGATGGTCATTCCCTCGTTGTTCAATTCACGAAGCACCTCCATAATCATTTCGCCCTGTGTTGAATGAAGATTTCCCGTAGGTTCGTCGGCCAGCAGAAGTTTTGGTTTGCCCACAATGGCACGGGCTATTCCAACCAGCTGCTGTTGACCGCCCGAAAGTTGTGGCGGGAAAAGGTCTTTTTTGGCCACCATATTAAACCGGTCGAGCAGATCGGCAACCATCGCTTTACGCTCTTTGCTTTTTACACCTTTGTAAATAAGCGGTGTTTCAATATTTTCATACACTGTCATTTCTTCAATGAGATGATAGGCCTGAAAAATAAATCCCATAAAATTACGGTGGTATTCCACTTTGGCCTTTTCCTTCAGGTCGAGTACTGATTTATCGTATAGCAAATAACCTCCGGCTGATGGAGCATCGAGCAATCCTATAATATTCAGCAAAGTTGACTTGCCCGAACCGCTAGGCCCCATTATACTTAGAAATTCGCCTTCCTGTACTTCCATGCTAACAGACTTAAGAACAAAAGTCCGCTGAAACTTTGAATCGTAATACTTGTCAATGTTGGATAGTTGTATCATAATATTTAAACGTTAGTTATAGATTGATTTATTCTTTAGTCTGTATTTCAATTTCATTCTGTTCGTTTTAGTAATTGTCATTAGCTTTTGCTGGTTCTCCCTTCAGGGAGCTAGAGGGTGCAAAAGCAGACTATTCATACCGCAATGCTTCCACCGGATTCCGCGTTGCCGCTTTCCAGCTTTGCCAGCTCACTGCCATAAAGGCTATAAACAATGCAAAAGCCGCACTGATCAGAAAATATAAAGGAGTAATAGATACCCGGTTTACAAAATGTTGTAACCATTGATGCATGGTAAAATAACTGCCAACAAAAGCGATAACAATGGCAATAAGAACCAGGATAAACGTTTCTTTTAACAGCTCTCGCACAACCTGTGTTTCAGTACTGCCAATTACCCTCCGTATTCCGATCTCTTTTCTGCGTCGGTTTACATTCATCACCGAAAGTGCCATTAATCCAATAAAACTGATTATGATCGCCAGTCCGGCACCGGTAGTCACCAGTTTTATCATACGCTCTTCGTTGGTGTACTTATTGGCGTAAACATCGGTCAACTGAAACTTGCTGATAATGAGTTCCGGCGAATAACTTTTAATTACTTCATCAATTTGGGCCAGCTGCGCAGACGTAGTTCCTGCTTTTGTACGCACATAAAGGTTATTTACATTGTTGCGGTAATTTGTAATAACAAGTGGCGCAATTGGTGCTCCGGGATGATCGATGTAGTAAAAATCCTTTGCAATCGCAATCACTGTTAAAGGTTCATCAAACATATCAACAAGGCTGCCAACTTTCACATCAGGCCCCAGCATTTTTGCCGCTGCCTGGTTAAGAATTACTGCCTTTTTATCTGATTCAGACTTATTAAAATACCGGCCGTCAACCAATTCAAGTTGCATGGTTTTTGCAAATCCGGGATGTACACGATATTCGTCGATACCTTTTAAATTACCGGGATCGCCGTATTTTTTTATTCCCTGTCCGCTTGAGCCTTGTCCCATCGCATGATCGGAAACAGCCACATCTTCAACAAATGCCAGTTGCGACAATTCATCAGCAATAGACGACGCACTTCTTCGCACCTCGTTATTCAGGTTGGTAATTCCGATTACATTCTCGGGATTAAAACCAAGTGGCACTTCCTTTAAATAGTTCACCTGGGCAAAAACAATTACCAGCGCACTAATGAGAAAAACAGAAATGGAAAACTGCGAAATAACGGCAATGCGCGACAAAGTGCTTTTGCGCTTTACTTTAGACGACTTTCCTTTAAGCGCATTTACCAGGTTTAATTTCGACAGATAATAACTTGGATAAGCCCCCGAAACCAGTATTAAAACGGTAAGGATTGCCATAACCAGTAAAATACCGGAGAAGGAAAACATGTCTGAAAGTTCGATCTGGCTTTTCATTAGCCTCGCAAACGCGGGTTGAACAAGCGCTGTTAGTCCCAATGCTAACACAAACGACAAAAGACTGATTACCGATGTTTCGGTGAAGAACAACCGCGACAACGTGCTTTGCGTTGCTCCCAACGATTTTCGTGAAGCAATTTCTGCAATCCGTTTTTCGCCATGCAAAACATACAAGTTGATGTAATTTACCATGGCAATAAGCAGCATCAAAAAGGCAATGCCTGCAATAATAAACACGTGTGTCAAATTGGCTTTTGGCGAAAGATCGAAATCAACAACGGTATGTAAATGTAGATCTGCCAGCAGCTCAGTCCCAGTTTCCACCGTAAGATTGAATGGTTCTCCCCACGGTTTCATCAGCTCGTTGTTTGCAGCGGCTATTTTTTCGCCTACCGAAGCTAAATCGGCATTTTCATCAATTCTGAAATAAGTGTAAAGCTCCAGTCCTCCCCAGTTCTCGGGATGAACCGTTTGCATCGACACCAGCAAATCGAAATTAAAGTGTGTGTTATTGGGTAAATCATTTATTACACCGGTTACGGTAGCCTGCTGCTCCGAAACATTCAGCACCTTACCAACACAATCTACGGTGTTGAATACTTTTAATGCCGTTGACCGGGTAATTACCGCATTGTTTTCACCCTGCAAAGCATCGTTGCTGTTTCCCTGAATGAGCTCCAGTCCGAAAACATCAAAAAACTCTTTATCGGCATACAACAGCTGCAAATTGGAGAATTTTTGCTTCTCAAATTCTGCTGTAGTATTCCAGCCGTTATAAATCTGAGTGGCCGATCTTATTCCCGGAACCCGCGATGTGATTTCGGTATAAGCTTTGCGCAAACAAATGGCGTAATTGGTGGTGTTTCCATTTTCGGTAACTGCATTGTAAAGACGAAGAACATTGTTTTTTGTTTGAAAATGCTGGTCGTAACTTAACTCGTGTTTCAGGTAAACCGACAATAACAATACGGCACTTAATCCAATGGCCAATCCGGGCAGGTTTACAAAAACCAGCAAGGGATTTCGCCTAAACATTCTGAATATAAATCGTAAATTTTTCATGGCTTTCGATTTAATGAAGGGTACGGAACAGAGAGCATGGCGTTAACTTCTCTCTGCCCATTGCACTTTGCGCACCGCTCATTGTTACAGCAGCATCTCCCCAATTTCCTTTTTCACTTCTTCGGTTAAAATCTGTCCATCAAATAAATTCACAACCCGGTGTGCAAATTCAGAATCGTGCAAAGAGTGCGTTACCATTACAATGGTGGTGCCTTCCTGGTTTAGCTCGGTAAGCAGGTTCATGACTTCCAGTCCGTTTTTCGAGTCGAGGTTACCAGTTGGCTCATCGGCAAGAATTAACTTCGGATTGGCAACTACAGCACGAGCAATGGCTACACGTTGCTGCTGACCACCTGAAAGTTGCTGCGGAAAGTGTTTCCGGCGATGACTAATTTTCATCCGTTCCAGCACTTTTTCGACCATGGCTTTTCGCTCGCTGGCTTTTAGTTTCAGATAGATGAGTGGCAGCTCCACATTTTCATACACATTTAGTTCATCAATCAGGTTGAAGCTTTGGAACACAAACCCAATGTTCCCTTTTCGGAGCTGGGTGCGGTTTCGCTCTTTCAACTGGCCCACTTCTTTCTGATCGAAGAAATACTCGCCCCCAGAGGGATTATCGAGCAGACCAATGATATTGAGCAACGTTGACTTACCACAACCCGATGGTCCCATAATGGCAACAAACTCGCCTTTCTGCACATGCAGACTGACTTGATTCAACGCACTGGTTTCAATATCTTCCGTGCGAAATACTTTGGTTAAGTTTACTGTTCGTATCATATTTTCTCTTTACTGGTTGAATGGTTACAAGGTCACAGGTTAAATGGTATGAGGTTTGCCGGGCATTTCCTTGTCTTAAAATCTACCCTTTCACCTTACCACCTTTTTCCCTGATACGCTCTCTATATGTTATCATTTTTTGAATCATCGCTGAAAGAATTATAGTCCTATCAATAAGCGATTCATTATTCTCTATCAAATAAATCTTGTTGGCAATAATTAATTGAGTTCTTAGCTCAACACATGATCCTTTTGCCATTTTCAAAAATCGAATGAACTCGTTATTCGACTGACAATCAGACCCCTCAGAGATATTTGAAGGAATAGAGACCGCAGATCTTTGAATTTGATCTCTAAGTCCAAAATCATTACATGACTTAAGCAAAGAATAAACCTCAACTGCCATGTTCACTCCTTCTTTCCAAATCTTTAAATCTTCGAATTTCTCTATTCTATTTTCCATTATTACATAGTATTAGGATGAAGAAATAAAAGATACAAAGTTTTCACCGTTTTACCTTTTACCATTCTACCCTGTCACCCTACTTAAATGCAATCTTATCATTATCTCCAAATAAATCGTAGCTGGAGGTGATGACCTGTTCACCCGGCTGAAGTCCTTCTATTACCTCGTAATATTGCGGATTTTGCTTACCAATACGAATGGAACGTTTTACAGCTTCGGTGCCATCGTCATTTAACACAAATACCCATTGCCCCCCGGTGCTTTGGAAAAATCCGCCACGTGGTAACAGCACTGCTTTCTCGGGCTGCCCCAGTTCTAACTTGGTATGATAAGTTTGTCCGGTGCGAATGTTGTCCGGCTTCTCGCCTTCAAAAATCAGATCAATTTCAAACTGTCCTTCGCGAACTTCAGGGTATACTTTTTTTACCACTAGCTGATACTCTACACCTCCCCGATCGAAAGAAGAACTCAGTCCACGACGCACCCGGTCGATGTAATGTTCGTCTATCAGTGCATTGATTTTGAAATTAGTTAGAATATGGAGCATTCCCAGCCGTTGCCCCCTCGAAATGGACTCTCCAATTTCGGCATCTAACAGCCCTAACTGACCATCAGCAGGTGCTTTTACATTTAGATTTTCTAGTCGATGGCGAGCCATTGACAGATTTAGTCGCATATTCTCCAAGCTCTCATCCATGTTCTTCTTTTGATTGGTACGAAAAATTGAATCCTGCGTAAATTTCTGATAGGTCAATGCCTTCTCTTTTAAAGAGAGTTCGAAATCTTCCTTTACCTGCAAGTATTCTTCTTTCGCAATTAAATCCTCTTTGTACAAAGCATCGTACTGCTTATATTTCCGTTCAGCCTGAATAATCTTAAGATCGACCTGCATTTTCGAACGCTGATTTTCAATTTGCTGCTGCTCAATGCTAATCTGCGTATTACGTAATTCGTTTGCCTGGTAAGCCAGTTGCGATTCGCTGTTCATTATTGTTGTATTCAAATCGCTATTTTTCAACCGAAGAATAACATCTCCTTTTTTCACCATCTCCCCTTCTTCAATCAAAATTTCCTCTACTTTTCCTCCTTCTTCAACATCAAGATAAATGGTTGTAATCGGTTCTACCTGGCCTATAATGGTAATGTAATCGTTAAACTGACCATCCTCAACAGTGCTAACCGTAAGCTTATCCTTTTCTGCCCGAAATACCGACTGATGATCACCAAATCCAATCTGATAGATTAGAAATACCAACAACAGAACTCCTGCTGCTATGTAAAAGTGCTTCATTTTGAGCCCTTTTTTCTTTTCTATAACCTTGTCCATCGACATAACTAGTAATTTTAAATTCCTGTTTTAAATCTGTTAACCATCATCCCGAACTTGTTTCGGAAGGCTGAAGCGCAGACCGACCCTGAAATAAATTCAGGATGGCTTCTTCATTTGAGATTGTTCTTTGCTCCATCCTCTTTGCTCTCTGCCCCACTACTCCCAAAACCGAATACCTTTGTAGAAATCAAGTGTTTTATTTTTGATCTCCCATTGAAGTTTCGCAAATAACAATTGCCCCTTTGCTTCAGCCATCCGGTTTTTTACGGTCAACAGTTCGATCACATTAATCAGTCCTTCATCATATTTTCGTTGCGCTACTTTAAAAGCCAAACGCTCGGCATCCACTTGCTTTTCGGTTTGAATATACTCACGAAACAACGCTCTCAGTTCGCGCACGTTGTTATGCAGTTCGTAATAAACTTTTTGTATGTAGCTATCCAATTCTACCTGTGCTTGTTCCTTGGCCAGCTTAGCCTGCCGAAACTGATTGCGTCGTTGGTTTTTCTGAAAAACAGGAATGGAAAGTGAGGCCCCGAGATATTGTCCCATGTTGTTCTCAATCTGATCAGCAAACGGAATAACCACTCCCTGATCATTCTTGTACGTTTCATAGTAACCGGTACTTACGGAGCCATTCAAATAGATTGATGGCAAGAATTGTCCTCTGGCAATAGCCACCTCTTTAGCCGCAGCCTGTAGTTCGGCCTCCGCAATTTTTACATAAGGAGAATTCTCAACATAAAAAGAAAAAAGAGAGTCAGAATCAACCGATAAATCACCGGCAATAACAGACTCTCCCGTATCGACTTCAAACCGATCTAATCTGTTGGCCGGCAAATTCATCGCCTGCCCGAGTACCAACCTTGTTTCTTCCTGTTTGTTTTCTGATTGTATCAGGTTAAGCTTTTCTTTCTCGTAATTGGCTTGCATCTCAGCCAAATCCGATTTGGCTTTCAGACCTGTTTTTACCAACATTTGTGTTTTCTCCAGATTGTATTCGGACAAATTCAGTTGCTCCCTCGAAATTTCAACCACCCCCTGATAATAAATCATGTTGAAATAAGCCATCAATATATTGAAGGCAAGATCATCTTCATGATTAACTTTCTTCCATTCTGCAACCTCGCGCCTGTATTTTGCATAGGCGATCTGGTTTTTTAGGATAAAACCTCTAAACAGGGTAAAGGAAGCACTCAGACTGTTTGAATTACTGAAATTTTGGGTATTGGTTACTGTGCTCGAATAATCATCCACGGTACGCCCAAAGTTAACTCCGGCTGAAGAGGATGCCGAAATTGAAGGCAATAAATTAAACTTAGACTGCTGGGCATCAATTCGGGCCGATTGTTCAACTAATTCAAGCCCCTGATGCGTTAAATTATGCTCCAGCGCATAATTGATGCACTCATTCAAACTCCATTTGTCCTGGGCTTTTAAATTACCAAACAGGGAAACAAGTCCGAACATCAGTAAATATATTCTAATCAATCTCATATTTTCTGTTTTCAACACAGTCATCATAGCGATTACAATGCCAAAGTACTAAATAGCTAACAATCAACATGCTGAAACAACAAGGACTTTAAAATTGTAAAATATATTGACAAGAGATTGTAAAATTATTTGACAGGCTATTGCGATTCATTTACAGGTCATCTAATTTTGAAATAAAAATGTCCACGGGAAACATCCTCATTGTTGACGATAACAAAAGTGTATTGAGCGCACTCGAAATTTTACTTTCGAATGAATTTGATCTGGTTAATTGTCTATCAAATCCTAATCTGATTACCACAGAATTACGAAAAAATCAGTATCACTTGGTCTTGCTCGATATGAATTTCAAAGCTGGCGTTAACACTGGAAACGAAGGTATTTTCTGGCTGAACCAAATCAAGGGAAATCACCCGGAAATTTCAGTTGTTCTGATTACCGCTTATGGTGATGTAGAACTGGCCGTTAAAGCGTTGAAATCGGGAGCTACTGATTTCATCCTGAAACCCTGGGACAATACCAAACTGTTGGCAACCATCCGCTCGGCCATTCAGTTGAGCATGTCGCGCGAGGAAGTCAAACACCTGAAATTAAAAGAAAAAGAACTAAAGAAAGTCATCAACCGCGAAGAAAAGTTCATTATTGGTTCGTCCCCCGAATTGATGCATGTTTTGAAGATTGTACGAAAAGTAGCCAAAACTGACACCAACGTGCTGATTACCGGTGAAAATGGAACCGGAAAAGAATTAATTGCCCGGGAGATTCATCGCCTGTCGAACCGAAAAAATGAGATGCTGGTTGATGTGGACATGGGGGCTGTAAGCGAATCGCTGTTTGAAAGCGAACTGTTTGGCCACGTAAAAGGAGCCTTTACCGATGCTCGCGAGAACCGATCAGGGAAATTTGAGGTCGCCAACAAAGGGTCACTTTTTCTGGATGAAATTGGGAACCTCTCCTTTCATTTGCAGGCCAAACTGCTGGCAGCCATCCAAAATCGCGAGATCACCCGAATTGGATCCAACCAAACGATCGCGATTGATATCAGGCTGATTTGTGCCACCAATAAAAACCTCCCGGAACTGGTTGAAAAAGGGCTCTTTCGCGAAGACCTGCTTTACCGCATTAACACCATTCAGATTGAAGTTCCTCCCTTGCGAGATCGCGGAAACGACATTCTGATTTTAGCCGATTTCTTTCTGAAAAAATACGCTTATAAATACGACAAGGCATCATTAAAACTGAACAACCAAGCGCAGGATAAATTACTGAAATACCACTGGCCCGGAAACATTCGGGAGCTGGAGCACAGCATTGAAAAAGCCGTCATTCTGAGTGAAAACAACATCCTGAAAGCCGACGACTTTTTCCTTCGTCCGGTAACCGGAGTAAAAAGCGAAACCGACACGCTGAGGCTCGAAGAAATGGAGAAGCGCATGATTATCCTTGCACTGGAGAAAACCCCCGGCAATGTGACTGCCGCCGCTGAACAACTTGGCATTACCCGACAAACGCTCTACAATAAAATGAAAAAATTCCGTATCGGATGAAACACTCATTTTTAATTAATATTCTGAGTCGACTGCTACTAATTATTGCCGTAGCCATAGGAATTGGCTGGGCCTTTTTTGGCGCCAATCAGCTAATAGTCGGAAGTGTGCTGTCGCTATTTTTGGTTATACTTCTCTTCAACGTTCTTCACTATCAGAATCGGGTAAACGAGCGAATCAATTATTTCTTTGAGGCCGTTAAAAATGAAGATTTCAGTCTGGCATTTCCTGCCCACAAAAACGACAAAATCATTCGGGAGCTGAATACGCACCTGGCCGATGTAAATAAGCAAATCCAGCTGATTCAAATGAAGAATCACCAACAGGAGCAATATTTCCGGGCCTTGATTGAACATGTAGGAATCGGCATTTTATCGTATGACGAAAACGGCTTCGTAGTCCACGCCAACAGTGCCTTGAAAAAATTGCTGGGGTTAGAACAGTTCACCCATCTCAAACAGCTGGAAAAAGTGGACAACAAGCTCGCACAATTATTACCGCAGATTCTGCAAAACGGACAACGACTGATCTCGTTCAACAACAAGCAGGGAAAGGTCAATGTATCGATTAAAGCCAGCACTTTTCAGAATAAAAATAAGACCATGACCTTGCTTTCGGTGCAGGACATTAACAAAGAGCTGGATGAAAAAGAGCTGGATTCCTGGATGCGACTGATTCGGGTGCTCACTCACGAAATTATGAACTCTATCGCCCCGGTTACTTCCCTCTCTGAAAGCTTGAGCAATTTTTTCACCAAAGAGGGTCAGCCAATTTCGCCTGCCGAAATCAATCAGAAAATGATTAACACAACGATTCGTGGACTGGAAGTGATCAAAGAGCAAGGCAACGGCTTGATTACGTTTGTTGAATCGTACCGAAAACTAACGCGTTTGCCCAAACCGGAGAAGAAGCTCATTTCAATTGGCGATTTGCTGGAAAAAACGGCTTTGCTGCGCCGCTCAAATTTGACCGGCAACAAGATCCGCATCAACGTTACCATCCCGAACGACAGACTTTTACTATTAGCTGACGAAAAGCTGATTTCACAAGTACTGATCAATTTGGTGAAGAATGCGGTTGAAGCTCTTGAAGGACAAGAAAAGGGTGTCATCGAACTGTCGGGCAGAGAAAATCAAAACGGAGAGGTTGAAATTTGGGTTCGTGATAATGGCCCGGGAATTTCACCGGAGTTAATCGACGAAATTTTCGTGCCGTTCTTTACCACGCGTGAAAGTGGTTCGGGCATTGGACTCAGCCTATCACGCCAAATCATGCGCATGCACGGCGGAAGCTTAAAAGTAAACTCCATACCCCAAAAAGAAACTTGCTTTATTTTGCAGTTTAGCTGATTATACTCATTGTTGTAATTTTAGAATAAACACTATCTTTGTTTTCGCCTGACTATTAACCTAATATCCGGCTCAACATCCACCTCTCCGAAAAGTAATGGGGGTTACTTTTCAGAGAGCATTGAAGTCAACCTACTTATGTCGATTTACTGAAACTTTACAACTTTAATACATGACAATGAAAAAGAGAATTTATTTACCGGCTGTGCTGCTTGTTTTAATAACAACGGCATGCGGAACCGGACAACAAAAACAAAACAACGAATCAATGGGAAATAATCCATTACTATCTGAAAGCAGCTTGCCATACGGAGCTCCAGATTTTGCAGCAATTAAGACCGAACATTTTCAACCAGCCATCGAGGCCGGAATGGAGGAACAGTTAGAAGAAATCGAAGGAATCGCCAACAATCCGGAAGCACCTACTTTTGAAAACACCTTGGTTGCCATGGAAAAAAGCGGCCAAACATTGAGCCGCGCCTATAGCGTTTTTGGACTACTCGCAGGTGCTAATACCAGTCCTGAAATTCAGCGCATCGAGGAAGAAGAAGCTCCAAAATTAGCTGCTCACTCGGACGCAATTTTCATGAACGACAAACTATTTCAACGGGTAAAAACAATTTACGAACAGCGTGAAAGTCTTGATTTAGATGCTGAGTCAGTTAAATTGATTGAATACTATTATCAACGATTTGAAATAGCCGGAGCCAATCTTTCAGACGAAGCGAAAGAAAAGATGAAAGCGCTAAACGCCGAGGAAGCAACCTTGAGCACAAAATTCAGCAACATCATGGTTGCGGCAGCCAAAGCCAGTGCACTGGTGGTTGACTCCAAAGAGGAGCTAGACGGACTTTCGGAAGGCGAAATTACGGCAGCTGCCCAAAAAGCTGAAGCCGCAGGCCTGGCTGGGAAATACATGATTCCGATTCTGAATACCACGCAACAACCGGCATTGCAATCGCTAAAAAACCGCGACACTCGCCAAAAATTGTTCGAAGCATCGTGGAAACGTGCTGAAAAAGGTGACGAAAACGACACCCGCGAACTGATTGAGCGACTGGCCGAACTCCGTATAGAAAAAGCGCAACTGATGGGATTCAAAAATTACGCCGAATGGAAATTGCAAAACCAAATGGCTAAAACCCCTGAAGCTGCTGAAGAACTTCTAGGCAAACTAACAAGTGATGCAATCGCCAAAGCCAGAAAGGAAGCTGCAGATATTCAAAAGCTGATTGACAAACAAAACGGTGGTTTCAAGCTAGAAGCGTGGGATTGGAACTTCTATTCGGAACAAGTTCGAAAAGAAAAATACGATCTGAATCAAAGTCAGATTAAACCTTATTTTGAGCTGAATAACGTGGTGGAAAACGGTGCGTTTTACGCAGCAACTCAATTGTACGGTATTACGTTTAAAGAACGCAACGACATTCCGGTTTATCAGGATGATGTGCGTGTATTTGAAGTCTTCAACGAAGATGGTTCATCAATCGCTTTGTTTTACACCGACTACTATAAACGCGACAACAAATCGGGTGGAGCCTGGATGGGCAACCTGATTGAACAGTCAAAATTGCTGGGCAACAAACCGGTTATTTATAATGTGTGCAACTTTGCAAAACCAGCTCCGGGCGAACCAGCCTTAATCAGCTACGATGATGTAACAACCCTGTTCCACGAGTTTGGTCATGGTTTGCATGGCCTGTTTGCCGACCAACAATACCCAAGCTTGTCGGGAACAAACGTATCGCGCGACTTTGTTGAGCTACCTTCGCAATTTAACGAACATTGGGCTTTGTACCCAACCGTATTTGCCAATTACGCTAAGCACTACGAAACCGGCGAACCAATGCCAAAAGAACTGGTTGAAAAAATTAAAAAGTCGGCTACCTTCAACCAAGGTTATGCTTTTTCCGAGTTTTTAGCAGCTGCCGTGCTCGATTTACAATGGCACACTCTTAATGCAGGCGACAAGGTGGAAGACGCCGATGCTTTTGAACTGGCTGCTTTGAAAAAAACCGGTATGTACCTCAAGCAAGTTCCTCCACGTTACCGTTCGAGCTATTTTAACCACATTTGGGGCGGCGGCTATTCTGCAGGCTACTACGCATACTGCTGGGCCGAAGTGCTGGACAATGATGCTTTTGCCTGGTTTCAGGAGAACGGCGGTCTGACTCGTGAAAATGGCCAACGTTTTCGTGATATGATCCTTTCCAGAGGAAATACTGAAGACCTTGGAAAAATGTTCCGCGACTTTCGTGGAAGTGACCCTGACATCAAACCACTATTAAAGAAACGTGGCTTGATATAGTAAATAGTGCAAATAATTTTGTGTCATGTTTCGAGTCTTTAACAATTTGTGATAGAAGCGAAACCGAAAATATCAAATAGGTCCGTGACCTTAGTCATCGGTTCAATAAAATGAAAACATAAAAAATCCGGTCTTTTCAGAAAAGGTCGGATTTTATTTGTCCTATATGGATGTGTTTATCGAGCTACGTCCGGGTCCGGTAAGGCAATAGCCAACACCAGGTAAGCCACAATCAAAAGTGGATTCATAAATGCCAATACGGCAAATATTATTCGAACAATAACCGGATCTAACTCCGGATTAATATACTCTGAAAATCCGCCACAAACTCCGGCTATTCTTTTGTCGTATGATTTTGTTAATCGTTTCATGGTATTCTTTTTTTAATCTCCAATCGTCATATTCAAACCAATTTCCTGAATTCCTTCAACATCATCAATATCAAATTTGCCAAAAAACGAAATCAGAAATTGCATATCATCATCGGCTTCGTTCTTAATAAATACGTGAAACTCTTTTGCTTTTCTTTTATTGCCCAGCATCCAGATTTCAGCATTATTATCGTCGTCAACCTCAACAATCCGATTGTAAGCTGAGGACAGTAGTTTCGAGGCCTTTTTCATAAAATCGGTTCCTGTCAAACTTCCTTTTTCCGGATTGTACGACAAAAAGCGAATCTCATTCAAATCACCTTTGATGGTCTTTCCTTCGTCGTCCAAATCGATATTGAAAGCGTCGGTCATGCTTTTGGTAAAAGCAAAGTAGGTAACACCCGGTTTATTTCTGAATGAGTCGAATATCTTGTCTGACTTACTTTGTCCGAATACCGCAGCTGTCGATACAAGAAAAAGTAGTCCTAATATGATTTTAAATTGTTTCATATGATTGAAATTGTTTATTTATAAAGTATCATATGGAACTCGCACTTTAATCATTACCAGTTGTGTTTTGACTAAACATGCTTGTTTCATCATTTTATATTTTGCTGGTGTCCCTTCCGGAGATCGCCCCGAAAGTCAATCTCCGAAAATAAAAACACAAGGACACACCATGTGCTAATTGTTTGTTGAATATTCTTGCAGTTCGCCTGAATCTTCCTGTAACCCGAGCTCAGTCATTTTCCAGTATTTACCCGCCATGTCGCCATCCCAGGTATTCGAAGTATTTTCAATATCGTAGATTATTTTAACCAGTTCATCTCCCAGATATACTCTCTTATTTTCAGGAACTTTCACCGTAATATCTACTTCTTGCTGTAACCATCGGCTACCGTCAGCCAACCGGTAATAAGGGTCAAAATAGATGGTTGAATCGTTTAACTGATACTGATAAACGATTTCCTGAACATTATCTTTTGCCTCTTCAGAACTCGCTCCACGCGACTTTTTACGCACCAGAATCACGAAATCATCGGTATTGCTTCGTTCCACATCCAAGCGAGGTCTGCCAAGTAATGTCGTTTCTCCATTTTCAGTAATCACTTTCATCCGATCAAGATCCATATAGTAATTATGACGTCCACTGTAGTTATCATCAGCCAAGTTCAAATACAAAGTTTGGCAACTATCACACTCTACCTTATTGCTTTCGGTTACGGTTGTTTGCTTACTGTAGTTATCGACCTGAGCAAGCGAAACAACAATCACGGTAACCAGCGCAACCAACCAAACACCCAGTGTTCCTAAAAAGATTACCTTATTATTTGTGTTATAGCGAAACACCATTTTAGTTCCAATAAATAATATCCCGAGTAATGGAATACCAACTAAAAAGCCAATGGCAATCAGCAAAATGGTTAACGAACCGGGGCTAATAAAGTAATTAGCGATTCCGGGAACATAAAATTCTGGTCCTATTCCGGCAATCCATGGAGCAGCCTCCATAAAGGAATGACCGACAATCATAGAAGTCAGAAAAGTGATTAAAGAGATAAAACCGAATAAAATCATCAATACTCCAAAAATGATGATGAGTACTTTCAAGCTTACCCGAAGAATGCTGTAAAGAACATCGCCAAAACGGCCGGCATTCTCTCTTCCTTTATTATAAGAATCAGAGCTTTTAAATTTTTTGTAGCTGGCTTTTACTTCATCTACTTCTTCTTTGATCGATTTTTCAATGTTTGAAACAGTAGCTTCCTGTCCCCTCATTTCTAACTTTTGAGCCGTTGTGCGAGCCTTTGGTACTGCAATCCACAGCAATAAGTATACTGGAATAATGACCCCACTTGTCACAAATATTAATATAAAAGTGATAATTCGAAGTATGACTGGATCAATCCCAAAGTATGCACCCATTCCACCACAAACACCTCCAAAAACACGGCTGTCCGGGTCACGATACATACGTCGTTTGGTTTTTCCGGTTGTGGTATGGGTTTTACTTTCAGCCTTCGTACCTGTCTCTTCTGTTTCATCTTCGTCAATTTCACCTTCCATGAAGTCTTCTGGCTTGCCCATTCTTGCCATCACTTCATCAACCCATGACTCCTGGATCACATTTTTGTCACCCTTTTCCATCTTTTCGTTGAAAAGTTCAGCGATTCGGGTTTCAATGTCCTGTAATATCTCACGACCTTCTTCGTTTGGACCAAAATGCTGATTGAGCATTTGCAAATAGTTCTGCAGTTTTTGGTAAGCATCTTCGTCAATGTGAAAAACGCTGCCGCTAATATTAATTGTAAATGTCTTTTTCATCTCTGTGTGTTTTTGTGCGTTTGTGCTTTTGTTTTCCGTATTGATTGTTACGATTTGCTTTTCTTAATGGTACCAACAGCTTCAACCAATTCGCTCCACGATTTTCCCAGTTCTACAACGAACTCATTTCCTACTTCTGTCAATTCATAGTACTTCCGTGGTGGTCCCTGGGTCGATTCTTCCCATTTGTAAGCCAGCAATCCGGCGTTTTTCAAACGGGTGAGCAAGGGGTAAAGGGTTCCTTCAACAACGATCATTTTCGAATTTTTCAACTCGTCAATAATATCGCTGGCGTAAAGAGGTTTCCCATCGAGTACTAATAAGATACAGTACTCCAAAACCCCTTTTCGCATTTGTGCTTTTGTATTCTCGATCTTCATAATTCTTCCCTTTCATGTCTGTTTAAAATTGGATCTGTCCGCCGCCCGATAAACTACATTCTCCAGTATTTATCATTAGTCATCCATGCTTCCAATTTCAACTCTTTGTCTTGATCTGTTGCCAGTGGACTATTGAAGTGACTATCATCTTCCATCCAATCTTCAATCTCAAGATTTTTCTCAGCTTCCGGTGTTGCCATGTTGATAAAAGAACCAAAGTAAACGTCATCGGTCATCCATGTTTCTACGTTCAACTCCGGATCAACTGCTTGCTCGAAATAAAAAGTTGAGCTTGATGCTTCTGTTGGCAAAGTACTTTCACCCGCGTTTACATCGGCTGCCGATTCTTCAACCATCAACAAGGCGACTTGTCCAAAACTGTTATTGGTCAACAACTGTTTCCAAAATCCTTGTGCACTGACTGTAAAACTAATTAATACAAAACTAATAATTACTGCTGCACTTCTTAACAATACTTTTTCAACTTGATTGTTTCTGTTTTCTGTTTCGCTGTTTTGTGTTTTCATGATTTGTCCTCCTGTGCTTTTGTTTCTGTTTTCTGTTTTCTGATGCTTTTGTTTAACTGCTTTTGCTTTGAGAGCTTATTGTTTTCTGTTTCTGTCTTTAAGACGATTGTTTTTCGTTTTCGTTACACTGTGTATAGAACTTTTTTAAAACTATTTCTATTCTTTACCTCGAATTCGGTATTACAAATATATGTACTTTAAATGGTTCTATGCAATACAAAGTACTATAAATTTTCCATTAATTTTCACACGCGCTCTTATACATCTGTATTACAACATATTACATCGCTATGTTTTTTGGCATCTTTTTAAAATTATTTGAATAATATGACTTTTATCATTATTTACTGCTAGTCACAATAGCAAAAAAGGAGGAACAACATCTCAAATAAGTGGCTATTTAAGTCGAAATGCATTCCATTTTGTCAATTTCTGAAATCATTTTCAAACTCCGCATCCAAAAAACCTTTACACTTAACTTAAAGTTTACGTTCTTTTAAGATGTATACTATTACTTTGGAGTGCTATAAATAATTTAACAGTGATTAACATTTTCAACTGTGGGGGTTAATAAAGTGTTGAAATCCGGTTCATATCTTATCACAGAATGTCATTTATTATGCACTTGAATTTTAATACATTAAACGACTTATTTTCCAAAATTATATTCTATGAAAACACAACTACTAAAGATTACTTTTCTGGCCATATTCGGCCTTAGTTCACTAGTGGCCCTATCAAAGGGAACACTGCGAGGAACAGTTGTAGATGCCGACACCAATGAGACATTGATTGGTGCATCGATTGTTCTGGAAGGAACCACACGAGGAACAGTCACCGATTTCGACGGGACTTTCAAGATTGAGGTTGATGCCGGCGAAACTCAACTTGTAATTAGCTATCTCGGTTTTCTCGATAAAAAGATGGCTGTTTCGGTTGTCGACGGGCAAACCAAAGATCTTGGAACAATTGCTTTAGACCCTGACGCTGTTGGAATCAATGAAGTTATGGTTTTAGCATCTGTCGGTATTCAGCGTAAAACGCCCGTTGCTATCTCAACCATTGATGCGGAATTGGTCACTGAAAAAATCGGGACACAGGAGTTTCCTGAAATTCTCCAAACAACACCGGGTGTTTATGCAACGAAAGAAGGTGGGGGCTGGGGAGACGGTCGCTTTAACCTTCGCGGGTTCGACTCTCCAAACGTAGCAGTCATGATCAATGGTATTCCGGTTAACGATATGGAATGGGGAGGTATTTACTGGTCTAACTGGATGGGAATGACGGATGTACTTCGCTCCATGCAAGTACAGCGTGGACTGGGAGCTTCGAAAGTTGCCGCGCCATCAGTAGGAGGATCGGTAAACATTGTAACTAAAACCACTGATGCAGAAGAAGGTGGATCATTCTCTACCGCTTATGGAAACGACGGTTATCGTAAAGTTCTATTTTCTGTTTCTTCAGGGTTGACTGAAAGCGGCTGGGCGTTTTCATTATTAGGATCAAAAACCTGGGGTGATGGTTACATCCAGGGAACTGAGTTTGAAGGTTACTCATACTTTTTCAACCTTTCAAAACGATTCAATGATAAACACACCTTGTCGTTTACAGGGTTTGGAGCTCCACAATGGCACAACCAGCGTAGCTCGTTTGACAAGTACACCATTAGAGAATGGCAGCAATTTAAAGAAGAATACCGATTTAACGCAACTTACGGATTTGGAATTGACGGACAGCGAGTTGTAGCTGCCAAAAACTATTACCATAAACCCCAGTTTTCATTAAACCACTTTTGGACAATTAATAATATTTCCAGCCTTTCCACCTCACTTTATTATTCTATTGGCGAAGGAGGTGGACGTACCCAACGAGGAAATGAACGTTCAAGATTATACGGGTCAAATGACGATGATAGAACCATTAACGGCTACCTTGACTACGCTGCAATTCAACGAGACAATGCCGCCAACATGGAAGGCTCTCAGGCTATTTTAGGAAGTTCTAATAACGGTCATCAATGGATGGGAGCAATATCGACTTATACTGCTGAACTTACGCCAGACATCGATTTTTACGGAGGTGTTGATTTACGCTACTACATTGGAAAACACAACCGCACAATTACTGATCTGCTAGGAGGTGAATTTTTTATTGATCCTGATCGTGAAAATGTTGCTTACCAAGACGGAAACGAGGATTATCTCTATGAAAAACTCTCAACGGGAGATAAGATTTCAAGAGATTATGACGGTCACGTACTTTGGGAAGGGCTTTTTGGACAGTTAGAGTATAATTATAACGACTGGAGTGTATTTTACTCAGGTGCTATTTCAAATACGACTTACTGGAGATATGACAATATGTACTATGCTCCCGGCGAAGAAAAGTCAGATAATATTAGCTTTCTGGGCTGGAGCTCAAAAGGTGGAGCCAACTATAATATCGATGCGAAAAACAATGTATTTACAAACATTGGCTACTTCTCCAGAGCTCCATTTTATTCCAATGTTTTTCTTGCTGATGATGTAAGTAACGAAATTAACGATGGAGCTAAAAACGAAAAAGTGTTCTCAGCCGAACTTGGATACGGATATAAGTCGCGAATTCTTTCGGCCAACTTAAACGTTTATTATACAGAGTGGCAAGACAAATCGCTGGCAGGAGCTCTTGACTCAAGAGATCCAGATGCAGGACGCTATAATGCTGAAGGTGTAAATGCAATTCACAAAGGAGTTGAGCTTGAAGCAAAGGCTAAAATCACCAAAGACCTTACATTAAAAGGAATGCTTTCAATTGGTGATTGGAAATGGGATAAAGACGTTGAAGCCTATGTTTTTAACCGTGACGGACAACTGGTAAATAGCGATGGAGATATTGTAAATACAGTTGACGAAGCCGACAAAATTGAATTGAATATTGGAGGAGTACATGTGGGCGATGCCGCGCAAACGAATGCTTATCTTGGTTTAGATTACAAAATAATTAAAGACCTAAAAATTGGAGTTGATTACAAGTACAATGCACGCTTGTATGCCGATCCGGGTAGTATTCGGGATCTTGAGGGAGAAGATACCTGGAAGGTACCCGGAGCCGGAACTGTTGATGCCAACGCCCTTTATTATTTTACAATTGGCGGATTGAATGCTTCAATTAGAGGAAACGTTCACAACCTGCTTGACAAAGAATATATTTCCGATGCCGACAGTGGCTCATCAGGAACTTGGGAAGACGCACTTGTTTTCTATGGATTTGGAAGAACAGGTTCCGTGTCACTTAAAATTAATTTTTAATCGTCTAGAATTGTACAATCATGAAACAAGCACGATAATAAACTATCAATCAGAAATATAATTATCAGGCAAGTTGCACAGAGTACCTTTTAGAATAAACAATTATAAACATATGAAAAAGTTATTATACCTATTTTTGATGGCACTGGTCGTATTCGGATGCGAAGAATATAATGATCAGTTTGAAGGCTACGATGACAATCCGATTGATTTAGTAGAGAACCTGAACTATACGCTAACAGACGAAGATTATGAATCAATTGGAGGAGACCCTGGCGACTACTATAACTTTAGCAGCTATGCTCCGGCCGCAGACTACATCCCAGACTTTCTTGCTGAAAAATATCCAACGCTTGATGTAAATTCGGCAGTAAATGTTACTTACAATTATTATAGAGGTGGACTGAACTATCTGGATTATTTAACCGAAGCATCAAGCTATGAGCTGACTACTGCCGATTATGACTCGATGGGCGAAGACTCAGGACAACCGGGGAAATACAATAACTTCGATTCATCGACACCTCCTGAAGACTACCTGCCAGCTTTCTTTTCATCCAAGTATCCTGATGCACAAAACGGTGACTTAGTATTTGTGACCTACAAATTTTACAGCGGAGGAGTCAGCGATGTAAGCGAGTATTATGAATTTGATGGATCAACGTGGGCAGCTATTGAAGTTGACTTGCCGGAAGGTGTTACCAGCTATAGATTAAGCTCAGACGATTATGATTCTATGGGTGAAAATTCAGGACAACCCGGAAAATACAACAACTTCGACTCATCAATGTCTCCAGGCAGTTACCTGCCAACATTTCTGTCGTTGAAATTTCCATATGCCATGGAAGAAAGCACTGTTGCCGTGGTTTACAAATACTATTCCAGTGGATCAACATCGAGCAGAGCGAAACAGTACACAAAAACTGCCGAAGGTTGGAAGGAATACCAAAGCACAATTGAAAAAACAGATCAATTCCTGAAAACAAGTTCCGGTTGGATTTTTGACCCTTCTGTCCTGTTTACGATGTCATCAGATGACTATCAGATTATTGTTGACTACGTAAAAAGTGAATATGGAAGTGAATACATCGATAGCTATGGAACTCAGGAATTCTATTTTGGAGCCGGAGCCTATTACGAAAACTTTGACTTTCGGGATGGTAAATTCGACTCCAGCTTTTCTTCTGGCTTAGAAGCTGCAAAAGCCGGGATCGCCGAAGCATTGTTGCCTATCAAATATCCGAATGCGGTTACTCAGGTTAGCGGAGTTGATGTGATGTACCTTGTGACTATTGCTGCTTACGATGGCACTGATGCAGAGTACACCCTAAAATTTCAGTGCACGAAAGCGGGCCCGAACCCCCAATTTACTTTTATTGAATAAAATACTCTAATATTTTCAAAGCTAAGACCACCTCATCTTTTTCAGAGGTGGTCTTTTTCTTGATAAAGAATTCAATCGTCATTTAAAAGTTGATCCACTTCCTTTAATTTTACCGAATTAATTTTGCACGCCACAACTAAACAGGATGAAATATGAGATTAAAAATTACAAAACCATCCATCGCTATTCTTGCCATCCTCATCTTCTTCAAATTATCCATTGCTCAACCAGTTGGATACTACAATGGCACTGAAGGCAAAAGCGGAGAAGAACTAAAAACAAGCTTAAATGAGATCATCAGCAACCATGTTGATTTCTCGTACAGCTTTGCAAAAAACATAATCAATTATGCTGATGCTGATCCTGAGAATCCAGACAATGTTATTCTGTTTTATTTGCAGGAATCCCGCGCAGCCAGTAACTATGGAAGTGGTGGCGACTTCGTTAACCGGGAGCATGTGTGGGCAAAGTCGCATGGAAACTTTAAAGGAATCTGGCCCATGGATGGAGATGCACACAACCTTCACCCAGCAGATGCTTCAGTAAATGAAGACCGGGGAAATAAAGATTTTGACAACATTCAACCGCAAGGATCGCAGCACCCGGAAGCACTATATTGCTACTATACCGATTCGACCTGGGAACCGGGACCTAAAACCAAAGGGCAAGTAGCCCGAACCTTATTTTATATGGCTACCCGATATGAAGGAGAAGGAGATGAACTGGATCTCGAACTTGTCGACCACAATCACACCTACCCATCGGCACTGCACGGCAATTTGGATGCCTTGCTTCAATGGAATCGCGACTATCCTCCATCGGACTTGGAACGACGCAGAAATGAACGGGTTTTCGAGTCACAACAAAACCGAAATCCCTTTATCGACCATCCTGAATTTGCTGATTTTATTTGGGACAACAAATCTCCATCGGGCATTGAGTTTTCTGAATTTCAAATGGCTCCGGAGTTTCCTTCAATAAACGATGAATTGACAGTCACCATAAAAATTGAAGGCGAGCAAGCACTACAGGCAATCACCCTTTTTTGGGGTAATAAATATGCTTCGGAAGATAACCAAGCCAACATGGAAGCCAATGGATCGAGCTACTCGGCCACAATCACGCCAACCGGATTCTCTCCCAACGAGCTTTTACATTTGAAGGTTAGTGCCACCAGCACGGATTCAGTTTACACCTGCCATGCCAGCTATCGCTTTCCGGAAAAAATCAATCCCGAATCAATCACATCCATCAGCGAAGTTCAGGGAACACAACAAGCCAGTCCTCTCCTTGGGCAAGAAGTAACCATTGCCGGACGGATTACAGCCAACTATGATTACTCCTTCTACCTTGAAACCAATGACGAGAAGTATAGTGGAATCAATATTTACAATACAGTAACACGCGGCAAAGTTGGCGACAGTTTAATTGTGCGTGGTACTGTTGAAGAATACAACAACCTGACCGAGATTGGCAATATCAGCTACATATACAATTACAAAACCAACAAGCCAATGGCGCCAAAAGTCATTACAACCGCTGACTTTAGCGAAGAATATGAAGGAATGTTAGTCACTGTTAACAAAGTAAGCTTTCAAAATGGGGGGCAAACAATTCCTGAGGCAAACACCTCGTTTACCTTTTCAGACCAAGCAGGAGCCGGGGTTTTCTTCGTTTCCAGCAGCTCGCGACTAGTTGGCGAAACCCTACCAACCGGGTACATGAACATAACAGGCGTTTTGAGCCAGTATAATCAAACCTACCAGCTACTGCCACGCGATAAGAATGATTTCCAATTACTAACTGACTATCGGGAAATACCGCGAGCCGCTGAATTTGCTTCAATTTATCCGAATCCAGCATCCGATATTCTATACATTAAAAGCTCTGAAGAAATTAAGCACATCAAAATTTTTAATTTAAGCGGGCAATTGATAAAAAATATAGCTGATCAAGCCGATCAAATTAGCGTTTCCAATCTTAGTCCGGGCCTTTACTTAATTCATTTAATATCATCCGATGGCCACTCTGACTATGAAAAGTTTCTTAAATCACGCTAAAATTTAAAAACACATAAAAAGGGAGTTGTAGCTACAGCTCCCTTTTTTATCTCATCATAATTTGAAATCTTCAACGATCCTTTCTTCATTCTACCGTTTACCATAAAAGTGCTCACTAAAACGAGCATGCTCATTTTAGTGAAACTCGCATATACTAATTCTCGCGTACCGACAGACTGTTGCATGCTCGCTTTATATCTACAAACTCCTCACAGCCTGTTTTTAAAAAGATTCTTTATACTTTCCGGTAAATAATTTTCCTTGCTTTTAAAAAATATTTTTGAGAATTTTGCTACCTACTAGTACCAACCAGTTGGGAAGCAATTAAAATTAATAAAAATGAAAAGCTACAAACTACTTTCGCTACTACTATTTATTTACCTGGGCATCTCATGTTCAAGCAAATATGAAGATGTACCTTTTGAAGAACCTAACCCAAAACCATGGGAAGATCCGGAAATTGTACAAATTAACAAAGAAGCGCCAAGAGCACATTACATTCCTTACGCAACAGCAGAACAGGCCATCGCCGATGAAAAATGGGAATCGCCCAGCCTGCTTTCACTAAACGGAACCTGGCAGTTTCATCTGGCACAAAATCCAAGTGAAAGACCTTTTTGGTTTTTCAAAAACGATTACGATACACGCGACTGGGACGAAATTAAAGTTCCTTCAAATTGGGAGGTTGAAGGATTTGACTACCCCATCTATACCAACGTGAAGTATCCGCATGCGAAAACTCCTCCACTCATCCAAGACCACTACAACCCCGTTGGTTCTTATAAAAGAACATTCGAGATCCCTGCAGATTGGGATGAAAAAGAAATTATACTTCATTTTGGAGCAGTAAGTTCGGCCATGAATGTTTGGCTGAATGAAGAATTTGTCGGCTACAGCGAGGACAGCAAAACACCTGCCGAATTCAACATCACACCCTTGCTAAAAGAAGGGGAAAACACGCTTGCCGTTGAAGTTTTCCGCTGGAGCGATGCCAGCTACCTCGAAGATCAGGACTTTTGGCGCCTCAGCGGAATGACCCGCGACGTTTTCCTGATGGCCAGAAACAAGCAAAACATACACGATTTCAGGGTTACAGCCGGACTGGACGAAAACTACCAGGATGGAACATTTGCCTTGAATGTGGAACTGGCTAATTCGGCCGATGCTGCTCAAAAAGTGAGATTGGAAGCCGAATTGTTTGACGGAACCACATCTGTTAAATCGTTTGAGCAAACTGTTGAATTGGCCAATCCCAGTGAAATAGTTTCTTTTAAAGAAACATTCGCTGATGTAAAAAAATGGTCAGCCGAACATCCAAATCTCTACTTGTTGCTACTCACACTGAAAGACGAAGCAGGCAACACCATCGAGGTACTTCGTCAGGATGTTGGCTTCCGCACAGTAGAAATTAACAATGCCCAGTTGATGGTGAATGGCGAACCAATCTATGTTAAAGGTGTAAACTTGCACGAACACAATGATGTTACCGGACACGTACAGGATAAAGCAACCATGCTCAAAGACATTGAATTGATGAAAACCCATAACATCAATACCGTTCGTACCTCACACTATCCACAACCCGAATTGTGGTATAAGCTCTGCAATGAATATGGACTTTACCTGATTGACGAAGCCAACATCGAATCGCATGGGATGGGATATGGACCTGAATCATTAGCAAAAAATCCTACTTGGGGGAAAGCACATCTTGATCGTACCAAAAACATGTTTGAACGCGACAAAAACCAGCCGTCTGTCATTATTTGGTCGTTGGGTAACGAAGCCGGAAACGGGGTTAACTTCATGGCTACTTACAACTACCTGAAAGAACAGGACTCAACCCGCCCGGTTCAGTACGAACAAGCTCACGGCGGCGAAAATACCGATATTAATTGTCCGATGTATGCCAGTATCGACCATATGGTTAAGTATGCAAAATCGGATCCTGAGAAACCAATGATTCAATGCGAATACGCACATGCCATGGGAAACAGTGTTGGTAACTTGCAAGATTACTGGTTGGCGATTGAACACTACGATGTCCTGCAAGGCGGCTGCATTTGGGATTGGGTTGACCAGGGACTGCTGACCACCAACGAGGAAGGTGAAGAATTTTGGGCTTATGGCGGCGACTTCGGACCGGATACGGTTCCATCAGACGGCAACTTCTGCAATAACGGACTGGTTGATCCCGATCGCGGAATTAAACCGCACCTGCTTGAAGTAAAAAAAGTTTATCAAAATATCGGTTTCACAGCTAAAAATCTGAAAAAAGGTGTTGTAGAAATTAAAAATAAATATGCCTTCACCAACTTGTCCGAGCTGAACTTGAGTTGGACCATTACTGCCGATGGCGAAGTGGTAAAAGAAGGAATGCTGAACGACTTCGAATTGGCTCCAGGAACAAAAAAGCAAGTACAACTGGATTACTCCATCGACCCGAAACCGGGCACAGAATACTTTCTAAACTTCTCTGCGAAAACGAAAACGGCACAAGGACTGGTTCCTGCCAATTATGAACTGGCTGCCGAACAAATGAAACTGCCTTACGAAAAAGCAGCACCAAAAGCCAACATCACTGAATTTCCTGCTCTTGAAGCCAACGAAACCGATTCACAAATCACCATTCAAGGCGAAGGTTTCAGTCTGACTTTCAGCAAGGAATCCGGTGTATTAAGTAGTTTCCAGTCTGGAGATACCGAACTGTTGAAAGAAGGTCCGATTCCTAATTTCTGGCGCGCTCCAATCGACAACGACTACGGAAACGACCTGCACAAGCGCAGCCGTGTGTGGCGCAAAGCCGGAGAAAACCGGACAGTAAACTCAGTCAAGCTCACGAAAAAAGCAGCCAACCAATTGGTGATCGATTTCAAATTTGATCTGACCAACGAACAAGGCGAGAAAATTGCCGATTACAGTTCAAACTATACAGTATACGGCAGCGGCGATGTGGTAGTTGCCAACCAGTTTAAAATGGCAAGCGACACGCTTCCCGAAATTGTACGTATGGGCATGAATCTGCAAATGTCTCGCCAGTTTGATCAAATGAGCTGGTTTGGACGCGGGCCGCACGAATCATACTGGGATCGCAAAACCTCGGCCTTCGTTGACAAATATTCCGGCTCCGTTGCCGACCAATACTGGGCATACCTGCGTCCACAGGAAAACGGAAACAAAACCGATGTGCGCTGGATGACCATCACCAACGAAGACGGAAAAGGGCTACTTTTTGTAGGACAACCACTACTGTCGGTGAGTGCACACCACAACATTATGGAAGATTTCGAATCGCCCGAACGCACGGATGGTCGCCAGGAAGAGGGCGTGAAGCCTGTGAATCGACATACCGATGATGTAAAACCACGCGATCTGACTTCGGTAAATATCGATTATAAACAAATGGGTGTTGGCGGTGATACCAGCTGGGGCGCCTGGACACACGATGAATACCGTTTAACCGGGAAAAGTTACAGCTATTCTTTCCGGATGCGCCCGATTACATCTAGCGTTAATCCCGTAGAAAATGCAAAATTGAAACTCAATTAGTACTGATTACCCTTAATAACAAAGCAAATCCCTGGCAGATACTTGTTCTGTCAGGGATTCTCGTTCTATATAAACAGATAAAATAGAGTCTGATCGCTTCAAAATCAAAACATTTAAAGATTGTTATCTGTTTTTTTAGAGGAATTCTTAATTTTGCGCCCACTATTCTGAAAAAAGGAGTATTTCAAGATGGAAAAGTTATTGATACAGGAGATGTTGGAAGAGAAAGGTTATATTGATGAGAAAATCGATCCGAAGTTAAAACTGGTCGAGGAAATCAATCGCCTGAAAAAGGAAAAGAACGCCGTCATTTTAAGTCATTATTACGTTGATGGCGAACTGCAAGATATAGCCGACTTTGTGGGAGATAGCCTTCAGCTGGCTCAGGCTGCTGCAAAAACTGAAGCTGACATCATCGTATTTGTTGGTGTTCATTTTATGGCTGAAACAGCAAAGATTATCAATCCATCTAAAAAAGTTATTTTGCCCGATTTAAAAGCGGGGTGCTCACTAGCCGAATCGGCTCCTGCTGAAAAGTTTGCTGAGTTTAAAGCGAAATATCCCGATCATAAAGTCATTTCGTATATCAATTGTACTGCCGACTTAAAAACGATGACTGACATTGTTTGTACTTCATCCAATGCGAAAAAAATCGTGGAGAGTTTCCCAAAAGATACTAAATTGATTTTTGCACCGGATAAAAACCTGGGTAACTACATCAACAGCATTACCGGTCGCGATATGGTACTTTGGGATGGTGCCTGCATGGTGCACGAAAAATTCTCGATTGAACGAATCATCAACCTGATGGACGAACATCCGGATGCTGAATTTATCGCACACCCCGAATGTGAAAAACCGGTTTTACTGCTGGCCAAACACATTGGATCCACCAGCTCCTTGCTTAATTTCGTTCAGGAAAGCGATGCGAGAAAGTTTATTGTGGCAACTGAAAGTGGAATCCTCCACCAAATGCAAAAAGCCTGCCCCGATAAACTATTCATCCCAGCTCCCTCAACAGATGAAACTTGTGCGTGCAGCGACTGCTCCTACATGAAACTGAATAGCTTACAAAAGCTATACATCTGCATGAAGTATGAACAGCCTGAAATACAGCTTTCTGCGGAAGTTATCGAGAAAGCGAAAGTGCCTATTATTCGGATGCTTGAAGTGTCGAAATAGCTGTTCAAAACTTTCAACCACATCACTATTTATTACATATTGCGAGTTGATATCGGGAAAATATAGCCGAACAGCCCACTACTATTGACTTTTAAACAACTACCTGTTGATTAGTTTTAGTGCGAAGACACCAATCTGCACTTGCTGATTTCATATCTTCGTACTAAGCAAAAAAATATCTTATGCCATACCGAAGATTGCCAAACACAGACCAAGCGAGGATGAAAGCCATTGAAATGGCGCTGGAGAAAGGAAAACGCACTGCGTTTAGTGAGCTGGCATTTGATGCCTTAACACTCGAAAAAATTCAAACCCTCTATCCTCGACTATCAAACTCCATTCGTCAGCTACAAGCAAGCAAGCAAATACAGTTTGACCGGTCTAACGAGTATGGCACCATCTTCAAAAAGGCTAAGCTTTACCTTTCGCACTTTGTACAGGTACTAAACTTCGCCATTCTTCGTGAAGAGATGAAACCTGAAGTCCGCGAATTTTATGGCATGCCATCTCATTCGGCTAAAGTTCCTCCACTAAACTTAGAAAATGATGTGTTGGCCTGGGGCGAGCGTATTATTGCTGGTGAGCAAAAACGTTGCATGCAGGGCGGAAGCGCCATTTATAGTCCATCTATCGCGCTGGTAAAAGTTCATTACGAAAATTTTAAAGACGCTTTTCATCACCAAAAAATACTGCAAAATAATGTAGATCGTGCCACTTTAAAAGTGAAAGAAATGCGCGAAGATGCAGATGCCCTCATTCAGGATTTATGGAATCAGGTAGAAGAAAAATTTTCCGATTTCCCTTCTGACCAGCGTCGTGAAAAAGCACAGGAGTATGGGCTCGTTTATGTTTTTCGACAATCTGAATTGAAAAAAATGGAAGCTGAAAAGCTTCAAACAAACCTAAGCTTTAACTAGCAAAAGACTTCTTTTTCAGAAAGTACAACAACAAAACAGACAGGACTAAACCGACAATGGCCAAGCCGGGTGAACTGCCGTACGAATCGGAATACTGATTAATTGCTTCAACCGTTTCGCTTCCCTGCTGCTCGCTATGCAAAGCCAACACACCAATCGCATTATTTAAGAAATGAGCCAGTATTGGCAGCCAGAGAGAGCCCGAGTAAACCAGCAAATAGCCAAATAATCCACCAAGTAGCATGCGTGGTAAAAAGCCGTAAAACTGCATGTGTAAGGCACTAAACACAAAAGCTGAAATCCAGATTCCCCAATGATAGTTCTTGGTCATTTGAGTAAAAATCTTCTGAATCACTCCACGAAATAATAACTCTTCACCAATAGCAGGAATTACAGCAATCATAAAAAGGTTGAATAACAATCCCCAAACGGTTTCGACCTGAATAAACCGATCAATCATTTCAGTTGCGCTATCTTCCATGGTGCGCATCCAGCTTTCAAATCCGGCCATCGACTCCGGAAAGGTCATTTGCTGATTCAACTCACCTAAAAAGCCCACCAAAGGCCCGGCAGCTAAAACAGCCAGCAATCCCAAAATAATGCTCTGGGTATCGATTTTCTGCCGTAAATTCAAATACGAAACAATATTTCCGTCGTACAAATAAGCGATAACTAGCGGCGGCAACACAAAAAGCCCAACAGACTGTACCACCTGAAAGTATTTTAACAATGCGATTGTTGACGGATCGGAGAGATTCCCGCCGGATAGTCCATTCGTAATACCAGAAACTCCAATAACCGGAATAACCGCTAAAATTGAAAGAACAAACACCAGCAGAAAAGAAACCAGAATAATAAAAGCAGCAAAAATAAATTGAGACCAGGGATTCATCCCCCGAAATGCTGTAATCGCCATAATTATATTTTTAGAGGCCTAAAGATAACTCCTCCAAAGCGAAAAAAAAACCGGAAAGATACTTTCCCAGGCAAGCGCCCATTCGTGCTAAAATTGAGCTATTTTCTCTCTTTCAAATTACCCCTATTTCTGCCTTCTGATGTTTTTCCATCGTCTCCTGAGCCTTTTCAACTTGCTCGCCAATTTACTGGCGATTTTCTTCGCTCATTTCTAAATTACTCACGTCCTTCATATTAAACCGATAATTGGAATAGTTTTCCAACCTACAGCTTTTCATTTATTAGTTCGTTGGCTCCGAAACTCTATACCCGACTGAACACAGATTAACTTCCAAAAGACCACACTGATAATTCGTTGAACTTCAGGGTTTGACAATTCATCTTTAGCATTGCCTTCAATATACAGTGCGGCCAAATTCAAGAAGCCAACCTCACCAGTGTAATCCATCTGCTCATTAATTACTTTTGAAGTACGAGTATTTACCGGATCCAGTTTTTTGAAACAAGATCCTTCCTTAATAAAAGACAGGCTGCGTCTTTTATTAAGTTTTTCATAATAATCCTCTTCGGATGAATACGCTGAAGAATAAACATAGACAACTCCAGAGCTTCGGGGGGAACTTCTTAATTCTTCGAGCTTATCTTCAGATTCAACATATCTGAAATCGGGGAATAAACAGTAGCCGTTTTCTTGATTAAAAGTCATCAATTCGTTCGTTATTTCTTTCACCCTACCGTCTGCTTTCAGATTTAGATAAAAATTGCTTATACTGTCAGAACTGGTGCAAGTGCTGAAATAAGAACTCATAAAACGAATATAAGCCTCTTCGGCAACATCAGTAGAGTAAGTTGACTTTAAAGTTTCGGTAAAGTACGCCTCTATTGAATCAATGATTTTTTCGAATCGTTCCTCCTCATTCGTGCGAACATCAGAAGCTAGTACCAGACCATTTGAAAAGCATACAATAAACACTAACATTGAGTATCTTTTTAAACACAAGTTTACTTGTTCCATATCGTGAAAATTAAAAATTAAACGTACTAATCAACTACAACCACGTATAGTTATGAAGATAAGAGCTCCAATTCACCAAGCTACGCACATTTATACCATATAAAGGTAAGTTATAAGTATGACACAATATGTCATATCGTAATTTATACTTATTTTAAATCACTGTTGCCCGGGAAAAATGGAGTTATGGGCTAAAGCCCCGACGCTCTGGTGCGATCACTAACCCCGGGATTAATCCCGGGGTTGGTGAATGCCAGATATGATGCGGGCTTTAGCCCATCATTTGAAATTTTAACCGGACACTAATGACTTAAATAGTAAAAATCTTGATTTTTGTTGTACTTAATTTGAACTCCTTCGATCTCGTAATAATATTTGACAAGCCTGTAAAAGGTCCGAGTACTGATATTCAATTTTCGGGAGAAATACTTGGCATTACCTTTTTCCCTATTCGCCAGCATTTCTTTCAATCTTTTGTAATTCTCAAGACACTTAATATCTCCCATCAATATTTCCCTTAATAAAAAACGATATCATGTTACGTTCAACTTAAAACACAAGCAGCATAATTATCGATATGCAAATTAAAAATTAACATATCGATTGACCCGGACTTTTGTTCACTATTTCCCCGACAAACTGTTTCTCACCGTCCTATATTCAAGTAGTTCAGGGATGTATCGATACAGAAAGTTCCATCTAAAGAAGATAGCATGCCATGATGGTAAACTCACTCGTTTGTAATTAAATAACTACGAACGAGTTGATTTTAAAAAGATAAATCCTCAAAGGTGGCAAATATTCATTCCTGAAGAAATTGACAAACAATTAAATGAAACCCCAACACTTCCGATTAACAACTCGAAACCTTGAAATGCTAAACGTCTACGTTTTTATATCTTTGCAACCTAAATTTTTGATAAGGTGAAGATTGGATCAATTGAACTAGGCGAAACACCATTGTTTTTATCGCCGATGGAAGAGGTTACTTACAAGTCGTTTCGAAATATTTGCAAGAGATATGGCGCGGATGTGGTATGCACGGAATTTGTTTCGTCGGAAGCACTAATTCGTGATGTGGAGAAGACCAAACAGAAGATGAGACTGTATCCAGAAGACCGGCCGGTGGCCATCCAGGTTTATGGCTCCAATATCGATTCGATGGTGAGTGCTGCCAAAGCTGCCGAAGAATTTCAGCCCGACTATATCGACATCAATTATGGCTGCCCGATGAAAAAGATTGTAACCAAAGGAGCAGGATCGGGTATGTTGCAGGATTTGGACAAAATGCAGAAGATGACTGCCGAGATCGTAAAAGCGGTTTCGCTGCCCGTAACAGCCAAAACACGCATCGGCTGGGATCAGGACAGCATTTCGATACAGGAAGTGGCCGAACGCCTGCAGGATGTGGGTATTCAGGCACTGGCCATTCATGGTCGCACGCGCAAGCAATTGTATACCGGCGAAGCCGACTGGAGCAAAATTGCCGAGGTGAAAAACAACCCGCGCATCCACATTCCAATTATCGGAAACGGTGACATCAATGGTGCCGAAAAAGCCAAGCAATGCCTGGATGAAAGCGGTGTTGATGGCTTGATGATTGGCCGGGGAGCCATTGGTCGCCCGTGGATTTTCAATGAAATTAAGCACTATCTGCAAACCGGAGAGCTACTCCCGCCACCAACGGTTACCGAAATTATTCAGCGTACCCGCGAGTTTATGCAAATGACTCTCGACTGGAAAGGCCACGAGCGCCCAACTATTTTGATGATGCGCCGCCATTTTGCCAAAGCTTTTCCCGGCCTGGCAGATTTTCGTCCACTCCGGATCAGGTTATTACAAGCTGCAGAAATGGACGCTGTTCAGCAAGTATTGGACGAAATAATTGAACACTATGGCGAGGTACGGGTTGATTATACAAACGTCAGTTTGAAATGAACAAGGAAGAATACAAAGATTTTTACAACGAGCAATCTTTTAAAACGAAACTTCAAAAGTTTGCTAAAACCGCCGGAATACAAGTGGTTTACTCAGCCTTGCTTTTGTATTACATGATGAAAGACCCATCGGTTCCTCTCCGGTCCAAAGTGATCATTGCTGCCGCCCTGGGCTACTTCATTTTTCCAACCGATGCCATCCCCGATTTAGCTCCGTTGGTTGGTTATTCTGATGATCTGGGCGTGCTGATTTTTGCCCTTTCGCAAATCAGCGACAGCATTACTACCGAGCTTCAGGAAAAAGCGAAATCGCAACTTCGTTCGTGGTTTAATGATTTTGATGAAGAAAAACTGGACGAAATCCACGCTAAAATTTTCTAGAAACGATATCCGTGTGGTCGTCATCCTAAAGTCGTTTCAGGATCGGCATTACTTGACAAACAGCCTCTGAAACAGGCCCAGAGCGACCTGTTAGAGTTCTTCTTTTGTACGTTCAACACCCCTTTCAACTCATCACTCCATTCTCCTTAAAAACATCTGATTCTATTCTTGGCATTGTTTTTGATTTTTGAGCAGCAGCAAGCATTTAAAAAGTCTCAAAGCCATGAAACGAACACTACTTATACTTGCAATTGTGATTGTTGCCTTCTTATTGAATCAGGAAACAGCATCGGCACAGGTCACTGTCGCCCAAAAACCAACTCCACCGGAGTACAAACTTTCGCTAGCCGAAAAACCCGGAGCAAACTACCAGCTGATACCGGGACACTGGATCTGGCACAGGCCCTCAAAAATGTACGTTTGGGTTGGCCCCCGGTGGGTTGAAAAGAAGGAAAACAAAAAATGGAGACCGGGACATTGGCAGAAACAGTCAAAAGGCTGGAAATGGATTCCCGGTAAGTGGGAGAAAATTAAAAAGAAGAGATACTTTTTCAAGTAATTGAGCCGTGTTTTTGTTTGCTTGTTTATGATGTGTTTTTTTGAGTTATAAGGCCGGAGTGATCCGGCCTTTTTTTAGTTCCTACACGCTCTGGTCTACCCATCTTTATTACTTTTGTATTTCTAAACACACAAGATGGAACTTCTTTCTCCTTTCGATTTAACAGCTTTACAATGGTTTTTCATGGCGGTTTGCGGCATGCTCATTGGCATGTCTAAAGTTGGGGTTCCGGGAGTCTCTCTCATCGTGGTTCCTATTCTGGCTTTTATATTCGGCGGAAAACAATCAACCGGTGTTTTGCTGCCCATTTTGATGATGGCCGACTTGTTTGGTGTGGGCTACTACCGCCGTCATGCCGAATGGAAATACCTGCTTAAAATATTGCCCTGGGCTTTTGTTGGAGTAGGCATTGCCCTGTGGGTTGGCGAGGTGGTAAACGATGAACAGTTTAAGGACATTATTGCCATTGTGGTTTTCATTTGCATTGGCCTGATGCTTTGGAAAGACCGCACAAAAAACGGTAGCCTTTTCCCCGACAGCTGGTGGTTTGCTGCACTCATGGGGGTTTTGGGCGGATTTGCCACCATGATTGGCAATGTGGCCGGCCCCATTTTGCCATTTATTTACTGGCTATGCATCTGCCCAAAAACAACTTTATTGGTACAAAAGCCTGGTTTTTTCTGATCATCAATTTCTGTAAGTTTCCCCTGCATTTATTCGTATGGAATACCATTAGCTGGCAGAGTTTAAAACTTGATCTGGTTACTCTCCCGGCCATTGCGTTGGGTGCTTTTCTGGGAATTTTGCTGGTGAAACGGATACCCGAAAAAGTTTACCGGGTAGTAGTCATCGCAGTTACGGCAGTTTCTGCCTTTCTATTATTAATTTGAACAACAATAAAACCGACGATACAAACAACTCCAGTTCGACAGAAATAACGACAAACGATATGAAACGCTTACAACAATTTTTCAACAAACACACAATCAAACAGGTATTGGATATTGGCACTGGCTCGGGTGACTTTGTAAAAATACTAAACGATACTTTTCAAGGCGAGGCTTCCATCATTGGGGTCGATCCCGGCGAGCAGTGGCTCAAGGAAGCCCGCAACAATTTCCCGCAGAACAACATCCGGTTTCAGTGCATGAGTGGCGAAAAGCTGGCGTTCGACGATCATACATTCGATGTGGTGAGCATTGCCAACGCCCTGCACCATTTGCAAGATACGACCACAACATTGAGCGAAATGAAACGGGTAATCAAGCCGGGTGGTTGGCTTATTATCTGTGAAATTTCGGACGGTGAGTTGAACGAGGCTCAGAAAAATCAGCAGCTGTTGCATCATTTCAAATCGTTTGTCGACCGCCTGCATGGCATCACCCACCGCGAAACCTATACCCCGGATGAGATCGATGCCATCATCGCCCAAAACCGGATTGACATACAGGAGTCGTTTACTCATTTAAAGATGAAGCAGCCCAAGTTTGAAGAGCAAATTCTGGATGAAAAATACGAGCAAATGAAAAGCCTGCTGGAAGAACTCCAAGGCCGTCCGGAGTATGAAGCAAAAAAGGATCAACTCCCGCTATTCAAAGAACGACTGCAAAAATACGGCTTTCAAATGGCGCCTCAGCACGTGGTGATTGGACAGGTTGAAAACGAAGATTAATAAGTTAAACCCGACCTTTTCAATGGGTCAAAAAGGTCGGGTTTAATTTAGCTTACAAATCGTGACTCTCGTTCTCCCTGCGTCAGCCCTCTGTTAGCCGAAAAGCTGACAGCTCTCCTGATTTTCAGAAAAAACAATATCCATCAACAACACTTGAGCCACTTGCAACGCCTGCACTGGTTTGTAAAATGCAATCATTCTGCCCGTCCGCAACAGAAAAAACCAGCGATATAATAACGACGAATAAACATTTTCTTTTCAGATTCCAGGTGCTTTCTGTTGATCCCGCTTTTGTATATAAGATTGAGCTGACTCCCGATGGTTTCCATCAAAAACGGTCACCAGTCAATCAATTCAACAGAATAACTGCTTTTAATAGCTTCTATTTAGTTTCATTAAAAATTGAAAAATTACAATTTATTGTGGTATTGTCGATTATAGCAAACGGATAAATCACGAAGCATCCAGCCTGTTTTATCGCTAGCAACTAATCATCAGCAGTTCAATTCCGGTTCTCATAAACTGAGTTTCCACCGCACATTTTTTAGGTGCCGGAAACTCAGTTTCCAGCTTGTTTTAAATTCAGTTCTTGAAATCGACCCGGTTTTTAGAGCAAAATGAATTGATTTACAGCTACCGACCCGGTATTCGGTCTCAACTGCTTTTGTTTATCCGATCGACCGGGTAGCTGAGCTAAACAAGTTTTGTTGGGAACGGAAACTCAGTTTCCAGCTTCAGCTATTTTTTTTCTCTTCACCAACCGGGTTTCCGGGAGCACTTAAGCTGGTTGCGTACAATTTATTTCAAATTACCGGCAGTTTATTATGATTATTTCAACATATTGTGTTAAATTAGACAACACCTATTAATCAAAAATCAATTTAATTTATGAGTTTAACACTTCAACCTTTACGATTTGCCAGCCTCACCAATATGGAAGCAGGGCAGCTCATCAACCGACATCTTACCGATGTAGGAAGTATTGATCCTGGTTTACGAACCGACGAGCCTTTTAACACTTACATTCAACAGCTAACGGCTCAAAGCACCACTTACGAGAAGGCCTTGGCGCAAGTACAAACACACGAAGAAACGTTGAGAATCAGCCGGGCCGATGATGACCGCGACAAAGCCGGCCGGGCCCTTGAACTGTGTGTAAAGCTGCATTTAATGTCGGACGATGAGGCTGAAGCAGAAGCTGCCCGCGGATTGAAAATTATTTTGCAGAACTTTAAAGGCTTATCCTCGCTCAACTACGAAGCAGAAACGATGGCCATTGACAAGTTGGCGGATGAACTAGGAAAACCGGCCAATAGTTCAAAGGTAGAATTGCTGAACATGGAGAGTTACATTACCCGCCTGACAACTAAAAACGAGGCGTTTAAAGCACACTTCGATAGCCGCATACAGTCGGAAGCACACGCCGAGGCTTATGACATGAAAGTGGTGCGCAAGGAAACATACCAGATCTATAAAGAATTTTGCAACTACGTGCTGGCCATGGCAAAAGCGCTTAAGACACCCTTGTTTATTCAGGCGTTAGACTTGTTGAATGCCGGCCGAAGCTATTATGCGAACATGCTGGCGCGGCAAGGCTCGGGCGGACACGAACCCCAGCAGCCAACGTAAAGTTATTTTCATTGGTTTTACTTACCCGAACCCGCTGAACTTGCATAAGAGTAGCGGGTTTTTTAGGCGTGAAAAAACAAGAATTTATTTCTTATCTGAAACAGCTCCATTATATCAGAATATCACCAATTAATCAACAAAACAAGCTTATTGAAATAAAAACAACTGCTTTTTACGAATAGACCTAATTTTACACCTCGTCTATTAATATGAAGCGAGCAGGCAAACGTTCTTCCGGCCCCGGAAGACAATTATAAGCGAGTTTCATCGGATACCTCACGAAAAACAAACGATTATAATTGCATAAACGAATTCAAACTTACAGAATGTAGTTCGTTCAACCAGTTTTAACCAAGGGATTATGCCATCGGACTGATCGTTTTCCGGAACCAGTCATCGATAGGCGAATCAATTTTAATTATCCAACTCTGATCCCCGCCTCAACTTACCAACATACCTGCAAATATCACCCCTGTTAGTAAGCCCCTCAAGCACATACGTGTAATTTGTTTTCGGGTCGGCCGCATAGAATTTAACGGTTGCTGTTCCCGATTCATCAATTTTTACATGTGGATTCCAATAAACAGTCGACCGCACGTCCGGATCGGTAGAAAATCGGATTGAATCGACCTCATATTTAGGCACATAAAATTCGCTTGGTTTCTGATAACCAAGCGGCATATACTTAACCACGCCTGCCAATTTACGAGCGCCAAAACTTCCACCCTCCTTCATTTCTATCAGAATAACGCCACCCATTCCACCGCCACCCTGGCTGTACATGGCGGCATTGGCACCATTCATGACAACAAGTTTGTCAATCTCGGATGAGTTAATTGTTGAAAGAAAAGACATTTCTGCTATCATTCCATCTACAAAAATTTCGGCCGGAGCACTTCCTCCTCTTATAAAAATCTGGTCGTTCGAATATGATACACCAGGTAAGGTTTTCACAATAAAATCAGCCGTTTGTCCAACCGGATACTTTCTGGCCAACGCCTCTTCATCAAGCACTGTGCTCGAAATTCCATATTCAACCATGTCCTTCGTCCGTTTGTCCGTTCCTTTTACCACAAATTCGTCCAACAGTATCATTCTTCCTTCACCTTCGAAAAAGATCCTTTCCTGAGCATTCTGAAGCAAACTCGCTGACAGTGGACTGACTCTCGCAGACAACCGGTTTTGGTTCGAGAATGGGGGAAATGAATCTTTATCAAGCTCAATAAATCCCGATGGCTCCTGCCGTATTTTGGTATATTTTTGCGATTGAATAGTAAAGACCGTGCTATCCGGAAAATCCAGTTCATTAAATAAAAAGTTCCCCGCTTCATCAGCTTTTGTCGAAACAGAGATTAAGGGATCAACGGCCAAAGCTGTAATTGGTACCCCTTCTCGTTTTCCTAAAAGGGCCGCTTCATAAGTACCAGAAAGTGTTTGTCCCACTTCCAGAAAATAACGAGGCCTGTCAAGTCTGTTATTAATGATATCACCAACGTCAAATCGCTGCCATCCTTGCGTCAACATCAGTAAGTCCAGGCAATAATTTGTCCTGTAATCATCCTTCATAAAGTAAAATGCCGGATCTTCCACATGCCCCTTTAAGTCCGAAGTCAATAGTAAATTCGAATAAATATTATCGGCTAACGAATCAGTCTCAACAACCAAATCGTCAGTCACCGACAAAGAGAAATTTCCGGTTCGCACGAGTGTGTCCTTACTTTGAAGATCTACCGCAAGCGTTACTGCTTCGCGCTTGGCATAATTGGCCTTATCAGACTGAACAGAAACGGTGACGGGATGATCCTTTTTTACAAAAACCAACCGACTGGAAACCGGATTCTTATTTCCGTCAACCAATACAAAATGAATAATTCCTTCGGGTAAGTTTTCGCCCGGAATGTTGTATTGCAACTTATCTACAAGCTGAGTGAAAAGCAAACTCTCGCCTGAATGGGCCAGGATGTAAAAAGGTTTGGGCAGATCGTCGCCCCTTCCCCGTATTTCAAGTTGCACAAAACTGCCAAGCCTTTTAACCGAGAAAGCCGCTCCCTGCAAAACTACCGGTGGCAAGCTAAAGCGCTTTGTTTGCCCTTTTGAGTTGGTCGCAAAAAACGCATACTCAGCGTCAATAAGCGGTTTAATTTTAAAGGCGCCCATTCCACGATGTTCACTTTTTACAAACGAAATAGTATCCGTTCCATTTTTAAGAATATACCCCGATACTTCAGTTGAATAACCGTCTTGTGCAATGGCTTTAAAAGCTACGTTGGTTTCTTTTCCTGCAAGAAACAAGCCCCCTTCCGGGAAAAACTGCAAATCAAAATCTTCTTTCGCGAATGCCGGAATAAAAAATTTGTTGGTATACGCTGTCGAACTGTTATCAAAAGCCACTTCAACAAACTGATTTTTCAGATCTGTACTTTCACGAACAAAATCAAATCTGATTTTTCCATCAGACCCTGTTTTCCTTTTGAATGTCTCTGTTTCATTGTCATCCAACTTCACTTTGCAGATGATCGCCATTTCTTCAATCGCTTCTCCCTCCTGATCAGAGAAACTTACAATTGCAGTGGTTTCCCCATCTTCATCTGTTTCGTAATCAATTTGTGAAACGATATCGCTTGGTTGAAGATTTACAATTTGGATTGTCTTGTGAAAAAAGAAATCGGAATCGTTGTTTAACATCCAGGTTGTATAAGCCCGAATGGTATATTCTCCTTCTTGAATCCCGGATTCCAATTTTATATTTCCAGCAAATGTTCCCTCTTGCTGCTTAATCTTCCTGCGTGCAATTAACTTCTCCGATTTATCAAAAAGTTCAACATAAATAAATCTACTCCAGGCAAGCGGTTCATGTCCTGATGCAGTTACCAGGTAACCTTTAAACCAAACTGTTGAGCCAGAACTATAGGTTGCCTTATCCAAATGCAGGTATAACTTTTCCATAGGAGGACGTTCCTTCATCTTTAAAAACCCGGAGTTTATAACACTTCCTATATCCTGACTATACGTTTTTGAACTAAAAGATACAAACAAAAAGACGATGATAAATTCGAAAAATACTTGCTTCATGGTTATGGTTAAAGGTTTTTCAATTTTAGCATAATATTTAATCAAATCAAATATTTTTTAACAAAAAAATCATGAGTTGGTGATTCTTCCTACCGCAGTCTTATCAGTTAAACCAACAGCTACATTCAATCGTAAAACAACTCCCTGCGCTTTTCTGAAAACAGTTTGATCCGCGAATCAGCACGGGCAAATTGCCGGTCAATTTCGGCGCTATTGTCGGTTGAATTGTTATCGACCGGCAGCAATTCAAACTCTTTGAACGATTGATCCGGGATGGCTTGAATAGCCCGGGCAAGTGTTTGTTCAGCCTGCTAAAATGGAAGGATGACAGAGATCGGCAGCTTGTTCATCAAACGAAACACTAAACACGGCGGGTTAATTCGCGAAATACGCTTTCCAGGCCGGCTTGCTTTTCATTCATCGTCAGAATAACCAGGCCATTGTCTACGGCGAATTGAAAAATGGCCGGTCGCAAATCGCGGTCATCCAAAGCTGTCAGCAGCAGTGCTTTCTCCGAGAGCAGCTCAATTGTATCCGCACCGTCCAGCGTTTGCCAGGCTTCTTTTTGTATCGGAGTTGACAGCTCAACCAGTACCTGTTGTTTGGAGATCAACTGCCCGGAGCGAACCTGATCAACGGTACCATCAGTCACAATTTTTCCTCGATTAATGATAATCACCCGGTTGCAGATAGCCTCCACTTCTTGCATAATGTGAGACGAAAAAAGTACGGTTTTCTCCCGACTGATTTGCCGGATCAGTGAGCGGATTTCATCCAGCTGGTTCGGATCAAGCCCGGTTGTCGGCTCGTCTAAAATCAATACCGAAGGATCATGAATCAACGCTTGAGCCAGCCCTACCCGCTGACGATATCCCTTTGAAAGTGCACCAATCTTTTTGTGCTGCTCCAAGCCCAGCCCCGTCATTTCGATGGCCTCAGCAATCTTTTGCTTTTTGTTTGAAAGTTTGTAGAACCCGGCGGCAAAACTCAACGATTCCCTGACATACAAGTCGGTATATAACGGATTGTTCTCGGGTAAATAACCAATCTGATTGCGCAGCTGATAATTTTCCGGTGTCATGGCTTCACCATTCAAGATCACCTGCCCTTCGTCAGGCGCCAAAAATCCTGTTATAATCTTCATCAGGGTCGACTTTCCTGCACCATTCGGACCCAAAAAACCAACCAATTCACCGTCATTAAATCCAAAACTCACATTATCAAGCGCTTTCTGGCTTCCATAGGTCTTCGTAACTGTTTCAACTTGTACCGGCATACAAAATAAAGTTTGATCAAAAGTAAGTGATTTCAACCAAACCAAAAAGCTGATAAAAAGGCTAAAAATTAAGCTTCCCGTAATGAATATGTCATTCTTGTTAGCTTTCTTTGCTATCCTGAAAAAGAATCAAGAAAAAAGAAAAACCTCGAGTTGTGTAAGAATCACACAAATACCACCCATATAAAAAGATTTGTATTCGCTGTGCGTGGAATTTAAGCTTTGGGATTTTTTATTTCTTAACTTTAAATTAACTTTGTGGCGCTCAAACTAGAGGTGGTAATGAAAGATCGGAATTTTAATTATATCAAAGACTTAACGAAGTATCAACGTCAGGTAACCAGCCCTGTGCAAATCGGTAATGTCCCGATGGGAAGTGAATATCCTATACGTGTGCAATCGATGACCGACACAGATTCTCGGGACACAGATGCCACCGTTGATCAAATTGTACGGATTATTAAAGAAGGTGCAGACTACGTTCGCGTAACTGTAAAAGGCATTAATGACGCTGAAAACCTGAAAAACATTAAGAAGGAGTTAGTTGCCAGAGGCTTCGAAACTCCCTTGATTGCTGATATCCATTTTAATCCCCGTTTAGCTGAAGTTGCAGCACGATTTGTATCGAAAATCCGAATTAATCCGGGTAACTTTTACGATAAGCGCGCCCGGTTCGAGCATCACTTATACACCGATGCCGAATACAAAGAGGAATTACGCAAGATTGAAGACCAATTTATTCCCTTCCTCGGCATCCTGAAAAAAACCAATACGGCATTGCGAATCGGTGCAAACCAAGGATCGCTGTCAGATCGGATTATGAGCCGTTTTGGAGATACTCCCGCTGGAATATCAGAATCGGTGATGGAGTTTTTGCGCATTTGCAAGAAAGTAAACTTCAACGATGTTGTGATCTCCATCAAGTCGAGTAATACCCGAATGATGGTGTATACCGTTCGTCTGCTCAACAAAAAAATGCGCCTGGAAGAGATGAAATTTCCTCTCCACCTGGGGGTAACCGAGGCTGGCGAAGGAGAAGACGGAAGAATCCGATCAGCTGTTGGGATTGGCGCTCTGCTGGTTGATGGCATTGGTGATACCATTCGTGTTTCGCTAACTGAATCGCCTGAAAAGGAGATTCCGGTTGCCCAAAAAATTATTGGACATGTTCAAACCTATAAAGGACATGAGCCCATCAAAGCCCCTCTTTTTGCTCAAACCAATCCATTTGAATACGAGCGTCGGTCTGTTCGCCCGGTGATGGGTATGGGAGGCAAGCAAGTGCCGGTTGTTGTTGCCGATTTACGTGACCGAAGCATCTCTGAGATTCTTCCATTGCGCGGCAAGCAGATTCCGGAGTACTTTTTGAAAAATGATGAGGTACTTGACCTGGAGGGTAATTCGTATCCCATCCTTTCAGTTGAAGAATATTTGTTTGGTGGCTCACATTGGGGACAGATGAAATTCATCCGCACCAACAAGCCCGAGTTTGATCGTTTTATGACCGAAAATCCGGAGATTATTACCAAGCTTAAGCAGACCCGCAAAACAGTTCTGATTCTTGAAAGTTTCAATAAAAATCCACTGTCTGAATTACGAGCCTTTTTTATGAGTTTAGAAACCCATATTTGGAAAGTGCCTGTAATTATCTACCGCAAATACAAGGAAAAAAGGCTGGATGATTTGCAGATCAAATCGGCAGTTGATTTGGGCGGCTTATTGCTGGACGGTTATGGTGATGGAATTTGTATTACCAACGAAGGCGACAACATCACCTTTACCGATCTGAAAGATTTGAGCTTCTCGCTATTGCAGGCTAGCCGGATGCGGGTAACTAAAACGGAATTTATTTCCTGCCCGGGTTGTGGCAGAACCTTATTCAACTTGCACGAAACGACTAAAAATATCAAGGAGCACTTTAAACATCTCAGCCACCTTAAAATTGGAGTCATGGGTTGTGTGGTAAATGGTCCGGGCGAAATGGGTGATGCCGACTACGGTTTTGTAGGAGCCGGTCCCGGCAAGGTAAACTTATATAAAGGTCAAACCCTCAAAAAGCGTCACATTCCTTTCGAAAACGCCGTTTACGAACTGGAAACCCTCATTAAAGAGAATGGTGACTGGAACGAGCCGGAAGACAATTAATCAGCAGCAAAAATTTCGTGTAAGCTTTTTTCGGGAGTTAGGTGCACAGCGTGCATCCCTACTTTCTGAGCCCCTTTCACATTATCTTTGGAATCGTCGATAAATAGCGTTTCCCGTGGACTCAAGCCTGCATTATTCAAAACAATTTGAAACGATTCCAAGCTTGGTTTTCGCTTTTGAATGACATGGGAGTAAAAATCCTTTTCAAACAATTCGGTAATCGAATATCCAAATTTTTGATGAAACAGGTGATGAAAATACTGCCAATGAATGTTGTTGGTATTGGAGAATAGGTACAACTGATAATCCGCCTGCAGTGCCCTCAACAACGCAATCCGGTCAACAGGAAAATCGATCAGCATTGCACACCAGGCCGTGTCAATAGCATGATCAGTAACCTCTTGAGACAATAACTTACGCACGCCATCGCGAAATTCATCATCGGTCAGCAATCCTTCTTCCATGTTCAGAAAGACCTCGTGTTTGTACCCCCAGCCACCGGGTTTTATGACATCGGTCAACCCCAGTGCTTTAAACGCTTCAATAGAGCGATCGGGGTCGATATCCAGCAAAACACCACCTAAATCGAAAATAATATTTTGTACTCCTTCCGGAACTTGCTTCATGTTATTCAATTTTCTATTTCAATCATACGTTGTCACAAATCTATTCAATGTATTTCTTGTAACAGAAAATTGGAAGCTAAGTTTAACGATTTATTGAAGCAAAATGCGCCGGGTATGCTGTCCGTTTATTTTTAACAGGTAAACTCCGGGAGTCAGCTCCCCCAGATACAGTTGATAGCTTTTATCGCTAACATCACTTTTTGACAGGATCATATTCCCTTGCAATGAATAAAGCCGGATTTCATGAATCCGTGAAGTAGAAGTGATCGTGACAAACCCGCTGGCAGGAACAGGAAAAACCTTGAACTCGGTGTCGGATACCAGCTCTTCGATTGCGGTATTGACCGGAACTTGCAAGCGCATATTTTTTAGTTGAAAGGCTCCGCTTCCACTTTTTCCAAAAATACCATAATTGAAATACACGCGTATTTGTGCCACCCGATCAATTCGAAAGGAGCCATCAGCACTTGCTGTAAACAGATGGCTATAAGCGTGAAAAGAGCCATCCAACTCAAACGAATCAATTTTAAACAGGTCTGAAAGTTTGACACTCCCATCAACATCAACCAAATCAATTCGCATGTTGGAAGGTGGATTCGCCGGATCAACTTTCAGGTCGAAAGCCAATTGGTTAATTTCAGACAAGTCGAACAAGCCATCAAAATCATAATAAACAGAGGGATTCTGAGATGGCTTGCTTATCTGAAATGCAACAGCCAGATTTCCATTCTCTTCCGACAAGCCTACTGTATTGTCAGAGCCAGGAGTTGCTCCCCAAAGCAACTCCTGGTCTTCATTCAGAATTGAAATTTCCAACTGCTCCGCGTCTGGTTTAACCAAGTAGTTTGCGTGAAAGATATCGGAAACAACCGTATCACAACTCGTAAAAACTTCCACCTGAATATCACCGGGCGAATCGTTCCACCGGACTGAAGCAGCATTTGTACCCTCTCCACTAATTACCGTTACTCCCTCCGGAAAATGCCATTTGTATTGAGCTCCCTGAACAGCGTTAATAGAATAAGTTGGCTCATCGCCCGCTGCATTGATTGTTGGTCCCTGAACCACAGGCTGAGCCATCTTATCGTTGTAAACCCGAACGTAGTCAACCTCCATCACGGCTTCAGTCAGGTTTGGATCAATGCCCTGAGCTCCTCCCCAGTCGCCGCCAATGGCAATATTTAACAACAAATGAAAGCGTTTATCAAAAGGCCATTCTTTATAGGTTTTATTTTCATTATTGAAGGTAAAATACAGCTGATCATCAACATACCACTTCATGTCTTCAGCTGTCCATTCAATAGCATAAACATGAAAAACAGAATTGGCATCGTCAACCGTAATGCTTCCCCCTTTTTGTGTGCCAATGCCGTGATTATAGGCTTCTGTGTGGATGGTTCCATGCACCACTCCGGGATCGTATCCGACGTGCTCCATGATGTCTATTTCGCCACTGGCGGGCCAGCCACCATATTCCCAGTCGGTTGGTAACATCCAAATGGCAGGCCAGGTACCTTTCCCTGAAGGAAGTTTTGCTTTCACTTCAATACGTCCGTACAACCAATCGCCTTTATCCCGTGTCACCAATCTTGCCGAAGTCCAACTGCCACTCGCCTTCGTGGCTTTAATGTGCAAATGGCCATTTTCAACCCATGAATTTGTCCGGTTGTTCGTATAAGTTTGTAATTCATTATTTCCCCAGCCACCGCCGCCTGTGTCGTAGTTCCATTTAGCAGTCGATGGAGCTCCGTCGGTATCGAACTCGTCACTCCAAACCAGGCTCTCACAGCCTGAATCCTGTGCCCGAACACTGATCAAACCACCAACCAACAAGATCGCACCTATAAATAGAATTTTTTTCATTCTTGCTCTTTTACATTGAGAAAGGAACTAAACGAATTGAAGTTTATTTTTTTTGATATACCCGAACGTAATCCACTTCCATTGATCGAGGGAATATGGAATAATCAATTCCTTTTGCTCCTCCCCAACTACCTCCAACTGCCACATTCAATAGCAAGTGAAACGGCTTATCGAACGGCCACTCTTTGTATCCTGTTCCTTCATTTTCAAAAGTGAATACATGCTTTCCGTCAACAAAAACCCGATATTGATCTGGCTCCCACTCCAGCTGGTACAAATGGTATTGGTCGTAACAGGTCGGCACAACAATTGTATCGCCACGCTGGGTATTGATTTTGTGATTGTAAGCCTGAGTATGTGCGGTGGCCAAAATCGTATCAGGCATGTATCCCACATTTTCCATAATATCGATCTCCCCGCTGGCCGGCCAACCTCCGTATTCCTTGCCAGTAGGCAACATCCAAATGGCGGGCCACAAACCACGCCCTTCGGGAAGCTTTGCACACACCTCAACTTTTCCATACAGCCAATCGCCTTTACCTTTTGTTATTAACCTTGCAGACGTAAACTTATGATCCTTGTAATTTTCTTTGATTGCGGTAATAACCAGCTTGCCGTCTTTTACCTCTGAATTTGCCATTCGACGGCTGGTATAATACTGTTCTTCATTATTACCCCAGCCCCATTCATTTCCTTTGGTATCATAGCTCCACTTGGATGAATCAGGCAGTCCCTCGTAATCAAACTCATCTGCCCACACCAGCTTATAGCCATCCTGACTATTCTCACCCTCTTTCTCTTTTTCTGAATTACAAGCTATTCCGGATACCAGAATAAACAGAACAGAAATCAGAGACAATCCATTTAATTTCATGTATTTATAATTGTTTTCTTTTCAAATGCATCGTATGCAAATCGCATAACAATCATGCTCGTTCCATACTGACAATTGTTAAGACTAGTTCATTACTATAAATTTTTTGCTCGTGTACTTTTTATCTCCTTCAACTTGCAAAAAATAGATTCCTCCCGGCAGTCCATTTATATCTAGAACTGCTTGATTGGTTCGCTGCGATTTCTCCGTTTTTAATACCTCACCTAATAAGTTACAAATCCGCAATTGATAGTCAGCCTTTGGAGTTGCATCAAAATTGACGTATAGCTTATTTATTGCAGGATTTGGATAAACCCGGTATCCATCATCCTTTCTTTTAATGTCTGAGGTTGTTGTACTAAAATCAAACTCAAACCAGTTGAGATTATGCTCTCCCTGTTTAACCAACATGCGAATAAAATAATACCCTTCATCAAGATGAACACTGGTTGACTGATCTTCCCATTTTTGCCATCCTCCGGTCGAAAAAAACCTCGTCGTGTCGAGCGAAGTGAAACTTTCTCCATCCCCAACCTGAAGTATCATTTCAGCATCAGACTTTTCAGTTGCTACCCGATAATCTAATTTGTAATTACCGGCTTTAGTTACATGCACTTCATAATCCAAATACTTGTCAGCACCAGCATAAGCGGTATTTTGACCACCTCCAATATCATTGCAGTCTTCAAGTGCAAATCCGTTGTTGTGATAAAAATCCTCTGCCTGTATTTTACCTGGAATTACATGGGTGACAGGAAGCCTGTTTTGAACCACAAGTTCTGAAAACTCAGTCAGGTTTTGTGTGCCTGATTTTACTGATGTACCACTGTAGGATACTTTAATTTCGTTGTCGGAATATACTTTTGTGTCGTGCGTTAAAATAAGCACATTCGATAAAGCCAAATCTTTGCTGACTGACTCCAAGTTAACCGGAGTTTCATCAATCATCAACTCAAAATCGCTCGAAATCAACTCATCATCGGTATTTGTAATATTCTTGTTTAAAGCGATGCAAACCTCAAATCCATCTTCAGAGGTACGGGCCGACGAAGCTTTAAAATCAACCTCTTTAGCCGATTTTGGATCGGTAAATTTAAAATAGTTTAGATTAGAACTTCCTTCATCAATGACACATTTAACCTTGATCTTTCCTCCCGGAATGACGATATTTTCAAAAGTAACAGTCTCCCATTTTTGCCATCCGCCTGTTGCCGGCAAATCTAACTCTCCGGAGACATTAGCTCCATTAACTTCGAAGTGCATTTTTGATCCGCTTCCGCCGGAAGCATGTCGCACTGAAAGCGTGTAAATAGCGGTGGAATCGGTGCTGAGTGAATATTGCATCCATTCACCTTTGTCTGTCCACCCAACGCTATAGCCATTTGTAATATCTTCCGCACCCTGGATCGTTTCAATATCAACACCATCGTTTCGCAATCCCCATCCGTTGTTCCATGCATTCCATTCTCCTCCGTAATTCGCCACAACTTTGTCAAAGTACGCAACTCCATTTTTTCCTAAATCGAAATCACTAAAGAAAATGGGCTCAGACAATTGATGCTGTTTGAAAGGAATCACCGCATCGGTATGTGGCTGTCTCATCATGGCGTCAATCACGTCGTACTGTACGGTGCAGTTTTCTATTTTATGGTTTTCAGCCCATTGCATAAGCGCATCATAAGCCTTACTCTCCGTTGGTGCCGTCGATATTTCACCTTTCCAATATTTCACTAAATCTTCATATCCCTTATTTATAGGGACATTCAATACATTATTAATTCCGTTCTTTTTTACCGGCCACCACGACCAACCAATATTATTTGTTTCGCATGTTGTAATAAATTCGGTGAACCAGGTATTTGAGTTTTCCCCGGACTCTCCCATCCAAATTGGCACGTTGTGTTCATCTCTGAGGGTTAAGACCCAGTCCAGATCAGCTGTTGACGTACCGCTCCAATACTTATGAAAACTATAAGCCATGTTATCATCCCATGGGGGAGTTAAGCCGGAGAAATCGTTTGCCCAGCTGTTTCCTTCTATAAATATGATATGGTTGGTGTCCACCTCACGAATAGCATTTGTAATCTGCCCAAAAAGCTCACGCATTTGCGAATTGTTACCCTCAGGAAATGTCCAGTTGGTTTCGTTAATTAAGTCATATCCACCAATCCAGGTCTCACTGCTATACCTTTCGGCCAATTTTCTCCATAACGCCACTGTTTTATCTTTATTAGCCTGGCTTTCCCATAGCGATGGTTTAGAGGGATCATAATCCGAAATATCGGCATTTGCCCCTTGTCCTCCCGGAGCTCCGTGCATGTCAAGGATCAGGTACATCTCATTTGCCTCACACCAATCCAACAGGTTATCGATCATTTTAAACCCTTTAACCAGCCAGGTATTTACACCAGGAGTTAATTCGTCTTCAATTGGTGGGGTAAACCATTTGTAGTGCATGGCAACCCGAACGCTATTAAAGCCCCATGCTTTCATTGAATCAACATCAGTTTTTGTAAAGTGATTAGCCAACCAGGTCTTAAAAAAGACATCGGTTTTCTCTGCTCCGATTGTTTCAATCAACTTGGCCCTAATTTCATGTTGAGTTCCGGCAAAACCATCTGTTTTCATCATATAGCCTTCCATCAACATCCAGTTCCCGGTTCCAATCCCTTTCAAAATAAAGTTATCGCCGTTACCATCAACGATGTTTTTACCATCGACGTGCAAATATTGAGCGGACGCCCAGTTTGAAATAACGAGTAAAAGGATGGTAATTTTGACGGTTAACTTCATTGTGTGTCTTTAGTTTATCTTCTATGATCAGGCTTAGTTTCACTACCTGACCATAGAAGATTTTAAATTTAGTTGATATCTGTTAGTTGATTGAAAATTCATTATGCAGGCCGTCTTTTGAGTTGGTTCCCACCCAAATATCAAAATCACCGGGCTCAATAACGTAATCTGTTCCATTAAAGAACTCTAAATCTTTTGCGCTCAACATCAACGTTACCTGCTTGGTTTCACCTGGTTTTACATTTACTTTTTTGTATCCTTTTAATTGTTTTACCGGACGTGTCAGGCTAGCAAAACGGTCGCGAATGTATAATTGCACCACCTCGGATCCTTCATATTTTCCTGTATTTTTTAGGGTTACTGAAACTTCAATCGAGCCATCTGCCTCCATTGTTTTCGATGATAATTTAAGATCAGAATATTCAAAGGTGGTATAGCTTAATCCATATCCAAACGGGAAAAGTGGTTCAAACCCGGCATCCAGGTAATGAGAAGTATTTCCCAGTGAGGTTTGCCCTGCTTCGACCGGAATTTCATCGATGTGAGTCCAATTGCTATAATCAGCCGGACGGCCTGTATTTTTATGGTTGTAATAGATCGGAATCTGTCCTACTGTTTTGGGGAAAGTGACAGGCAATTTTCCAGACGGAACTGTTTCTCCAAAGATCATTTCAGCCAATGCCGGTCCTCCCATGGTTCCGGGAGCCCATGCGTATAAAATGGCATCTGCTTTATACAAGGCATCCTCAATAGTCAGCTGTCTTCCGGCCATAATAACCAACACAATCGGTTTTCCGGTTTCAACCATGGCATCCAACAACTGCGACTGTGCACCACGGAAGTTTAAATCGGCCAAGCTGTGTGCTTCACCAGATAGAATAGACTCTTCACCTAAAAACAACAGCACAGCATCTGATTTTTCAGCCGCTTGAATGGCAGCTTCAAATCCGTCCGTGTTTTTTGTGCGGCTGGTTGCCAATCCTTCAGCAAAATTGACTTTCCCGGCACCCAGCAGTTCTGTTAAGGCGGTATAAGGAGTGACCGTATTTTCCTTTTTACCATCGAACACCCAAGTTCCCATTTGATCGTGTGGAGCATCGGCCAACGGACCAATTACTGCTACCGAATTAATGTCTTTGGATAGGGGTAGAATTTCATTTTTATTTTGAAGTAATACAAAGCTTTCGCTTGCTGCTTCTTTTGCAATCGCTTTATTTTTTTCTGAAAGGATTGTTTTTTCTGCTAATGTCTCATCGGTATAAGGGTGATCAAATAGTCCCAAGCGGAACTTGACACGCAAGATATTACCAACATACTTGTCGATGGTTGCCATCTCAATTTTGCCTTCGTCCAGTAGTTCCTGAACATTATCCAAATAGCATCGACTAACCATTTCCATATCAACGCCAGCTCGAAGTGCTTTATAGCCGGCTTCTTTCGTATCTTTTGCATATCCGTGAGCAATCATTTCGGCGATCGACGCCCAATCGCTTACCACCATACCATCAAAACCCCACTCTTCGCGTAAGATCGTTTTAAGTGTAAACTCGTTACCAGTGACGGGAACACCATTTAAATCGTTAAAGCCTGACATAAATGTGGCGACACCAGCATCAGCAGCTGCTTTAAACGGAGGTAAGTAATCATTCCGAAGTTGGTTCTCTGGAATGTAAGTTGTATTGTAATCACGACCGCCTTCTGCAGCTCCGTAACCAACATAGTGTTTTGCACAAGCTGCAATGGTTTTCGGATCGCTTAAATCGTCACCTTGAAAACCCTGCACCATTGCTTTTGCCATTACCGTGGACAGATAGGTATCTTCGCCACAACTTTCGGCAATACGGCCCCAGCGCGGATCGCGGGACACATCAATCATTGGTGCAAAAGTCCAATGAACTCCTTCAGATGCTGCTTCTTCTGCAGCCACGGCCATTGCCTTGGATGTCAGCTCAGCGTTCCAGCTAGCCGCCATTCCCAAAGGAATTGGTGTAATTGTCCGATAGCCGTGAATGACATCACGACCAATGATAATCGGTATTCCCAAACGACTTTCTTCAACAGCAATCCGTTGTAGTTCATTAATTCGTTTGGCACCGACCAGGTTTAAAATAGAGCCAACCTTTCCTTCTTTAATAGCTTGCTTGGTTTGCTCGTCACCTCCAAATTGATATGGATCAAACTGAGCCATTTGCCCCAGTTTTTCATCCAGTGTCATTTTTGAAATGAGTTCCTCTATCTTCTTCTCTGTTTGTTCATCCTTCACCGGAGAAACCGTTGCAACAGCCTCGGTTGAAATTAGTAATCCGATTATTAAAAATAGAAATGTTGTTTTCATGTTTTAAGGGGGTAAGAAACCCAGCCTGCCCGATATCGGGCAGGTTAGGTTTTCAATTTAAAATCAAAGTGTAACTAATTTATTTTTGTCGACTTAATTCCCTCTACGTGAGGACCAGACAATTCATCGAGATAGAATTCGTGTGTGCCTTCTCCGTTACCTGGATTCAGCATGATCCGAACGATATCATAATAATCGTGGTTATAGCGATTATCAGTCGTAACATCACTAGCCATCAATGGAGCTAATCCTGCATCCCATGATAGATCAGCAGTTCCCGCTCCAGAAAAATCATAGTCAGCTAGTTCCCAGGTATTGTCATTCTGAATGGTGTAAGTGAGCTCCACACCTGTTTGCCAGGCATTTCCACCCATATCCGTATTTTCCAATTTCAACAGTACCACATCACCCGCATTTCCATAAACCATAATTCTGAAGGTTGAGATTGATCTCAGGTCAAAACGGTATCCTGCCGGAAGCTGCATATTTGCATTTGCCCACTGATTATCAGTTTTCGAGTAAAAAGCAACGTTTGCACTTCTATTGGGATAAATGCGACTTGGATTGTCGGATTTTGCAACAAAACAGTCTTCACCAACGATTGGCGCTAACTGCACTTCGCTAAAGTCGTTATACATAACCATTTCGTCCAATAAAAATGGAACGTAATCCGGGTGATTGGCATCAACAGTTACGGATTCAAAAAGATTCAAGTCTCCAATTGATGTGCTTACTAGCGCGCTGATCATGTAAGTTCCGGCACGCATGTATGTATGCGAAACCACATCGGTATTACTGTCAGCAACAACTGTCTCTCCATCTCCAAAGTCGAAAATCACTCCATTAATCGCTTGCCCTGCTGGGATATCCATATTAGTCAATGAAGCCTCATAGGTATTCACTTCAGTTGCAGAAACATCAGTCACCAAAAGTTCAGCTGTTACAGAAGGTTTCACATAGCCTTTTGGAATCAGTTGATAATGCCAAGCGTTACCTTCAACACGGTCAATGGCAACTAGCTCTAACAAGTTTTCTTCGATTTTCAAAACCTCGTATGAACCATTGACAGCACCTACATCGAAACAGGGAAACATGGGAGTAGGTCCAGAAAGTGCCAAATACCACTTGCCATCTCTTTCCTCTAAAAACCAACTACCGGGTTGCGGACTGTAGTCAACTACAAAATCAGAATCATCTTCATATCCATTACTGTAAGCTGGATCATCTGCTACAAAACCCTTCACATAGCTTTGTCCGTGATTAGTCAATGTTGCACCAAATCCATTCACCTGAAAGTTAATTTCATCATCGTACAAAACACCAACAGCTTGCTTTGCCAATGGATCAGCATTCCACCATTCCAAACCATTGGAACCGGCTGGTCCAACCCCAAGGTGTCCCTTGGCTAAACTATCCAACACCCAGGTTTTTCCATCCAAGTCATCAACGCCACCACTCAGGAAAATAAATTCTTCGCTGGTAAAAATAGAGTAGTCCGTTTCTTCCTGAACAATCTGAGCAACTACTTTCTGAGTAGATGCTCCCGTATTGGTTGTAATGGTCAGGGTCACATCGTAGGTACCAGGAAGCGGATAATAAGCTTCAACCTCATTCCCTTCAGCGACACTACCGTTTCCCAGGTCCCATTTTACCAGATGAATACCAGAAACTTCAGTATTGTTAACCATATTGAAATGGTACGCATCACTTCCCTGACTGACATTTGCCATTACCTCCTCTTCTGAAGGAGGGTAACTTTCTCTGGCATCGCCCGAGTCAAATTCTTGCGGTTCGCAAGCGGTAAATAGCATTGCCAACATAGACATTAGCAAGCTAATTTTAAATATATTTTTCATCGTTTTTTCAATTTTAGCGATTAATAACCATCATTTTGAACTAGCTTGAACTCCCCTTCCGTTTTGTCGATTTCTGACTGAGGAATTGGCAGGTACTTTTTATTAGCATCCCACGTACGGGTTGAAGAATATTCAGGAAGGTTTTCAGTTAAGGTACTGCCTTCACCCCAGCGAACGAGGTCCCAGAAGCGCATGCCTTCACCCAGAAACTCACGACGTCTTTCAAGCTTAACTAATTCCGCAGTTGGTGCTACAGGATCCAAGCCAGCGCGATCTCTGATTTCGTTGATAGCAACTTCGGCCGTCAACTGTCCGACAGGAGCCACACCATGAATTACGATTAATTCAGCAGCATTCAGCAAGACCTCAGCATAACGGAAGATCCGCAGGTTGTTTTCGTAGTTCAGGTCAACATCACCCGGTGGCTCATTATAGCCTTTGCGAGCAGCATATTTGCCCATAAAATAACCAGTATTCTGAAAACGTGGCGTATAGGTTCCATCAGCAAAATGATTGATTGAAGCAGCCAGTCGCTCATCTCCATCTTCAAAAATATCGACTAACTCAGAACGTACGGGTCCGAAACCCCAGCCACCTTGGAAAACTGACAAGCCACTTAACTGGTCAGCTCCACTCAATCCGTTTGGTGAGATAAAAGCAGGCAAGTTGGTTCCAAAACCAGTCCAACCATCGGCCCATGTTTTACCGCCATATTCACCTGGAAGATGATTTGCTTCCAGAATGGATCCGGCACCAAACTCACCTTCTCTGGTCCAAATAGATGCGAAGTTAGCCAAGCTATATTCGCCACTTTCATAAATTGCATTCATGTCGGCCAATACTTCAGCGTACTTAGACTCGTCGTTTTGATACATCACTACGCGGGCTTTCAGCAGCATAGCAGCAGCTTTAGTTGCCCGTCCTTCTTTAGCACCGGACGCATTCATTGGCAGCTTGTCACCTTCCAATGCAAAATTGACATCTTCAATAATTTCGGCGTATATTTCATCAGCCGTATATTGACGTGCAAAATAAGGTTCAGCCAAATCTTCTTCGAAATAAGGAATATTACCCCAAAACTTCCACAACCAATGCATGTAATAAGCACGTAGGAAGTGAGCTTCGGCATTGTATTGGGCCAGACTGGCTTCATCAACGCCTACCGCATTTTCGCATGCCGAAATAGCATTATTACAACGAGCCAGTGCGTTATAGTAAATCGTCCAAAGGCCTTCGGGTAATTCGGTCGGAGTGGCATCCAACTGCGACAAGCGGTACAATTGCCCCTGATCACCAGCGTCACCACCACCTTTGAAAATATCATCTGAGCGAAGGTCAGACATCAGAACGATACTATTATAGTTATTGTTTGCATAACTATCGAACAGTAGAACCTGGTAACAGGAGCCTAAGTTTGATAAAATAGCACCCTCAGTTGCTGTTCCTCCTGACGCCTGAGAATCAGTCGGATAATTTGTAAGGAAATCATCCGTGCACGATGTAAATCCCAATATCGCAATAAAGACTATTGCTTTAATATATTTATTCATAACTTCTTCTGTTTTTTATTGATTAAAAAGTAATATTAGCTCCAATGTTAATTGTTCTTGATTGAGGATAGATTCCCCGGTCAATACCAATTGTTGTATAGCCACCAGATGCAACTTCAGGATCGAAACCATCGTAATCAGTTATCGTCAAAAGGTTCTCCGCTGAAACAAATACGCGCAGGCGTGAGATCGATGCTTTTTGCAATAATGCCGTTGGCAAAGAATAACCCAGTTGAATATTTTTCAAGCGTGCATAAGAACCATCTTTGATATATAAATCAGATGATCTCCAGTTCCGGTTATTGTTTAAATTGGTTATGCGAGGAATTGAATTTGAAGTTCCTTCGCCAGTCCAGCGATCCAGAATCCAGCTTGGACGGTTCATTGCAGGAATATCACCACGCTGCGAGAAGTCAAAGATGTCGTTTCCTAAAGATCCTTGCCAAAACATATTGAAGTCAAACTGCTTCCATTCAGCACCCACTGTAAAACCATAGGTCCAGTCGGGCATTCCTTTACCAATTTTCGTTTTATCATCATCTGTAATACTTTCGTCACCATTAAAATCAACAAAACGAACATCGCCGGGTTTGGCATTTTCGCCATACAAACTGTTGTAAGCATCCGCTTCTGCTTGATTCTGAAGCAGGCCATCGGTTTCATATCCATAGAAATAAGGAAATACTTCGCCATTCATCCCTTTCACATAACTTCCAACACCTGACGCCCCAGCGGATTCGTAAATCGCTTCACCGGAGTCATTCCCCATATTGATCAGTTTGTTTTTCAGGTAAGTAGCATTAGCTGAGATATTGTAGCTAAAGTCCCCTGCACTCCCTCTGTAACCTAATTCAAACTCTAATCCGCTGTTTTCCATATCTCCAGCATTAGCAATAGGAGCACCTTTTCCAACATAACCAGGAATTGGCTGATCAATTAACATCCCATTAGTTGTCTTCTTGAAATAATCAAAACCAAAGGATAAGGCACTGTTCAGGAACCGGGTATCGAAACCAATATCAATTTGTTCTGATTCTTCCCATTTCACATCGGCGTTTGCCAATTTTGAAGGACTGCTACCGTACTGCATGTACATATCGTCATCCGTTCCAAAGTAGTAGTTCTGATTACCAGCCATCAAACTCGTGTAGGCGAAGTTACCAATCCGGTTATTCCCGTTGGTTCCCCAGCTCGCTCTCAGCTTCAGGTAATTAAACCACTCTGGTACGTTTTCCATAAATGCTTCGTTGAGTACGTTCCACCCCACGGAGAATGAAGGGAAAATAGCCCATTTGTTGTTGGGTCCGAATGAGGAAGAACCGTCACGGCGAATAGTAGCCTGCAAAATGTACTTTTCATCAAAGTTATAATCTAAACGACCAAAGTAAGACGCCAGCGTTTCGTTGGAGAAACCTCCGGTTCCGCCAGCTACGCGTCCTTCGGTAGGAGGAGCAATGGCATAATCAATGTTAGCTTTCCTCGGATCGCTTTCCAACAAATCGTAGTCATCACCATATAAGTGACGAACTGTATATTCCTGAGCCGACTGCCCTAGCAGTACCGTAAAATTGTGTTTCTCATTAATTGTCTTGGCATAGGTCAGCGTATTTTCAAGCTGCCAGGCAAAACCACGATGCATGTTTGAGTAGACATGGCTTTGCGTCAGGTCTTTTCCCTGTGTTGCCAAAAAGTGCTCAAATTCGTAACCATCTGCTCCCCAGAAAGCCAGATCAACTCCGTAGCTTGATTTGAGTTTCAAGCCCTCAACCACGTTGATTTCTCCCCAAAAGGAAGAGACGAATTTATCTTCATTATTTTCACCTCCGGTAGGTGCATTCAACATAGCCACCGGGTTGGCAATTTCCTGAAACCCTGCTGGCGGAATCGAAAATACATTTCCGTTTTCATCGGTCACCGCGTTGGGGTGAGCAGCCAAAACAGCATCCGGGTCTTGAGCATAAACCGGAACAAGCGGATTGAAAGTGAGAGCACTTCCTAAAATAGAACCATACTCTGAGTTGGTTTCAATACCGCTAGATAAAACACGCGAGTAACCTGCATTCACCCCTACTTTTACATTATTCAGAAAGGAACGGTCAGCCTCAAAAACATTGTACGTTGTATTCGAGCGGATACTATAACGCTCATAATTTGAACGACCATAATCTCCTCCAACGATACCTTCTTGGTTAAGATACCCAAAAGATAAAAAGTAGGTCACATCGTCACTACCACCATTAATACTGATTTGATGCGATTGCACCGGAGCATCGTAGTTAAAAGTTTCATCCTGCCAATCGGTTCCAGCACCAGCATTGGCAATTTGGTCAGCAGAATAACGAGGCGCTTTATTGTCATTCAACTCCCCTTCGTTCATAATCATCATGTACTCTTTGGCATTCAGCACTGATTTCTTTTTCCAGGGATTTTGCATTCCATAAGAAAAGTCGTAGTTAATAGACGCCTTGCCTGATTTACCTTTTTTTGTTGTCACCAAAATAACTCCGTTGGCAGCTCTTGCTCCATAAACAGCCGCAGAAGCAGCATCTTTCAGCACTTCAACAGATTCAATATCAGATGGATTTAAGTAGCTAATACCACCGCCAACAGCCATTCCGTCGACAATATAAAGAGGTTCACTATTGTTAATAGTACCAATACCACGAATTCTGACTTTCGAATCAGACCCCGGTTGACCGGAACTTTGTGTGATTTGAACTCCGGAAACACGTCCTTTCATAACATCTTCAATCCGAGTTGGAGTTGAATTTTCCATCTCCTCTGAAGACACGCTGCTAATTGCAGCCGTTACAACGCTTTTCTTTTGTACTCCATAACCAACCACAACGACCTCATCAAGGTCCGTATAGTCTCCAGATAGCACAGCATCAATAGTAGTCTTACCGTCCACTTCAATCCTTTGAGTTTCCATACCGATATAAGAAAATACCAGTGTTGCGTCTGTCGGTACTTCTAACGTATAATTACCATCAATATCGGTAACTGTACCATTAATTGTCCCCAAAACAGATACCGTTACCCCAGGCAGGGGTTGTCCATCTTCTTTCGCAGTTACATTACCCGTAACGGATACTTCCTGGGCAAGTAAACTCAAGCTAAAGAAAGAACAGAATAAAATAAATAAGATTCGTTTCATGCGTTAAGTTTTAAATAGCAAATAATCTTTTTTACAAATTAATTTTGACTCAAATATGTACTTTACCAGCAGGACAGTAAAACTATTGCGTACTTCAATAATACTACATAAGGATATCCCAGACTACAACAAAAATACTACATAAAAATACTTAATGCCTATATATCAGATAATTAAAAAAGTATAAGTATTGTTTTTTGATACATCACACAGCAATGTGTTATACAACAGGACAGTTAAATGTTGGAAATAAACGTTCCTAAATTAGTTTCCCGATCCAAATCTAACTTTTTCCGTAAACGATAACGGCTGATCTCTATTCCACGAGTTGATATATTTTGAAGAGCTGCAATTTCCTTGGTGGGAATATTCATTTTAATGTAAGCACACAGTTTCTGTTCTCGTGGTGTTAAGGAAGGATATGTTTCACTAAGGCGTTTAAAAAAGTCTTCGTGTACCTCATCAAAATACGTTTCAAAAAGCTCTTTTTGCTTTTTATCATCGAATTCTTTATCGATACGACTAATGATTAAGCTAACTTTCGACTTCATGCCACTATCTGTTGCTTGATTTTGCAAGCCTTTCAGCTCTTCTTTCAACCGTGCCATGAATTTATTTTTCTGAACAAGGCTCATCGTTTGATTAGCCAATTCCTTATCCAAATGTATCATTTTCCCACGCAACTTCTCATTACGAAGCTTCACAATTTCACGCTCAGATATCAATGCTTCACGCTGATATTGCTGGAGCTGCTTCCGATGTTCCTGTAGGCTTTTTAAGCGTTCTCTTCGTTTGGAAATCTTTACCCGATAATACATGTACCAAATTGTTAGTCCAATCAGACTAAGTACAAACAAGGCATACAAGGTAAATGCAACTATTGACCGATACCACGGAGGCTTAATGTAAAATGCAAAGCTGGCAGTTTCGGTTTCCAACTGAAAAGGATCCATTGCTTTCACTTTAAAAACATAGTCTCCCTCGCGTAAATTCATAAACTCACAACTCGACTCTTCTGACCACTCCGACCACTCGCTGCTATAGTTTTCAAGAAAATAACTAAACTCCGTATTGTTAAAGCTGTTGTAATCGGGACAAGAATATGTAAATTCCAGATTATTGCCTTTATGTTGAAATATCAGTGAATCCTCAGGAATATCAGGTGACATCAGGGAAGGATTAAACGCTTTACCATTATGCAAATTGGTGACATCCCGAATAAACACATTAAATTTTTCCTCTTGATTTGCCTGGTAATTTGGCCTGTAGTGTGCCAAACCATCAACAAGCGTAATGAACGTATTCTGACGATCAACAGTCTCAATATGCTGAAAACCTGAAATAATATGTCCTGACAACTTTTCAAAAGGACCGATCACTTTATTATAGGTACCATCTTCCTGAAACCTTAAAACACCAGGAACGTTTTCTCCCACAAACCAGATATTTCCAAACTGATCTTCCTTAATGTAATCGATGTCTTTCTGCTCTTCAAAAATGCTGTTATAATATTCCGATCGTTCAAATCGATTTAAAGCCGCATCGTACTCATAAATACCATTAGGTGAGGTGAAGACAATATCATCACCAACGGTCATCAGGTTTAAATAAATATTTGAAGGAAATCCATCATTTGAATTAAAAAAGTCGTAATGAATAACACTATCCAACTGCTGATTCAGGCGAATACGAAAGACGCCTTTAAACCCATGACTCATCCAGATATCACCATTTTTGTCCTGTGCTATTAATTTGGATGATTCTGAAAACCCTTTAATTTCATTAACAAGCTCCCACGATTGACGATCATTGTCTTTTTTGAAAAGAGTCAGCCCATTGTAATTTCCACCAATTAAATACTCATCCTGATCCTTCAGTTCGAGGAATGTCCAGGCCCCATTCACATTCGACACCAATTTTGCTTCTTCTCCTTCAATAACGTAAGTCCCATTATTGTGTCCACATAAAATCACCTCCTGATGAACCTCCAGACACCAAACCTGTCCCACTGTATTTGGTATTAACCTAAACCCCTCTGGATTTAGATCAACTTCCTCCGGCCAATCTTTTACAAAAAGACCGTGGTTTGTTCCAACATATAGCTTTCCCTTATAAACTAAGGTTGTGTATGTTGCCCCAAGCCCTTCCTCATCATACATAAAGGTAAAAGGCGAACTGACATCAACATAGTCAATCCCGTTATCAAGGCCCAGCCAAAGATTGTTATCCTGGTCGGTACCAACACTGAGGATTGTATTATTCTGGAGACCTTTTTTTTTGTTGATATGTTGGACTATCGTTCCGGTTTCATCAGTAATCAACAATCCATTTTGTATGGTTCCAAATGCGTAGTATGCCTCCATAAACCGGGTAGCCGAAAAAACTTGATTAGCCATCAAGAACTGATTGGCAGGCCCTGTCCAAGCCTTAAGTTTTGAACCATCATAGGTAAAAACACCATGATTTGCAGTTCCAATCAAAAGACGGTTATTAAAAATGGGCAAGATTGTCCAAACCTCTTTATCTTTCAACAATTCAAGTCCGGGAAGATCAAAAAACTGTCCTTGCCGATATTCCCTTATTCCTTCAAGCTCATCCTGTACCCATAATTGACCGTTGACGTAAAACGAAAATCGAAGTCGATTTGGCAATTCAACCATTGACATCTGTTTATTCCGATAGATAAAGAGATAAGTATAAGATTGAAATACAACTCCAAAACTAGTGAGGTGAATGCGCCATACTTCTTCAAAATTACGGGCTTCAGCTGGCACTAGCTCCAATAAGGAGTGGTATCGAAGCTTTCCATCAACACCAGGCTCCATATAACCAAAATCATTTTGCTGCCCTAAATAAATGCGTCCATTTTCGTCAATAGCAAGCGACCGAACAATGGATTGATTCGGCAAATCATACAATTGCCAGTGATTGCCATCGAACTCCAACAAGCCATCGTTATTGGCAAAATAGATGAAATCGTTTTTCCCTCTTTCTACTTGCCAATTTTGTGTTCCTGCCTCATAGGTTTGCTTTGTGAAATTTCGAATATCAGGAACCCCAATATCTTTTAATTGGCCGTAAGAGAACACGCTCATAAAAAGCGATACCAAAAGAAAAAAGTATTTAAACTGAGTAAAGCGCATAAAACAAATATAGCAAAAACGATTTTTTTGTCATTGGTAATGTTTTATAACCTACAAGACTACTATTTTTACCAAAATTTTGAATTGATAACTATGAAAACCGGTATAATTGGAGCTATGCATGAAGAGATCCTCCTCTTAAAAAAAGACATTAAAGACTTAAAATCGGAGCAATTCGGGTCGAGAGAATTTTATTCAGGCACTATTCATAACAAAGAAATGGTGATGTGCCTGTCGGGCTGGGGAAAAGTTGCCGCTGCAACCACTGCCACTACACTTATAAACCACTACAAAGTGGATCAATTGGTTTTTATTGGCTTGGCTGGTTCCATTCAAGCTCATCTGAATATTGGAGATATAGTAATCGCCAATCAGCTCATTCAACACGATGTTGACTTGACCAGGCTTGATGGATTCCCCAATGTTCAATCTCCCTTTTGGAAAGAGTTTAGCTTTAAAGTGATGTCTGATTCCGAAATGAAAGCCTCTGAAGCCGTTGAGAAATTCCTTCTCAATTTGAGAAAAGGAGATTATCCCTCCATTAGCTCCACCTACAATCCAACCGTTTATGTAGGTGCTATTGGTACCGGCGACCAGTTTATCGCATCGAAAGATGGTAAAATGAAGATTAGCGAACGCTTTCCGCAGATTTTATGTACTGAGATGGAAGGAGCCGCAATCGCGCAGGTTGGAGCAGATTACAATATTCCGTGTACGGTAATTCGCGTGATATCAGACAAAGCAGACGAAGAGGCACACGATTCGTTTACAAGTTTTCTCTTTGAAAATATTAGTCAGATTTCGGTTGAGCTGGCCAAACTGGTGCTAAACTAGTCACTTACTGCCACAAACTATACTTCCACAGCAATAACGATGAGAATCGGACCGATTATCTATAAAAAAAATTAGGATGCTAGATCGGCAACAGCATAAGATGGCACAGATGTTGTGGTTCTCTTTTCAGCCACAAAAACAATATATACCCCACAAAGATGTGGGAACAATTAAACAATGAGACTTTTAGTTTAGAAAGACCAGAAAAAAACTCCTGAGTAACGTGCTCAGGAGTTTTTACTTTTTCAAGAAATATCTCGCCAATTAAATCTCCATCAGATTTGTTCTGACAAAATCAATTACACTGTTGGTAACTCCCAAGGACTTCGATAGCTTGGAACCAGGTGTTTATTAGCCTCATCATCGCCAATAAACCGGCTTTGTTCGCTATCCCAATACAATCGTCGCCCGGTTTTCAAAGCGATATTTCCAAGATGAGCTACCCGAGCCGTATTTGCGGCGATATCAATGCTGCAATTCAAGTCGCGTCTATTATCACGAACACCATCCAGAAAATTTTCCATGTGGTGTTCAAGCCCTTTCCCTGTTCCTTTTTGAAGTTCAACACGTTCCATCAAATCCTGATCATTTTTACGTTCAGGAATGACTTCCCATCCTTTTCGATCGACCACTAGCGTGCCATTATTTCCAACAAAACCAACACCATGTGTGCGGCCATAATAACCTCCATCAATCCCAATACCATGATCCCACAACATGGTAAAGTCATCAAATTCATAAATTGCTTGCAAAGTATCCGGTGTTTCTGCAGCATCTTCGGGATAGGCGAACTTGCCGCCCATCGCCATCACCGATTTCGGTGCTTTAACCTGCATACCAAAAAGACCATAGTCTATAATATGCACCCCCCAATCAGTCATCAATCCGCCGGCATAATCCCAAAACCAGCGGAAGTCGAAATGAAAGCGATTAGGGTTGAACGGACGTTCTTTTGCAGGTCCCAGCCAAAAATCGTAGTCGACACCTTCGGGCGCTTCACGATCAGGTTTAACCGGAATAGACCCCATCCAGCCTTGATAGGACCAGGTTCTGACTGTCCTGATTTTGCCTAATTTTCCGGACTTCACAAAATCGACAGCATCGCGCCAATGGGAATCGCTTCGTTGCCACTGCCCAATTTGCACAACGGTGTTGTACTTGTTGGCAGCAGCTTCCATGATATTGATTTCTTCGATGGTATTCCCCAACGGTTTCTCACAATAAACAGCTTTTCCTGCCTTGCAAGCTTCAACAAAAGGCAGGCAGTGCCAATGATCGGGTGTTCCGATAATGACGGCATCCACTTCCGGGTCAGCAATTAGCTGGCGGTAATCGTTGTAGGATTTTGGTTTTTTGCCCTGAAGCTTTTCTGTGTCTGATATGCGCGCATCCAGTACCCGCTGATCGACATCGCAAATCGCGACACACTCCGTGTCCGGCTGGCCTAAAAAGGCTTTCAAATCGGCAAATCCCATGCCTTTGGCTCCAATCAGTCCGCAACGAACAATTTTTGGAGCACAGGCCGTCATCGCCGCCGGCATTGAAGCGGCCAACCCCACAGCAGCAGTTGCCGTAGTGGTACTTTTAATAAAAGATCTTCTAGTTGTCATTTATACTTAAATTAGTTGGTAGGTCACTCACTTTGCATGGCATCGTCAAAAGCGATATCCGATGGATCAAAATCACTGTAGCGGACAAACTCACAAGACTCAGCAGCTCCTGCTTCCCGGTTCATCCCGCTGTCTTCCCATTCCACTGAAAGCGGTCCGGTATATTGAATATCATTCAATGCACGAATAATATTTTCAAAATTAATATTGCCTCGCCCCATACTGCGGAAATTCCAATATCGACGATTATCACCAAAAGGAATATGTCCTCCAAAAACGCCCACTGTCGCTGGAACATCACTCCAGTACACATCTTTCATATGAACATGGAAAATACGGTCGGCAAACTCGTATATAAACCGGACATAATCGACATGCTGATACCCCAAATGACTTGGGTCGTAGTTGAAACCGAATGCTGGATGGTTGTCCAATGCTTTTAAAGCGCGCTTGGCCGATTCAATGTCAAAAGCAATTTCGGTAGGATGAACTTCCAAGGCAAATTTTACACCCATCTTTTCGTATTCATCCAGAATAGGTTTCCATCGCCTGGCAAAATCTTCATATCCTTTATCAATCATTTCCTTCGATACGGGCGGAAAAGCATACAGCAGGTGCCAAATGGAACTTCCGGTAAAACCAACTACAGTATCTATACCTAGCTGTTTGGCAACTTTGCCCGTGTTAATCATTTCGGCTGCTGCCCGTTGACGAACACCCTCAGGGTCACCGTCTCCCCATATGTAGTCCGGTAAAATATTTTTATGGCGCTCATCAATCTGATCGCAAACACACTGACCGACCAGATGATTCGAGATAGTGTGCAAATTCAAGTCATACTTTTTTAACAAAGTGATACGGTCATCGCAATATTTTTGATCCGCTTTATCAATTTCCATATGATCGCCCCAACAACAAAGCTCCAAACCATCGTATCCAAAGTCCTTCGCTTTTTGACACATGGTTTCAATTGTTAAATCGGCCCACTGTCCGGTGAATAATGTTACTGGTCTACCCATCGTTTATTAAGTTTTAAGTTTAACTTGTAACTGGTTTATAAGTTGAATTGTTATTTACTAAAAGGGCCAGCGCACGGTGGTCGAACTTCCTTCTTCCCACATTCTTCTTTACTCCCCAAATTTCACCCACTTTACCGAATCGTTATATCCGGCTTTTACCATCGTGTCGATAAATTGCATGCCGCGTATTCCATCTTCCACACCAGGAAAGTCAAGCATTTCTGAAGTGGGTTGTTCACCATTCATCTTCGCTTGAACGGTTAACGCAAAGTTCCGGTAAATATTAGCAAATGCTTCCAGGTAACCTTCGGGGTGTCCGCCGGGCGTACGCGTGTTGTGTTGCGCCCATTCACCCATCTGTCCGGTTCCAACGCGCACCATCTCGGTTGGACGATCAGCCCATTTCACCCACAAGGTGTTGGGTTCATGCTGTTGCCACTCCAAACCGCCTTTTTCGCCATACACTCGTATTTTAACGTTATTTTCTTCACCGGCCGCAATCTGAGAAGCCATCAGTACACCACGTGCTCCGTTATTAAAACGCAATAGTGCAGCGCCGTCGTCATCCAGCAAACGCCCGGGAACAAACTTATTTAACTCGGCACAAATCTCGGTGGTTTTCAATCCCGAAATATATTCAGCCACTTGGTGGGCATGTGTACCAATATCGCCTATGCAGCCAGCTCTCCCTGATCGCTTAGGATCGGTTCGCCACTCAGCTTGCTTGTTGCTATCCTCTTCCTTTGCTGAAAGCCAGCCCTGTGGATATTCGACATAAATACGGCGGATGTTCCCTAAGTCGCCCCGTGCAACACGCATCTTAGCTTCCTTCACCGCAGGATAACCTGAATAAGTATGGGTTAAAGCCAGCTCCAAACCGGTCTCCTGCTGTTTCTTTTTAAGTTGAAGTGCTTCATCCAATGACAAGGTAATTGGCTTATCCATCACCACATGAAAGCCATGTTCCATTGCCAGCATTGCCGGATCAAAATGGACATGGTTCGGTGTTACAATAACCACAAGATCCATTCGCTCATCTTCCGGCAATTGAGCTTCTAACTCAAGCATTTGTTGGTAGGAAGAGTAGATTCGATTTTCGGGTAAAAAATAAGACTTGCCGGATTTGAGGGAATTTTCAGGACTGCTACTAAAACATCCACAGACTAGTTCAATCTGGTTATCCATGATCGCAGCAATTCGGTGAATAGCTCCAATAAAGGCACCAGTTCCACCGCCAATCATGCCCATGCGAAGTTTCCTACTCATAGTATTTGGTTTATTGATTTAGTAATTCCCAAATGTATAAAACTTCTGTTGAAGACGGAAAAAACAGATCAGAATAGCAGTGGGAATAACTTAGAAGGAGTGAAATTTTAATCAGCCCGTGCGAAACTCCGTGATAAGCAGACAATATATGAATGGGCAATCCAGAAGTGATTTCTACAATGAGAAGAAGAAATTTTATCGGAGATGCTGCCTTCGGCAGTTTTGCAGCTGCCGGACTATCATCATCAGAATCAGCATTTCCAGAGAAGCAAGCAAACAAGCCATAATTGGCATCTACAGGAAAGCATAAAGTCCTTAGAATGAAGAACAAAACTATTTGATGTTCAATGAGAACCTATTCTTAACGAAATTAATTCTAACTTTGAACCGCTTAAGAGTTTTAGGAAACCGCCAGGTACAGAATTGTATGCAAAACCAACCGAACAAAGACCATTTGCTCTGGAAAAGCTTTAGGGAAGGGGATGATAGAGCTTTCTGCGATTTATACGATCAATATAGCGATGCGCTATATAGCTTTGGTATGCAGTTTTGCAAAGATCCTGATTTCGTCAAAGATTGTATCCACGACTTGTTTCTGGACCTACACAAGTACCGGGAACAATTGCGACCGACTGACTCCATCAAGTTCTATCTGTTCCGTGCTTTGAGGCGAATCATTCACAAACAGAAACTAAAAATCAACTTATTAAATCTGAACCAAAACCACGAGCAAATGCTCCACTTACATGCACCAGCGTCGGACGAGGCTCTGATCCATTCAGAAATGCAACAGGAAAACCTGAATCTGCTGTCAAATGCCGTCAGTCAACTTACCAAGGTCCAACAACGAGCACTTTTTTTGAAGTTTGAACAAGATCTTACTTACGCCGAAATTGCCACCCTGCTGAATATCTCCGTTGAATCAGCCAGAACCAATATGTACCGTGCCTTAAAATCACTGCGAAAAAGTGTATCAAAAAACCGGATTTACTTGAGTTTATTCCTTCAATTTTGCTACAAACAGTAAGCTTTATACATCAGTTTATTGATTTTTTTCAAAAAAAATCATTTTTGCTGTCTATGTTTTGGCATTTTTCTCCTTTATCTTGGTATTAGAACTATTCACGTGAAAAAGAAAATTGAAGATATTTTAGTAGAAGAAGGGATTACGGAAAAGAAAATCAAGGAAGAGCCAAATGCCAGTCCGAAGATTTTAGATACCGCCAATCAGCTATATTCCTACTTAAAAACTCCAAAAAATAAGTGGTCAGCACTAGAAAAAAAACAATTGCACTTCCGAATACAACATTCGATCGAAACCATAACCCGGAGAAAAACCCGACGAATCTGGTTTACCGCCGCTTCGGTTTTCATTTTTGCTATTTCCGGTGGAATCTGGTACAGCCAATTCAATCAACCCTCTGAGATTGCTGATTTTGCCAACAGCATAAAGGAAAGTAAAAACGATACCATTACGCGTCTGGTACTAAGTGAAGCACGGGCCATTGAGATTTCTGAAGTGGAATCAGAAATCCAATACGACACTAAGGGAGAGGAAATTGCCATTGGATCCAGTCAAACTGTTCAACAAAAACTGGAGCCTGTAAAGCCGAGCTACAATACGCTTACCGTTCCGTACGGCAAACGGTCAAAAATAACCCTATCCGAAGGTACCACCGTCTGGTTAAACTCGGGCTCAAAGATGGTTTATCCCGCTGTTTTTGCTAAAAACAAACGCGAAGTATACCTCGACGGCGAAGCCATTTTCAATGTTTCCAAAGATCCGGAAAGGCCATTTGTAGTTCAATCACAGCAATTTAACATAGAGGTAATTGGAACAATTTTCAACCTGAGTGCTTATTCGGACGATCAAAGCTCAACTGCCGTTTTGAAGGAAGGTTCCATTAAGCTAATCCGGAAAACAAAAGCTTATTTGCCAACTGAGAATAAAATGATATCTCCCGGGGAGATGGTTACATTTGAAGAAGAAGGAGAGCAACTTGTTGTCCGGAAAGTTAATCCATCCGACTATCTTTCATGGCATCACGGCTATTATGTTTTCAAAAGCGAAACGCTTGGAAATATTCTAAAAAAAATATCACGCTACTATAATATTGAGATCGATCTGAAAGACAGGGAACTTGCTCAAATAACCTTTTCGGGGCGTTTGGACCTAAAAAACAACATCAAAGAAGTTTTACATACCATAAAAAAAACAACACCATTTAACTTTAAAGAGGAGGAAAAAATAGTCACAATATACTAAACTAAAAACTAACGATAGTATCAATCAAACTTAACAAAAAAAGCCTGCAGATGCTGTAACACCTGCAAGCTTATGAACTAAAAAAACATCGCATAAAGCGATATTTTATTAACTAAAAGTGAACAAATTTATGAAAAAAAGTAACACCTGTGCTTATTTTTTCCATAGAAGGGATTACTGTGCACACTTCTTGAGAATTATGAAATTAACCTTACTTCTATTTATGATGGGGGTTGGCAGCTTGTACGCAACTTCTACTTATTCCCAGAGTACACGGTTCTCAATGAATATGGAGAATGGAACCATTAAACAACTTTTTGAAGAAATTCAGGACCAGAGCGAGTTTATTTTCTTCTACAAGGACAGCGATGTGGATTTGGAAAAGAAAGTAAGCGTCAAGGCTGAACGGTTTTCTGTTGAACGAATTCTTAGAAAAGCCTTTGAAGGAACAAACCTAACCTATCAGATCTCTGATCGGCAAATTGTTATTATCCCTGACCAAACCGCTGCTTCCGAACAGGTGCAGGAAGTTATAGAACAACCCGGCCTGAAAACAATATCTGGGTTTGTAAAAGACGATGTGGGACTTGGTCTTCCCGGTGTTTCAGTTGCCATAAGGGGAACTTCAAGGGGAACAGTGACCGACGCCAACGGAGAATTCTCCATGCAAGCGGCGGTTGGCGACACGCTGGTTTTCTCTTTTATCGGAAAAACCCCGGTTGAGCAAGTTGTTGGAGACCGCAATATCTTCGATGTAGCGCTGTATGACGATGACACCCAGCTGGAGGAAGTTCAGGTGGTTGCCTTTGGTAAGCAGAAAAAAACGAGTGTGATTTCTTCGATTGAGACCGTGAGGCCAGGCGATCTGAAACAACCCGCCTCGAATCTGACCAGTGCTTTGGCAGGTAAAATTCCGGGAATTATTTCGTACCAAACGACAGGTGAACCAGGTAATGACAACGCGCAATTCTTTGTTCGCGGGGTTACCACCTTTGGTTATAAAACCAATCCACTGATTTTGATTGATGGATTTGAAGCCTCACCCGATGACTTGGCTCGCATGGAACCTGATAACATCGAAAGCTTTTCCATTCTGAAAGATGCTTCCGCTACCGTACTTTACGGTGCCAGAGGTGCGAATGGAATCATCATTGTTGAGACGAAGTCGGGACGCGAAGGACCGGCAAAAATCAACATCAGGCTCGAAACACACATAGCCACTCCCACCCAGATGAACGAATTGCTGGATGGCGTAGACTATATGCGTCTGTACAACGAGGCCCGGATTTCCAGAAATCCAATACTCGGTGCTTTATACAGTGAACAGAAGATTCAATCGACCGCTGATGGTCTTGATCCAATGATCTACCCCAACATCGATTGGTACGATGAGTTGTTTGAAAAATCAACCATTAATAAAAAAGCCAATTTTAACGTATCGGGTGGCGGCCAAATAGCAACCTATTATGTGGCGGGAACCATAGAAAATGAAAATGGCCTTTTGAAAGTTGCCCCGGAGAATAATTTTAACAACAACATCAACATTAACCGGGTGCAGTTAAGGAACAATGTTGTTTTTAAACTGACACCAACCACCCGATTGGATACCAGACTGCAAGGCCGGTTCGAACGTTACAATGGTCCTGCCACAGCAGCAAGTGAAATTTTCAGACAGGTTATGAACTCAAACCCGGTAGATTTCCCTGCCGTATATGAACCCGATGAAAAACATGCTTTTGCTGATCATATACTATTTGGAAGCACCTTCGTTGGCGGCCCCCTGAAAGCCAACCCCTATGCAGAGATGGTTCGTGGCTATGAAGACCGAAATGAAAGTTCAATTACAGCCATGGCAACCCTTTCGCAAGATCTCGATTTTATTACAGAAGGTTTGAAGTTGCAGGCCAAAGCCTCGGTTAACACATGGAGCGAATACAAAAGTACAAGATCATACAATCCTTTCTTCTATGATTTGGAAAACTACAACCAGATTACCGGAGAATATACACTTTTTGCCCTGAACCCAAACGACGGACAAGCTTTCCTGGGTGATGTCAATCCGGGACGTAACGCCAGTGCACACTATTATTACGAAGGACGTTTGAACTGGGACCGCAAATTCGGGCTACACAGCGTAGGTTTAATGACCGTGGGTATGTTTGAAGAGTACCTGTTGACCAGTGGAAACAGCCGGTCGATTTACGAAACACTTCCTGAAAGGAACATGGGAAACTCCGGACGTTTAACTTACGACTACGACAACCGTTACTTCTTCGAGTTCGCATACGGATACAACGGGTCTGAGAAATTTAGCGGCGACCGAAGGTTTGGATTCTTCCCTTCATTTGGGGGTGGCTGGCTCGTCTCAAATGAATCATTCTGGGCCCCTTTGGAAAACATCATCAACACCCTAAAGTTGAAGGGAACCTGGGGTAAAGTGGGTAACGATGCCATTGCCCGTCGGGAAGATCGTTTCTTCTATTTATCTGATATCGCCAAAGGTGGTGGAGGTTATCGTTGGGGAAATACCTTTATGAATTCATATGGCGGCTACCGGATTAACCGATATGCCAACCCCGATATTACCTGGGAGGTTTCAACCAAAATGAACCTGGGTATTGAATTAACTTTCCTCGACGATGCTTTAAAGATTCAGGGGGATGTGTTCAAGGATATTCGTGATCAGATTTATCTGCAACGCCAAAACTTCCCATCTTCTGTAGGTCTAGAGGCATCCATTAGCGGAAACGTAGGGAAAGTGGAATCAAAGGGTTTTGAAGCCTCCATTGACTACCAATACATTTCGCAAAAGGATTGGTGGATGACCGGCCGTGCCAACTTCACCTTTGCCACCAATGAATATGTGCAATTGGATGAACGGGATTATGCCGATGAGTACTTGAAACGCCAGGGACATCCCATCAGACAGTGGTGGGGACTGATTGCCGAGCGTTTGTTTGTGGATGAAGCTGAAATTGCCAACTCGCCCAAGCAAGACTTTGGTACCTACCAGGCCGGTGACATTAAATACAAAGATGTAAACGGTGATGGCGTAGTGAATGCTAACGACGAAGTCCCTCTGGGCTTACCTACCGTACCCGAAGTTCAGTATGGATTTGGGTTGTCGGGTGGATTTAAAGACTTTGACCTATCGTTCTTCTTCCAGGGGAATGCCCGTGTCTCTGTATTTATTGACCCAAGCGATGTGAGCGATCCTATCAACAATCGTTACGGTATCGCTCCGTTCGCTTCACGACGCAACGCTTTGACCATAATCGCTGAAGATTACTGGAGTGAAACCAACCCGGATGTCCATGCCTTTTGGCCACGTTTATCGGTCGATCCCCTCGAAAACAATACCAGAACATCATCGTGGTGGTTGCGTAATGGCGCCTTCCTTCGTTTAAAAACCGTGGAAATGGGATACAATCTCCCGGCGGACACCTTCAAGAAGATCGGCTTACAAAGCGTCCGGCTCTATGCCAGTGGAACCAATTTGTTTGTTATCAGTCCGTTCAAACTGTGGGATCCGGAAATGGGTCGCGCTGGATTGGGCTATCCGCCAAACAAACGATTTAATATTGGTGTCCAGTTATCATTTTAATACCTAAAAAAGATTGAAGATGAAAAGATTGAAAAATTTAATCATATTGTTTCTTGTCCTTAGCCTAACACCATCCTGCTCTGATTATCTGGATGTGGTGCCGGACAATACTTTAACCCTGGAGGACCTCTTTAAATCGAAAGAGGAAGCCTGGAATGCATTAGCCAAAGTTTACAGCTATATGCCACGAATAGAACAAACACACAGCTCTATCTGGACAGCAGGAGATGAGTATATCGGACGCTTGGATTATAACGATAATACAGGAGACTTGAGAGGAATCCGTTTGATGCGGGGACTACAATCTGTTACAAATCCTCTGCTGGGCGATTGGTCAAATACAAATGGAGGCACACGGCTATACGCTGGAATCCGCCAAGCCAATGTTTTTCTCTCCAATATCGATCAAGTGCCGGATATGTCGGACCAAGAAAGAAGCGAATGGCGTGCCCAGGTCAAATTCCTGAAAGCCTATTACAACTTCTTGTTGGTTAAGAAATACGGGCCAATTATCATTTCAGATGAATTGATTGCCCCGGATGCATCTAAAGACCAATTGTTTTTGGAACGTACGAAAGTGGAAGACTGCTTTGACTACATCATCGCCTTGATGAATGAAGCCATTCCTGATCTTCGGGAAAAAGCGATTGCTACGCTCCTCGGTCAAGTGGATCAGGCCGCAGCTAAAGCCATTAAAGCCAGAGTGATGCTGTTCCGTGCCAGTCCTTTCTTCAATGGCAATATGGAATATTTTGGTGATTTTGTTGGCCCCGACGGAGAACCCTACTTCCCTCTAGACTATAATAAGGAAAAATGGAAAGAGGCTATCGACGCTATCGAAGAAGCCTTACTGGCCTGCGAGACCAACGGCATCGAACTATACGAATACAGCGCACAACCCTATATTTTTGATCGTGAAGATTATATGGCCAATACAGAAAACGTACAACGCATTTACGATTTGAGAATGGCCATTACCGACCCATGGAACAAGGAGTTGGTCTGGGGCTTCTCCAACATTGACATTTATGGTGGTTCCGAGCTGGCACACTCCACCAACATGCGCCTGCCCGAAGGCTATGGTGGTGGCATTACCAATGAGCCTGGTTTCTCTTGGCAGTGGATGGCAGCAACCTACCGGATGGCAGAACGGTATTATACCGAAAACGGAGTTCCCATAGAAGAAGACCTGAACTTTGATCAGGATAAAAAGTGGGAACTGACCACAACTCCCGGAGCCAACGACCCGGAATACACGGAACTGCGCGGCATTATGCAGCCCGGAGCCGAAACGATCAATCTGTACATGAATCGTGAACCACGTTTTTATGCTAACCTGGCCATTACGGGTGGTTACTGGCGTTCTCACGGTGTTCGGATTAATACGATGATGTATGCCGGTAGTCACGGTGGATTCAACTCTTCGCAACACACAACCGACTATTACGAAACCGGAATTGGGATCAAGAAGTTTGTTCACATGGAATCTAAATCCGGGCACTGGGCACGTACGGTAAAGTATCCGTATCCAATTATCCGTCTGGCCGATTTGTATCTAATGAAAGCGGAAGCCCTGAACGAATACTATGACACGCCAACCCAGGAGGTCTATGACGCCATTAATGTGGTTCGCGAGAGAGCCGGAGTTCCTGATGTTGAAAGCGTTTGGGCTGATGCCTCAATCGTAAAAACGGTCAATAAGCACAAAACCAAGGAAGGCATGCGTGACATCATCCTTCAGGAAAGAAGCATTGAATTTGCCTTTGAAGGAAGCCGTTTCTGGGACATGATACGGACCAAAAGAGCCGTCATGGAATTCTCAAGCCCTGTTTGGGGATGGGAATATACCGGAACCACTGGTGCCGATTTCTTCAATCTTGAGGTGAAGCAAACCAGAAGATTTACCATCACCGATTGCCTATGGCCAATCGACTTGAATGAGATGAATACGAACTCTAACCTGGTTCAAAACCCGGGATGGTAATGGTTACAGTTCATTTATTTAACAAAAACGATAAAAAGAATCGTATGAAAACCACAAAAATATATTTACTCCTGATTGCAGCATTTTTGCTGGCTGTAACTTCCTGCGAGGAAGAGAAGGTACACCGGGCAACATCTGATGACACGATTCCTCCACAGCCTCCAATTGAGGTGACCTACCAGCCACTATATGGTGGCGCACGGTTTTTCTATGAAGTACCGGAAGACGAGGATCTATTAGGTATCGAAGCCGTTTATACCAACAAGCAGGGAGATTCATTCTCTTTCTCAGCCTCTTACTTTATCGATTCACTCGACGTTTATGGCTTTGGCGATACCATCAATTACGAAATTGATTTGTATGCGTTTGACCGTGCAGGCAACCGATCAATTCCGGTTAATGTAACGGTAAAACCACTTGAATCCGCTATTTCGAGGGTGGCCAATTCACTCGAATTAAAACCGGCCTTTGGTTCATTCTTCGTTGACTGGATCAATGAGCTCGAACAAAGTATCAATGTTTACATTGATTTCAATTACGCGCAAAACGGCGAGCCAAGATCACTTACTTCTGTTTTCTCATCCAACCTTGACGAAGACCGACGCTTTGTTGATGATCTTAATATTGGTTCAGACGATCCGGTTAGTGTATCGATCCGTGTTTCGGATATCTATGGAAATATCACCGACCCAAAAGACATGGGGCAGATTCATCTGCTGGAAGACATGAAACTCGCCAAAGAGGAATGGGAACTGCCTTTAAACGGTGACTCCATTGGTGGCATTCCTCAGGCATTTGGTGATCAAGTTGAAGGACGCTTAGTCAGTGTTATTGACGGAATCATTGACGAAGGAAACAACCTCAACTTCATGAGCACCGGAGGTCGTGGCCGCACCGGAAATAGCGCTGACGGAAACATGCCCTGGAACGTCATTATTGACCTGGGTGACCACTATGAACTTAGCCGGATTCTGACCCACCAACGTCACATGGATTTCTGCGGAGACCTTTGCCAGGGACAGTATTACCGAGGAGAGAATGTTGGCCTTTACGAAATGTACATCTGGGATGAGGACACACAGGATTGGGAATATGTATCGGAGAATAAAATTGAAGTTCCGGTAGGACTAAGCGAACTCGAAATCGTCAAAAAGGGAAAAGAAGGTGATGAAGCCTACATGTATCCTGATGAACCTCAATACACCAAACCTACCCGATGGTTTCGCTACCGGGCTATGAAAGGCTTTGGTGGTAACTACACGCTGGATAATGGCAACTGCTTGTCTGAGATTACCCTTTATGGCAGAAAGGCTGGAAATTAAGTTTATTAGGAACAGTGATTTAAAGATTAAAATTATGAGAAACATCATATTGCTATCAATATTGGTTTTTGCAACATTCATGTGGTCGTGCGAAGACATGTACGAGAAGCAGAAACAGTATGAAGGAGAAATTGTCTATCCGGCTAAGTACGATACCATTGTTGGACACATCGGCTTCGAACGGGTTGAAATTGATCTGATGAAAGCCGGTCGTATTCCAAGCAGTCAAATCAAATTGGGAAAAGCCGAAGTAACCCGAATCGAGTATGACGATCAGATCATCACCATTGATTCGCTCGTTTCATGGGTCAACATTACAGGACTTACACAATCAAAACTCTACCGTTTTAAAGTGTATACCATTGATAAATTCGGTAATGAATCCGTGCCGTTGGAAATAGCCCTGATTCCATTCACCAGCACTGATCTGGCGAACTACGCTGTAACTCCACCGCAGGTTTTGGCATCGCCATCAGCAGCGGTGATTAACTGGCCAAACGGAATCTCTTCAGTACTGATGAACTATTATGGATTGAAATTTCAATACACCGATAAAAACGGGGAGGTTCAAAGTGGTGAACGCGGTGAGAATTCCCGCTTCTTTATCGGAAATGTAGAAGCCGGAGAACCGGTGGCCATTGATATGGAATACAAAATTGTTCCGATCGTCAACCGCCAGCCTATTCTGGATACCGTGGTATTCGAAAACGTACTGAATGTAAACATGCCAACCAGCTCATCGGAATTTGCACCGGCCGAAAGAAATATTCTTGAGGCCAATGGCGTGACTACCTTCAGTGCTGATGGCGTGTCTGACATTACCGAGCTGGTTTACCCAATTCATACCAATTCACTTCAGGACATCTTCTATTTTCCGAATTTGGAAACCCTGGATTTAACCGGCGGTGACCTGTTCACGCTACCTGAACTAGAGTATGACAACCGTGGTTTTCAAGATGTTGTGGGCGGAGGCGAATTTGCACCTTTCATGCGAAAAGCAGGAAACGTATCGGGTGGAAACACCTTGAAGGATTTTCTCGAAGCCGGAATACTGACAAAGGTATACTATCGCCCTAACACCATGGGATTAGACGATATTCTGATGCCTTATGTTGAAAGTGGCGTGGTTGAACTGATCGAAAACCCGGATGAAGTCCTGGTTGGCAACCAATTCGAGTTAAACGGACGTCTGCAAGACGGTAACTGGGCGCTTGATGTTATTTATCCAGCTCCTGACGCCCCTGCCGGCGAAGGACTGGAAAACATTTACAAATTAATTCCAAGGAAAACCAGTGCGTCATTTGTACTTGCACTGCCTAAAGGATACCAGTTGAATGCCGAGGAATACAAATACATGAAGATGATGGTTTATATGCCTCCAAAAAGTCAGCTTACCGGCCATTATGCAAACTTCCAGCGCCTATGGCCACGGTTTATGAACAATATGTGGGCCTTTGGCAGCAACAGTAATTTTGGACAGGAATACTGGGAGAGAGATCGCTTTACCATGCCTGACTCGTCACTGGAAAACTGGACGGAAGTTACGATTGATATGTCTGAGGCAGTCGGTAAACACACCCGGGTTTTTGTAATCAACATTGGGGGTGAGCCTTGGATTGATTACAATCCAGAGGAGGACATCGTGTATTACTTTGCCAACATCCGTTTTACCAAAGAATAAGAAAAACCCTAGACCATTTAACCCGCATTATTCATCAGCCAAAGAATCGGACATTGTAATTTGCGGGGTTTTATTTTTGATCGTTGGATTTAATAAAAATTGCGTCAAATTCTGATGGGGATATAAATACAAGGGCAT
>NZ_WVEM01000007.1:0-31242 GCF_009847015.1 Sunxiuqinia indica
TCAAAGGATTACTTCGGAAAATCAAAGAAGAAGTTCTTTGGCTTAAAATTTTACTGGAAATAATCATTAGACAAAAACAATTATTTCCAGTAAATATTAGTTCATAAGGATTAACTATTTATTACCACACGTATTTTATTTGTTTAATGAATCAAGTATTTCATCGATACTCTCCAATACATGAATTACGTTCTATCCAGATTCTTTTACCGTATAAATCACTGAGCCATTTTCTGTTGGTGATACATGAGATACATTCTTTGACTTTAGTCATTATGATGTATAGGTAACTTCAATCCTTTTCCCAAACTTATATATTGACTTTTTGCAAATAGATTGATTAATCTATCAAATCTTTATTTGATAATCAGTTTTCCAACTGTTTTTTGTTCATCAACCCAAATACTGTAAATATACAAACCACAGTTTAGGTTACTAATGTTTATTTTTTCACTTTTATTAACCGCTTTAGAAAGGATTTTTGTTCCGTATAAATCGAACAATTCAAGCCATACTTTATGATAAGAATCAGGAAAGTTAATCGCAATGAATTGTGATGCAGGGTTCGGATATATTTCAGCCGAAATATTGGATATATTATTGAGTGATGTTGGCAGGTCACTTTCGATAGCAGAATAATAGAAAACTGTTTCACGAAACTGTTGGGGTTCATTTGTACTTAAGCTGTTGCGAAAAGACTGTTTACTGTTAATTTTATGGTGAAAAGCAATCGCTGGAGTTGAATTAATTGCTGAAATTGGGAGCAATAACTCTTTGTTGGTTATTGTATAATCGTAGTCAAGAACTTCAAATACCTTAGTAGGAGATTCGCCCCAAGTGCGTTTTTCGTAGTTAATAATAAGGTCATCATTGCCGTACAAATAGCTTATCATTTGGGTTGTATCCCATAACTGAAGCTCTTTATTCCATTTAAAGTCGATGCTGGCACTTATATCTTCATGCTCATCAACGAAAAGGGTTTGTTCTTTCTTAAAGGGTATGAACGTATTTGATTCCCTGTTCCATCTTTCAATAATGGTTTCCGAGGTGTTTTTGTTTACCACATTATCAATAACCGTATTACCAAACAATTCCCATTCACTGAAACTGTGTTCCCTTATCCAGTATCTTGCGACTGTAGTGTCAGCCATTAAGGCCCCTTCTGTATTATAATAAAAGGTTGTAATTCCTGTTTTATGCCATACTGGTGTCCCTGAGATGGTGAATCTTTGATAGAGGGTGTCTGCGTGCAATACATTTTCTGAATTATAGCTATAAACGTTTCTTGTTTTATAGCGCCATTCACCCGCATCTAAATAACTCTCGGTCACTTCTATTAAATCATTGTCATTGTTATAAGTGTATTCGGTTCTATTGCCTGATCTGGAGATGATATAAAATTCGCGGTTTAATAGCTGCCTGTTCTCATTGTATTTTTTTATTTCTTCCACAAGAGTTAACCAACTATCCGTTGTTTCATCCCACCTGGATTGGCGAATTAAGGTGTCGCTAAAATGCTTGTCGTAAAAAATGCTTATTTTAAAATTGTTTATATCCCACTCTTCACTCGATTCGTCATAGCTGTAATAAATAATGCTGTCCAATCGTTGAATTTCATTTTGAGTTGCCTCTGTCAATAAAAAGTTGTCAGCAATGGAATTACCACCTACCGGATTATTACCAATATGATTTGTTCGTTGCAGTATTTCCAATTTTGTATACCAATCAACAGATTGACTGCTTACTGACAGGGCAGTTAAGATGCCTATTGTCAGAAAAGAAAAATACTTATTCATTAGGTACTGGTTTTAAAAATTTTTCCAGGTACAAAAATGATGATAGTTTAAAAAAATAAAGTTGTCTCAGGATAACTTCGGACATAAGAGATAAATCACAATCCTTCTTTTAGCATTTTTTTCTTTTCGTTGCTGTATTGTTGAGGAGTCATATTTAAATAACTGGCGATATATTTGTCGGGGGTGTCCTTTAGTATTAAGTTGGAGCGTTCAACTATTTCATGAAATAACTTAAATCGCTTGGTTGGATTTTTATATTGTAGCAAAAGCATTCGGTTTTCGCGATCGAGTAGAATTCTTTCAAATACCTTAAACATAAGGTAACTAAACTGCCCATTCATTCGTGCAAGCATATCGATATCATTTTTAGTAATATAAATCAGTTCAACATCTGTAATGGCTTCTTGTATTTCAAGCGATGGTTGTTCTTCAATATAGCTTTTAAGACTATTAAAAGATAAGCCCTCAGGGCTGAGATTGATGGTTTTGGGCGCGCCTTCGTCATAAATGTACTGATGAACCACACCTTTCACAACAATGTTTGCTTTTGTTTCTACTTCTCCGTCTTTCAAAATATAATCACCTTTTTTGTGCGATTTCTTTTTGACATGTTTTACAATTTCTGCATACATTTCGTCAGTCAGTGGTGCCGCTGAATTAAAAAAATTGAATAATAACTGGCTTTCACTTGAACTATATCCTTTCATATAAATCAATTCTTATTGTTAATAAGTTTGTTGTTATTAATAATAATCTCAAAAAATACAACCAAAATTTGAATTCAATCTTTGTAATCGAACTATTAGCTATTTCTATTAAGTTCACTTATTTAATTCGTAATTAGAATCTACAGACAAACTAACGATGTCATTTTATTTTGATTAAACATTTATTGAATCAAAATAAGTTCAATGAATAACCAATTTAAAAAATGAAATGCAGAATCGCCTAATCTTTGCGCTGAATAGGAAAATTGTCTAGCTTAAACAAAATCATTTTTACTAATTTTTCAAAAGTGTTGGTGCTGCGATAGCCTTGCAGGTAACGGCAGTCTGTCTGAAAAGTAAAATTAAGCCATTGAGGTTTCAATATTTCATTCTTATTAAAGCCAGCTACCCAAATAATTCTTTCATGGAAAGAGGTTTTTGCACAGTCTGACGGTTGGTACATGTTGTCGGGGCGGATTTCGAAGAGCGTTCCTGTCCGAAGGACATGGAACTGCGATGCGAGAATCCGCAGTTGGCGTACCACCGAACCCCGCCCTGCAATATGTACTTTGTTATGCATTGTTATTCATCTATTTCCATTATTTCAATATCTAATTTGTCATAGTTTTTTAAGCCACCAAAAATTGATTCTTTTAAAAATACTATAGAGTCTGATCGTTGAAATTCATTATTTTCTTTGTAATTAAATAGTGAAGTATTTGCTGTTCCCCAAAATGCGTTTGAAATAAATAGTGTGTCGTTTCCTTGCAATTTCATTCTCATTTTCATCCTTTGTTCTCCAAGGTTGTTTGAAAAAGGAATTAATAAAGTTTCGTTTGGTCTAAGTCTTTTCACAGTCGCATGGTCTGCAAATCCATGGTTGTATAAAAATTGTATGGGTTTCCAGTTATTATTCGAATCAAGCCCTTCGAGAATAGCATATACAATATGAAATCTTGTAAGAAATAATAAAGTGTCATTGGTTCCATTACAGAATTCGGCTAAACAATTAAAATTTTCTTTTAAAGCACTTACTTCTTTTGCCCAATTCATATGTTTTTGAAATTCTTCATTGAGATTATAGAACTTTAAATTTAACTCATTAGTGTCCTTTTGTTGAATTTCAAAGTCGTAGTCAAACCAAACCTCTAAAATCGCTCGAATGAACCTGTCATTTTCGAATTCGGTTACTAATTTCGAATTATCTATTCCTGTTTTAACCCAAAGCGAATTCTCTTTTGTGTTTTCGTACTTTCCTTTGGGAACGGTAAAGTAAAAATTCGATTCTTTAATCTGGCATACTGAATGAGAAGAAAGGAATAATAGAAATATTAATATCTTGATGCTCTGTCGATTCATTCGCGTTTTTTTTAATAATGTGTGTGTGCCCAGCATGAGCATGTGCACACTTTACTGAAAGCTCTGAAAAAATGTTGAAAATACAAATTTTTATGGTTAAAAGGAAAAGTGAGCGTGAAATAATCCAGAGGGTGTAAGTCCCTTACGGGTGGGGGTACCGCCCCGAACCGTTAGTAGGCTGCAAGGTGGCTTAGGATGCATCTGGCACCACTGGAAAAAGCCCGAGCGAAGAAGGAAAAACCTGATTCGGTTAGGCATCGAACAGGGACAAGCCTACGCATGGAGCCGCTCACGGATGGGTGGATGGGCAAACGCTCAAAGCCCTATTCTTGGAACTACAATCACTGTTGAACGTTTGAGAAAACGGGCTTACATTCCTTTACTGGAACTCTACAATCAGCTTAAACCAAACACGGTTTTGTTTTCGATGACTTAACGAACCGCCGTATACGAGACCCGTACGTACGGTGGTGTGAAAGCCTCTCCCTGCTAGTTTTTGCTAGCGGGGCGGGCTATTCGATTATGGGCAGTATTTATTAAAATGGTAGTCCATCAAATTGTTTAGCTATATAAATTTTTAAGTCATCTTTAGAACCAAAAGCTTCAATCAAAAGAGGATTATCCTCAATGTACGACATAAATTTATCAATATGCTCATCAGTTCCTGCTTGATAATATTTAATATTTCCTACATAACCAGCATATTTCTCTGCATAGAAATCAAGTAGTTTCTTTGCATCTGTTGACTGTCCAATTTTTGATTGTTTTAATGTCCTTAAAATTTGAACTGATTCCTCTAATAATTCTCTATCTGTCCTTATCTCTTTTTCATTTTCCTTGGTTCCTATTTTTGATATAGAGTTTATTTTCTCTTCAAGTTTCGGATAGAAAACATCAAACAATGATTTTAAATTCTCTGAACTCAAACTTTTACCATTCTGCTTTTGAATTATCTGGTTGATAGTAGTTAAAAGTTTGAATACATCTTCTTTGTTAAATCTCGTGGCTTGAAAAATTGATAAAGGTCCAGTCAAGTCAGTTGGAGTCAAATCAATCAGAAACGTGCAAACATAGGAATCTGCCGATTTTGAAATAGCTCCAGCTTCAAACAGAATCCAAGGAGCATTAATATTATCACGTGTTACACATAGAATGCCGACTTTTGATTCCTCTAAATTTTGACTAATCTCTTGATTCCATTTTTTCCCTTTATCAATGTCCACCGAAATCCATGGTTCAGCTGATTGTATGATTTGCTCAATCCATTTTTTCAAGTATTCAGCAATCATTTTACTCTTGTCTCCTGACCAACTAATAAATATTTTCATAGTATGTTTTCTTATTATATCATTTGCAGTAGGGTCTTGTTATATTGCCACCAACGGTCACTTGCAAGTTGTCGTTGCGGATTTCGAAGAGCGTCAGTGTCCGGTAGGACATGACGGTCAAGAAAGGAGCAAAGACAACGCACACCACTGTACCCGCAATGCAATTTGCAATTTGTTAGCGGTAGTATTTTTTCTTTAATCCAATTCAACGCTTGTTCTCCCACAGTTTACACATCTTGAACCATGCCATGGACCAAACTCATGACAATGAGGACATCTCCAGCTATGATGTGGCTCAACTGTTAATGGTATTAATCCACTAGCTTTTCCATTCGCGATTACACCATGTCCATAATCATCAATATCTATTAATTTCCAACCATCAGGTATCAATTCTTTGAATTTGTTCTCTTTTTCTGCGTAATTATAATGTTTGTATTTTGTTCTGGTTAAAAGTATTAGTAAATCAGAATCACTTATAACTCCTTTTTCAAGATTCGTGAGAAGCTCCCCAATTTGTTTGTCTGTTTTGACATTTGAAAGGAGTTTATCATGGTAATCCTTTACCTTTTCTGATTTTCTTAAAACGCCATCAATTATCATTAAAAAAGCTGGTGAGCCAGGAAATACTCTTTTCCCTTTTTTGCTATTGCACGTCGAATGACAAGGAACCCAATTACAAAAATCATTTATTTGAAAAGCGTCTGCGAGTGAATATTTCTCTTTTATTTCCATAAATTCTTCTTCGGAATCTAATAGTCTTTCTGGAATAATATGGTCTATCGTGACATCCATAATCCTTAAAGGTTCTCCACACCAGAAGCATTTCATGTCATAATTTTTCCAAATTGCATACTTCTGAGAATAGCAAAAAACATATTTTTTCATTTTGTGCGATTTAGGTTCATTAATATTACCGCTAACGGCAGTCTGTCTGAAAAGTAAAATTAAGCCATTGAGGTTTCAATATTTCATTCTTATTAAAGCCAGCTACCCAAATAATTCTTTCATGGAAAGAGGTTTTTAGACAGTCTGACGGTAAATTGTATATGGTCGGGCGGGATTTCCAACAGAAATCCTGTCAGACCGGTAGGAAGTTGCATCACTGGTTTGACTTGTCAAACCGAGATGTAACCCGCCTGCCATATTACAAATTGTTATATAGCGTTTTTTATTTTTCTATTTATCCAGTCCATCGCTTTTTTTATTACAAGATCATTGGGTTGCCCTATTGATTGATATGAGAATTTAATTATTTCGTCAGGCTCTATTTTTGCACCAAAAATGTTTCTTTCTCTGTCTGCATCAATAGAATGCGTTAGAACAATCATGGAGCCATCACTCAAAATATAAGGAACATTCCCGGTAGATAATCCTCTGGTCAGTTCACCAAAACTTCTGGCATTACCTTTATTATGAAATGCTATTACAACTACTTCTCCCGAACTTGCTGTCCGGTGACCAGTCAATATGGCAATTGGATTTAAATCATTTATTAGATGATAGGGTCTTTTACTTACTTTAACAATTGCCTTTGAATCAATACCTGATTCACCTTCTCGGTAAAACCATGACGATTCCTTTTGATTATTATCAAGAAAATAACCGCAAATGCCGTTACCAAGTAATGGCCCCAGCCCTGCTAACATTGGCCAGCAGTTACCTCCTGTATTTTCTCTTAAATCAAGTATCCACCCATTAAGGTGCTCGTTGTCAATTGCTTTTATTGCGTTTTGCAAACTATCCGCATATTGTTGCATAGCTACTGAATCGACATTCCCAAAACCTTTCATGTGGATGTAGCCAATGTTTTGATTTAAGAGTTTGGTATGAAAAGTTATTATCTCCTTGATATCAGCGGTTTTATTTGCGGATTGCCATTTTTCAGCTTGTTCTTTTGTCATAAAAAAACTATGATGATCTTTTAACGCTTTAAGAATTAACTTCACGAAAGGATAACAATCTTCCAGCGTCTGAGCGTACTTTAGAGTTGTGCTTTCAAGCTTCTTAATTTCTTTCCAATCGACAGAATCCCGATTTAATGAATGTTCTTCGACTATCTTTAATACTTCATCCAGATAGTCTTTTGGTGTCACTGTTGTTTTTGTGGTATCGGAACAACTTATGATTAAAATCAGAAAGAAAAATATATAAATGTGTCTCATGCTTTTCATTCAAAATGCTATACTTGTTTATCTATAAGGAAAAACCTTCTTATAACTTCGATATTGGCTTGTATTGTAAGGTTTTTCCTTTTTATACTTCCAGGTCATCAAACCGGGTTTTTCACCTTTTCCAAGGTCTGTTTACTGATATGCGTACAGATCTCCGTTGTTTTACTCGATTCATGTCCAAGTATCGTTTGTATATAACGCCAATCAACCTCTGGTTCCAATAAATAGCTTGCCTGCCTAAGTGTGATTGTACTCTGAAAATCCATACTGTGTTGTTATACAGCGGAACAAGATAGCTAACTTTACAGAATAATTAATTTTGGTAGCGATAATTTAGTTTCATTCAAAATAAGGTCTATTTAACAGGCCATGGGGGTACTTCCCAAGTGGGGTACCCCACTTCCGAAGTACCCCCCCCCACTTCAAAACCGAACTCGCGGAGTTCAATATAGCATTCACTCAGCCCGGAGATGCGCGAGTTCGGTAAAAAGGTGAATTAGAGCAGTTCCAAACCGAACTGGTTCACCTTTGAAGTGAATTCATTCGGTAAAAAGATAAACGAAAGCGGTTTTATGCAGCACTCATTCTATTCCAGACCGAACTCGCGGAGTTCAATATAGCATTCACTCACCCCGGAGATGCGCGAGTTCGGTAAAAAGGTGAATTAAAGCAGTTCCAAACCGAACTGGTTCACCTTTGAAGTGAATTCATTCGGTAAAAAGATAAACGAAAGCGGTTTTATGCAGCACTCATTCTATTCAAAACCGAACTCGCGGAGTTCAATATAGCATTCACTCACCCCGGAGATGCGCGAGTTCGGTAAAAAGGTGAATTAGAGCAGTTCCAAACCGAACTGGTTCACCTTTGAAGTGAATTCATTCGGTAAAAAGATAAACGAAAGCGGTTTTATGCAGCACTCATTCTATTCAAAACCGAACTCGCGGAGTTCAATATAGCATTCACTCAGCCCGGAGATGCGCGAGTTCGGTAAAAAGGTGAATTAAAGCAGTTCCAAACCGAACTGGTTCACCTTTGAAGTGAATTTATTCGGTAAAAAGATAAACGAAAGCGGTTTTATGCAGAACTCATTCTATTCAAAACCGAACGAAAGCGGTTCTAATCAGAACTCATTCTGTTCCAGATCGAACGAGAGCGGTTCTAAGTCTCGCTTATCGTTGGCCATGTTGTCTCTATTCTTGGCAAGGTCTTGCTTCTTGTTGGGCATGTTGTGTTCGGGTAATAAATTCAGGGGTGGGGAAGGGGCTATGGTCTACGTGGTCAGTTTGTTTAAGTAGTTGGCTATTTCTTCGAGATGGAGTCGAACTTCGGGCTTGGCAATTTTTAATGCAAATCGCGGCATAACGGGTGACGCGGCATGACAGGGGTTTTGAATAATTGTTTTTCCACCAAATTCCTTAATAGTCTTCAGGCCATGAGCTCCATCGGAATTGGCTCCGGTAAGAATAATGCCGACGACTTTATCTTTATAAGCCCAGGCTGCTGTTTCAAAAAGGATATCGATGGATGGACGTGAAAAATTCAATTTTTTATCTGTCGAGAGAGAGAAGCTTAAATCGGCTTCGACCTGCAGGTGATAATTGGGAGGCGCAAAATAGACAACCCCGGGGAGTATGGGCTCATTTCCTTCGGCTTCTTTCACTGGTAATTTGCAAATTTCACTCAAATGTCTGATAAAAACCTCATTGTTATGCTCTCCGATGTGCAGACAAATGATGATGGGCAAGGGGAAGTCTTCTTTGAGAGCAGGGAGGATCGTTTTCAATGCTTCCAGCCCCCCAAACGAGGTTCCTATAACGATAGCCTGATACATCAGATAATTTTCTTTTTAAATATTTTCTGCTTCGGATCAACGATTTCGAATTTACTGTCGACACTGGTAAATTTGATGCTTTCCTTTGTTCCCAGGCAAAGTATGCCTGATGGGATCAGGCTTTCGTGAAATAAATTTAGAACCTTATTCTGCAGCTGTTTCTCGAAATAAATCAACACATTCCGGCACATAATCAGGTTTACTTCAGCAAAAACACTATCGGTAACCAGGTTGTGGTCGGCAAATACAATTCGCTTCGAAAGGTCTTTTCGGAGTATAACCGACCCGTACATGGATTTGTAATAGTCGGATAGTTTGTGTTGACCTCCTGACTTGATGTAGTTGTTTTCGAATTGCTCCATTTCGGCTTTTTGATAGACACCTTCCTTGGCAATTTCCAGCACCTTGCGGTTGAAATCGGTCGCATAAATCTGGCAGCGATCCAGCAAGCCTTCTTCGTGAAGCAGGATGGCTAAGGAGTATACTTCTTCGCCGGTTGAGCATCCGGCATGCCATATTTTAATGAACGTATAGGTCTTTAGTTTCGGAACAATATTTTCACGAAAGGACTGATAAAACTGGGGATCGCGGAACATCTCTGTCACATTGATCGAAAGATCGTCTAAAAAAACTTTAAAGAATTCAGGTTCCCGTAAAACCTTATCGAGCAATTCCGTTACCGTTGTCAGATTACTTAACGCCAATCTGCTGAGCACTCTTCTTCGGATGTGTGCTTTGCTGTAGTTTCTGAAATCGTACCCGTACCTCTGGTAGATGCCCTCGAAAAGCAAGTTGAGCTCAATCGTCAGCAGTTCGCTATTTGACTCATCGTAATTACTCATCGTTTAACGGACACATTTGCATCTTCGGTTTGAATACATCCCGGATGGCTGAAAGGAGTTCTTTTTCTGAAAAAGGTTTACTTAAAAAGTCATTCATTCCAGCCGCGATGCATCGTTTTTTATCTTCAATCATGGAGCTGGCCGTTAGCGCAATAATGTAAGTTGCCGGAAAATCTACGTGTTCTTTTTCCTTTTGACGAATCATTTCACAGGCTTGCAACCCATCAACTTCAGGCATTTGCATATCCATCAGAATCAAGTCGTATGGTTCACGGATATGTTTCTCGTAGGCTTGCTGTCCGTTGTTGGCTATGTCGCAATGTAACCCCAGGTTCTTCAGGTTCAGTTTTGTTACTTTCTGGTTGATCAGGTTATCCTCGGCCAGCAGTATTCGGATATCTTTGGGGAGTTCGGCCGAAGTATCCGGTGTTTGTTCCAGTGTGGCAGAAGATATTTTCAAGGGTAGGCGAAACCAAAATTCGGAGCCTTCGCCCAGTCGGCTGTTTACGCTAATATCGCCCTGCATGAGGCTCACCAGGTTTTTCGAGATGGCTAATCCCAGGCCGGTACCCCCGTATTTCCGGGAAGTGGACGATTCAGATTGATGGAACTCTTTAAAAAGCCGTTGCTTTCCGTCTTCCGAAATGCCGATGCCGGTGTCGATCACCTTAAAAAGAATCCGATGGATACCGTTGATGTCGCCCAAAAGTTCAAGAACGATTTCGACTTTCCCCTCGTGGGTAAATTTGATCGCATTATTGACCAGGTTCATCAAAATCTGGTTGATCCGCAAAGGATCTCCCCAAAGGACAGGCGAAATATCCTTGTCAATGGTGTAGCTTAGGCCGATCCCTTTTTCTTCAGCTTTAAACTTCATCAATTGATAGACATTTTCCACAACGTCTTTCAACTTAAAACGAATGGTTTCAAACTGCACTTGCCCGGATTCGATCTTCGAAAAATCGAGAATGTCGTTAATGATCATCAATAAATTTTCACCGGAGGAGGAGATGATGTTCATCAGCTCTTGTTGTTCGGTATCGAGTTCTGTTTTTTGTACCAACTTCGATATGCCGATTACACCATTGAGTGGGGTGCGGATTTCGTGCGACATGTTGGCTAAAAACATGGACTTTACCCGAGTCGCTTCTTCGGCTTTATTTTTGGCTATTTTTAGATTTTGGTTGGCCTCTTCCATGTCGCCCAGAAGCCTGTTCAGTTTGGCTTTTTGTAAATAAAGATCCAGAAAGATTCTTACTTTTCCTCTCAATATATCCGGAATGACAGGTTTGGGAATGAAGTCGACAGCGCCGGTTTCAATGCCCTTAATAATGTGCAGATCACTTTGATGGATCGCAGATACAAAGATAACCGGCAGGTAGCGGGTCTTTTTCCGTTGACGCATCATTTCCAGCGTTTCATATCCGTTCATCTCCGGCATCTGAACATCGAGTATGACTAAGGCAAATTCTTCTTTCATACTGAGCTTCAGAGCTTCAATCCCGGATAGGGCCCGCACAATTTCAATATCGAAATCTTCCAGAATAGCTTCCAGACTGATCAGGTTTTCAACAAGGTCGTCGACAATTAATATCTTGGGAGTCATAAGCTAATTTTTCTCTTTTATTCTGATTCTTACGGGAGCTAATTTTTGTAAAGCCAAATTTTTAACATCGAAAACAATTTTTCTTCGTTCAATGGCTTGGACAGGTAATCGTTAGCCCCATTCTTTAACGCGTTTTCATGATCTTCCTTCATGGCCTTGGCTGTTAGGCAAATAATTGGAATGTCCTTTACGTCGGGCGTTTGACGGATGATTCGCATGGCTTCGTAACCGTCCATCACCGGCATCATCACATCCATGAGGATCAGATCAACACCTTGGTTTTCGTTCAGCATGTCCAGGGCAACCTGGCCATTGTCGGCTTCAATCACCTCTATTTCCCGTTCTTCCAGCATTTGTCCTAAGGCGAAAACGTTGCGGATATCATCATCCACCACCAGAATTTTCTTTCCTTTAAAAATAGAATCCTCGCTGGCCAGCGATGGTTTTAATGTCGCAGCGGGAATAGTCATTGCAACCTGGTGCAGAAATAAAGTGACTTCGTCCATCAGACGTTCGTCCGATTTCATTCCTTTTAAAATGATGGTGTCCGTGTAGCTTTTAAGCTCATCAAGATCCTGCTTGTTCATTTCCTTGCCGGTATATACTATGACTTTTGGAATTGAAATATGGTTTGTCTGGAGCTTTTGCAAGAGTTCTTTACCCGAGTAGTCGGGTAAGCCTAAATCCAGAATCATAAAGTCAAACGATTCATTCGCCAGCAGCTGGTAAGCTTCTTCTGCTGTTCCTGCTTCACGAATGTTGAGTTGGAAATCGTGTAACAAAGCCTTAATGACTTCTCGTGTACCCCGGTTATCTTCAATAATCAATAGCTTCTTATGCGTACCGTCAAAGTCATTCTCCAACGACTCCAGCGCATCCGAAAATTTGATGGTTTCAATGGTCTTCAATTCCATCTGCTCATCTGAATCATCAAATTCAATTGGTGTAATAACATGAACCGGCAGCTTGCTGAGTCGCTTGTGGGTTTTAAGCTTGGTGTATCCGGGTGCTTTTGGGGTTGCTAACTTAGCGGCCAGCATAATCGACGAAGGTGTATATCTTTCCGCCAGACTTATTCCCTGCAAAATATCAGGAGCCACAATTACCTTGAATTTTTTATCTCGTGCTTGTTTCAGTAGCAGCTGAGCTTGTTCTTTTGACGGATGAATAATCAATACGCTCTTTTCTCCTTCGCTGTCATCCCGGTCATCATCAAGGTATACAGGCAGGACTTCTGGAACTTCTGGGCTGTTATTTTCGTCATTTGTCGTTTCCGGCGTAATTGGCTCACTCTGCGTTGGTGCCGGCTTTTTCGCATCGGGTTTATTGCCGTCCGCAAGAACCACGGGAAGGTAAATGGTGAATGTAGAACCTTTGTTTACCTGGCTCTCCAATTGAATTTCGCCACCCAGCATTTTAACCAGTTCGCGTGAGATGGAGAGTCCGAGACCTGTTCCGCCAAACTTTCTGGATATGCTGCCATCAGCTTGTTGGAAGGCTTCGAAGATAGATTCCAGTTTTTCCTGAGGGATACCTACTCCGGTATCTGAAATCTGGATACAACAGGTCGATGATGGTTCCAGCCCCTCTGTTCTGATGATGGTTTCTGGCGGAGTTGGAATACAGGAGACTGTCACTTTTCCGGTGTCGGTAAATTTAAATGCGTTCGATAGCAGGTTTTTGATAATTTGCATTAACCGATACCGGTCGGTTGTAAATTGTTTGGGGAATGCGGGGTCGATTGAGACATCGAATGCCACTCCTTTGTCTTCGGCCGTCGCTTTAAAATTCATCACAATCTCGTCTTTCAAATCTGTTGCCGATACTTTGTTGATTTCCAGGCTCATTTTTCCGGATTCAATTTTCGACAGATCGAGAATTTCGTTGATTAAGTGTAATAAATCGGAACCACTCTTATGAATAATTTTTGCCGATTGAATCTGGTCATCAGTCAGGTTGCCTTTTTTGTTTGTGCTTAGCAGGTTGGATAAGATCAGTAAGCTGTTTAATGGCGTACGAAGCTCATGCGACATGTTCGCCAGAAATTCGGACTTATACTGGCTGGCCTGCTCCAGCTCTTTGGCTTTGTTTTCCAGCATGTCGTGCGTTTCAACCAGCTGTTCGTTTTTTTCGCTGATATCTTCTTTCTGGATTTCAAGTTGCCGGGTACGTTCCTCCAGTTCTTCGTTGGCTACGCGCAATTCTTCCTGCTGAACCTGCAGTTTCTTTTCATTTTCAGTCAGCACTTTGGTGTGTTCGGTTAATTCCTCATTGGCTACGCGCAGTTCCTCCTGCTGAACCTGCAGCTCTCCCGCCTGATCCTGTGTCTTTTGAAGCAGTTCCATGGTTTGAATTCTATTTTCAGATGAATTCAATTTTACCGCAATAATTTCAGTTGCTTGCTTCAGAAACTCAAATTCAATGGGGGTGTAACGCACCAATGAACTTAATTCCAACACCCCAATTAACGATTCGTTAAACACCATTGGCACCACAATCAACTGCTTGGGATGATAACTGCCGGTAGCCGAAAACGTGGTATATAAGTCAGCGGGCACATCGTCGACAATTCTCATTTTTTTTGAATAGGCCACTTGCCCAATCATCCCTTCGTTTAACTTGATGCGTTGGGGGAGCTTCTTAACATCGCCCCCGGAGCTGGCAAGTAGCTTTACGTGTTGATGAGTTTGATTGGCGAAATAAATGCTTCCCAGTTCGGAGTGAAGGTTTTCCATTAAAAATGAAATGGCTTGTTTGGCAATCTCCTCGAGTGTCTGGTTGCTGTCCAGCTTTTCATTGATGCTATTCAAGCCTGACTTAAACCAGGCATCCTGGCTGAGCTTTTCGTGGGAGCTTTTCAGGTTGTCAGCCATTTTGTTCAAGGCGATGCTCATTTCGTCTTCCTCTGACCGGGGAGTAATCTGGCTGCTATAATCACCATCAGCCATCTTTTTTGTGTAGTTAATCACCTCCCGAAAACCTTTTTGAAGTGAACGGAATGAATTGGCCAATTCACCCATTTCGTTTTTCGAGTCGATGGTCAACTCGGTATTGAGGTTTCCTTTGGCAATAATGCTGAATTGTCGGACCATCTGACGAACCGGGACCGAAATCGAGTTGGAGATCAGTTGTGCAATCAGGCCAATACTCAGGATTAGAATTAAAACGATTAGGATAATACCGGCATACAACAGCCGATTGGTATACTCAATTAAGCCGTTAATGGCCGAAGCAAATTCATCGTAAAAGATTCTCATTTGCATCAAATCTGTTCGGATGGTTTGTTCAACCCCGATCGCGTTCTTTTGGTCGGCGATGATTTTATTCAAGATGCGTTCACCCAGTTTATGTCCTTCAAGCGCCACTTGTTGGGCTTTCACCATCTTCTCCGGTTTTATGATCTCGAGCAGTTTCATTCTTCCGGCCATCAAGTCGGCATTCGATCGTTTGTGGTTATAACCAACCTTGTAATGATCGTAAAGCATCTCGCTAAACTCCTCTTTGGGCAGCTCGGCCAATTGGCTGGTGATTCCAAACATGTAGGCCATCTCATTTGCTTCCTGCATCTTGCTGATGGCCTCATTCAAAAGAGTGTCGTTTTGATTGAGGCGGTACAGGTAATAGTCTTCAACACCTTGTTGAAATGTCAGGTTATGAATTCGTTCGGCATTGATGACCAAGCTAAGCGTTTTACCGGTGTTGTAAAAGAAATTGGAAACCACTCCAAGGAGAATTAAGCTCAGGTATGAGAATAAGCTAAAAATCCGGAGTTTATGTCGGATTTTTAAGTCAGTAAATTTAACCATAAAGTAGCAGTTGTTTTTTTTGCCTAAAATAGTCAATGATTTTGATTTGGATACTTTTAAATCCAGTAAATGCTAACAGATTCATGTTTATAAAGCAATTTGATAACTTCGGTTGAGCTTGGGTAAAGTTATTTAAGTTGTTATGAAAGTTATTCCGGTTGGGTTGTTGTAGTATATAGCTAACTTAAAATAGAAACACAATGAATCATAAAAACAATTCAAAGGCTTCATTCTACAATATTGGTTTTATTCTTTTTGTGGCAGTCCTGTTTGTTGGCTGTCAGTCCTTACAGCGGGTTGACCGCTCGGATACCAAATATGTTGAATCGATGCGAGCCTCGGAAACGGAGTTGGTGTGGGTGCATCATCCGGCCGGCATTCAATGTGAGGAAACATACTATAATAATATCACCGAGGCAGTTGATGATTTGCGATCGCACGACATTGAGGTGTTCGACTCCTTTAAATTCAGTGTGATGGTCGCTACTGTTTGCGGAAACCTTTCCAGCGACCGGTATGCAACTCAAATCAGGTGGGTGGATCTTGATCAGGCCCGAAGAGAGGGCTGGCAATTTCTGAAAGATGAGTCAGTCATCAAAAACAACACACCGGTTTATTAGTAAAAATCAGGCGCAATGGAATTTCGCCAGGTAATGATTTTTGCATTTTGTCAATACCCTGAAACAGAGATGTTGGTTGGACTACTCAATAAACAACGAAAAGGATTGGAATAGGAGCGTTTGTTGACTTGGAATGAATTTGCATGATCGTTTGGGGACTTTAAGGTGTTGTTCATTCTTTCGTTAAATGGATCGCCAAAGCACTATGAAATAAGAAGGAAAAACAATGGCGCTGAAAATGAACGGTTTGGCTATTCCTGCCTGGGCGAAGTTTGCAGTTTTTCATGGACTTCATTCATCGCTTGCTTATTGTCGGCCAAAATGATGAGGGTGTCGTTGGGTTCAATGATCGTTGATCCGTTGGGAGTCAGGTATTCTTTGTTTCGGTTAATCATTGAAATCAGGGCGGTTCTTGGGAAGTGCAAGTCTACAATTTTTTTGCCGCTGGCAAAACCATCTTCCGGAATCGTGATCTCTTGCATAATCTTTTTAGCTTGTTCCGACAGGAAGTTGTCGAGTGCAGTTTCTGGTTTGACCGTTTCGGGCAACGACACGTGCAGCCATTTGGCAACCAGATTGAGTGTTGTGCCCTGAAGAAGTACCGACGTTAAGGAGATGAAAAAAACGATGTTGAAGATCATATCGGCTTTTTCAATTCCGGCAAGCAGCGGATAGGTTGCGAAAACAATTGGAACGGCTCCCCTTAGACCGACCCAGGAAATGTAGAATCGCCTGCGGGGCTTCATCCTGAAGGGAAGCAGGGCAATCAGCACACTGATTGGTCGGGCAATCAATATCAGAAATAAAGAAATTACCAGTCCGATACCGATGACCGGAACAATGTGCGATGGGAAAACCAGTAGTCCCAAGGTGAGGAAAAGCACAATCTGCATCAGCCACGCCAGGCTGTCAAACATTTTAATGATGGTTCCCTTGTGGATGAAGTCGTGGTTGGCCAGGTAAACGGCACAAATGTAAATGGCCAGAAAACCATTTCCCCCAATAAAATCAGTAGCCGAGAAGGTAATGAACATCAGGGCAATGGCCAACACCGGATAGATTCCTTCGTACGTTAATTGAATCTTGTTGATTGTAAATTTCGACAGCTTTCCGAAAACAAAGCCAGCCAAAGCTCCCAATACCATTTGTCGGAGAAATACGGGAATAATAGAAGTCAAGCTTAGTTCGGGATTGACAACCAAAGCTAAAAAAGCGATGGTTAGTACGTAAGCCATTGGGTCGTTACTTCCGCTTTCGAGCTCCAGCGTGGGTCTTAATTGGTTTTTTAGTGCTAGATTTTTTGAGCGCAGTATCGAAAATACGGCAGCTGCGTCGGTTGATGAAACAATAGCTCCAAGAAGCAAACCCTCATAAATGGTGAAGTCGGTGATCAGCCAGACGAACGTTCCCAGTGAAACAGCGGTCAGTAAAACGCCCAGCGTGGAGAGCGAGAGCCCTTGCCACAAAACAGGTTTGATGGCTTTCCAATTTGTATCCAACCCGCCTGAAAACAGGATGAAATTGAGCGAAACAACACCAATAAACTGGGCGAGCCGGGGATTATCGAAGTAGATTTTGCCAATTCCTTCTGAACCAGCCAAAATTCCTACAAACAAAAACAAAACCAGGGTGGGAATTCCAAAACGGTAGGAGGTTTTTCCAATCAGAATGCTGATTAGAAGTAGTAGCGATCCGACCAATAGTATATTTTCGATGGTGATATTCATTCAATAAATAGCTTTGTTTTATTGCTAAACACAAAGATGCCGTTTTAGTTGGGTGTGTGGTGACGGGTTCAATTAAATTTTGTGTTTTTTTTATTCATGTCGCACGAAATAGAACTCAAATGACGGGTGAGAAACGGAATGCGGTCAGTCGTTTTCATCCGAAATCCCCGGCCTGTCAATTGTTTGAGCGAAGCCGTAATAAGGGGCTCGCTGTACTGAGTTTGTAACTCGCTTCACGAGGTTGTTTGAACAGGCACAAATCCGTTCTATCCGGCTCCGGATTGTAGTTCAACCGGGGCTCAAAGCTGGGCACTACGTGCCGCCTAAAGCCCTATTTATTGGCGTGTAGTTATTTTTCATCACTTTTTATTTTTGCGTTTTCTATTTTTTCGTAAAGTTTAAATATTCTTTTTAAGTAATAACCTATATGTCCTTCATAAGTATCTGGTGGTTCAGAAATTCCATGCCAAATTGCCTCACGAAATACTAATTTAAATGTTGATTTATATTCATTTTTTAAAATATCACTATATTTTACTTCAAGCTCAACATAGTCATCAATTCTTTTTTCTCCGATCTCTGAAACTAAATAATTATCAATTGTTTGATTTGGTGGTAAATAAGAGATGCCGTTTTTGTAATGAGTATGTTCATGTAGTGGAGAACAGTACTTCGGATAAGATATATCTTTAATAATTTTGAAAGTTAGATTAAATGCTGGACCGTTACCAATATTTTCAATAAAAATGTGAAGTATATTTGTTTTTGTCTCAGGATTTTTCAAGAAAATCGAAACAAAAGGTTGAATTTGTGATTTTCGGAGTGTTCTCGTTTCTTTTACTAATTGACGAGTTAAAATGACATAAACTACAGTCGAAATTGTTATAATTAAAGAAAACAATAAAGTGATAAATTCTTTATGTGATGCAATCCATTCCATGATGATCTTTTATTATTCTAATTCATTTTTTAACTAGAATCATGATTTTTTTATAATGTACGCCAACTAATGAGCAACCACAGCTATTCGGCACTCGATCAATCCCAAATTTACAAAAAATAGATACTGTGGCGATTGCTTGTTGAAAACTTACGATAAATAATGATGAACATTTGTGCGTGCCGACACCGGCTATAAGTGGACTTGCTCGTTGGACAGCTGATCTTGAAGCAGCGACACTTAGCATTTTTAAATAGCAGCTAGTTCCTTATTTGTTAAATGACCCTTCTTGTTTAAAAACTTTTTAAGGAGCATTGCAGGATTTGTTTATCTTTGCCCCATCCAAAAAACAGATTCATGCAAGAGAAAATTTTAATCCTCGATTTTGGTTCGCAATACACCCAATTAATTGGTCGGAGAGTGCGCGAGCTCAACATCTATTGTGAGATTTATCCTTACAACAAATACCCTGAAATTGATGAAAGTGTGAAAGGTGTGATCCTGAGCGGAAGCCCTTTTTCGGTGCGCGATGAGAAAGGACCGAAACCCGATCTTTCGAAAATAAAAGGGAAAGTACCTTTGTTGGGCGTTTGTTATGGCGCGCAATATATGGTTCATTATTTTGGTGGCGAAGTACAGCCTTCCAACTCACGCGAGTACGGCCGTGCCAATCTGGGGTTTATCGATTCGGAAATTGATCTGTTTAAAGAGGTGACTTTAGGAAGCCAGGTTTGGATGTCGCATGGTGATACCATTGAATATTTACCCGAATCATATAAAATTATTGCATCGACAGGCGATGTGAAAAATGCCGCTTATAAAATTGACGGCGAAACAACTTATGGTATTCAGTTTCACCCCGAAGTGTATCATACCACCGAAGGAAAGCAAATGCTGCAAAACTTTGCGGTCGACATTTGTGGATGCAAACAGGACTGGACTCCCGACTCATTTGTTGAAACGACGGTTGCCCTGTTGAAAGAGAAGCTGGGCAATGACAAAGTGGTTTTAGGATTATCGGGCGGCGTAGATTCAACCGTTGCCGGTGTTTTGTTGCATCAGGCAATTGGTAAAAACCTGACCTGTATTTTTGTGGATAACGGCTTGTTGCGTAAAAATGAATTTGAATCGGTTTTGGATTCGTACAAAGATATGGGGCTGAACGTGATTGGTGTTGATGCCAAACAAAAATTTTGGGACGACCTGAAAGGAATTACTGATCCGGAAGGAAAACGCAAAGTGATTGGTCGCGACTTTATTGAAGTATTCGATGTTGAAGCACACAAAATAAAAAATGTGAAGTGGCTGGCACAAGGAACGATTTATCCTGATGTGATTGAATCGGTGTCGGTGAATGGCCCTTCGGCAACCATCAAATCGCACCACAATGTAGGTGGCTTGCCTGAGAAAATGCACCTGAAAGTGGTTGAGCCCCTGAACTTACTTTTTAAAGACGAGGTTCGCCGGGTTGGAAAAGCATTGGGTATTCGAAAAGAATTGTTGGGACGTCATCCGTTTCCCGGTCCGGGATTGGGAATTCGTATTTTAAGTGATGTGACTCCCGAGAAAGTCCGCATGCTGCAAGAAGCCGATGCTATTTTTATCAATGGCTTGCGCGATTGGAATTTGTACGACGATGTTTGGCAGGCCGGCGTGATGCTGTTGCCGGTTCAGTCGGTTGGTGTGATGGGCGATGAGCGCACCTACGAAAATGTTGTTGCATTGCGTGCAGTCATGTCTACCGATGGGATGACAGCCGATTGGGTGCATCTGCCCTACGATTTTCTGGCCAAAACATCGAATGATATTATCAACAAAGTACGCGGAATTAACCGGGTTGTTTACGATATCAGTTCGAAGCCACCGGCAACCATCGAGTGGGAATAAAACCACACTTAATAATATAGATTAAAGCAGGCTTCGGTCTGCTTTTTTGTTGAAAAGTAGTTTAGAGTTTCAATTTTAGGTTTCTCGTGGTTGGGGGATCTGGTGTCAGTTTTCAGCTAATTACTCGGATTTTACAACTATTTTTTGTTTGAACCTTGGGTATTAATAGCATCATATTGGTGCATTCATATCTTCGTTCCACTGCTGTCTTCTATTTTGAAAAGATCATGGTGGCTGCACCTTTAATTCCCGGCTTTGTTACCAGTCATCCGTCTTCTTTTCTTTGTGAACTCTTTTCAAACTTTAACACTTATTAATTCGAAGGTTTTGTTCCACGGGTGATAATCTTCTATCTTTAACGGTTCAAAATTCCTGCGGTAATAAAACAAAGGCAACAACAACGCGTTAATTGTCTGTAAACAATAGCAGAATTTGATCTTTTGGGAAAAGGAGAAAACAGCATGAAAACAATAAAAATGATTAGAATCAGAAAAACAATAGCGTTGGGAATCATACTGGCTGTAGGCCTGATTTCCGTAAATCATACCGCGCAAGCACAAGATGTTCAAACCAATATGATGAAGTTTGGACGACTGTTGCAATTGGTACAAAGTTATTATGTCGACACAACCAATATTGATGAGCTAACAGAAAAAGCAGTGGTCGAGGTGTTGAAACAGCTGGATCCTCACTCGGTTTATATTTCGAAGGAAGAAGTTGAAAAAATGAACGAGCCCTTGAAAGGTAGTTTTGAGGGAGTGGGAATCTCATTCAGTATTTTTAAAGATACCTTGTTGGTTGTGTCAACCATTCCCGGTGGTCCGTCAGAAAAAGTCGGGCTTCAGGCTGGCGATCGTATTGTTGATATCGATGGCAAAAATGTAGCTGGTATTGGACTGGAAAATAGCGATGTATTTGATCTGCTTCGCGGCGATAAAGGAACGGAGGTAAATCTAAAAGTCCTTCGGCATCGAGATGAAGAGTTGTTGGATTTCAGAATTATTCGGGATAAAATACCGATTCATAGTCTGGATGCTTCTTACATGATTAATGATGAAACCGGATATATTAAGTTGAACCGTTTTTCGGCAACCACAACCGAAGAGTTTTCCACAGCGATTAAAGAGCTGGAGCAGCAGCCAAAATTTAAAAATATGGTACTCGATCTCCGTGGAAATGGTGGCGGCTACCTAAAAGCAGCCATTGAGTTGGCCGACCAGTTTTTGGGCGCCTTTAAAATGGTGGTTTATACGGAAGGTACCAATAACAAACGAAAAGAATATAAAGCATCGGCGCTGGGCGAGTTCGAGCAAGGTAAGCTGGTTGTGCTGATCGACGAAGGATCGGCTTCGGCCAGTGAGATTGTGTCGGGCGCTATTCAGGATTGGGATCGTGGAGTTGTAATTGGTCGCCGCTCGTTCGGTAAGGGTTTGGTGCAACAGCCTTTCTTTTTAAATGACGGTTCAATGGTTCGGTTAACCACAGCACATTATTACACGCCAAGCGGACGATGTATTCAGAAACCCTATGATGAAGGGGTAGAGGCTTACCGAAAAGATTATAAAAAGCGGTTCGAGACCGGCGAGTTTTTCTCGGCCGACAGTATTCATTTTGATGATGAGCTGATTTATGAAACCTTGAATAATAAACGGACTGTTTATGGCGGCGGTGGCGTTATGCCCGATATTTTCGTTCCCATGGATACATCGGTTTACTATGGCTACTTCAACCAAATGGCGCGTAAAAATATTGTATATACTACCGCCTTAGATTATATGGATACAAATCGGGAAGAGTTTACCAAAACATACACTTCGTTTGAGCTTTACAAAAAGGGTTTTGTAGTTGATGAAGAACTGGTGGATAAAATGATCGCCAAAGCGGATGAAGAAGGAATAGAAAAGAAAGAAGGCAGTGTCGAATTTGCCCGCCCGCTAATTCGCCAACACATTAAAGCATTAATTGCCCGCGATTTATTTGGCTTGAGCGAATACTATCAGATTATGAATTCCGATAGCGATGTGATCAGGGAAGCGATTCGAGTTCTGGAAAATAGTACGGAGTACAATAATCTGCTGGTAGAGAAATAAGCTGATGACCGATACTGTTTATGCCTGGCTGGTAACACACTATGTTGAAGTATTAGGAAGTGTGCTCGGTCTGGTCTACATTTTTCTATCCATTAAACAACACATTTTTACCTGGCCTGTTGGGTTAATCACCTCGGCTTTGTATGTGTATGTTTTCCTGGAATCGAAGTTTTATGCCGATATGCTCCTTCAGGTGTATTATGTGGGAGTCAGCATTTATGGCTGGTATCATTGGTTGAGAGGAAATTCGAATTCAACCGGGCAGCTCAAGGTTATGCGCACTCCCAAAAAACTGTACCTGCCATTAATTTTGGTGACTACGGCCTTGTTTGCAATTTTTCTTTTTGGGTTGAAGTATTACACCGACTCACCTGTTCCTTTTGGCGATTCGCTGACAACGGCAATGAGCATTGTGGCCACCTGGATGCTCGCACGTAAATATATTGAACACTGGCTGATTTGGATTTTTGTTGACGCTTTTTCAGCTGTTTTATACGGCTTTAAAGACTTATGGCCAACGGTCATCTTGTTCGTTGTCTATACCGTGATGGCTGCGATGGGGTATCGGAGTTGGAAAAACGATTTAATAAAACAACATGGCTGAACAAATACGCGTGGTGCTGACGGGGCCTGAATCAACAGCAAAAAGTACATTAGCTAAAGAATTGGCCGCTTATTTCAACGGAACCTTTTATCCTGAATATGCACGCGAATATTTCCGCGAACATTCAACTGAATATTCTTATGAAGATTTAGAATTAATCACCCGAAAGCAACTAGAGCAGTACCAGCATTCTAAAGGAAGTAAAACTGAAATTGTATTTTTTGATACCTGGTTGATTATTACTAAAATTTGGTTTCAGTGGGTTTTTAAGAAGGAACCGGATTGGCTTGAGCGTGAAATCTCGAACCTCCCGATTGATTTATATCTGCTGTGTTTACCTGATATTCCCTGGGAAGCCGATCCATTGCGGGAGCATGGAGGAGAGGATCGGCTAAAATTATTTCATGATTATAAACAGGAACTGGTTAAACGAAACCTTCGATATGTTGAAATTGGAGGAATAGGAGAGAAACGAATTCAAAATGCCATTCGTGCTGTTCAGGATTTTATTGAAACCTGATTTATATCAAGACTTCCCTTGTTTTTCAGCCAGAAAAGAAAGACTTTTGTGGTGAAAAGACTAGTGCTCGAATCGTTCATCTATCAATATTTTGGATTGAAAACGTAAGCCATACGATTTATTCATAACGCACAAAAATGTATTAGGGATGAAAATTGCAAAAGATATCACTCAACTGATTGCCAATACGCCAATGGTTGAGTTAAATAAACTTACCAGAGATTGTCATGCGCGGGTTTTTGCTAAACTGGAATCGCAAAATCCGGGAGGATCAGTAAAAGATCGCTTAGCCTTGGCAATGATTGAGCAAGCTGAGAAAGACGGAAAAATTACGGAATCGACAACGATTATTGAACCAACAAGTGGCAATACCGGAATTGGCCTTGCAATGGTTTGTGCTGTAAAAGGGTATCAGTTGAAAATTGTTATGCCCGAGAGTGTATCGCTGGAACGCAGACTGGTTTTGCGAGCCTACGGAGCTGAGTTAATCCTTACCTCCGCGAAGGGTGGCATGCGCGAAGCAATTGAAACAACCGAGCAGTTAGGCCGGGAAACTGAAAATGCGTTCATCCCCATGCAATTTGCCAACCCGGCCAATGTGGAAATGCACCGTCGGACAACAGCACTCGAGATTTGGAATGATACCGATGGCGAAGTGGATGTTTTTGTTGCCGGAGCAGGAACAGGAGGTACAATTACGGGGGTATCTGAAATATTGAAAGAGAAGAAGCCATCTATTCATTGTGTGGTTGTTGAACCCAGTAATTCAGCTGTTTTGTCTGGTAAATCGCCGGGATCACATAAAATTCAAGGAATTGGAGCCGGATTTATTCCTAAAGTATTGAATACGAATATTTACGATGAAATTTTTACGGTCTCGGACGAGGTCGCTTTTGATACGGCGCGAGCCTTAGCTAAGCAAGAAGGTATTTTTAGTGGAATTTCATCAGGTGCTAACGTGTATGCAGCACTTGAAATTGCAAAAAGAAAAGAAAACAAAGGCAAAAACATCGTTGTTATAGTTTGCGATACAGGAGAACGATATTTAAGTACTACACTTTTTAACCCAGAAAAAGATGCAATCTGATTTGAATATACTAGAGATAATTAATAAAACCGTTGACCAGTTATCCGAGCCACAAAGTTACGACCAGGTATGCCACGAACATCGTTTGGGCGAGCCGTTGCCGTCAACTGAGAAGTTGGCAAGGATTGTCAATATGCTCCGCGAAATTCTTTTCCCGGGATATTTTGGAAATACAAGTTTACGCCCCAATACCATCAAGCACTATATGGGCGTGTATGTCGATGAGCTTTTCGAATTGCTTTCGGAACAAATACTGGCGGGCTTGTGCTTTACTTGCGAAAATCCGGAGGAGGTCGATTTTCAGGAACGCAGCCGCTATGCTCAAAGTGTTGCAAGTGATTTTATTTCGTTCCTACCCGAAATTCGCAGAAAGCTGGTTGGCGATGTTGAAACGGCCTTTGTTGGAGACCCCGCAGCAAAAAGTGCCAGCGAAGTTATTTTCTGCTACCCTGCTATTCGGGCAATTTCCAATTACCGGATTGCTAATCAGTTGTTAAAATTAGAAGTGCCTCTAATTCCACGTATTATTGCCGAAATGGCGCATTCTGAAACCGGTATCGATATTCATCCAAAAGCTGAAATTGGGGAAGGATTTACGATTGATCATGGAACCGGAGTGGTTATTGGCTCAACTTGTATCATTGGAAATAATGTTAAACTTTATCAAGGGGTTACACTTGGTGCGAAAAGCTTTTCATTGGACGAAGATGGTAATCCGATTAAAGGGGTGCCTCGCCACCCAATTGTTGAGGACAATGTAATTATCTATGCGCAGGCAACTATCCTGGGGCGGATTACAATTGGGAAAAATTCAATTATCGGTGGTAACGTATGGGTGACCAACAATATCGCGCCAAATTCTAAGATTGTTCAGTTTAAAGCCCGGGAGACCGCGTTCAGCGACGGTGCTGGCATTTAATATCAAAATATGACAAATAATTTTCGTTTCGTTGCTACTACTTATGCCGGATTGGAGCAAGTTTTAGCAGAAGAGCTTATTGGCTTGGGTGCCGATGATGTTGAAGAAGGTAGGCGTTCCGTTTATTTTAAAGGAAACCTGGCCTTGATGTATAAAGCAAACTATTCTTTGCGAACAGCTTTGAAAATACTAATGCCATTGCGGTCTTTTCGAATTAAGCGGGTCGATGACCTTTATCATCAGGTGTCAAAGATAAAATGGGAGGATTATTTTGATGTGAATCAAACCTTTGCTATTCAGAGCAAAGTATTCAGTGATTTATTCACTAATTCTATGTTTGCTTCACTCAAGGCCAAAGATGCTATTGTTGATCGGTTTAGAAAAATTGATGGAAAACGGCCTTCAATCAGTGTCAATAATCCGGAAATTCTAATCAATTTTCATATCTCCAATAGCAATAATTGTACGATATCTCTTGATAGCAGTGGAGATTCATTACATAAGCGAGGGTATCGTTTGGGGAATCACGAAGCTCCTATTAGTGAGGTGCTTGCTGCCGGTATGATAAAACTGTCTGGCTGGAGTGGGGAAGAACCCTTGTGCGATCCAATGTGTGGATCCGGAACCATTGTTATTGAAGCCGCTATGATGGCTAAAAATGTTTTGCCTGGAGAAATTCGTCAGAATTATAGTTTTCAGAAATGGAAAAATTATGATCCTGAGCTATTTAAAATGTTGAAATCCCAAAATGAACATACACAAGTTGGATTTAAAATATTTGGATCCGATATTTCCAGAGAAAACATCGATTTGGCATATAAAAATGCCGAAAAAGCGAATGTTTTAGATGTTGTTCAGCTTGAAATTGCTGATTTTCGTCGGCTTGAAAAGAATGAATCTTCTTTTCTTTTGTTTAATCCCCCTTATGGTGAGCGAATTAAAGCTGGTGATCAGGCTTTTTACTCGATGGTTGGTGAACGTTTAAAACATCACTTTCCGAATACAACTGCCTGGCTAATCAGTACGAACGAATGTTTAAAATCGATAGGGTTAAAACCCGAGGTTAAAATTCCGCTTTACAACGGTTCGCTATCGTGTAGCTTCAGAGAATATAAACTTTATAAAGGGTCTAAAAAATCGTCTACTTAATTTGTAGTTTTATTATCTTAATTAATTTACGCTTTGTTTTTTGCCTGTTCGAACCTTGATTACAAGAACGCTGCTCAAAGAACGGTTGAAAATGATAAAAAGACACAGAGACTAATAATGCCTGATTCTACTGGGCTTTTAAAACAAATAAGTGTAATGATTAATTTTTGATAACTTTAGTAATGATTAGTCAAGATCTTCTACGATCATATCTAGATCACGAGATACACCACCTTTTACTTCGTTTAATTCTTCTTTTGTTAAAGTTTCGAATGAATCAAAAATGTTGTTTTCGTTGTTAGCAAATAAAGTTTTCATTACTTTTAAATTTTAATGGTTAATACTTTTAATTCCTTAATTATCCTTTGTTCGCTTCTTTATTCCAATTAAGGGAAAAAGGTAACCCCTTTGAGAATGAAAAAAATGAGAGAAAAAAATCTAAAGGTGTATAAGGTGCTGATAAATAAGGCTTTTGGGGTGTCTGTTTTTTTCTTTATTTTTTTTATTTTTTCTGCATTTTCTCAGGACTTATCACAATTTGAAAGGGATAGTTTGCTTGTTAGTGAGTATAATCAAGAGGGGCGAGAAGCTTTACGATTTGGTGACTTTGAAAGAGCAGTAGTTTCTTATTCAAAATCAAAAAAACTAATCGGTCAAATTTATGATGATAAAACTCTTCAAGCCTTTTTGCCTTTGGTGAATTTGGGTATCTCATACAAAAACCTAGGGGAATACGATAAATCGATAGAAATCTACTTAGAAGCAGAAGAGCTATTAAAGATTTTGTATTCAGGAGAATATCCACGCTTAGGTTTTGTTTATTCAAACTTAGGAACGGTGTACAAATTGAAGGGGGATTTTGTTAAGAATTTAGAATATCAGCAGGCTGCTTTAAGGGCTTTTGAATTAGAAGCTAAGAAATATCAAAATCAAGTTATAAATGCGAAGTATCTTGTTTGTGAGGCTTTGTACTTATTAGGTGAATATGATACGGCTATCAATGACGCATCAGAAAATTTAAATAAAGCTTCTGATAATGTTAAGACGTTTTATTATAGTCTTTTAGCTCGAATTTATGATAAGATTGGAGAGCCTGATTCGACAAAGAAATATTATCAGAAAACATTCAAAACATTAATTACAATAGAAGGAGAAGACTCTTATGATTTGGGATTGGAGTATACTGATTACACGGAGTTTTTATTATCTGTTGGTGAGTATGAAGAAGCTTTGAAATACGCTCAATTATCGGAAGGTATTGTAAAGAAGTATTTTACTTTGAAGAGTCAGCAGTACAGTGATGTGATGCTGAATTATGCAGATTATTATTTCAAACGGAGTTCGTCGGCCAGTGTTATTGCTGATTTTTATAGCAAGCGAAAAGAAGATTTAGACGAGGCGCTAAAGTATTACCAAAGAGCGCTGGTCGCGGGAGCTGAAGGGTTTAACTCTCTCGTAATAGACGACAATCCGGAGCTTGGGCAAGAGGTTTCAGAGGTACAGGTTCTTAAGGCTTTAAACAAGAAAGCGGGTTGCCTGGAGGCAATTGCTGATTTGAATGTTTCTTCATCAAACAGGCAGGATGCAATTTCAAATTATAACCTGGCATTAAACACCATCGAGCGGGCTACAGAACTGATTCATCAGATTAGAACCGGTTATGTTTCAGAAGATAGTCAGTTCTTTTTGGCGGAAAATCAGGAGTCTACATTTATTGACGCTGTCGGACTTAGTTATAAGCTATTTCAACAAACGAGTGATTTCAGCTACGCCGAAAAAGGTTTTGAATTTGCGGAGAAGAGCAAGTCAGCCAGCTTTTTAGCAGCTGTTAAAGATACAAAAGCCAAGGAGTTTGGTGGCATTCCCGATCGTTTGATAAATCGGGAGAATTATTTAAAAATGAATATCTCTAATTATAAAGAGATGCTTTTTGAAGAAAAGCAAAATTCAGAACCAGATTCAGCAAGAATTGAGTTATTCAATTCCAAAATATTTCAACTGGGTGAGCAGTATGGGCAGTTAGTGCAAGTATTGGAAGATTCTTTTCCTAATTACTATTCGTTTAAGTATCAGAATGACGTGGTTGGGGTTGCTGAGGTTCAGAAGAGGATTAATGAAAGAACAGCTCTTGTTGAATACCTGATTGAAGAACCAACTGAAAATTCGAAAGAAGGACAAGTATTTAAATTCGTTATTACTTCAGATGAGCTTCGTTTTACAAAAGAACTTATAGATTCAAGCTTTGTAGAAAATATCGAATCAGTCTACCAGTTTTTAACTAGTTCAGCATATTTGTTTACTGGTTTAGAGGAGTTTAAAGGCTATGCTGTATCAGCATATCAATTGTACGATGTGTTGTTGGATAATGAAAGTATGTTTCTTGATGGAAAGGATTTAGTGGTTGTTCCTGACGATAAGCTTGCGTATATTCCTTTTGACGCTCTGCTTTCTGAATTGCCTGATACGTCTAAGATGAATTTCAGGACATTACCGTATCTGGTTAAAGATTACTCAATCAGTTATACTTATTCAGCAACCCTTTTATACGATTATTTTGAAAAGGATAAAACCGCTAAAAATGATTTGCTGGCATTTGCCCCGAGTTATGAAGGAGACAGCAGAGATTATACGGCCAACGCGGAGTATAGAGCTGGATTGCTGCCGTTGCCTGCCGTAAAAAAGGAAGTCGAATTCATTCATAAGTATGTGAATGGCGATGTTTTTCTAGACTCACTTGCCCAGGAAGGTAGATTTAAAGAAATGGCTTCTGATTATGATATTCTTCACTTAGCGATGCACACAATCGTTAATGACACGCTCCCGATGTATTCAAAATTGGCCTTTTCAAAGCCTTATTTGACTGGAACGGAAGATGGATGGCTGAATACCAATGAGATTTATACAATGGATTTAAAGGCTCGTATGGCTGTTTTAAGTGCTTGTAATACCGGAAGCGGTAAATTGCAGAAAGGAGAAGGGGTAATGAGCCTTGCACGTGGGTTTTTATATGCTGGCTGCCCATCGATTGTGATGACATTATGGGAAGTCGAGGATGAATCGGGAGCGCACATTATGAAGGACTTTTATAAATTTCTATCAAAAGGGAAAAGTAAGAATGAATCTTTACGTTCAGCCAAGTTAGCCCATATTGAGAATGCTGATCCACTGAAGGCTCACCCGCATTATTGGCTTGGTTATGTGGTTGTCGGGAATGCTGATCCTCTTTTCGGAAGCAAAGACTTCTATTTTATTTTAATCATTTTTGGGGTTATTATTTTACTATTTATCGATCAGATTTACCGCAAAAGAAAAGCCCGGGATTAACGACCCCGAGCTTACTAACCATTTATTTTAAAACTTTATTTGCGAAAGAAAAGGTATTCAGAATTACTCTTCATGAACGTTTAGGATAATTAGGAATTTCATTAAGAATACCGAGAAAAAATGAACTTTTGAACTTTAAGGATATTGAACTGAACTAAGGAACGATTGAACTAAGGATTGTAAGTATTAACTGTTCATTTTTTCTGTTTGCTAACGTTTAAAATCTTTATTTGCGTATTAAATTTTTATTCGAAGTATTTTATTTTTTTCAGTATAGCACTTGCTTTTTCCTGATAATAGCCTTCGTTTGCAGCTATTCGCTTAAATTGCTTGTAAGCTTTTTCCCTGTTTTCTGTTTGCAGGTAGCACAATCCGATGTACCACTGAGCTTGTTCAATAAACAGGTTATCTCTGTCGAGTATTACTCTCTGGTATGATTCCAGAGCCATTTTAACTTGTCCTGTTTCCTGATAGGCGATACCTGAATAGAAGTTACTTACCGGGTTATTTTTGTCAATCTCCAGTACTTCACCAAATAAGTTGATTGCTCCCTGGTACTCTTGTTGGTTGAACTGGTGCAGTGCTTTGGTAAGCTTGCTGTCGATCAACGCGTCACCCGAACGGAATATTCCGGTTGTTTCGTAAGGCTGATAAAACTGGCTGTAAAGTTGGGCATCGCTCGAGTTCGAGTGCCTGTTTATCAGTCCTGTAATGCTTAATATTAATATCAGCGAGGCCGCAACAGATGCAATGGCAAGTCTTGATGTTGTTATTTTGGTTGCGAACGATCGTTTTTGTTTTTCCTCCTGATTCACCTGCTCGATGATGGTTCCAAGTTTAGCCCGAAGATCCATAACACCTTTTTCCTGAACCGCACGATCAATTTCTTCGAATAATTCGAGTTCGGCCGCTAAATCCTGATTATT
>NZ_WVEM01000007.1:31340-300317 GCF_009847015.1 Sunxiuqinia indica
TAATTCAGAATCGTAGCTCAGTTGTGCATTGAATTCGCTTAGCGCTTCGCCGGTCAACTCCCCGCTAAGGTACTTATCAATTAGTTCTATTTTATTCTTACGTATCATCTTTCCAAAATTTTGATTTTCAATATCCTCTTCTATTTTTTTTTACGGGATTTATTTGAGATGTTTATACAAAATTTCCCGTAGCACAAGCATTTAATGGCTATTGTTTTTAGGCGTTCTTTGATTTTTACAGTCAAATCACACTGTTTGTTTAAAAAAAAGCGAGCAAAAATTATACTTGAGAAGTTCGGTTGGTTAGAAACAATCATTAAAAAAACAGATCGTTATTACCGAAATCTTTGGGTAAATGTTCTTGTAGAATTGCTGTAGAATTAGAAGTCAACTCGGAATCTCGTGAGAAATTCTTCGTTCGTGTATTTTATCATTTTCACTCTTTTATCCTTAAAACAGGCAAAAGGTAACCCCTTGCGACGTAATTTAATTTAGAATTTGTGTGTATTGCTTCTAAATAGATATTCTTTTTGGGGTTATTATTGGACGTGGTTCCCTAAGTAGTACGATGTTTTTCAATAAAAAACGGTCGTTTATTGAGAATAGAAAATAAAAATGTCTTTGGGTAATTAAAGGTATTGTTAAGCGTTGTCTTCCAATATTTTTTTATACTCGATATCCTGCTTAATACTTTTTACCAGGTACTCTTTGCATTTATATTTTCTCTTTTTTGCGTATTTTTCACTCTGGTACCCCATAACCTGAGCTATTTGTTTGAGGGGAACCTTATCAAAAAAAAGTTGTAAGATCTTCTGGCAGTCTTTGCCTAGATTTTTAAAATGTTTTTGATAGAGTTTGTATTTTTCATTTAAATCTGCCGTTTCTTCAAAACTGGTATCATAAATATCTTCATTGAAATCATGATTGTCTTGAATTTTTTCACGCTCGTTTTTTCTTTTTTCGAGCTGTTTCAGCCATAGAAACCTGCATACAGAGTACAGATAAGTTTCGAATGAGCAATCAAGGACAAGATCATTGGCTTTTAACTTACGATAGATAATAATAATTGCTTCCTGGAAAATATCATTCGAATCCTCATCATCTCCGTTATTCTTTTTTATGAAGAAGTTAATTTTATAAAAGAAGTTTTTGTAAATGTACTGGAGAATTAAATTATCATTCCTCAGAATTCCATTGAGAAGCTCTTCATTCGTATAGTTAACCATTTTCTCTATTTAATTCTTTTATGTATGGAACAGGCCGATTCACTGCCATTAAAGCAAAAACCCAAACGGTACAGTCAGCACCTCTGTTTTCCGCATTAAATATCCCTATAAAATGTTTAAAAAACAAATGAACGCTCGTATTCAAGGGTGGCTATTGCTTTATTTAATTCAATTAATCGTTCATTATTTTCTTAAGTGTTCCACTAACTTCTACAGCTTTTGAATTCCTCAATAATGAACTGAAGAAATAGAATGATGAATTAAGATTATGGGGTGTTCCAAAAATGAGGGTAAATTTCTAAAGTTTGAAATAAAAAATTGATATTAAAGATGCTGTCGAGTCTGAGATTCTGAGGAGTATGGTGGCTGAGATTGTGTTTAAAAATAAAAAGGTAGACCCTCTGGCCTACCTTTTCTCACTAAACTAACTAACCTAACTAAACCTAAACTTATGAAAAAAAACGTACTACAAAGATATGCTCTAAAGCATTAACTTGAGTTAAAAATTTGTTAATTGATGTTAAATATTTGTTTTTTCTTCACGTAGGCCACTATTGTGCTACAAATGTGTAGGAAATTGTACCTTTTTGTTGGGGTGGCGCTGCGTTGTCTGAATTGAAAAGAGTACGATCTGCAGCTTGTTTGGCATAAATGGCTAACATCGGGTCTTGTAAATCCCTCTCATTTCTAACATTTGATTCAATAACTCGCCCTCGCCGGTTTACAACAATATCTACAACAACCAGGCCACCATCCTGCGCCAGATACACGGGTATCGGAAGTCGGCGATGATACCGATCCTCTAGAAAATAGTGAATATTGCTTTCTCCCGAATAAATGGTGTTTTTTATCGAATCCGGGTTCATCCCTTCTGTGGTTTCTTCAGGCATTACAAACTCTTCAATGTCTTTTACTTCTTTTGACAGTTGTTTGTTCACATCTGCGACAAGCTTTTGGGCTTCGGCGATTTCTCGCTGATAATCCTCGTCGAAAAATGGATCTTTTGTTGGCGCATCATTTACGGCCCGGTTACTTCTGGATGCCAATTGCTCCATTTCGCTTGGTGTTGAAGGGGTGTTTTCGTCTTGTTTTTTTTCTTGCAGCTTTTCAGGTTTCGGTTCTTCCAATTCTTTGATGTTAGAAAAGTCAATAATGATTGGTTCTTCTTTCACTTCGCCTTTGGGCTTAACATTGACAAGTAAGAAACTACTAAATAATAGTATGTGGAAAAGCAGGGTTCCTATTATTCCATATATATTTTCTTTATATAGTTTCTTGAATTTTGACATGTTCGGCAAAGTTAATAACAAAATACCCTCAATCTGATGATTCAATACAAAATTGCTAATCGTTTTTTTCATCAACAATATTTATTGAAGTATCTTCCGAGTTCGATTTTTAGAGTAATTTAAGCAAATTAATAAAGCGATTTATGTAAATGTTAAAACTAGTTAAAATGATAATTCAACTAAGGTTTGAACGTTTACAAAAGATAATATTGTGTAAAAATACTACTGTGATTAGGCCGGGTAACTTAATACTGATTTTGTGTTTCGGATTGTTTTTGAGCAGTAATGTTGTAGTGGCTCAAGAAGAAATTGAAGACTCCGTGGATCTTGACGGTAGCACGGAGCTATTTTATGACTCCTTAAAAAACAAGGCCTATCGACATCGGATTACGCGATTAGTATACAATAACCTCGTGTCTCAGAAAGGGAAAAGGAATCAAAACCAACTTGAAGTAGAACTTTTTCAAATGAGCCTTCTTGAAGGGAAGACCATTGCATCAATTCAGATTCAACAGTTAGATATTATTGGCCCTTCGTTTAGGGATACTGCCCGAACAAGTCACACTTGGCTTGGGCAAACAGCCAATAAATTGCATACCCAAACAAATGAGCGAATTATACGGAAAAATATTCTGGTGCAAAGAGGGGATACGTTAAATGTTGAGCAGGTATTAGACAATGAGCGGATTATAAGACGATTACCATTTATAAAAGATGTGCGTTTTTTGGTTCGACAAGACTCTCTGAATACAGAGCAGGTCCATCTCACCGTTCTTACGAAAGATGTTTTTGCATTTGGAATTGGTGGAAGTGTCAATGGATTGCAGGGGGCGAGCCTGGAAATGTATAACAAAAACATTTGGGGGGCTGGACACCAGATTTCTGCAAAAATAGTTGGGCATGTCGATCGGGAGCCATACGTGGGATTCGAAACGTTCTATAAAATTAATAATATCGGAGGTAATTTCTTAAACATTTCCTTGGGATACGCCAATACATATAAGCGAAAAGGAATAGGGTTCGAATTTGAAAAGGAATTTCTACGATCTTCAACTGAATGGGGAGGCGGATTGAAGTTGCTTCGATGGAAGCGAGCGGATCGCCTATTTGAAGATTCCCCGATTATTCTCGATGAATTGGAATTGGATTATCGGCACTATGACTTATGGGGTGGTTATGCCTTTCAACTAAATGAAGGAATGCCGTATAGAAGCAGTCAGTTGGTTGCAGCCGGACGGATGCGTTATTATCATTTTTTTGAACGTCCGGAGCCCGACCCGATGAATAATCAGTATTTCGCCAATTCAAAATTCTATCTCGCCAGTATTAGTTTATCAAAACGAAGCTATTACAGAGACTATTTAATCTATAGCTACGGTATTACCGAAGATATTCCAAAGGGATATCTGCATGAATGGGTAGTTGGGTTTGATGACAATGAATTTGTTAAGCGTTGGTATTCTCATCTGTATTTTTCTTCTGGAAACTTTATCAAATATCGTCCGTCGTTTTTATTTGCTTCGGCAGGTATAGGCGGTTTTTTTAATTCTCATAAATTCGAACAAGGGCAGATTGATTTAACCGGAAGTTATATTTCGCGTTTGTACACAATTGGAAGAAAGAATTTCAGGCAATTTGTAAAGCTAAATTATATAATTGGTTTAAAACGATTCGATTTAGAGCAATTGTATTTGTCTCGGGAACGAGGAATTCGTGGGTTTAATAGCAATTCGGCAACGGGAAAACAACGATTGAGCTTAAATATCGAGTCGGTTTTGTTTACTCCGAAACATGTTTTAGACTTCAATTTTGCATTTTTTGGATTTCTTGATCTTGGAATAATCGGCTCCAATAAAAGCCTGATCTTTGATCAGAACTATTATGCCGGAATTGGGGCCGGCGTTCGAATAAGAAACGAAAATCTGGTGTTCCGAACAATACAGTTGCGTTTGTCTTATTTCCCAAGTCATCCGGCAGATATTGGAGCTTTTGGTGGAGTGTTGAATGAGCGTTCAAAAACACAATTTTATAGCTTTCAACCACGCAGGCCTCAGGTGCTTCGGTTCGAGTAGAATATAAAAAGAATCGATCGGCGAGCAACTATTGTAGTTCATCTACTACAGGTAGTCCAGAAAATACTGACTAACTTTATCCATCAAATGAACACGGTCTTTTCCCCTCACGTTATGAGGATGAGTGGGATAGGTAAAAAAGTCGACAGGTTTATTTTGTCTCACACATTCTCTTAAAAACTTCATACTATGTTGCATCACTACCGTAGGGTCCTGAGCACCATGAATGAGCATCAATTTCCCTTGTAAGCTATTCACATGCTCGGTCATATTTGCTTCCTGATATCCTGTCGGATTTTCTTGTGGCATATCCATGTAGCGTTCTCCGTACATAATTTCGTACATGCTCCAGTCAACTACGGGTCCACCGGCAACACCTGCCTTGAAAGTTTCAGAGTGGCGCAACATTAAGTTAAGTGTCATAAAACCACCGTAGCTCCAGCCATGAACTCCTATGCGATTTGCATCGACATACGGCAGACTTTTTAAATATTCGATTCCACGCATTTGGTCTGCCGTTTCTGCAATCCCTAAATTTCGGTGAATTACATTTTCAAAGGCTGCGCCCCGATTTCCAGATCCGCGGCTATCTACGGTAAATAAAATAAAGCCATGCGATGCCATGTAGTATTGCCACCATCGCACATCATTGTGCCATGTATTGTTTATTAGTTGTGCATGCGGACCTCCGTATACGTATATGATAGTCGGATATTTTTTTGTTTGATTAAAATTTGGAGGAAGAATCAGTCGACCGTATAAATTCGTTGAATCATCGTTTGCTTTAATTGTAATGATTTCATTTTTACCGAATTGAAAATCAGCAACAGGATTGTCTGCTTTGTTAATGGTGCGAACTAGTTTCCCTTCAGACGTTGATAAATCCGTTTGACCCGGAACATCGAAAGCTTCCCATTGATCAAGTAGATGATTGAAGTCGGATGAAAACTTGGCTTGATGTGTTCCTGCTGCTCGATCTAAACGGGTGATTTCACCATTTGTAATTTTCACCTTGTATAAATGTCTTTCAATCGGCGATTCTTTGGTGGATTGAATATAAACGTACTTTTTGTCTGCTCCATAAAAGTTTGTGACTTCCCAGTTCCCCTTTGTTATTTGCCTAATTTGCTTACCCGAAGTATCGTACAAATAAAGATGGAACCAGCCGTCTTTACGTGTCCAATAGTAAAATTGATCCGGATTTGAAGATGAAAAAACAAGGGGGTGTTGCGGTTCAACATAGGTGCTGCTTGTTTCTTCAAACAAGGTCTTTACTTTTTCACCGGATGAAACTTCGTACTTGTTCATTTGCATATGATCTTGCCCACGGTTCAGTTCAGCCAGGTAAATAAACTTGTCGTTTGGTCCCCAGCTTATGTTTGTGAGATAATGTTCATCGGGTTCTCCTGTGTTTAAAAAAATGGTTTTGCCGCTTTCCAAATCATAAATGCCAACGGAAACCTGGTGGCTTTTCATTCCGGCCATCGGATACTTTATTGGCGTGTACTCCGCTTCGCGAGCCATAAAGTCAACCAGTGGATAATCGTTTACCATGCTTTCATCTTTATGGTAAAAGGCAACTTGTTTTCCTGTCGAAGACCAAAAAATCCCTTTGGTAATGCCAAATTCACGACGATGAACGTAATGTCCATTCAAAATTCCTTTTTCAGAATCAAACGTAATTTGCGTTTCTCCGTCTTTATTCAACACAAATAAGTTTTGCCCTTTGGTGTATGCAAGTGTTTTTGACGTTTCACAAAAAGACAGGTTCTCGGCATTCTCCGGGATAGATAATTGCAAGGAAACAGTTTTCTTCTCAATATTGAAAAGAACCAGATGTTGACTGTGCCGGAATTGAATGGTTCGTGAATCAATAAACTTAAACGCAGGGAATCTGGAAAGTGAGAATTCCTGGAAGTCGGATAAAGTCAATAGGGCATCTGGATTATTCTTATTACACGAATACTGTAAAAGTGTATCATTGCTCACCAAAACATAGTGTTCGTTGTCTCTCCATTGCAGCGATTTTAGTTGTTCGGGGCGCAAATAACTTCGGCTGCCGACAATGGCATCTTTAAGTGTGAGCTCTTTCTTTTGTGCGAAAGTAAAGGTTGAAATCAAGACGATTAACAGGAACGAATAGGCAGTTTTCATGACGAATATTTTCTTGTTTTGATGCTACGAAACTAAAGCTTTTTCTGATTGTGAGTGATGAGTTTTTTCAGTTCTTATTTTATTACAACTTTTTAATTGAAAAGGTTGATGATTTCCTTTTGAGTGACCGCCTGAAACGGATTGTTGGAGTTGACAAATTTTTCGGCAAGTGACGATTTTCGCTCTTTCAGTAGTTGTATTTTTTCTTCGATGGAACCTTCGGTAATAAAGCGGTAAACAAATACTTTTTTGTTTTGACCAATGCGGTGTGCCCGGTTGATGGCCTGGTTCTCAGCAGCCGGATTCCACCAGGGATCGATAATGAAAACATAGTCGGCCGATGTGAGGTTGAGCCCAACTCCACCTGCTTTAAGCGATATCAGGAAAATTCGGTTTGCCGGATCTTCCTGAAAATTTTTAATAACCTGACTTCGGTTGGTTGTCCTTCCGGTGAGTAGGGAGTATTTCCAGTTTTCTGATTCAATTTTTTCTTTGATTAATTCTAAGTGCTTAACAAACGAGGAAAAGATCAGCACCTTATGGTTTTCGGCCATCAAACTTTTCAAGCTTCTGTATATTTCATCGAATTTGCCCGACTCCGCTTCACTGTCATCGTTCAGCATCGAAGGGTGGTTGGCAAGCTGGCGAAGCTTCGTCAGCCCTTGTAATATAACAATGGCCGATTTATCCATGCCGTCCTTTTCAATGTTTTGCAGAATGTTATTTCGAATGATGGATTTTTCCTTTTCGTACGATGTTTTTTGCTCTTTCGACATCCCGCAATATCGGATTTGCTCTGTCAGCGCTGGCAGGTCGCGGGCTACTTGTTCTTTTTTGCGGCGCAAAACAAAGGGGCGGATTAGCGTTTGCAATTTTTCCTGTTTCTCCTGGTCGTTCTTTTTTTCGATAGGAGTGATAAATTCGCGCTTAAAATAGGCTTGGTTGCCAAGCAGCCCTTTGTTCAGGAAGTTGATTTGAGACCACAGATCTGAGAGCGAGTTTTCAATAGGGGTTCCAGTCAGAACAAGTCGGTGTTTCGCCTTCAGTTTGCTGATAGTTTGGTACGTTTTTGAACCGGAGTTTTTGATGTTTTGGCTTTCGTCTAAAATGAGGTAAAAAAACTCCTGTTCTTTTAAGAGTTCGTAGTCATTTCGAACCGTTCCATAGGTAGTCAGAATAATATCGTAGTACGACAGGATTCCTTTTAAATTGAGCGATTTCTTCCGCTGAATACCAACATGTTTATAGGCTTTTAATGACGGGGTAAACTTTTTGATCTCATTTTCCCAGTTGTGAATCAGTGAGGTTGGCATAACAATCAGTGAGGCCGCTTGCCCGTGTTCCTTTTCACTTTTTTCCTCTGAAAAGATGTTTAACTGGTCGTCCGGTTCAGTTGGGTCAGCCACCATGATCTGCCTTTTCATGCGTTTCAGTTTTAAGAGAAGCGTTAATGTTTGAAGCGTTTTTCCAAGGCCCATGTCATCCGCGAGACAACCACCGAATTGATGTTCATATAAATGATACATCCATGAAAAGCCTTCTTCCTGGTAGGCGCGGAGCTTGGCTTGTATATTGGCAGGAACAGTTATTGGTTCCGAGGCTGTTTTGCCAATTTTATCCAGGCGCTGAAAAAAACTTTTATCAATTCCTTTCAATCTTTTCTGGAGCAGCTGGTAGTGGTATTTTTTTAGTTTTAAAGCTTGCCCATCTTGCTTCGCAAAAGGTAATATATCTTCATATTGGGTGAACCATTCTTTGGGTAGTATCGCTATTTCTCCATTGGGTAATTCGAACTCCCGAATTCCGCTAAGAATATTTCGTTTCAGCTTAATAAATGGAATTTCGTATTCTCCAAAACGAACTTTGGCGTAAATATCAAACCAATCTTCACTGGTCTTTATCTCTACCTGTAAATCCTGCGTGTCGGTTGAGTAGCGTTTTTCAAACTGGTTTTGCTGTAGCTCAAATCCGTGCCCGGCAAGTTTTTCTTTATTTTTGGTTAGCCAGGCCAGCATTTCAAATAAGCGATCGGTATCATCCAGCAGCTCAACCTGTTTTGGGAAAAGGCAACCATCTTTTTCTTTCAACCCCAATTGTTTTAAAAGCTGGATTTGTTGCCTTTCCCAATTTTCGTCGCGGTTATATTTCTGAAATGAATACTGGTTGTTTGCTTTTGTGAGATGAACAAATACCGACGACTTACTATTGGCCAAATACTCCGTGTCGCCATATTTAAACTTGGGGATGAAAACAGGTTCAAGCTTTAAATTGGGTTCCAACGAGAGCAGCGGATGTTTGTCGCTGTCGTGTTCTTCAATCGAAAAGCCGATTGCTCGCACCGGATATTCTCTTATGGTGCTCAGGATAAATGTTTCAAAGTATTTTTCTTCTACGGCCTTTGGTATGGCGATAAATTCCTTTGTTAAAAATGGAACCAGCTTTTTCGCGCTAATATGCCGGAACAGGTATAACCGGTTTTGCCACACAAAACTGCATGGCTGACTGGTAACTATTGTTAGGTTTTTATGCAGAATATTGATTTTACTCTGGCTATGTTTAATTTCCAGCGAATAGCGTGTGGCTTCCTCATTTTTTTCGAAACAAAAAGTTGCACGCGAAAATTGCTCAGGCACAACAATTCGGTCCTCGTCGTATAGGTTCGAATACTTAGCCTGCTTGAAAAATAAACGGGTCTTTTGCTGCATCAGCAAAACAGCAATTTGGCGCATGTGCTTATCAATGTACGGACTGATATGATCCTGAAAGAGTCGTTGATCCAGTTGCTGAAAAAATTTGCTCGATTCTTTTTGCTTCGAAAATTTCTTAAACAACATTTCATCGCTGTACTGATTGGTTAGTTTAACCAATCCTTCTTCAAATGCATTGAGGTTCAGTTCAGGTAGGTCATGCATTCTTACCAGCTTCACAATACTGTAAAAGGAGACCTTTTTTTCAATTAAAAAAGCCTGAAAGATATTGCCGAAAGTTCGGTGTTCGGTAAGTCCGATTATAAGTTCCTGAGCCATATTGAAAAAACTGCGTTATAAATCGAGTAATGTTTAAACTGCATGTTAAAAAAAATCGAACCTCAAATATAAGCGAATTCTGCCAGAGCCAGCTTTTTTTGTCGTATTTTGGCGAATAATTAGTGTGAGTTTAATGTGAAATCAAAATTCAATGATTAAAATCAATAAAGTTTCGTAAAAAACACAGACAATGCCTGTAGAGTTGTTGCACATTATTATTTTTGCAGAGCAAGAAAATAACGAGGCGAAATAAACATGTATAAAATAGTTCAAAAAGAACAATTCTCTGAAAAGGTTGTCAAACTGGTGGTTCACGCTCCGCGAATCGCCCGTTCACGAAAGCCCGGACACTTTATTATTTTACGGATTGATGAACACGGTGAACGAATTCCGCTTACCATTGCCGAAGCCGACACATTGGCCGGAACAATTACCTTGGTGGTTCAGAAAGTTGGCGTAAGTTCAACCCGTTTGTGCAACATGTCTCCGGGAGATACCATTCTTGATTTGGTAGGTCCGCTGGGAAAAGCAACCCATATTGATAAAGTTGGAACCGTATTGGCTTGTGGTGGCGGAGTTGGAATTGCTCCGCTATTGCCTATTGTTGAAGGATTTAAAAAAGCAGGAAATCGTGTTATTACTGTCTTGGCAGCCAGAAATAAAGACTTAATTATTTTAGAAGAAGAGATTCGTCAATGGTCGGATGAAGTTATTATAATGACCGATGATGGGTCGTACGGCGAAAAAGGCCTGGTGACCACAGGAGCTGAAAAAGTGATCAAGCGTGAGAATGTGGATGAGTGCATTGCAATTGGTCCTGCTGTGATGATGAAATTTACAGCTCTGCTTACCCAAAAATACCAACTTCCAACTCAGGCTAGCTTAAATGCCATTATGGTTGACGGAACAGGAATGTGCGGCGCATGTCGTGCTAATGTTGGTGGTCAAACAAAATTTACCTGCATTGACGGGCCGGAATTTGATGCGCACAAAATTGATTTTGATGAATTGATTGCACGACTTGGCGGATATAAAGAGCAGGAAAAAGAGGCTTGGGAGAAAGTCGTTGAATAATTTTTCATTGGAAGACTGAAAACGAACAACTGACAACTTGAATGGAAGAATACCTGAAGATAGAACGCGAAAAAGAGTGGCGCGCTGATTTGCGCAAAGCCATTAAAAATAAGGAACGGATTGCGTTGCAACGAGTAAAGATGCCTTCGCTTGATCCGATGGAACGGATTAAATACCAGGATCGGGAAGTTAATCTCGGTCTCGATATGGAAAGTGCCAAAGCTGAGGCTGCAAGATGTATGGATTGTGTGAATCCAACTTGTATTGAAGGATGCCCGGTTAGCATCAATATTCCAAAATTCATTAAAAATATTGAGCGGGGAGAAGTTCTCGAAGCTGCAAAAGCACTAAAAGAAACTTCAGCGTTGCCTGCCGTTTGCGGTCGGGTATGTCCGCAGGAAAAGCAATGCGAAGCGAACTGTTTTTATACCTTAAAACTAAAAAAGGAGCCGGTTGCTATTGGATTTCTGGAGCGTTTTGCGGCTGATTTTGAGCAAAACAGCGATACGATTTCCGTTCCTGAAACAGCTCCTGAAAATAACATCAAAGTGGCTGCTGTTGGTTCCGGTCCGGCCTCATTGTCGTTTGCCGGCGATATGGTAAAACTGGGCTACGATGTCACCGTATTCGAAGCGCTGCATGAAGTTGGTGGAGTGTTGAAATATGGTATTCCAGAATTTCGCTTGCCTAATAAAGTTGTTGATATTGAGCTGGAAAGCCTACAAAAAATGGGGGTGAAATTTGAGCGCAATTTTATTGTTGGCCGGACTGCTTCCTTTAATGATTTGAAAGAAGAAGGATTTCAAGCATTTTTTGTAGCCAGCGGAGCCGGACTACCACGTTTTATGAATTTACCCGGAGAGAATTACAACGGTATTTTATCATCGAACGAATATTTGACGCGGGTAAATCTAATGCATGCCGCCGAGGATAATTATGATACGCCGGTGCTAAAAGGCAAAAATATAGCTGTGATTGGAGGAGGAAATACAGCAATGGACTCGGTTCGTACAGCCAAGCGATTGGGAGCCGAACGAGCAATGATTGTTTACCGTCGTTCGCGTGAGGAAATGCCCGCCAGGGTCGAAGAGGTTCATCATGCTGAAGAGGAGGGGATCGAGTTTCTGAATTTGAATAACCCAGTCGAGTATTTTGCAGATGAAAACGGAAGAGTAAATCGCATGCGGGTGCAGAAAATGGAATTGGGAGAACCCGATGCTTCAGGACGGCGACGTCCGGTGGTGATTGAAGGTTCAGAGTATGATATCCCCGTTGATGTTGTGGTAGTTGCTATTGGTGTGTCGCCAAATCCGCTTGTGCCGTCGGAGCTGCCGGAATTGAAGGTCAGTCGGTGGGGAACGATTGACGTTGACCCGGAAACGATGCAGAGTTCGATGCCAGAGCTGTTTGCTGGCGGTGATATCGTTCGGGGAGGAGCTACCGTTATTTTGGCGATGGGCGACGGACGAAAAGCTGCTGCCGGAATGCATCAGTATTTATTAACAGCAAGCAAAACCGACAAAGAAAAGACAGAGGCAGAAGCAAAGTAAGGCGAGCCCATTTTCATAAAAACAATCAAAACAAACAAAGCTATGGCAAATCTTAAAACTCAATTTTTTGGTTTAGAATTGAAAAGCCCTGTAATTGCAGCAAGCAGCAGTATGACTGCCGATTTGAACCAAATAAAAAAGCTGGCCAAAGCTGGTGCGGGAGCAATTGTTTTAAAGTCGATTTTTGAAGAAGAAATTGATACTCAATTGCAAGAAGAGCTGACAAAAAACAGAGATTTGGAGCCCGATCCCGAATACCTGGATTACTTTGATTATATCATTAAGGACGAGAATCTGAAGGATTACACCAATCTGATAAAGCAGGCTAAAGAGGCTGTTGATGTGCCGATTGTGGCGAGTGTGAGCTGCATTAGTGCTTCGGATTGGGTGTTGTTTGCTCAAAAGCTTGCTGAAGCCGGAGCCGATGCGTTGGAACTAAACTTGTTTTTATTGCCTGCCGATGTCTACAAAACCAGTTACCACAACGAACAGTTTTATTTTGAAACCATTAAAAAGGTATTGGAAGTCGTTTCAATCCCGGTGAGTATCAAGGTCAGCCATTATTTTTCGAATCTTGGCAATGTTGTAAAAAAACTATCGGAAACCGGAGTAGCTGGAATTACCTTATTCAACCGGTTTTATTCTCCTGATATCGATATCAGAAACGAAATGGTGATCGGTGCCGATGTGTTGAGCCACGATAACGATTATTTATTGCCATTAAGGTGGACAGGTATTTTGTCGTCGAAAATTGATTGTCCGTTATCGGCAACAACAGGTATACATGCTGCCGAAACAGCTATTAAATTTTTATTGGCTGGAGCCAGTGCGGTTCAGGTTGCATCAGTTTTGTATAATGGAGGAGCCGAAATGATTACTCAGTTCAATGAGCAGATTGCCGAGTGGATGGATGACAAAGCTTACACTGAAATCAATGACTTTAAAGGTAAATTGGCCATCTCACCCAAACATGTAGCAGTTTATGAACGGGCACAATTCATGAAATACTTTTCTGCTAAAAGATACTAATTATCGAAAATCAAATACAATTTAAACTTTTTTAATCCGTTTTTTGTCTGAAACATCGGACTTAATATCTTATTTTTGATCACTTGTAGCGAGATTGGAAATATCTTCCGCCTCAACCAGAATTTAAACACATGAATATTCGATTTTTAACATTCATATTACTACTCTTTATTAGTGTTCAACTTAACGCTCAGGAACGTCGAATTCAAGAAGATGGAAAGACATATGTGATTCATGTTGTCGTAAAAGGCGAGACTATTTTTTCGCTGAGCGAAGCATACGCTGTTGATAAAAAAGAATTGCTTGGCGCAAACCCTGATTTGATATTTGGCTTGAAAACGGGACAGGAATTAAAAATTCCGGTAGCTGAAACTTCGTTGGATAAGAATTTGTCTCCCGCGCAAAAAGAAGAACTGCCTTCGTTTCATACTTACCGCGTAAAACGTAAAGACGGGCTGCATTTTATAGCCAATAAATATGATGTTGAAGTAGAAGATATATTGAAGTATAATCCGGACGTTGAGGAGGATGGACTGCAGAAAAGAATGATTTTGCTAATTCCTGATGCAGCTGATTTGAAACGAATAAGAGAAGCTGCCAAAACGGAAAAACGAGTTGCAGCCAGCAAGGATACATTCAGGGTTAAAACTCATCAGGTAAAAGGAAATGAGACGTTGTACTCCATTTCAAAAAAATACGGTGTTTCTATTGCATCAATATTGAATGCCAATCCAGAAGCGAACAAGGGGCTTCCTATTGGCATGATGCTGACAATTCCCGAGAAGGAGATCCGTATGACTACGGAAACAGTTCCACAAAGTGGCTTCTTTACTCACTTGGTTGAGTCGGGTGAAACATTCTGGGGCTTGGAGCGCAAATATCATGTTACCCGCGACGTGTTGGAAAAATACAATCCCGCTCTTGAAAATGGGTTGCTCGCGGGACTGCGAATTAAAATTCCGGTTTCTGAAAAGCTACCTGAATTTGACGTAAAACCTTTAAATGACGGTCAGTTTCAAAAACATCATGTTTTGCGTGGCGAAACTCTTTACAGTATTTCCAATAAGTATGGTGTAAAGATTAGTGAAATCAAAAAAATAAATCCGGTACTCAACTACCGGGGCTTAATGGCCGGAGAAACCATATTGATTACTGATGTTGTCGCTCAGGAACCGTTGGTGACAGATAAACAAGATAGTCTTGATAAGGAAGTTTTTATAGAACGATCGGAGAATAAGGTAGCAGTATCAGAGCAGGCAGTAAGAATTATCCCAAGGAGCGTGCCCGAAAGTTGTAAGCCTGATTTGATGGCTGCCTATGAAGAATATGATGTCGCTTTGCTTTTGCCGCTTTATCTTCCCGCAAACGATACGGTGAATCGCGTGCCAATGACCAAAGAGGAAATGCTACTGGATGAAGCCTTTATGAGTCAGGTTGAAGATTCGGATGAATTACCGGAGGATACATTTAAAATTAGGGATGAGGAGATTATTTATCCGCGCTCAGAGAACTTTGTTCATTTTTATGAAGGAGTACTTTTAGCAGTTGACAGCCTGCAGAAAGCTGGAATGAAGATCCAACTACACGTTTTTGATACCAACCAGGAGCAAGCAGTTGTTGATTCACTGGTGCAGCTGGATGTGTTTCGTGAGCTCGACCTGATTATTGGACCCGTGTTTCCAAATCTTCAACAACCGGTTGCCGATTTTGCATATAAAAACCGTATTCCAATGGTTTCACCTTTATCTTCGTCGGGTAACTTTGAGGACAATAATCCCTACTATTTTAAGGTGAATCCGACTAAAGACTATCTGGTTCGGGAAACAGCTGATTTTATAGGCGAAGAGTATTTCAATAAAAACTTAATCGTGCTCGAAATGGGAGAGTACAAACATTTGCCCGAAGCTACTTTGGTTGATCTTTGCCGCGAGAAATTTTTCTCGAACGGCTTCCTAAATGCTGATCGCGAAGTGCACTTTCACGAATATAATTTCAATCGGGAAGGCTATTGGGGATTGCGACGAATATTAAGTAAGGATCGTGAAAACGTATTTATTATCCCCTCGGAAACAGAGGCTCAGATAAGTGTGGCTATTTCCAATGTCAATTCGTTATCGGAAGATTTTCCGGTTACCTTGGTTGGAATGTCGAACTTTCAGCGATACCACAGTATTCAGCCGGAATATCTTCATCATACCAAATTGCATTTGTTGAGTCCTTACTTTGTTGATTACAATTCTAGTTTCACAAACCGATTCATTGAAGACTTCAGGAGTAATTTTTCTGCTGAACCAAACCAATTTAGCTTTCAAGGATACGATATCGCCTTTTATTTTATGTCGGCATTGTTTAACTATGGAAAAGATTTTAACGAGTGTTTGGGCTACCACCGAGTGAAACTCAATCAAGCGGAGTTTTATTTTGATAGAGTAAGCCGTTTTGGAGGTTATATGAATCGTGGCTTATTTGTGTTAAACTATACGAAAGATTTCAAGGTCGCTATTGATGGAGTTGCGGGTGTTCCCGGCTTGATGTTTGCCGAAGATTAAAACACGAACACAGAAAACCCCATAAGCTTATAATAGTCTCTAACGATGCTTTCCAACAAAATAAAAATGGGTGGCTTTTTTCCTGGATTAATCTGGTGTCATGTCATTCATCAAATATCGGATAAAGTCGTTTCAGCTTTATTCTTGCATCATCGGAAGTTAATTGCCAATTAATTTTAGCGTTTTTATTATTCCTTGCTCCACGGAACGAGTTTCGATCGATAATAATTGATTCCCCAGATGTCGTATTGGTTGCCATGTGAAGCCAGTCGATGCTTATATTCGTTCCAGCTTTTTCCGTCGGTTGGCGACCATCCAATTTCTGCATAGCCGGCTAATCGTGGAAATATCAGGTATTCCATATCAGCACGATTGGTAACCGTTTCGGTCCACAGTGGCGCTTCGATTCCCAGAATGTTTTCACGGCCAATTTCTGTTTCCAGTGTTGCCGGATTCCACTTGTAACCGGTGTCCACTTCGATGTACCCTGCCCAATGCAAACCAAGCGGAGAAAGGGAATCGTACTGCATATCTAAATAAGCTTTTCGCGCTGGCGACATGATTATCTTTACACCTTGCTGAATCGCATTTTTTGCGTTTTCAGCACTCGCCCAATACTGTGCAATACTGCGTTTGTTCAACTTTGCCAAGGTAATTTCATCCCATCCGATCATGATTTTACCATGCTTATAAACGATGTCTTGAACGCGCTCGATAAAAGGAATGTAGTCATCTGTTTTTGTCGCGTGAGACTCGTCACCACCAATGTGAAGGTATGGCCCAGGAGTCAATTTTGCCAGTTCGCCAATCACGTCATCAATAAATTCATAGGTAATTTCCCTATTGGTGCAAAGGGTGCTAAAACCAACTTTAGTACCTGTGTATAGTTTAGTTGCCTGTCCATTACAGTTCAGTTCGGGGTATGAGGCAAGTGCTGCATTTGTATGTCCGGGCATGTCAATTTCAGGAATAATTGTGATGTAACGATCTGCAGCATAATTCACAATGTCAGCATATTGTTCCTGAGTGAAGAATCCTCCTTTGCCACCTCCAACTTCAGTGCTTCCTCCAATTTCAGTTAACTTAGGCCACGATTTAATCTCAATTCGCCAGCCTTGATCATCGGTCAAGTGCAGGTGCATAACATTAAATTTGTAATAGGCCATCAGGTCGAGGTAGTGCTTGACATCTTCAACACCGAGGAAGTGGCGGGCAACATCCAGCATCGTTCCGCGATATTCGTACTTCGGGAAATCACGGATAGTTCCGGTGGGAATCTTCCATGCTATTTTTTGAACTGAAGATTTTTCAATTGCAACAGGCAAGAGTTGCCGAATGGTTTGGATTCCTCTAAAAACTCCTTCAGCATTATTGGCTTTTAAAGTAAGCAACTTCTTTTCAATGAGCAGCTCATAACCTTCACTCCCTAGTTCTTCATTATTAACTGTAGTAAGATAAATGCCAGATGAAGGAGTTTCTTTAGTTGGGATTATTTTGAGTTCATATCCCGTTGCAGCTTGTAACTTTTCTCTCAAGTATTTTGCTGATTGGTTTAGCTCAGGCAAATTGACTGTTATGTAAATTGAAGTACTCTCATTTAACTGAAATGAATTTCCGGTAGCGGAAATTATCACTGGCCTTGGAATAACGTTGTTATTGGTTAAATCGGTTGGTGATTGCTTGCGACCAACAAAAGCTACCAGCAGGCCTAAAATGATTAAAACTGTTTTGCTCATGGTTAGATTTGTTGCTATTCGGTATAGATTATAATATATCTAAAACAGTAACAAATATAAGCTTTGTGAACGAATGTTCCAGAATTTTGCTTCGATCAAGTTTTTTATAATCAAATTTTGCTTAGAAACGATTAACCAATGACAAAGTTGCTCGTAAATGAAAAAGCATATCCGTTTTGTATCAATAGCGTATTTAATTTATTTATGAAAGTAGCGAACTAAGTTGACTTCAGGATGAAGGCCGTCTGTTTTACCACAAAGATAATCGCAGAACTGTTTGGCAAAATAGGGACCGAGCATGGTTCCTTTCGAGCCCAGCCCATTAAAAATACCTATCCGGTTGTATTTAGGATGAATGCCGATGACCGGCCGACGATCGTGAGTTGTTGGGCGAATACCCGCCTGCTGATCTAAAATCTGATAGCGATCGTTGAATACCTTGTTCAATTTTTCTTGCAATTCGTCTTTGGCCTGTTGCGTTGTTTCTAGCGATAAATTGTCCCAATCGTAAGTTGCTCCCAGTCGGTAAAACTGCCGTCCTTCGGGCATGAGAAAAATTGCTTTGTTCAATATAAAGTTGGCTGAAAAGTTTTCTGTTTTTATACGGAGTACCTCTCCTTTGGTATGTTTAAATTTGATATCCTGAAAATAGGGATTGTCTGAAACGGCATGTCCTTCACAAAAAATAATCTTGTCGGCCAAGATGTCCTGATAACTAACTTGATCGTTTGTAAGCTCTACATCCTGAAAGTTTATTTTTTCGAATCGAATTCGTGCCTGTTGTTCAAGCAGGCTTTTCATTTTTTCAATAAGAAGCTTTAAGTCAATTCTGGCACTTTTTTCAACCAGCCCCATTCCAAAGTTATTGTTTATGGACTGATTATGATCATATTCAATCGCAGAGTGGACGTAATCCTGTAAATCATTGTCAATGTATTTTTTCATCCATAACCCGGCATCACCTTCACCCAGTACTTTCTTTATTGGAATCGGGTAAAATAGTTTCACTCCCAAAAATGTTTCAAGTTCGGCATAGGTTTTTTGAAGCTGTGGATACAGCTCATCAATGAGCCAGCTTTTGGTCATTCGTCTAAAAACAACGGGATTAATAATTCCCGCAGCAACATCTGACGCTTTTTTCAGATCTGGGTTATCAAATACGAAGTAGCTTTTGCCGACTTTGTTTAATTCGTGGATCAGTAAACTCCCGGCCAATCCTTGTCCAATGATGAGGTAATCAACTTGCATTGGATAAATAGACAGAAAAAACAGGCGAAATGTTCAGACACTATAGCTCAACTTCAATCAAAACGGGCAAATGATCTGAAGGATAGCGTTGTTCGTAGGAGTCAGTCAACACACCATACTTCTTAACATCTAGCTTCCCTTTTACAAAAATATAGTCGATACGCCTTTTTAACTCGCTGTTGAAATCGAACCCGTTGAATGTTCCTTCGGGACCATAGGGAGCTTGCTCCGACACTTTTTTGCTATCGAAAAATTCCGTTTCAATGATCTTAATTGGTTTTTGATTGGGAGTGAGATTTAAATCGCCCATTAAAATTACCGGGTAATTTTTCTCATTCAACCGATCTATTTTTTGTAGAATAATTCGGACTGAATTAAATTGGGCGACCTCTCCAACATGATCAAAATGAGTGTTAAACACCCAGACTGATTTCCGTTTATCGTAGTTCTCCAGTAAGGCGTAAGTGCAAATGCGCTTACAGGCAGCATCCCATCCTAAACTCGGGTATGTTGGTGTTTCAGAGAGCCAAAACCAACCATGGTCTTTAAGCTGATACTTTCTACTATCGTAGAAAATCGGGGAGTACTCGCCGGCAGCTTTCCCGTCGTCACGGCCAACACCTACTTGGTCAAAGCCCGGCATTTGCAACGAAATATCAGTAACTTGTCCGTACAAAGCTTCCTGAAGACCAATAATATCAGCTTCATGAAACCGAAGTAAGTCGGTTACCTGGAATTTGCGATTTGGCCAGGCATTAATACCATCACCTTCATTATTATATCGGATATTGTAAGTAACAACCTTCGCTGTTTGCGAGAATGCCGAATTTAGGATTGTTAGTAAAAGCATGGCGAATACTAGTGAAGCTCTCATTGATGTTAAGTTTATTCGTTGCAGAAACCAAAAGCGGGATAGTCACAGTTATGCTCTCCCGGAACAACCGTATGGATTTGGTCTTTCGAACCATGAAGCACAAAGTTATAGCAAAATGTCATTATTTCTTCCAATTGGTTGGTCATTGGAGATCCGGCTACACTGTGATTTCCTCCGCAAAAAGTGTACAGCCAGTAAGGTTTGTTTAGTTGATGAAGTTTGTTTGCGATGGTTTTAGCTCCATGTAAAATCAGATAACCGGCCTTGCTTTCATCGCAGTAATGATGCGGAGCTGTGGCGTAGGGGACAAGATTGTCGCAGGTGCCATGAAAAAGTAAAGACGGGACGGCTGATTCATCATAGATTCTTGCAGTGTCGGCTATTGCTCCCGCCATGGAAACAACACCGGCATAAGAAACAGGACCAGAATCTAATCCGTAGCAATAAGGTGGTTCGTAAGCTGTTGCTAAAACAGTTTCTGCGCCAGCACTGCTACCTGCCAGAATAATGTTTTGAGGATCGATCCCAAATGTTTCCCGGTTTTGAATGAGAAAAAAAGTGGCGTCCTGAACGTCTTCAACGGCACTGGCTATTGTGCTCAACTTTTCGTTGGCGGGGCAGTCGCATCCGAAAGCGGTTTCAGTTCCTTTTCTGGTTAAACGATAGCTCATTGAAACCACAACAAAACCGCGTTCTGCAATTCGTTTACAAAAGGCAATTGTGTTTTTCCCGTTTCGAGTGCCACCGGAAAAACCGCCTCCATGCACATAAATAATTACCGGACGTTCCAGCTCGCTGTCGAAAGCAGGTGTGTATATATCAAGGTCTAATTCTTCACCATCTTTTTGGGCGTAGGTGTAGGTGTCGGTTTTTACCGAGTCGGTAATTTGTTCCAGATAGCGTTCCTGGGCAATTCCAACTGAAGCGAGTGAAAAAATGAGCAGGGTTAAAAGCAGGATTTTCATATCGAATACGTGTTGTTGTTTGTTGATTCAGAATAAAAATGGTGTTTGCTAAATTAAGCAAAAAAAAGCCATTTACTAAAAGACAATTCTACAGAACAATACCCTTATCGGTTAAAGGGGCATTTAATTTTGATGATTCTTCTTGTAATTTTGTCTAATTTGACATAGTTATAACTGATGTAAAAGCGATAAAATATTAAAGATGAAGACAAAATACGAGCCCAACAAGTTGGATTCGATGAGTAAAAACCCGAACAATTGGAGAGGACCTTTTTACTTTAACCGAAAAGATCCAAGATTACTTGTTCCTAAACTTTACCCTGCGTTTGGTAAAACATTGAACTTTGCAAGTCCCTATTCCTATGTTTTTCTGATTGCTCTTATTTTGGTTATCGTTCTTGCTCAATTTTTTCTTTAATTGACTCATATGAGGTTGTTGTCCATCCGTTGGTTTGAATCAGAAAACAGGAGCAGAGATCTGAAGTGAGATCGGAAAGGAATAAATTCATGGTAATATTTCAAGGTCTGTTTTCATGTGTTTATAATTGTTTATTTTTTGCAACACATGGAACTCGCTTAAAATAATCGTGCTCCTGCGTGTGAATATTTTTACATGCTCGTTTCAACTATCTAATCGTGTTCTTGTTTGCATGACTAAGAGTTAAGAAAATGATTTTTCGAGAAAACATACATAAAGAAATGATATGAATTGGGATTACTATATAAATTTCCTGGTTGCCATGTTCGCTATTGTAAACCCAATTGGAATTTGGCCGGTATGGAGTGACCTGACCAATGATGCCGTCAGCTCTATTCGGCATCGGATTGCTTTTCTGTTGATTTTGTCTGCCGTAATGATTTTGTCTGTTTTTTTGGTAGCGGGCAGATTGTTGCTTGAGGTTTTTTCTATCAATTTGCAGGTATTTAAGATCGCAGGTGGAATTTTGCTGCTGTACACAGGCATTTCCATGGTTCAGGGATCGGCATCGCAATTGACAGACCGAAATGAAGATGGAAAGACAAATATGTCAGTTGCCAAACAACGCTTCCATAAGGTGTTTGTCCCTTTGGTTATTCCCATGCTTGCTGGCCCCGGCTCAATTACAACCGTGATTTTATTTGGCACAAAAGCGACATCTGCTACTGATTATGCTTTTTTGATTGGCGTTGTTCTCGTCACGTTCTTGGTCCTGTTCCTGGTATTTTTGTCTTCGCCGTTTTTAGAGAAAAAGGTTGATGATATTGTTTTTACAGTATTTACCCGGGTTTTTGGAATTATTGTAACAGCAATTGCCATTCAATTTATGGTTGAAGGGTTGGGTAAAGTTTTTCCGAATTGGCTGGAAGGCGGATCGGTGCTGAAAGAAGCAAAGGAAGTTTCTTTTATTACAGGATTCTTCTGGTAATCGGCAGTAGATTTCATTAATACGAGTTTGAATGACAAAGATAAACCAGGAAAAGCGTGTGAAAAAAAGTCGGTGGCCACTCTACATGAGTTTAGGATTATTACTTTCGATTGTATTACTTTATTTCACTGTTCCAGACGTAAATAGCTTTTTTAAAGAGGCTTTTGAAATATTGACCAGCGATAATAATCAGCGAATATCAAACTGGGTTGGTAAGCTTGGTTTTTGGGGGCCGGTTTTTATCATATCAGCAATGGTGTTTCAGATGTTTTTACTCATTATTCCATCTCCTTTGCTCATGCTTGTTTCGGTGCTGGCCTATGGCTCTTATTGGGGAACTTTAATCTCCGTGGCTGCCGTAGCAGTTGCTTCAAGTATAGGCTACCTGATCGGCCGCTATCTTGGAGAAATAGCAATCGCTCGTTTAATAGGAGGCCAGAAAGAAAAACAATTAAAATTTTACGTTGAAAAATACGGTGTGTGGGCAGTAGTCATTACGCGCCTGGCTCCTTTTCTGTCAAACGATGCCATTAGTTTTGTAGGCGGCATTTTGCAAATGGGATATTGGCGGTTTATTGGCGCAACATTAGCAGGAATCTTTCCTTTGGCTGCTTTGATTGGCTATTTTGGCGAAAACAACGATCGAATGAAAACAGGCTTAATTGGGGTGTCGGCTTTGAGTTTGATCTTGTTCGTTGCTTATATCATTTACAACAGCAAAACGAAGTTTCATAAGTCTAAGTCGGGAAAAAATAGTTCTTAACGTCCGTTCTTATAGACTTCCAGTGCCGCAGGAAATGGCTGAAGTGCCCGTTCGAAAATACCCAACGAATAGGCAATGGTCAACCCATAATTGGTTAGCGGAACTCCTGCTTGTTTAGCTTTCATAATACGCGAAAGCATTGCACGACGGTTCCACATGCAGGCTCCACAGTGAATAATGATTTTATAGTCACTCAGGTTTGGAGGAAAGTCGTGCCCCCGCATATGTTCAATTTCCAATTTACCACCAACATATTGAGTGAGCCAGCGTGGTATTTTTACCGTGCCAATATCTTCGCCAATCGGGTGGTGCGAGCAAGCTTCGGCAATCAGCACTTTGTCGCCTGCTTTTAGCTTATCGATGGCCATAGCGCCTTTGACCATTTCAGACAAATCTCCCTGATGGCGGGCAAATAAAATGGAGAAGCTGGTTAGCGGAATTTCGGGAGGCGTGTCGGCAGCTACTTTTAAAAAAGCCTGACTATCGGTTACGACCAGCTTGGGCGGCTTGTTAAATCTGGAAATGGCTTCGCGCAGTTCACGCTCTTTCACCACCATGCAAAACGAGTCGCCATCCAGCAAGTCACGGATACTTTGAACCTGCGGGAGAATCAGCCGTCCTTTGGGAGCTTCTTTGTCAATCGGTACAACCAGAATGGCCGCTTCGCCCGGACCAACCAAATCGGCAACAATGCTGGGGCGGTTGATAAAATCTTCAGGTGCTTTTTTCAAAATCGTTTGGCGCAATTCGGCAATTCCGGCCTTCGTTGTTGCCGAGGTTTCAATAACCGGCAACTTGACACTTTCGAGGATATTGATGGTGTCGAAAGCAGAGTCGTACAAGTCTGATTTGTTAAAAACGACGATGATTGGAATGTTCAGCTCTTTCAATTCCTGAAGCGTTTTTTCTTCAAACTCACCCCAGTCGTTGCTATTCGAAATAAGGATAGCCAAATCAGTTCGGTCGAAAACCGCTCGTGTTTTCTGAATTCGCTGTTCGCCCAGTGCCCCTTCGTCGTCGATTCCGGCGGTGTCGATAAATAGTACCGGCCCCAGGGGAAGCAGTTCCATGGGCTTTTCTACCGGGTCGGTTGTGGTTCCGGCAACGTCCGATACAATGGAAACCTCCTGTTGGGTCAGGGCATTCAGGATCGATGATTTACCAACATTGCGACGGCCAAAAAGCCCGATGTGCAAGCGAAATGATTTGGGTGCTTTCATGCAATTCAAATTTGCCCGAAAAGTACAAAGGATCGTGATGCGAATCAATGTTTTTGGGGAAGAAAAAGAACCCAAGACCTCTAAGTTGCCTGAAAGGGAGGACTTTCGCCGTTGGGAATTTGTAATCGTCAGCTTATTGTTTTCTAATCAAAACTCTCGCAGGCCGTTTTGTTTCGCCTGGTGGCGAACTTGGGGACTTGACTGCCCCGTGCTTTGAACTCGTCATCCTGAACTTGTTTCAGGATCTTTCAGCGGGTTGCCGCTATCTCACCATTTCATCATCCAAACTCTTGATTCTATTTTTTAATATCTTGTGCCTGGTTTTTGCAGCTTATGTTGGGGCGTTGCCCTAAGCCCCATTTCATTTCTTTTCCTTAGATGAAAAGAAACGAAACAAAGAAAAATCAAGTCAAACCGAACCCTCGGCCGGGCGTTTTGACGGCCCACGCGTTTTTCGCCTGGTGGCGAACTTGGGAACTTGACTGCCCCGTGCTTTGAACTCGTCATCCTTACCTTGATTCCACAGCAGACTGGTATAGAATGCTGAAACCCCCGATTCTATTGATCCCCCGGCAGGTCTGACCCTCCCCTGGGCATATTGACCCGTCAATTGGCCAGTTTTCTGTGCCAACTGGCAACTTTTTTGAACCAATTGGCGACCCGGAGCCTCCAACCTGCCATTTTTTTGATTTAACCGGCATGGTTGACAATTATTTTGGTTTAAAATGATGAGTACCGTTAGCGATCGTTTTTAAACGACTCACCCCACGGCTGCGAGCGAACAAGGAGACAGTTTGATTATTCTACGTGTTAACAACTTCCTAAAAAGAACTATTGTTTAGTAAATAAGTTATGGTTAAATTCACTGATCCTTTTTAGTGTTGCATTTATCCACCCTAATTGGTGGCAACGAGGTGATTTCTTAAAGTATATAGGCGAAATATAATACGTCTGGTGGATTACACTTACGTTGAACGGCAACTAGAACGGAGCATTATCTCAACCAAATTGATTAAATTATGAAGCTAAATGATACAAAAGTTAAGAAACTACAAAATCTTATTAGAGATTCATTTAGAATTAGACCTAATCATGACCCCGTATATGTCGACGTATCAAATCATTTGGAAAGGTTAGGTTCGAGACAACATCAAATTATTTTTGGCAGAAGGGGTTCTGGTAAATCCTGTTTAGTTGTACATTTTAAAAACAAGGAATGTAAAAAACTCAATATACTACCTATCTACATTGATACCGATGAGATAAAACGACTTGGATATCCTGACATACTTATTCGGTTGATTCTTTCTGTTATGGAAAAGACACCAGCAGCAAAGAAACGTTTTAGACGAATAATTGGTAGGAAAAATGATATTCAGAAACATATTGATAATCTAAGAAAACTACTAAGTCAAGCCGAAAATCGAAGTGTTAAAAAAGAAGAAAAACAAGATAGTAAATATGATGGTGGTGGTAGCTACCATGGATTTAGAGCTGGTGCAAGCAAATCATATAGTACTGGTCAGATTAGTGAATTTCAGGAGTGGAAATTAGATACTCTTGAAAGATATTTGAGTGATTATAAACAATCATTAGTTGATGCATTGGATAAAACAAACTTCTCATCCTCATTCGTATTTCTTGATGATTACTACTTAATTAAGAGGGATAAACAACCAGATGTGATTGATTATTTGCATAGATTATTGCGCGGGACAAATTATTATCTAAAAGTTGGAACGGTTCGGCATAGAACAGAATATATGCGAAATGACGGACAAACTATCGGTGTTGAATTGCAGGAAGATATTGAAGAAATAAATTTGGATAGGACACTTGAAGATTTAAATTCAACAAGTACTTATATATCTCAAATGTTAAATTCATTAGCTGAAAAAGTAGATTTGAAAGACCCGGTGACAGAGCTTTTTAATCAACAGGCTTTTGAAAAATTAGTTATCGCTTCTGGTGGAGTTCCAAGAGATTTTCTTACAATATTCGTTGATGCTGTAGATAATGCATTATCAGTAGGTAGAGAAGAGTATATAACACCAACAAATATTTGGAAGGCAGCAAGTTCTTTATCTTATCGCAAGAAACTTAAAAATTTAAGAAAAGATGCTTCAAATGATGCTGATTCTTTAGAAAGAGTTTACAGGGACTTAATGAGGTTTTGTTTACAAGAAAAGAAGAGAACATGTTTTTTAATTTCACAAGATGAATGCCAAATGCATTCATCTGCCCATGAGTTAATTCAACAACTTATGGATTTTAAATTATTACATATTGTAGAACCAGACACGTCTGCTGCTTCCGGAAGAAAAGGGAGATTTGAAGCATACACCTTAGATTTCTCTTTGTTTATGGAGCCAAGAAAGCGAAACATAACAATTATTGAATTTTGGAAATTTGATTCTGGCAATAGACGTATCGGAGTTCGGGAAGCTCCAGTCTATAGTCTTGAGAGAGCCTCAGAAGCAATGCAAAGCGATGATAATCAAGAAACAGAGGAATTGATAACAACGGTTGAATTTGAAGAATAAAAGCCGACGCACAATGTATATACAAAATAGGCGTAATAACAGTAAACTAAGCGGTTTTAGCCCGCTTCAACTTTGTAACGGCTTGATAAGTTTGAAGCCCGCAATCGCATACTTTGCATATTCTAGAACGTTAGATACAACATGCATTAAAATATGGCAATAAATACGAAAAATAGTTGTCAAGCAATTTCGACGAAAAATAAACAGTGCAAAAATAAGAGATTGAGATTTTCGCAATATTGCTTTTATCATCAACCTAAAGTCATACCGCTGTTAACACTAATATTGGGTGGAATTATTGGGCTAATAATAGATATCACTTGGATTGCAATATTCCCGCCGAAATCTGAAACAAGGCGAAATGAAGTTGTAAGAAGAATTTCCATGGAGGCATCGGGAGCTATAAAATACACAGACGCCTTCTTAACGGAATATCTGAATGCGCTTGGAGAAGACAAACTAATTAAGCAAATCAGAAATCTTCAAATTCAAGATGCTAGTAAATACTTTGACAGCGATTTAGATATTGAGCTTGAAAAAGCATTTCAAAATTCAAAAATGCTTGAAGGTAGTAACATGTACAATTCTAATGGTCAACAAATAGCCTATATAGCAAATGCTCTTTGGAATGTGAAAAACACAAGAGCAGCCCTTAATGATTTCTTAAAAAAATATGGTTCCGTTGACGATGAGTTAGTAACTACAGTTATCCAAATGAAAGACCGAGCAGATGTTGTAATAATGATTTTAAATTATGCTTTCAAAAATCCTAACGAATTAAAAATAAAATTTAGAAAAGGACAAATGGAGCCTTTCGCAGATTTTTTATCAGGTTTTTACATATACCAATTTGAGTGTAAAACATTAATTGAAAATGAAATTAAGAATTAAATTCAGCCCATAATAATTGGATGTGGCAGGCGGGGATTTTAGCGGTCTGACAGGATTTCTGTTGGAAATCCCACCTAACTGCAGACAAGTGACCTCAGACTGTCCAACAACCAACTTACCTGGTGTAATCCTTTGGCAAGTGGTGTAACAGATGTAACAAACGTAGAAATCAACATACCTGAGTATAATCTTTAAATTGAAATGATGATGACAATTCTTGGATTTATTGGTGGTTTAGAAATCGTGATCTTACTGATTCTTTTACTCTTCATTTTACTTATTCCGCTGATTGCACTTATCGACATTTTAAAAAGTGATTTTGAAGGGAATAATAAACTAATCTGGGTGATTATCGTGGTTTTTCTTTCGATAATAGGTGCGCTACTTTATTTCTTCATCGGAAGGGAACAAAAAGTAACAGATACAAAACCAAGCTGACCCTTGTTGCTGAGGATTGAAAAAGCTTCATCTCCCAATATTAATAAGGCTTTTGGGTGCTTTTGATGTTGGAAATAGCTCTTATTCCATCGCGCAGAGGCCTTCTGACACAGCGCAGCAAAGCTATTCCGCGTTGCTGAACGACGATTTTATATAGCAGCAAGACCATTCCACAGGTCAGCATCATTATTCCCTTTGGAATCATTGTTATTCTCTATGGAATAATCATTCTGACTTAGAGAATATCTATTATTCCATCGGTCAGCAAGCTTATTCCACGTGGCAGAAGGGTTGTTCCGTGGCGCATGGTCAACCAGAAGTTGGGTGTTTCCCTGCTGACCTTTATTCGGCTTTCATGAATCGTGATTGTCTCTGTTATGAGTGGATGAGATGCTGCTCTTATTGACGTATTTCCAGCCTGGCAGGGCAGCTCCCAATGGTAGCAGGATGATTTGTTGGGGGTAAGACGGGACAATTGGAACTTTGCAGGAAGGCAAACGTTGAAAATATGGAGGAGACTTTTGACCACGAATGGCCATAAAAAAAGCCGGCGTTAACCGGCTTTCTGAAGTATGTTATAAAAGTCTTATTCTTTGTCGTCGCTTGCTTTCTTATCGCAGCTAGATTTTTTCTCACAGCAGGCTTTTTTCTTTTCACATTCTTCTTTTTTGTCAGCTTTTGCTTCTTTCTTCTCTTTATCATCCTTGCTCATTGTGCTTACTTGCTCAGTTTTTGTTTCCTGAACATTAACAGCATAACTAGCTGATACACCAAAAGCGAAAACAATTGCCAACATTAAAATTAACTTTTTCATAATTTCTCGTTTTTAAAGTTTATAACGGGAGCAATTTATCAAGAATAATTCTAAATAAAAACAGCTTTAACATTTATTTAGAATTATTCTTGTTTTTAACCAACTTACTTAAAACCCTAATTTATTGATTGCTTCAGGAGTGATCAGCGCTTCAAATTCACTTGCTGTAAGTAATTTTTCAGTCAGAACAAGCTGGCGAATACTCACTTTCTTGTCCTGAGACTGTTGAGCAACTTGGGTGCATTTTTCATAACCCAGTGCCGGAATCAATGCCGTAATAATAGCCGTTGAGTTCAGGACTTGCGCTTTACATTTATCGGAATTGGCCGATATTCCCCGAACACATTTGTTGTTGAACCCGCGAATGGCGCGCTCGAGCAGCTGAAGGTTTTCGAGAAGCGTGTGCGCAATAACGGGCATAAAGGGGTTGAGTTCGAGGGTGCCATTTGACGCCGCCTGTGTAATTACCGTGTCGTTGCCAATGACCTGCATGGCTGCCTGGATGGTAGCTTCGGGTATTACCGGGTTCACTTTTCCGGGCATCATGGAAGAGCCCGCCTGAACCGGGGGAAGGTTGATTTCTCCAAATCCGGCATCGGGGCCACTGGACAACAAGCGCAAGTCGTTGGATACTTTAATCAGGTTGCTGGCACAAGCTTTCAAAATACCGGACACTTCAACAAAAACATCGGCATTCTGCGTGCTTTCAACCAGATTTTCGGCTCGTGCCAGCGATGTATTTGTAAGCTCCCGCAGTCGGTCGGTTACCTGGAAAATAAATTGACGGGGAGCACCCAGGCCACTACCAATCGCTGTTCCACCCAAATTGACTACTCGTAATCGTTCTTCGCATTTGTAAATCCGCCAGCGATCGCGGTTGAAGGCTTCCGCGTAAGCGGCCATCTCGCGCCCCAGCGTGGTTAGTACGGCATCCTGTAGTTGTGTTCGCCCGAGTTTAACGACATCGGTAAACTCTTTTTCTTTTTGCTGAAAGGTTTCCTGTAACTCTAAAACCGCCTGCTCTAATCGGCGAAGCAGAAAGATAGCGGCAAGTTTTAAAGCGGTTGGATACGTGTCATTGGTAGATTGATGCAGGTTGATATCGTTGAGAGGAGAGATTGTTTCATAATCACCAAGCGGTTTCCCTGCCAGCTGCAGTGCGCGGTTGGCAATTACTTCATTCACATTCATATTGGTTGATGTTCCGGCGCCTCCTTGCAGTGCGTCAACAAGAACATGGTCGGTCAGCTGTCCGTTGGCCATCTCCTGGCAAGCACGTTCAATGGCGTCCGCTTTTTCATCATCGTTAAAGTACCCCAACTTTCGGTTGATTTGTGCGCAGGCCAGCTTCACCCAGCCATAGGCTTTCACCAACTCCGGGTTGACGGGGCGTTGTGCCAGCTGAAAGTTTTCCAGCGCACGCGCCGTATGGATTCCATAAAGCACATCCGCCGGAATTTCCTTTGAGCCTAAAAAGTCTGTTTCAGTTCGTGTAATCATCGCTTGTGTTTTGCGTACTTTAAATGGTCATTCTTTGCTAGCAGAAAACATCGGACTGCCCCCGCTTTACACGGTCAACCAACTTACGGGCCCGGTCGGCCGGCAGACCTTCCATCTCCGCCAGGGTCTTTTCGATTAGTTGAATGCCTGTTTTATATGTTTCGGGCGACGCATAATTATTGAGGTACTCCATAAAACTCGACAGAGCGTTGGGGCCGCAGTGTGCTTTGATCGCTCCGGGCTTCGCAATGTCCATAAAATCCTGCCCGGTTCGCCCCAATCGGTAACATCCGGTGCAAAATGAGGGAACATAACCCATTTGTGCCACATCGCGAATCACCTCATCCAGCGGACGGTGATCACCCAGGCTAAACTGCCCGGAAACCTCGTCCTCGTGCTCATAGCCCCCGGGGTTGGTCCGGCTGCCGGCTGAAATCTGCGACACGCCCAATGCAAAGGTCTCCGATCGCATTTTGGCGGTTTCGCGGGTCGACATGATGATGCCGGTGTATGGAACTGCCAGGCGAAGGATGGCCACAATTTTGCGAAATTCGAGGTCGCCAACGGGGTAGGGTGGGTTTGATGCGGTGTCGGAACCGGTTGCCGGCTCCAGGCGTGGAACGCTAATTGTATGCGGGCCAACACCAAAAACACGCTCCAGCTCAGCAATATGCTGCATCATGGCCAGTAGTTCAAAGCGGTAATCGTACAGCCCAAACAGAACACCAATACCCACATCATCAATGCCGGCTTCCATGGCGCGGTGCAGCGCAGTAATTCGCCAGTCGTAATTTGCTTTCAGTCCGCCCAGGTGCACTTTTTTATAGCTTGGCCGGTGATAGGTTTCCTGAAAAATCTGGTACGTGCCGATCTTCTCATTTTTAAGCAGCCTGAATTCATCTTCCGAAAGAGGAGCTACATTGACGTTTACACGCCGGATTTCTGCATTGTTGTGCTTAGCCTCGTATACCGAGCGAACCGAGTCCAGCACATATTGAAAACGTTGGTTGGGATAAGATTCTCCGGCTACTAAAAGCACTCGCTTATGACCCTGCTTAATCAGCATTTCGGTTTCCTGTTTAATCTCTTGCTGCGATAATGAACGTCGGACAATGGCTTTGTTTTTAGCCCGGAATGCGCAGTAGGTACATTCGTTGGCACAGAGGTTCGAGATGTACAGCGGAGCGAAAATTACCAGCCGCTTTCCATAAATGGTTTCTTTAATATGATTGGCTGTTTCAAAAAGTTCCTGTAACTGCGTCCGATCATTTATGCTGGTTAATACAGCCACATCGTGCAAATCCAGCCCTTTCATTTCTTTGGCTTTGGCCAGCACCTCATTCACTTCCTCCAGGCCTGGTTGACGATGTTTTTCTAAGATGGTGTTTATTTCCTGTTCGTTGATGAACGATTGCGTTGTTGTATGCATGGTTTTATTTTTTTGCCAATCCTGATTTTACCTGGACGCCATTGATTGCACCCAGTCGGCCGGTAAGTTTTCCTATTTCGTCGGTGTTGCTGTTTACAACTAATGTGATAACTGATGTATTTCCCTTTATTTTGGGAATGCCTGTTCGGGCAAGAATTAAGTCGGCATGATCGCTAAGTATTTCGTTTACAATACCTGCTGACTGTTCACGATCTTCAATAATTATTCCTACAAAACCTAGACGATTCTGTGTATTCATGATCTTTTTTTTTGTGCAGGAATAGGGGAGTAGCAATACAAAATACTGCTCATGACAAAGAACAGTAGTTGTAACTGATGGATATTTCGTACTTCCCCCTTGAAGTCAGTCGGTTGACCTTCCCGCAGGTTTAGCTGCAAAAGTACAATAGTTTGGGCAAATTGGATCAAACTAAAAACCTATTTAAAACGAATCTGAATAGGTGCTTCTGAGCCATACAGAGTTATTTTCAGATTGTCATATCCGGGTATTTTTCTTTCATCGATTGAATGGATTCTTTAATCATCTCGGTCAATACGCTTTCATCAATGTCTTCCAGCTTTTTGACGTATAGGCAGGCTTTTCCTGTTTTATGCTTCCCGAGTTTTTTGTATAAATCAGCCAGCCTTTTATCATTTTCACATGACATCAGGTAAATGGACAGGTTTTGTTTACGGGGCGAGAATCCTGTTACAAACCAGTCTCCTTCGCGTCCGCTGGCATATTTGTAATGATAAGTTCCAAAACCAATAATACTTTCACCCCACATTTGGGGTTGGCTATTCGTTAATTTTTTCATGATTTCAAGCAGTCGGAAGCCGTCTTTCCGTTTTTGCCCGGGTTCAATTTCGTTCAGGAAATTTTCCACTGATCGGTCGTTTGGAGTTGTCTTCAATTCAGCCATTTCGTATTTTTCTTCATTAGTGTCCGGTTCAAATTTCAAATGATGGGCTAAAGCCCGTGTCGTATCCGGCATTCACTAACCCCGGGATTAATCCCGGGGTTAGTCATCGCACTAGAGCGTACGGGCTTTAGCCCATAACTTTTTTTTATCGAACAATCAGGGCTTACAGATGGTTTAGGCATGAATTGATCGATGAGCAGGAGTTCGAAGTCGCATAGAAAGGGAAAACATCATTTCACAATATCAGTTCTTCGAAGTTGAAATTAATTGAGCTTTTTACACTCTTCCTGAAATCCCAGGTGAATATTTAAATAGATCTTTTTAGTGATGACGGGATCTTTGCGATTCTTGATGCTGTTAAGACAAACTTTTCCATATCGATAAAAGTTAAGAACGAGTCATTCCTAATGGATTTGGTATTTCTTAATTTAGGATTTGTTTATCTTCGTGGCGTGAAAAAAGTTCAGGAAATAGTCGCACAGGAAATGTTTTCAAAAGCCGATTTAATTCGTCTGTTGGAAGCAGAAGGGGATGACCGGCAATTGTTGTTTGAAGCAGCCCAGGCAAAAAAGCTTGAGGTCGTTGGGAAGAAGGTTTTTTTCCGCGGATTGGTTGAGTTTTCGAATATTTGCTCGAAAGACTGTCTTTACTGCGGCATCCGGAAGAGTAATGAAAAGGTGGTTCGCTACGAAGCAAGCGATGATGAAATACTGGCTGCCTGTCATTTTGCCTGGGAAAATCACTTTGGCTCGGTTGTTCTGCAGTCGGGTGAGTTGTCGTCACCGGTGTTTATCAATCGGGTTGATCGCTTGGTGAAATCCATCAAAAGATTGTCGAATGATGAGTTGGGAATTACCCTTTCCTGTGGGGAGCAAAAACCGGAAACGTACCAGCGCTGGTTTGAGAGTGGTGCTCATCGATACTTGTTGCGTATTGAAAGCTCCAACGCTGATTTATACTATAAAATTCATCCCAATAACCCCTTGCACTCATTTGACAAACGACTGGAATGCCTGAGCTCATTGAAGGAATGTGGCTACCAGGTTGGAACCGGAGTGATGATTGGCTTACCTTTTCAGGAGACCGGCCACCTGGCTGAAGACCTGCTTTTTCTGAAAAAACTGGATGTCGATATGGTTGGCATGGGACCTTATATTGAGCATGAAGATACGCCCTTGTATGCGTACCGCCGGCAGTTGGCGTCGAAGCAAGGCCGATTCGACCTGGCTTTAAAAATGATAGCGGCTTTGCGGCTGCTCATGCCCGATATTAATATTGCTGCGGCTACTGCTTTGCAAGCCATTGATCCGGTTGGGAGAGAAAAAGCCTTGAAAATTGGAGCTAACGTGATTATGCCAAATCTAACTCCTTGCGATTTCCGAAAGGAATATCAGTTATATGAAGATAAACCGTGTTTGGATGAAGATGCAGAACTTTGCCGCAATTGTCTGGAGGCTCGAATTGAAATGGCCGGCAGCGAAATTGGTTATGGTGAATGGGGCGATTCGAAACATTTTAAAGGGCGAACGGCTCAAAATTGAAGCACTTCCTATTGACTAGAACAACGTTTTTTTATAATTGGCATTCTCCATTTCGTGGCGCAGTAACCACTTTTTCCGCCAAATTCCCCCGGCATAACCCACAAGTTTGTTATTGCGGCCAATTACCCGATGGCAAGGAACAACTATTGAAAGCGGATTTTTAGCATTGGCTCCTCCCACGGCTCGCACCAGCTTTTTATCGCTAAGTAGGTCCGCCAACTCACTGTAGGTAATTTGTCGTCCGTACTCAATTGCTTCCAATTGTTTCCAAACTCTTAGTTGAAATTCGGTTCCCGATGGCTGAATTGGCAAATCGAATTGGAATAAACGACCCGCAAAGTACTCGTCAAATTGCTCCGTGATTAGCTTTTTTAGTTTTGGACTGAAATCGGTCGTGTTGACTTCGTGTTCAGTGAAATGAATTCCAGAGATAGCGTTGGCTGATGAATCAATTTGCAACAATCCAATTGGAGATATGTATGTAATAGATGGCATTGACCTTTTTTGTTTTTATTGAAGTTAACATTTAGGTAACGTAGAATTAACAAAAAAGTTTGGATGAAAATGAGTTTTGAAGGAAGAACAGTTTTGCGGTTCGTCTTTCTTTATTGGTCGATTGCATTATACGTTACATTTGTTAGCCATTGTAAAAATCCGCCCGGAATCCAATTGTTTTTCAGCTACTTTTCGATTAAACTATTGGCTTGTGCCAAGCAGGAAAGCGGGTAATTAATTAAAAGAGTCAGCCTTTCTGCAAAAAGAGAAGGCTGACTCGAAGGTTTTTTTAGTTAGAAGCGATCTCGCGGAGTATACTTCGTGTGTAACAGAAGATGAGATTTTGCTCCCAGCGGTTCGCCCAGATAGTCTTGATAAATTTTAAGTACTTCAGGATTTTCGTGAGACTTTCGCAAGGGCATGTTTTTATCTTCGGCATAAATTGCTTCAGTCCTTTTTTGCCTGATCTCTGGACTTGTAGGAATCGGTTGTCCTCCGCCTCCCAGGCATCCTCCCGGGCAAGCCATTATCTCAATAAAATGATAGTCGCTGGTTCCGTTTTTTACGGCGTCCATTACTTTTTTAGCATTCACCAATCCGTGTGCTACCGCGCATTTCAGTTCAATACCATCCAGGAAACTCCACTCTTTTAACGGATGATCAATTTTAATGCCGGCTTCTTTAACGCCCTCCATCCCCCGCACAGGAATGATGTTGAGGTTTTTAAATGGAACCTCGCGGCCGGTAACTAATTCGTAGGCAGTTCGTAGCGCAGCTTCCATTACTCCGCCGGTAGCTCCAAAAATAGCACCGGCTCCTGTCGATTCTCCCATAAGACGGTCGTATTTGGCATCGGGAAGTTTAGCGAAATTGATACCCGCTTGCTTGATCATAATAGCCAACTCACGGGTGGTCAGCACATAGTCAACATCGCGAAAACCACTATCGTGCATTTCGGGCCGATTGGCTTCAAACTTTTTGGCTGTGCAAGGCATGATTGAGACTGAAACAATTTTGTCAGGATCGATTTTATTAGCTTTTGCATAGTATGTTTTTACCAACGCTCCAAACATTTGTTGAGGCGACTTACACGTAGAGAGGTGTTCCAAAAACTCGGGATACATGTGCTCCACGTATTTGATCCAGCCAGGAGAGCAGGAGGTTGCCAGCGGAAGTTTTACCTGATCATCTTTTTCAGCAAGCACTTTTCTCAACCGATTTAGTAATTCTGTTCCTTCTTCAATAATCGTGAGGTCGGCTGTAAAGTCGGTATCCAGAACAGAGTTAAAGCCCAGGCGTTTGAGCGCTGATACCATTTTGCCTGTCACCCGTTCGCCAACTTCCAGCCCGAGTTCTTCGCCAAGTCCAACGCGTATGGCCGGAGCTGTTTGAACAACCACATGCTTTTGTGGATCAGAAATGGCATCCCAAACTTCCTCAATATAGTTGTGCTCGACCAAGGCGCCGGTAGGACAATGATTAACGCACTGTCCGCAATTGGTGCATATCACATCGTTCATTGCTTTTTCAAAAAAAGTAGCAATTTTCATTTCATCGCCTTTATAGGCAACCGTGAGCGCATTCACCCCTTGCATTTCAGCACAAGTGCGAACGCAACGCTGGCAGCGAATGCATTTGCTGTCATCTTTTACGATTGAGGGTGAAAACTGGTCGATGGTATAATTTTTCAGAGGGGCTAGTCGTAAGAAATCCTGCGTCATAATTTTATATTCTGAAGCTAATTCCTGTAGTTCGCAATTTCCGTTCTTATAACACTTGGTGCAGTCTGAGTTGTGTTCGGATAACAGCAGTTCGATGATGTGTTTGCGCGAATTTCTTACTTTCAAACTATTGGAGTGAATTTCCATTTCTTCTTCACAAGGAGTGGCACAGGCCGCGGCCAGTCGTTTTTGCCCGGCAACTTCAACCACGCACACCCGGCAATTTCCGGCAATGCAAAGGTCTTTGTGGTAGCAGAGTGTTGGAATAATTATTCCGGCTTTGTTCGCGGCGTCCAGGATTGTTTTTCCTTTTTCAATTTCAAGCTGAAAACCATTAATCGTGACATTTATTTGACTACTCATTGTTGTTGCTTTTTGGTATTAGTAAATCATTTCTTCCCTGAAATTTTCGACGATTGAACTGAACGAGTTAGCAACCGATTGTCCCAATCCGCACTTGGCAGTCAGTTGCATGGTTTCAGTAAGTTTCAGCAGCTTGTTGAGATATTGAGCAGGTTTTTCGCCTCTTTTTACTGCTTTTATTCCACTATGAAGTTGTTGGCAACCCACGCGGCAAGGGGTGCATTGTCCGCAGCTTTCCTCCCGAAAAAAATCCAGGTAGTTGTCCAGTACATTGTACATCGAACGAGAGCTGTTAAACAGCATCATGGAGCCTCCGGTGGGTAACGAAATTCCGGTTAGCTTACCACGGTAGCCAATGGTTGTTTTTTCGAATCGCTTGCGGGGAACCAGAAATCCGGATGCACCGCCAACCTGAACGGCTTTGGTGTCGCCATCGCCAAATTCAGCTACAAAATCCTGTAAGCTCATGCCCAACTCCAGCTCGTAAATGCCGGGCTTTGGTGTATCTCCCGAAACGGAAAACAGCTTTGAACCGCGAGAATACTGTACACCCAGATCGTAAAATTTTTTTGCGCCGTACTTGAAAATGGTAAAAGCATGTGCCAGCGTTTCTACGTTATTCACAACAGTGGCTTTTCCCAGATATCCGAACGAGGTCGGGTAGGGTGGTTTGTTGCGAGGTTCGCCCCGCTTTCCTTCCATCGACTCAAAAAGCGCTGTTTCCTCGCCGCAAATGTAGGCACCGCTGCCAAGGAATATTTTCACACTAAAATTGAGACCTGCTTCTTTGCAGTAGTGTTCAAATTCTCCAATTACTTTTGTTAGTTCGGGAGCCAGAAATTTATATTCGCCACGCAGATAAATAAAACCTTCTTGCGAACCAACAACATGGGCGCAAACTGCCATTGCTGTTAGCACTTTATACGGAACCTCCGAAAGAATTTCGCGGTCTTTAAATGTTCCCGGTTCTCCTTCGTCGGCATTGCAAATCACATATTTTTTATCCGATCGGTATTCGGCTGTTAATTTCCATTTTAAGCCGGTTGGAAATCCTGCTCCTCCGCGCCCTTTAAGTTCCGAACTCATCAATTCGTTAATCAGTTCCTGAGAGGGTTTCTTTAAGCTTTTGTCGAGAATTTTTTTCCAGTCATTGTCATTCTTAAAAATGAAATCGGCTCTTTTTAATTGATATGTTGCTGCAACCATAATGTTGTGTTTATTTTTTAAGGTACTGGGTTAAAATATCTCTGACTGACTCAGGCGTAAGTTCCGTATACACTTCGTTATTGATCAGCATTGCCGGAGCCTTGTGACACCAGCCCAGACAGTTGGTTTGCAGTAGCGAAAATTTACCGTCTGGCGTAGTCTCACCCATGCCAATTTTCAACATGTTTTCAATGGTTAGTAGAATTTGGTTTTTGCCTTTCATCGAACAAGTGATTGTTTTACACACCCGAATAATATAAGTGCCCATTTTTTGGTATTCCAGAAACGAATAGAATGTTGCTGTGCCATAAACGTCAGCTGCAGGCATGTCCAGTTCACGGGCAATCTCAATCATCGAATGCTCCGACAGGTATTTTTCCTGTTCGACAACGCCTTGTAAAATTGGCAATAGATTGGTGCGGTTTCTTCCGTGTTGGCTTGCCAGGTTTTTAATCAGATCTTGTACTGGATCCATGTAGATTGATTTATTGGTTTTTAAGCGATGAAAATCGTAGTTGTTTGAAAAAACGCCTAATAAAAGGCCAGGTCGGAGCCGCTGATGACTTTGCTTTTCTCAGAGTGCAAGTAAAGATCATTTGTGCACTTTAGTGGTAAAATTAAGGAAGCTGAATCGATTTATATAAAGACATTTGTCAGAATATTAAAATAGTAATCTGTTTTGCAGCATAGTTTAGTTATTTACGTCATCGTTGAAAAGATTTGTGAGCTCATGGTGCTTATTAAGAATTATTTGATCTTTTAATTCTTGTAATGCCCTGCTGAAGTGTATTTTTGCGGAGAAGAATCATCAACATTATGGCAATAGAAATAGAAAGGAAGTTTCTGATAAACGAGGCGCTACTTCAAGAGCCCGTGAAAAAGATAAGTATGGTGCAAGCTTATTTGCAAACTGATCCGGATCGAACAATTCGGGTTCGTATTGCCGATGAAGCAGCTTACCTCACAATAAAGGGACGAGGAAACGGAATTTCGAGACCGGAGTTTGAATATGAAATACCGGTTGATGATGCCGAAGAGCTATTAAAGTTAGCTGTGTATCCACCAGTTGAAAAGGATCGTTTCCATATTGTCGTAAATAATCGCACTTGGGAAGTTGACTTTTTTAAGGGAGCCAACAAAGGACTGTTTTTAGCAGAATTGGAGCTTGATGCTGAAAATGAGTCTTTTGAAATGCCAGTCTGGATTACAAAGGAAGTGACTGGTCAGGAAAAATATCATAATTCGTATCTGGCAAAATATCCATTTTCAACCTGGAAATAGTCGAATGGCTTAATTTTTGTATGTTGAGCACAAGATTTTTTTGTGTGCGTCGTTTTTAAGAGAAGCCAATATAAACCCTTTTAGTTTATGAGAAGCAGATTAATACTAGCTGTTACTTTTTACTTTGTCATTTTTTGTGTCGTTTCTAAGGCCGAGGAGTCACCTCGTAGAAATGAGAAAAGTTCTTCAATTGATTCGGTTCAAGTCAGCGTTGATTACCTCAACCATTTTTTATATCAGAACAGCGATTGGATCCCAGTCGATAATGAGCTTGGGAAAAGCCTGAAAGGCTTGGTTCACTTTGCAGAGGATGAAGATATAGATACGATACTGTACAAGCTTGAAAAGTATCGCATGGTCGATGATCCTAGTTTTTTTTATCGGCCGGTAGATCGTGTTTCCGATTCTTTAGAAGTAGCGGGCTATGTGTCGAAAAAGGAATTGGATGAGAAATTGAGTCGTAAGGAGCGATCCATTCGGTCAACAATCGTAAAAGACGAGATTGCTGTCCCTGAGGAAATTTTTGAAAAACTGGATGAGAAAGTGAATCTGCTGGCAAAGGATGAGGTTGATTTTTTGTTAAGAGATTCTCTTGTCATTTTGCCCGATAGCTTAAAAGGGTTTGATGTAATTCCTGATTCAATTATAAGTAGTCCCGCAGATTTTATACGCCTGCAAAAAATGGATAGTCTGAAACGCATATTGCTCGAAGAAGCACGTATTCATTACAATAATAATATGCTGAATTTTTATATAGATTCAGTCAGCGATGCTTATCGGACTCAGTATATTCAGGAATATGTCCAAAAGGAAAAAGCGGAGCTGGTTGATTCAACTCGGGCTCAAAACAGGGAAATACTGAGAAAATACAATCAGGCGGTGATGAAGGCTATTAATGATTCGATTTCGAAAAAGATTGATGTGTTAACCAATTTTGCTAAAAAGGATTCGATAAATTTATGGGTGAAAAACAGTGAAGGCGATTCTACAAGAGTTATCCTTCGCAATAATGCTAATCGTTATACCCGAATGTTTTTAAAAAATGAGCAAAAGGATTCACTGGGTATTCGTATTCATAATGAGGGTAAAAACTCGATGCAGATTTTTATTGATGATGCTGTAACCCTTAAGAGATTTTCAACCCAACAAACAAAGGCTTTCGATTTCGATCAGTTTGAACCCGAGAGTAGCCTTCGTTCGATTGATCAACGCTATAAAGTGATTACTCCGTGGAGTTTAGGGGGCGATGGAAATTTTGGTTTTTCTCAAACTGCACTGAGCAATTGGAAAAAGGGAGGGAAGAGTGCTCTGTCTACTTTGCTGGTCTTAAAAGGATTTGCGAATTATTCGTACAAAAAGGTAAAGTGGGAAAACTCAGTTGAGCTTCGAAATGGCTGGATAAAACCATCGGGAATGATCCAGAAAAATGATGATAAGTTTGAATTTATCTCGCGTTATGGGTTAAGTGCCTTTAAAAAATGGTATTATAGTGCGGAGATCGATTTTCAAACTCAGCTATTTAATGGTTATAATTACCCGGATAGGGAGACTAAAATTTCAGCATTTTTAGCTCCGGCAAAAACATTGATTAAGCTTGGTTTAGATTATAAACCGAACAAAAACTTTTCGTTGTTTCTTTCACCTTTTACCTCAAAAACGGTTTATGTGAGAGACACCGTTGAGGTGGACCCAACTAAGTTTGGGATTGATAAAGGAAAGAAACGCTATTGGGAACCGGGTTTAAATGCCGATGTTTCGTATAAAACAGACATAACACCTGATATTTCTTATCAGATGAAGTATAAAATGTTCATCAATTATAGCTCCCCTTTTTCAAAATTTGATGTTGATTGGGAAAATAATTTCGTGATGAAATTGAACGATTTTATCAGTCTTCGGGCAATGTTGCATTTTATATACGACGATAATGTGAAATTCAAGGTTGGAGAAAAGGCTGATGGAAGTGATATTCTGGAGCCCAGATGGCAAATCAAAGAATTTATAACCATCGGCTTTTCCTATAAACTAAATAAACGTATCTTCCGACGAGAAAAAGTAAATTAAGCGATGAAGGATTATAAAAAATATTTTAGCCTGGATGCCAGTCCGGCGGATGTGTACAATGCGTTGACTAATAAAACGATGCTTGAGATATGGACCGGTGAAGCTGCCGTGATGGAGGAAAAACCGGATACTGAGTTTTCGCTTTGGGAGGGAAGTATAAGCGGTAAAAACCTGGAGTTTGAAAAGAATCACAAGCTTGTTCAGGAATGGTATTTTGGCGACCAGGATGCTGCATCGATTGTGACCATCAAACTGCATAAAGATGGGGACGGTACGAGCATGGAAGTTCGACAAAGTAACATCCCCGACGAAGCTTATGATAATATTGTTGAGGGCTGGGAGGAAGATTATTTTGAATCTCTAAATCAGCTGTTTGAACAGTAAACCATCCAAAAATATAGAAAGAAGAACAGGATATCTCAAACATGAAATATCCTGTTCTTCTTTACAAAATATGTTCTTCTATTTTTTACCCGAATTGCTCACAAATGCAATGTGTTTGCTGTCGGGTGACCAGGAAGGTACATTAATGGTTCCCTGCCCCCCATACAGATAGGCAATTACTTGAGGTGCACCTCCGCTGGTGGGTATCAGGCGCAGCATCACTCTTTTGTACGAAGGGTGGGAGTTGGATTCAATATCGGCAGGGAAGGAGATAAAAGCGATCCATTTCCCATCGGGCGAAATGTGAGGAAACCAATCATTGTATTCATCAAAGGTGATTTGTTCATGATCGCTTCCATCAGGTTTCATACGCCAAAGTTGCATGGTGCCGGATTTACTTCCATTGTAATAAATATATTTTCCATCAGGCGAAAATTCACATCCGTCAACATGTTCGCCGGGCTGACTATTGGTTAGAGCAACTTCCTTTCCTCCGTCAATTGAGTTTTTGTAAATGTTGAATACATTACTTCCACCACGTTGAGCAACGTAGAGTACTTCGTTATTATTAGGAGCCCACCCATGCCAGTATGACGGCGCTTCTTCGGTAACCAGTTGTGGTGTTCCGCCCTCCAAAGGCAAAACATATACCCTCGACCCACCACCGCCTTTTAGCCCTTGACTGTGATGGCTAATTGCAAGCATCTTCCCATCGAATGAAATTCCATGATCGTTATTGAGATTATCGGCAAAGTCGGTGTTTAAATTTTCCAGGTTACCACCTTCAGTCGGAATTTTATAAAGTGAACCATCCATGTTGAACAATAGCTTTTTGCCATCAGGCATCCAGTTTGGTGCTTCAAAACGATCATTCTTTTCGTAGATGATTTTACGTTTTCCATTGAAAATATTCATCGTTTCAAGTCTGCATCCAAGCCAACCTTCCTGTCCCGGGTCATAGTTATCTGATACAGGTTGATCAATTCGAACATTCCAGATTTTTGCTTTTTCGATTACATCCGGATTATGAGAATTGATAAATAGGCCTGCAAACACTTTCTCCGGTAGGCTTTCCATAACCTGTGAGCCAATTAGTTTTAGTGGTTCCCCAACATGAGCGGCCCGAAAAATCATCTTTTTACCTTTGCGTTCGAGTTGTAATATTTGGTAATTTGGCTTTGGAGCAAAGAGTTCATCTTCAGGATCGCGCATAGATTCCCCTTTTAAAGGTCGCCACTGCATTACAGTTAACCCATCTCCATGAAGAACAGCAGAACAGTGTACCTCATTTTCTTCTTCGGAAGCTCTAACCATCCAGCCGACTTTTCGATGCGGATCAGTTCCTTCTCCAACAAAAGAAAAATTGGCTGTCAATATGAAATCACCTTTCAATTTATTGTATAAGTAATGAAACTCATCCCGTTCGAACCAGATATTGTAACCAGATCCGCTAATTAAGTATTCTTGGGTTTGACGATTGTAGCTTGCCGAACCACTGATTTCGGGGTTTCCAATGTCTTTGTTAGTACTAAATATGCCTGTCGGGACTTGTGCAGAAAGAGAGGAGAGGTTAAGGCACAGAAGAAAGAAAATTGAGTATTTCATAGTTAGTCATTTCGGTTAGAATAGCTAAAGGTAAAAAAATCAGAAGAGGATGTTGAATGCTATAAAGCAAAAATGGATCTATTCATGGATACAAAAAAAACCTGTGAGCAGAAGCCCACAGGTTATCAGATTTTTCAGCAATTTATTATTTTACATTAAGCTCAATGTAACGGTTAAACCGGCCATTACAACAGAAACCATGGTCATCAACTTAATCAAGATATTAAGTGAAGGACCTGAAGTATCTTTAAACGGATCGCCGACAGTATCGCCAACAACACCCGCCTTGTGGGCTTCGCTACCTTTTCCACCGTAGTTTCCTTTTTCTATATATTTTTTTGCATTGTCCCAGGCACCTCCAGCGTTATTCATAAATACAGCCAATGTAAATCCTGAGGTTAAGCCACCGGCAAGTAAACCAATAACTCCGGCAACACCCATTGATGCTCCAACAAGCACGGGAACGATGATGGCAACCAATGATGGCAACAACATTTCTTTTTGGGCTCCAATAGTTGAAATTTCAACACACTTGGCATATTCAGGTGTGGCAGTACCCTCGAGAATTCCTTTTATTTCGCGGAACTGACGACGCACTTCGTCAACCATAGCACCTGCGGCACGACCAACTGCTTTCATGGTCATCGCACTAAAAACAAATGCCATCATAGACCCCAGGAATAAACCTCCCAAAAACAAGGGGTTGAAAAGCGTGATGTCGTAGGCAGCTGAAAAATCCTTTACAGAAGCCATATTGAGCTGAACGACTTTAATACCTTCTTCAACTTTAGGTACGACGTCGGTATAAAAAGCAAAATCGCCGACACGCACAAAACCTTCTCCTGCATTAGCAATTTTGCCAAACCACAAGCGAATTTCTTCCATGTAAGCTGCAATCAAAGCCATAGCTGTCAGTGCGGCAGATCCGATGGCAAAACCTTTCCCGGTCGCGGCGGTTGTGTTTCCAAGCATGTCCAAGGCATCGGTGCGCTCACGAACCTCTTTGGGTAACTCTGCCATTTCAGCATTTCCTCCGGCATTATCAGCAATGGGACCAAAAGCGTCGGTTGCTAGCGTGATTCCAAGTGTTGAAAGCATTCCAACCGCGGCAAATCCAATTCCATAAACTCCCATGGCAAAGTGATCAAAACCTCCTGCGGACCAAAAAGAACCAATGATTCCGAGTACGATTGTTACAACAGGAACCCAGGTTGAGTACATTCCGACAGCTATACCGTCGATAATTGTTGTTGCAGGTCCCTGTAGTGCTTGGCCTGCAATTCCTTGAGTAGGCTTGTATTCATCCGATGTGAAATATTCAGTTGCCTGACCAATAATTACGCCGGCAGCTAGTCCAATGATTACAGCACCAAAAACGCCCCAGGTAATCCATCCCATGTAAACCATTCCAATCATGGCAATCAGTACCAATACTGACGAACCGCCGGTTCCGAGAAGAAGCGCATTCAATAGGTTTTTCTGGGTTGCAGATTCTTTTGTACGAACCATGAAAATACCAACAATAGAGAAAATAATACCAATAGCGGCTACAAGCATGGGGGCAATTACGGCCATTTCGGTCGTCATTCCCGAGACTTTTAACGCAGCAATTGGCAAGGCAGCACCGAGAGCGGCGGTTGCTAAAATAGATCCGCAATAAGATTCGTAAAGGTCGGCACCCATACCGGCGACATCTCCTACGTTGTCACCTACGTTATCGGCAATAGTGGCGGGATTACGAGGGTCGTCTTCAGGAATCCCAGCTTCTACTTTTCCAACAAGGTCGGCACCTACATCGGCAGCTTTTGTATAAATTCCACCTCCAACACGAGCGAAAAGTGCTTGTGTTGATGCACCCATTCCGAAGGTAAGCATGGTGGTTGTAATTTCCACTAGCTTTTGTGCTTCACTGGTTCCGGCATGTACGAAGTTCAATCCAATTAGATGAAACCCGTTAGCCATGTGTTCGGGAGTAAAGATTACACTGTTTAGGAACCAGTACCATAAGGCAATGTCTAATAGTCCAAATCCAACAACAATTAAGCCCATTACAGCACCACTTCGGAAAGCTACTTTCAACCCTTTGTTTAGCGATTGAGAAGCACCATGAGTTGTTCGTGCTGAGGCAAAGGTAGCCGTTTTCATTCCCAGAAAGCCACAAAGGCCAGAGAAGAAACCACCAGTTAAAAAGGCGATGGGTACAAACGGATTCTGTACACCAAGGTATGCCAAAAGCAATAAAATAAGTAAAAGAATAAGAAAAACGATGCCAACAACTTTATATTGGCGATACAAATAAGCCATTGCCCCTTCGCGAACATATTGAGCGATTTCAATCATTCGTGGTGTGCCTTCCGAATTCTTCATCATTGATTTGAAGAAAAACCAGGCAAAGACAAGAGCTAAGATCGAACATAAAGGAATTATCCAGAATATAGCATTCATAAGAAAAATTAGTTTTTTGCAACGCTGTTGCGGTTAGAGATTTATTTTTTTGTGTTTTTACAAACAGCCCTCAAAATAGTAAATATTGATCACTGAAAAGGACCCTGTCAACTGTTATATGGCAGACCGCTTGTAAAGTTTTTGAAGTAAGTAAAGATAACTAAAAATGGCTGAATCGATTCTTATTAGCGTTCAGGGGTATCAATTTGTAACGATTCTAAAGTAATTTGTGTTTATTTAATACTTTGGGATGAAGGTGTTCGGTAGCGATCTTATTTTTGAGGAGGCTTTTGAACGACCTCTTTTCCTCTCCACTTTCCTGTGAAGTAGTAAATAATAAGAATAATTGTTCCGGCAAGCCACCCTGCCGGTTCAGCCCACCAGATACCATTTACTCCAATGTGGTCGGACAAAAAATAAGCCATCGGAATGCGAAAAACATACAATGCAGTAAGTGTGGTAAGCATGGGGATAAAAGTGGCCCCCGCACCACGCAGAAACCCGGTAAATGTAAACATAACAGACAACAGCAGGTAAAATGAAGAAACGATGACCAGATAGTCTTCTCCGATTGCAATTACAGCCGGATCGGGGGTGAATAGCTTAATCAGGTATTTTCCGAATACGATAATAATGACGGATATAAAGGCCGAATAAATCAAAGAAAATAGAAGGGTGATTTTAAGGCCTTTCGTTGCTCGATCTTCGCGGAACGCTCCAAGGTTTTGTCCGGTAAAGCTCGAAAGGGCTGAAGAAAAAGTTATCGCTGGCATTTTGGCAAAAGAGTCAATTCTGATTGCGGCAGAATAGGCTGCCACGGCATTGGTGCCAAAACCGTTCACAATAACCATAATGGCCATCATCCCGAAAGCGACAAATGACTGCTGAAAACCGGTTGGAAGTCCGATGCGTATGCAGCTTTTGAATATCTTTTTGTCGAACACGTATTTGCGAAACGATAGTTTAATAACAGCATGTTTTTTATTTAAATACCAGGCAGCGGTAAAAAAAGCACTGGCCTGTGCTATCACTGTTGCAAATGCTGCTCCCTCAATTCCCCATTTAAAAACCAGGATGAAGAGTAAATCTAAAACAATATTACTAAAGGTTGAAAAGATCATAAAATAGAGCGGCGTTTTTGCATCTCCCAAACCTCTTAAAATAGAGGTGATTCCAGCGAATCCGAAAAAGAAAAACATACCCGTTAAGTATATCTTAATGTAACTGACAGCTTCGGGCAAAATAGCAACAGGCAATTGCAATAACCTGAATATTTCTTCACTGAAATAAATACCAAGTGAAGTGACCACCAGCGAAGCAGCAAGGAAAAAGATAAAAATGGTATCGATTGTTTTGGATACATTCTCCATTTGTTTCGCTCCAAAATATTGCGAAACAACTGTTGAGGCTCCGGAGCCAACTCCAATAATCAGAGAGATGAGCGTGAAAATAATCGGAAACGATGCGCCAACAGCACCCAGTGCCTCTTTCCCCAGGTAATTTCCTACAATAATACTGTCGACAATATTGTAAAGGTTCTGAAATAAATTACCAATAACTAAAGGGACAGAAAAATTCAGGATAATTTTTGCTTCACTTCCAACCGTAAAATCTTTCATTCTCTTTTATAACAGAATGCAAAGCTGAGTATTTTAAACTTCTTTTCAAAATGAACAATGCGCATACAACATTCGCTGATGAAATGGATTTTTTTAAACTCATTGGAGATGATTTCTAAAATTTAATGGAATAAACTTTCATGCTCAATAGAATAATTTAATTTTGTATTGAAAGCAATTAACGATAGGAAACGAGCACGTAAAAGCTTTTACACACAGAAGAATAATTTTATGCGAGTTCCATGTGATACCAAAAAAAAGCAAACAATTATAATCGAATGAAAAAACGGGTGTTATTTGTCTGTTTAGGAAATATTTGCCGGTCGCCCAGTGCCGAGGCGGTATTTAATTCTGTAATTCAGACACAAGGATTGGAAGATCAAATTGAGTGTGATTCGGCCGGAACAACTGGATATCACGCCGGGGAGCCTGCAGACCGAAGAATGCAGGGACATGCCATTCAACGTGGTTATCGGTTGACATCCATCTCGCGCCCGGTAAATCCCGAAAGAGATTTCCATGATTTTGACTACATCATTGGAATGGATGATAACAATGTTTGGGATTTAAAAAAAATGACATCGAAGCCTGAAGAGGTCAGGAAAATTTATAAGATGACAGATTTTTCATCGGGCAATCAGTATAAATTAGTTCCTGATCCGTATTATGGGGGAGAAGAAGGATTCGAGTTGGTGCTAGATATTCTCGAAGATTCCTGTCGTGGACTACTTAAAAAAATGCAGGAGTAGTATTCAGGCTTTGTGTTACCAATTGCCAGAGTATTTTTCTCCTGTTGTATTTTTGTTTGCCGACAGGCTATTTATAAATATCACAAGAAGTTAGCAGTTCGAAAAGCTAGAAACATTAAGATAAAAATTTCCAACCATGAAGATTGATCAGGCCATATTTTACTCATCGATTGCAAAATATTACAATCAAATATTTCCATTAAACGAAAATCAAGTTCAATTTGTGAAAACAAGCCTTGGATCGCTTGATGGTAAAAATATCCTGGACATTGGTTGTTCCACTGGTCAGTTGGCTATGAAATTAGCCTCCGCAGGAGCCCAGATTACAGCAATTGATTTGAATGAGGAAATGATTAAAATAGCTGAGAAGGAGAATCATTTTCCTGGTTTGTCATTTCAGGTTGGCAATATGCTGGAAACCGGAACTTTTTCTACTGAATCGAGCTTAGATGCTGTTTTGTGTTTTGGAAATACGCTGGTACATCTGGATTCGATCGATGAAATTGCTCAATTCTTTAAGGCTGTTGCCAAAGCATTGAAGCCGGGAGGAAGATTTATGATCCAGATTCTGAACTACGATTACATTCTTGATCATGAAGTGGAAGAACTTCCATTGATAGATACACCAAAAATAAGTTTTATCCGGAAATATGATTTGCCGACAGAAGATGAAGAAAAGGTCATTTTTAACACAGAACTGGTGATTAAGAATAGTCGCGATTCCTTGTTTCATGCTTCACGATTACTCCCGATACGAAAAGATGATTTAAATGCTTTGCTGAAACACTACGGCTTTGAGCGCATGGTTTATTATGCAAATTTCCAAAAGAAGCCTTATGGTGGAAATCATTTACCATTGATTGTTACGGCAGAACGATCAGCTTCTTAATTCGCTTTTTTCAACCGTTTTTTTCGATATGCTTTCCACCAAATCATAAAACCACTGACCAGAACCATAATAAGGCAGAGGCCTGATAGAGGAACATACAGAATGTAGAAGGGGCCAAAGAGATGCTCAAATATCCGTCCGGTATGCACTTCCAGTGCGGTATTCCAGAGAGAAATGGGCGATTTTTGGAGGACTTCATTGGGCATTTCCCAGTTTGGCATATTTTCAAAGTTCTGCATGCCGAGGCTGTAATCGAATAGGTAGTGAGCATTTTTACTGAACTCAAAATATCCGGTAATGAGGTGGTCTGATATTGGTCGGCCGCTACTGGCTTGGGGTGGCTTTTGACTAAATGCATCAAGTACGAACTGGCTCTTTAGATCCCAAATGAATAGCCCGCTAAATGAACCAACCAAATAGCTGGTTGGGCTGAGTGGCTCCAGTACATTACACCCCATCACACTCACCGGAGGTTGGGCGCTTGCTTTTTTCAGTGTTTGGCTTAGTCCCTCATTGGCCAAATAAAAACCATCGGAGGTTGAAATGATATACGATTTTAGCGTTTCATTCCACGTTCCACGTCTAAGCTTGTCAAACCACGGATTTGGATCGTCTAAATGAGTTCCCGGTATTAATCCAACTTTCGAGTTCGCGATTGGAATCAACAATGGAGGACGTAAAAACATACCCGCTGTCGTGTTCAGAATCAGAAAAACAATGAAGGTGTAGCCCACCACGTTGTGCCAACGGAGGTTAAGTTTCCGGGTGGCGGTGAGTTTCGAATTGTCTTTTAGCTTCTTTCTTCGGCGCTTAGCAATTTTAGGAAAGAAAAAATGAAGCAAGCCGGTAACGGATAGTAAAATAGTTACCAAGCCAAGCAAGTCAACAAAAAGCTTCCCGGCTAGTCCAAATAGCTCGCCGCTGTGTAGTTCCCACAGGGTGTTGAATAAACCAGTTTTTCGCTCATAGTCAACAGGCCTGGGCAGCTGAATAACTTCAAATTGGTGGTTGCCGACCGACTTCAGTAAATGATGACGACTCATCACCATCAGCGTGTCTTGCTTGATGAACAAATCTGTTAGCCGGGTTTCTTTTGTGGGTAATGGAATGTGTTGCCACTTTTCGCTGCCTGTTTTTCTTTCGTAAAGTCCAAAGTGAGTAGCAGCAAATAAGGTATTCCGAAATTTTTCAACCTTATAGATTTTTCTTTTGTCGATTCCCTCAGGAAAACCGGTGTTAAAATCAGCTATTGTATTTCCGTTTTTCTTCCAAACGCCTATGTTTCCGTAGAATATAAAATTTGCTGAATCTACTGGCAAACCGCCACGCACTGCCGCCAGATTCCAGTTTTTATATTGGTAGTCGGAAGGAAGCCAGTTTCGATTAATGTCGATCGAAGAAACCACGGACCGGTGGTTCATCACAATGCCGGATAAGGCGAAAAGAATTGCCAGAAATGCAATGATTACTCCGGGCCATTTGTGCAGCTTTCGGAACAGTTTTAAGAGTTTGTTTTTTCGCTTCATGAATGACTTGTAGTTGACAATCTCATTTGAGACAATCTTGATTTCAGTAATACAAAATTAAGCGAAGTCTGATCTTAACATGTATCTAATGTTACAAATCAACGAAATGTTAGTTGCTATAGGTGTGTACGCTATTTTGAGCTGTTGGCAAGTAATTCACCCCAAACCAACAAACCAGCAATAACGCAAAGGCAATCAGAAGAATCCACATAGCCTGTTCGTTTCGTTTTAAGTGTTTATACCGATGATGAATGTAGATCAGGTATGCGGTCCATGTAATAAAAGCCCAGGTTTCTTTGGGGTCCCAAGTCCAGTAATGTCCCCAGGCTTCTTTGGCCCACAGTGCGCCGAAAAGCAATCCCATGGTTAAAAATGAAAAGCCCAGGTACACGAAATTATCAGCCAGAGATGGAAGTGCTTGCCAGTCTTTATTACAATAATTTTGATAGATGGCTTTTAGAGCTACTAAGCTCGAAGCAGCCAACAAGGCATAAGCAAACATGTACACGATAACATGCGGAATAAACCAAACACTTTGCAGTGCCGGCATTAGGCTTTTATCGTGCGTTTCAGGGTTTAAATAGTTGATGACAATAAACAGCCCTCCCATGAACAGGCTGTAAGCTAACAGCCATTTATACTTCCAACGGGCAAAGCTTACCAGCCCAATTGCTGGTAATAGCAAGGAATACCACAAACGGGTTTCTCCCAAAGTCCGCATGGGCGGACGGTCAATTTTTGTCCATAAAACGATGATGAACAATGACAGGCTCAAAATTCCGCCGAGAGCCAGAAGAGACGGGAGATATTTTTGTATTGATTTATTAGTAGACCGCAGAAATAAGCTACCGACGCTTGCCAACCAAAAGAACAAGGTAATAACAACATAACCTTCAAAATTAATCCATCCCATTACAATTGTTCCTTTCTCTTTTTTGTTCCATCCCTAAACAAGAACAGTGTTCCGGCTAACAGCATGAAGATACCTAGATAAACTGCCGGAATCCATGGATCTCGCACCAGCTCGATCACACTCAAGGTAGACCACTTACCCATCTCGGTATCGTAACTTAGTTGATAAAGCTTCCATCCTCCAAGCTTAAATGGTTTATTCACTTCCAGTGTAGTTTCCAGTTGTTGGCCATCCCGGGTTAAAATTCGAATAGCCGACTGATACTTTTGTGGCTCGGGTGGCAGCATTACAATGGAGTGCTCACTGCTGATTTTAAACGCGTAAGGTTGTTGCCTGAAGCTTCCTGAGCTAACCCAGCTGTTCGCTGTTTCCCGGGTTTTCGTATGTGTAACTTTAAGTTGCGCAGCAGGTGGCGATCCGATTTCATTCACCCGTTCAAATCGATTGCCAATGAGGCCAGCTTCGCCTAGCAGTTTTTCAACTTCAACCTTGTAGCTTAATAATTGGAAAGGAGCTTCTGCAACTGAAAAATACTGGTTCTTTTTGCCTTCTGTTACCACCTTTCCTGTTTTATTATCAATCAATGTTAGTTTGGGAGGATACTCGTCAATACTGAAGTTGAGCAACTCAATCGCGATGGGGAGCTCAATCACTTGTCCAGTTTGATTGGTTGCCCGCCATTCCGGTTGGCCTTCCTGACAATTCATACTTAGTCGTTGCAGGTCGCTGCTCCCCAAGGCAGCTGCAGTCAGGGCAATCCACAGTCCCAAATGGTTTAAAACATAACCTGTATTTTTTAGTTTGAAGGGGATTAAGCGTTTCAAAGTCGCCAGCCCGAGGCTGGATAAAAAATACACATTGGCTAAAACAAACAGCCAGCTATTTGTCAACTGATTTAATCCGGTCAGGTTGATGATTAACGATGGCGACTGCTGGTGTTGAGGGATAATTCCCATTAAAATAGCCAACCCACAATAAAAAGCAGCTGAAGTTACCGCTGCGGGAACCGAAGATAGCCATTTGTGGAAAGCTGATTTTTTTGAGAAGAAATGAATTCCCAGTAAAATGGAGATAAACAATAGTCCAAGAATCAGATTTCCCGGCCACCGAGGAATCTGTGCTTTTAGGGAAGGCAAAAATGCCTGCCAAACGATTCCCAGTATTGCCAATCCTCCTACAACAATCCAACCTTCACGATACGACCAGGGCGTTTGCCAGGTACTTCTCTTCGTCATACTTAGTTAATAAAATTTGGGGTTACACTTAACATCAGCCAACTCCAGTAATTTGTGGCCGTATGATCTCCTCCTTTGATTAATTCCATGTTTTCGCCGGCAAACATAATCGAAAATCCACAGCTCAATTTAGCTTCAGGACTAACTTTCCAACCCGCTCCTAAATCCAACTCAGTACCCAGATAGTTAGAGGCGTCGGCACTAATTTTAGCTGCTGCTGAAAAATAATGGATGTGAGCATTCAGGCTCCACTGGTCTTTTGAGTAATTGTACTTTGCATAGATGTCATTCAATCCAACATTGTTGGCATGGTTGCCCACATAGAAATAGTCCATGAAACCATTGAACTTATGGTTGGTGCCATACAAGGGAGTGAAGGATTTGTTTTTATCATCATCGTATGCAGTTCCCGAAAGCCGCTCGTATCCCCACGTAATTCCTCTTGGGCAAGTCGCTTCAAACAATACGTTGTAAGCGCTCAACTCGTTGCCATTGCCGGTTTTACCTGTTTGTAGATAGGCATTGGCGGCTAAATTAAATTGACCTAGTTGAAACCTTGTGTGACCACCCAGCGTCTGGCTGTAGTTTACTTCTTGTCCGTCCGCGGTCAGTTGAGGAACGCCGTTGTTCAAAGCAAGCAAGCTCAAACTGGAGTTGTCCCATTTTTTATTAACCCAAACAAATTGCAAATTTTTATAGGCGTCATTCCCATCAAAAATACTATTGGTCGGATTTGTATTCTCGTGATGAGCAATACCCAAATGCAAACTAATTTCACTTTGGTATTTCAGGATAGCCAAATCGTGCGAACGTGCCTGATGTGCCCAACCTACATTTCCAAAGATGCGGTGGTCATCGTAGACTAATTCTTGTCGTCCGGCTTTGAGTGAAAATTCCGGAGAGAAAAATATTTCGGCCCATGCCTGATGTATTGAAGTGGCATAGTCTTCGTTTGCAACTAGCTGTGTCTGACTCCCCCAGGTCCGAACGTCTTGCAATACCAAATAGGTAATAACTTTTTCGGATTGGTACCAGGCGTTAAGTCGCGTGCGCTGAGCAGTGAATAGTGATGCATCCTGATCGGCGGTAGCCAGGCTTTTATAGCCATGGCTCAACTCCGTGCGAGGTCGAAACTCGCCGCTCAACGAGAACTGCGCATAGGTTTTTGATATCGTCAGCGCCAGAACGATAACTAATCCAATAACTGGTATTTTCATCATTGTAATATTGGTTTAGTTTCGTTTGACATCCCAGGAGGCTTCTCTTTCTTTTGCTTGTTCAAGCCATTGAGGAACCACTGTTTCTAAAAACTCTTCCTTTTCCTGATTTAGTTTAGCCATGTCCAGACCGATGAATTCCTGCGCTTTGGCTTTGGTCGAAATATCGGGGTAAGGTAACTCTTCGTTAAAACCTTTTGAAGCCAGCAAACGTGACAGTTTAATTCTGGTTTCCTGAGCGATGGTAATTCCGGTTGAAATAATCCGGCTGGTTTCAAGTGGAGCGTGGAACGAGCCACCGTGGGCTGCTGCTGCGTAATCCCAGCGCCATTGTGCATGACGAATTCCCATCAGGATTTCCTGCATTTCATCTTCACTAGCTTCTAAATCCCAGGCTTTTTTGGCTTCAAGGTGTGCGCGAACAATAAGCTCTTCCAGTTTGTCCCGGTTTTCAATGACTTTATCTTGTCGGTCAAATACATTTTGCAACAAGGTCGCAGTTTCTTCACGGTGGCAAACCTGACAGGAATTGGCAACATTGTTCAATGGAGATTGAATGTGGTGATCGGTAAACTTCTGTCCACCCTCTGATTTGTATGGCATATGACAATCGGCGCACGAAACACCTCGTTCGGCATGGATTCCCTGCTTGTAAATTTCATATCCCGGGTGCTGGGCTTTCAGCATCGGAGCTTTACTAATGGCATGCGTCCAATCGCTGAAATTCATTTCGTCATAATATTCTTCGGCGGCTTCCACTGTCATTCCTTTCTCCCAAGGAAAGGTGAGGTATTGAGCGCCATCAACTGTTTTTTTATTGAAATAATATTCTACGTGGCATTGAGCGCAAACCAAGGAACGCATTTCCTGGTGAGTGGCTTTATTAACATCTTTTCCCATTTTCTCAAATGCTTCGACCAATGCCGGTCGGGTTACGCGAAGATTCATTGTTTCCGGATCGTGGCAGTCAGCACAGCCAATCGGATTTACAATCTCGGAACCCAAACGAGCCCATTTCCCTTTGTAAAACTCGGCTACTCCTTCTTCCTGCATCACGCGAGGAACATCCGGGCTCTTACAAGTCCAGCAAGTCGATGGCATGGGCCCTTCATCGGGGCTGTCCGGAGCACCAGTTCGCAGCGTTTTACGGATGTCTTCCACCGCATAGTAGTGACCTCTACCTTGATTATAATCTTTGGAAAAACCATAGCCAGCCCAAAGTACAACAAGTCGAGGATCAACTTCGAGCATATCGATCATGGCATTTCCGTTGTATTTACTTTGGAATGAAGTATCTGCTGTTTGGTAATACGACTGAAATTCTCTTGGAAAGTTTTCTCCCCAGACTTCGTTGCGAGGTTCAAATTCCGACAACTTCACTTTAGGTACATTAACGAAACTGGCTTCAGCCCGGCGTTCCATGATGGAGGAAGCCAACAGCCCAAGCAGAAAAACGACAAGGATGGTAGCTGCGAAAAGAAGCCATCCGATAATTGGTTTTTGTTCAATGGTAGTCTTTAATGGTTTCATTGTATTGATGATTTTTAGTTATTGTCTAATTTTTTAATCCACTCAGGTACGGGGCTCTCAGGAAGGGGAACGCGAGCGAAAGGCGTGCTTGATAAACTGTTGACTCTTCCGTGAGGAACTTCTCTGTGGCACTCCCAGCATTTTCGATCGGTGCGATGCTCTTTATAATTTGAAATGCAGGCTGATTGTTTGGCATCTATCAACTGTCTTTCGTGGCAACGCACGCAATTTTGGTGTACGACTTCAGCACCTTCCTCTTTGATGAAGATTACCTGAGGTTCTTTTCGAAGGGTGAAAATGGTAGCATGACGCAGCCCATCTTTTGCCTTGAAATAATATTTATTGAACACGTTGTTGTGTGGTACGTGACAGTCGTTGCAGTTGGTCCACTCTCGGTGTGAACTGTGATTCCAGGTTGCGTACTGAGGAGCCATGATGTGGCAATTCACGCAAGTTTTCGGATCGTCAGACAAATATGAATGGGCTTTGGATAAGTAGACGGATAACACAAAAAGTCCGGCAAAAATCCCTAACGCAATAATAACGGGAATTCTCCAGATTTTAGGCGGATGAAATTTTTTGATCATATCAGGCTTGTTTTTTTTTATTGTTTAAAACTACGCAGGTCAAAGGAGGAAAGTTGTAACTAATGTTACAATTAGAGCGTTTAATCCTTATCTAGACTCATTCAAAATTACTCCTGTTTCGTATCAATTTATTAATATTGGCATTTTCGCTTGTACACAGTTAGTTAATGTTTGGGCTTCCTGTCTTGGTATTTATTAGTATCTAATTTGAGTTTCCTGCAAACGTTTTCTTCTACTTTTGCGGCTTGAATCAGACAACGATGAACCCGAGTTGTATCATCGTTTCTTGTTGAAGTAAAAACAGAACAGAAATGCGAAGAAAAATTATCATAGCAATTATTTTGCTCTCTTCTTCTATAGCGGGGCAATCTCAGGAAAAGATGAGTAACGATTTTAATCTGGATATTTACGGATTTGTAAGAAATGATTTGATTGTTGATACCTATAAAGGAATTGATGCAGGCTACGACTTGTTTTACTTGTTCCCTTTGTATGCCGGGCAAGATCAGAATGGGGAAGATATTAATGAATGTACTAGTGCAACGCTTTCAGCAATGTCGACCAGATTGGGTGTGAAAGTAGACGGGCCCGAAATTTTTGGTGCAAAAACGAATGCGGTTGTTGAGTTCGACTTTATGGGAATCACCAAGTCGGAGCCTACCTTATTTCGTATCCGCCATGCCAATGTGACGTTTAATTGGGAAAATTCAAAATTGCTGGTTGGACAAACCTGGCATCCGTTCTTCGGAGGAAGCGCTTATCCGATTGTCGCCGGTCTAAATACGGGTGCCCCTTTTCAGGCATTTAACCGTTCTCCACAAGTACGCTACGATTATAATGTAGGACAATTTCAATTATCAGGTGCTGCCGTTTATGAAAATCAATATACATCGAAAGGACTGGAAGCTGGAGGGTTTGTTACCGGTAATCAAGCTCAGCGAAATGCCGTAATGCCAGAACTTGTTTTCACAGCAGAATATCATCATGCAGGTATAAAAATTGGAGCAGGAGCAGAGGTGAAAAGTATTAAACCTTGTATGACTACTGTGGGAACTGAAGGCTCGTTTAAGCTGGACGAAACTCTGACTAGCGCAGGTTTTATGGCCTACTTTCAATATAAAAAGGAAAAGTTTTCCGTTTTGGCCAAAGGTTTTTACGGACAAAATATGACTCATCTGACACAGGTTGGGGGATATGGAATTACCTCAGTTGATGAAGCAACCGGAGCCATGACATATACGAACTATACCAATTACACCAGCTTGTTGAATATTGTTTATGGTAAAAAATGGCAGGTGGGTATGTTTTTAGGTTATGGCGCCAACCTGGGAACTGGCGAGGCCTTGTATGAATATCCAACGACAGGAAGTGCGCTTACTAAAGGTGTTTTGCCCAATGTTCAGGACCTGGGCCGGATTGCACCGCACGTCTCACTTAACCTGTCTAAAATTCGATTGTCTGCTGAATATGAAATGACTACAGCGAATTATGGCGTCAGTGGTTTTCAATTCAACGATGGTTTATACGCCGACACCCATCGCACGACGAATAACCGCATTATCGCCGTTATGACATATTTCTTTTAATTCGGCCTGAGTTTATAGCCTCGCAAAAAGCGAATTTCATTTTAGTCTCTTTGCTTGAAACTCTTGTAGCAAGAAACTTTTAAAGGTTTTTTGTCTATAAAAAATCAATATTAAGTATCTTTATGCCCTTTCTGATGGATTTGACGTTTTAATTGGCTTATTCTTTTAAATACGGTGGGGTAATCAGAAGACTCTTTAACTTTTTGATAAAATTAAAAATGATAAAGCGAAAGTTAAGCAGCAACGAAAAGTTTCTAATTAGTTTTATTATTGTTTTGATTGTTGCCATTGCTTTTAATTGGGAAGAGTTTTCGAAACAGATAAAAGAGGTTTTCGATCAGTCGACACCAACAGAGCAAACTGTTGAATAAGAAAACCGTTGAAAGTCGATTTGACGTTGATGGATAAAATGAAGCTTAAATGATCTCACACTGTTGAGGTACTATATAAAATAAGTATGAAGAAAATAGCAATTCAAGGTATTGCTGGTTCATTTCACGAAGATGCAGCGCGGAATTATTTTGGGGAGGAAGAGATTGAAGTTCATGAGTGCAGATCGTTTCAGAGTGTGTGTGAACTGATTGATACCGACCAGGTTGATATTGCCGTTATGGCTATTGAAAACTCTATTGCAGGAAGCATTATTCAAAATTACTCATTGATTCGCGACTATCATTTGCGAATTATCGGTGAAATATATCTGCATATCCAAATGAACCTGATGATGTTGCCGGGTGCAAAACCGGAAGACATTAAAACAATTTATTCCCACCCAATTGCAATCAGACAATGTGCCGAATACATTGAAAAATATTATCCAAATGCGAAGATTCGTGAGAATCAGGATACGGCTGCCTCAGGAAAGCTGCTGGTTGAAGAAAATTTGACTGATGCAGCTGCAATTGGCAATTTGCGCACCGCGGAACTCTATGGGTTAAATGTTGTCGATCGAGGTATTGAGTCAAATAAAAAGAATTACACCCGATTTTGGATTTTGTCGAAACGTGCTAATCATACCGTCGAAAACAATAAAGCTTCTATTTGCTTTGAGGTTGGACATTATTATGGTGCATTGGCTTCGGTGCTTAATATATTTGCAGAAAACAAAATCAATCTAAATAAAATTCAATCGATTCCTATCGTGGGTAAGCCCAACGAATATACCATTCACGTAGATGTTGAGTGGAGCACTGTTGAGAATTATGAACATGCTATTCATTTAATCTTGAAAAATGTCTCCAGTTTATCTATTTTAGGGGAGTATGTTCGGGGCGAACTTGAAATACAAAATCAGTAAAAAATAAGAGATATGAGTAAAATAGGATTGTTCTTTGGACCAGAAAAAGGATCAGTACATCGCGTTGCAGAGAAACTTGCAGCAGCAATTGGCGAGGATAAAGTTGAAATGGTTTCTGTAAATAACGCATCGTACAGTGATATTGACAAATTCGATAAAATTATCTTTGGTATTTCTACCGTTGGTAAAGAAACCTGGGATTCGGAGTATTCAAATACCGATTGGAGTAAGTTTTTCCCGGAAGTAAGCAAAGCCGATTACGACGGAAAAGTAGTTGCACTTTTTGGATTGGGCGACCATGTCACTTATCCGGATCATTTTGTAAATGCCATGGGGCGTTTAGCGAAAGAGCTTGCGAAAAAGGATGCCAAAATTGTCGGTTCTGTTGATCCTGATGACTATGAATTTGAAGAGTCGGAAGCTTTAATTGATGGTAAATTTGTTGGCCTGCCACTTGATGAGGATTTTGATCCGGAACTTACAGACGAACGAATTTCTAATTGGTTAAAATCAATTCAAGCTGAATTTGGTTTTTAACAGAGAAACATGATATAATTCAGGCCATCTAAAAGGCCTGAATTTCTTTTGATTTGAATTGTTTATCTTCGAAATTATTTCGATTTCATTCTTTAATTCAGCAAGTTCTGTCGATTTGTAAAACCTGTTGAGAAATACAATTTTCACGTTTGGCAAATCAGAGATTCTTTGCTTCTTTTATTTATTATTTCTGGCTATTTAGTTGAAATTCACCAGTTGAAATTTCTTTTTTAAAGCTATTTATTAGCAAGAAAGTCAAATAACTAAGGCCGGGATGGAGAACTTAAATCATGAAAAAGACACCCATTGATCAACATCTCGTAGACCAAAATATTGCTAAACTAAGAATTGACAATGTTGGTCAGGCTTCCATTAGAGAGGTTGTAGCGCTCGTTAATTTAATAGAAGAAGCTGGTAGCGAGCGTTTTATTCGGATGGAGATGGGGGTTCCGGGTTTACCTCCTGCCGAGGTGGGGACTCAGGCTGAAATTGAAGCACTTAAAAATGGAGTAGCTTCTAAATATCCGATGATGGATGGGATAAAGCCACTCAAGCAGGAAGCCTCTCGTTTCATTAAATCATTTATGAATGTTGATGTTAGCCTGGCCGGTTGCATTCCCACAGTTGGATCCATGCAGGGAACCTACTCCGCACTTCTTGTGGCCGGCAATGTAGATCCCATAAAAGATACGGCACTTTTTATTGACCCGGGATTTCCCGTTCAAAAGCAGCAAATGCTGGTTATGGGTCACAAATACGAAACCTTTGATGTTTTTAATTATCGCGGCGAAAAGCTTCGTGGAAAACTGGAAGAGTTCTTATCCAAAGGAAATATAAATTCCATTATTTATTCAAACCCCAACAATCCCAGCTGGATTTGTTTTACGGAGGAAGAACTGCAAATTATTGGCGAGTTATCTCAGAAATATGATGTCATCATCATGGAAGATCTGGCCTATTTTGCCATGGATTTCCGCAAAGATTTATTTACGCCCGGGAAACCACCCTATCAACCAACGGTTGCCCGATACACCGACAATTATATTCTGTTTGTTTCAAGCTCAAAAATTTTCTCTTATGCCGGACAACGTTGCGGTGTAATGATCATTTCGGATGCGCTGTTTAACCGTGATTACGATAATTTGAAAGTTCGCTTTCAAAGCAACACATTCGGGAATACCATTACCCTTAGAGTGCTTTATGCGATGTCGTCAGGCACGGCACACTCGGCACAATATGCATTGGCAGCTATGTTTAAAGCTGCTTCTGATGGGCAGTTTAATTTCGTGGACGAGGTTTCAGAGTACGGAGCGAAAGCCAAAATAATGAAACAGTTGTTTTTAAAACACGGCTTTTATATTGTTTACGAGAAAGATGGTGATGAATTGGTTGGAGACGGCTTTTACTTTACCATTGGGTATCCTGATATGACAGGAGAAGAGCTATTGGCCAAACTTTTATATTATGGTGTTAGTGCCATTACCCTGAAAAATACCGGTAGCGAAAAGGAAGGACTTCGAGCCTGTGTGTCTCATGTGCATCGTGATCAATTTGAGGATTTGGACAAACGATTGGAACGATTTGCTAAAGATTTTCCTGTTAATTAACTGATAGAAATTGTGACATGAGTGCCTATTCAATAACATCGCCTGGTAATATGACCTTAACTCAGTTGAAGTCATATTTTTCTGACGAGGTGCCGGTTTTATTGAAAAAGGGAGAAACCTTTCTGGCCTACGATGAGCCCAACCAAAAGCTTGGCCTATTACTTAATGGCCTCATGTATGCAACTTATGTGGCCGAGAATGGGCAGGAATGGATTAGTCGTTTCTTCTACGCGCCTGACAATGCTATTGTCAGTAGCCACGATTCTTTTTTGTCGGGCGAGAAGTCCAGCGAAGCGATCTGTGCATACGAAGATTCAGAGATCATCTATATAACTAAGAACGAATTTGATAAGATGCTTGAAAGTAATAATGATTTGCAAGCATTGGTTTTAAGAATGGCTGAAGAAAGTTATATTAACGCCTTAAAGCGGGTGCACATGCTGCAATCGCTTACAGCATCGCAGCGAGTAAAAAGATTTGTGAAGGAACATGGCGATTTGGTGTCGCGGGTGCAGCGTCAACATATTGCATCTTATCTCGGAATTCATCGAAATATATTTACCCGAATATTGAACAAGATTTGAACGATATTGCGGCTACCTGAAAAACATATAATAATCTCTGAATATGCAACTTTTGTTGCGGATTGAAATGTGCTGATGTTTTAGATTTGTACGTCCGGCTGTAGTTTGCGTATGCCTTAAAGCTGGATCGTTTTATACGAAGAAATTATATTTAAAAGAATAGAACCATGGCAAAAGTAGTGGGTGCAGTTGTTGTTGATACGGAAGAATGCAAAGGATGTGGCCTTTGTGTTGTTGCTTGTCCTCAGCAGGTTTTAGGTCAAAATAAGCAAGTAAATAGCCGGGGCTACCATTTTTCCTTTATGGAAAATCCCGAAGCATGCATCGGATGTTCGAATTGTGCAATAGTTTGCCCGGATACCTGTATTACCGTTTACCGGGTTAGAGTTTAATTTCAGTAAATACCAAAAAAGATTCAATAGATGGGAGAATTAAGATTAATGAAAGGGAACGAAGTAATCGCCGAAGCTGCCATTCGCTGTGGTTGCGATGGTTATTTTGGATACCCGATCACCCCACAATCTGAGGTGATGGAAACTTTAATGGCTCGCGAGCCTTGGGACGAAACCGGCATGGTTGTTCTGCAGGCTGAAAGTGAAGTTGCTTCAATAAATATGGTCTATGGCGCTGCAGGTACCGGTAAAAAGGTGATGACTTCTTCTTCGAGCCCGGGGATAAGCTTGATGGCCGAAGGTATATCATATATTGCGGGCGCTGAACTTCCTTGTTTGATTGTCAATGTGCAGCGTGGAGGACCAGGCTTGGGAACAATACAACCATCGCAGGCTGATTATTTTCAATCAACAAAAGGTGGAGGCCATGGAGACTATAAACTTATCGTTTTGGCTCCTGCTTCGGTACAGGAAATGAATGATTTTGTTGACCTGGGATTTGAGTTAGCTTTTAAGTATCGCAACCCGGCAATGATTTTGACTGATGGTGCCATTGGTCAAATGATGGAGAAGGTGGAGCTTGGGGATTATAAACCACGGATGACTGCTGGCGAAGTGGAATCTAAAACAGGAAGTTGGGCAACTACCGGAAAAACGTCAGATCGGGATTACAATGTAATTACTTCCTTGTATTTGGAATCCTCTAAAATGGAAGAAAGTAATAGGCGCCTTCAGGAAAAATATATTCAGATGGAGGCCGAGGAAGTTCGATACGAGACTTTCCAATGCGAGGATGCTGACTATGTCCTTGTTGCTTTTGGATCTTCTGCCCGGATCTGTCAGAAATCAGTTGAGCTGGCCAGAGCAAAAGGGTTAAAAGTTGGCTTGCTTCGACCGATTACGCTTTTCCCGTTCCCTAAAAAGCCGATTGCCGAGCTAGCTAAGAAAGTTAAAGGCTTTATGGCTGTTGAAATGAATGCCGGGCAAATGGTTGAAGATGTTCAACTTGCTGTTGGTTGTGCGAAAAGCCTGGCAACTGTGACCTATTTTGGACGGATGGGAGGAATTATTCCAACTCCGGGTGAAGTAGTGGAAGCTATCGAACAAAAACTAATAGAAGCATAACGATGGAAGTAAAAGATATTATCAAGCCGGAAAACCTGGTTTACGAAAAGCCAAAGTTGCTGACCGAGAATACCATGCATTATTGTCCGGGCTGTACGCACGGAGTCGTTCATCGGATAGTGGCTGAAGTCATCGAAGATCTAAATATTCAGGAAAGAACAATTGGTGTTTCACCCGTTGGTTGTTCCGTTTTTGCCTATAATTATATCGATATCGATTGGCAGGAAGCTGCGCATGGTCGTGCACCTGCAGTGGCCACTGGAATTTCGCGCGTGAACCCCGATAAAGTTGTTTTTACTTATCAAGGAGATGGCGATTTAGCTTCAATAGGGGCAGCTGAAATTATGCATGCCTGCAATCGAGGAGAAGATATTGTTGTTATTTTTATTAATAACGCCATTTATGGAATGACGGGAGGGCAAATGGCTCCGACAACTTTGCTGGGGCAGGTGACGGCGACTACTCCATGTGGGCGAGATGCCGAGCGTAATGGTTATCCATTGAAAATTACAGAGCTAATTGCGCAATTACCCGGAACTTCTTACGTCACTCGCCAGTCGGCTCATACGCCTGCTTCGGTTCGCAAGTGCAAAAAGGCAATTAAAAAGGCTTTCCAAAATGCGCTGGATAAGAAAGGTACTTCGTTTGTCGAAGTGGTTTCAACTTGTAATTCCGGTTGGCGCATAAATCCGGTAGATGCAAATGTTTGGATGGAAGAAAATATGTTTCCATACTATCCGGTAGGTGACATGAAAGATGCTGAACGGGATTCGAAGGAAGCTCATCTGAAAAAGAATTAAAAAAAACTGAAATCATGACTGAAGAAATTATAATTGCAGGTTTTGGTGGACAAGGAGTCTTGTCAATGGGAAAAATTCTCGCCTATTCAGGAGTAATGCAAGATCAGGAAGTAACTTGGTTTCCGTCATACGGACCGGAGATGCGCGGCGGAACAGCTAATGTGACTGTTATAATGAGCGACAACAGGATCAGTTCTCCTATTCTGCATGAGTTTGATACAGCCATTATCCTAAATCAACAATCCATGGATAAATTTGAAAAAACAGTAAAAGCCGGTGGCGTGTTGCTTTACGATCCGAATGGTATTGTTCATCCTCCAACACGCACAGATATTAATGTGTATAAGATTGAAGGTACGAAGATCGCTGCTGATCTGGGAAATGTTAAAACATTCAATATGGTCGTTCTGGGCGCTTATCTAAAAGCGAAGCCAGTTGTAAAAATGGAAAGCATCAAAAAAGGATTGGAAAAGTCGTTACCTGAACGTCATCATAAATTGATTCCTCTAAATCTTCAAGCGATTGATGCCGGACAGGAGAAGCTGGAAACTGTCAATCTAGTCAGTTAGATTGTGGCGAAATTGTCAATAAAAAAGCCGTTGTTGAATAATTTCAACAACGGCTTTTTTATGTGGTATCTTTTAATTGATCGTATTATTTATATGCGTTTTTTATGTCCATTAACCAAGCTGTAGACTGGCTTTTCTTTAGCTGGAAATAAATTGATGATCTTGATTTGGTTGGAGTTTATTTCTCCTTTTTCAAATGCGTGTATTTTTTTCATCTTCAAGTGCATTAATCCAACTGTACCATAGCTGGCAATAATTACCAGAATAAAACTGACTGTTATATTAAAATATAAGCTTAATGTTGATGCAAGCATGATAAAAAATACTGTATACGCAACAAGAAAACTACTTGCTTGTATATGAGTCAATCTTGATTTTATTAACAAGTGATGGAGGTGGTTCATGTCAGGCGAAAAGGGTGACTTTTTATTGTAAATCCTAATTGTGAAAACCCTCAGTGTGTCAGTGATTGGAATAATAAGTAATGATAATGCTAGTAGCGGGGCTTGCTCAATACGAAATTCAGAGGTTGATATCGAATTTAGATGAATAAATTTAATAATCATAGCCGATACGACAACTCCCAGAATGAGTGATCCGGTATCACCCATGAAAATTTTGTTTTTGCCACCCCAAAGATTAAATCTAAGAAAGGCTAAAAGGCTTCCTGCAAGTGCCGTGCATATTACTCCATATGCAATATTCCCAGTCATGTAAAACCAGGCTCCCAGGCAAGAGCTAACCAGTAGTGTTATTCCCGATGCTAAACCGTCAATTCCATCAATAAGGTTAATGGCATTGATTAGAAATAAGAAAATAAGGATTGAAAGAGGAATGCTTATCGCAGGAATAAGATGGTGAATGCCAAATAATCCATAGAGTTCTGTAATTTGATATTTACCCAGTACAACTAAAATGCCTGCTGCGATAATTTGAACAGCAAATTTTTTCTTAGCCGAAATAATTAAAATATCATCTTTCAACCCAATAAAAAACATCAATATAATTGCTGCGAATAAGAAACGTAGCTCAACCGCAGTTTCGGTAGGCATAAACAGCAGGGAGCTGAGGTTCAGACCTATGAAAATTGCAATTCCGCCTAATGTTGGAACAACTGCCTTGTTCAACTTTCGGTGGTCGGGTACATCCGTTAAGTTTTTTACGTTTGAAACCTTGACAATTGGAGGAATCACGACATAGGTTAATATAAAACTCGTAATAATATTTAAAAAAAGAGATATGGTCACGCTGTCTTGTTTTATAGTTCGGTGTAAAAATAGGTATTCCTATTTACTTTAATTTTAACTGAATGTTTTATTTCATGAATGGTGCATTTTGCTGTGTGAAACACCCTTTTTTTCGCACGAACGGCACATTTTGCTATTAACGAGGTGTTTTTGTGTCTTTGATTAAATATCCGACTGTTGATTAATTTCAATCTCATTTACAGTAAAATGATTAAAGAACAAACAGATTAGTGTCTAATTGTTGTTTAGAAGATTGAGAATAGTACAAAAAAATAGAAAGCTGAATAGATATGCCGGATTTGCCTAAGGAGTGGTTTTGTTTAAAATAATATTTCTAGCTATTTTTTAGCTGCTGTCAGTTGGTTTGTTATTTTATAATGAAATTTATTTGAGTATAGGATGTCATTAGTCATCGAGTTATAAATTATGCTTATTTATTTTTTATAACTAGATGGTGGGTTGGGATTGACGAGAGAAATTGCTACAAATATCGAGCTGTATTTTCTTTATAGGACGTGTAATCTTTTGGGAACGAATTTGCGAGGTATTTTTCTTCATTTAAAATAATGAAATGATGGGTAAGTAGATTGAGCGCAATCAAAAAAGCAATTAACAGACTTGGCATAATTAGAAAACAAGCGGCGTAATAAAAGAAAAAACTGGTATACATGGGATTGCGGCTTATTTTGTATACTCCTTTTGTTTGCAGAGCGTGTTCCTTTGTTGGTAGCCCCATTCGGGTAAAAATACTGAGTGAATAGTAGGCCGGAATCAACAATAAGTTTCCGGCGAAAACAAATACCAAGCCAAGTAGTCTCTGAACTTCGGGAATTTCATTTTGAATAAGCCATGGAAAGTAATGGAAAAAATTCTCTTTTAAACTAGCCAGGAATAAACTAAGTAACAGGAATGCGATCGTAAATTTCGTAAAGTAAAAAAGCCAGGCTGTAATAGACGGTTTCCCGATTGCTCCTTGTCCATTTCGCAACAGTTGGTAAGCCAGCAGAGCTGTTGCTACCATCGGGAGTGCGCTAAAAACAATTAGTCCTGTCTGTAAGAGTGACATATTTACACTTCACCTTTAAATTGATAGCCAATCTCATTAATCGTCTTCTCAATTTCTTTGAGATCAATATTGTTGCCTTTTACCTTTACTGTCGACGTGTTTTTATCGGCAAATACTTCGTCTATGCCGCTTAGTTTCGATAAGTTTTTAGTGACGCTGGCCTCACAATGAGAGCAGGTCATTCCTTCAACTTTCATAGTTTTTAAATTCATTTTGTCTGTTGTTTTCGATTTTTCAAAGCGTTCGTAAAAGTAACCAAATATGAGTGAGCTTATTAGCAATATCGATGAGGAAATTTGAAGCCATTTGGGTAGCATTTCATGCTCTCCATCGCCATGAATGTGTACAATCTGATTCATGAAAAGATCAGTTGGCAGTAACCAATTCGTTAGCTGCCCAAACAAAATTGCTCCGCCAATGATTGTTCCCAGATATATGATTAGAGATTTCCTTCCCATGGTATTTCCGATCACAGTCATTGTGGCCACGTTGGTTGCCGGACCCGCCATCAGGAAAACTAAAGCTGCTCCCGGCGAAACGCCTTTCATTAGAAGAACCGCAGCAATGGGGATTGAACCGGTTGCACAAATGTATATTGGAACCGATGCAGCCAGAATAATCAGTATTTCCAAAATTCCCCATCCTTGAAATGAGCTGAAGAAATCATCAGGCAAAATCACTGAAATTAACGCTGCTGCCAAAAATCCAATGATTAACCATTTGGCAATGTCTTGTAATAATTCAATAAAAGCGTAATGGCTTGCACGAATCACTGCATTGCCTTTGGGTTTTGGTTTGTCGTCGCATCCGCAAGAATCATCATCGCATGTTTTGGCGGATTCACTTTTCGAATTCGTTGAAGATAGAATACTTGCTTTCGGTTGACTTGTGGATGATGTGTCCATTGTGAACCCTCCGGCAAATGCAGCTTTCGGGGTCTCTTTGGGTGTTGGTTTTTCTTTAACCAACCAATTCGTTAAAATTCCTCCAACTATTCCGGTTACAAAAGCAACAATAGGTCGGAGAATGGCAAACGGCCAGCCGAGCATGGAGTAGGTGGCAAAGATTGAATCGACCCCTGTTTGCGGTGTTGATATTAAAAAGGAGTTAGTGGCTCCTTTTGATGCTCCATTTCTGAAAAATGAAATACCTGTTGGAATGACTCCGCATGAGCATAATGGCATTGGAATGCCTATCAACGAAGCATTTAATGCTGATTTAGTTGTTGGCTTCCCCATGTATTTTTGTACTTTCTCGTCAGGAAAAAAGACCTTTAACAATCCGGCAAAAACCAACCCCAGGATCAACCAAGGAGCCATTTCATTCAACAAATAAATTAATTCGGCAAAATAATTAACTAAAAATTCTTTCATCATTTTCCTTCCTCTTTCGAAAAACAAAATTAGAACTCTTTCAGCATTAAATGAAATAACAGTATAAAAAATTTAAATATCTACATATTTGTTAATCTATACTGTTGACACTGGGGTTTGTTTGCACGCTTACCTCGAGCGGATAATTTGTAAATCGAATTGATAAGCAGTTGCTAGTTGTCCTCAGTTTTTTCAACATATAACTGGGCCGCTTCGTCCCGTATAACTACGATTTTCTCTTCGCGGTCAATCACCCCCTGAATAGAAACAGCATCATAAATTTTATTGTCAATTTTCACTTTTCCTGAAGGGCGAAGTACGGTAAAAGCCACACCCTCTTTGCCTGTGAGTGTTTTCTGATTGTCCACACCCACATACCCTTCATTCTTATCCTGAATGGTATTTAGAGAAAGGTTTTTGAAAGCACCAGAGTTGGCAGTGAAAATCTTTTTGCTGATAACGAGACTGAGTAGAAATCCTCCGAAAAGTGCAACAATGACGGTTGTTAAAGCGGTTAGTATTTTATCAGGTTGTACGGCTTCAAAGTCGAAATTAATATTGTCGACCAAGCTTAAAACTAGTCCGGTAAAGCTGAGTGTGATGCCAAGCAGTCCGGCCACTCCAAAGCCGGGAATCACAAAAATCTCCAGAGCGATTAAAATGAGTCCGACGACAAAAATCAATATTTCCCAGTTGGCTGCAAGCCCTTCAAGATATAGTGGAGCAAAGTAGGCAAAAGCGGCTGCTACAGCAATTATTAGCGGAAATCCGATACCCGGAGTTTGCATTTCAAAATATATGCCGCCTAAAATAATCATAATGAGTAAACCCGAAACCATTGGGTTAACCAGAATACCGATGAATTTTTCCAATGCACTTGGTTTGTATTCAATTAGTTCGTATTCTGTTATTCCTATTTGTTCCAACACTTCGGGGACGTTCTCGGCAATGCCTTCACAAAAACCATGTTCCATTGCTTCGGAAGGTGTGAAGGTGAGCACTTTACCCGTGTCGATAATTCCGGAAATGTACACCCGTTCGTCAACCATGGCTTCGGCAATTTTAGGATCGCGAAACCAACGGAAGGTGGTGTCTTGCCCACTGATGATGGTATCTCCGCCATGTGATTCGGCTGTTGCGCGCATGGTGGAGCGCATGTAAGATTGATATTTGTCGGGCATTTGCTCCCCGGTTTGGTTCACCACCGTTGCAGCACCAATCGATCCGCCGGGGCGCATGTAAATGCTATCACAGGCAATTGAAATTAAAGCGCCGGCGCTCGCTGCATTGTTGTCGATAAATATATAAACCGGAAGTCTGCTATTCAAAATTTTTGTCCGAATCGAGTCAGCGTCCAGTACCGTTCCACCATAGGTATTCATATGAATCAGAATTAAATCGGCTTTCAAACTATCTGCTTCTTGAAAAGCTTGTTTGGTTTGACGCCAAATGGCGGGAGCTATATTTTCTTTGATGTTGAACTTGTAAACAAGTTGTTTGGGGCTGCCTGGTTCTGATTTTTGGGCAAAAGTTGTAAAAATGACGGCGAATAATAGGATGGCAGCCAGTTTAAATCCTGATTTCATTTTAATGGTTTTTGTGTTGTACTTTCCAAAGTTAAGCTTTTACTGGTTACTTCACTATCTAAATTTATAGTGCCTTATTCTTTTTTCTGCTTAACCTTGATTAACTCTGACGTGTCATATCCTCGGGCTTGTGCTTGTTGAACAAGCATGTCATATGTTTTTTCTTCTAGTTGAGGAGTTCTACTTAATATCCATAAATACTTGGGCGTTGAACTTCCCACCAGTGCGTATTGGTAGTCGTCATCTAATTCCAAAATATTGTATTCAGAATAGAAGAAGAGAAAGAAACTAACCTTTAGCTTCCCGGGCTCTTCCGGATTCGGAATTTTAGCTTTTCCTGTTGCTTCTTTAAACTTGCCGTCAAACGTGTTTTTATATCCAGCATTAATGACTTCTAATTTGCCATCATCCCGGAGTTTATAGGTTGCTGTTACGCCGATTAAATCTTTTTCAAATCGATTGGGCAGACGTGCTATTTCATACCAGGTGCCCATGTAACGTTCAATGTCGAGATGCTGCACGGTTGTTTTATCGATCATACTTTTAGGGGATTGACAATTTATAAATAGAAAAGCGAGAGCCGCAATGAATGGGAAGATTCGTACTGTCATAATTAATTTAAAGAATGTTTTAACGACTGATTTAAAAGTAATCAATTTTGAATCATTCTTAAAATGTTACGAAACTAAATCCATCGGTTTCCGGATAATTGTCAGTAAAAATATTTGCTACCTTTGTGGCTCGAAAAATTAAAATCATGGAACTGAATTTATTGACTGCTATTACGCCCATTGATGGTCGCTATCGATCAAAAGTTGAAAATCTGCAAAATTATTTTTCAGAATACGCCCTGATCAAATACCGGGTTCAGGTGGAGGTTGAATATTTTATTGCCTTGTGTGAGTTGCCATTGCCTCAGTTGACTGAATTTGATAACAGCTTATTTGAAAAGCTTCGTCAAGTGGTGGCTGACTTTTCAGTGGAAGATGCACAACGGGTGAAGGATATTGAAAAGGTGACCAACCATGATGTAAAGGCAGTTGAATATTTCTTAAAAGAAGAATTTGATAAGTTGGGAATTCAAGCGTACAAAGAATTTATTCATTTTGGACTGACCTCTCAAGACATTAATAATACAGCGGTTCCAAAATCGATCCAAGATGCATTGGATCAGGAATACTATCCGAGTATCAATGATTTGGTAACAACATTGGATGAACTGGCGACGGAATGGAAAGATGTTTCCATGCTGGCAAAAACGCATGGTCAACCTGCTTCTCCTACAAACCTGGGGAAAGAAATTCGTGTTTTTTCTGAGCGCTTAAAGGTTCAGTTGGAGCAGTTGAAATCGATTAGCTGCGATGCCAAATTTGGTGGTGCTACCGGAAACTTCAATGCGCATCATATTGCATATCCAGAAATCAGCTGGAAAGCTTTTGGAAACCACTTCCTGAAAAATTACCTGGGATTGGAACGTGCGCAATACACCACGCAAATAGCAAATTACGATAATCATGCTGCTATTTTTGATGCGTTGAAACGGATCAATACTATAATTCTGGATTTGGATCGTGATATGTGGACCTACATTTCGATGGATTATTTCAAGCAAAAAATTAAGAAAGGTGAAGTTGGTTCATCGGCAATGCCGCATAAAGTTAATCCGATTGATTTTGAAAACTCGGAAGGTAATCTGGGAATTGCCAACGCACTGCTCGAGCATTTGTCGGTTAAATTACCGGTTTCGCGTTTGCAGCGCGACTTAACAGATTCAACGGTTTTAAGGACAATTGGAATGCCTTTGGGGCACTCGTTAATTTCAATCAGTTCAACCATGAAAGGCTTGGGTAAATTGTTGCTGAATAAAGATGCGATTGATGCTGATTTGGAGAAAAACTGGGCCGTGGTTGCCGAGGCCATTCAAACCATTTTACGCCGTGAAGCTTATCCAAATCCATACGAAGCATTGAGAAATTTGACCCGTACCAACAAAAAAATGAGTCAGGAAGTAATACATGAGTTCATCGACACGTTGGAGATTAGTGATGAGTTAAAGACTCAATTAAAGACAATTACGCCACATAGTTACACCGGTATTTTTTAGGATAACCGGCAACCAAAAATAGTCATCAAAGTATGAAAGACCTTTACGGGTTACTCAAACGGTTTACTCCACCTTACAAAGGGAAGGTGATTCTGAATATTCTTTTTAATTTTCTTGGCGCCTTGTTCGGGGCTTTTTCCTTTGCACTGCTTATTCCTGCGCTCGGAATTCTGTTTAATACTCAGGAATTGGTAACTCAAAGGCCTGTTGTTGAGTCATTCAGTATCGAAAAGATGACCGAGTTGTTTAGTTACTTCATCAGCCAGGTTGTTATCTCATCAGGTAGCGAACGTGCATTAATTTATATCGGGCTGTTTATTGTTTTAATGGTTTTTCTGAAAGTAGGATTTACTTATGCTGCCAGCTTCGTTATGGTTTATCTGCGTAACGGAGTGGTGCGCGATATTCGGGCACAGATGTATCAGAAAATCCTGGAGTTGCCATTGGGCTTCTTCTCTGACGAGCGCAAGGGAGATATCATTGCACGAATGACGGGTGATGTGCAGGAAGTTGAGAATTCGGTGATGAATTCTCTGGAAATGCTTTTCAAAAACCCGTTTATCATTCTTATTTCTCTTTTGGCGATGATCTACATGAGTTGGTCGCTCACGCTTTTTGTATTTGTGCTGCTGCCGATTGCCGGTTTTGTTATTGGTCGCGTTGGTAAAAGCCTGAAGAAGAGAAGTATGAGGGGGCAAGATAAAATGGGTGATATTTTGTCGATCACAGAAGAAGACATCTCCGGCTTACGTGTGATTAAAGCTTTCAATGCCGAGAAGAAAGCTTACGATCGATTCAGCCGGGAGAATGAATCCTATTTGCAGATCATGAACAAGTTGATGTGGCGTAGGTTTCTGGCTCATCCAATGAGCGAGCTGCTCGGAACAACTGTTATTATTATTGTTCTGTGGTATGGAGGAGCTTTGGTGTTGAAAAATGAAAGTTCCTTGTCGGCAGAAGCGTTTATTGGCTACCTTGTTTTCTTCTATAATATAATTAATCCTGCAAAGGCATTCTCTACAGCGCTTTATAGTGTCGAAAAAGGCTTGGCATCGATGAATCGGATTGATCGGATTTTAGGTCAGGAGAATACCATCAAGGATAAGCCTGATTCTGTTGAAAAAAAGGACTTTAAAGATAAGATTGAGTTTCGCGAAGTGAGCTTCAAATACGTCAACGAGAAGGTGCTGAAACGGGTCACTCTCGGCGTGAATAAAGGCCAGACTATTGCGTTGGTTGGTCAGTCCGGATCCGGAAAAACGACATTGGTTGATTTGTTGCCTCGTTTTTGGGATGTTTCCGAAGGAGGGATTTTTATTGACGGAACTGATATTCGCGATATCAAATTACACGATTTGCGTAACTTGATGGGGAATGTCAATCAAGAGCCCATTTTGTTTAATGACTCGTTTTATAATAATATTGCCTTTGGAGTTGATCACGTCACCGACGCGGATGTTGTTAATGCTGCGAAAATCGCAAATGCACACGAGTTTATTTCGGCTACCGAAAATGGCTACCATACCAATATTGGTGATCGGGGTGATAAGTTGTCAGGAGGCCAGAAACAACGGATTTCTATCGCACGGGCCATTCTTAAAAATCCACCAATCTTAATACTCGACGAAGCAACTTCTGCCTTAGATACAGAGTCGGAAAAACTGGTACAGGAAGCTTTGGAGAACCTGATGAAAAACAGAACTTCGCTGGTAATTGCCCATCGCCTGTCAACCATTAAAAACGCCGATGTTATTTGCGTGCTTCATAAAGGACAGATCGTTGAAAAGGGAACTCATCAGGAGTTGATTGAGTTAAAAGGCCGATATCACAAACTACACCAAATGCAAGTGTTCTAATCCGAACAGATTTCAAATTCAGCTTAAAGTTGTATCTTCAAATTCGTAAATCACTAAATCTATTTTTTATGAATTTGAAGTTTAGTTTTCTAGTCATTAGTTTCTTTTTTGTCGCTTCGTTCTACACCGCGAGCGGACAAGAAAAAGTGTCCTATAAACTGATAGAGTCTATTCAGTACAGGGAGGATACTGTGCTTTCTGATTATATGAAAGAGCGTTGCCGCTTGGATTTATACTACCCGGAAGGCAAAACTGATTTTACAACGATCGTTTGGTTTCATGGTGGAGGAATAACCGGAGGTGAAAAGTTTATTCCCGAAGAATGGAAGAATAAGGGGTTAGCTGTTGTAGCCGTCAATTACCGTTTAAGTCCAAAAGTTAAGTGTCCGGCCTATATTGAAGATGCAGCTGCCGCAGTTGCCTGGGTGTTTAATCATATTGAAGAGTACGGTGGCGCTGTTGATGAAATTGTGGTCTCCGGTCATTCCGCCGGCGGATATTTGACAAGCATGGTGGGTTTGGATAAACGGTATTTGGATAGGTTTGAAATTGATGCAGATCAGATCGCAGCATTAGTTCCCTTTAGTGGACATACAATTACCCATTTTACAATTCGTTCAGAACGAGGTATTCCCGGAACGCGTCCTATTGTCGATGAGTATGCACCTTTATTTCATGTTCGAAATGATGCTCCGCCGCTTTTTTTAATTACCGGTGGCCGTGAGCTGGAAATGTTAGGTCGTTATGAAGAAAACGCTTACATGTATCGGATGATGAAGGTTGTTGGTCATCCGGAGACTTATTTGTACGAACTTGATGGTTTTAATCATGGAGGCATGGCAAAGCCAGCGTTTGAGCTGACCTTGAGTGTTTTAAATGAATTGAATTTGAACTGATATTTCCTTGTTGAAGGATAGATGAAGCTGACATTTTTATAGATGTCAGCTTTTTTGCTTTAGGATCTTTTAATAAAGGTCATGCAATCAAGATAAATTCAGGGTTTGGGAGTTTAGATTCATTACGAAGTAAAAAGGAGTTGTTCTTTTATATCGGATGCGGCATTCAAGTTTTTCAATTTGATGCAAGGGTGCTGTAGTGGTTTGGAAGGTGTGAAGGAAATGTGACTGTGTGGCGTCCCAAAATAATTTGCGCCTCTATTATAGGAGGCCCATTTGTTGCGCATTTTGAAGACACGAAAAGTCTGTAAATTGAAAAGGAGGGTGTCCAAAATTGGTACATCCTCTTTTTTTCTTTGCCCCAAAATTTAATATCAGTATTTTTGATTTTGCTCCAAAAAAACCAGATTTAGGTCGTTATTCCCGCAAACAAGGTTAAAATGGATTTTAAAATGCCTTATTGCAGCTAAAATTATTGTTTGGATGGCATTTTGAGCCTCTTTCCTTGCCCATTTATTTATATTCATTGCTATGGCTAACAAGCCAAATTCAAGGCTTACACCCTGCATGCCCCTTAATTTAAATCGATTGAAGCCTTTGTTATACTTAGCCTGGCCAAATACAGCTTCAGGTTCTATTGGCCGCTTGCTTCTGTGCTCAAGCCCCTTTTCACTTTTTAATTTGTCCCTGGCTATTTTTTTTAGTTCTCTTAGTCGGTGGTTTATCTCTATCGACCTGTTGCCTTTTCCTTTAAAACATTTGCTGCGCATTTGGCAGCCCTTGCAGCTTTTTGCCCTGTACTTTCGGACCGTACTGGTAAAACCATGTTTGTTGGTTTTTTGATATTCTGCAATAAAGCACATATGTTGCCCCATTGGACAAACAAAATAATCTTCTTCTTCATTGTGGTACAGGTTTTCTACTTTCGATGGATCTTTCTTGAACTTCTTCTTTTGCCCGGCATGGAACATATTGAACTTCACATAATGATCAATTTCATTTTTCTCAAGGTATTCATAGTTTTCTTCACTCCCATAACCTGCGTCTGCTACAATTTCGATTGACTGTTTGCCGTATTGGTCTTTGAACTTTTCAAGATAATCAATTAAGGTGCGTGTATCGGTTGGGTTTTGATAAATACCATAATATGTAATGAATTGGTTTTCTGTGCTTATTTGCACATTGTAAGCCGGTTTTAACTGACCGTTTCTCATGTGGTCATCTTTCATTCGCATGAAAGTTGCATCCTTATCGGTCTTTGACATGGAGTTCCTGTTTTTACCGATATCATCCAGCTTTTGTTCATATTCTTCCAGCTTAGTGATGTACTCTTTTTCAAGCTTGGTCAGAAGTTTTTTTTTATCCTTTTTCTTACAGGTATTGGATTGGTTTATTGCCCTGACTTTTTCTTTCAGTTTTTCTGCATTTAATTCCACAGGGGCCTCTTCTGTATTACGGGTATCATTTTGTATCCCTTCCTCAATTTGTCCCAGGATATCCCGGATTTTTACTTCAAGGTTTGATTTGTAACGTTCAATAGACTTCCTCCAAACAAACGAATATCGGTTTGAAGCGCTTTCAATTTTTGTCCCATCGATGTATTGTACATCCAAACTTACATATCCCAATTCAACCAACATGGTTACAACTTGAACAAACAACTGATTAATATGCCCCTTTAAGCGTTTGCCCCGAAAGTCGTTGATGCAACTATGTTTTGGGAATTGCTTGCCTGAAAGCCACATAAAATGAATGTTTTCGTTTAAGGCTGATTCCATTTTCCTGCAAGAAAAAATATTACTCAGATAACTAAAGAAAATGACCTTCAATAACATTCGGGGATGATATCCATTGCAACCTCCACTTTTATAGCTCTTCAGGATTGGGGTAATATCCAAATCATCAACTATATTGTTAACCAACCGAACCGGTGCAGATTCAGGGATAAATTCATCCAGACGGCTTGGAAATAAATCGACTTGATTTTGATTATAAGGTTTGAATCTCACTGTTTTCATACCTTTAAGATACTAAATATCAGCAAGTTGTCAAAACAACTACAGTGGCTAAACCCCTGTTGTTCAGCATATTGAATCATTAAAAAAAGGGCATCCGTTTTTGGACACCCTCTTGAGAAAGCTACAGACTTAAAGGCTGAAGAAATTATTAATTGTAGGCACTTTCTCCATGTTCATATACGTCAAGTCCTTCTTCTTCGATGCGTTTTGAAACGCGAAGTATGTTGGCCTTTTTCAAGATTGTGAACAAGATAAATCCACATCCTGCAGACCAAACAAAGAAGGCTAATACTCCTATTGCTTGAATACCTAATAAGCTAGCACCGTTTCCGTAGAACAATCCTTCTGAAGTAGAGAATAAACCTACTGCTAATGTACCTAATGCTCCACTCACTCCGTGAACAGAGATGGCACCAACAGGGTCGTCAATTTTCAATACTTGGTCGAAGAATTCAACAGCAAATGGTAATACAAATCCTGCCATAATTCCAATCAATACTGCACCCATTGGGTCAACAGCATCACAACCGGCTGTAATGGCAACTAAACCAGCCAAAGCACCGTTCAGTGAGATTGATAGGGCAGGACGCTTATAACGAGCCCATGCTACTAGCATTGCAGTAACTGCACCTGCAGCTGCCGCTAAGTTTGTGGTCACAGCAATATGACCGATCGCTACAGCATTTTCTGTTCCGGCAGCAGCTAATTGAGATCCAGGGTTAAATCCGAACCAACCGAACCAAAGGATAAATACACCAAGTGCACCTAAAGCCAGGTTGTGTCCCGGAATCGCTTTCGCTTTTCCGTCTTTTCCATATTTACCAATACGTGGTCCAATGATTGCAGCACCCGCTAAACCTACCCATGCACCAACTGAGTGTACAATAGATGATCCGGCAAAGTCATGGAAACCCATTTCGCTTAACCATCCACCACCCCAGGTCCAGTGACCAGAAATTGGGTATATTAATACTGTAATTACAATACTAAAGATGAGGTATGATTTGAATTCCGTACGTTCAGCCATCGCTCCTGATACAATTGTAGCAGCAGTTGCGGCAAAAACAGTTTGGAAGAATAAGTCAGCATAATCTGAATAATTATCACCAAAACCTTCGCTCATGAAGAATAGGTCGGGAGTTCCAATGAATCCGCCTATTGAGTCTCCATACATTAAGGTAAATCCGATAATCCAGTATAATAAAGAACCGATTGAAAAGTCCATCAAGTTTTTCATCAGGATGTTTGCCGTGTTTTTAGAGCGGGTAAAACCGGCCTCTACCATTGCAAATCCTGGCTGCATAAACATCACCATAAAAGCGGCGATCAATAACCACATGTTATCTATGCCTATCTGTAGGCCTTGTAAAGTTTCGTCCATGATATATCTAATTTTTTATGGTTATTATTCTTCTTTTCCTTTGATGAACAATGACTCATCGCCAAACTCTCCTGTGCGTATGCGGTAAGACTCTTCGATGTTTGAAATGAATATCTTTCCGTCCCCGATTTCACCTGATCTACCGGCTTTCATAATTGCCAATACCGTCTTTTCCACATTTTTATCCCGTACAATAATTGAGAGGATTGTTCTTTCAATCGTACCAGTGTCGTAAATCACACCACGATAAGCGCGCTCTTGTCTTGTCTGCCCAACTCCCCGAACGTCCCAAAAGGAGAAGAATTCGATACCAGCTTCATGAAGTGCGTCAGTTACTTCATCAAACTTGGTTTTTCTAATAATTGCTTCAATCTTTTTCATCTCGTTAGAAAATTTTAAATTATAATGAAAGGCCTACTGTAATGAAGAATCCTCCAGTTGAAGGGTTAAGAATTACTGATCCTGAAACCGGAAGAGAGAAACTCTCTGTCAATTTTACTTCTTTTGAAGTGCCAACACCAACATTGCATACTGTGAAGTCTCCATCTGCTGTGTACTGGCCATCTCCAGCTCCTAAGAATACGTCAAACGAAGAAAACGCATAAGCAGCTTCCAAATAGGTGTCATCAATTCCATCACCAGTCATGTAAGCGGCAGTAAATCCAAAATCTCCTAAAGCTAATCCAAGACTAGGTTCGAAAAAGTGCATGTCACCATCTGTCCAGTCACCACCGAAATAGTAGTCAGTTACAGTAATAGAAACCGGACCGAAATCATATCCCACATACAAGTCCATTTCATAACCTTCTGCCGATGGTATGTCAACGTAACCATTACCATCAGCATCGATCATTACAGCTGCGGAACCTGAAGCACCACCGGTAGAAACCGATCCCCATGCGCCTAAAGCAAAACCACCAGTGCTGAATTCCACCCAAGGTTGAAATGCTGGTCCGCTACCGAACTTTGCACCACGCCAAATGTAACTTGAGTAGATGTCTACTCCTGTGTCGAAAGATGAAGATGCTTCATCTTGTGCTTGTACGTTAAAAGCAAATGTACTCGCCAATACAAAAACTAAAAGTGTAAGTGTCTTTTTCATGATTCTAAAAATTAAAGGGTTTTAACTAAACTTTTTTAATAATCTTTTTTTCTTGTGTCTTGCTTTAACGTGTGATCTTTTAAAAATGCTCTTTTTTTAAATGGGCCCCCATTATTTTCTTATCTCCGGTTCAAAAGTAGAGATATTTTCGATCGAGGGGTGAAAAAAGCGGGGGTTCAAAATCAAATTAATAGTTAATTAACATTGAAACCCCTGTTTTACAAGGGGGTTTGCTATAAGGAAATGGAGTTTTTGTGGAAATATGTCAGAAATAGGAGGGGTGTTACATCAAAAAGTTCGTTTTTGAGTAAAAAGCAAGCTGTAAAACAAGAAAAATGTCAAAAAGAGATAAAATAGTTTTAAAGAAAACTAAAAAGATATATTTCGCACGTAAAAGTAGAATATAGTCAAGTTATATTAGACAAGTGTGCTATTTTGTTTTGACCAAGTATGTTGTTCCAAGAGAACGTTCCCTGCTTGAAGGTAAAATGAATTGGATACCCGTTCGGTAAACCCCCCGATGCTTAAATTGATAGATTGTATCAATCGTTGTATTCAGTTTTTTGATGTCGTTTAAACCTTCTCCGTAGCAAAATATCCAGGCGTCAGGTTTTGTAACTGCAATTTTGAGTTCTATAGTATCTTCTATAAGCTCTGCTCCATCTCTTCCGTAAAAGAATAATTCGAATTGTTCGTAATCGTAATTGAATAGCTGCGCTTGTTGAGGTGCCTCTTCGTTAAACTTACGGGTTGCAACAATCGATGATTGGTACTGAAAGATATAGGGGAGGATGTGGGTATTAATGAAGAAGCTAAGTAAGGTGATGATCAGCATTGATGGGGCAAATAATCGAATAAAGCCATCTTTTTTTGTGCTGTATATATAATACGTCATTGCAAGAGCAGGAATAACAATTAGCCAGTAGCCGACTTTTGCTAATGGAAAGAGGTAAGTGATAAACAACAATAAGCAAATCCACAGCACGACAACTACTGATGCCTGCAAACGAAAGACAATTTTATAGATCAAGGTATTCTGATCAGATAAAAGTCGGTTGAGCCACTTTGCGAGCAATACGGTTAATAGTGGCATGACAATTAAAATATAATTGGGCGACTTGCCTTTGGCTATCGATAGAATGATAAAAAAGAACCAGATACCTCCGTGTAAAAAATAGTCAGCAGGAAGTGCCTGTTTTTTCAGGAGGCTTTTCATTTCTAAAAAAACAGCAATAAATAATACAAAGCCCCAGGGCGCAAACAGGTATAAAAGTGTATGCAGGTAGAAAAAATAATCGGTGTTTGCTCTGGCGACGTAAGTTCCGGCAATTCGTCCAAAGTTATTTGTCCAGAAAAAGAATTCCAGACCTTCCAATCCTAGCTGGTTGTATAGCCCGTAAAAGGCGGGAATGGCAGTCGTGAAAGTAATAGCCAGACCCAGGAACCATTTGGGATGAATCAGTTGTTTGTATTTACGATTAAAAACCAGGTAGAATATTACCGCTGTAGCCGGAACAAAAACACCAATCGGTCCTTTCGTCATCATAGATAGTCCCACTCCTGCAAATCCGAGTATGAAATTGAGTGTCTTCTTATTTTTCAAATATTCATAGAGATGCCAGAGAGCAAAAGCCATGTTTGATAGCAAAACAATATCGGTGTGCACATCAACACTGTAGAGGTAATATATTTCGGAAAAAGCTAGTAGAAGAGCCGCTATTTGTCCGGTTCGTTTATCGTACATGCTGGTTCCAAGCTTGTAAACACAAAAAATACCGAAGAACCCATATAAAACCGGGAAAAATTTAAAGCTGAAGTTGCTGACTCCAAATAGGTAATACCCTAAGGTTGACAACCAAAACAAAAATGGAGGTTTTTCTTTATACGGATCATCATGGATTGAGAGATTGAAGTAATCGCCTGAATGGAAGATATTTTTAGCAATTGCTCCATATTTAGCGGCGTCGCCCGCAATGTCTACAAATAATCCTACAAAATAAACAACTGCAGCAAAAACTGCCAGAAGAAGATAAATTTGTCGATTTTTTGTATTTGTAAACATGGAGTACGTTTTGTCGGTTTATTGAATCTGAATTGGGAGAACTTGTCCGCGGTTGCGTTCAATCGTTTGTGTAAATATTGAAAAGTTTTGTTCTGTTTCCAGCGTTTCTTTTGCAATTTTATATTCCATGTTCATTTCTTCACCAGGCTGTAGTTCTGCTTTTTCGGTAAAGTTATATAATGGAATACGGTCAATCTCTTTTCCGTTTTGTGAGTATCCAATCGATGGTTCAGAAGGGTGGTTGAGAAAAATCGTTTTGTCTGAGTGGTTTTTAAGATTCAGTGACGCAATAAACAAGGTTGGCGTTTCTTTGATTTTATCAAGCCTTAATTCTAACTTTTTGATCGATTGAAAATCAGGACTAATTGCCGTGGTAACTTTTTTCCCATTTGGTAATTCAACGAGGTGGTCATTCAACATGCGGTCAGGGATAACAACAAATAGCGTATCGCCTTCGCCGTAGGCTTCATCATTCCATAAATCAAATTGAGAATAACGATAACCCGGTGTTGCTAATAGAATTGCTTTTTCTCCGGTGTAAAACTGATACATTCCCGGTGATGCCCAATTGCTGAAGAACGCAACTTTGTAGCCATTGGCCATTTCCTGTATTTTTTCTGATGTTGCTTCCCGGTTATAAAAGGCTAGTTTTAGCATTCCCACATTGGGAATAAAATTAGCTGCCAGGTAAAACCGGAATAGGAAAAAAACAACAACAATGGGGAGAGCCAGCCGCTTGAACCACATTTTCGTTTTTGGATGGTTTACAATGATCGGATAAGCAGCCAACATTAGTAAGGGAGTGATGGCACTTGTCCAATGTGCTTCAATTCGGTTGTAAAAACTTAACAACAACAGCACGCTGTAAAATCCGATAATGGTAAAAATAATTGCCCTTCGGAAAAAATTGCCATTTAGTTTAAACTTCCGGAGACTGTAAAAAATAATTACACCGGTTAATGGCCCTGCAACTAACAGTTGGTTGATGATGTTGTCGCCAAAATATTTTAATTGCACCGGCTTTGATCGGTCGGATAAATGGTATTTAAAGGTTGGGAAATGATTGTCAATTTGCCAGATAATATGGGGAAGTAGCAGCAGTGTCGCTCCAACAAGAGTTCCCCAAAAGTATTTACTCTTCAGTAGTTTTAGGTTCGATAAAACTACTAAGCCTAAAACCAGAAAGGCATGATATTTACTGTAAATCATGGCGGCTGCTAAAAGCGCGAGCAGTGTTGAGTGCTTCCAGGATGGTTCTTCTAAAAAACGCCTGTAGGTGAGAAAGAATAAGAGTGTAAAACAAACCAGTGGGGCATCGGGTAATGCCAGAAAACCGGCAATATGTGTATGGAATAGGGGAAACGACAGCATGAAGATGCTCAGAAAGACCAAGTCTTTTTTTTCGTTCAGCTCATTCATGATTAATGCAGCTGTAAACGTTGTTAGCAGAACGGAAAACAGTCGTGCTCCAAGCTCATTGTGAAAAAGCGAGTCGCCCAGAAAAATTAAAAAGGCTGACATCGGTGGATGATCAAAAAAGCCCCAGTCCAAATGTTGGGAATACAGCCAATAATACGACTCATCGGCATGCATCTCAGTAAAAAATGACTGGATGAGGTTGATTGCCAGCCAGCCAGCCAATAATAGGTAATGTTTTTTCTCCAGGTTGTTTAGTAATTTCATGCCTGCTTATTTCAGTTTGACCAGGTAGAGCGGTTTTAACACTTTTTCGCGCTTACTGGGTAGTATGAATTTTCCTCCTTCGTGAAGGTAAAGGTGCTTAAACTCCATTATAGTATCAACTTGGGCATCGAGCCTATTTAAATCGTTTATGCCCGCTTTGTCGGTAAAAATCCAGGCGTTTTTTTCGCGGGCTATTGGTTTTAGCTGTTCGTAGCTCTTTATTTGTTTGGCTTCGGGGTCGCTATAGAAAAACAGTTCGTATTGCCCATAGTGGTAGTTGTATAAATTTTCTCCTTCATTTGCGTGCTCATTGTAGTAACGGGCTGCTTTCGGAGGAGCCTGGTGTTTAAACATAAAAGGGAATGCGGATGCATTCAGGTATAACATTAAAGCGGAAACTGCGATAATTGAAGGTAATAACAAGCGTGCAGCTTTATCTTTTATTTTTTGGTAAACGAAAAGGGTTAGTGTTAAAAATGAAAGCCAAAGGATCCAGAAGACTGGGTTTCGGGAAGGGAAAAAGTAAATCGTCAATCCCAAAATTATTGTCCACAACAATCCGGTTACAATATTCTGAATAATGAAAAACCGCCTGAATAATTTTTCTTTACTAACGAGGGCCTCATTGATCCATTTTGCTGTTAAAACTGCTATTAGCGGAAATAGAATAAACATGTAATTTGGAAGTTTACTGCGTGACGCGGAAATAATCAGGAAGAAAATCCAAATTCCAGCTGTGGTGTAATACTCGTGAGCTTTAAATTTATTTCTGAATAACTGCTGAAATTCGAGAAAAGCCGCAGTAAAAAACAACAGGGACCAGGGCAAAAACAGATAGGCCAGGTTGTGAATGTAAAAAAGATAGTCGGTATTGTTGGCGCTAACATATTCGCCGGTCATTCGTCCGACGTTATTTCCCCAGAAGAAAAATTCAATGCCTCCCCAGCCAAATTGGTTGTACAAACCAACAAGAGCCGGACTTGCGACAATCAATGCAACGAGAATTCCCAGATACCAGCGGTAATCTAATAAGGATTTGAAGTTTCGACTGAGCAAAAGATGACCGCCAACGGCAAATCCGGGGATCGCCATTCCAATCGGACCTTTAGACAGCATCGCCAATCCAATTCCCACAAATCCCCAGAAACAATTGATTGTTCTTTTCGATTTAATAAATTCATAAAGCTGCCAAAGCGCAAAAGCTACAAAAGCTTGCAATGGCGTGTCTGTATGGATGTCCATACTGTAGAGACTGTAAATTACCGAGAAAAATAGCAGGCAGGCTGCAATGATGCCTGTGTTTTTGTTGTATAAGCTTCGGCCCAGTTTGTAGGTCGAGAAGATGCCAAAGAGTATCAGCAGGAAAACCGGAAGCTTAAACCAGAAGTTGGAAATCCCGCCAATGTGAAATCCCAGAGCTCCAAGCCAGAAAAGCATTGGTGGTTTTTGATCGTACGGATCTCCATGAACGGTCAGGTTGATGTAGTTGCCATGTTGAACAATTTCTTTGGCAACGGTGGCATATTTCCCGGCATCTCGGGTGAAATCAATAAAAAAGCCAAAAAAATAACTGACCAAAGCGGTCAGTGTCATCAATATGAAAATGCGTCTAAGTAGTTTGTTATCAAGCATAATGCCTTTGTTGTTTCTTTAATCAGGAGCTTTAATAATTGAAATGTAAAGTTGGCATTTTTTTTATTATAAGTAAAGGATTTCTTTTCGAAGGATGGTGTAAAACTATAATGTTTCCAAAATCAGTATATTTGGGCAAAATTTTAGTCGAAACGAGAATTTATTCTACCTCAAATGCGGTAGTTCAACGATAAAAGATATTTAAAATGAAACTTTGGGACAAGGGCGTATCTGTAAACAAATTGATTGAAGAATTTACCGTTGGTCAGGATCGGGAACTGGATCTTTATTTGGCTAAGTTCGATATTTTGGGGTCGATGGCACATACCACCATGCTTCAAAAAATTGGATTGCTGGAGAAAGACGAGCTTAATAAGCTGTTGGTCGAGATGAAAAACATATACAACTTGGTTGAATCCGGCAATTTTACAATTGAAGATGGTATAGAGGATGTGCATTCGCAAGTGGAGTCTATGCTCACGGAGAAGTTGGGAGACGTTGGTAAAAAAATTCACAGCGGGCGCTCTCGCAACGACCAGGTTTTGCTGGATTTGAAGTTGTTTGCCCGGGAAGAAATTCGCCGGTTGGTTGAAGCCGGAAATGAATTGTTTGCGACACTCATGACGCAGGCCGAAAAAAATAAAGAACAACTTATGCCCGGGTATACGCATTTACAAGTTGCCATGCCGTCGTCGTTTGGCCTGTGGTTTAGTGCATATGCCGAAAGCTTGGTCGATGATTTTACACTTTTGCAGGCTGCATTCAAAATTACCAATCAAAACCCTTTGGGTTCTGCTGCCGGCTACGGTTCTTCTTTTCCGTTGGATAGGCAGATGACAACTGATTTGTTGGGATTTGATACAATGAACTACAATGTCGTTTATGCGCAGATGGGACGAGGGAAAATGGAAAAAACAGTCGCTTTTGCAATTTCGTCGATTGCTGCTACCTTGTCCAAACTCGCTTTTGATGTGTGTTTGTTTATGAGCCAGAATTTTGGTTTTGTTACTCTTCCTGATGAGTTGACAACCGGCTCGAGCATTATGCCGCATAAAAAGAATCCAGATGTATTTGAGTTGATTCGTTCGCATTGTAATAAGTTGCAAGCGCTCCCAAATCAAATCACCTTGATGGTAAATAATCTGCCAAGTGGTTATTTCCGCGATTTGCAAATCGTGAAAGAGGTTTTTCTTCCGGCTTTCGAAGAGATGATGAGTTGTATTAAGATTGCCAATTTTGCATTGGGCGAAATGACAATCAAGGAAAATATATTGAATGACGAGAAGTATCGGTACGTGTTTAGCGTTGAGGATGTTAACCGTTTAGTGCAAGCGGGTGTTCCATTTCGGGATGCTTATGTGAAAGTTGGGAAGCAAATTCAGAAAAATGAATATCAACCTAGTAAGGAAGTTAATCACACCCATGCCGGAAGTGTCGGAAATTTGTGCTTGGATGAAATTCAATTAAAAATGGATCAAGTGATTCATTCATTTCAGTTTGAAAAAATGAATTCTGCTATTGAAAGACTGTTAAAATAGTATGCGACTGTTAATTAAACGTTATTTCTAAAAAGAGGACAGGTAGGGGTGAGTTTTGTCATGTTTTTGTCAAGTGTGGTGAGTTCCACTCATTTACGAAAAGCAAACCAGAAAGTAAAGGTTTTTTAACATGTTGTCGAGCATGCAATGTGGCTCGAAAAATTGGATGTTATTACATTTATCCTTATTTTCGCTTTCACTTCATAAGTATTTTGTGGGTTTTGCTTAATAATTTAAAGTAGTTCGAAATTACTTCAGACTACTAATGTTGTGTCTTGTTGCGAAGTCGGGAAGACAGTGGGTGATAAAAAATTAAAAATGAATAAATGATGCAGTTAGGATTTCCAAAAGAAAAGGGCTTATACCGCTCTGAATTTGAACACGGGAGCTGCGGCATTGGATTTGTAGCCAATTTGAAAGGCCGAAAAAAGCACAGTGTAATCTCTGATGCTTTATCCATGCTTGCAAGGATGGAACATAGAGGGGGAACCGGGTTTGATATAAAAAGTGGTGACGGAGCTGGAACGTTGATCCAGATTCCTCATGAACTATTTATGGAAGAATGTCCTAAAGATGGTATTAAACTACCTACTTTTGGCAAATATGGCGTGGCCATGATTTTCTTCCCTAAAGAAGACCGAAAACGATCTGAATGTAAAGATATAATCTCTCGTAACCTTCATAAATTTGGTTTGCCATATTTGGGTTACCGTAAGGTTCCGGTTGATAACGCTGATCTTGGAGTTGATTCGAAAGCAACCGAACCCAATATTCAGCAACTGTTTATTGGAAAACCTGAGGACATGTCGGGCGAAGAATTCGACCGTAAATTATTTGTCTTCAGGAAATATACTGAGCGATTGTCGCGAGAGTCAGTTGCGGGACTGGGACACGACGGGATGAATATCATCTCTTGCTCGTATAAAACAATTATCTATAAAGGACAATTAACTACCGAGCAGGTTTCGTTGTATTTTAAAGATTTAACCAATCCGTTGGCAGTAAGTGCTATTGCATTGGTTCACTCACGTTTTTCTACCAATACTTTTCCTTCCTGGAAATTAGCTCAACCGTTCCGCTACATCGCGCACAATGGTGAGATTAATACGAACAAAGGGAATGTGAACTGGATGCGTGCCCGTGAAGCGCTGCTGGAATGTACTGCATTTACACGCGAAGAATTGGAAATGATTTTCCCAATTTGTGATTTGCAGGCATCGGATAGTGCCAACCTTGATATGGCTATTGAAATGTTGGTGCTGAGTGGAAGATCTCTTCCTCATGTATTGATGATGTTAATTCCTGAGGCATGGCAAAACGATCCGCATATGGATCCTAAAAAGAAAGAATTTTACGAATATTATTCGGCCATGATGGAGCCCTGGGATGGACCGGCTTCGGTTTGTTTTACTGATGGGGTATTAGTTGGAGCTACACTCGACCGTAATGGATTGCGTCCATCTCGTTACTGTGTAACAGATGATGATACGCTGATCATGGCATCAGAAACTGGTGTAATTGACGTTGATCATTCAAAGGTTAAATCTCGTGGCCGTTTGCAGCCGGGAAAAATGTTTGTTGCTGATTTGGAGCAAGGCCGCATCGTGTCTGATGAAGAAGTTAAAGCTGAAATTATCAGTAGCAAACCTTATGGCGATTGGTTGAAGGAAAACATGACTTACATTGATGATCTTCCATCGATTCCTGATTTGGAATTGAAAGATCCTGATGAGAAAACTGTTTTCAAAAGACAAAAAGCCTATGGTTTTACTCACGAAGACATTGAAGTGATTTTGAAGCCGATGGCGGCAACCGGAAAAGAAGCGATGGGATCAATGGGAGCTGATAATCCATTAGCCGTTTTGTCTGATCGTCCGATGCATCTGTTCAACTACTTCAAACAATTATTTGCACAGGTAACTAATCCACCAATTGATCCAATTCGTGAGCGAATTGTAATGGATTTGAGAAGCTACGTTGGTGGGTTTAAAAATATATTGACAGAGTCTCCGGAACACTGTCGCAGGATTGCGATTCATCAGCCGGTATTGACTAACGAACAACTGGTTAAGCTTACCTATGTTGATCATACGCATTTCCAAACCAAAAAAATTAGTACTGTTTTCCATGCTGATGGAAAGCCGGGAACCTTGGAACGGAAGTTAGAGCGTTTGTGTGGCTATGTGGAGGATGCGATTGATGAAGGATATTCAATTATTTTGTTGACTGACTTCTCGATAAGTACCGATCATGCGCCAATTCCCTCAATTTTGGCAGCCTCGGCAGTTCATCATCACTTAATCCGCACCGGAAAACGTGGTAAGGCTGATATCATCATGGAAACTGGCGATGTAAAGGAAGTACATGACTTTGCAGTGCTGTTGGGCTATGGCGTTTCTGCCGTTAACCCTTACATGGCAATTGATTCCATTAAGCAAATGGTGAAAGATGGTGTTCTTGGTGATATTGAACAGGCGAAAGCCATCAGCAACTATGTAAAAGCAATTGGTGGTGGCTTGTTGAAAATTTTCTCAAAAATGGGAATTTCAACATTGGCATCGTACCAAGGAGCTCAGATTTTTGAAATCCTGGGTATCAATTCCGAAGTGGTCGATAAGTATTTCACAGGTACCGTTAGCCGTATTCAAGGATTGAGCTTGGATGACATCGCTAAGGAAGCCATGATGCGTCATCGAAAAGGGTTCCCTACCCGTGAGGGAGGAGCGAAAGTTTTGGAGCCCGGAGGTGAGTACCACTGGAGAGTCGATGGTGAGCGTCACTTGTTGAGTCCAAAAGCAATTCAACTGTTGCAAGAGGCTACTCGTAAAAATGATTTCGAGAAATATAAAAAATATTGTCAGCTTGTTGATGACCAAACAAAAGCTGCGTTTACCCTGCGTGGGTTGATGGAATTTAACAGCGACCGTGAACCGATTTCGATTGATGAGGTTGAACCGGCTAAAAATATTTTGAAACGTTTTGCCACCGGGGCAATGTCTTTCGGTTCTATTTCGTGGGAAGCACATACAACACTGGCAATCGCAATGAACCGAATCGGTTCTAAATCGAACTCGGGCGAGGGTGGCGAAGACCCAATTCGTTACACGAAACTTCCAAACGGCGATGATATGTGTTCTGCTACGAAGCAGGTTGCATCAGGTCGTTTTGGAGTGAACAGCTACTACTTGAGTACGGCTAAAGAAATCCAGATTAAAATGGCTCAGGGAGCTAAGCCAGGTGAAGGTGGTCATTTGCCAGGACATAAAGTAAATGGATGGATTGGGCGCGTAAGAAACTCGACTCCTGGAGTCGGATTAATTTCTCCTCCACCACATCACGATATCTACTCAATTGAAGATTTAGCACAGTTAATCTATGACTTAAAAAACAGTAATAGAGATGCACGTGTCAACGTGAAGTTGGTTTCTGAAACAGGAGTTGGAACAGTTGCTGCCGGGGTTTGTAAAGCCAAAGCTGATGCGGTATTGATCTCTGGATATGACGGAGGTACTGGTGCATCTCCATTAAGCTCTATTAAACATGCCGGATTACCATGGGAGCTTGGTTTGTCGGAAACACACCAAACGCTGGTTCGCAACCGCTTACGTAACCGTATCGTCGTTCAATCTGACGGACAGATGAAAACATCTCGAGATTTGGCTATAGCGACATTACTGGGAGCTGAAGAGTGGGGTGTTGCAACTGCAGCGCTTGTTGTTGAAGGATGTATCATGATGCGTAAGTGTCATAGCAATACCTGTCCGGTTGGCGTTGCAACACAAAACGAAGCTTTACGTAAGAAATTTACTGGAAATCCTGATCACGTAGTAAACTACTTCGAATTTTTGGTTAATGGTCTCCGTGAGATTATGGCTGAGTTAGGATTCAGGTCAATTGAGGAAATGGTTGGACAGTCTCAGGTATTGAAATTCAAAGATGATATTGATCACTGGAAATACAAGGGATTAGATTTAAGTCCGATTTTATATAAAGAGACATTTGGCGAAGAACAAGGTCTATTCTGCAGCAAAGAACAAAACCATTTGATGGATGAAATCCTTGACTGGAAATTTGTTGAAAAAGCTCAGGAATCCATCAAGAATGGCAAAAAGGTTAAAGCTGAGTTCCCGGTAATCAATACCGATAGGAGTGTGGGAACAGTACTTTCACATGAAGTAACCAAAGTTTATAAAGGTGAAGGATTACCGGATGGGACAATTCACTACAAAATGAACGGTTCAGCCGGACAGTCATTCGGTGCTTTTGTTTGCAAGGGTATTGAATTAGAAGTTGAAGGTGATGCCAATGACTATTTTGGAAAAGGACTTTCCGGTGGTCATTTGACTATTTATCCGGCAAAAGGGGTGCAGTTTATCCCTGAACAAAACATCATCGTCGGTAATGTGTGTTTCTATGGAGCCACCGGAGGTAAAGCCTATATTCGTGGAGTTGCTGGAGAGCGTTTCTGCGTGCGTAACTCAGGAGCCGAGGTTGTAGTTGAAGGAATTGGAGATCATGGTTGTGAATACATGACTGGAGGTAAAACTGTTGTTCTTGGAAAAACAGGACGGAACTTCGGAGCTGGTATGTCAGGAGGTATTGCTTATGTATTAGATGCTGACGGCACTTTCCCTGAGTTGTGTAACATGGAAATGATTGAACTTAATCGGGTGGAAGATGAGAACGAACAACAAGAACTGAAAGAGATGATCGAAAAGCATCTTGAGAAAACAGGTTCTTCTGTTGCCGAATTTATTCTTTCCGACTGGAAGTATTCTGTTTCGAAGTTTGTAAAAGTTATTCCAACTGACTACAAACGGATGCTCACCTACATCGATAAAGCGCGTAGTTTAGGTAAGTATGAAAAAGAATCTGATATAATTGATGCAGCATTTGATATGCATATTGCTGACATGTAATGATGATTATAAAGAGATAACATGGGAAAGCTAACAGGATTTTTAGAATATAGAAGAGTTGCTAATCCAACTCGACCAATTGACGAACGTTTAAAGGATTGGAATGAGGTTTATGTGCTTCGCGATAAAGATACTTGCGAAACACAGGGAGCTCGTTGTATGGATTGCGGTGTGCCATTTTGCCATCGTGGCGAGATGTTGCACAATGGAGCTTCGGGGTGTCCGGTTTATAACCTGATACCTGAGTGGAATGACTTAATTTATAAAGGTCGTTGGAAAGAGGCTTTGGATCGACTTCACCATACCAATAACTTCCCGGAGTTTACAGGACGAGTTTGTCCTGCGCCGTGCGAAGCAGGATGTGTGCTGGGAATTAATGAACCTGCTGTAACGATCCACGACAACGAACGAACCATTATCGACAATGGTTTTGAAAATGGCTGGGTAGTTCCGGAACCTCCTGAAACAAGAACCGGGAAAAAAGTTGCTGTTGTTGGATCAGGCCCCGCCGGATTGGCTGCTGCAGCTCAGTTGAATAAAGCAGGACATACGGTAACTGTATTTGAACGTGACGATCGAATTGGTGGTTTGCTGATGTACGGTATTCCGAATATGAAGCTGGACAAGAAAGAAGTTGTTCAACGTCGGGTAGATGTACTTGCAGCGGAAGGCATCATCTTTAAAACGAATGTTGAAATCGGTAAAGACGTCAGCTCTAAAAAGCTGATGAAAGATTTTGATGCTGTTGTATTGGCTTGCGGTGCTACTAAGCCAAGAGATCTTCCGGTGGAAGGTCGTAAATTGGATGGCGTTCATTTTGCGATGGAATTTTTGTCAAAAAACACAAAGAGTCTGCTTGACTCAGAGTTGGCGGACGGAGAGTACATTTCGGCAGAAGGTAAAAACGTTATCGTAATTGGTGGAGGTGATACCGGTACCGACTGTGTGGCCACCTCTTTGCGTCACGGATGTAAAAATGTGAAGCAGTTCGAGATTATGCCCAAACCTCCGGGCGAGCGCAATAAAGATGCTAACCCTTGGCCTGAATGGCCCGGTTCGCTGAAGATTGACTATGGACAGCATGAAGCCATCTATAAGCAGGGAGAAGATCCTCGTGAATATTCGGTGATGACCAAGAAATTTGAAGGCGAAAATGGTAAGCTAACCGCAATTCATACTGTGCAGATCGAGTGGGCTGTAAACGACGAGGGTGGCCGATACCCAAAAGAAATACCCGGAACAGAACGTAGACTGGAAGCTGACTTAGTGTTGCTTGCAATGGGGTTCTTGGGACCTGAAGATAAAATTGCCGAAGAGCTGGAGTTAGAGCGTGATTTTCGTTCAAACTACAAAGCGGATTATGGCAAATTTGCTACCAGTATCAAGAAAGTTTTTGCTGCAGGAGATTCACGTCGCGGACAATCGCTGGTTGTTTGGGCCATTAACGAAGGACGTGCTGCGGCACGCGAAGTTGACCTGTTCTTGATGGGAGACACTGTGCTTCCGTAAGCGGACAAAAGACGTAATTATTATAATCTTCTATTTACAAGCGAGGCTCTGTGAATCACAGAGCCTCGCTTCTTTCTTTCGAAATAACCGTAAAATCAAGCTTTTTTTCCTTAGTTTCCACAGTTGCCCATTTCCTTTAGCAAGGCTTCTGCAAATTTTTGTCTATCCGAAGCCGAATCGTATTTCTTTTCCATCTCTAGAGAAAGCTCAGCCGCTTTTTCCGCCAATTTGCTGCTTTCTTCCATAAGGGAAGCATCTCCAGCCATTACTTTTTGCATTAATTCTTGCGCTTCGCATTGAAGCTCTGCGACTTTCTTGGCATCGCTTTCAATTGAATTGCCACAGCTTGCAAATAAGAATGCAGCCAGTGCAATGGTTCCGATAATTCTGATTGTTTTTTTCATTTTTTGAATTTAAAATTTGGTTCTAATTCAATGGTTTTGGAGGCTATTACCTGTGCTTTTCGAATTATTGATTTCCTTTGCGATAACCATAATTATTGGTACTCGGTCTCCAGTTTTGGTCGGAGGCATTTCCCATCAGAAAGCTTAAAAAATTTGTGGCCAATATATGCACCCATAGACGCATTTATTTTAGTAATCTTAAACTCGGCATCTATCACAACTTTCTTGTCTGTATTTATGTTAATATCGTCAGGATTGGAGGTGATACGGGTTTCTCCACTATTGTTATAAATGGTTATATGGTCAATGTTGCCCGCAAAAAATCTTTTTAATCCGCGTTTAATAAATTGATGAAACAGCCTATCAGACAAGTCTCTATTGAAATTAGCCCAAATACTATCAACTTCAAAATGAAGATTCTGATAATCACCTTCCTCTAAATAGATTTTATTTACTGCAACATTCACATCCATATCTTCGTTGCTTTTTGTCACATCGGGCAATTCAGAGTAACAAGCGTAAAATAAAACGGTATCAGGCATAGCCTCAATTTCAATAGTTGTTTTTGTATTAATTACTTCTCCATTAGAGAATTTGGGCAATGGTGGCGAAGTTATTTCCATTTTTATATTAGCAATAGCGACTACTTCTTCATCTTCCTGTGCTTGGGCAAAGTTGACGACTCCTGTTGTGAATTGGGGAACCCCATAAATGTTGAAATTTGTTTCATCTGCATGTATATCACTAAATCCAAAAGTTTTACCATCCTCAAATACAGGAGTGATTGCAATCGTATCTTTAATCGCAGAGGTGATATCTTCGCTGGGTTTCTCGGTTTTCTCTTCTGTGTTCTCCGGGCTTTTATCTTTTGTGCAAGCAGGAAAGAGAAAACTAAAGTAACAACTTACAATTATCAAAAGTGCTAGATTTACTATTTTCATTTCAAATTGGTTTGATTTATTCTCGTTCATAATCCCAATGTCCACCGTTTACGTAACCGTCACATTCATCTACCAGAAAGTAAAAGTCTGTTTTCATAGACATTTCCTTTGTATCCAGCGCAATTTCTTTGATCCATTCAAAAACCGTTTCTCCCTTAAGGGTGTTTTTGTATAAATGGTCGTCGTTTTTTAATTTGTAATAAATTGTGTCGTTGTTATGGTTCAATTGAAGATATATAAAGACATCGGCTATGTCCATACATTTTTGATCGTAATAGGTTTTTTGCTGGCGCCAAAAGCTGTCTACCTGTACCCTTGCTGGTGACGATGTTGAATCAGTATAAAGCTCTAATTCAATAATTTCGCTTTGTGGCTTGTCGTCTACAATCAATTTGCCGAAATTAACTCCTTCGTTTGCAGAAAATAGAGCTCTTGCCCATCCTATTACTATCCAGTGATTTTTATATTCTTCATTAAAAGTCGTTTTCATATCATAATGAACTTCTAAAGTGCCTTTGGCATTTGACCGATATTCCGAAACAAAATGACCGTCCAATGTCGTGAAGTTAAAACCCTCGGGCGGGAGCACAAAAAAGCGGTTTGGATTATCCTCGCAATATTCCTGTCCCGATATTACTTCAGTTGTTTCGCACCAACCAAAAGAAAACCAATCAGTCCTTCGTGCAATATCCCCTGTTACACTAAGCTTGTCTAAATTTTTCTCTTTATTCTCTGAAGACAAATTAATTAAATCGCATGCACCTAATAAAAAACTCAACCCTGACAATATAAATACTAATCTATTATGAATTAAGTATTTCAATAGCATCTTCATAACGTCTTATTTTTTTGTTTATTTTAAAAATGAATCATAATCTCTACAAACTACCAATTCTATACGACAACGCTATAATTCAACAAAATACCTTATCTCACAGAAAATTATTTCAGGTTTATTTAAAACTCAAGCGATACTTTCTTCACCAAAGTTTCGAAAGCTGAAATGACAATGAAATCCACATCTTCAATTCCAGTTGTATAGTAAGATGTAAGAACTCCTTTACCATTATGGTCATCTCGGATAATTATGTTTTCATCCTTATCGTAGAGAAACATTGTTCCACAAACGCTGCAATTGGGCCACCATTCAATCAAAATCTTTTTAGGTGAACTACGTTTTGAGATATCAATAACTACTCTTCCATATCCAATATACAACTGTCCGGGACCATCGGAATTTGTAAGACCATCTTCATAAGCATCAGAAAAATAGTATTCTAGATTCTCAAGACCACAACTTTCACATTCCTTTTGTATCATCTCAGAAAATGTAACAGAAATATCATTATCCACGATATAGGCCTTGTTACTCTCAATATCGTTAAGAGGAATATCTTTGAATACATTGTCAATCACCTTTGAAGTATCTACTTCATCGTCTTTTTTATCACAGCTAACAACTAACGCAAGAAGAAAACCGCACAGCAACATTGACTTCACCGTAATTTTCATAACTAATTTCTTTTTAGGATTTTAAGTTTTAAAAGGAGAATCGTTTTTCGATTTAACCTATTCCACCCGAATATCTGATTCATGGAAATATCCGGTTTTGTTACCGAGTAATTGTGCCTGATACCACTCGCCAGCCTGATTTAGAATGGTAAGGGAAGTGCTGCCTGGGATTTGCCCCACTACTTTTGATTTGCTGTTTGGTTCGGCATAGGCAGTCACCCGTTTGCTTCTTGAGCCTTTGGTTGTAAGTTTCTTAGCCAGTACGGTTTCTCCACCTTCTTTGTATTCAAATGGTTCGATAACAATGTCCAGATGAGCAAGAGCTTCCATGAGTTGGCTTCCACTTTCAGCTCGCTTATACGCTTCGTAGTAACCATCGTTTTTGTCATTTAACTGATGAGCAACACTGAAGCACTCGTAGGCATGTTCAAAATCGCCGACAACCTCATATAGCACGCCAAGATTATAGGCAACCTTTGGGTTATAATTGTCCTCATCGTATATTGCTTTGTACAATTTATAAGCTGATGTAATTTCACCACGCTCAACGTAGTTGTTTGCATCTTTAGCGCGGTCGCGGTATTCTTTTACTTTAATTGTCTCCATTTGATAGTCAACCTCAACGAAATGGGGGCAGAAATAATTAACCAGTACACGGGCTAGGTCTTTGCATGCATCGCCGGCAATAGCTGCAGGAGACTGCAGGCTGCTGTATACCGGATAGGCGCTGTTTGTCTTGGCTTCGTCGACCCGAGTCGCTTGTTCACTAATGGTTCCAAGTATTTCTCCCGATTTTACAGAAAGAATTTTCATCCGCGCCTCGCAAGTAACTGTTCTCTTTGATTTGTATTCATTCGAAACAAGACTCGATTTTTCATGTGTGTCATTTGATGAATAAGATATGCTACCCGTAATAATAGCATCAATGCCTAGAACTTTACCGATGGCAACAGCCTGATCATCACGAACGATACCACTGTTTTGAAGGTCTTGTTCTGCAATTACCTGATTCAGTTTGTTTCGCTCAACTAGTTGGAAAATGTTAGTCCGGAATCCTTTTACAAATACACGTGAAACATCATCAGCGCCGCTACTCTCTCTGAAGAGGTCGGTCATCATGTAGTCGGCTAATTTTGTCCCTAAATCGGCTCCCGACTCTTTGGCAAACTCGCTGCTCAGGTTGCTGAAGTTGAGAACTGCAATTTTATCTACATCGGTTAGTATGACCTCAGGAGCATTAATGACATAGGCTTTAAACTTGGTGGCAAAAGGGTTAAATGTCTGTCCCTGTACACTTGAAATCAGTAATCCGGTAAATGCAATAAGTAGAATTTTTCTCATAATAATACTGGTTTTTGAATTGAACTTGAAGTGTAATTTGTCGAAAGCTGGTTAATTTTTTGTGAACTATAGATTGATATTTGTTTAAGATATTTATACTGATAATCCTCCTATATCTGTTGATATAAGTTATTAATATCTTAATAGTCCTGCTGAAGTATTTCTATATGATAGCAAATTAACAGATATTTACATATTTTTAAAATACTGACTGGTCAGTATTTTTAGTTAAAAAAGTATTAATATGAAATTAGCTCGAACAATGTTTGGGAGTGGTGATAAGCTGTTGGTTTTACTTCATGGAAACTCACTTAGTCAAGATATCTTCTCTTTTTTAGTAAAGTGTATAGAGCCTGAATTTAAAGTAGTATTATTTGACCTGCCGGGGCATGGAGACTCGCCAAAACCTGACAATTACAATATTCAGTCATTTAGTCGGATTTTAGCTGAGAATATCAATCAAATCGGTGAAAGAAAGTATATTATTGCTCATTCCCTCAGCGGGCATTTAATAATACAAGCACTAGATCAGCTCCCCGACGTTGAAGGAGTCGTTTGTATTGGAACTCCACCTCTAGGTGCCATTGAAGACAGCTTGATGGCTTTTCCCGATCTGGGAAAATACATGTATAAAGAGACATGGACACCGGAGGAACTTGATTTGATTGTCAGTTCATTGTCAATTGAAAATGCGCCGCTAGTTCGTCGAATGCTTTCCCGAACTGACCCCCTCTTTCGACGATCACTGGAATCCGCTGGTTTTTTAGTTGGGTTTGAAAGCGAATTAAAATCATTGAATCAAACTACGATACCTGTAACTTTACTTTTTTCAGAGGACGACCCCTACCTGAATCCTTCTTATTATCGGCATCTTCCCGAGAAGTTAACAAATCCTTTGGTGAATCTGCATTTTTTAAATTGGGGAGGCCATGCTCCATTTATTAAGGAGCCGGAACAGTTTTGGAAGTTACTTCTGGAAAATTGCAGATAACTAAATACTACCATTAAAAATTTCTGAAAGCAATAATTTGATATCCTTTCCCGAATTTTTCTGAATGATATTTTGTCGGTGTGTATTTACCGTAAACACACTAATGTGTAGATATTCACTAATGCGTTTGGTTGTGTAGCCCCTGGCAATGAGCTCTAGGATTTGAAATTCCCTGCGAGTTAGGTTATTCCAACTCTTTTCGCGTAATTGGCTCAGTGGTGTTTTATTGTTAAGTATTTTGTTCCCAAGATAACAGAAGTCTGCGCTTCTATTGTATTTAAGTCCAAGTTCGGTAACATCAGTACAGATGCTAAATGTTCTTTCAACTTTTGTTGAGAACTCAAGGATTGTACTTAGCCGAAGAATGTGTCGAAACTCATTGTTCAAATTTTTAATTCTGAAAAGGATAGTAAACTGGGTTTCAAAAGGATGTTTGAAACTTGATAAGTTTGCAGTGTTCAGGTTTTCTTTTGAAAACTCGAAGATCAATTTTCTGTCAATATCGTGTAGCTTTTCGTAGTACAGATCTAATGTAAATTTTTTGTTTTCATATCCAAGTACGTTTTTTACTCCACAAACATTCACTAATTGACCGATTCTTAAATCGTGGATATAACTATATTGAAGTGGCATCAATGGATAATTCAAGATATCCTGTCTGTTTTTATAGCTTGATTTTGACAGTTCATTTTTTAGCTTTTCAAAGTACTCTTTTTCTGCCTGATCCATAACCGTTGTTTGTTGTATTGGGGGGTGATAAAATAGTTTTCAGTATCCTTATATTGTAAAAATAAACTATTTTTCTTTTTTTTTAAAGAGAAGGGAGCTAATTTGAAGTATTTATAATGATTCTAATTATGAGTTGTTTATAGCGGATTTTGAAAAAAAGAAATAGCATAGAATGACGGTCGTGTTTTATATGTGAACATGATATTAATAAGTGATCGTAAAGTGGCTAATTGAGCTGTAATGTTGCCCGAATTTCAATTGAAGAAATAACTTTGCGATCAGAGAATGAGAAATATCTTATCCATAATGTTTGTTTTTCTGTTGCAGCTTGCCGGCTATATAAATGCCTTTTCGCAAGAAGAACGAAACTTCTATTTATGGAATACCACCGGCGTTCAGGTGGGCTTGAATGACTCTTATGATTTAGAAGTAAAGACTAAAACTCACTATCGGCTGAATGGCCATTTTCGGGAAATGACTTATATGGACTTTGCTGTTTCGAGAGATTTGACTGATTGGTTTAGTTTAGGGTTGGCTTTCCGTGCTGCACAGAATCGTAAGCCCTCGATGGATATCATGGAGTATCGGCCACAGTTAGTACCCAAGCTCAAATTCAATCTCAAAAAACTCATCGTAAGTAGTACAAATCGACTTGAATATCGAATGTTTAGTCAAGGTGATAATTACTTGAGACATTATCACAACATATTCATTAATTTCCCCTCCCTGACTTCATGGTTGGATCCTTATCTTGGTGAAGAGCTATTTACGAAACTTAACTCAGGAAGTCTTCACTTGATCCGATTTTACGGAGGATTACATTTGTTAAACACGAAAAGCTTTAAACTGGATGCTTATTACGTTTGGCAATCCTCAAAATCTGATGATCGCTGGAAGGAATCAGATATTCTAGGGTTGAATTTGAAATTTACGATCTGATATTTTAAAGTTGGTAAGTTAGCTTTACACCCATCCGAAAGTTAATCGGTGAGCCCGGATAGTAGTAGCGTGGGGCATTTCCGCCAAAAGAACTTGCATTGATCAAAACCATGGAGCTGTAATGTTCATTGGTGATGTTGTTAACGCCTGTAAATAATTTGAATTGAAGCTTACCAAACGATTTGAAATACTGAACATTCAAATTCAACAGACCATATTCATTCGAATAAACAGAGTTGTTGTCACGCAAAGGTATTCTGCCCACCATTTGGTAATGGAGTTGAAATTGCAATCTTCGCTTGTAATTGACATGGTACTCCAGGTTACTCTGACGCCGGGGACTTCCCGTGAGTTCATTTCCCGAAAAATCATGTTCTCCATCTACGAAATCAATAAAATAATAGGGCGTAAAGCTGCCATTAACATTGAACTTATGTTGCCAGTTCAAATTTGAGTCAGGAAGTTTGTATTCCAGGTAGTATTCCAGTCCTGGATGTGCCGTTTTTCCGGCGTTAATTCCCAGGTAGGCATCTTCGGCAACACGACGGGCAACTAATAAATTCTCCAGCATCATAAAATACGCGGAAAAGTCGTAGAACAATCCATCAAACAGGTATCCACGACTGCCAATTTCATAGTTCCAGCCCGTTTCCGGTTGAACGTCTGTATTTCGTCCACCCTCGGGAAGCAATGTTTCCTCCAGGCTGGGAGGTGAAAATCCATGGCTGATTTGCGCATAGATGTTATTCTTAGTTGTGAGTGCGTGATTGATGGACAGGCGAGGTGAAATCACTGGTTTAAACGAGTGTTCAGCCGACTGGTCTTCATCGGTCAGCATTCGATCTGTATAGTTATAGCGCGTGTGGTTGAAATTTGCTCCCAGGGAAATACGCCACTTTTCCGATGTTTTGTATTCCGCTTGACCAAATAAATTGGTGTAATTTCGTTTTTCATGATTGTCTGACAGTATTGACCCGATTGTTCCGTCATCTTCATTTTCAAAGGTTGTCCAATCGTAGTTTTCAAAGAAGTTTTCGTTGCCCATCAAAAGTTTCCAGATACCTGAAGTCGTTGTAATCTGCTTCTCAATTATGATTCGATTTCCAAAGTAACGACTATCTTCTTGTAAAAAATTGAATGGGCGGAGCTCATCAGACGATCGATTTTGCCCGAATAGTACAACAGTCGATTGCCAGTTATTTTGCCAACGCGAGAGCACGGATGTTCCAATCAGACTTTTTTGATAATCTTCATATCCGCTTACCGAAGCCCAGTTGGTTGCAGCTTGCTCGGGCGATTTCTGAAAAGTCTCAAAGTTTAACGAGCTGGGAATAAAACCTTTCAAGTCAGTCTGGTTGACAATAATATTGAGCTCATGTCGCCCGACGATGAATTGCCCCACGTAATTAAGATTGATCCGGTTAGTCTCATTATTCCGACGATATCCGGCCGAGCTCAAGCTTTCAATTGCCAGGTGGTTACTATTGTTTTTCCCATTTAAACTGAGCTTTGCGTTTGCTTGATGGGTTTGGTACGAGCTTAATCCGTAATTTACTGTCAATTGATCTTTGCCGGGATGAATGGCATCAAAGAGTAGTGTTCCTCCAAGTCCCGATCCATAAAAGCCTGACGACGGACCTTTAATGATCTCCACCTTTGATAAAACGGACTGATTCAAATCTTCAATAGTCGTTTCGCCAACGCCGTTTGTTAGCGGAATACCGGCATAATACGCCCTGATTTTGTTGGAAGCGTATGGAGTGCGACTGCCAACTCCGCGAATGGTTAAGCGGTTGGTGGTTGGCGTTGCCTGTTGCATGTAAACTCCGGGCACCTTGTTTAAAACCTCATCAATTGATTTGAAGGTGTTTTGTTCTAGCTGATCTGCAGAAATGATGGAGATAGAGGCAGGTACTTCCATTAATTTACGCTCGTAATGATAGGCATGAACAGTTACTTCGCTAATTGCAAAAACGGAGTCCTGAAGAGCCAGTTCTCCATCTGGATTTTTCGAATTTTGAGACCATAACTTATTCGTTTGGAGAAGGAATAAAACAACAGCAAGGATACTCGTCAAGCAAATTCTCATAAAAGGTTATTTTTTTAACTTTTTAGGTTTGCAAACTTGCTTTTCTTTATTGACTTTAGCATCGCATTTTTTGCAATAGTAACTTGGGTTTTCCGGTTCTTTAAAATCTTTTTTCTTGCAAGCTGATTTACTCATTACTTTTTATTCATTTGCTTTCAATTCCAAAAACAAGCTAGGATTGAAAATGTTTTTTAGCGCTGTTTTTATTTAGATTGGAAACAAATATTGAACAATCGCTAGTTTTGATAGGGTGGATAGGATTTATTTTGATAACTTGTGGCTCGAAGATCTGGTATAGTGCTTCAGTTGTAAGGGTGAGATGGAAGCCTTAAATAAAGTATAACACAAGGAACGATGAAAAAGATATTGATTCTGTTATTTGTTGGTGTAATTTTCGTGCTCGGGGGCTGTTCGAAGTATAAAGATTGTGGGGCGTGCTTTACTCCTCCGGAATCTTTTAGATTTGAGTTGGTTGATAAATATACCGGAGCAAATTTATTTACAAATGAAACGTTCAATAAGGATGAAATCGAAATACTGGATTCATCAAATAGTTCTGTGGAATTCAATTTTGTTTCAGAAAATAACATCAATATTATTGAGATCTATACGATTGGCTGGCAAACTGAAATCGTTAGCTACAGGGTAAATATATCGTCAGAAAATATATTTGATTTGTATGTTGATGCGGAAAGATTGAGCGAAGACTGCTGTTCGTTTACCCGTTTTAACGAAATTGAAATTAGCAATGCTGAATTTACCTGGAGCTCAAGAAATGATGTGTATCGAATTTTAGTTGATTAATTTCCTCGTGTTTGTTTGGTTCTACTCTGACGTTGTTTTATTTTTCAAACCGTTTTCCCCACCATGCTTTTAAACGTTCCATGATTTTTAATTCGGTAGCGTTGTTTTGAGGTTTGTACAATCGCTCGTTTTTTATCTTTTCTGGTAGAAAATCTTGTTCGGCAAAGTTGCCTTTGTAAGCATGCGAGTATTTGTAATCTTTTCCATAGCCAAGTTCTTTCATCAACTTGGTGGGCGCATTCCGGATGTGCAGTGGCACAGGCAAATTTCCGGTTCGTTTTACCAGCTCCTGGGCAGTATTAATAGCTTCGTAAGCTGAATTGCTTTTTGGGGAAGTTGCCAAATAAATCGTGCATTCCGACAGGATAATGCGTGATTCGGGATAGCCAATTTGGTGCGCAGCATCAAAAGTACTTTGTGCCAATAACAATGCATTCGGATTTGCAAGTCCAACATCTTCTGAAGCTAAAATAAGTAATCGTCGCGCAATGAATTTGACATCTTCGCCTCCCTCAATCATACGTGCCAGCCAGTACACAGCGGCATCCGGATCACTTCCGCGAATACTTTTAATAAATGCCGAAATGATATCGTAGTGCATTTCGCCATTTTTGTCGTAAGTGGCTTGGTTACTTTGCAGGCGCTCCGTGACCTTTTCGTTGGTGATCACAATTTTTGGTCCTTCTTCGGCTAAAACAACCAATTCTAGAATATTGAGCAATTTACGGGCATCGCCACCCGAAAAGCGAAGCAGCGACTCGTATTCGTCAATCACGATTTCTTGTTCCTTCAGGTCTGTGTCTTTTTTCATCGCCAGCTCAAGAATTTTCAGCAGGCCATCTTTTTCCAAATGCTTGAGCACATAAACCTGACAACGAGATAAGAGAGGTGAGATCACTTCGAACGATGGATTTTCAGTGGTCGCACCAATTAAAGTTACAATTCCCTGCTCAACAGCTCCCAGCAGCGAGTCTTGCTGCGACTTGCTAAAACGATGAATTTCATCGATAAATAAAATAGGATTGGGGTTGTTGAAAAATTGTAGCTTTCGGGCTTTTTCAATGACCTCGCGAACATCTTTTACGCCCGAATTGATGGCACTCAAGGTGTAGAATGGCCGATCCAGTGTGTTGGCAATAATTTTGGCAAGTGTTGTTTTTCCAACTCCGGGAGGACCCCATAGCAAAATGGATGAAATATTCCCCGATTCGATCATTTTCCGCAAAACAGCACCTTTCCCAACCAAGTGCTCCTGTCCGATATAATCGTCAAGAGTTTTCGGACGAAGGCGTTCTGCTAATGGAATTAAGTTTGCCATTACAGGTTCCTTTTTCTACTTTCTTTATATAGTTGGTTAAACCGAATGTAAACCGGTGCAAACGGAATCAGGATAAAAAGGGTAAACAAATGGTTTATTCTTAGTACCATCAAAGTAATTAAAGTTAAAAACATGGCAACGACCAAACCGATGATGATCGGTCGGTAGCTTTTCATCTTTTTCATCAATTCTTCATTGCTCAACTCTTGCAGTTTTTTCATATCAGTTACAGTATCTTTTTATTACGTTGTAAGCTTCCTGAATGCCAAACTCACCGGCTTTACTTAAATCCATTGCACCACCATCGACATCATCCAGGTATATTTTGGTCAGGCCTCTGTTGTAATAGGCTTCTGCAAAATCCGGTTGCAGTTCAATCGCCTTATCTAAATTGCGTATTGCTTCTTCGTACCGATCTAATTTACAAAGAATGTATGCTTTATTGTAATACGCAAATGGGAAATTTGGCCTCAAAAATACACAAACCTGATAATCATCCAGAATGCTTTCGTATTCGGTAACAAATTCAAGGCCTTTATCTTGCTCTCTATTGACATTTGACCCAACCGGAACCGTTAGATCCTCTGAAAAGTCAGGAAGAGACTCCAGCAATTCAACCATTTTTGTCCGGCAGTTTGCGCGGCTAAAGTGAGCCAGTGTATTTTTTTCATCCAGTGAAATAGCTTTGTCGAAATCTTCCATGGCTTCGTTGTATTCATTCACCATGAATTTAAATATACCGCGGCTTAGGTAGTTTTCGGGTGCTTCGTTTATTTTAATTTTTTCGTTGAAGTAGAGGATGTTATTTCTGAAATAATCAACGAATCTGGTCATCTCAATATTCGTAATGGTCAAAGTTGGTGTGTAATTATTGAAGCGATTCAATTCCTCCAAAGCCATGTTGTAATATTGCATACGCTCATAGTTGATCGAATGCTGACTGTAAGACGAAATCACAAAAAGATCCTGTAATTCAATAATAATATTCCGATTTTGAATACGTCCGTCCTCTACTTCCACATCTTCGTCGGTTGGCAGGTTTCTGGTGTCGGCCAACGAAAGCCGGAAACGACGACGATCTCGTTGCTCTTTGGTCTCTTCTTGCTTTTGTTGTGTATTTGGGCGATTGGGGGTTTGTGCCGGAGTTTTTTGCTGTGTGTTTTGTGCCTGCTGCTTATTGGTACTGCTGTTTTGTTGCTGAACCGATCCGGCTTGTTGCTGGCCAGTTTGCGTTCCTTGCTGCTGTTGCTGTGTCTGTTGTTGATTTTGAGCTAGCGCATCTTCTTCTATCATGCGTTGGCGAATATTCAGGCTGGGATCTAATTTAGCCGCTACTTCGTAGTCGTGTTCGTAGCCTGCAATCTCTAAAATTTCTTTTGCAATTCCCCTGTTGAAATAAGCATTAGGCAGAGTCGGGTTGATCTCCAGTGCCAAGTCGTAATCCATGATGGCTCCCTGATAATCCTCCAACTTTTGTTTTACAATTCCCCGGTTGTTGTAAGCATAGGCATTTTGTGGATCAAGCTTGATGGTTTGATCAAAATCGCGCAAAGCCGCTGCATAATCTTCCAACCCGAACCGTGCTAGTCCACGAAGCAGGTAGGCATTGGCATAGTGCGGTCGGATAATGATTGCCCGGTTTAAATCGCGGATACCTTCGCGAATGTCTCCTTTTAAAATATTCGCATTGCTTCGGTTTACAAATGCATTAATGAAATTTGGATTGATCTTCAATGCTTTGTCATAATCGGCAATTGCACCATCAACATCTTTTAACGAGAGCTTGGCAATTCCCCGGTTGTTATAAATGGCTTCGTTGTTTGGATCTAATTCCAACGCTTTGTCATAATCTTCCAATGCCTTGTCGTATTCCTTCAGTTCGAGGTAAGCTAAGCCCCGGTGCATAAACGCATCAGGATAATAAGGTTTAATGTCAATGGCTTTATCGTAGTCGCGAATAGCTCCACGAAAATCTTCCAGTTGATGTTTGGCAACCGCTCTGTAATAGTATGATTCCGGTAATTGAGGTTTGAATTTTATGACGATGTTGAAGTTTTCGATAGCACCAACATAATTACCAATCTGAATGCGTGTTTGTCCTACACGAATATAATGGTTGATATTTAGCTGGCCGTATGAGAAGCTGCTGACAAACAGCAAGACAAACAAAAGTGAGATGAGTCGAATAACCGATTTGCTTTTTCGCAGCCTATCCGGTTTTCCGAATCGAGTGGTTTTATTTATCAGGAATTCATCATCTGAATGATTTCTTTCAGAAATAAAAAGGTTACTAATCGCTTGTTTCATTATCATTTTAAATTATCAAAGGCGTTCGATGGAACTTGCGCATAATGATGCTCCTGTGTGTAAAAACTTTTGCGTGCTCGTTTCATGTGTCGCAATTTACGAAGAGCAAAAATAATAATATAACTCGTATGGGCTTGTTTTTCGTATTTTTAGCTAAATTTTGAATTTTTAACAAAAACCGAACCTATGGAAAAGAGATGTGACTGGTGTTTGAGTCATGATTTGTACATTGATTACCATGATAAAGAATGGGGTGTACCTTTACATGATGACCAAAAGCTATTTGAGTTTTTACTGCTGGAAGGTGTTCAGGCTGGTTTAAGTTGGTTAACCGTTTTACGCAAACGCGAAAACTACCGTTTGGCTTATGACAACTTTGATCCGGTAAAAATTGCACGCTATGATGACGTTAAAATGCAAGAGTTGCTTCAGAATGCAGGGATTATTCGCAATCGGCTGAAAGTGGCAGCAAGTGTAAATAATGCCAAGCGGTTTCTTGAAGTCCAAAAGGAATTTGGAACGTTCGACAACTACATCTGGTCGTTTGTTAATCACAAACCCATTGTCAATCATTTTGAAACCCTTGCAGAGCTTCCTGCAAAAACGGATCTTTCCGATAAAATCAGCAAAGACATGAAAAAGCGTGGTTTCAAATTTGTTGGTTCAACGATTATTTATGCCCACATGCAGGCAACAGGAATGGTTAACGACCACCTGACGAGTTGTTTTAGGCATGCTGAATTAACTGAAAAGTAGTAGCGTAGATAGCCTGGTTGCATCGATGTTCTTGAATGAAAGAGCCTGTAAAAAACAAGTTGTGTTGCCGGGTTAAATCAAACAAACATGTGAAGATTCTTGCGAGGGGCATTGTAGGCAATTTCCATTGGATACCTGCTAAAAGAGCTGACCGTCTCAAGAAAATTTGGAGACGGTCAGCTAATATTGTTATTTGTAATTCGATACTTGTATTAACAACAAGCAAGTTGTTAAAATGGTAAGTCATCTTTATCGCCTGCTTCCGGCGGAATATCATCGGGCGAAAATTCTGGGGGAACATCTTGAGAAGCTCCCGGAGTCAGCCGGTCAATGCGCCATGCATTGATATTGTGATACCATCGTCCGTTAAATTCACGCGATTCTACCGAAAACGATACGTTTACATCCTCGCCGGAATTCAGTCCTTCGAGAAGCGAAATTTTATCATTAAACAAGGTAAAGCACACTTGCTTTGGAAACTGATCATCGGTTTCCAAAACAAACTCCCGTTTTTTCCATTCTTTCCCGGCTTTGCTTACGCCGGAATTTACATCCAAAATTTGGTTTATTTTTCCTTTTACTTCTAAACTCATCACTTCAATTTTTTTTCGATTTTCAAAAATAGAGATAAAAAAAGACCCCTGAAAAGATTCTTTCAGGGGTTTTCTAAAAAGTTTTCAAGAATTGTTTATTCAACAATTTCTAAAAGTTCCACTTCGAAAATCAATGTTTCGTTTGGACCAATATCAGCACCGGCTCCACGAGGGCCATAGGCTATTTCTCCTGGAATATAAATTTTCCATTTTGATCCAACAGACATTAATTGAAGAGCTTCAGTCCATCCCGGAATAACCTGACTAACACCAAAGGTTGCAGGCTCACCGCGCTCTACTGAACTGTCAAATACAGTACCGTCCAGTAACGTTCCGGTGTAATGAACTTTTACTTTTTGATCGGCAGTCGGTTTCGGTCCGTCGCCTTCTTCGATCACTTCGTACTGAAGACCACTTTCGGTTACCTGAACGCCTTCTTTTTCTTTATTTGTAGCAAGGAACTCTTCGCCCGCTAATTTGTTTGCTTCACCTTCAGCATCCGCCAGGTTTTTGAAGTAAGCCTGGATGAATGTACGTGCATCTTCAATGGTCATTTTAGTTTCTTCACCCTTTAATTGTTGCTCAAAGGCGGTGATTAAAATATCCGTGTTGAAATCATCGGAACCTGTAGATTCCAATTGTTGCTTGTTTTGATCACCAACTAATACTCCAATGGCATAACTAGCCGAATCGGCAGCGGTTGCAAGGTCTGCATTACGAGAACCTTGTGGTTGACAAGCTGCCAATACTAAAATAGCAGCTAGTGCAAAAAGAATTGATTTAAATTTCATGTGATTTAAATTGTTTGTTTTTCGATGGCATAAGATGGAGTTGGCTTTTTTTATCGTTGCTGATAAGGTGAAATCCATGCTCATGCTCATTGCATGTTTGAATGTTTATATGAAATAATTAGACAATTTCCAGTAATTCAACTTCGAAAATAAGCGTTGAGTTTGGTCCAATAGCACCACCTGCTCCACGCTCACCGTATGCTAAATCAGAAGGTACAAACAGACGCCATTTTGATCCTGTCGTCATCATTTGAAGGGCTTCAACCCAACCTGGAATAACACCGTTTACAGGAAATGTTGCTGGTTCGCCGCGTTGTACGGAGCTGTCGAAAACAGATCCATCGATCAGCGTACCATGGTAATGGCACTTTACCTGATCGGCAGGACTTGGTTTTTCTCCATCTCCTTCTTCAAGCACAGTGTACTGCAACCCACTGGCTGTTTCTATTACACCTTCTTTTTCGCGATTCTCGGCCAAGAATTTCAATCCTTCTTCAAGGTTTTCTTTTCCCTGGCTACCTTGCTGCTTTTCCATGAACTCCTGCAAGATTTTGTTCGCCTGTTCGGGCGTTAATTTAGGCTCTTTGCCTGTGAAAATATCTTCGAGAGCCAGCATGAAGTTGCTTGGATCAATTGTTTTTACTCCTGATTGAATGAGGTTGCTGGAAACACTTAATCCCAATGCGTAACTAAATTCTTCCAACTCTCCATTAAATTTCTTTTCTGACATAAAATTCTGTTTTTTTTATAAAGGGTACGAAGATAAATGATTTTTTGCGATATCCCTGATGATCAATCGCCTTTCTCTCCGTACAGGATATGTTTCTTCCCCGGAGGCCCTGCCAGTCGCTGCATTGCGAAGCCATGTTTTTGGAGCGAACGTCTGACATCTCCTTTGGCACAGTAAGTTGTGAATATTGCACCGAGACAACAATGAGCACTTATTTTTTCAAAAATGGCATCAGTCCATAAGTCGGGTTGCTTGTTTGGAGCAAAGGCATCAAAGTAAACTAAGTCGAATGTTGGTAGGTTTGAAAAGTCGATTGTTTTTAAGTCGCCATTTATTTTTGTCAGGCTGAAGTTTTCCGCTAATTCATGTGACTTTTCCCATTCGCACTGGTGCATTTGAAGGAATATTTGTTGGATGTCAGGCAAATGATTATCAGCATAGTTTAGTTGGCTGTATTCCTCTTGGCTGAGTGGGAACTTTTCCAGCGAATAGTAGTTAATTACCTTTTTATCCCGATTGAGAAAGCTGAGTAGGGCGTTAAGTCCGGTGCCAAACCCAATTTCTAGTAGGTTTAAAGGCGATTTGGTGCAAGCTTTCAGGCCATTTTCAATAAATACATGCATGCTTTCTTGTATGGCTCCGTGTACGGAATGAAAGTGCTCATCCATTTCGGGAATATATATGGTATGCGATCCGTCGTCAGTGAGTTGGAGGGTTCGTTTCATAGGCGTGTTTCGAGTTCTGAGTTTTAAGTTCTTTTATAATTGAAACCGATTGAAATACACTAGGTTTTTATCCTTAGTGCTTTTCAATCTTGTAATTTATAGTTGGTTTACAGCACGGCGAATTTCGTAAAAATATTGTTTGCATTGCTATTTTTGTTTTACTTTTGACTGATTCAAAAAATTGTCATGCTAATAAAACTGTACGAAGAAAATCCCAACCAACGTGAAATTGAGAAAGTGTTGGAAGTACTCCGGGGCGGGGGGATCATTATTTATCCGACCGATACGGTTTATGGAATGGGTTGCGACATAACCAATGCGAAAGCGGTTGAAAAAGTTGCACAGTACAAAAATGTGAAGGTCGAAAAGTCAAACATGTCCTTTATTTGCAGTGATTTAAGTCATTTGTCTGACTATGCAAAACCAATTTCCAATTCTGTGTTTAAGCTATTGAAACGCAATTTGCCTGGGCCTTTTACCTTTATTTTGGAAGCGAATTCAAATGTTCCGAAGTACTTTAAAGGGAAGAAGAAAACGGTTGGTATTCGTGTCCCTGATAACAACATTATCCTTGAAATTGTGCGTCAACTGGGCAACCCGATCCTTTCAACTTCAGTACATGATGAGGATGAAGTGTTGGAATACACAACTGATCCGGAGCTGATTCATGAAAAGTTTGATGGATTTGCTGACTTGGTGATTGACGGTGGTTATGGAGATAATAATCCGTCAACAGTTATTGATTGTACTTCTGATATGCCTGTAGTTATTCGGCAAGGTAAAGGAATTGTTGAAGAATAGTTAGCTCGTTTCAGCTAAGCCTTTTCCGGCGATTTCTATTATTTTTTCCAGAATGCAGGAGAGAAAAGCACAAGCACGGTAAACAGTTCCAGGCGTCCCAACAACATCAAAAACGATAAAAACCATTTTCCCGCCGGATGCACATGATGGAAATTTTCAGCAGGTCCAACATTCCCGAGTCCCGGTCCTATATTTCCGAGCGATGTTGCAACTGCTCCCATGGCTGATTCCAGATCAGGTTCAATAAGAGTAAACAGAATTGTGCTGATAAAAAAGATGATGAAATAAATCATAAAAAAGGCAAGCACATTGGTGATGATTTGTTCGGAAACAGCTCTTTTGTTGAAGCGCACCGGAATTACAGCATTCGGGTGCAGAAGTCGACGAAGTTCGTAATAGCTGTTTTTCATCAACAAAACCACGCGCATAATTTTTATTCCTCCGCCAGTTGATCCGGCGCTCCCTCCGAAAAAGAAAAGTGAAAAAGTGATGATCGTCAAAAAAGGCGTCCAGCTAAGGTAGTCGGCTGTGGCATACCCGGTTGTTGTGATAATAGAAACTACCTGAAACAGCGAGTCCCGGAATGCCAGCTCAAAATCCATTTGAGTTGTAATAAGCAAACCGCTGAAAATGATGGCTGTAAAACCAACAACAAACAATAGGTAATATTTGAATTCTTCGTTTTTGAAAACTTTGTCAAACTTTCCATGAATAGCAAGGTACGAAAGCGTAAAGTTCATGCCGGCCAGGAACATGAATAGCGTGATAACATACTGAATAAACGGTGACGACCAGTAAGCAACAGAGGCTTGTTTGGTGGAATAACCTCCGGTAGCCATGGTGGTAAAAGAGTGGTTGACGGCATCAAACAAAGTCATGCCTCCAATCCAAAGTAAGATGGTTTCGGTCACCGTGAATCCAAGATAAATTATCCACAGGCTTTTCGCTGTTTGCTGGATTCGGGGACTAATTTTATCTGGTGTTGGGCCGGGAACTTCGGCGGCAAACAGCTGCATACCTCCAATTCCAAACACCGGCAGAATAGCTAACGACAGAACAATGATTCCCATACCTCCGAGCCATTGGGTCATGCTTCGCCAAAACAGAATACCATTGGGGAGTGATTCAATATCATTTAAAATAGACGAACCGGTTGTGGTGAAACCCGACATGGTTTCGAAAAAAGCATCGGTCAGCGAAGGAATGGAATGACTAATTAAATACGGAAGGCTTCCAAAAAATGAAAAAATAACCCAAACAAGACTGACAATAATAAAGCCTTCGTGTTTCCCAATTTTCTTGTCAGCTCCGTTGGTTGCTAAAAGAGTCAGCGCACCAACTCCCATGCTGATCAATGAAGAATAAAGTAAGGGTAATAGTCCTGCATCGTCATATATTGCAGAAACGCCCATCGCTATGAGCATCGAAACGCCTTCAACAACTAATAAAAAACCTAGTATTCTGAAAATTATCTTAGCGTTGAGCATACGGGCAAAGCATTATTTGAAATATTTGTCGAGCTTTTTTATTGCTGATGGAAGGGCAAACACAACGACTTTGTCATTTTCCTGAATATGCGTATCGCCTTTTGCAACAAAGCCTTTTGATCCGCGAACATAGCCTCCAATTTTAGCATCATCAGGGAAGTCCAGATCTTTTATTGGTAACTCTGTGATTTTAGATCCTTCTTTAGCGATAAACTCAAAAACTTCAGCATCAGACGCCGTCAAACATTTGGCCTGTGCCACTTCAGCTCCCAATGTATATTTGTAAATATAGCTTGCCGCAATGAGTTTTTTATTGATGATGCTACCAATATCCATGCTCTCGGCAATTCCCATGAAATCAATGTTTTCAACTTCTGCTACCGTTCTTTTGATTCCGAGCGTTTTTGCCAGATGGCAGGATAAAATATTGGTTTCAGAGTTTCCGGTTACCGCAATAAAGGCATCCATTCGTTCAATTCGTTCTTCCTTAAGTAGATCCATGTTTCGTCCATCTCCTTGAATAACCAAGACGTTTTCAAATCGGTCGGCCACTGTTTGGCTCCTGACTTTGTTGCTTTCTATGATCTTGATATTATAACTGTCGCCCAGGCGCTCTACTGTTTTTTGGGCAATTCTACTGCCTCCAAGTATCATAATATTTCGAACCGGAAAGATTTCTTTTCCGGCGAGCTCGAAAACACGGTTTTGATTTGCTCTGGTGGTTATAAAGAAAACAATGTCACCATCGTGAATCGTATTTTTTCCGTATGGAATAATGGTTTCACTATCGCGGTTAATGGCTACCGCACGAACATCAGAGTTGATGTAGGAAATTTCTTCAAGCGATTTATGCAGAATTGGTGCATTTTCCCGGATTTTGATCCCCATCAGGATCAACTTTCCCTGTGAGAATTCGATTAGCTGACGAGTTCCTACCTGTTTAACAGATGTCGCAATTTCTTTTGCTGCAAGGCTTTCCGGATAAATCAACTCATCAACTCCAAGCTTTTTGAGTTTTTCTTTATACTTTTCGGTTAAGTATTCACCTTGATTGATGCGAGCAACGGTTCGTAGAACCCCCATGTCTTTTGCCTGTACACAGGCGAAAATGTTGCGCTCTTCGTAGGGGGTTACAGCAATAAATAAGTCCGCCTTCGAAAGTCCTGTTTCTTTCAAATCACGAAATGAATTAGCGTAGCCTGTTAAGGTGAGCAGATCCACTTGACTGGAAATATGATGCAGCTTATCAGCATCTTCATCCATTAATACAATGTCGTGGTTCTCCTTGCTAAGCATCTTGGCAAGGTGAGTTCCTACTTCACCGGCACCTACAATAACAATCTTCATATTTTGTCACTCTTTTTCAGAATTCAGCCCGGTAAAGTAAAGTATAAAAACTACAATTTCCACGAATTTATGCTTGTTTTTCGTGTGCGTTACCAATAACTTAAAAGCACCGCGATTCGTAAATTGTTAAAAGTCAGCAATAAATGTTTCGGGAACTGATAAGTTATTAAAATCTAAAATCTTACCTTTCTCCAACGCCGAATCAATTGTTGTTTTAAAAGCCAGATCCGAAAAAAGGGACTGTTGATCGTTTTTTTCCGGATTCTCCAGACCTGTCTGTTGTCGGTTTACCTTACGTTTTTTGTATTGAAAGGTTTGATTAACAAACAGAACTGTCCGTTTGTCAATGATCAAATCGGGAGTCGAAAAATTCTGACAGGTATCGAGTTGAATTCTAGTTGGAGAATCCAATTGAAGTTCTCGGATAGCATGCGGAATCGATCGGTATTCTTCCTCTTCATTTTCAGCATAAATCAGGTAGTTTTTGCGGCCATTAATTAAATGCAGACACTGAGCCGAATTATAAATGATGCATTTTGTTTGATTAAACAACGCCACTTTCTGGCTGAAGGCAGCGATTTGAAAGAACAGGAAAAAGGATACTGCCACAAACAGAAATTCTTTCCGTTTAAGTTTAATGAAAAACATGCCTGCGATTAAACAGGCCAGCAAAGCGCTTAACTGCAATGCTGAAATACCAATATTTTCAATCAGTGAATTTGGAATCTGATCAATTTCCCTGAGCAGCAACAGCGTCACAAAAGTAGCTGATGACAATACCTTTGCAAGGGCTGCTGCCAGCCAGTTTACCGGTGAAGCAATGAAAAATAAGACTGTGCTGGCCAAGATGACGTAGGCTGCGGGTATCACGATAAAATTACTGAGCCAAAAGAAAAGAGGAAACTGGTGAAAATAATAAACACTTAACGCGAAGGTGCCAATTTGTGCTGCCATCGAAACACAAAAGAGTTGCCAAAACCAATTGATCACTTTGTTTTGGGGCGACCACAATAATTCTATTTTGGGGAAGAAGAAAACGATACTGGTAACGGCCGCATACGAAAGTTGAAAGCCCACCTCAAAAATTAAATTGGGGTTGATTAGTAAAAGTAAGAATGCCGAAGCAGCAATTGAATTATAGATTGATGCTGGTCGGCGAAGGCTGTTGGCGACAAGGATAAACGAGAACATGACGGTTGCTCGTTGCACCGACGGCGAAAAGCCTGTAATTAGTGCATAGCTCCACAAGAGTAGGACGATGATGATGACAAAGGTCATTCGTCCCAGCTGAATTCGTTTGAGAAAACCAAGTGCGTAGGTGAGAAATAAGTAGATCATTCCTACGTGTAAGCCGGAGACCGCCAAAACATGCATGGCCCCGGTTGAGGCAAAGTAGGAGCGGGTTTCGGGCGACAGCTCTTTTCGGTAACCCAGTGTTAATGCCGAAATGACCTGTCGTTGTTCATCGTTTATAATGTGTTTTTTGAGTTGATTGATTAATTGAAACCGAAATCTTTCAGCAGCAAATGGAATGCCGGAGGCTTTTTCGGTTATTCGTTGATAATCTTTCGTTGGCAAATAAGTGCTGTAATATACTTTTCGATTGGCCATAAATGCCTGATAGTCGAAAGCAAAAAGGTCGTTTGAGTTTTGTATGCGCTGGATTCTGGCTTGAGCAACTAACTGGTCGCCCGGCTTTAGTTGAAGAACAGACATGTCTTTTTTTAGATAGACAATTATTTTTTGCTTTTCGTAATACGATGAGTCGGCCTGGTTAATTTGAATTACACTTTGGTAGGAATTGGTCTTTTCGGTTGGATATTCCAATACCGTGGCTACAAAATGCTGTTTTTCGTTTCGGTTGGGAATTGACGGGCGACCGGCTGACAGAAAGGCCAGCAAGGCGAAGCAGCTGGCATAAAAGGCTGACAAGTAGCTGCCAAACGGGTACGTTTTGGTTTTTAATTTAGCCAAAACGAGTACCGCTAAAATGATGCAGATGATTACTAGTAAAAGCTTAGCCTGAGGAACATAAAAGCCCAGCATCAAACCAGTAATCCAAAAACTTAAAATTTTTGTAAAGGGGTTATTTCTGAAAAAGCTCACAGTCAGCTGTTTTTATACTGACTACGGGCAAATAATATGATTAGTTTAAGCGGAGCGTAATTTTTTGATGAACGCTACTGTTTGGATGATAAAACCACCCGTTTTTCTTACGAGCCTATTTTTTTGCCAGGTAAAACAATGCGGTATGAAGTCCGTACTTTTCCTTTCGAAATAGCTGTTAGTTTGCTTTTAAGCAAACGTTTTTTCAGTGGGTTGAGGTAGTCAATCAACAAAACTCCATCCAGGTGGTCGTACTCGTGTTGGATCACACGGGCTGCAAAACCTCCGTATTCTTCGATATGCTCAACCCGGTTCTCATCGAGGTACTTAATTTTAACCCGTTCCGGGCGGCTAATATCTTCGCGGATTTCCGGCAGGCTTAAACAGCCTTCGTTCATAACCCATTCGTCGCCGCTTGTTTCCAGAATTTCGGGGTTAATAAATGCTTTTTTAAACCCTTCCAGTTCGGGCTCTTCATCAGCAATATGGCTCGCATCAACAACAAATATGCGGAGTGATTTACCAACCTGAGGAGCGGCCAGCCCAACACCTTCCGAATGGTACATGGTTTCGAACATGTTTTCAACCAGTTCTTTCAGTCCTTCAAAGTCTTCACCAATTGGTTGAGCTACTTTCCGCAAAAGCGGATCTCCATATACAGTTACCGGATATATCATGATCTATATTTTTGTTGTTCCATGTACGATTGAAGAATAATTGTTGCACTTACCGCATCAATCGTTCCTTTGTTTTGTCTGTCTTTCTTTTTTAATCCCGCGTCAATCATGGTCTGAAATGCCATTTTTGATGTAAAGCGCTCATCAACCTGCTCGATGGGCATGTCGGGATAAAGCTTTTGAAACCGCTTTAAAAACGGATTGATATACAAAACGGCTTCAGAGGGCTCATTGTTCATCTGAAGTGGGTACCCGATAATGACTTTTTCGACTTGCTCTTTCTGGAAATAGTCTTTCAGGAAGTCGAAGATGTCATGGCTGCGAACCGTTGTTAACTTCGATGCAATCAGTTGCATCGGATCGGTAACAGCCAGACCAACGCGCTTTCGGCCATAATCGATTGCCAGTATTCTACCCATTTCATTTAAAATTTGTGCAAAAATAATATTATCAACCCAGAATGAAAGCTCTTATTCAAAAAAGATGGTTGTTGGGGCTGTATGTAAGATGTTGAAATTTAATTTGATGTGCTTTTGGCATGAGGTTTGCTTGTCATCAAACAACTGATTACCGGTAAATGCAGGCACCAGATGAGACATTTATAAAACATTAAAAACTGGAAGCCATGAAAACAAAAAAGATGAGACTGATTGCATTGATGATTACACTTGCGGCAGTCATGACAGGAGTTAACGCAGAGGCACAGCGTAGAGAAACAGGTTCTGATAGCAGACGAACCTACAAGCAAAGTAAGCAGTATAACGACCGCAATAGCAGGAAAAGCGACCATCGGGACTATTCGACAGCCGACCGGAGCCGGAAGCCTCGAAATGATCAGCGGGCCTATCACAAGTCCGATCGAAATAACAGGCACGATTGGGATCGAAATCGTTCACGAGACCAACGGAGTTATGCCGATCGGAACAGATATAACAATCGGGATGATCATTGGAACCGGAACAACAGAGACAGCCGAAACGATCATTGGAACCGGAACAATAAAAAGTCGTACCGCTACAGTGAAAAGTATGGCAACAAACATTACAAGTATGATCGCCGCTACGAATATCGTCACCCAAAATACGGACGGGTTTATTCTCGCTTTTGTGAGAACCCGATGAGAATCAGACATCAGCACGGCGATTATTATTTTTATGGTGGTCACTATTATCGCCATCATCATGGAGTTGGTTATGTACGGGTAGAATTCCCGACACATCTGGTGTTCGAACATTTACCATTTCATTGCGATCGGTTTTGGGTAGGAGATCATTTGTATTACCGACATGGCGATTTGGTATTTGAACCATATGGATATGGCTACCGGATTGCACCACGCATTAATCTCGGAATTCATTTCTCAGCCCATTTTTAGTCAATATTTAAATCATTAGCGTCCGGTTAAATCTGGCATTCATTAACCCCGGGATTAATCCCGGGGTTAGTCATCGCACCAAGCGTCCGAGCTTTAGCCCATAGCTTTATTTTTCCCGGATATCAGTGATTTTAAAATTAATCAGTCAATTTGGTAAGGCAGTCTCAAAAGTAAGTTTTGGGGCTGCTTTCTTTTTGTGCTAATAAATGGCGATGTTGAATTACGCTACGAGCGTTAATTAATTTTTTTTTGACGACAGCAAAAAGAAGGTGCCCGGAAACTGAGTCGACAGCGGGGAAAAAAATAATTCAGCCTGGAAACTGAGTTTCCGGCCTCAAAAAAACGTGTTCATCCCGGAAACCGGGTCGACAGGCTAACGAAAAACCGGGGAAGCCGGAAACCGGGTCGACAGCAAGAAATTAATTTCGTTTAAGCCGAAAACCGGGTCGATTGGACGAAATCAAATGCATTTGAGGCGGAAACCGGGTTGACCGGAGGACCCGGATCGCAAGCGTAATTTCCAGGTGTCGCCCGTAAGCCGGTACTGTTGGCATTGCCTGTGTCACGACTTGTTTCGGTGCAATCGGTAAGCAAGTTTACCTTCGCATGCTTTTATTTTTGTATTTTTGCCGAAACTCAAAAATACAACTCAATGGTTACAATAAAGACCACTTACCTTGGCGATTTGAGCACTGAAAATATTCATGTGCAATCGGGAGCAAAGATTATTACTGACGCACCTTGCGATAACCGCGGAAAGGGGCAGTCGTTTTCACCAACAGATTTATTGGCGACATCGCTCGGGAATTGCATCATGACGATTATGGGTATCCATGCAATGGATCATGGAATTGATATGGTGGGAACACAGCTTGAAATTACGAAGATCATGGCCAGTGATCCGCGTCGTGTAGCAGAGGTGGTTGTCGAGTTTTTCTTTCCGAAGAAGAATTATACGGACAAAGAAAAGCAGCTGATTGAAAGCGTGGCCGGTAAAAGCCCGGTTCCGTTGAGTTTGCACTCCGATTTAATACAAACAATCAAGTTTAATTGGTAACGATTTTAGATTTTTGAGGCATCAATCGGGTTGGCTTCAGGTAATTTATTAAGCTTTCATTCTCTTCCCACTAAATATGGAACCATAGTATGCATAAAGGACGCGAAATTATTCTACTCAATATATCGGGCGCTGATAAAGCCGGATTAACGGTGTCGCTAACAGAAATATTAGCGCAATACGAAGTAAATATTCTGGATATCGGGCAGGCGGTTATTCACGAACATCTCGGATTGGGTATTTTGTTTGAGTTATCAGCAAAGGCCGATTCTTCGCCAATATTGAAGGATTTGTTGTTCAAGGCGCACGAACTGGGACTGAAAGTGAAGTTTACACCCATCACCGAGGCGAGGTATGAAGAATGGGTAACTCACCAGGGGAAAGAACGTTTCATTGTAACGCTGCTGGCACGTAAATTAACTGCCTTGCAGCTGGCAAAAGTAACTTCAGCTATTTCAAAACAAGGATTAAACATTGATATTATCTCACGCCTGTCAGGGCGGATTCCGCTCAACGATGATAAGGGAAATGTTAAAAGTGTGGTTGAATTTTCGGTTCGTGGAACCCCTCACGATAAAGAATTACTAAAACGGACGTTTATCGAAATCAGCACCGAAACCGGTGTCGACATTGCTTTTCAGGTTGATAATATGTACCGGCGCAATCGTCGTTTGGTGTGTTTTGATATGGATTCCACAATTATTCAGGCTGAAGTGATTGATGAATTAGCCCGCAAGGCCGGTGTTTACGATGAGGTAAGCGCGATTACTGAAGCCGCTATGCGCGGGGAGCTCGACTTTAAAGAAAGTTTCGAGAAGCGCATTGGCTTGCTAAAAGGACTGGATGTGTCGGTCATGAGTGAGATTGCCGAGCAGCTGCCCCTCACCGAAGGGGCTGAGCGTTTGTTTCGGACACTTAAAAAGTTTGGCTATAAAACGGCGATCTTGTCGGGTGGGTTCAACTATTTTGGCAACTACCTGAAATCGAAGCTGGATGTCGATTATGTGTTTGCCAATGAACTGGAAGTGGCCGACGGCAAATTGACCGGGCGGCATGTGGGCGAAATAATGGATGGCGAGAAAAAAGCAGAAATGCTGAAATTATTGGCCTTCAAAGAAGATTTACATTTGGAGCAGGTTATTGCCGTAGGAGATGGATCGAACGATTTACCCATGATTCAATTAGCGGGCTTGGGTATCGCGTTTCATGCCAAGCCCAAAGTTCAGGAAACTGCTAAAAACGCCATTTCCGAAGTCGGTCTTGATGCGCTCCTTTATTTAATTGGTTTTCGTGATCGGGAAATATACGATTAAAGCAAAGTACAGTCGATCAGGAAAAACGTTCGCTTATTGCCTATGATTAAAATTGTTTCTTTAGAAGCATTCGTGTCCGGTTAAAATTTCGAATGATGGGCTAAATCCCGCGTCATATCTGGCATTCACTAATCCCGGGGGGACTAAACATGCTCGTTTTAACTGTATCGTTGTGCATGTTACGTACCACAATTTTCACCTTTCTGCATCGACGGGCATTTTACCGTTCCGAATGAACAATAGACACAACAATCTCCCTTATTGGGTTGTATTACCGTTTTGCAGTTTGTACACTCATAAAAAAAGCAGCACGCATTTTCGGGCATAATTTCTTCCTGCTGAAAGTGACAAACCGGACAGGTGATTACTGACTTTAATCGAATGTTTTTCATGGAGTTAAATTAAAAGAAAGAGCTGCCGGTAAATCTTTACGGCAACTCTTTTTCTTTACGATTAATGCTTGTGTCCATCGTGAGATTCTGCTTTTTCTTCAGCAGCACGATCGTATTGGCAGCAGCCGGGAAGTTCATTGTAAACTTCGTCTTTTGCTTTGTGCATCTTGGTGTCGTGCCCGGCTTTTGCAATGGCCATATGCACTTTATGTACATCGGTTTTGCTATCGTCCAGCGTTACTTCCACCATTTTGGTTTTTTTATCCCAATCGGCAGCTGATACACCATCAACCGACTTCGCTGCTTTTTCGATGCGTTTTTCGCACATACCGCAGTTACCGTACACTTTAAATTTCTCTGTTTTCTCTCCTGCAAAAACAACCGCAGTCGTCATCAGGAAAATTGTTATCAATCCAAAAAATTTTGCTTTCATAATTGTTTAATTTTTAAATGGTTACTATTTGTTTTTATCCTTGAATTATATCTATTAAAGAACACGCAATTATCATACCTTTATGTCTTAATCTGTGGTTTTATTCTGTTGTTTTATTTCAGAGTTTCCCTGTTCTCTCCACATCCCAACATCATATCTCCAAAATAGGGATTGCGGATTTCTTCAGTTTCGCTAAACCAGTAAGCCCCTTTGTCTTCGATAGCCATCGGGCAATACTGAAAGTAGGCGGTTGTGTTTGAGAGTCCGAACATTTTCAGGCTTTTGTAGAAGGATAAATTGAATTGTGCAAATTCGGTTCGTTGCTTTTCAATGTCCATTAATTTGCTGATTGTGCTCACGGTGCTCTCAAGTGTTTTCAACTGCTCCATCCAGGCCATGTGGGCATCGCCTTTGAGTAGTCCCATATCAACTTTTTTGAGGGATTTTTCGACATCCTGAGCCGCAATCATGACCTGATGTGCTTCAGATTCAACAAACGCGTTTTTCATTTTAAGGTAATTTTCATAAACATTGGTCAATTGTTCCTTAAAAGCAGGATCGGTTTTAACCGGCTCAACAGGCATGGGTTCATCAGCCGCTGTTTCTGTTTCCATGTCCATTTCGCCATGATTATGCCCTGTCGGGACAGAACCGCCTTCCGGACTCATCATACTTGGTTTGCCGGCCAGCTGCGCAGCGGCATCAATGCTAAATGTACCGTGAACAGCAATTTCCTCACCTTCCTGCAAACCATCTTCAACGATAAAGCTCTCGCCCAGGGCGGGACCTAATGTGACGTTGCGCATCATAAAATTCACTCCCTGGTCAGTGGTGTTTTTTACGTAAACGACCGAACGTTTACCGGTCCACATAACAGCGGTTTTAGGAACCACAACGGCATTCGCCTGATTGGGTAATTTTGCTTCTACCGTTCCGGATACAAACATCTCGGGTTTCAATTTTAATCCACGGTTAGTGACTTCAACCCGCGCTTTGGCAACCCGTGTTTTCGGATCGATTACGGGGTCGAGAAAGGAGATGGTTCCGGTAAACGACTCACCCGGAAGCGAGGCAATGGTAAATTCCACTTTGTCGCCTTTGTTCACCCAGGGTACATCCGATTCATACACATCAAAAAGTACCCATACCTTTGACAAGTCAGCAATTTCGTAAATGGCTTCCCCCCTGCGGATATAATCTCCGGGATTAACCATTTTTTTGGTCACGTAGCCTGAAACGTCAGCCAGTACATTAAAGGTTTCCATCGCGGCTCCCGACTGCAATATTTGTTCAATCTGTCCATTGGATAACTTCCAGTTTTTCAATTTTTCTTTGGCTGAACTAAAAAGCTGAGGTTGTGATTCCTTAATCTTTTGCGCTTCAAACAATTCTTCCTGAGCTGTTACCAAATCGGGTGAATAAACCGAGGCAATCACTTGTCCTTTTTCCACAAATTCTCCGGTAAAATTTACCTCTAACCTTTCGACCCTGCCCGGAATATGGGAAGATTGCGAATAAATCATGCGCTCATCAGATTGTACCTTGCCATTTAAGCGAACCGATTTTACCGGGTCTATGGCACCAACCGTGGCCGTGCTTACACTCGCCAGTTGCATGGCTGTTGCCGACATGCTGATTGCCGTGGGGTCAATATCACTATCTTGCTCATCTTCCAGAGGAATTAAATCCATGCCGCAAATGGGGCAATCACCCGATTCATTTTGCCTGATCTGTGGGTGCATTGAGCAGGTCCAGGTTGTTTCGCCTGCCACTTCTGTCTCATGCTGGTGTTCATCTGTCGCCTCGCTTTCTGAACCCCCGAAAATCAACCAACCCAACAAAAGTCCGACTGCCAGCGTCGAAATAATTATGATTATTATTTTTTTATCTGTTTTCATGTTCATATTTTTTTGCAGTGATGTAATTCAATTTAGCCAGGGCTACCTGAAACTGGACTTCTGCTGTAGCCTTCATTTTTTCATATTTCAGCAATTGCTGCTGCATGCGTAATACTTCCTCAAATTCCTTTCCCGAATTTCCGTAGGAAGTCAACAGTAAATTCAAGGATTGTTGTGATGTTTGAATTTGTTGTTCGTAGAGCGATAAAAGCTGCTTTTGCTGCTGAATCTGGAACCAGGCCATTTCATAGTTCGACAACAGCGAATTCTCTAGTTCACTTTTTTGAAGTACATAGCTGTCCCGCATCAATTGCGCTTCCTTCTCGGCCGCATCGTATTTTTTTCTGAATATTGGAATACTCAGCGAAACCATGGGCATAAGCACATTTTTACCATTATCGGTCAAATCCATATCTGTTCGTTCACCAACCAGTACATAATCCAAGCCAACACCTACCTTGGGAAGCCCCTGCTTTTGTGCGGCAACTTCACGGGCTTCGCTCGCCTTTATTTTCAGGTCAAGCGCATCCAACATCGGGTTGCCGGTCAGCAGGGAATCTTTTCGAAAATGATCAGGCAACGAATCGGGAGCTAAAGAATCACGGATTACCACGACTTCATTTTCATCCCTGTTCAGTAGTTTATTAAACGTGGTGCGGAGAGGCTTTTCTTTTTCCTCCAAAATACTTAAACTGGTTTTGGCATCTTCCAGCATAATATCCACCCGCAACACATCGACCATAGGGGCTGAACCGTTTTTAAATTTTGAATTGGCAATTGTTTTATACGATTGCAGGATGTCGATGTTTTCCTGTTCAATTTTCTTCCACTGGCTGAGTTCGTAAAGCGGATAATAAGCCGCTGCTACCCGGTAAAACAATTGGTTTCGTGCATCCAGAAACGATTGGTATTTGGCTTCGGCCATCAACGCAACAGCATCGCCTTGAGCTTTCAACGTTCCAAACCAAGGGAACATTTGGGTGAGCGAAAATTTTGCCCGTTGAGGTCCCACCCGGGTTTCAACCGGCGAAATGAAATAACCGAAAGAAAAAGTCGGGTCGGGCAACGTGCTTACTTGCGGCACTTTTTGAACCGCAGCTTCAAACTCTAAGTACTTGGCTTGCAAACCGGGATTATTTTCGGCAGCTGTTCTGAAATAATCATCCAGCGTTTGGGTTTGTCCGGCGGTAACGCCAAGAATCATTAATATGATGATATTGATTACGAACTTCATGATTGTATCTTTTTTAGTTGTCTCTCTTCCCTCATGCTGTACAATACCGGCACAATAAAATAGGTAACGGCGGCAAAAATCATCCCGCCAAAGGCCGGTATAGCCATGGGGATCATGATATCGGCCCCACGACCTGTTGAAGTTAATATAGGCAGCAGCGCAATAATTGTTGTAGCTGAAGTCATTGCCGCTGGTTTAATTCTTCGGTATCCTGCTTCAACCACGGCCGCCCGCACTCCTTTGAGGTTATCGGTTTTATTCCTTGCAAAACTTTGGTCGAGGTAAGTCGCCATAAGTACTCCATCGTCGGTGGCAATACCAAACAGGGCAATAAAACCCACCCAGACCGCCACACTCAGGTTCACCGTGTGCATTTGAAACAGGTCGCGCATATTGGTTCCGAACAGGGAAAAATCGACAAACCAACCCTGACCGTATAGCCATATCATCATAAACCCGCCGCTAAATGCCATGGCAATCCCCGAGAAGACCATTAGGGAGGTGGTGACTGACTTAAACTGGAAGTAAAGAATCAGGAAAACAATGACCAATACCAGCGGAACAATAATCGAGAGGCGTTTTTCGGCTCGCACCTGGTTTTCATAACTTCCGGAGAACTTGTAGCTTATTCCCGAAGGCACATCTAAATCTCCGGCATCAATCCGGGACTGAATCGCATTCTGCGCATCATTGACTACACCAACTTCTGAAAAGCCTTCTCGTTTGTCGAATAAGACGTACCCGACCAAAAAGGTCTCTTCACTTTTAATAGCCTGCGGCCCCCTTACATATTCAAAGTCAACAATCTGGGAGATTGGGATTTGTGCTCCTGTGGGGGTTGGGATTAAAATTTTCCCTAACGATTCCGGGTCATCCCGAAGTTCGCGCGGATAGCGAACCCTGACCGGAAAACGTTCGCGGCCTTCTACGGTAGAAGTGATTTTCATACCGCCAATAGCGGTTTCAATGGTTTGCTGGACATCCTCTACATTCAGGCCATAACGCGAAATCTGATCGCGGTTGATGTTGAGATGCAGGTAAGGTTTACCAACAATCCGGTCGGCAAACACCGCTTCGGCTTTTACCGAAGGGACTTCTTTCAATATCTCTTCCAGTTGCATCCCAAATGCTTCAATGGTTGGCAGGTCGGGGCCATACACCTTAATTCCCATGGGCGCGCGCATACCCGTTTGCAACATAACAAGCCTCGTTTCAATGGGCTGCAGCTTTGGCGCAGAGGTAACCCCCGGTAATTTCGCCACCTTCACAATTTCGTTCCAAATATCATCGGGCGATTGGATATGGGGGCGCCAGTTACGGAAATAATTACCCCACTCATCGGGCACTAAATCGTTGCTGGTCACTCCGCGTTTCAAGGCTTCCTCGTTGCTAAGGGTGTCTCCATTCACAAGAATGAAGCGATCCTCCTTATCAACCTTAAACCGCTTGCGGTGCCCTTTTTCGTTAAGCATGTACTCCGGGCGGTAGTTGATCACGTTTTCGTACATCGAAATAGGAGCCGGGTCAAGCGCAGATTCTACCCTGCCTAATTTTCCAACGGTAAGCTCAACTTCAGGAATGTTGGTCAACAACATATCCAGTTGGCCTAAAACCTTCCGGTTGTACTCAAAACCCGAATGGGGCATGGAGGTAGGCATCAGCAAAAAGCTACCTTCGTTAAGTGAAGGCATAAATTCTTTTCCTATTGCAGGAAAAGTATGTGTCAGACCTGACCACACTTTAGTGGTCCGGACATTCCATCCTACAGCATCAAAACCTTTGGCTACAAAGCCAAACAAAGAATTAAAACCGATAAAAGTTGTTGTTCCGAAGAGAATTAAAAAAGTAGGAATCAACAGAAAGGTAACCTTATGCTCCAGGCACCATTTCAATATTGGTTTGTAGAAATACTCCAAAACGGTGAAGAACCCTAAAATAAGTATCACAATCAAAGCGACGAAAACCACATTCATCACCAAACTTTTGGAGGGTCCCAGCGGGAGCCAGTATTTGGCCAGCAGCCAAATCACACCAATAACTACGAGGATGATTTCAGCATGCTTAAGCATCCAATAGGCGAATGATTTTGCTTTTTGTTGAACTGATTTATTGGAAGAAGTAGCACCTTTGCTTCCGTTTAGTACCTCTCCTCCAGTATTTAACCTCGATCCTCTAAGCTCTTTTAACACACCTACAAGCCCAAATGCCAGGAACATCATTCCGCCCCAGATTTGCCCGAAAAAAAGAGCAGCAATACCAATGGGAATCAATATGATATTCACCCATTTCCTGATTTTCTGATTTTTGATTTTAGCGCCAAAAAACCAGTGGGCCAGCATGGGTAAAATAAACAAGGAGACTATCAATGCGGCTATCAGTGCAAAGGTTTTGGTGAAAGCCAGCGGCCCAAAGAGTTTTCCTTCGGCAGCCTGCATCGTAAATACCGGAATGAAACTCACAATGGTGGTCGAAACTGCAGTAAGTATTGCAGAGCTTACTTCGGAAGCACCATTGTAAATGGTCGTTATCAGTTTTTGTCCGGGCGGGGCTTCATCCACATGCTTGATGATATTTTCCGAGAGAATCACCCCTAAATCGACCATTGTTCCAATCGCAATGGCAATACCGGATAAAGCGACGATGTTGGCATCGACACCAAAATAGCGCATAGCGATAAACACCATCAGTACGGAAATGGGCAACAAACTGGAGATTAAAAATGAGGCCCGGAGATTGTACACCATGACAATGACCACCAGAATCACAATCAGAATTTGAAGTGAAATGGCCTCTTCCAATGTTCCCAATGTTTCGTATATCAATCCGGAGCGATCGTAAAAAGGCACGATCGTTAATTTGCTAACCACGCCATTTTCCAATGTTTTTTGTGGCAGTCCGGGCGAAATCTCCTTGATTTTGTCTTTCACATTGTTGATAACCTGCAACGGGTTGGCACCGTAGCGGGCAACGACCACGCCACCGACCACCTCCGCGCCATCTTTGTCCAGCGCGCCACGGCGGGTGGCAGGTCCTAAACTAACCACCCCAATGTCCTGAACGCGGATCGGTACATTTTCCTGAACGGCTACCACCGCTTTTTCAATGTCCTCCACCTTTTTGATGTAGCCTAACCCACGAACCAGATACTCCGCCTGGTTGATTTCGATAGTCTTGGCGCCAACGTCCCTGTTTGATTTTTGAACCGCCTGCATCACTTTATGCAGTGGTATGTTGTAAGCTTTGAGTGCATCAGGGTTTACGTCAATTTGGTATTCTTGCACAAAACCGCCAATCGAAGCTACTTCCGAAACACCTTCGGTGGCATTCAATCCATATTTCACGTAGAAATCCTGTACCGACCGGATCTCATGCAAATCCCAGCCGCCAGTTGGATTCCCTTCCTTGTCGCGGCCCTCAATCGTATACCAATACACTTGTCCCAAGGCTGTGGCATCGGGTCCAAGTGCCGGCTGCACACCCTCCGGGAGCAAACCCGAAGGCAGCGAACTTAGTTTCTCAAGAATTCGAGAGCGCGACCAGTAAAACTCAATGTCTTCGTCAAAAATGATGAAGATGCTGGAAAATCCGAAAATCGATGAACTCCGGATGGATTTTACCCCCGGGATTCCAAGAAGATAAGTGGTTAATGGATAGGAAATTTGATCTTCAATATCCTGAGGCGAACGCCCCATCCATTCGGTGAAAACAATCTGTTGGTTTTCGCCAATGTCGGGAATGGCATCTACCGGAACCGGATCTTTTGGTAAAATACCGGTATCCCAGCCAAATGGAGAAGTTACGATTCCCCAACTCACAAAAAGGATGAGTATTAATGATGTAACGAGCTTATTTTCGAGAAAAAAACGAATTGTTTTATTCAACATGCTATTTCAGTTATGATTTTTTTGTTTATGATATACAACAAGTTAGTCACCGCAAAGTTGTTGTCTTGCGGCTCTTGGTAATCATAATAAAATCATAAAAGAAATACTTCTTTTAACGCGAGTGTTTTTTGAATGGGAAGTAAAGGAGGTGCTTCAATAAAACTAAGACTTGCAACTTCTGTTACAGGAGCATTTAATAATCCCACAGCGAGCAAATCATGCCCCAAAATATCGAGTTCGGCTAAAACCGGGATGCATGAAACAGCAGGGACTGAAAAATCCTCTTTAACCTGATAGACCTGCGTTTCGTTGCGGCAGCAGCTGTCCATGTCACAGCAGGATTTTGCTTCATTAAAAATAGCAACTGATTCGAGTGAACCTGCGCAATAATGTTTTGACACAGCCATCCCCATTGTTGAAATCAACAACAAGGCAGATAAAATGATATGGCTGATTCTTTTTAACATGACAGCAAATTAAACAAATTATTTCTAAAGGTGTTCTCTCAAAACTGATAATTTTTGTTAATTGGAAACAAACACAGACTATTTGCCCGGTACTTTTCAACTATTTTAACTGATGCAAACTATGCGATACCGGAAAATTGAAATGTTATTCGATTCTAGAAAAATGGTATCTGTTTTTCTAGAATTTCATGAATTCGTAAACCTTTAGTTTGATTCTTCTTGTCTTGAAAGAAACCATTTCTCACCAAAGTAAATAAGTAACATAGCTCCTATAGCAACAAGCACCACTGGCAAGTCGTTTTTTGCTTTCGTTAAAACAAAACCGGATAGAACAACCAGATCGAGTACAATCGCAGAAATTACGATTGCTGGTTTAAAGTCAATCTTTCCGCGTAAATTTTTTAGCAGTCCGTAGTGTATCCCAATGTCCATAACCAGGTAAAAAATTGCGCCGAGCGAAGCAATTCTGGAGAGGTCGAATAAAACAGTAAGCAGGATTGCAAGCCCGGCGATGTACACCAGCATGTGTTTTTGAATCCTGCCCGACATCCCAAGGTGGCTGTGGGGGATCAGTTTCATTTCGGTGAGCATGGCAGTCATTCGCGAAACGGCAAATATGCTTGCGATTATTCCAGAGATTGTGGCAATGATGGCCACAAAAACAGTGACCCAAACGCCATATTTCCCAAAAGCAGGACGAGCTGCTTCGGCAAGCGAATAATCCTTTGCAGAAATGATTTGCTCAATTGATAAAGACGAAGCCACCGAAATGGCTACTAAATAATAAAGCACCACACAAATAGCAATGGAAATGATAATAGCGCGGCCTACATTTTTGTGTGGTTTTTTAATCTCATCACCACTGTTGGTAATGGTTGTAAACCCTTTGTAAGCCAAAATGGTAAGTGCCAATGCACCTATAAAGCTTGTTATTGACTTGTCGGGAAGGGTTTTTGGAAGGGGGGCGCTGAAACTAAAACCAGCAGCCCACAAACCTCCGATGGCCAAAACCGCCAATCCGCCAACTTTTAAAACCGCCATCGTAAACGATGATTTTTCAATGAATTTATTGCCCGAAATATTTACCACAAATGCCAACACGATAAGGGCAACTCCAAGCACCGGCACCCAGAAGGTATTTTTTTCCACATCAAACAACTGCAACACATAGGTGCCAAATGTACGGGCAACCAAACTTTCATTGATGATCATTGAAAAAGCCATCAGCAGCGCCGCAAATGCGGTGAAGGTGGTTTTGCCATATTCCTTTTTCAGGTACATACCAATGCCGCCGGCCGAGGGAAACGCATTGGATAATTTAACGTATGAATAGGCGCTAAAAGCAGATATTATCGCGCCAATTACAAATGCGATAGGAAAAAGATTTCCGGATAATTCGGCAACCTGTCCCAACAATGCAAATATTCCGGCACCAATCATCACTCCCGTCCCCATAGAAACGGCGCCAGTTAACGAAAGACTATTTTTTTTGTAATCATTCATGATTTAGAATCTTCTGGGTAATCTGCCTCCCGCTACCAAATCGGCTAGAGTAGTTTGCCATTAATAAAACATTTTTTGAAAGCCTGTATTCAACACCGGTACTCCAACCTGTATCAAGGATGAAATAGTATCCGATTGCAGTCTGTTAACCCCATCCCTTCAGGCTATTTTCCTTTTTCTACCGGCAATCCTAAAGTTACCCAGTCGTGCATACCACCGCGGTAGTACAATATTTTATCGGGCGGGTAACCGGCCTCCAGTAAATTGCGGATGGCGGATGGCGATTGCGGGCATTGCGGCCCGTTACAAAAGAAAATGGCAGGTTCATCACGGTTCAATTCATCCATCCGATCGACCACTTCTTTGTGCGGTATGTTTTTCGCTCCGGGGATGGTCGACACTTTGTAGAAATCCGGAGTGCGGCCGTCGATAACCTGCTTCCCTTTTTCCAGCGAATCATTTAGTTCAATCTCATCTACCGTTCTAATTCCATCGGCTACTTTAATTGGCTGAATTTTGCCCCATGTGGTATCAACCTGTACCAATCCGGTTTTGTCTTTCACCGGTTGCGGCACCATTTGCGAATCGCCTTTTTTTTGATTACGTTTTTCATTAATATCCATTTTGTATTTCTTATTTTATAATAAATCTTTCTTCTGTTCTTCAAATTTCTGCTTGTCAATTTCACCGCGGGCATATCGTTCTTTTAAAATGTCCAAAGCCGTTTTACCGGTTCTTTGATTCGTTGATTGATTGTTTTGATTCAATCCTTTTACAAGCATCCAAACAACCACAACTATTATAATAAGACCGATGATCCACCACCAGCCCATTCCCATTCCCCAGCTGTGTCCTTCAAATCCGTTCATCATAAGATTCTCCTTCCTTTTTACTGGTTATTATGATTTTGCATCATTCCGCCTTGTTTGTGCATCATTCCCTCCTCATGCTGCATCATACTTTTCATTTGTTCTTTTTGGTCGCTATTCAATACAGCTTTCATTTTTCCGGCGGTTTCGTAAGCGGCCACTTTCATGCTGATTTTGGTGTCGGTACAATCCTGCATCTGTTTTTCAATCTGGTTTGCAGACGCCATATCACCCAACAGGTTTTTGAGCTTCATCTTTTTTTTGCGTAGTTCCGATTGATAGTCAATTTGTTGTTTTTTAAACTCAGCCTGCAAGTCATACAATTGTTCAACCTGGTCATCGTTTAGTGATAACTGTTGCTGCATATTGGGGAGGTGATTGACCATGATCCCGTACTTTTTCATGGGCATGTCCTGACTCATCATTTTACTGCACATGGGGCACATTCCGCTGTTCATCATGGCCTGCATCATGTCACTTTTTTGCATCATCATGCCTTGTTTTTTATTTTGACTGTTTTTCTGTCCCATCATTTGGGCGTTTGCTGTGTACCCTGCCATAAAGAATAGGGCCGTTACTATAATTATTAACTTTTTCATTTTTATTAGTTTTAAGTATTCATACAAAGTATTTGATAATTAACTTCTTAATCGTTGCGTGATTTTAAGAAGAATTTACAGTGTTTTATCCGTTGTCATACTACTTCATAATTGCGCATCATTCCCATATCCTCGTGTTCCAAGTTGTGGCAGTGATAGACATATGTTCCTTTAAAATCTTTGAACTTCATCACTATCTTAACTTTCATGCCCGGCATTAGCAAAAAGGTATCTTGCCAGCCTTCATCCATGAAACCGTCTTTTATCGTTTCCCAAACTGCGCTTTCCATTCCGGAAACATCGCGGTCGATAATTTGAAATTGCAAACCATGCAGATGAACAGGGTGAGGCATGCGCATCATATCCTGCATCATGCCCATGCCGCGGCCATCGTCGCCGTTGATAAATTCCCAAATCTCGGTAGTTCCCAGTTTTACTTTTTCCCAATCGGCCACTTCGGTCATCCCAAATGTTTCGCCATTGATGACCCACTGCATGCGCTGGTTATAAAAATAGAATTGTCTGGGCGAGTTAGAATTTACCGCTTTTACGGCGTCTGTTTTTTTTATGGGTGAAAAAGAAGCAGGCAATGTTTTGATTTCGCCCTCGTTTTTGGTGATTTTAAAACGGGCAACATTGAATGCATTGCCGTTTTGTGTGTCTTCGGATTGCATCATCCCACCCATCATTCCGCCGCCCATCCCCATGGATGTACCACTGTTAAAAGCAAGACTTTCTAATTGAATTTCGTCGGTGTTTTTCGCTTCTGAAAAGTCTTTCCAGATTTCGGCACGTTGACCAGGAGCAAGCATCAGGTAGTTTTTTTTGATTGGCTTTTCTAAAAGTCCGCCATCCGTGCCGATTACAGTCACATCGCTGCCATCGCTCCATGCTAATTTATATATTCGTGAGTTGGAACCGTTTAGCACCCGAAATCGATAGGTCGCCTTCGAAACTTCCATTATTTGTTCCGGGGAACCGTTCACGATGATTTGCTTGCCTAAAAAACCCTGCATTTGCCCCATCCGGCTATTCTGCAAATAAACCAGTTGGTTGTTGTTGTCGAACGTTCGATCCTGGATAATTAATGGGATATCATATTCACCGCTTGGCAAATCCTCATTCACACCTTCAACGATAAACATTCCTGCCAAGCCTTGATAAACCTGCGGCCCGGTAATTTTATCGGGATGAGGATGGAACCAATAGGTGCCGGGTCGATTGTTTACTTCAAATTCGTAAATGTATTGTTTGCCGTTTTCAATGGCATACATCGGATGCCCGTCCATTTCGGGCGGAATGTGCAACCCATGCCAGTGTATTACACTTTCGTGTGGAAGCTGGTTTTTAAAACGAACGCGAATTTTTTGCCCATTTCTTACCCGGACGACTGGACCGAGATATGAATCCGGCAATTTTTCGAGTGATGCATTTTCGCCTTTCAACAATTTTGACTGATAAGAATAAATATTTGTTGGGTTGCCGGGGAAAAGTTGTAATTCCGATGGAGTAGCTGTCAGTTCAAGATCAACATCAGGCTCAAAATCACTATTAACTCGATAATTTCCCGAGATTGTTTTTTGTTGACCATCAGTGGAGCAAAAGACCAACGAAGGAACTAATGTGGTCAAGGTAACTCCTTTGGCAGAATTTTTTAAAAATTGCTTTCGGTTCATTTTTTTTGTGGAAGTAACGAAAAGACCATGCCATGATACATCAATAGTTGCAAATGACTAAGTGGCTTATATTAAGAAAATTAAGCAGAGGGTGTGTCGGGTGGCTAAGTGTGGATAAATTTCCTCATTTGTTGAGGGATATTACCAACATTAAAAATAAAGTTAAGGGTACCGTTTTTGATTGAATATTCTATATTTCTGCAAGTTATCTTATGCACCCCAGAGAACCCTAATAAAAATCCCGGATAAACATCGGCTTTGGATACCTTAAAAACCATCGAATTCAACTATGCGACACATTGCAAAAAAGCTGTTGTATGTTTTGGGTCTGTTTATGATCCGGAAACTTGGACATAATAGATTAGAAACAAAAGATGATATGGAAGAAAAGCAGAACAATTCATACCAGAAAAGAATCGTGTTTCGTTCTGTTAAAACCGTTTGGTGAAATTACCAGAAGGAGAATCATAGGGAAGTAAAGATTTTTTTTTTGCTCATCTGTTATATTCGCCGTAAATTTTTACATAAATTTGTTTGATTTGATAAAAGTAAATTTGACTTTTTAAACTCAGTTGTATAACTATTAATTCAATAACGCTAACACTTATGGAAAAACTAGCTTTTCTGTTATTAATTTTCGCTTTTGCTTGCCAGCAGCCTGAAGAAAAGTTTCAGGTTCCTTACACAAAAGCTGATTTTGAAACCACTGTTGATGGTAAATCAGTCAGTTTATATACGTTGGAAAATGAGAATGGCCTGCGAGTTGACATTACGAATTATGGAGCCAAAATAGTTGCCATCCTGGTACCCGGCCGAAATGGAAAATTGGCAGATGTAAATTTAGGTTTTAAATCGATTCAGGAATATTTGGATCATCACAATGAGATTGGTGCCATTATTGGACCTTATGCCAATCGTATTGGAGATGCCAACTTCTCGATTGGAGATTCTACCTACCAGCTTCCTGCAAATGATAATGGCAACTGTTTGCACAATGGGTTAATTGGTTTTAAAAACCGGGTTTTTGATGCCGAGAAAATTGACTCAGCAGAAGGTGACGCTGTTGTAATGAGCATTGAGAGTCCGGATGGAGAATTTGGTTTCCCGGGCAATAAAGAAGTAAAAGTAACTTACACGCTAACTGCTGAAAATGAATTGAAAATTGATTACGAAGCAACTACAGACAAGGCAACTCCATTTAACCTGACAAATCATGCTTACTTCAATCTGAAAGGAGAGGGTAATGGAGATGTTTTGGGGCATGTGATGGTGATTGATGCAGATTCAACAACCGCAATTAACGAAGAATTGATTCCCACGGGAGAGATTGTTTCAATCAAGGGAACTGATCTGGATTTTACGTCTCCACATACCATCGGTGAGCGAATCAATTCAGATTACGAACCGATCCGGATCGGCAAAGGATATGACCACAATTATATTTTGAATAAGGATCAGAATGGCAATGAGTTGACATTTGCAAGTAGCGTTTACGATCCTGAGTCAGGCCGTTATATGGAAGTGCTGACCACAGAGCCAGCTATTCAATTTTATTCGGGGAACTTCCAGGATGGATCGTTGACCGGGAAATATGGTAAGCCATTTGAATTTCGTACCGGAATTTGTTTAGAAACTCAGCATTACCCTGACTCACCTAATCACCCGAACTTTCCAAGCACTATTTTGGAGCCGGGTGACACGTTGGAATCGACAACGATTTATAAGTTTTCTGTGAAAGAATAAGGACGCATTTCACAATAAATGAAAGCCGAATGACAACAGTTTTTTCGGCTTTCGTTATTTTATGAAACTGAATAGAATAATCAAAGAGAGGCAGCTGATAGCGAAGCGATGGACCACCTGTTTTCTCAAAACCAGTCTAGGTTAGTTAATAAAAAAATACTAGTTTGGCTAGTTCAAAAATCGATTTAGTTTATTGTTATGAAAAAATATCTCATTTTCCTTTTGTTTGTTGGAATTTGTCAATTCTCTCTCGCACAACAACCCTATAAATATGTCATTATTCCAACTCTGTTTCCTGATTTTACAGAAGGCTTTAATCCTTATGGGTTAAGCACATCGCTGCAAAAGGAACTAAATGCGAAGTCTATTGAAACTGTTTTCCAATCGGATGAGGTTCCTGCCAATTATTGCGACGCGGTGACCGCCGGTTTAGTGAAACTGAAAAGTACATTTCGTAATAAATTGACGGTGGAATTGAAGGACTGCCGGAATAGGGTGATCTGGTCGCAAGAAGGAACAGGGCGATCGAAAGATTTCAGAGAAGGTTATGGAGAGGCGATTGCAGATGCCTTGAAAAATTTAAATGAATTGCCGATTAATCAGAATCCAAGCGCGGCTGAAAAAGGAGTGACAACTAAACCTACCGAAAACGAAGACAATCCACTTCCTGCTATTACGGACAAGCCACAACAAAAAGCGGAAGTTGAGATTGCGGAAGTCGCAGGAGGGCAGAAGTCAATCTACAAGCCTGAAAATCTGTTTTATAACTACTCTTATTTTGTTGATTTTGTTGCAAAGGGAAATGGTAAAAAAGAACTCGTTATTGTAAATGGAGAACTGCTGGGTTATCAAAACCTGCAAGTTATCGCGACTTTAATTCCTTCGGGGCTCGATCAGGTGTTTACGGTCAATTGGATAAACACGGATGGAACAACGGTTCGGGGAGTAGCCAATCTGACTAGCGAAGAATTAAATGTATCACTGCCCAATGGAGATGAAATGGAAGTTATTCAGTTGCGAAAATATTAAAGGTGGAACACGATTTGTTAAAAGATATTGAAAAAAGGAAAGGGAGCACAAACGCAAATTTGTAGCTCCCTTTCTTTTTACTATTGCAGGTGTATTTTATTATATGACTGATATTTCCATGTCCAGATTAACCTGGCTGTTTGCTTCTACCTGAATGGAGTTGAGCAATAGACCACTAATTATACTTGTGACATTAACAGTTCCCTTGAAGGTAACTTCTCCGCTTGAGTCTTCTTCGTAGGATGCAACATGAATCTCATATTCACCTTCTTCAAGAAAAGACAATTGATAATTACCATTACCATCCACTTTTGCACTGGTTTTGGCATTTGCGAATAATACCATGCTTTCTCCTTGTCCATTTGTTTCGGTGTTCATATCGAATGTTCCTTTCTCGTAGGCATAGACAACCAATTTATCGTCGCTGGCAGAATTGTTGCTGATCGTTCCCTCGATTTCACCACAATTATCTTCTTCAACAATGCGCAGGGAATTGATCAATTCAGCAGTTGTAACAAACTTGTAGTTACTTTCTGAATCAGTGTCTTCATCGCGGACAATTGCTTTTCGCAAATCAAAGTCAATTACTAAGTTGGTCACACCATTAGCTTCAACGGCAAAAGGCTTGTTGAAGGTTACTTCGGTCGTCGAACTTGATGAAGCTTCCAATGAATGTTTACTGTTGTCGTCAGTTAAGACATAACAGCCGGGTGAGTCGCCATTTTCATCAGCTTGGTTGTCGAGAACAACGGTGACACTTGAGTAGTTCCCTGCTTCAACCATTTCACTGGCCAGCAATTTGGCATTCCCATTTTGATAGGCCGATACTTCGATTGTTTGTTTGGCAAACCCTTCAACTTTTTGGCCGTTAACATGGACTTCAGAAACCGTTACAAAGGTTCCTTGAATATTGGTATCATCAGAAGGGGCATCCGTTAATTTCACACTGAGTTCGCCCTGTTGTTTTTCAATTTCATTATCATCAGAACACTGGACCATTGCCAGTGCAAAAATTAGCATACTTAATAAAATTGAGATTTTAGATTTCATCATTTTTGAAATTTTCAACATTACATTTAAATTTTAGTTAATTACTTTCTTCTTCTCGTTTTTTCTAACAGTATCCATCCACACATGTTCAATTTTTTCATATGGACTTTACTTCGCCCGAAAATTGCAAACGAAGTGCCAAAACACTGGTGTTTTGGTTAGTTTTTTGAGTATTAGGAGCATAGGTTAATTGGAGCCTTCCCGTTATTCTCATGATGAATAAGGTTTTATCAGAATGAGACAAAAAGGTCTTAATTTGATGAGTGGGAGCGTATTTAGCAATCAACTATTTCCAACGGAATCCAGGGTTTCAGATAAAAAAAGGGAAACTAAAATAGTCTCCCTTCATCATTAATTTTGTAAGAGTTTACAATTTATTGTGCGATCCATCGCAAAATGGTGGGTTGTCCGTCTGTTTGCATCGGCACCAAAATACGGTCTGTTCTTTTTCAATCTTAACTTCTTTTGGGGTGAATTCACTTCCTTGATGTGAACCATCGCAAAATGGTTGATTGCTACTTTTGCCACAGGCACACCAGTAGTAGGTGCCGGGTTTCATCTCCATCATGATTGGACTTTTTTCTGCAATTTTTCCTTTTGCCATAATTTAAAGGTTTTTGTATTCAACTTGTCAATTCGGTTTTCAACTTTGAAAATTGAATTTCAAGTTATCATTTTTCAATACGATAGGCAACAACCTGATTGTTAAAAAATGTAGGCACTAACAATAAATTAAGGTCATTAGCAAAAAAGATATCGGCTGTGTTAATTTCCTCCTTTGTTGAATCCCACATTTTGGTCATCTGTCCGTCTTCGAGATAAAAAATACGCCCTGCCCAATTTGAGAAAACAAAGTTGTCATCATTATCCTTGTCAAGTCCATCAATCCCCTGACAATCGGCTTGAACTTCTTTTAATTCTTTTGTTTTGACGTCAGCAACATGTATTTTGTCCGATCCAATGTATAATTTCCCCATTTCGGTGTAGAGGCCATTTATTCCTTTTAAATCATCGCTTTCAAGCCAAACTGTAAACTCACCATCCGACAGTGCGTGAATTTTATTTGTTCTGCTGTCGGTAACAAAAATTGTCCCGTTACTACAGGCAGCAACATCATTCAAAAAAATTGAGCCGGGAGCCGGATAGCGGTTGATAATTTTTGCTTGGTCAATGTCAATTTCAACTAATTCATCAACGTCAGAAACGTAGAGCTTTCCATCAAAAATTGCCATCCCTTTTGGGGCACTCAGTCCGGAAACCCAATTCATGTTTTTCACTGATCCGTCGGCGTTTAGCTGCGTAATAAACCCATTTCCGTCTTTCTCCGATGGATTATCGTTGATGTTGGCTACAAAAATCACATCGTGATCGGGACTATAATAGACCGACTCGGGTGTTTTCATGGTAGGGCCTGTTCGCCAAACTTCAACCAGTTTTTGTCCGAAGCTGTGTGACGAAATAGCTAAAATAAAAATGGTGAAAAATGTTTTTGCTAGCTTCATTTCCTTTATTTTTAGGTTTTCAATATAAAATCTAAAACAACAGAATTACCAGATAGTTTGAATTTAAATTGATCATTATGAGAGCACTTCTTCTGATTACTGCACTGATTTCCGTTTTATTGATTTCTTGTGAAAAAGATACGAATGAAACCTTACTTTATGTTGGAACATACACCGACGCAGGGAGTGAGGGAATTTATTGTTATCAGTTTGATGAACGGACCGGGGACCTTAGCTTAAAATCGATTACTGAGAATAAAGAGAATCCTTCTTTTTTAGCGATAAGTCCGGATAAAAAATATTTATTTGCAGTATCGGAAGTGAAAGAGAGTCCGGGGATTGATAGTGGCTCTGTTACTTCATATCGGATTTCGGCTTCAGGAGAACTGAATAAAATAAACCAAAAGCCAACTAAAGGCTATCACCCGTGCCATGTAGCTGTGTCGCCAGACGGCCGTTTTGTGGTGGCATCAAATTATTCCAGTGGAAGTTTAAGTTTATTTGAGGTTAATGATGATGGTGGTTTAACCGATTGTTTTCAGCAGATCCAGCATACTGGTAGTGGCCCCGATTCCGCCAGGCAAAAAGCACCGCACGCTCATTCCGCTCAGTTTAGTTTTTCGGGCGAAGTGTTGGTGTCTGCAGATTTGGGAACCGATAAAGTTGAATTTTATCGGTTCAATCAGGCAGCGAATAAGTTTGAAGAAGCTGAACAAGCTTTTCTAAACATGACTCCCGGGGCCGGACCTCGGCATTTTGATTTCTCGCCCGATGGAAAGTTTATCTATGTCATGAATGAGATGCACTCCACTGTTTCTGTTTTAGAGAAAACAGGTGATACTTTCGATCTGATTCAGACTCTATCTAGTCTGCCCACGGATTTTGTCGGCTCTAACTCAGGAGCTGATATCCATGTGAGTTCCGATGGGCGATTTGTTTATAGCTCAAACCGGGGGCATAATTCAATTGCCGTGTTTGAGCGAGATGATAAGGGGAGGTTAACCTTAGTTGAAACAGAACCGGTAGTTGGAGATTGGCCTCGCAATTTTACAATTTCGCCTGACGGAAACTACCTGTTGGTGGCCAATAAAAAAAGTAATAATATTACGCTGTTTGACATTGATGCGGAATTAGGGATGTTAACTTATACCGGAAAAAGTTTAGAAGTCCCACGTCCGGTTTGTCTTGAATTTTTAGTTCGTTGAGGCTGATCGGACTTTTCTATATTTAGGACGAATAATTAATTTCAGGTATACATTAGTCATTTATTAACAAAAAAGCGTTAACTTTTTGATTCACTTTTTGTTTTGAAGTTAAATGTTAAAGCTTTCTTGTTATGATTCGTTTTCTTGTTAATTCATCATTCTTATTTGCCTTTTTTGTAATTTCATTGAGTAGTTGTTCAATGGGAAATGGTCAACATAGTGATAAACAGCGTGTAAAGGCGGCTGAAAATTATCAAAATTATTGTGCAGGTTGCCATGGTAATAATCTGGAAAAGTTTGACGAGAAAGAGTGGATGTTTGGAGATGATAATTCCAGTTTAGTGGCCAGTATAACCTACGGGCGAGACGAAATGGGAATGCCTGCTTTTGAGGCAACATTTTCTGACGAAGAAATTATTGCGCTTGCTGAGTATGTAAAAGAAGGTGTGCCGGAAGATAAGGAAACATTGAAGCCCGCTTTGTCGGCAAATGCTACGGTGCAATCAGAGGTTCAGAATTTTATTGTTGATACGGTTGTTTCGGGCTTGGGTATTCCTTGGGGACTGGAATTTTTACCCAATGGAGATCTGTTAATTGCTGAACGATCTGCAAAGTTGTATCGGTTTACCAATAATGAGTTACAGGAAATATCCGGCTTGCCTGAAATTATGGTAAAAGGACAGGGCGGTTTGCTCGATCTAGAATTACACCCTGATTATGAAAGTAATGGATGGTTGTATTTTTCCTACTCCGGATATGCTGATGACAATAAAAAGACTGGCTGCACCAATGTGATGCGAGCAAAACTAGACGGGAACCAACTGGTCGGTCAACAAGTTATATTTAATGGTTTTCCCGATACAAACAAAGGCCAGCACTGGGGGTGTAAGCTTGAGTTCGATCGGGAGGGGTATTTATTCTTTGGAGTTGGAGACCGTGGAAATCGCGACGAAAATCCTCAGAGTTTGACAAATACCTGTGGGAAAATTCACCGGGTGAATGATGATGGTTCAATTCCGGCAGACAATCCGTTTTTGGATACGCCTAATGCTGTTCCCAGCATATACTCGTATGGACATCGTAATCCGCAGGGAACTTGCATGAACCCCGAGACTGGCGAAATATGGGAAACCGAACATGGTCCGCGTGGTGGAGATGAACTAAACCTAATCAAGCCCGGGGTGAATTATGGTTGGCCGGTCATTTCATACGGAATAAATTACAATGGTACAACTTTCACCGAACTAACGGAGAAGGAGGGGATGGCTCAGCCTGTTACTTATTGGGTTCCATCGATAGCTCCATGCGGAACAACCTTTGTTAAAGGAGATCGGTATAAAAACTGGAAGAATAATATTTTAGTTGGGTCACTCCGGTTTATGTATTTAGAGCGGATTGTTTTGGAAGGCGAACAAGTGACTCATCAGGAAAAATTGTTAGAAAATATTGGTCGGGTTCGGAATGTTGAAATGAGTCCTGATGGATATATCTATGTAGCCATTGAAAATCCGGGCAAAATCCTGCGGTTGATTCCGGTAGAATAATTGTAGTCAACAAAATTTTAGGCAAAAAAAAACTCCCCGGAGATAAGGGGAGTTTTGAGCATATAAAAGAGCGACAAGTTAAAGCATTTTGTCGCTTTTATATTCAAAGTCGTATGATTCGTTGTGCTGACTAATATCCAATCCAACTTTTTCACCTTGAGGCGAAACACGTAATGGAACAATCATATCCGTAATTTTATACATTAATATAGAACCTCCAAATGTGAAAATACCTACAATTAACAAGGCTAACAAGTGATAAAGAAAAGTGGTGAATTCTCCGTAAATTAACCCAACTTCCTGGGCAAAAACGGCCGTGAGAAGCATTCCAACAATACCACCCATTCCGTGAGCCGGGAATACATCGAGGGTATCATCCAGTCTTGTTTTAGAGCGAAGTTCAATTGCGTAGTTACTAACAAGAGCAGCGACAACACCAATGAAGATACTAGAGCCGACATTTACAAAACCAGCAGCAGGGGTAATGGCAACCAGACCTACAACTAAGCCAATTGAAGCTCCCATACCAGTTGGTTTTTTACCTTTCACCATATCGTAAAACAAGTAGGCTAACATAGCAGCTGCCGAAGCAGTATTTGTATTCATTAGTGCAAGGGCTGCAGTTGAGTTGGCTCCAAGTGCAGATCCGGCATTAAAACCAAACCACCCAAACCAAAGCATACCTGCTCCCAGCAATACAAATGGAATGTTGGCCGGCCGCACTTCTTGGCCAAAGTCTTTTCGTTTTCCGAGAAACATGGCTCCTGCCAAAGCTGCAAAACCAGCAGACATGTGTACAACAGTACCTCCAGCAAAGTCAAGTACACCCCAGTTTCTCAGGAATCCGTTCGGATGCCACGTCCAGTGGGCTAATGGTGCGTAAATAAACAGCGAGAAAAGCACCATAAATAGCATGTAGGAACGAAACCGCACCCTACCCGCAAATGATCCGGTAATTAATGCCGGAGTGATAATGGCAAATTTAAGCTGAAACATCGCAAATAGCGCTAATGGGAATGTTGGCGCCAGATCTGGATCAGTGTGTCCTGTTACTCCTTTAAACATGAAGAAAGTCCAGGGATTACCAAACAAACCATATCCGTCGGGACCAATACTGTCACCAAATGCAATACTAAAACCACAAATTACCCAAATTACACTAATTACACCCATGGCAATAAAACTTTGCAACATGGTTGATAAAATGTTTTTGGAGTGAATCATTCCCCCGTAGAAGAATGCAAGACCAGGAGTCATTAATAAAACCAAAGCTGTTGCAGTAAGCATCCAGGCTGTATCTCCTGTGCTGATGTTCGGATCATTTAGTCCACCAAAACCACTTGGGAAAAATACTCCCACTACTGCTGCAACAACCAATAATAATAGAATAAAAAGCCAACTTAGATTAGCGTTCTTCATAATGTCAAATTATTTTAAGTTTACCTATAATTTCTACGTGTTGTCAATTAGAATTTCTTCAGCCGTATTAAATTGACATTAATCTGGGCGTAAAAGTAGAAAATCAAAGAATAATTCAAAAATATTTATTCAAATTGATAAAAAATGTCTCTGTGAACCTCTTCGGATTTAACATTTAGGAAATGTGTAACTGATCATTTATTTCGAATACAGCTAGTTAGGAGTGAACCGAAAATATGACTTTCGTTTGCATATTGAAAGATAAGTTTTTGTTTATTTATCTATCTGCTAAAATTTATTTAATTTTAGACGCATAAATTTAAGGCTGAAGTTAAATTATATGACACTAAGAAACAATTTGGACCAGATAGATTTACACATTCTGGACATTATTACTAAAAATGCACGTGTTCCTTTTAAGGACGTTGCTTCCGAAGTTGGCGTATCTCGAGCTGCTGTTCACCAACGCGTAAATCGGATGGTTGAGATGGACGTAATTACCGGATCAGGGTATCATATTGATCCCAAAAAGGTTGATTATAAGACATGTACTTATGTTGGCGTTTTTCTTGAAAAAGGTGGGTTTTACGAAGATGTTGCCAACCAATTAAAAGAAATTCCAGAAATTGTCGAATGTCATTACACTACAGGGCAATATGCTATTTTTGTGAAAGTGTATGCACGTGATAATGAACATTTGAAGGAAGTTTTAAGTGACAAAGTCCAACGAATTGGCGGCATTTCGAGTACCGAAACGTTCATTTCGTTGGAGGAAACCTTTAAACGTCAGGTGCCCATTCATGAATGATGAAGGCGTTGCCTGACGGCTTCGTAAATTAATAGTCCGGCGGCTACCGAAACATTAAGCGATTCAATTTTACCAAGAATAGGAATTTGAACTTGCTCATCGGCTAAGTTCAATAGTTGCATTTCAATCCCTTTTTCTTCCGAGCCCATGATGATGGCTGTGGGCCCCGAAAGGTTGGCCTGGGTATAGTTGAATGAAGATTTTTCGGTAGCTGCCGCTATTTTTAACCCTGATTCTTTCAGAAAAATAATGCTTTCCTTTAGGTTTTTAGTTCTACAGATTGGTAGCAGATGCAACGCTCCAGCCGAAGTTTTTACTGCATCGGCGTTAATCCTGGCAGCTCCTTTCTCGGGAATCACGATTGCGTCAACCCCCGCACATTCTGCCGTGCGTACGATCGCACCAAAATTTCGAACATCGGTTACCTGATCCAATACCAAAATCAATGGGTTTTTGCCAGCTTCGAATACCGATGGAAGAAAGTTTTCCAATTCATAAAAAGTAACTGGCGAAATAAAGGCCAATACTCCCTGGTGATTTTTTCGGGTAATGCGGTTGATTTTTTCCATCGGCACATACTGAAACGGAACCTGGAATTCCCTGATCTTTTCAAACAGCTCTTTAAACAATTCGCCACCCAAGCCTTTTTTGATCAGTATTTTATCAACTTCTTTTCCTGAGTCGATGGCTTCAATAACGGCACGGATGCCAAAAATAAAGTCGTCGGTATTTTTCTGCGGTTTTGCTTTATACATGTTACCAGGTTTTTTGTTCTTTCAATGTTTCGTATTCCAGTTGGTTGTTTTCCCATGCTGTCATAACTTCTTCAAGTTTGGCTTTTAGTTGATCATACTCTTCAAAGATGCTATGATCTTCCAGCGAATCAGGATTTGCCATTCTCTTGTCGTAATCTTCAATCGTATTTTCCAGGTTTGTAATTTCCTGCTCTGCTTGCGCTATTTGCTTTTCCAGCCGGCTAATGTTCTTATTTATTTCCTTGCGCTCGTTGTAGCTGAATTTGCTTTCAACCTGTTGGGGTTTTTCTTTTTTTTCAGAATTGGAATTAACTTGACTTTTGTGCTCCAATTCTTTCATCGATTCCATCTTCTTGCGACGGAGGAATTCGTAAATACCACCAAGGTGTTGTTTTACTTTTCGGTCTTTAAATTCATAAACACAATTGACCAGCCCATCCAAAAACTCACGATCGTGTGATACAACTAAAACAGTTCCTTCGTAACTAGCCAAAGCTTGTTTCAAAATCTCCTTCGAACGCATATCCAGGTGGTTGGTTGGTTCATCCATCACCAAAAAGTTCACAGGCTCCAGCATCAGCCGGATCATCGCTAGGCGTGAGCGCTCACCTCCCGACAGCACTTTTACTTTTTTCTCAACATCTTCGCCCGAGAACATAAAAGCCCCAAGAATATCCCTGATTTTAGTTCGAACATCGCCAACAGCTATTTCGTCGATTGTTTCCAATACCGACAAATTCTCATTTAATCGTTGAGCCTGATCCTGAGCAAAATAACCGATTTTCACATTATGACCGATTTTCAAGTTACCCTGGTAATCGAGTTCATTCATAATAACGCGAGCCAACGTTGTTTTTCCTTCGCCATTTTTACCTACAAAGGCAATTTTGTCACCGCGCTCAATCATTAAATGAATGTCGTCGAGAACTAATAAGTCGCCATATCTTTTTGTCAAGTGTTTGCAGTCGGCAACAATTGTTCCTGAGCGTTCCGGTGGTTGAAAACGGATGTTGAGTCGCGAGTTATCTTCCTCATCAATTTCAATTCGGTCCAGTTTTTCAAGCATTTTCGAGCGCGATTGCACCTGAACAGCCTTTGTTGCCTTATACCGAAATCGCTCAATAAATTTTTCGGTATCTTCAATTAGTTTTTGCTGGTTTTTATAAGCAGCCAATTGGGTTTCCTTGTGTTCTTGCCTAAGCTCCAGGTATTTGGTGTAGTTGGCCTTGTAATCGTATATTCTTCCCAGCGAAATCTCAATGGTTCGGTTAGTTACCGCATCCAAAAAAGCGCGGTCGTGCGAAACTAAAACAACTGCACCGGCATAGCTTTTCAGGAAATCTTCCAGCCACTGGATCGATTCAATATCCAGGTGGTTGGTCGGCTCATCGAGTAAAAAGACATCCGGTTTTTTTAGCAATATTTTTGCCAACTCAATACGCATGCGCCATCCACCACTAAATTCGCTTGTTTGCCGAGTGAAATCACTTCGTTTGAACCCAAGACCGGTTAATGTCTGTTCAATTTCGGCTTCGAAATTTGCCCCGCCAACCATATGGTGATGATCATTCAACTCAGTAACCTTGGTAATCAATCCCATGTATTCGTCCGACTCGTAATCTTTGCGAGTAGCAATTTGGTGATTAATGTGTTCAATTTCATTTTTGATTTGCAGGATCTCATCGAAAGCCTTTTTCGCTTCGTCAAAAACGGTATGTTTATTCGAAACATTCATATGCTGAGGTAAGTAGCCAACGCGAATATCTTTTGGAACAACGACTGATCCTTCAGATGGCGACTGCTGTCCGGCAATGATTTTAAGTAAGGTTGATTTTCCCGCTCCGTTTTTACCTGCCAACCCAATCCGGTCTTTAGGGGTTACCAAAAACGATATCTTCTTTAAAAGTTCAAATCCTCCAAAACTTACGACTAACTGATCAACTGAAATCATAACACATAAAAAATTGAAGTGCAAAGATAGAAGAATCCATTAGAAAATAGAGTGAAGATTAAGTTGTAAGAGTGTGGGATTAATTAATCATTTCATTTACAATTTAAGAGATTGACAGCTGCTCGTTCATCTATTTTCCTATTTTTGCACCAAAATAGAACTGTATGGGACGAAGCCGCCGAAAAAAGCCTTTTTATGAGCAAGTTACAATAACCGACATTGGTGCCGAAGGAAAAGCCATTGCACGTGTTAACGACATGGTTGTGTTTACGACACACGCTATTCCGGGAGATGTAGTGGATTTGCAGGTGACCAAAAAACGGAAAAAATACCAAGAAGCCCGTGTGGTTAAAGTACATGAAAAGTCGGCTGATCGGGTAGAAGCGTTTTGTGATTACTTTGGAGTTTGCGGCGGCTGTAAATGGCAATTTTTACCCTACGAAAAGCAATTGTATTATAAGCAACAGCAAGTTGTTGATCAGTTGAAAAGATTGGGGAAAATTGAGTTGCCTGAAGTGAGTCCAATTCTCGGCTCTGAAAAAAACACTTTTTATCGGAACAAGCTTGAATTTAGTTTTTCAAATAAACGCTGGTTGACTATTGAAGAGATTGACTCTGAAGAGGAGCCGGTAACGATGAATGCGCTGGGATTTCATATTCCACGCATGTTTGATAAGATCATCGATATAGAAAAGTGCTGGCTTCAGCCCGATCCCTCCAACCCAGTCCGTAATTTCATTCGATCGTACGCGCTTAAAAATAAGCTGGAGTTTTTTGATATTCGAAATCAGGAAGGTTTTTTACGGAACATGATTATCCGGACAGCTTCAACCGGAGAGACCATGTTGATATTGGCTTTTTACCAGGAAGATGTTGAAAAACGGGAAGGATTGCTGAATGCAATTGATGCTGAATTTCCGGAACTGACTTCACTGATGTACGTGATCAATAGCAAAGGAAACGATACGATAACCGACCAGGAGGTGATTGCTTACAAAGGACCGGATCATATCTATGAGGAAATGGAAGGATTACGGTTTAAAATTGGACCCAAAAGTTTTTACCAAACCAATTCGGCTCAAGCTTATGAGTTGTATAAAGTGGCTCGCGAATTTGCTGACTTGTCTGGCAGCGAAGTGGTTTACGATTTGTATACCGGAACCGGAACAATTGCCAATTTTGTAGCCCGAAAAGCTAAAAAGGTAGTTGGTGTTGAGTATGTCCCGGAGGCGATTGAAGATGCCAAAATCAATTCAGAAATAAATGGTATTGAAAACACGAGTTTTTTTGCCGGCGATATGAAAGATGTCTTGAACGATGAATTTATCTCAACCCACGGGACGCCGGACGTGATTATTACTGATCCCCCACGTGCTGGCATGCACGAAGATGTGGTGAAGACCATTTTGAATGTTGCTCCCGAAAAGGTGGTCTATGTTAGTTGTAATCCGGCATCGCAGGCACGCGATTTGGCGATGATGGATGAAAAGTACCGGGTAACTAAAGTTCTGGCAGTGGATATGTTTCCGCATACCCACCATGTTGAAAATGTGGTTTTGCTGGAGCGGAAATAAGCTAAACTTTTCAATTGTTCCGCTTGTTTTAAAAGTTACAAAAACAAATGTTATGCTGATAGTTATTTCGCCCGCAAAGTCGTTGGACTTTGAAACAAAGCCGGCTACTGAAAAATATTCTCAACCTTCTTTTCTAAAAGAATCGCGTCTGATTCATAAAGAGCTGAAGAAACTTTCACCCAAAGAGTTGTCTGAGTTGATGAGCATTTCGGATAAGTTGGGCGAGCTGAACTTTGAACGCAACCGGAAATGGAAGACTCCGTTTACTCCCGAAAATGCAAAGCAAGCGGTGTTGGCTTTTACCGGAGATGTCTATCAGGGGATGGATGCCGAAAGTTTTACTGACAAGGACTTTGAAGTCGCTCAGGAAAAAATCAGAATATTGTCGGGACTTTATGGTGTGTTGAAACCCTTGGATCTGATTCAGCCTTACCGGTTGGAAATGGGAACTAAATTTGGAGTTAATGGCAGAAATAACCTGTACGATTTTTGGCAGGAAAAGGTCACAAAAGCAATCAGCAAGGAACTGAAAGCAGGGGGGCCATTGATCAATTTGGCTTCAAATGAATACTTTAAAGCGATCGATACGGAAAAGATTGGTTATGAGGTTATTACCCCGGTCTTTAAAGATCTGAAAAGCGGAAAATATAAAATGATCTCTTTTTATGCGAAAAAAGCGCGCGGTTTAATGTGCCGGTTTATCGTTCAAAATCGGATTACCAATCCAGAGGATTTAAAAGCGTTTGATTTGGACGGGTATTATTTCAATAATGACCTTTCGAAAGGAAAAGAGTGGGTTTTTACACGCGACCACTGAGGGAGTTGCTCGTTTTAGGTTGCCAGTTGCGAGTTTGAGTTTTTTCGAATACCGTGAGCTTGTGCCGCTTCCCCGAATTAATAACAGTACTCTGCTGCTAAATAAGATTTGATGTAATCGTCAATAGCATCTTCTAACTTTGTAAACGGTTTGTTGTAACCGGCTATTCTCAGTTTCTCGATTTTTGCACAGGTGTAATATTGATAATTGTCGCGGATATCCTCAGGTGTATCAACAAAACTAATGTCTTCTTTCATGTCCATGGCTTTGAAAACAGCTTTGGCCAAATCGACGTAAGTTCTTGCAGTTCCTGTTCCCACGTTGTAGATTCCCGAATGTTTGCGGGTTTTCATAAAATGCAACATCACATCAGCGACATCGTCTACATAGATAAAATCGCGTGCTTGTTCTCCATCTTTATACGCCGGACGGTGGGAGCGAAATAAAGTCATTTTTTGTGTTTCAGAAACACGGTTAAATGCCTGGTAAACAACAGAAGCCATTCGCCCTTTGTGATATTCGTTCGGCCCAAAAACATTAAAGAATTTTAATCCTGCCCAGAAATAAGGCTTTTTTTCTTGTGCCAGAGCCCAAAGATCAAAATCATGTTTTGATTGCGCATAGCAATTCAGTGGTTTGAATTGATCAACAAGCTGATGATTATCGTCAAATCCAAATTCTCCGTCGCCATAAGTTGAAGCTGATGAGGCATAAATTAATGGCAATCCAAATTGCACACAGCTTTTCCAAATGCGCTTCGAGTAATCGAAATTGAGTTGCTTGTATATTTCAGGTTCTTGCCCGATGGTATCAGTTCTTGCGCCAAGGTGGATGATGCATTGAACAAATTGGTGATTGTCATTGAGCCATTCGAAAAAATTATCGCGGTCAAGTAGTTGGTTGTATGTTTTCGAAATGTAGTTCGATATTTTTAAGGGGTCGTTGAATTTGTCAACAAGAATTAAATCCTGAAATCCTTCCTGATTAAGCTTTCCCACCATGTAACTTCCAATGAATCCTGCAGCACCCGTAACAACGATCATATAAGTAAGATTTAACTACCTAAGTAGGTTTTAGTTTACACTCAAACTTAAAAAATGTTAAAATTATTGTGTCGCCTACCGATATATTTTAATTTTTCTGACACAAAAATATTATTTCTTCTCGTTTTGAGAAGATTAACGGCAAAAATAAAGTGATCAAAAGAGCTTATTATTGATAATTTCTTCTGATTTATGAATTAAAAGGATAAGTTTTTACTTTTGCTGTTTGCAATATTCGGATCGAAAAATCAATGGGAAGCATTTTGACATGGAAGAATCATTTAATGGCGAGCAAAGCGGTTATCGCCGCATCGAAAGATTTAATAGTAAAAATACGGAAAAAATAAGTGGACATTACCGGCAGATAATCGATTTGTTAGGAGAAGATATGTCGCGCGAAGGTCTGGAAAAAACTCCGCTGCGAGTTGCTAAGGCAATGCAATATTTATTGCAGGGATATGAGCAGGATCCTGAGGCCATGTTGCGTTCGGCCATGTTTAAAGAAGATTATCGCCAGATGGTTATTGTGAAAGATATTGAGATTTACTCGATGTGTGAACATCATATGTTGCCATTTATTGGAAAGGCACATGTTGGATACATACCCAATGGATATATTACCGGACTGAGCAAAATTGCCCGGGTTGTTGATGCTTTCTCCCGTCGATTGCAGGTGCAGGAGCGGCTCACCCTTCAGATAAAAGAATGTATACAGGAAACCTTAAATCCGCTTGGGGTGGCTGTCGTTATTGAGGCTCAGCATTTGTGCATGCAGATGCGGGGAGTCCAAAAACAACATTCGATCACAACAACTTCTGATTTTACCGGTGCTTTTGAACGGGTTGCTACTCGCGAAGAGTTTATCAAATTGATTAGTTCCAGACTTTCGTAATTTCTGAATACTCCTTTCATTGTCATGGACTAAATAGAATTGAAAACAAATCTCCTTGTCGGCTTTAATTGTTCTCTTCAATGCTGGATGAATGAACCGGAGAAGCAGAAATCAAAAAGTAGGACATAAAAAAAACGCCCCAAAATGAGGCGTTTCTATATGGTTTGGTAATTGTTTGTTTCTATTTGATTGGTACTTGTCGCTTAAATTCCATTTCTAACGAAATGAATGTCTCCGTGCGGGCGATACCTTCAATGTCCTGCATTTCTTCGTCAATAATTCGTTTCAAATCATTGTTGGTTTTTGTTTGAATTTTTACAAAAATAGCATATGACCCTGTTGTATAATGGCACTCTACAATTTCCGGGATTTTGCTTAATGCTTCAACCACAGGAGCATGAAATTTGGCTTTTTCAAGGAATAATCCCATGTATGCACAGGTGTTGTAACCCAATTTTGATGGGTTAACAATGAATTCACTACCGGAAACAACCCCTAAATTTAGAAGTCTTTGTACGCGCTGATGAATAGCAGCTCCGGAGACACCACACTCCCGGGCAACTTCCAAAAATGGAATACGGGCATTTTTAGTAATAAGCCGCAGAATTTTTTCATCTAATTCATCTATTTGTGGCAGCGGATTTGTATTTTCTTTATTCATTCTGGTTGTGTTTTTCAACTTTGAAATTAAAAGTTAAAGATATAAAAACCCAATAAATTATAAATAATCGGATAACTTTTTAAGTCTTTAGTAATAATTTATAAGCAGATACTTGTAATGTATGAGTAATAAGTTGGTTCAAATTCAGGTCGGCAAAAGTATATTATTTTTTTCATATTCTAATTGACACTATCTGATACAATATGATTTTCCGACTCATTTACTCGCTATTTTTTTGAAGTGCCGTTGGGTTGACTGATGTAGTCCGATATGTCGTAACCACTTGGATTTTGAAAAACACGGAGTCCGAATTCGGGTAATATCGCTAAAATGTGATCCATGATATCAGCCTGGATAGCTTCGTACTTAGCCCAATTCTGATCTTTGCTGAAAACATAAAACTCCAGGGGTAGTCCTTTTTCTGATGGTTGTAAATGACGAACAAGGAAGGTCAGCTCCTGATGAATCATCGGATGTTGGCGAAGATAGTTTTCAAGGTAACGTCGAAAAATTCCAAGGTTGGTTTGTCTGCGTCCATTGTATACGTCGCCATCTTCTATTTTAAGATTTTTATTGAACGCTTTGATCTCTTTTTCTCGCTCTTCCAGATAATCTTTCAGCAAATAAAAATGACTTAATTTTTCAAGTGTCGCTTTATCACAAAAACGGACACTGCGCATATCCAGGTTTACTGATCGTTTAATTCGGCGACCCCCGGATTCCTCCATGCCAATCCAGTTGTTGAACGATTCGGACACCAACGCATAGGTTGGAATGGTCGTAATTGTTTTGTCCCAGTTCTGGACTTTCACTGTATTTAAGCTGATGTCAATTACTGTTCCGTCAGCATTGTGGCTTGGCATTGCAATCCAGTCGCCGGGTTTCAGCATTTTGTTGGCCGACAGCTGAATACTAGCTACAAGGCTTAAAATTGTATCCTTAAAAACTAAAAGCAATACGGCGGCAATAGCTCCCAATCCACCAAGCAGGTAGAGGGGGGTTTTGTCAATAAGCACTGAAATGACAAAGATGATTGCTACACAAAAGATCAATATCTGAAACAGCTGGATATATCCCTTGATTGGACGGTTGATAGCGTATGGAGTAGTTTGGTAGATGTCGTTGGCAGCATTACCAATTCGTATTGTGAAGAAGGTAAAGATTCCGATAAAGTAAATTCTTGAAAAACCATAAAGTAGCTTGTTGACTAATTCACTATCAGAAAAACCAGAAGCGTAATAGATAATGAGTGCAGATGAAAGATGAGCCAAAGCACTAAATACTTTTCGCTGAACCAGAAAATCATCCCACTGGGTTTTTGTTTTTTGAACAAACTGGTGAACAATTTTAGCTAGTGCTATTCTGGTTATCCACTGAGCAAGGTACGAAACCAACGCCAAAACAAGCAGGCATGCAAAAATTGAAATGTGATTCGCACTGTTCTCAGGGACACTTAAGTCTGATAAAATTGTTCTAAAAAGCTCTAGTAAGTAGTTCATCTGACGAATATCAATTTATTCTAATTAATTTGTTCCTAATTTAGACGCTAAAATTAATGATTTTGTTATGATTAGAAAATGGATGCTTATCAGCTTGTTGAGTGTTTTTACATCCGGGGTTTTAATGGCAAAACCTCAGTTTTCGGACTATTTTATAAACAAGACCTTGCGTATTGATTACTTATTGACCGGAACGGCTGATACGGCTGAAGTTATTCTGGAACAGTTAAAGAAGGAGCCTAATTATGGCGGTTCGCATTTTAATTTAATTGACGAATTTGATTTTGGAACCTATCGGTATCAGCTTTTCGACAAAGAGTCGAACGAGTTGATTTTTTCCAAAGGATTCTGTCCCATTTTTCAAGAGTGGCAAACCACTGATGAAGCAAAAAAACAAAAGCGCAGTTTTTACCAAGTGGCTATTTTGCCGTTTCCTAAAAAAACGTGCTCTTTTGTTGTAGAAGAGCGAAACTGGGAAGGAGAATTTGTAAGCGTTTATTCGACTGATGTAGATCCAGAGAACTATTTTATTCTGAATGAAAATCCGATAAATCTGAAGTCAGAAAAAATTATCGACAGTGGAGAACCCGAAAAAAAGGTTGATCTGGTTATTTTGTCGGAAGGCTATACTTCAGAAGAGATGGATAAATTTGAAGCCGATGCCAGGCGGATGATAGACGCCTTGTTTTCCGCTGCTCCGTTCAATAAGCATAAAGACGATTTTAATGTTTATGCTGTTGAGGTTCCGTCTGATGAATCGGGAACAGACGTGCCAGGCGAACACATTTATAAGAATACAGCCTTCAACTCCAATTTTTACACCTTTGATACACCGCGCTACCTGACGTCACAAGATATGCTTGCAATTCACGATGCCGCAGCTGTAGTCCCATATGATCATATTTACGTGTTAGTAAATACCGATAGATATGGAGGTGGTGGATTTTACAACTATCTGTCACTGACTTCAGTTGACGATAGTTTATCCGAAATTGTGTTTATTCATGAATTTGGACATGGCTTTGCCGGATTAGCTGATGAGTATTATACTTCTGATGTAGCTTATGCTGATTATTATAATTTGGAGGTGGAGCCTTGGGAACCGAATATTACTACGTTGGTTGATTTTGAATCAAAATGGACGGATTTGATTCAAGAAGGCACACCACAACCAACGCCTAGAAATGTTGCCAATAGCAAACTGGTGGGTGTTTTTGAAGGTGGTGGTTATCTGACAAAAGGAATTTATAGCCCAATGATGGACTGTCGCATGAAAACCAATGAAGCCAAAGGGTTTTGCCCGGTTTGCCAAAAAGCGATCGAAAAAGTAATTGAATGGCACTGCCAATAATAAATATAGAGCGTAGCATTAGGAATTGAGTTTTTAGAGTGCTATTGTATCAATCGAAATCCAGCTGAATTATCGGACGAGAAGTAAAAAGACTTAAAAGCGCGTAAATTGATAATTTATGTGCTTTTTTATTTTGCCTAACTTTTTGTTGTTCCAAGTTCTTTCAACATGAAGAAAATGCTCACCTTTTCTGATTTTAACGATGTCGATCTGTACAACCGATCATATAAAGATGTAATTTTGCAATTGAATGAGCTTATTTCAATTTAATAAAGCTAAAATAGAACATTATGGCAAAATCACATGACGCTAAAAAAACTGCAAAAAAGGAGCCACTGAAAACTCCAAAAGAAAAGAAGGCAGAAAAGAGAGAGAAAAAGGCAAAACGATAGGTCGTTTTGAGTAAAAATAACTCGATGAATGAGGATTAACATGAAATGTTAGTCCTCATTTTTGTTAAAGTAAAAAGGAACCAGGTTTCTGGCTCCTTTTTACTTAGGTGACATTCTAAAAACCAAAAGTGTTAAATGTCTCTTTAATCCGATTGATGGCCTCCATCATTTGAGTTTCGTTAATGATTAATGGTGGGGTAAACCGGATAATATGTTCGTGAGTTGGTTTGGCCAATAATCCATTTTCTTTCATCGCTAAACACACATCCCAGGCTGTTTTGCCATCCATCGGCTTTATGGCGATGGCGTTGAGCAGTCCTTTCCCTCTTACTACTTCAATCATTTCCGAATCAATCGCTTGCATTTCACTTCGAAAAAGTCGTCCCATTTTTTCAGCGTTTTCGGCTAGCTTTTCATCCTGAATAACATCCAGTGCTGCCATGGCTACTTTTGCCGCAATCGGGTTACCTCCGTAGGTTGATCCATGTTCTCCGGGTTTGATGGTGAGCATAATCTCGTCATCAGCCAGCACGCAGGACACCGGAAGCATACCGCCGGAAATAGCTTTCCCGAGTATCAGGATATCGGGTCGAACATTTTCATGGTCGCAGGCCAGCATTCGGCCTGTTCTGGCCAAGCCGGTTTGTACTTCGTCGGCAACAAATAAAACATTGTGTTTTTTACACAAATCAGCTGCTTTTTTCAGAAAACCATCTTCAGGAACATAAACGCCCGCTTCAGCCTGAATAGGTTCAACTAAAAATCCGGCAACATTCCGATCTTGCAAAGCCTGTTCAAGTGCATTGGTGTCGTTGTAGGGGATGTTGATAAAGCCGGGAGTGTACGGTCCGTAATCACTATAAGCATCCGGATCCGAAGACATGGAGATAATGGTGATTGTTCGCCCGTGGAAATTCCCGTTGCAGACTACAATTTTAGCCTCATTTTTTTGCACCCCTTTCACTTTATAGGCCCACTTTCGAATAAGTTTCAGTGCGGTTTCATCGGCTTCGGCTCCGGAATTCATCGGCAGCATCTTGTCGTAATCAAAAAGCTTGCACATGTATTCTTCCCATTCGCCTAATACATCGTTGTAAAAAGCCCGTGAGGTTAAAGCTAGTTTTTGTGCCTGTTGGGTGAGTGCTTCAACAATTTTTGGGTGGCAATGTCCTTGGTTAACTGCTGAGTAAGCGGCCAGGAAATCCAGATATCGGTTGCCGTCAACATCCCAAACATAGATTCCTTCGCCACGTTCCAGCACTGCAGGTAGTGGATGATAATTGTGGGCTCCATAACGTGCTTCACGATCAATGAAGGATTGAGTAGAACGAGTTTCCATAATCGTAATAATTAATGGGTTATTTTGATAACAGAATTACGCATAATCTCCTGTATTTCAAAGAAATTTAGACTGTTAAATAAAATCTTATGGGGTGATAAAACTGTTTTTTAGTTACATATTTTTTTCTCTACCACGTTTCAACTTTCAATTTCTAAGATTCTATATTCTTTTATCTTATATTTGCAGCCGAGTTGGGCTAATCTGAAGTTCGTTATGAAATTTAAACTGATTCTATTATTTCTGTTTTTTGTTGGGGGAGGGATTGTCAGTGGGTATTCTGTTAACACCGATTCTCTGAAAACAATTATAGCAGCGGATGAAAAAGATAGGGTAGATGCATTGCTTGATTTTAGTGACCAATACCTTGATTCCATTATCTATTATGACTTTGTGGTTACTTGTCTGAATGAAGCTTTGGACAGTGCTGAATCAGCTGAAAATGATTCCCTACAAGTGAAAATCTACAATTACCTTGGGTTGGCTGATTTTAATATTGGAAACTACGAAAGTAGTACCAATTATTTTTATAAGGCACTAAATATTTTGGATCGCAAACCGAACGTAAGACAAAAATCGATCGTTTATAATAACCTGGGGATGATTTTTGATGAGCTGGAAGACTTTGACCGCGCTCTCGAATTTTACCATGAATCATATCTTATAGACAGTTTGGCTAATAACAAAGAGGGATTGGTTTTTTCATATATCAATTTGGGAATCAGTTATCAGAATCTCAAACAATACGAGCGGTCAAGAAAATATAATAATCTGGCTTTTGAGCTAGCCAAAGAGTTGAATGACAGCCTTTCGATGGTGAATGTTGTTAATAATCTGGGAACACTTGAATACGATCTTAAAAATTACGATGAAAGCTTAAGTTATTATCTACAAGCGTTGGAATTGTATGAGGAATCCAGAGATCGAGCAGGGGTTGCGATTGCAAAAAACAATATTGGTTTAGTTTATCTGGACCTTAAAGATTACCCGAAATCGTTGGAGAATTTTAAAACTGCATTAAAAATAGCATCCGAATTGAACATGTATGATTTTACAGGTGATATTTACGGCAACCTTTCTATTTATTACGAAGATATTGGGGATTACAAAAATGCTTTTGAGTACTACGATCAATACAATACGGTGTATGATAGTTTGATAGGAGAGAAACAAGAACTTAAAATCCGAAAGCTGGAAACCCAATACCAATTTGAAAAAAAGCAGCGTGAAATATTGGAGCTTCAAAAGAAAAATGAACAGCAGGAAAAGCTATTGGTAGACTCCAGAAGTATTCAGCACTATTTGTATTTAATTATTTTGCTGGTTGTTATTTTTCTGTCCGTCTTGTTTTTCCTCTTGCGAAAAGAACGAACACTGGCCCGCGAGCTGCACGATAAAACTCAGGAGCTGAAAAAACTAAACTTGTCAAAAGACCGTTTTTTCTCCATTATAGCTCACGACCTGCGAAATCCGTTTAATGCCTTAATTAGTTTTACCAGCCTGTTGCGCGAACAATTTGACTCCTTTAGCCGAGATGATCTCAAACGGATTATTATCGACTTAAATAATGCAACCGAGCAAGGATTCTCATTATTGGAGAACCTGCTACACTGGACTCGGTCACAGACCAATATGATCAAAGTATACAATACCAATTTTAAACTGAAGGAAGTTGTTGATAGTATTTTAAGTTTGGCAGCCCCAAATTTGTTAGAAAAATCTCAGGTTGTTGAAGTCGATATGGATGAAGAATTGAAGATTTATGGCGATAAAGATATGATTGCAACAGTCATTCGTAACTTAGTTTTCAATGCGATCAAGTTTTCTTATCCTGAAACAGTTATTCGTATAGAAGGTAAGCAGATTGGTGCAAATATTCAATTTTCAGTGTCCGATCAAGGGGTTGGAATGACAGAGGAAGTTCAGCGCAATATTTTTGATAGTCAGAACTATTCAACGTCGGCAGGAACTTCGGGCGAAACTGGTAGTGGTTTAGGATTGGTGATCTGTCGCGAATTTATCGAAAAGAACAAGGGGGTTATTTGGGTTGAAAGCGAGGAAGGAAAAGGAGCAATATTTCGGTTTTCAATTCCAGTTGTTAAAGGCAAGCCTTAAGTTACTTACTATCTTCTGTAGGCAGTTTGTAGCTTTAAAGTGGAAACTTCGTTAAGATGACCTCTTCAAAGTTTTCATATCTTTTTGCTCGTTTTTATTTTATATGATGCGAAGTACAACCAATGAAAAGGTTATATTTGAGCAAAGCCATAACAAAAACTTACTCCTTGAAAAAACTCGAACTTCATAGTGAGATTGAACTGGTAACGAGATTGATAAATCAAGACCATTTCGCCTTTGAAGTCCTTTTTTATAAATACAAAAACAAAGTAAAAGGGTTTGTACTCAAATTTGCCCCATCTCAAATTGATGCAGACGACATCGTTCAAAAAGTGTTTATTAAGGTTTGGCTTCAAAAAGAAAAGTTGTCTATCGACAAGTCTTTTTCTGCATTCTTGTATACGATCGCCAAAAATGAAATCATTGATCAACTGAAGTCTTCAGTAAATCGCCGTATTTATTTTATGGGCAACAACCTGATCGCCGACCTGAATATTAGGGAGCAGTCTGACAATACAGATGAACAATTGGGATTAGAGAAAAAAATAACTGAGTTGATTCATCAATTGCCGGAACGCCGGAAGGAGATTTTCGAACTGAGTAGATTCGGAGGCTTGACCTACAGACAGATCGCAGAAAAGTTGGAAATTTCAGAAAATACAGTAGACACCCAAATTCGGAAGGCGTTGAAATTTTTGAGAGAAAAGTTAAAGATAGTTCGCAATAACATTCTGCTGATAATTTTCTAATCAAATAATTCTTTGAAACTCAGTCTCGAGGGTTCATATTTTCTTTCCTGAAAATCGGGGAAGTTGTCAGTCTTCCGACTGACGGAGGCGTGAAATAGGGAACATTCGATTTTAGGCTTTTGGGGCGAAATAAAGTTGCCGCGCTACTTCGTAGTAGAACCACGTGGATAGTCAGCTTTAAGAATTTTCTTTATTTTTTTTGATTTGGCTTCACGGAAACTGAGTTTGCTTTCGTATTGAATACAAACTATCGAATCTATGAGCGATCAAAGCTTGTCTCTGTTAAAAAGATTTATACAAGACGATTTCCTGTCAAAACAGGAATTAAAGGCCCTTAAGAGGGGGTTGGAAGATCCAAAAAATAGCCAGGTGATTGATGTTTGGATGCATGACTACTGGAATATTGCACATGAAGTTGAGTCCAATACTTCATTCTCTGATATAATTGCCCAGGTTAACCAAGCGTATCAAACACGGAGTCAGGAAATTTTCTGGGATCGGAAATGGGTTAAACAACTACAAAAGATAGCAGCAATCCTTATTCTACCTCTTGTTTTAGTGTCAGGCTACCTCGTTCTTTCGCGAGTAGATTCTAATCTTCAATATGCAGAGGCCATCGTGCCAAATGGTCAAAAATCAGAAATTGTATTGCCCGATAACACGCATATCTGGTTGAATTCTGGAACGCGATTAAAGTATCCTGTGAAGTTTGGAAGTGGCAAAAGAGAAGTTTTTCTGGACGGGGAGGCTTATTTCGAGGTTGCCCATAATGCCAATGCTCCCTTTATCGTAAATGCTAAGAACGTGGCTGTTAAGGTGCTGGGTACAACATTTAATGTAAAGGCCTATTACGATGAAAGTCAGGTTGAAACGGCGCTTTTATCCGGGAAAATCAAATTGTTGATAGAGAATCGTGATGAGATTGATGTCCATCCGGGAGAACTTGTCAATATTTCCGGTAGCCAAAAGTCGGTGTCAAAATCAGGGTTTAATTCTGAAGAAATTGTTGGGTGGAGGAATAACCGATTGGTTTTCAGAGATGATACATTTAGTAACCTTGTTAAGAAAATTGAACGCTGGTATGATGTCGAAATCGTTTATGATGAAAAACTGTATGACCATAAAAGACTGACGGTTGAATTACAGGAAGGAGAAAGCATTGATCGGTTAATGCAGATTATCGAAAAGACAATGAATATAAACTATCACATAAACAAACAAAAAATATATATCAAACCGAAAATGAAAAGCTAAGCTATTTGAAAAAGTAAGCGGGTAGTTCTGCGCCAACATACACTACCCGCCATCTTTACGTGTAAACCTTAAGTTTAACGAAAAACTAAACAAATTTATGAAAAAATGTAAAACCAATGGGTTTGGGGATCGATTTCTCCATTACTCAAAGTTCTTAAGAGTTATGAAACTATTATTGATCCTGATTTTTTCCGGACTTATGACTTTTGCTTCCCAGTCATATTCACAAGTGAGCACCGTCACGATGAATATGTCTCAGGCTACAATTCTGGATGTTTTTAATGCAATTGAAAACCAAACGGATTATCAAATTGCATACAACAGTAACAATCTGGATATCCTCGAAAAGATTAATCTTAATGTTGAAAATAAGACCGTAGAAGAAATTCTAGATCTTATTTTGAAGCCTTCAAGTTTGAAGTATGAATTCATTAGTCATTACATTGTTATAACAGATCAAAATAAGACTAATCCAAATGCAACAGGGCAAGAGCTGCTAACAGTTTCTGGTAGAGTTACAAGTCTTTCGGGTGAGCCTATCCCGGGGGTAACCGTTACAATTGCAGGAACTATGAATGGAACGATTTCGGATATCGATGGTCATTATTCTATTTCAGAGGTGCCGTCAGCTGGAACATTAACCTATTCATTTGTCGGAATGCGAACCACTCAAATTCCTGTTGACGGACGGAAATCAATTGATGTTAGCCTTGAGGAGGAAACCATCGGGTTGGAAGAGGTTGTTGCTATTGGTTATGGCACCGTAAAAAAGAGAGAATTAACCGGCTCCGTTGCTTCAGTAAAAGCAGATGATTTTAATCAAATTGCTTCTTCCGATGCGATGCAGTTAATTCAGGGTAAAGTAGCCGGATTGAGTATCACCCGAACAAATGGTGGCGACCCAACTAGCGGTTTTGAAATTCGCTTGCGTGGTTCTTCTAGTATCAGTGCCGATCAAGAACCTTTGGTTGTTGTTGATGGTATTCCGGGGGGCGATTTGAATTCTATTGCTCCGGAGGATATTGCATCAATGGATATTTTGAAAGATGGTTCGGCTGCGGCAATTTACGGTACGCGCGGAACGAATGGAGTTATTCTGATAACGACTAAAAGAGGGAAGCAAGGGAATGTTCAAGTAGAGTATTCATCCAGATTGACGACTCAGTCCATATTAAAACAAGTTGAAGTTTTGAATGGAGATGAATATCGTGAAATGAAAACCAGGCTGCAAGCGTCTCACCCCGAAGTTGCGAGTGGTATGATTGATCATGGTTATGATACGGATTGGTTTGATGAAATCACTCGTTCTCCTTTCAGTCATGTACAACACTTGTCGATGAGTGGTGGAGCGGATAAAACGACTTACCGTTTGTCATTATATTACACTGATCAGGAAGGTGTGATGTTGAACTCAAAAATGGAAGAGTATCGTGCCAATATGAATTTACGGCAAATGGCGTTAAATGATAAGTTGCAATTGACCGTTCAACTTGGTTTGTCAGATCGTGCTTCAAATCCTGTAAACTACGATGCATTCCGCCAGGCAATCAAACGGAATCCAACAGAGCCTGTTTACAATGATGATGGTAGTTTATTCGAGATAGCCGGATGGCAATATGAAAATCCGGTTGGTCAATTAACTGAAAGAACTCGTGATGATGGCTCTTCAACTTTATTTGCGAATCTGGGAGCTGAGCTTTATCTAACAGATTGGTTGAAAGCTGGTGTTGTTGGAGGAATTCAAAAATATCGTTCGTTAAATGGTTATTATGAACCCAGTTATGCATTTACACAGGAAACTGCAGGAACTTCGGGTACGGCAAGTCGAGAGGCAATTGCCAGGGATACGAAAACCTTAGAAACCACAGTCGACTTCAACAAGTCCTTTGATGAGCATACAATTAGTGCGACTGCTGGTTACTCGTTTCAGTCATTTGTTGATGAAGGGTTTGATGCAGAAAACACAAATTTTATCTCGGATGATCTATTGTATAACAACTTGGGATCTGGAACCAAACTAAAGGATGGAAGTGCTGATATGGGCTCCTACAAATCAGAAAACAAGTTGGTTGGTTTCTTCGCTCGCGCAGCTTATAATTACAAAGGAAAATATTTCTTGTCGGGCAGTGTTCGTCGAGAGGGCTCTTCTAAGTTTGGGGCCAACAATAAGTGGGGTACGTTTCCCGCGATATCCGGAGCTTGGGATTTAACTCAAGAAGGGTTTTTGGATGATTCAAACTTTGATTTATTGAAGATTCGTGCCGGATACGGTGTCACAGGTAATCAGGGAATTGATCCTTACTTATCGTTGTCCAGAATGGCCGAAGCAGGTTACTTCTTTTATAATGGAGAGTTTATTCCGGGCTATGGCCCTGACAGTAACCCAAATCCGAACCTGAAATGGGAAACCAAACATGAATATAACTTTGGTATTGACTGGTCTGTAAGTCAAGGACGAGTGGGTGGTACGGTTGATTATTATGTGCGTGATACCAAGGATCTTTTACACTTGTACGATGTGCCGGTTCCTCCAAACTTGTATGAAGAGACCATGGCCAATGTTGGTTCAATGCGTAATTCCGGATTAGAATTCACAATTAGCGCGATTCCTGTTCAAAGTAGGGATTTCCAATGGAATATTGATTTAAATTTTGACTACCGGAAAAATAAATTGTTGTCATTATCCAACGAGTATTATTCTCTGGAATACCGAAATGTGGGTGAAATTGGTTCACCGGGTGTTTCTGCATGGACACACCGTTATTACGAAGGTGGTTCAATCGGTAATATTCATGGATTCGTTTATGAGGGGTTAACCGAAGATGGTAAATGGATTTTTAAAGATACGGATGGTGTTGATGGTATTACCGTTGAAGACCGGACAAACATTGGAAATGGAATTCCGGATTTCTACGCCGGGCTAACCAATACGTTCCGTTATAGAAATTGGGATATGTCATTAATGTTCCGTGGTATGTTTGGTCATCAGATTATCAACCAAAAACGAATTTTCTACGAAAATCCAATTATGCTTCCTTTGAATATTATGAAATCAGCAATGGATTCTGAAATTTGGGACACGCAAAACTTCTCTGATTTCTACCTTGAGAATGGTGATTTTGTGAAATTGGATAACCTCACTATCGGATATAATATTCCATTGCAAAGTTCAAAATGGTTAAAATCAGGACGAATATTCTTTACAGGAACAAACTTGTTAGTGATAACCGGGTACAAAGGAATTGACCCTGAAGGTTCAATCGGAGGATTGGAACCGGGAGTAGATTCCAGAGGTGACTATCCAAGTACAAGAACTTATACTATTGGTTTTAACCTTAAATTTTAAAACACACGAATCATGAAAAAATTAATCATATTATTTGCACTATTTGGACTGTGGTCGTGTACAAATCTTGACGAAGAGGTGTACGATACCATTGTTACCGAGGAATTTTATCAGACCGATAAGCAGGTTCTGGCAGCAGCTGGTCCCGCGTATAACGAACTCCGCAGATTTGTACAAGTTTACGGAACATGGGGGGTTAATAGTCTCTGTACCGATGAAGCGGTGCTGCCTACAAGAGGTATCCATTGGGACAATGGCGGTATGTACCGAAGAATGGCATTGCATACCTGGACTTCGGAAATGGATCTTTTCAATTCGGCCTGGAGGTCTGTATATAATACTGCTTCAAACTGTAACCGGATTCTATATCAATTTGATTTAATTGAAAACAAAAGTGATGCTTTGATTAGTATTATGGATGAGCTGCGTGCCATTCGGGCGTTCGCTTATTTCATGGGTTTGGATCAATTTGGGAATATTCCTATTGTTGATCAATTTGATGTACCGGAGGGATATGCGCCTGCGAACAATACACGGCAAGAGGTTTTTGATTTTGCTAAAACCGATTTGGAGAACAGTCTGGATGTGTTAAGTAAAAAAACAGACATGACTTCATATGGGCGTATGCATTATTATGCAGCTCAGGCTATTTTGGCAAAACTGTATTTGAATGCCGAAGTTTATACAGGTACTTCTATGCTTGATGAATGTATTTCGGCCTGTGATGCCATCATCAGTTCAGATAATTATTCGTTGGCTTCCGAGTATTTTTCAAATTTTGCTATTGAGAATCAAGGCTCTCCTGAAAACATTTTTGTGATTCCGTTTGATGATGTTTATACAACAAGTTGGGATTATATGAATCAATTTCAATATTGGACTCTTCATTTTAACTCCAATAAGACATTTAATATGGAAGCTGGAGGTTGGAACGGTTTCTGTGCCATGCCCTCTTTTTACAGGTCTTATGATGAGACCGATGTTAGAAGAAATGCTTGGTTAGTTGGTCCACAGTATGCGTTAACAGGAGAACAATTAGTTTGCAATCAAGAGTTGGCTGGTAAGCCATTATCTTTTAGTATCGATTTAACCTCGTTAGAAGGTTCATTTGAGGACGAAGGTGCGCGTTTAGCCAAGTATGATTATACCGGAGCTAAGAACTATACCGTATCCTGCGACTATGCCGTAATACGTTATGCTGATGTTCTTTTGATGAAAGCAGAAGCGTTGATGCGTAAAAATGGCGGTAATGCTACTGCTGAAGCTGTTGAGCTGGTCAATGAGGTAAGAAGCCGTGCTTTTGACGATCCTTCTGGCAAGCTTTATACAACGGCCACATTAACCATGGACGCTTTATTAGCTGAACGCGGATGGGAATTTGCGGGAGAAGGATGGAGACGAAATGATCAGGTTCGGTTTGATAAATTCACCAAAGGGAGATGGACCTTCAAGGATAGCGATGACCCTGACACCAGAAATATATTTCCAATTCCACAATCACAAATGAATGCCAATCCGAACCTAACCCAAAATGCGGGTTACTAATTGGTAATATTTATGCAAAAATAGAGGCTCAAGTATTATTGGACCTCTATTTTTTAATCTTATAATTAACCTAACTCAGATCCATATGCCTGATCAATTTAATCGTCGTGATTTTATCAAGAAATCTGCTATGGCTTCTGCAATGGCAGGAATTGGAATGAAAGGTTTCGCTTCTACTTCTGTTCCTTCTGTTTCTGAAAATATTCAAAAAACTGGTGTGCAAAGGTTATCAGTTAGCCAGTTAGAGCAATGGACCGAACAGGAATATGGGATGTTTATCCATTTCGGAATGAGTACTTTTTCCGGTGAAGAGTTGGGCTCAGGGAAAGATCCTTGCTCACTCTATAATCCTAAGGAACTGGATGTCGATCAATGGGTGAAGGTTGCCCGTGATGCTGGCATGAAATACATTGTTTTGACTGCCAAACACGTATCGGGTCATTGTCTTTGGCCTAGCAAATATACTGACTATCATGTTGGAAATTCGGGAAATAAAACGGATGTGATGGAAGCCTTTATTTCCGCTTGCCAGAAATATAATATCAAACCTGGTTTTTATTATTGCTCGTGGGATAATCATCATTTATTTGGGTCGGCAACACCATCCAATGTTCCATGGGAAAGTAAGTTTACAACTTCAGAATATTGTGATTTTCAGTTTAGTCAGGTTGAGGAATTGATGACTAACTATGGCCCGTTTGCCGAAGTTTGGATTGATATCCCTGGAATGCTCAGTTATGAAAACCGGGTTAGACAATATGAGCTAATTACACAACTGCAACCTGATACGTTCGTGATGATGAATGGTGGAGTAGGGAAAGGGCATCAAATCAAAACCGACTATTCCTGGCCAACTGATTTGGTGTCTATGGAACGGGGGTTGCCTCCTTCGCGCGACGGCTATAATCCTTGGTACGTGGTGAAAGATTATTTGGGAAAAGATCAGGATTATTATATCCCCGGAGAAGTTTGCGATACAATTTGCTATACCTGGTTTTGGAAGGAAAATAATAAGATTCGCTCGGCAGATGAAGTTTTGGGAATGCGATTGATTGCAAAAGAAAGAGGATCAAATTTTTTATTGAATGTTCCTCCTGATCAAACAGGTCAGATTCCTCAAAAGATGGTTGATGTGTTAGTTCGTGCTAAAATGAAATATGATAAAATCGTAGAAACTTTTTAATTTTAATCTACTTTTTTAAATCTCCAAAATGAATCTGACTTCAACAATAAATTTATGAAACCTAAAAACGTTACTCGACGAAGATTTCTGCAAACAGCGGGTATTGCCACTGCATTGGCTGGCTTTACTGCTTCAGATACGTTTGCCAACAGGACAAATGAAATCCCAGAAATAGAAAAAGACCTGACCTTTTTATTTCAGGGAGATTCTATTACCGATGGCAATCGGGGACGCAATAACGATCCCAACCATATCATGGGGCATGGTTATGCTTTTTCTATTGCAAGTCGGATTGGTGCGGATTTTCCTCAGGCGGGCTTTTCATTTTATAACCGGGGAATTAGCGGCAATAAAGTCCCTGATTTGGAGAAGCGTTGGCAGGAAGATACGCTGAATCTCAAACCCGATGTGCTCAGTCTTTTAGTCGGAATTAACGACGTTGCTGCAGTTGTTGAAAAAAATCCGAGTGCCAAGGATTTAGGCGAATTTGAGGAGGGCTATCGAAAATTATTGACTATGTCAAAACAAGCCAATCCCGATATTCTTTTTGTACTGGGTATTCCGTTTGTTTTTCCTGTTGGCGCACGAAAGGAGAATTGGGAGTGGTGGAAGAATGAAACATTGGCACGCGCTGAAATTGTTAGAAAAATTGCCAAAGAGTTTGCTGCTGTAGTTGTTGATTTCGCTCAGGTATTTGAGCAGGCAGCAGATTTAGCCCCGATTGATTACTGGATTTGGGATGGTGTTCATCCAACTGTTTTTGGACACGAGCTAATGGCCCGGGAGTGGATAAGGCAAGTGAGTTCGAGCTTAACTTTTTTGAAAAACTACTCCTATTCTTAGCCTGTTATTTGGGCCTGAAACAGGAATAAGGCAACCCACAATTGTTTCTTGAGATACTTTCAGAATCTATCTGTTTGAAAGATAGTATTTTAGTGTTTTGGGGTGGAGTTGGAGATTGGATTTCATGACTTGAAGGTGTTATAACGTTTTCAAATATCTGGTAATTTTTGTAATATTAAAGTCCATTAAAACAGTAATATATAAAATGTAAACGTTATCATTAATCGACTAAAAGTTAGGAAATTATCTGAAAAGAGTCTCACAACTGTGTGGCATGCTTTTCAACCGGAAATTCTCTTTTTGTGATTTTAGGTATTTAGATAATGTTTTCAAGGAGTAATTTATTTCACTTCAAATCGTAAAAAAATAGAACTGTTTTAATGATAGTTTCACTTAAAAACCGAGATTGATAATAAAAACAAACCAATGAAACGCCTATTGCTTATTTTGCTCATATTTAGCATTTTTTATAGTTGCAGTAAAGAGCATGCCAAACTTAAAGTGACAGCTATTCTTTGCAATAATGCGGAGCATCCAATTGGGATTGAGTCAAGATATCCAATACTTAGTTGGGTGGTTGAATCTCAGCTTAGCGGAGCAAGTCAGTCTGCTTATCAGGTTTTGGTTGCAGATAGTCGCGAGAAACTTGTTGACAATGCTGGAAATTTATGGGATTCGGGTAAGATGCAATCCAATCAATCTATAAATGTTTCTTACGCTGGAGAACAGCTCGAGTCAGCAAAAAAATACTATTGGAAGGTCAAGGTTTGGGATAATTGGGGCAACGAATCCAATTGGAGTGAAATCGCTAGTTGGCAAATGGGTTTGCTATCCGATTCTGATTGGGAAAATGCTCAATGGATTGGTTACGAAAAGATGGACTCATCGAAACGTGTGGTTGAAGGAGTAACAGGTTATGGAAATCTTTCGAAAGATAAAGTGGAAGAAAGGGCTGTAGTCCCTTTATTTCGCAAGGAGTTTGACCTGACGAATGAGATAGAATCAGCTACTTTATTTATTTCAGGATTGGGGCAATACGAAGCTTCAATTAATGGAGATAAAGTAGGCAACGATTTTCTGACACCCGGCTGGACTCATTATGATGAGACGGTACTTTACAATACTTACGATGTTAGTTCGCAGCTCAATCAGGGAGAAAATGCTATCGGTGTGATTGTTGGCAATGGCTTTTTATACAACAACCGCGAGCGTTACCGAAAATTGGTTATCGCTTATGGCTTTCCAAAGATGATCTGTAAGTTGTTGATCAACTATACAAATGGAGAAACACAAACGATTGTTTCGGATAAAAGCTGGCTGACCAAGCCGTCGCCTATTACTTTTTCAAGTATTTATGGTGGCGAAGATTACGATGCGCGCTTGGCAGAAAGTGGCTGGAATCTGGTAGGTTTTGATGCCGTAAACTGGAAGCCGGTGCAGCTAGTAAAAGCACCATCAGGAAAACTGATTGCTGATAATAACCATCCGATTCGGGTAATGGATACGTTTGATCCGGTTGCTGTAAATCAACTAAACGATAGTGTTTGGATTTACGATTTTGGGCAAAATGCATCCGGTATTGTTTCGTTAAAAATAAGAGGAGAGAAAGGCCAACAAGTGCAGCTTCGCCCGGGTGAAGTTTTAAAGGAAGATGGCTCTATTGATCAGCGAGGTTCCGGTTCGCCGTATTTTTATACATATACACTGGATGGTGGCGAAGCAGAAAGCTGGCAGCCGCGTTTCACCTATTATGGTTTCCGCTATGTGCAGGTTACCGGGGCATCACCTGAAAACGATGAAAAAGAAACCGGTAATTTGCCTGAGATTATAAAATTGAAATCTTTGCATACCCGCAACTCAATGCCCCAAGCCGGACAATTTGAATGTTCCAAGGAGTTGATGAATCAAACGTTCGACTTGATAAATTGGGCTATTAAAAGCAATTCACAAAGCGTATCGACCGACTGCCCCACGCGCGAAAAGCTTGGCTGGATCGAGCAGACTTACCTGATGGGAGAGAGCGTACATTTCAATTTCAATATTTATCAGTTGTATAAGAGCTTAATTCGAAATATGAAGGATGCACAGACCGAAGCTGGTCTGGTTCCCAACATTGTTCCCGAATACGTTAATTTCGATTATTACGATACCGATTTTAGCGATTCTCCCAGCTGGGGTGTTGCTTCTGTTGTTGTTCCCTGGATGATTTATAAATGGTATGCCGATCCATCGGTTATGCAAGAAGCCTGGCCAATGATGAATGACTACATGAGCTATCTGGAGAGCAAATCATCTGCCTATACCTTGTCGCACGGATTAGGCGATTGGTATGACATTGGACAAAATCCTCCGGGGTTTGCGCAGCTAACGCCAGTTCCGTTGGTGGCTACGGCCACTTATTTTTATGCGGCAAGGCAAATGGCTCAAATGGCCGAAGTTCTCAATAAAAACGAAGAAGCGAAAAAGTATCATTCGCTAGCCGAAAAAATTAAAGAAGCTTTCAATCAGGAGTTTTACACAACTGAAACGAAGCTTTATTCGACAGGAAGTCAAACAGCCATGGCCATGCCTTTAAGCCTGGGAATGGTACCTTCAGGAGATGAGCAACAAGTGCTGCAAAACCTGATCGATTCAATTCATTCGAATAATAACGAGATTACTGCGGGAGATATTGGTTTTCATTATTTAGTAGATGCTTTAACCAAATATGGAGCTTCTGAATTGCTTTTTGAAATGAATAACCGTGATGATGTTCCCGGATATGGCTACCAGTTGAAAAAGGGAGCAACTTCTCTGACTGAATCATGGATGGCTCTGCCTTCAAAATCGATGAACCACCTGATGCTGGGTCATCTTATGGAATGGTTTTACAAAGGATTGGGCGGAATTCGACAAAGTAATCAATCGGTGGGCTACAAGCACGTTGTGATTCATCCTGAGATCGTTGAAGATATTGATTTTGTCAAGGCTTCGTATGAGTCTCCCTACGGAACAATTCAAAGCAATTGGGAGAAAAAAGCCGATCAATTTATCTTGAATATTGAAATTCCTTTCAATACAACCGTAAAAATTTACCTGCCATATAGTGGAGAAGTAAAAGTAGACAATGGAAGCGATGTTGCTGGAAACGACCCGACCTATAAATATTTGGGAGAAGAAGGGGATCGTATGGTTTACGAAACCGGTTCCGGCGTTTATAAGTTTACGGTTCAGCATGGCAAATAGGACTTTTAAAGTAAAACGGATATACAAGAATAAAACCGATGAGAAGGAAATTAGTCTTTTTGATTTTGGCAGGTCTTTTTGCAGGAGCCTGCTCTTCGCCAATAAAGGAGCTGCCTAAAACAGTTTCAGAAGAGAAAATGCAACAAGTTTACGAAGAAGTAAAAACGCCATACAAATACGGATTGATTTTGGTTCCGGATAGCAATTCGTACAAAATGGATTGCCCGACTATTTTTCGTCACGATGATAAATGGGTAATGACTTATATTATTTTTGACGGCCGCGGTTACGAAACTCACTTGGCTTGGAGTAATGACTTGATTCATTGGGATGAGCAAGGAACAATTATGCAATTTTCTGATACGACCGATTGGGATGTTAACCAAAAAGCCGGTTATCCTTCATTAATCGACTATGAGTGGGGTGGTGATTATTCCATCAATTCATATGACGGTAAATATTGGATAAGTTATTTTGGTGGAAATTCTACCGGCTACGAAAAAGGCATACTCTCAATCGGGATGGCCTATACGAATCAGGATCCTGCCACTTTGCACGATTGGAAACGTTTAGACAAGCCGGTAATGATGCCAACTGATGCGGATGCCCGCTGGTACGACAACAGCACTATTTATAAAAGTTTTGTGATTGAGGATAAAGGAAAGCTTACGGGGCATTCTTTTGTGATGTATTACAACGCTCGTGGTGACAGCATTAATCCGGATCGTGGCGCTGAGCGAATTTCCATGGCGGTATCGGATGACATGGTCAACTGGCGGCGATTTGGTGATGAACCTATTTTGAATCACCATAAGGGAATTACAGGTGATGCCGTAATTCAAAAGATTGGCGACGTTTATGTGCTTTTCTATTTCCGTGCTTATTGGCCCGACGGGAAAACAGTCGTTTATAATAGCTTCGCCTGTTCCTATGATCTGATGAACTGGACCCAGTGGGAAGGTCCTCACCTGATTGAACCATCTGAAGAATACGACAATTTATTTGCGCACAAAGCTTACGTCATCAAACATGATGACATCGTATATCATTTTTACAATGCCGTGGATCAATTGGGGAATCGTGGTATTGCATTAGCTACATCAAAAGACATCGGAACAAGTGAAATGACTTTTAATTCAAACGAAGAATCGGAGATCAAATAAATAGCAATTAACCATGACAAACCAATTTAAAACTTCCATAAAACTTATCGCTTTATTCGTCTTTGCTGTCGGGTTTTTTTCTTGCTCTGAGAACCTTGTTGAAACACGCCAAAATTTTGATAAAGATTGGAAGTTTCAATTAGGCGATGATTCGCTGGCTTTTCAACCTGATTATAATGACCAGAATTGGCGGGCATTGAATTTACCACACGATTGGAGCATTGAAGGCGAGTTCAGCAAAGATAATCCTGCAAACCCGGAAGGTGGAGCTTTACCAACAGGCATTGCTTGGTATCGCAAAACATTCAAGCTTGATTCGGAGTCAAAAGCTGAAAATTACTACATCGATTTCGATGGGGTGATGCGCAATAGCGAAGTGTGGATCAATGGGCATTATCTTGGCAAGCGACCTTTCGGATACATTTCTTTTCGATATGATTTAACTCCTTATTTAAATGCGAAAGGGGAAGAAAACGTACTTGCTGTAAAAGTTGATAATTCGGCTCAGCCAGCATCGCGTTGGTACACCGGGTCGGGTATTTATCGGCATGTGTGGCTTGTTCCCGAGCAAGCAGTGCATGTTGCTCATTGGGGAACGTTTGTTACAACTCCGGAAATCAATACGGAATCGGCACAAGTTAAACTCGATCTTAAAGTTCGAAATACAACCAGTTCAGCTCAGCCCATTCAGGTGAAAACCACGATTTTCGATGCTGAAGGAGTTGAGCTTGTAAAATCTACCAGCCAGATAGAAGCCATTGATTCCATTTCCGCACTATCTCAACTAGTTGAAGTTCCCAATCCAAAACTTTGGTCGGTTGATTCGCCAACTCGTTACCATGCAATTACTGAAATTTACTGGCAGGACGAGCTGGTTGATCGATATGAAACACCATTTGGAATTCGCTCGTTTGAATTTACACCCGACAGAGGGTTCTTTTTGAATGGTGAGCATCTTAAAATTTATGGTGTGAATCAACACCACGATTTGGGAGCTTTGGGAGCGGCTGTAAATACTCGTGCGATGGAGCGTCAGCTTGAGATTCTGAAGGAAATGGGTTGCAATGCCATTCGAATGGCACACAATCCTCCGGCACCTGAATTATTGGATCTGTGTGATGAAATGGGATTTCTGGTAATTAATGAGTCATTTGATGAATGGAAGAAAACCAAGGCAAAGAAAGGATACCATCTTTACTGGGATGAATGGCATGGTCGTGACTTGCAAGACATGGTGCTTCGTGATCGAAACCACCCTTCAATCATCGCCTGGAGCATTGGAAACGAAATTCCTGAGCAGTTTGATACAACCGGAATCGCCATTACTCGAGAGCTGGCTGCTATCGTGAAAGAACTGGATGCAACACGGCCGGTGACCAGTGCTTTGACCGAGAATGATCCGGAGAAAAACAACATCTACAAATCGGGTGCATTGGATCTTCTGAGCTTTAATTACAAACATAAAGATTACCTGGATTTTCCAGAAAAATATCCGGGCGAATGCATGCTGGCATCAGAAAATATGTCGGCACTTTCCACTCGTGGACATTACGATATGCCATCGGACAGCGTGCGAGTGTGGCCACCAGCCTATAACCAGCCATTTGATGGGAACGACGACTATACCGCCTCTTCGTACGATAATGCCATTGCTTATTGGGGAGCAACTCATGAAGATACCTGGGCTGTGATTAAAAACAACGAGTTCATTCCGGGCATGTTTATCTGGTCTGGATTCGACTATATTGGAGAGCCATTACCGTACCCGTATCCGGCACGAAGCAGCTATTTGGGGATTATTGATTTATGTGGTTTTCCAAAGGATGTTTATTACATGTACCAAAGCGAATGGACTGATAAAACCATGCTTCACCTTTTTCCACACTGGAATTGGGAAGAAGGTCAGTTGGTCGACCTGTGGGCGTATTCCAATAATGCCGATGAACTGGAGCTGTTTGTCAATGGCGTATCCCAAGGACGGAAATCCATACCGAAAGATCAGTTTCATGTGATGTGGCGGGTTCCTTTTTCTCCCGGGAGAATTAAAGCCGTGAGCTATAAAGATGGTGAAGAGGTGATGGAAAAGGAAATTCACACTGCGGGAAAACCTAGTCAAATTGAACTGACTGCTGATCGGAATACAATTTCGGCAGATGGTAGCGACTTATCATTTATCACGGTAAAAGTGCTGGATGAAAATGGCAATTTGGTTCCCGATGCTGATAACCTGATCAATTTTGAAGTAACAGGAAATGGATTTAACGCTGGTGTAGATAATGGTTACCAGGCAAGCTTGGAACCGTTCAAGGCAAACTATCGGAAAGCTTTTAATGGTAAGTGCTTGCTGATTGTGCAAGCAACGGAAGAAGTCGGTGAAATAGCTGTTTCTGCTTCGGGTGAAGGACTGGGAATGACCAATATCGAGATTAAAACGACTAATTAGAAAATTTCTTATCAAGATGACGAAAATTAAAGGCTATCAATTATTCTCAGCGAAGGCGCAGCTGGAAAAGCCTATTTCAGATGCAACGCATAGGCTAACTGAAATTTCATTCATTGTTCTTCGAATTCAAACTGAAAGTGGAATAGTTGGAGAGTCATATCTTTTAAGTTTTCAATACAGTCCGAAAGCCATTGTAGGCGCACTTCAAGATGTTGCTCAATTAGTTGTTGGAGAAGATGTTTTCAACACGGTTAAGGTTTTCGAAAAGATCAATCAGGCCAACGAGTATTTTGGTTTGGAAGGTGTTAATCGTTGGGCGCAGGCAGCATACAACATGGCTATGTGGGATGCGTGGTGTAAAAAACTGGGCCAGCCCATTTGGAAAGTGCTGGGGACGTCAAGAACTGAGGTTCCGATTTATGGAAGTGGCGGTTGGCTTTCTTACACGATTGATGAACTGATCGATGAAGTAACTGATTATAAAAATCGTGGGTTTAAAGCGGTGAAAATTAAAGTTGGAAGCGCTAACTGGCGACAGGATTTAGAGCGACTTCGGCTAGTGAGGGAAGCTGTTGGAAATGAGATTGATATCATGATGGATGCCAACCAGGGGATGGATGTTGCTTCGGCTTTATCACTGGCAAAAGCTACACAGAAATTACAAATTACTTGGTTTGAAGAACCGATCAACCACACCGATTTTCAGGGATTTCAATTGCTGAGGAATCAGGCGGGTATTTCATTGGCCATGGGAGAGCGTGAGTATTCATCACTTCCACTCAGGGAATTGCTTGTTCGTAACGCAATCGACATTTGGCAGCCAGATATCCTGCGGCTCGGCGGTGTGGAATCTTGGCGCGACAGTGCCGCCTTGGCCGGAAGCTTTAACGTTCCGGTATTGCCGCATTATTACAAAGATTACGATATTCCCCTGTTGTGCACCATACCAAACGGTGCAGGAGCTGAGTCATTTGATTGGATCGACCCGTTAATTGATAACCCATTGGTTATCGAGAATGGAATGGCTCGACCTCATGATCGTCCGGGGTGGGGATTTTCTTTTAAAGATGAATGTTTGACTGAAATTGACTGAAATAGATAAAATACAGGAGTTATTCTCAATGGACAGGATTTTTAGTTGATGATGATACTCTTGCTTTTGGTTTTTAAAACTTATTGATGATGATTCGATTTACAATATTTGCGTTTGGCTTAATTCTTAGTTTTGCCGGAAATTCTTCCGCACAAAGATTGATTGAATTGCCCGAAGCCATTCCTCCGGTTCCGCATGTTTACAACACGGAGCCATGGGAAGATCCCCAGATTACAGAGCTAAACAGAGATTTAGCTCGTGCAACGTCCTATTCTTTTGAAACTGAATCGGAAGCAGTGGTTGGTGATCGGGAGCAAACTTCCCGTTACCTCAATTTAAATGGGGAGTGGGATTTCAATTTCGCCATAAAACCAGCCGATGCGCCCAGCGATTTTTACAAATCTCGTGTTGTGGGCTGGGATAAAATAGATGTGCCATCGAATTGGGAACTGAAAGGTTACGACAAGCCCGTTTACAAAAGTTCGGTTTATCCTTTTCGCCCAATCAATCCGCCATACGTGCCGAACGATTATAATGCAGTCGGCTCGTATCAACGGACATTTACGGTTCCTGACCACTGGAACGATATGAATGTAACCTTGCACTTTGGAGCCGTTAGTTCGGCATTCAAGGTATGGGTGAACGGCCAATTTTTGGGTTATGGCGAAGATAGCTTTCTCCCTTCCGAATTCAATATTTCGGCTTATTTAAAAGAAGGTGAAAACAGACTGTCGGTTCAGGTAATTCGATGGAGCGATGGCGCTTACTTGGAGGATCAGGATCATTGGCATGTAAGCGGTATTCAGCGCGAAGTGTTATTGCTGGCCGAACCTAAGTTGCGAATCGCTGATTTTCATTATCAAACCAATTTGGATGAAGATTACAAAGATGCGGTTTTAAGCATCCGTCCGCGGTTGGAAAACCTGACCGGCGACACGATAAAAGGCTACAAGCTCGAAGCACAATTATACGATCCTGAAAACAATAAAGTATTTGAGCAACCACTAATAAAATCAGCTGAGGAAATTTTGACAGAAGCCTATCCTCGCTTGGATAATGTGAAATTTGGTTTGTTGGAAACCAAAGTTGAAAATCCACTGAAGTGGAGTGCTGAAGTCCCCAACCTTTACACGTTGGTTCTTTCGTTAAAAGATAATGATGGCAATTTGCTGGAAGCTAAAAGCTGCATAGTTGGCTTTCGCGAAATAGAGTTTGCTGAGGATGATAGTAAGTTGCTGATCAACGGAAAGGTCACTTATTTGTACGGAGTAAACCGGCACGATCATGATCCGGTGAAGGGAAAGGCGCTCACAAGAGAAGATATTCAAAAAGACATCGAACAAATCAAGCAATTCAACTTTAATTGTGTGCGGACAAGTCATTATCCCAATGATCCGTATTTATATGATTTGTGCGACAAATACGGCCTTTATGTAATTGACGAAGCCAATTTTGAGACTCATGGCTTGGGCGGAAAATTAGCCAACGATCCGAAATGGCTGAATGCACATATGCAGCGGGTTGTTCGAATGGTTGAGCGAGATAAGAATCACCCGAGTGTCATTTTTTGGAGTTTAGGGAATGAAGCTGGCCGTGGTCCTGCAACAGCTTCGATGGCGGCATGGGCACGCGATTTTGATATTACCCGCCCCATCCATTACGAGCCGGCAATGGGTGATCAGCATGCTGAGGGCTACATACCGTTTGGTGATCCCAATTATCCGAAAGATCATTCACATCGTATTCAAACACCATTGGATGAAGCTTATGTTGACATGATCAGTCGCATGTATCCGGCACTTTACACCGGCCCCCTTTTAATTAATCAGGAGAATGGAGACAATCGCCCGATTTTTTGGTGCGAATATTCTCATTCAATGGGGAACTCAACCGGTAATATGAAAGAGTTTTGGGATCAAATTCGTTCTCAACCACGAATGATTGGCGGTTGTATCTGGGATTATAAAGATCAGGGACTATTGAAAACAGATTCGTTGGGCAACCAATTTTTTGGTTATGGAGGCGATTTTGGTGCCCGGCTAAACGATAACAACTTTTGCATCAACGGGATTGTTGCGTCCAACGGGCGACCAAAACCTGCTATTTACGAGTGCAAGCATGTTTATCAGCCTGTTGAATGTGAGCTGGTAGATGCTGAAAAGGCATTGGTAAAAGTTACGAATCGGAACTCGGTGCAGTCAACTGGTGGTTATCATATTCAGTTGAAGATAAGAGAAGACGGAGTCGTTATTAAATCAGTAGATCTACCTACCATTGATCTTGCTCCTGCCAAAGACACGCTGATCGACTTGTCGTCTTATTTACCAAGATTTGAAGCCGGACTGGAATATTTAGCGGATATTCATTTTTCACTCACACATAAAACGGAATGGGCACAAGCCGGGTTTGAAGTGGCTTCGAACCAATTCGCATTGACTGGAATTCCTCAAACCCAAACCAAGTCGGAGATGTTTTCAACCGTTCGGATGAAACAAGACGATCAGTCAATTTCGGTATTTGGAGATGATTTTCAGTTGCTGATTGATAAAGCCAATGGTGCACTCACCTCATACAAACTAAAAGAAGCGGAGCAAATATACAGTCCATTGCTTCCCAACTTTAGTCGCCCTTTAACTGATAACGACGAACGAGGATGGAAACCGCAGGAGAAATTAAAAGAATGGTACGAAGCTACCCCAGAGCTGAAATCGTTAACTGCCGAGAAAAAATCGGAGGGAATGGTCGCTATTGAAGCCATCTACTCACTTATTGATGGTAAGGCAACTGTTACCGTGAACTATCAGGTTTATGGCGATGGTGTTGTAAAGGTGAACTACCTGTTGGAGCCGCTTGATCGTTTGCCTAATATTCCAAAGGTGGGCATGCAATGCGGAATTAAAAGAAGCTATGATCAGATTGCCTGGTACGGACGTGGGCTTTACGAAAACTACATCGATCGCCGTGAAGGCTTTCCTGCGGAAATCTATCAGTTGCCTATTGAACTGTTCATGGAACCTTACGTGATGCCACAGGAAAATGGTAACCGAACTGATGTTCGCTGGATGTATTTATCCGATCGACAATCCAATGGGTTGTTGGTTGTTGCCGATAGCCTGCTAAGCATGAGTGCCTGGCCGTACACCGAACAAAATATCAACGAGGCCAGGCACACGAATGAACTGAAAGATGCCGGTTTCATTACCCTCAATATTGATTTGGTACAAATGGGCGTGGGTGGAAACGACAGCTGGTCGGATGTTGCGGCACCACTGGCGAAATATCAAATACCCGCTCAGCGATATGCTTACAGTTTTTACATGTATCCAACGCGGGTAAAGGCTGAAAAACTCAGTCAAACAGCTCGGAAAATTAAGTTTTGAACTAGCTTCTGAAATCAAATATGCAAAACATACACCTTTATAAAGTCGTCATCTTTCCAATTTTAGCACTTCTGCTTCAGGGATGTGGAAATTCTTCTTCAACGAAGGACTCCCTATTGGAGCAGCGAACAGCAGAGGAAAATGAAAAATCACTAGTCTTCTGGCACTGGATACATGGAGCCATTTCAAAAGAAGGAATTACGGCTGACTTAGAAGCTATGAAAAGTGCCGGACTTGGCGGTGCTTATATATTCTCAATTCGCGGAGTTACTGAGCCTCCTTTATTCGACCCTTCGGTAGAGACTTTATCTCCGGAATGGTGGGGAATGATAAAACATGCGATGAGTGAGGCCGATCGTTTGGGGCTGGAATTAGGAATGAACGGAACTGACGGCTTTACCTGTGCCGGAGGTCCGTGGATTACACCCGAAATGTCGATGCAGAAAGTCGTTTGGGCAGATACGGTTGTTGATGGTTCGCAAATCTTTAATGACAAGTTGCCCCAGCCTGAAATGTACGAAGATTATTATGAAGACATCGCCACGTTTGCTTATCCGGCTGTTGATGGGGCAGGGATGAGCTCATATAATCTACAACCTGTTGTAACCACCAGTTTAAAAGGGAAAGATCTTCAGTTTTTGGCAGGAAAAGACAATGACAAACAGTTTTCAACCGATGAACCATGTTGGATTCAGTTTGCTTTTGATGAGCCGTTTACCTGTCGTTCTGTTGTCATTAATACCGGATGGAATAATTACCAGTCGAATCGTTTGATTATTGAAACGAGCAATGACGGCACTCTTTTTAAAAGACATACCCGGTTAGTGCCTCCGCGCGCTGGTTGGTTGGATCTAGATGCTGATGCCACTCAAACGATTGAACCGGTAACTGCTCGCTATTTTCGCTTTGTTTATGATCCCAAAGGTTCTGAACCGGGTGCTGAGGATTTGGATGATGCCAAGTGGAGTCCAACCCTCAGAATTAAAGGACTGGAATTATCTGGAGAAGCTAAAATTCATCAGTTTGAAGGGAAGAATGGAAGCATTTGGCGAATTAGCTCTAAAACGGACGATCGACTGTTACCCGCTTCGGCCTGCGTTCCGAAGGATCAACTGATCAATATCAGCGAATCATTACAAGCTGATGGCCGTTTGAATTGGAGTGTTCCTGATGGAAAATGGGTGATCTTGCGGATGGGACACACATCAACCGGTCATGAAAACTACGTTGGTGGTGCCGGAAAAGGCTTGGAATGCGATAAGTTTAATCCCGAAGTGGTGAGATTACACTTCGACCATTGGTTTGGAGAGGCTTTCCGACAAATAGGGGCGGAACTCGCACCAAAAGTATTGAAGAATTTTCTGATTGATAGTTGGGAATGTGGAAGTCAGAATTGGTCTCCGGTTTTTCAGGATGAATTTAAAAAACGCAGGGGTTACGATATAACGACCTATTTGCCACTCATGGCTGGCGTTGCCATTCAAAATAGTGGTTTTTCGGAACGGGTTTTGGCTGATGTTCGGAAAACGGTTGCCGAACTGTTTAATGATAACTTTTATAAGGTGCTGGTTGATGAAGTTCATGCAAAAGGATGCTTGTTTGCAGCTGAAAGTGTCGCTCCGGTGGGCGTGACAGATGGAATGTTACACTTTAAAGATGTTGATATTCCGATGGGGGAGTTCTGGTTTCGCAGTCCTTCGCACGACAAACCAAACGATATTTTAGATGCTGTTTCGGGGGCCCATGTTTATGGGAAAAAGATTATTCAGGCCGAAAGTTTTACTGAAATACGACTCGACTGGGATGAACACCCGGGAATGCTGAAAACGACTGTTGATCGGAATTTTGCAGATGGAATCAATCGAATTGTTCCCCATGTTTATGCGCATAATCCTTGGCTCGATCGCAAGCCCGGAATGACTCTGGATAAGATTGGAACGTATTTTCAACGCGATCAAACCTGGTGGAAGCCCGGCCGAGCTTTTTTTACCTATCTGACCAATTGCCAACGCCAGTTACAAAAAGGAAATCCGGTTGTTGATATTGCGGTATTTACTGGTGAAGAAGTTCCCAGAAGAGCTTTATTACCCGATCGTTTGGTTGATATTTTACCGGGAATTATGGGTGAGGAACGGGTAAAGACTGAGCAAATCCGTTTAGCAAACGAAGGAGCTCCAACGTGGGTGCGTCCTCAGGGAGTAACCACCCAGGAGAATATGGCAAACCCCGAAGAATGGGTTGATCCGCTGAATGGCTACGCGTATGATTCTTTCAATAAAGATGCTTTAGTTCGATTAGCAAAGGTTGAAGATGGCCGGATTGTGTTGCCGGGTGGCGCAAATTACGGAATGCTGATTATTCCGGGTAATCGTAAAATTGCTCCACACGGTGGTGAGCAGATGAGTGTTGAAGTAGCACAAAGGTTACTACAACTAGCCGAGGATGGAGCAACTATTCTGATGATGGATAAACCAACCCGCACAATTGGGATGACTTCGGAATTGTCGAACGATGAGGAGTTGAAAACGATAGTCGAAGAGCTGTTTCGTGGCGATCGTAAAATGATTTCAGATGTGGATGGGCGCCAATTTGAGATGTGGAAAAAAGGCAAAGGGAGAATTCTTCAAGGACCATATCGGGCTTCTTCGTTTGACCTGGTCGGAATTGAGAAGGACTTTCAATCCATTGATCAAGAAAGTAATGCCGCAAAGATGATGGCCTGGAATCATCGAAATGAGGGTGATGAGGATATTTATTTCATTGCGAATCAGTTGGACGAAGAAAGAGTGCTGGAATTGTCGTTCCGCATTCAAAGTAAAATACCGAAGATTTATAATCCGGTTACGGGAGATACGATTGATGTTAACAATTGGGAAAATGAAAATGGTCGTACAAAATTGACTTATAAATTCAGTCCGAATGAGTCATTGTTTGTGGTATTTAAAGAAGGTACATCTTCAGAAAGTACAGTAGGTGAAAACAATTGGATTGAACAAGAAACCATTGAAACGATTGATGGTGTTTGGCAGGTGAATTTTGATCCGGCTTTTGGCGGCCCTAAAAAAACTGTCGCATTTTCAAGGTTAACCGACTGGAGTAAAAATCAGGATGTCCGGATTCGCTATTATTCAGGCACGGCAACTTATTCCAAGGTTTTTCAATTTGGAGGAAGTATTGATGAGAATTCCAGTTACTGGATTGAATTAGGAGACTTTGCGAACATCGCTGAAGTGAAGTTGAACGGGCAAAATGTTGGAGTAAGCTGGACTCCACCATTTCGTTTGCAGATTGATGGTGCATTAAAACAAGGCGAAAATATTTTGCAAATTGAAGTGACCAACACATGGGCAAATCGCCTGATTGGTGATCATGATTTGCCCGAAGAGGAACGGGTAAGCTGGACAACTGCTCCCTATCGATTGGAGGGCCGTCCATTGCTTCCAGCCGGCTTGTTTGGACCGGTAAAAATTAGTCAGTCAAAATAGAAAAATACAATATCAAAATTTTCAAAATGAATAAAATTACATGTAAACTCGTACTCCTGTTTTTTGCTTGTGTTGCTATTTTTAGTTCAGTGCAAGCCAAAGTGAAAATGTCCGCTTTATTTGCTGATCACATGGTGTTGCAGCAGCAGTCCGAAGTTGCTATCTGGGGTTGGGCTGATGCCCGATCGGAAGTAAACGTAACGACTTCCTGGAACGATAAATCGTATACCGCAAAAGCAGCAAAGGATGGTAAATTTAAGTTGATGGTGGAAACGCCTGCAGCAGGAGGACCTTATGAAATTATCGTTAGTGATGGTGAAGCATTAACCATCGAGAATGTTCTGATTGGCGAGGTTTGGTTGTGTTCGGGGCAGTCGAATATGGAAATGCCCATGAAAGGTTTTCGCGGGCAGCCGGTGCTTGGTTCCAATATGGATATTCTGAAATCAAACAACGAGAATATTCGTGTAATCACCGTGCCACGTAGTTCACAAACTGTTGCTCAGGAGAATTTTGAAGCGAAATGGAAAGTGGCCGATGCTGCAGCAATTCGCAATTTCAGTGCTACAGGCTATTATTTCGGACGACTGCTCAATGAAATGCTGGATGTGCCCATTGGATTGATCGAAGTGAGCTACGGCGGCTCCTGTGTTCAGGCTTGGATGAGCCCCGAAACATCAGTGGCATTTGAAGGTAAACAAGTGCCCGCTCCAGGAGATACTATCCCGGTTCCCAATCGCACTCCAACCGTACTTTTCAATGGCATGCTGAATCCGGTAATTGGCTATGGAATGAAAGGGTGCATTTGGTACCAGGGTGAAACAAACTACCAGGAACCTGATCGTTACGAAGAGCTCTTTCCAACAATGGTAAACGAGTGGCGAGAGTTGTGGGGAATTGGCAATTTTCCTTTCTACTACGCACAAATTGCTCCGTTTGATTATTCGGTATTTTATAGTTCCGAAGATGTCAAAGAGAAATATAATTCGGCTTATTTGCGCGATGCCCAGCGAAAAGCCTTGGATGATATTCCCAACAGTGGAATGGCAGTGTTGATGGATGTGGGCGAAGAGACTTGTATTCACCCCATGCACAAACAAGAGGGTGGTGAACGCCTTGCTTTGTGGGCTTTGGGAGAAACATACGATTTGCCCGATTTTAGCTACAAAAGCCCAGCCTATGATGCTTTCGAAGTAAAAGGCAGTCAGGTTGTTGTTTCGTTTAAAGATGTAGCAAATGGGTTAACTACCTTCGGCAAAGAGCTTACTGGTTTTGAAATTGCCGGAGAAAACAAAGTGTTTTACCCCGCCGATGTTTTTTTGCGCACAAAGTCGGTTGTTGTTTCATCTCCCCGGGTTGAAAAACCTGTTGCTGTGCGCTACGCCTTTAAAGATTTCATTGTTGGAACTCTTTTCGGAACTGATGGATTACCAGTTTCTTCATTCAGAACCGATGACTGGTAAGTCACATATTGGTGCTCCTCAATTCATTTCAGGAGCTGTTTTTGGTTAAAAAGATAATCTGAAGCAATTACAGCCGGCAGGCTAAAGTTCAGAATAACCTATAATTGTTGAACTATGAAGACCCACTATTCATTCCTGATAATCGTAAGTTGCGTATTTTTAATACAAAATCTGAAGGCTCAGCCAACGCAATTGGATCAATACAATGTGGTTTGGAATACGTCAAGTGAAAATTCTTCAGAATCGATGCCCTGTGGGGGTGGCGATATTGGGTTGAATGTGTGGTCGGAGGATGGCGATGTGCTGTTTTACCTTTCAAAAAGTGGTACGTTTGATGAAAACAATTCCTTCCTGAAATTAGGTCGGGTCAGGTTGAAATTGAATCCCAACCCATTTGATAGAGGCGTGTTTAAGCAAGAACTTCATTTAAAAGATGGCTATGTTTCGTTAAGTGCTAAAAAGGGAGATTTAGCAGCCGACGTGAAAATTTGGGTGGATGTCTTTCGGCCTGTTGTTCATGTTGAGGTTAATGCCTCTCAAAGAGTCAACGCACAAGCTCATTACGAAAGTTGGCGGTATCAGAATCGTTTTCTTCGGAAATTGGAGAATTTTCAGAATTCTTACAAATGGGTAAATCCTGAAGGGTTGAAAACGTATGCCGACCAAATCCTCTTTTCAGATGGAGGCGTGCAGTTTATGCATCAGAATAATTCGGAGACTGTTTTTGATGTGACGGTGAAACAGCAAGGAATGGAAGCTGTTAAAGATTCGCTCTATAATCCAATCGCCGGGTTGACTTTTGGCGGATTTATGACTGGCGAGAACATGATTGCTGCGGGGAATGAAAATGGAAGGTATCAGAATACGAATTTCAAATCCTGGGTTTTGGAAAGCAAACGACCATCAAAATCGCATGAATTTGAAATTTTTCTGACTACTGCTGATAGTCGCAGCGAATGGCGCTCGAAAATAGATCAATTGCAAAAGGAGGCTCGTGATAACCGGAAAACTGCTTTTGAAAATACAACGGTCTGGTGGCAGCAGTTGTGGGAACGAAGTTTTGTGTTTATCAATTCAGATGATGCCGCTGAAGCAGATACGGTTTGGCAGGTAGGGCGAAACTATCAGCTGTTTCGTTATATGCTTGGATGCAATGCTTATGGTAATTATCCCACAAAATTTAATGGCGGACTTTTCACCGTCGATCCCGTTTTTACTGATTCTACACGCGCTTTTACACCCGACTTCCGAAATTGGGGAGGTGGCACTTTTACTGCTCAAAATCAGCGGTTGGTATACTTCCCGATGCTTAAGAGTGGCGATTCTGAGCTGATGAAGCCTCAATTCAACTTCTACAAGAGGTTACTGCACAATGCAACCTTGCGAAGTCAGTTTTATTGGGGACATGATGGCGCTTGTTTTACCGAGCAAATAGAAAATTTTGGCTTGCCAAATGGTAGCGAGTATAACTGGGATCGACCTGACGATTATCCGAAAGGACGACAGTACGATACCTCGCTGGAATTTTGTTTTATGATATTGGAAACCGCTCGATACAATGGAAATGACCTCTCAGATTATCTGCCTTTGATCAAGAGTTGTCTGACGTTTTTTGATGAGCACTACCAATATTTGGCGACGCAGCGCGGGCGCCAAACACTCGATGGAAATGGTCATTTGGTACTTTATCCCGGGTCAGCCTGCGAAACGTATAAGATGGCTTATAATTCGACAACCACTATTGCCGCTTTGAAAATAGTGCTGGAACGTTTGATTGCATTGCCCAATAAATATGATGACCAAATTGATCGTGAAAAATGGAAGGCGATGCTGAATCGGATTCCTCCAATCAGTTTTACGGAGCATGATGGCCATCAAACCATAGCTCCGGCAAAGCTGTGGGAGCGGGTCAACAATACTGAAGTGCCACAGTTGTACCCGGTTTACCCGTGGGGAATTTACGGTGTGGGTAAGCCTGATTTGAACATTGCTATCAATACGTGGAAGTATGATCCGGATGCTGTAAAATTTCGAAGCCATATTGGTTGGAAGCAAGATGTGATTTTTGCTGCTCGATTGGGATTGACCGATGAAGCGGCAGATTTGTGTGTTGCAAAAATGAAAAATTCCGGCAGACGATTTCCGGCTTTCTGGGGGCCAGGATTCGATTGGGTGCCCGATCACAATTGGGGTGGGTCGGGCATGATTGGTGTTCAGGAAATGCTGATGCAAACCGTAGATGATAAAATCTACATATTTCCTGCATGGCCCAAAGAATGGGATGTCCATTTCAAACTACATGCATCCGATCAAACAACAATAGAAGTCGTTCTGAAAAAGGGCGAAATTGAATCGCTAAAAGTTTTTCCTGAAAGCAGAACTGCAGATGTAGTCAATTGCTACGAAACCAATAAATAACTAACCGAATGAAACTAACGCACAAAGAACGCTTTTTAGCCACGATCAACTATGAGCCGGTCGATCGTCCAGCCTCCTGGCTGGGACTGCCGGTTCCTCAGGCTGAAAGCGCATTGACCTCGCACTTTGGAGTAAATTCAGTGGATGAGCTGCGATCAAAGATTGACGACGATATTTATCCCATAGAGGTGCCCTACAAATACGAGCCATCAAATCATATTGCCTGTGCTTTTAAATTTGCCAAGGTTGATCATTTGGATTCGCCGGATGAGCGCACACTGACAGCTCCTGGTTTCTTTGAAGATTATAATGATCCGGCAGATGTCGATAAATTTGATTGGCCGGATCCGGAAAAATATCTTGATCGGGAAGAATCGCTGCGAAGGGCGAAGGCTGTTGATCCGGATTACGTGCGAATGGGGGTGATGTGGAGTGCCCATTTTCAGGATGCTTGTTCAGCTTTCGGAATGGAACAGGCGCTGATGACCATGTTAATGGCTCCGGATATGTTTCAGGCTGTGATTGACCGGATTACTGATTTTTATCTGAAAGCCAATGAGATTTTCTACGAAACGACACAAGGATATTTGGACGCCGTTTTGATTGGCAATGATTTTGGCAGTCAAACCGGTTTGATGGTCGATCCTGAATTGCTGCGAACACATGTTTTTCCGGGAACTAAAAAGTTGATTGATCAGGCGAAAAGTTACGGGCTGAAAGTTATTCATCATTCCTGTGGTTCTATTTTTCCAATTATTGATGATTTAATTGAGTTGGGAGTAGACGTTATTCACCCCATTCAGGCCTTGGCTGCCGATATGGACGCCGCGCATCTGAAAGAGCACTACTACGGAAAAATTGCTTTTTGTGGTGGAGTCGATGCCCAGTATTTGCTTGTTAAAGGAGATGCAAAGTCGGTGTCCGAAAAAGTTGAAGAACTGAAACGCTTATTTCCGACCGGTTTGGTCATCTCGCCAAGTCATGAAGCCATATTACCCGATATTCCACCTGTAAATATTCAAGCCATGTTTAACTCAATCAATAAAATGAAATGAACAGGCGCTTTGGACAAATGATTCGGTTAAAACCAGAAGGTTCTGAAGAATATATCCGGCAACATGCCAATGTGTGGCCCGGAGTATTGGTAAAAATCAAGGAGTGTCATTTAGAAAACTATTCCATCTTTTTTCGCGACAATTACCTTTTTGCCTACTTCGAATATTCGGGAGATGATTTTGATACCGATATGGCAAAAATGGCAGCTGATGAAGAAACACAGCGTTGGTGGGATGTGGTGAAGCCGCTAATGAGCCCTCTGGAAAATCGAAGCCCCGGAGAGTTTTGGAGCGAGATGGAAGAAATATTTCATTTGGATTAGCTTAATATTACAAATTATATATAAATGAACGATAAAGGTCAGGTAATGAGAATATAATTCATCGATTTATGGAAAATAAAAAATCAAAGTTTGATGCTGGAAGTCCTTTGTCGGGTATATTATTTCAAAATCTTAGATATATCTATTTTACAGAATTGAAGAAAGGCTTAAAAGAAAAGATAAGCAGGAATAAATACCACATTCAAAGCCAACAAAGTATTACTGCATTCCCGTTAGCAATTGCGGTATGGGAGTCTTTATTAAATGAGGTTTTTTTATCAGATATTGTAAGGCATCATTACAGAGATAATTTACTTGTTGAAATTAGCAATGAAGCTGAAAGGTGGGACTTGAAAACAAAAACATTAATGTATCCTAAATTTCTATTTGGGAAAACATTTGACAAAACGTCTCATAATTTTGCCAATTTCCAGACCATTGCAAAGATTAGAAATGATATAATTCATTACAAGTTTAGTCTTTATGAAGGGCCAGATAAAGCTATGAAAAATCTAAGAAGTTTGAATGTTTCATACCCAAAGCCAAAAGATGTCAAATGTCCATGGCACATGGAAATTGAGACTTCTGAATGTGTTAGGTTTTGCATAAATACAATTTCAATTTTGGTTGGTGAACTCTTCGGGCTTCAAACGGAATTTTACAAAGGTCAATGTGGTTCCATATACAAGGAAATTTATAAGGGAATCTCGGAAGACGAGATAAATGCAATTTTTAATGAGTATGGAATTGATCCTATATCAGTACATGAAGATATGTTTGGTAATAACAGAGATTAAAGACATATATTGGCAGAGCTACAGTGTTTTGTTGAAAGTCGAGTTCAACAAACGAATTAGAATAAGGAAGTACCAAACAACTAATAATAAACAACTAACTGACTAAACAACTTAAACTATGGTACCAACCAGCCCGATAATCGGAACAATGCTGCACGCCATCGGAGGCGTATCTGCCTCATCATGCTATGTTCCTTTTCAGAAAACAAAAAATTGGTCTTGGGGAACTTTCTGGCTTGTACAAGGCTTGTTTGCCTGGATTTTGATGCCCATACTTATTGGTGTAATTACGGTTCCTGATTTCTTCTTCATTTTAAAGCATGCTCCCTCGAAGCCAATTTGGGCTGCTTTTCTTTTGGGCGCTGCCTATGGATTCGGCAGCATGTCGTTTGGCGTTTCTATACAGTATATTGGCTATTCATTAACTTATACGCTGGCTATCGGTATTTCTGCTATCGTAGGAACTATTTTGCCTTTGATGATCTTTGGCGGATTAGTCGAATACTTCACAGCTCCCGGTGGGATGGTTGTTCTGGTTGGGATGATTATTTCGATACTGGGTGTAGCCGGATGCGGTTGGGCCGGTTTTCGAAGAGAGCACGAAATGACGATGGCACAAGGAGGATTGAAAAGATCCAATATGTTGATTGGATTGATTTTAACAATAATTGCCGGAGTTCTTTCAGGCGTATTTAATATTTCATTGGAATTTGGACAACCCATTGCCGATATGGCTGCGAAACACGGAGCTGGTCATTTTGAGGGAAATGCCAAATTAATTGTTTCAACAGCCGGATGCTGGGTGGTGAATGTAATTTGGTTTGTCGTATTGGGTGTGCGAAAAAAAACGTTAAAAGAATTTACAACTAAAAGCGGACTGAAAAGTAGCGTTATTACTAAAAATATACTGTGGTCGGCTTTGGCTGGCTCACTGTGGTTTTTGCAATTTTTCTTTTATGGGTTGGGACATGTGAATATGGGGAAATTTCAATTTGCCAGTTGGGTGCTTCACATGTCTATGCTCATCTTCTTTAGTTATATTATTGGTGTTATTATGAAAGAATGGAAAAACGTAAATCGCAACACCTATATTTTGTTGGTGATCGCTCTTTTGGTTTTAGTTTCTTCTTTTTGTGTGATTGCTTATGGAAGCATGCAGGGCTAACGATTCTAAGGTTTTAGACAATATTTTTTGATTACTAGTTAGATGAAGGATTTTTTTGCGGGCTTGATGTGTGCTTTTAATAATGAATGATTTTTTCATTCTTTTTCTAAAAGTAAGGTTATAGTTCAGTATATTATTTGAAACGAAGGTAAAAGAAAAAAAACGAAAGCTAAAGTTAAGCTATTTACTATTTTTTGTGTATTTTGGCTGTTGTTTTTGGCAAATTGGAATGAGTAAAATAAAAATAGAAAATAAACCTAACTAATATTGAATGAATTATGCAGACTAATCCTCAGCCTTCAGTTGAAGGCGCAAATTCAACTCTTATAGATCGGCTTGATGTGTTGTATGAATATGATCGCGACAGGGAGGCTATTTTAGAAGAAAATCACATGGAATAATGCTATTATTATAATAATAGTAGAGTTACTAAACACTAACAAATTTTTGTATGAAGGAACAAAATAAGAATGGGGTGTCGGAAAATAAATTGAGCGATGCCCCAGAAGTAGATAAAATATCAAGAGAACAATGGAAGGCGTCACTTTTGGCTGGAATGGCTTCTTATCTCGATGCCGGATCCATCGTGGCGTTGGGAGCAGGACTATCACTTTTTCAGTCCTATCTTAGTTTATCTAATAATGCTGTAGGATTACTTGCTGCGATTGGTCCAAATGCTGTAGGATGTGCTATAGGTGCTTTTATTGGAGGCCGACTTGGCGACAAACTTGGTCGTAAACGTATTTATCAAATTGACCTGCTTGTTTATGCTTTAGGGATTCTTTTAATTGTTTTTACAATGAATCCGGTCATGTTGTTTTTAGGCACCTTTATTATTGGTGTGGCTGTAGGGGCTGATGTGCCAACATCACTTGCCTATGTTGGTGAATCTGCTCCCGATAAGGCAAGGGGGAAATTATTGGGTCTTACTCAGGTTGCCTGGGGCTTTGGGCCTGTTGTTGTGCTCTGGATGGCTATGTTCCTTGCCGACCTTGGAGTTCTTGGAATTCGTTTGGTATTCCTTCATCTATTTGTAATAGCCATAATTACTTGGTATTTACGTCGGAGCCTGGTAGAATCATCCCGTTGGAAGGTGGCCGCAAAAGCGACTAAAGTTAAATTGAAGACGCTATTTTCAGGTTCTAACTTAAAAGGCTTGGCTTATACAGTTATTATATATCTTTTTTGGAACTTAGCTGCTGGTACAGCAGGGATTTTTAATCCTTATATTATTAAAACACTTGGAGCAGGAAGTCAGGCCATGAGTGTTGGTTTATCAAGTGCAGGCTTCATTATATTTATTATTGTTACGCTAGTTGTTTTTATGCCCCACTCTGATCGGAGTTTTAAAACGCGAAAAACCATTTGGGCCATTGGTGCCATTATGCAGGTTGTTGCCTATGGTTTATTACTTTTTCTTCCGTTTACCATACCGATTATTATTCTAAATATCCTGATGTTTTCTTCAGGTGCAGCTTTAGCTGGTGAGGCCTTTTACAAGGTATTTAGCCAGGAAATTTTTCCAACTATTTTCCGTGGAACAGCTCAGGGACTAACCTTTGGAGTTAGTCGGACTTTACTGGGGGTTTGGAGTTTCTTTGTTCCTGCGCTGGCAAATGTGGGTATAAAACCGGTAGCGGGTTTGCTAACCTTCTTCCTCATAGTAAGTGGAGCTGTTGGTTTCTTTTTCATGCCTGATACTTCCGGAAAATCGCTGGAGCAGATTGCAAAAGAGCGGAGTTAATAATTGTGTTTAGAAATTTGTTCAGTAAAACAGAATAAAAGAAAAGTAACCAAAAGTTAAAAAATAAGATTTGAAAGTAACGAACCTAAAGACGGAATATAAAAGCAATCCTGTTGGCTTGAAAGCCTGTAGCCCTCGCTTAAGCTGGAAAATAGTTGATGAGAAAAGGAATGTTTATCAGAACTCTTATCAAGTGAAATGTGCAGCTTCAGAGTTTGATCTTCAGGATGAAAGCAAGTTGATCTGGAATTCAGGAAGAATTGACTCAGATCAGTCTATTCATGTTGAATATGGTGGGCGGGAGCTTCAGTCGGGTCAGCAGGTTTACTGGACCGTTAAAGTGTGGAACAGTTACGAGGAAGAATCAGAGTGGAGTGCTCCGGCATTTTGGGAAATGGGACTGTTCAATGATGATGATTGGAAAGCTCAATGGATAGAACCTGCCTACAAGGAAGATCCCTCGGATTCGACACCCTCACCTTATTTACGGAAAGAATTTCAACTTAAAAAAAATATCCGCAAAGCGACAGCTTACATTACTTGCCGCGGTTTGTATGAATTCTCGATAAATGGTGAAAAGGTAAGCAAAGATTTGTTTACACCTGGTTGGACCAGTTACGAACAGCGATTGCAATACCAAACTTACAATGTTACCGAGCAACTGATTTCCGGCAAGAACGCCATTGGTGTTGTCTTGGGCGATGGTTGGTATCGGGGATATTTGGTGTGGCAGGGAAACAAAAATTTGTACGGCGAAAGGCTGGCTTTGCTTTGCCAAATTCGAATTGATTACGAAGATGGAAGCCATGAAATGATTATAACCGACGATAGTTGGAAATCGAACACTGGGCCTGTTTTAAAATCGGATATCTATCATGGTGAAACTTACGATGCCCGTCTGGAAAATGAAGCATGGGACAAGCCTGACTTCGATGATCAAAACTGGTTCGGTGTCACTATTAAAGAATATGGATTTGCGAATCTTGTTTCTTCTGAAGGTGTTCCGGTTCGTATCACCGAAACCATCAAGCCGATTGAAAAGATAATCACTCCCAAAGGTGAGCTGGTTTTTGATTTAGGCCAAAATATCGTGGGCTGGGTGCGTTTCCGACTGAAAGGAAATGCGGGAGATCAAATTACGCTGCACCATGCAGAAGTATTGGATCAGGAAGGCAATTTTTATACCGACAACCTGCGGGCCGCAAAGGCTGAAGATACCTACATCTTCAGAGGTGATGGTGTTGAAGAATTCGAGCCTCGTTTTACTTTTCACGGATTCCGCTATGTGCGGGTGAGCGATTATTCGGGAGATATTTCGTTAGATGATATTGAGGGACGAGTTGTCCATTCGGATATGCCACTTGTTGGTGAGTTTGAGTGCTCGGATCCGTTGGTAAATCGACTACAAAAAAATATCGACTGGGGTTTGCGTGGTAACTTTCTGGATGTCCCGACTGATTGCCCGCAACGTGACGAACGCCTTGGCTGGACCGGTGATGCGCAAGTTTTTGCACCCACAGCTTGCTTTAATCGCAATGCCGCAAGTTTCTACACCAAATGGATGAAAGACTATATTGCGGATCAGCGTGAAGACGGCAGCGTTCCCTGGGTTGTTCCTAATGTGATTGAAGATGGCGGAGGTACCGGCTGGTCCGACGGATTTGGCGCAACTGGCTGGGCTGATGCTGCTGTGATTATTCCATGGACAATCTACCGGGTTTATGGCGATCAACAAATTTTGCAGGAGCAATACGAATCGATGAAAGGCTGGGAAGAATACATGATCAAAGAGTCTGGTGATCGGTATATCTTCGATACGGTGTTTCATTTTGGTGATTGGTTGTCGTTTGCTGAGTATTATTCGTATTACTACAATGCGCCAGACTATGGGTATGCAGGCGCTCACACCGATAAAGATTTAGTAGCAACAGCTTACTTTTATTACACAACCGGATTGATGCAGCAAATTGCTACGATTCTGGGAAGGACAGCAGATGCGGATCGTTATGCTGCATTACGACCAAAGATAAAAGAGGCTTTTCAAACGGAGTTTATGACTCAAACCGGCCGGTTGACTTCCAATACGCAAGCTGCTTATGTCTTGGCTTTGTCATTTGGGTTAATCCCGGATAATTTGGTGGAGACAGCTGCCAAACGTCTGGTGGATGATGTCAATCATTTTGGGCATTTAACAACCGGGTTTTTAGGAACTCCAATGCTTTGCCAGGCATTGACCGATTCCGGCTATCCGGAAATCGCATACAAATTGCTGTTTAATAAGCGGTATCCTTCGTGGTTGTATGCAGTTACTAAAGGCGCTACAACCATTTGGGAACGTTGGGATGGCATTAAGCCTGATGGAAGTTTTCAGGATGTTGGCATGAATTCATTCAATCATTACGCTTACGGTGCGGTGGGAGAGTGGCTATACTCGTCGGTGGCAGGTTTAAAATTGGACGCAAGTGTTCCGGCATATAAGCAATTTAAAATAAAACCTTATCCAGCTGAAGAATTGACCTTTGCTAAGGCTAAATATCATTCGATGTATGGCGAAATTCGTACCCATTGGGAACACGATGATAAAACGTTTAAATTGAACGTGACTATACCTTCGAATACGAAGGCGTTAATTGAAATACCCGGAACTGATTTTTCAAAATTGAAAGAAGGTGGAATTCCCACTCACCAAATTCAAGAGATCGAATTAAAAGGAATTGAAGACGGTAGAATAGTCGTACGGGTTGGTTCTGGGAAGTATAAATTTGAATACTCAAAATAAAAGGAAATGACGATGAATAAAATAATGAGAAGAAGCGGTTTTTTGAGCCTGATGATCTTGTTCGTATTTCAATTGTCAGCTCAGGAAAAGAGTTTGGTCAATACATCAAAAAGTCCGCATGCGAAGCTTTCTCCGGTTAATTTTACCGATGTAAATTGGACGGATGGGTTTTGGGCTGAGCGCTTTCGTGTTTGCGAACAAAGTATGGTTCCGCACATGATGGGCATGTATATGAATGACTCGATTAGCCACGGCTTCGCCAATTTTGAGATTGCTGCCGGCTTGAAGGAAGGGGAGCATGTTGGTCCTCCGTTTCATGATGGTGATTTTTATAAAATACTGGAAGCTTTGATTGTGGTTTATTCCATGAATCAGGAAGAAGAACTGGAACATGAGATTGACTCGATCATTGATATTATCGGTAAAACTCAGCGCGAAGACGGCTATATTCACACGCCTGTGGTGATTGAACAGTTAAATAGCGAAGATGGGAAAGCGGAATTTGCTGAGCGACTCGATTTTGAAACTTACAATATGGGCCATTTGATGACTGCCGCTTGCATTCATTATCGAATAACAGGAAAACGAAATTTACTGGATATCGCCATTAAAGCCACCAATTTTTTGTATGATTTTTATCAACGAAATAAAAAAGAGCTGGCATTGAATGCCATCTGTCCTTCGCACTATATGGGTGTAACTGAAATGTACCGAACAACGGGTGATCCAAAATATTTGGAGCTTGCTCAAGGCTTAATCGATATTCGTGCCATGGTTGAAGACGGACACGATCATAACCAGGATCGTATTCCATTTCGTCAACAAACAAAAGCAATTGGGCATGCTGTGCGTGCAAATTATTTATACGCTGGGGTTGCCGATGTTTATGCAGAAACAGGCGATGAGTCGCTGATGAACGCACTGGATGCTATTTGGCATGATTTGGTGGAAACAAAACTATACATCACAGGGGCTTGTGGCGCATTGTATGATGGTGTTTCACCAAACGGAACAACTTATGATCAGCCATCGATTCAGCAAGTGCATCAAGCTTACGGACAAGATTACGAGCTGCCAAATTTTTCTGCTCATAATGAATCATGTGCTAATATTGGCAACCTGCTTTGGAACTGGCGAATGTTTTTGGCCACCGGGCAAGCTGAGTACGCTGATATTATGGAGCAAGTGATGTACAATAGTTTATTAGCTGGAGTTAGCTTGGATGGTGAGCGCTATTTCTACACCAACCCATTGGCGGTTTCAAGCGATTTACCTTTTGAACTTCGCTGGTCAAAGGATCGTGAAGAGTACATCGGATATTGTAATTGCTGTCCGCCAAATACGATTCGCACGGTTGCCGAAATTCACAATTACCTGTATAGCATGTCTAACGATGGTCTTTGGTTTAACTTTTATGCCGGCAACCATTTGAAGACAGAATTGAAAGATGGCTCAAAACTGGAGCTGGAACAAATTACTGACTATCCATGGAGTGGCGATGTTACCCTGAAAATCACTAAAGCTCCCAACGGTGATTTGCCATTTCATATTCGTATTCCTTCGTGGTGCGAACAGGCAGAAATTAAGGTCAATGGTGAAGCACTAAACACTGATCTTCTGCCCGGAACATATTGTAAAATTGACAGACGATGGGAGAAAGGTGACCATGTAGAATTGAAACTAGCCATGCCGGTTAGTTTTATCGAGGCTAATCCTTTGGTTGAAGAAACCAGAAATCAGGTTGCTGTGCAAAGAGGACCGGTAGTTTATTGTCTTGAATCGGTCGATTTGCCCGAAGGTGTTGATCTGTTTCAAGTTGCTATTTCTCCGGAACAAACATTCACCCCCGAGAAAACTGAAATTGCCAACAGCCAGCTAGTCGCTCTAAAGGGGAAAGCTGAATTGGTGCGCGAAGCAGATTGGGATCAGGACAAGTTATATCGAAAAATATCGGCAAAGGAGCTCCGGAGTGTTCCAATCACACTAATTCCGTATTATGCCTGGGATAATCGAGGTAAGTGTGATATGAGTGTTTGGCTGCAACTGGCACGATGATCGGCTATCCGAAAAGGAGCTTCTGGAGTTGAACAACCGATGGTTGTTTATTAATCAGCTGGTTTCTAATTGAATAGATTCGTAGGATAACAATCAATAAGGGCTAATGTCAGGTGTAAATCTAGAAATAGTAAATTTACGTAATGGTGTTAAAGAGACCTACCGGCATCTTTACCACCAATATTATTCGATGTTGTTTAATTTAGCTTATCAGTACCTTGATGATGGCGATGATGCAAAGGAAATTGTGCAGAATGCCTTTTTAAAGCTTTGGGAAATAAAAGGTCAGCTCAAGGATAATTCCAACTTGAAGAATTACCTGTATACATTGGTAAAAAATGGCTGTCTGAATCAGATTAAACGGAATCAGATTGTCAATAATCATAACAACAACATCAAACATAGGGAATTGGAGTTACAGTATGAATCTTTGTCTCGCATGTCTTTTGATTACATGGAGATTGAAGAGTTGAAGACTAAAATTGAGGAGGCTGTAAGTAATTTACCAGAGCACTGTCGCAAGGTATTTTGCATGAGTCGCTATGAGGGCTTTAAAAATACGGAGATTGCTGAAAAACTGAATATATCAGAGAAGACAGTTGAAGCTCATATGACAAAAGCGCTTAAAAGTTTGAGAGTAGCACTAAAAGATTATCTCCCGTTATTAATCTCAATTCTTTTTCAATAAAATATCAAAATTCGGTTAGGGGTTACTGTTATTGGATTGTTTAGTAATAAATGAATCACAATAATGGACAAGGATTTTATCTCAAAAATACTAACAGGTCGGGCATCTGAAGCAGAGAAAAAAACTTACTACCGTTTACTTGCAGAAGACAAGGACGAGCGGGAGTTATTTCTGAAAACCAAAGAACTATGGGTTATAACTGCTGCAAACAATAAAATTCCAGAGCAAACAGTTGACCGGGAGTTTGCTGAATTCTGGTCAAAAGCCAATCTTCAAGTACAAGATAACAGACCTTTGCGAAAACGCTATAGCTTGTTGCGCTATGCCGCTATTGCTATTCTTTTAATAGGATTAGGTAGTCTTTCCTCTTACCTGCTATTAAATTCAGATCAAGCAAGTAACCATTTGGTTCAAAAGTTTAGTGCTGAAAAAGGAAGTATGGCTCATTTTGAGTTGGATGATGGAACCGTTGTGTGGCTGAACTCGGAAACTGAAATCATCTTATCAGAAGATCAAGAGGGAACAAGAAACATCCAACTTAAAGGAGAAGCTTACTTTGAAGTTAAGAACTCTGATAAACACGGATTATTAGTGAATGTAGGTGATCTGAAAATAAAGGATATCGGAACTTCATTTAATGTAAAAGCTTATCCTGACGATGACTTTATAGAAACTACTTTGATGGAAGGAGCTGTCGATATTCTGAAAAGTAATAATGCGGCAATCACAAGACTGAAGCCCGGGGAGAACGCAACCTATATGAAAAGCGATAAAAGCCTCAATATTAAGAATGTTGATGTGGAGCTTGTTTCAGCATGGATTGATGGGAAATTTGCTTTTAGAGATAAACGTTTGGAAGATATTTGTCATGAACTCGAAAACTGGTATGATGTGAAGTTCCGGTTTGAGGATAAACAATTGAAGGATTTCCGTTACTCGGGCGCTATTGATAAAACGACAACGGTAGCTTATGTTTTAAAAATGTTGAAACTAACAACTAATATTCAATATCAAATAAATAATAAACCATATGAACCCGATGAAATAATCATTTACTAGGCTCTCAAAGAAGGATACTTGTTGAAAATAAGTAAACCGGGAAGGCGGCATCCGACCCGGTTTAGAATAGTTCAATAAGCTTTCTATGAAAACCTATTGAGTATTAACTATAAACATTCCAAAATTATGAAAAAAAATCTATTTTCTCCTGTGCCAATAAGGTCCGGGATAATGAAATTTCTATTTGTTATGAAACTAACTGCTTTTCTACTTTTTCTTAGTTTTGTTTCTATCGCGTCAGGCTCCTATTCGCAGGGCACACGCATTAGTCTCAAAATTGAGAACAATAGTATTATCGATGTTTTTAATGAAATTGAGAGGGTTTCGGATTACGGATTCTTCTTCAAAAGCGACCAACTGGATATGAATAAGCAATATACAGTTGAGTTTAATGATGCGTCAATTGAGGATGTGATGACCCGACTTCTGGATAAGGACAAGTATAATTACGAGGTTATTGGAAGAACAATTGTGGTTAACCGAACAGATGGTGTTACCAACATCGGACAGGCTCGTAAAATACGAGGAGTTGTAACAGATGGTGCTGGAGCTCCTCTTCCTGGTGTGACTATCGTAATTGAAGGGACACAAACAGGAACGATATCTGCACTGGACGGAAGTTATGAACTGGAAGTCCCAGCTGATGCTGAGTTTCTGGTGTTTTCATTCATTGGGATGCAAACGCAGAAGGTAAGCGTTTCGAATGCCAGCAATGTGGTCATGTATGATGATACCATTGGGCTCGAAGAAGTGGTAGCAGTGGGGTATGGAACCATGAAAAAAAGTGACCTGACAGGCTCTGTTACCCAGGTTAAGGCTGAAGATTTGGTTAGTGTTTCTGCGTCAAATCCAATTGAAGCATTACAAGGAAGAGCTTCTGGAGTTGCAGTAATAAATGCCGATGCTTCTCCCGGATCTTCACCAACTATTCGAATTCGTGGTAGCGGGTCGATTACTGCTGGAAACGAACCACTCATTGTTGTGGATGGATTTCCTTTGGTGAATAATAATCTGAATGATATTAGCAGCAACGATATTGAATCAATGGAGATATTAAAAGATGCCTCATCTGCTGCTATTTACGGATCGAGAGGAGCGAACGGTGTTATTTTAATTACAACTAAAAAAGGCAAAAGAGGACAAAATAATCTGGAGGTAAGTGGATCGTTGGGGATTGCAACTCCTGCAAGGGTGCCTGAAATGCTGGGAAGGGAAGATTTCGTTAATTTTATTAATGATGCTTACACCTATTCAAATGGAACTCCGGTTTATTCTTCGTCTAATCCAGCTCCTTCGTATGATGTTGACTGGCACGATGAAATTATCAGGAACTCTTCCAAGGTGCAGAACTATTCTGTAGCATTCAGTGGAGGAAAGGATAAAACGTCTTATATGCTGTCAGGTAATATCTTTTCGCAGGATGGAATGGTTGAAGCTTCTGGTTTTGAGAAGTTTACTGTGCGTGTAAATTTAGACCATGAATTTAAACCCTGGTTGACTGTTGGAACGCACATGCAAGTGGGCAGGTCGCAACGAGATGTTCGCGATAATCCAACAGGTAATATTTTCCGTTACGGTTGGCCAACTGTGCCTGTTAAAAACCCTGATGGAAGCTGGTATTATGCCACTGAAGATCCTTCAATCAGCTCTTATTTCGAAGGTACCTGGAATCCGGTTGCAGAAGCGTCGGAAGTAACAAACGAGCTGAGTACTGATCGGTTACTTGGAGATGTTTATGCTTTATTTACTCCTGTTAAGAACGTAACGTTCAAGACAAATTTCGGTGTTGATATTGCCAACGAAAAGCAATACGAATATTACACATCTAATTCAAGCGCAGGAATTGGATCAGGAAGCACAGGTACTGGTGGACAAACCTATCGGAGAAAAACAAGTCGGTTAACTGATAATATCCTGACTTATTCGAATACTTGGGACAAGCACCGTTTGACAGCTACTGGTGTATATTCATGGCAGGAATATGTTTATGAAGACCTGGAAACCAGCGGCTCTGGTTTTTTGAATGATGCAACTGGCGCAAATGATATGTCCTATGCCAGTATTGAGAGTATTTCTATTAACTCTGATAAATATTCAAATCGATTGATTTCATGGACAGCCAGAGCTTCGTATTCTTATGACGATAAATATTTACTAACCGTTACAGGAAGATATGATGGCTCTTCCAGATTTGGAAAAAACAATAAATGGGGATTTTTTCCATCAGTAGGATTTGGTTGGAGAGTTACTCAGGAGCCATTTTTAGCCGGAAATGAAACCATTACTAACCTGAAGTTGAGAACCAGTTATGGTGTTACAGGAAACCAGGAGATTGGTAATTATCAATCACTTGCTTCTTTAAGCACTGCCTACTATGTATTTGATGGTGTCCCAATTCTAGGATTTGCTGAAACCATTGGTAATCCTGATCTGAAATGGGAACGTAATATTCAGTATAATGTCGGAGTAGATGTTGGCTTTTGGAACAGATTGGATTTGAATTTGGATTATTACTCTCGTCAAACGTCTGATTTATTATATAATGTGCCCATTCCGACTACGTCTGGTTATTCAAGTATGTTGAAGAATATTGGTGAAGTGAAAAATGTTGGACTTGAACTAACAGCTCATGCACGGATCATCGATTCTGAATTTAAATGGGATGTGACAACCAATGTCTCCAGTAATAAAAATGAAGTTGTTGAACTTTATGGCGATGTTGAAAAAATTAATTTAGGTTCATCTACAGGGGGTATTGCTCGCTATCTGATCGTTGGTGAAGCAGTAAATAGCCTGTGGGCTCGCGAGTCCGCCGGAATTATTACAACACAGGATCAACTTACGGCTTACCGGACCATTCGATCGTCTGCCGAGTTAGGTGAAGAAATGTACATCGATAAAAATGATGACAAGAGCATCAATAGTGAAGACTACATTAATATTGGTTCAACTGAGCCTGATTTCTTTTATGGTGTCTCAACGAGCCTGTCATACAAAAATCTAAGTTTGGATATATACGGTCAAGGCGCAACAGGTCTTGCTGCACAGGATGAAAATACGGGGTACTTAACATTTGGAGAAAACCAGGTGCAGAACAGAAATTACCTGCCAACAAGATATGCTTACGATAGAATGTGGAGTGAAGAAAATCCAACTGGTACATTTCCTCGTGCAGGTGCACAGGAAATATCATTGTCAGACCGTACCAATGGAGGGTGGAATTATTTTATTGTGAAAAATATTAAAGTTGGCTATGACTTTTCTTCAATGATCAGAAATTTAAATTGGGTAAGTAATCTGAATTTTTATGTCAATGCACAGAATTATTTGAATTTCGCAAACCATCGGGGTTACAACCCAGAAAACGGGAAGGTTGATTTCCCTTATGCAAAAACAATGATATTTGGAATCCGAGCTAAATTTTAAACCTTAAATTCTCAGAACAATGAAATTAATTAAATATATAATTTTAAGTTGTACAGTGCTTATATTTTCTCAGTGTACAGACTTAACCGAAGAACCCTACACCTTTTTGTCTCCAAGCAATTACTACAACAACGGAGAAGAACTTGGTCGTGCTCTGGTAGGTGTTTATGATGGCTATCAACGAGAGTTCAATGGTTATTATAAATACATCATGTACCTGGAAGTAAGAACCGAATTTGGATCACCAGCATATGCAAAGGACAACATGCACCTTTGGAATGTGTGGAATGATGTAAATAATGCTGATAAAATGGTTATCACGAATTGGGATGATGCCTATGATATTATTAACCGTGCGAATTTGGTTATTGGGCGGGGAGCTGATGTTGAAATGGATGAAAGCCTAAAAGCAAGGTTTTTTGCCGAAGCTCGATTCTTGAGGGCTGCAACTTATTTCAATCTTGTTCGCTTATATGGAGGGCTTCCTATTCCAGATTCATTTACAGAAGGACTCGAAGGACTTGAAATTCCCAGAAAATCGGTTGATGAAACCTATACATATATTATTAAAGATTTGGAATATGCAATAGAAAACTTACCAAAGAAATCAGAGTATGATGCGAATGATATTTGGAGAGCTTCTAAGGGAGCTGCGCAGTCATTGCTTGGCGATGTTTATTTAACAAGAGGAGGCATGACAGGTGATGAAACTTACTTTCAGAAAGCTAAAGATTATACCGAAGCGGTAATGCAATCTGCCGAATATGCACTTGAACCTGATTTTAAGGACTTGTGGTATTGGTGGAACACAAATAATAAAAATGGAATGGAATCTGTTTTTGAAATCCAATACGGTGGGGTTGACAAGGAGTATAATAATACACATACCATGTTTGGAGTGAATATTACTGAATATACGCTTGGTTGTTATATGTATCGTCGTTTCGGACCTTCAATTTCGCACTACTTATCATACAGTGACACGGATGCCCGTAAAGAAGGAAGTTTCCTGACTCGTTTCAATACGACTGAGAAAGGAAATCCAAGCCATATTTTAGATACGCTGGTATTCGTTCCTGAGGACAAAGGTTTCTACCCTGGCTCCAAAGGATGGAAAACAGCAAGTCCTGGAAACCTGAAGTTTTACGATCGAACACCAGAATCAGCAACTTTGAAAAAGCCGCAAGCAACTTCATATGTTATTCGCTACGCTGATGTCTTATTAAACTATGCGGAGGCGGAAAATGAGCTAAATGGACCAACAGCGTCTGCTTACAAAGCAGTTAATGATGTTCGTAATCGCGCAGACTTAGATGATTTGCCTGCCAATTTGACTAAAGAACAGTTCGCAGACTCAATCTACCGTGAAAGAGGATGGGAATTTGTTGGTGAAGGTCTCCTGTATTTTGATGAACTACGAACTGATAGAATCGGAGAGAACGTTAAGAAGCATGTAAAATGGGGAAATGATGAAGGAATCTATATGTATGTGGATGCTCCATTGGAGTTTGTTCCATCAAAGGACTTCTTATTTAAAATACCTCAGTACGATTTAGATTCGAATCCTGCGTTAGTTCAAAATCCAGATAATGTATCAGCTGAATAAATTATAGAATGGTGGAAGCTTTTAAAAGCTTCCACCATTAACATTTCTTGTTTGTCGGTGTGCATATTTTACCCAACATCAGACATTCCTATGAAAAACCTGCCTTTCCATATCTTTTTGCGGGTTTCAAGCCCCATTTAGATTCTCGAAGAGCTAAAGGAATTAGTTGTTCAACAAGTAGTTCTTTTTGCCAATTCAAGTCTGTGCTAACTTCGTGTTTCGTCGTTTTTTCTTTGACTTGATTGAATACAAAAAGTTGAATTCTGAAAAAAAAAATTGGTTTTCAACTCAAATTAGAAATCAAGAGAATAAGACAAATTATGAGATTGATACTATTAATCGTGTTTTTTAGTATTGCTTCGTTTAGTTGTAAAACTAAGAAACAGGAGGAATCTAAAAAGATTCATTTTGAACAAACCTGGGAGTCCTTAAGTCAGCACGAATCTGCTCCTGAATGGCTGAAAAACGATAAATTTGGCATTTATTTTCATTGGGGCGTTTATACGGTTCCGGCTTTTGGCTTTGAGTGGTATCCCCGCTTGATGCATAAAAAGAATGATAAATATTTTGGGAGTGATATTTATGAACATCACTTAGATACTTATGGACATCCTTCAGAGTTTGGGTATCACGATTTTGTTCCGATGTTTAAGGCCGAAAAATTTGATCCCGAAGCATGGGCTGAATTATTCAAAAAGGCAGGAGCTAAATTTGCCGGGCCGGTTGCGGAACATAGTGACGGCTTTTCGATGTGGGCTAGCAATATAACTCCGTGGAATGCCATGGACAAAGGGCCTCATCAGGATATTGTTGGAGAACTGGAAAAGACGATTAGAGGTCAGGGCTTAAAATTTATAACGACTTTTCATCATGCTGTGAACTTACAGCGCTACAGCGATAAGCCAGAAGAAACTTATTTTCGAAATAGTTATTATCCATACATCAATGGAATGCCGCCTACTTCGAACGACCCGGAGTTAAAGTACCTTTACGGAAATATTCCCGAACAACAATGGTTAAATGAAGTTTGGTTCCCCAAACTCAAAGAGGTCATAGATAACTATAATCCGGATCTGATGTGGTTTGATTCAGGATTGGATCTGATTCCCGAAAATTACAGAAAAGAATTTGCGGCGTACTACTTAAATCAAGCGGAAGATTGGGGCAAAAGTGTAGCCATTGTCCGGAAGCAGGATGATTTACCGCTCAGCATGAGCATCAACGATCTGGAAAAGTCACGCATGAATCGAATGGGCAAACATGTCTGGATGACTGATGAAACGATTAGTACCGGAAGTTGGGGATATACCAACGATTTAGTAATTAAGCCAGCAGAAGATATTTTGCATGTTTTAATTGATATTGTAAGTAAAAATGGAGTTTTGCTTTTGAATATTTCACCGAAATCGGATGGAGTTATTCCTGACAATCAGAAAGATGTATTGCTGAAAATGGGAGATTGGTTGGGTAAATATGGAGAGGCGATTTACAATACCCGACCATGGTATATATTTGGCGAGGGGCCAACCCTGCAACCTGAAGGTAATTTTGAGAATCATAGTGATTTCAAGAAAGTGAAGTATTCGGCAGAGGATGTTCGGTATACCACCACAAAAAATGTCATTTACGCAGTAACACTTGGAAGTCCAGAACCAAATAAAAAAATTGTTTTTAAAGCATTCAGTCCGTCGGAGGTTACTCGTGAACTGAAAATTAAAAACATAGCTATTCCCGGTTCATCTCAAATAATAGAATATGAAATGAAAGAAGATGGCCTATGGGTAAAAACTCCGGACGTTATGAATGAAATGGCAGTCGTTTTTAAAATCGAAATAGAGTAAGCTCACAAAACTGTAGAGCAATATGGCAGAAATTACCGGAATCTCAGGGTGTTGATAACAGTCTTACTTTCAATCTTCAGCTTGCATCTGCTGTTTTATTGAGATTGAAAGTTCAATGATATTTACAATCAGAAAATAGAAACAAACGATCTTGTAATTGGCAAATTTATTGCGAAGTCATGATGTTTGTTTTTCAATATTTAGTAGAATTGAAAACGTTTACATAAATTTGTACTCGTTTGTCATACCTTGAATTCAATAGTAAAACCTACAACATAAAAATTTAATTATGCGAAAGTTTTTGATTTGGCTTATTTTCATATCGTTTTTATACTCATGTTCTGATCAACATCCTGTACGACAAGATATCTCCTTAAATGAGGGGTGGTATTCTATAGCCAACGATACAAATAAACTTGCATATAATGGATTTGAGTCTCCGGTTTACTCAACGGAGGACTGGGAGGAAGTTAATGTTCCGCACAATTGGGATGATTATGGCGGTTATCGTCGTTTAAGGCATGGAAACAGGCATGGTTATGCGTGGTACCGGAAGTCATTTCAGCTTGAAAAGCAAAATAACAAACGGTATTTTCTTTGGTTTGAAGGCGTAGGTTCTTATGCGACAGTTTGGTTAAACGGCGATTCAATCGGATACCATGCCGGAGGGCGGACTTCATTTACGCTGGATGTCACTAACCATATTCGTTTTGATAAAGAAAACACGTTGGCAGTCCGAGCAGACCATCCTTCAGGTATTCGGGATTTACCCTGGGTTTGCGGCGGCTGTAGTCCCGAATGGGGATTTTCCGAGGGGAGTCAGCCGATGGGTATTTTTCGTCCGGTTCATTTGATTGTAACTAATCCTATTCGCATTGAACCATTTGGAGTTCATATCTGGAATGATGATAAAATTACTGCTGAACTTGCAGACCTCCATTTAACCACCGAAGTAAAAAATAATAAGGAGCAGGTGGCAAAGGTTGAAGTGATTAATAAATTGTTTGATGAGCGTGGTCGGCTGATAAAAGAAGTCGCTACTTTTATTCATCTTTCTCCTGGTCAGGTTGATACTGTTCGGCAACATATTGATCAGATTGTAAATCCGAATCTGTGGTCAATTGAAGATCCATATTTGTACAAGGTCAGCACCGAAGTATTACAGGACGGAGAACTGGTTGATCAGCTGGAAACGCCCTATGGAATTCGATGGACGAAGTGGGATATCAAGGGAAATAATCCTTCAAATCGTTTTTATTTGAACGGAAAGCCCGTGTTTATTAACGGTACCGCTGAGTATGAACATATGATGGGGCAGGGGCATGCTTTTTCTGATGAGCAGGTTCTTTCGAGAGTAGCGCAAGTAAAAGCTGCGGGATATAACGCTTTTCGTGATGGACACCAACCACATAATATACGCTATCAACAACAATGGGACAGTTTAGGAATTTTATGGTGGCCACAAATGAGCGCTCATATCTGGTTTGGCAATACTGAATTTCAGGCCAATTTTAAGCAACTATTACACGACTGGATTAAAGAACGTAGAAATAGCCCATCAATTATTTTGTGGGGTCTGCAAAACGAATGCACCATGCCAACTGAGTTTGCACGGGAGTGTACCGAATTAATTCGGGAACTAGATCCGGGAGCATCGAGCCAAAGGCTAGTGACCACTTGCAATGGAGGAACAGGAACCGATTGGAATGTCATTCAAAACTGGTCGGGCACATACGGTGGAAATCCAGATATTTATGATGAAGAACTTTCGGAACAATTGCTAAACGGCGAATACGGAGCATGGCGAAGTATTGATCTGCATACCGAGGGCGATTTTGAATACAAAGGGCCTTTAAGCGAAGATCGGTTTTGGCAGTTAATGGAGTCGAAAGTACGTTTAGGTGAAGCTGCCAGCGATCAGTCTTGCGGGCAGTTCCACTGGCTGCTCACCTCGCACGACAATCCTGGACGAACACAGGCTGGCGAAGGCCTTCGCGATATTGATCGGGTTGGTCCGGTAAATTACAAAGGAGCACTAACCATTTGGGGTGAACCGTTGGATGTTTTTTACATGTTCAGGTCGAATTATGCACCCAGGGAAACCGATCCGATGGTTTACATTGTATCGCATACCTGGCCTAATCGATGGGAAAAAACTGGCATTAAAGATGGCATTCGGGTTTTCTCCAATTGCGAAGAAGTTGAGCTCTTCAACGGAGTGCGTAAAAACTCACTTGGCCGGAAAAAGCAGGGACCAATTGGTACTCATTTCAAATGGGATCAGGTGGATATTCAAAACAATGTGCTCTATGCCGTTGGATATGTTGATGGCAAGGAAGTTGCCGAAGATTATATCGTTTTAGGTTTGTTGCCTGAAGCGCCAGGTATAAAAGAACTAGCAGGAGAAGTAAAGCCACTCACTGATAATTTGGGAAAGAACTATTTATATCGGGTGAATTGCGGTGGCCCGGATTATCTTGATCAAGAAGGAAATACCTGGCAAGCTGATGTTCATAAAGACGAGTCGGGCTGGGGATCGGTATCCTGGACCGATGACTATGATGATTTGCCGGCATTTTATGGAAGTCAACGCATCACTTACGATCCAATTCAAGGCACCGATGAATGGAAACTTATACAAACTTTCCGCTATGGCCGTCATAAACTGGCTTACAAATTTCCTATTCCTGATGGCGATTATCAGCTTGAAATGTACTTCGTTGAGCCTTGGTATGGAACCGGAGGAGGATTGGATTGCAACGACTGGCGCGTCTTTGATGTTGCGGTAAATGACGAAGTCGTTATTGACGATTTGGATATTTGGGAAGAAGTTGGTCATGACAACTTGTTAAAGAAAACCGTTAATGTTTCAGTAAAAGGAGGCGAATTGGAAATTTCATTTCCTGAGGTGAAAGCTGCGCAGGCTGTGATTTCAGCAATTGCCATTTCAACACCTGATGAGAATGTAAAACCTGCGGAGTCTTCAAGTCGATTGTTTAAAAATCTACAAGTTGCGGGTGAAAATAAGTCAACCTGGAGTGCAAAAAGTTGGATGAACAATGGAGATCTGCTTTATTCAGACGCAGATGCCAAAATTATTTCGTTGCCTCCATCCTTATTTGGTAGCGAGTGGGTACAAACAACTGTATTTCCTGAAACTACAACTGGAAATTCAATCGGTACATTCGAGCTTAATGAAGAGTCTGATTTAATAATTGGTATTGATGAATCGATTACTGATAAGCCAAAATGGCTTGAAGATTTTACAAAAAGAAAGGATATTCTGCGATCGACATATAATAGCGGCACCAACTATGAGATCTATCAAAAACGATATGCGAAAGGCGAGAGCGTGGAGTTGCTTCCGCTTAATTCATCCAATTCGCCCATGTATGTTGTTGCTGCCGTTCCGGTAACCAATTTGGATGCTCCAATTGATTTAAGGCCATCGTTTAAGTATGAGGCTGAGGAAGCTGGAGATGTCGGGAACGCCAGAAATACTGAAATTTTAAAGAAGGACTGCAAACTTGTTCCCGGTAAAGGCGATGCGATAGAGTGGACCTTTAAAGTAGGATTGGCCTCAAAATACGGTTTGGAATTTCGCTACATGAATAAAGGCACCGAGGATATCACCGTTGATGGAGAAATAATTGCTGCAGACGGACGATTGGTGTGGAGTGGCGAATGGGTATTTCCAGTAGCCGATGTTAAATGGAAGAGTTTGAGAACCGACACCCAAACGACAATCAACGCAGGCACCTATACTTTAAGGTTGACGCCCAGACAACAAGGCCCTTTTTATTTTGATTGGATGAAAATTCAGTAGACAGAAAGAATTTCAAATGATATGTTTGGATCCTATTCGATATATCAACTACGATCGTTTAGAAAGCTTTTATATTTCTTGCAAATAAATATATATTTGCTAGCAGTATTGGAAATTTGAAATGGATGAAATAAGAAAAGCTTTAAAGTCATTTGACATAGTTAAGCTTTCTGACATCAATAATGTTCGTTTGATGAATAGGATTGATACGAAGTATTGCTTGAACAAGTCAATGTTGCCTTCAATTTTGAATGATATTGATACGGATTATTTTGTTCTGGAAATTCAAAATGAGCTTCTGCATCCTTACCAGACGACCTATCTGGATACACCGGATGATAAAATGTATTTAGCACATCAAAATGGATGGTTAAATCGTCATAAGGTTCGGGTTCGGGAATATGAACTTTCAAATGATAAATTTCTGGAGGTCAAGTTGAAAACGAACAAAGGACGATGCATTAAAAGTCGTATCGGATTTCAGAAAGACAAATTTGATTTCACGGATGAGGAAAAAAAATTTCTGAATCAGAAAATGCCATACCATCCTGCCGGGTTGGAGCCAAAGATAAAGAATTGGTTTCGTCGGATTACGCTCGTCAATAAAGGGTTTACTGAACGTGTAACAATTGATATTCATCCTTCTTTTCAAAATGAAAAGGGGGAAACTTTATTGCGAAATTTGGTCATTGTTGAAATAAAACAAGAAAGATCAGCGCAGGCTTCGGAAATCAAAAAGGTGCTCAAAAAAAATAGAGTCAGGTTGCAGCGTTTTAGTAAGTATTGCATTGGAAGAGCACTTTTGGAAGGTGAACTGAAGCAGAATCGGTTTAAATCTCGCATTATGAGATTGCAAAATGAATTTAATTAACAGATTACGAAAATGACTCTACTCAATATCCTGGCGCAAGTTGACCAATCTATTGAAGCATATCGCTTGTTCGACATTAAGTTGATCAATGTGGAAGATTTTACAGAACTGATTGTGCGGCTTCTTTTAAATATGGCGGTTATCATCGTTATTGTCGCCGGGTTGTATGCAAGAAATAGTAAACGTCGGGATTTCTTTTTTAGTTTTATTGCTATTAGCATCGTCATCTTTTTACTGTGCTTTTTGCTCGAAAGTGTGAAAATGGAACTAGGCTTTGCCTTTGGGCTTTTTGCTATATTTGGAATTATTCGCTACCGGACAGATCCGATCCCCATAAAAGAAATGACATACTTATTTGTCATTATTGCCATTTCAGTTATTAATGCTCTTGCTAATAAGAAAATTAGCCATGCCGAATTAGTATTCACCAACCTGGTGATTATTGCTGGATTGTGGGGCTTAGAAAAGGTACTTCACCTAAAACAAGAACTATCTCAACTCGTTATTTATGAGAAGATTGAAAATCTACAGGCAGACAAAAAGGAGGTTTTGTTAGCTGATTTAAAGGATCGTACAGGAATTGATGTAAAGCATTATGAAGTAAAAAAGATTGACTTTATGCGAGATATATGCTACATCAACATTTTTTATGATGCACATCATGATTATAAAATTCGCGGTTAATGACGAAAAAGGAAATTAGTCTATTTGTTCTCTTGTTATTGTCTACAGCAACCTTTGCTCAGGAAAAGCCTGCGATGTGGTTTGAATTGGAGTTTAAGAAGGAAGTTACCTCAAAATTAGATTTTGAGCTAGTACCAGAGTATCGCCTTTCGCCTGAACTTGAATGGGATGAATATTTTATTGAAGCTGGTATCCAATATGAACTGTTCAAATTTTTGAAAGTTGGTGGAGCGTATCGATTTTATCAGGAAAATAAGAAAAAGAATGATGAGACCGGGCATCGTTATATTTTTGACGTCAAACCTGAATTGGAAATCGATCGTTTTGAATTGCAGTGGCGTATTCGATATATCAGCTATTTTAAATCAGAAGATGTTGAGGAGCCAAAACCCTATCTGAGGTATCGTTTAAAAGTAAAATACAATATAAAAAAGTCTGATTTTGAGCCCTATGTCCATATAGAAACTTATCAGGATTTGAATAAAGATGATTTTACCAAAATTCGATATACGGGCGGGGTAAATTACGAAATTACTAACAGGCAAAGTGTTAGCCTGTTTTATCGGTATCAGGATTTTTGGGAGAAGGAGGAGGTATTGCATATTGTCGGATTCGGGTATAGCCTGGAACTTTAGTTAATAAACCTTAATCTAAACCTAGTTGAAAGCATGAATTCGGACAACTTATTTCTGAAATTTGCACAGCTGTTGTTCTTGATTATTACTCAACTTATTGGAAATGCACAGCGTAAAAAAATAGTGATTCGATCAGATATTGCGGTGTAACAATTTAAAAAGATAAGTTTATTTCCTACGATTGATACCCCATAGTTTACCCTTCATCCTGAAAAATATAGCGAACCCATTGACTGGGAGGTTTTTGAAAGTTCGGGGAATGTCTATTATACCTCAGATGGCTCTGATCCTGGAGAAGGGTATACCGGTAGCGTTTCCATAATTCTATTTCGTATCAGGAGTGTTTATTTATCAAATTCATATCTGTAATTACAACTACGTCGATAAAATTATTCGAAACTAATTTTATTGAGAATTTTAAAAGTAAAAAAAAAACATGTACATTTATTTTGTAAACGTTTTCATTTTTAACACTTGCCTTCAGAACCAATTAAATAGTTGTGGAATGCTAATGAAGCTTTTCGGGAGATGTTAAAAGTTATTGTCCAAAGATTTAAGTTATCTTTGGCAAAATTAAATAAGACACTTATTTCAATATGGGGAGCCTAAACGATGTTGCAAAAAAGGCTGGGGTTTCAATTGCTACTGTATCCCGGGTTATTAATAATGGATCGAATGTAAATGAAGTTACTCGAGCAAGAGTATTAAACGCAATTAAGGAGCTTCGGTATCAGCCCAGTCGCGTTGCTAAAAGACTCCGATCAAAGAGTGTGTCAAGCAACCTAATTGGAGTACTTATCCCTGATATTCAAAACCCCTTTTATGTTGATGTGCTTCGTGGTATCGAAGATGTTACCTACGAAAATAACTATGCACTGATCATGTGTAACTTTCAACAGGATGAGAAGAAAGAAAAGTTGTACCTGGATATTTTGCAATCTGAATCGATTGATGGATTGATTGCGGCACCAGCCCATGAAAAAGATGCTAAGGTAATCAGTTTAGTGAAAGAAGGATTGCCAATTGTTTGTTTCGACCGCGGACTTCAGGGAGTTGATGTTGATGTGGTGTTGGTGAATAATCGCGAGGGAGCTTTTAAAGCGGTAGATTATTTGGCGAAGGCCGGATATAAGCGTATTGCTGCTATATCTGGTTTGGAGCACTTGCCTTCTAGTCAATTGCGCGACAAGGGTTATCGTGAGGCGTTGGAAGAAAACGGACTTTCATTTGATCCAAAATTGATTAGGCATGGAGACTCGAAACACGAAAGTGCGGTGCGTCTTTGCGACGAGTTATTGAGCTCCGAAAATCCTCCAGACGCTATATTCACAGGGAATAACCTGATTACTCTTGGTGCCTTGGAAACCATTCATAAACGGAAACTGAAGATCCCTGAAGATATTGCGATTGTTGGTTTTGATGATATGTATTGGTCAATATCGTTAAACCCGCCTTTAACTGCTGTTTATCAGCCTGCCTATGAAATAGGCAGACGATGTGCCGAGCTGTTGATTCAACGTATCAAAGATCCTCAACGTCCTTCTATCCAAATGATTTTGAATACACAATTAATGATTCGAAGTTCTTGCTGATCTGGCGAGTTAAGGCATGATTTAAGAGAACCGATATTGTTTTTCTTAAAATTACACTAGCTTTTTTTTAGTAAAGTAATCGATTGTTAATATTAATTTGGACATTTGATTTTTAAAACCAAAATCAATTCCAAATGATACGAAAATCTTTTGTCGTCCTCCTTGTTATTTTTCTATCCCGTTTAATAATTAGTTGTTGTAACTGTAGTAACGAAACCATTGATTTTGATTTCGATGCTATCGAAATCACGAATCTGGATAATTCAGGAGTTTACCTCACAGAGCTTGAGGGAAATACAATGAAACGAGCTGCAGTGTCATTTAGAGTTACAGTATTGTCGGAGGAATATATTTATGCTGATTTGGATGGGATGAGTAACTGGGGGTTTTCTTCATCTTATGCGATGGAATGCGATTGTTATCCATTTTTCAAACCGAACCAATATATTGAAAGTATTAATATTGTTACGCAATTTGATATTTCTGAGACGATCAAAGAAAATACGCTTGTCAATGATCTTTTTCGTGGAAAGCAAGCTGCAAGCCGAAGCGTTCAGGTGGAGGACTACAAGACGCTTGAAGAGATTATCGTAGAGCTTCCTAAAAATGAAGAAAGTATTGATTCTCAAATTGATTTCGAGTTGTTTTGTATCCAAGCTATTGATAATGAATCTGCTCAGTTTGAAATAGAAATTGTTTTTAACGACGGACTGATCTTAACAACTTCCACTAATCAAATTCATTTACAATGAGAAGTTATCTCGTTCAAAAACGAAATTGGAGGCTAGTACTTTTTTTATGGCTTTGCTCGTTAAATCTCTCGGCGCAGGAAAAAATAATTCGCAATCTGGAACTATCATTTTCCTTAGGTTTGGCTGATTATAATGCCGACAGTCTGTCCAATAAAGAGCACGTGGATTGGGCCAATTATATTGGAGAGGAAGATTTTGCTGAAGCCGTCATTGTAAAATGGGGAGCCCGGTTCGATCTGTTCAAAAATTGGAAAGCTGATATGGCTTTAACCATGCAAGATGATTTTTTGCCGCTTAATTTGAAGCTGTCTCTTCAATATTTTCCTTTGAAATGGATTGGAGTACATGGTGGGTTTAAAACATTTCATACTGATGTGGATAATGGGAAACAGTATTTTAGAATAACGCAACCTGATTTGATCTACTACTTTTCTGACTATGAGTACACGACTTTAAATAACGTTTCGTATTATGCGGGGCCGGTTTTTAACTTAGCTTTTGGTCCTGTGTCGTGGCGAACAACCATAAATGCAGGTTTTACCCGTCGCCCTGGTTTTGATGATCATTTTGAATATAAGTTGCGTGACAACAATAAGCAAGTGAGAGTAGATTTTTCGGCAGATCCGGGATTTGATTTTATGTGGGGGGCAAACTCCCTCTTACAACTCGATTGCTGCTCCTTTGGAAAAACAAAACTTGGACTACAGGTTCGGACTGATTTTCATTTTAGCGATCTTAAAATTGACTATCGTCAACGAGAACTTGATTGGTTGGGGAATATAGCAGAGCAGGAGGTTGAGGGAGATCCTCGTGAGTTTAGTTGGGTAGAAGCAGATGCCGGGGTATTCCTTCGTTTCTGATTAGCTATTAAAAAACAGAGATGGCACCTTTTGAAAAAATGCCATCTCTCTCGATTATAGTTGGATGTTATAGTTCGTTAAATTCATAAACTTCACCTTTTTGCGTTTCCTGTTCAATCATTTTATCTCCGTATTTTAAGCGCAATGGTTTGCCGGCAGCCGATTTCACATGAACTGTTTGAAGTTGTCCATCTTTCCAGGAGAAACTCAGTTCAAAACCGTTTCGGGCTCTTAACCCTGATATTTTTCCTTCAGACCAATCGCTGGGTAGTGCTGGCAATAAATGAATGTACCCCTGATGGCTTTGCATCAACATTTCAGCAATTCCTGCAGCTCCTCCAAAGTTGCCATCAATCTGAAACGGAGGATGCGCATCAAACAGGTTGGGGTAGGAGCCTCCTGATGATTCCCGTTCGGGGTCAATGGCTGAGCTGAGTAGCATTTGAATCATCGTGTTGGCATGATCGCCATCTAAAAAGCGAGCCCAAAAGTTTATTTTCCAAGCCAAACTCCAACCGGTGCCGGCATCGCCCCGGTAAATCAACGACTGGCGTGCTGCTTTCATCAATTCAGGTGTCTCATCCCAGGTAAACTCACTTCCCGGGTGAACGCCCCACAAATGAGAAACATGTCGATGATGATTGGTTGTGTCATCAATATCTTCCATCCATTCCTGTAGCTGTCCGTATTGTCCAACCTGATAGGGGGCAATATGGTCGAGCTTATCTTTTACAAGCTTGGCAAAATCATGATCAGTGTCTAATATTTTTGAACTTTCAATGACAATTTTAAACAGCGAGCGGATAATTTCATGATCCATGGTTGGTCCGGCAACTAATCCACCATTTTCGGGTGAGTTTGAAGGGGTACTGATCAAAAAACCAGTTTCCGGGTCTTCAACTAAAAAATCGACAAAAAACTGCGCGGCTCCTTTAATTTGCGGATAAGCTTCGTCTTTTAAAAATTCCTTGTCTTGAGAGTATAAATAGTGCTCCCACAAATGATGACAAAGCCAGGCCCCTCCGGTAACCCAAATTCCATGGTTCGAGTTGTTGATGGGAGCAGTTCCCCGCCATTGGTCCGTATTGTGATGGTGCACCCAGCCATTGGCTCCATAGTGGGCTTTAGCTGTTTTGCTGCCTTGCTCCGACACTTCATCAATTAGCTTGAATAAGGTGTTGTGGCATTCTGCAATGTTTAATGGTTCAACCGGCCAGAAATTCATTTCGCAATTGATGTTGGTGGTGTATTTACTGCCCCATGCCGGATAGATTTTGTCATTCCAAATTCCTTGTAGGTTTGGAGGATTGGTACCGTCACGCCCCGAAGAAAGCATGAGATAGCGGGCATACTGCACATAGGTGGCTGCCAAGTCCTGGTCAGCTTCGTTTTTAATATTGAAAATGCGTTCGTCAGTTGGCTGTTGTCGTTTTTCTTTTCCGCCAAACTCAATGCTAAAACGATCGAAAAGAGGTTTGTAGTCTGCTAGATGTGCCTCTTTAATTGTCTCGTATGTTTTTGATGTTGCACTCGCTAAATAGTCGTTGCAGCGAGTTTCCGGATCAGCCGAAATGTCTTGATAGCTTTTATAGTTGGTTGCAGCAACTAGTTTTAGCGTAGCTTCGTTGGCATTAGTAACCGTAATTCCATTATCGGTCGTGGTTACCTGTCCGCTTTCTGTCGAAATGCTTAACAAGGCTGTTCCTTTCATTTCGCCATCTTCTACTTTTAACGAGAAGCCAATGGTGTTGTCGTCTACTTTGAAGAATGAGTGAATCGGGTGCTCGGTTTCAAAAGTAGCTTTAAATGAAATTTTGCCTTTCTGATCAGCTGAAAGTTTAACCGCGATCAATTCGTCAGGATGACTGGCGAGGAATTCACGTTTGTAAGTAACTCCTTCTACTTCATAAGTAACATTTGCCAGAGCATTCTGAAGATCCAGATTTCGCCTGAAATTTGTAAACTGGTCATGTCCGTCAAATGCGATTTTGATATCTCCAAATGGTTGATAGTCGGCCTGATATTGTGGGTAGAATGGAGGATCTTCATCAATTACATTGTATTTCCAATCGCCTTCAATAAAAATTGAATCGCTCTTTAGCCCTTTTGGCAGCAGGTGCATTTTTTTTGAGCCGGTACGGACGGCATTAAAACCACCTGTTGAGACGTAGTTATTGATTAAAACAGCAATAACATTTTTGCCTTTCTTGACCAGATTACCCGGAATCGTATATGTGCGGTTGGTATTACTTTCATCCATTGAGCCAACCTGTTGACCATTAAAATAGGTGAAATCCTGATCCTTAATTTTCCCGAGATTAATGACTAGCTTTTTCCCTTTCCAATTTTCGGGAACATCAATTGTCTTTCTGAAAAGTACCGAGCCGTTCATGTCGGGCAAGCCCTTTCGTTCCCATACACTTTTGTAGTCAATCAGCATGGTTTCCCATTCCGAATCATCAAAAGTAGCTTGAAAAGCTGTTTGTACTTTGGGGAGGTTGAGCAGGCTATCTGCCCAAAGTTTCTTTTTCTCTGGGAAATCTTCTTCGTATGCCTGTTTTCCCATAAAAACTTTGTTGGCGAGTTTTTCAGCTGCGTCTTGTTTTCCGTCGAATAGTAATTGGCGAATTTCACTGAGATACTTGTTGGCATCTTCCCGGTAGTAGGTTCTGGGCATGCAATCCCAAAGCGTTTCCTCGTTGAACTGGATATGCTCTTCAGAAGGGATTCCATAAACCATTGCACCAAGGCGTCCATTCCCAATAGGAAGCGCTTCTTCCCATATTTGTGCAGGCTTGTTATACCACAGCTCCAGTGTTTCTTCCTGTTCTTGTTGCCTACAGGCCGGAAAAATAAAAGCTCCACAGAGAATAAAAATCAGAGAATAATTGAATGCTACGTTTTTCATGGTTCTTTGGTTGATAAACAAATAAGCTTTTAACAATCGGATGAATTGCTAAAAGCTTATTTTTATTTGGTGTATGAGCTTTGATTTTGAAGCCTCATTTAATGAATACTATAAAATAAACAATCAAGAGGGCGCATCCCCTAGCCGATTGTTAGATTTTCTTATTTGTCTAATTCAACTGCTGCTAAAATAAATGGACCAACTCCTTTGCAGTCGTTTTTAACAATGGTTTCGGTGGTGTAATACTCGTAACTTCCATCGCGATAGGGATTGCCTCCCAGCCCACAACTACCGCAAATGTTTACCATGCTGGGCAGTCCATCTTCATCTTCAATAATAAAGGTTTCAACCATATCGTCAAAAGCTTCGCTGGCAATATCGAAGTACTTGTTGTCCAAATAACCCTTGTTGGCACCTTTGGCCATTGCATAAATATACATGGCAGTTCCCGATCCTTCCAGGTAATTTCCTTCACGATTTCCTTGGTCGAGTACCTGATACCACACGCCACTTTCCTCATCTCGAACCTGAAGCAGGGCATCGATTGTGTTTTTCAATATTTCGATCAGGTCAGCACGATCCGGATGATCTTCAGGCAGGTCGTCCAAAACATCAACAATGGCCATAACATACCATCCCATGGCACGACTCCAAAAGTGAGGAGAAAGCCCCGTTTCCGGATCAGCCCATTTTTGCTCCTTACTTTCATCCCAGGCATGATACAGCAGTCCGGTTTTTGGGTCGCGTGTTTTTTCATACACCAGCTCAATTTCGTGCGTGGCAACATCATACCACTTAGGAGCGTCAAATTCACGAGCATACATGCTTAAAAAGGGCATGCCCATGTAAACTCCATCCAACCATATTTGCGACGGATAGCGCTTTTTATGCCAATAGCCACCACTCTTTGTTTTTGGATGGTTTTCCATTTGGGTGATAAACTGCCCCAATGCTTTCTTGTATTTTTCTTCGCCAGTCTTTTTGTACAGAATGATCAGGTTTTTGGCCGGATTGATCAGGTCAATATTGTACTTTTCCATGCTGTATCGTGGAATAGTACCATCTTTTTCTACCATTTGGTCGATGTAGGCTTCCATGTAATCAGAATACTTGGGATCTTTATCTCCAAGTTTGTTGATGGCCATTCCAAGCAAGGCTACGTCATACGACCAGCCCATTCGGGTACGACCATTGTAATAACCTAAACTATCGTTTCTCTGCATAACGGCATCAGCCATTTTTACACTCCATTTTTCTTGAGCTGCTTCTGTTTGTTGCTTGTTTGTATTTGCGCTACAGCTGCTTAGAATTGCAACGATGGCAATAAAAATTAAATGTTTCATCTATTTTATCTTTTAGCTTGATTATTCTGTTATGTTGAAATTCGCGTCCTTTGATTTTATAACTTTATTCGTCACATTAACCAGTTCATTGTTTTTAAGGTATATGGCTTTTGTCTTTTCTCCATCTAATTGAAGAAAAACATCAGTCGGATATGTCTGGAAGCAATTGTAAATAAATGAGTTCTGAACGTCAGTCAGTTTTATGACAGGGATTCCATTTTTAGGAGTGTCGGTTTTTACATTATCGATAATTAGGTTTTTCGAATCTGTTGCCATTACGGATGGCCCATCCTGTGTGTCAACTTTTACATTATGAAATTCAATATTCTCCGCATCTTCAATTGAGAATCCTTTTTCTCCTTTTAGTTGAATGTCGTTGAATGTTATGTCTTTAATTTTTAGCTCATCAAGACCTAGTAAAAATCCAGCTTGATAGGCTTCGCCGGTGATGTTGCTAAAGTGAATGTTCCGGAATGAGGGGGTTCTTTCTGAAACCGGTTCATCTGCCGTTTTTGAGTAAAACATATTGAGTTTAATCGCTTCTTTGCGAATTCCTTTCATGATGATATTGCTTACCCTGATGTCTTCAACCACTCCGCCACGTCCGCGAGTCGATTTGATTCGAATACCCCGGTCTGTACCTTCGAACACGCAGTTGGAAATTGTTACTTTTTTTACTCCGCCTGACATTTCACTACCAATGACGACAGCACCATGTCCATTTAGCATCGTACAGTTCGTAATGGTAATATTTTCACAGGGCGTATTCATTTTTCTCCCTGCCCGATCTTTGCCCGATTTTATGGTAATACAGTCGTCGCCCACCGAAATATGGCAGTCGGAGATATGAACATTTCGGCATGATTCCGGGTTGATGCCATCCGTATTCGGAGAATCCGGATTGTTTATGGTTACATTTGTTACGGTTACATTATCACAAAACTGTGGATTTACCGTCCAAAAAGGGGAGTTGGTAATGGTTATTCCTTCAATCAGCACATTTTTACAGTACATAGGCTGGATAAATGGAGGACGAAGAAAACCACGTTCGATCATTCCCGGTTCATCGGGGTACAGTATTTCTTCATTTTGCTTGGCAAACTCTTGCTGCCACTCCGATTTGAAGTCTTTGGGTTGCGAATAAAGCCAGTGGTGATAGTCCCACCATTTTTTTCCTTGACCATCAATCTTACCTCGTCCGGTAATTGTAATGTTTTCGGCTTCGAATGCGTAAAAAAGAGGTGAAAAATTAACCACATCAATACCTTCCCAGCGAGATTGTACCATGGGTAAATAGTCATTGAAATCGTCAGAAAATTTCAATGTTGCTCCTGCCTCTAAATGGATCGTAATATTGCTTTTTAACACGATTGGGCCGGTTAAATATTCACCTGCCGGGAAATAAATTGTTCCTCCACCTTCCTTACAGGCAAGTTCAATTGTGTGATCAATGATATCAGTTATTTTTTGTTTCCCTTGATTGGTCGCCCCATGATCAAGGATGTTGAAGCTGTTTTGAGCAATAGCTGAGAACCCTATGGCAATGGTAAATAACGTAAGTAATAGTTTGTACTTTGCTTGATTTGCGATCATAGTTCGTCGATTCGTTTTTATCAATATTAATTAGTCTGATTTTTAGCAGCCTGAGAAGGAGATAGAATGATTCATAAGACTTCATTTTGTCGTTCAGACTGATTTTATAAGACAAATATAAATGTAAAAAATATAAAAACAATGAAAACGATTACACATTTATTGATGCTGTGTGTATTGATTTTTACAAAGTCGCGGCTGGTTGTTGTTGGCGAGGTGATGTTAATATAATATCCTAAAGCTTATTTTTAGTTTAGTTGAATTGCTGTCTGGGATGTGGCTAATGTTTTTATAATGAGTATTATATATGAGCGTTTGTGCTGGTTTTATTGAAGGGGAAATAAACGCGTTTTGAATAGTATTCTTAACTGAAAATTTTTGAAAGATATGTATCCTTATGGTGAACTCACAGGTGAGATCTGACAATTTGTTCAGGATTGATTTAATTATTACTAATTAATCGTTGAAATTTAGATGTGTTCTTAACATCCAGTGTTTGAGATGCATGTGTCGAGCTTGCTATGCTTGTCAATAGTTGGATTTGCATAAAATTAAAAAAAGGTATAAATTGCGCTGTAAACGTTTACATAATGGGATTGCAAGCTTTTTTAACTGGTGCTATTTCAGGGGTTTGACGCTGTGGACGTTGCTAACTCGTGATTTTTTTTAAGGGTTAATAATTGAATAGAGGCGCTAATGGTAGGTGTGCCTATTCATCGCCGAACATAAATTAAAAATGAATAGAATTTTACTTCAACAACCGTCAAGCATTGTGTTTGGCGAAGATAGTCTTGGAAAGTTTACGGAAGACTATTTAAATATGAAACATAAATCGTTATACCTGTTGACAATTAGTCCGGTAGTGCCCTTGTTGGGCGATTTATTAAAGACTTTTGAAAAAGAAGGAATCCGGGTTCAAATCAACACCGGAATAGAAGGAGAGCCTTCATTTCGTGATTTTGAAAAGGTTCTGTTAGAAGCTCGAAACTTTGGCGCCGATAGCGTGGTTGGAATTGGAGGTGGAAGTGTTTTGGATGTCGCAAAGTTTTTAGCAGCAATGCTGAAAAATGACCAAAATATATCAGACGTTATAGGAATAGGCTTGCTCAAGGAGCGAAAAACTTATTTGGCCTGTTTGCCAACCACCAGTGGTACTGGAAGCGAAGTTTCTCCAAACGCGATATTTCTTGATGAAAAAGATGGTGGCAAAAAAGGCGTAATCAGTCCGTTCCTTGTGCCCGATGGCGCATATATCGATCCAGCCTTAACAGTTGGAGTTCCGCCGGCTGTTACTGCAGCAACCGGTATCGATGCGTTGACACACTGTTTAGAGGCATACGTTAATCGTTTTGCTCATCCAATGGTTGATTTGTGGGCATTGGAAGGAATCCGGTTAATCAGTCAAAATTTGGAGAGCGCTTGTAAAGACGGTAACGATATAGACGCTCGCGCGGCAGTTGCTTTAGGAAGTGTATATGGCGGAATGTGCCTGGGGCCGGTTAACACGGCAGCAGTGCATGCGTTGGCGTATCCGTTGGGAAGCATCTACGACGTTCCGCACGGGTTGTCAAATGCACTGATGTTGCCTTATGTGATGGAGTACAACATGCCTGAGGGCAACGAACGTTTGGCCGGAGTAGCAAAAGCTTTGGGCGTTACTCAGTCCGGAGCTGACTCGGAACTGGCTCAGTCCGGAGTGTTAAAGATTAAAGAATTGATTGCTGCCTGCGGTTTGCCAGGTCGGCTATCCGAAATTAACATCAAAAAGGAAGACATTAAAAAGATGGCAGATGCAGCTATTTTGGTTCAACGTCTTTTAAATAATAATGTAAAGGAACTAACAATAGAGGACATTGTTTCGATCTACAAAAAAGCATATTAACGAATGAAACCTGGAAAAAAATACCATGGAGTAATTGTGCCAATGATTACTCCATTTAAAGAAGATAATACAATTGATGGAGAGTCGGTTGGGCGCATTGTTGGGCTACTCAAGAGTGCTGGTGTGTATCCATTTATTTTAGGAACTACCGGAGAGGCTCCGTCTATTTCGGATGAGCAGAAAGACCGAATGGTTGCTGAGACTGTAAAATACGCTGGTGCAGGTTGTCTGGTGTATGCGGGTATTTCATCCAATTGCTTTGAAGAGTCGGTAACAATGGCTCGGAAATACCATGGAATGGGAGTTGATGTTGTTGTTGCAACGCTTCCGGCTTACTATCCGATGAACAATCAGCAGATGGTGAATTATTTCACGGATTTAGCTGATCAGGTACCTTGTCCTTTGATTATTTATAACATGCCGGCAACGGTCAAAATTTCAATCCCGTTAGAGGTTCTTGATCAATTAAGCAAGCATCCTAACATTGTTGGAACAAAGGATTCGGAGCGAGATCTGGAACGCTTAGATCGTTCTATTGAATTGTGGAAAGATCGACCGGATTTTGTCCACCTTTTAGGTTGGGCTGCTCAATCGGCTTACGCTTTAAAAAAAGGATCCGATGGCATTGTTCCAAGCACCGGCAATTTTGTGCCGGAACTTTATCAAGATCTATACCTGTCGAACTTGGAAGGCAAGTTTGAACGAGCGGACGAACTGCAACGGCAGACAAACGATTTGTCATTGCTTTATCAAAAGGACCGAATTTTAAGCCAATCAATTCCAGCCTTAAAGTCAATTCTGGCTGTAATGGGAATTTGCGGAACTCAGGTTTTGCCACCAATGTATCGTTTACACGATGAAACAGTATTTCAGAATAATATAAAAGAAGAATTACAAAAATTAGAAATTATTCAGCTCAATGAGTAACTTAAATAATCTACCCATTTTGGCAATTACAATGGGCGACCCGGCAGGAGTTGGTCCGGAGATTGCTGTTAAGACCTTTGCGAATCAGCAAACCTATGAAATTTGCAAACCTTTGTTGGTTGGCAATACCAGTATTTTGAAGAAGGCGATCAATTTGTTACAATCCGAACTTCAGATTAATAGTGTTGACGATGTTGATCAAGCTCGCTTTCTGCATGGAACGATCGATATTTTTAATTTAGACGTTGAAGATCCTGATGCGATAGAATTTGGAGTTGTTTCTGCTGTGGCGGGTGATCTGGCTTTTCGCACTGTTAAGCAGGCCATTGACCTGGCACTTGCCAAAAAGGTTGATGGCACGGTTACCGGACCAATCCACAAAGGAGCGATTCATGCGGCGGGTCATCACTTTTCGGGACACACCGAAATTTATGCACACTACACAAACACTTCTAAATACGCCATGTTGCTGGCCGAAGAAGACCTTCGGGTGATTCATGTGAGCACCCACGTTTCGTTGCGTCAGGCCTGCGATAATGTAAAAAAAGACCGCGTTGTTGAGGTGATTCACCTGCTAAATGACAGCCTGAAAAAGCTCGGAATTGAAAATCCGAAAATTGGAGTAGCAGGATTAAATCCTCATTCGAGCGACGACGGATTATTTGGATACGAAGAAAAGGAAGAGATTGAGCCAGCCTTGAAAGAAGTTCAAGCCGAAGGAATTGATGCCGAAGGACCTGTGCCGCCGGATACCCTTTTTGCTTTGGCTACGGGAGGAAAATTCGATGGTTGTGTGGCTATGTATCATGATCAGGGACACATCCCCTTTAAAGTTGTTGGTTTTAATTGGGATAAGGAAAAAAAGGTCATGAAAAGTGTGAAAGGAGTGAATATTACGTTGGGACTTCCAATCATCCGTACATCGGTAGATCATGGAACTGCCTTTGAAATAGCCGGAAAAGGAGTCGCTAGTCCGGATGCACTTTTATTAGCCATACAATATGCCACAAGACTACATCAGTCGAACTAATAAATATAAAGATGATAGCTGTTATAGCAGATGATTTTACAGGAGCCGCAGAGATTGGGGGAATTGGGTTAAGGCACGGATTGAGGGTAATGATTGAAACGAGTGTGGAGAAGGTTGACGATATTGATTTATTAATCATCGCTACAAACACCAGATCATTAAATGAGGAAGAAGCATCCAAAGAGATTGATAAAATTGTAAAGAAGCTGTTGATGCTTGAACCGACTTTCATTTTTAAGAAGTTAGATTCAGTACTGCGGGGGAATGTTAACGCAGAACTACATGCTCAAATGAAAGCTTCTGGCAAGGATCTTGCGATTGTTGTTGCTGGAAACCCTTATTTCAAACGAATTATTAAAAACGGAATTTACTATATCGAAGATATTCCTTTAGCTGAAACCTCGTTCGGGAATGATCCGGAGTATTCAATCCATTCATCATCAGTTGTTGATTTGTTGAGTAGTACTTATTTAGTTGCGAAGTCGGCAAGGCCAACGGACGAATTACCGAAAAGCGGATTAATAATTGGCGACATAACAAATGATGTTGAAATGAAGAAATGGAGTCATCGTCTTGACAATAATATGGTGGTTGCAGGAGGAGCAGGCTTTTTTGATTCGCTCTTGTGTGGTATTTTTGGCGTTGAAGAAACCAACCACACAGGTAGGGATTATACGTTTGGGAGACGGTCACTCTTTGTGTTCGGAAGTGCTTACCCAAAACCCCCGGATATGGATGGGCTTACATTAAACAATAATATCTCGGTTATTAATATGCCTGATGAAATTTTCAATAATGCCAATTACGATTCCCAATGTATGCAGACCTGGATTGCAAACGTTGTTGATGCGTTGAAAACAAATAAAAATGTTTTCGTATCCATAAAGCATAAGTTTTGTGATGAGGAAGGATTATCCGTTCGTCTCACAAAAATGATTGGTGAATTAGTCGCAGGAGTTATCAAATCAGTTGAGCTGAATGATCTTTTTATTGAAGGCGGAGCAACTGCTTCAGCGGTTTTCAACTATTTAGAAATTAATAGATTGGTGCCTTTTGGGGAGTTGGAACCCGGAATTATCCAAATGAATCCTGTTAAATATCCAAATTTAAAAGTAACCACCAAGCCGGGAAGTTATAAATGGCCAAAAAATAAAATTCACTTTATAAAAACTAACAACTAATCAATGCAACCTACTACTTCTATTCACCTAATCGACTATATCATCATTGTACTAACTCTTGTTGTTTCAGTTGGAGTTGGAGTTCGTTTTGCGAGACAGCAAAAAAGCACTGGCAAGTATTTTACGGGGGGAGGAACACTGCCTTCATGGGCCATTGGGATGTCAATCCTCGCCACTTTAATCAGTAGCATCACCTTTTTAGCCTATCCGGGTGAAGGATACGGTTCAAACTGGATCAGGCTGGTGCAAGGATTAATGGTGCCCATTGTATTAGTTTTCGCCATTGGCTTTATTGTGCCTTTATTCCGGCATGTAATACGCTTGAGCGCCTACGAGTATTTTGAACGACGCTTTGGCTTTTTTGCACGGCTATACAGCTCCCTGGGGTTTATCTTGACACACTTTGCAAAAATGGGAACTGTTTTTTATATCATTTCACTTGCATTGGGAAAGATGATTGGGATGGATACGGTTACGATTATTTGGATAATCGGAATTGCAGTGATTATATTGACCATGCTTGGCGGAATTGAAGCAGTTATCTGGTTGGATGTGATCCAGGGATTTATGCTAATTTTTGGAGGAATTGTGACGCTGATTATTTTGCTGTTCAGTACTGACGGAGGGCCGTCTGAAATTTGGTCGGTAGCGATGGAAAACGGACGAATTGGTTTTGGCCCATTTGACTGGGATTTTGTCAACCTTACATTTTGGGTAATGGCACTAAACGGTATTTTTTATGCCATTCAGAAATATGGAACTGATCAAACGATCGTGCAACGGTATTTAACGGCAAAGTCAGACAAGGAAGCGATCAAGGCGTCATTAATCGGTGTTTTGCTCAGTGTGCCGGTCTGGGCGTTATTCATGTTCATCGGAACGGCTCTGTTTTCTTATTATCAAATATCGCAAGATGTTTTGCCGGAGGGAATTAAAAATGATGCGGTCTTTCCAATTTTCATTGTATCTAAGTTGCCGGTTGGTGTAGTTGGTTTAATTATATCGGCATTAATTGCAGCGGCAGTTTCCAGCTTAGACTCAGATTTAAATTGTTTATCTGCAATTGTTTTAGAGGATTACTACCTTCGGTTTCGTCCAAAGAGTTCTGAAAAAGAACAGGTATTGTTGAGTAAAATCTTTATTGTTCTTGCAGGTCTTGGTGCGATTGGAGTAGCCTTGTTTTACGTTCATGCGGGCGGCAAAGGAGTGCTGGGTATAATTTTCACTTTGTATGCGATATTCTCAGGAGGAATTGCAGGAATGTTTCTACTCGGAATTTTTTCAAAAATACCCAACAAGCAAGGGCTTTACTTTGGAATTGGAGCCAGTGTATTATTTACGGCCTACGCTTTGTTAACATCTACGCCAATCGGAGCTGCCAGTGGAAAAGAGTCTTTGTTAATTGACTTGGGCGCTTTCAATTTCACCCAACACAAATACATGATTGGGGTTTATAGTCATGTGGTATTGTTTGTGGTTGCTTTTATTGCAAGTTTCTTCTTTAAGTCGAAAGAAATTGATGACCGCTTAACGTACAAAGGGTGGTTGAAATACAAACGAACAAATGCGGCTTAAGCTTGCGGCATTGGTTTTGTATTGAATCTGATCATAACGAATTTAGATGATCACCTTTGATTTAAAATTCTAACTCAACATGAAAATGTATATCAAATCAGAAAAAGCAATTTCATTAATTTTCATAATATTATTGGTCTTGAGTAGTAGTCCGTTTTATGGATTCGCTCAAGAGCCAGATTTGAAGCCTGTATCGGTTTCTAAAGATGGTCGTTTGTTATACGGAAAAGACGAAGACGGCAATCGGGTTCCCGATTTTAGCTATGCTGGATATAAAGCTTCAGAATCAGAAATCCCTTTCGTCGAGCCGAAAGTTGTTGTTGCTCCGGTGGAAGGAGACGCGACGCTCACCATTCAAAAAGCATTGAATTATGTCGCATCGTTACCTTTAAATGAGAATGGCTTTCGAGGAGCTGTTTTACTACAGAAAGGTACGTTTAAAGTCAATGGACGGCTGGTGATTAAGGCTTCAGGTGTTGTGCTGCGAGGAAGTGGTTTTGGCGACAATGGAACTACATTGATAGCTGGAGGAAAAGACCGGCAGACCTTTATTCGGATTCTTGGGAAAAGTGATCAGTTTTTTACTGATACAACGCGTATTTCTAATTCATACGTGCCTGTAAATGCGATGAAGTTTGTGGTTGAAAATACTGAAGCTTACAAAGTAGGCGACCCGGTTATTGTTCATCGTCTATCGTCTCAAAAGTGGATTGAAAGATTAAGTATGGTTGAATTTGGTGGAGAAGAAACGGGGTGGATTGGCTGGAAACCCGGAAACCGCGATATCTACTGGGATCGTACGATTACCGCAATCGAAGGAGATACCATTTTCGTCGATGCTCCGCTAACAACTGCATTAGATACGACTTGGGGAGCTAGTGGAATCATAAAATATAACTGGAAAGGACGAATCAACAACATTGGGATTGAAAATCTAAATTTGGAGTCGGCTTTTGATGAAACGAATTTGAAAGATGAAAACCATTGTTGGTCAGCTATAACTATTGAGAATGCTGAAAATGTATGGGTACGTCAATTAACTTTTAAGCATTTTGCCGGGTCGGCAGTTGCTGTTTATGAAACCGCTAAAAAAGTAACGGTTCAGGATTGTGTTTCAACAGATCCGGTTTCTGAAATCGGCGGTCAGCGGCGATATACCTTTTTCACAATGGGGCAACAAACCTTGTTTCAACGCTTGTATGCCGAATATGGTTATCATGATTTTGCCCTTGGTTTTTGTGCTGCCGGGCCAAACGTTTTTGTGCAATGTGAATCGCATTTGCCCTACGAATACAGCGGGACAATTGACAGTTGGGCATCCGGTGTTTTATTCGATATTGTGAATGTTGATGGACATGCCATTTCCTTTAAAAATCAGATGCTCAACCGCCAGGGAGCTGGCTGGACTGCTGCCAATTCCATGCTGTGGCAATGCTCTGCTGCGCTGATCGAAAACTACGCCCCACCTACAGCGATGAACTGGAGTTACGGTGCCTGGAGTCAATTTTCGGGCAATGGATATTGGGCTGAAGAAAATAACCATGTCACACCCCGAAGTTTGTTTTATGCACAGCTAGCTGATCGACTGGATAAGAAAACCGAGGAGTTTGCTGACCAGGTAATGCCCTTCGACGATAACTCAACAAGTAGCCCTACTGCCGAACAAGCTCAGGAATTAACGGAACAAGCTTACACACCGGCGCTACGTTTGGAAGATTGGATTATGCAAGCGGACGACCGCGATCCGATTTCACTGGAAGCAGCAACTGCCATAAAAGCAAGCGAATTAAAAGACAAGAAGAAAATTGCAACAGAAGTTCTTCATCCAATTACTGTTGAAAACGGGAAATTGGTTAAAGATGATTTGGTGTTAACCGGCATGCGCTTTACGGTGCCTTGGTGGAGGGGAGTGGCTCGTCCCTATGCTACGAAGAAGGCAACTCCTGCTGTTACACGTTATGTCCCGGGCCGAAATGGTCACGGATATACCGATAACCTGAATGAGGTGATTGACTGGATGGATGAATACAATATGGTTGGTCTTGAACACAATTATGGCTTGTGGTACGATCGTCGCCGCGACGATCATCAGCGAGTTCGAAGGATGGATGGTCAGGTTTGGGCTCCATTTTACCAGCAGCCTTTTGCCCGAAGCGGACAAGGAACTGCCTGGGACGGATTGAGTAAATACGACTTAACCAAATATGATGATTGGTACTGGAATCGACTTGCTGATTTTGCCGACTTGGCTGACAAAAACGGCAAGCTGTTGGTGCATCACAACTATTTTCAGCATAACATTTTAGAAGCCGGAGCTCACTGGGCTGACAGTCCGTGGCGACCTGCGAACAATATTAACAACACCGGTTTTCCAGAGCCGGTGCCTTATGCGGGAGATAAACGGATTTATATGGCCAAACAGTTTTATGATGAAAGCCATCCGGTACGCCGGAAGTTGCATCAGGCCTATATTCGTCAATGTCTGAATAATTTTGCTGATAATTCAAACGTCCTTCAGCTGATTAGTGCTGAATATACAGGTCCGCTTCATTTTACCGAATTCTGGTTAGAAACGATTGACAATTGGCAAAAGGAAACCGGGGAAGATAAATTGATAGGATTGAGTACCACCAAGGATGTTCAGGATTCTATTTTGGCGAATAAAAAATACGCAGATCTGATCGATGTAATTGACATTCGCTATTGGAGCTATCGCGAAGACGGAACGTTGTATGCGCCACTGAGCGCTCAGCAGTTGGCGCCGCGTCAGCATGCACGACAGGTAAAACCCGGCAAACGCTCCTTCAGCTCTGTTTATCGTTCGGTGTTCGAATATACGTCTCAATACCCTGAAAAGGCCGTTGTTTTTTCTGAAGGCCGATACAATGTATATGGTTGGGCTGCTTTTATGGCCGGAGGTTCGCTTGTGGTTCTCCCCGAAAATTTGCCGGCCGGGTTTTTATCCGATGCCATTTCGATGCGGCCCGTTAAGCCGGATGCTAACCCTGAAGAAGAGTGCAGCTTGGAAAGTGACAATGCACTTATCATTTATTCGCAGAACAAATCAGAACTTTCGATTGACCTGACTGGAAGGAAAGGACGATATGTCGTTAAATTTATTCAACCTCCGGATGGGACTTTACTCAATAAAGAGACTATAATAAAGGGAGGCGAAAAACAAGCGATTAAACTGCCTCAAAAATCATCACTCATAACTTGGATTAAAAAACAACAATAAACCTTATAAAATATGTTACGAAATTTATTGATCATTACGATAGCTGTATTTTTTGCTGTTGGTTGTACTTCAACCTCAAAGGAAGAAAAGAAAGAAGATACGGGGTTACCGCTTTTAAAAGTGTCTGAAAACGGACATTATTTTGTTGAAGAGAATGGCGATCCGTTTTTTTGGTTAGGCGATACCGGTTGGCTGCTATTTTCAAAGCTTAATCGGGAAAATGCAGTGAAATATTTGGAAATCCGCAAAGAGCAAGGATACAATGTTATTCAGGTAATGGTATTGCACAGCGTAGGAGCTGTCAATATTTATGGCGATTCAGCCTTAGTAAATGCCAATGTGGCAAAACCGGTGGTTACCGAAGGAAATGCATTCGACGACTCGCTGCAATATGATTATTGGGATCATATGGATTATGTGATTGATCAGGCTGCCGAAAAAGGATTGTACATGGCCTTGGTTCCTGTATGGGGAGGCAATGTAAAAAGTGGTTATGTATCAAGAGAAGAAGCCTCTGTTTATGGCCAGTGGATAGCCAATCGCTACAAAGACCGCAAAAATATAATTTGGCTGAATGGTGGTGACACCATGGGGAACGATTCAACGGCTACCTGGAATAATCTGGGAAATGCGATCAATGATACTGATCCGAATCACCTGATTACCTTTCACCCACGCGGACGGATGCAGTCATCTGATTGGTTTGCTAACGAAGCTTGGTTGGATTTTAACATGATCCAGTCCGGACACCGAAATTACGAGCAGGATGATACGGAGCGCTCTTACGGTGAAGACAATTGGCGTTACATGCAAACCGATTGGGATATGACTCCGGCTAAACCAACCATTGATGGCGAGCCTTCTTACGAAGGAATTCCTCAGGGCTTACACGATACATTGCAACCATTTTGGAATGATGATGATGTTCGTCGATATGCATACTGGTCCGTATTTTCCGGAGCATTCGGCTATACTTATGGACATAGTGCTGTAATGCAGTTCTATAAGCCGACGGATAATGAACCGGCATACGGAGCCAGAGAATATTGGACCGAAGCAATTGATGCTCCGGGTGCCAAACAGATGGTTCACCTGAAAGATTTGATGCTATCGCGTTCTTATTTGGATAGAGTGCCGGATCAAAGTTTGATAGCCGGTGAAAATGGTGAGCGGTATGATTACTTAATCGCTACTCGTGGTTCAAACTATGCCTTTATCTACACGTACACCGGAAGAAATATTCCTGTTGATATGGAGCAGTTTAAAGCTGAAAAAGTAAAGGCAAGCTGGTTTGATCCCCGAAATGGAGAAACTACAGCCATCGGTGAGTTTGAGACCCAGGGTGTTCAGGAATTTGATGCCCCGGGTGAAAAAGAGAATGGTAACGACTGGGTGTTGATTCTTGACGAAGTATAGCATTCATATTGACTTCTGAGTTTTTTGGAATTGGAAAACTTCAATTTAATTGATTTGAAATGATAAAACTGAATAAAATATTACTCGTGTCCGCCTTGTTATTAAGTGGAGTGGGAGTAGCTTCAGCTCAGGAAATCCCTCATTTTACAGGGACCGAGCTCAACAATCCTGACTATCATCATGGGCAACTGAGCCCGGCAATGGGCGTACATAACATTCAGGTGATGCGCGCCAATCGCGAACTTCCTGAAACTGCTGATAATTTTGGATGGACCTACAACCATGCGCCTATGTTGGCGTATTGGAACGATACGTTCTTTTTAGAATATTTAAGCGATCCGGTTGGAGAGCACGTTCCACCGGGACAAACCTTTTTGGTGACTTCAGAAGATGGTTACGAATGGTCGAAGCCTGAGGTTATTTTTCCTCCGTATTCCATTCCGGACGGAACGCAAAAGGAGGGAAGTGATCAAGTGGCAAAAGATTTGCTGTCGGTGAATCATCAACGAATGGGAGTTTATGTTTCTTCTGATGATCGTTTATTTGCCATCGCCTACATTGCTATTTCTATTGATGCACACGACAGCCCGAACGATGGAAAAGGAATTGGAAGAGTTGTGCGCGAAATTCATAAAGATGGTTCCTTCGGGCCGATCTATTTCATTCGTTATAACGAAGGGTGGAGCAAAAAAAATACGGACTATCCGTTTTATACGAAGAGCAAGGATAAAGGGCTTGTTAAAGCCTGTGAAGAAATGCTATCCGATCCGCTTGTTCAACAACAGTGGAACGAAGAAGCGGATCGGGATGATCCGTTAATTCCCATACAAAAACAGTATAAAGCTTTCTCGTACTATCACTTGCCGAATGGTAACGTGGTTGGCCTGTGGAAACATGCCCTCACTGCGGTGAGTGAAGATGAAGGAAAAACCTGGACAACGCCCACTCGTGCCCCTGGCTTTGTAAATAGCAATGCTAAGATTTGGGGACAACGTACTTCCGATGGTCGTTTTGCGACAGTATACAATCCCTCCGATTTTCGCTGGCCTTTAGCTATTTCAGTGAGTGAGGACGGTCTCAATTATGAAAATTTACTTTTGGTGAATGGTGAAATTACAACCATGCGCTATGGTGGTAACTATAAATCTTATGGTCCGCAATATGTTCGCGGTATTCAGGAAGGTAATGGTACACCTCCTGATGGAAACCTTTGGATAACGTACAGCATTAATAAGGAAGATATCTGGGTTTCAACAATTCCAGTGCCTGTTAAATCGAAGGCTGAGAATCATGTTAATGAAGATTTTTCTGCGATGGATTCAGCATCTGCTTTGGACAAATGGAATCTTTTTAGTCCGGTTTGGGCGCGTGTTGGTATTGAAAAAGATGCTGATGGAACATCCTGTCTGACCTTAAAAGACAAAGATGAATTTGACTACGCCAAAGCCAAGCGGTTGTTTCCGCCATCCGATTCGGTGAGCGTTGAGTTTACAATTGAAGCAGAGCAAAATGACCATGGTCTGCTGCATGTTGAATTGCAAGATGAAGAGAACACCGGAACGTTGCGCCTTGTTTTTGATAAGGATGGGATACTGAAACACAAAGCAGGCTATCGTTTGCGGAATATTATGGAGTACGAAGCCGGTAAAAAATACACCATTCGTATTGAAGCGACCACTTGGTCTCGTTTTTACGATGTGTATGTAAATGGTGAAAAGAAAACCACGGGCTTGAGTTTTGCACCGGTTCACGAAGTCCAAAGCATTCAGTTTCGTACTGGAGAGGTCCGCCGCTTTCCAACTGTCGATACGCCAACTGATCAAAAATTTGATGTTCCTCAAAGCGGAAAGCCTGTTGACGAAGCTGTCTTCCGCATTTATTCGTTGAAAACTGAAAAATTATAGTTGAATGTATAAGTTGAAAAATACAATAAAATTAACACTCATTATTGCTTTCACCTGGATGTGTTTATTGCCGGCTACGGCAAGCCAAAAAGGAAAGAGCAGTGAAAAACAGCTCCTTCAAGCTGAGGATTTTAAGCACTATGTCGATTATTTTAATCGCATGGAAGATGAAAATATTGCCGGCGCTATCCCTAATACCGAATCATGGGAATGGATGAAAGCCAATATCCCCCTGTTCGAATGTCCGCAAGCCAATTTTGAGGAAATGTATTACTACCGTTGGTGGACCCTGCGCAAGCACATCAAAGAGACTCCCAAAGGATACGTCATGACCGAGTTTCTGGTTCAACGTCCGTATGCTGATAAATACAACATGATTAGTTGTGCCTTGGGGCATCACATATACGAATCCCGCTGGTTGCGCGATCGCAAATATGTGAACGACTATGTCCATGTTTGGTTTCGGGGTAATGAAGGTGGAAAAATGAATAAGCTTCTCAAGTTCAGTAGTTGGACGGCCAATGCTCTTTACAACAAATACCTGGTTGATGGAAACAAGGAGTATTTGGTGGATATGTTGCCTGATTTACTTTCAGAATACGAAGCGTGGGAGCTTGAAAAAAAAACACCTTCTGGCCTGTTTTGGCAATACGATGTTCGCGATGGCATGGAAGAGCAAATTAGTGGTGGACGTCACGTGAAAAATAAGCGCCCAACGATTAACAGCTACATGTATGGAAATGCAAAAGCCATTGCTAAAATTGCAGGTTTAGCCGGAAAGAAGAAAGTTGCTGAAAAATATGAAGCTAAAGCTGATACCTTACAAAAGCTGGTGAATGATAGCCTTTGGAATGCTGAGGCGAACTTCTACGAAACGGTTAACGAAAAAGGAGGTTTTGCGGAGGTGCGCGAAGAAATTGGATTCATTCCATGGTATTTCAACTTGCCAAAGGAAAAGCAGCAAAGTGCCTGGGAACAGGTAAAAAGCACTCAGGGGTTTTTAGCTCCTTTTGGGCTGACAACTGCCGAGCGAAGTCACCCGGAGTTTCGCTCTCATGGCTGTTGCAGCTGCGAGTGGGATGGTGCCATTTGGCCATTTGCAACGTCACAAACCATGACTGCCATGGCTAACCTGATCAATAATTACGATCAGGATGTGGTGAACGATTCCATTTATTTTAGACTGATGGAGTTGTATGTTGAATCACAATATTACCGCGGTCGCCCATATATTGGAGAGTATTTGGATGAAGTAACTGGCTATTGGCTTAAAGGAGATCAGGAGCGAAGCCGCTACTACAATCATTCAACCTTTAATGACTTAATTATTACCGGACTGGTTGGTTTGCGTCCCCGCGATGATCAGAAAATTGAAGTGAACCCCTTGATTCCCGAAGATAAATGGGATTGGTTTTCGCTCGATCAAGTTTCTTATCATGGGAAAAGTGTCAGCATCATTTGGGATAAAACGGGCGAAAAATACAAGTTAGGGAAAGGGCTTATCATTTTAGTCGATGGAAAAGAGGTTGGACGAAGTGAGCACCTCGAACACCTGGTTTGTAGTTACTAACTCGCAATCAATAAAAAGAACGATACCAATGAAAAAATCATTACTAATAGCTTCTGTTTTTGCAGCAGTGTCTTTCTTGTACACTCCGGCTACCGAGGCAAATTGTACCGTACACCCATCGGTCGTTAGCGATCAGTTATCCGATCAGGAACAGAAAGCAACCGAGTGGGTGAAATCGCTAGAGTTGGCCGATAAAGCAAAAGAAGAGCGCGTAATAGACATTGTAGCCGAACATCTGACGGCAGTGAAAACTTGGCATGATGAGCACCCCGGATCAGCGGTTCCTGCCGGAGTTAATCCAAGGACAGGGGAAAAGCTGACCGAGCTGGATCGACAAATGATTGCCGATTCAGCCATGCCCGAAAGTGTGCATGAGAATTTAATGAGCGGACTTCGTAAAGAGTTGAAAGAAGAGCAGGTTGAAGCTATTTTGGATAAATACACCGTAGGTAAGGTTGACTTCACCATGCGTGGTTACTACGCCATTGTGCCGGACCTAACCGACGAAGAAGCCGCTGTAATTTTAGGCCATTTAAAAGAGGCTCGCGAAATGGCAGTCGATTATAAACAGATGAAAGAGATCTCTGCTATTTTCGAAATCTACAAAACGAAGTGCGAGAAATACTTAAACAGTAACGGAAGAGATTGGCACCAGCTTTACAAGGCCTTTGTCAAAAAAATAAAAGAAGAAAAAAACAAAAAGTAGACTTTACATTGCTAATTTAAAGCGTGCATTGAATACGAAATGAGCATGATCAATATTTTGCTCAGACAGGGGATGATTATTGGGAGTTACATGTGCAGGTGCACCAAACTAAAGCATTCCAGAGGAGTACCGAAATTGCTCAAACTTAAATTGAAAAATATAAACAGATGAAATTATATTTCAGAAATAGTCTAATTGTGATGTTTGTTCTTGCTTGTCTTTTTTCAGTTGAGGCAAAAGCACAGGAAAATCGGTGGAAAAAAGGAATCGTAAAAGAACAGTTTATATACGAAGAAGATGTTTATCCTTCATGCCATGCCGGAACGTTGGCCGAAACGCCGCACGGTATTGTTGCTGCTTGGTTTGGCGGCACACGCGAACGAAACCCGGATGTGACCATCCGTTTCAGTCGTTTGGTCGATGGTGAGTGGACAAAGTCGGTTGAAGTGGCCAACGGGGTGCAAAACGATACGCTGCGTTATCCAACCTGGAATCCGGTTTTGTATCAAATTCCTGATGGCGATTTGTTGTTGTTTTATAAAGTTGGGCCTAGTCCTTCCGGTTGGTGGGGCATGCTGAAGCGTTCATCGGACAACGGATTAACATGGAGCGAAGCCGAAAAACTACCTGATGGCTTTATTGGCCCGGTAAAAAATAAACCGTTGTTGTTAGATAACGGCGATTTGATCTGCGGGTCAAGTACTGAAGGAGGCCAGGGATGGCAGGTGCATTTCGAACTGACCCCTGATTTTGGTAAAACCTGGCGTAAGGTTGGACCAATTAATAGCCCGAGCACCTATCAAATTATTCAGCCCAGTGTTTTGAAACACCAAGACGGGCGTTTGTCTGTTTTATGCCGAAGTAAAAACAGCGTGTTGGTTGATTCTTATTCTTCGGACAACGGCGAAACATGGTCATTGCCGCAAGCTTCCGGACTTCCAAATAACAACTCAGGAACCGATGCCGTTTCGTTGCAGGATGGCCGTCAACTGGCTGTTTACAACCACGTAAAAACACCCATTGGCGCTAAAAAAGGTTATCGCACACCACTTAATGTAGCAGTTTCCGATGATGGCAAACACTGGTCTGCAGCGCTGGTATTGGAAGATTCCGAAATCAGCCAGTATTCTTATCCGGCAGTAATTCAGTCGGCTGATGGCATGGTGCATTTTATTTACACCTGGCGTCGTGAGCGAATGAAATACGTAAAAGTTGATCCGGCAAAATTGGAATTGACTGAAATTATCGATGAAAAGTGGCCTGAAAAATAACAAGACGATGAGTAAAAAGATTCTTTTTCTGTTTACACTTTTGTTTTCGGTTTTTCTAGTCGAAGCGCAAAACTCAGATACTAAATATAGTCGGGACTTGGAGGATGTTTTGCTGGATATTGAAAAGCAATATCAGGTCGATCTTAGTTTTGCAGGCAGTATGGTTCGTGGTAAAATGCTGGATTATGCCAATTGGCGCTTTCGACCAACCATTGAGGAGACGCTGAAAAATGTACTGACTCCTTTCGATCTGGTTTTCGAGAAGAAAGATGATAATACCTATCGCATCTCGCACTTTCGTTATTCTAAAATTACCCTGAGAGAGGGAGTTGAACGATTGGAGTACATGAAAACATTGTATGACGATCAGAAATCCTGGGAAGTGCGAAAGGCTGAATTAAAAGAGTGTATGCGTGCTATTTTTCATCTCGATGATCTGCCCGAATGGCCGGACTCTGATCCGATTGTTACCAACAAACGGAAGATGAACGGCTATCAGGTTGAAAATATAGCATTGGAAGTTTTGCCCGGATTATACACCACCGGGTCGATTTACAAGCCTGCAAAATTGAAAGGGAAGGTTCCGGTAATATTGTGCCCGAATGGTCATTTTACCAATGGTCGGTATAACGAAGATATGCAGATACGTTGTGCAATGCTCGCTCAAATGGGAGCCATTGTCATGAATTACGACCTGTTTGCCTGGGGCGAAAGTTTGCTTCAATTTGAAGATCATAAGCAAAGCACTGCGCAACTGGTTCAAGTGCTCAACAGCGAACGAATACTGGATTATTTATTGTCGCTCAATCATGCTGACCCTGATCGGGTTGCAATTACAGGTGGTTCTGGTGGTGGTAGCCATACGATGCTGATCTCGGCTATCGACGAACGAATCAATGTGAGTGTGCCGGTGGTGATGCTGTCGTGCTACTTTTATGGCGGTTGCCCTTGCGAAAGTGGTCAGCCAATTCACCTGTGTGGTGGAGGAACCAACAATGTTGAAATTGCCGCCATGTTTGCGCCCAAACCACAACTGGTTATTTCCGATGGCGGCGATTGGTCGAATCATGTGCCGGAATATGAGTTTCCGTTTATGCAGCGAACTTATGGCTTTTACAATCAACTCGATCATGTAAAAAATGTGCATCTACCTGAAGAAGGACATGACTACGGTCGCTCGAAACGGATTGCCATGTACGATTTTATGGGCGGGTTTTTACAGTTGGATACCCTCAGCGTTAAAGATAAGAGTGGAAATTATGACGAATCGAACAGCGTGATTGAAGATGAAGCAGCCATGTATGTTTTTGGTAATGACAAGGCTAATCTACCGGAGAAGGCCATTCTGGGAATTGATGAGCTTAAAAAAGTGCTGAAGACAACTTTTGGTGAGTAATTTTGCAACGACAACGAGGCTTTTAAAGCGTATGGAATTGAAGATAGTAAAAAATGGGCTTGACATGGAACAGATCAGAATCCTATTCTCACTTTGTATCACGCTGACAACGACAGTTGTACTTTTAGATTTGATATAAAACCTGGAGGTTCTGAAAGAATCGTTCCTGTCAATGCTATTTGCTTCAGTTTCCATTCCGGAATACAACATCAATAATCTTACAAACAATTTTAATTTCTGAACGTTCTATATTATAAGTAAAACCCTTAAAGTGTTAATAATATGGAATTTAGCGAAAAAATTAAAGACGAATTAGAAGGAAGAATCAAAAAACTTGAAAACTTTGTTGCAGACAAAGGAATAGGCTCGAAACAGCTTGAAAAGGCAAAAAATGCACAGCGTAATGTGAATTTAGCCGTCTTTGCGGGGAGTTTAATCACTATTGCAGGAATTACTCTTTGGGCATTGCGTAGCAATAACAAAGAAGATTAACAGTTCTCATGATTAAAATTGGTTATTGCTGATTAGAGTTTGCCCCTGGTTGTTGCCTTGTTGAAATGCCGGAAACTCGGTTGAGAGTTTTCCATATTTCAACAGGAACTTAACTGGAGTTAAATACCCCGGACATGAGCGACGCCTTCCGTCGTTATACCTCCCAAGCCAGGCAATGGCGTATTAGTGTGTCTGCGGTATACTTTCAAACAAACCGAAGTTTAGCACATGCTGCCTCTAAGCTCTTTTAAAACGTTCAGCCAAAACGTCCGAGTCGGCTTTCGTGGTTGAGTATATTCTTCCATTCAAGATCATTTTGAAGCTACTATTCCATTTTATCAGCAGGCTTCATTTTTTTCTATCCGATCTTTTCGAACCGTATTCTGCAAGCTTAGCTCGGCAACAATCTGCTTATATCGAGCTGGCAATTTCTCCCGATCATTGTTTAATTGCCTGACCTGAGACCCAATCATGTCTGAATATTTACCCTTCCGTTTATAACAGGTGCTCTGACTGATTTCGTGATCACTAACAGATGTCAGAAACTGATCGTCCGTTTTCCTGTGATGCGATAATCTCGATGATTTGAGGCTTGGTTAATTGATTCGTTTTCATCACCCCTGAATTTAGATCTTCATTATTGTAGCTGTTTTAGGCTAGACTACACGATTATTTTATCACTTCTACCCAAAAGACGATTATTATTACCGTCAAAATACGATTTATCATTTCTCCTATGATGTGAATTATTCCGGAAATAGAAATCTCCAAAAAACAGATGATCTTCCGGCACTTCTATCAGAATAATCAATTACACTGTTGTCCGGGAAAAATGGAGTTATGGGCTAAAGCCCGGACGCTCCGGTGCGATGACTAACCCCGGGATTAATCCCGGGGTTAGTGAATGCCAGATATGACACGGGCTTTAGCCCATCATTTTAACCGGACGCTAATGAATCAATCATTAAAGGTTTTTGACTGATTTCTGATAGTTGTATTGTTGGAGTCGCTCTGCATTTGCCAGCGTTTTTAGATAAATCAAGCTATGTTCAAGTGTTTTAATCGTTTCTGATCGTGGAATATGTCCACCTTAATTACTCATTACTCCACCTGTTTTTCGCAATTGCAACTATATTTGCATCACACAAAATATCCACAAAGTATCGTGCTATATGGATTGAAAGATATAAACGAATTAACTATTGAAGACCAAACTTTATAATTAAATCAATGAATACTAAAGCTCAAAAGCTAACCTTACTTGAAAAAATCGGCTATGGATCGGGAGATGCTGCCGTAAACGTGGTTATTTCGTCCATGTTCTTGATCATCACCTATTTTTACACCGATATTTTCGGACTCAAACCGAAAGATGTCGCCCTCATGTTTTTACTGGTACGATTGATTGATGCCATTAGCGATCCGCTTATGGGATTGATTACCGACAAGTATAAATTTAAAGGTGGCCGGTTCCGCCCATACTTTTTGTATCTGTCAGTTCCTTTTGGCATCTCGGTTTTTCTAACCTTCACCACACCCGGTTTTGATTATGCCGGCAAACTGATTTATGCTTACATCACCTACATTTTTGTTACGCTGATGTTCACATCGGTTACCATTCCATACATTTCGCTGATTGGGGTATTAACCAACGATCCGCAGGAGCGGCTATCAGCAAACGGCTATCGCCTTTTCTTTGCAAAGGTGGCCGCTTTTATGGTGTCGATTGTGGTTCCTGTTCTGGCTGAAAAACTGGGTAAAAACGATATGGGACGAGGATATCAGCTGGCCATGGGATTAATGGCGCTAATGGGAACCTTGCTTTTCTTATTTAGCTATTTTACCACTAAAGAACGCATTGAACACGTTGTAGATAAAAAACCGCTGCTCGAGCAGTTTCGTTTACTCATAAAAAACAAACAGTGGCTGATTCTTTGGGGATCGTGTCTGTCGGGAACAACCGGTTATGTAATTCGTAGTTCGGTGGCTATATTTTATGCCAAATACTACCTGGGAGGCGACGCCGGAATGCAGTCGACTTTTATGGCAACAGGTGTTGCCGGAGCTATTTTGGCCATGCCGCTGTCAACGCTTATTACCAAACATTTTTGTAAGGTAAAACTGTTTTGGATGTCGCAGTTGGGAGTAGGTGTGTTAAGTGTACTGATGTTTGTTTTGGTTCAGCCAAAACCCGACAGCATATTGCTGGCTTACGTACTTTATTTTATTCTTTCTGTAGTGGTTGATGTGCATGCGCCGGTATTTTGGTCGGCTATTGCCGAAGCGGTAGACTATGGCCATGCCGAAAGCGGCAAACGTGTTTCAGGACTCTCATTCGGAGGTATTTCTTTTGCTCAGAAAGCAGGAATGGGAGTTGCCGGAGCGGTGGTTGGTTTGTTACTCGACGCTTTTGGATATATTCCTGATGAGATTCAAACAAAAACAACGCTGATGGGGCTGGCTCTAATGCTAACCATTATTCCCGGAGTTTTTCATGTGATTAATGGAATGTTGATTTACCGCTATAAAATCACCGATAAATATTACGAAACAATAAAAGCAAAACTTCATATTTAAAATGGATACTACAGGACAAAATGCGCCACTGGTTGAGCAACGCGCCGATCCGTTCGTGTACAAACATACCGATGGTTATTATTATTTCACCGGCTCGGTGCCTACCTACGATCGTATTGAGCTTCGGAAATCGAAAACCATAGCCGGCCTGAAAGATGCCGAAACATTTGATGTGTGGTTTAAGCACAACGACGGCCCCATGAGCCGTCATATCTGGGCTCCTGAAATTCATTACCTCGATAACAAGTGGTACATCTACTTTGCCGCCAGCGAAGAAGAAGATATTTGGAAATTGCGTCCTTATGTGTTGGAATGCAAAGGTCAGGATCCGCTAAAAGACGAATGGATTGAGCTGGGGATGATGCAGGCTGCCGATGGCGATGAAAAGTCTTTTATAGACTTTTCCCTGGATGCTACCATTTTCGAGAATGAGGGCAAACGCTATTTCTGTTGGGCCGAGAAAACCGGTGGACAGTTTGCTGCTTCCAATTTATATTTAGCCGAAATGGAATCGCCCATCAAGCTAAAAACCCTGCAGTTTATGCTTACAACACCCGATTACGATTGGGAACGAGTTGATTTCTGGGTAAATGAAGGACCAGCGGTGATAAAAAACAAAGGCAAGATTTATATTTCCTTTTCGGCAAGTGCAACAGGAGCTTGTTATTGTATGGGACTGATGGAAGCCGATGAGAATTCGGATCTGCTCGACAGAAATTCGTGGAAGAAATCGAGGTATCCGGTGCTGAAAACCGATTACGAAAAGCAGATTTACGGACCAGGACACAATTGTTTTACGGTGGCTGAAGATGATGTAACACCATTGTGTATCTACCACGCTCGCGACTATGAAAAAGCGGTTGGCGATCCGGCAGTTGTTCCAAAAACGGATAGCAGACCTTACGAAGAAATAATCAAGGACCCATTATACGACCCTAACCGGCATGCCCGGGTTCTGGAAGTAAAATTTGATAGTGATGGGAAGCCGGTGTTTGCGTTTCATTAATCAAATAATTTTTGTAGCCCTATCAGGTGGGCGAAGTCACCAAAATGCAAACCGGAGTCAGGGAAACGATGACTCCAGTCGCTGTTAAACAAACTCGTGTCATGTTAACTAAACTGCAGTTCTATGCGGGTAAACTGGTTTAGGAATAAGTGTGGGAGCGTGTAGTTAAGAATAAAAAAACTGGCAAAAAAAATCCGACTAAATTTCATTAGTCGGATTTGATGTGAGATGTATTTTATCAAATATTGATTTGCTCTAATTTTTGCTTGAAGATATCCAGTTCGGTAAAAACATCCTTCTTCATTTCCTGCAACTTATGTTCGTATTTTTTAAAGAAGTCTTGGTAATAGTCAATACCATCCTGTAGATTTTTCTTGAACTTTTTAAAATACCCCAATTGCTTTTTATCTTCTTCGGCTTGCGCTTCTTTCAGATTTTTTTCCAGATAATCAACATACATGTTGAGTTCTTTCAAAAACAAGTTCGGACGTTTGACATCTTTTAAGAGGTTGATTCTGCCATAAATGTGATCGACCATTTTTTGCAGCGAAACTACTTCTTTGAAATAGGCAATGTTTGGCCCGGGACAAATACTAACACCTTCTCTTTTGCTGTTCATTGTCAGTCCGTTTGCCAAATAGGTTGAATTGGTCAATCCTTCACACAAACATTCCTTTTCGGTTAGCTTACTCTTCTTCCATTGCTTTTCCGAATCGGTAAGTGCAGATTCATCCACTTCTTTGAGTTTCTTTTTCAGATATTGTTTTGAAGCTGTGCAGATTGGCTCTTCGGTATATTCCGTATTGAAAACCAGATAGCGCAAGGTGCATGGAAAGCCCGGTTTGTCAGCTTTCAGGTAGTTTTGAATTTCATTTTGCTGGCTGGTTCCTCTAACATTATTAAAATGAACACCAAGCGGAGAAGCATCGCTCAAATACACATCTTCTTCACCGGCATTTTTTAGCAGTTCCAGACTTTGCTTGTCAATATTACACGCTTCGGGAACCAGCATAAATGGGCTACCCCAACCAATATTATCCAATTCGTATTCGTCTAGTAATAGCTGATGCTCTTCATTGGTGCCAACACCACCCTGAGCGGTAATTTTCATCTCGGGAGCTTTTTCAAGCTCCGCTAAACCTTTGTCTTGAAGTCCTTTCTGGTAAACGTCAAAGGTAGACTCTAATAACTCTTGGCGTTTTTCCTTAAACTCCTGAAGAATAGGACCTAGTAAATAGCCCTGGGTGGCAAACGCATGTCCACCACAATTCAATCCTGACTCAACGCGGAACTCTGAAATCCAGATGCCTTTCTTTGCCAAAAAGCGTCCTTGAACCATGGCCGAACGGAAATCGCTTACCTTGAGGATAATCTTTTTCTTTAGTTGTCCGTTTTCGTCCGGGTAGAAATCTGAAAAGTTTTCGAGGTAGCTGTAAAGTCTTGGATTCATACCGGCAGAAAGTACCAGAGACGAATTCAAATCGCTATTGGCAAAACCTCTCAATGCAGCATGCGCGTCATTATACTCGGTCGGCAGTTTTTCGCGATCTTTAAAATTCGCTTTATCCAGTTTGGTCATGATGTTTACATCTATACTTCCGGGTGTCAGATGGTTGCGAATCCAGTTTTTTACGTCCTGAACGTTTTTATTTTCAGAAAGCTGGTTAAATTTTTCACGAATCTGGGTTGAATTAGGAAGTAGTTCCATGAACTTATCTAAATCACCTCCTTTTTTATGAAAATTGTTGACCAGCTCTTCATATTTATAGTTGACTAATTTGTCAACCAAATTGAGATAGGCCGTAATGCGTTTTGCTCTAAAGTCTTCTACTTTGTTGCTGATGTTTTGGTAGGGGAGGTCAAATTTTCCGCAATAGAATTCACGCATCTTCTCCATCAAAACGTCATCCACCAGCGAAAGAACTGATGATATTCCTAAGTGTGCTACCCGTACAGGCGTGTCTAAAGTATATCCCAGTCCCATGACCGGAATGTTAAACGTATGCGAATAAAAGCTCATATATTTTTTTGATTTTACAGTAGAACGCAGCGACTAGTTATTCTTCCCAATTACGTATAACAAAATCCCGTTATCTACTCAGTTTAACCTGCGCAAAGGTACCTATTTTTATTTCGTTTGAAAGAATATCTTTCAAAGCGCCTTTGAAATAATTTATAATTTTTCAGACAGGGCCTTGCCAGTGTGTGAATCAGTCGCTTTTACCAGGTTTTCGGGTGTGCCTTCGAACAAAATATGTCCTCCGTTTTTACCACCTTCAGGGCCTAAGTCGATGATCCAGTCGGCCGACTTGATAATTTCCAGATTGTGTTCTATGATAATTAAACTATGTCCTCTTGAAATAAGTGCGTTAAATGAATCCAGCAATTTTTTGATGTCGTGAAAATGCAGCCCGGTAGTTGGCTCATCAAAAATGAATAATGAGGGCGAATCTTTTTCCTTGGAAAGAAATGCTGCCAGTTTTACCCGTTGGCTTTCACCGCCTGATAAGGTCGATGAGCTCTGTCCCAGTTTCACGTATCCCAAACCAACATCCTGCAAGGGTTGAAGCTTTTTCGCAATCTTTTTCTCTGTCGTTCCGGCACTACTCCCAAAGAATTCGATTGATTCGTTAATGGTCATTTCCAAAATGTCGTGAATGCTTTTCCCATTAAACAGCACTTCCAGAATTTCATCCTTAAACCGTTTTCCTTTACAGCTTTCGCATAGGAGGTGAATGTCGGCCATAAATTGCATTTCTACCTTTATTTCACCTTCTCCCTGGCATTCCTCACAGCGCCCTCCATCAACATTAAACGAAAAGTGCGAGGGCTTAAATCCCTGGTATTTGGCTGACTGCTGCTCGGCATAAAGCTTGCGGATTTCATCGTAGGCTTTCAGGTAAGTGACCGGGTTCGAACGTGACGATTTTCCAATCGGGTTTTGGTCAACAAATTCCACCGAGGTTAGTCGTTTAAAGTCGCCGGAGACCGTATCGTGTTGTCCGGTTTTTTCGCCGTATCCGCCAAATCGTTTTGCGATAGCCGGATATAAAATTCGGCTTACCAGGGTTGATTTTCCCGATCCGCTAACTCCGGTCACAACCGTCATGGTATTCAGCGGAAATTTAACGGAGACATTTTTAAGGTTATTTTCGCGAGCACCTTTTATTTCGATAAAGTTATTCCACTTTCTGCGTGTTTTCGGAATTTCAATTTCTTTTGTGCCATTCAGGTAGTCTGCTGTTAAGCTATTTTTTGCGGTCAGTAATTTCTCGTGATTGCCCTGAAAGATTAGTTCACCGCCATGAACACCCGCTTCGGGGCCAATGTCGATAACTTCGTCAGCTGCCCGAATGATTTCCTCATCATGCTCCACAACCAATACGGTGTTTCCAATTCGTTGCAGTTTTCGTAACACTTTGATGAGCCGTTCTGTATCTTTGGGGTGCAAGCCAATACTGGGCTCATCCAAAATATAAAGCGATCCAACTAAGCTTGATCCAAGCGATGTTGCCAGGTTAATGCGCTGCGATTCTCCTCCTGAGAGCGAGGATGACAAGCGATTTGTTGTTAGGTAACCTAATCCAACATCATCCAAAAACTCCAACCGGTTTTTAATTTCGATGAGTATGCGTTTGGCTAATTGTTGCTCGTGCTCTGAAAACTGAATGTCGTTAAAGAAATCTCTTAATTCGGTTACCGGTAACAGCACCAAATCTTGTATCGACTGCCCGTCAACTTTTACATAGCCGGCTTCTTTTTTTAGTCGGGTTCCTCTACATTCGTGGCAGGTTGTTTTGCCACGATAGCGTGAAAGCATTACTCGATATTGGATTTTATAACTTTTTGACTCCAGCATTTTAAAGAAGGCATTGAGCCCCTCAAAATAAGAATTGCCATCCCATAATAGTTGGCGTTGCTCCTCTGTTAGTTCATAATATGGGCGGTGTATTGGAAAGTTAAAATCAGATGCGTGTTGGATGAGTTCGTTTTTCCATTTTTGCATGCTTTCGCCTTTCCAGCAAGCCACGGCGTCCTGGTAAATTGATAATGACTTGTCGGGAACCACCAGGTCTTCATCAATGCCAATTACTTTTCCGTAGCCCTCACAAGTGGGGCAGGCACCAACCGGATTGTTGAAGCTGAATAAATGCTCACTGGGTTCTTCAAACTCAATACCATCAGCCTCAAATAAGTTTGAGAAAGTTTTCTCAATAACTTCTTCTCCTTTATATATTTTTACCAGGCATGTGCCATGGCCCTCAAAAAAAGCAGTTTCAGTAGAATCGGCCATTCTGCTGATGTTATCTTCTTCATCGGTTGCGGTTGCCTGCACCCGATCAATGACGATATTACATTGGTCGGAGTAAAAATCAGCGTCTTTATTTTCTAATAATTGATCAATGCGTTTGATTCCCCCGGGAGTTTCTATTCTGGAGAATCCTTGTTGCATCAACAATTCAGCTTCTTCCAATACTGAACGTCCATTCTTAGGAATCAAAGGAGAGCATATCAAAGCACGGGTGCCTTCAGCAAAAGAGCTGATGTAATTAACCACATCGCTCACACGATGCCGTTTTACTTCTTGCCCCGATATTGGCGAAATTGTTTTTCCTGTTCGTGCGAAAAGCAATTTCAGGTAATCGTATATTTCGGTTGAAGTACCGACCGTAGAGCGTGGGTTGCGCGTATTAACTTTTTGCTCGATAGCTATGGCAGGAGGGATGCCTTTGATGAAATCAACTTCAGGTTTGTTTATTCTTCCTAAAAACTGACGGGCATAGGATGATAAGCTTTCAACATACCGCCTCTGGCCTTCTGCATATAAGGTATCGAAGGCAAGTGATGATTTTCCTGAACCCGAAAGTCCGGTAATAACCATAAGTTTATTACGGGGGATTTTTAGTTCAATGTTTTGTAAATTGTGTACTCGTGCACCCTTTATATGGATCTCCGATGCTGCTAATTTATTGTTTGTCATGGAAACTGTATCAATTTTAGGCGAGATAAATTTGTTTTTTATTCAAAAAACTCACATTTTTACCCCGTGCAAAAATAACAAATTGTTTTATTCATACTAAAAATCTGATTGCCTATAGAAGAACTTTACTTTCGACATTTAGAAATATAAATAGATAAGTAATGTTCAATTCAGAATCGATGAACGACAATATGCTCGTTCAAAAGTTTATTGATGGTGATCAACTCGCTTTAGAAGAGCTTGTCAATCGACACAAAAACAGGGTTTTTACATATGTTGTATTGATTGTGAAAAACCATCAGCTCGCAGAAGATATTTTCCAGGATACATTTATAAAGGTTATTCGTTCGCTCAAAACAGGTAAATATACCGAAAACGGTAAGTTTGTTTCCTGGGTGTTGCGAATTGCGCACAATCTGATCATCGATCACTTTCGAAAAGAGAAGTTGTTAAGTACAACATCAAATGATGATACCGAGATTGATCTGTTCAATTCGCAGAGGTATTCCGATGAAAATATTGAAGACCGTTTGGTTGGTGACCAAATCACAGAAGATGTGCGAAATTTGATTGACTTACTTCCGGATGATCAAAAGCAAGTGATTATCATGCGTCACTACATGGGCTTGAGTTTTAAAGAAATTTCGAAACATACTGATGTGAGTATAAATACTGCTTTGGGAAGAATGAGGTACGCTTTAATTAATCTCCGCAAGCTGATTGAAAAAAATAACTTAAGCTTGACTAAAATTTAACAGTTTCGCGAACAATAAATTTTTCGCATAGACGTTTTCTATTTGAATTTCGAAACAAATTAAAATGCCTATGATGAAAAGTTTTACCTTATCTTATTTTTTTAACACGTACCAAAACGATCAATTTTCTCAGAAGAAGATTGATTCAAGAAGCAGGGAGGAGAATGACATGATCACAGAAATGAGTGAAAGATTATTTTCACCATCGGAAAAATCAGTTCAACAGATTTTAGATTTTTCAAAATCGTACGAAGTGTTAAACTCCCGAATGACCAGCAGTATTGAGCTAATCAAAAATTAGTTGCAACAACGGAAATGTATTGTAAAGCATCTTGACTGAGATGCTTTTTTTTATGTACCTTCGTGATATCAATATGATATCAATTTAAATTAAATGCTATGGAAAAGGTATACAATGCAAAATCAGGTTACTTATTCGTTTTCATTGAACTTGTTTTGGTTATTCTTGCTGTTTTTTCGCTGGTTTCAAAAATGATTTTTCTTTTACTTCCGGTCATTCTTCTGTTTATAGCAATAGCTATTGGATTTATGGTTGTTAATCCTAATGAGAGTGCTGTTCTTGTGCTGTTTGGCGATTATCGGGGGACGGTAAAGCAGAATGGTTTTTTCTGGGTAAATCCGTTTTTTAAGAGTACAAAAATATCTTTGCGAGCCCGGAATCTTGATAGTGAGCCGATTAAAGTGAATGATAAAATTGGAAACCCGGTGATGATTGGAGTTGTTTTGGTTTGGCGGGTTCAGAATACATTTAAAGCAGCATTTGATGTCAACGAATACGAACATTTTGTGAACATCCAAACAGAGGCTGCCATACGGAAATTAGCGGGTCTTTATCCATATGATAATTTTGAAGATGAAGAGGCTGAAATAACCTTACGCAGTGGGGGTGAGGAAGTGAACGATGAATTGGAACGTGAGGTCTCAGAGCGATTAGCGATTGCCGGAATTGAAGTAATTGAAGCACGGATTAACTATTTGGCTTATGCTCAGGAGATTGCGCAAGCGATGTTAAAACGTCAGCAGGCCACTGCAATTGTTGCTGCACGGTTTAAAATTGTGGAAGGTGCTGTCGGTATGGTTGAGATGGCCTTGGAAGAGTTAAGCCAGAAGGGAATTGTAGAGTTGGATGAAGAGAAGAAAGCAACGATGGTTGGAAACCTGATGGTTGTGCTTTGCGGAGACAAAGAGGCTACTCCAGTTGTAAATACCGGATCAATTTATTAATCAGAGTTTGTTCTGGATGTGGGATTATAAACGATAGAATAGTGGCTTTTTGTCGATATTTATTTGTAACGAATAAAAGAGGAAGGATTTTGAATGGGAAAGAAGAAATCATTTGTTTTACGATTAGACCCGGATGATTATGCTTCTTTGGAGCGTTGGGCTGCCGACGAATTTCGAAGTATAAATGGTCAGTTGGAGTGGATTATTCATAAAGCCTTAAAAGATTCCGGGCGTAAATCGGATAAAAAAGATAAAAGCAAATAAAATCAATGAAATGAAAAATTCATATTTATGTGCGAAGTGCGGAAGCAAGAAAGCATCGGTTGACGTAATACGTACGACAGGCTCTGGTTTTACACGATTTTTTAATATTCAGAACCGGAAGTTTAAAGCAGTGTCTTGCGAAAGATGTGGTTATACCGAGTTTTATAAAACAATCAACACCTCTGGAGCGGGAAATGTGCTTGATTTTCTGACAAATTAGTTGGGTGACTTTAATCGTAGAGGAATCCAGGAACGTATGTTTCTTGGGTTTTTTTGTTTGTAGGAGATTTGGAAGTCATATTTTACAACATATTTTTGATCGGGTTGTTTTTTTAATTATGCTATTATCAGTATATTAAAAAACTTAATGAAAATAGGATAATAAGTAACATGTCCTGATTAGCTTTCTAACTATAAAACTATGACAGTATTAATATATATTTATACGAGAATTTACTGTTTGAATCTAAGTGGGGAGGAAGGAAGAGATGTTTAAAGAACCAGATGTAAAAGATTGTGTAAACTGTGGAATGACCTGTTGTGTCCATTGTTTGCCAAAGGCTGAGGCGAGCATTTTTGAGTGTCTCAATAAGGAGGATATGGATTACTTGATGACATGTAAGCGAAATGTAATTTTCAATCCGGGAGAAACAATTATCAAGCAGAATACTTCGACTACTCACTTTGTTTGTATTAAAGACGGACTTGCCAAGGTTCTTGCAGAGGGACACAATGGGAAAAATGTAATACTCAAATTAATATCAACTCATAGTTTAGTTACTGCCGGTGGAGTAATTAGTGACGATATCAGGCATTTTACAGTCTCTGCACTTACTCAGGTTGAGTGCTGTTTTATTGATTCGAATAGGTTGCATGTTTTGTTGTCACGCAATAGTAGATTTGCCTACGAACTTTTGAAATATAATAATAAGCAAAATCTTCAAATGTTAGATTCCTTGATTCGCCTGAATCAAAAATATATGCCTGGCCGCGTCGCGGATACCTTGTTGTACCTGAAAAATGAAATCTATAATTCGAACCCATTTAACTACAAATTAAGTAAGCAGGAATTTGCTGAAATGTCAGGAATGACAAAGGAAAGTTTCATTCGAAATATGAAAGAGCTTGAGGTGTCCGGTATCATCAAACAGAGCAGAAATGAAATTGAAATTCTGAGTGAACCGGAGCTGATCAAAATTAGTAAAAATGGCTGATTGATATATGTCAATTATTACTTCGAATTATGTCACTCAATAAGCTTTCGTAATTAGTGCTTTCAATTCTACTTTTACAAGTAAAACTAAGCAAGTGGAAGTAGTTCCACGTTAATTTGAATGTACTAAATTATAAGCGTATGAAACTCAGAGAAATAACCAAATTACTTGTAGTAGCAGCACTAGTGCTGTTTGTCATTCCTGCATGTGTTAAAGAGGGCCCTCCAGGATTAGATGGAGCAGATGGAGCCGATGGTGTAGCCGGAGCTGATGGAGCTGATGGTGAAGTTGCATGTTTAGTCTGTCATTCTACAGAAGTAAAAGAAGATAACGAAAGAGAGTATTTTCGCTCACAGCATGCATCAGGTGCACTTTCTCTTGATTATGCCGGAGGACGTGATGGATGTGCTGAGTGTCACTCGGGAAATGGATTTGTTGAATGGGTGGAAACAGGAGATGTTACTGCTAACATTACCCCGGAAGCAATCAACTGTAATACTTGTCATGATATTCACAGTACCTTTGCTGTTGAAGACTATGCACTTAGGATTACTACTCCCGTTGATGTGATAGGTGTAACAGTTGATCTTGGTAATTCTAGCAACCTTTGTGTAAATTGTCATAAACCTCGCAGAGGGTGGGAAGATTATGATGATGGTTCACTAGCGGACTCAGTTATGGTTACCAGTACTCATGCCGGACCTCACCATGGACCACAAACTGCAGTGCTGATGGGCTTGGGTGGTGATCATCGGATTGGTTCGATTGATGCTTCAGCAATAGGACCATCCACACACGGAACAGATGTTGAAGATGCGACATGTGTAGGTTGTCATATGTATGAGTCTACAGATGAATCAGAAGGTGGACATACTTGGTGGCCTGCAGTTGAGTCTTGCAAAGTGTGTCATGCAACAGCAACTGATTTTGACTATAAAGGTGGACAGACGAAGATTGATCTTCTAATGGCGCAATTGGCAGAATTATTAGAGGCTCAGGAAGGCCAAAAGATAGCTGAATCTGCTCCTCGTGCAGGTGATTGGCATGTTGTTCCCGGAACTGTTCATGGTATAATACATTTTGATGAAGAAGATAAAGCTTATCACCCTGTTATCGGACAATTTGATAGAGATGTATTCTCTGCGTTTTGGAATTTTATGACAATTCTGGAGGATCGGAGTCATGGTGTTCATAATCCTGCTTATGCCGAAGCGTTGTTGCTCAATGCAATTGAAATATTAGATTAGGTTAGAAATTTGAGATAGTGAAAAAAGCTTCTTGCAAGGAAGCTTTTTTCTTAATAATTACGCCTTAAAGCACAACGAAATGGAAAAAAAATTAATATATATTATTATAGCAGTTCTTGGCTTTGTCGTTAGTGGTTGTGTTTATGATTTTGTTGCTCCCGAAGCACCATTCAATCCGGATGACCCTGATGCTGTAGCTGTTAGTTTTGAAAACGATATTGTTCCAATTTTTGAAGCTAAATGTATAGGCTGCCATAAAGCTGGTGGAATAAAACCTACTCCAGATTTGACCGCAGATAAAGCCTATAATAGTATCTCAGGCTATATCAACTTAACAACGCCTGAAGAAAGTGAGATTTATACTAAAGCAAGTCCAGCGGGGAACCATGCGGCCAAGTATTCAACCAACGAAGCTGCTCTTGTTCGGGGATGGATTGCACAGGGAGCAGAAAACAATTAGTAATTAACTAAAGAAACTTTGAACATGAAAAAAACATTATTAATTGTCATATTAAGTCTGTTTGTTTCTGTTAACATGTGGGCGCAGGATGAAGCTGCCGAAAAGGATCAACCTGTTGGAGCCGCTTTTGAAAATGGAACCCTAATTGACGCACAAACCTCCTATATACCTTCTGTAAAATCATTGGAATTTGTGATCCAACACAAGTTTGGACCAATAGATAATGGCGATGCTGCTTTTGATCTATTTGGATTATACGCTGCCGGTGCCAATGTGAGGCTTGCTTTAAATTATGTGCCAGCCAAAAATCTTCAGCTAGGTATTGGAGTAACAAAACTCAATTTATACACCGACTTAAATGCGAAGTGGACTGTTTTGGAGCAAACTGAAAAGAACACGGTACCTGTTTTTGTAACGGTATTGGGTAATGCTGCAATTGACGGCCGGCCTAAGGATGACTTCGGGGGATTAAATAATTACGAAAATCCACTAGACACCTTTGAATTTAGAGGTAGCGATCGTTATTCATATTTCGCACAATTACTGATAGGTCGTAAGTTTTCTGATGCGCTTTCATTGCAAGCCGGAGTTAGTTTTTCTCATGCTAACTTAGTTGCGCAGTACCACGATCATGACCGGGTTGGATTGCATTTTAACGGTCGGTTGAAATTTTCACCGCAGTCATCATTTATATTCAGTTATGATGCACCATTGAAAATTGATGATATCTCGGAACAACATTCGGGTTGGAATGCGAACAATGCACCAGGTTGGGATGGCCCATATCACCCAAAAGCTAGTTTAAAGTTTGGTATTGAGGTGTCAACTTATACGCACGCATTTCAAATGTATGTTGGCAATGCTAATGGCATTCTTCCGCAATACGACATGATGAATAATATGAATGATCCATTTGAGGGACTTGCTATTGGATTCACAATAACCCGTTTATGGATGTTCTAAAAAGATAAATAAAATATAAAAATAGAATGGTGATATCAATTTCTGTGATATTGCCATTTTATTCGTAATAATATTTTGGGAATTAGGCTTGATCAAGTTTTGAGCAACGATGAAATATGAGATATGGTTTGTAATAAATCAACTGTGTTAAACATACATGATGAGGAATAGATTAATACTAATAGTTTTTGTTTGTTGTTTTGGATGGCTTGGAGCAAGGGCGCAATCATACGAAAATGCACAAGAACACCAGTGCCTGAAATGCCACTCGAATCAAACCTATACATTTCATAATGATTTGATGGAACGGCAAGAAAGTCGGTTGATGAACCCCTATTTTGTATTGGATACGATTGCATTGAAAGCAGGCGTCCATCATGTGTTTGACTGTATTGATTGCCATTCTTACGAATATACGACCTATCCTCATAGTGCCAACATAAAACTGGAACCTTTAGCGACATGTTTGGATTGTCACGGAGGTGATGAGTCGTTTGCAAAATATCAATTTGAGCGGATTGATGAGGAGTATCAAAAAAGTGTGCATTATCAGACTTATGGCGATGCGTTTACCTGTTCGAAGTGCCATAGCCAACATACTTACACGGCAACAGCGCGAACAAGTAGTAATGTTCAGGAAATTGTTGAGTATAGCAACAACATGTGTTTGTCTTGTCATAATTCGATGCAAGAGTATAAATTGGTTTCCGGCAAAGATAATCCGGAGTTGGTCGAAGTCCATAATTGGTTGCCTAATCAAAAATTACACTTCGAAAATGTTCGCTGTATTGAGTGTCACACACAGGTGGAAGATAGCCTAATGGTTTCGCACAATATACTCCCGAAAGAGCAAGCGTTGCGGAAGTGTGTAGAGTGTCACAGTTCAAACTCCAGATTAATTGCCTCTTTGTATAAGTACGAAAATTTACAAAGTAGAAAAGGAAATGGTATTTTAGGAACGATGGTTTCTAATGATTCCTATGTTATTGGTACGCACCAAGTGCCACTCCTTAAAACGCTTAGTTATATTATCTTTATTGGTTTAATTGTGGTTATTATCATTCATACGATTTTCAGAATTCTAAATAGAAAGCCCGATGACAAATAATAATAAGGTCTACTTTTATCCGATGTGGTTACGTATTTGGCACGGAATCAATGCGCTTGGAATTATTGTCCTGATCATTACCGGACTATCAATGCAATCAGGAATAGATTCTGGTTTTATTATGTCATTTGACAAAGCGGTTGATGCGCACAATATTTCGGGTATTATTGTGACCCTGAATTACTTTTTGTTTCTCATCGGAAATTTGGTCACTTCAAATGGTAAGTTTTATCTTGTTAAGCCTAGAGCATTTATAAAGCGACCCATTAAACAGGCTAAGTATTACTCTTGGGGAATGTTTCATGGCGAAAGTGCTCCTTATCCATTGTCGGAAAAACGAAAATTTAACCCACTACAGAAATATTTCTATATTCTCGTCATGTATTTGGCAGTTCCTGGAGCTATTATTACCGGATTTGCATTACTATTCCCCGAGCTTATTATTGAGAAGGTTTACAGCCTGAGTGGTATTTTTGTGACCGCTGTTTTTCACTCAATTATTGGATTCGTTATTTCTATCTTTTTGATCATTCATTTATATGTTGCTACGATTGGTAAGTCTCCTTTGGAGAACTTTAAAAGTATTATCAGCGGGTGGCATCACATTCATCACGGAAAGAAATAGGGACGTTCTATTTCGAAATTTGAGGAAGAAATTTGCTCTGAATTAAGATTTCACTGTGGATGAGTTAATTGAATTAACCTGTTCTTTTGCGTTGAGGTGAAAGTGAGTTTGTATCTATATACATGAAGGTAAGTCAGTTTCAAATTGCTTGTCAAAACACACATTAGAATCATACTTTTAAGACTTGCATTCCTTGGTGGATCTTTTTTAGGGTTGGCTATGTTTTCTGATACGTTAATTCAGTTCCTCTAAGTGATCTGGCTACTCGAACGTTGCCATTTTCTTTACGAGAATTGCATCGGTGATATTTATCATTTATTCATTGATATATCGCTAACAAAGAATAACTGATAATAGCGTAAAAAAGATAGCTTTATAAGTAATTTTCTTGAATCGGATTACGGATGCAATTATAGCGAGTTTGTTTTTTTCAAACTGGAATTAACCAATAAACGATAGTTACTAAACATGAAATAGTATGAAACTACCTTCCTCAATTAGAAATTGGATCTCGATTACCGGAGCAATATTGGCGGTATTCAACTTGGCGTCTATTTTATCGTTGATGATTTTGAATACCATTTTTGGATTCGGAGGTTCCTATATTGGTATCTTTATTTACCTTGTGCTTCCTGCTTTTATGATTATTGGATTGCTGCTTATTCCAATAGGAATGAGAATTAACCGCAAAAAAGCCAGAAAAGCTAAATCCGAAGGACGGGAGTTGAACTGGCCTATTCTCGATTTCAATAATGTGGCAGTCCGCAATGCATCAACCATTTTTATTGTTGGTACTGTATTTTTGCTAATTATTTCGTCAATAGGAAGCTATGAAGCTTTTCATTATACCGAATCAGTTGAATTCTGCGGAAAACTATGTCATCAGGTAATGGAGCCGGAATATGTCACTTATCATGGGTCGTCGCATGAAAGAGTTGCATGTGTTGAGTGTCATGTTGGAGCTGGTGCCGGCTGGTATGTGAAAAGTAAACTTTCCGGAATGTATCAGGTATACTCTGTATTAGCTAAAAAGTATCCAAAACCAATTCCTACTCCAATTGAAAATTTACGTCCTGCTCGCGAAACTTGTGAAGAGTGTCACTGGCCCGAGAAGTTTTATGATCGTAAATTAAGAGTTGAACATTCATTTTTGGCTGATGATAACAATACAGAGCAAATCGTTCACCTACAAATTAAAACCAGTTCCAAAGCGACTGTGCATGGAATGGAAAAGGGAATTCATCAACATATTAGTCCTGATGTGAAAATTGAATACAAAGCAGTTGACCATGATCGACAAATTATACCTTGGGTAAAGTACACCAATACAAAAACCGGAGAAAGTCAAACTTATACTGATGGTGATTACCCGTTGAGCCAAGCGGAACTTGATACGCTGGAAACAAGAGTGATGGATTGTTTGGATTGCCACAACAGACCTTCGCACAACTACAGAGTGCCACAGAATTTCATTGATCAATCAATGGCCGAGGGGCGAATTTCTAAAACTCTTCCGAGTATAAAGTTAATAGCCATGATGGCGCTTTATCAGGAATACCCTACAAAGGATTCAGCCTTTGCAGCTATCAGTAGTCAGGTTCGTGAGTATTATGAGTTGGTTGAGCCGGAAGTACTGGAGAACAGAACTGCGGAGGTTGAGCAAGCTATTGCGGAAATTCAAGATCAATATGCGCATAACTTCTTTCCATTGATGAACGTAAGTTGGAAGTATTATCCAAACAACGTCGGCCATATGGAAAACGATGGTTGCTTCCGATGTCATAACGATCGTCATGCCGCTGAGTCGGGGCAGGTAATTTCAAAAGATTGCAATCTGTGTCATAATATCTTAGCACAAGGAACACCTGACGAAATGGAATATTCTGAGTCTTTTGAACCGCTCGAATTCAAGCATCCGGTTGATATTGGAGACGATTGGAAAACGGAATCATGTTCGGTGTGCCACTCCGCATTGTATTAAATTTCGACAAGTTGATATATATCATCGCTGATCGTTGTTCATGAATCCAGAAGTTATTAATTTAGGACGATGGATCGTCGTTAGTATTTGTTCAAAAATATTGGTGTAAATATTGAAGACGTATAGTATAAACCCATAATATTTAAGACTATGAATTACAGAAAATTAATGTTTTTACTGGGGCTTGCGCTAATGATTAGTTCTGTAGCGTTTGCGCAGAATTATAAGTACATTGGGGCAGACAAATGTAAAATGTGCCATAACAAACCCAATAAAGGAGAACAATACAACAAGTGGGCTGAAGGACCTCATGCAAATGCAATGGAGTCGTTGAAAGGTGCAGACGCTGAAAATCCAAAATGTTTAAAGTGCCACTCAACGGCAGCTGCTCATCCTGACATGGTAGCTTCGATTAAAGTTGAAGAGGGTGTTTCTTGTGAGTCGTGCCATGGACCTGGCAGTATATACAAGTCTGCAGGAATAATGAAAAACAGAAAATTGGCGATGTCAAAAGGCTTAATTATTCCGGATGAACAATTATGCCGAACATGCCATAATGAAGAAAGTCCAACTTTTAAAGGATTTAATTATGAAGAGTATGTTGCAAAAATTGCACACGATGATCCGACCACAAATTAAGATCTAGATTTTTTTTATGAGGTTGATCTAGAAAAATTCCTTTGCTTATTTCGAATAAGCAAAGGAGTTTTTTTTTACTGCCCCATTTTTATTTATCGTTTAAATATAAGAAACGTAAAAGTCGTTTAACGTATGAAAAGAATAAAGTCCGCACTGTTTTCAATGATGACAACCTCATGCTTGCTGGTTGTTTTTGCGATAGCTATTGCCTATGCAACTTTTATTGAGAACGATTATGGAACAGTTACTGCAAAAGTGTTGATTTATAATGCCTGGTGGTTTAATATTTTACTTGGATTCACAAGTATTAATTTAGTTGGAGGCCTGTTTTATTATAAAGCGTTTCAGCTTAAGCGCTGGAGCATGGTGCTTTTTCATCTGGCTTTTATTATTATACTTGTAGGAGCCGGAATAACCCGTTTTTACAGTTTCGAAGGGCAAATGCATATTCGCGAAGGGAGCGCTTCTGATCAACTGATTTCAACCGATAATTATATCAGTGTAAATGCATCTACAAACGGGCTAAATACTCAGGAGAATTGGAGAGTGCTTTTTTCTCCATATACCCGAAATCAATTTGATGAAAGTGTTTCAGTTGGTGATTATAATATTGAGATTGAAATGCTCAATTATGTGCCGTCTGCAATCGAGAGTATTGTGGCTGATGAAGGAGGAAATGCTATTTTTTCTTTCATCTTGGTGAATAATAATAACGAACGACGCGATTTAATATTGGAATTGAATGAAGAAATAGCTTCGGATGAATTATTGATTAGTTTTGAAGGCCAACAGAAGGATGCATCTCTTTTTATCAAGCGGTCAACAGCTGGCTTGGTTGCTACAGCCCGGGATACTGTTCAGGTTGTATCAATGACTGGAGTTATAGAGAAAGTGATTGAACCTCGTCAGGAATTCGCCATAAAGGGCCAGGGGATGTACCGATTGGGTGAACATATCTTTGCCCTGAAATCTTACCTGCCATACGGTCGTAAGCTTTTATCAACTGATACCGATCAAACTACTGCAAAAAATAGGAGAGATGCGATTCTTCTTCAGCTTACTGATGGCGACCAGCAAAAACAGTTGGTTGTTTACGACAACTATGGACAGCAGAATGTATCAACAAGGGCCGATTTTGGAAATGTTGATTTGGAAGTAAGCTACGGTTCGCAACTTATCGATCTTCCTTTTCAAATATATTTGAATGATTTTCAATTGGAGCGTTATCCCGGGAGTATGAGCCCTTCTTCGTATGCGAGCGATGTGACGTTAATTGACAACACGAAAGGAGTCGAAAAACCGTACCGAATTTTTATGAATAATATTTTGGATTACGGGGGCTACCGTTTCTTCCAATCATCTTATGATACGGATGAAAAAGGGACAATTTTGTCGGTTAGTCATGATTCTTTGGGAACTGGAGTTACCTATATTGGTTATTTTTTAATGTCGTTGGGTATGATTTTTTCCTTCTTTAATAAGAAAAGCCGTTTTCAGTCACTGCTGCGATCCAGCTCACGTTTAAAGGATTTGAAAAAGAAGTCGATGGCAAGTGTGGTTTTGGCATTGTTGCTCTTAGGCCCCGGATTATTGCATGCTCAACAAGTTACTCCCGCGAGAATTGATAAAGATCATGTTGCACAATTCGAAACTTTGTTGGTGCAAGATACGAAGGGTAGGATAGAGCCTGTAAATACGCTGGCATCGGAGGTGCTAAGAAAGCTTAATCGCAAAAGCTCTTTCGAGGGAATGTCAGCAGCCGAAGTCTTTTTGGGGATGAGTGCGCGTCCTGATTCCTGGAGAAACGTTCCGATCATTCGTATTGCGAATAGTGAATTGCAAAAACAACTGGGTTTTTCAGAAAAGTATGTTTCTTTCAATCAGATGTTGAGCCAGAATACCGGAATATATAAATTGCAACAATTGGTTGATGTAACCTATAAAAAGCAGCCCACGAAACGAAATAAGTTCGACAAGGAAGTCATCAATGTTGATGAGCGAATGAATATTTGTTATCAGATTTTTCAAGGCAATTTCATGAATGTTTTTCCTGTGCAGAACCACAATAATAACAAGTGGGTAAGTGAGAAGGATTTTTATAAACTCGGCTCACATCAAACCGATAGTATTCAGCTATTAAGTGCTTATTTTCAAGAAGTCAATCAAGCCATTAGCACCGGCAATTATCAAAGCGCGAATCAACGACTCGAAGAGATCAAGCAATTTCAACAGACACACGGACATGAAATTATTCCTGATCAAACCAAAATTGAGTTAGAAATACTGTATAACAAATTCAATATATTTACCTGGATTTCGCGCATCGCAGGAGTTGTTGGCTTTTTCTTGTTGATTATTCATTTGATTGGAATCTTCAACGAAAAGCTAAATCTCAAAAAACTTTTAACAGCTGGGACCGTCGCTGTGGCAGTTGTTTTTCTTGCGTATACAGGCGGATTAGCTTTACGCTGGTATATTTCCGGTCATGCGCCATGGAGTAATGGTTACGAAACGATGTTATACATTGGATGGTCTGCCTTGCTAACGGGTTTTGTATTTATCAGGAAATCACAGATTACGCTGGCTGTAACTACAATTTTATCGTCGCTGATATTAATGGTAGCTGGATTGAGCTGGATGAATCCGGAAATTACGAACCTTGTGCCCGTACTTAAATCATACTGGCTGATCGTGCATGTTGCAGTGATTACTGCCAGCTATGGCTTTTTGGGCGTTGCTGCTTTAGTCGGTTTTTTAAACCTGATCATTATGATGTTTCGTAATTCGAAGAACCTGAAAAGTGCTTCATTTACGATTGTTGAATTGGCCATTATTATTGAACTGTCGATAATTGTTGGCTTGATTTTACTCACCATAGGTGCATTTATTGGAGGTGTTTGGGCAAACGAATCGTGGGGACGTTATTGGGGGTGGGATCCGAAGGAAACCTGGGCTTTGGTAACTATTCTGGTATATTCGTTTATCATTCATTTACGGAAGGTTCCCGGATTGTATAATCATTTTGTATTAAGTTCGCTCGCATTGGCTGGGTTCAGCTCGGTACTGATGACTTTCTTTGGGGTGAATTATTACCTTTCCGGGATGCATTCCTATGCACAAGGCGATCCACCACCGGTGCCAGGTTTCGTGTATGTAGCTATTGCAATTGTAATTGCTGCCATTATTTTAGCGGCAATGTCGGAACGTAAATATGGCGGTGCTGAGAAGATCATAAAGCTTGAAACGAAAGAGTAACTCATAATTGCAAGCCGGCAGCTGTTTTCAGTTGCCGGCTTTTTTGATGATATTGCGCGCCATTCCTCGAAAAATGAATAAGTGGAAGGGCCAGGATAATCCCCAGTAAAATCTTCCCCAGACACCTTTGGGACGGAAGGTGGCCGTTTGAATCAGGCTATTTTGTTCTGGTTTTTCAACGACCTTAAATTCGAGCCAAGCTTCTCCGGGAAGCTTCATCTCAGCATACAGAAGCAAACGTTTTTTGTCGCCGTTTGCGAGCAGAACGCGCCAAAAATCAAGAGCATCTCCGTTCTTTATTTCAGTCGGACTGGTACGTCCGCGTCGAAGTCCAATCCCTCCGGAAAGCTTATCGAGGTATCCACGAATTCTCCAGAGCCACGTGCCATAGTACCAACCGTTTTGCCCTCCAATCGCCCAAATTACTTTTGTAACTTCTTCTATTGGTTTATGAAATGAAACTACTTGCTTGTTTCGATAGCACCCATATTCCGGAACATCAATCTGGTCAGAATAGTCGGTGTCGAATTCACTGGAACTTAGTGCGTCTTTCCAGCTCGAATAAACTTGGTTTTGCCTGATTCTTTTGAATGCTGCTTCAACGGCTTCTTTGTAATTTAGCGGCTCAATATTCAATAATTTTGGCAACGAGTTCTCTTTGGCAATAACTTCAACCTTTAAACTATTTACCAGGTTTATAGCCAATTTATACGAGGTGGATGTGATAAAAAATAACCAATACGATGACAAGCGGGGAGTCATGATGGGCAAGGCGATTACTTTTCGTTTCAATTGTCGGATTTCTGCATATTGCAATAGCATGTCTTTATAGGTTAAAATATCTTTGCCTCCTATATCAAAACTTTTGTTAAAACAAGCTTGGTTGTCCATAACCCCAATTAAAAACTTCAAAACATCGCGAATCCCAATGGGGTGAGATTTGGTTAAAACCCATCGAGGGGTGATCATTATCGGGAGTTTCTCAACGATATCTCTGATTATTTCAAACGAAGCGCTGCCTGAACCGATAATGATTCCGGCGTTTAGTGTCGTTAGTTGATAGTCCCCTTTCGAAAGCTCTTTTTCAACATTAAGTCGAGACCGCAAATGCTTTGACAGGTATTTGTCATTCGAAATACCACCAAGATAGATCACTTGTCGCACGTTAGTTTGAGTAAGCAGTTTTCTGAAATTGGCGGCTGCCTGGAGTTCCATATCTTCAAAATCACCATCGTTTGAAGCCATCGAGTGAATGAGATAATATGCAATTTCAATGTCTGGAGGAAAGCGTTGATGAGAGTCGGTTTTGAGAAAGTCAATTTCAATGAGTTTGACCTGAGGGTGATGCTGCCATTTTTCTTCCACCCGTTCGAGGTTGCGAACACAGCAATAAACATCATGCCCATTTTCAACCAATAAAGGAAGTATGCGCTTTCCAACGTATCCGGTAATTCCGGTTAGTAGTAGTTTCATTTCGTTTTCAGCTTAGGTATATTCAGACTAGTAAATTAGCATTATAAACGTATACCTCAAAATCCCGTGTTTTGTTTTGAGATATTTGAAATTTTAGTGCATTATAAAAGTTCGCTATGCGATTCTGTTTACAATGAATAAGTAGTTTCAGCCAATAATTAATCAGCTGTTTTTGCACATGGTCTGAATGGTATTTGCTAACTTGTGCAATAAATATTTCTCTAATTATGACAAGATTCTTTCGTTTAGTAAGATTTCTCTCTCAAATCTGCAGCAGCATGCTTGTTTTGCTTATCGTATTGGCTTCCTGTAATCGTCCGGAAATTAGTTCAGTAAATCCAATGCATTGGGAACAGCGGCAAGCGAAAATTAATTCTTCGGATAGTTTAGATTATGGAAGTTCTTACCTTTCTGTTTATTCGGAAATATATAGTCTGACTGAAAAACGAACCTACAATTTGACTGCGACAATTAGTATTCGAAATATTAGTTTTGAGGATTCAATTTACATTCTACGATCAGATTATTACAATACCGCCGGCGATTTAATTCGTACTTATTTCAATAGCCCAATCTTTTTGAAACCCTTGGAGACGATTGAAATTGTAGTCGATGAACGAGATGAACATGGAGGTACTGGAGCCAATTTTATTTTCGATTGGGCGGTTAAACCAGGTACGCACGAGCCCTTTTTCGAGGCGGTTATGATTTCTACTTCCGGACAGCAGGGAATCTCATTTACAACTTCAGGAGTAAAGCGATAATTTCAGCACCCCGTTCTTTTAGTCAAGCAGGAGTAGCCGAAAGATTTGTTCTGCTTTATCAGCAAGTAATTCGGGAGCTTTGCGTAAACTTTCATCTAGCGAAATGGGACCGTGAGGAATGGCAAAAATTGACGTGAAACCTTCATCATATAGCTCGCGGTAGCCATCGCCTAAAAAACCGGCAATACCGATGCATCTTTTCTGATGTTTTTTAGCCAACTGAGCAACGCCCCAGGGGGTCTTTCCCTGCTTGGTTTGAGCATCCATTTTCCCTTCTCCGGTAATTACTATATCCGCTTTTTGTATGGCCTCTTCCAGCTTGGTTTGCTCTTTTACAATGTCAAATCCGGTTTGAAGTTTGGCTCCACAAAAGGCGACCAATCCTGCTCCCAGTCCTCCGGCAGCGCCACCTCCCGGGATTTTTAAAACCTCCTTTTGCAGATCAGTTTTAATAATTTCGGCTAAATGTGTCAGATTTCTGTCCAGTTCGTTAATCATTTCAACTGAAGCCCCTTTTTGAGGTCCGTAAATGGCCGATGCTCCGTTAAGCCCCGTCAACGGATTGTTTACATCGCAGGCCGTTAATATTTCGGTGTCTTTTATTTGAAAGAAAATATTCGACGAATCGATCTTTACCAGCTGGTTAAGATGGCCTCCACCTTCAGTAATTTCTTGTCCTTTGTCATTCCGAAAACGGTAGCCCAGAGCTTTGGCCATTCCGGTTCCTCCATCGTTGGTAGCACTTCCGCCAATACCGATAATCAGTTTTCTACAACCTTTTTCCATGGCATCTTTCATCAACTGCCCGGTGCCAAAAGTGGAACTAGTAAGCGGATTGCGTTCTTCAGGGGATAAATGCTCAATTCCTGAAGCTGCAGCCATCTCGATTACCGCAGTTCGCTGGTCATTTAAAATACCATAAAAACCCTGAACCTCTCTTCCCAATGGATCTAAAACAGGGAGGTTTATCTTTTGGCCACCTAAGGCTGAAAGCATGGTTTGCACAAAACCTTCGCCGCCATCGGCCAGTGGAATGTGTGTTATTTGTGCTGTTGGATCAACCCTAAAAATACCGGTTGCAAAATGCTTGGCTACATCAATGGCGTTCAGGCAGTCTTTAAACGAATCGGGGCAAATGAGTACTTTCATTACGAGGGATTTTTATGACTATTAAAGAGAAACGATAAAGTTAAGTGATGAATCTGGTGATTAACCACATGCTTTGATAAGGTTTCAATTCCAGCTCTTCGGTTGAATGAAGTGTGCGTGTAATTAAGTCGCGACTAAATTCCATCAAACCCGGAGGAAGTGAAAGCTGTTGCGTTTGGGCGGTCAGGTTGAATAGACAAACCACTGATTTTTCCATTTGGTCAGCTTTTCGCAAAATGGCAAACACCGAATCGCCTAGTTCGAGCACCAATTGCTGCGTATTGGGCGAGAAGGCCTCTAGGTTTCTTCGAATTCCGGTGCGATGGATCAATTCTTTCAAAATTGCTTTGTATCTTGAGTTGCCTTTCAGCATACCTTTCAATTCCTCGTTTGTGAACTTACGCCGATTGATGGAGCGGTTGACGCCTGTGCGAGTCAGCCCTTCGTTGTCATTTTCAATTCCCAGAAGATTCAGGAAATAAAAGGCCGGCACTCCCTGTAATGAAAGCATGATGGTTTGAGACTGCAGGAATCGTTCATTCTGGAATTCATCTTCACCATTCTTAGTTCCTTTCAAGGCATCATAAAAAGTGACATTGATTTCGTACGGAACATGCTTATCTCCGAGCTGACGGGTAGTTACTCTGGCTCCAAAGTCTTTTAACTTTTCAACCATCTTCATTTTTTCGTCATCGGGCATTACTCCTTCCAAGGGACGAACTCCAATGCCATCGTGTGAAGATGTGAAGTTCAGGTATGTCATACCCTTTTGCGGGTCGTTGAGTTCTTTTGCCCATCGGGTAAGGTAACCTCCATTTCCGGTATGTAGTGCATGTAAAATGAGCGGGGGAAGAGCAAACTGGTAGATCAGGTGTGCTTCATCTCCTAGCCCGAAATAAGTAATGTTTTCGCGGTGCGGAACATTGGTTTCTGTTAGCAATAATGCGCCCGGATAGCAATAATCCATGATTTCGCGAAACAAGGATACAATTTCGTGGGTTTCCTGTTCGTGCATGCTTTCCAGTCCACTTGCTTTCCACAAAAAAGCAATAGCATCAAGCCGGATAACCCGAATTCCTTTAGACAAATAGAAAAGAAATACGTTGAGCATTTCTTTCAACACTTCCGGATTCGCATAATTCAAATCGACTTGGTCAGCACTAAAGGTTGTCCATACTCTCTTTGGGCCATCTACCGTATCATAAGTTGATAGAAGTGGCGAGCTTCGCGGGCGAATAACTTTCGAGGTGTCGAAATCCTCTGGTGGAACAAAGAAATAATTCTTGCCCGGTTCTTCCTGGTTCAGGAATTGCTTGAACCAAACGCCTTTGCTGCTGGCATGATTGGCGACTAAATCGGCCATCAGCAAAAAATCTTTCTCCAGTGCTTCAATGTTACTCCAGTCTCCCAATTCAGGATTTATCTTGTAAAAGTCCATCACCGAAAATCCATCGTCACTGCTATACGGAAAAAATGGAAGAATGTGTATGGTAGAAATGCATCCACGAAAATGCTCGTTGGCAAACTTTCGCAAGGTTTCAAGCGGAGCTTCTCCTTTCTGTTTTACTACGTCGCCATAAGTAATCAGTACCACTTTACGCTCATCCCAAAGCGGACGCTGTTTTGGGGTTGGATTCTTTCTCTCTTCAACGAATTGCAAAAATTCTTCAATCCACTCTTCTGATAAAGTCTTCCGATAAATTCGGTTTAGCCTGTTAATCAGCTTCGTTCTCAATCGTATATGCATATATCTTACATCTTATTATCTTGCTCTACTGCATCATTAAAAATATCTAACACATCCGGAATGGCATCCAACACTCGTTTCCACGATGGGATAAACGGAATCAGGTTGGGGTTGTCAAGGTATTCAACTCCGGCACGATAAATGTTTGCCGCAAAAATATCAACTGTTTGTTCTTCTTTATGGCGATCCATTGCAAGCCCGTTAATCGAAGCATCGGCTGCGTATTGTTCGACCATGTCGAGTGCCATTCGCAGATAAGTAGCTTTTACGGTGCGAAAAATACCTTTGCTAAAAACAGAGCCCTGAGTAGCTAATTTGGCATAAATACTACGGGCAATATCGAAACTCATTTTCGAAAGTCCGGAGCTCGGATCGTCGTGCGATTCAGGTTGATGTTTATGATCGTATCCATCGGCAATCTCAACCTGGCAGATCCGGTTGATGGCGTTGTTTCGCTGAACTTCAGAAAGAATTCCTACTTCAAGCCCCCAATCCGAAGGGATGCGAACTGTTTTCATAATATCAGCCCGCATCGAAAATTCGCCAGCCAGAATGTAGCGGAAATGATCCAGAAAGTCGAGATAGTCATTCGCGGGGAACACTTTTTTCAGCGATCGAATCAATGGGGTGACCATCAGCCGAGTAACGCGGCCATTCAATTTGATGCCATCTGAACGGAAATAATACCCCTTACAAAATTTATAGTTGAATTTTGGATCTGCAACCGGATAAAACAACCGAGCGAGCATATCGCGCGAGTAGGTAATCACGTCGGCATCGTGCAGCGCAATGGCTTCCGAACGGCCTGAGGCAATCATGTACCCAAAACAAAACCATACATTTCGACCTTTACCCGGATCGCCGGTGTATATTTTATTTTCTTCAAATAACTTTTGAATAGCTTTCATTCGCGGGCCATCGTTCCAAATTACTCGGCAACGCCTTTGTTCTGTGCTCAATTCCTTAAAATACTCCTTAGCGTGCAAGTATTGCTCCTTAGTAGCACGGTCAAGACCAATGGTTATTTCATTAATATAGGGAACATCTTTCAGGATATTGACAATATTTTTCAGAGCTGGCTGCTCCAACTCGGAGTATAGTGAAGGAATGATTAAACCCATCTTCCTTCGTCTCGAGAACTTCATCAATTTCGCTTCCAGATACTCTAATGTTGAATAGTTCAAATTGTGAAGTGTTGTAATTCCTCCATTCTGATGAAAATCTCCCATAGTGTTGTGTTTTTAGTTTTAGTTTTTTCGTTCCCAAAAGTTATAAAATATCTTTTAGTTGTTCGAGTGAAGTGATAACATAATCGGGTTGTGTTTTTGATGCTTGTTCGTGATCTTTTCGTAGGCGGTATGCACGCATGTCGCCCGCAAAAAAGCAGGTTTTAAATCCTACTTGCGATGAAGCATATATATCTTTTAACATGTCGTTGCCAACATACAGAACATCTTGTGGTTTTAGACCACGCTTTTTAAGTGGTTCAACTAACTCTTCATAAATTAGAGGGTCGGGTTTTCCTTTTAATATTTTGTAACTGAAAACTGACAAGTCTTTTTCAAAGCCATCGATGAATTCGTCGGTTTTTACTCTGCCATACAAAAAATAATTCATGATAATTGGCGTATAGAATTGGGCATTAGAAACAATGCCAAGCGGATAACCTTTTGTTTTTAGATCGTCGAGTGTTTCTTTCAACCCCGGCATTGGCCATACCTGGTTGCTCTTCAACTCAAATAAAAAAGTAAACAGCCTGATATTAGAAAAATCAGAGGACTTAATTAGACCATCAGCTTCAGCTTTTTTCAAGGTGCTGTCCCAAATTTCAACCAAATTCAATTCGGGAAAAGGTGTACCACTGTCTTTGGCGATTTGTTTCTCAAGCAGTATTACTTTTTCAAATATGCCATGAATTGCCATTAATTTATTTTCAGGAACTAGAATTTTGTACCCTGAATTACTTAATGCTTCGCTAAACATTGAGGCATCGTATGAATCCTGCATGATATCGCCAGACGCCGATATAATTAAAGTGCCATAAATATCAAAAATGACAGCTTTTATGTTTTCAGCCTTTTTATAATTTGCTTGCGCATCAGTTGGGCGGATGGCAATCGGTTCAATCTTCTGTAAAAACGGCAGGAGTTTGTCTGTAAACATGAATTGCAATTTTGAGATTTCGTTAAAAAAACTGATAGAGATTAGCAAGATAGATTCTAATGTCCGTAATTACAACGTTTCGTCAGTGTATCAGTTCATAATTTTACAAATGGATAAAGTTACATGCTGGTTTCAATGTCAATTTTTCGAGATGTCAGGAGTAACTGCGAGAAATTATCATTTTGCACGTATGGTTCGATTTTTAGTTTTCAGATTTACAAAAAGCATAGTAACGCTTATTTTGATCCAATTGATCGGTTTGCAAACTGCGAAAGAAAAATGGATTTCATTATTTGGGCGTTGCCTAATTCTGACTAGGAACGAGATGCTGTTTAAATTAACTTTAAATCAGAGGAACTCGCTTTGATAACATATTTAAACCATGCAAATTCGGCTATTTTTGCAACGGTTTATTTCTAAAATAATAATAACACTATCCTAAAAATTAATAACATGACCATTAGCGCATTACAAAAAGCAAGGGCAGAATACCAGCCTAAACTTCCAAAGTCTTTAAAAGGTTCTGTAAAAATTGTTGAAGGTGCAGTAACTGAATCTGTCGCTGACCAGGACGAAATAAAGAAACTATTCCCGAATACTTATGGAATGCCAATCTTAATTTTTGAAGAAGGAGCGGCTGCGGCATCTGCTGCCGTTAACGTTGGTGTGATTCTTTCAGGAGGGCAGGCTCCGGGGGGACACAACGTTATTTCCGGTATTTTTGATGGAATTAAAAAGTTGAACCCAGACAGTAAGTTGTATGGCTTCCTTGGTGGTCCGGGAGGATTAGTTGATCATGATTATAAAGAAATTACTGCAGACTTTCTTGAAGGGTACCGAAATACCGGAGGTTTTGATATCATCGGTTCGGGCCGTACCAAGTTGGAAGAAGAAGCACAATTCGACAAAGGTCTTGAAATTCTAAAAGAACTCGATATTAAAGCACTGGTAATTATCGGTGGTGATGACAGTAATACAAACGCCTGCGTATTGGCCGAATACTATGCTGCTAAAAATGCGGGAGTGCAGGTTGTCGGTTGCCCAAAGACGATTGATGGTGACTTGAAAAACGAAATGATTGAAACATCTTTCGGATTTGATACCGCAGTAAAAGTTTATTCAGAGTTGATTGGTAATATCCAACGCGATGCCAACTCAGCTAAAAAATACTGGCACTTCATCAAATTAATGGGGCGTTCAGCATCACACATTGGTTTGGAAGCTGCTTTGCAAACACAACCAAATATTACATTGATTTCGGAAGAAGTTGCTGAGAAAAAGCAAACCCTTGATGAAATTGTGGAATACATGGCTGGCGTTATTAGCAAGCGTGCTGACGATGGCAATAATTTTGGTGTTGCCCTGATTCCAGAGGGATTGATTGAATTCATTCCTGAAATGAAAACGTTAATTGCTGAGTTGAATGACTTGCTGGCTGAAGGCTCTGCAGTTGAGCAGGAATTCAAAATGATGAAAAAAAGCCATCGCCTGGAGTGGTTGGCAACGCAGTTAACTCCAGAATCTTCAGCTGTATTTCAATCATTACCTACTGGAATAGCAAATCAGCTGACTTTAGATCGTGACCCGCACGGAAACGTTCAGGTTTCGTTGATTGAGACTGAAAAATTATTGGGTGAAATGGTTAAAACAAAATTAGATTCCATGAAATCCAGCGGAGAATTTAAAGGAAAATTTGGGACACAATATCACTTCTTTGGATATGAAGGACGTTGTGCTGCACCATCAAACTTCGATGCTGATTATTGCTACTCGTTGGGGTACACTGCTTCAGTATTGATTGGTTCAGGAAAAACCGGTTATATGTCGAGCGTGAGAAATACAACTGCTCCTGCTGATGAATGGATCGCTGGCGGAGTTCCGGTAACTCAAATGATGAACATGGAGAAACGCCACGGTCATATGAAGCCGGTAATTCAAAAAGCATTGGTCGAATTGGATGGGGCTCCTTACAAGTATCTTGTTGCAAATCGTGAAAAGTGGGCGATTGAAACCAGCTATTTATATCCGGGACCAATTCAATATTGGGGACCAACTGAAGTTTGTGATTTGACAACTGTTACGTTGCAACTTGAGCAAAAAGGAAAATAGTTCTTCATTGAATTAGCAATACTTCGGTTAAAACTTAGTTATTTATCTGATTGTCAGCAAAATAACCATTATTTATTAGTTTAAAACCGCAGGAATCTGTATCTTTAAAGTATTAATTACCAGTTAATTACTTTAAT
>NZ_WVEM01000008.1 GCF_009847015.1 Sunxiuqinia indica
TTTCTGCAAGCTTTTTCCCTAATTTACTAATAACCTTGCAATTTAACACCTTGAAATCACGGATTTTATTCACACTACCTGTTGATAACCAGTGATTTATTTTGTTTTTAAGGATTGACTATTTAATGGTTAGTTAAAACCCAATTCTAAGATCTCATGTAATCGTTACAATGCCAGAATACTACTTTCCGAAACAGGTTGTAAAACACCTTAAAAGGTTGCTGTTTATATAAAAAAGATTTCTTTCATTTTTATAGTTTCCTTATAGAACAGGTGTGCTCAACAAAAGTAATTGAGAGCACTTTCTGTTTCTCAATCAGTTCACGAAAAGAAGCCGTTGTGTATGAACACAACGGCTTTTTTCAAGTCAGTAAAAATAATTCGTTTGCCATTTTAGAATGACTTTATAAAGAATTTCTATTCATACAACGAAGGATTACCTTTCGTTGCTGAACCTCCGGTAATCTTAAAATCCAGGTTATTCAAATCCGCAAAAGTAACGGAAACTATAGGTCCTGCTAGTGGATTATTCACCGTGTTTGAATTCGCGCCGTACAATTGGGCTAAAGAAGTTCTTGTCGTCATCGACTCGGCATTAGCTGCCTCATTGGTCGTTGAGTTAAAATTATAACCTTGAGCAATTTGCCCGGTTCGTACTGAATACGAACCCTGACTGATATTCGCAAACAGACAATCCTGAACGAAAATACCTCCAGGGTAATCCTTACCTTGGTAATTGTAGTCTTCAATCAGGAAGATCGGTGCCTCCGGAGCAACATCTACCAATGTGGTATTAAACAAGTTAAACGAACTACCCAGCGTATTGTTATTAAGGTTTTTACCACCGTCAATTCTGACCACTGAATTTCCTCTGATGTATTCGTCACCATCTATCGTACCACCTTGTGTGGCTACCTTGTAAATGGTTGAAATGTCGATTGTAATATCTTTTACAGCTGAGCACCAATAAGGATTACCCGCCTCAAATTTAGAGTTTACACCTTCTTCGTCCCACTTTCTGAACTCAATCAGGTTACCGGCAATATTTACGAAGGTGGAGTTCGAGATGGTAATATTTTCGAGCCGCTGATAAGCTTCTTTTGGCGAGTAGATTGCAGAAGCTGTGTAATTGGCAACCCAACAATCCTGAATTGTAATTCCAGTTGCTTCAGCCGGGCTACCTTGCTCTACCGCATCAATATCGGCATCCTCAAAGGTAATTAAGTGTTCTAACTCATTTTCACCATCAATGTTTAAGCGCATCAGGTAAAGCATACCGCTTTGTTCCTGGTATTCGACAGACAATTTAATCGTCACTGTAGATTCCCGGGTACCATCATAACCTTCCGACCCCAATAAATAGATATCACCAGTAGGCATTGGACCTGAGTATTCATATTCGCTTGTTTCCTCTGCTGATAACGAGATAGCACCGCCGCTCATCATCAACTCGTTTAGAGCTACCTCAAGTTCAGAGCTATTTTTAACAACTAAACCACCTGCCATGGATGTTTTAAAGGTATAACGTCCGACAACACCGCCATCTTTATCAATGAGCTCGCCGATATAACCGGTAAAAGGCACTAAATTCTCTACAGTGACTGTTGTGGCATCTGAAGGAATATCTTGTTCGACGACAACAGCCTCTTCTTCCGCACCAGGGTTCAAATCATCTTCGTTTGGTGTAACCACAATTTTCTTAGCCACTCCCACACCAATCGGCTTCCAGGAAAAAGTAGCTGTTGTTGCTGTAGTTGCGACTTTCGTATTCGTTCCTACGATATCGTCAATAATCGATTCGAACGTAATCGTATTCGCATTGCCGGGAACTTCATTCATGTAGGGCATGATCTCTACTTCGTATATTGTTCCACTTAGTAATTCCTCATCAACCAATACGCTGTATTCAGTTTGTCCCTCAACATGAGGCACTTCTTTCACCGTTGAAATTGGCATGCCATCTTCTTCGATCAATCCTTTGTAAGTTGTAACAACATAATGAGTCGCAGGAGTTTCCGCCCGGTCTTCCCATGTATATATTCCCATATTGTACGTACTTGAAAATTTGTCGTCGTTAAGTGAATAAGTAAGATTTATGGGCTGAAAAATGAATACCTCTTCATCTTCCTCTAATTCATCTTTACATGCATTGAATACCACAGAGGCACTCATTATCGCCCCAAATAGTATTAAGTAATTTATAATTTTTTTCATCTCATTATAATTTAAAATTTTCAACGGTATTCGATGAAACTCGCTTATAATGATTCTCCTGTGTGTAAAGGCCTTTACATGCTCGTTTCATATTCTTAAATTTAAAGCATTCGATACTAACAATTTCTTTTGAAGAAGCTCAAGTGTTATTCCCCTCGGAAATCGAATATCCCCGAAGAACCACTGGCATCATCCCATCCTTTTGTTTGCGCTAACCAATCGTTCTGAGTAAGCAAGTTTGAGCGAAAACCACTCACATAGTAGTTATTATTCCAGGTATATATATTCTGTTCTTGCAAATATTGATCCATGTAATTAGTCAATTCCGCTTCCTCAAAATTAGCATCATACCACGCGGCCAAATCTTCCAGTTGATTTTGAAAATCATTTGAATTCGGATCGGCTGCCACGAAGTCTTCTTCAGCAATCGGATCATCTTCACCCGAAACTGTTCCGGTGTACTTCAGGAAGTAACCTCTGCGAGCTCCTCCGTTCAATGGTTCTACACCAATTTTGCTACAGGTGGCGTTGGTTGAGATGGCATCATCGCCACCATCGTTAAACAACATCCAGCGGTGCATATCCCAAAAGCGCTTGCCTTCGTAAGCTAACTCTACTTGGCGTTCATACAACACCGCGTTAAATGCTTCCATTTTGCTACTGGGCTCATCAACCTCACCTGCTCCTACTCTGTTGCGCACTTGGTTGATGTATTGCGCGGTCATAGCAGTATTGCCGACACCGGCATACGCTTCAGCCATGATTAACAAAAATTCAGCATAGCGGTACTCCATGATATTAATTCCCGATAAATCGTAGTTCTCACTTGATGCAGCAGCATCGCCAGACATCTTACGAACAAAAACAGGACTTGCAATATCATTATTCTCTCCGGCAAAATAATTAGATTCTCCGGACTGCCACATGTAAGTATATAAGGTATCTTTCGTATTTTCTTGATAGGGCCAGATCACACCATTAAAGGCAAATGTACGGTAGAAACGAGGATCGCGGTTTAAAAAGAATTTAAACGAATCGTAGCCATTCCCTGGTGTCGGACGAGCACCATCGGCCATGGGGAACAAATCAATCATATCACGAGGAACGGCTACACCACTGCTGCCTTCCTGGCTCGGCAAACGCAAGCCATTTTCCCATCCGTTTTGGTAGGCATTGCCTGATCCGCTCTCCGGGGCATTGAGCAATTGAATCACAATCGCTTCCATATTACCTGGAGCACTGTAAGACGAGGCTCTTAACATTTCCTCCCAATCTTTGATCGAATTCCCGTACAGTCCGTAGCCTTCAGCCTGTAATGCTGCTTCAGCTTCCATTCCTGCGTTAATAACATCCTGCCATCTGCCTGCATCTTCCCAATTGGGGTTAAACAGCGGGCTGGCAAAAGTTAACAAGACACGAACTTTCTGAGCTAATGCTGCACAAGAAGTTGGACGTCCGTAGTTTACAGCTGGATTGTTCCACGTACCCGGAAGCAAAGCAGCCGCACTATCCAAATCTGCAACAATTTGTGCTACAGTCTCGCCAGTTGACGAACGAGGAATTTTAACAGAAGGATCATCACTAGAAGAAGTTTGAACGGTTGTTACAATTGGTACACCTCCATAGACTTTCATCAGGTCGTAGTATTGAATGCCACGCAGATAGTACATCTGACCCTTGACTTTATTAATGTAGCTTTCTGAAAGTTCACCATCACTGTACGAATCGATCTTTTCAAGAACATCTGTTACATATCGAATCCGGTCGTACGAATAGTTTGTTACTGAGCTACCCAGACGGTCGGGACCAATATATGAAGGAAACATGGAGTCGTCACCACTTGAAAAAGATGCATTTGTTTGTATCCATTGGTAAGATGAAATTCCTCCTCCCCGCTCGTCAGTCAAGCGAGACGGCATGTTCGTATAATATCCAACCAGGTGGCGATCCGGCGAGTTAAAACCGGCAAAGTAGTAAGAATAAAGAGTCGCCAGGTGGCGGTTCATCAGGGATTCACTTTTGAAAATGTCATCACCAAAGCGATCAATTGGCCCGGCTTCTCTGAGAAATTCATCACTACAAGAGTTTAGCATCGCGCAAAAAGCCAGCCCTAATATTATGTGTTTCAGTATATTTTTCATTTGAATAATCTTTAATATTACAGTACAACCATTTATATCCTCATTAGAACGAAACATTTATTCCCAGTGACCAAGAGCGCAAAGTAGGATATCCGGAGGTTGATGAGTCGTACATATTCCGATATTTATCCGGATATGGATTATAAAAGTCCCACATGTTATATCCCGTGAGCGTAAAGGCCGCCCGTTCAACACCAATCGAGTTCATCCAATTTTTGGGTAGATCATAGCTTAGTGAAATATTTCTTATAAAACATCTAAACGAGTTGACAGTCCAGAAATCCGACTCCCTTAGGTTACCTGATTCCGATGAAATTGGGTAAGTTCCGATCATCGGACTGGCAGGCGAGTACATATCAGCCCAGAAAGACTCCGGATTCCAAAAGAATTCGTTGGTATACGACTGTACCCTATCAATATACCTTAATCCTCCCCACGATGTACTGATTTGTGTTTTTAATCTGAATGACTTATAGGTTACACCTAGGTTGGTGACAAACCCACGGCGTGAATTTGCTTTCTCAAGCTCATAAAAATCCTGGCTGCCATCTTCTCCAATACGTCCGTCTGCTTCGGTCATTGAACCATCTTCTGCAGGCTTTCCGTAACGATCCTGATAGGCCAGGTTTCCTAATCGCATTTGACTCTTATCGGTTGAACCAAAATAGTAGGCTCCATCACTACCGGCAGTTGCAGAATTTTGTGACAGGTAGTTCCAATAGTTATCAATGTCTTCCTGTGTACGTAATATACCATCGCCTCCTGAAGTTTCCCTCCAGACCTTATAACCGTAAGACGGCCGGATGGTTGATTCGCCCTCCTTCATACTAATATCAGCCGGATAACGATAATTTGATTCAAAATACTTCACGACTTTGTTATAACCGTGTCCAAAGTTTATACCAACGCTATAGCGAAGGTCGTTGTTGATCTTGTCGCTCCATTGAAGCTTAGCTTCGTAACCCCAGGCATCAATCGAGCTGAAATTTTGTTCAGTAAAAGCACCTCCGGTTGTAATCGGAGATCCAAGTTGAGCGCTCATTACCGTCAACATATCTCTCAACATATCGTAATAGAAATCAAAACCAACATTCAATCGATTATCTAGCATACTTGCATCAATACCAAAGTTGTTTTTGTAGGTTTTATCCCACTGAACATCGCGGTTGGGGGTCTTTCCGGGTTTTAAACCTTCCACTCTATTTCCTCCGTCTTCGCCAAATCCGATACCTCCATCGTTGGTGTAGTCATACTGTTGCAACCACAACCAGGCACGGATGTTGTCCTTACCGGTAATACCGACCGAATAGCGAATTTTTAAATAATTCACCCAAGCCAGGGCATTTTCAAACCACGACTCCTCAGACATCACCCAACCAAAAGACATGGAAGGGAACATAGCCCAATAGTTTTCCGGCGCAAATTTAGTGGAAGCATCGCTTCGGATCAGGAATGAGGCCAAATAACGATTTTTGTAGGAGTAGTTTACACGACCAATGTAGGACATCGAAGCATTTTGATATCTCATGACATAGGAACCATCCTGAATATCTCCGGCAGTAGAGCTACCCCCTAAATACGGATCGTCCGGATTAGAGTATATCTGACGTTGGCTACTTCGATATCCTTCGGAACGTTCAATAGCTCCCATGGCCGAGACCGTATGCTCACCAAATTCCCCCGAGTAATTCAGGTAGAAGTTGTATTGATCTCTTTTATTGTAGTTAGAATCGTACAGAATCTCCAAATCATCTCCTGCATTATTTACACCCACACCAAAACTGGCATTCGGGTTGTACAGGTGGTTATTCGCTACATCAGTATTTTCCTGATATAGCAACTCCACGGGGAGCGCAACCTGATCACCCTCAGTGTAACTCTGCTGAATGCTGTATGTAGCTTTCATTGATAAGCCCTTAAGGAAAGGAACTTTGTACTCCAGCCCAAAATTAGCACTATAGGACATCGATTCTTCAGCTGACTTGGCTCCCGAAGCCTCATTGGCAAAATAGTTCCATCCTGCCATGCTCGTTTTTGAGTTGATCGATGAGGCCGTGGTTGCAATTGTGGTTCCCATTAATGGTGAAAAAAAGTAGTCTTCACCCTGATATTCAACTTGCCATGGAATATGACCAGGCATATGCAATAAAGGGGCATAATCGCTTCGTGTTCCTTCAGCATAACCATTTCTGATACCTGAGCTTGATTTCGTATATGAACGTTCAAGCGTTCCTTTGTTTGCGCTAAGGTTCGAAGTGAATTTCAATCCATTGGCAACATCTACAGATACATTGGCTCGAAAGTTATAGCGCTGATAGTCCTGTGAACCTAAATTCGCTCCCTGGTCAAAGACTGAAAGTCCGGCATAGTAGGTCGCCTTATCCGATCCTCCGCTAACCCCTAACGAGTGGCGTTGCGTTATACTCGCCTTCCAGGCTTCGTCAAGCCAGTTGTAATCAGTTTGGGACATATCATAAATCTCGTTGATTGAGTATAGGTCGTTTGCTTCTGCGTCACCAGTAATATCCACAAGCGTGTTCCAATAATTGCCATATTCTTTACCATTTAAGGTCTTTCCATGACTGATGGCATCATTGTAAGTCATCTGTCCTGAATAGGAAATTTTCGGCTTTCCTTTTTTTCCTCGCTTGGTCGTTACAATAATCGCTCCCTGCGCTGCACGGGCTCCGTAAATAGCGGCACTCGCATCTTTTAGCACGGTAATGTCTTCGATCTCCGACGGATCCAGGTTGTTGAACTGCTCAAGGGTTGGAAGGCCGGTATTGGCATCCAGCTGCATCACATCATCAATAATGACAAGGGGGACGGAGTTACCACCATCTTTAGAAAGGCTGAAGGTCTGACGAATACTTACATCAGCTGCTTGACCCGGACGGCTGGACACATTGCTGATGTTCAGACCGGGAATAACACCCTGCAATGACTCCGATAAATTTGACACCGGAAGTTCAGCAATCTCCTTTGCTGAAACTTGTTCAACCGCAGAAGTCAACGATCCTTTTGTTTGTGTTCCATAACCAACTGCAATAACTTCATCCAAGGCTATATTTCCGGCATCCATCGTTAGGTCAATGGACGTTCTCCCTTTAACTTGGACTGTCTGAGTTTCCATTCCAATGAAGGAAAAAGTAATAGAACCGTTTGCCGGAACTCCAGAAAGTGAATATTTTCCATCGACATCGGTTATTGTACCGTTTGTCGTTCCTGAGATGACAACAGTAACGCCCGGAAGTGGTCCTGTTTCGTCTTTAACAATCCCCGTTACCTTAACAACATCTTCAGCTTGCATGGTACTCTTCGGATTGTTTCCCGACATAATAATAACCTTATCCCCGTCAGCAAGACGGTACTTCAGATTTCGTCCGGCAATAAGCTCTGTCAACACGGCATCAACCAGCTCATCATCAGCTTTAATACTTATCAAATAATCAAGATCGACATTACTACTTTCGTAAATAAATTGGCAACCCGTACGCTCTTCTATTTCGTGTAGGATGGTTGACACCTTCTCATTTGAAGCTTCGATAGTAACAGTTGAAGCAAGAAGGCCAACCGATGCTGTAGCTTGTGCATATGTGAACAACATGAAAGCAACAAGCAAACATGTCAGTTTCGCCGGAAAAGGTAGTCCGCGAAATTCCGAAACTAACTTAGAATAAAGACCTTTTCTCATAGAATTTTATGATTTAAATTAGTAATAATATGAATACGTATGTGTTAAGTTAGATAAAAAATCAATTTACAAAAAACTCGTCGAATTTGGAACGACATCCATTTCTCCAAACGAAAAACATGATAACGTTTACACGCTGTTTGTTGTCTGTTCTTCGAATTACAACATCTCCGGGGAGACTTACAAAAAAAAGAACACATCTACAACCGACTGCATTTGAAACAATTAAAACCACGATGATTTTTAAGAAATCGTAAGAAGAACCACCACTTATCCCAAGGGCGATATCAAATATTCAATCAGCTGCTCCAATCCTGCGATAAAAATAAGAAAAAATGTTAACGTTTACATTTAATTCTTGAAAAATGTTTGAATTTATTTTGTTAACGTTTTGAGCGTTTTGAAATGGAATTGATAAAGAAAACAGTCGCTTTCCCTTTTGGGAGAGATAAACGAGCTTCACCATTATCTCCTTTAGTAGCAAGCCAAAAAAAGCAAGCCCGAAGGCTTGCTTTCAATTTTATTATCTGTTTATCGTTTACTCTCCGGCAGCAGCAACAACAGTAACAGTCATTATCGCTTCATTACCTTGATCGTCAGTGATTGTAATTACAGCGCTACCTTCAGCAACACCCGTAATGCTCTTTCCGTCAACAGTCGCTATAGCTTCATCACTTGAAGTAGCAGAAGCGAAAAGATAATCTCCGAACTCCATGTCTTTCGAAGCGCCAACTTCGATACCGTTGTTAAAAACATAGTAATTCTTACAATATATTGGCGCAGCTGCAACTTGGTATTCTAAAGTACCAGCTTCAGCAGATGCTGTAATTGTTGAAATACCATTCGCAACGAATTTGATCAGTCCGCTTGCATCAATCGTTGCTACAGCAGGATCCGAAACTTCAAAAGTCCAAGTGTCATTAGGAATATTTGAATTTGCCATAAACACGAGGTCTTTAGCATTGATATCAGCCATGTCAGCATAGACATGATCATTAGCGCGAACCTCAGAACGGTTTAATGTTGAAGCCTTTTTCTTTGTTTCATATTCTTTCGTATATACCATTCCGTCATTATCGGTTAACTCAACAGTATATTTTTCTTCTGAATAAGGAATATCAAAGAATGAGATATGCTTGAATTCACCATTTTTACCATCATCCGGATCAATTTTTTCATGAATATAGGCGCCCTCGAGTGCAACCGCAGCATCGAATGTCGCAATTACATTAGGAGCGTTCGTATTAATGTACGAATATTCGTAAACAGCGATATCCTGACTCCACGCGCCTAGCTCTGCGATTACGTTACCGGCGGCATCTTTAATTTTAACCGATGCGATATCATCAACCGTAAGACCTTGACCAATAGAGATACGATCAGCAATTCTACGAACTTCTGCATATTTATTTTCTGCAGAAGAAGCATCACCATACCAAACAGACTCTGTATTACCTGCTTTAACTTGCGTAATTGGACTAGGCATAGTCAATTGGGTGTCCCATAGAATATTGTCATCAGCATCTACAACATCGAACCAGTACGATTCGTTCGAAATAAGACCGGTAACAGCCACTAAAGTATCACCATCGATATCGCCTACAGTTGCATAGCTAACCGCGTCTCCTTTGGTATAAGGCTCACCGTCGGCAACAGGATCGTTACGCAAGAAAACATTTATACCAGCTGGAACAACTCCGCTATTTACAGAAGCTGTATCCCATTCGAAAGTAACAGTGCTCAGTGTTGCAGTATAAGCCAGCTTGTTATGAAGTGTTGGATTTTTCCATACAGGATCATCAGCACCATCAACTGTAATTTTCACTAATACAGTTAGATCAGCTTTGAAGTTGTCACTTCTGCCGGTAGGTGTTAAAACAAACATACCCTGCGCATAGTCAGATTCAAAAATGTAGTCGATTGCATTTTTGTCGTCATCTGGACCGCCTTTGATAAGCTCAGTTTCACCAGTCTCGTCATAAACAACGACATCAGTAATTGTCATTTTTGCAGGATCCCAAGTGTATTTAACAGATCCATCAAGCAACGCTTCTTTTGTAAAAGTTGGAGCAGGTTCAGCAGCAACAACTGTAACAGCAACGGTTTTAGATTGACCTGAAACTTGCCCTTCAACAGTAATTGTAGTTGTGCCACCTGCAACAGCAGTTACAACACCTGTGCTACTATTCACAGTAGCTACAAGAGGATCCGCAGAGGTAAATGTGTAGCTTTCGGTAAAAGCTGCACCATCTTCGGTAGTTGATGCTGTGATTGTTTCGGTAACTACATCGCCTTCATTCATATCTAACGTAATCGATGCCACATTTGTGCTGATCACGTATACCGGATCAGGTATTTCCTCGTCATCCTTACAAGACACAGCTATGACCCCTAGGATTAAAGCAAAAATTGGTAACCATTTAAGTTTTGAAATCGTTTTCTTCATGAGTTGAAAATTTTAAGTAATAAAAATTTATTGTCTATTTGTATTAAGTTCATGACACAAACGTAAACAGAAGAAATTAATGCTGCAAACATTTCGTCGTTAATTTTATACTATTGAAATGCCTATATAACAGCCACTTCGCTCTTAATTTATCTAACTTGCTAATTATCCGCAAGATAGCATGTAAACGTTTACATTTTATTTTTTGTGTTTTTATCAGATATAAAACTAAGCATTCTTTTGTAAACGGATACAAAATAGAGCTCAGTTCTTGCAACGTTGTGTTATACAACACATCTGGCAATATGTGAATAATTCACTAAAAATAGTACTAGTTGTATTATACTTGCGCAATTATCCATAAAAACAAGACATTAGTGGCACTGCCAGCTCATATGTAAACGTTTGCACTCAAAAAATGTTAGCAAACCACGAAAATTCCACATTATTTCATGTAAACGTTTTTAATCTAGCTGAGCCTTTTAAATTTAAACGCAGAGTTGAAAGTTATTTGAATACGGAAATGCGCTGGTTTTCTAATACATTTTAACCTGCAACAATCATGACCGCTTGGCTTTTTCGAAGGTCTGCTGCCAAACAGAAAATACCGCATTTGAAATATGTTTGCAACCGACCTACCAAGCAACCTCAATGTTAGCTAGTTTTTCATAGAACTTGACGATACTCGAATGACCTTCAACACCGCAACCATTTTGTTTAATTGCCTGCATAGTTTCCATTACTTGCGCAGCCAGAAATACTGAGACTCCTACCCCACGAGATGTTTCCAACACACTATTCAAATCTTTGATGTGTAAGTCTATGCGGAATCCAGGCTCATAATTTCGGTCCATCATCATGCGGATTTTCGCATCCATGACTGTACTTTCCCGCCAATCCCCTACGAATTACCTGGTAATTCTGATCGGGGCTCGCTCCGGATTTTTGAGCTAGAACAAGTAGTTCTGATATCTTTCTAATATCGAGAACTACTAATTCGTATCCTATTAATTACATTTTTCATGGATTGTCTGATGATACTTAAACCAATCAACAAAAAAATGATTCGTTGTTTCTTCTCCATCTGATGTACCATACAATCCGATAAAATTGCCAGTATATTTATAATTCCTTAAACAGGAGGTATTGACCTTCTTTTTTATCAAATGCCAATCTCTCCCGTCCTTTGAATAATAAAAATCCATTAGACTATTCTTCGACAAAACCTTTAAATATACGTACTTGTCATATTCAAGCAGTTCTTTAGCAAGAATTATTGTCCTCCCGTTGATGGTTTCTATTAACTGGATATTCGATTTTGATAAGGTAAACCGGAAGTAATTTTCATTGTTGCTCAATAACACCAATCCAGCTTCTTCTGATTCAGATGTCGCAGTAAACGATAGTTTTATGGTTGTTTCAAAATCAGAATTTTCAATGCGCTTCCCCATGAAAGCCGGAGAAGACAAGTCTGCCATGGTCGTTTTTTTCAAGTCTATTTTCAATTGACGATTATCGGTAAATTCATAACACCTTGGGTTATTTCTCAAAAAAGTCCACTCCGGTTTTAATGTCGAGGTACTAAAATCATCAAAAAAAGTATTTATAAGATTATCCGCTTCTTTCGCTATTGCAGGCAGAGGATACTCCATTTGCACCAATCCATTCCCCGGATTAATAATGGGAAATGAATTGTCGGGCCAAATCATTGGAACAAGAAATGTTTCGCGTCCCATTAGAGACCAGTCATTCGTAAACCTTACTCCTAAACAAACCATCCACCATTCATTATTCTGGGTTTGAATGATATCTGCATGACCAATATTTCTCAGCGATATGGTTTCTTGCAAATGACGATGTGTTAAAATGGGGTTGTAAGGACATTGCTCATAAGGTCCTCTGATTTTTTCACTCCTACTGATCGTTACGGCATGATTAGTTCGCGTTCCGCCTTCTGAAATGAGTAAGTAATAATAGCCATCCTTTTTATAAATATGCGGTCCTTCGGCTGTTGCCCCTCCAACAAGAGCCGCTTTTCCAATTATGTCGGTGGGACCTGTTAGTTGCATTTGTCGGAGATCAAGTTCCTGTAATACAATTTCACGGTAACTGGAATAGGGTTGTGCTACCTGATGCTTTCGGTTAGCCGTGAAGTAACACTTCCCATCGTCATCAAAAAATAGCGATGGATCTATCCCCCACAATGAACTATTTGTAATTTCAACCGGGTCTGACCAATGACTCATTAATGAATCTGCAGTGATTAATATATTCTTCACTCTTCTGGGATTTCTTCTTAGAACAGAAACGACAACGTAAAACGTACCATCATGATAGCGTATTGTTGGCGCATAGACTCCCTCTGAGGCTGGGTATCCTTCCATATTAATCTGGGATTCCCGATTTAAAACATGACCCACCATTTTCCAACTAACCAGATCATTACTGTGATATATTGGGATCCCCGGGAAATATTCAAATGAAGAAGTAACCAGATAATAGTTATTACCTGCTTTACAGATCGATGGATCTGGATTAAATCCCGGAATTATTGGATTCCTGTAATTTTGCGCTTCCAGGAGACTAAAAAGAAAAACAAGAAACAAGGTAACATTTAGTCTCATATGTTTAGTTAATTGATTGATACTTGTTAGCCTAATATTAATATTTTTTGCTTCCCAAGCTCATTTTCGAAATACGTCTTTCTGTGAGAAAAGACTTATTATCCCTAAGAACGGACTAGCTAAACTTAGCGTGATTCGGGGTACTCTCAGACACAATCATTTGATCTGAGAGTCCCCTACTTTAAATACCACCGCGAAATAGTTTTCAGCTTAGTGTCCCAACTGTATATTCGCCAGTTTCTCATAAAACTTGACGATACTCGAATGATCTTCGACGCCACAACCATCCTGCTTGATTGCCTGCATAATTTCCATTACTTGCGCAGCTAGAGGTAATGGAACTCCTACCCCTCGGGATGTTTCCAACACATTATTCAAATCTTTGATGTGTAAGTCTATGCGGAATCCAGGCTCATAATTTCGGTCCATCATCATGGGAGCTTTTGCATCCATGACTGTACTTCCTGCCAATCCCCCACGAATTGCCTGGTAAACCCGGTCGGGGCTCACTCCGGCTTTTTGAGCTAAAACAAGGGCTTCTGATACTGCGGCAATATTTAGTGCCACAACAACCTGGTTACAAAGCTTTGCAATATTTCCTGCTCCTATATCCCCGACGTGAACCACTGAACCAGCCATGGCCATCATGATATCATAATTGGCATCGAAGACTTCTTTTTTACCTCCCACCATAACAGCAATGGTTCCTTCAATAGCTTTTGGTTCACCTCCACTTACAGGGGCGTCCAACATTTCGACACCTTTTTCTGCCAGTGCAGCGGAAATCTCACGGCTGGCCAGTGGAGCAATCGAGCTCATATCAATAACGACTGATCCAGCTGTAGCTCCTTCAATCACTCCACCTTCACCAAGTACAACTTCTTTAACCTGTGGTGAGTTTGGCAGCATTGTAATAATCACGTTGACCTTTTTCGCCAGGTCAGCTGCTCCTTCGGTAGTTTCTGCCCCAAGATCCACCAATTCTTTTACCGAATCTTTATTCAAGTCCAGAACTACTAATTCGTGTCCTGCTTTGATTAAATTTTTTGCCATGGGTTTTCCCATGATTCCTAAACCGATAAAACCTATTTTCATAACTTTTTGATTTTTTGTTATTTAATTACAACTTAATATTTTTCAACCTCTGTATCAACGACATAACAAAACGATTAGATCGTTTACATTTGTCCCTGTTGGACCAGTGATTACCAAATCATTGCTTGCTTCTAAAGCATGGTATGCATCATTGTTATCAAGCATTAATGCGGGATTTTTGCATGCTGATTTCATCCGGGAAATAGATTGTCCATCCACAATTCCTCCGGCGGCATCAGTCGGTCCATCGGTTCCATCCGAACCAAGCGAGAAAATAATTACATCATCAATATTTTCAATCTCAATAGCAGCTGCCAATACCAGTTCTTGATTTCGCCCGCCTTTACCTTTCCCTTTGAGATGCACAACTGTTTCGCCTCCCAAAATGATGGCACAAGGAGTTTGAAAAGTATACTGGCTTTTATTTACTTTTTTTAATTCCTTTGCGATCGATCCAAAAAAGTGACCAATTTCCTTTGCTTCATTCTCAACGAATGAAGACAAAATATGGGGATGATAATTCAAAGCTGATGCAGTTGCGGCGGCGGCTTCGCACAATTCAGAAACACTTCCGGTTATTACTGTGTCACAGTTCTCAACTGCTTTTGGTGTTTCTTCTTGTAGCGCTTTTCGAATGTTTTCGGTAATCTGAAGATCATATTTTTTGATGATTGCCAAAGCTTCTTCCGAAGTTGACTGATCAGGATAAGCAGGTCCCGAAGCAATTGCATTCAGCGGATCGCCAATCACGTCAGACAAAACAACGGCATGAATTTTTGCGCCATTGCAATGTGAGGCAAATCGCCCGCCTTTAACCGCCGATAAATGTTTGCGGACCGTATTTATTTCCACAATGCTGGCGGCGCAACTTAGAAGTTGATCGGTTACCGAAACAATTTCATTTAGTGTGATGCCATGCAATGGTTTTTCAAAAAGCGCAGACCCCCCACCGGAAACTAGAAAAACGACTTCATCATCGGATGTTAATTGACTGACTAGTTCCAATATTTTTGAGGTTCCGATGACTGAGTTTTGATCTGGCAGCGGATGCCCTGCTTCAAAGATCTTCAGCCCTTCGATATCACCTTTTGAATGATGATACTTGGTCAACACAATCCCATCACTGATTTTAGCGCCTAATAAGTCCTTCGCAGCCTTCGCCATATTCCAGGCAGCTTTTCCAATGGCCACGATCACAGCACCATTTTTTACGTGCATCGAACTCAAGGCTCGTTCAACAGCCTTTTCAGGCAGAACAGCCCGTATAGCCTCATCAATTATTTTATGTGCATCGTCTCTCATCGTATTCATAGAAACTAATCAATCAGGTGAAGATCACGTAAAACCTTTTTTAAAGCTTCCATGCGTTCTTCGGTGCAATGATCAATTGGCTTGACAGGATGTCCAACATTCAATCCCATCAGATTCAAACAGTCTTTCATTACCACGGGAAAACTTCCGTAACTATAGGCAGCGCGAAGGGGCATCAGTTTAAATTGTGCTTCACGAGCTCCATCATGATCACCAGCTAAAAACTTGTCGTAAATATCCACGACTAAAGCTGGTGCAACATTTGCCGTTCCTGCAACACAGCCCACTCCGCCGTATGTCAAAGTAGAATAGATGTAGAAATCAGTTCCGGCCAACACTTTGAAGTTTTTATTATCCGCTGTTGCATGGAGATATTGAACCGTTTGGGAAAAATCGAGACTGGTGTTTTTTATTCCAACGATATTGTCAATTGCAGCAAGCTTTTTCAACAAAGAGACTGAAATATTATTGGTTGTTTTCCCAGGGTTGTTGTACAATAAAACCGGTAGATTTGTACTCTCCGCAATCGTTTTAAAATGTTGATACATCTCCGTCTCCGAGGGATTGATAAACATCGGTGTAAGTACAGTCAAGGCATCGGCTCCCGACCGTTCAGCCATTTTTGCCAATGCGACACACTCTTTGGTCGTAATAGCACCAGCTCCCGAATATACGGGAACACGTCCATTAACATGCTCCACAGTTGCTTGCAGCGCTTTCTCTTGATTTTGGTGATCGAGGGCATAAAACTCACCATTGCTACCAAGAGCGAAAACACCATGCACTCCCCCATTGATCACATGATCAATCACACGCTTCAACCCCACAATATCAACATTCTCATTGTTGTCAACCGGTGTAATAATTGGAGGAATAACACCTTTTATATCTTCTATTTGTAACATGATATGTATTTAAAATGATTAGGTCACAGGACCCGGGTTAAATAGTACTAAATCATTGTGCAAGCCAAGTTTGTCGCAGGCTACTTGTTTCTTTCCACTTGCGACATCCAGTATCAAATGAAATAGCTCCCAACCCATTTCTTCGATGGTTTTCTGACCTAAAGCTACTTGCCCTGCATCAAGATCAATCAAATCGAACCACCGGTTGCTGAGTTTTGAATTGGAGCCAACTTTAATCACCGGAACCATAGACAACCCGTAAGGAGTACCTCGGCCGGTCATGAAGACATGTACATTCATTCCTGAGGCCATTTGTAAAGTACCACATACAAAATCGCTGGCTGGCGTGGCTGCATAAGTAAGCCCTTTCTTGCGGATTTTCTCTCCGGGAGCCAACACATCAACAATTGGACTTGTTCCCGATTTTGCGATAGACCCCAAGGCTTTCTCAACCACATTGCTTAAGCCGCCTTTTTTGTTGCCGGGAGATGGATTCGCACTTCGATCAACTTGCCCTTTCAGCAAATAATCGTCGTACCACTTCATTTCATCCAGCAATGTTTTAGCAACAGTTCGATTGATCGTTCGGGGAACCAAAAGGTGGACAGCATCCCTCACTTCGGTAACTTCAGAGAACATCACACTGCCGCCAGCCCGCACTATAAGGTCGGCAGCAAAGCCAGCCACCGGGTTGCACGTAATTCCGGAAAAAGCATCACTACCTCCACATTGCATTCCAACAATTAAATCCGAGGCCGGGCAGGTTTCTCTTTTTCGCTTATTGAGCTTTTTCAAATATTCTTCTGCTAATTTCATCACCCCTTCCGCCATTTCATTAAAACCATGAAAAGACTCATCTTGCATCACTAAAATAGAAGGTAATCTAGTTGAATCATTACTACTAGTTGGCAAGAGCGTTTCCGGAATCAGTTTTTCACATCCCAAACCCACTACCAGAACTTCGCCTCCAAAGTTTGGGTTAGTCGCCATATTCTTAATTGTGCGAATTGGCACAACGGCAGCCGGAGCATTAATAGCCACTCCGCATCCATAGGAATGATTCATTGCAACAACTCCATCAACGTTTGGGTATTTTGGCAACAACTCTTCCTTAATGCGTTTTGCGACATAATCCGTCAAGCCGGCCACGCATTGAACGCTGGTTGTGATTCCCAGCATATTTTTTGTCCCCACACTTCCGTCTTCATTTCGGTATCCTTCAAACGTATATCCTTCCAAAGGCTCAACATCCTTCAATGGAGCCGAACTTAAGGGAATAGCATCCAAATCAGGTGGAATCGGCAGCTCAACCTGTTTTTCCTGAACCCAAGCTCCCTGAGGAATCAACTCTACAGCATAACCAATGATCTGCCCGTATCGGACTATCTTTTCGCCTTTGGCAATTGGAACCAGAGCAACTTTGTGTCCGATTGGAACATTTTGCGTCAATTCAGTCCCATCATCCAAAATAGTTCCGGCCGGCAACCCTTTTATATTGGCCACAATACCAACATTGTCGTCGCTGGATGTTTTTATTATGATTGGTTTTTCATTCATTGTCAGTTTATATTAATGGAAATACTTTTGATAAAATCATGACAGCAATAAGCCCTGAAATTGCCATAACAGTTAAAAGTAAAGAAAAATGTCGTATGGTTTCCTTTTCATCCATACCACTCATTCTTAAAATAATCCAGAACGCGCTATCGTTCATCCAAGCAAATATCTTTGAGCCGCAGCCAATTGCCAACGCCAGATACACCGGATGAAATTGCAACCCTGCACTACTTCCTAATCCACTCATAACGCCAATGGCTGTAACCATTGCTACCGTTGCTGAACCTTGAGCTGAACGTACCGCCGCTGTTATGATAAAAGCCATGGGTAGCAAAGCCATTTGATAATTGGCAGCCAGATTTTCAATCCGGATACCAATCCCGGTTTGCTGAAGCATTTGTCCAAAGGCACCACCTGCTGAAGTAATTAAAATAATCACACCGGCACTGGTTAGCGATTCATAGATAAATTTCTGAAACTTTTTCACATCTTTCAACCTAACCCATAAAAGGTAAATCCCCACTCCTGCGGCAAGGGTTAAAGCAATATTGGCATCTCCAACGATAGCAAAAAAGTTCGTCGCACCTTTTTCAAACGGAGATAAGATTGCTTCCCTTCCATCCACCAGCATTTTTGAGATCGTATTTCCTGTAATCAATATTATAGGTAAAACAACAGGCATTAATGACAACCAAAGGCTTGGTAAATCTTTATTTTCCTTTGCTGAAAACTGCTTCAAATCATCGATACTTATATCGGGTGTATCTCGCATAGGTAAAACCCATCGTTTACTGGCCCACTTTCCAAACAAATAACCCGAGAGTGATGTAATTGATCCAACAACTAATCCTCCAATAATCATGGTTCCCAAGTCAATCCCCATTTCTTCGGCAACAAACAAAGGTCCCGGTGTTGGTGGAATAAGCGAATGTGCCATTACGCCACCGGCCATCACCATCATCAAGTACATGCTAAACTTCTTGGGGTCGCGAATACTCATCGATTTTACGATCGGAATCATTAAATAGAAAACAGTGTCAAAGAATACCGGGATAGCCAGAGTAAAACTTCCACTTAACAGCGCCAGAGAAGTTCTTTTTTTACCGAATAAACTCAAGACTCCCCTCACAATTCGTTCGGCTCCTCCACTTCGCATCAGTGCTGTTCCAAGTATTGAGGCAAGCGCAATTAAGATTCCGATTTTTGCAGAGGTATTTCCAAATGCATTTGCTAAACGTTTTCCGATGACCAAATTCGAAAATTCCTGAGCCTCATGGGTCGTCATTCCGCTATGGGTGGCATAACTATATATTAGATCGGGAGAGGTAAGCAGGCCAGTTACCAAAGCAGCGAGGAGCAGCGATATCACAGCGTGCAATTTGAGCACAATGATGCAGAACAAGACAACAACTGTGCCTGTCAGAATAATAATGATAGGATCCATATTTGCTAATCCTTATCGATCTAATTCAATCGCTGCATCAATGAAAGGGGCGACTCCCTTACAATCATTAACGACAATATCTTCGGTTACATAATACTCGAAACTACCATCACGATATGGGTTTCCGCCAAGACCTGCTCCCCCACAAATATTTTGCATTTTGATGTAGCCATCTTCATCTTCAGTAATAAATACGTTAACCATATCATCGAAACAATCATTGGCAACATCCAGATAACTTTCATCCAAGTAGCCATTCTTTGCTCCTTTAGCAATCGAATAAGTAAACATGGCGGTACACGAGCCTTCTTTGTAATTGCCTTCGCGGTTAGGTAAGTCCATAATTTGGTACCAGACCCCTGCCTCCGGATAGCGTACTTTCAACACTGCATCAACTGTCTGTTGAAATATTTTTATAATCTGATCTCTTTCTGGATGATCTTCAGGCAAATAATCTAACACGTCTACAATAGCCATCAAATACCAACCAATCGATCGCCCCCAAAAATACGACGATCGGCCCGTTTTTGGATCAGCCCATGCCTGTTCTTTACTTTCATCCTGAGCATGATATAATAGTCCGGTTTCAGGATCATATGTCTTTTCGTAAACTAAAAGTATTTGGTGAGCCACCACATCAAACCATTCGGGTTGATCAAATTCTTTAGCATACTGAGCTAAAAAGGGTGAAGCCATATACAAACCATCCAACCACATTTGATGAGGGTATATTTTTTTATGCCAAAAACCGCCGTCGCTGGTTTTCGGATGTGTACGCATTTGATCAACAAATTGCTCTAATGCGATTTTATATTTTTCTTCTCCGGTTTTTTTGTATAACCTGAACAAATTTTTTGCTGGGTTAACACGGTCAATATTGTATTCTTCTTTTTCATAACCTTTCACTGTGCCATCTTCCTGTATAAAATAGTTGATGTAATCTTCCAAGTATTTGGAATATTTAGGATCAACATCTCCAAGTTTAGCAATCGCTGATCCCATATAACCAACGTCATAATCCCAATCTCCGTCTTTATATTTGCGCGCGGGATTATTAATTTTTTCAAAATATAATAGGGTGTCGCTCGTGTGCATTATGGAATTGGCCATACGAACCGACCACTTTTCCTTTTCCTCAACCTTTGTTTGAGACTCTTTCTTTGGTTTCGAGTTGCACGAAATAAATAGTATGACAACAAGAGGGAACAATATTTTATTCATAAGTATTATATTTACAGATTAGTAGGTGAGAAATACCGAAGATCAATTGATCTTCGGTATTTGAATTTGCAGACTAGTTGTATGCAGGATTTTGACTAAAATCTTTATTTTGGTTCAAATCAATTGCTTCCTGAGGAATAGGTCTTAGGATTTTTAACTCCCCATTAGCTCCGTTGAAGTTCGATGCTTCGATCATATAATTATGAGCTGATGCTCTCTCTACAAGTTTTCCGGTACGTTTTAGGTCGAACCAACGGTGATATTCACCCAACAACTCGCGACCACGTTCATCAAGGATAAAATCGATATCTAAGTCAGAAGTCGTGATATCGGCCACTCCAGCTCGCTGACGCACTTCGTTAATTCGATCAACAGCAGGGCCCGGAGAACCAGCCTTCAGATAAGCTTCCGCTGCCAATAAGTAAGTATCGCCTAAACGCGAAAGGATAATATCACGTGTTCCAACTCTTCCATCGCCATTACCACCAAAAGCAGATTTTGGATCGTCAAACTTTTTAAGTGGAATTGTTGCATAGTCGGTACTACGACTCACTGAAGGGACATATTCTCCATATGGGTGAATCGTTGCTTCAGGATGAGCTGCAATGTAGGCATCCAATTCAACACTTGTCATCCATTTAGGTACATAATAATCTCTCACACTCAGGCCGCTGTGGTCTTCTACGTCGTAATAATCATAGTATCGATCGTAAAGTTCTACCATAAATGAAGCAGCCCAACGTTCATCATCCTGTGTAAACAAGTCTATTGTAAACTGTGTCGGACAGAGGTTGTACGTTCTGTATGGCGCATCTCCTGCAACTTCAGAACCACCCAGATACGAGCTGAAGTAATTACATTGTTTATGCCCCAAACCGGTTGGATCGGTGGCAATTGAAGAAGGATCAAACTGAACAGAGAAAACAACTTCCTCATTCCCTTCATTACCGGGAGTCCAAAGTTCTTCGAAAGGAATGGTAAGCGTCTGCCCGCCTATTGCAGCATCAGCATAAGCTGCCGCCTTGCTAAAATCATCGGCAGCACCATAGCTTTCGTAGCCACGGGTCAAATGTACTTTTGCTAACAAATGTTGAACTGCACGTTTATTTACTCTACCGGTGTACGATCCTGCATCAACGGCATTCAATGCATCTTCGAGTTCTACGATGATGAATTCGTAAATTTGGTCAGCAGTGCTCCTGTCAAAGGCCAGTTCTGGTTCCGCTATATAGTTTGTAACTAAACTAACTCCACCATATGTTTGCACTAACAGGAAATAGGCATTCGCACGTAAATATTTAATTTCACCGATACGCTTGTTTAAATCACTGTAGCTTTCTGTTTTATCTGAGTAGAATAGAGCCATGTTGGCAATTTGAATAGCCTCATAACAATTGTTATATAATTGCTCAACGCCATCAGTTGAAGGATTCAACTCAGAATAAGTTGCGATTTCAATAACACCTGGGTCGCAACCGATAGCATATAAATCAGTTCCATCACAGAAAAGAAATGCATCATTTCCATAGATCTCTCTTAAGTAGGAGTAGTTTGCGTTTACCAGCGACTCAAAACCTTTCGAGGAGGAATAAAAGTCTGCGGCATTTACACTTGAAAGGTTTTCCTCTTCAATATAGTCTTTACATGAAGTGAAAATCAATCCAATTATTCCGAGAAATATTATTATTTTTTTCATATCAAAAATTCTTAAAAGTTAACATTTACACCAAGTTGATAAATCACGGAGCCTACTCCCCCGTCATTGTAGGAAGCGCCTGCCCATTCAGGGTCATAACCGTCATAAGATGTAAATACAAACGGATTTAAAATATTCATGTAAATCCGGCAGCTTTTCATATGCAATTCTTCAGCTAGTTGAGGTTTTAAAGAATAGCCCAAAGCAATGTTCTTTATTTTGACAAAAGAAGCATCGCGATAGTATCCAACACCATCATTTCTCCAGTATGTCCCTGCATTACGCGGTTGTGGATACTCGTTCGATACCTGGGCCGGAAGACCAGCGTCATTTGCAGGGATATACCAATCAGCAATATCTAACTTATTACGTCCACGGTCGCGAACATCAACAAAGTTACTGTGGAAACCACTGCTAACGAATACACCTTGGTTGCCATATAATGAAAACGAAAAATCAAAATTCTTATAACTCAAACTTGAGTTCATACTTGCTGACCACGAGGGATCGGAAGACCCCAGGATCATGCGGTCATCAGCGGGATCAATATCATCGTTATTATTAACGTCTACAACTTTCGCCTGACCTTCTGATTGTCCGTATATGGCTGCTTCAGCGGCCTCACTAGCTTGCCAAATTCCGTCAAACTTATAATTATACTGAGCATCGACCGACTCGCCAATAAACCATCCATTACCAACATCATCGACTTTATCCTGTCCATAAAGTGATTCAATGGTGTTTTTATTAGACGTGAAGGTAAATGAGGTTTTCCAGTAAAAATCATTCTTGTCGATATTAACCGTTGTTAACGCAACCTCAATACCTTTATTTCGAACTGATCCAACATTGGCATCCATTTCGTTCCATCCAGATTCCTTTGGTAACTGTTGAGGCATTAACAAATCATCAGACAACCGATTATACACATCGATCGATCCGTAAACCTGACTGTTACTGAAAAGGCCAAAATCAACACCAACATTTATCTCGCTGGTTTTCTCCCAAGTTAATTTACTATTCGCGATTGTTTGAGGCAACCATCCATTAGCCGCTGAACCGAAATAGTCATAGTACATCTGGCGATCCAGTGTATTTGAAGTTGCATAAGGCGATACAATGTTATTTCCAGTAAAACCGTAACTAACTCTGGCTTTCAAATTTGATATTAAATCCGAATTTGCTAGAAATGGCTCTTCGCTAACACGCCATGCGATAGCTCCTGATGGGAAAGACTCCCATTTGTTCCCTTCTGAAAGAAGAGACGATCCATCCCAACGATTGGATAAGGTAATTAACAACCGATCGTTATAAGAGTAGTTTAATCGGAAAGAATACGACGTCAATGTTTGTTTGATATAAGCAGAACTGATATTGTATGTTCCTTGCTCACCTGACCCTAAGTTATGGAATGTTGTTTCAAAAGGCATGTATTTGGAATACATCATTGAAGTTTCAGTGACGCTTGAGTAAAAACTTTGCACTCCTAATAAGTTAAAAGAATGTTTATCGTAATTACGCTCAATATTGAACTGATTATCCCAGGTATAACTAAAGTTCTCATACGTGTCGCGTTGAGCTGACGGCAAATTGTTGTTTGAAATTCCATTGTTGGTCAATGCTCCCCATGCTTGCCCCTGGCGATTAGCATCGTAATTAAACGAAAAACTACTTTTTAAGGTCAACCATTCAATTGGCATGTATGATAGGTAAGTATTTCCAACTCCATTCCAGCGACGTACATTGTTTGTGGAGTTTTGTATTTCCAATACCGGATTAAATGTACTTGTCTTGTTAATCAACCAATTGCCATTGGCATCTTTGTATTTTCCTGGCTGTGGATATAAGTTGCCTACCGAATCAACTGGTGATAAAAATGGATTTAAGCGGAAGGCTTCACGCATAGCAAATTCACTTCCCATTTCCTGTTCGGTTAACGAAGCAGAAAAATTAGTACCAAAATCTACTTTCTCACTAATATCCTGATTCACACTCATTTTAAATGAGTACTTATCAATTGATTCGTTCTGAATATTTCCTTCTTCATTTTGATAACCAATACCAAATGTGTACCCCAACTTATTATTGGTTTTTCCTGAAATGGCTACGTAATGATTTTGTTGCTGCCCATCCTTCAACACAACATCATACCAATCAGTTGTTTCATTTCTTGCAGCACGTTCGTACAACAAGTCGTTATTTCCTCCGGCACCAACGGCATCTTGCAAAGTCGCTTCAGTAACAGTTCCTGTTGCCGGATCAGTTTTGGCGGTTGCGAGGTAAGCCGACTGATGATAATACCACCATTTTTCGCCACTCATCATTTCAGGCAACCGAGCCGCTTTCCGAATACCATAGTATCCACTGTAAGAAACAGAAACATCTTTCTTTACATCTCCGCCACTTTTTGTAGTAACAATAACAACACCATTCGAACCACGAGATCCATAAATAGCTGTTGAAGAAGCATCTTTCAAAACGTCGATGCGAGCAATATCCTGTGGATTTAAAAAGTCAATTCCATCTGTTGGAACACCATCAACAACATACAATGGTTTTGCATCAGCACTCATGGAGTTCTTTCCACGGATGGTGATATCGAAACCATCACCGATACGTCCGGTTGAAGATGTAATTTGCACCCCCGCAAGGCTTCCCTGAATGGCTTCCATTGGGCTTGTTGTTCCTTTTTCAACTAGCGTTTCGGAATCAACACTTCCTACTGATCCGGTTAAATCACGCTTTTTGATTGTTCCATAACCGACAGCTACAACTTCCTCTAGGCCAATCGTTTCATCTTGCATTGCCACATTGATCGTTTGTCGACCTTGAACCGCAACCTCCTGAGATTTCATTCCTACAAAAGAATAAACTAATGTCCCATCTGCAGGAACATCTCCAAGTGTATAATTGCCGTCAAAATCAGCAATAGTACCCACAGTTGTCCCCTTAACGACAACTGTTGCTCCAGGAACAGGTTCTCCCATTTCATTGGTTATCTTTCCACTCACTTTGACAGCTTGTTGTTCGGACAAATTTGAGAGTTTACCCTTTTCGTTTTTATGAATGATGATTAGTTTATTATTCAATGTATAATCCAAATCTGCTTCACTCATCAACATATCAAGAACCTCTTCAATTTCTTTATCCTTAATATCAACACTGACGACTTTTGACAAATCGACTTCTTTGTTGTTATAGAAGAATGAATACTCAGACTGATCTTCAATCTGCCCCAGTATTTTCTCAATGGAGAGATTTTTTCCTTCGAGACTTAGTTTAGTATTTTGCGAATAAGTAGCAGCCGAGACCTGAAGCAATGCTACTAAAATAAAGAAGCAAGTTAACCTCATAATTCGATAGATTTTTGGGACGTCAGCACCGAAGCCAATCCTCCCATTGTTTCGTTTTTTTTTCATAAATTTGAAATGTTTAGACAATTAAAAACTTGATTGTTTTTTGATTTAGGTAGCGTGTTGTGGCGACACGCTGCCTTTATTTTTTTACATAGGCTTATAGTTTAGTTTAAACTTTCTAAAACTTATTTTCTCATAGTCAATTGGAGTCGTTAGTTTCAATGCATCCAACACTTGCCAGATTGTTTCTTGGTTTTTAAAACTTCCGGAATACACCATCTCATTAAATTCATTGCTGCTGTACGAAATCTGCACATCGTACCATCTTTCCAGTCGTTTAATCAAATCGGGAAAAGGAATCTCTTTAAATATAAATTCACTATTTATCCAGGCTGTTTCCGATTTAACGTCTGCCTCATTCAATTCATAATGGTTAGTCTTTCTGTCTAAAGATATTTTTTCACCTGGCTTTATTTCAAATTGTTGATGATCATCCGTAAACAGTTCTATTTTACCCTCGGCAAGTGTAGCGCCTATTAATTGATCATCATCATAGTTACTTACATTGAACTTAGTGCCGGTAACTACAATATCAAAATTATTGGTTTGAACGGTGAATGGATGATTTTTGTCTGATTTGACTTCGAAATATGCCTCGCCTTCCAAGTGCACAATTCGATTATTTTTTGAAAAATGGGTGTCAAATTTAAGATAGCTGTTTGAGTTCAGATTCACTTTCGTGCCATCAGCTAAAGTGACTTCGGAACGGCTGCCTTTGGGCACATAAAACGATTCCAACTGACTGTTATCCTGTCCAAATTGTATTTGCATCACACTTCCAATCACTAAGCCAAATACTAAAATGGCAGCAACAGCAATAACAGACTTCCATGAAGATATTGACTTTGTTCTTTTTTGAGTTGCTTGCTTTCGATAGAATTTTAAAAGCTGTTCATTTACCTTTTCATTGGAGCCTTCGTGGCTTGCATCCCAAACGTCTTTCAGCTCAAAAAACAGTCTCTGATTTTTGGGACTGTCCTTAATCCAGTTAACTAATTTTTCTTGTTCGGTGCGCGAAAGATCTCCGTTAAGGTACCTTGAGATCATTTGTTGTATTTCGGATGAATTTATTGTAGTCATGATTAAATTATCATCATTTACTACTAACACAACCAAGGATGGAAAATTACGTCATCAAAAGTCGAAAAAAATTTAACTTTTTATTAACACACAAATATTCAGCAAAATACGAAGATTGTTTTTTGACAACTTTTCTTTCAATTCGGAAAGCGCACGAAATAATCGAGTCTCAACAGTGCGAACAGGTAGCTTAAGTTTTTTTGCAATTTCTTTGTTTTTCAATCCTTCGAATCTACTTAGCTCAATAACTTCGCGATTGATAACGGATAAAGCATTAATGGCCTTATAAATTTTGTCCAGGTTTTCCTTTTCAATTAGAGACTGCTCACCGCTTTTGTAATATTTCTGTTCGAGTTGCATTATTCTTTCAATATTCCTTTGTTGATGATCCTGCACCACTCTCTCATGTTTCAAATAGTTGAAACAACTGTTTTTAACAGCATTAAACAAATAAGCTTTCAGGTGTTCATCATGCAATTCAAGCTTTCCCTTTTCCCATATCGAGGCAAACACATCTTGTACAATATCTAAAGAAATACTTTCGTTACGAACGAATTTATTAGCATACAAATAGAGCAAATTGTGATATTTTCTGAAAATATGATCAAAATCTGACATCCAAGGCTTTTAGGAATGCAAAGTATAAAAAATGGATTAAAACAAAACAATCTGAATTAACATTTTTTAACCGTCTCAAATCTATTTCTTCTGAGACATCTGCTTGCCGATATCGAAAAAACACCATTGCGTATAAGAAATAACAACTCACGCAAACAATCAGATCACTACAAACTTGTCTTCTCCGTAATCACCTTTTTATTAACGAATACTCCTATTAAAAATCCCACAATAAAAATCGCTACAGTACCAAACACGATTGATAAATAACTGTGGAATGGGCTGGTATATGGTTCGAGTGAAGTCCCTGGGAAAAAGATGGGCGAAAGGCTCATCCAACCAATTACAACAACTCCGGCAATCACTCCAATAAAAGCAGATAAGCTGGTAAGCTTTTTCGAAAGGTATCCAAGCAGAAACAATCCCAGCATGCCTCCACTAAAAATTGAGGCCAATTTCCACCAGGCATCCAAAGCACTCTGAACATTGATCATTGCGATGGCAACACCGATACTCAAGGTGCTGAAAATAAACGATGCCAAATACAAAATTCGCATCGAGCGTTTATCATCATCCGAGTTACTGTCAATCTTAAAATAGTCGGTTAAAATTACGGTTGCCGAGCTATTAATGCTAGTTGAGATTGTACTCATGCCGGCTGCAAAAACCGATGCAATCAAAAATCCGGTTAACCCGTTTGGAAGTTGATTGACAATAAACTGAGGAAAAACTTTATCAGCCTGAATATTCGGATCAATCAATCCAGGTTGTGCCGTATAAAAACTGTATAGTGCAGATCCGATAAATAGAAACATGGCAGATACAGGCACATAAAGTAAACCTCCGTACAATGCCGATTTTTTAGCTTCTTTTTCAGAACTTGAAGTCATATAACGCTGAATATAATTTTGGTCAATTCCATAGTTCTGTAGATTGATAAAAATACCGTAAATCAACACCACCCAAAACGTGGAACTATTTAAACTGGCTCCAAAACTTCCGAGGCTAAACTTATCATTTGCCGCTGCAATTTCAAAAACTTGTCCCGGACCTTCGGGCATCGAAAACATCAACGTGAGAATGCACACAATCGCGCCAACAATCAAAATAATTGCCTGAATCGCGTCAGTCCAAACCACAGCCTGAATACCCCCAAGCAGGGAATAAACCATAACACTAAAGCCGGTAACAATAATAATAGTTGAAATATCCCAATCAAGCAATGTATGCAGCATAATACCCAGTAAAAACAAAATCGTTCCGGCCCGCATCAATTGAGTGAGCAAATACATAACCGAAACATAGTTTTTTGCCCATGGCCCAAAACGCTTCTCCAAATAAGTGTAAGCCGATGGACTATTGATAGAGCGATAGAGTGGTACAAAAAACCGAACTGCCATGTACGAAGCAAATGGAATAGACAGGCTGAATGCAAAGGCGTTCCAGTTGGTTAAATAAGCCTGTCCGGGCAAGGCCAAATAGCTAATACTACTAACAAAAGTGGCAAATATCGAGAGTGCTATCACCCACCCTGGAATCGATTGATTACCCAAAGTAAATGCCGATGATGATTTATTCTTCTTATAAAAAGAACTTCCGAATAAGACTATTCCAACGAGGTAAGCAATAAAAATAATGACGTCAATCGTACTCATTCAATTTGTTTTATTAGTTCGGTAATCAATTATATTAGGTTTAATAATACCGGATGAACACATCCAAACAGGTTCCCGATTACAGTTGTTACGATAATAGAAAACATGGGAGACAATTGAAGTATCGATCGCTCCAATTGTCTCCCCCGCTCTTTCATGATTTACAAGAGCTCTTTGTAATTTAGCTCATCCAATGCTTTTTCAATTTTTTTACGCTCGGGAGCATTGAATTTATGAAATGGCTCCGCCATAAAATCACTGCAAACACCCATTACAGACAGTGCACATTTTAAGCCTTTCAGGTAACTGGAGCCATACTGACCAACACTATAAATAGTACTACTAATTTGCATTACCTTTTGCTGAAGCGGAATAATTTTATCAAAATCGCGAGCTGCAGAGGCATTGTATAAATCGACATACAATTTAGGGAACATATTTGCACCGCCATTCACACCACCATGACCACCTAAAAGAACAAACTGAGACATGATCTCCTCAGGACCAACCATGAACGTAAAGTCAGGACGGTCCTGCAACAGATGACTAATTTGATTGAAATACGCCAGGTTTGCAGAACTGTCCTTCATCCCAATAATTCCGGGAATATTGGCTGCTGCTTTTACCGTTTCGGGAGCAAACGAAACCTTTGTGTGCACCGGCATATTGTAAATGAATAAAGGAAGTGGCATGTGCTGCATAATTCGCTCCAAATATTCCAAAAGCTCGGGTTGACTAGCGCTAAAATAATAAGGAGGAGTAATCACAACTGCATCAGCACCATACTCCGCAGCCTTTTTGGCCAAGTTTAAACTTTCGGTGAAAGCTGAATCCGAAATGCCGACCAAAACAGGCACTCGCCCGTTGACCAGCTTGCAGCTTCGTTGAATCAACTCTTCACGAATTTTGTACGATAAGCTGGCAAATTCGCCCGTTGTTCCCAACAGGAAAAGCCCATGTACGCCGCCTGCAATTGTCCGTTCAATAAGGCGTTCCAGTCCTTCAATATCTAGTGTATCATTATCAAGCAAAGGAGTTACCAATGGAGGAACTATTCCTTTTAATGGCATCGAAAAATTTGGTTTCATATATTTATGCAAATTGTATTAAATGAAGTCGAAATTGATCTCACTCAAAAATATTCTTAACAGTTCTTATTGTTCTGATTTTTCAGGCCACTGCCCATCAACAATTGGAGTAAGTTCCATTTTAGATGGATCGACAACCACATGTTTCATTTTAACTCGTTTCCAAGTGTACAAAATGTGAATCATTCCATCATTGGTTTGAATAACTGCGGGATACGAAAAACGCTGTTCCGGTTCATCCTCTAAAACAAGTGCTGCACTCCAATTTTCACCATCTTTACTAACGGCGACATTCAATGGAGAACGACCACCTTTAAATTTATCGCCAGGAGGCAACACATGGTTATAAACCAACAATTGTCTACCATCGGCAAGTGTCACGGCATCAGTTCCCGAATTGTTCTGCGGCAACGAAGTCTTGGTCATCTCCGACCAGGTCTCGCCCCTATCATCAGACCAGGACTGCAAAACAGCCCGGTTTTTACTTCGAGTCAACGCTTGCAATCTTCCATCAGGATACTCCAATATACTGGGTTGAATAGCAATAATATCATAGCCATCGTTGATGGGCTCTGTTTTACGCCAGGTTTTTCCAAGATCATCCGAAATCTCAAAGTATACTTGCCAGCCATCTTCCTCTGTACTTGTCGGACTGATAATCTTTCCATCAATTAACACCGGTTTGTTTTTTACAGGCCCAATAATACCATCAGGCAATGCTATCGCTTCCGACCAAGTCACACCTCCATCTTCCGAAGTTTTCATCCATCCTCTCCAATTATCAGGGTGTGCGCCAATTTTATAGTAGAGCTGTAACTCGCCATTGGGTACCTGAAACAACACCGGATTCCAAGTTGGATAACGAAGCGTATCGTTCTGAATACCATCTGCTACATTTTCAGGTTCTGTCCACTCGCCATCAACTTTTCGGCTTACATAAATGCAAACATCCGGATCACGTTCATAAGTACCTCCAAACCATGAAGTAACCATTGTTCCATCGGTGGTTTCAACAATAGTTCCGGCATGGCTCGAGGGGAACGGCGCGGTTTCGTAAATAAACTCTTCCAAAACGATACCTTCTTTGAATGTACGCTCCTTTTGGGAAGTACACCCGGTAAGTACAACAATCAAGCTAAGGAGAACAACTAGTACACTATTTTTTTTCATGGTTTTACAATTTTTCATTTAAAACTTATCATCTACAAATGGACTTTCTCTCTAAACAAAGAAATAAAATACGGATTATTATCTTCAATCAAATTTTAACGTATTTACATTGTATTTTCACCTTTATATTTTATATTTTCATACATTTAACAAATTACTGTCAATATTTAACAAATGGAGTACGTTTTTGAAAAAATATATGTTCCCCATCAGCATTCGTTCATCACTCGTGAGATGGAGTTGACAAAGAACTCATCTCGCGTACATTCGCATAAAAACTTTGAGCTGAATTTCATCCTGTCAGGAGCCGGTAAAAGAATTGTCGGCAACAACATTTCCAGTTTTGAGCGCAATGATCTGGTGCTACTAGGCCCCAACCTGCCCCACTGTTGGGAAATACTCCAAACCACCAAACAGGAACCACCCAAATGCATTGTCATTCATTTTTATGAAAATTTAATTTCTTCTGACTTTTTTAATAAGCCTGAACTCGAAAAAATTGTCGATCTATTGAAACAAGCCGAAGCGGGCATCTTTTTTTATGGTTCGCGAATCCCAAAGATCAAGTCAATTTTAAAAGAGCTAACCACTCAACAAGGATTGAATAGCTATATTAGTTTATTGCGTATTTTCAATTTATTAATTGAATGTGACAAACGAGAGTACCTCTCGCAGCAGCCCATTTCGGACACCGCATTCGACAAAGACTTCAACCAAATCAACAAAATTTACGAATACGTATTTCAACACATTCAGGAAGAAATTAAGTTGAATGAAGTTGCCTCACTACTCAATATGGCTCCCGGCTCGTTTTGTCGTTTTTTTAAAAAGAAAACCCATCTCACCTTTATGGAATACGTCATTAAAATCAGGATTGGTTATGCCGCCAAAATGTTAGCCGAAACCGAAAAGCAGATTACAGAAATTGGCTACGATTGCGGATACAACTACCTGGCGAACTTTAACCACTATTTTAAAAAGATAATGGGAAAAACACCGTCGGAGTATCGGAAAGAATTCAGGTAGCCAATTGCCTGTAAACCTTATCGTTTAAACTGAAAATAATACTCCCCCGACCCGACTTCAAGCAATGCGCGATCTCCTTCCTGGTACAGATAATTCACGCCGTTAGCCTGATATAGCTCTACACCGCTTTCGGTAATGTCGGCAGCCGATTTTGCCGGAATATAAACTTTGGCTTTGGTATTTGCAGGCACGGTCAGTTTCCATTCGATTGTTGATCTATCCTTTTGCCATTCGCTGCTAATTTCACCATAAACGGATTGATAGCTCGCATTCACAAAATCCAATCCCTCAACAAATTCAGGCTTCATCACAATTTCCTTAAAACCAGAATCCTCGGTACTTGATTTAATTCCTGCTAAATGCTCGTAATCCCAAATAATTAAATCGCCCAACATCATCACGTGATTGTACGAATTCATATGCGGTGCCGCTGTGTTTCCATTCCAAAGTTCCCAAATGGCTGTCGCCCCATTTTCAATCATGTATCCCCAGCTGGGATAAGTCGTGTTTGTGGCTAGCTGATAGGCAATATCGGCTCTTCCGTTTGCTGTTAGTGTTCGCATCAACCACTGTGTTCCAATCAATCCCGTACTTAAATGTCCATTATTTCTATTCAGAATAATATCGACAATGGTATTAAAAACAGCCTCGTGATTTTCTTCAGGAACGAGCCCCATCTGAAGTGCCAACAGGTTGTCGGTTAATATATTTTCGCCGTAGCCAGCCTTTTCGGTCAAATAGAATTTTCGATTGAACCCATCTTTAATATGTTGAGCGAGCGCCTGAAATTCAGCAACATCGCTTCCGTTTCCAGAGAGAAGTGCAAATTTTTCCATCAAACCGAGGTAGTAATAATAGTAAGCGGTTGAAATCAACTCCCGAGGGTGCTTTTTATCAGCACTTTTTCCACGGCCAGCCTCGATTGTAACAGGTGGCGCACACCAATCACCGTAACGATCCTGCGTGACGATGTAATCCTCATTCATATAGCGGTCTTTCATATAATCCATCCATTTTTTCATCGACTGGTAGTGCTCCTTAATCGGACGAACATCGGCATATTGTCGGTGAAGCATATCAGCCACCATCAGGTAGGTTCCCGGCCAGGTCATGTTATCAGAGTAGTAGCGCCAAAAGTTCGGAACAACATCGCTAATCGCACCGTTTTCCTTCTGCGAGTAGCCAATATCGTCAAGCCATTTGGAGTAAAGCATCTCATTTCCGAAAATAAAACTCTCGCCATAACACCCGGTGGAACGATCGCCCAACCAGGGCTGACGCTCGTTTCGTTGGGGGCAATCTACCGGCATGCCTTTATAATTGCCACGAATTCCCCAATATGCATTTTTAAATACTTGATTGATAATCGAGTTTGAAGTTTCAAAAGTACCTGTGGTTTCCATTTTGTCGTAAACCACTTGCCCTACAAAATCATCAACCGTTGGCACTCCCGGATAGCCTGTTATTTCAACAAACTGAAAACCATGATAAACAAAACGAGGTTCCCAGGTTTCCTTTTCGCCTCCCTTTAAAATATAAATATCAGTCGCCTTCGCATCGCGCAAATTTGCGGTGAAAAGTTCGCCATTATCTTGCAGCACCTCAGCAAATCGAAGTTGAACCGTATCGCCGGCATTTCCCTGAACGGTCATTTTCATCCAGCCAGCTATATTTTGCCCCAAATCAAGAATGTATCGATCTTCTCCAATCTTACTTACTGAAACAGGCTTGATGCTCTCCATCACCTTCATATTGGGAGTCATTTGCGCTTCGAAGGTACCATTGGGCACTTGCACATATTCAGGTTTCAACCAACCTTCATCGTCAAAGCCAACCTTATTCCAGCCTGGCATTTCTTTACGGGCGTCGTATTCTTCACCATCGTATTCATTATTCGACAAAATTGGTCCTTCAGCAGTTCCTTTCCAGCTATCGTTTGAAAGAACGTAGGCTTTCGTGCCATCCTCATATTCAATTTCCATATGAAACATCAACTTCGGGAATCCGAAATTCTTGATTTTATACGGTTTGTAATGCTGACGCATGGTATAGTAACGTCCATTTCCGAGAATAACACCAACAGCATTATCGCCTGATTTCAACTGTTCAGTCACATCAAACACATTGTACTTGACATTTTCATCGTAATCGGTTGGAACCGGAGCCAATACCTGATCGCCAATCTTTTGGCCATTAAAATACAGTTCGTAGAGTCCTAAGCCCATCAGATAGACTTTCGCCTGTTTAATCGGTTTCGTAACTTCAAACTCCTTTCTGAGATATCGTGCTGAAAGCCGCGAGTGAAAGCTGTCATCATCCCAGGGGAAAGGGCGGTCGAATCCAATCCATCGTCCCCACCATTCGTTATAAAAAAGTAAGCCGATTGACCAATTGGCAGGCTCACTCCAAATAGATTCGCCTTTATTGCTCCACACTTTTACCTTCCAGAAGCAATCCATCTTGCTTTTCAAATCAACACCATCATAAACAACATTGATAGATTGATCAGACTCAACTTTTCCTGAATTCCACAAGTCACCCTCATTATCATTCAGTTTCTCCTTTGAAGAAGCGACAATAACCTGATATGCCGTTTGCTCAATCCCACGTTCATTGCCAGCCAATTGCCAACTCAAACGTGGTTCAAGCACATCAATGGCCAGTGGATTGGTTAAATACTCACAGGTTAAATTCCGGACTTGAGTTTGGGCGTAACTATTAGTTGAGAACAGAAGAAATAGCACTCCTAAAAAAAAGAATATTCGATTTTTATGTTTCATATCTCACGTTTGATTATCATTCAACCAAGAATACGATTCTTAATAATTGTAATTCGACCCACCAAAAGTAGAAAAAACAGTAGACTTTATGAAAACGTTTTCACACTTCTGATTATATTTCGTTAAAGCTTTTACATACGTGTTTTAAAACGTTCAGATCAACCAGGGCATCACGCATTTAGGTCGTTGTTAAAGATTCTGAAAAAGTAACTCTAAGAATAAAACTACTTTTCAGAATCTTTTATTTTTCCGCTAATATCCCGGATTTTGTTCCAGTTCATCGTTTAGCTGCATTTCTCGATATGGGATCGCATACAATAATTTATCTAACGAGATATCATATGTCCTGTCTTGCAAGTAGGGATACATCGCTTTTGTACGTTCTCCAAAAGCTGTCATAACTTCTATCGCTTTGTCGGTTCTTAATAAATCAAACCAACGATGAGCTTCAAAAGCCAATTCATGACGGCGCTCGTTGGCAATTACATCATCTGTTAACGTGCCTACAGGTTCTAAACCAGCTCTTGACCGGACTTCATTTAAATAGGCCAGTCCCTGATCACCTTTGCTTTGTTCCAACAAGCATTCAGATAACATTAACAAAGCATCAGCATAACGGTAAAGTGGCCAGTTTTCATCCATATTATAGGGTTTCGAATGCGGATGAAGGTACTTCTTAACGAAATACCGTTTCAGCTGATAATTATCAATTGCCGCATCTTTCGGATTTAATACATCTTCAATGACAATCATTCCATTTCCATCGGCAGAACCAACGGCAACGGCTATTGATTTGGCCAGTCGTTCATCTCCATCTTCATACGAATCAACCATTTCCTGTGTCGGCATATTCCATCCACCGCGTGTCAGAATGTTTGAGCCAAGCCCTGTAACCAAGACGTCATTCCCTGTTTTTGGGAAGAAGCGATAAGCAAAGTTACTTTCTTGTCCCTGATCGCCTTCCTGATATTGCACCTCAAAAATTGACTCCCTATGGTTTTTATTCGCCGGATCATAAATATCCGTATAATCAGGAAGCAGATCGTACCCCATTGTCATAATCTCGCGTAATTGAGTTTCAGCTCCTGCAAAATCACGTGATGGCTTGGTCATTAAAACTTTTGCTAATAACATCCTAGCTGCTCCTTGTGTTGCTCTTCCATCCTGTGGAAACGAAGGAGCATCAAGTTTAGAGATTGCATCAGTCAAATCTGATTCAATATGAGCATAAACCTCCTCAACAGAAGCACGCGGTAAAAAAGCTTCATCAGCTGTTTGCACTTCATTCAGGTAAAGTGGGACACCGCCATAAAGGCGAACAAGATCGAAATAAAAGAACGCTCTTAAAAATTTTGCTTCCCCGGTTACTGAAGCTTCGAAATCAGCATCTAATTCAACTCCTTCAATGCGATCAAGAATTGTATTTGCCCTTGAAATTCCTTCGTAGCAATTGTAATAAAAATTGTTTGCATGACGGTTATCTTCTTCGTCAATAAAATCGGCAATGTGCTCTAAAGAGACTGCTGATCCGGTGCCACGGTTTGCGGCATAATAATCATAGTGGGCATTATCTGAACGCTGATCAGTCAGTAACCACCGTCCACGGTCGTTTGTTATCGACCGAAGCGATTCATAGGTTCCTGTGACTGCCATTTCAAAGTGACTCTCCGTTTTATAAAAGCCAGAAGAATTTGTATACGACTCAGGCGCTAGTTCCAAAAATGAATCGGAGCAGGAAATAGTCATTAAAGCTATGATTCCCGTATATATTATTTTTTTCATATTCTTAATGTTTTTCTTCTAGTTAGATTAAAAGTTTAGATTACATCCAATTGTAAAAGTTCTTGGTACTGGGTAGGCCGTATTGTCTACACCTAGTCCATTCCAATTCAGGCCAGAACTAACTTCAGGATTTCCTCCCGTGTACTTCGTAATAATGGAAAGCTGCTGTCCACTCACATAAAAACGAGCCCGTTTGATGTATTTCTTAGGAGAAATCGTATACCCCAAAGTCACGTTCTTAATAGCTAAATGTGTTCCATCAGACACCCATCGTGTATTGTTAAAACGGAACAATTCAGTCGTTCCTGCTTTGGTACGGGGAACAACACCATTGCCAGAATTTTCCAATGATCTCCAACGATCAGCAACATTCGTTTCAACATTAAATACACCATCCAAGTTATTGGTATTCTCGAAAGATCGAGCAATGATATCTCCTCCGATAACACCGCTCATTACAATACTTAAATCAAAATTTCGGTAGGAGAATTCATTCATAATACCAAAGACCAAATCAGGATTCGGATCACCAATGATTGTGCGATCATCTTCATCAATCACTCCATCTCCGCTGATGTCTTTCATTCTGACAGTTCCAACCTCAGATGAAGCATGTTTAGGCTGTTTATTAAATTCTTCCTCGGTCATGTATATGCCATCATAAACATATCCCATAAATACACCGACAGGTTCTCCAACAGCCAAACGGTTGATATCTCCTGCATTGTCGTAACCACCAATCGGAACGTTTTCTGTTCCCAGTTGCTTCACTTCATTTTCGTTGAAAGCGAGGTTAATGTTCGTACTCCATTTAAAATCATTAACCATGTTCTTCGTTTCAAGCGAAATTTCGTGTCCCCAGAAATCGATCTGTCCTACGTTGTATTGAACATTTGAGAATCCTGAAGCCATTGGAATATCTAACTGGTAAAGTAAATTGTCAGTCGATTTTCTATAGTAGTCGTATTTTAGAAAAAGTCGATCTTTGAAAAAGCCTAAGTCTAGACCAACATCAAACTGAGTTGTTTCTTCCCATGTTAATTCTGAATTACCCAATCCTGTCAACGCTTTTCCTGCCTCCAAAACACCACCGAATACGTAATTAGCAGCAGCAACCCCGGCAATGTGTGAATAATTTCCAATATTATTATTTCCGGTAATTCCATAGCTAGCTCTTAATTTCATATAGTTCATCTTAGAACTAATATTCTGAAAAAAATCTTCTTCTGAAAGAATCCATCCAGCAGAGAATGAGGGAAAAGTAGCCCATTTATTATTGGCTCCAAATCTGGAAGAACCGTCCCGGCGAAAAGTTGCTTGAAGGTAGTACTTATTCGCGTAGTTATAATTCAATCTACTGATATAAGAAATCATGGACCAAGCAGTTGTCCTGCTACCTCCAGTCGTTGTTGCAGCAGCATCTAACCACGAAATTTCGTCATCCGGATAATCGGTCCCCGAAAGATCACTACCTTCCCATCGGTATTTCTGGCTTGTATAACCAGCCAAAAATTCGAGATTGTGTTTATCAAAACTCTTTGAATAGGTTAAAATGTTTTCAATTAACCAAGAATAATAATAACCAGTATTGTACTCGCCTTCAGCTGGCTGAGGAGGTGCTTGTCCTAATCTACCTCCAACTGTAGATGGAGAAAATGATTTCAAATGTTCACTCTCCAGTTCAACTCCTGCCTGAAACTTATACTTCAGTCCGTCAATGATGTCAAGTTCAAGAAATGAATTGGTCAGTAAGTGAAGCTTTGTTCTTTTGTTTTCCTGCTCCGTCAAAACACGATACCAATTTGGCTGTGCGAACATGTTTGGAGCACTCAATTCCAGTCGTAAATCACCATTTTCATCCCATGGACTCAATATTGGAGAAACAGTAACTGCCGTTCCAATAATTTCACGAAATCCATCCGTATTTTGATTTTCTGAAGTTTGTAAAGATGGTGCAATATTAAAACCAATTTTAATGTGATCGTTCACCGAATATTCGCTATTCCCTCTTAAAGAAAAACGTTCAAAACTTGTATTCAGCATGACTCCGTCCTGCTTAAAATAAGAACCGACAACAGCTGAAACAAACTTGTCTTTCCGACTCGTCGCACTTAAACTATAGCTTTGAATTGGAGCAGCCTGCAACATCACATCGTACCAATCAGTGCCGTCTCCATACTGTGAAGGATTTTGATATGGCACAGGGACAACAGCCTCTCCATCAGCATTCTTCCATCCTTCATAACGGATTTTATCTTCGAAGAATTCTTTTTGATATTGTGCAAATTGTCGAGCATTCATCAAATCCGGACGACCTCTCTCTGGAGTGCTCTGAACGCCATAATAAGCATTGAAATTGAAATCTGTTCTCCCTTTTTTTGCCCGTTTAGTTGTAATCAGAATAACTCCGTTCCCTGCTCTAGATCCATATAATGAAGTCGCAGAAGCATCCTTCAACACCGTATATGATTGAATTTCATCAGGATTAATATTATTAATACCCCCTACAATGGGGAAGCCATCCACGACAAACAAGGGCTGATTATCAGCATTTATAGAGGTTGCTCCCCGAATTCGAAAAAGCATACCTTCTCCTGGTTGTCCTGTGGTTTGATTAATTTGAACACCAGCTACCTGACCTTGAAGTTTTTGAGCAAACTGACCAACAGGAATACTTTGTAGTTCTTCTGCATTTACATTTTGTACAGAACCTGTTATATCCCTTTTCTTCTGGGTACCATAAGCAATGGCAACCACTTCTTCAATCCCAATAGCATCTTCTTCCATTGTTATATTGAGTGTCGTTTTATTATTAACAGGCACTTCCTGCATCTTCATTCCAACGAAAGAAAATTGAAGAACGGCATCATTAGGAACATCCTTCAAAACAAAATATCCATCGATATCTGTTATTGTTCCAATAGTAGTACCTTTTAAAACGACGGTTACGCCAGGAAGTGACTCTCCATCACGATTCTGGACTGATCCACTTACATCGATTTGCTGCGATGATAGCTTATTTTCATCGATATTGGACAGGATAATCTGTCTGTCCTGGATCGCATATTTGACACCGGTTTGCATGAACAGTTGATCGAGAATCGTCCCAACCTCCTGGTTATCTACACTCAAACTAACTTTTCGGTTGACATTAATCAAGTCCTGATTATAGAGAAAATAGAAATTAGTTTGATTCTCTATTTCATTCAGGATTTCAGAAATACGTGTGTCGGAGAAGTTCATGGAGATTCGGGTTTGTTGCGAATAGCTATTGATCGCTGAAACCTGAAAAACTCCGATTAGCAGAAGGGTTAGTGTTACTCTCATAAACAATAACGTTTTTTTTAGCACAGACCAATTCCTGACCTTTGCCTTCTTAGTTTTTTTCATAAATTTACATTTGTAGGGTTAATAAATTAATTTAGTGCGACTCTACGTTTTATAAGGGAAGTGCTGGTACCACTTCCCTTTTTTTATTTAGCTTCTATTATTACGTTTTTCTTTTCATAGACTCCGTTTTCATTCGTTTTACGTTCTACAATTCGATATTTCATTGGCGTTGTAAGCGAGATCATACGTAAGATCTCATCCAGTTCTTCATCTTTAAAAGTAGCTTTGAAATTATACTCCCGTAGTTGTTTGTCCCTAATCTCAAAATCGACGTTGTACCATCGGGCAAGTTCTTTCACAACATCAGACAAAGGCTCATCTCTAAACTTAAGCACCCCTTTTGTCCAAGAAGTTAGTTCGGCTGCATCAACAGAACGAATTGCAGCTTTCTTTTTTTGAATATCATAACTAAACATTTCATCGGGCTTCATGGTGTACAGGTTCCTTTCATTGGCATTCAACACCTTAACTACACCTCTTTCTAATATGACATTTACCAGAGGATCATCTTCATAAGCAGAAACATCGAAAGAGGTGCCCCATACCTGAACAGTAATTTCTGAGGTTTTTACACGAAATCGCGCCCCTTGCTGGTGAACAACATCGAAATAGGCTTCACCATTTAGCTTTACCTCCCTATTCTTTGAAAAATCGACACAGTACGATAGATCAGAACCGCTATTTAGCCACCCGGAAGTTCCGTCAGGCAGCACAAATTCGGTTCTCGCCCCCATTGGTGAATGGATCGTCGCCATTGCCTGTGACTGCACTGCAGGTGTTTGCAATAACCAATAACCAAATCCAAGCAGAAGCGGAATCAATAATACTGCAGCAACCTTCTGATAGTAGTTTATAAATGAACGCCCTTTTGTCAATTGAGTCGATATCAGTGTCTGCATCTTCAGAAGACGAAGTATTCGGGACATACGATCATCCAGAGCTTGATCAGCAGGAATTCGTTCCCAATGATGCTGCATCTGATCTTTTAAAGTATCATCTGGATGTGAAAACATTTGGGATACTCGACGATAATCGCTCCTGCTATAATCTCCGTTTGCAAAATTATCCAGTGGTTTTTTATTCGTTTCTCTTTTCTCCATGCAGCACTTAAGTAATTCCTCTGTTTATACTTGTTTGCTTGTTTTATCCCAAATTCTCAAAAACCCCTATTCCTAAACTGATCTTTTTTTAAAAAAAATCTGAGACGGGTTCAAACGAATCGTAGAATAACGAACTACAACAAGGAAAATCAAGGATTAAAAAAACGAGAATGAATTTAATTTTCAAGGAATAAAGACAAAAAGAGTAATCCGCCAGGGAGCTCCTCTTCGAATCGTTTTTTTAGGTATTTCATAGCTTCGGTAATCTGGTTCTCGACAGTTTTAGCAGAAACACCGAATTCTTCAGCAATTTGTTTTACAGGTATTCCGTGTTGTTTACGTCTAATAAATACCTCTTTTCTTCTTTCAGGCATCTCGCTAATAAAACCATCCAATTTTGTTAATACCAACTGAAAATTATTTTCATATTCAACACAATCCCTTCCATCATCTAACTGATCCACCAACTCCAATCTGAATTGATTCTCCTTTGCTTTTCGATTGAATGATTTTTTGATCGAATTAAAAGCAATTGTAAATAAATAAGATTGAAACGATGTTCCTGTTTTTAACGAAAAGCGATTGGTCCAAACCTTCAGAAAAACTTCCTGCACGATTTCTTCAGCCTGATCGGCTTCTTTCAGGTACGACAAAGAAAACATAAAAAGCTTTTGACCATAGCGTTTGAAAAGCATTTCAAATGCATCATGGTCACTCTTTCGAAGCGACCGCACCAGATTCAAATCACTATGAGGAATGTACGAATTCAAGAGTTACCTTTATTTTGTGACAATAAAGGAATAAAAAAAAACTTAGACCACAACGAATAAGATATTAGCTTGCCGAGATACTATGCTTCCCCGATGCCCCACTGTCAGAAAATTACTGGAATATTAAGTTAGAGTTTTCTTGTATCAGAAATCAGCACGTAGGCAGATGAAACAAACGTGCCTGAAGAACATTGGTTCTCCATTAGCTGGTATTAGCCCGTTGGCTCAAAAGCTAATGAATATCTACTGCTATAACTACTCAATTTGAACAAAAAAAGCAGGCTGTCAAATAACTCAGACCAGGTAATAAATAATGGCCATCTCCTGAAATTGCATCTTGAATTAAAAAGAAAATCAGGTTCAAAAAAAACTCCCGGAACCTGATATGGTTGCTATTCTAAGTTCGACATCAGGATCTGTTTGATCTCCTGCATATCGTATTTCGGCGTTGCTCCTGCTTTGGAAGCTACAAATGCTCCTGTGGCACATGCAAGTGCCAGTGCATCTTCGTATGACTTATTTTCGAACATAGCAGAAACCAGTCCTGCCAGAAATGCATCTCCGGCACCAACAGTATCTACGGCATTAATTTTAAATCCCGGATGCTCATAGAAATTACCTTCGCAATATAACGCTGCACCATTTTTTCCTTTTGTAACACATACCAAATCAGCATCGTAATGTTCCGACAACCACTGAACCATCTTTTTTTCAGTCATGTTGTGTTTATTATGCCAGCCAGCAAAAACACGCAATTCGTCATCATTTAACTTGATTATATCAGATTTATGTAGCAGAGGCTCAACAATTTCCCGACGATCATACGGTTTTCGGAGGTTGACATCAATCAGTTTTATCGCATCACCTTCGAGGAGTTTGACAAGCGTATTGCGGGTTTGCTCATTTCGCGAAGCCAACGAACCATAAACTAAAAGCCCACATTCTTTTGCTTTAGACTGTAATGAATCAGTCAGTTGGAGATTATCCCATGCAACGGGTTCACATATTTTGTAGGTCGCATTGTTGTTGGCATCCAGATGCACCAACACTTCACTGGTTGGAAGTTTTTCATCTACCTGAATATACTCAGTCCTTAAACCGGATCTTTCGATAAAAGTCGTTAACTCCTTACCCGCTCCATCATTTCCAATTCGACTTGAAATCGCTGCACATTGACCAATCGCATTCATATGCAAAGCCACATTCATAGGAGCCCCTCCCGGCTTTGCTCCTGATGGAAGACGATCCCACAATATCTCCCCAATGCACAGTATTTGTTTATTATTGATTTTCATTACCCCCGAATTTTGGTTGGTTAAAACTTATGATGACGTTTTTCCATATCTGCTTGTATTTCTTCCAAAGATTTACTGTTGGTTTCAGGTACTACTTTCCAGGCAAACAAAAGCGCTACAGAGCTGGTTCCACTATAAATTCAACTACAAATACTTTTTTAACGATTGACTGAAAGCACTTTCCTCGTTTGACAAGGCTTTACGGAAAAGAGACTTCAACTCTTCCGGCCCATTGTCGACCAAATAAGAGTGCGAGGTAAAATTCAGCAAATCCAGATCATTGTAATCATTGCCAATACCAAATGTCATATGATGATGAATTTTTTCCTGATCGCACAAAAACCTAACAGCATTTCCTTTCGAAACATCTTTGTGAAAAATCTCCATCCAAATGTAATTGGTATCCAGTGGCGAGGAAGTTCTGACAACCTTGATATCGTCAAATTGCTTTTTCAATTCTGATTTTATCTGAAAAAATAAATCCGGTTTATTCGGGAAAATGACTAGAAACTGGCAAGCGTCATGTTGCAGTTTTTCCAGTATTGGCAATTTCTCAGACACTGCATTGTGAAATTCAAAATAACGCTCGAATTCTTCACAAGAATTTTCTCCCCGAAAATACCAACATCTGAAATTCTCAGGTACCGCACGAAACAAGTGAAAATTCATCTTTTTGTGGACAAAATATTGAATGATTCCCTGAGTCGTTTCTCGCGAAAGATTTTGCTGATAAACCAATTTCTTTGCTTTCCAGTCGTAAATTCCTGCACCGGATGAAAAAGCCACATAATCGAAAGGCAAATGTTCCGGAATAACTTCCTGAACCTTTTGAAAATTACGCCCGGTAGCCACAACGCGTAACACGCTGCGTTCACCCAAAATATTCAACATTTGGATGTCATCCTCACTAATAGACTTATCATTTTTTAAAAATGTGCCATCCAAGTCGGTGGCCACTAAACGGATGTCTTTCATGTGTTTATAATTGTTTATTTTTTGCAACACATGGTACTCGCTTTAAAGAATCATGCTTCTGCGTGCGAATGTATTTACATGCCCGTTTCATCACTTAGTCCAATAACTGGTAACTACTAATTTGCACCGGAGCACTCAACGAGGGCAATACTTTTTCCAGCAAGATACCTTCGGTTGGTCGGTGGTTGTGCCCAAACGTGGCCCGAACGCCCATCGAAATAAATTGAACGGCGCGATCCAGTGCAATTGGTAAACTATCGCCTTGCAACAGCGAACCGACCATTACACTGGCAAACGCATCGCCAGTACCCGGATAATGTGCGGGAATGTAATCGCATCCGACACGCCAAAACCGGTGATCAATTTTATTGTACGCAATAACCGAGGAGTTATTTCTTAAATCGCCATTCGGTACGCTGGTAATGATTACTTTCTCGGGGCCCAAATCGGCAAGCCGTAAAACCCACTCTTTCAACTCAGACAACTCAATACCTTTATTGTGTTTTTCATTCAAAAGAAAAGCTGCTTCAGTCAGATTTGGGGTGATCACATCTGCCGACGACACCAATTCCTTCATCTTTTCTACCATTTCCGAATTGAACGCGGTATACAATTTACCATTGTCGCCAAGCACCGGATCAACTATAACTAAGGGATCAGGCTTCGAAAAATCCTGAATAAACTGAACAACCGTGTCAACCTGGCTGGCAGCTCCCAAATAACCCGAATAAATCGCATCAAAATCAACGTCCAGCTCTTTCCAGTGATCAATCATGGGTTGCAAATCCTTGCTTAAATCAACCGCATGAAAGTTTGGAAACGCACTGTGCGACGAAAGCACAGCTGTTGGAAGCGGACAAACCTGCACTCCCATCGATGACAAGATTGGGATTACGACTGTGAGCGATGCACGTCCAAAACCACTTAAATCATGAATTGCCGCCACGCGGGGAACACTGTTTCGTTTCATTCGATCGACTTTTATTTATTGAAGTACTCGCCAAAAGTAAAGAAATACTGACAAGTTGTTATTTAAACAATGCAAGATAAGCTCCTGTTCGCTGTTAAATTTGAATTGAGATTGATGATTATTTATCCTCCGATACACTCTTTTGTTTGCATTCAAGAAAACTCAATCCCATTCGCAAATCGCCATAACTAAAACCGTCACCCAAAGCCTCCCGAGCTGCAGAAAAGCTTTTGTTTTCAGCTTTGTCAAAGTAGGAAATAATTTTATCAAGCTTTTCTTTGGTCAGAAACTGGAGTGCGTCCAGTTCTCCTTCCCTGACAAAATGAGCCAAATGGCTTTCAATAGTTGACGCAGCCAAACCTCGTGCTGCAGCTACTTCCTGAATATTCTTCCCCGATTGAAAGATCTCCAAGCTCATTTTTTTGGTGTCCGGTTTTGGCTCCTTCTTCTCCTTCGAAACGTCCTTCAGCGGAATTTCACCGCGGTCAATTTTATTTTCTTCGCAATAGCCGAGAATCAAGTCTGTTATATCAGCTCCGAACTGTTCAATTTTCCTTGCCCCGAGTCCGTTGATCATCGCTAAGGATGCAGAATCCGTTGGCAGGTAATTGACCAGCTCGATCAATGATTTTTGCGAGAAGATCATGTACGGCGGAATCCCAAGTTCTGTCGATTTTTCATATCGAAAAGAACGGAGCAAGTTGAAAAGCTCAGGGTGTGGAATATCTTCCAGGTTTGTAATTTCCTTCGCCTTTTGCTTTTTAGGTTTCGAAGGACTATTTTCAATCAAAGCCTTTGCCCGGGCATCCATAATTTCACTCACATAAAAACCATTATTACACGCTGCATAACCGGCCAGTTTTGCTTTAGCTTCCTGCTCCAAGTCTCCCGCCCTTCTGGTAATTTGGCGCTTTATTGTTTTATTATCAATATCAAGGTCAGCTTTCTCAATCCCCTCAACGACAATAGTTCGTACTTTATCCTTAAAATAACCAGCAGCCTTTTTGACTCGTTCCTGAAGCTTATCATTCTTTTCCACATCAGGCATTTCCTGTAAATGACTTTCAATTTGTTGTTGAAATTTGTCGCTTACTCCAACCACTTCTGCTTGCAGGGTTTCTTTCATTTTTTGAAACCGTTCTACAAACACATCTGTAAAACTCCCCCGGTTTTCATGGATGGTTTTATTGATTGAATTCACCAGATAAGCAATCCGGTAAAAGCGGAAAAGTTCCAACAGTTGTTCTTTCTGAAAAAGTACTTTCGCCTCGCTCAACTCTTTTTCGCCGGGCTGGTTTTCCTCAACCTGTTGAATAAAGCCGTGAACCGTTTGATCAGTTATAATATTTTGGTTTGAAATCGGGGTTTTCAGCACCAGTCCTTCCAGTGTTTTGCATCGACTGAGGGCTACATACACCTGTCCGTGTGCAAACGATGCTTCGGCATCAATAACCGCCTTGTCGAATGTTAACCCCTGACTTTTATGAATGGTAATGGCCCATGCTAACTTTAATGGAATCTGGCTAAATGAACCTTCCAATTCCTCCTTGATTTCGGCTGTGTTTTTGTCAATCGAGTACTTCACGTTTTCCCACAATAAAGCACTCACTTCAATCTCACTTTCATCACCGGGACACTTCACCGAAACAGTATTCTCATCAATGTCGGTTATCTTACCAATCTTACCGTTATAAAATCGTTTTTCAGGATCAGGATCGTTCTTTACAAACATAACCTGCGCACCAACCTTCAAGCGTAATTCAGAATCAGTTGGAAACGAATACTCCGGGAAATTACCAGTAACGCGCGCCTTAAACATCTGCTCTTTCGAATTTATTCCTTGCAATTTCGAGTCGTTTATCCGGTGCGCCTGACTGTTGTGAGTGCAGAGTGTGATATAACCGTCTTCATCGTTAGGTGAAAAAGCTGGTTGACAGCGTCTGTTTAATTCTTTTGCGGCGTTTTCATCCAGCAAATTATCTCTCACCTTATTAAGTAAAGAGATAAACTTATCGTCTTGTTGACGAAAAACCTGTGTCAGTTCAATGCTCACATAAGCCGTTTGTTTCAAGGCTCTGCTACTAAAGAAATAAACTGTTTCGTAGCTCGACTTTAGCAATTGCCATTCGCTGTTTTTCACCACCGGCGAAAGCTGTTGCAAATCGCCAATCATGAGTAATTGAGCTCCGCCAAAGGGTTTTCGGCCATTTTTAAACCGTCGCATTACCCGATCTATTGCGTCCAGCACATCGGCACGCACCATACTGATTTCGTCAATCACCAATAATTCCAAACTACGAATGATGTTGATCTTCTCCTTACTAAAACGCATTTGCCGACCTTGCTCATTTTCCAAGCCTACTTGTGGTGCAAACGACAACTGAAAAAAGGAGTGAATGGTTACACCACCGGCATTTATTGCAGCAACTCCCGTTGGTGCTACCACAATCATCCGCTTGGGCGAGCGTTCTTTTAAACTTTTCAGAAAAGTGGTTTTACCTGTTCCTGCCTTTCCGGTAAGGAAAATATGCTGCCCGGTAGATTGCACAAAGTCAAAAGCGAGTTCCAGTTGTTTATTTGTTTCCATGAAAATATCGGTATTCAATAAAAATTAAAGGTAGCCAATTTATTATAATTTTGACGATTGTTGCGAACCTCTTCTTTTTACAAAGGAAATAAAAGCACAAGAAACACGGCACTTTAACCCAAGTAATTTTTCAATATGGATTTGATCGAATTAAACTGTTCATCCTCTTAAGCTTCTCGTTTATCGAAAATATTTCAACGACTTTAGAATGCGTTCTAGTTTTAGTATCTAATTTTTATCTTTGTATGCCTTAAAAAAGAAAGTATACTAAAATCTGTTAGTCAAATAAGTTGGAGCTGATATAATCAAGCTCTTTCAAAAAAATATTAACAGACTATATTTCAACAATAAAAAAGAAACAAAGGAATGAAGATTGCACTAATTGGCTACGGAAAAATGGGTAAAACGATTGAAGCCATTGCGAAAGACCGCGGGCACGAAATTGTTTTAACAATTGATATGGATAACCAGGAAGATTTGACTCCTGAGAACTTAAAAAAAGCAGATGTGGCCATTGAATTCACAGTTCCGGCATCGGCAATAAAAAACTACAAAAAATGTTTCGAAAGTGGAGTTCCCGTTGTAAGTGGAACTACCGGCTGGCTCGACCATAAAGAAATTGTACTTGCTGACATGAAAAAGCAAGACGGCACTTTCTTTTACGCTTCAAACTTCAGCTTAGGGGTAAATTTATTTTTCGCACTAAATGAAAAGCTGGCCGAGTTGATGAAAACCCGCCCTGAATATGACATTTCCATGGAAGAAGTTCACCACACTCAAAAGCTTGATGCTCCAAGTGGAACGGCCATTTCGTTAGCCGAAGATTTATTTGCTGCACACCCGGGAAAGCATAGTTGGACTTTGGAAAAGCCCAAAAAAGAAACGGAGATGCATATTGAAGCAATTCGTGAAGGAGACGTGCCCGGGATTCACCGCATCAAATACGAATCGGATGTAGATTACATCGAGATAGAACATAGTGCAAAAAGCAGGCAAGGATTTGCCCTGGGAGCTGTTTTAGCTGCCGAATATACGGCCGACAAAAAAGGCCTGGTTAGCATGAAAGATCTTTTAAACTTATAACATACTCAATCCAATGCGAGAAATTTTGACGAACAAATGGTTCAAGTTCATTTTAGTTGCCCTGCTATACAGCCTGTGGGTAATCTGGATGGAAAGTTACTTATGGCTGATCGGCCTGGCAGTAATTTTCGACATGTACATTACAAAAAAAGTACATTGGGCGTTTTGGAAAAAGAAAAACCCGCCGGATGGAAAACAAACGAAAGTTGTTGAATGGGTCGATGCCATTATTTTTGCAGTGATTGCGGCTACTTTTATCCGCATGTTTTTTATTGAAGCATACACCATTCCAACCTCATCGATGGAAAAATCGATGTTAGTTGGTGATTTTCTATTCGTAAGTAAAACAGCTTACGGTCCAAAGCTTCCGAACACACCGTTGTCCTTCCCTTTTGTTCATCACACCATGCCACTTTCAAGAACAACGAAATCGTATGTCGAATGGATTCAGAATCCATATAAACGAATGGCAGGATTTGGCGATGTTGAAAATAATGATGTGGTGGTCTTCAACTTTCCGCATGGCGATACCGTGGCTTTAAACATGCCCACACAAGATTATTACCAAATGCTTCGCTCATACGGGCCCGAACGCATTTGGAGTGACAAACGCACGTTTGGGGAAATTATAAGACGCCCAGTTGACAAACGCGAAAACTACATTAAGCGATGTATCGGAATACCCGGCGACAAGATTGAAATTGTTGATGGGCAAGTATACGTAAACGGGAGTGAGCAAAAACACTTTGCCGGAGTTCAATACGACTACATTGTAACCACAAACGGAACTCCTATAAACAAACGGACGCTTGAAAAAATTGGTATTTCAAAAGCGGATCAGCAAGTATTTAATGGTTCACAATACCTATATCCGCTGACGGACGAGTATGTGAAAGAATTGGAAACACTCAACAACGTCACTTCTGTCAAAAGGGTTAATATGCCCGACGGAAATTGGGATAAAAATATTTTTCCCCACGATGAGCAGTACCCGTGGAATGTGGATAACTTTGGCCCCTTGACAATTCCGAAAAAGGGAGAAACCGTCAACCTGAATTTAGAAACATTGCCTTTGTACAGTCGAATTATTGACCTTTACGAGGACCATGATTTGGAAGTAAAAGATAGCACCATTTATGTTGATGGTGTGGCTACCGACAATTATACCTTTGCGATGGACTATTACTGGATGATGGGTGACAACCGCCACAATTCCGCTGACTCCCGCTATTGGGGATTTGTTCCAGAGGATCATGTTGTTGGAAAAGCTGTCTTCATCTGGCTGTCGTTGGACAAAGAAAAAGGATTTCCGGCTAACATTCGCTGGAGTAGATTATTCTCCTTGGTGCATTAAAATAGTTTATCGTGAGTAAAAAAAGGATAGTGAGGATTTGCCTCGTTATCCTTTTTTTTATTAATTTTCCTGAAAATAATCACTATGTCTGCAGGAATTATATTTTTACTGATATTGGCTTTGCTTCTAGTCATCTTTACTCTACAAAATACATTGTTGATTAGTTTGAATGTATTTTTCTGGGAGATTACCGATGTGCCTTTGGTGTTAGCTCTCATTGTCTGCATCATTGCCGGAGCCATTCTGGCATTTTCGTTTACCTACCCTCGGCTGTGGAAACTAAAAGGACAGTTGAAAGAAAAGCAACGCGAAATCAAAGCATTGGAAGCGCAACGACTAGAAGCTGTAGAAAAGCCCCATGCTGAAGGCATTGAAATAACTGAAGAAGAAGAAAGCGACACCAGCTTTTTTAAAGAATAAGTTGAATGATTGATTCGAACGTACTATTAAGTACAGCCTACTTTCCTCCTGTACAATACCTCTCAAAATTCTTGATTTACGAAACCATTTGGATTGAAGTTTTTGAAAATTTCACCAAGCAGACCTACCGGAACCGAGCTGTAATTTCGGCTGCAAATGGAGCGGAGTCACTTATTCTGCCTGTTGAAAAAGGCAGAAGCCGAAAACAACTGATTAAAGACATTCGCATTTCGTATGACACCAACTGGCAGCACATTCACTGGCAAGCCATTGTTTCGGCTTACCAATCTTCCCCGTTTTTTGAAGTGCTTCAAGATGACTTCAGACCTTTTTTTGAAAAACAATATTCGTTCTTGCTCGATTTTAATACTGAAATTTTGCGAACGGTACTTGATATACTGGAAGTGCAGCCAATCACAAAACAAACCGCAGACTTTGAGGAAGTGCCTGCCGAATGCTTTAATATGAGGGAAGCCATTCATCCCAAACCGCAAAAAGCATTACCCGATCCCCTGTTCGAGCCACAGAAATACACACAGGTTTTCGATGATAAATTTGGCTTCACGCCCAACCTAAGCTGCCTGGACTTGCTGTTTAATTGCGGCTCGGAAAGCTACGAGGTGCTGCTGAAAAGTATTAACGCGACTGGCTTAGCAAAATCAGGAAATCGTGAATGATTGTTGAATGATCAAAAGCCAGATCGGGCAGTTGGTCAAGCTTAAACCAAGCTGCTTCGGCTGCGTCATCTCCGCCTTTTACCATAGCCTCTTTTCCCACAAAACCATAATGAATCACCGACAAGGTTCGTCCCCTGGGGTCGCGATCAACCTTATCGTAAACCCGGAATTGTTCCAGTTTCTCCAGCTCCAACCCAGTTTCTTCCTTTACTTCGCGAATACAGGCATCTGCCAGCACTTCATCCATTTCCATAAAACCGCCCGGCAATGCCCATTGATCTTTGAATGGATCAATCCCACGCTTAATCAAAAGAATCTCAGCGGTCTCTTTCCGCAGAATTAAAGCATCGGTGGTAACTGCTGGTCTTGGGTATCTGTAAGTATATTTATTATCTGTCATCAATGTGTGTTTTTAGTAAACTAATCATTAATCGAAGTAGTTGCTTTTGATTATTTCAATTACATCTCTGAATAATAGAAACAATAGATTGAAATGAGTACTTACGATTATTTCGATACTACCTCAATGCAATATTACGAAAGAATTAGTTTTCTTTTTGAATTTCCATTCAATCATTAAAGAAAATACCTCTTTACCTTTTTAATTTTTTTTCATAACAATAAAATATAGTTCTTCTAATATTTGTTTCTAGAGAACCATTGCAAAAATTAGTTTAAAATACTCTTCATTATTTATTTCTATTAATAAATACATTTGCACGCAACTTCTATTTTCTTTATAATACGGCCATTTCAAACGAATACAACCAACAAAAATTGTGAGACACTTCAATTTTCTTACTTTTGTCCTATAGAAACTAATCCCAATAAATAATCACCATTCATAATTAAAAATCGTTTTTAAAAATCAAAAAGTATTTTTATGAATTTATCTCTCAAATCACTCACAAAAAGACTTGTTCTTTTATTACTGGTATTTAACTTTTTTCATTCGGCAGTTGCGCAGGAGAAAAAAAACCACTTTAAAGTTGGCGGAGCAGTTCGTTTCAATCTGTTTTCGAAAAGCTGGGTTGACACAAAAACACAGCCCGAATTCACTTGGGATACCTGGCGCCTGAATGTTGACGGATCAGCCGGTGGAATAGATCTTAGTTTCGAATACCGCTTCTACCCGACTTTCGACACGCATTTCATCCATCATGGTTACCTTGGTTATGCATTCAACGATAACCTTTACATGAAACTTGGAGTTAGTCAGGTACCATTCGGAATAACCAAATATGCGTCTCATAGCTGGTGGTTTCAGGGCCAATACTATTTCGGACTTGAAGATGACTATGACATGGGAATCAAATTTGACTACACAGGGATCGACAAACTGGATTTAAGTTTTGCCTATTATCGTCAGGCAGAGCCGGAAGGCCCAACAGCAGGCGGTGTTACTTATGGTAATGCAGGACCGGGAAGATATTCTTATGACATTACGCCAGGGTTTGGAAAAATCGGAACCTCAACAGTTGATGCTCATATCCGCGAATTAAACCAGGTAAATGTAAGAGCAGCCTACCACATTAATGAGCAATTGGAAGTTGGTTTATCCGGGCAAATAGGCGGCATTTATAACAGTGTGTTGGATGAGGCCGAAACAAGCACCGCTTTTGCTGCTCACGTATTAGCAGACTGGGGACAAGGATGGAATTTTAAAGGTACATTCATCAACTACAACTACGCTGCAAAAGCCGACAATGGTCAATCACTTGATATTATCCAGATGGGAGCTTACGGATCGCCTTATGATGTTGCGACAGAAGCCAACGCTTATGCAGTAGGAATTGCAAAAAGCTTTCCTGTAGAACTGGGGCCAATTACCAACATACAGGCTTATGTTGATTATACCTATGTTGATAAGACAAAAGAGGAATACGCAGACATGCACCACCTAATCCCCGGCATTTTAATTTCTGCAGGGCCACTCTATACGTACATCGATTATGCAATGGGCAAAAATCAACCTTGGCTTACCCCAACATTTGGTAAAGGTTTGGGAGTTGGTGACGAGGACGCGGAATGGATGAAGCGCTTTAACATTAACTTCGGATACTACTTTTAGAAACTAAACATATAAATATGTCAGAAAGTGATATAAAGATTGAAGTCAAAGACTTAACTTTGATATTTGGTCAAAAGAAAGGGCAGGCATTAAAGATGCTCCGGGATGGAAAATCTAAAACCGAGATTCTTTCAAAGACCAAGTGTACCGTTGGTGTAAATAAAGCCAGCTTTCAAATAAAAGAAGGGGAAGTTTTTGTGATAATGGGGCTATCTGGCAGTGGAAAATCAACACTTATCAGGTGCCTAAATCGCCTTAATGAGCCTACTGATGGAGACGTACTAATTAATGGTGTTAACATTACGAAAGAGACTAACAAAGAACTCTTAGACACAAGACGAACCGAAATGAGTATGGTGTTTCAGAAATTTGCACTTTTGCCTCACCGTACTATAATTGAAAATGTTGCCTTTGGCCTGGAAATTCGTGGCGAGGAAAAAACAAAACGTTTAGCAAAAGCGAAAGAGGCTATCGAAACTGCAGGTTTAAAAGGCTTTGAATACCAAAAACCCGCGCAATTATCAGGCGGAATGCAGCAGCGTGTCGGTTTGGCACGTGCATTGGCCAATAATCCTGAAGTATTATTGATGGACGAGGCCTTTTCGGCACTCGACCCGCTTATTAAGTCAGACATGCAAGATCAACTGCTGGACCTTCAGGACGAACTGCATAAAACCATTGTGTTTATTACCCATGATTTAGACGAGGCCATAAAACTTGGTGACCGTATAGCTATTATGAAAGATGGGGTAATTGAACAGATTGGTACTGCCGAGCAAATTCTAAAAGAGCCAGCGAGTGAATATGTCAAAGCATTTGTGGAAAAAGTGGATCGTAAATCGATTATTACTGCAGGTTCCTTGATGTTTAAAAAACCAACTACGGTACTGCTTGATAAAGATGGTCCTGAGTCTGTTATTCGAAAGATGCGCACAGTAGCTGCCGATGTATTGCCTGTAATTGATAAACACCGTGTTTTTAAGGGTTTTATTTGGTTGCCAGAAATACTTAAAGCCGAAAAAGCAAAAGCTGAAGACATCATGCCGTATATAACGGTTAACTGTCCAAGTGTGTATACTGAATATACAGTTGAAGAGATGTTGCCTTTGACGAGTGGAACAAAGTCTCCTATTGCAGTGGTAAATAAAGAGAATGGTCAACTCTTAGGTGTGGTGGCTCAAACTAGCTTGATGATTGAGGCGACACGTTTCAACGATGAACAGATCATACATTTAAAAGAACAAGCAATAGAACAGTAATATGGAGAAGGTAATAGATATTGGACAATATATTGAGGTAGCCGTAGATTGGCTTACCGAGAATTTTCACGGACTGTTTGATCTCATTAAAAATGTAGGAAATGGTTTTATTGAAGGCTTTGAATGGCTTTTAATGGGTATTCCATTTTTTGTTGTTATTGGGCTGCTAACCATTTTGGCATATTTAAAAGTAGGAAAAGGAACTGCCATTTTTACCCTGGCGGGGATGGTATTAATTTACTTAATGGGTTTCTGGGAGGAAACAATGGAAACTTTAGCGTTGATTTTTGTTTCTACCATAATTGCTTTGGTGCAAGCTATACCCATCGGAATTTGGGCGGCTAAAAAGCCCGGGGTAAATCGTGTTGTGCGTCCTATTTTGGACTTTATGCAGACGATGCCCGCTTTTGTGTATTTGATTCCGGCAGTGCTGTTTTTTAGTATTGGTAAACTACCTGGTGCTTTTGCAACAGTTATTTTTGCCTTGCCGCCGGCAGTACGTTTAACAACCTTAGGCATTCAGCAAGTACCTCCCGATTTGGTGGAAGCAGCACGCGCTTTTGGTGCTACAAATCGTCAAATACTTACCAAAGTAGAGCTGCCATTAGCAACAAACACCATATTGGCCGGCGTCAACCAAACAATTATGATGGCCTTATCAATGGTCGTTATTGCAGGTATGATTGCTGCTGGAGGTCTGGGAGAAAAGGTACTTGAGGGTATTAATAATCTTAATATAGGACTTGGATTTGAAAGTGGTTTTGCCGTGGTTATTCTAGCTATCGTTTTAGATCGAATAACACAGGCTTTGGGCCAAAAAAATGAAAATAGTCCGCTCAGTAAACTGAGGATGAAATTTAAGAAAAACTAATAAAAAAGAATTATCATGAAAGTAAAAGTATTATTATTAGCAGTTTTAACTCTGGCGTTGAGTAGCTGCAATTCTGGAAAAAAGAAAGCTGAAGAAACTGAAAAAGAAATAACAATGGCCTATGTTGATGGATGGGCATCAGGAGTAGCCATGACACACGTTGCTCAAGTTATTTTAGAGCAAAATGGTTATGACGTAGATACAAAAGCTGCCGCTGTCGATTTGGTATATGCATCAATGGCTCAGGGCGATGTTGATGTATTTATGGAGGCCTGGTTGCCTGTTACTCATGGAGAAAAAGTGAAAAAATTTGGCGATAAAATCGTTAGTTTAAATGTTAACACGGACCAGGCACGTCTTGGATTAGTTGTACCTAAATATGTTACAATAAATTCTATTGAAGAATTGAATGATGTAGCTGATAAATTTGACGGTAAAATTATCGGCATTGAAAAAGGAGCTGGTATTACTGGTATGACAAATAAAGCTCTTGAAGAATATGAATTAACCAATATGGAACAGTTAAATTCTTCAGGTATTGCTATGTTAAGTGAATTGACAAAAGCAATTAAAGAAGAGCGCGATATAGTTGTTGCGCTTTGGGCTCCTCACTGGGCGTTTGGTCGTTTCGATCTTAAATTCTTAGACGATCCAAAGAAAGTATATGGTGAGACAGAGCGTATTGAAACTTTTGCCCGTGCTGGTTTTGTAGAAGAGGATCCATGGGCTGGTGAATTTTTCAAAAACTTCCATTTAAATGATTCTGAAGCGGGTGCTATATTAGCTTTCTTTAAAGATGGTGGTAATGACAGATACGCTACAGCTAAAAAATGGGTAGCAGAAAATCAAGATATTGTAAACAGGTGGTTACCTGAATAATATTACAGAAACCGAACGAAGTAAAATACCGGGGGCTTAAATGCCTCCGGTATTTTTTTTGCAAGAATTTAGAGTCAGTTAGCAGCCATAAAAAAAGCATGAGACTTTCATGCTAATAACGTTGTCGTGAAAGCAACTTTGTTTGATTTGTTTTGTGTTTCAAATTGTGATGCAAAAATGTATCCTTTCTACCAAACAGGTCTTGACAATACTTTTAAAATAGGTGTTATTTTCTTAGTTATGTTTAAATTTCCGCCTTCCCCCATCACTCGACAATCCGCTTCATCACGCGCATTTTGTGGGAATAGCGCTTGGTTTCAACATTAAAAATTCCAAACTGGTCAACATTGTCAATGCGTACTTTGCCAGATGCATGGATAATCTTATTTTTCTCCCAAATGAAGCCAACATGAATGATGTTTCCTTCTTCATCATCGAAAAAAGCCAAATCCCCGGGCATCGCTTCCTCAACAAACGAGAAAGCAGTTCCTTGATGAACTTGCTGGCTGGCATCGCGCGGAATTTTAATACCCGCCTGCTTGTAAATAACCTGTACCAGCCCCGAGCAGTCAACACCAAAAGGTGAGCGTCCTCCCCACAAATAAGGCACATTGAAATACATTAAAGCCTGCTGAATGATAAATTTCCGAATATCTTCTGGTTGATGATACATGAACTTACCCTTCATTTGGTAAACTTCACGGTCGATCGAAAATTCTTTTTTATAAGGGCGCCAGCAGGGTAGCGAACTTCCGGCAACAATCATCATGTTTTGCTCGTCATCAACCGGAATGATATTGAAAATATCAGTACAAACTGCAAAAGGCGAATTCTGTATTTTTTGATAGGATCGATCCGATATCTCTGTGATCATTTTTTGGTCAACCCAGCCCTCGTAATTATCGTATTCGGTTGTCACCCGGCACCATCCCATAAATTGTTCGTGTACTTCAAAATGCTCTCCAAATAAGATTTGGCTGGTCATTTCACTCTTTTCCGAAGGTTCTTTTCGAAGTGGGATAATACTTAAACCGGAGATTCCGTAATTCATCTTTCTATTTTTTCATATTAAAGGTTGTGCAATCCTCTTATCCATTTGTATTTATTCACCCCCATCAACACATGTAACTTGCTTCTAATGACTCTTTTGAACAAAAAGACTTCTGCAAACTCGTTTCATATCTATTTGTCAATTAAATTTCCACAGTCATACCAACGATTCATTAAAGCTGTATATTACAGTCAGTATTGGATAAAAACCGACAGAAAGCCTTAAACACAAAAGAAATTACTAATTTTATTCTTCAAATATATAACTTCAAGATTAGTTTTATAAGGTCTTGTAAAGTCTTTAAAAAGGTATTTATGAAAAAGTTATTAACGCGTTTAGCTCGCTACTATCACTTTTTTTACATCGCGTTCGCTTTTCTGGCGACTGTCTTTCTTCTCTATTTAATTATTCCTGGCGAAAGCCGGTTCAAATACGAGTTTCAAAAGAACGCACCCTGGCGGCACGAAACATTGGTGGCTCCTTTTAATTTTGCCATTTTAAAATCAGACGAACAAGTCAAGATTGAACAAGACTCTGTCAAAAGTAAATTCATCCCCTATTTTAATGTTGACACTCTTGAAGGAATTGCCCAAACAAACAACCTTATTCAGGCCCTAAACAAGCTTGATATTGACTCAGCAACAGCGAAAAACCTCGAGGATTTCATTTCCCGGTTATATGATGTTGGAATACTGGAGCAGTCTCCGGAAAACAACCCGGCACTCCAAAACAAAACACAGCTCATCGCAATTCAAGACAAGCTTGCGGAACGCGTTTTCGTTACTGATTTATATACTTTAAAGTCAGCCTATCAAGAGCTTAGCGATACGCTAAAAGCGACCTTAAAAAGCCGCTTTGATAGCCTCAGTCAAAAAACAAACGTGAGTGATTTTATCCGTGCTAACCTGACATACGATGCAGAATTCAACAAGCAGGAGCTTCAAAATCAACTAGATGAAGTTTCGCTAACTCAAGGAATGGTGCAAGCCGGAGAACGAATTATTTTTAAGGGAGACATTGTAACTCCCGACAAATACACCATACTGGATTCGCTGAAAATAACTTACGAAACCAAGCGAGGACAAAATATTGAGCGGTATCTGTTAATCCTGGGAAAGCTCATTTTAATTATTTCGTGCCTGCTCATCCTGATTTTTTACTTGTATTATTTCAGACCCGAGATTTTCAAACAAAAACGGAGATTAAGTTTTATCTTGATTATGATTGTGCTCATGGTGTTTACTTCACGCTTTGTAAACGACCGTAATTTTGTCAACCTTTATCTTGTTCCTTTGTCTATTTTACCAATTCTATTGCGCATCTTTTTCGATTCGAGGACAGCTATTTTCACTCTTGTTGTAACCTCCCTATTAATCGGGTATTTTGCTCCCAATAATTTCGAATACATCTTTTTAAATCTCTTTGCCGGAATTATTGCTGTTTTCAGTCTCGACAAGCTGCACCGTCGTTCTCATTTGGTGTTAACGGCTTTGTGGGTATTTATTAGTTATTCTGTTGTCTTCCTGGCCATGTCTATGATTCAGGAAGGAAACATTGACTCAATTCCATGGAAAGAGCTAGAGTGGTTTGGTGGAAATGCATTACTCATTCTGCTAGCCTATCCGTTAATTTATATTTTTGAAAAGCTATTTGGTTTTGTTTCTGACGTCACCCTGATTGAACTGGCAGATACCAACCAACCCTTACTGCGAAAACTGGCGCATGAAGCACCAGGGACATTTCAACACTCGATGCAAATTGCCAACCTCGCCGAAGAAGTTATTATTCGCATTGGAGGCAATCCATTTTTAGTGCGTGCCGGGGCCTTGTATCACGATATTGGCAAGATGAACCAACCGGCCTTTTTTGTCGAAAACCAAGCGGCTGGCATGAGCCCCCACAGTGCTTTGGACAACAAGCAAAGTGCGAAAATAATTATTGATCATGTGACTAACGGGGTGAAAATTGCGCGTAGAAACAAACTTCCCGAGATGCTGATCGACTTTATCAGTAGTCATCATGGCACTACACAAGCCAAGTATTTCTACACGACTTACAAAAATGATCACCCCAACGAAGATGTTGACCCGAAAGAGTTCACCTATCCCGGACCGCCGCCCAAAAGCAAGGAAACCAGCGTAGTAATGCTTACTGATGGCATCGAAGCTGCTGCGAGAGCGTTGAAAGAAAAAACCCATGAAAACTTGCATCAACTCATCGAAAAAATGGTGCGAGACAAACTGGAGTCCGGTCAATTGGAAAACGCTGATTTAACGTTACGCGACATCCGTATTTTCAAGGAGACGATCATTGAAAAACTGATGAATATTTATCATGTTCGAATCGAATATCCGGAGGATAATAAAAGCAAATAAACCAGCGGTACATATTTGCAAGTCATTCTTTTTGAATGAAGAGTCAGCAGTCGTCAGCTATTTCCAAAACCGGGAAATCAGCACCTCTGCTGCGATAAAAAATAAGCCAATCGCTAAAAAGAACTGCCATAACTGAATGCCTTCATTGGCTTCAAGAATTCTGGTTTCAAAATTGGAATTTGTTGCATCAATAACATTGAACGACAGTAAGCCTGCGGCATCAACAGCATCTTCCAGCTGTGTGTTTGTTAACTGAGGAGAGGTGGATTCTCTTCGGTTAAAGTTGAAAGCCAGGGTACGAACTTTCTCCTCGCCCTGACTTAAATTGTAAAAACCTGCTTTTTGAACAACTCCCTGCAAATCGACACGAAACTCGTTGGCTGTTTGATTAATTGATGAAAGCTGAATTTCCTCATCGGCTTGCATCGGGCTGATTGACAAACTTTCACCCAACGTAAACGATTCGCTTTTGGGTAAGGAGAGAATCAAATTATCAGCAATCTCATACTGAATCTGTTGTGGTTCAAAACTATTCAAAGCAATGTTGTAAACCAGCGGCACAAAAATAGCATGCTTGCTAAAATCGGTCAACTCATCGTTTAGCGGAAAACTAAAATTATACACGCGCCCCTGCCCTTTCTGATATTGAGAAACAGCAGTCTGTCCATTGTTAAAATCCACGATACTCAACTGCGAACTTTGTACTCCCACACGATACCGATAACTCAATTCCACTTCGGGTAAATCGAGGTTTTCCTTTTCGTGTAAAAATACATCTTGCAACAACAAATGATTGAAATTGACCTGATCCATTTTCAACTTAACCGAATCGGATCCCGTAATTAAGCCGGCCTCTAATTTCCCGTACAATTCGTTATACGAAGCTAAGTCAGCTTGCATTCCGGGGAAAATGCCCAACGAGCCTCCCTTTTCAACAAACTGATTTAACGCATTAACTAAACCTGAACTAAACTCATTTAAGTTGAGCAAATAAATGCACTGATACTGATCGAATTCACTAACTTTTACTTTACTGACTGCCGTTTTTTCAAAACTAATATTTTCATCGTTTTCAAAAAGAGCTTCCAGCTTCCGAACAGCAGAATCATCGGACTGAAAGATGGCTAAAACGTCGTTTTTATCCCGTACATTATAACTTAAAAAATACTGGTTATCGTAAACCACCGGGTAATCATCAAGCTCAACGACTAACCGATGAACCCCGGAACTATTATTTTTATAGGCCAGTTCCAGTATTTGTTCTGCCTCCGCATCAATATCGATATTACTGATTGACTTGATGGTATCATTAACCTTCAGCCTGACTGGAATGTCCTGGTAGCTCTGTGACGACAGATTTTTAACACGAGCAAACAAGGTTTCTTCACGCTTCTTCTTATGTCCGGGAGTTTCAAACCAGCAACTGTCAATCAACAAATTATTAGCAACTTGACTTCCTACCGGGATCAGAAACGTTTGAATAGTGGTATCCGATTCAATTTCTGAAAAATCAGACGTATAGCTCTGGAAATCAGAAATCAGATAAATGATTTTATCTGATTTATCTGTTTGTTTTAACAGGTTATTTTTTAGTTGCTGATAGGCTTTTGAAACATTAATAGACAGCGGACCTTCCTGAATTTTGCCAAGCTGAGTGACTAGTTGAGTCTGATTGATTAAATGTTGACGTCCCGGCAAATTCTGATTTTCCATCAGGATGTAATTTGTCCCGGGCCCATAACTACTCGCAATACTAATTGCTCTGCTTTTGGCTTGCTCAAGCAACATTCCATTGTCAGTTGCTCCCTTCATGCTATATGAGTTATCAACATAAAGGGCAACAATCTTTCGGGCTACTTTTCGTTCCTGCTTATTTGTTGGCAAATAAGGCTGGGCAAACACAAACACCAATGCCGAAATTGTTAGAATACGGGCAAGAAGAATCAGCAATTGCTTCAGGTTGCTCTTTTTCCGGGTATCTTCCTTAACGGCTTTTAAAAAGTTAACCTGACTGAAATAAACTGTCTTATACCGTTTAAAATGCAGAAAATGAATCAGTATAGGCAGACAGATTAACAAAAGTGCCGTTAAAAACTCAGGATAGATAAACCTCATTTCATATGATTAAAATTGTTTATTTAAAAGGTATCATATGGAACTCGCATATAAGCATCCTTGTTTGTGCCAGAACTTTTACATGCTCGTTTCATATTGCTTAATTATTGAAGACCAAAATTAATGGAATTGTTTAATCGCGAAAACTATTCATCGTCGATTCAGGTTTTTTAATTCGCTCGACAATGTTTACTATATTTGCAAAATTATTAAACAAAACAGAATTAACTCTTGTTAAGTTTAGTAATTCCCGCAAAAGTGAACGTGGAGGGATTAGAGACGATATTGGAGAGTTTAATCTAAATTGCCATCAATGAATTACTATACCATAAAAGATATGGAAACCTTGTCAGGTATCAAGGCACATACCATTCGCATATGGGAAAAGCGCTATGGTTTGCTGGAACCACAACGCTCAACAACAAATATTCGCTATTATAGCGATAACGAACTACGAAAACTCCTCAACGTATCGATGTTAGTGAAACATGGCTACAAGATCTCGAAAGTTTCAAACTACGAAAACGGTCAAATTCAGAAGGAAGTGCTGAAACTGAATGAGAAATCGCTTCCATCCGAAAGCATGATCGATCAGCTTGTGGTGCACATGGTGAATTTTGATCATAAAAGTTTTGAAGATTTATTGCTTCAGCAAATCGACCAGATTGGTTTTGAAGAAACCTTTATGGAAAACATTTTTCCTCTATTTGAAAAAGTTGGTATTTACTGGCAAATTGGAACCATCTTCCCTGCTCAGGAACACTTTGTTTCCAATATCATCCGTGAATTGCTCATCAAAGAAAGCTCAGGAATTAATAATCACGATTCCACTTCTACCGTTTTGTTTTTTCTGAAGGAGGGCGAAATGCACGAAATCAGCTTGTTGTTCTATCATTATCTCGCCTTAAAATCGGGCTATAAAACAATTTACCTTGGTCAAAATGTCCCCTTCGAGGATTTGGTCAAAATGGACGGTGTGCAACAGTTCGATCGGATTTTCACTGCTTTTATCAATGGAATAGATGAAAAAGAACTGGAAGACTACATTACTGAAATGTATAAAGCATTTAAACGCAAAAAAATCTTTGTAACTGGTGCTCAAATTTCCATGGTTAAATCAAAACTCCCTTCCAATTTTAAGTTGATTACTGATACAAAAGCGTTTAAAAAATACTTTGGTGGTGGCTTATTAGGCTAATTCACTCGCTTACTTTTCGCCTGATTCGTAATCGTGTAGCTTCTGAATTCGTCTTAAATGGCGACCACCCTCAAAGCTTTCGTTTAACCAACGATCCACAATTTCAAGAGCCAGTTCTTCAGAAACCATCCGACCACCCAGTGCAATCACATTCGCATTATTATGCTGCTTGGCTAAAGCAGCTGACTGTACACTCCAACACAATGCACAACGCACTCCCTTCACTTTGTTTGCAGCAATGGCTTCGCCATTTCCACTTCCGCCAAAAACAATTCCTAAATCTGCTTCACTCCTGGCCACAGTTTCTGCTGCGGGAATAACAAAATCAGCATAATCTACCGCCTCTTCCGAATCGGTTCCCAAATCAACAACCCGGAAACCATTATTTGATAAATGCTTTTTTACCGCTTCTTTTAGGAGAAATCCGGCATGATCGGTACCTAATGCAATCGTCTTCATTTTTTTTATAAAATTTGCTATTGAAAATTTATCTCCTGAACTCAGTCGGGCTCTTCCCCACTTTATTCTTAAACAAACGGCTAAAATAGTGAATAGTTTGAAATCCGAGCTCATAACTAATCTCTTTAACGCTTTTGTCAGTAACTAACAAAAGTTCCTTAGCTCGCATGATCTTAAGTTCCAGATGATATTTATGAGGAGCCATTCCGGTATAATTTTTAAACATTTTCCTGAAGTACGAATACCCAATGTTATATTCCCTTGCCATCAGAGTCATGTCCAATTCCTGATCCACGTTTTGCCTGATCTTAAATCGTGCATCCTCGATAATCCCCGCAATACGCTTTCCTGTAAATTCCTTTTGCTTTTCGAAAGAAATTAAGTAGCCGAGCATTTTCACAATCAGTCCACTTGCAATCTGCTGAAAACCAGGCTGCTCTTCCTGAACCAGATCAAACACCTTGTAATAAGTATCAATAATTTCTTCGTGAACCCCAATATGCAAAACGGATTGTTTCCCTGCGAATATTGGATGTTGAAATAGCTTTCGAGCCATTTCACCATTAAATCCAATATAATGCTCCTGCCAACCTACTGTTTGATTCGGCTGGTATCGGTGCCAAACACCAGGCTTAATCAGAAAAACACTCCCCTCAAGAAGTGAAAACTCTCCATTTTCAGTTTCTAAAACCCCGTTTCCCTTTGTAATATAGTTGATCTGATATTCTTGTAAAACCCGTCCACTATTCCAGTTAAAATAATATCCACTGGGGTGCCTTATCGGTGGATAGGGCTGATTTGGCGGTGAAGTATAGGCTCCGGTAACATTCAAATAAAGTCCCCAGTGTTGATCTTCTTCACCGGCAGTTAAATACTTAAAAAAATCCTCCATATCAGTATCAAAAAGTGCAAACAATCTGCCAGAAAGTGTATTGATAGACTGTAACTATCAAGCTACTTTTGACATCAACTTATGTTTTATAAAATCAAAATTACTAAATTCCTGCCTTATAGCAGGACTAAATCGAATTAAACTATGCAAGCAATTTTAGGAATTCTTTTTCACTCGCTCGGTGGTGCTTCATCGGGGAGTTGGTACATGCCATATAATCTTGTAAAAAAATGGCACTGGGAAGTCTATTGGATTATTGGAGGACTTTTCTCGTGGCTAATCATGCCTTTTATTGCGGTGTTGCTAACGACTCCGGAGTGGCAGGGAATTATATCAGCTGCAGATTCTTCAGTCGTACGAACTACTTACATTCTAGGTGTTTTGTGGGGAATCGGAGGACTTACCTATGGCTTAGGTATTCGCTACCTTGGCATGTCGCTTGGAAATTCGGTGTTACTTGGAATTACCTCGTTGGTGGGCTCGTTAGGCTTACCGATTCTTCGTGATGTCGGTAATTTAGTGGAAGTTTTACCAGCAGGAGATTCGTTTACCGATATGTTGTCAACCCAGAGTGGTCGTGTCGTTTTGTTCGGCATTTTTGTGCTCATGATCGGAATTGTCCTTTGCGGTAAAGCTGGTCTAATGAAAGACAAAGATCTACTAGGCCATAAAGAGGGCGTTAATACCGAATTTAAATTAACAAAAGGTTTGATTATTGCCGGTATCTCTGGTGTTTTAAGTGCATTCTTCAGTTTTGGTATTGATGCCGGGAAACAGATGGGTGAAGCCGTTCGTGAAATTGCCGTTACAAATCAATTCCCTTTTGTTAGCGACGGAACCTACCTGTTTGAGAACAATATCATCTTCTTAGTCATTCTTTGGGGAGGGCTAACGACAAACTTAATCTGGTCGGTCGCGCTTATTCTTAAAAATAAAACCGGAGGCGATTTGGTTGATTCAACATCACCATTACTGAAAAACTACTTATTCTGTGCATTAGCCGGTACAACTTGGTTCCTTCAATTTTTCTTCTACGGAATGGGAGAAACAAAAATTGGCAATGGTGCCAGTTCTTGGATTTTACACATGTCTACGATTATTCTTACGGCGAACTTCTGGGGATTTTATCGAAAAGAGTGGGCAGGTGTTTCGAGCAAGACCCGATCTACCATTTTTCTTGGAATTGGCTTGATACTATTGTCCATCATCATTATGGGTATTGCTAAAAGTGATTTCTTAAATTAAAACACAAATAGTATGAATCGTTTAGCATTTAAAATGCACCTCAACGAAGGACAAAAAGAGGAATACAAAAAGCGTCATAACGAACTGTGGCCAGAGCTACGAAAGCTATTAAAAGAGGCCGGAGTTAGCGAATACTCCATCTTTATCGACGAAGAGACCAACACCCTGTTTGCATTTCAAAAAGTTGCGGGCGATGGTGGTTCTCAGGATTTAGGTAAAACAGAAATCGTCCAAAAATGGTGGGCTTTTATGGCTGACATCATGAAAACGAACCCCGATAATTCTCCGGTAAGTTCAGAGCTGGAAGAAGTATTTTATATGGAATAAAATCTAAAAATGAATAAAATGAAATCAAAAGAATTAATTGAAAAAGCTTACGCAATCGCAAAAGAAGAATATGCTGCAATTGGCGTTGATACCGATGCAGTTTTGAAAAAAATAGACAAACTTGCTATTTCACTGCATTGCTGGCAAACTGATGATGTTGGTGGTTTCGAAACTCCCGATGCCGAACTTGGCGGTGGTGGTATTCAAACAACAGGAAACTATCCGGGAAAAGCAGGCACAATTGAAGAAATGCGTGCTGACTTGGATAAAGTAATGTCATTACTTCCGGGAAAACAACGCTTAAACTTACATGCAATATATGGTGATTTTGGAGGCGAATTTGTAGATCGCGACCAAATTGAGGTAAAACACTTTCAAAGTTGGATTGACTGGGCTAAAGAGCGTAAAATGGGATTGGATTTCAATGCGACCTGCTTCTCTCATCCTAAAGCTGATGATGGCTTTACGCTGTCGAGTAAAAATGAAGAAAACCGTAAATTTTGGGTAGAGCACGTAAAACGTTGTCGCGCTATCTCTGCCGAAATGGGTAAACAATTGGGTACCCCCTGTGTGCACAACACCTGGATTCCTGATGGAACAAAAGACATTCCGGTAGATCGTAACGGGTACCGTGTCATTCTTAAAAAGTCTCTTGATGAAGCTTTTGCCGATGAATATCCAAAAGAGTACATGAAAGACGCTGTTGAAAGTAAAGTGTTTGGTATTGGAGTAGAGTCAATGACTGTCGGTTCTCACGACTTCTACCTGGGATATGCCATCAAAAATAACAAGCTAATCTGCTTAGATAGTGGTCACTTCCATCCAACAGAAGTTGTTGGCGACAAGATTTCTTCTTGTTTACAGTTTGTTGATGAATTATTGCTTCACGTAACTCGCCCGATTCGCTGGGACTCTGACCACGTAGTTACATTGAACGAAGATGTGCAGTTAATTGCTTCAGAAATCGTTCGTAATGACTTCCTGAGTCGCGTGAATGTTGGTTTGGATTTCTTTGATGCTTCAATTAACCGTATTGGCGCCTATGTCATTGGAACTCGTGCCGCTCAAAAAGCATTCCTGATTGCGATGTTAGAACCAACCAAATCATTAGTTGAGTTGGAAGAAGCAGGTAAAAACTTCGAACGCTTAGCAACACTGGAAGAACTGAAGACAATGCCTTTCAACGCTGTATGGGACTACTACTGCGCTAAAGAAGGTGTTCCTGCCGGAATGGACTACATTGCCGACATTCAAGCGTACGAAAAAGAAGTATTAAGCAAACGATAAGCACACTGACGTACAGCACAATGAAAAAAGTTATTGCTATATTCGATATAGGCAAAACAAATAAGAAACTTTTGCTCTTTGATGAACACTTTCAAGTCGTGTTTCAGCAGGAGCAAAAGTTCCCTGTTACCGCCGATGATGACGGATTTGAATGTGACGACATTGACCTGATTACATCGTGGATAAAAAATGAATTAAAGACCTTGGCTCACAGTACCAAATTTGAGTTGACGGCAGTCAATTTTTCAACTTACGGCGCATCGCTCATGTTTCTGGATGAAAATGGCAACCGCCTCACTCCGGTCTACAATTACCTGAAGGAAGCACCATCATCGATCTCCGAAAGCCTTTTTGAAAATTACGGTGGCAAAGAAGAGTTTTGCCGAAAGACAGCAAGTCCGGCTCTTGGATTGCTTTTAAATTCAGGAATTCAGATTGCCTGGCTGAAGCAGGAAAAGCCGGAAGTTTACCAACAAGCAACATCCATATTACACTTTCCGCAGTACTTATCATACGCTCTAACCGGGAAAGTCGTGTCGGAACCAACTTCCATAGGCTGCCACACGTTTATGTGGAATTTCGACAAGATGAGCTATCACCAATGGCTGGCAGATTACGGCATTCATTTGCCCGATCCAATCACAAACGACCTTGTTTCAACCATCGAAATTGAAGGCAAAGAAGTTCAAGTTGGCACAGGAATTCACGACAGTTCATCGTCGTTGGCGCCCTATTTAAAAGGAACCAGCGAACAGTTCATTCTTGTTTCAACCGGCACCTGGTGTATCAACATGAACCCGTTTAACAGCGAACCTTTAACTGCCGAACAACTGGAACAAGATTGCCTTTGCTTTTTAAGTCCAGACAAGCAACAAGTGAAGTCTTCGCGTTTGTTTATGGGGCATTTTCACGAAGTGTGGGCCGAAAAGCTTGCCAAGCATTTTAATGTGAAAACGGATAGCTTTCGCGATGTAAAGTACGACAACGGTTCGATTAAAAGCATCCAAAATCAGTTTGGAAACAGCTCTGTCTTTTTTCCAAATGGCAAGGAAAGTTTTGAAGATGGTATAAAAACAGTCGACCTAAGCCAATTTAGCGATTACAACGAAGCATACTCCAAACTAACCATCGACTTAACAAGCTTGTGTATTGAATCAATTCAACTTATCATTCCGCAAGCTGACGAAACCACCACCCTCTATATTTCAGGAGGATTTGCCAGGAATGATATCTTCATTAATCTGTTATCCGATCAATTCTCCAATAAGAAAGTGATCACCTCTGAGATTGACAATGCCAGCGCACTGGGTGCCGCTTTGGTCATTGCAAAATCGGTTGGGTTTGACAACTCGTTGGAGATGCTATAATTAATTCAAAAAAAACAAAAGCTAAAAATTGGTTTAAAATGGAAAGTGCAAAGAGAATTTATTTGCCACCTTTAAGTTTGATTGGGCCAAACGCCCTGATGGAACTTAAAGAGGACTTAAAAAGCAGTTCGTATAAAAAAGCAATGCTTATTACCGACGCTGTATTGGTTCAACTAGGAATTGCTAAAAATATTGAGGCCATTCTATCTGAAGTTGGAATCGACTACATTATTTTTGATCAGGTAAAAGAAAACCCGACCGTGAAAAATGTGAACGACGGACTGAAAGTTTTCAAGGAAAACGCATGTGATTGCATTATCACCTTAGGTGGCGGATCTCCTCAAGATTGTGGTAAAGCTGTTGGCATCTTGGCAACAAATGGAGGAAAGATTGAAGATTACGAAGGTATTCATCGATCAAAAAAGAAATCGGCTCCACTTATTGCCATTAATACAACTGCCGGAACAGCCAGCGAAATCACGATCAATTACGTGATAACTGACGAAAAACGAAAAGTAAAGATGGTTATGGTTGATAAAAACTGTTTGGTTGATATCGCGGTAAACGATCCAATACTCATGCTAAACAAGCCCAAAAGCTTGACCGCCGCAACAGGAATGGATGCATTAACTCATGCCATTGAAGCATATGTTACTGCCGGTGCTTTCGATTGGTCTGATAATTTGGCCTTGCATGCAATTAAACTAATTGGCGAAAGTTTACGGGACGCCGTAAATGATGGCCAAAACATTGAAGCCCGCTCAAAAATGGCATGGGGACAATTTATTGCAGGACAAGCATTCTCTAATTGTGGTTTGGGATTTGTACACTCAATGGCTCATCAACTGGGCGGAATGTATGACCTACCTCATGGCGTATGTAACGCTGTATTGCTTCCTTACGTTGAAGAGTTTAACGCTCCTGTTTGTGGCGACAAATTTCGGAATATCGCAGAAGCTTTGGGAGTTGACACAACAGACATGACAATCGACGAAGCAACCCAAGCAGCAATTGATGCCATTAAGCAATTATCGAAAGATGTTGGCATTCCTACAGGTCTTGAAGCATTAGGAGCTAAAAAAGATGATTTTAAAACCATGGCAGAGATGGCATTGGTAGATGTTTGCGCAGGAGGAAATCCCAGAGAGGTATCATTGCAAGATGCAGTTGACATTTATACCGCTGCATACTAAGCTGTTCAATCCATAATTTATTCAAAAAAAAAGAGATGAGAAAATTAAACACCAAATGGATGCATCCTCGTGATCAGATTACGATGATTATCGATAAAATTTATAAAAGTGGAATGACCACCACTTCCGGAGGAAACATTTCTATTATCGATGACAACGGAGATGTTTGGGTAACTCCATCAGCTATCGATAAAGGAACGCTGCGCCCATCAGATATTATTTGTGTAAGAAAAGATGGTACCATTGAAGGTCGTCATAAACCATCATCAGAGTATCCGTTTCACATTGCTATTTACAAATGCCGCCCTGAGATTAAGGCCGTTATTCATGCTCACCCACCGGCATTGGTATCATTCAGTATTGTTCGTCAAATACCAAATACAAACGTTATTCCACAGGCCAAGCACATATGCGGTCCAATTGGCTATGCTCCATACGCACTACCCGGAAGCGAAGAGCTAGGCGACGTTATTGCCGAGGAGTTCAAAAAAGGAGTCAACGCTGTTATCATGGAAAACCACGGGACTGTTGTTGGTGGATCTGATATGACTGACGCGTTCCAGCGTTTTGAAACAATCGAGTTCTGTGCCCGAACATTGATCAACGGAAGTACAATTGGGAAACCAAATTATCTTTCCGACGAGCAAATCGCAGAGTTTGAAAACCAGATTCCACGCTTACTTCCTGAAATGGATGAAGTAAACCATCCATCTGACGAACAAGAAATCAGAGAGCAAATCAGAAATATTGTATTGCGTGCTTGTGACCAAGGAATGATGATCAGCTCCTACGGAACGGTATCGGTTCGCTGGCGTGAAAACGACTTCCTGATTACCCCAACCAATGTTCCGCGTTGGGATATTCAGTTGAAAGACATCGTTCAGATTAAAGATGGCAAACGTGAGCCAGGTAAAATTCCAAGCCGCTCAACTTGGTTACATCAGGAAATCTATAAACGAAATCCACATGTGAATTCAATCATCCTGACTCAAACGCCCTACCTGATGGCTTATGGTGTAACAGGAGAAAAAATTGACGTCCGCACCATTCCTGAGAGTTGGATCTTCTTGCAAGATATTCCGAACATGCCATTTGGTTCACACTTCACAGGCGAAGAAGCTATTCTAAAAACAATTTCAAAAGATACTCCAGCAGTTATTATCAATAACGACTCGGTATTGGTTACCGGCGACAAGTTGCTAGGAACTTTCGACCGCTTGGAAGTTGCCGAATTCAGTGCAAAATCGCTTACCATGGGAGCTTGCTTGGGTGATTTAGTTCCTATTAATGACAATCAGGTAGAAGACCTTAGAAAGAAGTTTTTGAGCTAACTCATTGATTGGCTCAATTTATAGAGACTATTTAATTCACAAGTGGTTATTGATTCAATTCAATAGCCACTTTCTTTTTTAAGAAATGTACAGCATATTTATATTTTGTTAAGATTTCGGCAAAGAAAATTCAATTACTTTTGACCGCTAACTATGATAAAATTTGTGTGCATGATAAAACGCAATTTCAACATTCTGATTTTAACCGTTCTACTCAGTGCTTGTAGTATGCAGGCAAAACTCAATCGTCATTATACCGGCGAAACAATTGAATCTGCAACTGAGGAATTTAAAGATATACCTTCAAGCAAAATACCACTCAACAACGGAAATACAAAATTCATTTTTACCAAAGAGTCATTTTTGGGAGCTACCACCATCAATCAGGGCAGCGCAACACTCGATCCCATAACCACTCCTCCGGTAAAGAAAACCGAACAGTTTATTTTTACAGTTGATACCGCTGGGGTAATTATAAAAACAGACTATGATGTAAATTATCAGCAATAATTGCAATGGCGTGAATAATTTTACAATTTAAGATCGCCATTATTGTTTTTTTTATAGTTTTGCACACACGTTTTAGCACACACTGCTAAACCCTGCAAAAAATTATTTGCTAACGCCCAGTTGGCGGAATTGGTAGACGCGCTAGTTTCAGGGACTAGTGTCCTTTTGGACGTGAAGGTTCGAGTCCTTTACTGGGCACAACTTTTAAAACAAAGAAGATCAAAAGTGCTTAAATTTAATGATTTAAGCACTTTTATTTTGAAGTGTCCATAAAAAAAATGGACACCAAGATACCGCTTCATTCACCTGAATTATGATATTCTCTGATATGAATCGACACAACAAAGAGCATCAAAAGCCGATAAATTGTATGATTTACCGGCTTTTGATGCTCTTTGATTTCCCATTTTGGTCGGGATGACTGGATTCGAACCAGCGACCCCGTCGTCCCGAACGACGTACGCTACCAGACTGCGCTACATCCCGTAGTTTTCGAGTGAAACAAAAGTACAACTTTTGCTCAATTCGCATCCATATTTTCGTGAAAAATTCCACCATATTATTATGATTTTCTTTAGAAAATCAGACTAAAGACATTTGACTCTTTTATTTAAAATCAGTAACTTGTATACAATAAACTAATTACAAAAATTCATGCAAGTCAAAAACCTGATTCGAGTTCTTCCATGGCACGAAAGTCGTGTTTGGCGGAAACGTGAGCTACGGCAAATCGACAAGGTAATCCTGCACCAGGAGCTGGGAGAAAGTACTGTTGAGAATGTCAACACTTACCACACTTCTGTTAGTCCCCAAAATCATATTACGCCCAAGGGATGTCCGCATATATGTTACCATTATGCTATTCGCAAGAATGGTGAAATAGTACAGACCAATGAGTTGTCTGATATTACCTGGCATTGCAAAGGGCAAAATACATCATCGGTTGGAATCATGGTTGTGGGTAATTTCTCAGGACCGGGCTATGATATGGGCACCAGTGAACCAACACCGGAGCAAATGCAATCGGTAGAGGAGCTTGTTGACTTTCTGCTCGAAAGCTTAGGCCTTGACAATGCTGACCTGTTTGGGCATTATCATTTTGGAAAACCTGCTTGCCCCGGTTATGTATTGCAGGAATGGATAGAAAAAAAACGGGGAAACTTAAGCGCTCATTTAGTAGAAGAAAAAATAGAAAAATCGATTTCTGAAATTCAATCCCGCTTAAATAAACTGGGATACAGTTCTGGTAAAGTTGATGGCATTATGGGAATGAAAACCCAATCGGCTATTCGCCGCTTTCAGGCCGATCAGCATTTGATTGCCGATGGCATTGCAGGTCCACAAACCTGGTCGAAATTACTAAACCTAACACTTCAGTCATGACACAAACAAAAAGCAACATTAGTCAGGAGGAATTTTATACCGTCACTCAAAAGGAATTTTGGTTAAAATGGACATCGAAGCTCATGTTTACGCTAATATCAGTAAAACTCTGGGGATTAATTGCCTGCACTTGGGTCTCTACTTATTTGCTCCTTCACCATCAGCTCGTTGAGATTGGGCAAAATGCTTATGAACTTGGAATTACCGGCGGACAGTGGGTCACATTTAACACAACCATCTGGGGATTGATTTTTGGTATGAAAGAAATATTCCGCGTGATGGAGAAAAAGGACCGGAATGATGAAAAAATCATCAAAGCAGATAATAAGACGAAGCATGAGATTGCCCAAATAAATGCTGATACATTGAAAGAAGACAATAAGGCGAAAAAAGAGATTGCCAAAATTAATGCCAGTACTGTAAACGGTTCTGCCGCAGGTGCCCAACCGAGCTACACCGCAGAAGGAAAAGAAGTTGTTGGAGACGAACCTAATTAATACACAATCATGGAAAAGAATGTAAAAATTATCGTCATTGGATTGGTTGTGTTGGCAGTTGTTGCTTCGTTGATCTTTGTCAGTTTTAAAATTGAAGGTCCGGGAACACTCATTGGAGGCTTGGCTGTATTGTGGGCCGGAGTAAAATCGAAAGTTTTCGGCAGAAAAACTACAGAAGATAAGATTGAGCAAGTAAGAAGTGACCACAACCTAAAACGAGAAGAATGGCAAACAGCCAAGGAAGAATACGATTCTAAATTTCGACTGCTACAGGCTCAAATGCAGTATATCGACTATAAATCAGCCTTAATTTCAGAAAAAATAAGCAATCTGGATGATTACCAAAAAAAGAAGATTGCTGAAATTGAAAATGCAAACAGCGACCAACTATTGGAACTATTAAACGAAAGGACTACTCAATGATTAAACACGCCATACTACTTAGCTTTGTTATACTTTTAGCCGTAGGTTCACGGGCACAAAGCAGCAAGTTAATACCCGGTAAAAGCTTTACCAATCAAAGTACCGATACCTTATTTGTCATTCCAATGGATCGGGTAAAATTGCTTTTATCGAGCGAAGTAAACAACGACATTAACCTGCAAAAGCTGGAGCTGTACAAAAAGAAAATCAGCCTTTTTGAAGAAAAATCAGCCCTGGCCGACAGTGCGATCACAATCAAAAAGTTGGAAGCTGACTATTGGCATGAACAACTCCTTCAGCGCGACCAACTTCTGGAGAACCAACAAATAGAGAATCTGAAGCTGATTGACGACAAGAACCGCATCAGACAATCGCGCATTTATTACCTGATTGGCGGTCTGATTGCCGGAGCTGTCGTATTTTCGCTGTAGCTATTCTTTCAGAAATCGGTTCAGGTAGCTAAAAGCTGGTGTAAGTTCTCCATCATTCAAAATGGTCGCTCGCTCAATAATTTTATGCTGATCGTCGCCAAAAAGCGAAGGAAAAACCTCGTGATACATTTTACGGGCAAATGTTCTGGATGCATCAGCTGGCAGTGCTGCCGGAAGGTTGTCCACAGCACATACCGTGACATAATTTGACGAACTGAAAGCCTCCTCCTCTTCAAGGCCGTCGGGCTCGACATCGTAAAATGGTTCTTCAATCGTCGAAGTACGCAAAGTTGTTGGAATTGGCCCCGGCACATCGCAACTAACATCGGAGATAACTGAAATACTAAAGTCCGGCGATTTCAGATCATCAGCCATAAAGAAAACCGGAGATTGCTGATTCCAAAAATGCGCAGCAATGTATACGTCAGCCTCCTTGGTATAGGGTGTGAATGATGTTTCATATTCAGTCGGATTTTCATAGAAGTGTTTCAGGTCAAATTTACCTTGCTTTCTCTTGACATAGTCTTCCGGATCAAGCCGGGTGTAAACAGCATGCTCATATTCTCTGGTTAAAAAATCGTTCGGCAGCACTTCATGGACTCCCATTCCTTTCACAATCTCTAAGACACCGCTGGCAACCCGCCCACCACCGGTAATCAATATTTTTAGAGCCGGCAATTCCAACGCTTTCAGTTGATGGTGAAGATCGCTTAAGTCGCGACACTGCTCAGGCCCCGGGATCGACAAATGGCAAAAGCGCTTACCGGCAGCCATAAAAGCGTAGTAAGCTCCAACAACTCCTGCCCAAAAACCAAAAGCGACGAGCCTCGAACGATGCTTGTCGACAAAATATTCATAATCTATCAGGGTGATATTTTTTTGAGCCATTAGCTTAAAGAACTCCTGATTATGCACCTGTTCTTTTGCAACATGCGAAAACATGATGTATGTTTTCCCGTCGATGAGCGCTTCGTTCGCTACCTCCTTTACGCCAATCAGCAAATCACAATGTGAAACATCTTCTACAACCGGAATCCCTATGGCAGCATATTCCTCGTCCTTATGCACTCGCAATTCACTTGACTGAACCACCAATTCAACATCCGGATAATTTTTCAATATCAATTCAGCTGTTTCCGGTGTTATGGCCACTCTCCTATCCTTCCAACGTCGGGTTTCCCTTAATATTCCAATCTTCATGTTTCTTCTGATTTTCGTTTGCCTAAAGATAACAATTATCATGATTTCCAAAGATCGCAAACTCCTTTTCAGAATGGCTAAAAAGACATACATGGTTGCCGTTTGGGTATTTGCTATGCTTCAGACGAACACTCGCCGAAGGAAGTATAATTAGGCGTATTCGGAAACCTTGACAAAGCATTTCTGAATGGGCTTAACCGTCACTCCATGTACAAAGGGCATCACTTTCCGGAACTAGTTTTTATCGTCTAAGTGAAAGTAACACATAATGACGAATTCAGACGACTCGACTTTCTACCCACGGAGAGGTAGCACGTCAGATCTAATTGGTATTATCAAATAGATTCAAGTCCTCATCACGATTTTTGATAAGGCCTTGCTGTTTTTAGGGAAATGTTAAAAAATATTGTACTTTTGCTCGTCCTCAAAATACCGGGGCTGACTGGTTTTGACAGCGGGTAGAAGAGGTGTGTAAGCATGGCGAGCTTAGGTTGTTGGCTCGTTAATCCTAATGATCAAACTTTTAATTGGCGAAAACAATTACGCTCTTGCTGCGTAACCGAATTAACAGTAGGTTAACCGCTTAATCCCGGTACCAGGTACTGGGACAAGACATCGCCCGGATGCTATTGCTTTGAGGCTATCCGGTCAGGCGGTGCAAAAAATCGAGGCTAGTTGAATGGTTGCTTCGTTCATTCAGCGAAAATTAAGAAGCTAAGGTAGTGGTCGGTGGCCTTGATCCAGCTACTACTCGAAAACCAAGTCGAGGCTAATCATGTAGAAAGCACATTGCTTCCTCGTTTGGACCCGGGTTCGATTCCCGGCAGCTCCACTTTTTTACATACAATTTACAATCAAAAAACATTAAAGCACTGAAATTCAGTGCTTTTTTTTATTTTTCAGGATACCAGATAAAATCAAATAAAACCATAATTTAGGTGAACAATTCGGTTAACAAATCTCCAATCCATTTTTGTTAACCGAATTGCTCCTATTTCACTGTTAAACAATGTGTTAAAAGGGTCTAAATTTTACTATTTAAAATTATTTTTCTTAATTTACACACAAAAATCAGTGAACATTTTAACATGAATACATTCTATACGTTTAATCTTCTTTTTTACTTGCGCACAGATCGCAAAAAAGATGACTCTCTTTATCCAATCTATATGCGGTTACAGTAGATGGGAAACGAGCCGAACTATCAACTAAACGATTCATTAATCGCGACAATTGGGACTCTAAAGCCAATATGGCCAAGGGATTTAAAAGTGAGGTTAAGCAGCTGAATCAATTTTTGGAATCATTGAGAACGCTCATGAATGATTACCACACAAAGATGGTAAAAATGGGTGAAGAAGTCACTGCTCAGCACCTTAAAAATAAATTTCTCGGCATTTCAGAAGACAGAAGAATGCTCATTGAGGTGTTTGAATATCATAATCACCAACTAAAAGAATTGGAAGGGACAAGTTATGCATCAGCAACGATTAAACGATATACAACTACACTAGACCATATAAAAGCCTTCCTGGTGTTTAAGTATAAACTTAATGATATTCCTCTAAACCGTTTAAAATATTCTTTCATCACAGATCTGGAGCATTATTTCAAAGTAACCAGAAAGTGCAACCACAACACGACAATTAAATACATTAAGAATTTTAGAAAGGTAATTAACCTGGCGATTAAAAATGGATGGTTGTTCATACAGCAGGTATCCGAACAAGAAAACAGAAGATCACATCTTCCCTATTTTCACAAATCAAAGAATGAATGCTTATTTAAAAGAAATTGCCGATTTAGCATCTGTCGATAAAAACCTGACTTTCCATATTGCAAGACATACTTTCGCCACGACAGTTACACTAGCCAATGGTGTACCAATCGAATCTATAAGCTCAATGTTAGGCCATAAGAGTATCCGAACAACTCAGATTTACTCGAAAGTCATTAATGCAAAAATCAGTAAGGATATGGATAAGCTAAAAAGGAAATTAAGCTGAGTTGAGGGTTAACATTAAGAATTAGAAGCTAATTTAAGTATTTACAAATTGAGATTTTTTTCTTCTCCACTGGATTGAGATTGGAATCGTGATGACCCAGAATATAATCAAACAACACCCTTTACTTTTTATTGATCTGTCACACGTACAAAGCTTTTTTTAACAAGAAGGTGATTCAAATAATACCTTAATGACATTCTATTTAGTAAAGCAGCTTTGAATAAAGTTTTCAATTTTAACCTACTGCAGAATTATCCAATTTTCGCTTTCTGTCTAATTTGAATCTCTTCAAAGTTGTCTATCTTCCAAGAGAGGCTGATAACACCTATGTTGTGTTGTGATCCCCCACGATTGTATTATATGATATTTGATGTATTTTTGCTCTCTAAAATATGTGACGACTCCGAATATTATGAAAACTACAATTGCAAAATCAGATGATCTGAAAGAGATCATTTCACTTTTCACAAATACGATTAATTCAGTTTGTGCCAAAGATTACTCACCTCAACAGCGTGCAGCCTGGACTGCCGGAGCTAAAAACACCGAACGGTGGCGAACGAAACTCGAACAGCAATATTTTATAGTGGCACGACAGGAAGAAACGCTCCTTGGTTTTGCTTCGCTCGACAACAACTATATAGATTTCCTCTTTGTACACAAAGATTTCCAGGGACTCGGAATTGCCAAACAATTGTATGACGCATTATTGCAAAAGGCCATCGAAACGAGTGTTGGAACCCTTAGATCTAATGTAAGCCTCACCGCCCGTCCCTTTTTCGAAAAAATGGGCTTCGAGGTGATCCGAAAACAGGACAATCCAACCCGAGGAGTGAATCTTACCAACTTCAAAATGGAAAAACGTCTAGAAAAGAAAACAGAAATCGAATCTTTACAATGATTTTATGGAACAACTGATCAACTATATAGAAGAATTCGTTAAACTCGACGATGACGCTAAAGCCGCTTTGCACGAATTGACAGAAATGGAACATTTCTCTAAAAACAAATACATCCTCGAGCCGGGTCAGCGTTGCAATAAAATTTGGTTTCTCAAACGAGGTATGGTTCGAAAATTCTATCTCAATGACGGCCAGGAAGAAACCGTGTGGATTCATACTGAAAATCAAACTTTCACATCTCTGGAGAGCTATGCGCAAAATACTCCTTCCAAGGAATACTTGCAAGCATGTGAAGATTCTGAACTTATTTGCATTACAAAAGGCAATAGCGAAAAGCTGGCTGAATTTCCAAAGATTGTTGCCTTTGTAAATGCAATGATGGGTAGGGAATTTGCCAACATCGATAAACATACCAAAGCCCTTAATCAGCGCGATGCAAAAGGGAAATATGAATATTTGAGAGAAATTGCTCCTGAACTCCTTAAAAGGGCAAAACTCGGCCACATCGCTTCAATTATTGGTGTCTCAAGGGAAACTGTCAGCAGGATTAGGAAAGCATAATTTTGTGATCTACATCAAAAGAAAACCTCTTTTTCCTTTTCAACTTTGCCAAATAAATTTTTTAAGAAATGGCAAAGAAATCAATTTACAAAACAGAAAAAGGAAAACAACTTATTCAAAACAACTACTCCCAATTACTTTCAAACTGGGCGCAACCCTGTAAACAACAGTTTATAAAAACTCAGCTTGGCGATACTTTTGTGTTGGAAAGTGGAAAGGTTGATGCCCCAGCAGTAATTTTATTGCATGGTTCCGGTTCAAATTCGGCAATGTGGATGACCGATGCTAAAATATTATCCGAGCGCTATCATGTATTTGCTGTTGATATCGTTGGCGAATGCGGTAAAAGTGCTGAAACACGCCTTCCTTTCAAGAACAACAATTACTCTGACTGGCTGCTTGAAATAATCAACCAGTTAAATATTTCAACAACAGCTATTATCAGCAATTCACAGGGTGGATGGATTGCCCTCGATTTTGTAATTAAATATACCGAAAGAATTACCAAACTGGTTCTGATTGCAACAGCGGGCGTAACGAATATCCGCCTAAAAACGTTTTTTTGGATTATAGTAACATCACTATCCGGGCAAAAAGGATTCGATAAACTCAACCAGATGGTTTATGGCGATTTAGAAATTGACCAACAGAGTCTGGCATTTGCAAATCTTGTCAGGCAACATTATGTGCCTAGAACCGATGCATTACCTACATTTTCGAATGAGCAACTACAACAAATCAAGTGTCCGGTTTTATTTATTGGTGGCGAAAACGATTGTTTTTATGTTTCAGAAAAAACGGCTAAACGCCTTGAACAGAATATTGAAAACGCTAAAACATTGGTTCTTAAAAATTCGGGACATGTTGTCATCAATCAAATAAATACGATCATTCCATTTTTGGAAAATTAAATATATGAAATAACGACAGAAGTATTTGATAAAAATGAAACATGGCGCATAAAGTATTACGACATATGTGCAGTAGTTACACATATTTTGCTTTCAAATAACATTGCAAGTCAACAAAATATTATATTTTTGCAGTGCATGAATATACAATTTAATTCTACATCTACCCGACAATTGATGTCGGTATAACAGACAGGTAACCACGAATATACCCATTGCGGATTATTCATACCTGTCATTCTATTCTGTTTGATGTTAAAGCAACATCCTAAAGTGGTGTGTACTTTAATATCTCAGTGATTATTTCCATTTTTCAAATAACCTTCGATGAAAAGCCTTTGTGTTTTCCATCAAAACAACTGCATTAAACGATGATGTGGTTTTAAATTGTTGAAAATGTATCAACTGATTAACAAAATAGATTCTACCAAAAAACAGAATTACAAAATTATAGAGCGATTGAACGAAATTGCCTCACCTGAACTCTATTCAAAAAATCAATACCTGCTTGATTACGGACAGCGCTGTCATAAAATATGGTATTTAAAATCGGGTATGGTTCGGCGCTATTATATACACGAAGGCAAGGAAATTACCTTGTGGTTGTATGCTGAAAATGAAATTTTTACAGAATTTCAAAGTTTCTCGCGCCGTATGCCTTCCGGAGTTTATATTCAAGCTTGTGAGGATACTGAAGTAGTAAGCATTTCACGATCTGAATATCTAAGTCTCAGACAAAATCCTGAAATGTGGTTATTCTGTATTTTGATGATTGAAAATGTTTTTCTCGACATTGACCAGCATCTGCGTAATCTTCAAACAAAAGATGCAAGAGGAAAATACGAATACCTGCAAGAGCAAGCTCCCGAAATAATCAAACGTGCCAAGCTGGGGCACATTGCTTCAATGCTCGGAATCTCGCAAGAAACTTTGAGCCGGATACGCAGAGGCTGAACATTAAATTCTTAATTTTGAACATGACTGGATCGATCCAAAACTTCAGAAAATTTATTGAAAGCTACATTCCGATAACTGATGCAGAGTGGGAAACAATTTGTTGCGACTTTAGGTTGAAGTTATTTGAGAAAGACGATTTGATAGTTGAACAAGGGAAGATATGCCGCCATTTCTATTTCTTTGAAGAAGGCATAATCCGCGTTTTCTATAATATTGATGGTAACGATATAACCAAATCATTTGCCATTCCTCCGTATTGTTTTACCTCGAAGATCAGTTTCAGAAACCAGATTCCATCGGAAGAAAGTATTCAGGCGCTTGAGAATACAGTGGTTTGGGAAATCACTTACAGACAATACAGAAGACTGGAGAAAATAGAGACGTGGAACCGTTTTATGCATAAGCTCATTAATGAGATTCAGGAGTATACTGAAAAACGTATGCTAGAATCTAAAATATACACAGCCGAACAAAATTACGAGCTTTTACTTAATCGATATCCGGCACAACTGATGCAAAAAATTCCATTAAAACATCTGGCATCATTCTTAGGAGTAGCACCTCAATCTTTAAGCCGAATTAGAAAAAAGTTACATAATAGCAGAAGTTAACATAGGTGAATTTGCTTTTGCAAACAAAGCGGGAACTTTGTAGCCGAAAAGAAAATCATTATGGCAAGTTTTAAAAGTAAAATCCTGATTGGTATCATGCGAAAGCGCCATTGGTTTAATGGGCAATGGAAAAAACCGGAAATAGCAAACTCTGTGGAAGCAGTACTGGCTTTTCGGACTGAATGTGAAAAAGGCGCCGAACGGTTTGGCAAAATTCCGGATGGCATTGAAGTAAAGCCCGAGGTAATTAATATGATTGTTTCGGAATGGCTGATACCGGAAAATGCAGTGCCCGATAAACTGCTTTTTTATGTACATGGTGGCGGTTATGTTTCGGGCTCGTGCAACGATCACCGAAGCATTGTTTCGAAAGTGTCTAAAGCTACACGATTAAAAACCCTGCTTTTCGAATACGGACTGGCTCCTGAAAATCCTTTCCCTGCGGCATTGAATGACACGATAACGATATATCAGGAAATATTGAAAAAAGGTTATTCCCCCAAAAACATTATCATGATGGGTGAATCGGCAGGCGGCGGACTTTGTCTGGCAAGTTTGCTTGCGATTCGCGACCAGAATATTCCCCTGCCCAAAGCAGTAGTAGTCATTTCGCCCTGGACCGACCTGAGTTGTTCTGGGGAATCGTACAGCACAAAAAACAAAGTGTCACTGGCGCCGCTGAATAGTTGGACAGTCTTCAGTGGTTTTTATGCTGCCGGGAGCAATATCACTGATCCGTACATTTCGCCTTTATTTGGAGATTTGAAAGGATTGCCGCCCCTGTTTATCAACGCCGGAAATGCCGACGAACTGTTTGATGATTCCCTCCGTTTATACGAAAAAGCCAGACATGCAGGAATCGATGTCGCCTTTCGCGAAGGCAAAGATATGATACATTGTTATCCTTTACTGTCTCCTCTTTTTCCAGAAGCCACGGACGCAATGAACGAAATTACTGCGTTTATCAAACTTCACCTCGAAAAGTGATTTCTTGACCTATGTCAAAAATATTCCAAAGGGCTTTTCGGTCCTTTGCTGCCAATTAGAAACAAACAAATAATGCCTCAATGACAACTGAAAACATTACAATTAGAGAAACAGAAAACAACGATCTACACACTATTTGCGAAGTAGAGAAACTCGCATTTGGTTACGACAAAGAAGCCCAATTAACAGTGGCTCTTTTGAATGATTCAACAGCCAGACCTCTATTGTCCCTTTTGGCATATCACAACGAAAAAGCAGTCGGGCACATTCTTTTTACAAGAGTTTATATAAATGAAATGTCGGAAGATCAACCCTTGGTTCATATTCTAGCGCCGCTGGCCGTTATTCCTGAATACCAGAAACAGGGAATTGGCGGAATGCTGATAAAAGCCGGGCTGGAAAAGCTCAAAAAAGCTGGATCGAAAATGGTATTTGTACTCGGTCATATCGGGTATTACGATAAACATGGGTTTATTCCCAACGCCGGGAAACTGGGCTACCAGGCTCCTTACCCAATTCCTGAAGAATTTGCCAACGCCTGGATGGTGCAGTCGCTAAATACGGAAGATTTTACAGTAAAAAAAGGAACGGTTGTATGCGCCAACGAATTGAATAAACCCGAACACTGGAGAGAATGACAAGCAAAGAATTATATACGAAATTGACCGAGGCCTATTCTCAGGAGAACCTGAACAGGATTACCGGGAAACTGATTCTTCTTTACAAAAACAGGAATTATGCGAGCATCCGGGCAATCGCGAATAAGATTTCGAAGTACGTTGACATCAACGAAGAGAGAGATGCCAAATGTTTCTCGAAACTGGTGGTGTTGTATCATCCCGATAAAGGCCATGCCATACGCGAAGAAATTCAGCAACTGTACGAGCAAAACAAGTTTGAAAGCTTGCAAAAATTTGCCCACATCCATCTTGTTCAGGACATCGAGAACCTGGTAGTTAAGGTTGTTGATGAAAGTATTGATTACCGACCCGAATATGTATGGGACACAGAAAGTGATGACGGAGAATACCCAGACCCGGGAGCCGATGAAGACACTTACTACGATAATCAGGATGACGTTGACATCGAACGTTCATTTTTCAACCTTATAAAAATCAGGGAATACGGAAGAACAAACATCGAACTTCCGAATTACTACCTCGAAGATTTTGAGGAGTTTGAACTGGCTGAATCGGAACTGGATTTACTCGATGGCGTGGAATATTGTACACACATTAAAATTCTGGACGTGTCGAATAATAATTTAACCGATATCAGCAATTTATGGGATTTAAACGATTTGGAAGAACTGTATCTCTCCAACAATCAAATCGGTTACATCGATGCGTTGAGTAATCTTTCCAAACTCAGGATCGTTGATCTGTCGGGGAATGAAATCGATGACATCAGTCCACTTTTCGATTTGGAAAATCTTGAATATGTGAATTTGGTTGGAAATCGGATCCCAAAAATCAGCTGGCAGAACTGGAGAAGAAAGGTTGTGTTGTCGTTAATTGATAATAAAATAGTATAATATGAAGCAAAAATTAAAAATATATTTAGGATGGGTTTTAATTATTATAGGGTTAATATTCCTTGCAACTAAGCTAAAAGCCCAATCAAATTACCCTCAAATGGTTGCATCGAAAGATGGTACGCAAATATCGTATGAAGTTTACGGTACAGGTGAACCGACACTTGTGTTTGTACATGGCTGGAGTTGCGATGCAAGATACTGGCAGAAACAAATAGCTGAGTTTTCCCGAAACAATCGAATTATTTTGATAGACCTTGCGGGACATGGCCACTCGGGAATGACCCGTGAAAAATATACCATGAAGGCATTTGGAGAAGATGTGCAGGCGGTGGTGGAAGCAACCGAAAGCAAAAATGTGCTGCTTATCGGTCACTCATTTGGTGGAACCGTTATTGCCGAAGCAGCGCGGTTAATGCCCAAAAAAGTGAGAGGACTTATCGGTGTCGATACGTTTGAAAACATCGAGTACCCCCTAAGTCGCGAAGAGTTAAATGGAATGCTGCAGCCATTTTCAGAAGACTTTCAGGCCGGAACACGACAATTTGTTCAACAAATGCTACTTCCTGACAAAGATACCTTACGACGGAATTGGATTATTGCAGACATGTCTGCAGCACCTCCATCTGTAGCTGTAAACGCTATGAAAGATTATTTGACACAAAGTGTAACCGGTGAGGCTGCCCAAATTTTCGAAGATATCCATTTGCCTGTTTGGGTTGTAAAAGGAGATTTATGGCCGGTCGATTATGAGGCGAATCGAAGACACATGCAATCTTACGAGGTTATTGAAATAGAAAATGCAGACCATTTTCTTATGCTGAATCGACCAGATGAATTTAACCAGGCATTAAAACAAGCCATTGAGACACTTACTTATAAAAAATAATAATTACAAATTAATAATACGCGTTAAACATGAGCAATGAAAATACTTCAATTCACGAATTCGATTTGAATGTAATTCACGAATATTTTCTTAATACAAAAAGGCAAGGACCGGGAAGCCCTAAAATAACACGTAAAGCACTGAGTTTTATCGATGGCCTTAATGAGAAGTCAAAAGTGGCAGATATTGGTTGTGGTACAGGTGGCCAAACAATGGTTTTAGCTGAAGATATTATTGGTGAAATTATCGGGATCGATTTACATTCGGGTTTTATAAATCAATTTAACCAAAATGCACAAACATTAGCTATGCACAACAGGGTAAAAGGCCTTGTTGGTAACATGGAAGATCTTCCATTTCAGGAAGAAGAGTTAGACTTGATTTGGTCGGAAGGTTCGATATATAATATTGGATTTGAGCGTGGATTAACCGAATGGTGGAAGTTTTTGAAACAGGGCGGTTATGTTGCAATAACTGAAAATACCTGGTTTTCCGATGAGCGCCCTGCTGAAATAGAGGAATTTTGGCAAAAAGCATATCCAGAAATAGATACTATCCCGAACAAGGTTCATCAAATGCAGAAAGCTGGATATTTTCCGGTTGCCACATTTAGAGTCCCCGATACTTGTTGGACAGACTATTATGCTGCTATGGAAAAATACAAAATTCTTTTCTGAAAAAACATAAAGGAAACAGAACCGCAGAAGAATTTATAAAATATCAGCAATATGAAGCAGCGTTATACGACAAATACAAAGCCTATTATGGTTATGCGTTTTACATTGGGAAAAAGCTGTAAAAACAGTAAAGAATGAAAAGGAGAATTATTCTAATAGCGTTTGTTATAGGATGTTTCGTGCAATCATATTCGCAATCTTCGTCTATGAATTCGGTTTTAAAAGGTGGTGATAAAGTAACTTTTTTTACCAGGCCTTTTTCCAGAACTAAATGGTTCAATTAGGCGAGAATTGTAAAAAGGTTTATAGGATAGTAAGTCAATAAACCATTAGTTAACACTGTAATTTTTGAATTCATAAAGTATTTAATATCAAATATTTTAAGAAGACCTCAATCATGAAAACAGTTTACATTTTATTATTAATGTTTCTAATTACGTTACAATAATGCAGAAAAACGATACCTTGATTAATTGTTAGTGGTTAGTGAAATTTCAAACGAACTTGAAACAAAAGGAGAAAACATTGAGCAATTCCTGTTTATTTTTGGGAACAATCTTAAAATTTAACACCCCATATGCCGCTCATTTTAATCATACACTCCCTATATGCGCCCATAATTCTTGAATTACGCCCATTTTATTTCTATATTGCACTTGAAATTCTACAAAAATGAACAATAGCACCCATTTTTCTCAAACCACACCTACTTTTCATGGGAAACAATGTCCTGAAAAAGGATATATAGTTGGCTACGCTGCAATCATCGAAGAATTAAGACTACCAATACCAATTCCGTATCAAATTACTTTGGTATGTAACCAGAATAAAAACTATGAAACCGATGATTGGAAAATCCTTCCCAAATCATACCTACCTGAGGATAATTCTGAAATAACAGAAATTGAAGCATTGTACAAACATTTGGTTTTTGCACTGAAATATGAAGGGATCAACCTCCTGGTATTTCGAAAAATTACTCAGCATTACTCAACGGAACAATTAAGAAACCTGGTTGATATTGAACCGACCGGTCAGTACAGCAGGAGAATATGGTTTTTAATAGAATGGATTACAGGGAAACAGTTAGAGGGGAAAGAAGACCTCACCCGGAAAAGTTATGTTCCTTTGGTTGATGAAAAACTTCAATTTGCAGTATTGGGAGAAAAATCTTCCCGACAGTTAGTAATAAACAACCTTCCCGGAACTCAGGAGTTTTGCCCACTAATCAGAAAAACACCAAAACTTGAAAATTATATTCAGTCTCAATTTTCTGAAAAAAACAGGTTATTTCTAAATGATGTACATAAAGATATTTTGCAACGAGCTTCTTCATTTCTGTTATTGAAAGATTCCAAAGCATCATTTACAATTGAAGGAGAAAGCCCTAAGGCTAAACGTGCTGCCCGTTGGGGGCAAGCCATAGGACAAGCTGGCAGTAAAGATTTAAGTTTTGAAGAACTGGCCCGACTACAACAAATCGTTATTGAAAACGACCGCTTCGTTGAAATGGGTTTTCGAAAAAAGGGAGGTTTTGTTGGTGAACATGACAGAACTACAGGAGAGCCTATACCAGAGCATATTTCAGCAAGATGGCAAGATATTGAAACCTTAATGGCCGGTCTGATTGCCACGAATAAGTTATTAATAGAAGATGAATTTGATGCAGTTTTAGCTGCTTCAATGATAGCATTTGGTTTTGTTTTTATACATCCATTTGAAGACGGAAATGGCCGGATTCACCGTTATTTAATCCATCACACACTGGCTAAGAAAAATTTCTCACAACAAGGTATAATATTTCCGGTTTCAGCTTCAATACTGGATCATATTAATGATTACCGGATAATATTAGAAAAATATTCTCATCCTCTTTTGGAACATACTGAATGGAAAGAAACTGCAGATCATAATATAGAGGTATTAAATGATACAATTGACTATTACCGTTATTCCGATATCACTCCTCAAGCAGAATTTCTTTACGATTGCGTAGTCGATACCATTGAAAATATTATACCTTCGGAGGTATCCTATCTTGGGCATTACGATGAATTCAAACGTTTTGTAGATGATGAATTTGAGATGCCCGATAAAATGGTAGCTTTATTGGTTCGTTTTTTAGAACAGAACAATGGAGAACTTTCTAAACGAGCCAGAGAAAAAGAGTTTGAAGCTTTATCCGAAACTGAAGTTAATCAGATTGAAATGAGGTATAACGAAATATTCAAAACGCAGTAATTAATACCAAAATAAATGTAAAAACAACGCTGGTGAACGATTCGGTTACCACTCTAAGCAGCCCCTCAATAAATATCTGATTTAAAGCCTAATGCCGATATTACTCGGTTCCCGACAGCTCCAGTTTTTCAAAAAGCATTCAAAAGCAAACTCCTGTAAGCACCACATTTACAGGAGTTTTTTATTTTTGACTCCTGCAACAAAGTGCATAAAAACGCATATTCGAAGGTGCAAATTCGGGAGTTCATTGTTAACAACAAAAGACTCCCGAATTAGACTCTAACGCACTGAATTAAACTATTTTGCATTTTATGGCGTTTGACGTTTGCGATAGCTTTAAAGTCTAATTTAAACGTTTAAAAGATGGCAAAACATGCTACGTCTAGTGTTATTTTCGTGCCAAGGGCAAAGAAAAACACTGAACAAAAGAGAGAAAAACTGTATGCGCGTATTACAGTTGACGGTCTAAGAGTAGAAATGAGCCTAGCAAGAGACTTATCGACTGGCTTATTTAATACAAAACTCAGAGGTGTTTAGGAACCAACTCAGAGAGTAGGCAGATCAATGATTTCTTATCGATAGTCAACAGTGACCTAAACGAGATTCGAAAAAAACTCATGCTTGAAGGGAAAGAAATCACGGCTGAATTAGTCAAAGCTCGTTACAAAGGCTTACCCGATCCGGATGATATCCCAGACCCGACGATTTTAAAACTATACGACAACCGCAAGTTTAAAGAGTTAATTGGGACTAAAAACCATTCCCCTTCCACCTGTTGAACTGTTATAATCGATTTATTTGACCGCAAGGTAGTAGGATGGTCAATGAGCAAAGGATTGAGTGCTAAAGAAACCACAATTACTGCAGGCAGGATTGCAATTAAAAACAGACCTGTTACCCAAAAACTCATTTTTCACTAGGACAGGGGGATTCAACATGCTTGTTCGGCATTTACCAATGTATTGAATGCAAACAAATGGGGTTGCTGAACTATGAGCAGAAAAGGAAATTGCTGGGATAACGCAGTTGCCGAAAGTTTCTTTAAAACAATAAGAGTTGAGTTTGTATATAAAAATCAGTTCATTAATTCACCCAATTTGTCGTCTACATATGTTACAAGTGCGTAATATGCCCGATATATTTATTTTATATGGTTTGCAAAAGCGAAAATAATTTTATTCCTTGATTGTTCACTTTTTAAAATTCACCGATAGCCACTATCCAATCGGATAGATAAGGAAATTTAATTATTTGCGATTTCGCTGTCAAATCACCAAAATTAATTTCGTAGTATTCTCGTTTGGTATCTACCATAATTGCAGGCTGTTTTTTTTGTAAGCTACTTAAATCAATTTGTACCGTATTTGCATCTTCGCGATAAAGAACTAAACTATTAGCTCCCTCACTGAGAATAATATATGTATTGTCATCGGTACTGAGATTGTTGGCTCTTTTCATATCTTTTAAAAACCGATTTTTTTTATCAAAAAACACAGACCAGGTCTTAATCCATTTTTTATTAAGAAAAACTCCGCCAGGCTCTAGTTGTGGACTCAACCCCCAAATATTTCCAACACCACCGGCCATGGTCGATTGGTAAACTCCTCTTCTTACCAGTTCTTCTGTATAATCTTTACCTTTATATCTTTTTTCATTGCGAATCCTAAAACGATCTTCCGAAAGCACCGGTTTTCCAGGTATGGCTTCAATTGAATTCACGTACACTTTGTATGTGGGTCTGTGATGTTCATAACTGCTATAGTCAAGTCGTTTGTTCCATTTAGCATCCTTTGTGTGATCCACCCCCCTGTTCGGACCTTCTGGTCTGCCTCCAACGAAATGATGCCATCCCATGTAAGAATGCATAGAATCCCGCCAGGTTGACAATTGGTATGCTGTGACCCATTCATCTAAATCAAAACCATATCCTAAACTCCACCCTGGAACAGGCCCTAATCGTGAAGCAATATACCGTTGCAAACGCCTGTCTTCAACTCCTCCTTTCTTACCCTTCAACCGCAAAGGCGTCTGTGAACGTTGATCATCTCCCCAAAGCCAGATGTGCACCATTCCCCCTGCTTGATGTACTTTTGTAATTAACAGCTCCAATGCTTCAAAAGTCCTGAAATCAGGATGTTGCATAGTAGGTTTCACTTGGTTATCGGGAGAATCAAAATTGAACCACCAACCTGCAATTGCAGGAACATGGAAACCGTTAAAACCGTGTTTGTTTATAAAAAGATCAAGTTTATTTTCAATCAATTCTGGACTTTTATAATATGCTTTCGGACTCTTACTTTCCATAATATAATCCAACATAACCAGTTGTGGAACAAAAGGCTTTTCTGTTCCCTCCCATCCCCATTTACTGTCGAAATTGGTTAAAAATCCATGAGCTTCTTGATTTGAATTTTCAGTAATTAATACGTCCCCTTTCAATCCGTCCAAATCAGGATCAACACTCTCAGTTATAAAATCCCACATTCCGATTTCAGTTCCTGTAAATCTGAATCTCCAAACGCTATCTCCGCAATAAAACATCTGCGTAAAATGGGATATCTTGCTTTTTTTGTGTTGAAAATGGACATTAGCAACAATATCGAAAGGATTTCCTGAAAAGGTACTGTTTACGACTTCCCATTCAATATAAGGATACCAAATCGTTCCTGTTTTCTCTGGTAAATTGTTATCAGTTACACAGGAAAAGGAAATTAATAACATGATGACTAGTAATGAGTTTGCTTTCATAGAGAATGTCTTAAAATGATTTTTTTATTTTGTATTGTAATCAAGTAGTTTGTGTCTTATGAATTTTATGACATGGTATGTTTTAGTCTGTTACCTCTGATAAATAGGTAATCACTATAAGTTTCATTCGCGGTGACCATAATGCATTGATTGTATTTTTTATGTTATCGGGATCACCTACCATCCTGGCATTTAAAATATCCCGGCTGTTTTTTTACGCACGGACAAACGGCCCTGCAGGGTTTGGGTCTGGATCGGTTTCAGCGGTAAAAGCAGCATCAATCATTTATAAACCATCTATTTTTTTCAACATCCCAATTCTATCGGAGAAATTCTCGCATGAATGGTGGACCGCCCCCCCCAAAAGCTTTTCCCATTTTTTACGATGGTTTTACAAATGGCAGGTAAGTTTCAGGCGATCATCACTACATTGCCATCGCCCATCGACACCGGAAATTCTCCTTTGGTCTGCTCCTGGAAATACTCAATCATTTGTAATAAATGATTACCAACGTCGGTTCAGTTTAACTCCATATGCACGACAGACATCAACCGGAAAATCGACTACTTTAACCGAATCAATGGAGCTTGCCTGTGTAAAGTTGCTACATTGGAGTAGATAGACTTTTAATATTCGCAAATCGGGTTTATAATTTCTCATCCATATAATATACTTGATAGTAGTGGAAATTCGCTTTTGGCATGGTGCTTATCTCTGTTTTCATAATCTCAAAGAACGATTATCGAACGTATTTGGGAACTTTAGCAATTAAACGACTTTATATTTTGACTAATACTTTATTGTGTCAAAATAAATGACATTTTAAAGTTCCCCATGAGTATTTACAGGTATTCAATAAGCCATTAATCCATTTTTGACTTTTCAATAAAATACGCATTAAAGTTATAGCGACTATACATAGAATTGTCAGCCCAACATTTAGGAATGAATTGTTTTAATGTCTTTATTATCTCCTGGTACTCACTCTTTTTTGCCAGGTTGAACCATTCATTTGGATCAGTTACTAAATCATACAGCTCCAATGAACCATCTTCGTATTGTATCAGGCGAAATCGTTCTCCTCTTACTGCCACATTACCTTTCCCATAAAAAGAGAGGGCTGGATGTGCCCAGTCTTCATCTGCATTATTAATCAAATTTGTTAACGAATGTCCTTCTGCCTGTTGATATGGCGGTAAATTGCATAGTTCCAATAGCGTTGGATATATGTCCAGAAGTTGCACGGGCTTATCACATGTTTTCCCTCCTTCATTATTTATATCTTTAAATATTAGAATCGTTCTCGTATCCCTTTCCCATAGAGCTTGTTTGGCAAATCTGTTTTTTTCACCTAAATGGTAGCCGTGATCTGACCATAAAACCACGATAGTATTATCCTTATATCTTGACGCTTCAAGTGCCGACAGCACTTTTCCTACCTGTGCATCAACAAATGCAATACACGCCATATATGCCTGTACGGCATTTTTCCACTCACCCGACTGTATCAGCTCTTCTGTTGTTGGCATCATAGGAGCATTGGTCACCCTTTCTCCTAACTCAGGAATATCATCATAATCATCTGGGTTATATGGAGGAGTCTCGATTTGATCCAAAGGAAACATATCGAACCACTTCTGAGGAACATACCATGGCACATGAGGACGGATAAATCCTACTGCCAGGAAAAAAGGTTGCTGATATTCCTGCTGAAGTTTATTTACTGCCCACTTCGCACTCTGAAAGTCAGCCATTAAACTATCATCTTCAGGATATGCCCCCCAGTCAGTCATTGTACTACCAATTTTCCCTTCAATTTTTGATGGATCATAATTTATTCTTTTTTTAGGCATTGGTCCATACCCCGCAAACTTACCGCCATATTCATCGAAGGTATTTGCAACATCTCCATTGTGGTAAATTTTCCCAACAGCCATTGTTTTATACCCTTGTTTTTCAAAAAAGTCGGGCATAAAAACAGCATCTTTACTTACCATATTTGATTTTTTTATATCCACATCATTTATCTGCAGGTAATTTCCTGTGGTTGAAGGATACAAACCAGTCATAATGCTTGCCCTCGAAGGACCGCATATTGGAGCCTGACAATGGGCATTGGTGAACAATACGGCCTGTTGAGCCAACTTGTCGATATTAGGAGTAGGTACATTAATTGAACCATCCATACAATTCACATAGTCGTTCAAATCGTCAATTGCAATAAATAGCACATTGGGTTTATCCTGACCGAACGCACTTAATTTTATAACAATTAAAAAAGCTGTTAGTACTTTAATTATTTTCATTCTCTTTACCGGTATTTTGAAACCAATTCCCTTCCAATTGTAGATTTGTTGTGTTTTTCGAATTCAAAAATGTTTTGGTTGATTGATTAGCACGACTATTTCGGATATAAATGTCATTACTATCAGTCAACTTTATAATCGCCTCTTTTCTATGACCACTATTTGATATGAAACCATCTATGTCAATTCCGTCACCCTGATAAATGCTTAATGAATTTCCTTGTTCGTTATTAATTGTAACATCTTTAAACCTGGCATTTTTCAGGTGCGAAATATCCAATCCTGCTTTGGATGTAAAGTTTGAATTTGATAAAGAAAAACCCTCAACAGGAGCCTCAGGTAAACCTTTTATAATAATAGCATTTTCTACATTAACTGCAGTAATATTACTTAACTGAATATTCTTAAAGAAAGGAGTCTCGATGGTAACCGGCACCTTTGTTGAATCCTCTCCGCCATAATACATATCAATGGAAATTGCAGTTGTAATATTATTCATTACAATATTATCAGCCCGGTAATTTTCAACTACACCTCCCCGTCCTCGTCCTGTTTTAATTCTAATCCCCCGCAAAGTTCCATTAAATACACAATTAGAAATAGTGACATTTCGAACATCTCCAGACATTTCGCTACCGATACCAATGGCACTACGCCCATGAGCAAAAGTGCAATTACTAATAACGATATTTTCGCAAGGTTTTGCCACCCTTCTCCCGTCTTCATTATATCCCGACTTAATTGTAATACAATCATCTCCACAATCAACAAAACAATTTAATATTCTTACATTTTTAGATGATTCGGGGTTAATTCCATCGGTGTTTGGAGACTCATAAGGTTGAATTATTGATATTTTTTCAATAACAACATTTTCGCAGTAAACCGGATGAATGGTCCACGAAGGCGAATTCTTGATCGTTAATTCAGAAATTAAAACGTTGGTACAATTATATAAATTTATCATTCTTGGTCGTGGCACCTTTAACGGACTTCCGGCAGGATTATCAGGTTCTCTTTCTGTTATTCCGTTTTGTATTCGAAGATCCCGGGTTTCGTAAAACGCTTCCCACCAAGCACTTCCCTGGCCATTAAGCGTACCTCTTCCGGTAATGGTTACATTTTTTAGATCATGGCCCGTAAACAATGAGGCATATACTTTTCGTTCAATCCCTTCCCATCGGCCGTCAACTACCGGGCAGTTTTCAATATTATCGCTAAATAAGATTGTAGCTCCCGAAAAAACCTCAAAACAGATGTTACTCTTTAAAAACAATGGCCCCGATAAATAATTTCCCGGGGGCACGATAACCTTCCCCCCTCCATTGGCATTGCAGCTGTCGATAGCTGTTTGAATGGCCCAGGTGCACAAAGTAGTTCCATCGCCAACAGCGCCATAGTCTTTTATGTTATATGTGCCGTCTTGCTTTGAGAAACTCAAAAAAGGAAGACTTATAATTTGTATAAACAATAGTAACTTTCTCATCATGTATTATTTTGTATTTAAGCCATTTGGCGATTACAGTATTACCTAATATTAACCTCACCTTCAGAAACTTCTTCACCAACATCTAAATACACTTCATCATTCGAATCACCTGACAATGTTATTTTTCCCGTTCTTTCTCCCCGAATCTTTAAATGCCGTGGTGTATCGGAATTGTAGAATATCTCTACGTTGTCAATATCACTTAAAACAATTCTTTTTCTTGCATTATCTCGTGTTCTTAAATTACTGATATTTAGATTTTTTAAATACTCTCCGGCAATAATTCCATCGGTATCTGTAGACATAAACAGGTTACTAACAGATATTCCATCCACATTTTTAAGGTGAATCCCGTCAGTCGATTTAATGTTGAAATTTGAAAAACTTAAATTCCTGAAATTACTTTCCCCCAATCCGTATAAGTAAACGGGGTATTTTATGTCTGCCATTGAGATGTTTGAGAAATGAATGTTTTCGATTTTTGGTGTGCTTTTAGTTACGGGCATAAATTGAGTAGAATCTTTATCGTAATACATGGCGTTAATATGTATCGCTGCAGGAAAACCATCAAAACAATAAAGAATATTCCTGATTATAATATTATTTACCCTTATGTTTTTAATAGACCCACCGCGTTCTCTATTGGTTTTAATATGAATTCCTTTTCCTGTGTTTTCGATAATACAATTGCTAATTACCACATCTTCTACACCTGCCGACATTTCACTACCTATTGCAACGCCCGCTGCACCATGTATCATGGTACAATTACTTATCTGTATATTTTTTGAAGGTTTATAGTTTTCGCGAGCCTCAGCTCCTTTTCCCGATTTAATGGCAATACAATCATCGCCAACATCTATAACACAATTGGTAATTTTTACATTTCTACTGGATTCAGGATTAATACCATCGGTATTTGAAGATTCTTCGGGGTTTTTAATATAAACGCCGTCTACGGCAACATTTTCACAATCTACAAAATGAACGGTCCAAAATGGTGCGTTCACTATTTTTATATCCTTTATTTTAATGCGCGAACTATTTAAAAACTGGATAAAAAGAGGTCTTTGAAACCCCGACTGATCCAGGTTCGTTTTATCAGGATTGTTTTGGGCAAAAATCTTTTGCCATTTATTCGGTTCGTTTATTATTCCTTCCTTTTTATTTTTTCGAATGGCCTTAATCGCTTTTTGCCACACCTCTCCCTGACCATCGATAGTTCCCATACCAATAATTGAAACATTCTGAAGATTGTTGCCATAAATTAAAGGAGAAAAACCAATACCATTTACCCCCTGAAACCTTGTTGGAACCATAGGAAGATAATCGTCAAAATCCTCGCTGAATTTTACAATTGCCCCTGCATCAATGTGTAACGTAATATTGCTTTTTAAATGAATTGGCCCCGTGAGGTAATCGCCTGCAGGGAAATAAACCGTTCCTCCGCCTTGTGATGAGGCTTCTTCGATAGCTGCCTTAATTGCCACCGTATTTTTATACACACCATCATTTTGGGCTCCGTAGTCGAGTACATTTATAACATTTTGTGCATACCCTGTCGGTACAACAAAAAGCAAAATCATTTTAAGTAACAGGCTCAAAAGAATCTTATTCATAATTATTTATCAATTTGTCATTTTAATTCGGTTACAGCCCTCATATCGTCTACCAGTATTGTAAAGCTTCCCTTTTCCACAACCCGTTCCATATTTTGGTTCCATAATGAAAATGCTTTATATGGAATTTTAATTTCAACTGGCTTTGTTTCATTTGGTAATAATTCAACCTTATAAAACGCCGCTAATGATTTCACAGGTGTTGTAACTGAAGCATAGTCATCACTTACATAAACAAGTATAGTCTCGTTAACAGGCAGGTTGCCGCTATTAAGCACATTAAACTTAACGCTTACCGGTTGTTCATTCGTAAGTTCACGATCTACCACCAGGTTACTATAAGTAACTGTGGTATAGTGCATACCCGAACCAAATTCATATAAAAACCCGGTTGGTTCGTCGTTATACTCCCTGAAATAGGCTGCCGGCCGGTGATTATAAAACGCAGGCAGCTGACCAGAACTTAGTGGAAAGGTTACTGGCAGTTTTCCGGAAGGATTATAACGACCAAAAACAATATCGGCCAGAGCTTGTCCGCCAAACTCGCCTGGTTCCCAGGCGTAAATAATGGCACTGGCCAACTCTTTTGCTTTTTTAATGGCTCTGGGTTTACCCGAAATAATAATAACTACAACAGGTTTACCGGCATCATAAGCAGCTTGTATCAATTCATCCTGCCTGCCAAATAAATCGATATTTGCTCCATCAGAGTTTTCACCACTGGTACGAACAACCGCTGTACTACGGGTAGGATTATCTCCCAAAACCAAAAACGTAATATCAGATTCTGATGCCCGTAACCTGGTCTCTTCAATATCCTTATCAGAAATATTACTGTGGTCTCCACATGCGTAGTAATCCAAAGTAGGTTGTTCACTTTTAAAGGCATCAAAAATTGTAATCACCTGATCATCCTTTTGCCTTGCCGACCAATCTCCCAGCACGGTTTGGTTGTTGGCATTAGGACCGGTTAAGAAAATCCGCATTTGTTTTAAATTTTCTAATGGCAACACCTTGTTTTTGTTTTTCAACAACACCATCGATTTCTGTGCTGCTTCCAGTGCTATTGCCTTTGCCGTGTCTGATCGTAAGTTAACTGTAGAGGGATTTACCAATACCTGCTCAAAAAGGCCTAACCTGAACTTATGCCGTAAAATACTTTTTACAGCTTGTTCAATTCGTTTTTCAGGAATTTTGCCTTCTTCCACTTGAGCTACCAGCGTTTCAAAAAATCCAGGGCCATGCATATTGATATCAATACCGGCATTAACAGCTAATCTATTTGCGTCCTCTTGCGACGAGGCTATCTTATGTAGTGAATGAAGTCGTATCACATCCATCCAGTCACTAACTACAAATCCATTGAATCCTAATTTTTCCCGAAGTCGTGTTTTAAGTAAATATTCGTTGGCATGACATGGAACACCATTCAAATCGTGATGAGCGGCCATAATGGTAGCAACTCCCTCGTTAATAATACTTTTAAACGGAGGCAACCATATTTCATTCAGCGCTCTTTCTGACACATCCATCGGGCTAAAATTAAGACCTCGTAAAGGTTGGCTTCCTGCCACAAAGTGTTTTCCACAAGCCAGAACACTTGCTTCCAATTCGTTATTTTGATACCCTTTAACCATAGCACGTCCCATTTCGCCAACCAAAAACGGATCTTCTCCAAAGGTCTCTCCTAAGCGGCCCCATCGCGCATCGCGAGCCACATCTACATTTGGAGAAAAGGTCCAGTGATAACCGGTTTGCCTCATTTCGTTAGCTGTAATGCTTGCGATTTTTTTCACCAGTAAAGTATCAAAAGTACTCGCCATCCCAATTGGTGTAGGAAAAACGGTTGCTCCTTCATACCGGGCATGACCATGTATAGCATCTTCAGCAATAAGCAATGGAATTTTAAGTCGGGACTGTAATGCTATGTTTTGAAGATAATTAGCTTCGTCTACTCCTTTAACAAGTAAAAAGGAACCAATCTCACCCTTTTTTATCTTAACTATTACATCATTAACTCCCAGCCCCGGATAGAACTCTTTTTTATCGTGGTTCTCGATATCATCCATTTGGTCTGAACTTGTTAAGCCCTGCATGTACTTTAATCCTACATACTGGGTCATCTGACCAACTTTTTCTTCTAGTGTCATCCGGCTATAAAGGTCGTTAACACGCACCTCAACCGGAAGCCGGGGATTGAGATAGTCCTGTGAAAACGCCAGGAAAGCGTTTCCGATTAAAATGATAAAGATTATAGTTTTTCGAACCATTTATTTTCGATTTAGATTAGTGTTTATAATTCATACACTTTAAGGTTGAACAATTAAAGTTTCATAGCTCAACTCTTATATTAGTTACTTCTCCGGTATAATCTGTTTTATCAGTTCCTGGCTTTAGGCGCGTCTATGATCTACTTTTTCAAGTTTTTATAAAGCCATTCATCAACCTCTTCCCATTGTTCAGGAAAAGTCCAATGTTCTGTTTCCAGATAAATATTCAGTTCTTTTGGCGCGTTTATTATGTTATAAGCAGCAAACATAGATGTTGGCGGGCAAGTGGGATCATTATACCCCCATGAATACCATCCCGGAATTTTTATTCTTTTTGCAAAATTTACCGCATCATAATAAGGAGCTACCTTAACCCAATTGGGATGCTCTGCTTCGTTATAATTTCGGAACATATGAGGCCAACCTCCTGCCCGTCCTTGTAAATACCCGGTAAAATCGCATAGCGCCGGGTAAAAGACTGCTAAATATTTTATTCGTGAATCCAAACCAGCAGTAACCAGAGACAATCCTCCGCCCTGGCTAGCTCCATAAACGGCAATATTTTCTCCATCAAATTCGTCCATCGAAAAAATATAATCAACAGCCCGAACACACCCCAGGTAAACCCGCTTATAGTAGTAGTTATCTAAATCATCTAATTTATTAGCCCAATAGGTTTTAAGCGCTCCACTTTTTAAATTTTTATAAACCTCATCGTCCATTCTCACAGAAATGCCATGTATCCCTATTTTCAGGGTAATAAAACCATCCTCGGCTCTAAGATCCGAATCATAAGACCGCACTCCTGCTCCCGGCACTCTTAAAATTGCCGGATATTTACCAGGGGCTTTCGGTATTGACAAAACACCATAAATTCTGCTGTTTTTTATGTTGGCTATATTGAGTTCATAAACATTTATTTTTGAAGTACATAACTCCGGCAAAAGCCTAAGTTTTGCATCAATAGGTATCGCTGCCAATTCTGCTTTTGCTTGTGCCCAAAATGCATCAAAATCGGTTGGATTTTTTACTGTTGGTAAAATATTCTGAGGCTCAAAAGCAGCTCTTCCTTTGCCTTTATATATCCTGTTATTTACACTTACTGATACTTCGCACCCCAAAAAACCGGGAGTATTAATTTTCATTCCAACAATATGGGCTTGCCCGGTTTCGGATAGAATATCACCTTCTTCCATGGGAGGCATTTTCTCCAATCCGAGTGTATACTGAATTTTAACATCGGGCACCAACCGGCCATCTTGCAAAATTTGCACATCAAAATTGGCCTTTTCGCCTAATTTATAGTTCCAGTCGGTGTGGTCTGGAGTTACTATAACTTGTACTCTTGATTTCGCCGGTTGGGCATAAAGCGTGTTGATGCTTTCTATCGAAAATAGGACAACAACACATAATATCCTTATTAATTTTAGTTTCATAATTATTGTTTATCAGTACTATTCCAAACTTTGTAATCATCCCAGTACAGGCGTGTAGACTTCCCTTTGGAATTTATATAGTTTATAATTTCGCCCGAGGTATAAAGCTTAAATGGATTATGATGCGTAAGTCCATCGGGGCTGGCACATTCCGGATGATGTGTCCAGTTGTGGATATTAAAAATTTCTGTTTCTTTTTCATCAACAACAGCTACAAGTTGGAACCTTCCATGAATCTTGTCGCCTTCAACAAAATTCACTTTAAGTGCCATCCATTTACCTGTAGGTACTGCAAAATTATTTTGGGTTTCATCCCATATAACTTCTCCCGGTTTTCTGGGCTCCTGAACATAAACCTGCCCATGTATGGCAAATCTTAAAGAATCAATGCCTTTGCCTGGTTTATTTAAACCAACTGTTATACGAAACCCTGTTTCCGGTTTTTCCCATGGAGAATCGTTCCAAAACTCCATAAGTGTAAACCAGGTAAAGGCATTTGGATAGGACTTTAAAACATCCAAATCTTTAGGCAAAAACAAACGAATGGAATAGGTTAACGTCTTAAATCCTTCTCTACAATTATACATATTGGCCTGTATACGACCTTTTTTCCCGTTGAATACATTGGGCTTGTCGATTTCAAAAAGAGCGACTTTGTTTTCAGGGTCTAAAGGATCAGGAACAATCGTGGCACTGCGCATAGATTCGTCTCCATCCTGATAGTATATTTTAAATTCACAATTATTGGGGTCGCCTTCAAGATTGGTTTCCCAGTTTCCTTTTGAGGTATTTAAGCTATCTGTGCCTTTTACTTCGGCATCTTTGTTATCAATTTGAGTAATGGTAGTTCCTTTTTCAAAACCCGAACTGAAAATTAATTCATTCGATTGGCCAAAGGCAAACGGCACCAAAAACATGCACATTGCTATACAAACCAATCTGATTTTACTATTGTAGTGTTTCATCGCTATTCAGTTTTAGTAATGCCTCAAGGAAATAATAGTCGGCATAAATTAAAGGAGCGTCTATTTCCGAGTTTTTAGGAAAATGCCCAACACTGTGCTTTAAAAGAAACCCGCTATTTGTTTCAATTTCAGCTAAATATTCCGGCCCCGACAATGTGGAAAGCATTTTCGTTGCCGATTGGGCATACCATAAAGCATCTTCCTCATTTACAAAATCTTTCAACTCCAGAAGTGCGGAAGCGATAACAGCTGCCGCCGATGCATCACGTTTTGCCGCGGGAATATCCGGCGCATTAAAATCCCAATACGGTATCATATCATCAGGCATATTAGGATGGTTAAGGATATAATTGGCTATACCTTTTGCATGATTCAAATATTTCTGATCTTTTGTGAACCGATACATCATTGTAAATCCATAAAGCCCCCAACCTTGTCCTCTGGCCCATGCTGATTCATCGGCATAACCCTGAAATGTAGTTTTCTTTTCTACAGCGCCGGTAATCGTATCATATGATACTACATGATAGCTGCTAAAATCATCTCGAAAATGGTTTTGCATCGTTTTATCGGCATGAGAAATGGCAATTCTGGTGAGGGTGGAGTCGGCGAATTCTTTTCCAGCCCACATGAGCATTTCCAAATTCATCATATTGTCGATAATAACCGGGTATTGCCATTTTTTATTCCATGATGAAGAATCCCATGACCGGATACAGCCTACCACGGCATCAAAACGTGTAGCGAGAGAATAAGCAGACTCTTTAATTACATTTTTATAAGTTTCGTTACCGGTTATTCTGTAAGCATTTCCGAAGCTACAAAACATCATAAAACCAAGATCATGGGTCGTTGTGTTCGTTTTTTCCTTTTCTAAAACCGCTAAACTTCTTTCAGCCTGCAATAGTAATAGCGAGTCTTGTGTTTTCTGATAAACATAGAATAAACAACCGGGGTAAAAACCACTACACCAGTCATTTGATTTACGCGCAATTAGCTTGTTATCTTCGGCACTTCGTGGAAATTTATTATAGGGAAGTAAACCTGCCAGGTATTTGTATTGCGAGTTTGCACGCTCAAAAACAGAATCGATAATTATTCTGTCCGGAACGTCCTTTTCTTGGTTATTACACCCACAAACTACAAATAGTAATACCGTAAAGCATGTCAATATTAATGTCTTCATCATAACTATCAATTAAATCTTGCTTTCATTTCCCTTGCACTTTCAACTCTGTCGATATTCACATCTTCATACATCTCTTCCAATTTGAAAACCATGTCTTCATACAAGGAAGGTTTTTCTTCTGACAAATCATTTGTCATTTGCGGATCCGCCTCGATATCGTATAATTTATAGCTGTTGGGTTTCTGATATACCTTATCACTATAAGCATACAGCACATAGTTATTGTGCCTGATAACAACCTGTGGTGGAATCCCCTCTTTTAAAGGCTTATTCCCAACATACCTTTGGTTATATCCCTCGCCCTTCAGTTCCCAGTTCTGCCTGCGTTTTTCAAACTGCCAGTACAAAGGATTTTCACGTTCAACGGGTTTGTTGTTTAGCAGATAATCGTAAATACTTACGCCATCTGTTTTTAGATCAGAATTTAGACTGACATTAGCAAAATCACATATTGTTGGCAGCACATCGTAGTTTACATTTGGAATGTCGCACACGCGAGGAACTATTTTTTCTTTCCACGAGATCAGTCCCGGTACCCTGATACCACCTTCGTACAACTGTCTCTTTTGTCCACGTAACGGATAACTCGTTCCAAAACACCGGCCCGAGGCAGGGTTGGTTCTCCACACTTCCGGCCCGTTATCCGAAGAGAAAAAGATTATCGTATTTTCTCTTAACGCCATAGAATCCAAAGCTTCGATTAACCGGCCTATTTGATGATCGAGATAGGTTACATTTGCGTAGTACTGGTCTTTATCGGGGTCTCCGGTAGTATACATGTTATTGTATTCATCAGGGTTGGAAATAAATTCGTGAACGGCATCGTACGACAGATACAAAAAGAAGGGCGTACTTTTATCTTTAGTTTTAGATAGCCATTTCAACGCATTATCTGTAATAATTTTACTTGAAAATCCCTTAATTACACCAAGTGGGTGCCCATCTAAATCAAAGAAATCTCCCGGATTTTTTTGTGAATTTTTCTTTAGAGCTGTTGTTAAATGCGGATTTTCTTTGGTTACCATTCCATAATCAAAACCCTGCTGTTTCGGAAAAGATCCTGTTTTACCGGTCCAGGCGTCAGGGTCATTCCAATCGGCACCATTCAAATGCCATTTCCCAAAGATGGCGGTACTATAACCTTTTTCCTTTAGAAGCTCGGCTATTGTAATCTCTTTTCCACTTAAAAAAATGCGATCATTATCTTTCTCGTCGCTTATAAACAAATCAATATTAACCCTATTTGGTATTTTCCCGGTTAAAAGACCTGCCCGTGACGGGGAACATACCGAAGAGGAGGCATACTGTTGGGTAAAAACTACAGATTGCTGCGCAAGTTGGGCTAACTTTGGAGTTTTTATATGGGGGTTACTAAATTTATTCAGTCCCTGAATCTCGAAATTAACATCCCCATATCCTAAATCATCTGCCAGTATGTATATAATATTAGGTGCGGAAACTGCTTCATTATTTGATGGATTATTAAACGAATAAAAAACCGCCACTACCAGTACAATTGCCCCTGTGAAGATTAAAACAATCGATTTTTGAGCAAGCGACTTCCCCCGAACTTTAACATTCGGTTGCTGCTGATGCATCATTCCATTTCGAAATATGAAAAATAGCTGCACCTTTGCGAAGCCTGCAAATGCAAGTATTGATTGGCAAAACCTTATGATGATTGATTTCATTTTTTATTTATCTGAATAAATAATCTTAACTACTACTAACAAATTACTTTCTATGTTTTATCTCATTTAATACACCTTTCATTTCCTCCACCTTTTCTGGAAATTCACTGGCAACATTTTTAGTTTCTCCCGGATCATCATCTAAGTTGTACAGTTGTGGTGTGTTCGTTAACCCTGTTTCAACGTCTTTATTTAGCAACCAACCGGGTGTTGATTGTTCCTGAGGCTCGATATATTTCCAGCTTCCAGCCCTTAATGCCAATGTAAAGGCTTCTTCAACCATTATCTCCCTACCGTTATTGCTCTTTCCCAACCAGGCATCAATATGGTTTTCACTATCAGGCGCACACTCCTCTGAAAGTTTCCCTCCGGCTAAACTTGCCAGCGACGCAAACAGATCAACCTGATTGAGCATTGCAGAACTTTCTCCCGGTTTTATCTTTCCGGGCCAGAATACAATTGTTGGCATTCGGGTACCTGCCTCATAAATTGAATATTTAGCCCCTCTGTAAATACCTGCCGGTTTATGATCTCCGAGTAACTCTACAGCCTTGTCAGCATATCCATCATCCAGTATAGGCCCGTTATCACTGGTAAAAATCACCAAAGAGTTTTCAAGAAGCTTTGACGCTTTCAGGTGATCTATTAACGCTCCAACACACCAATCCATTTGAGCAATTGCATCGCCACGTGGCCCCATTGAAGACTTTCCTATAAACCTTTTATTTGGTGCACGAGGCACATGAATATCATGAAAAGCGAAATAGAGAAAAAAAGGATTTTCCTTATTCTCTGTAATAAAGTGTTTTGCCTTATCGGTAAGTACAAATGGAAAATTCTCATCTTTCCACAATGCCTCTTCACCGCCACTCATGTAGCCAATTCGGCTGATGCCATTAATTACTGTTTGGCTATGTTGCGGATCTGCTTTTTGTTTCAGGCTATCTGGATTTTCAAATCCTGTTGGGTACCCATCCAATTTTTCTAAATAATTAACTTCTATGGGGTTATCAGGACTCAAGCCCATTACCCGCTGATTTTCAACAAATACACAAGGTACACGATCTCCCGTAGCCGGAATTAAAAAACTATAGTCAAACCCAATTTCTTTGGGGCCAGGAGTAATTTCCTTATTCCAATCTACCTTTCCCATTCCTAAACCTAAATGCCACTTGCCAACAACAGCCGTTTTATATCCATTTTTTTGGAGCATAGAAGGTAATGTTTCACTATCGGGGTTGATTATTAAAGGAGCATCTCCGGGTAGTACTTTGGCCTTATTACGAAAAGCATAACTCCCTGTTAATAAAGAATAACGCGATGGTGTACATGTTGCAGCAGAGCAGTGTGCATCCTGATGGTTTATTCCGTTTTGAGCTAAAAAATCAATATTGGGTGTTTTCACGCCTTTAGCGCCATTAATTCCAATATCGCCAAACCCAAGATCATCGGCATAAATAATAATGATATTAGGTTTAGAAACAGCCACCTCTTCTTTCTGCGGTTTAGATGTACAGCTAAAACTAAAGATTAATAAAATCAGGTATATTTTGTATGTTTTCATTTTAATTGATTTATCAAAAGTCTATTGTCTATAATTTGTATTGTTAGGCACCAGCCCCAGGCTTCCTAAAAAATCCATACATGCTGCTTTAACATTATAGGACCGTCCTTCTTTATCGTGCGCCAGTTTTATGGTCTCTATAAAAGGCTCTTTTTCATCTATATACAAAAGATAATTCACAGCCATAAGTGCTAAATCTTCGTTATTGCTCAGGCAAAATGACTGCAATAACTGACGTGCCCTGGAATCGTGAAATTGTTGATAAGCTATAGCTGATGCAATCACAGAAACAGGAGGGTAATCATCATCCATAGCGTCCCGGATTTCTGAAGCATACTTTTCCAGTAGTTGCGCATTTTGAGAACGCAGCCCCATAGCTGCCCAATAACGAACAATCTTGTTTGTATCCTGCAAAAAAGCTATCTGCTGTTGGGCTACATTGCTGCCTACATATCCTGACAAAGAAGCCACTTTATATATTTCAGCTATAGGATACCTGGTAGTATCCAATCGGTAATTATAAGGTGCAACCGTCTTATTTACCAAGCTTAATTCGTATTCGGGTAAGAACATGATGTCTTTAGATTGTAATACCTCATCCATCAGCTGCGACTCCATTTTTCCTACTATTTCTTTATAGTTAGGGTTATTTGCCAAATTTTGCGTTTCCCAGGGATCGGCTTCCAAATCAAAAAGAAAAACAGGTGGACGTTGCGCGAAAAGGTTATTTTGAAGCCGATCTAATTTACCAGCTTTATAATCCTCACGCATTTGCTGTTTTATTTCACCAATTTCCATGTACCTGATGTACCTGAGTTCCGGCATGTAAGGCATAAAATTTCTGGAATACACATAACGACCGTCGGTTACCGTCCGAACCATATCTGGTCCATTGTCTGATCGGTCAGAAGAAATGACCAAGTGATTTGTTGGTTTTTGACGTTCGCTCCCAAAAAGAATCCTGCCTTCCATGTATTCAGGAACCTTTCCACCCGTCAGACTGATTAATGTTGGTGCCAAATCGGTAAAATCCACCAACTCATCGGTAACAACTTCTGTTCCCCAGGGAGAAAGCTCTTTATATTTTTCAGGAAACCAAACCACAAAAGGAACTCTGTAGCCATAGTTAATTCCGTTGGTTTTTCCTCTAGGCATACCCTCTCCGTGATCGGCATAGAAGAAAATTATGGTTTCGCCCAGCAGGCCATCAGCCTTTAATCGTTGAAGCAATTGTGCAATTTTTTTATCAGTCAGCTTTAAAGCATTGTAAACTCTTGCAAACTGTTTTCGCATCTCCGGACTATCATGATAAAACGGGGGCATTTCAAACTCATCATCTTTTATGATTTCGTCTTCATCTAAATTGGCTATAATGTTTCCTTTATACCATTCGTAGCTTTCTGTCATGGTACGCGATTGGTGTGACTCCGTAAAGTTGAAGACAGAAAAGAATGGCTGGCCTGTTTCCCGGTTCCACCAACCAGCTTTTCCAGAGCTTTCATTCCAGGCTTTAGCAATAAAACGCTCTTCGTCTTCAACATTATAGTCTGTTTTTTTATTGTTGGATGTGTAGTATCCAACTTCCTGCAAATACGCAGGAAACCCCTTTATAAAATCCGGCATTTGAATATCACTACGGTGATTGCCTGTACCTGTTTTGTATGTTTTAACACCTGTTATAATTGCCGTTCGGCTGGGAGAACAGACTGTGCCGGTAGAAAAAGCATTGGTAAACCGCACTCCTTCGTTTGCTAATTTATCCATAGTTGGGGTTCGCGCATCCTGGTTACCATAAACCCCCAAAAACTGTGGCGATGTATCTTCAAAGGTAATCCACAGGATGTTGGGTCTCTTTTCTTTTTCGGTACAGCCACTAATTAGCCACACCAAAGATGCCAAAATACAATATGTCTTGGCATTTCGTACTATTCCAACAAGGCAACTATAAAGCTTACTCTTTTTCATCAGTCATTTTGTTAAATAACATTTACAATTAGTCTTCTGTATGAAACAAGATTAGGCGTACCATCATCCTTAACTTCCAGAATGATGTGTATTTCTCCTTTTGGAGCCTGCTTAGGTATTTTCAATTTTGTATGGGCTTTATTTTTATTCGTTATAATGCCAAACGTGGTGGAGACTTCATGATATATCCACCAATTGAACGATAATTTATTCCCATCAGGATCTGAACTGGCACTGGCATCAATAGTAATGGCCTCTCCTGGTTTCACTCTTTTCAGAATGATTTTTTTACCGGAATCGCCATTGATTGAAGCCGCCGGATTATGGTTCGTTTTTTCAAAAGAAGACACACACCAATGCATTCGGGCTGCAAAATCATTTTGGTAAGCTTCTCTCCAGCGGGCTATTGCCCATTTTCTGCGTAATGCTCCATCTTGTTCGCCCGACCAATGATCATCTTGAGTATCAACGAAGTGATTACCCGAAAAGTGCTCAAAACGGCCACCCCATCCACCCCATTCCGGATGCCCGGGAGCACTTAACCCGTTGGTCAAAAAATAAAACCAAGATGGCGTATCTCCTTCCTTAGTTCCTTTGGTATTTCTTGAAGTATTTGGATTTTGATTGACAATTGGGTAATCTTCACCCAGCTCGCCTTTGTTTAATATCGCAGACTGTAACCATTCTTTAGAACCGAAATACTCAATACCCGATTTCACAAGCGGTAATGTGGCATAATCTCCGCCTTTACTGTCGTTTTGATACATTCCGCGAAACGACGCAGCCTTAGTATCCATCCATGAGGGGCCACTTTCTATATAAAAAACTGTAGGGAAACTTGTATAAATCCATTCACCTGTTCCGATATTAAATCCATTAGGATATTGATCGGCAATGGCATAGATTCTTATTTTTGAAATAAATATTTTTAAATCGTCTTCCGACCTGGTGTCTTTTACGTTTAGCAAGGCCTGCGCCAAATCATGCGAACCACCCCACACCACAATATTCAGTATTTCGTCGCCGCTATCTACCGTTTTAATAATATGCTCTGTTCCGGGCGTGGTCTTACCTGCTTGCAAAAAACCACTACCGGCCTTGGCTTCTCCTTCAAAAACCAAGGCTCTTAAAACCTCCGCTTTGGGATACCCCGATGCGTGTTTACTAAGCTGTTTTTGAACCCGTTGATAGTCATCAATAATCGGATCAATTAAATAGCTGTTGATTTTAAGTTCGGGCTGTCGTCTGTTACCTGCTGCTGTTACAATAATACCGGTTAACCTAAATTCGTTGGCGTAAAGCAATAAACGTCGTAAAGACTGTATATCATCAGGATCGGCACCAATATCGGTTAATACCAGCAAACGCGGTTGTTCCTCTTTTTCAACCTGTTGTGCCAAAGCACAATTTACCAACGTAATGGTTATTAAAAGAAGGCAACCATAGCTTCTGACCCTATTTAAAAGAGTTTTTTTAATCATTATTTCAAATTGTGTGCGCAACATTTACGGTTTTACAATGAGACGCGTTTTAACTTCAATAGATTTTCTATTCATTGCAAATTGCTCTTAATGAACCTGCTATATAAGCTGCCTGAAGCTCACGAACTTTGTCGTTGTAGTGAACATGGTCGATATAGCTGCTATCGCCACCAATGTTTTTTGTAAATGTATACAGGTCAATTACCGGGATATTGGCATCGTGCATCAAACTATCGGCAATTTTATTGTAAGCTATCACGTCTGCGGCATGTCGTTGAAAAGAATCTTTTCGCCTAGGTGGATTATGAATAGAATCTACAACAGCCGTTGTTCTTACCCAAACCAACTGAACATTTTTATCTTTGATTAATGCTAAAACAGCTTCTAAATTTCTTTTATAATCTTCTGAATTAACCTGATAGCTCCCATCCTTTGGATTTACTTTTACATCATGAAGTCCGCAATTAAGCAGTAAAACATCCGGCGAAAAAGAAGGACTTTTGTATCTTTCTGTTAAATATGCAAGGGCACTTCTCGAGTCTCCTCCATTACTTCCTCTCATAATACCACTAGATTTAGGTAAGCCTAAATCATCTCGCTTTCTATCAAAGGAAAAATCTTCTTTTAAATAACCTTCCAAATACTTTCCATAATGTTCTGATATACTATCTCCCAACACAAATAATTCTGATTTTCTTTCCTGTAATCCCATTGAAAGCATTAAAAATGCGATGGGTATTACCAGAAGAATCTTCACTTGTTTTGATTTCATTTTATTCCTAATTTTCAAATTCAACTTTTATATTTTCAATTCTCGATTTATCCTTTGGCAAACAACCAATTAGCTCTAAATCTTTAAGACTTTTTATCTGTTTGCCCTCCACAACAAGGTTTATAAAGGTGATCTTACAATCGTAACCCGGTTCTGCATGTAGAAATAATCCTGCGAACTGTTCCTTGTATCTTCCTTTCCAGTCTTATACACCGCTAAATTTTCTATTTACCATAAATAGATCTTAATGAACCTGCGATATAAGCTGCTTGAAGTTCGCGAACCTTGTCATTGTAATGAATATGGTCTACATAGCCATTTTCGCCAGCAATATTTCTTGTAAATGTATACAAGTCAATTACAGGTATATTTGCATCGTACATCAAATCATCTGCGATCTTATTATAAGCTACCACGTCTGCAGCATGTCTTTGAAACGAATTTTTCCGTCTGGGTGTATTATGAATAGAATCTACAACAGCCGTTGTTCTAACCCAAATCAATTTTACATCTTTTTCCTTGGTTAGTTCTAAAATTGCTTCCAGATTTTTTTTATAATCTTCTGAATTGACCTGATAGGTCCCATCATTTGGACTTACTTTTATATCATGACTTCCGCAATTAAGTAGTAACACATCTGGTGAGAAAGAAGGGTCTTTAAATCGTTCTGTTAAATAAGCAAGGGCACTTCTGGAATCTCCTCCATTACTTCCTCTCATGATACCAGATGATTTAGGTAGGCCTAAATCATCTCGCTTTCTATCAAATGAAAAGTCTTCCTTTAAGAAATCTTCTAAATATTCCCCATAATGTTCTGATATACTAGTTCCTAAAACAAATAATTTTGCCTTCTTTTCCTGCATTCCCATTGAAAGCATTAAAAATGCGATAGGTATTACCAGAAGAATCTTCACTTGTTTTGATTTCATTTTATTATTAGTTGTTAAATTCAACTTTTACATTTTCAATTCTCGATTTATCCTTTGGCAAACAACCTACCAGCTCTAAATCGTTAAGGCTTTTTATCTGCTTGCCCTCCACAACAAGATTTATAAAGGTGATCTTGCAATCATACCCCGGCTCGGCATACAGAAATAGTCCGGCAAATTTTTTCTTGTTATCTTCTTTTCCGGTTTTATACACCGTTAAATTCTCTATAGTCATATTGATATTCCCTCTAAAAGCCTCTGTGGTTCCCATAAAATCGACGGCACTTATTTGCAATATTGAAGTTTCGGCATACTCAATTGTTGCGTTTTTAATATGAAGCGACTTTATGTCACTTTCCTTATTTCTGTCGCTAAACTTAAACTGCCCTGTGTGAATTATATCTAAACCATCTACCACAATATTGCTTATATCGCTTGAAGCCTGAGTACCGATTTTAAAACCACTGGCCTGGCCGTTTCGTACAACATTATTGGTTATCTTAAAATCAGTCATCGGAATATAGGGTACCTCCATTGTCTTCGGACAAATAGCGTCATCTCCGGTTAAAAGAATATTATCCGATATTTCAACATGCTGACAATTGTCCGGGTCTATGCCATCGGCGCCATGTGGATAACGTAACACAGCAATGTTGTTTATTTTAAGATAGTTGCAATAATGAGGAACAACGGCAAAACCGCCTCCCCGTATTTTTACCCCATTTTTATGCACACGGGCTCCTCCCATCCTGATTATAATTCCTTCAACGGTGAGATTATCACAATTTCGGGGTTCTAATACAAAACTGGTAGATGGGAAATTGGTTTGAAGCGCCCCTCTCCCACTAATTGTAATATGATCTTTATCTTTTATAACGAGTGGAGTTTGGTTACTGCTGATGATTGCCCCGCTCTCCAAATACACAGTTGTATTACTCTTTTTTACCGTAAACTGCCCCCGGTAAATACCTTTAGGGAAATAAACTGTTCCACCCGAAGGGCACTGATCAAAAGCACGTTGCGGACTGGAATAATCTAAAACGTTCAATACGTTGGCATCCGAAACATCAGGAACATCCTCTTCTTTTGGCATAGCAATAATGGCTAAAATCCCTTCTTTTTCAACATCCTGATCGTTATCGTTAGGAGTATTAATTCCTAAAATCAGTTTTTGAGGTTTATCAATCGTAAAGGTTAAAACCTTATCTTCAATTTTATACGGAATATTTTTTCGCAAAGGACTCAACCAGGTACTGTTTGGATCAATCAGATCCTTAAACGTAACCTCCACCTCTACTGGCTCATCCATATCAAAATGCACATAACTTACAAAGTTATATTCCTGATCGTACGCAGGCTCATACACCTTGTAATGATGCACATAGGCTCTCTCTCCATTTATTTTTACAGAATAAAATGTGCTTGCCGGATCAATGTGTTCTCCTCCGTGCACAATAACTTCTCCAAATGAAAAGATGGGAAAAAGCAGAAATAGTAAATAAAGATTTTTTTTCATATCGTTTAATTCATGACAGTTACTGGAATAAAATGAGTTTTCATCAATAATGCTTCACAGGCTAGAACTCAACAGAACAGGTAATATCTTAACTGTCAAATCATTTGACAATCCGATTTCACAGACTAAACAAGTTCTACTGCGTCGGCATATATTTTTCTAATTCGTTCGTTGGTTTTCACTATTTGCTCTTGTGCCATTTTGTAATTCACATGAACAGTCATAAGCTGATCTGCAATTTGTTTTCCTTCAGTTTCCATAATTTCGAATACCCAGTCGTCGTAGCCCAAATCATAATACATCTGCCCCTTGATCGTATCCTCAGGCTGTCGTAAATAAAATGCAGGAGTCCCATTGTGCAATGCAATAATTGGGGAATGACACTCAAAACTCAACACACTATGAGCGTTTCTATAGACCGAAGCCGCTTCGTCGGGCATCCAGTATCCACGTTTTACCACATAAGGTTTTACATCTTCAGGCAGAGGATCAATAAGAAGTTCATCCATAATTTCAACTTCATAAACCATTTCCGGACAAACCAATACTTTGTTTCCTGTTTCTCTCACCCAACGTATCATTGCCTCTCGCAGTTTTGCATGGTCTTCTTCTTTGTATTTCGAGTTCGTTTCTTCTACATTCTTAATTCTTTCTTCCGACCATTTCCAATCGGTGAATTTATAATACGGAGTGCGGCGTAAACGTGGCACGGCACATATAAACTTCTTAGTTTCCAATCCGTTTTCAGCTAAAAATGCTGCAGCTCTCTGGTCATCACGAATCTCCATAAAGAAGGTCGCATCGGGGACAAATGAAACATGTTCTCCCGAAATACCACTTTCTGACAGGACTTCTAATGATGCCGTTTCTCGTGTATATATAAAAGAAGCTTTAGAAAGTAATTCTTTTAATGATTTGCCTACCGATTGAATGGTTACACCAAATATCCCAAAGGGCTTTCCGGTAGCTGCCAGCCAAGCCTCTAGATTTTTTTGACCTTGAACAGAAGGCCCAGAACCATGAATCATGATATCTGATTCCTTAAATGCATCTAGTACTTCAACACTTGTTACTTTTTTGTCATCATCTACATTTCCATAAATTACCTTAACATTTGGAAAGTTCCTATGCAGAAGTTCTTTTACCGGTTCTATTGCCAGACTCCTTTTCCAGAGGATGACTTTTGCTTTTGGCAAAAAGGTTAGTAAAACACGAAGAAGACCCGGAGTATGGGCAATATCCCCAATATTGACATCCTGCCAGCCCGAAAGCAAAAGGATAGTTCTCCCTTCTCCCAAGTTCACATCTTCATTCTGAGAAGGTAGCAGCTTTTCTTCACTCTTAACCATTTCCGGAGTAAAAAGCATTGCAAACACAGTTGATGAACTTAGGTTCAAGAATCTACGTCGGTTTATTTTCTTGTTCATAATAGATTATTTCATCCCAATTAATTCTTTCGAAATTAGTTGAGAAGTATGTTATCGGATTTGATATTCTGTCGCCTAACTCGTCAATACTCTTTCACGTCAGGATTTCATCGAAACTTTATGTACAACAGTTGAATATGGAAGTAGTGTGAATACAATTCTTATATTTTTTTAGAAAAGATTTTCCCTGCTTAATTTAAAATTCTATCCGCTCAAGAAAACCAAAGTATTCTTAAGTTTGTAAGAAATGGCCCCCGGAAAGCTTAGAATATTCATTTGGCAAAACCGAAAACAATTTTGCTGAATACCCTCTCCCGGGTTTTACCAAACACCGGAAGAGGGATGTTTCAACTAAAACTTATTCCCAACCTGGATTTTGTTCGATATTTGGATTAAGTACGATTTGATTTGAAGGAATAGGGTACAAATAATAGTAATCCGGAAAAGATGGCCCCTCTTTGAAAATCTCATTATTTGAATAATAAATATATCCCTCGCTTGCACCATTGTCAATTGGAATTTGGTTGTCATAATCAGAACCGACTATCCATCTTCCAAGTTTCTTTTCAGCAGCATAATCCATCTTCTTCCAACGTCTCAAGTCATCGAATCGAAAAGGCTCAGCCATTAATTCAATAGCTCGTTCTCGCCTAATCTCCCAAAGAACTGGATTAATATCCTGATCGCGGGTAGGATCAAAGTCGGCTCCAATATTAGCAACGACCATTGGGCTTACATCTCCCCTTTCTCTCAATTTATTAATTGAAAGGTCTGCAACTGTCTGATCAAATTGCCCAAGCTCCCATTTCGCTTCAGCATAGTTAACTAAAACTTCACCCATTCGAAATATAGGCGCGTCATTTATTCCCTCATGTTGTATATCGGTAATTCTATTGTAATATTTAAATACCTGATAACCGGTTCTTGTAGCAAAGAATGCTTCTCCAATATTATAATCTTTAAAATGCGGAGATGTATGCAAAACATTTAAACCACCTGTTTGTCTTGCTGGCAGGTATTTATGCTTATCATCAGATATAGTCATCATCAAATCAATATATTCCCGATCTGCTGCGATTCCGGTATATTCGAAATCAGCAACATCTCCTACCACTTTATCAACATTATAAGGAGGCAGCACTGTATAATAAAGGCGCCTATCCCTATTTCTAAATTCATCAAATGCATTATGGTCTCCGTCAAATAAGGGGCTCGTCCATCTGGTCTGCCCATCTTTTAACAAATACATATCAACTGCCTTTTTGCTCAAATCCCAACTATTATTCCGGTTGTAAAAAGGAAGCCCATGATCAATAATTCCTAATTCATATTGTTTATAAAATAAGATTCCAGAAACTCCACTTAAATCTTCACTATTAAAAACCTCATCATAATTTGAATGCAAGGTGGGATGATCCTCAATTAACTTCTCTGAAGCTTGGACACAGGCAGTTAAGTACTTATCAGAGTCGCCTAGTCCATGGTACTTTCGCCATGTTCCTTCAAACAAACCAAACCTTGATATTAGCGCTCTGACAGCATCTACTCCAATTGTATTTTCAAGAACATTATTTGTACCTGGCTCCAGTATGTTTTCTTCAGCATATATTAAATCGGCCAGAATATTCGAGGCGACTTCATCTCTTGGGGTACGTGAGGCATACAATATTTCTTCATCCGTATCCGAAACAACTTTGTCTATCCATGGAACATCTCCATACTTGGAAATCTTGGTAAAATAATCATATGCCCTGAAAAAACGACCAACACTTCTCCAATGGTCTATTTCTAATTCAGTCATTTCTGAATTATCTATGTTTGCCAGCATCAGATTGATTCTTCTTATAGTTGAAAAATCCCAAGCATCCGATGAAGTAGGAACGTTTATCCTATTCCATACCCAGTCCGATCCAAAGATATTTTCATTATCCATAATAAAATCGGCATTAAACTCACTGTTCAACAGATCCCTCCACGGCTCATAACCTTCAAATACGCCATAAAATCCCATGGCATAAGCTTGAGTACTTTGAAAACTCTGAAATGCGTTTGACTCCGAAAAAGATAATTTTGGGCTTTTATCGAGCGTATCGTCTAAACACGCCGATTGACTGACAACAGCAATCAAAAATATATATCGGATTAATTTATTTATATTTTTCATATTTCATATTTTTAAAAAGTAATGTTTACTCCTGCACTATAATTCTTCATATATGGATAATTCCCTTCAGATCCTGTTACCTTATCAAGCTCCGGATCAAGTCCATCAGGTAAATGGTCAAAGTTGAATAGATTCTCCCCTGTAAAAAACACCCTGAAATTAGAAATCCCAAATCTATTGAGAAGGCCTTTAGGAAGGCTATAACCTAAAGTTATATTCTTAACCCTGAGATAGGCTCCATTGTATAAATATCGAGTTTGTACTAAACGGCTATACCTGTAATTACCTCGTCCATAAGTGTAGTTTCGTGGGTAAAACGCATCTGTATTTTCAGGGGTCCAATAATCTAACTGATGCTTGTAAACTGTTGTCCAACGATGAGTAAAAGGAAATACTTCAGGAGATCCCCCATACCATAAATCACGTTTGCCAATTCCTTGCAAGAACATACTAAAATCAAAATTTTTATATTCTGCTGAAAAATTGAATCCAAACTGCATCCTCCGGGTATCATTCCCAATTACACTCATGTCTCCTGGATCATCAAGTGTTTTATTTCCTTGATAAATAACACCATCATCATTAATATCCACATACCGTATGTCTCCGGGGTTTGGATTTGTGCTTCGATATGGGGCAATATTATCCAAAAGTGTTCCTCCTGTGAGGTCATCATTCAGCGTTCCGGGAACAAAATCATCAACCGTAAAGAATCCCATGGTCGTATACCCCCAGATTTCTCCAAGTGTTTTCCCTTCGTAATACGTATTAAACAGCCCCGCGTCGTTATCGTACTTTGTAATCTCGGTTTGAGAATCATATAAGTTGAATCCCACGCTGTAATGGAAATCATTTATCTGATCTTTCCATATAATATCCAATTCCCAGCCCTTAGTCGACAGATCGGCAACATTCTGTAACGGGGCATCTCCCCCAAGTACAGCAGGCAGTTCTGCACCCTGAGCAAGCATGTCTAATGTTTGACGATTATACCAGTCAAAACTCGTTGATAAGCGATTATTAAACAATCCAAGGTCAATCCCAATATTCAACGTTCTTACCGTCTCCCAGGTAAAATCTCCGCTAACCAATTTTGGCGATTTTAAACTGGTAGCTTCAATTCCGGTATTACTATTTATCCAAGCAACAGAATAAGAATTCATTGTGGGCAAGTAGGCATAATTATCAATATCCTGGTTTCCAATTTCTCCGATTGAGCCTCTTAATTTCAATCTAGAAACAACCCGGTCAAGGCTTGTCATGAATGGCTCATTTGAGACTTTCCAAGCTCCACTTAAAGATGGGAAGAACCCAAAGCGGTTTCCTTCTGGGAACCTTGAAGAACCATCATATCTTCCATTGAATTCTAATAGATACTTGTCTTTATAGGCATAATTCAATCGACCGAAGAACCCCAATACACCATAGTCTGAATAAAAATCGTTTGCATCGAGTATTCCTATTCCAGATGACAGGCCTTGCACATCGGGAGTAAGCAGTTCCTGCCTTGATGCTGAGATCCCACTATTGTCGTTTTCCTCTTGGTTTATTCCAATCAAAACACCAAGTTCATGTTCTCCTATCTTTTTTGAATAATTTCCATATACATTAAGCGCCCGATAGTTACTTTCTGACCTAGATTCTGCATAGGACGATCTAGTTGGATTATAGGGCTCATAATTAAACGTTGCCGGATGAATCCATCCCGGAACATAATTGGGTGTGCTCTTCCTTCCATTTTTCCTCTGGAAAGTGTATTCACCGACTATACTGATATCATCTGACACTTGATAGGTTGCTTTCCCAAACAAACGTATCACTTCACTAAGTTCAGTTCTTGCTGGTGCCAATTTCACCCAATTCGCGGGAGTTCTATATGGAACTGTTTCTCCATTTTCTAAGGTTCCATAACCCAATGGAATCGTAGACGACATATTAATCGCATCTTTATATATCTGTTCCCAATCACCTCCGGCAGGATCACTTCTTAAACCATTTTTGTAAATCATGTTAACCGAAGTCGTGAGTCTGGAAGTAAGGTCTGTTGTAAGATTCATACTTGCATTATATCTCCGATAGGTATCCTTATCTCCTGCCATAATACCATCCTCATCATTATAGCCTAACGACATTCTGTAAGTGCTTTTCTCAGATCCACCACTAACCGAAAAATTGTGTTGCTGCTGAAAACCCGAATTATTTAGTAGATCGGCAACGGCATTGGTCCCCCGAACAACATACCTTAACCCATTTTCATCTTTAATTATGCCATCAGGGTAAGCAGAAGGGTTACTCTCGTATTCTTCAATGTATTCAAGCCAGGTATCAACATTTTGACCGGTCCAAAAATTACTTTGGTTCCAATCTTTCAATGCTTGCATCAATTCCCTTGGAGAAGCTTTTTCCGCATAAGTAGAGGGAGAACTCCATCCAAAATTGGTTGAATAGTTGAATTGAGGCTGTTGATTTCGGTTCCCTTTTTTCGTCGTAATCAATACCACCCCGAATGCAGCCCGTGCTCCATAAATGGCAGTAGAAGCAGCGTCCTTTAATACAGAAACATTTTCAATATCTCTTGGGTTGATATCTTCCAATTGCATCGGCACATTATCTACCAGTATCAATGGCTCTCCTCCATTAATAGAAGTAAACCCCCGAATATTAATATCTGTTTCACTACCAGGCTGCCCTGACCCATAGGTTATTTGCAAGCCCGGGATAGCTCCCTGAAGCGCCTTTGAGGCGTCAGTCACAGGCCTGCTCCCCAGTACAGTTGTCATATCAACTGAGCTGACAGCCCCTGTTAAGTTTACTTTTTTCTGAGTCCCATACCCTACGGCTACAACTTCTTCAATGCCAATGGCATCTTCAGCCATCACCACATTGATGGAAGTTTTCCCCATCACAGAAATCTCTTGCGTTCTCATACCCACAAATGAGAAAACCAACACACCATCTCCCGGGACATTTGAAAGCGAATAATTACCGTCGCCATCGGTAATTGTCCCGTAAGTAGTGCCTTTTATTACTACTGTAACACCGGGAAGAGGGGTTCCGCCAGAATCGGTCACTTTCCCATTAACGGTTATATCAACAGAAACGGAACTGAACTTCGATGAATTCAATGCGATCTGCCGGTTATTAATATCGTAAGTGATCCCTGTATTGATAAAGACTTTATTGAGTATCTCCGGAACCGACTGGTCTTCGCAATTGATATTTACTTCCTGCGACACATCCACTTTCGTGGCATCGTACATGAAAAAGAACTGGGATTTAGTTTCTATTTCCTGTAAAACATCTTTTATCTTTGCATCTGCCATATTCAGGCTTAAACGAGTGCTCTGCGAGTATGAACTGATAGCAAGTACCTGCGAGATTGTAGCTAGAAACAAAACAAGAATTGTCCTCATTGTTTTACATAGTTTAGATCTCCAGATTTTATAAAAATCCGGGGCCATTAAAAATTGTTTTTTTTTCATAAATTTGTTTTGATTTGAAATTAGACATCAAATTATTTTGCCCTTCATGCTAATGATTCGGGCAGAGATTAAAGGGGATGTTACCAGCATCTCCTTTTTTCTTATAATTCTCCATTAATTCCCCATGTCACTATTTTGGGGTTAATAATACTTTCGTTTTATTTTCATCATCTCCTTTAATTATTTTGTAATTGACAGAGCATGTGAAAGCAATCGATTTGAGAATATCCTCAAAGGGCTCATCTTTAATAGTGGCCGTGAACAATGAATTGAAAATCGCCGAGTTTTCGACTTCAATCTGGATGTCATACTTTCTTTGAAGTATCGGTATAACATCTAACATCGGCTCGTCCCTAAAAATCAAAAAACCCTCTTTCCATTTTAAAAACCGATCAAGTTCCACTTGCCTCATTGAAACAGTTCCAGATGAAATGGCGTAATGTGCCTTTTGTCCTGGAAACAGATCGTAATCAAACCCTGTTTCTTCTGGTTTTAGCAATTTAACTTTCCCCGATTCAAGCACGACCTCAATATTTTTCTGTCCGGGATAGGCATTGACATCAAACTGGGTTCCTAAAACTTTGACCTCCAGTCCACCACAAAAAACGCTTAATGGCATTTTTTTGTTTTTTGTAACCTGAAAAAAGGCCTGCCCCTCAAGGTAAATTTCCCTTTTTTTGACTGCAAAATCAGTTGGGTATTTTACTTCTGTCCCCGAGTTTAACCAGATTACGGTGCTGTCTGGCAAGATGAGTTTAGAAATTTGACCATTTTCAGCAATAGCCGTGGTGAAATTCGCTCCGGATTCCAAATCCTTTGCTGGGTTAAACTTTTGATAAAAGAAGAGGCCCGAAATACAAATCGCTAAAAGAAATATTGCTGCATACTTTAGTGCAGGACTGCCCAAAAACCGAAGGTTATACTTTTTCCTGTCCTTTTTTATGCGCTTAGCAATTTTATCTGCCAATAGTTTCTTTTGCTCAGCACTGATTTTATGATTGGTGATTTGAAATAATCGAAGTTCGTCCCTTAACGCGGTGATAATGATTTTTTCATCTGGATTTTTACCAAAATAGAAATCCCAATATTCACTGATATCATCAGAAGGTTCATAAACCCACTTGATGAACAACGGATTGTCAATATATTTTTCGATTCCCTTCATTTTAATTTTCATTGTTTACTGATATAGTAAGGAATTTTGAAAAAGGTGGACAAGAAAAATCGCTTTTTTTTGGGGATGATCCGTTGATGGCTAAAAAAGCGCTGCGAATGAAGGATATTTAGTTTTTCGCTATTTTCGAAAAGAGGACAAAAAGTTCAATCGCTTTATCTTTTACAATCTCTCGAAACGAGGAAATAGTCCTGTAAACAAGTTTTTTTACCGAGCTTGGTTTGATCCCAACAATATCAGCGATTTCTGCATATCTCAAACCGCTGTAGAACTTTAAAAAAATTACTTCTTTTTTTTGTGAGTCCAATTGATTAATGAGGCTCTCGATCAATTCAATCTTTTTTTCTTCTATTTTTTTTTCATGAAGGGCATCAACTTCAAGATAGAAATTGAAACCAAATTTCCCGCTTTCTAAATCTGAGTTATCAGATTTTTCCCTTTTCACCTTCTCTAACAGGATTCGTTTATATGCCCTCAATAAATAATATCGGATAAAATTTGGTGTGATTATTTGCTCCCGTTTAGACAATATATAAAGAAACAAGTCCTGGATAGCATCTTCCACCAAATCAGAATTTGTTGTTAATTTTCGTCCGTAGCTAAACAAAAAGTCAACATGCTCATAATAAATCGTATCAAAAGCTTTACGATCACCTTTTTTAAATTTGTCCCAGACCTCCTGCCACTGAGAACCTTCAATATTTTTATCCAGGCGGTTGTCCACTTTTTGCGCTATTTGAGTAGTAAAGGAAGGATAAATTTTAATATTCTCCAATCGGATTTGAACTTATGCGGTTCCGTCCATTAAAAAACATCTCTATAAAAAACTGACTTTAAGGGCATAAGTAAATATAACATTGTCTTATTCTGCACACCCATAGAGCAAAATCAAATCTTTTCACCATCATTTTTGTCAAAACTCACTTCTCTACAGAAGATGATAATATACTCATTTTTCTTGTATAACACTCATTTCATCCTTACGTTGCACTTATATTTTTCAAGTAATGAATAATAGCGCTCATTTTACTCAAAAACACCCATTTATCATGGAAAACAGTGTCCTGAAAAAGGATATATAGTTGGCTACGCTGCAATCATCGATAAATTAAGACTACCAATTCCAATTCCCTATCAAATTACGTTGATATGTAACTAGGATAAAAACTATGAAACCGATGATTGGAAAATCCTTCCCAAATCATATCTACCTGAGGATAGTTTTGAAATAACAGGAATTGAAGCATTGTACAAACATTTGATTTTTGCACTGAAATATGAAGGTATCAACCTCCTGGTATTTCGAAAAATTACTCAGCATTACTCAACGGAACAATTAAGAACTCTGGTTGATATTGAACCGACCTGTCAATACAGCAGGAGAATATGTTTTTTTTTGTAGATGATGAATTTGAAACGCCGGATAAAATGGTTGCTTTATTGGTTTGGTTCTTAGAACAGAACAACGGAGTGCTATCTAAACGTGCGGAAGAAAAAGAATATGAAGTTTTATCCGAAACCGAAGTTAATCAGATTGAAATGAGGTATAGTGAAATATTCAAAAAGCAATAATTAATACCAAAATAAATGTAAAAACAACGCTGGTGAACGATTCGGTTAACACTCAAATCCACCTCTCCACAAACAGCTTATTTAGTGCCAAATACCTATATTTTCGATTCCCGACAACTCCAGTTTCGCCCTCAAGAGCTTTAGCAACGAAGGGCTTTTTTATATCCTACACGACTTGCTTCTCCGAAAGCTTGATCATTAAAGACTCGAAAGCGGCAGGACATTTAATTTTCAAAAACCTTTAGGATGGTTCTTGTTGTTTTTCGCTATTCGCTGCTGCAATCTTCTTTTGATATCGTTTTTCTGCCCGGTTTGCCAAGCGTACTAAAATGAAAGCGAATACTGCAAAAACGAGAAGTAAAGGGATTACAAAGTCAAGTTGAGTGACAAAAACATCCCAACTCATTGGATCATTGGGTTTATTTTCGGGAATTGCTGAACCCAAAAGCATCATCCCAACAAAAGACAAGCTAATATAAAAGAGTGTATGCAGAATCCAGCCCAAACCAGTATGAGGGAAATAGGCTAACAGCATTCGTTGCAAAAAGGAATGGTGCATTTCATCTCCATCGGCTGCTGATTTTTTGGTTCCAAATTCTTCCTTCTCTACAACAAGCTCATCAAAATGCCTGGCAACATCGTCTTTCAACCTGTTAAAACGCTCATCTGTTGAAACTTCACGCTGTGCTTTTAACCACATTTGCCAAAACTCGATTTGAGCTTTGGCTTTTTGTAAGCTTCTGCGATTAGCTGCTTCATTCGACCGGTCGTTGATCCACTTCGTAACAATAGGAATGGAGCCCAATACTGGAGCAACCAGTGCCGCTATTTCAGTTATTTCCATACATTTTAATCTTAAGTTAGCAGGTGAGAGTCCAAAAACACATCGATTAATAATATTTTAAGACATCTTACTCTTCTAATTAAAATTAAACAAAATTAGATTCTTTCACAATAGGTATCCAACGCTATAATTTATCGGTATTACGGCAGTTAAGTCGATCTCAAAAAGCGTTGATCTATTCTGGTCGACTTAACAGGCATCAGCCAGGTCATTTTGTTTATTGAATTTGGCACCGTATTTGATGCTTAGTGCAAAAAAACAAAACACGATGAAAAGCAATCGTAACTATTCCATTCTCTGGTTGATGGTTTTGATCATGAGCTCGTGCAGTGCTCCAAAAAACATTATCAAACTCGAGCCTCAACATGAAGATATCAAATGGCTTTTTGGACAATCATTTGCTGTTGATTCACTCTACGGGATTATCTACGAAGTTGGTTTTGACCGTACTGTAAATGATGAATACTGGTTCGACTTTCACGTCATCAACCGATCCAATATGCCAATATTGATTGATCCTGTTGACTTCTCGTACATGGCCTACGATACACTCATGAATAAACAACTAGTTGAACCAATGCGTGCCATTGATCCGGAAGAAGAAATCATGGGAATAGACAAAAGCTTATCGGTTAACGAGGCTCGTTCGAAAAACCAACTGGGATTGAGTTTAATTGCTGCAGGTATCGATATTGCAACAGAAATTGCAGTAATAAGTGATGATAATCCTCGAAATGATCACTGGCGAACTCATCTTTTTGAAACCACCCAGATTGAGGGTGTCGAAAATGAAATTGAAACTCAAAATTTAAATATGCTACGCGAAGATTGGGCAAGCAGCACGGTTCGAAAAACGACACTTGAGAGTAATTATTCGATGCAAGGAAAAGTCTTTTTTAAGTCAGTACCAAGTGCTCAATTTATAAAACTAATCTTACCGGTAGATGACGATCAAATTGAAATGCTTTTTAAACAAGAGCAACACCCTCCGTATTAAGAAGAATACCTGATTCCAGCTACCCTTTTGTATTTATGACTTCCCCAATAGCCATTTAAACTTTTTCTAAATAACTTTTGTTTTTAAATAAAAATATATAGGTTTGCATCTCTATTGAAGACAAAAATGGATAACCAAGTAACATATCAGCAAAATTCTACAGCTCTTTTCATCGGTGCTGCTGAAATGTCTATGTCCATGTCATGCGCAGTTATGTGCATGCGATAGCCTTCATTCAGTATTGTCATTAGTACGGATTGAAGGCACCCCACAATTTCACCCATCACATTACACCTTTTCGTTTATTTTCGTTTAATTTAATTGAAGATTTATGTCTATACATGTCGTAAGGCTTGGAGGAAACAATATCAGTAAGCCTGAAATTATTCAATCGTTTTTATCGATTGTAACAAAAGCTGAATACAAGCATATCGTTGTTATATCGGCTTCGGAAAGAATTCAACACGTATTAATTTCAGCTCTCGACTTACTAAGTGTTTCATCAAAAAAACATGCTGAAGTAATTGCAGACTTGCACCAGGAAGCTAAGCAAATTGTTCAACTTTATCGATTCACTAAGCTTAATTCATTTGAGGATTCTCTAAGCGAGCTTCAGCCGCTTTTACAGGGGATTGAATATACTGGAGATTATTCGCTATCACTTAAAGACCACGTGCTGAGTTATGCTGAAATACTAACAGCTGCTCTCCTTCAAGATATTTTAATTCACCATAGTCAAACATCCGATTTCATATTACCTCACCAACTCGGACTAATTGCAAGCAATGAATACGGTAATGCATCCATACATAAAGAAGCATCAAGTAAAAAAATTAAAAGTCATAACTGGGGCAAACTTTCCTTTGTTCCGGGATCCTTTGGCATAACCAAGGCGGGCAAAATAGCTCGACTGGGAGAGCGGGCAGCCGATTATAGCGCCGCCGCAATAGCTTCAATTTTACAAGTTGAGCAATTGGAATTGTGGGAAATCAGTAAATCATTTAAAACCGCTGATGATACCATAATCCGAGATGCTAAATACATTGAAAATCTGACTTATGCTGAAGCTTCAGAGTTAGCCTATTTTCAGCATTCTTCGATTCATCCACGAATTGTAGAACCGCTAACCGAGCAACACATCCCAATCAAAATCTATGAGTTGTACCAAGGAAAAAAACAACTGAAAACGACAATCAATTCCTCCAATATCAACAAAAACAAAACAATAAAAAGTGTCGCTCACAGTGACGATATCGCCATTTTTAAGCTGAATGGGCCGGGAGTTGGTTTTAAGCCTGGTATTCTATCCATTGTAACCTCGGCTTTTGCCAAACATCAGATCAACATCCGATCGGTTATCACAGCTCAAACCAGCATTAATATCATTATCAACAAATCTGAGGCTGTTAAAGCCGAAGCGATAAGTCAGCAATTGGAGCTACCATCAGTAAGTCAAGCAGAAGTGGTTTCGAACATTTCCCTGATCGCCATTGTTGGTCATGGCATGCAAACAAACCATGGTATTTCTGCTCAATTGTTTTCAGCTGTCGCGAAACACAAAATCAATGTGCTGATAAGCGGTTCGGGCGCATCTGACCTTGTCAGCTACCTGGTTGTTGATGAACAGGATAAAATAAAAGCGATACAAGAGATTCACAAAATATTTTTTAATAATTAACCACAAAAATTAGTACAATGACTACCGAAAAATTAAAATTCGAAACGCTGCAGCTTCATGCAGGACAAGAGCCAGATCCAACAACAGGATCGCGTGCAGTTCCAATTCACCAAACCACATCGTACGTGTTTAATGATTCTGACCATGCAGCTAATCTTTTTGCACTAAAAGAGTTTGGAAATATCTACACACGCATCATGAATCCGACGTCCGATGTGTTTGAACAACGCGTTGCAGCCCTTGAAGGCGGTGCGGCAGCATTAGCAGTAGCTTCCGGTCATGCTGCACAGTTTTTGGTATTCAACACACTGCTTGAAATGGGCGACAACTTTGTAAGTTCTCCTTACTTATATGGAGGCTCATACAATCAATTTACCGTTTCATTTAAACGTCACGGAATTGACGCTCGCCTGACGAAAGATTTGGAACCAGCTTCATTTGAAAAGTTGATCGATGACAAAACCAAAGCAATCTACCTGGAAACGATCGGCAACCCGGCCTTTGTAATCCCTGACTTCGATGCGATAGCCGAAATTGCTAAAAAATATGACATCCCTTTGATTGTGGATAATACATTTGCAGGAGCCGGCTATCTGTTCCGCCCCATCGAGCATGGTGCCAACATCGTAGTAGAATCGGCAACCAAATGGATTGGCGGACATGGAACAAGTATTGGCGGTGTGATTGTTGATGCCGGAAACTACAACTGGGGTAACGGAAAATTTCCGGGGTTCACCGAGCCTTCGCCGGGCTACCATGGGCTAAAATACTGGGACGTCTTCAATTTCGATGGACCATTTGGTAATATTGCGTTCATCATAAAAGCTCGCGTTGAAGGATTGCGTGATTTTGGACCGGCAATTAGTCCTTTTAACTCTTTCCTATTGCTACAAGGATTGGAAACTTTATCTTTGCGTCTTGACAGGCATGTTGAGAATGCAAAAGCGCTGGCTGAATGGCTCGAAAACCATCCAAAAGTTGAGAGTGTAAACTACCCCGGGCTGAAAAGTAGTCCTTCGTATGAACTGGCACAGAAATACCTGCCGAAGGGCGCTGGTAGTATGCTTTCATTCCTTGTAAAAGGAAAAGAAGAAGATGCCAAAAAGGTAGTCGAAAGCTTAAAGTTGGTGAGCCACCTAGCCAATGTGGGTGATGCAAAGACTTTAATTATTCAACCTGCAGCAACAACGCATCAGCAGTTATCAGCAGAAGCACAATTAGCAGCAGGAGTTTATCCGGCACAGCTTCGTGTTTCAGTTGGACTAGAACATATTGACGACATTAAAGCCGACTTTGAGCAGGCTTTAAACCAAATAGGTTAACAAATAGCTTCCGGATGCTCTGAACTGACATCCGGAAGACTTTTTAAAACAAAGAGAAATGCCATTAAATATTCCAGATCAATTACCAGCAATTGAGTTGCTTCAAAAGGAAAACATCTTTGTCATTGACAAAACCAAAGCATCTCATCAGGATATTCGCCCATTGAGAATTGTCATCTTAAACCTGATGCCATTAAAAATCTCAACGGAAACCGATTTATTGCGTTTATTGTCGAATACTCCGTTGCAGGTTGAAATTGATTTTTTGAAAATCAAAGGTCATCGGCATAAAAATACTTCAGCAGAACACATGCGGGCTTTTTATACTACTTTTGATAAAATCAAAAAGAATAAATATGACGGCATGATTATTACCGGAGCACCGGTTGAGCAGCTTCCTTTTGAGGAAGTGACCTACTGGAATGAGATGAAAGAAATTATGGATTGGTCAGTCCACAACGTAACCTCTTCTCTATTCATTTGTTGGGGATCGCAAGCCAGTTTGTATCATTTCTACGGCATTCCAAAATATGACTTGGAAAAGAAAACATTTGGGGTGTTTAAACATCGACCTTCTGATAATAAGATTCCGATTTTCAGGGGCTTTGATGATGAGTATTTTGTACCACACTCGCGGCATACCGAAATTAGAAAAGAGGATATTGACAAAGTTCCTGAGCTGGAAGTCATCTCCACGTCAGAAGAATCCGGTGTGAATATGGTAATAGCCAAAAACGGACGCCAATTGTTCATAACAGGGCATTCTGAATACTCCAGAGAAACCTTGAGTAATGAATATCACCGCGATTTGAAGAAAAAACTTCCAATTGAAGTTCCTAAAAATTATTTCCCAGATGATGATCCGTCACAAAAGCCGATTATGAAATGGCGATCTGCAGCCAACTTGCTGTTTTCCAACTGGCTCAACTATTACGTTTATCAGTTGACGCCTTACGATCTGGAAGATATTCGATAATCGCCGTATTGGGAATTTTATGGTTCTTGAAAATTCATTAATTTTAAGCGAACCAAAAATTCAATGCGATGACAAAAAAGAAAAAAATAGCCCTTGTCCTTTCCGGGAATGGCGTATACGACGGATCAGAAATTCATGAGACAACATTAACCATGCTTGCTATTGCGCAACAAGGAGCTAGCTACGAAATCTTCGCTCCCAATATTGAACAAGCTCATGTAATCAACCATCTCACCGGAGAAGAAATGCCTGAAAAACGAAATGTTTTGGTGGAATCAGCTAGAATAGCTCGTGGAAATATTGCAGATTTAAACACCTACAAAGCTGAAAATTTTGATGCCTTGGTAATTCCCGGAGGATTTGGAGCAGCTAAAAACCTATGTTCCTTTGCGTTTGACGGCCCTGACTGTTCCGTTAATTCAGATGTTGAAAAAGCAGTGCTTGATACTGTTGATGCCGGCAAGCCAATTGGTGCTATTTGTATTGCTCCTGCTGTAATAACAAAGATATTGAAAGATGTGGAAGTGACTATCGGCAATGATTCGGGAACGGCTGGAGCCATTGAAAAAATGGGAGGCAAGCATACAGACACAACTCACGGCGAGGTGGTATACGACGAAAAGTACAAGGTTTTCACAACGCCATGTTACATGTTGGATGCGACTATTGAGCAAATTGCAACAGGTGCAAATAATGTAATCAAAGCAATTTTGAAAACCATCTGACAGAAAAGAAATTGAGAATAGTGATGAGCTGCAACAGAAGAAACATGCAGCTCATTTTTTATTGGGTTGAAATAATTTTAAATTCAGTTCGGCGATTTTTTGCTCTCCCCTCTTTGGTTTCGTTACTCTCAATAGCCATTGAAAATCCGTATCCTTCATAAGTCAATCGATCCTGACTAACGTCATTTTTAACAAGATAATCAAAAACTGCTTTTGCTCGTTTTTCCGAAAGCACCTGGTTCATTTCTTCTCCTCCTACATGGTCAGTATGTCCCCCAATTTCAATTTTAACCTGTGGGTTATTTTTCAAAAAGACGATTAACTTCTCCAGTTCAGTTTTAGAATGTGGAAGTAAATTGTATTTACCCGTTTCGAAAAAAATATTTCGGAGAACAGTAGTATTTCCAATCTTAATAGCACTAAGCGGAATACTTAGTTTAATTGGATTGTCCGCTTTTCGAACTTGTTTAAGAGCAAAATTTTCGGAGTGAAAAAGATACCCGGTTCTTGAAACGTTGAAGGCATATTCTTCCCCCAGCGGCAGGCACATTAAGAATTCACCCCGTTCCCAACAAGATTCAGTTTTTGCAACAACTTGATTATTATCCAGATTAATTAGCTCAATCTGCGCACATAGCGGACGTTCACTCTCCTTGTCATAGACTTTCCCCTGCACATAGGAAACGGGTGTAGGGCGCACATTCTCTGCCAGCTCAAATTGATATAGGTCTAAGCCTTCCGATCCGGGCCGATCGGATGAAAAATAGGCCGTTTCACCAGCTGCATTTACAATTAGCCCCTGCTCGTCTTTATGGGTGTTAATCGGATAGCCCATATTCTCGGGAGTGTTCCAGATTGAATCTCCCATCAAACGGGAATAAAAAACATCAGAGCCACCAAGCCCAGGATGCATGTCAGACGAAAAGTATAGCGTCCGCCCATCAGCATGAATGAAAGGTGATGTCTCGTTACCCGAGGTATTTATTGAATCGCCCAAATTTTCTGGTTCACTCCAACGGGGATCTCCCGAACTGTAAAAACCATTGAGCCGACAACGCCAGATATCCATTCCACCTTTGCCCCCCTTCCGATTACTGGCAAAATAAAGATACTCTCCATTTGCCGAGATCGACGGCTGAGATTCCCAAGAAGCCGTATTTACCGGGAAACCGGCATTTTGAGGTTTTGACCAAATAGCTCCTTTGTTTCTCGAGTAATAAATATCGCAACTTCCATACCCGTCATTTTGTGTACAAGCCGTAAAAAACAATAATTTACCGTCGGCCGAGATACTTTGAGCCCCTTCGTTATAAACCGTATTTATGGATGTCATCGGTCGAGACTTCTGCCACACTCCATTTTGCTGACTGGCAACATAAAAGTCCTCCTGAAATCGCTGACTTGCAAGACTACCCTTCCCGGGAGGAACTAAGCGTGTATAAATAATCGTTTTACCATCTACAGTCAGACTCGGCCAATATTCGTCATAAGCGGAGTTAATTTCTGGTCCCATGTTAATGGCATCGACAACAGTTGCATTACTTAATAAGGTAACTGCATATCGGCAAAGCTTCACCTTTTCCCTTGCTTTAGTATAGAACGGGTGATCTGTCGTTGCTTCTTCTAAAAAACGGTGATAGGCATCTAACGCTAATTGGTACTTTCCCATTCGATAGTAAGTATTCCCTAACACGTAATTTATTTTGTCGGCATGGTTTGAATCTATTTTCAAAGCCCTTTCAAGATAAACCACTTGCAGACTATCTTCTCTTATTTCGTTGTAAACGTCAGCCAAAAGCAACGCCGCCTCAACAAACGCTGGATCTTCATCCAAAGCCTGCTCCAACTGACTAATTGCATCCAGATTTTCTTTCGCCTGATAAAAAAGAATAGCTTTTTGAAAATGCTTTTGGGCTCCTTTATCCTTTGTCGATAATTCTTGGGCAGAAAGGGAAAAAGCCAAAAAAAATGCCAATATTGAAGTTAGTAATTTCATAAATCTGCTTTATTAACGTCCATTTTCACGAATCATTTTATAAATGGAATTAAAAAAACAGCAAGTCGTGCTGTGAAAGTACAAATTATGTCTTTTATGTACAATATAAATTTGAAATAAGAATGATAGAATGATCAAAAAAAAGCTAAAGTATTGTATTTAGATTTGATCATCACTCCTGAAAAGCCTTAAAATAACTATTTTTGAGGGTTTCTAATTGAACGATGTGACAAAAAACCGAAAGATATTCCATTTCAATCCAACTTGTGAAATTGCCATCGCAAACCAATCGCCTTATTACAATGCACCTGAATTATTGGCTAATTTTGAGGAAGAACTGGCCACTCTGATGGTCTTTTTTGCGAATAGCGGCGACCATGTTCTTAAAGAAATCGGGGTTGACGAGAACTTCAGAAAGACATTCGATCTATTGGGACTTGCAGAAGTAAAACTGGCCTCTAAAAAGAAATCTTTAGAGCTATTGCACAATGAAACTGTTGAACTCGCTCCCTGGGGCTGGAGTCCGGCAGAAGTCAATTATTTATCTGCATACAACCAAATAAAGGAGCAAAAAGTATACACACAAAAAACGGTAAACAGTGACCTTTTCGAACGTAAACACGCGATCCGATTTCTAACTCAATTAACCGAAAAATATCCAAATTCTCTCTTCCCGGACGGGCATCAACAGCCACAAATACTCCGTTCGGTAGAAGAAGTCGAAAGCTTCCTGCTACAGAAGCAACAAATCGTATTAAAATCGCCACTAAGCTCGAGTGGCAGAGGATTACAAGTAATCCGAAAAAATCACCTTAATACTTCTAATATCCAGTGGATCAACACAAACTTAAAACAGCAAAAATACCTGGTTGGAGAGCCTCTTTTTGATAAGCTGGCTGACTTATCATTTCAATTTGAGATCAAAAGTGAGACCAAAGTCATTTTTCATGGGATAAGTCAGTTTAAAACCAACAAAAATGGCCAATATCTTGGTCATTATTTAAACCCTTCGCCGGATCAACTTAGCGAATACGTTAGTGCCGGACTCTTAACCGAATTGACAAAGCAATTACTCAACGGACTTCGCGATAGTCTATTCTCAACGCACTACAGAGGTTTTTTGGGAATAGATGCTTTGATTTTTTCGGATGAAAAGCAGGTGAAAATTCACCCCTGTCTGGAAATAAATCCAAGATGCAATATGGGGATCTTAAGCAAACGGATAGAACAAAGGATTCATCCTGAAAGTTGCGGTCAATTTGAGATCTATTATAATCCCCAACAAAACTTTTTGGACTTTACAAATCTCGAAACAAAAAAAAATCCTCCTGAAACAGAGGATCGACTTTTAAGAAAAGGCTTTGTTGCTTTAACGGCGCCTTCAAAAAACAGCAAATTTGGAGCTTATATTCGTCTATTTTAAATAACGATAAAGCATTTCAGTTAAAAGATTGAGGCGGATTGGTTTCGATAAAAACTCATTACACCCAGCTTTCAGACTACGTTCTTCTTCACCGGACAACACAAATGCACTTTGAGCAATAATCGGCACCTCCGGACGGATAGATTTCATAATTTTGGTTGCCTCAAAGCCATCCATTTCCGGCATATTTAAATCCATCAATACGAGATCAATATGTTTATTATCACGAAAAATAGCGACAGCTTCAACACCGGTAGTAGCCGAAATAGATTTGATACTCAGCTTCTGCAGTGCAGCTTTAAAATAAATTGTACTTGTATTGTTATCTTCAACAACGAGTACTGTTTTCGATGAAAGATCGGGTGATTCAACAGCCATAGTCTCCTTTTTTACCTTGAAGATAAAACAAAAACAATGAATTATACCACATTCTTCTGAATAACATCTTGCAGGTCGTCAGGTTTAAATGGCTTGCCCAGGTGAGCATTCATTCCTGAGTCCAAAAAACGTTTAATATCGTCTTTATACATATTGGCGGTTAGCGCTATAATCGGAATCGGATGTTGCTCATTTCTCTCTTGCTCTATTTTTCGAATCGCCTTTGTTGCTTCCATGCCATCCATGCCGGGCATTTGAATATCCATCAGGATAAAATCGAATTGTTTCTTTGCAAACATTTCTACTGCCACAACCCCATTATGCGCCAATTCAACATGGTGTCCGAGTTGCTTAATATTTAGCATCGCCACTTTCTGGTTTATAGCATTATCCTCAGCCAATAAAATATTCAAGACAATTTTATCACTCTTTTCACGAGAAACTTCAATCTGGTCTAAATCGTCTTTACTGGAAATTTCCTTTGGAATATCAAGAACTGCCGTAAACCAAAAAGTTGAACCATTTCCTTCATCGCTGGTTACCCCAATTTCGCCTCCCATAAGACCTGATAATCGTTTTGAAATTGCCAAGCCCAGACCGGTACCACCAAACTTGCGGGTTGTACTGGTATCAGCCTGAGAAAATGATTTGAATAGCTTTGTCTGATTCTCCTCAGAAATACCAATCCCTGAATCTATAACTTCAAAACGCAACCTGTTTTTATCACCTAAATTTCTATCTAGCTTTACTTTTATTTTCACAAAGCCTGCTTCAGTAAACTTAATGGCATTATTGGTTAGATTAATTAAAATTTGCTTTAACCGAAGTGGATCTCCGAGGATCATTTTAGGGACACTGTCGTCTATTTCAACGATTAGCTCAAGACCTTTCTGTTCAGCCTTATAATTTAAGAGCTTTTTAACCTCATTGATTTCTCGCTCAAGTTTAAAAGTAATTCTTTCAAAGGTAATTTGGCCAGCCTCTATTTTCGAGAAATCGAGGATATCGTTGATGATCATCAATAACGTCTCGCTCGAAATATCGACAATTTCAACGTATTCTTTTTGTTGTTCATCAAGCTCGGTACCTTTCAAAATATCGATCATCCCCACAATTCCATTTAACGGAGTTCTAATTTCGTGGGACATATTAGCTAAAAACATCGCCTTTTCTTTTGCAGCCTGTTCGGCGTCTTCTTTTGCTTCTTTTAACTCCCTTTGAGTTTGCGACAAGGTCAGATGAAGGTTTACTCTGGCTAAAAGCTCTTGTTCGCTGAAAGGCTTCAAGATATAATCAACAGCTCCCAATTCAAAACCTGTGACTAAGCTGTCATTATCGCGTTGCCCTGTTAAAAAGATGATTGGAGTACCGATATTCACGCTGTCGTTTTTTATCTCACGACAAACTTCGAAGCCATCAATATCCGGAAGTATTATATCTAAAAGAATAAGATCGAATCGATTAGCTTTAGCTTTTGAAATAGCCGACTTTCCATTCTTGGCAGCAACAATCTGATAGTCGCGTTTAGCCAGTATTGACTTCATCAAGTCAATATTAATTGGCATATCCTCAACAATCAAAATTCTGGGTACGTTTTTAGTTGATCCCATATCTAGTTAGACAAAATTATTAATCCAGTTTATTATCTGTAACGGGTCCCCCACAAATTCAGCTGCGCCAAGTTGTATTGCTTCTTTGGGCATCCCAAAAACGACAGATGATTGTTCGTTTTGAGCAATGCAGACAGCTCCTTTCTCTTTAAGCTCAAGTAAACCCCTTGCTCCATCCTTTCCCATTCCGGTTAAGAGCACCCCCATGAATCTACCTCTTATGCGAGTTAGTGATTCGAACAGTACATCGACAGATGGTCTGTGTCGGTTAACTAGCTCTCCATTAACAAGCTCACAAACATAATCATTAGCCCGCTCTTTAACAACTAAATGAAAGTCTCCATTTGCAATGTATACATGACCAACTTTCAAACTCTCACTTTGTTCTGCCTCCTTCACCGTTAGGTCAGAGTCCTGATTTAACCGCTTTGCAAAGGCTCTCGTAAACTCACCAGGCATGTGCTGAACAATAACAATCGGTGGTAAATCACTTCGAAGATGTTTAATAATATCTGAAATTAACTCAACACCCCCTGTAGAGGCACCAATAGCAATAATTTTATGTCGCTGACTTTTCGTCGAAACAGCTCTCTCACTAGTCGACACGCCTTCATTCAGATTTCCGCTGGGAGAAACCGACATATATCCGCTCTTTTGCTTTGCTGCTGCAATTACTGCATCACCAATCCTGATCTGATATTCTTCAACTTCCTTTTTACAGGTCAACCGGGGCTTATTGATTACTTCGGATGCACCAAGCTCCAGCGCCTTGATAGCTACATCAGATCGATTCTCAGCAAGCGATGAAATAACAACCACTGGTATCGGGTGTTGTCGCATTAACTTTTTAAGGAATGTGAGACCATTCATCCGAGGCATTTCAATGTCCAGAGTGATCACATCAGGAACTTCCTTTGCAATTATTTTTGCGGCAATATACGGATCAGAGGCTATCCCAATAATCTCAAAAAGCTTATTCCTCGTCAAAATGTCTTGAAGTACTTTCTGCACCATGACAGAATCCTCAATTATCAAGATTTTTATCGTTGTTTCAGTCATTATCGTTCTATCGCTTATTAAGGTACTTCTGTTGCACCTTTCCTGTCGACGTGTCAAAAAGTATTTTTCTTCCTCTATTTCCTCCGGTACTCGATGCTACCATTGGTATATTATATTCATTTAGCAACCGAAAGGCAACCGACAAATTTCGTTCGCCCGTTCGAAAATGCGAATCCCCTTCAACCAACACCATAGCTCCTCCAAATACCTTCGCAATTAAATTCTCCTTTGTTGCACCTAATCTCAATAACTCATCTATTAATTTAGGTATCGCAACATTGCCAAACCGCGGGCTCTCTAATCCTTCTCCATTCCAAAGCGGTAGCATAAAATGATTTATTCCACCAATTTTAAACTCTGTGTCAAACATGCAGACCGAAACGCACGATCCCAAAACGGTATTCACCGTCAGAGGTTCTTCCGACACAATCATCCTTGATTGATGCAAGTAATATGTTTTAAGATCTACCAACATCAAAAGCTTTCTTCGGGATCAATCAGAAATTGGTCTAACTCTTCCCAATCATCATCCTTATCTAGTTCCTTGACTGATATTTCAATGCAAGTGCCTTGATGTCCGTTGTCAGACAATTCTATTTTTCCTTCTAACAAGTTTAGATACGCACTTACAATTGAAAGTCCTAAGCCATGCCCTGTATTAATAGAATTTATGCATTCATCCAGCTTTTTGAAACGATCGAAAATAAATTGCTTTTCTTCTCCATTGATCCCCTTTCCTGAATCGCAAATCTTAAAAAGGATTTCATCTTTCACCTTCTTTACATCTATTAAAATGACTCCGCTGTCAAAACTATATTTGATTGCATTATGCAGAAGGTTTTTTACAATCAACTCTAACTTCGCCTCATCTGTAACAAACGATGTTAATCCATTATTCCGATCTTGTATTCTTAGTTCTATTTTAATGTGCTTCTGATCAGATTGCTTCTGAAAAAACTGGATCGCTTTATGAAATAAGCTCTCCATGTTTACCGAAACCGGTTTTAAATTATCTAAACCAGCTTCAACTTCAGCTGCTGCAAAAATATTTTTTAATTGGAAATCGAGATGAAAAGCTTCGGAGTATATCATTGATGCCATATTCTTTGCATCATTCATCTGGTTTTCTTTCAAATGCTGAATATTTTCGGCCAATGCTGTAATACTCGAAAACGGATTGACAATTTCATTAGCGACATTGCTTATAAAATGCCCTTTTAGCGCTTCTGCATCGTGTAGTTTTTTATTGACACGATACAGCTTAGTCGAAAGTTCATCGACCCTATTCAGCAGAGCCCGACATTGTTCCTGTAATTTTTCATTTGCTTGTTCTGTCATAATATCGTCTTTTGATACACACTTGGAGCTACCGATTCAATTGGTAAGCCGCGGTTAATCAGCGACTCCGAATGACCAATAAATAAGAATCCTCCGGGTTGTAACTGTTTGATCACCTTTCGTAAAATCGCTGTCTGCGTCTTGGTTTCAAAATAAATCAATGTATTTCGTAAAAAGATAATTTGGAACCGGGACTTCAATCCATATTCTTCATCCATCAAGTTACCATAACAGAAGTCAACTCGCGAACGAAGAGTATTTGCTATTTTAATCTTTGGGATCGTTTGATTCTTACTTTTCAGGAGATATCTTTTTCGAAATTCCTCTGGAATCTGTTCTGACTCGCAGAAAGGATAGATGCCTTTTTGAGCATATTGTATTATTTGTCGTGAAACATCGGTGCCAAGAATATGAAAATCGAGTCCCGGTAAATAATTTCTTTCAAAGTCATCAAAAATCATAGCCAGCGTAAAAGCCTCATGCCCCTTGGAGCATCCAGCACTCCAACAATTTAGAAATGGCTCTTCCAAATTGATCATCGACATCAATTGAGGCAAAATATCTTTCTTGAGCAATTCAAAATGCTCATTTTCTCTAAAAAACTCTGTTTTATTGGTCGATACCAGATCAATCATCTCCCTCAATTCCTGTTTGGTGTGTTCCGGATTAAGAACAAAATCGCGATAATCGGAGAAACTGGCATATCCCAATCCTCTGAGTCTGACTTGAAGTCGAGCCTGAAACATAATCCGCTTTTCCATCGGAAGTTTGATGCCATACTTTTCAGTAAGCATTTTACTTAGGATAGAGAAATCTTGTTCTGATATTTCGGCAAATTTAACACTCATTCGCTCTAAAATCTTTCAAACTCATCATCTTCTTCATCACCTAAATCCAAGAGAAACCCTTTGTTATCTTTTTTATGCTTTTCGTCTGCAGCTTTCAATTCCGGAGTATTTGTCCGCCCTTTATTCTTTCTTCCGCCATTCTCGTCAATTACAACTTTGAAAAAAGATACTATTTCCTGCAGATTTTCAGCCTGACTCGACATTTCCACCGCATTGGTTGCTAATTGCTCCGACGCTGCTGCATTTTGTTGAGTTACCTGATTCAACTGTTGAACAGCCGAATTAATTTGATCTGCACCTCCACTTTGCTGAACACTTGCAACCGCAATTTCCTGAATCAGTTTTGATGTTTTATTAACTTCAGGAACAATATGGGCCATGAGTTGTCCAACTTCACCTGCATAAAAAACCCCTGATTTTGTAAGAACATTAATTTCCTGTGCAGCTATTTTACTGCGCTCGGCTAATTTCCCAACTTCAGCAGCAACAACTCCAAAGCCACGCCCGTGCTCTCCTGCCCTCGCAGCTTCAACAGATGCATTTAAGGCCAAGATATTTGTTTGGAAAGCAATATCTCCAATGATAGATATTTTATCTGCAATCTCCTGGATTGCCAACACCGTTTTATCTACCTTTTCTTTGCTATCCACAATATGCGATTCGACTGTAGATGAGATAGTCGCAGTGTCTTTCGCATTTTGGGTATTTTGCTGAATATTAGCTGCCATTTCCTGTACCGAAGAAGAAATTTCTTCAGCCGAAGAAGCTTGTTCGGATGATCCTTGTGACACATGCTGCGAGGTAGAGCTCAACTCCATACTCGCTGACGCCATATTGTCAGCAGCCATGGTAACACCTGTAATAATATCCCTGATTTGCGATCCCATTGTCTTCAGATTTTCCAGCAATTCTCCAATTTCATCAGACTGATTCACGTCCAGATCATTAGTAAAATCACCACTTGCCATTTGTTTCGCAAACTCAATTCCTCTATAAATTGGTTTTGAAATCAACCGAGCCATAACAATCGCCAATAGAATTGCAACAACAATTGCAACAAGCAACATTATAACATTGAATGTCATCGACTTATCTATAATTTCCGACAAATTCTCAGAAGTTCGTGTTGAATCTTCGACACCAGTTTCGGTCAAACGTTCTGAATTATCAACCAATTGTTTTGAAAGCTGCTGATGTTCATTTGAATATTTTTGGAGAAGATCAATTTTCTCTTGCAATGAATTTAAAGAAGTATGGTAGGCAATCAACTCTTTCTCAATTTCAGCTATTAATTGTTTCTCCTTTGCTTGTTGTGTCATGTTTTTCAGGGCTTCAAGTTCTACGAATAAGTTCTCGAACTTTTCCACCATCTTCTGAAAAGAATCCCCATCCAACGAATTGCTTGCGTTGGAGATATCTTCATGAACCAGCGTTAAACCCAACATTCCGTCACTCATTCTTTTCAATTTTTCCTGCCGGGAACTACTAACTGCACTCCGCCTAATCTCCGCATTTAACAGTTCGTTCTGCCATTCCAAATATTCCTTCCCCAGCTTTTTAATTTGATCATGATTCTTTCCCATTCTTGAAATCAAGATGGTGATATCCTGGTTGTTTTTAAAAGCCATCAGCATTGTCTGCTCATATTTAGGAATTAACATGCGAGCGACACTGAGTTTTTCTTCTAGTCGTACAAGGTGCTTTGATTGGCTCAACAGTTGTTCTCCACCAACAAGGGTTTGCTTCAGATGCTCGAGTTCTGCTTTTGCTTTTCTGTAATTCTCTGACATTCCTGTCAACAAATAGCTCTCCATATAAAAAGCTACCTGCTGTGTTTCCGTACTAATGTTGGTAGCCAATTGTAGTTCGGGAATCAATTCTTCGGTTAATGCGGCTACATCATTCTCGAAACTCCACATCGTATACAAGCTGTTTGCGCTGAGCAACAAACCAACAAAAAAAAGCACACCGAAAGCCCAATACAACTTCGTTCTTATTTTTAAATCAATAAAGCGCATAAAATTATAGTTTAAGGTTGATTAGGATTAACTAGTGTTATCTCGTCAGTGGAAAAAATATCATCCACATTGAGTATTATAATAAATTCGCCATCTACATTGGCAATCGAGTGGATCAATTCATTTTTGAATTTGCCTCCAATCTCAGGGGGTTCCTTAATCTGCTCGTCTGCTATTTGCAAAACTGCACGAACTTCGTCAACAATGAGCCCAAATTTCGCAGTTACATCTTGATTTGAAATCATTAAAACGATAATGCAAGTACTTTTACCGTATGGTTTTTCTTCTAAATTAAATTTTACTCTGCTATCGATTACCGGTAATACATCTCCAAACAGATTGATTACGCCTTTATAATAGTCCGGCATATGCGGAACTTTTGTAATCGTTGTCATTTCGAGTATTTGCTTAACATACCCAATATTAACAACAAACTTTTCATTGCCTAATCGGAAACTCAGGTATGAGTCAAGTCCTGATATTATTTCATTTTCCATTATGCTGAGAATTTTTGAATCGTTTTATTTACGTCAATAACAAGTGTCACCCGTCCATCTCCCATTATACTTGCCCCTAGAAAAAGTTCATGATGACCAATCATTTGATCCAAGGGTTTCACAACAGCCTGATGCTCTCGGAATACCTCATTCACAACCAAGCCAAATAATTTATGATCGTATCGAACAACAATCATGTATTGCTGCTTTTGCTCTTTCGGAGTTGTACTAAACTCCATTGGCAGATCTAAGTATGGAATTTCCTGATCCTCGAAAACAACAACCTGGCGGAGTGCATTTTTTTTCTGATCGGCAGTCAGTGCATATATTTTTTCAATGCTACCCGTCGGAATAATATATAAATCGTCATTTACCTGAGTCAATAAACCATCAATAATTGAAATAGAAAGAGGTAGGCGAATGGTGAATTTTGTTCCTTCTCCAATCGTTGTATCAACTTCAACATCTCCTCTCAAGTCAGTAATCCGTTTACGAACAATGTCCATTCCCACTCCGCGCCCCGAAATATCAGAAAGAGTCTCAGATGTCGAAAATCCCGGTTTGAAAATCACAGCAATAAGCTCCGAATCAGAAATTGAATCGTCCGCATTGAAGAATCCTTTTTGAATAGCTTTCTCCTTGATACGTGACAAATCTATTCCGGCGCCATCGTCAGCAATTTCAATTTCTACAAACGTTCCAACAACGCAAGCTTTTATTGAAATTGTTCCTTCCTCAACCTTCCCATTCTCAAGCCGTTGTTCAATTGGTTCAATTCCATGATCGATTGAGTTCCGTATAATATGTAACAGGGGTTCGCCGAGCTGTTCGATAATTGTCTTATCCACTTCTGTTTCCAGTCCTTCGGTAACCAGGTTTACTTTTTTATTCAAGTCGGCTGACAAATCACGCACCAAGCGCCTGAAACGCGTAGCCATATTCGTTAACGGAATAAGGCTCATGTCAAAAGCATTGTCGCGAAGCTGACGAATTAATTTGGCAAAATGCTCCGAAACGGGCTCAAATTCTTTTTGGGTTTCAGCGATCAAGTCCAAATGCGATTGAGCAGTAATTAGCTCACTGACCAAATTCATATACTCATCAATTTTGGCGGAACTCACACGAATGGTATCCAGGCGAACGCCGGAGACCAGCTGATTTCGCTTCTCTTCGTTTGCTTTTGTAACCGGCTCTTCCGTTGCTTTTTCCTTGACAGGTTCAGAAACCTGTATTTGATTTTCAATTGGCTCTGAGTTTTCCGCCTGATCAGCATCCTCGCCAATTAAGCTTTCAACCTCATCGACAGAAATGGAGAAACACCTGGCAATTTTTTCCTGATTCTCTAAAACATTACCGTGTTGCAATTCAACTATTTCAATACGAGAATCATCCTGCACAAACAAAAACACATCCTGAATAGTGTCTAAATCTTCTTGTGTGTAGACGACAACCTTCCAGCTTGCAAAACACTTTTGTGGGTTAAATTCCTCTATATCAGGAAGCGAGGCAAAAGAAACTTCAATTTTACTTTCTCCGAGCGTGCTCAACTCATCAATCAGGTAAAGAGGGTTTGTTCCATTTTCGAGAATTGACTCGTTAGGCTGGAAAAATACAAAAAAGCTCCTGCCATTTTCAGTCTCCTGTTCGTTGTTTTCAACTACTTCATTTTTAGAAGAAGATGATGACGTTGTCGAAGATGATGGTGAATTCTCCAACAGCGATGCAACATCACGTTTCAACTCCACAACCAATTGCCTCTCCTCGTTACCTGCATTAAGCACTAATAACTTTTTTAGCTGATCGACAGCTCCAAGAGTGAAACTGATAATCTTTGCATTGAGTTGAATTTCCTGAGAACGAACCTGCTCATAAAGAGATTCCAAATCATGGGTAACTTCACTCAGCAAATCAAAACCAAACATCGCCCCACTTCCTTTTAAAGAATGCATGACGCGAAAGATCTCATCAATTCGCTGGGTGTCAGAGAAGTCGTTTTCGAGGTAGAGCAGAGCAGACTCCAGACTTTCAAAATATTCGTTCGCTTCGTCAATAAAGCGTTTCTGAAATTTTTCCATCAGCGCATAATTCGATGAATTGTTTGGAGTAATTTATCCACTTTAAAGGGTTTTACAACCCAACCGGTGGCCCCGGCCCTCTTTGTTTCAAGAATAAGATCTTTTCGATTTTCGGTGGTGAGCACCAAAATAGGGACATACTGATAACGTTCATCTGAGCGAACATGTTTAATCAATTCCAGTCCATTCATGTTAGGCATGTGATAATCTGTCAATAACAAATCAACTTTACGCCCATCAAATAGAGCCGAAGCAAGTTTGCCATCTTCGGCACCGTATACCTCAAAACCATGCTCTTCCAACCCAAAAGCAACCGCTTCACGAATACTTTTTGAGTCCTCTGCAAGCACAATTACTTTTTTACGCTTTTCTTCCATATTAGGTATATTTCTCAAAGCCAGTATGCTCTAACAACAAGCGAGTTTCATCATCCATGTTCCATTCAACATTTAGTTCAATCTCCCTTTTTTCGAGATATGCAGCAATCCCCTCGAGCAATTGCAAGAAACTCAAATCAAATGAAGTTACACCAGAAATACGAATGCTTAATTTTTTGCGATTCCATTCGGATAAAACAGCATCAACTTGCTCCTTTATTCGCCGAATATCTTCAAATATCAAATCACCGGAAAAGTTTATGACACCACCTTCGCCCCCTTCAACCATATCTACTTTTACTTCGTGCATACGAAAAATGAAAATATAAATAAATTCAACCAAAAGCAATTACCATACTATCACGGTCACTCTTCCAGCGCCTTTTTTATTAAATCCGTCAATAGACGCTTGTCTTTTCGAACAACGGTAAGCAGCATATCCAGGGCTGATGTTTTATTCAACCCCAAGCGTTTGCTGGTATCTTCTATGAAGTTCACATTTCCTTCAGATAACCGGAAACCTGTTAATATCTTTTTCTGATCTTTTGACATATTTTAAAACAATCGTGCCCGATAGCGCTTATTTCCGACGGCCCTTCCTGTATTTTTATCAAACACTGCTGACCTATTCTTATGTTTTGCTTTGGCAATAAAAGCATATTCTGACACATGCGTCACCTGGCACTCTGTGCCATTAACATACACTGTATCCTGAACTTTAATCGCTGAAAAATCAGTCCCATGTGCATTGAAGTACCTTTTCATCGATCGGTATTCCTCGTTTAAACCTTGCATAAGCTCAACACTACCACCTTTATCAGGATGACACACATGGGCCAATCGCTTAAATTCTTTAATCAACTCCTGTTCTGATTTGACTTTTGAAAGAAATTCCATACCTCTTAAAATTGTTACACAATGTAGTACATTGTATAACAAAATTAATAAAACTATTTTTAAAAGCCACAATTCTATTGATTAAATATATTGCGTCGCTGTTTTTTTACGATCTCAACAATAGACTTTAGGTCAACACACTACAATAGACAGGGTAATCTTTGTGGTGTTACAACAAGTCGAAAGACACTAATCCACTTACATTAACTAAAAAAAATGGGAGGGAATTATCTAGTCCTGCTGTATTTAGAGAATGTTTGCGACAATAGGATTCACAATATTGCAGAAGGAGCTGTAAGCTCGAATTGATGGGAAGGGCTGCGATGCGAAATGGAAGAAGGATTTTTTACTGTAACCGTAAGCTACAACGAACTGACTAATTGGAACTACATGGACCACGCCAAGAAACCCCTACAGAAAAAAAAATAGTTAAATAGTAAAGCCGATGTGGAAGGCATCGGCTTTACTATTTTTAACGTTTTTATTTTCGTTTAATACTGCAACCAACAGGTTTGGTTTCGGCTTGGGTAATTTCCTCACCTGAAGCCAGTTGCTCGATAGCTGATTTCAAGTAAGCTTTATCTACTCCCGAGGCATCGTCGTAATTGTCATCAATTGCCCCCTTATAAACCAACTCAAAATCTTCATTAAAAAGAAAAACATGAGGAGTAGTCTGTCCACCGTATGCATTAGCCAATAAACTATTTTCATCGACTAAGTACGGGAAATTATAAGACTGAGCCTTCGCGTGCTTTTGCATCGCTTCGTACGAATCGACACCGTCGAAATTACGATAGTTTGAATTCACTACCACCATCCCGACCTCATGTTCATCGGCCCACTTCTTTAACCCATTGTAACGCCCTTCCCATTTTTTAACAAAAGGACAAGTATTACAGGAAAATATAAGCACTAAGCCATTTTGATCGACAGCATCATCCAACGACATTTTATCGCCCGACACACCTAACATTTTGACAGAAGTATGCTCAGCTTTATCGCCAACAGACAATTGATTCTCTCCGGCAAAAGCAATAAATCCTAAGAAAACAAAAATAAATGATAATAAGATTTTCATATCTTTTTAATATTGATTACTATTAAATAACAAAACCTTTTTCAATCTTGTTTGTAAATAATCTTAAACAATTGTAAATGCTACGAGATATACGAAACAATTATCAGAAATACACGCTGGAAGAGAGCACCATTCCTGAAACCCCTATTCATTTATTTAAATTATGGCTGGACGAGGCTATTCATAACAAAGTAAATGAACCTACAGCAATGGTTTTGGCAACCACTGTCAACGATGAACCAGATACCCGAATTGTACTTTTGAAAGAGGTTTCCAATGACCAGTTCCTATTCTACACAAACTACAAGAGCACTAAAGCGAAACAAATTGCTGAGAACAATCATGTTGCTATAAATTTCTTTTGGGCAGAGCTTGAACGACAAGTGCGCATAAAAGGCATCATATCAAAAACTGACGACAACCTTTCTGAAGACTATTTCAACAGTAGACCAAGAGACAGCCAGCTTGGTGCCTGGACTTCGGCGCAAAGCGAAATAATAAAAAGCAGAGACGAACTCGAACAGAAATTCAGAGATACGACAGCTCAATTTGAAGGACTTTCAATTCCGAAACCACCAAACTGGGGAGGCTATCAGGTGAACCCAACAGAAATAGAATTTTGGCAAGGTCGCCCCGGCAGACTTCACGACCGAATTCGTTATTATAAGATCGATTCAAACCAATGGGAATACAAGCGGTTATCGCCTTAATTCTCTCGTTTTATTTAATTCCTTACCAACAGATAATTTATGAAATTTGGAAAAGTTGATCATCCGGATCAAGTTGATTTTGCCCTACCGAAGGATCATCCGGAAACAAAAAGAGTGCTTTCAAAAAGCAAAGCAGGCCAACCGCTAAATATCTATGTGGGTTGCGCTAAATGGAATAGGCAGGATTTAAAGAATTTTTATCCTCGCGGCACAAAAGACGAGCTGGCCTACTACTCCACTCAGTTTAATTCCATTGAGCTAAATGCGACTTTTTACCGCATGTTTGGAGCAGAGCAAATCATCAGCTGGAAAGAAAAAACTCCGGATGACTTTAAGTTCTTTCCGAAAGTCACGCAGTCGATCAGTCACATGCGGCGACTAAACAATGTAGAGCAACTAACTGAGGAATACTGCGACAATATGGTCAACTTTGAAGAAAAGCTGGGGATGGCATTTCTTCAACTTCATAATAATTTTGGATATAAAAACGTTGATCGCCTGAAGACATTCTTTGAAAATTTTTCAAAAGCAATCCCCTTAGCCTGCGAAGTTCGGCATCAGGAGTGGTTCAGCAACGAGCAAATTGCAAAAGACTATTTTCAACTGCTCGAAGAAAACGAAATAACCAACATTTTAGTAGATACGGCTGGTCGCAGAGATTTACTGCATATGCGACTAACCACCCCAACTGCTTTTGTTCGATATGTTGGTTCGAATCATCCGACAAGCGATTTCTCACGATTGGATGACTGGGTAGACCGAATTGAGAAATGGGTGAAACAAGGCCTGCAAAACATCTATTTTTTTGTGCATCAGAATCTCGAGAAAGAATCGCCCACCCTTTCTGCTCACTTCATTAAACAACTAAACGAACGACTGGACACTGATTTAAGACTCCCCGATATTGCAAAAACAAACGGGAGCCTGCCGTAACAAACTCCCGTAATATCTAATCTGAATTGATTGATTCTTATTTTGTCAGATCCTTCTCGATGAAACCACCCAAAGCAACGTAATCTTCATACAGCTTTTGGTATTTTTCAACGTTTTCAGGAATTGGATGATATTCCATTTCGAAGCCGCCACCCATCTTTTTCTGAGCCTCGTTGGTTGTTGCATAAACACCTGCTGCCACCGCTGCTGCCATTGCAGTACCTAGCGCACAAGCTTGCTCCGAGCGAGCAACCTTAATTGGCATATTCAGCACATCGGCAACAATTTGCATCACCAATTTCGATTTTTTAGCAACGCCGCCCAGTGCAATCACACCGTCAATACGTATACCTTCATTTAGAAAACGATCTACTATGGCTTTTGAACCAAAAGCAGTAGCCTCAACCAAAGCACGGAAAATTCGCGGTGCATCAGTTCCTAAACTTAAGCCGGCAATAGCCCCCTTCAGGTTTTGATTGGCATCCGGAGTACGTCGTCCATTCATCCAATCGATAGCCAGTACACTACTTTCACCAATGGCCAATTTTTCAGCTTCAACAGTTAATTCTGCAATCATTTTATCCGAAAGCTCTTCAATCAACGCCTGACGCTGCTCTTCGCTTACTAAATCGGTTTTCGAAAGAATTTGCGCTGCCGGCCACATCAACACCCGTTTAAACCACGCATAAATATCGCCAAAAGCAGATTGTCCAGCTTCCATTCCCAGCATCCCCGGCATGATTGAACCATCAACCTGACCGCAAATACCTGAAACCAACTTATCGCCAACCTCTTCCATTGGAGCAACCAACATATCACAAGTTGAAGTTCCCATCACTTTACTCAAGTGATAAGGTTCAATTTCGGCACCAATAGCTCCCATGTGAGCATCGAAAGCACCAACGCCGATTACCACATCTGTTGAAAGGCCTAGTTTCTCGGCCCATTCGCTTGACAAGTTACCAACTGCCACATCGCAAGTAAATGTTTCTTTGTACAGCCGATCGCGCAAACCACCCAACATTGGATCCAGAGCCGTTAAAAACTCATCAGAAGGAAGTCCGCCAAAAGCCTCGTGCCACATTGCTTTATGTCCGGCAGCACAACGACTCCTCTTGAGTGTTTTTGGGCGAGTATTCCCAACCAAAACAGCAGGAATCCAGTCGCAATGTTCCACCCACGAATTTGCTGCCCGATAAACAGCAGCGTCATCACGAGAAACTTTCAACAACTTGGCCCAAAACCATTCTGATGAATAAATTCCACCTTCGTATTTTGTAAAATCAATTTCCCATTTGCGAGCCAAGTCGTTAATTTCGTCGGCTTCTTTCACAGCAGTATGGTCTTTCCAAAGTACGAACATCGCATTCGGATTTTCCTCATATCCCGGAGTCAACGACAAAGGCGTTCCTTTTTCATCAACGGCAACCGGAGTTGAACCAGTTGTATCAACTGAAATACCAACTACATTTTCAGCCACTCCGGCCGGAGCTTCTTTTAAAGCTTCAACAATCGTGTATTCCAATCCTTCCAAATAATCCAAAGGATGTTGGCGAAATTGGTTTCTTGCCGGATCGCAGTACATTCCTTTTTTCCAACGTGGATATTCGAATACCACACTGGCTATTTCTTCGCCCGTGTCGACATTTACAATCAGTGAACGAACGGAGTCTGATCCGTAATCGAGCCCAATTGTATATTTTGTTTGAGTCATTTTAATTTGATTTTTTTTTGTTTTACTACTTCTGACCGTAATAAGCGTCTTTACCATGCTTGCGCAAAAAGTGCTTGTCTAATAAAGTCTGTGACATTTCAGTTTCAGCATTTAACTGAAATGAGCGGAATGTCATTTTCGCAACTTCCTCTAAAACCACGGCATTATGCACCGCATTATGTGCATCAGTTCCCCAATTAAACGGGGCATGATTGTTTACCAAAACCCCGGGCATAAAATCAGGATTCAGATCTTTGAAACATTCTACAATTACGTTTCCTGTTTCCAGTTCATAATCAGTTTCAATTTCAGCATCCGTCATTTTACGGGTGCATGGTATTTCGCCATAAAAATAATCGGCATGCGTTGTTCCGACAGCAGGAATCGACTTCCCAGCTTGTGCCCAGCTGGTAGCCCACTCGGAATGAGTATGAACAACCCCTCCAATATTTTTGAAGTTGCGGTATAAAACTAAATGAGTTGCAGTATCCGAAGATGGTTTGTATTGTCCTTCAACAATATTTCCATCCAAGTCGAGCACCACCATATCAGCAGGTTTCATACCGTCATACGAAACACCGCTGGGTTTGATTACAACTAATCCTTTTTCTCGGTCAATGCCACTCACATTCCCCCAGGTGAATACAACTAAACCGTATTCCACGAGGTCGAGATTGGCTTGACAAACCTGTTCTTTTAATTCTTCTAACATTTCTAATTTTTTACCAGAAATAAATATAAAACACAACAGTTAATCCAATAATAATTGCGGAGTGGATAACATCCCAATGATTCCAACTCTTTCGAGTTGCAGCTTTATCTTCTTCAGACGCTGATGAGAATGTCAGTCCATTGAGCTGCTCGGCAGATGCCGCTTTTGTAAATTTACTTACAACCAGAACAACTGCCATACTGAACACAAGCATACCTCCACTAAAGAACAACCAGTTTACATCATAAAACAAAGTGTAAAAGAAATTATTTACTCCTGTTTCAGTGGCCCAAAGTTTTACATCTTCATAGCCGGCACTTCCTGCCATACTTGTATACATCACTTTCGCCCCAAGACGCAATACACCAATAATAAATCCGGAAATCATTCCCCACATACCTCCTTTTGGTGTTGGCTTAGATGACACAACTCCCAACAAAAATGCCGCTGCAATACCCGGAGCTAAAACGGATTGAACATCTTGAAGATACGTATACAATACATCTCCAATGTTACGCATAATAGGAATCCAGAGAATACCTAAAATAACAATTACAACAGTTGCAATACGCCCTACTTGAAGCAATCTATTTTCACTTGTATTGGGTCGGTATTTCTTATAAAAGTCAATTGTAAACAACATGGCCGACGAGTTAAACAATGAAGCCAGAGAGCTCATCAAAGCAGCCAAAATACCACAAACAACAAGACCTTTAACGCCTGCAGGTAATAGCTTTGCAACTAAGGTTGGGAATGCTGCATCGGCATTTGGCATGCCATTTTCCAGCAATGGTAAAAATCCACCTTGTCCCAGATATTTTTGATGCAAGGCAAAAGCAATCATCCCCGGAATCATGAACAAGAATACCGGAGTAAGCTTCAGGTAAGCACCAAAAATGGTCCCCCGGCGTGCTTCCCTTTCATTTTTACCCGAAAGCACACGTTGTACAATAAACTGATCGGTACACCAGTACCAAAAACCAATAACCGCAGAGCCGATAAATACACCAAGCCATGGGAAGTCCGAGTCTCGATTACTGCGTATCAAATTAACCATACTATCACCATGTTCATTCACAGGAACAGCACTTGTAATGCGCATCATTTCATCCCATCCCCCCAGCTCTTTCAAGCCGAGTACAACAATAATAATTGAACCTAACAGCAAAATAGGAGTTTGCAGAACCGAGGTATACAACACTGATTTCATTCCACCAATTACCGTATAAACAGCTGTTAGCAATACCAAACCAACTGCAGAAATCCAAAAGAAGTCGATTCCCCACATGGTTTCAATACCAAACACTTGCTGAAAGACCAGCCCTCCGGCATAGACCGTAACAGCAACTTTAGTTAAGACGTAGCTAACCAAGGAAATCAACGACAATATTGTTCTGGACTCTTTATTATAGCGTCGTTCGAGGAACTCAGGCATGGTTGAAACCATACTTCGAGAGTAAAAAGGAACGAATACCCATCCAAGGATAAGAATCATCCATCCTTGAATTTCCCAGTGTGCCATTGCCATACCACTGGAAGCTCCTGCTCCAGCCAATCCAATTAAGTGTTCTGATCCGATATTGGATGCAAAAATGGATGCTCCAATGGCAATCCATGAGGCATCACGACCAGCAAGGAAATAATCTCCTGAGGTTTCTTCCTTTTGCCTAAACACCCACACAATAATACCAATTAGGGCGAGCGCAAAAATTCCGATTACGATCCAGTCAAGTAAACCCATTAGCGATAGTTTTTAGTTTATGTTTATTAGTTTTATTGAATCCTTATAGTCCTTTGGAAAGATGATAATACAAGTCATTCCACTTCAACTCTTTTTTGAATTCTGAAATTTTAGTATCCTCATCAATTACAATCATCTCAAGATCGAGCATATCACCCAGATCTTCCAGAAATTCTTTGTTTAGAGCCATGCTGAAACTTGTATGGTGAGCTCCTCCACCCAGGATCCAGGCAGCAGCGCCGACTTCAAGATTTGGCATTGGCACCCACAACGCACAAGCGACCGGTAATTTCGGAAGGGCTTTTGGTGTCATACATTTTACTGGATTAAGAATTAAACGCATCCGTCCGCCCATATCAACCAAGGTTGCATTTACACCGTCACCTTCGGGTGCATTAAACACCAAACGAGCAGGAGCATCTTTGCCACCAATTCCCAATGGATGTACCTCAATCTTAGGTTTAGCTTCAGCAATCGAAGGACAAATTTCCAACATGTGTGCACTCAATACCGCTGGCTGTACCGGGTCTAAATGGTAAGTATAGTCTTCCATAAACGAACATCCACCTTCCAAACCTTGCGACATCACTTTCATAATACGTACCAAGCCTGATTGTTTCCAATCGCCTTCAGCACCAAACCCATAACCCTGAGCCATCATACGCTGACTTGCCAAGCCCGGAAGTTGTTTCATGCCAGTAAGATCTTCGAAGTTTGTGGTAAAAGCGTTGTAGCCATGCTTATCCAAAAACTTTTTCATTCCAAGCTCAATTTTCGCTTGGTAACGAATATTTTCATTTGATTTATCCTCTAATTGATATTCTGCTGCATACACTTCCATTAAATCATCAACCTCTTTTTCCGAGATGGTGTCCATACTAGCAACTAACTCTCCAACGCCATGTGCATTAACCTGCCATCCGAGAACTCGTTGTGCTTCAACTTTATCACCCTCGGTAACAGCAACATAACGCATATTATCACCAAAACGACAAATTTTCAAGTTTTTAGATTCATTATTACCGACTGCGGCACGCGCCCAAATTCCAACCTTTTGTTGAACGTTTTCATCTTCCCAATAACCAACTACCACTTTACGATTTTTGCGCATGCGCGAGCAAATGAAGCCAAACTCACGGTCGCCATGTGCCGACTGGTTTAGATTCATGAAATCCATATCAATGGTATCCCAAGGAATGTCACGGTTAAACTGAGTATGAAGGTGTAAAAATGGTTTATTTAAAACGCTTAGCCCTTGAATCCACATTTTAGCTGGTGAAAATGTGTGCATCCAAGTGATGATACCGATACAGTTTTCATTTGTGTTAGCCGCCTGGCAGCAATTATAAATTTCTTCGGGAGTTTTAACTACAGGCTTGAACACAACTTTTACTGGTATTGACGGAGACGCATCAAAAGCTTTAGCGATTTTTTCTGAATGACTATCAACTTGCTTGAGAGTTTCTTCGCCGTATAGGTTTTGACTACCTGTAATAAACCAAACTTCGTAGGATTTTAAATCTTTCGTTTTCATCTTGTTAAATAATTTATTTTTGTTAGATTTTTATAATTTGACCAATTTCCTTTGCGTTAATATCTTCTGCCTGATAACAGTAATAATAGGCTCCTTTTTTCGATTCGCTGGAATCCTTTTTGTTTAGTCTTTTCAAAATCCCAAGTGACAAAATCTTCTTTCTGAAATTGCCGGGATCAAATTCCCGTTGAAAAATAGCTTCATATAGCCCTCTTAACTGGGTAAGAGTGAACATTTCGGGCAGCAACTCTGTACCAACAAGTCCATGTCCGGCCTTAAATTGGAGTTTAGAAAGAGCCCTTGCAACCATTTCATTGTGGTCGAAAATTAAGTCCGGCATTTTGGCCAGTGAATACCAGGTAGCACCATGTTCTTTTAAGAGATTTTCGTCGTACCGATCAAGACGGACCAACGCGTAATACGCCAAACTGATCACCCTTGCCGATTTTTCACGATTTGGATCAGCGAAGGCTGCTACTTGTTCCATAAAAATATCATCTAATCCCGTGGTCTTTTTCAATATTCGCTCTGCCGCCTGATCCGACGATTCATCATTCTGAACAAACCCCCCCGGCAATGACCAATTTCCCTTTGACGGCTCAAAACTACGGGGGTATAATAGTAACTTCAACTCGCCGCTGTCATAACCAAAAATCACGCAGTCAACTGCAACATAATGCCTTGGATGCTCTCCATATAATTCTGACAAAAATTCTTTTGATCGTTTCATCTGATTATAATCGTTTGCTTTTTATTAGGGATCATATGAACCTCGCATATAATCATCCTCCGTTATATAAGAACTTTTACATGCTTGTTTCATGTGGTCAAAACTATAAAAAGTATTTTTTACCTTTATTAAATTTCGTTGCTTTTTTCACATAAATGTTCTATAACACATATACTAAAAACGATTGAAAAACAAATTACTTACGAAAAGAATGCATGAGAAGAAAGAGTAAAAACAGCAGTATCCAAATGTGATCCAAGATCGCCCAGCATACAATTTCACACGGAACAACACCCTCGACCCGATAGCACGAAATACGGTTCAATTATACGCCATAAAAGAGGTTTATGCGGAGCTCTTTGCAGAACTCCCACGTTTCAAATCACCCCAAGGAGTCACCAGTCTTTCCAAGCAAAGTTCAATAGATTCCTACGGTACTCAACACACAGGAGTTATAGAACGAGTATGCGTCATTTAAATCAATTATTTTGTACTATCGTAACGTATAACCCGGAAATGTCTCCATCATGATTCCATTTTAGAAGATCTAGCAACATCGGCTAGCTGTAAGTGGCTAGTTATGAAAATAAAAAAAAGGAGCCGATTTCTCAACTCCTTAGTGCCCAGAACAAGACTCGAACTTGCACGACCATAATCGGTCACCAGCCCCTCAAGCTGGCGTGTCTACCAATTTCACCATCTGGGCATTAAAAATGGAACCTGAACAAATTGGAACTTAATCAACCTGGCGTGTTCTGTTTTTAAGCGTTGCAAATATAAAAAAAATGTTATTCTCACCTTTATTTTTAATTGGATTTATTCACTTTAAAACGACATCAAATTTCAATAGCGTTTCGTTATAAGTTGACCATATTCAACCTATTATACGTTGACGCTTCAAGAGACTGCAGATTATTTTTTTCAAACAGCCTGATTTATAGACTCTTTGTCAAATATGTTTATGCTTAATATTTACGAGATTTCGCAAATCAATTGTTTCAGTTTTCTTTTTCTTTTCGCGTTCCCAGAACCTGTGATGTGCGATCACTTTTACAAATTCACCAAGCGAAGCATCAATAAAAATACCTGGCTTCATTTCTTCTTTTTTTGACTGAAGTGAACCCATCAATTTCCATCAGCCAATCGACTCCCCCACCCTACACAGCAATGGCTTTGCAATGTTGATATGCCTCTGTTATAAATTCAACTGCCTTCTACTCTCCCATCAATGTGGAGCAGCTTTTTTTTGCCAGCTAGAATAAAAACCGCATCAAATAAAACTGACGCTACAGTAAGCAGACTTTTATTAACCTTTACTTTTTAGCCTTCGGTTTTTCCAGTTCTTTTACTGGTTTGGTTTCCAATACAGCTGAAAGTCGCTGCTTTTTCAGTTCAATAAATTGAGTTCCCAAATCGGTTAGCTCCTTTTCGCTCAAAGCTTTTTCAGCTTCAGGAAACAAATCCTCTTCCTCTTCTTCCAAATGGTGGTCGAGTATTTCATCAAAAACCTTAAATTTAATCATCCAGCGTTGGTTGTCTTTCGGAAAATCAGCAAGGCCAAGCAGTGCCTGATTTAAAACGACATGCTCTTCCTGCGATTCGAGCGATTCATCTTTTATATCTTTCTTGGAGTGTAATTTACTAAGCAACAGATCTTCCTCCAATTCATGATGAATGTCGAGGTGCTTTTTTAAGAAGATAAATTTGCTTGCATCCTTTTCTATTTCTTTAACCAATTTTCGCATTTCATTGTGATGATCAATCAATGCTTCAGTAATTTTTTTTGCTTTCATATTTTAATTTTTATCGTTTTTCAAAAATTCTTTAAGTTCCCTGAACTCCGTTTTTATTTCATCTTCCAGCTCCTCGAGATTTTCACTGGTTTTGTCAGTCCACCTTTCCAGCTTGTTTTTCAACTCATTGCTTTTAATACGCACCGAATCGTACCGGCTTCTATAATCATCACTCGTTTCAAAATTATTGTTAGCTAAATGAGCGTTTATACTATCCATGTCAGCATTAAACCGATCCAATTCCTGATTTAACTTCCCATTAAAATCAGGATCATTTTCATCCAAACTATTCAGGCGCATGCGCACCCTTTCCATTTCACTCTGCGTTCTACCACGGATCTCATCATGGCGGGCATTGTTAATACCCATAACTTCCATTGAATCAATCCCACTACTTTTTTCATTACGATTATTCTTTGCCGACTGATTGCACGAAACTGAAAATCCGGCCATCAACAAGGACACTAAAGCCAGTTTAAAAATCTTTATTGTATTCATGTTTATGTATTCAATTTGTTTCTAATTTATAGCGATTAAAACTAATCTGTTAAACCATTACTGCATAAGCTATTCCACCGTTTTTTCAATCACATCAATGAACCTTTATCTTTTGGGTGGTTGAAAATCATCTTATCATTTGCCAAAACTGGTGCCAAACCCATCAATAAGCTAACTATCAAAACATTATAAGACATTGATTGTAGACTTCGCACCTCATTAGTGTGGAATTTTTATAATAATACCACGTTTTACAGCAACGCCCAACGACATTCATTTACCAATTTTTCGTTAGCTTTTTCTCAATTATTTAGCGTGACCTTAGCAAATTGAATAAGCAGAAATACTTAAAAGAGAGGATGTGTCACACATTCTTTTCAGTTTATTATTAAATGCCCGCGCCTAGTGTTCATTGGGAAAACCACAGTCAAATTATTGAGGTTAGCATTAGAATTAGTCACCACTTTTTCAAGGAAACGAATTCAAAAAAAACTAATATACAAGGAGTTCAGCTCTACGCCTACCCTCTTCTCCTTCTCTGAGCCATCAAAATATAAAAACAATAGGCTTTTATATTTTCAACTGGATTTGTGCCCCAGATAGAAATTCGATCAATAATTTATAATTTCAAAGTGTAATTTACGGCAGAGCTTAATACTTATTCTTTGAAGACGAACGAATTCAACAACCTTGACATTTGCTATGATAACTAATTGTATTTTCGTAATCAAGAGCATCTATTTTCAAAATAAATAATAAGAAATGAGAAGATTAAAAAGCATTTTACTACTGTTTATAACACTACCAGTGTTGGCTCAGTCCGAGTTTAAATTGACAGATCAAGTACCACTTGATCCGAATGTAAAAACAGGAGTCCTCGAGAATGGGATGACCTACTACATTCGTCACAACGAAGAGCCCAAGGATCGAGCTAGCTTTTATATGATCCAAAATGTGGGAGCTCTTTTGGAAAATGATGACCAAAATGGTCTGGCGCATTTTTTAGAGCACATGGCTTTCAATGGCACTGAGAACTTCGAAGGAAAAGGCATTTTAAACACCTTACAAAACCATGGCGTTGCTTTTGGGCGTAATATTAATGCCTACACAGCTTTTAATCAAACGGTTTATAACTTGAGTGAGGTGCCAACAACTCATGATGGATTAGTTGACACCTGCTTGCTTATTCTTCATGATTGGTCAAATTATTTATTACTGACTGAAGAAGAAATTGATGCCGAAAGAGGCGTGATAACCGAAGAATGGCGAACGCGGAGGAATGCAAGCTTCAGACTTCGGAATCAGTGGTTTCCTGTTTTATTTAAAGGATCGAAATGGGCTGTACGCGATATAATTGGAGACACAACTGTTATTCGCTATCATGAGCCTAGTACGTTAAGAGATTTTTATCATGATTGGTACAGAACCGATTTGCAAGCTATTGCGATTGTGGGAGACATCGATGTAGAAGTGGTTGAGCAAAAAGTGAAAGAGATTTTCTCTCCAATACCAGCTGTAAAAGATGCCAAAGAGCGTCCAACATTCAAGATTCCATCACACGATGAAACTTATTTTGTAGTTGCAACAGATGAAGAAGCGACTCAATCCAGTATTTCTGTTTTTATTCTTGAAGAAAATAACGATGGGAAGCCAAAAGCCTACGAAGACTTAAAGAATCACTACATTCAAAGCCTTTACAATTCGATGACCGACATGCGTATTCAGGAGCTGTTGCAAAAAGGGGAGCCGCCTTTTATAATGGGATCAACTACTATGTCAGGCTTTGTGCGGGGGTACGATGCCTACAGTATTACGGCAACAGCCAACCCAAATAATGAAGCAAAAGCGCTGGAGGCCATTATGACCGAAACCGAGCGTATCAAACGTTACGGGTTTGCTGAAAGTGAGTTGGAGCGAGCCAAAACCAACTTTTTAACCGAACTGGAAAGCCACTACAAACAGAAAGATAAGATTAGTAATGATAGTTACGCACGCGAGTACGCCGAGTATTATTTGACAATGACTCCGGCTCCGGGGATTGATGTTGAGTATGAATTTGCCAACCAGATACTTCCAACGATAACGGCTGAAGAGGTTTCACAAAAAGCCAAAGAGTGGATAAAAGACGATAACAGAACCATTGTTATAACAGGTCCAACCGATGCCGAACACTTAACAGAAGCTGAAGCAAAAAGCATTATTACAAAAGTCGAATCAATGGAGATTGAGCCTTATGTTGATGCTGCTGGCGATGCTTCGCTTATCGACGAAGACTTGACGGGTTCTGCAATTGTCAATACCAGGAAACTAGATGCTTTTGATGCCGTTGAATGGACACTGGCAAATAATGTAAAGGTCATTTTCCGCCATGCAGATTATGAAAAAGATGCCGTTTCTCTCGTGGCATACAGTGATGGAGGAACTTCGAAAGTTGAAAATGACATGGTGCCTTCAGCAGGAATGGCACAGACTTTTGTTAGTGCTTATGGGGTTGGAGATTTTGATGCAATCACCTTGCAAAAAATGCTAACAGGTAAAAAGGTTGAAGTATCACCAACTTTCTCCTCATTGACGGAAGGATTTAATGGTTCAAGTACTCCAAAGGATTTTGAAACAATGCTACAACTCGTTTATTTGTACTTCGAAAAACCGCGGTTTGATGAAGAAGCGCATAATGCATTGATGTCTCGTTATGTGGCCTACATCTCGAACATGGCTAAAAATCCGCAGAAAATCATGCAGGATTCTTTGACCTATATTTTGTCAGACTATCATCCACGCGTAAGAACAATGGATCCTGACTATTTGACTGATGTAGATTTTAAAGAAATCGAATCGATTTATAAAGATCGTATTCAGGATGCGGGAGATTTCACCTTCTTTATTGTCGGTAATATTGATCAGGAAGTTGTGAAGGAATTGGCAACGAAATACCTCGGATCATTAACCGATAATGATCGTGAAGAAAACTGGGTTGATCGTGGCGTTAGAGCTCCGGAAGGAAAAACTGATAAAGTTATTCCGATTGCTTTTGAAACTCCCAAAGCCAATGTAAATGTGACCTATGTAAATGATATTGAATACAATCAGGAAAACATTCTGGCGATGAAGGTTCTGAAAGGCATTCTAGATTTACGTTATACCGAGTCGGTGCGTGAAGATGAAGGTGGAACTTATGGCGTTCGTGTTGGAAGTGGATTGAGCCAATATCCGGTTGAGCGAGCTCAAGTTAAAATCATGTTTGATTGTGATCCAAGCAGAACAGAAAAGCTCAAATCGTTGATCTATCAGGAAATCAACAAAATTATTGAAGAAGGCCCAACGGATGTGGACTTTAACAAAACCGTTTCAAATTTATTGAAAGATCGCCAGCAGTCTTTAGAGCATAATAGTTTCTGGATGAATTCATTATACAACTACTATTATTCTGGTATCAACTCGGCAGATCCCGCTAATTACGAAGAGCTACTGAATGAAATGACCAAACAAGATATTCAAAAGTTTGCTGCTTCTTTCTTCGAAGGAGCAGATTTGATTGATGTGGTTTTCAAACCCAAAGAATAGTTTATTAACGCATTAGATATTGAATGGCGAAGTACCGATGTACTTCGCCATTTTTTTATTCTAAATCCAGCTGTTTGACCAGCTGTTCGGCTTCGTTCATTTGTTCATACTTACCTAGATCCATCCATATTGATTGGTCGTCAACAAATGCTTTAATCGAGTTCGATTTTGCCAGACGCAAGTATAAATCGATAATTGAAAACTTACCCTTCTCTTCGATGAGGTTCAATAATTCGGGCTGAATAATCTGAATACCACTAAAAGCATAAGGGGTTGATTGTTCAAACTCATCAGGCTTCGAGATCTTTGTTTCACCCGTGTTGTAGTTCTTCCATCCTGTTAGTTGTCGATTGTCGTCGAAAAGCAAATAACGCGAGGTGTCACGCTTGCGAACAACCAAAGTTGCAAGTGTCTTTTCTCGCTGATGGTAAGATCGTAGTTCTCGAAAAGAAAGGTTTGTCAGTACATCAACGTTCAGTAATAAAACAGGCTGTTTTTTATCAAACAACGGAGCAGCTTTTAAAACTCCTCCACCGGTATCTAAAAGCATCTCGCTTTCATCTGAAACCTGGATGTCTAAACCTGAAAAAGTCCATTCCTGAAGTAAAGCGATAACTTGTTCAGAAAAATGATGAACATTGATAATGATTTTTTGAATTCCATGCTTTTGCAAATTCACGATGCATCGTTCGAGCAGAGTTTTCCCATTAATTTTCACCAGTGCTTTGGGCCTGTCGTTCGTAAGTGGCTGAAGCCGTGTTCCTAGTCCGGCTGCAAAAATCATTGCTTGCATAGTTCTTTCTTTTGGGTAAAAATAGTGGAATCTTTCATGAAAGGAAATGGAGTGATTAAACGAAATGAGCTTTTGAGAGTCAATAAAACTAAACATTTAAAAATATCCCAATGAAACGAACATGAAATTTAATCTGCGATATTTCACAAACAAGCATAATTAAATTTCATCGAGAGTTCCATGTAATACCTTATAAATAAACAATTTTAATCACATGAAAAGAATACAATTATTGGTTGTTTTATTGATTACCGTTGTCGGATTTAGCTATGCACAGCCAGGACAGGGTCAACGTAGGAGTCCTGAAGAAATGGAAAAGAGAATGGTGGAGCAACTTGGGCTTGATGAAGCTCAACAAGACAAGCTGCACGAGATCAATAAAAAGTATCAGGCGAAATCGGAAAAAATGCGTGAGGAAATGAAAAATGCTGCTGACGAGGACGCTCGCAAGGCTTTATTTCCTAAAATGCGCGAAACGATGAAAAACAGAAATGTCGAAATCCGAAGTATGCTGAATGCGGAGCAAGCTGAAAAGTTTGATGAAATGCAGAAACAACAAGAAGAGCGAATGAAGAAAAGACGTTCGCCCGATCAACGAGGAGGCAATGTTAGACCCGGAAAATAGAATAGTCGAATAGGGGTTTAGTTTTAGTTAGTAGAAAAAAGAAAAGGGGATTTGGTTAATCCCCTTTTTTTTATGCTTTCATTTCTTTCTGAAGTGCAATCATCTTGATTGCTGTAATTGCTGCTTCGTCGCCTTTGTTGCCTAATTTGCCGCCGGCACGATCCAAAGCCTGCTGTTCGTTGTTGGTGGTTAAAACCCCAAAAATAAAGGGCTTATTGTATTTCAGGTTCAAATCAGTTGTTCCAGCAGTTACGCCATCGCAAATAAAATCGAAATGACGAGTGTCTCCCTGAATAACACAACCAATCAGTATGATTGCATCCACATCGCTGTACTCAGCAAAAAATTGCCCCCCCAGTGGAAGCTCAAAAGTTCCCGGCACATGCTTTATCTGGATGTCATCGTCTTCAACATCATGCTTCTTTAAAGTGTCAATAGCTCCCTGTGCGAGAGCGCCTGTAATTTCATAATTCCACTCAGCGACTACAATTCCAACTTTATAACCTTTTGCCGAAGGAACAGATTCGATGTCGTATGCTGATAAATTTTTTGTTGCCATACCTTTAATTTTTCTACAAAAATAAAAAATCCCCTGCGATGAGGGGATTTTCAGAAATATATTAATTGAAATTATTTATTCTGCTTAATTTCTACGCGAGCGATGTATTTTGCAACGCTTCGTCCTTCATTTGACGTTGGGTACTCTTCCTTTATAGTTTGATAAATCTCTAACGCATCGTCCAAATTCCCTTCTTCTTCCAATAAGTTAGCCGCTTTCATCATGTAAATAGGCGTGGTGAATTCGTTTTCTGAAGCTTTGTATGCATTTTTATAGGCCGACAGCGCTTTGTCGGATTCTCCAAGTTCGAGATAGGCATCGCCCTTTGCTCCTTCGGTAACCGGAACTAACAACAGATCATCCGTATCAAACTCGTTCAAATAATCCAACGCTGCTTCATATTCTCCTAATTTCAAATACGAGATTCCGGTGTAATAATTAGACAGATTTCCAGCATCGGTCATTCCGTAGTCTTCTATAATATCCAGGAATCCGAGATAATTGCCATCTCCATTAATCGCCAGATTAAAAGAATCTTTTTCAAAATACTGCTCTGCCATGAACATTTGCTCTTGAGCGTCCAGTTCACGAGGCTGAATATATAATTTTGTAAAACCAAGGTAAGCGACTACAATTGCGACAATTACTCCAACAACAATTACTAGAATTTTTTGGTTGTCTTCAATGATTTGCTCCGTTTTTGTCAACGTACTTTCAACTTCTGAAAAGCTGTCTTGCTCTCTGGTGTCCTTATTTTTTGCCATCTTTTAAATAGATTATTCCAATTTCGTGACGCAAAAATATGTTTTTTTATAAAATAAAGAGCAGGAAAGGTTTATAAAATTTAATATTAATCAACATGTCGCTGTTATTATCGTTTCCAAAACCAATGAATTTCATATTCAGGCACGAATACTGGAGTAATGAATTATTTTTTTCAACAGTAAACGAAATGCCTCCTGCTTCATTTTTTATTTTCTTAGTTTTGTTTAGCCTAAAGAATTTTCTTCATGTATATTAAAAATCTATCGCTGGTTAATTTTAAAAATTTCGAGGAAGCCGATCTGAAGTTTTCCGCAAATCTGAATTGTTTTATCGGTAATAATGGAGCCGGAAAAACAAATTTGATGGATGCGATTTTTTATTTATCGTTTTGCAAGAGTTTTATCAGCTCCATTGATGGGCTGAATATTATGCATGATCAGGATTTTTTTGTCATTCACGGTAGGTACCATCGACTGGAGAATGAAGAAAATATCTATTGTGGACTGAAGCGGGGGCAAAAGAAACATTTCAAACGAAATAAGAAAGAGTACAAAAAATTATCGGAGCATATCGGTTTGCTTCCGCTGATTATTGTCACGCCATCAGATATGAATCTGATCTTAGGAGGCAGTGATGAACGCAGGCGTTTTCTTGATTCAATTATTTCGCAGTATGATCAGGTTTATCTTGATAATTTGATTCGTTACAACAGGGCATTATTACAGCGTAATAAACTATTGAAACAGTTTGCTGCCGACCGCTTTTATAGCGAAGAAAGCCTTGAGGTATGGAGTGACCAAATGGTTCATTACGGAAAACTGATTCATGAAAAAAGGGTTGAATATTTGCAAAAATTACAGCCCATATTTCAGCACTATTATGAGTTGATTTCTTCAGGGAAAGAACGAATTGAGATGGTACACGAATCGAAACTTTACGACCACGACTTTGCCGAGCTGTTAAAAGAGTCGATACCTAAAGACCGCCTATTACAATATACTTCGGTTGGAATTCATAAGGATGATATTCTTTTCAATTTAGGAGATTATCCCATTAAGAAGATTGGATCACAAGGGCAAAAGAAAACCTATTTGGTCGCTCTAAAGCTCGCTCAGTTTGATTTTATCAAGGATTTATCGGGAATGACCCCTATCCTTCTATTAGATGATATTTTTGATAAACTGGATAAATACCGGGTAGAGCAAATTGTGAAATTAGTGGCCGACGATCATTTTGGACAGATATTTATAACCGATACCAATCGGGAGCATTTAGATCAGATGATTGAGGAGATCGAAGCTGATTTTAAAATTTTTCAGGTGAACGACGGAACAGTAAACGAGGTAACAAAATGAGACGAAGCAATACACAAAAACTGAGTGACATATTAAAGGATTATATCGAGGAAAACAGACTTGGAAAAAAACTGACAGAAGTTGACTTGATTGCTTCGTGGGAAAAAGTGGTTGGACCGATGATTGCCAAATACACGGAGTCGTTGCGAATTAACAACGGAACCTTGTTTGTAAAAAGCAGTTCTCCGGCTTTGCGAAGTGAGTTGGTAATGATGAAAGAGCAATTAAAAGCCCGCTTGAATGAACAAGCGGGCGAAGATATAATCAAAGAGATTATTTTTCGTTAAATTGAAAATCGTTCAACTCGGGAAAAGAAAAAATCACTTTCCTTAATTGCATTTTCATCGCTATCTGATCCATGAATAGCATTGTGGGTTTTCGATTCCGCAAATATTTTGCGAATCGTACCTTCTTCGGCCTCTAAAGGATCTGTTGCTCCGATTAAAGCACGGAAATCTTCAACAGCATTTTCTTTTTCAAGAATAGCTACAACGATTGGTGCAGAGCTCATAAATTTCACTAAATCTTTATAGAACGGCCTGTCTTTATGTACCGCATAAAAAGCACCTGCTTGTTCTTTTTTTAACTTGGTGTACTTTAAAGCTTTAATAACAAATCCTGCTTCATTAACTTTTGCCAGGATTGGCCCAATCAGGTTTCGTTCAACGGCACCTGGTTTGATGATGGTAAGAGTTCGTTTTCCAGCCATTTTGTGTAATTTGTGTTAGGTTTGATAAATCAAACGAAAATAGAAAATTAATTAACTAAAATTAAATACCGGGTGCATTATTTTTATATTTGTAGCCGGTTAAAATATTTGAATTTTGAAAGAACTGAAATTAGATTTAATAAACGCTTTTAAGGAGCTCATTGTTGAGCCCAATCAACGTGTTGTTATTTTACCTCATGTAAACCCTGATGGAGATGCAATCGGGTCAGCTTTAGGAATGGCACACATCTTAAAAACCTCCGGGTTACAGGTAAATGTTGTTTGTGTTAATGAATATGCTGATTTTTTTAAGTGGATGGACGATCAGGAATCAGTTACTTTTTATTCGTCTGATCCCAAAAAGGTCGAGCAGCTTTTGGACGATTCAGACCTGTTAATTTGCCTGGACTTCAATCATCTTTCAAGAACCGGAAAGATGAAAGAATTGATTGAGAACTATTCAAAATCAACGGTACTGATTGATCACCATCCGTACCCACAGGATTTTGCTGATATTATCATCTCTCACCCGGAATGCTCATCAACAGCAGAGTTGGTCTTTCACGTTATCAGGGCACTCGATTTTGAACAATACATGAATAAGAGTGCGGCCGAATGCCTTTTTTGTGGTATAATGACCGATACCGGATCGTTTGATTACAATGTTTCTGATCCGCAAACGTTTCAGACTGTAGGAGAATTGCTAAAATTTGGCATTGATCAGGATTATATTCATAGCCAGGTGTTTGATAATTATTCTGCCGATCGCATGCGGCTACTGGGATATTGCCTGAACGAGTGTATGGAGGTTTTCCCGGAACACCATGCAGCAGTTATTTATTTGACCAAGGAAACGCAAGCTAAATTTAACTTTGTAAAAGGAGACAGCGAAGGCTTTGTGAATTATCCCTTGTCGATTCGTGGAATCCATTTTAGCACCCTTTTTTCAGAAAAGGATGGAATGGTAAAAGCGTCTTTTAGATCAAAGGGCGAATTTGCTGTTAATGAGTTTGCCTCCGAAAATTTTAATGGAGGAGGACATTGCAACGCAGCCGGAGGGGAGATTTATGCATCATTAACCGAAACCCTTGATAAATACAGGAAACTGCTTCCGGTTTATCAGGAAAAATTAGTTAAAACAAAATCGTAATAATGAAAAAAATGAAGTTCTTAAAATTTTTATTGCTCGCTGTTATTGTTGTAAGTGCATACTCATGCTTTAATGATGATCCTATTGTTGACCCGATTAATTATACTGCAGCTCGCGAAGATGCATTGCTTGGTGAGTATTTAGACACGTTGATGGACAGAGGATATGATATAGACACGACTGACCTGGGTGTTTATTATTCAATTACGAAAGAAGGAGAAGGAGATTTCGTTCAAACAGGTGATTCTATTGGGGTCAACTACCAAGGATTTAGACCTGATAACGGAAGGATTTTTGATGCATCAGCGTATCATTATGCTGATAGTATTTGGAAATTTACGTTCACTCCAGGCGGATTGATTGCTGGATTCGATGATGCTTTAATGCATTTGAATAAAGGAGCTGAAGGGATATTTGTTATTCCCTCTGATTATGCTTACGGTTCAAGAGGTAATAACTCAATTCCACCATTCACCACATTAGCATTTGTTATAAAGTTAGAAGATATTTACGAATAAAACAGATCGGAATTTTATATGAAACAAGCTCGATAAATAGGTTTCAATCCAAGAAGTTATTATCAAGCAAGTGACATATGAAACCTTTTTAAACAAACAATTATAATCATATGAAAAAGTTGTTTTTCTTTTTTGCTCTTTTGGGTTGTGCCTTGGTTGCAGCCGTTTCATGTAAGGATAGTGGTCTTGATTTAGATAAGTTAAGAGCAGAAGAACTGGCTAGGCTCAATGAGTACATTGAGGCTAACGGAATTACGACAGAGCCCACCGAGTCGGGCTTGTACTATATCGAGCATGTAGAAGGAACAGGTGATTCTTTAATAAAAGTCGGTGATCGTGTAAAGATTTTTTATTCAGGAATGACTATTGATAGTGCCTATTCTGCAGGTTCAACAGGCGACTTTGAACCTTATGATGTTATTGTTGGAAGCTCCGACGTGATTACTGGCCTCAGTGAGGGGCTTACCCACATGAGGCAAGGGGGTGAGGCTACTTTAATTATTCCTTCAAATTTAGCATATGGAGCCACAACATCTTCTGGACTTCCCCGCTTTTCAACCTTAATATTTGATGTGGAGGTTTATAAGCATTATAGATTAGATAATACTTCAAACTAAATAATTTTGAAACCCGCTTTTGCGGGTTTTATTTTTAGATGCAAAACCAACGAATAGAACTTCTAAAGAAGTTACTACCGGGCTTTATCCCTTTATTTGCTTTTATAGTCATTGACGAAGTTTGGGGAACGAAAGCCGGGGTAATTGCCGCCTTGATCATTGGTATAATTGAAATGGCTTGGATTGGAGTGAAGGAAAAACGCTTTGATCGCTTTGTTCTTTTTGATACGCTACTGTTGATCGCTTTGGGAGGAATTTCAATTCTCCTGGACAACGATATTTTTTTCAAATTAAAGCCTGCACTGATAGAACTTATCCTTTGCGCCGTTTTAGCCTTATCTGCCTTTTCAAAGGTTAATGTCGTTGAACTGATGAGCCGCCGATACATGAAGGATATGGAAATATCGGAAGTCCAAATGAATAAAATGCGGCAGAGTTTAAGGCTGATGTTTTTTGTTTTTATGGCGCATACAGCTTTCGTTTTTTATGCGGTGTTTTACATGTCAAACGAGGCATGGGCATTTATAAGTGGTGGTTTGTTTTATATCTTGTTTGGGGTGGTGGTATTTATTATTGAATTTGCAAAGCAGAAAAGAAAACAGAAACAGCTTTCAACCGAAGAACAGCTACCCATAGTCGACGAACAGGGGAAAGTGCTTGGCAAAGCTCCACGTTCGGTATGTCACAATGGCGAAAAATTGCTTCATCCCGTTGTGCATTTGCATGTATTGAACCGCAAAGGTGATATTTACTTGCAGAAACGCCCCATTGATAAGCTGGTGCAACCCGGAAAATGGGATACGGCCGTTGGTGGACATATCTCGTTTGGGGAGGACTTGCAAACTGCCTTAAAGCGCGAAGCCTGGGAAGAGATTGGGTTAAAAGAATTCTCAGCAAAACTAATCAAACAATACATTTGGGAATCCGAATTGGAACGCGAGTTGGTTTATGTGTTTGTCACCAACGATTTTAAAGGAATCCATCTTCATTCGGATGAAGTAACAGAGGGCCGATTTTGGACAGAAAAGCAGCTTGCAAATAGTTTAGGAAAAAGCATTTTCACCCCAAATTTCGAACACGAATTTAAGTTGTTCTTTCGTTGAAACTCACTTCAAAAAGAAACTTATTTCCCCAAAATAAAGATTGCCGGTCGTTTCTGGATGTCTGGTTTCGACTTCTTCCAGTTCGAAATACTTTGCGTTTTAATGAATTCAGTTTTCAGGGTTAAATCACAGGCCACGCATAACTTCGTTTGCGGCTGGCAGTTTTGCAGCAAGTCATCGAGTAGCTGTAAATTGCGATAAGGAGCCTCAATAAAAAGCTGGCTTTGGTTTTCACTGTAAATTCTACTTTCGAGGTGCTTAATTTGTGTAGCCTTTTCTCCCTTTTTGATGGGCAGGTAGCCGTTGAATGCAAAATTCTGTCCGTTCATTCCCGAGGCCATCATAGCTAATAAAATGGATGATGGTCCAACAAGTGGAACTACGCGGACACTTTGTTCATGGGCAATTCGAACAACCTCGGCTCCAGGATCAGCAACACCGGGGCATCCGGCTTCCGACATAATCCCTACTGGCAAGTTTTGGGTTACGGGGTCTAAATACGAGTGGAGTTGATTCTTATTGGTATGTTTATTCAATTCGTAAAACTGAAGAGAATCAATGTCAATATTCCGATCCACTTTTTTAAGAAAACGACGTGCCGTACGAATATTTTCTACAATAAAATGAGAGATTGAAAGAATGATTTTCTTGTGATTTTCCGGAATAACGGTATTCAGTTCACTATCGCCCAAAGTAATTGGGATGAGATACAAGCTTGCCATAGTTCAAATTTTCTTCAAAATTAATTAATTTACACACCCCACATAAGAAAATCTATTTTTTGTAGTTTTGCCCAAGTACATGGAGAAAGCATTGAATTTAAAAATCGAATTTTTAGGAACAGGGACTTCGCAGGGAGTTCCGGTGGTAGCATGCGATTGTGCGATATGCCAATCGACTAATGCCAGAGATAAACGCCTGAGGTCGGCACTTTTTATTGAGACTGACGGCCAGAAAATTGTGATTGATGCAGGGCCTGACTTTCGACAGCAAATGTTGCGAATTGGATTGAAGAAGATGGATGCTATCTTAATTACCCACGAGCATACCGATCATATTTTTGGTTTGGATGACATCCGGGCTTTTAATTGGGTGCAAAAACATCCGACTGATATTTATGCCGAGCAGCGGGTTCAAAACTCCATCAAGCGGGTTTTCGATTACGTGTTCGAAAAAAATAAGTATCCGGGGATTCCGCAAATGAATCTACATTTGGTTAACAACAAACCATTCAAAGTGAATTCGATTGATGTAATTCCAATTCGCGGCTATCATCATAAACTCCCGGTGTTTGGTTTCCGGATTGGTAAAATGGCTTACCTCACCGATATTAATCGAATTGAAGACGAAGAGAAGCAAAAACTCCGCGATTTGGATGTGCTGGTGGTTAATGCGCTTCGAATTGAAAAGCACATTTCTCACTTCAATTTAGAAGAGGCATTGGAGCTGATTGAAGAAGTAAAACCAAAACAAGCCTACCTGACACATATTTCGCACTTGATGGGGCTTCATGAGGACGTGGAGAAACAACTGCCTGCCAATGTGCACCTGGCCTACGATGGGTTAAAGCTGAGTATATGAATCGTTTCCGGCATTACTTTTTAAGAAGAGGAAGTGCAACAATTAGTGTAACAATCAAATAGCTTATTCCGGCACAAAACAAGGCGGTTGATAAGTTGAACTGATCGGTTAAATACCCCAGTGCGGGACCAATTACAGCAAAGTTGATACGGATTACAAAATTTCGAATTGATAAGATGGTAGCCCTCACTTCGGACTGAGTATAGCCATTAATATAGTTTTTAAGGATCGGATGTGCAATGCCCCTAATGAGGTAAAAGAAGAACAGGATTGATAATCCGGCCAGACTGACTTGCCAAGCTGAAAGTAAATATCCAAGTGACAATCCGATGATAATTAACAGCAGTGATTTTCGCTGTCCTAATTTGCTTTCTACTTTATACGATATCATGGATGAAAGCCCAACCGAAAGGTTCAGTAAAGTCCACATCGTACCAAATAGCGGAAGTGGTAAATTTATTGCTTTAAAATAGGGTTGAACAAACCACGCAAAGGTCAGCGATGCAGTTCCGGTAAATGAAGAAACCAGCAATGCTGACCGTAATTCGCGGTGTTGAAAAGTTTGACGAATAGTTTTTAGAATGCTACTGAAATTTTTAGCGATTGCTTTAACTTGTGTTTGAGGTTCTGTTAAAAGAAACGCTGCCGGAATGGCAACTGACGCCACAGCGAATTGAAAATAAAAGGGCATCCGTAAGCTGAGGGTGGCTAACAATCCGCCACTAACTCCGGCAATGGCTTCAGCAAAGTTCCCTGACGAAGTAATCCATCCTTCCTGTTTCATGTATTCGCCCTCTCGTTTCGAAACCTTTAGGGTGTCATAAAGCATGGCTGTATCTGCTCCCGAAACAAAGCTGTGCCCAATACCTAAAACGATTTCAGCAATGGCAAAAGCCCAAAATCCAAACGAAAAACTATACATTGCAAACCCTGCCGATCCTAACAGTGCTCCCAGAATCAAGGTCTTTTTACGTCCCCAAACATCAGCCAGATAACCCGATGGAATTTCCATGGCCACAATAGCAACCGAATAAATGGATTTGAGCCAGAAAATTTCTTGCATGCTCAATCCATTCTCCTGGTAAAAAATGACCACAACAGGCATCACCAAGTTGAACCACTTAGAGAATTTAATCAGGTAAAGGTTGACAATATTTGGATGTCTAAACAGATTCATGACGCAGCAAAAATAACAACTTTACCGGTGAACAATCAGAATTGGTGAGTGAATCTCGAAAAGGCTATATCTCTTTCGAATTTTCAATTTAAAGATCTGTTTTTTATTAAACTGAAAGATTCTTCCTAATTTTAGCACGAAGTAATTATTAATTGAATTCGTTGCTGTCGACTGACAGTTCTAATTTGTACACTATGAAATTATATTTTCCAGAAAACTACAAGTCTCATCTGGACTTAAAACAGACAGAAAAGGCCATCAAGTTAGTGAAGGATTTTTTCCAGCAAGATCTGTCTTCCGAGCTGAAGTTGAGTCGAATTACCGCTCCTCTTTTTGTTATGAAAGGAACTGGTATTAATGATGATTTAAATGGAATAGAGCGTCCGGTTACTTTCCCCGTAAAAGAATTAAATGATCAGGTTGCCGAAGTTGTTCATTCATTGGCCAAGTGGAAGCGAATGACATTGGCTGATTTAGATGTTGACCAGGGCTATGGGATTTACACCGACATGAACGCCATTCGCCCGGATGAAGAGCTGACCAACATCCACTCATTATACGTTGATCAATGGGATTGGGAACGTGTGATCTCGGATGAAGAAAGGAATCTGGATTTTTTGAAAAAGGTAGTCCGTAAAATTTATACCGTCTTGTTGCGAACCGAGTTTTTTGTCTATGAGCATTATCCTCAAATCAAGCCGATATTGCCGGAAGAAATTACGTTTATCCATGCCGAAGATCTGGAAGCCGAGTATCCTACGCTTACATCCAAAGAGCGCGAAAATGAGATAGCTGAGAAATACGGAGCCGTATTCATTATCGGAATTGGAGGCTCACTGCCCGGTGGCGAAAAGCATGATGGGCGCGCCCCTGACTACGATGACTGGTCGACGGAAACAAAAGCCGGATATAAGGGCTTGAATGGCGATATTGTTATCTGGAACCCCACCCTGCAGAGCTCGTTCGAAATATCTTCCATGGGAATTCGAGTAGACAAGGAGGCGCTGCTGCACCAGCTAAAGTTGACTGGAAACGAGGATCGGAAAGACTTACTATGGCACAAACGTTTGCTGAATAATGAATTTCCGCTCTCAATTGGAGGAGGAATAGGGCAGTCTCGTATTTGCATGTATTTCCTTCGGAAAGCACATATCGGTGAAATTCAGTCGAGTATCTGGCCCAACGAAATGTACGAGCAGTGCCGAAAACACAACATTCATCTTGTTTAAAACAAGCTGCACGCTATAAGGAGTAAAAAGTGCTTTGGGGTGATTGCTTTTTTTGATATTTTTATATCTTTGCAACCGCTTTAAGGATGCCTCGGTAGCTCAGTTGGATAGAGCAACTGCCTTCTAAGCAGTAGGTCATGGGTTCGAATCCCGTCCGGGGTACCAGGAGAAATACCAAATAACATTAAAAGCGCTTAAATTCAATAATTTAAGCGCTTTTTTTTTCGCATAAATATCAAAAAAAGTGCTTTAAACACATCTAAAATGCGACAAAATCGAGACTTATGGCTAAACAGACTCGACAGGCATCGCTAAATTCCGTAACTCGATGATTCATTTCATTTTAATTGGTTTAATTTGGTTCGTTTTACTGTTTCAAAAGCGGCATTTATAGTGTATTCTTGACAGTGAGCGAGACCTAAATTGTTAAAATTTATGGATTATGGCAAATCAGCGGGCAGCCACAACACCTGTTTTTTTTTTGCACTCCCGGAAGTGCGGGAGAGCTCATGCAAGCTTGTAAGCTGTGCTAAGGCGAATGCTTGCAGCAAGTTTCAATAGTGTCGTTGCAAACGACAAACAGCGAACCCCTCGTCACCCCTCGTCACCGCTTCGCTCAAACAAGGGGCAGGCCGGAAATAAAAAACCCGACCATCGTGGTCAGGCAAAATAGCTTATTCCCAATCGGAAAACCCATAATACTTGTTTCGGCTATTAATCCCGGTTTACGTCAACACCGCGTTCAAGCTCTGCGCTGCGCGCGGCTCGAACGCTTAATTATTAGTGGCTGGCATTATTTTTTTCCAAGTAATTTCTGATGCCATTTTAAATTTCTTAATCTAATTATTTCATTCTCTTTATTCTTCAATATTTGCTCTAATTCTGAAATCGCCTTTTTCTGTTGACCAATAATTGAATCCTTATCATTAATTATCCTTTCCTGATTGTTCACTTTATCAATTAAATCATTTATTTCTCCTTTTTGTTGATTGGTCAGTCTTTCAAACTCTTGTACTCTGTCAAGTAATAATTTTATCGAATCGTTCTGTTGAGTTGTTTTTTCTGCATACTCAGAATTTTCCTTTTGCAATTCATTGTTTCTGCTTTCAATTTCCGTTTTGCACTGGACTAATTCCTCATATACTTCTCCTAGTCCCAGGTATTTGCTTTTAAATGAAGAAATCCTTGATGCAATCGTGATAAAATATTTTTTAAATCCACTGGTTTCAATGTCATTCCTGTATTTAATTGCTTGAGTAAAATTGTCATAAGCAGCATTGAAATCATATTTTTGAATTGCTTCTCTTGATTTTTTGTAATAGAAATCAGCTTTTCCAGCATTTAGTTCTTGAACTATCAATGTGCTTGGAGTTTCGTTTTGAGCAAAACTTAAAACTTTAGGGTCTGTTTTTATTGCATTGTTGTAGATTTTAGTCTTTAGTACCAATCCATTAAAAGTTGTGCAACGACTTAAAGCAACATAAACTTGACCTGATGCAAATGCAGCTCCTAAATCAGCTATTACTTTTTCAAATGTTAAACCTTGGCTTTTATGAACCGTAATTGCCCAAGCTAATTTGATTGGAAATTGAGTAAATGTTCCGATTATTTCTTCTTCAATTTTCTTTTCCTCTTTATTCCATTTATATCGAATATTTTCCCACTCCTGTTTTTCAACTGTTATTTCATTTCCTTCAGAAAACTCAACAATTATCGTGTTATTTTCTATTGATTTAATTTTAGCAATCTTTCCATTAAAGTATCTTTTGGCTCTGTCATTTTTGATGAATATAATCTGTGCGCCTTGCTTTAATTGTAAGATTCTTTCAGTTGGCATTATGTTTTCAGGAAAAGTTCCTGTAACTGTCGCTTCAAATAATTTTAACTCCGTTTCTAATTCTGCTAATTTCGTAAGGTTGGTGCTGTCAACTATTTTATTATGAGTTGCAAGAGTAATATAGTTGGAACCATTTTCAGGTGAGAAGGTTGGATTAAACTTTGAGTTTAGTATCCCTAATTCATTTGCAGTAACTTGGTTTACACGAACTCTATTTAATAGGTCTATGAATTCTTGCTCATTTTGCCGATATATTTTCTTTAACTCAATATAAACAGGCTTATTATTCTCAATTACTTTTGAGCCAAAGAAAAACTCTGTTGAGTAAAATTCTTTAAGTATATTCCATTCGTCAGTTCGTGCGATAGGTGCTAACTGGAAAGTATCTCCAATTAAAATTACTTGCACACCTCCAAATGGCTCATTCTCCTTTTTCCTGAAAACACGAAGCAATTTATCGACAACATCAATTAAATCACACCTTACCATTGAAATTTCATCAATTATTAGAAGTTCCATACCTCTAATAATCCCTATTTTTTCTTTGAAATACTTGAAATGGTCGAATATGGTACTACGGTCAGGGTCATTCAAATCAGGTTTTGTTCTCAATCTTTTATCATTTGGAACATAAACGCTTGGTCTAATTTGAAAAAAAGAATGAATTGTCTGTCCTCCTGCGTTTACTGCCGCTACACCTGTCGGAGCAAGGATTACAGTGTTTTTTGTGGTTGTCTCTCTTAGATACTTTAAAAATGTAGTTTTTCCAGTACCTGCTTTACCAGTTAAATAAACAAGTCTATCCGTATGCTTTACAAAGTCAGAAGCATAATTGAATTCAACATTTGTTTCGTCTAATTCTATGTTATCAATTATTATCGGCATAGTTTATTTTTTGCACTGTCGTTCATTTTGCTTGCCGCTAACGGTCACTTGATCGAGTAGGCAAGGGGAATTTCACCCCAAGCCTCTCTCAGAACCGGACTTGACAGTCTCCCGTCATCCGGCTCTTCTAATATAGTTAATTCTATGAAGCTCATCCCCTTTCAGGTTGGCAAGAGATTCAACTATATTAGCTAACCCCTTCGCTCCACTCCCATTACAGAAGCTTCAGCACTACTACGAGTTAGTCTGCCCCAGTACATTGCATCGCTATTCGGCCTCCAGGTTGTGCCTGTTGTGCCTTTCGCTTAACATCAATGTGACTGGTTCCCGAGTTCCGTAACTGAGCCCAAATATAGTTCCTGCCCTCTGTAAGACGCCAGCCGCTTAGCCAGTAAACAGGTGACCGCTAAGCTCATCACTCCGTCACATACTCCGTAGCTTTTGACTGGATATGGCCACTTCTCGACTCCTCTTCAAGGGTTCACTTGCGTTCAGCTCCTATATTCACACCTGATATAATCGTGCTATATCTTTTCCTAAACGCTCAGCACCATGCCTCTTAAACACAGCACCTTTAGGTGGTTTGATGCCTCCTCCTGTAAGGCGACACCAGTGTCCAGTTGCTCGTTTGCAACTTCCACCATCTCAATTACAGCATGCAATGAACTTTATTTTGCCGATTCATCGCTTCTCGGCACACTATGAGGTCGTGGCGGTCAGACGAGAGTCTGAGTGTCCGACCGAGACTGAGGTTGGGGCGAGATTCGACTTGTCGAATCCGCACGAACCCAGCCATGACTTATACCACGTGTTAGCGTTTCGTGTTTTTAATTTTTTCATTATTGTCAACTCTCCATAAATTCTTCAAGAGTTTTGATGTTTTTATTTACGGTTTTCATATCCATAATTTTAGAGCCAATTTCAACCGCTTGTCTGTAAAATGGCAAAATAATTTTTGGAAAATTTTTCTGCTTAAATCCATTTGTTTCTGCAATCATCTTTTTGAAACGAACATCGCCAAATTTTACAAGTAAATGAGTTGCTCTATATATTTCATCAGGATTATTCCTTTCAACTATTTTATCAACTAAGTTTTGAAATTCTAAATCACTTCTTGTGATATCTTCTTTAGTTTCATATCTGGTAAGCGAGTCCTGAATTTCAATAGTCTCAACATTAGCAAAATCTATACGGCAATTATGCCCCGCCCACATTTGATATTTTTCATCATACCAAACTCCTGAATCGTGCCATGCCCCAAAAAGTTGAACTGCATTTTTAATACGAAATCCTTTTAATCCATCTTCTGAACCTAAAATAATTGCTTTGCAAGGGTTGGGGAAAAGTGCATCAACTTCTTTGTCTGCTTGATAAGCAGAAAAACTTTCGATATATAATTTTTTAAATGCATCAAAAAATTGAATTACGTTCTCAACTTTTGGATATAAAAACTCTGTGACATTAAAATGAGTATGACCAACACCTCCGATAAATACTGGTTCAGAGTCGTGAAGAATGTAATCTTCATCACTCAATGAGTAAGCTGAATGAAAAAAAGTATTTCGAATTTCTTTAAAATGGTTTTCATCAAAAAAGGAAATGATGTTTTGCTTGCCTGCATCTTCTAATAATTCGAGCAAAAAATCCTTTTTTTCGCCAATACCTAATAACCGTTCATATTTTCTGGTTTTCCAAAATAGGTAAGAAGAACCTTTGTATCCCAACTTAATTTTACAAAGACTTCCGATTATGTTGTAAAAGTCACTATTCTCAAAGAACGTTGCATACAACAAACACCCGATTCTTGTTTTTTCTTTATGTGTTGTTGAATGATAAAGTTCTTTGTAAAAATCAATGGCATCAAACCATTCATGTAGGTTTGTCGAAAGTTCTTTAGTCCCGATTCCCCTATAGTTTATCAGAGTTTGAACAAATTCAAATTCGATTCTCGCCTTAGCTTCATCGAATAATGCGGTTAGTTCTTCTATCGTTTCTTTCATTAGTGCTTCTTTCGCTTAGGATTTCAACATGAACGCTAACGGTTTGGCTATGTGGAGTGCGGGACTTTGAAATACTTCACAGTCAGGCTGCCACTGAGCCAATTCGTTTATTCATATTTTAGTTTTTATAGCCAAATCGTCAAAGACGAATTGGCGTTGCCAGCTACGAAGAACTGCGGTTGAATTACCCGCTGTTCCCCGCATTACATATAGCTTTTGTTAGCGGTTCGGCTTTTATTTTAATATCTTAATTCCAAAAAACAATATTCTTTGTTATCCATTAAGTCTTCAGCAATCTGTTCCAATTCTTGTCTTGAAAATGAAAAATTACTCGCCATATCAATACACTGAGTTAAATAAATTATCCATTTTACTTTTCTGCTTTGCCCATTCCGGACGATTTTCAATTAAAAATTGTTCGTCCTCTTCAGTAAGGTTCTTAGGTAAATTTATCATTTCGTGGGTTAAATTCTTTGAGGCGATTTCCGTGATTGAATATGGGAAGTACGCACCATGAATATATGTAAAGCCAGTATTTGAAGCTTGGTATAGTATGTGCTTGTTAGTAAGCCCCGTTACAGTATCATCATCTATTGGTAGTTGTAACGTATTTTTTCCATTGATATAAAATTCTCTAAGTAAGGCTTTTTCATGAAAATTTAGGTTTTGTATCTCATTCAAGATTTTACGCTTAATCTTTCTGGAGAAGGTTTTTGAATTTATTAAGCGAGAAATGTAGCTTATTAACACAACTATAAGAAATCCTGATGTAACAATGAAAGTTATGCCAATATATTTGCCGTATTCTACTAAGAAGTCTGTCAGATTAAGTCTAGTTAGAAATCTTTCAGGTACAAAAAGAATTAAGGAGGAGCTTAACCATAAAACGAAGATAAGCTTAGTTGGTATTTTGTTGATGTCGAATAGTTTTAATAAGAATTTTTCCATAGTTGTTTAGTTTTTTCAAGCTGACCGCTAACGTTCTAGTATTTTATCCATCGTATAAATGCGATGTTAAATGTATGAATAATCATTCATATTATTAGTAGGTTGTGAACGGAAGGTTCAAATGATGGATAAAATATAGTTGGGCTATTCCCCGTCGACGCTCTATGGGCTTGTCGGTTCCTGCATTCTTCTTTTTGCCTTTTTATAAGCATCTGTCTCTGTTCATCCTGCCGACGATTTGGTTATTGATGGCTTTTTTTCGTGGTATCCGGGCATAGTATTCCCGATGTCCTTGGATCGGGTAGGTGTATAAATTATTGTTTCACTGGGTCAAAGAACGTTTGTGGGTTGATAGTTTATGACGAGTTATTAATCGGATAAGCCCGAAAATAAACTTCGAGCAGCTGTAAAACAGAGGCTGGCAAGGGAACCTCACGCTGCTTATTACCTTTGCCGGTAATCCGAATCACTCTTCGCTTGCGATCAATGTTGCGTGGTCGTATGCTCAGCAGCTCGCTACGACGAAGTCCAGTAGCGTAAGCCAGGTTCAACAAGGTTTTGTGTTTCAGGTTACGCGAAGAGTTGCATAAGCTGATGGCTTCATCTTCCGAAAGAAGCTCGGGAAGCTTTTTCTCCCTGCGCGGACGTTTGATTTCAATACTTTGGTATTGCCGCCCAAGTACATCTTGTTGCAAGATTTTCCAGGCACTGATGTTCTGGTTAATCCGGCTAACCGAGCAATGTTCCTTGACAATTAAATGGTGGAGATAAGTTTTAAACTGAGTGGTGCTGATTCTTCCCGGTGGCAGGCTGAAATGGCGGGATACCTGCCCCACCGAGCAAATGTAACAGCGGATGGTTCGTTCACTATTGTTGCGGATACGCATCTCGCGTTCCATCAACTCACGAATGCTTTTTTTTCATAACTAAAAATTTAAGGATTGGAAAAAAAGGTAAGCTATTTTCAGCAGAATGTAAAGCTGCCCCGCATCGCGGGGTTTAGTTCAACTATGTTTTATATATTAATTAATTTAAGCCAGCTACCTTATTGCAGTAATAAGTGAGGCAATAATTAATCAGTTATCACTTTCAAAAATCTCTGTCAGTGCTTTTTTAAGCTCTTTTGCATGGTCAAATCCCATCATTATAAATATTTTATTATTGCATTCAAATTTCTCTTTTAATAGTTGCATCATATAGATATTCCTATATGCTGAAACTTTTTCATAGATTTCATTAATCCTGTTTTTTGAAAAATACAGATATTTTTTAGCTTCAAAATTTTTCCAGTTATTGTTATTTAAATTTGCAATATTGGTATAAGGCTCCAGGAGAACCGATAACTGTGTAATAGTTATGGGCGTTGCTGAATACTTCAATGTTTTATTAGTATTGTTAACAAAATCCACAGCCATTTCTTCAAAATTAATATTTGCCTTTTGGCGCTGCCATTGTACCATTTGCCTGATTACAAACATGGCTAATATCTCATCTTTAGTGCATGAATTCAAAACATAACTAAAGATGCAGGAATCGGTAGGTTCAGTACTTTGAATAGCAATATTACTTGCCTGTGCCAAGTAAGCCACAAACGCACTCTCTCCGTGCCTAATTGCTTCCAGACTATCGTTTGGGGCTGATGCATTTCCTTCAACCAAAACCATATCCGGGTTAAACTTTGAAAATTCAACACTAATATCATAAAACATTGGATTTGAAGGATCAACTCCATGTATGCCATTAAACCAAAATAACTCTTTATTACCTGATACTAAATGTAAATGTTCTCCTCCTACACGCCTATAAATTCTACGTTCTGCATTGCAAGCCAACATGCAAATCAAGATTATGCACAGCAGTATTTTATTGCGGCTCAACATTATTATCTATTTCTGTTGCGAGATATGTTAAATCAAATAGCTTCACATTCAGCATTCATAATCGATTTCTAATGACACATCTTTCGCTGCTTCAACACAAAGTTTTATATCGTGTAATCCAATATGAGCCTTGTAAAGCTTTCTTTCTTCATTCAGAAGCTTTACATCATGATACAGCTTTTCAAAATCAGCGTTTGCAACCTTTGCAACAGTATCGTATCCTGCCTCATATAACACAAAAGCAAAAGTGTGATTAACCCATCGTATTCTTGATAGGTCAGTTAACTTTGTAATTCTTAGTAACTCAACTTCATCAATTCCAGTTTGTTTGCTTATTTCATCCCTTTTTTGCTTAGTTGTCACTTTTTCAAATAGCTGCACTGTGTTTTTTATTTGAATTCCTTCTAATTTCACCACATCAGTTTCAGATACTCCCGGGAAATCGCTTATTTTATTAGGTTTTGGTTGGTAGCTTTTAATTTCACGAACCAAAACAGTTAGATATTCTTCTTCTAATCCACTCTTTAGTGCGAAATTGTTTATGCTTTTCTTATTTTTTAAAGCCTTTAGTATTTCATCAACGTTTTTTATTCCCTCACGTTTTAACACTTCGAAATTAGAATCCAGATTATTCTTTAATATCATTCTGCCAGGTAGTAAATCAGCTGATTCCAGAATCTCTTTGTATTTACTTAAACTAATTTTGGTTAAATCAATATAGTATCCCATTCTCTATTCTTTTTATTTAATTTGAAATGATGCTAATTGTGGTTAATTTTCTGCTTAACAATTTCTAAAAACTCATTTTTATTCGAAATCATGGCAGGATGACTTCCTTTTTCAAACAGATAGATATCCAGCATTTCATTTTTCTTTTTTAAGTCGCTATAAATTTTATCCAGTTGATCGCAATATTCATCCTTCTTACTTCCGGTAATTAATGTCGGCACGTTGAGTTCTGAAATGCATTTATGAAAAAACGATTTGCACGTTTTATAAAACTCAATATTAACTAAAGTGTCAAGATCAACAACTTTTCCCCAATCGGATCCATGGCAATACCACCATATAACTTTTGCTAATAGTTTCTTCTTATCAGCTTCCCGATCTTTCTCAATTGTTTCAACATAGGATGTTAACGGGAATTCGCCCTCAAAGCTATCGGCTATTAAGCATTTTATACATTCCGGATGTTCTAAACCAAGGTTAAGAGCAACCAATGCACCCCCGCTTGTTCCGACAACCGAAACTTTTTCCAATTCCAATTCCTGTATTAGCGCATATGTTACTTCAGAATTATAATACCAGAAATCAGTTTCGAACTTTTCAACCCGGTCTGACATTCCGTGCCCCGGAAAATCGACAAGAATAACCTTGAAGTTTTTGGCATATTTTTTAATTACTGTACCAAACATTTTCGACGACATGGTGTTGCCATGCAGCAACATCAGAGGCTCTCCTTGCCCTGTTGTTTTATAATAAACCTTCTTATTTTCAAACTTAAAATTTGGCATAACTACTTAATTTACTTCAGAACTATTGGTTGTTAATGTATAATCGGAATAATACTTTATAAAGTCCGGTTGTTCAGCTATACCAACTAAAAAACACTCCAACTTACTATGATTCTGATCCAGCCAATGTTTCAACTCGTAACGCGAGGCTAAGTAATGCTTCCGGGTTTCACTCCAACTGCTCGTATGAAAGTTGGTAAAATCTGAAATGCCATCAAGGTATTCAGGATTTGTTTTGTAGTTATTCTCCACCTGGCCATCCATCATGTCCTTGCGGTAATCTACCTGAAGGGCTAAACCCTCATTAAACCAGACTGGAATTTTATGCGCTATATTTTTATAGCCAACAACCTGAAACAACACGGAATGACTAATTTCATGACTTATAATATCTAAATTATAGCCTCGAGGGCCCAAAACAATATAGGTTTCGAAAGGAGTTATATGGCTTAATGTTTGTGCATTTTTAACTCCTGTATATCGCTCCAATTCAGAATCATAAGAACAAAATATAAGTGTGAACTCTTCGGGTTGGGTTAACCAAAATTCTTTGTTACGCTGTATAGCTTTAGTAACCAATAACCTTAAACTATCGCAGGTTGATTTATCCAGTTCCGGGCTTACATAAATTTTATCCGAAACCTGTTTAAAATTGGAGAAGTGGACTAAAGCACATCTTAACTGAGGAGCTTGAAAAGCGTTTGCAATGAAGAAAATAACTGCAATTAACAGTACGATAAACAACAACCACTTAGGTCTAAAAATATTTCGTATCATATACTTGAACTATTAAGCCTGTTTAATCAATAATACCTTGTATCCATCTTGTAATGTCGCCAAGCACTTTGGGTGAAATGGTTTGTTCAATAGCAGAATATTCACTTGGACTACCCGTTTCGCATTCCTGAAACAAATGATTAAGATTTGGATACTCGATAAACTTCACATTTTTGTTGCCACTGTTTTTATACGCTTTTTCTATGGCTAATAAGTTATCTTCAGAATCGACCTGTAAGTCCTTTTTGCCATTCAGAATTAAAGATGGGCATTGTACCTTTTCAAAATATTCTATAGCATTATAATTTAAGGCATAAATCATCCAGACATTGGCATACTCCGACAAATAAAAGTCGACATAATCTTTTACACTCGATTCTTCTTTAATAAGCTTTTTGTGTTTTCTGGCTTCCTTTTTAATGTATTTTGATAATTGTTTTTGTAGCACATCAACATCATCAGCCTCGGCAATCATATCCATTGCTTTATTAGTGATGGTTCTGTCTAAAGCAATTTTTTCTTCCGATTCTCCTTCGGCTCTTGCTATTAATTCGTTTTGCTTTAAAACAATTTCTTTTAACGAAACTCCGGGTGCTGCCAGTGTTACAATAAAACTCACATCACTGTTTTCTGAAGCTACCATTGGTGCAATCATGCCGCCTTCGCTATGACCAATAAGTCCTATGTTATTAATATCAATTTCAGTCCTTGTTTTTAAATATTCAATGGCAGCATTAACATCGCCGGCAAAATTGGCTGTTGTTGCACATTCGTGACAACCTGTTGATTCACCATATCCCCGGTCGTCGTAACGTAAAACTGCAATACCATTTCGGGTTAAATAATCCGAAAGCACCAAAAAAGGCTTATGCCTGGCCAGTTCTTCATCGCGATTTTGGGGCCCGCTGCCCGAAATCAGGATAACTGCCGGATACGCTCTTTCCCTACCCGGTAAGCTCAAGGTTCCTGCCAGAGTAACACTATCTGTGTTGTTAGCAAACTTAACATCTTCGGTATAATACGGCAATGGAAGTTCAGGTTCTTGAGCTCTTTTAAAAACGGTTTTCTCGATTTTCTGTCGGGTAAAAACTAAAGGATATTTCATTCCAAATTGTATGAAAGTACCTGCAATGGAATCTCCGGTATAAGCACCACTAAATCTAAATAAACCAAGTAAGGCTTTTGTTGAATAGATTGAGTTTTTCAATTTGCTACGTTTCATTTCAAAGCCTTCAGTCGTTTGGTCGATGCTAAATAAGGTAGTTTTATAGCTTCTTTTGGTTTGTTCTATATCTAGTGTAATACGAAGTGCTTCCCCCTCGGGGTCGAGCAAACCGTACCACTTACCTGTAATATTCTGCCCACTTAGCTGGGGCTGTGTAAAAAACAACACGAATAAAATGTAGTAAATTTTCATGTTTGGATTTTAATTGAGAATTATACTTTTGGGTTACTTTTTAATTTTCTAATCCAGAAGGATTTTCAGGCATCTTGCCCACTATTTCTTTGTTAATATTCGATTGAAACTCATTAATGAATTTTGTAGCAAAAGCTTTGTTCGTATCATTAAAATAGGTTCCAATTGATATTGTCATCTGTTTTTTATAGGTTGAAACAGCTATTTGAAATAAAGCCGGATGGTTTACTCCACCAAGCACATAAGCATTCTCCGGAAACATTCCGTCGAAATTTAGTTTTGTTTCTTCAATGACACCTATATTGGTTAAGCTTGGCGCTGCATGCAACTTACCCTCTTTAATTGTATCGAATTGTTTATGGAATACATTTTTAAGCTTGTTGTAAGGCATTACCTTAAAAAGCATTGCTATTACAGGAAAGTCTGCCAGGCTATATTTTTTCTGTTTTCTTATGGTTGTTTGTCGCGAAATCTCTTTTACTATATCCTCAAAAACAACAATTGAATTATCGATATCGATGTTATGAATGGCAGAAAAATTCGACAAAACATCGTACTCCCCGGCAGCCATAAACACCCTTAAATCGGATGCATAGCTTAACCTGTTTGTCTCATTCACATTTGGTAAAAGCGATTTAAAGGTTTTATAAAACAAAGACAATAACACATCGTTAATTGTAGCTCCATGTTGTTTTCCAAAATTCCTGATCCTCTCAAAAGCAGCAGGAGCGACTGAATATATTTTGAAATCCGGATTTTGCAATTGATCGACCTTAATTGGACGATGAAAAGTTGGGGCACTTTTTTTATTGGAGGCAGTAACTTTCAATACGTCCAATTTTTGTTTGAATTTCAGATCGTTGGATAAAACCGTTAAACTTCGCATTGGATGATAGGGTGATTCAATAAAAGTCAAGTTATTCAATACATCGTTATACAATTCAGCCAACTGATATGCAAAGTTTTTTACTCCGGCAGCATCGGTAATAGCATGATTGCAGTTTAAGACCAAAATATCGGATTTCGATCGCTTTGAGCGGATCAAGGTTATAAATAACTGTGGTTCTGTAGAACTTTCAATTCTTTCTAAGATCGTCTTATTCAATACAGGTTCCGGATCATTACATTCTTTGTATAAGAAAACTTTATCAACCTCACTCCTTGAAAAACGCCAAAAGGCATGTTTGTCTTCTTCAACAAATTTGGCAAAAATGATTGGATTTTGTCTGATCGCAATTTCAATTGCAGCTCTCAGCAAGGAATCATTAAGCATACTATTAAATTTTAATATCATCCGGATTTGATGGTCTGCAATGTGTTTACAAAACACCTGCATTTGATCCCACATTGGAGTTTTAATTTGTTTGATCATGATATAAACATTATTTGAACTTTTCTCACGGTGCATAAGGTAGGATATAAGAATAGTATCCGATTGAGTGGTATTCCTCCATCTGTGCACGAAAAAGTTGAATTTGGCTCCAGATAATGCTTTAACCTCTTTGCCGATAATTGTTTTTCTTTTTTTATTACTTCGTTAGCTTGCATATGATAAAATCACTTTTCTGAATGTTAAATTCGTTATATGAATAGTCTCCATAGATCGCGGTGATTTGCATATCTGTATTCGAAACCATTTCTTTTAATGTATTTAGTTGGATGGGTTTAAAATTTATTTCTAAATATCTTTTCTCTGTCATGATGTTATCAGCATTATAAATCTGATAAAACTGATAGCCGGAAACGATATCATTTTTTGCATTGTACTGGTTAGTGAATGACATAATCATATGGTTATTTTTATCGATGGAGAATTTTCCAATAACCCTCTCTATTCCATCTGCCTGCTTAAGTCTGCTTACAGGATTTTGTAATGTTAGAATAAAGGTTCCTCCGGTTTCAAGATGATTTGAAATACCTGTTAATGCTTCTTGTTGTTTCTCTGTTGTTAAAATTTCGCTTAAGGAGTGAAAAGGCAATATTATCAATCCAAACTTTTTATCTAGTTTAAGATCCGTCACATTCATTTTCACTAAGTCAACAGGATAATTTTCATTTTTGATTTTTTCTTTGAATGAATCAAGCATTCCTTTAGAATAATCAACGCAAGTCATTTTTTTGCCTGCTTTTAAAAGTGGGATGGAAACCCTTCCGGTTCCACACATTAATTCTAATATCTCTCCTCCATGATTTTCAGTTTCTTTTATGAAAAATGGAATATCAAATGTGACATTTACATAGAAATCATAAATGTCTGCAACCTTGTCAAAATCAATAATGTTATTGTTTTTCATCGCTTAACTTCTTTGTCATTGGGTTTGGTTTTATTGTATGATGCATAAAAGTGTGGTTTAACGCAAAATCTGTAAATTATTATTGTTCAGCTTTTGCTAACTCCTCCTCATACCTATCAACCAGGGTTTTTGTATAGTCTACGATAGCACTTAAACTTTTTTCATTATTTAAATGAATACCTGCTTTTTTCAGTTGGTCCAACGGATAATCATCACCTCCCATTTTCAGAAAATCGAGATATTGCTGGATGGCTTTATCACCCTCATTTTTAATTGATTCATAAAACAGCAAGGATACAGTCATTGAAAGAACATATTTATAACTATAATAGTCTAACATGCCATACATTGTCCAGTTACTTGCTGAACTATTGTCCACATATTTTCTGTTATTGTAATCCTTGAGGGTTTGCATAAACAATGAGTCTAAAGTTGAAGCCGTCACAGAGTTTCCTGATTCAATTTCGGAAAAAACCCGGTATGTAAAATCAGTCACTTTGGCTTGCGAGAAATAATACTCAATGTTATTAATGGCAGTTTCCAACACATGCAGCTTTTCTTCAGAGTTGTGTGCGTTTTCCAATAAATAATCGGTAAGAAACAGCTCGTTTAAAGTAGATGTTATTTCATCTTTAATAATGGATGATTCATATGTTGAAATGGGTTGACTTTCCATTGAAAACATAACGTGTACGGAATGCCCTAATTCATGAATTAAGTCGAAGATGTCGGATTGCTCGTTTTGGTAGGTGGTTAACAGAAATGGAGAATTGCCAAAAGCTGAAACCGTATATGCCATTGTGCTCACCTTGCCTTCGTTATCAAAAACATCAATCTTATTATTAGTAAACATGGAATCTAAATAGCTCTGGTAAGTGGGGCCTAACGGAATTAATGCATGTTTAATCATTGTTTTTGCCGTATCATAATTATATTCTTCTGAGGATGTGTGTAAACGAAAATCTTTATCCGATGCCTGGTAATCTTCCACATCGAGAATTTCGGCTCTTAAGCGGTGATATTTCTGTATTGCTTTTGAGCCCGTCTTCATAGCCAATAACAAGTTGTGATAAAGTTGAACCGGTACGTTATCATTGTATAAATCTTCATGAAGTACACTAGCATATCCAATAGATTTTGCATAAGCATATTTTAATTGAATATCGGTAACTATTAAAGCTGCAACAGTATTCCTTTTCGACTTGAAAAAGTGGGTATATTCCTCGTAACTTTTTATTCTTTCACTTCTATTCGGATTTAAATAATCATAATCCGGTTCAGTAAGATCACTGTAAAACAATTCGTTATAAACTCCTTTAATCGTTTCGCTCGGTAAAGAATAATTGCTTAAAATTTGTGCTTGTTCTTTCGTTGGAATATGTTTTTGTCTATGAATTAAGTCTTTGATATAAAAATCATATTGATTCAATTTTGGGTAAACGGCTATCCACTTTTTTAATTTTAAGGAGTCAAGTTTTAATACACTTCTTTCAACTACAGCAAACCCTTCATAAAAATTGCTCTCAAGAATATCCATTTGCATACGCATAGCCTGAGCCGATTCGTCATTTAAATCAACATGCTCCTGCATCATGGCGTAGAGATATAATCGAAGTAACTCGTTATAAAGACTGTCTTGATAGTACAATGTGGCAAATAGATTTTGTGGACTATCTAATTTTAACTCAGATTGAGCAAATTTTTCAATTTCAGTTTCAATCTTAGCATAATCGTTAGTCCATGCGGATGAATCGTTGCATAGGGTTGATATATCCCATTTATATTCCGATGGAATATCGCTTCTTGATTTTGCTTTTTTAGTATCCTCCTTTTTTAAGGTACAACTGAATAATACAACTATTGCGCTGGCTATAACAATGATTCTTTTATACATATGTTTACAGTTTTAGATAGTTCTTTATAAAACCTCTAAGTTTAATAATCGAAATAATTATACATTCTAATAAGATCGTACTATCAAACAATAGAGGTGTTGGGTCAGAAACTATTTCCTGACTAACGTTTTTATTGGTGTTCATTCTTCCTGCTTTTTCTTTTTGTGTACAAAATTCAGGTAATAAATAAGTCGCTTCGCTCAAACGTGAAGGTCTGAACCTCAAAAAAGTATTTCATTATCTAACACTATTCTCAAAGTAGAACTTAATCTCCATGTTTAGTTTTCAATTCACATTTCTCAACAACAATTTCATTATGATTCTATGTATTGGCTTAACCAGTAAAAAATACAAGCGTCCCCAAATGTTATTATAGCGAACTATGGTCGATTGGTATACAGTTGTATTGTTGCCACTACATTCAACTAAAACCGATGTGCGAAAATTTAGATGTTTATCGTCTTCGGCCATTACAATTTCGTTTTCGTTACGGGCAATAACCTTAAAGAAAACAGCCTTAGAGCCTACCGGATAATAATCCAGGGTTAAACTTTCTTTTCCGGTTTTAAGGCCAAAGCTACCAACCAGCTTATCGCGGAACTTTAATAGGTTATTTACCCATCGGGGAACCGAGAATATTTTTGATAAAAGGGCATCGACATTGCTTACTCCATTGTAAACAACCCGATAGGTATCGGAATAATCGGTACGGCCAAAATTCTTGGATATAATAGAATTTATGTGCGTTTCGGATAAGGAATCTACTTTATTTTTTGGGGCCATTATTTTCTGTTTTATAGCTTTTTTCCAACGTAAAACATATACCCGTAATAGCTATTGTACTTGTTGTATAACGCTGTTTCGTATTGCTGATATTCTATAAATTGTTCTGCGGTTCGGTTGCCTTTATACTTTTTCAGAAAAGGTTTTTGTACTTCTTCCATAGTAGCATAATAGTCTGTCCAACACGTATCGGGGACTTTAAATGTAGCAACCGGGAGATATCCTGCTTTTTGCATTTGATGAACCTTGTTCGGGATAGTATCTATCTCGGGATAGGCTTTTTGCCAAAATTGTTCAATCTCGGCAGGTCTCTCTTCGGTAAACCAAGTATTTTCAGTAATTGCGATATATCCACCCGGTTTTAAAAATCTTCGCCACTCTTTCAGTCCACGCTCAAAGCCAATGTTGTAAATCGCGCCTTCCGACCAAATCAAGTCTAATTCTTTATCCTGAAACGGAAGATTTTTCATATCTCCAATTATTCCCTTTAACCTGCTTTGAAAATTCCTGGTTTGAGTATTTTTATTGAATTGATTTATGAAATCAGGACAAGCATCAATACCAATAATTTCGCAGCTTGTATTTTGAGCTAACACCATGGTTTGACCACCTGTTCCACAACCAATATCGGCTATTTTAGATTTTCCGGTAAGCCCTTCTATAAAACTAAGTGCTTTCAGCGTTTCTTCACTACTTCCAGGGCCTTGTCGTTCTGTATTTGAAAAGAAATCGTGGATAATATTCAAGTCAAATTCGTGAATTGTCTGTTGTTCGTTACTCATTGGTCAGTAATTATTAAAAGTCGTTAGTCTAATTGTTCTTCTCTATGATTTTCGTTATTGCTTGCTGTAGGGCTTCATTACATTCATCAGGGCGGTTCAGCATCAAAAAGTGGTCAGTATTTTTAATCTCAATAGCATCGTATGAATGCATGTGTCGTCGGTTTGCCTCATAATCAACAGGCCACAAATCTCCTTTTACTGCCACAACAGGAAGATGAATTTCATTAAACATTTCAGCAGCCTCTCCGGTTATACTTTGTGACAAGTATTCTTCCATTGAGCTAATAGCAACTGATTGAGGTGCTGCTGACATATCCGCCATAATCCACTCATTAAGTAGAGTGTCGCCATTCAGAAGAAGCATGTGCTTTACAAACTGACGAGTTCCAGATTGAAAGTTTTCCTGAAATGGAGCCATCATACCATTGTACTCATCGCGACTTAAGGGGTATTCAATGTTTTCAAAGGTATCTACTCCAATAAGCCCCTTAACTCGCTGCGGCATTAACCGTGCTGCTTCAGCAATTACAGCTCCTCCAAAGGAGTGGCCTATTAACAGTACGTTTTGGCTACCTGTTTCTTCAACTACGGCCTGAACATCTTCGCCGAACGCCTTCATGGTATATTTTTCACGGGTCATACCCGAATGGCCATGTCCGGCAAGGTCAACCAAAATTATTTTATATTTTTTGGAGAAATAGGGCACTTGCTTGCGCCAATATCTGGCATCGCAACTCCAGCCATGCACAAACACAAGTGTTGGCTCACCAACACCATAAACTTCATAAGAAATTTGAGTCCCATCTTTCGATGTAACCATTTGTGGATAATTTGATTGGGCTCTTAGCGTGTTGGTCAATAGTAAAAGACCAATAACTACTAAAATCCAACCTAAGTAAAGACTAAGCTGTCGTTTTCTGTTGTATCGTTTCATTGTATCAATTAATAAATGTGGTTTACTTCTTAAAATTCTTTTTTATAATGCTCGCCTGATACTCAGAATTGAACACATTATATGTGCTAATCTCAAACTTCTCTTTATCGAGAAATTGTTCAATAAATGGTAATGCAGGCGCATAATGAAATGAGCCGCCAGATTTTAAGGAATGAAGGATTTGCATATATGCTTGAGCATATGCAACATAATTTCCGTCTGTGCGGAGATGATGGTGATTGAAATGATTAGAAAAGCCCAGGTTACTAATAATTGTTCCCCATTTTTCATTTCCATAATGATAATCGAACCAATCAGTATCATTGCAAAATTCAGTATTGGTTATACTCCTGTCGAAACCAAAAGCTTCAATCCCGGATTTCCTTAAATACTTTACCAATTCACCATTTTTACCGCAACCAATATCCAGGATCGGCTCTTTGATGCCATCCAGATCAATGCGTAATAAATCCAGTTGAAGTTGGACATTGTACTCTTCGCAAACTACCTCCTGAAGTTTTTCGTTTTTATCAGCATACAATTTCATGGCAAATGGATTCGTTTCTGCCAGCCATCTTTTTAAGTTATTGTAATGCTTTTCTTCGTACAACGATAAATCATTATGGCCTTTTAGATATTGAAACAAACTGGCGTAAATAGCCTTTAACTTCTCTTTATCGTCATTGCTGAAATAGTAATACTGGTTCAACCTATAAAATGCTTCCAAGGATTTCGAAGTGGCCATACTTACTAAAGCATTTTCTTCGCTTTTGGTTATGGCCTTTAAATTCTGCATTATAGAATCAGGCAAGGCCATAAAACGAAATAATCCGTCTTGTTGGGCAAACAGGTTTTTACCAGCGTTAAGTTCTATTTGCCTGCTAATATGTTGCTTGAATTGTTGCATTACTATTTTTTTAAGTGATATGAGATTTTAACCTTATTCCCTCCAATGCTCCGGTTTATTCAGCTCATTGGCGCATAATACTTTTCCTTTTTCAAGGTTAATATCTGAGGAATTCAATGATTGCACCATCCATGCATCGGCAAATTCTTCGGGAATAGGGAAAGGTGCCTGGTAACCAAGTTTGGCAGCATCAGGAACAAATCCATGCCTGTCGTAATAACCTATGTGGCCAAGTACGAAGACCAAAACCGAACCTGATTGTTTTAGTTTTTCAAGCCCTTCCATAATAAGCATTTTACCGATTCCTTTTTTTTGATATTCTGGAATTACTGCTAAGGGTGCCAGTATGTGCATTAGTGGCTGATTTTCTGACATCTCGTTCATATAAACCCTTGTGAAAAGGATGTGCCCAACAGCCTTTTCATTATAAAATGCCAGTAGCGACAAAACAGGTTTAGCTGTAGAATCGCCTAACAGTGCTTCGGTTAAACGAGCTTCTTTATCGTGTCCAAAAGCCTGGCTTTCTACCTCAAATATTGCTGTTAGGTCTTTGTTTGCTGTTTCTTTTATGATGATGTTTTCTGTTTTCATTGCGATTCTTATTTGAAAATTTCTCACTTATCAAGGTGCTGCTTTATAAATTGCACAATCTCGTTCATGGCTTCGGTAGCTTCAGGAAAGAACGGAGCCATCATTGGATAACAATGCACCATGCCTTCTCCTTCTCTGAAAAACACATCGACACCTGCCTGTTTTGCTTTTTGAGCGAATTTCTTACCATCATCGAACAGTTCGTCACTATTTCCGGAATTGATAAAAAGAGGCGGTAATCCTTTCAGGTCGCCAAACAAGGGTGAAATGTAGGGATTCCGCACATCGCTTTTCGCAACATAGTAATGGCTAAAAACATTCCAGCTATTGAGCGGGGCTAACGAAACCTTGTTTTTGGTAAGGTATGTTTCGCTTGAGCAACTTAAATCAGTCCAGGGCGAAATAGCAACAGCAGCCGAAGGAAGCGGAATACCATTATCGCGAAGCTTTAAAAGTAATGCCAAAGAGAGCCCACCACCTGCTGATTCACCCATCATTAGAATATTTTCAGCCTTGTATCCCTTTTCAAGAACTGCTTTATATACATTTAACGAATCGTCTAAGGCTGCAGGAAATGGGTTCTCAGGTGCCAGCCCGTATTCATACAACAAAGTGGTAATACCTGAATTAAGTGCTATTTTCGAAACCAGCGCACGATGGTCGTTACATGAGCCCGAAACATAGCCACCACCATGCACATAGAAAATCAGTTTGTTTTCAAGTGCATTTTCAGGTATTATCCACTCGGTTATGATGGTGTGTATAACTTCCTGTTTAATGCTAATGCCTTCAGGAAGTTTTCCAAAACGTTCAGCACCTTTTTCGCATGCCGCCCGAAACTTCAATACAGCTTCAACACTTTCATTCTGCGTCTCTTTTCTTAACCTGCCTTTGAACAAATGCCGATTTCGCATTAGCCCAATCATTATTTTTGCTTTTAGACTTGTCATGAATTTGTATCCTATTTATCTGATACAAAATTCAATCAAAAGTCAGAGATAAAAATTCACCTATGTTAACTTCTTCGATTTTTTGTGCAGCTTGTTTCTTATTCTGCTCATCGATTGAGGTGCTACACCCAGAAAAGATGCTAAGTGTTTAAGGGGTATTTTTTGCATAAAATCAGCCGGAAAACGTTCAAGTAACTTATCGTAATACTGTTCCGCAGTTAAAATTTTGGACTCCAACAAATGATTTTCAAGAAATTCCTGAATTTCGTTCATTAGTTTTCGCATAAAAGTATTCCAGGATGCTATTTGTTCCAGCCTTTTGTATTGTTCGTAAGTGATTCGCCATACAACGCATTTTTCAAGAGCCTGAATGCCTTCGCTTGCTGGTGTTTGATTGCGGAAACTTATTTTCGATGTAAAACAATAAGGAGCTTTACAAAAAGTCTTTGTTATATCTTCTCCGTCGATATTACAGCAAAAACGGAATAAACCTTCGTTGAAAAAGTAAAAATACCGGCAAACGGAACCTTCTTCAAGTAGCATTTCATTCTTTTTTAAAACTTGTGGTTCGAATTCTGCTTTTATTTGGTTCCAGTCATTTTCCGGTAAAGTAATATATGTTTTTAAGAAGTCTTTGAAATCTTCAATTGAATAATTCTCAATCATGATGTTTAAAATTATTATCAATTGATACAAGAGTTTGTGCCCCTCATAATCAATCTAAAATTACACTAAAATAAAATACATAAGAAAAACTCCGACAAGAATTTGTCTGAGTTGCAAATGGTATAATCAAAGCCAAGAAAGACGATGATTATTTACTTTACCAGTTCCGAATTAATATTAAACATCCAAAAATTTTAGTGCTGTAAAAATACACCCTATTTTATTTTTATCAAAAAATTACTTCAGTTTTCTTCATCCTAATTAACGAGCAAATGCCTGAATTTCATCAATTCAATCCTTTCTCAAATGCTTCTTTTACAGGTTTCCACTCGCCAAGCCGGTTCAAATAGAGGCTTGCATAATTTCGCTGTATTAATGTTCCATTAAACAAGTAGTATTTTATCCGCTCAAATCCGTTTGAATTTGGTTCAATTAGGCTCAACGCAAAATCGACATAGCGTGTTGTTGCAAGACTTGATTCGATTGTTAAACAACTCATAATATAGTCAACATCCTCTTTTTGTCCGTTTTGAGCTTTATTGATTAGGAACTGCAATTCTCCTTTAAATTGAAATACCATAGCCATCTATTTTAATTGAATAAATGTATTGTTTGTATTCTCAATCCCTTTTCGAATCCAGCGCATAAGTGTAATTGCCTTATACTCTTTTCCATATAGGTTGTTTTAAGCTCTTCGTCCATACTCTTTATTTCCAACTGGTATAGATGTTTTTCGGTTTCAATGTGGTAATAGATTTTACCTGCACAGACAAAGGATAACTTAGCTGTTGTACCTTTTACAATTGTCTTTAAATTTTCCATAATCATGCATTTATTTTCCTAAAAATGGGATGATATTATTTGTTTGATTGACCACCACATGCCCCGAATCTTTAAGCACCATCGATTTTGCATATTGGATGTTTCTTTGAATTCGTTTAGCCGTTTTTTCTGAAACATAGAAACAATCGTTTTCGCCACCAATGAATAACACCGGACATTTAATTTGTTGTAATTTCTCGTCAGAAAAAACAGGCAATGCATCGGTTCTTGGCGCATAATGTTGCCTGACAAGATTTGCAAATGCCAAACTCTGTTGGTCAATTTCTAAATCGCCATAAACCAACTGGTTGAGTTTATTAAATCCTTTTTGACCGGAAAGTGATGTTACAATAATCCAAAAAACCGTTTTTAAGCGGATATTGGTAATTCCTGCTGTTGCAATCAGAACTAGTTTGGAAATTTTTTCGGGGTATTTAATTGCAAAATCGAGGGCAATCCATCCACCCAATGAATTACTGATAATAGCTGTTGTTGAAATGTTTAACCGATTAATAATTTCAAGCAACCAATCGGAGTAATGATTGTTTTTGAAAGGAAGGCGTGTTTCTGCACTTTTACCGCATTCGCCAACGATATCGACAGCAAATACATTGTAATGTTCCGATAATTTTGCTGCATCGGCCATCCACATTGCTGAATTTGAACCGGAGCCATGCAATAAAATAACAGCTGGGGAATCAGCCTTTCCGCTTTCTATTACAAATGTATCACCAAGTTGTGTTTTTAAAAACCGTTGTGTACTGGGTTGAACCCAATTTGAAAGTAATTGGGAATAGCTGTTTTGAATAAGTTGTTTCCCAGTCTCTGTTTTGTAAATTGATTTCTTTGCCATTTCTTAAAAAATTTTATTTGGCAAAGTTGAAAAGGAAAAGGATGTTTTCTTTTGATGTAGGTCACAAAATTATGCTTTCCTAATCCTGCTGACGGTTTCTCTTGATACTCCTATAATTGAAGCAATGTGCCCGATTTTTGCACGTTTAAGTATTTCAGGTGCAATTTCTCTCAAATATTCATATCTCCCTTTTGCATCGCGCTGATTAAGTGCTTTTGTATGCTTATCAATATTTGCAAATTCCCGGCCCATCATGGCATTTACAAAAGCTACAATTTTAGGAAATTCAGCCAGTTTCTCACTATTGTCTTTTGTAATACTAATGAGTTCAGAATCTTCGTAGGTTTGCAGATATTCTTCGGAAGGAGTATTTTGAGCATAGCTTTGCAAGGATGTACAAGTTTCATTTTCGGTATGAATCCACGAGGTAATTTCTTCACCATCGTGTAAATGGTATTTTCGAACCATGCCTTTTTTAATGAACCAGATTTTATTGCATCGTTCACCTGGTTTAAGAATCAATAGATTCTTCTTATAGATTTCAATTTCAGCAAGGCTTTCTATTGCTTCAATCGATTCTCTATCCAGTTTTACAAATTGTTCGATGTAATCTATTAGTTTCTGCATTTATTAATCGGTTAGCGTGGCATTTAATTGCACAAAAATATGAAATATGTAAAGAACTTCATTAAAAGAAAATGATGATTGATTGTGGCTAAGGGTTGATAAAAACGGCTCTTTTGCAAACATTGGTTTGCGGGTCGGATCTTGAGGTTTGCAAATGTGCAGTTTTGCGGGAGGGGTTTCACTTTTTCTTCGTGCAGGAGGGAGAAAAAACAAAATAAATTCCCACCCATTATACTGACCTATCCAAGGAGTACCAATCCAGTCAATCTATTTTTTATATTTATTTCAATCTCACTTAATGTGTTATGTCATTTCACACTTGCATACAACGGTTAGTACATGATGTCGGGGCGGATTTCGGAGAGCGTTCCTGTCCGAAGGACATGGAACTGCGATGCGAGAATCCGCAGTTGGCGTACCACCGAACCCCGCCCTGCAATATGTACTTTGTTAGCATTCGGTTTTTTCTATTTTATATTTAAATATCCAGTTTGAATCCTCGTCCAAATACTCATTTTTTGCCTCAACCCACTCATATTGATTCATTGGAAAATAACTGCCTCTGCAATCACAAATTAATTTATTGTCAGATTCTTTGACTTTAAAACACGTGTCACACATTACAGAAGATGATTTGTCCTTAAAAACATTTGGGGCAAAGAACCTTACTAACATTAATCCAATTGACCAGTACAAACCTGTTCGAAGAAATTCTGGAAAATATTCTGGGATTTCGCTCAATTTAATAATCTCGTATGGTGGAGGAATATTAGGACTGTAATTAACACCTAATGTTATTGACAACAGTATTTTTACTGAAAATGCAATTAAAAAAGCCCAAATACCAGTATTCAAAGTCTTTTGGAGCTTATTCTTGCTCTCCAGTTCTTTTTCCTTTTGCAATTCCTCTCTAATTTTATTTTCACTTTTCTTTACCCACATGAGCCACGGTGTTGATAACAGTTTTTTTTATGTCTATTTTTTGTTTGTCCGCTTCACAGGCTAGTTCGAATGATAATTTTAATTTTTCCTGTTTTGCTTTAATTAGCCCATTAACAACATTGTCTAAGTCAATTCCATTTGAATAACATTTTGCAATGCTCTTAAAATCTATTTTTATTTGGTTGTCATGTAGCTTTTTACACCAGTTGAAAATTAAATAAGTCGGGATTTTTTTTATTCTTAACCTGAATAATTCCATTAATGAAACGTTTATCCCACTCACTTTTGCTTTAAAATAGAATCCCAAAGGAACGTAGTATAGGAATACTAAGAATAAGAATATTGCAATTATAATTTTCATGTTATCGCGTGTCTTTTAAACTGAATGCTAACGGCAGTCTGTCTGAAAAGTAAAATTAAGCCATTGAGGTTTCAATATTTCATTCTTATTAAAGCCAGCTACCCAAATAATTCTTTCATGGAAAGAGGTTTTTAGACAGTCTGACGGTGGTGGTATGAGGTCGTGGCGGTCAGACGAGAGTCTGAACAGTCCGACCGAAACTGAGATTGGGACGAGATTCGACTTGTCGAATCCGCACGAACCCAGCCATGCCTTATACCACGTGTTATAGCCAGTTTTTTTATTTTATTTGAACAAAAATTTCATTACTTCTCGCAACACATACATTATTCTTAATTACATAACACTCAACCCAGTGAGTCCCTGTATATGCAGTGTCTTCTGAGTGCCTTAAACCACCAGCCCCAGCTGTCTGCGCTTTAAAAATAGAACCTCGCAATTGACCATTATTTTTCGCTTCTTCACCTGTATTTACTACTTGCCAAAAAACATCAAAGGGCTTTTTGACATTTGTTCGTGCGATAAATACTACGGATTTACCTTTAGGAAGTATAGTTTCCGGCGTAACTGTATACCAAGAATTTCCATCTTTGTATCTGGCAGATACAAAAATTGTATTTTCCAGCCTCATTGTCCACTTTGGAGTTTCTTTGTGGACGGCTAAACTTACAATTGATTTATGTCTTATTAAAGCAGGTGATGATTCTGAGATTATATCGAATCCTGCATTTCTATATGATTCATTAACAATTTTATTGCCCAAGTTTTCTCCCAGTAGTATTCTTGCATCATTAACAGTTTTTGTTCCTACAATATTTACTAAGTCGATTTTAGCTTTTGAAATCCAATCTCGAAAATTAGTTTCTTTTACTGGGTGATTTTCCCATTGGTCTGCAAAGTTTTCGCTAGGGTTAATTGGATTTCTTACCCAAGTAACACCGTTTACGGACTCTATAAATGAAGGCATTTTTAAAAGGATATTTTTTATTGCATCGACAATATTATCCTCGTTGGCATATGCTTTGGCTGCTAGGGTAGTTATTATAATAGATATTGGTTTATGCTCATCACTTCCAAACATTATGTCTCGATGACGCTTTAATATTTGTACTACTCTCTGAAGTGGTGTTTTTACTTCGTATTCTTTAATCTTATCAATTGAAACACTACGATGTTCTGCAAGAAGTTGTAAACGTCGTGAAAATTGGGCTGTCATTTGTTCTTTGAACCAAGAAGAATAACCTTTTGGATTACTTTTTCTCCAGTTTCTGGTAATTATTTTGTAATCAAAAGAATCTTTGTCAGTTATACAAATGGCGGTTTGTGCTAGTCTTTGTGGAACAGCAAGTTCTTGTAACCATTGAGTTTCATCATTTATAGATGGAAGAATATCAATAAAGAATTTAGGGTCTTCTTGATACTCTAATGTCCAACAAATTTCACTTTCTTCTAAGAGCATTCTGTTATAGTCTGAGTTGGCTTTTAGCCTATCACCGACTTTATTTTTTACACGTTCTTGTGTAGTATTAGTTTTATGTAAGTCCAGTTTGCAAACCAGGTCAATATCAAATTCATCTTCTCCAGATAATGGTTTAATCACTGTTCCTAAGCTGAAAGAACCTTGGACATATATATCTGGATTATTTAATCGTAAAGGGGAACTTTCACGTGTTAACCAATCCGCAACTGCTTCATAGTGTGAAATTGCTTTTTCAAATTGTTCATTTGAGATATCTAAATTCTTAGCTATACTTTTATATATTTTATTATAATCAGAAACTGTCGTTGTTAACATATCGAAATATTTGGGTAATAAATTATAAATCTAATTCTTCAGGCAAATAGCTTTCTTCTCCATCTTTTATTCCTTTTTGAGCTTTCAGATAATCTTTTTTTGAGGTAGGGTAAGATTCGGCTACTTTATTTATTCTATTTATTTCAACGCCTATTTCTTCTAAAATTTCTTGGACTCTATCTGTCGAAATTAGGTTGTCTCCAATTAGTGCTTGGAGTCTGTCGCATTTCTTTAATACAGCTAGATAATCATTCCCACAATTCCTATGTCCTTCTACCTTTTTATTGAAATTAAAATACGTTTGTAAACCCCCTAGGATTGCTGCAATAAATGCGAAAACAACAGGCAAATATTTAAGCCAATTTTCAACATTTTCTGTTAATAATATAAATAACGATGTCCCCGTAATTATATTAACTAATACAAGAGGAACACCTATCCAATAGTGAATATTTTGTTTTCTATCTGCGGCATTAAAATGCTTTTTCTTTCCGTAGATTGAATCAACTTTAATTCTCTTTATTTTTTCTAAAGTATTGGTCATTGTATCATTTTTTAAAATTGGCTATAACGTTCTAGTATTTTATCCATCGTATAAATGCGATGTTAAATGTATGAATAATCATTCATATTATTAGTAGGTTGTGAACGGAAGGTTCAAATGATGGATAAAATATAGTTGGGCTATTCCCCGTCGACGCTCTATGGGCTTGTCAGTTCCTGCATTCTTCTTTTAGCCTTTTTATAAGCATCTGTCTCTGTTCATCCTGCCGACGATTTGGTTATTGATGGCTTTTTTTCGTGGTATCCGGGCATAGTATTCCCGATGTCCTTGGATCGGGTAGGTGTATAAATTATTGTTTCACTGGGTCAAAGAACGTTTGTGGGTTGATAGTTTATGCCGAGTTATTAATCGGATAAGCCCGAAAATAAACTTCGAGCAGCTGTAAAACAGAGGCTGGCAAGGGAACCTCACGCTGCTTATTACCTTTGCCGGTAATCCGAATCACTCTTCGCTTGCGATCAATGTTGCGTGGTCGTATGCTCAGCAGCTCGCTACGATGAAGTCCAGTAGCGTAAGCCAGGTTCAACAAGGTTTTGTGTTTCAGGTTACGCGAAGAGTTGCATAAGCTGATGGCTTCATCTTCTGAAAGAAGCTCGGGAAGCTTTTTCTCCCTGCGCGGACGTTTGATTTCAATACTTTGGTATTGCCGCCCAAGTACATCTTGTTGCAAGATTTTCCAGGCACTGATGTTCTGGTTAATCCGGCTAACCGAGCAATGTTCCTTGACAATTAAATGGTGGAGATAAGTTTTAAACTGAGTGGTGCTGATTCTTCCCGGTGGCAGGCTGAAATGGCGGGATACCTGCCCCACCGAACAAATGTAACAGCGGATGGTTCGTTCACTGTAGTTGCGGATACGCATCTCGCGTTCCATCAACTCACGAATGCTTTTTTTTTCATAACTGAAAATTTAAGGATTGGAAAAAAAGGTAAGCTATTTTCAGCAGAATGTAAAGCTGCCCCGCATCGCGGGGTTTAGTTCAACGGTCACTTGTAAGTTGTCGTTGCGGATTTCGGAGAGCGTTCCTGTCCGAAGGACACGGAACTGCGAAACGAGAATCCAGCGTACGACACCGCACGAACCCCGCAATGCAATTTACAATTTGTTAGCACCAGTGTTTATTTTATTTTTTATCTCTGCTTTTACCATCTCAAATTCAGAGCAGAATTTTTCAATTAAATATAAATCTTCATTTGTGTATAACCTTATCAGTAATCCGTTTGCAAGTCCACTACCATATGCAAGTTTTTTTTCATTAATCGATTTAATGTCAGAAGGCGATATTTTATAACTCTTTTTCTTCTTGAAATTTACTTTCCCAGTCTCAAGATGAATATTTCCGTCATTCTCGAAGTCCAATTTTGTAATCACTTTATTAAATCTATTTGCTGCAATTATTGGCGACACAATACCGATGAATATGCATAAGATTATTAAGAATGGAGAAGTAATCCAAAAAAAGAGTGAACCTCTCATGCTGATGTATGTAAGGATTATATAAATAACGGAAATAAAGGGAAAAATAAAGAGAAGTTTAAAGTTTTCCTTTATTCTCTTTTTTAGTTCTTTTATCCCTATGTTATTGATTTCATATAACATACTCATTAATTTTTAACATTGGTGCTATCGTTCTAGTATTTTATCCATCGTATAAATGCGATGTTAAATGTATGAATAATCATTCATATTATTAGTAGGTTGTGAACGGAAGGTTCAAATCTTACGCTTATCACAGGAAGTTTGTTGTGGTGTTCGTTTGAAAGCAATATTTGAGGATTGCCAGTCACATCAGTAAGGATTTCCGAAATTTAAGAACATTCTACAATTTAACCATAAGTATTATAAAAAAAATGTTCGTAACCATTTATAAATGAATCCAGGAGCTAAGTGAGTTTATTTTAAGAGAAGCAATTGTAGCTCGGAGTAGATTTTCTAATCTCTCGAAAGTCAAGGACATTTACGTCATGCACATCTTACTTTCAAGCAAATATTTTAACTAAGGCATGTACAAATCATGCTATAAAAAACGGAATGAATTGAAACGCCTCGCAACAGAGCTGACGCGGAATCCGATTCGGGTAAGGACTTTTTATTTTCATGCTCGCCTACCCCAAGGCCCTCACCGGAGAATACGCTCACCGGAGTTCAACTTTTTCAAGTATAAACTGAATGTTGTAACTTGATGTTCTTAATCAACACAACTCTAGTTTTAAACCCGGATTACACATGAAAAATGCAAAACCCCCGAAAGTAGCTCCTGCCCTTTTCGAATCAACAGGCAGAAAAACATCCAAACCCAATCAACCTGTTGCTTCCTTTATTCAGGAGGCCAGTAATTTATATGTATGGTGTCTTGATGATCTGTTAAAATTGAATTCGGTCGGTATTTCAACTGAACTGATAAACGAATTACCGCTTCGTATTGAAACCTGCAAAAACGCCCAGTCGTACTGGAACAAACAGCTGAATACAACAGAAGAATCGCAAATACAATGGAGGAAAGCCGCACCACAAGCCATTCAATTGCGCAAAGAGCTTTTAACCGCCATGCGCTATGCCTTTCAAAATAAACCCGCTTCGTTAGCCCTGTTGTCTGGCATCTCTAAAAGACATGGCTATACCGACCTGATTCAGGATCTGAACAATATCGCTTCTTTAGGAAGATCAAACGCAGCACTTCTTACCAACATTAGTTTTGATTTATCCCTGCTCGACGAAGCGGCCAACACCTCAAAAATGCTGGCCGAATTATGGGCAACCGCTAAAGCAGAACGAAACTCCAATGCCGGGTTAAAACGGAACCGCAACAAAGCATATTGGCACCTTCATCAGCTGGTGAGCGAAATTCGGGAAGCCGGAAAATATGTATTCAGAAACGATAAAAGCCGCTACATTGGATATACCAGCCCATTTTGGAGAAACAAATACCAGAAAAGATCAAGACAAAATCCAGCTTCATAAGGGAAAGCAGGTACGGGAAAAAGAATATACAACGTTTATCAATACAGCGTAATCTATTTTATGTTACGAGTATATTTTTTTGTTTAGAAAGCATACTATTTTATCGAGAAAGTATGTTATTTTAATAAGCAAGCATCTTAATTTATTAAGCAAGTATGCTATTTTGCAAAGAGAGCACTACTCGCTCATCTATATTACTTACTCGCCTTATATTTTATATTACTTGCTTAATATTATTCCTTGCTCGCCTTACCTATTATCATGCTCGCCTTACCTATTATCATGCTCGCCTTACTATTTTTATTGCTCGCTATACTAAAATAGGGCATTTGCTAAAGCAAATACCCGATCCACTACTTAAAACTATTCCCGGGGGGGAAAAGACTATTGAAAACAAGAACTTCCTTCTGTTGCTTGTTCTATTATTTTTCAGATTTCAATAATTCGATAAGAAAATGGGACTTGCGCGCAATGCTACAAATCCCATTGTATCTATTTCTATGAAAAAATAGCCAACTTTTCTTTACATCGCTTCAATTTCTTCCTTTAATTTTATTATTCTCTGGTCGGCTTCCTTTTCCTGTGCTTTTAATGCGGCCAGGTATTCGTTAATATTCTCTAATGCCTTTTCTTTATTGGCTTCCTTCTTATAAAGGCAGGCCAGGCAGTAATATCCCGACGACATCCCTTCTATATCATCTTTCATAAGGTTCTCGACAGCCTTAATGGCTTTTGGTGTAAGCTCATTTGCTTCTTCAAACTCCTTTCTCACAGCCACTTCATAGGCAGTCTGAATCAAAATGGAAGCTCCTCTGCTCTCATTTGTCTCCCTCTGTTCCTCGGCGCTTTTCAACTTGCGATCGAACCATTTATCATATTCTTTATGTGCTATGTAGTAAGCGCTGTATACTTCAGATTCTATCTCACCGTGCCTAGCCAGAAGGTAGTCTTCCTTTGTAGCCTGCAAGGCATCTTCCACTGATTTTAGGCTACCATTTTCAGCCACTTCAACCCCATAGTTATAATAACATCTTGTTAAGATACCCTCGAAATCCTCCTCTTCAATACCTTCGGTGTTTATCACCTTGTCTTTATTCTGAATAAGATAGTTGTAAGCAGGGCTATCAAACTCAAGAGCACCGGAATACATCAAAATAAAGAAGGCCTCTTCATTCACAAGTTTTTCAGGTGGAGTAATCTTGATTAACTCCGCACCAACTTCCTTAATTTTATCCATTTCATAGGCACCGGCAAGTGCTTGTACGTAATCGCTCAGAAATTTAATATCCCGATCACCATTATCGTAACGCTCCTGCAAAGCACCTATTTGCCGGCTGGGATCTGAAGCGATTTTGGCCTGTTCAATCAGTCCGGGTCCATCCGTACTTCCAACCTGGGTATGCACTACTTTGCCTTCCGCATCCATAAATAAAAGGGTTGGAAAGGCTGCGACTGCATATTTTTTTGCCAGTTCAATTCCCTCTCCCTTTTCCATATCTATTTTAATACTCACAAAACGTGGATTAAAATAGTCACCAACTTCTTTTAAAGGAAATACCTCTTTTGACAAGACTTTACACGGGCCACACCAGGTGGTATAGCAATCCATAAACACCATTTTGTTTTCGGCTTTAGCTTTCGCCAGTGCCTCGGCAAAGGTTCCGTGTTCAAATTCAATGCCTTGTGCAAAAGTGTTTAAGCTTATCAGTATCGTCGCAACAACGAACAAATATTTTCTTACATTCATTTTCTAATTGTTAAAAATTTCGTCCAGCATTTTATCCATATCTTCATCGGTACCGCCGCCACCGCCAAAACGCCCCACGATAATGCCGTCGGGGCCTACAAGAATTTTTGTTGGAAGCGTATGAATGTTATAGCCTTCACTGATATCATTTTCGCGGTTCATCTCCCTGGTTTCGCGGTTGTATTCAAAACCGCGAAGTACATGATGCCAAATTCCGATCTGATCCTTTTCTACTGCCTTTTTCCATGCTTCAGGATTACTATCATCATCAGAAACACCCAGTATTTCCAGTCCTTTATCGTTGTACTTATTATAAACTTCAATTAAATGCGGATTTCCGGCACGGCAAGGTGCACACCAGCTGGCCCAAAAATCAATTAACAGGTATTTACCTTTAAAATCAGCCAATTTAATTGGGTTTCCGTTAATGTCGGTGGTATTAAAATCGCCTGCCTCTGCTCCCGGGATTCCCAGTTTCATATTCTCAATCTCTCTCTCGATTTCTTTAGCCAATTCAGTAGTTTTATAGGTATCTGCCATGTTGGCATAAATTTCACTCGCCTCACTATAATCCATATTCTGAATTAAAAACCGCATGTGTTGAAGACTTACAAAGGCTTGTGGATTGTCTTTTACAAAAGATAGCTGAGCCTGCCTGTATTCCTCATACAAGGGCTCAAGTTTCTCTCTCAATTTGTTTGATTCTGCTTTCAGGGCTTCCAATTCATCTTCCGATGCTCCGGCACTTTTCGCTTCCCTGTATTTGGCATTTATTTCATCTGATGCATCGATGTCTGACTGATATTTAGCCGAAATCTGTTCTACAATTGCCTCCATCTTATACGCCTCATCCTGGGCAGTTGAACCAGTAAGTTTCGAGTTACTCCAATCCGAATTATCAATGGTCAGGTTCATTAACCCGGGTTCAACCAACAAGTTGATTGAATTTGCGGCTGCCCGATCTTCAGCATCCTTTAATATGTACAGGTTCTTAACAGGGCCTTCTATCTCATCTTCAAACTGAAATTTCCCTTTTACGACCTTTATGGTATCAATACCCTGACCAGTATACCTATAAATATTCCCTTCTTCCATACCAACAACTTCACCTGAAATTCGGTATTTACCCTCTTCTAATGGTTTCTGAGAACATGCAGCAAAAGCCAGGACCAATATTCCTAAAATAATTTGTTTCATCTCATTAAAATTGTTTATTTCATTTGTATTCGATGGAACTCACGATGAATTTTAATATGCTTGTTTGTGAATTTTCACATCTTAAAATTCATGTTCGTTTCATCCTATTAAAATTGTTTGTTTTTAGTGGTATAGTATGGAACTCGCACGTATTTTAATGATCCTCTTGGGTGTAATGTTTTACATGCTCGTTTCATATTATTTAGATTAATCTCCGGGGAAAGCTGAATCTCGTATCAACTTTCACCCGGAGTTTATTATTTTTTAGCTTTTATTCGTATGAAGGATTTTGTTCGAGTACGTACCCTCCTGCTTCCAGCGACTCGAAAGGAATCGGGAAGATAAATTTATCAGGATTGGTAGCCGATGGTTTTACATCTGAAACCTGGAAGCCTGTTCCAAATCCGTCGGCATAATCATAACGAACCAGATCATACCATGTTTCGCCGGTTTCGGCCATTAATTCCGCCGCCTTTTCCATACGCACTGCTGTTAAAAACTGCTCGTAGCCAATGGATTCAGGATAGGTAACATAGCCATCTCCTCCGGCTGTTGCACCGCGGGCAATACGCAAGTCATTCAAAGCATTCAATGCTTCTGTAGTAACACTTGAACCGGCCCGGGCACTGGCTTCGGCCAAAATAAGATAAACTTCAGCCAGACGCAGATGGTAAATCATTTCGTAAGTCCCGTCTGAAAAATAAGAAGTGTATTTTGAAGTCCAGTAGCCACCATAAGAGTTATTGACATTCAATACCGAAGTAGCTCTTCCTCCATCAAATAAAATGGTTTGTCCGTCAATACTAATTGAGTCGGAAACAGCATCAATATAATTCTGCGAAATTGCACCAAAAAATCCACTGTAAAAGTTTCCAATTCCAAGACCGGCATCTGAATCACCACTTGATCCGAAAAGGATTTCAGGATTATCAAAAAGTGCTGTAGAAGTATGTGGCTGAAATTGTTCAGCATAATCAGGTGCCAGCGAAAACATACCATCACTGATTAATTCGTTTGCCAGGCTGGCAGCTGCCGCATAGTCTCCTTTATACAATAAAGCTTTGGCTTTTAATCCTTTTGCAAAATATTTATTGACATACATCGTCCCCCTTGGTTCGGGGCCATCAGCAATACCTGCGTCCAAATCGTCGAAAATAGCTTTATATGAATCGGCTACAGACTTCCGGGGTTGTGCATCGGCGTTCCCGGCAGGAGTAAGCCTGATGTCGATACCATATTCAGAATCGGCATCGTAAAACTGGCCAAATAAACGCAACAAATAAAAGTGGCCTACTGCTCTTAATGTTTTAGCCTCTGCAATTATTTCATTTCTTCTACCGGGTGTTTCAAAGTCATTGTCCGATAATTTTTCTAAACTGGCGATCAACCAATTAGACCTGTTTACAATGTCATACATTCTGGTATAAATACCCGTCTGATTGCTGGCACCAACAAGTAAAGGATCATTATTAATCCATCCAATAACTTCAGGATTGGTACTGTTGTAGAATGATCCCTGGGTATATCCACTCATCAAGTCGGGAACAATATAAATTTCCGGATTTCCTGTTCCACTGCTTAGTTGTCTGAATCCTGAATAAATACCGGTAAGCGCCAGTTCGGCTGTAGGTTCTCCGGTAATAGCCGTTTCGGCCGGTAAAGAATAGAGCGGTTCGTAATCATCAAGGCTCGGCGTTAATTCGCAGGAAGCCAGCCCAAGCAATAACATGCTAAATACGGTAATATATATATATATTTTAGAATCTTCATCATGTTGTATTTTTAAAATGTAACATTTAATGCAACTGTAAATGTACGGGTGTTTGGATAGGCGTATCCTCCGTCATTGGTCATATCAATGGTAGCTCCTCCGCGTTGGGTATTTACGCTCTCCGGATCTAAGCCGGGATAGTCGGTAATGGTAATCAGGTTATTACCGGTAAGCGACAAGCGTACATTTGACAAACTTATTTTTTTCATCCATCCCTGAGGTAGGCTGTACCCGATTGTAGCCGAGCGCAGACGTATATAAGAAGCATCAACAATCGACCTCGATGTAGGAGTGTAACCGTGTGTTCCGGATGACAGGCGTGCATAAGGAGCATCCCTGAAATCTTCTCTCCAGGTTTCGTTTACAATGTCTAAGGCATTGTATGTTGATTGAAAACTGTAGAGATTGGAAATCGCGTCGTAATTCCTTTCAGCACCTTGCACAAACTGCCAGTTAAAGCCAAAATCCAGGTTTTTGTAGCTTATTTTATTGTTCCATCCGCCAAAAAATTCAGGGTTAATATCCCCCAGTGGAATTCGGTCATGGGTAGTAATTTTATTATCCGGTTTGCCGTCCGGTCCCGAAACATCTCTGAAAATATAATCGCCGGGTTTTAAAAGTGTACTTTGATATCTTCCGCCAGCCTGTTCGTTTAATGCATCAATCTCATCCTGCTCCTGGGCAATCTTTACCACATCATAGCCCAAAATAACACCAATCGGATAACCTTCCTTAATTCCGGTACTTCCGAAGGATGTAGTTGTCCCTCCTTTTAAATCATCAACATTATTTTTTACAAAGGAGATATTAAATGACGAGTTCCATCTTAAATCTCCGGAACGGATAATATCGCCACCTATGCCAATCTCCCAACCTTTATTCGATACATCGGCAATATTGCCCTGCCATGCCGACGATCCTGTTTCGGCAGCAATTGGAACCAATAAAATAATATCGGAAGTATTTTTTTCAAAATACACAATTTCACCGGTCAAACGGTAATTAAACAATCCAAACTCAATACCCAAATCCAGCTGATCGGTCGTTTCCCACTTAATTCCGGTATTAGGTACACCGGCAACAGCAATTCCGTTAACGCCGTTGTAAAACGAATCGCCATTATCAATCGACTTGTAATAGGCTAAATAAGAGAATGCAGGCAGGTTATCCTGGCCTGTGCGGCCTAAGCTGGCTCTGAGTTTTAACTGGTCAATAAGCGCATTATCTTTTAAAAACGCCTCGTTATGCATGTTCCAGGCCAACGCACCCGATGGGAAAAATCCCCATTTGTTATCAGGTCCGAATTTTGTGGAACCATCGTACCTTGCTGTAAAGGTTGCCAGGAATCTTTCATCATAGATGTAATTAAACCGGCCAAAATAAGAATTCAAACCGCTTTCGAGAGATTCGCTGGACCATTCAATTACATCGTTGGAAGATTGAATATTCGTTAAAAACTCATCATCAGGAAATCCGAGATAAGTTTGTGCTTCCAGATCCAAACGCGATTGATCCCATGCTATACCTAATAAAGCATCGAATTTATGGATGTCGTTAAATGCCTTTTTATAATTTATCGTATTTTCAAAACTAAAGGTATAACCTGTGCTTACTTGATTGGCTAAACGTGCACCCTCTTCGGAATAATAGGCTGCTTGCATAACCGCATTTTTCGAGAACGAAGGCGAAAAACGTTCAGCCTTACTATCGGCTAAACTAAGGTTTACGCGAGAGCGAGCTTTAAGTCCGGTTATTAATTCCAACTCACCATAAACAGAGCCATACATATTTTTGGCCACTGTTTTATTTTTATTCCGGGCCTCGTCTCCTAATGGATTAAGGATGTATCCATAATCTACTTGTGTGCCGGTAAAATTGTCGTCCTCGTCATAAACAGGCAGGTCAGGTCTGAAATTTCCATACTGCAGGTTCGACAGGTTCGACGATTTATTTACAGAGTAGTTGTAGTTGATTGAGGTCCCAACCTTAAATTTTGACGTAATCTTTGCATCAAGACTTGAACTAAATCCGTAACGATCGAATTGTCCGCCTTTAAAAATACTTTCCTGGTCGGAAGCCGTTAACGAAACGTAGTAATTAACATTGCTGCTTCCGCCTGATACATTGAAGTTGTATTCATTCCACAGCGCATTATTTCTGGTAATTTCCTTTTGCCAGTCGGTATCCGCATCGCCAAAATAATTTGGATCATTAACAATGGCATATTCAGCAGGGAAATACGGCCAGTACATTTCAGGATACTGGTCGAGTGTAGCCTGCGCAGCATTTTTTACTAAAGGTATCCACTCGTCTGCACTTAAATAATCGTAGGTGTTTGTCGGATTCTGAATGGTACTTTTTGCGCTGAAGTTAAAACTGGGAGCCTGATTTTGGGTTCCTCTTTTTGTTGTAACCAGAATTACCCCGTTTGCAGCCCGCGAACCATAAATGGCAGCCGCCGATGCATCTTTCAATACGTCAACGCGTTCGATATCATTGGGATTTATTGAAAGCAAAGGATTGGCTCTGTTTCCAAACGTTCCCAGCCCTAAGGTTCCGAAATTAGGATTTTGTACAATAGGAACACCATCAACCACATACAAGGGCTGGTTATCGCCTTTTATTCCGCTTAATCCACGGATATGAACAATAGCCCCACTACCCGGAGCACCACCGCTTGCTGTAACATGAACACCGGTCATTTGTCCCACCAATGCCTGGTCGATGGTTTGTGTTTTTATTTGCACAAGGTCCTCCGATTTTACCGTTGCTACCGAACCTGTTAAATCTTTCTTTTCAACAGAACCATAACCAATCACAACCACTTCAGCAACCAATTCTCCATCCGTCTTCAGTACAATATCAATCACCTCGCGGTTATCAATAGTTACCTGCTGTGACTCCAGACCGATAAATGAAAAGACAAGCTGATTGACCCCGGCAGGAACATTAATCGAATAACTACCGTCTACGGCAGTTGCTGTTCCGGTTGTGGTGCCTAACGCTACAACCGAAACTCCCGGAAGCAAATTGCCGTCGGTATCGGTTACTTGTCCTTTAACAACTCGCTGTTGTTGTGAGTTGAACAACTGATTCTCCTGTCCTTTTTTGCGGATTACAACCACATTATCCTGAATGACATAAGTATACCCTTCCGGTACCAGCAAATTATCCAGAATATTTTCCAGGGTGACATCTTCAAATCTAAGATCTACTTCATTCGATCCTTCAAAAATATCGGAACGATACAAAAAATTGTATTCACTTTGCTTCTTAATTTCATCAAGAATCTCTTCGAAGTTTGCATTGCTAAGGTCGACATTCAGTTTTGTGTTTTGCGAATAAACACTTGCTGAAACCTGCAACATGCCAACAAGCAAAAAAAGTAATGTAATTCTCATAACGAACAGCATTTTTCTTATTCCGGTATCCCGGGATAACATTTCGAGTTTTTTCATACATTTGAACTGTAAATGGTTAAACTTTGTTTTAACTATAGATTTGGAAGAGGGGGCGTTGGCAGACGATCTCCTCTTTTTCTTTAAAGCAGTTTTTTTAATTTATTCTGATCTCCTTTCCTTCTTTTGTAAAATTCACTTCCTGCGTTTCTTCTAAAAGTTGAAGCATCCGCTCCAGGTTTTCGTAGCGTTTAATTTCACCGGTAAACTTTAAACTACGTTTACGTTCTTGTTCAAATATGACATCAATATCATACCAGCGCGAAATGGTATGCATCATATTTTCAAGGTTCTCGTTTTTAAAATAAAACACGCCCTCTTTCCATGCCACATATTCGTTTACATCAACTTTTCGTACCGAAATATCACCACTCTCTTTATACATGTACGTTTGATATCCGGGCACCAGTGTTTGTGTTAATTCCGGGTTATCCTCGGTGTACACTTTTACCTGGCCTTCAACCAGGGTGGTATAAATCAAATCGTCGTTGTTATATGACGACAAGTTAAACTCGGTACCCAAAACTTCCACAACCTGCCCCTGCGACACCACCTGAAATGGCATGGCCGTATTTTTAGTTACTTCGAAATAGGCTTCACCTTCCAGTTCCACCTGACGAACATCGCCAACAAAAGCAGTGGGGTAACGCAAGCGGCTGTCGGAATTTAACCACACCTTTGTGCTGTCTGAAAGAATTACAAAGTATTCGGCACCACGCGGAATTTCCAGTGTATTGTATTTTACCTCGGCCACCTCTGTTGCCTTAGTTCCGACATACGAAATCTGGTTTCCCTTATTCAAGATCTGTGCCCCATCAACCTCACCGTGAAAATCACGTCCTTCTGCCAGGTCGACACTTTCTCCATCATCAAAAATCAACCTGGCTTTGCTGCTTCCCGGAGGTATTATCATCTCCCGGGCAGTTGTTACATTTTCACTTTCAGTAGTTGTATCGACAAATAAATACACCGACAACATGATAAGTACTGTAGCAGCAACCGACGCACTTATTTTAATCCAGTCGGGCATCCTTCTGATTTTTTGATCTTTTAAATGCGGTTCTATTGATTTCCATGCATTTATAAAATCATGATCGCGGGCGTTCTTTACTTCTCCTGTTTTATAATAGTGTAGTACTTTCTCGAAAAAGACCTGATGAGAATAATCCGCTTTCAACCACTGATTGAACTCCTTCTCCTGGCGCACTGATAACTTGTCGTTAATCTTTTTCCAGATGATTATAAAATCGATATTATTTTGCATCTCAGTCATAAATACGTTAGTAATTTCACCTTTATGACAACAAAATACACGAGAGGGTGACAATTTTTTTAATTAATTTTAACTAAAAATACAAAAACACAAAATTTGTGAAGTGATTTGGACCGAAAACGGAACGACCAGAATTTAAATGAGTACACTATTAAATGACAACAGACTGCATCAAACAGGTAAAACAACTCGTGAAAATTGGTTTGCCGTAAAACCAACTTTTTTGACAAAAAAAAAAACATCAGAGGATAAACAACAGGTTCGTTTTCTGCAACAAAGCTTTACGCAGCTTTACGCGTGCCCTTTTTAATTGTGTCTTTACGGAATTTACTGAGATATCGAGCTCTGAAGCAATCTCATCTTGTTTCATCCCATCCAAAAGCTTTAAACGAAACACTCGCGCCATTTGTGGAGGCAGCTCATCAATGGATTTCTCAATTTTATTTAAGATATCCAAATCGATAAACTCTACTTCTTCATCATCACTTCCCAATATGGCTTCAATGTACAAAACATGGTGTTTATCCTTCACCTTCAAGCTTTTCAGGTGATTAAGACAGCGATTACGGATTGCCTGATAAAAATAGGATTTAATGGAGGTAGCAATATCAATTTTTCGCGATTTATCCCAGATATCTATAAAAAGCTCCTGAACCAGATCTTCGGCTTCAGCCTGATCAAAAATAAATTTCTCGGCATAGTGAACAAGGCTCTCGTAGTACTCATGAAAAAGAGATTCGTAGACTACTTTGTTGCCTTTTTTTATCTCGTTGAATAATATTTTATCTTCTACACGCACTAATCCAAATTCATTTAAAAATCTAAATTAGAAAAAAGATAGATAAATCGACAGCAACAAAGCAATTCGAAGAATAATTTATCGGCAGTTTTACATTTCGATATCTTTCATTCTTTTAGCTCACGCAATCATTTCGAAAAACATAGCTATTAACATGAAAATTTAAAAGACGAATGTCTCAACTTATACTATTTGGTCCGAGATTAAGCGAATGAACTTGAAAATAAAAACTATCAGGCAACCCGGTTCAATTATTCACCTAACATTATTCGAATAATCTCTTTATCAGTTTCACGCATGCCTTTACTTGCCAATTGCCCAATATTCTCAATCGTGTTCTCAACCCCCTTCTTAACGATACCATCACCACCATAAAATTGTTGTCCGTTTTTATACATATGATAGCCTAATATGCCTGCTTCAACAGCTGATGCTATTTTTCCTGCACAGGATGGTTTTGCTCCATCACAAATAATTCCGGAAACGATTGCTAAGGCGTTTACAATGGTATGTGCTACCTCATCTAACCGTCCTCCATGTAGCCATGTAATTCCGGCTCCGGCACCAACACCTGCCGATATGGCTCCACAATAAGCCGACAAACGTCCGATTCTGGTTTTTTGATGAATCGTAATCAGGTTAGCAACAATCAATCCCCGGTACAATGTTTCCCGATCAACGTTCAGTTCGTTTGCGTATTCGATCACCGGTAACGATGCCGTTAATCCCTGGTTGCCACTTCCCGCAACAATCATTACCGGCAATCCGCAGCCACTCATTCGTGCATCAGAACCGGCGGCAGCCATAGCCTTTGCCCGCACTTTTATGTCAGTAGTGCCCCAGCTGTTTAGTAATACCGATCCAATGTTTGCTCCCCAATTGTTCTTAATCCCTTCATTAGCAATAGCGGTATTATAACTTACCTGCTTTTCAAGCAGATCTTTCACTTCTGCTATTTCCACTGACTCGGCAAAATCGAGAATACCCGCCACACTCATGAATGAACGATCCACAATTTGCTGAGGAGTTATATCGTTACAATCCTGTTTATAAATCTCCGATTTATTATTTTTTGTTATGCGTACAATGTTGGTATGAAAATGAGATATCTGAACCGATGCACTTTCAGCACCACTAAAAACAGTTACTCGTAAATCAAAAATGATTTCGCTATTTAAGGAAGTGACCTTAACTTCATTTGTTTCGAGAAAATTTCGCATTTGCAATCGCTCTTCCTCCGTAATGGAGGAAATTACCTCCAACACCTTTGCTGCATCTCCCGAAATAATTCCTGCTACAGCAGCGACCTCAATTCCTTTTAACCCACCCGTGTTCGGAACAACAACGCTCTTTACGTTTTTAATAATATTATCACTGGCCTCAACCAATACACGTTCCGGCATTTTTTCCAAAATTTTTGTAGCCACGGCACTTGAATAAGCAATCGACATTGGCTCAGTGCAGCCCATCGCGGGAATCAACTCTTCCCTTATAATATTTAAATATGCACTATATTGTAAATCTGTCTTTTCCATTTTTAAGTTTAAAATAATCTTCAATGCTTGGGGTAACATTCCTCAAAAACCAGCGTTCATCTCTCCAGCGTACGAATATAAAATAGCCTCTTCAAAAAATTTTTGCCACCATTTAAAACAAAAGCATTCTACTCAATCACAAACTCAAATTCCTCATCGGTTGGTGGTGTGCACATTTCGTCGTTACAGCTCATCCATTGGATATAACCGCTAACTTTAGCAGGTTTTTCAATTACCCAAATTTTGTGCGAAATCGTAGCCTCACCTTTAAAGTAGGTAACTTCCATATCGAACATTTTATCGTGCGTCTTATTTGATGGAGTCACTTCCACTGCCTTACCATACTCTTTGCAGTTTTCCAGAGCCTCGAAGTTAAACGATGTTTTTACAGGGCCACCATCGTCCATAGTTAAACCATAAAGTTTAAACCCCATATCAATTTTAGCAGTAGCTACGATCTCGTATTGATTACCACCTTTCAGAGGCTTAAGTTCTATATCCCATTTTACCGGCTCGATCATTTGTGCGTGGGCAAACGCTGCTACAGCAATAAACCCCAAGGCGAAAATTAGCTTCTTCATCAGTATCTATTTTTATTTTCTGAATTTCGTTAATCCTTCATTTAGCCACTCAATAAAATCTTTCGGATCGGGATCATAGCTGTATCCTTCCCCTATCTGCTTTTCGTTTTCATTCAAGATAACATAGTATGGCTGCGTATTCCGGTTAAATCTTGATATCTGGAAGTCGGTCCATTTATTTCCAACGGATCTAACTTTTCTTCCGGTTGTTTCGGAAACATATTGTTCTTCTTCCGGTAATTTCGTTTTTAAATCAACATACAGCGAAACGACTACAAAATCTTCAACTAACTTTCGCTTAACTTGCTGATTCACCCATACATTATCCTCCATCTTCCGACAATTTGTGCACCCTTTTCCGGTAAAATCGATTAGCAATGGCTTTCCGGTTTCTTTGGCTTGAGCCAATGCTTCCTCGTAATCGTCGAATAAAGGAATTCCATGCGGACCGATGTGCATACCCAAAGCCATTGTGCCAGCCGAATTACCAGAACGATAAGCCCCGGCAGGCATCGTACGGCCAACGCCAAGTGGCGACTCAGCATAATCAACCGGTGGCGGGAAACCACTTATCAGTTTCACCGGTGCTCCCCATAAACCCGGGATCATATAAATTACGAAGGCAAATACCATTGTCCCGGTCACAAATCGTGAAACCGGCAAATGATTCATTGGTGAATCGTGTGGCAGCTTGATTTTCCCCCAGAGATACAGCGCCAGTCCCATAAAAATGGCAATCCAAATGGCGATGTAAACTTCACGTTCAAGGATGTGCAAATCAAGCACCATATCGGCAATGGATAAGAACTTAAAGGCAAACGCAAATTCCAGAAATCCTAAAACAACTTTTACTGAATTTAACCAGCCACCTGACTTTGGCAGCGAGTTCAACCATCCCGGGAACGCGGCAAACAAGGCAAATGGAATGGCCAGTGCCAGCGAAAATCCCAACATACCAATTACAGGCGCCAAACCTCCGCTTCGTGCAGCTTCAACAATTAAAGCCCCAACAATTGGTCCGGTACACGAAAATGAAACCAGTGCCAAAGCGAACGCCATAAAGAAAATACCCAGCAATCCGCCTTTGTCTGCCTTTTCATCGACCGCATTTACCCAACTGCTGGGCAACACAATTTCGAAAGCTCCCATAAACGAGAACGCAAAAACAAAAAGCAACAGGGCAAAAAACAGGTTAAACCACGGATTGGTAGAAAGACTGTTTAAACTTTCGGCACCAAACACAGCAGTGACAACCGTACCCAATATCACATAAATAAGAATGATGGACATTCCGTACCAAAGTCCGTTGCGAATTCCGATGGCTTTTGTTTTACTTTGTTTGGTAAAAAAGCTTACCGTCATCGGAATCATCGGGAAAACGCAGGGCGTTAATAGTGCTGCTAATCCTCCTAAAAAGGCCAAAAAGAATATACTCCAATAATTTCTTGTGTCACTATTATCCGTGGTACTTGAAGCTGCTGTCTCCGCGGTTTGTTGACTTTCACCTCCCAGATTAAAAGAAAATTCGGCCTGGGTGGGAGGCGTACACATTTCGTCGTCGCAACTCATAAACTCAATGTATCCGCTTACTGAGCCGGCACCAGTCGTTTTCACTTTCTGAGTATACGAAACATCATGCTCGAACCATTTCAAATCCATTTGAAACGATTGGTCAAACTTTTCCACGACCTCCTTGTTGGGTGTTGGTTTCCCCAGTAATTCCGCATTTTCAAGATCTTCAAAATAAAAACTGGTTTTAATTGGCCCTCCTTCTGGCAAATCGGTTGAATACATGTGCCAGCCATCGTCAATTGTAGCTGTAAAAACCAGTTCAACCTCGTTATCCGAAATTTTGTTTTGTGAAAAGCTCCATTTTACCGGTTCAACAATTTGTGCATTTGCAACACCGGTAAATATTATTAAAACAAACGCAATCAACAGTTTTCGTATCATCCTATTTTCTATTAAACATTCTAAATCTCAAAAAAATAATTTGCTTCCAACAACGGCTTTTAAATAGTTGTTTGCAGGTAAATACCTGGAGAGACAACTACATCGTATGACAACGTTTTTTTATTTTGGGTGACAAAATTCAAACAAGAGGACTACGAATAACGACATTATTCTGCCTTTTCAACAGAGTAATTTACTCACACCGAAAATAAGCAATTGGGCTTAACGAATATAACCCAATTTATATATTTAACTTTTAATAGGGCTACAAAAATTATTTGATTAATGAAACGCAAACACCGGCTTCCCGTCACTATCAAATTTGACTTCCAGAACCCGGGCATGCCGGCTAGGGTCGTATAACGGATCTTCTAAAAGTTCTCAGTCGGATCGAATTCATTCCGTGGTCTTTCACTATGTTGAAACAATCTTCTTCCTCTCCGTTGTCGTTGTAGAATTTGTAGCCAGCGGCTTCCATCTGCGGCAGCCAGCTAATGTCTGCTCCTTTCGCAAAACTAGTTCGATTGTTACTCTGCACCTCAGACTGCTTTGAGCACGATACCAATAGAAAAACTGCGAATAAAGCAGTAAATAACCATGGTTGTACCATAGCTTGATTTTATAAGTTTACGTATCGGCTGGAGGCTGTTTTGCAGAAGTATATTAAAGGAAATTTGAAGCTCAGTTATGAGAGACCTCCGACCTAAAGTGACAAAAAAAATGCTTTATACCGATTTCAGTTGAAGCCGGTATAAAGCATTTAATTTCATTTCACAATTAGCTAATTATCCTGATCAAATCCAGGACGTTCGTACCATTGTGTTAGTGTCTTTCCATATCCTTCCGCTTGTTTTACGGCGTAGTCAGGAATTGGGAAATATTGACTCGTTGGCGTGTACCCTTTACGCTCAGCTGTTAACTGACGGTACTTATTGAAACGGATTAGGTCGATTTTTCTACATCCTTCGAACATTAATTCATGTCCACGTTCCATCAAAAGTGCATCCAGAAAGCCCTCATAGCTGGCCACTGCGTCACCGATCAATGCTGGCAAACCGGCACGATCACGAACATCATTAACTGCCTGCAGTGCGTCTCCCGTCGGTACCGTCTGATTTTTGCGCGCTACTGCTTCGGCATACATCAATAGTACATCAGCCCAACGAGCTAACGGAATGTCGGTAGGTTGGAATGAGCTTTCAACTTCAACTGGATATTTATTAATAATAAATCCGGACCACAAGTCACCAATATCATCCCTGGTCACCACTGTAAAATCGTTCCGAACATACGAAGTCAATATGGTGCTGGCGCGATTGTCCTCAGGATCGAATGTATCATAAAACTCTGGAGACACATTGAAACATTGTCCCCATCCGCCACCTTGTGGATAGAATGGAGAAGGTATTGTTTTTGCCTCATCCTGATATTTTGACACATCCCAGGGAAGAACATAGAATGATAGCGGGTTGAAGTTTCCATTTGCAGCTGATCCATCGCCGGCATCAGAAACGGAGACCGCCGCAATCACCTCAACATTAAATTTATTACCTTGCTTAAACTGGTTCGCATACGCATCATCTCCCCCATTGCGGAATAAAGCATATCCTGAAGTTTTCAGTTCATTGTACATAGCAATCGCTTTGTCATAATATCCGCTCATATAAGAACCTTCATTCAAACAGTGACGCATTAGACAAAACCGGGCGTAATCAGCAGTATATCTTCCCTTCGGCTGATTATTGGGCATATGTGCTGCCGCAAATTCAAAATCTTCAGTAATCCATTCAGTCATTTGCTCCAAGGTAGGACGCTCGAGACTTTCCTCAGCCTCAATATCTCCAACCAATGCCGGATCTACAATAACCGGAACAGGACCGTAAATGTGCATGAGGTAGTACATCATCAAACCACGTAGTAATCTGGCTTCTCCCACCAAAGCATTCTTTTTATCTTCCGTAAGCACATCAGTTGCCTGAATATCACCAATAATTTGCGTAAACCGGGTAATGTCCCTTACTTTTTCAAAATGAGATACACTACTATTTGAGCTACGTCCATAATATACACAGTCTTCGTAATTGGCTTGCGAAAGAAGGCTCCAGGCACCGCCCCACGTGCCTATTTCCCAGGCATTACTAAGGTCTGATGTAACATCGAATACGCGAATAATCCCACCTTCAGGCACATAAAAGTTATGCTGGTTTACACCAGTAAAGTTGTATACCCAATTGACAGAGAATGGAATATAACAAGCCATCATGTAAGACTCAAAATCGGACTCTGTTTGAGGGAAATTAGTCGTAAAAAGGCTCCCATATATTTTGGGCTCAAAGTTATCCTCACAACTTGTTGAAAACAAGGAAGATACTATGATTATTAAAGCTATTATTTTATTTTTCATTGTCATCATTCTTAATTTTTTAATTAAAATTAATTCTCACGCCTGCTGAGAAGGTCCTCGTTTGTGGATATTCAGCCTTGCCTCCTTTATAGTCTCCACCGCTTCGAACTTCCGGGTCAAAACCTTCAAAATCCGTGAAAGTAAGTGGATTTTGTGCATCAACATAGATACGAATATTGCTCACATATTCTCCCATGAGACCTAGGCTACGTCCGGCGATATTATATCCCAGCGTTATATTTCTCACGCGTAAAAAAGAAGCATCCTGAAAGCCTACATCTGTGCCAGCACTACCAGGTAGAGCCACCGAAGCAAGATTCCAAGCAATTCCTGGCATTGTCCCATCAGGATTAGACTCTGAATTCCAAATTCTTTTTGCAAACGAATTTGAGTTTTGCACTTGATTTGCCAGGTTGCCTGCATGAGCCCAATCCAGGGCATAGTTATACTTGTTCACGCCTAGCTGTGAATAGACAAATACATCTAAATCAAAGTTTTTATAGGTAAACGTATTTCCAAAGCCAAAATAAATATCCGGAACCTCGTTTGTCATTACGATATCATCTACTGTAATCTCGCCATCTTCGTTTTTATCTGCGATAACAGGATAACCAGGATGACGGGCTTCTTCGGGTTGTGAAGCCGGCATATTACTCATATCACCATTTATTATGCCGTTTGTTTCGTAATAATAGCGAGCATTGACCGGTGCATCTTCCTGAAGTTCGTAGTCATTATAATCGTAATTTGGCATTCTTTCTTTCCAAATCGCGTCATATTTTGAAAGTGTTAAAGTAGAATTCCAAACGAAACTGGCAGTTTGGATAATCTTTCCGGTAATATTAGCGTCCCAACCACTTCTTCTGAGATGCGCTCCGTTTATTGGGTAGGATCCGAACATTGACAAGCCTGCCGTATTTGCATCGCCAAGCATATCGGTAATATCGTTTTGGAATACATCGAAACTACCGGATAACCTGTTCTTCAGAACGTAAAAGTCAACTCCAATATTTTTCATCGTGGTTTTCTGCCAAGTAACATTCGGATAATCTAATCCTCTCAGTGTGATAGGAATATATTGAACAGATCCCCCGTCAAAACTTACACGACTGTAAGGTTTGTATGTTCCATACAATGTGGTACCAAGATTATCGCTTCCTGTTACACCATAACTCGCTCTCAATTTTAACAAGTCAATCCATGAAACAGAACTAAGAAAACCTTCGTTTGACATTTTCCACGCCATCGATACTGATGGAAATAACGAGTACTTTTTCTCCGGGAAAAACTTATCGGTACCATCTCTACGAAGAGTGGCAGCAATAACGTATCGATCCAGGAGATCAATATTTGCACGAACAAACTGTGATCTCTTTTCATTGTCGCGGCGATACGAACCTGGCTTATATACACCACTGGCGGCACTGATGTTATCATTTCCGATCGCATCATGCTGACCATCGTACGCCACATTCAGTCCATTCGCTGAATTCAAATATTTCCCAACACCAGCAACAACATCAAATGTTACCAAGTTTTCGATTGATTTATTGAAACTTACAGTTGCCTCAAACGTTTGATTTTCGCGGCTATCGGTCGCAAGGTTCCCTCTTGAACTGTACATTTGATCGAAGTATACATAGGAAGGGATATAAACGGAACGCTTTGTATTATTTTTATTGTTACCGTATAGCAATCTACCTTTTAATGTGTTCTTGATAATATCCACATCGGCAACAAAATTCAAATAAGTTCCTTCCGTTTCCGTGTCATCACCAATCTCCTGCAAAGCCACTGCATTAGGAATGTTTAAATATTGGGTGTACTCTCCATCTTCATCTCTAATTGGCAAATAGGAGGGATAGGACAGCGCGGCGGTTAGGGCACCGGCGGCTTGTGAGCCTCTGCCACTTGACGTTCCACCTACCGATGAATTATCGTAACGGTTACGGTTCACATTCACTGTAGAGGTGAGTTTTAAGAATGGGAAAAGCTGAAGGTCAATATTACTTCTCAACGAATAACGCTTCATACTCGAGTTGGTAACCGTACCCTCCTGGTCGTAATAATTACCCGACACATAGTAATTTACATTCTCACCACCTCCATTAATAATGATATTATGATTTGAGATACTTCCATTTTTTAAAATCTGGTCGCTCCAATTGACAGTTTCGGCATTGCTAATTTGCTCGCCGGAAAATGGAGCAGTCCAACCTCCATCGAATTCATTCGATCCAAAAACGCCCATATCATTATTAAACAAATACTGATCTCTACTGAAGTTATTCACGAGAGTCATATAATCCGGTGCATTTAGAGGCTGAAGGTATTCATAGTTTGTTACCAGTGACTGACTTCCATCATAAGTAACTTTTAACGGACCTTTTTTACCTTTCTTTGTTGTGATCAGAATTACACCATTTGCCGCATCAATACCATAAATGGCAGCAGAAGCATCTTTCAATATTTCGATTGACTCGATGTCCTCAGGATTGAGACCGGCAAGACCGGCACGGTCAACTGAAGCTGGTATTACGGTTGCTGAACCACCCGATCCGGATTCCAGAGACCCTGATGGCATTACAACACCGTCTACAACATAAATTGGATTATCAGCACCACGAATTGAGATATCAACATTTCCTCCTGGCTGTGCACTGGTTGTCAATGCCTGAAGACCGGCCGCTCTTCCCAATAGCAACTGAGACATATTACTGTTTGCCGATTTAGCTATTTCACTTGCATTTACTTTAGAAATAGAAGTCGTCAGGTTCTTCTTTGAAACAGTACCGTATCCAATGGCTACAACTTCGTCCAAGCCAATTGAGCTAGTCTCCATCTCAACATTTACGATTGTTTGGTTTCCAACAGGAACTTCAACCGTAGTCATTCCAATAAATGAAAAAACCAACGTCTGGTCCGAACTTACACCATTCAATGAAAAAGCTCCATCAACGTCCGTAATTGTACCAATCGTAGTACCTTTAATAACAACAGTTACTCCAGGGAGTGGCTCTCCAGACGAATCAGTCACTTGTCCCGCAACCGTCTTTTGTTGCATCGCAGCATTTGCAGTCTGTTTTTCCGAATAAAGCATGATGTGTCGATTTTGAATGTTGTAACTAACATCCGTTCCATCAAATAAAACTTTCAATACTTCGGTAATCGGTTTATCATTGAACTCTACAGTAACCTCTTTTTTCAGATTAATGTATTCAGCACTGTACGCAAAGCGATATTCGCTCTGTTTTTCAATAGCTTGCATGATGTCTTCCAGAGTAGCACTCTGCATGGCTAAGTTCAACTTTGTGTTCTGGCTGTATACGCCAGCAGACACTTGCATCAAACCAACCAACACAAAAAGAAATGTTAAACGCATAACTCTTAAAAATTTTTTGTTCCAGATTGGAGGCAATACTCCACTGGTACTACAGTTTTTTTTCATAATTTTGTTTGATTTGTTAATACTATTTATTCATCCGACCAAGATGAATGATTCAAATTGCCGGGAAGTGCGACCAACACTTTCCGGTTTTTATTTCAGTTAGTTATTCTTTTTTATTCGAATGACGTCTCCTTCCTGAATCGCTTCTATTGGAGTAATGGTTTCCATTAACTTCAAGATATCAAAGAGCGATTCATTTTTTATTGTGTAGGTGTACTGGAGCTTTTTAACATCTTCATCCACCTCAAATTTCTGATTGTATCGTTTATCCAATTTAACTGCAACTTCTTCTAACGACAGGTTATAAATATTGAGTATTCCATCCTTCCATGAGGTATGCAGATCAACATTCACATCTTTGATGAAAAACGTTTTATTTTCTTTATTAAAAGAAGCTAATTCTCCGGGCTTGATCTCTTTATCTATATCGTCATACTTTTCAGAATACATTTTAACGCTTCCTTCTTCCAGAGTGACTTTGAATAGGTTGTCTTCGGGATAGGCAGAAACATTAAATTTTGTACCCAAAACCTTTACATGTATTGAGGAACCGGTTACAAGAAATGGGAGTTTTTTATTTTTTTTAACACTAAAGTAGGCTTCTCCATATAATTCAATATTTCTATTTGAAGAGGCAAAATCATTACTGTATTTAATGTATGAACCCGAATTCAGCCACACTTCAGACGAATCGGGTAAAACGACGTTGGCAATCTGCCCCGCATCCGCTTTTATAATACTATACTGTTGACTGGTGTTAAACTGAAGTCCCAGCATTTTTGCACTGATGCCGACAACAGTGAAAAAGGCTACTAAAACTGCCGCATACCGAAAAACCTTCAGGTAACGAGTAGACTTTCTCAACTCACGCTGAGTATCTTCCAGAATTACTTTCTGCATGATATTCCAGGCATCTTTCGACTGACCAGGCATATCTTCCGATAACATCTCAGATTCCCACTCTTTCTTAACATCCTGAAACTTCTCCAGATGCCGTCCCTCTCTCATCCAACCAAGTAAATCACGGTGTTCTTCATCGGCACTTTTTCCAGATAAGTATTTTTTGATAAGCGTCTTCACAGTTATGTCTTTACATGAATGTTTTACATGAGGAGTACACAGTATTCTATAAATACCCTACCTTAATACTTCCTTTTTCAGAAAAAATTATTTAAGAATTACTGCAATTAAGAATGCCATCATGGGATATTTGTCCAATATTTCTCGCCGAATTTGCTCCTTCGCCTGCTTAAGGTGTTTTTCAACGGTTTTTATCGAAATTCCCAGTTGCTCCGCGACCTCTTTGTTTTTAAGGCCCTCAATCTTCGATTTCACAAAAACCTCTTTTCTCTTTTCGGGAAGTTTCTCAATTTCGACTGTTATAGCATCTATTAATTCTTCTTCGATTGATTTTCGTTCGATTCCTGTAAAGTCGAGTTCAAACAAATGTTGTAAGTCAACTTCCTTTACGTTCTGGATTTCGGTTTCAGAATATAAAAATTTATTGTCTCGCAGATAATTTAGACATCGATGGCGTAGCATTACAAAAAGCAAACTCTCTACCGACTGGTTTGGTTTGATTGTCTTTCTTTTTTCCCACAAGCTCATAAAGCACTCCTGAACTAAATCATCGCTTAGGGATAAATCAGGAACAAATAACCGACAATAACTGAGTAAACGTGGGTGGGTTAGCTTAAAGATATCTTCAAAAGCGTCAGCATCCCCAACTTTTAACCTACTATTTATGTCTGCTTTCATATTGAGTTTCAAAATTAGAATAAAAGTTCTAGAACCGACCACACATACCGTGCTATAGAACAAACACAGATTGGACGATTTTGAATACAAATTAGACTAAAGAGCTAAAAGTTTCGTTCTTGTTCTTTTCGGATTGAGAAGAGATATTAAATGCTAAAACGACGATAAAAAAGCCTTCCTTTATCGCCTTATAATTAAATACTTTCGCCTTTGTTCGATTGAAAATTGGATTTCATGAGAGTGGCTCTTGCAGCATCGTTTCTCGATGGAAATTCGAATCGTACGATTGCGGGTCTTTTTTCGATTGCGTTCTTTTTATATAAATTTAACTCCGATGACAGTCGTAAATAATTTCTCAATTGCACTTTTTATTAGCAGCATAAAAAAATGACTAACAAATTGATTTTAATCCTGATATGTTTATTAACGTCTACTATTTTTTTCGGGCAGGATATGACATATCAGTCCTTCAACAATTCATTGCTTAGACTTGAGGCGAACTCTATCCGCGTTCTCCTTCAAGACAAACAGGGACTAATGTGGATTGGTACCAATCGAGGACTGTACAGTTATGATGGTTACGAATCGTTTCCCCATTTTACTCCGGGAAGCACGGAAGATCGGGTCATTAATTGTGGTTTGTTTTACAAAGATGACCTTCTATTGTTAGGAACAGAAGCTGGAATTCTAAATTACAATTATAAATATGACACCTATGAACCTTTCGAACTTGAATCTACGAAGGATATCAGAGCGATGGTTATCTCCGACAAAGATCTTTGGTTAGGATGCGCTGACGGACTCTACCGATACAATTTTCATCAAAAAAAGTTGTTTCCCATTTTAGTTGACGCAAACGCCGGCATCATACACTCCCTTCTCGAAGACGAAGGCTATCTTTACGCAGAAGCTTATGGGTGTTTGAGTAGAATTTCGCTAGACAGTTACCAGTTTGAAAAACTTGAAGGCGATCGTTCTGACCGTTGCGGACGTCTGATCAACTCATTACTGAAAGACGAAAGCCGCGATTGCATTTGGATCGGAGAAGGCTCCAAGCTCACAAAGTATTATCCGTCAACAAATACATTTGAAAGCTTCTCCGGTTTTCCCGTGGTTAAATCAATGGAACTTGATTCTGACAACAACCTGGTTCTGGGTACCGACAATGGCCTCTTTATCTTTAATGAAAAAGAAACGAAACATTTTGTACATGACTCCCGAGAATCAAATTCGCTTGCAAGCAATATTATATGGGATGTTTTTAGAGATCATTCAGATAATATCTGGTTAGGAACGGATTTTGGTATTTCAATGGCACCACGTCACCTCAAATTCGAATTCTTTCCAATTTTTCAAATCAGTGGAACTGGACAAGGAAATCAATTTCATTCCATATTTCTGGACTCAAAGGGTTATTATTGGCTTGGGGGAGATAATGGGATAATTCGCACCCGCAATTACACAACTGTTGATGACAGTGTGCTTTGGTATAATATGGGCAAAAGAGAATCTTATATTTCTCACAGCCACATCAGGGACATATTTGAAGACTCGGGACACAACTTATGGGTTGCCACTGATTATGGGATTAGCAGATATGATTATGAGCACGAGAAGTTCACGACTCATTTCATCCGTAGCGAAGATCGTTCCTATAACGCCAATTGGGCTTACGATATGTTGGAAGACAGTGCCGGGAATTTGTGGATATCGAGTTTCAACGGAGGAATTTTTAAAATTAGCAAAAGTCGACTTTTTACTAGTCCGAACTTAAATATAGCCAACGCCCACTACTCTACAAATAACGGACTATCAAGCAACAACATAGACCAAATCATATCCGACAAATCCGGAAATATTTGGGCATTAAACACAAGCGCTGGAATAGACGTCATAAATAGTTCAACCGGAATAGTTGCGAAATACCCCATATTGGATTATACGAATGGAAGCACACCGGATTATATGATCAACGACTCCGATGGGTCTATTTGGGTGGGCTTCAGAAACGGAATTGTAAAAATTGATCCGATAAGTCAGGAAGCTCAAACCATTAATTTTGAGGATGCGAATAATGCATCGATACTGTCAATACTGGAGGTGGAAAACCGTATTTGGGCTTCGTCTACAGAGGGACTTTGGATCATTGATAAGCAAGGATTTGCGATACATCATATCCCGATGACAGATAAGTTATTCTTAGATATGTACTACGACAAGCAATCAGAGGAGATTCTTTTCGGAGCCCATGACGAGATTGCCAAGTGCTCTCCAGCCATTTACAAAACAAAAGATGAAATTCGAAATATCGTTATCTCTTCTATCACTGTGAACAATGAAGAATATCTATCCAACAGCAATGAGTTAGCAGTTCGTTACTCAAATAAATTGGAACTACCGTATCATAAAAACAACCTTATTATTCGGTTTTCGGACCTCCAATATTCAAAAAAGAACAAGAGCGGTAAATACATTTTTAAATTGGAAGACGATGAGAACTGGACGGCTTTAAAAACAAATGAAAGGACAATCCATTTAAATAGATTATCACCAGGACACTACAACCTAACCGTTGCCTTAAAAGAATCACCAAACGCTCCGATTCGGACTTTTAAACCATTTTTGATTGTTATACATCCTCCGTGGTATCTCACAAACACAGCCCAGATTGGTTATATTGTACTATTGATGGGACTTATTATTTGGGGAATCGCTTTTTTCAATCAAAAGCATAAATTAAAATTCGCGCAAATTGAGAAGAAAAAAACACTTGAGCAGGCGAAGTTAAAAATTGACTTTTTTACCAACATTGCGCATGAGTTTAAAACTCCGCTAAGTCTGATTATTGCTCCTCTGAGTGGCCTCATCTACGAAACAAAAAATAGCAAAGAAAAAGATGCTCTTAAGATGATCCATCAAAATGCGATCAAGTTAAACTCCCTTGTTCAGCAAGCTATTGATTACTACCGGGATAATAGTAAAATTCCAATGGGCCTTGTATTGTCCAGAGTTGAAATGGTAGAATTTACCAAAAGCATTTTTACGACTTACAAAGAAAATATGAAAGGCAAGCAAGTTGAATTTATATTTGATTCTAATGTAGATGAGATTTTTATTGACATTGATATATTAAAAATGGAATCGATAATAAACAACCTGCTGTCTAATGCCTGCAAATACACAAATGGAGGAGACAGTATTATATTATCTCTCGAATTCAACGCAATACATAGCAGCATAGAAATAAAAGTCTCGGATACCGGAATAGGAATCCCCGAAAAAGACTTGCCTTTCATTTTTCAGCGATTTTTTCAATCGAATACAAACGCAGGAAAAGAGGGAACCGGAGTTGGCTTATCTCTCGTTAAGAATTTTGCAGAACTTCACGGGGGAACGGTAAATGCAACTTCAAACAAGGAAGAAGGAACCTCGTTCATTGTGAAGTTGCCGGCAATAATGAATGCTTCTGTTGAACAATCAACGACAAAAATAAATAGCAACAGAGAATCAACAGATAAATCCCTTATTGTTATTGTAGAAGACAACGCTGCCATTGCGAATTTTATCTATAATATTTTCGTCCCGGAGTTTCGTTGCATTATTGCTTCTAATGGAAAAACCGGATTAAAGATTTGTACAGACCTGAAACCTGATCTTATTATTTCAGATATAATGATGCCAGTCATGGACGGCTTGGAGATGTGCCAGAGACTAAAAATAAACACGTTCACATCAACGATTCCCGTTATTCTGCTAACAGCTAAAGATGATAAGGAAACTGAACTTAAAAGTATTAATTTGAAGGTGGACGCTTTTATTGCAAAACCTTTTGATTCCAACATCTTGTATTCTCGCGTAAAACAATTACTTGAAACCCAAAAAAGTTTACGGAAGAGAATACGGGTAGAAAAGATTTCTACCCCAACGATGGAAAAAGTTGAGTCAGCGGACGAAAAATTCCTCGCTTTTATCACCGACATCATCGAAAAGCATATTGCCGACCCGGATTTAAACGTGAGCTTTTTATGCGAAAAAGCGGATATATCACAAAAGCAGTTATATAGAAAGATCAAAAACCTGACTGGCTTAACGGCTATCGACTATATAAAATCGATCAAGATGAAAAAGGCAGCAATGCTTTTGACAAACAAAAATTTCACCGTTGCCGAAGTCATGTATAAAGTAGGATTTTCCAATCATTCGTACTTTGCCAAATGTTTCAATGCTGAATTTGGAAAAACCCCACGCCAATTTATAGAGCTTATGTAGGCTTTTTAGAAAGAGCTAACTTGACATTTACGTTTTCAGGTGGAAATATTTGGCATTCTTCTCTATATCCGGAGTCTACAAAACAGACTAAAAAATGTGTTGCATTTTCTATTATACTGAGAAGGACACACGCTGTTTTCGAATGAATTCAAATTTGATCCTATGAAAATACAAGTGTCATACTAATTCCATTTTCTTTCTGTATTTGTCCAAAATGTACTTCTGGTGTCCTCTCCAATGGATAATTTTGACTCAAATTGAGAAACTTTATTGATCAAGCTTTATGAAAGAAACGAAACCTACCTGTAAATCACACATTTTTTGTCTTGGATTTCTATTAATCGTGTCGATAGCTATTAGTTGCCAGAGGCAGAAAGTACGACCTTTTGTTATCGGTGCTGACATCTCATTTGTCCCTCAAAGTGAATCCAGAGGCGCACACTACAAAGACGTTACCGGAGAAGAAAAAGATATTTGTCGAATCATGTCAGATCACCATTTTAACAACATCAGGTTGCGTCTCTTTGTCAATCCTGAGGCAGAGCGCGGCTATTCAGGTGATGGGTTCTGTGGCTTGGAAGAAACGGTAAAAATGGCTAAGAGAGCTAAAGATGCGGACATGGACTTTACCCTGGATTTTCACTACAGCGACACATGGGCTGATCCCGATAAGCAATTCAAACCATCTGCATGGGAAGGACAAACCGGTGAAGAGCTGGAAAACACCTTGTATGAATACACAAAAATGGCTTTGAACACGTTTAAAGAGGCTGGTGCTGCACCTGATATTATTCAAATTGGAAACGAAATCAGCCATGGCATGGTTTGGCCCGATGGCAAAGTGCTCGACAATGCTACCGAAGAAAACTGGGCAGCGTTGATGGGACTTTACAATGCCGGCGAAAAAGCATGTCGCGAAGTACTGCCCGATGCCAAATTAATGATTCACCTGGCACTTGGCGGAGAAAACATACTGTGCCGCGAATTCCTCGATAAAATGATTAAATACGATGCAGAGTTCGATATTATCGGCTTGTCGTATTACGAACGCTGGCACGAAACTTACAACGACCTGAAAACAAACCTGTACGATTTGTCAGCCAGATATAACAAACCGGTTTGTGTTGCTGAATATGGTGCCAGCGCCGAAAATATTAAAATTATTAACGACATCGTACGTTCGGTGCCCAATAACCTCGGATACGGAACAATGGCCTGGGAACCTACCCGCGTACTTTTTAATCGCGAAGGACAAGCGAATGAAGAGATTTTCGGTATTTACAATAATCTTTATGCGCAATACTCTAATCCTGAAACGCAGCCCGTTGTTGAGCCACCGTTTGTACGGTCAATTGAAATTGAAAAGCCGGTCATTGGCGCCGACATATCCTTTGTTCCTCAATCGGAAGACAGAGGAGCAAAATATTCTGACAATGGCGAAGAAAAAGATGTATTGGAAATCTTAAGCGATCACAAATTTAACTGGATAAGATTACGCTTATTTGTTGATCCGGATGCTGAAAATGGCTATTCCAGAGGTGGTGGAGGCTACTGCGGTCTGGAAAAAACACTCGAAATGGCGAAACGGGTAAAAGCTGCCGGCATGAAGTTTCTGCTTGACTTCCACTACAGCGATACCTGGGCCGACCCGGGCAAACAATTTAAACCTTCGGCGTGGAAAGACATTCATGGCTCAGCCTTGGAAGGACAAATATACAGCTACACCAACGAAACAATCAAGCGTTTTATTGATGAAGGTGTACGGCCTGATATGGTTCAGGTTGGAAACGAAATTAACAACGGAATGGTTTGGCCTGAGGGAAAACTACCGGAAGGCAAAGAAAAAGTTGATTCGGATGAAGAAATGGAAAGCTTCTGTGTGCTGTTGCGATGCGCGAGTGCAGGCGTACGTGCGGCAGATTCAAGCATAACCATTATGGTGCACATTGCCTGTGGCGGACAGAACCCGGAGTCCGTTGCCTTCTTCGACAAAATCATTAGCCGCGATGTAAAATTTGATGTAATCGGACAGTCTTATTACCCTGAATATCACGGAACACTCGAAGATTTGGAAGCCAACCTCAACGATCTTGTTGTACGTTACGACAAACCAATTTTTGTTGTTGAATATCATCACAATCGAAAAGAGGTCAACGACATTGTACACAACATCCCCAATGGAATGGGGCTGGGAACGTTTATCTGGGAGCCCACCTCTTCCCGTTGGGGCGGTCTTTTTAACCGCGACGGGTCAACCAATGAATACATGGATATCTATCCTGAATTACACGAAAATTATACTACGAACTAAACTCCGGGGTTATGAGAAATATTCTAACAATTATTCTGCTGTCATTAAGCATTGTAAATTTTGCACAAGAAAGTAAAAGTCGTGTCGTTTCCAATTTCGATGCCGGTTGGAAATTTTCACTGGGAGATTTTCCCAAAGCATCAAACGTAGCTTTTAATGATGACGGTTGGCGTACATTAGATGTTCCGCATGACTGGAGTATTGGGTTGGAAAATGAACAGGATGCCCCAGGAGGTGGAAATATAGGTTTCTTCCCAACAGGAGTAGGCTGGTACCGCAAAACATTCGACCTTCCGGAATTTGAGACCGACAAAAAATATTCTGTAGAATTTGATGGTGTTCTTATGAATAGCGAAGTGTGGATTAATGGCACCTACTTGGGCAAACGCCCTTATGGATATTCCAGTTTCTCGTACGACCTTTCCGGGTTACTCAAAAAGAAAGACAATGTGATTGCAGTGCGGGTGGATAATTCACAACAGCCCAATTCACGCTGGTATACCGGATCCGGGATTTACAGGCATGTACGCCTGGTTGAAACCGAAAAACTGCATTTCAAAAAATGGGGCGTGTTTTATTATACGAAATCAATCGCAAACGAAAGTGCCGTACTGCACCTTGAAGCAACGCTAATCAATGATAATCAGTACGCAATTAAAGATGCAGCTATCAGGCATTCCGTTTTGGACGATGAAGAAAATGAAGTTGCTTTTGCACTTACATCTGTTCCCGTAAATGCAAAAAGCACAATTTCGGCGGTACAGGAAATTCAAATAACCAATCCAGATTTATGGTCGGTCGAATCACCTAATTTGTATACTCTCAAATCAGTTATCCTGGTTGATGGTAAAGAAACCGACTGTGTGTTCAATAACCTGGGAATTCGCACCATTGAATACCATGTTGATAATGGTTTCTTTCTCAATGGCAAACAAGTAAAGATGAAAGGTGTTAACCTCCACCACGATGGTGGACCTGTTGGGGCAGCGGTTCCCAAAAGGGTTTGGGAGCGCCGCCTGGAGATATTGAAAGAAGGTGGTTGCAATGCCATACGTACGGCACACAATCCCATGGCCCCCGAATTTTACGACCTGTGCGACAAAATGGGCTTCCTGGTGATGGATGAAGCTTTTGATGAATGGATACACGGAAAGCGTGATTACACTTATAAGCTTTATTTCAAGGATTGGTATGAGAAGGACTTGAAAGCCATGGTTTATCGCGACAGAAACCATCCGTCGGTGGTGATGTGGAGCATCGGAAACGAAGTACCTGATCAGTCGTCGGAAGAAGGACCTGCTCTCGCCCGTAAAATGATTAATATTTGTAAAGAAGTCGATCCAACTCGTTTGGTGACTGCCGGAAACGACCGAATTGCAGCCGATGACAATCCTGCTTCGGAAGCATACCTGGCCGAATACGAAAACGAAATAGTAGGTTACAATTACCCCGATCGGTGGCACGACCGGAGAGAGTTAAATTATCATCTGGATAAGCAAAAATATCCCAACCGAAGGGTTGTTGCGACTGAATCAGGCGGTATGGGTGGCGTTCGCGGAGCCTATAATCTTGGCAGAAACCCGGAAAAAATTCAGGCTGATTATGCCCATGGACGTCTTATCGATGTTGAGCAACGATGGAAATTCACCCTTTTGTACGACTATGTAATCGGCGACTTTATGTGGACAGGCATTGATTACTATGGCGAATCGTGGCGTTGGCCTTCACGTGGTGCTTCTTCGGGGTATCTCGATAATTGTGGATTCAAGAAAGATGGCTACTATTTCTTTAAAAGTATCTGGACAGAAGAACCAACCTTACACCTTCTTCCTCACTGGAACCTGCCTGAAGATCGTGAAGGACAAATTCTACCTGTTATTTGTTACACCAACTGCGATACAGTTGAGCTGTTTTTGAACGGTAAATCTTACGGTGAAAAATACCATGAATTTCCGCGCAAAGGCAATACCGAAAGATGGAATCAGCCCGAGGAAGGAAAAGTGTACACTTCAACCGGCGATCTGCACTTAGCGTGGGACGTACCATACGAACCCGGTGAATTGATAGCGAAAGGCAAAAAAGATGGAAAAGAATATACTTATCGCTTAGTTACAGCTGGCCAACCTGCCCAAATACGCTTGTCAGTTGACCAAACCGAAGTCAAAGCAGATCCTTCAGATGTTGCTCATGTTACTGTTGAAATACTGGATGCAGCTGGTAATTTCGTTCCCACAGCCGATAACCTGGTTCAGTTTGAAGTAGAAGGTGCCAAAATTATTGGTGTTGAAAACGGCAACATGCGTGATTTATCATCGCCTAAGGGAAAGGAGAAAAAAGCTTTTAACGGTTTATGCCTTGCAATTGTACAAGCTAAGAAATCTGGAGAAATTAAAGTGACTGCTACCGCAGAAGGATTGAAGACTGCTGCAATAAAAATTGAAGCAGAATGAGAAAGATAATCTACCTTGTGTTTCTAATATTCATTAATGTTACAACAATTATAGGGCAGAAACTCTACAAGATTAATATTGCAGACGTGCCCAATAAGAAAGTTATTAATGGACATTTAGACCTGGGTGGCATAAATCCTAATGGAGATTCAATCAGTGTTAATAGTTATTTCATTAACTATAACGATCAGCCTTTTATCCCTGTTATTGGAGAATTCCATTATTCAAGATATCCTGCTCAATACTGGGAGGAATCTATAAAAAAGATGAAAGCAGGGGGTATTAATGTTATCGCAACCTATGTCTTTTGGAATATTCATGAGCGAAAGGAAGGTATTTTCGATTGGACTGGTAACCTGAACCTTCGACACTTTGCTGAGTTATGTGAGAAAAATAATATATTTCTAATTGTGCGAATGGGGCCTTTTTGTCATGGAGAAATGCGCAATGGCGGCCTTCCTGATTGGTTGTATGGTCGAACCTTTGAGGTGAGGTCAAACGACAAGGAATACCTGACTTATGTAGAGAGGTTGTATGGCGAAATTGGCCAACAATGCAAAGGTCTGCTATTTAAGGATGGAGGTCCAATTGTAGGGGTGCAATTAGAAAACGAGTTTCAGCATTCAGCTGCACCCTGGGAAATCACCTATACAGGTGCCCCTAAAGAATATACAGTTGCAGATATCAATACCGGTGTCACTCATGAACAAATTTCAGAAACTGATGGGCATAATCCGTATGCTGAAATGGGAAAAGACCATATGTCAAAGCTTAAGGACATTGCTATCAAGAGCGGCATGGACGTTCCTCTTTATACAGCAACTGGTTGGGGAAATGCAGCCATCGTTGAAAAAGGATGTATTCCGGTTACGGCTGGATATGCTTATCCATTCTGGGCTCCCCCCAGCCCATCTCCATTCTATCTGTTCAAGGATATTCACAAATTTCCTGATTATATGCCGGTAAGCTATGATCCAGAGTTGTACCCGTCTATCCCGGCTGAAATAGGACCGGGTATTCAGGTTAAGTATAGCCGCAGACCGGTAGTTGATCCTGCAAGTGTTTTGCCACTCATGGTTCGTATTATCGGCAGTGGATCTAATGGAATTGGCTATTATATGTACCACGGAGGATCAACTCCCGTTTTTGATGGGAAGTTTTACAATGAAGAAGTAAATGGGATATCTAAAATCAATTACGATTTTCAGGCTCCCATTGGGCAGTTCGGGCAAATCCGTCCACATCACAAAAGCTTAAAGACACTTCATATGTTTTTAAATGAATATTCAGAGAAACTAGCACCTATGAAGACCATTTTACCTAAGGGGAATAGTGCTATTAAGCCTGAAAATACAAGTACTTTGCGCTATGCTGTAAGGTCACAAGGTAATGAAGGTTTTCTCTTTATGATCAACTTTCAGGATGATGTTGATATTAATGATATAAGTGATGTAAGTGTAGCTGTGGAAACAGGTAATGAGACAATCCGCTTTCCCCACTCCGGCACATTCGATTTAAAGAAGTCAGCATCGGTTATTCTGCCATTTAATTTAACGTTGGGAGAAACAGAGATTAAATCGGCTACAGTCCAGCCTCTAACTACCTTACATGCGGATGAGGGCGATTGTTATGTTTTTTTCTCAGTGGATGGAATCAACCCTGAGTTATTGTTGAATGGTGCACCTGAGTTGACAGAAGTTAAAGGTGCTAATATTCAAAAAAATGGCAAACATACTCTTGTGCAAGGGAACAATAAGGAGGTCTTTTCTTTTATTCATGGAACTGACCAGTTCCTTATCATTCCACGAGAGATGGCGTTGAATACATCCATTGTAGACAATCACCTTATTATATCCGATGGTTTGATTTTGAACGATGGAAACCAGATTAGTTTAATTACACAATCAACCACATCCTCCATACATATTTATCCGGCTATTAATGAGACTCCTCGTGTTTCATTAGCCTCTGTTGAAGGAACAAAACCGCTTTTTGAAGGGAGTTCTTCCTTTGATATTCAATTTGAGGAAAAAGGCTCGCCGATAAAGGTTGAAAAAGTAGCTGAACGAAAATACTCAGTTGTCACTACCGGTGATTTGGAGCAGCTAAATGATGTTTTCATTGAAGTTGATTATATTGGAGATAGAGGAATGGCTTTTATAGATGGACTTTTGGTTACAGATCACTTCTATCATGAAAAGAAATGGGAGATTGGCATGAAAAGCTTTATACCAGAGATGATAGGAAAAGAGATGGTACTGATTTTTCATCCCTTACATAGCGATCAGGAGGCATTGATTGATTTTACCAAAAAACCGGAATTTACCAACGGCGAATGTTTGGAGATTCGAAGCATCGATGTAGTCAATGAATACAAAACTTTTATTTCCTTTTAAATATTTATTGTTATATATATCATATGAAAAATAAACATTGCATTATATTATTAATCTCTTTTTTGGTAAGCATTAGTTCAAATAATGCTTTTGCCGCAGATTGGATAAATTTTAATGGTGACTGGAAATTCACTAAAGGGAATCCGGAAAATGCAAACTCGGTAAGTTTTGACGACTCATCGTGGGAAAGTGTTAAAATTCCACACGACTGGGCAATAGCAGGTCCTTTCGATCCTAATGGCAACGGAGGAACCGGAAAATTACCATGGAAAGGCGAAGGTTGGTATCGTAAAACCTTTGAGGTAGATGCCGCAGATGCGGGAAAAGTTGTTTATGTAAAGTTCGACGGTATCATGTCGTCTCCTAAAATTTATGTGAATGGAAAATTAGCAGGAGAATGGGACTACGGCTACAGTACTTTTTATCTTAATATTTCCGATTTCGTAAATTTCGGAGAAGAAAATACCATTGCTGTTTATGTGGATACTCGAAATCACGGAAGCCGCTGGTATCCGGGGGCAGGCATGTACCGCAAGGTGGAAATGATGGTATATAACAAGGTGCATAAAGAAATTTGGGGAAGCTATATCACAACACCAGTTGTTAAAGAGGCTTACGCCGAAATGCGCGTACTAACCAATATTAAAAACCTTGATACTGAAGATAAAAAGGTTACCGTAATCACAACAGTTATCAGTCCTGAAGGAAACGAAATTGAACATTTCAAAACTCAGGAAAGAACCGTTTCTTCCAATGGATCGCGCGAATTCGATTCATGGATGACCATCACACGCCCAAGCCTGTGGGATCTTGAGAATCCGACTTTGTATACACTCAGAACTGATGTATTAATCGATGGTGAGATTGTAAACTCTGATAAAACTCCATTTGGTTTCAGATCATTTGAATTTACAGCCAACGACGGATTTTTTCTAAATGGCAAACATGTACAAATAAAAGGGGTAAACCTCCATCACGATCATGGTCCGCTTGGAGCAGCTTTCAATAAGCGATCGATGGAGCGTAAACTCGAAATTATGAAAGAAATGGGTTGTAACGCCATTCGCAACAGTCATAATGTTTGTGCTCCCGAATTGGTTGAATTATGTGATGAAATGGGACTGCTACTTTTCAACGAGGCCTTTGACAAATACGACAACAAAGCTGATATTACTCGCGAAACTGATTTTTATGAATTCGGAGAACGAACCATTAAAAACTTCGTAATGCGCGACCGTAACAGTCCGTCGGTGATTATCTGGAGTGTTGGAAACGAAATGGGAGATATTCAGGGCAATGCCAATTATGGATTGCAACGTTTGGCTGCAATGGTTGGTTTTGTAAAAAAATATGACATTACCCGACCGGTAACCATGGTTTGCGATCAAAATCAAAATGCCCACTGGCGCCATTTCGATTATTACGACATCCATGCCTACAACTACAGTCAGCGTTGGTTGCCAGCTCGCACGATGGCACCTGATAAAAGTGTAATCATTAGCGAATCGGCTTCAACCGTTAGTACACGTGGATATTACGATATAAACATTCCTAAAAATTTCTTTGAACCAATAACACAACGAAGCACGAGCGATTATCATGGCAATATCCCTAAATCGGCAGATGCGAAGAAGGAAACAGTACAACGAAGAAGAGATGTTACAGCCGACAATGCTTATTTTGTTCGCGATAGAAACACAGCCCCTAGAACACAAGTTAGCTCATACGACGTTGAAGCTCCCTGGTGGGCCGAAGTTTTAGATGATGACTTTTTGTGGCAGGAAGACGACAGTTATATCGCCGGAGAATTTGTTTGGACAGGTTTCGATTATTTGGGAGAACCAACACCAATTAATTCAGCACGCAGTTCTTATTTTGGAATTGTTGATTTGTGCGGTATGCCAAAAGACCGTTTTTATCTTTACCAAAGCTACTGGCGCCCCGATCACGATATGGTTCATATTCTTCCGCACTGGAATTGGGAAGGACATGAAGGCGATACCATTCCGGTTTTTGTATACACCAACGGCGACGAAGCTGAGTTATTCCTAAACGGAAAATCATTAGGAAAACAAGCGAAGAAACCACAATCGCGAGTTTCAAAAGAACGTTACCGTTTGATGTGGATGGATGTAGCTTACGAGCCGGGCGAATTGAAAGCAGTGGCTTACAAAGAAGGAAAAGTAATTGGAGAAAAAGTAATCAACACCGCCAACGAAACTTATTCCATTAAACTAACTCCCGATCGCAATGTCATTAATGCTGATGGCGAAGATTTAAGTTTCGTTATGGTAGAAGCTTACGACAAAGATGGAAACCTTTGTCCTTTAGCCGAAAATAAAATTGACTTTGAAGTGACTGGTGCAGGAGAAATTGTAGCCGTAGGAAACGGAAATCCTCAATCGCTGGAGCCGTATTTGGCCAACTATAGAAGACTTTTTTACGGAAAGGCGATGCTTATAGTAAAATCAATTGCGAACAAGCCTGGAAAAATTGGCATTGAGGCCAGCTCTGCTGGATTAAAAACAGCTACGATTGCGATTTCAACAGAGTAGAATACAGCAGTGCATTGCGCTCAAAAAAAATCTTCCTACGCCAACAATTAAACCTTACCTCAAACTTAGTGTCTAGATATAAAGACACCTAGCAAATTGTTTATCAGTCAAAACTATATAATACGCTACTTATGAAAATCATTACTAGAACTACGATCCTTAAATTTTTTCTGTTTAGCTGTCTAATTGCATTGAATGCATCAAAACCAGCATTGTCTCAGTCACAAAACATTAAAAACGACACTTTTTGGGACACCAAAAATGGGGAACCTATTTACAGCCAAGGTGGCGGTATCTTCCAATTTCCACATCCCGAAACCGGAGAAATCAAATACTTTTGGTACGGCGTACACTATAAACAAGCCGAAATGTATCGCGAAGATCCTTCGGTTACGCAACCGCGAAACAACTTTGAAGGCGTAACCTGTTACTCTTCTACCGATTTAGTTAACTGGGAACCCGAAGGTCATGTTTTAACAAAAGAAGAAGTCTTTGCCGACTCTCAAAGAGCTTGGGGATGGTTAGGCCGAATGGGAGTGGCTTACGTGAAAGAAGCTGATCAATACGTATTGGCTATTCAATACAACTCAAGCGTTCTTTTTGCAGTTGCCGATTCTCCTCTCGGTCCTTTCAAAAAACAACACCGAAAAGACATGACAAGTTGGATTGGTACTCCAAACACCGGAGACCAAACCGTTTTCACCGATCCCGATACAGAAAAATCGTATTTAGTTTATAGTTACGGAAGAGGGCGAAACAGAATTTACATTTCTGAGATAGGAATGAAAAACGACTCGTTAACATTATTAGACTACAAACAGGTTTTTAAAGGATCAGGTCGCGAAGGAAACTGTATGTTTAAATACAAAGGCAAGTATTACATTGCTGCTTCTCAGTTGTACGGATGGGATGGTTCATTGGCTTACTACCTGGTAGCCGACGACATTATGGGGCCTTATCTTCCAACCAACGACATGCAGGTAATTCCAGGAGTAGAAGACGACTATGCCCACATTTCACAAACCGGATTTTTTGTAACGGTTCGTGGTAGCAAAGAAGAAACTGTTATTTTCTGTGGCGACCGTTGGGCCGATTTTGCCGGAAACGGATTGGGATACAACCAATGGTGTCCACTATCATTCGAAGGTGATGTACCTTATTTTAATTCACTTAACTCGTGGAATCTCGATGCCGAAACCGGTGAATGGGAAGTAGCTGAAGATAACAACTGGGCAATCAACGCCAGCTTCGAAGCTGACAGAAAAGAAATGCCAAGTCCGAAAAAACCGGAACAAACCCGATTAAGAGGTTGGGAAACCACGATCATTAAAGGTACCGAAATTTCACTTGAGCCTAATTCGCCAAAACTTAATCACGCAAATACCGAAGAAGAACGCAAGGTAGTAATCGGCGAAAGAAGTTTGAATATGAGCGACCAGGTTGACTTTACACGTCAAGTACACCAAGTTATTTCTTCATCACCCTATGTAGAATTTCCAAACGCAACTTATACCCTTACTGCAAAAATTAAGAACAGTGGCGACTTCAACAAGCTTGAAATGTATGCAAAATCAGGAAAAAAGCATTTCAAAGTAAGTGTTGACGAAGAAAATGAAAACTGGATAACCATTACACTCGATGGAATTAAGGTGAAAGGTAACGAAGTTGAAATTGGATTTCTTGCTGATGGAAAAGCCGGAGCTTTCTGCTTGGTCGATGATATTGCTTTGTTAAAGAACAAATAATTATTGCAACGATTTGTAATTTATACAATTAAGTATTCTGAAATATAAATACGATCTAAGAACATATTAAATAGGCATAACGAATCTAAAATGAGTTCAAATACCGGTATTTTTAAAGCATTACTTATTGTTGTAATTTGTTTAAGCTATCACCTGAATTCAAATGCACAACGCACACGCTATAATTTCAATCCCGATTGGAAATTGTACGTAGGGGATATAAACGGAGCAGAAAAACCAGGTTTTGATGATTCCAAGTGGAAAGAAATTACACTTCCGTATGCTTGGAATCAAGACGAAGCCTTTAAAAAGGATATTGTCGATCTGTCAACAGGCATTGCCTGGTACCGAAAGACATTTATTTTACCTGAAAACAAAGGCATCGACAAAGTTTTTCTCGAATTCGAAGGCGTACGTCATGCAGGTGAATTTTATGTAAACGGAACCCTCGTTGGCTTACACGAAAATGGCATTATGGCGGTTGGACTAGATGTTTCTCATCTATTAAATCCCTATCCTAAAGAAAACGTGATTGCTGTTCGTACCGATAACAGTTGGGACTATCGGGAACGTTTTTACAATCAACGTTATCAGTGGAACGATAAAAACTTCAATGCCAACTATGGTGGTCTTCCCAAAAACGTATACTTGCATACAACCGGGTCGGTCTATCAAACACTTCCACTTTATTCAACCCTCGGAACAGTAGGAACATACGTTTATCCAAGTCGTATTAATGTTCCTGAAAAAACAGCTATAATCAATGTTGAATCTGAAGTAAAAAACGAAACCTCCGCTGCAGTTGTCGCCAATCTTGACATTACCGTTCAAGACTCGGAAGGCAAACAAGTGGCGCATTTTGAAGGAACACCTCGAATGATTTCGCCCAATGGACAGATTGAACTATCAGCCTCCGAAAAGTTATCCAATCTGGAATTCTGGAGTTGGGGCTATGGTTATTTATACACTGTTACGTCAAAAGTCGTGGTTGATGGAAAAGTTACTGATGAAGTTCCAATTCGTACCGGATTTCGTAAAACCGAATTTAAAGACGGTATGATTTACCTGAACGATCGGGTTCTAATGATGAAAGGGTACGCCCAACGTACAAGTAACGAATGGCCTGGTGTGGGAATGTCAGTACCTGCATGGTTAAGTGATTACAGCAATAAGCTAATGATTGAGTCGAACGGTAATTTTGTACGTTGGATGCACATTACGCCTTGGAAACAAGATGTAGAATCGTGCGATCGTGTTGGTTTAATCCAGGTGATGCCTGCTGGAGATTCGGAACGAGATGTGACAGGCCGACGTTGGGAACAACGCTGCGAAGTAATGCGCGACGCCATCATTTATAACCGCAATAATCCAAGTATTTTGTTTTACGAGGGCGGCAACGAAAATATTAGCGAAGCGCACATGCAGGATTTAAAGAAGATCCGTGACACCTATGATTCAAATGGTGGTAGAGCTATTGGTAGCCGCGAAATGCTTGACAGTAAGGTTGCCGAGTATGGCGGTGAAATGCTTTACATTAACAAAAGCGCGGATCAACCTTTATTTGCCACAGAGTATTCACGCGATGAGGGCCTCCGAAAATATTGGGATGAATTTTCACCTCCATACCATAAAAATGGTGATGGTGGTAATGGAGGTCACAATATGGATAGCAGTCAAGTCGCAAAAGCTTTTGAATATAATCGCAATCAGGATTCACACGCCATTGAAAATATTGTTCGTTGGTACGATTACTGGGAACAGCGACCAGGAACAGGCACGCGTGTAAGCAGCGGAGGTGCCAACATTATCTTCTCTGATACCAACACACATCATAGAGGAGCCGAGAACTACCGCCGAAGTGGTGAAACTGACCCCATGCGTATTCCAAAAGACAATTTCTTTGCACACCAGGTAATGTGGGCTGGCTGGGTCGATTTAGAAAAACAGCTCACGCACATCATGGGGCATTGGAATTATGAGCCCGGAACTGTAAAGCCAATTTATGTGGTTTCAGGTGGAAATAAAGTAGAGCTTTTCGTTAATGGAAAATCAAAAGGGTTTGGTAAAAATACTTATCGCTTTTTGAATACTTTTGAAGATATTGCCTGGGAAGCCGGAGAAATAAAAGCGGTTTCTTACAATGAAGCAAACGAAGTTGTTTCGGAAGATGTGATCAAAACGGCAGGAGAACCTTATGCTCTTAAACTCACTAAAATGAAGTCACCTGCTGGTTTTAAAGCCGATGGTGCCGATTTAGCCATGGTACAGGTTGAAGTCGTTGACAAAGATGGTCAGCGTTGTCCGACAGCGTTGAATGAAATTTCATTCAATTTAAAAGGGGAAGCAACCTGGCTTGGCGGAATTGCACAAGGACCCGACAATTATGTGGGTTCAACTACACTTCCTGTTGAATGTGGTGTAAATCGCATCCTTATCCGCTCAACAAATAAAGATGGAAAAATAACTGTGAAAGCTTCAGCGGATGACTTAAAAAGTGCCAGCGTTCAGTTCGAAACAACTCTTGTTGAGGTTGTGAATGGATTACGGACCGAGTTGGTTGCTGAAGGACTTCCTTCAAACCTTGAAAAAGGAGCAACGCCATTAACTCCGTCATATGCTCCTACGCGTCGCACCATTCCTATTCTTTCAGCGAACGCCGGATCCAATAAGGAAAAAGCGATAATGAGCTTCGATGATAACGAAATGAGCGAGTGGACGAACGATGGGAAATTATCAACAGGATGGATAACTTACGAGCTGGAAAAAACATCTCGTATTGATGCAATTTCACTTAAAATGACCAACTGGAGAAGGGTCTCCTACCCAATTGATATTCTTATTGATGGTAAAAAAGTATGGTCGGGTGAAACAAAACGCAGCCTGGGCTACATTTTAATTCCAATTGAACCAACTGTTGGTGAAAAAGTGACCATTCAGTTAACAGGTGCCGGCACCGAAGAAGATGCCTTTCAGAATGTAATTGAGTTGAGCGGCCAAAAAGAACTGGATGGATACAGACTACCACCCAATGCAAATACAGAAGGTCAATTAAGAATTGTAGAAACCGAAATTCTTCAGAACACTAAAGACTCGCAAAATTTATAGATATGAATTCGTTTTTAAAAGCAATATCAGCGACACTAGTCCTCATAAGCTGTGTTTTAAATGGTTATTCTCAACAAAACATTATTCACCAGTGGGAAGCAACCGGGAACCCGGTAGTTACGCACAAATACACTTGCGATCCGGCAGCGATTGTGCACAACGACACCTTGTTTATTTTTACCGGTGAAGATGCCGAAGGTGGACTGAAGTTCTACAACATTAAAAACTGGTGCTGCTTTGCCACCACCGATATGAAGAACTTTATTGAATACGACATTCCATTGTATGCCAAAGACTTTGAGTGGAACCGTGGTGAATTTGCCTACGCAGGCCATGTTATTGAACGAAACAATAAATTTTACTGGTATGTAAGCACCAATACATCGGGGATTGGGGTTGCCGTTGCCGACCGTCCACAGGGGCCATACAAAGATGTATTGGGAAAACCTTTGCTAACCAACGAAAACAGTCCGGGGAAAAAGCATAGCTGGCGTACAATCGATCCGGCTGCTTTTATCGACGACGATGGCCAAGCCTGGTTATTTTGGGGCAATGGCGCATGTTGGGCTGTTAAGCTAAATGAAGACATGACCTCGTACGATATGGATTATGGCGTAAAAACCATTGAAATAGATGGGGAAATGGATTTCCCGTTTACTGAAGCTCCCTGGGTACACAAAAAAGACGATGTTTACTTTTTAACTTTTGCCATTGGCTTTCCCGAACGAATTGCCTTCGCAGTGAGTGACAAAATTGATGGCCCTTACACCTACAAAGGCATTATCAACGAAATTGCCGGGAACAGCAACACCAATCATCAATCGATTATTGAATACAAAGGCAACTGGTACTTTATTTACCACAACGGCGGAATGCAAACCAAAGGCGGTAGCTACAGCCGCAGCATCTGCATTGATAAGTTAGAGTTCGATGAAAACGGGATGTACAAACCCATTTTAATGACTACCAAAGGGGTTGATAAAGTTGATGAATAAACAACAAGCTTAAAAAATATGCACACAGTACTACAGAACATCAGCAGGCTTTTATTGGCCATTTTTGTATTATTTGCCTCAGCTTCATGCAGGCAGTCTGGTAAGTCTCAAGAAGAAGAAATGGCAGCCTATCTGCTAATCTATTTTACTGATCCAACGCATAGTCTTTTTATGGCTTTAAGTACCGATGGCTATACATTTACCGATATTAACAATGGGCAGCCCATTATGGCAGGAGATACTATTGCCAGTCAAAAAGGAATTCGCGATCCGCATATATCAAGAGGGCCTGATGGCGCTTTTTATGTGGTGATGACCGACCTTCATTTATTTGCCAAACAACTGGGTTACAGAGAAACCACCTGGGAAAGGCCTCGGGAAGAATACGATTGGGGAAACAACCGTGGTTTTGTTCTGATGAAATCGTGCGATCTTATCAATTGGACACACAGCAACTTTATTTTCGCAGAGGAATTTGAGGGATATGAAGAAATGGGATGCTCCTGGGCACCACAAACCATTTACGATCCAACGGAAGGAAAGATGATGGTATATTTTACGATGCGTATGAAACACGGATTGACCTCATTGTATTATTCCTATGCCAATGAAGACTTTACCAAACTGATTACAGAACCAAAATCACTTTACGAATATCCCGACACAACTGTTCAGATATTAGATGCCGATATTACGCACATGCCCGACGGACGCTATTGCATGATGTATGTAGCACAAGAGCAACCCGGAGGAATAAAAGTGGCTTTCTCCGATGACATTAATAAAGGCTATAAATACGAGTCGGAAATGGTTGATAAGGAACCCGGTGCCTGTGAAGCGCCAAATGTTTGGAAACGTATTGATAGTGATAAATATGTTTTAATGTATGACATTTTCAGTATTCAGCCCCACAATTTTGGATTTGTTGAAACCACTGACTTTAAAACATATACTAATTTGGGGCGCTTCAATGAAGGAGTAATGAAAACCACCAATTTTACCTCTCCCAAACATGGAGCGGTAATTCAGCTAACAAAAGAAGAGGCCATAAAACTGGCTGATCATTATGATTATGAACTTAAATTCTAAATAGATCAAACGAACATGATTTTTTTTCATTCTAACATCACTCTCAAGAATGATTAAAATTTATGTGAGTTCCTGAATGTCTTCAAAATTTTTGAACATTCAGAAAACAAAAATTTTTAAACAGATGAAAAACACATTGACAACATTAGTAATGCTTCTATGTTTTTCGGCCACCTTTGCGCAAGGCTGGAAACCGGAAGTAAGAGAAAATATCCCTTTAGATTCGATCCGTCTGAGCGATCCCGCAATTCTGGCCGATAAAGCCACCTCAACCTACTACATGACAGGAACCGGTGGTTTACTCTGGAAAAGTAAAGATCTGGCCAAATGGACTGGCCCCTATGTGGTTGCCAAAACCGACCCGGATTCGTGGATGGGTCCAAGGCCAATGATATGGGCTGCCGAGTTGCATCAGTACAAAGACAAGTATTATTACTTTGCAACTTTCACCAACCAGGAAATGGTAATTGACAATGTAAAAGGAAATGCGATAAACCGTCGCGCCAGTCACGTACTGGTGAGCGATAAAGCCGAAGGTCCTTATGTACCAATGGAAGATGAAACTTACTTACCTGACGATATCCCTACTTTAGATGGTACCTTTTGGGTGGATCCCGATGGAAAACCCTACATGATTTATTGCGAAGAATGGCTGCATAACTGGAACGGTACCATGGAAAAAATTGAGTTAAAACCTGATTTAAGTGGTTCCATCGGTCAACGGGAAATCATGTTTTTTGCTTCAGAATCTCCTTGGAGTAAGGATAAGCAACCTAATGGACGAATCGTTCCAAACAAAGTAACCGATGGTCCTTATTTATTTAAAACGCAAACAGGTAAGTTGGGAATGATCTGGACAAGCTGGGCGTTGAGTGATTATACACAAGGAGTAGCATATTCTGAAAGTGGAACATTAGATGGCCCGTGGGTTCAACACGTAGAGCCTATTACTCCTCCCAACTTTGGACATGGTATGTTATTTAGGACTTTGGAGGGAAAACTGTTGATGTCAGTTCACAGTCATGCAAATGTAAAAGGCCGTACCGTAAGGATTCCACATTTATTTGAGGTAGATGATTCTGGTGATAGAATAGTTGTAGGAGATCAATATCATCCAGAAGAAGAATAGAGTCGAATTCTATAGAACTTCAATTAAATTCAGGATATATTATTTTCATTCACCTGATCGTTTATTCAATAGCGAATAATATCTTTATGCCCCTTTACCAGGCTTGTTTAACAAGTTTGGCACAGCTAATTTTTATTTTGAGACCAATAATATCCTTCTGATATTAGAAAAAGGAAACAAACCAACATTATGAAAAAATATCTTGCTACTTTAATTCTGATCGCAGTTTCGATCTCTGCCTTTGCTCAGGAACAACTTGTAAAAAGCCCTGATGGCAAGCTGAATTTAAGCTTTAATTTAAAAGAAGGCACACCTTACTTTTCAGTAAAGAGTAATAATGCTGTGATGCTGGAAGACTCTCCTCTTGGACTGGTTACGAGTGCGGGAGATTTTAGTAAGGATTTAAAACTAACGACAACAAGTCGCGATAACATCACAAAAAACTACTCGCAGCTTAAGATTAAACAATCGTCGGTTGTGTACAATGCCAACGAATTGGTTGTAACGCTTGCCAACAAAGAAGATAAACCAATCGAAATCGTATTCAGAGTAAGTAATAACAACATTGGTTTCCGCTATAATCTCCCACAATATGGAGAAACAGCCAACTGTACCATTGAAAAAGAAATTACAGGATTTAATTTCCCCGACAATACCACTACCTTTCTGTCTCCACAAGCCACTCCGGGCATAGGATGGAAAGGGACAAAACCCAGTTATGAAGAAGAATATGTACCGGATGAACCGCTTGGAACACCATCAAAATATGGTTTAGGATATACATTTCCATCGCTCTTTCACGTCGGGAATGATGGCTGGGTACTGATTTCAGAAACTGGTGTCGATGGAAAATATTGTGGATCACGACTTAGTGAAGGAAGCGCTGATGGAATTTATTCCATTGCTTATCCCGAGCAGGGCGAAAACAACGGCTTCGGGAGTTCAAGTCCGGCAATTGCCTTGCCCGGGTCAACGCCTTGGAGAACGATTACTGTGGCTAACAATTTAAACCCAATTGTTGAAACTACGATCCCTTACGATCTGGTTGATCCGCTTTATGAACCCACACAGGAATATAAATTTGGCCGCTCAACATGGAGTTGGATTATGTGGCAGGACAGGAGCATGAACTATGATGATCAGGTAACTTATATTGATTTTGCTGCAGACATGGGCTACGAGTACATTTTAATGGATGCCTTGTGGGATAAGAATGTGGGCTACGAAAAAATGGAAGAACTGATCGAATATGCCCACTCTAAAAATGTTGACGTTTTTTTATGGTACAATTCCAACGGTTTCTGGAATAATGCACCACAAGGGCCAAAGCACAAATTAAACAATGCCATTGCCCGTAAAAAAGAGATGAAATGGCTGCAGGAGATGCGAGTTAAAGGATTAAAGATAGACTTTTTTGGTGGCGACAAGCAAGAAACCATGAGACTCTATGAAGCGCTTCTTTCTGATGCCAACGAATATGGTTTGATGATTATTTTTCATGGTTGCACCTTGCCGCGCGGATGGGAGCGCATGTATCCAAATTATGTGGGAAGTGAAGCCGTGCTGGCTTCTGAGAATCTCATTTTCACGCAACATGCTAACGATATGGAAGCCTTCAATGCCTGTTTGCACCCGTTCATTCGAAATGCTGTGGGATGTATGGAATTTGGCCCGGTTTTGCTGAATAAACGACATAACAGAACAAACGATGGAGGAACAATCCGCCGAACTTCAGACATTTTCCAACTTGCAACGGCAGTGCTTTTTCAAAATCCGGTTCAAATGTTTGCACTGGCGCCCAATAACCTGAGTGACGCACCAGAATTTGCAATCGATTTTATGAAAGATGTGGAAACAACTTGGGACGAAACTGTTTTTATTGATGGCTATCCGGGGAAATATGTGGTATTGGCCCGCCGACATAAAGATCAGTGGTATGTAGTTGGAATTAATGCGAATGAAGAACCACTGTCCTTAAATCTTGCATTGCCAATGCTTGCCGGAAAAACAATCACTTATTATGGTGATGAAAGCAGCTTAGCCTCATTCAAAAAAGAGACTAAAATCGAAAAATCAGGCAAATTCAATATTCTAATCCAACCTAACGGAGGAATTATATTGACCGGTAGCAATAACTAAGAGCATACAACCTAAAAAGGATCCTGCTTTCATATAAGCAGGATGCTTTATAGGGCGACAATACAAATGCTCAATTCTCACAGGACTTTCCAGACCTGTATCGAAATATAATCCTTTGCCGGAACTGGCTTACAAATAAAAATGGCATGATTCAGCCAGGCGTATTTTGAATCTTCCGGTGCTTCAAATTTTGGAGCTGTGCGGAAGTAGATCTCGTTGGAATCAGCAGTAGTCTTTACGGCGTCTTCATTCGGGTTATAGAAAATTCCGACATTGCGAACATGAATCAGCACATTGTCGTCTGTTCTTATCGTGTATATTGCTTCTAATTCGGTGAGTCCATTGTCTTTGTATAATTTTTGATAATCGGCACCACCCGGCAAAACAGTTCCTTTTAATTTAGGACCTTCAAACGTTCCTCCTGAAATCGGAATGATAATCCGATCACCATAGCAGGTTGAGCCTAAATTCATAACCGGATCAATTGTTACTTTCAGCTCACAGGTAAACTCTAACCCGGGAGCAACATATTCCTGTGCTGACAATGTAAGGTTAAAACCGATTACCAGACAGAATATTAAAACGGATCTAACTCTCTTCATCGTTTTTTTCAGATTAATATTTCTTTCAAAATAATTAAAACCCTTACAATTCGATTACAGGTAGGGTTAAAGTTGATTGGTGTGTTTGATCCCGGTAGATGGTTACCTCCGGTGCCGGATCTAAATGCGGTGTTCCGCGACCTGCAAAACTGATGGCCAACTGGATTTTGTGCCCCGCTTTAAAAATCATTGATATTGGCAAAATAGAGAACTCAAGCTGTGTTGGTTCACCCGGAATCAGTGGATTCACATCGGCTTCGTTGCAGCTATGATAAGGCAATCCTAATTTATTGTATGGAGGTTCTGCCAATTTACGCATCGAAGCTCTTAGTTGCCCCTGAACATTGTAGGAAGTAAGCGTTCCGTCTGGTGCAACATCCTGAATGGTGGCAACAAAATCGCCATCAGTAGCAGTAGACGATACCCAAAGGCTGATGGTAGGATGCCCGGTAATCTGAACATCTTCGCTTAGAACTTCTGTTTCGTAAATGATTGCTCCTTTAGTCGTAGAGTTCGGTCGGAAATCGTAGCTTATGGTAGTTACATCTTTTCCAGGTTCGTTTGGTTCGTCGGTACTTAGCGATCCTTCACCCAAATAATATTCAACTCTTTTTTCTTCAGGTAACGGCCATTCTTTAGCTGTTTTCCACTCTTCACCTTTGGGAGCGTTGTAAGTGAAATAATAAATCGGATCTTCGTCCATAATTCCGTTATCGATTCCTTTTAACCAATAATCGAAAAAGCGAAGTTCTTCAACTAATACATCAAAACCAGTCATTTTAATTGAGGTATACCAATCGCAATGCACTCCGGGGCCAATGACCAACTTTCGGGGAATGGTGAAATTATTTATGGCGAAGAACGGACCAGGTTTGGTGTTTCCTTCATCCCAGTTTACGGCCATATACATGGCAATACCTGATTCGTTGATTTCATCCAAATAATTGGAAGGACTACTTACCTTCCACCATTGTTTTACTGCTTCATCGGTTAGATTTGTTGAATAGCTGTCGCGGTAAGGAATATCCCCTAAGCTTTCTACAGTTCCTACGTGTTCTTTAAAGGCCTGTTTCAATAAGGTACTATCGGTATCGCCATCCACAGGTGCTGCCATTAAATCCCTACGTTGTGATGCTGTTAATCCATCATCGGGTTGAGGCCAGGGTCTATAAGTTGTTGACATACCTCCGGCAGCCCGAAAATCGTACACATCGAACTCAAAGCTCATTGGAAACATGGCTTTTAGATGAGGCGGTGCTGTGGTAGCAGCCTGCATTTGGCTTCCTCCAGTTGCTGAACATCCCCACATGCCAATGTTTCCATCGCTCCAGGGCTGAACGGCCAACCATTCAGTTACATCGTAGGCATCGGTGCGGGCAGCACTCAACCATTGTCCCCGGTTGAAGTTTTCGTTGTGCCCAAACGAAGCATGCAAACCACGGTAGTCAACCGTGGCCACTACGTATCCGTATTTAACTAATTTAGCTCCTGTTCCGGCATAACACTCCACCGTCATATCGTCGAAATTGCCATTGTATCGACGGTTGTAAGGCGTATGCATCCAGATAACCGGAAGCGGTTCGGTAACTACTTCGCCTGTGGTTTTATCGATAGGACGACAAATATCGATGGCTAATTTGACACCATCCCGCATTTCAACATATTGAGACGAAAGGTCGTATTCTTCGGCATAAATCGGTTCGCTGTAACCTGCATATTTGCCCGGTTCCGAAATGCAATCTTCGTAACTTGAACTCGTTTTTTTATTGGTGCAGGAGAAGGTAATTCCTAGTAATAGAAGACCAACTACAAAGAATAAGGATTTTGTGAGGCGATTGAATTTATCTCGATCTACTTGAAAGGTATTAAACTTTGATTTCATCTTATTAAAATTGGTTTGTAAGGTATAAGATGGAACGTGCATGATAATATTTGGCCTATGGGTTAAATATTATCATGCTCATTTCATTTGATCAGTTTTTATCATTTTAGCGAACGCTTTTGCGCTTTAGGTTATTTCGCCCAGGCTGTTCCTTCAGGAGTCATTCTCCATTTGAAATATTGATCTAAAACTTTAAGCGATTTTTCGCTTGGAACCGGACCAATATGTGGTTGATCGGTCAGGTACATTACATTTGGATTTTCATCGCTAAAGGTTGACCACTCCGGCACGCCTTCTCCATTTGGATCGCCGTATTTTGCAAAATTGGTCCAATACGTCCCCATGGTTTCAGAAAGTTGGCGATCTGATTCTGTAAAATTGTTTCTTTTGATTGAATCAAGCGTCATAAAAGCATAAGCAACATCCTGTCCGTGTGGTGATCCTGCTCCGTACATTGGTGAATCTTCAGGATAATCGGGATGCTGATCGAAATAGTAATAAAATACTTTTGAGTTTCCGGTTTGAGATTGTAGGCGAGCCCAAATCCAGGTTTGCCAGCCAAAGGCAGCATCGCGCATTAAATCGCGTGCTGTTTTTGCCACTTTGTCTTTTCCTGGAGGATAAGCTTCAACCAGTTGATCTGCGAATTTCCCATAGCGTGTTTTTACGTTGGCAATGAATTCTTCGGGTCTTCTTTCACGAGCAAAACTCAGGCCTTCATCGGAATTGTAACCAATTAATACAGGTACATCGTTGTAATTTCCTTCTTTGTATAAATTGGTTTGAACATCGGGAATTACGTGTCCATCAACGATAGGCCAGCCACGTCCGCCCGGTAGTTGGTCGGCCGATACTTTGCGTAATTCAGCGATAGAATTCATTTCAGATTGTTGAACATACGCTTCACCATCAGCTTCGGCTTGTTGTAGGGTTTTCATATTTTCTCCGGGATAAGTTGTAGGGCGAGTTGGTCCAAAAGATCCTCCACTTTGAGAAATTGCACCGCTGAATAATCCTTTCGCCTCGGGTGAAGCACACAACATACTTACCGAAATTCCTCCGGCCGATTCGCCAAAAATGGTTACTTTTTCAGGATCTCCACCAAAGGCCTCAATATTTTCTTTAACCCATTTTAATCCGGCAATTTGATCGAGCAAACCATAATTACCTGAAACCTTGTTCGGGTTTTCAGCACTTAATTCTGGATGTGCCAAAAATCCAAGAATACCAACGCGATAAGCAACTGCAACTACAACCACGTCTTTTTTAGCTAAAGCAGTACCGTTACAAACCGGGTCGGCGGTTGTTCCGGCTCCAAATCCGCCACCATAAATCCAAACCATTACGGGGAGTTTATCTTTTTCTGATTTCGCAGGTGTCCAAACGTTTAGGTAGAGGCAATCTTCACTTTTCCCGGCGGGCGGGTTACCCCACTGAAATGGCGAAGGAGCAAATTGAGTTACCTGTTTAATTCCATCCCATTTTTCGACTGTCTGCGGTGCTTTCCATCGTAAATCGCCTACCGGAGGAGCAGCAAATGGAATACCTTTGAACACTCGTAAGTCGTTTTCGATTAGTCCTTGAACAATACCATCTTGCGTTTCAACGATGGTTGGATCTTGTTCGGTGCAGGAACTTGTGACAGATATAAAAAAAGATGCAATTAGAAGAAACAGTATTCCAGACTTCATTTTAGGTCGTTTTAGTTTTTAAAATTCTTGGTTTTCATTGTCCATCCCGGATATTTCGACAGATCCTTTTTAAGGAATATGGCGGCATTATCCTCGCCTTTAAACTGCCAATCGAGCCAGTCAAGAGCCATTTTTGCAAAAGAACCTCCATATTCTTCGGCATAAGTTCCTCCATGCCCGGCGGTTTCGTGGTTGGCAAAAGCAACAGGTACATTATCAATTCTATCGTAATCGATTATCGCATTTGCATAAGCAATATCAGACTCTCCTCCAATAACATAAATAATATTGCCATGCAGGTTTTTCAATGACTCAGTGCTTGCGCCAGCCATGGTCATATCCCCCATGCCTGCATTAAAAATCATATACGTTTTAATGCGGCCATCATCTGCCACCCGAAATACCTGGGCGCCTCCACATGACATTCCGCCTGCTGCAATTCGGTCTAAATCAACGTTTTTATAATAATCAGTTCCTTTTGTTTTTGCCTGTTCCGATATCCAATCCAGTGCTTTCAGTAGTTCGTCATCAGGCGTGTGCTCATGTTTCCGTTCTTCAACCGTCATTTGAAGTTTACCAATGGCAACTATAAGGTAACCATGTGAAGCAACTTCGGTTAAAAATCGTTCGTGGTGAATGGATGAATTCATGCATCCTCCGTTGGCCCATACTATTACCGGCAGTTTTCCTTCTTCTTTTACTGTCTCTTTTATATTTTCAGGTCTGTAAACTACAAAATCGGGTAACGATTTTTCTGTTGCAGCAATGGCACTGTATTCGCCGCTTCCTCCATTATCTATCACTTTCGTTTTTATTACTTGCCCGAAGTTAACTAGGCTCAAAGCAAGAAATACGCCCATCAATCCAATTTTTTTCATGTTGTGGTGTTTTGTTTTCGATAATACTATTCTCAAAAAAGAGCTTAAATTGGCTGCTTTTTATTCTTTAATTTCTTCATTCGGATTCACTTTCTCATCTTCCGGTTCTTCGAAAACCACGGTTGGCCACTCGGCCCTGTCCCAGGTAATTTCCTTCACAACAAGTTTTGATCGGCCGCGGTCTTTTTTATCGTACCCATGAGCCACAAACCAGGTTTTTCCATCAAAATCGTACACCGCGCAATGACCAATTCCGGCATAGTCCTCATTGGGACCGGCTACATAAGTGCCTCCACCGGCGTACATTGGCACGCCCTCTTTATCGAAATAAGGACCGCGAATATCACGCGATCTTCCAACTATGGTTTCGTAGGTGCTTTCCAGCCCTCTGCAGCAGTAGCCAACCGAAACAAACAGGTAGTAATACTGGTGCCGGCGGTAAATAAACGGCGCTTCAATAGTGCCATCTCCCGGGTCGGTATCGGGCATTCCGAACGTACGCTCCTGCTTGGCAATGGTGTACCACTCCTGCGGTTCGGCCAAAGCGGTCATGGTGGAGTCGAGTTTTACCAACTTAATTCCGCCCCAGAAAGAGCCAAAACTCAGCCAGCCGGTACCGCCTCTTCCACCCCAGCCTCTTTCAAAATAGACGTTAGCATCGATGGCATTCCAGAAATCGCGCCCCGGAACAGATTGAACGATCATTCCATGATCTTCCCACTTATAATCCGGGCTATCCTGATCAAGCGTTGTGTTGGTCATAACACCGATGGCAGAGGTGTTTTTAGCAAATGCTGATGGCGAATAATACAAGTAATACTTGCCATCGTAAAACTGGATATCGGGAGCCCAGTAACCTCCCCGGTATCCGGGAATGATGTCATCAGTCACCCACTCTAACCTGCTCGGCACAGGTTTAATCCGGGTCCAGTTTTCCAAATCGGTACTTTTGGCCATTCCGCCGCCGGTAACAAACAGGTAGAAGGTACTGTCCTGTTGTATCATAACCGGATCGTGGGCGGTAAAACCTTTCGAGTCATCGGGTTGCCAATTGGGTTGTGCGCTAACAAACAATGCTGCGCATAAAAAAAAACATACAAACAGCAGTTTTTTACTTATTCTGAAATCCATAGTTCCTATTTTTTTGAAAGTGCAGCCGGAGAAAAACTCACGACTGCACTTTTCTGATTATTCAAACTCTTTACCGCTTGCGTTTAGTCAATTTCTAACTCCACTGATTTTAAAAGTGGCGAAGATAATTTTACGGTCATCGGTGCATCGGCTGCATCTTTTTTCACATAAACCAGCAAACGGCCGTTAATACAGCGGTGCTTGTTGTCCTGGTAATTCTCGGCCACATTTTGAGATGCATTTTCCATACCGAGTAATGTTCCGCCGCTTACATTGCAGGTAATTTCGGTATCAGCGAGATTTGAATGATTTCCGTTTGCATCCAGAATTTCAAGTCGAATCTGTCGGAGCAGTTCATCGTCGCTTGGGTCAAGTACTTTTGCTTTGATTTCGGCAGCCAACGTATTGGTAACAATTTTATCGGTTGCGGCCACTTCGCCATTTTTATAAGCCACTACTTGAAGCTCGCCCGGCTGATAATCGACATCCCAGGCAATAACACCGGTTTCGTTGTCGTACGGTTTGCGGTCGCCAACTGTTTTTCCGTTAAGCTGCAATTCGGCCTCGTCGCAGTTTGTGTAACAAAGTACCTGAACTTTTGCACCTTCATCATAATTCCAGATCTGCGGTGCATCGGTCGAAAAGCGAGGGCCCCAACGTCTTCGGCCCGTATCTTCGACTTTTTTAACTGTACCGATAAAAGCCATGGGCTCATCAACCCACAACGATTTACGGAAATAACCCCGTGGTTTAATGTTTCCTGCCATATCGAGCAAACCGGACTCAAAACCGCGTGAAGGCCATGCGTGTGCTTCACCTAAGTAATCAATTCCGGTCCACAGAAACTGTCCGAAAATAAAATCGTTGTCTTTTACCGCTTTCCATGCTCCCAAATCATGCCTGTTTTCACTTCCGTAAAGCACTCTTTCAGGATATAATTCATGATCGGTATCATATTTATACTCGGTGTAGTTATACCCAACAATATCAAGAACGAATGGATAATCGGTGTAATTGGACATAACCGCCCCGGCTAAAGCGGCAGTTACAGGCCTCGATGCGTCGGCTTCCTTCACCACTGCAACCAATTCTTTGGCAATATCGCCAAGACGTTCGGCACTCGGATGATCTTCGAGGTATGCTTTAACTGATTGCTGGCTTATACCTTCTTCAGCAAGAACCGGGTGTGTGTAAGGATCGTTTGGATAATCCACTTCGTTACCAATGCTCCACATAATTACCGACGGGTGTTTTCTGTCGCGCATAATTTGGTCCCGTACGTCGCGGCTGCTCCACTCCCTAAAGTATTGCGAAGTTCCCTGATGACCAGGTTCTCCCCTGTTCCAGCCTTCAATCCATTTGTTTTTCGGATATTCCCATTCGTCGAAAGCTTCGTCCATCATTACAAATCCCAGCTCGTCGCACAACTCGTATAAATGTGGTGCCTGTGGATTATGGCTTGTTCTGATGGCGTTAACGCCCAGCGCTTTTAAGGTTTCAAGGCGAGTACGCCAAACGGCTTTAGTAGCAGCGGCCCCTAAAACACCGGCATCGTGATGAATACATACTCCTTTTAATTTGGTATTCACTCCATTTAATGCAAAACCGGTATTCGGATCGAACTCAATTTTACGCAAGCCTGCTTTAATGCTGCTCTCATCAACAAGTTCCGATCCTTTATAAACAAAAGTTTTCAGCGTGTACAAATACGGTGAATCGATGCTCCATAACTCTGGAGACTTGAGTTTTATGTTTTGGCTAAAATCGCTTACCCCTTTTGCTGCGGCTTCGCCATTTGTTGATGTTGATGCAACAAGTTTTCCTGCAGCATTGTACAGTTCGTGAACGATTTTTAGCTTCGACGCTTCGATCGTATTTTTTATGGTTGTATTTACTGTGATTTCGGCTGAATTATTTTGGATTTCAGCTTGATAGGCTACGCCCCATAAATTGATATGAATTGGATTGGCGTAAACCAGGTACACGTCGCGATAAATTCCAGAACCGGTGTACCAGCGCGAATCGGCATCATCGCTGTGGTCAACCCGTACTGCAATTGAGTTCTTTTCTCCCCATTTAATGTAAGGAGTTAAATCGTACATAAACGAAATATAACCATTGGGGCGTTTTCCCACCCATTTTCCGTTGATAAACACTTCGCTGTTATTGTAAACGCCCTCAAAATAGATGTATACTTTGTTTTCTTTTTCGGTTGCAGGAATCTCCATATCTTTCCGATACCAGGCAATTCCACCCGGCAAGTAGCCGGTGCAACTTGCCAGCTCGGGGCTTGCATTTTGTTTTACGGTCCAATCGTGAGGCAAATCGACGGTAGCCCATTTGCTGCAGTCCATTTTTTCACGTCCACCATATTGAACGTCACCCAGATTAAAATACCAGTTATCGTTTATTTTTTCTTTGCGGCCAAAATCCTGGGCATAAGCAGAAATTCCGGCAACAATAAACAGCAATAATAGAAGTAGTTTATTCATATCAGGTAAAGTTTTATGTTATTCGTCAATCAGTTTATATACTTTGCTTAAATATTGAGGGTACAGGTTATCACGGCGTGCCATGTTCATATAAAACAAGGCGACCAGGTCGTTTTCAGGGTCGATAATATATTCAGTGCCAAACATTCCTCCCCAGGCAAATGCTGAGTTAGAAACAGCCGGAACCGGTTTCTTCAGGTCGTTGTACAATTCAAATCCCAGGCCGAAACGAAATCCTTCTCCTCCGGAATTTTCTTCAGGCAGACGATTCACGGTGGTCATCAACTCGATGGTTTCCGGTTTTAAGATTCGGGCACCGTTGAATTCTCCCTTATTCAGCAGCATCTGACAAAATTTGGCATAGTCTTCAATCGGGCCGTTTAAGCCAATTGCACCTTCGCAATAGGTCTGCTGCTCGCTTATTGTTCCTTCGCTGTACATATTTGTTGCGGGTTCCAGCTTTCCATCAGCATAACTGTAAGCTTTTACAAAACGACTTAATTTTTCCGGTTCATAATACCAGTCGGTATCGTTCATTCCAAGTGGAATAAGAATATTTTCCTTCACATAATCCCGCAGCGGCTGACCGGAAATGCGCTCAACCATGTACGCAAGCATATTGGTACTAATGTGGTAACTCCATTCTGTTCCCGGGTCAAATCCCAAGGGGTATTTCACCAAAGCCAGCATCTCCTCTTCAAGGTATTTTGCATTGTAGTTACCGCCACCGCTGTGTTGTCCGGCGGGAGTTTCTTTTGGCATCCTACCTCCAAAACCAGCCGGAGTATCGTTGTTTTTTCTTTCGGCACGTTTTATCTGGCCAACCAATCCGGCATTTAATCCCGATGAATGGGACATCAAATGCGCAAAAGTCATAGGTGTTGTAACGGGCCTGGTTTCGTATGTTCCATCTTCATTTACCGTGGTAACGACTTGATCTGGTATTTCGGGAAAATACGTTGAAACGGGATCATCGACCTGAACCAACCCTTTCTCCACAAGTGTCATAAAAGCTACCGTGGTTATGGCTTTTGTTTGCGAAAACAAGACATAGTAATCGTCAATGGTAGCCGGTATGTTGTTTTCAATATCTTTCAGGCCAAAGGCTTTTTTATAGATAACATTGCCATTTTGAGCGACAAATCCTGCAACACAATTGAGTTTTTCCTGATCGACAAATGATTGAAGCAAGGAGTCAATTTCTTTAACTTCATTTTGATTAACACCGATGTCATTTAGGCTAACATTATGATTGAATTGTTGCGGAAGGGTGTTTTTTTTGTCTTTAACGCCACATGCAAACAATGCGAAGACAAAGATAACTGTCGTTAATATTAGTTTTTTTTTCATTATTTATCTGGTTGATATGATTAATTGATGTTGCAATTTACAACTACTATCAACATAAAGCTAAAAATAGTACTGCTCGTCAGTTAACCGTTTTCGATTGAGTTAGAGTGCTGTTGAAAGAAAATCCCGGATCTCTTTTACTGTCAGCTCCAATTGGTCGTGATGCAAATTATGAGCGGCTCCATCAACATGTACAAGTTTAACTCTTTCTAAATCTGCCACCGACTCTTCATTGGTTTTGCGCCTCTCAGGTGATGTATCTGCTTTCAGTATAAGTGATTTTACCGGAATCTTAGCTAATGCACCTTCGGTATTCATTGTTCCGTGCATCGCCTGCCATGCTGCATCGGAATAGGGTCCGTGATACTGCTTTTTTGATAAGGCCCAGTATTTTACATCGGTGTCGCTCCATTTGGGATTTTCCTTTTTCCCTTTTTCTACCAAGGCATCGAAACTGTAATTGTTCTGTTTAGCTAATGCTTCCGGCTCTCCCATCATGCTAAAAGCAAGCGGATCGGGGTTGGCCTGAGGGCGTTGTGGTGGCGGGCCGTCGCGTCGTGGGCGAGCCGGGCGTTCTCCTGTATTTTTTCGCGGAAGACCAGGATCGAGCATAATTACAGCACTTGCCAAATCGGGATATTCTGCACCAACACGCATTACAGTTGCTGCGCCCATAGAATGCCCCATAATAATCGGCTTGTCAAATTTCATAAGTTCGACAAAACCAACCACGTCTTTCACTAAGGTTTCACCATTGTCGGAAGGCGTAAACGGATCGGACAAACCGTGAGCACGGGCATCAAGCATGTAAATATCATAGTCTTCTTGAAGTTTTAAACTCACATCGGCCCAGCATAAGCCGTTATCGGTTACGCCGTGAACCATCACAATTACAGGTTTAGCAGGTGCCGGAACAGCATGATAATAATGAATACGCACTCCGTTGTTATAGACAAATCCATCAGACCATCCGTCAGGAATTCCCGGAGGATCGGCAGCAACAGCCGTTACCGATACCATGAGTAAAACAATTGCTACTATGTAAGTACAATCGAAGCTGTACCTTTTCTTTGTTGATTCACGTTTTTTCATTCTACTACGTTTTTTATTATTGGCTTGAATAATCTTAAAAAATACCGTTTGTTATTTGAAAATCTTTTGGGCGAAACGACGTAAGTCATGCCGCCACACATACATCGTATGTCCGCCTTCCATTTCAGAGTATTCAGACTCTACCCCATGTTTGGTGAAAAGTGCTCGGGTTGGAGGGGTATTGGCAGAGGCTCCATCGGTACTTCCGCCACAGGTAAAAATGAAATAGTTTAATGTTGAATTTAGTGCTGGAGCCGCCTTTTTAATGAGTTCATCATATTTCTCGTAATTTTCAGGTTGGCTGGTCCACCATCCGGAGCTCATTACGTTGATGTAACTAAATTTATCGGGGTAATAAATCATGGTTTCCAAAACTTCCAGGCCGCCCATCGACAAACCTGCCAACGCCCGGTGGTCGGCATCGTTATAAACCCTGAAATTAGCTTCTACGCAGGGAACGATGTTGTTTGCCAGATCTTCAGCAAAAGTATGGGTTGGAATACTACCATCGGGCATAACAACAACCATCGGCTCAATCTTTCCTTTGGCAAATAAGTTATCCATAATCCAGCCGGCTTTGCCTTGCCCCGGCCAGTTGGTATCGTTGTCGCCACCTCCATGAAGAAGATACAGAACCGGAAGCTTTTCGTTGTTGGCAAAATAAGCCGGGGGTGTCCACACAAACATGCGTCGGGTTGAGTTGGTAGCACTCGATTCGTAATACACAATCGACATTAGCCCGTGCGGAACAGCCTTTTTCTGCCAGAAAAGTGTTTCTCCTTTGGGCGCAATTTCAACCATAGGCCGAAAGTCGGGTACCATCGGGTTTTTCGGATCGTTCACCTTCATCCCATCTACATGAAAATAGTAACGATAAGCACTCGGATCGAGGTCAGCGACAGTTGTCAAGGTCCAAACACCATTGTCGGCACGCTCAATTTTTTCTGCCCGAACATCACCGCCTAACTCTACTTTAGTGGCATCAGGAGCATACAAACGGAAGGTTGCACTGCCGTCGTCATTCATTTCAAACGATACTAAATCGTCGTTCGGTGTTTTTGGACGATTCCCAAAGTTTTGCGCATGTAGTTGCGATGCACCAATAGAAAAAACAAATAGGATAAAAAGGCAACGTAATTCTTCTGAGATAGAAAATTTCTTCATAAGTTAAATTCGATAATTAATTGACAAATGTAGATCGGTAAATTCGTTTTTCACCACAGTTTCAGGTTCGACTGTTCATTACTTAAGCTAAAACGAATCTACTTCGAAGTGAATTCCAGTTAAAGCACATTTTGGACAGAAATAGAAAGAAAACTGCACTTTACTCAATTTTGGAAGTTCTTGACCAAAGGACCACCGATAAGCAAGAAAAATAACGCCAGGCTATGGCATCGCCCGTAAAACCCGATAGATTTCCATTTTGAAATAATTTTCACCATTTCGTCTTTCTGTTTTTTCGTGTATTGTGTGACCAGTTGGTATCGGGCATCAGAAGCGAGGAATTGCCTCCGGTCTTTTTTGGACGGTTAAGCACTAAACGTACATCGGTAAGGGCCTGAACAAAATGGCCAACAATAAGTAAAGCATTGCCAAGAGTAGAGACAGCATGGTTAGCAATATACAAGACATTGTCAGGAGTAGGGACAACATGGTTATCAGTAAGCAGGACATTGCCACGAAGAGGGACAACATTGTCAGCAATATGCAGGACATTGCCAGGAGTAGGGACCACCTGGTCAGCAATGAGTACGACATTGCCGGGAGTGTTCAAATAACCGGGGGTTGTGTTCATCAAACGGTGTCAGCGACTTATTTCAATTTGCTGTTAGTAACAGTCGTTGTTTAGAATGAAGATAAATTAAATTACAGGGACATAGATTTTGTTAAGTTTTGTAAATTGTGGAACGAAATCAACCCACATGTTGCGCCATTCATTTGGCACTCACATGTTGGAACAAGGAGTTGATATTCGTTACATACAAACTATATTGGGACATGAATCGAGTAAAACAACGGAGATTTACACCCACGTGAGTACAAAGTCTCTTGCAAAAATCAAAAGTCCTCTAGACTTGATTTTGAAAGATAAAACATAGATTAACAGACGGTTGCAATCCATAGCATATAGTGGATATATAATACACCCGTCATATACACATACGTTGAGTTTCATTGTGGGAAACAGGCAGTTAGAAAACAGTCACGATTACTGTATTTTGAATGGTAAAATGTTCTAAAAAAAGCCTTGGGGTTAAAAAAAATGCTGAACGCATTTTGGAACCAGGTCTTGGAACGGTGAGACCGTGGAAGCGCGTGCTTCTGACGTCGAGTCGACGGAAAGACCTGACAAAGTTCCCATTTTTTGGCGACAAAGTCAAGGGGGTGGAAAAAATGGAAGGAC
>NZ_WVEM01000009.1 GCF_009847015.1 Sunxiuqinia indica
AATGTGTCATATTGCATACCGGGGAAAGCAAAACCCCGGTCCCCGGTTTTCAATCCGATTTTCCAGTCCATCCGGACGGAAAACCACAATAAAAACCGGTACGCAACATACACTTTACGTTAGGGGTAATTTTAAATGAACATCAAGGAGCAGACATATTATTTAATTGCTGACAGAATCTTAGGGAAATCTGATTCTAAAATTTATGTAGACTGGGCAGTTGACATGATTCAAAATGGGTATGAGTCAGAAAACATCATAATACTTGCTGGGCTTGACAGTTCAAATACAGAAGAACGAGAAAAGTATTTCCGTGAATCATTAAATGACTTAAAAATAGATTACATTGACAATGAGAAAGAATTGAGAAGTTTTTACTCGACTAGTTTGGCAAACAAAGTTGTTACAGGAAAAGTTTCTCCGCAAGTTGGGCTAAAGAAAATGACAGAATTGGTTTATGCAACTGACTATTCCAATGAATTTTTAGCTTTTGCAGATTTGGACGAAGATATTGATTACGTAAAATACTCTGGTCAACCACTTTTTAATTCTGGACTAACTAAAAAAAATATTGATAAGTTTATAATCAATGAATTTAAATTATTCCTGGAGACAAGAGAATTTAAAGATGAAGATTTAAGGAATAAAGCTAAATGCAAGAAATGCGGTTCGATTGAAACTCCCGTAATAAAATCAAAATGGAGTTGGAAAGAATTGAAAAAGCAAAACTATTATTGTTGCCCAAAATGCTTTTCACGACAATTAATTTATGGAAACAGTCAAAAAGGAAAAAGATTGATAATAGATGAACTTAAAAAAACTACCCCTAACAAATTGTAAATTGCATTGCGGGGTTCGTGGTATGTCGTTCGCTGGATTCTCGCAACATCGTTCCGTCCTGTCGGACAGGAACGAGCTCCAAAATCCGCAACGACAACTTACAAGTGACCGTCAGACTGTCTAAAAACCTCTTTCCATGAAAGAACTATTTGGGTAGCTGGCTTTAATAAGAATGAAGTATTGAAACCTCAATGGCTTAATTTTACTTTTCAGACAGACTGCCGTTATGGCCAAGTGAAAAACGGCACCCAAAGTTCGATAATTGTATATAGTAGAATAACAATAAGATAGATTAAAAGTCGGGTTAATGTCGGGAAAAATACCTAACAAAAACTATTTTAATTTTTAAACAAAATGTATTCTTGACAAAGATTTTGATGAAAAATGAAACAGCCAGAATTAGGACAAAAAATATTAGAGCTACGAAATAAAAAAGGCTTGACTCAAGAGCAGCTTGTTGAGAAATGTAATATAAATGTGAGGACATTACAGCGAATTGAATCTGGAGAAGTCAATCCTAGGAATTTTACAGTTAAAATTATTTTTGACGCTCTTGAATATGATATAAATAACGAAACTGTAAATCCAAGACATCAAAAATTGATTTATTTTAAAGATTCAATTGCCAGATTATATAAACAAATCCAAAATGAGATTCCAATGAAAAATTCAAAAAACTTTTTTTACAATTATTTTCTTGCAACAGGAATTGTCTGGTTTTTTTGCGCACTTTCGATTGTGCTATTTAAACTGAATTTTCAAGTTAAAGAGATTTTATTGACTATAATTATTCCACTTGCATTCTCCATATTTAGACAGTTTACTAAAAATGAATCATCTCAATTAGCTGATAAAAAGGAAGATTGAATTATAGGATTCTGGTTCGAATAAATGAACACCAGGCCATAACAATGTATAAAAATAATAGCCGAGACTGTAGTAAATTCAACGGTTGTAGCCCGTTTCAACTTTCTTGTAACTTGATAGGTAAGTGCAATGCAGTCGGCTACTATTCTTATACGTAGCGTTACCACACATTTAATAAATGACAGAATCAGAGAAATATATATCAGAATTGAATTCAAATTTCTTTTTTAAAGAATTTACTTATAGCTCGACTAAATTCAAATTTGACGAAAAGGGACAAGAACTTGAACTTGCTGACAATGTAGTTTGGTTAGATAATTTTCTGTTAATTTCACAAATAAAAGAAAGAAATGATTCTGGCAAATCGAATATTGAAAACTGGTTTCAAAATAAAGTGCTTCGAAAAGCAGTAAAGCAGATAAAGGATACTATTTCATATTTTGAGATTTATAAGGAAATTTCAATCCCAAATGAAAGAGGACATATCCTGAATATAAGTGAAGCAAGAAAAATTAAACCAATCAAATTAATTATTTATGCACCAAAACTTCAATTTCCTGAGAACCTTAGATTTCAGAAATTTTATAAAAGTAAAGAAATTGGAAATGTGCACCTTTTCCATATTGAAGACTATCTGTGGATTTGTAAATATTTAATAACTCCTTATGAGATTGGAGAATATCTGGATTTTAGGGAACGACTTTTTATAAAACATGAAAATGAATTAGATAATCTTCCTGAACAATATGTCTTAGGTCATTATTTGGAAACATTAGATACTTCTATGTTAAATTCCAGGTATGTTGAGAACTTGAAAAATTTAGTTCATGATGAAGATGAATTTGATATCTCATTTATCATTGAGAATTTTAAAGGGAAAATAAGAATTCAACCAAACAGTCTTGATTATTATGCAATAATTAAAGAATTGGCTAAACTTAATAGAGCAGACTTACGAGAATTTAAGAAACGATTTTTACTCGCAATTGAAAAATCTAAAGAACAAGACTTTACATTACCATATCGTATTACGAGTTTAAATAGTAAATGTGGATTTGTTTTTGTTCCATTGGAATATGAGCGCAGGGAATTTTGGCAGAATGCAATTATCAATTTGACTGAAGCTCATAAGTATGACCAGAAATTGGATAAATGTGTCGGCATGATTGTTTATCAGCATCCAACAGAAAAATATTTTGATGTAAATTGGTGCTATTCAGAATCTAAATGGAAATACAGTGAAGAGTTTGATAAATTACTTAAGGAAAATTATCCTTTTAGAGCTGTAAAAATGGAAAAGACATTTAGATATTATGTTGACGAAAAATAAAAACGTGTGGTAACATTTTGTATAAGTAATGGCAGGCGATGTAGCACATTTAAAGGTTTGTAGCCCGCTCAAACTGCGTAGCGGTTTGACAGGAAATTACCACACAATCTGCCACTACTCATACAATTTACCGTCAGCACCAATAAAAAAAACGAAAATGAACAAAGAATTAGAACAACAGATAAATCTATCAAGTAGAAAAAGAAGAATAGCAGCATTTATAATTGATCATTTTGTGATGACATTCCTTATGGTTTCAATTGTCTTTTTAGCTCTTGGACCAAATTTTATGGATGAAAATAATATGAGTAAAATGACAACCACAATGTTGGCTGTAATGATTCCTGGATTTCTACTCTATTTCGCTAAGGATTCAATTAAAGGAATTAGTGTTGGGAAATGGATTATGGGAATTATGGTTCGAGATGCCAATACTCCAAATGAAGTACCTTCTTTTGGTAGATTACTCGTTCGAAATTTGTTTATCATAATTTGGCCTGTTGAATTTATCGTTCTAGCTTCAAGTCAAGAAAAGAAAAGGCTCGGAGATAAAACTGCAAAAACTATAGTTGTTAAAAACCCAAACAAACCGACTAAACTTCCAAGAATTTTAGCTCTAGCAGGAGTTGGAATTGCCTTTTTCTCTTTCACGTTTCTATTTGCTGGATCGGCAATGAAAAATTCAGATGCTTACAAGGTGGCTATTTCAGAAATTGAAAAGAACGAAGAAATTATCTCTGAAACTGGCGGAATAACTGATTATGGAATGATGCCGACTGGAAATGTGAGTATTTCAAACGGAAACGGTCAGGCTCAATTAGAAATAAAAGTTCTCGGAAATAAAAAGGATTTGAATGTTGGAGTTTATCTAACAAAAGAACCAAATGGAGAATGGAAGCTAATAGAAATGAATAAATAAATACTGGTGCTAACAACGCATATAGCTTATGGCGGGTGAACGGCTGCCAGCAAGGTTTTCGCTCCGTAGCCAGCTTTGGTTTCGGTGGACAAGAAAGTGCTTCGAAACCGCCACAAGCCATATGCAAACCGTTAGGCAACATTTTGAAATGAAACTCTATACAAATTGCAAAAAGTGTAAAAAAGAAATCAGATTCTCCACATGGGAACCCGATAGGACTCGTCTTGCAATGACACAAGGAAAAAAATTAGAGTTAAAGTGCAAAAAGTGTGGTCAGACGCAAAAATATCATGTAAATGAGTTGATTGCCGAAGAAAGTAAAATTGCATTAATTATTGGGCTATTAATTTTTCTTGTTGGTACTCCGTTGACAGTTTATTGGCTTTGGGGATATTTGTTTAAGGTGGCATTAATTTATTCAACCATTACAATTGCAGCATTAATTGGTGTTCCGTTGACAATATTTACGCTAATTGAAAGGGGGCAACGAGAAAAAGTTAGTCGGTTCAATAGTTTTAAGCTAAATGAGTAAAAAATGGCAAATAAAAAACAGTTTAATAGTTGGCTTGATAATCATACTTGTCAACTTATATTGGATTTGGGATAATTTGTACTTGTTGTATCAATATCACTACACAGGTAATTTATTTCTTTTTATGATTCCAGACTGGGCATTAATTTCTAATTCAGTACTGGGATTTGTTGGTGTTATAACTGGTGTTCTTACGGCTTTTGAGAAACTGACAATAAAAAAAGGAATTTTGGTCAGTGTCTTATTGATTGTTATTGGGACAGTAATGACTTTTATATCACTGAATTAATGAATAAAAAACGTTGCCTAACAAATTGCAAATTGCATTGCGGGTGCAGTGGTGTTCGTTGTCTCTGCTCCTTTCTTGACCGTCATGTCCTGTCGGACACTGACGCTCTTCGAAATCCGCAACGACAACTTGCAAGTGACCGTTATGGGGCATAAGGGCAAACTGCAAACGATGAACAGATTACAGATAAAAAAGGATTCAGACAAAGACATTTCAATCGAGATTAGTCCTCTGAAAGATAAGGTTTCAAAGACTCAGTTAATGTTTTTAATATTCGGATCCATAGGATTATTAATTGCATTCAGCCAAATATTCTCAGATGAGAAACCATTTGCTAAATTGTTTTTGATAGTTTGGAGTATCATTTGGATTTTCTTCTTGATTAAAATATGGAATGTGCTAAAATGGAGGAGATTTGGAAAAGAGGTTATCAGGATTTCTGGAGAACAATTGATTTTAATAAAAACTTGTCCTTTAAAAAAAATTAGAGAATCATTTAATATTCAGGATTCAAGGATTTTAAAAAACGATTATCAGATTCCAGCTACGAAAGAGTTTTTTAAAGTTCATCCAGGGGTACTTAAGATTGAAAATAAAAGGAAATCTACTTTGATAGGTAAGTACCTAAATGAAATAGAGACAAATCAATTAGCAGAGGAATTAAAAACAATTGGATTAAAGAGTGAATATGAAGATACGGTTATTGACGAGACTGAAAGTACTGATCCTGACATAAAATATTCAAAAAAGTATGTAAAACGGATTAGACGAAGAATATTTTTAATTTGTTTGATTCCTGCCTTTTTATATGGGTACTCTCTATACCAAAAAGACACGAAAGAATATAATTTATTAAAATCCGTTGGCGAAGTAACAGAAGTGAACTCTGAGTTTAAAGAGCATTGGGATACAGATTATTACTATTTTTATTTCATAGCGAGCAATGGGCAAAAAGTTGAATCAAGTGGCAAATGTGGGGACAAAGAGCGATTTGATAGTTTTTATAAGGACTTAAAAGTTGTTTATAATCCTTCAAATCCAGAACAGTACATGGAATATCCATATTTTGAGGATTATTCAGTTAATTACAAGATTTTCTTCTATTTGATACTTTTGACTTTGATTTTAGCTGGAATGGTAAGCTCTGTAATATCGTTTATATATTTAGCGATTAAAGGACAGATAAAAATTACGCCCCATAACACGCGGTCATAAAACATTGCGCGGCTAGTGCTATATTTGAACGAAATAATATTTAATCAAAGGTTTAGCGGTTTGATAGTTAAGTGCTTCGAAATGCGCAACGTTTCATACCGCCATCCGTTGTGTGCAAGGTTGAAATATGAACTGTCGCTAATAATCAAAATAAACTAAAGAACAATGACCGAAGAAGAAAAAAAAGTATTGCTGGACATAGGCAGTCTTTACAAAGAATTATTAAACGAACCTTATGGAAAGTGGAATGGTAGACATAAGGAAGAACCAAGTGCTTATAGCTATTGCCGCAATGCAGAATCACTAAAAAATCAGGTTTACGAATTATTCAATACATTTCATCCCGATTACTTGTCAGAGAATCAACTTGGTGATTTTTCTCACACCTGCGATAAAGAGGTAAAGAATGTCGAACATATTTATGAACGAGCAATAAAAAGGAATGCAGCTAAAATGAGACATACTGAATTCTTACAAGCCATACACAACGCAAACAAACAAATCAAATCAGATTTATACTCGGTTTTTTCAAAAATTAAAGAAATCCCCAAATAGGAAGAATAAAACCCAGCCCATAATCGAATAGCTCGCCCCGCTAGCAAACACTAGCAGGGAGAGGCTTTCACACCACCACGGCATACGCGAGCTGCGCTCCCTCCTTTCGCTATCGCTCAGGAGCATACCGGGCGGTTCGTTAAGTCATAGGAAACAAAACCGTACTTGGTTTAAGCTGATTGTAGCGTTCCAGCAAAGGAGTGTAAGCCCGTTTTCTCAAACGTTCAACAGTAATGGTGGTACCAAGAAAGGGGCTTTGAGCAATAGCCCATCCTCTCCATTCATACGGCTTTTATGATGCAGTCAACTTTTCATCAGACTAATTGATAGCCCCTAATGATCAAATAGGTTTGGATACGATTTATACAGACCTTATCCTTTAACAAAGGAAATATGTACCTTCATCTCATCAGAATTTCCCATTTTAATGGAATTCGATGGAACTTACGTTTCCACGTTTTCAGAGCTTTCAGTAACGTACCGAAAATAGAATGACTAAAAAGAAATCAAAACAAATCGTTAGAATTTTATTGTTTTTGGGAACGATAATCTCATTGTATTTTGTTCCGTGGCCGATTGTAACAGCCTGGATCATGCCACTACCCAATACCGTTCAGGAACAAGCAGATAAAGCTGCAGATTACGGATTTGATGGTATTGTTGTTTGTGTCAACAGAAAAGGGAATCAATCAGAATTTTACACATCGGGCTATAAAAACCGAGAAAACAAAATTCCGGCCGCCCCCGATGCCTTATTTAAAATTGCAAGTGTGAGTAAATTGTACAACGCCCTGGCGGTTACAAAGCTGGTGTATGATGGAAAATTATCTTTAGACAAGACACTCGCAGATTATTTACCCGAATTAGATGACAGAATAGAATACGCAGATAACATCACGTTGCGAATGTTGGTTACACATAGAAGTGGTATTCCGAACTATACGGACACCTATATGTATTGGGCGGCTCCCAAAGAGACCGCAGATGAAAACCTTGCTTTGGTGTTGGATAAACCCGCCAACTTTAAACCCGGCGAGGATTATGAATATTCCAACACCAATTACTTATTACTCGACCGGATAATGAACCGAGTACTTGGGTATGCTACATTCCAATACATCCGGGAGGAAATTTTAAGCCCACTGCATCTCAAGCATACTTTTGGCTCTATTGAGGATGTAAACATTGATGATGTGATGAGCGGCTATTATGTGGGTTATGATACGGATTTAAAAACGAACAATGTTGGCTCGATACTGGCAACAGCAGAAGATTTGAGCAAATTTATCCGAGCGTTAAATGATGGCTCTGTTTTTAGAGATAAAAAAGAACAAGAAATTTATTCTTCCATTTATAAGTATGAGCACACAGGTCTGATACCGGGATACCAAACGATTGCCAAATATCATAAGGATATGGATGCTGTCGTCATCCAATTTACAAACACGGTAAACTTTGATGGCTACAATTGGAATATGTCAGAAATCATGTATAACCGGATCGTTAAAATATTGAAAAAGACCAACCAGCCACAGTAGCGATATCGGGCTACTTTTTCGTAGTCGGGCAGCATAAGCTTGGTAAGCTCGTTTTCGCAAGCGTTCCGGCTAATCGTTGAGTTACTGCCCAAGCTGACAGACCAAAACCGGGCGCATATCCGAAAGCAGGGCGTTGATACAAAAAATCCCCTTATTGCTTAAAGATGCAATAAAGGGATATCTCAGGTTCTGATTTTTTGGATGAGCTTTAGAAAGCTATTTCACCAGTTTTCGATACTTAATTCGGTGTGGGCCTTCGTCGCCTAAACGTTTCTTTTTGTTCTCTTCGTACTCGGAGTAACTACCTTCAAAATAATGAACGTGTGAGTCTCCCTCGAAAGCCAGGATATGGGTCGCGATACGATCCAGGAACCAACGGTCGTGGGAAATTACCACGGCACAACCGGCAAAGCTTTCCAGTCCTTCTTCCAGTGCCCGCAAGGTGTTTACGTCAATATCGTTGGTTGGCTCATCGAGCAGCAGTACATTGCCTTCCTCTTTTAAAGCCATGGCTAAATGAAGTCGGTTACGCTCACCACCCGAAAGCACGCCACATTTTTTCTCCTGGTCTGATCCTCCAAAGTTAAACCGCGACACATAGGCTCGCGCATTTAGTTGTCGGTTGCCCATTTGGATGAGCTCATTTCCACCCGAAATAACCTGATAAACTGTTTTGTCCGGATCGATCGCAGCGTGAGATTGATCGACGTACGAGATTTTCACCGTATCACCAACTTCAAACGTCCCTTTATCGGCCTCAAGCTGTTTCATGATCAACTTAAACAAGGTTGTTTTACCGGCACCGTTAGGCCCAATTACTCCAACAATGCCGTTTGGAGGCAAAACAAAATCAAGGTCATCGAACAACAAGCGATCGCCAAATCCTTTGGCTACCTGATGCGCTTCAATTACTTTTTCGCCTAACCGAGGTCCGTTGGGAATAAAGATCTCCAGTTTTTCTTCCTTTTGCTTGGTGTCTTCACTCATCAATTGGTCGTAGGCATTCAAACGAGCTTTTGCTTTGGCATGTCGCGCCTTTGGAGCCATTTTAATCCACTCAAGCTCGCGTTGCAGGGTCTTCTGTCGTTTCGACGTTTGCTTCTCTTCCTGCGCCAGTCGCTTTGATTTTTGCTCCAACCAGGAGGAGTAATTTCCTTTCCAGGGAATGCCCTCTCCCCGATCCAGTTCTAAAATCCATCCTGCCACATTGTCAAGGAAGTACCGGTCGTGCGTAATACAAATTACGGTTCCCTTGTATTGTTGCAGGTGCAGCTCCAACCATTGTACCGATTCGGCATCCAGGTGGTTGGTTGGTTCATCGAGCAATAACACATCGGGCTCTTTGAGTAGCAAGCGGCACAAAGCCACCCGACGCTGTTCGCCTCCCGAGAGCTCTCCAACCTTTTGTTCTCCGGGAGGACAGCGCAACGCATCCATCGCCCGTTCTAATTTCGTGTCCAGGTTCCAGGCGTCAAATCGGTCAATCTTTTCCTGTAGTTTTTCCTGCTCCGATATTAAGGCTTCCATCTTATCGGGATCTTCCAGCACTTCGGGCTCGGCAAATTTAAGGTTAACGTCTTCGTATGCTTTTAACACATCAACAACTTCCTGAACACCTTCTTCGACGATTTCCTTAACCGTCTTTTCCGGATCAAGATGAGGTTCCTGCTCCAAATAACCAACCGTGTATCCGGGAGAAAAAACGACTTCTCCCTGGTATGATTTTTCGAGCCCTGCAATGATCTTGAGTAAGGTTGATTTACCGGAACCGTTTAATCCAATAATACCAATCTTCGCTCCAAGGAAAAAAGAAAGCGAGATATCTTTAAGGACTTGTTTCTGCGGAGGGAAAGTTTTACTTACCCGATGCATCGAGAAAATGATTTGTTTATCGTCTGCCATATCTTGATTATTTCATTAGTATTAAATCTAAACCACTTTATCAGCTACCGTAAGCCAATTATCAGTTAGCAAAAATAAGGGAATTTCGTCACTTATATACTTAACTTTATCCATGTACTTAATAGATTAAAACAAATAGGTTTGAAAATCTTAGTTGTTGATGATAATCCAATAAATCTGAAATTTCTGTTCTACTCGTTACGGGGAGATTATGAAGTAGATACGACTGATGAAGGTCCAAAAGCTTTGCGTCTTTCAAAAGTGAACAAATACGATTTAATTTTGATGGATTTATGGATGCCTTTGATTGATGGGGCAGAAATAACCCGGCAAATAAGATCGTTAAATGATAACATCAACAACAAAACTCCGATCATCTTTTGCACCACCAGCACTGTCGATGCTGACAGGCAACGATGTTTTGATTTAGGAGCCACTGATTATCTCGTCAAGCCTATTCAAGCAAAAGAGCTGAATGAGAAACTAAAGCATTACTTAGGCTGATAAAGCCTGAGCGTTTGCGTTATTCGTGAAAAAAGAAGAGCTGACCAAATGGTCAGCTCTTTCTTTTTAAGCTATTTTGATAACCGGTGTTATTCGGTTTTCTTTTCTTCGTCATCAGCTTTTGGTTCCTCTTTTGCGGGCTCCTCAGCTTTTACTTCTTCAGCGGCAGCTTCTTCTTTCACTTCCTCTGCTTTTGGCTCTTCTACAACAGCTTCAGCTTTTGGTTCGGCAACTTCCTTTTTCTTAGGTTGAGTTGCAGCAGTATCTTCAGAAGATTTTTTAGCACCACCACGGCGTGAGCGACGTTTTTTAGGCTTATCTTCTTTAGCCGACAACAAGTTCTCGTTGTAATCAACTAATTCAATAATACACATTTCAGCATTGTCTCCCAAACGGTTACCGGTTTTCAGAATACGGGTGTATCCTCCCGGGCGTTCGCCTACTTTATCAGCTACATCTCTAAACAACTCTGCCACTGCAGTTTTGCTTTTCAATACGCTGAATACAATACGGCGTGAATGGGTTGTGTCATTTTTTGCTTTTGTAATAAGCGGTTCAACATACATCTTCAGTGCTTTAGCTTTAGCTACCGTAGTAGTAATTCGCTTACTGAAAATCAGAGAGTTTGCCATATTTGACAACATGGCCTTCCGATGAGCAGTCTTCCTTCCAAGATGGTTGAATTTTTTATTATGTCTCATTTCTGCTTATTCCTTGTCTAGTTTATACTTACTAATGTCCATTCCGAACGTTAGATTCAAGTTGTTAAGAAGGTCATCCAACTCAGTCAACGACTTTTTACCGAAGTTTCTAAACTTCAATAAGTCATTACGATTGTAGGTAACCAGCTCACCTAAAGTTTCAACATCAGCAGCTTTCAAACAGTTAAGAGCACGAACCGAAAGGTCCATATCAACCAACTTTGTTTTCAATAACTGACGCATATGAAGCACTTCTTCGTCAAACTCTTCGTTTGCAAATTTCTCATCAGAGTCTAATGTAATTTTCTCATCAGAGAAGAGCATGAAGTGATAAATCAGAATTTTAGCAGCTTCTTTTAAAGCATCTTTAGGATGAATTGAGCCATCAGTCTGGATGTCTAAGATTAACTTTTCATAGTCAGTCTTTTGCTCCACACGATAGTTCTCAACAGCATACTTCACATTTTTAATTGGTGTGAAGATTGAATCGATCGGAATTAAACCAAACTCAGCATCTACAGGCTTATTTTCAGCGCTGGGCACATAGCCTCGGCCTTTGTTGATTGTTAATTCCACCTGCAATTTAACATCAGCTTCCATCCGGCAAATAACCAATTCAGGATTTAACACCCTAAAGCCAGTCATAAACTTGTTGATGTCGCCAGCAGTAAATTCTTCTTGACCGCTAATCGAAATAGAAACTTTCTCGCTGTCAAAATCTTCAACTTCGCGCTTGAAACGAATTTGTTTCAGGTTAAGAATAATTTCAGTAACATCTTCCATCACCCCTTTAACAGTTGCAAATTCATGATCAACGCCTTCGATTTTGAGCGTTGTAATTGCATAACCTTCTAAAGACGACAATAGGATCCGACGAAGAGCATTACCGATTGTGATACCATAACCGGGCTCCAATGGACGAAATTCGAATTTACCGAATTTCTCATCAGATTCGACCATTATTACTTTGTCAGGTTTTTGGAACGCTAATATTGCCATAATAATACTGAGTAATTTATTATTTAGAATACAACTCTACAATAAGTTGTTCTTTGATATTTTCAGGAATTTCTTCCCGCTCTGGGCGATTTAAAAACTTACCGCTCATTTGAGCGCCATCCCATTCTAACCAGGCGTATTTATTGTAACGGTGCGAAGTCAGCGCATCAGAAATTACTTCTAATGATTTTGATTTTTCGCGCACGCTAATAATATCGCCCGGACGAAGTTGAAATGAAGGAATATTAACTAATTCTCCATTTACCATGATGTGTTTATGAGTCACTAACTGACGGGCACCTGCACGAGAAGCAGCTAATCCAAGACGGAAAACAACGTTATCCAATCTTGCTTCCAGCAGCTGAAGCAATACCTCACCGGTAACACCTTTTGCTGCTGATGCTTTCTTAAACAGGTTCGAGAATTGCTTCTCTAAAACACCGTAAGTATATTTCGCCTTTTGCTTTTCTTTTAACTGAACACCATATTCAGACTTTTTACGTCTGCGACCAGTTTGCCCATGCATACCTGGTGGGTAGTTCTTCTTTTCAAGTACTTTATCGGGTCCGAAAATTGGTTCACCAAATTTTCTTGCGATTTTCGTTTTTGGTCCTGTATATCTAGCCATTACTTTTTCGTTAAAATATTAAACACGTCTTCTTTTCGATGGGCGGCAACCATTGTGTGGCAATGGCGTAACATCAACGATTTCACTCACTTGAATGCCCACGCTATTAATAGCTCGAATAGCTGATTCACGACCATTTCCTGGTCCTTTCACAAATACTTTAACCTTTCTTAGGCCTAGATCATATGCAGTTTTTGCACATTCTTCAGAGGCTACCTGAGCAGCATAAGGTGTATTCTTCTTCGATCCTCTAAAACCTTTTTTACCAGCTGATGACCAAGAGATAACTTCTCCGTTACTATTAGTCAATGAGATAATGATATTATTGAATGAAGAATGAATATGCGCCTGACCGGTAGCTTCCACATTAACAACTCTTTTCCTACTGGAACTTGTCTTTTTTGCCATAATTCAATTAATTATTTAGTGGCTTTTTTCTTATTAGCTACAGTTTTCTTTCTTCCTTTACGGGTACGGGCATTGTTTTTTGTACTTTGTCCGCGTACAGGAAGACCGATACGGTGGCGAATACCACGATAACAACCGATATCCATCAGTCGTTTAATGTTCAACTGGTTATCAGAGCGAAGTTCACCTTCTACTTTGAAATTATCATTGATCGCAGAACGAATAGCTGCAAATTGGTCATCAGTCCAATCTTGAACTTTCACATTTGGATCAACTCCAGCAGTGGCAAGGACCATGTTCGCACGACTACTTCCAATTCCGTAGATGTAAGTCAGTGCAACTTCTCCTCTTTTATTATTAGGAATATCAACTCCAACAATACGAGCCATAAATAAATTTTTTACAAAGTTAATTAATTATCCCTGACGCTGTTTGAACTTCGGATTCTTTTTGTTGATCACGTACAAACGGCCTTTTCTGCGTACAATTTTGCAGTCGGCGCTGCGCTTCTTAATGGATACTCTTACTTTCATTATTTCGTACTTTAATTTTTATATCTAAAAGTAATCCTTCCTTTGGTCAAGTCGTATGGAGACATCTCCACTTTCACTTTATCACCTGGAAGAATTTTGATATAATGCATTCGCATTTTACCAGAGATATGTGCTGTTATCACGTGCCCGTTTTCAAGTTCAACTCTAAACATGGCATTTGATAATGCTTCGATAATTGTTCCGTCTTGTTCTATTGAAGGCTGTTTTGCCATAAAAAATTAAGTTTTAATTCTTTTTGCTCTTGTTTTTACAATTACATCATTGAACCCGCTCCACCGGTACGTCCTTTGATTCGGCCTGATTTCATCAAACCATCATAGTGACGCATCAACAAGTGACTTTCAATTTGCTGTAAAGTATCTAAAACAACACCTACCAAAATCAACAGTGAAGTACCGCCATAAAAATAGGCGAACTGTGTATTGATCCCGGCAATCATCGCAAAAGCCGGCAAAATAGTTACAAATCCAAGGAAAATTGACCCTGGCAACGTAATACGAGACATGACCGTATCTAAGAATTCAACGGTTTTCTTTCCGGGTTTAACTCCGGGAATAAAACCGCCATTCTTCTTCATATCTTCGGCCATCTGCACTGGATTTACTGTAATTGCCGTGTAAAAATACGTAAACAATATGACCAGTACAAATTGAGTGAAGTTATACCAAAACCCGGTGTTATCAGCGAATGCAGCCGCAAAACCGCTTAAACTTTCCGAATTGGCAAACCCTGCAATACTCATTGGAACGAACATGATTGCTTGCGCGAAGATAATTGGCATAACTCCGGCAGCATTCACTTTCAAAGGTATATACTGACGTACTCCTCCGTATTGTTTGTTTCCTACTATACGTTTTGCATACTGAACTGGGATTCTGCGGGTACCTTGTACCAACAGAATAGTTAGCATGAAAACAACAAATAGTAAAACAAACTCAACAAGGAACATAACCATACCTCCACCTGCTTGCTCGATACGGGAAACGAATTCCTGCACAATAGCTCCAGGCAAATTGGCAATAATACCAATCATGATAATCAGTGATATACCATTCCCTATCCCATTATCGGTAATGCGCTCTCCCAACCACATAACAAACATAGATCCAGCACACAGAATAATGGTTGATGTTACTGTGAACATCACCCCTTGAACTGCAAAAGCCGATTCTGGTAATTGATACGTCAGGTTAGTCAAATACGCAGGTGCCTGGAATAGCAAAATTAACACAGTCAGATAACGGGTTATCTGGTTAATTTTTCTTCTTCCTGATTCACCTTCTTTTTGTAATCGTTGAAAATATGGGACGGCTATTCCCATCAACTGAATCACAATCGAAGCTGAAATGTAAGGCATAATCCCTAAAGCGAAAATAGATGCGTTTGAAAAAGCCCCTCCTGAAAACATATCCAATAACCCCAGCAACCCATCTGAAGTTTGGTTTTTCAATTCTCCCAGCTGTGCCGGGTCTATGCCAGGTAAGGCTACAAACGATCCTAATCGGTATATTAAAAGAAAGAATAGTGTAATTCCCAAACGAGACCTTAAGTCTTCAATCTTATAAATATTCTTTAGGGTTTCGATAAATTTTTTCATCAGGTTAGAGTGTTTCTGTGGTTCCTTCTAGTTTTTCGATAGCTGCTTTTGCTGATTCAGAAAAGGCATGTGCTTTCACATTTAATTTCAACTTCAACTCGCCGTTTCCTAAAATCTTTACCCGGTCGTTTTTAGCAGCCAGACCGGCACCAACCAATACCTCCACATCAATAGCCGTAAGCTTTTTGCTTTCGGCTAATGTTTGAAGAGAGTCCAGGTTAATGGCTTTATATTCTACCCTGTTTATATTCTTGAATCCGAACTTAGGCACACGGCGTTGCAATGGCATTTGACCACCCTCGAAACCGCGTGTACGGCTATATCCTGATCTTGACTGAGCTCCTTTATGACCACGTGTTGAAGTACCACCACGTCCGGAGCCTTGGCCACGACCAATACGCTTATCCTTTTTTACGGATCCTGCTGCAGGTTTAAGATTACTTAAATCCATAATTGTTAGCTTAAACTATTTTAAATTTCTTCAACTTTCAACAAATGGCTCACTTTGCTAACCATCCCCAAAATTTGAGGAGTGGCTTCTTTTTCAACAGAGTGATTCAATTTCTTAATTCCAAGTGCTTCGACTGTTGCTTTCTGCACTTTGTTGGAACCAATTTTACTTTTTACTTGAGTAATTTTTATCTTAGCCATAGTTCCTATCCTTTATATACTTTTCCTAAAGAAACTCCACGGTGTTCGGCAACGGTATAAGCATCTCTCAGTTCGAGTAATGCGTTGAATGTTGCTTTAACCAGGTTGTGAGGATTTGACGATCCTTTTGACTTTGCCAGGATGTCATGTACTCCAACACTCTCCAATACTGCACGCATCGCACCACCGGCTTTTACTCCGGTACCTGATGATGCTGGTTTTAAGAATACGCGGGCACCACCAAATTTGGCGAGTTGCTCATGTGGGATTGTTCCTTTGTGAATAGGAATTTTTACTAAATTCTTCTTCGCAGCGTCCACACCTTTTGCAATCGCGGTAGTTACTTCACTTGCTTTACCAAGTCCCCATCCAACAATGCCGTCTTCGTTACCTACTACAACAATTGCTGAAAAGCTGAAAGTTCTACCCCCTTTGGTCACTTTGGTTACACGATTAATTGCAACCAAACGGTCCTTAAGTTCAATGTCTGTTGTTTTGACTTTCTTAATACTTCCTGCCATAATCATTAAAATTTAAGGCCACCTTCACGGGCAGCTTCAGCTAATTGTTTTACTCTACCGTGATACAAATATCCATTACGATCGAACACAACATTTTCAATTCCGGCTGTTTTCGCTTTCTCAGCTAATGCTTTTCCAACTAATGCAGCTTGATTTACTTTATTGCCTTCTTGTTCGCTGATTTCTTTATTCAATGAAGAGACCGCAAGCAAAGTGCTTCCGTCCAAATCGTTAACCAATTGGGCGTAAATTTGCTTGTTGCTTCTAAATACACTTAAACGTGGTCTTTCAGAAGTTCCGGTTACGATTTTCCGGATTCTCTTTTTAATTCTATATCTTCTTTTGTGTTTCGTTAAAGCCATGGTTTCAAATTTTACTATTTAGCAGCGGCTGATTTACCAGCTTTACGTCTTAATTCTTCACCGACAAACTTCACACCTTTTCCTTTGTATGGTTCTGGTGCTCTGAATGAACGTATTTTGGCAGCAACTTGACCGATTAACTGTTTGTCACAGCTTTTTAAAGTTACAATTGGATTGTTTCTTTTATCGGTTACAGCTTCAACCTTAACCTCCTCAGGAAGATGCAGGTATGTATGGTGAGAGTACCCAAGTACCAAGTCTAACAGTTGTCCTTGGTTTTCGGCACGATAACCTACACCAACAAGTTCCAATTTAATTTCATAACCTTCGGAAACACCAAACACCATGTTGCTAACCAATGAACGGTAAAGACCGTGCATTGCACGATGTCTTTTTTGGTCAGTTGGTCGCTTAACAACAATTTGGTTGTCTTCAACGGCTACTTCAATTTCCGGGTCTACCTTTTGCGAAAGCTCGCCAAGTTTTCCTTTAACGCTTACTACATTTTCGTTGGAAACGTTAATGGTTACTCCGGCTGGTATTTCGATTGGCAATTTACCTATCCTTGACATTACTATTCCTCCTTATTAATAAACGTAACATAAAACTTCACCACCTATATTGAGGTCGCGTGCTTCCTTGTCAGAAATCACTCCTCTAGAGGTCGATATGATTGCAACTCCCAAACCATTCAATACACGAGGGATATTATCGCTGTCGCAATATTGTCTCAAACCAGGCTTACTGATTCTTTTGATTGATTTGATGGCTGGCTGCTTTGTTTCAGGATGATATTTCAAGGCAATTTTAATGCTCCCTTGATAATTTACATCATCTTCAAACTTGTAGTTCAAAATATAACCTTTATCCTTCAGGATTTTGGTCATTTCCTTTTTTATATTTGACGCAGGGATGTCGACAACACGTTGTTTTGCAGATTGTGCATTACGAACGCGTGTCAAAAAATCTGCTATCGGGTCTGTAATTTTACTCATTACTTTTGTAATTATTATTTACCAACTTGCTTTTTTAACACCTGGAATTAAACCTTCAGAGGCCATTTCTCGGAAATTAATCCTGCTAATTCCAAATTGGCGCATATAGCCTTTTGGACGTCCAGTTAATTTGCAACGATTGTGCATGCGTACCTTTGATGAATTTTTAGGTAGTTTTTGTAAACCTACGTAATCACCTTCTGCTTTAAGCTGAGCCCTTTTATCGGCGTATTTTTCAACAAGCTTCGCCCTTTTTACTTCGCGGGCTTTCATTGATTCTTTAGCCATAACTTAGTTCTTTTTTACGTTTTTAAAAGGTAAACCTAACTCTTTCAATAAAGCAAAACCTTCTTCATCAGAATCTGCAGTGGTAACAAAAGTAATGTTCATACCGTTAATACGGTTAACTTTGTCAATATTGATCTCAGGAAAAATAATTTGCTCAGGAATTCCAAGGGTGTAATTTCCTTGTCCATCCATTTTACTTTCAATACCTCTAAAGTCACGAATACGTGGCAAAGAGATGTTGATTAGCCGTTCAAGAAATTCGTACATTCTCTCTTTTCTCAGTGTCACACGTACACCGATCGGCATTTTTTTCCTCAATTTAAAGTTAGAGATGTCCTTCTTCGATTTGGTTTGGACTGCTTTTTGACCGGCTATCATTGTCATTTCCTCTGTGGCAACTTCAATGATTTTTTTGTCGGCGATAGCAGCTCCAACTCCTTGGTTTAGAACAATTTTCTCCAATTTCGGAACCTGCATAACAGATTTATAGTCAAATTCCTTCTTTAACGTAGGAATGACTTCTTCCGAATATTTTTTCTTAAGTGTTGGTGTATAAGCCATTACTTAATCTCCTCTCCAGATTTTTTAGAATAACGTACTAGTTTACCGCTGTCGGTGAGTTTACGACCGATGCGTGTTTTCCCACCTTCTTTAGGGTCAACGTGCATTAGGTTCGAGATGTGGATTGGTGCTTCCTTTTCAACAATACCTCCCTGCGGATTTTCCGCATCAGGTTTTGTGTGTTTTTTCACCATATTAACACCCTCCACAATTGCTCTGCTTTTTTCCCGAAACACTTCGAGAACACTGCCTTGTTTTCCTTTATCGTTTCCGGCAATAGCAACAACGGTGTCACCTTTTTTAATGTGTAATTTTGTCTGCATTTTGTTTTAATATTATGCATTAAAGCACTTCAGGTGCAAGCGAAATAATTTTCATGTTTTGATCACGAAGTTCCCTTGCAACAGGGCCAAAAATACGAGTTCCGCGCATTTCGCCTGTGTTGTTCAATAAAACGACCGCATTATCATCGAAACGGATATAAGATCCATCCTGACGACGTACTTCTTTTTTAGTGCGAACAACAATGGCTTTAGACACAGTTCCTTTTTTCAAATCACTACCGGCAATTGAACTTTTTACAGTCACAACAACCTTATCGCCTAGTGATGCATAGCGCTTTTTCGTACCGCCTAAAACGCGAATACAAAGCACCTCTCTGGCACCACTGTTATCGGCAACTGAACATCTTGATTCCTGTTGTATCATGATTACTTAGCTCTTTCAATAATTTCAACTAATCTCCAACGTTTGCTTTTACTTAAAGGTCGTGTTTCCATGATCTTTACAGTATCACCAACGCTGCAAGTGTTTGTTTCGTCGTGGGCGTACAGTTTAGTCGTCTTGTTAACGAATTTCCCGTAGATCGGGTGTTTTTCTTTTCGTTTAACAGCAACAACAATACTTTTCTCCATACTGTCGCTCACGACAACGCCAACACGTTCTTTTCTCAGATTTCTTGCTTCCATTACTACAAATTAATTCTGATTTTGATTCAATTCCCTTTGACGCTTGATGGTCTGAAGGCGTGCAATGTTCTTGCGGGTTTCCGTGATTTTCATCGGGTTATCCAGCGGAGAAACTGCATGATTCATATTTAGACGTGTCAAGGTTTCCTTTTCCAATTGGATTCTTTCCAGAATTTCCTTGTCTGTTAATTCCTTAATTTCTGATGCTTTCATCATTAATCTTCTTTAATAGATTCAACATAGTCACGTCTAACAACAAACTTCGTAGTAACCGGAAGTTTCTGTGCTGCCAAACGTAAAGCTTCTTTAGCCATTTCGAATGGAACACCATCTGCTTCGATTAAAATACGACCCGGAGTAACCGGAGCTACGAATGCTTCAGGAGCACCTTTACCTTTACCCATACGTACTTCTGCAGGCTTTTTGGTAATCGGTTTATCTGGGAAAATTCGGATCCAAATTTGACCCTGACGTTGCATGTGACGAGTTACCGCAACCCTGGCTGCCTCAATTTGGCGCCCGGTAAGCCATGAACTTTGCAACGACTTTATACCAAAAGATCCGAATGCTAGTTCTGTACCACGTTGGGCATTCCCTTTCATTCGTCCTTTTTGGACTCTTCTAAATTTTGTCTTTTTCGGCTGTAACATCCTTTTTCAATTAAAAGGTTTTCGAATTATTTTCTTTTCTTTCTGAAACCGCCACTTCTGCCACCACCGCGAGGACCACCTTGAGTGTTTTTCTGTCCCAGGTTTGGAGAAAGATCACGCTTTCCATAGACTTCGCCTTTACAAATCCAAACTTTAACACCGACTAAACCGGTTTTTGTTAAAGCTTCGGCAAGAGCATAATCAATATCAGCTCTCAGTGTGTGCAAAGGAGTACGACCGTCTTTATACATTTCAGAGCGCGCCATTTCAGCACCGTTCAAACGACCGGAAACTAAAATTTTAATTCCTTGCGCACCCATTCTCATCGTAGAGGCAATCGCCATCTTTGTAGCACGTCGGTAAGCAATTTTACCTTCAATTTGACGTGCAACATTATTAGCAACGATACGTGCATCAAGCTCAGGTCTTTTAATCTCAAAGATGTTGATCTGAACTTCCTTGCTGGTGATCTTCTTCAACTCCTCTTTCAATTTGTCAACTTCCTGACCACCTTTGCCAATAATAATACCGGGTCTTGACGTGTGAACGGTGATGGTAATCAGCTTCAAGGTTCTTTCGATAATAATCCTTGAAATACTTGCTTTTGCCAAACGGGCATTCAAGTATTCACGGATCTTGGTATCTTCAACCAGCTTATCACCATAGTCGTTTCCACCGAACCAGTTGGAATCCCATCCTCGGATGATCCCTAAACGATTACTGATTGGATTAACTTTCTGTCCCATGTATTACTATTTATTCGTTATCGTTTTCTAGATTCTTACTATCAACGCAAAGTGTAACGTGATTAGAACGCTTGCGAATTCGGTGTGCACGGCCTTGTGGAGCCGGGCGAAGACGTTTTAACTGACGTCCTGAATCAACAGCGATCGTTTTTACATACAAATTGCTTTCTTCCAAACGAGCTCCCTCGTTTTTAGCCTGCCAGTTTGCAATGGCTGACATCAACAGTTTCTCAACTTTGCGAGAAGCTTCCTTTGAAGAAAACTTCAGTACATCCAGTGCTCTATTTACTTCCATTCCGCGAACCATATCGGCAACAAGCCTCATTTTTCGTGGTGAAGTAGGGCAATCTTTCAGTACAGCGAAGTATTGTGATTTCCGAGCTTCTTTCAGCTCATTTGCTCTATTTCTTTTTCTAGCACCCATCGTAAATTCTTTTAATAGTTAATGAGAATCTCATGCCTTATCGTTTGTTACCGGCATGTCCCCTAAAAGTTCTTGTAGGTGCAAATTCGCCAAGCTTGTGGCCAACCATGTTTTCAGTTACGTAAACCGGAATAAATTTATTCCCGTTATGAACTGCGATAGTGTGCCCTACAAAGTCGGGAGAGATTACTGATGCTCTGGCCCAAGTCTTGATTACAGACTTTTTTCCTGATTCATTCATTACATCAACTTTTTTCTCTAGTTTATATGCAATGAAAGGGCCTTTTTTTAGTGAACGACTCATATCCTACTCCTTTAATTATTTCTTGCGTTTTTCTACAATGTACCTATTGGAAGACTTTTTCTTAGCACGGGTTTTATAACCTTTAGCTAACAAGCCTTTGCGTGAACGAGGATGTCCTCCTGATGAACGTCCTTCACCACCACCCATTGGGTGATCGACTGGGTTCATCACAACACCACGTACGCGTGGTCTTCTTCCTAACCAACGAGAGCGACCTGCTTTTCCTGATCTTTCCAGGTTATGCTCTGTGTTTCCAACAGTACCAACTGTAGCTCGGCAAGCGACGAGTACCATTCTAGATTCGCCAGAAGGTAGTTTTACAATTGCATACTTTCCTTCGCGAGAGGTCAACTGTGCATAGGTTCCTGCACTTCGCACCATTACGCCACCTTGTCCAGGTTGAAGCTCAATATTGTGTACAATAGTACCTAGAGGAATTTCTTTAAGTGGAAGTGAGTTTCCTACCTCAGGAGCAACTCCGGTACCGCTCAATACTGTCTGTCCAACTTGCAATCCGTTGGGAGCCAGCATGTATCTTTTTTCACCATCGGCATAAACCAACAGTGCGATACGAGCAGTACGGTTCGGGTCGTACTGAATAGACTCTACACGCGCAGGGATACCGTCTTTTTCGCGTTTGAAGTCAATCGCGCGGTATCTCTTCTTGTGCCCTCCACCTATATACCTCATTGTCATGCGTCCCTGGCTATTACGGCCACCGGACTTCTGCATGGGCTTCAACAATGATTTCTCAGGCGTTGATGCAGTAACGGTATCAAAAGCTCCAATAATTTTGTGCCTTTGACCCGGAGTAACTGGTTTTAATTTTCTTACTGCCATTTCCTATTATTATATATTACTGTAAAAATCAATTGCATCTCCATCAACCAATGTAATAACTGCTTTTTTATATGCAGCTGTTCTCCCACTAATAACTCCGGCTTTTGTATAGCGGCTTTTATTTTTGCCACCATAAACCATGGTATTAATCGTAGATACACTTACATTATACAGTTCTTCAACTGCTTGTTTGATTTGTTTCTTATCCGCTTCTCTACGAACGAGAAATCCATAACGGTTCAGCTTTTCAGCCTGTTCCGTCATCTTTTCTGTCACTATGGGTTTTATCAAAATATCCATTACTTATCCCCTTTAAATCTTAAATTGTTCTTCGATTTTGCCAACCGAACTTTCAAAAAAGATTACCTTATTAGCGTTCATTACCTGGTAAGTGCTTAGCTCAGAAGCAGTTATGACAGATACGCCATGTAAATTTCTGGAGGACAAATATATGTTTTTATTTTCTTCTGGTAAAACGAAAAGAGACTTTTTATCGTTAATTTTCAGATTATTACTGATCATTGCCATCTCCTTTGTTTTTGGCGCTTCCAGAGAAAAGTCCTCAAGAATTAAAATATCGCTTGCTTTGGCTTTGTAACTCAATGCTGATTTACGAGCTAAAGCTTTTACTTTCTTGTTCAATTTGAAACCATAATTTCTTGGACGAGGTCCAAAAACACGACCACCACCTCTGAATACAGGTGACTTAATGCTACCTGCACGAGCTGTACCGGTACCTTTTTGTTTCTTGATCTTTTTAGTACTTCCAACAATTTCACCACGTTCAGTAGCTGAATGGGTTCCTTGACGTTTGTTGGCCAAGTATTGTTTTACATCAAGATAGATCGCATGATCATTAGGTTCAATACCGAAAATTTGGTCTTGCAAATCGACCTTTTTTCCGGTTTCTTTTCCTGTTTTATCTAATACTTGTACTTCCATTACTGATTAATTATTACAAATGATCCTTTTGCTCCAGGAATTGATCCTTTAACAACTAATAGGTTACTTTCAGGAATTACTTTCAAGACCTTAAGGTCTTCGATCGTTTTTTGAGCACCGCCGGTACGACCAGCCATACGCATTCCTTTAAATACTCTGGAAGGGTAAGAAGACGCACCTAGCGAACCAGGAGCTCTTAAACGGTTGTGCTGACCGTGTGTGGCGTCGCCAACTCCACGAAAATTGTAACGCTTTACAACCCCTTGAAATCCTTTACCTTTCGTTACGCCGGTTATATCGACCCAACCTTCTTCCTGGATTACATCAACAGTAATGGTATCACCAAGCTTGTAATCTCCTTCAACTTCTGTAAACTCGACAACTTTACGCTTTGGGTCCGTTCCAGCTTTCTGGAAGTGACCGAACTCAGCTTTGGTGGTGTTCTTTTCTTTCTTGTCACCAAACCCTAGCTGAATAGCGTCGTAGCCATCGGTTTCAGCTGTTTTCACTTGTGTTATAACACAAGGACCAGCCTCTATCACAGTGCATGGAATGTTCTTTCCCTCAACACTGAATACGGATGTCATTCCGATTTTTTTACCGATTATTCCTGCCATTTCTTTTTAATTTTTACAGGTTATCAAACTTTAATTTCTACTTCGACACCACTTGGCAATTCAAGCTTCATTAAGGCGTCGATAGTTTTAGCTGTTGAGCTGTAAATGTCGATCAAACGTTTGTATGAAGACACCTGAAATTGCTCACGTGATTTTTTGTTCACGAAAGTTGAACGTAACACTGTAAAAATGCGCTTGTGAGTTGGAAGTGGGATTGGCCCACTTACAACTGCACCTGTTGTTTTTACAGTCTTTACGATCTTTTCAGCTGACTTGTCAACCAAGTTATGATCATACGATTTCAGCTTAATTCTGATCTTTTGACTCATGATGAGATAAAATAATTATTTTATAATAATTCTACTTTTCCTTGCATTTCCTCAAGTACTTTCACAGCCATTTGTTTTGGCACTTCTTCGTAGTGTGAAAACTCCATAGATGAAGTTGCACGACCAGAAGAGAGTGTTCTCAATACAGTTACATAGCCGAAAATTTCTGAAAGAGGAACAGTTGCTTTAATAACTCTTGCACCAGCTTTCTCAGTCATTCCACCTACTTGGCCGCGTCGACGGTTCAAGTCACCAATAATATCACCCATATATTCTTCAGGAGTAACAATCTCAGTCTTCATAATAGGCTCAAGCAATTTTGGACCTGCTTTTGAAGCTGCACTTTTGAACGCCTGACGGGCACAGATTTCGAACGACAACTGATCCGAGTCAACGGCGTGGAATGATCCATCAAGTAATTCAACTTTCAGGCTGTCCAATTGGAATCCTGCCAAAGGACCATTTAGCATCGCTGTTTCGAAACCTTTTTGTACTGATGGAATGAATTCACGAGGAATACGTCCACCTTTTACGCTATCGATAAATGTTAAACCGTCTTTGCCTTCTTCGGCAGGAGAAACTTTAACAATGATATCTGCGAATTTACCACGACCACCAGACTGTTTCTTGAATACTTCTCGTAATTCAATCTCTTCGCTAATGGCTTCCTTGTATGCAACCTGAGGTTTACCCTGATTACATTCAACTTTAAATTCGCGTTTCAAACGGTCGACAATGATCTCCAGGTGAAGCTCACCCATACCACGAATAACCGTTTGACCTGATTCCTCATCAGTATTTACTTTAAATGTTGGATCTTCCTCGGCTAGTTTAGCCAATCCCATTCCAAGTTTATCTAAGTCCTTTTGTGTTTTTGGCTCTACAGCAATACCAATTACCGGTTCTGGAAAGTCCATGCTTTCCAACGTTATTTGACTCTTTTCGTCACACAACGTATCACCGGTGCGAATATCTTTAAAGCCTACAGCAGCGCAAATATCTCCGGCCTCGATAACATCTTTCGCATTTTGCTTATTTGAGTGCATTTGGTAAAGACGTGAAATCCGTTCCTTTTTGCCTGTTCGAGTATTGAACACCGTTGAGCCAGCATCAATTTTACCTGAATAAACACGAATAAAGCACAAACGACCAACAAATGGGTCGGTAGCAATTTTAAATGCTAAAGCCGAAAGAGGTTCTTCAACATTAGCGTGACGTACAACTTTGTCACCTGTTGATGGGTCTGATCCTATCAATTCACCCTTGTCTAACGGGCTAGGCAAAAACTCCACAACAGCATCCAACAAACGTTGCACACCTTTATTTTTGAAAGCCGAACCACACATCATCGGAACGATTACATGCTTCAGTGTACCCTGGCGGATAACCGATATCAACTCGTCAGAAGTAATTGATTCAGGATCGTCGAAATAACGCTCCATAAGGGCATCATCCAACTCTGCAACCGACTCAACCATTTTTTCGCGGTATTCTTCAGCCAGTTCTTTCAGATTTTCCGGAATTTCTTCCAATTTATAATCTGTTCCAAGAGTCGCATCATCGTACCAACGAATCGCCTTCATTTCGATCAGGTCAATTACCCCTTCGAATTTTTCTTCAGCACCGATTGGAATTTGAATTGGAACCGGATTAGCTCCCAGCTTCTCCTTAACTTCATTCACAACATTGAAGAAGTCTGCTCCAGAGCGGTCCATTTTATTAACGAAGCCAATTCGTGGAACACCATATTTTTCGGCTTGACGCCAAACTGTTTCTGATTGGGCTTCAACACCACTTACGGCACAAAACAAAGCAACAGCACCATCCAAAATACGCAATGAACGCTCTACCTCTACGGTAAAGTCAACGTGTCCGGGAGTATCAATGATATTTACTTTATATTGCTGATCGGCGTGCTTCCAGAATGTGGTTGTCGCTGCAGAAGTAATGGTAATACCTCTCTCCTGCTCCTGCTCCATCCAGTCCATGGTAGCTGCACCGTCGTGCACTTCTCCAATACGGTGAGTAATTCCCGTATAATAGAGAATACGCTCAGTAGTGGTCGTTTTACCGGCATCAATGTGAGCCATGATGCCGATATTTCTTGTATATTTTAAATCTTTTGTTGCCATGTTAAACCAATATTAAAATCTGAAATGCGCAAAAGCACGGTTTGCCTCAGCCATACGGTGTGTGTCTTCTTTCTTTTTGAAAGCACCACCTTCATTATTGAACGCAGCCTGAATCTCAGCAGCCAACTTGTCTGCCATTGATTTTCCAGAACGCTTGCGAGCATATAAGATTAAACTTTTGATAGAAACTGCCACTTTTCGTTCGGGGCGAATTTCCATAGGAACCTGGAATGTAGCACCACCTACACGGCGGCTTTTTACTTCTACTGCGGGAGTAATATTCTCCAACGCTTTTTTCCAGACATCAAGGGGTGAGAGCTCTTCGTTTTTCATACGTGATCCAACGATATCAAGAGCATCGTAGAATATTTGATATGCAACCGTTTTTTTTCCGTGTTGCATCATATCATTCACAAATCTTGTTACAAGAACGTCATTAAATTTAGGGTCTGGTAAAATGACCCTCTTCTTTGGTTTCGATTTTCTCATTCTTTCTTTTCTTTAGTGTTATTCTAATCGGTTGTTATCGATTTGGAGCTTCAGGTCTCCCGATCAGTATCGGGATCATTTACTCAACCAAACCACTAAACTCGTCAATTCCAAAAATTATTTCTTCGGTTTTTTGGTACCGTACTTTGAACGTCTTTGAGTACGTCCTTCAACACCTGCTGTGTCAAGTGCTCCTCTAACTAAGTGATAACGCACACCTGGTAAATCTTTCACCCTACCACCGCGCACTAATACAATAGAGTGCTCTTGTAGGTTATGACCTTCACCCGGAATGTAAGCATTCACTTCCTTTTGGTTCGTTAACCTTACCCTTGCAACTTTACGCATTGCTGAGTTTGGTTTCTTAGGTGTAGTTGTGTAAACACGTACACAAACACCTCGTTTTTGAGGACAAGCATCCAACGCACGAGACTTACTCTTCTCGACCTGCATGGTGCGTCCTTTTCTTACTAACTGTTGAATCGTTGGCATACAACTATTTAATTAATCATTAATATTTTTGCAAAATGGACTGCAAAGGTATTGAAAACTTCAATAAAATCAATGCATTCCACTTCCGTTTTTGACAGATTTCTCCAAAAACGGCACGCAAAAGTACTAATTTTCAGGAAAGAACAATAGCTTTTAAGGGTGTTTTTTCGATTTTATCCGAAATGAACCGAATAATCTATTTTGACCGGATAACCTTTTCTTTCAGAAGTGACTTGACTGGATTGATAAAACGCTGTATAAAACGTAAATCCTCTGTTATAATCTCAGCGTCACCTTTCATTTCCTGGCTGAAAGTTAATTGAATGTTATAATTGGTCTCCAAGTCCTGGGGAAGTTCAATTTCAGCAATATAATTATCGTTTGTAGGCACCAGAGAAATGGTTTTAACAGTTCCACGCACCATGCCATATTCCATGTACGGAAAATTGTCAAACTGAATATTTACGCCCTGTCCGGCTTTCACTTTTCCTGCCCCCCGAACAGGCAAAGTCACCCGACCAATAATTTTACTCTCTCGCTGCGGCACAACCGTAAATACAATCTCGCCATTTTTAACTTGCTGATTTTTGCTCCAAAAGTTCGTAAAAGTAACCTGCCCGTTAATCGGAGTTTTCAACACGAACGCTTTATTCCAATACTCCAGTCGACTTTTCAATACATTCAACGATTCAATCAACTCAGATTGTAATTTCAGTTTTTGATCTTCATATTCCTTTTCGGCAGCAATAACATCCTGTTGTAACTGAATAATATCTTGCTGAGTTTCTGCTAAATTTGTTCGAGCACCGTTAAATGAATACTTCTTTTGAAGCATAGCAGATTCTGATTTTTTGAAATCAATCAACGAAATAACCTCCCGAGCGTACAAGCCAGAATCGCGCTGAAACTGCTCGTAAGCAATTTGATACTCATTTTCCAGAATTTGTCGCTGGGTCCACAAACGATCATAAAATATCTTCTTCATGTGCTGCTGCTCCTGAAGCGACTGGATTTTTTGCGGATAAAAGTTTAATCGTACAAAACTGATATAATTATTATATAAGCGCAAGAATGATGAGAAATCAGCCTGAATATCCCCTAGTCGATAATCAGGCGTAAGCTTCTTAAAATATATTGTATCGAAGGTGGTGAAATATGGATTCAGTGCCTCCAGATCATCCTCCAACTTGATAACATTTTTATAGTCAGCCGTGTTTTCCAATATTGCAATCAACTGATCTTTCTTTACCGTGTCGTTATCCTGAACAAATAGCTGATCAATATTGCCAGCGTTTCGAGCGACAATATGCGCAGGTGGATTTTCAGAAAGAACAATAATTCGCGCCCGAATAATATCAGGATAATGAAACAACCATGATCCCAGCAAGAAAAGCAACAGCAAAATCAAAATCATTGTTAGCCCACTTCGCAATAACCACGAAGGCGATTTCCCAATGATTTCCTGAACCTCATCACTTCTTATTTCTATATTTTGATTGGCGTTTGGCATTAGCTTATACAATATTAATACCTTGTTCTAGTTTCCTAACTCGAGTTGGTTTTTTACCAAGTTATAGTAAGCACCTTTATTTGCTGTTAACTCAGCATGATTTCCCACCTCTACGATCTCCCCTTGATCCAGCACCACGATTTGGTCAGCATTTTTCACCGTACTCAGCCGGTGCGCGACCACAACGACTGTCTTTCCTTCATAAACCCGGTTAAGGTTTTCCATAATGGCCTTTTCATTATTCGCATCAAGCGCATTGGTCGCTTCATCAAAAAATAAGTAATCAGGATTTTTATAAATCACACGGGCAATTAAAATTCGTTGTTTTTGCCCTTGACTCAAGCCGTGTCCATCTTGTCCAATTTTGGTATTGTATCCCAACGGTAACCCTTCAATAAAATCTTGGATATTGGCGGCCTTCACGGCAAACAAAAGTTTTTCTTTATCAACCGATTCATCGCCAACAACAACATTATTGACAATCGTATCTGAAAAGATAAACCCATCTTGCATAACTGCTCCCACCTTTGTTCTCCACCACTGTTGCGAAAAATTTCTCAAATCGGTATCGCCTACTTTTATCGAACCGGCAACCGGTAGATAAAAACCTAAAAGCAGCTTTACCAGTGTCGTCTTTCCACTTCCACTTCCACCAACAATAGCGGTTACTTTTTGCTCTGGCAATTTCAGGTTAATTTGCTTTAAAACTTTCGGAGAATGAGGCCCTTCGTATTGAAAAACTAAATTTGAAATATCAATTGTCCGACTTGCCGGCATTGTATTAATCCGCGGATCTTCTTTTTTCTCCTCGTCATCTTTATTGTGAATCTCGCCAAGTCTCTCTAGGCTAATTTTAGCATCCTGAGCCAGATGAAGAAAATTAATCAGGTCAGACAACGGTGCATTCAGCTGACCGATAATATACTGAACAGCCAACATCATACCCAGTGTCATATTACCATTCAGAACAGCCATAGCTGCCAAGACTGTAATCACAATATTCTTGGTTTCATTGATGAAAACAGAACCGGCTTGCTGATATTGGTCAACGGACAAGTTTTGCACATTCACCCTAAACAGCCGTGCCTGAATTCGCTCCCACTCCCATCGCTTTTGCTTTTCGTAATTATTCAATTTAATCTCCGGCATGCCATTGATTAACTGAATCAGCATGCTTTGATTTTCACTCAACTGGGTAAACTTCTTATAATCGAGCTGACGACGGCGCTGCATAAATAAATACACCCAAACAACATACAAAACAGAACCGATAACAAAAACCAACAAAATCTTCCAACTATAAATAGCCAACACAATCCCAAACACGAACAAATTAAATAATGAAAACAATACGCTCAGTGTTTGAGTGGTCAGAAATCGCTCAATCCGACGATGATCCTGTATGCGCTGCATCAAATCGCCCAACATTTTGGTGTCGAAAAAACCGATCGGCAATTTCATCAGCTTAATCAGAAAATCGGAAATAATGGAAATATTAATCCGGGTACTGATATGAAGTAAAATCCAGGAGCGAACAAAGTCGACTGACATTTTGCCAATAAATAACATCATCTGTGCGGCCAGCACTAAATAGATAAAACTAATATCCTGATTATTGATTCCGACATCAACAATACTCTGAGTTAAAAATGGAAAAATCAGTTGAATAATACTCGCGGCTAAAAATCCAATCAGTAATTGGGTTACCAATCTGCGATGTGGACGAACATAGCGCCACAAAAACGAAAAGCCGGTGCGGTCAGTAACTTCATCATCTTGCTCATAAAAAGCAGGCGTAGGCTGCAACATCAGACATATTCCTTTCTCCACTCCTTCTTTCATGGTCGCCAACCAATGTTTTTTGAATTCCTGCTCGTTGTATTTCACCAAGTCAAAAGCTGGGTCGGCGACATACACCTTCCCCCTATTAACCTTATACACAACAACGAAATGATTTTGATCCCAGTGTACCACACAGGGTTTTGGCACATCTTTTATCAGCTGTTCGTAAGTGACTTTGGTTCCGAGACTGCGCATGCCGATTGACTCAGCAGCATCACTTATCCCCAGCAATGAAACCCCTTCGCGTGAAATGTGAGATTGCTCGCGTAAGTAATTCAGATTGAAATTGCGCCCATAGAATTTCGCAATCATTCGTAGGCAAGTTGGCCCACAGTCCATTGCATCGGGCTGCTTATAATGAGGAAAACGAGACATAGCGCATATTTACATCCTAAAAATAAAGGAATTAAGTGTTCGTACGCCAGTATTGTCGATTAGTTATTCACAATCAGAGGTTAATTATTACCCAACACCCAATAGTAGCAACAATAGTTAACTAAATACTTCTCAGATTTTGATTTGACCCCAAGTAAACTCACTCAAGTTGATTTGCTGACGAAATCAAATTTGAATAGCCTTACCTCTTCACTCACGTTTACAGGAAACAAAATAAAAGCTTCAAGAACATGGGCGCAATCCATAGACAATCTAAATAAAACTTACAACAACATTCTCCCCTTTCAACACTCATAGCATAGATTGTTGATTTAACAGGCCTTTCAACTCGCAAGCGAAACGTATCTTCTTCGTGAATCCCGCCTACGAAAAATAGAAAAAACGGCACTTCAACCCGAATCAATTCCACAAAACATTTTTATAACATATTTGCCCAAATTAAGCCCCGTTGTTTGTTAATAAATTATTACTAATTTTGGTAGCCACCATAGGAAAATCAACCTGCAAAAGCTTTTTTTTAACCAATAAAAACTAACAAATGAAAATCTATAAAACAGACGAAATCCGCAACATCGCACTAATCGGAAATGCTGGCAGTGGGAAAACCACCCTCGCAGAAGCCATGCTGTTCGAGGGTGGAGTAATCAATCGCCGTGGCGAGGTAACATCCAAAAACACAACTTCAGACTACCTCCCCATCGAGCACGAGTATGGCAACTCTGTTTTTTCCACCGTCCTTCACTCTTTCAGCAACAACAAAAAAATCAACATCATTGATACTCCCGGAATGGATGACTTTCGTGGAGGTGTTGTTTCGGCTCTCCATGTAGTCGGATGCTCGATTATCACGGTTAATACTCCGCACGGAATCGAATCAGGCACAGAAACTGCCTTTAGGTACACGGAACAAGCTGGCAAACCAATGATCTTCGTTTTCAACCAACTGGATCATGAGAACGTCAATTTTGAACAAACTATCGACCAAGCCAAATCGATCTTTGGAAACAAAGTAACGATTGTCCAATATCCACTAAATGCGGGTGCTGGATTCGACTCAATCGTTGATGTGCTTAAAATGAAGCTATATAAATATCCGAAAGAAGGAGGAAAGCCTGAGATTTTAGACATTCCTGCTGATGAAAAAGATCGTGCTGAAGAACTTCACAACGAATTGGTTGAAATGGCTGCTGAAAATGACGAGAATTTAATGGAGCTTTATTTTGACAAAGGCACGTTGACTGAAGATGAAATGCGGCAGGGAATCAAACTAGGCATGATTGATCGCAGTTTGTTTCCTGTATTCTGCACCGGAGCAAAACTCAACATGGGGGTTGGCCGCCTATTGGAATTTATTGCCAATATTACGCCATCTCCAAACGAAGCCGTTGAAGTGCCCGAAATCAATGGCAAAGAAGTTAAGAAGGGCGACGGCGCTCCTACCTCACTCATGGTTTTTAAAACAACCATTGAACAACATGTTGGAGAAATCACATATTTCAAGGTGATGAGTGGAACCGTAAAAGAAGGTCAGGACCTGATCATTGCCAAAAACGGAAACAAGGAACGTATTTCTCAATTATTTGTATCTGCCGGAAGAAACAGAGAGAAAGTTGATGCAATGAATGCAGGCGACATTGGAGCCACAGTAAAAATGAAAGACGTTGATGTCAACAACTCTTTGAGTGAAAAATCAGCCGGTTATAAATTTGCTGAAATTAAGTTTCCCACCTCTCGACACACCGTCGCATTAAAAGCAGTTAATGAAGCTGACGATGAAAAAGTAAGTGAAAGCTTCCAGAAACTTCACGATCAGGATCCTACTTACAAAGTTGAGTATTCTAAAGAACTAAAACAGATGCTGGTTCATTGTCAGGGAGAATACCATCTAAACACATTAAAGTGGTTCTATAATAACGAATTCAAATTAGATATTGAATTTGAAAAACCCAGAATCCCATACCGGGAAACCATCACCAAATTATCGCAAGCCGACTATCGGCACAAAAAGCAGTCAGGTGGTGCCGGACAATTTGGAGAAGTACATCTTTTCATTGAACCTTACATTGAAGGAGTAGAGCCCAAAACCATGGTTTCGATGAATGGAAAAGACCAAAAACTGTCAATTCGGGACACTCAGGAGCATCCGCTTGCCTGGGGAGGAAAACTAGTCTTTCACAATTGTATTGTGGGAGGTTCGATTGACGCACGTTTTTTACCTGCCATCATGAAAGGAATTATGGAAAAAATGGAAGAAGGACCACTGACAGGTTCATACGCACGCGACATTCGTGTTTATGTATACGATGGCAAAATGCATCCGGTTGATTCCAATGAGATATCATTCAAATTGGCTGGCCGTAACGCATTCTCAATAGCCTTTAAAAATGCAGGGCCAAAAATCCTCGAACCGATTTACAACCTGGAAGTTTTTGTGCAAAGCGATCGCATGGGAGATGTAATGAGCGACCTGCAAAGCCGCCGTGCTTTAATCATGGGAATGGGTAGCGAAAGAGGCTATGAAAAAATAAATGCGAAAGTTCCTTTAAAAGAAATGTACAAATACATCACTGCATTGAGTTCACTCACTCAGGGACGAGGCATGTTCTCGTTAGAATTTGATGGCTACGAAAAAGTTCCTCAAGAGGTACAAGATGAACTATTAAAAGCTTACGAGGCAGAGTTTGTAGAAGCGTAACATTCAGTAATTTTTGATCGTTAAAAAAACAATACAAAAACCCAATAAACAGAAGACCCCGGATCGCGCGATCCGGGGTCTTCTGTTTTACCTATCCACAGATATATAAGCTCTGGACCACTCCCCCGAAGTATTCTTCAAAGCCGCCACTGACAACCTATTCTTCTCCTTACTCCTTTCTTTTTCCTCAGCCATAAACCCCAAAGATGCACATGGGTAAAATTACCTATTGACCCGCTTCCAGATGTTACGTAGATTGAATATGCGAAATTGCTATACACTAACCCAGTGACAATTAAGATTTTAAGATCCACTATTAATCTATTTAAAAATGAAAAAATGAAAAAAGGTACAATGAAAATTTACACAAAAGGTGTCATGTTGATATTATCAATGATGACATTTGGTTTATTACTGCAGAACTGCGACAACCAATCTGTTGTTGACGATGAGCTTTCAAACGACTTAGCATTAAAAAAATACTCAATGATGCTCCCTGATGGGGTCATTCCTCCCGCTCCCTGCAAGCAAGTTTGCCTTGTAGCAGGTCAGCATATGTACACCGGAACTGTTGATGTTGCCTCTATGGATGGTGATGTTTATGTAACCTACAACATTACTGAACCCAATATTTACTTGATGGAAATCCATCTGGATATTTTTGACAGTGAAGAGGACTTCAAAGATCAAAAGAAAATTAGCAATGGTGGTGCCATTCCTGGTAAGTTCACATTTAAGAAGAGTTGGAATGAGGAAGACATGAAAACAAGCTTTACTGTAAAGATTCCTGCTGACTATGTTGAAGAGATGACTGATGGTGATTGCTTTTTCATAGCCTCACATGCAGCATTGTCTAACGGAGAAACTGCATGGGGAGGACTTTGTGATGAAACGGACAAAGGTGTTTCATTGAATAATGCACTTGATTTTCCCGGAAAGAACTGGTCGGTCTATTTTCAATATTGTATGGAAGAGTGTGACAATACCGTCAACTTCACCTATGCATGGGAAGATCTGATGAAAGACGGGGTTGATGGAAACGATGGTGACTACAATGATCTGGTTGTTCAGTCTGGTATTATCAAAACCGACGATCAACTAATGATTTCATTTTATGCTTCAGCCAGGGGTGCTGATTATGATCATGCATTCAAAATTAGAGTTCCAAAACTTGGAATTATAGGAGGCATGAGCGGAATTACTGGAGATGATGGCGTCGTTGAAGATGGAACAGACTACATCATTACGGTGTTCTCCAGCACAAAAACCGAACTTCCGGGCGAAGGAATAGCACCATATGGGTTTGCTGCAAATACCGTCATGACCGATACTAACTGCGATCCGGTTGGAACTGCTGACATAACGATCTCCATTAACAGTGACTTCGTTTATAACCCAGCAGAACCATACGATCCATTTATTACTGTTCATCCGGGAACACTAATTGCTTATGATCTAAACATCTGGGAACTTCACCCTCTAGACGGAGACACATGGCTAGATGCCGGAGGAGTTGAATATCCAAATGGAATCCTAATCCCATACAACTGGCAATGGCCCTATGAAAAAGTCAACATCACAGAAGCATATAATGGATTCAGCGGTGTTACTACATGGAATGCAAGCTGGTCAGACACATTATCGGATCCCTCCAAAGTATTTGATGTGGATTGTGACTAAAGCCGACAATAGACTCTTAAAATAGATAACATTAAAATGCCGAGTGGTGATCGCTCGGCATTTCAATTAAATATTCCAAAGATGAAGATTTTGGACTCTTCATTTTTTTCCTCGAGTTCTGACTAAAGACTTTAAACGGCCGATTAGTAATTTCCAAAAGAAATAAGCTCCCAATCTTTTTCCCAAGTTGCTATCTATATTCTCTAAAGTGGCAATATAAAATTTATCTGCTGGTAAATGAATTAGAAAATTACCCCTGAAGGTCTTCCAACTGTTTTGAAAATGTAAAGTTGGCAGACTCCAAAATCGACTAATCCCCCGAAAGGAATTTACATCTGCAACATAAATACCACTGCGTAACATCCTTTCAATTGCTACAGATAGTAGAACTTCGTCTCCTTGATGATGAAAATGCCGATAGTTGTTAAAATACAAATCGATATCCCTCTTAACCCTTTCAGAAAGCTGTTTAAAGAATTTTTTATCTCCTCCAATAAATTCACCACCAGCCCAGATTCCAATTGATCTTTCATTCTCAAGAAAAAACTCTTTGTCAGCGATCAGCCTCTCTCTAGTGTATGCAGGAAACCTCATATTCGTGACATCATAAAAGGTAGGAACATTTTTCTCTACACAATTAATTAAATTCAACGGAACATCTCCAATACACAATACATCATTATCAATTAATATATTGTAGTCTATTCCATCTTCTTTTGATACAAAGTATTTAAACACATCGAATTTGAAATGGGCAGAATAGAAATCAATCTCCTTCGGAACATTTAACGAAAAGCAGATTTCAACAATTTTCAATTCAGAGGAGTATCCTTCAAGAAAGCTTTTATCGTTCGTCAAAACAACCAGATCATAGGAAGTAAAATAAGCAAGTGATTTATTAAGGGCTTCACAGCACTTGACGTGTATTTCAATTTGGGATTCGAAATTGCCTCTTACTCCATTCTTTGATAACGACCGAAAACTTTTATCAACATATAGTAAAGTGTAAAATCTAATTTTTTTCATAAGTAACTCTAACCACTCAACTAGATCAATAATCAAAGATACATCATTTCTTTAATTTTCAGTGGTTAAACAACTACGCGCAAACAAGCTCCGCTATTTCTCCCGAAACAAATGCACAAACCCGTGGGCAAAATGTTCCTGATCATCACGACCTAGCGCCTCAACGACATAATAATACACTCCGGGGCTTGCATATCTTCCTCCTATTTTCCCATCCCAGGCTGATTCGCTCACTGTATTTTCAAACCCTTGGATATTATTATTCTCCCATGAGTGCACTTTCTTTCCCCATCGATTAAAGATTTGAATATTAATTGACTTTAATGATTCATATTTCACCACAAAATCATCATTCACACCATCTCCATTTGGGGTAAAAACATTGCCGACTTCAACTAACGAAATTGTCGCTTCTATAAATTCCTCAATGTAAAATGTATCCGTACAAGCAAAGCCCTCACCATTCTTGGTTGTAACCAACCTTACGTTATAATTGCCAGAATTCTCAAAAATATAAGTCGGATTCTGATCGATAGCAGTTTGCATAATACTATCCTCGACAATTCCAACCTGGCTTTCTTCGAGCAAGTCCTCCTGACTGCGATAAAAAGACCACTCGTATTGATCAGCATTAGTTGAACTACTCGTGAACGCGACCTCCAGCGGAGCTTCTCCTTCCATCGGGTTTGCAGTAAAGGATGCGTCTGGAACGATCGACTGATAGTTAACCGTCACTTCAACCTGACAGCCAAAGCGGTCATAAACGGTTAATGTATAATCTTTATTTTCAGAAGGAGGTGAGAAAATCTGTGGGCTCAATACGGCCGCAACCTGGTCGCCATCGACAGTCCATTTTGCTTTCACATCTTTAGCAACAGGCTTTTGAGCGCCATTAGACAAGTCATAATAATTCAATTCCGCATCTTCAGCAATCGAAGCCGTTAACTGAAAATAATCACAAGTTGATTCCGAAATCTCAGCGGTTGCTGTATACCAGCTATTCATCACCCAGGCTGTGTAAGTTTCAGTAACAGCTCCTGAGGTAATATTCACCCGATAACCACCATCAGCAAGATTCATAATTGTAGAAGTTGAACTTCCTGAATTATCCGTTTGAAAACCATCAAAACTTCCGGTTCCCGGATTGTATTTCAACCACTCGAATGTGGCTGCACCACTCGAAGAAGTTGCTGTTAACTCTCCTCCATTTTCATCAGGAGCAACACAAAATATATAAATCTGATCCTGAGCGCCTGAACTATACTCAGTTGAAACGGAAGCATCAGCATCAGAAGAAATCTGCGCTTCTGTAAAAATTGGAAGAAACAACGCAAGCAATAAAAGTAAAAATTGGGTGTTTTGTATCAACTTCATCTTTCAAAAATCGTCTTAATTAGTATGACAGTACAATATTAACGTTAAAAATTGATTTATCTTATGAATGACATTCCATTTTTCAGCTCAGACAGCTTTGTTGAAAACTCACCCATGCCAATGCTACAAAATAAGAAAATAGGTTATACTTTTGAAGCTGACTTTTGAAAAAACTCAAATTGTGGATTACCTCAACGAATTAAATGAAGCTCAGCGAAGTGCAGTTGAAAACACGGATGGCCCATCTTTGATCATTGCGGGTGCAGGATCCGGAAAAACGCGTGTACTCACCTACCGCATTGCCCATCTGCTGAAACAGGGAGCACGCCCCGGAAGTATTTTGTCCCTTACTTTCACCAACAAGGCGGCCAAGGAAATGAAAGAAAGAATTGCCAAAGTAGTGGGCTACAACACTGCCAAATATCTTTGGATGGGAACTTTTCACTCCATATTTGCTCGCATATTACGAACGGAATCAGAAGCGCTTGGCTACCCTTCTAATTTCACGATTTACGATGCCGCCGATTCTAAAAGTTTGCTGAAAACGATCATTAAAGATTTTAAGCTGGATGATAAAACATACAAACCCAATGTCGTTTCAAGCCGGATATCAGCTGCTAAAAACAGCTTGATTACTCCAGCAGCATACGCTACAAATGGTCAGGTAAGAGAATACGACATGAGTATTCGCATGCCGCGAATTGCTGAGATATACAAAGAATATGCCCGGCGCTGCTTCTTAGCCGGCGCTATGGATTTTGACGATTTGCTGCTGAAAACCAATATTTTATTTCGAGATAAAAAAGACATTCTGGCTAAATACCAGGAACGATTCGACTATGTTTTGGTAGATGAGTATCAGGACACAAATTTTGCCCAATACCTAATAGTGAAAAACCTGGCAGCCGCCCACAAAAATCTGTGTGTTGTTGGCGATGATGCTCAAAGTATCTATTCGTTTCGGGGTGCAAGAATCGAAAATATTTTAAATTTTCAGAAGGACTACCCCGAGCACCAGGTATACAAACTGGAGCAAAACTATCGGTCAACACAAACCATTGTTAATGCGGCGAATAGCATCATTCAAAAGAATAAACGACAACTTCCGAAAAAGGTATTTTCTGAGAATGCTGAGGGAAACTTAATCAAAGTGTTCTCGGCTTTAACCGACAATGAAGAGGGTTACCTGGTGGCAAACGAAATCAGCGAAACCCGAATGCGCCAACACTTTCGATACGAGGACTATGCCATTTTGTATCGTACCAATGCCCAGTCACGTATTTTTGAGGAAGCACTGCGCAAGCGAAACATACCCTATAAAATTTATGGAGGCCTGTCGTTTTACCAGCGTAAGGAAATTAAAGATTTACTTTCTTATTTTCGGCTGGTTATCAATACGAAAGATAATGAGGCACTCAAGCGTATTATAAACTATCCGGCACGCGGAATTGGTGCTACAACGCTTTCCAAATTAGAGCAGGCAGCTATTGCTGTTGGATGCAGTATCTTTGAGATCATCGTGCAAAGCGGCACTACAAACCACGCCGAACTAAACAAAGGAACCTTAAGCAAGGTGCAACAGTTTGCCGGCATCATCAAGCAGTTTCAGGAAAAAGCCGAAATTAGCGATGCTTACGAAATGGCCAGCGAAATTGCGACACAAACCAGCATACTGAAAGATCTGTACAAAGATCAAACTCCTGAAGGACTAAGTCGGTTTGAAAACATTCAGGAACTATTAAATGGTATTCAGGAATTCTCGATTAATGCTCGGGAGGAGGGCCAGCCCAACCAATTGGCAAACTACATGGAAGATGTGGCTTTGCTCACCGATCAGGACTCGGAAAAAGAAGAAGACCGGGATAAAGTAACCATGATGACCGTTCACTCCGCAAAAGGATTGGAGTTCAAAAATGTATTTATTGTTGGGGTTGAAGAGAATTTATTCCCATCAAGCCAATTTGGAAATGTAACAGCCGAAGCTTTTGAAGAAGAACGGCGTTTGTTTTATGTCGCCTTAACAAGAGCCGAAGAAAACGCTTACATCAGTTTTGCCAAACAACGATATCGCTGGGGAAAACTGGACTATTGCAATCCCAGTCGTTTTATTTCCGAGGTTGATGAAATATTTCTGGACATTCCGGATGAAAGCGACTTCGATTTTGACGAACTGCCATCACCCGATAAAGCAGTGCAAAAGCAATCATTTAGCAAGCCGTCAATCGCAGGTCGACGCCCCTCAACGAGCGATCAGCCAGGCTTGAACCAAAAGTTGGTGCAGCTTCGTCAAGCAAAAAAGAAAGCCCAAAATTTTGACGGGGATGATCCGCGCGACATTCAAACCGGGATGATGGTTGAACATCAACGTTTTGGGAAAGGAAAAGTACTACAGATTGAAGGAAGTTTTCCTAACCTAAAGGCCAATGTCTTTTTTCAAAATGCCGGGCAAAAGCAATTACTGCTCAAGTTTGCCAAACTAAAGATTGTATAACTACAAACGGAAAATAACGGTTTCAAACAAACCTGAAAGTCAAGATTTTCGCAAATTAATTTGTAAGCAAAATAATTTCATTTAGCTTTGCATCTATTAGGGAATCTCCTTCACTTCAGATTATCAACTAAATTACCGAATCTGAACAACCTTGTTTGACACAAAAGTTTATTAGATTTTTTTAAATGGATTATAATTCAAATCGTAAAAAATTACCCCTTCCAGAATATGGGCGTAATATTCAAAATATGGTTGATCATGTGATGACCATTGAAGACAGAGCAGAACGCAATCTGGCGGCTCAAACCATTATCGATATTATGGGTAATCTGTATCCATACCTTCGTGACATTAACGATTTCAAGCACAAACTATGGGATCACTTAGCCATTATGGCTGATTTTAAGTTGGACATCGATTATCCGTATGATCCACCGAAACCTGAAACATTTCAGGAACCGCCTAAGAAAGTTGAATACGCCAGCAATAACATTCGATTTCGCTATTACGGTAAAACGTTGGAGCTAATGGTTGAAAAGGCCGTTGAGTTTGAAGATGGAGAGGAGAAGGAAATTCTGATCACCATGCTGGCAAACCACATGAAAAAGAGCTACCTGACATGGAATAAAGATGCCGTTGATGACGATAAAATATACAAAGATTTGGAAATCCTATCAAAAGGACGAATCAAGCGTGATGATTTAGATTTGGCAGAAACCCGGGACATTCTACAACGAAACGCTCCACGAAAAAAGCAAAACTCCAATCAAACCAGAGGCCCTAAAAAACACGTTAGAAAGTCATAATACGTTTATTAGAGATGGCAACATTTCAAATTGAAGGTGGAAATAAATTATCTGGCAAACTAAAGCCACAGGGAGCCAAAAACGAAGCGCTTCAGGTTATTTGTGCTACACTTCTAACGAGCGATAAAATCACCATTACCAATATTCCTGAAATCCGGGATGTTTTGAAGTTGATCGAAATCCTAGGCGAATTGGGAGTTAAAATCCAGCGTCTAAAGAAAGGAGAATATCAATTTCAGGCCGATCAGGTGGACATGAAGCACCTACGATCGGAACAATTTGCAAAACAAGCAGCCAGCTTGCGTGGATCGATCATGATTGTAGGCCCACTGCTGGCTCGTTTTGGAGAAGCCTTAATTCCGCAACCCGGAGGCGATAAAATTGGTCGTCGTCGATTAGACACTCATTTTGTCGGACTTCAAAAACTGGGAGCCAAATTCACTTACGATCCCGACAATCACTTCTTCCAGGTTTCAACCGAAAAACTTAAAGGTCAGTACATGCTGCTTGACGAAGCTTCGGTTACCGGTACTGCCAATATTTTAATGGCTGCCGTGATGGCAGAAGGCACCACCACAATTTATAATGCCGCCTGCGAACCCTACTTGCAGCAGCTTACAAGAATGCTGGTTTCAATGGGCGCAAAAATTGATGGCATTGGCTCAAATCTTCTTCGTATTGAAGGGGTGACAGAGCTTAAAGGCTGTAATCACACAATATTACCCGACATGATTGAAGTGGGTAGTTTTATTGGCTTAGCAGCAATGACCGGTTCCGAAATCACCATTCCCAACGCAGGAGTTGACCACCTTGGAATAATTCCCGATGCATTTAAACGACTTGGAATCAAACTTCAGATAAAAGGAGATAACATTTACATTCCGGCTCAGGACGAATATGAAATTGAGACCTTCATCGACGGCTCGATCATGAATATCTCCGATGCTCCCTGGCCAGGCTTGACTCCTGATTTATTAAGTATCTTTTTAGTTGTTGCCACTCAAGCCAACGGAAGCGTGCTAATTCATCAAAAAATGTTTGAAAGCAGGCTGTTCTTCGTCGATAAACTGATTGATATGGGAGCACAGATTATACTTTGTGATCCACATCGGGCAACAGTAATCGGGCTCAATAAAAAACACATGCTTCGCGGAACAATGATGTCATCGCCCGATATTCGCGCCGGCGTAGCATTGCTGATAGCGGCTTTATCGGCTCAAGGTAAAAGTGAGATTTTCAATATCGAACAAATTGACCGTGGGTACGAAGCAATTGATGAACGACTCAGTGCAATTGGTGCCAATATTAAACGCTCAAACTAATTTCATTCAGAATAATATTTGTTAATATTTTCAAAAAAGCAGCTTTCAACACAACTACACATCTTCATTTTTACTATTATTGAGCTTGATTTAGTTGAGATTTAAACATATCCACAAAAATGAAACAAAATATTTTAGCAGCCTTCGTTTTATTATTTGCTTTTGTAACTCAGTCAATTGCACAAAATGAAGCGAAAATTGGCTTGGGAATTGGAAACAAAGCTCCTGAGATTGTTGAAAAATCAATTGACGGAAAAGAATTAAAACTTTCATCATTGGATGGGAAAATGGTATTGATCGACTTTTGGGCGTCGTGGTGTGGTCCCTGTCGTCGCGAAAACCCAACCGTAGTATCAGCTTATCAGGAGTTTAAAGACCGAAAATTTAAAAATGGAAATGGTTTTACCGTTTATAGCGTCTCGTTAGATAAAGCGAAAGAACCATGGGTAAAAGCAATTGAAGCTGACAAATTAACTTGGGACTATCATGTTTCGGACTTAAAAGGATGGTATTCGAAATATGCTGCCGTGTATGGTGTTCGAGGTATTCCTGCCAACTTTCTAATCAATGGCGAAGGTATTATCGTTGCTAAAAACTTACGTGGCCCGGCATTAAAAAATACCCTGACCCAATTATTAAAATAAGATTATAAAATCGTATAAATCAAAAGGTGGCACATGCGTGCTGCCTTTCTTTTTATAATTTTGTCAGCAATTTACAAGAATGAGGTGTCAAAATGTCCCATATTACGTAATGGCAACATTTTTGTAAACTGTGAATCCGGTAAATTAAATAACAAACAACAATGGCAGAAGAAAAAACAAATAAAGAAAAGGAGCAAGTTGAAGAAACTGAGGCAAAAGAGAACACTGCTCAGGAAAATGATAAAGCTGCTGAAGAAGATAAAAATTCAAAAAAAGCAAAGGGTAAAAAAGAAAATAAAAAGTCGAAGAAAGATAATACTGACGAAAAAATTGAAGCTTTAGGAAACGAACTAATCGAGCTAAAGGACAAACACATTCGTCTGCAAGCGGAATTTGACAATTACCGCAAACGCACCATGAAAGAAAAAATGGAGCTGATAAAAACTGGTGGAGAAACGGTATTAGTCAATATCCTGCCAGTAATCGACGACTTTGAACGAGCGCTTATTGCTTTCGGTGAGATGAAAGATGATGATCCGTTAAAGCAAGGAATAACTTTGATTTACAGCAAATTTCAGGAGTTTTTAAAGCAAAACAACATTCAGGAAATTGAAGCTAAAGAAAAAGAATTTGATACTGACTTACACGAAGCAGTAACTAAAATTCCGGCTCCAAAAGAGGAACTTAAAGGGAAAGTTGTTGATGTAATTCAGAAAGGTTACGTGATGAACGAGAAAGTCATTCGCTTTTCTAAAGTTGTGATTGGTGAATAGGCAAACAAAAAGCAAGTATGGCAAAAAGAGATTTTTACGAGATTTTAGAAGTTAGTAAAAGCGCTTCGCCCGAAGAGATTAAAAAAGCTTATCGGAAAAAAGCGATCCAATATCACCCAGACAAAAATCCGGATAACAAGGAAGCTGAGGATAAATTCAAAGAAGCCGCTGAAGCTTACGAAGTTTTAAGCAATCCTCAGAAAAAACAACGGTATGACCAGTATGGCCATGCAGGAGTAGGTGGAGCCGGAGGTGGTGGCGGATTTAGCCAGCACGACATGTCAATGGATGACATTTTTTCTATGTTTGGCGATGTGTTTGGCGGTCATGGTTTTGGCGGTGGCGGATTTAGTGGGTTTGGAGGATCATCGCGTGGCGGAGGTCGTCGGGTTCATCGCGGATCAGATTTGCGCGTAAAAGTCACTCTTTCGCTGAAAGACATCGCGAACGGCGTTGAGAAAAAGCTCAAACTAAAAAAATACAAAAGCTGCGACACTTGTAGCGGTACCGGAGCACAAGGAGGCAATGACTACACAACGTGTTCAACCTGCCGGGGGAGTGGTCATGTAACCCGAGTTACCAACACACTACTCGGGCAAATGCAAACGACTGCCACCTGTCCAAGCTGTAATGGCGAAGGTCAAATGATCAAGAACAAATGTACTTCGTGTAATGGCGAAGGTGTTGTTCGCGACGAAGAAGTTGTAAACATTAAAATTCCTGCAGGAGTTGCTGAAGGTATGCAATTGAACGTGTCTGGAAAAGGAAATGCCGGCCGCCGTGGAGGAGTTAACGGTGATTTACTGGTTATTATTACAGAGGAAAATCATCCTGACTTGATTCGCGATGGAAACAACCTGATATATAATCTTTTCCTAAGCCTTCCCGATTTTGCACTGGGAACAACATCTGAAATTCCGACCGTTGAAAGTAAAGTAAAAGTCAAAATTGATGCCGGAACACAGCCTGAGAAAATTCTTCGTTTACGAGGTAAAGGCCTACCTGATGTTAACGGATATGGCAAAGGTGATCTACTCGTACGGATTCATGCATGGGCACCGAAAAAGATCTCTCCGGAAGAGCGCAAAATGCTTGAAAAACTTCAGGAATCAGAGAACTTCCAACACACACCTGGTGCAGGAGACAAGAATTTTTTCGAGAAAATGAAAAATATTTTCGAATAAAGCATTTAAAAAAACGTAGTATGTTTCTCATAACACTTCGTTATTGTACGAATATTCTCAAAAATTAAGAAAATAATACAATCGATTGTTGTTCATGCTATAGTTTAATAAATGAATAACTATTCATATAAAAACTATAATTTGTCAATTTTTCGTTTGGTACACTTTTAATTTATCACTATACTTGCAGCACAAAATTAAAACGACATGTACAACAAACTTGGACATTACGGCCATCATCACAACAACCTATTTATTGGTAGGCCGTAATTCTTTTGTTTTGTTTTAAAAAATATTAACCCAAAGAAGGCTTACCATTAGGTAGGCCTTTTTTATTGATTTAAACTATCATGACACAATTGAGAATTGCTATTCAAACAAAAGGAAGATTAAACGAAGATTCAATGCAGCTCATGCAAGAAGCTGGAATTAAGATCAATCTGGGAAAACGTAAACTATTGGCTGCTGCTAAAAATTTCCCAATCGAAGTTTTGTTTTTACGTGATGATGATATCCCCCAGGCGGTTGCTGATCAGGTTGCCGACATTGGTATCGTTGGAGAAAATGAAATGTTGGAAAAACAGCAAAACGTTAAAATAGTTAAGCGACTGGGATTCAGCAAATGTCGTTTAAGTCTGGCTATTCCGAAAACCGAAGAATATGCCGGCATCGAGTGGTTCAATGGGAAAAAAATTGCCACCTCATATCCGGTCATTTTGAAAAGTTTTCTGGATAAAAATAATGTAAAAGCTGATATTCACGTTATTTCCGGCTCAGTGGAAATTGCCCCTGGGATTGGACTGGCTGATGCCATTTTCGATATCGTTAGTTCCGGTTCAACATTGGTTTCAAACCGCTTAAAAGAAGTGGAAGTGGCTCTTTATTCCGAAGCCGTTTTGGTTGCGCCACAAGAACTATCCGCTGATAAACAAGCCATTTTGGAAGAAATGATTTTCCGCATGGAATCGGTAGAACGAGCAAAAGATAAAAAGTACATTTTGCTGAATGCTCCGAACGATAAAATTGAAGAAATTACAGCAATCTTGCCCGGAATGAAAAGTCCGACAGTCACTCCTCTTGCTGAAAAAGGATGGAGTTCATTGCATTCGGTTATTGCAGAAAGCGACTTCTGGGAAATCATCGGTAAACTAAAAGCCGCCGGAGCCCAGGGTATTTTGGTTGTTCCGATTGAAAAAATGATTTTTTAATCCGTTTGTATCGATAAAAAAACGATCTGAAATTCAATAATTTTGACAAGCATGAAGCGTTACTTAAATCCTGACAAAAGCAAATGGCCTCAAATCCTTGAACGTCCGCTGTTTAATGCAGCGGATTTGACCGGACGAGTACAGGCTATTCTGGACGAAATAAAAACAGATGGCATGTCTGCTGTTCAAAAGTTCACCAAACAGTTTGACGGGGTGACCATCAGCGATTTTGCTGTAACAGAGGCCGAAATTACAGAGGCTGCTGCGTTGTTAGATGATGAGCTGAAAGCAGCCATTGAAACGGCATCAAAGAACGTCACTGATTTTCATGCTAGCCAAAAAACAGAGATTAAAAAGATTGAAACATCTCCGGGGGTAGTTTGCTGGCAGAAAGCAGTTGCCATAGAGAAAGTCGGTTTGTATATTCCAGGCGGATCTGCTCCCCTATTTTCAAGTGTACTGATGTTAGCCATTCCTGCAAAAATCGCAGGATGTCAGGAAATTGTATTGTGCACTCCTCCAAATAAGGAAGGAAAAATTCATCCGGCTATTTTATTTGCAGCTCAATTGGTTGGCGTAACTCAAATCTTCAAACTCGGAGGTGTTCAGGCAATCGGAGCAATGGCATATGGTGCTGATCCCGTTCCTAAAGTGTCCAAGATTTTTGGTCCGGGAAATCAATATGTGATGGCTGCAAAACAGTTGGTCAGCATTGCCGACGTTGCTATTGATATGCCTGCCGGTCCATCGGAAGTTGCTGTAATGGCTGATGATTCAGCTAATCCGGCATTTATTGCTTCTGATTTGCTTTCACAAGCCGAGCACGGCCCGGACTCTCAGGTGGTTTTGATTACCAACTCGGAGAAATTGGTGGATGAAGTGGAATCTGCACTGACCAACCAATTGGCAAAACTAAGCCGAATGGAGATTGCCACAAAAGCCCTGGACAACAGTGTTGCGATTATTCTGAATACCAAAGAAGAAATAATCGATATGATCAATGAATATGCACCAGAACACTTAATCATTTCTATGGATAACTACCTGGAAGTGGCTGAAAGAATAATCAATGCCGGTTCGGTATTTCTTGGCAATTACACGCCTGAAAGCGCAGGAGACTATGCTTCGGGGACAAACCATACCCTACCAACAAATGGGTGGGCACGCTCTTTTAGTGGTGTCAACCTGGATAGCTTTATTCGTAAAATCACTTTTCAGGAAATCACCAAAGAAGGTATCCAAAATTTAGGCCCGGTGATCGAAAAAATGGCTGCAGCCGAACACTTGGATGCTCACAAAAATGCTGTTGCGTTGAGATTGAAGGATATAGAAGACAGTTGAAAATAAATCAACGAACAGGTTGATCAAGATCTGGCAGAAACTTATTTAAAAAGACTAAATAATTTGAAAGTAAAACTTTGGAATGATATCCAAGCTTTGGAAAGACAAATTTAATACAATTGCTTTCAAAGCTTTCTATCGTCTTCCACTGCCTTCAAAAATAAATAAAATGAACATAGAAAAACTCATCCGGACAAACATCAAAAACCTGAAACCCTATTCATCAGCACGCAATGAGTACACTGGCGAAGCTATGATGTTTTTAGATGCCAACGAAAATCCGTTTAACGAACCATACAACCGCTATCCCGACCCTTTGCAGCGGGAAGTCAAGGAAAAAATTGCTGTAATAAAAGGATGTGAGCCGTCGCAAATCTTTCTGGGAAATGGTAGCGACGAACCGATCGACTTACTTTTTAGAGCATTTTGCGAGCCCAAACAAGATAACATCGTTACAATCGATCCTACTTACGGGATGTACCAGGTTGCAGCAGACATCAACGATACCGAAGTTCGCAAAGTGAAATTGGATGAGAGCTATCACTTTTCAGCCGAAGAACTTTTAAAAGCTGCAGACAATAACACCAAGCTTATTTTCATCTGTTCGCCCAATAATCCAACAGGAAATTTATTGGATAAAAACGAAGTGATTAAGCTGATTGAGGTTTTTTCAGGAATTGTAATTATCGATGAAGCATACATTGATTTTGCGCCAGATGCAAGCATGCTTCCGGAATTGAACAAATACGAAAATTTAGTGATTTTGCAGACGTTCTCTAAAGCATGGGGAATGGCCGGAATTCGCTTAGGTATGGCCTTTGCCAATTCTGAAATCATCAAAATCCTCAATAAAATAAAATACCCTTACAACATCAACATGTTAACTCAGCAAAAAGCACTGGAGCTTCTTTTACAAGAGCAAGAAAAAAAGGAGTGGGTTGAAATACTGTTGACGGAAAGGAAAAAGTTAGAAAATACGTTAAAAGATCTGGCATTCGTACAAAAAGTTTATCCTTCCGATGCTAATTTTGTTCTGGTAAAAATGCACGATGCACGAGGAATTTACGATTACCTTGTTGAAAATGGGATCATTGTCCGCGATCGCTCTAAAGTAGTTTTGTGTAACGACAGCTTGAGAATTACCGTTGGCAAACCGGAAGAGAACGAAATACTGATTGAGAAATTGAAAGAGCTTATATAAATAACATCCCTACGTTAGCTTGCCGTCATCCTGAACTTGTTTCAGGATCTCAAGAAAAACAGATTCCGAAACAAGTTCGGAATGACACAGGCCACTGCTGTATCTTTGGGATGATTACAAAAACAAAAGCATGAAAAAGGCATTATTTATTGACCGTGATGGAACTCTGATTACAGAGCCTGCAGATGAACAAATCGATTCACTGGAAAAACTTGAATATCTTCCAAAGGTATTTCGAAACATGCACTTCATTGCGAAGAACCTGGATTATGATTTAGTCATGGTCACCAATCAAGATGGATTAGGAACAGACTCGTTTCCCGAAGATACGTTTTGGCCGGCACATAATAAAGTGCTCAAGTCTTTTGAAAACGAAGGGGTAATCTTTGATGACATCCTGATCGATCGACACTTCCCCAAAGACAATGCACCAACACGCAAGCCGGGAACCGGGATGATGGGTAAATATATGGACGGCAGCTATGATTTAGCAAATAGCTTTGTTATTGGCGATCGGTTGACAGATATTGAACTGGCTAAAAACCTGGGAGCAAAAGGAATTCTGATTAATGACGGTTCTTTGGTTGAAGAAATGCAGGATAAAGGCTTGGAAAAACATTGTGCATTAGTAACATCCGACTGGGATGAAATTTATGCCCGGGTTGCAGCTCCCGAAAGAACCGCACAAGTGCAGCGCAATACCAAAGAAACACAAATCAATATTGAATTAAATCTGGATGGAACAGGCAAAGGAAACATCAGCACCGGGTTGGGATTTTTTGATCACATGCTGGATCAAATTGCCCGTCACGCCGGGGTTGACCTAACAATTCAGGTTCGTGGCGACTTACAGGTTGACGAGCACCACACCATTGAAGATACCGGCTTGGCACTGGGAGAAGCTTTTAAACTCGCGCTGGGAGACAAACGAGGCGTTGAACGCTACGGCTATTGCCTGCCGATGGACGATTGTCTGGCGCAAGTGGCCATCGACTTTGGCGGTCGCCCCTGGATTATGTGGGATGCTGAGTTCAAACGCGAAAAAGTAGGCGACATGCCAACGGAAATGTTCTTTCACTTTTTCAAATCATTCTCCGACACATCGCTTTCAAACTTAAATATTAAAGCTGAAGGCGATAATGAGCATCATAAAATTGAAGGTATATTTAAAGCACTGGCCCGTGCAATAAAAATGGCAATTAAAAAAGATGTGTTTAACTTTGAACTCCCTTCAACCAAAGGAGCATTATAATTTATTTACCACAGAGATACCTAAGAATTACTCAGAGTAAACAGAAAATGAAATTCACTTGGCGTAAGTTCTTACCTATCTCAAATTAGCAGATTGCAAATTGGGGTTATTAATTAATTTCAACGTAGTTCAATTGGTGAAAGGATTAAAAAGAGTAATTAATAAATATAAAAGTTAACTCTGAGTTCTCTGAGTAAATCTCTGTAAGCTCTGTGGTTTAAAAAAACAGATATGAAAAGCATCAAACCCTTACGTGAAAAGAAGAATACAGCAGTTCTTTTAATACACTGCCCTGATAAGCAGGGTATTTTAGCAACAGTGACTGAATTCTTGAATAAGAATAATGGGAATATCATCAACCTGGATCAGCATGTCGACCGAATTGAAAAGATTTTTTACATGCGGGTTGAATGGGAATTGGATGATTTTGCCATCCCGTCAGAAAAAATTGGTGAATACTTTGATACACTAATCGGTTCAAAATTGGAAATGACCTGGAAGATCTATTTTTCAGAAGATGTTCCCCGGATGGCTATTTTCGTTTCTAAAATGTCGCATTGTTTATTTGATATTTTGGGACGATATACTGCTGGCGAATGGGATGTTGAAATTCCGGTTATCATCAGCAACCACGAGACCATGCGTCCTGTTGCCGAGCGCTTCGGAATTGAATTCGAATACGTTCCCGTGACTTCTGAAAACAAAGCCGAACAGGAAGTAAAAGAGCTAGAATTATTGAAGAAGCATAGAATTGATTTTATTGTATTGGCTCGCTATATGCAAATCCTGTCGAAAGAGTTTGTCTCGCATTACCCCAACAAGATCATCAACATCCACCATTCATTTCTACCGGCATTTGCAGGTGCAAAACCCTACCATGCAGCGCATGCCCGTGGGGTAAAACTGATTGGTGCTACAAGTCATTATGTAACTCACGACTTAGATGCAGGCCCCATCATTGAGCAAGGTGTAACGCAATGCAGCCATGTAGATACCATTAAAAGCCTGATTCGAAAAGGACGCGACTTGGAAAAGATTGTTTTATCGAACGCTGTTTTTAATCACCTGCAACGAAAAGTACTGGTTTACAACAACCGTACAGTTGTATTTAATTAATAGAAGATGAAATCAATAGCACTTATAATGTTCCTTTTTACAACATTTACCCGAGCTGAAACTATTGAAAAAGAAATTCCGGCCGACTACGGGTATATCGTGGAAATCGGGCAGCAAGCACCTGATTTTAGCACCGTAACCGCCGATGGGCAAGAAGTTAAGCTATCTGATTTGCAAGGGAAAGTTGTGATGTTACAATTTACAGCCAGCTGGTGTGGCGTTTGCCGAAAAGAAATGCCGCACATTGAAAAGGAAGTCTGGCAGAAGCACAAAGGCAATTCAAACTTTGCCTTGTTCGGAATTGACTTGGATGAACCAAAAGAGAAAGTGCAACAATTTGCCCAAGATATACCGGTTACTTACCCACTCCTACTCGATCCAAAAGGCACAATATTTTACAAGTATGCCGAAAAAGGAGCCGGAGTAACCCGCAATGTCATCATCAATAAAAATGGCAAGATTGCTTATATGACTCGTCTATTCAAACAGGAAGAATTCAACGAGATGAAGAAGGTCATAGAGAAGTTGTTAAAGTAGTATTTTAAACCGTTAATCCGAGTACTTATAAATTCGGCACTCATGAACCCATAATAAAATGAACATCGTAAAATGAACATCGTCATTATCAAATACAACGCCGGAAATATTGAATCAGTCAGCAATGCCCTTTCACGATTGGGTATTGAAGCTGAAATTACGGGTGACCACGAAAAAATCAAGGCGGCCGACAAAGTCATTTTTCCGGGTGTTGGCGAAGCCAGCACAACAATGGCCTATTTGAAGAAAGAAGGCTTAGATCAGTTGATTCCATCGCTGACACAACCGGTTTTAGGAATTTGTCTCGGACTGCAATTGATGTGCAGCCATTCCGAAGAAGGGGACACTCCTTGCCTTGGAATTTTTGAGGAAAAAGTAAAACGATTTGTTCCCCAACCGGGAATGGAATTCACAACAAAAGTTCCACATATGGGATGGAACACCATCACCAAATTGAATAGCGATTTGTTTGACGAATCGCTCGACAACCAGTTTGTGTATTTTGTCCATTCGTACTATGCCACGGTTGGAGAACACACGGCGGCCGAAGGAAATTACATCAACCCGTTCAGCGCGGCATTGCACAAAGGCAACTTTTACGCCACCCAGTTTCACCCAGAGAAAAGTGGGCCGATTGGAGCGAAGATTTTAGAAAACTTTTTAAAGATTTAGTACAAAGTGCATGAGTTCATAAGTACATCTGCTATGTGCCATTTTTTACTTATGAACTTCGTACTTATGAACCTATGAACTATTAACATGAACTCTGACAACAAAATAACCATCATCCCAGCAATAGATCTTATTGATGCCAAATGCGTGCGACTTTCACAAGGCGACTACAACCAGAAAACGGTATACAACGAAAACCCGCTGGAAGTGGCGAAGATGTTTGAAGATGCCGGAATCACGCGTTTGCATTTAGTCGATTTGGACGGAGCAAAGGCCAAGCACATTGTGAACTACAAAGTTCTGGAAACTATTGCAGGAAGAACCAATCTGATCGTAGATTTTGGCGGTGGATTGAAAACAGATGAAGACCTGAAAGTAGCTTTTGAAAGCGGCGCGCAAATGGTGACCGGTGGCAGTATTGCTGTGAAAGACCGGGAGACCTTTTTAAGCTGGATAGAAACCTACGGTCCTGAAAAGATCATTTTGGGAGCCGATGCTAAAGATAAAATGATCGCCGTAAGCGGTTGGCAGGAGGTTTCAGAATTGTCAATTCTGGAGTTTATTGAAAGCTACACCAGCCAAGGAATACAAAAAGTAATCTCAACCGACATTGCCCGCGATGGCATGCTCACCGGCCCAAGCATTGAACTGTACAAAGAGATTATGGGTCAATTCGATGGATTGGAACTCATTGCCAGTGGCGGCATTGCCACCATGAAAGACATTCATGAACTGAACGAAATGGGGGTCCCCGGCGTAATCACGGGGAAAGCCATTTATGAAAATAAAATTAGCTTAAAGGAGATAAGCAAGTTCATAAGTGCATAAGTACATTGGTACGCCACATTTCATTTACGTACTAATGAACTTCGAACGGATGCCTTTAATTTGGAATTTGAAACCTGGAATTTGGAATTTATAAAAACATGCTAGCGAAACGAATCATACCATGCCTGGATATTAAAGACGGTCAGACCGTAAAGGGCGTAAACTTTGTCAATATACAGTCGGTGGGCGACCCGGTAGAACTTGGCGCACTGTATGCCGAGCAGGGAGCCGACGAGCTGGTTTTCCTCGACATTACCGCCACCCACGAAGGACGCAAAACTTTTGTGGAACTGGTCAAACGCATTGCCCGCGAGCTGAACATTCCCTTTACCGTTGGCGGAGGAATTAGCGAAATTAAGGATGCTGAAGCGTTGCTCAGTGCCGGAGCCGACAAAGTGAGCATCAACTCCTCAGCTGTGCGCAACCCGCAACTGATTAATGATCTGGCTCTCAATTTCGGAACCCAGTTCGTAGTCGTGGCGATTGATGCTAAAAACTACGATGGGCACTGGACAGTGACTGTAAACGGCGGTCGTATTCCAACCGACAAAGAACTGTTTAGCTGGGCCAGGGAAGCCGAAGATCGGGGTGCCGGCGAAATCCTGTTCACCTCGATGGACCACGACGGTACGAAGGGAGGCTTTGCCAATGAAGAGCTGGCTAAAATGGCCGATATGCTGAAAATCCCGATCATTGCATCGGGCGGTGCCGGAAACATGGATCATTTTGTAGATGTGTTCACCCAAGGAAAAGCCGACGCCGGACTGGCTGCCAGCATCTTTCACTACAAAGAAATTGCCATTCCTGATTTAAAAGATTACCTGAGAACCAAAGACATTGCGGTTCGTTAATAGAGTGTTTATCTTTGATCGGTGAAATCAACTGCAAAACATGACTCCAGAGAAAAATCATAAGTTGTACGAATCTGTCAGGCAAGTTTTAAACAATGCTTACCAAACCGTCTACCGGGCAGTCAATACAAATATGGTAACCACCTACTGGGAAATCGGCAGGTTAATTATAGAGGAAGAGCAAAACGGAACAATCCGTGCGGAGTATGGCAAGCAAGTTTTAAAGGATTTATCAAAAAAGCTAACAGCCGAATTTGGGAAAGGATTTTCAATTGCAAACCTTCGAAATTTCAGACAATTCTATTTAGTATTTCCTGATATATGCAGGCTTAATGAAGATTCACAGTCGAAATTACCAATTCGCTACACACTGTCTAGCGAATTGAGCTGGTCTCACTTTTGCCTGTTAATTCGAGTTGAAAGCAAGGATGCCAGGGAATTTTATATCAAAGAAGCCTCAACCCAAAACTGGAGCGTTAGGGCACTTAGCCGACAAATTAACACCTTGTATTACGAAAGGATTATTTCCAGTCAGGATAAATTGCCGGTAAAGAAAGAAGCGGAAGAAAATACTGACCCCCTGATTGAGTCGGCACGTGATTTTATCAAAGATCCCTACATCCTGGAATTTCTAAAGTTAAATCCGAATAATTCTTATCTGGAGAAAACGCTCGAAAACTCACTGATTGAAAATTTGCATTCCTTTATTCTCGAACTGGGGAAAGGGTTTGCTTTTGTTTCCCGTCAATATCACCTGAATGTCGAAAATGATCATTATTATATTGATCTGGTTTTTTACAATTACATTTTAAAATGCTTTGTACTTGTAGACCTCAAAGTCGGGAAACTTACGCATCAGGATGTTGGACAAATGGATATGTATGTTCGCTTGTTTGAGGAGAAAATAAAGCAACCGGACGACAATCCAACAATCGGAATTATTCTCTGTTCTCAACAAAATAAATCAGTGATCAAGTATTCCGTACTGTCAGACAGCAAACAACTATTTTCATCCAAATACAAGCTTTATCTCCCAACAGAAGAAGAACTTAAAAAAGAGATTGAACGCGACCGGATACATATTGAAAATGAGCTCCGGGAACAAATGGTAAAATATCAAACAAAAAATTAAATAGAACTTCATGCTAAAAGAATTGGATTACTCAAAACAAAACGGCCTGATCCCGGCCGTCATTCAAGATGATAAAACCGGCAAAGTACTGATGTTGGGGTTTATGAATGAAGAAGCCTTAGCCAAAACCGAAGAAACCGGCAAGGTGACTTTCTTCAGCCGAACCAAAAACCGCCTGTGGACAAAAGGCGAAGAAAGCGGTAACTTTTTAAATGTGGTTTCTATCGCCTCAGATTGCGATAACGACAGCCTGCTGATCAAAGTAAATCCGGTTGGACCGGTTTGCCATACCGGCAGCGATACCTGCTGGAATGAAACCAACGAGCAGGATGACCTGGCGTTTATCAAGCACCTGCAAGACTTTATTGACAAGCGCAAAGAAGAAATGCCGGAAGGCTCGTACACCACCTCGTTGTTCACAAAAGGAACACGCACCATCACCCAAAAAGTGGGCGAAGAAGCGGTAGAAACCATCATTGGAGCGATGGCGAACGACGATGAAAATTTCTTGTACGAAGGAGCCGATTTATTGTATCACCTCATCGTATTGCTGACACACAAAGGATACCGTATTGAGGATTTAGCCCGCGAGCTAAAAAAACGGCACAAGTAGCATCAACAGAAAGAAGTACAACAAGCAATCTTTAAATCCGTTTGTTTGTTTTACTTCTTTGGATGCATCTCATAATTATGATGAATGTTTTGGTCTGGTTTTCCTCCAAGTCGTAAAAACCGAGATCATGATCCAAGAATTCATATCTTTGATTTAGTGCAAACTAAAAATTCTTTTTATGCGGATCAAAACTTCGTTTTTTGTTTTGGCAGCCTTTCTACTTGCCGGAATAGTAAATGCCCAACCGGTTTCAATCGAAAGTCTTGCCAAGCTTGTTGAAACCTTGAAGAAAGACCCTAAAGGCCCTTACCAACAAATATTATGGTTTTGCCCCGACGGCTCCACTGTTCTTCCAAAACAACGATGTCCGCAACCAGGAGGCGTGCAGCGGGCAAAATACAAAGATGAAATTGTTCGTCTGGGGCAGACAAACCATATTTTTCTTGGACAAATTCTGGCAACAACACCATTTGAAGATTTTTGGGACGAGGAATTCAACCATGCACGTATCAAACAATACCTGATTGAAAAGTATTTGCAGAGCATTGACAATGGTTGGGTATTGCGACGTGCCCAATATTACCGGGGAGCAAGCCAGACAGAAGATGAAAATGCTTGGGGCATAAAGTTTCTTCAGTGGTTGTTGGCTTCTGATGCGCCAATTATGAGTCAGTACTTTCTTGTACGGGAAGCGGTAAAAGGCATTCCACATCATGCAGATACCAAAAACCTTCAGAATATAAGGTCGCTTTCATTATTGATCGCAGAGGAATACCCCGGATTCATGGATATCCGCGTGAAAATTCATGGTCAGCCAAGCTCTTCGGATACCTTACTTGTCAAGGAATTTCGAAAAGTGAACAAGGCAAAACTTCCCGATGATGTTTCAACTAAAGTTGACCAGCTGTTATCCGAGATGAATCGTTTCTACCAGCCGGTGCAGCTTCAACAGCTCAACGGTTATTTGTCGGGGATTTCAGAAACCTCGCCTTTAAAAAAAGAATTATCCGCATTTATTACCAGTCAAAATGCTTCCAACAGCAGTTCACGCATCCACGAAATTAGCAAACAGATGCTGAATATACGTGAAAAGCTAACAGAAGAAGCCCCCTCATTGCGGCTAAAGTATTTGGATATTTCGGTAAAACTGGAAGAGGCGCTGTTTAACGAACTGACAGCGTGGACCCCGCAAACGCTTGCAGAAAATTTCAAATTAAATGCAGATTTAGTGCGTGCTGCTACTGCATGTGGCTACCTTGAACTTTGGGAGTGGGAAGCTCTAAAAGATCGGCTGATACCTCCTGCCAAAACTGAAAGCTCAATACCTGAAATCAAAGATTACCACAGTGCCGCCCGTTCGGCTGTTGAGTGGGGAGCCGGAATGTACCGGGCTGTATTTGCAAAGGAAATTAAACGCTTTGGAGATTTCGAGCCCCTGACGTATCGATTTACTGACGACCGGATTCGTTCGTCCATTCTCCTTCCGTTGGGACGATCCGTAAGTCAACTCGGAGACTTCATCTACCAGCAATCCGACAATTCAACCCAGGTGATGAACCTGGACAACCAGAGCCACTTCCGGGGGCTCAACCCCGGATTTGCTAAAGGCCTGTTACTCGTCGTTGAAGAAAGCCATGTCAATCTGGAAGTTTCGTCAGATAAGATCTACATTTTCGATAAACCTCCGGCCGATTTGAAACCAGTGGCCGGTATCGCCACGGTTTCCGAAGGGAATCTGGTCTCGCATGTACAATTATTGGCACGAAACCTGGGAATCCCAAATGCCGTGCTTTCCAAGCAAAATTACCACGATCTCAAAGAATATTCGGGGCAGGAAGTGTTTTTTGCGGTTTCGCTGGATGGGAGTGTAATTATGAAACCGGCAAAAGAAATGACCGCCGAAGAGACAAAATTGTTCGAAGTGAAGACGCGTAGCGAAGCAATGATTGCAATTCCAACGGAACAAATCCAGCTCGACCAAACGAAATTAGTAAACCTTCGGGGGCTCAATGCCTCCAATTCAGGAAAACTTTGTGGCCCCAAAGCCGCTAACCTGGGACAACTGAAACAGCTTTTTCCCGATCATGTGGTGGAAGGGTTAGTCGTTCCTTTCGGAATTTTCAAGCAACACATGGACCAACAGATGCCTGAAAAATCGATTTCGTACTGGCAATTTTTAAATCATATTTTTGAAGAAGCTGCCTCTAAAAAGCAAGACAATCTCCCAAAGTCAGAGATCGATGAATTTGTTATTGCTCAGTTGGCAATCCTAAGGGGAGCCATCCAGCGCATGCCAATTTTGCCTTCTTTCAAAGCAGACCTTGAAAACCAGTTTGTAGAGGTATTCAGTAAAAAGTTGGGCCATGTCCCCGTGTTCTTAAGAAGTGATACGAACATGGAAGATTTAAAGGATTTTACGGGTGCCGGATTAAACCTGACAATTTTCAATGTGCTCGATTCTGAAAAAATTATTGAAGGCATCAAAGAAGTGTGGGCATCCCCCTATTCAGAACGAAGTTACAAATGGCGGCAAAGTTATTTGCTCAACCCCGAAAATGTATATCCATCCATACTAATCATTCCAAGTGTTGATGTGGACTACTCAGGTGTGTTGATTACGAAAGGGCTGCAGAGTGGCTCGCTCAATGAACAAACCATTGCTTTTAGCCGAGGGGCAGGCGGAGCGGTGGATGGACAAATGGCCGAAACCTACGTTCTGAAACCGGATGGAACCAACAAGCTTTTATCTCCTGCGCGCGAGCCAGAATATACGCAGCTACCAGCCTCCGGAGGCACAGTTAAAACTTTTGCCACTTTTGAGAAACCGATCCTGTCTGCAATGAATATTCAAAAGCTACGTGATTTCGCTCAATCGCTAAAACAAAAACTGAACACAGCCGATGCAGTGGCCAGCGATGGCCCGTGGGATGTTGAACTAGGCTTTAAGGACAATAAACTGTGGCTCTTTCAGGTTCGACCCTTTGTGGAGAACAAACGGGCAAAAAGCTCCAGCTACCTGCAGTCAATCTCAAAAGAGAAGTTTTCAGAAGAAGCCATTAACCTTAACACCAAATTGTAATGAAAATAAAAAAATCCCTGCTCGCAAGTGGGTTGCTCGTACTCATTGCGATTTCAAGCTTGGCCGAAGAAAATTATTATCCCATTGACGGTTATGAATATTCGGGAATCAGAAGGCTGAACCGGTTGCAAAAAATACTTGATGGCGAGATCAAGGATAGCAAACCAATTACCGGAGCCTTAAAATCAATTGAGGATATTAAGCTTAACTTAACCGGCGTAAGAGGAGACAGCCTGGCTACCATTCCTGCGCCTGACAAAAAGCTGCAGCAGGGCTTAAACAATCTTTTTCCTAACCTGCACGAAAGCTATTCCGTTGCCCTGCTCGATATCACCGAAGGCCAAGAAATAAGATATGCCAGCAGACAGGGAACAAAGGGTTTTCAGCCCGGAAGCGTAGGAAAACTGGCTGTTGCAGTGGGTTTATTCTCGGAGCTTAGCCGCATTTATCCCGATTCGTACGAAAAACGCATCGACCTGTTGAAAAGTCGGTTTGTCAAAGCAGGTGTCTTTGCCAATTTTGATGAACACACCATTCCGATTTTCAACCCAGAAACAAATGAATTCATCAAGCGAACTGTGCGTGAAGATGATGTTTTCTCCTTATTTGAGTGGGCCGACCACATGCTCTCGGTGAGTAACAACGGCGCTGCAAGTATTTTATGGCGCGAAGTTTTACTGATGCGTGCATTCGGAAAAGCCTACCCAAACCTAACCGAAGAACATGTCGCCGAATATTTCCAATCGACTCCAAAAGCCGTTCTGCAAAAGCTGGCTGTTAATGTTGTGAATGAACCGCTTCGGGAGCTTGGCATAGCCGAGGACGAGTGGCGGTTGGGAAGTATGTTTACGCAAGGTGCCAAAAAAATGATCCCGGGTGAAGGCGGAAGCATTGGCACTCCGGTCGGACTTATGAAGTTTTTGGTCGCAATGGAGCGGGGGCAAATTGTCGATGAAAAGTCAAGCCTGGAAATAAAGCGTTTAATGTATATGACCGACCGTCGTATTCGGTATGGTTCTTCTCCGCGATTGACCAACGCTGCCATTTACTTTAAATCAGGCAGCCTGTATAAATGTAAACCAGAAGAAGGATTCACCTGCAAAAAATACATGGGCAATGTGCAAAATTACATGAATTCCGTAGCCATTGTTGAACAGCCCGACGGAACTACCTATCTGGTTGTTGTAATGACCAACGTATTGCGTAAAAACTCGAATCTTGATCATTTGGGCTTGGGAAGCAGCATTGACGATTTGATTCGAAAAAAATAAAAATTGGATTTTCTGGAACTCTGAATTCCATTTATGGATTAATGGACTTTACGGCTGGCCAGCATCGCTTGATTCGCTTTTTGGGCAAATGTTCTGATTTTAGGATTCTGACTTTCAAGGTATGGAGCGACTAACGACAAATAGGAAGCATCAGCCAACTGCTCAAGCAAATAAAAGACCGCTAGTTTTAGCTTTACATCAATTCCGTCGAGCAATAATTGGTAGCATTCAATTTCATCCGGTTCCTTCTTTGTACCTCCCTCTCCTGCCGAGCTCGTCATCGAATTCGAAATGGCGGTTTCCAATATCGGAATCAAAACTTTTTTTAATCGCGACTCCAGCAGGTTGTCTAAAAACTCTACAGCGTTCATTCTTAAATCGGTCTTATCGCTTTGAATTCCTTTATAAACAGTGAGGATATCTTCGGGTGGATAACGAAGCTCCAGTAAACGGAAGATACGCTCCAGACTGGCATCTAACCTACGTTCCAGTATATCAATTAAGCTTTTACGTGCATCAGTTATGCTTTCATTGCTATCCATGTCATCACTAACGTTCGCCACTTTCGAATTCAATACAACTAAACTATTTTGATACAACCGCACTTCATCGGTAATCCTACTCATCACCAATCGCTTGTCGAAAACTAAATGAGGAAAAATCGACTTCACGGAATTTAATGATTTGAGACTTTCCTGATGAACCAGGTAATCTTCAAAATCCAATAAGGCAAAAAGAAATTTAATGGTTGCCTGACTATCAATTTTCTCCGCTACGGCAGGCAACATTCGTACCTGATCAATGGCCAGTTTTTCAGAATCGATCATTTGATGAAACACGCGATATATTGGGGTTCCAAACTTAGCCAAAGCGATTTGTGCCTGAGTTGTGTACATTGGGTTAACCAGAAAGCCAACCAATGAACTTACGAATTGCGGATGCCCGGAATCACCGGCAGCTTCAATAGCCTGCGTAACAATATCAGGTGAAGGATCATGAAACGCTTCTTCGATATACCGATAATAAGCCGATGCCCCGGCAATACCAATAACTGTCAAAATCAACTTGAGCTGTTCCTTTTTCAGGGACTCATCTCCGGCTTTCATCAGCTCAATCCGCTCCTGGATGCGCGTTCCCAACGAAAACCAGTTTTGCAACTCCGGGTTATCTTTTGTTTCCACAGCAAGTGCCAACAAGGCGGCCTCACTTAATTTCTCATCTTCATGTTGAAGATAAGACTCAATCAATTTGACCCGGTTTCCGGGAGCGAGCACCAGCAAATACTCAAAAGCGTTTACCCGAACCTGCTGATCAGGATCATTCACCAACCGAACCATCTCACCCGACAAATTATGATTTAAATACGATCTTAAATTAATGATGGCTTTTGCTCTTACTTCGGCCGAATTATGATCAAGTAATTTTTTTATCCCTGGAAAGAAACGATCATCCCGCACTTCACCAATCTTTCGAAGGACATAAAGCAATTGCTTCTCATCTTCCGACTCTAACTGTTTAATCAAGTTTCCAATAATCGATTCCGGAGATACCGTTTTCTTGTTTTTCTCATCAATCCGGTCATTTGAACTGATTATTAACTTGAATGATTTGATGTATTCCTTTCGAACCTGCAAGGCAAAATATCCCCAAACGAACAGCAGCCCAATAATCATTAAGCTTATAAAGTTGGTCGACAAATCCAGACCATTTACTAAAAAAATCAGAATCAATCCACCAATACCTGTCGCGGCACTGTCGACAAAAACATCGATAAATGATTTTGTTTTGTTTTTAAACTCAACCGGAATCGGCAAAGCCAGCAATTCAGTAGCCGATTTGTTGATCGATTGTTTCAGGCTTCCATCACTCATTTTAATAAAAACAGCGGCTCCTAGTATCGGAAAAAACAAGGTGCAGACAGCTCCTAACAGAATGGCTGCAGGTAGTATTAATAATGACGTGCCAACGCCAAACACACCAACTACCCGGCGGGTTATAAAAAGCTGAATGAATAAAGACAACAAGTTGAAATTGGAAAACCAGAAGCCAAAAAACGACGTTAGCTGATCGGGATCGGAAATGGCCACGGAAGCGATTGCACTAAACTGATAATCGACAAGTTTGGCAACAATCACGCTGACTGCAATAATACCGGCCAGAAAAGAAAGGTGTCTGGATTTTAAGATGATCTGTATTGGGTTGGAAGCCAGGTTTGACTCCGGTATCTTTTGGAATTTATTCCTTTGCTGGTCGGCGTTTTTATCTTTCCAGATGGCCTTGGTGACCCAATAAGTAGGCAGCAGAACCAACATACTCATAAAGATGAGATTCTCGCTCCCAATCACTGGCGCAAGAATAGATGTGAGGTAACCACCAAAAATACCGCCGGCAATAGCTCCTGCTCCGATAAAGCCAAATACTCGTTTTGCCTCCCGCGGATTAAATACCATATTGGCCAGTACCCAAAACTGAGAAGAGGTGACAACAGCAAAAATGGCAACCCATACATAAAAAAGAAACAGAACCGTTTGAACGAAGAAATTCAAACGTAGCAACACCCCAAAAACGAACAAGGTAACCACCGAGATGAGCAAAGTTCGAATCATGATCTTCTGAAACGGAAAGCGAGAAAAGAGTCGGGAGAACATCCACGAGACCCCGATGGCTAAAACAGCAAGAACGATAAAAGCAACTGGTAAAAATTCGAACCCAAAAGACGATAAAAACAACGAATTAACAATTGGTTTTACAATCAGTAAGGTTGAAATGATCAGAAAAATATTCAACTGCATCAAAAGCACACGTCGGTACTCTCCAATGCGAATATCAAAAGACTTATTCAGAAAATATTGAAAAGCCTCTTGAAAAACATTCCGAATTGAGCTGTCAAAATTTTTCATTCTGTCTATCCAACGATTGCCGGGTTAATTCGTTTATTTATATTTATCCAATACCTCTTCGACGGTATAAACCAACTGACGCAATATTCGTTCACCGTCATCGTCCTGCAGCAAGCCAACCAAAATAAACCGATCTTCTTTTCCCCACACCAATATTGAATCGGCATGATAATTTTTCCAGGTTCCCGATTTGCGAAAAAGCGTAGCATTCGGCCGGACTTTTTCAATGGTGTTTACAAATTTATGATGAAGTTCCGGATCGATCAGCATATCGAGCATCTGTTTTGAACGATCAAAACTGACCAGCTTACCTTGAATGAGTAAATAATAATACCGGCAAACCTGGTCGGCCGTTGCCGCATGGCTAATCCCCTTGATAGGCTCAGGATATCGTGCGCCGGTTTTAGCATAGCGTTTGCCCACCCATAAGCCTCCACCATTTTCTTGATCGTACAATTTGTAATCGGGGTCAGTAACTACGCTTTCTATTTTCTCGTAGCCCAGCAAATCAATTAAGCGAGTGGTGGCCGCATTATCCGAAAGACAAATCATGCGTCTCATATCCTCCAGTATCGCGGGCGTTTCTTCCAGCTCCCTCTTTTCCAAAGCATCAGAGACAGACAATAAAACAGCGATTTTGGGCAAACTAGCTGCATACATAATACTATTGCCATTCACACTTGCAAACCGGACATTATTAATGTCACGCAAATCCACCAACCCAACAGCCATCTTTTTTGAATCGACCAGTCTGCTCCATTTTACATTCTTTTTAATCTCAGCATCCAAGGTATTTTGCAATTCAAAACTATGGAGCTCCTGCAACGGCTTCAGCTCCATTACATCGGTTGAAATAGGAAGTGTCAACCCCTCGTTTGAAACAGCTTCGGTTTTCGGTTGCTCCTGGGCACAACTAATCATTAAAGTGCCCATTATAAAAAAGACAAGAAAAAAACTTGCTCTCATGGATTCAATTTCTATTAAAGTTCTAATTTTTATTTTACTAATTGGCCATCCTCCAAAAATAACCGACTACTTATCTTGCAATTATGTCGAATAACGAACCCTATTCCATTCCATTATTTGCGGTCAAATGTAACAACAATTTTGACCCATTATTCAATTTGCATGCTTTTCTGAAATCAATTCTTACCACTGATTATGTGCAACTTATAAACACACTCAAGCAACAAACACGAAATTTTTACCTAATAATTGTTAACGGGGTATCTTAAATTAGTTCTTTTCCTACTTTCGTTTGAATATTAGTAAATAAAAGTATGAACATAAGTAAGCTTCAAACACTATTTCTGCTACTCATTTCTTTAAACTTTAGCTTTCGTACACTGATCGCCCAAAATTCAGCGGTAAAAGCAAATTACAACTACCTGACTTACTTACCTGAAAACTATGATAGTCTAAATCACAAACTGTTCCCTGTCATCTTCTACCTGCACGGTCGTTCTGTTTCAGGGACCGATATTCAACAAATTAAAACCTATGGGCTCCCGTATTTTCTTGATAAAGGCAAAAAGCTCGATTTCATAGTCGTTGCACCACAGTGCCCCTGGGGGAAGAATTGGGCCAGCGACAATTGGTTCGATACGGTTTACGCTGAAATCAATGCAAAATACCGGATCGATTCGAGCCGGATTTACCTAACAGGCATGAGCCTTGGTGGCTTTGGCACCTGGGAACTGGCCAACCGCTATCCGAATCGCTTTGCAGCAATCGCTCCCTTGTGCGGAGGAGGAAAAGATGAATGGGCTGAGAACTTGTCCCACATTCCAATTTGGGTTTTCCATGGTGCGCAAGACAAATTGGTTCCGGTACTTCGGTCAGATCGTATGGTAAAAGCTCTTCAAGCGTACGATTCGCCGATAAGCTATAATCGTTTTCCGGACAAAGGGCACAATCTTCATCGTATCTATAATGATGATCGGTTATACGAATGGTTTAGTCATTTTACCTTGCGTCCCAAAAAAACAGAGGGCGATCAATTACATGAAATTGATCGCATCCATCTGGCTGAGCTCAATTCGACAAAACCCCAAACAGATGAACTCAAGAAGCATCAAATTTTTCAATATAAGACCTTTTAGGATCAGTTTAGATCATTGAATTAATTGCTTAATTTGGCACTCCTATAGCAATAAGACTGATTTAGATGCCAACCGATAGACCAAATATTCTATTCATCATTAACCCACGTGCGGGTAAAGGAAAAACCAAACGCCTAATCCGTCAATTGGAGTTGTATAAGGACAAAGTTGCTTTCCGGTTAAGCGAATACCCCAGGCATAGCCTTGAGATTGTCCGCGAAGAGCTCAACAATTACGATGTGTTTGTTGCCGTTGGCGGAGACGGGACCGTGAACGAAGTGGCCTCAGCCTTAGTCGATACCGACAAAAAGCTGGCGGTGTATCCCTCCGGATCGGGTAACGGCTTTGCCCGTGAGTTTGGCTACAAGAAAAACCTGAAACAATTGGTGCAAGCCATTGAGAGTGGGCGAACTCGTCCAACCGATGTCAATCGGGTAAATGGGTTAATCAGCGTTCACATTACGGGAGTTGGGTATGATGCCGCGGTAGCCCACGATTTCACCAAACTAAAAGGTCGCGGATTTTGGAACTACTTCATCAGTACCGTCCGGGTGTTTTTTAGCTACCGTTCTGTGCAGGCAACCATTCATCTGGAGAAAGAAACCATTGCCGGTCATTATTTCATTATCGATATCGCCAATTCAGCTCAATATGGCTACGGAGCAAGAATGGCTCCGATGGCAGATCCAACCGATGGACAATTCGACCTTGTTTTAGTGAAACCTCTTTATTGGTTCGAGTTTCCTTATTTTGCCTTCAAACTATTTACCGGGCAGCTGAAGAACAACAGAAAAATTCAGTATATCCCCTGCCAATCGCCAGTAACCATTGTCACCCCCGAAAATAAATTCCACATCGACGGAGAAGCTGTTCAGCTAAGCAGTCCGCTACAAATCGAGGTTCAGCACGGGGTGCTAAATGTGATTAATACCGGAAAGCTTAAAAGCAAGTGAGCAGTCAGTTACTTCAGCAAACGCTCCATCATATCTCCCGCTTGCTCTGCCTCGTAAAACCGTATTGCAGCATAATGGAGCAATTACTCCACCCCTTCAAAAGACAAAGAATAATCGTGCTGACCGATGGAATTATCTCTATTCCTTATGGAATAGTCTTGCTGACCGATGGAATTATAGATATTTTCGAACGCAGAATCATTATTCCATAGGAAATATCTATGATTCCACAGAGAATTGTTTTGCTGTCCTTTGGAATAGGTCTTCAGCAACAGGAAATTGCTTTGCTGCGCTATGGAATTGCCTTGCTGGGCTATGGAACAGGAGCTATTCCTAAGTACCCAAAAGCTTAGCCCCTTTGCTGTACGGGGATTCAGCAAAACATCGTATTCAATCGCTATTCCGAAGAGCCTGAAGACTGAACAGAAGACGTTTATTGAACCACCCGGATGAAAAATAAGTTGCCGAAATTGTTTTTCTGCAAACTAATTCCACCACAGCTTGTTAAGTTACCGTCAACAAATTAGAAGAATATGCAGGAGCAATTGAAATAAGACTATCTTTGCGCCTCAATTTTGAAGAACATATGCAGAAGATTAGAAACATCGCGATTATTGCGCACGTTGACCACGGCAAGACAACCCTGGTTGATAAAATGATATATCATTGTAATGTGATGAAAGATCACGAGAAAAAGCAAGAGCTTATTCTTGACAACAATGACCTTGAAAGGGAACGGGGAATTACGATCCTGGCCAAAAACGTTGCCGTTGATTATCATGATATCAAGATTAACATTATTGATACTCCTGGTCACTCCGACTTTGGTGGTGAAGTAGAACGAGTACTCAACATGGCTGATGGCGTGCTATTGCTGGCCGATGCCTTCGAAGGCACCATGCCTCAAACCCGCTTTGTACTGTCAAAAGCACTGGCGTTGGGGTTAAAACCTATTGTTGTTATAAACAAAGTAGATAAACCAAACTGTCGTCCTGAAGAAGTGCACGAGCAAGTGTTCGATCTCATGTTTAGTCTGGATGCCACCGAAGAACAGTTGGACTTCCCAACCATTTACGGCTCGGCAAAAGAAGGCTGGATGACCGATGATCTGAAAAATAAAACTGACAATATTGGCCCATTACTGGATGCCATTATCGAGCATATTCCGGAACGTGAACCAAACCCGGGTACTCCTCAAATGCTGATTACATCGCTGGATTATTCATCTTACGTTGGACGTATTGCCATTGGGCGTGTTCATCGTGGCGAATTGAAAGAAGGCATGCAAGTGGCTTTGGCGAAACGCGATGGCTCGGTAAAACGAACTAAAATTAAGGAATTACATACCTTCACCGGACTGGGCCGTATTAAAGTTGATCACGTGGTCAATGGCGATATTTGTGCCTTGGTAGGTATCGAAGGATTCGACATTGGCGACTCAGTTTGCGACCTGGAATCTCCGGAACCAATTGACCCCATTGCGATCGACGAGCCAACCATGAGCATGGTATTTACCAACAACGATTCTCCGTTCTTCGGACGTGAAGGTAAATTTGTAACCTCGCGCCACCTGCACGATCGTTTGTACAAAGAGCTGGAAAAAAACCTGGCCCTGCGTGTTGAAAAAGGCGAATCGGCCGATGTATTTACCGTATACGGACGTGGTGTGCTGCACTTGTCGGTACTGATTGAAACCATGCGTCGTGAAGGTTACGAGTTGCAGGTTGGTCAGCCTCAGGTGTTGTACAAACAAATTGGCGGCATCAAATGCGAGCCGATTGAAGAAATGCATGTGGATGTAAGCGACGAGTTTTCGGGTAAAGTGGTAGAGTTGGTTACTGCCCGCAAAGGCGAAATGCAAAATATGGAGCGCAAAGGCGACCGCATTCACCTGGAATTCTTGATTCCGTCGCGTGGAATCATCGGTTTGCGTACCAACATGCTGACTGCAACTGCCGGCGAAGCTGTAATGACGCACCGTTTCGTTGAATACCAACCGCTAAAAGGCGTTATTGAAGGCCGCAAAAACGGTTCGTTGATTGCCAAAGAACCCGGAACAACCTTTGCCTACGCGCTGAATAAATTACAGGATCGCGGACGCTTTTTCATTCCTCCGGGCGATGAGGTTTACGAAGGAATGGTGATTGGTGAAAATACGCGAGGCGATGACTTGACCATCAATGTCACTCAATCGAAAAAGTTAACCAACATGCGTGCCTCCGGCTCGGATGATAAAACCAAGTTGGCACCACCCATTCGTTTTAGCCTGGAAGAAGCGCTGGAATACATTGGCCCTGACGAATATTTGGAAGTAACGCCAAAATCGTTCCGCATGCGAAAAATTTTATTGCGCGAAGCAGAACGTAAACGTGGGGTAAAGATTAATTAGTCGATTACAAATTACGATATCTAAAAAGCTCCGATCTCATGATGAGGTCGGAGCTTTTTTATGACTTGTGTTTAATTTCTATTCAATTCAATTGGGTACATGATCAAATAGCCAAAATTCCACCTCACCACTAAAATAGAGTTTCGATTTTGCTCATATCGGTATAAAAAGAAAACCCCGAACCTTAACGGAACGGGGTTTCTTTTTATCGTGTAATGCGTTACAACTATTTAATTCCTTTCATCATTTTTTTCAACCAGGGAGAAAGGGCTAACAGTATTGCGGCAATAATTGCCGACTGGATGGCAATGAGCCAGAAAACCTGCACTTCCTGCCCCAGAGCAGACTCTAATTTTATTGAAATTGCTTTCATTTGCGAAGCAACAAAGTTTCCTGCCGCAAACGACCCCATCCAGACTCCCATCATGGTAGAAACCAATTTGGGCGGCGAAAGCTTAGTAACCATCGACAAACCAATTGGTGATAAACAGAGCTCTCCAAATGTATGCAGCATGTATACAAACACCAGCCAGAGCGGGCTCACCAGCAACACCGAACCATCTGCATTTCCTTGTGTTGACCGTGTATAGGCAAAGGCCATTACTACAAAGCCCAAGCTTAGTAAAGTCATTCCCCAGGCAAATTTCATTGGAGTATTTGGATTCAGTTTTTTCTTGTCCAATTTTAGCCACAATACACTAAAGAGTGGGGCAAATAAAACGATAAAAATAGCATTGACACTTTGAAACCAGGTGGCCGGAATTTCCCAGCTGCCAATCATTCGTTGGGTATTATCGCGGGCGAAAACATTAAAGGTTGTTCCGGCCTGTTCAAATCCACTCCAGAAGAAAATATTGAAAACTGCCAAAATCAAAATCACGGCAATTCGGCTCCATTCGGTTTTTCCATTGGTTCCTTTTACAATGCTCAATACCAAATAGACCAATCCTGAAACAGCTACAATCCGTATGATCCATGTTTGAAGCGAGGGTGCTATTGAGCTCCAGACAAGAATAAATCCGAAGATAAAGCCAACCATAACGACTACAAAAATCAAAATACCCATCCAATCCTTAACAGCGAGTCGGTTTCTGTCTGCTTTTACTTTTGGAGGCATACCAATATTTCCGAGCGTATGGCTGCGAATGAAGAACCAAATTGTACCCAGTAACATACCGGCACCGGCTGACATGAATCCATATTCCCATGCAATTTGTTCTCCCAAATAACCGGCAACCAGAGGAGCTAGAAATGCGCCAAGGTTTATTCCCATATAGAAAATGGTGAATCCACCGTCTTTTCGGGGGTCATTATTGTCATACAATTCACCGACCATGGTGGAAATATTGGGTTTAAAGAATCCATTTCCAAGAATCAGAATACCAAGGCCAGAATAAAATATCGTTTGGCGAAACTCCATACTACTTTCCATAGACATTGAGCTGAATGCCAGCAAAAACTGACCAATCGCCATGGTTAAACCGCCAATATATATTGTTTTACGTTGCCCTAAGACTTTGTCGGCCAACACCCCTCCAATGATTGGGGTAACATATACCAATCCGGTAAAAATACCGTAAATGGTAAATGCGTCGAGTTCGGCCATTTCAAACCCACCATTGGCAAATGTTGCTGTCAGAAATAACACCAACAATGCGCGCATACCATAATAACTGAATCGTTCCCACATTTCGGTGGCAAACAAAGAAGATAACCCAACAGGGTGTCCAAAAAAAGCAGTACTCTTGTCTTTAGCCATATCTTTTTACTGTTTATATTGAAGAAAGCAAATATAAACATCTTTTTGCTCCTATAAATGGTGAAATGTCACCATTTAGAATTTAATTTCAATAAGAACGATTGTAAGTGAACAAGCTTTATTTTCGCAATGTTTTTGTATTTTAGAATCACTGTTGTCCGGGAAAAATAAAAATAGAATAGTTTAAGGGTTAGAGATCGCACTAGAGCGTCCGGGCTTTAGCCCATCATTTGAAATTTTAACCGGACACAAATGTTTTAGAATGAAAATATCACGTTATGAAACTCTTTACAACAAAACAAATAGCAACTATTGACCAGTTTACCATTCAAAATGAACCCATTCCGGACATCGACCTCATGGAACGGGCATCTCTGCAAATTGCAAATTGGCTTATTCATCACATTTCAAACGAACAAAAACTGATTGTTTTTGCCGGCCCCGGAAATAATGGCGGAGATGCGTTGGCTATAGCACGTTTAATGGCTGAACACAATTACCTGTGCGAAGTTTACTTGTTGAATTTTGGAAAAGACTTAACGGGTTCGCCTGCTGAAAACCGGACTCGATTGGAGGATCAAAACAAAGTGAGCCTGACGGTTATTCAGGAGGAAGATTTGATTCCCGATATTCCGGCAGACACTGTTGTGTTGGATGGTTTGTTTGGTTCCGGTTTAAGTCGAAAATTAGAGGGACTGCCGCTGCAAATCGTTCAGAAAATAAATGCTTCCGAAGCAACAGTTGTTACCATCGACATCCCCAGCGGTCTGTTCGGCGAAGACAATTCTGAAAACAACTTGAAGAATATTGTGCATGCTGATTACACCTTGACGTTTCAGTTTCCAAAACTCAGTTTCTTTTTCCCCGAGCATGAAAAAATACTTGGAGAGTGGGACGTTTTACCAATTGGCTTGCATCCTGAAGCAATCAGCCAGACCGAAAGTCCATTTCATTATCTGACAAAACAAGAAACTGCCAACAGGCTAATCAATCGAGATAAGTTTTCGCACAAAGGAACCTATGGACACGCTTTGCTGATTGCCGGCTCGTACGGAAAAATAGGAGCAGCGGTATTGGCCTCCAAAGCCTGCTTGCGATCTGGCGTTGGACTGCTAACCGCTCATATTCCGCATACCGGCTATCAGATTATGCAGACAACCGTGCCCGAAGCCATGTGTTGCATCGACCCATCGGACTTGATGTTTACCGAATTTCCTACGCTCGATCAGTTCTCAGCAGTTGGAGTGGGCCCCGGATTGGGACTGAAACCGAACTCGCAGCGGGGACTCAAACAACTTTTAGAAGCCAAACCGGATAAATTGGTTTTAGATGCGGATGCCTTGAATATCCTGTCGATGAAACCTGAATGGCTGGATCTTTTACCCGAAAACTCGATACTAACGCCACACCCGAAAGAGTTTGAGCGCTTGGCTGGGGCAACAACCGACTCTTATTCCCGCTTGCAGCTTCAGCTAAGTTTTTCTGCAAAACACAAAGTCATCGTTGTTTTAAAAGGTGCTCATACCTGCATAACAACGCCAAGCGGAGAAGTGTACTTTAACACATCGGGTAACCCGGGAATGGCTACCGCCGGAAGCGGAGATACCTTGACCGGCATTTTGCTGGGAATACTGGCTCAGGATTATACGCCTCTTGAAACAGCCCAATTGGGAGTATTTATTCACGGCTTGGCAGGAGATTTAGCGGCAAAGGAAATTGGCGAAGTGTCGTTGATTGCCGAAGATTTAATTCAACATCTTGGAAAAGCTTTTTTAACGCTCAAAAAATAAAATGATTGAAAGTTCGGTTATTCTGTATAGAAAAGTGTTCGCAGACTAAATTTAACTGCCAGCGCTTCGCTTTTGACTTGACTTTACGTATTTTTGACTTCATTTTAAATTTGAAAATTATCATGAGAACATATTTGCTCTTAGCCCTGTTTTTGATTTCCACATCTGTTCTTGCCAATCCTAAAGATGACAGAAAAGATGAACAAATCGGAGTTGCTCCAAATGAAGGAATCGTTTATAGTTTGCCCAGAACAGGAATCAGAATTCATGTAAAGGCCAAACAGGAAAAGTTCTTTCACGGTCCATATTTCCAGTACGCCGAGGCTTTGCTGGGCATCAAAAATGCACCAACTTCCGATTTCGAAAGCTGGGTGATTACCGATATTCAGATTGAAACATTTAGCGAACCCGATCCGGACCAAGTCTACAAAGCAATGGGAAATGCAGCTTCAATGGTTAGCTTGACCGAGTCCGGAGTTTTGGCCGGAATTAATAAAGAGCAGTCGACTGTTAGTGAGCCCATTTCAGTTTCTACTTTTTTAGGAGATACTAAAACGCCTGATTTCCCATTTACTGATTTATCGCTTCATCCATTTTATGAACTTGGTGACTCAACAACTAACAACGCGATTGTAACCAAGTCGATTGAAGAAAAGGCTCAGGAGGCAGCACATACGATTACCAAGTTGCGCAAACGCCGCTTTAAATCGTTGGCTAATGCTTACGAGGTGCAATTACCCGACGGGCAAGCTTATGAACTGATGGTGAATGAACTTGGCAATCTGGAAGATGACTATGTCGCACTTTTTATTGGCAAGTCGTACAAAAAAACATTTGAATACAGCTTTGACTTTATTCCTGGTGAGAATTCCGTTTCAGGTGAAGTTGCTTTCCGTTTTTCTGAAAATAAAGGGGTATTACCCAAAACGGATCTGAGTGGGAAACCGGTCATCGTGGACATGAAGAAATTGGATGATTTGGCATCAGCTCAAAATAAATTGAAAACAGCGGGGACACCAACTGAAATGAGAAGCGGTGTTTATTATCGGATGCCGGGGAAAGCTGAAATTAGAGTAATGAACGGACTGAATTTAATGGCTGTTTCGCGGGCAACCGTAGCTCAGTTCGGAACAGTTGCCAGTATGCCTGTAAGCCTGATGGATGGAAGTTATAAAATATCCTTTCACCCGGAAACAGGAGCTGTTAAAAGCATTTTGAAAGATTAATTTTCATTAGAAAAATAAATAGTTGCCCTGTACTTGCTTTGGTATGGGGCTTTTTGCTTTACGGCTGATAAAACTCAGAACAAGCTTACACGATTAATTGTACTTTTATTAAATCAAAAGAACTCTAAAACATACAAGATGAGTAATAAAATATTGACATTAGAACCCAATCTGTTATGGGGAAATTTTTATCAACTAACACGAATTCCAAGACCATCAAATCATGAAGATAAAATTCAGGAGTTCGTTTATAGCTTTGGGAAAAAGCTAGGTCTTGAAACAATCAAGGATGAAGTCGGCAATATTATTATTCGGAAACCGGCTACCCCGGGGATGGAAAACACAAAGGGTGTTATTTTACAAAGTCACCTGGATATGGTTCCTCAAAAGAATAGTGATAAGGAACACGACTTTCAGAATGATCCGATTGAAGCTTATGTCGATGGTGACTGGGTAACAGCCAGCGGAACGACGCTTGGTGCTGATAATGGAATTGGTGCAGCTGCGGCAATGGCAGTGCTTGCATCGGATGATTTAAAGCATGGTCCGGTTGAAGCCCTGTTTACAGCTACCGAAGAAACCGGCATGGACGGAGCAGAAGGGCTGAAGCCAGGCGTGTTGCAAGGTGAAATCCTGCTAAACATGGATTCGGAAGACGAAGGCGAACTGTACGTTGGATGCGCTGGTGGTGAAGATGCGAATATTCGCTTTTCATATACCGAAGAGGTGGTCCCTGCAAATTCTCTCGCTTTAAAATTGAATATTACCGGATTAAAAGGCGGTCATTCGGGGATGGATATTATTTTGCAACGAGGAAATGCCAACAAGGTATTTTTCAGGTTGCTAAATGAAGCACAGAAAAAGCATGGAGCGTGTCTTGCTGAAATAGATGGCGGTAGTCTTCGAAATGCGATTCCGCGCGAAGCATTTGGTGTACTAACTGTTGAGAAACAAAAAGTTGATGAATTAAGAAAAACAATCGAGCTTGAATTTCAGCTTATAAAAAACGAATTGGCAGCTACTGAACCGGATGTGAAATTGATTCTTGAGGAAACTGAAGTTCCACAAGCAGTTATTGATTCAACAACTCAGCTGAATTTGACAAAAGGAATTATGGCTTGCCCCAATGGTGTCATCCGAATGAGCGACAGTATGAGTGGACTCACGGAAACTTCGAGCAATTTGGCCAGTGTAAAATTGAATCGTGCGGATAAAACCATTTCAATTGCTTGTTTGATGCGCAGCTCGGTTGATTCGTCGAAAGTTGAGTTGGGTAATCGGATTGAAGCCGTTTTTAGCTTGGCAGGTGCTCAAGTTGAATTTTCCGGCGCCTATCCCGGATGGAAACCCAATATGGAATCGCCCATACTAAAAACCATGCAAGCAGTTTATAACGAAAACTATGGGAAAATACCAGAAATAAAAGCCATTCATGCCGGATTGGAATGTGGTATCCTTGGCGGAATCTATCCTCATTGGGATATGATCTCGTTTGGTCCAACCATTCGTTTTCCGCATTCGCCCGACGAAAAAGTAAACATCGCAACAGTCAAGAAATTTTGGGACTTTCTTGTTAAAACTCTGGAAAGTATTCCTGAAAAGTAAAACAAAATAGTGAATCTTAAAATAGGGTGTGACTTGAGGTCCCACCCTATTTTTTGTAATGCAGCACAAATACCAATACGTTGGTTAACTTTTAATTCGAATTATCTCCGGTCTTGAAACTCCAGGTTGGGCTGTTTGCAACAATGTTACCTTCGTATTTTGCAACAACATACCAGTAATAAGTCGTGTTATCTTCCAAATTATCGACTACAACTTCCTTGACATTCAAGCTTTCGCCAACTACTGTTTGTGTACTGGAGTTTGATTTAAATAGGTACACATCGTACATCAATGAAATTCCGTACTTCGACTGGTCAACTTTCCATCCCATGTTGAAAGATCTTTGTTGATTAACAGCACCATTCCCGGGTACCGGATCATAAATTGTGACAGAACCATAGTCGTTGTCGTCCTTTAAAAGGATCATATTCATTTGAGTTTTTTCTCCGTTGTAAACTGAGACAACCACAGTGCTGCTCAAATAATCTTTTTTTCGGGCAGTAACACTCACGTCGCCACTCAATACTTTGCTAAATGTGAATTCTCCCGCACCAGAGGTAATGACTGATGAACTGGCCGGATTCGTTGCAATAAGAACTCCGTCAATGGGTTGATAGGTAGTTCCATCAAGTACAACTCCGGATAAGCTTCCGTAGTTAATAACATCTACTTTTTCTTCTTCGCAGCCCCATAATAAGAAGAGAAAAAGTATAACTAGTCCGGTAATATTTAAATTTTTCATAGGTGCAATATTTATTTGATGTAATATTTTAATCCGATTTTGAAACCATACAGTGATTCATTGTAGCTTCCATTGATCTCATGATCATAGTGGTCATTTAAAAGATAGTTGAAGTAGCCTTCGCCTGAAATAGCCAGATTATCGTTGAGCAGATATTCAACGCCACCGCCCAAACTGGCATAAGGGATGAAATATTTATCGGATAATCCAACATGGTGAGTGCCTGCCCGATGAACAGCACCACCTCCAATATAACCGTATGGCGATAACCTTTCGAAAGGAAACAGATAGTAGCTCAGGTTTAACTGAGACATCAACTCCTTCGTATTGAAGTAATTTTTCGCATGAATCGTTGAGCCTGAGTTCTCGAATTCCAGGTGAATATTTGGCGTCAAAGACTTGTCAATTGTAAATGTTCCAATTGATCCGATGTCGCCCGCAGTGTAATCGCCATCATAATACAAACCGCCTGCTTTAACTCCAATTCCAAATTTCCCGTGATATCGGTGTTTAATAAATTTACGGCCAACATGATCTTTTGTCAAATTTTCAGCTTTTTCTCTTTCGTATCTGGTGAACGAATTACTTGCAGAATCCGCAGGATTATCAAGTAACCAAAGTTTATCATTTACCCCTTCTATAATTAAGCTTTCAACAGCTTTTTCGATGGCTTCGGTAACACAAATCTCGGTGGGTTCGTTATAGGTAAATCCGGTTTCCGCTTCTAAAATCCGTTTGAGTTTTACATACCGAAAGAATCCGGCAGAAACCTCTTGTGATAAAATTGACTTGGTTGTGTAAACGGTTTTCAGAATTTTTCCGTTGGCCGTAGAAACTGCTCTAAGGTAGATACTAATCCGATCTTCACGGTATTGACCGGATAAATCAGCTCCGAAGTAGCGCATGCCTGCTCCACCGGTAAAAACATTCGACTCATAAGATACAATGCCACCTTCAAGAATAACTCCCGCGAAGATCAAAGGGGGAAGCAAAGATCCGTTTCCATTATCTCCTTCGTATTGCGCACGACTCGAACGAATGATTTTCCGTTCGTTTAAAAGATTGGAAATATTTTCACGCTCGATGGGAATAAACCAACCTGATTCTTCCAACGCCCGAATCAAAATAGTAGTAGCTCCTTGTGTAACAGCTGTCGACCAGTTTGCTCCGGTCTCCGAAGGTTTGTACTGTCCCGTTTGATCGCGAAACTTGTACACCGCGGCAACAATGGGTTCTTTGGGTATTGGCAATTCCAACAAGTCCCTTTTTACTGGAGTCTCCGGCCCCAGCGTAGCCCGCCTTGACGCAAGTGGCTGATGAACCAGCGTGTCGCATCCCGCTGCCATTATCAGCATCAACAGGGCAAGGCTTCCCATTAACAGATTTTTCTTCTGCTTCATTACTGAGTCCATATTCTTTCCTTCCTTTAGAAATATGGTACCTGAACAGTCGTCTGAGTTCCCGTAGCTGCGTCGGTGATCGTGATATTTAGTCCACTGCTTTGATCACCAATCTCTATTTGGTAGTCACCAAGCGTATAAGTCCCTGCCTGAAGTGCATCTTCACCAAACTGCTTGCTTACAATTTGTCTCGACAACTGACTTAGTATCTGTCGGTTTAAGCTCTCCGCAAAATTGTCTAATGGATCTGAGTTGTAATCACTACGATACGCGTTGGCAGTTGTTTCGGCAATGTCGTTTTGTGCCTGTGCCGAACTCATTAACCAGCTGTAGTTGTATGGATTGCCTCCAAAAGCCGGGTTTTTAGGTGTGTAAACAAAATCTTGTGCGTAAGTTTTTCCTGCCACGAAAAAAAATACAATGATTAGTGTGTTAAATACTATTCTCATAATTTTTGGTTTAATTTTTTTTTTAATATATGCCAGTACCTGCCTGGTCTTCTCCATTCAGTTGTTTCATAATCTCCTCATAATTCAATAGATAATTATAGGTTTGTACTATTGCTTGCTGCGATAGATTTTCCACGATGTTTTGACGTGGTTGAAGAACCGATTGAAAAACCAGATTGTCATTAATTGAAATCTCAATAAAAGTTGACGTCATTCGAAATGGTTTTTCCTTTACGGTTATGGTATAGTTTTTTGCATTTGCCGGCGCTTCCCAGTTGGAATAAAACATGTCATAAAAGTCACGACCGATTTTTGTTTTCGTATCATCGACAAGGAGCCCGTCAATTTCTATCTCAACATCATTCTCTTCGTTATTTTTTGTTGTTAAGTTATCCAGCAATTCTTGCAGTGCCTTGGGGGCTGTGCGAACCACGGTAGAGTCTTGCTCACCCAAGAGAGGAATAAGCAGATTAAATGATAATATGATATTCAATAAGAATGTCATGATTATTTCATTGGAAACGAAAAGTACGACTGATCAATAACAATTGTCATATCATGCCCGGTTTGAGTGATTTCCATTCCTCCTAATGAAGTAATCAGGCTGGTATTTAATTTCAATGCCAGGTTTTCGCCGGACTGCTTGTACGAGTTGCCATATATTTGGCCTTTGATAGTACCTGAAAATTCGATCAGGTTGTTTCTTCCTAGTTGAGTAATTGACTCCAGAAGAAACTCAGAGCTTGATTGATTCTCTTGTTTGAAATCAAGTAAATGGTTAAACTGCCCAATCTGAGTTGCCACCAGGTAGTTATTTTGTCCCATTTGAGAAGCCGACATATAATTGTCGCTTCCTACCTGCAAGCTGATTAATCCGTTATTGCTGCCTTCCTGCTTGCTAACAATCGTGTTTCGATCAGAAGAAGAAAGGTCGCCAAATACATAATCCACCAAAGAAAAATTTGCTGACAAAACCTCAAAAAGAGGTGATGGATTTGTTGTGGAAAATCGGGTTGACAAGTAACCCAGTTGCAAGGATATCAAACTATTACGACTACCCTCCTGCTCCATATCTGTCTGGTTTTGATTACCTTCTTGCAACAAAATGGCCTGATTGGCTTTTTCGAACTCACTGCTATTTGATTGCTCAACAGAAACCGTGTTGTAATTCCCTAATTGGTTAACGATTACTTTATTTTGATCTTGTTGATTTTGGGACTGAACAGAAAAGAGACCAGTTTCACTGGCCGATTGAATTTGCTCAATCCTTGTTTGTGCCTGACTGACAAAAGCCAGCGACAAAAAAATAAATCCTAAAATAATCCGTTTTACATTCATCCGTTTTGTTTTAATACCCCAGCCCGAAGGCTGGGGATTTAAACCATCAATTAAGGATACAGGGACTAACCGTTTCCATTGCTTAGATGGTGGCAGGTATTGTATATATTATTCTTATTAACAGTACACTACCCACAACATCAATTGTGAATTGAGTTAATTTATAAAATACTGTTACTGCTGAATTTGCACAACCGCAGCAGAATTGTTATTTCCAAACTGCATCATTGTTGCGTTGTTTTGGTCTGCACCTTGCTGCCATAACAAGGCCTCGTTACTGATACCATTTTGCTGTATCAATGCGATATCATCTTTCCCCTGACGTAAACCGATAGTATTATAGTCACCTCTTTGATAACTTGCAACATCCACAATTGAACCATGATTTTGTTGAGCATCTTTGCTTTCCCAAAGAGAAAGATCTTCACCGGTTGATTTCCAGACTCCAACAAACTTATTGTGATTTCCATCCTGAGTAAAGTATGCATTTCTACTTTCCTGCAGACTAGTAGCACCATTCCAGCCTACTGAGTTATTATCACCGTTTTGGGTAAGTTTAAATGTGTTATAGCTTCCTAACTGAATATTTTTTGCGTGGTTTCCATCTCCATATTGCGTTGCTGATGCAAAATTTTCGTGAGTGTTGTATACTGGGATGTTATAAAAATCATAATTCAAATCAGTATAAATCCATCCTTGAACGAATGAAACTACATTGTCATCTCCCTCTTGATTAACATAACCTTCATTTTTGTTGCCACCATACTGCCATACTCTTCCACTGTTTCCATCACCTAACTGAGATATATCTACAATGCTATTTGTTGAATATAAAGCAGGGCCTCCCCACCAAGTTCCTTCCCATCCTTGATAAATATATACTTCATTGTTTTTTCCGACTTGGTCTGAAGAACCAATATTGCTATTTCCCCATTGCCCAACAGCACTAAAGTTCTCATCACCAATCTGAACTACATCAGCATCATTGTCGTTTGCATACATATCATATGCTGGAGCATCAGGATCTCCATCATAATAGTCACTAGTCAAACCTTGTTGAATGTAGCCTTCATTTAAACTGCCTTCTTGTTCTACGTCAGCAGCATTACGGTCGCCTCTTAACTGATCTGCAACTCCAATATTCTCGTCACCAGTTTGAATTACAGAAGCATCATTTTTGTTACCATACTGATGAGATGCAGCGTCGTTCAGATCTCCAATTTGTTTAACGATTACGTCATTTTGATTTCCATCTTGCTCTGTTTCTGACACATTAGCAATAACTTGTGACATGGCCATACCTACGACAAACAGCATTGCAAATAATAAACTTAACTTTTTCATAATTTTTTTAGTTTAAGTGAATGATTAAATGAATATAATTGAGATATAAATTTGAATTGGATTGTTGGAGGTGATCGTTTCATATTGATAAGTTATTTGGGCTTTACTAATCGGGTTTTCGCTGACTGATTGAAATTGTATTGTTGTTACCGCTTTGAACAATCACCGTTTTACTGGGTACATCTTGTTTTATCTTAATCCTATTATTAGTGCCCTGTACGTTGATGTGATTCGACCAGGTGTTTGCCTCAGCATGAAGGATTTTACCCTCCATTTTTACGGTATTGTTCTCACCTCGCACACTAACTTTTGATGTATCCGGACTCTGTAGCATGCTTTTTGACTGGACACTATTCGTTATCGATTTATTTGGGGTATCGACTAACTCTTTTTCAGGTTGAGCCCAGCTCGGTTGAAGCCCCCTAAGAACCACAAACATGAAGAGGACGAATAGCTTTTTCATTTTCATTTCGTTTTTTATTGTATCGAGAAATCGTGATTACAGGGGAGACGAATGCATGTTTTTCACCCGACTATTATTTCGGCAAAAATGTATTGGAAGGCTATCTAAAATGTCTTTGTCCCTGTTATCAATAATTCGCAATATTGATAGTTCAAATCTCCGACATTCTTTCTCAGAAGTCAATCAGTACTTTTACGGTAATGACAAATATACTTTTCAGGGAAAATACGGATTGCTCATATTAACTCACACACTATCAAAACACTAATACTAGAACACAGGATGCAAAACTCTCATTAAGCCTATTTTATATAAAACCATTGTTCGTATGAAAAATCGCCCTGTTTAGACAAAAAAAAGGGCAGTTCATGAAATAGTTCTGTAAACTAGCTGTCACTCATAAAATATTTTTATAAATTAACATCCCTGAAAAAGAGGTATTTTTTATCCGTGTTTTAGCAAATAAAATTGGCGATTCTATTTCGGGACTAACTGTAAAATTGCGAAGATTCAGATGTATTAGCTTTCTGTTGGCTTAAACTGGGCGAAAAGTTTTCTTGGGAGAACAAGTGCAATACGCTTTATCTTGGAATAGATTTTTATGAATTTAAAAATAGATACCATATATGCATATGCCCCCAATCATAAAGCGAATTACCTCATGGCAGCAAAGAAAATTCTGGTTATTGAAGACGATCTATCGTTTTTAAAGACAATTTGCAATGTTTTAAAAGTCGAAGGCTATTTGGCTATTTTGGCAAATTCGGGAGGAGAAGGAATTCAAAAAGCCTATGAGCATGCTCCTGACTTAATCTTGTGTGATGTTACCATGCAACCCATTGATGGCTATCAGACATTTAAAATACTGCAAGAAAGTAGCCTGACCAAGCGGATTCCATTTATTTTTATTACCGGTCGATCAACGCTAAACGATATTCGATTTGGCTTGGATTTAGGTGCTGATGACTACATTGTAAAGCCATTTCAGAATGAAGATTTAGTAAAATCAATCCAGACACGACTTGAAAAGTATGAGTACTTAATTAATGTAGGCCGAAGTAAATATGAGACCTTTATTGAGTATTCTCCAAATGGTATTTTTCTGTTTGACGAATCTACAATATACGAAGCGAATAAGGCTTTTCGGAGAATTTTGGGAGCCGATATTGAAGATATTTGCAGCGGTTGTTTTAGAGACATCGTTCTTGCCCAAAATAAGAAAAGTTTTGATGAGAATATCAGTCGCTGTATGCGGGGGGTGATCAATAGCTTTCAGGAAAAAGTAATGATTAGGAATGTTGACGGAATTAATGAAAAGTATATTCTTCATGCAGCGCCGAGCATAAAATACAATGGGTTTTCCTTGCTGACGGGCTTACTGGTTCATGTGAAGGAGGATACGAGTCAATCGAGTCAAATTGCAGTTCGGAAGTTGGTTAATATTCTGAAAGAGGAAGATATCAGAGTTACCAATCATTTACTCGGGAAGCTCAATGAAGAATTTAATAATCGACGGCAAAAGAAAAAACGTGAAACTGGAAATGTTATAACTTCTGAAATTGAATTTTCAACCCGAGAGATGGAAGTGCTGGAGCTCTCCTGTCAGGGGCTTCCGATGAAGGCTATCGCCGAAGAATTGTGCATCTCGGGACGGACAGTTGAAAGTCATCGAGCCAGCTTAATGGAGAAGACGAGCTCGAAAAATATTGTAGAACTTATTATCTATGCCATTAAAGAGGACTTAATTAAAATCTGATCAATGCTATTCTGCTTCCTTTCACCGAAACAACGCACAACTCAATCATAGCCAGATTTCTGTATTTGTGAATTTTACTTCCTCTTGTTCATGAATTTTCATTCTTCAAATTCATGTTCGTTTTATATGCTTATTTCTTGCTTTCAAGTTCAACAAATATCCCCTTCTTTGCCGCACTGTTGTATCGTTTGGCAAGGTAAATTACGCTACCAGGCTTATCTAAATCGGTCAATCGGCTAAACGATTGAATCACCCACGAACGGAGATTTATATGGAATGGTAAAATAGAACACAGAACCCTTTCCTTCTTCGCTGCTTAGCCAGATTTCTCCACCCAGAAACTCGACAAACGCCTTAGAAATCGATAAGCCCAAGCCGGCACCTTGTCGAGCCATTTTATCCGTAATATTGGCCTGTATAAATCGTTCAAAAATGGCCTTCTGCCTATCCTTAGGAATTCCAATGCCAGTATCTTTAACAAAAAATTCCAGTACCGCTTTTTCGCTCTTCGTTCTCACGTTATATCCAAATTCGATTGATCCTTCGTCGGAATATTTGATGGCATTCTTGACAAGATTTGTAAGAATTGAATAAATTTTATACGGGTCAGTACAGATTATATCTTTTATTGCAGGCAAAGATTTTTTTACCGAAAACTGCATTCCTTTTCTATCCATTTCGGGTTTGAAAGAAGTGTAAATTTCATCCAATTTTTCATTTATGCTTAATTCTTTCAAATTAACCTTCATCAATCCCGATTCTATTTTTGAAATATCTACAATGGCACTAATAATACTAAGCATACGGATTCCACTCTCCTCCATAAGTTTAAGATATTCTTGTTGCTCTTCTCCCGAAAGATCAGCATCTCTTAATATATTAGCAAAACCTAAAACACCGTTCATCGGAGTTCTTATCTCATGCGACATATTTGCTAAGAATGCAGATTTTAGCCGGTCGCTTTGTTCTGCATGCTCTTTGGCTATGATTAACTCCTGCGCACGCTTTTCTTTTTCTTCATTCAGAAAGACAAGTTTTCTATTTGCAACGATCAACTCTTGGGCGCGCTTTTCTTTCTCTTTGTTCTGAAAAAGAAGCTCTTTGTTTGCAATGATCAATTCCTGAGCGCGTTTTTCTTTCTCTTCATTCTGGAATAGCAGCTCTTTGTTTGCAATGACTAGCTCTTCTGCACGCTTTTCTTTTAAAATTTTTAAAGAATCAATCTCAAGAAGTAATTCCTGCAACTCACTTGTGAGTTCTTCCTTCGTTTTATTCTTACTAGTCATTGCAAATTCGTTTTATAAAAGTTGAATCATTCCTAACACCGGGGATAATATCAATATAAGCACATTCTATTGATCATACCTATGGTCAATTTTAAAAGGTTATACACCTCATCAATATTTATTACGCAAACATTCGAGCTAATAAGTCGACATTTGCTTACTAAACTAGTTAATTTTACAAAACATTTTATCTGAAAATAATGTTTTTTTTTTCAAAATAAGTAAAATGAAGATTTCATTTTACTCAATAGCAATATGAAAAGCTGATTATTAATACAATGTCCAAATCTCTTCTTAGTAAAGATCAGATAGGTTAAATCACTCAAAAAAGTAAGGTTGCTATACCCGCCCGCTTGTAAATCAATAAAAATTTCGCTTGCAATGCTTTATTGCCTACTTCAAATATCTGGCATAAATGTGACTCTATTTTCACCCTTGGCTATTACGGGATAACCCTTTCAAAGAAAAACAGCAAATCGTATTGAGTAATTCGCAAACAAATCCTGAAAAAGGTTCGGTAAAAAGATCGGTTATAGCGCCAATGCATTCACGATATCCTGATCAATATCCATACAAAAGCAGTAATATGCATGCTACTCTGCATCAAACTTAAAAATCAGATCGAAACCACTATCCCTCGATGAATTATTGAGTTGAAAGAACAGGAATTTAAAAAGCTCGTATTCCAGTTTCACTTCGTATTTGGCTATGTCTTTTTCGTCGGTTTCGCCAAAGCGCTGCTCATAGCTTACAAACAGGTCGTTGGTAATGTATTTGCCTACTGTTACCGTAGCATTATCGAAATTGCCACCACCTTTTACTTCAATATAATCAACATCAAGTTTGTCGCCCAAAAAGCTGGTTAACTGCGACGACAAAATAGAAGCTGCTGCCTTCCCGGCAATATCGCCGGCTCCACTCACATTCTCCTGCTGATCCATGCTCAGTTCATTCATGCTCTTCCCAAACAAAATATACGAAAGCGCATCTCCCTCGCTCACGTTGCTTCCATCCAAGGTGAAATTCACTGTCGGATCGTCGGGCGTTCCGGCTATCTTTACGGCTAACTTTTGTAACATCCGCTGAGCATTCCGAAAATTATAGTTGGCCGTAATATCCATCCGGGGAGTCAACTCCTCCCCTCCCTGAAACGAAATTGTTCCGGTTTCAATCATAAAGGTGCGGCCAAACAAATCGTACTGCCCGCGCACCACCTCAACGCTTCCAAACAACTCGAAAAAGTCTTTGTGCTTGATAAATTCCAGGTCACCCGAAATCTCAATATGCATATCCTCATTTTTAATCCAGGTATTTTTCGGAATGGTAATCTGCAATTCGCCGGTAAGCTTGTCAAAATAGTCAAACCCCGCGGTATCCCGGCGGGTAGAATCCAGCATCGAAATGGACAGTGTATCGATGGTGGTGTTTTCAAGCGTCTCCAGCTCACGCAGCAAAATGGGTTTTGGCATCTCGGGAGCGCTCATACGCCCCATCATATTAAAAAGAGCCGGCAAGTAAACCTCTCCTTGCGGAATAGTCAGATGTCCACCAAACTGAACACTGTCTTTCATGCCGCCCAGGTTTGCATCGCCCGATACCTGCATGTTCAGTTGCTTATGACTAAGCGGATTGAACTGATCAAAATCAATAGTGATTTTCGAGCCACTAACATTGCCTTTATAGAAGTCGGAGTTGAATCTCACTTCCCCGTTCCCGGTCATTCGGCCATCCTTTGTTATTATCAGAAGCGTATCCAATTTCATTTGGTCACGCAAAAAATTCAGTTTCATATGAATTTCACGATAATCAATTCCATACTCTGGCACACGCAGAGAGGCATTTCCCAGTCGGATGTTACCTGAAGGGTCAGGAGATTCTACCGTTCCTTTTACATCTACAGCCCCCTGCAAATATCCGGAAATTCCATCGGGCACATCTACGGTTTGTAGCACAGCCAGAGGGAAACGGTCAACCACCAGTCGGGCATCAATCGAGTCTTTCGGATTGAAATTTACGATCAGGCTATCCATGATCAACTGAAAGGGAATGATACCGGACAGTTCAATCATTCCACTGTCTTGTGGCACGAGGCGCGCAGTCATATCCATTTCTGAGCCCGAATAGTTTGCAGTGCCGCCAAATTCGGCAAACGCGTAATCGTTCATCGTAGCCTGCTGCAAGTCAAAATCAGCTTTTAACTGAGGATTGTCCGAGGTACCCGACAGTTGCAAATTTAAATTGAACAGGCCTTCAGCTTTCAAATCCTGTCCGATCATTTTCAAAAACTGGTTCAAGTTAACCCGTGCAACGTTCAACTTAAAATCTTCGTTTCCACTACGGTTAATGATTCCCTGAGCCATAATATACTGAGAAGAATCGCTTGTGTTGTCGGCCAACTTAAAATTGTCAATACGGTAGCTCATCGAGTCAATTTCAACAATCGCTGGTGCATCTTGCAATTCGAAATGCTGATTTTTATAATCCAGTGACCACTGCGAAAGACTCACTCGAAGAAGATCACCCAATCGGATGCCGGCCTGCAATTGGGTTTGCAAGTCGGCATTGGCGATTTGTCCATCCACAAATACCGAATCAGGACGGGCATGTACATCAAAGGCCAGTGAATCCAGCGCCATTCCTGCCCCCACAAACTCATAGGCACTAAGTCGGGCATCAATGATGGTATCTTGTGGTGTAACTAACCCTTCGGCCTTTACCAGCAGTTGCTGAATGGTCATATCCTGCAAAGCTGTCTTGCCCAAGTCGATGGTCGACTCCAAATGCAACGAATCCGTTGTTCCCCAAAGGTGAGCCTGAAACTCTCCACTTGTTTTAATATCATCAATTGGAATGAACGCTTTAAACTCATCAAGATGATCAAGTGAAACTGTAAGATTGATATCGGAATTGGCATGCAAACTGTAATTTCCATCGGCTTGCAAGTGCAAGCTCTTTGTATTGAGCAGCATGGAATCGATCAATACGTTTTCGTGCTGATACTGTACATGGGCTATCAGTGTATCTGCCTGAATACCCATCAGTGATGAGGACGACAAATACAGCTGAGCCTTTGCCTGCAAGGTTTTGGGGTCAAACCCCTGCCCTTCAGCCTGGGCTGTCAGGTTAATATCTGAGCGAAGACTGTCTTGCCCGGTCAGTTCAGCCAAATTTAGATGGCTCGTATTTAGCTTAAGTTTATAGGCCGGATTGGTTTGCAAATTGCGGATGTACGGCTTCAACTCGAACGAGCCAAAAGCACCTTGTCCCTGCACAACAGCATCCAGAGAACCGGCTTCCAGCGCTAAGTCCAAGCTTAATACCTTTACAGTCTGATCTTGAATTTTGAAATCGTTAAAATCTCCTTTCATTCGAACGTTGGCCGACTTCGGATCGGTTCCCTCCCCATTGACCGACAGCTGACCATTGATCTGATAATTCATTTCGGGATCGCCCAGCCAATGCCGTAAATCAATGTTTTCGAGCCTTGCATCAAGTTGATATTGAAGCGGAGCCGCCGAAGGCTCAAAAACGAAGCGTGCCAAATTGGCCGACGACAACTTCAAGCGGATTCGCTGCTTACCATCTGTTAGATTAATCACTCCCGAAGCAGACTCACCATCCAGTGAACCATCAATTTCTAAAACCGGAGAAGCCGGTAATTTAAATCCCGACAGAAAAAATTCAAACTCGTTTACCTTGAGCGAATCACTCAACAAGTCAGCACTTCCCGAACGATCCGGCTGATCATCAAACTCAGCTTTTCCTTTCAATTGATTTTGTGCTGTTTTCAGCTGAAAATCGGTCAACTGCACAGCATCCTGATTTCGCCGTAACAGAAAAGTCAATTGCTGCAATGAAAAATCAGGCTGAAAAGTTTCAAACGAAAAACCAGATAATTCCAGCACTTGCTTTTCTGGTGCATACGACAAACTTAACTCGGTATTCAAATTCGTTATTTGCTGCGGAATAATGGTATCGAGCGCATTGATACGGATGTTCCCGTCAGTCAGGTGAAACAGTGCGACATCAATTTTAAAGTTACTTGAAGTTGATGTAGTATCCGACTCCGAAGCCGGCACCAGCTTTTCAAAATTCCAGGTGGAATCGGCCTGTTGTTTCAGGTGAACAAATGGGTGGACAATGCTTGCCGAAGTCACCACCAACTTGTTTTTCAGCAAAGGCCACAACCTGTATCTCAACTCCAATTCGTCGATGCTTGCCAGCGTGTCCTGCTCCAGACGAAGGAGCACATCGGACAGTTTCAGGCTCGTAAAAAAGTTGCCGTCCAACCGTCCGATCGACAGTTCCCCATTTAAGGCAGAAGCGGCTTGCTTCTCAGCAAAACGTGCAATACGATCCTGCACCGGCTGTGTTTGAATCAGCAAGCCAGCCAATAACAAGGTTAGCAATAGAAATCCAATCAAACCACCCACAATACGCAAGCTATATTTCAATCCTTTTCTCATGTTCGCTTAAAATGCTTGTCCTACACTAATAAAAAACTGAGGGCTTTTCTTTTCATTCCAAACCGGCACCCCAACATCCAGCCGGATTGGACCAATAGGCGTGTCAATTCGCAAACCACCGCCGGCAGCATAAGCCAAATCGTTTAGTTGGTAACGATACGAGTCGCTCCAGATATTCCCCCCTTCAACAAAAGCCACACCACTCACCCGCCAAAACAGCGGATAACGTAACTCCAGATTGGCTTCCAAAATACTTTTACCCCCTAGTGGTGTGCCGCTGTCGCGCTTGGGTCCAAGATCCGACCGACTCCACCCGCGAACAGAGTTGCTACCCCCGGAATAAAACCGATCCTCAACCGGAATAAACCCACTGGTATCAGCCGAACTAATTCCGCCGGCCATAATGCGTGTTGCCAGCACCCAGTCGCCAATTTCCTGGTAGTGCCTGATATCTCCCCAGAGACGGGTATAACTAAAATTGCTCCCAAACAAATGCCCATTCACTTTAAAACCTACTGAAAGATTAACCCCTTCTACGGGCGAAAACTGTGGGTTTGAGTTATTGAAAACCGTTGACAGCAACACCCCCGATTTATCATACGGAAACTTGAAGTCTTCGGCACCGGGCGGTTCGCTATCTCCCTGCTCAACCCGTTGCTCAACATCTTCCAGATAATAGGTCAGGGTGCTGTTTAGCCAGCTATTAAACCTGTAATTTATGGGAACATTAATACCATAAGTGCGGGTTTCATATCCCGGCTCCGAGCTTCGGGTGATAAACGGATTGAGCGATATTGAACTTTTCTTGCTTAAAAACTGGGGCTGAATCCATTTTAAACTCGCATGATAGGGCATTAAAGCTGAATGTTTTAAATACAAATTGATTCGACGAGCCCCACCCAAGAATCCACGATAATTCAAATCTAAGTATGTACGAAACTTATCTTCGGTACCATATCCAACTCCAAAACGGGCATCTAGCCGAGGGGCTTCCTCTACATAAAGTTGAATAGGAATTGGGTCTTTAAGCGTTTTTTTATCTTTTTGTGGTAAAACAGAAACAATCCGAAAAAGCTGCAAACGGTACAAATTCTCCCGGATTTCGCTGAGCATTGATTTGTTGTAAAGCTCGCCCTCTGAAAACATTTGTTGTTTACGAATAAACCTCGTTGAGACATGCTTATTTCCTTCGATTGACGTTTCACCGAATTGGCAAATTGGCCCCGGATCTACCTCGTAAAAGATTGGCGTTTTCAGCTCATCTAAGTTGATGTTCAGATCGTAGTTCACCTCAACATAAGCATAGCCCAGATTTCGGAATGCATTTTCAACGACCTGAACGTCTTCGATGAGTGCAGCATCGCGAAAACGAGTTCCTTTTGTTAATTGCATATCCCTGAATGCCTTATTTTGAAGGGAGTCCAAATCGATTCCGCTTACAGCATCAGTGGGCTTTATTGCAACACTGTCGACGGTAATCGGTTCTCCTTCCGTAATGGCTATGCGCAGTTTAACGGTTTTCTTTTTTTCATCAATTTGAAGAGGGTTCAACGAAACCTCCGCATGCAAAAAACCTTCACTCTGATAAATTCGCTTCAATCGCTCAATATCCAGATCAACCAACCGCTGATTATATAAAAAGGGCACTTCATTGGTAATTAGCTTTTCGATGTACGATACTTCTTTCAAGGCCATTCGTTCGAGCAAAAAATCTTCGTCCAGTGTTTTATTTCCATGGAAGGAAATATTTCTGACCTCGTAGTTTTCCTGAGCCAACAGATTAGAATTCCCCCATAAGAAAAGCCACAAAAAAAATAACAGTCCCCCAAATGATTTTGTCATATGATGTCGTTTCCTTTATCAAATTTAACTAAATATCCGACTTTAAATTATGCGCACTACATCATCTGTTCCTTAACAATACAGATAAGCTGAAGGTTGCGAATATTATACCAGTTAACCAATCTGCTAACAACCAACCACCCTCACTCAAATTTCGGGGACAATTATCCACACATTTCCCCACTAATGTGTCCATTCAAGCCGAATTGCAATATTACACGGCACTAAGAAGCTGAATTCTATAGTTGGAGACGATTGGCATAATTCTTTCTATAAAAGTAAACAGCATAAAAACGAACAATGCAATATCCATGTTGGTTTTTTAAAAATAATTCGTCTTTTCTGAAGAAATAAAAAAAGATCAAATAATTATAGCAATATGAAAAAACTATCGCTTACGTCTTTATCCTTAACCTTATTTGTCATTTCCATTTTCATATTGACTCTCTTGTTGGCACAAGATATCTTGATTCCGTTTGCAGTAAGCGTTTTTTTCACCTACCTACTGTATCCACTTACCGAAGCTATGGAGCGGCGCGGAGTGCACCGAATTATAGCCATTTTACTTGTCATTATTCTTGCACTAACAATCCTCGGCGGAGCTGCATTGTTCCTATCACTGGAAATATCCAATACCAATATCAATCTGGCAGATTTAAAACGTCAAGTGAATGGCAAGGCTGATATGTTTCAGGATTTCATGGAGCTCCAGTTGGGAGTTGATACAAGTACCATGGATCTTTATTTGGGAAAAATTACTGACAGTTTCTTTTCATCTTGGCAATCGATGGCAGGAAGCGTTTTTACGGCAACAACGACTACTCTTTTTCAACTCGGACTACTTCCTGTTTACATTTTCTTTTTGTTGTTTTATCGTACCAAAACAGCCTATTTTATTTTCAGACTTGTAGGGCGCAAAAACAAACAAAAAGCACTGAATATCCTGCGTGAAGTATCTACAGTAACCACACAATACATGGGGGGTTTACTGATTGTAGTTCTGATATTGGCCATTTTAAATTCCACGGGGTTGTTGATTATTGGCATTCCTCATGCGATGGTTTTCGGAGTAATAGCTGCTGTTTTGAACCTGATTCCTTACATTGGAACTTTTATTGGCGGCCTAATCCCAATTTTATTTGCGCTATTTACCATGCAGGAGCCGCTGGAGCCTATGATAAAGATATTTGCTCTATTCGCCGTCATTCAGTTTCTCGAGAACAACTTAATCACTCCCAATATCGTTGGTTCAAACATCAAAATCAATCCCTTAGCAATTATTATCAGTTTGTTAACGGCTAATTTGATTTGGGGAGTTGCCGGAATGTTAATCGCGGTTCCGTGCCTAGCCATACTGAAAATCATTATGCGTAATATCGACCAACTCGAACCTTTTGCCTACCTAATCAGTGACCGCGGCACATCGAAATACGAAGTATCACTCAAGCGAATTTGGAAAAGAATAAAGAAAAAACACACTTGATATGGAAAAGAAGAATCTCAAGAAAAGGGGTAGAAATACCTTTAAAATATTTAAACGAAGCTTACTGAATTTTGGAGCCAACAACCCGGTAAATATGGCTGCTACAACAGCCTATTTTGCTATTTTTTCGTTAGCCCCAATGTTGGTTATTATTATTTCGGTATTTGGTTTCTTCACCGGTGATGCAACCATGAGCACCAAGCTATTTAACGAAGTCGACAAACTTATTGGCGAGGAAAGTACGCAAGTTTTAAAAACGGCTATCGATAACTACCAAATCACAGAAAACAGTGGAATCGGAGCAATTATTGGAATTGGATTTTTCCTTATTTCGGCAACTACCTTGTTTGCTATCATGCAAAATTCAATCAACTTTATTTGGCGAATAAAAGTAAAACCAAGCCTAAAACAGAATCTTCTAAAATTAGCGATCGACCGATTGTTTTCTTTTGGCGTTATTTTAAGTCTTGGGCTGGTACTGCTCATTTCACTCATCATCGATGCTTCCATCGCATTTTTGAAAGACTTTCTATCAACTCATTTTAGTGCCGATTTCATTGTCTTCGCACAAGTAATCAATATTGTACTATCATTAGCTATCATCGCCTCAATATTTGCACTGATATACCGCTTTTTACCTGACCTTAGCGTTCACTGGAGTGCGAGTTGGTTTGGAGCCACATTTACTGCTATTTTGTTCGCCCTCGGAAAGTTTTTGATAGGAATAATTATAGGAAGTAGCAACCTTGGAGCAATTTACGGGGCCGCCAGTTCGTTTGTGGTAATCTTGATGTGGATCTATTTTGTTTCGATAATATTCTATTTTGGAGTAGAACTAACACATCAATATTCACGCTACTTTAATCACGAAAATAAGCCCGTTAAGTATGCAACTCCTTTCGAAATTTCTACTGTTGAAAGTGAAAACTAATCCATCACTATTTATCCAGCTTGAGTGGAATTAATCTTCTTCCAAATTGAAAGACAAGAATAAGTGGGATTAATCTTTACTGATAATTTTTAAGATCAAATCTCAACAATCATTCTGAACAGAAAGTCGTCGCTGGAAATAAAACACAAAAAAAGCCGGATTGAAACCTCAACTCAGCTTTACACTCTGTTCTACTTCACGTGTGTGCTGTCATCTGCCCCGAATTATCGAGACTAATATTGAAATCAGGGCCAACACCAGTAATACGTGTATTAATGCCCCGAGGGAATAGATAAAAAAACCAAAAACCCATCCAATAATCAAGATGACAGCTATTAAATATAATAATGATCTCATGCTATTTTAATTTATTAATTTCTTCTATTAATTTATCCTTGGTTTTTCCGGTTTTAGCCTGAAGACGCCCAAGTAACTCGTCCTCTTTACCCTCAACATAAGTCAGATCGTCTTCTGTTAATTCGGCATAGCGCTGTTTAAACTTGCCTTTTAACACGTTCCAATTTCCTTTAATTTCTAATTTATTCACAATGGTAAATTTTAATTTATATATTCTGATCGTCTATCTTCAATCTATTGAGAAACAGAAATAGTTTTGTAACCCTTATTGATTAACGATAAAGTAAAATTCGTGCCAAAACAACTAACCTGCTCTATTACAAAAACATAACAAAAAAAAGCAGGGAATATGTCTGTAGAAATGTTGGGGGTATGTGTGAATAATCCTACCCAAAATTCTCAGCATCATAAAATCGAGATACTCTTTATTCCACTTAAAACCGATTTCCACCAGTAATTAAAAATCGACTTTTTTTTGTCTCGTTCGAAGGAAATGGTCCCTTCTCGAAACGATTCTTCTTCTCTCAGGTTCTTTTTATGTAACAAGAACGAGTTTGTAATAAACGACTGAATTTTTTTGTTGGACTCATCTTCAGCATCCAATATATGAACATTCAGATCATCATATTCAAAAATCAAATCACCATTTGATTGATTGTTATTATACGTAAAATTGAAGGCGAATTCCTTTAAATCACCACCCTCTACAAATACAGATGCATTTTGCGTCAGCACTGGGTTGAAAGCCTTGATCGACATAGAGCTTAAAGTGCCCCTAGCCTGATTTACATGCGGATACTTCTCATTGGGAAATATAAAATCAGCTTTCAACCTCCCTTGATTCATAACCCGAGCCTCAGCGTGCATTGCTGTTTGCCGATCAATCAAACGATCAATCGTACTCAAGCAATATATTTTTACACGGAGGCTATCAAAAGTAACAGCTCCTTCATCTTTCGAATCTTTAACCCGCTCAGCATATTTAACTGACCCTTTCTCAATTGAAATTGAATCACCATGCATTCGAAATGGCAAATCCTGAATCATTCTCATTGGCAATTTAGTATCAGGTTTCTTTGGAAACGGAAGTCGTTTGTCTTTAAATGCATCTACGGAAAGTTCATTAATCTGAACTTCATTAAAGATCAGAGCAGAGTCACTCAGCAACTTGCTAAACTGAAGCTCACTCACTGTAAAACCAGCCATAACCAGATCTAACCAGTCGGTTTCAACGCCGAGCTGCTTACCTATTTCATACTTCGAATATCGACTCAAAAAATGCAGCTCGTCAATAGTCAGCCGCTGCTTATCCGTGTTAAAATCCAGCGATTGACATTCGAGTGCATACAACTGATTTGGCAAATTGTATCGCCCATTTTTCAATTTGAGGTGCACGCCTTCAAACGAGTTTTGCTTGAATACAAACTGTCCGTCAGAAGATTTTGAACTAATGTTGTAAAGATTAAAATCCAATGTTCCTGCAAAAACAGTGTCTAACCGTTCGTCGCTATTTTTCAAAAAAGAGATCTCACCACCCACAATTTCCAACTCGTCCAGCGCAAACTTCTGTTTAGGCATTTCCGACCAACTCCCTGAAACATGATCCGGATCATTCGACATCGTAAGTTGAGCCACGGGGTTTAAAATAAACACCCGACCTGCTGCAATTTCATCTCGGGTCAACCATGGCCATAGTCTAATTCCGCTCACCGACAGTTCGGTAGCAGCTATTTCTCCATTTCCGGTTGAATCTGCCGCTTCAATCTTACTGAGCGTAACTTCTCTTCTAAATAAATTAACCGACACGTCCACCTCTTTTATTAGAAATGATGAAATGGGAGCTTCCTGAAGTGTATTCTGAACATATGCAGACAATAAATAATTGCCGATCAGAAAAAAAGAAACGACAGCAATGAAGAGAATCAGAACTGTCGTCAAAAATTTGTTAAGTTTTTTCATATTGGTTCGTTTTTATTGCCCATAAGTAAAAGCCAATGATCCAAAGGTTGAATCATCAGTCACTTTTACGCTTGGTCATTGGCAATACAATACCCGCCACCAACACCAGCGCACTAACAATCAACGGAGTCCAATTTGCTTTACTTACAGCAACTTCTGCCCCTAAAACGTTAAAACTTTCGGAGTCATTAAATGCCTGGATTCCAAAAACAACAACTCCTATAATTCCTAAAATTAATAATACAGTTCCTACAATTTTCATAATTTTAATAATTAAATGTTTATAGTAACAGATGTATGATAAAACTATGCCAAGCCACCAAATCTCTTATTTAAAAGTCGGCAATGAGCTGGTTTTGTTAAGGATTAAAGGTTTATTGCGCTAATTGTAGCAAGTAAAAGCCGGCTGACTTTTATTGCATATTGTTTTCTACAACATGAGGTAGACATTCCTCACTAATGACAAGATGTGATGCTACAAATCAAACATTTAAACCATTGCTCTATTTTGGCGTTCAAATTGATAATCCAGAAAATATAAATCATAGATAAACATGGCAATCATAGGTACACTCATCAAAAAAGCGGTGGAACTGGGACACGCTTTAACTACGAAAACAGAATACCAAAAAGAACAGGAGCATGTTCTTCGGGAACTATTGATAAAAGCTGCCAACACCAGCTTTGGTAAACATTATCAGTTTGCAGACTTGTTGCTGGCTCAGGATCTGCCCAAAGCATTTGCCTCTCAGATTCCGTTTTTCGACTACAACAGCATGCATCAGGAGTGGTGGCACAGGCTGTACGAAGGAGAGGAAAACGTAAGCTGGCCCGGAAGACCGCTTTACTTTGCCCTAAGTTCAGGAACTACCGGCAAGCAAAGCAAACGGATTCCAGTAAGCGACGAAATGCTAAACGCCATTCGTATGGCTGGAATCAAACAGGTTGGCGCAACCGCTAATTTCAACTTACCTGCTTCTTTTTTTGAAAAAGAAATCCTGATGCTGGGTAGTTCAACCAAACTCAACGAAAATAACGGATACCTTGAGGGCGAAATTAGTGGGATTAGTGCTGGAAACATACCACCTTGGTTTAAAGGATTCTATCGTCCCGGTGAAGAAATTTCGAAAATTAAAGACTGGGATGAACGGGTACTTGAGATTTCCAAGAGGGCTAAAAACTGGGACATTGGAGCCATCAGTGGTATCCCATCGTGGCTGGAGCTTATGTTGAAAAAGGTAATTGAATATCACAGCGTTGACAACATCCATGACATCTGGCCCAACCTACAGGTCTATACAACGGGAGGTGTTGCTTTTGAGCCTTTTGAAAAAAATTTTAACGAACTACTAGCCCATCCGATAACCATTATCGACACCTACTTTGCTTCGGAAGGATTTATCGCATTTCAACAGCGCCCCGAAACACGGGCTATGAAGTTGTTGATCGACAATGGCATTTACTATGAGTTTGTACCTTTCAAACAAGAATACCTAAATAATGACGGAACTCTGAAAGGCAACGCGCCAGCATTAAATCTGACCGAAGTGGAAGAAGGAGTGGATTACATATTGGTCATCAGCACGGTGTCGGGACTTTGGCGCTATATGATTGGAGATACCATTCAGTTTACCGATGTCGACCGGGCAGAAATTAAAATAACAGGCCGAACCAAGTTTTTCCTAAATGTAGTGGGTTCCCAACTTTCGGTCAACAAAATGAATGATGCCATTCTTGAATTGGAGGATGAATTAAATCTGAAGATTTCAGAGTTTACCGTTTCTGCGGTGAAAATTGCCGACGAATATCATCATGTATGGTACCTGGCATGCGACAATGAGATTAATAATAAAGAATTGGCAGAAACACTGGATCAAAAGCTAAAGCAAGCCAACAAAAACTATGGCGTCGCACGATCAAAAGCGTTAAAAGGAGTGATTGTAAAAACAGTTCCTGCAGACTGTTTCCACGACTGGAACGCGCAGCAAAAGGCAAAAGGCGGGCAAGTAAAAATGGTGAAAGTGATGAAAGAAGAACAATTCAAAGAATGGGAATCGTTTGCTGAAAAATGGGTTGCCGAGAATACAAACTCCTAAACGAATAAAAAAACTCTTAAAGCTGACTATCCTTGTGGCAGAGCCAAGGGAGTATTACGCCAGCTTTATTTTGCCAAAAAGCCAAAAATCGGATTTCCCTTATTTTCCCACTTTGTTAGTCGAGAGACTGACATCTCTCCTGAAAATAAGGGATCAGAATATGAATCCCCGAAGCAGAGCCTCTTGAAATTATTTGATTAAAGCTTCTCACATTGCGATTAAAAAAATTCAAAATGGTGGAAAACTCCACAATTTGCGCAAATTAGTCTACATATCAAATATAGATCTAAACCTGAATCCAGAATAAAAAACAAACCTCAAAATACACATTATCAACACTTTACAAACACACTAAAAAGCAAAGCTATACCTTATGGCACAATTTTCCCTATTGGTAGAATGACAACAATTATTCAATCCCAAAAAAGTATTAAGTATGAAAACAAAATTGACAATTACATTTGTTATGGCATTATTCGTTAGCAGTATTTTTATTGCATGCCAACCTCAGCCAAAAAAAGACAATTTAGGAGACAAGATAGAAGCGGAGCTCAATCAACTCGAACAAGACTTAGAGGACATGGATTCGAGCGATCCTGATTTTGGTGATAAACTTGAACAACGACTTGAAGAGTTTGATGAGTCGATGGAAGAATTCGGCGAAAAAATTGAAGAAGGCGGCGAAGATGTCACTGACGAGGTGAAAGAGACATACAACGATGTTATGAACAAGAGTCAGTCGCTTCATGAAAAACTGAAAGACTGGACCGACGAAGCTGGTGACGAATTAGAAGATGCCGGTGATGAAATAAAAGATGAGTTTAACGACTTAAAGGAATCGCTAAAGAACGACTAGGATGTAAGATAATTGTAAAGACAATCTCGATTGTTCATTGAGTTTAGTTAGTCTAGGATAGACAATGACACGGGCAGGAAAGATTTCCTGCCCGTTTTATACGAAGAAGATGAATTATATAGAAAACGCGTACAATATCATTTCAGAGAAAATCGGTAATTGGATTGAGACGGCAATTGCAATGCTTCCCAACTTCATTGTCGCGATTGTTGTTATCGTCCTCTTTTATGCCATTTCGCGTATCGTTGTAGCTGTCTTTTCCAAAACGCTTTTTAAAGTATCGCGTAATATTGCAGTTAACAAGCTCATCTCATCACTAGCCCGCATCATCATCATGACAGTGGGATTGTTTGTGGCCTTAGGCATCCTTGAACTGGAAAAAACTGTCACCTCTCTACTTGCAGGTGTTGGAATAATGGGGCTGGCAGTCGGTTTTGCCTTTAAAGACGCTATTTCAAATTTCCTGTCAGGTATTTATATTACCCTGAAAAGCACCATCAACGTAGGCGATATCATTGAATTTGGAGATCAGTTCGGCACCGTTAAATCAATTGGGTTGCGCGCTGTTAAAATAACTACCCTGCAAGGTCAGGAAGTAGTTGTTCCGAACCGATTAATTTTTGAAGATGTATACACCCATTATACAATTAATCAAGAGCGACGTATTGATTTAAATGTGGGCGTTAGTTACGGGGAAGATTTGAGCTCGGTAGAAAATTTAACTCTGGAAGCAATACAAAAAATAGACTATCTGAAAAAAGGCAAACCCGTTGACCTCTACTATCTTGAATTTGGAAACAGCTCCATCAACTTTGTGGTTCGCTACTGGGTAGATTTCTATAAGCAAACAGATTATCTTAAAGCACTTAGTGATGGAATAAAGAACATCAAATCAACTTACGACGAGAATGACGTTACCATTCCTTTCCCAATTCGTACGCTCGACTTTGGTATTAAAGGCGGTAAAACACTAAGTGAAATGGATGTAAAAATAGATCAATTCTCAAAAGGTAATGAATGACCGAGATGAATCGTATAATTTGAACTATTCCAGAGAAGTAATCACCCTCCCGATCGCTTTACTTTGTAACCTTCTTTTTGAAGAATCTGAACGACTTTATCACGTAAATCGCCTTGAACAAGGATTTCCCCTTCTTTAGCCGAACCTCCTACCCCACACTTGGTTTTCAGCATTTTACCCAAATCTTTTAAATCGTCATCATTGCCTACAAATCCGGTGACTAATGTTACAGCCTTACCTTTGCGATTTTTCTTGTCCAGGCAGACTCTCAAATCCTGTTGCCGGGACGGCAACGTTTCCTCACTCTCCTGTTCTTCTTTGTCGTAACCAAAATCAGGGTTGGTTGAATAAACTACTCCCAGACGCTCTTTCCAATCTTTTGCCATAATCGTATTCCTTTCGTTCTTCAAAAGTAAAAAGAAAAACTTTCTCGAGTAAATAATCTATAATTCTTTTCCGGATGACATTTTTTTGAACTTTTTAGGAGCTCGACTGGTTGCTGTTACAAATGAACTGGAAAGAATGAAATGGCAGAACTAGTTGAAATCAATTCGAAGAAAGACATATTCCCCGAATACCAAAACACACCAATTGGCTTATTATTGGAATACCATAATTTAAACAAACGATTTTCCAACTACGAAGCTCCTAAAATGCTGATTGGCATGTGCATGGACAACCGAAAAAACTTATGGATTCCGGAAAATTTTGCCTACATTATTCGTTCGGGAGGAGCCAATCTTTTTTATCACGAATTTCAGGTTTCCTTTGCGATTGGAGTTGGAAACATTCAGCATATCGCACTGATTGGACATACCAATTGTGAAATGGTTCATCTGGATTCCAGAAAGGATGAGTTTATTGCAGGGATGGCTAAAAATGCTGGATGGAAGCTCGAAAATGCCCAGATGCACTTTGAAAACCTATCGCCTTTTTTTGAGATTGGCAACTCAGTTGACTTTCTGCTGGCAGAAGCCGGCAGACTGCGCAGGCGATATCCGAAAGTAACGATTGCACCTCTATTTTTTGATGCTGAAAACAGCAAACTTTATCAAATTGAAAAAAAATAACCCTCAAAACTAAAGTTTCAAGGGTTATCAATTGATCTAAAATTTGAAATCTATTCCGGCAAAGAAATGAGTTCCGGCTTGTGGAAAGTATCCATCCATCTTGTAGCGCTCGTTACCGTAGATATAGGAATAAACCCAGGCATTACTTTCGTATTCCACATCAAACAGATTATTGACCATTAAATGCAACTTAACTTCATCAAAGAATTTGCAGTTGATCGTATGTTCAATTTTCAAATTATTGACAAACCAAGCATCCAGTTTACGATCTTCGTTCGATGTATTATCAATATACTGATCCCCAACATAATTTGATAGTAAACTTAAGCTTAAGGCAGGTGCTGGTTTAAATTTCAATTGACTATTGACAATTACATTTGGAGAAAATGCTAAATCGGTTTCACCTAAATTAAAGGCTTTTTGCCCTCCTGCATCCCAATTATCAACATACTCGGTAAAATCGGTTATTTTATTTTGGCTGAAAGTCAGGTTCCCATCCCAGTTCAGACTACGGGTAATTTTCAGTCCTCCGGTTAATTCAATTCCGGCACGGTAGCTATCATCCGCATTGACCATGATTGGAGCACCAACATCGTTAATTTCACCGGTTTGAATCAACTGATCTTTGTAACTCATATAATACAAATTAGCTCCAACTAAAAAGCTTGATGTTTTGTAAGTGTAACCAGCCTCCAGATCTCGCAGGGTTTCAGAAACCGGTTGCTTTCCGGCCGGATCAGCATCGACAAAATTACTACGGGTTGGCTCGCGGTGAGCTACGGCATAGCTCAAATAAGCTTCCTGAGCATTGCTTGGCCGGTAAAAAACACCAAATTTAGGATTGAAAAAATCGTACTGATGCGACTGTGTCAAATCCCGCAAATCATCATCAATGCCATCAATATCGTAATCAATATGGCGATACTGCATATCGGCAAATAAGCTGAAAGCCTCTGTTAGTTGGTAACTGTATTTCCCAAACACATTGAAGTCTTTTTTCAATCCGGTTCCCCGGTACCATTCATGATCCTTTTCATTTTCGCCCATGTACTGAGCCCAAATCACATTCCCAAAATGGTCACCATCATAAGTACTATGACCTCCACCGAAAGTGAATGCGGATTTATTTCTCTCGTAATTCAACGAAAAAGTAGCCCCATAGAAATCATTATCCAACCATTTTCGGGCAACAAGGTCTGTCACTTCAATTCCTTCAGGAACTGTCATCTGATAGTCCGTGAAATCTTCATCATATTCATAGTTTTCGTAATAGCCACGACCATAAGTATAGTGCAATGCCGCATTGATATTCAGGAAGTCATTCAACTGATGAGAAAAATGCAATTGATAGTGATCTTGCTGATAATGATCTACTTCATTTTCATACGTATAAAAATTATAGGTTCTGGCATCCGAATTCATGACGTGATCAAACTGTTCTTCGTTCGCCCGAGCCGAATGTGTGTTCCACAACCAATGATCGCGGTAACGCTCCAATCCGGCAACATCATTGTTCAGTTTTGCTGAAGGCACGCCATACCACGCCTGGTAGGTCTCTTCAAAACCCGAAAAGACATTCACTTTTATGACCGTATTCTCCGAATAATATCCGGCAGATGTAAAAAATGACTTCAGATCAGCTGAAGCCCGATCAATAAAACCATCAGAATTGACCTTCGACAAACGAACATCAAAGGTAAAATGGTCATTTAATAAACCTGTTCCGGCACTTACCGAGTTTTTAAAGGTGTTGAACGAACCAACTGAAGTCCGATACTCGGCATAGGCATCTTTGTTCAACGTTGATGTTTGCAGATTAATCGTGGCACCAAAAGCCGCGGCACCATTGGTCGAAGTTCCAACCCCACGCTGTATCTGGATATTTTCGATCGATCCGGCTAAATCAGGAATATCAACAAACCAGGTTCCATGCGACTCGGCATCGTTCATGGGAATACCATTTACGGTGACATTAATCCGGTTCAAATCCGTTCCTCGAATGCGAAAATTGGTATAACCGACTCCAGCACCAGCATCCGATGTGGCCACATACGATGGCGTCATGGTCAGCAAATAAGGGATATCCTGTCCCATATTTCGGCTTTCGATGGTTGATTGATTGACTGTGGTTTTCGCTACAGGCGTTTTATCTCCCGCACGAGTTGCCGAGACCAACACTTCTTCAGCCATAATATGACGTGGCTCCAACTGGATATCTTGCTCTGTGTCTCCATCCACATCCACCGAAATACGTTTGGGTTCGTAACCAATGTAGGTCACTTTCAAGGTATAAGTACCAGCTTTAAGTTTCTCGAACTCGTACTCACCATTCTCGTTCGTTGAAGTCCCTTTGTAGCTTCCCGACAACATCAGGTTGGCTCCAACCAATTCTTCTCCTGACTCACTCAACACAGTTCCACGAAGTGAATACTCTGCAAATGAATACACGGCAAAACACTGCATCAGCAGTATTAATCCTAATCTTTTCATTTTCTTTTTGATAATCTGGTTAAAAACTAAATTAACCAATGAGGTAGGAATTTTTCCTTATGCCCTCCCTACGCCGGTACTAACCGGATCAGGTTCATTGGGTATGATCTCAGCCCTTAATTATTAAGGCACCCCATTGCTGTAAACTGCTGCAAATTTAGAATAAATCTAAATAACAGACAAGTATGAATGAGCTAAATCATCTTGAGTGTATTGAACCGCCCGGCTAATGCGTCGTAGGTCAACAACTTACCCGACAAGGATTCTCCTACTCCTGCAAGTATTTTCAAAACTTCCATGCTCTGCAAGCTACCAATGATACCCGGCAAAGCACCAAACACACCTTTCGGTTCACCATCAATGGGTGTATTTTGAGGCGGCTCCGGAAATAAATCTTCATACACTGGCCCTCCCATGTAATTAAAAACCGAAACCATGCCCGAGAATTCCTCTATTGATCCATGCACCATAGGCTTATTGAATTGTTGGCAAAACTGACTGATCAAATATCGACTTCTGAAATTATCCGTAGCATCAACAATCACATCGAATTTCTGAAAGATTGCTTCGGCATTTTGCGCTGAAATACGCTCTTCAAAAACGTCAATTTCTACTTCCGGGTTTAATGTTTGTAACACTTCCTGAGCGTGATGAACTTTTAACTTGCCAACAACTTTCGAGTTATAAAGAATTTGCCGTTGCAAATTACTTTCTGCAACAACATCGTCATCCACAAGGCCCAAAACGCCAACACCTGCAGCGCACAAATAAGCAGCAACAGGAGATCCCAGTCCTCCCACTCCAACGATTAACACCTTTGCCTTTTTCAATTTCAGTTGGCCTTCTTTGCCAATTCCGGGAAGCATCATTTGTCGCTGGTAACGATCCCGTTCAATATCTTTCAACTGCATCTCATTAAAGTTTTTGATTATTGTAAATAGCTGTCCCAATCTTTCCAAACAGCCTCATATCCGGCAGCTTGAATTTGGTTTTTCACCTCCTCCGGGCTCCGTGCATCACTAATTGAAAACTGCTCTAACGACCTGTTTTTATTTGCATAACCACCTGGTTCAGTACTACTTCCGGCACTCATTGTAGTAATTCCCAGATGAACCAGCCGGTCACGAAACTTTGCACTTTCTCTGGTTGAAAGAGATAGTTCTACGTTTTCATCGAATAAGCGATAAGCGCATATCAATTGCACCAATTCTCGATCGCTGATGATGCTGTTGGGTTGAAAGCTTCCCACATGTGGTCGCAACCGAGGAAAAGCGATAGAGTATTTTGTCCGCCAATAATTCCGGCGCAGATAATCAAGATGAAGAGCTGTAAAAAAAGAATCAACCCGCCAATCTTCCAGTCCCAACAAACAACCTAAGCCTGTTTTGTAGGCACCAGCCTGTCCAAGTCGTTCCGGGGTTTCTAAACGGTACCTGAAATTTGCCTTTTTACCTTTGGGATGATACACATTATATCGTTTCTCATGGAAGGTTTCCTGATAGATGTAAACGGAGTTCAATCCTAAACCAACCAACTCTTTGTACTGCTCAGTGTCCATCGGAGCAACCTCAATCGAAATCAATTTGAAGTGTTCTTTCAGTAAACGAATCGTGTCTTTGAGATAAAAAAATCCAGCTTTCACCGGATGTTCGCCGGTTACAAGTAAAAGGTGCTCAAAGCCGAGCTTTTTAATTGCCTCAACTTCTTCCAAAATCTGTACAGAATTTAATGTTAATCGACTAACAGAATTCTCATGATTAAAGCCACAATAAATACAGAAGTTGGTACACTCATTGGATAAGTAAAGAGGCACATACATCTGTATGGTTCTCCCAAATCGACGCAAGGTTTTCATGCGGCTCTGCTGTGCCATTTCTTCCAGGTAAGGCGAGGCCGCCGGCGAAATCAGCGCTTTAAAATCGTCAACTGTCAGCTGGTCGCTTTCCAATGCCCGAACAACATCGTTCGAACTTTTCGAATAAATATCATCTTTAGTTTTGTCCCAATCATGTGACTGAAGTAATTCATAAAAACCCATATCCCAATTGTTTTAGTCTAAAAATGATGTTAGCGGACTACTGGCCTCGGCAATCATGCTTTTACGACCAACCTTTGCTTTCCGGGCAATCGCGCCAGCCTCAACAGCTAATCTAAAAGCATGCCCCATGGCTACCGGATCGTCGGAAACAGCAATTGCAGTATTCACCAAAACAGCATCAGCCCCCATTTCAATGGCCTCGGCAGCGTGCGATGGAACACCAATTCCGGCGTCAACAATAACCGGCACATTACTTTGTTCGATAATTATGCGAAGAAAATCACGTGTTTGCAGTCCCTGATTACTGCCAATTGGCGATCCCAAAGGCATTACTGCAGCTGTCCCAACATCTTCCAACTTTTTGCACAGAACCGGATCAGCTTGAATGTATGGCAAAACAATAAAGCCCAATTTAACCAACTCCCTGGTTGCCTTAAGCGTTTCCTCCGAGTCGGGTAACAAGTAACGTGGATCGGGATGGATTTCCAGTTTTACCCAGTTAGTTCCCAGCGCTTCGCGAGCCAGTTGCGCCGCAAAAACCGCCTCTTTGGCCGTTCTCACTCCTGAGGTATTGGGCAACAACTGGATGTGAGGATGCTTCAGGTGACTTAACAAATCATCAGTTTGATCGTGAATATCAACGCGGCGCAAAGCCACTGTAACCAATTCTGATCCAGATGCAAGAATAGCATCTTCCATCATTTGATTCGAACTAAATTTACCCGTTCCGGTAAACAAGCGAGACTTAAACTCTTTGTCACCTAATTTTAAAGGTTGTGCTTTTATCATCTTGTTGTGTTTTTTGAATTTCTCTGAGAAATAATTTCGTTTTTGAAGTAATTGATTTCGCCTTGGTAATAGCCGACGAAACAGCAAGTCCATGCAGACCGCTTTGCAGCAATGAATCAACATCGCCAAGCCCAATACCCCCAATTCCAACCACTGGAATCGTTAGCTCATTTTGCATCATCCAATCCATCAGTCTCTGATAGCCTTCCAGTCCAATAACGGGACTTAAATTCTCTTTCGTTGAAGTAAAACGGAAAGGTCCTAAACCAATGTAATCGACTCCCTCTCCTACCAACCGCATAATATCATCCTCGCTATTCGCAGTTCCTCCAATAATGAAATCATCACCTAAAATCCGACGGGCTTCTCCTGGAGCCATATCCTGTTTGCCGAGATGTACACCATCTGCCTGAAGTTTCATTGCTACTTTCGGATGATCATTAATAATGAGCTTAAAATCATGAAATTCCTTCAATATCATAATCTTTCGTCCCTCAGATATAAAGCTTTCCAACTCCTGATTTTTCATGCGTAGCTGAATCCACTTGCAGCCGCCCTGCAATGCCAACTTGGCTTGATTAAATGGGCTATTCCCTTCTACCGGATGGGTCACTAGCTGTAGGCTTGCAATTGTTTTTTCAGGGTTCATAATGATAGGCTAATTTGGTATGATTACTTGTTAAAATGGCTTGCATATATTCTTTGGCTAAGCGACAAGATTCTGCCAGCGAACGACCAAGTGCAAGGTTTGCAGCAATTGCTGATGACAGGATGCATCCTGTTCCATGCTTAGAAAACCCCATCTTCTTCTCATGTCGAAAAAGTTGTTGTTCTCCGCCTGCGATCAATACATCGGTTGCAAAATCGGATTCGGAATGGCCTCCCTTAATCAATACTGCACAATTTACTTTTTCACGAATTACATTGACGTTACTGGTTCCGAATAAATACTCGCACTCTGGTAAATTTGGAGTTAATAATGAAATTTGATCTAGCAGATAGTCGAACAAATCGCGATCAAACTGTTGATGAAAATTGAATCCGGCAGAAGCATTCAAAATCGGATCCCAAATAATTGAGATATCAGAATCCTGATGCTTCAGTTTCTCAATTGCTTTCATCAGCACACTTAAACTTTCGATGATTCCGATTTTTACGGCCTTCGGCTGGTAAGCAGTCTGAAGAACATCCAATTGTCGAAGCATATTTTTCTCACTCACCCATTCCATTCCTTCAAATGACTGATCATTTTGAAAAGTCAGCGCCGTGCAAACTCCCAGACCTTGAACCCGATGCATTTCGAGGGTCTTTATGTCGGCTAAAATGCCCGCACCTCCACTCGGATCAAATCCGGACAGACAAATTACATCGGGACGTTTTGTTGACATGTGTTTAATAGTTTAATGAAACGATTTAGAATCAATGCTGCCTCAAGCTCCTTTTGCCAAATTGCCCCTAGTACAGCCACTGCATCGAAACCAAATTGAATGCATTGTCTGATTGCTTGATCAGAAACACCCCCCAATGCAACGACTGAATATTTCTTTTCGAGTCTCAAAAATGAGCTTACTTTCTGCAAATCTAAATTCCCTTCATAGCCGGGCTTTGAAAGAGAAGAAAAAACAGGACTCAAAAAGGCATAATCCACCTTATCACCAAGCATCTTTAATTCTTCAAGCGAATGACAGCTGATGCTTTTGGTTCCGGGAAATTCCAACCACTGTTCAATCTTCATTTTTGTTTTTCCTGTAAAATGAATACCACCCAAATGGTATTTCTCAGCTAGATCAAACTGATCGTGCAAAACAATTCTGGGATAATATTCCGCTGGAATTCCTCTCAATAATTGCTCGATTTGCTCCTGTCCCCAGGCTGGCTTTCGCAAATGAAACCGCTGAAGTCCCAGCTGAAAAAACCGGGCAATTAGTTGTTCCTCATTGAAAAATGATTCGGGATATGATATAACAATCAGATCCATAATCTCCAGTTATGGGTTGACATAGATTTCGCTTCCCTTTTCTCTGAATTCCTGCTGCTTTTCTTCTAACTTTTTAGCCATTTCACGGATTTCATGCGTCGATTTCATGGAGCAGAATTTATCGCCGCACATGGAGCAGAAATGAGACTGTTTGCTTCCCTGGTCAGGTAGCGTCTGATCATGAAACTGCATCGCGGTTTCAGAATCCAGGGCTAGACAAAATTGGTCTTTCCAGCGAAACTCAAAACGCGCTTTGCTCATTGCATCATCACGTACCTGAGCTCCCGGAAAACCTTTTGCCAAATCGGCAGCATGGGCTGCCAACTTGTAGGTGATAACCGCTTGTTTTACATCGTCTTTATCCGGCAATCCAAGATGTTCTTTTTGCGTCACATAACACAGCATACTTGCCCCAAAGCTACCAATCATCGCCCCACCAATGGCTGAGGTGATGTGATCGTATCCCGGAGCAATGTCGGTGGTCAGTGGTCCCAACACATAAAAAGGCGCGTCATCACAATACTGTTTTTGCAGCTCAACATTTTCTTTAATCTTGTGCATTGGTACATGTCCGGGTCCTTCAATTAAAACCTGCACATTTGCTTTTCTTGCTTTATGAGTAAGTTCTCCCAGCACTTTCAATTCAGCGAATTGAGCTTCATCGTTGGCATCATAGATTGAACCGGGTCGCAATCCGTCGCCCAGCGAAATACCAACATCGTATGCAGCCATAATCTCACAAATCTCATCGAAATGCGAATACAAAAAATTCTCCTGATGATGAGCCAAACACCACTTGGCCATAATTGCTCCTCCACGGGATACAATTCCAGTCATCCGATCAATAGTTTTCGGAACATGACTCCAAAGTAGCCCCGCGTGAATTGTAAAATAATCCACCCCTTGCTCGGCCTGTTCAATCAAAGTATCGCGATAAATTTCCCAGCTTAAGTCCTCGGCATTGCCATCTACTTTCTCCAACGCCTGATAAAGTGGCACTGTACCAATTGGCACTGGTGAATTCCGGATAATCCACTCCCGTGTTTCATGAATATGATTTCCTGTCGATAAATCCATTACGGTATCAGCTCCCCAGTAAAAAGCCCAAACCGCCTTGCCAACTTCTTCTTCAATTCCTGACGAAAGCTCGGAGTTTCCGATGTTGGCATTAATTTTTACCAGAAATTTACTGCCGATAATCATCGGCTCACATTCCGGATGGTTAATGTTGGCAGGAATCATCGCTCGTCCTGCTGCAATTTCCTGACGAACAAATTCGGGGGTGATGTACGTCTCGATATTTTGCGACTTTCTTTTATTGAGTTCCTCAATGTTCTGATTTTCACGAATGGCCACATATTCCATTTCGGGAGTAATAATACCTTGCCGGGCATAGTAATATTGCGTAGGTGTTTTGCCCGCCTTCGCCTTTAACGGATTACGGTTTATTTTGGGAAACCTTACTTTCTCCATCTCTGGATCAGCCAGCCGTTGCTGTCCGAATTCCGAGCTCAGATTTGGCAACTCTTCTACATCGTTACGTTCCTGAATCCATGATTTCCTCTGGTTCGGCAATCCTTCTTCAATATTGATTTGAAACTCGGGATCAGAATAAAGGCCGGAAGTATCGTACACGTAGATTGGCGGATTCTCTTCCATCTCTTTCCCAGTTATCTGTGTTGGAGATAGTCGAATCTCTCGCATCGGAACTTTAATCGGGTACAAATTTCCATCAACGTAAATTTTTCTTGAGTTAGGAAATTTATAGGTCTCGCCTAAGTGGCTTTTAACTTGATTCATTTGCATTTGGCTTTTGATCTTTGATCTTTGAAATTAGTTGAATGATGATTGGCATTTTAGCATGAATCATCAGCCTCCCTGGCTTGCTTTGATAATCAATACCTGGTCATTCTCTGCTAATAGATGGTTTTCCCAATGTCCTTTTTTGACAATCTGGTTATTAACAGCAACGGCAATACCTGTTGCCGAGGGAAGTTTCAACTGGCTAATAAGCGCATGCAAATTGGTTTGATTTTCAATTTCGACACTTCGGTCGTTTACAGATACATTCATGTCATTTAATTCTAAAAGAAAATGAATAAATGCAATGAGGATATAAAATATCAAGTTTGAAACACAACTCCCTCCGCCGGTACTAACCGAATCAGGTTCATTGGGTATGATCTCAGCCCTTAATTATTAAGGCACCCCATTGCGAAAAATTACGATTACAAAGGTATGTGAAAAAAAGTAGAAATTACAATTCGCGCCGTGTACCTCAAGAAACAAAACCCTGAAAATATTTCATATCCAGACAATTAACACATGCAAAAATGTCGTCAAAAAAGACAAAATGGCAACCATATGCTTAATCATGATCGAAAATCGCAGCAAAAGCTTGTTGGTATATTGTTTGAAGTTTCTTAGGCGTAATCATTGATGTTGAACTAAAAAAAGGAGGATTTAGTCATGTTACCATTAATCAAACAAAACAGAAACATGCCGAATTTATTCGACGATTTTTTTGGAAGAAATTTCTGGAACGATGTCTTTGAGAAACCAGAATGGAGTTCAAGCCCGGCTGTAAATGTGTACGAACATAAAGAGGATTTCGAAATTGAAGTGGCTGCACCCGGACTTGATAAGAAAGATTTCCACATCGACTTGAAAAACAATGTTCTCACGGTTTCTTCTCAAAAGAAAGAGCAAAAAGAAGAGAAGGATGGAGAAAAAGTTGTGTTCAGCGAATTTAACTATTCTTCATTCAGTCGTTCGTTCAGATTGCCGGAAGGTGTTGATGCCAACAAAATTAAAGCAAAACATAAAGATGGCATTTTGACAATTTTACTTCCTAAAAGGGAAGAATACAAAGAACAGGCTCCGCGCATGATAGACATTTCATAGGTAAATAGGTTTTAGTTTAGTTAGTAAGATGAGCCTCACCAATTGGTGGGGCTTTTTACTAACTAGTATGTTGAGACAACCTCAAAATCAACATCGTGCTTTACAATTCGCAAATGCTCCAACTCCTCGTTGCTTCTAATTCCGATAATACCATAAACTGCCTTTCCTGGCCAAAGAACTTGTCTTTCAAGCTGAAAATTCACCAATTCATCTTTTAGTTTTAGGTTCTCGTTCTTTCGCTGATTATCAACTGCTGAAGCAATATCACCTGTTATACTTGGTGTGTCCTCTTCGTAAGGAGAACGCTCGTAATAATACTCGTCATCGTCATCAAGCGAAGAGTAAAAGGCCGCCTCCGCCAACCAAACCGGAGCAAATAAAATCATTAGTGGTGACCTCCGCTGTCTGACCTTTTTTGCTAACCAGGCATTGTGGATGCGTTCGACTGGTTCGTCACCGTTATAAAAAGACAATTGCATTCCATGAACGGGTCTTTTCCCATTGTTCATGATTCGAACACTGATTACATGAATATGCTTTCTTTTAGCCCAGCGAGCCGCTTGCTTATTTCCGGTTTTACCCAACACTCCATCAACATAACTAAAACTAAACTGCTGATCATCTTGAAGCTGTGGATACGACCAGGTGCTTATGGCTGAAATTGTTTTGTGCTGCGTGGCACACGACGAAAAAAGGCAAGCTGCAATTAATAGCAAAGTAGAAATGCGACTCATAACTCAATAACATAAATATGAGTTGCAAATATATTATTTTACAAAATACTAAAGCCACTTATTTTTCTTAAATAACCAAAATTGAAAGCCAACAATCGTTAAAAGAATGATAACAAAAACGAAAAATGCCAAGGGACTATCGGCGCTGGGAATTCCTGCCAGATTAACGCCTAAAAGCCCGGTAAAAAAACCAAGAGGCAAGAAAAAAGCTGCAACAATTGTCAACACGTACATCCGTTTGTTCATCTCTTCGTTTTGCCTGTTATACAAGGTTTCCTGGCTAACAGTTCCCATATCGCGTGCTGCATCCAACATTTCAAGATAACGAATAAGTTGGTCCGTAATTTCCCGAAAACGAAGTTGTTGTTTTTGAGTAATCCAACTTGTTTTTTCGAGTTGAATTTTCAAAAAAGCCTCCCGCTGAGGAACCAAAAAACGCTTTAGTTGAATAATTTGTCTGCGAATATTGTGAATGTCATTTCTGTAGTCTTCATCTTCATTGTCTAACACCAATTCTTCAATTTCCGCCGAACGATCTTCGATATCTTCCATAAAATCGCCCATTCTGAATATCAGGCGCTCACATAAGTAAACTAGAAAATGAGCAGTGGACTTCGAGCTATTTCCCTCCTCAATTTGCTGCACCATATCATTTACAGAAAGTAGGTTTCGTCTTTGGCAGGTAATAATCCGGTTTTTGCTTACCAACATCCGAACAGACACCATGTCTTCCGGATCGGCCCCTTCAGCCAAATTGACCCCTCGTAACATAAATAACATATCATCGTTTGAAATTGACAGTCGTGGTCGTGTTTCTTCTTTCAACAAAGCGTCAACAAACAACTCATCGAGACCATCAATGGAGCGGATTATGTTAGGTGTATCGGGATCGGTTAAATCAAACTGCAACCATTGATACGCATTATGAGGAATCGGTTGGGCAACTTGATCCACACTTATTTTTTCAAAAGATTTTGTTGTTGGAAAAATATTGAATCCATTAATGAGTGACATAAAGAGATTGAATTAATTTGATTCAATATACAAAGGTTTTCCGATAATGCGAACAGAACAAGTAGGCAAAAATTACTCATTTACTTCTCGAAATGTTCTTTTTCCCTCCAAATAAAATTTCCAGATAATGCTCTTCACCAAAATTTCGTCGTGCCATTGAGGTGTCGCAATATTTTTGAGTTGAATTCTCTTTTGCCTCAGCTTTTTGTGCGAACGATAAAATGCGGCATGTGCCTGAAAGACACTGAAAAAACCTTTCGCATTTCCCTCACTCAACAGCTTAAATGCAGCGGCGCCATCTAACAGCATCCGAACAACAATAACCTTATAAAATTTCCGGCGAGGAAGATTTTTGTACAACAGCCACAAACTATTTCTAAAATTCAGGAACAACTTTTTAGGATTGTCATACGACAAAGTTCCGCCTCCAAGATGATAGACCTTGCTGAATGGGGTGTATTGAATTTGAAAACCCATATTTTTTAACCGCCAGCAAATGTCGATTTCCTCCATATGAGCCCAGAAATCAGAATCGAAACCACCCGCCTTATGAAAATAACTGGCACGAACCGCCATGCAGGCTCCGGTGGCCCAAAAGATATTGCAAACTTGGTCGAACTGCCCTTCATCCTTCTCCATCACATTAAGAATACGTCCCCGGCAAAACGGAAAACCCAGCTTGTCGATAAACCCGCCGGCTGCTCCCGCATATTCAAACTCATCCTTTTTATTCCAGCTAAGCACTTTGGGTTGAACCGCTGCAACTGAATCGTCCTCTTCCATTGGTTGAATCAATGGGTTAACCCAGTCGGGCGTAACCTCAACATCCGAATTCAGCAAAATGTAATAATCAGCTTCAATATCTTTTAGAGCCAAATTATACCCTTTCGCAAAACCATGATTTTCAATCAAATGAATAATTCTCAACTTCGGGTAATTGCTTTCAAGAAAATTTATAGAATCATCGTCAGAATTGTTGTCGGCGATAATAATTTCAACGCCTTCATCCTGACTATTTTCAATAACAGAAGGTAAATACTGTTTTAGCAATTTCTTGCCATTCCAGTTTAAAATAACAATCGCAACCTTGGGTGAATTCATCCGGCAAATATAGTCATGAAATTAGAATTCGGGAAAGGATACTTATTAGGTTTTCTTTCTCCATACTCCCAAGTACTTCCTGAACTTTTGCCAACTTATTCTTTTTTGTCGATTCAACAATCGCTTTCAATGCTTTAAACTGCTTCCCGGTTAATTCTTCCTCCATCAGTTCCCAGACTTTGTCTGCCGAAGATGTCGGATCGGGCAAACCTAAACTTTCCAACTCTAAAATAGCAGCTTCCAGTATTTCATCAGCCTGCATTTTTACAGGATCATCCGACTTTTCGTTGCCCGTTGCATCGCGTAAATTCCAGCTCGAATAATCGTATTTAAGTTCCGTGATCATTCGCACAATAGCATGGTCGGCACCAAAAATACGATGCAGGAAAAGTGTGGTTTGTTTTTTCCACGCTTCCAGATCAAAACTTTTATCGGCTAGCTTTTCCCGTTGTTTTTGAAGGAGGGCAATCTCTTTTTCAGCCATAGTTGCTTTTTTATGCAATTTAGTTTATTACCCGACGATGTACAATATTAGCAACGAAAAAAAACTACCCTAAAAGTTCGTTTACTTTTGAGAAGAATGCCGGGAAATAGTTCTCATTAGAAGCCACAACCTCTTTACCAAACAAATAATTATCACCTCCTTTAAAATCGCAAACTTTTCCTCCTGCCTCTTGCAGGATAATGATTCCTGCGGCAATATCCCAGGCATGCAAGGCGTGCTCAAAAAAGCCGTCAAAGCGTCCGCAAGCCACATAAGCCATATCAACAGCAGCAGACCCCATTCGGCGCATACCGCGAGTTTCCATCATAAAAAACTCAAGTAGTTCGAGGTATTCGTTCAGCATTTCAAAGTTATAATACGGAAATCCGGTCGCAAGCAGCACATCTTCGTGTTTCTTGTTTTTCGATACCGAAATTGGCTTGCCATTTAGCCAGGCACCACCACCCTGCCAGGCGGCAAAAAGTTCATCCTGTCCAACTTCGTATACCACTCCCACAATGGGCTGGTCATTTTTCATTAAAGCAATGGAAACTGAATGTGGAAATATACCATGAATAAAATTGGTGGTTCCATCCAAGGGGTCGATCACCCACTTCAATGTTTCTCCATCCGAATCGGCCGTTCCTTCTTCGGTGATAAAACCCGCTTCGGGAAGTATTTGGGTAAGTTCGTCAACAATTAACTTTTCAGCATTTTTATCGACATAGGTTACCAAGCTTGCTTTACCTTTCAATTCAATATCATCATCGGTAATTTTCAATCGCTCTTCCCGAATAAACTGACCCGCCTTCTTGGCAACTGTTTCTATTTGCTTGCAAATATTTTCTAAATCCATGGGGTTTTATTTTTCTTCGAAATTGCGTTAAAACCCCATGGATTCAAAATTATGGATGTTATTTATTTCTAAAAAAGACAGGATATTCCTTTTCAGATTAAAGAAGGTCACTCGCTAATTCGGCCAAATAACTACGCTCACCTTTCACCAGATTAACATGTGAAAAGAGCTCCTGACTGCGCATTTTATCAGTCATGTATGCCAAACCATTTGATTTCATATCCAAATACGGTGAATCAATTTGTTGCATATCGCCGGTGAATACCATTTTGGTCCCTTCGCCGGCTCGGGTAATGATCGTTTTTATTTCGTGCGGAGTAAGATTTTGAGCCTCATCAACAATAAAAAAGGCATTGGACAAACTACGCCCGCGAATATAGGCTAGCGGGGTTATAAGCAAACGCTCCTCTTTGAGTAACTCTTCAATTTTTTGGTATTCCTGACTACGTGGATTAAAAGCATGCTTAATAACCGACAGGTTATCAAACAAAGGTTGCATGTACGGACTAATTTTTTCGGTTGCATCTCCGGGCAAGTAGCCCAAATCACGGTTGCTCAATGCAACGATTGGACGAGCCAACAGAATTTGTTCGTATTGCTTATTCTGCTCCAACGCCGCAGCCAAAGCCAATAAGGTTTTTCCGGTTCCCGCTTTACCTGTTAATGATACCAACTTAATATCGGGGTTCAACAAGGAATTCAGGCTAAAGGTTTGCTCTGCGTTTCGTGGCTTTATACCGTAAGCGACTCGCTTCTCAACACGAATCACTCGCTGAGAAGTTTTATCAAACCGACCTAAAACACTTGATTTGTTACCTTTCAGAATAAAGTACTCGTTGGGCTTTGGTGCCTCCTTTATTTCCGATTCAGAAATAGCAAAAGAGCCTTCATCATACAAACGATTAATTAGTTCATCCTTGAAATTATCAACTTCCTTAATGCTCTTTTCAAAAACCTGTGGATCCTTAATTTTGTCGTTTTGGTAATCTTCTGAAAGAATCCCCAACGACTTCGCTTTCATCCGAAGATTGATATCCTTTGACACCAAAACCGTTTGGCGTTTAGGATTTTCCTTCTTCACGTATTCAGCAACAGCTAAAATCCGATGATCCGGAATATCTTCTTTGAATGATTGCTTCATCGCTTCGGTAAATGGCTTACCAGTCGCAATAATCAACTTCCCAAGAGAGTCACCCAGTTTAATGCCTCCATTAAATAATTTTTCTCCAACAATTCCATCCAGGATCCGAACAAATTCACGAGCTTGGAAATTGATTGGATCATTACCTCGTTTAAACTTATCAAGTTCTTCCAACACCGTCAAAGGAATGATGATATCATTATCTTTGAACTGGTAAATACAGGTGTGATCGTGAAGAATTACATTTGTATCAAGTACAAATAATTTTGAGTCAGCCGGCTGTTTTGTTGCCATAGTTTAGAGTTTTGCTTTTGATAAATGTAGGAAAATTTAGGTCAATTGATTTTGAAATTATTTGAAAAAACAAAGGATGTTATTAACACTAATGCCTGATATTTTATTAAAACACTGATTAATAATGACAAGATATAAACACACGCTTGATTTTTTATATAACCATCTCCCCATGTATCAGCGCACCGGACCGGCTGCTTATAAAAACACTTTGGGCAATACTCTTCGGTTAGATGAATTATTTGATTTTCCTCATCATCAATTCAAAAGCATCCACGTAGCTGGAACAAATGGCAAAGGTTCCTGCTCGCACATATTGGCATCGGTGTTGCAAGAGGCGGGTTATAAAGTTGGTTTATATACATCGCCACACCTGATTGATTTCAGAGAACGGATCCGGGTGAATGGAGCAATGATTTCGGAAAATGCAGTTGTGGAGTTTGTTGACCAATTTCGAAAGATGAATAAATCGGCAAAACTTGAGCCTTCATTTTTTGAAATTACCGTTGCCATGGCTTTCGATTACTTCAGAAAAACGGAGGTTGACGTTGCCGTTGTTGAAGTTGGCCTGGGTGGCAGACTCGACTCAACGAACATCATTCAGCCAGAGGTGTCGTTAATTACCAACATCAGCTTAGATCACACCGCACTGCTTGGTAATTCTATCGAACAAATTGCCACAGAAAAAGCCGGAGTTATCAAGTCAGGGATTCCTGTTGTTATTTCTGAAAGCAGTAACTCATACAACGAAACATTTAAGCAAACTGCGACACAAAAAAAAGCGCCTATCCATTTCGCTGACCAGGAATTCGATGCCGACTACTCCATGTTTCTTGCTGAAGGGCTTCAACTTTTTAATTTCAAGAAAAATGGCGAACTGATTTTTCCTGAGTTAAAGACCGATTTACTCGGCCATTACCAGCGTAAAAATATTGGAGGAGTTTTAAAAACCATTGAACTGCTAAATGAGGCGGGATGGAAGATCAGTCAGAAACCGATCTATAATGGGATGTCAAAGGTTTCAAAAAACACGGGGCTCCGCGGTCGTTGGGAAGTTGTTGGCCATAATCCACTGATGATTTGCGATACAGCGCACAACGAGGCGGGGCTGACGAGTGTTGTTTCTCAACTAAAAAATACTGCCTGGAAGAATTTATGGATTGTTTTAGGCCTGGTAAATGATAAAAATCTGGATCAGATTTTAGAAATTCTACCTAAAGAAGCAACTTATCTTTTCACCCAGGCAACTATTTCTCGTGCCCTGCCTGCGGGCGAACTAGCAGCGCAAGCGAGAACGTATGAATTAGAAGGAGAGGTAATTTCATCTGTACATGAAGCAGTTGCAAAGGCTAAAAGCAAGGCACAGACAAACGACCTAATATTCATTGGCGGGAGTACCTTTGTTGTCGCCGATTATTTCTCTTGAAAATTTTGATTTTTTCTTTTGGTAGAGAGAAAAAAGGATTTATATTTGCAACGCCTTTCTGAAAAAGGGGTACGTTCAAAAAACATTTAGGGCGATTAGCTCAGTTGGTTCAGAGCACTTGGTTTACACCCAAGGGGTCGGGGGTTCGACTCCCTCATCGCCCACTCAAGAAAAAGGAAGTTTCTGTTGGAACTTCCTTTTTTAATGAAGCTTTTCCAAAAAGAAGGCACGTTCAAAAAATATTCAGGGCGATTAGCTCAGTTGGTTCAGAGCACTTGGTTTACACCCAAGGGGTCGGGGGTTCGACTCCCTCATCGCCCACAAAAAAAAGAGGAAATTTCATTCGAAATTTCCTCTTTTTTTTGTGTTATTCAATATACATCACTGCATCACCGATAAAAAAATGCAAGCAAAGATGATAATAATTTTTACTCCACCGGAAATTTAAACTGATCCTCTACTTCAATCTCCAAACCAACACACCCGCTGTAGGAATTAATTTATCTCCAATCAATATTTCAACATCATCAGAAAGATCCATTACATAATCCTCATCCGCATAATTCATTGCAATACCAAACCCATCCCGGTATTCGACAGTAATTCCTTCTGGATAGTTTTGGATATCGATATCCAAACGCTTGTACAATTTTCGCAGGACAGCGTCTTCCAAATCCCCTTGATTACTATCAGCGCCAACATAGGTTACGGTGCCTTCACCAAGTTGATTATATGTTACGGAAGCTTTTCCGGCATAAAAATCACCCGAATATTCAGCCCAGGTTTCAGTTTCAGCATTCGGACTTAAAATATCTCCCCAACTCGTCCAGGCAAATTTCTCTTTGTCCATAGCAATCGTATCAGGAGCATAGGGTCTTAACAGATCATAAAACTCAATGCTACTTCCAATTAGCTCATAAATTGGTTCTGCGTGTTTTGCCTCCCACAAATGGCCCAATTCATCTTGATGACCTGTGCGACACGACATAATCAAGTTGCCACCACCTTTTACGTAATCCGTTAGTTTTTCAACCAAGTCCAAACTCATTTGCTGATAAGCAGGAACAACAATCACCGAATATCCCGAAAAATCCATGGTGTCGCGAATAAAATCAACCGGGGAACCAAATGATTTTAAGGCTTTGTAGTACTTCAAGACATGCTGCTCGGTGTCCCAAACAGTAGTCTGTTTGTTTTGGTTAATTGCAACCGTATTATCCGGATCATAAAGAATAGCCGTTTTTCGTTTTAGATAATCTGCTGGAGTTTCTCCTAAAGATGATTTTCTTCTTAACTGCTTTACTTCATCAATAAATTGCTGATACTCCAGTCCCCCTCGTGTAGGAGTTACGCCATCGGGACCAACAATGCCATAATGATACTGCTCGTAACCATAAATAGGAGCGCGAAAGCGATAGGTACAGGTAAACTGACTTCCACCTGCAAAAACATGCCACAACCACAAACGCACAGCTCCCGGAAGCGGTTGTGAATTAATTGTCCCCCAGTTCACCTGCCCGGGCTGTAGCTCCATCACGCCATAAACAGGAGTCAGTGGCCTAAAATAATCATTAGCCATTGCAATTCGAGAATACTCACCAACGCGATACCCCCTGGGACCAATCCCTTTATGCTCGCCATACACCATATAGCGAGTATAACTGATGAAGTCCAGTTCCCTGCTGGCACCAATAAAGCGAGCGTCGTACATCGGAATATAATTCGTGGTAATCCACTGTTTAGGGCTAGCGTAACCTCGGATTGTTTCCGCCTGCTCATCTAAAAATGAAGAAGTCTCATAATCACAAAAACGACTGTGATCCAACCGCTGATAAAGATTCATGCCCCATTGCTTGTGCTGTGGAATATTAATTTCTGAAAAGTCACGATAGGTTCCACTCCAGAAATTAGTTCCCCAGGCATCATTTAACGCTTCAATTGTTTTGTATTTTTTCTTCAGCCATTGACGAAAACGTTGTTGAGCATCGTCTCCGTAATCAACATTTGAATGAGGTTCGTTATCCAATTGCCATCCCATAATTCGATCGTCATCGCCATAATGTTTAGCCAGCTCGGCAATCATCTTTTGAGCATATTCACGATAAAATTCATTCGAGAAGGAAGCATGTTGTCGTGATCCATGATCGTATTGTGTTCCATCTTCCCGGGTAATTAAAACATCAGGGTGCTTGCGAACCAACCAAACTGGTGGTGTCGCGGTTGATGTACACATGATGACTTTTAGTTTGTGTTTTGCGGCTAAACCTACGGCCTTATCCAACCATTTAAAATCATAAACTCCTTCTTCCGGTTCCAGCTGAGCCCATGCAAATTCAGCAAAGTGAGTAAATTCAAACCCCATTTCTGCCATTTTCTGCAAATCCCTGTCCCACTGTGCTTCATCCCAATGTTCCGGATAATAATAAGCACCAACTGTTGTCAATTCTTCCGGAGGGAAATAGCTCTCTGTTTTCTGGGCAAAACTGCTACATGACCAGAATAGCAATAAACCAATAAAGACTTTCTTTTTCATAATAGGGAATCGTTCGTTTGATTAATTTTTTTGATCGTTTAAGTGTACTGATTAAAAAAAAAAAAACATTCGCCAATTTAAATGCAATACACTTACTTTAGCTCAGTTATCAAGATATTCTTTTTCTTGAGTTCATCAACCACCATTTTTGCAACTACACGTGCACCAAAATTATTAAAATGAGTATTATCCTTATTTCCATCGGGGTAGTTCGGATATTCTCCCGGCTTAAGGCACATATATAATTCTTGTGACTTTTCAGTCCCCATTTCAACAACCTTCACTTCTGTCATCAGTTGCAAGTCAATAAAAGGAACATCTACTGATTCGGACACTATTCGGGTGATTAAAGGATAGAGGCCATGGGTATCGATCAGCGTTCCTTCATCATTAAAATTCCGTCGCACAACTGAGCTTAGCAAAATGGGATGTGCCCCTTTTTCTCTCGTTTCGCGAACATATCTCTCCAGATTGGCACGATAAGTTGTTACGGGATTTGTATAACGATCAGGCTTACGCTCTTTTTGATCATTGTGCCCAAATTGGATGAAGACATAATCTCCAGGCTGTAGTTTATTCAACACTTTAGCCCAATGTCCTTCTCCGATAAAACTTTTAGAACTCCGACCATTCAACGCATGATTTTCAACAACTACCCGATCCTTGAAAAACTCCTGAAACACCATTCCCCATCCGGTTTCCGGATATCTTTTTTCCGATTTATTAGCCATTGTTGAATCGCCAACTAAATACAGGTGAATTTTTCTTTCTTCTGAAGACTTAAAAGCGCTTAAGCCGACACATATCAAAACGACTAATAAAAACTTTACTTTCATATACTTATAATTTTATGTTCTCAACAGTATTCGACAAAACTCGCACGTCATAATTCTCCTGCGAGAAAAGACTTTGACCTACTCGTTTCACATCAATTCGATTTTAAAACTTAATAATTAATCAAAAATACGATTGTTGGGAATATAAAAAAATCAGATTCTACGAATGATTTATCCTGACCAGAAAATCGAGGCCAGGAAATCGCCTTAATTTCGAAAAAGACCGGAATAGCATTCACCTAAACATAAAAAGAGCAATATACACCGTTAAGTCAACCATGTCTCAATGGGTGAAGTGACAGGCAAGCATGCGATCAATAGCAGAAGCAATTGGAATGAAGGTTCATATTGGAAGCTTAAAACAATTATACAGCTCTAGTTTAATGCAAAAAATGAATTCGTAACACACAAAGTGGGCTGACACTATTCGTTCGGTCTTATTTCTACTCCACCAGGAAATGTTACAACAAAAGCAAATCACTGCAAATGACCAATTTCCTTTACGATTGCGCTCCTCTTATTTAGCATTTTAATAATTAAAGGATAACTAAATACGGCAGCCAAAATAATCAATGTTCCGATGTAAAATCCCAACGACATGTATTCTGAATCCTTAAAAATAAAAAAGGCCATCAGGATACCATAAATCGGTTCCATATTAATCGTTAATACGACTGAGTATGCCGACAGCACTTTCATCACATCAATAGAAACAACGTAAGCATAAGCAGTGCAAACAACACCTAAAACGAGCAACCACATCCAATCTCCGGCCGACGGTGCAGGTATTCCAGCGGAGAAACCACCAGTAACGATAAGCAAAAAGGTAATACCGATAAACCCACTTCCCATTTCGTAAAAGCTAATAACAACCGGGTTGTATTTGGGTATAAATGTTTTATTGAGTACCGTAAAAAGACCGGCCAAAAATGCTGAAATCAAGGCTGTAACGATACCCCATTTGTGTTGAAACTCGAATTGAAAAATCAAGTAAAGGCCAATAAGGATGATGGCTCCAATAATCACCTCGAACCAAATGAATCGTCGTCGGGTAATCATGGGCTCGAGTATACTTGTAAAAAGAGTTGTAGAAGCCATGCAACCTAAAGTGACCGATACATTTGAAATTTTAACGGCATGGAAAAAAGTAATCCAATGCACTGCAACGATCAGTCCGACACCAAGTATTTGCAATATTGCACGTGACGAATACACAACTGATTGCTTCCGAAAAAATAAAAAAGCTCCTAAAGCAACAAAGGCGATCAACATACGATACCAGACCATTTCGACAGCCGGTAAACTAATTAGCTTACCAATAATCGCCGTAAAACCTAAAATAAAAACAATAAAATGAAGCTTGATGTGATTTTTTAGCAGATCACTCATCACGATAAAATATCCATTTTTAAAAACAATCTAAAAGCGTTCCAAAATACAATTTGACAACCACATTAAAAATGATTCTCACAAAATAAATACTAACTTGTCAATCAGACATCAGCACAAGAACTCAAGTTAAAGCGATATTAATATCGAAAAACGATTGAAAAGAACATATGGACTATCAGAAAAAATCGAAGGAGGAACTTATCAGGCTTGTAAAGTCAATGGATTTATTGCTAAAGTCTCTTCAAGCAGACCAGGAAGACGAGGAGCAATTAAAATTTGCATGGACCGGAAATTTAGGCCATTGGTACTGGGACGTTCAAAGCAACAAGGTCACATTTAATTCTTTAAAGGCTACTAATTTGGGCTATACGAAAGATGAAATCCCGGAAAACTGTGATTTCCAGTTTTTCACCAGCAAACTACATCCTGACGATTATGAGCCCGTTATGGAAAACATGCGAAATCATTTAACCGGAAAAACGAATATTTATGAAGTTGAATACCGAATAAAAACCAAAAAAGGCGAATGGAAATGGTATTACGACCGGGGAAAAATTACGAAACGCTCCGAAGCGGGAAGCCCAATTCTTTTAGCAGGAATTGTTTTCGATATATCAGAAAGGAAAAAGCTGGAAGAAAAGCAGTCGATCTTAATTAATTCTCTTTCGGAACAGCTACAAATGCAAGAGAACCTTTTTTCAGTGATTTTCCATGATCTTAAAACACCGCTTTCTAACGTCATTGGCTTTAACGATCTACTAACTGATTCATTAAAAGAATCCCCTAATCAGAATGATGAGGCCAATGAGTTTGCATCAACTATTGCTCAATCAGCCAAAAAGGCTTTTGATATAACGAACGAATTACTTGACTGGGTAAAGGCCAAATCATTTAATAGTGGAGTAACCGACAAAATTAATTTAGCCTCCACGATCAATCATCTAATCGATGAATTCGAACAAGAGCTAAAGCTCAAAAACGTACAAATCGTTAATCAAATAACTACCGACACCGAAATTCATACGAATAAAACGTTGCTGAACATTGCCCTTCGAAATTTCCTTTCAAATGCGATAAAGTTCAGTCATAAGGATGCGGAAATTCATGTCAGTTATTCAAACGAAACGCTGTCCGTGAAAGATTTCGGCGTTGGTATGGATCAAGAAAAGCTGAATGCAATTTCCGGTAAAATAATCGACTCGTCACTTGGCACCGCAGGAGAAAAAGGGAATGGTATCGGACTGATTCTTGTCCATAAACTACTGGAAAAGAAAAATATTCAATTCTCAATTGAAAGTTCCCCCAATCAGGGAACTGATGTAAAAATACGTTTTGGAGAAGGATAAAGAGTTCTTTTTAGCGGGATGGAGTTTTCATCAAACACCTTCTTAAAAATCACAAAACATGCTGATCTCATTAGCTAGCTTCTTGAGATTGAAATAAACTTCAAAAGCATAACTCGATGTTGCGACGTTCTTTCGGAAATAAGAAAGATCACCCAATCTCATTCTTCTCTCGAATTATTCCTATTTCTCCCTTTTGCCCCACCCCAAAAAATGCTTACTTTTGTCGGTCTCAAAAAGACTGACGTTCTCAAATTCAGTTTAAAAGCATTGCAATTATGAAGATTTCCTACAAATGGTTGAAAGACTATATAAATACCGACCTGACTCCTCAGCAGCTGGAAGAAGTGCTGACACAAACCGGCCTTGAGGTTGGTGGAATTGAAGAAGTTGAAAGCATCAAAGGCGGACTTCGCGGATTGGTGATTGGCGAAGTAGTAACTTGCGAAAAGCATTCCAACTCTGATCACCTCAGCAAAACAACGGTTAATGTTGGCTCCAGTGATCTTTTGCCGATTGTTTGCGGAGCACCCAACGTTGCCGCCGGACAAAAAGTTGTGGTAGCTACTGTAGGAACAACCCTTTACAATGGCGATGACGAATTTGTGATCAAACGTGCTAAAATTCGCGGCGAAGAATCGCAAGGCATGATTTGCGCCGAAGATGAAATTGGGGTTGGCGAAAGTCACGATGGCATTATGGTTTTACCCGAAGATTCGCTGGTTGGAACTCCGGCCAGCGAGTTTTTCAATGTAGAATCCGACTATGCTATAGAAATTGATCTGACTCCAAACCGGATTGACGGAGCATCGCACATTGGTGTTGCGCGTGATTTGGCCGCGTACCTAAAACAGGAAAAAGATATTTCGTATACCAAACCCTCGGTTGATCATTTTAAGGTTGATGATCATTCTCTGGAAATTCCGGTTGAAGTGGCAAATCCTGAAGCATGCCCACGATATTCGGGTGTTACAATTTCGGGCGTAGAAATTAAGGAATCGCCCGACTGGCTGCAAAACCGACTAAAAGCAATCGGCCTATCGCCAATAAATAATGTGGTAGATATTACCAATTACGTTCTGTTTGAAACCGGTCAACCTTTGCATGCTTTTGACGCTAAAGAAATTGCAGGCAACAAAGTAATTGTTAAAACCCTATCGCCCGGAACGAAGTTCGTTACCTTAGATGAAGAAGAGCGTGAGCTCCACGAAGACGACCTGATGATTTGCAATGCAGAAGAAGGCATGTGTATTGGTGGCGTTTTTGGTGGTATCAAATCCGGGGTAAAAGAATCAACTGTAAATATCTTTCTGGAGTCGGCGTGTTTCGATCCGGTTTTTATTCGAAAAACAGCTCGTCGCCATGGTTTGAACACCGATGCTTCGTTCCGTTTTGAAAGAGGCACCGACCCGAATGGGGTCATTTATGCTTTAAAGCGAGCCGCAATGCTGATTAAAGAAATCGCAGGCGGAAAAATCTCTTCTGAAATCGTTGATATCTATCCAAATCCGATTGATGATTTTAAGGTTGAAGTGAGCTACGCCAACATCAAACGACTGATTGGAAAAGATCTTGGCGCCGAACGAATCAAACTGATACTGAAAGGCCTGGAAATTAAGATTAACGAAGAAACGGAAAGCGGACTATCGCTTTCGGTTCCTCCCTATCGTGTTGATGTGAAACGCGAAGCTGACGTGATTGAGGAAATCCTGCGTATTTACGGCTACAACAATATTGAAATTCCTAGTTTGGTGAATGCTTCGCTGCAGTACTCGCCCTTGCACGATCCGGTAAAAATTCGCCGGGTAATGGCAGAAACGCTTACTGCGCAGGGATTTAATGAAATCTGGTCGAATTCGCTAACCAAAGCTTCGTATTACGAAAATGGCGAAACATTTAACGATGAGCACACCGTTAAGTTGTTCAACCCACTAAGTAACGACCTTGGCGTAATGCGTCAAACACTGCTGTTTGGAGGACTTGAAGCGATTGCGTACAACGCCAATCGTCAAAATGCGGATTTGCGCTTGTACGAATTTGGCAATTGCTACTTTCTAAATGGATTGGAGTTGAAAGAGGATATAATGAAAAACTTCCGGGAGGAAGAACATCTGGCAATTTTCATCAGCGGACAAAAAGAAAAAGAAAGCTGGACTGTTCCGCAAAGTGAAAGTACCTTCTTTCAACTAAAATCTTATGCCGAAGGCCTGCTGACAAAGATGGGATTGAACGCCGACAAATTAACGACTGAAAGTTTCAGCAACGAATTAATTTCAGAAGGAATCGTTCTATCAACCAAAAACGGAACTAGAAAGGTAGCCGAAATCGGTATCGTTCACCCTAAATTGAGGAAGCAATTTGAAATTGAAAATTCGGTTTTTTATGCTGATCTTTCGATGGACAACATTATACTGGAACAGAAAAACAACAAGACCTTATTTAGCGAACTTTCAAAATATCCGGAAGTACGTCGTGATTTAGCCTTGCTGCTGAACAAAGATGTTCAATTCGGGCAAATTCGCGATTTAGCATTTAAAGTTGAAAAGAAATTACTTCGCTCAGTTGATCTGTTTGATGTGTACGAAGGCAAAGGAGTGCCGGAAGGAAAGAAATCGTATGCCGTTAGTTTTACGCTGCGCGACGATGAAAAAACACTCAAGGATAAGCAAATCGATAAGATCATGCAAAAGCTGATCTTCCTGTTTGATAAGGAACTTGATGCCAAACTAAGATAAAAGCAAAGCCATCAGAATTTCCCGATGGCTTTTTTATTTCATTTAATTACACACCAGATCCAGGAATGACCAACAACCAAAAGGGTATTTTGTATGCTATTGTTACTGCATTTTTCTGGGGCTTTCTTGCCATTTTCCTTAAAATAGCAGTTCAGAAAGTTGCGCCACAAACCGTTGTCTGGTTTCGCTTTGTTGTCGCTTTTGTGATGCTGGCAACCTGGCAGTTGATCACCAATCCTTCGAGCTTAAAAATATTAATTAAACCACCCAAACTTCTTGTGTTCGCAGCCCTCGGCCTTTCGTGGAATTACATGGGTTACATGCTCGGTATTCATTACACCAGTCCAAGTAATGCACAAGTGGTTATCCAAACCGGCCCTGTTATTCTTGCTTTGTCCGGGGTTCTTTTTTTCAAGGAGAAGATACACAAATTACAGTTGATTGGATTTGTTGTTGCCGCCATCGGATTTGCCTTTTTTTACAGTCAGCAAATCAAACAAATGATTGGACAGCAGGGACAGTATAACATGGGCGTTTTATTTACGTTAAGCGGAGCTGTCGCATGGGCAATCTATGCAATTTTTCAGAAACAGTTGGTTGTATCAAACTCATCTGCAAGCTTAAATTTATTCCTATTCGGATTACCGGCATTTATTTACATTCCCTTTGTCGACTTTGCTCCATTAGCAGAAATTAGCTGGGTATGGTGGCTTGTTTTATTTCTTTTGGGAGTAAATACCTTGATTGCCTACAGCTGCTTAGCTCTTGCTTTAAAATACACACAAGCCAACAAAGTCAGTATCATCATTATTGTCAATCCAATTATCACATTCATAACCATGGGAATATTGACAGAAATGAATGTTTCGTGGATTGAATCCGAACACTTTTCATTGCTGTCGATACTTGGAGCAATAATCGTTTTGAGTGGCGCCGCGCTGGTGGTTGGAAAAAGAAGACGGCTCAAAGAGCAATCGACTAAATAACCAATAAACTATCAACTGATTTTCAATCTGGCTTCTTCCCTGGGGAAAATAAACTTCATTCGCGATTAAGTACTATACAGAAAGGATGCTTATCAGCTCATCAGGGGTAGCTAATTGTTGCTCACCCGTTTTCATATTTTTGAGTGTCACTTTTCCCTGCTTAATTTCTTCCTCGCCCACCAAAACAACAAAAGCAACTTCTTTCCGATTTGCCCAAGTCATTTGCTTTTTCATTTTAGCCGATTCAGGATAAATTTCGGCATTTACATGCTGAGCTCGAAGCTTGGCCAAAATAGGTAAGCAGTAAGCTTCTTCTTTTTCGCCAAAATTAACGAACATCACTTTGGTTGAAGCAACAGCATCTTCGGGGAAAAGCTCCAATTGAGTCATTACATCATAAATACGATCGGCACCAAACGAAATTCCAACTCCCGACACATCGGGCATTCCGAAAATTCCGGTCAGGTCGTCGTAACGTCCACCTCCACAAATACTCCCAATTTGCACATCTTTGGCTTTTACCTCGAAAATAGCACCGGTGTAATAATTCAATCCGCGCGCAAGAGTCAGATCAAGTTCAACTTCTGTATTTAATTCAAAACCCGAAAGATACCCAAACAAGGTTCGCATCTCCTCCACTCCTTTTTTCCCAACAGTTGTCGCTGCAATCACCGATTCAATTTGATCCAGCTTTTCCTCGTTGGTTCCGCTCAACTTTAAAATGGGTTGAAGTTTATCCACAGCGTCCTGTGACACGCCTTTCTCCAAAAGCTCGAGATTCACTTTCTCCAAGCCAATTTTATCCAACTTGTCAATAGCCACCGTGATATCAACAATGCGATCAGCTTCGCCAATGGTTTCGGCAATTCCGGCTAAAATCTTCCGGTTATTGATTTTCACCACCGTATTGATGTTCAACTTGGTAAAAACATCATTAATAATCTGCACCAACTCCAGTTCATTCAACAAGGAAGTGCTGCCAATCATATCAACATCGCATTGATAAAATTCACGGTAACGCCCCTTTTGAGGTCGATCAGCCCGCCACACCGGCTGAATTTGGTATCGTTTAAATGGGAAAGAAATATCATTGCGATGCTGCACAACAAAGCGGGCAAAAGGCACGGTCAGATCGTACCGCAATCCTTTTTCTGAAATTTGATTTGTTAGGCGAATGCTATTGCGTTCCTGCAATTCGTCATTGCTTACCTTCGAAATAAAATCGCCTGAATTCAGGATTTTAAACAAGAGCTTGTCCCCTTCTTCGCCATACTTCCCCATTAAAGTCGACAGGTTTTCCATAGCCGGAGTTTCGATCGGTTGAAAGCCGTAACGTTGGAAAATTTCTTTAACCGTATCGAAGATATAATTCCGGCGAGCCATTTCTACCGGAGAGAAGTCGCGTGTTCCTTTTGGAATTGAAGGTTTTTGAGCCATAATCTGTTTTTTATTTCGAATTGCAAAAGTAACTAAAAACAAGAAAAGCCGGAATTGATCCGACTTTTTTCAATGCATTTTCAATATTTATTAATTCCGGATCCAGTAATCCTGCAAAATCTTCATTTTTGTTACTCTTGTAAAGATTGGTTGACTACTTTTTCCAAATGTGTTCCATTTCTTCTAAGGTTTTTCCTTTTGTTTCGGGAACCATTTTCCAAACAAAAAAGAAAGAAAGTACGCTCATAACACCGTAAAATCCGTAAGTTACAGCACCACTGAATTCCATCATCGATGGATAAGTTGATGAAATGAAATAGTTGGCAGCCCATTGTGCAACAACAGCTACAGCAACTGCACGCCCGCGAATTTTATTCGGGAAAATCTCAGAAATCAAAACCCAGCAAATAGGCCCCCACGACATCATAAACGAAGCTGTATAAACAATAATGAACACTAAAGTACTGATCCCAATAATCTCAAAGAAAGCCAAGCCTGCAATAGCAAACATACCAATGGCCATCCCTATTGAACCAACCATCATTAGAGGTTTTCTTCCCCATTTGTCGACGGTAAGAATCGCGACAACTGTGAAAATTACGTTGATCAAACCCATCACGACTGTTTGCAACATAGAAGCATCTTTTCCGGCTCCCATGCTTTCAAAAATCCGGGGTGCGTAGTAAAGTGCCACATTAATACCAACAAACTGCTGAAAAACAGAGAGTAAAACTCCTATTACGATAACCACTTTCCCATACGAAAAGAGTTTCCCTGAGTGGTGCTCTACCGTACTTTTAATATCATTCAGAATTTCTTTGGCTCGGCTGGGACCATTAATTTTTTCAAGGATCCTTAATGCTTCATTATCTTTTTGTTTTAACACCAGGTACCTCGGTGTTTCAGGAACAAAGAAAAGCAAGATTCCAAACAGACCGGCAGGGATTGCCTCAGACAGAAACATACGTCTCCATCCGATTGTATTCACCCATTCTATTGTTTGACCATTTGAGATCCCCCAGTTCACGAAATAAACCACAAGCATTCCAAAGATGATTGTAAACTGGTTAAGCGAAACCAAACGTCCTCTAATTTCAGCAGGAGAAATCTCTCCAATATACATCGGAACAATTGCCGAAGCCATTCCAACCCCAATACCACCAACAATCCGGTAAAAGTTGAACATGTATAAAAGTGCCATGGTTGCTTTGCCCTTTTCAAAAAACAAAAACTCCGGATATCCGGAACCCAAAGCCGACAAAAAGAACAAAAAAGCAGCAATCATCAGGGATCTCTTTCGTCCTATTTTTGAAGCAAAAATTCCTGAAATTCCACCACCGATAATACACCCGATCAAAGCGCTGGAAATTGTTAATCCGTGAACCAGCGTGCTAAGTCCCTGGCTGTCTATCAAAAAAGCCTGCACCGACTTTTCGGCACCGGAAATTACAGCGGTGTCGTAACCAAACAATAAACCGCCAAGCGTTGCTACAAAAGTAATAGCAATGATAAAGAAATTGTTTTGTTTCATTCGTATTGTTTTATTTGGTGATACTATGCTTGTTGCCTGTCGGCTTCTTGCAATATTTATCAGTATTAGGTTAATGAACGATTGAAAATACACGAACCCGAATCAAAAACATAAGTCTCGATTCGGGTTTCAAATACAGTTTTTATCTGGATTACAAATCCATCAATTAACGATTAGATGTAGCTGTTAATGAGTTGTTCAAACATCTCTTGCTTACCGCTGATTTGTTTGGGTTCACCAACTTCTTTGGCAGCAGCGTACAAGTCCTCCATTGATAATTTTCCGGCTTCAAATTCGGCACCTTTTCCTGAGCTATAAGAAGCATAACGCTGTTTTCTAAGTTCCAGGTAATTTGAGTTTTTCAGAATATCATCAGCAATAACCAGTCCCCGGGCAAAAGTATCCATCCCTGAAACATGTGCAATAAAAATATCTTCCAAATCGGTTGAATTACGACGTGTTTTAGCATCGAAGTTAATTCCGCCATGAGTGAAACCTCCGGCGCTGATAATCTCCAGCATCGCTTCAGTTGTTTCGTAAATATTAGTTGGGAATTCGTCAGTATCCCATCCGTTTTGATAGTCCCCTTTGTTGGCGTCAATCGATCCCAGCATGCCGGCATCAGAAGCCATGCGCAATTCGTGGGCAAAAGAGTGCCCGGCCAAGGTAGCGTGATTTACTTCAATGTTAATTTTGAAATCGTCGGCCAATCCATTCTTTTCCAGAAAGCCCAGGATTGTTTGCGTGTCATAATCATACTGGTGCTTGGTGGGCTCCATCGGTTTTGGCTCAACCAGGAAAGTACCTTTAAATCCTTGCTTGCGGCCGTAGTCGCGTGCCGTACGCAAGAATTGCCCCATATGCTCCAGTTCTTTTTTCGTATTGGTATTCAGCAAACTCATGTAACCTTCTCGTCCTCCCCAAAATACATAACCGGTTCCACCCAAAGCGATAGTGGCGTCAATGGCATTTTTAACCTGTACCGATGCATTTGCCAATACATTGAAATCAGGATTGGTTGAAGCACCATTCATATAACGGGGGTTAGAAAACACGTTGGCTGTTCCCCAAAGTAATTTCACCCCGGTAGCTTCCTGACGGGCTTTGGCTTCGTCAACCATTTTTGCCAATCGTTGCTCAATTTCAAATACTGTTCCATCACCAACAACGTCAGTGTCGTGGAAACAATAGAACGGAGCACCTACTTTTGTAATAAATTCAAATGCGGCGTCCATGCGCTCTTTCGCAGCATCAAGTTTGTCTGACGCGCCATCCCACGGAAAAACATGTGTTCCGGGGCCAAAAGGATCGCCACCATCACCACAGAAGGTGTGCCAGTAGGCAACCGCAAAACGCAAATATTCCTTCATGGTTTTACCGCCAACAACACGGTTTTCGTCATACCATTTAAATGCCAGTGGATTTCTTGAACCCGGTCCTTCAAACTTGATTTTATCAATGCCTGAAAAGTACTCTTTGTTGCCTTTGAAAAATGTCATAGTCTTATTTATTAAATTCGTTATTAATTTATTTTATCGTATTCGGTGGATGTTTTTCCCAAACAATAAATTCTTATTTGATTGCTTTCCCGAGTTCTTTTTTCCAGCTTTCGTAAGCTGCCTGGTAGGCTGCTGCCCGCTGCGCATCTGGTTTTATTGTCTCTAATTTCGTTAAGTTGGAAAAAGCTTCTTTTGAGGATGAATAATAGCCTGAACCAATTCCGGCACCGCGGGCAGCACCAACTGATCCATCAGTATTGTATAATTCGATCGTGGCCCCGGTAATTCCAGCCAGCGTTTCCCTGAAGATTGGGCTAAGGAACATGTTGGCTTTCCCGGCGCGAATTACGTTGGCATTAATGCCGATGGTCTCCATCACTTCCATGCCATATTTAAAAGAGAAGACAATGCCTTCTTGCGCGGCACGAAACAAATGAGCCTGGCTATGAATATTAAAGTTGATTCCGGCCAAGGTCGCTCCCGGGTTTTTATTTTCTAGTACACGTTCAGCTCCATTTCCAAATGGCAAAATGCTCAATCCATCGGAACCAATTGCAACTTCAGCTGCCATCTCGTTCATTTTTTCGTACGAGATCCCGCTGTTTGCTACATTCTTGTTCAACCAGGAATTTAAAATACCGGTTCCGTTGATGCATAGCAACACTCCTAGTCGGTTCGATTCGGCAGAGTGATTCACGTGGGCAAAGGTATTTACCCGCGATTTTGGATCGTAGGCCACTTCTTCGCTAACACCGTAAACAACTCCCGATGTTCCTGCTGTTGTAGCAATCTCTCCCGGATTTAGTACGTTCAGCGATAAGGCGTTGTTGGGCTGATCTCCTGCACGGTAGCTTATTTTTGTTCCTTTTGCCAAACCAAGCTCTTTGGCTGCAAATTCGCTCACCTCACTCTGAACTGAGAATGTGGGAACGATCTCCGGAACGAACGAAGCGTCAAATCCGTAATAATCCATCACCAACTTCGAAACGTCATTTTGCTGGAAATCCCAAAGAATACCTTCGGACAAACCACCCATAGTAGTCTTAATTTCACCGCTCAATTTCATGGCAATGTAATCACCCGGAAGCATAATTTTGTGAATTCGGCTGTACTGTTCCGGCTCATTGTCTTTCACCCACTTTAGTTTTGAAGCGGTAAAGTTGCCTGGTGAATTTAGCAGACTAGTCAGGCATTTTTCCTCGCCTAGCTCTTTTAATGCCTGATCACCAATAGTGGCAGCACGGCTATCGCACCAAATGATTGATGGGCGAATCACCTGTTGGTTTTTATCAACCAACACTAAACCGTGCATCTGGTACGAAATACCAATTGAGTCGATATCTTTCGGGGCAACCTTTGACTCGGCAAGCACTTCCTGAAGGGCTAGTTTTAGATTTTCCCACCATTGCTCCGGCTCTTGTTCTGCCCAACCGGTTTGCCTGGCGGTAATTTTCATTTCTTGTTTTGGGTAGAATGATGAAGAAACACATGCTCCCGATTTGCCATCAACTAATGAGACTTTGACAGATGAACTGCCGATATCAAATCCAAGTAAATACATTCTTGTTCGCTTATTTGTTGGTATTTCCAAAGTTATCCGTTCTGTTCTGGTATGCTTTGCAAATTTAGATGCAGTTGAGTCTATTTCAAAACATTCGAAATGTGTTATAAAACACTATTCCTTATAACGAGCTGCGCACCATTAACCTGGTGGGGATTTGAAGATTTACTTGTTCTCCTGTTGAAACAAATTCGGCCGCCTTTCGTCCCATTAATTCAAAATCAGTAGAAATCACGGTTACGCCTTCTTTGACATATTTCTTCATTGGTGTTTCGTTGTATGAAATAACACCTGCTTCCGTTCCTGGTGTAAATTGCTTTTGGTCGCACTGATCAAGAAAACGCGCCAACATCCGATCGCTAACCATCAGATAAAGATCTCCCGGCTGAACATCCAATTCTTTGGATTTTTCCATCACGAGAAATGGCATCTTATAATCGCGACAGAACGATTCAAAATAGTTAAGCGATTCTTTCGGATGATAAGTGAATTCGGGATATGAATACACAAAACGCTTGTACTTTTTTATCCGTTTCACATGATGTTCGAAAGAGTCGTACAGCGTTTGTCCAAAATCCTGATAAATGCACGAGTTCAGCTTTGAAACATGCACATTCCAGTCGATGATCAGTAACTTATTAGCAGGAATTTTTTTGATGACATCCGGCACTCGCTCATGGTCAAAATTCATGACAATATACTTGGTATATTTTCCAATACTTTCTTTGATAATCGTTTCAAACACGTTGATATTGTAGTGATGAAAGTGAAGATCAACTGTAATGTTTTCGGGAAGATTTTCTAAAAACGAGCCGTATAAAACTTCTTTGTATGCCTTAAAGGTATCCAGAAAGAGAAACACTTTGGTGGTAGCCTTGGCTACAAAGTAACCTTTATGTGGCACTGATTCGATAATGCCTCTGTTTTTAAGCTCGGCATATGACTTAAAAACCGTGTCGCGCGATAAAGAACTCTCTTTACACAACTGATTGACCGATGGCAAAATGTCGCCGGCTTGTAGTAAGTTTTTACTAATGGCTTCCGTTACAGCGTCAATTAATTGTTGAAATTTCAGTTGGTTTGATGTCTGGTCAATCTGAAAATGAAACTTGCTCATAGTAGAAAAAGCTAAATGTGTTCTGTTCTGTTATGCAAACATACAAAACAAATCAGAAACATGCTTTTTCTTTTTGGAAAGTGGGTAATAATAGAAAGAAATTATCGTTTAAAAGAAAAGGATAAGTGGAGAGCTTTTAATTATACTTCTTAATTTGATCAATTCGGTATATTCTCCCTTATCCTTTTCAGTTTCTAAAATTAGCCCCTCCAATTGATCGTTTAAAGTATTCGGAATAGAAAGAGTTGCTCAAGATGTCCTTTCACGCGTCAAAAGCAACTCCATAGAGAATTGAGCATATGAAGTTAAGCATATACCCAGGAATTCCTAAAAATGGCAAGGGGCGATTTTGATTGAACCACCCCTTGTTTTCCATTCATAATTAACCCCTAAAAAAAAGTGCTTTTATGATGTGGCTGGCAATTTTCGGATTTTCCTTTAAGCGGCGGGTTGAATAGTTAAACCATTGTTTACCGAAAGGTACATAAACACGCATCCGATGACCAGCAGCAACAATTGAATTTCGCAACTCGGGTGTAACGCCGTAAAGCATCTGGAATTCATACATTGATTTGGGTACCTGATATTTCTCAATCAGTTTTATTGATTCGTCAACAAGGAATTTGTCATGCGTAGCAATTCCTGCAAACATCTTATTCTGAAACATAAACTCCAGGTCATCTAAAAAGTGAGTTCTTACTTCCTGATACTCTTTAAAAGCTACCTGTTCTGATTCCACATAAATTCCCTTACACAGGCGAAAATTCAGTGGGTGTCCGTTTAATGGGAAGTTACTAAAGTCAGTCAAATCATCGAGAGTTCGTCTTAAATAGGCCTGTACAACCAAGCCAACATGACCACTGAATTCTTTTTTCAGCTTTTTAAATAAGACTAGCTCTGCATCAACACACTGCGAATCCTCCATATCAATGCGGACAAAACTATCCTTTTCAGCCGCTTTACCGACAATCTCTCTCAAGTGACGGTAACAAACTTCCTGGTCGATCAGTAAACCAAACATGGTCGGTTTTAAGGAAAAATTACCTTGGATATTTTCACGCGTGAATCGTTCAATAATCTGTAAGTATTCATTTTTATTGTCTTCAGCTTGCTCCAGACTGCTTATAAATTCGCCAAGTAAATCAATAGTGACCTCAATCTTTTGTTCGTTGAGTTTGCGTGCTGCTTCGATGGCTTCCGTTATCGTTTCGCCGGCAATGTAGCGTTTACTAAAAATCCAGACCAGCTTTTCGGGCATGTAAGGAAGCATGCGTGAAATTACTTTATTAAACATGGGTTGACCTAGTTTTGAAATCGATTAGTTTGCTTTTTAAAAATACGCATTTGAAGTACTGGAGTTCAATGACCTTTATCAGCGAAAGAGCATGATTTTACGCATGGTTTTATTCGAAAAAATTAAAGGCACACCATCAAAAAAATATTCAATTAAAGCTTTATTCCTGATATTAAATTTTTATTTTTGGTCGAAATTATTTGAGATACTAACTATTTGAAACTTACAAGTTGACTCGGCCGATTACTGAAAAAGGGATTTTTCGAAGGCAACAGAGCATTTGTTTGTTTTTTTTGAAGAAATAAAAACTAATAATTAGCAAATGAAAAATACTTCATTGATCGTAAACCTGGTTTTAGCCGTTGCCTTAATTGGAATCTATGTGATTCATTTTAGTGGAAAAACTTCAAATGAAGGAGTGACTGGAAATTCAACAAGCCCATCATCTGGTTCTGATTTGAAGATTGCTTATGTAAAAGTTGATTCGTTGATTTTGAATTACGACTTGGCACAAAAACTTCACGAAGAGTTTACTAAAAATCAAGAAGCATACACCAAAGAATATGCTGAGAAGCGGTCTTCATTTGAAAAACGTGCAGCCGAATTTCAGGAAAAAGTTCAACGAGGTGGTTTTTTAACCCAGGATCGTGCCGTTCAGGAACGTGACCGACTAATGAGTGAAGAACAGGAAATTTTGACTCTTGATCAGGAATTATCGGCCAAATTGCAGGAAATGCAAGCAGCAAACAACCAACAACTGATTGATAGTTTGATGAGTTACCTGGAGAAATTCAATGCTGACAAAAAATACAGTTATATTTTTAATGCCGGTGAAATTCTGATTGGCGATGAGGCACATAACATTACTAAAGAAGTGTTGACTGCCATGAATGCTATTTATAATGAGAAGAATTAATTTCGCTTAACGATACCTATGAAATCCGGGCTTTGTCCGGATTTTTTTTATCCCTAACTTTCGTGTATGAGTTTTGCCAGCCGATACCTTCAACGCAATATAAATTACCCGGCTTTTATTATAGATCGGCCTTCTTCGCAGCTTGGAATGGTTGTCGTAATTCCATGCTATGACGAACCGGCAGTTGTGGAAACAATAGAATCGCTGGCAGCCTGCGAAAGACCACTGCAAAATGTTGAGGTGTTGGTTGTGGTTAACCAATCAGAGAAAAGCCCGGAAAACGTAGAAGTGCAAAATAAACGAACGATCCTGGAACTGAAGCAGTGGAAGACTGAAAACCCGACGGCACTTTTCGATCTCCATGTGTTGGTGCCGGAGCCATTTCGAAAGAAGCATGCCGGAGCTGGTCTGGCAAGAAAAACCGGAATGGATGAAGCTATTCGCCGTTTTGCAAGCCTTGAGAAACCGGATGGACTGATCATCTCTTTGGACGCAGATACTTTGGTGCAGCCGAACTATTTTGTTGAAATTGAAAATCACTTCGCAAGCACAAAAAACGAAATTGGCACAACCATAAAATTCAAGCATCGGGTGGATGAGTTGGTCGATCCGCTGCATATTGAAGGAATGCAGTTGTACGAAGATTACCTGCACTATTATAAAAAAGCCATGGCTTTATCCGGCTTTCCACATGCTATTTACACGGTTGGTTCGGCCTTTGCCGTTTGCGCTGATGCCTATGTAAAACAGGGCGGAATGAACAGAAGACAAGCTGGCGAAGATTTTTATTTTTTGCACAAACTCACCGCAATGGTACCGATTTCAGAATTAAACACAACCTGCGTTTATCCGTCCGCGCGGCTGTCGAACCGGGTGCCTTTTGGTACCGGCCCCAGTATCCAGAAATGGCTGGATGGAGACAAGAGCCTTAGCAAAACTTATGCCTTTCAAGCCTTTCTTGATCTGAAGCAGCTATTTGATTTGGTCCCTGAATTGTACGAGTCTGAACTGGAATCATTCAAGCTTCCGGCATCTGTTCAGCAGTTTTTGACAGAGGATCACTTTTCAGACGACTTAGCTGAAATTCGCCGAAACAGCGGCTCCTTACAAACATTCCAAAAGCGTTTCTTTCAATATTTCAACGCCTTTAAAATCTTGAAATATCTGAATGCTGTTCATCCAACATTTTATGATTTTCAGAAGTTAAAAGATGCTTATACTGAATTGAAAGGATATTAAGTTACAATTGGTTCGTATTCCACTCCAACGGAGCCAGCTGTCCTCACCTCCTGTCGTCTGATAAAAAAGTGCCACGCATCCGACAACGATCAGATGCATGGCACTATTTGTAAAATTGAAGGTTGGTTTTAGTTGTTCTGTTGATTAAGCAACTTCAAAAAAGTAAATTATGCAATCCGCTTATACCCAAATTCCCTTTTTAGGTGGATTGCCGTATGAATCAAACGAATCACCGTTTTCGCGCAGAGCTGCCTTTAAGTCATCTACTGTAAATTCGAAGCCATCTTCTTTAGCCAGTTCTACAAATTTTTCCATTGTAAACGCATTGTCGTACTTAATACGAAATTGCCTATCCTCGGCGCCTTTGTCCAATAAATCAAAAACTATTTCCTTTGACATGTTTTCTAAAGTTTATATTAATAAAGACGCAAATATAACGACATTTAAGATGTGACATTTATACTCCAAACGAAATAAACATACGACAATCAGATAATTTAACAAACAACAATCAAACAAATAGATTATTAATACGAGATATTTAATCTTTTTTACAAAATCAAACACAGCTCATTCAATAGAAAATCAGAGCAATATTATTTCAATTCTCTATTTGAATATTCCCTCAAAATAATTGATCTCGCTGGCTTGGTTTTATGACGAGATAAAACGTTTTTACCCAATTAGGAGGCAAACTGCTTTCTCGATTCCCTGATGTTGTTCATATTCTCAACGGCCCACGTTACGAGCCCATGCAAATGCGGCAACAGACTTTTTCCTCGTTCGGTCAATTTATATTCAACCTTTGGCGGTATTTGCGGGTAAACGGTACGTTCAACCAGCCCGTCAGCCTCAAGTGCTTTCAGCGTTACGGTTAACATTTTTTGCGAAATGGTTTCAATGGCTTTCTGGATTTCCATAAAGCGCATCACTTCGCCTTCTTCCAGTAGCAGTAAAACCAGCAATGACCACTTGTCTCCAATTCGATCAACAACATTCCGAACAGGGCATTGCTCTGCATTACTATATTTTGTCAATTCTTTCTTGTCCATAATCAATTGATAATTAGCTTATCTAACTTTCGAGTAACTATCTGAGGTATTTGTACGTTCTTGTTTATAACATACTAACTAAATATCTTTGAGTCACCAAAAGTAACTAAAGAACTATTGTAAAGCAAACAGAAATTAAAATTAGATTGTATGAAAATAGGAATTACAGGAGCAACAGGCCAGTTAGGCCAAATTGTGGTTGAGAAACTAAAAAGTAAAGTGAATAGTGATGAAATTGTAGCGTTGGTGCGCACGCCTGAAAAAGCCGAAAACCTTGGTGTTGAAGCCCGAGCATTCGATTACTCGAAGCCGGATACGCTGGTCGATCCTTTGGGGGGAATTGAGCAGTTGTTACTGATTTCAAGTAGTGAAATTGGTAAACGCGCCGAGCAGCATTCCAACGTAATTGAAGCAGCAAAGGCAGCAGGAGTGAAATGGATTGTTTACACCAGTTTGCTGCACGCTGATACGTCGTCGTTGAATTTGGCAGATGAACACCTGGCAACCGAGGACGCACTGAAGGCTTCCGGCATAGCCTATACTATTTTGCGTAATGGATGGTATTCGGAGAATTATACCGGGTCGATTGCGGGAGCGTTGGCAGGTGGTGCATTTGTAGGCAGTGCCGGTGATGGTAAAATATCGTCGGCAACTCGTGCTGATTTCGCCGAGGCAGCTGCTGTGGTTTTAACCGAGAAAGGACACGAAGGCAACGTATATGAGCTGGCCGGTGATGAAGCGTATACTTTAACTGACCTGGCGGCTGAAATTTCACGCCAAACCGGAAAAGATATTCCTTACAAAAATCTACCGGAAGCAGAATATGCTGAAGTGCTAAAAAGTTTTGGCTTGCCCGAATTTTTCGCAACTGCAATTGCCAGCTGGGATACAGGTGCCTCAAAAGGCGATTTATTTGATGATGGCAAACAGCTTTCTAATTTGATTGGTCGGCCAACGACTTCGTTAGCCGATGCCGTTGCTCAGGCATTATAAAGGCAGCAAAAGCCATGAAAACAATTTTGGCCTTTCACAAATTGTGAAGGGCCATTTTTTTTGATGTCGAGAGAAGAGCTAACTGATGCTTTGTGATTTTTCGCCGATCAGTCGCCAGGCATCCTGCACATGCTTCAGCTCAGTCTGTGTTTGTCCGATGCTCATACGCAGCCAAAATTGTCCATTTAATACGGTATGTGTCAGGTAGATTTTGCCGCTCGTGTTCAGGCTATGGATGAGCTTTTTATTGAATGCATCATTATTTTTATGCCGGAAGCAAACCAAGTTAAAAGGCGGCTCATTGAGTAACTCAAAGTCGTTTGATTCGTTTACCCATTTACTAAATTCTCCGGCTAAACGAATATGTTCCCGAATATGATACTGCAATCCTTCAACGCCATAATGTCGGATGACAAACCAAAGTTTCAATGCACGAAACCGACGTCCCAACTGAAGATGCCAATCGCGATAATCAATCACAGCACCAGTTGCGGTTGCTTCGTTTTTCAGGTACTCCGGCAAAACACTAAGTGTTTTTATGAGCACTGATTTATCAGACACAAAAAAGCAGTCGCAATCGAAATTAGTAAACATCCACTTGTGTGGATTAAAGGCATAGCTTTTAGCCAACTCCAGCCCATCAAATGCAGTCCGTTGTTCCGGGCAGACAGAAGCTGATCCGGCCATGGCTGCATCTACATGCATCCAGATATCGTATCGGCGGCATATTTCTCCAATCTCCCGGATTGGATCAACAGCATTGGAGGAAGTGGTACCAATTGTTCCACAAACAAAAAACGGAATGTATCCTTCCTCTAGATCTTTCCTGATTTGCGCTTCGAGTTTCTCCGGAATCATCGCAAAGTTTTCATCAACCTCAATTGTCCGAAGGTTTTGCGTGCCAACACCAATAACTTTAATGTCTTTCTCGGCCGAAGAATGGGTTTGCGACGAAATGTAGGCCACAATTTTGGGACAGCCTCCAATTCGATTCGTTTCGAAATTCGTTTTCATTTCGCGAGCACAAAGCATGGCTGTCAACAACGCATTTGATGCGGTATCCTGAATCACCCCACCTCCATTTTGGGTAGTTTTAAAATACTGAGGTAAATCCATCATATCCACCAGCCAATCCATGACCTGACTCTCCAGTTCGGTGCAAGCCGGGCTGGTTGCCCAAAGCATGCCTTGCACGCCAAGCCCTGCCGAGAGCAACTCGCCAAGAATTGAAGGCCCGGAAGTATTGGCCGGGAAATAGGCAAAAAAGTTGGGTGATTGCCAATGGGTAATGCCGGGCATAATCAGTTGCTCCACATCCTGCATCATCGCATCAAAGCTTTCACCTTGAGCGGGTGCTGCATTGGGCAGGTCTTTGCGAATATCGCCCGGCTCAACTTGCGATAAAACCGGGTAGTTTTCTACCTGTTCGTAATAATCAGCAATCCAGTCAATCATTTTTTTGCCCTCCTCCCTGAACTGGGCGGGGCTCATATGGTAGTTCTTTTTTGTCATTTTAATATTGAATCGAAAAATTTGTGTAGTTGCCTGGCTCTATTTCACTTTGGTGAAGCTGATCAGTCCGGCTATAACCATTTCCAGCCTTGAGGTAATCGACAAAGCAGGCCAAATCTTTTTCGTCACCTTCAAGCTCAATTTCAACGGTGCCGTTTGGCAGATTTTTCACCCAACCGGTTAGTTGGCATTCCTTTGCTTTTTGATTGACAAAATACCGGAATCCAACTCCCTGAACTCGCCCGCTAACAATGATATGTTTGGCTACTTTACTGCTCAACGGTTTAGTTCGTTTTTGCTTTGTTGAATTCGGCTACAACTTCAGGCTGGACCAACGCCCAAATGGAGTAGGCACCAACTGCTGTTCCCAGTGGGAAATTAAACAGCTGCAATACCGATACGATCAATACTAAAATACGCGCCCACTCTTTTCGTTTTAACAATCCAATGCCCCCCAGAATACCCGGAAGAGATAAAACGATAAAAAATACGGTGAGCGAATTTGCGATGATGTTCAGAATAAAATTGGCTTCCTGATCTCCGGAAAGATTGCCCGCAATATTCAGAACAAAATAAATCAGAGCCGCAATAACAAGTCCGAAAATACTAAACCCAATCTGTATCGCTGCAACAATATTAATATGTTTTTCCATAACTAGCTTTTTTGTTTAAAATTAAGAAGAATCATAAACTATTTTAGATTATTCCAAATCTTTTTTCCTCGTGTAGCGGATTCCGGTCTGCTAAATAGAGTGAAGATTTTATAACGGAATAAAAATATAAAGTCGGGGGATTGAAATCCCCAACACCCCAATTTATTCAGATTCAATCTAAATTACTCTCCGTTCTCCTGCCACTTAACATTTAAAAACCGCTCCTCCAACTCATGAACTACCCGTTTTTATGTACGAACTCACCCCTGTGATTGACGAACCAATGTCAAGTATTCGACGAGGATTTCAATGTGTTATTGGAAGAGACCTATATATAACACACTGCCCACAATGCATTAAGTCGCATGATTAGAGCTGCCTGACGCCAAAGAATAGCTCCTGCAGGTGAGTGGCATGTGTTGATCTGATTAAGGAGTGCGAATGATTTAGTGTAAAGTTTCGAGTCTTTAACGATTTGTAATAGAAGCAAAACCGAAAATATCAAATAGGTTCGTGACCTTAAAATGAGAAGGGGCTATCCATTTTTTCCACCGGACAGCCCCTCTAATTTCAACTCAATCAAGCGCACAATTATCTATTATCAATTTTTTCGGGGTTTAAATCATGATTTTGCATGCGATACCAAGCCAGTTCTTCATACTTGCTTCCCGGCTTTCCATAGTTTGCATACGGATCGATACTGATTCCGCCACGTGGCAGGAACTTGCCCCATACTTCAATGTATTTTGGATCCATCAGTTTGATTAAATCTTTCATGATGATGTTGATGCAATCCTCGTGAAAATCGCCGTGATTACGAAAACTAAACAAGTACAATTTTAGAGACTTACTTTCCACCATTTTCTGGCCGGGCAGGTAACTGATGTAAATTGTTGCAAAATCGGGCTGCCCGGTTATGGGGCATAAGCTGGTAAATTCGGGGGCATTAAACTTCACCCAGTAGTCATTCTCCGGGTGCTTATTATCAAATGCCTCCAACAATTCCGGATTATAATTAAACCCGTAATTGGTATTACTCCCAAGGTGTTTTAAGTCATCCATTGTTTTAAATTTCAACCGCCAAATACAATCATTTATTACTACGTTTAGCCAAATAAGCATACAAACCATTTTTACGCAACTTACAAGCCGGGCAATGACCGCAGCCATCACCAATCATTCCATTATAGCAGGTCAGTGTTTCATTTCTAACCATATCAAAAACCCCCAACTCATCTGATAGTTGCCAAACTTGCTCCTTGTTTTTCCACATCAAAGGGGTATGAATTTCGTACTTGTATGCCATTGACAAGTTCAGTGTCTGATTCAGTGAGCGAATAAATTCATCTCTACAGTCAGGATATCCGCTGTAATCAGCCTGCCCCACTCCGGTTACCAGGTTCTGAATTCCCTTCGACTTGGCAAACACAGCAGCGTATGTCAGGAAAAGCATATTACGGCCTTCAACCAAGGTGTTTGGCGGACGATCGGCCGGTTTGTCCTGTTCCACCTCCACATCAGGATTTGTTAGCGCATTATTGGTAATACTGCCCAACAAGTCCAACTTGAAAACATGGAAAGGCACAGCTGCTTTATGAGCTATTATTGAAGCAACATCCAACTCCAAGCGATGTTTCTGTCCATAATCGAATGAAATAGCCTCAACATCATCAAATTTTTGTTTGGCCCAGTGCAAACAAGTTGTCGAATCCTGCCCACCCGAAAAAACAACCAATGCTTTACTCATTACACTTGTTTTAGTCGAAATGGATTGTATGAAACATTCTCATCAAAGGTGTCAATTCCTTCAATTGATTTTACTTTCGTAACAACCACATAGGTTAGCGGAAGTACAAGTATTTCGTACACTGTTTTTAATAGAGCCTGCGTCACAATCATGCCGAGAATAACTGGCAGAGGAAAAATACCGACAAAGGCGATGCATATAAAGATGAGAGAATCAGCACCTTCACCGGCCAAGGTTGACACGATGGCTCGGAGCGAGAAATTTTTCCCTTTCGTCATTAACTTAAATCGACTCATCACATAGGCATTCAGGAACGAGCCCACCATATAAGCCATCAAACTGGCAAACACTATTCGAGTAGAACTCCCTAAAATAGTTTGAAAAGCCTCCTGCGACTGGTAAAATGGAGCTGCCGGAAGCTGAATAGCCAGCATGAAAAACAAGGCAGCTAACAAATTGACTCCAAATCCGGCCCAAATAATTAGCCGGGCTTTAGCGTATCCCCAAACTTCAGCAATCACATCATTGATAATATAAGCCAAAGGAAAAATCAGCACGCCCGCCGGAGCTGACCATGGGCCAATCATAATAATTTTTGATGCAAGAATGTTGGAAATTAACAGGCAGGATGCAAAAAGCACGCCTGCCAACAGGAATAAAACAGAAACTTTATTTCTCATGATCTCTTGTTTTTTACGTGGTTATCAAGAACACGTCGTTAATAATGGCCACAAATATAATTGATTTTTCACAAACACCACTCCCTTAACCTGATAGAATTGAGCCAGTCCAAAATCACCGACAAATTCTATCCGTAAATCGAACCAAATGACCTTCTTTTTTGTAGTTTTGTTATTGATGTTACTATTTTATTAAAAGGTGTTACCATGACAGTATCTCGCTTCGGCGTTTCACTAGAAAAAGATCTTCTTGATGCATTAGACCAATATGCCAGGGAAAATCAGTTTGCCAACCGATCGCAAGCAATCCGCCAATTAATTAGCCGGAACATTGTAGAAAAGAAGTGGCAGTGCAACAACTATGTGGCGGGCTCTGTAACCCTGGTATACGACCCAAACCGCCGGGAAATACTGATTCAACTGGCTGACGTACTTGAAAACTATCACCAGGAAATTCTTTCAACCCAACGATTGATCCTGGATAAATCGAAACACATGGAAATTGTTGCGATAAAAGGCGTGGCCAGCCGACTAACCGAACTGGCCGATAAACTGATCACGATTAAAGGCATGCAACATGGTAAATTGACCATGAGCCGGGCAGATTAAAACATGTCATCATTCAAAACGAAAGTGCTACTTTATTTCGAAATACAACAAATATGAAAATATTAGAACCACATCTTCAACATAAACTAGACCAGCTACAGGCATGGTACTCGAAGCGAAAAGGCTCCATTGTCGCTTTTTCAGGAGGAATTGACTCGACCTTGGTACTTTTTCTGGCTCGTAAATTCCAGGGGAAAGAAAACACTATTGGGGTGATCTCCAACTCGGAGAGTTTAAAAGCAAAAGATTTTCAGCTGGCTCAAACGTTTTGTGAAGATTTCGACATTCAGCTTGAAGTTATTAAAACAGAAGAACTGGCAGATTTACGCTATAATAAGAACCCTGAAAATCGCTGTTTTTTTTGCAAAGAACATTTGTTTCACGACTTGCAACAGGTGAAAGAAAAACATCCTGATTTTGATGTTTTAAATGGCACCAACAATGATGATTTGGGCGATTACAGACCGGGGTTACAAGCCGCAGCCAATTATCAGGTTTTGTCGCCCATGGTCGATTGCCAACTGAACAAAGACGAACTCCGGCAAATTGCTAAACACTTTGAGTTGCCCAACTGGGACAAACCGGCAAGCCCTTGTTTAAGCTCGCGCATTCCATACAATCATCACATCACCAAAGAAAAGCTACAACAAGTTGAAGCGGCCGAAAATTTATTGAACGAACTGGGCTTTAGCGATGTGCGTGTACGGCATTATGAATCATACGCAAAAGTAGAAGCTCAAAAGGCGGAGTTAGAGAAGTTATTGGCAATTGAAAACGAGGTAGTTGAAAAAATAAAAACCCTTGGTTTTAAGGATGTAGAAATTGACCGCGAAGGATTGGTTTCCGGCAAGCTAAATCGGGCTCTACAAGGAATTCATAAATCAAAATAAGAAACAATGAAAATTCTATACTACGACTGTTTTGCAGGGATCAGCGGCGACATGAATCTGGGTGCGTTAATTGACCTGGGAGTGGATGCCGATTACCTAAAAACAGAATTGGAAAAACTGAATATCGATGGCTTTCACCTCGAAATTAAAACCGACCAGAGACGAGGAATAACCGGAACCAAAGCCGATGTGATTATTGAAAATCAGGAAAACGAAAAACATCGTCACCTGCGTCATGTCGAAGAAATTGTCAACAACAGCTCGCTGTCAGAATCAGTCAAAACGAACGCACTCAAAATTTTCGACCTGGTAGCTGTTGCCGAAGCCAAAGTGCACAATATATCGAAAGAAAAAGTTCACTTTCACGAAGTAGGCGCACTCGATTCAATTGCCGACATTGTTGGTGCAGCCATCTGCTTGGAGTACCTGAAAGTTGACAAAGTCATGGCATCGCCCATTCAACTAGGTGGTGGAACCGTAAAATGCGCCCACGGGATTATGCCTGTTCCGGCACCGGCAACTGCCGAGATTGTAAAAGGGATTCCGGTGAAAACAGGATTGGTAAACCACGAAGCAACCACGCCTACCGGAGCGGCAATTCTGGTAGCAACGGTCGATGAGTTCACCGGGCAAATCAGCTTGCCAATTACTAAAACAGCTTACGGAATTGGAAACCGCGACAGTGAAGTTCCGAACGTACTGCGTGTTTACCTGCTCGAAGATGCTACTTCAGTAACAGATGTGACCAATGAAGAAGCCATTGTTCTGGAAAGTAACATTGACGACATGAACCCGGAGCACTATGACTTTCTACTGGAGCAACTATTCGAAGCTGGAGCAAGTGATGCCTGGCTGGTACCGATGATCATGAAAAAGTCGCGGCCTGCCGTGCAGCTTTCAGTTCTTTGCAAAGAGGAATTGAGAGAAAAATTGAAAGGATTGATTTTCACATTCAGCACTTCAATTGGCATACGCGAATACCGGGTAACAAAAAATATGCTTCGTCGCGAAGAATCGACAATAGAAACCAGCTATGGAGCTGTTCGAATAAAGCAAAGCTTTTACAATGGCAAACTGGTTCGCACCAAACCCGAGTTTGACGATTGCAAAAAGCTGGCGATTCAACACCAGCTTAGCATTTCAGAAATAGAAAAAGAAGTTAACAAGCAAGTAGAATCATGAGTCCAAAGGAACTGCTGGAAAAATATAAGAATGGCGAAATAAGCCTGACTGACGCCTTGGAACAATTTCCGGATCGCGGAATTGAAGAAATGGGATTTGCCACTATCGATACCGACCGTTTAACAAGAACCGGCCTACCCGAAGTGATTTACGCCAGCGGTAAAACCGTGGAACAGGTCAGCCAAATTGCAGAGCGAATGCTCCAAAAAGGCATCGACGTGTTAGCCACCCGCGCGACTTCGGAGATGTTTGCAGCCGTAAAAAAACTGATTCCCGAAGCGCAGTATAATGAGATGGCAAAAACCATCACTTATAAAAAAACAGAAGAACAACTTACCGATGGCTACATCGTCGTGGTTGCGGCCGGAACATCAGACATGCCGGTTGCCGAAGAAGCCGTGGAGACGGCCCAATTTCTGGGAAATCGGGTTGAGAAAGTTTACGATGTTGGCGTGGCCGGAATTCACCGGTTTTTTAACCGACTGGAGGTCATTCGAAATGCCCGGGTAATTATTGTGGTTGCCGGCATGGAAGGTGCATTGGCAAGCGTTGTTGGCGGATTGGTTAACAAACCGGTTATTGGTGTCCCTACAAGCATTGGTTACGGAGCTAATTTCCAGGGACTATCCGCCTTGCTATCCATGCTCAACAGTTGCGCCAGCGGTGTAAGTGTCGTGAATATTGATAATGGCTACGGAGCAGCCTGCCAGGCCTCACTCATTAACAAACTAAGCTAAAAGCAATGCAAGAACTATATCTACTATCCATATCTGCAGCGTCACTCGGTTTTATTCATACCATTTTAGGTCCTGATCATTACCTGCCATTCATTGTGCTGAGCAAAGCCCGGCAATGGTCGAGCCAAAAAACCATGTGGATCACTTTTATCTCCGGGATTGGACATGTTGGCAGTTCTGTTTTGATTGGATTTATTGGCATTGCCCTCGGTATTAGCCTCAACAAACTGAAGTCGTTCGAAAGCTTAAGAGGCGAAATGGTAGGTTGGTTGTTAATTGCCTTTGGTGTTGGCTATAGCATTTACGGAATCTACAAATACATAAAAAGTCTGCACCACGTTCATCTTCCGTCATTTCTTCTTCCTAAACGAATTCGAGACCTTCAACACCTGCCAACTGAAGAGCAAACCGAAGACAATGTAAAATTAACACCATGGATCCTGTTTCTTATTTTTGTATTTGGTCCGTGCGAAGTACTTATTCCAATGTTGATTTTTCCGGCCTACGAACATAGCACAATTGGTATGTTAACGGTAGCAATCATTTTTGGCATCGCAACCATTGGCACAATGCTTTTGGCGGTTTATCTGGGGCATAAAGGAACTTCGCTCGTGCGTTTCAAAAAACATGAACGGTACCTGCATTTAATCGCCGGACTAATTATAACAATTAGTGGCGTTGGCATTGTGTTCATGGGGTGGTAAGCAAATAGTTGAAGCAATCTCTTCTCCAACGGATTTAACATTCCGGCTCAATAAAAAACGAAGAATTGGACAAAGTCTGCTTTCCAATAAAAAAATATTACTTTTGTGTTGAATGAAACTGGATAAGCATCTTTCTCAAAAGGTAAGCTTTACTTCTCTGGTAGTTAGAAATACATTCCTGTATATTTTATGAAATTTGACGAGTTTGATTTACACGATGACATTTTAGATGCCCTGTATGACATGGGTTTTGATGAACCCACGGCCATTCAGGAAAGCACAATTCCAATCATACTGGAAGGGCACGACTTAGTAGCCTGCGCACAAACCGGAACCGGTAAAACGGCTGCCTTTATCTTACCAATTTTAGATAAAATTGAGGATCTCCCCGAAGGAAAAACAAGAGCCTTGATGATTGCTCCAACACGCGAACTGGCGATCCAAATTGAACAGCAGGTACAAGGATTTGCCTACTACCTCGGAATAACTTCGATCGCACTGTATGGAGGTGGCGATGGTAGCGAATGGGAAAACCAGCGACAAGCCCTGAATAAAGGAGTTGACATCATTGTTGCCACTCCGGGAAAACTTATTTCGTTTATTGACAATGGCATTGCCAAGCTCGACAATGTTGAGTTTGTTGTGTTGGATGAAGCTGACCGGATGCTCGACATCGGTTTTCATGACGACATCATTAAAATATTCAGCAACCTCCCGGAGAAACGTCAAACACTGATGTACAGCGCGACGATGCCTAATAAGATTCGTTCATTGGCCTCAAAAATCCTGACCTCTCCCAAAGAATTCAGCACGGCCATTAGTAAGCCTGCCGAAGGTGTTTTGCAGGCAGCCTACTTGTGCCACGAAAAGCAAAAGACACCCTTGATTGAGCAATTGATCGAGGGGAAAGATGACTGTCCAAGTATCCTTATTTTCAGTTCAACAAAGAGAAAAGTTGCCGAAATCGCACGTTCGCTAAAGAAAAAAGGGTTTAGTACAGCCGGTATTTCTTCTGACTTGGAACAGAAAGATCGTGAAGATGTGCTGATGCGTTTCAAAGCGCGGCAGATTCGTATTTTGGTGGCAACCGATGTTATGAGCCGTGGAATCGATATTAAAGACATCAACCTGGTTATCAACTACGATGTACCTGGAGATGCCGAAGATTATGTCCACCGTATCGGACGTACGGCAAGAGCCAATACCACGGGAATTGCCCTGACCATGATTAATGAAGATGACATGTATAAATTTCAGCAAATTGAGTCTTTAATAGAAGCTGAAGTGTACAAAGCTCCTCTCCCCCCTGAGTTGGGCGAAGGACCGGAATGGAAAGTGTCAACACGAGGACAAGGCAAACGTAAATTCAATAAAAAAGGCCCCGGGAAAGGTAATCCCAGAGCCCATAGAAAAAACTAGTCTGCAGTTTCTGAACATCCCTAAAAAAAGGGAGTATTGTTATCTCTTCCATAAAGGATAAGAGATGTTAAGTAATAACATTCTGTTTCTCACGGTCTGGCTTGTCAGCCAATTACCAACAGTTGACTCGCCCATATACTGATCTTCGAATCCTTGGACATAACTCAACGACAATTGCAAATCTTGCTTTTTATAACCAAAGCCAAGCAACCAGCTAAAGTCAGGTTTTCTGGATACAGTTGAATAATTTAGCAGCCATTCTGCCTCAATTCCCGTTTCAATAAAAAAAGCTTTCTCAACAAAATATTTGAATTTAAGCGGGACAGTCAAGGACTTTTGAGGAATTGTAATTTGTTGCCGGGTCAAAACATAATCTTCCGGAGAAATTGTTTCACCAGGATAATGATATCCGTATCCGCCATATCCGTATGGACTATAGGGCGAGTAACCATATCCTCCATAACCACCGGAATAGAAATCACCTGGAAGTTCCATCTGATCAAGATCAGGCATCCAAATCTTCTTCCCATTTTCTTTGTATCGGTAGCCCAGCCCAAGCGACACTGCCAATTTTTCGAGAATCGGCTTGGAATAATAAATCCCTGCACCAACAACTAACCCGTTGGACTTGGAGGGGACGAGAGTAGCTTCAGTAGGCATAAAGAGCCCTCCTTCTCCGTATACTCCCAACTCACCTTTCGACTGAGCAAATCCAATTGATACTGAACAAAATAACAAAATTAAAGAAATAGACCTTTTCATGTGTTTTAATTTTAGATAATGATAAATCATTTCTTTCTTTCAATCTTTTCAACACAAACAAGCTATTGATTATTCCCTGAATTAATCAACGGCACAAATATAAAAGATGACACTACATCATTTAATTAATATAAAATAAAGAATGTGAAAAACATTTAAATAAACGAATGGCCGCAAAAGCGTGTTCGAAAATTTCGTGAGATAGATGTATTATCGATCCAACAAACCCCCATCGCAAAAAAATGCCAGACATAAGAAAACTAAGAATCCTCCGAGACTTCTAATGGTTGCTGTAAATGTATATCGAGAACAGAATGAAGACAGCCCCAAGATTTTCAAGGACAGGTATAGAATAGTTTTTTACAATTTAATCCGGAAACGCTCTTTCCTAAACGAAAAAACACCTCATTTTCATGAAGTGTTTTTTCTGGGAGAGCGAGAAACGAGACTCGAACTCGCGACCCCGACCTTGGCAAGGTCGTGCTCTACCAACTGAGCTATTCTCGCAATAACAACGAACTTTAAAAAAGTACCCGGAGCGGGACTTGAACCCGCACGACCGTTGATGGTCATTGGATTTTAAGTCCAACGTGTCTACCAATTCCACCATCCGGGCATCCTATAAAAATGGAGCGAGAAACGAGACTCGAACTCGCGACCCCGACCTTGGCAAGGTCGTGCTCTACCAACTGAGCTATTCTCGCATTTTTTTAAAGAACGTGCTGCTTTCAGCTCCCGAAAACAGCGATGCAAATATATCGCTAATTTTTCTTTCTCCAAAAATAATAATTAAAAAAACTGAGAAATTAAATTATCACGCTAAACGCCTATTTTAAGCCTGAAAGCTTTTTAATTCCATGCAATTTGTTAAGTGCCTCAATAGGAGTTAGATTATCAATATCCAGCGTTTTAATTTCATCCCGAATCTGTTTCAAAACCGGGTCATCTAACTGGAAAAAACTCATTTGAAATCCTTCACGATGCTCCGCCATTCCTTCCAAAGGCTTAGCCAGACTATCTTTTCGGTTCGTTTCTTCCAGTTGAGCTAAAATTTCATCAGCACGACCGACCACAGAAGGTGGCATTCCGGCCATTTTAGCCACATGAATACCAAAACTATGATTGCTGCCACCACGAACCAGTTTGCGCAAGAAAATCACCTTATTGGCCACTTCCTTCACCGTGACATTGTAGTTCTTCACCCGACCAAAGGATTTTTCCATTTCATTCAGCTCATGATAGTGCGTAGCAAATAATGTTTTAGCCTTTGCCTTTGGATGTTCGTGCAAATATTCAACAATTGACCAGGCTATGGATATTCCGTCGTAAGTTGAAGTTCCACGCCCCAACTCATCCAGCAAAATCAAACTTCTGTCCGACACATTATTTAAAATACTGGCAGCCTCATTCATTTCAACCATAAAGGTCGATTCGCCCAACGAAATATTGTCAGATGCTCCAACACGAGTGAAAATCTTATCCACATAACCAATCTTTGCTTCCGCAGCAGGAACAAATGAACCAATTTGCGCCATCAGCACAATCAAGGCTGTTTGCCGAAGCAACGCCGACTTACCAGCCATATTTGGTCCCGTGATAATAATCACCTGTTGGTCTTCTTGATCCAAAATGACATTGTTGCTGATGTATGTTTCGCCAATCGGCAGCTGTTGCTCGATTACCGGATGTCGCCCTTCCTTGATGTCGATTTTTGTTGAATCATTCATCTCGGGCTTGTAATAATCAAATTCAACCGCCGATGTGGCAAAAGAAAGCAGACAATCCATCTTGGCTATCACCACTGCGTTTAATTGAATTGACTGAATATATTCGGATAACGCCACAACCAACTCATTAAACAATCGAACTTCCAGTGCCAGAATCTTTTCCTCGGCTCCTAATATTTTACTTTCGTATTCTTTTAACTCTCCCGTGATGTATCGCTCGGCATTTACCAACGTTTGCTTTCTAATCCATTCTTCGGGGACTTTGTCTTTGTGTGTATTACGCACTTCAATGTAATACCCAAAAACATTGTTAAATGCAATTTTTAATGACGAGATACCGGTGCGCTTCGACTCCCGTTCCTGCATTTGAACGAGGTAATCTTTTCCCGAATAGGCCAGTTTTCGAAGCTCATCCAGTTCCTCCGAAATTCCATTCTGGATAACATTGCCCCGACTTACAAGAACCGGTGGATCATTGGTTATCTCGCGCTCCATACGTTCGCGAATAGCCAAACAAGGATTTAGCTGCTCCGCCATTCGATTGATCACGTCCTGATCAACCCCTTCAGTGTATTTTTTAATCGGCTCAATAGCACGAAGTGCATTTCGTAGCTGGACAACCTCACGTGGGTTAATCCGTCCAACAGCGACCTTAGAGATGATTCGTTCCAAATCTCCAATCTGACGAATGTGCTCACTCAGCTCCTCTTTTTCGACATCACGCTGGGTAAAATACTCAACGACTGACAGTCGATCGTTAATAGCCGATATTTCCTTTAAAGGGAGGGCGATCCAGCGTTTTAACATGCGCGACCCCATGGGCGAAATTGTTTTATCCAAAACCTGGGATAGCGTTTTCGCCCCCTCGTTGATCACCCCAAAAAGCTCCAGATTTCTGATTGTAAACCGATCCAACCAAACGTATTTGTCTTCTTCAATTCGCGAAAGAGAAGTAACGTGCTGAAGTTGGTGATGCTGCGTTAAATCCAGGTAGTGCAAAATAGCTCCGGAAGCCATAATTCCATAATTCAAATCTTGCACACCGAAACCTTTCAATGATTTGGTTTCAAAATGTCGGAGCAAACGGTCGGTTGCAGCGTCCTCATTATACACCCAGTCATCCATGGTGTAGGTATAAAACTTACCCCCAAACAGGGCAATAAAATCATTGCCTTTTCCGCGTTGGAATAACACCTCTTTGGGTTTGAAGGAATTCAGCAGTTTATCAATGTATTCGAAACTACCTTCCGCTGTTAAAAACTCACCGGTTGAAATATCCAGAAACGCGACACCAGCCATCTTTTTATCGAAATGAACAGATGCCAAAAAATTATTCTCACGATGTTCCAGGATATTGTCATTAATAGAAACTCCCGGCGTTACGAGCTCTGTAATTCCACGCTTTACGATTTTCTTGGTCATCTTCGGATCTTCCAATTGCTCACAAATAGCAACTCGTTGTCCGGCACGAACCAGTTTTGGCAAATACGTATCTAACGCATGATGCGGAAACCCGGCCAATTCAACGAAACTGGCAGCCCCGTTAGCTCGTTTGGTCAAGGTGATTCCCAGTATTTCGGCGGTCTTAATTGCATCTTCTCCAAACGTTTCGTAAAAGTCGCCCACACGAAACAAGAGTACGGCATCCGGATGTTTGTCTTTGATGTCATAATACTGCTTCATCAAAGGTGTTTCGACATATTTTTTTGATTTTGCCAAAGCGTGTTCAAGTTTTAAATTGAATGATCAACAAAGATATAAGAAGCACATACAAGAATGAAAAACAGCCCATGTTTGTTCAGTGAAACTTTTCAACAAGTTATTACAAACACGCTTTTATCAATCGATCAAACTTGCCGTCTTGCTTTTAAAAATAAAAAGCTATGCAACAGCGCACGGCAAAGCATCATCAGAGTCAACAAATAAAAACCAATGTGGAAGGCCTGTGGAATAAAAAAGCTGAACAGACAAAATAAAATCAACCAAACAGCAAGCGCTTTCCAGTACCACTTGAGTGACTGCCGCCACTTTTTAACCATCCATAAAAACAGGAATGGCAGATTAGCGGGGACAGCCCACCAAAGGTTGTAGTTTGGGTGCATGGCCGGGTGCTCAGAATAAGTGACCAACCAAAGAGCAACCAACCCCATCAGTCCGGTAACGAATAGCAAAACATAGTCGAGCAGGTAGTTTACTTTTTTTGTTTTATACTGACGATAGCTGATCCATAAAACCAACAGCAATACTATTGAAAGCACCGGAACGGGAGAAAACAAATTAAACCCAGCTGAGTTTTCTTTTTCCGAATCATAAATTACGCGAGTTTCTTTAACCAATGGCCGACTAACTCCGTCTTGCACAATTCGAGCTTGAGCAAAGTGTTTCATCAGGTAGTCGGGCAAAAACATTTCTTCATACACCGAAGCAGTTTTATCTGCCGGACTTCCCAAAGTCAGATGAATGCCGAAATTTGTCCATGGAAGTACCTTTTGATATTCGTTAGCATGCTCGCGGAAAGTCATTTCCATGCCCTTTTCATCATGGAAAACAACATTTCCCTCAACCTGATCCACAACAAGATCGCGAACCCGCGTTGCACAGTTGTCATAAAAAAAGTTGTACCGATATTCCCGGTTTTCAGGCTTCGAATTCCAGATCAAAAAATCGAACATTTGCTGCTTCTCTTTCTGCGTAAGATTTAAAACCTGCGCTTCAATGCTTCGTCCGTTTCGTTTATATCCGCTGTAAAAATCGGTGTATTTCTCAGGAGCCAGCATGTAATCGGTTCTCCCTTTTGCAAAACGATACACGAAGTTGGGCTGGCTAAAACTAAAAACCCCGTAATTGAACACAACATCAAACAGCCGTTGTGGATCTTGAACACGAACTGCTGTGTGACCATAAATAGCGTGAATCAAATCACTGGGACCACAGGTCAGCACACTAATTTCTGCCTCATCACTCAATTCAAAAGCCTTACTTCTAAAAGGAGTTGCCACAACAAAAAGTAGAATTAAAACAAACAATATTCTTTTCACAACTTTTTTTATTCAAAAAAAACAAAAAAGCAGGTCTAAACCTGCTTAATCCAATAAAATATTTCTAAAACATCAAATTACACGCAGCCACGAACACATGAACCGCAACTCCAAAATCACCCCCAGCCACCAACAATAGCCCCCATAAAAGCATAACTCACAAGGTCATATCCGGCAAATAAAACTGGCGAACACCAAAGGTGTCCTACGATAAAGATAGTGAGCGCAGCCACTAAAATGGCTCAAAATCCGAATTTATATTGCGTTCCATAAGTCCTTAAATTTCAGCTTAGTTTCGAAATCTGTCGCTGTTATGCAAACAGCGAAATCATTGGAAGCATTCCTTATTTAGACTTATTTAAAATAGCAATTGCGCTTAATTTTAGATATTTTTGTCTGAATTTAAAAAATTTAAGAACATGGGATGTAGTGGATGTAGCATGAATACTGATGGTGATCGCCCCGAAATGCTAGGCACCTACGATTGGTTAAAAGATCTACCAGACACAACACATTTATCAGATATTGTTGAAGTTCGATTTAAAGGAACTCACAAAGAATTTTATAAAAATGAAGATGGACTCCAATTAAAAATTGGTGAACAGGTGGTTGTTGCCACAACACCAGGCCATGATGTTGGGACAATTTCATTGGTTGGAAGGTTAGCTGAAAAGCAATTTGAACGAAAAATTCGGAAACCGGAACGATATCAATGGAACAAAGTCTATCGGAAAGCAACAAGCGCTGATAAAGAAAAGTTTGAAACAGCAAAAGGCCGAGAATACGCCGTGATGGTTCGCTCGAGGCAAATTGCCAATGAGCTGGGACTTGAAATGAAAATTGGCGATGTGGAGTTTCGTGGTGATAATGCCAAGGCGATTTTCTATTATATTGCTGAAGGACGTGTCGATTTCCGGGAGTTAATCAGAAGATATGCCCGGGAGTTTCATATTAAAGTTGAAATGAAACAAATTGGAGCGCGTCAGGAAGCAGGTCGTGTAGGAGGAATCGGATCATGCGGTCGCGAATTGTGTTGCTCTTCATGGCGAACTGATTTCGACAGTGTAACTTCGGATGCGGCACATCAGCAGGGCTTATCGCCCAATGCCGAAAAGATGGCCGGTAAATGCGGCAAACTAAAATGTTGCCTCATGTATGAGCTCGATACTTATCTGGAAGCTCAAGAGGACTTTCCAAATGAGTTATTGACTCTGGAAACCGAAAAAGGCCTGGCTCGTCATTTTAAAACAGAGATTCTGAACAAGAAGATTTGGTATACCATTCATGAAGCATATGGCACCAAGCCAATCGTTTTAGACCTGGAAGATGTAAAGAAAATTATTCAACTGAATAAGCGTGGGAAAAAACCGCCAATTGAAAAATACCTTGCTATTGAAGAAAAAGTTGAGAATGAAATGAGTGTTGGTTCGGTCAATCCCGATTTAATGGATGAATCGAAAAACAGGAAAAGACGTAAAAAGAAATTTTCAAAACGTCCTCATCAGAATCGACGCAAAAATGCAAATACAAAATCTTAAACTAAAAGCCTCGAGGTTAAAAAACCTGGAGGCTTTTTAATTCTGCTGGCAATTTTTTACGATCGGGAACAAAAGCCAATAAGTATCCACCACCGCCAGAACCTAAAAGCTTGAGAAATATCCCTTCATCCTGCATTTGCCTCCAAACAGTTTGAAATTCCGCCGGAATCATCTCCCGCATATTTTCAATCTGAAAATTGGAAATATGTTTCAATTGCTCAAACAGTTCCTGGGAATTACCGGATAAAAAAGCATTGATAGCCAATTTATTGGCCGGTATAAATACGTCGTTAAATTGATGTTCAAATTCAGGGTTTTTCATTTTTGCCATGAAAAGACGAACCAAAGGCGATGTTGAACTTTGAATAGCCGTATCAATCAAGAAAACCGAATAATCCGCCTTTTCTACTGAAAATACGGGTAGAGTTATAGCACTTCCCGAAAGCATTACCGGACGGTTGATAAAAGAAGCCAATGGATCGAAGCCCGAGCTTTTCCCATGAAAATAAGATTCCATCACCGAAAAATCCTTTTTCAAAACAGACAAGATATTTTTCTTCTTTTTGAGGAAATCAAAGCTGTTCTGGTACTTTCCGTAATATTCGTAAATGGCTGCGCACAATGCACCCGAACTGCCGACACCATATTGAAGAGGAATATCAGAATTGAAATACAAGCCTTTTTCTACATCTCGTAGCAATTCTTTCAAATTGAGCGGATAGTTCATTTGACTGTTCAGTTCGTGATGACTGAAGTAAGACACAAATTGCTCAAGTTCAACCTGACTGGGTTTTACATCTGCGCCTTCAGAAAACTCAAGACTCCCCGTAAAGCGAGGAAAAGGAACTGCCAATGCTTCAGCACCCAGCATCACCCCATATTCTCCAAACAACATTAACTTGGCATTAAACTTCTTCATCACTCAGCTTTATTGGTCCTTCGCCAATGCAGTCGTCCAGCCAATTTTGATTTTGAGTATGAACCAACAATTCACTATTGATAAAGTCTTGAACTGCTTGCTTGTCCTTTTCAAAATAAATCAAATGGATGTTTGGACCTGCATCAATGGTAAAACCAACAGCTAAGCCACTTTGTTGCCGAAGTTGACGTATTTTTCTGATGATTTCCAAGCTGTTTGGATGCAATAAGATAAACGACGGATCGGAAGTCATCATCATGGCATGCAGACTAAGCGCTTCCTTCTCAATTAGTTCAAAAAACCGTTGATGATCTCCAACGTTCATCACCTGTAAAAGTTCCTTCAGATTTTGATTGGCCTGAGCAATCCGGGCATCTTTAAAATCATGCTGGTTCATCAGTTCATGCCCGGCAGAGCTCGATACTTCCTTCGCTGAAGAGTCAACCAACAAAACTGCATCGCGCAAACTACTATAGTCTCTATGAAATCGATTTTGAACAGCAATCGCATTGCAATCAGTAGAGTCGGCTAATCCGGCAAAACGCCCCCAAAGAGCAAACGATGGAAAAACAGACCGACAAGCACTTCCACTTCCTAATCGAGCCCAACGTGATGCCTTTTGAAAAAACTGTTGCTCGGTAAAATTCTTTTGATTGGCCTGCTGTTTTAAATCAACCAGACAAAGTGCCAATGCTCCAAATGCAGAAGCCGAGGAGGCAATCCCGGTTGAATGCGGAAACGTATTCTTGCTTTCAATATAAAATGAAAAATTATTTAGCCATTCGTGCTCTAACGACATACTGGCGAGGTATTTTTCAACCCGCCCGGCAAATGCCGAAGGTTGCCCTTCAAATAAAAACTCTACTTTCCGACGGGCAGCAGATTCCATGCGAACACTCGTCTTTGTTCGTGCATTTTTCAGACTAAAACTCAACGATGGGTTCATCGGCAGTTGAGCTGGTTTTTTTCCCCAGTATTTCACCAATGCTATATTTGACGGACATTCCCACGATGCACGATAAACTTTTTTTTCTTCCATAATCAACTAACGACTATTCAAAACCAATTCCCTCCACGGAAAAATTACATGCAATCCTTTTTCTTTGAAATACTGAAACACACCAGACTCGTTCATTGTTGTAGCAACCAGATAAAAATCTCCACCCCACGCTCCAAGCGATTTAATCTCGCCATCAAAATCAGTAAAATAAGATGACTTTACTGTTGGCATATTCAACAAGCCGGAAACCAATTTCTCATGATCAACCATCAATTGTCGGAATTCTTCCAGATTTCCCGTTTGTGCCATTTGTTCTGTGATCTCATTGATCTTACCTATTTCAGAAGATGACACCGCTCCTTTATTCATAAAACGACGGACTTCTCCACGCGTACTTTTTTTAGAGCCTGAATAAACAAAATAAAGATTGTCTACAAAGGGATAGTCTAACTTTACCGACTCAACGCCTTCGTCTTTTGTATAAAAAATGGGCCCATCAGCTGATGCGCAGGCGATATCGAAACCCGAACCATCAAATATTTTTTTATTAAGTTGAAAAGGATCAACACCCGCCCACGAAGCCAGGTTCACAATTAATGTGCTGCTGCTGCCCAATCCCCATTGGCTGTCAAAGTCAATCGTTGTATGGATTTCCAGTCCACCACTGAGTTGAAAATTTGGATTTAGTTGCTGCACTGTTTGCAAGGTATCGCGCAAAATACCGGCTTTTTCAGCATCAGAACTTTGAATAATTTCCAAATCCGGAAGTCGTAAATCGCAGGAAAACCATAAACCGTCTGGTGTAAAAGCCTTCCAGTTTAGTTCATTTTCTCTGTCGTTGGAACGAACAGTCATTCGCTGCCCGTATTTCACTGGCAAAGCGATGGCTTTTGCTCCCTGAAGTACAAAGTACTCCGCAGTCAGCAATAATTTTCCATGAGCATAATATGATTCCTGCTTATCCGGCATGTGTGTTTAAAAAATTCTGCACGTCGGAAAATGAAACTTCCCGACTTTCAAAATAAAGCCTGGCAGCCTGTTTTTGTTCATCAGAGACCTGCAAAGTATTCAAAATATTGCTTAAGTGCATTTTCATATGACCTTGCTGGATGCCTGTAGTTACCAACGCCCGAACGGCAGACCAGTTGGATGCCAACCCGGAAATTGCAAGGTAAGTCATGAGTTGTTTCGCTGATGGCTGCTCGAGAATTTGCATCGCCAGCTTGGCCAGCGGATGCAAGCGGGTTACTCCGCCTACAACTCCAACCGCCAATGGCAATTCCAGACTAAACCAAAAGTTTCCGTCAGTTATTCCGGCATCGCTCAGCCCACGGTACTTTCCATCTTTCGCTGCATAGGCATGACCTCCGGCTTCGATCGCACGAAAATCATTCCCTGTAGCAATGGCAAGTGCGTCAATTCCATTGAAGATTCCTTTATTGTGAGTAACTGCTCTGGAAACATCATTTCGTGAAATATGAACAGCCTGAACAAACTTTGACGCAAACAGCTGAGCCTTTTCAGCATCCGCATCCAACTGATCGACAGGATATTCAACCCATACTCTCACGCTGCTACCGGGAACGTAGTTCGACAGAATAGCCATAATAATTTCCAGTTCTTTTTCTCCTTCGGCAAACTGATCATTTTCGACAACCCAATTCTTCAATGTCTTTCCAAATTGCTCCAAACACGAATTGATGAAGTTAGCCCCCATCGCATCGCAGGTTTCAAACGAAACGTCCAGCTGATAGTAATTGGGAAGAACTTCGGGAAGATATTTTAGCTTAACAGCGGAGATTCCGCCGCCACGATTGGTCATTTTCTCAGTTAACGGAGCTGACTCAACGAAAAGCTTTTGTTTGATTTCAGGGAAAAATTTATTCAACTTTTCATGATCGCCTTTCCACAAAAAGTGAACCTGCCCCTTCTTTTCAGTTCCTATAATTTGAGTGTGAAAGCCGCCACGCTTTGCCCAATATCCTGCTGCTTTTGCCAAGGCTGCCACCACCGAACTTTCTTCGGTTACCAAAGGAAAGGTCTTTAACTTTCCATCAACTAAAAAATTTGGAGCAACCGTAAACGGGAGGTGGTAATTGGACAATTGATTTTCACTCAGGTCGGCAATAATCTCCTGTGTTTTTTCATCATCTAACTGAAAGGAATCAAGAAATTCAATGGTTGCCTCATCTAAATTATACTGATCAACCAACCATTGAATTTTCTGCTTCCGATCTAATTTCGAAAATCCGTTGACGATTTTACGATCCATCATAATCGGGGTTTAACTTCAGGTATTGTTTAGCCAGTCGAAATGCTTTCAACTGATTGCCAATGTATGTTTTCAGCTCGGGATAATCACCGGTAGCATGCTTTAGCACCGCCGATGCCATGCCATAAACAGCAGGTAGCTGACTTAAGGTTGTCAGGTGGTAGCCATCCAGGTAATTTTTCAATCCACCTGAAATAATCAACTGGCGGCAACCGGGCTCTCCAATTTCCTGCAGCAAGCGATTGACGTTTTTCACCATCTGATGAGCTGATTGTCCAACAAAAGCAAATGGTTGAAACATCTCCTGCTTTTCAGGATTCTCGCGCATCAATTCCAGATTAGAAAAATTAGTGCCGCCATAAGCTGCAAATTCAATGGCAGCCAAAGGCAGTTTCAACAGTCGTTTTAAACTTTCATCGCCCATCCCCTGACCCACTTCTTTCACAATCAGCGGAATATGAATACGCCCCATTAGTCGTTCAATGGTTTCAATAGGAGCATGTTCAATCCGGTCACCTTCGGGCTGAAACCACTCCTGCAACGGGTTTACATGAACAATTAAACCATCAGCACGAAGCTCACCAACCAAGTCAACGATTGCTTTTTCGTTTTTATCTTGGAGTAATTTCTCAATTTGGGCGATTCCTAAATTGGCCCACAAAGGTTGATCAGGGCCAATGGTTTCGCGCATATCAAAATCGGCCCATTGTGTTTTATCAAACAATATTTTTCGGCATGACCCCAGTCCCATTCCAAATCCAAATTCCCGACAGGCCTGTGCAATATTTTTATTAATTTTTTCGGCTACTCCGGTACCACCGGTCATACTGGAAACCCAAAACGGAGCCCGAACCATTTTCCCCAAAAACAAAAACGAATCATCCTCTTCCTTCGGATGACCGGCTAGCATGGGTTCATAAATAAATCGTTTATCTTGCTCAGCAAAATCAGTTTGCGAGTCAAAAGCGAGTTGAATGTGGTCTAGCTTGCGGTCTTTAGTCATTTTTATTCCTTTAGAATTGAACGCGAAATAACCATGCGAAGTACTTCGGAAGTTCCCTCACCAATAGACAATAAGCGCTGGTCACGGAAAAAACGTTCAATTGGATATTCATCGTTTCGGAATAAACCGGCGCCACCAAAAATCTGCAAAGCTTCACTGGCAATATCGCTGGCAATCTGCGAACAGTATAACTTTGCCATGGCTGCCTGTGTTCCATAATCATGGCCATTATCCTTTAACCAACAGGCATTGTATAGTGTATTCCTGGCAGTTTCCAGTTTCATTGCCATGTCTGCTAATTTAAACGAAATCACCTGAAAATCGGATATGCTTTTCCCAAACTGCTTACGTTTTTTTGCAAAACTCACCGCCATTTCGTATGCTCCCTGAGCCAAACCAAGTCCCATAGCAGCAATTGACAGTCGACCGGAATCGATGGTTTTAAGCATAATTTTAATTCCCTGTCCGCGTGCTCCCAAACGATCACTAGCCGGAATGTGCACATCGTTCAAATACACCATACCATTGTCAGCGGCACGCCACAACAGCTTTTGCTTCATAAATTCCCGCGTATAGCCTTTCGTGCCTTTTGAAACCAAAAAGGCTGTAAACTCTTTGCGCCCATCTTCCCGAGTTCCGGTTTTTGCTACAAAGCTAATTCCGGCTGACATTTCAGAAGCGCCATTGGTGATGTATTTTTTATGACCATTAACCACCCAGCCATCTTCCTTTTCTTCGGCAATCGTTTCAACTCCCTGAGCATCCGATCCGGCATTTTCTTCCGTTAAACCAAAAGCCCAAAGATTTTCAGCAGTACAAAGTGATGGGAGATATTTTGCTTTTTGTTCTTCGGTACCAAACTCCAGAATTGGACCAACACCCAACGAGTTATGAGCTGCCAATGTTGCTGCCACCGAGCTATCTACCCGGGCAAGCTCCTCAACGGCAATAATGTAGGATAAATAATCACTACCCTGACCTCCGTATTTTTTGGGAGCGTGCATGCCAAAAAGGTTTAAACTTTTCAGCGAACGGATGAGCTCAACAGGAAACTGTTCGTTGGCTTCAAACTCCCCTATTACAGGTTTAATATATTTCTCAGCAAAGTCTCTCACTTTCGATCGCAGAGTATGATGAGTCTCATTTAAAAATGCGTTCATATTGATTCTTCTGTTTTCTTAAGATTCTAAATCAACCAATAACTCTCTATCTTGCACCAGATTACCTTTGGCAACATGTATATTTTTAACCACAGCATCGGACGGACTTTGTATGGTGAACTCTGATTTCATCGACTCAATAACGAGCATATTCTGCCCTTTATGCAACTGATCTCCCGGCTTCACAAATATGTCAATTACTTTACCAAACAAGTCAGCCACGACCTTATCTATCTTCACTTCGGAGGACAAAGCTCCTGATTTATTCAATTGTACCTGATTCAATACCTGATTACTTTGCAATCGATATTTCCTATTTCTATAATGAACCAACGTACACCCTTCCTCTTCGGAAATAAAGATAGCAATATCTTTATCATTTATTCTAAAACAAATTTTCGGGCCAATAATTTGATAATGATTTAATTTATAAGCCGTTTCATTCCAAATTATTCGCAGCTCATTTGCTTTTTTAACGACCTTAACCCGGTAATTCTCTCCGTTAATTTTGATGTTAAAAAGCTGCAAAAGTCGCCAATAGCCCGTTCTTCTCCAAACATCCACACCAGTTTCTGGCCGATAAAAATGGTACAGCAAAAATGCTGCAAGCAATTCAACAGCTGGCAACTGGCTGTCATCTCCTACACTACTGTTATCAAGCGCGGACAAATTGTTTTCAGCCCATCGCGTATGAATTTTATTTTCTTTAAAATCAGAAGACCGCAAAATTTGGTTTAAAAACTCCTGATTCGTCATAATTCCTCCTAAATACAGTTGGTCCAACGCCCTACTAGCTTTTTCAATGGTCAATTGACGTGAATTAGCATGAATAATCAGTTTTCCCAAAAGCGAGTCGTAGTTGGGTGACAAGTGATTGCCTGCTTGCAAAAAGCTATCCCAGCGAACATCTTCCGGAATACATAATCCGCCCAAAGTACCCGAAATTGGTCTAAAATTATTCGATGGATCTTCTGCACAAACACGCAATTCAATGGCATGCCCATTGGCTGAAATATCTGATTGCTCAAAAGTCAGTTCTTCACCTGCAGCGATTCTTAATTGCCATTCCACCAAATCAACTCCAGTGATTGACTCCGTAACCGGATGCTCCACCTGTATCCGGGTATTCATTTCCAGAAAATAGAAACCTCCCTGATCATCGACCAAAAACTCGATGGTTCCTGCACCACGGTAGTTGATTGCCTGAGCAATTTTTAGAGCAGCCTCAAATAACTTCTGTCTTGTTTCTGAGGAGATTGAAGTGGCCGGAGCCTCTTCAATTAGTTTTTGGTAGCGCCGTTGAATACTACATTCGCGCTCCAACAGATGAATGGCTTTTCCTTTACTATCTCCCAATAACTGCACTTCGATGTGGCGTGCCTGTGGTAAATATTTCTCAACAAAGAGTTCATCGTTTCCAAAATACTGCTGTGCCTGACGCTGCGCCTGCTCCAAAACCAAAGCCAATTGTTCCGGTTTGTGTACAACTTCCATCCCTTTTCCTCCACCTCCACCTGAAGCTTTCACCAATACCGGAAATTCAAGTTTATTGCGTTGGGTGAGAATTTCATCGACAGTTCCTTGCAAACCGGGAATCACCGAAACCTCAAGTTTCTTGACAAATTCTATCGCTTGTGTTTTTTCACCCATCAGGCGAATTTGATAAGGAGTAGCACCAACGAACGACAAGCCCGCTTTTTCAACTCGCTCAGCAAACGATGCATTTTCTGATAAAAAACCATAGCCCGGATGAATTGCTTCTGCACCGGTTTCGCGAGCAATCTGAAGGAGCTTATCTTGATTCAGGTACGTTTCGCTTAACTGACTTCCAGGCAATAAAAATGCTTCATCGGCTTCTGAAACATGCAATGAGTCGGCATCATCGGCAGCGTAAACCGCCACGGTTTTGATCCCAAGCTCTTTCGCAGTCCGAATAACCCGAACAGCGATTTCAGCCCGATTAGCAATTAATATTTTGTGGAATCGCCTCATGAATTTTCAATCACGTTTAAATTTTGCCAATCCGGCTTTCTTTTTTCCAGAAATGCTCTCAACCCCTCCTGCCCTTCGTCCGACTGAATAAGATCGGCTAAAATTGCAGCGGTATGTTCACTGCTGTCTATGCCATATTCATTCGAATCAACTTTCAATAACAATTTTTTACAAGCCTTCAAGGCATTGGGAGATGATGATTTCAGCCCACTAATTAATTCCTTAACCACTTGTTCCAACTTCCCATCGTCCGCCAAAAAATCAACCAGACCAATCAGATGAGCCTCGGGAGCCCAAAACCGATCACCCGAGAACATCAGCTTTTTCATATTTTGAATAGAAACACGCTTGGCGATGAAAGGAGTGATAGTTGCCGGAATGATACCTAACTTAATTTCGCCAAAAGCAAAAGCCGTTGAACGTTCAGACACGGCAAAGTCGCAAGCAGCAACCAGTCCGTTTGCTCCACCCAACACATTTCGATGTACAGCAGCAATCGTAATTTTAGGAAACTGATAAAGCTGTTTCAACAGCTCTGCCATCCTTAAATATTCCTCCCAATTATCCGACTTTGCCTTATCAACCGCACTGGCAAACCAACTGATGTCGGCTCCGGCACAAAACGATTTTCCTTCGCCTGAGATAACCAAAAAGAGAATGTCATCTTGCAAAGCCAACTCAGTCAAAGCGCCATGCATCTCTTCAATCATCTCTGGATTCAGGGCATTATGAACCTCCGGGCGATTCAATATTAAATTAGCCCGATGACCGTCAACTTCTATTTTAATGCATTTTCTGTTTTCCATTATTTCCCTTTTTTACATTCTGAAAACACCATAATGGGGATTTCGTTTGGGCTGATTAAGCGTAACCGTAAAAGCAAGTGCCAGGATATCACGAGTTTCAGCCGGATCGATAATCCCATCGTCCCACAATCGTGATGAACTGTAATAAGCAGTGCTTTCATGTTCAAACTGTTCAACTAAGCTATCCTCGCTTCCATTTTTCCCGATGGTTTGTAGCACACCCGAAGCCTGCTCGCCCCCCATCACAGCAATTCGCGAATGGGGCCACATGAAAAGGAAATCGGGATCGTAGGCGCGGCCAGCCATAGCGTAATTGCCAGCTCCAAAAGACCCACCAATAACAAGGGTAATTTTGGGTACTACAGAATTGGCAACAGCATTGATTAATTTAGCACCATCGCGAGCAATGCCTTCGTGTTCGTATTTTTTGCCGACAATAAAGCCGGTAATATTCTGCAAGAATAACAATGGAATCTGACGTTGATTGCAAAGTTGAATAAAGTGAGCACCTTTTCGTGCGGCTTCAGCTGTCAAAAAACTCTGGTTGCCAACAATCCCGATTGGCATACCTTTTAAACGGGCGAAACCAGTAATCAGTGTTTTTCCATAACTACCTTTAAATTCCTGAAAGTCGCTGTCATCAACCAGGTGGTCAATGATTTTGTGCACTGGAATTGGCTTTTTCAAATCAGTCGCCAAATAACTATAAATATTTTCCGCTGGAAATCCGGGAGCAAGCGCCTTCTTTATTTCAATATCCTGCTTGGAGGCCATGGGTAACTTGTCTACAATCGACCGGCAAATTTTAATGGCATTTGCATCATCTTCAGCCAAATGGTCGGCTACTCCCGAAATTGATGTATGAACATCTCCACCGCCCAATTCTTCGGCTGAAACCTCTTCACCCGTCGCGGCCTTTACCAAAGGTGGTCCTCCAATAAAGATGGTTCCCTGCCCTTTAACAATGATGGTTTCGTCGCACATGGCTGGCACATAAGCACCTCCTGCCGTGCAGGATCCCATTACAATCGCCATTTGAGGAATTCCTTCAGCCGATAGTTTTGCCTGATTGAAAAATACCCGGCCAAAATCAAATCGATCGGGGAAAACGTTGGCTTGCTGCGGAAGAAATATCCCACCGGAATCAACCAGGTAAATGCAAGGAAGCTTGTTTTTCAATGCAATTTCCTGAGCTCTAACATGCTTTCGAATAGTTTCCTTGATGTATGTTCCGCCTTTCACCGTCGCATCGTTTGCGACAATCATGCACTCACGACCTTTTACAACTCCAAGGCCGGTTACAATGCCAGCCGATGGAAATGAATTATCGTATTGATCGTATGCGGCAAATGTGGAAAGTTCTAAAAAAGGGGTTCCCGGATCAACAAGTATGTCGATACGCTCACGGGCTAGTAGTTTTCCCCGTTCACGATGTTTATGCACTGCCTTTTCCGGCCCATGATTACAAACTTGACTTAACCTCCGGTAGAAATCATCAACTACTAACTGATAACCAATAGGTTTATCTTCATGAACCTGCAAATTTGAATCTATTTTATCTTGTTGAGCTTTACCCATATTGTCGTTAAACAAATTAAAAAAGGAAAATCTCTTACTATGACAAAATTCTAGGCTATTGGTTCACATAAACCGCCACTTTTTGTTTTTTGAAGATCGAATTCGAACCGTAGTTTTTCCTTTACTTTCGTTCAAATTGAACTTGCTTTTGAGAAGAAATTAAGTTGCAGGTTTAAATTGACTCAACAAATTAACCAATGAAAACGTGTTAAAATTTCAATTCGGACTAAATGAGTTCTGCAAGCAAGTCCATTTGATCATCACTTCCTTGTATACTTTTGATTCGTACTTTATGAAAGCTGTTTCGCTGAATATTCTCCCCCCTGAATCGGATAGGAACATAGTGCTCTCCATAACCGGAAGCAAAACCATGGGAATCAATTTTTTCAACCAAAACGGTTTGCTCACGCCCAATAAAACGCTCCAGGTAAACTTTACGAAGTTCTTCCGATTTTTCACGCAAGATGGCTGACCGCGCTGTTTTTACTTCTTCGGGGATCTGCTCCTCCATCCGTTCGGCACGCGTTCCTTTTCGAACTGAATATTTAAAGGTATGCACATGGCTAAAATTCAATCGCTCCAAAGCATCCAGGCTTTCCCGGAAGTCTTCTCCTGTCTCTCCGGGGAAACCAACAATCAAGTCGGTTGTAAAATTAAACTCGGGCCATTTAGCACGAAAACCATCAATAACTGATGCAAAACGGTCGAAATCGTACATTCGGCGCATGCGCAACAAAACTTTATCAGAACCACTTTGCAAACACAAATGCAAGTGTGGCGATAATTTCGGATGGTCGAACAATTCGTAAAACTGCTCACCAAAACCATCGGGTTCCAGCGAAGAAATACGAACCCGGAAATCGCCGGGAACTTCGAGAATAGCTTTTAGTACATCTTCAAAGCGTTTACCTTCCCATTCGTATCTGCCAATATTTACGCCAGTAATCACCAACTCCTTAAATCCATTGGCTAATGTGTCTTTTACATTTTCAATAATCTGTGGCAAGGGGCGGCTGACCGCTCGTCCACGAACTTTTGGGATGATACAAAAAGTGCAAAAATTATCGCAGCCATCCTGAATTTTAATGGAGCTGCGGGTATGCAAACTCTTGTCAACCGTATTAAACTGAAAAACATCACCTTCCAAATTTGAAGGATGTAGAATTTCGCCCTGAAAATGAGCATCGATCAACTGCCGGATACTTGCTTTACGCTTGTTGTCAACAACGTAAGTAATTTTCTCCTGGTCTTCCAGTTTTTCCTTATAATTATTGGCCATACAACCGGTTACCACAACCATCGATCCCTCATTGTTTCGTGCCGCCTGACTAATGGTATGTCGTGATTTCTGGTCGCTTTGATTAGTGACCGTACACGTATTTACAACCACGACATCGGCTTGCTCTTTAAAATCGACAATCTCGTATCCGGCCTGATCAAAATCGGAAACCAACGCATCCGTTTCATATTGATTCAGTCGACAACCTAATGTTTTAAATGCGATTCGCTTTTTTGTGGTGCTCATGATTCAATTTTTTCTTCCTGAAGTACCAACTCTCCACTCAACGAAAAGTCAGCAGCTGACGTTATTTTCACATCCACAATTTGGCCTTTCAACTCAGGCGCTTTCCGATCCAAGCGAACATTCAATTTTCCTTCTGTCAATCCTGTGCTAAATCCGGTTTTCCGGTCGCTTCCATTGACCAACAAACGAAAAGTTTTACCAACCAACTGACGATTATATTCGCTGGTATGAGTTCTCATTGTTTCTGAAAGTCGATGATAACGATCTTTCTTTACGTCTTGCGAAACCTCATCCTGCCAACGGTAGCTTGCAGCTCCCGGACGTGGCGAGTACATAGCAATATAGGCCATATTAAACTTGAATTCGTTCATGGCTGCAACCGTGTTTTGAAATTCTTCTTCGCCTTCAGCGGTGAATCCGACAATGATATCGGTAAATAAAGTCGCTTCCGGAATCAGCTCACGAATATCGCTTACAATTCGGCGGTATTTTTCCATGGAATGCCGACGGTTCATCTTGATCAATACTTTCTCATCACCACTCTGCATTGGAAGGTGAATCTGCTTGGCCAGGCATTTGTATTCGGCAATCACTTCAATCACATCGCGAGTCATATCCTGTGGATGAGGAGATGTGAAATACACCCAAAATTCTTCGCCCGAAAGCTTACCATACTGACCAATCTGCTTCAACAGTTCCGCAAAAGTTATCTCTTCTCCATTTTTATCCAGGCCATACGAATTTACATTCTGCCCAAGCAAGGTAATCGATTTATAACCTTGTTGAACCAAGTGTTGAATCTCTTTTATTATTTCTTCGGATGGACGGGAAACCTCCCTGCCACGGGTGTACGGAACTGCACAAAACGCACAGAACTTATCGCAACCATTTTGAATGGGCACAAACGCTTCGTAAGTCGATTCATATTTCGGCTTGATATGCCACAAATCAACGATATGTTCATTTTTGGGCATTACCGGTTTGGGAGTTTGCAACGAAGCAGCATTAACAACCCCATAATTTCGAATCATGTCGGGCAGCTGACTTAACTCACTCATCGGAAAAATCAAATCAAAAAGCTTCAGAAATTTCTCCTTGTCAGCCGGCAAAACGCAACCTGAGATGAACGTGATCACGTTTCGTTTATTTTTCCACTTATTCCACTGGGCAATTTTGTTGTATACCTTGTCAATTGGCTTTTGCCTAACCGAACAGGCCAACATCCCCAGCAGCGTTGCGTCCTCCTCCTTTTCAGTTCGTTCGTAACCCATCTGTTCAAGCACCGCACTCACGCGCTCGCTATCTGACAGGTTCATCTGGCATCCCAATGTAATTAAGTGATACTTCATTCTATGACATTCAAATTGAAAAAAATCTACTTACGGTCCTAAATCAAATATCTAATTCGGGCTACAAAAATAGACAGTATTTTTAGAAATACACCTCGCAATGAATATGATCGCGATCAAACCCTTTATTTTTCAGAATTTCAAGGGCATCAAAAATCATATTACTGTTTCCACACAAGTAAAAATGAGTATTTTTTTCAAAGCTTGTGCGTTTCAGGTATTTGGTTAGCCGTCCATGAACCTGACCTTCCTTATCCCCCGTTGTACAAAGAATATGACGCTCCGGATCGTACTCCTCTTTATCGTAAGCTTCGTGGCCATAACGCACGCCATGAATCAGTTGATAATCCAATTCAGGATAGGTGCGCACCATACTGCGGAATGGCGCTATACCGGTTCCGCTGGCAATAAATACAAATTTATTGTCCGGAATATGCTTCTCTTCAATTTTAAACTTCCCAAAAGGTCCGTTTACTTCCACCAAATCACCTTTTTTCAGATGACTCAATTTAGGTGAAAAATAACCTTCCTTCACTTCTTTTACCAACACCTCTAAATTCTCATCATTTTCGCCACTGTAAATCGAATATTCCCGACTTTGATAATCGCCTTGAATACCGAGTGAAATATGTTGCCCGGCTTTGAACTTAAATCGTCCTCCAGGCAATTTCAACGAAAATGTTTCATCTGTTAACCTTCTTATTTCTTTTACCTTGTAGAAGGTTTCATCAATCCTTATTGCTTGCATAACTTCTGTCGACATCGTATCTAATTTTGGGCTGCAAAGATAATTAAAATCAATAAAAAGACCTATGAATCCGAATTAATCTTTGTTAACCGATTATAAACCTTATTTAACCGATAAAAAAGCGGTTTGTTTTAGACAATTGCCGTAATTTCGATAGAAAATCTCCATGCTATGAAAACAATGATTATTTATATGTCAAACCACGGGTGCACCGACCGTGTCGTTCATGAACTTTCCGAAGAGCTATCAGGGCATGTTACCCTTAAAAATTTGAAAGAAGATAGAAATCCGTGTTTCGAGGACTACGACCGGGTCATAATTGGTGGTTCCATCCATGCCGGACAAATTCAACGAAGGGTGCGGGAATTTAGTGAAAATAACACCGAGAAGCTTGGGCTAAAAGAAGTTGGCCTATTTATTTGCTGTATGATGAAGGGCGAACAAGCTCAGGAGCAACTAAACAAAGCCTTTCCTGAAAAACTCCACCAGTATGCCAAATCGGAAGCTATTTTAGGCGGCGAGTACAATTTTGACAAAATGGGATTTTTTGAAAGGTTAGCCGTGAAAAAGATTGCGAAGGTAGATCAAAGTGTGAGCAACGTTAATCATGATGCCATCAAAGAATTTGCCGATAAAATGGACAAGACGTTTTCTACTTTTTTAATGCTGATTTAAAAATTCCGATAAAAATCTTCTGTCAGCTTTCGATAAGCGGACGAAAAATCATTATCAACAGACTGTCGAATAAACAGTTCTCCTTCCTCGAACTTACCGACATTTGTGGATAACTCCACCAGCAGGCGATGATTTTTTTTTGTTTCATCAGGAGCAACTTTCACAAATCTGGTGATTGTCAAACTCAGTTCTGATGCTAACTCTCTCAATCGTTTTTCTTTATCAACCGGTACAATCAGACTTATCCGGCCATCTTCCGAAAGTAGGCTTTTTGCTTTTGTCAGCAACTCCTGCAAGCTCAACGAATCGGCATGCCGGGCTTGAGCGCGTTTAACATTAAGTGATTTTGGCGAATTTTCGAAAAACGGCGGATTCGAAATAATGTGATCATATCTCTCCGTGGTTTGAAAACTCCGGAAATCGCCGATTGTTATCCTGAACCTCTCTTTCCACTTTGAGTTTTGAAAATTAAATTGAGCTTCTTCCGCTGCGTCAGATTCCAACTCCACTGCATCAATCAGCGCATTCGTTTTTTGAGCAGCCATTAATGCTAGCAAGCCCGTTCCGGTTCCTACATCCAAAATCCGGTCTACCTGATTGAACCGAGCCCAGGAACCAAGCAAAACCCCGTCAATCCCAACTTTCATCGCAGCTTTCTCCTGACGAACCCCAAATTGTTTAAAGTAAAAAAAATGACCTCGCCCCATACTGAAATTGATAATCTTGATTTTTGACAAGCGAAAGTAAAAGAAAGAATAGAATTTCAATCCTGAATATTATCTAATTATTAATAAAAGTGATTTATACTTTCATTTCATGAAGTTATCAGTCGCAGCTAGTTGTAATTTCTAGCTTTGCACGCGCTAAAAAATAAAGTGAGTACAAAGACTAAAATTGACATGAAGAAGAGAGATTATTACATTTTAGGATTATTGATTTGCATTGTAGTATATGCAGCTTCTCACCGAAAACTCAATCAAAAGGAGAATCGAAGCGAAAAAAAGAGCATCATTGAGTCTCATGTAGAAACAAACTTGCGAGCGATAGAAAACGATTCACTCGGCACAGTCATCGGCCAAACTCTTAAGGCCGAAGCCTGATATTCATTATCACCTGACGATTATACAAAAAGGTGTGGCGAAAAAAACAAGAGTTCGTTTTCACAGAGCCTGATTTTAGATTCATCATCTCAGGGTTTGCAGCAATTCGTAAACGAAAAGGCTATAACTAATCTCTTTCCAAAGCTATTACTCATGCGCCTATGCGTGTCTTTATCTATTCCTTAACGATTCTGCAATCCAAATTTAATCCCATTAACTATTGTGAAATATTTTGTTAAAGTATAATTTACAGCCACTCTCCACACAACAAGCCAAGATACACAACTAAAAATCAATCCACTACCTCCAAAATTTAATGTTCTACTAATACCTTATTCCAGGCTCTTAACATTAAAGAGAACAAGTCGCATCAAACAACACACTCAACCACTATCACTTACCGATTTATTCAAAACATCAACTTATCACTACGTTAATAATCTACTAACCTCGTTCCTATTGGGTCAAGCTACTTTTGGGCAGATTTTTTCTAACAGGCAAGACAAAAGTCGTGCTATGAAAGATTTAATGATCGAAACCAAAATCCATTTATATGAAAATTAGATTTACATTTCAAGTACTCTTAAGTATTTTATTTTTAAGTCAAGCAGCATTTGCAGAACAAGATCCTGACCAGGACTCACAAGGCAATGGAATTATTGCTGGACGAATCCTTGACGAAAACAATCTTCCACTCCCCGGAGCTACCGTATTAATTAAAAGTATTCACGACGGAACAGTATCAGACGTGGACGGTTTTTACAGAATTGTAAAGCTGGAAGCCGGCGAATACGAATTGGCCATTTCATATATCGGTTTCAAAGACGAAACACAAAAAGTTCAGGTTGAAATCGGAGAAACCAGCACAGTAGATATTCATCTTAAAGCCGGGATCGACCTCAATGAAGTGATCATTAACGGGTCGTTGCAAGGTCAATCAAAAGCGTTAAACCAGCAAAAAAACAACATCAATATCGGCAATATCATTTCATCGGATCAAGTAGGACGTTTTCCCGACGCAAATATTGGTGATGCCATTAAACGAATCCCCGGAATTAACGTGCAATACGATCAGGGTGAAGCCCGATTTGGACAAATCCGCGGTACTTCTCCAGAACTCAATTCTATCACGATCAATGGGGACCGGATTCCTTCTGCCGAAGCTGAAAGCCGTTCAATCCAACTCGACCTGGTTCCTGCTGATATGATTCAAACCATTGAAGTAAATAAAGTAGTGACCCCTGATATGGACGCCGATGCGATTGGAGGATCGGTTAATCTGGTCACTAAAAACTCACCTTATAAACGAAGAATTTCCGGAACTCTCGGAACAAACTACAATTTCTTTTTAGATAAACCGACCATTATTGGAGGGTTAATGTACGGAGATCGCTATTTGAACAACAAACTCGGAATGATTCTTTCAGCGTCGTACCAAAACAACCAACTAGGCTCTGATAACATTGAGGCTGAGTGGGAAAAAGATGACGCCAACAAGATATACACCGCCGATTTTCAAATCCGTACCTATCAAGTGCAACGCGAACGCCAAAGCTATTCAGCATCGTTTGATTACGCTATGAATGAAAACCATAAATTGGAGCTAAAAGGCTTATACAACCATCGTAAAGACTGGGAGAACCGCTTCCGCCTGCGCTATAAAGACATTGAGCAAGAAGATGATGGCAGCTGGATTGCCGAAGTACGCCGCCAAACAAAAGGCGGTAGCCACGATGAAAAAGAAGCCCGCTTAGAAGACCAAAAAGCCATGAATTTCTCATTAGGAGGGAAACACTTTTTTGGTGCGATAAAGCTTGACTGGAAAGCCAGTTATGCCAAAGCCAACGAAGACCGTCCACACGAACGCTATATTTCTTACCGAGCAAAGAAAACACCACTAAGCGTCGATTTGAGCAACACTAAAAAGCCTCAGTTTTCGGTTACCGACGCCGACAAAGAATTGCTAAACAGCAATTACGGGTTGAAAGAACTAAACGAGCAATTTCAATACACCGAAGATGTCGACAAAAACTTCAAAATGAATGTTGAAATCCCGATCAGTCGTGGCAAATTCGAAAGCACAATAAAAACTGGTTTCGCATACAAATCGAAGAAGAAAAACCGCGACAATAAATTCAAAGAATACGAGCCAACCGACGAAAACATTTTTGATTCCAATTCGTTGAACAATCTGGTCATAAAAACCAAAAGTGATTTTCTGGCCGGAGACTATATCGCTGGAAACTTTGTAAGCAACGATTATCTGGCCGGGCTAGACCTTGAGAACTCCGGAAAATTTAATGGCGAAACAGTGTTAGAAGAATTAGCAGGAAACTTTGATGCCAAAGAAAATGTGGTTGCCAACTACGTGCGTTTTGATCAGCAATTGGGCAGAGACCTGAAATTGGTTGCCGGACTGCGCATGGAAAATACACAACTGGAATATTCGGGTTACGAATTTCGGGTTGATGCCAATGGCGATGCATCGCTAAACAAAACCGATGTTGACAAAGATTACTACACGAACTTTTTGCCAAGCTTAATTGCTAAATATTCATTTAGTAAAAACAGCAAACTAAAAGCAGCCTGGACCAATACCATCTCCCGTCCGAAATACTACGATCTGGTACCACACGTAGAAATAAACCTGGAAGATATGGAAGCCAACATTGGTAACCCGGCACTGGAAGCAACCGAGTCGATGAACCTGGACATCATGTTTGAACACTATTTCAACACCGTTGGAGTTATTTCGGGAGGCGTATTCTACAAAGATCTGAAAAACGTAACTGTTGATCAGGAACTACGCGACTACAACTTTAAAGGAACTGTTTACGAAAAATTCAAACAACCAGTTAACGCCGGCGATGCCGACCTGTACGGGTTTGAATTTGCCTTTCAGCGTCAGTTCGACTTCCTCCCCGGATTCTGGAAACAGTTTGGGTTTTATACCAACTACACCTACACACATTCAAAAATGAAAAACATTACGTTGAAAGGCCGTGAAAATGATGAACTGCAGCTTGCAGGCACCCCCGAAAACATCGTGAATGCTTCCTTATATTACGAAGGCAAAAAAATCACGGTGCGTGCCTCATTAAATTACGCCGACGCATTTATCGATGAGCCTGGAGAAATAGCATTCTACGACCGTTACTACGATAAAGTAACGTATCTTGACATGAATGCCAGCTATGCGATTAATAAACAATTTCAGTTTTTTGCAGAGTTAAACAACTTGCTAAACACTCCACTTCGTTACTATCAAGGCGAAGAGCAGTACACCATGCAATCTGAATATTATGACACAAAAGTGAATCTGGGATTAAAATTCAATTTCTAATAATAAGATTGCAGTCGCTCCTGATTGAAATATGATCAGGAGTGACTGTCACTAAAGTTTACCTCTCAATTTACAAATAATGAAGAAAAGAGACCTTTACATTTCTTTTATACTACTTTCGTTTGTAACATACGCAGCCTGTAACCGGATTAGCGAAGGATCGAAACGAGCAGCAAAAAAAATAAAGCTGACCACAACTGCAAGCATAGAAACCCAACCGATGGATCAAGGTGTTGAAAAAGACGCAGCCGACGACCCCGCTATTTGGTTTAACTCCAAAAATCCCGAACAAAGCCGAATTATCGGAACCGATAAAAAAGGTGGATTGGCCGTTTACAACTTTCAAGGAAAAAAGCTTTTTTATTATGCCGATGGCAACATGAACAATGTCGATATTCGATACAACTTCGTATTAGGGAAGGACACAATTGACCTGGTGTCAGCAAGCAATCGAACGAACCAAAGCATTTCAATTTACAAGATCAATAACGATGGGTCTTTGAACGATGTGAGCACTCGCACAATAGTCTCAGCAATGACTGACGAAGTTTACGGCTTTTGCATGTACAAAAGTCCCGTATCGGGGAAATTTTATGCCTTTGTAAATAGCAAAAGTGGCGAAGTTGAACAATGGGAATTACTCGAAAACAATGGTCTGATTGATGCCAAGCTGGTTCGTCAATTTCAACTTGACACACAAGTAGAAGGCATGGTTGCCGATGATGAAAACCAACATCTTTTTATTGGGGAAGAAGAAAACGGAATTTGGAAGATTAATGCTGAGCCCAATGAAGAAACCCAAATTGTGCAACTTGCGAAAAGCACTGAAACAGACAACGAAAATATCAGTTACGACATAGAAGGGCTAGCCATTTATTACCTGCCTGATGGCAAAGGCTATTTGCTGGCTTCCAGCCAGGGAAACTATTCGTATGCCGTTTATAACCGACAAGCACCACACGAGTATCTAGGCAGCTTCCGAATTACCGATGGCACTGTTGATGGAGCAGAAGAAACCGACGGAATCGAAATTTACAGTCAGCCAGTTAACGATCAATTTCAACATGGATTGGTTGTGGTTCAAGATGGATACAATTATGATGGGGAGACCAAAAAACCACAAAATTTTAAGCTCATTAAATGGGAGAATATCGCCAAGCTATTTTCTCCTGCATTAGCTATAAATTAGACTGCTTCACTTTTTTATCAAACTTTATTATAAAACGAGGGGACGTTTATATTTCCCTCGTTTTGCTTTTATTAGTTATTTTGCTTTTTACTTACAAAGTACAAAACTGTATAGCCCAGGATTCCCGCGATCAACGAGCCAGCCAAAATTCCAACTTTAGCAGAATCAGAATAACCTGAACCGGCAAATGCCAAATTCGAGATAAAGATTGACATGGTAAAACCGACTCCGGCCAGCAAGGCTACACCAATAATATTTTTGTAGTTCACACCTGTGGGGAATGCTGCAATTTTTAATTTAACAGCTCCCAGAGAAAACAGACTCACACCGATTCCCTTACCAACAATCAAGCCAACTGAGATATTAAAAACTAATGATAAATCTAAACTCATATCGGCACCTAAGGCAATACCAGCATTAGCAAGTGCGAAAACAGGCATCACCAGATAAGCCACCCAATTGTGCAAACGGTGTTCTAGGTGTTGCAAAGGTGATTGCACCAAACCAGTCCACTCTTCCAAATCATCAAGTTGTTCAATTTGTCGATGAGAAAGGATAGGTTCCTTTTTGCCGGGAGAAAGCTTAATGTCTTCCAAAATACCACTTACTTTTCGGGTATAAGTACTGACCCCAATCCGTTGACGGATAGGAATCGTGAGTGCCATCAATACTCCGGCGATTGTTGGATGAATACCAGCTTTCAAAAATAAAAACCAAACAACCAGTCCGGCAATTGCAAATATGTACTTCGAGTAAATTCGCCAATAAGAGAGTGTAAACAAAAACGCCAATATCCCCATGGCATACGCCAATAACATCCACTTAATTCCGCCACTGTAAAAAAGGGCAATAACCAAAACTGCTCCCAAGTCATCAACAATCGCAAATGCGGTTAAAAAAACCTTCAGACTAAGAGGAACACGCTTCCCGAGTACGTTTAGGATCGCCAACGAAAATGCAATATCCGTAGCCATCGGAATACCCCATCCATCCAGCGTTTCCGGATTATTATTTAAAAGAACAAAGAGCCCAACCGGAATAAGCATTCCTCCAATTGCAGCAAAAAACGGGAAGGCTGCTTTTTTCATGGAATTTAGTTCACCGATAACTAGTTCGCGCTTGATTTCCAATCCGATGAGAAAGAAGAAGATTGTCATCAAACCATCGTTCACCCAAAGTATTAGCGGTTTATTCAACGAGATGTGCTCCGTTTGAAATCCGAGTTTGTAATCCCAAAGGTTCTGATACAAATAATCCAACGGCGAATTAGCCCAAATTAAAGCAAGTATGGTTGCCCCAAAAAGAAGAATTCCACTAAAACTTTCAATTTTAACAAACTTCTGAAATGGTGTAACTAACATTTTTTCAATCATTGTCGTATATTTTGTGCTCGATCAATAGCGAATATCCCTTTCGGAGTATCACGAATTTGTTTTGCAAATTTAAACGTTTGCGTTAATAATTACACGTCATACATGAATTCTTTCCCGCTCTGGTTTTTATTTCTATAACTAGATATCAATCAAAACGGCAAAAAGTTCAATACAAACAATAGAAATAACAATCTACTAACACTTGTACAAGTCCGGGAACACGAACCACGCATGGGATACAGAAGAACAAAACTACTGAAATGCTCCCATGCCAAACAGGGCAAAGTCGTATTTTACGGGATCATCAGCATCCAAGCAGCGTAATTTCTCGGTGAGTTCGATGACAGCTTTCCAATCGTCCTGCTTTCGGTTAAGCAAGCCGAGCTGGCGCGCCTGTCGGCCGGTATGAACATCAAGTGGCAGAAGCAGATCACTCATCGGTATGTCGGTCCATAACCCAAAATCTACACCACGATCATCCTTTCTGACCATCCATCGCAAGTACATATTCAGGCGTTTTGCTGAAGCTCCTTTGTCGATATTCGAAACATGCTTCTGCGAGCGGTTTTCGTGCTCCACTTCAAAAAATATTTGTCGAAAATACCGCAGAGCTGAAGCAATGGAATGATCGAGCTGATAACCGTGTGTAAAGACAGCCTCCAACCCTCCGTGATGCAGATAGATATTTTTCAATGACCGAAGAAAAAACAGGCAATCGACACCATTAAATGTGCGATGCTTAAAAGCAACGAAATGAACCCACTCCGTCTCATCTGTACTTAATAAAAAATCGAGCGGTTTATCATCCATCATTTTCATCAGCCGAAAGGCATTTTTAATAATGGTTGGTCGCTGCCCCCATGCAATAGTGGCTGCTAAAAAACCAGCTATCTCAATATTCTCTTTTTGTGCAAACTGCCGGGGAATCTGAATCGGGTCGGTTTCAATAAAAGCGGGTTGGTTGTATTGAGCAGCTTTTCGATCGAGTAATTCTTTTAGTTCCTGAAAATGCATGTTTTTAGCTTTCAATCCACCCATCGCGCATTCGAACTATTTGATCAGACTGGCGAGCGAAATTTTCATCGTGCGTTACAATCACCAGGGTTTGATTAAACTCATCGCGCAATTTAAAAAACAGGTCATGCAAGTCCTCTCGGTTTTTCGTGTCGAGATTGCCTGATGGTTCGTCGGCAAAAATAACAGCCGGATCATTAATTAATGCTCGTGCAACAGCAACTCGCTGACGTTCGCCACCCGACAATTCGGCTGGTTTATGAGTCATTCGTTCTTCCAGACCCAAAAACTGAAGTAAATCTGAGGCTTTCTTTTCGGCTTCCTTTTTCGATTTCTTGCCAATAAATGCCGGGATACAAACATTTTCCAGCGCCGTAAATTCAGGCAACAAATAATGGAACTGAAACACAAACCCAATCTCCCGGTTGCGGAAAGCGGCTAATCGCTTTTCGCCCAGTTTAAAAACGAATTGATCGTGAATTTCCAAGTGCCCTGAATCAGGTTTACTCAGCGTTCCCATAATCTGAAGCAAAGTAGTCTTTCCCGCACCGCTAGGGCCGACAATGCTATATAATTTTCCTTGAGGAATATGCAGATCGATACCTTTCAGTACCTGAAGTTTTCCGAACGATTTTGTAATATTTTGAACTTTAATCAAGCTTCTTAATTTTTAATGAGCCTAAATATAATTAAAGTAAGACGATTTCGCGAGCTACATAAAAGATATATAATCCAAGTAGAATAGCGCCGGTTACCCAATTAATTTTCCAACGATTGAAAATAAGTAATACCGCAAACGCCACGAGCGAAGCAAATAAAATGACAGACGAAGCCAACAAATTCTGCCCTTTGGCCTCAATTGTTCCTCCATAAATCAGCATCGCAATCATGAAGGGCAACCCAAGTCCAACCAGAATATCGAAGATATTGGAGCCGATAGCATTGCTAATAGCCATATCGCCACGGCCCTGTCTCGCCACAATTAAGGATGAAATCATATCAGGCACCGAAGTTCCAATAGCCAATACCGTCAATGCAATAATAGCCTCAGGTATATTTAAGATGACAGAGATCTGTATTGCAGTTTCAACCAGCACCCAGCTCAATCCTGCTATTAACAGAATGGATACAAAAAAAACAAGGTAGTACCTTTCCGCTTTGGGAAAAACCAGCCACAACGCTTTATCTACGATATTGGCCTTCGTATTTTCGTTACAATCGGCAGGCTTTTCTTCCGGTGTAAATTCCATATCTTCATAAGGGAATATTTTTCGCCATTTAACCACCGCCCACACATAAACAACATAAAGCCCCAGAAAGGCAACGGCATTCCACATACTAAAATCGCCATCAAAAACACCCCAAAGCAATAAACCTACTGCGACAAAATAAAACAAGATATCGCGCAACACAGGCTGCCATGTCAGTTTCGTTTTTTTCACCAAAGCAACCATTCCTCCAATGGCCAGCAAATTAAATAACGCACTTCCAACGATACTACCAATGCCAATAGCTTCATGATCGCCGGGCTTTAATACCGAGAACAATGCCACAAAAAGCTCAGGGGCGCTTGACCCCACTGCCATTAATGTTGCACCAGCGGCATCCGATGATAATTTCAGATCATTGGAAATACGATCAAGTGAAGCAACAAAAAACTTGTCGACAATGCGTGCCAGCAAAATGAAACACAGCAACATTGCCAAACTGTACAATATAATTGGCATAGCCTTTATTTAAAGGGTTATTCCTTAAAATCGGTTGATTTATCCGCTGAAGGTTTATTGGTCTTTGATTTTGGATCCGGTGAAAGCTCGCTCACTTCCTGTGAAATTTCGGATGTTTTTTCCTCGACCTCGTTTGAAACCTGTTCCACTTCTTTGGATAGCTTGTTGGTTTCTGATTTCACTTTTGACGAGACCTGATCGATATCTTGACTTATTTTTCGGGTTTCATTTCTCACCGTCGACTTTATTTCATTAATATCTCGCTTAAAATCGCCGGTATTATCTTCAAACTCGCGCTTTATTTCGTTGGTCGCCTTTTTAAATTCGCGCATCCCCTTACCCATGGTTCTTGCAATATCAGGAATAGCCTTTGACCCGAAAAACAGCAATGCTAAAAGCATTACCAACACAATTTCGCCACCACTTATGAATAGTATGTTCAGGTTCATTTTAAAAAAAAATTTCAACAAATATACAAACAACTTTAGTACATCTGTAATCAAATAACTGTTCAATATAAAAAAAAAGCCCCGACCAATCAGGTCGGGGCTTCCAGCAAGTATTTAGTTTTATGCTATTTTCTTTTAGCAACCACTTTGGCAACTCTCTTTTGAGTATCGAACGCGACGGGTGTCGCGATAAACAAGGAAGAGTAAGTACCAACAACCACACCTACCAACAAGGCAAATGTAAATCCTTGAATTGAAGTTCCTCCAAACAGGAAGATAGCCAACAATACGACGAATGTACTCAACGAGGTACTGAATGTACGACGTAAGGTTGAGTTCAACGCGCTATCCACATTTTCATCACGATCGCGTTTCGGGTGTAATCCCAGATACTCACGAATACGGTCGAATACAACCACGGTATCGTTAATTGAGTATCCTAATACGGTCAAAATCGCCGCAATAAAAGCCTGATCAATCTCTAATGAAAATGGCAGGAATCCATAAAACAAAGAGAAAATTCCCAATACAATTATGGAGTCATGCGCCAAGGCTGCTATCGCTCCCAATCCATACTGCCAGTTTCGGAAACGAATTAAAATATAAAGGAAAATGATGATGAGTGAAAACACGACTGCAATCAATGCATCCTTTTTGATATCATCGGAGATGGTTGGCCCAACTTTTTGTGAACTCATCCGATGATCTTTAATAAAGGTATCCATGTCTTCGCCTGCAATATAACCGGCATCAGCCAATCCTTTAACCATCAATTGTTCAACTTCATTGTCAACATCTTCAGTCAACTCATCAATTTTATACTCTGTAGTAATTTTCACTTGGTTGCTTCCTCCAAAAGTCTTTACTTCAGGAGCTTCACCATAAACGGCAGCCAATGCTTCACCTACTTTTTCAACTTTCACATCGTCATCAAACCGAACCACGTAAGTACGTCCTCCTTTGAAGTCGATTCCGTAGTTAAAACCACGAACAGCGAAAGACATAATTGAGAGAACAATTAAAGTTCCCGAAATTACATATGCAATCTTACGCTTCTCCAGGAATTTGATATGCGTATTTCTCAACCAGTTATCAGTCATTTTTGATGAAAATGTAATCTTCGCATCTTTACCCAATTGACGTTCAAAAATCAAACGGGTTAGGAAAATAGCTGAGAACAAGGAAGTGAAAATACCAATGATCAAAGTAGTCGCGAAACCTTTAATAGGACCTGACCCAAACATATAAAGAACGATACCGGTCAACAAGGTCGTTACCTGACCATCGATAATCGCTGAATAAGCATTCCTGTAACCATCGGTGATGGCTAGTTTCAATCCTTTCCCGGCTTTACGTTCTTCCTGTATCCGCTCATAAATCAGCACGTTCGCATCAACCGACATACCAATTGTCAGCACAATACCAGCAATACCCGGCAGTGTTAATACTGCACCAATCGAAGCAAGCACTCCGATAACAAAGAACAAGTTGGCTAACAAAGCCATGTTGGCTGTTAAACCGGCATTCTTGCTATAAAAGAACAACATATAAGCCAATACCAAAATGAAAGCGATTACAAACGACCACATACCGCTGCTAATGGCTTCCTGACCTAAAGAAGGTCCGACAATCTCTTCTTGCAGAATTCGAGCCGGAGCAGGCATTTTCCCTGACTTAAGGATGTTTGCTAAATCCTTTGCTTCCTCAACAGTCTCCAATCCTGAAATACTAGAACGTCCTCCGGTAATTTCACCATTTACGGTAGGAAATGAACGGACATAACCGTCGAGTACAATAGCGATTGATTTTCCAATATTTTCTTTTGTCAAACGAGCCCAGGCCTTAGCTCCTTCAGAGTTCATTGTCATAGAAACCTCGGGACGGCTACCAAACTGTTCGTAATCTTGACGAGCATCAACAATAACATCACCATCCAATGGAGCTTGTCCATCGCGACTGGTAACTTTAATGGCAATCAACCGGAAATAGTTTCCACCTTCATCTATGGCTTTTGAGGTCCATTTAAATTGAACGCTACGTGGAAGAATTGATTTTACCTGAGGCATGTTCAGGTAGGTATTTACTTTAGAAGTATCCTTGGCATGAGCAGTACCGACAACAGGTCCGGGGAACAATTGTCCATCGGCAGTTGTACTAGGATTAAGCACCGCAAATAGGGGGTAATTTTTTCTGAAATCAGCCATGTTATCCATAGCGGCCGTACTATCAGCTTCTTCAGTTTGAAGTTCTCCCAACAACGAGTCATCGTCTCCGTCAGCCGTTGCTGTAGCAGAATCTTCAGCAACTTCCACTGAATCTCCTTCAGCTTTTGAAGATTCCAGATCCAATACATCTTTCAGTTGTACATTCACTTGCTGTAAGTATGGAAAAACCTCGCTATTCTCCCAAGTTTCCCAAAATTCGAGTTTAGCAGTTCCTTGTAACAACTTACGCACACGCTCCGGATTATCAACTCCGGGAAGTTCGACCAAAATGCGGCCTGCTGTTTGTAACTTCTGTACATTAGGCTGTGCAACACCAAAGCGGTCGATACGCGTACGAATAATATTGAATGAATTTTCAATTGCAGCATTCGTTTCCTGACGAATTACGTCCAATACTTCGGCATTGGTTGAATTGTACTTCACTTTATCTTTCAACTCAAGCGTGTTGAAGATCGCCGCTAAACGAGCATTTGGGTCCGTTTCGTCGAAAGCGCGACCAAATAATGTTACGAAATCTTCCTGACTATCTCGCTGCAACTGTTGAGCACGCCTAATAGCCGCGTTAAATGTTGTATCGGTGCTGTAGTTTGATAGAGACTTGATTAAGTCAACAACAGAAACCTCAAGCGTTACGTTCATTCCACCTTTAAGGTCAAGCCCCAGGTTCATCTCCAGCGCTTTTACATCCTTATAGGTATAACTTTTTAACCCTAATAGGTTGTAAACCTCTTCACCTGAAATTGAATCCAGATAATTACGTTCTTTTACCGGGTCGCCCTGTGCGAACTCCTCAGCATTACGTTCTACCTGCCGAGCTTTAAAAGTAAAAGTGAGCTGGTAAACACAAACCAAAGCCAATAAAATGGCAAAAGTTCTGATTAATCCTTTGTTTTGCATTTGTCTAAAATTTAGATTGTATGTGTCTATTTAATCTTTAAAATGAATTCGGAAACGGAGCCGGGAAACGGCCAACTGAAATTAGAATAGTTAATCGAAAGAGACTCGACTAACGGAACCTAGGCTATATAAGGGTTATCGTCGGAGCTGGAATGATGACAAATCATGAATTTCCGAAAATGAACCATCAGGTTTTGCGGCGAGCGTTCTTTCAACGATTCGGCCTTTAAAACATGAAAAGTCTTGTGATTGTGAAAAGCAGCCAAAAACTTATCCTTACTGATGGTGAATAATATTTTTGAAACTAAGCGGTTACTTCCCGAACGAATTTTATAGCTACTGACCGAGTTGTAAACGAACATGTGAGACATGTTCACATGATGCTCAGACGCATCTTGCTGTTGATCGACATGCTGTTCAGGGAGCTGATCATGACAACGATCAAAAATATACGCACCACCAATTACTACAATAAAGAGCAATAGGCGAATCATAAATTTTCGTGATATGTCAAATTTAGCTTTCACAATTTTCTTCAACAGGTCGCAAATATATTCATTTTTATGAAATGATTGTGAATAATCTGGTACAAATTTCAACTGGAACGCAACTAAGCTACATCATCATATCATACTCACTAACAGCATAATGCAAGTCAATCTAAAGGTATTAGAGAAGGTGTTTTAAAACAATCGTGGTTATTTTCGGGGTCTTGAAAATGAGATTGTCTCATATTTATAGTCGATCACACACTGATACTTTTTCAAAAGATCACTTCCCAGCAATCCACAAATGCGGACATCGCGATATTTTTGATAGATTTCATTGACATGATCCAAATTAATCAAAGCCACTTTCTGATCTTTTACTTTCAGTTTACCAAAAGCCATGTACCGTAATTCGCCTACCGATGTTTCAACCATGCCTTCACTAATTCCGGCACTCTGGTATTCCTCATTATTGGCAGGTTCAACCTGAGTACAGTATTGCGATAGATTTTTATCAAACACTGTTTTCGAGGCCCCCGTATCAATGATCCAGTAGGCCTTTTCTCCATCTTCAAATTTCCCTTGCACCAACAAGTGATAATTATGATACTCTAACTCAACTAACTCAATGGATATTTTTGCCATAAATTAAAAAAAATGCCTCTACAAAGTGCAGAGGCATTAAATATAGTGTAATTAAATTCGATTTTCTAAGCTTCGAGCAAAGCATTTACTTTGCTAACTCCTTCGGCACTGGAAGCCAGTTTTTCTTTTTCAGCATCGGTAAGTGAAATCTCAACGATTTTTTCAATTCCGTTTTTTCCTAAAATACAAGGTACTCCTAAAGAAATATCGTTTAATCCAAATTCACCTTCCAATAAAGCTGAACATGGGAACAATTTCTTCGAATCAAGAGCAATTGCTTTAACCAACTCTGAAACTGCAGCACCTGGCGCATACCATGCACTCGTTCCTAATAATTTAGTCAATGTAGCACCACCAACTTTCGTCGCCTCAACAACTTCGCTCATTTGCTCTTCAGAAAGGAATTCAGAAACAGGAACACTGTTACGTACCGCTTTCTCGATTAATGGAACCATTCCTGTGTCAGAGTGACCACCAATTACCATGCCTTCAACATCAGACTGAGGACAAGCCAGTGCTTCTGCCAATCGGTATTTGAAACGAGCGCTATCCAATGCTCCACCCATTCCGATAATCCGGTTTTTAGGTAGCCCTGTTGCTTTATGCGCCAAGTATGCCATCGTATCCATTGGGTTACTAACAACAATCAGAATAACATCTGGAGAATGTTTGATTAAATTCTCAGCAACTGTTTTAACAATTCCTGCATTAATGCCAATCAATTCTTCTCTTGTCATTCCTGGTTTACGAGGAATACCACTGGTAATAACAGCGACATCGCTACCTGCTGTTTTTGAGTAATCGCCTGTTGTTCCTGTGATAGCAGAATCAAATCCATTTAATGACGCGGTCTGCATCAAGTCCATTGCTTTACCTTCGGCAAAACCTTCTTTGATGTCAACCAAGACAATCTCATCAGCGAAATCTTTAATTGCGATATATTCAGCACAACTGGCACCTACTGCACCTGCACCTACAACGGTAACTTTCATAATAGTAGTTTTTTAATTTTTGATAATTTATTAAACGGCAGACAAAGATAAAAGGTATTTCTAAAATCCCTAGAAAAACGGCTGCGCATTAACAATTTAATAACCATTCAATGAAGCATTTCTGTATATATAAGTTGGGACAGAGTAACGGCCAAACTGAAGGCTCAAAAACGTATGAATACTACAATAAAATCCGGCATCACATTGATTAGTTTACTCTTTATATTAGATCTTTTCCGGAGCAGATAGCAAAATTCGATCCCCTTCGTTCAAACCATTAAGAATGGCAACCATCCCATCATTTTCGGCTCCCACTTCTACGGGTTGTCGGGTTACCGTACCGCCCTGCTTCAGGTAAACAACCGACTGCACACTGTCCGGGAACACAGCTTTGCTTGGAATTATTGTCTGATTTTCATAATGATCAAACACAATATGATTCATACAGGTCATTCCCGGCTTTAAATCGTCATCGTTATTCTTAAACCGGACAATCACTTTAAACACCTTCATATCAACCCCTTGGTGATCTTCACCAATTGAAGCGATATAGACGACTTCCCCGTAATATGATTTTTCAGAGAGCGCATCAATTGTTATTGAAACACTATCCCCTTTCTGAATCTTAGAAATATCAATCTCCTTTACATAGGTTTCTGAAATAACTGACGACATATCCGGCAATGTGGCAATCAGAGGACGCCAAGTGCTGATTTCATCATCTTTTGAGTACTTGGAGCCATCCCAGTTGGTACCCAGCATCACAATTCCATCTTGTGGCGTTGTAATTCTGGTTGAACGCAATGCTTCTTGATAACGGGCAATAAAATCATCCAGTTCCTTTACTCTTCGTTCCAACCGAAGAACCCGCATTTTCAATCGGTTTTGTTCTAAAAGGTAATCTCTCCTCTTTTTCTCTAGCGCAATTTCAGCCTTCTGATAGGCCATCTGGGTTTTACGTTGATAGGCTCCTGACTCATATTTCGACTGCTCCAGATCAATTTTGTTATATTCCAGATCGAGCAAAGCATTTGTTATCTCCTGACGCTTTTGCGTTAAGGTAACCGTGCTGTCAATCCGAACATTTTTAAGATCGGCATCCGCTCTTTCTTTGTCCTGTATCCTATCCCGCATCCGATTCGAGAGTTCAGTTTGATCGAGTTGAGCAATGTAATCACCCTTTTTAACGATCTTCCCCTCCTCAACCATATCCACAATTTTTATCTGCCAAATCCGCAGCTCACGATCTCGAATGACCAGAGGAATATTGATTTCAGTCGCTTTCTCACCTTTCACCTCGCCAACAGTTTCAATTACGGCATCCAAGCTCCCTCGCTTCACGACAAACGTTTTCCCTTGTGTAACCAGATCCCCATCGAACACCCAAAAGACGATGATGGCGAGTAAAAGGACAGCAGGAACTCCCCAGACTATTATTTTTCTATTCTTTTTCATGCCTTTTAATTTTTAAGAATCTCGTCATATTCTTCGGTCAATGGTTCATCTTTCGCAAAATCATAAAGCGTTAGCCTCCGAATAGAATAATAATAATTCCAATAAGCATTGAGCGCTAGAACATAGTCCTTCCGGGCCTGCTCCAAATCATTGCGAGCCTGATTCAGATTAATGACATCCACTTTTCCGATCAAAAACCGCTGGAAGGTCACCTCAAATCCTTTTTGTGCTACCGTATCGGCCAAAGCTGCATTTCGGACCTGATCTCCCTGTAAATTGAACTCCATGACGGTTTGTACAATATCCTGTTCAAAATCAATTCGAGCCTGCCTCACTGTTGCTTTTACAACCTCCCGACTATATTCAGCCATTTGATACCGTCCTTTCCGTCGTCCCCAATCAACAATGGGAATATTTACCCCCAGCCTAAAACGCTGACTTCGATCAGGATTATCATATACATTCTCAAGCTCTTTCGCGGACTGATCCAATCCATATAGTGCATAAATACTCGTATTTAAGCCGATTTCTGATTTGGCTTCGGCTACCTGTCTATCTTCTTGAAGCAACTGCTGTTGTTGATTCAAAATTTCAGGATTATTATCCAAGGCCTGTGCAATTGCTTCGCCTGCCTTTACTTCCAGTTTTGGTATTTCGCTAGGTACAATGCAAGAAACCTTCGTGTTTTTATCCAGTCCTAAAAATGAATTAAGCTCAGCCTGTGCACGCAACAATCCCAACTTTGTCGTATTCAGAGCCTGCTCTGCTCTTAGTTGACTCAATTGCAAATTCAGCAACTCGTCCTGGGTAACAGTTCCCACCTGAAAGCGCCCCTGACCAATTTTATAAAGTGTATCGGCACTCGCCTTATTATTTTCTGCAATCGACAAATTAATTTCCGCTGATACTAAGTTAAAAAATCGCCGAGTGGCTTTTATCGAAAGATCTTCCCTCGACTCGATAAATACTTTTTTAGCTTTCTCATACTTCAACGGCTCAATTTTTGCTTCCCAACGCAAGCGATTGTATCCGTTCAATTCCTGCTGATAACCAATACTAATTGGCGTTGACTGGTACGAATTATTCTTATCACCATTCAGGTTTTTCACCATACCCAATTCTGAGCGCAAAAACAATCGTCCACCGGTTAAAGCCACATTCTGATTCAACGACAAACCAAAATCCGCATTCAGGTATTCGCGTTGTACATATTCCTCTTCGTTGGTCTGAAAATTATATTCCCGGTTACGATACCGATTAAAATCAAGAGGAGTTGCATCTAAGCTCAAACTTGGCAACCTGTCGGCTTTGAAATATCGAAATTCCCAATAACTGGCGCGAAACATGTTTTCATTACGAAAAGCATCCAGCGATTGAGAAGAAGCCAGTTCAATAACATCTTCAAGCGACAATTTCAACTGCTTGTCTTGTCCTTTTGTTGACAGACCAATTAGAACAGTAACTAATATTGAAAGTAAATATTTTGATTTCATGATTCTTGTTTTCGGGTTAATAACGGAGTGATTCTACCGGGTCTTTTTCAGCTGCCTGTTTCGCAGGAAGATAACCAAATATGATACCAACAGCGGCAGACACCCCAAAGGCAATAACAATGCTAAAAAGCGAAACAACGGTTTTGATATCGAAAATAGCCGTGATCATTTGGGAGAGGATAACACCTAGAATGATTCCTATAATTCCTCCAAAAACGCTGATTAAAGTAGATTCGGATAGAAATTGAACAATGATGTCTTTTTGAGAAGCACCAATAGCCTGCCGGGTGCCAATCTCGCGTATTCGTTCCATTACCGAAGCCAGCATAATATTCATAATTCCAATTCCACCAACAATCAGCGAAATACCTGCAATTGCTCCAAGCACGACATTAAAAACATTCTTTGTGCGTTGTTGTTGCTTCAGTAATAACTCAGGGATCGTCACCTCAAAATCATACATTTCGGAGTGGCGCCGATACAGCATTCGTTTAACAATATTGGCAGTTCCACTTAAATGTTCAGTCTCTTTCACCTGAAGGATAATTTTGCTTAACTGGTTCAAATTTCCATCATTATCATCACTCGCACCTCCATCGCTTCCCGATCCCATTCCTACTATCACCATGCCACCGCCGCCTTGATTCGAATTGGCTCTTTCAACTTCATCCGCACGAATAAGCGATCGGTTTTTAAATCGTAATAACACGGTTTGAACGGGCACGAAAATTTTATTATCAGAGCTACTGATCCCCATTTCATCGGAAGCTGAAGTTGTAAAATCCCTTTTTTCGACCACCCCAATAACTTTCAACCAAATTTTCCCACACTTAATACTCTTTCCAACAGGGTTCTCTTGTTTAAAAAAGACGCTTTTAATATTATCTCCGATAATACAAACCGGCTGTCCCATTTCGCTTTGTGTTTGGCTAAATATTTCTCCCGCCTGTAAACCGATGCTAAACAGTTCGAAATAACTTTCATCCACTCCTTCCAACACAACCGGGTTGCTCTTCCCATTGAGAATAGCTGAGTAATTAAACGATATAACCGGGCTTATTTTGTCTACAGAAGGAATCACTTCCGAAATTGCCTGCGCATCAAGCAAACTCAACCCTTTACTGAACTTCGACCGACGTGCCCCGGATTCATCGCCCGATTTTGATCCACTGCCCTCAACACTAACTGAAGTTGGAGTAACAACAATATTATTTACACCAACCATCTTTATTTGTTCCAAAATCTCTTGTTCTGCTCCCTTACCAATGGCCATCATACTAATGACCGCTGCCACACCAAAAATAATTCCCAGGGCAGTTAGCATTGACTTCAAACGATTATCGAAAATTGCTTCAATTCCGATGATAATATCATGAAAGTAACGTTCTATCCACATAATTCTAATCGATTTAGTTTACTTTCATACTCTTCATCATTTCCGGAGTCGCACCCGTTGGTCGTTGAGGATCTTTCGAATTCTTTTCAAATTCGGCTTTTGCTTGATTTTCGGCAGCTTTTTGCGCTTCCTTTTCTTTCAATATTTTAGCATAAACGTCAAGTCCGTCATAGTCCAACTGCTCTGCGTTTTCGGGAGTCGAAAGATAAACACGGTCATCTTCATTCAATCCATCGCGTATCAAAATGTAGTTAGCATTGGCATCGCCCAGCGAAACAATCTGCTTAACCGGATCGCCTCTTCTTTCTTTAAATACATACTGAAGGCTGTCATTTGAATGAACCGATTCCTGTGGTATAAATAAAGTGTCTTCTATGGTTTTAGCCTGAATAACATTGCTGGTCGTCATGGCTGGTCGCAAATCCGGATCTTCATCAAAAATTTTAATTTTTACTTCAAATACCTTGGCGTCACTATTTAGCATGTTCTGACCAATATTCGCCATCGATATTACTTCTCCGGCAAGTTCCTTTTCAGGGAAAGCATCAACACCAACCTTTACCGGCAATCCTACTTTTACTTCCGAAATGTCAATCTCGTTGATGTAGGTTCGTGAAATCAAGTTGGTCATATCTGGAATTGTAGCAATGATTGGATTCCACATTGTAACACGCGACCCCACTTTAGTAACTCCTCCAAATCCTTGCTTAAAATAAGTAAGTAAGCCTTTTTTGGGTGAATAAATATCTAACGAATTATACAAAACATCCAGCTCCTTCAACCGATCGTTAATTTGGCGGTAATTAATGAATCTTCGGGTTACCTTATTTTCTTCTTGTTCTCGCTTTAACTTATAGGCATTTTTTTCTTGCTCGTACTTGCGCGATGCTTTGTCGTGATCCATTTTGGCCTTTTTCTGAACAGATGGAGCCTCGTAGATTGACTCATCCATAACAATGCGCTTTTCTTCTAAATCAAGTTCGGCATTAATAATAGCATCTCGCTGATTACTTAGATTTAGGTTCGAATCAATCTTGGCATCCTGAAGTTCGGTTAGCGCTTTATCTAATTCGTCTTGAGCTTCTTTAATCTTTTCCTCAACCGCCTTGTGGTCGAGCGTACCGACGTAATCACCTGAATCGACATAAGTTCCTTCTTCAACAAGGTCGGTAATTGTCAATTCATAAATCCGTAGGCTACGATCTTTCATTTTTTCCGGAATAGTAATATTCTCAGAGTTTTCAGATTCTAACTCTCCTGACGAGTAAATTTTCACTTCAAATGAGCCGCGTTCTACAGGAACAATAATGTCATTGTCAACCTTATCGCTACTCTGAAAAATAAAAAATAGAATGATTAGTAAAACAGGAACAAGAGCAATCAGAATGATTTTTCTGTTTTTCATGGTTTTTTTGCTGTTAGTAGTATTTGAATTTGTATAATTAACATGTTGGAAAACGTTGCTCATTTGCAAAAGACCATTTTGAAATTATTTTTTTCGGTAAGCTCCTCAATCAATAACTGCTCAATTTCATTTTATGATCTGGGTTCCAATTTAAAACAATATTTATGCCAATCGAGCAAAACGAACATAAATTTTGTTAAAAAAATATAAAAGCACCATAAAATGGTACTTTTATAAAAATCTAGTTCCGTTAAACCTTTATGTCTATATAAGGCGTTTTATCTCATTAATGATTCGTTCAGCCAGTGCAACCGAAGACTGCTGATTGATTGATTCAGCATAAATGCGAATAATTGGTTCGGTGTTTGATTTACGCAAGTGAACCCATTCTTGTTCAAAATCAATCTTGACCCCATCAATATCATTTACCTGTTCGTTCCGGTATTTTTCTTTCATTTTTACCAAAATCACATCAACATCAATTTCCGGAGTCAATTCAATTTTATTTTTAGAAATGAAATAATTCGGATAAGTTTTACGCAGTTCAGTACACGTTTTACCAGATTTAGCCAGATGAGTCAAAAACAAGGCAATTCCAACCAAAGCATCGCGACCGTAATGTGATGCCGGGTAAATTACACCACCATTTCCTTCGCCACCAATAACAGCCTTGGTTGCCTTCATTTCTGTAACCACATTCACCTCTCCAACTGCCGATGCAGTATAAGTGCCGCCGTGCTTCTCAGTAATATCGCGTAACGCACGTGTTGACGACAAGTTGGAAACTGTATTTCCCGGTTTTTTTGACAGAACATAGTCAGCAACGGCCACCAAAGTGTACTCTTCATTAAACATGCTTCCATCTTCGCTGATAATCGACAAGCGATCAACATCAGGGTCAACCACAAAGCATACGTCAACATTTTGTTCCCGAACCAGTTTACAGGTGTCAATCAGATTCTCGGGCAAGGGTTCAGGCACATGCGCAAAATAGCCGGATGGCTGCTCATTTATAGGGACGATATTTTTCACCCCCAGAGCCTTCAACAGCGCAGGAATCGCTATTCCACCAACCGAGTTAACGGCATCAAAAGCGACCGTAAAATTAGCTTTTGAAATGGCATCAACATCCACCAATTCCAGCTTCAAAACATGATCAACGTGGGCTTGCAGGTAATCCTTCTCACTGATCGACCCAAGGTCATAAACATCGGCAAACACAAAATCTTCAGCCTCAGCAAAATCTAAAATCTTCGCTCCTTCAACAGCCGACAAAAACTCACCATTGCCATTGAGCAACTTCAGAGCATTCCACTGTGCAGGATTATGACTGGCTGTTAAAATAATACCGCCATCAGCCTTTTCTTTTACAACAGCCAACTCGGTTGTTGGCGTGGTTGCCAGCCCAATATTAACGACATTGCAGCCCATGCCACTGAGAGAGGCACAAACAAGCGATTCAAACATTGCTCCTGAGATCCGCGCATCGCGACCAACAACAATTGTGGGCTTTGACTTTTTGGTCGTGTCTTTCGCCCACCGGGCATAGGCAGAACTATATTTTACTACATCAAGCGGACTTAAGCCATCGCCGGGCTTTCCTCCAATTGTACCTCTGATTCCTGAAATTGATTTTATAAGTGTCATTTGTGAAATTCTTAATTATAGGGTAGTTATTCTATTATTTGATTACATGTAATGCAGATACTCTTTGATCAATTCTTTCAAATCCTGATTTTCTCCATAGGTTTTAAAATTCTCGCTGAGTTCTTTATCGTTAAACGAACGCAATTTTAGAATGGTATGATTAATAATAGATTTTGGGAAGATCTGATCGGCTTCAAAATAATGGCGATAGTTTTCAAGAACCTCAGCCGCTTCGTGACAAGAATTCGGCAACCGACTAAATTGATGATCGCCTTCCGGTTGTTGATCTTCCTTTAAAAACAAGTTCTCGGAGCAAAAATAATCATCCGTCTTTTTGATGGCTTCGGTATCCGATAAACCTTTCATAAAGCCGATAATCAAAGCCGCCGAAAATAAATAGGGATTTGCTGATCCATCAGAACCACGATATTCAATCGTTTGCCGGAATGTATAATCGACATTGGTCTGCTCCTGCTGGTTAAGGTCAGCTCCAAATGCAGTTGCTGAATTCCATCCCAAAGGAACCCGAATTAACGTGGAGCGATTTTGCTTTCCCCAGCAAATACGGTACGGCGCTTTTTGCCCCGGCATGGAACGCAAATACGAAACTGGTGTGGTGTTGGCAAATGCTGATAATGCTGGTGCCAAGTCCAACACTCCGGCAATCATTTTCAGACTGGTGGGTGTAATTTCACCATTTTCCACCAACATATTCTTATCGGCCTGCTCGGCCAAAAAATGCACGTGCATGCCGCTGCCGGGTTGGCTCAACGATATTTTTGGTATAAAAGTCACATTCACCTTGTATTTTAACCCCAACATGCGCAAAATCCACTTGGCCACCACCAACTGGTCTGACGCATCTTCCGGATCCACAGGTGCAAACTCAATCTCGTGTTGTTCATAATGTTTCCCATCATATGTGAACCGGCCATTTTCGGCATGTCCAAAGCGAACCATGCCACCACATTGAGCAATCAGTTTAATCGCCTCCGTCCGCAGTTCCTCATACATCGTAAAAGGCTCGGCACAGTGGTAACCATCCGCCGCCCCTTCTACTTCAATCTCGGAATCACCAAAGATGTAAAACTCCAACTCGCCCATCATTTTGAGCTTCATGTTGGTTTCTTTAAAAAACTGCTTTTGTGCTTTTTTCAGGATGTTTTCCGGCGAGCTTTCCAAGGGTTCGCCCTGGGCATTGTAAAATGAACATAAGACATCAACAGATGGAATCTTTGAAAAGGGATTCAAAAAAGCCGTTTTATAACGTGGCACTATATAAAGGTCGCTAGTGTTTACTTCCAGAAACGAAAAAATACTGCTCCCATCTACCCGCTCACCCGATGATAAAACCATGTCCAACTCTTCGCGCGTAGTAACCATGAAGTTTATGGTTTTCAACTTTCCATCTTCGGCAACATATCGAAAATTCAACATTTCAATTTCGCGCTCTTCAATGTACCGGATCAAATCTTCTTTTGTAAAATGGGAAGCTGGTTTCTGCAGATACTGAACCAGCAGGTTCGGGTTATTTTGAATTGATGGCATATCCTTTTTATTTAGACCCTAAAAATAGCTATGTGAGTTGAGAATAAAAAACATCAATCTATGCAAAAGGCCGGTCGTGCAAACCAGCCTTTCGTGCTTCTCTCCTTTACAAAAAAAGCAAAGTGCAATTTATGAAAAAAAAATCTTGTCTCGTTATTTAATACAGTTCAGCATAAAAAAACCCCTAAGCCACTACTCAAAAAATAATTTTCTGTTTTATAAAGCAAGATTTCAATTTATTTCAAATTCACAATTTGTTCCTTCAGCACTTTGATTTTGGCCTCAGCATCAGCTTGTTTTGCCTTTTCCTTAGCAACCACTGCTTCCGGCGCACCACTTACAAAACGTTCGTTACTCAGCTTTTTCATTACCGAGCTTAAAAACCCTTGGGTGTATTTTAATTCTTCTTCGAGTTTTTTCAGTTCTTCTTCCACATCAATCAAATCACCTAAATCGATGAAAAAGCTGGAAGAAAAAACGCGGAACGAAGCAGCCCCTTTTACTTCTTCAGTCACTAATTCGATTCCAGACAAGTTACCCATTTTAACAAGTACCGAATCGAACTGACCACCATAACCTTTATCGCCTTTCTGGATTTTCAACTCCAAGCTATCTTTCATCGGCAGGTTGTTGTTTTTACGCACGTTTCTGATTCCGGCAATGGCTTCTTTCACCGCTTCAAAACCGGTTAATAAGTTCTGATTAACCTCACCAACCTCGGGCCACTGGCTTACCATGATGCTTTCGCCAGCCTGACGTTCGCGTAATAACTGCCAGATCTCTTCGGAGATAAACGGCATAAACGGATGCAATACCCGCAACACTTTATCGAGCGCATCGAGCACCTCTTCGTAAGTTTTGCGATCGATTGGCTGCAAATACGCCGGTTTTACCACCTCCAACAACCACGATGAAAATTCATCGCGAATGGTGGTGTAAATAGTCATCAGTGCGTCAGAAATTCGGAACTTATCAAAGTGATCGTTCATGATAGCTATTTGTTCACTCAGTTTTTGATTAAACCATTCGATAGCCAGCTTTGAGTGTTCCGGTTGCTCCAGCTCGTCTGACACTTCCCACCCACGAACCAGACGGAAGGAGTTCCATATTTTAGCTGAAAAGTTCCGGCCTTGCTCCGGTAAACTTTCGTCAAACAACAGATCACCACCCGCTGGCGAACAGAGCAACATCCCAACGCGTACACCATCTGCCCCATATTTTTCAATCAACTCAATCGGATCAGGAGAATTACCCAATGACTTCGACATTTTTCGGCCTTGCTTGTCGCGCACCATACCCGTAAAGTAGACGTTTTTAAACGGGTATTGATCTCGCTCTGAATATCCGGCCATAATCATCCTTGCCACCCAAAAGAAAATAATATCGTGCCCGGTTACCAAATCGCTGGTCGGGTAATAATAATTGATTTCGTTATTGTCAGGTTTGGCTACGCCATCGAATACAGAGATCGGCCACAACCACGAAGATGCCCACGTGTCGAGTACATCTTCATCCTGAGTCAAGTTATCCATTGTAAGATTTGGATTACCTGTTTTTTCTTTTGCAGCAGCCAGTGCTTTTTCAGCGGTTTCAGCCACCACAAAACTGCCGTCTTCCAGGTAATAAACCGGTATTTGATGTCCCCACCACAACTGGCGACTGATACACCAATCTTTCAAATTGCCCATCCAGTGGCGGTATAGATTTTTAAATTTCTTGGGGTGAAACTCTACCTCATCAGACTCCACCGCATCCAATGCAGGCTTGGCTAATTTCTCCATGGATAAAAACCATTGCGCCGAAAGCTTCGGCTCGATAACCACATCGGTACGTTCCGAATAGCCCACCTTGTTTTTATAGTCCTCAACCTTAACCATGTTCCCCGATTTTTCCAACATTGGAACAATTTGCTTTCGGGCTTCAAAACGATCAACCCCAACGAGTATTTGAGCTTTTTCGCTTAGCGTGCCATCATCGTTAAAGGTATCGATGGTTTCCAGGTTGTGGCGCATGCCAATTTCGTAGTCATTAATATCGTGCGCCGGTGTTATTTTCAAACACCCCGTTCCAAACTCCATATCAACGTATTCGTCCACAATAACAGGAACGCTGCGTTCTACCAGCGGCACCAAAACCCGCTTTCCTTTCAGGTGTTGGAAACGTTCGTCATTCGGATTCACACAAACAGCCGTATCACCCAAAATAGTCTCCGGGCGCGTGGTTGCAATGGTTACATAGTTATCTTCGCCTTCAATTTGGTAGCGAACGTAATATAATTTCGATTGCTCTTCTTTATGAATCACTTCTTCGTCAGACACTGCAGTTTTAGCCGCAGGATCCCAATTAACCATGCGTACACCACGGTAAACCAATCCTTTGTTGTACAAATCAACAAACACCTTGACAACTGATTGGGAACGAATCTCATCCATGGTAAAACTCGTACGCTCCCAATCGCAGGAAGCACCAAGTTTTTTAAGTTGCTCTAGAATAATTCCACCGTGTTTGTCGGTCCAATCCCAGGCATGTTTCAGGAATTCATCACGCGTCAGATCCTTCTTACCTATGCCTTCACTCTTCAGTTTGGCAACCACTTTGGCCTCTGTAGCAATCGAAGCATGGTCGGTTCCGGGAACCCAGCAAGCATTTTTCCCCAGCAAACGTGCGCGGCGAACTAAAATGTCCTGTATCGTATTATTCAGCATGTGCCCCATGTGCAACACGCCAGTGACATTGGGAGGCGGAATGACAATGGTATAAGGCTCACGGTCGTCAGGTTCGGAGTGAAAATAGTTTTGCTCCAGCCAATATTTGTACCACTTATCTTCTACTTCTACAGGATTATACTTGCTTGGAATTTCCATTATTTATGTGATTTTTAACGTATTCTGAATTAAGCCACAAAAATATAAAAATTCCGCTATCGCTCGTTGGTTTTCGTGTGGTTTGTAGTTTACTTGTTTAATAAGATTAATTCCTGCACTTTCGAAACTTAAACTCGTGCACCAAGTTTTTAAATTAATTACTTGATCTTTTAAAAAATTGTTTAGTTATTCGCACAAGTCTAAAGTATAATCAAGATCAATAATATAATACACTATCATGTTATCATCAATCGTTGAGTTTCTAGTCATGTTGAATCCTTTCGCCCTGTTTCTTTATCTCGATCCTATTCGAAAAGATTTGTCGCATCGCGATTTCATGATGGTTATTTTTAAAGCAAGCTTGATTTCATTTTTAGTTTGCCTGGTTTTTTTCTTTTCCGGAGATCTGTTTTTTCGTCTGATTTTTAAAATTGACTTTGAATCTTTTCGTATTTTCGGTGGAATAATTATTTTCTCGTATGCTTACTTTTACATTGTAAAGGGGCAGAAAGCACTAATTATTATTAAAGAAAATCTGGACGACTTAGCTTCAGAAATAGCTCTGCCTTTTATGGTTGGCGCCGGTACAATCTCCTTAACTATTTTACTGGCTCACGACCATTCTTTTCTGATTGGAGGTGGATCGCTAACCATCATCTTCCTCATTAATTTTCTGGTTATTTTTGCACTCAAAAAATTCAGAGACTCGATTGAAACAAAGAAATTTAAAACTGCCTTTGATAAAAACATGGAGGTTTTGTTGCGTCTGAATGGATTTTTCATTGGTGCCATTGGCATAAATATGGTGCTTATGGGTATCAAAAACTTATTCGGGATCGGTTAAAAACACGAAAAAAAGCCAATTAACTACTTCTTATTTTATCTCAAATCATTTATTTATCCTCCGACACCGAATAAAGCGAACGCCTGTATTCATTGGGTTTACAGGCAATCAAAAACCAAAAAATGCACCCTCCAAAAACATCTGTGTTAAATTATCACTAACAAACTGTGAACCTGAGCATTACTTATTGCATCTCACCAATTCATCGGTTAATTTTGAAACGAGTTAGATCCATAGTTTAGTTTAGTTTAGTTTAGTTAGAAAAAGTATAAAGTATGAGTTTAAAGAAACAAGTTTTAAAATCGAAGCCGGTTTGTAAAGTTACCTTCCGGTTGTCAAAAGATGAAGTTAAAGGTGCTAAATCAGTTGCACTAGCAGGTGATTTCAATAACTGGGATACAACTGCCAGCATGAAACAGTTGAAAACAGGTGATTTTACGACCCTGCTGGAGCTTGAAAAAGGAAAATCTTACGAATTCCGCTACCTAATTGATGGCGAAAAATGGATCAATGATCCTGAAGCTGACCGTTTCGCAACCAATGAGTTTGGCGAAGAAAATTCAGTGATCGAAGCCATTTAAAAGAAAGGTCTGAATTCAATTTCAGACCTTTTTTTCTTCGTTCATATTTCCCGTATTTCCACCCACTTCGGCAACGCTTATTCAAACATCATCTAACAAACCTTCCATCCGCATATATTTGCAAAGCTAACTTAACTTAATTTGATAGAGAAAAGTTAATTTTGCCAGACACCTGAGGAGGTCTTATGCAGCAAGACAACGCAGTTTTTAAAAACAATAATATCTATATCATTTTTAGTGTTACACTAATTGCGATGATGGGGGTTGCTAGTATCACCCCGGCATTTCCTGATATTATTGCCCACTTCAAAATCAATCCTCAACAAGTTGGTGGACTTATTGTAGCCTTTACCCTGCCCGGCATTTTTTTAACACCTGTTACCGGGACACTCGCCGACCGCTACGGACGAAAATTAATTCTTGTCCCATCGCTGTTCCTATTTGGAATTGCTGGCATAAGCTGCATGTTTGCCCCTAGTTTCTTCTGGCTTCTTGTTTTACGATTCATTCAGGGAATTGGAGCAAGTTCACTTTCAAGCCTGAATATCACGTTAGTTGGCGACTTATTTTCGGGAGAAACCAGAACCAAGGTGATGGGGTACAATGCGAGTGTTCTGAGTATCGGAACGGCCACCTATCCTGCAGTCGGTGGTGCAATCGCTGTATTCGGCTGGCAATTTATTTTTATACTGCCGATTCTTGCTATTCCGTTAGGAATATGGATTATTAAAGGACTCAATAACCCGGAACCCAAAAACAAAACCAAACTAAAAGACTACTTTTCACGGGTTTGGAAAACTATTAATCAAAAGAATGTTTGGGTTATTTTGATACTCAGCGTAATTCTTTTCATCATTCTTTATGGTACCTATCTCACCTATTTCCCATTAATGATGAAAACCCGTTTTGGATCGGAATCATATACGATCGGTTTAATGATGTCCTTAATGTCAGTCACCACAGCCATTGTTTCATCCAGATTAAGTTGGATAAGTAAAAAAATAACCATCAAGCAACAGCTTATTATTGGAAGTTTGAGCTACTTCTTTTCGACATTATTAATGATGATTGCGCAAAGCTATGAAATGCTGATCGTTTCGGTAATGTTATTCGGAGTTGGGCACGGAGTAATTATTCCATCAGTTCAAAACCTGTTGGTTGGTTTTGCCTCTATTCAGGAGCGTGCAGCTTTCATGTCGGTTAACTCGATGGTTCTTCGTTTGGGGCAAACTTTAGGTCCGTTGATTGTTGGTATTTTCTATTCACTAAAAGGGTTGAGTGCAGCGTTTGGAGCCGGAGCGGTACTTGCACTTTCAATGTTTGTAATCATCCAGTTTGTATTTTCCACATCACCCCATAAATAGTTGGCTTTGTCCTAAAAACGAAAAACAACAACTATTCAATCAACTATTTTAATAGAAATAGCTAGTTTTGTAGCGACAATTCAAGGAATGATTGACAGTAACAAAAAATATGTCCTTTTAGAGGGTTGGATCTCTATCTTCACAAACCTGCTGCTTTTTGCCCTGAAATACTGGGCCGGAATCGTATCCGGATCGATCGCTCTAATTGCCGATGCATGGCACACCTTAACCGATTCCGTTTCGTCGGTTATCGTGCTACTTGGCGGACGGCTGTCGCGCAAGCCAGCGGACGAGGAACACCCTTTCGGGCACGGACGAGCCGAACACATTGCTGCAATCATTATTGGTGTTCTATTAGCCATTGTCGCTTTTGACTTTGTGATTAATTCCGTTGAACGATTCAACAACCGGGAGTCAGGCACATTTGGAACCATCGCTATTATTGTCACGGTTATTTCAATTATTGGAAAAGAAGTGCTTGCTCAATATGCTTTCTGGGGGTATCGGAAAACAAAATCGTCTATCTTAAAAGCTGATGCCTGGCACCATCGAACCGACTCGCTTTCATCCGTCATCATTTTAATTGGTATTTTGGTTGGCAAGTATTTTTGGTGGATCGACTCTCTGCTGGCTTTAATTGTTGCCATTATGATTGCCTATGCCAGCTACGAAATACTTTCGAAAGAAATAAAAAGCTTACTCGGAGAACGAATTGATCCGACACTCATTGACGGCATCAAAACAGAGGTTGACAAGCTTCTTGAACTAGAGGTATTTATTCATCATTTTCACCTACATCAGTACGGACATCATAACGAGTTAAGTTGCCACATCAAGCTTCCGGCCGACATGCCATTAAGCGAAGCGCATGAAATTTGCACCCGGATTGAAAATCATATCAAACGGAAATTTAACTTGGTTACCACCATCCATCCTGAACCGCTTGAAGATTCGTAAGCGTTTCTGAAAAACCGCTTCGGATTTTCATATCGCTATTTTTAAAAAAAAGTTGTTGCCTTTTGCCATCAATTCATACTTAATATCCTTACTTTAGCGTTTTTGATTTTTAAGATGAGAAAGAACTTATTATACATTTCAATTCTAATTGGACTAGCAATTTCCTGCGATGATGTCTACGAGCAGCCACCGCAGGCGTTTTTGGAAATTGCATTGGAAAATGTCGACACTCTGGACACCGCAACTCCAAAAGTTTCGGCATACGGCATTGGCATGGAGGATAGTATATGGCTCTATCAGCAAACCACTGATTTATTCTTGCTTCCCCTAAGTCTTGAAGAAACAACGAGCTTTGTAATTTTGCTAGACTCGATTGCCGACACCTTGAGAATTACCCATGAGACCGAATTAGTTTTCGAATCAGCAGAAACCGGATTTTACAACGAATTTAAAATACTTGATGTCGACCACAGTTTTAACCGTATTGACGATTACGATGTGACTGACAGTTTGGTGACAAAGACCTGGCATGAAAATATTAAGCTATACATTAATTCTCTCCCTGATAACGCTAATTAGCTTTGGGCAGGAGCGCGACCTAAACAAGAAGCCAAAGCGAAAAGACAACTTCATTCACATGGATGGGGTGCGCGTTGGAATGGATCTTTCGCGCTCACTGCAACACTTTTGGAACAAAGGAAACCGCTATGGGACTGAATTTAGTGTTGACATGGAACTGGTGCCAAACTTATACCCAACCCTCGAAACCGGATGGGAGAAACTCCGGTTAACACAAGACTATCTTGATTATTCGGCAGCTGGTTCGTACTCCAAAATTGGTTTCGATTACAACATTCTGGTTGCTGAAAATCGTCAGGACATGGATATGGTGTATGTTGGTTTAAGATACGGATTTACACTAGCCAACCAGCAGGTTAAGTCCTTTTATGTGCCTAATTACTGGGGCGACTACAGCGGCAGCTTCGATAAACAAAACTACAGCGCTCAATGGACCGAGATTGTATTTGGCATGAAAGGCGAAGTATTGAAAAACTTTTTCATAGGCTGGAGCATCCGTGGCAAACTAAAACTAGGGCAAAAAGATTTTGACTTGCCTCATGTCTACTTTAATCCCGGGTTTGGTCCGGCTGAAAAGAAATTCAATTTCGATTTTTCATATTCAGTTTACTACAATTTTCCATTTAATTTTAGAAAGTAGATCATGAAACATCTTGTTTTGGTTTTTGGCTTTATTTTCCTGTCAATGTTTTCGGGAATAGCGCAAAGCGAAAATGGTATTGTAGTTAGAAAATACAGAAATCAGCAAACCTGGCTAATTAAGGAAGGTGCCAAAATTACCATTAAAAAGGACGGACAAAAATACAAGGGGAAATTCAAAATTATCGATAAAGAATCGATCCTCGTAAATTCGGACACAATCAAAATCAATCAAATACAGGAACTTTACGCCAAACTATCCACCAGCAATTTTACCGGAGGTGTGTTTACTCTACTTGGCTCCTGGACCGGAGTCGGTGGAATAAGTGGAACAGTTATGGCAGTATCTGAAGGTGGGTTTGCCATACTGGCTATTCCGTTCGCAGCAGGTATTGGAACCTTTGGAACGTTGTTAGCTATCAAAGGTGTACAACTTCTTTCACGTGGGCGAAAATTTAATACTGCCAAGTGGGAGTATTTGATCATTCAAGAGCCGTCCTTGATTCCGGCTAACTAATTCTTCCAGTCATTATCGGTCAGCATTTCAGTTTCTTTTTTTTTGTGTTTAATCCTTTTTTTATTTCTGATTTGAAGGCGCAAAATAATTCTTCAAACAGTGACTTTTACCCATTTTTTCGTCGAAATAAAAAGCATTCTTTTGCAGCCAATTCGGCAGCCAAAAGCAACCCGAATTTTTACGAGTTTAAACCGGAGACAAAAAGTAGAAAATGACTGAAACACAAAAAATAAAATTAAAGACAACACTGACGGACTATTTGATAATTGCATTTGGCATGTCGCTATACGTTCTTTCATGGACCGTATTCTTAATTCCTGCAGAAATCACGGGAGGAGGAATCAGTGGTCTATCGGCAGTTATTTTTTATAGCACCCAGATACCCGTTGCTATTAGTTACTTTGTAATCAATTCATTTCTCATTTTAATAGCCATTAAAATTTTAGGAGCAAGCTTTGGCATAAAAACAATCTTCAGCATGGGAATCGCAACCCTACTCTTTTGGCTTACTCCAAACCTAATCAGCGAACCGCTGATTGACGATACTTTTCTATCGGCTGTTTTGGGAGCCATGATGGGTGGAATTGGAATTGGGCTGGTCTTTACTCGCGGAGGCAGCACCGGAGGAACCGACATTATTGCCATGATAATCAACCAATATCGCAACATTAGCCCAGGTCGGGTAATCATGTATTGCGATGTGATTATCATTGCATCAAGCTACTTTGTTTTTCAATCACCAAGCAAACTTGTTTACGGCTATGTTTCCATGTGGGTAATTGCATATACGATTGATGCTTTTTTAAATGGTTCGAACGCATCTGCTCAAATTTTTATATTTTCGAAAAAATTTGAAGAAATCGCCGACTATGTCAATAAAAATGCCAGTAGAGGCGTTACAGTACTTGACGGAACAGGCTGGTACACCAAAGAGTCGGTAAAAATAGTCATGACAGTGGTGCGAAAAAGAGAAACCAGTCTCATTTTTAGAAAATTAAAAGAGATCGATCCGGAAGCATTTATTTCCATGGGGAGTGTGATGGGTGTTTATGGGCAAGGTTTTGACAAGATGAAAATTTAATATGAAAAAATATATTGCCGAAATTGTTTTAGTGCTGATTACCTTAAGTTTATTAGTTGTTTTTCTGACTAACCCGCCGGTTGAAAATCCGGCTCCTGTTCCCGAACCGGAACCAATTCCAATACCCGATCCTATTCTTCTGTTTGGACTTCCCGTGGATTCATTCACGATTGAAGGTGCTGATATTATGCGTAACCAGAATTTATCTGATATTTTGGTAAAAAAGAATATTTCGTATCAAAAGATTGATGAGTTGGCTCGCAAATCAAAACCCATTTTTGATGTTCGTAAATTAAAGCACAAGAACCATTATCATTTTTTCCTGAAGAAAGACAGTGCTCAAACACCTGCCTATTTCGTTTACGAAATCGACAACACCGATTATGTGGTTTACGACCTGAACGATTCCATTCAGATTTACAGAGGACAAAAGCCCATTTACACCAAGCTGAAGTCTGCGTCGGGAACAATTAAAAGCTCACTTTGGAATGCGATGACTGATAACAATATCAACCCGGTCCTGGCCATCGAGCTTTCCGACATTTATCAATGGTCGATTGACTTTTACGGCATTCAAAAAAACGATAAGTTCAAGGTTATTTACGAAGAAAAGTATGTTGACTCCACATCAATTGGCATTGGCGAAATTCACGCCTGCCAGTTTCAGCATATGGGTGAAGACTTTTACGCATTTCATTTTGAACAGGACAGCAGCCTAAGCTATTTCGATAAAGAAGGGAATAGTCTGAAAAAAGCTTTCCTGAAAGCGCCGTTGAAATTTTCGAGAATCAGCTCGCGATTCTCAAATAGTCGTTTCCATCCGGTACTTAAAATCAGGCGTCCACATCATGGAATTGATTATGCTGCTCCAACCGGGACTCCTGTTCAATCGATTGGTGATGGGGTTGTCACGCGAAAGGGCTATCAAAAGCGCGGAGGTGGAAACTTTGTATACATCAAACACAATTCGGTTTATACAACCTGCTACATGCACTTACATGGCTTTGCAAAAGGAATTGCTCCCGGTGTGCGAATAAAGCAAGGACAGGTTATTGGTTATGTTGGCGCAACAGGACTAGCAACTGGCCCTCATCTCGATTTCAGGGTATTTAGAAACGGCTCGGCTATGGACCCGCTGAAAGTAAAAGCACCACCTGTGGAGCCGATTCACGATGAAAATTTAGCTGCATACAACCAAGTGAAGGACTCGCTGACCGCACAGCTTAATCTAATCCCTTTTCAAGAATAGGATTACACATATAAATAAGTAAAAGTAAAAAAGCTCAAACAGCAAATGATTTGCTGTTTGAGCTTTTTTATACCTATTTTAATCCTGACCTTGGTAAAGCACCTCTTCTATCACCCGGGGAAAATGTTCATGCTCAAGTAAATGTATCTTTTGAGCTACATCGTCTGGAGTATCCGATTTCTCCACATCGCAATTTGCTTGAAAAATAATATTCCCTTCGTCATATTTTTCATTCACATAATGAATGGTGATGCCCGATGACTTTTCTTTATTCTTCACAACAGCTTCATGCACAAAATGACCGTACATTCCTTTTCCTCCATACTTAGGCAATAAAGCCGGATGTATATTTATTATCGGAAACTCTTCGGTGAGGTACCTCGGCACCAACCAAAGAAAGCCCGCCAGGACAATCATGTCTATTTTTCGATCAGTCAATTCATCAAGAATGTCAATACTGTGATAAAACTCGTCTCTTGAAAAAGTAAAAGTCTCAACACCAAGTCTTTCTGCTCGTATTAACGCATAAGCATTTTCGTTATTTGACCACAAAGAATCAACAATAACATTCCGATTCCCGTTAAAATACTCGATAATATTCTGTGCGTTACTGCCTGATCCTGAGGCAAAAATAGCAATTTTCTTCATCTCAAATTTAGTTCTATTATATTTTTAGAATAATGGACTCACATGTTCAAATATAGTCTAGACAATCAATAACTTACAGCCCAAAATAGCTATTTATTTAAGTTTTTCTTTGATATATTTTGGGTAAATTTATTACTTTGCACCGGATTTTTTAAAAACAAAATTGAATATTAACTTAAAATTAGAACTATGTCTGACATTGCAGGTAAAGTTAAAGCAATTATCGTTGATAAATTGGGAGTTGACGAAAGCGAAGTAACAAATGAAGCTTCTTTTACAAATGACTTAGGTGCAGATTCTTTGGATACAGTAGAATTAATCATGGAATTTGAAAAAGAATTTGATTTGGCTATCCCAGACGATCAGGCTGAAAAGATTTCAACTGTAGGTGAAGCTGTTTCTCACATCGAAGCAAACGTTAAGTAATAAATTTGAATTAAACATTTATGGAATTTAAACGGGTAGTTATAACCGGACTTGGAACCGTAAACCCGCTTGGTAATTCTGTACAGGAATTTTGGGAAGGGCTTAAAAACGGAGTTAGTGGAGCTGCACCTGTCTCTCGGATGGATGTAGACCTTCATAAGACCCGATTTGCATGTGAGTTAAAAAACTTTGATCCAACGGACTACGTTGAGAAAAAAGAGGTTCGTAAACACGACCCATACACACTTTATGCATTTGCATCATCTCAGCAAGCAATTGACGATTCAGGTCTTGACCTGGAAACACTCAATAAAGATCGCGCTGGCGTGATTTGGGGAGCAGGAATTGGTGGTTTGCAAACTTTTTATGAAGAAGTTAGAGCATACAACCTTGAGCGCCCTAAGTTTAATCCTTTCTTTATTCCGAAAATGATTGCGAACATCGCGGGTGGATTAGTATCTATCCGCTTTGGTTTTCGCGGTCCCAATTTTACAACTGTATCAGCATGTGCATCAGCATCACACGCCATGATCGAAGCGTTTAACTACATTCGCATGGGTAAAGCTGATTTGTTTATTACAGGGGGATCCGAAGCAGCAATCAACGACGCAGGATTATGTGGTTTCAATTCGATGCGTGCACTTTCAACACGTAATGACGATCCGACAACTGCATCCCGACCTTTTGATAAAGACCGGGATGGATTTGTAATGGGCGAAGGATCTGGTGCTCTTATTTTTGAAGAGTACGAGCATGCTAAAGCCCGCGGAGCAAAAATTTACGGAGAAATTGTAGGCGGGGGAATGTCGGCAGACGCTTACCATATGACTGCCCCTGATCCGGAAGGAAGAGGTGCTTCACTGGTTATGAACTGGGCCTTGGAAGATGCCGGAATACAACCTGAAAACATTGATTATATCAATGTTCATGGAACCTCTACTCCACTAGGAGATATTGCAGAGCCAAAAGCAATTCAAAAATGTTTTGGCGACCATGCTTATAAATTAAGTATTAGTTCTACCAAATCAATGACAGGTCACTTGTTAGGTGCTGCCGGAGCTATCGAAGGCATTGCTTCAATCCTGGCATTGAGAGATGGAATTGTTCCTCCAACAATAAATCACTTTACTGACGATCCGGAGATTGACAGCAGACTTGATTTTACATTTAACAAAGCTAAAGAACGCGAAATGACTTATGCATTGAGCAATACATTTGGCTTTGGAGGACATAATGCTACAGTAATTTTTAAGAAATACTGATAAGGTGATAAGAAATATCGCACAACAAATAAAACTCTTTTCTTCTCCGAGAAAAGAGTTTTATTTGTTTTTAAGATCATTATTCAATTGCTCGCCGGTCAATATTAAACTTTATGAAAAGGCACTAACTCATCGGTCAGCTTCAAAAACTGATTCGCAAGGGAATTGGGTTAATAACGAACGGCTGGAGTACTTGGGCGATGCCATACTTGGAGCAGTTATCGCAGAATTTCTGTATAATCGTTTCCCAAATATGGATGAAGGTTTTCTCACTCAAATGAGATCTAAACTAGTAAACCGAAGCTTTCTAACAGAGTTAACTTTTCAGATCGGGCTGAACTACTACATTGAATCGAACACGAACAACACCGATGAGAATAGCCATATCTATGGTGACGCATTAGAAGCGATTATTGGCGCCTTGTACCTTGACAAAGGCTACCAGGTCACCCGGAATTTCATTATTCGAAAATTACTTCTTCAACAAGTAGATCTGGATGTCATTCAAAAAACAAATACCAATTACAAAAGTCAGCTGATTGAGTGGAGCCAGAAAAATAAAAAAGAAGTTGACTTTTCAACGGTTGAAAATACCGTTGGAGAAAATAAGCAGCCACACTTCGTTTCAACAGTAACGATCGATAATCGTGTAATTGGGAAAGGTGAAGGTGGATCAAAAAAAGAAGCTCATCAGAAAGCATCAAAAGTAGCACTCGGCAAGCTAAACGAACTTGAAGGTCAGGAGAATTAAAAGCGAGTGTTAAGATTTCAAAACAAAAAAGCGGAGCCTCTCAACTCCGCTTTAAAAACCAAAACCTAAATTCACCTTGTAAAAAACTCAGTTAAACCCCATTTGTGCAAATGCAGTTTTATACATTTGCTCTAACAAAGATATAGAGATTATACATGCAGCGATGCTAACAAATGTTAAAGCCTGTTAAGAATTTGTTTACATCAAAACCGCTTAAACTCAATATATACAGCCAATGTTAAATATTGTTAAGCAGCTGATTACCCTGTTTTTTAAAGATTATATTTGTAGTCATGAGTAGACGAGTTATCATTTTTTTGATTGTGATCATGGCTATCGTAATGACTAGCTTGATTCTGGTGCAAACCAATTCCATTCAAAAAGCTTTTCAAATAAAAGAAGAACAGTTTGACCAAATGGTGAACCGCTCTATTCGGCAAGTTGTCAGAAAACTAGAACTGGAAGAAGCCTCTTTACTTGCTGCGCAAAGTAATCTTCAGACATATCGCAACTCATTATTTCCAAAAAATAATCAACAACAACGTATTTTCCCGGGAAACTCGAATAATAAAGCAACGGGAAAGAATGGAGATGTCAATATCTCATTTCGCTTTTCTCAACGCAATAATTCAGCGACCTATCGCGAGGAACTATCGATTACATATAACGATTCTACTTCGACCTATCGAAATGAACGTGGAATGCCCGGAGACTTCCGTTCAGCATTTGATGAAATACATGATTACGATGGTTATATCCGTCAGCAATACGAAAAGCGAAGAAATGAACAGGCTAACTATTATCGAATCATTCAAAATCAATTTCTCTTCTCCCAACTACCAATAAGCGAACGCATAAATCAAAAAGCACTAGAGAGAGCCTTAAAGGAAGAGTTTAACAACGCAAACATAAACTTGGATTATAAATACGCCATTTACTCATTCCCGCAAGGACAGGAGCAAAAGATATACGGGAACGAGGGATTTAATCCGGACAATAAAATCCCCTATAAAAGCCTCCTCTTCCCAAACGATGTGATTGATCCGAAACCAAATTACCTGTTTGTTTATTTCCCGAAGCGTCAAAGCTACCTCCTAAAAGAAGCCGGATTAATGGTTATTCCGACCGCTATTTTAACAGCCTTGCTTATCGGAATATTCGTTTATACGATATTGATTATCCTGAAACAAAAGAAACTATCGAATATCAAAAACGACTTTATCAACAATATGACACACGAGCTTAAGACTCCTATTTCGACCATTTCGCTCGCAAGCCAAATGTTGCACGATAATAGTATTAGCAACACCCCACGCACAATTGAGCATGTGTCAAATGTCATTTTGCAAGAGAGCAAACGACTTGGATTTCAGGTTGAAAAAGTATTACAAATGGCTGTATTTAACGAAGGTCGTTTAAAGTTAAAATTCAAAGATGTTCATTTGAATGAACTAATTAACAATGTAATTCTTAACTTTGAAATACGGGTAAAAAGCAAAAATGGCACCCTAACATCAACAATAGCAGCAGAGAACGATCTGATCAAAGGAGATGAAGTACATATTACCAATGTGATATTCAATTTGCTGGACAATGCCATGAAATACGGCAAAGATGTTCCGGCTATTGAAGTAAACACCGAAAACAAAAAAGACTTTGTAGTCGTTTCGGTAAAAGACAACGGTATTGGAATTGCGAAAGAACATCAGGCGCAAATCTTTGAGCGCTTTTACCGTGTGCCAACTGGCAATGTACATGATGTAAAAGGTTTTGGACTTGGCTTAAGCTATGTGAAGAAAATTATTGACTCGCACCAGGGAAAAATAAAGGTGGAGAGTGCTTTAAATAAAGGAACAAAATTCATGATATACCTCCCACTAAATGTGAAAGTAAATGGAAACAAAAACAAAACTTTTATTAGCCGAAGACGATGAAAACTTAGGTCTTCTGCTTAAAGAATACCTGATAGCCAAAGGATATGATACTGATTTGTATGGTGATGGAGAAGTTGCCTACGACGGATTTAAAAAACATCAGTACGGACTGTGCATTCTGGATATTATGATGCCTAAAAAAGACGGTATGACTTTGGCCAGAGACATTCGGTTAATCAACTCAGACATCCCTATTATTTTTCTTACAGCCAAAAATCTGAAAGAAGACGTATTGGAAGGATTTAAAATGGGAGCGGACGACTACATTACCAAGCCATTTAGCATGGAAGAGCTGATATTCCGCATCGAGGCTATTCTACGTCGCACAAGCGATAGCAAAGGTGGAGAGCAGTCGACCTATCAATTGGGGAAATTTACATTTGACCATCGGAAACAAACGCTTGCAACAGATAAAGAAACGGTCAAATTGACAACCAAGGAATCAGAACTTTTACGATTACTTTGCAACAATGCCAATGATGTTTTGGAACGTAATTTTGCACTGAAAACCATTTGGATTGACGACAATTATTTCAATGCACGAAGCATGGATGTTTACATAACCAAATTGCGCAAACACTTAAAAGAAGAACCTTCAGTTGAAATTATTAATGTACACGGGAAAGGCTACAAACTTATCGTTTGATTTTTCTGTCACATAAATATGATGATACCAAAATCCCTGTCAATAGCTGACGGGGATTTTTTAGTTCGATTCGGCAGGGTCGTCTTTTCCGAAAAGCTCAAATGCGCTTGCGATCTGCTCCGACCTTCCCATTATGTAAACAACATCATGTTTCTCAAGAACCGAATGTACGTCCGGATGCTCGATTAGCTTATCTTCCCGAAGTATGGCTACCAAGGTAACACCAAACACCTTTCGGAAACGAATCTCACTAATGCTCTTGCCTACCACAAATGATCCCTCGCGAACTTTCAATGCCATGATTTCGAGGTTCGGCAGCTCCTGAAACAGTTGATCGGACTTACTGGTTTCTTCCCTGAAAATCCCATAATGATCACCTCTGATTTTCGCAATAATCATATTTATTTCGCGCTGTGGAACTAGCCTTTTTCTCAATATCCGCTCAAACAAATCAATTGCTGTTTCAAATTCTTCAGGAATCACCTGATTGGCTCCCAATCGGTATAATTCTTGAATATCATTAACCTTTTTGGTTCGCACAATAATAAAAGCATGTGGGGTCAAATGGCGAATACGATCAATAATGGACATGGATACAATCTGATTTCCCACCGAGATTACAACAATATCAGCCGTTTTTACATGTGCTTTTTCAAGAATTGGTTCGTTGGTTGCATCACCATAAATAACAGTTTCTCCCTTTGCCTGCAGCTTCTTCACCGTTCCCGGATCAAAAATAATAGAGATATATGGCATGTTCAGATATTTGGCCATAACCGACAAATTAAGAGATCTGGAATCCTTTCCGATGAAAACAACATGATTCTTCAACTCGGGAATCTCTATTTGCGGTAATGGGAATAAACCATCAACCCAAATCTTTGGAAGCGGAAATTTCAGCATCCGAGTGGCCACTGGTGCAGACAACATCATAAGCAGTGGAGTAACCGACATACTAATAATTGCAACAGCTAAAAATAACTGATAATAATAATCCGGTATGATATCGTATTTCAGGCCGGATTGTGCCAGAATAAAGGAAAATTCACCCACCTGGCAAAGCGCAAAACCAACCATTATTGTCCCACGGAAAGTATGTCCCAAAATAAATGCAGTACCTCCGGCAATTACCATTTTTATAAACAACACAAGCAAAACAGTTGAAACAACAAGCATAAAGTGATTCGCGACAAAACTCAAATCAAGCAGTAAACCAATACTTACGAAGAAAAAGCTGGTAAACGTATCTTTAAAAGGAATGAGCTGCCCGAACGCATTGTGACTGTATTCTGATTCCGAGATCATCAGTCCGGCTAAAAAAGCTCCGAATGCAAGTGAAATTCCCATTTCGGCAGTCAATAAGGCAACCGACAGACAAATGGCGAAAATACTCATCATAAAGAGTTCCTGGTTCTTGGTATGAGCCACCAAGGTTAAAAGGCGCGGCATCAACCAGCGATTCCCAATATACACCATTCCAACCAAAACAATGGTTTTCCCAAGCAATACAAGCAACTGTCCTCCCTGATCAGACACTTCCCCGCCCAGCATTGGCGTAAAAAGCAATAACGGGATCAGAATGATATCCTGAAAAATCAGAATCCCCAATACTGTTCGTCCGTAATTAGATGTAATCTCAGACCGCTCCTGCATAAGTTTCAGCACAACTGCAGTACTACTCAAAGCGGTTAAAAAACCAACAAACAGAGCCCCTGTCCAGCCCATACTATACAGACGGGCAAGTAACATCGTAATGCCGGCAGTCAGGATGAGCTGCATAAACCCTCCTAGAAAGACAATTTTTCGTATTCGTAAAAGATGATTGATCGAAAATTCGAGCCCAATGGTAAACATGAGTAGAACGACTCCTATTTCTGCCAGTAACTCAATTTGATGATGGGATCCAATTATTCCTAAAAAGTACGGGCCCGTGATTACCCCGGTCAAAAGATAACCGATAATTGTTGGCACCCTGATTTTTGTAAACAAAAAATTTACAACAGTTGACAAGGCGAAAATAATGACGATATCTTTTAAAAGAACTAGCTCCATACAAATAGGTTTTGAATTTATACAAACAGGCTCCTCCCGCTAATAGTTGAAACTTCTCAATCAAAATAAGCATATTTTAGTAACTAACGATCATTGTACCACAAATCTTTACATAGAATTCTATTTTTGCATTGCGATTTTGTACTTTACACTTTGCCAAATCAATAAAATATGATTGTACTAATTACGGGGGGAACTGCTGGCATAGGAGCTGCTACTGCAAAGCAATTAAAACAAGAGGGACATCGCGTTATTGTTGCTGGGCGGCGAGTTGAAACCAACTTCTCAGAAACTGGTATTTCAACCTTACAAATGGATGTTACAAGTGAAAAATCTGTAATAACTGCAGTTAAGAATCTTTACAATACAACAAAACGAATCGATGTGGTAGTTCAGTGCGCCGGACGCGGTGCCATTGGACCGCTAGAGGCTTTTCATACGGATGAAATTGCCGATGTTTTCAACTTAAATCTTTATGGTATTTTACGGGTTAATCAGGCAGTCATTCCAATCATGCGCCAACAAGGCTGTGGCCGGATTATCTTAATCAGCTCGTTAGCTGCCGAAGCGGGGCTGCCATTTCAAAGTGTATACTGTGCCGGCAAAGCAGCGCTCGATATTATGATTGAGTCATTACGTATGGAAATAAAGCCTTTTGGAATAGATGCCTGCGTACTTCAACCAGGTGATTTTAAAACAGAAGTTGCTCTACACCGAAAGCTTCCAGATATTGACTCCGAATCGCCCTACAAAAACGCATTTGAGGAAATTAATTTAAGTGCAACCAATAAAGTTGATGTAGCTGGAGACCCGATAAAAGTTGCCCGAACAATAAGCCAATTGCTAAAAAAGAATAAACTCGCTCCCAAATACCGAGTTGGATCACCGATAGAACTAGCCATGCCCTGGGTTAAAGTATTGATCCCTGCCAGTTTGTTTGAAAGGCTTTTGACGAAATATTATGGGCTTTAAAATATTAGCATAGAGTTTCTAAAGAAATAAAGACTTGCACCACTAGCTGATCCCACAATGGGCAAAATCTTCGTTTGGTCTCTTAAGTTTTCTTGAAGACTACTTTTATCTTACTAATAACCACCCTTACTCTTTCAATGCGTTTAATAAATGAAGTGCGTGATCCCTCAAAGGTTTATGTTTGACATACCACCAGATAATGCCAACAACAAAACTTCCTGTTATTAAGGGAACAAGAACATACTGAACATTCAATATTATCATTAGTAGTGAATCCGATTCCGCCCTCGGAATACGCATCAAAACCATTCCGGCATCTATAAACAAGATGGCAAATAGTGCCCATGCGAGTTCTGGTTTCCAAAGCCGATACCGCTTAACTGCACTTTCAAGCATTTGAACTGACGGCTGAGAATAATCGATCGTTTTAAATTCACGGGCATTCTTACTAAATAAAACTGCAAACACAACAAAAGACAAGACAAAGCACCCCCCTCCCAATCGCTCAATAATTACCACGTCGTCAGACGGATATAATACCAACAGAAAAGTATAAACAGGTATCATTATCCAGTAGAATACCCGAAAGTTCCTCGACATTCTCCACATTTTTTTGTCTTGCGACTTCAACTGACTTAATAACTGATTCATGGTAATTCATTTTCTGATGTTTGCCCCTGCTCCAAATCTCCACTCCCGAACGATTTTCTCAACGACTCTTTTATCCGATGAATTTTCACCCGGACATTAGGTTCGGTTAACCCAACAACGTTCGCAATCTCCTTACTCGATAAACCCTCCAGCAGTAAGGATATTAAAGCCTTGTCGATAATTGTAAGTTGATTGATCTGCGTCTGCATTCGATCCAGCTGCTTTTCCAAAAGTTTTTTCTGCTCCGCGCCATTATCATCAATCAAACTGCCAAGGTGCTGCATATCCATATCAACCCTGAATTTTAGCTGTTTAAAAGTTTTGCCCGACATACTCAGCGAGGTATTGATAGCAATTCTGTAAATCCAGGTACTAATAGCTGCTTCGCCCCGATACGAATCCAAACTTTTCCAGATATTTATGAGAATCTCCTGGTACATGTCCTTCGATTCTTCATTACAATTGGAATAGTATCGACAAATACGTCGAACCCTTTCCTCATTATCTTTTACAATTTGCTTAAACTGCTCCTCTTTATTGATCATCCATCTGGGAATTGAGTTTACTTTTTAGTTCTGTTAAAAGATGGGTTGTTACATTTTTCAAACAAAAAAAGTATATAAATTTAAAAGAAAATCAGATTTTAGTCATTTCGACTAACACAAACCACCTTGACTTTAAACAAAAAAAATCCGACCTGAAGGAGATCGGATTTTGAATAATTATATCGTTTGTAATGACTAATTAATCCAGTTTCAATACCGCTAAAAAGGCGTTCTGAGGCACCTCAACGTTACCGACTTGTTTCATCCGCTTCTTACCTTTTTTCTGTTTCTCGAGCAGTTTTCGTTTTCGCGAGATATCGCCACCGTAACATTTCGCAGTGACATCTTTTCGCACAGCCTTTACTGTTTCCCGGGCAATAATCTTAGCTCCAATGGCAGCCTGAATTGCAATGTCAAATTGTTGGCGAGGTATTAATTCTTTCAGCTTTTCGCACATCCGACGTCCCATTGGGTAAGCATTGTCGAAGTGAATTAGTGAAGAGAGTGCATCCACCATTTCACCATTCAACAAAATATCCAAACGAACCAATTTCGCCGGTTTATAGCCCGTAATATGATAGTCAAAAGAAGCGTATCCCTTTGAAATTGATTTCAATTTATCGTAAAAGTCGAATACAATTTCGCCCAGTGGCAGGTCAAAAGTTAATTCAGCCCGCTCGGCGGTCAGGTAATCTTGTTTGATCAGGGTTCCGCGTTTTTCCAAACACAAAGTCATAACAGATCCAATAAAATCGGACTTGGTAATAATTTGTGAGCGAATATATGGTTCTTCAATATCGTCAATCGTTGTTGATGCCGGCAAGCCCGAAGGGTTGTAAACCGTAATGGTTTCGCCACTGGTGGTATGTACTTTGTACGAAACGTTTGGTACCGTAGTAATGACATTCATATCAAACTCGCGATCCAGACGTTCCTGAATAATTTCCATGTGTAACATCCCCAGGAATCCGCAACGAAAACCGAAACCGAGCGCAGCAGACGACTCCGGCTCAAACGTTAGCGATGCATCATTCAACTGAAGTTTTTCCATCGCTGCACGCAAATCTTCGTAATCCTCAGCATCAATTGGGTAAACTCCGGCAAACACCATCGGTTTCACTTCTTCGAAACCGGAGATAGCCAAAGTTGGTCTTTCTTTGTGCGTTATGGTATCTCCCACCTTCACCTCTTTTGCAGTTTTAATTCCAGAGATGATATAGCCAACATCGCCTGTGCTCAACGTCTTTCGTTTCTCCATACCAAGCCGAAGCACTCCAATTTCATCTGCATTGTACTCTTTTTTAGTATTAACAAACTTTACAGAGTCGCCCTGATTAATCGTTCCGTTTACAATTTTAAAGTAAGCAATCACCCCACGAAACGAATTAAAAACAGAATCAAAAATCAAAGCTTGCAGGGGCTCTTCCGGATTACCTTTTGGGGCAGGAACTATTTCAACAATATTTCTCAGAATTTCATCGACCCCCTCTCCCGTTTTACCACTGGCACGAATAATTTCTTCACGCTTGCAACCAATTAAGTCGATAATCTGGTCTTCCACCACTTCTGGCATGGCATTCGGCAAGTCCATTTTATTCAGAATTGGAATAATCTCCAGGTCGTGCTCAATAGCCAGATACAGGTTCGAAATCGTTTGTGCCTGAATTCCCTGTGTAGCATCAATAATTAACAATGCTCCTTCGCATGCTGCAATTGAACGGGAAACTTCGTACGAAAAGTCGACGTGTCCGGGAGTATCAATCAGGTTCAAGACATATTTCTCACCATCCTGCACATAATCCATTTGTATGGCATGGCTTTTAATGGTGATGCCTCGTTCTTGTTCCAAATCCATACTATCGAGTACCTGAGCTTTCATCTCTCGCCCACTCACCGTTTTGGTTACTTCCAACAAGCGGTCGGCCAACGTACTCTTACCGTGGTCAATATGTGCAATAATGCAAAAGTTGCGGATATTATTCATAGATTATTGTCGTTTGCTTTTTATAGGTATCGTATGAAACTTGCGTATAATCATCCTCCTGTGTATAAGAACTTCTCCGTGCTTGTTTCATGTATCTAAAAACCTTTCTTTCAATTACTCCGTTTCGGATTGGCGCAAAGATATTCAAAATTTAATTACAATAATAGAAAGCTCATGGCGTTAAGAAAGTTTAATAAATCCTGAATTAAATTCATCCCGTTCAACGGAATAATAGTTACCAGAAGTCAGCAAACAAGTGAATTCAATTATCTTTGCACCGCCTGAAATAAATTAAAAATGAAAGATTACCTGATATATTCAGTCGGTTTTATTGCCCAAATTCTTTTTTTTGGGCGTACGATTGTGCAGTGGTTCAAATCGGAACACGAAGGAAAAGTACTGTCGCCAACCATCTTTTGGAAGATTAGTTTGTTGGCCTCAATCCTGATGCTAACCTATGGTATTTTACGAAACGATGCGGCTATACTGATCGGACAAATTCTGGTTTATTTCATTTATGTGCGCAATATCCAGTTGAAAAACGACTGGAAAACCATGTCGCTTCCCACACGAATAGTTATACTGGCCATGCCAATTGCTATTTTAGGATATCTGTTTTTCGGAACAAACTATTCGCTGTCTACGTTCTTTAAAAATGAAAACAACCCCTTCATGTTGATGGTCTGGGGTATTGTTGCACAGGTAATTTTCATTTCACGCTTTTTCTATCAGTGGATTTATTCTGAAAACCGTAAAGAGTCCATCTTGCCACTCGGGTTCTGGATCATCAGTATTTGTGGCTCCTCGATGAACCTTATTTATGGTATATTCAGGCTCGATCCGGTCTTGGTCGCAGCACATAGCTTAGGCATGTTTGTCTACCTTCGTAACATCTTAATTCATTATAATAAACGGAGCTTATTTAGCCGCTTAAATATTCCCGTATTAAACAAGCTCATTGCCTTTGTTTCGGGGAAAATAAAATAAAAAGCATATGCAAACGATAGTTTTAACCGGATGCGCCGGATTTATTGGATCTCATTTATCTGAAAAACTGTTAGCCGAAGGAAATCGCGTAATTGGCATCGATAATTTTGATCCCTTTTATGATCGTCAAATAAAAGAACGTAACTTATCAACCTCCATCGGTCATCAAAATTTCCGTTTTATTGAAGTTGACTTAGCTGATTTTGACGCATTATCTTCAAACCTTAAAGAAGAAACAATTGACACGATTGTTCATCTGGCGGGGAAAGCCGGAGTTCGTCCATCAATTGAGGATCCGCAGGGCTACATTCGTGCCAACATCACAGCCACTCAAAACATCTTGGATGTCATGAAAGACAAAGGCATCAAAAAACTGGCTTTTGCTTCTTCATCGTCGGTATACGGCAATACCAGGGAAACCCCGTTTCACGAAGGGCAGGATGTGAGCAACCCCATTTCGCCCTATGCTTTTACCAAAAAGGCTTGTGAATTGATCAACTACACCTATCATTCGTTATATGACCTGGACATTATCAACCTCCGATTTTTCACCGTATTTGGTCCACGCCAACGCCCTGATTTAGCGATTCATAAATTCACCGGTTTAATTCTGAATGGTAAAGAAGTCCCGATGTTTGGCGATGGCAGCACTTCGCGCGACTACACCTATTACGAAGATACCGTTGCCGGAATTCGAGGAGCCATCAATTACCTGAACAGTAACGAAAAGGTTTACGAAATTATCAACCTGGGAAATAACCAGCCGGTGAAATTGTCGGAGATGATTGCCGCCATTGAAAAAGCCTGTGGCGTGAAAGCCAACATCAAACAACTACCGATGCAGCCGGGCGATGTTGATATTACGTTTGCCAATATCGAAAAAGCAAAAAAACTATTGGGCTACAATCCTCAGTATTCTTTTGAAGAAGGCGTAAAAAACTTTGTAGACTGGTACCGACAGATTAACCAATAAGAAAGAGGCTGTTAAAAAAAAACTCAACAACCTCCTTTTCGACTAACTCAGTTTTTCTGTTTTTCGAACGTAAATTTCTTTTAAGATTCCCCAGGCTATTAATGAAAGAATAAAAATTAAAGTTCCATACACCGGAACAATCATACTTACTTTCAAACCTCCGGCTACTAGTGAGGGTGAAATGTCGCCTGCAACTTCAATCGCATTAAAAGCCGCAATCAATCCGATGGCCTGCCCCAGGAATCCGGTAACAATGGCCAGGCTTCCGAATAATAAAATTAGTCCCAATCCATTTTTTGTGACTTTCCCTTGCACAAAAAAATGGATCACCTTTTGAGCCGTAAAAACAAGCATGCCAATTCCCCATATTGTTACAACTGACATGAATAGTGGGCCACCCGCGTAAAATAAATCTGCTGCTTTCATAATGTTTAAATTTAAAATGAATTAATGATACGAAAGTATGACCGAATAATTTTTTCAGCATATTTTGTCGACCAACTGCACCAAACCTCACCTATACAACCGAAAGCCGGAATTCGATCATCAAGCGTACCATTTATTACATTGGATCGCGAAATCATGTCGTTCATCGACATTTTTTCAATTTCAACACAAATTTTCAGTAATTTGACATCTCTCAATATTAATAATGATGACGCGTATCCTTCAGCAAGTAAAAGTAGATCACATTCCCAAAGTCAGTTTTTTAAAAATTGGACAACATCTTCTATTCTGGGTGATCTCCTACCTGTTCTTTATTCTGTTTTTCGGACGCGCCAATCGCGACTACCAAACAACCATTATCTTTGCTTCGCTTCTATTTCCGCTGGCCATAATTACCAGCTATTTTCTGAATTATTACCTGATCCCGCGCTTCCTCTTTCAGGGCAAATACTGGCGTTTTGTACTGTTTCTTTTTTATACGTTTGTGTTTACCTTGTGGTGCGAACTGATGATCAGCATGTATGTATTCATCATCGTTAGCGACTTCCAGTTTTACAAACTTGACCCGACTTCCTTTGACATCGTTTTTTTATTAGTTGGTTTATATTTTATTATTCTCGCCTTTATTGCCATTGAGCAGGTAAAACGCGCTTTCGAAATCAAGAAAGAAATTACCCGGTTGGAAAGGCGACAACTGGAAACCGATCTGAAGTTACGTGAATCGGAGCTCAAATTACTGCGTGCTCAAATTCATCCTCATTTCCTGTTCAATACCTTAAACAACCTGTATGGGTTAACGCTCGAAAAATCGGACTTAGCTCCGGAGTTGGTGCTAAAACTCTCTGATTTGATGGACTACATGCTTTACAAATGCAACCAACCCAAAGTGAGCTTAAAAAGTGAGCTGGATCATCTGAAGAATTACATTGAAATTGAGAAGATTCGGTATGGAAAAAAACTGGCCCTCGAACTCGAAGAAAAAGGCAACCCGGATCAATTGGAAATTGCGCCCATGCTTTTGCTGGCTTTTTTCGAAAATGCGTTTAAGCACGGAGTCAGCAAATCCATCCACAATCCGTTTGTTGCCATTACCATTGAAGTTCATGGCAGCACACTTCATCTTCGCATTGAAAACAGCAGAAACTCCAATGCCGACCATGCTGAAGATTACACAAAAGGCATTGGGTTGAAGAATGTACAAAAAAGGTTGAAGCTGATTTATCCCGACAAACATCAATTGGAAATCAATCCAAAAGAAGATACTTTTGAAATTGAACTGCAGTTAGAACTGGATCAATTACACAAGCCGCAACAAAAAAGCCAATGGACGAACTAGTTTATAATTGTTTGGTGGTGGATGATGAGCCCATTGCCATTCGGGTGATTAAAAATCATTTGTCTGAATTTAAAAACCTGAAGCTGGCCGGCGAATGCAACAATGCAATTGAAGCCATGGAATTTCTGTCAAAACAACGGGTTGATCTTATTTTTCTGGATATTCAAATGCCGCAAATAACCGGGATCGAATTTCTGAAAAACCTGAATCCGGCACCAAAAGTAATTTTCACGACAGCTTATCGGAATTATGCCATTGAAGCGTTCGAATTGGATGTGATTGATTATTTACTGAAACCAATTTCGCTGGTTCGTTTTTCAAAAGCCATCAACCGGTTTTACCAGCGAGTCAATGCGAATACGGCTGGTCCTTCAGCCGCCGAAAAAGGCAACCAGGCCCCGGATCACCTCTTTTTAAAGATTGATAAAAAGCTGCATAAAATCATGCACCACGAGATTTTCTACCTGGAAAGCTTTGGAGACTATGTGATTGTACACTCCGAAAAAGGAAAGCTGACAACCAAAGAACGGATCAGCCACCTGGAAGAACAACTGCCTGCCAGTCAATTCTTGCGGGTACATCGCGGCTACATCATTTCAATAGCCAAGATTACAGCCTTACTTCCCGGGCTGGTTGAGCTCGGAGAATTTAAGATTCCCATTGGCCGAAGCTATAAAACGGAGGTTGATAAAATTATTCTGTCGTAGCTGCACCCGGACACTCCCTGCGCCGGCGGCGGATGATTTTTGCTTATCACAACAAAACCAGGCAAAAAAACGACCGTGACATTGAGCCATACCCACAAAATCAATCCGCATTTTTTTTTGCTTGTCCGGAGCGGCCGAGAGCGATATTTTTTTCTTTTTTGAAAGAATCCGGCAGCCGAGAGCAAAAAAAATTTATTTTTTTGCTGAATTGACCGCAAAAGAACAAAAAAATAAATTCTGACTGTCCCCAGCGGACTGGAGAACGATATAAATTTTTTTTTTGACTGAATTGACCGGATGAGAGCAAAAAAATATTTTTTTTTCAGCAAACCTCGGCACGAAAAAAAATCCAAACAGCCCAAACTGCCCGTTTATAGCAGTAAGCAGCCAATTTATTTTCTGTTTCTTTCCAGTTGCCTTTTCACCTGCTCATCTCTGTTAAAAAAGAATGAGTTAAAACCACTGGTATCTGACCGGTCTACTTTCCTTTTAAAACTGAAATAAAAAACAAGACGAGCCTCCAGCGACACACCTCTTTTAAGGTGCTCGTTCACAAAGTAACCCGACTGCTCCAAGTCCAGTTTATTCACTGCTTTTCCAAAATCGTGTGAAATTACTCCCAGAGAAAGCTGTACAGCATTTGAATTTTCGAAATCAGAATGATAACCAACAGAACCACCCCAGTAAAAATGAAAGCCGGAAGTTGTGCCTGCGGTTGAAAAATCCTCCTTATCATTATAAAAAACAAAACGAGCCTTGCTGGCAAAAGATTCCAGCTTGCCAATTCCTTCCAGAAAAAATCCACCACCAGTCGTTTCAAAAATGGTATACTTTGGTCGTAAATTGAACGAAACCCCGGTTAAATTGATTTGCATGTGCGCCACATCAAGAAATTGCTCAGAATACTCATCTTCAAAGCCACCAATGGAAAGATCAACTCCTAATCCCAACGACCATGAATCATCCAGAAAGAATTCATATCCACCTCCAAAACTCGCCAGCCCTATAATGTCGTTTCCAATCTCATCAAGTCCGTTGGCTGTGCTTCGGTTATCTAAAGAATAAACACCAATCGAAAAATAAGGCATCCCGATTTTCTGACGATCAGATTGCGCCATGGCAACTAACGACATCATAAAAAAAAGAAAAATGAGGATTGGAATCTGTTTCACGTGGCCTTGCATTTGTCAAAATTATTTTACTGCCAAGATACAACGCCAGCCGAACATAACAAAATTTAATTCCGGTTTTAGTTCAAGAAAAGCTTAAAGTGAAATACAAGAAAAACCAACACAACTACTCCGGCTTTCCCATCCAGCTGATGGTTACCGGCTCCCGCCCCCACTCAAGAGCAGCGCCAATATCTTTACCCATATAAATATCAATACGCTTTTCCCAGCGCCTGTTCATTTTGTCCAGCACCCGGTACTTACCCTCAAAACCTTCTATCTTCACTTTGGTTTGATAGGTCAACCCCAACTTGATCAAATCTCTCGAAACGGCAATACACTTCATTCCGGGTCTAAGCGTATCGCCCCAGGCTCCAATCTCCGGATGGTCGGCATGTGTCTGGGCTGCAAGAGAATTAAACGCGGTAGCAACAACCTCCAACTCTTTTTTAACACGCCGATCACAACCAGACACAAAACACATTAGTCCGATCAGCACGGCAATCAACCTGAACCATTTGGCTATTTCATATTTAAGGGAATTAATCACACTCATTGAATCTGTTATTAGTTATCTCAGCCCTTCAGACACTTATATAAACAGGTTATTTTATTCCTTTGTTGATAAAAATGCCAATTTCGAAACCGACTACTCCTTCAAACACCTGCTTTTTTCTACAATTTTCACAATACTTACTGCCTGTTCAAGCCTGACGACTAATCGAGTTAAAATATTCTTTTCAACTTCGCGTACTTGTTTGTAGTTTTAGGTTCATTTTTGCAGCTACTAAAACGAAATGGACAAAGAGATATCGGACAAAATAAAAAAGAAGGCATCGGAGCTAGGACTCCTGGATTGCGGCATCTCAACCGCGAGTTACTTAGCGGAAGAAAGACCCCGACTGGAGAAATGGCTGAATCAGGGAATGCATGGCGAAATGAGCTACATGGCTCGAAATGTAGACATGCGACTGAATCCTCAACTGATTTTCGAAGGAGCTAAGTCTGTCATTTCTGTTTTGCTGAATTACTACCCGAAAGAAAAACAACAAAACGATGACGCCCCTGTGCTTTCAAAATATGCTTATGGCAAAGACTACCACTTTGTTTTAAAAGATAAGCTGAACCAATTGTTAACTTTTATCCAGGAAGAAATAGCTCCCTGTAACGGGCGTCCATTTGTTGATTCGGCTCCGGTGCTTGATAAAGCCTGGGCTGCAAAAGCCGGACTAGGCTGGATTGGCAAAAACACCAACCTGATTTCGGTAGAGCATGGAAGCTTCTTCTTTATCGGCGAATTAATTATAGATCTGGAATTAGAACCTGACAAAAAAGTGGTGCCTGACTATTGTGGCAAATGCACCCGTTGCATTGATGCCTGCCCGACTCAGGCAATTGTAGCGCCGCAACGAGTTGACGCGCGGCGGTGTATTTCCTATCAAACCATCGAATTGAAAGGGGAATTGGATGAAAGTTTGAAAAACCAGTTTCAGGATCGGGTATTTGGCTGCGATATTTGCCAGGATGTTTGCCCCTGGAACCTGAAATCAGAACCGCATCAGGAACCCGATTTTGAGCCACACCCCAGACTTCTGGAACTTTCGCAAAAAGAGTGGATGGAAATGGATCGTCCATTATTCAATGAACTTTTCCGAAAATCAGCGGTAAAACGCACCAAGTTTGAGGGCTTAAAACGCAATCTTCAGTTCATCTCATCGTCTGACTAACTCTCCATTCAATATTTTAAATTTCTGTCACGATTTTTTCCTGCAGGCAAAACCTGCTGTCCTTCAATGCATCGAATTACTATCGCCCTCGATGTAACTACAAACCCTTTATATAATCATTTTTATCAACTATTTCAGTCGCATGAAGACATAATTAGATTAATTTTCTCCTATGTGAACATGTTATGAATTATCAATGATTTTACAATAAATCCATTGAAGTGTGCCCGACTATTCGTTATCTTTATAGAAAGCATTCACCTATGGATTTACCACAATTAATACAAAACGATAGCGGTTTGGAGCCATTTGCTCCGGTTATCACCTCACGAATCGAACGTGCAAAAGAAAAGGAAAAAGAGCTCACCCAAAACGGATCGTTAAGAGATTTTGCCGGTGGACACGACTGGTTTGGGCTGCACAAAAAACATGACGGGTGGGTTATTCGAGACTGGGCTCCCAACGCCACCCAAATATACATGATTGGTGAGTTTAACGACTGGCAAGAGCAGGAACCCTATCGGCTGCAACCAATTGGAAACGGCCAATGGGAATTGCACCTTAGCGAAAATCAGTTAACACATGGTCAGCTTTATGCCTTCTCGATGCACTGGAACGGCGGACAAGGGAAACGAATACCCGCCTGGTGCAAAAGAGTGGTGCAGGATGAGCACTCCAAACTTTTCAACGCCCAGGTGTGGATTCAAGAAAAAGACTTCGAGTGGAAACACCCCGACTACCATAGAGCAAATGAAGCGCCCTTAATTTACGAGAGCCATATCGGCATGGCCGGCGAAGCAGAGCGGGTACATACTTATAATGAGTTTCGTGAGCATACGTTGCCCTGGATAAAGGCTGCCGGATACAACACCATTCAACTCATGGCCATTCCCGAGCATCCATATTACGGAAGTTTCGGCTACCACGTATCCAGCTTTTTTGCCCCTTCATCACGCTTTGGAACTCCCGAAGAACTAAAACAACTAATTGACGAAGCCCATGGAATGGGGCTGTCTATAATTATTGACTTGGTTCACTCGCACGCTGTAAAAAACGAGGTAGAGGGACTCGGGAGATACGATGGTACACGTTTCCAATTCTTTCATGATGGCGCACGCGGCGAACATCCGGCATGGGATTCTTATTGTTTCGACTATGGTAAAAATGATGTTTTACACTTTCTGCTTTCAAATATCCGGTATTGGCTCGAGGATTTTAAATTCGATGGCTTCCGGTTCGATGGTGTAACCAGCATGTTGTATTACGATCATGGACTAGGAAAGGCATTCACACAATATGCCGATTACTACGATCAAGGAATCGACGATGAAGCCGTTACCTATTTCTATTTAGCCAATAAGTTAATCCATGAAATTGATCCAAACTCATTATCGGTTGCCGAAGAAGTTAGTGGAATGCCCGGTTTGGCAACTCCTATAGATGATGGAGGATACGGATTCGATTACCGAATGGCTATGGGGGTCCCCGATTTCTGGATCAAACTAATCAAAGAGGTTGCAGATGAAAACTGGGACGTAGGCCAGATTTTTTATGAGCTGACATCGAAACGTCTGGATGAAAAGGTTGTAAGCTATGCTGAGTCGCATGACCAGGCATTGGTTGGAGATAAAACCATTATATTCCGATTGATCGACAAAGAAATGTACTTCAGTATGCGCAAGGATCAACCCAACCTAACCGTTGACCGGGGAATGGCTTTACACAAAATGATCCGGCTCGCCACGGCTACGACAGCAGGCGGAGCCTACCTTAATTTTATGGGTAATGAGTTTGGCCATCCCGAGTGGATCGACTTTCCGCGCGAAGGAAACAATTGGTCGTACAAAAACGCCCGACGAATTTGGAGCCTAACTGAAAACAAAGAATTACGCTACCACCTGCTCGCTGACTTTGACCGTAAAATGATGCAGTGGATCAGAGAAAACCACTTGATTGAGATTCCTGAAGTTTATCGGCGATTCGATAACAAAGCCGACCAGGTGTTGAGCTACCAGCGGGGTGACTTTTTGATGGTTTTTAATTTTAATCCCACGCAGTCATTTACCGATTACGGTATCCCTTTGGAAGCCTCAAAGTACAAGATTTTATTTCACACCGACGAGGAATGTTTTGGAGGACAGGAACGTATCGATAAAAATATGATTTACTACACAAGACCATCAAAAGGACTAAGCAGTCAGCATTATTTAAACTTATACCTGCCAGCCCGAACAGGAATTGTTCTGAAGAAACAAGCGTTTAAACGGATTAAATAAATGAATCAATATTTTACTGAAGTTGAAATAAAAGATATCGGTTGGCACATCGACCATCGTACAAAAGTGATGATGATGGGCTCCTGCTTTTCTGAAAATATAGGACAACGCATGAAACAATTGAAGTTTCAGGTTGACCTGAATCCGTTTGGCATATTATATAATCCGCAATCAATTTCGAAAAGCCTTCGCCTGCTAATGGAACAGAAAACATACACAGCCGAAGACTTAATTGAACACGATGGAATATGGCACAGTTTTGACCATCATAGCAGGCTCTCTTCTACAAGCAAAAAAGATTGTTTGAAACAAATAAATGATCAAATCCGACGTTCGCATGACCATTTAATAGAAAGTGAGTATTTAATTCTTTCGTTGGGAACAGCATGGGTTTTTGAGCTGAAAAACAGCGGGAAAATTGTCTCAAACTGCCATAAACTGCCGGCTGCAGAGTTTCATCGCTATCGTTTAAGTCCCAGCGAAATAACAAGTGATTACAACGAGCTAATCTCTGAACTTTTAAGAATTAACCCAAATTTAAAAATCCTATTTACGGTCAGTCCAATTCGTCATTGGAAGGACGGAGCAGTTGAAAACCAATTAAGCAAGTCGACTTTATTCCTGGCAATTAACCAATTAATAACCGATTTTGGAACAGCTCATTGCGCCTATTTTCCCTCCTACGAAATAGTCATGGACGAACTGAGAGACTATCGGTTTTATGCTCCTGATATGTTGCACATTAGTGCGCAAGCAATTGATCACATTTGGAATAAATTCTGCTCAAAAGTGATTACTGACGAAAGTCATAAAATAATAAAAAGTATTCAGAAGGTCATCAAAGCAATTGAGCACCGACCGCGAAATGTTCAATCAGAAACGCACCAAAAATTTCTGTTATATAACGTAAATGAGATAAATGATTTAATGAAAATTTTTCCGTTTCTTAACTTAGCAAATGAAAAAAAGTATTTTGAATTAAAGTTAGAAGAGCATCAGAGCAATTGTGAACAATGATTGGATTTCTTTCCATAAATTTGTAGCAACCGCAACAATCTGATCTCCTAGATTATAAATATAGTAATAACTAATTGTGATTAAGCCCAAAGTTTAAAACTATGAGCTACCTAAAATTCGATAAAAGTCGTTTAGTGAACTTGGAGTATTCTTTATCCAGAGAAGTTCTCCGTTCAAACCGAGCTGGTTCTTACATCAGTACAACTATTTCGGGATGTAACACACGAAAATACCATGGATTACTCGTTTGCCCGGTCGACGAACTGGATGGCGACAAACATGTTTTATTATCATCTCTTGATGAGACGATTATACAACACGGTGCCGAGTTTAACCTTGGCATTCACAAGTATGAAGGCGATTATTTCGAGCCAAAAGGGCACAAATACATTCGTGATTATGAGGTCGATCGCGTCCCTAAAACGACTTTTCGGGTTGGCGGTGTCGTGTTCAGCAAAGAGCGAATTTTAGTTCAGAATGAACAGCAGGTACTAACAAGATATACACTGGAGGAAGCCAATTCTCCTACCACATTGCGGCTAAAACCATTTATGGCGTTTCGTAGTGTGCATAATCTCAGCAAAGCAAACATGTATGCCAATACAAAATACCAAACGGTAGAAAATGGCATAAAAATGAAAATGTATGAAGGTTATCCTGACTTACACATGCAGTTTTCGAAATCCGTTGAGTTTATTAGCGTCCCTGATTGGTATAAAGATATTGAGTATTTGAAAGAGCAAAACCGGGGCTACGACTACAAAGAGGATTTATTTGTTCCTGGCTATTTTGAAATGCCAATAAAGAAAGGTGAAAGCATTGTTTTTTCAGCCTCAACAACGGAATCAAACCCCAATTCATTTAAGACAAAATTTACGCGCGAGCTAAACAAAAGACCGTCACGGGACACATTCATGAGCAACCTCATTAACGCGGCCCAACAGTTCTTCATCATAAAGGATGATACGAAAGACATTATTGCCGGATTTCCATGGTATGGCTCAATACCCCGTCAAACATTCGTGTCTCTTCCCGGCTTAGCTCTCGAGCAAGAAGAATATGAATTGTTCGAAGATATCGTTGACACCCAATTAAAAAACCTGAAAAATGGTCTATTCCCTCTTGTCAATGGGAAGCAAAATCTGGCCTACAATAATGTCGACACATCACTTTGGTTCTTCTGGGCTCTACAACAATATGCAAAAGAGACGAATAACCAGAAACACATCTGGACAAAGTATAAAAAGGAAATCAAACAGATCCTTGATTCATTCAGGAGTGGTACTGATTACAATATCAAAATGGCCGAAAACGGGCTACTTGCAGGCTATTCTGACAATCTTGCCCTGACATGGATGGATTCCTATCTTGATGGGAAGCCGATTGTGAACAGAAACGGTATGCCGGTTGAAGTTAATGCACTCTGGTATAATGCAATCTGTTTTGCGTTGGAGCTGGCAAAATCTGCCGGAGCTAAAAGCTTCGAAAAGGAATGGAAAGAGTACCCCGCTAAAATTGCAGAATCATTCATGAACGAATTCTGGTGTGATGAGCATAGCTACCTCGCTGACTCAGTTAATGGCGACTATAAAGATTGGTCGATTCGCCCCAATATGGTTATTGCTGCAGCACTCGATTATACGCCACTAAACAAGGAACAGCGAAAGGAGGTTTTAGGAATCGTCAAGCATCAATTGCTTACTCCACGCGGATTACGAACATTATCGCCCAGAAATGCGGAGTACGAAGGCTCTTGTGCGGGGAGCGTTATTGAGCGTGAAAAAACCTTGCACCAGGGAACAGCCTGGCCATGGCTGCTCATGTTTTTTGTAGAAGGTTATTTAAAAATACATAAAAGAGGAGGGATGCCTTTCGTCAAGAAATTGATCGAAGGATTTGAGGAAGAGATGACTGAACACTGCATTGGAACAATACCGGAAAACTATAATGGCAACCCGCCGCACTATGGCAAGGGCGCCATATCTCAGGCATGGAATGTTGCGGCAATCATCAGGTCATACAAGTTAATAATTAATTTTTCAGAATAAGAATAATAAATAAAACGGGAATCTATGAAAGTATTAATGTTTGGTTGGGAATTTCCGCCCCACATATCCGGGGGTCTTGGAACAGCTTGTTACGGATTGACAAAAGGGTTAGCTGAAAACAAAGATGTTGATGTCATTTTTGTGGTACCTAAGGCTCATGGTGACGAGGATCAATCAAGCATGAAACTGGTTGGAGCAAATGAGGTTCCAATTACTAAAACGAAAGTCGAATTTAAAGACCTTCAGAAAAAAATTGAATACTACGAAGTTGAATCCGGCATGGTTCCGTACATGGATCCTGAGGAGTTCTGGAAACTCAGCAGCAAAAAATATTCTGAAAAAACCCGTTTTGTTGAGACCAACGAAGAAGGAAAAATTGAATTTTCGGGCACATATGGGAAAGATCTACTGCACGAAATCTATAAATACTCGCTAGTGGCGGAAGTCATCGCTCAGGAAGAAGAATTTGACCTGATTCACGCACACGACTGGCTCGCCTACCCCGCAGGAATCGCAGCAAAAGAAGCAAGCGGAAAACCCTTAGTTATCCATGTTCATGCGACTGATTTCGACCGTAGCGGAGGAAGTGTCAATCCTCAGGTTTTTGATATTGAGCAAAGAGGCATGAATGCTGCCGATAAAATTATAACGGTAAGTAATTTAACCCGGAAAATTGTGATCGAAAAATACGGCATTGACCCTGCTAAAGTCACAACGGTATACAATGCGGTAGAGCCGGTTAGCAAGGAAGAAAAAGCCAAACTAAAAAAGGGTGTTGAAGATAAAATAGTTACTTTTTTAGGAAGGATAACCATGCAAAAAGGGCCTGAATATTTTGTTGAAGCCGCCAACCTGGTTTTAAAAAGAATGAAAAACGTTCGTTTCGTGATGGCTGGTAGCGGCGATATGATGAATCGCATGGTTCGTCGTGCTGCCGAGTTAAAAATATCAGACTACTTCCACTTCACAGGCTTTTTGAAAGGGGACGATGTATTTGACATGTTCCGGATGAGTGATGTCTTTGTCATGCCTTCAGTTTCGGAACCTTTTGGCATTGTGCCTCTTGAGGCTATGCAGACCAATGTACCTGTGATTATATCGAACCAGTCCGGCGTTTCCGAGATCTTAAAATATGCGGTCAAAACCGACTACTGGGACACTCACGCGATGGCTGATGCCATATACGGATTATTGAACTACCCCGGCATGTGGAATATGTTTATGAAACATGGAAAAGAAGAAGTGGATAGCTTGCAGTGGAAAAATTCGGCCCGCAACGTCCGCGATGTTTATAACGAAGCTTTAAAAACAGAATAAAAAACAAGAATATGAGAGCCATTTGTTTTTACTTTCAAGTACATCAACCATTTCGTTACCGCCGTTATCGCTTTTTTGATATCGGTAATGACCATTATTACTACGATGATTATGCCAATGAAACAATCCTGAGAAAGATTGCTGATCGTTGCTATTTGCCGGCCAACAAAATGATGCTTGATTTGATAAAAAAGCATAAAGGCAAATTCAAAATCGCCTTTTCAATTTCAGGAACAGCATTGGAGCAATTTGAACTATACGCTCCGGAAGTACTTGATTCTTTTCAGGAATTGGCAAAAACCGGGCAGGTTGAGTTCTTGGCAGAAACTTACTCAAATTCGTTGGTCGCGTTAAAAAGCAAGGAATTATATAAGAAGCAAGTCGAAAGACATGCGCAAGCGATTCACAAATATTTCGGACAACAACCGCAAGTACTTCGAAACACCGAATTAATTTATTCTGACGACATTGGCGCCCTAACAGCAGAAATGGGTTTCAAAGGAGCGATTACTGAAGGAGCAAAACATATTCTTGGATGGAAATCACCAAATTACTTGTATTGTAATGCCATCAACCCCCGACTTAAAGTTTTAATGCGGAATTATAAGCTTAGTGACGATTTGGCTTTCCGTTTTTCAAACCAGGGCTGGAACGAATATCCATTGACAGCTGACAAATTTGTGCGCTGGATGGACGGTGATCAAAAAGACGAAATCATCAATTTGTTTATGCATTACGAAACCTTTGGAGAACACCAGTTGGCAGAGACTGGCATATTCCGCTTTATGGAAGAACTCCCTGATGCAGTATTTAAAAACTCCAAGCTTCAATTTGCAACGCCATCTGAAATTGTTGATCAATTCCAGCCGGTGTCAATGGTTAGCGTACCACATGCCATCTCCTGGGCCGATGAAGAACGTGACCTAACCGCTTGGCTCGGAAATGAGATGCAACAAGAAGCTTTTGACAAATTATATGAGTTGAAAGATCGAATGGAGCAAGTTACTGATCCGGAACTACTGAAGGACTGGAGCTACCTTCAGGTAAGCGACCATTTTTACTACATGAGCACTAAGTTTTTCTCTGACGGTGAGATACATAGCTACTTCAATCCATACGAAAGTCCGTATGAAGCTTTCATTAATTATATGAATGTGCTTAGTGATTTTAAACTTAGATTGAATACATTTGTTCCAGAGAGTGAAATGGAACACAAAATAGCAGCCATGAACAAGATGATTGCTGAAAAAGAAGAAAAGCTAAAAAAATACGAAGCCGAAATTGTTAGGCTTCAACAAAAGAAAAAAAAGAAACCTACCACAACTAACAAATCGAAACCGAAAACTGCCTTAAAGAAGAAAATCGAAAAAAAGTAAGTTTAATCAAAATCTAGTGCACCTGTACTCTATTCAAATTGTTCGTAAACAACTGACATAAAAGGCAATATTGCTTGAGTTGTAATAAATCCCCCTCGATGGGATGCGAATAAAATAAAGATGAGTAATTGTTTCGTGCCTGATTTTAACAAAAAAAGAGTTGTGGATATGCCAAATTGGAAAAAACTGTTTGTTGAATCAAACATACCCGAAAAATTAGCTCCTCTGAAAGAGTTGAGCAAAAACCTTTGGTGGGCTTGGAATACTGAAGCCCGTGAATTGTTTGAGACGATTGATGAAGAAATATGGGAAGATAGTTTTCACAACCCGATCGTTCTACTCGAACAAGTCAGCTATCAGCGTTTTAAAGAGTTGGAAAGTGATGAACAATTTATTGCTGACCTGAAAAGTGTTTATAGCCTATTTCAAAAATACCTGAAAGAACGCGAACAAGGAATAGGACCTAAAATTGCCTACTTCAGTATGGAGTATGGCTTACACGATAGCCTTAAAATATTTTCCGGCGGGTTAGGAATCCTGGCCGGAGATTACTTAAAAGAAGCCAGTGACTCAAAAGCCGACCTGGTGGCTGTTGGTTTGCTATACCGATATGGGTATTTCAAACAAACCATCTCGCTACAAGGAGACCAGATGGCCAACTACGAGGCTCAGGAGTTCTCAAAAATACCGGTTCAACCGGCTTTCGACAAAGAAGGAAACTGGGTCCAAATTGAAGTTCAATATCCCGGCAGAACACTGCATGCCCGTGTCTGGGAAGTAAAAGTAGGAGCTGTAAGCTTGTACTTGCTCGATGCCGATTTTGACGCGAACAATGAAAACGACCGCTTTGTCACTCACCATCTTTATGGAGGCGATAACGAAAACCGCCTAAAGCAGGAAATGCTGCTTGGTATTGGTGGTATTCGGGCACTAAATAAACTGGGGCATCAACATGCAGACTTGTTCCATTGTAACGAAGGACATGCGGCCTTGATCGGACTTGAGCGAATGGCTGGTTTGATTAACGAGAATAAGCTAACATATCCTCAGGCAAAAGAGATCGTTCGTGCTTCAACATTATTTACCACCCATACTCCGGTTCCTGCCGGACATGATGCATTCCATAACGATTTATTTAGAATGTATATGGGTAAATTCCCGGCCAAAATTAACCTTAGCTGGGAAGAGTTTATCATGCTTGGAAAAACGACGCCACATGAAGATCATTTCAATATGAGCTTCCTGGCAGCCAACTTATCACAAGGAATTAACGGTGTGAGCATGCTCCATGGCGATGTGTCAAAGCATATCCTGAAACCACTGTATGATGGTTACTTGTCTGAAGAGTTGGATATTGGTTACGTAACGAATGGCGTGCACTATTCAACATGGACAGCCAAGGAATGGAAAGAAATTCACCTGAAATATTTCGGAAAAGATTTTGTAAACAATCAGCTTGATTTTGACCTGTGGGATAAAATCTATAAAGTTCCGGATCAGGAAATTTGGGAGCTTAAACAAAGCTTGCGATCGAAGATGATCGACTACATCAAAAAGCGCTTTACTGACACTTGGGTGAAACGTAACGAGAACCCGAAGTTGATTACTGAAGTCACCAGTTCGCTGAATCCGAAGGCTCTAACCATTGGTTTTGCACGACGTTTTGCCACATACAAGCGAGCTCATTTGCTTTTCCGTAACCTTGATCGCTTAGCTAAAATTGTCAACAATCCCGAGAAACCAGTCCAATTCATCTTTGCCGGGAAGGCTCACCCTGCCGACAAAGCCGGACAAGACCTGATCAAATACATCGTTGAAATTTCTAAGCGTCCTGAGTTCTTGGGTAAAATTCTGTTTGTTCAGAATTATGATATCAACCTGGCCAAAGTCCTGCTTCAGGGAGTTGATATTTGGCTGAACACGCCAACCAGACCTCTGGAAGCCTCAGGAACAAGCGGTGAAAAAGGAGTAATGAACGGAACACTTCACTTCTCCGTACTCGATGGCTGGTGGGTTGAAGGTTACAAAGAAGGTGCCGGATGGGCACTTCCATTGGAAAGATCATACGACGTGCAGGACTTTCAGGATGAGCTGGATGCTGAAACAATCTATAACCTGTTCGAAGACGAGATTGTTCCAGCCTTCTACAAACGTGACAAAAATGATACTCCAAACGAATGGGTTGGTTACATCAAGAAAACACAAGCTCAGGTTGCACCAAACTTTACAACAAGTCGGATGATTCGCGACTACCAGGATCGTTTTTATGCTCCGCAGGCTAAACGTGCCGGCAAGTTAAAAGCTGATGATTTCAAACTAGCTAAAGAAATGGTTGACTGGAAGGCTAGTATTGCTTCGAAATGGGAATACATTGAAGTAAAAGAGATTGACATTGCCGATGGAATTACGAATGCGATTCGCATTGGTGAAGAGTATCCGGCACGTGTTGTGATGGATTTGAAAGGTCTTTCGCCAGAGGAAATTGGTATTGAAATAATCATGACTGAAGGCAGTGACAATGAAGAACCGCAAATAACTGAATGCAAAGAGTTTGATGTTGAAAAAACTGAAAATGGTTTAACAACCTACAAACTGGATCTGCATTTATCTCACCCCGGATCGTACAACTATGGAATCCGCATGTTCCCGAAAAATGAAAACCTCCCCCATCGTCAGGACTTTAGTTACCTGCGTTGGTTATAAAAATAACTGGTTAATAATTTTACAAAAGGCAATCTCGTTGAGGTTGCCTTTTTTTATTCCCTTATTTCAGGTAAAATTCAGATGTTGCAGCTAGACAGAAACAGTTTAACGGATCCGACTAAGTACCGACTTGACTTATCGGATGAATATGTTGTATCTTTAGTGGTGTGAACAAGCTAAAATCAACCGGGCAGTTCACCTCTTACAATCAACCAAAAATCAGCTCATCAAAAGTCAATCGCCTTTTTTGATGTTAATAATCATTGTTAAAAAACTTTTGTATGACTGAGTCCAAAACAATTCGAATAGGTATTTGCATGGCTGGAGCTGTTTCGGCAGGTGCTTACACAGCAGGCGTTATCGACTATCTGATGGAAGCGTTGGAGAACTGGCAAAAAGCCAAAGACCTCAACCTGCCGGGAGTTCCGAAACACGATGTGAAAATTGAAGTGCTAACCGGAGCATCGGCAGGCGGAATGACAGCTGCGATCACCGCATGCGCGGTTCAACAAAAGTTTCCGCACATCAATCCGGGCAACTACCAAACCTCCGAGAATACCGAAAATCCGATTTACGATGCTTGGGTAAACCTCACCGAAACGGAAGACCTGAGCATGATGGACCAGATGCTGGCTGATGACGACATTCGCGGAAATAAAGGCCATGAGGTAAAATCAATTTTTGATTCAGGATTCATCGAGCGTGTTGCCTCCCGCATTATCGACACCTCGGTAAAGGACCCGGAAGTGAATCGACCATACATCGCTGATGACCTGGAGATACTAACCACCCAAACGAATTTAAAAGGATTCAACTACGAGTTGGAGTTTAAAACTGCACTCGGCAAAAGTGTTCACCGCATGACCCGTCACCAGGATCTCGTTCATTTCAAAATAAACGACACGGGAAATTATGAAGGCGACGGAAAGATACCCCTGTCATTTTCGTCGGTGGAAGGTAAAAACAAAGCGCTGCTTATTGATGCCGCCATAGCCACCGGCGCTTTTCCGGTTGGACTGAGCCCACGAAAAGTCAATCGCGAAGCGCGTTACGTCTTAGAGAATCCATACTTAAATACAGCTAACAAACAAATGCTGCTTGACAACACGGCAAATTACTTGTGCGTAAATGTTGACGGCGGTGTAATTAATAACGAGCCTTTTGGATTGACCGACCAGATTTTGGCAAAGCGAAAACAACAAGAACAGGAAGCAGCCGGGATACCCAAAGAGGCAGACAATGCCCCAATCAAAAAGTCGGCTTCTTCGTTTGACACCACCCTAATCATGATTGACCCCTTCCCCAGCGAACAGGGAGCCTGGGAAGACGAAGAATCTCTGGACGCGATTAAGTTTGCTGTACCGGGATTACTGAATGCCATGCGCGCTCAACTGATGTTTAAAGAGCAAGAGCTTCAAAATGCCTTTGACGAGGATGAAGATAATTACACGCGATTCATGGTGCTTCCGGTGCGTTACAAAAACGACGAGAAACAGAAATTTGCCCTGGCATGCGGCGGTTTAGGGGGCTTTGCCGGCTTCTTCAAAAAAGAGTTCCGCGAGCACGACTTTATGCTCGGACGACGAAACTGCCAGCTTTTCCTGCAAAAGTATTTCAGCGTACCAGCCGATAAAGAAAACCCGATACTGGCCTTCGGCTACAAGGGAGTTGATCAGTTCAGGGTGAAAACCGAAGACGGGAAAACTGATTTTCTGCCTATTATTCCGGATATGCGGGTGACCGAAAAAGCTGACGGGACGGCAACACTGCTAACCGATGTTCCGGAAGAAACAGGCATTGATTACGATTCAGTAAAAATAAACCTAAGCATACTGATGTCCTTGGAAGAGCTGATGGAAAACCGTTTTCAAGCCGTTCTGAAAAACATTATGAACGGCGACAAAAAGAATAAAGGAACTGCTGTTGAAAGTGAGATTATCGCACGAATCCGGAAAAAAAGTAAGCTGAACAGGTTTCTGAATAAAAAGGTGATGAAACTGGTTCGAAAAATTGGGATTAAGCAAGCTAAAAATATGATGGCCGAAAAGTTTATTGATGCCGTTATTCGTGAAATGGAAAACCGAAAACTGCTTAACGACGACTTGAAATAAGAAAGACTTGAAAACCCTTGAAGTCTGCCGAACACAATCGCATACAATGGGTTTCAAATGCTTTCGCACAATCGCCATGTATCGCAATCTGAAAAAAACAAAAAGCGTCATTCCGTTCATCCCGCATCCGAGCCACAGGTGTCCGGTTAAAAATTGGTATAATGGGCTAAAGCCCTCGTCATATCAGGCTTCCACTAACCCCGGGATTAATCCTGGGGTTAGTCAATGCACCAAAGCGTCCGGGCTTTAGCCCACTACTTCATCCGACTGAATGTCAGCACTTTTATTTTTCACGTCCAGCATTCACCAGCAATCTGATGGTTTAACCCGACAACAGTTCATCCGGGCTAATTTATATTGCTTCTAAATGATACATAAATGCTGAAATGCAAGCCATTTATGACTTCTGTTGATTTGTGAGGCGTTAAAATAAAATTAAATTTGTGAGCAGACTTAAAGCATACAGGCATGGCAAAGAAATATGATCTTGGTAAAAAGATTTCCCAAATTCGTGAATCCAAGAAAGTTGGTCTACAAGAAATGGCCGAAAAAACAAACCTGGATATCGATCAGCTCAAGAAGATTGAAAAAGGCGAAGTGCTGCCGTCATTGGCTCCACTCATTAAAATAGCACGAGCCCTGGGTGTTCGGCTGGGAACTTTTTTAGACGACAGCTCCAACTTAGGACCCGCCATTGTACGAGCCGATGAACACGAAACAGGCGTTCGGTTCAGTTCGCAGCAAAGTGGTTCGCGTGAGCACCTGAACTTTCTTTCGCTGGCCTTCGACAAGGTAGGCCGAAATATGGAACCTTTTGTTGTTGAAATAGAGCCCGGCCAACAATCCGACTACATGCTTTCGTCGCACGAAGGTGAAGAATTTATTTATGTGCTGGAAGGAGTCGTTGAAATCAACTATGGCAAAGAGCTCTATCAGCTCAAAAAGGGAGACAGCATTTACATGGACTCCATTGTATCGCATAATGTCCATGCCGGGAACGAGGACCCTGCGCGTATTTTAGCGGTTGTTTATGCTCCCTATTAAATCGGCTTGACCAAACTAAAACTGACATCATGCAATTACTCAACTACACGCTCGGCGGCATTTTAGAGAAATACGCTTACGAAACACCCGACCAGGAATTCATGGTTTATCCTGACCGCAATTTACGGTTTACCTACAGCGAATTTAACAAACGAGTCAACAAACTAGCCAAGGGGCTGATGTACACAGGAGTAATGGCTGGCGACAAAGTAGGCATTTGGGCAAACAACGTACCCGACTGGCTGACCTTCATGTTTGCGACCTCCAAAATTGGAGCCATATTGGTCACCATCAATACCAATTACAAACTTAGCGAGCTCGAGTTTTTACTGAAGAATGCCGACATCCACACCCTGTGCCTGGTTGACGGCTGGCGCGACAGCGATTACGTGAATATGATTTTTGAATTGATTCCGGAGCTGAAAACCCACTCCCGTGGCGCGTTAAAATCGGAAAAATTCCCGGTGCTGAAAAATGTTGTTTTCATCGGACAAGAGAAACACCGTGGAATGTACAATACTGCCGAACTGATCTTGCTGGGCGAACACCTGGATGAACTGGAACTGGAAGATGCCAAGCTGAAAGTCGACCCACACGATGTGGTAAACATGCAATACACCTCGGGAACAACCGGATTTCCGAAAGGAGTGATGTTGTCGCATCATAACATTCTGAATAACGGTTACTCGGTTGGCCAATGCATGAAATATACTGCCAACGATCGCTTGCTGGTTTGTGTGCCGCTGTTTCACTGTTTTGGCTGTGTGTTGGCCGTTTGTGCCATTATTAGTCATGGCGCAACCATGGTAATTACCGAAAACTTCGACCCCCTGATGGTTTTGGCTTCCGTAGAAAAAGAAAAATGCACCGCACTTTACGGGGTACCCACCATGTTTATTGCCGAACTGAACCACCCCATGTTCGACCTGTTCGATCTGAGTTCTCTCCGCACCGGAATCATGGCCGGAGCGTTATGCCCCATTGAAACCATGAACCAGGTAATGACCAAGATGCACATTAAAGACATTATTATCGTGTACGGACTAACCGAGTCATCGCCGGGAATGACCGCCACCCGAACCCACAACTCACCCGAAGTACGGTCGACCACTGTTGGTTTTGAGCTGCCCAACGTGGAAGTAAAAATTGTGAATCCGGAGACCGGCGAAGAATGTCCCGAAGAAGAACAAGGAGAGGTGTGCTGCCGGGGATACAACGTGATGAAAGGCTACTACAACAACGATGAAGCCACCCAAAAAGCAATTGATAAAGAGGGCTGGTTACATTCGGGCGATCTGGGTATTAAAACTGAAGATGGTTTTTACCGAATTACCGGGCGTATAAAAGATATGATTATTCGTGGTGGTGAAAACATTTACCCGCGCGAAATTGAAAACTACCTGTTTCAATTACCTCAAATTGAAGCCGTGGAAGTAGCCGGAATCCCCAGTGCCAAATATGGCGAACAAGTGGGTGCATTTATCAAACTAAAAAGCGGGCAAAGCCTTGCCGAAGAAGAAGTAAAGGAATACTGCCGCGGACAAATTGCCCGTTTTAAAATTCCCAAATACGTCTTTTTTGTAAAAGACTTCCCGATGACCGCCAGCGGAAAAATCCAAAAATATAAACTGAAAAGCATTGGGCTGCAACTTTTGGAAGAACAAGGGATTGAAATAGAATAAACCACTGCCCCACTCCATTTGCATATTCCTTATCCTGAACTTGTTTCAGGATCGGCTGGCGGATTGCTCCAATATTGACCGAAACAGATTGCTGCTATCTTCACCCTCCTGGCTCTTGGTTCTTTATTCTTGGATCTAATGTCTGATATCTAATGTCTTGGTGACATTGCATGCGCTGGGGCGTTGCCCCAAACCCCAATTACTTTTTTGTCTTGATACCAAAAAGTAATCAAAAAAGATCAAGTCAAAGTTGTCTTTCCAGACGGGACCTGATTTTTGTCTTGTCCTCAAGCCGGACGGGCTCATCCTTTTTCATTGATAAAAAGGATGCAAAAATCTAGTCAAACCGAACCCTCGGCCGGGCGTTTTGACGGCCTTCGCACTTTTCGCCTTTCGGCGAAATGGGGGACTTAGCGTCGATCTGAAAAATCCGATCGTCTGAAAATCCGAATATCTAAAAATCTTGGTTCTAGTATCTAATGTCTTGTTTTCTTTTCCCTAAACCCCAAATACTTTTTTGTCTTGATACCAAAAAGTATTCAAAAAAGATCAAGTCAAAGTTATCCTTCCACGCGCGTCTGGATTTTTTCTTTCCGGCGCACTGCCCGGAATACCCGCCAAAAATCCTTCCCTCCACCGCCGGCCCGGGCTACTTTGACAGGCCATCGCCTTTTCGCCTTTCGGCGAAGCGGGGGACTTGGCTGTCCCAAGCTATGCGCTGGTCATCCTGAACTCGTTTCAGGAACCAGTCTACCCGAACAGAACTGCAGTTTAGTTAAACATGATCCGAGTTTGTTTAACAGCGACTGGAGTCACCATTTCCCTGACTCCGGTTTGCTTTTTGGTGACTTCGCCCACCCATTACCCGGCCGAAGTTTACTGTTTACCGACTCAAGTTATCATTTACTCAACTGCAGTCACCATTTTCCTGACTCGACTTAGCGTTTACCCGACTGCAGTTACCTTTTTACCGACTCGAGTCGGTTTTGAATAGAATGAGTGC